>NZ_JAKIKU010000001.1 GCF_023283985.1 Shewanella electrodiphila
TTGCCTGCATTAGGAAGATGGTTGTGATCTTAAATTCGATGCTAAGAGACGGTGTTTTGTGGGAAGCGCCAAAAGCTTAAAATTAACTATTGACGCCATAGTCTCTTGTTATATAACCTTTTTAGCGATCCAATGTATAGGATTGCGTAAAAATGCGAAACAAACTAAACCAATAAATATACCTGTTAAAATTCGCATTCCGACTGAGTTTTCGGAATATAAGCTTTTACCTGCGCGTAGCTCGACTAATAAACGTTTGTTCTTCTGATGCTTCCCTTTAATTTCTTTCCCTTTCATTAAGTTTAAGAATTCGTCACAAGTTCTATAGGTTCCTGATGAGAAATACTCATTCCCGTTTAGGGTGAACAAACCTCTATATTTACCTCTTGAACTGGCTTTACAGCTTAATTCACTATTAGTTAAATTAATTGATTCAATATTTTTATCTACTCGCACGATCAATATGTAAATCACTCCTAACGTGACAAATAGTGTTGCTATCGTTGCATCTAAAGCAAACTTAAAACTAACTTTTTTCACCGAACCTCGTTGGTTATATAACGCCCAATTAACAGGCAAAAAATAGTTGGTTAAAATAAGCGACGCAGGAGCAAAAACCAACTGTTTTTTGTCCTTGTTGAATTTCTTGTTAGGTGTTTTTACACTCTTGACCAAGCCATTTATTAGTAGCATCTTTATTTGTAGATAAACTCCATAAAGCAAACCTACGAATACCTGTTTCATCTTCTATTATGTCAAAAAACCAAATAGAACCATAAGCTGCAGAAAACCCCTTTCGAGAATTATAAATCATATTGTCCGGAGTGATGCAGTTTATAAGGCTAACCAAAGAAGGAACGAAAATAGTGTCAAACTGCTCTTGTAACTCTTTAATATTATTTATTGTTCGCGCTTTAATTTTCACATAACCATCTGAAGACACATAGGTTTCACTTGAGCTAATATTTAATGGAAATGAAATTATTTCTTCGAAAATTGATACATCTTTTTTATCTACACCAATTTTGAGTTTGGCTAAGATTGGTTCAATTTTAGCTTTAGCCTCTTCTTTGGAGTACAACTCTGTACTGAACGCATTCGGTATAGATAAAAAAATTAGAATATAGAATATTGCAACCAGCTTCATAAACACCTAACAGCTTATTAGCGAGAATTCCGATAAACACCCTAGGCCACTTACCAAAATTCAACCACTTTTTAGCTTAATTTATTAATAATTTTAATAACTTAACAGCCAGTATAATTTAAATCAATCGACTAAATAGTGGATAAAACCGAGAATTGAGATAACCGAGAATTAACTTGGGTCGTTATGTAAACTTCCTCTGTGATAAAATAGTTATTTTTCAATGGTATATATTTGTTCGGATGGTAAATCCGAGAATTTTTGCTTTTACATAACGAGAAGCAAGTGCTGTCAATTGCTGCTTTTTAATTATAACTGTATATCCATACAGTCATATAAAAGCTAACAAACTTTGGGCAAAAACGTTTTACCAGCACCAACTTTATACTTAATTTATATTGGCTCTTTTTCAGTAGTCCATTACTACAATTTAACCCATTGCCTGCCGCTGGGATGTTCAGGATGAACGGAATGTCGCGATCACATGGATGTGAAAAAGCGGCCTTTTGTGCAAGCACGACTGTGACACGCAGCAAGCTCGTCCCTGAAAACTAGGCCATGACGACCAAGTCATGGACGGTCACCGCTGTGCTTACACCCGAATTTTCATCTCTTCGAATTAACTGTATTTGTGTCAATTTAAAAAACTAAAATATCTAGTTCTAAATTAGTTAGAAGATTCAATTTGAATTGAGGAAAGTAAGAAAATCGCGTGAGTCCAGACATGGATGTCTGGCTAGCTTTCGAGGGGAAGGGACGCCCCATCGTAAGCGTTAGTGATTTTGTAGCTTGCCGAAGCGGACTCAAAATGAAGTTTAAAGCTGGATCATTCTCCGTTGGAAATTTTGCTGTTTAAATTTCGTCGGAGCGGCAAGGGATATCGAAAAGGGAAATGCTGTTGTTTCCCTTTCGTCTGGTGTGGGCGAAGCGCCACGACCTTGATTAAGAACTTGATTTAGATTTTGATTTTATTCAAATCTAGTAATTATTAGCTGACTAAAGCTGCTAACAAATTTTGAGGCTGGAATGTGTTACACCTAACTCAGCCAAGCGAGCAACACGCCCTAATGACCTTTAGATTGTTTAGGTTCAATATTGCTCTGCAGGTATTGACGACAAAAGTCTGCTTTGGTTAGCGGTGTGGAAAACATAAAGCCTTGTAGGTAATCGCATGATAGCTGTTTAAGCAACAGCTGCTGGGCGCGAGATTCAATTCCTTCCGCAACAACTTGTACGCCGATATTATGGGCCATAGTAATAATTGCTTTTACTAATGCGACGCTGCTTTCGTTAGTTGTAATATTGGTTATAAATGAACGATCGATTTTGATGATGTCGATATCAAGCTCTTGCAGATAAGCTAAAGATGAATAACCCACGCCAAAGTCATCAATGGCAACTTTAATTCCGTTGTTATTAAGTAGCTTTAATTGTTGCTTAATAGACGAGTCTGGTGTCATCAAAGTATTTTCTGTTACTTCAATTAAAAAAGCACCATGTGGTAGCTTTGACTTATTACAATCTAATATCCATTGATCGATCCACTTTCCAGAGCGATCTATTTCGGTTGGGGATGTATTTACACTAATTTGTATTACAGTGCCCTGTAATTGATAAAACTCAATTGCATCAGCAATAACTTGCTGACGAACCCAATTACCTATTTCCACTATAAGCCCGCTTTCTTCGGCTACTGGAATAAAGTCGTTAGGTTCAATTAAACCCCATTTAGGATGATTCCAACGGATTAATGCTTCTACTTTCTTTAATTGGTTGCCGTCAATATTAACAATCGGTTGATAGAATAATTGGAACTGTTCAGACTTAATCGCTTGCCTTAATTCTTCTGTAAGGCGTCTTTTACCCAATGCTTGTTCTTCCATTGAAAAAGAGAAAAATTCATAACGGTTACGTCCCTTACTTTTGGATAAATACATTGCTTGATCTGCGTGTTTGACCACATCTTCAATGGTCTTGCCTTCGCTAGGGAAGAAGGTTAAACCGATACTGCTGGTAATATAAACTTGCTCATTTTTAATGGTAATCGGTTGCACTAAACTGCTTTTAATGACCTCGGCAATTTCGCTGGCACGACGTTGATCATTAATGCCTTCAACGATTAAGGTAAATTCATCGCCACCTAAACGAGCCACTGTATCATGACCTCGAACGCAGTTTTTCAGGCGTTTAGCGACCTGTTGTAACAACAAATCACCGTAATCATGACCAAGGGTGTCATTAATCTCTTTAAACCCGTCTAAGTCAATAAATATAAGGGCGAAAATCATTCCTTCAGTATCTATCAATGATTGCAATTTTTCATAGAAATAACGTCTGTTCGGCAGGTCGGTCAAGCCATCTTGATAAGCGAATTGATGTAATTTCTCATTAGCGCTTTCAAGCTCTTCGGTTCTACTTTTTACCTGGCTTTCTAAGCGCTTATCACGTTGCTCAATGGTTTCAAGCATGTCATTAAAGTGAGCGCTTAACTTGCCAACTTCATCATGAGATAACTCTTTGGCGCGCAAACTATAGTCATTGGAGTCAGATACTCGTTCTGCAATAGTCGCTAAATGCAATATTGGGCTTAAAAAACGGCGCCGTAAGATGAGCGACAGTGAAAAACTGATCCCTAGGGCAAATATTAACAATATGATAATGAACTGGCCGTAGAATTTAACGCGAGTAGTGATATAACTTTCATCGGCTAAGATGTGAATTTGACCATACTCTTGTTCATCTAATGTCAGAGGGTTATTAATTTGGGTTACATTTATCGGTGGGTTTAAAATATTGTCTGGCTCACGGGGCGTTTTACTGACAAATGCCAGTACCTTGCCTTGGTTATCAGTAATTGTGACTGACACAATATCGCCGCGAAGTAGAATAGGCTCGATCAGTTCTTGTATTGCGTCTTGATCATCAAATAGAACTGCGGCTGTAATATTGGGAGATAGCATTTTAGCGATGGTTTGTAAGCCATCAACTTGCTCACGTTTTGCAGTGGTAAGTTCGTAGGCGCTGAATACAAAAGTAACGGTGATAATGGACGCAAAAGAGACCCCCATTAAAATCATGAGTAACTTTTTGCTGATGGTGTTCATCGAGAAGAATCTAGTCATGGCATCACCTATCCAGCACGCGACCAAGTCGCAGTACTTTTGAACTCATGGTGATACCAGATTGCTGTAATTGTTGCGGTGATATCTCGAACCTTACTTTACCACTGGCAATGAAAAAACGAATATGACCGCCAGCTTCAATGGTGCCTTTTGATTCGCCGACAATCATAGTGTTGGCTAAAGCTTTGGGGTGAACATTGTGCCAGTTGACCCATTGGATGAATGTTTCAGAAGTAATGAATAACAATTGGCAATGGTTGAATTGCTCTCCCTCAAATTGAATTTGTTTAATCAGAATAGGTTTGTCATCGACACTGCGCTGCTTAAGTGTTGATTGTGCGGTATCGACAAAAGCGGCGTCAGCGCTGCACAAATTAAAGTATTCATCATTGGTGGTATTATCTTGCCAATTTCCGTAGCGGGCGAAGTTATATAGGAAACCTGCTTTGAGTGCGTGTTCTTGCTCAGCCGCATTTGCATTCGGGCTACTGAGTAGCAAGAATGAGAATAGTAAAACCTGTAAAAACGAAGTGATATTGCGCATTAAGTTAATTAGAAGTTCGCCGTTACTTTGAACAATACACTTTCATCAATGTAATTGGGGATAGTGTATGTTTCTTGTCGATTTGCATATTCAAGATGACTACCTGCAAATAAATTTTTTCCAGTGACCGAGACAGCCCAGTCAGGAGTCAGTGCCCAGCTCCATGTTAAATCAAGCAAGGTGTAGTTTTCTGATTGATAAGCATCACTGTTTTCTACTCTTACCGAGGCAAAAATATTATGGTTATCAAATACGTGAATATCTGCTTTGGCAAAAATTTGTCGAGTTGTAGAGTCGCGTCCAATGGCTGGAAAAGTATTCTCAGGAAGATCATAATCGAAGGTGTTATAGCTATAACCTAGCTCAGCGTTAAACATTTCAGCAGGTACCCAAGACAACACAATATCGCCGCCTTGAGTGGTTACATCAGCGGTAGAAACGATATCAAATTGGATGGTTGTTTGAGTTAAGGCTTGTGAAGCCAGTTGTATTTGACCTGCTTGGAAAAGGGCTAGAACAGGTAAAAACTGCTCCATGTTAGGGTCAATATCAATAACAGCAACGTTTTCAGCTTCCGTATGATACACAGATACATCAATATTCCAGGCATCCTGCGATAAACGATAACCTAACTCATAGGATAAAGACGTTTCTGCTTCGACTTGATCATTGCCATTGAGATAGGTTTTTATGTGGTAATCGTCTATTGCCTCAATGCCTGTTGATAAAGGCAGAACATCGCTAACTTTCTGACCATTAATGGCATAATTATCATTAAACTCAATAAGTGAGGGGATACGAACACTTTGGGATACTGATGTCCATAGTACTTGATTGTCTTCGGGTTTCCATAGCAACCTTGCTAAAGGCTGATACTCCCAATCAGTTAAGTCATTATGCTCAGCTCTGGTACCAATAACAAAATCAAGCTGTTCTGGAATAAGGGCAAATTGTGCCTGAACAAAGCCGCCGAATTGTTGTAAGTTATCGAAGTCTTTATCACTATGAAGAAATAAACTGTCTTCAAATGAAATCGTGCTATAGCGGTAATTTAATCCCCAATCGAGCTGTAAAGCTTGATAAATAAAGTTCATTTGATAATCAATATCAAAGGATTCAAATTCTTCTTGAAGGTAGGTTTGGGTACCTGATTGATCCAGCCACGATACTTGGATCATTTGATTTGCTGAGTCAGATATTCTATTTTCAAGCCGAGCCATTAATCGTGAGTCAGTGCGTTCTAGCTCACCAGAAAAGGTCACATTTTCATTAGTATCATCCACAACACCGCGATAGTTTTGTCCAAGTGTTGATTCCGTCATATCGCCTTGAATAAAACCAGACCAGTCATCATTGAGAGAAAAATCCAGTCGACCACCTAAGGAGTATTGCTCTGTGGTGTCATTGGGTTCAACAGTTAGGCCTTTTTTAGAAGCATTACCATCTTTCACGTGGCCATAAACACGGTAGCTTCCACTGCTGCCTATATCAGCACCATAGCGAATATTAGCATCAATATTAACTTGACTACCGCTAGCTGCGTCCACAAACAGGCCGCGAGTATCAATGCTGTTTTTAGTAATAATATTGATCACGCCATTATTGGCATTACTGCTCCATAGTTGTCCACCCTGACCACGGATCACTTCGATGCGCTCAATATCATAAAGAGGCACGTTGAGGGTTTCCCAATACACTGCTGAAAACTGCGGGGTATAAAGACTTTGACCGTCAATCATGACCAACATTTTACTGGAGAATCTTGAAGCGACTCCTCGAGCTGATATTGCCCATTGGTTGTTATCAAGTTGGCGAACGACGAGTCCTGGGACCATTTTTAAGGCTTCAGGAACAGAAGATGCACCCGAATGAGTAATGCGTTCTTTAGTGAGGACATAAATTGAACTGGCGGTATCGAAGGCTGATTGAGAACGTTTCATTGCAGAAGTCACTTGGACATCCATTGCCATTAAAGACTCTAAATCTAAATCTTCAAGTGAGTCAACCGCTTGAGCTATAGGAGAAGTAACTAATAGGACAAATAATAAGTTAATGTTTTTTTTCAATGTTTGCTCTCCGACAGTATAAATACGCATTTACTCAATACATCGCGCTTTGCCTTTGTTTTATATACAAGCTCACCATGTTGACATTGCTGTTTGCGTTAATTCTTTTTATGCACCCTTGTGACGAAGAAGATAATTGGTTGCTTTATATTACTGTAACGCTATCGACTGTTTATCGAAGGTCTTGAAGTTCGCAAGTTAAGAACAAGAATGATAACCAGTTTTATTTGCTATTAAATGATTGATTAATCTAAAAGTTCTAACCAACAAATGACGTTACACCTGTTACGGGCAGGTTACAAGTAAGTGTATACTAAAGATTGAACTTGTGCGCTTTTTGCTGTTAATCAGCTTTAAAACCCCCTCTTAAATTATTTTTTTAATAGTCTGATATTCAGGACGTGTTGTGCTTTGCTGCTTGAATTATATTCGAGATAAAAACGGGTTAGGTGCAGCGATTGAATTGCCGCCTAGCAATCTAAGCTGCCAACACAGCCCTGAAAGATCAACACGCCCCCCAGTATGTAAGAAATATTTACTTGCTTGATTGGTTACGCCTATCAATCATTTTGAGCTGTGGTGAGGTTACGTGCTTAAATATATTCAAAGAAGTGTTTTATCGTTTTGTTGAGGTAAATGCTGCAGTGTTAGTGTTAGTGTTAGTGCTAGTGTTAGTGCTAGTGCTAGTGCTAGTGCTAGTTTTAGGTGAATTCATATGCATTGCCTTATGAATTCAAGCTTAAACCCATAGCGGATATATAAATTCATTTAAAGTGATAACAAAGGGCATTCGTGTGAGAGAAATTAGAGCTTGCTCTAACTTTTTAATATTAATTAACAGGATTAAATATTTGTATCAGCGGGCTAGAATTAACTGTTTTGCAAGAAATTTTTGTTAACAATGACTGGCTTTTATTTTGTACAAAAACTCACCAAGCGACTCAATTCGCTGGGTAAAACCTGAATACTAGCGTAAGCCGCTCCTTTTTATCCTTTAATTGAAATATCGCAGGGCAGAGATGTTTACACCCCATCAACATTTCACCTGCAGTAGTGCTTTGAGGCTGGCAACCCCTACTTTGGTATAATAGGCAGTTGCTTGACCAATGACACTAAGTGAATGACACTCAATGCTATTCAAATACCCTACCAAGTATGGATGACTATAAAAAATGTTAATTTTCTTTATTTGTATTGCGTTGTTAATCCTCGCTTACAAGTTCTACAGTCCTTTTGTAGAGCGTCAAGCAGGCATTGACCCCAACGCAAAAACACCACAAAAACGTTTTGAGGACGGTGTCGATTATGTCGAAGTTCATCCAGTTAAAGCGTATCTGATTCAATTCCTTAATGTTGCAGGTGTCGGTCCAATTTTTGGTCCAATTCTTGGTGCGTTATATGGCCCAATCGCATTAGTATGGATTGTGCTTGGTAATATTATTGGCGGTGCTGTTCACGATTACTTCTCTGGTGTGCTAAGTATCAAAGAAGATGGTAAAAGTTTGCCTGAAATCGCAGGTCACTATTTTAATATCTACTTTAAAGGTGTGATGCTGATTTTCACTGCGATGTTACTATTCTTCGTCGGTGTTGTTTTCATTATGAGTCCAGCAGGTCTTCTGAGTAATCTTGAATACTTTGAAGGGACCATTTTTGCTAATAACGTATTTTGGGTTGTATTAATCTTAGCTTACTACTTCTTAGCAACGTTATTGCCTATCGATAAAATCATTACCAAGCTTTATCCTATTTTTGGTTTATTGATGATTGTGATGACAACCTCTATCGCAGTTGCTTTATTAATTAGTGCGCCACAGTTACCAGAAGTTGGCGATATATTTGCTTACTTCGACCACAGCCATTACAACAATGATTTATTAGCGCCAAACCCTGATGGGCTACCTGTTTGGCCATTACTATTTGTAACTATTACCTGTGGTGCAATTAGTGGTTTTCATTCTACTCAGGCGCCAATTATGGCGCGTTGTTTGACGAACGAGAAATACGTGCGCCCTGTGTATTACGGTGCAATGATGTCTGAAGGTATTGTGGCATGTGTATGGGCACTAGCGGGTATTGCTGCTTTCCCTGGTGGTTATGTTGAGCTGAAAAGTATTCTTGATGCTGGTGGTCCAGGTTTGGTCGTTAACCAAGTTGCCAGTACTTACCTAGGTGTTGCGGGTGGCATTATGGCGATTATCGCCGTAGCTATTTTCCCTATTACGTCAGGTGATACCGCTTTCCGTTCACTGCGTCTAACAATTATCGATGCGTTTAATATTCCTCAAAGCATGCGTAACCGTCTATTAGTTGCGATTCCAATTTTAATCATTGCTTACTTTATGACTAAAATTGATTTCTCTTTGATTTGGCGCTATTTCGCTTTCTCAAACATGCTGCTTTCAACCAGTGTTTTATGGTTAGCCACTAAGTACTTATTTGACCGTGGTACTTTCCATTGGATTGTGAGTTTGCCGGCGATTATTGGTACCTGTGTCACCGTGTCTTACATTATGACTGCAGGTATTGGTTTAGGCTTGCCCCAGTCGTTAAGTCAGCCTGTTGGTATCGCAACCGGTATTGTCTGCTTAATTGGGCTTATCATCGCCCATAACAAGCGAAAAGCTGTGACTCAATAAGCGTTAGCTATAATCAAAAAGGACTGCATTAGCAGTCCTTTTTTGTTGCTGATATTTACAACAAGTAAAATCGAGATAAGAATGAACCGTTAGTCGCAATCAGCTGCAGTTAGTTGTGAATCAATAAAAAGCGATTGAATCACTGATGAGTTAGAGATTAAACAATACTCTTTAACGAGTGATTGCGTAGTCTGGGAATTAATTCGGCTTTTAGGGAACAACTTGGCGGACAAGTGGGCTTGAACGGCAAAAGCGAGCAACTTACTACATTCTTGCCTATAAAGGATAATAATTTAAATTTGAGCATTGAGCATTGAGCATTGATTAAAGAGGCAGGGTGAGGTTGTCACCCATGTATCATGACTTAGATGGTGAGCAGACGCCTGTGCCAGTCAACGCAATATGATTTAAATTGTTCTTAATCACCTTATTACCGACGTCATAGGAAGATTCAGGGCGACTAATTAAATAACCTTGGACGCAGTGAATACCAAGGTTTTTGATCAATTCAAACTGCGAGGCAACTTCAACCCCTTCAGCCACGACTTTGAGGTTTAATGTTTTTCCTAAGCCACTGATTGAATTTAATATCTTTTCGTACTTAGGGTTAATTGTGGCTTGGTCGATAAACAACTTATCAATTTTAATCACATCCACAGGTAAGTTAGCAAGGGTGGATAATGAGCTGAAACCCGTACCAAAATCATCAATGGCAATTAATACCCCTTCTTTACGTAGGTTTTCCAAATCTTGAATAATCTTTTCGGAAGCATGGAAAAGGCAAGACTCAGTTATCTCAAGTAATAAGGCACTTGGTGGTAAACCTGTTTTAGTTAAGGTGTCCATAACCCAGTCATAAATAGGTAAGTACTTTAATTGTACGCCAGAGATATTGACTGACATTCTGACTTTGTTCATTCCTGCGTTATGCCAAGCTGACATTTGGCGACAGGCTTCAAATAGTATCCAATTTCCTAGTTCAATGATGAGGTTTGAGTCTTCGGCAATAGGAATAAATTCAGCGGGTGAAATAGGGCCTTCCACCGGGTGGTTCCAGCGTACCAGCGATTCGAAGTAATCAATGCTGCAATCGTCAACATTTACGATAGGTTGAAAAGACAAAGTGAAGTTTTGACTGGCTATTGCTAAGCGAATCTCTTCGAGCAGGTAATGATAACGGCGAATTTTACTGCCCATTTCAGGCGAGTAAACTCTGAAAATACCGCGGCCATCAGTCTTAGCACGGTACATGGCAACGTCGGCCATTTGTAATAATGCATTCGGATTTGAAGCGCTGTCTGGGTAGGTTGCAATACCAATACTGGCACCAATTTTAATCACTTTATTGCCAAGTACGAAATCGCGTTCAATTTCTTGTAAGACGTTTTTAGACACCTCTACGGCTCGCAAGTTATCTTCGATGTTGTCGATAAAAATAGAAAACTCATCACCACCTAAGCGAGATAAATTAAGTTCTAGGGCAAATGATTCGCTCAGTTTACTGAGTCCATTGTTACGCACAACAGTAGTGAGTCGTTCAGCCACTTGAATCAGTATTTCATCACCAAAACTATGTCCGAAAGAGTCATTAACTTGTTTGAAACCATCTAAATCGATGAAGAGTAAGGCTTGTTTGCAACCTGTCTGTTCAGCTTTTTGCAGTTGCGATTCAAGGTGTTCTAAATAGGCATGACGATCAATCAGACCTGTCAGTTTATCTTGGTAAATGCTTAATTGAGTTTGAATGTTATGTTCTTTTACGTGCTTATTGAGCTCATTAAGGGCGATGCTGATCTGGGAGAGTGTATTAGCTTGCTTACCTTGAGGTAAATCGATATTAAAATTAGCGAGTAACTTATCGGTTTCACTACGAATAAAATCTAATGAAGCGCTATTCTTTTTTTGAGATTTTGATCTTATATAAAAAGGGATTGCGTAGGCGAGTAGCACCATGAGTAAAAGTGGGATATTACTGAACATGATCATTTCGCTGAACACATCTTTTATTTTTATCACACTGAGGCTTGATTCAGCCCTATTTAATACAGCGAAATAATATTGCTCAGATTTTACAATATCGTTTTCAAGAAAAAGAAACTTTTCCCAGCTGGCATTGACGTTGACAACATCAGAATTATTTACATCGATTATTTTATGATGAAAGTTATTGCTATGAATAGCCTGTAAACCCTGATTAAAACTAATTACAAGTAACACGTACAGCATCAAAAAGAAGCTGAAAAAGGTAAAAATTAGTTTTGAAATTTTGGTCATAAAATATCTTAATGCATCGCTGTGATGTTACAGCTAGGTTTAAACCTTGTTTCACCTGGTGCGAAATTATAAATCTAAATATCTACGAATACAATAATTGCAATATTAGTCATAAATATAAAGTCTAATAAATATAAATGGTTAAGTTATCTGTGTTACACAGTTGATACAACTTGATACATAACTTCATAACATATGTGCTGCTGTAATAGAGATTATTTGTTTTTACAAACCGAACTTAGTTACGCAAGGAACGTTTAGTGAATGTTGAATTAATGTTGTATTTTAAGTTGTTCGCAGTGTAAATAGTTTTAAACTTGAAGTATGTTATTTAAGTTACAGTTTATACTTTTATCATTTTAGTTTTAAATAAGTGTTGGGTGTAGCGTTTTTCTAATAGAGTTCATGATTAAATGTATGACTCAAACTAAGAAAGTTGAAAAGGGCATTTCTAATCCATGTTGTCAAAAACAGGTCATATAGTAGGAAGTTTGAACAGCAATAAAGAGCAATTGGCATTCCTAAGGCTACTCAACCTGCTATTAAAACTCGGGCTGATTTTATTTGGTATAGAGTTATTCGATTTAACTCGTCCGCCCAATGAACTGAGTTATGTCTTGTTCCTTGAAGCTGTGTATGTGGCTTTTTGTTATCGCTATCGGTTTCAATGTATTAATACCCCATCTATTTTATTAATAACACTGATCGTTGATATTCTGTTTTGGTCTACTTGGCTTTTTTACACCGGTGGGGCAACTAACGCCTTTGTATCACTGCTGTTATTACCTGTCGCTATTGGTGCGGTAACACTTCCGCGCTGGGCACCGTGGATACTGACCTTTCTTTCGACCAGTTTATACACCCTGATGATGTTGACTATGCCAGAAAATCGGATTCGTCATCATGGCATGGATATGAGTTCACACTACCTTGGTATGTGGTTTAACTTTGTTATTTCGGCCTTGGTACTCACGATTACGGTTGGTTATATTGCAAAGCGGGTGAGACAAAAAAATGCCCAACTAAGCTATTTACGTGAAGCGCAATTACGTCAAGAAAAACTGTTAGCTTTAGGCACCGTCTCTGCGCAAATGGCACACCAAATGGCGACGCCTTTATCCACCTTAAGGTTGCTAGTCGATGAACTTGTTGAAGATGGCACAGCAAAAGACATCGAGCCTGAAATGCAACAAGCTTTAACTCGATGCGAAACCACTTTAGCCGATTTAAGATTGGCCACCGAATCCATTCGTCAGCAAAAAGCTTACCCTCAAAAAGTCGATAAACTAGTGAGTAACTTACATGAGCAAGTGCAATTACTTATGCCTGAAACTGAGCTCACCATTGAAATCGATACTTTAACTGCTTATCCCGCAGTGAATGCTGATACCAGCTTGTTGCCAGCGTTACTGGCCTTAATTGAAAATGGCGCGAGAGCCAGTTTAGAAAACATCCAAAAAGCGCAGGTGACTTTATCAGTGACTTCAGGTGACTCTGGACAATTATGTTTCAATATTCGTGATTTCGGCAAAGGCATGAATGCAAAAGAGTTGTCTGAACTGGGTAATAATGTGGTTACTAATCCAAAAGGCATGGGCATAGGTGTGTTACTTAGTCATGCAAGTTTTGAACGTTTAGGTGGTCAATTAAGTTTGTCACGCCATAACCAAGGAGGCACTATCGCATCTGTGATGTTGCCAGCAAATTATGATGAATAAATTGTTAATCATAGAAGATGACTTAGCGCTGTCAGCAGCGTTAGCAAGGCGATTGACTAAGCAAGGGTTTGAATGCGCGCAGTGTAATGATGCTAGTGAAGGCTTATTAATGGCCAGACAGTTTAATCCTAGTCATATTTTATTGGATATGAAGATTGCTGAGCAAAATGGCCTTACGTTGATTAAGCCATTGAGGGGGTTATTACCCAAGGTTAAGTTGGTACTGCTGACAGGTTATGCCAGCATCGCAACCGCAGTAGAGGCGATAAGGCTCGGTGCAGATAACTATTTAGCTAAACCTGTGGATACGCAAACCTTACTCAATGCGTTGAGCATTGAAATAGAAGATGAAGACCTTTCTGTAGCGTTTACAGAACAGCCTATTAGCCCAAAACGTCTGGAGTGGGAACACATCCAACAAGTGCTTGCTAACAATAATGGCAATGTGTCAGAAACCGCGAGGTTATTAGGTATGCATCGACGCACGCTACAACGTAAGTTACTTAAAAAACCGATAGCAGATAATCGTCCAGCCTAAATCGCGCCAAAACTCATATCTACGCTCTCATCCAACATTAAAGCCTCATTCAATGAGGCCTTAATGTTCATGATACCTTGAGTTAGCAGGAGCTTAACCCTAAGCTAATAACCCTAAGCTAATAACACTAAGCTAATAACACTGTGCTAATAACCCTAAGCTAATAACACTGTGCTAATAACCCTAAGCTAATAACCCTAAGCTAATAACACTGTGCTAATAACCCTAAGCTAATAACCCTGTGCTTAAAAACGATACTCGCCCGTTACCCAAGCTTGTAGCCCGACACCAGGCATACGCTCGCCTGGCATTAAATCGCCTCCCATAACACGGTTATATCCCGCTAAGTGATCCTCATATTCAGTATCAAATAGATTATCTACACCCGCTTGAAGCCCCCAAGTATCAGCGTCATAACCCACTGAAGCATTGAACAAGCCATAGCCTGATGTCGTTTGCTCTAACTGGGTGCTTGAGACATTGTTTTGTGCACTGAATCCCACAGCTTCCATGCGTGCACGCCAGCCATTGTGTTGATAGTTTATGCCTAGCAATATTTTAGGTGGCGCAATACGGTAGAGATTATCATCAATGTCTTTACGTTCGCCGCTGATGTAGTTCGCTAACATATCAAAAGAAAATTCATCATTGAGTTGATAATTGGCGTTGATATCTATGCCCATTAGGGCTGCATCAACGTTGGCAAATTGCATTGGGTTACTGTCGCCCATCATTGCCGCAGCCATAATCACCGCAGGATCAGTGGAAGGAATGCCTTGAATGTAATCATCAATTTGATGATAGAAAACCCGTGGGCTAATCGTGAGTTTATCTGCGTGATAATCAGCACCAAGTTCAAACTGATAAGCGGTTTCTAATGCTAATGACACATCACCGACATAAGTGCGCCCATCAGCTAAACCACCCGTTGACTGCATGGGGACCCACAAATAGCGTTGCTGATAACTGGCAGGTGACTGCTTATGTGCAAAACCCATAATCCAACTAAGCTCAGGACTCACTTGATAACGGCCATTAATTACTGCATCAATGCCGGTTTCTGATTGCGCGCGATCGGCGTTATTAAACCTTTGCATCAACAGATTAACTGCAGGCATTATCATCGCCATAGAGTGACTGACTTGCTCTGCATCGGATTGGTAATATTTAACCCGAGCTCCAAGCTCCCAATGCCAAGCATTAAAGGCCTGCTGCCACTGCACAAAGGCGCTGTATTTATCATCACTGACGCCAGAAAAATTATCGACTAAAAACATTGGATTTTCAGGATTGGTAATCACAGAGTCATGTTCACTTAACTGGCTGTCTACTCCCCATTGCCATTGCTCGTTACTTATTGAAAAGTGGGCATCATAACTAGTGCTATCAGCGTTGTTGTAACGTGCGCCCATAGATGGCATTAAATTGCGTTCAGAAAAGTTATCCATACCATGACGGGCGTCGCTGTATGCCAGATGCCAGTTAATTTCCCAATCATTGAGTGTGTGTATACCATCGAATTTAACTCTATCAGTACGAATGAAATCAATGTCCATTGGTAATGCGGGTGTGCCTGCATCTGTGGTTTCACTATGCAGATAGTTAATGCCTATGGACTCATTTTGACGGGTATTATCCGCAAGGTTAAATCGATATTGACCGCCAAAAACTTGCTTGTCATAAGTGGTGGGTGAAATTTCATTGCCATTACCGGTTTCGCTATTGTCATTGCCGTGCATATCATCTGCAAAGACGAGAATACCGTGACTATCATTAGCGAGATTAGCTTTACCGCTAATGGCTGTGCGAGCACCATTGGTTTGATATTGACCTGCTAGTTCCGCTGAGTGTTGCTCAAATTGAACCTGAGTTTGAATCACGTTTACACTGCCACCTAATGTATCAATACCCGATGATACAGGTGCAATACCACGATAAAGCTCAACTCGCTCAGTCATGCTAATACTGGGATAACTTAGCGGTGTATCCATGGCATTAGGCCCTGCGCTAGCAAGACTGGCACCATCAATTTTACTATTAACACGATCGCCAGACAGGCCACGATATTGAACCATACCGGTTAAAGGCCCATTAGCATTCACTGCAGCTCCTGGTAATGCTTTAACCGCTTGCGCAATATCAACAGTTGGCGAGATATCTTTGGGGCTAACAAGCATGATAGGCGTGGCCACTGAACCGCTGATGTTAATCACTTCAATGATCTCATCAGCTTGAGCGTTACAGTGGAAGAGGGTACTTAGCGCGGCAACAGGTAAAGCAGATAACAAAGAGTACTCAGATAAATTTAGCTTCATATTATGTTTTTATTGAAGAATCGTATGTTAATGCTCTGTGTTATTTAGTGGTGACACAATTAGAATATCCTAAACTGCGACAAGATGTCGCAGGGCCATTCAGCTTTATTCCACTTTAATGTAACCAACAGAAGTTTGGGGCAGTGCATTAATTAGCTCATTACTTTTTCATAATAAAAATGTTGTTGTCATTTTGGGTTTGCATATATTGCTCAATAATGGCCCTCGCTCGAAGAAATACAGGCCCAAGATGTAATCTTCGACTCGTTAAACAGTCAATTGTATTAATCCAACCATTGGGCTCGTATTCAACATCTAACTTGACGAGTTTGCCTTCCTCTATGGCTGGTGTAACCATTTCCTCAGGTAGAATCGACCAACCGACTCCTTGTTGAGTCAGTTCATTCATAAGATAATGACTATTGGCATGCCATCGCTGTGAGCTTATCCCATAACTAAACCACAGCTCTTGCCCTGTGTTGGCGCGAAGTACGACCTGCCTGTGCTGACGTAAATCAATGTCTTTAATACGGCGCATTTGGGTTAAAGGGTGACTCGGGGCAGCAAGTGTAATGAATCGAGTGTAACCAATGGTGCTGAAATCAACTTGATCTTGGATTTTCCCGTCTGCATAAACTATTCCCATATGAGCACTACCGTTACTGACGAGCTGGCCAATATCCAGTGTTGATTCTGCGATGATCTCGATATTAGTAATCGGGAACTCATCAGCCAATTTAGCTAATTGGCTCAGTAATGCAGGGCTGATTAAGCTTTCTTCGATAGCAATGATCAATTCGTGTTCATGTTGTAATTCTAAAGAGGCTATCTTTTGATCAAAATGCAGTTGTTGCAGCATGAGGGCTTTCACTGCTGGGAGTAAAGCTTCACCTTCTTTGGTCAGTGATGGCGTATTACCACTACGATCAAATAAGGTTTGATTAATACTCACTTCTAAATTGGAAATTGCTTGGCTAATGCCTGATTGCGCTCGCTGCAGTTTCCTTGCCGCTGCAGAGAAAGAACCGGTATCGCAAACTGTAATGAATATTTTTAGTTGCTCTAAACTGTACATTCAATAATCGCCTCATTGTATAGCATCGCTTCGGAACAGTCATATTAAGCTATCACTTTTAGTGATGGTTGTTAACTTTTGTTAGGTGAATATGCAAGTCATAATCCAACTCGATTTAATTCAGAATCCTATGTGTAAAGTAAGTTGAGGTTGTTATGTCTACAGTAGAGCGCATATTTCATGCTGTGTTGTTTGAGTTTCTTGCCATTATTGGTTCAGTTATTGGTTTGATGATATTTACTGATTATGCGTTAGCCTCCCTTTCAGGAACTATGATAGCTATTGCGACAATAGCCATGGGATGGAATTTCATCTTTAATATTATTTTCGATAAGTTTTACACCGAACCTCGAGAGCAAAGAACTGTCATTCAGCGAATGATTTATATTGGTTTTTTCGAAGCAGGCTTATTAATGCTCACTATCCCCGTAATGGCTTATATTTTAGGGATTTCATTGATAGAGGCATTCTGGCTAGACATCAGTGTGACAGTTTTCATCACTGTTTACGCCTATGTTTATAACTATGCATACGATCATATTCGTGCTCGTGTCATGCTTAATCGCAACACGGTAGCGCTTGATACTCAATAATATCGAGCGCCTACGTAATATTTAGTCAATCAAAGCTGTGCTTGTTTATGTCATTAATCTGTCTCATTTGTGGGTTAGATTTATATCCTGGCCTAATCATTATTTGTTAGAAATGGACGAGGTGAATGGCAAAGTTTTCCTTCGAGCACAGTTTTGAAATTGATACTCTCAAAAGATTGATTGCTCAGTATCAAGGTCTATTTCGGCACCAGTCATTATTGGATTTACATTATCGCGGTGAACCATTATCTGTCACAGCTATTGAACTTGGTAAGCAAGATGCACCTTGCCCAACGGTGTTGTTTGTCGGAGGTGTACATGGGGTTGAGCGCATTGGTGCTCAAGTCGTATTAGCTTTTTTAGGCAGTTTGTTGAATCGTCTTTCTTGGGATAGCCATTTACAAGCATTACTAAAAGAAGTGCGTTTAGCATTTGTCCCTGTCGCAAACCCTGTGGGCTTTTTACAAGGCTCACGCAGCAATGGTAATTATGTTGACTTAATGCGTAATGCCCCTATTGATGCAGAAGAAAAAGTGACCTTTTTAGTTGGGGGGCATCGGCTCACTAACAAGTTGCCGTGGTATCGGGGCAAGAAGGGAATGGAAGCTGAAACACAAGTTCTGGTGGATTATGTTCACCAATTGCAAGACTCAAGTACCAGCGTTATTGCCTTAGATGCTCATTCAGGTTTTGGTTTGTCAGACCATATTTGGTTTCCGTATGCCCATACGCGTAAACCCTTTGAAGGAATGGGCTATATTTATCACTTAAAGCAATTATTTGATCGCGGTTACCCACATCATGGTCATTACAAACTGGCCCCTCAAAGTCATTTTTATCAAACTCATGGTGATATTTGGGACTATCTTGCTCAAACAAACCCCAGTAGTAACCCCTTTATTCCATTAACGCTTGAGATGGGCTCTTGGGCATGGGTAAAGAAGAATCCTCGGCAAATTTTTAATTTCTCTGGTTATTTTAATCCGCAAAAAACACATCGACACCATCGAATATTACGCCGACACGTGGTATTAATGCAGTTCTTAATTGAAGCTGCTTACGCTAATGTGCTTGAAAACATTAACCAAGCACAATTTGAGCGTTTACAAGCTGACGCTGAGCGATACTGGGCTAAAAAGCCTTAAGCATCTTGATAGCAACAGCTTAATTCACAGGCGTAGCAAAGGAGTATTCTGATGGCAACTTGGGTGTTATTACGTGGATTAATGCGAGATAGTCGTCATTGGTATGGTTTTGACGCTCAGCTGCGTGATGAAGGAATAGACGTATTAACCCCTGATGCAACTGGCAATGGGACTTTAGCTTCGAAGCCAAGTCATTTAACGATTGGTAATTACAGCGATGACATTTGGCAGCAAATTGATAAAGGGCTTAACGATAATCCAGAGTTTAGCCGAGAGTTAGTGATCATTGGCGTGTCGATGGGTGGCATGATTGCTCTAGAGATGGCTAGACAACGCCATAAACAAGTACGTCATGTGGCTTTGATTAACTCCAGTGCCGGTAACTTGTCACCTTGGTATCAGCGTTTTCAATTAAGACCACTAATCAATTCTATTTGGCATCGACATAAAGCTGCCAATCTAAGCTTTATTGAGTCTTGTGTTCTCAATTACACCACAGTAACAAAAGCTGATGACGAAAGTGTTATTAGCGACTGGGGCAATATGCGCAGTCAACTGCACACCAGTATAATTAATGGTGCGAGACAAATTTACGCCGCCGCACGTTATCAATGCACTTGGTTTGGTCATTGCCGTGTGAGCGTTATCGGAGCTAATCAAGACAAATTGGCGAACCCTAAATGCAGTAAAGCATTAGCGGAGTTTTATCATACCCCGTTACTGCAAGTGGAACAGTGCGGTCATGACGCTACACTTGACCACCCAGATCAAATAAGACAATTGATTCAAGATACGATTTCTGAATCGGCATCATAGGTTTTGTTATCCAGCACAATGCATATTCGCTTATCAACTCAATCATGCACTGGTCATGTGGGCTAGATAACGTTAAATTAATTTAGATTAGTTATAATCGAGTTTAATCAATGACGGGTGGAAGATGTTGTGCTGACACAAATTTTAGTGACGCTTTTAGTAATAGCCGGTGCTTTTGCGTATTTACGCAGTGGAAGAAGCAGTAAAGTGGCTCGCAGTGAGAAATACATTGCAGCTGATGCTTCACCATTTTTTAGCCGTATTGTTATTTACGCCATGATTGCAGTGTCAATGCTAGCGTCTGCAAGTTACTGGGGCTGGACTTGGTATGATGACAATACCGTTGTTGAGGTCACTATATCTTCTCCAATCGAAGCCATGTCGGCAAGCTACCAAGTACGTAAAAAAGACATTGAAGCCCAGCGAATTACCACTGTTGATGGTATTCAAATTCGTTTATCGAATCAGGAGCGAGTAACCGTTAAAGCCGCTGAAACTCAGTAAGCGATTTAACTTGGTTTACTTAGCTGAGATTTAGTAGTTGAGATTTAGTAGTTGAGATTTAGTAGTTGAGATTTAGTAGTTGAGATTTAGTATTTGAGATTTAGTATTTGAGATTTAGTCGCTTAGTATTAATAAAGCCACTATTTTAAAAATTTACTTTTCAGCTCAGGTGTAGGAAGCATACAAGTCTCTTTTTTTCCAAAGATACGGTAACGATTGTGAGCTAAAACACGGTAAAAGTAATCCTGAAACCCAGTGGGCAACACCTTAAATACCCTACATAAAAACCAAAGCCCTGACAGATCTTTAGTTATCTCTAACGCGGCATCACTTCTTAGTAAATATTTTCCATCTTTTATTAAAATAAACGAATCAAATCCAATATTTTCCAATTGATACTCAGTCATTAACGCTCGCGCGGTTTCACTTTGCATTGGCGTAAAAGCAAACACATCTTTGTGATCACGTTTAATGATGAAGTTGACTGCGCCATTGCATAGGTTACACACGCCATCAAAGATAATAATGTGTTGTGTCTTCATTTTCCCTAAGCACCCTGTTGTATGTGTTTCTCTATTGAATCTACTTTTGAGTATTTCCCCATTTCACACAAAACTCAATAAAATGCTTTAATAGCGGATTTTGGTATTTATCTTTGTGGATCAATATCCAAAACTCTCTTTGCATGTCTACAGGTACATTTATTTTACTTACTCGCAGGCTCTCTAAAGCATATTGCGCTGCAATATTAGATAAGCAACCAAACCCCAAGCCTGCAGCGACTGAATTAATCAGTGCTTCTGTAGTATTTAGCTCAACACTCGTATGCCAATTCCCTATATGAGGCGCCAGATTTTGCATAAAACAGTCCCTTGAGCCAGAACCTTGTTCCCTTAATACCCAGTGACTGTTATCTAATGAGCTTAACTCAATCATGCTTTTTGCTGCTAAAGGATGATTAGGCGAGCTAATCACACACATCTCATCTTGGCTAAAAGGGATGGCGATAATATCTGGGTGATGGTGCTCACCTTCAATCAGGGCAATGTCTAGCTCAAAATCCACCAGTTTTTGGCAGATATGTGCTGAGTTTGATACGAACAAACTTTGTGATTCATGGTGATATTGCTGCCTGAAAGCACTGAGTATTATGGGGGTTAAATGATTACCTACAGTGTCACTACTGCCAATACGCAGCTGCCCAGACATGACTTGCTTATCGTTAAACATCAGACTGATATCGCCAAGTCGGTTGATTAACTCATCGGCAAGCGGCAGTAGTTTATGACCTTCCTGATTGAGTATTAAACGATTATTCACTCGATCAAAGAGCGGATGTCCTAACTGCTTTTCAAGTTCAGCTAACCCCATGCTGACGGCAGCTTTTGAGAGACACAAATGTTCAGCCGCTGCGGTAAGAGTCTTATGTTGGGTGATCGCGCTAAAGACATTCAACTGTTTAAAAGAAATATGCGGGTTCATGGTTGTCTCATTTTAATTGGATCCGGATTGAGGCTTTTATTGAGGTTGGTATTGAGATTCGTACTGAGGGCCGTATTAGGTTAGTAATAACAAATACGTTCAATTTAAATTAACCCATGTTTTAAATTGTTGGATATATATAAACAAATAGCAAGCGTATTATGGCCTTAATTAAACAATTCCTCGCGGTTGATAGCGCAATATCAGGCTAAGCAATCGCAATAATTAGCTTGAGGTTATTATGATTCAGAAAGCAAAACTTAGGTTATTAATGGCGCCTACACCTATGGCAGGGCTGGCGTTAGGTATCGCAAGCCTAGGTTGGAGCTGGGAAAGTTTGGCCAATTTACATGGGGTAGGTCAATGGCTCAGTGCAGCGATAGCTAGCGTATTATTATTGGTACTGACGTTTAAATTTCTAATCCATTCTCATACCTTAAAGCAAGATTTAGCGCACCCTGTGGTGGGGAGTGTCATGCCCACTTTTGCGATGGCAACCATGGTGGTGTCTAACTCGTTAGGCCAATTTTCAGCTATCGCTGGCGATGCATTATGGCTCTTAGGTTTAGTGCTCCATATTGTGTTTTTAGTCAGCTTCTTATATCACCGCGCTAAGGATTTTGAATTACATCACATGGTACCAAGTTGGTTTGTACCACCTGTTGGGATTATCGTTGCTGACGTTTCATTTTCAGGTAACCCTCATTTAGCTTTTTTAGCGCATCTCGCATTAGTGTTTGGTATGTTTGCTTACGCGATTATGTTACCAATGATGATTTATCGTCTTATGTTTACCCATGAAATTCCAGATGCTGCTAAACCGACAGTGGCTATTCTTGCCGCACCAGCCAGTTTATCCTTGGCCGGTTACTTAACGGTGACTGCGGATCCTTCTCCAGTGATTATCGCGTTATTGTTCGGCATTGCAGTGTTAATGACCGCGATAATCTACCTGGCATTTTTTAAATTACTGCAATTACCATTTAGCCCTGGTTATGCCGCTTTCACGTTCCCTATGGTGATTGGTGCCACTGCATTATTTAAAATGGTGACCTGGATGGAAAGCATTGGCATGGCAGATGAGTATGTTCAACAAGTTAGGTTACTGGCAGGTGTAGAGTTAACTATAGCCACGGTGGTCGTTGCATATGTGGCTTTTCGATATGCTCATTTCTACCAAGGTGGGACAAAGGTTAGTGTTTAAAAAACGTTTAAGGCAGGTGTAGCAAAGCCAATCAAAATGAGTCATTGGCTTTGCTGTCATTTACTTTAGCGCTTGTTGGTTTAGCGCCACTTGCTTTAATGACTTTCCACGAAAGGGTTTATCACTAATTTATGTTCAATTTCAGTTGGTAATAAAGGCGTATGCTTTTGCTTGGCATATTGCTCATAACCATTGCGGTAATAGGGGGACAAGGGATGACCTGATTGACCGCCAGGTATCGACATAATGGCATCTTGCTCAGCCCCAGGTTGCACAATAAAGCGTTGTGAAGCGCCAAAAGATTTACCTTGTACAGCAGGCATAAAGCTATCACCAAAACCTTCAATTGTAGGCATATCTAGCCAACGACTTAATTGCGGCAATTGTTTCGAAAAGGGATGTTGAATGGTCAGTTGGTTGACCTTGCCCCAGCGTAAATCGGTTAGTTTTTTCTTTGGACTATGTTTTTTAAGTAAAGCTGCAGTGGAATCTTGATAAGCCGAGACAGCAAAGGATTGCCAATTAGCATGATTTTTAGGTAGCCATGTTGCTGGTTGCTGGTTCAATATTTGCCACATAGGTGTTTCTAAATAACGCTTGATAGCCGATAAGCCACTACTACGCTGTTTCAGCTCAGTTTCAATAGGGGCAAAGGTTTGATCGATTAACGCAGTTCTAAATTTTCTAACGAGGGTATAACCCACAGAGTCTGCACAGGCACACTCGCCCCAACTGGAAATGTGTTTAATATCTTCAGCAAATAACACAGGTTGCTCACTGAGCACCGAAAGTAAATATTGCTGCCAAGGCGCTAAAAATCGCGCTTCATTATCCAGTTGTAACTGATAAAAATCATCTTCAGTAAAGTTATTATTAGCCAGTAATTTGTCGCGGATTTGCGCGGCGCGAGCGCCAAGGGCATAACCGCCATCGCCATATCTTAATTGCGCTTCAGCGGATAAAACTCTTGAATTAGCAGTCCAGATACGATTATTGTCAGGATTAATCATTTCAGGCATTACCGCTTGTTGTTGCTGCCAATTATCTTGTTGATAACCATTAGTGGATTGGGCGGTATCGGAAGGATTATCACGTGCAGGAACTGCTCCTGCGATTTTCCAGCCGGCGTTCCCTTGAGCATCTGCTAACAGCATATTTTGCGCAGGAATGCCGATTTGTGTAGCCAACTCCGTTGCTTGCTCAACACTTTGTGCATTCTCTAAAGATAACAATGCCATGTTAACGGCATAATCTGTATGTCCGACCCAAGATAAGGCATAGTCGATACCGGCAACAGTTTTGACAGGGCCATATTTGGATACTTGAACGGTATAATTAACTTGGCCTTCGGGTAAATCAATGGGTTCGTACTCAAGTTCTATTTCAGTGTCTGAGCTGATCTCTATCCAATCTGCAGTATCGATATAACTGTTGGTAAAGCCCCAAGCTAACTTTCCGTTAGAGCCAACAACAATGGCGGGTGCGCCAGGCAGAGATACCCCTGTTATTTGCTTTATGTTATTTGATTTATCTGCATCTGAGCGATGAGTGTTAGGGTAGTTGAGTTGAGCGCGATACCAAATAATCGGCACAGCAAAAGATAAGTGCATGTCATCAGATAACATGGCGCGACCAGTACCTGTTAATTGGCTAGTCACTGCCCAGTTATTACTGCCCACTTCTACTGGCTCTTCAATATCTTGATCTATCGCGCTAATGAGAATTTGTTCTTCAAGTTGTGGAATACTGCCTTGGTAAAGCGCTATTTGGCTATTATCTAATGCTGCTTGATGATGACTAGGCTGGATTAAAAATGCGAGCATATCATTGCCAAAAGCTTGCTGTAATTGGGTTAATGCCATATCGCGTTTGATCGTGTTGCCTTGCAAATCTAGGTACATGCTGTAAATCACTAACAAACTGTCTGTTTCATGCCACTCACGGGGAGATGAATTTGTTAAAAGATATTCAAATGACAATACCGTTTGGTCGGCAAGCGCTTGGTTAACGCCTTTTGTGTATGCCGTTAAAGAGGCTTTATCTTGCTCTGGAAGTTGTTCAAAAATATGTTGGGCACGTTTTCTAAGTTGATGAAAACGGCGACTCTTATCTAGGTCTAATGCAGCTTTACCGAAGATTTCAGAAAGTTCGCCCGCTGAGTTTCTACGCAGTAAATCCATTTGAAAAAAGCGGTCTTGGCTATGGGCGTAGCCGATGGCGTAAGAGGCATCGATGCGACTATTAGCCGTTATAATTGCTGTACCTAAGGTATCACGCTCAATGGTGACAGGTGCTGAAATATCTTCACTGATAATAGTGTTGGATAGACTTGGCATACTCAGCCTTAACACGCAGTATACGGCTAAAATAATGGCTGAAGAAAACAAAAGCAGCGAGGCAAGTGTGTATTTGGTTATCTTGGATTGTAAAACCTTATTAAGGCTGACTGACATGTTTAATTACCCATTGGAGTGACCTGCCTATCATAACCAAGGTTATTGAAATGTTAAAAGTAGTTTTTGGAATTTTACAGATAAAAGCAAATAAAAATGAATCAGTTAGCTCTGCATCGCTGAGTTTGAGCTAACTGCACTTGTTTTGAGTTGGCTTAAATTAGGTTTATTGATTGATTTTGGCTTTAAATTTCGCCTTGGTGTCATCATTAGCTTTGTTATACCAGTAATCAAGCATTTCGCCGATTTCGGCTTGATCTTCAGCAATGGTTTTAGGTTTAACGGCAAGGTTTGGTGTGACAGGTTCAGCTGGATGATTGATAGGTGGAGCTGAGGCCGCCGTTGCGGCAATAGGTGCTACTGCTACCTGGGCGACAGGTGCGAAACGTGGCACTGAAGCAATGTGGCCAGCTTGATTGTAGGCAATCATTTCTTCTGGGTAATCACGACCAATTTGTAAGCCAGCTTTAATCAAAGCTTCACTTTGAAAAGCAACAGTACTTCCTTGCTTGTTGGTGAGAGTCATACTGGGGGTTTTATTGAACTTGTTGGCTGCGTTTTTATTGCGAATTGTTGGCAACGTTAACTCATATTGGTCATTCTGAGCATTAAACGTTAACACTACAGCATTGGAGTTAAATTGGGTTTGCATGCCATTATCGCGATAGTTGACCACATAATTAAATACAATTTGGTTTTCACCTTCAGTAAGCTTTATATCTCTATCACCGCTATAAACTTGGCCATTGAGCACTTTAACTTCGACACTTGTTGGGAGCTCTAACACGCTGGCAGCATATGCTAATGGAGTAAGGGTTAATAGTAATAGGCTAAAAAATAAGGATTTTGAGTTCATTTTATTCTCATTAGAGCTAAGGGCCGCTTCATAACACTGATTGCTGCGACTTTGATGTTTATGGGATTACCTGCATTCACGAACAGCCAAGTATGCAAGATTAAGTTATAGCAAACCTAACAAGAGTTACATAATGCAGAGGACTTGTTTTTAATTGATCAAGCCTTGTTGCTAACCCATTAAGCCTAACTTTTGATAATCAAAGAACTTACGGTGTTCAACACCTGCTAAATTGGTATTTACTTTGTTTGGGTGTTTATACTCGCCCCAGCTTGCCACATGGCTGCCGACATTTAATACAGGGAAATCTGTAGTGTTATTGTCAGCAATGACGTTGTCACTGACACCAATAAAGCGCAATAAAGTGTGTAAGCTATTTGGTTCATTAAGCTTAATCGTCAGTAAATCATCTCTGTCAGCAAAGTAACGGTATACAGCTTGCTGATGAGACAAATAACATTGCTTTAAGCGAGCCTCGTCCAGTAAGTCGTCGGCACTTAAGTCGCCGAAAGTCTGCTTAAAACACCGCTTCAAAATGGGGTGAAAGGTACCTGTTTTATCGGCCAGATTAGGCGCCATCTTTGTCAGCAGCATTTGAATTGAATTAATCCAAGGCTGTATAGGACGATCGATATAGATGAATTTGGCTCCAGGGAAAATCTTATCTAATTGCGGGTAATCACAAAAACAAGGCACATCAGAAACCACATCAGCCACTTCAAAGGCTTTTTTAGTTAGCCCAATATGTGCAACCTTAAAACCATGCTCTAACAAGGCGACACTGACGCTGGTGGTACCTGTTCTTGGAAGGCCGATAATAAAAACTTTATTCATAGAAGCTAGATACAGCCTTAAATTGGTGTGAGTGCTTAGATTCAACTATTTCTTTTAAATAATTTGTGCAATTTAAGTGCGGTATAAGACTTTAATCACATGCCAACCGAATTTAGTTTTAACAAGGTGTGGGGTGATGAGTTCACCTGTAAAACAAACTTTGTCGAACGGAGGCACCATTTGGCCTTTTTTGAACTCACCGAGGTTACCGCCACTTTTACCAGAAGGGCATGAAGAGTGCTTTTTGGCAAGTACGTCAAACTTAGCGCCTTTTTCTAGTTGCTTGATTAAATCTTCAGCTTGCTGTCTATGTTTAACTAAAATGTGCAATGCAGCCGCAGTTCTGGCCATGTTGATACTCTCCAATAATATAGCCGCTAATTATAACGTGAATCATAACTTGCAAGCCAGAGTGGCAGTCGGGGGCGATAATGATTTTTTGTGATTAATCTGAGTTTATATAGCTTACGTATTCGTTATAACAGCGTGATATGGGTTAATATGAAGGATGAATTTTTGCAAACTAGCACGTTAATATGCTCGTTTAAGAGCCCTAATTAAGCCCGCTGATTGAGAGAACCTGATGATGACAGCCTCCGCAAGATTGATTTATGTTTATGATCCTATGTGCAGTTGGTGTTGGGGCTATAAACCTACCTTACTTGCATTAAAAACCCAGTTAATCGAACTGTTCCCAACCCTTGCAATTGACTATAAAGTGGGTGGTTTAGCGCCTGATTCAGATATGCCGATGCCAGCAGAAATGCAGCAGTTTTTAGCTCAAACATGGCATAAAATTGCCCAGCAACTCGGTACGGAGTTTAATCATGCTTTTTGGCAAGAGTGTCAACCAAGGCGTTCAACTTATCCAGCTTGTCGAGCGTGTATAGTTGCTAGAGAATTTGCTCTTGAGTCAGAAATGATGCTTGCGATTCAACAGGCTTATTACTTACAGGCAAAGAACCCATCAGATCTTGATACGCTTATTGAAGCAGCAGAAAGTGTAGGTATTGATAAAACGGTTTTTGTTGAACGTTTATCGTCAGCAGAAATAGCACAAGCATTTATGAAAGAATTGGATTTTGTGCATCAATTACCGATTAGAGGTTTTCCATCATTGGTATTGCAAGTGAATGGACAAAATATCGGGTTACCCTTGGATTACCATGATCCCCAAACGACGATAGATGCGATAACTAAGGCCTTATAATGAATAAAAAGATTAGCTAACTCAAGAATACCAACTGTGTTGGTCTTTATATGGACTTTAGGGTATTAACAAATTACAGATATAAAAAAACCAGCTGAGCGATCAACTGGTTTTTATTCTCTTTCAGAGAGGTTAACGCTTGATTTAGTGAACTAGCTTGGCCAAATCTGGTAAATGGTCAATCTGCATTAAGCAGTGCTTAAATCAAGGTTAAAGGACTTAAATACCCAAGGGTATTAGTCTACACCGTGACAATCAGCACATTCAGTGATTGTTAAATCTGGTGTATGTAGATCAGCATCTAATTCGTGCGCATCAGCAAAGCTGTGACAATCATTACACGTTTCGATGTTTGCTTCCATTTCAGCATGTTCTTCAACATTGATTGCTTCATGACAATCAACACAATCTACAGCAAAAGCAGAACTTGCAAA
The DNA here is from genome assembly GCF_023283985.1 of Shewanella electrodiphila. Taxonomy (GTDB): domain Bacteria; phylum Pseudomonadota; class Gammaproteobacteria; order Enterobacterales; family Shewanellaceae; genus Shewanella; species Shewanella electrodiphila. The sequence goes on from NZ_JAKIKU010000001.1 coordinate 28,970, forward strand.
CATAAGTGCAGCAATCATAGCTAAATATTTCATAGTAACTCCATCATCAGTTAAGGGGCGTTATCGCCCATGCTAGGTGTTAAACCTGAGCAATTCGCGCTGACTCAATGACCGCATCTCTTAATGCAAATAAATCCGTTACTTTATAACTAAGGACACTGAATATTGGTTAGCACATTTTAATTTAGTATTCGTAATGTAATGTTAAGCAGAAGAGTGAGCTCTTAAACTTAAATTACTTTACCTACGATACCATCTTATTGATTTATGTTAATTAAAACTTAAAAGAGCGCTTAAAGCCACTTTTTTACATCTTCTAGCATAGTTAATTTTCAAGGTTGTGATCTGCTTAATAAAATTCTCAAACTTTAAAATGTGTTTTGAGGCTTGTATCTAAGCATCAATTATCAGTTTATGTGCAGTATATTGTCACTAAGATGAACCCAAGATGAACGAATTGTTATTGTTGAAATTACAGACAATGAAATTACAGGCTTAGAAATTCCAGACTTTTGAATTTACGGGCTTTTGAATTTACAGGCATGAAATCACAGACATTGAAACTCTTGGTTATGAAATCCATAACCACTATATAGTTGACGCAGGAGTTCATGCTGCTGACACTTTGATCCACTCGTTTGGTAATGGCTGCATCAAATCGCTGACTTGCTCTGGGGTATTGTTGAGCCAACTGCTAATGGCTGTTGAGGGGATAAATAGCGGCATGCGGTGATGATATTGGGCGCACTTATCATTAGGTTTAATGGTTAAAGTGACTAATTGTTGGAGATCTGGATAAATGACACCAGCCATGAATAAAGGTTTATTAGCCGCATGGGAAAAGCGGTACTTTTGCTTTTTCGCTTGGCCTTCATCGCGCCATTCAAACCAGCCACTACATGGGATCAGGCATCGATGTTGATTAAAAGCCTCGGCAAATGTGGGTTTGTCTGCGACAGTTTCAGCTTGGGCATTAATGATGAGTTTTTTGGACCATTCAGGTTGTATCCCCCAACTTTGCTGAGTAGCAATAAGCTCACCATTTGTAGAACTCAGCACTGTAACTGGATCTGTCGGCCTTAAATCAAGATTTGTTTGAATACTCAATGGCTGGTCAAATAGTGGATCGAGTAGTCCTTTCATGCCATCAAGTAAGACCTCCAATCTGCCACACATAATTTGTCTCTTCCAATTAAGTTATTGAACAATATTGTCCCGTTAACGTTAGCATTATAAAACTATTTTTTGAGATTGTTTTCATAAAAAAGTCTCGTTAATTGGTCAATTTTTATAAAAATTCAAACGAGCGTATAAATTTTTAAATTATTTTTATCTTCAGCGTACACGTGTAAGTTCATGAATTGGCAATAATTATTTTTAACGATGGCTTTGTTACTGTAAATATTAGCTTTATTTGCCAATTAGAATATTTGATCTAATTTAATTTTTGTGACGTAATGCACACTATTATTCTGGTCTGATGAGTGTAGAACTATGAGCATAAGAACAACATTTAAGAAAGTATTGCCGAGTATTTCAACGACTGAACAAGAAGCATTAGATGCAGGCGATGTTTGGTTAGAAGGCTCAATTTATCAAGGTATTCCTGATTTTGCTGCATTACGTGATATTCCCAATGCAACCTTATCGCTTGATGAGCAAGCTTTCTTAGATGGCCCTGTGCAGACATTGATTGAAATGGTCGATGATTTTGATATTCAAAATGGTAAGCACTTGCCAGACGATGTACTGACTTTTCTAAAAGAGAATAAGTTTTTCTCGCTGATTATTCCAAAGTCTTACGGTGGATTAGAGTTTAGTCCTTATGCTAACTCAACCATCGTTGCGACTATTGCTGCTAAAAGTTCTGCAGTGGCAGTTACTGTAATGGTGCCTAACTCGCTAGGTCCTGGCGAATTGTTAATGCATTACGGTTTAGAGAACCAACGTAACTTCTGGTTACCTCGTTTAGCTAACGGTTTAGAAATTCCATGTTTTGCACTGACTAGCCCAGAAGCTGGTAGTGATGCTGGTGGTATTCCTGATATCGGTACCGTCACTATGGGAGAATACGAAGGTAAAGAAGTGCTTGGCCTTTCAGTGACATGGGACAAACGTTATATCACTCTAGCGCCTATTGCGACGGTACTTGGGCTTGCATTTAAAGTCGAAGATCCACAAGGCTTGTTGGGCGGAAAAGAGCAACTGGGTATTACTTGTGCGCTTATTCCAAAATCACATCCTGGTGTACAACTTGGTAACCGTCATGATCCTATGGGCTGTCGTTTCTATAACGGTACGACTCGTGGTGAAAACGTGTTTATCCCTATGGACTTCATCATTGGCGGTCAAGAGAAAATTGGCCGCGGCTGGCAGATGCTGGTTAGCTGTTTAGGTGCAGGCCGTGGTATTTCATTACCTGCATTAGGTGTATCAGTCAGTCAGTGTTCATTTAAGTCTTCTGCGGAATATGCAGCAGTGCGTGAGCAGTTTGGTTTATCAATTGGTAAGTTTGAAGGTATTCAGGAGAAGCTGGCTGATATCGCAGGTAAAACTTACCTACAAGAAGCCATGCGCGTATTGACTACTGAAGGCTTAGGTCTTGGCTTAAAGCCATCAGTGGTAACGGCGATTGCCAAATACCATATGACAGAGTTAGGTCGTGATATTCTTGATTCAGCTATGGATATTCAAGCGGGTAAAGCGATTCAGCGCGGTCCACAAAATACCTTAGCGTCAGGTTATGTGGCTCAGCCAATTGCGATTACAGTTGAAGGTGCCAACATCCTTACCCGTAACCTAATGATATTTGGTCAAGGTGTGATGCGTTGTCATCCACATTTACAAAGCATGGTTGAGTCTATTCATAGTGACGCCAGTGATGCTGATAAAACCTTTAATCGTATCTTTAGACAAACAATTGGTTACAGTGTTGGTAATAGCTTGCGTGCATTTAAATTGGGTCTTTTACCCTTTACCGCACCTGCGCAATCATCATTACCTGAAGTCATAGGTTACGAAAAATCTGTACATAAATTGGCATCAAAATTAGCCGTTTATGCTGATTTCTCACTACTTGTACTAGGCGGAAAACTAAAGCAAGCAGAAATGCTGTCAGCTCGTTTAGGTGACGTAATGAGCTACCTATATGCAGCAATGGCATCGATTCGTTTTTACGAGCAGAAAGTGTCAGCTGGTGAGCGTAGCCAAGCAAAACCGTATTTTGAGTACGCGACTCGTTGGTCTTTATGTAAAGCTGAAGAAGCCATATTGGCATTTTTAGAGAACTTCCCGTCTAAGCCTACGCGTCAGTTTATGCGTTTAATCACCATGACTTACTCAGGTAAAATGGTAAAAGTGAATGATGATTTGGTGCGTGAATTAGCAGAGCAAGCTCAGCTTGATACTGCATTTAAAAAGCAATTAACACACTTGATTAAACCGGTTGCTGGTGATGGAAATTACATTAATGAGCAAGCTTATCTCGCTAAAATGGCTTGTTTACCACTGTTGTCAAAAGTGAAAAAATCACTTAAACAGCGAGTATTTAAAGCAGGTGTTCGCTTCTCAATTACGCTTGATAATGCACTTCAAGCTAATGTCATTACAGTGGATGAGCACAAGCAATTACAAGACTATAATCTAAAACGTGAGCGAGCGATTCGAGTTGATGAGTTTGATTTTGATTTGAATCTAATCTCAGACAAAGCAAACTTAAAAATCGCTAACTAAAGATAAATTTAAGTCTCTTACTGTTTAAGACGCTTACTGTTTAAGTAAACCAATTTAAAAGGCCGCTATTAAGCGGCCTTTTTGTATTTAAAAAGAAATGGAAATAACAAAACAATAATTAGTTCGAATTTTAAGCAGATCACAGATTGAACAAAATTTTACCTTATAGGTATTTCATTAGGTGAAAATTTGAGCTTGGCAGCATTTTTCTTAGCTTAGTTTGGTAAATAATAAAGTACTTATTACTAGGGCCTGTTGAACTTTCAAGGTTGTTTTTGCAGCGAATTGTTGGTCATTTATACAAGGCAGAGACTTTGTGGTGTAGTTATTCTACATAAAAAGTCGATAACGCAGTAAAAATGACCAACAAACGCTGCCCGAAGGGGTCGACTAAAAGCGTTTTACTCTTTGTTGAATGCATCTTTGTAAATAAAAGGTGCTTAGATGACTAGGCATCAATTCATCCGCCTTGATTAAAACGCTTTTATTTCGAACAAAACTTAACCGGCAAAGATCAACAGGCCCTGAGCTAGGAGGCAAAATGGCACGATTATCTTTGATGACAAACGTAATTGTGATGTGTTTACTTCCTGGGTTTTCACACGCTGCAGATATCATTATTGGTGGAACTGTGGGTTATCAAACTCACAGTACTTCATCTTATTCAGGTTTATCTAGCAGTGAAGAACGGGGGATTAATTATCAAATAAGAAATAGTGTCGACATTGGTGATGCGAGTCGCTTATACGGAACGTATTCTTTTAACTCTGATGACATGACGTATCATGAAGGTGTGCTTATTTCTTATGATAAATTATTTTTTCTAGAGCCATCGAATCAAGTGAGTTGGTTTATTGGTGCATCAGTAGGGCTAAGCGGTCATGAGTTTCAAATGACGGATATAGACCAAACTTACTATGATTCAAGTAGTTGCTATGTATTTGGCGCTCAGACAGGATTAATGTTTGATTTTGGTAATGCATTTACATCTGAATTGGGATTTCGCTATTTGAAGCATAATGATACTTCTTCAGTTCAAAACCTAGGGGCGGTTTCTCAGTCTGTAAATGATGCGGAGCAAGTGTATTGGGGAGTCGATTTGAGCTTTTGAGAAGGATTAAAAGTATCAATGTATCTTAAGAAATATAAAAGGCTGCCACGAATATGTCGGACAGCCTAATAATAGTAATGTGATTTATTAGCAATTAAGATGCTTTAATCGCGTTACCTTCAGAATCTTTAAAACTACCGACTGCAATCATGATGAAGTCGATTAATGTCCAAATACCTAAACCACCTAAAGTAAGTAGCATTAAGATACCAGTACCGATTTTACCTGTGTAAAAGCGGTGTACACCTAAAGAGCCCAAAAAGAAGCATAAAAGTAGTGTTGGTACGAAACCTTTTTCGCTTATTTGAACAGGTGTTTCTGCTGTTTGAACTTCTGACATAATAAATCCTTTAATTATATTTTTTGTCCTGGATAGGTAATTAATTTACCTTTCCCGTCTCTGTAGCTTCCAACAAGAAGCATAAATGTCACTACAACAGTGTGTATAACATCAATAAGAATAAGACCTGCACCGATGAGGGTGAGCGTAACATCTCCAAACTGTATTAGGATAATGCCAACAATGGCTAACGTTAAATCGAAAAAACCATGTAAAACTCTGCCACAATAAAAATGGTGAATTCCTAAAACGCCAAAAATACCCGATAAAATAACCGCAGTAGCGTATTTTTTATCAGACTTGACTGATTCAGTCACTTTCAACCTCCTTGATGAAAATCTTAAATCTTTTATATAGCAAAGAGTTAGCTTAATCAATTACAAATGTTAAATTTAACTTAAGAATGTGTCTCAGATCTTATCGTTAAGGTGCTCGAGTGTGGCTTTTCAGCGAGTATTGAAATTGAGATTTGTACATTGAATATGAAATTTATTTTTATATTCAATGTTTTAATGGTTAGGTAAATGAAAGGGTTATTGTAATTGTTGTTTTAATTAGGCATGTTAAGACTTGGTTAAAAATGACAGCTTTGGCAATGGGCATAAGGGAATCAAATGTTGACAAGAACACTACACGATACGAGACATGACAGTTTAACAAAGCGCCTAGGCTATTCATCAATAGCGATACTAGTTTGCGCAATATCTCCCTTTGTAAACGCAGCTGATTATAAGGTTATTCATGCCGGTGAGCTGTTAACCGTTGCCAGTAAAAAACCATTGCAGCAATACTCATTGATCATTAGAGATGACAAAATTACTGAAGTAAAAAAGGGCTATGTCACTTTATCAAAAGATAAGGTAATAGCGACTGATACCGTTGAATATATAGATTTAAAAGACAGTTTTGTCATGTCAGGCTTGATGGATATGCATGTGCATTTACAAGGTGAAATAGGGCCTAAAAATGACAGTGAAGCGCTCCGGATGTCAGATGCCGATGTGGCAATGAGAAGTGCATATTTTGCAAATAAGACCTTACAGGCAGGCTTTACTACAGTACGTGATTTAGGCGCCAAACCAGAACAAATTTATGCACTGCGTGACGCAATCAATAAGGGCTGGTTGCCTGGTCCAAGAATTGTTGCATCAGGCGGTGTGTCGGTCACAGGTGGTCATGGAGATGTGGACGGTAAAAGCCCAGATTTATTGGATATGCTGACCTCTAAAACCATTTGTGATGGCCCTTTTGATTGTCGCCGCGCGACTCGCCGTGCAATTAAATATGGTGCAGATGTCATTAAAATAACCTCAACAGGTGGGGTGTTGTCTGATACCAATACTGGTACAGGTCAGCAAATGGCCAATGATGAATTAAAAGAAGTGATTGATGCCGCTCACGCATTAGGTCGCAAGGTTGCCAGTCATGCCCATGCTGCTGAAGGTATTAATGCTGCTCTACGGGCGGGTGTTGATAGCATTGAACACGGCAGTTATGCCAATAAAGAGTCAATTAAATTATTTAAAAAGTCTGGAGCTTATTTAGTTCCGACTTTATTGGCTGGTGATACTGTAGTGCAAATGGCGAACTCGAAAGGCAACTTTATGTCTGATGCGATTAAAGCGAAAGCGATTCGTGTGGGTAATGACATGCAAAATAACTTCGGCAATGCGTATAAAAAAGGCGTAAAGATTGCTTTTGGAACTGACAGTGGTGTGTCTCGTCATGGTGATAGCGCTAAAGAAGCGGTACTGATGTCTCAAGCAGGTATGTCGAACAAAGATATTTTAATTTCTGCCACCATTAATGGCGCTGACTTAGTGGGGATGTCAGAATCAATCGGCACCTTAGAGCAAGGTAAACAAGCTGATGTTATCGCGATGAAAGTGAGTCCATTAACCCAAATCGATGCATTACTTAATGTGCAGTTTGTGATGAAGTCTGGCGACATTCATAAACAATAAATCAGTGTAGATGACGTAGAGGTAATGCTGACTTAACCCTAAGTCAGCATTAACTCTAACTCTCATTCTCAATTACACTCTCACTTACACTGCCAGCTTCGGTAAGACTAACGTTGCGATACAACCCCTAGGTTGGTTTGAAGCAAGTGTAAACTGCCAATTGTAGCGCTGGCATAAAGTATCGATTATTGTCAGCCCTAGTCCGTGGCCTCCAGAATCACTTCTTTGATGACCTTTTTCACTATCCGATAAGCCTTGGCCATTATCTTCAATAATAATTTCTTTATCGAAGACAGCAATGTTAATCCAACTTTTTTCTCCCTCTGGTAACTGCTCGCAACGGGCATTTATCGCATTGTTGACTAAATTGGTTAACAGCATCTTTATTACCGCTGAATTTGGCTGAACAGTAGGCGAACTGTGCCACTCAACAGAGATTTTAATGGCTAATTTTTTTGCCTGATTGACGGTGGTTTCAAGTGTTTGAGTAAACTCTTGTTCTGTTAATAGTCGCGGCGAGTTTTCATGGGAAGACTTTTCTTGTTTAACAATATTCAATAAAGCTTCTACGGTATTCTGCATATCTTGAGCCGCACGGGTAATACGTTCCCGCTGTCGAAGTTGAAAGTCTTCATCAGGTTTTTGAGCAAGTAATTTGGCCGAACCTAGAACAATACTAAGAGGGGTTCGTAGCTCATGACTGGCATACCTTGCAAAAGCTTGTTCTTGTTTTATTAAAGTTTCATTTTGCTGACGGTAACGATTGAGACTGTCAGTCAAAATACCAAACTCTTTGGCAGCACTTTGACTGACACTGAAAGCTTCAGGAGTAATGCTATTACCTAACTGCAGGCTCAATTGGTTGATGGGCTCAATGAGTCGTTTAAACAATTTTATGATCGCGTAACTAAATAGCAGTATTAACCCAATAGTAAAACCAATAACAAAGGTATTGATACCTGTCCATTGGGCGCTGCTGAGCTCAATGTTTTCAGCAGGCATAGTGATATAAAGCTGGGACATTTGGCCATTTAATACAAACTCAGAACGGTATAAAAATAACTCTGAAAGGTCATCATTAATTTCACCATTAAAGCCCAACGGATAATTTTGCAACTCCCCGTAGTGAGAAGGAATAAAGTCGCTGCTGTAAAAAGCAGTAATATTGGGCGGTAATACTAAAGGCTCTGGGACGCCTTTTTGAAATTGTTTAATAACGAAAGGAGCACTGTCACGTAAATTATTAAGACTGACCTCATCTTCAACCCACTGCAGCATATATATCATCATCAGGTAAATCATCCCAGATGCTAACAGACCGATTAATACAAAATAGACTGACAGACGACCAACAAAAGATTGAGTTGAACTATTACTAGTGGTTGCATGGGCACTTGATATGCTTCTTGAATTCAAGGTCATTCTCCTTGGCTTAACCGTAAACCGACTTTGGGTACGGTCATTAGCATGGGCTGCTCAAATGGTTTATCGAGTTGATTTCTTAATTGATAAACATGACTTCGTAAAATGTCATTTCCCGGTGGGTGCTGTCCCCAGATTTCATCGATAAGCTGCTCGCGAGTCACGACATTAGGGGCATTTTTGATGAGTAATAATAAAATTTGGTACGTCGTTGGCGTTAACGCCAATTTCATGCCTCGGCGCTTAACCTGATGCTGGGCAATGTTGAGTTCAAGCTCACCAAACCTAAGCGTTGCTTGAGCCACTTTACCTCTATGTCTTTTAATCAATGCTTTTATGCGTACATCAAGTTCATCTAAATCGAAAGGTTTACCCAAGTAATCATCAGCGCCGCTATCAAAGCCGGTCATGAGGTCAGTTTTATTATCCAGTGCAGTAAGCATAAGTACTGGCGTCGTGCAGCCTTGCTCTCGCAGCGAACGACATAAGGTTAGTCCATCCATTTTAGGGAGCATTAAATCTAAAATGATGGCGTCAAAATCATCCTCAAGTGCGAGACTGAGCCCAAGTTCACCATTAGTCGCGTAATCAAGGTCAGCATCTTGAGCTTCAAAAAAATCGCCTAAAATACCTGCGACATCGTGGTTGTCTTCAATGATAAGTAGTTTCATTGGCGGCTAAGTTCCTGCTTGAGCTTGTCTATCATGAGTGGCACTGGCAATAAAGAGTGAATAAATCAGCGCTATTGTTACAAATTTTTTGTCGAAAAAATGTCAATGACATTTTTTACACTATCACTACTTCAAGATGTTGGCATATTTTGTTCTGTAGGAATAGCGCATGCATCATTCAAATTATGATAAAAACCCATCTGAAATCTGTGTTTCGATCATCATTCCCATGTTTAACGAGTCAAAAAGTCTTGATGTATTGATGACACGCCTTAATAGCGTGCTATCACAAATAAACGACCGCTGTGAATTAGTCTTTATTGATGATGGCAGCACTGATGAGACATGGGCATTACTTCAACAACTGCGCTTAAGTGATTGTGAACATCAATGTATAAAACTAAGCCGTAACTTTGGCAAGGAAGCTGCGATGTCAGCGGGGCTTGCACAGGCAAGAGGACTCGCTATCATTTTGCTGGATGCAGATTTACAAGACCCACCAGAGCTTATTCCTCAAATGCTGCAAGCATGGCGAGCTGGCTATGAAGTTGTCAATATGCGCCGTAAAAAGCGCTTGGGTGAAACTTGGTTTAAACGCTTTTCAGCAGCTTGTTTTTACCGCTTAATGAATTGGATGTCTGACTCTCCTGTGCCGGAGAATGTAGGCGACTTTAGGTTGCTGAGTAGGCAGGTTATTGATCATATCAATGCCATGCCTGAACGTAACCGATTTATGAAAGGCATTTTAAGTTGGCCAGGGTTTACCCAAACTACCATAGAGTTTGATCGCGACCCTCGTAGTGTCGGTGAAACAAAGTGGAATTACGGCAAATTAGTGGGGTTAGCGATGGATGGGATCACTTCATTTAGCTTTAAGCCGCTTAGATTAGCTACTTGGTTTGGTGTGACTATTGGGCTGAGCTCTTTAGTTTATGGTGCTTGGATCGTACTAAAAACTTTAGTCTATGGTGAAGCCGTTGCAGGGTATGCTTCAATGATGGCAGTTCAGTTATTTTTAGCAGGCATTCAGTTATTAGCACTGGGGTTAATTGGAGAATACTTAGGTCGAGTATTTATGGAAGTGAAGCAGCGCCCAGTGTTTATTGTTGAGGATGTCTATCATCAGCAGAGTATTCCCCATACTGTTTTTCCATTTCAGCATGCTTGCGTAAATAGTAAGTTAAACAAACCGGGTAATCAGTTTGCTTTGCAAACGCCTAAAAAAGGGAATTTAGTAAAGTCTAGGTTAGCACCTACATCTAAATTGGCTGAGAGCAAAAGACAAAACACACAAGGTTTCCAAGATATTGTTCTAAGCAGACAACAGCAATTTGTACAGCCTAAAAGTTTTAATCAATATCAGTTTAACTTGGAAAATGTCAAATGAAGTCAAAGTTGTTAGCCCTACAATATTACCCCAAGATCGCAGTGGTGCTGGTTGCTGCATTATTGATCCGTTTATTGTCATTGGCATTATATCCATTGATGGATACCACTGAAGCACGTTATGGGGAAATGGCTAGATTAATGTCTGAAACGGGCAATTGGTTAACCCCACAATTTGACTATGGTGTGCCTTTTTGGGGCAAGCCTCCTTTACAAAATTGGTTGAGTGCCAGCTTTATAGAATTGTTTAGTAACAATGAATTTTTTCTAAGGTTACCGCATTTTTTAGTTGGACTAGTTGTTTTATTGCTGGTGGTAAAGCTGGCAAAAACATTCGCGATTAATGGTTTCAAAGTAGCGACTATGTTAACCACAACTGTGGCATTTTACGTTTGTATGGGAACAGTGATGACCGATATGGGATTATTACTGGGACTAACGCTAGCATTTGTCAGTTTTTACTTGGCTTGGCAAGGTCAGTATTTGTGGGGCTATATGGGCTTTATTGGATTGGCCATTGGTTTGATGGCCAAAGGGCCGGTTGCTATCGCCATTTTTGGTATCGCCACTTTTTTGTGGCTGTTGTGGACCCTTGGTCCAATTAAGATGTGGGCTCAATTATGGCTGCGAATTCCATTGTTCACAGGGCTATTGTTATTGCTCGCATTGACCATGCCTTGGTATGTGATGGCGGAACAAGCAACTCCAGGATTTATTCAATACTTTATTGTTGGCGAGCATTGGTCTCGATTCGTGGACAGTGGGTGGAAAGGAGACTTATACGGCAGCGCACATGATGAAGTCCGCGGTACCATTTGGATTTACTTTGTAGCTGCTTGTGTGCCTTGGTCGTTATTTATACCTCGCGGTTTATATCGACTCTACCAGAAGGCGAATGTGTTAATTGAACAAAAGGCTAGACAAGAAACTGGGCATGAAGCTAGTCAAGCAACTGAAGAGTATCAGCAAAAAGGTTTTGATGACTTTACTAAGTTTTTACTGTGTTGGATGGCAGCACCACTGATTTTATTTACCTTTGCAGGCAATATTTTACCTGCGTATGTTTTACCTGCTACACCAGCACTGGCTTTGCTTATTGCTTATGCCTGGCGTAATCAACAGATTAGCCAATTTGTGATGATTTCTAGCAGTATTCCATTGTTATTAATTACGGCGCTAGTGGTACTTAATTCTGGTGTGAGCAAAGAGAAAAGTGATAAGTGGCTGTTGAATCAAAGAGTATTTGATTTACCCGTATATTACTGGTTCAAACAACCATTCTCTTCGCGCTATTACAGTGAGGGCAAAGCGGTAGTCGTGAATGATGAAGAGCAACTACAGCAGTTAAATCTACGTCCTTATTACATTGTTGTGAGCAAACAGCAACTAAAAGAACAAGATGTCTTAGAAAGTTGTTTGCTTGAATCTGAAACGCGCAAAAAAGTACTCATGTTATGTGGTGAGCATTAATGACTGGCTTATCCATATCAGCAGTAAAAATGAATCCTCTGGTTTCATTTTTACTGGTGGGTGGTGGAAGCTTCATTGTTGATTTATCTATTTATTTAAGCTTGATTGAACTTGCTGCTTGGCAGCCTTTTGTAGCCAGAACTTTAGCATTTATGGTTGGGCTAGGGTTAACTTGGTTTGGGAATCGAAAATTTACATTTAGCGAAAGAAGTCAACTAAGCACTCTTAAGCAATGTCGCTGGGTCATTACGATTGCAGCAATATCAGCGCTGGCAAACCTGGGGGCTTTTCATCTGATGCGTTTGCATTTACTGGCGTCAACTTTAACGTTAGAGGATCTAGAGCTTGTAATATTTACATCGAATACTCTAACTGGCATACAAGTTGAAATCATTAGTTTTGCAGTGGGAGTCTTAGTGGGGCTGATAGTGAATTGGCTTGGCTCTAATCACTTTACCTTTAAAAACCAACCAGCCTAACATTGTCATTCATTGAGTCTTAATAACTCTGTTAGGCTTGGTTATCTAAATAAGGGCTCAATTAGCATTAATTGATTCAAGTTGCTTACTCGACCCAATGTAAAACATCTTTGATGACAGACCAACGAGGCTTTTTAGGTTGGGCATTTTCACCTAAAATCCAATAGCCATAAAGTGTGTCGACATAACCTGAGGATTGTTGGATGGATAACCAACTGTTTAAGAAGGTATGCAGCGAGTGATTACCTTTAGCTACAGCGTATGAAGCTGGGAAGGATTTAATTTCTTCACGGTTATACATGGCAGTATATTCGGGGTATAAAATCGTCCATGTTTTGCCAGCTTCTAAACTAATTAATAAGGCATCATAGTTTTCACCATCATCTTCAAAGAATAACTTGTCTGAGTCGATAGAGCTAAACTCAACATTATCAAACTTTTCTTGAATGTGCGGAATGATGGAGTAGTCACCGACAGAGGCCACTCTCACCTTTTCAGCTTCATGGATTAATTGATCAGTTTTAAATTCATCAGCTCGGTAATCCTTCACGACAAAGGCGTAGTGTAAATCGAGTACGGGATTAGTGAAATCGACAAAGCCAATACGGAAGGTGGTCATTTGTAGCCCCGAAATGGTGACATCAAATAAGCCACTGTTGATCCCATCCAGCACATTGGCTGAGTTATAAGGAATGAATGCCACTTTAATTTCAAGTTCAGCGGCAAGTTTTCGCATCATTTCAATATCAAACCCCACAAGATCCTGACCAGCATTGTAGTAGGAAAAAGGCACTTGAACAGGGTTATAGCCAACGCGTAATAGCCCGCTTTGTTTTATTTGCTCTATGGTTCGTGGGCCATTCACTTCAAGTTCTTCTGACCAGTTAAAAGCCGTGATTTCTTCAGGCACTTCTGCAGCAGAGCTCATTTGAGCAACAACTTCATCCATGTTGTATTCAGTATCAACGATACTACTCAATACCCAACTGGTGCCTAGCAGCGTGATTCCGAAAACAACTGGGGTAATGGCACTACAAAGAATGAGTCGCTTCATGCTGATTTTAGCAATACCTGCCAGCATGGCTGTGCCACCGATGGCGAGAATAAATATATTCATTGCGGCTAATAGCGAAGTAAATCGACTGGTGAACAAACTAGACACCATATAAAGCTGGAATAGGTCAGATGATAATTCTAATGAGTCAAGAAGCATCGGAATAGTCAGATAGACACTACCAAATAAGCTAATCAGCCCGTTAACAGACATAGGAAAATAACTGAGGAAATCGAGTTCTTTACCTGAAAACCAAGCAGCAAATAACACAAATACAATGGTGAGGAGCTTACCTAAATTAGGAAAGCTAAAGACCACAGGGATAATGATATTGGCGTAATCATCGGTTTGCTCATCACCGATATTGTACTTATGGAATAGCTCTTTAGTGCGTTGAATGAGTAAAGGTAAAATAATGAAAATATTACCTGCCGCAAATGCAGTGATCATCGCGTCTTTAGCAATACCTGTAATGTCTCGGTAGGAAAATGGGGTGATCACCATAATGATTGCCGGCAACACCCAATAGGTCAAAATCACCGTCATTACCACATGAGCGACAAAGTACACCTGCAATTTTTGAAACTCGTCAAAATCCATGGTGCCAGCGGTGGCCGCTGTCATGGCGAAAATGCCAATGGGCATGAGCATCACAATGCTTTGTGTGACCTTATTAAAAGACTCACCTAATAATTGCAAAGGACGCATCAAAGACTCTTTGTCTTTAATCGAAATAAGCGCGATGCCTGTGGCGACACAAAATAATACAATGGCTGGGATGTAACTATTCGATAATGAAAAAAATGGGTTAGATGGGATATATAAGTCTAATAAATTGACTGAATTAGGGTCTTGGAGCGCAGTTAAGCTAAAGAACTCTCCCGCTTGCCACTCAGGAAATGTGTATTTGATCAAATACATACTGAGCAAACCCAATAGCCAAATGACTAGCATCAATTTACCCACTTTAACGCCCAGAGATTTTGCTTGCTCTAAGGTTAAACTGCCTAAACTCGAAATAAGCGACACGATAATATAAGGGATGATGGTCATTTGTAGAAGCTTGATAAAAGCATCACCAATTACAGACATCCACGCGAGCATTTCGCCAAAAAATAGCCCTGCAATGATGCCGCCAGCAAAGGAGAGTAACACCCAGCTCGACATGCTGAGTTTGTTCTTTTTAGGTTCTTTAGTGGCGGGCGAAACCGCCTGTGTTTGCTCTGGGCTTTGTGCAGTATTATTAGTGGGATCTGTTTTATCATTGTCTGGTGTGGCCGTTGCCATATGAATCCTTTTATATGCTCTATTTCGCGAATGGTGATATTGCTATTGCTTGCGACTAATACACTAACTGAATGAGTTAGCTGCAACTAACAAGCTGTTGCGCTTGGCCATGAATCGCGAGTGTTTGGTGGTAGCAATCGACATACTGATTAACTTTAATTTCAGTATTAAAGTGCTGAATCGCTCTTGCACGCCCAGCTTTTCCAAGTTGCTGTTGGTACTGGTTATCAGCAAAAATCTTGCTAATGGTGCTAGCCATACTTTGCGCATCTTCAGGTGGATGCATAAAGCCAGTTACACCTTCTTCGACGACCTCAGGAATGCCATCAACATTGCTACTAACCGTTGGCACCCCACAGGACATTGCCTCTAGAATAACCATACAGAAAGACTCGCGGTAACTTGGCTGAATTAAACAGTCTGCATTAGCAATATAGCGTTCTACCTTGTTCACTGAACCAGTAAAACGGACTCTATCTAAGATGTTGAGTTGACTACATTGCTGTTTAATTTTTTCGATATCCGGACCGCTACCAACCAGCACTAGCCTGACTTTTTCATCGCAGTGTAATTGACTAAAAGCATTAACGACGGTTTGGGTGTTTTTTAGCGGCCTGAAATTTGAAACGTGCATTAAGATTTTTTCGTCATCATTTGCCAATGTTCGTCTTAGGTTTTGGTCAACTAACTCTGGGGTAAAATCGTTGGCATCAATAAAGTTATGCACCACATTAATGGGTTGGTTTATTTCAAACTCTTGCTGAATATATTGGCGCTGGAAATTGGATACTGTCGTTAATAAGGTACTTTGATTCATGCTGAAGGTATTTAAACGCTTTATCGCATTATCTTGACCGACAATCGTGACATCAGTTCCGTGAATAGTGGTAACAATCGGGAATGAATATTGGCAGATATTACTGGCTAGAAATGCACATAAAGAGTGAGGAATAGAATAATGAGCGTGGATCAAATGTAATTGATATTGTTCGACGACTTCGACAATTTTGGCGGTTAACGAATAGGTATGTAGTGGACCTTCAAATAAAGGATAATTTACTTCGTCTACTTCATGAAAGTAAACATTACTATAATTTTGGATAAGCTTAAATGGTCGTTTATGGGCAATAAAATGCACTTCATGACCTAATTTTGCTAAGCCAATACCCAACTGAGTGGCCACTAACCCAGAACCACCAATGCTTGGGTGACAGACAATACCTATGCGTAACTTATTCATCATTTTTCACTCGTATCCTTACTAGCGTGCTCAGCGCAATGAAATGGCAATTATGAATAATAATCGTAATGTTATTTTTAGGTTAACTTTTTGAATATTGCAATATTTTTCTATCTAACTGTATGGGGCATCTGTTCAGCGAGATAATGACAATGCACTATGCATAAATAAAAAACCTTCGCTTTATACTGTAATTCGACAATATGACAATTTAAGGTAAGGGAAAATAAGCACTTTTAAGAGACTAAAAAGCCTAATGTATATTGTTACATTAGGCTTTAAGGCAAACTATTTGGGTTCAAATGTTGATTGAGAAGTTAATCAACCCAATGTAAAACGTCTCGAATAATAGACCAGCGAGGCTGAGGTGTAGTGGCACCTTTACCTAACATCCAATAGTCATAAAACTCTTGTTGATGACCATCGACCTTACGCAGTTTTTGCCAATTATTAATATAGTTCAGTAATGACTGGTTCGATTGAGCCACCGCATAAGCCACAGGGTAACGGTTTTTATCTTCTAAAATGGCAATGCCGTAACCAGGGAAGAATAAGGTCCAGGCCGATCCTGCCTCTGCGCTGATAACCACAGCATCGTACTTGTCTTTTTTCTGCCTGAAGAAATCTTTGTAACCTTCAATTTTGACAAATTTAAGATGGGGCAACTGCTTTTTGGCTTCTTTGATTTTGTCATCATGTTCAACATAAGCCACGGTGACATCTTCCATGGCCATAATCGACTCATTGGTTTTAAAGCTATTGACGCGGTGGTCTTTAGTGGCAATGGCGATATTGAGTTCTAATACTGGATCGCTGTAACTTAAGCGATCCATTTGTTTGATATCCATGGCAAGCCCTGACATAGCCACATCAAAAAAGCCTGCTTGCAATGACACAGCAAGCTTATCTTTATGAAAAGGAATGAATTCGATATCAACATGTAAATCTTCGGCTAGTTTAGTGGCCATCGCAGAATCAAAGCCCACCAATTGCCCTGAGTTATTGTAATAACTAAAGGGCACATTACTTGGAATATAACCGACTCTTAGCACGCCACGCTTTCTGATCGTTTGTACATCGACTATTGGCTGAGAGGGTGTTTTGCCAACTTCAGGGAACTGTCGGGTGACTTTAGTAGGCACTTTGTCAGCTACTTTCATATTGGCAATCACGCCACTAGTGATTTCAGGGCTAGTAATAAATACCCCCATCCCAATTCGACACACTAATATGGTGACTATGGTACTGGCCACTAGACCACCAGACATTTTAATTAATTGCGGCGCACGAATTTTAAGACAACCTTGGAATAAACAAACTGTCAGTAAGGTTAATGCGAATAAATTCATTACCGCAGCAATAGAGTTAAATTTACCCGTTATAAAGCCTGACATAACAAATAATTGGAATAAATCAGAAGGTAAATGCACTAAGTCGAGCATAAAGGGGATTGCAACATAAACGCTGCCAAATAGTGATAACAGGCCACTAATCGATAAGGAAGGAATAGCACTGATATCAACAGGGGTACCATTAAACCAGCCAGCAAAATAAACAAACAAAATAACCGTGAGTTTACCGATATTTGGGAAGGTAAAGGCAATAGGTACAAGAATTTCAATTAGGGTTAAGCCGTCTTCACTAAGGTTATTATGCTCACGCATGATCTGCTTACATTCTTCAATAATCACGGGAATGACAATAAAGATATTACCAGTAGCAAACGCGGTTACTAGGCTTGCCTTAGTAATGCTGACAGTTTGCATATATGTAATCGGTGTTAGTGAGCAAACAATCCAAGGTAAAATCACAAAGGTGAGCAATAAGCACAAGACAAAGTAGCTGATTAAATACACCTGCATACTGGCAAATTCATCGACCCCCATCGTTCCTGCAGCCGCTGCGGACATAGCGAAAATACCAATAGGTAATACTTTAACTAAGCCTTGAGTAATGCGTGAGAACGTTTCGGTAATGGTGTGCATGAAAGAAAGCACTTGGTTTTTATTATCACCTTCCATGCCGATGAGTGCCAAGCCCATCGCAATACTAAATACCACCATAGCAGGTACATAACCTGCAGCCATGGATTCAAATGGGTTTGATGGTATGTAAAGCTTGAAGTAATTAATCGGTTCTACAGGTTCAATAATGCTGGTACTGAAAAAGGAGGCGGATTCTACAAATGGGAATGACAATGGCATTAATGCAGTAAGCACCAATCCGACCAACCACAACAGCAACATGATAAGTCCCGCGCGACTAAAAATTAAGATAGCAGTACTTTTTTGCAGTTTCCCAATACCGCCAATCAGCGATACAACAATGTAGGGTAAAACCGTCATCTGCATTAATAAGATGACACCATTACCTATGGTACTTAGCCAGCCAACGGATTCGCCAAAGAAAATACCAACAGCAAAACCGACAAACATGGCAATCAGCATTTGTGTTGAACTGGTCATTGAAAGTAATTTTTTAACCACGTGTCGTATCCATTTATTATGTTATGCCTGCGACGTTTGAGTCTTAAGGCTCATTAAGCGCTTTATTTATTGCATAGTAGGTTACTGAAAGTTTATCAATTGTCAGGTTTTAAGTGGTGAAGCTGTTAATTTAAATCAATATTAACAGTCTTATTAATCAATAGTCAGACTTTAACGAATAAATTTTAGCGATAAAATAGGTTAGTAAATGCTAATAAATTGGCGAGAAATTGGGGGATGTTGGTGATAGCTATTGGCTCTAACTTTAGTTATGGCCATAAAAATAGCCAGAACAAATGAACTGGCTATTCGATGTAAATGGATTTGCTAAGGGGTTTTATAGTGGCTTTAGTTTGCCTTTTGCATCAGCAATACATTGATAGTTTTTAGATTGCATAAACTCAGCAAGCTCAGACTCAATACGTTCGAAACAAGCTTCGCCTTCTTTTTCAAAACAAGTAGCAATTTGTACCGCGTCCGCGCCTGCTAATAAATATTCAAACGCATCGATACCGGTTTTAATGCCGCCAACCCCGATGATTTGAACATCATCATCTAACAGTTCACGAAATGCGCGCACATTGGCAAGGCCAATAGGCTTAATGTAATCTCCACATAAACCGCCAAAGCCGCCTTTAGGTTTAATGATAGGTTGCTCTGTGTGTGGATCAATCACTAAGGTATTGCCGATAGAGTTAATGCAGGTAATGAACTTTACTGGGTATTTCTTGATGATATTGGCCACTGCAATAAAGTGTGACATATCAAAATACGGCGCTAATTTAATCCCAATAGGTTTATTGCCTAAGGCGGTAATCGCGGCAAGTGCTTGGTCTGTCTGTTCAAAGTCATAAGCGACTTGAGCTTTACCAGGGATATTAGGGCAAGAAAAGTTTACTTCAATTAAATCGACGTCACTGTTTTGAAACGCGGTGACCATTTCAATATTATCTTCAACGCTAAAGCCCGAAACACTGACAATGACAGGTTTCCCCAAGGCTTTTAATTGCGGCACCATTTCTAAATACGCTTTGTATCCAAGGTTGGGGAGCCCCATAGACTGGATAGATCCTAATGGCAGGTTTTGATATCTAGGTTCAGGGTTTCCTTCGCGCGATTCAATCGTACAAGACTTGGTTACCACGGCTGCAGAGTTGGATAGTGCAATGGTGTGCAACTCATCCCAAGTGGTACATTTAGGGCCAGAGGCATTCATCAAATAACTGTCTAGCTGTGTTCCAGCAATTTGAGTGGATAAATCGATGTTCATGAAGCGTCCTCTTGACTGAATTAGTATGGATAAAACAATACGACCGCTTTGAGGTGATTAAGGTTTTTGAAAGGTTTTAAATTATTCACCGCCAAATTGCGCCATAGTTTATTCAGCAAGACAATATAGACATTGATTAGAAACAAGAAAAAAGCAAAAGAGACAATAAATTTGTAATAGTGTTAACTAGAGCAAACAAACAAGAAACTCAAAGTGACCTGCAGCGGCTAGGTCACCAGTTCATGAGGGGTTATTTTAAGCGATAAATAACTTCTACACGTTCTTCAACGCTCACCTCACCATATTGATAGCTTTCTGCCATATCACTTTGCATTGCGCTCATTCTCATCATTACGGGTTGCACTGGGTGCTGTGTTAAGTAACGTATTTCCCATACGCCATCGAGTTCACGGTCAAAACCTTGCGCTAGAGAGTGCGCTTTTTGCTTTGCATCTTTAATGGCTGCTTGTCTTGCTTGCTCAATAGCTTGGGTTTCATCGGATGATTTTAAAGCAATATTTTGCACTCGATTAATGCCTTCTTCTAGAGCTGAATCCAGAATGTCGTTTAACTTAGCTAACTCTTTAACGCTAACCGTCAACTGTCTGCTAGCACTATAACCGGTTAATTCTTTAGGTTGGTTTGATGGGTAATGATATTGCGGTTGAATGTGCAAGTTTGCACTTTGAATGTCCTGTTTACTGACACCAGCCTGTTTAAGGCGTTTGATAAACTTAACGACCGCTTCATCAACCGCTGTTTTAGCTTCTTTAGCGTTATCTTTGGTTAAGCTTACTTGTACTGAAATCTCTGCCATATCAGGGGCTACTTTAACTTGGCTGGTGCCAACGGTTTCTAAGTGAGGGAAATCATAGTTAGCGGCTATTGCGGTATTGGTTGTTAAACCGTAAACGAGCCCAGATGCGATTAATGTACTTAACAAGGTTTTTCTTAGTGTGTTCACATTGATTAATTGAGTCATAATTGCTCCAGCAATAATAGAAAGTAAATTCGTTGTTATTGCTATAAACGCAGACAATATAGAAAAGGGTTATTTTTTTAAAAAATATTGTTAGAACGTTGAATGGATTGTGGTGGCTAACAGGTTGCTAGCTTTATGAAAGGTTCACTGAATTGACTGAAACAACAGAGGTTGAAAACAAGGACAGATAAAGGTTTATCTGCCCTTAGCATTTCAATTAGATGTAACGACTTGAACAAGTCGAGCATAGGAGTATCAATGTACTCGTTGTCCATTAACCCAGGTTTCGCTGACTTTGGTTTTCCAAATGTCTTCAACCGGGGCTGAGAATATATCGGTTTCGATTAAGATAAAGTCTGCTTTCAATCCTGGTTTTAGCTGACCAATCTCTTTTTCTTGATGACCAGCAAAAGCGGCATTAGTGGTAAAGCTGGCGAGCGCTTCAGTGAGTGTCATGCTTTCTCTACGGTACCAACCATCAACCGGCTGATTGTCATGGTCTTGTCTGGTCACAGAGGCATGAAGGCCATAAAAAGGGTTAGGGGACTCAATGGGAAAGTCAGAACCTGCTGCAATAACAGCGCCCGCATTGATTAATTTTCGCCAAGCGTAAGCGCCCTTTATTCGCGAGTTGCCTACTCTATCTTCTGCCATATTCTTATCGCTGGTGGCATGTGTTGCCTGCATAGAAGCAATCACATTGAGCTCAACAAATCGAGAAATATCACTGAGCTGCAATACTTGTGCATGTTCAATACGGTGACGTAAATGGCGACTGTTACTGTTGGCAATTAATGATTGGTAATGATCTAAAACAATTTGATTGGCATTATCACCAATTGCGTGGGTATTAACCTGAAACCCTGCTTTCATGGCTTTTTCAATCTTATCGCCTAAGGCTTGTGGCGAATATAGCAATAACCCCTTGTGGCCTTTTAAGTCACTATAATCTTCAATTAACGCAGCGCCGCGACTGCCTAATGCGCCGTCAGCAGAAATTTTAACACTGCTAACACGGAATTTATCGGTATCGATACGGTATGGTCCTGCAGCCATTAATTGATCAAATTCAGGATCTTCAGCGTCAATCATGCCGTAAACGCGAATAGGCATTTTACTGCGTAAGTCCAAAGCTTGATAAGCCGCAATGGTATCAGACTGAATCCCAGCGTCATGTACACTGGTTAACCCTAATTCTGCTAATGAGGTTAAAGCTGTTTCTAGCACTGCTTGTTGCTCTTCAATCGACAGTTTAGGGATATTGTTGGTAATTAAGCTCATGGCATTATCAATAAATACGCCAGTAGGCTGACCATTTTTATGGCGAAGGATCTCGCCGCCTGCTGGACTGATTGAATTGATATCGACTCCAGCAACTGCCATTGCTGCTGAATTTGCCCAGCCAGCGTGCCCATCAATTCGTACTAACCATACAGGCGTGTCAGGAAATATCTTATCGAGAGAGGCGGCTGTAGGAAATTGCTTGCTTGGCCATAATACTTGGTTCCAACCTCTGCCTTGTACCCAGTTTAGTGATGATTGTTGCTGTCTAAATTTGTCAACGATACTCACAGCATCTTGCTCAGATTCACTGTCTCGAAGTTGGGCTCGCATCAAGCTCAAACCGTAACTCAATACATGCCCGTGAGCATCAATTAAGCCCGGTAATAGAGTGCGCCCTTTACCATCAATATGATTGATATTAGCTTCGGTTTTATAGGGTAAGTTGTCTTGTTCGGTATATATTTTTTCGATGGTGTCACCATCAAATTGCAAGGCTCTAAATTCGATGAGGTTGCCATCTTGAACAGTATATCCATGAATGTTACTGATCAATTGACTCTGGCTGAGCGCGGGGAAACTGACTAAACAGATACAAGTGATAAGCAGCTTTTTGTAGGTATTTATCATGTGCTAATTCGTTCCATGTTCTTATTGTTTTGTCTTTTAGCTATTGAACAATATTTAATTTTTGTTGTTGATTTTATGTTAACTGTTTTTTTGTGGAAAAACGAGAGTGAAATAAACATGTTAATGCGTAATCGACAGATTCATTAAGCAGGTGAATGGCAAGCAACTAACGTGATAACTGCTACACTAGAAATGTCTTAAACGACTTGCTACTAGTGTTACTGGTGTAATATTCAAGCGAGTGACTATTTAAGTACAATAACGGTATTCTGATTTAAATCATGATGTTTAGGCAAAAAGTGTAAACAAAAAAGATTTAGACAAAAAGTTGAGAAGCAGTATTAAGCAAAGGCAAGTGGAGAGGTTATGGGGTTAAGCGCGTCAATATTAGTACTTTTAGGGTTAATTGGACTGAGTTTATCCTTAAAGCCTGCATATCAAATTTGTGCTTACTCTCAATTTAGCAGCAAAGGTTGGCTAACCCTGCTGATGCTAATCGCATTGTTTATTGTGAGTTATTTTAGTTATTTATCATTATTATTGAAGGCTCAGGAAACCGTTAATTTTATTCAATTGGTTGTAGCAGGGATCTTTTTTGCCGGAGGTTGGTTTGTTTATTTGGTGACACGTTTGAGCAAGCAAACAATCGAGAATATGGATAATTTACTGCAAGAAAAAAACCATCAAGCTAATCATGATTTGCTTACAGGGCTACCTAACCGTCAACAGTATTATCGAAGTATTGATCAATTCATTGCAAAAGAACCTGAGACGTTTTATTGCATGATGTTAGACATTAATAATTTCAAAATGATTAATGATACTTTTGGTCATTCAGAAGGGGACAGAGTTTTACAGATTGTGGCTGAACGTATAGACAGCGTGTTACCAGCAGACGCACTTGCTGCAAGAATTGGCGGTGATGAGATTGCCATTATTATTCCTGATGCTCAGGATCGCAATATCTCAATAATAGCCAAACAAATCGAACAAGCTCTACTCGTTGATATTCCATGCTCTGGGCACATGATTGTTATTGGTGCTAGCATTGGGATTGCCCAATTTCCCAAGGATGGGCAGGATAGAAAGTCGCTGATGAAAAATGCCGATATTGCGATGTATTCTGCTAAGCGTAATGAAGTTTCACATCAGTATTTTCAGCCACATTTAACCTCATCACAATTTCCCAAGTATGCTTTAGATATTGATAAGTCTAGTTTTTAGTAGGACCTGAATATGATAAAATTCAAGTTCTCTAGAGGACTGTTTAAGTGACTAGACTAGCGGCTATACAAGTGCAAAGTCAGTTGTTATATACTGTACAAATATAAGTGTTACAGAGACCACTATGACAACAGAGCAACGACTCCTGAATGCAGCAAAAGAATTAATCAAACAGCATGGGGTGATTAACTTTTCAATGTCAGATGTCCCTAAGGCTTGTGGGTTATCTAGAGCCTGTTGTTACCAAAATTTCCGTGATAAAAATGAAATTTTAGCCGCGCTGTGTATCGAAGAAGTTCAAATGAATATCACAGCCATTAATGAGCAACGTTTTGAAGACTTTGCAATGATTTTCAGTATGGTATTAAGACCGCTGATTTTTAATCATTTAAAAGACAAAGACCGATTAGCACTTGAGCATATTTTTGCTGAGTTAACATCATTGATAACACTATTACCTGAAAAAGAAGAATTCAAATTCTTAAAGCGCGGCTTCGAGTTTCTCGATATGGAAAAAAAACAGAATTCAATTTAGTACTGGTCTATGAATACACACCGTTAAATTTTCGCTTGTATATGCCCGCGAATCCCCCCAATAAGCCTTATTGTTAAGGCTTTTTTTATGCCTGAATGTTAACTCTTGGCAGTTTTCAGTTTATTTGGTTCAGTTTATTTGGCTCGATACATTTACAGCAGACAGGTAAAAATCACAGATAAAAAATCATAGTTTACAGAACTATTTCGTGACAACTGTAACCATGTTAATTTAAAGTAAAAGGCATAACTTAATGAATTACATGCCGTAAATTTTAATATGGCTATGAATCTATCGATACTGCAGAAAATGTATCAATAGCAAGGAAGCAAAAGCTTAATGAGTGAGCAAGGCAATAACGGCGCCCCGCTAGCCGAAGAAAAGGCAATCTTAGAAGAGCAAGCGCTCAATCAACAAGCCGCTATTCAAGCATCTGAAGACGATCACCACCAACACCTATTAGGCCACTGTCATCACCATAATCAAATGCAGCAGCATCTTGAAGATGCAAAACAGAATCTAGCTTCTACAGTTAATTCAGCACTTAAAGCTGAAGTTGCTCATGCGACTGATACTGCTACAGATTCAGATGCTGTAATTGATACCGTTAGCTCTCAAACACGTACAGTAAAATTACCTCTAGTTAATGTGTTTGCCAAAGGCGGCTACTGTGTGCAAATGCACCTTGGAAGTGAAGGTCGTCCAGCAAATCTAATCGTTGATACAGGCAGCAGTACTTTAGTGGTTAAAAAGCAGGTCTATAGACCGCACGATGATCAGCTACTGCAATCTGGCCCATTTGCTCAGCAAGTGATTTATGGTGCAGGCGGCTGGGATGGACCATTAGTACATACCAAGGTGAGTGTCAGCCAAGATGGGCTTAAACATGATTTATTAGCGCAAGATTCACTAGATAAAAATACGACAACCCATGTGCCGCATCTTAACCTCGCTCATGAGCCGCTTGATTTAGAAGGATGCCCTGTAGCAATTGTGCCCTCATTAGAACATCAAAAAACCTTTGCCGATGCCGATGGAATACTGGGTCTTGCTTATTATGGCTTAAACAAAAGTTATGATTTATCTGCCTATATTGAAGAGCATGAAATTAAGCCTGCATCGACATTCCCATGGCCATTTTTAGAACCTAACTCAGTGTGCCCTGCACATAGTGATCATGACGCGAAGAGTTGTGATGGATCTGACGAGCAAGAACGCTTTAGCGGCGAAGATTTAAAACGCTTTCGAAAGTTTCTTAAAAAACAGCCACAACAGACCGTTGTGCCGTATTTTACCCGCCTTAACAATAGCGGTTTAACCAACAATCGTTTTGCTTTTCATTCAAAGCGCTCAAGTATTCATATTGCTAAAGATGACTATACCCAAGAGCAAATCGCAGCCGATCCACTGAACAAAGGCTGGTTGATTCTAGGCGGTGGCAAAGAGCATACCGAGTTATATCAGGGAAAGTTTAAAACCATTGATGTTATTCATAATCGCTATTACAACGTCAAATTGTACTCCATGAGTGTCGGCGACCAAGCGCCTGTCGCAGCCCCAGCTTTGCAAGAAAAATACATTCCTTCCCATAAAAGTAACGCCATTATTGATACTGGGGTGTCAGGAATTTTGCTAACCAACTTATTGTATGAAGCTATGTTACAAGGCTTTAGCAATGTATCAGAAGCGTTTGTGGAGTTAGTCACCCCGTTTAAAGATATCCGCTTGCAAGAAGAGGGGATTGATATGACTGAGCTATTTAAAGGCCGTGATATGACGGGTCATCACCCCAATGATTTGAGCCATTGGCCAACACTGCATTTCACTTTTGATGGTGAAATCACCAACGAATGTCCAGATAAAGAAAATGAAGTCATCGATAAAGCGATTACCATCAGTTGTAAGCCTGAGCACTACTGGCAGCTGAACTCGCCAAGTCCTGGTAAAGCGTGTTTTAAAATATTGAGTCAGCTACCTCGCTGGCCAAATCAATGCTTATTAGGCACACCGCTGCTTAATGATTATTATGTGATTTTTGATCGCTCTGCCCATGAAACAGGCGTGATTCGGTTTGCTGAGCAAAGTGACTCTTAATTATGGCTGATAACATTCATAACTTTGAGACAGAAAGGTTAAGCATCAGACTTCTTGAGGAAAAGGATATCGATTTATATGTGAGTTTATATACAGACCCTAAAATTATGCGTTTTATTGCTGAACCGTTAACGGAAAGTAAAGCGAAGTCATCATTCTTTACCGCGATAAAGCTAAATAATGAAGCACCATTCAAACAAGTTATATGGGCAATTGTTGATAAAAGTTCAAATGAAGCATGTGGGATTCAAAATTTATCCATGCACTATGAAGATAAAAGAAGTGCCGAAGCTGGTTTAATATTGGCTAGGAATGTTCAAGGGCGATTTTATCCTGAAGAAGCATTAACAGGGATGATTGAATATGGTTTTACAAAACTAGGATTAAAAACCATTTTTGCATATGCGTCTCAGAAAAATAGAGCAAGTAAACGTGTTGTAGTTAAAGCGGGTTTTACAGAATTCGATATAGCTGAAGATAAATTAAGTTTTAAAGTAGAATCAGCAAGATAGACTGAGATTGAATTTTACCTTGAAACTTGATTTGTACAATTCCATTACAAATTAATAACTGCTATCTTATTTGCAACAAATCAGTTGATTATTAAATTATAAAAAGAGCTATTAAATGTCGGGTAGTTTGGCTTGTGTTGGTATTGGTATGACGTTAGGGGCGCACATCTGTCCTTTGAGTAAGAGCTATATAGAACAGGCTGATGTTGTGTTTTCAGCTGTATCTCATGGTATCACTGAACTTTGGTTACAAGAAATGCATCCGGATGTGCGCAGTTTACAGCAGTATTACCAAGAAGGTAAAAATCGCCAAATTACTTATCGAGAAATGGTGGATGCGATGATGACCGAGGTTAGAGCAGGCCAAAAGGTAGTCGGTGCTTTTTATGGTCACCCTGGGGTATTTGCCCAAGCGTCGCATAAGTCAATTGCTATGGCGAAAGCTGAAGGCTATCAAGCTCGTATGATCCCTGGTATTTCAGCAGAAGATTGTTTAATTGCTGATTTAGGGGTTGATCCCGGTCGTTTCGGTTGTCAGCAGTTTGAAGCCAGTCAGTTTATGTTTTATAAGCGCGAATATGATCCATCTTGCTACCTGATTTTATGGCAAATAGGGTTAGCCGGTGATAAGTCATTGGCTAAATTCTCAACAGGCGCTGCGCATCGTCAGGTCTTAATTGAATTGCTGGCAGAAAAATATCCTTTGGAGCATCAAGTTATTTTATATGAGGCTGCAGTACTGCCAATTGATAGTGTTCGGGAGGAGTGGTTATCAATATCAGAATTGAAAGACGCTGAAATTCACATGCATACCACTTTAGTTATTCCACCCAGTCAAGAAATGAAACCGAATGAAAAAATTTTAGCTCGTTTAGCTGAAGTTGAAAAAGCGATTACGCAGCAGGAGTTAGCGTAAAAACTATGTATGCATAATTACTATTTTGTATGGTAAATAAAGAGCCATAAAGATGGCAAGAAATAAACCTTAAGGAGACAAGATGTCAAGTATTATAAAACTGTTAGAACGTATGGGACAGGACTCAACTTTAACAGACTCAAAGGAAAGCTCTGAAAAAGCAATTAATAAAGCTGATATCAACAATGAGTTGAAACAAGCATTAATCAATAAAGATGTGCAGGCAATCGTGAATCAGTTAGATGTTTGCCCAGATATATATTGTTTACTGTTTCCTGCAGATGAAGAAGAAGCAGAAGAGAAACCTGCAGAAGACAAAACTGAAATTGCGGCTTAAAAGGCTACTTGTTAGCATGATTTTTTTTGTAAGAGTGTTTTTGATTTCACAGTTATTCTTCATTAGCCCAATTTGGGCTGATGAAGTTACTGATGTGGAATCTGTTTTAGCTCAAGCTGATGCAGTTAGAAGTAGTGATGCAATAAAGTTTAATGAACTTATTGAAATATTAAAACTTGAAAAAGAGAACTTTACCCAAGAACAAGATGATTTGTTTCAATACCTACTAGCTTATCAAATTGCTTTTAAAGGTAACTTTACTGAAGCGCAAAATATTTGGAAATCATTAAGTGTTTCTAGTGCAAATATCGAATTAAAATTAAGGTCAAATGTATCCTTGCTTAATACAATGGCACTTTCTAAGGAGTGGAGCAAAGGCTTAACCTATGTAGAAAAAATATTGGCGGATTTACATCTAGTTAAAGATGCTAAGCTAACCAAAATGGCAATTTCCGTTATTTCATATTTTTATAATAAAATTGGTCAATATGAATTAGCATTAGAATATGCAAAAAAATTAAATAGTTTGAGTTTGCAAGGTAAGGGGAGCTGTGTAGCAGAAGAGTTGATTCTTGAATCGAGGTTTTATCTAGGGGGACTGACAACCGAATCTCCTGAAATACAATCGGCTATTGAGGCGTGCACTAGAGAGGGGGAAGATGTTTGGCTAAGCGTGATTCATTCCTTTATTGCCAAACTACATTTGCAAGAAGGTAATAATGTTGATGCTATTAACTTATTGCACAATCAATTATCTATAGTAGAAAAGATAAATTACGTACCAACTTTATTTCATTATTACTCACTTTTAGCAAGTGGCTATGTTGCTGATGAAAACTTTATTAAAGCTAAATATTTCGGGTTAAAAACAATCGAGCTTAGTAAGGGAATGAATAAGACTGAGCCAGAAATGATCGCTTATGAAGCTCTTTATAAAGTGTTTTTAGACGCTAATGATTTCGAAGAAGCGTTGAAGTATTACATAAAATTTGCAGAAGCTGACAAAGCTTACTTTGACGATCTCAAAACTAAATATCTCGCTTTTCAGTTAGCCCAACATAAAGCCGTCGAACAAAAAGTCCAAATCGAATTACTCAACAAACAAAACAAACTATTGCAAGCTAGTCAGCGCTTAGCCGAAAGTGAAACTGAAAATAATCGTTTGTTTATGGCCTTGCTGATCATGGTGATCAGTTTGTTGGCTATTGCGGCTATTCGCTCGAATAGAAATCAAAAACGCTTGAAGCGTCTCGCTCAAATTGATTCTTTAACCCAAATTTTTAATCGTGGCCATTTTAATACGGCAGCGCAAGATGCGATGTCTGCTTGCCAAGTTAATCAAGACAACATTAGCTGTATTCTGTTTGATTTAGATAAGTTTAAAACTATCAACGACAACTATGGCCATGCATGTGGTGATTGGGTGCTTAAAAATGTTGCCCATACTTGTAAGAATATAAGCCGTACAAATGATATTTTTGCTCGCTTAGGCGGGGAGGAATTTTGTATTATCTTGTCTCGTTGCGATGCTGTTACGGCATTAAAGATTGCTGAAGATTACCGTAAGGCGATTGCCAATATTGATAGCAGCCCAAGCGGTTACACGTTCCCTATTACTGCAAGTTTTGGGGTCACTGACAGTGTGCAATCTGGTTACAGTGTTGAAGCACTAACAGGTCATGCAGACAATGCCATGTATCTAGCTAAAAGCACTGGCCGTAATAAAGTATGTAACTATGCCGATGTTGAAGCCTCTAAAGCATCTTGCTCGGTGATTATTTAGTTTTACACTGACTTAAGCCATAATGCTAATGCCACAAGAGATAAGCCGTTTACAGATAAAGCGATTGCGCCCAAAGCGTTAATCGCTTTATTTTTGGGTAACAAACCGAGTAGTGAACTGTTATTCTATTCATCAAGAAGTTATGCGTTCACTTACTCATTTTGGAGACCAGTTTGGATAGAACAGCTTATTTAGATGCAATGGGTGTATCTCGTTGGCGCAGTGCTGATGCCAAAGGTAAGCCTTATCTTATTATTCAAGATTCTGATACTGATATTTCTCAGCATGCCATTGTCCTAGAGATTTTGGGGTTACTGACTGTAGACCTGAACGATTGTGAATTTGATACTGAGATGGTCAAAGGAATGCAAGTGGTGTGGGATATGCGCAAATTAAAGGTGCGCCCTAGAGTCGCTTGGCTGGTATCTGCACCATTAGCTGCTCTTGAAACTGGTCATCAAGCTAAGCGCGAATTATGGCAACAGATATACCGACACCTTGCTAAAACCGCAGCCTAATTAAATCCTTATTTTGATAATAAAGCGTTTTGATAAAGAAGCGCTTTGGTAAAAAGCTGTTCGGATAAAGAGATGTCCAATCTTTATAACCAGCTTACAGCCATCTTAATCGTGATTTCAACAGTGGTAACAGTTAACTATTTTTTTAAGAAACCTATTTTAAGAAACCTATTTTAAAAACTATGTCAGAAACTAGCTCATTCTCGAATTCTATAGTGATTAAGCCTCTTAGCCCTGAAAACGCTGCTGAGATGTCTAGTGTTGAAAACCAAGCACATAGTCACCCTATGAGCTTAACCAATCTAGAAGACTGTTTTGGCCGCCTGTATCGCGTTTTTGGTGCTTACGAAGGTGAACAACTTATTGGCTTTGCGATAGTGCAGCAAATAGTTGATGAGCTGACCTTATTAGATATTTGCATCAAACCTCAGTCTCAAGGTAAAGGCTTAGGTTTACACTTGCTGAATCATATTATTAGCGACTCAAAACAGCACGAGGCTGTGATTGTCATGCTTGAGGTGCGTCAGTCTAACCAAGCGGCAATTGGCTTATATCAAAAACTGGGCTTTGTAGAGTCAGGTCGTAGAACAGGCTATTACCCTGCAGAATCGGGTCGTGAAGATGCGATTCTAATGGATTACAGGCTTTAGATATTCTTTAGCTCTCTTTGACTTTCTATGACTCTCTTTGACTCTCTATGACTTTGTTTTAACTTATTGGCTATGACTTAGCTTGTTAACTATTTCTTGAACAGTGATTTAATGCATTTACCGATGTAAAAGCCGATTTAATAAAAGGATAAAAATGAGAGACGCATTAAGAGCTAAGATTATTCAAGTTTGCGATAAGAAAATAGCCGCAAAAGGCGATAACGTTGGTTTATCTTTTTATGCTTTTTTTGCCAACAAAAATGACAATCCTGAGCTATTGATGGAAGCCGCTACATGGTGGATTGAAACTCATCGACTTGATCATTTTGTTAAGGCAAAAGAGATTAAAGCCATGGTTGAAAGCGGTTTGTAACTTGAGTCGTTTTATTTAGGCAAATAAAAACGGCGCATAAAGCGCCGTTTTTTTTACGAGGAAGAAAGCTTATTTCACTTCTTTACCTTGAGCTTGTAAATCTGCATGGTAGCTTGAGCGAACTAACGGTCCGCAAGCTGCATGGGTAAAGCCAAGTTCATCAGCCAAGTCTTTTAATGCATCGAACTCAGCTGGCGGCACGTAACGTTCAACCGGTAAATGGAACTTAGACGGCTGTAGATACTGACCTAGAGTGAGCATTTCAACATCGTGTTTACGTAAGTCACGTAACACATCTGCGATTTCTTCGTTAGTTTCACCTAAACCCATCATTAAGCCAGATTTTGTTGGCACATCAGGGTGACGCTCTTTAAAGCGTTTCAGTAAATCTAATGACCATTGATAGTTCGCCCCTGGACGCGCTTTACGGTAATGCTTAGGCGCAGTTTCAAGGTTATGGTTGAAAACATCAGGTGGCTCAGTAGCAATAATATCGAGCGCTGCATCAATACGACCACGGAAATCAGGGACTAAAATCTCGATTTTAATTTCAGGGTTAAGTACGCGGATTTCACGGATGCAATCTGCAAAATGTTGTGCGCCGCCATCACGTAAATCATCACGATCCACTGAGGTAATAACCACATACTTAAGCTTCATGTCTTTTATGGTTTGAGCTAACTTTTTAGGTTCGGCTGCGTCTGGTTTAAGCGGACGACCATGGGCAACATCACAGAAAGGGCAACGACGAGTACAGATAGCACCTAAGATCATAAAGGTGGCTGTACCGTGGTTAAAGCATTCAGCGAGGTTAGGGCACGATGCTTCTTCACAAACTGAGTGCAAACCATTTTTACGTAATGCTGATTTAATCTCAGTAATACGCTGGTTTGATGCAGGTAGCTTTACGCGTAACCAGTTTGGTTTGCGTAACATGGTTTCCTTTTCAGAAGGAACCACTTTTACTGGAATACGTGCGACTTTTTCGGCATCACGCAGTTTTACACCAGGTTGTAATCTTTCAGGCCTATTCATATTATTCTGCTAATCCTTGATGATGTACAAGTTCTTGGTAGCCCAATACTTTGCTTAATGTTTGAATCAGTTTGTCGCCAGCATCGTTAACGGTTTGAGGGCCGCCTAATGCTTTGCATTGCACCATTTCAAGACCCGCGTAACCGCAAGGGTTAATGCGTTGGAACGGTGCTAAGTCCATATCGACGTTAAGTGCTAGACCATGAAATGAGCAGCCTTTACGAATGCGAAGCCCTAGTGAGGCAACTTTACGTTCATCGACATAGACACCGGGAGCGTCAGCTTTGGCATATGCGTTAACGTCATACATTGCCAGCATATCAACAATACTTTGTTCAATGTTATTAACTAACTGTCTGACGCCGAGTTTACCGCGTTTTATGTCGATAAGTGGATAGACAACTAACTGGCCCGGCCCGTGATAGGTCACTTGGCCACCACGGTCAACTTGGATCACTGGGATATCACCTGGATTAAGGATGTGCTCGCTTTTGCCTGCTTGGCCTTGGGTGAATACGGGCGAGTGTTCAACAATCCATAATTCATCGTTGCTTTCGCTGTCACGATTATCGGTATAAGCCTGCATTGCATGCCATACGGATTCGTAATCTTGGCGACCAAGATGTCTGATGTGTAACGCTTGAGTTTGCAAGGGCAACCTCTCCCCTCAAAAAAGTTGGCTTATTATACGCACCTAGCAGCAAAATGACATCAAAGTGTTAGCTTGATCACATTTTGCTCATGGTTAAAGTACGCGATTCACGCCTTCGATTGCCGCAAGGTCGGTATAAACCTGCTCGATATGCTCTTTGCTGGTCACAGTAATGCGGATTGAAATCGCATAGTAAGTGCCTTTGCTTGATGCTTTCACAGTCGGTGCATAGTCACCTGGAGCAAGCTGTTGCGCTACTGCAACAATGCGATCCGCTAGGGTATCATCGGCAGTACCAATCACTTTGAATGGGCAAGAATTCGGAAATTCCATTAGTTCGCCAAAGTTTGTTTCTAACATGTGTTTGCTCTCTGCAGTTGTAATATGTGCTATCTGTTCTATATGGGGTAATTATACTGTAATACAAGGCTTATAACACAGAGTCTATGCATTTATCCTAAGCATAAAAAATTAAAGCCACCCGAAGGTAGCTTTAATTATTAGATTCTCTACTGGTACTGATTAACTAAACCAGCCTTCAAACATTTGCTTGAAGTAATCCATCAGTTTGCTAAACCAGCTACCTTCGTTAACTTCATTAAGTGTAACAAGTGGGAACTCAGCAATATCTTTACCATTAAGTTGGAAGAAGATACGGCCTACAGTTTCGCCTTTAGCTAATGGCGCTGTTAGGGGTTTAGTTAGCTCGAAGTTTGCTTCTAGGTTTTTCGCTTGACCACGGTTAATGGTAATAGGCGTATCAGTTACGACACCTAAATCAACGTTTTCACGATCGCCGTACCAGATTTTCTGGGTGACAAAAGTATCACCCGCTTTATACGGCGTGATTGATTCAAAGAAACGGAAACCATAGTTAAGCAGTTTTTTACTTTCAGCTTTACGCGCTGATTCACTGTTTGTGCCCATCACTACGGTGATTAAGCGCATACCATCATTGGTTGCTGAAGAAACTAAGTTATAACCAGCGCCTGAAGTATGACCGGTTTTAATGCCGTCAACGTTAAGGCTGTTATCCCACAATAAACCGTTACGGTTATATTGTTTGATACCGTTAAACGTAAACGATTTTTCTGAATATACACGGTATTCATCAGGAACGTCGCGGATTAAGGCTGCGCCTAACAAAGCCATGTCATAAGCCGTGGTTTTGTGATTGTCTGAATCTAAACCATGAGAGTTTTCAAAGTAACTTTGGGTCATGCCAAGCTGCTTTGACCATGAATTCATTAAATCAACAAAGCCATCTTCTGTACCAGCAATATGCTCAGCCATTGCAACACAAGCATCGTTACCTGATTGAATGATGATGCCACGGTTAAGGTCTTCTACAGTGACTTTCTTGCCAACTTCGATAAACATTTTAGAAGAGTCTGGGAAGTTTTTAGACCAAGCTTTTTTACTGATGGTCACTTCATCTTCTAGTGAAATATTACCTACCTTAACTTCGTGACCAATCACATAGCTGGTCATCATTTTAGTTAAGCTGGCAGGGTTTAGCGATTCGTAGGCATTGCTTTCAGCGATAACACGGCCTGAGTTGTAGTCCATTAAAACGTAAGCTTTAGCGGCAACTGTTGGTGCATTTGGCATAACCATGGGTGCATTGGCTGCGTGAGAAGATAAAGATACAGCGGAAAGCAGCAGCAAAGATTTAAGCGGAGTGTTAACAATATTCTTCATTGAGTTTGCACATCTCTGGTCAGTCGTGAAAGAAGTAAGGTCGTTTATCAATTATTATCTATATTACAGCTGGTTAAATAAAAAGTAGCTAACTACTTTAGCTGATTTACATAGTGATACGACATAATTAAAAAGATTATACCATTAGTCGACCTCAATTTGGCATTAAGGTTCCTTAACACAGGTTATTAACTGAAGTCGGATGTCGTATTTACAATCTTTAAATTTGATTACACAGTGGAATTAAGCACGACTACTTTTTTGTTGGCGCTCTTAAATAACTTTGTGGGTAGCCATCTTGTTTGATTTGCAGCAATAATTTATTCGCAAGGTAACTTTGACCAATGGGGCCAAGTAACAAGCGATAAAAACCATTAGCAGACTCAACAGAAGCTGGCACTTTATATTTTGCTTCAAGCTCTTTGGCGAGCACATTGATCCTTACTTGATCTTTAGAGGCTACCACTTGGATGATATGCACACTGTCATCTTTGAGTTCATCCAATGCCATCGACTCGGGTGATTCAATGTGGATGGTTTCAATATTCACCTTAGCGGTGCCACTTCCAAGCATGTCGAGTTTATAAGCGGCGGCATAGGATAAATCTATGATGCGACCTTCATGAAACGGGCCGCGATCATTCACACGTACAATCACTTGCTTATTGTTCGCTTCGTTAGTGACTTTAACATAGCTAGGCAAGGGTAAAGTTTTGTGCGCCGCAGACATTGAATACATGTCGTAGGTTTCGCCATTGGAAGTTAAATGACCGTGAAACTTAGAGCCGTACCAAGAAGCATAACCACTTTGACTAAAGTCTTTGGCACTCGGCATCACAGTGTAGGATTTACCACGGACAGTATAGGTGCGTTTATTACCTTGGCGGCTATAAGGTTCGTATTTAGGATGCGCATCTTCAACTTTACTCACATCTGGAGCACTTTGCGGCGCGCGATCGTTTTTCATTTGATAACGGTCATCTTGACTAGTAGAAGATGAACTTGAACAAGCACTCAGTAGCCCCAGTAAGCTTAATGTGCTGATGCTCAAAATCGTTCTTTTTTGCATTGATGAGTTAATCAGATTAATTAGCATGGTAAGCGGCTTCTAACTGTTGGCTAAACTGATAAACCGCCATAGCATATAACGGGCTGCGGTTATAACGGGTGATCACGTAAAAATTATTTAAGCCTAACCAGTATTCTGTCGCTTCTGGTTGATCCAATTTCACGAGTAAAGCACGTTGAGATGCATCGATGTCTTTCGCTTTTGCAAGGCTCAAGGTTGGCGTTAAAATGTCGGCAACGGTTTGAGTTGGTTTTCCTTTCACCCACACTTTGGCTTTTGGTGCTGTATCTACAGTGTGGTTAAGCTCTAGCGTAACAGGTGCGCCGCGCTGCCAACCATGTTGGTGGAAGTAGTTAGCGACACTGCCAATGGCATCTTGTTTATTATTCAGCAAGTCACGACGACCATCGCCACTGAAATCAACTGCGTAATGGCGATAGCTTGATGGAATGAATTGGCCGTAACCCATAGCACCAGCGTAAGAACCTTTTAGGTTGTCATTATCTAATTGTTCTTCTTTAACCAATGACATTAAGTTGCCAAATTCACTGCGGAAAAAAGTCGCTCTAGGTGGGTAATAAAACCCTAAGGTGTATAACGCATCTTGGACTTTATAGTTGCCCATATAGCCGCCATAAAAAGTTTCGATACCAATAATAGCCACTATGATTTGCGGGTCCACTTGGAATTTGTCTGCAGCATTGTTGATGGTTTCAGCATTGTCATGCCAAAATTTCAAGCCTTTTTCTAAGCGTTTGTCAGTCAGAAAAATGGGATAGTATTGATGCCAAGGCTTAGCTTCCCAAGGTTTAGATATTGCATCTAACACCGCTTGATTATGATTTGCTGTTGCGAGGAAATCTTTGACTTCTTGCTCTGAGAACCCTTTATTTACTTGGTCACTGATAAAGGCCTGCTTGAGCGCCGTCACTTCTGAACTGTCCGCGGTGTTTATCTCAGTTGCTTGGAGACTTGAGCAACTCAGTAGTAAGGCTAAACCAGCAGCGAATGTCGTTTTTAAATGCATTAACAATCCTTTTGTCATGTTTGTTTTATCATATTGGCATTATTTGTAACCTGCCTAAAGCCGAATATACAGCGTAAAGCTTAACGGTCTATGAAACGTCGATGAGTATGAATACTCATTAATATGCCAAAACCAATCATCAAGGTCATCATTGATGTACCACCATAACTGACTAAAGGTAACGGTACACCAACAACAGGTAAAATGCCCGATACCATGCCTATATTCACAAAAATATAAACGAAGAAGGTTAAGGTAATACTGCCTGCAAGTAACCTTGCAAAACTGGTTTGTGCACGAGATGCAATCACTAACCCACGGCCAATAATATACATGTAAAGTGCAAGTAAGATTAAGCTACCAATTAAGCCAAACTCTTCACCAACCACTGCAAAAATAAAGTCGGTGTGCCTTTCAGGTAAAAACTCTAACTGAGATTGCGAACCTTGTAGCCAACCTTTACCCCATAAACCACCAGAGCCAATAGCAATTTTTGATTGGATAATATGGTAACCCGCGCCTAGGGGGTCTCGCTCAGGATCAAATAAAGTCATGACCCGTGTGCGCTGATAATCATGCATTAAGAAAAACCACAATATCGGCAGTAATGCCAAAACCGCGGCGACACAGGAACCGACAATAACCCAGCTCATGCCTGATAAAAACAATACAAAAACACCTGATGCAGCAACCAAGATTGAGGTACCTAAATCAGGTTGTTTGGCGATCAATAAGGTTGGGATTAATAGAATCACTAATCCACCGGCTAAATGACGTTTTTTAGGCGGCAGTGGAAATTTACTGATATACCACGCCATGGTAATAGGGAAGGCAAGCTTAATCAGCTCTGATGGCTGGAACTCCATAAAACCTAAGTTTAGCCAGCGCTGTGCCCCTTTGTTAATGGTGCCAAAAAAGTGTACTCCAAGCAGTAATATGATGCCTGCTATGTAAATAGGCAGTGCCCAACGCCGCAATATTTCTGGGTTGATTTGCGCAAAAACAAACATGACAAACAAAGACAAACTGAGTCGTACTAGCTGTCTTTCCATCATGGCAGCGTCTTCACCACTGGCGGAATAGATTACGAATAGCCCAAACACCATTAAGGCTAATAAGCCGAGAAGCAAAGGTAAGTCTATGTGTAATTTTTGCCAAATATTCTTTTTATGGGGGTGGTGTGAGGCATTCATTCTGCCACCTTCCATTCGTCACGTAACATATATTCGTCCAATAAGGCGCGGGCAACAGGGCCTGCGTTAACGCCGCCCCAACCGGCATTTTCTAGCACTACAGCGAGGACTATTTTAGGGTTTTCATAAGGGGCATAAGCAATGATTAATGCATTGTCTCTAAGATGCTCTGCAATCGTGTCTGAATCATATTTTTCATCTTGTGCAACACTGAATACCTGAGCTGTACCGGTTTTCATTGCGGCAGTGTATGTGGCGTCAGTAAAGCGCGATTTGTGCGCTGTGCGGCGCATCGCCTCGTTAATAATTTCCCAATTATTATCATCATTTAGGCTGATGGGTTCTCGTTCATCAATTGGGGTGTCTATCTTAGAGGTTTCATCTTTGAATGATTTCAGCAAATGCGGTGTGAAGCGTGTACCACGATTAGCCAAAATAGTGGCTGCATTGGTTAGTTGTAGTGGCGTTGTGGTCCAATAACCTTGACCAATACCCACTGAAATGGTGTCACCAATATACCAAGGCTGGTTATAGCGCATGCGTTTCCAATCTTTGGACGGCATGATGCCATTGGCTTCTTCATAAATGTCGATACCACTTGGCTCACCAAAGCCAAATTTGGACATAAAGGCTGCCATTTTATCAACACCGACTTTGTAAGCGAGATCGTAAAAAAACGTATCGCAAGAGTCCATGATAGAGCTATAAACATCAACCCAGCCATGGCCCCAACGTTTCCAGTCACGATACTTTCGTTCAACGTTAGGAATTTGCCAAAAGCCTGGATCCCAAATGCGGGTTTTCTCTGTAATGGTTTTTTCTTCGAGGCCTAATAAGGCAACATGAGGCTTAATAGTCGATGCCGGCGAATATTGTCCTTGTGTTGCTCGGTTAATTAGCGGTCTAGATGTGTCATTTAGTAGAGCACTGTAGGCTTTAGTGCTAATGCCATGGACAAATAAGTTAGGGTCATAGGTAGGGCTTGATACCATGGCAAGTACGCCACCATCTTGGGGATCGATTGCCACCACTGAACCACGACGTCCATCGAGCAATTCCATGGCTTTTTGTTGCAGTTTTAAATCTAAAGTTAAGTAGATATCTTGCCCAGGTGTTGGCGGCGTGGCTTTTAAAGTGCGAATAACACGGCCACGGTTGTTTACTTCTTCTTCTAAATGCCCTGGTTTTCCAAGCAAGAGACTTTCATAGTATTTTTCAATGCCTTGCTTACCAATGTCATTGGTTGCAGCATAATTTTTCCATTGGCCTGATTTTTCAAGTGAGGTTCTATCTCGGGCATTAATTTTACCCACATAACCCAGTACATGGGTCATGAGACCTTCATAGGGATAATGGCGTTTAAGACCTGCTTCGACTCTAAAACCTGGGAACTGATGTTGATTAACACTGAAGGTAGCAACTTGCTCTTCAGTCAGGCGAGATTTAATCGTCAATGGTTTGAAGCGACGATGATATCGAAGCCTTTCAGTGATAGTTTCACGCTCATCTGCACTTAATTCAATATACTCGTTAAGTTTATCTAGTGATGCGCTTATGTCTTCGGTTTTTTCAGGAATAACTTCAAGAGTATAAAATGGTTGGTTTTCAGCGAGTAACTGACCGTGTCGGTCATAGATAAGTCCACGACTTGGTGCTACAGGTACAACACGGATACGGTTATCGTTTGAGCGAGTTTCATAATCTTGAAATGAGACAACTTGCAACTGATACAAGTTGGAAAGCAATATACTGATTAGGATAAACACGCACAGGAAAGTAAACAAAGCACGACGTTTGAATAGCGACGCCTCGGCAGCGTGGTCGTGCATGGCAATGCGCTTTTTTGGCGACACTTAAGCTTTCTCCGATAGGTTCAGGCTGACAAATTCAGCTTAGCTATATTAGCTGAATTAACTTCACTTTTACCAGAGGTTTACCGATTAGGCTTATTCTCTGTGGTAGGGATGGTTGTTATTTATGCTCCATGCTCGGTAAAGGCTTTCAGCAACCAAAACGCGAACTAATGGATGGGGTAGCGTGAGGGCTGATAAACACCAACTTTGACTAGCGGCAGCTTTGCAATCTGGAGCAAGACCTTCAGGACCGCCAATCAATAAACTGACATCGCGGCCATCAAGTTGCCATTTACTGAGTTGCTGAGCAAGTTGGGGTGTCTCCCAGTTCTTGCCTGGCAAATCTAGGCTTACAATGTGATTGCCTTTGGGCACAGCTGCTAGCATAAGTTCGCCTTCTTTTTGAAGAATGCGTGCTATATCAGCATTTTTACCGCGCTTCCCAGCTGGGATCTCGATGAGTTCTAACGCCATATCTCGAGGGAAACGACGTTGATACTCTTCAAACCCGCGGGTGACCCAATCTGGC
Source organism: Shewanella electrodiphila (assembly GCF_023283985.1). Taxonomy (GTDB): domain Bacteria; phylum Pseudomonadota; class Gammaproteobacteria; order Enterobacterales; family Shewanellaceae; genus Shewanella; species Shewanella electrodiphila. The sequence continues at coordinate 69,776 of NZ_JAKIKU010000001.1, forward strand.
ATCTTAGTGCCAACAGCAATCAGTTGTAACTTCATTAGGCGTCGTTTTCAGTCCATAGCTTTTCTAGGTCATAAAATTCGCGTGTTTGCTGCTGCATCACGTGTAAAATTACGCCACCTAAATCAACGAGTACCCATTCACTGCTATCACGGCCTTCAACACCTAATGGTTGGTTACCAGCAGTTTTAGCTTCAACAATCATGTTTTCTGCAATAGCGCGAACATGAGTTTTTGATGTACCAGAACAAATTACCATGTAATCAGTAATGTGTGATTGGTTTGCCACGTCTAGTACCACAACGTCTTTGGCTTTCAGGTCGTCGATCTTATCGACAACAAAATCTTTTAATTCCGTGCTCTGCACGTCACTTACCTCAATATGTAAAAATAACGGAGCATTATACGCAAAATACCCTAGCTAGCGCAATTGAAGCCGTGTTCAATTAAGCATCTAAAATCGCTTTTACTTATTTTGGTACAGATGATGCTCACAAATGTATTGTTGGATCACAAAGGGCAGCATATTAGCGATCTCTGTGTTAACAAATACTTTCGTGTTGTGCGTTGTTTTTTGTTGTTCAAAGGGGACATTTTTGAGGAAACGACGAATTTCTGTTGAGGAAATATCCTGCAAGCTAACATCGACAGGGAATATTTTTCCCGTTTTAGCTAATGCGGGCACTTTTGCATTTTGAATTAACAAATCCGCCATCGGGCTGTTTTTGTCTAATTGCCAACCTGGACGCTGACAGACAACTAAGTGACATAAATTAAAAATGGATTGCCACTGGTACCAAGACGGTAGGTTGATGAACGAGTCAGTGCCCATGATGAAATAAAACTGATGCTGAGGATATTGTTGTGTTAGCAGTTCCAGTGTCGTTGCGCTATATGACGGCGTATCGCGATTAATTTCAATATCGCACACTTCAAAATGGTCATACTGCTGACAAACAAGTCGCGCCATCGCTAAGCGGTGTTGGCTACTGACTTGGGTAGTCTGTTTGTGCGGTGGAATATGATTGGGCATTAACCAAATTTTATCGAGCCCAAGTTGCTGCTGAACTTCTATAGCGGGTTTGATATGACCGAAGTGAATTGGGTCAAAGGTGCCACCTAATAACCCAATTTTCATTCCTGCTTGATGATGACTATTGCTCAAAATGGGGCTCATGTTTGCAGTTCTATATGCGCTAAACGCCGATGAGCATTAGGATCAAACAGTAAGCATAAGTGGCTCATAGCAGTCCAATCTTCAATACCATGTTGTTTAAGGTTCATTTCCATTTTTGACGCAAAGGCCAACATGTGTTCAATTTGGCTGAGGGTTAAGCGGGTTAAAGCCGCTTGGTATAATGGCTTACGTTTATCCCAAATCCGATGTTGTTGCCATAAACTATTTAGTTGAGCGCCTTGTTCTACAGCAGTCTTAAGATTAAGTAATACATTTAGCTCTTTAAATAGCGCCCACATCAAAATTGGCATTGCAGTGCCTTCGCCATTGAGCTGCACCACCATATGCTGAGCATGTTTTTGATGATTACCCAGTAAGGCATCTGTCAGTTGAAACACGGTAAAGCGAGATTGATCTTCAAAATAATCAGTTAAATGATCACTATGAATCGGCTCATGAGGGCTAAGTAACTGCAGTAATTGTAATGCTTGTTCAGCTGCGAGCAAATTACCTTCAAACAAGTTAAACAGCATGGCTTTTGCATCCATCTGTACGTGTAACTTGTAATGACTAATACGGTTATCTAACCAACGTTGAAACTGCTTACCTTCTGGCGTGGTACAAGGTAAGTAAATACCCGCTGCATCAAGAGTTTTGAACCACTTACTTTTTGTTTCAGCAGAAAGCTTAGGCCCATGAATTAATAAGATGATGTCAGGGTTTGGATTTTGCATCATCGAAATGAATGCAGCAGAACCTTCAGTGCCAGGCTTTGCCTGAGGTAGAGTGAGTTCGATAATGCGGCGACTGGCAAACAAACTCATGGATTGCCACTCTTGAATCAAATCATTCCAACTAAAACCGGTTTCTTGGGTTAGGTGAACACGTTCATCAAATCCGTGTTTTTTAGCCGCAGCTAGAATCTGTGCTTTACAGTTTTCAATCAGCCATGGGTCATCACCGAAGAGTAAGTAACAGCCTTGAGGGCTTTTAAGATGTTGGCTTATTTGATCTGGGTAAACCCGCATTAATTCACCTCAATGGAGGCCAGGGTTTGAATAATATTGTCGGCGGCCTGAATACGCATTTCTTTGACCAACATTTCCATTTCACGACTTTTTGCTAATGCTGTACGTGGATCGTCTTGATAGTCACGACGAATTTCTGTTTGGAATATTTGTGGTTCAGACTCAGGTAGTGTGAGTGAGTAATTCACTAAATAAATAAGTTCGTATTCAGCGACGTTACCTGTCGGGTATAGAGACAGTGTTGCACGCTCAAGAGAATCATTTACCAGTCTAAGGGTAGGCGTGGTATCTGATGCTGGAACCGTTGAAATAGTATGAATACGTAGGCGATCGCTGACTAAACGTGACAGTTCACTGTATTGATCGTTGGTGCTTAAATGCAATTCTTCAAGCTCGACTGGAATAGAATAACTGCGTTGTAATTTAAAGCCGCAACCTGCAGTGGTTAATATAACCAGTGCCATCATTGCCAAGCTAATGCGTTTTATTAGCATCACTAGTATCGGCATCCTTTTACTTAACTTTTAAATAGAATTTATTGCTTTCGCAACCCTGATAGTAGATTACAGGGAAATAAGAAAGGTTGCTAATCAATAGCAACCTTTCTGTTGGTATAAGCAATGTGTGATGCATTTGGCTGTTACTTTTGAAATAACAGCAAACGCACCATTATCGTTTACTTAGCTACGATATTTAACAGCTTACCCGGGACGTAAATAACTTTACGAACGGTGACGCCTTCAACAAACTTCAGCACATTCTCATCAGCTAAACCAAGGGCTTCAACTTCTTCTTTAGAAGCGTCAGCAGCAACAGTGATTTTAGCGCGAAGCTTACCGTTAACTTGTACGATGATAAGTTTGCTGTCTTCAACTAATGCTGATTCATCAACTGTTGGCCACAAGCTGTCTTCGATATCTGTTGTATTACCTAAAGCAGTCCACAAGCTGAAGCTTGTATGTGGAATGATTGGGTAAAGTAAACGAGTCACCGCGGTTAATGCTTCTTGCATTAGGGCACGGTCTTGCTCATTGGCAGACGGTGCTTTTTGCAATTTGTTCATTAATTCCATGATCGCAGCAATCGCAGTGTTGAACATTTGACGACGCTCAATATCATCGCTGACTTTGGCAATGGTCTTATGCAGTTCACGGCGTAGTGCTTTTTGATTGTTGTCTAGGGCTTTAGGGTCTAATGCGACCACTTCGCCTTGGGCAACATGATCGTGTGCCGTTTTCCAGAAACGCTTAATGAAACGGTGCGCACCTTCAACACTTGATTCTTGCCACTCAAGGGTTAATTCAGGCGGCGCTGCAAACATCATGAATAAACGGACGGTGTCTGCACCGTATTTATCAACCATTTCTTGTGGGTCGATACCGTTATTCTTAGACTTCGACATCTTGCTCATGCCGGTGTAAACCAGTTCATGACCTTCGCTGTCGATTGCTTTGACTACACGGCCTTTGTCATCAGTTTCTTGAACTGTTACATCAGCTGGTGAAACCCAAACACGTGCGCCTTTCTCGTTGTTATAGTAATAAGCATCTGCTAATACCATACCTTGAGTCAATAAGCGTTTTGCTGGCTCATCAGAGTCAACTAAACCGATATCACGTAATAATTTGTGGAAGAAACGGAAGTACAGAAGATGCATACAAGCATGCTCGATACCACCGATGTATTGATCCACTGGTAACCAGTAGTTAGCTTTAGCAGGATCAAGCATTTGATCTGCATGCGGGCTACAGTAACGTGCGTAGTACCAAGAAGATTCCATGAAGGTATCAAAGGTATCTGTTTCACGCAGTGCTGGTTGACCGTTAACTTCGGTTTTAGCCCACTCTTTGTCGGCTTTAATCGGGCTTTGAATACCGTCCATTACGACATCTTCAGGTAAGATAACCGGAAGTTGTTCAGCTGGCGTTGGCATTACCGTGCCGTCTTCTAAGGTCACCATTGGAATTGGTGCGCCCCAGTAACGCTGACGAGATACACCCCAGTCACGAAGACGGAAGTTAACTTGACGCTTACCTTTGCCTTCAGCAGTCAGTTTGGCATCAATAGCATCAAATGCAGCTTGGAATTCAAGTCCATCAAATTCTGCAGAATTAAACAGTACACCTTTGTCAGTAAATGCAGCTTCACTGATGTCGACTTCGCTATCTGCTGGCTTAATCACAGCTTCAATCGAAAGACCGTATTTTTTAGCAAACTCAAAGTCACGTTGATCATGAGCGGGTACAGACATAACCGCGCCAGTACCGTAGTTCATTAATACAAAGTTACCTACCCAGATTGGGACTTCTTTGCCTGTTAATGGGTGAACAGCATTAAGACCGGTAGCAACACCTTTCTTTTCCATCACAGCCATAGCAGCTTCAGTGGTATCAACGTTTTTACATTCTTCGATGAATGCCGCTAACTCAGGGTTGCTCTTTGCCGCTTGCTCTGCCAGTGGGTGACCACTTGCAATTGCAACATACGTCACACCCATTACGGTGTCAGGACGTGTGGTATAGATATCGAATGTCTCATCACTGTTAGCAACATTAAAGGTCATTTCGATACCTTCACTGCGGCCAATCCAGTTACGTTGCATAGACTTAACCTGTTCAGGCCATTCGTCTAGCTGATCGATGTCATTTAATAGTTCTTCAGCGTAATCGGTGATCTTGATGAACCACTGAGGAATTTCTTTTTGAACCACCTCAGTGTCACAGCGCCAGCAACAGCCGTCTTGTACTTGCTCGTTAGCCAGTACCGTTTCATCATTTGGACACCAGTTTACTGAAGCTGTCTTTTTGTAGACTAAGCCTTTTTCATAAAGCTGGGTGAAGAACCATTGTTCCCACTGGTAGTACTCAGGCGTACATGTGGCGATTTCACGGCTCCAATCGTAACCAAAACCTAATAGCTTAAGTTGGTTCTTCATGTAGTCGATATTTTCGTATGTCCACGGTGCTGGGGCAGTCTTATTATTGATTGCCGCATTTTCAGCAGGTAGGCCGAATGAGTCCCAACCAATAGGTTGTAGAACATTTTTACCTTGCAAACGTTGGTAACGAGCAACAACATCACCTATGGTGTAGTTACGGACGTGTCCCATGTGAAGTCGGCCAGACGGATAAGGGAACATAGAGAGACAGTAGAACTTCTCTTTGTTTTCATCTTCTGTTACTTCGAAGGTTTTTTTGTCTTCCCAGTGCTTTTGCACTAAGGCTTCAATTTCTGAGGGATTATATTGCTCTTGCATCAATCTATTCCGGCCTATGCCGCCCATTGTTTGATCTAACGCTAAAAAGCGCGAGTGAGATCTGCATAGAATAAACTAGAAGTGATGCATTAAAAAGGTTCAGATGAAGGAGTATTTTTTATGAGTGGACGAAGTTCAGCGTTATTAGCGCTTTATCACACGCTTTTTGAGCAAGTTAAGCAGCGTTATGATGAAGATAACTCATTGACAGCAAAGAGCCTTTTTGCATCAATAACCCAGTGTAAAGATTATTTGCAACTCAAATCTGATGCAGGTGAAGATGAGTTAGCTTTAGTAGAAGAATTTTTAAAGCGTGACATTGCAAGTTACCTAAAAGACGAAAATGCCGATAATCTTAGTTATAGCCCAACGGTGATCACCTTAGAAAACACCCTTTGGCACTGGTTAGGTGAAATTACTGACCGCAGCCAAGTTGAGTGGCATGAGATTGCTCAAGATTTCAAACACAAAGGCTTTTATATGTCAGGTGAAGTGATTAATCAGGGCAAAGTGATTTGTACTGAATGTAATCATGAAATGAATATTGAGTTTCCGAGCTTAATTCCTGATTGCCCGCAATGCGACAATGAAATGTTTACCCGAGAATCGTTAGCGCCTTAAATTTTGAGGTTGCACATTTAATGGTTACTAGCTGTGTTTAAACGGCTAGCAACCAGTTGTGACATTATTATATTGCGGCCCAGTGGTTGCGTTACTGGCTTGTACGTAGTGAAAATAACAATTGTCATCTAACACCTTACCGTCATCATTGAGATCATAGCCGATAAAAGTATCGGCAATACCTTGATACTCGATGACAAAGCCGTCATCCAAGATCAACCATTCTTCAATATCGGTATTATCCAAATAACCCCATTTAAGACGTGTATTAAAGCTGCCATCACCTTCAAGGTCGATATCAAGTAAGTCATCTCTATTGTTGACAGTTTGGGTAGAGAAGCTGCTCATTTGCGAGCGAGCATAGACTAACGAATTTGCCGTTTTTGCACTGGCATTAAGTTGTGATAAGCCACTAGGGTCTGTTGAACTTTGCAGATTGAATTTTGTTCGAGTTAAAAACGTTTTAATTGAGGCGAATGGATTGATGCCTAGTCATCTAAGCACCTTTTGTTCACAAAGATTTATCCAACAAAGAGTAAAACGTTTTTAGACGAACCCTTCAGGCAGCGTTTGTTGGCCATTTTTACTGCGTTATCGACGTTTTATGTAGACTAACTACATCACAAAGTCTCTGCCTTGTATAAATGGCCAACAATTCGCTGCAAAAACAACCTTGAAAGCTCAATAGGCCCTATACGCTTCAGTGGACATATTGATAAATTTGGGGGCGGCAATAATAGCTATGATGGCCAAAATAATAATCACCACAACAAGTTCTATTAAGGTAAAACCTTGATTAAATCGTTTCAAGCTCAATCAGGTCTGCCTTTTTTCCAAAGCATGATTTGTTGAGTTAACCCTATCAAAAACAACAAACCACAGAGTAATAATAATGGTGTTTGGCCAATACGTTTAAACCACGTTTCACCGTTATATAACGGAACATCTGCAACTAATACGCCTTGTTTAAATTGCGGGATTTGATGGGTGATACGACCGTGAATATCTACCACAGCTGTTACACCATTGTTGGTTGCTCGAACTAATGGACGGCCTAATTCAATTGAGCGCATTTGGGCTATTTCCATGTGTTGCAATGGACCAATTGTATCGCCAAACCAAGCATCATTTGAAACCGTTAACAGTAAATCGGTATCTTCATCGATATTGGCGCGCAGTTGCTCAGGAAACACAATTTCGAAGCAAAGAGCAGGGGCTATTTGATAGCCCATGGCATTTAAGTTTTGCTGTTGATAAGTTCCGCGCCCAAACGATGACATAGGGAGATTAAAAAACGGCGCTAATGGTCTTAACAGGCTTTCAAACGGGACAAATTCACCGATAGGGAGTAAGTGATGTTTTTTGTAATCATTGGTGCCATTGCCTTGATAGTCACCTTGGGGCTGCACTGACTGATTGGCGTTACCCAATACAATAAGTGAGTTATAAAATTCTTGCTGCTGTGTGCTGATAATACCGGTAATGATGGCGCTATCATTCATATTCGCCACTTTATCGGTATTATGTAAAAAATCACCCACCATTGACTCTGGAGCGGGTACTGCAGCTTCTGGCCATACGATAATATCGGCATCAAAGTTTGGACGGCTTAAATCCATATATTTAAGCAGTGTTGGCCATAACGCATCAGGCTCCCACTTCATACTTTGTTCGATATTGCCTTGCACTAACGCCACTTTAACGGTTTCGCCGCGAGGGGTAATGTCAGATATTAATGGTGTAACGATTGTCGCAATGATAATGCTGGCGCTGATGACCGCTGCACTGATAAAACGTTTCTTTAAGACTAAAACAATGCTGCCGCAAAACAGAGCGATGAGATAACTTAATCCTAGTGCGCCAATAACGCTGCCAAGTTCAGAAATCGGTCCCTGGGTTTGACTGTAGCCAGCCCATAACCATGGGAACCCTGTAAGCACCCATCCACGCATCCATTCAGTTAATACCCAAAGTGCAGGGAATAAACCGAGATACTGAAAGGCATGATGCCAATGTTTAAAGTGCGGATACTGACTAAGTCTTGCGGTGAGATACCCCGCTAATGCAGGGTATAGCGCTAAATAAAATGCCAGTAATGCCATAAGCCCCATTGAAACGAATAACGGTAATCCGCCAAACGTATCAATACTGACATGGACCCAGCTGATCCCAAAAGCAAAACAACCAAAGCCGAAACTTAGCCAATGAAAGAAGTTTTCTTTAGGGGTTAAGTGTCGGCTTTGATAGAGAACAAATATCATTGCCGCGGGGTAGAAAGCCCATATTGCGTAAGGAGCAAAGGCGAGAGTGGTACTCGCGCCCGCAGCAAAAGCCGTCACCATCTTTAATAGTGATGACTTCGAGATATTTATTTTTTTAAACACAGTGTTAGTCGTCGTTATCTTCTTGAAGTTTAGGATCTGGTAACTTAACGCTAAGTTGAATTAACCGTCTTGTATCAGCGTTAGTGACTTTAAACTCGATATTATCGATAAGTACACTTTCATTGCGCTCTGGTAAATGACCAAAGGCGTGTGACACTAAACCGCCGACAGTATCAAATTCTTCATCGCTGAATTGAGTACCGCAAGCTTCGTTAAATTCATCAATAGGGGTACGTGCTTTAATCATAAACACGGTGTTACTGATTTTTTTGATTTCCGTATCTTCTACTGAACTATGGTCGAATTCATCTTCAATTTCACCGACGATTTCTTCCAAGATATCTTCAATTGTGACAAGACCGGATACCCCACCATATTCATCGACCACAATGGCCATATGATATCGCTGGGAGCGGAATTCTTTGAGTAGCACATCGACACGTTTGCTTTCTGGAACCACTACAGCTGGCCTGATGACTTGATGCAGTGAGAAAGGTTGGTCTGATTGCTTGAAGCCATACTTAAGCAGATCTTTTGCAAGCAAAATGCCTTCGATATGGTCTTTATCTTCGTTGACTACAGGAAAACGAGAGTGAGCTGATTCTATTACTGTTTTCAGTAATTCATCAACTGTGCTATCGATTTGTAGTGTGACTATTTGGCTGCGAGGGATCATGATATCGCGTACGCGTAATCCTGAAACTTCTAATACGCCATTCATCATTTCACGGGTATCTTCAGTAATTAAATCACGCTCTTCAGCGCCCGCAATGACCTCTACGAGATCTTCGCGATTTTGAGGTTCGCCCTGAAACAACTGACCTATTTTGTCAATCCAGTTTTTTTTACGGGCGTTGGTACTCGGTGGGATGTCGTCACTCATAATATTTTACTAAATCATCGGAGGCATTTACATGCAATCCTTTGACTTATTTATGCTTCCTTATACGGATTTGAAAAACCTAAGCCTTCAATGAGTTGAGTCTCTAATGACTCCATTTCTTCAGCTTCGTTGTCGATAATATGGTCATAACCTAGCAAATGCAAGCAGCCGTGAATAACCATGTGGGCCCAATGTGCTATAAGGGGCTTATTCTGTTGTTTTGCTTCGAGTTCTACGACTTCAGCGGCAATGATTAAATCACCTAAAAGTGGTAATTCAATCCCTGGAGGCGCCTCGAAAGGAAAAGATAAAACATTGGTAGGTTTATCTTTCCCGCGGTAAGTATGGTTAAGCTGCTGACTTTCACTGTTTTCGACAATGCGAATCGTTAATTCAGCCGTTTCCATGGTATTACCGAGTGCTGTTTTAACCCATAACTCAAACTCATCTTGAGTTGGTAATTGTTGCGGGTCATCAACGGCAATTTGTAAATCTAGCTCTAAATCAAGCTTTGAAGCTACGTCAGAGTTAAGCGTCATTTTTTACCACTCCAACAGTATTAGCATCTTCATTGCTCATTTGTTCATTAAATGCATTCTGACGTTGTTTATATTGGCGCTCTTTTTCAGCTTTTAGTGCCAGTTCTTTTGAATCAAATGCTTCATAAGCTTCGACTATGCGGGCAACAATCGGGTGACGAACCACATCTTGAGACATAAAGAAGTTAAAGCTAATGTCATTGACTTCGCTGAGCACTTCAATTGCCTGGCGTAGTCCTGACTTTTGACTGCGCGGTAAATCGATTTGAGTAATATCACCAGTGATGACCGCGCGTGAATTAAAGCCGATACGAGTTAAGAACATTTTCATTTGTTCAACAGTGGTGTTCTGGCTTTCATCTAAAATCACAAAGGCATCATTTAAAGTACGACCACGCATGTAAGCCAGCGGGGCGATTTCAATGATGTTGCGTTCAAGCAGTTTTTCAACTTTTTCAAAACCTAACATTTCAAACAAAGCATCATAAAGTGGGCGTAAATACGGGTCGACTTTCTGGCTTAAATCACCCGGCAAGAATCCGAGTTTTTCACCGGCTTCAACCGCTGGACGCGTTAATAGAATACGACGAACTTCTTGACGTTCTAATGCATCGACTGCGGCTGCAACAGCTAAAAAGGTTTTACCTGTGCCAGCAGGCCCAATACCAAAGGTGATGTCATGTTTAGCAATGTTTGCCACATAATTAGCTTGGTTTGGGTTGCGTGGCTTGATGATGCCGCGCTTAGTTTTGATGTGTAGGGTATCGTCTTCAGCAGAAGATTCTGCCTCAAGATTAATCACTTCTTGAATGGCGAGATGAACTCGTTCAGGTTCAAGATCAGGCGTGCTGCCTTTAACCGTTTGGGTTTCAATATAAAGCTGTTTCAATAAATTATTGGCATTAAAGGCATTACGAGGCAGACCAACAATTGTGAAATGGTTGTTTTTATGGACAATCTCAACACCTAGACGGCGCTCAAGTTGCTTAATGTTGTCATCATAAGGACCACATAATGAGGCAATTCTTCGAGTCTCAGCAGGCTCGAGATACAAATTCATGGTTGTAACTTTAGTGGACAAAAATAATGCTCCAAAAACGATATGTTTATTAACAAAGAGTCTACGAGTGTTGTATTTAAAATACCACGGTATTTAGGTAAAAGCACAATAAAGGCGGCTTATAGCCGCCTTTATTAACTAAATATCATCACTAGATTATGACTTAATTAGGGGTAAATTGGGTTACGCCTAAATCATCATCAGTTTTGTGTTTAGCTAAAATGTCAGACGGACGCAAACTACGACGTAAATCCATTTCATCTTCTGCGCGAACAAATACGCCACGTAAAGAGTTGGTGTATACGTCAACGATTTCTACGTCAACAAACCCGCCAATGCTCTTAGGGTTACCTTCGAAATTCACTACGCGGTTATTTTCAGTACGACCGCGAAGCTCCATTGGATTCTTTACTGAAGGACCTTCAACTAAAATACGTTGCACAGTACCTAACATTTGACGGCTGTAACGCATCGCTTGCTGGGTGATTCGGTCTTGTAAAATAGCCAGACGCTGTTTCTTTTCAGTCATAGTGACATCATCTGGTAAGTCTGCAGCTGGGGTACCTGGACGAGCACTGTAAATAAAGCTGAAGCTGTGATCGAAGCTTACATCTTCAATTAACTTCATTGTGTCTTCAAAGTCAGCTTGGCTTTCACCAGGGAAGCCAATAATAAAGTCAGAACTGATATGAATATCAGGACGGGCTTTACGTAAACGACGAATAATTGATTTGTATTCAATCGCCATGTGGCCACGTTTCATGTTAGTCAAAATACGATCTGATCCTGATTGAACAGGAAGGTGTAAGAAGCTAACAAGTTCAGGAGTGTCTTCATATACATCAATGATGTCTTGAGAGAACTCAATCGGATGACTAGTTGTAAAGCGGATACGGTCAATGCCATCTATTGATGCCACTAAGCGCAATAACTCTGCAAAGGTACAAATTTCATCGTCGTGAGTCGGACCACGGAAGGCATTCACGTTTTGGCCTAACAGGTTAACTTCACGTACACCTTGTTCAGCTAGCTGAGCGACTTCTAGAATCACGTCATCGACTGGGCGACTAACTTCTTCGCCGCGTGTATAAGGTACAACACAGAATGAACAGTATTTGCTACAGCCTTCCATAATTGAAACGAATGCCGATGGACCATCAGCTTTTGGCTCTGGTAAACGGTCAAACTTTTCGATTTCTGGGAAGCTCACATCAATAACGGCTTTGTCGCCATTATTAATTTGGGTGATCATTTCAGGTAAACGATGCAAGGTTTGTGGGCCGAAAATGATATCAACGCATTGAGCACGTTCTTTAATTGCTTTACCTTCTTGTGAAGCAACACAACCACCGACACCGATAACTAAATTAGGATTTTTATCTTTTAAGGTTTTCCAGCGACCAAGCTGATGAAACACTTTTTCCTGTGCTTTTTCACGAATTGAGCATGTGTTAAGCAGGAGTACGTCTGCTTCTTCAGCATTCTCAGTCAAGGTGTAACCTTGATAATCGTCCAGCAAGTCAGCCATTTTAGATGAATCGTATTCATTCATCTGACAGCCCCAGGTTTTTATGTGTAGTTTTTTACTCATCAGATACGCCGTTCTATATACCACAGAAAAATAGCCGAGTATTTTAACTGCACAAAGGCTCGCTGGCTAGCCTTTGTGCACATCTAGTGAGCATTATTCTGAAAAGCTTAATACCCCTATTTTTTGCGAGTATTTATCTTGGTCGGCTAACTCGTTTGATTGATTGGTAAAAAAGCCTAATTGCTTGGCTATGCGCTGATTATCAAGGCGCGCTTGAGCGATTAAGTTTTGCTGTAGTTGATCTGCATGATAGTCAAACGAGACTAATTCATTGGCTTCTTGGACTGAAAAACCGAATTCTTTTGCCATTGCCACGTTATCTTGACGAGCTCTGGCAATAATTTGTTGTGGTAGCTCCCGATTAAAGCGTGTGAGTATTTCCGTGGTTTGTTGATATAAGGCATAATCAAACGAAGAACGGTAAATCACGGTGACGGTTTCCATTGGCTGCATTTGCGCTTGGGAAGCAACAGAAAATAATGCTGTGATAGCCAGTAAACTATGGGTAAACATTCGAGTGATGCTTGCTGATTTTCTGCGCTTTGGCATACGCTTTGATATAGCCTTAGGAATAGAAAGTAGGCCCGAATGGTTGCTGCTAATATTGTTAGAATGTACGTACGTGCTTTGACTAGACATAGTATCCTCTCTTACCTTGGCATGACGGATGTGGTGCAAGGTGTATCCATTAGACAGTTTCAGTATATGAAGAGGTTTACTGGTTAATGTGTCACCATTGTAAGCAGGTGTTGCTCTAAGATTAGATAGCAACATATCGACACGATTAAGCGATTTTAGACACGTTTGTACATATTTTAATCGTTACGGTTAATGCTAATAAGTACGAAAGTGCGATGAGAAGGGTTTAGCAATGCAAGATGCAGTTCAAGATAAGGCAAAACAAGATCTACAAGTTCAACATGATGTGGTGATTGTGGGCGGCGGCATGGTTGGCGCAGCTGTCGCGGTAGGGTTAGGGCAGCTTGGCCTGAATGTCGCAATGATAGAAGCCTATCAACCAAAGGCCTATGAGCCTGAACAGCCCCTAGATCTTCGAGTGTCTGCTATTAGTGTTGCTTCAGAGCAATTGCTTGAGCGACTTGGGGTATTGGATGAATTGTTATCTTTGCGTCATGTGGCTTATAAAGGCCTAGAAACTTGGGAGGTGGAAGATTGCATCACTCAATTTCATGCAGATCAAATTGATGAGCCACATTTAGGCTACTTCTTTGAAAATCGATTAATTCAACTTTGTTTATGGCAAAAAATTGAGGCTATGGACAATATCACACTCTATTGCCCTGAAAGTGTCAGTCGTTTTGAGCGTGTAACCCTTGATGATCAACAACAGATAAAAGTCACTTTAGATTCTGGGACAGAAATCCGTGCTGCATTATTAGTTGGCGCTGATGGTGCGAACTCGCAAGTGCGTCAATGGGCTGGTATTGGTATTACTGGTTGGGATTATGCCCAATCAGCGATGCTTATTAATGTCGCCACATCCACTGAGCAGCAAGATGTCACCTGGCAGCAATTTACTCCAGCAGGGCCGCGTTCGTTATTACCGCTTCCTGGCAACAATGCTTCATTAGTTTGGTATGACAGTCGTAGCCGTATTAAACAGTTAATGCAGCTTAATCATCTGCAACTTGCTGAGCAAATTAGACAACACTTCCCGCAGCGATTAGACAGTAATTTTACTGTTATCGACCGTGGTAGCTTTCCGTTAACACGTCGTCATGCGCAATCATATTGCCAAGATAATGTGGTGATTTTAGGCGATGCAGCTCACACGATTAACCCACTTGCAGGTCAAGGGGTAAATATTGGTTTTAAAGATGTCGACGTATTGATTGCGACTATCGCCGATGCGGTTGGTAATAACCGTCCATGGTGGACTGAAACCACTTTAAAGCAATATCAATGTAAGCGTTATAGCGACAACTTATTAATGATGTCGGCAATGGATGCATTTTATGCCGGTTTCAGTAATGACTTAATGCCGCTTAAGCTACTACGTAATGGTATGCTAAAGCTCGCAAACCATGATAACCCTATCAAAAAGAAAGTCCTCAAATATGCATTAGGTTTAGCCTAAATCTAGGTTAAATAACACGCGGTAATTGTTGAGTTCAGTTTTGAGTGTTAAAATGCCGCGCTTTAGCGCCTTCAAATCACATTTCGGCAATTTTATTAGGATGATTTGAAGTCAGCGCGGTCATATTATTCGCTAAAAATGAGTGCTAATGAGTCAAATAAAACTAATTGTTGGTCTTGCCAATCCTGGTGCTGAATACGCACAAACTCGTCATAATGCCGGTGCATGGTATGTGCAAGAGCTAGCGCGCCTATGCGGCGCAACGCTTGTACCTGACAGTAAATACTTTGGTTTAACTGCCAGAGTGACGATTGATGGTAAAGACGTACGATTATTGATCCCGACCACTTTTATGAACCTTAGCGGAAAATCAGTAGGTGCATTAGCCAATTTTTTCCGAATTACTCCAGAAGAAATATTAGTCGCTCATGATGAGCTTGATATGGAACCGGGCGTTGCAAAGTTTAAATTAGGTGGCGGTCATGGTGGCCATAATGGTTTAAAAGACATTATTGCTAAAATGGCCAATGACAAAGGGTTTCACCGCCTACGGATAGGTATAGGTCATCCTGGAGACAAAAATCGTGTTAGCGGTTATGTACTGGGTAAAGCGCCAGCAAGCGAACAAGAAAAGATGGATGCAGTGATTGATGAAGCAGTGCGTTCAACTGAGATTTTATTTAAGCAAGATATGGCGAAAGCCATGAACAGATTACATACTTTTAAAGCAGTTTAAATTTTATAGCCTATATAAAGGTAGTAAGGTTTTTCTGTTTCAAAGCAACTATTGATATTCACTGCCTCAGTTTCGATGCAGTTCAACATATATAAAGGTAACAAATATGGGTTTTAAATGCGGCATTGTGGGTTTGCCAAACGTAGGTAAGTCGACACTATTTAATGCATTAACAGAAGCAGGAATTGAAGCAGCTAACTTCCCGTTTTGTACCATTGAGCCTAACACAGGTGTTGTACCTGTACCGGATTCACGTCTAGATAAGTTAGCAGCGATTGTTAGCCCTGAGCGTATTTTACCAACCACAATGGAATTTGTTGATATTGCTGGTTTGGTAGCAGGCGCATCAAAAGGTGAAGGTTTAGGAAATAAGTTCCTTGCTAACATCCGTGAAACTGATGCAATTGGTCATGTTGTTCGTTGTTTTGAAGATCCAAACATCGTTCACGTTGCTAATAAAGTTGATCCAGCTGGTGACATCGAAGTGATTAACACTGAACTTGCACTTGCTGACTTAGATAGCTTAGAGCGTGCTATTTTCCGTCAACAGAAGCGTGCTAAAGGTGGCGATCAAGAAGCTAAGTTTGAAGTTGAAGTGCTTGAAAAAATGCGCCCAACATTAGATGAAGGCCAAATGTTGCGTTCACTAGAGTTAAGCAAAGAAGAGATTGCCGCTGTTGCTTACCTTAACTTCCTTACATTAAAGCCTACGATGTACATTGCTAACGTAGCTGAAGATGGTTTTGAAGATAATCCACATTTAGATGCTGTTAAAGCGATTGCTGAGACTGAAAATGCAGTAGTTGTTGCAGTTTGTGCTGCAATTGAATCAGAGCTTGCAGAAATGGATGCTGAAGATCGCGTTGAGTTTATGGCTGATCTTGGCCTTGAAGAGTCAGGTCTTGATCGCGTGATCCGTGCGGGTTACCAATTATTAGACTTACAAACTTACTTTACTGCAGGTGTAAAAGAAGTAAGAGCATGGACAGTACCAGTCGGTGCGAGTGCGCCACAAGCAGCGGGCGTGATCCATACTGACTTCGAACGTGGTTTCATTCGTGCTCAAGTAATGAGCTATGATGACTTTATCGAACATAAAGGTGAAGCTGGCGCTAAAGATGCGGGTAAATTACGTGTCGAAGGTAAAGGTTATATCGTTAAAGATGGCGATGTTATGCATTTCCTATTTAACGTGTAATCGGTATTTTCAAACTATAATAGTCTGAAGATCACCGTTAAAGAGTATTGAGGTTAACTTTATTAGGATATTTTGTCGATTTGGTGCTCAGTTTGGTGAACTTATAGCCGAACAACAACAATTGATGAAAATAGCTAAAAAAAGCAGTTGACCTCGATACCCTGAATAAGCATAATACGCCCCGTCCTCACGACGAGGGCAAGTAAGAATAAAGTGGCAATGTAGCTCAGCTGGTTAGAGCACAGCACTCATAATGCTGGGGTCGCAGGTTCAAGTCCCGCCATTGCTACCATCTTCTCTAGATGTAAAATAAGAGATTGCTGGTTAGTTAAAGTGATAACTTTAGAAATATGACCGGCAACCTTCTCAAGGTTAAATGAGCATCGTGTTCTGGATGAAAAACAGAGTCAGTGCGGGAGTGGTGGAATTGGTAGACACGCCAGATTTAGGTTCTGGTGCCGTAAGGTGTGAGAGTTCAAGTCTCTCTTCCCGTACCATTATTAAAAAAATTGGCTATGTAAATAGCGGGTTTTTTAAAAAGCTTTAGATTGGGATATCGCCAAGTGGTAAGGCACCGGGTTTTGATCTCGGCATCCCCAGGTTCGAATCCTGGTATCCCAGCCATTTTAAAGTAAGTAGTAAAAGATTATTGGGATATCGCCAAGTGGTAAGGCACCGGGTTTTGATCTCGGCATCCCCAGGTTCGAATCCTGGTATCCCAGCCATCTTCGGCAATGTAGCTCAGCTGGTTAGAGCACAGCACTCATAATGCTGGGGTCGCAGGTTCAAGTCCCGCCATTGCTACCATATTTAAAAGGTAGAATAGAGGGTTACCCTTTTACTACTGAGTTGGAAAGAGCAAGAAACAGTGTTTACTCATGATGTAAATGAGTTTATTCTGGTAAAAATTTGATGCGGGAGTGGTGGAATTGGTAGACACGCCAGATTTAGGTTCTGGTGCCGTAAGGTGTGAGAGTTCAAGTCTCTCTTCCCGTACCATCAAATTTTTCTTCAATATGTACATCTTCCTAGATTAAGTTATACATATCCAAATTTTGGGATATCGCCAAGTGGTAAGGCACCGGGTTTTGATCTCGGCATCCCCAGGTTCGAATCCTGGTATCCCAGCCAAATTTAGCCTCACGGTTAAAGCAAGAGCCCGTCTTATGACGGGCTTTTTGTTGCCTAAAATTTATGATTTATCTTCTTATATTTATCCATTATCACTTATCGATTGAGCCTTATGATTATTTTTGTATGATGGATAAGTCATACGTTCCAAATTATTACTTTCTAAATTATTACATTCAGAGTCTGCCCGAAATGCCAATCAATCCAATTACAGAGTCAATGTGGCCTGAAATCTATAAACTCCAATCGCAAGTGTATGTGGATATTGAACCAGAGCCGCTCGAAGTCCTTCGGGATAAATGGCAGCATTCTGCTCACTGCTGTTTTGTCTATCAAAATGAAGAGCAAAAGGTAATGGCTTATCTATTGGCTCATGTTTGGGCTAATAAAACGCCTCCTAAGCTCTATCAGACACTTTCTGATAAAAAGGAGGGTAGTAAGTTGTTTCTACATGATTTAGCGGTATCTGCTCTATTAAAAGGCTCTGGAGTCGGTAAGCAAATGGTTGAGCAGTTAAAATTAATTGCTAAGCAATACAATTACTCACAAATACAACTTGTGGCAATACAAGGCTCAGTCCCTTTTTGGCAAAAAATGGGCTTTGAGATTGATCATGAGCAGGCGGCTAACGCAAGTTATGGCCCTGATGCTAAGATCATGAAGCAAGTGCTTTAATCAGTTTTACTTTTTATGGCTTAAGCAAATAAAAAAATACGGCCAATTGGCCGTATTGTTAACTGATAAAAATTAATTAATCATTTATCGCTTACTTCTGTCTAGCTGGGTAAGAAGTCGATCGCCCAAATGGTTGTCATTGTTGCAACATCTTCTGCAGGGAAGGTGATTGAACGTAACACAACCTTTAGTTGGCGCTCTAATTTGGCATTGTTAAGCTGGCTTGATTGAATATCAACCCGACTAATGCTGCCATTAGGCAGGATCTCAATCTCAAACATGACTTTACCTTTGAGGAAAGGGTCTTTACGCAGAGCTCGATTATACAAGGCATATAAACGTGCTTTGTTCGCCTCAAGTGTGCGGCGTAATGCAGCCTCTGAACGTTGGATTCCCGCAGAAGCCAGTTGCTCTTCCTCGGCAATTGCCCCTTGAGTAGCTAACACTTCCTCTTCTGCCAACCTAATTTGTTGGGTGTTTTTAGTGCTTAAAGCATCTGACGCAACGGTTTGATTGACGGTAGAGGTGGTTAAACTCTCACTTTGGGTATTGGCCGAAGCTGCTAACATCTTACGTTTGACTTTCACTTCTTGCGCCTGCGTTTGTTCAAGGGCACTTTGAGATGCCGGCTTGATATCAAACGCTTCACGCATTGAAAAAAGCTCATCTTTCATGGCTGCTAGCCCTGAAGTTTGTGCTTTTTCTTTTGCGGCCTCACGGGTCATTGTCGGCTGTACTATTGGTTTTTCAACAGGTTTATCGACAGGCTTTTCTTCAACCTTTTCCGGCTCTTTTTCAAGTTCTGGCTCAGGTTCAGGAATAACCTCTGGCTTTTCAGGCACTGGAAGTTGTTTTTCTTTAAGCATTATTTTCGCTAACTGCGGTGGTAATTGCTCTTTAACTTCTCTTGGCACTTCAACTTGCTCAAGTAAAGGCACACCGATGCCGAACACAGCGTAAATCACCAGTAGTAACACTAAGATCTGTTTAAATAACCTATCTTGTTTACTGGGCTTAAATAAATCACCTATGTCGTTAAAGCTATTACCATTTGGGCTACTGCCATTAAACGAATGGGATAAGCTTGCTGCTGTCATGCTAACCCTCCTCAGCCGTTTTACTGGCTTGGCGCTCAACGGCTAATGACATATTTCTATATCCCGTTTCAGCACAAGCAGCCATAATTTGCTTTAACGCCATATAAGGTGTGCTGCTATCGCCAATAATGGTGACGGCACGGCCTTTTTCCTGTTCTGACTCTGTTAACTCAGTACGTTTACTCGCTTGGTATGTAAGCTCTGTAGTCATCGCTTCGATAAACTCAAGGTTTTCTTGTTCACTGAAGTTAGGCTTATCAGCACTATTTTGCCAAACAGCTCGCTCTTGGATAAGCACTGTATCTTCAAGTACTGTGATAACCAGGTTTTCAACTGGCAGTTCTTCAGCAATAGAGACAGGTAACTTTATCTTTTCGATATTTTGTAGAACGCGTACTTCAGATTGATTCACAATCAAGAAGAATACCAAAATCGTAAAGATATCCATCAAGGCAACTAAGTTAAGTTTGCCACCTGATTTAAAGCGCTTATGGTGCTTAGCAAGTCGTTTAGCTCTGGGTGATTGCTTCATGATTTGCCTCCTGTGGTTTCACTTACTTGTGTTTCAGCAAGTGATTCTTCAGGTGCATCGCCTAATGAGATAAGCGGAAACAGTTCAGCATCGACTAGGTTAGCCGCAACCACTGCTTTGTATGAGCGCACGGTATCCATTGCAGTCACAATGGTCTGATAATCGATATCAGATTCAAGCAAAAGCACTATGTCATTTTTATCGATTTCTTGTTGTTGAAAAGTCAGTTTAAGGTCTTGTAAGTACACAGACAAAGCCTTGAAATCATAACCTTGTTCTGTTGTTTCAAAACGTTTAAGTAATATGCCTGCAGGGTAGTTGAGCTCAAGACTTTGCTGGGTAATGACCAGTTCCAATACTTTGGGTTCTTGATCATCTTCAGCTTGTTGAGACTCTGACATAACAGGCAATTGCAGATTTAGTATCCGTACTTGTGAAAATACCAAACTCAGTAATAACACAGGTACGAGCACGATCATCAAATTCATAAATGAAGTGATATCGAGTTCTGCATCTTCGGTATTAGGGCGACGACGGCGTCTCATAATTATTAGCCTCGGTCCGAATCCGCTTGCTTAGAAAAAGACAGTGAATTAAGTAATTTAATGCCAGCCATTTCAATTGAATCAACAATAGTTGCAGTTTTAGTTTGCAGTGTTGAGTGAAATAGAATTAGCGGAATAGCGGTAATAAGACCAAATGCAGTGGTGTTCATTGCAACAGAAATACTGGAAGACAGCAGGTTAGCTTTTTCAGCTGGATCTGCACTGGCTACCGCAGAGAACGCGGCAATCAGCCCCATAATGGTACCCAGTAGACCAAGTAGCGTAGCAATATTGGCTAAGGTAGCAATAAATGGCGTGCGCTTTTCAAGTCTCAACATGTACTCCATGATGGTTTCTTCCATGGCGTATTCCACATCTTCACGACGATTAGCTTGTGAAATTCTGACGATACCAGATTGCAATACATCAAAGACAGGGGCTTTATTATTTTGCGCATGTTGACTGATTGTCGCGACATCACCGCTTTTAAGTGCTTCTTTGATTAACGAGAATGCTTTTTGGTTAGTACGATGAGCTGAACTGAGATATAACCAACGTTCGATAGTGATGGCCAAACCGACAACTAATACTAGGGCGATAGGGTATATGAACGGGCCACCATTTTGTAAAAATGCAATGATATGGTCGGTAAAACTCATGATATTTTCCTTTTTATAGAGTCGAACGAAGTTGTTTTTGACTCGTCCTAAATGTAGTTATTTTTTGTTACTGCTTTTTTGTTACTGCTTCGGGTTAAACTTTTATCTTGGTGAATACACCCTTTATTGTTTTGATGAAGTATTCACACTGAAATCACGTACCTCTTGTTGGAACTTTTTAGGGTTAATCGGTTTGAATTGCGGCAAGATGATTTGCATATTGTTATCTTGTATTGCTACAGGGTTGGTAATTCCTTGCCAAGGCATGATGTAAAGCACTTTGGGTTGCTCTTGCGTGCCGGTCACTTTACTTTCAATTAATACGGGTTTGTTTGCTGTGCTGACGGTTTCAGCGGCATTAAGCTGGCCAATGCTAATGACTGATAGCAGCAAGAGTGTCATAACAGCAATAACAGCTGCGTTAACACGGTATGTTGTCATCGGGGTTAATGAACTAACCATCTTATCCTTCTCCTTGTTGCAAATTGAGCCCAGCGCGCTGAATTTTTATTTCAACGCCAGCCAACCATCGCTGGGCTTGAACATCATCAGGTTTTAGCAATAAATAAGATTGATAATAACGTCTCGAATCCAATAGTTTTCCTCGGTATAGCTCGAGCAAAATAGCGAGGTTAACTTGTGCTTCTGGATAATTAGGCCAAATAGATAATGCGGTTAAATAATCTTTTTCTGCCTGTTCAAATTGACCTTGCTTTCTTGCTACAAAGGCCTTCAACTGAAAGGCGTAAGGGTTTTTATCGTTAACAGCAATGGCTTGATTTAACAAAGATTCAGCCTGACTAAAGTCACTTTTATTAATGGCGATTAAGGCTTTGTTTACTAATGCTCCTGATAGGGTTGGCTGCGCCAAGAGTACCTGATCAAATAATGCATCAGCTTGATCAAATTGCTGTTGTTTCATCAGAGCAAGTGCATCTTGATACTGAGTTAACACCGTACTGGGTACATTGGCTAAACGTTGCTGTGCTTGCTCTGCATATAAGTTGTAATTGTTGGCTGTTATGTCATTTAAAGCGCCATTATTTGCCGTTTGCTTGTTCGAGCTGTTCCCTACAGAGCCATTTGCCACAGAGCTAGCAATGCCATCATCTGTGTTGACCATATCCACCATACTGCTATCTAGGGCATCAATACCGTTAGCTTCGGCGTTTTCACTCGCTTGATCATTAGTCATCGTTGAGCATGCAGACAAGATCATTAGGCTGAAACCCAGTAATAACTTGATGGTGACATGAGCTGAAAAAAGTGTGTTATTCACTTTATTATTCACTTTATTATTCACTCGCCTGTTTACTCTCTTACTTAAAGGTTTAGTGAATTGATTCAACGACATCATGTGTCACCTCCTGTTTGTTATATAACGCAGGTGACAGCTCAGTTAAGGTTGCGAAGCTTTTGCCAATCCATTGGTCATAGATATTTTGCCAAGCCCGCTCAGTGTTACTGATATGAATTTCAATAGCCTTTTCCTCAAATGGATAGGCGAGCTCTTCAAGCAATATTTCGTACTCTTCCAGCGCTAATTCATCTAGGTCACTAGGGCGCTCAGAATCCATAACATCAGCCGCTAACTGGCGATACATTTCAGCTAAGTTAAATGTCGCTTGTGGCACATATTGTGCTCGTTGAAAGTCCAACACTTGCTGGTAATAACCAATAGCTTGTTTCATCGCGTCTTGTTTACGCTTCAAGGTTTTATTTAATGGCGCGGTTAACTTAATCGCGATAAATGTTTGCTGGTGTGCTTGGGCTAATTCAGAAGCTGCAATTGAGGCAATTTCAATTTCTCGCCCAGCAAAGGTATTCGCTTTAGCTTGCTGCTTGGCGTGGAAGGTTAATATCTGGCGATACCAGTAATATTCCTTATTGGGCTCGTTAGAAACTTGATAAAACTCGCTCATTTTAAGGCGTACTTCTTGTGCTACATCAAAAGGCTCAGGGTAATCTTTAGCGTATGTTCGATAGGTTAAGCGGGCTTTTTCGGTTTCGCCTGCTTTGAGGTAGTACTCCGCAGCAGTATATTGCGCCTCACGCTTTAGCGCTCCTTTGGGTTCATTGGCAACAATAATCAACAGTTGCTCAGCAGCCAATTCCCATTGTTCTAATGCTTCATATGACTGAGCAAGTTTTGCTGGGATTGATGCACTGAATTGATGTTTAGGGTAACGTTTTTGAAATGGCACCAATACCGTAATGGCTTGTTGCCATTGCTGTTGCGAAAGCAAGATATTCGCCGCTTCAAACTCGCCACTGACTGCATATTTTGATTCAGGCACTGCTTTGCTAATCCGTAATAAATCGACAACAGCAAGTTGCGGATTGTCGTTCTTGTTAGCCTGTGCTTGGAAGTAAATGCTTGATGCTAATAAATCGCGCATTTCAACTCGTGATGTCGCTTGCTGCGCTGTCGGTGTTTGACTGACACTTAAATATTTTAACGCCAGATTATAAGATTGCTCAGCAAGGGCATATTGGCTTTGCTGATATAACCCGTGAGCATATAACTGAGTCACAAGTTGTACTTGTTTTAATTGAGTTTTAGGCAGCTGTTTACCGTGCTGTACTGGGTTGATAACACTTGATTTATCGAGGGCGATATAAGCCTGAGGTTTTTGTACACTGGCTAATTCATCAGGTGTTTGCCGCGCTACTACCGCTATTTGTTCTGCACTTTTCTCAGAGGGTTGATTAATGACACCGTGAGTCACCAATACAAATTCGCTGAACTGGGCTAAATCCAGGTAGTTTTTCGATGCAAATGAATATTGGGCGCCGTGAGTTGCAAGCTCTAGAGCGCGTTTATCATCTGGGTAGTTGGCGATAAACTGTTTATCTAAGGCGACCCTCTCTTGGAGAACTACCTGAGTGCTATCCAAATTTGCATTAGCTTGATTTTGCAGCGGCGTTAGGATTTCTCGAATTGTGATTGTGGTTGCATAAGCCGCCTGCTTTTTGAGGGCTATCTGCTCTTGGTTTAGCTGCTTATTTGCTTGGCTTAAGTGATCAGCTTGTTGGTTTGGCTGGTCTGCTTGAACCGATTCATCAATAGAACTGATTTCACCATAAGCGATAGTTTTATAACTGTTAAGTGCTTGTCTAAATTGCTTGGCTTCAAAATTAGCATCAGCAAACAGGTATTCATCAGTGTGAATATCTTTGCTGAGTAAGCTGCTTGCTTGTGGCAGTTTTGCGAGTTGTAAGTAGGTACTTAATGCATTTGCTGCCGCTTTAAAAGCGCTTACTCGGCCAATGCCTGCAGGCTGATTTTGCGCGTTGGCGTAAACTCTGCGGCTATGCTCATCACTAAATGCCAGTAAATGAGGTAGTAACTCTTGTTGATGCTTTGCACTTGCTTGACTCCAAAAAGTGCTATTTAACCCGTATTGGTTAATATAATCATTTTTGAGTTTATGCATTGAAGCAAACTTACCTTGGCGCTGATAAAGCTCAAGTAAAGCCAATGAGTAACGAGCAGACCAAATGTTATCTTGTGCCAAATCGATATAGGCTTGATAGGTCAGCTCTGCATCATGTTGCAGCTCTTGTTTCAGTAAGAATTTTGCTAAGTTATCAAATAGAACATGTTGATAAATAGGTAAGTAACGCGTGTCTTGTTTTGATGTCACCAGCGCAACTAAGGACACGGATTGTTGCTGCTGACTGAGTGAAATACTTAGAACTCGCTGCGCATCAATTGCTAGGTTTTGCTCGCGGCTGCTCAAACTGGCAAAGCTGAAATCAGTTGCGGTTAACTCATTTTGCTTTGGTTTATGGTTAGCTAAAATCGTATCGAACACGGATAAAAAGGTACTGTCAGCCTCAGGTAAGCGATTCAGTTTAAACAGTGACCAGCCAGACATATAAATGCTGTTGAGTAAATATTTATCATTGTTATCAGCTGATTGAACCTGTTTATAAGCGCTTATCGCAGCAGGGTAATCTTGCAAGTTGTAATAGATTTCGCCGCGCCTAAAGTTAAGCTCTGCCAAATATTGAGTGTTAGGGTAGCGGGATAATAACGATTCCATCTCGATTAAGCTTTCATCTAGCTGGCCTTGCAAATCTAGCGCTTTTGCCAGTTGATACTGCAGATGCTCGTTATCAGCGCGATTAGGGTAGCGCTGTAATAGTGTTTGATACTCAGCGATTAATTTTACTAGCTGTTGATCGTTTTGCTTGAACTGTTGCAAAGCTTTTTGCTCTGCAGCTAACGAGTTAACCCCTGTATCTTCATCAAGAACTGTGGTTTCAAGCTCACCAAACATTTGCTCTTCAAGATTTTCAGTCTTAATTTGAACCAGACGATATTCAACGTGTGTTCTGACTTCTGGGTTGGGTTCTAATGTCAGTAATTGCTGATAAATTTGCGCAAGTTTTTGGCTTCGCTGCGCTTTTGTCAGCGTAAGTGAGTCCAATGAAACTTGGGGTTGTTGTTTGGCTAAATCAGTTAATGTCGCTCTTTTGGGATTGTTATTAGCTTGAGTATCTAGGGTGCTTTTACAACCGCTGACGCCAGCAATGATCATGCAGCTAACGAGTAGAGATAGCGTTGGTTTTGATGGGGTCATTATAATTCCTCCCCATTTATAACAGGTTGGGACATTTGCTCTAATACAGCCGCCATTTCATGGCGAGAGGCCAGTAATAACTGTTCAAGTTGAATTTGTTGCTCAGAAACAAAGACTGAGATTTTTTGTTGAATTTGAGCTTTGATTGAGGCTTCAAGTGCTGCGATATTTTGAGTTGTTGTAACCAGTCTCGTTTCTGCTTGAGCTTGGCGCTGCTCAAACGCAGTGGTTTGTTGCTGAGAATTGGCTAACTGAGCAAAGCGTTGTTGCTGCTGACTCACCAGTACGAGTTGTTGGTCGACTTGTTTAAGTAATTTTTTATGTTGCCATAACCTTTGAGGAAATTGCTGTTGTAACTCCCAGTTAAGGACAGCTTTAACGCGGCTTAGTCTTTGTTGATACTCTTCAGTGCTCCGCTGACCACTAATAGCCTTGATAATATTTTCACTTTCATTGACGCGTTTTAGCCATGCTTGCTCTGCGTCATTGGCAAAAACATCTGCGTTTTCTTGTGCCTCAGCCTCAGTAATCTTTTGTGCTAACAGCTGTTTTTGATTGGTTAACTGCTGAATCAATTCAGGATACTGGGTTTGGCTTTGTTGTTCGATGATGCGAGCTTGGCGCTGTTTATTGAGTGTTAAGCTCTCTTTTATCCAGGCATTTTTTTGCTGCTGACGGTCAATATTGCTCGTTAACAGTGATAACTCAGATAAGGTATCGATATCGTGTTTCAGCTCTGGATTTTCTAAGGCTTTTTGCAGCCATTGACTATTAGCTCCCGTTTGAGCGTTTACATTACTGTTGAACAATAATGGCGTTAATTCGGTTTGCTTAATATCAGTATGAAAGCGTGCTAAGTCAGCTAATTGTTCAACATAGAGTTGCTCGGCTTGTTGATAGCTATACAGGCTCTCAGAAAGCGTGTTTTGCTGTTTAATTTGAGCAGAGATGAGTAATGCTGATTGCCAACCGAGCTGGGAGTATTGATAGTCACGTTTTAATAAATCAAGCAATGCCAGTGAAGTGTCATATTGCTTGACCTGCTGAGCTGAAAAGGCAAATAGAAATAGTGCAGACTCAGTGTAAGGACTGTGCTCAGGAAAATCTTGTAATTGATCGAATGCTGCTTGGTATAGACCTTGTTTAACATACATTTGGGCTAACAATAATTGAGCATAATCATTAATGGCTTGCTGCTGGATTTGTTTATCTGCCTTCAATTCATCAGCTGTCATTATGCTTATGTCAGTCATTTCTTTATTAACATTTTTACTAGAAACTTGAGCTCGTTGTTGTGGACTCTTTTCAGTAAATAAGCTTTGCCAAAAATTCGTTTCAGTTGCTGCTAAGTTTATGTTTTTAATGCGTACCAGCAGTGTTTCTGCGCGTTGATAATCCTTTGCTTGCATCAATTGCAGTGCTTGGTTAAGCATGACGTAAGCAGATAATGATGACTTTGCAGTTAATTCAGTATCTGCTTGGTTTGATCCTGCGTATGACTCATCAAGTATTTTCGCTGAAGGAGTTACAGATGCAGGCCAATATGCCAATTGGTGTAGGATCTGATATTGCTCAGCATATGAAGCAGGCAGTTGAGTGATATTAGCGAGGGTTTGCTGGGCAGCACTGTGTTTACCTTGCTCTATTTGTTGTTCTGACAACTGTAGTAGTGCGATAAGCTTTAGCTCATCAGCTGAGGTGGCAGTTTTACTGCCTTGCTTATCTTCGGTTGGTGGCTCAAGACCTGCCAACTTATCGTTTGCTTGTTGTTGAATTAATGCTTGCTCGAACGTGGCCAACGTCTCAGTAGCTTGATGATGTAAGCCGATGGATACCTGTAAGCCAGCTTCAAACAAATGGCTTTTTGCGGTATCAGCATCAAAGCGCTGTCTGTTTAGGCTAACTTGGCTTAATGCGGCGTTGTAATCACCTTCAAAATAAAAGTATAAGGCTTGGCGATAAAGTTTATTGCGCAGGTTAGCTTGCTGAGCAAGGGTTAAATTAGTTGCAGCCGTTGAATGAGCAACTTCAGTTGGTTGCTTATTTAGCTCATCAGTTGAGACATCAGTGGGCATATCTGCACTGATAGCAGCAGTTGAAAAACAGCCGCTAACGATAAGCAGTATTATCGCTTTTAGCTGAGGCGTTGCTACTGCATAGCGGCTAAAGTCACGGAAAGCTTGGTTCATATTAACTGGCATAACCGTTATAAAACCCACTCTTCAACTTTCACATCTGCACGATAACTGGATTCATTATCTTCAAGTTTCAATTCCACCATCACGGTTTCATCTGTCTTTTCAAATTGATGAGTCACTGCTCTTTGTACGGTGCGACCTTCTGCATCAACACCGGTAAAAATAGCGGTAAGCTGATGCTGTCCCATTTTCAAATTGCCCATATAGACTTTTTGAATGCCGCCTTTTTCCAGTGCACGACGTTGGCGTTGGGTATATAAAAAACCGGCTACATTCTGCTGATTAATTTTTAGCTCGACACTGTCTAGGGTAAAAAAACGTCCAATATCCACTGACACAAATACAGCTATTTGAGTGCTTGCGGGGAACAATAAGTCTTCTTCAAGAATGAATAAATCACGATTTAATTTAATGACTTGGCTTTTAATATTTTCAAGTTCGCTTGCTATCTGACTCTGACTATCAGCGCTACCATTAGTAATTGCATTAGCACTCGCGTCATTATCAGTATTGGCTAACGCGGAACTTGGCTGCATCGCGCTCCAGAAAATGGCTATAAATAGCCCCAAAGTGAGCCATATTTTAAAATTTGTAGATGACTTAACAGTGTTACCCTGCGCTGTACCTTGTCCAGTACCTTGTCCAGTACCTTGTTCTGTGTTGTTCATATTTCTACCTTGAAAATGGGCTAAATCGCTAACATTTCGCAAAATGATTAAAAGTAAACGCTATAAAAAGCGCGGATGACGTTAGCGGAAAAATTGTAAAACGGTTCGTTACCTACGCCACCATCAGCAGTGGGATCTCTAAAGTTGTTGTAGTCGAAGGTGATGTAGTCCCATTGAATACTGGCTTCTGAGCGAGTATCTCCAAAAGATAAGCTTTCAGGCATTAAATAAGTGACACCTAGACCTAAGGTTAAGTCATTAAAGTCACTTAACTCTTTATCGCGGGCTAGGTAGTTTTGTGCATCTTGATAAGGGAATAAGTCACTATAAAATTCAGCTTGAGTTTGCTGGTAGTAACGCACTTTAAATTCAAGTTCTAAGAAGTCACCAATAGGGTGGCGGTATCCGAGTTCGACATCATTAGCATCAATTTCCCAGCTGTCGTTGAAGTAGCGATAATGAAAAAATAACGCCGCGCGATAGGGCAGAAAGTAGCTTGCCGATAATTTGGTTGAAAACGAGTTTCGAGTCTCTGGATAGATTTCAGACTGATAGCCAACACCGGATGGGTTAGTCGTATCTATGTAGCGTACCGTACGGTATGGGTTATTGAGGTAACCTTCGTCAGCAATGGCTTCAAAGTTAAGTTGCGCGGTTAAGTTGCGAGTTAAAATTTGACTTATGCCTGCGCGAATACGGTACTGCTGACTTTGTTCTTCAAATTGGTCATCGCCATTGCGGCGTATTTCATTATCACCATATGACACACCAAGACTTAAATTGGTTAAATCGCCAAAGGTATCTTGAGATACATTAACGCTAAAGGATTGTGCGAGGTAATCGTCTTCATCACTCTGGCGGGCATTAAAGGTCATTAAGGTCTTATCGTTGAGGTATTCGACCCCAACTTGGCCTTCATGGCGCTTTTCGCTATATGGACTTGCTGTACTGAGCACATCTACAGAGGCCGAAGAAATGCTATCGAGGTAGTAGTAGCCAGTAAACGCCAATGATTCAGAGGTCTTTTTTCGAAGCAATACCGAAGGACCGTCAATTTTCATCCCGCCGCCTTCATAGCTGTGATAAAGCACATCAGCGCGATCAGGCTCTAGCACTGCAGCTAGGCTGAGTGGCGAACAGAGAATTAATCCTGTTGTGGCTGTCTTTAATAAGCACTTGAGCATCTTAGTTACAACCACAGCCACCGCCTCCAGTTCCTTCTGCTCCTCGAGCAGACTCACGGGCCTCCAATACATGCGCTACGTGCATATTGGCAATGGGATGCCTACCAAATCGCATAATAGGATCGGCAAGGTTTTGGCGTTCATAAGGTTTTACCCAAGGTTCTATGTCTAAACTTGAGCAACCCGATAGTATCAATAGTGACGACAGGGCCGTTATGAGGATGAGCATTTTTTTGATTGGATTCATCATAGGGTTACTCTCTGATCAGCTTTTTAATCGCAGCGGCGTATTTTTTCTCGTAACCGTCTTGGTAACCTAAGAACACATATCGCACTTTGCCGTCGCGATCGACAATCACAGTCGTTGGCATGGCTTTTACATCGTAGGTCTCAGATAGGCTGTTTGTTTCGTCAAAAAAAATATCAAAACTTAAATTAAGATCGGCTAGAAAGTCTTTACCTGCTTGGTTTTCTTGCTCAACATTGACGCCCCAAACAGCAACGCCTAAATCTCGATATTTGTCTTCAAGCTTTTGCAGTACAGGCATCTCTTTTCTACAAGGTCCACACCAAGATGCCCAGAAGTTAATCAGGATGATATTGCCGCGCTGCTCAGAGAGTTTAAGGTTCTCACCTTGCATGTTTTTTAAGGTGAAATCTGGTGCCATATCGCCTTCTGATAACGCATTGGCTTGAATCGATACACTTAAAGTAAATAGGGTAAACAGGGCAATGAACCCACGCTTAAATAACATCATTGATAATCCTTTATTTCTTATTATTTAATTTTTGTTTAACTCTTTTTCGAGTTAGGTTGTGACCAACGGCTATAGATTAAAAATAAACAGCAATACCAGTAGAAAAGGTTAAATTGTGCGTCGTTTTTGATGAGCCTGTTATTTGAGTGTCAAAGATGTAGTCACTCATCGCCAGATCCCATGCAACCCAGTCATTGAGAAAAACACGGTAGTTAGCGGTTAAGTTCACCGTAAATTGTTCATCACCGGCAAACTCAGTGTTACCACCACCGACTTCAAAGGAGAACACACTGTTAAAGACTAAATCTTCACTGAAAAATATTTCACCAGGTAGAAGGTTATAACCAATATTGAGACCGTAGTAGGTCATTTCGCGCTCTTCATCTGTCAGTAAAGGTGCGGTGTTAGCAAGCTTTTCAAAACTGGTATATCCGCCTTCAGCGACTGCATATCTGGCTTTGACATAAAAGTGTTCACTGATGTGATACCCCAGATGTGCACTAATCCAAGGGCTATTTTCAAAGTCCTCAATTGACATCAAGCCACCTTGAATACCGACCTCGAAATTTTCTGTATCCAATACATCATCGAGTACTTCGCGGCGCTCAACATCGGCTTTAACTCCGACGGTATTTGATTGGCTAGCTTCAGCTGAAAGTGCAATGGCGCTATAGCCCATGCCTAAAGTGACGATACTTAGGGTTAAACAAGATTTAATTGCGCTTTTAACCATGGTATTAATGCTTATTTTTGTTGTTATCGCTGTTTTCATCATTGCCTTCATTATTCCCATGCCCATTAGAAAAAGACGCTAAAGCCGACTTTCCAAGATTGAAGTTGTTCATTTTCATCTCTGTCGGTTAAGGCCAACGAGAGTTTATATTCGGCGCGTAAGATAAAGTTACGTGCGAGATGGTATTTAACCCCAGCCGCTGCACTCATTAAGGTGCTTTGACGTGATTCAGAATCCGCGATAACACTGTGAGGCTTAGTGTTGATAATGCCGCCACCTATGCCAATGTAAGGGACCAAGGTAAATTCAGGAAAAGGATGGCTGTAAAGCATGGCTTCAAATAAGTCACTATCAGAAATGCTACCTAAGGCTTTACCTGCAGATATTTCAGCACTAAAAACAGGGGTGAAAACATAGCCTAAGTGGACGTTATAAAAGTTAGCGCCTTCAAGGTCGCCATACATCACGCCCGCTTCCCAGTCTCTTTGCATAAAGGCTTCAGTGCCAATGACATGCTGGTTAACCGCTTCACCATGTTGGCTGAGTCCGCGTAAGTCATCTTCATGAAACCAACCTTCAATGCCACGCTTATCACGGACTTTGAGCCAAGATGTTCGTTTGAGTAGTACACTGACCTGTTCATGTTGCTCGACAACATGTACGACGGGATAGCCTGCACTTGGGCCTGAGTGAAGCTCAACAAAGGGAACATCAATGGTTAACTGCGCCGCCGAGGATTCAGCGTGAGCAAGATTGGAGTTCAATAACGTTAAACAGAGTAATGTACCTGCCAACATGAATTTGAATGGGCAGGCGAAATTAAACATAGCTTCCTTTTTGTAACATCATTAGTCCTTGTTTATTGTTGTTTTTATTTGGCTTCTAACTTTGCTGTTATCAAGGTTTTTCTTATCAAGCCGTCTCATACCAAAGTTGCTCTTATTAAGGCGGCAGTTATCAAAAGTCTTTTCGACTAATCTTGAGCGTAAAAAGGGGTGTTGTAATACTGAGCCCCAATATCTATCCATTCGCTTAATAATTTAAGTTCGTCGGCTGTCAGCATATTTTGATGGGTTTCATCATTCATGGTATTAAAAAACCTGCTACTGGCTCTGGCACCATTAGTCGAGATAATTGCTGGTACATTCACTGTGGTTAACACAGGAACTGGATTACCTTCGGCATCGAGTATCAACTCGCCATCGGCATCCACTTGATAAACCACGTTACCATCGGCATCTAGCACTTCGACTAGCTTGTCGATAACGATCCCATCCACTTCTTCTTGTTCGACATCATTAAAAAATAACTCACGATAACTCGTCAGGTGAGCGATTTGATCTATTGATGGAGCTGCAATCAATTCAAGCTGACCAGCTGGTACCTGGGCAAGGCTATTATCATCAACATTGCTATGGCATACGGTGCAAGTGTTATCTGCAAGGACCTCTAAGGTGTCTTCGTCTATGGCTAAACGAGGTAAATCCCAAAGGGGCTGAATATGTTCTTCATAGTTGATTTGAATGCGGCAATATGGGGTCCAATTATTAAAACATTCACTGCCATTTGGTGCTGGGGTTGTTAAGTTTTCATAACTCAGGTTCATACTCGGGTTTAGCGCTGAGATAGCTGGATTAGTCCAAATATCATCGTAACGTAGGCTCGCCGATAGCTCTGCTATGCCATTGACCATTGCATCGGCCTGCGCCATGGTTTGACCTTGTATTGGAATAATATTGCTGCTGGCATTAGGGTATGCAGAGCCACCAATCGCCCCTGTGTTAATGCTGTCTGCTTGGGCATCATAACGGCCATGAGGTAATTGGCTGTTACCCGTGTGACAACCCATACATTGCAGGGTTTCACCGGCTTGTAAACTTATCCATTGGCTGTGGCGACCACCAATGCGTTGGCCGTTGCTATCTAAGACACTGATGGCCAATGGCACATTTGCTGGGACTTTAATTTTCACTGAGCCGTCTGGCTGAATTGGGGTGTAGCCAATAACTTCGCGCATTAATTGATTTCGGCTGCGGCCAAAATCGGTATTGGCAATATCTCGAACTTCATCAGGTGGCATAGGTACGCCGCGAACGATTTTTAAAAAGCGCGCTGGTAATTCACTGGCTGGGGTTAATGAAGGATCGCTTAATCGACTAATACCGCCTTGATTACTGCTGCTGTCTTGACCATCAAAATCATATACGCTGCGAATGTGAATTGCCGCAGCGAGTTCTTCGTGCAACTGCGGATCAAGTTCATTACCAATCACTTGATCGGCGATAAAGGCTTTAGGTTGCGATGACGGCTGCATCCCTAACGCTTCAGTAATCACTTTACCTTCTTCGCTATTGGCAACTAACTGCTGAGTACCGTCGGCATCGTTAAGTAGCCAAAGTTCATATAAGGGATCGGCAAGTGCTAAGGTTTGATCCAGTAACTGTTCATCAGTTAATTGACCACATGCACGGATTTGTTCTTCAACAACAACCCGACAAAGATCCCAACTCAATAAATAACGTTGGCTGTTATCAGGTAATGGATATAAATGAGTTAAGCGCCCAGAAGGTGATAGCGCGTCTGCGAAGTTAAATTTAAAATCAAAACTGAGCGGTAAATCGTTTATGGCATTGTTAGTTGTGTTGTCGGTTTCGCCCGATACCGCAGTGGCTTGCTGGTTATCAATATACTCATCGATATTGATTGTCACAGGCCTTTTTTGATAATTCATTTCATCCTGTGATGACAGCAGCATAAGTATATTGCCATTTGGTAATTGCTGCGGTTTAACAAACTCAATATGTTCATCTTGCTCATCGAGAATCATTTGATGAGAATGCCAGCCGAACATTAATTCATTATCGGTGCCATCTGGATTCATTTTGTAGAGGTTAATACCATGGTCGCCACCCATGTCATCCCAACGGCTATAGAGGATTTGACCATCTTGCAATACCAGTGGGTAGAAATCATGACTAAGATTGAAGGTCAGTTGCTCAATACCGCTACCATCATCGTTCATTAAATGGATGTTGAACGTTTCGTTATCGCGGCTTTCATCGAGAGCGGTGTATTGCGGTTTACCTTCATCGAGTAAAATGGCTCGTGATAAGCGCTGGCGGGTTGAGGCAAATATAATCCGTCCATCAGGGAGAAAGGATGCCATCAAATCATCACCTTGTTCGGCGGTCGTATCACTGTCTATTAATCGGGTCAGTGATTGGTCTGATAATTGGTAACGCCATATATTCCAACTTGGTTGCTCATCTTCGTCGGCATCAGCAATTTCTGGCGCGCGAATAGAGACTAAAAATTGTTGACCATCATCAGAGACTGATAAATCACGAATATCTATGCGTTGGATAGTGTCAAGATCTTCGGTGATTAAATCGGCAAAAAGTTCGGCGGTGATATTGGTAACGGGTGAGTCAGTAAACGCATTTCGTTTTACAAATAATTGTGCGCCAGGATTAAATTGGCTTGGGTTTCTACTTTGAAAACTAGCGGATTCTGGGTTGTCATCACTGGGCTGGGTAATGAGATCGCGCTGAATGTAAACTACAGGGTATTCAACTAAAACAGGATCAGGCTGTTCATCCTTAAGCGCAGTATCCGTGTTACAACCGCTAACAAGAAGAAACGCCATTAATGCTTGATAAATAGAAGCTTTATAGCCTAAAACTTTATTGTCAAAAGTTTTACGGCCTAATCCCTTTAAGCCGAAAAATGGCTTCATTTATTACCCTTAATATATAATTGTTATTATTGTTATCGTTACATAGTTAAAATGTAATAACTCTTGACATTATTGCCGCCTAGCCCCAGTGTTTCAATACTTTTTAATAAAAATTATTTTGCCAAGTAAAAAATAAAGTTAACAAAAATAAAAACAACAAGCTTTATGATTCCCGAAATACTTATCATTGTCTGCGTTTTTATAACTCTGCCGCTTAAGGCGTTTGTTGGCTGAAATAACGACAAGGAGACAGTATGAAGAGGCAACTTTGTACGGTGAAAAGTCAACGATTTTTAAATAAATTCAATGTGCTAAGAACGCAATTTAGACTGAATAAAACCCGAGCCTTTTTGCATAAATTAACACTGGGTTCAATAATAGTTTTTGCTCCTTTGTCTCATGCTGGGACGTTAGAGCAAGCCAAGCAATTGCATGATCGTATCGCCGGTGTTCCCGCATCTGAACAAACCCTCAATGATATAGCGCAATTACTCGGCGATAGTAAACCGATAGAAGCGGCTTATTTAGCAATGGAAACCCCAGCTTTTTATTCCACGACCTTAAAATTGTTCGCCACCCCCTGGACTAACATCGATCAAGACAGTTTTGCACCACTAAATGATTACAGTGCAACTGTAATTGGTACGGTACGAGATGACGTTGATTTCAGGCAGGTACTGCAAGCCGATATGGTGTATGTGGGGAAGAACAGCCTTAATCTACCAGCCTATAGCACCAGTAATAACCAACATTACCAATCATTAGAAGATCAGTTTATTGATTTAAAAGATGGCTTGGAGCGAACCAGTCAGTCTAGCTTAAATGGTTTGCCAAGTGATGCTACTGCAGGCGTACTAACCAGTAGAGCGGCTGCCAAAGCATTCTTTTATTTAGGTACAAACAGAGCCATGGTGCGTTTTACCTTAATGAATCATTTGTGCACTGATTTAGAACCCCTAAAAGATAATACCCGTTCACCTGATAGAATTCGCCAAGATGTTAGCCGCAGCCCTGGTGGCGATAGTCGCTTATTTATCAATAACTGTTTAGGTTGCCACAGTGGCATGGATCCATTAGCTCAAGCGTTTGCATTTTATCAATATGATTTTAACCTTGAAGCCGATCCGGTTGGTGATAATGGGGCTATTGCTTACAACCAAAGTGGCCAAGTTGACCCCGATACAGGCACCAGAGTGCAAGGTAAATACCATATTAACTCGACCAGTTTCCCATACGGTTATGTCACTGAAGATGATGAATGGCATAACTATTGGCGTGAGGGGGTTAACCAAAAGCTTGGCTGGGATGAAACCCTTGAAGGTAAAGGCTTTGGTGCTAAGTCATTAGGTGAGGAGT
This sequence comes from Shewanella electrodiphila, assembly GCF_023283985.1. Taxonomy (GTDB): domain Bacteria; phylum Pseudomonadota; class Gammaproteobacteria; order Enterobacterales; family Shewanellaceae; genus Shewanella; species Shewanella electrodiphila. The sequence continues at coordinate 106,205 of NZ_JAKIKU010000001.1, forward strand.
TTGCTAATAGCCAAGCTTTCGCTCAATGCCAAGTAAAGAAAGTATTTAAAACCGTGTGCTTACGAGATGCAGAGTCCAATGAGGATATTAACCAAATTGCGGCGACCACTGAGTCTTTTCAACAAAACTCATACCAACTTAAGCGTGTATTCGCTGAAGTTGGCAACTACTGCATGGGAGAGTAACGGTGAAATTATCTCAAAAAACCTTATCTAGCCTCTCGGTGCTGAGTTTATGTTTAACCCTCACGGCATGTGGCGGCGGTGACGTAGAAAGTAATCCGCCTCAACAGCAAGAACCAGACTCTGGCGTGTATACCGGTCCTGCACCTGCCACTGAAGACATTCAAAAATATAAAGTCTCATTGTGGGACAATATCTCAACTCAAAATCGCTGTGGAGCCTGTCATACTGAAGGTAATCAAGCGCCATATTTTGCCAGTCGAGAAGACGTTAACGACGCATACGCTGCGACTAATCCGCTGGTTGACTTAACTGATCCTGCTTCATCTCGCTTAGTTGAAAAAGTGGCTGGTGGCCATAATTGTTGGTTAGACAGTGATAGTGCTTGTGGTGAAACCATGACCTCGTGGATCAAATTGTGGTCAGATGAACGGGTCAGTAGCGCCAATACCATTGAGTTAACCGCACCAGTCATTCGAGAGCCAGGTTCAAGCAAAAGTTTCCCAGATGACAGTGCGCTATTTAGCCAACATGTTTACCCCATTGTTAGCCAGTACTGCGTTGATTGTCATAACGAAGGAGCGACTTTTGCTCAGTCACCTTTCTTTGCCAGTAACGATATAGCTCAAGCTTACGAATCGGCTAAAAATGTCATCAACATCGATGAGCCATCTCAGTCTCGATTAGTGGTTCGTTTAGGCAGTGAGTTTCATAACTGTTGGACAAATTGCCAAGAAAATAGCAATGAAATGCTTGCGGCTGTTACAGCGATGAGTGATGCAATTGCTGTCGATGAAATTTCACCAGAAATGGTGGTGTCTAAATCACTACGCTTAACGGATGGTATTACCGCTTCAAGTGGTGGTCGATTTGAAACGGATGTCATTGCCTTATACCAGTTCAAAACTGGCGAGGGTTCTACTGCATACGATACCTCTGGTATCGCGCCAGAAGCGAATTTATCGCTGACGGGTGATGTTGAATGGCTCGGCAGTTGGGGCTTATCTTTTACTAATGGTAAAGCGCAGGCTAGTACCGCCAACAGTAAGAAACTCCATGATTTAATCACCTCAACTGGTGAGTTTTCAGTTGAAGCTTGGGTCACACCAAATAATGTCACCCAAGAAGGGCCTGCAAGAATCGTCACTTATTCAGCAGGTGATGATGCACGTAACTTCACATTAGGCCAGAGCCAATATAACTATGACTTTATGCTGCGCACTGAAGCTTCAAGCACCAATGGCGACCCAGCCTTAAGTACGCCAGATGCCGATGAAGTGTTACAAGCGACACTGCAGCATGTGGTATTAACTTATAACGCTACAGAAGGGCGAAAAATTTACGTCAATGGCAACTTAATTGAAGTGGCTGATGAAGATATTGCGCCGTTGGCATCTTGGGATGACAGCTTTGCGTTGATTTTAGGACGAGAGGCTTCAAACCAACATGTCTGGCAGGGTGATATTCGTTTGTTGGCGATTTATAACCGCGTACTAGAGCAAGAACAAATCAGCCAAAACTATGATGTTGGTGTAGGTGAGAAATTCTTCTTGCTGTTCTCGGTAAGTCATTTAATTGATTTGCCCAATACCTATGTGATGTTTGAAGTCAGCCAATTTGATAATTACAGCTATTTATTTACTGGCGCTTCATTGGTGAATATCGATGGTACGCCAGTGGCTGAAGCATTTGATATGCGTTCAGTTCGTATCGGGATTAATGGTAAAGAAAGTGCTCAAGGACAAGCTTATTCTAACGTAGATTTAGCCATTGAAAGCGGTCAGGCGTTAGCTGAACCTATGTCGCTGTCGGCATTAGGCACTATTATTGGTCTCGAGAAAGGTGCCAGTCAGGATGAGTTTTTCCTCACTTTTGAGCAAATCGGTGAGCATGAAAATGTGGTTGTGCCTGGGGTGATAATCACACCTGATGAGTTACCAGCAAGTACCGAAACCGCGCAAATAGGCTTAAGAAACTTTGCTGAAATTAACCACTCAATGAGTGAGTTAACTGGTGTACCTCAGCAAACAACCAAAGTGTTTGATACCTATGCGCTAGTAAAAAGCCAACTGCCGAGTGTCGAAAATATCGATACCTTTATTTCTGCACAGCAAATGGGGGTGACGCAACTGGCAATTGCCTATTGTGATGTCGCCATTGATGACGATAGCTTACGCAGCGCTTGGTTCCCTGATATTGACTTCACGCAAGAGCCAAACGTGGCATTAAGCAGCGCAGAAAGACCTAACTTGCTCAACCCGTTAATTGGTCAACTTATGCCGCTGAATTTATCGAGTCAGCCAGATGCTAACTTGGTTTATAACGAGCTGGATTCACTCGTCAGTAATTTGTCTGTGTGTGGCACAAACTGTAATGCAGAGCGAACCCAAACTATTGCTAAAGCATCATGTGCAGCAGTGTTGGCAAGTGCTGTGATGTTGATTCAATAGGAGCGTAATGATGATAAAAATACCCACACAGATCACGACGTTTCCAATATTGAAAATCGACAATCAAGCGGCGGCAAAAAAGAGTTTAAAAGGACTTCAACATGACTAAACGTACTCATCTTCACCCTGACAGTCCTTTATTGTTTTCCGATCATCGTAAACCCATGACTCGCCGTGAGTTTATCTCAACGGGCCTAGCAAAAGGTGGCCAAGCGGTCGCGGGTTTATCATTAATGAGCATGTTTGCTAACCCAAACCAAGCCAATGCTGCGTTGTCTTCTGACCTAGAAGCATTGCGAGACTCATGCGGTATTAGCGTACAAGGGGCGGGTAAAATTCCGTTTATCAGTTTCGATTTAGCGGGCGGCGCCAATATTGCTGGCTCAAATGTGCTGGTTGGTGGCGCAGGTGGTCAGCAAGATTTCTTATCGACAGCTGGCTATAACAAGCTGGGTTTACCTGGTGATATGGCACCATCGATTGCAAACCCTGATGTTGGTATGTCTGATTTTATTAATACTGATTTAGGGCTCGCGTTCCACTCTGATTCAGCGTTTTTACGTGGCATATTGGAAAAGGTGTCAGCCGATACCGCATCACGGATTAATGGTGCGGTGATCCCTTGTCGTTCTGATAACGATACGGGTAATAACCCACATAATCCTATGTATGCTATTGCGGCGGCTGGTGCTAACGGCTCGCTGATGCCACTCATTGGCTCGCGCAGCACTGACTCTGGTGGCAACTCAATGGCAGCGGCTAATTTTGTCGATTTGAGCATGCGCCCAACTAAAATCGATCGACCGTCTGATGTGACAGGGCTTGTGGATGTGGGTGATTTGTTTAACTTGTTATCTCAGCGCGATGCCGTAACGGTAATGGAAAGCATCCAGCGCATTAGCGCCCAGAAAATGGCCTCGGTGAACACTCAAGTGACTCGTGATGATGTGATTAAAGACTTAGTCAATTGTGGCTATGTGAAAAGTGCTGATTTAGCCGATCGTTTTGGTGATCCTTCGACGCTTAACCCTGTGTTAGATCCTGACATTGTGGGCCCAAGCGGTATCTTTACCATTAATGAATTTGATTCAGAATCAGAGTTCCAAAAAACCGCTTCTATTATGAAGCTGGTGGTCAATGGATTCTCTGGTGCTGGCACTGTCACTATGGGTGGTTTTGACTATCACACCGGTGAGCGTGGTACCGGTGAGTTACGAGATTTACGCGCAGGACGTTGTATGGGCGCATGTTTGGAATATGCAGCTCGTCGCAATCAACCTTTGATGATGTATGTATTCAGTGATGGCTCGGTTGCCAGTAATGGCCGCATCGATGACTCAATGGAAGGGCGAGGCAAGGGCGAATGGACGGGAGATAACTCGTCAACAGGTGCATCTTTCTTCTTGGTGTATAACCCAGCGGGTAAGCCACAATTAATGGGCTCAAGTGCCGATCAAATGGCGCAAAACCAACAAATCGGCTTTATGCGCTCTGATGCCTCAGTGGATACCGCATCAGCTCCATCGGCAAATAACGTGAACTTGCTGGTGGATACGGTGTTGCTTAACTACATGGCGTTACATGGTGAACAAGGCCAGTTCAATATGGTGGCACCAAGACAAGGTTTGGGCAACAGTGCGATGTTAGATTCGCTAACAGCGTTCCAGCCGATAGTTTGATTAAAATATAAGTTTATTTTGCTGGTTAAATTGAAAGGCTCAGAGGTTTTCTCTGAGCTTTTTTGTTTTTATATTTGTTTTTATATTTGTTTTTATATTTGTTTTTATATTTGTTATTAATTTTAACTGAAAACCAAAACTAGAATCAAAGTCGTGGCGCTTCGCCCACACCCGACGAAAGGGAAACAACAGCATTTCCCTTCTCGACATCCCTTGCCGCCCCTACGAAATTGCTCTTAAAAGCGAGCAAGCCTCATGCTTATTCAAAAATAGCTAACGCTTTAGATAGGCCATCCATGGCCAACTAAAGCTAGCCTGACTTCCTGTCAGGCTTACACTATTTTCTTCAACGCATTTCAGCAATTTCAATGGAGTCCTTGTGTCGGCTGATTCATTTGTTCAGCCCAAACTCTTAGAGTGTCTTTTTAGATTATGAATGTTCAATTTGAATTGAGGTAAGCAAGAAAATCGCGTGAGTCCAGACATGGATGTCTGGCTAGCTTTCGAGGGGAAGGGACGCCCCATCGGAAGCGTTAGCGATTTTTGCAGCTTAGTGAGGCAGGCTCAAAATATAGGCTAAAGCTGGATGATTCTCCGTTGGAAATTTTGCTTTTTAAATTTCGCCGGAGCGGCGAGGGTGATGCAAGAGGGAGTTGCCGTCCACTCCCTTTTGCTCTGGTGTGGGCGAAGCGCCACGACGTTGATCTTAATCCAAAAGAACTTTGTAAATGAAGTAATGATATAGACCTTCATCACAATTGATCAGTTCCAAATATAGATACTCGTTTATCCAACAGGACTCTGATAGAGTGCTTACTAATCAATAGCTTTGCTTTAGTAACGTTTAAGTATTTGGTTTATTAAATGTGCATGCGCACAATACAAATATTAGGTTATTATGAATATTATTTATACGTTTATAAAAAGGTTTTTTGCCTTTATTTGTTTTCTTTGGATTTCTGGCTGTGCGACACATTATGAGCCTATTATTGTCCCTGAATATTCTGGCTCTGTAAAAATCCAATCTTCTTCGGCTACTATATCTACAACCACGGAAATACCCGCTGGTGATTATTTAGTAGCTGATAGCCAAGTATTTCTTTCTGGTAGAAGTAATTTATCAAACCATTTTGGTATATTGGGAATCTTAGTCGATCAATTAAATAATTCAGTTTCATTTGACAATGAAAATGAAACATTGAGTGTAAAGTTTGATGAAGTATTAACGGATATTATCCAAAAACAGGTTTTTGATAGAGAACTTAAGATTGTAAATGATACAGAGTCACCAAATTTAATTCTGTTACCATCAGCTAAGCTTATCTTAGATTCTGATAATTTAGCTCAAATTGAATTTAGACTTACAGTTAGAATTATTGATCCAATATCGGATATTCAATCTACTAAAAATTATTATTTTTTTAATGGCAAATCACTCCCTATATCAGGTGATAACAGCTGGTCATCGGATAATGCGTCCAATCTGATTAACTACTCACAATTTGCTCTTGAGAAATTAATTAATTCAGCTTCTTTTGATTTATTTGGTAATCATAAAGATTATTCTGATAAGAAATTACGTAAATATGTATATCTAAAATTCCCTTATTCTGAAAAACCTTTGAAAGTCGTTTTGCTAAATGAGCTTGATGATTATGTGGTTGTCTCTCATGAAAATAATGGTGTATTGGTGCAGTCGACGGTTCTCGTTGTAACAAAAGATCTATTAAGTCGAAAATAACCTGACTGATATTTTTTGAAGAAGAAAATAAATTAAGTAGGTGCTGAAAATATGTTGGGTGAGAGAAAATAAGTGGAGCCTTATAACGCTCCCCCAGCACCTGCCATTAATCCACCACTTATCTAATCCTGTTGTAGTCCCTCTGATACATGTAACGTCTGTTGATTATCAATAATAATCGCTTCGTATTCTGGCAATTGGTTAATCAGCGTCATGCCTTGTTGTAAGCCTTTTACAAATACGGCTGTTGATAGGGCATCAACGTAAGTTGAGTTTTTACCAATGATGGATACGCTGACCACTTTTCTGGCCGAGTCGCCGGTTTTAGGATTAATGATGTGATGGTAGCGCACGCCATTTTCGATGAAGTAGCGCTCGTAATCACCTGATGTTGAAATTGACTCGTTAGCCAGTGGTAATTGCACCGCTGTTTTTTCAGCGGCTCTAGGGTGCTTAATACCGACAAACCATGGGCGGCCGCGTCTGTCACCGAGCAGTCCTGTATCACCACCTGCGCTGACTAAGGCATGCTTAATACCTGCAGCTTGTAAAATGGCTAAGCATTGCTTAACGGCATGTCCTTTAGCTATTCCGCCTAAATCAATCCGTACATCTTGGTTTTTAAAACGAACACTAGATTGTGATTTGTCTAAGGTTACTGCGCGGTAATCTATAGCTTCGAGGGCTTGGTTTATCTCGGGTTTCGCTGGCTTTTGTCCTTGGCGGTAATCGTATTGATAACCAATTGAGGCGTAAGTGATATCAAATGTGCCGTTTGTCAGCTCAGCAATCTTGTGTGAATCAAGCAGCAAATCAAACAGTTCTTGATTAATCACAACGGCTTCTTTTCCTGCCAGTTGGTTGATTTTGCTTAATTCGCTGTCTGCTTTATAAGGACTCATTAATCGGTCGATGCGATGCATTTCTTGTTCGACGGCGATGATGAGGTTATCTGCAGTTTGTTGTTGAGTTAAACCTGTATTCTTATTTGCTTCTGAAAGCCAAAATTCAACATGAGCTTGGGTCCCCATGACTTCAAAGCTCTTTTGATGCCACTGCGCAGTGGCTTGAGTGGATAAGATTAGGCCAACAAAACACAGTGAGATTAATGAGAAAGGCTTAAACATGGGTAATGACTTATTGTTGAATTATTTTTATAGCCAATAGGGTACTGAGTTATGGGTTATTAATCTAGATTGATTTATGCCAAATAACAGCCAATAAAAAACGCACTCGATTGAGTGCGTTTTTTCGATGTCGGCGCTAAGTCGAAGACCTAACTCAAAGATCTAAGCCAGATACCTTAAGCCAGCGACTAATTCAAATAATTGATTAGTGACGGAACATCGCTGAGATAGACTCTTCGTTGCTTACACGACGAATCGCTTCGGCAAGTACTGCTGACATTGTCAGTTGAGTCACTTTCTCTACTTTTAACATTTCAGGGCTTAATGGCACAGTGTCAGTAACGATGACTTCATCAATCACTGATTCTGCGATGTTAGCCGCTGCATTGCCTGAGAACACTGGGTGAGTTGCGTAAGCAAAAACACGGTTTGCGCCATGTTCTTTTAATGCTTCAGCAGCTTTACAAAGTGTGCCGCCAGTATCGATCATGTCATCTACGATGATACAGTCGCGACCTTGTACGTCACCAATGATATGCATTACCTGAGCAACGTTCGCTTGTGGGCGACGCTTATCGATAATTGCTAAGTCAGAATCATCAAGTAGTTTAGCTACAGCGCGAGCACGTACTACACCACCAATGTCTGGAGAAACCACAACTGGGTTATCAAGTTCTTTACCTAACATGTCTTCTAGCAGTACTGGGCTACCGAACACGTTATCAACTGGCACATCAAAGAAACCTTGAATTTGCTCAGCGTGTAAATCACAAGTTAGTACGCGGTCAACACCAACACTTGAAAGGAAGTCAGCAACAACTTTCGCAGTAATTGGTACACGAGCACTACGTACACGACGGTCTTGACGAGCATAACCGAAGTAAGGAATAACGGCAGTGATACGGCCTGCAGATGCACGACGTAAAGCGTCAACCATGACGATAAGTTCCATCAGGTTGTCGTTAGTCGGCGCACAAGTAGACTGGATGATGAATACATCAGCACCACGTACGTTTTCATTGATTTGAACACTGATTTCACCGTCGCTGAAACGGCCTACTACTGCATCGCCAAGTTTGCAAAATAAACGGTCGGCTATTTTTTTGGCTAGTTTAGGGGTAGCGTTACCAGCAAAGAGCTTGATATCGGGCACTTTATGAACCTCAGGTGTTGGCTTTAATGTTAGTGGCTAAAAATGTAGATAAAATACTGTGAACTGAACAGTTGGTTTTACCGTATTACACCTTTAGAAATATTTTAGCTTTGGCTTAATCGAGTCAATAAAGGTGACTGATTCAAGCCTTTAGCAACAAAACCATGCATATTTGTTGGCAGTTTTGCCAGTGCATCTAATGCGGTTTGCTGCTGTTCGAACTCACCGAAGACGCATGCGCCAGATCCGGTCATTCTTGACGGCGCATATTCTACCAGCCAGCTTAATGCATTGGCAACTTGAGGGTGCTTTTCTGCGACCAACTTCTGACAATCATTTGTCCAATTCTTATGCATTAATGTATCTATTGCTAATTTAGGCGTGTTACGAGGAAGCAATGGATCTTGGAAAATTGCCTGAGTCGATACATGTACATCTGGCACGATCACTAAATAGTATAGCTCTTGTGGTTCAACGTTGATGAGTCGTTCACCGACACCTTCGGCAAAAGCAGAAAAACCATTAATAAAAACAGGGACATCCGCACCAAGTTTGAGGCCGATTTCAGCCAAGGTTTGTTGCGGTAAATTCAATTTCCACAGCCGATTTAAGGCGATTAATGTGGTTGCTGCGTCAGAAGAACCGCCACCTAATCCCCCCCCCATAGGTAAATTTTTACGTAACCAAATTTCTGCGCCGCCTTGATAATTGCAATATTCTTGTAATGATTTTGCGGCCTTTAGAATTAAGTTATCTTTTTCTGCGACAACTTTAGATAATTCTGAATGTAAGGTTAATGTTTTATTTTCTGTGGGCAAAAAGTCCAGGTAATCACATTGGTCAATAAACTGAAATAACGTCTGTAGCTCATGATATCCATCACTGCGCTGGGCTGTAATGTGCAAAAACAAGTTTAACTTTGCTGGTGCTGGCCAGTTTGCTGAAATAGAGGCTGAAGTTTCATGAGTATTCAATGTTGCGGTGGTCATATAACGCTTCTTTATTAAAGGGCTTATTAGGTTAACTTTATTAGCTTAACGGATTTAACTGAACTGATTTAACTTAACTAATTTATCGTAGTGACGGTAAATTAACGGTTTTCAAGCATTGGCGCTAAAGCTTGCCATTGATTAATTTGAATCTTGATCTGTACATCAGCTCGATTAATTTGTAACAATCTTGGCACATTGGCGCCGCTTTGCTGCTGATAACTCATAAACTTGACTTGCCAATCTCCACTGATGTCTTTACTGGTAAAGGCTTTAATGCTGCCATCAGGGTGATATGCTTCAATTTGGTCGTCACTGGTGACTTGACCTGTAATCCAAAGTGGCAATTTATTCAATGGGATCTGCATGCCGCTAACACGTGAGATTAGCTGCTGTGGATCTCTGTCTGTATAGGTTTTGCCTTGTACATCGATACTGGCGAGGCCTTGTTTTGAGCTTAGCGACAGTACCGTTGTGCCAATCACAGTAGTGAGTGTTAATTCATCATGAGGCTGATTAAAGCTATGGTCATGAAACCAGAATAGATTAGTACTAAATTTGTCGGCGTCAGAACGAAAAGCAAGCTTACCTTGTAACTCCCAAGCTTTAGTTTCACTGGCCTGGTTGACATCAATATTGGTGAGTTTATGGGGAGGCTTAACCGAACAAGCGGTAAGAAAAAGACAACAAACTAACATCATGCGTTGCAGGGAAAATGTTAAATATCGCAAAAGAATTCGCTACCTATATATAGTGATGCTTTATTCTACTGACCTAAAGCACGATTGTAAAAATCCATTTTGATTTTTGGGTTTTTATTAACCTATAGAAGTAAATATAATAAGAAAGCTTTGCTTGTTAGGCGTTTATAGGCATCATAATGTTTAATAGAATTGGTCAACTTTCCTATATTTTTGTTAACAAGATAGAATAATTAGAAAAAATATAGACAATTATTCGGTTTTGTTAAGCCAATTGTGTTTTTAGTTTTATCAATTAAGTAGAATAGCCTAATTAATGATCCCGCGAAGAACTTAAAACGAGTCAAATGAGCCTAGTAGCAATCGGAATAAATCATAAAACCGCCACAGTCGACCTTCGCGAGAAAGTCGCTTTTTCACCAGATAAAATTCATGACGCCATGAAGAGTCTGGCGAGCCGCACTAGTTCTGGCGAAGCCGTTATCGTGTCGACCTGTAATCGCACCGAACTCTATTGTAATAATGGCTCCAAAGCAGACATTATTGAGTGGCTTGAGGATTATCATGACTTAACTCACGAAGAGTTGTTGCCATGTATCTATAGCTATGAAAATCAAGAGTGCGTTAAGCATTTGATGCGCGTATCTTCGGGTCTTGATTCATTAGTGCTAGGTGAACCGCAAATTTTAGGGCAAGTTAAGCAAGCTTTCGTTAAAGCCAAAGAAGCGGGTACAACGGCAGTAACGATTGATCGCCTATTTCAAAATACTTTCTCTGTCGCCAAAAAAGTGCGCACCGAAACTGAAATCGGCGCCGCTGCTGTTTCAGTCGCATTTGCAGCTGTGAGCATGGCGAAACATATTTTCTCCTCACTAAGTACCACCAATGTGTTGCTAATTGGTGCGGGTGAAACCATTGAACTGGTTGCCAAGCATTTAAAAGACAATGACGTCGCCGGTATTGTGGTTGCTAACCGAACGGTTGAGCGTGCACAAGCCATGTGTGAAGAGTTCAATGCCACAGCAATTACCTTACAAGAAATACCAGACTATCTACCTAAAGCCGATATCGTGATATCCTCTACCGCCAGTCCATTACCGATATTAGGTAAAGGTATGGTTGAAAAGGCGCTGAAACAACGTCGTCATCAACCTATGTTATTAGTTGATATTGCCGTTCCACGAGATATTGAAGCAGAAGTTGGCGAATTAGACGATGCTTTCCTTTATACTGTGGACGATTTGCACAGCATCATTGAACAGAACATGGCTTCACGTAAAGAAGCCGCCGAGCAGGCAGAGATAATTGCCGATGAACAAGCCCATGTATTTATGGAGTGGGTGAGATCGTTAGAGTCTGTAGATAGTATTCGAGAATACCGTAGCCAAAGTTTGGCAATTAAAGACGAATTAGTAGAACGCGCCTTGAACAAATTGACTCAAGGTGGTGACAATGAGCAAGTGATTTTAGAGTTAGCTAATCGCCTCACAAATCGCTTAATCCATGCACCGACACAAGCGTTAACATCTGCTAGTCGTCAAGGGGACTTGAATACCTTAGGCCAATTACGCGTCACGCTTGGTTTAGATAAAAATTAAGGTAACAGAGTTAAATGAAAGAGTCGGTTATTCGCAAGCTGGAAGGCTTGCTTGAACGTAATGAAGAAGTGTTAGCATTACTAAGTGATGCGAGTGTAATTGCGGATCAAGACCGCTTTCGTGCCTTATCAAAAGAATTTTCTCAATTAGAAGACATCGTTAAAAGCTTCACTTCATTTCAAGAGGCTCAAGGTAACCTTGAGTCTGCAAACGAAATGTTAGCTGAAGATGACGCTGAAATGCGCGAAATGGCGCAAGAAGAAATCAAAGAAGCAAAGTCTGAAATTGCCCGTCTTGAAGACGAATTGCAAATTTTGCTCCTACCTAAAGATCCTAATGACGATCGTAACGCCTTTATTGAAATCCGCGCAGGTGCGGGTGGTGATGAAGCGGCAATTTTTGCTGGTGACTTATTCCGTATGTATTCACGTTACTGTGAATCAAACAAGTGGCAGCTTGAAATCATGAACGCTAACGAAGGCGAACATGGTGGCTTTAAAGAATTGATCGTTCAAGTTTCTGGTGAAGGTGTTTACGGTAAGCTTAAGTTTGAATCTGGCGGACATCGTGTTCAACGTGTACCAGAAACAGAATCACAAGGCCGTGTACATACTTCTGCTGTTACTGTGGTTGTATTGCCAGAAGTACCAGAAGCGGAACAAATTTCGATTAACCCAGCTGACTTAAAAGTCGATACTTTCCGCGCATCAGGTGCGGGTGGTCAGCACGTCAACAAAACCGATTCAGCAATCCGTATTACTCACGTACCATCAGGTATTGTGGTGGAATGTCAGGATCAACGTTCGCAACATAAAAACCGTGCACAAGCAATGAGTGTGCTTTCGGCACGTTTGCAAGCGGTTGAAGATGAAAAGCGTCGTAGTGAAGAAGAATCAACTCGTCGTAACTTGGTTGCCAGTGGCGATCGCTCTGAGCGTATTCGTACTTATAACTTCCCACAGGGTCGTATGAGTGAGCATCGTATCAACTTAACCTTATATCGCTTAAATGAAATCATGGAAGGCGACTTAAACGTTATCATTGAGCCATTGATGCAAGAAGAACAAGCCGATTTGCTTGCAGCATTAGCTGACGATTAATTTCAAAGACTTATTTTAATAGCAAGTTTTAATAGCTAGTTTCAATAGCTAGCTTCAATAGCTATTAAAATGACTAAGGAACGACGTTGCCACAATCTTCTTTTTCTACCATTGCGGAATCTTTGCAGTGGGCGTATAGCCAATTAGTCGACTCATCCGAGTCGGCTAACATCGATGCAGAAGCCTTGCTTCTGCATTGTCTTAATAAACCCCGTAGTTACCTTTATACTTGGCCTGAAAAAGTGCTTACAGCCGATCAGTTTCATGCTTATAAAGCCATGATTGAAAAGCGTAACCAGGGAACACCTGTTGCTCATATTATAGGTGAACGTGAGTTTTGGTCGCTGCCATTTATTGTTAATGCTACTACGCTTATTCCACGCCCTGATACGGAAATTTTAGTGGAAACTGCTCTAAATTTGCCTTTGGAGAAAGATGCTAAAGTATTGGATTTAGGCACAGGAACAGGGGCAATTGCACTTTCGCTGGCGTCAGAACGACCACAATGGCATATGACTGCAATCGATAAGGTCGACGATGCGGTTGAACTGGCTAAAGCCAATCGTGAAAACCTCAATTTGCCCCAGGTAAACATCTTGCAATCAGATTGGTTTAGCGCAGTTGCCCATCAAGATTTTAATTTGATTGTTTCTAATCCGCCTTATATTGACGAAACCGATGTTCACCTTGATTTAGGTGACGTACGTTTTGAGCCATCAAGTGCGTTAACTGCAGCTGAACAAGGCTATGCCGATTTATTCCATATTGCCGAGCATGCAACAGCCTATCTATCTGAAGGCGGCTATTTATTGCTAGAGCATGGTTTTGAGCAAGCGTTAGTGGTCAGAAAAAAGTTAATTGATCTTGGCTATGACAATGTGGCGACAGTGCGAGATTTTGGTAGTAATGACCGCTGCACATTAGGGCAATGGCAAGGTTAATTAAGCTTTTGAACCTAAGGTCATCTTCAATAAAGTCGATGGCTGACTAGGCTGTAAAAAGGCGGTTTTGCCTAACGTTGCTATCCGGTTGCTTGATGAAGTAAACTAGCGTCCATTTTATCTGTAGCTCAAAGAGAAAAACAATAATGGAAACCTTTTACAGTCTATACCCTGCTGTTAAGCACACCCACTTAACCTTCATTTTATTAAGTGTGGTATTCTTTATTACTCGCTTTGTCCTGCATATGCGCCAATCTCCAGTGATGGACAAGAAGTTCATCAAAGTTGCACCGCATGTAATTGATACCTTCTTATTATTGTCAGGACTGACATTGTGCTTCATGATCAAGCAGTATCCTTTTGTGGATGCGTGGATGACAGAGAAGTTTCTTGCAGTACTTGCTTACATCGGTCTAGGTGTAATGGCATTAAAAGGTGACCGCAATAAATTCTTTAAAATCTTTGCCTTTTTAGGCGCTATTGGATGGCTCGTATTAGCTGCCAGGCTGGCTCATTTTAAACAAGTTGTATTAATGGGTTAATAGAGTTTCATGGCTAAACATCAACTGAATGATGCAGTGAAGATCCCCGACACTGCATTCGAAATTACGCAGCATTTAGGTTTTTCTCAAGAGAAAAAAGCATTATGGGCTTGGTATGAAATTGCCGGTTCAGTAATGAGCTTACATGTTGAAGATCCGCAACAACGTTTTGAAGGTTTACTGCGTTGGTTTTATACCGACTTAGGTTTTTGTGCGCGTGAAGATTACTTCAGTGTTGAAGCTGCCGATTTAGGCAGTTGTATTATGAGCCGTCAAGGCAATAGTACAACACTGGCAACGGTCATGATCTTATTGGCTAAGCAGCTTGATATCACCTTAGATGCAGTGCTTCTTCCCGGTCAAACAGTGGTCCGTTCAAGAATTAATGACAATATCGTGTATATCGATCCGTTAACGGGTCTTGAGCTAAGTCGTCACCAATTGCATCTGTTAGTGCGCGGTGAACTTGGTAATTCGGCAATGCTAAAGCCAAAGTACCTTAAAACGGCGTCGCTTAAGCGATTAATCACCCGCATGCTGCATGAGCTAAAAGCAGGCTGTATTGTCACTCATCAATTTGAGCAGGCAATGGAGTGCTGTAACTTACTCCTACAATGGCATCCTGATGACGTTAATTTAAATCGCGAACGTGCTTTTATTGCTCAGCAATTGGGGTGTATTAAAGTGGCGATTTCTGATTTACAGCACTTTATTGATAGCAGTCCACACGATCCCGTGACTGAAATCGTTAAAATGCAATTAAAAGAACTCAGCGACCAACCGCAAACTTACCATTAGATTTTGTTTGGTAAAGTGTGAATTCAGGCTCATTTATTGAGCCTGAATTTTTTATAATATCTACCCAGAAAATCAATAACGATTCATCAATAAAACCTAAGCAGTAGAACTGAGTTAGTAACGTTAAATTACTAACGTTAAACCATAAAAAATAGCTGTTAAAATTAACCGTTATGAGTTGATAAGCTAAAAAATAATAAACAAAAATAAGTGCTAAAAAGCACAACAATAAAAATAATTCACTATGAAATGCATTTGCAAGGGAGATTGTTCATGACTGCCACTCCGATGGTCACTAATGATGCTACGGCATTGGGCTTATTAGCCGTTATTCTAGGCTTCGTTTTCTACACCAGTTCTTCTTCACATCCATTTTGGCAAAAGTTTTATAAGTTCATTCCAGCCTTATTGTTGTGTTACTTCTTACCATCGTTATTAAATACTTTTGGTATTGTCGACGGCGATACTTCAAAACTGTATTACGTTGCCTCACGCTACTTATTACCCGCTTGTTTAGTGCTATTGATTTTAAGTGTCGATTTAAAAGCGATTTTAAGTCTTGGCCCCAAAGCGATTGTGATGTTTTTAACTGGCACCGTGGGCATTGTGATTGGCGGCCCCATTGCCTTACTGATTATTTCAGCGATTAACCCAGATGTATTGGGGGGTAATGGCCCTGATGCGGTATGGCGCGGCATGACAACTCTTGCTGGCAGTTGGATTGGCGGCGGCGCTAACCAAGCATCAATGAAAGAGATTTATGAAGCAGGCGGCAATATCTTCTCTGTGATGGTCACGGTTGATGTGATTGTGGCTAATATCTGGATGGCAGTGTTGTTACTTATGGCATCACGGGCAAAACAGATTGATGCTAAAACAGGGGCGGATACGACTGCACTTGAAGCGCTCAAGGAAAAAGTTGAAAAGTATCACGCTGAACATGCACGTATTCCGTCACTGCGTGATTTAATGTTAATTGTCGCTATTGGCTTTGGTGTCACAGGGTTAGCGCATTTTGCAGCTGACTTTTTAGGGCCATTTTTTGAAACTAACTACCCGTGGACACGAGATTACAGCTTAACCTCTAAGTTCTTCTGGTTAGTGGTACTAGTGACTTCAATTGGTCTTGCGTTATCATTTAGCCCTGTTAAACAGTTAGAAGCGGCCGGCGCATCAAAAGTCGCTTCGGCATTTTTATACATCCTTGTGGCGACCATTGGTTTGCACATGGATGTCTCAAAGCTCGCTGACGAGCAAAACCTTTGGTATTTTGCCATTGGTATGATTTGGATGGTTGTCCACGCAAGCTTTATGCTGATTGTCGCTAAACTGATAAAAGCGCCGCTGTTTTATATGGCGGTTGGCAGCCAAGCTAACGTTGGCGGCGCAGCATCAGCACCAGTGGTTGCTGCAGCATTCCACCCTGCATTAGCACCTGTTGGCGTGTTATTAGCGGTATTGGGTTATGCTGTAGGAACTTATATGGCGTGGTTATGTGGACAGTTACTGCAGATTATTGCTGTTTAGCCCCATTTTATGTCGCGTTAAACACTTAACGCGACGAGTATTGATAAAAGAGAACTGACTATGGAACAAAAAATCATTGGTTTGAACGAACTTGAAATTGCAAATGACAAACCGTTTGTTTTATTTGGCGGCATGAACGTGCTTGAGTCTCGTGATTTGGCCATGTCGATTGCAGAGCATTATGTTGAAGTGACACAAAAGCTAGGCATTCCGTATGTATTTAAAGCCTCTTTTGATAAAGCTAACCGTTCATCAGTTAACTCATACCGTGGTCCAGGTATGGAAGAAGGCTTGAAGATTTTTGAAGAAATCAAATCAACCTTTAATGTGCCTATCATTACCGACGTACATGAAATTCATCAGTGCCAACCAGTGGCAGATGTGGTTGATATCATCCAGCTGCCAGCATTTTTGGCCCGCCAAACCGATTTAGTGGTTGCTATGGCGGCAACGGGTTCAATCATTAACGTGAAAAAACCGCAGTTTTTAGCGCCACATGAAATGCGCCATATCATTAAAAAGTTTAATGAAGCGGGTAACGACAACATTATTCTTTGTGAACGTGGTTCAAGCTTTGGTTACAACAACTTAGTTGTTGATATGCTAGGTATGGATGAAATGAAGCAGTCTGGTTACCCAGTCATTTTTGATGCGACTCATGCGCTGCAACGTCCTGGTGGACGTACAGACAGTGCCGGTGGTCGCCGCGCTCAAGCAACTGAGCTTGCACGTAGCGGTATGGCATTAGGTCTTGCGGGTTTGTTCATTGAAGCGCATCCAGATCCTGATAACGCGAAATGTGACGGCCCATGTGCATTGCCACTTAATCAGTTAGAAAACTACTTAACGCAGATGAAAGCGGTAGACGATTTGGTTAAATCATTTGAGCCAATTGATACCAGTAAGTAGATAATCGATTCTATAAAAAGCCCTGAACTTTATGACCAAGTTCAGGGCTTTTTTGTGGTTTGGATATCAGTTGTTTTGATTGTCATTGTCATTGCGGCTGTATTTATTTGGCCGTTAATTCATGATGAATACAGGTTATGAAATGGATAATGCCAATCTAATTGATAGTAGAGCAACAAATCATGTTGAACGCCTTATGCAGGCGTCCAACATTTTTTGGTTAGCGTAAATGTAGGTAGAAAGGAGAGAACGTATCAATCACATCGACTAAGCGTTGAAGGTCGGCAATGTCACCCTTTACAGCTTTGGCAGAAGACTCTTTTACGTTAATGTCTTTGACCAAGAATAGGTGTACTAGGTCTTTTTTCGACATTTCAACCGACAGGTTAGCTCGCTCAGATTGGAACCCATTGTCGATGGCCATCGTACGGTTAGAGATATTCACTAAATACTTAGCACCATCTACCGTCATATTGATCTTGATAGATTCATTATCGTTCAGTTGTTCTGCGATTAAGCGTGTAGGAATAAGTGACATGACATCATCCGTTGGCGCGTCAACAAATTTACTGGCATCACCAAAGAAATTCATCGTACCTAATAAACCATCAAGCTGACCACGTAACTCTGCTGCACCTGTAAGTGCCCAATGACGCCAGCCTGGTGTAGATTGTTGCCAACCCCAACGTTCAAGTGCTACCGCTTTTTGTTCACGGGCGGTCATGTCATCTTGATCTACGCGAATAACATGCGTCAGAATTTGCATGGCTTCACCGTATTGTTGCTCAGCAATCATTTTGGCCGCAGCTTGTTTGATAGCTTCTGCACCGCCCATCATATCAACGTAAAGTTGAGCCATATTCTTATGATCAGGTTTAGCGAATTCTGACGCATCACCGTTAAACCAACCCACATTACCCGCATAAATATTGGCTACATTTTGATATTCTGAACCACGAAGTGGGCGCAGGTAATCATGGTCTTTTAGCTCTTCTGGCAGCTTAATGGTGTCAGATAGCTCATGCATTGTGTAACCTTTGTTGATGTAACGAACCGTCTGGTCTTGCATGTAGCGTAAAGAATCAGCATAAGCTTTCATCACATCTTCCACTCGGTCAGCGTTTACAGCTGAGCGGCCATGATGCAGTGATAGCGTTACTGGTTGGTATCTGCGCATACGGTCAATAGAGTCAGCCCATTCTAGGCCATCACGATATTCCGTTCCGCGAATGGTATATAGGTTAGGAATCGTTTCACCTTGAATCGTGTCGCCGCCGACCATATCGCCCGTTTCATGGACATACATAGCAACACCATCAGGCGCTTCCCCTGGGGTATGGAAAAACTCAAGAGTTAAGCCGTCAATTTCTAGAATCAGCAAATCGTCAACTAAGATATTCGGCGCAAAAAAGCTTTTGTTTTTCGACTGCATAACAATATCGGCAGGGTATCCAACACCTTGGTTAACACCTGAGTCATAATTATTGTTGTTCGGAATGAATGCACCGAATGCATAAGCCGTTCGAATTGATTGCTGGTTCAAGTAAATACCAGACTCTTCGTTCATTTTTCGTTGGAAGTCGGCATGGGCAATAACGTTAATTTTACCTGCTTCAAAGTCTTCTCTTGTTGCTAAGCCTTCCGTTCCCGCCCATTGGTCAGGGTGGTGATGGGTGTAAAAAATAGTGTGAACTTCGCGCTTATCACCTGTTGCTTCACGATAGGCAGCAAGCATCGCTTCTGCCGTTTCTTTGGTTGAACCTGCATCAGAGATGATGAGGCCTTCGTCACCTTGAATGAAGGTAATTGAAGCACCTTCAAAACCAAACGCGTTATACATACGGTCAGATAATTTGAAGATAACCGGGTTTGTCATCGCTTCTTCCATCGAAGCCAATTCTGGATGAATTTTCCCCTCAGCAAGCGCTTGCTTCATATTCTCCTGGTTAAACTCAGGGGTGAATAGTGGCTCTCCACGCCAGACAACTTCAGGGAATGAACCAGCAAGTTTTGTTGTGGCATTTGGTGCAAGCGGGAAGTAGCTTTGTTGTTCAGCCGATTTATTTGCATCGATAAATTTGATGCCATTCTTTGTCGGATTATAGTTTTGTGACAACACAACCGAGTATTCGCTGGCATCGAATGAATGATCATGGTCGCCATGAATTAAGCGCTCTGAAGCACTTGGTGAGTGTGCTAACACGTTGAATGACGCCAAAACAGTTAACGCTAAAATCGTTTTTTTCATATAGATACCTGCTACCGAGTAGAAAATGCTTATTACAAAGGTTATAACCTGTGTTGTGCTTTCTAGTTGAGAAAAATCATAAGCATTTAAGGAATAATAATTTCGTTGTATGGCAGGTATTTTAAGATTGATTCTCAGAGCTAACTATTGGGCAAAACCTATAACTACTATAGTTTAAAGCTATGAAAGAGGGCTTGTTAGGTAGTAATTATCCATAATTACAAACATTGGATAGTTATACGTTATGCAATGGCGGAACTGATTAAATGTGTTTTGATTTGTTCACGCACAGTAATATGGCGTTGGTTATTTATATTTCGTTTGTGGTAAACCATCTTCATTTCATAGTCGCGAAGCGTAAAAGGAGCGTTTAACACTTTTAGCCCCAGCTCATTTGCCAGTTCAAACATTGACTCGCTGACAATACAAATAGCGTCTGAATTGCGTACATTGAGTAACAGGTTTGATTGCCCCGATACTTCTCTAACGACTTTTCTATCAAACTGTTCATCGGTACGAGTTTCTAGTGCACTAACATTGCGGTTATTTAGTCTTAGTACAATATGCTCAGCATTTTTAAATTGCTCAAGAGTGAGTTCATCACCAATGATTGGGTGCTCTTTCCTGCAAGCAAAAGCAAGTTTTTGTATGCCAATATTTTCAACCGTAAATGAATGGTCTGATACCGAAATATCATCGATAACGATATCAATTTGCCCTGTTCTTAATTGGTCTAACGTACTGTATTCAACAGCGGGCGTTTCAATAAAATAAGCATCTTCAATACTGGGTAATGATTGTAAAACCACCTCGGTGCAGCAAACATTCAGTTTACGTTCTTCATTAAATGCAATATCAAGTCGATGCAAAATATCCTTACATTGCTCAGCAAGGTAGTGTGCTTCATCGGTGGGTTGAATTGAACGACTGGTGCGGTGAAATAGTTTTTTACCTGATTGCTCTTCAAAGTTTTTTATCGCAGCGCTCATTGATGGCTGGCTAATGTTCATGAAATCTGCCGCTTTGGAAATGCTGTTAAAGTCATAAACAGCAAGAAAGTGTTTTATAAGGTTTAAGTTCATGAAGGCAATAACCAAAATGTTTGCTACGAGAGTAATAGGATAATAACCCTGTCGATAAAATATTGATATATGTGAGGTCTTTCAAGAAGGCTGTGTTGTAGCGACATTTCTGGGAAGCGAAAGATTTATAGCAGGGTATCCATGCCAAGCTCACGGCCTTTTCTCGATGTTCTCAATTCTAATCGAACCTGTCAGCCTTCAAACTTCGTCACCCAAAAGCTGAATCGAAGAGATAATAATCCCTGTGTCGCTAACTCGTTTTTGCTCCAAAGCTTGTTAGCAGCTTTAGTCAGCTAATGATTTCTAGATTTGAATCGAATCAAAATCTAGATCAAGGTCGTGGCGCTTCGCCCACACCAGACTAAAAGGGAGTGAACTGCGACTCCCTCTTAGAACACCCCGCAGCCCCAACGAAAAATGCTGAAAAGCGCATGTTTTCAACGGGGATTGATCCAGCTTTCAACCTCGCTTGTAGACTGCTTCGGCCTTATTCGAAAATGCTAACGCTTCCGATGGGCCATCCATGGCCCGACGAAAGCTAGCCTGACGTCCTGTCAGGCTCACGCCATTTTCTTCAATGTCCTCAATTCAAATTGAGTCGGAAACAAACTGATTTACATCTCTTTTGCTTTTACTTGTCTTAACACATAAAGCTAAATCGAAGAGGTGAAAATTCCGGTGTAAGCGCGGCAGTGACCGTCCATGACATGGACGTCATGGCCGAGCTTTCAGGGACCTTTTGATTTAAATAAAGAATGCAGCGTATCGCAGTTGTATCTGCACGATAGCCTGCGGCAGGCAATGGATTAGATTGAAGTGACGACTCTCATTAACAGAGCCAATACTAATGAAGTACAAAGTTGATGCTAGTAACTCGTTTATGCCCCTTTGCGACTTACATCCGATAAGCAGTACAGATAAGTAACAAGCCTGTTGACCTACTTTTGCCAATCGATAAGTGACTGCTGCTGATTACTTCAGATAAGGCATCAATTTCAATGCTCACTTTGAAAATATTTGTGCTCGTTTATCCAATACCACTCTGGTAGAGTGTATATAAATCAATAGCTTTACTTTAGTAAGGCTTAAATAATAGGTTTATTAAATGTGCATGCGCGTTTGCCAAATAAACACGCATGCGCACTATACAAATGTTAGAAGCACATCGAAGCTAGGAGTAAATCTTTGAATTTATTTTTCAAATGGATATTCAAAAATGCATGGAACTTGTTTGGTGCTTTGGGGGTTGCAGGTACATTCTACTTTTCACTGATGTACGTTCCTGACTATGTCAAAGATATTACTACAGGGAAAGTTAATGTCATTCATGAAAGCCTCATGGATGATGTGCAAGAACTAATTTTCTACGAAAAATCAATTTCAATTGAAGATGTCGAAATGTTCATTCGCGGGAAAGAACTTAAACAGGGAATATCGTACCCGTATACACCTGAAGAACTACTTCTCCAAGTGCAAGAACGATTCATGGGAAATAAGTTTATTCCGCTTGAGAAAAGAGAATCACTGTTAGCCTCAATAAATAAACTGAGATCTAGTTATAAGCCCCCAAGCAAACCTGTTGAAAAGAAGTTTGATTGGGTTCCAATTATGTCTTGGTTATTTTCTGCTCTTGGTGCAATTATCGCTGCTGTAGGTGCATCAAGCCTCGCTGGCAAATTGAAGGCCGATAAAGAAACAGAAGCAGATATAATATCTGGCGATATAATCATAAATCATCATGGCGGATCAATGTCTGCTTCAGCTTTTGAGTATGAAAAAATGGTTGGTGAGGCTCTATCAGAGTTAGATGTGCCATACAAATCAGACTCAAATGAATATGACTTTGTCGTTAATCATCAAGGTAACGATGTAATTGTTGAAGTTAAAAAGTACCGCAGATTACTCGGGCTTGGTACAGCACGTAACTTTTTAAACATAATTTTAGCTTCTGGTAAAGGCGGTGTCCTAGTGGCTTCCTCAGGTGTAACGCAAAGAACAAAAGAGCTGATACTAGAGCATAATCAGATCTCAGATAATCAGAAGATATTTTTGGTTACAGGAGACTCAAAAGAAAAAGTTAAGAAGCAATTATCTGATATTTTCTGTGTATAAGTGCTTCTAACAAGCCATTTAAGCGGGAATTTTAACAGTTGGCTACTCTCGCTTCGCTCGGTATTATAGCCAACTATCAAAATCCCCTTAATGGGGCGTTATACGTATAAAGGAGTATTCGAATAGTGCCGCTACAATATCTGATTCCTCCAGTAGCCTGTCTAATATTCACTCTCGTAATTTTGGTGTTCTTTAAAAGCTCCAATAAAACGAAGTACCTTGTGGCATTTAGTGTTCTTGTTGTTTGCGCCTTTAATGTTTGGCTTCTTGAATCTCATATTATAGAGGCTTTGCCAAACCATAGTGGTGTATTGAAACTACTGGCTGTAACTTTGGCTCTTTCAGTTTCCCCATTCATAGCTGTGCTTACTTATAAGTTTTCGAGTTCCAATAAATTGATTTATTCATCTGTAATTGGTGGTGGGGTTTTATTTATGTACCCACTTTATGCTTTATATATTATTTGCTATGTTAGTCGGGACTGTATCTAAAAATACGTATAACAAGCTGTTAAACAAGGACAAAAAACAGTTGGCTTTTGCTCCTTCGTCGCTAATTTTAGCCAACTATTTTATTGCCTGTTAACAGGGCGTTACCGAATATCCGCTTGCCATATTTCACTACTGAGACTCATCACTTTACGAGCTTTACTCTATCCAATTTCTGTCCAACAACATGTCGGGACGTAAACCATTTACCTTCTATTAATGAGTTTGCAAGCGAACATATTCTAATGTTTTCTACCACCTATCTCGTAATTCTAAGCTAGAACAAATTACCAACAATGCTATTCAGATAATGTGATACTTTATCTGTCTCAAACCTCTGTATTATTGGGATAAATCTATGTGGATAGCGCTGACAATCCTTGCCGCTTTTATGCAGTCTTGGCGTAATGCATTTCAAAGTGAACTGAGCCAACAAGTGAAAGTTAGCGGTGTTACCCTTGCACGGTTTATTTGGGCTGGGCCTATTGCGGCCGTGTATCTCATTAGTCTTTATCAGCTGCAACCGAGTGCTATTCCTACCTTTAGTTATCCTTTTTACCTGTTTGTTATTGGTGCATCTTTAATGCAAATCCTTGCTACGGGGTTGATGGTTAAATTATTCCAACTGAAAAACTTTGCGGTTGGGGCAGGGCTTGCTAAAAGTGAAGCCTTAGTGGCCGCCATATTAGGTGTACTGTTTTTTGGTACTAGCTTGAGCTTGTTAGGTTGGCTCGGGGTTATTATTGGTGCTGTTGCTGTCATGCTACTGAGTACGCAAAAAGGGGTTAAACGCTTATCGCTTAATACCATAGTACTGGGTATTAGTAGCGGTATTGCGTTTGCGTTTACTTCGCTATGGGTACGAGAGGCGAGTTTGCTGTTAATTGTCGACTCTGCAGTTTCTGCTCCTATTCCTTTTACTCACCGCGCTGCTTGGGTGCTGCTGTCAGTGATTGGCTTGCAAACTATTATTCTAGTGACTTATCTAGCGATGAAAGACCGACTGACGTTATTGGCATTATGGCAGCGACCAAGGCTGACGATTTTGATCAGTGTTTGCAGTTGTATCGCATCCATTGGTTGGTTTAGCGCGATGTCATTGCAAGCGGTGCCTTATGTAAAAACCTTAGGCCAAATTGAAGTGTTTTTTACTATGCTCATCAGCGTTTTTTGGCTCAAACAAAAGATTAAGGTAAATGAAGTATTAGGGTTAGTGCTAATCGCAGTCGCCGCAATTTTAGTGATGTGGACCTAGTGCGTACTTAATCATTAAGTGTTTTAAACTAATGATGAAATAATGCCAAAAGGTGATTTTAATTTGTTGTTTTTTCATACTATACTGGCGTAAATAAAACCAAGAAGTTCGATTCAGGGAGTGTTTTATGCGTTATTCTTTTCGGCTAACTCGTATCGCGTTGGCGTGCGCCAGTTTATCTTTAGTATTCAGTAATCATTTATTCAGTGCCACTATAGATGCTAATAGCATACCTACTGGCACGTCTACCTCCGCAGTAACTAATGCTAGCAATGATATGCCACCTGCAGCTTTTACTCCTGAGCAAGTCACTACGCCTCAAGATAGCGAATTTGATTGGTTGCAATTATCTTCACTTGAACTGCTAAAAGGTGAAATTAAGAACCTTTATGATGATCAATTAGAGTTTGAAAGTGATGAGTTAGACACCTTGTTTATCGATTGGGAAGATGTAAAGGTGCTGCAAAGTGCTGATGTGGTGAGTATTGGCTTTATGGATTTAAGCACCCAAAGCGGTAAGCTATTAGTCCGAGATGGCAAGATGTATATAGACGGGCAAGAATTTCAGCGAGAGCAAATTCTAACGATCATTGCGGGTGAACAATCTGAGTCAAATTATTGGTCGAGCAAAATTAGTTTAGGGGCAAATTTTCGCTCAGGTAATACGGAACAAATAGACTATAGCGCCATTGCTAAAACCAAACGCCGTACTACTGAATCTCGTTTCAATATTGATTATATTGGCAATTATTCAAAATCGGACAGCGAAGAGAAGATTAACAATAATCGTATTAATACCAACTTTGATTGGTTTTTATCAAAGCAGTTCTATTTACGTCCTGTGTTTGCCGAGATTTATACCGACAAGTTTTTAAACATTGAATACAAGGTTACTGTCGGTTCTGGTTTGGGTTATAACATTATCGATAACTCGAAAACGGAGTGGAGTATTTCGGGCGGTCCTGCATATACATATACCAAGTTTAATAATGTTGAAGATGGTGAAAGCACTGATAGTAGCTCGGCAACAGTGGTGGTTGAAACGGTGTACGATACTGAATTAACCAGTGATATGGATTTTATTACTTCTTATCGTGTGCAATACGGTGATGACGACTCTGGTGGCTATACTCACCATGCTTTGGCGACATTAGAGATTGAGCTAACCGACATTTTTGATTTAGATTTATCGTTCGTATGGGATCATACCGCCAGTCCGCAACCTGATTCAGACGGTTTGACGCCGAAAAAAAATGATTATCAATTTATTGTGGGTTTTGGTATCGATATTTAAGTGAGTTTTTAGGCTTACAAGTTAACGTTAAAGGCTCAGTATTGAGCCTTTTTTATTTCAGCTGTCTCGTTCTGGCATGTATTTTCGATTGTAATGACTATAGCCATTAATCACTAAGTGGCTGACTAAGGTGCCAATTAATGCACCCGCAAGTAAATCCCCTAAGTAATGATAGTTCTGACCCAATTGTCCCATCAAAACAGCCACCATTGAGCTACAGCAAAGCAACCGATATCGCGGCGCAAAGTGCCAAAATAGACTGGCAAAAGCAAAGGTGAGCAATGCATGACCTGATGGAAATGAATGAAAGCTATTAGAGAGTGAAAAGGGGTGAAACTCTTCAACGCCATGGGTAATCCACGAAAGATTATCGTTAGTCCAGGTTTCTGGCCAAGTACGGCCAAAGACCATTTTAGCGCTTACGCGCACTATGGTGGCAACGATGGCGACTAAAATGATGATGCGCCTGAGATGAAAAAGGTGTCTGTAGTGTTTGTGAAAGCTTACTAGCACCATAATGAGTGCAATGATTTCAAGTAATAAAGGGGTTTTAGAAAAGCTTTGTAATAGCAGGTTAGATTGAAGATTAACGTGCATGTACTCAGCAATAGTTCGATCAAAAAACGCGATACTGATCAGGGTTACTAGCCCACAACAGATGTAAGCAGCAACCATTTTTCGAGTAAAAGGAATTGTCTGAACCACAGAAGATGTTTTAATTCGTTTGCTATCGTCGTATTTATTAACAGACATTATAAGTCGGGTTGAGTTAATTGGTTGATCTTGTCCGTCATCGCGTTATTGGCTGGGGTTTTGATTTGATGAACACCGGCACGAGCTGCAACAAAGCCATTAATCTGAGCTATTTCCGTCATGCGTCGATGTTTCACATCTTGATGCATGGATGAGAAGTTATTAGCTGTGAGGGTAATGACCTGAGCAATAGTCTCAAGTGATTCCGATAAAGATATAGTGATGCCTTCAGCATTTGCGACAGCGACACATTCAGTGGTGATGGCATTTATTTGCTGCTGATACTGTGGTTGAGCTAATTGACCATTTTGACATTGCTCGATGGCAGTGATGGGGTTAATGGCGCAATTCACAATGAGCTTTTGCCATAAACCGAGCAAGATATTATCACTGATTTGGCTGTTAGGAATGGCTGTAACGAGTAGTTCAATTAACTGCGGAGTTAATTTATGGCCATGAAAATGTCCGAATACTGTTTTGCCGGTACCTGTTTGACGGACATGACGCTCAGTTACTTTTATTGCCGCTTGAGAGGTTGTGCCGAGATACAGATTGATATCAGTTCTTTGCTGAGATGCTAACAGCGCCATGACCTGTAAATGCGGCCCCATACCGTTGTGCAAAAGGAGTAAAGTGGCATTGTGGGGCAGTTTGTCAATTAACGCTGTTAACGCCGCTTCGACTTGATAGGACTTAACGCACACAATAACCAGTTCAATGCTGGCCAACTGCTTAGGTGTCACCGTTTTAAGATTGTTGACTAAACATGGTTCGGTATGCACGTTAACAACATTGCTAGGCTTAACGTCACTGGATAAAGCATTAAAAGTCAGTGGCTTAGTTTGGTTTTCTGCATCAGCCAGGGTGAAATTTCGTCCCAGTAATAATGGCTGAGTAAATGCATTAAGCTGATGATAGATCAACATGCCAATGGCGCCAGCGCCGACAATTGCAATGTTAGCGGGCGCAATATTTAGAGTCACATTGTTAGGGGTAACAGTGTTTGAAGTAACAGTGTTAGGAGCCGGGGAGTGTGAGCGCATAACAGGCTCTCTTATGATGCTTTTGAAGAACGTTTAGGGAACAGCTTGGCTGCCTGATACTTTCTAAAAACAAACAGAAAGATATAAAACAACGCGATACCAGCCAAATCGGCAACTACATCGGCAATAGAAGCACTGCGATAAGGAATTTGAGATTGGATGACTTCAATTAAAATAGCGTAAAAAGCCAGTATCGAACACATCCAATACCATTTAGGTTTAAAGGCAAAATAAGCTAAAAATGCCAAGCCGAAAAAGCTTAATACATGACCGACTTTATCCATGTTGTTAAACGTAACGGGGTAATTGGGCTTTGAGAAAACAAGGTAACTGACAACAAGTACAGCAAACGCAAATGATGCTGTAAAAAATAGTTTTAATTTCATGCTGTCGAGTACTTAGCCTGATGCGATATCTTTTGATTGAAGCAATAATAAAAAATGCAGCGGCTAAAGTCATTAATTTCCAGTTAATTATTGTTTTCTATTTTATGGAGGGTTTGCGCTTTCGCTGAAAATGTTAGTATTAGCACAAAGATTAATTGGGAGAATAACAATGCCATCAATGGACATCGTTTCAGAAGTAGATGAAGTTGAATTACGAAATGCTGTTGAGAACTCACGCCGCGAACTTGCTGGTCGTTTTGATTTTCGCGGCAAAGAAGCCGATATTGAACATAAAGATCATACCGTGACTTTAAAAGCGGAAGATGATTTCCAATGTCGTCAGTTAGTGGACATTCTGCGTATTCAATTGAGTAAGCGTAGCGTTGAGCCTTCAGCTATGGATGTTGATGAAAAGTCAGTTCATAGCGGTAAAACCTTCAGCTTAAAAGTTAACTTTAAGCAAGGCATTGATACCTTAGTGGCTAAAAAGCTGGTTAAGCAAATTAAAGACAGCAAGCTGAAAGTACAATCGTCTATTCAAGGTGACTCGGTACGAGTGACGGGTAAAAAACGTGATGATTTACAAGCGGTCATGCGTTTAGCGAAAGAGTCTGAATTAGGCCAACCTTTTCAGTTCAATAATTTCCGCGACTAGTTTTGATTGGCTTTAAGCCATTTATGTTGTTTTAAATAAAAATGATATCAAAAAAAGATGCTGTAACAGGTTGCTGTTGCAGCATTTCTCAATGAAAGAAGATATTTAATTATCAAATCCGCTCAACCCAATACACCTTTGATGCCACATCTGACTGAACATTGTCGATCACTCACCTCGCGTTCCAATATGATGATTTAACCTTATTGCCGGTACATCATGCGCTAATGCAAACCAGCCGATTTGTATCATTTGCCAGAGCAGAGCCAGAGAAATGAATTGACATTAAATGAAGTAAAGTAAAGCCAAAGGCTTGTGCTAACTGGGCATCAGTTGTTTAAAGTCATTGATGCTGACTAATCAGAATCTGTTGGTTTTTATACGCTATTTCGTTCCCCCTTAGTTTAAAAGCCTCAACGTTCTTCCCTCAAGTGTGACTCTTTTTAAATTATGTAGGGTTTTATCCTTCATGCGCGATTATGACCGTCATCTTATCAGCCATAGAATCAGCGTTAATTAGATACGTGAAGTCTCCATAGGCCTTAATTGCGCTCTTTAACAGAGATTTTTGCGTTGTAACAACCTGATTTCAATTATGGCCGATATTCAGTGCCAGTGATAAAAAGTGACATAACGATGGAAGAAATACAGCTTTTATTGGGAGAATCACCATATTTTTCCGTTTTGGTCACCTTAGTTTTAGGGTGTTTGCTAGGCAAGTTATCAATCAAAGGTTTCTCTTTAGGTTGTGTGGCGGGCACCTTGTTAGTTGGTATTTTAATTGGCCAATTGGGTGGTTATATTGAACCTTCGTCTCGATGGATTTTCTTCGGTTTATTTCTGTATGTTATCGGTTATCAAGGTGGTTATAGCATTTTAAGGGTGTGGCAATTACGTAAAAAAACAATCTTAATGACCAGTTTGATTATAAGCCTTATCACTATATCCACCATGTGCTTGGCCACCTGGTTTTTTAATCTCGATTTGTATACCAGCATAGGCATGATCTCAGGAAGCTTTGTCCACCCAGAGGTAATGTATATGGTCACTGATTCGATTGAAAAGTTGCCTGAACTTTCTGAAACAGTGAAATTAGTGGCGCTTAATAATGCTTACATGGGATATGTACTGACGGTCATTTTTGGCATGGTAGGGCCTGTGATCATGATGAAATGGCTCCAATCTGCTGCAATGAAGCAAAGTGATTCACCTTTTGATAAAGCGACTCAAAATGAATTGGGTGAAAGTCATTGTGATAGATACTACCCAATCGACCCTCTTGAAACGGTCGTAAAACGTGTTTTTGAAGTTAATCCAACCAGTACGGTTCTTGGTAAAAGCATTGAACAACTGAACGCACCGTATTTTGACATCATGTTCGAACGAGTCAATCTAGTTGATAAGGCAAAAAGTAGTTCGAATGAGATTGATGAGGCAGTTAATCACAATGAGCCACTTGTCGCGGGCGATATCGTTACCATAACGGGTAGACACGACACGCTATATTATTTTGAAGATGATGTAATAGGTAGTGAATTACCTAGTGACACTCAAGTCGATAACAATGAAGTGCATTTTAATATGCTCATCAATACCCATGGCTTTGTTGGCAAATCATTAAATGATATCAAGACTGAAATTAACCAAAATACCTACAAAAATCTTTGCATCATTCGACTTGTCAGAGATCAACAATCTATAGAAATCACGCCAGATTTAATTGTGAAACAAGATGATATTTTACAAATCATGGGCAGTGCTAGTGATATTCAATTCGTTAAACATAACTTTAGTAACAATGTTGGCCGTAATACCGAGAGTTTCGCCTTGTTTGGAATAGGGTTAGTGGCAGCTTATTTAATGAGCTTATGGAATCTCAACATTGGTGGTTTGTATTTTTATTTAAGCATTGGGCTGAGTAGCTTGATTGCTGGTACTTTCGTAGGCTGGCTGAGCAATAAAATCAATCCACTTTCTCAGTTACCTCGTCACACTATCACGTTTGTTAGAGAGTTATCCTTGCTGGCATTCATCGCCATCACAGGGTTGTATTTTGGCCCGCAAATGATTAACGAAATGAATTCCAGTGGTATGAAAATCCCCTTAATTGGTTTAGGTGTCGTACTCATATCTCAACTATTTTCATTAACGATTGCCAGTAAAATGCTGAAATTTAACAAACCTTCAGTAGCAATAGGCAAGAATATTGAAAGCAAAGCTGATGGTGTTGGCATATCAAGTCGTTATCGTTTGCACGAGCAGAGTGCAATGTATGCGATAGCCATTTCATACATTACTTCAAGCTTTTTGATGTTGTTGGTTATTTCCATGGTGTTGAACTTTATGTAGCGCTGAAACACCACAAGTCACTGCCTATCGCAGTGACTCAAATCTTACTTCCTCTATATTTAAAACCACATTAATAGGTTGAAAAAACCATGTTTAAATTTGTTTCTTTGTGCTTTCTGAGCTTAGTTTCTTCAGTGGGGAACGCCGAGAGTTCGTACTTTTTTGATGAAAAAGATGGTCAGTTTGATTTAGGGTATCACCTTGCTGAAAACGCTTATGGATTCCTTCCTGTTCCGGTATTAATTACTGAACCAGCCGTTGGCGCTGGTGGGGGGATCGTTGGGTTGTTTTTACATGAAACAGAAGCTGAGAAAGAAGCGAGAAGACAAAAAGCCCTTGAGTCAATTGATGGCGGAGCCCAATTAATGCCAGCTGCGATGACATTGGTTGGCGCGGGTGGGACGGCCAATGGTACTTGGTTTGGTATTGCTGGTCATCGTCATTCTTGGTTAGATGATAGCATTCGCTATACCGTAGTAGGCGGCGCAGCTAATGCCAATCTTGATATTTATACTCGTTTAGGTGGGTTACTTCCTCCTGATAAAGCTATTCAATTTGATACCACAACAGAAGCGCTATTCGCCTTACAAAAAATTCAATTTAGAGTGGCTGAAACCCCATTAATGCTAGGGCTTAAACAATTCTGGGCTGAATCATCAGTTTCATCTTCTAACGCTGTGGTTGACTGGATTTTACAGCAACAATTGGGTGATAAAACAACAACCTCTGGTTTAGGGCTTATTGCGGAATATGACACTCGCGACAATATTTTCTTTCCTAAGAAGGGTTATATATTCTCGGCAGAATATATGGTGTTTGATGAATCTATTGGCTCTGATCATAATTATCAAACATTAGAAGCAAGCGGTGAAGTCTACCTTCCTCTTTCTAATCATTGGACATTAGCGTTCGCAGGTGGCTATGACCAGTTATATGCTGGCGATATTCAGCTGTCACCTACGACTAAACCTTATGTAGAGTTACGCGGTGTGTCGGCGTTTAAGTATCAAGGTGACCAAGTGGCTACAGTTCAATCTCAGTTGATGTATCACCTCAATCATCGTTGGACGTTATCTGCATTCTACGGTTATGGCGTGACAGACAGTGATGCTATTGAAGAAAATAGCGATTCTGTTGATAGTTATGGGGTTGGCTTTCGTTACCAAATTGCCCGTCGTTATGGCATTCATATGGGGATGGATTTCGCCACCAGTGGTGATGAAAATGCGGTTTACTTTACCTTGGGTTCAGGGTTTTAAAAGTGAGGGTTTACCACAAGCTCTGATGGCATGATTACAGCAATTATTATCTAATCTATGCCAATTGAGCTTGGGTGGTATTATTGAGCGCCTTACTATTACGGTGTGTTTTGTGGCTCTGTTTCAGAGTTTATATTGCTTTTATCTGACTGCTGCTCGGGCTGCATACGCGATAACAGACTGATTAATATTAACACCGGAAATCCAATCAAACTGGCGGCAATAAAGAAGTTTACGTAGCCATAAGCATTGACGTATACCCCTGAGAATCCAGCAATAAACTTAGGGAACAACAACATAATTGAAGACAGTAAAGCATACTGACTAGCGCTGTAGCCACTACTGGTTAAGCTGGATAAATAGGCGATAAAGGCTGCGGTGGCTATGCCTGCACTGAAATTATCAACCGATATCGCAAAGGTTAAGAATGGTACGTTATAGCCAATGTAAGCTTGCCATGCAAAGAGTAAGTTGGTGACAGCAACCAATAAAGCACCGACAAATAGTATCTTCATCGTGCCATAGCGCATGATTAAAATTCCGCCTGCGCCCGCGCCAAGTAACGTCATGATTAAACCATATACTTTACTTAAAAAGGCAATTTCTTCTTTACTGAAACCCATATCCACATAAAACACATTGGCCATAATGCCCATGACAATATCGGAGATCCGATAGCAAGAAATCAGCAATAAAATCAAGATGGCACTTTTGCCGTAACGTTTAAAGAAATCGACAAAAGGCAGGACGCTGGCACTGTATAACCAGGCCATAGCACTGGCTATTTTAGTCGGATACTTTTGGGCAAACTGCGCTTTAAGTTGGCGTTCTTTTTCATCTGCAGCTTTTGTATCGACTTGTGGCTCTTTACTAAACAAAGTGGTGATTAAGCCTACAGACATCAGCATTGCCATGACAAAATATGCGGTTTGCCATGCTTCTAAATTATATTCGGTATTACCTGGGTCTACCCAAGCGGCAATGGTTAGCGCCCCTGCGGTTGCTACAATCATTGCGCTACGATAGCCCACTTGATATGCAGCAGCTAATGCTGCCTGCATGTCTTGGGGGGCTGATTCGATACGGAAGGCATCAATGACAATATCTTGAGTCGCTGAGGCAAATGCCAGTATCAGGGCAAAAATGGCCAGTTGCTCTAAATCAACTAAGGGATCACTTTGTGCCATGCCCAATATCGCGGCCACTAGGCCGAGCTGGGCGAAGATCATCCAGCCTCTTCGCCGTCCGAAAAATCGGGTGAATAGGGGAAGCGCCATACGGTCCACTAATGGTGACCAAGCCCATTTGAATGCATACGTTAATGCGATCCAACTAAAGTAGCCAATAGCGGCACGGTCAACACCTGCTTCGCGAAGCCAAAAGCTTAATGTTGAAAACACCAGCATAAGCGGTAGGCCAGCAGAAAACCCCAGCAATAACATGATTAGAACACGCTTGTGATAATAAACAGACAAGGCTTCACGGGTACGAGTTAGCAGTTCAGACATTAAGGCAACGGATTGAAGGAGAATGGCTCTAGCTTATGTCGCGTAGCGTATTGGTTCAAGCCATTCTGGTTGGAAATTTTGAAGAGTGTAAAATTAACTTAAAGTAATTGAAGTTGTTGGTCAATTTGTCGGCCTGATCCCGATACAACCATGGGGCATATCCCCTCCAATATTAATGTAATCACAGCAATCATGAATTTGTTGCCTTAGATACTGATTACCTCTAATAACCATATCTGGCCATTGATCGAAGCAGTGTAATAAATGCCAAAACACTTTTTCGGTATCTGTGGGGGTTGCTGCGTCTGTGTTGGTATCGAGGCTGATACTTTGCCACTCTTCTAGTACATCCCACATGTAAAGCTTGATTTCTTTATGCTCTAGTTGGTTATCTAAAAAAGCCTTTCCATAATAGGCCAGTTGTGGCGCCTTGGTTTCTATGAAGTCATTTGGGGTCATTGATGACATCCTTTTTATTACTGCTATTGATCAAATAGCACTCAAAACTAAACGAATTTACTCATCAAATAATACAGAGTGAACAAGCAGCAATTTATTGACAACTTAATGAGTAATTATCTAAACACGGGAAAAAGCTGCTTACAGGTAAAAATAAGTATAGTCAGGATTGTTGAATAATTACTCAAATTTACAATGTAAGTGCTAAAAAAGTGGTTTTAGCTGTCATTAGGAATCAGCGAAGAAGAACATGCTAAAAAAAGTGGAATGAAATCAATATTTCACTCCACTTATTCTGTTTTGTGTATCACGCAGTAGTAATCAAATTAAACTTTATTTACTTCAAAAGGTGCTTGCTGCAGTCTTATCTCTCGAGTCTTTAACGCAAAAGAAGACATATAAATAAAGTCGCTTATTGCGGCAAAAGCGTCGCTTTATTAAGTTTAATTTCTTTTACTGGAAAGTCAGGCCAATTTAACTCTGGATTGGTCATGGTTGGTGTGTAAGACATTGCTTCAAGCACCGCCATACCTTCAATGACTTCACCAAATACAGCGTAGCCCCAACGGCGTTTAGATGGGTTGAGATTTTTGTTGTCGCCAACGTTAAAGTAGAACTGACGCGTTGCAGAGTGAGGATCGTTATCGCGTGCCATTGCAATAGTGCCAACAGAATTTGATAAACCATTACCCGACTCATTAACAATAGGGTCCATTGATGGGCCTTCTTCTAACTGCGGGTTTAACCCACCACCTTGAACAACGAAATCAGCAATCACACGATGAAAAAGGGTGTTGTCATAGTCCCCTTGAACCACATAAGTGAGGAAGTTATCGACGGTGATAGGCGCTCGAGTACGGTCTAGCTCCACCACGACTTTGCCCATTGTGGTATCAAATTCCACTTTTGGGTAAAGGGTATTAGGCTGAATATCGACGGCAGCATTTGCCATCATTGACGAAAACAACATTACACTGGCTACAATCCGTTTAAGCATAAGGCATTCCTAATTTGTGGTCTGACGTTATTATTGAGATTACTGTTGTAAAAACTGATGTAATTCAGGGTCGTTAATAATCTTAGTTGTAAGCTCATCGATAAGCTTGTTCATATCCAACTCTAAGGTGGCAAAATCTGGGCTAAAAGGTCCTTTTAACATGCCTTTACCATTATAAATTTTAGTGAATTCTTGGGTTTGGTTTTTAGCGACAACATTGATGGTTAAGTTAGTGTTGGCTTCAAAGCCAAAAGTAGACTCAGTAACATCTGTCAGTAAGTAATCTAACTGGAACTCAACAATATTGCTGGCGGCGGGATCCACTTGGTATCCGGCATTACTCATTGATTTTTTAAACACGCTATCAAGTTGCTGTCTGATTGGTTCACTCGGACTAACAAGCTTTGCTGCCTCATCGCCTTGATTAAAGCGAACAATAAAGTTGGCTTTACGGACATCAATGGTGCTCACTGCGACAGTGTCGTAACGATCTATTTTATTGATGACATTAGGCACATTGGGATTAAGTGCAATATGAGTAGGAGTATGACTAGCACAAGCTGATAAAAATAATGCGGAGCACAACAATAATGACAATGATTTCATGACTAAAAACGGTAAAAAATGGTGCGGTCAGAATAACAGATTTTTAGCGCCTTTCCAGTCAAAAAATGGCAGTTAATTAGATTGTGCCAATATAGTGAGTCGCAACAAATTTTAGCTCGTTAAATAAAAGCAGTGCCATCTTAATTCAATCACTAGCCATTGACTTATGCTGATAATTTATTCACG
This sequence comes from Shewanella electrodiphila, assembly GCF_023283985.1. GTDB lineage: Bacteria > Pseudomonadota > Gammaproteobacteria > Enterobacterales > Shewanellaceae > Shewanella > Shewanella electrodiphila. The sequence goes on from NZ_JAKIKU010000001.1 coordinate 142,322, forward strand.
TTAGTGTGGTGTATTTGATGATTTACTCTAAATAAATACTCTTGATAAAAACGCTAGAAAGCAATCAAGCCATTATTACCTCGGATAATGCTCGACAAATATCGACACAATAACCAGTTTTAATATTACGGATGAAGTATGTCTTTGAATCATTTACAACTTGCGCCAGACAAGCTAATGAACACTGAAGGTCAGCCTATTTTCGGACACTTTGATGGTGTGGTAGGGGACTTAGGGGTAAAACAGTTTAACTATTTTAATGAAATGGATAAGCCTTGCTCTTGGTTTGCTAAGTATTTTGATTATAAACAGTTTCAATTTATTAATATTACCACTGCGAGATACATCATTGGTGTCGCGATTGCCGATATTCGCTATGTGGGCAGCAGTTTTTGTTACTTATATGATATTGAAAAGAATAAGCTGACAGAAACTCAAGCCTTAAAACCGTTATCCTGGGGGATGTCTGTATCACGCTCGCCTCAGCAAGGTAAGGCAAGGATTAAGCACCGCCAAGGTAAGATTGAATTTTCAATTAAAGACTCCCTGTGGCAATTAACCATTAACACCGATGATATAAAAGCAGAATTACAGCTCAATCCTCCGCCATTAAGTTTACCCATGAGCTTGTGTACTCCAACTGGCTATAACGGCTGGACTTATACTCAAAAGCACAATGGTTTAAAAGTCTCTGGTCGCTTAACCATAAAAGATGAACCGCAGCCGCTTAACTTCGCTTTAGGTGGTTATGACTTTTCTGCAGGTTATATGCGCCGCGAAACCAGTTGGCGTTGGGCGTCAATCAATGCGCAAGTGGAGCAAGGGGTTTTAGGCTTAAACCTTGCCGCTGGGGTGAACGAAACAGGCGCGACTGAAAATGTCTTATGGATTAATGGTGAGCGCCATTTACTCCCAGGAGTAAAGTTCGATTTTAATCGGCATGTGAGTGACGACTTTTGGCAAATTAGCACTGCCACTGGTCAAGTCGATCTGACTTTTAGGGCTCTTAATTGCCGCAGCGAAAAACTCAACTTTGGTTTTCTAAAAAGTAACTTTAGGCAGTACATCGGCTATTTCAGCGGCCATATCATTGATAATAATGGCCACAAACATGTATTGCGTAATCAGCTTGGTTTAACTGAAGATCACTTTGCTAAGTGGTAGCGTTTAATTATCCGCACAAAACAATTTAAATAAAATAATAATATAAAGGTTTTCAATGGATTTGAATTCAATCATCAATCACCCGGAAATGCTGCTGCTTGCATTAGCGCCAGTATTTTTTGTTTGTATTTTCCTCGAATGGTATTTAGGTGATAAACGCCAAAAACTCCCTCTTTCCGCGCGATATAAAAAAGCGGAAGTGTTTTGCAATATCAGCTTAGCGGGCATGCATCAGTTAACTGATATTCTTGCAGGGCTGCTCATTGCCAAAATCTATTTAGCAGTATTTGGCTGGAAATTATTTGATATCCAAATGGGCGCGGTCAGTTTTATCGTATTAATGGTGCTACAGGATTTCTTCTATTACTGGTTCCATCGTGCAAGTCATAGAGTGCGTTGGATGTGGGCGGCTCATGTCGTTCATCATAGCTCTGAGAATATGAACTTTAGCACCGCATTTAGGCAAAGCTTAATGTACCCGCTTGCCGGAATGTGGCTGTTTTGGTTACCGCTGATTGTGATTGGCTTTGACCCTAACTGGGTAGTATTTGTGGTGCTTTTAAATCTTGGGCTGCAATTTTTTGTTCATACCCAGGCTGTCAAATCATTGGGTCCAATTGAGTGGCTATTTAATACCCCTTCACATCACCGTGTTCATCATGGTCAAAACCCGCAATATATAGACAAAAATTACGCCGGTGTATTGATCATATGGGATAAGCTTTTTGGCACATTTGAGCCGGAAAAAGAAACCGTGATTTACGGGATCACTAAGCCTGTTAATAGCTTTAATCCTTTGATTGTCAGTTTTGCTGAATGGCGCGAGATGTTTAAAGAGGTGAGTAAGTCAGGATTGAGCATTAAGCAGCGACTAGGTGTTTTATTTTCACCCCCGTCTCAAGCTGATGTTAATACTCGTGAGACGGTCGCTGTTGAAAGAAATGATGATAGTGTGGTCGATTGACCCGTTGTCGTGTAAAGGAAAGAAGGTTTAACCTACTTACCACATACTCGGAAGGGGTTGAGTACGTGATAAGTAGGTCTCACCAAATAAAAAAGGGCTCTTTGGGTACAGCCCCAGCTTAAATTATCAATATCAAATCCATAACCTCATTCTAAAAATCAACTGAGCAATGAGTAGTTTTTCAGTCAATCTATCGACATGGTTATCAATTTATACGTTAAAGATAATGTCTTGCTAAATCGTTATAAATCGCTGACTTGTTATTTCACCACTACTTTTGAGGTGACTTAACAGGTTCGATTTTAGGGATCAAAATCCACACAGATGCAATGGCAATAACCGCTAAAGATGCGCCAATCACAAATGCAGGGGTGTAGTTGCCATCAGCAGTTAGATAAGGCACTAAAGCGGTTAAGCCTAATGCGCCTAATTTTGCTGCCATACCTGAAAACCCTGCTAGGGTTCCCACGGCTTTTTTACCGAACAAGTCACTTGGCAGTGTTTGCACATTACCAATGGCTGTTTGAAAACCAAATAGGATCACTGCCATGATCATCACTGCAGTTGTGGGACCACCTGGACTTGCCATTGAAAGCAAAGCAGGCAACATAATCAAACAACCTAAAGTGATAGTCAGTTTGCGCGTTTTATTGATATTCCAACCCGCTTTGAGTCGGTTTTGTGCCAATAAACCACCAAACCAAGCGCCAAGCATTGCACCAACATAAGGAACCCAACCGTATATCCCAATGGATTTAACATCCATTGCATACACTTCATTCAGGTAAATAGGGATCCAGAATACAAATAGCCACCAAATAGGATCGATAGCTGCCGAAGCAATAATCACTCCCCAACTTTGCTTATGAGAAAGCAGTTGGACGGTTGATGGGTTGTACTCTTCAGCATCACTTCCATCGTCAGTGTCAGTGGATTTTTGCCCAGTTAGGATGTATTGACGTTCTTCTTCAGTAATCCAAGGGTGTGATTTAGGCGGCGCTTTAACTAAGATAATCCAAGGGATTAACCAGAGTAAACCGACCAGACCGATGATCACAAAGACCATTTGCCAGCTAAAGTAGACGGTCATATAGGCAATGAGTGGAATAGAAATAATGCCACCGATTGCAGCCCCTGAATTAAAAATGCCTTGGGCTAAAGCACGCTCTTTAGTTGGAAACCAATCAGCGTTACTTTTAGCTGCACCTGGCCAGTTACCGGCCTCAGCGACACCTAAGATTGCTCTAAAGATACTGAAACTCAGCATACCTTGTGCAAAGGCATGGGCCGCGGTTGCAATAGACCAAACACCAATAGATAAAACGAAACCAAGACGAGTGCCAATCCAGTCAAATATCTTGCCGAATATCGCCTGACCAAACGCATAAGATAAGATGAACACAATAGAGATATTGGCGTAAATCTGTTTACGCTCAAGCGCGGTTTCGTTAGGAAATATATCTTCAACAATATCAGGCCAAAGCACACTAAGGGCTGAGCGATCGATATAATTAATCACCGTCGCTAGCGCAATAAGCAGGATGATCCACCATCGAAGATTGTTTACCTTCATTTTAAGCCCTCGATGAAGTCTTCTCGTGCTGGGCTAAAGGTATCAATCAAAATACCGCCGGTTGGGCAAGTTGCGCCATGGTCAGCATGAGGTGGGATCATGCAGCTGTCACCCGGTCGAAGGATTTTAGTGACGCCATCAATGTTAAAGTGGAACTCACCTTCAACAACATAGGTCACTTGAGAATGTCTGTGGGCATGGTTGTAGCCAATAGCGCCTTTCTCAAACCAAATCTTTACAGCCATTAATTCTTCATTAAACCCAAGCATTTGACGCTTAAGACCGCCGCCGATATCTTCAATTTCTGTTTCATTTCCGAAAGAAAAATGTGCACTCTGTTTCATGGTTAACTCCTACTGCGTAATGGTTAATAACTGGTATCTTCCGCTAAAGCTATATGGCTTGTTTGCGTAAGAAAAACGATTAGTTATTGGTTGGTTTGATTGTTGTTTTTGGTTGTTTTTTACATTCTCGTTTTCAAGGTTGCGTTGCAAACGAGTGGCAAGGTTCAAATCCTGACGGTGAGAAATAGCCAATACGAACTGCTGAGTTGTACTTGGTGTCGTTTGTAGACTAAACCCAATGACACTGATGTCGTCCTGACTATCATAGGTTAATGATTGCAACTTGCTGGTGGCATTTAATGTGTATTCTGCTGATGGGTTATATTCGCCATGGGGCTCTAATACACTGACAAATTGATGTTGCTTACTGTCTTGCACTCGTTGAATAAAGCTATGCTCAAGGCGAAGGTTTTGATTTGGGTCATTGGCACCAAGCTGAGTAAATAGTACTTCAGTATTGCCGGCATTGATGCTGCTATGAGTGTAAAAATGGCCGTTGTCATTTAACCAAGTTATTTGAGCAAGGTTTGATGCTGCCTCAAGTTTTGATTTTGCATTTGGCAGTTGAGACGTAGCGGTTAACCATAAATGCTGGTAACCCGAGTGTTCACCTAATGGATTGAGCTGACGAGTATAAGCGTGGCGCGTAAAGTTTGAATCAATAAACTGACCTTGATAATGCACGGGTAAGTCATATTGATGAGCATTTTCACTGCTGACATCCATGATATCGATTACAAGAGGGTATGAGGCATTTGCAGTTTCAACTGTAACCATCGCCATGGTGCGGGTGAAACTGACATCTTCATAGGCGCTGTTAATGCTTGCAGATGCTAATGTGGCTTTTGCATCATGATGATAAAACAGGATATCAGGGTGATGGTTGTTGCCCACTTTTGTATTGCCACCAAAGTGACTTGTTTGATCAACGATGAGGGTGTTGTGGGCAATGGTTTGTTTCGCCCAGGTTTTGTTTTCAGTTAAATAACCGCCACCAGATTTGGCTTCGATATTCAGAAAACGCGCCGCGCCATAGTCTGAGACAATTTCTTCACCATCATCATAAAACTGCCAATTAAGCTTATCGAAATGGCCATGACCTAAACCTTGGGCTGTGGCTTTAAACACTAATGCTTGGTCGGTAAGCTTTTGTTCGATTGGTGCTTGCTGGCGCATAACAATCAATGCCCCTTCATTTCCCGCTTTACCGTCACGGAATACCATAGATGAAAACGGGTATTGGCTGATGCTATTGGTTTTAGCCTCTGCATCAATCGCTTGGGCGAGTTTAAGTCCATCACCTGTGAGTAAAATACGATTCTGCTGTTTGGCAATATCAAGCAAATTGTTATCGCCGTTGAGCCCATAAGCAATACTGACGGCAATAACCAGTTCCATGGTATCGATGCCTTTACTTTTAATCGCATCATTTAACGGAAAGAATAAGCCGTTATAGCTTAACTCGATGGTGCTATAAATTGCTTTTAATAAAATACCATCGCGATAGCTGAAGATTTTTTGCTGCGGTTGGTTTTGCTCAATGGCTTTAGCAAAAGTGACAAAAGGTAGCAGAGCAAAACGTTGGTAGTAAGGGCCTTCGTTATAATAACCATCTGGTGAGAACAGCTCATCGAGTTGACGCAAGAAACCACCTGTACCGGACTTGTCTAATCCAAGTAGAGCCATTTCTACTAACTCAGGTTTATTGAGTACAAATCCTGTCATCCCAACAGCGGCCGTTGCCCAAGTGCCATGATTATGGATTTTATCGAAGGTCTTAGGTGACTCTATCGACAAGAAATTAGCCACAGGCAAAATGATGCCAGTTTCTATCGTTTGCTGGTCTTGTTCATCTAAAGCATCAACAATAAAATCGTAGGCTTGAATGGTGTACACCAGCCACATGGCTTCGTTTAGACCTTGCCAGAACAACTTACCTTCATTGCTGTTTTTACGCTTTGGATGACGCGGTAATCTTGGGTAAAGTTCGGCATATTGTAGCAACATGTCGCGAACAAAATGCGCGTATTGAATATCTTGAGTGAGCTGATACATCACGCCCGCATCGTACATCTGCAGGTAGTTTTTCTTATGACGTTCGTGTGAATAACCACCGCCGCCATCTACAGGAAGCGGCACAATTAACGGTTGGTTTATCACTTTATCTACAGCTGTTTTTTTAGCAGTAAAAGTTTGCTGAAAAGCGCCTGCTTGTTTAAGTGCTGCGCGCATCTGAGTCACATCATGCTGATTAATCACTAAACTAGGATGGCTTAATGTGCTTGCCTGTGCAGCGAATAAACTGCCTTGGAGCAATAAAAAGCCAATTAACAAGTGTGCTGTTCTCATCAGGTTCATCTTAGACATGATGTTATTGATAAGCGCTTTCATGATGTTATTCATTATTAGAGCGCTTTTTTATCTGATTGTTGTACAAGGTTGTCGCTTAGCTTGGCAGTGGATTCACTGATTGAATAAAGCTCTGTCACTTTTACTGCCCCAGAATCTATAAATTGGTTATGCGTCACCTGAGTCATTGGTTCACCCGTAGTGTGTTCGATATTAATGTAGGCACTATTGTTAAAGTGGTTTTTATTGATATCAGCAACTTGGGCACCATGAAGGTATAAACTGGCTTGGCTTTTATTTCGCTTACCATTTCCTACATTAGTCATGTCGTTGTTATTAAAGCTAATGTGCGGGCCGAAAGTGCTTTCGTCAGTGCCTCCACGATAAAGCTTAACCAGTGCACCGCCAATATCATTAAATTGATTGTTATTGATCGTGAGATATTCCACGTTATAAATACCGCGATCATCGGTTTCTTTGTTAAGTCTAAAAAGGTCGCCTGTGATAGTGCTAAATTGGTTATTAATAACCTCAATTTTGTTGGCAAAAGCGCGAGCGCCAGAGTCAAAAAAGTGGAAGGAATGGTTGATGTTTAACTGGCTAATTTTGCTGTTGTACATGCTAAAGCGATAGTTGGTTAGCATGCCCCATTTACTGGTTCTTACCACAGTATTACCAGATGAGTCTGGGCTGCTTGTGCCTGTAATTATCAGACTATCAAGCTTTAAGCTGCCGCCATTTTGAATTTCAAATAGATTGCCTCGACTAAAGGTCAATGTTGGTTTTTGGGTATCTTGGGCAATAATCGAAAGGGTTTTGTTGATTTCGATGATTTTCTCTATCTGATATTTGCCTGCTTTTAGCGCAATAATATCGCCATCTTTAGCATTACTTACGGCAGTCAACAGTTGTTCGGCTGTAGATACACTATGAGTTATTCCCGAATCGAAGGCGGTGTTAGGCTCAGCTTTGGTGTACCAACTCACGCCAGTGTTAGCTTTTAAGGTTGGGGTGAGTGTTTGAGTCGCACCAAATTCAGCATTATGGCTGTTTGATGGGTAAAACAAGCCATTATTTGCACGCTGCAGTGATATTGCTGTTGGTTTAATACCTTGGTTTATTTGATTATTATTAAGCTCATTGGATAAGTTGTCAGAAAATTGAATCCCTGAGATGTCATCGAAAATGGAGAAGGGTGCTTGTTGGTTATTATTAACAAATAAATTGTGTGTAAATGCTGAGTCTTTTGGCACTGCAGAGCGCTCTTTATCACTGCCTGCAGCTAAATGAATATGGTCGACATTGATAAAGCTGTTGCGGCTTACCTTGGCATTAACCACTTGATGATAGCGATTGATTGGCGAATTTGGTACACCATTCATAATGGTAAAGCCACTGCCGAAACGATAGCCTTTTAGCCCTTCTAAATAGTTATTAGTAATTGTTTGATCTCGGTTAATAATCCGAATACCGCCCGTATGGTCAACGCCATTACCTAAAAACACATTACTGTCGACTTGGTTACCGTTACCGTGGCGCATAGTCAGAGTGCCGCGAGACTCAAAAAAGGTGTTATTGCGAATTATATTCTTGCCGGCTTTGATTGAGATAATTTCAACCTCGCCATCACAGCGATCAAAATAGTTGTCTTCGATTACTGTATATGAATTCGTCATTGAGAAATGACTGGTACCGATGCGAATGGTTTCTCCGCCATTTGAGCCTAAAGTTGGGCGAGGGCCAAAATAGTTATGATCTATTCTGTGGTGATTTTGTTGACTGTCTTCACCGCGAAGCCTAACTGTCAGCGTAACGCCTTTGTTGCGTTTACCGACGAGGTGGTTGTGATCAAAACGGTTATGTTGGCCATATAGTGCAACCCAATAATCAGACTCATGACGGTCAGGATTATTAAAATTGTCGATAACCACTTCTGTTACACGGGAGTGGTTGGCTAATTCATCCTCACTGGTTCGATATGAGATAACCGAATTGTTTGGGGTGTAGCCGTCTTTAAAGACTAAGCCAGACACTTCTAAATAGCTGCCGGACATTTGTAGATTGGATTGACCCGATAAAATCACTTTGCCTTTGGTTTGAGCTGAAAGGCGAATAGGGGCTTCTTTGCTGCCTTGGCCGATAAAGTTGATCTCAAAGTCTTGCCAAGTGCCATTTGAAAGAATGATGTCATCGCCCGCGACCAGTTTTTTTACTGCTTGATTAAACTCATCTTGCGTACTTACGGTAAAGGTTTCGGCATTGACTTGAACAGACAGCAGGCACAAACCCATTAAGAGAGTTGATTTAACACGAACCGATAACAGTGTGCTGTGAGCAACTGAGTGAAGCTTGATTCTGTTTTGAAAACGCATAAAGACTCTCTTATTATTTTTAGTGGCTGTAATTGTTATTGATGTCAGGCTAAACCTGCGATTTCATACTCATTAGTTCGTACATTGATTCAGTGCATTATTTCTCTTACTTCACTTTCTACTTCACTTTCTCTACTTTACTTTCTGCTTATATTGCTCGCTTCTAAACAAAATAACTCCTACCTCAATATTAAGGTAGGAGTTGCACGACTAAGTTTTACTTAAGGCTAAAACTTAACTTTTGCACCAAGGAAATATGTTGAACCAGAACGAGAGTAGTGCGATACAGTAGTATCGTTACCACGAGTCATAATTTGCGGTTCATCTAACAAGTTCAGCGCTTTAAGTGATAGTGATAAGTAATCTGTCACTTTGAAGTTAGCTGAGAAATCTAAGTAGCTTGAGTCCTGCACGTATCGATGTGAACGTGTTAGAAACGGCAAGTTATTAGGTTGGAAATACTGTTCGCGATACTTATAAAGTACGCGGAATGTCGCCCAATCACCTTCCCAGTAAACTGATGCTGAAGCCACTTGTGGAGAGAAGCCAAATAGGTTCGCATCAGCGACAACATAAGGGCTACCAGGCTCAGCTGTGACAAAACTTGAATCAGCATAGTTGTAAGCCACTTTGGCACCTAAGCCATCAAATGGGTAAGGTAGCTCAGAGAAATGCTTTTGCGCAGTGACTTCAATACCCTGAATGACAGATGAGTCATCAGAGGTTTGACGAGTGGTATGGGTGACTCCTGGATAAATACTATCAACACCATCGAGCGACACCGTAATATCACGGTTTTCTTCGACATTTTCATAGCCACCAGTAAAGTCTTTATAGTAATAAGCTAATGAGATCGCAGCATCTTCACTTGGATACCACTCTAACGATAAGTCATAGTTGTTAGAAAGATAAGGATCCATGTGGTTACCACTGACTTTGATCACTTCCATTTCTGAATCATCTTTTTAACGTCAACTGTTTGTTCTGCTACTTGGGCAGTTGGCGCTGTAACTTCAATGGCTTGATTTTCATCTTGTGCGAATACCGGTGATGCTAATAACGATAATAATGCTGAACTATAAATGGCACTTTTAGGCTGTATTCTGATCGTGTTTAATGCGCGACTTATTTTATTAAGTTTCACGTTAATCTCCCCAGATTAATTGTTTGTTTAAATAAAAGTGAACATAATCCTTTAAACATGATCTTTAAATACAACTTTGCGTTAGATAGAAACTTACTAATGGTCATGTTAGTTGTCAACCAATTTATGTTACCAACAAGATCTTAAATATATGCTACTGTTATTACCAATAACATTTTTTTAACCAAATCAGGGCTAATATGAAATTTGCTCTAGTACAACAAATTTTCAAAATAGGATTTGCGTTGACTAGGTAAACAGATATTATGTTAGTAATACAATAAAATTGGTTTTAACCATTGAAGGACCAAAGATGAAAAGTAGGCGTATGTTTTGGCGCATCGTAGAAGAGATCGAAGCGTCTATTGCTAGCGGCGAATATACTCCTGGAAGTCGTTTACCTCCAGAAAGGGAGTTGGCTGAAAAATTTGATGTCAGTCGACCAACAGTTCGTGAAGCAATTATTGCACTGGAAGTGCGTGAGAAAATTGAAGTTAAAACGGGCTCTGGTGTATATGTATTACACTCTGCTAATCAAGCTGATCAAACCAATAAGATTAATGCATTTGAGCTGACGCAAGCTCGTGCTCTTATAGAGGGTGAGATTGCCGCTCTTGCTGCAAATACGATAACTAAAGAAGAACTTGTTGAGTTAAACAAAACATTGATAATGATGGAAAATAAGTCATATGTTGAAGAAGCGGATGAGATGTTTCATCAGATCATCGCTAACTCGACTCGCAATGGTGCTTTGATTAAATCATTTCAAAACTTGTGGGCATTACGAGCTTCAAGCCAAAAGATTATTACTGATTACGACAGTGTATGTAGCAAGGATAATAAGAAAACCCTTGATGAGCATACTTCTATATATGAAGCTTTGTTAGCCAATGATGCTTCTGAAGCAAGACTGGCAATGCATAGACACTTTAACCGACTCATTAATGTTTTATTTGATACTGTCGAAGCGCGATCTCTTGAAGAAGTCCGTCGTAAAAACAGTGAAAAACGCGACTTATACTCTATTGATAATTTGGTTAACCGATTAAGTTAACGTGGTGCTGTTATTTAAGATAATAATCGATTCGTTAACAAGTAACTGATTATATTTCATCAAAGCCTTTCTATATGAAAGGCTTTTTTATATCTACGAATTGACTAAAAACCTGCATAAATTATTAAAATTAAAGGATTTACTTTGAAGGAGGAAAACGTTAGAAATGAGAGTTGTTTTACTTCGAACTAATCGAGGGGGGAAGGTTTAGAGCGAACTTTGACGATTTAAACATTCAAGATGACAAAGCGAGTAGCGCTACTGATTAAAAATTGAATGTCACCTCGTATAAGCTGTTGATTATTTTCACCGTACTAGCGTTCAATTCTGTTCATTCCTTTTATGGCCATCATGATTTTCAAATTGTTTAAAACAGTTTTAGGCAATTAATTTTATCCTTGAACTGAAACAAAATTCATACAATTACACTTCTTTTTTTGAATTTTGGCAAAATTTGGTTAGCCTAAATTCAAGTTTTTATATTATAAATCGATTGGGATTATATTGCTTGTTGCTAGGGTGTTAAGTTATGTTTGTGCAATTCTTACTGTTAAACATCATGTTATGGCTATATAAAGGAGCGGGGCGAAACTCTTTGTCGACCAATGGTTTCTTGTGTTATTACCAATATCCCGATGTGGCAGTGAGATTTTAGTTGTGTATGCCAAGGAGCAATCTATCTCAAGCTCCTCATTAATCATCCGTTTCAGGCTATTAGTTTATGGCTATTACTTTAGGCTACTAGTATTAGCATCAACTTCAATATTGAGTATGTGCGGGTTGAGTTAAGCTTATGATTTTGGGCTCAACACTTAGGTATCACTATTTACATACCGTCTGTACTTAATACAAAGCAGCACTTAACGCCTTGCACTTAAGGATAGGTCATAGTGTTAAGCTGAGTTGTAGGGCTTGGAGTTAACACGTGGTTTGCTAGTGAGTCGCGCTTGGTTTGTAAAAAGCGTTTACATGCTAAAAAATTGAATAAGGTGTTTAAAGGAGATAAACCATGAGCTACTTTATCTAACTCACAGTTTTTATTAAGAAAACGCGTTTAAAACCAGATAAATAGATTTTGCTATTTTCGTGCCTGCAAAATAACAAACTTACCGTTTGATGCGACCGTCTTACAGTTTTTGAATATGCGCTGTAGCTTGATGTGATAAGACAAATGGCGATTACCAACAACTTGTAATAACCCGCCAGGCGCCAGTCTTCTTCTAGCATCGAGGAACATTTGCCAAGCGATATGATCGGTAATGGCTTCGCCTTGGTGAAATGGCGGGTTACATAAGACTAAGTCAGCACTGATTTCACTGTCTAAATGGGTTAAACAGTCATCCCAATGAAAGTGGCCTAATTCACTCGGTAAATTGTTTAGCTGCCAATTATGTTTGCTTGATGCAACGGCCATTTCAGAATCGTCGACAAAGTGAATATTCGCATCTTGATATAATTGCGCTGCGCGCAACCCTAAAACGCCATTCCCGCAACCTAAATCAATCACTGTTTTAAATTCATCTTTTGGCATGTTGTCGAGCATGATGCGGGCACCAATATCGAGCTTATTGGCCGCAAACACATTACTAAGGTTACTGATGGTGAGATTCAATTCATCGACCGTCCAAGTGACTTCAGCCACGCTTGGACGTTTTTTGCCATCTGCTATACAACTAATTACTCGAGTTTTCTTCCAGGTTAAACTGGCTGAGGCAGAGCCCAGATGTTGCTCAATTAACGCCAATAATGATTTGTTGATGCTTTTGGCTTTCGCGCCAATCAGTACTTGTGTTCCTTTAGGGAGAACTTGCGATAATCGCTGAAGCTGGTTGGCAAAGTAAGTCAGGTTTTTAGGCAACTTAATTAATACAAGTTGCGTGTCTGCAGGTAATAAGTCGCGGCTATTAAAACGAGTAATATTGCTATCTGCTAACTGATTGTCTGTCAGGTTTTGTTTCGCACCCAATAAACTGGTTTTAGCATCGGTTTCAACAAATAAAGGCCATGAAGCTTCTAATTGGGTTAGGGCACATTGAATTGCGCCAAAGTTGTCATTAAGAATGGCGGTATTTTGAGCGATAATCTCGTTATCGACTAAGTGCTTAATTAGGTGTTCATCGGCAGCATCCCAAGCTTGAAGGTTTGACTCTTGCTGTTTAGGATAGCGAAAAAGTGATAACTCAATCCCTGAACAAGAGAATTGGTTTGCCGTCATGATGATTACCTTAATTAAAAACTCGAAGTCAGCAATTATCGCAGTTAAATGCAGTGATTGAAATCTTAGACACGGTTCAAATAAAGAAAAAGCCAGTATCTGAGAGATACTGGCTTGGAAAGGTACTTTTTACTCACTTTTAAACAAAGCAGTTAATTAAAAAGTTACTTTAATACTTTTTGGCGGATTTGCTCAATTTGTTGCAGTTTACCCTGAAGCATATAAGTATTTTGGTTAATGTTACCTGGGTTCAATACCTGACTTTCCTGACGAGGATAGTCTTTTAATGTTGCCATGAACTCTTGTACTTGGTTACCAACAGGTACGAATAACCACATGTTGTCTGCCATCCAGCGTAAGTACATACCAGATTCGTGAGGCGCTTTCTCAAAAGGGTCAGCTCGTAAATGAACCACTTGAGGCCAGTTTGACTGGAAGCGAACAGCATCAACAATATTACCTTCTAGTGTGGCAAACGATACTTTGAAGTCACCTGTACGAACAGCATTTAGCTCAGCGTTAGCTGAAAAATATAACATACCGTCACGAGGGCCTTTATCAACTTTACCTTCGAAGTAAGGTTTAAAGTTGTAACCATCTAAATGTACACGCCAGTTTGTGCCATTGTAACGAGCACCTTTATCTGACTTAAGCTTTTCAATGACTTTGTCATCACCCGCAACAGCTGCGAATGTTGGTAGCCAATCTTTATGTGACATGATGTCGTTAATTTTAGTGCCAGGTTTAATAACACCAGGCCAGCGAACTAACTGAGGTACTCGCATACCACCTTCAAAGGTTGTCCCTTTTTCACCGTGGAAGTATGTCGCACCACCGTCAGGCCATGAAACCGTTTCAGCACCATTATCGGTTGTGTAAAGTACGATAGTGTTATCAGCAACCCCTAATGAATCTAGCTTATCAAGTAAGATACCAACATGATCATCATGTTCTATCATGCCGTCAGCGTAGATAGAGATACCTGAAATACCTTGATATTTTTCTTGTAAACGAGTCCATACATGCATACGGGTTGTGTTATGCCAAATAAAGAATGGTTTTTCAGCTTTTACCGCTTTTTCCATGAAGGCTAGCGATTCTTCTAAAAACTCTTCATCAGCATGCTCCATACGCTTACGCGTCATAGGGCCGGTATCTTCTATTTTTCCGTCAGCACTTGAGCGGATAACACCACGAGGACCGTACTTTTTACGGAACTCTGGATCCTTTGGATAGTAATAAGTCTCTGGTTCTTCTTCAGCATTTAAGTGATAAAGGTTACCGAAAAACTCATCAAAACCATGGGCAGTTGGCAGATGTTTATCTTGATCGCCCATGTGGTTTTTACCAAATTGCGCGGTCATATAACCTTGCTCTTTTAACACATCAGCAATCGTAGGAGTCCAATCAGGAATACCAGCATCAGAACCAGGCATACCAATAGTTAATAGGCCTGTTCGAAATGGCTCTTGTCCTGTTAAAAACGCAGAACGTCCAGCGGTACAAGACTGTTGAGCATAGTGATCAGTAAATAATGCACCTTCATTCGCAATTCGATCAATGTTTGGGGTTTGATATCCCATCATGCCATTGTTATAAGCACTGATATTGAATATACCAATATCATCGCCCCAAATAGCGAGAATATTGGGTTTGTCAGCAGCGTTTGCAACTGAAGATGCAGCTAGCAACCCTGTGCAAAGTGCGATCTTACTCGTATTAAAGAAACTTGCCATATAGACTCCGTGATGCTTTGTTTAGCTTAACGTTTTTAATCGTAAATAATTTAAATCAATTAGTTAGTTTGATTTTTTAACTGTTTAATTATATTAAGTGGATAAAATTTAGCACTGAATACAGAATATAACCTTTTGTTATACGTCTATTTACTTAAAAACGTTTATGATTATTCATTAAAAAGTATGGACTAAATGATAGTGAGGATTGACGAATGAGCCATAGTTTACAAAGTATTACGGCATTAATAAGCCAAGTTGAAAAGTCTGTCATTGGACAATCCCATGTCATTAGAGCTTTAGTCATAGGTTTATTAACTAAAGGCCATGTCCTATTAGAGGGTCTTCCTGGTACAGCGAAAACACGCTCGGTAAAATCTCTTGCTGATGCAATGAATGCCTCATTTGGTCGAGTACAATTTACCCCTGATTTATTACCTTCCGACATAACTGGCACGGTGCAATATCAAGACAACAACGGTAGCCCATTGCTAACCTTTCAACAAGGACCACTGTTTCATAATTTAGTATTAGCTGATGAAATCAATCGTGCTCCAGCAAAAGTGCAAGCTGCATTATTAGAAGCGATGGCTGAAGGCACGGTAACTGTGGGTGATACCACGCATCAACTTGATGAACTTTTCATGGTGTTAGCAACGCAAAATCCAGTTGAGCAAGAAGGAACCTACCCATTACCTGAAGCGCAAATGGATCGCTTTATGATGAAAATTAATGTGGATTATCCAGATGATGAAGCTGAGTTAAATATTATTCGCTTGGTGCGTGCAGAAGAAAATGCGCCAGTGATGAATGCAGGATCAGCAGTGTCGAAAATAGACCCATTGGTTTTTCTATCGGCTCGCCAACAATTATCCACTCTCAGCGTTTCTGACATTGTAGAACGATATATTGTAGCCTTAGTGATGGCCACTCGACACCCAGAACGTTATCCTGATTCGCCTTTATCCGCTTGGATTAAAACGGGTTCTAGCCCTAGAGCTTCAATTGCATTGGATAAATGTGCACGCGCAGAGGCATGGTTATCTGGCCGAGATCATGTTCTTCCTGATGATGTCAGAAGTATTGCTCATTCAGTGTTATCTCACCGTATAACCCTTAGTTATGATGCATTAGCAGATAATATTGATGGGCAAGCAGTGGTTAATGAGTTATTGGATATTGTGGCTGTTGGGTAATTAATGATGAATGGCAATATATCGCGTCATGCAAAGCAATCGACATTAGATCCACGATTGCATGTCGAATATCGACACTTGGTCAAGCTGCAGGCATTGAGCCATTCATTTAGATTATTACCTCATTGGCAGGCAAAGAGTTTAATGGCGGGTCGTCATAGCTCCCAGTTTCGAGGCCGTGGATTAAACTTTGAAGAACTAAAGCATTACCAGATAGGCGATGATATTCGTTGTTTAGATTGGAAAGTGACCCTAAGAACTGGCCAACCTCATGTGCGTTTATATACCGAAGAAAAAGATCGTAATGTGGTGATTTTGGTCGATCAAGGTGCCAATATGTTTTTTGCTTCTACCCATACCATGAAGTCAGTGGTGGCAGCTGAAGTGGCAGCATTAATTTCATGGCGGGTATTAAGAGAAGGGGACCGCATTGGTATGCTACTTAAAACACCGAAGGCATGCCTATGGTCAGAGCCGATGCGTGGCCAAAACCATGTATTGCAGCTATTAAAAACACTCAGTCAAAGTAACCAATCTCTTAATGTGAACTCGACTGATTCGGTGAATTTTTCTGAGTCACTAACCAAGCTAGCCCAGCGAGATCTTCGCCAATCCACAGTGATTATTTTAAGTGACTTTTTGTCATTAAATCTTAGCGATATCAATAAGCTTAAACAAATTCAACGTAGCAATGACTTACTGGCAGTAAGGATTTCAGATCCGATGGAACAAGCGATTCCTGATGATGCTCAGTGGGTGATGGGTGATGGTAATTATCAACTTAGTTTGCATCAAACTCAGCAAATATCAAAGGTTAATGAAAGCTTTACCACGACTGCGACAGAAAATGCTAAGGCACTTAATTATTTGATGGCACGTCACAATTTACCGTTAGTTGAGTTGAGTACGGACGGTAATCATTTAAGTCAGCTTAAACGCGCTATTGGAGCTTAAAATGCAGCATAACCCGCCGTCGACTTATATTTTACGGGAGCTTGTTGATGTCTACCCAGTTGATGCTGTGTCATGGTGGCCAGGGTTTGAGCAACTTCCTACAGGTTGGTGGTGTCTGCTTGTCATAACAAGTGTATTGATTGTCACAGCAGTGATTATTGGTTTGAATTATCGCTGGCAAAATCGCTATCGCGCTGAAGCGATATTGGCGATTAAACAAATCATGTTAGGTCACCAGGTTATTCAACCTGAGCCTAAAACTCAGGCTATGCTGAATCAGCAATTATTTTTTGTGTTAAAACAAGTTCTCACCTATGTAGAGCCGCAGACTGCAAAACTTGCTGATAACTCAGTATTAAATGCAATGGATAAATTAATCAGTCATCAATCTAAAAATGACGCATTTAGTTGGCAAAGTGACGTAGGCCAGCGCTGGATTAACAGCTTATACAACCCCAATATTTGTTTGAGTGAAAGTGAAATGACGACATTAGTCCAACAGTTAATACTGTGGATTAACGGCCACAGAAATCAATTTTCGATTAAGTCATGGCCTTTATCGGTTGTACGTTCATTTGTGAGGGGTCAGTAACATGTCCTCCATAGACCTAACTTATCCATGGTTATTACTATTATTGCCGTTGCCTTTTCTCGTTATGCGCTTTTCGAAAGCCTATAAAACTAAGCAAACTGCGATTAAAGTGCCATTTTTTCAAGTGCTGATTGATACCTTAAATGAAAAGCCCAGTGAGGGAGCGAGTATGCTCTCACCGCGTTTGTGGCAGCGAGTTATTCTAGTGTTGAGTTGGTGCTGTTTAGTGCTAGCAATGACTAAACCGACTCAATTAAGTGAGCCACAATTACGCGAGCAATTAGGTCGAGATGTGATGATCGCATTAGATTTATCTGGTTCGATGAACGAAACCGATTTTGTGGATGATTCAGGTAAGCGTATTAGTCGTATTGATGCTGCAAAACAAGTTTTGCAGGACTTTTCAGCAACGAGGCAAGGCGATCGTTTAGGGCTGATTTTATTTGCCGATGCGGCCTTTTTACAAACCCCATTTACTGCTGATATTGCAGTGTGGCAGAGTTTATTAACACAATCAGATACTGGGATGGCAGGGCAAAGTACTCATCTTGGTGATGCGATTGGTTTATCAATCAAAGTGTTCGAACAAGCTGAGCAAGATACCGTTTCTGCTCAAGGTACAGACCAAGACATAAATGAAACTTCGGTTGAGAAAGTCGTTATTTTGCTAACTGATGGTAATGATACCGGAAGCTTTGTTGCTCCTATAGATGCCGCTAAAGTGGCTGCAGTTAAAGGCATTAGGGTACATGTTATTGCGATGGGTGATCCTTTGACTGTAGGTGAACAAGCGTTAGATATGGAAACTATTGATCGGATAACCAGCGAAACGGGCGGTAGCACTTTTACTGCGTTAGATAAACAACAACTTGATGAGGCATATCAGGCAGTTTCGTTACTCGAACCTCAACTATTTAATAGTACTAGTTACCAAATAACCTATACATTGCATCATTATCTAGTCATTTTTGTCGTCATGCTTTACTTGCTCGCCTTTAGTGCCAGTTTATTGCTTCAAAGTGGCGGGCATCAATCTAAATTAGCTGGCTCAAAGGTCGTTAAGACTAAAGCGACTCAAGAAACTAAAGCGACTCACGAAACTAAAGCTACTCAACAAACTAGTGTAGAAAAGATCAAAGGAGAGCAAGATGTTTGATAGCTCCTTTTTGAGTTTATTATGGGCCAACTTTCATTTTATCCGTCCATGGGCGTTGTGCTTATTGTTGCCGCTTGCACTGATTGTGTATATCCGCTGGCATCGAAATGAAGCTGCGCAATCTCAACAAGTTTTACCTGAACATTTGCGGAAAGCGTTAACTGTTGGTGAGCAAGGCTGGCGAAAACTATTGCCACTAAAGTTACTCACAGTGTTGATGATGATGGGCATAATTGTCAGTGCAGGACCCACCTGGAACCGTTATGAGTCGCCATTTAATGAAGATAAAGCCGCTTTGGTGGTTTTAGTTGATTTAAGCCAATCCATGTTAGAAAAAGATGTTGCGCCAAATAGGCTTATACGAGCGCAACATAAAATTCTTGATTTAATTGAATTAAGAAGCGGCGGTAAAACAGGATTAATTGCTTATGCTGGCTCGGCGCATGTTGTCGCACCGCTAACCGAAGATAAGCAAGTCTTTACGCCTTTTGTCAGTGCATTAGCACCTGAAATTATGCCTGTAGAAGGGAAGCAAGCCCAAGAAGCTTTAACCTTAGTTGATACATTATTGGCAGATGAAGTGGGTGCTAGTGTTATTTTATTTACTGACGGTATGGTGCCCAACGCCATTGATGCTTACGAGGCTTATTTTGAACATTCCGCTCACCAGTTATTAATATTAGGTGTGGGAAATTCTAATCGCGAAGCCACTATTCCCCTAGATGTTCGCTCTTTAGAAACCTTAGCCAGTAAAGCTAATGCTAGTTTGCAGTTAGTGACAGTCGATAATCAAGATGTGCAGTGGTTAATCAGAAAAATAGATCGGCATATGCAGATATCAACTGACAGCATTATGCCCTGGAAAGATATGGGTTATTACTTGCTCTTTCCGATGGCATTACTGTTATTGCTTTGGTTCAGAAAGGGGTGGTTAGTGCATTGGGGGCTAGTATTAATCGTTTGCGGTAGCAGCGTTGTTGCTCCTTCGCCAGCGTATGCAGCAACATCGTCAATACCTCAAGATGAGTCTGCGAGTGTTAAGGCGCAGCCATCAAATCCAGACACTGATAGTAATCTCCAAGCTAGTGAAAGTTCCGAACTGGCTAGTCAAGAGCTGAAGACTGATGTTTGGCAGAATATACATCAAGCTTGGCTGGACTTTTGGTTTACGCCTGATCAACAAGGCGATCGGGCATTTCATCAACAAGAATACTTTCAGGCTGCTCAGTATTATCAAGACCCTTTACGCAAAGGTATTGCCTACTACTATGCGGCTCAGTACAAAGCGGCGCAGATTAGTTTTATGCAACAACCGTCGCATCTTAGTTTATTTTATGCTGGCAGCGCATTGGCAAGACAGCGTGAATACATAGCGGCTAGAAATTTATTGCGCGATCTCATTAATGAAATGGATAAGTCTCCACTTGAGTCTGAAGTTCAATTGCGTGCGGATGTGGCGCATAACCTTGCCGCTGTTCAAGCTATCATTGATGAAATTAACCGTTTCAGTGAGAGTCAGCAAGGTACGACCGATGGACTGGAAGAGTCTACTGAACTTGGTAAAGATGAGCCACTGACCTCTGACGGTTTTGAAGAGATAGCCCCCGAAGAAGTGCTAGGTAAAGATACGCTAAATGCTCGTGAGATATTAGGTAGTGAAGAGTTAGCGAACAAATGGTTATCACGAGTTGAAGCCGATCCTAAACGTTTTTTACAAGCCAAATTTTATTTACAGCGACAGTTACAATTGCAGCAAAAGCAAGATGAGGCGCAATAATATGAACATGTCATTGAATAAACTTAATCCGCTGCTGTGTTTGATATGTTTGATTTCATTAGTTTCGTTCTCTGCTTCAGCAGTGACTGTGAGTGATTTACAGCATCAAAAAATGTTAACCATCGAGACCTGGTTATCTAGTGAGGCTGATTCGAATCGAGCCGACCTAAATCAAGCTAGTCAGCAGTCTGATAGTGCTAAAGGGGAGGCTTTGCTAACAACGGTTGTGGGCGAACAGATAACCTTAAATATCAAACTTGGCACCAATAGATGGTTTACTCGTGGTACGCAAATAGACAATATCGAACTGCCTAATGTGATGAGTAAGCAGCGTGAACAGTTTTCAGTGAATTCTACCCAAAGAATTAATGGCGAAACCTGGTCATTTCAATTGTGGCAAATTTCTTTGTATCCACAAGCTCCTGGACGTTATCAAGTTCCTGAATTAGGACTATCAGTAGAGGTGATGACCCCGAGCGATGGCAAAGTTAGTGGCAAGCTTGTTAGCCAAGCACAACTGTTTGAATCGATTATACCTGATGCGAGTTTACCCGATGATAATTGGTTCAGTTCGCCAGACGTTAATATTGAGCAACAATGGCAGCAATCAAACTCACCTGTATATGTTGGTGATAGCTTAACGCGAACAGTAACAATTAAGGCCGCTGATACTTTATCTGTTTTAATCGGCGATATTATCCCCCAAACGGCTAATGAACAATTTCAAACCTATAGCGATCCTGTTCAATTATTTGATTCTGAACAACGCGGGGATTATTTATCGACTCGAATTGAGCAGCAAGTTTACATTGTTCAACAAGGCGGAGAGCTGATATTTGATGATGTGGTTATTCGTTGGTGGGATACCGTTAACAAAGAGATGAAACAACAAGTACTCGAAGGAAAAGTTGTTATTGTTAAGCATACTTTAACTTCTTGGCTTAAATATTATCGCAATACACTCATTGTAATGACTTGTTTAGTGATTGGTTTGATAAGTTTATTTATGGCTATGGCTAGATATTATCAAAGTCACCAGAAGCCAATAGGCTGGTTATATCTGCAGGCGGTGAAAGCTAAAACCTGGCCCAAGGTGCGCAGACTACTTTACTACAAGGTGCGTCAGTCAAACCAACAGCTCACGTTGTTTGATGGGGTTAAGCAACAAAATCAAAATCTTGCTGTTAATATTCAGCAACTTGATCCATCGAAAGCAAACTCAAAACCATTAACTAAGCGTTCAGCTTATACCTTATGGTTTGCTGTTAAAACGGATGAGGAAAAACCGCAAAGTCGTTTAATTCGACGATTTCTAACTAAGGTTTTTCCTAAAGCATTGCCGCAGCTAACAAAATATTCAAATCAAGATCCTGAATCAAAGTAATCCTTGTTATGCTTAAACGGGTAAATAGTTTATGATTATTGGGTTTATGGCTAGGTGAAAAATGCGTAAAAATGAAAAATACCGATCTAAACCTTATTCCCATTTTTGTGGCTATTTATGAGGAGTGCAGTTTATCTAAATCTGCCAATCGATTAAATATTACTCAGCCTGCGGTAAGTAAAGCATTAAAACGGTTACGGGATATTTATAATGATCCGTTATTTTTACGTGATAATAGTGCCATGGTACCGACACCTCGTGCGATAGATATTTACCCTGCGTTGGCTGCAGCACTGACAAATTACACGAGTACTATCGCAATTGATGGCGGTTTCGATTCGGCCTCTGCAGAGCGTGTGTATTCATTTGCCGTTATATCGGGCCTCGGCCATACGTTCTTGCCATTGGTATTTAGCCACCTTCGCAAAGAAGCGCCACATCTTCATTTTGAAGTTCACCCCATATTTTCAAAAGATACTGAATTAGATTTGCGCTTGCAGCGCTATGATTTTGTCATCGATGCAGATCATTTTTCGCCATCTTTTATTAAGTCTCATCACTTATTTGATGAAGAATTAGTGGCTGTGATGAATGCTGAGCATCCACGGATCCATGATGAGATGACGTTAGAGCAGTTTTTAGCTGAAGAGCATATTACAGTCTCAGGTTGGCAAGCGCGGAGTAGTATTATGCGATCTGCTCATATCTCTGAACTGGATTCTCGTAATGTGGTGTATCGAACTAGCACTGTGACTGAATGTTTACCTTTGGTTTCACAAACCGATTTATTGGCTATTTGCGCTAAGAGTATCGTCAAACAGCAAGGCCTGTTATATAAGGTTAAATCATTCGCTTTACCCCTCGACAAAAATACACTGAGTATAAAATTGTACTGGCATCCTTCTAGAGATACCGACGCTGGGCATGTATGGCTAAGAAACTATTTAGTAAATGAAGCATCCCAGTTTAGTAAATCACAGTTTGGTATATCGCAGTTTGGTCTAGAGAAAAACGCTGATTAAGTGTCAGATATTATGTGGCTGTGAATGACATAATATAAAAGCTAAAGCCTGCTATTTGCAGGCTTTTTCTTATGCGTTCTTTATTGTTCGTCTTTACTGTATGTGTTTACTGCGCCTGTTTCGCGCGTAGGTCATTAATAACTTGTGGTGGGGCGATGTCAGCTAACGCACTGATGCATTCTTCTGTGTTTTTGTGGTTATTACGAATATAAATATCGCACATTGCATATAGGTTTTCAGGTGAGCCTGAAATTAAATATGCTTGCTCAAATGATTCAATAGATAATTCGATATCCAGTGGCTCTTGAAGCACACCATTTAAATACCAGTAATAGGCATTTTCAGGGGCTAATTCAGTGGCTTTACTCATCGAGATTGCGGCAATGCCTTTCTGATTTAAACGAACTAGCGTCAGCGCTTTAGAGTAATGCAGGTTAGCATTACTGCTATCAAACTCAATGCCTTTATCCAATGTACTCAGTGCGAGCTCATCTTGACCCTGTGCATAGTAATTAGTGGATAAATTTAAATATAACTCTGTTGTCTTATCTGCTGATGCTAATAAACCGAGATATATGTTTTGCGCCAAATTAGGACGTAATGTCCAACGATAAACATCAGCTAATAACAGTTGCTGGGTATAAGACTCATCAAGTTTAAGTTGTGCAATCAGCTTATCAGCTTGGCTTCTAAGCTCTGCTTGTTGTCCCATTTGTAATTGTTCAAAATCTTTTATCAAGCTAACTGTTGCGCTAAAACGTACAGACTCAACGTCATCTTGCAGTAACGGCGCGACCATACGGTAACGGTGTTCTAATGGGTAGGGCATTGCACCTGCAATTGCCGCTTCACGGACTATAGGTTGGCTGTCCTTTAAAGCTCTAGCGACTGCAACCAGACTGTTTTCATTTGGGTATTGGGCAATAAATCGCAGTGCTTGAGCGCGTTTTTCTGCAGGCTCATTAATATTTTGGGCAATATAAGCCATTGCTTGAGGAGTTACTGTTTCACTTGATTCACTGGTTGTTGTTTCAGTTTGTGCAGCATTGGCTGGCAAGCTGATACTGAGTACAGGTAGCGACATTGAAAGCGCTACCAAGGTGAACAATGTCAATGGACGAAATGTCATAGTTAAAACCTATCAATTCATGTAGTGAAGGCATACAAATACCCTCTATTAAAAATAATATGTAAAGGTAAAAATTATCGGTTTTTTGTGGCTTGTTGGATTAACTTATCGCTATATTTACCGTGTGCGACAGGGTGGCCTGTATTGCGTAAAATGTACGCTAAAGGTTTATCGATATAGGCGAAAAACTTTTTCCAGCCTGCACATAAGTAATTCAGGCCCGGCTCACCATCACGGCTGCTGATAAAGCGGTTTTTAGGGCATTCGCCATAACATGCAAACTGATACTCACACTGGCTGCACTGTGAGTTTATCCCGCGTGATTTTGCTAAACCAAAACTTTGCTGTTTTTCTGAAAATGCCATATCAGCTAAAGGCGTGTCTTTTATATTGCCAATTTTATATTCAGGGTAGACATAGTGATCACAGGCAAAAACATCACCATTAGGCTCGAGCGCTAAGCCTTTGCCACAGACTTGACCTAAAGTGCATAACGGATTTTTATTGCCCATCCAGGCTTCAACACTGGCTTCGAAATATTGCACCATGATTTTACCAAAATCATGCATCACCCATTCATTAAATACAGCAATGAGGAAGTTACCCCATGCTTCATCTGAAACACACCAAGGCTCCATTACAGAACTTTTGTTTCCCGGAATAAGACGTTTATCACCTTGACGATATTGCGGAGCTTTAGTGTCGGTTTGAGGAGCATCGGTTCTAAAGGTTTTTTGCTCAACAATTGGGATAAATTGCATTTGCGGAGACTTCACCACATCGCGTAAAAAGCGGTACACCTCAACAGGGCTTTGGCTGGTCACTTTGTTGACACAGGTTAATGTTGCGAACCTGACTTCATATTTATGCAGCAGTTCTACCGCAAGCATGACTTGTCTAAATGTGCCACGACCAGCACGGTTGGTGCGGTAAGTGTTATGCATCAGCTCTGGACCATCAATGCTCAGTCCAATCAGGAAGTTATTTGCTTTAAAAAACTGACACCATTCGTCGTTAAGCAATGTGCCGTTGGTTTGCAAATCGTTAGAGATGACAACCCCTTTCGGACAATGCTTTTGTTGGTACTCAACGACTTTTTTAAAGTAATCGAGCCCCAGCATTGTCGGCTCACCGCCTTGCCAAGAGAAGATGATTTCTGGTGTGTTCTGCTGACTAATATATTGCTGAATATATTCTTCTAATAAGGACTCATCCATTTCAGGGGAGCAGCCTTTTTTATATTCTAGCAAGTCTTGTTTACTGAGGTAGTAACAATAGTCACAATCAATGTTGCACACAGCGCCAATGGGTTTTGCCATGACGTGCATACGTTTTGAGGCTTTACCATTAAATTGTGGACCTTGAGTTATCTTCATATCACTACCTCTTAATGGCTGAGCGTGTCTGTTTTGTACAGAATTGCTTTGTATCGTATGTAAGCTGACAGGTTTGTATCAATTGAGGTAAATTGTAAGCTATTCACTTTGATGATATAAGCTCAATTCGGCTATATCCAATATAACCATTAGTTTGGTTAACAAATCGATATAGCGTTTTATAATTGCTACTTAAAACAGCGGATTAATAATGGGAAATATATGAAACAAGCTGGTGATAATATTGGTCACATTAACCATAGTGTTAAACCGTCAATACTGCAGAGCACTCGCACGATAGTGTCGGGAGTGATTGGCGTTACATGTCTTGTTTTTTTAAGCGCTTGCAGCACCACTAACATTTCATCTCACCCAATTTCTGTGTCGATTATGGCTGACATGGTGTTAGTTGATGGCGGCTCTTTCGTCATGGGTTCCAATTTGGAAACCGCTAAAAAGTCAGAACAGCCGGCTCATGAAGTCAGTGTAGATAGTTTTTATATTTCAAAATTTGAAGTGACTCAGGAACTGTTTGAGTCAGTCATGGGTGGTTCAAATAGCTTTTTTGTTAACCCTAAAGTGCCAGTTAATAATTTAAGTTGGCAGCAAGCGGTATATTTCATTGAACGTTTAAACGAATTAACTGGCGATAATTATCGTTTACCTACGGAAGCTGAGTGGGAATTTGCTGCCATTGGTGGCAATAAATCTAAAGGCTTTACTTACAGTGGCTCGAACAATATCGATGATGTTGGCTGGTATGCCCCAAATGCTAATAATCGTGCACAACCTGTAGGGCTCAAAAAGCCAAATGAACTTGGCCTTTACGACATGACAGGTAATGTTGGCGAGTTTGTTATTGATAAATTTGATGAAGGTTTTTATCGAGTATCGCCTAAGCATAACCCTAATAATGCTCAGCATTCAGATATCAATTTAGCCCATAAAACTACCCGTGGTGGCAGCTTTGCTTATGATGCCATCGAGTCTGAAAACTTTCGACGAGACTTTGCAAGTCAGTCCATCTTAATGTCTGATTTAGGGCTAAGATTAGCAAAAGATGCTAACTAGTTTTAAATGAATATGGAACGTTCTATTTTTAAACCACGGAGTCCTAATGAATAAACTTAGTTTGTCTTTATATGCTTTGGCGTGCATGACGAGTTTAAGCCCACTGGCGGCAATTTCAGCAGAAACACCACCTAAATTAATCCTACAAATTACCGTAGATGGTCTACGAGGTGATTTACTGGATCGCTACAAACATAACTTTGGTGATAATGGGTTTAAGTATCTGCTTGATGAAGGCACTCATTATACTAATGCCCATTATCAACACAGTAACACTGAAACGATTGTAGGCCACGTATCGCTTGCGACAGGCGCGACACCCAGTGTGCATGGCATGGTGGGTAATGTTTGGTATGACCGAAGCCAAGAACGCCTCGTTTATAATGTTGAAGATGAAAATTATCATATGTTGTCAGCGAATGCTGGCGTTGATAAATCAACTGAAATAGATCCAACTCAGAAGACGGCTTTAATGGATGGACGTTCTCCAATTCCAATGCTGAGTACTACGTTTTCTGACGAGCTGATGGTGGCGACCAATGGTCAATCAAAAGTGTACTCCGTATCCGTAAAAGATCGTGGCGCGATTTCACTTGCAGGGCATATGGGAAAAGCTTTTTGGTTTTCTAAGAGTCAAGGTGAGTTTGCCACCAGTAACTATTATTACCCGCAATATCCTCAGTGGGTTAATGATTGGAATGACAGTAAGCTTTACAAGCGTTACTCAGACAAAAGTTGGCAGTTAAGTTTAGCGAAAAAAGAATACACCTTAGTCGATTCATCCGCGACTCATAAAATTGACCTAGCAGGATTTAATAACCAATTTCCTCACCCTTACGGTGCAGGTGATAGTAAGTATTTCACGACAAAATTAACCTTAAGCCCTGCAGGGGATGAGCTGACTGCAGATTTTGCTAAAACCTTATTATCTAAAGAAGCATTAGGACAAAATAAGCATACTGACTTTT
Organism: Shewanella electrodiphila; assembly: GCF_023283985.1. GTDB lineage: Bacteria > Pseudomonadota > Gammaproteobacteria > Enterobacterales > Shewanellaceae > Shewanella > Shewanella electrodiphila. Next base: position 169,862 of record NZ_JAKIKU010000001.1, read on the forward strand.
TAGCGGTGAGTTTCTCGTCTAATGATTATGTCGTGCATATGTTTGGCTCTAATAGTCTGGAAACCGAAGATAATTTACTGCGTTTGGATAAAACCCTTGCAGATCTATTCAGTCATGTTGATAAGCAAGTCGGTCTAGAAAATACTTTGATAGTGTTATCGGCAGATCATGGTGTGCCTGAAACTGCGCCACATGTGCATGATATCGGGTATCACGATGCGGGATACTTTGAAGTTGATAGCTTATTAAACCAAGGGGTTAAAAAACGCTTAAAACAAGAGTTTGGTTTAAATGATGATGTAATAACTTTGTTTTCAGAGCCTTATATTTATTTAGACCGTGAATTAATTGCCAAAAAGAATCTGTCTCTTGCACAAGTGCAAACCGCGATAGCCCAAGAAGTGATGAAAGTAAAAGGGGTCGAAATGGCCATTACGTCGACTGATATTGAGTTGAATAATGTTCCGCCAACCCGAGTCGGGCAGCTGGTAATGAACAACCATCATCGACAGCGTTCTGGCGACGTTTATATCGTGTTTGCTCCACGTAAGTATATTAATGATTTAGAAGGTTTGGTTATCGCATCTAAACACGGTTCACCTTGGCGATACGATACCCATGTACCAATTATTTTTGCTGGGTATAATATTAAAGGTCAACGCATTGATCGTGAGGTGACACCATATGACATTGCGCCAACCTTATCGAATAAATTACGGATCACTCAACCTAGCTGTGCAACAGGGCAAGTGCTTGAAGAAGTAAGTCGATAAACACTCAATACAGAAATAGTAATTTTACTCAAAACAAAGGAATGATATGAACGGTGCAGGTGGAACATCAGGTGGGATTGGCTCATTTTTTATTGGATTAATTATGATGTGTGGTGGCTTTTATATGCTATTAAAAGCGATAAAAGTGACCAGTTCATTCGGCTTTAGCCATAGCCTTTATAATGTGGGCGGGGTTGGGTTAACCAGTGGCATGATCATGATCCCATTCATGTTTGGTATTGGACTGATGTTTTATAATGCTAAGAATATCTTTGGCTGGATCCTCTCTTTTGGTTCATTAGTCGGCTTGATATTTGGTGTGATAAGTTCAATCAATTTCCGCTTTAGCCATATGAGCGCGTTCGATTTAATCGTTATATTGGTGTTAAGTGTCGGTGGGTTAGGGATATTTCTACGCTCGTTAAAAAGTATAGAAAAAAGATACCCTGATGCTTAATGCTGTAAATATGGTGATGTGTCGTTAACAGCCATTGGTGACGACATTAATAATAGGTCTTGCACTTGCTGAAGTAGCTTGTCGATAACGTAAATAGCAAGCTGCTTGACCTGCATCTTCAGTGATAACGCCATGCCAATAAATCCAAGCGCCTGCAAATACACTAGGGCGTTTATTCCAATCCCCTTCTGGGAAGTCCATTAGTAAATCAATACCTGCAGCGGTGCCATCTGGATAACCGTAGGCTAGCTCTATATCAATATTGTTAATGCTTAGAGTTGATGTGGCTAGTTTTTCAACGCCAGCGATAGATGCTTTTGAATAGGTTAGTGTTGCAGCCGACTGCATGGCACTTTCCATTCCATCCATTGTTGCGACAATAGAATCTTTTCTAAAGTCAATAAATTTGCTGCTAGCTACTATGGCTAAAATAGCCAATATAATGATAACCACAACCAGTTCAATTAATGTGAAACCAAATGATTTTTTCGAATAACTGAATTGGGCTGAGTGATTTTTAGGTGAGCAAAATAATGTTTTATTCATATATTTAAAAATGTATTTCTATGTAATGTTATTATTTTTGGCTTACTTATGTTGTTAACAATAGTAGCAGCATTTAAGGTTGTGTTGATACATAACGCCGATTGATAATACATCTACATTACTTGTTTTTGTTGTTATTATCCTAATTAACTTAGTTTCTGGTGGATGTAAACTGTGCCGAATTCAAAAGAGAGAGCGTCAACAGAGGCTCTCTTATCTAATACTTCCTCTTCTATTGCTGTATTACCTTGGATATTTGATTTTCTCAAACCTTATAAACTAAAAGTGTTTGCAGCAATAATCTTTTTGTTTATTGGCTCCTTTGCTTGGCTTTCTTTAGGTCAAGGCGTGCGGATGATGGTGGATGAAGGCTTCTTGGCTGATAACGCTGAGCGCCTTAATGAAATTGTACTGTTCATATTAGTCATCACGGCCATTAGCGGCAGTGCCGTATTTTGTCGTTTTTACTTAATGACCTGGCTTGGCGAACGAGTTATCGCTGATATTCGTTTGACTGTTTACAACCATTTATTGAATTTATCCCCTGCATTTTTTGCCGAGCAGCGTACTGGTGAAGTCATATCAAGGTTTACCGCTGACAGCACACTATTACAAAGTGTTGTTGGCAGTAGTTTATCAATGGCATTTCGCTCAACTGTGACAGTGCTCGGTGCTATTGTGATGATGGCGATAACCAGCCTTAAACTTACAGGACTAGTGTTACTCGCTGTGCCAATGGTGTTTATTCCGGTGATCTTTTTAGGCAAAAAAGTGCGTCAGTATTCACGTAAAAGCCAAGATAAAGTCGGTGATTTAGGCGCATACATTGATGAAACTCTGCATGAGATCCATACCGTGCAGGCTTATGGGCATGAGCGTAAAGATAGAACCGAGTTTAATAGCCAAGTTGAATCGGTTATGACCGCAGCGAAAGGGCGAATTTTATATCGCTCAATTTTAATCTCGTCAGTGATGTTCTTAAGTATTGCAGCAATAGCCTTGGTTTTGTGGGTAGGCGCACAAGATGTAATGCAAAATAATATCAGTGCGGGTGAATTGTCTGCCTTTATGTTTTACGCGGTGATGGCAGCAGGTTCAGTTGCCACAATCAGCGAAGTCTTTAGTGAAATACAGCGTGCTTCAGGGGCTGCAGAAAGACTGATTGAGTTAGTACATACTCCGCTTGATATCCCCGAAGTGACAACCCCTATAGTTTTACCTGCCAACATCAATGGGTGTTTGAGTCTTGAAGCGCTTCGTTTTGCCTATCCAAGTAGTAAAGAAGACGTCATTAAAGGCATTGACCTTACTATATCAGCAGGCGAAAGGGTGGCATTAGTGGGCGAGAGTGGTGCAGGTAAAAGCACGCTGTTTGAGCTATTACTACGCTTTTATCAGCCTAAAGCAGGTTTGGTTAAGTTAGACGATATTGATGTATCGAGGTTAAGCCTAGAGCAGCTTAGGGCGCAATATGCATTGGTGCCTCAAGAGTCAGTCATATTTGCCACGAGTGTATTTGAAAACGTGCGCTACGGTCGTATTGATGCAACAAAAGAGCAAGTGCAGCAAGCTTGCATTACCGCAAAAGCGGATGAGTTTATTCAGGAGTTATCGGACGGTTATGATACTTATCTTGGTGAGCGTGGGGTTAAGTTATCAGGTGGACAAAAACAGCGTATTGCCATTGCTAGGGCAATATTAGCCGATAGACCAATATTGTTATTAGATGAAGCCACGAGTGCGTTAGATGCTGTGAGTGAAGTCAAGGTTAAGCAAGGGTTAGACAACCTAATGCAGGGGAGAACAACGCTAATTATCGCTCATCGACTCGCGACAGTGATTAATGCCGACAGAATTGTCGTGCTTGAAAAAGGCCAAATAGTTGCCATAGGGACACATCAAGAGCTAATGCAGTCTAGTGATGTTTACCAAGAGTTTGCCAGCTTGCAGTTACTGACAGAGCAGAGTGGTTAATCGTAATCGTAATTGACATGAGTTAAGCAATAACAACAAGAGTGTTAACATAAGCAAACGCCACTATCTAAGCTGATAGTGGCGTTTTTTATTAAGACTTGCCAATGAAATATTAGCGACTTAATGAGATTACTTTCTGAGTTCACGCCTTAGAATTTTGCCCACAGTACTTTTAGGTAACTGGGGTGTAAATTCAATGATGCGCGGTACTTTATAAGCGGTTAATTGACTGCGGCAATAGTCAGATATTTGTTGCTTAGTTTGCGCTTCATCAGTTGTCGCTTCTTTTAATACAATAACAGCTTTGACTGCTTCACCTGACTTATCATCTGCTACACCGACAACTGCACATTCAAGTACTAATTCATTTTGCGATAATACGTCTTCAACTTCGTTAGGGTACACATTAAAGCCAGATACGATGATCATGTCTTTTTTACGGTCAACTATTTTATGAAAGCCATCAGCTGTCGCGACAGCAATATCACCGGTTTTAAAGAAACCATCTTGGGTCATAACTTTGGCTGTTTCAGCTGGCTGTTGCCAATAGCCTTGCATAACTTGTGGCCCTTTTACTGCTAATTCACCCGCATCTGCGAGTGGTACTTCTTCATCATTGATATCAAGGATCTTTACTTGAGTCTCAAGTACGGGTTTACCTATGGTACCTAGCTGCTGAAAACCCGGAGCATTAAGGCTTACAACTGGTGATGTCTCTGATAAACCGTAACCTTCTGAGATCATGCAATTGGTGGTTTGTTGCCAAATATTGGCTGCAGCGCTAGTGAGAGCGGTACCACCAGAGATAGTAATGGTTAACTTACTGAAGTCGAGAGCTTGAAATTCTGGCTGGTGGCATAAGCCAACAAATAAGGTATTTAGGCCGGCAAAACCTGTAAATGGGTAGCTGGCCATGGTCTTTATAAGGCCACTAATATCACGTGGGTTTGGAATGAGTACCGAGCAGCTGCCTGATTCAAAATACAGGACTAGATTCACCATGAATGCATAGATGTGATATATCGGTAAAGGCGCAACAAAAATATCTTCTCCTGGCGTCATGGTGCTAGCGATACGAGATTTAACTTGCGCAGAGTTAGCTAACATATTGCGATGACTTAACATTGCGCCTTTTGATAACCCTGTGGTGCCACCAGTGTATTGCAGTGCGGCAAGATCAGTTTGTAATGGTTTTACTGGGGTGTAATTTGATTGCGCGCCAAGTGCGAGCATCTGATTAAATTCAATCTTTTCAAATGGGGTATCAGCTTGAGGTTGTGGATTAATCAAGTCCAATGCATGCGTACTAATAACTAACGATACTGAAGTTTGTTCAATGACGTTATTTAGTGTTGGCAGTAAATCCGATAACACCACCAAGGCTTTGGCACCAGAATCATTAAATTGATGAATTAATTCACGCTCGGTATATAACGGGTTGGTATTAACAATAATCAGCCCTGCTCGAATCGCCCCGTAAGCTGCAATGACAAATTGGGTAATATTGGGAAGTTGAATTGCAATTCTATCTCCCACTTCAAGTCCACTGTGTTGCTGTAAGTAAGTGGCAAAATGACGTGATGCTGCTTCAATCTCATTAAAAGTGGTTTGCTTGCCCAAACAGGCGTAAGCGACATTGTCTCCATACTGCTGACAAGTTTGTTCAATTAAATCTACCAGCGATTGATACTTTTCTAGGTTTAGTATTGTATCTGCGTCGTATGCCATGGTTATCACCTTTATTGTGTTTGTTCTTCTGATAATCAAACGAGCGTTTAGATTAGAGCTATTGTGCTCAAAAGGTCAACAGAATTCGCGATATATTTTTATTATCACATTAATATATATAGAGTTTTTACTCTACATATGTGGTTTTATACTTGTACAACGAAGGTATTAATGCTGGTTTTTTAAACTAAATAAAGTTATCTGGGTGGTGTTACTAATTAAGTAACGCCTAATCTGCAGGTTAATGTGCTGCTTAGTTGTATTTTTCTATATGCATTCAGTTAATTTATCTTTTTTATTGACTGAAAGGCGTTGATTATTTTGATGAATAATAGAAATTATTAGCAATTGTGTTTTATTTGTTATAAAAATGTAACTGCAAATGGAGTTACTTCATTTTGGGAGAGACGATGTTTACGTCATTGAATTGATTTAAACACCTGTCACAAGCATGAAATTATAATAAATAAAGAGACACCAATGATGACTAATTTAAAGAAAAGGAAGTTTGGCTTAAATTCATTAAGCCTTGCTGTAACAGTGGCTTTAGCCGGCTCTGTTATGTCAACACAAGCAATGGCCGAAGATGAAGAAGTCGCAGAGAATGTAGAAAAAATTGCTGTTGTGGGTAGTCGCGCTGCACCTCGTTCAGTGGGTGATTCCCCTGTGCCCATTGATATTATCAGTGCTGATGAGATCCGTAAGTCGGGTAATTCAGACATGTTAGAAATTTTGAAGGGTTCAGTCCCTTCGTTAAATGTTCATTCAAATCCAATTAGTGATGCAGCTAGTTTGGTTAGACCTGCAAACCTTCGTGGCCTTTCTGCTGACCATACTCTTGTATTAGTTAATGGCAAGCGTCGTCACCGTTCTTCAGTTATTGCTTTTTTAGGTGGTGGTATTAATGATGGTGCTCACGGACCCGATATCTCAGTTATCCCAAGTATTGCGCTGAAGCAAGTTGAAGTTCTTCGTGATGGAGCAGCTGCGCAATATGGTTCAGACGCTATTGCGGGTGTAATGAACTTTGAACTTAGAGATGATGCCGATGGTGGCTCAATTGAAGTTAAGACTGGTGAATATTACGAAGGCGATGGTGCGACGACAGAAGTTTCTGGTTATGTTGGCATGCCGCTTACTAAAAATGGTTTTGCAAATTTAAGTTTCCAGTATAAAAATTCAGATGCAACAAGTCGCAGTACTCAACGCCCTGATGCTGCAGCTTTTGCCGATGCAGGTTTGGATGTTGATAACCCTGCTCAAATTTGGGGCTCTCCAGAAATTAGTGATGATATATCTATCTTTGGTAACTTTGGCATAGAGCTAGACGAATACTCAGAAGCGTATTTGTTTGGTAACTATTCTGAGCGTGATGTGAAAGGTGGATTTTACTATCGTAACCCTCACAATCGTCCGGGTGTTTATTCAAATGATGATGGTGCGACGCTACTTGTGGGTGATTTAACCCCAGGTCCTGTGGGTCAAGTGAATGATGGTCTAGGTTTAGGTGATGGCATAGATTGTCCTGTTATCGACATTACCTCTGCTGATGTGACCTCACAAGCTAATTATATTAATGGAATTCAAGATAACCCAAATTGTTTTGCGTTTAATAAAATGATCCCAGGTGGTTTTACTCCGAACTTTGGTGGCAATATTGTTGATACTTCAATTGTTGCAGGTACCAATGGTGAGTTCCAAATGGATTTCCTTAAAGGCATTACCTATGATTTTAGTGGTTCATACGGCAGCAATGCGTCTAGATATGAAATCGTTAATACTGTAAATGCTTCTTTAGGTCCTGATACTCCACGTGATTTTAGCCCTGGTAAATATATTCAAACTGAGTGGAACTTCAATGCCGATTTCGTTAAATATGTTGATTTTGGATTATCGGGTGATGTGAGTTTTGCCGCAGGTTTAGAGTGGCATGATGAAACATTTGAAGTTATTGCTGGTGACGAGGCTTCTTTCAAAGTGGGCCCATTAACGGATCAAGGTTTCGGTATTGGCTCTAACGGCTTCCCTGGATTTCAGCCATCGGCAGCTGGTGAATATAACAGCAAAAACAAAGCGATTTATTTAGATTCTAGCGTTCCATTTACTGATGATTTCTTAGCTGAATTTGCAGTACGTTTTGAAGATTATGATTCATTTGGTTCAACCACAAACTATAAAGTGGCTGCAAACTGGAACATTGTTGATGAATTTGCTATTCGTGGTTCATTCAATACAGGTTTCAGAGCGCCAACTGTTGGTCAAGCAAACGTTAGTAATGTTCAAACAAACTTATCAGATGGTGTGTTAGTAGACTCTGCGTTACTTCCGCCTACTAACCCAATTTCAGCACAGTTGGGTGGTGAAGAACTATCCCCTGAAGAATCACAAAGCTTTACCTTTGGTGGTATTTATACCCAAGGTGATTTCTTCTTAACTGTCGATTATTACAACATTGAAGTTGAAGACCGTATCAGCCAATCTGATAAAATCACCTTAACAGATGCAGATAAAGAAGCATTAAAAGCAGCCGGTGTACCAAACGTAGATGGTTTGTCGCAAGTGAGTTTCTTTACCAATGATTTTGATACAACCACTCAAGGTATTGATGTTGTAGCAAACTACTCTGCTGAATTATTCGCTGGAGACTCGACCTTTGCTCTTGCCTATAACTGGAACGAAACAGAAGTTGATAGCTTTTCAGATATCACTGGTGACTTTAAAGTTGCTCGTTTAGAAAATGATTTACCTAATCATCGTGCGACCTTCACGTGGGGGCAAAACTGGGATAGTTTCGGACTATTTACGCGACTTAATTACTTTGGTGAATTCCAAGGCGTTCACGTAGATTATGATGCAACAGCGATTACTGGAAGTGCTGCAGTAACAGTAGATATGGAATTTAGTTACTACATTAATGAATCATTTACTGTTGCAGTAGGGGCACAAAACTTATTTGACCAAGAAGCTGAAAAGTTAGCATTTGAGGATGCTACGGGTATTCCAAATAATAACTGGGGTGGACAATACTATGAAACCTCTCCGTTTGGATTTAATGGCGGCTACTACTATTTGAAAGGTTCATACAACTTTTAAGCTAGTTTAGTTTCAAAAAAACCTTGCCAGTTGGCAAGGTTTTTTTATTGGCTGATAGGTAGGTTTACATTTAACTTATCTTAATCAGACTGATTACTTAGCTGCTTCTAAAGATTGAAATACAGCGTTCATGGTTAACTCTACAGGAAGTAGTATTCCTTGAGGATGACTGGGACCATAGACTTTGTTAAATGGTGTACCCATTCCACCATTTTTGCCTACATAGCTTTCAATCATGGGGTTGGGCTCTGTCCAGTTACCTTTCATTAGTACAATATTATCTGCTTCTAATGCATTTACTATCGTTTCACGACGAGTGACATTCGCTTTATTGCTTCGACACGGTAAACACCAGTCAGCGTATATATCGACAAAAACGGTATAACCTTGATCGACTAATGGGGCTATCTGTGCAGGGTTGAGAGGCTGCCATTGTAGTCGTTTATATGCATTATAATCTTCAGTTTTTTGTAAAAATGCATATATCCCAGTAAAGCATATCGTCATAAAACCTAACAATATAATAATGGCGGTAGGAATATTTTTCCCTTTGATTTTAAAGAAAATAAGTAACGCAATACCAGCAAGCAATAAACCAAGCAATATAGGAAACATTAAGGTCATGATGATGTTCTCTGAGATGTGTACAGTATATTGATATTCACTATATCAAGGATTACTTAATTTGAGGTTAAATGAATGTTGTTAATAGAAATTCATGGTAACGTACGGTTTTTAATGAGTTGATTCATACAGACTCAAAGAGTTAACAATGCAAAATATGGGAATCGAGTGTAATGGCGTTTAGTACTTGGTTAGGTTTACTAGCCATTTGTTGTTTAGGGGCGATGTCGCCAGGGCCAAGTTTAGCTATGGTATTGAGGCATACTTTGTCAGGCGGGCGATTACATGGCGTTGTTTGTGCTTGGGCGCACTCAATCGGTATTGGCGTTTATGCATTGGTGACGTTATTAGGACTGGCTGTTGTTTTAGAAAAATCACCCATTATTTTTAACGCCATTGCGGTTGTTGGGGCACTTTATCTTGCATGGATGGGGTTTCAAGCACTTCAATCTAAAGGAGGCATGGAGCAAAAACTGCAATCTGGCGAGCCAAGTTCATTGCTTCAAGCGGCGAGAGATGGCTTAGCAATTTCATTATTTAACCCGAAAATCTTATTGTTTTTTCTCGCCCTATTTAGTCAATTCGTTATAGCGGCTGAAACGCTTACAGGGCAAACTTTGATTGTACTAACCCCGCTTGTGGTCGATGGTTTGTGGTATACGATTATTGCAGTGGTGTTGTCTCACGGGCCTGTTTTGTCACGGCTTCGCGACAAGGCGGCGATAATTGATAAGTTGTCAGGGGTAGTGCTTATTTTACTAGCAGTTAGGGTGATTATTAATTTGTTCTAGTGTTACAAGGTTGGTTTAGCCGAAAAATACAAAGCCATCGGTTAGATGGCTTTTTCGTATATTAAGTCTATCAATTAGCCTTTGAAGACTTGCACTGAATCATCAGCTTTTTCTTCTGTGGCTTTTTGTCCGCCTGGAGGGTTCTTGATATGGTCATTCAAGTTTTCGTTCAGCATGCCTTTGTATTCATCAGAGAACCAATTTAAGGCATTTTCTTTTTCTGCTTCTAAATCTGAAGACTTGATTGCAGCTTCGAAGGCATTGTAGCGCGCAGCAGCAAAGCGAAGCGCAGTACCGACTTTACCGATATCATTTTCAGTTTGACCAAGTTGATTTGCCAGGGCAATAAATTGATCCGCTAATTGGTACATGGTTGTTTCTGTTTTTTCTTCAGACATGAAAATCTTCTCACAATGATTTAAAAATTAGCCAAGAGTCTACCTACTTTACCGACAGAATAAAGTAGCAATTACGTATTCGGGTCAGAATCTGTGATCACTTGACCATTGCGTGAGTCGTAATAGATTGAGAGTGTGGCTAATGGATTATAGAAATACCGACATTGATCTGGATTGATATAAGTGGCTCTGTAAACTGAGTCGTCAGGGTTAGTGCTGGTTGTAATGGAAGGAGCATCTTGCAAGATCGTCTCCCAAACGGAAATACAGTCATTGGTGTTATTGAGTCTTGGGGATGATTCAAAAGGAGGCCAATTTTGCGCCGGATAGCCCCATTGATTAATGTCTAGCTGACCATCAGTACCTGCGTTTTAAAAAATCTGAAGATTATCAGCAGGGCCAGAATTTCCTAACGCTGCCCATTTCATATTAGCCAATGAAATACCGCTGGAAAAAGCGCCGCCAGTCCCTTGGACTGTAGAAACTTCAGCATCTTGTTTAATATTGATAAACTTGGGTAATGCGATAACGGCAATAACGCCTAGTATAATAATAACAACGACTAATTCTATTAGGGTAAAACCAAATGTCTTGTTGGTGTTCAGTTTCTTGGGCATCAACGAACATCCTTTTTATTTTGTTATGAAATTAATTTTAAGTTAAAAAATATTTTTATGCGAGTTGTTGGCAATTCAGTGGAGTAAATAATCTGATGGACAGTTGGATAGAGTTCATAGCACTAGAAAAAAAGAAAGCGTATTTTGTCGCGATCGAGCAGTTTCTAGATAATCAAAGACGACTTGATAAAGTCATCTTTCCGCCATCGGAAGATATCTATAATGCGTTTGATTTAACCCCACTAGATAAGGTTAAAGTGGTGATACTCGGGCAAGACCCTTATCACGGCGCAGGACAAGCTCATGGCTTATGCTTCTCGGTCCAAGCTGGTGTGAAAACGCCACCTTCATTGGTAAATATTTATAAAGAGCTGAAACAAGATATTGCAGGTTTTGAGATCCCGAAACACGGTAACTTAACCCATTGGGCTGAACAAGGTGTGTTGTTGCTCAATACAGTATTAACGGTTGAAGAAAGTAAGGCTCACTCCCACTCAAAGGCTGGCTGGGAGACTTTTACCGATAATGCCATGCAATGTCTTAATGAACGTGAGGAGTCTATTATATTTGTGTTGTGGGGCGCTCATGCCATTAAGAAGGGTAAGTTAATTAATGCTCCGCAGCATCAGGTTCTAACTGGGCCCCATCCATCACCTTTATCAGCCTATCGTGGCTTCTTTGGCTGTCAGCATTTTTCAAAGGTTAATCAATTGCTGGCACAGAAGGGTAATATGCCGATTGATTGGCAGGTCTAGATATTCAGTAAACCTAACAAACATTTTTTGAACATAATAAAAATGCACTTGGCTAATGAAAGCGAAGTGCATTTTTTTATCGCAAACTTAACAGCTATAAATTAGTTGTTACGTTGAACTGATATTTTAGCTAATGAAATTAACGCTGTTTTATATTCACTATCTGGGATCGGAGCGAGTGCTGCGATCGCTTTATCAGCTTCTTGGTCTGCTTTCTGCTTAGTGTATTCAAGCGCGCCAGATTCTTTGAGTGCTGCAACAATCTCATCGATAGCCTTAGTACCGTCACCTTTTTCAATGGCTTCTTTAATCAGTGCTTTTGCAGTGTCGTTACCGTGTGCCATAGCGTAAATCAATGGCAATGTCGGTTTGCCTTCAGCTAAGTCATCACCGATATTTTTACCAAGCTCATCAGCATCAGCAGTGTAATCTAATAAGTCGTCGGTTAACTGGAATGCAGTTCCGAGGAATTTACCGTATTCACCTAATGCGGTTTGCTGTTCTTGACTCACATCTGCAATCACACCTGTGAGTAAGGTCGCGGCTTCGAATAATTTAGCTGTTTTGCAGTAAATCACTCGCATATAATTTTCTTCCGTGGTTTCAGGGTCATTACAATTCATCAATTGTAAGACTTCACCTTCAGCAAGAATATTGGTGGTATCTGCTAAAACTCTTAGCACTTTCATGCTGTCGAGTTCAGTCATCATTTGGAAAGAACGGGTATATAAGAAGTCACCAACAAGTACGCTAGCACTATTTCCAAAAAGCGCATTAGCAGTTTTGCGGCCGCGCCTTAGGGTCGATTCATCTACTACATCATCATGCAATAAAGAAGCTGTGTGGATAAATTCAATAATGGCAGCTAACTTAAGATGTTCTTCACCTTTATAGTCAATAGCGCGAGCGGCTAATACAGAAAGCAGTGGACGAAGTCTCTTACCACCACCATTGATAATGTAAAAACCCAGTTGGTTTATTAATGCAACATCAGACTCAAGTTGTTTGTAAATTAACTGATTGACGGCTTGCATGTCATTATCAGCTAGTTGACGAATGGCGTTCAAATCCATAATGGTCTCTAGTTATTAGGCTATTGGGCAAATTATATTGCCCACTATATAAGGTTCAAATTGTATATTAACAAATTTTAACTAATTTTCATGCCTTAGACAGCTTTTGTTCTTAGATAGTGAGAGTTAAACCGAGCTTTTTTTAATGATTCAAATTTAACGCTTGCCAGACTGCTAATCTTGCCGTAGAATCCGCGCCCATTGTCATTAAAAGTTTTTAGCACCCGATATCTACTATTACGAATCGGAGTGTTAGTCCATTTGGAGTGAAATAGCTATGTACGCTGTTTTTCAAAGTGGCGGAAAGCAACATCGTGTTGCTGAAGGTCATACAGTTCGTTTAGAGAAAATTGAAGTTGCTACTGGTGAAACTGTAGAGTTTGATCAAGTATTATTGGTTGCTGATGGTGAGAACGTTCACGTTGGTACTCCTCTAGTTGCTAGTGGTAAAGTTGTTGCTGAAGTGGTTAGCCACGGTCGCGGTGAGAAAGTAACTATTCAAAAGTTCAATCGTCGTAAGCATCACGAAAAGAAAATGGGCCATCGTCAATGGTTCACTGAAGTTAAAATCACTGCGATCAGCGCATAATTTAGGAGTCTAACTCATGGCACATAAAAAAGCTGGCGGTTCTACTCGTAACGGCCGCGATTCAGAAAGCAAACGTCTTGGTGTTAAGCGTTTCGGTGGCGAATCAGTTGTTGCTGGTAACATCATCGTACGTCAACGTGGTACTAAGTTCCACGCTGGTGTAAACGTAGGTATCGGTCGTGACCATACTTTGTTTGCATTAACAGACGGTAAAGTTAAGTTTCAAGTAAAAGGTCCTAATAACCGTAAGTTTATTAGCATCGAAGCTTAATTCTAGACTCTAATCAGTCTTTGAAAGCCCCGCCTTCTGGCGGGGCTTTTGTGTTTTTTACCTCATTGTTGAATTTAGTTAACTAAACTTCAATGAAGTATTTCGATGTATCACATCGATAGTTATTTTTTTGCAGTAAGCGATTTATGGTGATTGTATCTTCTACGCTTCCCTGCACATCTCAGTCTTTTGAGGTTATAATTGGCACATTAAGTGGTGTCAGGAGTATGTATGAAGTTTATAGATGAGGCTAAAATCAAAGTTGAAGCGGGTAACGGTGGCAGTGGCTGTGTTAGCTTCAGACGTGAGAAATATGTGCCAGACGGCGGCCCAGACGGTGGTGACGGCGGTGATGGCGGTAACGTATTTTTAGTCGCAGACGAAAACATGAACACGCTTATTGATTTTCGATTTGTACGTTCTTATATCGCTGAACGTGGTAAGAATGGTCGTGGTCGTGACTGTACCGGTCATGGCGGCGAAGATACGTTATTAAAAGTACCAGTAGGTACGCGTGCAATGGATTTTGAAACTGAAGAGTTGCTAGGCGATTTAACCACTCATGGTCAGAAATTATTAGTGGCTAAAGGTGGTTTCCACGGTTTAGGTAATACTCGCTTTAAAAGCAGTACTAACCGCGCTCCAAGACAAAAAACCTTAGGAACAGCAGGCGAAGTACGCATGCTTAAACTTGAGTTATTGCTATTGGCTGACGTTGGTTTATTGGGATTACCTAATGCAGGTAAATCAACCTTTATACGTTCAGTTTCTCGTGCAACGCCAAAGGTTGCTGATTACCCGTTCACGACATTAGTACCTAACCTTGGTGTAGTAAACCCACGTCCAGGCCAAAGCTTTGTCATCGCAGATATCCCAGGTTTGATTGAAGGTGCTTCTGACGGTGCAGGTTTAGGTATTCGATTCTTAAAGCATTTAGAGCGTTGTCGTGTGTTATTACACATCATCGATATCGATCCTATTGATGGCAGCGATCCTGTTGAATCTGCTCGCTCAATTGTGGCTGAACTTGAGAAGTACTCTCCAAAGTTAGCAGCCAAACCTCGTTGGTTAGTGTTTAACAAAATAGATTTGCTTCAAGAAGATGAGCTTGCTGAGAAAATGGAGCACATCGTTAAGGAAATCGATTGGAAAGGCGACATTTATACTATGTCGGCATTCAACCGTACCAATACAGAAGACCTCAGTCTGAAATTGTTAGACTTTATTTCTGCACTTCCTGCTGAAGATGAACTCGCAAATCCTGAAGATGAAGTTGAATTCAAGTGGGATAATTATCATCAAGCAAACGTTGAATCAGTCAATGAAGATTATGATGACGATTTTGATGATGACTTTGACGAAGATGATTATGATGTAGAGATTATTTATCAACGTTAATATTGAGAGATAAAATCGGCTAGATTATTATGGTGTTATTAATAGGGTAATAAGAGAGACCAGTGTACGCAGAAACTCAAAATGATATCACTCGTCTTGTGGTACGCAGTGCGCAATTACTCTTAGCTTACGGCGCTGAATCTGATCTTGTTGAAGAGATCAGCCAGCGCTTAGGCAAAGCTCTCGGCTTAGCCAGTATCGAACTTTCCATCTCCTCCAACTCTCTCGTTTTAACCAGCCTAGTTCATGGGCGTTGTATCACCACCACAAGACGTATTAGAGAGCATGGCATCAATATGATGATTGTGTGTGAGGTGCAACGAATTTGCCTACTTGCAGAAAAGGGCATTTATGGCGCGAAGCAGGTCAAAAGACGTTTAGAAAAAATTGAACCGAGGAGCTACCCAGCCAAGTATGTTATTGGCATGATAGGCCTATCTTGTGCGAGTTTTTGTCACTTATTTGGTGGTGATGTCGCGTCATGTATCATTACCTTTATCGCCTCAGCTGTCGGGATGTCAGTACGACTGTCATTAGTTAAAAAGCATTTTAATTTACTGATTATTTTTTCAATAACTGCTTTCATCACCACATTAATCGCCCAGCTTGGCTATGTCATTGATGTAACTGATACGCCTAAAACAGCCATGGCAGCCAGTGTCCTAATGTTGGTGCCGGGTTTTCCTTTGATTAACGCTATTTCGGATATGGTTAAAGGCCATATGAATGTTGGAATATCCCGTTGGGGACATGCCACGTTGTTAACCTTATCCACAGTGATAGGGATTACGTTGGCAATGGCACTGGGAGGGGAGTTTTTTCTATGAATCTCTTCCTAGAGTTACTCCATGATGCTTTCTTTTCTGCAATACCAGCGATCGGCTTTGCAATGGTGTTTAATGTTCCAAAGCGGTTTTTACCTTACTGTGGTTTAGCTGGCGCCATTGGCCATAGCTTTCGATCTTTATTGATGCACTTTGATATGCCTATTGAGTGGGCAACCTTTGCTGCAGCTGCACTTGTTGGCGTGATGACTATCCGTTTTGCTAAGAAACATTTAGCGCCTCCGCTTATGTATTCTGTTGCTGCCATTATTCCTATGGTACCTGGCACATACGCATACAATACCTTGATATCAATTGTACAACTCAGTGTTCAAGAACAAATAAGCAGCGATTTAACTTCGCTAGTGATTTTTAACGGCTTAAAAACGGTATTTATTCTGGGTGCTATCGCGGTGGGGCTGGCTATGCCATCACTGGTTTATTATCGCACTCGACCCATTATTTAAATTCTTAAGCATTTATAAGGACTATACATGCGCATCGCAATGATTGCCGCCATGGCAAATAATCGTGTTATCGGTAAAGACAATAAAATGCCTTGGCATTTACCTGAAGACTTAAAACACTTTAAAGCCATGACATTAGGAAAACCTGTGGTGATGGGGCGCAAGACTT
Organism: Shewanella electrodiphila; assembly: GCF_023283985.1. Classification (GTDB taxonomy): domain Bacteria; phylum Pseudomonadota; class Gammaproteobacteria; order Enterobacterales; family Shewanellaceae; genus Shewanella; species Shewanella electrodiphila. The sequence goes on from NZ_JAKIKU010000001.1 coordinate 186,409, forward strand.
TTGAATCTATTGGAAGACCACTCCCAGGGCGTCATAATATTGTGATAACTCGTCAGAATGATTATCAGCCTGAAGGGGTCAGTTGCGTAAATTCTTTTGAGGCAGCAAAAGAACTTGTTAGCGATTGTGAGGAAATAGTTGTGATTGGTGGTGGACAACTCTATAAAGAAATTCTACCGCTAGCCGATACGCTTTATCTAACCTTCATAGAGTTAACTGTTGATGGTGACACCTTTTTTCCTGAGTGGGATGATGGTAGCTGGACATTAACTGAGAAGGTTGTTGAGATAAATGAATCACAATTGCAATATAGCTTTAACACTTTGGTGAAATAATGTTAAATTGTGTCCTGTGTTACCCTGAATTGATACTTACCCTTGATGGTAGGTACAAAAATAAAAATACCTAAAAAGGAGTGTCAGATGCGTTTATTGCCAGTGGCCTTAGCAGCCCTAATTGCAGCATCTTTTGTGTCAACCCCTGCCGAAGCGAATACCGATCAACTTGTCGCAAACATTTGTGATTATGTAAAATCTAATGACAAAAACCGTTTACGTAAAAAGTTGAAAGAAAGCCGCGTAAAATTACGCAATATTTACACTGGTGTTTCTTGTGACGGTAACAGCTTATTAAGAACAGCTTACAACTCTAATTCATTAGAAGTAGGTGAGTATATTGCAAAGCGTCTTCCTGCCGGTGACTTAAGCACACCAGAAGCTGACGGTAAAAGCATTCTTGATTGGGCAAATGCAAATGGTCATAGCGGAAGTGCTATTACTGCTGCAGTTCAAGATCGTATCAGCGGTGGTGAATAAACGTTAGTTTACGTATTGAGTCATTTGTTACGGTTTGGTGCAATAGAAAGTGTATTGCGTCATAACGAGCTAGATTGATTGTTGATTTGCGTCTTTCGTTAGTACAAATAGCAATTAATCTAAAAACCGCCATCATGGCGGTTTTTTTATGGCTTTAAATTGATGATTAATAACCGTCTTACAGATGTTGGATATAGATGTTTGTTCACTGAACAAGCTAGCGTTACAAACTCACTTGCCTAGCTAATCAGATATTAGATTAATTGAAAGAAGTGGTGGTAAACGCTTTATTCTTATCTGCTTTATGCTTCTTTGAAACCCTTTTTTATCCTCTGAAGTGTTAAGTTGTGGCTGCAGGCGAAACGTCGGCTTTAAAGTGGATTTAAGGTATTAAAAAAGGCTCCTAAGAGCCTTTTGTTTAAATGATAATAGTTGGGTGTTTATACTCGAAACTCGCCCACAGAGCTTTGTAGCTCTTCAGATAGCATTGCTACTTGATGGCTTGACTGCGCAGTTTGATCTGCACCCGTTGCCGTTTCTTCTGATATAGCGGCAATATGTTCTAGCATTTCTGATACTTGCTGGCTGACAAGGTTTTGCTCTTGTGCAGCTTGAGCAATATGATTACCAGAATCGTAGGCTTTGTGAACCGATTGACTAATGGTTTCTAGTGCTAAGTTCGCTTGCTCTGTTTTATCAACACAGCTACTTGCTTGAGAGCGACCTAACTCCATCACTGACACAGCTTGTTGAGCACCTTGCTGCAGTATCTCAATCATTTGCTGAATCTCACTTGTCGATTCTTGAGTTCGAGATGCTAAGCTTCGCACTTCATCTGCTACGACAGCGAATCCGCGCCCTTGTTCACCTGCACGTGCAGCTTCAATTGCAGCATTAAGTGCAAGTAAGTTTGTTTGTTCTGCAATACCACGAATAACATCAAGAATTGAACCAATAGAAGCACTATCAGAATGAACTTTATTAATCACTTGACCTGCTTTAGCAACTTCATCAGCGAGGGCAAGAATCGTTAGCTTGTTTTCTTCAGCAATTGTGCGCATATGCTGTGTTTCTTCATCAGCCTGTTTAATTTGCTCTAGTGCTTGATCAGCGCTCATTGACACTTGCTGAGCACTTGAACTTAATTGTGTTGTGGCTGTAGCGACTTGGTCAACTTGGCTCTTTTGCTCTTGGATACCACTGGTTGTTTGAGTGGTGATTGCAGACGTTTCTTCAGCTGCTGCTGCAAGTTGGTTTGAGCGGTCTAGAATACCAACAATCAGATTTCGTAGGCTATCGACTAAACTGTTACAGTTTTTAGCAAGCTCTGCAAATTCATCATGTCCCGTGTCATCAAGCTTATGAGTCAGATCACCCGAGGCGAGAATATTTAATGCCTGATTCACTTTCGCTAATGAACGAGTCAGTGGTTTAACCACTGCAATACTTACAACAATCGAAACGAGAATGGCAAGAATGACAACAAACATTGTTTTTAAACTGGCAGAGTCGATATTTTCAATTGCACTATCACTAATTTCTCCAGTAAAGCTTTCGATATTCTTGGCCAAATTAATCATCTTAGCGTTAAGGTCCAAGCGTGATTTGTCTGTTGCGGCTAGCATTTTTTGAGCTTGCTGAGCATGAGTTAATTGCTGACCTTTCATCGCAACAATGGCATTGCTGTCGTTAATTAATTTAAATACCGCCTCACTTTCGGTATTTAGGTTACTTAGCGTATTTTCGCTGATGATACCTTGTCCTTGACGGTTTATATGTTCAATCTTAACTCGTGTATCACTGACCATATAGTCAAGCTCATTAACTATTACGTTGTACTTGCTGTTGTCTTTTGCTGCAACTAAGTCGTATACCGTAGTGATAATATTGATAAAGGTACTGTCTACAACGCCGGCTGTCGCAGCAATACTTTGCTCGGTTGCATCATCACTCATTTCTAGGTCAATCAGATCTAACAGAATTGACGATGCTTCATCTGCACTATCTTCTAAGTCACTTCGTAGTGATAAAAGCGTTTCATGCTTAATAAGTGCGCTTTCATGTTCTTCTAGCATGAGCTTGCTGTTTTTATCAAAACTTGAATAGCTAGATTTTAATTGCGAAAGATTACTTGAAAACTCTTGTCTATCGGAGATGAGGTTTGACAGCTTATTCAAGGTTTTAGTTAATTCTGCTGATTCTGTCTGGATCTTTTTCTCAACAGCAGGGATTTGTGCAGACTGATCTGTGTAATAGCCAAATAAAATTTGAATTTGCTGAGCACTTAAGTTTTGGGTTAATTCACCCGTTGCAGTGAGGGCTGGTAGGCTAACTCTTTGCAACGTTGTAGTGCTATCTTTAATGGTACTATTGGTAAGCAGTGATACACCTCCCAATATGATTAAAAGTAGTGTTACAACAGTAAAACCGCCAATGACTCTGGTGGCAACATTAATTTTCATAGCATACTCCGGCTGTTATTATTTTATCCCGAATTTATCTCTTGATCGCTCAGGGTAATGTGATCATGTGAGATCTATTAGCTTTATCGGCTAAGGTTATTATTAGTTTAACAATTTATTAATTATTTTAGTTTTTGCTGAATTATTTTTTCATTGGTTTCAGCATGCCAAAGTGTCATATATTCTCCCCAACAACAGCCCGTATCCAATGCCAAAACGTTATCTTGTTGAGTCACTCCCATAAGAGCGGCCCAATGGCCAAATACTAAAGTGTGGTTGTCTTTAAGCTCTGAATCGAATTCAAACCAAGGTGTTAACCCTGAGTTTTTATCTTTTATTGGCTTTTTACATCCAAAATCCAAACTACCATCTGGATGTAAGTAACGCATTCGCGTCAGCGCATTAATGCAGTACCTTAATCTAGGTAGCCCTTTAGACTTACTATCCCATAAATCAGGCGCTTCAGTGTACATTTTTGCGATAAGAGAGTTTAGATAATCATTCTCTTTTAGCGCATTGCTCACAGCAAGGGCTTCAGTTTGCAGTGTGGTTAAATCCCACTGCGGCGGCACACCTGCATGGGTCATGATGATATTATGCGAAGGTAAGGTTTGTACCAAGGGCTGTTGTCTTAGCCAATCAATCAAGTTAGAAACGTCATCAGCCGCGAGCAGCTCAGCTAGGTTATCTTTGGGATTAGCTCTTTTAAGCTTACCGTGTAAAGCCAGTAAATGGAGGTCATGATTACCTAGGGTGACTTTAGCGCTGCCTTCTAAGGATTTTAAATAACGAAGCGTTTGCAGAGAACCATGGCCACGAGCAACTAAGTCACCGACTGCCCAAAGTTCATCCTTTGCTGGGTTGAAGTCTACCTTTGCTAGCAGCAATTTAAGTTCGTCAAAACAACCCTGTATATCGCCAACAAAATAATGTGCCATAGTGCTACTGTAAAATACCTGGAATCGCGAGTCTAAAAGTAGGAATATTAGCTTTAAAAGGCTCACCTTGTTCGGTCACCATGCCGTAGCTGCCTTCCATAAAGCCAACAGGGGTTTCCATAACGGTGCCACTTGAATATTGATAAGCGGTATCAGGAGCAATAGTTGGAGTTTCACCGACAACACCAGGCCCTTTGACTTCGCTAGTATCACCATTGGCGTTAGTGATGATCCAGTGACGGTCTTTTAGCGTGATTGGGATTTCGCTGAGGTTAATAATGGTGATGGTATAACTGAACAAATACTTTTCATCTTCTGCTGATGATTGTTCTTCAAGGTAATTTGTTTCAACTTTTATTTTTACGTTAGCAGCTACAGAGGTCATCAAACTTCCTAAAAAAAGAAAGGGCATTTAATTAAAATGCCCTTGAATTTACTCACCTTTATCACAAACCAAATTGGCTAGCGCAACATATTGTTCAACGCTTATTTGCTCTGGTCTGAGTGTAGAATCAATGTTTAATTGACTAAACTCTTCGTCAGTGATCATTTGCTTTAAGTTATTTCTTAATGTTTTACGACGCATGTTAAAGGCTGTGGTACATAAATGGCGTAAAACATTCACATCTTTACAGGGGAAAGGCTTCACATCGTAAGGCAATAAACGCACCACTGCAGAATCTACTTTTGGTGCAGGCTTAAAGCTCTCTGGCGGTACTTCTAGAACAGGAACCACTTTACAGAAATACTGAGCCATGACAGTTAAGCGGCCATAAGCTTTTGTGCCTGGACTTGCAGACAAGCGTAGTACCACTTCTTTTTGCAGCATAAAGTGCATGGTTTCGATGATTTCGGCAAATTCGAAAAGGTGAAACATCAACGGCGTTGAGATGTTGTATGGCAAGTTGCCAAATACTTTCATCTTTTTACCGTCTTGTTGAAGCTGGCTAAAATCAAAATTAAGCGCATCACCTTGGTTAATGGTTAATTTATCTTTTAATACTGGGTGATTTTGTAAACGCTCTACAAGATCCTTATCCAGTTCAACAACCGTTAAATTATCAACTGCATCTGCAACGGGTTCAGTTAATGCACCTAAACCAGGACCAATTTCAACCATTACATGATCGTTGTCTGGTGAGATTGCGCCCACAATTCTACTGATGACACTTTCATCAGTTAAAAAGTTTTGCCCGAAACGTTTTCTAGCCGTGTGGCCTAAATGTACTTTATTGCTCATTGGAAATTTATTTACTTACTTTTGAGGCCAATTCAATGGCTTTGTTTAATGCACAGGTAAAACTACCGCAATCTGCTTCGCCAGTGCCCGCAAGTTCTAATGCAGTGCCATGATCGACAGAGGTTCTGATATACGGAAGACCTAAGGTGATATTAACCGATTTTCCAAAACCTAATGATTTAAGTACTGGAAGTCCTTGGTCGTGATACATAGCAAGAACCACATCTGCTTCTTGTAAGTATTTAGGTTGGAATAGTGTATCAGCAGGCAAAGGCCCGACAATATCAATACCCTGTTCACGCAGCTCATTTAGCGCTGGGATCATGATATCAATTTCTTCCCTTCCTAAGTGTCCATCTTCACCTGCATGAGGATTTAATCCACACACATATATTTTAGGTGAAGTGATGCCAAACTTTTGCACTAATTCGCTGTGCAAAATTTGGATAATATGGTGTAAACGTTCGCGAGTTATTGCCTTGGCAACATACGCTAATGGAATATGTGTGGTCATTAGCGCCACTTGTAAACCTGGCGCAGCAAGCATCATAACTACATCTTGGCAATTTGCTTGTAATGCAAAGAATTCAGTGTGGCCACTAAAAGGAATGCCTGCTTGGTTAATAATGCCTTTATGAACTGGGCCAGTGACCACTGCAGCAAATTCATTGCTCATGTTCTTTTCACCGGCATAACGCAGGGTATCTACAACATAAGCGCTGTTTATTTCGTTTAGTTTTCCGCATTCAACTTCTGCGGCTAATGTAAACGGAGCGATGGTCAATGTGCCAGCTTCTTGCGGTTTAGCATCAAGTGTAGGCTGGTAAGGACGTAGACTCAGCGGCAAACCTAACATTTTAGCTCGGCTGGTTAATAATTCCGGATCTGCACAAACAACTAACTCAGCAGGCCAAGCCTGCTGAGCAAGTTTAATTACAATATCTGGGCCGATACTCGCCGGTTCACCCGGCGTAATCGCAATTCTTTGTGTCATTAAATTAGGTTAACCTCGAGTACTCTCTGGTTCAAAAACTTCAATGTAAGCTTCTGTACGCATTTCATCTAACCAGTTCTGCAGTTCTTCGTTAAATTTACGACGATAGATTAACTGATGAGCACGGTTACTATTAAACTGATCCGTTGCATCAGTTGTACGTTTTTCTTCTAATTGAGCTATGTGCCAGCCGTGTGTGGTGCGGAAAGGCTCACTTATCTCATATATTTCAAGACTGTTTAGTGTTTGAGCAAACTCAGGTACGTAAACAGTTGGTTCAGCCCAACCTAATTCGCCGCCTTTAGCCCCTGAACCAGGATCTTCTGAATATTGACGGGCTAGATCTGCAAAGTCAGCTTCACCTGAACGAATTTGTGATAAGAAGCTTTCTAGCATTGCCTTGGCGCGATCTTCAGAAAGGATCGGTGACGGTTTCAGCAGAATATGGCGTGAACGTACTTCACTGATTTCTTGGGTTTGTAGACCTCGGGCATCCATGATTTTAATAATATGGAATCCAGAACCACTTTTAATTGGACCGATAACATCGCCATTTTTCGCATCAGTAACCACCTCAGCAAAAAGTGTAGGCATTTCATTGATGCTCATATAATCCCAAATACCGCCTTCTAGCGCTTTAGGTCCTGAAGAAGAGGCAATCGCTGTACGTCTGAAATCTTCACCCTCATTTAAGCGATCAAGTACGATGTTAGCACGCTTGCTTGATGCTTCAAGTTGCTCACTGGTTGGGTTGCTAGGCACTTCAATTAAGATATGACCTACTTGGAACTCAACATCTTTAAGGCCTTGCTCTTGAATCATCTTAACTAAGTTATTGATCTCTTGCGGAGAAACCTGAATACGACGCTGAACTTGAATACGTTGAATTTCACCAATGGTAATTTCTTCACGAAGTTGTTCACGGTATTGACCGAAGCTCATGCCTTCGCTTTCGATCTGTTGTTGCATTTGGCTAACAGTTAACTGTTGCTCTTTAGCAATATTTTCGATGGTTTGATCTAATTGTAAATCACCAATTGAAAGACCGATTCGTTCAGCCATTTGTAACTGTAAATGAGTTAAAATTAAGCGTTCAATAACTTGAGTGCGTAAGGCATTATCTGAAGGCAGACCTTGACCCGCTTTTTCAGCATTTGATTTAACCGAAGTGATCATATGGCTGATTTCGCTTTCGAGTATGATACCTTCATTGATTTGCACGGCAACGCTGTCTAGCGGCACAGGAGCAGCTATCGATACTTGGCTTGCAGCCAGAGTAAATAAAGCAAAAATCATTTTCTTACAGTGTTTCATCCACAGAATCCTTGGCACTTAAATTTTCTAATTATTATTGGCACTGTCGCCAAAATAGTGTTGTTAACGTTTAATAGGACTATTTGTTTTCCACTAGGTTCAGCAATCTATCACAAATGGTGCATAAATGATGGCTAATTGCTTAAGTAAAGTGGTTTGCGATAGTTAAATAATCCTTCGTTTAGCATATCTTCAACACCGAGAGGACCAGAACCACCTAAACCTTTAATAATAAAGTTGAGGTATACGCCACTCTCAAATTGTTCTCTAGTATCAATACTAGGGTTTAAATCATCGTCGTAATTGGTCTTGATGCGGTAATGATAACTTAAACGCATTGCCCAGCAACAAGCCTCATATTGCACCCCAGTGTAGGTTTCAATACTACGAGATTCGTTGAGGTCGTAATAAAAATTACCCACAAAATACAAATCGTCGCTAATAGGCCATGAGGTACGCATACCCACCTGAGAAATATCTACTCGGTCGTTGGTATTGGTATTTAATAGGTCTGGCACATAGCGATAACTAAACTGAAGCAACTTATCATTACTTGGACGAAAATCTAATGTCACTTCACTTTTCTTGGTTTCACCTTGTTCACTATCAAATTGCACAGCACCACTAATGAACCAATCTTGGTAAAGGTTAGCATCCACTTCAGCGGCTAATACTGAGGTTGACGGTGATACTTCAACATTCTCATCAGCAAAGTTAATTTTACTGTCTTGGAAATAAATAATTTGACCAATACTGACTTTTAATTTCTCGATATTCGCGTCATCAAATAAACGCGTTGTGAGACCTAATGTCATTTGGTTTGCATCAGCGATTCTATCAAGACCTGAGTAACGTCGGTCGCGGAATAAACCAAAGTAATCTTCTTGTAATTTAGCTGAATCGTAAATGCCAATACCATCTTGGTCTTCATAGCCGACATAAAGGTATTGAAATTGTGGCTCTAGTGTTTGCCTAAAATCGGCGTCAAACATATGGGTTTCACGCTCAAAGTTAATTTGACCGTGCAGTCGGGCTTGAGGGATGGTACGACTCACCGTATCTTCAAGTTCACTATCACTGGCAATATTATTTTGCCAATATTGAGTTTGAAGTAACTTTATTTCACTGGTCAATGAACCCGCTGGGCCCTGAATAGGTAGGGTAATACTCGGCTCCATGTGGAAACGCGTTGCCGTTGAGTATTCATTTTCTTTGTGCTGAAAGTTTGTTAATTCAGAATTAAATTTGAAATCTAACCCTTCCCAGAAATCATTAGTTTGATAATTAAAGTTAAGCTGTGGCATGACTTGATACGGCACTTCGTCTTCGCCCAGCACTTTAATGTCTTGGACCTTCATACCAAAATCCCAATCTTTTTCAAAGTAATTGATTTCACCCACTCTCGATAACTGATTATCGGTAGAACGATTGACATCTGAACTTAAATCATTGAAATAGTTATTATCTGATACGTCAGTAAAGTTTGCTTGTACACGCCAGTTCTCATTAATTGAACCTTGGTGACGCCAGTGGTAAAGGTAACGATCTGGACTATTGTCTAATTTGTCATCATTGGCGAGATATTCTAGGTTAAATTGACCGTCTTGGTCTTCACCTGCTAAATATCGAAATTCTGTTTTAGAGTAAAAACCACGTGCAGACATATAAGTCGGCGTGAAGGTTAGGTCATACTCAGGCGAAATATTCCAGTAATAAGGTGTGCTAACTTCAACACCATTGGTGGTGCTGGTGCTAAAGTCAGGGAATAAGAAACCCGACTTACGCTTATCAGAAATTGGAATTGTCATATAAGGCACATACATCACGGGTACACCCGCAATACGGATTTTAGCATCCCAAATTTCGCCCCACTCTTCAGTGCTATCAATGCGGATTTCTTCCGCTTCTAACAGCCACGAATTATCGCCTACAGGACAAGTGGTAAAATTGGTATTGCGTAACTCAAGGTTATTTTGTTCAGTGACTTTTAGTTGTTCAGCATCGCCATGGATTTGCTGACCATGCAACCAATATTGCGCACCATTAAGTGTCGCGCTACTGGAAACCATTTGCGCATTGAGGGAGTCCGCTGTAACAGTGAACATCTCATCTGAGAAAATTAAGTTACCATTGGCATCTAATTGTTCATTTTTTTGGTCCAAAATAGCTTCGTCAGCGCTGATATGACGAGTACCTTGGCTAAAACTGACGTTACCTGAGAAATGTGCTTTATCGCCCATAGCAGCTTCTGAACGATCAGAAATGATCACAATATCTTCAGCTGATAAATTAGGGACTTGTTGGCGTTCGTCAATCGAACTAGAAACCGGTGGGTTAATCACACAATGAAGCTCAACCGCTTCTGTGTCAGTGGGTTCTTGTGCCGAGACTAGGTTAGGTAACAGGCTCAATGCCAGAAAGTAGCGGATCTGCATTTTAATTAATGATTATGAATTCTTAGTCTAGACAAAATGAATCGAAAAAAAGCCGCAGCTAACAATTTATCTTTAGCTGTTTCCAAATGTTATGTTGGCTATAATAAAGCAATTTTCCCATAAGAGCCATTGAGATGAGTTTATCAGATAGAAGATTTATTTTACTAAGGAGTTGGTTGAGTCAATATTTTAAGACAGAGGTGTCTATTGAACTCATTTGTGGGGATGCCAGTTTTCGTCGCTATTTTCGAGTTAAACATTTAGCAAACTCTTATATAGTCTCAGATTCACCGATTGAATTGGTGCCGATTATGCCTTTCATTTATATGGCGAAAGCTTATGAAAAGGCTGGTTTGATAGCCCCGAAGATAATTGCACAAGATGAGCTAAACGGGTTTGTTTTACAGTCTGACTTAGGTGATGAGCAGCTTTTAAATCAATTAAACGAGCATTCAGTGACCGATTTGTACCGCAAAGCTTTGGGGTTATTACCTAAAGTCGCCACCGTCACTGAAACTGAACAAGGCGTATTACCTGGTTATGACCAAGCATTTGTGGCGCGAGAATTAGACATTTTTACTGAATGGCTATTAATTAAACATTTGGGTTTCACTTTAAGCCACAGTGATAAAAAGATTATTGAGCATGCATTCAGTGTATTAACAACAAGTGCGCTTGAACAGCCAAGTGTCGGAATGCATCGAGATTTTCATAGTCGCAATATCCTCGTTGTTGATAATGAGCTAGCGCTGATTGATTTTCAGGATGCCGTGTTAGGGCCGGTTACGTATGATGCTGTTTCTTTACTAAGAGACTGCTATATCAAATGGCCAAATGAGATCATTGACTCATTAAAACAAGAGCATTGGCAGTTGTGTCTACAGCAAGGGTTAATTTCTAACTGTGTTACTTTTACACAATATCAAACATGGTTTGATTTAATGGGCTTACAACGACATGTTAAAGCCGCAGGCATTTTTGCTCGACTGAATCATAGGGATGGAAAAGCGGGTTACCTAAAAGATATTCCGTTAACTTTAACCTATATCGTAGAAGTTGCCGCTTTATATCCTCAGCTTCATCAGTTTGGTGACTGGGTTAAACAACATGTATTACCAAAAGTTAACTGTGCGTAATAGCATGACTTTTAGATGTGTAAGCCATTTTTATTAAAGAGGTTATAGATGAAGGCGATGATTTTGGCTGCTGGGCGGGGAGAGCGTTTAAGACCTTTAACGGATAAAGTGCCTAAGCCATTAGTTAAGGCCGCAGGTAAATCCTTGATAGTTTATCATCTCGAAAAGCTGGCTAAAGTCGGCATCAAAGAGGTAGTGATTAATCATGCTTGGTTAGGCCACAAGTTGCCGGAAGCATTAGGTGACGGCAGTCGCTGGGGATTATCAATTCAGTATAGCGCAGAAGAAAAAGCCTTAGAAACAGCTGGCGGGATTAAGCAAGCATTGGCGTTATTGGGAGACAAGCCTTTCTTACTTATCAATGGCGATATATATATCGATGAATTACCTGATCTAGAGCAGGCAAAGTCTGTAATGCGTGCCAATTCAGAATTAGATGCTTTTTTATGGTTAGTTGATAATCCTAAGCATAATCCACAAGGGGATTTTGCTATTATTGATCAACAAGTGTCTGAATCTGAGAGTAATAAGTTTACCTATTCAGGAATGGGAATATATCACCCCAAAATGTTTACTGAATTAGCTCCTGGAAAAAGCGCTTTAGGTCCTTTATTGAGACAAAAAATATCGCTTGATAAAATAGCGGGTAGCTATTCTGGCTCATATTGGTGTGACGTAGGAACAGTAGAGAGATTGGCACAGCTCACACACTATATTGAAAATCATTAATGTATTCACTTAACCAAGACGTTCGTAGCAGCTTGGTGTAATTTAGCGGGAAGTTTGATGCGTATTTGGGGCAAAGTTTTTGGGTTTATCATTGGCTATATGTTCGGCAGAGGTTTTGGTGCTGTTTTAGGGCTGTGGTTAGGTCATTTATTTGATAAACGAGCAGGGTTTGCGGATATGATGCGCAAAGGTCAAGCCCGCCAAGCTCAGTTTTTTAATACGACCTTCACAGTAATGGGCCATGTCGCTAAAGCCTCTGGTCACGTCACTGATGTTGATATTCGTATCGCGTCAATGTTGATGGATCAAATGAAGCTCACTGGTGATGCCAGAAAGGATGCCCAGACGGCATTCAGAAAAGGTCGTGATGCCGATTTCGATTTAGTAGAAACCTTACGTGAATTTCGTGCTATGAGCCAAGGTCGAACAGAAATTCTGCAAATGTTTTTGGAAATTCAAATTCAAACTGCGTTATCCGATGGTGAATTACACAGCAAAGAAAAACAAATTTTATCTACCGTTGCCAAAGAGTTAGGTTTAGGCCAAGCTCACTTAGACGCGCTACTTAATCGCTGGCAAGCCGAGTTTCATCATCACCAGTCAGGAGCTGGCAGTGCAATGCAACTTGATGATGCTTATTCGATGCTGGGTAAAGAAGAATCTTCAAGTGACCAAGAAATTAAACGGGCTTATCGCAAATTGATGAATGAACATCATCCCGATAAATTAGTCGCTAAAGGTTTGCCAGAAGAAATGATGGAGCTTGCTAAAGCCAAAGCACAAGACATTCAGTCGGCATATGAAACCGTCAAAACATCCCGAGGAATGCGCTAAAAATATTCATGGAAAAAGTATGAGTTAGCTCGGGATTATTATTCTAGTTATTGTTCGAGCTAATATTCAAACAATTTCCCGAGCTATTTCAATGATAATTGCTTGTTGTATACGGAGTTACACATGAAATTAACCGCTATTGCGAGTTTCGTTACTATTGTCAGCACTGCTGCAATATCTTTTTCATCTCAAGCTGAAATTTATGTTTCCCCTTTTGGTGGTTATAGTTTTGGTAGTAGTGAATTTGATATTTCAGATCCTAATACCAGTGAGAGCGGTAAGTTAAAAATTTCAGAGTCAGAACATTATGGCGTCATGATTGGTACGACAACCAAAGATCCTGGCAATATCTATTTTCTATACAGTACGCAAGCAACTGATGTGAGAAATGGTGCTTTTAGCAATGAAGTGTTTAACGAACTTGATGTTGATTATTTCCATTTAGGTGGCAGTTTATATTTTCCAAATGGCAAGTTTAAACCTTACGTAACAGTTACAGCAGGGGCAACTCATATGCGCCCAAGCGGTGATTACTCATCAGAGACACGCTTTTCGATGGGCTTTGGTGGTGGTGCAGCATATGAAATCACGCCGCAAGTGGCATTATTTGCTGATGTAAGAGGCTATGCGACATTCGTTAATTCAGATAACACATTCTTTTGTGGCCCTAATGAGTGCGTTTGGCATATATCTGCTGATGTCATGTGGCAAGGGCAGGCCAATGTCGGTTTAGAGATTAAATTTTAAATAGGTGACCGAGCATGAAAATAGTCGTACTTGATGGCTATACACTCAACCCTGGCGATCTTAAATGGGCATCTTTGTCTTCACTAGGTGAAGTGGAAGTATTTGAACATAGTTCAAATGATCAAATAATACCTCGCTGTCATCAAGCTGATATTGTGCTTACTAATAAAGCTGTAATCTCTGAAAATGTGATACTGCAGTGCCCACAACTTAAATATATTGGTGTCACAGCAACAGGGACGAACGTTGTTGATATGAATGCTGCTAGTGAACGTAATATCGTGGTAACCAACGTGCCTGCTTATGGACCTGATGCCGTAGCTCAGATGGTATTTGCCCTGATTTTACAGCACTGCCAACAAGTCTCTTTGCATGACCGCGCGGTTAAGCAGGGCCAGTGGACAAGCTCTCGGGACTTTTGCTTCACTTTATCTCCTTTAATGTCACTCAAAGGAAAAACCATTGGTATTGTGGGCTATGGTGATATTGGCCAACAAGTGGCTAAGTTAGCAATCGCATTCAATATGAAGGTGATTATTACTAGCGGCAGAGAAAAGACAGGGTTACCAGATAATGTCACTTGGCAGCCACTTGCAAGTTTGCTGGCACAATCAGATATCATTTCATTACACTGCCCGTTAAATGAAGCCACTGATAAGATGATTAATCAAGGCAGTTTATCTTTATTGAAAGTGGGGGCGTTGCTAGTGAATACAGCACGTGGTGGTCTGATTGATGAAGCGGCATTAGCACAAGCGTTGAATCAGCAGCAACTCTTCGCCGCTGTCGATGTACTTTCTACTGAACCGCCAGACAAAAATAATCCTTTGTTATCAGCCGATAATATTATTATCACTCCACATATTGCTTGGGCAACAATTGAAGCTAGGCAGAATCTATTGAACATTGCAGTAAATAACGTGAAGCAGTTTTTGAATGGCTCACCGATTAATACAGTGAATTAGCATGTCTTAAGCAATGCTCAAGTAAAAAGCCTAACACTCACATGTTAGGCTTTTTCGTTTTACCAATAAGGTACTCAGCATTCAAATGCGAGCTAAAAAACGACCTTTACTTCAGCTGCAGAGCGTTTGGCTTTAGCGATTGATGAGTCGATGTCTTTATCTCTTGCAAGCGCGACACCTAGTCTTCTGCGGCCATCTATGTCAGGTTTACCAAACAATTTTACTTGGGTGTCTGCTTCCAATAGAGCATTTTCTACACCTTGATATCGAATGTTACTTGATTGGCCTTCAGCAAGAATAACCGCAGATGCACTGGCACCATGCTGCCTGATTTCCGTGATTGGCAGGCCTAAAATAGCGCGAACATGTAATGCAAATTCAGAGATATCCTGGCTAATGAGTGTAACTAAACCAGTGTCGTGTGGTCTTGGCGATACTTCAGAAAAGTAAACTTTATCACCTTTGATAAAGAGCTCTACTCCAAAGAGGCCAAATCCACCTAAGGCTTTCACTACTTGTTCACCAATTTGTTGTGCTTTTTCAATCGCGACAGCTGACATTGCTTGTGGCTGCCATGACTCACGGTAGTCACCATCTTCTTGTCGATGACCAATCGGGTCGCAATAATGAATGCCATTGATAGCACTAATGGTTAATAGCGTAATTTCATAATCAAAATCAATAAAACCTTCGACAATCACGCGGCCGCCGCCAGCACGTCCACCTTCTTGTGCATATTGCCAAGCTTGCTCTATTTGCTGCTCGTTTTTAATGACGCTTTGCCCTTTTCCAGAAGAGCTCATAACAGGCTTCACGACACAAGGTAATCCAATTTTAATTATTGCTGCTTTAAATTCGCTTAAGGTATCGCAAAAGAAATAAGGTGAGGTTGGGATGCCTAACGTTTCAGCTGCTAGTCTTCTAATGCCTTCACGGTCCATGGTTAATTGTGTGGCTTTTGCTGTTGGAATCACATTGACCCCAGTGGCTTCGATTTCCACTAGTGCTTGTGTCGCAATGGCTTCAATTTCAGGGATAACCAGATGAGGCTGCTCAAGTTCAATTACCGCTTTTAATGCGACTTCATCGAGCATATTGACGATATGAGAGCGGTGTGCAATTTGCATTGCTGGAGCATTAGGGTAACGGTCGACTCCAATGACTTCAACGCCGAAGCGCTGCAGCTCAATGGCTACTTCTTTTCCGAGTTCGCCGCAACCTAGCAGCATGGCTTTTATAGAGCCTTCAGTACCGGCAGTACCAAAGTTGAAAGGAGTATGAGCGTTCATTGTTTTACCTTGTTAGGAAGCTTGTAGGGATATCACTGCTTCATTTTATCTTTTATTCGTAATCGATTGATTAGCAAAGGCTATAAATGTGTAAAAGATCACGAGAAAAGAGTTATTTTTTTAGCGAATAAACAGGGTATTACAGTTATTTTATTGTTGAGCGTATGCTATCTTTGGGTTGTAATTGTGTTGCTTGGTTGTCGGGTGACACTTTGGATTTATTTTGGTTCGATTAACTTGCTTTACCTTCTAGTAGGAGAGTTATATGTTTTTGGATTATTTTGCTTTGGGACTTTTGTTCTTTGTAGCATTAGTTATTTTCTATGGTGTAATTGCCATTCATGATATTCCCTATGAGATTGCCAAGAAGCGTAATCACCCACAACAAGATGCACTTCATATTGCTGGCTGGGTCAGCTTATTTACCATGCATGCTATTTGGCCATTTTTATGGATTTGGGCAACCTTATATCGTGAAGACAGAGGCTGGGGGTTTAGTAATGGCAAAAAGCGTGAATTAATCCTCGAAGGTGAGGTGAGGGAGTTGATGGAAAAAGTTGAACAGTTAAATCAACGTTTAGGCAATCTTGAATCTCCAGAAACCAAGCAGTCTCAAACAGAGACCACCACACCACAACAAGAGGCGTAATTATGGATCTGTTACTGATTTTAACTTACACCGCGCTATGTGTTGCTGTTTTTAAGATATTCAAGATCCCGTTGACTAAATGGACGGTACCTACAGCTGTTTTAGGTGGCATAGCATTAATCGGTACCTTATTGGTATTGATGAACTATAACCACCCCTACACTAAGTATACACGTGAATACTTTGTGTCTATTCCAATTAACCCTGCGGTTCGTGGCTTAGTGGTTGAGGTAAATGTAAAGCCTAATGTTCCTGTAAAAAAAGGCGACATATTATTTAGAATTGACCCCACTCCTTTTATCGCGGAAGTTAAAGAAAAGCAGGCCGCACTGGAAGATGCTAAACAAGCTGTACCGCAACTGAAAGCGTCGTGGGACAGTGCGATTGCCAAAGTGACCCAAGCTGAAGCTAACCGTGATAGAGCTAAGCAAGCTTATGAACGTTATGACGAAGGTAAACGAAAAGGTGGCAAAAACTCGCCATTTTCTGAAATTGAACTGGATAATAAGCGCCAAACTTATTTGGCTTCAGAGGCGCAGTTTAAAGCTGCTCAAGCTGATGAAATTCGTTTCCGCTTAGCTTTTCAATCGAATATTGATGGCGTAAATACCGATGTTGCAGTTATTCAAGCTCAATTAGACGAAGCGCAATTTAATCTTGAGCGTACTGAGGTTAAAGCGCCTGTAGATGGTGTTGTCACTCAGATGGCACTTCGCCCTGGTGTTATGGCAGTGCCTATTCCACTGCGTCCCGCGATGACATTTATACCTGATGAAGATAGATATTTTGCTGGCGCGTTCTGGCAAAACTCATTGCTGCGTTTAAAAGAAGGTGACGAAGCCGAGTTAATCTTAGATGCTATGCCGGGTGTGGTTCATAAAGGTAGAGTCGTTAAAGTCTTACCTGCAATGGCTGAAGGCGAGTTGCAATTTGGTGGCACATTACGATCTTCAAATGAGTTGTTTAAGCGAGGCCGTGCGCTAGTGCTTATTGAACTTGATGACGAAAATGAATTGTTAGCTAATTTACCTGCGGGCGTAGCAGGGCAATCTGCGATATATACAGAGCATTTCACTCATGTATCGATCATTCGAAAAGTATTGCTACGAATGCAAGGTTGGCTGAACTACTTGTTTGCTGAAGGGCATTAAAACTAAGCTAATATAAAAAAGTCCGCAATTGCGGACTTTTTTATTATTAGTTGGTAGTTAGTTTAGCTTTTCGGCTGTGGCGGGAATAGAGCGAGTATTTGGTTGATAGTTTTACTGGTTTCTGCCACTTTTTCATCGCCACCGGCTTCAAAATCGAATTCATCAGTGCCGCGCCAAATCAGTCGATTTTCTTTTGTATCAATCATATCAACTTGAATCACTTGAATTTTAGCACTGTCGCTGCCAATAGGAATGCCCATGCTAGTGCCAACACCCACTCCACCATGACTACCACTAGTGCCAGTACCTAGGCCAATAGAAAGGCCTGAACTCTTAGGTTTGTCTTTAGTGAGGAAGGCATAGCTGATAAGAAAGTCACTTTGCTCTGCTTGTTCTGTGAAGCCTTTTGCAATTAATGTTGTTCGTATATTGGCTCGAATTCGTTCGGCGCTCAGTTGGTCACCTTGGTCGGGAGTTTCAATGAAGTGGAAACTCTTTAACTGACTAAAATCGTACTTTGTGTCGTAGTCGGAGTTACTTTTGGTACTTTGGCAAGCACTGATAGTGAGTATAAAACAGAGTAATAAAAGATGGCGAAAAATCATAGGAACTCCAAAGGTGTTTGCTGCTAATAACCGATAAAAGGTTGGGGAAAGTTTCATCATTTTGACGGTATAGCCGTAGTCTTATTGTTAATAGCTTAATTCAATTTAACCTAGTTAACCAATGTTATACCTATATTAAACTATGATTTATATGATGATTAAGGTCTTTCGAATATGCCTTTTACTAAATTAGTGCTAGATTAGAACAATAATTGTTCAATGATAAAGCGAGGATATGGAGCAGCTCAGTTTTCTTTCGGTACCAAGTCCGTGTGTAGGTGTGTGTCAAACTGATGCGCGCGGTTATTGTGTGGGCTGCCTTAGAAACAGAGATGAGCGTTTTAACTGGCTCCATTTCAATGATGCGCAAAAGCACAATATTATTCGTTTATGCTTGCAACGCAAACGTCGTCGACAATACGCAAAATATAAAGCTCATCAAATTGCTGTTAAAGAACAACAAGCTAAAGTGAATCCTCAGTTGGATTTTGAAGAAGAAAAAGAAGATAAATTAGATTTTGGCGATTTTTCTTTAGACTAATTACATTTGGACTTTTTGAAACAATCCTCAACGGTAGCCCTTAAACCTTACTCATTTTCTGAGTTAGTTATTGATTATGCTTGCGTTTAGATATCAGTCGCAGGCTTAAGTTTTACATTTCAATGCTATCTAGGCCAAATCAAAGTAAATGACGTGTTATCTTCATCACTCACTAGGTTCACTCTGCCTTTATGACGATGCATAATTCGCTTAATAATGGCCAAACCTAAGCCGTGACCTTTATTGCCTTTATGTTGTGACTTACTGCGGTAGAAAGGTTCAAATAATTTTTCTTGGTCTTCTTCTGGAATCGCTTCACCGTCATTAACCACAGATAAAAACACTAACCTTTCATCATAACTTAAATACAGCTCAATGCTAGTTTGAGTATATCTTTGTGCATTAGTGATAAGGTTTTGGATTGCACGTTCTACCAGTGGAGGCTCTGCCATGATGCACATTTCATTCCTCGCATAATGGAAATTAATTGGTTTATCACTGAGTGGCGTCAAGCGCGCTGAAAGTTCTTCAATCATGCTGATTAATTCGCATTTTTCTAGGCTTGGTTCTTGTTGAACTTCAAGGCTGGCGTAGGTAAGTAATTCCTGTAATAACGTTTCCATTTCTTTGATATCTAACTGCATTTCATCAAGGAAATTTTGTCTTCGCTGCTCATCACTTTTCGGCTGACAATACTGTGGCAGAAGTGCGAGGGCAAATTTCAATCTTGCTAATGGCGTTCTAATTTCATGCGAAACGGCATTTGATAGATGCTTTTGGTTATCGATTAAGTCACTGATATGTTGTGCCATATCGTTAAAGGTATTTGCAAGCGGCGCAACTTGAGAGCTGGCATTTAGTTCAATGCGGGTATTCCATTTGGCTTCGCCAAAATTTTGAGTGGCCTTTTTTAAGGTTTTTAAATCTTTTGATAGCGGCCAAACCCAAATTAAAGCAACAAAAGCTAAGGATAAATAGAAGCCTATGGTGAATATGTTACGTAACTGTCCACGGGGATCAATATCTACTGGGCCTGCCATTAATACTTGATCACCTACAGCAATAAATTGTAATTCATGGCTTTTATCAGCTGTAGTCGTGATAATCTGTGTCTCAGAAAATACGACTTCACCGCTTAAAGCTATTTCGTTTTTTTCGAATAATTGCAGTGGGTAAGGGAATTGTCTATTGATCTTATCAAGTTGGGCTTGGCGATCGGCTTTAGGTTGCTGAGCGAGAAGCAAACCAAAGGCGATTAAAGGTGAGTCAAGGTTGTCATTATCTTCAACTTGTTGCTGCCAGAGGCTATCTAATGTCCAGCCTATACCCAAAAAGCTTAAGCTTAATAATAGGTATAGGCTGATGAAGAGTCTTTTCAAAGTCTTCTATAACTCGATTAGTTATTCCACGCTTCTGGCGCGAATAAGTAACCTTGTCCCCATACAGTTTTGATCCTGAATGGTGTTTCGATGCTATCGCCTAATTTCTTACGTAAGCGAGAAATACGCACATCAATTTTTCTATCTTTACCATCAAAGTCGATATTAAGCAGATATTGGTATATGTACTGACGACTTAATACTTGTCCTGCTTGCGATGCAAGTAGCCATAATAATTCAAACTCATGACTGGTAAGATCAACTTCAGTGTTACCTAAACGAATCGCTTGTGTATGAGGGTCAATACTTAATTTACCAAAACTTAAGCAGTGAGACTCTGGTTTTGATGGTTGTGCCTGACGGCGCAGTAAATTATTGATACGGGCAACTAATAAGCTAGGATCTACAGGCTTAACCACGTAATCATCAGCACCTAATTCTAGGCCTTTGATTTGGTCTTCCGGAGAGCCTAATGCGCTCATTAATAATATTGGACCCGAAAAATAATCAGGTAGTTTTTCACACAGGCTTAATCCATCAAGTCCAGGTAACATGATATCAAGTAAAATAATATCAGGCTTGTAACTAATCAATCGTGTTAAAACGGTATCGCCACGTCGTTCAACTTCAACGTGCATATCGTGTGACTTTAGGTAGTCCACAATTAAATTGGCGAGACGGATATCATCTTCTACCAACAAAACTCTATGAGTTGATTGGGGGGTTGCCATTAAAATAAACTCCAAGGGTTACGGTAACGTCGACGAACTTTCGTCTCTGACGTTGTGGTGACTTTTAATCGTACGTCCGCCAATTCATTATTATTATTTTTATTTATTAAGACAAAATGAATATTTTTGTCTGTTTTTACAGAAATTTGCAATGAGTGTTCATTAACTGAGTCACTACACCACTGAGCCATGGATGGGTAATTTGAAGTGATACACACCAATTGTTCAGTGTCGAGCTGCCATTTTAGCACAATGTCAATTTCACAAATGCTGTCACCAGCATCAATAAGACATAAACGTGGGGTAGCCGAAAACTGTGCTTGCCCGGTAAGCGTATCAGCTTTGGCATAGAAAGCACTAAAAATCAGTATTAATATACCGAAAAAGTGATAGACCTTTTGCTCTTTAACGAACAAGCTTAAAACCTATATGCAGCTCCAACGAAATAGGAGCTCGAGTAATCTTCATCAATAATTGGGCTGTCGATTATTTCATCGGCTAATTGGGTATAACGCGCAGCTAGAAGTAAATCCCAGCTAGTTGAAATACTATAACGCGTTGTCAGTTCTATTGAGTTACTCCAATCTGAACTTGGTTGGTATTCTTCGCTCCAGTATGCACTCTCACTGGCTCTAAGACCAAAGTAATAGTCAATAACTTCTGAACTTTTCCACTCTGACTTCAAGGTTAAATCAAAGCGCCAATCAGTAACTGCAAGGGAATAGTTCCAACTAATATTCACTTCTTGTCCATTGTGGACGTTTAATAAGTCATGAGCAGCAGCGAGTTGTAACACACCAAACTTGCCATACCAGAAAAGTTCTACTCCACCATATACGGTGAAGTTTCTACTTTCAAGTTCATTTAAAACAAGAGGTTGGCTGGCTTCTTGAATTCCGAAACCACCAATAGGAGGTAGAACAGTGTGAGAATCAACATTTGCCGATTGTGGCAAGAAAATATTAGATGGATCCCAACGATAGAAAAAAGCGCGTTCGGAACTGTAACTTGTCGCTAGGTTAATCGTAAAATTTTCTTGCTCGGTTAAGGTGTAACCAAAATTGAAATTATCAAAAAACCAGCTCTCACCGTAGTAAGCTATTGATGGGATTGCATAAAGAGGAATGTCGTCATAGTCAGTAATGGGATTGGTTTTATTGCCGTAGCCGAAAGCTACACTAATATCCCATTCTCCGACAACAACGCAATCACCATCTTCTTGGCATGGCTCGTCTGCCATTACAGGTGTAGTGGTTAAAAATAACACTAAAAAGACGATAAAAATTTGATACATCAGAAACAAACAACCTATTTATATCAACATTAAAACAGCTAATAAATGCGACTTTATCACTAAATCGAGGTCGGAAAAATTGCTTTAATTAAATTGATACAAACTGATACTTGTAAGTCTCGGTTGTTGCATGTGTTATTTGCTGTATTGTTTTTTGGTAAATTAATGTTTTTAAAGGTTATAGGTTGTCTTTTGCTATTTCTGTTTTTGCTAGCGACTGCTGTCGCTGATATCCCATTTCGATTAATTGAGCATTAACGCAATCAGATACAAACTGTTGCTTTTCGATAGAATCAATTTGTTCTTCAGCGGCGACTTTGCTGCAAGCATCGGTCAAAGAGATAAGAGTGTCCTTTGGGACTTCCACTTCATTGGCATTGGCATTTGCAAAAGAGCAAAATAAATAAGTGGTAATAATAGTGATGTGTGCAGTCGCTAAGAGTAATGAATGTTTCATAGTCTGTCCTTTATGAGAACTTATTATTAATATTTACGGATAGATTTTTTATGGTTAACGAATCATATGTTGCCCATAAACTGAGCAGTTTATTAGTCAGATATGAGTAAAATTAGTTCACTTTTAATTTTATAAAGTTGATGGCGGCTGAATTTAAGCAGCGTTTAGAAACATAATGTTTAAGATTTTCAGTGGTTAATAAGAAACCCTGTTCAGTTTCTTTAGCGCGAACGATATCAGTCCATTTTAGTAAATGGTCAATATAAGCCGACTTAGAATGGATGCCTTGTTCACTGATGGTTAATGTTACCGGGTTATTGGCAGATTTACTGATGAGTTGTCTCATTAACCACCATGCACGATTGAAACGAACTTGTAGTCCCTCTACAGCGCCAAGACCAATAAAGAAGTATGCAAGGTAAGGCGACACGTCAGTTTGAGTCATTAAAAAGCCAGCCACAATAAAGGCGATAGCTTTTAAATATCGCTTTGGACTGTTATTGATGACGACTGACTGATCAAATGTCTCTGCGAAATGAGATTTATCTAAAATGTATTCTTGAGAAAAACTGAAACCGATATCAGTTAAGTTATCGGTTTCAGAAGTAGATGGTGTATTGCTAGTTGACATATTGCACTCATAATCGACTTTAATGGCGCAATTATAAGGTTGAAGTGATCGATTTGACTAATTTTTCCTGTAACTCTATTTGCTCTAACTCAGTTAACTGGGCCCCATGCTGGTTAGATAAGGCAAATACATTATCCGCACGCTCACCCACCGTACTGATTGCTGCAGAGTGAATGTTGAGATCCAGCGTTCTGAATGCACTCGCTATTTGTCCCATAAATTCATGGGTTTCTAATGCCAAAATGTGTACTAGAGTTCTATCTGCTTTTTTAGAATGAATAAATTCAATTGTCGGTTTATTGTCAAAGTTTTTAGTGTGTCTTGATGGTCGGTTTTTAGGTGGTGACATATTGTCATCTAATATTTGGCGTAGCTTTTTAGTCACTTGTTTGCGTCTTTGGTCACTAAAAATAGGCTTGCCGTCAAAATCGAGCACTTTAAATGCCTCAACAACATAACCATCTTTGGTTTTAGATATCTGCGCTTGGTTAACCGATATTTTTAGTGTCGACAGGGTGTTAAACAGCGAAATAAACAGCCCAGGTCTATCTTTGGTATAAACGAAGACGTCGCTACAACCTTTTACGCTACTGTCATCAAGTATAATTAATGATGGCGGCTCAGTGACATTTTCTTCTGAAGAGGATAACTGATGTTCAAAGGCTGACTCATGTTCTAAAATGCCCAACGTATATTTAGCTATTTCTGTTGGAATAGCATTACTGAAAAATGACAGCGGTAGGCGTTTCCATAGTCGGTTAACAGCAACGAGTTGCGTTTCATCAGCGTTAATTAATCCTAAAGCTTCTTGTTTATGCTCTCTGACTACCGTTCTTAATTGCAACACATTTTCAAGGCCATTACGTAAAGCTTTACGTGTTGCAAAGTATAAGTCAGTGAGTAAGCTGGCTTTCCAGTCATTCCATAAGTCATCATTTGTCGCTTGAATATCTGCAACCGTTAGACAATACAGTGCATCAAGTTTGGTAATACTCCCTACAGATTTAGCAAAAGTTTTAACCACTTCAGGATCGTGAATATCCATACGTTGAGAGGTGATAGACATTAATAAATGCTGCTCAACTAGCCAACTGATTAACTGTTGCTGGGACGTCTTAAGTCCGTGGAATTTGGCAAATAACTTAGCATCTACTGCGCCTAATTCGCTGTGATCTCCACCGCGGCCTTTAGCAAGGTCATGGAATAATGCAGCAAATAAGATGGACTCTTTAGCTTGAAAACGTTCAAAAATATCCGCTGCTAATTTTTGATCGCTTGGGACGGTATCTTGAGTTAATTTATACAAGTTTTTAAGCAGTTTATGAGTATGCTCATCGACTGTATAGGCATGAAATAAATCAAACTGCATTTGCCCAACGACTTCACGCCATTGGGGTAAATATGACGCTAAAATACCGTGCTGATGCATTAAGGTTATCGCTAAACCCATGCCATGAGGGTTCTTAAATAAGCTTACAAAAAGTTCGCGACACACCTGGTAATCTTGTAAATCGCCCATCAAACGTCGACGCACTTGTCTAAGTAATCTTAGTGTTTCAGGCGTTATCCCTGTGACTTTCTCATGATGGATAGCAATGTAGTTAAACATAGACATGATTTGTGAACGGTCAATAAATACATCTTGATTTTCAGCATGTATCTGACCGTTGTAAATTTGAAAGTTTTCATTTATTTGAATTATGTCAGGCTTTTTCTGCGGCACGATTTCACGTTCGAAATAGGCCATTAACATCAGGTTAAGTTCGCGAATACGCTTCATGGCTCTGAATAACTGACGCATCATTTTTTCAATAGCGATATTGCCACTATCGCCAAAGCCTTGCAGACGAGCAACTTCTGCTTGATGTTGAAGTAACAACCGGTTTTCTGGTCGATTAGAGGCTTGGTGTAGTGCAAAGCGCACTCGCCAAATGAAGTTTTGACACTCCATTAATTCGGCATATTCATCATCGGTTAAAAATTTGAGCCGGCGCAAATCTTTTAGGTCATCAATGGAGAAATGTTTTCTTGCTATCCAGGTGATGGTTTGAATATCACGCATACCACCAGGGCTGTTTTTTAAATTTGGCTCAATATTGAATGCGGTGCCTTGAGCTTTATTGTGGCGGCCTTTTTGTTCATCATATTTTGCCACAAAAAATGCTTCGCTTGACCAGACGGTTTCACCATATAGCTTACTAATGACTTGGTGTTGATGGTTTTCGTGGCCGCAAATATGTCTGATTTCAAGTAAGGTAGTAGCAATGGTGACATCTTCACTGCAGGCTAGATATGTGTCATCTAAACGTCTGACAGCATGGCCCAAATCTAAGCCTAAATCCCATAATTGGGTTAAAAAATCACTTAGCGTGCTGGCATCAGTCGCAGATAAATCGTCATCGTGAATAATACAAATATCTATGTCTGAAAAAGGGTGAAGCGTTTTGCGACCGTAGCCACCGACAGCATTGAGGGAGATAGTGTCGGTTTCGAATTGAAAGGCTTGCCAAAGGTGGTTTAGTAATATGTCGAAAAACTGCGCTCGGTGCTGCAGAATTTCTGCGATAGAACAACTGCTGATTTGTTGTTCTAACCAGGTATCAAACTCAGTAATGGCTTGTTTAAGCTCTACAATACTCATTTCTGGCTGTAAAATCGGATAAGCTGGTTGCAAAGACATATTACTCCTTATTGTTTTGCCCACAAACAGGGTATTCGATCTGGTTTATTAACTCAAACGAACCGATAAAATGAATAAGAATAAGTTAATTCTTTTAAATAGTTAAATGAGAACAAATTATTTATGCGTAGTAAAAGAAGTCGACTGGACCAATTCATCGCTCAGAAATTACAGGTTTCTAAAAAAGCAGTTAGGTTGCTATTGCTTGAAAATAGGGTGCAAGTCGATGGACGAATCTGTAAAGAGGTTGATAAGCAGATTAATGAATTTAGCCAAATCCTATTAGATGGAAATGGCTTACAACAACATTCTCGCCAGTACTACATGCTTAACAAACCGACAGGGGTTGTCAGTGCAACTAAAGATGATATTCATCCGACGGCATTATCTTTACTCGATGGCATCGATTTTGAGCTAATGCATATCGCTGGACGTTTAGATTTAAATTCGACAGGGTTATTATTAATCACCAATGACAGTCAATGGTCGCAAGCGCTAATGGCGCCTGAAACCAAGGTTGATAAACAAT
This sequence comes from Shewanella electrodiphila, assembly GCF_023283985.1. Classification (GTDB taxonomy): domain Bacteria; phylum Pseudomonadota; class Gammaproteobacteria; order Enterobacterales; family Shewanellaceae; genus Shewanella; species Shewanella electrodiphila. The sequence continues at coordinate 212,954 of NZ_JAKIKU010000001.1, forward strand.
ACCTTGTCACGCTTGCTAATCCAATTGACGATTCCTATATCAGTGCTTTTAGTGACGGAATGTATTTTGGTTATGAAGACATCACCACTAAACCTGCAAAGCTTGAGGTTGTGTCGGAATTTCAAGCAAGGGTGACTCTGCAAGAAGGTAAATATCATCAAATAAAACGAATGTTTGGTCGATTTAGAAACCCTGTGGTTGCACTTCATCGAGAATCCATTGGTAACATTTTGTTAGATAACGCCTTGAAACAGGGTGAGTATCGGCCTTTAGACGAGGTTGAGGTGCTCGTCACAGAAAGCTTAATTGAAACTTAATTGTTTGGGGGCGGATCAATAAATCTTTACATTGTTCATGATATGTTTTGATGAATGTATCTTTTTAGGTTATCTAATGGACATAAAAGCGCTAAAAGAAATCAGTGAATTAGACATATTCAGTTTAATGGTGTTTAAACTTATTTACGAAACTGGATTTGCTAACCTTGCTGCTAGACAGCTAAACGTCTCAGCTCCTAAAATTAGTCGTTGCTTAACAACATTAAGGTTAACTTTTGATGATGAATTATTTTACCGGCGTCAGCAGGGGCTAAAACCCACCGCATTAGCTGAACATTTATACCTACCAATTTGCGATTTTTGTGAGTCGGCAATGAATATTGAACGAATTGCCTGCGAGGGCAACAATACCAACTCGTCAAAAGTACTCAATATCGCCGTAACGCCAATCATTATGACTTCTTTGTCAATGAGCTTAGGTCGTGAAGAGATCATGGAGCAATTGGGTAAAGTTAGAATCCATATGTGGGATGAAAATACGGAAGAGCAAATTCATCAAGGTGATATTGATTTAGGCATCAACTTTGGTCCTGCTGCCATTTCAGAACTAGAGTCAGAAGTCATTGGAACATCACTATCGACTTCAATCATAGCGAGACGAAATCACTCAATTTGGGATAGTAGTCATATTAGTCTAGATAATGTCGCTAACCATCATTTTTTAATTCTCGAAGGTAAGGGGTTTAATGATAAATTGGATCCATTTCAGATATTTTGCCGTCAGCTCGGAGTAGAGCTACCAAACGTTAGTAGAGTAAAGTCAATCGAAGAGTGGTTTTGTCACTTACTGACAATGAGAAGTATCAGCTTTATGAGTACAGCTGAGTCTAATGCGTTAGTAAACTTTACCGACCTTCGCGTGGAGAAATTACCTGCGTATGAAAGGCAAAAGCTGTTAGGTAACAGCCTTATACCTGAGTACAATTTGATTGAAAGAGGTTTGCCGTACAGACGTTATTGTGAAACAAGTCGCAAAATAATCCTCGATTCAGTTCTTGAGTTAGTTGTCCAATAATCAAGACATTCATCTTTAGTTAGACATTTAAAACGAAGAACTTAGTTCTTCGTTTTTTTTGGTTTTCATCTTTTTTTATGTTCTTTTTAGCGCTGAATAACTGTAAAAGTCAGCCACCGCTTTCAATTAGTAATGTTCTTAAGACGGTTTTATTTTGTTTTGGATATGATCTAAATCAATGTTTTTTGAATGTATCACATTGATAGTAATCTGGATTTTAGATATAGAAATTACCAAAATCGAATTGTAAAATTTTGTAGTAAGCATCTTTCAATTCTAGTCACAAATGCAATACAAGAATAATACATCTAAAGAGGTATCTTTTATATTTAGGTTACTGCTAAAGCAGAATCAAATACCTAAAAATAAAGGGATACGATAATGAGAACATATAAAAAGTCGATACTCGCGGTTGCCTTAATAGCAGCTATCGGGTTAACCGGGTGTAGTGATGGTGATGATGGGCAAGATGGCGCACCTGGAGAACCAGGTGCCCCTGGCGAACCTGGTACATCTATAGGTAATGTTGTTGATACAGTTGATGTTGCAGCAGATTTCACGCTGACGTTAGCGCCTGAAGATATTGTGGTGGTAGGTAGTGATGAATTTGCCGTCAAATTTACAGTAACGGGCAAGAATGCTAAAGGTCAAACGCTTCCATTTACAGGTTTAGAAAAAGTTGGTTTTTATGTATTGAACCAAGCAGCTAATACCACAGACACTGGCGCGCCAGTATTGTGGGAAAATAATGCAATGGCTAACGATGCTGGCTATTACATGTATTGTACTCCTGAGGGCTCAACCACATCTTGGGGTAGCGTAGTTGATGCTTGTACGTTAGTTGAAGATGAAGCAATTCCTGGCACTTATACAGGTACTTGGGAGCATGATGGTGCAGCCCCAATCGTACTTGCTGATGGCGATGCTAATAATCTTTATCGTGTGATGGTTCGTTCGTATGATGTGCTAGACAGTTCAGGCGCAGATGTCTCAGATAAGTTACTTTCCACACCGATTGACTTCATTCCTGCAACTGGTGCATTAGCTATTTCTGTTAAGGATTCAGTATCAAATGAAGCGTGTATCAAATGTCATAGTCAATTAGACGGCTACGCAGATACAGATACGCGCATTGCAAACATCGGCGCACATCATAACTATCAAAAAGTAGAAAATTGTGTTGCTTGTCATAACCCTGCTATCGCTGGCGGTGAAGATGATCCAGCGGTTGGTTGGAATGCCAACTGGAATACAATGATCCACACACTTCATGCGGGTCATCATCTCGATCTTGAAGGTGAAGCCGAAGAGATGTTCGGTGAAATAGGTTTCCCTGCTGAGCTAAATGAATGTACAACATGTCACGATAGCGGCACACAATGGAATGACAATGTATACGCTGAAGCTTGTGTGTCTTGTCATACCGATGTTGACTTCGAAACTGGCGATAATCACCGCGGTATCGTGCCAGAAAGTGATGCATCGTGTTCAGGTTGTCATGGCGCTGGTAGTTTGAGCCCAGTTGAAGCTCACGCAGTGGGTGCTCGTGGAACGTTAAAAGACGGTGTTGTATTTGATGTTATGTCTGCTGAAGTTGCAGCTGATCAATTAACTGTTGTTGTCGACGTAACGATCAATGGCGAAACACCTGCAGATGGTACCGTTTTAGCCGATTATTTAGCTGCTGAAGGCTATGCTCATGCAATTATGATGGGTACTTTAGATGAAAATGGTGATTATGTTCGTGGTTTAAGCCTTGATACTAGTTCAGGTTTATTTGTTACTACTGGCGGTAAACTCACTTTATCTCAAGCTATTGATGCCAACTCTCTTGACGGAAAAACCTTATCAGTAAGTTCTGAGTTCAACATGTGTGGTGACATTGAGTCAGGTATGGTCATTGATAGAACGACTTTAGGCACAGATGAAGAGTGTGAAATCGCTATTCCAGCTAATATTGTGACTAAGTTCTTCATGTTTGACGATGTTGCAGCTGTCGGTGTTGAAACAGAAGAAAATTTACGCTTTGTGCCTTCTTCACTTGAAAACTTCACCATGCCAACACAAGCGATGAATGATCGCACTAGTGCTGATGAAGCTAAGTGTAATGCTTGTCATGACAACATGTCTCACATTAAAGCCCCTCGCCATGGTGTGACTGACTTTACTCAGTGTGCAGATTGTCACAACAATAACTATCCAGGTTCGTATCATGCCGATGTTTATAAGCAAGCTGGTACTGACGAAGATGGCGAACCTACATTTGAACTAATTGAAGGTTTAGAGTACTACAACCGTGATTTAGCAACTGTAGCTCACCGTTTCCATAGTGGTATGTTTGCGGGTAGCACAGGCGGCGGTATCTACTTAGGTGAAGATGGTGAAACTTGGGTTAATTACCCTGCATCTAAAACTGACTGTCAAGCTTGTCATAAAGATGTCGATTCAAACGGTGATGACATGACCTTCTTTGCTGGTGACGGTGAATTAACGTCTGGACGCACTGCAATCGCTGAAAGTAATGATTACGGAGCTACTGTTAATTACATTTCTCCAGTAACAGAAGCTTGTCGTACTTGTCATGCTCACTCAGGTGCAGCAGCGTTAGCTCACTTTAAGAGTAATGGCGCGACAGTTTATGAAGATGGCGTTGAATCTGCCGCTGATGTACCAGTTGAGTCTTGTTCTACTTGTCACGCTGAAGGTAAAACTTACGGTATCGACAAAATGCATTCTGGTGCAGCTCACTAGTCTTAATTGTTAAGTTGTAAAGTGAACATTTTTCTGTAGTCCTGCAAGATGCAGATAAATGTAAAAGGAGCCTTCTGGGCTCCTTTTTCTTTTGCTAAAACGATCATTAGTCAGTTCATTGCATCATCGTTTAACTAATGTTTGATAATGTGAACTTGAGCAATTATTCATCATTACAAGCTGACTTTACAAAGGCGTTTATTCATACAAAACCCCTTTAATTGTGAGTCAAGACAACCATTGTTTATAAATGTGACTTAAGCCCAACTGACGAGAAGTGATTATTTTCAGATTGTGAAGAGCACGCGTATTGTATTTTGTCAGTTGAATGTTTTAGGTCTGATACCAATTATTATTCACTCGAAATCATTCAGTTATTTGTATTTAAAGAGTTTTATATGTGTCAATTTCATATTGGCAATTAAAGCTGAGTTACGATTGTCCTGTAAAAATTGCTAATCATGGTCTTTTACTGCCAATTTGTCTGTTTTCGTTTGCTTCCTTACAATGCGCCGCAGTTTAATTAACTTATCTTAATGTTTGTGTTTATAGCGGGCTTTTATACCGATTTGCCCATCAACGACCCTTACATTAAAACCTGCCCATACTCAGTGAGTATCATTTAGGAGCAAGCCATGTCGACACCTTTACCAGTATCTCAACCATTAGCTAACCCAGCACCTTTAGGTTTAATGGGATTTGGTATGACCACCATATTATTGAACATTCACAATGCGGGCTTTTTTCCGATTGATGCAATGATCCTTGCTATGGGGATATTTTATGGCGGTATTGGTCAAGTGATTGTTGGCATGATGTGTTTCAAGCGTGGTGACACATTTGGCACCACTGCATTTACTTCTTATGGTTTATTCTGGTTAACGTTAGTGGGCTTGTTAGTTATGCCTGAAATGGGCATTTCACAAGCAAGTCCAGCAAGCTTTATGGGGTGGTATTTAGGTTTGTGGGGCGTATTTACTGCGTTTATGTTCGTCGGTTCATTGCGTTACCCTCGTGCTAAGCAGGTGGTATTTGGTTCATTAACAATATTATTTTTCCTACTTGCAGCCCGTGATTTCACCGGTTCAGCACTAATAGGTACGATTGCAGGTTTTGAAGGCATTTTTTGTGGCGCAAGTGCAATTTATTTTGCCATGGCACAAGTATTAAACGCTGAATATGGCCGGGTGATTTTACCTGTTGGTGAGCTAAAGCAAGCTCAAGTTGTCTCTGTAGCAGACACTAACGAGACATTAAAAGCAGCTTAATTACGTTTTAATAGCTCGGTTCATAATAAAAAAGCTGACCTTTGGGTCAGCTTTTTTGTTTGGGTTTAACTCAGTTTATTAGCTTTGCTGCAGACGATACAACCACTTACCGTACAAGAAAATACCCACAGCTGAGATAGTGCCAATAGCAGCAATGATGTACCACGCCATACCGATATTATGTGTGTTATACAATAATGTTGTTAGCTCTTGTGCAGGTTCACCAGTGTACGCGACTAGTGTACTAAAGGCTTCACCTTGAGGAATTGCTGCAACACTTGCTGCATCCATACCTCGTTCGCCTAACAGCTGCAAAGAGAAAATTTCTTTCGATGCATAGATTTCATATAGCTTAGGGCCGAAATAACCTTCCAGTGTCCAGCCTATCCCTTGCGGAAGCATTACAAAGCCTAAATACATGGCTTTTTTGCCCTCAGGGGCGATGTTACCCATAAACTCATTTTTCTTAGGGCTAATCATCATTTCGCCAAAAGAGAAAAGCGCAATGGCCAAAACAATCATCCAAGCGGCATTGGTAGCTCCTATCAATACAAATGCCAAAATACTCAATAAGCAACCACCTAACATAGCGGTGGTAATCCGATATTTCGCAGTAAGCGCAGCCACTAAGAAACAGGTGGTCATGATCATGCCGGCATTGAGGTTAAGCATTCCCTCTGGCATGACTTTTGTGCCTGTATTATCGAGTCCTAACCAAAACTGGAAGAAGCCATTAGAAGTACCTTCAGGGCCAAATAAAGAGGTCACAATCACGCTGGTATCAACCCACTCAGCAATATGAATCGGCAATACATCAAATAGGGCATTAAATAAGAACCAGAAGCCAGCAAACACTAACATGTAGTAAATGACCACAGGTTTTTTAAGTTCGTGTAAAGCATCACGCCACAGTGCTTCTTGTTTAATTTCGCCGCTTTTAATTTTGCGGTTGCGTTCAAGTCTTTCTTCTTTACCTGGCTCTTTATAAGCCAATAAAAACAAGAAATTGAATGAAATTATCGCTGCGCAGGCATAAAACACGTTATCCCAGGATAGCTGGCGCATATGTACAGCGACTAACGGACCAAGGAAACCACCAATATTGACCACTTGGTAAAATATCCCCCAAGCCATTGATGTATTCTGTCGTCCTGTAGATAAGACTAAGGTACCTTGAATACCTGGCTTAAATACCCCGGTACCCGCAGCGAGCAAAATTGCCCCTATCAAAAAACCATAAAAACTTGGAAACATAGCCATCACTAGATAGCCCATAATTTTGATTATGGTGGAAGCAAAGATGGTTTCTTTATAGCCGACGCGGTCAGAAATACCGCCGGTAAACACGGGAATGAAGGTTTGCATCATTGCCCATATCGCAATAATGACACCATAGTCGCTTAGGCTAATCCCTAAACCACCTTCAGAAACTGGTGTTTTAGCGTATAACCCCGCACTGGCTTTAACGCCATAGTAAGCGATACGCTCAACCAGCTCCATGCCGCCCACTATCCAAAATATATAGCTCAAGCTGGCAATAGACGCCCACATGCCTAGCTGTTTTACTTCACTTAGGTCGTTACCCGAGTGTGAACTTTCACTCATATGTCACCCTTTATTATGATTATTATTAACATAGGTCGGCTGACACTTTACCTAATTTGTGAGGATTTACCAAAGGAACGGTTACAGAAAGTTAGACTAGTTGTGATATTGGGCTGTTTGGTAAACAAAATGAATAGAAATTAGCCTGTTCATTTAACAACGAACGAATGTAAAAATTCGTTACTCGCTCTATTGAAAGTAACCACAAAAGAGGTGGTATCACAGTCATCAAGGTGATGAGTGGCCAGTTAATCTTTAAGTAACGAATCAAATGTTTATACCCAACCAAGCTTGTTCATTTTGATAATGAGTGAGAGGAAATTCTAAAGGGGTATTTAAAATGGTTATTATTGTTAAAGGGAGAGGTGAACTTCAACGTTTAGCAAAAGTCGTCATCGTTGAATGAATAAAACTATTTGATGACATGGTAAGAGAATCACTCTCTCAACATGTCATCATTTATCATAAAATAGTTAGTTAAACGGCTAGTTAAATGGCCAACTTTGCTCGCCATCTACTTCTACAGTGTCTAAATCTAGCCCATAACAATATCCATCACCTTCAAAAACAAATACTTGTTCTGGTACTGCAGGATAACCAGTATCGTTAACTTGTTGCTTAGCTTTATCAGTGACAGTGAGCCCCCATAATTGGTAAAGGGGAAGGTAATTGAGTTTAGTTGCATGACTCATTGCAATGGCCAAGAAATCATTTTGGCTCATTGCATCAGCTTCTTCATTGGTATAATTATTAAAACCAATATTGGCCTTGATAGCATTCCAATTGTCAGCATTGCCTTTATTAGCATTAAACTCATTTAAGATGATGTGCAAACGTGGAACAAGATGCCAGCCATTACTTAACGCGCCTTGATTTTGAGCCATAGCATACATTTGAACCATGATAGACATCCCCTGGTTCCATGCAGTGAAATTAGCACTTTGCATATAAGCGAAAGGATCCGCCTCTTTTTTGCTTTGTTGCAGTAGTGCAAATTCATTTTCTATTGGCAGATTTTGACAATTAGGTAGCTCATCATGCTCAAGGTAGTTCATATATTTTGTGTAATATGAATATGGATTAGTAGAGGCGTGACTATCGAAATCATCAAACCTTAGTCGCTTATTTTCAAGGCCATGACCAAGTTCGTGAATATCTCCATGCCCTAAAGGGTTAAAAGACCAAAATGCATCATATGGGTTTCCGGAACAACCTGAACCACAGGTCGCTTGATCGGCATTCATATGTTTCACTATATCTAACTCAACCATCTCAATATTATGTGCAGTGGCAAAGTTGCTTATTTCGTCCACCGTATTGATATTAGGGCCTTGGAATCCAGCTAAAATATGAGGATAGTTATGTAAATTGCTATTCATAGCTTGCGCCATGGTATCGGCAGTTGACCAGCGAGGGTATTGTTCCATGGTTTGCTGCATTTTTTCTGTTTGAGAATGCACTTCAAAATGCGGGCTAGCAATTTCCGCCCAGTCAAAATTTGCGCTGGCAAGATCTGCTGCAAACTTGACTGCATCATCGCCTTCTCGCCAGTAAGGGTGTTGTCCTACTTGTTCAAAGTCTAATAATACTGGTAAGTCATTTTGATCAAATTTAACTTGAATTGGGCCGCCATAAGCTGACGAGAGAGTTAAGGTTTCTCCCGCTTCAATTTCGATATGCTGAGATTGTAAATACTTAGGGCGGTTATAACTGCTAGCATCAAATTCTTTGGTTGAACCTGAACGCTGGGTGTTAATAAATACCCATGCTTTTACTGCGCTTTGGTCATTACGAGTCACAGTAAATGCTTGTCCTGGGATGACGTAAACACCGGCTGAACGGAAGTTTTTCTTACTGGTTATTGAGACATTCTTATCAACTAGGTTGATGTGGGAAAAATCTGTTCGGCTAAAGTTACCTAGCGATTGAGGCGTAAGACTTATAGGTCGCTGATAAGCCATGGTATGGTCGGCAAAATACGCTTTGGCAAATAACATATTATCAAGGGTGGTTACGTCCATTGGATAATTGATGCCATCGCGGAATAAATCACCGAGCACGATGAGAGATTTATACACAAGAAATTGACCATCATGCGTAAAGATATTTTCTTTACTGGTATCAAGCGCATTTATCCGGCTTTTGATGGTTTGTAAACTCGGCTTATATTCATCGTCATACAATTGAGCGCAATCATCAGCACATGTTGAAAAGTTAAAAGGCAGAGTATTGTTTTTAAATGCATTTACCCAGCGATATTCATCAACAAATGCTGGAAATTGCTCAAGCATTTCAGAAGCTGACGCCCACAGTGCTTTATCATCTGCAAAATAATTACCAGGGCCTCCAATTGATTGCATAGTAAAGTTCATATGTCCCAACACAATAGGGGTTTGTGCTGAGCTATTCCAAGAGTGCTGGTGGGTATATAACGTCGGGATGCTCTGTGTACTGGCGACCGACAGACCAAAGCTTAGTTGCTCATCGGTGAGCATAGCGTCAGAGGCAACCACAACTAAATCTACTTCAGAAAAACATTGGCTTATTTGCTCATTGCTAAAGCTAGTGTCTGAGCATGATGAAAACGAAACATTGGGATAATGTGTGCTAAACCAGGTTTGAACGTTATTGCTGTGGTTCTCAGTCAAACTAAATGTAGCAACATTAAAGGCTGATTCACTTGATAGCGTTTGTTTAACTTGCCAACTTAGTAACCGTTGGAAGCTATTTTCAAAGTCTGTAAATTGACCCGCATTGAATTTTGAAAAAATATTGGTACCAAATGCAGCGTGTCGCACAGTATCTTGCTCAGTTGCAGCGGCTAAGATGCGTCCTTGATTGCCTCGAATTAACTCGTATGTAGGCGCCGAAGGAAAGCCATGAATCGCATCATTAATGATGATCATTTGAGAGTTTTTACCAGGCGAATAATCAATAGTGTCACTAGCATAAACCGTGCTTAAGAATTGCCTCTGCTGTTCTTGAGCATCAATAATAACCTGTTCAGTTCGTTCTATTAATGACTGAGTGAATTGTTCTGTTTTACTTGATGAAAGTAAATCTGAAGCATCCCCTGATTTCAGTGCGGCGCTTATGCGATCGTTTAACGTAACAGTGGTGTTGATATTAGCAGTTAGGTTGTTACTGTCAGTGACAGTGAAGCTTAATTCTATCGTTTCATTTTGCTGTAGTTGTTGCCCATCAATGGTGACTGTCTGGGTTTCAACCCCGCTAAGGTTGACGTTTTCTCCAGCAGTTTGTTGCCATAGGTATGTTGCCGTAGCATTAGCATCAATAGACACTAGCGCAGTTACCTCGATCAATTCATCATTCCACGAAGTGATCGAAGAGATTGTTTCAATGCTAGGTGCTGTCGGTTCTGGTGTCGGAGGTTCGGTTGTTGGTGGCTCAGTTATAGGGGGCTCAGTTGTAGGTGGTTCAGTTGTAGGGGGTTCAGTTGTTGGTGGTTCAGTTGTAGGAGGCTCGGTCGTTGGTGGTTCAATTGGCAAATCCTCTGAAGAATCTCCCCCTCCACAAGCGGTGGTTAATACAAGTATGGTAAATAAACTTATCAGCTGTAATTTCTGTTTCATTTTTTACTTCTTATTATTATTTTGTATTGATATTTTACTGATTATGGCGCTTTGTTACGTCGCTGTAAACGCGGTAATTTGGATGAATGTGATACACTTTGTAACGGGCTATAGGTGGTTGGAAGGGGTAGGCAACAGCGATTAAAAATACCAACGTGTAGCCAGTTGATATTGCTGTTCAGTTAACGTTGAAGGTAAATTCTGCTCAATGCGAGCAGGGCGTGTTGAATCAAGATAATTATACTCGGCTTGGATAAACCAATTTTTTAATAATCGATATTGATAAGATGCGGTCAGAGCTTGGCCTTTTTCATTATTGTCATCATCAGGCGTAAGATCATTATCAGTGACATCAAAATGTTCTACTCTCATTGTGAGACGGTGCTTATCCCAACGGCGACTTAACAGTAAAAAGGCTGATTGATACTCATTATTCACCACATCAATGGCCTGTGGTGATTGCATTAATGTATCCCCATTCATAAATTGACTGATAAGCTCAATTTTGTATGGAAGTCGAAATCTCATCCCTGCATGGTAAAACTGAGTTAACCAGGTATATTGGCCATTTTTGACAATGGTGGTATCGGCGTTGTTATCGTAGTAACCAAAAGAAAATTCACCTTTTCCTTTAATCTTCCATTTAGCATGTACGTGATAGCCAAAGCGATTATCTAACTCAATAAAAGGGTCTGAATCTCTAGCTTGTTCATCAAGGCTGCCCCCATCAAGGCTTGGCATATTACTTAAAGGTAAAGTTTCGTGGCTAAGGGTTTGCCTAGAACTTATTGTCCAGCCATGCCAAGCTAGCATGGCTCCGACAGTATCATTATTTTGGAATATCGCTGCCGAAACTGAAAAGTCATGCTTAGAAGAGTGGAACTTTCCAAGACGCTCTAAAGTTAATTCAGCCCCAAGGTGGCGAAATTCTTCTCCTAGCCAGCTGTTAATAGCGGAGTAACTGAGCGTGTAAGGAGAAGACCAAGCAGTGGCAATATTTTCCAGTGAAATACTCGGGTACATTAAGCCTAATTTCGCATGTAATCTAAGCCCATTATCCAAGGGCAGGCCTCGGTATTTGATAAAGGCTTCTGTCAGTCCTATACCATCGCGAGTTCCATCAATATATCCATTAGCGGTAACTTGAGCTGAAAGTGGGTTTTCCCAATCGACTTTATAGGTTAGTCCTGCTTGAGCTAATGATAATTGGTTGCCCTCATCGAAACGAAACTTTCCTAAACCGCCGTTAGCATAAGAATCTATCCCTTGTGTATGACTGAGCCTTGTATCGATAATGGCTGAAACGCTATGCTCAGCAGCTAAAGTGGTGTTGCTACATATAAGTAAAATCCAAATCCATTTTCTCATCCGTGAACCTTGTTGTTATTTTTACGGATTAATCGCTCACCTAGCTATAAGCTGATTGTGATAACCAAGTTGTTAGCGCCTTTGCTTCAATTGGCCTTGAGAGATAAAAACCTTGCCCCATTTCGCAGCCTCTTTGCGTTAGCCACTTTAGTGAACCTTCATCTTCAATCCCTTCCGCTACCACTTTTAATCCTAGGTTATGTGCTAGCTGCAGCGTGGAGCTAACAATAATTTGGTCATCTTCATTAACCATAAGGTTTTGTACGAAAGATTTATCAATTTTAAGTTCTTGAACAGGTAATTGCTTTAACTGAGCCAATGATGAATATCCTGTACCATAGTCATCGATAGAGAGTGTCAGCCCTTGTTGTCTGAGCTCTGTAAGTTGTTTTATTGCATACTCAGGATCGGCGACCACAGCATCTTCGGTGATCTCTAATGTTAAGGCATCTATTGGGACTTGTTTATCTTTAATGGCTTGTAACACGTAATGACAGAATTGGTCATCTTTTAAGTTTTCCGCTGAGATATTTACAGCAATTGACAGTTCAATCCCTTGTTCTTTCCATTGAAGGTATTGGCTGAGTGCCTGATCAATGACCCATCGAGTTAAGGCATTCATTTGTCCCATTTTTTCAGCAATTGGGATAAAGCTATCAGGTGGGATCATGCCTCTTACTGGATGTTGCCATCTAACCAAAGCTTCCACATGAGTGACTTTGTTGAGTTTTAGATTAAGTTTAGGCTGGTAGAATAACACTAGCTCATCATGTTCAATGGCAGGTTTTAAGTCATTGACTAATTGCAGCCTGTCTAGTGTATTAACATCAATTTGTTGATGGTAAATTTGCAGATGTAAACGGTTTTTCTTTGCATGCTGAAGTGCTGTATCAGCTTGCCGAAGTAGCGTTTCGAGATCGCTAGGGTAATGAACAAAGCTAACCCCAATAGTTGTTTGTAAATGCAGAGATATGTCTTGATAGCAATATTCAGCTTCAATAGATTTTTGAATATGGTTTATTGATTGAATGAGCTTTTTCTGATCGGAGTGTTCAATCGCGACAACAAATTCATCGCCATTAAGGCGACAAATAGAATCTATTTCGTTAAAGCTAGCCAGCCTAAGACCCACTTCTTTAATGACCAAGTCACCAACAACATGGCCTAGTGTGCCGTTTATCTCTGTCATACGGCGGATATTTATCTGGCAGATAGCGATAGGGGACTTCGCCTCAAACCAAGCTGAAGTGATCCGTATTAGCTCATTTTTGTTGCCAAGGTTAGTTAACGGGTCGTGATATGCCTGAAAAGCTATTTTGTTTTCTCTGCTTAATATGGCTTGTTGCATCACAGTAAACTCTTCTGCGAGTTCTCGCATTTCTGCACTATTTCCCACTTCAACTTTGGAGTTGTAATTTCCTTTGGCAATATACTTCGCTTGTTTGATCAGTAATGTGAGTGGTTTAGTGACACCTCGGGCGATGATAAATGCTACGAATAGTGAAATGGGTAATATTATTAACAGCAGCAATAATTGCTGAAACCAGTATTCTTGGGACGATTGAAGGGCGTCATTACGGCTCAGGAACATGAAAGCATGAAGTTGAGCTTGGTTGGCGCCGTTGAGTTCTACTTTACCTAATGCAGATTGCCATAAAATGTAGTCGTCATGAAGGTGATTATGTTGAATGAAACTATCAATTGCTTGGTTAGCATCTATAGAATAAGTGTTGCTTGATAAGCTGATTAGTTGATTTTTTTGCTGCTCTTTAGCCAGTATAAATCCGGTGTTTAAGCCTGTTTGATTAGATATTGACTGAGCTAATTCATCCCCAATAATAAAGCCAAAACCGACCCAACCAATGATATTTGATGCACCACTGGTTAAAGGTGAAAAACGTAATTGGTAGATATAGTTATCTAAAGAATACAGTGGACTTATCACTTCAAACTCTGTCGCTAGAGGCGTACGAAACTGCTTACCTTGTTCGGGGCCTACTTTGACTTTGCCCTTGTTTGCACCATCTGGGGTTGTTAATAACTGGCCTATAATATTGCCCTGTTTATCGACTGCAATGGCTAAGTCTGCATTAATCCGTTTACGATGATTGTTTAAGGCAACTAAAAAGCTTCGCCTATCATCATCAATAAAGACTTCTTTTAAACCAAAATCTTTTGCTGCTGTTTCGGCAAATGCCGTTAAGTAATAATTACGATTATCGTATTCTGATTTAAATACTAACTCGGCAATTGAAAGCTGGCTTTCGAGTTGTTGCTGTTCAAGACGTTTATTGGCGAAATAAGTCAAAGCAAAGGAAATTGCCTGTACAGCAATGAGTAGCAACATGAAAAAGGCGAATATTCTGGTTTGGATACTGCTAAAGAATTTAAGCATTAATAACCTTCCAAGAATTCGAAGTCATCTAAACTTTGTTGTGTAGGGATTTCATCCATTGACGCATTAACTTGAATCGTCAATGTTTCAAGTAAAGGCGTAGTGACAGTTTGGCTATAAGTATTATTGTTAGTTTGTAGCTGTGGGTGCCAAATGTCTAGGCGATATTGAACTTCAGGTATGCTATTAAATTCAACCATACCTAGGTTATTTGTCACGCCAAAAAATGGTGTATCAACCACAAGAACATGCCCACTCATCCAGTCATGAATATTGCAGCCCATAGAAATATGTCCTGCCTGATCGAAAACAAGATCTTTCTGAGAGCTATCTTTACGTAATTTAAAAGAAAAGCGTTTTGGTCCAGATGCTGAATAGATATGGTGGGTAATGTCATCGTCATTAACAAACTTTAGCTGATAACCTTTTTGCATCACGGTGATATAGGGGCTGAACTGTTTATTTTCTTGATGAACTTCAACAGGTTTTTTAACCGGCATTTTCAGCTGTTGCTGCTTATATTCTTCATTTGTGGGTGTGAGATATACAACCATATTAGCCATGGGGGTATTATTTGAATCTATTACCATAAAGTTATTACTGAGGACTGGTGAGCTTAAGAGGGGAAAGACTATTCCAGCTATGAGTCTGTATTTTACCTTTGAATGTTTGATCACATTTACCTCTAGTATTTTATTAGCTGGATGCCCTAAGTCGTGCTAAGTCCCGACTCTATCGTTTAAAACAATCATGCTGTGCTTAAGTTGTTGTCTTTAGTAAGATAGAAGGTGGTTAAAATAATAAGAACGTGGCTAAGCAAAAAATATTTCAAAAAGGCGCTAAATTCCCTAACTCTTTTAAATATAGTAAAAAAAAAGCAAAACCGAAGTTTTGCTTTAATAAATATTTATTATGTACACAAGTGGTTTTTGACTCTTTGGTCAAGGTCAGCTTCTAACCACAACATTTCTTATATTTTTTACCGCTGCCACAAGTGCATGGGTCATTACGGTTAATCTTGGCTTCCGCTGTTACCGCTGTGGGTTTATTTAATATACCTTCCAATTGCAAGATATCTTCAGCGACATCAGAGTTAACGGTTATGTTTGCAAGCAATTTACGTTGCTCAACCATTTGCTGAACTTCTTGCATGCGGGCTTCTGTTTGCACGCTTAATACTAACGGGTTTGCTTCAGTGCCTATTTTGGCTTGGCGCTTGGTATTGTAGCCACTTTGACCGTAAGCAGGTTTTGGCGTTTGACGGCCTTTAAAGAAAAATTTATCTGACATAATTGTACCTGCCCATCATTTAATATTAAGAGATTAAAACGGTTTTAATAACGGCAGTCATGCTGTTTATAGCAACACCAGTCATACCATTAGTGAAAAATCTAAGTAGAGGCGAAGCTTATACAGGAATTAGGTGCATTTGACTAATTAAATGGCGAATAAATGCTGAATATTAGGTATCTGTGCTGAAATTGCGACGATTGATTTCAGATGATGGTGATTGGTGTGGACGATTGATAATTTCGAAGTTGCTCATTTTATAATTAAAATCAATTGATAGTGAGTTTCTATTGATAGTTTACTTCGACGGTATACGACAAGGTTTGATGGCCACTGGCTTGCTCGTTTAATACATCGACCTTTCCACCAACTTCGAACATGGTGCTTTGCTGGGTTAATTGAAATGTTTGTTGCTGACTACCGTTAGGTAAAATAGGCGTAAATAAAATATCATCGCCGCTGTTAGCATAAACAATCACTTCAACATTGGATTGTTCATTACCAGTGAGCATGAACTGCCCCAGTTGATTATCAGAAGCAATACAACCATTACCTTGTCTCTGATGCTGGTCTAACTGACAATACACGCTCATTTGATTGGTAATATTACCTAAATTTAGTTCTTGAGTTTGTTCTATAGCTACAGGCGCAATGAGGGTGAAATTTGCTTGGGCAATGGCTGTTGCGAGCATAAAAAGTGACATCAGCAATTCCCTATTAGTGATTTAAATTTAATTCATCATATAGAGTGTAATAGCTGGTGGATTTATAAACAGTGTTATTGATTGATTATTGCTTTCTGGCGATCGTTTGTGTGGGAAAGGTCACATATTCACCTGGCGCTAAGGTTACGGTTTCTGATTGCAATTGGTTATTAATTTCTATTTGGTAATCACCTGGCACAAGTTGTTCAAAAATAAATACCCCATCATATTCCACCCGAGCATGATACTTTGTTTTATCGGCATGAATTAGGGTGACAGAGACACCTTTAGCGGCAACGTCGTTTTCATAATAAACCTCCCCATCAAGTTCAGCGGTAAATAGAACAGGAAATAGTACTTCGGCCACATTACCTGGGTGCGCTTCGATCATCAAAATACTATTGAGTGGTAATAGAAAAGGGTCAGGCAGTGAGCGCTCATTGAGAACTAATTTATGGGGTCTTGAGGTTTGAATATGGGTAATTAATAACTGACCATTATCGTCAGTTTCATTATCTGAGTTGGTGTGACCAGAAAACCTTAGCCCTGCCATCGGTAATTCATTGTCATCAAATTGACCATTATTGTTGTCGTCTTGAAAAGCGACAATTTTAACACTGCCAGTGTTTAAATGACTGACTCGATCTAGCAACCAAGTATTATCTGCCGAAATAAATAAAGCTGAACTGCTCCATTTAAATTGCGCAAACCAATCACCTTCAGAGTCATTTTCTATGGTCAGTCTTAAGGTGCTAGAATCGAGAAAATAGGATAGTGAGTTTCTGAACGTGACTTCGGCCTCTGCTAAAGGTTGATAACGTACTTCAAACTGGTAGTTACTTCTATCTGAAAAGGAAGTGCTCACATTAGAGACTAACTGAGTTAGCTCTGTAGTGGGCAATAAGGCGATATCTGCGTAACTTCGCAAGTACCAGTCATCAACCCGTCCCGAAAGAGCTAACCTATTGGCCCACTTTTCATTTTCGACACTATTTTGCCAGCTGAGTTCATTGCTTAAGGATAGGTGCTGCAACTGCCCTGCAATCGTCGTTGCAAGATAAAGACTATCATTAGCAACATTTTGGTCCTGCCAACGGCCATTGACTCCCCAGCTCATATTGGTGTCGCTGATGTTGCCACTGAGGTTTATATTCGCGCGTTGTTTTAGGCGATTATTTTCATTGTCCCAAGACTCAAAATTATCATACTGTGCCCATTCCGCCTGCCAATCCACCAAACTATTACTGCCTTGGGCGATAATATTGGCAGCCGATCCTGTATCGTTTCCAGTTAGGTTAATTTGCCAGACACTGTTATCAGTCAGAAAATTTACTGAGACTGTAGGACTAAATAGCCACTTATCTTGTGATATTTGTTGTTCAATTATTGCCACGCCAGCACTGAAGTTATCAGTCACAGCCCAATTTGCGCTGGCATAGACTTGTTGTAGATCATCTTGTTCTCGCTGCATGACACCGAAATTCATCCCGAAACTGTTAGCTTGCATTTGAGAAGGGTCTAATAACTTACTGAAAGATTCTGTACGGGTTTCACCATTGGGACCAAAGAAGCGCAGTTGATATTGATTTAAACCAATATAGTAAGGCACTTGTTCAAATCTGTATTGGCCATTATCTGTCATTCTTTGAACTGAGATTAATCCACCATTTCGATACAATTCAACATCCCAGCCAGGTTCAAGTTCGCCATCGACAACAAGGTAACGAATATCATCGATAAAGCTATCTCCCGTATTGATAATAACTCCATCACCGGAGCTCGCACTGGAAACTAGCGCTAAATTATGGGAATCAATACTGCCTAAACGATAGTAATTAACCCAAGTATCGGCCATTTCTTTCTCGATATAGGCGTTGAGGGATTCACCATATTCTGACCACGAATACCCTGCATATGCACTATGACCGAGGATATCGGTTCTAGCTTGTATAAAGCCATCAAAACGGACTCTATCAGTGTCAGTTTGTTTGCGTTGAGAAACGCCTAAATCTGCATGTACGGCTAAATCGCCTATATTGGCATAACCCGTATCAATGTGGCGTTGGTTAATTGGAACGTTGGCTTTTTTCTGATCATTGAATTGCTGAAACCGTTTTTGACGGGCGATTAACTGGCTCAACGGAATCAAGCTATTTTCGGTGATATTGATCAGTTGCCTTGCATTATCAAATGTAATTTCAAGCCCCAACATTTGTTTTACGACTGAAAGTTCCAAGTACATATCCCAGTCATCTTTAAATACTGAACTTGGGCTATGATTACACTGACTATTTTGCGCGATATAACGCATTAAACCTTGGCTTACATCAATACTGTTATCGGATGATAAGTACCAGCCTGTCAGCGTGAGAGGCGCTATTTCAACTTGTAATGGCAGCATTAAGTTGTCTGCAAGAAACTGCATGGGTAAATAGATTACGCCGTTATCGTGATAAATAAACATCTCATCACTTAGCCGTTCAGAACCATAGTTAAATTGGGTAACAAGAAACTGCTCTTCATTGGTTGTTGATTCAGTGTAAGTGCGGTTAATAATATTTGAGCAGGTTTCAAACGAGTTAGTTTCAGCGATGTTGGTGCTAGATTTCACTTCAGTGGTGATGTCTTTGGGAGCCACTTTATCTACTATGGGATTCGTCGGTGCTGATAGGGTGAGAATATTGGGCTCTTGAGCAACATGGTGCTTTTTATTGGAAATTGATTCAGTCATCACTTCAGGAGTTGATTGAGATGATATCTGTGGTTTGGCTTGAGCCTTTTCTATGAAAGGTGCAGCCACAGGTGTAGTTACAGACTTATGCTTAGAGCTAGAGTTAATGGAACTGATTTTTTGTTGCGGTAAATTTGATTCAGTCTGAGTTTTAATGATTGTTTTGGGAATCTCTGACTTACGAAAAATATGACTTGAAGAGCTCTTTGGTACAACTTCTTTAACTGTTTCATTTATATGCGCAGTTTGATTTGGCAAGGCTGCACTGGCTAAATCAGGTGTTGGTGGATGCTCACTGGCGGTATCGTGAATAGAGGCAGTATCGTGAATATAGGCAGTGTCGCGAATATAAAGAGTATTTTGCTGTGCAGGGATACTTTTTAATGTGGCTAAAAAAGTGTCAGAATCAGTTTTCCAGGGCATTGATGACTCAAGCCCTGGGTTCACCAGTTCGATATAAAGTAGCAGTATGACTATGGCAAAGGTGTACTTTAGTAATCGATTTACATGCTGTAATAGCATTTATTCTAGTTAATTCTCTATCTATATGATGCCTTTAAAGTACTAGAGCGTTATTTTCTGTTCGATAGTTTGTGGCTTGAATAATCCGTCATTTTCAACGTATTTAATGACTAAATCAGTGCCAGGTTTAATCTTGTTATTAAGGGTAACCGCAAACGCACGATGGGTCATTTCAGTATAAATCGCCGCATTTTTTGAGCTACCGATCAATTCATCACTTTTGGCATCAAATACTTCAATATCACCATAACTACTGCGCTCACCTTGGCGGGCAATAGACACAATAAGCTGTTGCTGCCCTTCAATATCGGATATTTGATGATTAGCGATATTAAGTTGAGCGGTTAATTCGCCTACTCGCATAATGACAGGAATAGCGATGCGTAAGTAAGCTGTCACAGATAAGCTTAAACTAACGGTTTTATCGGTAGTTTGCTCGCTACTGGTAGGCGCGAGGGGAATTTGATGGAAGACAATATAACTGCGATATTCACCCTGTTTAATGTCTTTTGGCGGTCTCACTGCCAGTCTCACTCGCGTGCCTTGTTCAGGTGTTAAGCTCACTCTTCTTGGGGAATAACGGGTAAAGCTTGCAAGTGATGTGGTGCTCGTTTCAGAGTCTATGATTTCAAATTCACCAGAAGGTAATAACTGTTTGTCTTCAAGATAAATTTCATATCGTGATGTTTGGTTGCTCTTGTTTACTAAAGAAAATACCGCGCTTTTATCTCGTTTGTTATCGAGTTCAACACGGGTAGGTGTCACAAGAAGATTGGCATGTGCGAAAGAGGTGAGATTAATCACAATCGTGATCAGTAATATTATTTTTAATTTCATGATGTTGCCCAGCTAAATTTACATGCAATAGTCTGCAATTATTATAATTTTTGTCGTTAGCTTACTTCGAGCTTACTTGAATCTAGATTAACGTATTATTTAAAAATTAATGTTGCGCATTATTGTTAAAGATTGAGATTAGATCAAAATCTCGCGGCGATCCATTCTGAATCTACACCGCGAAATTTTACTCACGACTAATCCGTGTTACTCAATAAAGAGGTAATGATGAGATTAGTAAGTAACTGAAAGTGTGTAACTTAATCCGTGGGTTCCAGGAGTTGCTGTAGCCGCAAGGATATCTAACGTTCCACCAACATCAACAGCTAAAGTATTACTTGCAACAGTACCAGTTGCACTAGCAAGTGTTGGAGTGAATGTAACACCTGGAACTGAAGTATCTGCGGCTGAAAGAGAGAGGTTAACGGTTCCGTCAGCAGCGGTTACAGTGAAAAGCCCTGTATTAGCTGTTGCGCCGCCAGCAACACAAGCTGCACCAGTTACTGCATCTGAATAATCTAAAGCACACTGGCCATCAGCAGCGATAGATACATCACCAAATTCCATTTCTTCAGTTTCAGCAACAGTAATAGGGTACACAAGTTGGAAGTTTGCAGTACCAGTAGCATCTTCTGCACCAGCTTGAGTTGAAAGTAGAAGGGTTGATGCGATAAGTGTAGATAATAGTAATTTATGAGTCATTTTAGTGTTCCAAGGTAATAATATTATAGTTTTAGTATGCCCGCATTTTTTGTATGGGTTATTGTCTCTTGTAAACAAGGACTTATTTACTTGGGCAAAATAAAAGTAACAGTATTGAAATATTTTGCAACACTATTGTTACACTTGTAACCAAGGGTTCTGTTATCGCTAAATCTTCTAAGGTATAACGGATTGAGATTAAAGTTTTCTAATTCATTAGTATTAGATACTGGAAAAATTAATAAGTTACTGAAAATACATATGATCGCTCTCTATAAGATTTAAAGACTCTTATTTTCAACTTTGTTGCTTTAGTAGTAATCAAGGTCTGTACAGGGTTTGTGGCGGGGTGACAGCAGTGATAAATAAGTGTTTAATTGCTCGTTAAGTGTACAGCTCGTTTTTAATTTGAGTCATTCAGTCAATCGAAAAGGCTCGATTGGATCGCTTGCGGATCGTTTCTGTGTTGTTGACCTTTTGTAACACCGATGCAATGATGTCATTCAAATACGAGGCGTATTGGTCATTAATAACTGCTAATTTTAAAGCTTTAAGCTATTTGTTGGTTGTTAATTGGTATTTTTGCATGTTAATTAATTAAGTGACTAATAATAAAAGTAATTTTATATACAATGTGGTTTTATATGATTAAACAAAATCTAATGATAACTTCGAAATTATTGAAGTCTATTTGCATTATTGGTTTGGTTTGTATAACGAAAATGGTATCAGCTCAAATCTCTATTACTGAAATTCAGCCAATTACTTTTCCGACGGTATTACAAAATAGCGGTAGTAGTACAACTGTTGTGGTTAACTGGAAGGGAGCAATTGGCAACTCTACCAATTCTATCTTGCTTGATAATGACTACTCACAAGGCCGATATTACATTACTTCAGACTCGACAGCCCCTATTGATATCAACTTTATTAGCCTAGCGAACGAACCTCTTATTCAACTTAAAAACTTCAGAGTACGCTATAAAAATGTAACCTACAAAACCTTCCCCATTCTTGGGCTAGAAAACCCAGGGGCTGCTGGAGAATATATTGATATTGGAGCCAAGGTTGTTGCCAATAAGAAATCTAGTCAAGGGGCTAAATTTTTACAGTATTCTTTAAGTGTTGAAGAGCAATAAGCCCTCATCGTGAAATAGATGTTTAGGTTTTAGGTTTTAGGTTTTAGGTTTTAGTTAAACCCAGGTTTAGAACAAAAAAAGGCTATCAACCACTAGTAATAACATAGGTTGATAGCCTTTTATTTCAGTTTTTTATGCCGTTAGTTAGCTTTCTAATTTCGCTAATTCAGCTTTCTGTTCAGTTAGCTTTTCAATATCGCGTTGATACTCAGCTTGCTTAGCACGTTCTTTCTCAATAACGGCAGCAGGTGCTTTCGCCACAAAACCTTGGTTAGATAACTTGCCTTCGATACGTTTAAACTCACCAGCGGCTTTTTCAAGTAGTTTGTCGATACGGGCGACTTCTTTAGCCACATCAATCAAACCAGCCATTGGGATTAATAACTCCATGTCGCCTACTAGCTGTGTCGTCGACATTGGCGCAGTTTCACCGTCAGCTAAGATGGTCATAGTGTCTAGTTTAGCCAAAGTCTTGAAGAACGTTTGGTTGGCTTCAAGGCGAGCTTTATCCTGTTCACTTACACCACGCAGTAGAGCATTGAGTGGTTTAGAAGGGGCAATGTTAAGCTCTGCACGAATATTACGTACTGCAGTAATGACCTGCTTAACCCACTCTAAATCTTCCATCGCTTGTGCATCAACTTTAGCTGCATCAAACTCAGGGAACTCGGCTAGCATTAACGTGTCACCTTCAACCCCAGCAAGTGGTTTAACACGTTGCCAGATGGTTTCTGTAAGGTATGGCATCATTGGGTGCATTAAGCGCTGCATTTTCTCTAATACTGTGACTAATGTATGGCGAGTACCACGAAGCTGCGCTTCGTTGCCACTTTGCATCACAGGTTTAGTTAGCTCTAAGTACCAGTCACAGAATTGGTTCCAAGTGAACTCATAAATAGTGTTAGCTGCTAAGTCAAAGCGGTAGTTAGCCATATGATCGTCGTAGGCTTTAACGGTTTGATTAAACAAACCAATAATCCAACGGTCAGCAAGCGACAGTTCCATTTCACCAGGCTTGCCATCAACAAGCAATTGACCACAATCTAATGCTTCGCCAATAGCGTCTTCATCAGCACCTTCAGTTTGCACTTCAGTGTTCATTAACACGTAACGTGATGCATTCCAGATCTTGTTACAGAAGCTACGGTAACCATCAAGACGTTTCATGTCCCAGTTGATGTCACGGCCAGTCGATGCCATAGACGCAAGCGTAAAACGCAGTGCATCAGTACCATGTGCTTCGATACCTTCGCTGAATTCTTTACGAGTACTTTTCTCAATTTTGGCGGCCATTTTAGGCTGCATCATGTTGCCAGTACGCTTTTCAACTAATGATTCTAAGTCAATGCCATCAATCATATCTAAAGGATCAAGGACGTTACCTTTAGACTTAGACATCTTATTACCGGCTTCATCACGGATAAGACCTGTGACGTAAACCGTTTTGAAAGGCACTTGTGGTTTGCCGTTTTCATCTTTAATGAAATGCATGGTCATCATGATCATGCGGGCAACCCAGAAGAAGATAATATCAAAACCAGTGACCAACACATCTGTTGGGTGGAATGCTTTTAGCTCTTCAGTGTTTTTCGGCCAGCCTAAGGTTGAGAATGTCCATAACGCTGAGCTAAACCATGTATCTAATACATCGTTGTCTTGGCGCAGTACTACTGATTCATCAAGATTATGTTTAGCGCGAACTTCTGCTTCGTCACGTCCTACATAGACTTTACCTGACTCGTCGTACCATGCTGGGATACGGTGACCCCACCAAAGTTGGCGTGAAATACACCAGTCTTGAATATCACGCATCCAAGAGTTGTACATGTTCTCGTATTGCTGAGGAACGAACTTAATGTCGCCATTATCAACAGCTTCCATGGCTGTTTTAGCCATTGGTGCAACTGATACATACCATTGGTCAGTCAGTAATGGCTCAATGACCACACCTGAGCGATCGCCATATGGAACTTTTAGTCCATGTGGGTCGATTTTGCCCAACAGACCTAGGGTATCAAACTCTTCAACAATCGCTTTACGTGCAGCAAAACGTTCTAAACCTGCGTAACGCTCAGGTAAGCTGTTATCTAATTCGTTATTTGCTGTGCCATCAGTATTAACCACTTCAGCTGAGCTACGAATGTCAGCATTAATCGTTAAGATGTTGAACATTGGCAATGCGTGACGCTTACCGACTTCGTAATCGTTAAAGTCATGAGCAGGGGTGATCTTCACACAACCGGTACCAAACTCTATATCAACATAATCATCAGCGACGATTGGGATAAGGCGGTTTACGATAGGCAGTAAGATGAATTTACCAATCAATGACTGGTAACGTTCGTCATCAGGATGAACCGCAACAGCACTATCACCTAACATGGTTTCTGGACGTGTTGTAGCCACTTCTAAGTAGTCTTTACCATCGCTAGTTAATGCGCCATCAGCAAGCGGGTAGCGGAAATGCCACATGCTGCCTTGCTTTTCTTTGTTCTCAACTTCGAGATCAGAAATTGCGGTGTGCAGCTTTGGATCCCAGTTAACTAGGCGCTTACCACGGTAAATCAATTCGTCATCATATAAGCGAACAAACACTTCTTGTACCGCTTCCGACATGCCTTCATCCATTGTGAAGCGCTCTCGTTCCCAATCAACAGATGCGCCTAAACGACGTAGCTGCTTGGTGATGGTGCCACCAGATTCGTTTTTCCAATCCCAGATACGCTCGATGAAGTTATCACGTCCTAAGTCATGACGACCTAAACCTTCTTCAGCAAAGACCTTACGCTCAACCAGCATTTGGGTGGCGATACCTGCGTGGTCGGTGCCCACTTGCCAAAGGGTGTTTTTGCCTTTCATGCGTTGGTAACGCGTCAACGTATCCATGATGGTGTCTTGAAATGCATGACCCATGTGCAAACTACCCGTCACATTTGGTGGCGGGATCATGATGCAATAATTACCTTTTGACTCATCGCCATGTGGTTTGAAGTAGCCTTGCTCTTCCCAGTTTTGGTAAAGAGATTGCTCTATTGACTGCGGGTTATATGTTTTTTCCATGGGATTTTTGTTTTCTCAATCTAAATTAATAGTTGGTATTGTTAACGAATCAGCTGACTTAAACGCCAGTGAACTCAGTTGTTGTGAGTTCAATGCCTAATTGCTTGTAATCACGGTAGCGAGCACGGGCAATTTGTTTAAGCGCATCATCATTAGCAACAAAATCGATAATATGCGGGAAATTAACCGCAAATGATGGCACTTGGTCTGCAAGATTGATCAGTAAATGACGACTTTTATTGGCGCCTAATTTATCAAATCCAATCTCGACAGGGGAACCTGTTACTGGTCCTTCCCCTTTTAAATTGTGGGGAACAAATGCCGTTGGCTCAAATTGCCAAAGCAATTCGTCAATAGCGTACGCCTGCTGTTTGTCTTGGCAATGAATATAAATTAATTGCTGCTGACGGTAATGCTTTTCTGCCAATTGGCAAGCGGCTAAAAATACACTTTCAATAGCGTTGGGCTGTGTATTGATAGCGGGCATTAAGTAAAACAGAGTCTTTGGCATGCTTTTACTATATTTGACGAAGTAAAGACGGATTTTACACTAAAAGCAACTCATGGGGCTAGGGCGGACAGAGGTTAAATTAACATTTAGATGTGATTTTTAATTCATTTAGAAAAACAAAAAAGGTGAAGAATTGCTTCTTCACCTTTTCTTATCAAGCTCAATCTATCGGCTTGTGTCAATAAGGCTTATTCGCCTTGGTCAACACCTGCACGATTAATAAGGAATTGGCTTAAGATTGGTACTGGGCGACCAGTTGAGCCTTTATTTGCACCGCTGTTCCAAGCTGTACCTGCAACATCAAGATGTGCCCAGTTATATTTCTTAGTAAAACGAGATAAGAAACATGCTGCTGTAATAGACCCCGCTGGACGACCACCTAAGTTAGTCATATCAGCAAATGGGCTTTCAAGCATTTCTTGGTACTCATCCCAAATCGGCATACGCCACGCACGGTCACCTGATTGTTCTCCCGCATTTAATAGCTCGTGAGCTAATGGGTTATGAGACGAGAATAAACCAGATGCATGTTTACCTAATGCGATAACACAAGCGCCAGTTAAGGTCGCAGTATCAATAACTAATTCAGGATCGAAGCGTTCAACATAGGTAAGCACATCACATAATACTAGACGGCCTTCAGCATCGGTATTTAATACTTCAACGGTTTGACCAGACATAGTAGTAAGAATATCGCCAGGACGGTAAGCATCACCTGCAGGCATGTTTTCACAACCCGCAAGAATACCGATAACGTTGATAGGCAAGTTCATTTCACATAAGGCTTTCATTACGCCGATAACACCTGCAGCGCCGCCCATGTCGTATTTCATCTCATCCATGCCATCGCCAGGTTTTAATGAAATTCCGCCTGAATCGAAGGTTAAGCCTTTACCGACTAACACAATAGGCTTTTCAGTTTCATCAACTGCGCCTTTGTATTCCATCACTGTCATGATTGATTCATTGGCACTCGCGCGGCCAACAGCTAAGTATGAGTTCATACCTAGTTTTGCCATTTGCTCTTCGCCAATGGTAGTCACGGTTAAGTTGTCATGCACTTCGCCGATTTGACGAGCTTGAGATGCTAAATATGCTGGGTTACAGATATTTGGTGGCATGTTCGCAACATCACGACATAAGTCCATACCGGCAGCAACAGCCATACCGTGTTCAATTGCACGTTCGCCAATGGTTAATTCACGACGAGTTGGTACATTGAATACCATTTTACGTAATGGACGACGCGTCTCACCTTTACGGGTTTTTAAAGTATCGAAGCTATATAAACTGTTATAAGTTGTTTCAACAGCTTGGCGTACTTTCCAATAAGTGTCGCGACCTTTAACGTGTAGTTCAGTTAAAAAGCACACTGCTTCCATTGAACCTGTTTCGTTTAAAGTGTTAATCGTTTTGGTGATAATTTGTTTGTATTGGCGTTCATCAAGTTCACGCTCTTTGCCACAACCGACTAACAAAACGCGCTCACTGAGTACGTTAGGTACATGATGCAACAATAGCATCTGTCCTGGTTTGCCTTCTAAATCACCACGTCGAAGTAGGTTACTGATGTAACCTTCACTGATTTTATCCAATTGCTCCGCGATACCAGACAAACGACGAGGTTCGTATACACCGACAACGATACAAGCTGAACGTTGTTTCTCGGGGCTGCCGCTCTTTACGCTAAACTCCATGAGCACTCCTAGATTATTAAAGACAAATTTTTATATTTATTAGATAATGTTTTAATTAGGCCTGTTTGGCCATATTTACAAACCTTTAAGGAAATAAATCCTTGGTAATTTCCTGCTATGCAGCTAAATGAATTACACTTAAGGAAGCTCACGAGCTGGTCAGAAAACTATCAATAACTGCTAAAAGCAGACATTTTATAGTGAACTTACTCTGATACCAGCAAAAAGACAAGTTTAGACAGTGGATCCTACCTGTGATTGTATTTAGATACTTGATCGTTGAAGTTTTAAAAGCCCAATTTGCGATACTTTTGGTGCTGTTAACTATTTTTATTAGCCAGCAATTTGTGCGTGTATTAGGGGATGCCTCAAATGGTGAATTTCCTGCAACGTTAGTACTGACATTGTTAGGCCTGAATTTACCGCAACTGACGGTGTTAGTACTGCCGCTGAGTTTTTTCTTAGCGATATTGCTGGCCCACGGGCGAATGTATGCCGAAAACGAAATGGTGGTTCTCCATGGCGTTGGGATCAGTGAATGGTATGTGACTCGGGTGACTTTGCTTATTGCTGTGGCAAACCTAGTGTTTACCGGTATTTTGTCACTCTATGTTGGCCCTTGGGCTGAAGAGAAACAAAACCAAGTACTTGAGCAAGCCCAGTCTGAAGCAGGCTTAGCTGCGATTGTCCAAGGGCGCTTTCAAGCAAGCCCTAATGGCCGCGCCGTATTATTTGTTGAAAAAATATCTAAATCCAATGAGTTACAAAATGTATTTGTAGCGCAACTCCCCGATCCTGAAGATGAAGAAGGCCTAACCAATGTGGTGGTCTCTGAGCAAGGGCGTGTTGTTGAAGACCGCTTTGGTAGTCAACAATTGCAACTGGATAATGGCGTCCGATATCAAGGTAGTGCTCATCATCTTGATTACCAAATGATTGAATTTGGTGGTTACCGGATGGAAATTAAAGAGCAAGAAGTGGATGAAAGGCGACGTAAATTGTCCGCATTACCAGTCAATGAGCTTTTAACAACCCCAGGGCCTGAAGCTGTGGCTGAATTCCAGTGGCGATTAGCACTGCCTCTTGCGATCCCTTTAATGACATTGATTGCAGTACCACTTGCTCGAGTTAATGTGAGACAAGGTAAATTTGCCAAGATGTTCCCTGCGATCTTATTGTATCTGGGTTATTTCGGCTTAATGGTTGCTGGACGTAAAGCGCTAGAGGACGAAGTTATTCCCTTAGCCTTGGGTATGTGGTGGATCCATGGCTCGGCGCTGGTGATGGGCTTGTTCTTGCTCGGTAAAGAACGTCCAAACGGTGCGAAAATATTGCAGGTGTTTAAACGTAAGCATAAGCAGGAGGCAGTATGAAAATATTAGATCTCTATATTGCACGCGTTATCATCAGTACATCAGCTTTGTGTCTACTTATCTTGACAGGTTTGTCGGGCATTATTAAATGGGTTGACCAATTGCGTGTTGTTGGCCGCGGTGCATATACCATGCTGGATGCGGTCATTTATGTCATCTTTCTTATCCCACGTGATATTGAAATGTTCTTTCCTATTGCGGTGCTGTTAGGTGCGTTAATCGGCATGGGCATGTTAGCGTCCAATTCAGAACTTGTGGTGATGCAAGCATCAGGTATGTCGCGTTTACAAATTACTATTTCAGCGATGAAAACCGCTATTCCGCTGATGATTATCGTGATGGCGTTAGGTGAGTGGGGCGCACCCGTTGCAGAGCGGAGCGCTAAAGAGTTGCAAGCCACTAAAGTCTCTGGCGGTAGTTTAATTAAATCTCACCGAGGGGTGTGGGCTCGGGACGGTGACTTATTCGTTAATATTGGTGAAGTAGAAACCATCAATACCCTCAATAACATCACCTTTTACGAGTTTGGTGACGATTTAAAGCTGAAAACCATGACCCAAGCAATGCGGGCGCATTTTGCTAATGGTGTTTGGCGCTTAATGGATGTAAAAAACACTCATATTACTGAAGACCAAATCACCTTAGAGTATCAGGAAGAGCGGGTTTGGAATTCAACGTTAACGCCTGATAAGTTAAGTGTGGTATCGGTGAAACCTGAAGCATTAAGTATTCAAGGTTTGATTGGTTATTTAGAATATTTAAAAGTGAACCAGCAAGATCCCAGTCGTTACGAACTCGCACTTTGGCGTAAGGTTATGCAGCCGATTACCGTAGCTGTGATGATATTAGTTGCATTGTCATTCGTATTCGGCCCATTAAGAACGGTAACAATGGGCGCCCGAGTATTATTAGGTGTGGTTGCTGGATTTAGCTTTTATATCTGTAGCGAAATATTTGGCCCGTTGAGTATTGTGTACGGACTACCTGCTTATATTAGTGCCAGTATGCCTGCAGTATTGTTTAGCGCGGGGGCGTTATACTTCATTAGGAAGTAATTATCTGATTTTACTTAAAATATTAAAACCAGCCTGAGCATATTTATGAGTCAATGGCTGGTTTTTTTTGTGTCTACTATTTATTTCTCTAATTGTTCACACCTAATACTCAGACATATTATTGATAGCTATTAGCCATTGAATGCTAATGACTTATTTAATGCATGTGAGAGACTGCATAAAGGGAATTGAGGCTGTTGGCTCAGACTTCTAGTTATATATAGCTAAAGTTATAGCTAAGGTTATAGCTAAAGTGAATGTGTAATCTTAACTGGCCATTTGGGGGTAAACACAGTTTCTACCGCCTTCTTTAGCTTGATATAGATGCTCATCAGCGCGGGTAATTGCTGAATCTACAGTGTGGTCTTTATCAGCGCTGCCAATGCCAATACTGACAGTGATAGGAATGGTGGTATTTTCGTACTCAATTGGATGGTTTTTAATGGTTAGGCGAACTTTTTCAGCAACTTCATAAGCATCATTAAGAGGAGTGAGAGGTAATAAGATTAAAAACTCTTCTCCCCCCCAGCGTGAAATCATGTCCTGTTTTCGTAACGTGCCTTCAAATAGCTTTGCTAATTTAACCAATACTTCATCACCATATTTGTGGCCGTATTGGTCATTCACATGTTTAAAATAGTCTACATCAATCAATAATATGCTCATCGTGTTGTTGTTTCTAACTACTCGAGCGTATTCATAACTGAGCTGTTCCATCATCGCACGACGATTGGGAATATTGGTTAAATGATCTCGGCGTGCCTGTTGTTCAAACTTTTCGCTGAGCTGCTTTACATGTAAAAAAGATTGGTGACGGGAGTACTCATAATATCCCGCCAAAAACGTCAGTGTCATCAGGGAATACAGCACACGCGTTTTGAACTCATAGGAATAACTGGCTTGCAGCAATTGATCGTCAGGGTAAAACATTATCACGCAGTAACAGAGTATAAAGCCTAAGGTATTTCTTAATCCGCCTTTTAATCCCCCAAAAAACATCATTACAGGCGGGACTAGGAATACCCATAACGGCCCAGTGTTATTTGAACCACCGCTATACACTAGGTATAACATTAAGGTGATTAAGCTTAACTGAATTAGGGTGCTAGACGTTTCAAAACGATATTGTTTTAGGAACAGCCAATGATTTTGTAACGAGAGGAAAAATAAAATACTCGACAGTAATAGCGTGATTGCCAGAGAGATATTGTTTTCTAGGTAAGCATTGATGCCCAATATGAAGGTAATAGAAAAGCCAACGGTGCCGAACCAATTGATAATTAGAATTTTATGACGTTTTTCAGGATCATCATAAAGCTCTGTACCACGGTTCAGATAACTTAAAAGTAATTGTTTCATCGCAATGAGGCTATTCAAAGTCTTATGTTCATCCCTTTACGCCCAAAATGTTCCTTTTATAAGCTTAAATGAAATCGCGCAATACTACTCATTGATACGCTGTATCTATTAATCTCATTATCTTCTTAAGATACTCCAGTAAATCGATTACGCCAAGTAACATTCGTATGCTAATCAATAGTCTGTTTAATGGACTAAGTAATGAAACATGTTATTGGTTATCGATAAGGCTCAAACTGGGACAGATATAACAGTAAAGGTAGAGTTTTAGGTAATAAAAAAGCCAACTGAATGAGCAATTGGCTTTATGGATATGATTAATTGCTTCATTTTTAATGAAGCGAACAATACTGACTTTAACCTTGATTAAGCACCGCGCCAGTTACGCATTTGATTCGCTTCAAGGGATAATACTACGACTTCCGAGCGAGTCATTTTATCCTGCAGGGCTAATTTGTCAGGGTTGATAAGAATAAATAAATTACCAATACCTGCAAAAGACCAAACAACACGAGCAATAGCAGTAATGAAACTTAAGTTTTGCCCATTAGGATGCTGCACTTTTAAGCGCCATGCTCTCATTCCCAGAGTTTGACCACCGCGACTCCAAAATATGGCATAAAATCCAGCAACACATATGACTAACCAAAGCTGATAGAAACCTTGATATAGTGGAGTTTGATTAAGCAAGTCAGAAACATGTTCATGGCCATTCATGCCAATCACACCTGTGCTGGTTAATCCAAAAAAGAGTCCAAATCCAATCACACCAGCAACCATATATACGGCTACGGCAAGTAAAGCATCATAAATCATTGCGCCGCAACGCTTTATAAAACTAGCTCTGGGAAAGTTAGCGTGTTCTGAATTAATCATGTAAACCCTTTGAATTAGCTGGCAGGTGTGTCTTCGTCTTCTTCTCGGACAAATTTGATACTGGTAAACCCGAATCGAGCAAACTCAGTTTTACGGAATTCCTTTTCAGCTTTCGCGCCTTTTTTTGACGTCATTGCCACTTGCTGTTCCATTGCTAAAAAGCCAGTTAAATCGATGCCTTCAGCTTCGGCTGCTGCTTCATATAAATCGTGATGAACGTCATAGCTAAATGGGATAACTTTGGTTTTACCTTTAAAGGTATAAATGACTTGGCGGGCCATGGAAACTCCTAAAATCGCAAACAGTAGTATGAGTGGAAATAAACTCATACGGCTAAAAATGCCTACAACATTTCAGATGCTGACATATGGGCATTTTGTTGGCTATTATAACGAAAGCTTTAGGTGCAAGATAGCTCAGAACTTGCGTGACAATAATAATCATCATTAAAAAGGAAAATGAATGTCTAGATTGATAACGTTAGCCGCCTTGTTACTTTGTTGTTTAGGGGTAATTAGCTTTTCAACTTCTGCCTATGCAGGTATGGAAGCATTTAAAGATGGCACCGCGATAAAAGGTTACGGTCAAATTGCTGCAATCGATTCACAGCTTGTTATCCCCAAGGGTATGCAATTCAAAGTCGCGTTTGATATGAGTAAAGCCGCTAAACCTAATGAGGTTAATCGCAATTTAAACACCTTAGCCAGATTTATCAATATGCATGAAGCTGTGGGGGTTAAAGCTGAGAATATACAGTTAGCTATGGTCGTACACGGTGCTTCAGTTGCCGATTTAGCAAATGATAGTTTTTATCAAAGTCAGCATTCAAGTAATAAAGAACTGACTAACGCCAACAAAGCATTAGTGAGTCAATTGGTAAAATATGGTGTAAAAATTTATATTTGTGGGCAAAGCGCTGCGTATTATGGTTTAGACAAGGATGCATTACTGCCAGGTGTGGATATGGCTTTATCGGCAATGACAGCTCATGCAATATTAGCGCAACAAGGATATAGCTTAAATCCGTTTTAAGTCTGAAAATGCTGACTGTCGATAAGGAGCTGCTTGCTTTGTTAGGGCTCTGCTTACTTTCATTTGGGCTCTGCTGACTGAGTTAGAAATACGGCTTGCTTGAGTTAGCCTTTTTTAATTTAATCATCGCTAGGATTGAGCGCTTCTTTTATCTCATCACTGCCAAAGCCTTTGCGCATTAAGTAAGCATAGGCTTTTGATTTACCTTTATAGTCTGATAAATCATAGCGTTTTCTAGCCAACTGCTCGCGGCAGCTCTTATAAAAGTCTATATCTTCGCTAAGGCTTAGTTGGTAAATAATATTCTCAAACTCGCTGACATCAATCAGTCTTTGTTTGAGCTCTTGTAGGATAAGAGTTTCGCCTTTGCCTTTATTATATAACTTGATAATTTCAGTGGTTAAATCGACTTTGTCAGCTTTTACCGCTAATTTGCTACGCAGGGTGGCTTGCTGAGGATGCTCTGATAGGGCGTGATCTATTTCCGCTCTAGAGAAGCCTTTAGTGGTCATCTGTGAGTAAACTTTCTCTTTGGTCGTGCCATGAAAATGTTCAAATTTATTCAGCATTCTTGATGTTGCCATAGCAAAGCTATCGACCTGCAGAGCATCCATGACTTGCTCAAGAGCTAATTCAATTTCAGCAGCTAAAATACCCCGTAGTTGCAGCTTACGTTTAATCGCGCCTTTGCCAATATCATCGCTAAAAGCCAACTCGCAATAACGCACAGCAAAATGATGATTGTCTTTCAAGTAACCATTTTCAATTAATGTGGTCAGTACCGTCTCAATCCATTGCTGATTGTCAGTTTTCCGCTCAAGCTTAGTGCGGATTTCACTAATCGTGAAATCCTGCTGGCTAAGATGCCAATAAGCACTATTGAAAACATTATCAATTGTTTTAGCTTGCCGAAGCGGTTGGCGTTGCATAGCGCTTTACTTAATTAACAAGCACAGTTGCTTAAGTTGATTGTTTGGTGCAATCAAATAAGTCTTATGATGTTTGATTAAGCTAGTTTTCTTATTACCTTGGCTGACTAATAAGCCTTTCGCTAAAGCTTTTTCAGCAAAATGATTTTCATCACCACGGACATAAATCGGTAATGACTTAACCAGCTTGTCGTCTTCAAAGTGGCTTTCCAGTTGAAGCTCACATACCACTAAGCTGGATTGGCCATTGCCTGCTAATTTGAGTTTGGTGCCACTATCATCAGAGAAAGCACTGTCAGAAATAACAAACCAATCATCACTTTCAAGTTCAGTAAGTAGCTGCCCAATAGCTTGCTGCTGAGTTAACTCTGGTTTTTCAACTGCGCGGTATTGTTTGGCAATACGCTCAAATAATTGCGGCAACATGGCGCCAGCACCTTGGCTACGTGCCATTCTTATCCAAGCAGATAGATCATCGGCAACCAATTTAGAAAAACGTTTTACGCGAAAAGATTCAACTAACCATGCACATAAAAAGTGGCTTTCTTGAGCGGGAGTTCGCTTTGCTTTTTGTTTTTCAGCAGACTCTTGTAAAGCTTGGATACCAGCTTCAGCGACATCTAAAATGGCTTGATTGTATGTTTGGGTTTGCACTATTTTTACACCGTTTAATTAATAATTTCATCACAGAAGCTTCATCTGTAATGTGGCGTTGCGACTAGACAACTTGCATAAGCTGTATTGTAGCAGAGGTACTTAAATTGCTGCTACAAACTTGGCTTGGAAGTCTTACTCAAGGCTAACATTGTATAAAAGGTGGGCTGATTTACTGAATCGTCGTTTATTCTCATTCTATTTATCAGTTTTGTTTATTCGTTTTATAAATTAGTTTTGTTCGTCACTTTTGTTCGTCACTTTTGTTCGTCACTTTTGTTCAGGTGTAATAAATCCCATTTGTTGCCATATAGGTCTTGGAACACCACTACAGTGCCATATTCTTCGACTCGCGGAGTTTCATTGAAGGTGACGCCTTTTGACTTCATAAGCTCGTAGTCACGCCAAAAATCATTCGTTTGTAAAAATAAAAAGACTCGACCGCCGCTTTGATTGCCAACAGCTTGCAGCTGCTGATCATTACTGGCTTGAGCTAACAGTAGATTAGTACCATTTGAGTTAGGCGGACTAATCAATACCCAGCGTTTGCCACCACCGAGATCAGTATCTTCCACTAAAGTGAATTGCAGTTTTTGAGTGTAAAAAGCAATTGCATCATCGTAATTTTCAACCACGAGCGCAATATTAGCTATTTGCTGCTGTACTGTTTGCGTCATATGCCTTTCACCATTTTTCATTCAGATAATTGTTATTATTATAATAACGTAAATCGCTACTTGAATAGGGCGCCAATTGTAGCAAAGAATCCAATGGCATCGATTGAACTTGCAGCAGTGAAACTATCGTCTTTATTGTTATAGCGCAAAAGTAGCTCTTTTAAGGCATTTTTTTCAAACCACACTCCACTACAAGTAGAGCAGAAACTCACACCTTCTTCCTCCGGTGTAGTCCTTAAGTAACCACAATTACACGGGCACTTGTTGTGGGTTGTTTGATGCGCTTTAGATGATACTTCAGCAAAGAAAGTTTGTGGGTCAAACTCTTTGGTATATTGAATTGAGGCAACATAGCTCTTGGGTAACCAAGAGCCCTTACACGAAATACAGCCATAACCAGTATGGGCTTCAGCTTTGTCAGCCTGTAAAACAGTTCCATCTATTGGACACTTCAATTTCGGCTCCTTGAAATTTGAACGACATATAATTTAGTCAAGAACAGCTACTGTTATCACACAATTATTCAGCTTTTGTTAAATAGTTAACATAGTTAATTTCACTTGTTTGACTAGAATCAAATGCAAACCCTTCATGTGTGATTAAGAAATTATTGGAAAGGTACAAAAGGTTGTCATACGTTTCTATGTATACAGTCATCTCCCAAAGAGGTTGCTTGAAAACTTCAACAATAATAAATTTGTCATTTGTATCACTGTTAGATTCAGGATAGCTGTAAAGATTATTTGTCTGTGAGATGGATTCAAGTGGCTCGCCTAAACAATTAGGTGCAGCATATTTATGTTCAGTAATTTCTAAGCTATCAGTATTAAAGGTTAATTCATTTACATAATATGCTGAATTAGCTCTTTCATCACAATTTGATAGCCATGAACCAATAATATTGGGATCTTCACCATCAGGGGATTGAACAGAAGGAGGTTGAACATTTGAAACCTTATTTTCTTCTGCTGAGTCGCTTCCACCACACCCGTATAGGGTTGCCATGACAAAGTAGATTGCGATATGTATGAAAAAAGAAGGTCGTGATTTGTTGTTTTTATACACAGTAAATCCTTTTAGATATCCGAAAATTTAACCGTTCTTACAAGAGCTCATCCAATAAGCTAGTGTATTTTAGTGCTGATTTTTATATAT
This sequence comes from Shewanella electrodiphila, assembly GCF_023283985.1. Taxonomy (GTDB): domain Bacteria; phylum Pseudomonadota; class Gammaproteobacteria; order Enterobacterales; family Shewanellaceae; genus Shewanella; species Shewanella electrodiphila. Next base: position 249,590 of record NZ_JAKIKU010000001.1, read on the forward strand.
CCTACATTTGCTATGTCTTTGAAGTAAAGTTAATAATATTTAAGGTTTTCTCGATTAAACAGGCTGGTAGGTTTAAACGAGCTTTTGTTGGTTAGTCACTTCTCCTCTTATTTTTTACAGGTTTACTTGTCCAGAACAGAAGCGACGAAAGGGAAACAAGGTCAATGATGTGGTCAAGTAAATCTTGGTATCTTAGGTTATTACGATGGACCTTGTTTCTCCTTTAAACTAACTAGAAATACATGTCAGGATAAACAGGGTTTCAGCAGCACACTCAGCCATTTTCAAATGAGTTTAATTTAGCGGGAAATAACGTTAAGGGTTTTAGGTGAAGTTAAAATCTGGGTGACTCCTTCTTTGGAAATCTTTCGTTTATCAGATAATTTTCCCTATGCAGCAGGGCAGTTCTAAGAGCGGGCAGCAGTATCACTTTTTTATTAGAAAGAATAAGTTAACTTGTTTTGCAATAGTCTGGAAAAACAAAAAGGCGATAGTGATAACTATCGCCTTTAAGTAAAAAAATTACTGGTTCTGTAACAATTCAGCCGCAGCTAAAATTAACTCTGGTGCAGGACGCACTTTGTAGTTTGGATTAATGTATTGAAAATGCACTAAGCCTGCTTTATCCGCTACGTAAACAGCAGGAACTGGCAGTACTAAACGTTTATCACCTTCTGGTGTTGTCCAAAGCGTGTTATCAACGCTTAACTTTGCTTGATACATCGAAGTGACTTTTTCACTGGTGTAAAATGCGATGCCAAATGCTTGTGAAGCAGCCATCTTTTCATCTGACAACAACAAGTAATCTAATTCATTGTCGTTAATTGATGCTTTTAATTTAGCGGGTGAATCAGGTGAGATGCCGACTAATTGGAATCCCATTTCAATCAGTTTAGGCTCAATGGCTTTTAATTGACCCATTTGAATATTACAAAAAGGACACCAACCACCACGGTAAAAGAAGAATATGGTGGGCTTTTTAGCGGTTAGCTCTTCTAAGTTAACCTTATTGCCATCAACATCATGCAAGTCAACACTAGGAATTTGCTGACCATTCATCAATGGCATTACGTGGTATTCATCACTGGCAATGGGTTTAGCCATTGAAGGTAAACTAAATAAGGCCACTGCGGCGACTAACATCAAATTTTTTAACATGCTGAAATCCATATTCAATTAAAAGGGTCTATGTTGCGTACTCTTCGAGGCATTTATTGCGCTCTAGTGCTCAATGTTGTTACTGTTCCTTATCAATCTGCTTTATCAATCTGCTTTATCAAGCCAGTTTATCAAGCCAGTTTATCAAGCCAGTTTATCAAGCCAGCTTATCAAATAAGTAAGGCAATCGATGAATTTTCACAGTAACGACTAATACTAGACCTGAGCATATCATTTTTTATTTCACTCGATTGAATAAAAGTGAATTTAGATTTACTTATTCTGTTTAACGTCTTTACTAGTTAGTTTGTTCGAGGCAATAAAAAAGGCGCTATCAGCGCCTTTAATCATATTCAACTTAGGTTATTACTTTAGCAATTACTTCAGTTTTTTGTATTTAACTGTACTGCTTGATTTACCTACAGTCACGCGGCGACCTTGCATGTTGCGCTCTGCCACAACTTGCTCGCCAGCATTGTCAGAACGTTGTTGTTTCTTAGCGAAACTACGACGCTTTTGAATTTGCTTAAGCAGCATTTCACGGCTGCCGACTTCATAGCCTGCAACAGTAATACGGCGAATTGGTTGACCGATTAACTTTTCGATATCCGCTAAGGTACGTTCTTCTTCACGACTTACAAATGAAATTGCAGTACCTGATTTACCTGCACGGCCTGTACGACCAATACGGTGAACATAATCTTCTGCAAGAAATGGTAAGTCATAGTTTACGACGTAACCTAGATTTTGAATATCTAACCCACGTGCAGCAACTTCAGTTGCAACCAGTACGCGCACTTTGCCTTCAACAAACTCACGTAAAGCGCGGCGGCGGCTACCTTGAGCTTTTTCACCATGTACAACCGCTGATGGAATACCATCAAGGTTTAATTCTTTTACTAGCACATCTGCTGCATCACGAGTTGCGGTAAACACCAATACTTGTTGCCAATTTTTAGTGCCAATTAACTCTGATAAAAGTTCACGTTTGCGACGCTGCTCAACGGGGTATACCACTTGGCTGACGGTTGCTGCTGTGGTGTTTTGCTTGTCAGCGGTAATTACCTTTGGTTTCTCTAGCATTTCATTAGCCAATTTTTTAACTGACGTAGAAAAGGTTGCTGAGAATAATAAGTTTTGACGTTGCTTATTAACCGCTTGAAGAATTTTTTGAATATCAGTGCTAAAACCCATGTCTAACATACGGTCAGCTTCATCGAGTACTAAAAATTCAACGTTTGATAAGCTTAAGTTACAAGCAAGAAGGTGCTCTAATAAACGACCTGGTGTGGCAACAATAATGTCAGCACCACGTTTAAGCTTTTGCGCTTGGGTTGCGACTTTAACTCCACCATAAATGGTCAACACTTCGATGTTGATATTTTTACTGTAGTCATTTATGTTTTCAGCGACTTGAGCTGCAAGTTCGCGGGTCGGCGTTAAAATCAATGCACGCGTATTTGAATGCTGTAATTCACGTGGATTTTCAAACATTTTTTGAAGCATTGGTAATGCAAATGCTGCCGTTTTACCTGTACCAGTCTGAGCACTCGCTAGGACATCTTCACCACGGCGAATAGCTGGAATAGCTTGCTGTTGAACAGGTGTCATAGTTTTATAACCACAATCAGCGATCGCACTTAATATTTCTGGGGCGAAGCTAAAAGATTCAAATTTCATCGGTGTATATTCCTATGGTAATCACGTTATTCAACAGTTTAAATGTTTGCCGATTGTAGATAGAAGTATAACGGCTATAACAAGCGGCGGCGGAGTATAACAAAAAAAATTGATTATTTCTTACCTAAATTATCTATTAAGCTGAAGTTGGCATTTTCGGTAAACATATTGCTTGCATCGCATAGAATTCTGACTGCTTAGTAAACATAAGCAATGTGCTAGCTGTAGGCGTTAAGGCTAAAACTAATATCAACAAAAATGCCAAGCTCAGATTGAGCTTGGCATTATCAGTTTAAGCAAAATTACTACAGTTAGATTTTTAACTTGATCATTTTAAAGCACTTTTTATAAGTGCTTTATAAGTGCTTTTATAAACGCTTTCTTAAACGCTAATTGGAAGCAGTAAATTAAATTGCTTGAGTTACTTCAGTTAACCACGCTAAGTCATCACCTTGCATCATAGGTGAAATTTTAGCGAAGACTAATTCATGGTATTGATTAAACCAGTTTACTTCCGCTTCGCTCAATAATGATTTATCAACCAGTCTTTTATCCATTGGAATAAGGGTTAATGCATCAAACTCCATCATTTCTCTTTCAGGATTTGCAAGTTTCGATGGCACGATAGCCACTAGATTTTCAATACGGATACCAAATTCATCTGCGCGGTAATAACCTGGCTCATTTGACAGCACCATACCTGGAACCAATGCCACATTATTCACATTTTTACCAATACGTTGCGGGCCTTCGTGAACACTTAGGAAGTGACCAACACCATGACCTGTACCGTGGTCGTAATCACAGCCATGCTGCCATAAATACTGACGTGCAAAGCCATCGAGCTGTTGACCTGATGTGCCTTTCGGGAATCTAGCTTGATCGAGGGCGATATGTCCTTTTAATACTAAAGTGAACATTTTTTGCTGTTCAGCGGTGACATCGCCAATAGCGATAGTACGAGTAACATCGGTTGTGCCATCGATATATTGCGCGCCTGAATCAACTAAATAAATGCTGTTCATGGTCATCTGACTTGGTGTGCCGTCAAGGTGGTTGTAGTGGCACATTGCGCCGTTACCGCCAGTAGCAGAAATAGTATCAAAACTCGGTTCACGATATAGCGGATCAGTTAAGCGGAATGATTCAAGCTTGTCTGCAAGTTCAGCTTCATCATGCATGATATTAGCTGCGACTTCTCGGTCAAGCCAAGCAAGGAAACGACTGACTGCAACGCCGTCTCTCAGGTGACTTTCACGCATGCCATTAAGCTCAGCAGCATTTTTTTTCGCTTTTGGGAGTGCCACAGGATCAGAACCTGCGATGAGTACTGCACCAGCATTTTTAGCGCTGAGTTGGCTCCAAGCGTTTGCCGTATTAGGGTCAGCCAGTAACTTCACACCATTCAATTGTGATAATGCATCAGCCAGTAAAGATTCATCTTTAAACTCAACGCCACTACCTACATGCTCGCTAAAACCTTCTGGCAGTTTATTGCTATCTGCAAATAAGGTCATATCGCCATTGGTAGAAAGTAATGCACAACCTAAAGTCACAGGCAGCCTTGGAACATCGCTGCCACGAATATTCAATAACCAGCAAAATGAATCCAATGCTGAAATTAGCGCCATGTCAGCGCCTTGTTTTGCGACCAGTTCACCAATTTGCTGACGTTTTTCAATGCTGTTTCGGCCTGCGCCTTCGTGGCTGAACAAGCTAATGAGCTCGCTTGACAGTGCAGGGCGATCTTGCCAATGAACATCAATCGGGTTTTCATCAACGCTCACTAGACTTAAATTCGCTTTAACCAGTTTTTGCTCAGCTTGTTGGTACCAAGCTAATGTGTGTAAACGGCTATCAATGCCTACGCGCGCTCCTGCGCCTAGTTGTTCAATCAACCATTCTACTTGAGGAGTGTCGTACAAGCTTTCATAACTAAATAACTCAGCACTTACTTGCTGCTTCACTTGAACGGTGTAACGACCATCAATGAAAATAGCGGCGCTGTCTTTTAATACAATGGCCATACCAGCAGAGCCTGTAAAATCAGTCGCCCATAATAGGCGCTCGTTGCGCTCAGGGACATATTCCCCAAGGTATTCATCAGCTCTAGGAATAATGAATGCATCTAAATTGTGTTTGGTAAGTTCCTGACGAATAGCGTCAAGCCGCTGATTGATTTTCTCTGACATGATAGCTCCATTGGAGGTTGCTGATTGACTCAGTCTTATTGAGGAATGGCGATTATCGCAATTGCGTTAGGTTATTTGCAAGTAAAGAAGTTACCAGCGTAATAGTTGCATCATTGATAAGCGGTTAAACATAATTTGTAACTTTATATTGTATACATTTTAAATTAGCAGTTTACACTATGGCAAATATCTCATCATCAGTTAACTTTTTATGGAGTCATTTATGACTATTGGTGTCGGCACCCAAACACAAGAACAAGCATTCGCTAGCTTATCTGATATGACTACTGATGTAGCCCATATAGAATTAGCTGAATTCGAACAACGTATTGCTAAAGCGCAAAGCTTAATGCAGCAACAAGGCATTGAAGCCATTTATATCAATGCCGGCACAAACCTATACTACTTTACTGGTACCAAATGGTACGCCAGTGAGCGAGTGGTGGGTGCGATTATTCCTGCTGTAGGTAATGTTGAATATATTGCGCCTGCCTTTGAGCTAGATACCCTTGAAGGCTATATGGCGATTAAAGGCAAAGTGAATACTTGGCAAGAGGATGAAAGCCCTTATGCCTTATTTGCACAAACGCTCGACAATATGGGGATTCATAGCGGTAAAGTGGGTATTGATGAATCAACAGCATTCTTCATTTTCGATGGAATGCGCCTTGCTAACGACAAGCTGAACTATATCAATGCAAAAAGTATTACAGCTGGCTGCAGAATGATTAAGTCAGCAGCTGAACTTGGCTTACTGCAACGCGCAAAAGATATGACACTTGCTGTGCATGTGGCCACTGCAAGTATTTTACATGAAGGGATAACCACAGCTGAGGTTGAAGCTTTTATCCATGAAGCGCATAAACGTGTTGGCGCTCCAGCAGGTTCTTATTTTTGCATCGTGTTATTTGGTGAAGATACAGCGTATCCACATGGGGTTAAATCACCTAAAACTCTTGAGCAAAATGATACGGTATTGATTGATACAGGTTGTCAGCTTGGCGGTTATAACTCTGACATAACCCGTACTTATGTGTTCGGTGAAGCCAATGAGCGACAACGTAGTTTGTGGGATCTTGAACAGCAAGCCCAGCTTGCGGCATTCGCAGCAGCACAAATTGGTGAAACTTGTGCCAATGTTGATAGAGCTGCCAGAGCTGTGATTGTCGATGCTGGTTTTGGTCCAGGGTATGATGTGCCAGGATTGCCACACCGTACAGGTCATGGGGTTGGTTTAGATATTCATGAATGGCCATATTTAGTGTTAAATGATCAAACGCCACTAGAAGCGGGTATGTGTTTTAGTAATGAACCAATGCTGTGTGTACCAGGAGAGTTTGGTGTACGTCATGAAGACCATTTTTATATGACTGATGCTGGCCCTGTTTGGTTTACTACACCGGCTAAGTCTATTGACGACCCGTTTGATTTAGCTAAGTAAGTTTAAGCGCTAAAACCAGACTGAAAACCAGAGTAAGAACCAGAGTAAAAACTAGAGCAAGAATTCGTTGTTAAAAAGTACAACCTACCCTAATGCAGAATAAAAAATGCCCTATTGGTGATTAAACCAATAGGGCATTTTTATGATTCAGATGAGTTAACTGTCTTATTTTTAGCTTCGTCTTAGTTAATCGCTAATAACTCAACTTCAAAAATCAGTACCGAACCACCTTCAATTTTACCTGCAGCGCGGTTGCCGTAAGCTAATGTGCTCGGAACAAAGAACTTAAATTTATCACCAACATTCATCAACTGAACACCTTCTGTCCAACCTGGAATTACACGGTTAAGTGGAAAATCAATACTTTCACCACGGTCAACCGAGCTATCGAAAATCGTCCCATCAATTAATGTGCCGTGATAATGCACTGTAACCGTATCAGTCGCTTTTGGGTGTTCTGTGCCATCGCTTTTGTGCATAACTAAATACTGTAGCCCAGAAAGTGTTGTTACTACGCCTTCTTTTGCTTGGTTCTCAAGTAAGAAAGCATTGCCTTTCGTTATATTTTCTTGGGCAGCTTTTTTATTATTTGATTGAGTGAAAAAGTAAAAGATGAGTCCTGCGATGACGCATACAGCCAAAACGACTTTCATAGTATTAATCCCGATGTATTTTTTAGTAAGTTTTTTAGCTGAAACGGTATCGTTTCAACCTCGAGTAACTTTTACGTTAATAAGCCTGTTATTTAATAGGTAAGTAACAAGGAAGTTATGCGCAAGTCAGTCGATAAAAATTCTGATTGAGAACCTGATATGCATGGTACTGATAGAAATAAGCGGGGTAAAGCGAAAGCGTCATTTGTTGTACCTAGGCTTTATCGGCTCGCTGGTTTAGCAGCAAGATGTGACATTATTGAGCAAAAAAAGTGATATAAGCCATTAAAGAAGCAAAAGAAAAGTTAACTAATATCATTAAGCGATAAATCCACTTAAACGGCGTTTTCTGGGTTTTATGTCTGAACACCTCTTGCGCAATAATACCGGCGGGCCAGCCACCTATAAGTGCAAAACCATGCAGTGTTTGCTCTTGAATGCGCCACTTCTGTTTACTTGCTGCGCGTTTATCTCGCCATGTGATAAAGCCACTGATCAGATTGACTGCCAACAAGTAATAGCCAAGGTTCATCGATATCATAAAGCCGATGACTAACATGGTTGCTAAACTTATCAGGCCGAAAATTTTCATCATAGACTCGCTTTTTTTATTTTAAAAATTCAGCATAAATTTCTAATTCAATCTCATCGCCAACAATCGGTATATAACTACTCATGCCAAAATCAGAGCGTTTTATTTGGCCTACAGCACTAAAACCGACAGTGTACTTGCCTGTCATCCAGTTATCTGCGCCGCCATGAAAAGTCGCCGTGAAGGTCACGGGTTTCGTCACACCGCGTAAGGTTAAATCACCACTGAAATTAAAGCTGGTGTCATTAATGGGGGTAACTGTATGACTTACAAATGCAGCTTGAGGGAATTGGGCACTGTGAAACCAAGTATCTTCTTGCAAGGTGTCGCTTAAGTCAGGGTTATTGATGTCAATCGAGCTTATATCAACTACTGCGCTGAGCGTCGCAGCTGCCATATCGTTAGGATCAAAATTAAGTTCAGCGTCAAACTGATTAAAGCGGCCAACATAGGTTGATAAGCCCAAATGCTGAATTTTAAAAATTAGCGCGGCATGGTTTTCATCCAGTTGATATTCACCTGGTTGCAGCTCAAGCAGATCTGACTCAACATTGGGCGCTACCCAGCTGACACAGCTACTTAATATTAACAGCGCTATACCCGCAAATAATGCTTTGAGATATTGACTCATAGGCCTTCCTGGTTTGCCGTTCACGTGTTGGACTTTGCCATAACAAGTTTGCGCCACAGGGCTTCTAACGGGCCTTGATTAAAAAATCGTAAATAGACTGGCGCTAACACTAACTGTAACAGGGTTATGATGATTGCGATAAGGAAATAGTCTACTCGATTCAAGCTCATGTATAAGTCACTTGCATAATGGCTTATAGCGTAACGAAAAATGCTGACACCAATCAGGGATTGAAAAATATAGCAGCTAAATGCAAGTTTACCGACAGCTTGAAATGGCGCTAAAACCAGTTGACTGTTTTGGCAAATTTTGACTATAAGATGCACATAAACTAACGCCATTGCTATTGCGCTCACCATCATCATGCTTGTCGATAATTCAACTAAAACGGGGTTGGATGAAAAGCTTAAAATTGAGTCAATGGTTGAAAATAATATCGCCACAATAATACATTGAAGCAGTGTTTTTCTATCCAAGCCATGTTCGAATACGCCTTGCTTATACAGGACCATGCCCCACATCATTAACCCGCCTGCATACCACATGATAGTGAGCGGGATGAGCATTAGCATAAAGCCCACTTGCATTAATTGTAGCAAAACGACATTAATATAAGCTGCAGACCAATCTAAAAGCTGCTGCTGATGCAGTTCTGAGCCTCTAAAATAATGTTCTTCTTCAATGGCAAGAGAGAATAAAGCCACAAGTACTAGTGCAGCAAAAATAAATTGATTGGCACGCTTTTTAATGGTTTCAATATCTGCGTTAACGTAATTAAGTGCTAGAAAAGCACTAATGCCATAAGTCAGCAGAATATCACCACCCCAAATGAAAATGCCGTGAATCAGCCCGAAAACAATGAGCCATTTAAGGCGTTTTTTAATGAACGGATAAGCGGGTAAGTTATTGGCTTCGAAGCGTTGATACTGAATCAGTAATCCTGCGCCAAATAAAATAGACAACAGGCTTAAAAAGCGTCCTTCTAGAAAGAAGTTATTGAACACTTCTAAAATTCTATCTGATGCTATTTGTGGTAAATGCGCTGCGTAACCATAAAAACTGTCATTCATAAAAAAGATGTTCATGAATAAAATGCCCAATATGGCTATGCCTCTAAGTGCATCCATATTGCTATTGCGGTTGCCGTGGCTTTCGTTAATGGTATTTGGGCGTTTGTTTGAGCTGGCGATGGCACTTGATGAGTTCGAACGACTTATTACAGTATTTGCTGCGGTACTTGCTGAATTGGGTGAGGTACCAATATGAGCTGCAGAATCCTTTTTGCTATTCATATCTTTATTTTTGTTGTGTTTTCTAATGATAAAAGTGCTGAAAGCGTAACAGCCTGTGATCGAAAAAGATACAGGGTTAAGCTTTCAACCTTATGATATCAATTACTTTTGCGGCTTTTCAGAAATCCATAATTTAATCGTGCCTTTAACCACAATATTTCCATCAGTATCGTAGGCGTTAACGGGGACGAGTAAATCTCCGACTTGCCATTGTTCTGGGGTGACTTCAGCAACGCACACAATGTCACTACCCGCTTTGGCGGTATAATCGACAGACATGCCTTTTGGGATCCAACGAAGGTGTTTAGGCACTGATGCTTCTGCCATTACTCCCATTGCCATTTCTAAACCGTTACAAATGGCGATGACATGAACGGTTTTAATATGATTATGAACCGCATTACGTTTTTTAATTAATACTGAGCATCGGTTAACAGTAAGATCGGTAACCAGTGGTTTTACCGTGGCAAAATATGGCGCCATTCTTGATACCATAATAGAGAAAATTTTATGTCCAAAAGGGTACTTAGTTACCTTGTTATATAAAGCTAATACATGGTTGGGTTTTGAGCTGCTCATATCAATCCTTGTCTTATTAGAATTATTTTTACATCTGGTCTGACGAGTTGGTTTGCAGTGAGTTTAACATCCTTGTAACCACTTGCACATAACCTATGTAAATTGAAAAAGATTAATTAGTCTCTTGCGCCGTTGCAGGTATAATTCGGTTTGGTATTTTCACTTTGTTATTGGCTAAATGGCAAAGTGCTAAATCTCAGTCTTTATCTCAGTCTTAATTTGGGGCTTTATCACGACCTTTATCGCAAATAGGGTTAGATAAATTTAGATTTCAGGTGTTTTACTAAGGATTAGCTTTGCAGCAACTATTAAATTATTTCAAAGGAATGGCGATGGGCGCCGCAGATGTGGTTCCTGGTGTCTCGGGTGGCACGATTGCATTTATTACTGGGATTTTAGAGCCATTATTAGACGGGATTAAAAAGATTAACCCTTCATTATTAGGCGTGATAAAACAGCAAGGCATTAAAGCTGCATTCATGCACATTAATGGCCCTTTTTTAGTGGCTGTTTTTGGCGGTATTCTCACCAGTATATTCAGTCTCGCTAAGCTGATTTCATGGTTATTGACCAACCATCCTGTACCAGTTTGGTCATTTTTCTTTGGTTTAATTCTGTTTTCAGTGGTGCACATGCTAAGGCAGGTGAGTAGCATCAACCTGTTGCGCTGCGTGTTGTTTGTATTCGGTGTAGCCTTTGCTTGGTTTATTACTGTATTAAATCCAATTGAATTAGATGCCGGATATTTGAACTTTTTCTTTGCCGGATGTATTGCGATTTGCGCGATGATTTTACCGGGTATTTCAGGTAGCTTCATTTTGTTGTTATTAGGGCTATATCCTGCAGTATTGGCAGCAGCAAAAGGGTTTGATGTTCTATTATTGGCATGTTTTGCAATGGGATGCGTCGTTGGGCTATTAAGCTTTAGTCATGTGTTATCTGCCATGTTACGTAAATTCCATGATGAGACATTACTATTTCTAACAGGGTTAATGCTCGGCACCTTAGGAAAAATTTGGCCCTGGAAAGAAGTATTAACCTGGCGCGAAAATTCAAAAGGCGAACAAGTACCGCTTACCGAGCAAAACTTATCACCGATGCAGTTTGAGCAACTAACAGGTGAGTCATCACAGCTTGCCGCAGCCGTTATTTGTCTGCTGGTGGGTATTGGACTCGTTTGGGGCTTAGAGATATTTGGACAACGCCACGCAGAAAAGGCCGATAGCTAATCTATTCATAGGCTTTCTAGCGTCGTTTATAATCTTACTCATGTGATGCTTGTTTTTTAAACATCACATGAGTTATAGGTTGGAACAGTAAACCTCCGATTTCATCTCTATCAAGATAAAAATTTACTTTTTATTATAATTTAATGAGTTAAAGGCTAATATCAATACAGGCAAGTGATCTAAACGCCATTACACAACGTAATGGTCTTTAAGCCACAAGGAGTCGTATCGTGAATAGAGAAATCTTTAATCCTGAAAAAATACAAATTGGTATCAGCAGCTGCCTATTAGGTCAAAAAGTGCGGTTTGATGGCGGCCATAAAAACTCAAATTACTGCAATATCGACCTCGCTCCATTTTTCGACTACATCAGTGTTTGCCCAGAGATGGCAATAGGCATGGGCGCGCCTCGCAAAACTATCCGTCAAGAGCTCGACGGCGATAAAATTTATTTAAAAAGTGCTGATGGCAGTATTGATGTAACAGATAAACTTGAAGAGTACAGTCAAAAACGTGTTGGTGAACTCGACTTTATTGGTGGTTACATTCTTTGCGCTAAATCGCCAACCTGTGGCATGGAAAGAGTCATTGAGTATAAGTACGGCACCAATAACGGTACCAAAAGCGGCGTGGGTGTATTTGCAAAAAAATTGATGGATACCTACCCAGAGTTACCTGTGGAAGAAGAGGGGCGCTTGCATGATCCAGTGATTAAAGAAAACTTTATCACTCGAGTATATGCGTATCATGAGTGGCATACCTTGCAAGCTGAAGGCTGGACCAAGCATAAACTAATGCAGTTTCACGCCCGTTATAAATACCTTCTAATGGCTCATAGCCCTCAATGGTATCGTGATTTAGGGCCGATTTTAGCGAACATTGATGATCTTGATGCTGCTGCGCAAAGCTATTTTGTAGGTTTTATGACGGCGTTAAAGATTAAAGCAACTCGTAAAAACCACACCAGTACCTTGCAGCATATTCAGGGCTACTTTAAGAAGCATCTTTCTAAAGAGCAAAAACAAGAATTAACTGAATCAATCATGAAATACCGTGAAGGACTGTTACCTTTACTAGTACCTATTACATTGATTAATCACTATCTGCGTGAGTATCCAACACCATATATTGAAGGTCAGGTTTATCTAAACCCTCACCCTGAAGCATTAAGACTACGATACGCTTATTAAACTTAAACATTAAAATACAGGCCAATAATTTGGCCTGTATTTGTTCAATTAATTCTTCACTTCATCCTTGTTTTAATCTGAGTTAAGGCCCTGACATGAAATCACTTATTTGGTTTAGACAAGATTTACGTCTTGCCGACAACCTTGCTGTTTGTGAAGCATTTGCTTTGGCGAAAACAGAATTGGCCAATTTTGATAAGTCGACTTGTCCGCAGGTTGAAGCCTTATATATTGTTAGCCCTAAACAATGGCAAAGCCATGATGTTGCCCCGATTCAAATCGATTTTATTGAGCGTCATCTAAATATCCTTGCACAAGGCCTGGCGGCGTTAGGTGTAAAACTCACGGTGGTGACCTTGCCTTGGTTTGATGATGTGATGGATTGGCTGCCCAACTTTTTAACTGATAATCAGATTGATCAAGTGTTTGCGACTCAAGAGCCTGAGTTTAATGAACGAAAGCGCGATCAACAATTACTCGATATTGGTCTGCCAATCACTTTTGTTGCTCAAGACTGCATTATCAATGCGGGCGAGGTGAAAAACCTTTCGGGACAGATGTATAAGGTCTTTACGCCATTTTCCAAAAAATGGCGTCAAATCGCGTCGAGTAAAATGATTGCTCCTTTACATGTCCCTGCGCCAATAGGGCCTGCAATAGCTGAGCCTGATCCGATAGTGTTTGAGACTGACCATTTTACTAAAAAAGTCTCAAGCAATTTATGGCGAGCAGGAGAGGGAGAAGCCAAACGAATATTGGATTATTTTTGTCAGCAGCACATTCAGGATTATCAACTCGAAAGAGATTTTCCGGCATTAGATAACACCAGTAAATTATCACCCTATTTAGCAATTGGTGTTATCAGTGCAAAGCAATGTTTAGCGACAGCTTTGAGCTATTACCCTGAAGCGCTAGTGGATGATACAAGCCCTGCTAAAACATGGATAAATGAACTGGCTTGGCGAGAATTTTATCGTCATCTTTTAGTCGCTTTTCCGAGGCTTTCAAAAGGCAAAAGCTTTAATGAAAAAGGCGATGATGTTCAATGGGTAAATGATGATGTGCAGTTCGCAGCATGGTGTGAGGGGCGTACAGGTTTCCCAATCATTGATGCAGCGATGAGACAGCTTAATCAAACGGGTTGGATGCATAATCGTTTAAGAATGGTCGTGGCCAGTTTCCTCACTAAACATTTGCTTATTGATTGGCGCTGGGGTGAGCGATATTTTAGGCAAAAACTCATTGATGGTGATCTCGCTGCAAATAATGGTGGCTGGCAATGGTCCGCTGGAACGGGATGTGATGCTCAGCCTTATTTTCGTGTGTTTAATCCAATGAACCAAAGCAGTAAATTTGACCCCGATGCCAGTTTTATAAAACATTATGTCCCTGAATTAGCGCAGCAGTCACTTAAACTGATCCATCAGCCTTTGTTTATTGAACAGTCTGAGATTCGTTTTAATGAGGATGATTTGTTTGGAAATGTTGCGCCACAAGATAAGGTTACCAATCAGGCTTACCCATCACCAATTGTTGAGCATAGCGCAGCGCGAAAACGGGCTATAGAGGTGTTAAGTGCGCTAAAGCGCTAATACTGAATATCCCATGTAAGCCATTTGTTATTTGAATAAGCCACTTAATCGTGGCTTTTTTATTGAGCAATTTAACTCACTTTCTTTGCGACAGATCACAGATTCTACTAGGTTTGTAAGGTGATACATTTTTATCATTGCTGTAAAAGAAATAACGACATACAATAAACATATATTTCAAATGCATCTTTAGTGCGTTATTAAAAAGGTTTGATTATTATGCTAAATATTGACGATCCGGCAGAAACTGAGAAAACCGCTGCAATATGGCGATTAGCATTCAGACCTTTTTTCTTGGGCGGCGCTGCATTGGCAATGTTATATATTCCCCTATGGCTAATGGGTTGGTACACACCGCAGTACAGTTTATTTAATAGCAACTTTTGGTCGAATGTCTTGCCACTTTGGTGGCATCCACATGAGTTGTTATTTGGTTTTGCCATGGCGATTGTGTGTGGTTTTTTACTGACAGCGGTACAAACATGGACTAACCAACCTAGCCTTAAAGGTCCCACTTTAGCGATTACTTTTAGCAGTTGGTTATTGGCAAGGTTATTATTATTACTGCCATTTGATATCCCATTATTCTTACCTGCCATATTCGATAGTCTGTTTTTAGGTATTGCAGCTTTCACTATGTGGCGCTGCGTTTATCGAGTGAAGCAGTGGCAAAATATTGGTTTCTCGATCATGCTTACTGTTGCTTTGATAGTGAATCTTGTGAGTTATTACGCATTACAAGAGCGTAATTTCATTTTAGCTAATCAAATCTGGCAAGGAATGTTATTTTGGCTAGCATTACTGATCACTATTGTCGGTGGAAGAGTGATTCCATTCTTTACTGCAATGAGAGTAAAGCAACCCAAAGCAGAGCCCATTTTTGCATTGGAAAAAAGCTTACTAGTGTTAATGATTGCCCTTGTTGTTCAGGCCATTTTTAAGGTTTTACCGATGGCCGTTGAACAAGTGCTATTGCTCAGTGCTGGTGTATTACACTTGATTAGAATCAGTCGCTGGCTACCCCACAAAACATTGAAAGAGCCAATGCTGTGGTCATTGCATTTATCTTACTTATCTTTACCTATTGCCTTGTTGGGTTTAGGTTGGTTTATTAACAATGAATTTGCTTATCGCAGCTTATTACATTTGTTTGCCATCGGCTGTTTAGCATCATTGTGTTTATCAATGATTTCAAGAGTGTCACTGGGTCATACAAGCAGAAATATATATCAAGGTCCTAACATGATATTAGCTTTTGTATGTTTACCTATTGCTGCGTTATTGCGTGCAGTGATGCCCCTGATATTTCCTGCGCAAACCCAAACTTGGTTGTGGTTAGCAGGTGGGTTTTGGTTTCTCGCTTTTGGATTGTTTGTTTGGCATTACAGTCCAATTTTATCTCGCCCACGTATTGATGGGCGTCCAGGCTAAGTAACGGCTTCATGTTATTACGCCATTTATTGATTATTTTTAAAGGAAGAATTGTGAATATGCAATTAGCATTGTTTGCTAAAAAACATCTAGCGGGTAAAGCGTTAAGCAAGAGTTTGTGTCAAGTCTTAGTGTCGCTTGTAGGGATGACAACGTGTGCTGCAGCGATCGCTAAAGCTGATGTCAATGAAGCTAAATTCCCTGATCAGTTTAAGACTTGGGCTGAAACTGAAGAGCAAACTGAACGCGAAGATATGCTCGCTAGTTATCCTGCCAATATTATTCTATGGGCAGGCTCTTCTTTTGCTAAAGAGTACCATAGCCCTCGTGGACACCAATTTGCAGTAGCCGATGTCACGCAAACATTGCGTACTGGTGTACCGCCAAAAGAAGGCGAAATGGGCACATCAGCTAGCTGCTGGACTTGTAAAACCCCTGATGCACCTCGTTTGATTAAAGAAATGGGTTTTGAAGGTTATTCTGCTTCAAACTTTACTGATTTAGGCACTGAGATAAACAGTGTTGTTTACTGTACTGATTGTCATGTGGACGGTAGTGCAGAACTGGCTTTACCACGTCCTCATGCGCAAAACGCAATGCAGAAGACAGGTATTCCGTTTGAGAAGCAAGATGTCTCAATGCAAGGGGCGCAAGTATGTGGTCAGTGTCATGTGACGTATTACTTCCAACCTGAAAAAAGCAATGTGGTTAACATGCCGTGGATTTTCGGCAGTGATACCGACAATATTTTGAAATACTACGATACACGTCGTTTTTACGAGTGGATCCACCCGATTTCTAAAACCCCAATACTGAAAGCACGTCATCCAGAATTTGAGCATTGGAGTCGCAGTAAGCATGCTGAAGCCAATGTCACCTGTATTACTTGTCATATGCCGGTAGAAGAAAATGCCAAAGGCGAAGAGTTTACTAACCATAAAGTAGATAAAGCCCTACCGCATTTTGATAAAACCTGTATTGGTTGTCATGAAAGCAAAGAAGCTATTACGGCAAAATTAGATGCTGATAAGCATGAAATTGAAACCATGGCCCGTGAAGTAGAAGGGTTATTAGTGAAAGCACATTATGAAGCCAAAGCGGCTTGGGATGCTGGTGCTAACTGGGAACAAATGAACAGTGCAATTATGGCTATTCGTCATGGTCAATGGCATTGGGATTTCGCTATGGCATCACACGGTTTATATGCTCATAACCCTGATGAAGGTCGTATGTTACTGAGCCGTGCAACATCGCAAGCTAAAATGGCAAGAGCAGTATTAGCACAAGTGCTTGAAAGCTTGAAAGTCACTAAGGTGGAATACCCTGATATTAGCTCTAAAGAATCAGCCCACGCTGCAGTGGGAATTAATGAAGCTAAGTTGAGTGAAGCGAAACAGAAGTTCATTAAAGAAGAAGTTGAGAAAAACTGGAACCCAATTGCGGTGAGAGGTTACGAGTAACTTTACTTATAAATACACAATAACTTACTCGCTCATATCATTTTGACAGTGTAGCTAGTAGCGAAGTTCATAATAGCTAGCGAAGTATGCAGTGAAGTAAGCCATTCAGCGAGTGGTTAAGTAAGAGCTAAAGTAAAAACTAAAGTAAAAGCTAAAATAAATAAAAAGGCGCTTAGAGAATTCTAAGCGCCTTTTTTGATCTGCTTAAACAAAACCGACGTATAAACAATTAACAAAATTATTTTTTTTATTGTTTAAATTCTGTAAGACAAATCTTTCGACTAAGATTAATATCAATAGATAACTACTCGTTTTTGTTGTTAAAAATAGCCTGAAGGATAATTGGCGCATCATGCTTAGCAACAGCATGATTAGCAGCACATGATGTTTAATGAGATGGTTCAAGGAGAGTTAAATGCACAGTAGCACTAATAACGTTAGTGAATTACTTCAGCCGACGATGGCGACTTCAGCTGCCGAACTTGCTAGCGCTAAGCAGGTGAGTAAGGTGACTGAGACAACTGAACCTGAACAGCCGCAGATTATTGATGACTTTGTTAACATGTACCAAAGTCTCAATAAAGACACACTGCACCTCTTAAAACAGGTATACAGTGACGATATTGTATTTCAAGATCCATTGCATACCGTTAAGGGAATGAGTGCGTTAACCGATTATTTTGCCAATCTATATGCCAATGTCGACTCAATTAATTTTGATATTCAACAGATCAGTGTCACGAGCGAACAAGCTTCAGTGTTTTGGAAGATGACCTACAGCCACTGCAAACTTAATCGCGGAAATCCAATCCAAGTTGATGGCATGAGTCACCTTATCTTTTCAGACAAAATCACATCTCATCGAGACTATTTCGACCTTGGTCAAATGTTGTATGAGCAAATTCCTGTATTGGGCAAAGTGATAAGCATGGTTAAAGCTAAGGCATCATCATGAGCGCCTCAATGAAGCAAGCAAATAGTCAACACGCAGTGCTGATAACTGGTGCAAGCTCAGGCATTGGTTTAGCGCTTGCGATGCAGTATGTCGCTGAAGGCTACCAAGTGTTTGCTTGTGGTCGTAACGCCCAAAGGCTAAATACCATCAAAGGCGCCACGCCGCTGGTATTTGATATCAATGATAAACACCAAATTGAAAAAGCGGCAGAACAGCTTACGCATCATTTACAGCAAGATAATCTGACCCTCAAGATGGTCATTTTAAATGCGGGTAGTTGTGAATACATTAATAACCCTGTTCAGTTTGATGGCGCTTTATTCGAGCGTGTCATTCAAACCAATGTTATTTCAATGGGTTATTGTTTAGAGAATTTTTTACCTTTAATCGCAGTTAATGGCCGAGTCGGCTTGATGAGTTCAAGTGCGACCTATTTACCTTTTCCTAAAGCTGAGGCTTACGGCGCATCAAAAGCGGCTGTGAACTACCTTGCAAGTAGCTTACGTTTGGATTTAAAAGTACATGGTATTGGCGTAAGTGTAATTTGTCCTGGCTTTGTAAAAACGCCACTGACGGATAAAAACGACTTTGCGATGCCAATGCAAATATCAGCCGATAAAGCCGCCACTGCAATTATGCATGGCATGCAAACGGGTAAGAGCGAAATTCATTTTCCTAAGCGTTTTACCTATTTACTTAAGTTAATGAGTTGTCTGCCATCAGCAGTGATTAACAATATGCTGACGCCAAAAGCAGACAAAGCATAAAGATGACAACTTGAGAAGGCCTCATAATGGTGATTATTGGTAACCATTATTAGGCGAGTTAATAAAATAAAAAGAATAAGCCTGAAGGATTAATATGAAAAAAATTGCCGTAGTTGGATCGGGTATTTCAGGGTTAACCTGTGCACATTTACTAAGTGAGTTGCATGAGGTTACCGTTTTTGAAGCGAATGATTATATTGGTGGTCACACAGCTACAATTGATGTGGAAGTGGCTGGAAAGCCTTACGCTATCGATAGTGGTTTTATTGTGTTCAACGACAGAACCTATCCACGATTTCAAAAATTGATGGCGCGATTACAGGTTAAGTCTCTGCCAACGGAGATGAGCTTTAGCGTGCAAAACACTCAAACAGGGCTTGAATACAATGGCCACACTTTGTGGAGTATGTTTGCCCAGCGACGTAATTTATTAAAGCCTGATTTTTATCGTTTCCTTGCTGAAATCG
This sequence comes from Shewanella electrodiphila, assembly GCF_023283985.1. Taxonomy (GTDB): domain Bacteria; phylum Pseudomonadota; class Gammaproteobacteria; order Enterobacterales; family Shewanellaceae; genus Shewanella; species Shewanella electrodiphila. The sequence continues at coordinate 268,899 of NZ_JAKIKU010000001.1, forward strand.
TTAAATTTAATAATCAATGTAAAGCCATATATGAAGCAGAAGACTATCAAATAAACAGCTTAGGTGAGTTTTTAGACACTCATGGCTTTTCAGACTTTTTCAGTGAGCATTATATCCTGCCGATGGGGGCCGCGATTTGGTCAGCCAGCATCAATGATATGCGTGCTTTCTCATTACGTTTCTTTATTCGCTTTTTCCAACACCACGGTTTACTTAATATCAGCGACCGTCCGCAATGGTATGTGCTTGAAGGTGGTTCACGTAGTTATATCCCAGCAATGATAGCACCCTTTAAAGAACGATTATTTTTGAACTCACCAGTTACATCTATTGAACGTAAAGAAGATGGCGTGAATATCAAAATCAATGATGAAGTGCATTATTTTGATGAAGTCATATTGGCCTGTCATAGCGACCAAGCTTTAGCGATGTTAACCGATGCCACTGAAGATGAGAAAGAAGTTCTCGGAGCAATGGCTTATCAAAATAATGAGGTGGTATTGCATACAGATATTAATCTATTGCCGAAAAGAAAAGCTGCTTGGGCAAGTTGGAATTACCGTTTAGAAGGTAAAGACGCTGAAGATATTGCTAATAAGCCTGCTAGCGTGACTTACAATATGAATATTCTGCAACGCTTACCTAAAGATGCACCGACATTTTGTGTCACTTTAAATCAGACTGATTTAATTGATAGCAGTAAAATTTTGCGTAAATTTAACTATGCTCACCCTGTGTTTAACGAAGCCAGTATGAATGCACAAAAAGAGCGAACAAAAATTTGCGGTGTGCGCCATACGCATTTTGCCGGAGCATACTGGTATAACGGTTTTCATGAAGATGGTGTACGCAGTGGTCTAGATGTTTGTAATAATTTCGGCATCAGCCTATGAGTTCAAGCATAGCTGAAGACCGTTTTAATAGTGGCGTGTATCAAGGTGAAGTAAGTCACAGGCGTTTTACTCCTAAAAACCATAGTTTTGCCTATGAAATGGCATTATTAGCCATCGATTTAGATGAGGTTGATAATTTAGCCAAAGTGAGTCGACTGTTTGGTACAACGAAGTGGTCTTTGCTTAAGTTTAATCCCAATGACTACTTAAACTCCCTTGCATCGCAATTTAGTGATACAGAGATACCTGACAGTGTCTCTTTAAAGCAAAGCAGTAATACCACACCAGATAAAGCACTAAAGCAACGAGTGTTGTGGACCATCGAACAATTGGGGGCAACTAAATCGTGTGAGTCAGTGATTTTTGCCGGTCAAGTGCGTCATTTTGGCTTTTACTTCAGTCCAGTTAATTTCTATTTTTGCTATCAAGATAAGCAGCCGATTTATATGTTGGCTGAAGTCAGTAACACACCGTGGGATCAACGCCATTGTTACCTAGTGAATCTTGAGCAAACAGAAACCACAGATAAAGTTTTTCATGTGTCGCCATTTATGGATTTGGACATGCATTATCAATGGCAAGTCGTTGCACCAAGCAAGCGACTTAATGTGACCATTCAAAATCGAGATGATGCCAATAATAAGTTATTTGATGCCAGCCTTCAGCTGAGAAGGAAGTCATTTAATGCCAGTAATATTCGCAACATGTTGATAGGGTTTCCTGTGATGACACTGAAAATCATGTGGGGCATTTATTGGCAAGCGATGAAGCTATTTGTAAAAAGAATCCCATTTATTGCTCATCCCCACACTGATTAAACTTAAATTAAACCAAAAGACAGTTTGTTACGTACTGAAAGATATCATTATAAAAATTGAAATGCTAAAAGTAAGAATCGGAGAGATATATGGACAATACAGCGATTAATGCGAACGTAGAGCAAGCAAGTATTTCAGACAGCTTTGCAAAGAAAATTTTATTACGTGCGTTAAAACTCCTCTCTGGTGGCTATTTGACCATTGTTAATTCAGGCAAGGACGATACGGCTGAGCAAAGTTTAACATTCGGGGATTTTGAGTCTGACTTACACGCTACCATTCAAGTGACTCACCCAAGTTTTTATAAGCAAATTATTTGGGGCGGCTCTATCGGTGCAGGTGAAGCTTACATCCAAGGTCATTGGTCTAGTCCTGACTTAACCAAAGTCGTTCAGCTATTCGCGCGCAACTTAGCATTACTCGATAATATTGAACGCTACTTTTCATGGTTTAGTGTCGGGATGAACCGATTAACTCACGTCTTTAATCGTAACTCTACCGCAGGTTCTAAACGAAACATTCTCGCTCATTATGATCTAGGTAACTCAATGTACGAGCAATTTCTTGATAAAGAAATGCTTTATTCGAGTGCATTATATCCTCACAAAGACGCGAGTTTAGAAGAAGCTCAACTGCATAAACTGCACACAATTTGCGAACGTTTAGATTTAAAAGCTGGGCAAACGTTGCTTGAAGTCGGCACCGGTTGGGGCGCATTGGCAATCTATGCCGCCAAGCACTTTGATGTAAACGTTACCACGACCACGATTTCAGATGCGCAGTATGATTATGCTGTCGACAGAGTGAATAAAGAAGGTCTGCAAGATAAAGTCACTTTACTCAAAAGTGATTATCGATTGCTTGAAGGTGAATATGACCGCGTAGTGTCTATCGAAATGATTGAGGCTGTAGGGCATGAGTATTTACCTGGATTCTTTAAGAAATTAGAAACCTTGCTAAAGCCATCAGGAAGAATGTTAATTCAGGCGATTACCATTGCCGATCAGCGTTATGACAGTTATCGCAAAGGCGTTGACTTTATTCAGCGCTATATTTTCCCTGGGGGCTGTTTACCATCCGTTAGCGAAATGAATAAACACGTAGCGAAGCAAACTGACATGGTGGTGTGGTCTGTTGATGATATGGGCAAAGATTATGCGCAAACCCTGTATCACTGGCATGAACGTTTTGATAAGGCGCAAGACACCATAAAGCAACTTGGTTACGGTGATGACTTTATCCGTATGTGGAAGTTTTATTTAAGCTATTGCGAAGGTGGCTTTTTAGAACGTACAACGAGTACGGTACATTTGGTTGCAGTGCGACCACAATACCGCACCACTTTAGCTGGCGGCGTATAAATAATGCCACATTCTGCCCATACCAATATTATCAATGCACTGGCATTTCAAGTGATTTGGTGGGCAGGTGTACTCGCAGCTAACCAACTTATTATTATCCCAATTATTTTGATTATTTGGCACTTTGTCGCCAGTCAGCAAAAGAGTTTTGATTTTAAAGTCTTAATGGTTTGTGCCTCGGTGGGGATCTTGTTGGATACCGTGCTTGTAGGTATAGGGTTGTTTGAGTTTCAGGTATTTCCATTGTGGTTGGGTTTACTATGGGGTTATTTTGCTCTGTCACTTAATTACAGTTTAGCCTTGTTTAATCATTTTCCTATTTCGATACAAGCCCTTCTAGGCGGCATTTTTGGCAGCTTAAGTTATATCGGTGGAGCCAATTTAAATGCCGTAGATCTACCCTATGGCACAGTGACTTCTGGTTTAGCACTTATGTTGATTTGGTCATTGATGTTCCCTTTATTTCTGTGGCTGTCAAAGGTGATTGGCTTAAAACATGCTCGTACCGATTTTGAAAAATTGGTATGAAATGTTTCATCTTTTTCTTTAATCGTTCAATGAAAAATATTAGCCGAGAGGAGTTAACACAATGAAAGTCTACACCTTATTACTTTGTATTGTATTGACGCCATTATCAGTGTCATCAGCTCAGTTTGAGAGTGATTCAATTGAGAAAAAACAAGTCAATGTTAACTTATTGCAGGCGTATGATAATAAGCATACAGATCTGCAGATGGTTGGTGAAGCAGACATGGACTTACTCTGGTTCTCAATCTATAGCGCGAGGTTAATGTCGGTAGATGGTGACTATCAGCATAGTCAGCTACCGCTCAAGCTTGAGATTCAATACCATCGTGATATTGAAGCTGAAGATCTTATCGAAGCAACAGTGGATCAGTGGCAACACATTGGCATTGCCAATCAAGATATTCCAAGATTACAGCAGCAAATAGAGCAAGCGTGGCCAGACGTTAAAGAGGGCGATAAGTTAAGCTTTATGATGCATAGCGATGACTTAGGCCAATTTTATTATAATGACAAACCCTTACCGATAATCGAAGAACCTGGATTTTCAAAAGCGTTTTTAGGTATTTGGCTATCAGAGCAAACCAGCAGACCTGAATTACGTGAGCAATTGATTGGAGCAAACAAATAATGGGTCTTCTAAGCAAAATAAAATCATACTTTTTAGTGGTAATCGCAGCATCGGTGTTGATGTCTTGTTCTTCTGCATCTATTGAAGATTATGATAAAACAACTCCTGTATTAAACCTTAAAACATTCTTCGATGGCCAGTTGACCGCATCAGGCATTGTTCAAGATTATTCTGGCACAGTGACGCGAAAATTTACCGTCACCATGGAAGCCAGTTGGCAAGGTGATGAAGGGGTGATTAATGAATGGTTTATTTACGATGATGGCGAAAAACAAACCCGCATTTGGAAAATAACCGATTTAGGTAATGGTAAGTATCAAGGCACTGCTAACGATATCTTGGGCATAGCTGAAGGTGAAGCCAGGGGCAGTGCGCTTCGCTGGGCTTATGATATGAACTTAGTGGTTGATGATTCAGAATATGAAGTTCATTTTGATGATTGGATGTTTTTAGTGGATGAAAATACCATTATTAACAAAAGCGACATTATTAAATTCGGTATCACAGTGGCTGAAGTCACTTTAGTCATTCAAAAGGTTAACTAATTAGCAGTGTGTACGAGTTTCATCTCCTGTGACTATTATGATTTAACTATTATGAGTTAACTATTATGAGTTAACTACAATAATCTAACTACAATAAATTAACTCTGATTGTTTAACGTTCATCGTGTGCAACTTCACAATGCAAAAATGGCGCTGATATTGAAATATCAGCGCCATTTTATTGTTTGATTGTTCAGCTTAATTAACCTTTGAGCTTTGAATTATCAGGTTGCTTCTTATCGTAGTATTCAAATGGAAACACATTCCTAATTCGTTGTGAAATCTTGTCATCGATATTGGCCGAAATGTGCAGTCTGACACCATTAAGTTTTTCGGCTCTGACAGTACATGTGAGCTTTTCATGTTTAGCGATAGATTTACATTCACGTGAGAAACGCTCAGGAATTTTTCCTGAATGCTTATTGAGTTTTCCGTCTTTAAAGTGCATTTCGAAAACTTTTAAACCTCGAGCTCCAGAAAAGATAAGCTTGTAGGCAATGACGAAAAATACCAGCACAAACAATACTTTTAATCCCGTTTCGAGCATGGTTAATTCCTTATGTATGACAACTTCTTTACTATTTAAGATACTCTGCTACCCGAGGATTGCAATTTTTTTTGCAGCTTTATAACCAAGCTCACATTTGTGGTTAACCAATAAAAAAGTCAATTATTTTAAATGATTAACTTATAGTAAGTTATTCTCGTTATCTGAGGGTAAATTCGCTAACATCAATATCAATGTGTGCGTCTTTATGCCAAAGCACCACCTAATTTACGCCAATCTCTTTGCCATTTTTTGCTAATTGTTATGAGGCCATCATGCTGCAACTTCGCGATTCAAATCTATTTCGTCAACAAGCCTACATTAACGGTCAGTGGTGTGATGCAGTATCTGGCGAGTCTACTGTGATTACTAACCCAGCAACCAATGAATCAATTGGGACTGTACCTGAAATGGCTGCTGAAGAAACGCAGTTAGCGATTACATCAGCCCAAGTTGCTTTGTCTCAATGGCAAGCTAAAACAGCGAAAGAAAGACAGCAGGTGTTATTAGTTTGGTATCAATTGATTATTGAAAACACTAATGACTTAGCCTTAATCATGACATTAGAGCAGGGAAAACCCTTAACAGAGTCTGCAGCAGAGGTTGGCTACGCAGCGTCATTTATTCAGTGGTTTGCTGAAGAGGCTAAACGAGTTTACGGAGAAACGATTCCCGGCCATCAAGGTGATAAACGCATTGTTGTGACGAAACAGCCTATAGGGGTAACGGCTGCTATAACGCCATGGAATTTTCCATTAGCGATGATCACCCGTAAAGCTGCGCCAGCACTTGCAGCTGGTTGCTCTATGATTGTAAAACCTGCCCCTGACACCCCTTATAGCGCGTTAGCACTGGCAGAGTTAGCTGATAGAGCTGGCATTCCCGCAGGTATTTTTAATGTGGTCACTGGTGATGCGAAAGCAATTGGTAAAGTGCTATGCAGCAGTAAAACCGTGAGAAAACTTTCGTTTACTGGCTCTACAGCCGTTGGGGTTAAATTAATGGCTCAATGTGCACCAACCATGAAAAAGTTGTCTTTAGAGCTCGGTGGCAATGCGCCGTTTATTGTCTTTAATGATGCAGATATTGATGCTGCAGTCGAAGGAGCACTGCAAGCAAAGTTTAGAAATGCAGGCCAAACTTGTGTATGTGCAAATAGAATTTATGTGCAATCAGGTGTGATAGATCTCTTTACTGAAAAATTTGTCGCAGCTGTAGCGCAATTAAAAGTTGGCAACGGTATCGATAAATCTTCAGATATTGGTCCGTTAATTAACAGTAATGCCATAAGTAAAGTTGAGTCGCATATTCAAGATGCCCTAGCACTCGGTGGAGAACTTTTATTGGGAGGGAGTAATCATCCCGTAGGCGGTTATTATTTTGAACCTACCGTAATTAAAGGCGCAACAAAGGCAATGAAAGTCGCTACCGAAGAAACCTTTGGCCCGTTAGCGCCTATATTTGAATTCGAATCAGTCGAGCAAGTGATCAACATGGCTAATGACACTGACTTTGGTCTCGCTGCATATTTCTATGCTCGTGATATCAGTTTAGTGTATCAAGTCTCTGAAGCCTTAGAGTTTGGTATGGTTGGGGTCAATACGGGTTTGATTTCAACTGAAGTTGCGCCTTTTGGAGGGGTTAAGTCATCAGGACTTGGCCGAGAGGGTTCAAGGCATGGACTAGATGAGTATCTAGAAATGAAATACGTGTGTTTAGCGGTTTAAATTGATAAATGATGAAAAGCTATTTATGCCAAGGTTAATGTGTTGCATAATTGAGCATTAATCCAATAATACATTGAGCCTTATGCTTTTTTCCTTTTTAGACCTTGTTGCATTAGCTTGTTTTTTTTCCTGCTGGGTGGGCTACACTTTTTTTGCGCGTAAAAAAGCTAAAACGACTAACTGTATCGCGCGCTGTTTACATCAACATCGTATCCATTGGATGGCTGAAGTGATGAAGAAGGAAATCCGAGTTGGTGAAGCTTCTTTACTTGCCAATTTAGAGCGAAATATTGCGTTTTTCGCGTCAACCACCTTACTGGTGCTAGCGGGTGTATTAACTTTATTCGCTCAAGTTGAACGTCTTGAAGAAGTCATTAGTTCCATTCCATTTTCAGCTGAACCTAACCATGCTTTAGTGCAAGTGAAGCTAGCCATGTTGGCATCTATTTTTGTATTAGCCTTTTTCCAATTTACTTGGTCTATGCGTCAATATGGCTTTTTGAATGTCATGATTGGCGCTGCGCCAATTGATCTCACTGGAAAAAATAAAAACTTATTGGCGTATTCCCGTCAAATGGCCACAGTAGGCGATCAAGCTGCTCACTCATATAATTATGGCCTGAGGTCATATTACTTCTCTATGGCCGCTTTATGCTGGTTCTGGAACCCTATCTTATTGATATTGGCAAGTTTGCTGGTGGTATACACTTTATATCGTCGAGAATTCAAGTCTCGTGCCGTAAGAGCCTTTACTGCAGCACAAACACATTTGGAAATTGCTAAATCGGCGAGAGATAAAGACGCTCAACAGCCTTAGATTATTGGCTTGCATATAGAGCCTGAGTGAATTCGAGACATGAAAAAGCCGCATAAATATCTTCATACGACTTATCAAGTATTTGGTGGACTTTCCCAGCCTCGAACTGCATGAATTGTTGACGATTATGTTATCAAATGGGCGTAAGGGGAGAGTCATTTAAATTTTGACATGTAAAGCGGCTTAAACTTCTTCATACGACTTATCAAGTATTTGGTGACTTTCCAAGGCTCGAACTGCATGAATTGTTGATGATTATGTTATCAATGGGCGTAAGGGGAGAGTAATTTAAATTTTTGACATGAAAAAGCCGCTTAAATTTCTTTAAGCGGCTTATCAAAATTGGTGGCCCCTCCCATTCTGTAAGTTGCTGTTTTATTAAGGTTTTACAGGCTTCGGGGCACGTTCGTATCAGGTTTTTCGCTACTCCAGTCCACACAGTTCCACCTTCTCATTTTTTGTTAGTAAACAGAGGTGAAACAAAGGTGAAATATGCCAGAAATTACTAAGTTATTTACCGATATTATAATCGAACGTTTACCGATTAAAAACACCCTACAAGTTTTTGTTGATAATCGCTGTACGCACTTGAAGCTTTTCGTTCGTCCAACAGGGAAAAAAAGCTTTTACTTCAGAGCAAAACGAAGAGGTAAAGATGTAAAAAGGAAATTAGGAGAGGCTGGAAGCATGAGTGTCAGTATGGCGCGGATTTTAGCTAATAATATGTTGTCTGAATTAAAAGAGCCTTTGACTGCATTTGAAGTTGAAGTGCAAACAATGCCACAGCAGTTTGTAACTGTTGATGATGTATTCCTACTCTATAAAGAGAATGAACTGAGTTATCGAAAAACGATTGCAGGAAGAGCCCATGCTCTTGAAGTTGCATATCGAAATCATGTTAAGCCATTAATTGGTTCGCATTACATTAATGAGTTAAGTAAAAAATGTGCGCGTTCTTTTTTTAAAGACTTAGAGGTAAAAGGGTATTGTGCTCATAACAAAGCGTTAAGTGGTCTCAAGGCTGCATTTAATTATGCTATTGATTATGAGGAACAATTAGGCATTCAATTTAACCCATTTGACCGTATAAAAAAGCTACCTGGTGTAATTCGCAATCGATATCTTACCTATGAAGAGGCTGGACGATTATTTGCAGCTTTAAAAGGTGTATCCAATCAAGATGTTGCCGATATCTACCGACTAGCGCTTTTCACTGGTGCGAGATTATCTAATGTGAAGCAGATGGAGTGGAGCGATTTAAACTTAAGTTCAGCCACATGGTTAATTCCATCGACCCGAACTAAAACTAGCCAGCATTACGAAATTCCTCTTCACAATATGGCAATGGAGATTATATCGAATCGTCAGAAAGCATCTTCAGAAACTCGATTTGTATTTCCTGCTGGACCCAAGTCAAAGTATGGGTACATTACTGGTGGCGACTTAGTTTGGAAGCAAGCAATTAAAGAAGCAGGGCTTTATCATGATAATCCTAATATACGACCTAGACCCCATGATTTAAGACGTACTTTTGCAACTTGGCAAATTCAATCAGGAGCCGATATTAGTGTGGTTTCAAAAGCGCTGTGCCATACCTCACTAAAGCATACGTTGGTATATGCGCATACGAATGTATCTCAGGTAAGGGATGCTATTAATGGGGCCTTCCAAAAATTAGTGTAATTCTTGATAAAATTCGATTAGCTAATACCAACTGATTTTGAAAGTTTATCAAACAATCAAAATCAGTTTTACTTTTTGCCCTTTGTAAACTGCTCAGCTTAGAGGTAAATGATTATTTTGTTACTCATCAAGTTTTAATTTGACAATTGAAGTGCGAACATCTTTTGGCCCTAAGTAAAGAATATCATCTTCATAAGATATAACTCGCTTGTATAATGCTCGATTGGGCAATTTTGCAATAACCTCACTTGACTCCACATCAATGATATGCGTTTGCTCACCGACAGAATGCCAATGGCTAATTTTACCTTTATGCTCAAATAGATACCGCGCTAAGAGAGGCTTGGCGACCTTTTCACGTTTCTCATTAATGATATAACCAGATAAATTATCGACAAATAAGCAACCTTGTTTGCTAGCAAAGGCTCTTTCACCTTGTGCTGTGAACATTTTAAAAGTATTGCTTTCTGCTTCAAATTGATAAATGCCTTTCTCTGCTTCTGCAATGAAACATTGGCCATTGGAAACAAGTTTGATGGTTTTGATATCACTAATACTGATTAGCTTGCCATTAACGAGTTTATATACACCAGAGGTACCCGCTAAGTAGACTTCTCCTTGATGGAAAGCTATTTGTCTTAAGCTTAGCGTTGTATCAAAGTAAGTAGAGTTAAAAACGGTACCATCTTTAAGTTGCTCTACAACATAACCACTATTAGTGATGGCCAATATTGAAAGAATCTTACTGGTATAGTTAAAGTCAATTATTGTATTTTCAAGGCTATAATTGAAATTTCCTGAATGGCTTGATATTGACTCCCGAGCTGAATTCCCTAAAGCGAAATAAAGCTCACTATCTAACATAAGTGGATCAGAAATCTTAACGGTTTGAGGAGCAAGAACATAAGATGTGGTTAACTCTTGAGAGTAGATATCATCTGTCAATGTTGTTCTTAATAGTTCATTATTATTACCTACATAAAATAAATTATTTTCTGATACTGCAATTGAATATGGTTTATTTCGAAATCTAATTAAGGTTCTTCGATTATCTCCTTCAAAATAGATAAGAGACACTTCATCTAAATTATCTTCTCTCATAGAAAACATTCCGTCACCATGACCTTTGATAAAAGCATCAATGAAGTGTTTACCATTTTCTGAATCAAAATTAGTAGTAGTCACCTTCTGCAAAAATTTTTCTTCAATATCATAGGTGTAGGGTTTGATTGAATCTGAGGGCCTTACATTGAAAGTGATATAAAATTTATTTTTGTCAATCCAATCGAATGAAGGATATGCATTTTGCCTATTACATGGGATCTCATCTATCTGATGTTCAAATGGTTTATCAAAAATTTTAATTTTACATTTTGAGTCTTCAACAACATGCATTACAGTTCGTCCGCTGCTATGAATCTCTATACCTCGATAAGCGCCAGGGTAATTAGCAGATAAAAGAACCGTATTTTGACGGTTTACGGTTTTATAAAGTGTGGATTTTTTTGAGTCTCGCGTTGTAACGTATAAAGCGTCATTAAATTTTGCATAGTCGACAATATAATCGTGTGACTCAAAAACAGTTTGCTGTGAAACTTTAGGTAGTAATTGAGTTGAGTTATTGCTTGATACGGCATAGTGAATGGCTACCATACTTAACACCAATACTATGAAAGTAATAACAATAGTCGTGCTAGAAAAAATTTTAGGCGATTTCTTTACTGAATCTTGAATTGCTTCAAACGACAGCTGGTAACCTTTATTTCTTACGTTTTTTATTGAGTTTTTGTCATCCAACTTCAAGCGTAGAGCACTAATAAGCTTACGTAATGAATTTTGAGTTACAACTCGCTCTCCCCACACGGTCTGCTCTAAAGTTTGAGCATCTACAAAACCATTTTCCGAGGCTAAAAATAACTTTAAAGCTTCTGTTTCTTGGTAAGTAAAAAGAGTTAGTTGTTCGTCCTTCTCTGCAGAGGTGAGATCTGCAGACATTAAAAATCCATTTATTTTGTATTTCATTTTTTAAGTAATGCTGTATTTCATTTCTGTAATTTTTAATAAGGTTAAATGTTTTTTATTTTAAAGCAACAACTCTAACTCTAAGTGTATGTAAATTATACCAATTCACACTTATTCACTATTGCATCACAAAAAATCAACATATTATGCTGGATAAACTGGGCTGTTATGAGGTTGTATATGAAGCTAAAGAAGCTGAACTTTACTTCTACCCTGAACTTTACTTCTACCCTGAACTTTACTTCTACCATTGGTTAAAGTAGCTATTAAAAGGATCTTATTTCTGTGAAAAATATTTTTATTTGTACAATTTTAATTTTTTCTAGCTTTTCTGTATGCGCAGATGTTTTTACTCATTGGAAAGAGTCAATGGGGTTGTACATGACTAGAGGGACCGCATTAAGTGGACCCAATTTATTTGCAAGAGCTAGTTTATATCACCTACCTCCAAATAATATTTACGGCAAAAAAGCTTATACTTTTATAGGTTTTAGCCTGGATAAAGCCCAAGATTTAGAGCAATGTAAAAGTGATTGGAACAAGGATTTACTTCGTGTAGAGAAAATAACAGTTGATGACAGAACGATGGATTTTACTGTTCATTGCTCATGGTTATCGAAAGATAAAAATTATCCTATGCTAAATATATCGTATCTTTCTGTTGGAGAAGAAAATAGTAACTTTCTGAAAGATAGATTTTTTAAATCAAATTATGTTGTTTTCAATGGTTATATATTTTCAGCTAAAGGGTTTACGAAATTGTTTAAGCAGTATTCTTTAGATAAACAGCTAACTTTGTAAGAATAACTTTAAAGCTTCTGCTTCTTGAAAACCACTTTTATTTAACTAATATTTATTAAGCTAAGGAACTTTGAAGGTGTATAAAAATAATAACCGTATTATGCTTTTCTTTATTTATTTAATAGCTATATTGTCGGTGGGATGTAAATCTACTCAAGTTCAACCTCTTGCAAAAAAACAACTTTCACCATTAGAGAGTGCTAAAAAAGATTATTTAGACTCTTATAAGGAATTCAATAAACATTTCGCTAATTTCAAAGGAGAGCTTGAGCAAGCCCTACCTGAAAATGTTGATAAAAAAAATATTGATAAAATTAACTCAGTATTTTATAGAACTGAATTTGATGTAGTTAGAATCAATGGTGTTTACAAAATTACTGATATTTACATCTCGCATTTCTATGAGAAAGGAAGTCAGTATACAAATAGTCGCAAGGGGATGGACATTTACAAAAGTGACTCAAGATTTCTTTTAAGACTACCTCCTAATTCTTTCAATTATAAGAGAAGAGAGGATGTACTGCTTTTAAAACACAAAACGCAAGTTATGCAAGATGTTACCCCACAAATGCTAGCTTTTAAAAAAGATTTATTAGCACATGCTGACAAACTATTGGAAATAGCTAATGACATTCAAAAAGTAAAAGATAGTTATAACTATGCTTATGATAATCTTTACGATATATATAAGAAAAACTCAGCAGAATGGATTATTGACTGGAGCTCAAAGCCACTTATTAAAGTTGATTTTTCGGCTAGCTCATATATGACCGTTTTAGCTGAGGAGATACAATCGGAATTAAAAACTCTTCAAGCTAAAAATATTAAACACGTAGACGATTACTCTAAACGTAAGATGATCATTGATGAATTAAATGAAATGAACTATTTAGTATGGGTAAAAGGTAAAAGCCAACCTGGCCAATTTAAAAAAGGTGATAATGTTTGCGATGCACATAATAAAATGGGGTTTATTGAAGATGCAAATGGTAATAAATTAAAAGTATTATGGGTGGCTAAAGTAGAAGATGAAAAGCCTCTCTTTTGGTTTGGGAATATAGGATATGATAATATCAATTTAAATGGTGAATTAAACTCATTCAAATATGCGTATACCACTATAAATGAAATTAGGTGGCTTACATCGAATTCTGTTGGGCAATGCTCATTTGATATTTAAGACTCTATATTACACATATAACATATCCTGAACCTTAAGCATTTAAATGTTCCAATATCGACCCCAAGCTGTTGTCTTGCCTAGATTTTGATTGTTGGGCTCGACAGCAGTTTGCAATGATAAATGTTATTGCCCAACCCTGATCAGCCTTCAATTGAATTATTGATTTTCCTGCCAACGATTTCATTACTGGCTCGAATCAACCTTGGGTAGATTTGGCTATTTGAAACATAGTTAAGCGCACTTTCTTCCGCCTCTGGGCGACACGGCCGATATAATGCTTGATTAGTAAACTCAGCAGGCTAGTCCAAATCAACCCTTTGACCAGATGTGGTTGACGCGTTACAAATTTTTTTTAGGTTGTTGTGACTTTTCCACTCTTTGAATAGCAGCTCAATCAGCCAGCGAATTCGGTATAGTTTCATCACATCTTTACTGCTAAACTCCTCACTCTGCAAATTAGTCATTCACCACAGGTAACGCTTTGCTTTCTTATTTCAAAACAACACTATGCGGCACTTATGTCGTTGCCACTGAACATCAAGTTCGAGTACCTGTGTTCAGACACCACGCCGCGGTTTAAGTCTTTGTCCTGCCAAGGCTCTAACCTCTTTACCTGTAGTAGCCAACTAATAAGGTTTTCCCATAAACACGCCAGCTAATCTCTAGACAGGTAGCCAATCTTAATTGGTATTATCACTTTTGATTTTCAGTTTCATTGCACCTTTTACAAATAATGATGCATCCGACGATTAACACCGTTAAGGGTAGTAAAAATTCCATGGAACCTCCTTTACAGGTATCAGCTCAATGAATATAAGCTGATACCTTTGCTGATTTTTAATTTAAAAAAACTTAAATAGTAAGTAGCGACATTTAAACCAAGAGTCCTCAGGCAGCCCTTTATCCTTGTACCTTCTTTGATAAGCGTATTCCCCGATGGCGAATTTCAAAATCAATAAGTTTGTGGGTAACGTGAATAAAAGGTTATCGGTTGTCCAAAGCATAGTCGTACAAACTATAGTCGAGATGAGTAAAATAAGTACTGGCGTATAACGAGCATAAAAAGCCTCGTTTTGTTGATTAAAAATCACTATCAAACCCCGAGTCAAACCCCGATTCAAAACCTGAGTCGAAACTTGAACAAGAATCAAAAGTATCGAAGCTTGATGAAATATCGGTATCACAAGTGCTTATTGAGCTACTACTTTCAGTGATACCGAATGGGTTACCTTTGATGTCTACACCTGAGCCTGAGACCATTGGCGTGCCATCAATATTGGTAATAGGGGCGTTATTTTTAGAAGTCATAATGTGTCCTTTAATGATGAAGGTTAATTACTGTTCTAAATTTAATTTAATGAAATAAAACTGAATTGCAAACTTGTTTGGCTGAAAGCTCATCAATAAATATTTGTCCTTTCTTTGTTCACCTCGTCAGATACCTAGACCCCTATAAGACTCAAAAAATTCGTTTTTCAGCTTTTATTCTCTTTGCATTGATTCGACAGAATTATCCTTACCGAGCAAAAATCGGCACGATTTTCTGCAATAAAAAGGCATGTGCAACATGCTTTCAAAATGCGGATGTGAGTTATTACGAAGTAATGGCGAGAAGCAGCACGCGCATGTACAGCTGGTCTGTACTAACCGAATTTTAGTTTTGCCTCAGCAAAATTTAGCTTCATATTTGGTACAAATTGAAGGCTAAACCTGTGTGGTTTTCGCCAGAAAATCATAGCGATGAAAGAGGGAAATGAGGTGGAACACATCCCCTCGTCATAAGCGGTGAAAATGCGGTTAGTACAGAGCGTAGCGAAATACATGCGCGTTTGATGCTGTGAAGTGCTAGAGCGTAGCTCGTAAACTTGCGCCGATGACGAGTCATCAGAGCAGGTGGGCGCTTCAGAGCATATGAGGGATTAACGAAGTTAAACACTCATCAGCCAAAGGCTGGCTTGGTAGCGATGTTCATCGCTATTTTCATCCCGACAGGGATAACTCGCTTTAACGGCATGAAAATCTGTACCTTACAGATAAAAAATGACACTTCGTACTCAGTGAAACTAGTTATGAATACCTAAAAATCAAAGCATAAAAAATATCAATATGAACGTGTATCAACAACTACAACAAACCATCAATACTGCCGTGTTCTCATCAGGGAAACTGGCTGAAAAGTATCAACCTTATTTGTTCATGCCCATGAAATATATACCAGGGGAAAATAATAATCAGACGGGTAAAGCCAGGCGGGAGTTAACCATTAAAATGGTGGCTCGATTTGGTGTCACCTCGCCAACCCTCATCGCGGTGATATATGGTATTCCCAAGCGGCAAGCACTCGAACACCTCAATAAGCTTGTAAAAGAAAAGTTGCTCAGCTTAGTGATAACACATCGGTCTGTTGATGACCGTGTGTATGTACTGGACTACGCGGGCGCAAAATATGCAGAAGAGTTATTATCCATCGCAGTCTACTTTCGCACCAACGATAAGCCCTCATTACGGGTTAATCAGAACACCATCATGCATGATTTAATGATGCAATATATCCAATTACGGGGCATTCACAATAAGGCCAAAACAGGTGAGGATAATCCGTACTGGATTTCATTAGTCACAGAGCCTGAATTTAAGCGACTCTTTAAATCAAATGACGTAAGAAACGTAGATGGAATTGTCATAGAGCCAACGGGTAGCCTTGTTGCAATTGAACTAGAACATTCCTTTAAAACCAAAGCTGCACGACAGACCATTTTATTAAAATGGCTTTACGGCCTCAATAATGGCTATTACGACAAGGTCATGTTGTTCTCTCAATCCTTGCAGGTATTTAGTGATATTAAGCGACTGCATAATCAGCTATTCGAAGAGATGGTGACTCGAGTAGATAAAAAGACTCGTAAAGCACTTTTAGCATCACAAGACGTCGCGCTATTACAAAGCAAAATCATATATCGAACCGTATTATGCAGTGAATTAGAAAATGTTTTTTATCAATAGATTTTAACCGGCACAAAAACGAGAAAGACACCCCAAGGGTGTCTTTCAAGGCAAAGCCATTCAGGCATTACAGAAGAGTGAGGTATTCAACACAATGGAAGAATCACCAGAGATTAATTTTATCCATAAAAAGAACTCCGTTTCACTGCGCCGAGGCATCCATGTTTCCCTCCGCAATAATAAGTAAGCCTGAAGCTGGAGAAATTAAGCTAGTTAAATAGAATGAGAGTAAAAAACTTCAACTAATCACCTGATGACAAGTAATAGATTATAGAAAAAAGTACACACAACAGGCCAATAGTGGCCCAAATTAAACCTAGATCAATATGCTCCATGCGACCTCTTAACAATCCTTGTTAATCGTCTTAAAAGTATAGTCTGGAATGGTGATTAAGGTACATTGTGAGAACAGTAACTCGTTTGTGCCCCAAAACAAGCTAGTGCAGGATTGAGCTAATTTCAAGACTCGCGATTAGACTTACTTTTCCTTATGTCTAGAGCTCTGACTATGTGGCCAAATTTGCTGATCCACTACATTGTGCCTATATAACATTGTTTTAAGTCAATTACTTAGGTTTTTAGATAGTTTAGTATTTACGCTCCAAATAACAATTATAAGAGTATGGTTGTGAAAATATTAAAATTTGTATTGCTGTTAAGTGTAATAGCTACTATGACGGGCTGCGCTACGAGACTTGAAGCAACTGTTGCCCCTGGTCAATCATTGACCGAATTAGGTAATGTATATGTACAACATTTTTCCCCTGATAAGAGAAACTTGAATTACATTATTGCGGATAAGCTAACTTTGCTAGGTTATCCAGCCACTCCTTTGGATGGTACTGAAGTTCCAAATGACGCTAATATTGTTATCACTTATGTTGATAATTGGCAGTGGGATATTACGAATTACTTGATCAAGATAAAGATAGATTTTAGAAAAGCTGAAAATAAGCAATTGCTAATTACTGGTGAGTCTTTCCGAACTTCTTTAGCTAGGAAAGATCCAGATTTCATGATCCAAGAAGCGTTAGAAAAAATTTTTCAGGAAGCAGGCTTAAAATACAACCATATTGCCGAAAAGCAGTAATATCAAACAGTCTAGAATTGCTTGGGGCTAAATGATTGATGCCCCATAACAAGCTAGAGCAGGAATGAGGCTATATTAAAGGTTCGTAATTTGACTTACTTTTCTTTATGCCTAGAGTTCTGACTATGTGGCCAAATTTACTAATCCACAACACATATACTTATGAAAATACACGGCCATTAAAAGAGAGTATCAGTAGATACTCTCTTCAGATTGATCTTACCTCTCTGAAGGGTGAGTCCAGTCAAAAGCCTTTAATGGGCCATCAACTGGTGTATGAGATAATGCATTGGTGAAATTTGAAATAAGTTTGCAAGCTAGGCCTGTCAACACTTCAAGCGCATGCCGCTCTGTGTATCCTACCGTTAGAAAGTTCTGCAACTTTTCATCACCTATATGACCACGATTATCTAGTAGCTCTTTAGTAAAGACATGCAACGCTTGTAGTTTGACATCAGGTAACTCATTTCCTTCCCGTAGTGCTTCAATAATGCTTTCTGGCATATTAGCTGATTTCATGATCCACGTATGACCAGGAACGCAATAGTGACAGTTGTTTTCAAAGTTTGATGTCATCAGAACCACTTGAGCTTCGAGTGGACTGAATAGTGTACTTTGCGTGAATAACTCATAAGTCTTCAAATAAGCTTGATAAGTTGCAGGAGCATCTGCTAGCACTTTATGTAAATTTGGAATTAAACCAAGTGATTTTTTAGATTGCTCCATCATTTGCTTTGATGCTTCTGGTGCTGTTTCAATATTGTGGTAGTTAAACATAATAATTCTCTCGGTTTATTATTTATTAATGGTGAAAACGTTGCGTAAGGCTTGAGTTAATCGTTCTTCGCTTGCTCTTAGTCGATAGTCTTCAGATTGATCTATCCATTGGATGACACCATGTTCATCAATTAAGATCGATGTTGGGATAGACATTGATTTGTATTCAAATGAAGTAGGAAATGGCAGCCCTAATACTGTTTTTGTTTTAGACGAGTCAGCCCCTAAAGCCTTGTGGTGTTCAACGCCGTATTGTTTAACTACTTTGAGTTCTGGGTCTGACAAAAGAAGAAGATCTAAACTATCTCGTTCGATGTGCATTTTTGCTTGTTCTGCCGTATCTCCCGACAACGCAACGACCTTAACTCCATATCGATCCAGAGTCGGTTTCATATCGTTAAACATTTTTAATTCAGCACTACAGTATGGACACCAAGCACCTCGGTAAAACTTAAGTAGAACACGTTGATTTTTTAGGTCATCAGTCGAATAAATCTCGTTGTCATATGTGGTTGATTCGAATTGTGGGAACTTATCTCCAATTGCAACCTCAATATCACCTAGAGGAGTATCTTTTTGACTGAATACCCAAATGAATTTACCACCAAGAAATATGGAAAAGCTGGACATTAAGACAACGAAAACAAAGCTCCAATGCATATTTATAATCCCACTGATAATTGCACCTAGCCCCAAAAGGACACCTGCGGCAAGTGCTAGCATAAGGATGATAGGATTTTTGGGCGGCTTGTTCTTTTTTACTTTTAGAAAGTAATGCAAACTTCCAATCACCGTTGTGGAAAATCCAAGTAGTGATAGTGCTATAGCTGAATACATCGTTTGTTCCTCATTGTTTTGCTTAATTGTACTAGTTAGTACATTTGCAATTAATGTACTAACTAGTACAATAGGTGTCAATAAGAATTTTATGTAGTTGTATAGATAAATGGCAAAGAAAAGACAGTTTGACGAGATAGAAGTGCTTGGAGTTATGGCCAAATATTTTTGGCAGCATGGTTATGCGTCGACTAAGGTGGATCAATTATCGACCGTTACAGGATTAACGAAAACCAGTATTTACAACGCGTTTGGCAACAAAGAAACCGTGTTTAAATGTATAGTAGATTTCTATGTTGAGCATCACATGTCTGTGGTACTCAAGAAACTCGACTCAAATAAATCAATATCAGAGAATCTTCAATATTTATTTGATAGTGAGTTCTTAAATCCAGAGAATGATCTACTCACTTACGGCTGCTTAATTACAAACAGTATTGTTGAATTAAAATCAAACGAACCAGCCCTCTATGAGTATGTTATTAAGAAGTTTGAACAAGGTCGTATTGCAACACTGGCATTTTTTACTCAATATGAGAAAACAGAACGACTTATTGATGGTATAGATGCAGAGCATTTGACCGACTATTTCCTTACGTTTCGTCAAGGACTAAAAGTTCAATCAAGAGGGCAAAGACCACATGAATCTCTCGCTCGATCTATACATGCATTCATGCTTGTATTGAGTACATTTGAAAAATAGATTATGCGTAGACTATTCTCGAGCTTTAGCTTTGTTGTCGAGTTTTAGATGTCTAATGATTATGAGTGCAGCACCGTAGCAACACGATTCTAGTTGAGCCAATTAGTTAATCGAGCAGGTAGACTGCTTTATCCTTATCGCAATACTATTGAATGGTGCCTTTAAATGAAAACAATAAAATATAATGGACGTATTGTTTTTCAAAAACAAGATATACCCAGTTTCAAACGTATGCCGCGCGTATTTGTAGACAGTGAAGCATGTTTTGCGTTTGTCACAAATGGCGATTTTAACATCAGGGAACAGACAGAATCTGCTTCATTGAACAAAAACTGCGGAATACTGGCAAAATGCACCAACTACTTTTATGAAAACACTAGCTATCATAATGATGAAGGTGCAGGTGAAGCGATTGGTATCCTTCTCTATCCTGAAATATTTCAGTCACTGTTTAACTTTGATATTAGCCAGTCAAAATACAGGGTCGATTATAATATTTTACAGGTTGAAGTGGACAAATTGCTAGAGCACTATCGTGATAGCATCAGTATATTGCTGGATTCTCCAGAGTTGGCGGATGATTTGCTTATCGAGAGCAAACTACGTGAATTTGTCATTCTTATGGCAAAAAGAACCAGCGCACCTTCTGAACTCGATTTTCTTGCTTCTATGTTTAAACCTAACTTTGCCAAATTTGAAGATATTATCCAAAGTAATCTGTATGCGGATCTGAGTGTGGATGAGTTAGCAGCATTGTGTCATATGAGTGTTTCTACTTTTAAACGTAAGTTTAAAGAGGTGTATTCAGAGCCCCCAATAAAATACATTACCAAATTAAAAATCAACAAAGCTAAAGTGTTACTGAAAGATAATAGCTTACGTATCTCCGACATCGTTTTTGAAACGGGTTTCGAGTCGATTTCCACGTTTAACCGTGCCTTTAAAGGACAAACAGGCCTATCCCCTTCTCAATTTCGTTTAACCTGACACCAACGCATTTTAACCTTTCCATTCAGGTTGGCTCGTTTGAACTAATGTGAGCAATTTTTGAACTTTTATGGAGAGCCCTGTACCTCCCAATTCCATATAGTTACCCCATCAACTAAACACAGAGAAAGGTAACGAATTATGGGTATCAGCTTTAAAGAAAAATATGGTGATTGGGCACTTATCACAGGGGCAACATCAGGCATTGGCGCAGAAATGGCAAGCCAGATTGCGGCAAAAGGATTGAACGTTGTTTTGGTCGCTCGTCGAGAAAAAGAGCTTGAAGAGCAAGCTACGTTGCTTACGGAACGCTACGGAATTAAAGCAACGACCGTTTCTGCTGACTTAAGTACGTCAGAAGGCGTCGAAAAAGTTAAGCAAATTGACAAAAGTATTGGGCTACTTGTACTAGCCGCTGGTATTGAAGTTAATGGTTCGTTTGCTAAATCATCTCTAGAGCAAGAGTTGAAGATGATACAGCTTAACGTTACCTCTGTATTGCAACTGACTCACCACTTTACACCAGCGATGATCGAAAGAAAAAGAGGCGGTATTTTAATGGTATCAAGTCTTTCTGGTCATATGGTTTCTCCATATTTTTCAAATTATGCAGGTACCAAAGCCTATGTTCTTCAGCTAGGTGCATCTCTTCATGGCGAACTTAAACCCAAGGGTATTGATGTAACGGTTCTTTCTCCTGGGTTAACAACTACACCGATGACTGCTGATAATGGCGTTGACTGGTCAAAACTACCAATGGTTGCAAAAGATCCAGCAGAAGTAGCAGAAATAGCTATCAATGGTTTGGGTAGAAAAGCAGTTGTGGTTCCAGGTAAACGTAATCGAATGACCGCTATTCTTTCTGGGATCATCTCCCACCAAAAGCAGGCAATAATGGGTGAATCAATGATTGGAAAAGCAATGCCCAAGAACAAAATGTAACCCCCAACAGTTTAAAACTTTAGTGAAAGAAAAAGGGAAAAAGCAATGATTAAAGTATACGTAATATACCCAAATAACGATGATGTGATTTTTGATTTTGATTACTACTGCAACAAACATGTTCCTATGATAGGAGAGCTTCTGGGAGACGCACTAAAAGGGGCGACAGTAGATGCAGGGCTAACAAGTGTTGTTCCTGGTGAAGCAGCGGCATATGTGGCGATTAGTACAATTTCATTTGAATCTATAGAGTCATTTCAAACGGCATTTGGCCCAAATGCAGAGAAGATAAAAGCTGATGTACCGAACTTCACTAATACCGTTCCAACAATTCAGCTTTGTGAGCAAAAAATATAGAACCGCAACTCTCTACGGTGAAAATGAGCAGGATACCGAATAATAAACAATTTGGATTCTGCTTAGTGTTATTTAATGAAATAAAATTGAAGCTAAACGATTGATAAAAAGAGTTAAATATGAATAAGAACATCAAATTGGATATAGTGTCAGATGTGATTTGTCCTTGGTGTATTATCGGTTATAAGCGTTTAAATACCGCGATAAAAGAGCTTGGTATAGAAGATCGCATTGAGATTGAGTGGCAACCTTTTCAGTTAAATCCAGATATGCCGCTTGAAGGTGAAGACCTACGTGCCCACCTTAAAAGGAAGTACGGTACTACACTAGAAGATAGCATTCGTTTCAGAAAAGAGATGACAGAGCTTGGAGAAGACGTTGGGTTTAAATTCGACTACTTTGACGGGCTAAAAGCTGTAAATACCCTTGATGCTCATATTCTTCTGGAGCATGCAAAAAGTGTAGGCAAGCAAACCGAGCTTAAAAACCGGTTATTTGCTTCGTTTTATAGCGAGCAAAAAGATATATCCAGCAAGAGTACCCTCGAGCAAGAGTTGCAAAGTCTTGGTATTAATGTTGACGAAGCAATGCAATGCCTAGATGACGATAATATGCGAAGTCATGTCCAGTCGCTGGAACAGCAATGGAAACAAGCGGGTATATCAGGTGTTCCAACAGTTGTATTCAATCGCGAGAGCGCTATTTCTGGAGCCCAATCAGTGGATACTTATAAGCAAGTATTAACTGAATTAGCTAAAGTGTAATTCCTGCATCCCTCTAAAACGGACTTTTGCAATATTTTGGCGGTCTGAAAAAGGCAGCGGTCTATATGAAACATAGAGAGCTTGAAGTCTACCTTCATCATCATATACCAGTATCAAAGTCTCTCGGTATCGGTGTGAATACTTGTAGCAGCAAAAATATCGAGATTACTGCACCATTGAGAGTGAATACAAACCACATGAATACGGTGTTTGGCGGCAGCTTATCTGTTGTTGGTATTTTGGCAGGTTGGTCTTTAGTTTATGCCCAGTTAGAGGGTAAAAAACATCAAATTGTTATTCAAGAAAATAGCATTCGATACCTGAAGCCCGCCAACAAAGATGTAACAGCAGTATGTAAATATGACAACCTTACGGCGTGGTCTCGGTTTCATCGTGCGTTTCAACGCAAGGGAAAAGGGCGTGTTCAAATAGCCTGCAATCTATTTTGTGCGGATGAGTTGGTTGCTACTTTTGAGGGAGTATACGTCGTTTTTAATAAAGAGTAATTAGGTCAAAATGCAAAGAAAACTAAAACTTACGCAACCAATCCAGTTTGTCACGCCCGAACTTTTCAATTTCTTCCCAACCTTGACTTCCTGCAATCACAACGCTAGTGGTAAGGAACAGAATATCAAAGAGTTTATTTACAACTCATCCTGATTGGCGTGTATCTTCAATGGCTACAAAGTACTTGAATAAATTGAGCTCAGACATGGTTGACTTGGTTTGTTATCAAAAAGAAGTATAAGATAAAAAACTTAGCTCAAGGTAAAGCTTGGTGATCTTGCCCTGTACTCTACGGCTACCGCTCACCGCTCGTTTTGTAGATAAAGAGGGCAAAACTAATTATAGATCTTTGATAATTTGGGATATTTTTTCTAATCAATATTAGTCGACTTAGACAGAGTACTCTAAATGATTCCTGTCCAAAAGCTTGTTAGGGCATGTTAAGGGGTTAGCTTAAGCCATAAGAAAGCGAACCCAATAGGGTTCGCTAGATGGCGATTACTGTGCGTCAGCAGCAATAATCAAATCAGACCAATATTGCTCAGCAGCCTCATAGTAATAATTCGGATGAATCCCAAAAATACTAATAAATTCGTTGCTGAATAATCCACAAAAAGCGGCAATATCTTCTATGTATATTAATAACATCATGTATGCATCAATATCTGTCAAATATTGACTCTCAAGCTCAGCATGCTCTTCAAGCAGCGATTTGCTGATACTGATACCTAACATTTGTCCTTGTGTATTTCGATGTAAATAAATGTATTTATTAAAGCTTACTTGAACCTCATCATTCTCAAGCTGATGGTCTGCCAGCAGCAATACTGTGCTGTGGTCATCCCATGGCGACTTAGATTGACGTTTATAGACCTTGATAAGCTGTGTTTCTGACTTATTCATCGTAATTCCTAGTGGTTGATGTCCTCGTGACTAACTAAGAACTCCACTAGGGAATTATTCGTTTATGTATTGGTTAACAAAATCAGTTGCCAGTTTAATGTCTGACGCTTGTACACCTTGACGACTCAAGTGCTGCTTAATTTGAAAGTTAAGTATTTCAAGTTCGACGTCATCCTCATAAATAGTTATATCCTGATAGATTACTTCTGAGCCCACTACTGCAGTCAGTTTTTCCAGGAAGAGAGCTTCTGAGCTCACTACAGCAGTCAGTTTTTCCAGTAGGAGAACTAACTTATTTGTCTTTTGAGCAAATTGCTTATGTTGGTTCATGATTGTTTCTCGTTAATAGATTAATGGTCGTTATTAACTAGAAACAGATAGAGCGGAATATACTGGTGTATCTGATTTTTATGATAATTCAATTCACTTTATGCACTATTTAACGAAAGCATTGATTAGCTAATTAGAGGTTATTGTTTTTTGTCCATGGCATTTGTTCATTCTCAATGCTGGATGCTCTCTGGACTACTGCTAGCGGCATTAACTGGTTCTGTGTGTACTCATTCCAGTTTTCGGGGTAGGTAGCTTTAGAACGGTGATTTACTTAGCCAGGAGATTATGAAAGTAGTGATAGGTGGTATCTGAGGGGGGAGGGGCTTGTTGTATTATCAAGTCTTGGCATGTGATTTAAAAAATTGCTTATATGATTAACTTTGCTTGTTAATTAGCTGGCGTTACAGCTAGCATTATTTTCATTTTTAGCTAAAAAAAATGAAATTCCGGCATAATCTTTTTTTTTTTAATTTTTTTATATCCTTTATCCTGATTGCATTAACACAAACTATAGCGTGATTTATTAATGCACTTAAACTTTGAATCTCATCAATACAGCACATTACCCAGCGGTAGTGGGGGTGTGTTTGTGGATTCTCGGTCTAAGGTTATGGAGGCAATATTTGAATTTGTTAAAATACAAGGGCTCTCAAAAAAGGCTATTACAGAATTTATTATCCAGTACAGTGAGATAAAGGCTCTAGAACCGAAAATCAATGCCAGCTCTTACTTTAGTGATAAAAGAATTAATGCATTAGTAAAAATAGCTTTGGCATCTGAAGTGACGTTATTAGAAGCCACTGAGCTATTTCATTTAGTTTGTCAGTATGAAAAGCAACAATCACAGTCAGCTCCAGCTCCTCATCTCGAACAGCTTGGTACGGTCGAGCCGACGGTTTCTATGCAAATAGACGAAATTGCACCTGAATCAGTATCCGTATTAATGGCTAATGTTGCAGACGCAGCAGAGGGTTCTGTCCATGATGACCTAAATGGAGCTGATAGCAGTGTTAACTCAACGGATGCATTATCCGCTGAGGCTGATTTCCCCTCGACTGAAAGCCCTGTGCCATTAAATCCTGAGCTTAACGAATGCAATGTATTGGGTGTCAGCGGCGATTCACTTTGTCCGTTGCAAGATGTAGAAGATGATCTGTTATCAGGTGGACCGGTTGAGCAACCACTGATAAGTAGTTATTCGGCGCAGCTTCAACAAAAGGTGACGCAAGAATGTAAACAAATCACTTTGGATCAGATATATGACAGTGAACTCATTGATTCTTTAATGGCGCAAGGCAAAAGGAAAATTAAAGTTGCTGGGATTAGTGAAAAAGGCCTAAATATAGAGCTAACCAAACTTAACCTCACTTTCATGGTTAAGTGTAAATATAATGGTAAAGGTCATCGGTGTGTCCTTCTGAGATGGAAACGTCATGAGCCTCCTAGTCAACAGCAGCTATTAAAGGCTGTAGCTGATTACCTGGCGATAAAAGAGAAACTGGCTAGACCGCCAAGTAGTGGTGAGTTTAGAGTGCACTCTAAAGTCTTTCAAAAGGTCGGAGATGTCATTGCAATTTACTTAGATGACATTGTTGAACGTTATGGCGAAGGTTCTGCTGAATGGAAAGTCATTACCGCTCTTATCAATAATCATCTGTCTAAGCCAAAAGAAATCCAATTACCAAAGCATAAAGAAACTGTGATATTGATTAATGAAGATATTAAAAGTTTTACTATAGCGAGATTTAACCGTTACCTAGACGCATTTAAAAGTACTAATGGCGTTCACGATAAGATTGTTTCTAGAGTAAAGGCGGCTTTTAATTTTGCTCTTGATGAGAGGCTTATCGCTTACGAAGATGCACAACCATTTATAAGGGCAACTCGAATAAATATAGATCGCCATGTCGTTATACCTGATGATGACTTTAAGTCTATCCTTGGAAAGCTTAATTCAATTGAACAAAAAGATTTCGTTTTCTTTGTTAAATTACAAAATACCGGACATTTCAGAACCCAACAGCTTATGTCTATGAAATTTGAACAGGTTGATTTTCAGCATATGAAGGTTCGAGTTAAGCCCAAAAAAGGTAAATTAGTCGATATTCAATTGGATGAAGAAACACTTGAATTGATAAATACCAGGCAGAAATATCTCACTGGAGATTACGGGAGGGCGAATTACTTGTTTCCTTCAACAAAGTCCAACTCTGGACATCGATCTAATTTTTATTGTGACTGGAATAAGCTTTGTGATGAATTTGGCTGGGTCACAATAGATAAAACTGGTGAAAGAATTAATAAATACAGGTTTCATGATTTTAGAGAAACGTTACTTGCACGGATTAGTGAATTTAATGATGAAGTATTAGCTTCACAGCTTGGGCACTTATCCACTCATAATATCAAGAACTACAGAAAGGCGTTGCCTGCTCAAAGTCAAATTGCAGCTGAAGCTGGAAGCCAAAGAAAGCCGAAGCTGTAGATAGACAATAATCTCGGGGAAGAGAGCAGTCATTGCGATGTGTTAGCAATACAAGTTGACGTGATTGGCAGAGACAAAAACGTTCGATTGTATGCCTTAGGGAAAGCGGCTTTATATACTGAGAGCGTGCATCAAAATGTGGTTATTTCAGATGAACTCAACGATTTGGCAAGGATAGCGGTGTTTTTTGCTTTGGACACAATGTTGAACTGAAGATGACGGTAGAGAAAATACATAGATGTTGATTATAAATATGCAGGAAACTAGAATTAAATAGAGAGAGAAAGTATGAAAATGTGGAATAGAAGTGGAACAGAATAGAGTAAGGTATCTTTTAGGCCTTTGTAAACAAAGGCTTAAAAGAAAAATTGGTGGCCCCTCCCAGACTCGAACTGGGGACCTGACGATTATGAGTCGTATGCTCTAACCAACTGAGCTAAGGGGCCGACTTAAGACAGTCGTCACTATCAAAAGCGGAGGGAAGTATACGAAGTTTATCGGTACTTGTCACCACTCAATTCGCTAGAAATTCACTTCTACGTATCGTTTGGTTATCTGTTAAGCAATTTGCAGGCAGGTTCAGGTTAATACCCCTGATTTATAACAATAAAAAAGCCCGCTAGTTGCGGGCTTTTTATCAATCTTTAGACTTATTCGTCTAAGAAAGACTTTAAGATTTCAGAGCGAGAAGGGTGACGTAATTTACGTAACGCTTTTGCTTCAATCTGACGAATACGTTCACGTGTTACGTCAAACTGCTTACCGACTTCTTCAAGTGTATGGTCAGTGTTCATATCGATACCGAAACGCATGCGCAATACTTTAGCTTCACGAGCAGTTAGACCTGCTAATACTTCGTGAGTGGCATTCTTTAAACTTTCGCTAGTTGCTGAGTCTAAAGGAAGCTCTAAGGTATTATCTTCAATGAAGTCACCTAAGTGTGAATCTTCATCGTCACCAATTGGCGTTTCCATTGAGATAGGCTCTTTAGCGATTTTCAGCACTTTAAGAATCTTATCTTCAGGCATTAACATGCGTTCTGATAATTCTTCAGGTGTTGGTTCGCGACCCATTTCTTGTAACATTTGACGTGAAATACGATTTAGTTTGTTAATCGTTTCAATCATATGTACTGGAATACGAATTGTACGCGCTTGGTCAGCAATAGAACGTGTAATTGCCTGACGGATCCACCATGTTGCATAAGTCGAGAACTTATAACCACGACGGTATTCAAACTTATCTACAGCTTTCATCAAACCGATGTTACCTTCTTGAATCAAATCCAAGAATTGTAGACCACGGTTGGTGTACTTTTTAGCAATCGAAATTACTAGACGTAAGTTTGCTTCAACCATTTCTTTCTTCGCACGACGAGCTCTTGCTTCACCGATTGACATACGACGGTTGATGTCTTTAATTGCACGAATGATTAGACCTGTTTCTTTTTCGATTGCAGCCAATTTAGTGCTACAACGAATCACGTCTTCTTCAACCATTCTCAAACCTTCAGCGTAAGGCTTGTTACTGTCTTTTTCTGCATGGAACCAAGCTAAATCAGTTTCGTTGCCAGTGAAGAACTTAACAAAGTTTTTCTTCGGCATTTTAGCTTGATCAACACATAACTTTAGAATTAAACGCTCTTGAACACGTACGCGATCCATCATGGTGCGCATGCTTTTTACTAAGCGATCAAACTGTTTAGGAATTAAACGGAATTCTTTAAAGAGTTCGCCGATGACAAATAAAGCACCAATGGCTTCAGGGTGGTCACGACCTTTCTTTTCAATTACCGCTAAGCCTTTTTCATAAGACTCACGTAATTGAGTGAACTTTTCTTTGGCTTCTTCAGGACATGGACCTTTTGGGCCTTCCTCTTCTTCTTCGTCGTCACCGTCATCATCTTCGTCTTCAAGTTCTTCTTCTGATAACTCAGAACCTACGTGAGTAGCAGTAGGCGCTACGTCATCGTCATCTGGGTTAACGAAACCTGCAATGATGTCAGTTAAGCGAAGTTCATCCGCTTCATACTTATCAAACTGTTCAAGAATCATCGCAATGGCTTGCGGGTATTCTGAAACAGAACTTTGAACCGTATTAATGCCTTCTTCAATACGTTTTGCGATGACGATTTCGCCTTCGCGGGTCAATAGCTCAACAGTACCCATTTCACGCATGTACATACGTACTGGGTCTGTAGTACGACCTAATTCACTCTCTACCGTAGCAAGTGCAGCTGCTGCTTCTTCTGCTGCATCTTCATCGGTGTTGTCCTCAGACATCATAATGTCATCGGCATCTGGCGCTTGTTCGTAAACGCGGATGCCCATGTCATTGATCATCTGGACAATATCTTCAATCTGATCTGAATCGACCATGTCAGCTGGCAAGTGGTCATTGACTTCAGCGTAGGTTAAGTAACCTTGCTCTTTACCTTTAGCAAGCAACAATTTAAGTTGCGACTGCGGAGTATGCTCCATAGATATCATCCAAGTTGGGGAAACTGAAATAACGACTGGACACCTGCCGAAGCATAAGTGTCAAGCAAATCGTCAATTATAGCTGTATGAACTAAAGTACGCTAGTCCATGACATTGCTTAACTGAACATTTTTAAAATAAAAAATGCAATTATGCGATGCCTTTCATTATCGAAATAAGCTTCGTTAGCTGAATTTTTTCAGCTTTCGTTAGAGTTTGTTTAAGACTCAATTCCTGATAACGCTGTTCAATATATTGATTGTTCAACCAAATCAGGGTTTGTTTAAACTCTTGAACTAAGTTCTCATCCGCCACTTGGTGGTCCCATTGGGCCAATTTAATCAAGGCACTCTTTTGCTCGTGCTCTCGATATATCTCAAGTAGTTGTGCGCTGTTAAACTGTTGTTCGCGAGTTAAATTTAACAAATCAATTAGCAAGTCAATGCCAGCAATTTGTAAGTGGGCTAAAGCAGGTTGGGCAGCTAAGCCGTAACCTAAATCAGGTCGTTGCACTAACAAAGCAATGGCTAATCGCAATGGTGTACCGCGCCCTTGTAAGCCCTTTTTATTCATAGGCTGTTGCTGTTTTACGGCAAAACCTAATTTTTTCTTTAGATCGTCTGCGCTGTTCATACCAATTTTATGCGCAAGATTCTCTAATAATAAATTCTGTAAAACGGTATCTTGTACTCGTTCAATCAGTGCCATAGCTTCTTTAGCCAGTGCACTTTTATCTGTGCCGTATTGGCTGGTTAATGTCTCAAATAAGAATGCGGGTAAATCAAGCGCATCGAGCATTAACTTTTCAAAGCCTTCTTTACCGACTTGGCGAACCATCGTATCTGGATCTTCACCTTGTGGTAAAAACATAAATCTAACGACATCACCAGGCTTAAGTAATGGCAGAGCGGTTTCTAAAGCGCGCCAAGCGGCTTTCTTACCCGCTTTATCGCCGTCATAACAACAAATCACTTCTTTTGCACTACGCACTAACAACTGAAATTGTTCAGCTGTTGTTGCTGTGCCAAGTGATGCAACGGCATAATCAACGTCAAATTGGGCTAATGCAACGACATCCATATAACCTTCAACAATCAATACTTGCTGCGGGTCTCTATGTCTTTGCTTGAGTTCATATAAGCCGTAAAGCTCATTACCCTTATGAAATATGGGCGTTTCTGGCGAATTCAAGTACTTCGGTGTGCCATCGCCTAAAACTCGACCACCAAAGCCAACTACACGACCTCGACGGTCACGAATGGGAAACATTAATCGATCGCGAAAGCGGTCGTAACGTTTTCCGTTATCGTTGGCAATCAACATGCCTGCAGTCAGTAATTTGTCTTGTGCTGACTGATTTTGGCGATAGCGACTTAATAGTCCATCCCAACCGTCAGGCGCAAAACCAATCCCAAAGTGCTCAACCACAGTGGATGAAAGCCCTCTGAAATCTAAATAATCTAATACTTTTTGTTTGTCTGAGTGCTGACGTAACTGACTTTGATAAAAGAGATTCGCTTCTTCCATCAATTGGTATAAGTCGCGGCTCAAACCTTGATCTTTTTTAGGACCAGTACCTTGTTCTCTGGGTACATCTAATCCTAATTTACCTGCGAGTTCTTCGATGGCATCCACAAATTCCAGCCTATCGTATTCCATAATGAAATCGATGGCGTTGCCATGAGCACCACAACCAAAGCAGTGATAAAACTGTTTATCTCGACTGACAGTAAAAGAAGGTGATTTTTCGCTATGAAAAGGACAACATGCAGAGTGATTTTTCCCTGCTTTTTTCAAAGGTACACGATGATCAATTAGATCAACAATGTCGGTGCGAGCTATAAGCTCATTGATAAAGTCACGAGGTATCGCCATTTATGCTATAGGTCTCGCATTACCAAGTAGATAAAACAAACAAGCCGCGCAAGATGCACGGCTTATTCAACACTAAAATGTTATTAGTTTAATTTAGCACGAATTTGGCCGCCAATGGCACCCATATCTGCACGTCCTTGAACCTTAGATTTTAATGCTCCCATTACTTTGCCCATATCCGCCATGGTTGATGCGCCTACCTGTGAGATAGCTTCATCAATGATTGCGGCAACTTCTTCTTCTGTTAAAGGAGAAGGCAAGAAAGTTTCAATAACTTGAATCTCTGCTGCTTCAGTTGCTGCTAACTCCGGGCGACCTGCTGACTCATATTGAGTAATAGAATCGCGACGTTGTTTCACCATTTTGGTTAAAACGGCTATTGTCTGTTCATCAGTCAGAGTTTCGCGGGTATCCACTTCAATCTGTTTAACGGCAGACAATGCCATACGAATAGTCCCCAAACGTGCCTTATCTTTGGCACGCATGGCTTCTTTCATCTGGTCTTTTAGCTGTTCAACTAGGCTCATAATGAGATTAGTATAAACGTACGCGACGTGCGTTTTCGCGAGAAAGCTTCTTAGCTAGACGCTTAACAGCGGCAGCTTTTGCGCGCTTACGTGCAGAAGTTGGCTTCTCGTAGAATTCACGAGCGCGAACATCAGCTAAGATACCTGCTTTTTCACAAGAGCGCTTGAAACGACGAAGAGCTACGTCGAATGGTTCGTTTTCACGTACTTTAATTATTGGCATACGCCATCACCCCTTAGGTGTAGTTAATTTGGCACTACCAGTAAAGGTAGATTAACCAAGGCTATTTAATAAAATGGTGCGGAATTCTACACCGAGATATGTGCTTTTGTAAACCCCCTTTGTTACTGAGTTTGCGTAATTCGCTTGTCATATTTTTGCAGATAGTTGAGCTTTACTGGAATAACGCTGCATCAACAGGTAGAATTGCCGCCCTTACAATTTTAGGAATATGAGCTGCTATGCGGGTTTTAGGTATTGAAACGTCTTGTGATGAAACAGGTATTGCTGTCTTTGATGATGAGCAAGGATTGTTGTCACATGCTTTATATAGTCAAGTAAAGTTACATGCTGATTATGGCGGCGTAGTACCAGAACTAGCCTCACGTGATCATGTTCGCAAAATTGTGCCACTGATTAAACAAGCGTTAAAAGAAGCTAATTCTTCAGTGGATGACATTGATGGCATTGCTTTCACAAAAGGCCCAGGCTTAATCGGTGCTTTACTGGTTGGTGCATGTGTTGGTCGTTCTTTAGCTTATTCATGGGATAAACCTGCAATTGGGGTTCATCATATGGAAGGCCATCTACTCGCGCCTATGCTTGAAGATGATGCACCAGAATTTCCATTTTTGGCTTTATTGGTTTCTGGCGGTCACTCAATGTTAGTTAAAGTTGATGGTATCGGACAATACGAAGTGTTAGGTGAGTCGGTTGATGATGCAGCCGGAGAAGCGTTTGATAAAACAGCCAAATTGATGGGCCTAGATTACCCTGGTGGTCCAAGACTTGCCAAGCTTGCTTCGAAAGGTGTGGAAGCAGGTTACAAATTCCCAAGACCCATGACAGATAAACCTGGGCTGAACTTTAGCTTTTCTGGTTTAAAAACATTTACTGCCAATACTATTGCAGCTGAACCTGATGATGAACAAACTCGGGCTAACATTGCTCGCGCTTTTGAAGAAGCTGTGGTTGATACGCTCGCGATTAAGTGTAAACGTGCATTAAAGCTGACGGGTTATAACCGTCTTGTCGTTGCAGGTGGAGTGAGCGCTAATAGCCGCTTAAGAGAAAACCTTGCTGAAATGATGCAACAGCTCAATGGTGAGGTGTTCTATCCACGTGGTGAGTTCTGTACAGACAATGGTGCGATGATTGCGTATGCTGGCTTACAGCGTTTAAAAGCTGGCCAGACAGAAGATTTAGAAGTTAAAGGGCAGCCGCGCTGGCCACTCGATACGTTAGAAGCCGTGTAAAAGAATAAGCATTCTAATAATAAAAAACCTAAGCCATGGCTTAGGTTTTTTAGTTTTAAAACTTAACATTTTCAAGTTAGCACTTGTTTTAAGTGAAAGCTTGATTAGCTTTGTTCGTTGTTCGCTTTCTTTTTTCGCGACAACTTACTTTCTTCGCCAATTCTTAAGCGCTTAATGTTGTCTTTGTGTCTGATGACAATTAACAGTGACAGCATCGCAACAGGGATGATAAATCGATCATCTAGCCACCATGTATACACAGGTGCGAGCATTGCGGTGAGAATCGCAGCAAGGGATGAATAACGTGTCAGTAATACAAACACAATCCAAGTTGCGATGAGTGATAATGCTAAATCACCACCAATAGGGGCCATTGCACCAAATGCCGTTGCAACGCCTTTACCACCCTGGAAATTAAAGAAGATAGGGAAGATATGCCCAAGACAAGCTGCGATAGCAATTAAGCCCAGCGATACAGCATCTTGCCCTAATAAATAACTGAAATAACTCGGCGCAGCGCCTTTTAGCATGTCAAAAAATAACACTAATGCAGCTGAACTGGC
Organism: Shewanella electrodiphila; assembly: GCF_023283985.1. Taxonomy (GTDB): domain Bacteria; phylum Pseudomonadota; class Gammaproteobacteria; order Enterobacterales; family Shewanellaceae; genus Shewanella; species Shewanella electrodiphila. The sequence continues at coordinate 303,061 of NZ_JAKIKU010000001.1, forward strand.
GCCTCCAATTCTCAGCACATTGGTTGCACCTGGATTTCCTGAGCCTTCTGTACGCGGATCTGGCAACCCTCGTAATTTGCATACAAGAATAGCGCTTGAAATTGAACCGGCTAAGTAGGCGGTTATAATCATCAAAATAGTGATTGTAACAGCGCTCAAATTGGTTTCCTTACTCGTCTTAGGGTATTATCGCCCATTAATTAATTTCACTTGAGATTAATTGTAATTACAGGGTTAATAAGCACTTTTGAATCGTGAGATGTTCCTTAGTGCAGCCGCTATCCTACTGCTTAAATTGCTCAGGAAAAAGGCTAAAACTATAATAACCGCTATTTGATGTCATTTTCAGCCTTTTAAGTTGAAATATTTTGGGTAAGACGTGTACAGCATGGAGTTCACATGGACAAAGTTTTAATTCGCGAGCTAAAAGTCGAAACGGTAATTGGTATTTATGAATGGGAAAAGCAAATTCATCAAACCTTGCTCATCGACTTAGATATGGCATGGGATAATAAGCTTGCTGCAGCGTCTGATGATTACCAATATGCGCTTTGTTATGAAACCGTTTCGAATCGATTGACTGCATTGATTACAGAAAAGCCGATAGAACTCATTGAGACCGTAGCTGAAATGACAGCCCAATGTTTGATGTCTGAATTTAATGTTTTATGGGTTAAAGTCGCAGTTATGAAACCCGGTGCAGTACCAACGGCTAAATCAGTTGGCGTTGTTATTGAACGCGGTCATATCTAAATCACATTTTATTGACAGCTTTCATGCTGAAATTAATTAATTTTTCATAATTGCTCTGTATATTACCGGATGAGTTAATGGCACGTATTTATATCAGTTTGGGAACTAACATTGATCCTGTAGAGCATATGCAGTCGGGGTTAGTGGATTTACATGAACATTTTGGTGATTTAACCTTATCGAGAATGTTTGAAAGTGAAGCGGTTGGTTTTCAAGGTACAAATTTCTTAAATATGGTTGCAGCAGCAGATACTGATATGAGTATTGCTGATGTTGTTGCCACATTTAAGGGAATTGAGAAACAAAATGGACGTATTAGAGGCGAAAAAAAGTTTAGCCCTCGAAGTTTGGATATAGATTTACTGCTTTACGATGATGAAGTCTGTCATCAGCCGATTGAGTTGCCTCGTGGTGAGATCCTTTATAATGCGTTTGTATTATGGCCCTTAGCTGAGATAGCTCCTATGCTGACGCATCCTATCACTCAACAGTCGTATCAATACCTTTGGGAACACTATGATAAATCGAGCCAGCATATTTGGCCGATTGAGTTTGAATTTCCCGTGCTTGTTTCTCGTTAAGCTTGGGTGTTTTTAGTGTTAGTGAGTGATGCATTCGCAATTCATCAATTAGTCAGTTTTATCAAAATTTTATTTTAAAGGAACATCATGGAAACGCTTCAGATTATCTTTTTAGCGCTTATTCAAGGGCTAACAGAGTTTTTACCCATTTCAAGCTCTGCGCATTTAATTTTACCTTCGCAAATTTTAGGTTGGGAAGATCAAGGTTTATTTTTTGATGTTGCCGTGCACATTGGTTCATTGCTTGCTGTGGTGATCTACTTTAGAACCGAAATATGGGCGATGTTAACGGCTTGGATTGCGAGTATTTTTAAAGGCGTTCATACCCAAGATAGTAAATTAGCTTGGTGGATTATTTTAGCAACCTTACCTGCGGTATTCTTTGGCTTTATGGCGAAAGACTTAATTGAAACCTATTTACGTGGTCCTGGTGTTATTGCTATTACAACCGTTATCTTCGGCTTAATGTTGTGGGTAGGTGATAAAATGGCTCGCAATGAATTAACTGAGTATCAAACCGGCTGGCGTAAAGCATTGTTGATTGGTTTTGCACAGGCGATGGCAATCATTCCGGGTACGTCTCGTTCTGGTATTACTATAACAGCCGCATTAATGCTTGGGCTAAACCGAGAAGCTGCAGCACGTTTTTCATTTTTAATGTCGATTCCTGTGATCCTAGGCGCAGCAATATTAATGAGCAAAGATGCTATCGCAGGTGACTTAGTCATGGACTACACTGAGTTGTTATTAGGCGTCGCTGTGTCATTTGTTGCGGCTTATACCTGTATTTTCTTCTTTTTGAAAATCATTAGTAAAATCGGTATGACACCATTTGTATTGTATCGCTTAATGTTAGGCGCTGTATTATGTGGGTTTATTTTCCTGTAAAATAATCCAGTTCGTCTAAATAAGAAAACGGGTATTGTTACCCGTTTTTTATTCTCTTAATTTCAGCAAATTGACCCATTTTTTATCTCAAAGGAAGCTTGCCCGTTATGAACTCAATTTTGATATGTCCAACATGCGCTGCTAAGTTGAATTTCCACGAGTCATCATCGGGTTATTATTGTGATAACAAACATCATATTGATAAGAACTCGCAAGGTTATTGGTCGTTTGTGACTTCAACTAAATTTAAAGGCTCAAGCGATACACGCCAGCAGTTACGCTCAAAACGCTTTTTAATGACATCAGGTATTTTTTCGCCTTTAGTCGAGCAATTGTCAGCGGCATTTAACTTAGCTGTAAAAGACAAAACCCATGTTAACCATCTCAATTACCAATGTGCTGATGGCTTTTACTTACGCGCCCTTATTCAAGGGGCAGATAACTCATCTGTAAACCATTGGGGCGTATCTGAAGCTGAAAATGCACTGTTTGCTGCCAGTAAAGACAGTACACCTGCTAACTTATTGCTTAGCCCTTTCAAGAAGTTGCCATTTGCAAATGAGTCACTGGATGTGATCACCCTGTTTGATGCACAACTAAAAGGCAAAGAGTGCTTAAGAACACTTAAAAAAGATGGGGTGTTATTGTTATTAGTACCAGCTCCAAGGCATTTATGGCAGCTAAAGCAAAAAGTGTATGAAAATTTATCTGAAAAGCCGCAACAGCTAAACCTACCTAAAGATGTCGAGTTAGTTTCATCGATGCCAATCACGTTTGCTGCTGATGTAACTGGCGAACAAGCGATAACATTATTAGACATGAATAACCTTAGCTGGCGAATTAATGATGAGCTAAAGCATGATATAAAGCAGAAAGCCATTGAAGCGTTGGAATTTGATTATTTATTGCTGACTGCAAAAGTAAAATAACTGTCTGGTTAGGGCTGAACTATTTCACCGTTTAATACCCGCACTTTGTATTACGTGCCTATGAATATTAGTCCGAGGTTATTTATTCCTAGGCTGTTTTTATCAGGGTATTTTTCAGGGGTATTTTATCAGGGGTATTATAATCAGGGTTATTTCAAGGTTATTCATTTGGTAGCGATTAACCTGACGGCTTTTAAAGTCATGACATTTAATGTGGAACATAGGGATAACGCTATTTCACTTGTTTAGAATGATGCATTCTAGAGTGAAGGTAAAAGTGTGATGATTTTTACATAGTCAGACTATTAGCAAAGCATTAGATAAACTTTTGTTCTCAGGCAATGAAATTAAGTGAGCATAATCGATAGGTCGAAAAGACTTTATGGTGAGTGCGAAAGGGTAGGGATTAATTTATTAAACGCCAGAAACAATTAAGGCTTGAAATGGTAATTGACGAAACGTCTTATTACTATTATCAAGCCCTAATAATCAACCTATATAAATAAGCTAATTTTCATGTATTCTTACTTTTTGTAAGAAGAAGCCATGTTGTCGATACGGTCGTTAGCACGAGATGCTTCAGCTTGAGCGTCCATAGCTGCAGCTTTAGTATCTTTAACATCAGCAGCAAGTTTGCTTTGATCTGATTTTAGTGAACTAACTTCAGCAGATAGTTGATCTACTTTGTTACCTAGGTTAGCAACACTTTCTTCTAGAGCAGTAGTGTTTGCACAGCCACCTAAAAGAGCAGTCATAGCAACACCAGCAATCATTAGTACTTTCTTGTTCATGGAAAATCCCTTCATTATAGGTTGTAATAAATTGCTGAAGCATATTGCCCAGCAGCGCTTTAATTATGTCACAGCTTTTAGAATTTGCTATACCAAAAACTAATAAATATGACAAAAATCAACGTAAATCTAATAGATTGGAGCATATTCTTCGATTATTTCACCAATATTTCATCAAAGAGGTGTTTATTTATTAGCCTGATATTTTTTCAGTTTCCTAATCATAAGGTATTAGTTTGTACAAATAATGACAAGGTTGATTTTTAGTACTCAAGTATTAATGGATTATAATTGTTTCAATGATTGCTTATATTGGTTTATTGCTTCAACTCTGCGGTTTGATAACTGCAGTTTTATTTCTGCACCTCTAAACCCTTCAGATATTATTTGTTGCACATCTATATCTTTGGCAAGTTGATAGCAGTGGGTTAAATATTCACTTTGTGGATATTCAGCTGCTTCAAATCCTGTTCTGCCACGAATGTCAGCGTGACAGCAAATAAGCAAGTCATCTAAACGTTGAGGTTTTCGCCATACATCTGCTTTATCGAAAATCTTTATAATCGTTTCAGCTCTTAATTCTTGGGCATTATGAATGTTTTGATGTTGGTCGCTACACAATAAAGACAACTCTTTGTACTCGTTTGGTACTTTTATCCGCTGACATAGCTTTTTAATCACGGGTAAACCTTTTTGACCATGACCATGATGTTTTGGCCACTGCTCTTTTGGCGTGATAGCTTTACCTAAGTCGTGCACCAAAGCAGCAAAGCGGATGGTTGTTTTACCTGTTAATTGTGCCGCAGACTGCAGTACCATCATAGTGTGGACGCCGGTATCGATTTCAGGGTGCCACTTTTCAGGTTGTGGCACACCAAATAGCGCATCAATTTCAGGAAACAGCACTTTTAAAGCGCCACATTTACGTAACTGTAGGAAAAACACCTCTGGGTGCTCTGTACTTAGGGCTTTATCAAGCTCTTGCCAGACTCTTTCTGGCGTCAGGTAATCTAGCTCACCTGACTCACTTATGTGTCTCATCAGTTCAATGGTTTCATCTGCTATTTCAAATCCGAGATGGGCAAATCTAGCCGCAAAACGAGCGACTCGCAATACTCTTAAAGGATCTTCAATAAAGGCATCAGACACATGACGCAGGATACGATTCTCAAGGTCTTGTTGGCCTTGGTACGGGTCGAAGATTTGGCCGTTATCATCTTTAGCCATTGCATTGATAGTTAAGTCCCGTCTAAGTAGGTCTTGCTCTAATGTCACATCTTTATTTGCTTCACAGCTAAACCCGCCATAGCCTTGACCGCTTTTTCTTTCTGTACGCGCAAGGGCATACTCTTGTTGTGTCTTAGGGTGTAAAAATACCGGAAAATCCCTACCAACTTGGCTGAAGCCTAAATCAAACATCTCTTCTACAGAGCCACCCACCACAACATAATCTTTATCTTTTATGGGCAAGGATAAAAGCTGATCTCGAACTGCGCCGCCCACTAAATAGATTTCCATAAACGTCTTTACCCTGATTAAATTAACTCATCACAGTTTATCATTCGGCATTAATCTAGAATGCCTTGTGTAAACACAGTTTAAATTGTGCATTATTAATGTAAATCTTAGCACGACTAACATTTCTGCTGCTAAATTTTGACAAGCACTACAGCAAGCTATAACTTGAGCCGTCAGTTTTAAATAAGGATTTTTGGCCAGATGTATAAAGCATTTTATGGATTGAATGATAATCCATTTTCAATCGCGCCCAACCCGCATTATTTATTTCTCAGTGATCGTCACCGAGAAGCATTAGCTCACTTAACTTATGGTTTAGGAGAAACGGGTGGCTTTGTATTATTAACTGGTGAAGTCGGCACAGGTAAAACTACAGTATCACGTTGTTTATTAAAACAATTACCAGATAATACTGACACTGCTTTTATTCTCAATCCTTCTTTAACTGAACAAGAGTTATTAGCAACGCTTTGTGATGAGCTAAAGATTCAATATGGTGAAGACCCATCGATTAAGCAGCTAACTGATTTAATTAGCCAGTACTTGTTGAATAATCATCAAAATGACCGTAATACCGTGCTTATTATTGATGAAGCCCAACATCTTCGTCCTGAGGTGTTAGAGCAACTTCGATTATTGACCAACTTAGAAACTGATACTAAAAAATTGCTCCAAGTGATTTTAATTGGTCAACCTGAATTGCAGCAGTTGCTCAAACGTCAAGAATTAAGGCAGCTAGCACAACGTATTACAGCTCGTTACCATTTGTTGCCGCTAACAGTTGAAGAAATTCAATTGTATGTTCAGCACCGCCTACAAGTTGCTGGCCGATTCGAGCCGTTATTCACTAAAAAGGCCTGTAAAGCGCTACATAAATTCAGTGGTGGTATTCCAAGATTGACCAACCTTTTATGTGAACGAGCATTAATGGCGGGTTATGGCCAATCTAAAGTGCCGATTGATCACCACATGATTAAGCAAGCAGCAGCAGAAGTCTTAGGTGATATTCCTGTTGAAAGCAGCAATAAATGGCCAATGGCGATAGCGGCTTCGTTAGTTGTGGCTTTCGGTGTGTCATTTTATTTATTCCTGCCTGAATCCCAAACTGAGTCCCAAACTAAACCAAGTGCAACAACAAACTCAGCAGTGAAACAAGAACAGAAAAAAACGCAGACTCCATCAAATGGTAGTCAAAGTATTGTTCGCTCAGCGATGGCACAAAGTCGCAGTATTGATAATGCCTTTGCAGGCCTGTTTGCACTTTGGGATAAGCAACCTATTATTGGTTTAACAGCGTGTCAGGCGGCGAAACAGCAAGGTTTACAGTGCCATCAACAGCAAGGTAATTGGAATAGCATTGCACGTTTAAACTACCCTGCGGTTGTTTACTTAGAAGATCAGCAAGCCAATCAGTTTTACGGTGTGGTTGTTGCTCGAGAAGGTGAACAAATCTTACTCCAGTTGAGTGAGCAGCAATTATGGGTGAATAAAGATTGGTTTAATCGCCACTTTAGCGGCACGTTTGAATTACTTTGGAAAGCATCTGGTGATATTCCAAGAGAGATTAGCCGTACTTCTAACTTGTCTCAAATTCAATGGTTAGAAACAAGCTTAGCTATTATTAGTCAACGAGCACCTAGACTGGTTAATTCTTTTGATAATAATTTAGAGCAGGAACTAATGGCCTTTCAGCGTCAACATGGTCTTAAATCAGATGGCATTGCCGGTAATCAAACCTTAGTACAAATTAATTTATACCTTAATCAACAAGGCCCTAGATTAAGTCGTCAAGCAGGTCGTAGCTAATGTCTATATTGCTAGATGCGGTGACAAAAGAAAAACAACAGCAAATGGGTGAGCTTCCTGATGCTGTGTTAACACCTAGAGCGAACTATCAGCAAGTGAATGGTCATCGCCCTTGGCTTAAGTATGTGCTGTTAGCTGTGGTTATTGCGCTAGGTATCGCTTCAGCTTGGGGCTTGTCTAAACTTATTGTGCCTACGAGCAATATAGGTCAAGCGAAAGAGACGCAAAATAATACAGGCAACGAGCAGACTCAAACTAGTCAAAGCCAATCAATGACTCCTGCTCGTCGTTCTTCAGAGACGCAAAGTGAAGTTCGTATCGCCAATAAAGTTGCACTGCCTATCGCTAAATCCTTATCGCAAGTGAATGGGACAACACAATATGTATCCCGCAGCAGTCAGCCGGCGACGAATGAAACAACCTATGATTATCGACTGAGCAATCAAGGTGGTGAAATGACACCGAGTCAGTCAAGTGGGCAATCTAGTCAGCAATATCAAACAGAACCTAAACAGCAGTCTCAAGCAGACAATAGACAAGCAGCACCTGCGAAAAATCAATCCGTTAGCCGAAATGTTGACGCTGAAGCAAGTGGTGCTAATCAGCTAACAGCTGCTGAGTTACAGGCTTTATATGGCGATGATGCGATTATATTAGGCGCTAACTCTAACTATAAAAAAACGTCAGATCTTGATGCACTGCGGATGAAAGTGAGTGCGGCGGCAAGTGATGTCAATTATGAACAGCAAAGCCAAACGACTTCAAGCATTGATGCAAGTAACACAGCTGCAGATGATGCGAGTAATGCGAATAACTTAATGGCTGCCTTTGAAGCTGCGTTAAAAGAAGTAGAGTATGAAAGCTCTGCCAATGCACCTGTGACAGAAGAAAAGCTTGATCCTATTCCTACCACTAGCAAAGATGAAATCCCATCTTATGGTCAACTGCCTGCAAGTGTGCAATTGCGGGTCCCTGAATTTAATATTCAGGCACATGTGTACTCATCAGCTGCTGAAAACCGTTGGTTGAATGTTGATGGTGAAGAACTGCAAGAAGGGGATAGCATTCAGGGTAGTCTCAATATCATAGAAATAAGGCCTCGAGATGTGGTGCTAGAAATTGATGGCGAAAAATTTAAAGTACCCGCGATATAAATCACTTAGTTTTTGATGACTATTTAGCAATATAAAAGGCGCCGATAGCGCCTTTTTTTTATATGCAAATTACGCGCTGTTAAGTGTTTTAGTCATTTGATTAATAACTGTGTTTAACCTAAAGATTGAACCAGTTGATTTAGTATTAGCAGCAATCAAACGTTCAATAAAAAAGGACTGGCCTGAGCCAGTCCTTTATCAAGTCTCTAAAGTGCTATCTTAGATAGCTAACTTGTAAGTACTTAAAGTGCTTTTAAAGCAGCAAATGCTTTATCTGCAGCAACAAGGGTTAACTCAAGTTCTTCTTCACCGTGAGCCATTGATAAGAAGCCTGCTTCATAAGCGCTTGGCGCTAAGTAAACACCTTCATCTAGCATTAAGTGGTAGAAGTGACGGAAGTGATCCATGTTGCACTGTGTTACTTGGTCAAAACTGGTGATTGGGTTAGTGTCTTCAGTGAAGAAGAAACCGAACATGCCGCCCACTTGGTTAATGCTCAATGGGATACCGTGCTTATCAGCTGCAGCCTTGAAACCTTCAGCAATGCGCTTAGTTTTAGCATTTAGCTCTTCGTAAAGGCCTGGTTGGCATAATGCGTCCATTTGCGCTAAACCTGCAGTCATTGCAATTGGGTTACCCGATAAAGTACCTGCTTGGTAAACTGGACCTGTTGGTGCGATGAATTGCATCACGTCTTTACGACCACCGAAAGCGCCCACTGGCATGCCGCCACCGATCACTTTACCTAAGGTTGTTAGGTCTGGCTTAACGTTGTAATGACCTTGCGCACCGCTTTTAGATACACGGAAACCTGTCATCACTTCATCAATGATCATTAACGCACCGAACTCATCACAGATAGTACGCAGGCCTTCAAGGAAACCTTCAACTGGTGGGATACAGTTCATGTTGCCTGCAACAGGCTCAAGAATGATACAAGAGATAGCTTCTGGATGCTCTGCGAAGATAGCACGTACTGAATCAAGGTCGTTATAAACCGCAGTCAGGGTGTGTTTTGCGAAATCTTCAGGGATACCAGGAGAGCTAGGTTGACCCAGTGTTAATGCACCTGAACCTGCTTTAACCAATAAACAGTCAGCATGGCCGTGGTAACAACCTTCAAACTTTAAGATTTTGTCACGGTTAGTGAAACCACGAGCCAAACGGATTGCGCTCATTGTCGCTTCAGTACCTGAACTCACCATACGAACTTGTTCGATTGATGGCACCATTTCGATGACTTTTTCAGCCATTGTCACTTCAAGTTCAGTTGGCGCACCAAATGATAAACCGTTCTCAACCGCTTCTAATACTGCTTGACGAATTTGCGGATTGTTGTGACCTAAAATCATCGGGCCCCAAGAACCAACATAATCGATATATTTTTTGCCATCAGCATCGTAAATATAAGCACCATCGGCTTTTTCGATGAATAGTGGTGAACCACCAACACCGTTAAAGGCACGAACTGGTGAGTTAACGCCACCAGGGATGGTTTGTTTTGCTTGTTCAAAAAGCGCTTCTGAGCGGGTCATGTGAAATCCTTCTAAAAATCGTTAGCTGACTATCTATCAGCCTTTCGTGAATACCAATTAACAGGGCACTCATGCTGTTGTAGCTGGTTTTCAACACCAAGCGTTAACGCAAAAAGAGCCATTCGAATAAGTAAGCCATTATCTGCCTGTCTGAAAATCGCAAGGCTAGGATGACTATTTAAATCATTATCTAATTCATTTGCTGCCGCACGTGAATCTCGTGGCAATGGATGCATAATCACAGTATTAGATTTACAGTGTTTGGTATAAATACTGTGGTTTAACCTAAACTTGCCACGATATTTGTCCGCTTCATCTTGTGATGCGAATCGTTCTTCCTGAATGCGAGTCAGATAGAGTATATCAGCTTGATGTAAATTACCTTCTAACTGATCTGTTATTGTGATCTTATGACCAGCATTTTCAATGTCATTGATCACATAGTCAGGCATTGCTAAGTCAGATGGTGAAATTAGTGTAAATTGAATACCTTTATACATACACAATAAACGTGACAACGAATGGACAGTGCGCCCATGTTTTAAGTCGCCTACCATCGCGATATGCATGCCGCTAATGTCTTGTCCGTGGTGACTTAACTCTTTTTGAATAGTAAATAAATCCAATAAAGCTTGTGTCGGGTGCTCGTTAGAACCATCACCACCATTAATGACTGGGACGCGGCTGCCTTCAGCAAACTCTTTTACCGAATAAGCCTCTGGGTGGCGCATGGCAATAACATCCGAGTATGTCGATAACACGCGAGCGGTGTCGTATAAAGACTCGCCCTTTGATAGTGATGATGAACCCATGCCGACTGTTTCTCTGACATTGCCGCCGAGTAGGTTAAAAGCACAACCGAAGCTGACTCGAGTACGAGTACTGGGTTCAAAAAAGAGATTACCTAAAATGGCACCGTCAAGCACCTTGGTGCGTTTTTCGCGCAGCGCATAAGGCGTCATATCTTCGGCAACATTAAAAATGGTGTTAATAGCATCAAGATCCAGTTGATTAACTGAAAGGATGTGAGAACCGCTAAACTGTGTCATCAGCCTGATTTCCAATTATTAGGAGAGTAAATAAGGGCTATTTACCCTGTGGTTATGTAGGGTGGCTGAGGCGAGATTTTAACAGAGAGTGAACGAATATTAAATCTCGCTAATGATTATTTATCACTTTTTAGACATAACACTGATTAGCGAAATAAGAACAATAGTTCACTCTCTGAAACTGGTGGAATTCAGTGGGTGTTCTTTGTTTAAATTACACTTGTCCTGAACGGATCTCTTGCCATAAATTAGCCCAGCTAATAACACCGACAATATTATTGGTATTTCCGCGATAAATATACACTTCACCACGCCGTTTGATGGCTAATAGTTCGTAGACTTCATTTAAAGTGGCAGTGTCAGAAAAGCCTTCCATTTTATGTCGGGAAAGTGTCGTAGAATCTTCAAATGATTGCATTTCGATACTGAGCATTTCTATTTGTGCCTCAGCATTACGAACGAGCACGGGCCTACCTTCTGCACGCTTCATTACTTCAAGGAGTAAAGCATCGTTATCATTTACGATAACAAAGCGTTTATCCATGATTGCTCGTACACCTTTCTTTTGTAGACCTTGATTTACAGGCGGTACTTTGTAGCCTAAACCCATAATGTCTAACTGTTTTAAAAATACCGAACTGGTATTAAAACCTTGGTAGGCGATGAGAAATGCAGGAATGGTGACAAACATAGCAGGTAAGATAATAGCGGCGTCATTGGTGAGTTCAAGAAGCGCAACCAATGCGGCTAAAGGCGCACTTAGGCACACACCCATCATCGCAGTCATACCGATGACAGTATATAAACCCACATATGGCGCGATAGAGGGGAAAAACATCGCACTGACAAGGGCTAAAATTGCGCCAATCAATGCACCAATGCCATAAAGTGGACCGATTAGCCCACCAGGAATACCAAAACCAATGGCTGCAATAGTGGCGATGATTTTTGCAATTAATAGCGCGAAAAGAAACATTAAGCTTGGGTTGTCTATGATGGTTGCTTGAATCGCTAAATCACCGGCACCTAACGCTTGAGGTAAAAATAAACCGATTAAGGTGGTAACGCTTGCCGCTATCATGAGTCGATAAATCAAAGGCCAATGCTGGCCAATAGCGGTCATTTTTAATAATGAATGATTGAAACCAGCAGCTGCACAACCTAAGACAATGCCACCAATGGCCAGAATGGGATAATGATCCAATGGAATTCGGGTGACAGTAATTAAGTCATATTCATGGATATTGCCGAACACTAATTGGCTAGAGAGTGCACCGCAAATGGCCGATAGCATTATCGGGAAAAAGTAATGAATTTTGTACTCACGAACAATCACTTCAAATACAAACAGTACAGCGGCAAGTGGCGCATTAAAGACCGCTGCAATACCAGCAGCGATACCGCTCGCACACATAATACGCACACTATTATCAGGTAACTTAAATTTTTCAGCGAAATAGCTCGCGCTAACCGCTCCTAAGTGAATGGCCGGTCCTTCTTTACCAACTGAGAAATTTGCGATTAACGCGATCAGCGCCTGAAAAAACTGTCCAGGGGCTGATTGCAGTGGGATTTTTCCGTAATGGAGTTTGAAACGGTGCATGACGTAGGCGATACCCATACGGCGATATCGCTTAGAGCCGAGACCTGCCACCAGCCAAATAAGCAATGCACCTACAATAGGTAAATATGTACGCCAATCGGTAACGGTGCTAGAAAAGTCGGTGGCTTCAGGCACTGTGTAGACTTGCGCCCAACTGAGCAACAAACGAAATAAGATGATGACACTAGAGGCAATAATGGCAAATAGTAGGGCTAATCCACAAAGTTGCACACTTATCTTCGACTGAGAAAGCTTATCTCTCAATTCATTACGAAGATATTTGCGTGTTGCAGCTTTGGCGTGAATAATAGCGGCTTTATTTCTTTTGATTTGCACTGTATTGCCTAAGATCCTTTATGGGCGATTTGTTGTCATTGTATTTTATTAAAGGCTTGTTACCTAATGCTAAATTATCATCGCTTGCTTGACCGCTTGCAAGTTCAAGAACGCAAATTTCGTTCATCAGGTTTATATTTATCTGCGTTAATCATTATCAGTTTTATTGTTGGCGTTCTTAGTCATACTATTTTTATATCTGAAGTTGTTGAGCCGCAGCATGAAGCAGTAGAAATTACAGCGCTAAAAACCGAGCTTAGGCAGCAGTCTCATGTCGTTTCTCGTCTTGATATTGCCCTTTCGATTGAAAAGGAAGCTAATGCGAATATGAAACAAATGTTTTCTAAGCAAATACAGCAACAAAAAACACTTGAACAAGAATTAGCTTTTTATCGCAGCCTAGTCTCACCAGAGAAAGAAGTTGATGGTGTGGCAATACATGGGCTTGAACTTTCTAAAGGCTTATTGCCAAACAGTTATCAAATGCGCTTAATTTTAACTCAATTACAAAAGCGTAAGAATAGCGTTAAAGGCGTTGCCGACATTGTTTTGGTGGGCGTGCAAGGCGAAAAGCAAGTTGAAATCTCGTTAAGTGATTTAGATATTGAGACATTTAAATTTGGCTTTCGATATTTTCAAATGTTTGACGCGGAAATAAGTTTGCCACAAGATTTTGATTTGCAAAGAATTAAAGCTGTAGTTCAGGTGCAGGCCAATCGTGGTGTGAAAGGTGGAAGCATTGAACAAACATTCGAGATCGCAGAGTTACTAGAAAGCTAAAAAAGAACTAAGAGTAATACTTGAACAAATTAGTCAGGTAATAGATAATTCCGACCTGAAACTGAAGTAAGAGGTAGTAATGACTGAACAAACAGATGCAGCAATGCCAATTCAATTTACCGATGCTGCGGCAACTAAAGTGAAGGGACTGTTAGAAGAAGAGCAGAACCCAGAATTAAAACTGCGTGTGTATGTCACAGGTGGTGGTTGTTCAGGTTTCCAGTATGGTTTTACTTTCGATGAAAAAGTTAACGAAGGTGATTTCACGATTGAAAAGCAAGGGGTTCAACTGGTTGTTGATCCTATGAGCCTTCAATACCTTGTTGGTGGTGAAGTTGATTATACTTCAGGACTTGAAGGGTCTCGCTTCTTTGTTAAGAACCCAAATGCAACGACTACTTGTGGTTGTGGTGCAAGCTTCTCTGTCTAATTTAAGATTTCGTATATCGCGATTAAATGTAGATAGTGGAAGATAAAAAAAGCCGTCTGATGACGGCTTTTTTGTTTTTTAATTTTATCAGCTGATGATATTAAAGTTCATTCTCGGCTTAAACCACTTGAATACCGCTTTGTTGAAGCTTATCCAGACTTGCAGTATAGCCAATAGAATTAGTACGCTAAAAATAATCCAATCTGGCAGCACCATTTGCATAAAGCCAAAGTCTACTGTTGTAGGCCCAGCGACAAGATTGTCAGGATCATACATGATAATGGGTAATACGCTGTACAAGGCAAGTTGTAAAATTCCGTAGGCACGAAGCATATAAAGCGCCGCTTTTTGTCTGCCTGCTACACCTAATACCATGAGTAAGGTTAATACACACAGTAAAACACCTTGCTGCGCCATTAAGCCGCTAACAGAAGTCATCACATATACCGCCATTAATGCGATAAGCCGTTTGGGAAAAACAGCTTTTTCAGTAGCGCTTTGGTTGATGACATCTGTGCTAGTGGCTTCTGGTTCAGTGGATTCTAGTTCAGTGACTTCTAGTTCAGTGACTTCTAGTTCAGTGACTTCTGATTCGGTAGCATTTTGTCCGGAGGCTTTTTTTTCGGTGCTACTGTCAGTGTTTGCTTCGACAATATTTATCTCTTCAGCATCTTGCTGTTGTAAATTTTTATCCGTCATAAGGCCTTAACTTATCGCTTGAGTGTAAGTGCAGTGTTGGTATCAGCTGAAGATATCATTAATGCTTAGATTGCTTTTTCGGCGTCAAACGTGAATCAAGTTCATATGGTGGGATAACCACACCTAAGTCTTCTTGTACTGGGAATACAGCAACGAATAAATCATCCTCAGACATACCACCGACCCAACGCTCTTGAAATTCATTAAGCGGAATAGATAGTGGTTCACAATCGCGCCATTCATCAACAGCCCATAGTTTTGCAGCTTCTTCTGAAGGCCACATTGGAATGCAATCTTCGTCTTCAGTGGTTAGCATAACGCAACCATCTTGGTCTTGCAGGCTCCAAATTTGTTGCTCTTGCTTAACTTGTTCAACAAGGTAATCGTAGCGTGCTTCTGGTGTCATGTTGAGTTGATCTTCAATTGATTTTGGTTTGCTGCTCATGGTGGACTCTCATTGCAAAGTGGGACTAATTTGGCGCTTATTCGCGCGAATAGGGCATGATAACATCGACTGTTAGTTTTAAAAAAGAAAAGAGCACATTGGGTGCTCTTGTAGCAGGCTAATTGAATCATTCTGCTTTGATTAGTTCTCAGCTGGTTTGTCAAAAAAACGGTAAATCATGCCTGCCAATATTGCGCCAGCAATGGGAGCAACCCAAAATAGCCATAATTGCGATAAAGCCCAATCACCGACAAATAGTGCAGGTCCAGTACTTCTAGCGGGGTTAACTGAGGTGTTAGAAACTGGAATACTGATTAAATGAATTAAAGTTAAGCCTAAACCTATGGCAATTGGGGCAAAGCCTGCTGGTGCACGTGAGTCTGTTGCGCCAAGAATGATCAGTAAAAAGAACATTGTCATCACGATTTCCGTAATTAACACTGACATCATGCTGTAGCCACCAGGAGAGTGCTCTGCAAAGCCATTTGATGCAAACCCGCCAGCTAAACTGAATCCGTCTTGGCCGTTAGCTATGAGAAATAGCACAGCGGCTCCAGCCACACCACCTGTAACTTGGGCAGCAATGTAAGGGGCTAATTCCGCTGTTGGAAAGCGTCCGCCAGCCCATAGACCAAACGATACCGCAGGATTCAAGTGGCAACCTGAGATATGGCCGATGGCAAATGCCATTGTGAGTACGGTTAAACCGAATGCGAGTGAAACACCAAGTAAACCAATGCCCACTTCAGGGAAAGCAGCGGCTAACACAGCGCTGCCACACCCGCCAAGTACAAGCCACATAGTGCCGATAAATTCTGCTAACATTTTTTGCTGGATGGTCATTTAACTGTCCTTATTAAATTGAAGATGATTAAGTCCATTTATTAATAACTGTGTTGATTGCAACTGACGCGAGAAATGATGCTGTTAGCTGATAAGTCCCTTTGTTAAGGAGCCTATTCGTTTCCTTATCAGTTTTTCTCTGCCAGTTTTTCTTTACTAGTGATTCATCTAGCAAAAGTTAAGCAGTAAAAGCCTATAAATTCAATGATGCTTATATGAATTTTATATAGTTTGAAACAGAATATGAGATATCAAGCGCTAACAGACATTTAAAGAGGGGGCTCATCGAGAGAATATTGGGTTGAACCTTTGATATGGAGCGAAAGAGTTTTCGCTCCTATGGGCATTGTTAATAAAATAAATGTGGTGCTTAAAGAAGAGCTAGTTGGCTTGATAAAAACTACCTAGCACCGCAAATCGACTTGCACCCGTCACTACAGGTAGGTTACCACTTAAACCATGGTGATTGCGCATCGCTAACCAAGCAAATGCAATACCTTCTACCCACTTTGGATCCATGCCGATTGCAGATGTGGTTGAAAGTGCAAGATTGGGTAATAGTAAGTTTAAACGTTGCATTAAGGTTTTATTTAACGCTCCACCACCGCAAACAAATACACTGCCTGAGTCAGTTAAACGATTTATATCGTTAGCAATGCTATGGCAAGTTAAGTCCAATAACGTCGATTGAATATCAGCAAGACTTAAGTGAGAAAAATTGGCTTTTTGTTGTTCTAACCATGCTTGGTTAAATAGTTCTCTACCTGTGCTTTTAGGATAAGCCATAGCAAAGTATGGGTGTGACAACAAATGTTGTAGGAAATCATTATCAGTGGTGCCTGATGCGGCCCATTGGCCAGATTCATCAAATGGAAGTAGTTGCTCTTGTAGAATGAATGCATCCATCAAGGTGTTTCCTGGACCTGTGTCAAAACCAATAACTTGGTCACTGTCGCCAGGCAGGTAAGTGATATTAGCAATACCACCAATATTTAGGATGACTCTTGGATAGTTATTTCTAGCAAACATAGCTTGATGAAATGCTGGGACTAATGGGGCACCTTGTCCACCTAAAGCGAGATCTTTTCTGCGAAAATCCGCAATCACATTAATCCCTGTTTCAACAGCGATGGTTTCAGGGTCACCAATTTGGAGGGTAAAGCCATGTTCAAGATTTGGCATGTGCCTGATGGTTTGCCCATGGCTACCGATTGCAATAATGTCTGTTTTATCAAGTGCTGTTTTGGCTAATAGCTCATTAACAGCCTGGGCAAACAAAAGTCCCATCGCTCTATCCATGCGCCCCATAATATTAATTTCATCAGTATTAGGAGTACATAAACGGTGTAGTTGTATTAAAAGGTGTTCAGGTATTTCAATACTATGACTGGCAATAAGGTGGCTTTTGTTATCTGAGAAGTCCACTAACACAGCATCGACACCATCCATACTGGTCCCTGACATTAAACCGATGAAATAGTGAGGTTGATGATGGGATATTGTCATAGTGAATAGCTCAAATTAAGGGAAAGTGGATAGTAAATGTTTTTTTGCTCAAGAGTCTAATAAGCTCAGTATTGAGTTTTATTGAGTTTTATTGAGTTTTATTGATTTTGTCTAGTTCCGTATTACAGTGTACTTAACTGCCGTAAACCTAAATTGAACTGTACGGCAGGACTGTCTAATTATAACAGGTAAACTGACATGCTCATTGCGGTTAACAGTAGCCGCTAACGCTGGTGAGTCTTAGTTGTAATAAATATAAGTGACTCCCACTCAATGCCCTAAATCAGCGCCCAAAATCAGCGCCCAAAATCAGCTATTCAAATGAGTTGTTTGTATTGGCGTAATGGCGCTGTTTATTTTGCTCGATTTTTGCCATAAGTTGTTTACTCAAAACCGCAAATTGGCTCTTCTCTTTTTTATCAATCGGTTGAGATTTGGGTAATTTAATCGTTCTTGGATTACGGTGTACGCCATTCACAATGAACTCGTAATGCAAATGAGCGCCAGTGACTCGGCCTGTTTTGCCCAACGTTCCGATAATCTCGCCTTGTTTAACCGTGTCACCGCGTTTAACTTTGCGTTTGTTTAAATGTAAGTACTTAGTGGTGTAAGTGTCATTATGCTTAATGAAGACATAGTTACCATTGTATTTATTGTAGCTGGCTTCAACGACTTTACCCCGGCCTGCCGCTTTAATGGGTGTACCTATTGCGGCAACATAATCCACGCCTCTATGGGCTCTGACTTGTCCTGTTACAGGGTGTAAACGTCTAGGGTTAAAGCTTGAGCTGACATATTTAAAATCAACTGGCGAGCGTAAAAAAGCTTTACGCATACTATTACCAGATTCTGAATAATATTCACCGTCGGTATAGCGCACTGCGGTATAGCGCTCGCCTTGATTATAAAATTCAGCAGCTAAGATGTTGCCCGTGCCAATGAATTGACCATCAACAAACTCTTCCTCAAACATTAATGAGAAATGGTCATCCTTGCGAATGTCTAATGCAAAATCGATGTCCCAGCCAAAGATATTAGCCAGTTGCATAATGTGGTTAGCAGATAAACCCGCTGTCGCTGCAGCATTCCAAAAATTACTACTGATATTGGCGGTGATAAATTTGTTCTCTAAGGTGATGGTTTTTACATTCACTTTTTCTTCAAATTTATCTTCATTTTTACTGATTAACAGGGTTGAAATCTTGTCCATTTGATAACTGATTTGCGTTATTTCATCCTGGGCATCTTTTGTGACTATGATTTCTTCGCCTGGCATGATCTTAAGTAAGTTCTTTTTCGATTTTGGCAGACGCGTTATTTGATAAACATCTCGTGGGCTTAAGCCTGCACGATTGGCTAAGCCACCAAAAGTATCACCTTTAGACACTTTAAATGACTTGTGTGACAGTAGGTCGGCTTCGCGGTAAGGCACAGCATTTTCAACATCGTCATTATGGGATAATAAGTTATTATCAGAAGTCGATAATGGATCTAAGTTAGCAATAGGGCTGCTATCTTTTGACGGTGCGAGAGATTGTTGTTTTTGCGTCGATTGACTCGACGGAAGACTATTTTCGTTCGGGGGCGTTGGTGTTCTAAAAGCTAAAGGCACCGAGTACTCGGATTGCTTGTTTCTTGAGCTGGTTTCAGCGTTTTCATCATCGTTATCTTGCTGTAAGCCAAGACGGTCAGAAATATCGACAGTACCACCGGTAGTTTGCTTGGATGCTTTAGCGTCATCAGAGGGAAATAACACGATAATTACCGTGAAAATAACTAATAAACTCAGTGCTATTTGATGCACTTTTGGCAGTAATTTGAATAAAGTGATTAGCTTTGCCATCGACCTATGTACCAGTTTCTCTTTTTCGTTGTAATCCCCTTAGTGTACACACTTTCAATTAGCGTGGCTAACAAGTAATATAGGCCTCTTATTTTTTTATCAAAGCTGCAGGAGTAGGTGCCGAAATGGCTGATTTAGACCAAGTGTTAGCAGAAATTAAACGTGGTACCGACGAGATATTACTCGAGTCAGATCTGCTAGAAAAACTTAAAGAGGGACGTCCTTTAAGAATCAAACTAGGTGCAGATCCAACCGCTCCAGATATTCATTTAGGCCATACGGTCATTTTAAATAAGCTGCGTGCGTTTCAAGAGCTCGGTCACGAAGTGATTTTCTTGATTGGCGACTTCACCGGTATGGTCGGCGATCCAAGTGGTAAAAATAGCACTCGTCCACCGTTAACACGCGAAGATGTACTTGCTAACGCTGAAACCTATAAAGAGCAGGTTTTTAAAATTCTAGACCCCGCTAAAACGCGCATCGAATTTAACTCAAGTTGGTTAGAGCCATTAGGCGCAGCTGGGATGATCCGTTTAGGTTCAAAGCAAACTGTTGCTCGTATGATGGAGCGTGATGATTTTAAAAAGCGTTATGCATCAGGGCAGGCGATTGCCATTCACGAATTCATGTACCCACTGTTACAAGGTTATGATTCTGTAGCATTGAAAGCCGATGTAGAGTTAGGTGGAACGGATCAAAAGTTCAACTTGCTAATGGGCCGTGAGTTACAAAAAGCTGAAGGTCAAAAGCCGCAAACAGTGATCATGATGCCATTATTAGTTGGCTTAGATGGCGTTAAGAAGATGTCTAAGTCAGCTCATAACTATATTGGTGTGAGTGAGCCTGCTAACGAAATGTTCGGTAAAATCATGTCTATTTCAGATGACCTAATGTGGAGCTACTTCGAGTTGCTTTCATTCCGTCCATTAGCTGAAATTGCCCAATTTAAAGAAGACATTGCTAACGGCCAAAACCCGCGTGATGTGAAAATTGCCCTGGCTAAAGAAATCATCGCAAGATTCCATGACCAAGAACAAGCTGAAGCAGCTCATCAAGAATTCATTAATCGTTTCCAGAAAGGGGCGATGCCTGATGATATTGAAGAAATGGACATTGCAGCTGGTGAAGAAGGTATAGCGATTGCTAACTTGCTTAAAAGTGCAGGTTTAGTGGGCTCAACTTCAGATGGCATGCGTATGGTTAAGCAAGGCGCTGTGAAGATGGATGGTGAAAAACTAGCTGATACGCGTCAAGTGTTTGAAGCGGGTTTAACGGCTATTTTCCAAGTGGGTAAACGTAAGTTTGCTAAGATCACTTTGGTTTAAATCACTTTGGTCTAAATCACTTTGGTTTAAATCGCATCATTAAACATTGATTGCGGTTAAATAAAAACGACTCATTTGAGTCGTTTTTTTGTTTGGGTACTGCTTATTACTTATGCTACTTTTGGGAGGCTTGTCGAATAGTGCTGATAAGTCTTAGGTCTATTTATTGAGTTTGCAGTTGATCCGACATGGTTTGGTAATCCATTAAATCGACTTGTTCAGTCATTCTGTCGGTATTCATATCAAATTTTAGAGTGGTTACACCCGGTATGGCGATTTCAATAATTTTACCCGGTTTACCAAATTGCTCACCAGGCCCGCGAAGATGATAGTTACCAATCATCACCACTAATGAACCTGTGTTAAACATGTGCTCAATATTGAACTTGTATTCGAGTACACCTTCATGGGCCCGCTCGAAAAAATCAATAATATGCCTGCCACCTTTATAGGTGACATTGGCGGTTTTATCATAAAAAACACTATCACGGTTGTAAAAGCTTCTAAGCGCACGATAATCATGATCGGTTAGCGCTTGCATATACCGGACTGCCATTTGTTGCTCTTTAGGCATTTCACCCACAACAGCATGACTGGTTAAGCTATATAAACCACAAAAAATACCACATAACAAACCAACAATTCGCACTTAGGGCCTCTTACTTTTTAAATCAAATGCAGGCAACGACAAATGCCAACGTATTGCACTTAGGCGAATAATTAAGGTACTGAACATAGCAAAGAATAAGGCACTGGTCTTATCCATTCCTACTTCAATACTTAAGGTATAACAAATACCACCAACGATTGAGGCTGTTGCATAAATTTCTGTACGCAACACCATAGGAACTTGGCGGCAGAGTAAATCACGAATAATACCGCCTCCAACACCCGTAATCAGTCCCATAATAACAGCTGACATACCAGATAACCCCATCATTAACGCTTTTTCTGCTCCGATGACTGTGAATAATGCTAGACCAAAAGCATCCGCAATGGGGAGAGTTAATTGGGGTAATTTGTGCGGTTTTCTGACCAATATAAAACAAGCCAACACGGTCGCTAGAATTACGATAACGTAATTAGGATCACTTATCCAAAATACCGGTGTCGCGCCAGTAAGGGCATCACGAATACTGCCGCCGCCAATAGCGGTAACCGAAGCAAGCACGATGACGCCAAATGGGTCCATGCGGTGTTTCCCTGCAGCGATGGCGCCCGAAAGCGCAAATACAGCAGTACCGCAAAGGTCAAAAAAGTAAATCCATTCAAAATTAATCATCAGATGGCTCTTGGGTATGTGACTTGCTTTCGTTAAGTGTATTTTTACAATGCTGTTGGCAGCTTAATTCTTTGATATGAATGTTGAGCGCATCGACAGATATTCTAATTTCTATAACCGATAAAATAAGTGAATACAGTAAAAAGAGTAAGCTGAGACCGAAAACAATCGAGCCTGTATGGAAAAAGCCTAAATAGATAAATATCATGCTTACGACACAGATAGCGAAGCTGACAACACCCGCTTCTTGCATCCTTCTAATGATGCTAATTCGTTGTCTGAGATTTTTAATTTGTTCGTTATCGACAGGTTTTCCTGAAGCACTTAAGTTTCTAATTAACGCCGCTAACGAAAAAAAACGGTTGGTGTAGGCCAGTAACAATAATGAAATGGCAGGGAATAATAAACCGGGGGTTGTTAACGATATTTGGATGTTATCTAACAAGACGTTTTGCCTCAAATGGAACGGGATAAATCATTTAGCTAAATATAATAACGCTTTTATAAATAAAATCACATTGCTTGTACCCATCTTAATCCAGTCCATAACATAGGAATGGCGATGGTAAAGGAAATCCAAAAAGTGACCGCCCATGAGGTTAAGCTAATGGCATTTTTGATATCACTGACCTCTGGCATTCTTGAAGGGTTGATTTTACTTACATCAACCCGCTGCTCTTGTTGGTTGAAGACAAACTTTTGCGGGCCGCCTAGTTCCACTTCTAAAATTCTACTGCCGATATATAAACTTGAATAACCGTATATACCACCAGTATGACTAGGCTGGTTTATTAGTGACGAGATATTTTTAAAACCGCCTTGAAGCACTAAAGTGAGGTTCCATAACATCGTTGGCACAGCATAAATAATTCGGTTGAAAAGATATATTGCTGCGCTAAAAAATCGGTACTGGGGGACATAGTTTGGCCAGCAATGCTCAAGTTGTTTAATGAGGTGCAGTAACAATACTAGTGGTGTGCCACCAATGGCATAAAATAATATAGTGGCGACGGTGCCATAGATTGGCGAAATAAGTAGTCTTTCTATGGTGGCTTTTGCAATACCGATTTCTGATAACGAACGGGTTTGTTGCGCAAACCAAGGCGCTAAGTCTGCTTTAGCTGTGGCCTTTTGACCATGTTCAAGTGCGCTAATGACATCTTTCGCCACGGGTTTAAATCCAGCGTCGCTGATGCAGAAATACAACAGAATACAATCGAAAAACCAAGGGTAAGCAGCTAAGGAAAGAATAAAGTAAATCGTAAACCAGATTGGTACCACTAACAACATACTTGCCAGCAGACCTGCTGTTACTTGCTGCTTAGGGCTACGTTGTGGGTGAATGACTTTTTGGCTAAGTAAATTAGCCAACTGATGAAACAAAACAACCGGATGATACTTCCTAGAAATAGGCGCAACTCGTGAAATAAATAACGCCATAAATAGCACCAAGCAACTTTGTAGTAAGTTGCCATCTATTCGAATTAACTCTTCGTAAAAGGTGCTATCAATCAATTTAGTGTGACCATCCCATTGTTTTTACTGCACTGTGCATTTTGTTTTGAGCAAAATAATGCGTTTAATCAGCCGATAACCGGATTATAGCTGTTTTAATAACGCAATGACCATAAGTGCAGAATAGTGACCTGCTTTAACAATGTAAGTATCAAAGTCGACTGCAGAGTCATTGTTGGCATTATCTGAAAGCGATCGGATAACCACAAAAGGAACTTCAAACTGGTGACATACTTGCGCAATTGCAGCAGCTTCCATTTCACAGGCCGCCATTGTAGGGAAGTTGTTCAACATGATTTTTGTACGCTCAGGATCGCAAATGAAGCTATCACCAGTAGCAATTAACCCTTCAATCACCTGTGCTTCACCTAAAGATGAAATCGCAGCTTTTGCAGCTTCAACTAGTTTTGCATCAGGGATGAAAGCAGCTGGCTGAGAAGCCATTTGACCGATTTCGTAACCAAAAGCGGTAACGTCGACATCGTGGTGACGTACTTCTGATGAAATCACAATGTCACCGATACTTAAGCTATCAACAAATCCGCCAGCTGAGCCAGTATTGATAACAGCGTTAACATTGAAGTTATTGATAACTAGCGTTGTTGCAATACTTGCAGCGACTTTACCAATGCCAGAACGTGTCACTACAACATCTTGACCTGATAATTGACCTTCAACAAATTCAATACCTGCAACGGTTGAATGTACAGGGTTAGTCATTGTTTCAATTAAGTGAGCAACTTCAGGTTCCATTGCACCGATGATAGCGATTTTCATAAACTGATTCTCATTTTTGTAAGCCAATTAGTTAATTATTGGCATTAATATAGCGAAGTAGAGCTGTTTGAATAACGCCTAGCTGGCAAACAGACACTTAGCGGTAAATATGGCGGCTAATATAGCATAGATGGGGAAAGTAGAACTGGGAGCGATATAAATTTTATCGATAAAAAAAGCGCATTTTTCAATGCGCTTTTATGACTTATTTAATAGCCTAAACCTATTCAGCTGAAGTTAGGCATCTTCAAAAGAGTTTAAAATCCCTTGTGCTGCATCACGGCCTTCAGCAATAGCGGTAACAACAAGGTCTGAACCGCGCACCATATCACCACCAGCAAACACTTTCGGGTTTGTCGTTTGAAATGGATTGTCATCAAACTTACTGGCTTTTACTAAACCCCATTCGTTGGTTTCAATGCCAAAGTCATTGAACCAAGCTGCTGGGCTTGCTTGGAAACCAAACGCAATGATGATGGCATCAGCTTCAAGAATTTGCTCACTTCCTGGAATCACTTCAGCTTTTTTACGGCCAGACTCATCCGCTTCACCCATTTGGGTTTCAACGCATTCAATCCCAGTTACAACACCATCTTGTTCTTTAATCGCTACAGGTTGGCGATTAAATAAGAAGTTAACCCCTTCTTCGCGTGCATTTTGCACTTCACGGCGAGAACCTGGCATGTTGGCTTCATCACGACGGTATGCACAAGTGACACTTTTAGCGCCTTGTCTAACTGCTGTACGCACACAATCCATCGCAGTATCACCACCACCCAATACCACTACATTTTTGCCTTCAAGGCTTAAATATGGGTTGTCTGGACATTGTGTGCCCATCAATTCATGGGTATTACCAATCAAATATGGTAATGCTTGAATCACACCTTGACTGTCTTCACCGGGCAGACGCGCTTTCATTGCTGTGTATGTTCCCATACCTAAGAACACGGCATCGTATTCATCAAGCAGGGTTTTAAATGGGATGTCTTTACCAACAGTGACACCCATTTTAAATTCAATTCCCATTCCTTCGAGGACATTACGTCTGGTTTGCATAACGTCTTTATCAAGCTTGAATGAAGGAATACCGTATGTCAGTAAACCACCAATCTGTGGGTACTTATCATAAACCACGGCTTTAACACCATTTCGGCTAAGAATATCCGCACAACCTAAACCAGCTGGACCCGCACCAATAATTGCAACGCGCTCTTTACGAGGCGTTACCTTGCTCATGTCTGGTCGCCATCCTTGGCTAATAGCGGTATCAGTAATGTATTTTTCAACATTACCAATAGTAACTGCGCCAAAGTCGTCATTGAGGGTACAAGCACCTTCACAAAGACGGTCTTGTGGACAAACACGGCCACAAATTTCTGGTAGCGTATTTGTCTCATGAACTAAATCAGCAGCTTCAAGAATACGACCCTGCTCTGCAAGCTTTAGCCAATTTGGAATATAATTGTGCAGTGGGCATTTCCACTCACAATAAGGGTTACCACAATCTAAACAGCGGTCTGCTTGCTCTGCCACTTGTGGCTGAGAGAAAGGCTGATAAATTTCGATAAACTGTGTCGAACGCTCTTTGGCCGAGTGCTTAGTCGGATCTTTACGATCCACCTCGATAAATTGAAAATCATTACTCATTTAAATTACCCCGCCTTCACAGCTAATTCCGGGCTTTTTTGCTCAATTTTAAGCAAGTCGGCAACGGCAATATTCTTAGGCTTAACTAATACAAAACAGTCTAACCAGTTTTCAAAATCACTTAGGATCATCTTGGCATGTTCACTGCCTGTGGCTTCAACATGTGCTTCAATCAGCTCTTTAAGATGCTGTTGCTGAATTTTTGATTCTAATTTTTGCGTATCAACAAGTTCCGTATTTACGCGGCGACTAAAGTGATTAAATCTGTCAAAAATGTAAGCAAAGCCACCAGTCATACCTGCGCCAAAGTTCACACCTGTTTGGCCAAGTACAACAACAATACCGCCGGTCATGTATTCACAACCGTTATCACCCACACCTTCAACAACAGCGATAGCACCAGAGTTACGTACACCAAAACGTTCACCGGCTTGACCTGCAGCATATACGCGTCCACCCGTTGCACCGTATAAACAGGTATTACCCATAATGGCACTTTGCTCACTTTGGAAAGGACTACCGACAGGTGGATTGATAACAATCTTACCGCCAGACATGCCTTTACCGACGTAATCGTTCGCATCGCCAACCAGATTCATCTCAAGACCTGGGCTGTTCCACACACCAAAGCTTTGACCTGCACTACCGTTGAACTGTAGTGAAATTGGCTCTTTAGCACCTTTGACACCGATATTGGTAGCAATGTAACCAGAAAGCGCAGCACCGATTGAGCGGTTAGTGTTATTAATTGCGTATTGCTTGCTGAACGCTTTGCCTTCAAGTATTGATTGAGCAGCGTCAGTGACAATTTGTAAGTTAAGTTCACCTTTATCTGATGGTGGATTCAACTCTTTCCAGGTAATTGCGCTGCCTTCCGCTACTTTAGGCTGATATAAAATAGGCGCTAAATCTAACCCAAGTTGTTTGGCTGTTTGGCCTTCAAGGGCATAGAGCCAATCAGTGCGACCGACTAAGTCTTCAAATTTAGCCACACCAAGGCTTGCCATCCATTCACGGACTTCTTGTGCTACAAACTCAAAGTAAGTAATCACTCGCTCAGGTAAACCATGGTAATGCTTATCACGTAAGTTTTTATCTTGAGTGGCTACACCGGTTGCACAGTTGTTTAAGTGACAAATACGTAAATATTTACACCCTAACGCAATCATAGGCACGGTACCAAAACCAAAGCTTTCAGCACCTAACAAAGCAGCTTTAACAATGTCTAAGCCTGTTTTTAAACCGCCATCAACCTGTAAGCGAATTTTATGACGCAAGCCATTTTCAACCAATGATTGATGCACTTCTGCAAGACCTAATTCCCATGGAGAACCAGCATACTTAACTGAAGTGACTGGACTTGCGCCAGTACCACCGTCATAACCAGAAATGGTGATCATATCGGCATAGGCTTTTGCGACACCTGTAGCAATAGTCCCGACACCAGGCTCTGAAACGAGTTTCACCGACACGAGCGCTTTAGGGTTGATTTGTTTCAAATCGAAAATCAGCTGAGCTAAATCTTCAATTGAATAAATATCGTGGTGTGGCGGTGGCGAAATCAAGGTCACGCCAGGACGTGCATGACGTAAACCTGCAATTTCAACACTGACTTTATGACCTGGTAATTGACCACCTTCACCCGGCTTAGCACCTTGGGCTACTTTAATTTGCAATACGTCAGCATTAACTAAGTAATGAGCGGTAACACCAAAGCGGCCTGATGCAATCTGTTTGATGGCTGAATTGCGCTCGCTATTAAAGCGACTGGCATCTTCACCACCTTCACCAGAGTTTGAACGACCACCAATACGGTTCATCGCAACAGCAAGTGCTTCATGAGCTTCTGGGCTTAATGCACCGATACTCATTGCTGCACTATCGAAACGCGGGAATAGGTTTTCTGCTACTTCGACTTGTGACTCTTCAATGGCTTGGTTAGTCCCTTTAACGCCAATTAAATCACGTAATGTCGCAATAGGTCGGTCATCGACTAACGCGGCAAATTTCTTGTATTTTGGATAGTCTTGATCTTTAAGGCTCTGTTGTAGTGTATTGACTACATCAGGGTTGAAGCTGTGATATTCACCACCTTCAACATACTTCAATAAACCACCTTGCGGTAATGGTATATGGGCACGATATGCGGCGGTATGAAGTTTCTTTTGATCGGCAGCTAGATGTTCAAAGCTCGCACCTTCGATACGGCTAATAACACCTTTAAAGCAAAGTTCAATCACATCTGATGATAGACCCACTGCTTCAAATTGTTGGCTACAACGGTAAGAACCAACGGTGCTGATGCCCATCTTAGACATGATCTTACGCAGGCCTTTTTCAATGCCTTGACGGAAGTTAAGCATCAAGATGCTGTCATCTTCTACTTGGTTTTTCTTCGCCATTGCCGAAATTGACTCGTAAGCTAAGTAAGGATAAATAGCCGTCGCGCCAAAGCCGAGTAAAACAGCAAAATGATGAGGATCACGTGCTGAAGCGGTTTCAACGATAATGTTAGTATCACAACGCAAACTTTTATCAACAAGACGTTGCTGCACCGCACCTACAGCCATAGCAGCAGGAATAACCTGAACATTTTTAGCGGTTGCGCGGTCTGATAAAATCAGTAGGGTTGTGCCACTTCTTGCTAAGCGTTCTGCATCATCAGTGATGCGCTCAATCGCTTGTTGTAAGTCTTCATGGGCGTCATAGTTAAGATCAACCGTGTTAGCACGATAATAAGTGCTATCTAAGCCAAGCAATTGGTTGAAGTCACTGAATAAAAGCACTGGGGACTCGAACATCACGCGATAAGCAACACCGGTAGTTTCACAAAATAGGTTTTGCTCTCGACCAACACAAGTGGTCAATGACATTACGTGTTTTTCACGTAACGGATCAATCGGCGGGTTAGTGACCTGAGCAAACTTTTGACGGAAGTAGTCATAAAGTGAACGGGATTTTTTAGACAATACAGCCATTGGGGTATCGTCACCCATAGAGCCTGTTGCTTCTTCACCTTTACTAGCGAGTACCCAAATAACTTGTTCAAGTTCTTCACGGCTGTAACCAAATTGTTTTTGGTATTGAAGTAATACATCAGCAGAGAAATTACTTGCACCTTGCTGAGCAGATTCAATTTGATTGGCTGGAACTAATGTACGGCTATTCTTAGCCATCCATTCTTTGTAAGGATGACGGCGCTTTAAATCGTTATCGATTTCGAATGACGAATATAGACGACCATTCATGGTATCTAAAACTAATAACTCGCCAGGGCCAACACGACCTTTCTCAACCACTTCATCTGCAGAGTAATCCCAAATGCCGACTTCTGAAGCCAGTGTTAGGATTCTGTCCTTGGTTATAACGTAACGAGAAGGGCGTAGACCGTTACGGTCGACAGCACAGGCAGCATGACGGCCATTACTCATTACAATGCCGGCAGGGCCGTCCCACGGCTCCATATGCATTGAGTTAAAGTCGTAGAATGCTTTCAACTCGTCATCCATTTCTGGATTACTTTGCCATGCTGGTGGGATCAACAAGCGCATAGCACGATAGAGGTCCATCCCGCCAGATAACAGCATTTCTAGCATGTTATCTAATGACGATGAATCTGAACCTGTTTCATTTACAAAAGGGGCTGCCTGTTGTAAGTCAGGTAAAAGTGGTGAATTAAACTTGTATGCACGAGCGCGTGCCCACTGACGATTACCTGTAATGGTATTAATTTCACCGTTATGAGCTAAAAATCTAAACGGTTGTGCTAAAGGCCATTTAGGCGATGTGTTAGTCGAAAAGCGTTGATGGAATAAGCAAATAGTACTTTTTAAACGAATATCAGCAAGGTCAGTATAAAACGAAGGCAAGTCCGCAGGCATCATTAAGCCTTTATAGACAATGACCTGACCCGATAAGCTGGCAACGTAAAAATCGTTGTCATCAACAATTTGTTGCTCAAGACGACGTCTCGCCATATATAGACGGCGTTCTAAATCTTTTTCTCGCCAGCCTACTGGCGCATTAATCAGTACCTGATAAATTTGCGGTAAACTTTTACGGCCTATTTCACCAAGTACGTCTGGATTAACTGGGACCTTTCGCCAGCCTGCGACACTCAGCGTTTCACGTTGGAGTTCTTTTTCTAAAATTGCTTTTGATGTTTCTGCTTTTACTGGATCTTGACTTAGAAACAACATACCCACTGCAAACTTGCGGCTTAAATGCCAATCGTTTTCTGTTGCAACGGCTGCAAAAAAATCTTTAGGCATCGACATTAATAGTCCACAGCCATCACCTGTGCGGCCATCCGATGCAATACCGCCACGGTGTTTCATTCTGTCTAATCCGTGGATAGCGGTACGGACAATACGATGGCTAGCATCGCCATCCATTTGGGCTATTAAACCGAAACCACAATTGTCCCGCTCAAAGCTGGGATGATATAAGCTCATACAAAAACTCCCTAAACCTAACTTAATACGACTCGGATAATGCGGAGAAGTTCTCATAGATATGCACCCGAACCACCCAAATTAGCCCGATAATGAATAAAGGTCAAACTTAAATTACTCAACAAAATGAATTGTTATTGCAATTGCAAATGTTAAAAAAAAGCTTGTTGACGTTAACGTAAACTGTGGTTTTGTTCGTATAACCTTATGAATAAAAAGAATTTTAAAAATCACTAAAAAGTTTTGTTACTTTTCGTTAACACTTAGGTCTAATTGATTTAGTTTTATAAATAGTGAATTTATTTTCAAGTACAGTGTTAATTAACTATTTGGTCAATTTGAATATAAATTCACTTGAGAATAATAAAATTGACACAGGGATATCTAAATTTGTAACCCAGAATTTTACCTGTGGATAAATTAATCAATTTATCTAACCATTTATTGATATAGCACCAAGTTTTAATCTCCTAAGCCGATTACTATCTGCCACTTTTTTGAGTTCGAGGACACATTGTGGGTTTAGATGATTACGTAAATACATTCGGCGCTGTGTGCAAAAAGCAATACGGTGGCAGGATCAGAAAACTTACAATTGATGCTAAATTCACCTGTCCAAATCGGGATGGTACATTAGGTAAAGGTGGCTGTACTTTTTGTAATGTTTCATCTTTTAGTTATGAGCAGGGAACAGAAGCCAGTATCTCAGATCAGCTTTCTCAAGGTAAGCAACGTTCGGTGCTTGCTAATGCCCCAGCTTCTACCTCTAAATATATAGCTTACTTTCAGGCTTACACAAGTACCTATGATGAATATCAGGTTTTAAAGCAGAAATATGATGAAGCAATAAAAGATGCAGACATCGTGGGGCTTCATATTGGGACACGCCCTGACTGCGTACCTGATGATATTCTTGATTTACTCGTGAGTTATCAAAATAAAGGCATCGAGGTTTGGTTAGAGTTAGGTTTACAGACTGCTAATGATGAAACATTGAAAAAGATAAATCGTGGCCATGATTTTTCTGCTTATCAAGATACTGTGAAACGGGCTCGAGAAAGAGGAATAAAAGTATGCGCTCATTTAATTTTGGGGTTACCGAGCGAAGATTATCAAGATTATTTAAATAGTTTACAGCAGGTTATCAGTACCGGTGTTGATGGCATCAAATTACATCCCTTGCATATAGTCGAAGGCAGTGTAATGGCCAAAACGTGGCGCCATAAAGGAATGGCGTTACTGTCTCAAGAGGATTACGCCCATTATGCCAGTGAACTGATAAGAAATACCCCTAAAGAGATAATATTTCATCGTGTTACCGCCTATGCTAAGAAACCGATGTTACTGGCACCTGATTGGTGCGCATTTAGATGGGATGGCCTGGTATCAATTGTAAGAAATTTAGCTGAAAATGGTGGTCAAGGCCATTATGTTCCCTCTGTAACAGTTTAAAAAGTAACCGTATTGCATATTTCTTAGTGTTTTATATGGGGTGATTTTAAATATTTGTTAATTTTTTGTAGTTTTTTATCTAAAAATAGACTTGAAAAGCGTGGAATTGTTGCATAGGCAATTATTGCGAGTATTATAAATTCCAATTTTACAGTTATGAATTTGAAAGAGGTGCCACAATGGCCACAGTTCAGCTAGAGTCTATCTTGGATCTCAATACTTTAGAGCAATATTGTAGTGCTATTGGTGCAGGTACTTTATTAAAAAGCGTCGTATTATTTGAGCAATTAATGCCTGAGTATGTGGGCAGCTTAGTAAAAGCCAATGAAGTAAATGATAAAGATACTTTGTGCGCAGAAGCGCATAAATTTAAAGGTGCTGCTGGTTCAGTAGGTTTAAAGCGTATTCAACAATTTGCACAACTTTTACAGCACGGTGAAGAATCAAGCTGGGAAACTGAGCATAACGCTTGGTTAGCTGAGATTGTTAAGCATGCAAGTGCTGATCTACAGCAATTAAAAGAATTTCTTGAAGCAAAAGCTTAATCGTTTTTGTTGAGTTAAAAGTCCCGTAAGGGACTTTTTTTTGGACATTTTTTAGTAAATGTTCATTATGAGTCGTTGATCGTGTACTGAAGATTGTTATTTCAGGTGAGTTAATTCATTATTTAAATGAAATCTTAATAGGGTAATCGATTAAATGAAAAACCTGCCAAGTCTTAAAAACTTATTTTATCTGGTTAACTTGCATCAAGAACAAAACTTCAATCGTGCTGCTAAGTCTTGTTTTGTAAGTCAATCGACTTTATCAAGTGGCATTCAAAATCTTGAAGAGCAATTGGGTTATCAACTGATAGAGCGGGATCATAAATCATTTATGTTCACTGCCATTGGTGAGGAAGTGGTAGAAAGAGCACGTAAGCTACTTACTGATGTCGATGACCTTGTTGAGTTAGTTAAAAATCAAGGTGAGCCAATGACGGGAGAGATCCGACTAGGTTGTATTCCGACGATTGCGCCATTTCTTCTGAGTCGAGTGGTCAAGCAATGCCAGCAAGATTACCCCCAACT
The DNA here is from genome assembly GCF_023283985.1 of Shewanella electrodiphila. Taxonomy (GTDB): domain Bacteria; phylum Pseudomonadota; class Gammaproteobacteria; order Enterobacterales; family Shewanellaceae; genus Shewanella; species Shewanella electrodiphila. The sequence continues at coordinate 336,075 of NZ_JAKIKU010000001.1, forward strand.
GAGCTTATTGTTAAAAGAAGACACCACTGAAAGCTTATTGGATTCATTGGGTAAAGGTGAGCTGGACTTACTTATTTTAGCTTTACCTGTTGATACAACTGGTTTTCATAGCATGAAAGTAGGGATAGACCCCTTTAAAATGGTGGTACATGAAGAGCTTTCTGATGGCATTATGACTCCCATTGATTACCAGAAAATGCCAGACGAAAGTATTTTCTTATTGCAAAGTGAGCATTGCATTACGGGCCATGCCATCACGGCTTGTCAGTTAGGTAATAGTGCTAAAATCAACCCATTTGCAGCAACTAGCTTGCACACGTTAGTGCAGATGGTCGACAGTAAACTAGGCACCACATTTTTACCGCAAATGGCGATTGATGCCGGTATTTTGAATGATACTGAACTGAATATCATGAACCCACCGGGTGAGGCACCTTACCGTGATATTGGCTTGGTATGGCGTCAAACAACCAGTCGCATCAGTACATTTAGAACATTAGGCTTAATGCTAGAATCACTGTTAAGTGATAAAAAGAATGATTAATTGAAATCTCTGTGACTAGAAATTATTAAGCCTTGAAGCATTGCTTCAAGGCTTTTTTTATGTGGAAAATGAAAAATGGTTGGTAGTTCGAGGAGTTACATAGGCTAAGTAACTCTTTACATAGAATTAAGCTGGAGGTGGGACTTTTTTAGGTGTGACACCGTACACTTCAATCTCGTGTTGTTTGCCTTTGAGTTTCATTGCACCAAGATCGGCTAAATCAAATTGACTATCATGCCTTGCAAGTCGGTGAGCAACTTCACCTGAAATCAACATGCGTTGACCGAGCGGATTACACTGATCTTGCAGTCTAGCAAGTGTGTTAAGCACGTCACTAAAGAAGCTAATTTCTTGTTTTTGTACACCCACAACGGCAGCAACAACTTGTCCACAATGGGCCGCAGCTTTGAACTTAGGGACAAAGCCGTAATGCTCTTCAAAATAAGGTCGGTGCCAATTAAGTTGCTGGCTGAACTCATAATAAATGTTCATACAGCGATCTTCTTTAATGCCTTCTTCAAGTGGCCAATGGATTAATACTGCATCGCCCATATAGCGATATATCTCAGCATCATTATTGGTTACGGTATCCGCTAACATGCTAAAGCTATCTTGGATTAATCGACTGAATCGATAATCGCCTAATGTTTCTGCATGGGACGTAGATGAAACCATATCGACAAAGAGAAATAATCGATGTTCGTATCGGGGTTGGTGATACTTACCTAAACCAATATTCAGTAATACGCGAGGGCCGACTAACAGCGCCATTTGTTCAACAAATGCTAGGCCTACTCTAACAGCCACTAAGTAGATGACTAAGGCTTGAAAAGAGGGACTGTATAAAATGTGCGCAGTGAGCATTTGCCGTAAAGTGACAAGATGGTTCTCAATAGCCCACATATTCAAAAACTGTGTCACATAAGCTAATGTCATTGCACCAAGCAACAAAAATAACCCTTTGAATATCACAGAGAAAATATAGGGGAGGCGACTGATTGCACTGAAATCAGCAATGAGATTAGACATCCAATGTAAACAACCAAAAACAAAGCCCATGAAAATAGCCAGAGTCGCGAGATCTGATTTTCCTATGGCCCATTGTGGCAGTTCGGGAGCTTGTGAATATCGAAAAAATACAAATGCGCCCATGGCTGCACACCATGCAACTATTGCAAATAGTAGTTTTCTCGTCTGTCGACGTGCTTTCACTGGTTTATATCTAATCCGTTGATATTTGAAGACAGGCTAGTTTATAGAAAATTCCCATACTTGTCATAGTGGTATTTAAATTAGTTTTGATTTCTTTTTTTATGTTGGCTTTATGTGATCTTAGTTGAAGGCGTTTGTTAGTATTTGGTGGGTGAAGTTGATCTTTAAATAGAAGCCACGAGGATTTGAGAGCTTTACTGTGCCATCTTCGGCAATTGATTCTGTTAATGCTTTGCTATTGGCAGCTTTTGGGCGTAATTGTAATACCTCTCCATGGCGAGCCGTTACCTTGTCAACTTTACCCATGGTAATCAATTCCATTATTTCTTCCCAGTCTTGCTGTAGCGCATGTGCTTCATTCGCATTAGGTCGCCATAATACTGGTGAACCAATTCTTCTTTCCCCTACAGGAATGCTTCTGTCACCTTCTACAGGGATCCACAATACTTGGCTTAACTTATGACAAACAACACTTTGTTCCCAAGTCAGACCCTGGATATTCGTTAGTGGGGCTACGGTCACGTAAGTTGTTTCAATGGGGCGTCCATTATGATCGATAGGAATGGTTTTTAGCTCTACACCCAAGTGTAAAAAGTCTTGCTGGGGTTTAGAGCCCGCTGTTGCGCCTAATTCCATTTCTATTAATTGTCCAATCCAACCCTTATCACGTTTAAGGTTGGCGGGTACTGGGGTGTTATGCTCCATGGCAACATCGCCTAACGTTACCCCTGCCATATCGTTTGCTCTTTGCATTAACTCTTCAATGGTATTGGGCTGGCTATTCATCATAAAGCGTCTTTTAGATTGAAAAAAATGGATGATGAAGTGTACTTGTTTATCTATTTATTCGCAGCATTTGTATGTGGTTAAAAAACGCCCACACTGTTTAGTGAGAGTTATTCACTAAGAACGATTTTAATAATAATATGAAAATTAACAGTTTTTTTTGAGATTGGTTAGTTTTTTTAACCATAAGCTAAAGTTACTCTCGTTTTGCACTAACCTTTCACACATAGTTATCCACAGATTTGATGAATAACTTTATAAAAAGCATGCTTAGCGGATATAAAATTGTTCGTCAATGGCAGAAAATCGCTTTATTTTATTATTTTTAAAATATTGTTCTTGTTTTTTGTGTATAACTTAAAACGCTATGGAAACTATAAATGGCAAACACGTCAACTGGTTAAATATTGTTCTCTTTGCTTTGTAGAGTTATAGTTCACTAATGCCTTCTTGTTTAAGCTTCTGATATTAAAGGTTTAAGTTGTGCGTTTATCTTTGGTTTTTTAATTTGTTTTCCTCGCTTAATTTACTTCAATTACACTTGTTTCAGAGTTTCGAACAGAGATATCCACAGATTTTGTGGATAATGTCGGGTTAGCATGCCTTCATCTGTTGATAAAAGAATAAAACTGAGCGATTTATCCAAAGACGAGGTGTAAATCCTTGTTTGCCCGTAGGCAAGCTTTGTGAAACAATCTAGTCATTAATTTGTAGTGTAATTGGAGTCCATGTGATTGATAGCGACGGCTTTCGCGCAAATGTGGGCATTATTATCTGTAACAAATATGGTCAAGTTATGTGGGCCAGACGGTTTGGACAACATTCATGGCAATTTCCTCAAGGTGGCGTAGATGATGGTGAAAGCCCAGAAGAAGCTATGTATCGAGAGTTGTATGAAGAAGTGGGTCTCAAACCTGAAAATGTGCAAATTTTAACGTCAACACGTTCATGGTTAAGATATCGTTTACCAAAAAGATTGATCAGACAGGAAAGCAAACCTGTGTGTATTGGCCAAAAACAAAAGTGGTATTTATTACAGCTCAAAGATAGCGATGACAGTATTAATCTCAACTCATGTGGTCATCCTGAGTTTGATGACTGGCGTTGGGTGAGTTATTGGTACCCTGTAAGGCAAGTAGTTTCTTTCAAACGTGATGTTTATCGTAAAGTAATGAAAGAGTTTGCTTTCACCACATTGGCATTTCAAGGGCGTGAGCCTAGCCGAAAAAGAGGTCGACATCGCAGCTAATTAGCGTTTAAAGAGGGCAAGGAAAGTGTTAAACACGCTCAGGGATATCACTCAAGCTGTTGCAGGAGCCAGCAGCCTTGAATCAGCATTAAATGTGTTAGTGTCGCAAACTAAGTTAGCGATGCAAACACAATGCTGCTCAATCTATATTCTTGAGCAACAACATCTTGTGCTTTCTGCAACCGACGGACTTGCTAGTGCAGCCATCAATAGTGTAAAAATGCCTTTATCTGAAGGATTAGTTGGCTTAGCTGCTGAAAAGGAAGAAGCGGTTAATCTTGCCGATGCAAAGTCTCATCATCGTTTTAAATTTTTCCCAGAAGTTGAAGAAGAAGAGTATCGTGCTTTTCTTGCTGTGCCGATCATTTTTCAAAAGCAAGTCGTCGGGGTTATCGTGGTGCAACAGCCACAGCCAAGACAATTTAGTGAAAATGAAGAAGCTTTTTTAATGACACTTGCCGCGCAACTCGCCGTTGTGGTGCGCAGCTTAAAAAATAAAGCGGCTATCAGTAACGTTCAGCAGCAAGTTGTGTTTAAAGGCACAAGCGCATCTAAGGGCATTGCAATCGCAGATGCGTTTGTTTTAGGTGGCGAAATCTCACTAGTTCAAGATGAGCGTAAATCTTCTGATACTGAAAAAGAGTTACAAAGATTAAAGACCGCGATGCAGCGCTGTAGTGACATTATTAGCACATTGTCTCAACGTTTTGATCGCGAAAAAGTAGACGATATCGCTTCGATATTTTCTGCTTTGCAACTACTACTCAATGAAGCAAGTTTAGGTGGCGAGTACTTACGTGAAGTAGAACAAGGCTGGCAAGCAGAGTCTGCAGTAAGCCGTGTATCAATGCGTTATATTGAGCAATTCATGGCAATGGAAGATCCTTACCTGAAGGAAAGAGCCAGTGATATCCGTGAATTAGGTCAAAAGGTACTTCGCCAACTTATTGAGCCTGATAAATTAGACCTAGCCCCTGCAAAACCCGTTATTTTAGTCGCTAAAGAAGTCGATGCCACGTTATTGGCTGAGTTTCCGCGTGGAAAACTCGCAGGTATTGTGACCGAACTTGGCGGCGTGAACGCCCATGCAGCAATTCTTGCTCGCGCTTTGGGTGTTCCCGCAATTGTGGGTGCTGATCAAGTACTAGCTGCTAACATTGATGATAAAAAACTCGTTTTAAATGCCAACAGTGGCCAGCTGTTAGTTGATCCTTCAGATGCAGTGCTTCACGAGTATTACACGCTCATTTCAGAAAACCAGGCGCAGCAACGTCAGTTCTCTGCTGAGTTATCTTTACCAGCACAAACACTCGATGGTCATCGTATACATTTGTATCTCAATGCAGGTTTATTAAGTGGCTTGAGTACTGATATGGCAGAAGGGGCTGATGGCATTGGGCTGTACCGTACTGAAATCCCTTTTATGTTGCATCAGCGCTTTCCAAGTGAAGTAGAACAGGTGCATGTCTATAAACAGGTTTTGTCAGCTGCTCGCGATAGACCTGTCGTCATGCGTACTCTTGATGTTGGCGGCGATAAACCGTTACCTTATTTCCCGATTAACGAAGATAATCCATTTTTGGGTTGGCGCGGCATTCGATTATCTTTAGATCACCCAGAATTGTTTTTAATGCAATTACGCGCAATGCTAACGGCTAATGCAGATTCTGCACAGTTGCAAATCTTACTGCCAATGGTCAGTAATCTAGATGAAATTGATCGTACTTTACTGTATCTAGAGCAGGCTTTTAGTGAGATTACTGAAGAATTAGATAGAAGTATTCCTAAGCCTAAAATCGGCGTCATGTTAGAAGTCCCTTCGTTATTATTCCAATTAGAAGATGTAGCCAAGCGTGTTGATTTTGTGTCTGTGGGCAGTAATGATTTAACCCAATATTTACTTGCAGTAGATAGAAATAATCCCAGTGTTAGCCCTTTGTTTGATAGTTTTCATCCTGGGGTATTAAGAGCGTTAAAATGGACGATTACCGATTGTAATCGCTATCAATTAGATGCCAGTATTTGTGGCGAGTTAGCTGGAGAGCCTATGGGCGCTTTGCTTTTAGTTGCAATGGGATACCAAAAGTTGAGTATGAACCAAGGCAGTATCGCAAGGATCAACTACTTACTAAGACGAATTGATAAGCAGTCTCTTGAACTTTTATTAGATAAAGCACTGACTTTATCTAATGGAGAGCAGGTACGCCTCTTACTCAACGAATACCTTAATGAACACGATTTAATATCAATCTTGCATTAAGTTCTGCTTTTACACGGATAAGGTTTTACTGTGGACAATATTTTATTGGTTTTTTCTATATGCCTAGTACTTGGCGGCTTCGTAGGTTTTATGGCTGGATTACTGGGGATCGGTGGCGGCTTAATTATTGTCCCTGCACTTATATATCTCTTGCCATGGGTCGGTGTTGAATCAAGCCAACTCACCCATGTAGCTATTGCGACTTCACTCGCTTCGATCATTTTAACCTCGCTTTCTTCTGCTGTTGCGCATAATAAAAGAGGCAATGTGCCTTGGACGCTGTTTAAACCTATGTTGCCAGGTATATTAATTGGCGCACTAGCTTCAGGTTTTATCTCTGAACAAATTGCTTCTGATGATCTGCAACGTGCTTTTGCCGTGTTTGTAGTGTTAATGGCAATACAAATGGCATTTCCCTTTAAACCTAAAGCGAATAAACAAACACCGAAGTTTGTGGTGCTATTTTTAGTTTCCACATTAATAGCCATTATTGCTGGATTAATGGGGATTGGTGGCGGTGTTTTACTGGTACCTTTTTTAACTTTTTGTGGTTTGCAAATGCGGCAAGCGGTTGGATTTTCATCTGTGACAGGTTGTTTGATTGCAATATCAGGTACAACAGGCTATATCATCGCCGGTATGAAGGTTACTGATTTGCCTGAAGGGACATTTGGCTTTATTTATCTTCCCGCATTGGCAGGGATTATCATCAGTTCAATGTTAATCGCGCCATTGGGTGTTAAAGCTGCAAGTACTTGGCCTACACCAATTTTAAAGCGAGTTTTTGCCGGGCTTTTGATGATTGTTGGAATAAAAATGGCTTTATCGGTGTAGATTTATTGGTATCATTGTTTTTTGCCGACAGTCCCTATGTGAACTTCACTTTTGACATTTGTTGGTGGGTTGAACCTTATAATAATAGGAATGAAGAATGCGTCAGTATTTAGATCTTTGTCAGAACATCGTCGATAACGGTCATTGGATTGAAAACGAACGAACAGGAAAGCGCTGTTTAACCGTGATTAATGCTGATTTGCAATATGACGTCAAGAATAACCAATTTCCTATTATTACAACTCGAAAAAGTTATTGGAAGTCTGCAATTGCAGAGCTAATTGGCTATATCAGAGGTTATGATAGTGCCGCTGATTTTCGTGCTTTAGGAACCAAAACTTGGGACATGAATTCGAATGATAATCAGAGTTGGCTAGCTAACCCACATCGTAAAGGGGAAGACGATATGGGTCGTGTGTATGGCGTTCAAGGCCGTCGCTGGCAGAAAACCTCTGGTGGTACTATTGATCAACTAGCTAAAATCGTTGATAACTTATCTAAAGGTGTGGATGACCGTGGTGAAATTATCACATTCTATAACCCTGGTGAATTTGATATGGGCTGTTTGCGTCCATGCATGCACACTCACACCTTTTCATTATTAGGCGACACGCTTTATTTAACCAGCTACCAGCGTTCTTGTGATGTGCCGCTTGGACTCAACTTTAATCAAATTCAAGTTTATACCTTCCTTGCGTTGATGGCGCAGATTACTGGCAATAAGCCTGGAATGGCTTATCACAAAATTATCAATGCTCATATCTATGAAGACCAATTAGACTTAATGAAAAATGAGCAATTGACGCGTGAACCTTTCCCGTCACCACAACTTAAGATTAATCCTAAGATTAAAACCCTGAAAGATCTTGAAACTTGGGTAACAATGGATGATTTTGAAGTGGTGGGCTATCAACACCATGAAGCGATAAAATATCCCTTCTCAGTATAGTTTGCGAAATGCTTCCATAGCCAAAAATTAAATATCTAAGACTGATGAACTCATTTTAAATGGGTTCATTCATTTAAAATCATTAGTGCTAATACTGACCAAGTAGCACTTAACTTGTGCTTCTATGTCAACAAAAAATAAGTCATCTACATTTGATGCTTAAATGTATCGCGTGAAAGATGGCTTTTCCCAACAAAGTAACCTAAGTGAAAAATAACAAGCCTTAGCTCTCAGCTAAAAGATGATCGTTTTCTTAAAATATTTTAATAGTTATGCAATCAGTTTTAGTTAGTATTAAATGTGGCTAAAACCACAAGCTATATTGCACTAGTCTAATATTCTTGTGTAAAAACTAAACTAGCGTATTGTTATTTTATTAGTTACTAATTCAGTTAATTGTATTTAATTTCGTCAAGCGCACGATTATTGCTCAGTTAAATAAATATGCGCTTATTTCTGTTTTGTGTGCAAACTTCCGCTCAAACGTAGATCTGAGTCTCAATTGGCTTTCATGTTGTGACTTGGTGCTGTAAAAGTTGATTAACACATCGGAAAAGCCGAGCTATAAGAGCGAAACTAACGATTATGATTGTTTGAAAAAATCCGATAGACTGATAATAATTGTTTTTTATGGAGTTATATATGGAACGTGCAATTAAGAATTTCTTAAGTCAAGAATCTGCAGGGGGTATCATTTTAATGATCTCTGTAGCACTGGCTATGATAATGGCAAATTCGCCATTAGCGGGTTTATACAGTGGTTTCCTTGATACAGAAGTCCAAGTGCGTGTGGGTTCATTAGATATTGATAAGCCATTATTATTATGGATTAACGACGGACTAATGGCTCTATTCTTCTTACTTATTGGTTTAGAAGTAAAGCGTGAACTATTAGAAGGTGCACTTTCAAGTGTTGCCAAAGCATCTTTACCTACTTTTGCTGCTATCGGCGGCATGGTATTCCCTGCTTTATTCTATCTGGCATTCAACTATTCAGATCCTGTGACGCAAGTTGGTTGGGCAATTCCTGCTGCGCCTGATATTGCATTTGCTCTAGGTATTATGGCTTTATTAGGCAGCCGTGTTCCTGTTGCACTGAAAGTGTTCTTATTAGCGTTAGCTATTATGGATGATTTAGGTGTGATCGTGATTATCGCTCTGTTCTACAGTGCTGATTTATCAATGACGAGCTTAATCGTTGCAGCAATTTCAATTTCATTGATGGTTGCATTGAATCGTAAGGGCGTTAGTTCATTAATCCCATACGGTTTATTAGGTGTGATTCTATGGGTTGCTGTTCTTAAATCTGGTGTGCATGCGACATTAGCAGGTGTGATTATTGCTTTCTGTATTCCTTTACGTGCTAAAGATGGGTCTTCACCATCTGAACACTTAGAGCATAGCTTACACCCATGGAGCACATTCTTCATTTTACCTGTGTTCGCATTTGCTAATGCTGGATTATCGCTATCAGGAATGAGCATCACTTCATTGGCTGAGCCTGTAACTATCGGTATTATCCTAGGTCTGCTGCTTGGTAAGCCAGTAGGTGTATTATTGTTCAGTTATACTGCTGTAAAACTAAAGTGGGCTGAACTACCACCTGGTATTACTTGGAATCAAATTATTCCAGTCTCTATCATGTGTGGTATTGGTTTCACAATGTCAGTGTTTATTTCTTCACTTGCATTCGAATCAGCCCCTGAGCATTTAGGTGACTTTGCCCGTTTAGGTATTCTAATGGGATCTATGCTAGCTGCTGTTATTGGTTATGTATGGCTTGATAAAGTGCTTCCTAAAGCTAAAGCAAAATAGGGCTGGTGCAAATAATGAAAATAAAACTGTTGATGTTAGCTCTAGCAATGGGCGTGGTTACCATGCCAGCCCAAGCTACTTCGTTTAACGTATGTCAAACAAGCGTTGAATCAAACGAATGTAAAAGCTATTTAGATGGCGTTGTTGATGGTGCTTTGATGTATCACACTGATGCGTCAGGTAGTCGTTTAGAAGCTGATGATGGATATGAGTCTCGTGCACTTAAGTATCGAGCTGGTAAGCGTTATCAAGAGGCTAACCGCAGTTTTTGTGCTGACAGAAAACCGCATAAAGATGATATCGTTTTAGCTATTCAGGAACAAACTGCTGCTAAAAACGTTAACAACTTAAGCGAGTTGTCGATATTAATTGATAGCTTGTTGGACTGTCAGCGATTAAAATAAACCATCTTTCTTAGCTGGTTTATATGCATGCAACATTTAAATTATAACCATCTATATTATTTTTGGATGGTTAGAAAAAAAGGTTCGGTGGCTAAGGCCGCCGAAGCTTTATGTCTCGCTCCGCAAACGATTACAGGTCAAATTCGCGCTTTAGAAGAACGCCTAAATGGCAGTTTATTCAATCGCGTAGGCCGTTCATTAGAACCCACCGAATTAGGCGAATTAATTTTTCGCTATGCTGATAAAATGTTTAGCCTCAGCTATGAGATGCTAGATTTATTGGCTTATCATAAAGATGAATCAATATTATTTGAAGTTGGGTTTGCTGCAGCTTTGTCTAAAGCTTTAGCTAGCCGTGTGCTGTTAACAGTGATCCCTAATGATGGCTCGATGCATTTGAGTTGTTATGAATCTACCCATGAAAACTTGATTCAGCGCTTACGTGAACACAAATTAGATATGATTTTGTCTGACTCAGCAGGTGAATCACTTAAATATCCTGAGATTTTATCTAAGAAGCTCGGTGAGTGTGGTATTAGTTTTTTTGCTGCTTCAAAACCCTCATTAGATTTCCCTGCATGCTTAGAACAAGAAAAGCTATTAATCCCAGGTAAGCGGACATCTCTTGGGCAGCAGCTACATAGATGGTTTGCTGAAAAAAATCTCGATGTAAGCATATTAGGTGAGTTTGACGATGCAGCGATGATGAAAGCGTTTGGACTGTTTAAGCGTGGTATATTTGTTGCTCCATCAATTTATCGTCATGATATACTCTCACAAGGTATGGTTTTAATTGGTGAAACAGACGATATTAAAGAAGAATATCACGTTATGTTTGCCGAACGGATGATCCAACACCCGGCAGTTAAGCGGTTATTAGAAACTGATTTTACTGATTTGTTCGCAGGTGTTGATCCACAGGTACAAGATGTTGAACACCGTAGTTCACATCAAAGATAAAATATCCTCAGAAGATGTTAGGAGAAGTGCGTTGGAATTAATGAATATTGCTAGAGTTCGCTGGGCATGTCGTAGAGGGATGCTCGAGTTAGATGTCCTGTTTCAGCCTTTTGTAGATGCACATTACGAAGCGCTTTCTGATATTGATAAACAAACCTTTATTGATCTACTCGCTTGTGAAGACCCAGAGCTATTTGCATGGTTTATGGGCCATGAAGTGTGCCCTAATAACGCGATGGCTGAAATGGTAATTACAGTACGTGGCCGTCCTCAGCCTTAACTGTGTCAATAAAAATAGAATCTCTATTTTGCCTATCTTATTAATGCTGTATCAAGTAAGAAATGGCGCTTAACCTGTGCATGTAACTTTAAGCGCCTCTTTTAACCAGTTCCTCTCTCATATTGTCCTCATTTGTGTTTGCTTAACCAGTTTTCTGTTGTGGCCTGTAAGCCACTTTGTTGGTTTGAGTATATTGCGTGGTTTAACCTTGTTAGCGGCCACAGCCTTCTTCATTTGGAATATAAACCAGCTTAGGCGGCAACGTTGTGATTTATACCTTTCTGAAACGGGAGATGGAACACTTGATCATAATGCTTTTGTCGTTTGGCGCTCAGCTATCGCGACAGTGTTTGCTTGTGTGATATTTATTGAGTTTGAATCATCAAGTTCAAAAAAGAAGAAAAGGCAATTGTTGATAGTGTGGAGCGACATGCTCACGGATAAAGATTACCGACAACTTTGTCGGCAATTAAACAAACTTAAACGAAATCAAGACAATTAATATTGCTAGCGCAATGATCAAATTATAGCTCCTGACATTTCTCAGGAGCTATCTCAATCGTCTTTATCATTCGTTATCTTTCAGGTTGTAAGATGGTCGGCTGTGGGTTTTCTAATTGTTCCGGATAATCAGCATTATAGTGCAACCCTCGACTTTCCTTTCGCTCCATTGCGCAGCGAATAATTAATTCAGCCACTTGAACCAAGTTCCTTAATTCCAGTAAGTTATTACTGACTCGGAAGTTGCTGTAATACTCTTGGATCTCTTGTTGCAACATAGCGCAGCGACGTAAAGCACGCTCTAAGCGTTTGTCGGTTCTTACAATACCGACATAATCCCACATGAATAATCTCAGTTCGTGCCAGTTATGGGCAATGACGACTTCTTCATCTGAGTTGCTCACTTTACTTTCATCCCAATGAGGGACAGGGCCAGGCGTTGGGATTTTTGTTAATAAGCTTTCTATGTCATGTGCAGCCGCGCGTGCAAAGACGAGGCATTCCAATAATGAATTACTTGCTAGACGGTTTGCACCATGAAGACCTGTATAAGCCACCTCGCCAATGGCGTATAAGCCATTAATGTCAGTTTGACCATGTAAGTCAGTCATGATCCCACCACAAGTATAATGCGCAGCAGGCACCACTGGAATTGGGTCTGTAGTGATATCTATGCCAAATTCTAAACAGCGTTTATGAATAGTAGGGAAGTGCTTTATCACGAAATCTGCAGGTTTATGGCTGATATCAAGATATAAACAGTCAGCACCTAAGCGCTTCATTTCATAATCGATGGCCCGTGCGACGATATCACGAGGCGCAAGCTCGGCTCTCTCGTCAAACTCTGGCATAAACCGACTACCATCGGGACGTTTAAGGTATGCTCCTTCGCCGCGTAATGCTTCAGTTAATAAGTAATTACGCGCATCAGCATGGTATAAACAGGTTGGATGAAATTGATTAAATTCCATATTAGCAACACGACAACCCGCGCGCCAAGCCATAGCAATACCATCGCCGCTGGCAATATCAGGGTTAGAAGTATACTGATAAACTTTTGAACTACCGCCTGTAGCGATTGCAACAAACTTTGCTGTGACAGTTTCTACATGCTCAGCGTCTCGATTCCAAACGTAGGCACCGACAACGCGGTTACCCGGTCGGTTTAATTTACGAGTCGTAATAAGGTCAATTGCATTATAACGCTCTAAGACTTGGATGTTTGGATGCGCTAATGCTTGATCTTGTAAAGTCGTTTGCACCGCTTTGCCTGTGGCATCAGCAGAATGCAAAATTCGACGATGGCTATGTCCGCCTTCGCGCGTAAGATGATAAGGCGCTGTGCTTTGATCGCCGTCAGGAGTTTCTTCCTTATCAAAAGCGACACCACATTGAATTAGCCATTTCATTGAAGCTTTGGCATTTTCGGCAGTATAAGTCACCACTTCTTTGTCACAAAGGCCCGCACCAGCAATCAAGGTGTCGCTTACATGGGACTCAATTGTATCCGATTCATCAAATACAGAAGCGATTCCGCCTTGGGCATAGTAGGTTGAGCCTTCAGCTAACGGCCCTTTAGAAAGAAGAATAACTTTAGACTTTTCAGCTAGATGGAGTGCCAGCGTTAACCCGGCTGCGCCACTACCTATAACCAAAATATCAGATTGGTGTTCAACTGCTTGTTTCATAAGGTATCATGGGTGACTTAATATGGTTCTATAATGGTAAAACAAAACCGCTTTATTGGGTACTGAGACATTACTATTAAGCGATATTTAACCATTTTTTATAAAAAATTAAATTTTTTTCATTCAATATCGAACTTTTTCAAAGCATGCGAGTCTACTTTATTGTGAATATGATTCGAGCGACTGAGAAATCAGTATTATAGATTTAGGAGTAGTCGGCTCGGATGAGTGGACAAATAAGTGATCAACAGTTAGTTGAGCGTGTACAACGCGGTGACAAAAACGCATTTAATCTGTTAGTTCAGAAGTACCAAAATAAAGTAATGAGCTTGATATCACGTTATATTCGAAATCAAGCTGACATCGCCGATGTGGCACAAGAAGCCTTTATTAAAGCTTATCGTGCATTACCTAATTTTCGTGGTGAAAGTGCGTTTTACACTTGGTTGTACCGAATTGCAGTAAACACTGCAAAAAACCATTTGGTTTCTCAGAGCAGAAAAACACCGGCTAACAGTGTTGATGCAGAAGAAGCTGAATACTACGAAGGCAGTGATGCGTTAAAAGAATTTGCATCTCCAGAACGTTTAGTTTTGTCGGATGAAATTAATAAGGTGATTTTTGAAACCTTAGAAACGTTGCCAGAAGAATTGAAGATTGCAATATCACTTCGTGAACTTGATGGTATGAGTTACGAAGATATTGCCAATATCATGGATTGTCCTGTTGGAACGGTAAGATCAAGAATCTTCCGAGCCAGGGAATCAATCGATAAAAAACTCCAGCCTTTGCTGGAACAGTAATAGTCTTTATTGACACAGGTGAAAAATGCTTAAATCAGGTCAAGAATGGGTTTCATCAGCAGTTGACGGCGAAGTAGATGCTAAAACATTAGCGGAACTGTCAGCAGACGAAAACTCACACAAACAGTGGCAAAACTATCATATGATTGGTGATGCTATGCGTGGTGAGTTACCGCAGACAATTGATTTAGATCTTACTGCAAACATTGCAGCAGCAATTGAGTTAGAACCTGCGATTATCGCGCCTCAAACTGAAACTACGTCAACTCATGATGCCAAAGTGGCTACGACTGAGACTAAGAAAGACAATGTTGTGCCTTTCTTTAAGCAATTTGGCCAATATGCAATTGCTGCTACTGTCGCTATGGTTGCTATTGTCGGTGTACAAAATTACGGTCAAGACCAAAACGCTGATTCACCATTACCTGTGTTAAACACGCGTCCATTAGTGGGTACCGCTTCTCCTGTGAGTTTACAAACTGGCGCAGTGCAGAATCAATCTAGCGTTAGTAATGACAATGTTGTTGAGCAACGTCGTAGAATTAATTCTTATATTCAAGACCATATGCTACAACAAAGGTTGAATTCAGGTGTCGTTGTGCAGCACAATGACGCTATTGAACAAAACGTTAATAAATAATTTGGAGTTAGCTTGCGTCTAATCCTGTTAGCCCTTGTTGTATTGGCATTTCCTACATTTGCCAATAGCAATACTGAAAGTATTGCTGAAGAAGAAATGTCTGCAAAAGCTTGGCTTGAAAGTATGAGCCAAGCGCTACAAACCAAACAGTACAAATCCTCTATTATTCAGCTTCAAGCAGACCATATTCGTCCATTAGTTTATCTTCATGGTACGGTGAATGATAAAGAAGTTGCCTTTTTAGAATACCTCAATGGTCCACCTAAAAATGCAGTAAGAGTTGCTGATACTGTCACTTTTATTGAGCACGACCAACCCGCTTACAGTATAAACGCTCCTCGCATTCAAGGTGTTTGGCCAACTATTTTTGCAACTGATGTTAGCTCTTTAGAGCAAGGTTATCAGTTTGTCTTAGGTGGTCGCAGCAGAATCGCTGGCCGTCCAGGTCAGATGATCCGTATTATTCCTGTAGATGATAATCGCTTTATGTCGCAAGTGTGGATTGATATGGACACACGTTTACCACTTCGATATGACATGGTGAATCAAGAAAAACAATTGATCGAACAAATGATGGTCATTGAGTTACTTGAACTTAACGAGCCTGCGAAAATTTTAATCGAAGCGGAAAAACAAGGTTTACCGCCAGTAATGAATCCTGCTGAGCGCATTAAAGGCCAGAACTGGGAGTTCAGTTGGTTACCTGCAGGTTTTCATATGGTGGTAAAAGATCACCATCGTTTAATTGGCAGTGATGAATCAGTTGAATATATTGCTTTAAGCGACGGTTTAGTGAATATTTCGGTTTATGTTGCGCGCATGGGTGACAGCCCAATGCCAGATGAACTTATTACCCGCAATGGCCTATCTATGGTCGTTGAGCAAGTGGGGAACGTTGAAGTCGTCGCTGTTGGTAAAGTGCCAGCAGAAACTCTAAATCGTATTGCTAAAAGTCTCATTTTGAAGTAACTATCTAGCATGTCAGATACGCCTTCAACTCAAACTCCTTCAACGCCGCCGCAACCCGCATTGTCAAAATCGATGCTGGAAGAGGTGGCAACTGTCACAGCTTATGATCCTGATGGTTGGGTAACCGTAGAAATTGAATTGAAAAGTGCTTGTAATCATTGTTCTAGCAGTGAGAACTGCGGTACTTCGACGGTAGCAAAAGCGTTTTCAGTCAAACGGCAGCGGTTTTCATTGATGAGCGAAAAACCTTGCGAAGTGGGTGATTTACTCAAATTAGCTTTACCGGAGAGCGTTATTATTAAAGCGGCTATGCTTGTTTATATTGTGCCGTTGTTCGGTTTGTTCGTGGGCGCGGCAATGGGTTTGTGGCTTGGTGATTCACTCAATGTTAATGCTGATTATAGTTCAATGTTGTTCGCTGCATTGGGCGGAGTGAGTGCTTGGTTTGCTGGCAAACAGCAAACAGCAAAATTAGAAAAGTCTTCTACTCCAGTAATAACCGCTTATTTAGGGCAAGCAGTGAGTTTACATCGCGGTTAAAAATGTCTAAATTCTTTGTAAAAACATTAAAGTTTGCCGCTTAAACTGTCTATTTTTACACTGATTTCTGTTGGCCTATTGATTCTGATTGGTATTAACCCCTTATTCAGGTACAATTTGGCACCATTATTTCCATCATTTTAGTAGTAGTCATTTCATCCAAATGAAACACATTAGAAACTTCTCAGTTATTGCTCATATCGATCACGGCAAATCAACATTGTCAGATCGCCTTATCCAATTTTGTGGTGGTTTATCAGACCGTGAAATGGCCGCTCAAGTACTTGATTCTATGGATATCGAGCGTGAGCGCGGTATTACCATTAAAGCACAGAGCGTTACGCTCGATTATAAAGCTGATGATGGCGAAACCTATCAATTGAACTTCATTGATACTCCGGGCCATGTTGATTTCTCATATGAGGTATCACGTTCATTAGCCGCTTGTGAAGGTGCATTGTTAGTTGTTGATGCTGGTCAAGGCGTTGAAGCACAAACACTGGCTAACTGTTATACCGCCCTTGAAATGGACCTGGATGTGGTACCAATCTTAAACAAGATTGATTTACCACAAGCTGATCCTGATCGCGTTGCTGCTGAAATCGAAGACATTGTTGGTATTGATGCCATGGACGCGGTTCGTTGTTCGGCGAAAACGGGTATTGGTATCAAAGATGTTTTAGAAACGATTGTTTCTGACATTCCACCACCTGAAGGCGATATTGATGCGCCGCTGCAAGCTTTGATTATTGATTCATGGTTTGACAGCTATTTAGGTGTAGTTTCTTTAGTACGTATTAAACATGGTGTACTGAAGAAAGGTGACAAATTTAAAGTGATGTCGACAGGTCAGAATTATAATGCTGATCGCGTAGGTATCTTTACACCTAAACAAACTGATACACCTGAATTAAAAGCAGGTGAAGTTGGCTTTGTTATCTCTGGTATTAAAGAGATTCATGGTGCACCGGTTGGTGATACGTTAACTCACGCCAAAAATGGCGCAGAGGAGCCACTTCCTGGTTTTAAAAAGGTCACTCCACAGGTTTACGCGGGTGTATTCCCAATTTCAACCGATGAGTTTGAAAGCTTCCGTGATGCCTTGAATAAACTAAGTTTGAATGATGCGTCATTATTCTTCGAACCTGAATCTTCTTCAGCATTAGGTTTTGGTTTCCGTATTGGTTACCTTGGTTTATTGCACATGGAGATCATTCAAGAGCGTTTAGAGCGTGAATATAATCTTGATTTGATTACCACAGCACCAACAGTAGTTTACGAAGTTGAAATGACTCGTGGCGAAGTGCTGTATGTTGATAATCCATCAGATTTACCGGCAATTAATAATATTGAAGAAATTCGCGAACCTATCGTTGAAGCGAATATGTTGGTGCCAAAAGAATACTTAGGTAATGTGATTACTTTATGTGTTGAAAAGCGTGGTGTTCAAACCAATATGGTTTATCACGGTAATCAAGTATCTGTGACTTACGAACTGCCTATGGCAGAAGTGGTTATGGATTTCTTCGACCGCCTAAAATCAACCAGCCGTGGTTACGCTTCACTCGAATATAACTTTATTCGTTTCGAGCCAGCTGACATGGTGCGCTTAGATATCATGATTAATGGCGATCGCGTCGATGCATTAGCAATGGTTATTCACCGTTCAAACATTCGTCATCGTGGTCTAGCACTTGTTGATAAGATGAAAGAACTTATCCCAAGACAGATGTTTGATATTGCGATTCAAGCGGCTGTTGGTAGTCAGATTATTGCCCGTTCAAACATTAAAGCGATGCGTAAAGACGTAACGGCGAAATGTTATGGTGGCGATGTTTCTCGTAAGAAGAAACTACTGCAGAAGCAGAAAGACGGTAAAAAGCGCATGAAGCAAGTTGGTAATGTTGAAGTACCACAAGAAGCGTTTTTAGCAGTATTGAAGCTTAATGATTAACCTCTTAATTAATATGCCTGATTAAGGCTTTTATTAAGAGTGAAGATAACGCCGCAGTTTGCGGCGTTGTTATTCCTAAACATAATTATTATTTTTCATCAAAGATGATGAGCAAAAGTTAATTTTGCAATCGAAGTGATTTTGTATATTTTGTAACACAACAGATAGTGATTCTGCATGTTATCCGTCGGATACTCATTATTTAGCAGTGTTAATCACTGAACCCATTTAAAAGTGTAAAGGCAGGAGCTTAATACCCAATGGCAGCCCATTTTTCTCTTATTTTAGTCATCGTCACGTTAGTCAGTGGTTTGATTTGGCTAATTGATGTTATTTTCTTTGCTCCAAAGCGCCGCGAAGCACTTGCTTTAGCCGAAGCAAAACAAGCAGACCTTAGTGAGGAAGCAAAAGAGAGTATTATACGTGAATCAACGGTTGTTGAATTTGCTCATTCTATTTTCCCTGTCATTGCTTTTGTGTTGATTTTACGTTCGTTTATTTATGAACCATTTCAAATTCCATCAGGTTCGATGAAGCCGACATTACTAGTGGGTGACTTTATTTTAGTTGAGAAGTTTAGCTATGGTTTACGTGATCCAGTATGGCGCAGTAAATTAGTTGAAACGGGTGAACCTGAGCGCGGTGATGTGTTCGTATTCAAGTACCCAGAAAACCCACAAATAGACTATATTAAAAGAGTTATTGGTTTACCGGGTGACCGAATTGTTTATCAAAATAAGCAGTTTTTGATTGAGCCAAAATGTGACGATGGTGCAAATTGCCCGCCAGCGAAAGCAGTGAAATTAAGCAGCGTTAATCGTGGTGAGTTTTCTCAAGAAGGTATCCCATTATCTCGTTACACTGAGCAACTTGGTGATATTGAACATGACATTTTGATTAACCCATCTCGACCAGATTTTAGTAATCATTTTTATGAGCAAGCAGGCACCGCTGTGGGTGAGTTTATTGTTCCTGAAGGTGAGTATTTTGCCATAGGTGATAACCGCGATAATAGTACAGACAGTCGTTTTTGGGGCTTTGTACCTGAAGCGAACCTAGTTGGTAAAGCAGTCGCTATTTGGATTAGTTTTGAGTTTGAGCGACCAGCAAGCAGCTGGTTACCAACTTGGGTGCCGACGGGTGTGCGTTTTGACAGAGTAGGTGCAATTAAGTAATGGAACCAATTAAGAACTTACCACGTTTATGTAGAACACTTGGTTATGAGTTTACCAATGTAGATCTGCTAACTCAGGCGTTAACCCATCGAAGTGCCGCTTCAAAGCATAACGAACGTCTTGAGTTTTTAGGTGATTCGATTTTATCAATTATCATTTCAGATGCGTTATATCACCAGTTTCCAAAAGTCACTGAAGGTGACTTGAGTAGAATGCGCTCTACATTAGTAAAGGGTGAAACCCTTACCGTTATCGCGAAAGAGTTTAAATTAGGTGATTACCTTTATTTAGGCCCAGGTGAGCTTAAAAGTGGCGGATTTAGACGCGAGTCGATACTCGCTGATGCTGTTGAAGCTATCATCGGTGCTATTTATCTTGATGCCGATATAGAAACATGCCGTGGTCTATTGTTGACCTGGTATAAGCAACGCTTAGCTGAAATTAAACCTGGTATTAACCAAAAGGATCCGAAAACGATCCTTCAGGAATATTTACAGGGTTATAAAAAGCCATTACCAGAATATCTTGTTGTAGATGTTAAGGGTGATGCGCACAATCAAACATTCACGGTTGAATGTCGAATATCAGAAATAGATAAAGTAGTGACAGGTGTCAGTACTTCTAGAAGAAAAGCTGAGCAGCTAGCTGCAGCTCAGGTATTGGAGCTAATTAATAAATGACCAAAAAAACAGACTTGCCAGAAAGCTCGCCAGCAGAGCCAAGCTTGGATGAATTATTGGCAAGGATGAATGGTGCCGCACCCGCTGCTGAAGCGAAATATGAAGTGACTTTTTGTGGCATGGTTGCCATTGTAGGTCGCCCGAATGTGGGTAAATCAACTTTACTGAACAAGTTACTTGGTCAGAAAGTGAGTATTACTTCTAAAAAGCCGCAAACCACACGTCACCGTATTATGGGTATTCATACAGATGAAGCAAAACAAATCATCTTTATTGATACCCCAGGTCTTCATATTGACGAAAAACGCGCCATTAACCGTTTGATGAACCGTGCTGCTGCCAGTTCATTAGCTGATGTGTCTATGGTTGTGTTTGTTGTTGATGGTATGACATGGACTGAAGATGATGAAATGGTGCTTAATAAGCTGCAACAAGGTAGTGGTAAGCGTAAAACTGTTTTAGCCATTAATAAAGTCGATAACATTAAAGATAAAGAAGCCTTATTTCCTTATCTTGCAGAGCTCTCTGAAAAGTTTGCTTTTGATGAGATTTTGCCGATTTCAGCCACTAAAGGCACGAACGTGCAACGTATTTTAGATTTAGCGGAAGAGTCTTTACCTGAAGGGCAGTTTTATTTCCCTGAAGATTATGTGACTGATCGTTCTCAGCGCTTTATGGCATCTGAAATTGTGCGTGAAAAGCTGATGCGCTTCTTAGGTGATGAACTACCTTATGATGCCACTGTCGAGATTGAGCAGTTTAAAATGATGGACAATGGTGTTTATCAAATTAATGCTTTGATTTTGGTAGAGCGTACAGGCCAAAAACGCATGGTCATTGGTAACAAAGGTGAGCGTATTAGAACCATTGCTACCCAAGCACGCCTTGATATGGAGACCTTATTTGATAATAAAGTTTTCTTAGAAGTGTGGGTGAAAGTGAAATCAGGTTGGGCAGATGACGAAAGAGCACTGCGCAGTCTAGGTTACGGCGAAGACTAATACAATGTCAGCCTTGATCTCATGCTATAGCCGTTAGTCGTTTTTTCGATGTTACGCGGCTATATACTCCATCATCGTCCTTACAGAGAATCCAGTGTGATTGTCAATCTGTTAGTCGATGGTGTGGGTCGCCTTGATGCATTAGTCAGGGTAGGCAGCGGTAAAAAGTCCATTAAAAGTATCATCCAGCCTTTTCAGCCTCTGATATTTCAATTCAATAGTAAATCAGACTCAGCAGATTCTTCACTTAAGTTTATTACCCAAATTGAACCTGCAGCGCCTGCACTTCCCTTAAAATCAGATAGTTTATATTCTGCGATGTACCTTAATGAGCTTCTGGTGAGAGTACTTAATTCAGGCCAACATGCCGAAAGCTTATTTTTACATTATCATCGCAGTTTGATGGCGTTAGCGAGCGAGTTTAGCTCAGAGCATTTACGCTATTTTGAAATGGAATTGCTTAATGAACTGGGCGCTTTACCTTCACTTGAATATGATACTCAAGGGGAAAGTATTATGCCTGATATGAGTTATCGGATTATTGCCGATGAAGGCTTTTTACCTGTGGCTCAGCAGGCATCAGCAAACGTGACAAATAGCCGCCATTTATTATCTGGTGAGATGCTGATTAACTTAAAATCCAAACAACTTGTTGAAAATAATTTAGTGCAGGCGAAAGGATTAATGAGGTTATTATTAACTCCATTGTTAGGTGGGAAACCACTATTAAGCAGAAAATTATTTATTAAGAAGTAACAGATTAGCACTGATATTAGAACGATATTAGTTCTGATAACAGTGCTGAAATTAGACAAGAACAAAAATATATAAGGAGCCCACAGTGAGTGGAATTTTATTAGGCATTAACATCGACCATATCGCCACTTTACGCCAAGCTCGTGGTACTGAATACCCTGATCCTGTACATGCCGCAGCCGTGGCAGAACATGCTGGTGCTGATGGCATCACAATTCATTTACGTGAAGATCGCAGACATATTGTCGATCGTGATGTTTACCTACTGGCCAAAACCCTAAAAACACGGATGAACTTTGAGTTTGCTGTGACTGAAGAAATGATTTCAATTGCCTGTGATGTTAAGCCAGCTTATGCCTGTTTGGTACCTGAAAAACGTGAGGAATTAACTACCGAAGGTGGTTTAGATGTTGCGGGCCAACTTGATAAAATCACCCAAGCTGTCACACGTCTTGCGGCACAGGGTATTAAGGTGTCTTTATTTATTGATGCAGACAAAGCACAAATAGATGCTGCAGTGGCCTCGGGAGCGCCTTATATTGAAATTCACACAGGCTGTTATGCTGATGCGAAAACTGATGCAGAGCAATTACAAGAGTTAACGCGTATTACCGAAATGGCAAAATATGCTCACGGTAAAGGCCTGATTGTTAACGCAGGTCATGGCTTGCATTACCATAATGTCAAACCAATTGCGGCTATTCCTGAGTTGTATGAACTTAATATCGGTCATGCTGTGATAGCGCGCGCAGCAATTGACGGCTTAGCTGTTGCAGTAAAAGGCATGAAGCAACTGATGCAAGAAGGTCGCAGAGGCGAATAATGGCTGTTATTGGCTTAGGTACTGATATTGTCGAGATTGCTCGTATTGAGACCCAGTTTATGCGCCTTGGTGATAAACTGGCTAAACGTGTATTAACGCCAGCAGAACTTGAAATTTATCAGAGTTCTAAAATACCGCATCGATATCTTGCAAAGCGTTTTGCTGCTAAAGAAGCTGCAGCCAAGGCCTTAGGCACTGGCATTGGACGTGGGGTGTCATTTCAGCATATTCATATTGCCAATAATGACAGTGGTGCCCCCATTGTGAGTTTTACTGATGGTGCCTTAACGAGAATGAATGAACTTGGCGCTAGCCATGTTCACATCACTATCGCCGATGAGCAACACTATGCTGTAGCGACAGTTATCATAGAGTCTTAAATCGGTATTAGGATGATTTCACTACTTGATTGCACAAGTAATCTATTAAGGCGCTTCGGCGTCTTTTTTGGGCGCCTTTTTCGACTCTTATCAAAAGGTGTTTGCTGGTATTTATTTCTTATCGGGCATTAAATTACAACTGCGAATGATTCTAGAGCTTGAGCTCCATAGTTGAAGTAGGGTAAGTTAATAGGATGTTACTTGATAAAAATAATAAGGACTCGTAATGAAATCGGCCGTTGAGCAGCTTGCCACTTATAAAAGTGTGCATTTAAACCCCAAAAATATTAAAACTCACTTTGTTGGCGTACCGCTAATTATTTGGTCTGTTTTTTTATTGCTAAATCTAATCCCAATTAATTTTGTTTTGTTAGCCGAAGATGGATTTAAGATTAATATCGCAACCATCTTCGCTTTGGGGACATTGATATATTATTTTATATTGCATAAAGGCTTAGCGCTTGGTTTAACCATTTTTATCATCCCAGTCCTGATGACTTCTTCAATGGTGGCTGAATTAGATAATGCTTGGATGATGGGTGTTGGTGTATTTTTTGTTGGTTGGGTTATTCAGTTTATTGGCCATAAATATGAAAAGGCGAAACCTGCATTCATCGATGATTTAAATCAGTTATTGATAGGCCCTTTTTTCTTAATGGCTGAGTTGTACTTCATGATGGGCTTAAACAAAAATTTAGAGCATGAAATTACGCCTATCGCTCGAGATAAAAGAAGAGCATTAGAAGCCAATCGCCGTCAGACAGCGTAAAGTAAGCGAAATAAAGTTTATACGAGCAATACAAAAGGCGCTTATCAGCGCCTTTTTTGATGGCGTTTGAATTGGACTAATCAGTCAACTCTTCAGTAGTATCTTCTTTAAGTCCAGGTACTACTTTGACCGCTTTAATCATGTTGTCAGAGACCTCAATCACTTCAATATTATAATTATCGATAGTGACGTTTGTTCCCGCATCAGGAATATCTTCTAGATATTCGATGATAAGCCCGTTGAGTGTCTTAGGGCCATCAATTGAAAAGTCCCATTTCATTTCTTTGTTCAAATCACGGATGTTTATCGTCGCATCAATGACAAAACTGCCATCTTGTTGAATATCAATATCCTCGCTGGCAGTGGTGATCATTGAAGTGGTAAAGTCGCCGACAATTTCCTCTAGGATATCTTCAAGCGTCACTAGCCCCTGAATGTCACCATACTCGTCAACCACTAAGCCAAAGCGTTCTTTATTTTGCTGGAAGTTAGATAGTTGTACGGTGAGCGGTGTACCTTCAGGAATGAAGTACAACTCTTTTACTGCTCTAAGCAAAGAGGACTTACTGAATTCTTCTTTCGAGCGAAGTCTAAGGGCATCACGAAGGTGAATAAAGCCGACGGCATCATCAATATTGTCACGATATACCAACACTCGAGTATGTGGGCTTTGAGTGACTTGCTTATTGATTAACTTGAACTCGTCATTGACGTTAATTGCATAGATGTCTGATCGCGGGATCATAATATCTTCAACGGTGACCTTTTCTAAGTCGAGAATGGATATCAACATCTCTTGATGTCGCTGAGGGATCAGTGCACCAGCCTCATGAACCACAGTGCGCAGCTCTTCTTGGCTTAATGCATCGTTGACACTGATATTTTTTATACCTAATACACGCAAAAAGCCTGATGTGATCAGATTAATGACTTTAACCAGTGGCCATAACACTGATAACAGGGCTTTTAGTAAGAAGCTAGATGGAAAAGCGATACGTTCAGGGTGAAGAGCTGCAACCGTTTTCGGCGTAACTTCAGCAAATATCAGCACTACTAATGTCAGCACCCCCGTTGCGATTGCCACACCCATATCGCCGAATAAGCGCATACCAATAATGGTGGCAATGGCCGAGGCTAAGATGTTGACGAGGTTATTACCAATTAGAATCAAACCAATTAACCTGTCAGGTCTTTCAAGCATCTTTAATGCTCTTTGCGCCCCTTTATGCCCACTAGAAGCAAGGTGACGAAGACGGTAGCGGTTTAATGTCATCATGGCTGTCTCAGACCCAGAAAAGTAGGCTGAGATTAAGATTAACACTAGAAGAGAGAGGAGGAGTGCGCTGGTAGAAATAGCGTCCAAAAAGGGCTCCAGTAAACGTAATTAAAAACTGAGTAAAAAAAAGACGAATGATGAGTATCAATCATTCGTCATGAGTGTCAAGTCTGGGAAGGTTAACCTGCCAGAGTTGTAGTTTATCTTAAAATGATTTCAGTCACTATTCGAGCGCCAAAATAAGCTAAAGATAATAATGTTGCACCTGATAATGTGTAGATGACGGCTGTGCGAACACGGCAACCAATGGTGTAGTTTTGCCATAGCATAGCGCCGTATACTAACCAAGCTAAGATGGATAAAATTGCCTTATGACCTTTACCATCTTCAAACATATCTTCTAAAAACACAAACCCCGTGATTAATGAAAGAGTCAGTAAGAACATACCGATAGTGACTAAATGAAAAAGTTGTTTTTCAACTGTCATTAAAGGCGGCATGCCAGGGCTCATCATGGTTTTCTTGTTTTTAAGCTTATTTTGAATCAATAACAATTGAATCGCATAGAGCGCGGCAATCATTAATGCACTGTAAGCCATAAGAGAAAGCACAATGTGCGCTAAGATCTCAGGGTGGATATCAAAATGAATAATGTACTGTGGCGGTATGAGCCATAACACTGCAACTGAAATAACAGAGCAGGCATAAACCACAGGTACCACAACTATCACCTTTAAGCGGTGCATAATAATGGTAAAGCTGAAGGCGATAATCCAGTTAACTAATGAAATCACATTCGTTAAACTGAAGTTTTGACCGTCAGCAGTATAAATAGTTTGCGAAAGTGCAATACCGTGAAGCACAACGGCAATAGATGCAAAAATTGCAACCAATCGACGATTCGGCCCTTCTGCATGGAACAAACGACTCGTCACTAATACGAG
Organism: Shewanella electrodiphila; assembly: GCF_023283985.1. Taxonomy (GTDB): domain Bacteria; phylum Pseudomonadota; class Gammaproteobacteria; order Enterobacterales; family Shewanellaceae; genus Shewanella; species Shewanella electrodiphila. Next base: position 362,267 of record NZ_JAKIKU010000001.1, read on the forward strand.
TGCAATGCAATAAAACAACATAGCCGAAGCTGAAAAAATGACCATCTGGAATAAACCTATCAAGTTATGAGTGCAGGTTGTTTTTAAAAATAAAATCAGCACATCTATATTTATCTTAGATTAACATGAACCCTACCCATTAGGGCAGTGACCCAAGACTCAAAATTTAACAGTTTCCACCATTTAACTCCAAATAATTTACGAAAAATGACATACATCAATAGACAGGCCTCAGGCTAATCTCGCATCTTGAAGTAGTTTGGGTATAATAGGCGGCAATTATCGAATCGTTTAAGGTAAACAGCAGAGCATGTTTGAGAATCTAACCGACAGACTGTCACGAACCCTCAAGAATATTAGTGGTCGTGGTCGCTTAACCGAAGACAACATTAAAGAAACCTTACGTGAAGTGCGCATGGCACTACTTGAGGCTGATGTTGCTTTGCCCGTTGTACGCCAATTTGTAAACAGCGTAAAAGAACGTGCAGTCGGTCAAGAAGTCTCTAAAAGTTTAAGTCCAGGACAAGCATTCATTAAGATTGTCCAAAATGAACTTGAAAAAGCGATGGGCGAAGCTAATGAAGCATTAGATTTAGCCAGCCAGCCACCTGCAGTATTAATGATGGCGGGTTTGCAAGGCGCGGGTAAAACAACCAGTGTTGCAAAACTGGCAAAATTTTTACGTGAGCGTGAGAAAAAATCTGTTTTAGTTGTGAGTGCCGACGTTTATCGTCCAGCAGCGATTAAGCAATTGGAAACATTGGCTGCAGAAGTTGAAGTGGACTTTTTCCCATCAGACGTAAGCCAAAAGCCAATTGATATTGCGACAGCTGCAATTGCGCATGCAAAATTAAAATTCATTGATGTTGTAATTGTCGATACAGCAGGTCGTTTGCATGTTGATGAAGCCATGATGGATGAGATTAAAGATCTCCATGCTGCTGTAACACCTGTTGAAACGTTATTCGTTGTCGATGCAATGACAGGTCAAGATGCGGCAAATACTGCTAAATCATTTAATGAAGCACTACCTCTAACCGGTGTTATTTTAACAAAGGTTGATGGTGATGCCCGTGGCGGTGCAGCATTATCAATTAGAAACATTACCGGTAAGCCAATTAAGTTTTTAGGTGTCGGTGAGAAAACTGACGCATTAGAGCCGTTCCACCCAGAACGTATCGCTTCACGTATTCTTGGTATGGGTGACGTATTGTCACTTATCGAAGAAGTTGAACGTGGTGTCGATAAAGACAAAGCGATGAAGCTTGCTTCAAAAGTGAAGTCAGGCGGTGGATTTGATCTAGAAGATTTTCGTGAACAACTGCAGCAAATGAAAAACATGGGCGGCATGATGGGCATGATTGAAAAGCTACCAGGGGTAGGACAACTGCCTCCAGAAGCATTAGCTCAAGTTCAAGACGGCAAAATGACCAATCAAATGGAAGCCATTATTAATTCAATGACGCCTGGTGAACGCCAACGTCCTGATATCATCAAAGGTTCGCGTAAGCGCCGTATTGCATTAGGTTCGGGTACTCAAATTCAAGACGTCAATCGTTTATTGAAGCAGTTTACTCAAATGCAAAAAATGATGAAAAAAATGTCAGGTAAAGGCGGCATGAAGAAAATGATGCGCGGCATGGGCGGAATGATGCCTCCTGGAATGAAGTTTCCAGGGCGTTAATTCGCTTTAAAACTCCAAAAAAATTATCTACATCAGTTCGTAAGACTGATTATCAACTATGTGACCATAAGCCCTTTGGTTTTTAAAACAACGGATTTGGTTGCAATAGTTGAAAAATCAGGTAAAATCTTGCGGCTTTCTCTGGGGCCCTTCGCGAACACGGAGTCCCAGTTTTTATTTTTGCTTACTAGCAAATCATTAGAGGAATAAAACGCATGGTTACCATTCGTTTAGCTCGTGGCGGCGCAAAAAAGCGTCCATTTTACAATATCGTTGTTGCTGATAGCCGCAATGCTCGTGACGGTCGTTTCATCGAACGTGTTGGTTTTTTCAATCCTTTAGCTAAAGGCCAAGAAGAAACTCTACGTTTAGATCTAGACCGTGTAGATCACTGGGTTGCTACAGGTGCAGCAACTTCAGAACGCGTAGCGAAATTGATCAAAGACGCTCGTAAAGCTGTTGCTTAATAGCGTTAAGGTATAAATAGATGAGTAGTAACCAACAACCAATCGTACTAGGCAAAATTGGCTCTAGTCATGGTATTAAAGGTTGGATGAAAATCACTTCTTATACCGATTCTGTTGAAGGTATTTTTGATTATTCTCCTTGGTTCATTAAAGAACAAGGTGAATGGCGTGAAGTAAAAGTCACTCAGTGGCGTTTTCAAGGTAAAGCACTTGTTGCCTGTCTTGAAGGTGTAAATACACGTGAGGATGCGCAATTACTTACAAATTGTGAGATTGCAATTCAGGCTGACCAAATTAAAGACTTGTCGGAAGATGAATTCTACTGGCGAGACTTGATTGGTTGTACTGTGACCAATACTAAAGGCTATAACATGGGTGAAGTTGAACAGATCGTGGAAACAGGATCTAACGACGTACTACTTGTTAAAGCTAACGTAAAAGATGCATTCGGCAAAGCGGAACGAATGATCCCCTTTGTCCCTGAGCAGTTCGTCCTTGAGGTGAACGTGCAAAGTAAACAGATATTAGTGGACTGGGATCCAGACTTTTAAGTCGAGGTACAACATATGTGGTTAGGGGTAGTAACCCTGTTTCCTGAGATGTTTCGTGCTGTTACAGACTTTGGAGTTACGGGTCGAGCCGTTAAAAACGGCCTGTTAGAGTTGCAAACGTGGAATCCTCGTGATTTTACGAATGATCGACATAATACTGTTGATGACCGTCCTTATGGTGGTGGTCCAGGTATGTTGATGATGGTGCAACCGTTACGCGATGCTATTCATGCAGCGAAAGCTGCGGCAGGTGACGGTGCGAAAGTGATTTATTTATCACCTCAAGGACGCAAGCTGGATCAGCAAGGTGTCAGTGAGTTAAGTAAATCATCTAGTTTGGTATTGGTATGTGGTCGATACGAAGGTGTTGACGAACGTATCATCCAATCTGAAGTAGATGAAGAGTGGTCGATTGGTGATTATGTGCTTTCGGGCGGAGAGTTACCTGCGATGACTTTAATCGATTCAGTTGCAAGGCTAGTACCTGGTGTACTAGGTAAGCAAGCGTCAGCAGAGCAAGATTCTTTCTCTGATGGCTTATTGGATTGTCCACACTATACTCGCCCAGAAAACTTAGATGGTGTCGGTGTTCCAGCAGTGTTATTAAGCGGTGACCACGAAAAAATTAGACTCTGGCGGTTACAACAAAGTCTTGGTAGGACTTTTTTGAGACGACCAGAATTATTTGAAAATCTAGCTCTGACTGGCGAACAAAAGACTCTTTTAGCAGAGTTTGTTACCAATATGAACAAGCCTGTTTAGTCGAAGCTCAGTTAATCCTAGAACGGAGTAAGTTATGAACAATATCATTAAAATGCTCAACGATGAGCAAATGAAAACTGACGTACCTGAATTTGGTGCTGGTGATACAGTAGTAGTTCAAGTACGTGTTAAAGAAGGTGAAAAAGAGCGTCTACAGGCGTTTGAAGGTGTGGTAATCGCTAAGCGTAACCGTGGTCTTCACTCTGCATTCACTGTACGTAAAATCTCTAATGGCGAAGGTGTTGAGCGTGGTTTCCAAACTCACAGTCCACTAGTAGCTAGCATCGAAGTTAAGCGTCGCGGTCGTGTTCGTCGTGCTAAGCTTTACTACCTACGTGAGCGTTCAGGTAAATCTGCACGTATCCGTGAGAAGTTGGCAACTAAGTAATAGTTACCCGCTTGAAAAAATAAGATGCAGTGTTCGCACAACAACCCGCCTATATGGCGGGTTTTTGTTTATTTGGAGAAAATGTCATTTATAGGTTGCTAAGCCTTATTGAAAAAGGCATAGTTAGCACAAGTTTGTAATGGTGTAGCGCTACACTGATATTTATTGAAGTGTTATTGAGTAGAAACCTTAAGAAGTGAGTAATGAGCATGCAACAAGATACGATTAATAACGTCCACATTAGTTCTGAAAAAGTGTTGGTAACCCCAGCTGAGTTAAAAAAAGAGTTACCGTTATCTGATCATGCTTATCAGTATATTTTAGACGCGCGCCAAACCGTGGCGGATATTGTCCACAAGCGTGATAACCGTGTCTTAATTGTGACTGGGCCTTGTTCTATTCATGACATTGACGCAGCAAAAGAGTATGCATTGAAACTTAAGAAGCTGCATGATGAATTAAGTGGTGAGTTCTACATCTTAATGCGGGTTTACTTCGAAAAGCCACGTACCACCGTTGGCTGGAAAGGCCTTATCAATGATCCTGATATGAATGAATCATTCGATGTCGAAAAAGGCTTAAGAATGGCGCGTGAGTTGATGATTTGGCTTGCTGAATTAGAGTTACCTGTAGCTACAGAAGCGCTTGATCCAATTAGCCCACAATACATGTCTGAGTTAGTGACTTGGTCTGCTATTGGCGCACGAACCACTGAATCGCAAACTCACCGCGAAATGGCATCAGGTCTATCTATGCCTGTTGGTTTCAAAAATGGTACTGATGGAAAACTTGATGTAGCAATTAACGCCTTAAAGTCAGCAGCTAGCAGCCACAGGTTTATGGGAATTAATCAGAAAGGACAAGTATCGTTATTGCAAACTGCAGGAAACCCAGATGGTCATGTTATTTTACGTGGTGGTAAAACGCCGAATTATGATGCCGAAAGTGTTGCCACATGTGAAGAACAATTACACAAGGCTAAACTCAATGCGCGATTAATCATTGATTGTAGTCATGGTAATTCATCGAAAGACTATACAAGACAGACCATAGTTTGCGAGGATGTATTCCAGCAAATTCAAAATGGTAATCGCTCAGTGATAGGCGTCATGCTTGAAAGCCATTTAAATGAAGGTAATCAGTCTTCTGATAAACCTTTACCTGAACTTGCTTACGGTGTCTCAGTTACTGACTCTTGCATTAACTGGGCAACTACTGAATCACTTTTGCGTCGTAATGCCGATTTATTAAAACCTGTTTTACCGAATCGCTTTGCTGGTTAATTTATAAGTAAGTTGTGCGATAGATGGATATAAGCTATGAATGAAAAAACCACATTAGATTTAGAAAATTTACGAGACCTGATTGACGGCGTTGATCAACAGTTATTAAATTTACTCCGTAAACGTCTCGATCTAGTCGCGCAAGTTGGTACTGTTAAGCATGCTGCAGGGGTGCCAATTTATGCACCACAACGTGAAGCTTCGATGTTAGCTAAGCGTCGTAAAGAAGCCAGTGAAATGGATATCTCTCCGCAATTGATTGAAGATATCCTAAGACGCTTAATGCGTGAGTCGTACCTTAATGAAAAGGATGTCGGCTTTAAGCAGGTTAAAACCGATCTCGGACACATCGTGGTTGTCGGTGGTGAAGGTCAATTAGGTGGTTTGTTTAGTCAAATGCTAACCCTTTCAGGTTATCAAGTGAAAAGCTTAGATAAAGATGACTGGGATCAGGCTGATGCACTTTTTGATGGTGCAGGGATGGTGATTGTTACTGTGCCAATTAACGTGACTTGTGAGCTTATTCGTAGCAAATTAAACAATTTACCTGATCATTGTATTTTAGCTGATCTCACCTCAATTAAGTCAGAGCCGCTCAATGCAATGTTAGAGGCCCATAAGGGACCTGTAGTGGGTTTACACCCAATGTTTGGACCTGATGTGGGTAGTTTAGCCAAACAAGTTGTAGTGGTGTGTGATGGACGTGATACCGAGAAATATCAATGGTTTTTAGAGCAAATTACGATTTGGGGAGCCCGCATTGTTAATGAAGATGCAGAGCGACATGATAAAGCCATGCAGCTAGTGCAAGCAATGCGACATTTCTCAAGTTTTGTGTACGGAGTTAATCTGTGTAAAGAAGAAGCTGATATTGAAAGTTTATTGCAATTCAGTTCGCCTATTTATCGATTAGAGCTTGCCATGGTAGGCCGGTTGTTTGCTCAAGATCCTGAGCTCTACGCCGATATAATTTTTGCACAAGAAGGTAGTCAAGTTGCTATCAGCGATTATCTGGACAATTACCGTGATGCATTAGATTTATTGAAAAGCGGTAATAGAGATGCATTCGTTGCACAGTTCAGAGATGTGGCTAAATGGTTTGGCGATTTTGCACCGCAATTTCAACATGAAAGCCGTGCAATGTTGCAATCAGTGAACGATATGAAGACAAATTAAGTCATTTTGCTGGATAAGTTTGCAAAATATTGCGAAACCAAAGATCTAGGATTATTGTTATAAGGGAGTTACGATGAGTAACTCCCTTAATTTTAACGCACTAGGAGTGAATCTTATGACAGAAGCTGAGGTTTATACCGCAGAAGATTTATCGCTTGGGCATTTTTTATATGCGTTGATGAGTGCATTTCCGTTATTTTTTTTACCGGTTTTCTTTAGTTTAGTGATTAATATCTCGCAGACTAATGTTGCTTCTCAATCGTTACTGGCAACACACCTTAGATGGCAACGTAATAGTATTACAGGTTTAATGCCATTATTGATCATTGGCTACTTTATACCGCAACTTTGGCTGAGTATTCCAGTATTCACTTTTGCTTTAATTTGGTTCAGTTATCGTATTTTCAAAGGTTGGTTAGGCCTAAACGATAACCTCAGTATGTATTAGTGATTAATTAATCAACCTTTGTTAAGCAGAAGGCATAAAAAAACCGAACCCATGAGTTCGGTTTTTTATTGTCTTCAATTTAGCTATAGATTTGCTTATACAGTACTGAGTCTGTGCTAAGTCACTGTCACAGTCACAGTCACAGTTATAGCCTAAGCAAGATGTTAAACAAATCGCTTAGTACCGATAATTTAGGTTACTAGCAATTTTGGTTAACAAGAGTTTCGTTAGCAAAAATTTCAGTTAACAAGAAACCCCATGCCTTTAACGACAGTGATGAACATATCTCTATTGATGCAGTCGGTGTAATAACTCGGCCTGTTGTTCAGGACAGTTGAGTTGGTTGTCGTTAATAATGACACCGTTTGCGTGCAGCTGTTTTAAGGCTTTTGCTTGCTGACAGACTAGTTTATCTTCAACGGCATAGCTCACATTACCTAATACAGGTAAATGGCTCTCAGACAGTACTTCAATAAGCCCTGCGAGATCTAAAGCAAGTTGCTCAGGGTTACTAAAACTTCTTATTCCCGCCTCAACCAATATTAATTGTTGGTTGCCTTGGGTTAATATTTTATTTGCTGATGCTAACCAATCTGTTGTGCTTGCCATTGTATTGCGCTCTAGCAAAACAGGTGTGCTAACAGAACCCGCTAAACCAAGTAATTCCTCGTTATACATCTCTTTACCTGCAAGGTAGATCATGTCTGCCACTTTGACGGTTTCGTTAAAGTGATTCACAGAATCAATTTGAACTGCACTCGTTAGGCCTGCTTGATCGATTAAGTGACAATATTCTTTTATCTCAATCGCACTGAGACTGGCGGTTGTAGTATCGAGTAATAATACCGCCTGAAAGCCTGATTCTTTAATTTGCTTAACTTTAGTGGCAAATACATCCTTGTCTATTGGTAAACTGACTTGTTGCATTGCCGCAAAATCGCTGCCGCCGACATTAAATTGTTTCAACTCAATTTGAGTATTTTGCTGGCGATATCGTTTTGAAAATTTGGGTGCGTCATTATCTTCTGACGGGGTGCTAATAGATTCTTTTGAACTATTAGGCTCGATCACTAATTGGCTGTTATTAAGCTGAGTTGGTTTGACTGTTTCGCAAGGGTAGCAACCTAATACTTTGATAAAGCGGGTGAGACGCTCTAACTCTTTAAGTGCTTGCTGTAGTTCAGTTGTCGCAAGATTTGCATCAACATCGAGATAGAACATTTCTTCCCACGGTGTCCCCGGAATAGGGCGGGATTCAAGTTTGCTCATATTGATATTGTGCGCTTTAAGCACTAATAAAGTTTCAACTAATGCACCTGGCTTTTGTCCAGTGGCCATAATAAGCGTGGTTTTAGCGGGTAATTGTGAAGGGACAGCAACCGCTTTTCTTGCAACCACAATAAAACGACTCTGGTTTATTTTTTGATTTGCTAAACCATTTTCTGCAGCGGTTAACTGATATAAGGCGCCGCCTTCAGCGCTGCCAATGGCCGCAACACTGCTATCTTCAGCGTCTATCACTTTCTGCATCGCTTCAGCACTGCTAGAGCAATAGGCTAGCGTCAGGCTTGGGTGTTGCGATAACCAATGACTACATTGACTAATAGGCTGTGGATGAGCAAATACGGTTTTAATACTATCTAAACCAGCGCCATCTTTGGTTAATAGGCAATGCCCAACCTCGATAGTGGTTTCGCCAACAATAGATAACGAAGTGTGCTGAAGTACGTCGTAAACTTCATTAATTGAACCAGAAGAAGTGTTTTCAATCGGCAGAAAGCCCAAGTCAGCATGTCCAAGTTCTACTGATTTGATGATTTCATCAAAGCTTTGGCAACCGAGATCTATCATGTCTATCTGACGACGTTGACAAAAACGACTTGCGGCTAAAAAGGAATACGAGCCTCGAGCGCCAAGGTATGCGATGGTTGATTGCTGTTGCTGGATCTCTGGGTTCGCCCTGCCGTGTAAATAGGCTTGCTGGTTTAATACCGAGTCCTCGATGATGCTTTGATATAAAGAAATAACGAAATGAGCATCTAAACCGTGCTCTCTTCCTTGTTCAACTAACCTTGCTAGTAGTTCTTTTTCTCGTTGGGTATCTCGAATCGGTCTTACATCGATTTCTTTGCTGCGAGCGACATCTAAACTTAAGTCACGACGTTTAGACAATAAAGACAGCAGTTCTTTATCTAAGGCGGTAATTTGCTTGCGGGTTTGGTTTAATTCTGGCGCTTTGTTCATAATTGCCTCAATGACGACTGCTTAGCTGACATACCTTTAAACAGGTAGCATTTTAAAGTTAATAATAAAAAGCCCCCCAAGTGGGAGGCTTCATATTTCATTTTCGTTTTTACACAAAAAATCCGCCTCAATAAGGGGGCTGAATAAAAAAGAAAATAAAATCGTTCTGAGTAAATGTTTTCATCACATTAAAACTAAAGGGCTAAGGAGAATGTGTCAATCAAATAATGCTGAAGATTGCTCATATTCTGCTGTCGGGAGAGGATGTCAGTAATCATTTAGCTTCTTAGCAGATGATTAGGCATTAAAAAGCGCATCCGAGGATGCGCTCTTGGTTAATCAGTAAATAAATCGTCAAGCTGCAGTTTCCTCCTTATAGTCATACTCAAAATCATTATTCGTTTCAGCTGTTGGCGAAACGTGACGTTGAGATTGGGGTTTATGTGTCAGGCGATTTAGCTGTTTTTCCAGCTTTTTACCCATTGCAGTAATAGCTGCGTAAAGGTTCTCGTTTTTCGCCTGGGCAAATAGTTCTCCACTTGGCAAGCCTACAGAAGACTCAATCTTAAAGCTCTGCTTTTCTTGAGTGATGATGACGTGCGGGTTTATTAATTGAATATCGTGTCGTGTTAACTTTTCAAACTGTCCTTCGATGCGTTCAAGAATTGGTGCAGTGACTTCAAGTTGCTTGCTAGTGATTTTCAGCATATTTCGAACCTTCTGTTGTTTGCTTGAATTCAGATTACCAAGCTTACAGACAAAAATCGTGATCTAAATCACATTTTTATCGCTGTTTTAATCTGTTTGATTCATATTTGATCGCTTAGACAAAATGGAGCAAAAAGTCTCTTAAAAGCCTTGTAATCTTATTTTATTAGGCTCATATTGGAATAAATAACAAGGGACGAGAAATCTAAACCTTCGTTAATTTTGGTTTAAATTCACACTCCTCTTCATTCCTATATAGCCTAATTCATCAATTCATTTCTAAAGCAATGACCAACTCAATAATGTATGTTCAATTCAGCTAAATGATAGTTGACTTGAGGATGACCCATTAACGGTTATGTGCAAAAAGTTATGTATTGTTTATTACACCCTGTATAAAGTACTTCGCTTGTTACAAACTACGAAATTTTCACACATAAATTACCTTTCTTTACGTTCCTACCCTATGAGAGCTAGTGCTGTATCTTTATAATCATAATTGAACAATATTGATTACGTTTAACATGAATAGAATTAACGGCGAATAATATGAGTATAGAACAAAAAAAAATTAAGGTATGGGATATACCCACTCGATTATTTCATTGGCTAACTGTTGGTTTATTGATTTCACTTTGGTGGACAGCTGATAGTGGCGAAATGGAGTGGCATCAAATATGTGCATATAGCCTGATGGTGTTAGTTATTTTTAGGCTTTTGTGGGGCATTGTTGGCAGTGAGACTTCACGTTTTACTGACTTTGTATCTGGACCTACAAAGGTTTTGAATTACCTTACGGGTAAGCATAAGTCTACTGTCGTTGGCCATAATCCACTGGGTGGTTACATGGTATTATTCATGCTCACAGTTTTATCTTTACAACTGTTTAGTGGTTTATTCTCTAGTGATGATATTTTTACCGAAGGCCCTTTATATTCAACCGTTTCTTCTGATCTAGGTGCCTGGTTTACTTGGCTTCATAAAGTCAATTTTAATGTGATTCTAGCTTGTATAGTACTCCACATTTCAGTCATTTTGCTTTATGCCATTAAAGGAAATAATTTAGTGACTGCGATGATTTCAGGGAATAAAAAAATGACAGATAAAGAGTATAATATGTTATCTCAAGAACCTAAAATGACATCATCAGTATTAGCTATCATTATCGTTGCAGCTATTAGTCTAGTGATTGGTTATTGGTTGATCGCACCGATTGTAGCGTACCTTTAACAGCAATAAGGCTAGCTTGTTTATTTCACATCAGCTTAAAAAATAAGTTGTACTGAGGCTAAATTGAGCATTTAACTGTAGCGTCTGTTAAATAATAAAAAACCCACAAAAGTGGGCTTTTTATTACTTGTGATTAATCATCTATTCAATCACTGGCATTCTATTGAAAGAGGCTTAGTCTTTCTTGTACATATCGTGACAACCTTTACAGCTTTTACCTGTATTGCCAAAAGCTTGTTTAATTTGCTTTTTGTCACCAGTTTGCGCTGCGACATTTAATTTAGCCGCATTCTCTTGGAAAGTGGTCATTTGGCTATCGAAATCAGCTTTGTTGCTCCAGATTTTAGCAAGTGCTTCTGTATCACCTGTATCTGAACCGTCGATAAAACCTTCATGAGGAATATTTGCAAGACCAGCTAAATTTGCCGCGCGGGTTTGAAATACGTTTAAATCAAAATCCTTCTTACCTTTTAGCATTGCGCCCATATCGCCGAACTGGTAGCGAATTAAGCTGAAGGCTGATTGACGGTATTCAATTGCTTCATTAGCATCTTCGAAGTTATGTGCATTAACAGTAGGGATGAGCAGTGCGCTTACAGCAATTGCAAAAATTTTGTGTTTCATAAGTTTTCTCTTATTTTCTAATTATATGACGGTGGTTTAAATCACATTTTACACATAAATTTGAACTGAGTGCGAATCTTGTTTGTGTCTATTTGTAAGTAATCTCGTGAAATGTTCAAAAATAAAATTATTTTTAAATTTTCTTATTGCTGGATAAGAAATATTGGTACACTTTGTACTGTTGAGGCATTACTAAAAGAGAGTGTTATGCGAGCCAATTGGGAATCTGTGGTTGAGAAAGTGTTAAGTTATCCAAATTCTGATGAATTAGGAATATTATTCCAATTGTTATTAACTGAAGAGGAGCGTAGTGCTGTAGCTGGCCGCTTAAAAGTGTTCCAATTACTTCTTCAAGGCGATTTAAGTCAAAGGCAAATCTCTGCAGACTATCAGGTAAGTATTGCGACTATTACGCGTTGCTCAAATTATTTAAAAAACATGCAGCCGGAACAGAAACAAAAAATCCAGCAACTATTACTTGACTAATAATTACTGGATTGATGGCTGCTTAATGAGTTATGTCTAATCTAAGATTCGGCTAGTTAAACTTTGCTCTCGTTTGTACGCCTGGGATTTTATGATGTCGGTAGCTGATTCTTCTTAACAGTACATAAGTACCATAAGTAAAGAGACATATAGAAATAACAACACCAGAGTCTTTTGGAAGAAAGCGAAAGATTAATCCTGCTGACATGATATAGATGAATGGTAAATATCCGTAAATCGATTCAGGTAATATCCCGTCAATACGTTTTCTTTTTCTATCTGTTCGACGGTTTTTAGATCGTTGATTCCAAATATGAGCGCCATAAAAGAAGACGAGTAGTGAGGCTATGATTGCGTAGGGCTCTTTGAGCAAGGCAACACTTCCGGCACCTATAATCATATAAGTGAATGGCAAAATTTCATAAATCGGTTTAATTAACATAAGCACTCCGTCGCTTGTGATTAATCATAAGTAAGTCTTTTTAGGCTAAGTCTATAGCCTCATCTAGTACCTACTATTAATACACGTCATAGCTAACCGACGTATTATTAAGAATCAAAGGGTGAATAAATTAGTGTTAGCTGATTGCATTTAGGCAGGTAAATGTTAATCAACTAATATGAATAATAACGCAAAAAAAATACGTTACCCAAGGATTTGGCTAACGTATCTTTGATTTCAAACTTTCGGTTTAGTCGTTTATAGCTAAGTTATTGAATTAGGCTTAATCAGGCTTAGCTATTTTTCACTATTAGTGACAGCCACAGCCGCCATTACCATCACAACCTGGCTTTTCTGTATCACATTGTTCATGTTCTTGAGCATGATCGTGACCACAACCGCCTGCTGCATGAATGTGTCCGTGAGCGACTTCTTCAGCTGTTGCTTCGCGAATATCCATGACTTCAACACTGAAGTTTAATGCTTGACCTGCTAATGGGTGGTTGCCATCAACCACGACAACACTATCTTTAACTTCAGTTACTTGAACTGGACGTTGGCCCATTTCAGTTTCAGCAATAAAACGCATACCAGGAACGATATCTTCAACATCACCAAACGCTTCTAAAGGTACTTCTTGCTTTAGCCCTTCATGGTATTCACCATAAGCTTGCTCAGTAGGAATGTTGGCGTCAAATTTATCACCAACCACTTTGCCTTCAAGTTCGACTTCTAAGCCTGGGATCAGGCCTTCAGTACCATGAAGATAAGCCATTGGTTCTGCTTCAAATGAGCTTTCGATTAGCTGGCCATCTTGGTCTGTTAAACGGTAGTGAATAGTCACTGCTGAATGTTTTGTGATTTTCATAACGACTCCAATTCATAATGTGCGCGCATGATAATACTTTTTATAGTAGGGGGGAATGATCAGTATCAGCTTTTGCTTATTCAATCACATGTTTTGTAAATTCAGTTAGATGAATCAATTTCATCATCGTGAGTGAGCCTTTGATTATTGAAATTTGTCATTTGTGACCTTGATGCTTTTTTAGCGTTGTAAGTGACTTATTAGATGGTTAGTGAGTTTTATTTGACCGCCTGTTGCTGTAAGTGGTTGTAATAAAGTTATTTTTAAGTTCTCATTAATTGACCTTACGTTAACGTAAAGTGTTACCGTGGGCGTTATAAGCTTGTTATTTTTGTATAAAATATAGGGTTTAGTTCATTTCGGTGCTGATTTAGATTGATGTGGAATATACATGTTCAAATAAAGCTATGTTGAGGGGTTGACAACAGGCAGGTAAAAAAGCAATTCTATTATTAATTCAAAACAAATACATAAAAATTAATCGAGTGTCATGATGAAAATCCAGTTCCACGTTGTAGCTACCATTATTACAACCACCACAATTAACATTGTGGGGGCGGGCTGAGTACACCCTAAAGATTTTTACAACAAGCCCGCTTCCCACAAAGAAGCGGGCTTTTTGTTTTCAGACTTAAAAATAATGATTTAGGAATTAAATTTAACTTAGCGCTAGCGAGTCAAGGGAGTAGAAAATGAAAGTAATGAAATTTGGTGGGACTTCGTTAGCCAATTGGCAGCGTTTTTTGATGGCTGCGGATATCATAGAGCAATCTGCGCAGACAGAGTCAATTGCAACTGTGTTATCTGCTCCTGCGACTGTCACGAATGGATTGCTTGAGCTAGTTGATTTAGCTCAACGTGGTGAAGATTATTCAGCGGTATTGACGCATATTGAAACCGTGTTTAATGGTTTGTTTGAACAAGCTGCTGCTGAGTTAATTTCTCATGAACAAAAACATTTACTAGAAAATAAGTTAGCGAACCAGCTTGATGATTGGAATGACAAGCTAACAGGGATTAAGCTGCTTAATGAGTGTCCAGATCATGTGCAAGCGCAAGTGGTTGTTTCTGGTGAGCGTTTGTCTGCTGCGCTAATGGAACAAGTGATGTTGGCTAAGTCGTTAACCGCAGCACAATTTGATCCAACAAAGCTATTTTTAGCACACGGTAAAGCGTTAGAGTCAGTAGTCGATATCAGTGTCAGTAAGCCACGCTTTGCTGCGCTTCAGCTAGCTGATGCAAGAGTGTGGATCATGCCAGGGTTTACTGCAGCAAATGAACAGGGAAAAACGGTAACTTTGGGCCGAAATGGCTCTGACTATTCTGCTGCTGTGTTAGCTGCCTGTTTAGATGCATCAAGCTGTGAAATTTGGACCGATGTTGATGGCGTATACAATACAGATCCTCGTGTGGTGACGGACGCAAAACTACTTGAACAATTGAGCTATCAAGAAGCGATGGAATTGTCATATTTTGGCGCTAAAGTACTTCACCCTAAGACTATCGCCCCCATTGCTCAATATCATATACCTTGTTATATCAAAAACAGTTTTAACCCTTCTGCACCAGGTACTTTGGTATCCAATGAGGTTGATAAAACCGGTTTACAAGTTAAAGCTATATCTAATCTTGATAACCAAACCATGTTTAATATTTCAGGCCCAGGCATGAAAGGCATGGTTGGTATGGCTAGCCGTACGCTTGAAGCCATCTCTCGAAGTGGTATTTCTGTCTCCTTAATTACTCAAAGTTCATCTGAATACAGTATTAGCTTTTGTGTTAATACTGATGAAGCTGAAAAGGCTAAGCAAGCACTTGAACTTGAATTTGAATTAGAGATTCAATCTGAGTTATTAGAGCCAATTGAATTAAGACAAGACTTAGCTATTGTGTCATTAATTGGCGATGGTATGAAGACTCATAAGGGCGCTGCAGCGAAATTCTTCAGTGCACTGGCAAAGGCAAGCGTGAACATTGTTGCGATTGCACAGGGCTCTTCAGAGCGCTCAATTTCAACGGTAATTCAACAGCGAAAAACAAAACACGCCATTGCAGCTTGTCATCAAGCATTCTTTGATGTGCAGCAATACCTTGATGTGTTTTTAGTCGGTGCAGGTAATGTTGGCGCTGGTTTGTTAGAACAAATCAAACAACAAGCTGCGATGCTTAAAGAGCAACATATTACTATGCGTGTTTGTGGTATTGCCAACTCACGAAAAATGCTACTCAACAGTGATGGGGTTGATTTAGCTAATTGGCAGGCATTACTTGCAGATTGTGATACCCAATATGATTTAACTGAACTCTTTAATTGGGGCAAAGAGCAACAGTTGTTGAACCCTGTATTGGTTGACTGTACTTCAAGTGAACTGGTGTCAGACAGATATGTCGATGCTATGAATGCTGGTTTTCATGTGGTAACCCCTAACAAGAAAGCCAATACGCGTGATTATCAATATTACCAACAGCTTCGTACTACAGCACTATTACAGCGTCGCCAGTTTTTATATGAAACCACCGTAGGAGCAGGGCTCCCAGTTATCGATAATCTGAAAAAGCTCTTATATGCCGGTGATAAACTGCAACGTTTTAACGGTATTTTATCGGGTTCACTCTCTTACATCTTTGGTATGTTAGATGAAGGGATGAGTCTATCTGCTGCAACCTCAATAGCCCGCGAGAAATGCTTTACTGAGCCGGATCCTCGTGAAGATTTAAGCGGTATGGATGTCGCACGTAAAGTGCTGATCTTAGCTCGTGAAGTTGGCATGGAGTTAGAGCTTGAAGACATTAACGTAGAGTCCGTTTTACCTAGCTCATTCGATGATTCAGGTGATATTGACACCTTTATGAGCAACCTACCGAAATTGGACGCTGAAGTGAGCGCCCGTGTAGAAACGGCCAAAGCTGAAGGTAAAGTGCTGCGTTATGTTGGTCAGATTGAGTCAGGAAAATGCTATGTCCGTATTGCAGAAGTCGATGCGACAGATCCCCTATACAGCGTCAAAGGTGGCGAGAATGCATTGGCATTTTACAGTCGTTATTATCAACCTATTCCATTTGTACTAAGAGGTTATGGCGCAGGAACAGATGTTACTGCTGCAGGTGCTTTTGCTGACGTGCTTAGAACACTCAACTGGACGCGTGAGGTGGGCTTATGAGCATAACGGTTTATGCGCCAGCCTCTATGGGCAATGTCGGGGTAGGTTATGACTTACTCGGCGCAGCACTCGCGCCAATTGATGGCAGCTTATTGGGTGACAGAGTGATGATTGAGGCTGCAGATTCTGGTGTTCATTATTCGCAAACAGGGCCATGGGCACATAAGTTACCTGAAGACGGTAAGCAAAATATTGTTTATCAATGTGCTGAATTTTTCCTAGAAAAGCTAAATAGCACTCAAGGTGTTGTTATTGATTTAGAAAAAAACTTACCGGTTGGCAGTGGCTTAGGTTCGAGCGCAAGCTCAGTTGTCGCTGCGCTTTACGCACTCAACGAACATTTTGAACAACCATTTGATGAACAAGCTTTATTACTTCTAATGGGTGAGTTCGAGGGAATGATTTCTGGTAGTGTGCATTTTGATAATGTCGCGCCATGTTACTTGGGCGGTATGCAGTTAATGTTAAATACGCCTAAGCAAGTGTGCGCAACTATCCCAAGTTTTAAGCAGTGGTATTGGGTTGTCGCTTATCCTGGTATTTCATTATCTACCGCTAAAATGCGTGAACTATTACCAAGTCAATATGACAAATCAGTAGCAATTGATTTTGCACGTCATTTAAGTGCATTTGTGCATGCGAGCTATCAGCAAGATGCTTATTTGGCCATTGCAGTGCTTAAAGATGTCATGGCTGAACCTTATCGAGCAGAAGCTATTCCGGGTTACACAGATGCGCGTAGTGAGCTTGAAAAATTAGGCATGTTAACGACTGGCATCTCGGGTAGTGGCCCGACGTTATTCTCTGTGACTGACTCTCTTGAAACAGCCCAAGCTGCTCAAGTGTGGCTTGAGCAACATTATTTATCTGAGGCTGGTGGTTTTGCCCATGTCTGTAAACTGGATGAGTCTGGAACTCGTCGGGTTTAATACTGAATTATTTTATAAAGGCGTTCAAAATGGAATTATATAATTTAAAGCATCCTTCACAAGTCGTGAATTTCAGTGAAGCAGTACAGTTAGGACTAGGTAAAGATAGAGGGTTATTTTTTCCTAAGTCTATTCCTGTGCTTGAAAATATGGACGAGTTATTGGCTCTCCCCTTTGCTGCGCGAAGTAAGCGTATCCTAGGTGCTTGGCTTGCAAGTGAATTGGGGCAAGAAAGTGTAGATAAATTAGTTGATCATGCGTTTACATTTGATGCACCTCTAGTCAAAGCTGACGACAATCGTGCTTGTCTTGAGTTATTTCACGGCCCTACGTTAGCTTTTAAAGATTTCGGTGCCCGTTTTATGGCTCAGTGCGTTAATTTACTCGCAGGCGATAATAAGTTAACTATATTAACGGCAACTTCTGGCGATACTGGCGCTGCAGTTGCTGATGCTTTTTACGGTTTAGATGCCGTTCAAGTCGTGGTGATGTACCCCAAGGGTAAAATTAGTGAACTGCAAGAAAAGATGTTCACGACGTTAGGTAAGAATATCCACACTGTCGCTGTGACTTCTGATTTCGATGATTGCCAGACGTTAGTTAAACAAGCTTTTGATGATAGTGACATTCGTGATGGCTTGCATTTGAATTCTGCCAACTCTATTAATATCAGTCGCTTATTAGCGCAAATTTGTTATTACTTCGAAGCTGTTGCGCAAGCTAAACGTCATAGTGATGATGAAGTTGTTATATCAGTACCCAGTGGTAACTTTGGCAACTTAACCGCAGGTCTATTTGCAAAGGCAATGGGGTTACCGGTTAAGCGCTTTATTGCAGCCACTAACTCTAATGACACAGTACCGCGCTATTTAGCCGCAGGCGATTGGGCGCCAAATTCGACTGTAGCCACGATGTCAAACGCGATGGATGTTTCAGAACCATCAAACTGGCCGCGCGTTGAGGCCATTTGTGAAGCGATGGGTTGGCCTTTATCATCAATCACAGGTTTAGCCTTAACAGAGGCACAAACGTCTGCTGCGTTAGCTGAGTTATATCAATTAGGTTATCAATCAGAACCGCACGCAGCGATTGCAGCCCAAGCCTTATCAAGTGAACTTAAGGCTGGGGAAACCGGAATATTTTTAGGCACCGCACACCCTGCTAAATTTAAAGATGTGGTCGATGTGCAATTAAATATCAATCTGCCTTTACCCCCAGAGCTTGAAGCTGTGGTTGATAAACCTATTTTATCCGCACAAATAGCGGCTGATTTTGAACAACTTAAAACGCACTTATTTAAAACCTTAACTTAAAAAGGCTAAATTTGTGTGTAACTACAAAAGCACTTTTGGGTGCTTTTTTATTTTTAATATTTCTTTTTCTTTGTTTTAAATGGCTTTTTTGAAAAATTTCTATTTTATGATCTTCGTCATAACATCATCAATACCACTAGTGTAGATTGAATATATTCAATGTTTGCTTAATCTTTATACATGAGGGAATGGTGATAATGGATAAGATGATACTGAAAAGGCTTATGAATGATCATAAGCATATTGCTATCTTACTTGATGTATTAGCGAAGAAAAACATCAAACTTTCTGAAGGAGAAGCGGTTAATTTTGCGCTTATCAGAGATGTTGTCGAATATATGCAAGTTTATGCTGAGCATAGTCATCATCCTTTAGAAGACATTACGTATGATTACTTTGTGAAAAAGTTTTCTAGTCCATGTAATACACAATTACACGAAGAGCATAGCCGCCTCGCTGAGTATTCTGGCGCGTTAATGTATAGTTTGAATTTAATCTTATCAGACGTAGTCATTTCAAGAGAAAAACTGGTGACTGACCTGCAGGCTTATGTAGAAATTCAACAAAAGCATATGCAGTATGAAGAAACAGAGTTATTTCCTTTGTTCGCTAAACAACTGAAAGAAGAAGACTGGCTAAAGATTAAGTCACAATGCGATAAACAATTGGTCGAAGATCCGTTATTCAGTGATAATGACGAGACGATATTTGATGAGCTTAGAGAGCATATCTTTCATGCTGACAAAAGTTGATTTAACAATTTAGATACAAAAAGAGCGCCTAAGGCGCTCTTTTTTTACTTCTATAACTGAATAAATATGCAGTTGGCTGTTTATGCCTAAAGTGGCATAGTTTCAAAGTCAAAATCAAAACTTGTATCAATGTCTTGAAGTTCTTTTAGTAGACGCTGTTTGTCCTTTAACGCTTCTATCTCCCGCCATTTACGTTTTTTGTTCGAGCTTTTTGAGCGAGTTGGTCTTTCAACAACTTGGTCTAGCGCACCACCATAGTCTAATCGATCCATGGTAAACCTCCCTTGTTATTATGATGTCTCTATGCAAATAAGTATCATATTTCTTCGCTATAGTGCAATAGTTATGTTTCATTATTGTTAAGGGGGTCTGACGGTTTAATGAAGCTGGACTGGATAAAATAGTGACATCTGCTACCGAGTTGCATGAACCACATACAAAAAAGCCAGCTTGCGCTGGCTTTTTTAGTGTTTATATCTGACCTTGTCGATATAAATTAATTAATGCATTACTGGAAGAATCTAGTTCGGAAGCGTCATTTTCAGCGCCAATCCGATCAAGTACATCATTGCCTAGCAACTTACCGAGCTCTACACCCCATTGGTCAAATGAGTTTATTTGCCATATAGCGCCCTGTACGAAGGTTCTGTGCTCATAAAGTGCGATGAGTGAACCTAAGGTGCTCGGAGTCAATTTATCCATTAATAAGGTGTTACTTGGCTTATTGCCCGTCATCACTTTATGTTTAGAGATAAGTGCTTTTTCACTATCAGGTAAATGCTTACCTGATAACTCAGCCAATGCTTCATCAAATGTGCGTCCTTGCATTAATGCTTGAGTTTGCCCAAAACAATTAGAAGCAAGCTGGTTGTGATGCTCGCCTAATGGATTGTGACTTTGCAAAGGCATAATGAAATCAGCTGGAATTAATGCAGTACCTTGATGCAATAATTGATGATAAGCATGTTGACCATTGGTTCCTTCACCGCCCCAAATTACGGGACCTGTGCTGAAGTCAACTTCAGTGCCATCTAACATGACTGATTTACCGTTACTTTCCATATCAAGTTGCTGGAAGTAAGCTGGTAAGCCACGCAAATAGTGATCGTAAGTGAGTACAACATGAGATTGAGCATGATGAAAGTTACCATATAGCACAGACAGCATGCCCATGATCACTGGCATATTTTGCTCAAATGGGGCGTTGGCAAAGTGGTTATCCATCTGGTGGGCACCATCAAGCAGTTGCTTAAAGTTATCCATACCTACTAGTAGTGCGATGGGTAATCCGATTGCAGACCATAATGAATAGCGACCGCCAACCCAATCCCACATAGGGAAAATGTTACTCGCGTCAATACCAAAGTCAGTTGCTTTAACGACATTTGAAGTGACTGCAACAAAGTGCTTGGCTACATCTGCTTGAGAGCCACCATTTGCAAGGAACCAGTCTTTGGCACTCAGAGTGTTGGTTAAAGTCTCTTGTGTGCCAAACGACTTAGAAGACATCACGAACAAAGTAGTTTCGGCATCTAAAAGTTTAAGCTTTTCACATATAGAGCTTGCATCAACATTGGCGACAAAATGACAATTTAGGCCCTTAACCCAATATGGACGAAGTGCTTGAGAGACAATTTTTGGCCCTAAAAAAGAACCACCAATACCAATACTGACGATATCAGTAATGGCTTTTCCGGTATGTCCTTTCCAGTGACCTTGTTGAACGGATTCAACAAATTGTGTCATTTTGGCTAAGGTCTGTTGCACTTCAGGAACAATATCACAGCCTTCAGCCATAATGACTTGCTCAGGCTTGCTGCGAAGTGCGGTATGCAATACCGCGCGTCCTTCAGTATTATTAATAATATCGCCGTTAAACATTGCTGCAATTTTATCACTTAAGTTTACTTCTTCAGCTAACTTAAACAGCAAGGTAAGGGTTTCATCATTAACGCGGTTTTTAGAGTAATCTAATAGTAAACCGCAGTCTTTAACACTAAGTTGCTCAAACCTTGAAGGGTTTTGAGCAAACAGGTCGCGCATATGTGGTAATGCTGCTGCATTTTGAGATAACTGCTGCCAGGTATTACTCTGCGTTAAATGTGTCATGCAAATCACTCCATTGAATTTGGATTTAGCCAAGTTTCTCGTTTAACATGACCTCTAGTTTTCCTTGGTCAATAGCAAAGTTACGTATACCTTCAGCAAGTTTATCCACTGCCATAGGGTCTTGGTTATACTCCCAGCGGAACTCAGCTTCAGTCAGCGGTGTTGGCGCTGCTTCAACTGAAGTTGTAGTTGTTAGCTTTTGAGTAATCGCTACGTCGCTGTTAGCTAATTCTTCTAGTAATGCAGGGCCAATCGTTAAACGATCGCAACCTGCAAGCTCAATGATCTCGCCGATATTACGGAAGCTTGCGCCCATAACAACAGTGTTATAACCATGACGTTTGTAGTAGTTGTAGATTTCAGTTACTGATACAACACCAGGGTCTGTTTCTGCAGTGTAATCAAGACCTGTGTCTTTTTTGTACCAATCTAAGATACGACCTACAAACGGTGAAATAAGGTAAACACCGGCTTCAGCACAAGCTCGAGCTTGAGCAAAGCTAAATAATAAGGTCAGGTTACAGTTGATGCCTTCTTGCTCAAGCTGCTTAGCGGCGCAAATGCCTTCCCAGGTTGAAGCAAGCTTAATCAGAATGCGAGATTGATCGATACCCGCTTCTTTATAAAGCTTGATAAGTTTATGTGCTTTTTCAATTGAGCCTGCTTTATCAAATGAAAGACGTGCATCAACTTCTGTTGAGATACGACCAGGAACAATTTTTAAAATTTCTACGCCGATATTGACCGCTAATTTATCGCCTGCATCTTCTACTTGTTGTGCAACATCATTTGACTGAGCTTTAGCCCAAGCAATTGCATCATCAATGAGCGGTGCGTATTCAGGAATTTGTGCAGCTTTTAAAATCAGAGAAGGGTTGGTGGTTGCATCTTCAGGTTGGTAACGTTTAATTGCTTCGATGTCGCCAGTGTCTGCAACGATGGTTGTCAGTGCTTTAAGTTGAGCTAACGTGTTCGCCATGGAAATTTCCCTCTCAAGTAACAAAGTTATTTTGTTCAATGCGGATATTAGATGCGATTTTACTGTATTTTCCAATACAATTTGTAAAAAAATTACATAAAAAATGCCATTCAGAGCGATTTAAAAGTAAAACATGTCATTTAATACCTGAATCTATTGGTAGTAAAGCCAATTTACTAATGTATAAAGCCAATTTAACTTAGTAAATATAAAGAGTTACCATTTTTTATTTGTATGATGAAAGTTTTAAAATAAAAAAGTCGCTGTAAGCAGCGACTTTTTAATCTAGTACCACAGTTCTGTGATTATTTTAGTACAGGGCGTTTCTCTGCACCACTAACAACAGCGTCAATACGACGGTTTTGCTTGTTAGCTTCTGCAGATGTTCCTTCCATTAATGGATTATCCTCACCAAAACCAACAGCTTTTAAACGGCTTGCATCAATGCCATATTTATTAACTAGTGCATCAACAACAGCTTGAGCACGTTGTTCTGATAAGTTCATATTGTAATCAGCGTTACCTACAAGTGAAGCATGACCTTCAATTACAGCTGTAGTATGTTGATTTTCTTTTAAGTATTTCGCGCCTTTCTCAAGACGATCGTATGATTCAGGTTTCAATACTGCAGAATCGTTGTCGAAATATACACCTTCCATGCGTGAAGAAATTGGGGCATCTTCATAGATAGTACATCCTTGCGCATCGACCTTATGAGTCGACGGCGTATCAGGACACATGTCTTTGTCATCAGTAACACCATCATTATCAGAATCGATTGGTGCAGCAACAACTGCTGCTACAGCAACAGGTGCGACAACAGCCGCTGGCTTTTCAGTGCCAAAGCGGTAGCTAAGCTCAAGTCCCCAGTAGTTACTTTCCATATCTAAGGTATTGTACTTGTCGTCATCAAGGTTTTCATAACGACGGTATTTCGCTTGTAACTTTAAGTTTTCAGTAAAGTTATAACCAACACCGACACCCACGTATGGAGCAATACCACTGTCACTGTAGTACTCTGTGTTGTAGTTCTTTTTATTTGAAATTAGGTAGTTCATTGCACCAGCTTCTGCTGATAAACTCCACTTTTCTGCAATTGGCATAAACGCCGCTAAACCTAATGTCATGCCTCTAGCGCCGACATCATTACGTTTATTACTATAATCAGTCCATTCAGCTCGGCCTAGGTCACGGTAGCCAAGCTCAACACCAAAGTAATCATTGAATAAATAACCACCGAAAACATCCCATGCATATGGGTCATCTTCGCCACAAATTTTCATTGTTTTAAGGTCACAGTTAGGCTCGTAGTTATTGATACCTAAACCACCACCAACGTACCACGGCGTTAACTCTTGCTCTGCAACAGCAGCAAAAGGTAACAGTGAGGTGAGTAATACTACTTTTAATGTGTTCTTCATCATGTATAAGTCCATTGTTATGTTACTTCACCAAAACACATGTAAATGAGTTGTTTATGACATGTGCCGCCGACGCTTATGTGGTGTTCCTATTATGTTTTTGTCAGCAGCGTAATTATCGTCGTAAATTCAATGGTTTTCCATAGTAAAAAAGCATAATGTTGTAATTTGTAGTGAATTATATTGCTTGCTTGTTGAGATTGTTGTGCTATGTCAAAATCGTATTCTCTCATTTTTTACTGATATTTTTATTGATTCACATAAATTTGAGGTCTTTAAAAGCAATCACAAAAAAAAGCGCCCTTAGGCGCTTTCGTGAGTTGTTTAAATAGAAATGGGTAGTTAACGGGTCCAAACCCAGTTTTCAATTTCTTTAGGGTCAACACCGTTAGCTTTGATGTAGTTACGGTGTTCAACTAATCGCTGCAGCATGTCTGTGGTGATAGCCACGTGCTGTGTTTCATCTATTACACCTTGTTGGAACAGCTTATAGGCCATATCAATCACTAAATGGTAGCGTGATGTGCCATTACGAACGCCCATATCAAATGGCGTTGTCGTTGAACCTTCTTCTTCATAACCTTTAATTCTGAAACGGCGGCTACCTTTATAATCAAAGACCAATTTCTTAATTGTATTTGGGTAACCATGGTAGTTAAATACTACGCCTTTATCTTCAGTAAAGATTTCGTCCATCATCCAAGGTTTATTTTGGAATGCTCTACTGCCTAAGCCATTACTATTTAATTCGGTAACGCTAACAAAGCGGATCCGCACTCTTGGTAATAGTTCTCGGATGAGTACCAGTGATGCCATACATT
Organism: Shewanella electrodiphila; assembly: GCF_023283985.1. Classification (GTDB taxonomy): domain Bacteria; phylum Pseudomonadota; class Gammaproteobacteria; order Enterobacterales; family Shewanellaceae; genus Shewanella; species Shewanella electrodiphila. Next base: position 387,113 of record NZ_JAKIKU010000001.1, read on the forward strand.
CTTGGGTGACGTAATCACCACAACCAGCAAGCACGACATCCGGGTTTTCATCTGAAGCGAAATCCCAAACCATTACACCATCTTCAGTTTGTTTACGTGACTCATCAAGTGACAACCATTGAGGTAAGTCTTTTTTACCTGCGACTAAAATATTCAATTTATCGCGGTCTTCATAAGCACGTTCTGTATAGGTAAGTGTAGTATTACCATCTGCAGGTAAATAAGCAGAGATAATGTCAGGGTGCTTTTCTAACATTGCCCCTAAGAAAGAAGGGTTTTGATGAGAGTAGCCATTGTGATCTTGACGCTCTAGTAATGAAGACAGTACCACATTACAAGAAGGTACAGGTTTACGGAAGTGCACTCCTTGGCTTGCATATACATATTTACAGTATTGGTCTGCCATTGATGAAACGACTTGTGAGAAAGCTTCATAGGTCGGGAACATTGCATGACGACCTGTGACAGTGTAACCATGCATCATCCCAAAGAGTAAGTTCTCTGAGAGTAGCTCAATCACACGACCGTCGCGAGCCATGTCTTGATCCCAGCTCTTGATTGGCCATTGCCAAGCACGATCTGTTTCTTCGAAGACCGCTTGCAACTGGTTAGAGTATGTTTCATCTGGGCTAAAGATACGTAGGTTACGTTGGTCGCGATTTAATTTGAATGCATCACGCATCCATTCACCCATTTTATACATTGAAACACCGCGAGAACCACGAGGCGTCTCAGGGCCATAGCTGAGCTTTTTAAGATCTGGTTGCGCAAGCGCGCGTACAATTTCGCCGCCGTAGCTCAAATGCTGACGGCCACAACAAAGATGTTTAGGTGGGATCAGAGATTGAATGTCTTTATCAAAGGTAATTTCACCTTCAGCGTTGATGTCACACAACTCGTCAAATTTGTAGCTGTCTAACCACTCGTTTAACGCGGTTAAATGACTAGGGTCAGTTGCACATTTATTAACGATAACTTGATGTGACTCGCAGTTGCCTTCAAGTTTTTTGCCGCCATGTTCAGCGGTCCCCGTCCAACCTTTGGCTGTACGCATTAAAATCACTGGCCAGCGGGGTTTACATACATCTTCACCATTTCTAGCACGAGTTTGAATGTCATTGATCATCTCGTAAGAAAGGTCCATGGCTTTGGCCATTTGTTCAAATACGTCTTCTTCAAGTTCATCATCAACAATAATAGGATGGTAACCTAAACCACGAAATTCTAAATCCAGTTCTTCATGATCCATGCGACCCATGCGAGTCGGACCAGAGATCTTATAACCATTAATATGGACAATAGGAAGTACAGCACCATTGGTAGCGGGATCGACTAAACGGTTTGCATACCAAGATGCTGCAAGAGGGCCTGTTTCTGATTCGCCATCACCGACGAGACAAGCAGCAATTAAATTAGGGTTATCAAGCACAGCGCCCCAAGCAACTGACAACGAGTAACCTAATTCGCCACCTTCAAGTATTTGACCTGGTGCTTCAGGGTTTGCATGAGAAGGGTAGCCGTAAGCAGCAGAGAACTTTTTACAGATGTCTTCGATCCCAGCTTCATTATATGGAATTGTTTCTGGGTAAAAGTGGCTTAATGAACCTTCCACAAACAAGTTTGCCTGAACTGCTGGAAAACCGTGACCTGGACCGACAAGATAAATGAAATCTCTTTGATGTTTTACAATAAGTCGATTGACGTTGGCATAGACAAAGTTGATACCAGGGCATGTACCCCAATGGCCAAGTAGTCGTGGTTTGATGTCTTCGTGTTTCAAATCTCTTTTAAATAATACATTTTGTTTTAGGTAGATTTGAGAAGTAGCGAGGAAATTTGTAGCTCGAACAAATTTCTTTAGCGACGTGATTTCATTTGCATGCGTCATATTGACCTCAATGTGTAAAGTAAAATTCATTTAACCTTTAATGAGAACACTGTATTCTTTAAATCGTTGCAATAATGTGGTCTTTGTCTAAGTTTTTATTAAATGTTTTTATTAAAAAAATGGGCGCAGGTTGATTTAGTGTTAATTCTTTTAGGCTTCAGGACCTAAGAATGTTATTTGTGATGAGGGGAAAGGTGAGTAATTAGATAAATGTGATAAAGATCACCTGACGGTTCAGATCATCTATGCTAGTTTTTTGCTCCGAAAAAATCGGAGATAATGAATTGAGAAAGTTTGCTAGGCATTCGTGCTTAAAAAAAGTAAAGTTAACTCGATCAAATCCTAAATAATAAATAACTAATATTTTCGCTCACTGAAACTCAATCTAGGCAGCTAGCCTGAAAAGGGCTGTTGACATAGACCTTGAGTGTTTTTATTAAAATAATACGATAATTTTATTTTGTCTGAAGCTATAAGCCATTGGGGTAATTAACTACAGGCTGACTTCCTGCAAAATAAAGTTATTCCAAGGAATAAATAAAGCAATGGCAATGTTAGAAACGATTGTGAATTTCATGAACGATTTACTCTGGGGTAAATTGTTAGTTTACGGGCTAGTTGGTGCAGGTTTATTTTTCACTGTGCGTCTTGGCTTTATCCAAATTGCGCATTTTACACACGGCCTCAAGATCCTCGCGATCAGCCGTCGTCCAGGCCGTCATGGTCTATCTTCTTTCCAAGTCTTTTGTACCAGTATGGCTGCCCGTGTCGGTGCAGGTAACATGGCAGGTGTTGCTGTAGCGATTGGTATGGCAGGCCCTGGTGCAGTGTTCTGGATGTGGGCAATTGCCGTGTTGGGTATGGCAACCGCAATGATTGAATCCACTTTAGCGCAGGTTTATAAAGTGAAAGATTCAGACGGACAATACCGTGGCGGTCCTTCTTACTACATGGAGAAGGGCCTAGGTCAACGTTGGATGGGGATTTTGTTCTCAATCTTGTTGATTATCTGTTTTGGTCTTGTCTTCAATGCGGTACAAGCGAATACAATTACTGGCGCAATGACTGCGGTATTTGGCTTTGAACCTGTCTATGTAGGTATTGCCATTGCGTTATTTAGTGGCGTTGTGATTATGGGCGGCCTTAAGAAGGTTGCTAAAGTTTCTGAAGTTATCGTGCCAATTATGGCTGTAGCTTACATTGCTATCGCATTGGTTGTTGTATTAATGAACATTGAGCAATTACCAGCTGTCTTTACATTAGTGATTAAGAGCGCATTTGGCTGGCAAGAAGCAGCTGGTGGCGCGGTTGCCTACAGTATTGCTCAAGCGATGCAAGCGGGTATTGCACGTGGTTTATTCTCAAACGAAGCGGGTATGGGTAGTGCAGCAAATATTGCAGCGAGTGCTTCACCAAACCCAAATCACCCAGCATCACAAGGTTACATGCAAATGATGGGTGTTTTCTTTGACACTATCGTCATTTGTACTGCAACTGCGGCGATTATTTTATTGTCTGGCGATGCTGCTGGTAGTGGCGATGGTATTGAGATGACAATTAATGCGTTATCTTCTCATGTTGGTGATTGGGGCGGTGCATTCATTGCTTTCGCTATTTTACTATTCTGTTTCACTTCTATTATTGCTAACTACTCTTACGCTGAAACTAACGTAATGTTCCTTTCAGGTAACAAGAAAGGTGCTTTACCGTTATTCCGTTTAGCAGTTTTAGGTATGGTAATGTTTGGTGCTATTGCGAAAATTAATATCGTATGGAACCTAGCTGATGTATCTATGGGCTTAATGGCATTAGTTAACATGATTGCATTGTTACTATTATCAGGACTTGCTGTGCGAGTGATTAATGATTACCGCCAACAGGTAAAAGCGGGTGAAGAGCCGGTGTTTGATACAGATAAGTTCCCTGAACTTGCTGATCAACTTGAAGATGGTATCTGGAAAAATAAGCCAGTTGAATCTGATAAGTAACTGATATTTTCTGAAGAGGGTGCTTAATTTCTGAGTATTCAGTTAACTAAAGTAAAACTCTATTAGAACAATCTAAAAAACCATGCATATATTGCATGGTTTTTTTTATTGAGCCCAGTATTATAGAGAGCATTAAAGTTAAATACTGTATGGCTTAATAGGATAGTTAACGATGTTAGTATTAGTTTCTCCTGCAAAAACATTAGATTTCGAAACCACGGCTAAAACCACGTCATTTACTCAACCCACTTTATTAGATCATAGTCAGCAATTGATTAAGGTTTGTCGTGAGCTTACACCAATGGATATTGCTTCATTAATGAAAGTAAGCGATAAAATAGCAGGCTTAAATGCGGCTAGATTCAGTGAGTGGCAACCTAATTTCACTCTTGAAAATGCGAAACAAGCCATGTTTGCTTTTAGAGGTGATGTGTATACCGGACTTGATGCCGATTCTATGTCGGAACAACAAGTTGAAAAAGCTCAAAACCATCTGCGAATCCTGTCTGGGCTTTATGGATTATTAAAGCCGCTTGATTTGATGCAAGCTTACCGCTTAGAAATGGGCACAAGTTTAACTAACCCTAAAGGCAAAAACCTCTACGCCTTTTGGGGAGATATCATAACTGATGAAATAAATGCTGCTGTTAATGAGCAAGCTGATGACATTATTGTAAATTTAGCATCGAATGAGTACTTTAAAGCGGTTAAACCAAAGCAACTGAAGGCAAGCTTAATTACTCCAGCTTTTAAAGATTGTAAAAATGGTCAATATAAAGTCATTAGCTTTTACGCTAAAAAAGCCCGTGGTTTAATGGCGAGGTATTTGATTGATAATGACATTAACACATTAGCAGGGATCCAGAAGTTTGATGCTGATGGTTATTACTTTAGTGAAGAATTATCTACACCAGCTGCACCTGTGTTCTTACGTGAAGAAAGAACGTAACTTCAACGATCTTGATTAAGTAAATTTATAATTAGCTATGTGTTTTGGGCTAATGTGGTGTTAAACAAAAAGCAGCTAATTAGCTGCTTTTTGTTTGGATGAAATAAAGCTCAGAAGGACTACTTTTTATCATCTTTTTTGGCAAGTGGACGTAAATCTAATTCTGATTGCGCCATGATATAAGCAAATTGTGCATAAGCTGCAACATTTTGAGCTAGCGCCTTAGGATCAATCTTATCTAAGGTATCATTTGGCGTATGGTGATAATCGAAGTAATCAGTACCATCTTGCCTTAGTGATGCCACTGGAACGCCCAGAGAAGGCATCATTGACACATCTGGACCACCAGTTGCTTTATTGTTACCGAGCTTAACGCCATTGACAGTCATCCCGCTGTGCTCTACTTTTACTTGTTCAAATACAGCTGGGTTAACATTAAAGTCGATTTGATAAATCTCGCCTGCGCCAAAATCAGACTCTGCGGCAATATAGTGTGTTGTCAGTTCGTCAGCATGCTGTTTAGCGTAAGCTTTACCACCAACTAGGCCTACTTCTTCAGCCGCGTATAAAACGACTCTGATTGTTCTTGCAGGCTTGTTTGGTAAGTCTTGAATAAGTTTGGCTGCAGCAGTAACGATGGCTACACCAGCGCCATCGTCAATTGCGCCTGTGCCTTCATCCCAAGAATCTAAGTGAGCACCAATTAGCACGACTTCATCAGGCTTACTGCTTCCTGTTACCTCTGCAATGACATTGTAAGAAGTCGCGACGCCTAAGTTCTTTGAAGTGAGATTAAGTAACAGTTGAATATTGTCATCTCGTTTTAGCATGGCATTAATCATGTCGGCATCAGGTGCAGACAACGCAGCTGCAGGTATTTTTGCTACGCCGTCTTTATATCGCATCATTCCAGTATGCGCCATGCGGTCATGATCGGTTCCTATTGAGCGAATGACGACAGCAACAGCTCCTTTTTCGGCAGCTGCAACAGCGCCTCGTGAGCGACCTCCTACTGATTTACCGTAACCTTTGCCTGTAATGTGTCTTTCCGTCTTATGATCAATAAAAGCAATTTTACCTTTTACGCTATCTGGATCGGCAGCTTGTAAGTCGGCGAGGGTATCGAAACGCACTATTTGCGCTTGTATCCCTGAGTCTGGTGTCGAGACGCTACCGCCTAATGCACTAATAACCAGTGGTTGCTCAAAAGGAGCGATAATAGAAGCCTTTGCACTGCCACGATACCAAGCGGGTACTTGAACAGATTCTTTATAAACTTTATCAAAACCTAATGATTCTAGTTTGTTCATAGCCCAGTTAACGGCGATGATATCTTTTTCAGAGCCCGCTAATCTAGGGCCAACTTCCACAGTTAATGACTCAACGATGTCATAACTTAATGAAGACGACAGGGCTTTTGTCGCTAGTTGTTGACTAATTTGGTTATTCTTATTGTTCTCTATTACCGTCTCGTTTGTTACTTGTGTATCACTTTGGTTACTTTGACAGCCTGATAATGCTGTCAAAATCATCGCGGCGCAGAGAGTCTTATTGTAGTTTTTCATGAGTTTCCTTCATTTTTATTAGCTAAGTCTCATTTTTAAAAACAATCTACCAAAAAGTGTGCTTCATGTCGCTGCCCTATTTGTTAGGGAAGGCTATATTAGCCATGGAGATGATTGAGGAGAACCAAGCGCGTGATGAATATTGAATTAATGCAACAGCGTGCAGATCATGCTGTAGTAATGCTGAAAGCACTAGCAAATGAACGTCGTCTGTTTATTTTGTGTCATTTGCTTAATGAAGGTGAAATGTGCGTTGGTGAGATGAACAAAAAGCTAGGTCTAAGCCAGTCTGCGTTATCGCAGCATTTAGCTTGGCTAAGAAAAGATAATCTCGTTTGTACACGTAAAGAAGCCCAAACTGTTTTCTATTCACTGAAAAGTGAAGAAGTACGTGAGTTAATCAAAGTATTGGACAACTTATATTGCCACTAGTGGCTCAGTTTAAAATACTCAGATTGAACATACTCAAAGCGTCTTAATTATACTTACGTGATGTAAGTTATGATTAAGGCGTTTTTTTATGCTTAAAATTTATGATGAATAGAGAAACAGAGAGCTTGAATGCAAGGGATGGTAAATTATAGATATAAAAAAACCGACCTAAGTCGGTTTTTTAAAAACTAAATCACAAAATTAAGCAGCGATTGCTTTGATTCTTGTGTTTAGACGTGCCTTTTGACGAGCAGCTTTATTCTTGTGAATAAGGCCTTTAGTCGCCATACGGTCAACAATTGGTTGTGCTTCTGCGAATGCTTCTGTAGCCGCTTTATGGTCACCGCTCTGGATAGCAGCGATAACACGTTTAACGTATGTACGTAACATTGAACGACGACTAGCATTATGCTGACGACGTTTTTCAGATTGAAGCGCGCGCTTCTTTGCAGACTTGCTATTAGCCAAGGTGCAACTCCTAAAACTGGGATTAATACTTTGAGGGCGAGGAATATGCCTGCTTTTATTCATTTTGTCAATGAATATGGCAGAAATATCCTCAAAAAGACAAATAAAACTACCTTGCTCGGTTATCTTCAACCCAACTCGTGTAAGATGTGGCGCATTCTACCAGTTCTTGTATTGCATAAACAGTATTAGAATTGAAAAATTGAGATATATCCACGTTTAATCATTCGTTAGCAAACTGCTATGGAGGGGTGTTTGAGTAAAAAGCTATTAAAATCAGGTGCAATTGTCAGTGTTATGACATTAGTTTCAAGAGTATTAGGCCTGATAAGAGATGTGGTAATTGCAAACTTAATGGGCGCAGGTAGTAGTGCCGATGTGTTTATCTTTGCTAACAAGATCCCTAACTTTTTACGTCGCCTTTTTGCTGAAGGAGCTTTTGCACAGGCATTTGTGCCGGTTCTGACTGAGTATCAACAAAAAAATACCCCAGAAGAAACACGAGAACTTTTAGCTAAAGTCGCAGGAACACTGGGGGGAATAGTCAGTGTTGTGACGTTATTAGGTGTGATTGCTTCGCCAATACTTGCGGCACTATTTGCTGGTGGTTGGTTTTATGATTGGCTAAATGATGGGCCGAATGCTGAAAAATTTGAACTTGCAGCATTAATGCTAAAAATTACCTTTCCTTATTTATGGTTTATTACTTTTACGGCATTAGCAGGCTCGATCCTTAATACCAGAGGTAAATTTGCAGTCTCAGCTTTTACTCCAGTATTTTTAAATATCACCATTATTGTTGCAGCTCTTTATTTTGCGCCTACGATGGAGCAACCTGAGTTAGCGCTAGCATGGGGGGTATTTACTGGTGGCTTAGTGCAGTTTTTATTTCAACTGCCTTTTTTATTGCGTGAAAATGCATTAGTTAAACCTTCTTGGGGGTGGAACCATCCTGGGGTGGTAAAAATTAGAACCTTGATGATCCCAGCTTTATTTGGCGTTTCGGTTTCTCAAATAAACTTGTTATTTGATACCTTCATAGCCTCATTTTTAATGACGGGATCCATAAGTTGGTTATATTACTCAGACAGATTACTTGAATTTCCACTAGGGTTGTTTGGTATTGCCATTGCGACGGTCATTCTGCCAGCATTATCAAAAAAGCATGTTGATGCCAAAGGAAGCGGTTTTAGTGACACCATGGACTGGGGGGTTAGAGCCATTTTATTACTTGGCGCCCCAGCGATGCTTGGGTTAATTATTTTAGCTCAGCCAATGTTAATGGTGTTATTTATGCGAGGCGCATTTTCTGTCACAGATGTAGAGATGGCATCATATAGTTTGGTTGCATACGGTTGTGGTTTGTTGAGCTTTATGATGATTAAGGTTTTAGCGCCAGGTTACTTCTCTCGTCAAGATACGAAAACACCGGTTAAATACGGCATTATCGCCATGATAAGTAATATGATATTCAATATTATTTTTGCCATTCCTTTTGGCTATGTTGGTCTTGCTATTGCCACCTCTATGTCAGCCTTACTTAATGCAAGTCTTCTATATCGTGGATTACATATCGCTGGGGTGTACAAATTTAGCCGCGCGACATTAGTGTTTTTCTTGAAAGTGGTTATCGCTACGGCGATTATGGCACTACTGCTGCTATACACATTACCTGCCCAATCGATATGGTTAGATATGCCGATGATGGTGAAGGTACTAACCTTAGTTAAATTGATCGCTTCGGGTGCAGGTGTTTATTTATTAAGCTTAGTATTGATGGGGCTGAGACCTTGGAAGATGAAACGTCAATCATGAATGCTGATTATCGAATCTATCTAGTATATAATCAGCCGATTTACAGTAGCAGTTAATTGGCGTAATGGAACTAATTCGCGGTATACACAATATTTTACCTTCGCATCATGGATGCGTGCTCACTATTGGTAACTTTGATGGTGTGCATCGTGGCCATGCGCAAGTGCTTAATAACTTAGTTAATAAAGCAAAACACTTTCAATTGCCAGCAGTGGTTATGACGTTTGAACCTCAACCTCAAGAGCTATTTCGTCAACAAGATGCCCCAGCAAGAATTAGTTTATTGCGTGACAAGATTAGTTTGCTTGATGAGCTGAATATTGATCGATTGCTTTGTGTTAATTTTAATAGTCATTTTGCCAATCAACCGGCTGAGCAGTTTATTGAAGATTTGCTGGTTAAAAAGCTTGGGGTGAAATACTTAGTTGTTGGTGATGATTTTTGCTTTGGTAAAAACAGATCTGGCACCTTTGAGATGTTGCTTGAAGCGGGTAAAAAGTTCGGCTTTACGGTTGTGAGTACTCAGAGTTTTATTCTAGGCTCTATTAGAGTAAGTTCTACAGCAGTGAGGGAGCAACTTGCTTTAGGTAATCTAGAGCAAGCAAGACGATTATTAGGTCACCCCTTTGTATTAACTGGCCGTGTTGCACACGGACAAAAGTTAGGCAGAACCATAGGTTTTCCTACTGCAAATATTGCTCTAAAGCGAAAGGTTTCACCTGTTCGTGGTGTGTTTGCGGTAAAAATGTATTGGGATGACAGCGATATTTATGAAGGCGTTGCCAATGTAGGTTTTAGACCTACGGTTGATGGGCAAGTCTGTCAGTTAGAAGTCCACTTATTTGATTTCACCGGCGACTTATATAGTAAGCGTGTTGAAGTAGAACTTGTGGCAAAAATCCGTGATGAACATCCGTTCGAGTCACTGGAAGCACTAAAAAAACAAATTTTGAATGATGCAAATGAAGCAAAAGCTTTGTTTGGCAATGATGCAGGCTGAAATAAATCAGCCCAATTAATGGTATAGGATCAATGACCGACTATAAATCTACGTTGAATTTGCCGGAAACAGATTTTCCGATGCGCGGTAATCTGGCTAATCGTGAGCCAGAAATGTTAAACCGTTGGACTCAAAACGAACTTTATCAAAAGATCCGTGATAGTCGTATTGGACGCAAACCATTCATTTTACATGATGGCCCTCCATACGCGAATGGCAATATCCATATCGGTCACTCAGTAAATAAAATTTTAAAAGACATCATCATTAAATCTAAAACGATGGCAGGTTTTGACGCGCCATATGTTCCAGGTTGGGATTGTCATGGTCTACCTATCGAACTGATGGTAGAAAAGAAAGTCGGAAAACCTGGTCAGAAAATTTCTGCAGCAGAGTTCCGTGCTGAATGTCGTAAGTATGCAGCTAAACAAGTTGATGGTCAGCGAGATGACTTTATTCGTTTAGGTGTCTTAGGAGATTGGCATAATCCATATCTAACAATGGATTACAGCACAGAAGCGAACATTGTTCGTTCATTATCTAAAGTCATCGATAGTGGCCATTTACACAAAGGTGTAAAGCCTGTTCATTGGTGTACTGATTGTGGTTCAGCCCTTGCTGAAGCAGAAGTAGAATACGAAGACAAAACATCGCCAGCGATTGATGTTGCATTCAATGCTGTAGATTCTGCAGCGGTTGCAGCAAAGTTTGGTGTTGAAGGTTATACCCCAACAATTTCAGCTGTTATTTGGACCACGACGCCTTGGACTATTCCAGCTAACCGCGCGTTATGTCTAAGCCCTGAGCTTGATTACAGCCTTGTTGAGTTTGTAAAAGAAGGCGTAACTAAAACTCTGATTTTAGCTGAAGTGTTAGTTGAGTCTTGTATGACTCGATTTGAAGCTGAAAGTCATACTGTTATCGGTACAGCTAAAGGCGCAGAACTTGAGCTGCTTCGTTTTAACCATCCTTTATCAGCATTTGATGTGCCAGCTATTTTAGGTGATCACGTAACAACTGAAGCAGGTACTGGTGTTGTTCATACAGCTCCTGGCCATGGTCAAGACGATTACATTGTTGGTCAAAAATACGGTTTGGAAGTTGCCAATCCAGTTGGTGACAACGGTGTATATAAAGCTGATACAGAGTTTTTTGCTGGTCAACATGTATTTAAAGCAAACAAAAGCGTAGTTGAACTTTTAGAAGAAAAAGGTCAACTATTACATCATGTGGCTTACCGTCATAGCTACCCGCATTGCTGGCGCCATAAAACACCAATTATTTTCCGTGCTACGCCGCAGTGGTTTATCTCAATGGATAACCATGGCTTACGTAAGCAAGCATTAGGCGAAATTGAGCAAACTCAATGGATCCCAGATTGGGGTCAAAGCCGTATTGAGAAAATGGTTGAGAACCGTCCTGATTGGTGTATTTCACGCCAACGTACTTGGGGCGTACCGATCACATTATTAGTTAATCGTGAAACGGATGAGTTGCATCCAGATAGCGTAGCTATTATGGAACGTGTTGCACATCGCATTGAACAAGAAGGCATCCAAGCGTGGTGGGATCTTGAAATCAGTGAGCTGATTGGCGATGAAGCTGAGCAATACCGCAAAGTGACTGATACGTTAGACGTTTGGTATGACTCTGGTTCAACGTTCTCATCAGTTGTTGCATCACGTCCTGAATTTAACGGACATGACATTGATTTATACCTTGAAGGTAGCGATCAGCATCGTGGTTGGTTCATGTCATCGTTGATGATTTCAACTGCTATGAATGGTAAAGCACCCTATAAACAAGTATTAACCCATGGTTTTACCGTTGATGGTAAAGGCCGCAAGATGTCGAAATCAGTTGGCAACGTCATCGCACCTTTGCAAGTTATCAACAAGCTGGGTGCTGATATCTTACGTTTATGGGTCGCTGCTACTGATTACAGTGGTGAGATGACGGTTTCTGATGAAATCCTAAATCGTAGTGCTGATTCATACCGACGTATTCGTAACACTGCTCGTTTCTTATTAGCTAACTTAAATGGCTTTAACCCAGAAACAGACATGATTGCGACTGAAGATATGGTATCGCTTGACCGTTGGGTTGTGCGCCGCGCGGCCGCGCTTCAAAGTGAAATTATTGAAGCGTATGAGCAATATAACTTCCATTCAGTAACGCAGAAATTAATGCAATTCTGTTCAGTTGAGTTAGGCAGCTTCTACTTAGATATCATTAAAGATCGTCAATACACAGCGAAACAAGATGGTCATGCTCGTCGTAGCTGTCAATCAGCGCTTTACCATATTGCCGAGGCGATGGTTCGCTGGATTGCACCAATCTTAAGCTTTACTGCCGATGAAATCTGGAAGTTGTTACCAGGCGAGCGCACTGAGTTTGTGTTCACTGAAGAATGGTATCAAGGTCTTGAGTCTGTCACGTTAGAAGGTGACTTAAGTGATGATTACTGGCAGCAGTTGCTTACAATTCGTAATGAAGTGAACAAAGTACTTGAACAAGCACGTCGTGATAAGCGAATTGGTGGTTCATTAGAAGCTGAAATCACTTTATTTGCTGATGCAGATTTAGCATCGCAACTTGCCAAAGTGGCTGATGAGTTACGCTTTGTATTGCTTACATCTAAAACAGCTGTTGAAACGTTAGACGCCGCGCCAGCTGACGCAATAGAAACCGAACTAAACTCACTGAAATTAATAGTCAATAAAAGTGACGCACAGAAGTGTGATCGCTGCTGGCACTACAGTGAAGACGTAGGAACAATCGAAGCTCATCCAACGCTATGTGGTCGTTGTGTAACCAACATTGAAGGCGATGGTGAACATCGTAACTTTGCATAAGGACTAATAATGCCTCTTACTTGGAAAGAAAGTGGCATTCGTTGGTATTGGGTAGCTGTATTGGTATTTTTTGCCGATCAGCTATCTAAGCAATGGGTGTTAGCAAACTTTGAGCTGTCTGAATCCATACAGCTTTTACCATTTTTCAATTTTACCTATGTTCGAAACTATGGTGCTGCATTTAGCTTTTTAAGCGAAGCGGGTGGTTGGCAGCGTTGGTTCTTTGCCATTATTGCAATTGGTTTTAGTACGCTTCTGACTATTTGGTTACGTAAGCAGTCATCTTCGTTATGGCGTACGAATTTAGCCTATACCCTGATCATTGGTGGTGCTATTGGTAATTTGGTTGATCGTTTAATGCATGGTTATGTTGTCGATTTTATTGATTTCTATTGGAACACTAGCCATTACCCAGCGTTCAATATTGCAGATGCAGGTATTTTTATCGGTGCAGTATTGATAATTTGGGAATCATTTAAGCCTGAAGAACCTGTAAAAGAAAGTTAGGGAGAATTACTTTGTCAGAACAACAAGCCTCATCTCGTTCAATTTTGTGTCATATGAATATCATTTTAGAAGATGGTTCGACAGCTGACAGCACTAAGTCATCAGGTAAGCCTGCAAGATTTAATGTTGGTGATGGTAGCTTAAGCCCAGCATTTGAAGCAGAGATAAATACTTTGCAACTAGGTGATAAACATAATTTCACCTTGGAGCCAGTAGACGCATTTGGCGAGTCCAACCCTGATGCTATTCATCATATGGATAGAAGCCGTTTCCCTGCGGATATGGAGCTTGAACCAGGTGTAATCGTCAGTTTTGGCGGCCCAGGTGGAAGCGAAATCCCTGGCATGGTCAGAGAGATTGCTGGTGATTCAATTACTGTAGATTTAAATCACCCACTAGCAGGTCAGAAAGTGACTTTCGAACTTGATGTGGTAGAGGTACTTTAAGATGCTTAAAGTTGATCCGACGTCTCCTGAACTTAATATATTGCTTGCTAATCCAAGAGGATTTTGTGCTGGTGTAGACCGTGCAATTAGTATTGTTGAGCGCGCATTAGAGTTATTTGAACCGCCGATTTATGTTCGTCATGAAGTCGTCCATAATCGTTACGTGGTTGAAAACCTCAAAGATCGCGGTGCAATATTTGTCGATGAACTTGATGAAGTACCTGATAACTGTATTGTTATTTTCAGTGCTCATGGTGTTTCTCAAGCTGTTAGGCAAGAAGCCAAAAGTCGTGGATTAAAAGTGTTTGATGCAACTTGTCCTTTAGTGACCAAAGTTCATCTTCAAGTGACTCGTGCAAGTCGTAAAGGGATTGAGTGTATTTTGATTGGCCACGAAGGTCATCCGGAAGTTGAAGGCACCATGGGTCAGTATGACAATGCTGAAGGTGGTGTTTATTTGGTTGAATCGCCTGAAAGTGTTGCTCAGTTAAAAGTTAATAACCCTGATAACTTGTGCTTTGTCACGCAAACCACGCTTTCAGTTGATGACACATTAGATATTATCGAAGCATTAAAGGCTAAGTTTCCGTCAATTGAAGGGCCGCGTAAAGATGATATTTGCTACGCAACACAAAATCGTCAAGATGCTGTGAGAACGATGTCATCTGATGCTGATTTATTCATTGTTGTAGGCTCAAAGAACAGTTCTAACTCAAATCGATTACGAGAATTGGCTGAAAAAACGGGCACTAAAGCCTATTTAGTAGATACCGCCGCTGATGTTGATGAAGCATGGTTTACTGGTGTCGTTAAGGTTGCAGTGACTGCGGGCGCTTCTGCCCCCGAAGTGCTTGTTCAGCAAGTAGTGGATGCTATTGCCAAATTTGAACCTTCAGTTATTACAGAAGTTGAAGGCCGTAAAGAAGACACTGTTTTTGCAGTGCCTGCTGAATTAAGATAATCCTGCAACTTTTTATCTAAATTTCATATCGTTACTAAAGCCGTAAACCCTCTGGGTTTGCGGTTTTTTTATGCCTACAACTATTGGACTATTTCTTAGGCTATACTGTAAAGATCGCTAAAATTAATCATTAACTAATATTTAGTATACAATAAGTGACCTTTTTGTTTACATCTTGCTCGACTATTAATATGCAGTATAGTATTTTGTATCTAAGTTTAGGATTTTAAACAAATATTTTTAATTGTCATGTCAAAGATATGGCAATCGATGGAGGTTTGACACATATGTCAGCTAAAAGGAATGGATTTTCCTTAATTGAAGTCATGGTTTCGTTAGTCATTTTAACTGTCGGGTTAATTGGCATTTTTAACCTGCATATCGTTTCTAAGCGCGGTAGCTTTGAAGCTTTTCAGCAAACTCAAGCGTCATACTATATAAACGATATCATTAATCGGATGCGATTAAATAGAGCTGAACTAGCAAATTATGAAGGAACTTATAGCGGTTCAACAACGGCTCCAAAATCTTGTGATGTAGGTGTTGGCGGGAATAGTCTTTGTTCGCTAATAGAGACTCGTAGTTGGGATTTGTATCAATGGGAGCGACTATTTCAAGGTGACAATGAGCAATTGTCTGGCAAAAGTATCGGTGGTTTGGATTCAGCAACAGCTTGTATTGATATTAATGTGTCAGATGTCACAGTTGTTATGACATGGAAAGGTATTCGTGGTACTTCTGATGGTGCTTCAGCAGGTAGTTCGTTTGCAAAGAACTGCGGCACAACAAGCGATCGCCGTAGAGTGCTAGAAATAAACACGGCTATTCTATAAGGATTATAAAATGCCAATAATAGGTAGATCACACAATGGCTTTTCACTTGTAGAGTTGATGGTTGCAATGGTTATCAGTCTTTTTTTATCGGCTGGCCTTTTTACTATGTTCAGCATGTCATCCACGAATGTCACTACTACAAGTCAATTTAATCAATTACAAGAAAATGGCCGTATAGCATTGGCTATTATTGATAGGGATTTAAGTCAACTTGGTTTTACTGGTGATATAACCGGTACTGATTTTATTGTTGGAACGAATACCAACCTTTCAGCCACAGCTGTAGTTAATGATTGTATTGGGGCAGGATTAAATAATGCAAGTTTCCCTCAGAATCAGCCTGCTCACTTTAGACGTTTGTGGGGGTATGAAGCTGATGTTAGTGCTGAAAATATGGATTGCATTACACCTGACTCAAATACGGATGTTATACAGATAAAAAGATTAATTGGTCCTTCTGTTACTGCTGCTGAGATGAATAGCAGTCGATATTATGCCTCTACAACCTCAAATCAAATTGAAATCTTTAATGGCAGTTCGGTTGCACCTGTTTTGGTGAATAGTCGAATTTGGGAGTTTCAACATCATGTTTATTATGTAGAGGAAGATGGTGATATCCCTGTGTTAAAACGGCGCACGTTATCAATAGGTAACGGTATGAATAATGATGAGCAGCTTGTCGAAGGTATCGAAAATATGCGTATTATGTATGGTTTTGACAGTAATGGGGATGATACTGCTGATAGTTATATGCCGGTGCAAAATGTTACCTCACTAATGTGGGATAACGAACTATTTCAACGTTTAGTTTCTTTAAGGGTCTTCTTATTAGTTCGTTCGTCTCAAATAGATAGAAGTTATACAAATGAAGTAACTTATCAGTTAGGTGATAAGAGTATTGGTCCACTAAATGATAACTATCGTCGCAAGGTTGTTTCGACCACGGTGGTACTTGAGAACCCTGTGTTAATACGTAACTAGGAAAGCTAAATGATGAATGGTTCTTTTTATAAGCAACAAGGTATCGTGCTTTTTTTCTCTTTGATTATATTAATCATTATGACGGTAATTGGAGTTGCTCTCGCTGTTAATTCTACACAGTCGTTAAGGATGGCCGGTGCAGGGTCTGAGCGCATTGGCGCTATGATGTCTGTTCAAGGAGCGCAAGATAAAGTCATAACGAATAAGCAAGGAAAAGTAATGGCTACCATGAATGCTGTAACAACGGATCTAGACGATGCACTTGGAGTGATAAATACCATGACGCCAATGACGGTTGGTGATGTGAATTGTCAACGAAGTACTAAAGCAAATTCTGGTAATTTGATTAGTTGTCGACGAGTTGAAATATCAAGTGCGGCGGCTTTTGGCCGAAATAATTTAGGACAAGTTACCGTCGTGTCAGGTATCGAACAAGAAGTGTTAACAGGGAGTTAATTATGTTTAAGTATTTATCATTATCCGCTCTATTTGCTGCAATTGGTTTCTCTGCAATTAGCTTTGCCGATGACACAGAGCTTTATGTTTTTGAATCGACAGCTCGTTCAGGCTCTAAACCACAAGTCCTTATTATATTTGATACTTCTGGGAGTATGGGTACTAACTTTAATACAGATGTCCCTTATGAGCGTGGTGACGAAAATGTTAATGATAATGGCAATCTTAGAAATGCCACTAAATTATTTTTCTCTAGAAGTAGTAGTGATGTGCCACTTTCTTCAAGCCTTCAGTATTTCAAACATAAAATCAACGGTTGTCAAATATCAGAAAACTACCTCGAAGACTATGGCATGTTTACTGGTTTTTTACGGGAACATAAATATGTTGGCGAAAATGGTGTTTGGTCAGAGTTACCATTAACTGACGGTAGTGGTATTCAACAAGTTGATTGCTATGAAGATATAGCCGAAAGTAACTTTAAAAATAATGGTGTAACCAAAGGTTTTCCTGTTGATAGCTTAGGTACAAGTGCTGAGCCGATTAGGTATACCAACGTTGATGGAACTTCATCTGCTGCTGAGGTAGAAGATGCAATTACTAAGGCAAAATTAACAAACTTAGGTATCGGTCAGTCAATCACGCTTTACACTGAGAAATATGTTAACTGGTATCATAGTACAAAAAGCACGCAAAATTATTCACGAATGGCTGTCGCTAAAAGGGTTATGGAAGATACCATTGTTACAACTCCAGGGGTTGATTTTGGTTTGTCAGTTTTTAACGAGAATAGGGATGATGATGATAGTGGTGGCCGAATAATTTATGATATATCGCCAAACAATGTCGATAATAAAGACAATTTACTTGAAGCTATTGATGACTTAGGTGCTGATGGTTGGACACCTTTGTGTGAAAATTTATATGAAGCATATCGGTACTTCTCTGGGAAAAGTGTCTATTTTGGTGATGATGATTCAGTTAGTACCCCTAGTAGAGATAAAGGAAGTGAAACGAGTGAAACAAGTGGTATTTATGAATCGCCTTTTGAAGGTAAACAGTGTCAAGATAAAGCCTATGTTATTTATGTAACAGATGGTGAGCCAACACGTGATACTGATGCTAATAGTGTTGTGGAAGCACTAGGTATTACCAGTAGCGAAAAGTATGAGAGTAATTATTTACCTGCATTAGCGGGTTGGTTGAATACTAATGATGTGAATACCACTTTGGAAGGTACGCAAACGATTTCAACTTACACTATTGGTTTCAGCTCTGGCGCAGCAAGCGCAGCGCCTATCTTGCAGGAAACTGCGAACCGTGGTGGCGGTGATTATTATTCAGCCCTTGATGCTCAAAAACTGCAAGAAGCGTTACAAAATATTTTTTCAAATATTTTAGAGTCAAATTCGAGCTTCACCTCTCCTTCAGTAGCCAGTAACAACTTCGATAGAACGCAAACATTAGATTCAGTTTACTATGCAATGTTCTTACCCAACAAAGGCCCTCGTTGGTTAGGAAATCTTAAAAAATTCAAGGTTACTGGGTCTGGTGATGTTGTTGATAAAAACGGTAATAATGCAATTGGTGATGATGGTAATTTAGATTCATCGGCTTGTTCTTACTGGACTCCTGCTAGTGTTTGTTCTGCTACTTCAGGTGGCGGTGACGGTAATGACGTTGCAATTGGTGGAGCCTCATTAATGCTGCAGTCAGCCGATAGAACGCTTTACGGTAACTTTGGAAGCGGTGGAGCATTAACTGATTTTACGAAATCAAATGCAATTAACAGTGCAGGTATTGGAAGCGAAGACGAGTTAGCACTTTTTATGGGAGTTGATAAATCAGAACTTCAGGAGCTTTTCGAGTGGGCAGAAGGTAAAGATGTTGATGATGAAGATTTAGATAATTCGACATCTGATATGCGTACTGATGTTATGGGTGATCCACTACACTCAAAACCATTAGCAATAAACTACGGAACAGATGGAACCCCAGATGTCAGAGTGATACTTGGCACAAACCAAGGTTTTTTACACATGTTTAAAGATAAAGGTGATGAGGTTGAGGAAACGTGGGCATTTATGCCACAAGAGCTGTTACCGAATTTACGCGAATTAAGGGCTAATGTGCCAACTGGAGTTCATTCTGTGTATGGAATGGATAGCCCACCAGTTGCATACGTACAAAGAAGTGCTTCAGGTGCTGTAGAAAAAGCCTGGTTGTTTATAGGAATGAGACGAGGTGGTAAATCTTATTACGCTTTAAATATTACCAACCCAGATTCTCCAACATTCATGTGGAAAATTGATGCAAGCTCAACTGGTATGGCTGATATTGGTCAAACATGGTCTGAACCTGTCGTTACTTTTGTTCCTGGTGTGCCTGCTGGCAATGCTGCATCAGCAACGGCATCGCCAGTTTTAATTATCGGTGGTGGTTATAACCCTTCTACGAAAGATGCTGCAGGTGTAGGCGACGACGATACAATAGGGCGTGGGGTTTATATACTTAATGCTGAAACAGGTAGTTTAGTGCATCACTTCGGTACGTCAGGCGGGACTAGTAAAACCTCACTACCAGGTATTATTGATAGTATTCCAAATAGTATTGCTATTTTGGATAGCAATAATGATAAATTAACCGACCGTATATACGCCACTGATACAGGTGCAAATATTTGGCGGATGGATTTACCTAGTGCTTCGCCTAATGACTCAACTAATCCGTGGACAGCATTTAAATTTGCTTCATTGGGCGATTCATCCCAAGAAGGCGATAGACGTTTTTTTGCAGAAGCAGCAGTTGCTCAAACAGTGTTTACTAATATTTCGGAAGTGACAGTTACAGTTGATGGTGAAAGTACTACAACAACAAGTTTTCAAAATGTCCCTTATGATGCGGTAACAGTAGGTTCTGGGCATAGGCCACATCCTTTAGATAAGACTCGTTCAGATAAATTCTTTGTTTTGCAAGATAGAAATATTGTCACGAAACCTTTTACGGGTACAGAAGGAAGCGAAATACCTGAGCCATTGGAGATCGAGGATTTATATGATGTGACTAGCACACCTCCTGAATCCGAAGATGAGAATATCGCTTTTGGAGTAAAACGCGGTTGGTATTATAGTTTTTCTGCATCTGGTGAGAAGAGCCTTTCAGCACCAACCATTATTCAAGGAAAGGTATTTTTTACTTCTTATATTCCAGGTAATTTGGAAGCCACAAATCAATGTTTAGTTACTGGTGAAGGCCGGTTATACGGGTTTGACTTGCACAAAGGCACTCGCTCATACAGCCAAGAGTACCTTGAAATGGGTGATCGAGTTCCTGATACTCCACAGCTTGTTATCCCTCCCAATGGGGATGATGATAGTTATATGTACCTTATTGGTATTGGCTCAGCTGGGGATTTAATGGAAAAAATTGAACCTATTGATGATGGTTGTCCCCCTGGAGATGACAAGTGCATTGGCGGTGGTTTGGGTATTAACAAAATTTATTATCATATTGATGAGTAGTTTAATGAAAAAGAAGACAGGTTTTACTTTAATAGAAGTTATGATTACAGTTGTAATTATTGGTATTCTTGCTTCAATTGCCTATCCAAGCTATACAGGCTTTATAGCAAAAGGAGCAAGAGCAGACGGTCTTGCTGGTTTGATGGCTGTAGCGAATAGGCAAGAGCAATATTATTTAGATAATCGGTCGTATACAACTGATATGACGAAACTTGGATTCAATGCTGACCCTTGGGTGGTAGAGAACACTTTTTATGAGATAGATTCTACCATTGCTGCGGGAGTACTAACGATTAGTGCTACAGCAAAAGGTGTGCAAGCAACTCGAGATTCAGCATGCGCTTCTATTACATTAACTGATTCAGGTTTAAGGTCTCCAGAGGAATGCTGGTAATGAAAAATTCAATTAATATATTCGTTCTGTCAATAAGCTTATTATTTGCTTCTAATGGAGTTCAAGCGGAAACGAGCCAATACTATTATTGCCATATTAACACCTCGACTGGTGATGATATTGCAATATTTTATTGGTCTTCTGCGGAGGCTGTTGAAAACCAAGCTGCATTATTAACTCAACAAGTCAGTACGCTTAAATCTAATCGTGAAGGTTCAGATAGAGTCATGACTGTCAGACGTGTGTTTGAATGCGTAGGTGAAGGGCAGCCATTTAAGAATAAGAAGATTAATAGGCTGCGGGAGCAGAGTATCACCCACTAATAAAGAATAAGTGACCGCTGGCTAACTATCAGTGGTCACTTAAGTGCAGTTACTTCCTGTTAATTCAGTAACCCTTCCAGATACACCGATAGAAATTCCACGGGAATTAGCACTGCTTGTATCGCCAGGACAATATACCATTGAACCAGCATTGGTAGCATTTAACATACCGTCGGGGTTAAATGTAAAACTGTTTGCTGATGACTTAATGAAATCACTACTATTTATAGCACTTTGAGTTGCTATTAGCAGGTCATCAGTATTGAGACTATTAATTGGGGCTACATCAATAAAGATGCTGTAACCTCCACTCCAATCGGTACTGCAGTTTGTTCCAACTAAGGGACAAATTGTAACTTGAATGCCATAACTAATCGCCTGACTTCGAGCTTGTAAAAAAGCGGTTTCTATATTACCAATCGCACTTCGTGCACGATTTCCTTCATATAGTGAAACCATAGATGGTGATGCAACTGCTAACAGAATTGCTGCTACAGCTACCGTTACCATAAGCTCAACGAGTGTGAATCCATTAATTGCTTTCTTCATTTTTTTTCCTTTAAACTGCTCAATAAGAGTATAACAAATCGAAGCATTAAGGGCATAAACATATGTAATATTATCATTTTAATTTATTAATAGAGCTAAGCTTGGCAACCAAGTGAGAGTGTGTTTTTCATTCAGCCTGTTCAATCTGAATGCTAAATTATTTTTTGGTAAGTGTAAAAATGAAGATTTCCTGAACAGAATCATGATTAAAAGAACATTAAAACTGTTCGAAAAAGGTTAACGATCTCGCCCTGCAGATCTAAGTTTGATACTATTTTTTACACATTATTTGTTTTTGGGTTGAGTACCTTACCCTGCCAGCTTGATTGACAATTACAGCTTTCGAATAAATACTTGTATGAATTTCAGGACAATAGGTTAACGTTCCGTTGGTGCCAGATGCTAGTCCGTCAGGTAAAAACCGTACCGCTAGGCGGTTATATTGAACAATATCATTTGAATCAAAAGGACTGATTTGCTTTAAAACTTGGTCGCCAATGTCAAATTGATTGCTGGTACCAGAATCCAAAAAAATCACATATCCCGCCTGCCAATCCTTATGGCACTTTCCATCATTCAGAGGGCAAACCGTTACTCTGCTACCATAATTTATGGCCATGTTTCTAGCAAATTGAAGTGAGTGCTGAATAGTGCTGATATTACTTTTAGCTCTAATTTGTAGTTGAAGTGACTTTAGAGAGGGGAGTCCAATGGCCATCAATATGCTTGCAACAGTTACCGTTGTCATTAACTCGACTAAATTAAAGCCATGGCGATAATATTGAATATTCATAATTTAACAATCCTTGTTAATTAAATGCCGCATCCTGCAGCGCATATAGAGTATAGACAGGGATTAGTTTATTGCACGAAAATCACGTTTTATAATTAACGTAAAATAGCTACAGAAAATTAAACCGCTTTAGCGTAGTATTATAAATAGTATTGTATTTTAACGATATAGCTTAAAGTTTATGTAATAGTAAATTAGCTTATATACCGTGTTGCCTGTGAATGGAGTGGATAAATGAAAAAAGTAGAAGCCATTATTAAGCCTTTTAAGTTAGATGATGTGCGTGAGTCACTTGCAGAAATAGGTATTACTGGCATGACTGTGTCAGAGGTTAAAGGCTTTGGTCGTCAAAAGGGGCATACCGAATTGTATCGTGGCGCTGAATATATGGTTGATTTCTTACCTAAAGTTAAAATCGAACTTGTTATTCAGGATGAGCAATTAGATCAGGCGATTGAAGTGATTGTCGATACCGCACGAACAGGTAAGATTGGTGATGGTAAGATTTTTGTCACTGATGTTGAGCGTGTTATTCGTATCCGTACTGGTGAAGAGAACGAAGAAGCGGTTTAATTTGCTTTTAGAATCTATTTAACGATAAAAAAGCCTCTAACAGATAATCTGTAGAGGCTTTTTTGAATCTGGATATTACAAGGTTATTTAACCAAGATTAACGCATCGATGATGAATCTCGAATCACAGGTTCTGGTGTAAATACCATCGACTTCTTATCCACTGTTTCTTTACTATTTGCTATCAGAAGTTCGGTGGCAACTTTTGCAATTTTCACGTTAGGTTGATGTACTGTCGTCAATTTAGGCCAGGTTTGACGTGAAAATGGACTGTCCTCAAAACCTACAATTGACAGATCCTTTGGGATATCTAGCCCGGCTAATCTTGCTGCAAATAATGCTCCTGCCGCGATTTCGTCGTTACAAGCAACAAGCGCAGTTGGCCGTTTAGGTAAGTTAATAAGCTTGTTTGCACCTTCGACCCCTGATTCAAATGAATATTGCCCATCTAAAACCCAGTCGTTAACTACTGATAACTGATTTTGTCTTAAGGCATCTTTAAAACCAGTTAAACGTTCTTTAGTTGATTCATGGTGCTGATCACCGCTTAAAAAGCCAATATCAGAATGCCCCATGTCGATAAGGTGTTGAGTAATTTCTAATGCACCATGTTTATCATTGACGAGTACAGTAAGCCCATTTTCTGCATCAGTGCTTTCGCCTGCAATAATTCTTACATAGTTGGCATCTATGTCATCAAGTGCTGCAAGTATCTTCGGGTCTTCAGACATAGGCGGAGTTAGCACTAGGCCAGATAAACGTGAATGTTTAACCATTTTAGTGAGCTCATCACAAATATCTGGCGACTTGGCATCACAAGGGTGGATCAACAACTCGTAGCCTTTATCCTGGCAGGCTGACAGTATGCCATTTTGCATATCAATAACGTAATAAGCATTGGGGTTATCATAAATGAAACCAATAACATATGACTTGGTACTGGCTAAGTTTCTGGCTGCTAAGTTGGGTTGATAATTAAGTTCGCTAATTGCTGCGTTAACTTTATCTACAGTAGTTTGTCTCACTGAGGACTCTTTATTGGTCACCCGTGAAACTGTTTTAATTGACACACCAGCATGTTTGGCGACGTCATTGATGGTTACTTTCATTATTATTTTGCTCTTTGATTCAGGCTATTAACTTAGCAGATATTTATCTGTGTTTGATGACATTTATCCCCCAATAATTGTTATCAAAGCATCTAGCAGATGAAATAAAGTAAGTTCAATTACCTCTAATAGTGCTTATTTTTATTGAAATTGGCAATCTTCAATTGTCTTGCTGGTTGGATGAGTCCTTGAATTAAAATAAATGTAGCGAAAATGATACAAGATATTACTTCTTGTAAAGTATTGCTTTTATTGGGTTTGATAGTTAGTGCCGTTTGGTTTTCGATTGTTTTCTGACTAAAAAAAACACGCCAAAGTTATTTTCTTGTGGCAAGCCTGTTAATTATTGTGTAATGTTTGCTCTAGACATGACAGCGTTGTCATTCTGAATGGAATGGTTATGTATCCAAAAACGATAATAAAGTTATGGAAGGGAAATGAAGATGCGACCTATTAATTTTAAGAAAAATGTTTTAGCAACTAACATTGCTATTTTACTTGGCAGTATGGTTTCAGTAGGAGCATTAGCTGCTGATGCTGAAACAGCAGAAGAAAACATTGAGAAAATTGAAGTAAAAGGCATGCGTGCCTCGATGAAGGCTTCAGTTAACGAAAAACGTTTTTCAAACTCTGTAGTTGATGCTGTAACAGCTGAAGATATCGGTAAATTTCCTGATGGTGACGTGGGTGAGTCATTAGGTCGTATACCAGGTGTAGCTGTAAGTCGTCAGTTTGGTCAGGGACAAGGTGTTTCGATTCGTGGTGCTTCAAGCAGCCTAACTCGTACATTATTAAACGGCCATTCAGTTGCTTCAACTGGTTGGTTTGACCAACAATCAATCGACAGAAGCTTTAACTACAGTTTACTACCATCAGAAATGGTTGGTGGAATTGAAGTTTACAAATCGTCTCAGGCTGATTTACCTGAAGGCGGTATCGGTGGCACCGTCATCGTTAAAACACGTAAACCATTAGATTTAGATGCTAACTCAGTATTCTTTAGCGCAAAAGGTGATTACGGGACAATTTCTGAAGAAACTGATCCTGAATTATCAGGCTTATATAGCTGGAAAAATGAGAATGAAAACTTCGGTTTTCTAATCTCAGCAGCGGGTTCAGAAACAACATATCAGCGTAACGGAATAGAATCATTAGTTGGTTGGGGTGATATTGTTCCTACTACATTTGAGCAAGACCGTGAACGAACTGCGATTAACGGTGCGCTTCAATATAGTCCGACAGATAACTTAAACTTTGGTCTAGATTTCATGAGTCTGGATATGCAAGCAAATAACGCTAATACCTCGTTATTTGTTATGTTCCCAGATGATAAAGATGAAGCATGTGAACAACGTAATTCGTTAGGAACTTGTACTTTTTATCGCCGTGATGGCAATGGCGCAAACCCAGGTTGGGCACAAACTTGGGCTCGTCAAGCAAGTATGGATTCAAATACTTACGACTTCAATTTCGATTACGAAAATGAAAGTTTTAAAGTTGAAGGCCGTGTGGGTAATACCAAGTCTGAAGGTGGTACTGAATTAACTTCTAACTATGGTTTTTGGTTAGGTACAGCTGCTGATTACGCTGGTACTTACGATGCAACTGGTGAAGTGATTAAAATTGATGTCGCTAATAAAAACTTCACAGCAGATGATTTTGGTGGTCAATTGTCACCAGCAGGTTGGGCGCTTAAGAAGCAACCAAACTCAGATGAAGAAACTTATGCTCAAGTAGATTTTACCATTCCTACTGATTTAGGCGCTATCACTGCAATTAAAACCGGTGTTCGTTACGCAGACCATGATGTCACTCAGGAAACACTACCAGCAATCGTTAATGCTGATATAGCGGCAAAAGATGCTTCAGCTTATTACAATGGTCAAATTTCATCGGGCGCAGGTTATACTTTACCTAAGCCAGATATGGATGCCATGTTACGAGATGCCAAAGCAGCTATTGGTGGTTTTTCTAAAGAAGGACCAGTTTATAAGTCAGGTTACGGCACGATTAATGAAGAAAACCTTTCTTTATATTTAATGGCTAATTTTGAGTCTGACGGTATCCGCGGTAACTTCGGTTTACGTTATATCTCAACGGACGCAACATCAGATTACTTTGCTCTTCAAGATGATGGTTCATATGCTGATAACTTAAGTACTGCTGATGCAAGCTACAGTGACGTATTACCAAGTGTAAACATTGCTTTTGATGTGGCTCCTGATGTCATTATCCGCTCTTCAGCATCGCAAGTTATCTCACGACCTAATTACGCAGATATGTTTTCTTCGTCAGCGCTTGTAGGCTATGCAGATGGTACTGCAGGAAATGAAGTTGTTAATACCGGTAACATTGCACTTGAGCCATTTAAAGCGACTCAAGCTGATTTAGGTGTTGAATGGTACTTTAGCCCAGATGGTTTAATGGGTGTATCTTACTTTATTAAAGATGTTAGCTCGTTTGTTACTTCTTCACAGACATTAGATGAAAGCATTGGCATTACGGATCCTGATTCAGGTGAAGATAGCTGGACTGTATCGAGTAAGAAAAACGGAACAGGTGGTCAAATCCAAGGTATCGAGTTACAAATCCAAGATGGTTTTGATAACGGCTTTGGTTACTCAGCTAACTATACTTTCGCAGATTCAGATGCAGCAGCTGAAAACTACCCTGATGAAGTTAGCGTATTCTCTGACTCTTCAAAGCATACAGTTAACTTAGTCGGTTACTACGAGATGGAAGACTTTTCAGCTCGTGTTGCTTATAACTGGCGTAGCGAATACATGATGCGTGAATTACCAGGTTTCTACGGTAACCGCGAACATCAAGATTTTGGAACACTTGATTTAAGTGCAAACTACAACATCACTGAATACTTAGGTATATCATTTGAAGTGGTTAACTTACTTGAAGAAGACAGTGTTCAATTAGGTGTTGCACCTGATGATGCTGAAGTTAAACCTGAGCTTAAAGGCGGATACCCAGCTTGGAGTTTCGAAGGCGAAGCTCGTTACAAAGTGGGCTTAAACCTACGTTTCTAAATATTGTTTAGTTTCGTAAATTTGATAAAAAGCCTAGCAAATTGCTAGGCTTTTTATTTTAATAACAAAAATAATAATAAAATATGAGGTCGATATGGAAGTACAGCACATTGTCATAATTGGTGGTGGAACAGCTGGATGGCTAGCGGCAAACCATATCGGAAAAGCAGCACAATTACTTCCAAATGTGAAAGTGACATTAATTGAGTCTCCCGATATTCCAACTATCGGTGTCGGTGAAGGAACAGTACCTGCTATTAAGCAGTCACTACAAAGCTTTGGTATTCGTGAAACTGACTTTATTCGTGATTGTGATGTCAGTTTTAAGCAATCTATTAAGTTTTGTAATTGGTTAGACAAGCATAAACATGGCATGGGTAACAGCTACCACCATTTATTTGATGTTCCCAGTCCTCTTGGTACTGATTTAACCGATTACTGGCTAAATCAAGCATCAGAGCAAGCCTTTACTCAAGCTGTATCACCGCAACACTATATTTGCGAGTCACTCAAAGCACCTAAATTAATTACTACGCCAGAATACAGTGGCAAAGTGAGTTATGCCTACCATCTTAATGCTGCCAAGTTCGCCAAATTACTCGCTGGCAATGCGACTACAAAATTTGGTGTAAAACATTTGCATGCAAACGTTCTCGATGCAGATATCGATCAGCAGGGTAATTTAACGCAATTGAAGACTGATAAATTCGGCGATTTGAAATTTGATTTCTATATTGATTGCAGCGGTTTCGAATCGATTCTGTTAGCTAAGAAACTTAAGGTTCCTTTTGTTGATAAATCGAAACAATTATTTGTTAATAAGGCGATAGTGGCACAAGTGCCAATAACAACAAAGGATGCTATTCCGCCTTACACCATCGCCACAGCACATCAGGCGGGTTGGATTTGGGATATAGCATTACCAGAGCGACGTGGAACAGGGTTTGTTTATTCAGATAATCATATGTCATCAGCGGAAGCTGAAAAGAAGTTCGATCGATATTTAGGTGGCAAGTTAGCCAATCTAGAGTCCCGTGAAATCCCAATGAAAGTAGGTTACCGAGCGCAGTTTTGGTTTAAAAACTGTGTAGCGCTTGGTCTTGCTCAAGGCTTTTTAGAGCCCATTGAAGCGACATCTATTTTATTAACAGACTTTGCAGCAGGTTATTTAGCTAAGCGCTTACCGCAAACCATGGGGCAAATGCCGAGTTTATCAGCGCGATTTAACGACACCATGACTTATGCATGGGAACGAGTTGTTGAATTTGCCAAACTGCATTATTGCATTTCGGACAGAACTGATTCTGATTTCTGGATTGATAACCGACATCCGGATTCTATCCCTGAAGCGTTGAAGCAAAAAATGATGTTATGGCAAGACTATAGCCCAATAACTGATGATTTGTTTTCTCGCTTTGAAGTGTTCAATATCGATAATTATTTGTATGTACTTTATGGAATGAAATACCAAACTCAATCATCTCAACTCGATCGACTCTATTGCAACACAGCTAAACAGCAAGTGGCTCGAATTCAGCAGATTGGCCAATCTTTAGCTGCAGAATTACCTGAGCATCGGGCACTATTAAATAAAATTAACCAGTTTGGCTTGAAAACAATCTAAACAACCCCAATAAATCTATATAGCTGGTGGTACTTTATTTCTCTATACGGTAACGTTAGCAGCAGATTAAATGATAATGAGCTTTATTGCGTATTGACTTACTGAAAGTTGATAAGGCGTCATTTAAAAATTTTGGGATTTATATTTTAATCTACAAGCGAAAGTTAAAGCTAAAATTTTAAACAAAAAGGGACCTGAATCCCGAATTTTTTATGTAAATCATTATTGATTAGAAGCGCCTGAAGGAGCCAAGATGTCTAACCAAATTACGTTACTTGAACACGCAAAACACGGTGATTTAAAAATCACTCCATCAAGCTACAAACATGTTGAAGATCAGCATATTGTTCCAGTAACTTTGCACGAAATTGGTCGTGCAGCCACTGAATACCCAATTGTATTCGTTAAAAATAGTGACAATGGCGAGTTTCAAGCTGTTGCAATGCTAGGTCTTAAACCTGGTCAAAACTTAAGTGTTAAAGATGGTAAGTGGCAAGGTCTTTATATTCCTGCTGTTGTTCGTGACTACCCACTTGGCCTTGTACTTAATCCAGATATCAAAGATAAAGTTTGGATCGGTATCCGTGAAGAAGCTGCTGAAGTAAGTAAAACTGAAGGCCAAGCATTATTCGAAGGCGAGAAAGAAACTGAATACTTAGAAAGCCGTAAAAAAGCGTTAATTGCGCATTTTGAGCAAGACCAAGCTAGCCGTAATATCTTAGGTTTCTTAGCTGAAAAAGAATTACTCACCACACAAACGTTGACAGTAGATGTTGCTGGTGAAAAGCGTAATATCAATGGTTTATACCTAATTGATGAAGCTAAGCTGAATGAGCTTTCTGATGAAGATTATTTAGAACTTAGAAAGCGCGGTTTACTAGGTCCTATCTATGGCCACCTATCATCGCTAAATCAAGTTAATCGTTTAGCTCGCACTGAGATTATGTCTAAGGCTTAATCTTTGCGCATCAAAGAAGGCATTGTGAGCTACTTATTAATAGTAGTTAGCAATGCCTTTTTTATTGGCTGACTTTTCATCTGCAATATTAAACAACCTTAGCACTCGTAAGTTTTCATACATTTCAGTTTATTTTAATAAATTAACCCCCCTTAAGTCTCTGTTTTAATTTGTATAAAATACTTATTGTTAAATAACTGTAGCTATTTATTAAAAAAGTGTAGAAATCTAAAATTTATTTCTGTAGATTACTAATGACAGCGTTGTCATCGCTTGTGTGATTCGTTGTTTTAAGGTCCACATGGGTAAGGAAGAGGTCTTTTGTCCATGTTTTAATTGTATTTCGGTCGGGCGAGGTACAATTATTTTTATACTTTTAGTCTCTCCCCAGAAACGAGTATAAGCTGGGTTCATCCTATGGTTCCCAGCTATTTTTTTATCTTTTTTATAATAAACAGCCTTATATCAGCCTGTTATTTGATAAAACTAGATATTGATTAAAAGTATTATGTGTAGACCTAATTCAATTGTGCTTAAAATTATTACGCTTAAAGCCACTAGGCTTAATGCTATTAGATTTACGCTTAAAGCTTTAGTATTAAAGCCATTATGCTTAAGGCTCACCGAGCTGTTGGCTTTAGACATAACCAGGGATAACTGAGGAATTTATGAATAAGACTATCATTGCATCAGCTTTATTATTGTCATTAGGGGTGGTTGGTTGTCAGCATTCATCTTCAGATAAATCCTCACAAGTTAAGCCTGATGTGCAAACAGCATCAATAGCAAGTGCTGTTAATCATAGTTGGACTCAAGCAGCACTTAATGAGTTTGCACAAAAGCTTGATGTTACTTATCGCATGGTGAGTAATGTGCCAGATGAAGCTTGTTCAGAAGCGCAAAAAGATCAACGCTGCTTTATCGCTGAAATCGACTTTACTAGCACTGACAATATTAACGATACCAATTGGTCAATATTTTATAGCCAAATGCGTCCCGTTCAGGATGTGTTAACCCCAGAGTTTGCAATTACTCGAGTGCAGGGGGATCTACATCAAATATCCCCTACAGATCAGTTTACTGGCTTCAAAGCTGGGGAGACTAAAACCCTTGGTTTTAGAGGCGAGTTATGGCAATTATCTGAAACGGATCCAATGCCAAACTATTACATTGTGGTTGAGGGGTTAACGCCAGCAATCATAACGAGTACACAAGTTTCAATTGATGCTGAAACAGGCATGGAGCAAAGACCTTACGTTGAAGCTTTTACAGATGCCAAGAGGCAGTATCGCCGCACTGATAAAGATCAATTAGTGTGGGCAAAAGCTGAAGTGTTATTTGAAACAAACCAGCAGGTTTCTCTGAACAATCAAGTGATTGACAACCGTATTATACCAACACCAGCATCTGTAAATGTAACCTCGACAGATAAACCTGTGGATTTAGCCCAAGGCATTAACGTTTTATATAATCAGGTTAAGCCAAGCTCTGTTGCTGCGGCATTAAATCGACTATCCCGCTTAGGTGTTAAGGCGAGTGACTCAGGTATTAAGTTATCCTTAAATACGGTCAATGATATCAATGTACCTGAGAGCTATCAGTTAGCTGTCGCAAAAGATGAGATTGTGATTAGCGCATCAGATGAAGCTGGATTCTCATACGGCATCGCATCAATCGCTGCGTTAATCACACCTGATGACTTAAGTCTTAACACCTTAGAAATTAAAGATAGTCCTCGTTATGACTTTCGTGGCATGCACGTAGATGTCGCACGAAACTTCCATAGCAAACAAATGATCTTAGATTTAATCGATCAAATGGCAGCCTATAAACTCAATAAGCTGCATTTGCATATGGCTGATGATGAAGGCTGGAGATTAGAGATTGACGGACTACCAGAACTAACAGATATAGGCAGTAAGCGCTGCCACGATTTAACTGAAACAACATGTTTGATCCCACAGTTAGGCAGTGGACCGTTTGCAGATAGTAAAGTTAACGGCTTTTATTCTAAAGCTGATTATATCGAAATACTCCAATATGCTACGGCTCGTCAGGTAGAAGTGATCCCATCAATGGATATGCCTGGGCATTCTCGCGCTGCGATAAAATCAATGGAAGCACGCTATCGTAAATTGATGGCGGCAGGGAACGAAGCTGCGGCAAACGAATATTTACTCTCAGACGCTAACGATAAAACGGTGTATTCATCAGTGCAATATTACAGTGACAACACTTTAAATGTTTGCATGGAGTCAACGTTCCACTTTGTTGATAAAGTGATCAGTGAGATCGCTAAATTGCACCAACAAGCCAATCATCCTTTGCATCGTTATCACATTGGCGCAGATGAAACCGCTGGTGCTTGGAAGCAATCTCCTCAGTGCCTTACGTTTGTTGCCAATAACGATAAAGGTGTGACGTCAGTTGATGACTTAGGAGCCTACTTTATCGAACGCTTATCTAATTCATTAGCAGCTAAAGGAATCGAACCAGCGGGCTGGAGTGATGGCATGAGCCATACTAATCCAGCGAACATGCCAGCTAAAAGCCAAAGTAATATCTGGGATGTTATCTCCCATGATGGCTACAGACTGGCGCACAAACAGGCAAATCTCGGTTGGGATGCCGTCCTTTCAACCCCTGAAGTACTGTACTTTGATTTCCCTTATGAAGCTGATCCTAAAGAACACGGTTATTACTGGGCAGGCCGAGCTCAAAATAGTCAAAAGATTTTCAACTTTATGCCAGACAACTTGCCCGCAAATGCTGAACAGTGGCAAGACATTGAAGGTAACTCATTTACTGCAGACGACACCGTTAAGAAAGATGAGACAGGTAAAGTGATATCGGGTCCACTGCAACAAGGAAAAGGCTTTAGCGGTATTCAAGGTCAACTGTGGAGTGAAACTGTTCGAAGTGATGATGTTGCAGAATACATGATCTATCCAAGAGTCTTAATGCTTGCTGAGAAAGCTTGGCACCAAGCTGATTGGGAAGTGCCTTATCAATATTCAGGTGCTGTATATGATGCTAATTCAGGCTTCTTTACTTCAGAACTACGGGCAAAACAACAACAGCAATGGAATGAACTAGCAAACACGCTCGGGCAAAAAGAATTCGCTAAACTCGACAAAGCCAACATTGCTTATCGACTACCGACAGTGGGCGCTAAAGTGATTAATGGAAAGCTGCACACCAATATTGCTTTTCCAGGCTTACAGATTGAATATCGAGACCAAAGAGGCGTCTGGACTCTGTTCAAGCAACCCGTTGAAGTGACTGGTGAGGTTGAGGTTCGCACAATATCACCAGATGGCAACAGAAAAGGTAGAAGTTTGAGTTTATCTAATCGCTAGATAAATACCAAGCTACACTTGCATACCGATTACATAAGGCGTTAAACAGATTGTTAACGCCTTTTTTATGTCTTTAATATGAGTAAATTACTCATTTTTATATTTTTATTATAATGAGATTGTTATTTGTAAACAGTCGCTTAGCTTGTTATATAGCATCATTGTAGTTTCATTGTTAAAAAACAAATGACAACGCTGTCATTTGTGGTGTAACATTAAGTTAACTTATTCAGGAAGCCAGCCGTATCGTGGGTATTTTCGAATACTGTTGTTTATTTAGCGTTTGAATCACGCTGCTTAACACGGCTTAAATAGAAGAGATAAGAGGGATGTCATGGGCGTTAACTTGCAAACTGAATCACAGCTTTTTATTGGCATCGATGGTGGTGGTAGTAAATGCCGCGCAACAATATTTTGTCCTCAAAGAGGTGTGATAGGAACTGGTGTCGCCGGTAGAGCTAATCCATTACATGGCTTAGAGCAAACCTTCGAATCTATTCTCGCTTCTACTCAACTGGCCATTTCTGATGCCAAACTTAACCCTGATGCTGTTAGCACGCTAGTTGCTGGTCTTGGCTTAGCAGGCGTTAACGTGCCGCGTTTATATGACCTTGTTAACCAATGGCAGCATCCTTTTGCCAAAATGTATCTGACAACAGATTTACATACTGCTTGTATCGGTGCCCATGAAGGCAACGATGGTGCGGTAATTATCACTGGCACTGGCTCTTGCGGTTATGCACATGTTGGTAACCAAAACTTATTAATTGGCGGCCATGGTTTTGCTTTAGGAGACAAGGGGAGCGGAGCGTGGTTAGGCCAACAAGCTGCCGAGCACGTGCTATTAAACCTTGACGGCTTTGCTGAAGACACTCAATTAACTCAGCCTCTTTTAGCTCACTTTAATGTAACGGATGCAATGGGACTGGTTGAGAATCTTGCAGGCCAGTCTTCAAGTACCTATGCCCAATTAGCTCGCATTGTATTGCAACAAGCTGAGCAAGGCGATGCCGTTGCCATTTCAATTGTTAAACAAGGCGCAAAATACATTAGCAACATGGCTCGCAAGCTTTTTGCATTGCAACCAACACGCTTTTCAATGATAGGTGGCCTAGCTGAACCTTTAGCTGTCTGGCTTGATAAAGATGTTGTCGCCAGGGTTGAGCTTGCTATTTCACCGCCAGAAATCGGCGCAATACTTTTTGCGCGTCAAGAATTTGCAGCTCAACAACATAACCGCGAAGTGTCTTAATACCAAGTGCAGACCGCTAACCAATCGCGGTGAATCACTAAAATTTTGCGAAAAACTTATGCGCCAGACTTAAGCAAAAACTTAAGCAAAAACTTATACGACAAACTTAAGCGACAAACTTAATCATCATATTTAAACATCTGTAGGCTGCACCATTGCATCTTACTCACAATCATTAATAGGGTTAAACCGATGACAGATACAATTATGGAGCTAGAAGCTCGCTCTGCACCACAAAAAATTGCTGATCAACTTGCTGCTAATGCTGGCTTAACGAAAGAACTTGGTGAAAAACTACGTGCTTTCAAACCTAAATTTGTGATGATAGTGGGTCGTGGCTCATCAGATCATGCAGGTGTATTTGCTAAGTATTTGTTTGAAATTGAAGTGGGTATTCCTACTTTTGCCGCGGCGCCGTCAGTTGCCAGTGTATATGGTAAGTCATTACAGCTTGAAGGCGGACTCGTCATTGTTATCTCTCAGTCAGGCCGTAGCCCTGACATTTTAGCCCAAGCAAGAATGGCTAAAAATGCAGGCGCATTTTGCGTGGCACTTGTGAATGATGAAACAGCACCGATTAAAGATATTGTCGATGTGGTACTGCCACTGCGTGCAGGTGAAGAAAAAGCAGTAGCAGCAACTAAAAGCTATTTAGCGACGTTATCTGCCATTGTTCAATTAACAGCTGAATGGACTCAAAGCGAGTCATTAGCTGCTGCAGTTGATTCAATGCCATCTGCACTTCAAACGGCTGTTGATTCAGCGCCTCAGTTAACACCAGAATCATTAGAGGGTGTGAATAATTTAGTGGTACTCGGCCGTGGATTAGGTTATGCCGTGACAAAAGAAATTGCACTTAAAATGAAAGAGGTCTGCTCTATTCATGCCGAATCTTTCAGTAGTGCTGAGTTTTTACATGGACCAGTGACACTGGTTGAGAAGAAACTTGCGATTGTCGATGCTTGCATCAACGATGAATCTTACGAAAGCCATATTGAGCAGATTGAAAATGTGTCTCAGCGCGGCGCAGACTTAGTGCATTTAAATCAAACCTCAAAAGATATTCATCCACGTGTTGCTCCATTAGCATTATTGCAACGCTTTTACATTGATGTTGCTGCTGTAGCAGTTGCACGAGGTATTGACCCAGATCAGCCTGAAGGGCTTAAAAAAGTCACTCAAACCCTGTAAATTAAATTTTCACTGTCCTGTCCTGAGCTGAACCAAACTTAAGTTTAAGAATGTTAGGTTTAGCAACGTTAGGTTTAACAAAGTTAATAAGTGCCCTAAAGAGACACACTATGAAGCAAACTCTGATTGTAGATAAATATTTTGATGGCGAACAGTTTCAGCCAAGAGCTGCGATAACCGTTGAAAACGGTGTCATTTCAGCAATTAATCACATTGCTGATACCGGTCTAGATTTACAATTAGTGGATGAATACGCTTTAGAGAATGTGACTCATTTACAGGGTAAATTGGTACCAGGATTTGTTGATGTGCAAGTAAATGGCGGCGGCGGGGCACTGTTTAATGCTCAGCCTACGCTAGATTGCATTAAAACGATCGGTGCGGCCCATTCCAAGTTCGGCACCACAGGCTTTTTACCAACACTTATTACAGATAAAGTTGAAGTCATGGCAAAAGCGGCAGATGCAGTTGCTGAAGCGATTGCATCAAAAACTGTCGGCGTATTGGGGATTCACTTTGAAGGGCCGCATTTAAGTGTGCCGAAAAAGGGGGTTCATCCGCAATCGTTCATTCGAACCATTTCCGATGAAGAGTTAGCGATTTTTGCTCGCAAAGATTTAGGCATTAAAGTGGTGACTTTAGCGCCTGAAAATGTGTCTGCTGAGGTGATAAAAATCTTAGTCTCACATGATGTTAAAGTGTGTTTAGGTCATTCAAATGCCGATTACGATACGGTTGTAGCGGCACTAGAAGCTGGAGCTGACGGCTTTACTCATTTATTTAATGCAATGTCTGGTTTCGGTTCAAGAGAACCTGGCATGGTGGGTGCGGCGTTAGAAAGCGAACATGCGTGGTGTGGTTTAATTGTCGATGGTCACCATGTCCACAGCGCGACAGCGAAAGTAGCAATTAACGCTAAACCGCAAGGCAAAGTCATGCTGGTCACAGACGCTATGCCGCCGGTCGGCATGGATGATAATGCCAGTTTTGAACTATTTGGCACTGAGGTCATTAGACAAGGCGATAGGCTTAATGCAAAGTCAGGTGAACTGGCTGGCTGTGTGTTAGATATGGTGGGAGCAGTTAATAATAGTGTCAGTATGCTAGGTTTATCTCATGAAGAAGCACTTAGAATGGCATCACTTTATCCTGCTCAATACCTTAATAAAACAGAACTAGGCAAAATTGCTGTTGGTCAGCAAGCCGACTTTGTTCTGCTTAATTCGCAACAGACAGTGAGTCAAACTTATATCAAGGGTGAGCTGATTTATAGCGACGTTGCTTACACAGAATCTAACGTTCAAGGTGTTTAAGATGTCTAGCTCACTCACATCGCAACCTTTAACTAATGTTCAAGAAGGCCAAGACGTAAGGGCAAATACAAAAGCCAGTAAGCCGTCTAAACCGCGTCTTATGTCACTTGATGCTCTTCGTGGTTTTGACATGTTTTGGATTCTAGGTGGTGAAGGCTTATTTGCTGCATTACTCATGTTAACGGGCTGGAGTGGATGGCAATGGTTTGATGGCCAAATGCACCACAGCCAATGGCATGGTTTTACTTTTTATGATGTTATATTCCCTTTATTTATCTTCTTATCTGGTGTCGCTTTAGGCTTATCTCCTAAAAGGTTAGACAAGTTACCACTTTCACAACGTACCCCCATATATCGCCATGCGTTTAAACGCCTTGGTTTATTGATTTTATTAGGCGTTCTTTATAACCATGGATGGGGCACTGGCGCGCCTGTAGATCCTGAGCAGGTCCGATACGCAAGCGTGTTAGCACGTATTGGTTTCGCTTGGTTTATTGGTGCGATGCTTGTGTGGCACACAAGTTTACGAACTCAAATCATTAGCGCATTCGCCATTTTAATTGGTTATGGCTTATTGCAATTATTCATGCCGTTCCCTAACGGTCAAGCTGGCCAGTTTACTCAAACGGGTAGTATCAACGCATATATTGATACCTTATTCCTTCCAGGTATTTCCTATCAAAATCGAGCATTAGATCCTGAAGGTATTCTATCGACACTCCCTGCTGTGGTTAATGGTTTAATTGGCGTCTTTGTCGGACAGTATCTAGTAAAACAGCAACAAGCATTGAACAAATTGTCTGGCGAATGGGTAAAAGTCATAACCCTATTGCTCGTTGGTGCATTATTAATTGGTTTAGGTTGGTTAGTTGATATGATCATTCCAGTTAATAAAGACTTATGGACTAGCAGCTTTGTTTTGGTGACGTCTGGCTGGAGCATGGTATTTTTAGCGATTTTCTACGGCATCGTAGATGTCTTAAAGTGGCAAAAATGGTCGTTGGTATTTGTAGTGATTGGCACGAATGCGATTATCATCTATCTCGCATCTAGTTTAATGAACTGGCAGTATTTTGCTCAAAGTCTATTTGGTGGTGTAGTCAATGTCGCACCAGCTAGTTGGCAACAATTACTCTCAGTGATGAGTTTACTCGCTGTGCAATGGTTAGCCTTGTTATGGCTATATCAACGTAAGATATTTATTAGAATTTAAGAGCGACTGAAGTTATCTGCTTTAGTGGCGATTTAAGTGCTTGGCTTGTTTAGTAATTTCTCAAGCCTGATTTTCACTTGTTATGGTTCTACCAGTTAAAGGAATGACAGCGTTGTCTTTGTGGTGTTTATGTTTTAACATGAATTGCATATTTGCTATGAAATGAGTTAACAATTCGGCATCATAGCAATGCTAAAACCTCAATAACAATAAGACACATATGGGGCGGTAACGAGCGGTTATTGCCAGATATTAATGACAATAAGAAGCAGGTTTATGGAAACTACAATGAATAACAGCCAGCAAAAAAGCAGTGTACTGCCGATGGCGATTGTCGCCATTCTCTTTTTCGTACTCGGGTTTGCCACTTGGCTAAACGGCTCATTGATGCCGTACCTTAAACAGATTTTACAACTCACCCCATTTCAAGCTTCACTGATCTTATTTTCCTTCTATATTGCCGTGACCTTTACTGCACTGCCATCTGCTTGGGTTATACGTAAAGTGGGCTATAAATCTGGCATGGCCCTAGGCATGGGGATCATGATGATCGCAGGCTTATTGTTTATTCCAGCCGCTAAAACTCAGATATTTCCATTGTTCTTGTTAGCGCAATTAGTCATGGGGACTGGGCAGACTTTATTACAAACTGCGGTTAATCCTTATGTGGTTCGCTTAGGCCCAGAAGAGTCAGCAGCAGCGCGTGTTAGTGTGATGGGGATTTTAAATAAAGGTGCTGGTGTTATTGCGCCAATGGTATTTACTGCTTTGATTTTAGATAGCTTTAAAGACCGTGTTGGAACGACCTTAACTCAAATACAGATTGATGAAATGGCCAATAGTTTAATCCTTCCGTATTTAGGGATGGCGATATTCATTGGTGTATTAGCGTTTGCAGTGAAAAAATCACCTTTGCCAGAATTGGAGCAAGAAGCAGAGGAAGGTTCAGAGAAAGGGCAAATTAAAGAGGCCTTAGCACGTCCTAACTTGGCTTTAGGTGTGGTTGCATTATTTGTATACGTTGCAGTCGAAGTGATTGCTGGCGATACCATTGGCACCTACGCGTTAACCTTAGGCGTCGAAAATTACGGGGTAATGACCTCATACACTATGGTGTGTATGGTGATAGGTTACACGCTGGGTATTATCTGTATTCCTCGATTTATATCACAGCCTAATGCGTTACTGATTAGCGCAATACTAGGCGTAATATTATCATTAGGTATTGTGTTTGGTGACAGTGAATCTTTTACTATTGCTAATATAATATTAGTGCCGTTTGGTGGAGCTGAACTACCTGATACATTACTGCTTATTGCATTTTTAGGTCTAGCGAATGCTATCGTGTGGCCAGCAGTATGGCCTTTAGCACTCTCAGGTATGGGTAAGTTAACCAGTACCGGTTCTGCGCTACTGATTATGGGTATTGCTGGTGGCGCTTTTGGACCTGTGTTTTGGGGGCTAACAAGCTCTGCTACTTCTCTTGGTATGCAAGGCGGCTACTTAGTGATGATCCCATGTTACTTATTCATTTTATTCTATGCAGTCAAAGGTCATAAGATGACGAGCTGGAAATAAGACATTTGATAGTGATAAACGTGATAGTTCTAGTCCTGAAGTGATAAGTCAGGTCATCTAAATCAAGTTTATTTTATTCAATAAAAAGCCACTCGATTGAGTGGCTTTGTTGATTATTAATCATCATTTATTGATGATGTGATTAATCGACATTAGTGATTAGCAGGTTGCTCTAACTTCTCCATCACTTGCTTCAAGCTGAAGCTTGCCGCTTTTTGTCTTGGAGGGTATTCCTTAAATGTTTCAAGGAAAGTAGCAACATAAGCTTGCGCTGGTACTAACAAATATGCACGGTCAATCAACCAATCATAATAAGTGTTAGAGGTACGATCAGCTGTTTCGTATGGGTCCATACGCAGGTTAAATATTTTAGGAAGACGTAACTCAACAAAAGGTTCTGCCCAGATTTGAAGCGTACCTGTTACTCGCTGCTCTAAGAATACTGCTTTCCAGTTCTTATAACGTAGTGCAGCCAAGTCGCCATCATCAGTAAAGTAGAAAATTTCTTCACGTGGGCCCGCTTTCTCTTTACCTGTTAGGTAAGGTAGGAAGTTATAACCATCAAGATGGTTTTTAAACTTTTTACCATTTGCGCTGTAACCTTTCAGAAGTTTATCTTTAATTTTAGTATCACCAGCCGCAGCTGCGAATGTTGGCAGCCAATCCATGTGATGCATGATTTCGTTGGATACACTACCTGGTTCAATATTCCCTGGCCATCTCACCATAGCAGGAACACGGAAAGCGCCTTCCCAACTGGTATTTTTCTCACTTCTAAATGGCGTTAAACCTGCATCTGGCCAAGTGTTCATATGCGGGCCATTATCAGTTGAGTAAAACACAATAGTGTTATCTTTAATGCCTAAGTCATCTACTTTTTTCAGCAGCTCACCAACATGGTTATCATGTTCAACCATACCGTCAGCATAGTTGCTTAAGCCACTAGAGCCTTGTAACTCAGGTTTGATGTGAGTGCGGAAATGCATACGAGTTGCATTCCACCAGACAAAGAAAGGCTTCTTAGATTTTACGCTTTTTTCCATAAAATCAAGGGCTGCTGAGACGGTTTCGTCATCAATGGTTTCCATTCTTTTTTTACTTAGTGGGCCAGTATCTTCAATTTTACCATCAGCTGTAGATTTGATAACGCCACGTGGACCGAACTTTTTCAAAAACTCAGGATCTTTTGGGTAATCGACATTTTCAGGTTCTTCTTCAGCATTTAGATGGTACAAGTTACCTAAAAATTCATCAAAGCCATGCGCAGTGGGTAAAAACTCATCCTTATCTCCAAGGTGATTTTTACCAAATTGACCAGTAGCATAACCAAGAGGTTTCAATACTTCAGCAATAGTCGCATCTTCAGCTTGTAGGCCGATATCAGCACCCGGAAGTCCAACTTTACTTAAACCTGTTCTAAAAACACTTTGGCCAGTGATAAAGGTTGAGCGCCCTGCAGTACATGATTGCTCACCGTAGTAATCGGTAAACATCAGTCCTTCTTTAGCAATACTATCAATGTTAGGTGTTTTATAGCCCATCAAACCAAACGTATAAGCACTGACATTGGCTTGGCCAATATCATCACCCCATATAACTAATATATTTGGCTTACTGGCTGCAGCAGCGCTTGCTGAAAG
Source organism: Shewanella electrodiphila (assembly GCF_023283985.1). Taxonomy (GTDB): domain Bacteria; phylum Pseudomonadota; class Gammaproteobacteria; order Enterobacterales; family Shewanellaceae; genus Shewanella; species Shewanella electrodiphila. The sequence continues at coordinate 428,688 of NZ_JAKIKU010000001.1, forward strand.
CATACCTATAGTAACTGCAGTAGTTACTCCTAGGAACTTCTTGATTCTAACCATGTTAATTTCCCTATATGACTTGAAGATTGAAGTGGTACATAAACAACACTAAGTATTAACGTAACAGCTAAATTAGATATTTAACAAGTAGTAATAAGTGTTGTTTACATAAATATAGTGTAAATATGAATAAATATTTCACTGATGCGATAGTGTGACTAAAACAAGACTAATTAATCACCAATACAGGTTGATGACAGATTTAGATCACTATTAAAACAGAATGAGGGAAGGTGAGTTGTTTGCCAAGGTGCTTACTTAATTGCTTAGGCGTTGATTTGAATTATGTATGAGTGAGTTGTGAGACAAATTTTAGACACAAAAAAGCCACTCTATTGAGTGGCTGTTTTGTATATGGTGCCGGCACCAAGAGTCGAACTCGGGACCTACTGATTACAAGTCAGTTGCTCTACCAACTGAGCTATGCCGGCTTATCTTTTTAACAGTGACAACACTATTAAATAAATTGTGGTGCCCGAACCCGGAATCGAACCAGGGACACGAGGATTTTCAATCCTCTGCTCTACCGACTGAGCTATTCGGGCAACTAAACTAAAGCGTTAGTTATCTACTTCAAACTGACAATATACTTGGTGGTTAACACCTGTCTCGTTTGGAGTGCGCACATACTATAGTCATGGTTCTCATCGTGCAAGTGCTTTTTAGCACTTTTGAACCAATCAGCGCTTAAGCGGCGATATAATATGCAAGCTAGCGATGAAATGATCTCTTTGGGGAGCTTACGTGGTAAAAATAGAAGCATAAAGGCTACAGAGAGCAGGTAGTTTGTTACTCGGCTAATGATGACCTAAAGGCAATACCATATGTTAACTAATATTGAAGCGACTTTTTTGAAGTGGCTTTATTGAAGTGCTTATTCAGAGCCAGTATATGAGTATGCATTAATTAGCTAACTTGACTTGAGTGTTGAATAAAGAAAATGAGATAAGTGCTTTAGAGTTTTTATCTAAAAACAGATACAAAAAAGCCACTCTATTGAGTGGCTGTTCTGTATATGGTGCCGGCACCAAGAGTCGAACTCGGGACCTACTGATTACAAGTCAGTTGCTCTACCAACTGAGCTATGCCGGCTTATCTTTTTAACAGTGACAACACTATTAAATAAATTATGGTGCCCGAACCCGGAATCGAACCAGGGACACGAGGATTTTCAATCCTCTGCTCTACCGACTGAGCTATTCGGGCAACTAAACTAAGCGTTAGTTAACTACTTCAAACTAGCTGCTAACTCACTTGTTAGTGGCTGTGTCGTTTGGAGTGGGCACATATTATAGGGATGGATTTAAACACGCAAGTGGTTTTTTCAAACTTTTTAATTGTTCGCTTAGTTAGTATCCAAAATGGTGCTTTTTTGATGATTTTTACATAGAGGTTGAATCATTTCTTTCAATTCTAGTTCACTCTTCAGTTTGCGGTGGGAGTGACTATTTAGATGTTATGACAAAAGCATTTGGTTTCCATAAGTACAACCTTTCGAAAAAATAGGATGTTTTAGGTTCTATTTTGCGATTTTATTTTAGGGTTAAAGCTATAAGATAAACATCATCGAAATACAGAGGGACATGCTCGATGTTAGCAAATACTAAAAATGGCTATGGTTTAGTGACTATCATTATTCATTGGTTAAGCGCCTTAGCCATCATAGGTTTATTTGGCCTAGGTTTTTGGATGGTGGATCTGACTTATTACAGTAGTTGGTATAAAACAGCTCCCGATATTCACAAAAGTGTCGGTATTCTGCTACTGGGGTTAACCTTGCTAAGGGTTTTATGGCGCTTCTTTTCTGTTAAACCTCAACCTGAACAATCTCATAAGGCTTGGGAACAGGTTGCAGCTAAGTGGGCTCATCGAGTGTTGTACGCTTTAATGCTGTTAATAATGGTAAGCGGCTTTCTAATTTCAACTGCAGATGGCAGAGGTATTTTGGTGTTTGATTGGTTTGAAGTGCCTTCATTAGGCCGCTTTATTTCTAACCAAGAAGATATTGCTGGGCTAGTTCATCAGTATTTGGCTTATAGCTTAATTGCACTTGTTATCATCCATGCAGCTGGCGCGATTAAACACCAGCTTAAGGATAAAGACGGTACGTTAAGCAAAATGATTAAACCGATTCGAAAATAATTTAGCTCGGTTTGTTAGCTCAGGATAATGAGTCCGCTCGGTATACAAAGCTCGGTAAATAAAGTATTGGCAGTCATTGCGACTCAATATTTGATATACGATTAACTGAGTTTGATTTTATTTAGACAGACAACAGACTTTTATCAACAGATTTTATCAATACATTTAATCTACTAAAGATTTATATAAGGGAATAGCAAAATGAAAAAGCAACTTATTGGCACACTAATCGGTTCAGCACTTTTAATGCCACTGACAGCGAATGCTGCAGACTATGTTATTGATACTCAGGGAGCTCACGCTTCTATCCAATTTAAAGTCAATCATCTGGGTTATAGCTTTGTAGCTGGCCGTTTTAATGATTTTGGTGGTGATTTTAGCTATGACGCAGCGAACATAGCTGGTTCAGCTATTAACGTGACTATTAATACGACCAGTGTTGACTCTAACCATGCAGAAAGAGATAAGCATTTACGTGGCAGTGATTTTTTAAATACAGGTAAATTTCCACAGGCTGAATTTGCATCTACCAGTGTCGAAGATAAAGGTAATGGTCAACTTGTGCTGAATGGTAATTTAACCTTAAACGGTGTGACTAAACCGATTGCCATTGATGCAGCATTTATTGGCGAAGGCAAAGATCCATGGGGTGGATACCGTGCAGGTTTTGCAGGTACAACTGAATTTGCGATGAAAGACTTTGGCATCAAAATGGACTTAGGGCCAGCGTCTGCCAATGTGACTTTAGATCTTATTGTTGAAGGTATAAAGCAATAAATTTGATGTTGTTGCCAGAAGTCGAACGCTAACTGGTTATACAATAATGCCGCTTAACTTTATCCAAAACAGTAAAGCAATAGCGTCATTGTTGTGTCTTTATAGGTATTTAAATCACCATATAATAGCTATTTAATCAGTTTGATTTTACCGAATACATCTGCACTTTTATAACCTCGATTCATATCGCCATCAACCGCTTTTATAGGATGCGAACCGATAAAATTCTCTCTTTGCTTTGAACCATCATTGTCACAATAAGCGAGCATTAACCCCATAACTTTACCGGCAGTAAGCGTAATAGGTGACACTTGGTTATGTGCAAAAGCATCTAAACTATCATCATAGCTGTCAGGAAAGATGTGAATAGCCATCTCCCAGTATATCTTTTTAGGATTAATAGGATCACGAGTCCAAACTGTTTCGATATGTTCATTAAAGGTCATGGCTTGTTTAAGAGTAGAGAAATCCGCAACTTGTCGGTCTAACGCCACGTGATATGCAAACGCATTGTGGTTAAATTGATGCTCTCCACCTGATGCATCTTCATCTAAAAATACCTCAACAGTATCATCATCCCAATATAGAACAGTTGGATCAGCAGTTTGATCGAACAGTACGTCATCAATAATTTCTGCGAGTAAAAACAACTTATCTTCACGCCAGAGTAATTTGTATTGGCCACTGAAATCATCTGCAGAAATAGCAGGGCCGATAATCATTTGATCAATGGGGTGCCATTTAGCTTGCTGCCAGTCTGATTCGCTAGGGATGCCATCAAGAGTGATGTCACTATTGGCTCTATTAACCTCAATGATTTGATGGCTGTGTTCTTGATGCAATGTTTCAGTTGATAACTCGGCTGCAGCAACGGATAGTGTGCTAAAAAAAGGGCTTATAATTAATGCTAGGGCTACAGCGCTATGGTTAAATTTAACTCGGTTAAACATGCCTAAACTAGCAGTTGTCAGGTCATGATTTTGTTTATTGGGGATACGATAACGATTACTACACCATTCCATAGTTTTCTTGCTCCGAATTTGCATTTTATACTTTGTGATAAGTGTACTTGTGTTTAAAAATAACGTCACAGGCAGTCTATTCTATATGGTATTCGAATAAATAGATTAGATAATGCTAAAAGATAACAAACCCAGAAAGTGTTATCTAATCTATTGTTTTTAAATCATTAAATAATATCTATGCTCAGTTAATTAACAGAGGGTGCCAATGGGAGAGCAACCTCAATGCAATAATTTTGTTTTGGCTTTATCGCTAATATAAATTCGCCCTGTTGATTGATATGAAGTGGAATCCCATCAACTAACACTTGCTGCTCTGAGATATGTTCTTCACGTTTTACATTGAGTTTAATTGTTGATTGTCTAAACAGACGAGTGACCTCTAACTTGTCCCAAGCGCTCGGTAACTGAGGTTGAATTTTAAGACCGTCTTTAATCCCTTTTAAGCCAATTAATTGCTCGATGACGATTCGGTAAATCCATGCAACGGTGCCAGTATTAAATAATTGGCTGGATTTACCTGCATCTTCAGGGTATTGAAAGTAAGCGCCGCGATAATAATTAGGGATAAATACAGGCAGTTGACCTCGGGCGAGGGTATCGCTATCTGAGCTAGGATTAATCATGGTATTTAATAGCTCAAAAGCTGTGTCGGTTTCACCTCTCTCAAACAAAGCAAAAATATAAAATGCGCCAGCATGATTATAAACTGAGCCATTTTCGCCGGTACCAGGGAATTTTTGCGTAAGCCTACCGACTTCTTCATGCATATGGGTATAACTTGGCGCCAGCATCATCATTCCAAAGGGGGTTTGCAATTGTTGCTTGATTTGAGCCTGCATTAATGGCCATTGTTGCTCTGTGATGGCGCCAGAAAGCATGGAAAAACTTTGCGGGTTTAAATAGATTCGCCCTTCGGTATTTGCGCTGACACCGAAACAGTTGCCTGCATCGGTAATGCCTCGCGCAAACCATTCACCATCCCAACAATGTTGGTTAACATCTTGATTTAAAGTATTGGCTTGTTGTCGCCATTTATCTGCTTGCGCACTTTCCCCAACAGCCACACTGACATCGGCCCATAACTTCATACTGTAGGCGCTTGCAAGGCTTAACCAGCTAGAAACACCGATGCCTTTATAGCCAACCATATTCATCGGATCGCACCAATCACCTTGGTTAATATAATTCAGGCCTCTGCTATCTCTTTGTGACCATAAATAATCTAGGGCAAGGTTTATGTGTTCCAGCACGCTCACGCTATATTGATTATCTGAAAAGGGGATGTCTTGGTTAAGAAAGTCGTAATCACCAGTTTCATTTAAATAGGCTTCAATACAAATCACCAGCCAAACGCAATGATCTGTATGCGGGATTTGATTAATATACTTAAACTCTGAATCTGCATTTAACAAAACACCATCGGGCATTTCACCATTTTTATGTTGTTGTGACAGGGCTTTTATAAAGGCACTTTTGGTTTTATCAGGACTGATATACATCATCCCCATCGCATCTTGTAAGTAATTCCTAGTTTGCGGATCGGTGCTAAGGCGGTTGACATCACCATGATAAAAAACTTGCCTTGGCAGCCAATGATTAATGAAATTATCAAGTGCATTATTTGGGCTGCTAATTTCAAGTTTATTATCAGAAGTAGCAATATACTGCTGATATTTTTGTTTTGCCTTATTCAGTTTTTGTTCTGAACTGAGATACTTTTGTTTGAGCTGCTTAGCTTCCTTAGCATCTTTAACTGGGGCAAAGATAAAGTTAAATTGCGATGACTCTTCAGGGCTTAAGCTTTGCGTAAACTGCATTATGGCTGCAGGAGTTTGATAATGGGCAGGCTTAGAGGCTAAATGTTCATTTTTTATAGCATCAGGATTATTCAATCCGCCTTCACCTTCAAAAATAACTTGTCGAGTCTCGTAGCTGGTTGGGTTTCTATCACTGATAAAAACCGTGGTGTCCTTAAAGTCTTTTTGAACAGGGTATTGTTCAACTTTTTGATAAGGCGTGACTGATTCACACAAAATGCTAGTAAGCGTGTCATCAAATCTTGCAGATTGATTCATCCAGGACATGTAGCCGACAGGGAAATAACTGTAGATGCTTAAATCTCGAATACTATCAGCATGATTGGTGACGCTAAGTTGCCAAAGTTCGGCTGTATCTTCTGCAGTTAACGATAAGCTCAGGTGGCAAGTTAGATTTAAATGCTCCACTTTCCAACTAATTTTATGTTTATCGACGATAAACTCAAACTTACTGTGCGCTTGTTTTACTGGGGCATAAGGGACTGAAAATATCTCACCCGTTTGATTATCCTTTATGTAGAAAAAGCGCCCCGGATGGTGGCTAAAATAGGCGTGCTCAGGCTGCATAAATGTCTTGGCTTCAAGGGCGGGGCCATGAGCGTATTTAGCCGGTTCAGGCTGCATAAATTGAGCCACGGCATAACCTCGACAATTCATTTGAATCATCATGTTTTCATTCCACAGAAAACCACATGCATTTGGCATGCTGGTTGGGCTATGTAGACTGACAGCGCCATTTTGTTGGTTGTAAGTGATCACTATCTTAGTCCTGCACTGCTGTGTTGTTAGTGTTTGTAGTGTCGACTTGTTTCGAGTCAGGTGAATATAAGCTTTGGTTAATATCATGCATTGTTTGTTCATCTAAGCTGTAATGCTTTACTACCCAAACCGCTAATACTGCAAATGCCGCAGGGATCAGGGTATTAAGCAATAATATGCCCATAAGCGAATCTGGCGATTGTTGCTGATTGGCCACATACCCCATTGAAGATAAAAGCCAGCCAATCATGGCGCCTGCAAAAGCGCCGCCCAGTTTTTGTGAGAATGCCGCAGCAGAGAAAATCATTGCAGTGGCGCGGCGGCCATTTTTGTATTGCGAATAATCTGCGGTGTCAGCGTACATTGAAAATACCAAAGGAGACTTAGGGCCTAAGCAAAAACCAATCAAGGCCTGCATGATAAACATCAAGGTTAAATTTTGCGGTGGGATTAAGTAAAAACCTGCAGACAAAACAGCCACTAGGCTCATTAAGCCAATCAGTAAACTGCGCTTATCAAAATAGCGACTCAGTAACGGCGTTGAGGCTGCACCTAGTGCCAGCGAAATCATATATACCGCAGTGAAAGTACCAATTAAGTCCTCTCGGCCAACATAATACTTAAAGTAGAACGTACCCGTACTCGCCCGCAGTGTGATGGTGAACATGATGATTAAGGCGAGTGAAAATAAGATAAGCCAGGGTTTATTGTTCGTTAAATCCATGATGTCTTGTTTGATACTGGTTTGCTGATTTTTTGGCGGCGCAATGCGTTCTTTGGTGGCAAAAAAAGTCAGCGTAAATAACACTGCTGAGATAATGCCATAGCAGCCCATGGTCATTTGCCAGCCTAAAGCTTCATTGCCATTTCCAAGTAGATTAACCAGTTCTGGTGTCATATAAGCGACTAATGTGCCACCCGAAAAAGCACCGATAAATCTAAAGCTAGTTAAGGTCGTGCGCTCTTGACTATCGGATGTTACTACGCCAAGCAAAGCACCATAAGGCACATTAATAAAGGTATAGGCGAGCATCATGAAAATATATGTGCCGTACGCCCAAATGAGTTTTCCATCATCGCCTAAATCAGGGACGGTGAAGGTAAGTACCCCCGCAGCAGCTATGGGTAATATGCCGAGCAAAAGATAAGGCCTGAACTTGCCGAAACGTGTGGATGTTCTATCAGCTAAAGCGCCCATTAATGGATCTGAAACAGCATCTATTATGCGAGTCACTAACATCATGGTACCGACGGCAGCAGCAGAAATACCGAAAACGTCGGTATAAAAAATAAATAGAAAGACATCGAAAACACGCCAATAAAAGTTAGATGCCACATCCCCAAGGGCATAACCGACTTTTTCTTTGAGTGATAACTTTTCAGATTGAGGTGTCACAGGTGATATTTTAGGTTCTTGAGCCATTGTTTTTATTACCTTGGTTGATTCCATCCAAATTTGGTATTTATGGCAACTTTACAGCTAACTGATTTTTAATGTTTTTTATATTTAACAATTAGTGTAAGCGCTTACATCGTTGTTAGAATGTAAATGATTAATCATTTTTTGACCAGTATTAATTTATTCAAGATTGAATTTAAAGCAGCTTTATTGGACATTAAAAGTCAATTTTTGCTGAGCAATGACACAAAAGGAGTTGCTAATAAAGAGGATGGAAAAGCTGCAAATTCAATATTAAGAATGTTGCAAGGAAGGGACAGTTAGCTTGGAAAAGTAAACACTAGCTTGGTATAAACACTAGCTCGTATAAACTGTAGCTCGTATAAATAATAGCTTGGTATAAGTAAGGGCTTGCATAAGGCAATATCTTGTAAAAACAATGGCTTAGTGCAAGTTGCGGCTTATATAAGATAGTAGCTTGTAAAAATAACAGCTTGGCGTAATAAACCTCTGAGTTTTAAAATGCCCGACAAATTGTTTTATCGGGCATTAAGTTGTGACTAATAGAAAAGCAGTATTTTGTTATTTCAGCATTTCTTGCACTCGAATGACCTGAGCGCGATAACCTGTTGCAAACATATCGTGGCTGTTAATGTTTATTCGTACAGCGGGTTCAGTTTCACCATATCTATGTTCAACTAAAATAGATTGTACTTTACCTGTGGTGTCGTCCATTTTTAAGTTGCCATATCCGCCCCCTAATCCAAACAGGCCGGCCGAGGCAAAATAGCTCATCATACTGTCTTTATCTTCTTGATACTTAACGATTGAAGTCACAGGTGAGTACCCACTATAACCTAGCTCAGTTTTGCCATATTCCCATACTTGTTCAACGGTGAGTTTTTGCTCATCGATTTTGTATTCTACTGAGCGAGAATATTTTTCATTGGCAAACATCGGTTGACCAAGGTGGCGACCGTCACCGTTATCAAATACGGTTAGAGTTCCTTTTTGCGGTACTCTATAGGCTGTGTGTGAGGTGTAAGAAAAATCAAAGTTAGTGCCTCTACATTGGCCTTTTTCATTACAGTTTAATGCTTTGCCTTTACTGTCTACAGGTGTCAGTAGTTTATCAGCAAACTTTTCAGACCAGCCTTTTGATGGGCTTAATATCCATTTGATTTGCTTGTCACGACCTATTTTAATAACGGCTGATTGATGACGTGAACTGATAATAATACTGTCGTCAGTGGGATCGTAATCCACGGAGTTTACGTGGATCCAATTACGGCCGGTTTCGACACCATGAATATCGCCATAGGGCGCATTTTGTAAATCTTCAAGTGTAGTCTGATGCCCAGCTTGTGAGGCATTAATATTTAAACACACAGCGCCAGCATCAAGAGATAACAATGCATCGTCTCGCATTGGATCAAGAATACTGTTCAAGTCCCAGTAATCGACGAGTTTACCTGTGCTATCAACTTCAATAATTTGATCGCGAATAGTGTTTACTAACTTACCGTCAGGACGGCGGTAGTCTTTGGCTGCAGCGCGAATAAAGATATTTCCGTTAGCACCTTCAATTCCTTCGTGCGATGCATCAATAAAGTTACCCGGTAAGCTATGTTCAGAAATCATTCTGCCCATCAAAGACATCTTTTTCCAACCTTGGCCTTGAACCCAAACCATGTTGCCATCTTCGGTAACATTCATTCCCATAGCGTAACCGGCATTTTCAAAGCTTTTTGAATCGTGAGTTGTGTATGGGTTTAAATACCAGCGGATATCGCCAGCAGTATCGATAATAAAGAAGCCAGGCTTGCCATCCCAAGAAAAGGCGCCAGGAGCATCTGGATTGTTATGAGCTAATTGGCCTGTTTTGCCATCAGGGTTAGTCCAGTTGACGAAATATAGTCGGTCTTTAAAGTCTGCATCGACATGCTCAACTTCAACGAGGGGGGCTTTAGCCCATTGGCTTTCTGAAAAACCCATATCAATATCTGGTGTGAGCATCTGATAGCCATGGCTATGCTGTTTACCGTTTTGAGTCCAGTTAACTGTAAAGTGGTTCATCAGGGCAGGGTACAAGCCAAATATGGGTACGCCACCTTCATTCATCACACGCATGTCATCAACTTGGTAGTGAATACTTACACCCGTGTCATCTTTTGCATGAACTGTCACTTCTACATCTGAAATCGTGTGACCATTTAAGGTAACTAAAGCAGTTAGCGGTGCATTTTCATATGGGTTATGCACGAGATAACCTAAAGGCGCATCTGGAACGGGTATTGGCTTCATCCCAAGTGGATCAGCAGTCACATTTGTGATTGAAAAGCTCAGGCTGATGGCAAGTAGCGAATAAATAAGTGGCTTCATTATCAATAATCTCATTTGAAACAATTGTGCTTGAGTATACTGATTAATGTTTTTTATTAATGTCTTATCGCTAACAAAGGACTGACAATATTTACTATTTTCAAGAAAGGTCACGTATATGAAATTTCTGTTTTGAATCGGGAACTTTTGACTATTAAACGAAAGTAATCATCGGTCTTCTTTAGGTGGGAACAGTTAACCAATGTATCTTGCTGGATACGAAAATAGCTCGTCATCATATCATCGTCTAGTGAGCGACAGATTTGATAGATGAATCGAGCTATTTTAGAAAGTCTTTAGCGCAATTTTATATAGCCTTAAGCACTATTATAAAGAGTCTTAAGCGCTATGCTTGATGATTTTTAAAGCTAGATTATTCGTCTTCAGCAGGTGGAACATAACCTTCAATTTCGACGTCTTTACCTTCAAATAAAAAGTTTACCATTTGCTCTTCAAGAAATTTACGGTCATCAACATTCATCATGTTGAGTTTGTTTTCATTGATTAACATGGTTTGTTTTTTCTGCCAAAGTCCCCATGCTTCTTTGCTGATAGAGTCAAAAATTCGCTTGCCAACTTCTCCTGGGTACAATTGAAAATCTAAACCTGGAGCTTCTTTATTTAAATATGCGCAATTAACATTACGAGCCATGATGTTTCCTTAACGGGATCCCTTAGATAGGATCTGCTGCTGAAAGTGCGACTAAGTTAGATAAGATCCGCTCGGTTGCTGCGGCTAATCCGACTTTAGCTGGATGATGTATGTTATACCAGAGACTCTGGTTTTGTTCCATTACACTGGATTCAAATTCTGTTAAATCTTGTGTTGATTCAAGTTCAATCACAATGGGTTGAATATCTAAATGGAAATGGCTAAATGTATGCCTAAAGCCTGCAAGCCATTCTGAATCTGTATGGGTGATGTTTTTGCCCGTAAACTTGATTGATACGTGCTCATGTAATTCAGCTTCTGTTTCAAATTGAGGGAAGCACCATAGCCCGCCCCAAATGCCCGCTGGTGGACGTTTGTTTAAAATGACTTGGCCATCTTTTTTTATCACTAGCATCCAGGCTGATTTAGCGGGAATTGTCTTTTTAGGCTTTTTACCAGGAAACTCACTCTGCCTGCCAGCTAATTGCGCTTTACAATCAATGGCAACAGGGCATACATCACAGCGAGGTTTGCTGCGGGTGCAAACGGCAGAGCCGATATCCATCATAGCCTGATTAAACTTACGCACATCAGCTTTTGGCGTCAGTGAATCGGTTAAGGTCCATAGCTTTTGCTCAACAGCTTTTTGCCCTGGCCAGCCTTCAATCGCGCCATGTCTTGCAAGCACTCGCTTAACATTGCCATCTAAAATTGAGTGATGTTGTCCAAGGGAAAGTGACAGAATTGCCCCTGCAGTTGAGCGTCCTATACCTGATAGCGCAATCACTTCATCTAAAGACTCAGGGAACTGACCATTATGCTGATCGCATATCGCTTTCGCAGCCTTATGTAGGTTTCTCGCACGCGCGTAGTAACCCAGACCTGTCCAATGATGCAAAACATCATCTTCGCTAGCTTTGGCTAAATCACTAATTGACGGGAAACTGTCCATGAACTTTTCATAGTATGGAATCACAGTCGCAACTTGAGTTTGTTGCAGCATGATCTCTGAAATCCATACTCTATATGGGGTTTTGTTGATTTGCCAAGGAAGCGTTTTACGCCCGTGAACATCGTACCAAGCAACAATTCGCTCAGAAAAGGAGTTAACTTTATTCATTGGCGCAGTGTATATGGCGACGTTTTGATAAACAAGTTAGATACGGTTTTGATAATGGAAAAACTAAAAACGATAACTAGCTGTTAAATGGTCTGTGAAGGTTAAAATGCGCCTAGTCACAGAGGTATCTTGACTTATGCAGCTAAACTTCTGTAAAAAACGCAATATATGCAAAATAATCTCCGCCTCAAAGGGGATTAACTACTTTAGTCATGACGATTTTGCGATATACTTACTGACTATTTTATGAATTTGAAGTTAAACATTGGGTCACTTAATAAAAGTACCTAATTGATGAGGCAGAAATGAGCGACGTTACTACCGCTGAATATAACGAAGATGGTAAATATCTTCGTAAGATTAGAAGTTTTGTTTTGAGAGAAGGGCGCCTAACCAAAGGCCAAGCTCAAGCAATTGAATCACACTGGCCAGCAATGGGGTTAGATTACACTCCAGAGCCAATTAATCTTACAGAAGTATTTAACCGTGAAGCTGATACCGTTTTAGAAATTGGTTTTGGCATGGGTGCTTCTTTAGTTGAAATGGCGCAAGCTGCTCCTGAACTGAATTATATTGGTATAGAAGTTCACAAACCTGGCGTTGGCGCTTGTCTTGTTGATGCGGGTAAAGCTGAAGTGACTAACCTTCGTGTTTATCATCATGATGCGATGGAAGTGCTTGAAAACAGTATTGCTGACGGTTCATTGAGCCGAGTACAGTTATTCTTTCCTGATCCATGGCATAAAAAACGTCACCACAAACGTCGTATTGTTCAAGCTGAATTTGCTGCGCTTATTCGCCGTAAACTTAAAATTGGCGGTGTTTTCCATATGGCAACAGACTGGGAAAACTACAGTGAGCATATGCTAGAAGTGATGTCAGCAGCTGAAGGTTATAAAAATCAATCTGAGACTAATACAGTCGTTGAACGTCCTGATCACCGTCCACTGACAAAATTTGAAGCCCGTGGTCATCGCTTAGGTCATGGCGTTTGGGATTTAATGTTTGAAAAAGTCAGCTAAATTTATTAAAACATAAGCTTAGCTTCTGAATTAATATAATAATTTATAATCGTACAACACTAACTAGGATAAAAACATGGCTAAGAATCGTAATCGCCGTCTACGTAAAAAGCTTCGCGTTGATGAGTTCCAAGAACTTGGTTTTGATATCAATTGGACATTCGATGACGCTATTTCAGAAGCGGATATTGATAAAGCCGTTGATGAGTTTATCGATGAGGTTATTTTACCGCGTGAGCTAGGCTTCCACGGTGGCGGACACAAAATGTGGGAAGGTATTATTGCCACTCAGCAAATCGGCAAATGTACCGAAGAAGATGTTGCAGCTGTAAAAGCCTTTTGGGAAGCGAAGAAAGTACCTCAACTTGAAGTCAGTGCGTTATACGACATCTGGTGGGGCTAATTAAGCCAATGCCTGAGCAAATTTTGCTTGAACAAGTGGTCGACAAAGTTCGGCCACTTATTGGTTCTGGAAAGGTAGCAAATTACATTCCTGCTTTGGGGAGTGTTGATCCTAATAAAATTGCGATTGCTGTAACGACTGCTGATGGACAAACCATTGGAGCAGGCGATTACCTTGAGCCGTTTTCAATTCAAAGTATTTCTAAAGTCTTTAGTTTGACGCTGGCACTTAGCTTATACACCGAAGATGAAATTTGGAGCAGAGTAGGCAAAGAGCCATCTGGTCAATCTTTTAATTCACTGGTCCAAGTTGAGTTAGAGCGCGGGATCCCTCGTAATCCCTTTATCAATGCAGGCGCATTAGTGATTGCAGACTTAATTCAAGCCAGACAAAGCGCACCCAAGCACCGTATGCTTGAAGAAGTCAGAAAGCTCAGTGGCAATTCACACATTTGTTTTGATAAAAATGTCGCCAACTCAGAATTTAAATTTAGTGCTAGAAATGCCTCTATTGCCTACTTGATGAAATCATTTGGTAATTTTGATGGTAATGTCGATACGGTATTAAAAAACTATTTTCATTATTGCTCACTTAAGATGAATTGTGCTGATTTGTCTAAAGCCATGTTCTATTTGGCTAATCGCGGCAAGACACTTCAAAATGAACAACTGGTTACCCCTGTACAAACAAGGCAGCTGAATGCGTTGTTAGCAACATCTGGTTTGTATGATGGTGCGGGCGAATTTGCTTATCGCGTTGGTATGCCGGGTAAAAGTGGTGTTGGTGGCGGAATTATTGCAGTTATTCCTGGTGATATGTCTATTTGTGTTTGGTCTCCAGAGTTAGACCAAAACGGAAATTCATTGGCGGGTACGCGTATGCTGGAGCACTTATCACAGGCTTTGGGGCGTTCAATCTTTTAGTGCTTTGATTTCATTTTTACTGCTATTGCTCCCCTCCTTCTGTTTATTTTTAGTGAAAATTAGCAAAGAGTGAAAAACACCACTTTGTTGGTTATTTCACTCATTGTCGGTTAACTTCATAATTCCTTTCTTTGTCTATAATGTCGCCTAGTTCACTTTAACCTCTGAAAATAAAGGTTTTTTAAATATTGGCATGGGCTGTGCTTTATCTAATTTAAGTTTAATCGTAATAAACGGTTTAATTATCAAATTTGAAAATTCAGTCTACAACTTAATGACTGTGTTTTATTTACAGCAAGGGAAGAGCTAATGAAAACTCAAACTAATTTCACCAACGGATTAATTAAAGGTCTTGCTTTATCAGGTCTTATTTTTACTGCCGGAGCAATCACGCCTGCTATGGCAAAGCTGTCACTAGATGACGAGCAATGTAATGTCACTCTTAACTATGATGTGACTGTCGAACCTAAGAAGCTGTTAATCAGTGAAAAGGGCGAAGAGCTATATCGAGTTGAAATGGGTGAGCTTTATGTCGAAGGTAGCAAGATAGATTTAGATAATAAGCAACGCAACTTATTAACCAATTACTCAGAAGAGTTATCTCAACAAGTTCCTGAAATTATCGATTTAGTGAATGAAGTTGTAGTACTAGCAACGGATGCTGTGAGCCTAGCACTTACACCAATCTTTGGTGATGCAACAGGCGCCAAATTAGATGAGCTGTTAGCAGGCATTCAAACTCGTATTGATGAAGCGGCCTATCAACAAGGTGACAAGTTTTATTTAGGCGCTACGGAATCTTCAATTGAAGAAGCATTTAATGAAGATTTTGAACAAGAAATGGAAGCCATGATTAAGAATTCAATGGGTAGCTTTATGATGGCTTTAGGCGCCGAAATGATGTCATCTGAAGGTGGAAGTTTTGAAGAGAAAATGGAAGCTTTTTCTACCAAAATGGAAAGAGTAGGTGAAGACATTGAATTGCAAATAGCAGATCAGTCTGAGGCTATTGAAGCGAAAGCTGAAAAGATTTGTGCTGACTTTGAAGAGCTTATGGCGCTTGAATCTGAAGTTCGTCAATCGATTCCTGAACTTGCTTCATACCAACTTGCAACATTGGATAGTACCCAATACGAATAAGTTTACTTGAGTGTTAATTGGTTGAATTGAATTTTATATATAAGTATCAGTATTTGATTTAACTAATAGGTAATTGATTAGGTTGTTCAACGCTAGCGCAATTTTATGTGACTTATTTGATTATCTTGATTGTTCAATTTCTAGCATTGTCAAAATGCACCTGACCTTCCCCTGCATTCATATGCAGGGGCTTTTTCGTTTAAAAAGCCTTTAAAATGTTAATTCAACTACACTTCTGTTGAAGATATGATTTGTTCTGATAAAAAAATTGTATATTATAAATATAGAGCCATATGTAATTTTTTTGGTATACTCCATAAATTAAAAGACTGCATCGCTAATCCTATTAACTTATTGTTTTAGTTTTGATTGGCTATACAGGATAACGGACTATCACAATTTAATTTCTTTTTTGGTTAATCGTGCATACATTTTTGCACTGCTATATCGATTAAATCTTGTTCAGTATTGTTTCGGATAAGTTACAGTGATTGGCATTCCAAAAACTATTTTTAATGTCGTAAACAGCTTAAGGCGACTCCCATGTTAGAACTGTTAGAACCTATTGCTATTTTTACTCATGTTGCCCGCGCTGGTAGTTTCAGTGCCGCAGCCAGAAGATTGAGTATATCTAAGTCGAAAGTAAGTACTCAGGTTGCTGATCTTGAACATAAACTTGGGGTTCAACTGATTCAACGTACTACACGTAGTCTGAGTCTGACAGAAGCAGGTAACTTGCTTTATATTCAAGGTGAAGAGTTGCTTCGTGATGCTGAACAAGCTGTCGCAAGTGTACATAATTTAAATGACGCGACCCGTGGTGTATTGAAAGTGGGTATTTCTCAATCTTTCGGTACCATGCACATCATTCCGGCTTTACCTGAGTTTATGGCTAAACACCCTGAGCTTGAGTTACAAGTCAGCTTACTTGATCACAAGGTTGATGTAGTCAGCGAAGGCTTAGATTTATTATTAACTATGTCAGAGCAATTACCTTTAGGTATGGTTGCTCGTCCATTGATGAAGTGTCAGTTCTTACTTGCAGCATCGCCAGAGTACATCGCTCAAAATGGCACCATTTCTCGTCCTGAACAGCTGGTTGATCATAACTGTCTTGTATATCAAGGTGAGTGGCATGAACACAGCATGTGGCAGTTCAAGAAAGGTGATGATTACTGCGAAATCGGTGTGTCAGGTAACTTCCGTGTAGACAATGCACCAGCACTTAAATCAGCAGCGGTTAGCGGGTTAGGTATTGCATATTTAGCAAGTTACTTATTGGAAGATGAGATTGAACAAGGCACTTTAGTACCCTTGTTACCAGATTGGCAGTTAACGAATAACTTGCCTCTACAAGCCGTTTATCCGCGCCGTAAGCATCTTGCACCTAAGGTGAGTTCATTTATCGACTTCATTAAAGGCCATATTGGTAGTACTCCATACTGGGACACTAAATATGACCATTTATACAAATTGCGTAAATAATTACCAGTTTAAGTCGTCAATGACGTAAGAATATATGGAAACATTGTTCAAAATTTAAAACAAAACCGCACATTTAAGTGCGGTTTTTTTATTTGTTCATTTTAAACAATGACTTAATTGTTTGTGATTAAAAATTGTCCAGCAAGGTTTTGTCTTTAAATTAAAACAATTTCATTTTCGCATCTTGAACTATGTTCTGAAATCAATACAATAGATTTCAGTTGATTCGGAATGGTTTGAGTCACGCATCTTGTTGAGAAATGACCCCTTTTCGACTTTTTGTGCAAATCAGCAACTTCGCAAATTTTGAATCACTGCTGGCAACGGTTTTAAAACTAGAACAATGCCGGCTTTGAAACCATCATCCTAGTTTATATTGGTTTACCCCAGACATAGTGCTGGGGTTATTTTTGCCTGAAATTCACTCAACCGCTTTTTTTGTTCCTGCTTGCTTGTTTGCTTCAGTCATTCCTTATTATCATTTCTTATTTTCATTTTTTATCAATAGCGTATTAGTCAAAATAAAATTTAGGCATAAAAAAACCACTGAGCTCAGTGGTTTTTGTTTTTATAAGGGGGGTTATGCAGCGTTAGTGGCTTTAACCCAGTCATTGACCTTCGTTTCTAGAATATCTAGCGGCAAAGGACCATTCTCAAGAATGAGAGTGTGGAATTGACGAATATCGAATTTGTTACCTAACTGCTTCTTCGCATTCTCACGTAGCTCTAGAATCTTAATCATTCCCACTTTATAAGCAGTTGCTTGACCTGGCATGACGATATGACGTTCAACCATTTTCACTGCATCAGACTCTGCGTTTGGCGTATTATCAACATAATATTGAATACCTTGCTCACGGGTCCATTTTTCTGAATGGATACCAGTGTCTACCACTAGACGACATGCGCGCCAAAGCTCCATTGCTAAGCGGCCGAAGTCAGAGTATGGGTCGGCATATAAGCCCATCTCTTTAGGGAAGTATTCAGTGTATAAGCCCCAACCTTCAATATAGGCAGTATAACCGCCGTACTTTCTGAACTTAGGAATACCTTCTAGTTCTTGTGCAATAGCAATTTGCATATGATGTCCTGGAATACCTTCATGGTAAGCTAATGCTTCCATTTGGTAAGTCGGCATCGCTTTCATATCATATAGATTAGCGTAGTAGGTACCAGGTTGTGATCCATCAGGTGCAGGTTGATTGTAAAACGCTTTACCGGCTGATTTTTCACGGAAGGCTTCGACTTGTTTTACCACTAATTTAGCTTTTGGTTTGATATTGAATACTTCGTCTAAACGAGACTCCATGTTATCAATTAATGCTTTGGCTTCTGACATGTAACGGCTCTTGCCTTCATCAGTCGCTGGGTAGTAGAACTGGTCGTCATCACGCATAAATGCCATGAATTCTTGTAAGTCACCATCAAATTTTACTGTCTTCATGATTTCGCGCATTTCGTCATGAATACGGGCAACTTCAGATAAACCTAACTGATGAATTGTTTCTGAGCTCATGTCTGTTGTAGTGACACGGCTTAAACGTAAATTGAAGAAGTCATCACCTTCAGGCAGTTTCCAAACACCATCACGAGTATCGGCTTTTTTCTCAAGTTCATTAAGATAAGCGATAAGATCGGTATAGGCTGGTTGAACACTGTCAACGAGGGCTTTTTTAGCTGCAGCAAGTAATTCATCTTTTTTAGCTTGAGGCGCATCTAAGGCTGTGACCTTTTTGTTAATGTCAGCCCACAGAGTGCTCTTTTCTTCAGTGTCGCTAAAAGGAGCGCCAGTAATAATATTTTCACTGTCTGAAATGACATATGGGAAAACAAACTTAGGTGCGATTACGCCTTTATCAGCGCGAAGCTTTAAAGCATCAACTAACTGCTTGCTAGCGTGTTTAACGCCATTTAAACGACTGATATAAGCTTCAGCATCGCTTACGCTTGATACTTGGTGTTGATTAATCAAGAATGTCGCGATAAAAGTATGGCTGCCGTACATTTGGTTAACTGGATAGGTATGGTAACGCCACTTATCATCAGCAATGTCTTGTTCTAATCCTTGCTTCATTAGGTTAAAACTTAATGCAGTTTGAACATCAAGTTTACTGACATCAATTGATTCGAGTTGTTTAAGGTGCTTTTTAGTACGCTCTAATGCTTCATCATCAGCTTTATCACTGAAATCACCCCATTTATCGTAATCAGTTTTAATACGCATGTAGGTTTGTGAGATAGGGCTAGCCATAACATTTTCCATGAAAATGTTTTCAAATAATTCATTGGCTTTTTCTGATTCCGTTGTGGCTTTTTTAGTGGTTTCAGTTGCGCTTTTAACTGGGTGGTTGTCCGATCCATGGGCCAACGCAGAGGTAGATAATAAGCTAGATAATGCAACGGCTATTATTGTCGTTTTAGTTTTTAGTAGCATAGTGGGTTTCCGTAAACGAGGGATAGAAGTAAGCGTTTATTAATATTGATTGATATCCTAATAGAGCAAAGCGAAAAAGGGTAAAGTGAAATGTTAGCAATTGTGTATTAAATGTTGCTTAAAGCTTGCGGTTTATTAGATTAAGTAATGATGTGAGCATTAAAAAGCCACCGACTTGGTTCAAGTGGTGGCTATTAAGCACTATTTGCTGAGCCTATACTGTAATGAGTTTACCCAATAAGTTACTGACTGAATTAATCTATAAATTGCGATAACAAGTCATTGACGAACATATGGCCTTTAGATGTTAGCTGCCAATGATTCTCTGATTCAGTTAATAAGCCTCTTGAGATAGATTTATTTATTCCATCAGTAAGCACATCTGCTGATAAACCAGTGCGTTGCTCAAACTCAACTTTAGGGATTGGCGTCATCAGTCGTAATCTGTTCATCAAGTATTCTAGCGCTCTATCTTCTGGCAGCACTTCTGAGGTTTCAAAAGTGTAGTCTTCAGTATTTAAGTAGCCCTTAGGGTGTTTGATTTTTACAGTACGGGTAATCACATCTTTTTCAGGTTGGGTGATTTTACCGTGAGCGCCACAGCCAATGCCAAGGTAGTCACCAAATTGCCAGTAATTTAAATTATGACGGCATTGAAACCCTGGTTTGGCATAAGCCGAGATTTCATATTGTTGGTAACCTAATGCCGCAAGCTTCTTTTGGCCTTGTTCATAGATGTGCCAAAGGTTTTCATCGTCAGGGAGTTGTGGCGGCTTCGAGTGAAAAAGCGTATTGGGCTCAATGGTTAATTGATACCAAGAAAGGTGAGGTGGCATTAACTCTGCTGCAGTATCAATATCCGCCATTGCCTCATCAAAGCTTTGATTTGGTAGGCCATGCATGAGATCAAGGTTAAAACTGTTATAGCCTGATTTTGATGCGGTATTAGCCGCAGTGACAGCTTCGTTTTCATCATGAATGCGGCCAAGTAAATTGAGCTTATCTTTAGAAAAACTTTGTACGCCAATTGATAAACGCGTTACGCCTGCGGCTTGATAGGCGGCAAAATCATCATGCTCTAAAGTGCCAGGGTTGGCCTCCATGGTGATTTCAATATCATCTTCAAAACCAATAGCTTTTCTAGCGCCGTCAAGAATGACCTTTATTTGTTTAGCATCAAACAATGAAGGCGTACCACCACCAATAAAAATGCTATGCAGCTTACGGTTTTGAACATAACCTAAGTCATTGTGTAAATCTTGCAGTAAGGCTTCGACATATTGAACTTGAGGCAATTCACCTTGCTGACCATGGGAGTTAAAATCGCAATAAGGGCACTTTTGCACACACCAAGGTATATGAATATAAAGGCTAAGTGGTGGTAGGGTTAACATAATGCTTAGATGATCCCTTTAGCTTTAAGTGCATCAGCCAATAAATTCAATGCTAAACCACGGTGGCTTAGTTGATTTTTTTGTTCACTACTTAGCTCTGCCGCTGAGCAATCAAAACCTTCAGGAATGAAAACAGGATCATAGCCATGACCTTGCTCGCCTTGAGGTACAGTGCCGATTTTTCCTTCCCAAGCTGCTTGGCAAACAATCGGGGTTGGATCTTTAGCATGACGCATATAAACCAATACACATTGAAAACGTGCATTACGCTCGGTTTGGCCTTCGAGTGCATTGAGTAATTTTAGGTATCTGTCTTTTTCTGTCGCATCCTCTCCGCCATATCGAGCAGAGTATATTCCTGGAGCTCCTTGAAGCGCATCAACTTCTAAACCTGAATCATCCGCAATGGCTGCTTTTCCGGTTATTTCTGCTGCGTGTCTTGCTTTGATGATGGCATTTTCAATAAAGGTTGTTCCTGTTTCAGCCACTTCAGGTACATTGAATTGGTTTTGTGGCAATACTTGGATATTAAATTGTGACAACATTTGGTCAAATTCTTTAAGTTTACCTTTGTTACCGCTGGCTAAAACAATTTGCTGCATGGGAATACCTTAGTGGATGGAAAATGGTACTTGAAAATTTGGCTAATGATACCTAAGCGTTTAGCTGATAGATAGCTCAAAAGATGATAATAGGTGATGGTTTATGGACTGATAAAAATAAAGCCAATCATACTATAATTGGCTTTGTAGAATGTTTTTGCTGCACGTTTCTGATTATTCAACGTAAAATTTTTGCTTAAATTTAAGTGCTGTATTGAGTTTATTCCCATGCTTAATGGCAATGTTGAAATTGATTTCTTGGTCGTCACGGTATGGCACTTGGGCGATATAGTAAATGGCTTTACCCTCACGGATTTCTTTAAAATCTAACGTGATTCTTGCATCAAGTAAGTTGTTTGCCACACCTGAGATTTCAATTGCTACAGGCGGGTTACCCTCTTTACTGGTATCTAATACTGCAATATTTACGATGCCATTATAATTGCTTCGTTCAATACCGTAGGTTTTTGCAATACTTGGGGTGATAAACGTGCTGCTTAATGCCATGTAATGGATATCAAAGTTACCTACTTGCTGTTTTTGTTCTGCTTGGGCGGTATTTGATAGTCCGAGTGACAGGCCTAAAACAACCAATAAACTTAAAATGATAGTGCGAAACATAATCGTGATCCTTGATCGACTCTTGCAAGAGGTGATTCACTAATGGAGTGTAGACCTAAGTATAGAGAATTTTAATCAAACTCACCTCAATTTCATACAAAACTAAGCAAGTTTAATGAGTTAACTTTGAATTTATTGCTTTACAGTAAGTGAGATAATTCACTAGGAATTTGTTTAGGCATGGATATTTGGACTTGTTTATGCCGACCTTGAAGGCCTTTTAAGATTACGACATCCGCTTTAGGAACTTTGAAGGCTTTAGCTAAATATTTAATCAAATGGCTATTGGCTTTACCGTCAATGGGAGGTGCAGTAATAGCAATTTTTAACTCATCGCCATGCAGACCGATGATCTTGTCGCGACTGGCTTTAGGTTGAATATAAAGATTCAGCAACAGGTGACTCTGTTGCTGAATGATAGCGCTCATTATGGTTAAACCCAGTTAGAAGGGTTAAACCGCATTCCAAAACGGAATATATTGCGCGAATAAAATATTGATAAAGTTCATCGCAATTAATACCAGCATGACTGATAAATCAAGTCCGCCCATTGGAGGAAGGATTTTACGAACAGGACGTAAAAACGGCTCTGTTAATTGGTCCATCACCATCACAATCGGATTATGTCCTTGATTAAACCAGCTTAGTAATGCACGGATAATTAATACCCAGAACAGTAAAACACCTGCTTCTTTAATCACCGAAACTAAAGATAAAATCAGTAATGATACCGCATCGATTTTTAAATCAACCAGTAAAGATAAGGTCAAAAACTTCACCAAGACCACAATAAGCGCAAGTACGATTGAGGCTGTATCAATGACACCAATGGAAGGTAATACACGGCGCATAGGTGCAATAATCGGTTGGGTCGCTTTTACGATAAATTGACTAAATGGATTATAAAAGTCAGCTCTAGCAAGTTGAAGCCAAAAACGTAAAATTACCACCATAAGGTAAAGGTCAAAAACCGTGGTAACGAGAAATTGCATTGCATTCATTATTAAGTGCCTTGTTTGGTTGGTGCGTATAACATGTCATTAATAGTGACAGTGTCGCTGAATCCGTATAATTTTAAAATGTTTTTGCCATTTCTTCTGCTCGTTTTATGCAGTTCGTCATTGCTTGGTCAACTAACCCACGTAAATCGCCTTCTTCAAGCGTCTCAACTGCGCGAGCAGTCGTGCCACCTTTAGACATAACATTGGTGCGTAACTTCTCTAATGATAGCTGAGGGTTTTGCACGACCATTTGCGCAGCACCTAATGCAGCTTGTTGAGCTAAAGCTCGAGCCGTTTGCTCATCAAGCCCTGTTTTAATGCCGTGTTGGATCATCGACTCAATAAACAAGAAAAAATATGCAGGTGAGCTGCCAGCTAACGCGATAACTTGATTAAGCTCATCTTCAGTTTTTACCCAAACAACTTCGCCACCGGTTTTCATTAGGGTTTCACAAATTTGTTTATGCTCAGCTGAGATTGAGTTGTCAGCAAATAATCCAGTCATGCCAACACCAATTTGGGTTGGTGTATTTGGCATAGTGCGAATAAGTTTAATTGGCTGCTTAAAGTAATCTTGATAACGAGCTGCAGGAATGCCTGCAGCGATAGTAACTAATAACTTATTGGATAAATCTAAATGACTTAGTTGCTCACACACCATTTGCATTAACTGCGGTTTTACGCTGAGTACTATCACATCTGCATCATCCGCAGCTGCAACATTGTCGTGAGAAACTTGAATGCCAAAATCTGCTTTTAGCGCATCTAACTTGCCGACACTTGGGTTCGTTGCGTGAACTTTATCAGCAGGGTATCCGTTGGTCACTAATCCGCTAATGATAGCTCGCGGCATGTTGCCCGCACCGATAAAACATACTTTTGCTTGAGTCATAAGGTTAAATCACTTTTAATTTTATGTACTCGTTGAGTACGTGTAGGAGTCTTATATTTGGGCTTTCATGGCTCATTACAAGGCTGTCATTATAAATTATCCTTCATGAATAACAGCTTAAAAACATAGCCATCACTTGATAAAAGTGTGTACTTACATTTAAAGCTGACTTTTTAATTAGACGTTTCAAATCTATTAGTCGCTTCAAAACTATTAGTCACTTCAAAGCTTAAGCTCTTGACCCAAATATCGCTGTGCCAATTCTGACCATGGTTGAACCGTGTTCAATAGCGATAGCTAAGTCGCTACTCATGCCCATCGAAAGTGTGTCTACACTAAGGTATTGTTGTTTAAGTTCAAGATATAAGTTTTCAAGTTGAGCAAATTCTTGCCTTTGCAAGTTTACATCTTCAGTTGCTGTTGGAATTGCCATTAAGCCGCGCAAGGTAAGATGAGGTAACTTATCAATTATTTGTGCAAGATGATTAACCTCTTCAGAGCTAACGCCAGATTTACTGGCTTCATTACTGACATTAACTTGGATACACACTTGCAGTGGTAATTTGTCATCAGGTCGTTGCTCATTAAGCCGTGTAGCAATTTTCTCACGACTCAAGGTATGCATCCAATCAAAGTGCTCAGCAATAATGCGTGACTTATTGGATTGCAGCGGGCCAATAAAATGCCATTCAATATCTGGGTGGCTTTGACTTAAGGCGATGACTTTTTCTTCGCCTTCTTGTACGTAGTTTTCGCCAAAGCATCGCTGACCAGCCCCGTATGCCGCAATGATATCTTCAATGGGTTTAGTTTTACTTACCGCAAGAAGAGTGACTTCTTCACTGTTACGTGAACAATTTTGCGCCGCTTGAGCGATTTGGCTCTGGGCGATTGATATTCGGTCTGCTATTGTTGTCATATTGTTTTTATTTGTTTAAATGGATGTCATTGACCATGGAAATAACTGAGTTACTTGCCTTTAGTGTAAAGCACAATGCCTCGGATCTACACCTTTCAGCAGGCGTATCGCCAATGATCCGTGTAGATGGTGAAGTCAGAAAAATTAATTTACCTGCATTAGATCATCAAGCCGTGCACGGTTTAGTGTATGACATCATGAATGATAAACAACGTAAGGACTTTGAAGAACATTTAGAAATCGATTTCTCGTTTGAAGTCCCTAACCTTGCGCGTTTTCGTGTGAATGCATTTAACCAGTCTCGTGGTGCTGGTGCAGTGTTCCGTACCATTCCAAGTGAAATTTTATCATTAGAGCAACTCGGTGCTCCAGAAATCTTTAAGAAAATATCAAGTTTCCCCCGTGGCCTTGTATTGGTAACAGGCCCTACTGGTTCAGGTAAGTCGACCACGCTAGCGGCAATGGTCGATTATATTAACAATGAACGCCATGATCACATTTTGACCATTGAAGACCCAATAGAATTCGTACATCAAAACAAACAGTGTTTGGTTAACCAGCGTGAAGTCCATAAACACACTCATGGTTTTGATGCTGCTTTGCGTTCAGCACTTCGTGAAGATCCCGATGTTATTCTTGTGGGTGAGATGCGTGACCTTGAAACCATTCGATTAGCAATGACCGCAGCAGAAACCGGTCACTTAGTGTTTGGCACCTTGCATACCACCTCAGCGGCAAAAACCGTTGACCGTATTGTCGATGTATTCCCAGCGGGTGAGAAAGATATGGTACGAACCATGTTATCTGAATCACTTCAGGCAGTAATTTCACAAACTCTGATTAAGAAAGTGGGCGGTGGTCGAGTCGCTGCGCATGAAATTATGATGGGCACACCGGCTATTCGTAACTTGATCCGTGAAGATAAAGTCGCACAAATGTACTCAGCAATTCAAACGGGTATGTCACATGGCATGCAAACCCTTGAGCAGTGTTTACAAAATTTAGTGAATCGCGGTTTAATTACCCGTGATGATGCAATGTCTAAGAGCTCGAATAAACAAGCTAACTTTTAAGGGTTAATTGAATGGATGTACGTCCTTTTTTAAAGGTCATGGTTGACCGAAAAGCCTCTGATTTATTTGTGACAGCGGGATTCCCGCCAAGTGCAAAAATTGATGGTGAGCTAAGACCGCTTTCTGAAACTAGTTTTAACCCAGAGCAGTCTTTGGATTTTGTTGAGTCTTTAATGACTGATGTACAAAAACAAGAGTTTCATGACTCGCGTGAATGTAACTTTGCATTTGCAGCAAAAGATTTAGGTCGATTTCGTGTCAGTGCTTTTTGGCAACGTGAGTCTCCTGGCTGTGTTATGCGCCGCATTGAGACAAAAATACCTGAAGTTGATGATTTAAAGCTGCCACCAATCTTAAAAGACTTAGTCATGAGTAAACGTGGCTTGATTATTATGGTTGGTGGTACAGGTACTGGTAAGTCAACTTCATTGGCATCATTAGTGGGTTATCGAAATGCTCATGCTCGTGGCCATATTTTGACCATTGAAGACCCTGTAGAATTTGTTCACGACCATAGAAAAAGTATTATTACTCAACGTGAAGTTGGTATTGATACTGATTCTTTTGACGCTGCACTTAAAAGCTCACTGCGTCAGGCGCCAGATGTTATTTTGATTGGTGAGATCCGAACTCAAGAAACCATGGAGTTTGCGCTGGCGTTTGCTGAGACAGGTCACTTATGTATGGCAACCTTGCACGCCAACAATGCTAACCAAGCGTTAGATCGTATTATGCATTTAGTACCAGAAAGTAAGCATAATCAATTACTGTTTGATTTATCGCTTAATTTACGTGGCATTGTAGCTCAGCAGCTTGTGGCTAAGTCTGATGGTTCAGGGCGTCGTGCTGCAATTGAAGTTTTGATTAACACCCCTCGTATTGCAAGTTTGATTGCGAAAAATGAGCTGCATTTACTTAAAGAAACCATGAGTAAATCTCGTGAGCAAGGAATGCAAACCTTTGACCAAGCGTTGCTGGATTTATATTTAGAGAAAGAAATCAGCTATGCAGATGCATTGCACCATGCTGATTCTCCAAATGATTTACGCTTGATGATTAAACTGCAAACTAATGAAACAAGTGGTTCAGGCTTGATGGATGGCGTGACTTTAGATTTAGGTTAAATAGAGTCTTGAATAGAATTAGTCTTAATGAGATTAAATCTAAATAGTGAATAACAGTATATAAAGACCAAAGTGGCTTCACTTTGGTTTTTTTATGGCTGTAACTTATATAGCTTTGACATTACTGTCTAGAAGCGGCACTAGAAGCTGTGACTAGAAGATATGGCTGGAAATATTGAAGTGATTATTTACACTATCGATGATCTGCTTTTATAAGAACAACGTATAATCGATTATATGATTATGATTCGCAAAGTGATTGCTTTGCACATATGAACTTAAGCCGATACCCAAATTATTGGATAACAATCAAAGGGAACATTATGAAAAAGCTTCTATTAACCTCTAGCTTACTTGCTTTAACGAGCTCTTTTTTAGCACCTAGCGTATTTGCAAATAGCTGTCCTGATTATCTAAATGTAGAAGCCAGAAAATTACATTCTGATGAAGTCGTTGACTTGTGTGAGGTGACTAACGGTAAACCGGTATTGATTGTTAACACAGCGAGTAATTGCGGCTTTACGCCTCAGTTTGAAGCGTTAGAAGCACTGCATAAAGAATATGAAGATGACCTAGTGGTGATTGGTTTTCCATCTGATGATTTCTTTCAAGAAGAAGATGATGAAGCAAAAACTGCTGATGTTTGTTTCGTCAATTACGGCGTGACCTTTACTATGGTGTCAACATCAGCGGTTAGAGGAAGTTATGTTAACTCTGTATTCGCTTATTTGGGTGACAAGACAGCAGCACCTAAATGGAATTTTTACAAATACTTAGTCAGTGCAGATGGCGAAAGTGTGCAGCAATTCAACTCTCGAGTAAAACCGGATAGCGAAGAACTGAAAAAAGCGATAGAGTCTGTGCTATAAATTTTGCATCGTGAATAAAACTAATTATTTACAATCTAGCTACTTTTTGAGCATTACAAGCCTTGCTCTTTAAATCAGTAATGATGAGAGCGAGTTATAATAATATTAAATAGTAATACTCACTAATAATAAGTTTTGAGCATGCGACAGACTTTAGCATCTGAGTGAGTTTAATCGCTCACCCTGTGATGGAATTTTTCGGAGACAGTTTTGTATAAATTTTCTGGTTTAAGTAAAGAAGACGGCCACAAGTCACGCGGTAAAACTGGCGTGTTATTAATGAATTTAGGCACACCTGATGAACCTACACCATCAGCGGTTAGAAGGTATTTAGCTGAGTTTTTAGCTGATCCTCGTGTTGTAGAAATCCCCAAGCTAGTTTGGATGTGTATTCTACACGGTATTATTTTACGTGTTCGTCCTGCAAAATCTGCAGCTTTATACAAAGAAGTGTGGACTGAAGATGGTTCCCCTTTGATGGATATCAGCCTTAAACAACAAGGTAAATTAGCAAAGTTATTTGCTGATAACGATGTTGATGCATCGGTACACTTATCAATGCGTTATGGTAATCCTTCAACGCCTTCTGTACTTCAAAAAATGCATAAAGATGGCATTGATAGAATCGTTGTCTTACCGCTTTATCCTCAATATGCCGCTCCTACAACAGCGTCAGCATTTGACGCGATTGCAAAAGAGCTATGTAAGTGGCGCTATATTCCGGCACTGCACTTTATCAATACCTATCATGACGACCCAACCTTTGTTGATGCGCTAGCTGAATCAATACAAACGGATTTTGACCAGAATGGTAAGCCTGAAAAACTTGTGTTGTCTTACCACGGCATGCCAGAACGTAATTTACATTTAGGCGATCCATATTATTGTTTTTGTGTAAAAACAACTCGTTTAGTGGTTGAAAAACTAGGTTTAGATGAAAAAGAATATGTGATGACTTTCCAGTCGCGCTTTGGCAAAGCTAAATGGTTGCAGCCATATACCGATGCGACAATGGAAGCATTACCAAAAGAAGGTGTGAATGACATTGCTGTCGTATGTCCAGCATTTAGCGCTGACTGCCTAGAAACACTTGAAGAGATTAAAGGTGAAAACCGAGAAGTGTTTGAACAAGCGGGTGGTAAGAAATTCCGTTATATCGAATGTTTAAATGATAATGATGCCCACATCAATATGATGGCAAACTTGGTTAAGCCTTACCTTTAAGTTTCTGAAGCTAAACATCTTAGCACTTGAATTTAAAGGCTTGTATTTAAAGCTTTGTATCTAAAAGATTGTATCTAAAGGTTTGTATCTTAATTCTAGTATCTTAAATTAAAAAAGGAGCCTAAGGCTCCTTTTTTGTATTGAAATTTCTAGCTAAATTTTTTAATCGGCAAATTGATTTTCAAAGTAGCTCTCAATAATCAGTACAGCAGATACAGCATCCACTTGACCTTTTGTAAGCTTTTTGTAGCCGCCGAGCTCAAAAAGACGCGCTTTAGCATCAGTAGTAGTGAGCCTTTCATCCTGTGTCGCGACCTTTACTCCAAAGCGACCACTAACGCGGTTAGCAAACTTTTTCGCGCGCTGAGTCATCTCTTGCTCAGTGCCATCCATATTAAGCGGAAGGCCAACGACGACTAGATCAGGTTGCCATTCCTTAATGATTGCTTCAATGTCATCCCAGTTTGGAATGCCATCATTGGCTTTAATTGCAGAAACTGGCGCTGCGCTGGCTGTTACTTCTTGACCTACAGCCACTCCAATACTTTTAGTTCCAAAATCAAACCCTAAAACGGTTTTTGATTGCATATTTTTGCCTTTAAAAAAACCAGCTGATTAAAACCTAAATGACTGGCATAGAGAAATGTGGGATGCGAATGCATTGCAAGTCGCTAAAAAATAAAATGAGCAAGTAATTAAAATAAGTAACTAAAATAAATAACTAAATAACTAAATAACTAAATAACTAAATAACTAAATAACTAAAGGTCAAACAACACTTTTAAACGTTATGAGTGGCCAACTTGGGAAGATATTTGCCAAATATCAAACCCTAACTTTTTCGTCGCCTCAGTCCATAGTTGTTCAACATCCTGACCGAAGAGTAACTCAGAAGTGGCAGGTATAGTTAACCAGGTATTATCAGCTAGTTCTTGTTCAAGTTGATCTTTACTCCAGCCTGAGTAGCCAAGGGCAACGACAAATTGTTTTGGTGACGCTTTGGTTCCTAATGAGTTAAGCACATCACGAGAAGTGGTTAACATACAAAAATCACTGATAGACTCACTATTAACCCATTGCTCTTGTGGCGTGTGCAGCACAAAGCCTCTATCTGTATCAACAGGTCCACCGAGTAAAACGGGACCTTCGAGATCCAAACTTAATTCAGACTCATTGGTTAAGCCAATTTGATCCAGTAATTCATCAATAACAATGTTGGTAGGGCGGTTAATCATCACACCCATTGCGCCTTTATCGTTGTGCTCGCAAATATAGATAACAGAGCGTTCGAAGAAAGTATCTTCTAATGAGGGCATAGCAATTAATAGATGACCTTGTAAGCTATCCATAAAAAATCCTTGTGCTTATACGTAAGTTGGATGCTGTTCTAAGCAAGGTATACGTCCGATAAATCAATTGAGCTAAAATATTAACCGCCAGCCAACTTGACGGTGTAGTTTTGCTTTTCTAATAACACTTTAATTTTGTCACGGTCATCCGTTTGAACTTCAATATCAAAATCTTTGACAGTGCCGCCACAACCACACTGTTTTTTGAGCTTTTGGGCTAAAGCCTTAAGTTCTTTTGGTGCCAACCCCAAACCTTTTATAACACTAACGCCTTTTCCTTTTCGGCCTTTACTGTCTTTATGGATCCTAACAATACCATCACCTTCAGGGATAGAAGCCTCAACTTTGGGTTGTTCAATTTTACCGCCATCAGTTCTGTAAACTAAGGAAATATTTGGATCAATTCTCATAAAATAACAAAAGTAAGAAAGTGTTAGTAATAGTTTAGCAAACTAAATGATGCTGCTAAAGAGAACGGCTCAGTAACTTTGAAATGATTTAGGATAAGATATATAAAACTCAATGAGTTGAGTTTATCTTCTGAGGTACTCGTATAAAGGTTTCTGTAAATAAACTGAACTAGACACATTTTGTTTATATAATCAGTTGATGATTAAGGTTTACCTAGGTAAGCTAATTATTAATCAGAATATAATCATTAAATAGTAAATGAAAACAACTTGTTTGCTTGTTGCCATTTGGAGTTAATATGAAAAAGCTTTTCGTTGCTGCCGCCGTTTTAGCATTAAGTGCTTGTAGTACACTGAAGACCAGTAGTGACTATGATCCAGCCGTTTCATTTGAACAATACAAAAGCTTTGCTTGGGTAGAAAAGAAAAATGAAGATAGCACCTACCATCTAGATGGTTTAATGGACCAACGAGTGAGAGAAGCCGTTAACTCACAGCTCACCCAAAAAGGTTTGTCAAAAGTAGAAGTAGATCAAGCTGATTTACTGGTTAACTACCTGACCAAGGTCAATAAAAAGATTAATGTAGATACGTTTAATACTAGTTACGGTTATTACCCATACTATGGCCGTCGTGGCTGGGGTGGTGCAGGTATGAACACTCAAACTACGGTTCGTGAGTACGAAGTAGGTACATTGATTGTAGATTTAGTTGATAAGAAAACCGGCAACCTTGTATGGCGTGGCAGTGTAGCTGACACTATTCGTGAACAAAACTCACCAGAAGAGCGAGTAGAAATCATCAATCATGCGATTGGTGAAGTGATGATGAACTTCCCACCGAAGCCTGAAGTTAAATAAATTTATTTTGATGCATCTCATTTTGGAAATGTTTGTAGTTTAAGTAGACTTGAAACTTGTTAAAAATGTTTCGTAAATGGTGCTGTAGTTAGCCAACTCGAAAAGAGTTGGCTTTTTTATTGGAAAATTTTTTCTAATTTGTGAGTATTACATCAATTTTTATGATGCAAAGAGCATTAGAGATATTTTGTGTATTAAATCTCATCAATTGATAAGCATAAACGCTAAAAGCCATTTCTTTACACTTTCACCTTTGCTAAAATCACGAGTCTGGTGATAAAGGAAGTCACCATTGGATTATAAAAGAGTAGCTAAAGATGAAATCATGGTATCTGTTATATTGTAAGCCTCGTAACGAAATACGAGCACAACAAAATTTAGCCATGCAACAGATTGAAAGCTACTTACCTATCATTCAAGAAGAGAAAACATCTCAAGGAAAAACAAAGCTAGTTGAAGTTCCGCTATTCCCTTGTTATTTATTCATTTATTTTGACCCTACAGAAGTGAGTGTTAGCCGCATTCATTCAACTCGCGGTGCTTCAAGAATAATTGGTTGTCGTGAAGATATGACTCCAATTGATGACAGGATCATACAAGGAATAAAAAATCGAGTTCAGCGGCATAAGCCTGAAATTGATAAAGGATTGCAAAGCGGGGATAAAGTAAAGTTCACCGAAGGTCCTTTCGTTGATTTAGAAGCTATTTTCGAAGAAAAAAATGCAGAAAAACGCTGTTTTGTGTTGTTTAACATCATGGGGCAGCAAAAGAGAATAGAGACAGATGTGAAGAGTATCACTCGTTTTAGGATTTGAATCCTAATGTCCACTGAAGGATTTAGTCTATTCAGTATGTGAGACATTAGCTATAGTGATTCGAGAGTTGGCATTCGCCATTTTAATAATATTAAAGCTTAAGTTATTGTATTTTAATTAGTAAAAACACATTTGTGCTTCTTGAATTCGACATTTGAATATGATTTAAAATTTTACTGTTCTTTTTACACAGTATAAATTTTTCATTATACCAAACTAGTTATAATAAAAAGAGATTTAGCTCAAACAACTAACTAAACATTAAGCACGTTAGATACTTTAGGGACCGAATCTAAGGGCGGTAGCATAATTATAGCTAACTCTTTACTAAAATTTAACATGAGTATGTTGCCAAATGATTACAACTTTGAATTATGGAGAATAAATAATGGATTATTTACTCCCGCTGTTAATTAGTTTTGTTCTTTCATTAATTACTATTTTTCTTACTAGACCAATTGCTATTAGAGCGGGATTAGTGGACTTACCTAACGGTGGTAGAAAACTGCACGTGGGAGAAATTCCACTCGTGGGTGGAATTGGGATATATATTTCAATTCTTACAGCTTCAATGATTTTCTTTAGTCATAGTCAGGAATTAAATATTTACTTGGTAGCGGCTGCGATGGTTCTTTTTGTTGGCAGTTTAGATGATCGATATGATTTAAGTGTGAAAGTACGTTTGATTGCTCAGGTTATTGTTGCTTCTTTAATGATTTTTGGTACAGAACAACACTTTACATCTTTAGGCTATATAATTGGATTTACTAGCATTGAGTTAGGCTTTTTAGGCGCCTTGTTTACCATTGTTGCAATAATTGGTGGCATAAATGCGGTTAACATGATGGATGGTATTGATGGTCTCGCAGGCTCTGTGAGTCTGATTGCTTTTACCAGTATTGCATTTTTACTACACAGAGCTGATAGCGAATGGGTGCTGTTGCCTATATTATTTATACCTGCACTTATTGCTTATTTAATATTTAACCTGAGCTCTCATACTTCCCTTACAAAAGTATTTATGGGTGATGCAGGTAATATGTTTATCGGTCTAACACTAGTATGGTTAATGGTCATAGGTACTAATGCTTCAGAACCGGCATTTAAACCTGTAACAGCATTATATTTGTTAGCTATTCCTCTTATGGATATGGCAGCAATCATGTACAGAAGACTAAAAAAAGGGCTTTCTCCTTTTAAAGCCGACCGAGAGCACCTACATCATATTTTTGAACGGGCAGGTTTCACCCGTGAACAAACATTAGTTCTGATCAGTGCAACTGGTGCTTTATTTGCTATAATTGGTTGCTGGGCCGATATAAATGATATCCCTGAGTGGATTATGTTTGTTGGATTTATAGCTGTATTTTTTGCATATAACTTTGCACTACAAAATATTTGGAATGTTATTAAGTTTTTTAGAAATTTCTAACCTAGTGGTATGATATTGCAAACGTATTTTTGCACAAAACCATGATCTATAAGTCACTAATAAAAGAACAATATATGAAAGTTACACTAATTGTATTTTTGCTTATCACTTCGCTTGGTGCTTGCTCTTCTTCGCCTCCTAGGGTTGAAGCCTCCCGGAGTATGATTAAATACGATCAAGTTTTGGAATCAGCGAAATTGGTCCCAGAAACCCTATGGACGGCATTAGAACTTAAAGAAGAACATGAAGTTATTTCATACAATGGTAAAGCGATCTCTTTGGGTGAATTATACTTTTCTGCTTTAGGTCTACAATGTAGAAAAATTTACATTTCCAAAATAGCAAATATAAAAGCAGATAAGTTCGAAAGAATAAGTTGTAAAGCTAATACTGGTGAAGCTTGGTACCTAATGTCTAATGTAATCGATAATAATAATAAGATTGAGCTAGGCAATTGAAAATATGAATAAATTTAACAATCTACCAAAAGCTTTAGTTTTACTTTTTGTGTTTATGTCAACCAATGTTCTCGCTGCAGACCCCGTCCTGAGTAATGAGTTTATATCATCTGAAACTGCTAATACCTTCGAATCACTTCAATCGCAATCTGATGCAAGTAATGAGAACCAACTCGGAAGTTATCAACAGAACTCTCGACAAGGTAGGCTATTACCTGGCGAAAATGATATATCGACATTGTTACCTGTAAGTGAAGATGGTTTACCGCCTCCTTTCGGTTCAAATATTTTTGCCGGTGGGTTTGAAACAGAAAGACTTGATGGCTTAAATGAAGATTACTTAATCGCCGCAGGTGACAAAGTGTCAATTAAGCTTTGGGGAGCAGTATCTATATCCGAAGTGTTAACTGTTGATTCACAAGGGAATATATTCATCACAAATATAGGGCCTGTGACAGTAAAAGATGTTAAAGCGAGTAATTTGAATCAAGTCGTGACTCAAAAAATTAGAGCAACCTACAAAGACTCAGTTCAAATCTATGTCAATCTGTTAACTTCTACACCAGTTAGTGTATTTATTACCGGAAATATAGTTAGGCCAGGTCAATATGCTGGCCTAGCGTCAGATAGCCTGCTTTATTTTTTAAAGCGTGCAGGTGGCATTGACCCAGAGCGTGGAAGTTATCGTGATGTCAAAGTATTAAGAAATAATAAACTCATTCATCAGATTGATCTATATGACTTTATGGTTCGAGGTTTTTTACCTACCTTCAATTTCAAAGATAAAGATGTGATTTTGGTTTCAAAGCAAAGAGCATCAGTTGTTGTAGCTGGTAGTGTAAGGTATCCATTTCGATTTGAATTAAAAGAAAGTTCAGCAATCGGAAATGAAGTCATAAATTATGCTAGACCTTTAGCTAAAGTGAGCCATGTCGGTGTGATAGGTGACAGAGCAACAGGACCATTTTCAAGATATATGTCATTTTCTGAATTTGAAGGTTTTATTTTAAGTGATGGCGATAAATTGTTTTTTAACGATGATTTAAGGGCACAAGTCATCGATATACAAGTATCGGGTAGTTACTTAGGGCCTTCGTATTTTGCAGTAAAAAAGAACACTAGATTGCATGATTTATTGGCAAATATTCCAATTGAACAGTATCAAACAAACTTTTCCAATGTATATATTCAAAGAAAAAGTGTGGCATTAAAACAAAAGGAAATGATTGACGACTCACTCAATAGGCTAGAAAGAAGTATATTTACTGCTCCAGCATCATCAGATGGTGAAGCTAGAATCAGAGCCGAAGAAGCAAGAATGGTATTGGAATTTACTAAACGGGCAAGGCTAGTTCAACCCCTAGGGAAAGTCATCGTATCCGATTCCGATAAAGTTGCGAATGTATTATTAGAAACTGGTGATGTCGTATTTATACCTCCTAAAACTGATTTAATACACATTGGTGGCGAAGTTCTCATGCCTCAAGCGGTTGTTTTTAATAATGAAGCATTAATTACAGATTATATAGCGTGGGCTGGTGGGTTTTCAGAAAGAGCTGATCACGAACAAATAATGGTCATACGCCAAAATGGCATGGTAAAAATGAATGCAACGGGTAATTTAATGGCTGGAGATCAAATCCTTGTATTGCCAAAAGTCGATGCGAAAATAATGCAATCTGTAAAAGATGTAACCCAAATTATTTATCAAATTGCAGTTGCTGCAAACGCAATTAATTAATCTGACAATGATTAGTTTTAATATAGCTTTTTCTGAGTAGCTTATGGCATTTGTAAAGCACAGAACTATTCTACAAATTTGGTTGGATGTCATATTTGCTATTTTTGTAAGAGAAATAAAGAGTAAATTTAGTGATAAATTGGGGATTAGTTGGGCTGTAGCTCAACCGGTATCTTTTATTTTTGTATTATCTTATATGCGAAGTTCTATAGAAGGTGGCGAAACACACTCAATACCTACATTTGTGTTTATGGTTTATGGCATGATTTGTATCCAACTATTCCTAACTACATTGACATCTACGTCAGGAAGTATTAAAAAAAATAAACAACTGTTTTCATTTAGGCAAGTACAACCTATTGCTTCTGTCATTGCAGTCGCTTTATTTGAACTAGTTAACAAAGTAGTGGTAATCAGTGTTCTGGCATTGATCATGTATTTTATAAAGATTGAAATAAGCATTTATGATCCATTACGTATCTTGATTTACCTGATATCGATATGGTTAATTGCCCTCAGTACCGGCATGTTGTTTGCATTAGCTAGAGCCTTCATTCCTGAAGTCGATAAGGTGAGGACAATGCTTCAACGTCCATTATTTTTTATTTCGGGAGTTTTTTTTAGCTTACAAGATTTGCCTGAAAATATATGGATATACCTTCAATGGAACCCTGTACTACATGCTATTGAACTGTCGAGATTAGCTGCCTACCCTATTTATGGGGCTGTTGGTGTGAGTGAGTTATATTTGTTTCTTTTTACTCTTACAATTACATTCTTTTCACTCTGTTGTTACACACTGTCATGGAAGCAAGCGATAAGTCGTTAATGGTAACTATTATGTTTACAAACTTAAAAGAGATTTACTAAGTGAATAAAGCGGACGAAAAGATAGGGGAGGTACCTGTAAAAGATGAGCTACAGGCTAAGCCGTCTTCGAGCAGTGTTACTGATAAACTAAAACAGCTGAAACTCAAAATACAGGGCAGTCCTTACCTCAAACACTTCGTCACACCGTTTGGTTTATGTGTTTTGCTTCCTATCCTGTTATTCTCATTTTATCAAATTGTTTGGGCTAGTCCCAGGTTTGAAAGTAGATTTCAAATGATTGTGCAACAACCTGATGGTATGTCAACATTAGACCCCAGTATGGCACTGTTAACAGGCTTTGGAGGCGCAGCAACAAATACAGATACACAAATAGTGCAGAAGTACATATTCTCCAATGATATGCTTGAGTACTTAAATGACAATATTTCATTAAGAGAACATTTTGAAAGCAGCCAAGCAGATATATTTAGTCGGCTGTATTCTTGGCAATCTAAAGAAGCATTTAGCCAGTTTTATAACTCAATGGTTGATGTTGTTATTGACGAAAAATCATCAGTTATTACAGTAAGAGTGCAAGGCTTTAGTTCGGATTATTCAACATTATTAGCAACCCAAATAGGCGAGAAGGCCGAATGGTATATCAATGATATAAGCCATCAACTAGCCAACGCGCAACTTGAATTTGTAAAACAAGAGCATTTAACAGTAGAGGGTAGATTGGTAAATGCACAAAAATCTTTGCTTGCATTTCAGCAGAGGTATAATTTATTAAATCCTGAAGAAGAGGGTAAAGCGTTAGCTCAAATAGCTTATGGAATAGAAGCTCAAATAGCAGCTAAAAAAACGGAATTGACAACACTTAGGGCCGTTATGAGTGATGAAGCTCCCCAAGTCGTTAATGTCGAAAACCAAATTAAAGCATATCAAGAGCAGCTTCAGTTTGAGAAAACAAGATTAACTCAGCAAAATGAAGCTTCCAAAGAATCAGACCTATCAATAAGTCAGGTCTTAGCTAAGTTTTCAGATTTAAAACTTGAACTAGAACTTGCGATTAAAAGTTTTGCTTCTTCAATAATCTCTATGGAAAAATCTAGAGTAGAAGCCTATAGGCAGTTAAAATTTCTGATTCTTGTTGAGCAGCCAACTAAGCCTGAAGATAACCTTTACCCAAAGGTTATTTATAATATAGCGCTTTTAAGTGTTGTATTATTTTTGATTTTTGGAATATTCAAAATAGTAGTTTCTACATTCAATGAGTTAAAATAAATTATTAATTGTACCTATTGTTTTACAGGTTATTATTTATAAGAGTTTTTATCCATGCATAATGAATTTTTAGCTATAAAGTGATCTTGATATAAGTTGAGAACAGATTTTGATATGATGTGTTTTTCGACAATATAGAATTGCCTAAAATATTTTTTAAATAGAAGGTTTTAATTTGACGTTAATAAATAAATATTAAATTTAATAATAACCTGCCAATCTGAGTTTGTCTTAAAAAGGCTTTTCATCTGGCACTGGGAATTTAGTTAATTGGCATCGTTAAGTTTATTTGAAAACTCAAGATATGAATTAGTTTGTTCTTTTAAGAGTGTTTTTGCAATGTAATTTTTTGCGGGTGTAATAAAATGTTTTGTTCTACTCTTCAAAATTTATGTTTTTAGAAAATTGCTCTCCTTTGGTTTTGTATTTTAATGGTTTAACCTCCCTTGTGTTAATAAGATAAATAGTTTAAATGTTAGCGCTAATTATCCTATAAGTTATATGGAGATTTAGTCCTCTATATGAAATGTCGGTGTGTTGATTGGTGTGAGAAGTTTATGTATAATATTAATTGTTTATATAAATGTTTATCAAATGAGAAATTGGAGTTTTAAATGACTACATTGTTACTTTTAAATGGTGGTGTTGGAACCAGAGCTAAAGCTGGGATGCCTAAACAACTTGTTAGAGTTAACGGTATTCCACTATTTATTTATACATTAAGAGTCGCTGATGAATTAAATGAAATTAACAAGGTTGTCATCAACTCGCCAAAAGGTTGGGAAGAACAGATACAAACATTGATTTCTGATTATGCAATAAAAACTAATATTGAATTTGTTGATGCTGGTGAAACGCGCCAAGAATCCGTTTATAAAATGTTAAGCTTGGTCAAGAGCGAAAGTGTTATTATTCATGAATCAGCAAGACCATTGGTTGATAAAAATGATTTCAAGAAATTAATTGCCTCTAAAAGCCTTAATGTTTCTACTGTACTTAATATACCTTTTACTGTTTTGAAAAAAGATTGTCAATCTTCATTGCTAACAGAAAATTTAAATAGAGATGAATTGGTTAACATTCAGTTGCCACAGAAGTTTGATACTAACATACTTAAGTTAGTTCATAATAAATATAATGCTTCAAAGCAAAGTTTTACTGAAGATGCCTCAATGCTAATTGCTGAAGGCGAAGTAGTCGATACTTTATATGGACAAGACAAAAACTTTAAGGTTACAACCCCACAAGATATTCATCTGGCAGAATATATACTCAGTAAAATTAATGATGAAAGTTATTCAGAACAATAGTGGATAAACTTTTAAAATAATAATGTGGGTTAATAGATTCAGTCTAATATTCAGATACAGTGTAGGTTAAAATGAATAATATAAATAATAATGTTGCAATGGTAACAGGAGCTTCGAAGGGTATTGGAGCTGCAGTGTCTTATATGTTGGCGGAAGAAAATATATCGGAGTTGATTTTAGTTGCTAGAGCATCTCAAGAATTTAATGATTTAAAAACTGAACTCAAAAAGAATACCAAAATTTCTGTTCATTGTTATGAAGTTGACTTATTGCAACAAAATGAAGTTAATGATTTTATTGCGAATGTAATATCATCGTTCAAAAACGTTGACATACTAATTAACAATGCAGGTTTGACGATTCCTAAAACTATTTTCGAATCATCATTGGAAGAGCTAATGTCTACAATGCAAGTTAATTTATATACGCCTTTTCAGCTTATTCAATCATTGCTTAAAAGTGGTAATAAATTCCAACATATTGTTAATATTGCTTCTACTGCTGGTATAAAGGGAAGAGCTGGATGGTCTACCTATAGTAGCTCCAAAGCTGCTTTAACTGCTTTCAGCGAGTCTTTACGCGAAGAGTTATTACCCTTGGGTACAAGAGTCAGTTGTATTTCACCAGGTCGTTGTGCAACAAGTTTAAGACGAGTTTTGGCACCGAATGAAGACCAAAGCACTATCATGCAGCCTGAAGATGTTGCTAACGTGATTAAATTATTATTGAGTGATGTTGGACATTTTATCGATAGTGAAAATATGGTTGTAAGATTATAATGATTACTATCTGTTTAAATTTTCTAATATCAAGCTATATAGCACTTTTTGTTGTAGCATTAACAAACAATTTTATAGCTAGTATAATAGTATTTCTTTGTATCTTTATTCTAATAACTGTTTTTTTGAAGTTCAACAAAAATAAGTTAAGAAATCTGATCAAAGACTTTATCAACTTTAGGAAAAAGCCTAAAGCAAAATTAAAAATTAAGAATTCAACTGTAAATGGTTTAGTCAATGCTAAAGGTGTTGCTGATAATTTATCAAACTTACCTGATGGTACAGTCCATTTAGATTTTTGCTTTTATTTTGATGCCCCAAAAGGATCAGAATATCAACTGCTAATGTGGTTGCCATATTTTTCGGAGGTTTCTGATAAATATGTAGTCATTACACGTTCTAAAGATACGTATAATATTCTCTGGTCAAAACAATTGCCGGTAATTTACTTACCAACAATTAAAGATTTAGGATATATTAAAAAATTGGATGTGCAGCACATATTTTATGTAAATAATGGTATGAAAAACACTCATATGATTAGGTACAAAGAATATACACATGTACAACTTTTGCATGGAGAAAGTGATAAATCGTCTAGCTTTAATCCTATTAGTGTCATGTATGATAAGTTATTTGTAGCAGGAAGTATTGCAATACAAAGATACAAAGAAAATAACGTTAGAATTTTTGATGAGGCTTTTTGTATTGTTGGTAGACCTCAAGTAGATGATGTTGTTATCCAAGAAATCGATAGTACCTCCAATAGTAAAAAAACTGTTTTTTATGCAACTACTTGGTCTGGTTTCCATGCTGACTCCAATTATACTTCCCTTGATGCAGCATCAAATGTAATAAAGTTCTTAATCAATACCGGTCATAATGTTATTTTTCGTGCTCACCCTTATAGCTATAGTAATAAGCATGATGCAGCATTAATAAATGATATATATAAAATTATTGAAGAATCTAATAAAGAATTTGGAATGAATAGTTGTATTTCAAATGATCCACGTTTTGATTTTGTTCATCCTGAAATGAGTGATTGCATTAATAATTCAGATATAATGATATCTGATGTTTCTAGCGTTATTGCTGATTGGATTGCATCAGCAAAACCATTTAGCGTCATATCTCAAGAAAGTGATTTAGATGTTTTTTATAAAGAGAATTTATTAGCAAGGCAAGCATTTATCTTGAACTTTGAAGATTTGATAAAAGATGGTTTTGAAGTATTTGTTCAAGAGTTCCTTAACAAGGCAGATAGCAAAGATTTATATCATGATATGGTAGAGTTAAGAAGGAAAGCTCTAGGCGTATCGATAAATGAATCACCTAAAAAATTCTTTATTGAAAAATTAAGAAGTGAACTTAATATTAAAAATTAATTACAATAATTATAAGAACCTAAATTTACAAGGTGCCTGTTTGTAGGCGTCTTGTAAATATTATCATCGTTAAACCTTTTTAGTGGCGATTATTGTCTATTACATAATTATAATGGCAATTAATATTAAATTGCTGTGCAATCGAAATTGGACATAAATGGTATTATTTTATAAAGTATATCTCTAAACAGATTGCAAATTAATTGCGATTAAATTTAGAGATATGGACATGACTAGCAACCTTATCTACTGCTAACATCCTCCCATGATACTATAGACATGCAATTGATGATTTTCGTTAATAGATAATGGTGCTTTATGTTGTTATAACCAACGGTCCCACTAAGGTATGTTCAAAGCATAGTTTGTGTATTTGATATTCAAAGTAAGAACGAAGAGTGTGGTGGTGTTATTTCAGTTTACGAGCCAAAAGCTATACCTGAAAAAGCTGATAAATGACTTTAAAATGTTGAAATTATTAACATTGTAAATTCAGAGTTACCATACATAAAAAGACAATTTCTGCCTTATTATTTTCAACTCAATGGGTCATTATATCTATTGTCAGTAGATATACGGATTACAAACTTTCTCAAAGGATGGTTTACATCCCAATGTAATGGTTAATTTTTACCGATGGATGTAGAAATAATTTATGATTTAACTGCGACAGAGAATATCCTTAGCGATTAACAATCAGTTACTAAAGTAATGTACTTTAAACATAATTTTAACCTAAACTATTGGATGGAATATGAAAATATTGACGTACGGTACATTTGACCTATTTCACATAGGTCACTTGAACCTCCTAAGACGTTCAAAAGCATTAGGCAATCACTTAACGGTTGCTATTTCTACTGATGATTTCAATCTTAAGTCAAAGAATAAAGTTTGTGCACAACCATACTATGAAAGAGCAGAAATTGTTGGCAGCATTAAATATGTCGACGAAGTTATTGCAGAAACAAATTGGGATCAAAAAATAAAAGATGTTGTTGAGAATAACATTGATGTTTTTGTAATAGGAGACGATTGGGAAGGTAAGTTTGACTTCTTGAAAGAGTATTGTGAAGTCGTATATCTACCAAGAACTGAAGGTGTATCGACGACAGAAAGAAAAAATGAAATAATTAGTAAGTTTAGTTAATGTATAAATCATTTTTGAGGAAGGTATTAAATTTATTTGACGTTTGCCTTCCTAAAAAGTCTCGAGTTTGTTTTTTTATCACAGCAAGGACTAGTTGGGATCCCAATCAACAAATACTTTATACAAAGTATAAAGATAAATTTGAAGTAATTGTGGTTGATGGAAATCATGTATCCAGTTCTAAGCCTTTAAGAAGTTTAAAGTGCTTTTATAACATTTATCGTTCTAAAGTTGTAATTTTTGATCATAGTTTGCCAATGGGCCTAATCAAGGGTAATCATTATTGTATAAATGTCTGGCATGGCAGCCCGATTAAAAATATTCGATGTTTACTTAAAGAACGATTTTCAAAAGACTTTCTTGATTATCAATCAAACGTTACAGATCTAATATTATCAAACTCAGATTTTGATTCAGTTCAAATGCAGAAGTGTTTTAATGTTAGTGATGACAAGCTATTAGCTTCAGGTTTGCCACGTAATATTTATACGACTTGTAACGAAACTGAATTAAAAAAGATCGACCTATACGATGACGATACTCAAATAAGGGACATTATTCAGGGATTTGAAAAAACTTTGTTGTGGGCTCCTACATATAGAGGCGATAGCCATCAATTTAATGATCCATTA
The DNA here is from genome assembly GCF_023283985.1 of Shewanella electrodiphila. GTDB lineage: Bacteria > Pseudomonadota > Gammaproteobacteria > Enterobacterales > Shewanellaceae > Shewanella > Shewanella electrodiphila. The sequence continues at coordinate 472,362 of NZ_JAKIKU010000001.1, forward strand.
AATTTAACCAGAGAAGAAATCAGTTATTTACATCAATACTTGATAAGTCAAAACATTTTGCTACTAGTGAGGTATCATAAGTTCTCATCATGTAGTAATGATTCATTTTTTAAACACCCTCATATAGTCGATGTTAGTAGCATAAAAAATCAGAATATTTTATTGAGATATACTGATTCATTAATCACCGACTATTCAAGTATTTGGGTCGATTATTTATTAAAGAGAAAACCAATTGTTTTTTATTGCCCTGATCTAGATGATTACAAAGAAAATCATGGATTTATTAATGATTTTGAAATTTCTATTCCATCTAAAGTGCACAAAAGTTTCATTGAAACATTAAGCTATTTGTCGAGCTATACTGAATTAAATGATTCTAAACAATATAATAAACTATATAACAGATATCATTTTGATAACGATGCAAATCTTGCTGTTGCAGAAATTGAACACAGAATTATGACTAATTATTAAACCTTTTACGTTTAATCTGCTTGTATTTTTTCAATGATTGATTTGCATGTGTTTTTTTTCAAACTGACAGAAAAATCAACAGTTTGTTTGTGAGTGATAGATTGGATGAGATCATTCACTTCATCGTTAAAAAAATCATGATATGTGTTTAAGTACTGCTTATTAACTCCTCTACTATCAATATAGCTCTGTAAGTTATGTCCAAAAAGATATACTTCTTTATCAATTGAAGCGTCAACAAGTAGGCTGGAAAAGTCACTTATAAAAATATCTGATGATAACAAATGTTGTTCTACAGTATCTTCCTTTGGCACCAACATAAAATTATCAGTTTCAATGATGTTTATATTTTTTTCTAGGGGATGCAGTTTCACGAGTAATTGGTAGTTATTCTTTGAAAGAAACTCTTGAAATGCTTCACTACTGAGTTTTTGTAGGTTAATAACTGTACTGTTATCAGTATGCCAAGTAGGTGCATATAGTATTGTAACGATTGACGCTTGTTTATTTCTAACAATAGGTCCTGGTCTAGCTTTGTCGAATCTAGGCCAGCCAGTGTTAACTACTTTGTGAGAAGGGAGCGAAAATGATTGTGAAAGAATTAATTCAGTTGCTTTATCGTGACTGAACACATACTTATATTGGTCAAATCGGGTGATTAATAACTTGGCTATAATACTTTTTATAATAGGCATAGAAGAAGGAAATGTTTCAGGTGAGAGTAATCCAAGCTTTTTAATTGGCCAACCATGCCAAAGTTGATATTTATCTCTGCCAAATGAAGGCACTAACGGAGAAATGTCTGATGAACCGGTTGCGTAAACAAACTTTTTGGCTACCAGGGTGTAAAATATACCTTTCAAACTATATTTATAGTAAAATTTGTCCTTATACAAAGTATCCACATTTATTGTTTTATTTTGAACGATCCAAATAGCATTAATTTCAGAATAATGCTGCTGAACGTACTTAAAAACATATTTTGAATTGTCTGTATAACCATGTATATGCCCAAATACCCATACATTGCGCGATACAGGGATAATAGAACAAAGTAGATTTATTGGTAGTAAAATTAGGTATCTAAATATCTGAAAAATTAATCTAATTTTACTATTTTTAAAAAAAGACAAAGTGTGCCTCACCCATATAAGTTACAGAATAATAATGAAAAAAATCATAATAACCTCTAATACCTCATGGTTTGTTTATAATTTCTTTAAAGCCAGTATTATAGAGTTCTTGAAAGCCGGACACAAAGTTTATGTGATTGCACCGTTAGACAAATTTTCAACAAAAATAGAAAAATTAGGCTGCATATATCATGAAATTGAAATTGACCGTGCTGGTGCCAATGTCGTTTCTGAGCTCAAAACATTTACAGGACTATACAGTTGTATTAAAAAAATAAAACCGGATGTAGTGCTAAATTTCACACCTAAGATGAACATATACTCAACATTAGTATCAAGACTCCAAGGTGTTAAGGTCATTAACAGTGTCGCTGGTTTGGGGTCAATTTTTACCGAGAAAGGGATCAAGTCTTCACTTGGCAAAATGTTACTCAAATTAACTCAACCGCTAGCACATCATGTCGTATTTCAAAACATGGAAGATTGGGATATCTATCTCTCAAATGGCTTAGTAAATAAATTGAATAGTTCACGTGTTTACGGAATCGGTTTAGATTTGAAATCATTTCCGTTGCATCAATCCAAAGATGATCAATGTGTCAGGTTCATTCTTGTTGCTAGAATGCTTAAAACAAAAGGTGTGTTACAGTTTGTAGAAGCTGCTGAGCAAGTTGCAACGTTTTTAATTAAACGTGATACAAACGCGACTGATAAGGTTAAATTACAGTTTTCTTTACTTGGGTTTGTTGATGAACAAAATCCTCAAAGAATATCTCATGAAGCATTGTCAGAAATAGATAAAAACTCTGTTGTTGATTATCTTGGTGAAACAGATGATGTTTATTCGATTGTAAAAGAGCAAGATTGTGTTGTATTACCATCTTTTTATCGTGAAGGTTTACCTCAATGCTTAATTGAAGCTTGCTCAATGGGGAAACCAATTATTACTACAGATAATGTGGGTTGTAGAGATACTGTAGATGATGGTGTTAATGGATATTTGGTGCCACCAAAAGGCATTGAAGAGCTGGCAAATGCAATGATAGAAATCATTGACATGGGCCATCATAATAGACTTGAAATGGGCAGGTTAGGTAGAGTTAAAGCTGAGGAACAATTTTGTCATTTAAAAGTGTCCAGGCATTACCTAGATTTGATTAATACAATATAAAGTTAAACAACACTGCAGTTAAGATATTAAATAGAAATGATAAAATTACAAAATTTGACTAAATACTATCCGTCAGAGTTGGGCAATCAATACATTTTTAAAAATATTGATTTTACGATTCCTAGTGGCCATAACATTGCTTTATTAGGTTCTAATGGCGCAGGGAAGTCTACGTTGTTTAGGATACTTGCAGGTAGTGAGTATCCAAATTCAGGCAAAGTCATCACAAATCAAAAGCTGTCTTGGCCAGTTGCGCTTGCCACCGGTATACATAAAGAAATGACGGGGCGAGAAAATACTCGTTTTATTGGTCGTGTCAATGGGGTGGGTGATTTATCTGATTACGAAGAGAAAGTTAAACAGTTTGCAGCGTTAGGTGTTAAGTACGATTTGCCTGTAAAAAACTATTCCAGTGGTATGCGTTCAAGGCTGGCTTTTGGGTGCTGTATTGCAATTGATTTTGACATCTACTTAATTGATGAGGCTACTTCTGTTGGCGATCAAAAGTTTCGTAAGAAAGCCAAGTCAGCTTTATTGAAAAGAAGCAAAACGGCAAATGTGATAATGGTCAGTCATGATATAAAAGAAATAAGTGAGTTTTGCGACAGTGCAATTATCTTACATGATGGAAAATTAACCTTTTATGATGATTTACAGAAAGCGTTACAAATATATGAAGAGTTATAGCGTAAATTTGTAGTGCTTTTTTAATGACTCTTAATTTTATTGCTTACCTGCTTACCTGCTTACCTGCTTACCTGCTTACCTGCTTACCTGCTTACCTGCTTACCTGCTTACCTGCTTACCTGCTTACCTTTAGTTACTGCATATCCAATTTGTTCTCTTGTCTTGCTACATGTTTTTGCATAAATAGATAATTTCAATTTTCTGTAACATAAAATTCTTATAATATTCTTGAATCATAGAAATTTAGCTTTAGAACACATTTCAATAGTTCAAAATAATTTAATATCTCACTAAGTCAAATAAGTGTGATTCATTGTGCTGAATTGTGTTTTTTAAGCTTTTAACTTCGGTTTTCAATGCACTTTTGCGCCTGATTAGGATAGAATCCGTAAACTTAAATTTCGATTATTTCTACTAGCCTAAAATAAGCTTGAAATTTAACAAATTTAACAAAATAATTTTTTTAGCACTTTAGAAGCTGTAATCTAAGGGCGGTAGCGTGGTTTTTTTAGAGCTTAGTGCTTTTGTTGAGCAGTTTTGCTTCGTAAAAGCAGCTTAAACACGAACCAGTCAATTTATCTCATCATCAATCAGTAACTTAGGATTTTTAAGAAAATTTAAATGAAATTATATACAAAACCAAAAGTTTTATTCGCAATTTCCTTCTTATTTCTCGCTGGTTGTACAGTGCCTGGCAGTCACATTTCTTTAGATAATGAAGAAACCAATCAACAAGAAAGCACCGAAACACAAGTAAATGTTTATGCTTTAACACCTGAGTCAATTTCTCAATTTAAAAAGCCTGAAATTCAGTCAACTGCAAATAATGCCTTAGAACAAGAGATTCAACGTTATGAGTATCGAGTTGGTGTTGGCGATGTGCTTAACATCACGATATGGGATCACCCAGAGTTAACTATTCCAGCAGGTTCTTATCGTAGCTCCGCCGAGTCAGGTAACTGGGTACACTCTGATGGAACCATTTTTTATCCATATATCGGTGTCGTAAAGGTAGCAGATAAATCAGTTAGAGAGATAAGAGCTGATATTGCAATGCGTTTAAGTCAATTTATTGAAGCTCCACAAGTAGATGTCAATTTAGCAGCATTTCGTTCTCAAAAAGTATATGTTACCGGCGAAGTGAACAAGTCTGGTGTACTGCCTATTACTAATATTCCATTAACCTTACTTGATGCGGTTAATCAATCTGGTGGAATAACTGAAGATGCAGCTTGGCAGCAAATGGCGTTAACACGTGATGGTCAAACTGAACAGATCTCGTTGTATGGGTTGATGCAACAAGGCGATTTAACACAAAATAGATTATTACGCGAAGGGGATATATTGCATATTCCACGTAATGATGATCAAAAGGTCTTTGTGTTAGGAGAGGTTAACGACCCTCAAATGCTAAAAATTGATCGAGTGGGTATGAGTTTGACTGAAGCGTTAGCCGAAGTTGGTGGTATAAATGAATACCAAGCTGATGCGACAGGTGTATTTGTTATACGTAGCACCCCACAGGCAGAAGGTGAGGCAATCGCTAATGTATACCAATTAGATGTAAGTGAAGCCACTGCATTAGCATTAGGAACCGAATTTGAATTACAACCATATGATGTGGTGTATGTAACCGCAGCACCGCTAAGCCGTTGGAATCGTGTAATTGCGCAATTATTACCAACAATTACCGGTTTTAATAATCTCACTGAAGGTGTTAACCGCGTGAGATCTTGGTAGGGTTAAAACATGTTTGAAAAAATTCTAGTTGTATGTGTGGGGAATATTTGCCGGTCACCAACCGGTGAAGCCGCACTTAAAAAGTTATTACCCAACAAAACAGTGGCGTCAGCAGGTATCGCATCACTTAAAAGTGAATTAGTGGGTAAACCTGCAGATGCGACAGCAATTGAGATTGCTAAAAATTATGACCTTGATTTATCAGCTCATCAATCACAACAGTTAACGCGAGAGTTAGCTCAGCAATATGATTTAATACTGGTGATGGAAAAGGGGCATATTCGTGCAGTAACAGACATGATACCAGAGGCGAGAGGTAAAACTATGCTGTTTGGCCATTGGCAAAACCAAAAAGACATTCCAGACCCTTACAGGCAAAGTAAAGAATTATTTGAAATTGTTTTTAAAGCCATTGATTTAGCAGCCCATGGCTGGGCAGCTAAATTGAAATAGCATTAAAACCGAAAACTGCACTAACTAAAGATTAGCCCAAGCTAATTTTGTAAGACTTCATCTGACGACATATTCAATGTCCGCCGTACTGTCAGTATTAAATTAGGGTTGTAAAATGAGTTCAAACGAAAACCGTAAGCCACAAACCGATGATGAAATAGATTTAGGTAAATTGTTGCATATCTTATTAAGTGCAAAGTGGACCATTATTGGGGTTACTGGAGTTTTTGCTGTTTTGGGTATTGCTTATGCGTTATTAGCAACACCAATCTATAAAGCAGATGCACTATTACAGGTTGAGCAAAAACAAAGTGGTATGTCGGCGTTAGTGGGTGACATGGGAGAAATGTTTTCTTCAGAGTCATCAGCAAGCACTGAAATTGAGATTATTAAATCTCGGATGATTATTGGCGAAACGGTTGAAAAACTAAACTTAACCGTTAACGCCACTCCTAACTATCTTCCGATAATAGGCAAAGGTTTAGCAAGACTAACCGGTGAGCAACATAGTATCAGTGTGGCACGTTTTGAAATACCAGGCAGTCATCAAGGGACTGATTTTATATTAAAAATCACTGCTGATAATAAAGGCTATGAAGTATTTGATGAACTGCAACAAAAAGTACTTTCAGGTGTTGTCGGTGAGCTAGCTGAAAATAATGATTTTAAATTATTTGTCCGTGACTTATCCGCTAAAGCTGGTGATGATTTCACTTTGTCACTGAGCAATCGCTTGCAAGTTATCCAACAGTTAAACAGTAATCTTGCGATTTCAGAACGTGGCAAGCAAAGTGGTATTTTATCATTATCATATAGTGGTGAAGATAGAGTCCAAATAGAAGCTATTTTAAATGACATTAGTCAGCGATATTTTTTACAAAATATTGCCCGTAACTCTGCAGAGGCTGAAAAAAGCTTAATTTTCTTGAATGAGCATTTACCCGGTATAAAAGGTGAATTAACTGTCGCTGAAAACACGCTAAACGGATTTAGACAAGACAACGACTCGATTGATTTAGGCTTAGAAGCACAATCAATTTTAAAAGTAATGGTTGAACTTGAAGCACAAATGAATGAACTAACATTCAAAGAAAGCGAAATTAGCCAAAGATTCACCAAAGAGCATCCCGCTTACCTGTCGTTGCTTGATAAACGCCTGACCTTAGAAAACGAGCGCGAGCGCTTAAATCGACAAATACAAAAGCTACCTAAAACCCAGCGAGAAGTACTACGCATGACCCGCGACGTTGAGGTTAACCAGCAAATTTATATTCAGCTACTCAATAAAGTACAAGAGTTGAATATCTTAAAAGCGGGCACCGTCGGTAATGTGCGTATTTTGGATAATGCACAATCTGCTTTATTACCTATCAAGCCTAAAAAGCCGTTAATCGTGGTGTTAGCCACACTGCTAGGAGCCATGTTATCAATTGCTGGCGTGTTGGTAAAAGCGGCCTTTAATCGCGGTGTTAAATCACCCGATGACATTGAAGCATTGGGCTTAGCTGTATATGCAACTGTGCCAAAGTCTGAGATTCAAACGAAACGTGATGTTATATTTGGTAAGTCAAAAAAACGCTCTGAAGTTGGCTTAGAAGAAAACTTACTTGCTTACTCTAACCCTGAAGATTTAAGTATCGAAGCACTACGTGGCTTACGGACTAGCTTACACTTTGCGATGATGGAAGCTAAAAACAATGTCATTTCAATTTCAGGTCCGTCACCAAGCATTGGTAAGTCATTTATATCAGCTAACTTAGCGGCAATTATTGCCCAGTCAGGCCAAAAAGTTTTAGTGGTCGATGCCGATATGCGAAAGGGCTATATGCAGCGCCACTTTGGTATTAAGTACGAAAATGGCTTGTCTGAATACTTGTCAGGTAAGTTAACAATTGAGCAAGTCATTGACAAAAATGTGATTGAGAACCTTGATGTGGTAACACGAGGGCTAATACCGCCCAACCCTTCAGAGTTATTAATGCATAATCGCTTAACTGAGTTTTTAAATTGGGCTAGTGAAAATTACGACTTTGTAATTGTGGATACGCCACCAATTTTAGCCGTTACCGATGCTTCAATTATAGCCAGTCAATCAGGCACAACGTTAATGGTCGTTAAATATGACGGTAATCCGGTTAAAGAAATTGAAGTAGCCAATAACCGTTTTAATAATGACGGTATTAAAGTCGCTGGTACCATTCTTAATATGGTCGAGAAAACCGGTACAGGTTACAACAACTATGGTTATTATAATTATAGCTATAAGTAAGTTATGAATTTTTCGGTAATAAAATATTTTAAGAAAAAAAGATCCAGGAAAGAGCCTATTGGGACTGTTTTAATTTAAAGAACACAAAAACAGCGAAACCCAGAGCTTACAAGGGATAGCGCTTACTTAGCAATAAGAGCGACTGTCTCAAAATGGATAAAAAGTGTCTCAGCTTAGTTTAAAAGGCTGAGATGAACATGAGTAGTAATTCAATTTCTAGTTCTAGATATTGTTCAATATTAGGTCGGAAAGTAATGACAAAAAAGAAAATTCTTACTGTTTTTGGTACTAGACCAGAAGCAATTAAAATGGCACCTTTGGTTCACGCTTTAGCATCTGATGAACGATTTGAAGCAAAGTGTTGTGTTACAGCACAGCACAGGGAAATGCTTGATCAAGTATTAGAGTTATTTGAAATAACACCAGATTACGATTTAAATTTAATGAAGGCAGGTCAAACATTAAATGACGTAACAGCAAGAATTATACAAGAGCTTAAACCTGTTTTACAGGAATTTAAACCTGACGTGGTGTTAGTACATGGCGATACAGCCACAACTTTTGCGGCAAGCTTAGCTGCATATTATGAACAAATTGAAGTAGGGCATGTAGAAGCTGGGCTTCGTACAGGTAATATTTACTCCCCTTGGCCAGAAGAAGCAAACCGTCGCTTAACTGGTGTACTCACTAAGTATCACTTCGCACCAACAGAAACATCAAAAGAAAATCTTCTTAAAGAAAACTTTGACCCAGCAAATATAATTGTAACGGGCAATACCGTTATCGATGCTTTATTGATGGTTAAAGATAAAATTGAAAATGATGAAGACTTAAACACGACACTAAAAAATCAATTTCCAATTTTAGATGAATCTAAAAAATTGATTCTAGTAACAGGGCATAGACGTGAAAGTTTTGGTGGTGGTTTTGAACGAATCTGTGAAGCACTTGCAATTACAGCAAAAGCACACCCTGAATCTCAAATACTATACCCAATGCATTTAAACCCTAATGTACGTGAGCCTGTAAATCGTATTTTAGGTGATGTTTCAAATATTCATTTGATTGAGCCGCAGCAGTACTTACCTTTTATCTACTTAATGAGTCGTGCTCATATTATTTTGACGGACTCTGGTGGTATTCAAGAAGAAGCACCGTCTCTTGGTAAGCCTGTATTAGTCATGCGCGATACCACAGAGCGCCCTGAAGCTGTAGATGCCGGCACAGTCAAGTTAGTTGGAACAGACATAGAAGCGATTGTATCTAACCTCAACGAGTTGCTTACTAGTGAATCAGCATATAAAGAAATGAGCTTCGCTCATAATCCATATGGTGATGGTGAAGCTTGTCAAAGAATTTTAAACGAATTAAGTAAATAAGATTTAGGAAATTAAAATGTCATTTGAAACTATTTCAGTTATTGGTCTTGGCTATATTGGGTTACCTACAGCAGCAATGTTCGCATCACGTCAAAAGAAAGTAATCGGTGTTGATGTTAACCAACATGCAGTAGATACAATAAACCGTGGTGAGATTCATATCGTAGAGCCAGATTTAGATATGATTGTGCATGCTGCTGTAACTGAAGGCTTCTTAAAAGCTGTTACGACACCTGAACCTGCAGATGCATTCTTAATTGCTGTTCCAACTCCTTTTAAAGAATGTGGCGCAGGTGAAATTCCACAGCCTGACTTAAAGTACATTGAAGCAGCGTCGAAAGCATTAGCTCCAGTACTAAAAAAAGGAGACTTAGTAATACTTGAATCGACATCTCCTGTTGGAGCAACGGAACAAATGGCGAAGTGGCTTGCTGAAGCTAGACAAGACCTCACTTTCCCTCAAACGGCTGGAATTGAAGCCGATGTGAATGTAGCACATTGTCCTGAGCGAGTTTTACCTGGTCATGTTGTACGTGAATTAGTTGAAAATGATCGTGTAATTGGTGGTATGTCTTCTCGTTGTTCTGAGCGTTCTGTTGAGTTATACAAAGCATTCGTTCAAGGCGATTGTGTCATAACAAATGCACGTACCGCTGAAATGGCAAAGCTAACTGAAAATTCATGTCGTGATGTACAAATTGCATTTGCCAATGAACTATCTATCATTTGTGACAAGTTAGATATTAATGTTTGGGAACTAATCTCTTTAGCTAATCGCCATCCTCGTATTAATATATTGCAGCCAGGACCGGGAGTTGGTGGTCATTGTATCGCTGTAGATCCTTGGTTTATTGTTTCTAAGACCCCAGATGAATCGAGGTTAATCCACACTGCTAGATTAGTGAATGATTCGAAGCCTGAGTGGGTTATTGATAAAGTCAAGTTAGCCATAGCTGATTTCTTGCAAGCAAATCCGACAAAAACCGCTAAGGATGTAACTATAGGCTGTTTCGGTTTAGCATTTAAAGCTAATATAGATGATCTTAGAGAAAGTCCTGCTCTATCAATTACAAAATCAATTTTAAAATTTCATGTCGGTAAAGTTTTAGCTGTTGAACCAAATGTTAACAATAATGAAAGTCCGATAGAAATCTGTCCTATAGAAAAAGCTTGTAAAGAATCTAACATAGCCTTATTACTGGTTGACCATGATGAGTTTAAAAACATTAAATTTAATGGGGCTACCATAATTGATACCAAAGGAATACTGTAATTTGTTCGAGTTTCACAAGAAGAAAAAGAGTATTATTAGTGCTGTAAGCTTTGATTCCCGATTTTTTGATATAATTAAAGGTGCTAGTTACACTTTTATCTTTAAAATTTTAGGTGTTTTTTTAGGCTTTGTAACTAACCTTTATCTTGCGAGGAATTATGGAGCTGAGGCTGTTGGTATATTAGCTGTCTTTACAACAATATATATCTTTGGAAGCTTATTTTCGCATATTGGTTTCTCTACTTCATTATTAAGAATAGTACCTGAGTCTAAACAAGATAAACTAAATTCAGTTGGGCGAACAGTTACAAAAGTTTATTTTTTGATAACATTGTCTTCTATTTTTGTTTCTGTTTTAATGTATACATTATCTGAAAGTTTATCCCTATACTTTTTTGACGGAAAATATCTTGATTTGCTAGGTTTAGGGTCTTTATTCTTTTTCTTCTTCTCAATATACAATATAAATTTAATTTTATATAGGGCTAAAGAAGAAGTTCGAAGTTTTGCCTTTTTTCAGTTTTTTCAACCGTTTCTTTTTCTATGTTTAGTTATTTCGATTGGCTTTGGGTGGCTGGATTACTCAAATACAATAGTATATTCATTATTTATTACATACTTAATACTTTTTGTAATTACATCCAAACAATTAATTGGTTTAATTACCATAGAGGAAAAAGAAACTAAATATAGTTTGAAAGATTTGGTTATAATGTCTTTGCCTATGTTTATCACATCTTCGATGTGGTTGATTATTTCTCAAACTGATATTCTAATGCTTTCATCTATGGTTGGTAACGACGAAGTAGGTATCTACTCTATAGTTGCGAAGATCGGTATGCTAGTAAGTTTTATTCTTACTAGTGTTAATATGATTTTAGCTCCGAAGATAGCGCTATTATATTATAATTCTGACGAGATTGGTCTGAAAGAGCTAACAAAAAAAACTGCTAGGTTAACTTTTTATATAACTCTTCCAATAATCTTAATATTACTAGTATTTGGAAAGTTTATATTAGCATTATTTGGTAGTGAATTTGTATCTGGATATTATGCCTTAGTTATTATTTCTTTTGGCCAACTGGTTGGTTGTGCATGTGGTTCAGTTGGTCACTTTTTGAATATGACTGGGAGTCAAGTGATCTTTAATAAAATAATGATGTTTGCTACGGTTATTAACGTATTTTTAAATTATACTCTGATACCTTATTACGGTTTAGTTGGTGCTTCAGTTGCTAGTTTAATTTCAATAGTTTTTTGGAATTTGGCTAGTCGATATGTGATATACAAAAAATTCGGTTATAGTATAGGAGTTTTTTAAATGAAAAGATTTTTTGGTTTTATATTAAATAGGTTAAAAGTTTTATTTAAACTAGGCTCTAAGCCAGATTTTCTAATCCTAGGTGCACAAAAAGCAGGTACGACATCTTTATTTTATACAATAAATTCCAGTTCTAATAATTTTTGCAGCCCGAGGAATAAAGAGTTATATTTCTTTTCTGAAAATTATTATCGAGGCATTGAATATTATACCGCTCAATTTCCAATTTTTAGGAAAAAAAAATCAATCAGCGGTGAGGCTACACCTGATTATTTATTTTATCACAGGGCTCCTGAGCGTATTAAAATGTTTAACCCTGACATGAAGTTTGTAATTGTATTAAGGGACCCAATAGAAAGAGCTTTTTCTCAATATAATCATCAGAATTTTACCAGAAAAACAATTGCTAATGATCCGATGAGTTTTTCTAATTCTATTAGAAAAGAAGAGTCGAGATACGATATACAAGGTAAGTCCGAATATTTTTATGAATATAAGTATTTCTCTTATAAAAAAAGAGGTTTATATGAGGAGCAAATTGAACGATGGTTTGAATATTTTCCAAGAGAGCAATTCTTTTTTATTGATATATCGGAGTTAAATAATAATGGGGTAATGACGAATTTGTTTAACTTTTTAGGACTCGATGACTCAAAATTAAAGCGTAATATTAGTAGAGTTTATAATAAAAATGAAACAGATAAATTTACTATAAAAAATGAAGATGTAAACTATTTGAATGATTTTTATAAAGGTAGGTTTTCGAATTTAGAAAAACTTACAGGCAGAACTTTTTCTTGGACATCTAAATATGAGTAAGTACTAATGCTAAGGCGATTAATAAAAAAAATCATGAGCAACTCTAAACATGAAAAAAATCTCACCATTTGTTTAAAATCTGAAAAACTCCTTTTTGAGGCGTTAACTTCTAAGTCTAGTTTGATTTGTGAAGATAAAAAATTGAAAGATAAAAAAGTCATAATAAACTTAACAACATACAGTAAGCGAATTAAAGATGTTCACTTAGTATTACAGTCATTGTCTGAACAAATAGTTAAGCCTGATAAGATCATTTTATGGCTAGATGAAGATGAGTTCTGTAACACATCCATTCCGAAAGTGATTTCTAACTTTATCAATCGTGGTCTAGAAGTTAAGTATACAAAAAATATTCGTTCATACAAAAAAATCATTCCAGCTTTATTGCTATATCCAAACGATATTAATATAACTGTTGATGATGACATCATCTATCCGTACAATTTTCTTGAAGAGTTATTGATGGAACATGTATCTTACAGTAATGTTATTATTGGTCATAGAGCTCATCGAATTACAACCGCACTTAATGGGAAGATATTACCTTATAAAAGATGGGATATAGATGTATTGGATGATGTCCCATCTCACTTAACATTTATTACAACGGGTGGAGGTACTTTGTTCCCTCCAAATTGTTTTAACCCCGAAGTTTTTAATGAAGAAGTATTTATGAAATTAGCCCCACATGCAGATGATGTTTGGATCAAATGTATGGCCTTATTTTCTGATGTAAAATGCAAGAGAGTTAATAATCAGAGGTGTTGGGATAAGCATTTCTTCGTATTACCTGAAGGGCAAGATATCTCACTTTACTTAACTAATTTGAAAGATAATGGTAATGATAATCAATTGAAAGCTATCTTTGAGCTTTACAGTTTAAATGAATTATTAAGATAATTTTATGTATGAATATTTTTTTATTTATTTCTTTATGCTTTTTTTTACTTTATTCCTATTCTTTAGTCATAAAGTATCACGCAATTTTCTAAACCCAGTAACAATTATTTTTTTTGCTGTTATTGTGGAATCAATATTTCCTATTATATATTTGTTGATAAATGGAGGTTACACTAGAATTGTCGGAGCTCAGTATGATTTGTATGCACATTATATTTATGCTTCTTTATTAATGTTATTCTCCTTATCCTATTTCGTATTTTTACATTTTTCCAATTTCGCCAATAACCTTTCAGTTGTTATAAATAGTAAATTAACTGAGACTAGGCCATTCAGCTCAAAAGTTGAGATTTTTATATTACTTTTTGCCTCTATATCAATCGCTCCAGGAAGTATTAAATTAATTTCCCTCATGTTATCTGTAGGTATAGATGTCTATTTTTCAAACCGAATAATACTTTTTTCAGGTTTAGGCTTTCTCTTGGCAAGTTTCAAAATTTCACAACTGGCAGGTTTAATTGTAATAGCCAATCAGTTAGTTTTATATAGAAATCAAGGTAAGAAGTTAAATTATTTTAACTTCTTATTTGGTCTTTTTCTTGCAATTTTCCCTGCTATATTAATGGGAAGTAGAAGTCAAATATTTATACCTATTGTAGGTATTATCACTATAGGTCTGCTAATTAAGTTTAAAGGATCTTTAAATATCTTAAAGTTAATTAAACCAATTTCTCTTGGTCTTTGTTTACTAGTTGTAGCAATTAATCTAGGTGCAGTAAGAGAAGCTGTAATGTCTAATAAATTAGATTCAATTGGTGAAGTTCAAAGTAAAGGGCTAGTTCATGGGCTAGCATTCACTTACGGTAGTTCGGAAAATTTATTGTGGCTTATTCAGAATGATGAACCCAGGGAATACCTTTATGGCTATACATATCTAGCCACTTTTTTGGGGTTCATTCCACGTGCTATTTGGAAGGACAAACCTCTCGGGGGAGGGCCTGTAATGCAAAACTTAATTGTCTCAGGTTCCTATGATCAAAATTCAGAAAACATTAGTTCTACCACAACAGGTATTTTGGCGGAGTTATATCTAAACTTTGGTCCAATAGGAATGCTTTTAGGACCTGGATTGTTTTTACTATTACTATCCGGAATTTTTAGGTTGGTTTTTTATTTCGATGGCGTTGTTTTTATTGCTTTATACTCAGCAGTTATATTCAGGGTTTTCGGATATGTAAATGCGGAATTCTTCGGTGTAACTTCCCATATAGTAACATTAATATTTTCAGCATATTTATTAAAGATGGTTATTTTATTTTTTTGTAAAAGGATAAAGTTGTGAAAAAGGTTATTTGTTTAGGGAATGGTCCAGTGATGTCATTTACACCTTATATGGCTAAATTAGCAAATGTCTTATGTGAATTAGGTATAGCAACAAATTTTGTAACTTGGGTAAGAGAAGATGATGTTACTA
This sequence comes from Shewanella electrodiphila, assembly GCF_023283985.1. Classification (GTDB taxonomy): domain Bacteria; phylum Pseudomonadota; class Gammaproteobacteria; order Enterobacterales; family Shewanellaceae; genus Shewanella; species Shewanella electrodiphila. The sequence goes on from NZ_JAKIKU010000001.1 coordinate 487,458, forward strand.
CAGCTAAAGACCCAGATAATGTAGAAACTACTATTTTATATAAGAGTAAAGAAACAAAGGTAAAATTTATTTTAGTTTTAAAATATTTCTTGTGGATGATAAAAGTATTTTTATTTGCTTCTTTGTCAAAGGAAAAGTATTTCATATGTTCTCGCTTCGAAAATGCTTTCCCATTATTCTTAGTGTCCTTATTTAAAAATATATCATATCTATATGCAGATAGGGACAATCTTCATTCTACATATAAATGGCCTTCTATAATAAAGAAAGTTATTTATAAAATTGAATGTTTAGTTGCAGCCAGAGCAAAAATTCATCTAGTACCTGGTTTATCTAGAAATTTCACTTCTCTTAATAATGTACGTATCATTTCTAATAAACCAAGCCGTTCTCTATATAATAAAGCTAAATTAATATTTAATTCTAGAGATAATAATCTAGATGAATCTTATGTTGTATATATAAACGGTTGGATCACTAAAAATAGAGGCTTGCATCAAATATCCGATGCTATAGTTAGTAAGTATTCAAAGAAAGTAAAATTTTTAATTGCAGGCGATGCCACTAGCATGTCGAATGAATTGTTAACACTTGATAATGTCAATTATTTAGGACGTTTATCAAATGAGGAAGCATTATCATTTTACTTTGAGTCTCATTTAGTTATTTCACTTTATGATCCATCGATTAAAATTAACAGGTTAGCTGAACCGAATAAATGGTGGGATTGTGTATTAAGCCAGACACCTTTTATATCTAATTTTGGGGTGTCAACCGTAGAAAGGTATAATGATCTTGTTGAATTTCATCTGATAGATTATAAAACCCCGTATTCCTTGTTTGAAGCAATAGAGAAAGTTAGTAAAATTAACAGAACTAAGAAACCTGTCAAACTTAACTGTTTCAAGTTTTGGGATGATGAAATGAAAGATATAATTATGGAGTTTATTGACTAATGTTATTTAAAGAGAAAACTTTACTGATTACAGGTGGTACAGGCTCTTTTGGCAATGCAGTATTAAACCGTTTTTTAGATACTGATATAGAAGAAATTCGTATTTTTTCTAGAGATGAAAAAAAACAAGATGATATGAGGAAAAAATTCAACTCAGAAAAGCTGAAGTTTTATATCGGCGATGTCCGTGATCCTCAAAGTATCTCTACAGCAATGCGAGGTGTTGATTACGTGTTTCATGCGGCAGCATTAAAGCAAGTACCTTCCTGTGAGTTCTATCCTTTAGAAGCAGTTAAAACCAATGTTTTAGGTACGGAGAATATCCTTGAGTCTGCTATTTCCCATGGTGTTAGTCGCGTTGTTTGTTTAAGTACTGACAAGGCTGTTTATCCAATCAATGCGATGGGTATATCTAAAGCTATGATGGAAAAAGTAATTGTTGCTAAAAGCCGTAATTTGGAAGGCACAAACACGGTGATTTCCGGAACTCGCTATGGCAATGTTATGGCTTCGCGCGGTTCTGTTATCCCACTCTTTATTCGCCAAGTAATCGAGAATACACCAATCACCTTAACCGATCCATCTATGACTCGTTTTATGATGACTCTAGATGATGCTGTCGATTTAGTTCTTCACGCTTTTGAGCATGGTACAAACGGTGATATTTTTGTCCAAAAAGCACCTGCTGCAACGATTGAAGTTTTGACACACGCAATTCTAGAAATGATTGGCAAGCCAGAACATAAAGTAAATGTAATTGGTACACGCCATGGTGAAAAACTATTTGAAGCATTATGCAGCCGTGAAGAGATGTTTGTTGCCCAAGATCAGGGTGATTACTACCGAATTCCCGCAGATAATCGTGACCTAAATTACGCACAATACACAGAAGAAGGTGAACAAGACCTTTCAGCTATTGAAGATTACAACTCACACAATACTGAGCGTTTAGATGTTGAAGGTATGAAAGAATTACTGCGTAAGCTTGATTTTATGCGTGAGATTGAGGCTGGCAAACTAGTTGTTCCGGAAGGTGTGTAAATGAATATTCTAGTGACAGGAGCGGCAGGTTTTATTGGTAAAAACTTATGTGTCTTTTTACAAGAGGCCGGTTTTGAGAATGTAAAAAAAATCACATTAGATGATAGCGAAGATAATATAGTCGAAAAGGTGACATCTGCTGATTTTATCTACCATCTTGCGGGTATTAACCGCCCTAAAAATGATTATGAGTTTAAAAAAGGCAACACTGATTTAACTCAAAAAATTATAGATACACTTATAGAATCGGGGCGTAATACTCCAATTCTTTTAACGTCATCTATTCAAGCAGAATTAGACAATCCTTACGGCGCAAGTAAGGCGGGTGCAGAGGAAGTTGTTGCGGCATACAAGAAACACACTGGTGCAGCTACCCATATTTACCGCTTACCGAATGTGTTTGGTAAATGGTGTCTTCCAAACTATAACTCTGCCGTAGCTACTTTTTGCTATAACACGATAAATGATTTACCAATCACGATTCATAATCCAGACGCAGCACTCAACCTCGTATATATTGATGACGTTTGTAAGTCTTTTGTAGAGAGACTAACTAGCGCACCTCAATCAACTGACATGTATGGTATTGTTGAGCCTATTTATGAAACCACAGTCGGTGAAGTTGTTTCGCTACTTACTGAGTTTAAAAACAGTCGAGATAGTATGATTTCGGCTAAAGTAGGTGAAGGCTTTGTTCGTGCGCTTTACTCCACTTATGTCAGTTATCTAGCGCCTGACCAGTTTGCTTACTCAGTTACTCGTCATAGCGATGACCGTGGCACATTTGTGGAGATGCTTAAAACTAAAGACTCTGGTCAGTTTTCATTTTTCACGGCTCACCCAGGTATTACTCGTGGTGGACATTACCATCATACGAAAACAGAGAAGTTTTTAGTTATTAATGGGAAGGCCTTGTATAAGTTCAGACATATTGTAACAGGTGAAACATACGAACTTACTGTTGAAGGTGGAGAGTCTCGGATTGTAGAAACTGCTCCTGGTTGGACTCATGATGTGACCAATATTGGAAATACAGAGATGGTGGTTATGCTTTGGGCGAATGAAATTTTTGATAGAAATGCGCCTGATACAATCGCCAATCCACTGTAAGCAAGAGTAAATAAAATGAAAAAACTAAAAGTAATGTCAGTGGTCGGTACTCGACCTGAAATCATTCGTCTTTCTAGAGTTTTAGCTAAATTAGATGAACACTGTGAGCATATCTTGGTTCATACCGGTCAGAATTATGACTTTGAATTAAATGAAGTTTTTTTTAATGATTTAGGTGTACGTAAACCTGATTACTTTTTGAATGCCGCAGGTAAAAATGCTGCGGAAACTATTGGTCAGGTTATTATTAAAGTTGACCAAGCATTAGAAGAAATAACACCGGACTGTATGCTTGTTCTTGGTGACACTAACTCTTGCCTTTCAGCCATCCCAGCTAAACGTCGCAAAGTTCCAATTTTTCATATGGAAGCGGGTAATCGTTGTTTTGACCAACGTGTGCCAGAGGAAACGAATCGACGTATAGTAGATCATACAGCAGATATAAATCTAACATATAGTTCAATTGCACGTGACTATTTACTTGCTGAAGGCTTGCCTGCAGATCGTGTCATTAAAACTGGTAGCCCTATGTTTGAGGTGTTAAATCATTACATGCCCCAAATTGATAGTTCGAATGTATTAGGTCGATTAAATTTAGAGAAAAGACAGTTTTTTGTGGTAAGTGCCCACCGTGAAGAGAATGTAGACTCACCTAAGCAGTTAGCTAAATTAGCCGAAACATTAAATACAGTCGCTTCTCATTATGATTTGCCAGTAATTGTATCTACTCACCCTCGTACACGGAATCGTATTGAGGCTCAAGGTATAGAATTCCATAAAAATATTAAGCTGCTTAAACCGTTAGGTTTTCATGACTATAACCATCTGCAAAAATATGCAAAGGCTGTTTTGTCTGACAGTGGAACTATTAATGAAGAATCTTCAATTATGAACTTCGCGGCACTCAATATGCGAGAGGCTCATGAGCGACCAGAAGGAATGGAAGAAGCTTCTGTTATGATGGTTGGCCTTGAAGTGGAACGAGTAATGCAAGCATTACAAGTCCTTGAATCGCAACCTTGCGGTAATGAGCGCCTACTTCGTCCTGTTAGTGATTATAGCATGCCAAATGTATCTGATAAAATGGTGCGAATCATCCATTCATATACTGACTATGTTAAGAGAGTAGTCTGGAAAGAGTATTAATGCGCATTTTATTTATCAGTCAACTGTATGACCCAGAGTATTCAATTAAAGGTTCAGCTTTAATGCAATATTGGCGCGAGCAAGGGCATGATGTTGAAGTTATTACAACTTTCCCTAATTATCCAACTGGGAAAGTTTTTGATGGGTACAAAGTCAAGTTTTGTTCTTCTGAAACAAATAATGGTGTCAAAGTAACTCGTCTCTGGTCTCATATATCACATTCAAAATCTAAAATTTCAAGAGCCTTTTCTTATATAACCTTCACACTTATGGCTTTATTTACTGCATTAAATCGAAAAAATATAGACTTGGTTTATGCATATCATCCTCAGTCAACAACTGGACTGATTGGTTTGATAATGAATAAGTTAAAAAAAGTGCCTTTTATAACTGATGTACAAGATCTTTGGCCAGATGCATTGATTGCCACTGGGATGAATAAGAGTGGTTTAATAGTTAAAGTGCTTGGTTGGTGGTGTAAAGTCATTTATAAGAATGCTACGCAAGTTATCGTTCTATCTGAAGGGTACAAGAAAGCTTTAGTCCAGCGGGGAGTTAAGGCTGAAAATATTACAGTCGTTTATAATTGGTGTCCTGAAGAGGCCCGTATCGATTCGGTTTTATCCGAAAAGTCCATTGTTCCATGCGTAAAACATAAACCTGCACACTTTATTTATGCTGGTAATATGGGGGCTGCACAATCTTTAGCATCAATGATTGATGCTGTATCTACTTTTAGTAAAGATGATGTTATTTTTACCTTAATTGGTGGAGGTGTTGAAAAGCAGGAACTACAGAAGCTAGTCAAAGAAAAAGAAATTTCAAATGTAATAATTAAAGATTATGTTCCTCCGAGTCAAATATTTAAGGTTTTATCGGATGCTGATGTATTAGTTGTTCATTTGCGTGATGATCCTCTTTTTCGTATAACTATTCCATCTAAAACTCAATCTTCATTGGCTATGGGGAAACCTATTTTAATGGCTGTCGGAGGGGAAGCTAATTTTATCTTGGAGTCGGCAAATGCAGGTGTTGTTGCTGAGCCAGATGATGTAAGTTCGATCATAGCATCAATAAGGGAATTATTAGCTAGGCGTGAAGAGTGGCCTGAAATGGCTGAAAATTCTCGTGCATTCTATTCAAAAAATATGTCTATGCTAGTCAGTTATTCTAGATTAGACGATGTGCTAAAAAAGGCAGTAAATAAGTTATGATAATTCGTGATGCTTTATTAGATGATATCCCTCAAATTGTAAAAGTACATAAGTTCGCTTTTCCTGGTTTTTTTTTAACAACGCTTGGAGAACGTTTTCTTAATATGCTCTATGAAGGTTTTCTGCTAAATAAAAATGGCATATTGCGCATTGTCATAGTCGATAATAATTTAGTAGGTTTTTCTGCTGGTACTATAGCACCTGAAATATTTTTTACAGAATTGAGGAAAGTAAAGTGGTTTGGCTTTCTTATTTCTGCTTTTCCAAGTTTAATATTAAACCCTTCAGTTGTAATCAAGAAGCTTTTTAATGCAGTTTTTTATAAAGGCGATACGGTAGATTCTCTTAGAGGTGCAGCTTTATTAAGTAGTATTGCTGTAGATCCAAGTTGCTCAGGAAAATCATTAGGTACATCATTACTAAATGATTTTGAAGCTCAAGTGAAAGCAATAAGTGAACTTGAACAAGTCTATTTGATAACTGATAAAACTGGTAACGATCGAGTCGTTAGTTTTTATTTAAAATCTAATTATATTCAAGATTCTGAGTTTTGTCAGTCAGGTAACAGAATCATGCTTCGCTTTGTCAAAAATATCAAATTAAGAGGCTGTAATGTCAAATAGTTTTCTACCCTTTGCTTTACCTGAAATCGGTGAAGAAGAAATTAATGAAGTCATAGATTCCCTGCGTACAGGCTGGGTTACAACGGGCCCTAAAGCTAAACGTTTCGAAGAAGATTTTACAGCATTTTTAGGGGTGGATGGTATTGAGTCTATTTCGGTAAACTCAGCTACTTCTGGTTTACACCTTGCCCTTGAAGCAGTAGGCGTTGGTCCTGGTGATGAAGTAATCGTACCTACTTATACTTTTACAGCTACAGCTGAAATAGTCCGTTACTTGGGCGCTACTCCCGTAATGGTTGATGTTGATCAAAAAACTTTCAACATGACCGCTGAGCATTTCGAAAATGCTATCACCACAAAAACTAAAGCCGTTGTGCCAGTTCATTTTGCAGGCTTAGCGTGTGATATGGAGGCAATTATTAGAATTGCTAAAAATCACAGAATAAAGGTCGTTGAAGATGCTGCCCATGCTTTACCGACTATTTATAATGGGAAGCTTATTGGTACTTTAGAGAGTGATGCTACCGTTTTTAGTTTTTACGCTAATAAAACCATGACTACTGGGGAAGGGGGGATGGTTGTTACTGCTGATCCAGAAATTGCAAAGCGTTGTAAAATTATGCGTTTGCATGGTATTAGTCGCGATGCGTTTGATAGGTATACTTCAACCAAACCTTCGTGGGCCTATGAAGTGGTGGCACCTGGGTATAAATATAATATGCCTGATATCTCAGCTGCAATAGGGATTCATCAACTAGTTAAGCTTACTGGTTTTCAAGCTAAACGCCAAAAAATGGCAGAGTATTATTTAGAAGCCTTAAAAGATTTACCTATTGATTTACCTGCTACCCCCAAAAATGGTGATACACATGCTTGGCACCTATTTCCAATTCGACTTAAACTAGAAGCGCCTGTATCTAGAGATATATTTATTGAAAAAATGGCGGAAATAGGTATTGGCTGTTCGGTGCATTTTATACCTTTACATTTACACCCTTACTGGCGTGATACGTATAAATTGACACCTGATATGTTTCCAATCGCTCAAAAAGCTTTTGAAACAGAAGTAACCTTACCTTTGTATACTAAAATGACAGTAGATGATTTACATCGAGTTGTAAGCGCTGTGACACAGGTGTTAAAAAATGCTTAAAAGATCTTTTGATTTCATTTGTGCTTTGTGTGGTCTTCTAGTTTTATTCCCACTTTTTATTCTTATTGCTATTTGGATAAAACTGGACTCAAATGGGCCAATTTTTTTTCGTCAGGTACGAGTTGGTCGATTTGGTGTCCCGTTTTCAATTCACAAATTTAGAACAATGGGTGTAAATAGTGAATCTGTAGGTCGTTTGACTGTCGGGAAGGATTCGAGAGTCACTCGCTCTGGCCAATTTCTCCGAAAGGCAAAAATTGATGAGTTGCCTCAACTGATAGATGTGCTTATTGGTAAAATGAGTTTAGTCGGTCCTCGTCCCGAAGTTCAAGAGTTTATCGATTTCTATCCTGATGAAATAAAACAAGAAGTATTATCTGTACGACCAGGAATTACAGATCTTGCTTCAATTGAAATGGTTGACGAAAATGAGATTTTGTCCGGTTATAGTGATCATCGTCAAGCATATATTGATATAATACTACCTATCAAGCAGAAATATTATGTTGATTATGTAAAGGGTAATAATATTTATAGTGACGTATGTATTATTTTTAAAACTATTTTTAAAATAATACATCGTTAACGTTTAAGTTTAATATTCTTGTGTCATTTAAATAAGACACCTTCTATGAGTGCAGTGATTGTAATTTTATCACATCAAAAAAATCATTATAGAATATAGGCTTGCAATTTTTTACAAGTTAGGAATTGAGTAAATACCATGAATGAAGATAGATTAAGCCATTTGAAAGAGCTAGAAGCAGAATCTATTCAGATTATGCGTGAAGTTGCTGCAGAATTTGATAATCCCGTAATGCTTTATTCTGTGGGTAAAGATTCATCTGTTTTATTGCATCTTGCGCGTAAAGCTTTCTACCCAGGTAAAATCCCATTTCCTTTAATGCATGTGGATACCAATTGGAAGTTCAAGGAAATGATTGCATTTCGCGATCAAATGGCTGAAAAGTACGAGTTTGACTTAATCGTGCATAAAAACCCACGCGGTATCGAAATGGGCTGTAGCCCGTTTGTTCATGGTAGTGCTAAGCACACTGATATCATGAAAACTGAAGGCTTAAAGCAAGCGCTCGATATGCATGGCTTTGATGCCGCTTTTGGCGGTGCTCGCCGTGATGAAGAAAAGTCCCGCGCCAAAGAGCGTGTGTATTCATTCCGCGATAGCAAGCATAGATGGGATCCTAAAAACCAACGCCCAGAGCTGTGGAATATTTATAACGGTAAAGTGGATAAAGGCGAGAGCATTCGTGTTTTCCCATTATCAAATTGGACTGAATTAGATATCTGGCAATATATTTATCTTGAAGGCATTGAAATTCCATCGCTTTATTTAGCGGCAGAAAGACCCGTATTAGAGCGTGATGGCACCTTAATCATGGTTGATGATGACCGAATGGAGCTTGAAGAAGGCGAAGTCATTGAGCATAAAATGGTGCGTTTTAGAACATTAGGCTGTTATCCACTCACTGGTGCCGTTGAATCGGAAGCGCAAACCTTACCTGAGATTATTCAAGAGATGCTGTTGTGTACAACATCTGAACGTCAGGGACGAGTGATTGATAATGATTCATCGGGTTCAATGGAAAAGAAAAAAATGGAAGGTTATTTCTAGGCTTTTTAACAACCTCATTTTTGTGCAGTGTGCTGCACTTCTAATTGTTTGAACCATTACAGTGATAATGTGCTGGCGTTGAATATATGCTCAGGCCAGCGCGTTAGTTAAAGGAATACATGATGTCTAATACCGATTTAATCGCTTCAGATATTGAAGCTTATTTAAAAGTTCATGAAAATAAAGATATGCTGCGCATTTTAACCTGTGGCAGTGTTGATGATGGTAAATCGACCCTCATTGGTCGTTTGTTGTTTGATAGCAAAATGATTTTTGAAGACCAAATGGCGGCCATTGAAAAAGATTCAAAACGGTTTAATACGACCGATGAATCGTTCGATTTAGCGTTATTAGTCGATGGCCTGCAGTCTGAGCGTGAGCAGGGTATTACTATTGATGTGGCTTACCGCTACTTTGCGACCGAGCAACGTAAATTCATTATTGCTGATACCCCAGGTCATGAACAATATACTCGCAATATGGCTACAGGTGCTTCGACTGCTGATTTAGCCATTATTTTGATTGATGCAAGGCACGGCGTACAAGTTCAGACCCGTCGTCACAGCTTTATTTGCTCTCAGTTGGGTATTAAGCACGTAATCATTGCCATTAATAAAATGGATGCGGTTGATTACGACCAAAGCGTTTATCAAAACATTAAAAAAGATTATCGTGAATTTGCTGAAAATCTTCAGTTTGAAGATATTCGCTTTGTGCCGATTTCAGCATTAAAGGGTGACAATGTTGTCAACGAGAGCGCCAATATGACTTGGTACCCTGGTTCAACCATGATGAAGCTGTTAAATACCGTGTCGGTTGCCAAAGATAAAACCCACGCATTTCGCATGCAAGTGCAATACGTTAATCGTCCCAATCTGGATTTTCGCGGTTTTTGCGGCACGCTTGCTTCTGGTGATATCCGCGTTGGTGATACGGTTAAGACTTTACCTTCGGGAAAAGAAAGTAAAGTTAAATCCATTGTGACCTTTGATGGCGAACTTGAGAAAGCCACCATTGGCATGGCAATTACTATCACTTTAGAAGATGAAATTGATATCAGCCGTGGTGATATGCTGGTTCGTCCACATGAACTGCCATCATCAAGCCGTCATTTTGAGGCTGACGTGGTGTGGATGACAGAAGAGCCATTACATGTTGACCGTGAATATTCAATCAAGATGGGCAGTAAATCTGTTTATGGCTATGTCGAAAATGTGAATCACAAAGTGGATATAAACACCCTAGAGACATTTGATGCGCATCAACTTGAGCTCAATGAAATGGGTAGCTGTAACTTTGCTGTCAATGAAGATGTGCAGTTTGATGCTTATGATATTAATCGAACTACTGGTGCGTTTATCATTATTGACCGTTTAACCAACGTCACTGTTGGTGCCGGTATGGTCAGAAAGGCCATCGAAGGAAAGGCGTCAACCACTGACACAAAACACTCAGCATTTGAAATCGAATTTAATGCACTGGTTAGAAAGCATTATCCTCATTGGGGCGCAAAAGCTATAGGCTAAGCACCTCAGCTTTGTCTGAAAGCTGCAATGCGAATGAAAGCTTGCAGCTTTTTTTTGATTTCGTCACGTTGAAGTTGGTTTCTATTTATGTCTACAGATGCATACTTAACAATAAGTATTTTTCTATTAACGATTTGCGGTTTATTAAAATATCAAAGTCGTCCTGCAGCCGTTTTTGGTTTGACACTATTATCACTTGTTGCACTGGGGCTCGTCTCAAAAACGCAATTATTATCGAGTATTGCTAACCCCGGTTTAATCACACTTATTCTGTTAATTATTTGCTCTTTCGCATTAGAAAAAACCCGTTTGCTCAGGCTGATAGCATCAAAAGTGATTGTGGTGGGCTATAAAACCACTTTGATAAGGCTCTTTGGCGTTACAACCATGTGTTCCGCGTTACTCAACAATACCGCCGTCGTTGCCACACTTTTGTCTCCAATTCGTAATAATCCACATCATTTTGCCAGTAAGTTATTACTGCCCTTATCTTATGCTGCCATTTTAGGCGGCACATTGACATTAATTGGTACGTCTACCAATTTGATAGTAAACAGTCTTTTTATTGATGCTGAAGGGCATTCATTAGGCTTTTTCTCTTTTACTGCCATAGGATTAATGCTTGTCACAGGTTGTGGGGCAGTTTTAGCGATTTGCGTGCGTTTTTTGCCGGAAAATGAACAATTACTTGATGGCAGCAAGGGCTATTTTATTGATGCTAAAATCGTCGATAAGTCAGAACTCATTGGCCGTTCGGTAGAGGCGAATGGTCTACGTCATTTAGAGTCGTTATTTTTAGTTGAGTTAGTCAGAGAGGGCCGGTTAATTACCCCTGTAGCCCCCACTGAAGTATTACAAGAAAATGACCGGCTGATTTTTAGTGGTGACATCACCAAGTTAGGGCAATTAAGTCAGTTTTCAGGACTTGAAACATTTGCCCATAAAAATGATTTAAAAGACTCAAACCTCACTGAAGTTGTCGTTAGACAAGAAAGTATTCTTGTTAGAAAAACATTAAAGCAAGTGGGCTTTAGAGCATTATTTGATGCGGCCGTTGTTGCCATTCGCAGGGATGGCGAGAATATCTCTGGTAAGCTCGGTGATGTTGAGCTGCAATCGGGTGATTTTTTAGTGCTCTCTGTCGGTGATGATTTTAAGTCTCGCCGTAATTTAAGTAAAAACTTTATTGTACTGAGCGGTGTTGAAACTGAGATACGCCTTAACGGCTGGAAAGCCTGGTTATCTGTCGGTGGCTTTTTAGCTTCAATTGCCCTTGCGGCCCTTGGGGTGATTGATTTACTGGAAGGGTTAGTCATTTTACTGGGGCTGCTTATCTTTAGTCAGTCTATTAATGTGAATGAAGTCATGCGACGTTTACCTGTCGATATTTGGCTCATTGTCGCCTCTGCTATTTTACTTTCCCATGCACTGGTTAATGCGGGGGTCGTCGAGTTAATTGGTGGATTTGTTAATCAAAGTGTGGGCAAAGAGCATGCCTATTTAGCGCTTATTTTAGTTTATATTCTCACATGGTTAATGACTGAGCTGGTAACGAATAACGCCGCTGCAGCGTTAATGTTTCCTATTGCTTACAGCTTAGCGCTCGGTTTTGGGGTGGATTTTTTACCCTTCGTGATGACCGTGGCATTTGCGGCCAGTGGTAGTTTTATTAGCCCTTATGGTTATCAAACTAACCTAATGGTGTTTAATGCAGGGCAATATAAGCTAAAAGACTTTGTTAAAGTCGGTTTACCCGTCAGCATTGTTTACGGCTTAATCGTTATGATAGCGGTGCCAATATTTTTCCCGTTTTAGTGGGCACGCTTAAGCAATAAAAACATATTATTTATCAGAATTATAAGATTGAACAAGGAATTATCATGTCAAATACACCCTACCAAGACGTCGATGTACTTGGTGAGAAATCAACCGATGTTGTTTGGCACTTAGCAAGCGTTTCTCGGACAGAGCGCATTGAGCTGAACGGTCATAAGCCTGCGGTATTATGGTTTACAGGGTTAAGTGGCTCGGGTAAATCTACAGTGGCAAATGCAGTAGACAAAATGCTTCATGACCTTAACTGTAAAACCTATGTACTGGATGGCGATAACGTCCGTCACGGCCTAAATGGTGATTTAAGTTTTACTGATACGGACAGAGTAGAAAATATTCGACGAGTAGGCGAAGTGTCTAAGTTATTTGTCGATGCCGGGCTTATTGTATCTACCGCTTTCATTTCGCCTTTTCACGCCGACCGAGACATGGTGCGTAGCCTGTTAGCGAAGGATGAGTTTATTGAAGTCTTCATCGACACTCCTTTAACTGTTTGTGAGCAACGTGACCCTAAAGGGTTATATAAAAAGGCCAGAGCAGGTGAAATTAAGCATTTCACCGGCATTGACTCCGCTTACGATGCACCGACGAAAGCCGAAATTCATGTTAAGACGGCAGATCAAGACATCGAGCAGTGCGCTTTACAAGTGATTACTTACTTAATGGAACATGGCTACCTAGCCTCAAAATAAGACATATTTATGAACTATGATATTTTTAATGGTGATGCAGATGGCATCATCGCACTATTGCAGTTACGTCTTGCAAACCCGATTGAAAGTACATTAATTACCGGGGTAAAAAGAGACATTCAATTGCTACGTAAAGTAGCTGCTCAGCCTGGTGATGACGTGACCGTACTTGATATTTCAATGGAAAAAAATATCGATGCTTTAACGCCGTTATTAGCCGCTGGGGTGAAGGTCTTTTATGCCGACCATCATCGTAGTGGCGCTATACCTGAAAGTGACAATTTATCTGCTCATATCGATTTAGACCCTAATACATGTACTTCTTTGATTGTCGATAAACACTTAAAGGGTCAATATCACTATTGGGCTATTGCAGCCGCTTATGGCGATAACCTGATGGCAGCCGCTGATGAATTATGCTCGCTTGCGGGATTAACCGCTGAGCAGGCCGCTCAACTAAATGAGCTTGGTACTTTAATTAATTATAATGGTTATGGAAGTAGCATCAGTGATTTACACTTTGAGCCTGCGGCGTTATATACCGCACTTAAAGCGTATCCAAACCCATTTGACGCAATAGCAGATAAGGCTTCACCCTTTTATCAACTGCAGGCCGCTTATGGTCAAGACATGGCGAAAGCACAAGCGGTAAATGCGCTTCATGAGAGTAGTAATCTAGCCGTCTTTGAGCTACCCAATGAAGCTTGGGCCAAACGCATTAGTGGTGTTTATGGTAACTATTTAGCCAATAAAAACCCCAATTTAGCTCATGCGGTATTAACCGATAATGAGGATGATACTTATACAGTTTCTTTACGTGCACCTTTAACAAATAAGCAAGGTGCTGGTGATATTTGTAGTCAGTTTGAAACCGGTGGTGGCCGCGCTGCAGCTGCAGGTATTAATGCTTTGAATAAAGGTGAGCTAGGAGAGTTTATGTTGGCTACAGAACAATATTACAGAGCGATAGATGAGTAAGTTAGTTGTAATTGTCGATGCGATTGCAAAAGCTGTAATCTCTGAGCACGCAAAACAAGGCAAGTTTACAGGTCATGAGCAAGCTTTTAAATCGTGTGTGGAACTACTGGCTGGTTTAACAGAATATGAGTTCCCCGTTTTGACTCCTGATATCATTCAGGGTGAAATACAAAGGTGGAGCATTTATTGGTCGGTTAGTGTGGCCGAAAGTGATATGACAATTGAGTTATTAGTTGCAAACAAGGCCGCGATATTAACTAAGACTTATTATCTTGAATAATAATTTTTAACGCTATGGCAGAATAGACTTATCATTATGATTTTAGCGCTAGTGTGTTGATTTGTGTGCACTTGCGCTAATTATTTTTGCCTCATTATAGAAAAAGCCGATATAAAGTGTCTCATCAGCTTTTTATCACCGTCACACTTACCAACTCGAACCATCGAGTTGTCCACAAGTTGGGGCTTTTTTTTCGTGCTATCAACCACAGTCAAATATAATACCTTAAGCTAACTTTACGCATTACTCTTTTTACCATTGTTAGTGGTATATTGGTGTGGCGTTCGTATTTAAAGAAGTAATACACTATGATTTTTAAGTTTATGGAGCGGAAAATGGATTTTTTGCAACGTTTGTTTCGTTTAGAGCGTAGTCAGAAACGTTTAGTAAGTATCGCAATTGATACTGTTTTTCTAAGTTTTGCTTTTTGGGCAGCGCTATTAGTCAGAGTTGATGATGTTAGTGTACTGCTTAATACAAACAATTGGGCTTTACTCGCTACGATTATACCTTTCAGCATATTAGCTTTTGCTAAGCTCGGTTTATATCGCGCCGTGCTGCGTTATATGAGTTTACAAGCATTGACGGCTATTTTACTCGGTGTTGTCGCTTCAACAGTCACCTTAGTGTTTGTATCTTATTTTACCGATGCGACTTTACCTCGTACTGTTCCTATCATTTATGCCGCATTTGCTTTGGTGTTTGTTGGGGGCACGCGTGCACTTGTTCGCTCTTTAGTTGGCTCAGGGGTTAAACGCGACGGTGAGCCTGTTATTATTTATGGCGCAGGGGTCAGTGGTCGTCAGTTACTGAATTCTCTGGTATTAAGTCATGAGTATTATCCTTACGCTTTTGTGGACGATGATAAAGCACTGCATGGCAGTGTAATACAAGGTGTTCATGTTCATTCGCCTTCAATCATACGTAAACTTATCAAGCAAAAAGCAGCAACGAAAGTACTGCTGGCAATACCGAGTGCAACTAGAGTTAAAAGGAAAGAAATTCTTGATCGTTTAGAGTCTCTGTCAACTCAGATATTAACCATCCCAGCTATGGCAGATCTGGTGAGTGGTAATAAACTGTATAGTGATATTAAAGAAGTTGAAATAGACGATTTATTAGGTCGTGAATCAGTAGCGCCTAGACAAGACTTATTAACCGCTAATATTACCGACAAGGTGGTTATGGTAACGGGGGCAGGCGGTTCTATTGGCTCTGAACTGTGTCGTCAAATTTTAAAAAAATCACCAAAAAAATTAGTGTTATTCGAACTGTCTGAATATTCGCTTTATGCCATTGAAAGAGAATTATCAGCAACAGCAAAAGAGCTTGGCCTTAATGTGCGCATTTTGCCAATGATGGGGTCGGTTCAACGTGAAAATCGTGTTCAGGCGATTATGGAATCTTTTGGGGTACAAACGGTTTATCATGCAGCGGCTTATAAGCATGTTCCTCTGGTAGAGCTTAATGTGGTTGAAGGAGTTCGAAATAACGTTTTTGGCACCTTGTATACCGCAAGAGCTGCTATTGCAGCCAAAGTTGAAACCTTTGTTTTAGTTTCAACAGATAAAGCGGTACGACCAACTAACGTTATGGGCACAACCAAGCGTATGGCAGAACTTGTGTTACAAGCTTTTTCAAAAGAGAAGCATCAAACTCGTTTTTGTATGGTTCGATTTGGCAATGTTTTAGGGTCATCAGGCTCAGTAGTGCCGCTTTTTAGAACGCAAATTGCTAATGGCGGCCCCGTTACTGTGACTCACCCAGAAATCACCCGTTTCTTTATGACCATCCCTGAAGCTTCGCAGCTTGTTATTCAGGCTGGTGCTATGGGTAAAGGCGGTGATGTATTTGTCTTAGATATGGGGGCATCTGTCAAAATTGTCGACCTAGCCAGTAAAATGATCCGACTGAGTGGTTTTGATGTCCGTGATGAGTTTAACCCCGAAGGCGAAATAGCGATTGAATATAGTGGATTACGCCCTGGTGAGAAGCTCTATGAAGAACTATTGATCGGTGATGATGTCACGGGTACCGAGCATGAAAGAATAATGACGGCCAATGAGGTTCATCTTTCTTGGGCTGAATACTCTAAAATTCTTGAGCGCTTAGATGTTGCTTGTCACGCTTTTGACCACGAAACTATTCGAGATATTTTGCTAAAAACCCCTACAGGTTTTGCTCCTACTGATGGTATTTGTGATTTATTATTTCAGCAAACTGAAAAAAACAAACCAACTGTTCAAAATGTGATTAATTTAGTCTAGTATATTTTTATCATTACTTTTCAGTCATCTATTTAAATAGGGGTTTTCATGAAAGTAGTTATTCCCGTTGCAGGTCTTGGGACAAGGATGTTACCTGCAACAAAAGCTATCCCAAAAGAAATGCTGCCTATCGTAGATAAGCCACTTATTCAGTATATCGTTAATGAATGTGTTGCTGCTGGTGTGAAAGAAATTGTACTGGTTACTCATGCTAGTAAAAATGCCATTGAAAACCATTTCGATAAATCTTACGAGCTTGAATCAACCCTTGAAAAGCGTATTAAGCGTCAGCTTTTAGATGAGATACAATCTATTTGCCCTAAAGATGTTTCGGTGATTAGTGTGCGTCAAGGTGAGGCTAAAGGACTAGGGCATGCGGTATTGTGTGCAAAACCTTGTATCGGTAATGAACCTTTTGCAGTTGTACTGCCCGACGTTATTTTAGATGAATATACAGCTGATCAAACGACTGACAATTTAGCTGCGATGATGGCACGTTATCATACCAGTTTTGCTAGTCAGATTATGGTTGCACCAGTACCTGATAATGAAGTGAATAAATACGGTATTGCAGACTGTAATGGAGAAGAAATTGCCCCAGGTGATTCAGCTAAAATCAAAGCTATGGTAGAAAAACCAGCTATTGGTAGTGCGCCGTCAAACTTAGCGGTTGTTGGTCGTTATGTATTATCTGAAAAAATCTGGGCATTATTAGCCAAAACGCCAGCAGGTGCAGGAGATGAAATCCAGTTAACAGATGCGATTGATATGCTGATTGAACAAGATACAGTTGAAGCGTTCAATATGACTGGTAAATCACATGATTGTGGCGATAAACTCGGTTACATGAAAGCGTTCGTTGAATACGGTTTGCGTGATAAAAAATTGGGTAAAGACTTTAAAGCTGAACTTAATACTTTGATCAATGCCTTTTAGCTAGTTAACCGATAAATATTTACAAATACTAGGCCTTAAGTGAAAACTTGAGGCCTTTTTTGTTTTCAAGCTTTTATAAAAGTCTTTTAAACATTTGCGTACAATTGGATCTTTCATTTCAGGTTCTTTTATTTCAGGTGCTTATATTTCAACATTTAGTGATCTAAATGATAGAACTTGTTACGAATGCTTGACGCTATTGGCCTGTACCTCATTGGCATTTTACAACTCATAGTCATTTCTTGAACACTATAATTGTGTTACTTATTTTGTATGCTAAGTTAGTGGTATCTAAATCATAAAATGGATTTTATATGCGGATACTTCATCATGGCGCTGTGAATGGTGTCACTGGCTCATGTCATCAGTTAGATGTGAATGAGCTAGGTGTTGTTTCAAGTTATCTTATCGATTGCGGCTTGTTTCAAGGGGCTGAAACAGCTGGTAAATCTTCGGCGCAGCAATTACAGATTGATTTTGATATTAGTGCTGTTCAAGCGCTTATTGTGACTCATTGCCACATTGATCATGTGGGACGTATACCGTATCTCATTGCTGCAGGCTTTAATAAACCCATATACGCAACAACAGCCACAGCAGCTTTGTTACCTTTGGTAATTGAAGATGCCCTTAAAGTTGGTGTTACCCGTGACAAAAACTTAATTAAAACGTTTTTGAAAAAACTGCGAGCTCTTATTCGTCCTGTTGAATATAACCAATGGGTTAGCCTTAAGATTAATACTCACTCTAGCGTTTCCCTTAACGCCAACTTAAGTCAAAGACATTGCTCCAACTCTAAAGCGAATTCTAATGATTTCGCTAGTCCTGCAGCCAAGAATAATGCTGTGCCATCTCAGTGTGATGTCTCTTCAATCAAGCTTAAATTTAAACCTGTGGGACATATTTTAGGCTCGGCGTATGTTGAGTTTGACTTGATGGGTAAGGATAAACACAGAGTGGTATTTTCTGGTGATTTAGGCGCAACTTATACCCCTTTATTAGCGAGTCCCCGTAGCCCTTATCGTGCAGATACCTTAGTGATTGAGTCCACTTATGGGGATAAAAACCATCAAGGCCGCAAGCACCGCACTCAACTGCTGAAGAAGATCGTGACTAAATGCGTGGCGGACAAAGGCGTAGTGTTAATACCTGCATTTAGTATTGGCCGCACCCAAGAATTATTATACGAATTTGAACAAATCATTAATCGCAACCCAGATAACGCTATGTGGCAACAAATTGATATTATTGTTGACTCACCTATGGCGGCTAAATTCACCGAGAAGTACCTTGAGTTCCAGCAATTATGGGATAAAGAGGCTAAAAAGGTGGTTAGCACTGGCCGGCATCCTTTAGACTTTAAGCAGCTATATACCATAGACAGCCATAAAGACCATTTAGCTGTAATTAATTACCTGAGTAATCGTAGCAAACCTGCAATTGTTATTGCGGCATCGGGTATGTGTAGTGGCGGGCGAATAATGAATTATTTAAAACGTTTTTTAGGTATGCCAACAGCAGATGTTTTATTTGTCGGTTATCAAGCGCATGGTACCCCGGGGCGCGATATTCAAACTTACGGCCCTAAAGGCGGATATGTGGTGCTCGATGATAATCGAATTAATATTAAAGCAGGGGTTTATACCATTAGTGGTTACTCTGCCCATGCAGACCAATCTAATTTAATTAATTTTGTAAAATGCATGCATCACAAGCCTAAGCATATTCGCATTGTTCATGGTGATGAAGAAGCTAAACTAGCCTTGGCTGAAAAATACCAGCAATTATTACCTGATTGTGAGGTTGTTATAGGCAAAGAATAACAGCCTTTTTACTGCAACTCCTAAGGAGTTGGATTTCAAGTTAACAGCTTTTAAGTTAGTGCCTTTTAAGTTAGTGCCTTTTAAGTTAGTGCCTTTTAAGTTCGAGCTTTTTAAGCTAGAGCCATTCAATTTTTTGATTCTCTAGGATAGTTGGTTTATCTAATTTTGTTATAGCGTTTGCAGTGACTTGACATCAATGCTGCATACTATAGTCGATATAATGTAAATACTTTTTCTGTTTGAGTTAGCGTCACTATTTAAGTTAATCAAGCTTGTTTTTCATCCCACCTTTTTTATCATCAATAATTCCTCCTTCATTTTGCCTCACTTGTGCCACTTACAGGCACAAGCTGTCCGCGGCGAGTTACTTTGCAAACCTTTCATTCCTTTATATTCCTTTTCGTTATACTAAACTCGCCATTAATAACTTTTACTATTGTTTGATGCTGGTAATATAATTATATGTAAATTCAGCTTAACAATTATTAAAGGGATGACTCTGACATTTGGGTCTCTTTTTCTCATATGAATTATTGAAGGTTTATTGGAACTGATATGTCGACACAATTGACTCATTTAAAGCAACTTGAAGCAGAATCCATACAAATCATGCGTGAAGTCGCCGCTGAATTTGATAATCCCGTGATGTTGTACTCTGTGGGCAAAGACTCCTCAGTATTGCTTCATTTGGCTCGAAAAGCCTTTTACCCAGGAAAAATTCCATTCCCGTTGATGCACGTCGACACCAACTGGAAATTTAAAGAAATGATTGCTTTTCGTGATCAAATGGCCGAAAAACATGGTTTTAATTTAATTGTGCATAAAAACCCTCGTGGAATGGCGATGAATGTTGGCCCTTTTACGCACGGTAGTGCTAAACACACCGACATTATGAAGACTGAAGGGCTTAAGCAAGCGCTAGATGAGCATGGCTTTGACGCTGCTTTTGGTGGTGCAAGACGTGATGAAGAAAAGTCTCGCGCTAAAGAGCGTGTTTATTCATTCCGCGACAGTAAGCATCGCTGGGACCCCAAAAACCAGCGACCAGAACTTTGGAACATTTATAACGGCAAGGTTGATAAAGGCGAGAGTATTCGTGTATTTCCGCTTTCAAACTGGACTGAGCTGGATATCTGGCAATACATTTACCTTGAAGGCATTGAAATCCCATCGCTATATTTGTCAAAACCTCGCTCTGTGGTAGAGCGCGATGGCACCTTGATTATGGTCGATGATGAGCGTATGCCAATTGAACCTAATGAAGTGGTAGAACAAAAAATGGTTCGTTTTCGTACTTTAGGCTGTTACCCATTAACGGGCGCAGTGGAATCAGAAGCTACAACTCTACCTGAAATTATTCAAGAGATGTTGTTATGCACCACATCTGAGCGACAAGGTCGCGTTATTGATAATGACTCAGCAGGCTCAATGGAGAAGAAAAAAATGGAAGGATATTTCTAATAACAGAAATACATTCGTTTTTATCTCGTCCAGTTAACCCAAATAGAATTGATAAAACTAGCGCCAGAATAACTGCGGTAGTTAAGGAAAAGTAATGAGTGATAGCACAAGCTTAATTGCATCTGATATCGAAGCATATCTAAACGTTCATGAAAATAAAGACATGCTCAGAGTATTAACGTGTGGCAGTGTTGATGACGGTAAATCTACGTTAATTGGTCGTTTATTGTTTGATAGCAAAATGATTTTTGAAGATCAAATGGCGGCCATTGAGAAAGATTCAAAGCGCTTTAATACCACTGATGAAGCTTTCGATTTAGCCTTATTAGTTGACGGTTTGCAGTCTGAGCGTGAGCAAGGGATCACCATTGATGTCGCTTATCGCTATTTTGCTACTGAGCAACGTAAATTTATCATTGCTGATACACCAGGCCATGAGCAGTACACCCGTAATATGGCGACCGGCGCATCGACATCCGATTTAGCGATTATTTTGATTGATGCTCGCCATGGGGTTCAAGTTCAAACTCGCAGACACAGTTTTATTTGTTCACAATTAGGCATTAAGCACGTTGTTATTGCGATTAATAAAATGGATGCCGTTGATTATGACCAATCCGTTT
This sequence comes from Shewanella electrodiphila, assembly GCF_023283985.1. Classification (GTDB taxonomy): domain Bacteria; phylum Pseudomonadota; class Gammaproteobacteria; order Enterobacterales; family Shewanellaceae; genus Shewanella; species Shewanella electrodiphila. The sequence continues at coordinate 508,752 of NZ_JAKIKU010000001.1, forward strand.
ATCAAAACATTAAGAAAGACTACCGTGAATTTGCCCAAGATTTAGCCTTTGATGATATCCGTTTTGTGCCTATTTCTGCTTTAAAAGGCGATAACGTCGTCAACGAAAGTGACAATATGAAATGGTACCCAGGTTCTACGTTACTTAAGTTGCTTAATACGGTATCTATTACTGAAGATACTAATGCATCTTTCCGTTTTCAGGTTCAATATGTTAACCGCCCAAACCTGAACTTTAGAGGCTTTTGCGGCACTGTAGCGTCAGGTGAAATCCGGGTAGGTGACACTATAGTTGCACTACCATCAGGTAAAGAAAGCAAAATTAAATCGATTGTGACCTTTGATGGTGACTTAGAAAAAGCCTCAGCTGGTATGTCAGTAACGCTTACCTTAGAGAATGAAATTGATGTTGGCCGTGGAGACATGCTTGTTAGGCCCCATGATCAACCTCATTCATCTAATCACCTTGAAGCTGATGTTGTTTGGATGGCTGAAGAACCACTTCAACTAGACCGTGAGTATGAAATCAAAGCAGGCAGCAAGTCGGTATACGGTTATGTGGATGCTTTTAACTTTAAAGTTGATGTTAATACATTAGCTACCGAAAGTACCCAACAACTGGCACTCAATGAAATGGGTAACTGTCATTTTACCTTAACAGCGCCAGTGCAATTTGATTCATACAGCCAAAATCGTTCAACGGGCGCATTTATTATTATTGATAGGCTGACTAACGTGACAGTGGGCGCTGCAATGATCCGCTCGGCGGTTGAAGGCGAGGTAAGTTCAAAGCATCAATACTCTGAGTTTGAAGTTGAGTTCAATGCATTAGTACGTAAGCACTTTCCACACTGGGGAGCCAAAGTGATTGGCTAGCTTGTCATGGGAGTTGTAATTGCAATGAGTTGTTTTTATCACATGTAAACCGCTAGCTAACGCTTAACCAATATAAACAGCCAAGACTATTGCAAGCTACCCTTTCGCAAGCGAATTATAAAACATGGCTGCGAATACTGAGGAAACCACACATTGATAGAGTTAATAGAAGTGATGGCACTGATTAATAAGGTGCTTATTCTTTCGTTAAAAGTGTGTGGTGCTCTTTAGTCCTATTTTTTTACTTACTTAGCGTGAACCATTGTTATATGTCATTTGAAGCCTACGTTACAGTATTTATTTTTGTTGCCACTATCGTGGCATTATTGCGCTTTCAGAATCGGCCTGGCGCCGTTTTTGGCGTAACCTTATTACTACTAGTGGCTTCAGGCTTAGTAACCCAGCAACAGCTGTTATCTAGTATTGCTAATCCTGGGTTGATCACTTTAGTGTTATTGATCATTTGCTCTTTCGCATTAGAAAAAACCCGTCTCTTACGCCTTATAGCCTCTAAAATGATTTTAAAAAGCTACAAGGCTACTTTTATTCGGCTGTTTTCGTTAACAACGATCAGTTCTGCTTTGTTAAATAATACCGCGGTCGTGGCGACACTACTTTCGCCGATTCGAAATAACCCACACCATTTTGCTAGTCGATTATTACTGCCCTTGTCCTATGCAGCCATTTTAGGGGGAACATTAACCCTGATTGGTACATCTACTAATTTAATTATCAACAGTCTCTATTTGGATACTGCAGGGCAATCGTTATCTTTTTTCTCATTTACAGCCATTGGTTGTTTATTGGTTGTTGGTTGTGGTGGGGTATTGGCCTTTTCTGTTCGATTTTTACCTGAAAATGCGCCCGTGTCGGATTGTAGTAAGGGCTATTTTATTGATGCCAAAATAACCGAGCATTCTGAGTTGATAGGAAGAACTGTCGAAAATAATGGCTTACGCAATTTAGAGTCATTATTTTTGGTGGAAGTGGTGCGTGATGGATGTTTAATCAGCCCTGTTTCTCCTAGTGAAATACTCAGGCAAGATGACAGATTAATTTTTTCAGGTGACATAACTAAAGTTGAACAACTAGCTCAGTTCTCAGGCCTTAAAACTTTTGCCCATCAAAATGAACTGACAACCGCCAATTTGACTGAAGTCGTTGTTCGACCTGAAAGTATTTTAATTAGAAAAACACTTAAACATGTTGGCTTCAGAGCCTTGTTCGATGCTGCTGTTGTTGCGATTAGACGTGATGGTGAGCAAGTGTCGGGTAAGTTAGGTGAAGTGTGCATTAAAGCGGGTGATTTTTTAGTACTTGCTGTCGGTGAAGATTTTAAATCTCGCCGTAATATCAGTAAAAACTTTATCTTTTTGAGTGGTGTTGAAACTGAAGTTAGATTAAATGGCTGGCGGGCGTGGTTAGCGGTGGGAGGTTTTGTTTCTACTGTTGCGTTAGCGGCTTTGGGATGGGTTGAATTATTTCAAGGGTTAGTGATTTTACTTGGCTGTCTTATTTTATCTCAGTCGATTAGCGTTAATGAAATTATGCGTAGGCTGCCCATTGATATTTGGTTAATTGTTTCTGCGGCTATTTTGTTATCTCATGCATTGGCCAATGCCGGTGTTGTTGGCTTGTTGGGTGATTGGATAAGTGATGGATTTGACAGTAATCATGTTTACTTAGCATTGATTATTATATATTTTTTAACTTGGTTTATGACAGAGCTTGTAACCAACAATGCCGCAGCCGCACTGATGTTTCCAATTGCCTACAGTGTGGCGTTAGGGTTTGGAGTCGATGTCTTGCCGTTTGTGATGACGGTTGCATTTGCCGCCAGTGGCAGTTTTATTAGCCCCTATGGATATCAAACCAATTTGATGGTGTTTAATGCCGGTCAGTATAAGTTTAATGACTTTATTAAAGTCGGTTTGCCCGTCAGTATAGTTTATGGTGCGATTGTTATTCTGGCAGTGCCATATTTCTTTCCTTTTTAACGGCTTAAGTATTACAAGGATTTACCATGTCACAAACGCCTTATCAGTCTATTGACGTTAGCGCTGAAAAATCAACCGATGTTGTCTGGCACCTTGCTAGTGTTAGCCATGATGAACGCGCCAAGCTCAATGGACATAGCGCTGCGGTGTTGTGGTTTACAGGGTTAAGTGGCTCAGGTAAATCTACCGTCGCCAATGCAGTAGATAAAATGCTTTATGATTTGGGCTGTAAAACGTACGTGTTAGATGGTGATAACGTTCGTCATGGCTTAAATGGCGATTTAGGTTTTAGTGATACTGACCGAGTTGAAAATATTCGTCGTATTGGTGAAGTGTCAAAGCTATTTGTGGATGCTGGGTTGATTGTTTCTACAGCATTTATCTCGCCATTTTTACAAGACAGAGAAATGGTGCGAGCGCAGCTTAATCAAGGACAATTTATTGAAGTGTTTATTGATACGCCTATTGCAATTTGCGAGCAGCGAGACCCTAAAGGGCTTTATAAAAAAGCACGAGCGGGTGAGATTAAACACTTCACAGGTATCGACTCGGATTATGACATCCCTTTAACGCCTGAAGTCCACGTTAAAACGGCCGAAAAAGACATTGAAGCCTGCGCCAAGCAAGTGATTAACTATTTAATTGCTAATCACTACATCACTGTGAAGTGATATGTCGATGGATTTTGATGTGTTTAATTCTATTCCCATAATGAATCTGCAGTATGGGAAGTAAGTTATTTTATTACCAACAACTAACAGCACATCACCTCAAAAAAATCTCATCTTAAGTCTTAATGTCAGCGCCTTTTGTAACTTCGCCTATAAAGCAGCTGGCATTAGCAAGACCTGTATAATAGTGTTTAGCCATGCTCAGGTTACTCTAAAGTTAGCAACAGATAAGTTGTTTAGCTAATGCTACGTCGGTCACTGAAATTAAATTTAGTGCGACATAACTCGAACTCAATGATGTCCTGTCAATAAATATGGTTAAACTTGGCTAAAAATTAGGTAAACTTAGCCACAGTGAATCAAAGCATTCGATTTTTTAAAAGAGCTGTGAGCTGTTAGCTATGTGTTAAGTGCCATCAGCAGTCAGCCATGAGCTTGTAGTTTTTAATGGAGTGATAATGTCTCGTAAGTATTTTGGCACCGATGGGGTGCGTGGCAAAGTGGGTGAGTTTCCGATTAACCCATCGTTTGCGATGAAGTTAGGTTGGGCGGCAGGTACGGTTTTAGCCTCTGCTGGTACCAAAGAAGTGATTATTGGTAAAGATACCCGTATCAGTGGTTATATGCTTGAAACGGCAATGCAAGCTGGCTTTTCTGCGGCTGGTATTAATTGTGCGTTAGTTGGGCCTATGCCGACACCTGCGATTGCCTATTTAACATCGACTTTTAGAGCCGATGCAGGCGTGGTGATTAGTGCGTCACACAACCCTTATTATGACAATGGCATTAAGCTGTTCTCTAATTCGGGAACCAAACTTAATGATGCGCAAGAGTTAGAAATTGAGCATTTACTTGATCAAGCGATTAATCACGGCGCGATGACCTGTGTTGATTCAGATAAATTAGGTAAGGTACGTCGTATATCAGATGCTGCTGGTCGTTACATTGAGTTTTGTAAAGGAACTTTCGATAAAGATAAATCACTTACAGGGCTTAAGATTGTCGTTGATTCAGCCAATGGTGCTGCTTACCACATTGCTAAAGAAGTGTATGCTGAACTTGGCGCAGAAGTGATTAGCATTAATGACAAGCCTGATGGTCTCAACATTAACGAGCGTTGCGGTGCAACCCACTTAGACAGCCTGCAAACCGCAGTGATGGTGCATGAAGCAGACTTAGGTATTGCGTTAGACGGTGATGCCGATAGAGTCTTGTTTGTTGATCATAATGGCCATGCAGTTGATGGTGATGAAATCTTGTTTATTCTAGCTCAAGCCGCACGAGCTAAAGGTGAATTACAAGGTGGCGTAGTCGGCACCTTAATGTCTAACTTAGGTCTTGAGTTAGCGCTAAAAGAGATGGATATTCCTTTTGTTCGCGCCAAAGTGGGTGACCGTTATGTGGTTGAGCAATTAAAAGAGACTGGTTGGCAACTCGGCGGTGAAGGCTCGGGTCATATATTAAGCCTTAAACACACCACCACAGGTGATGGTGTTGTTGCTTCGCTTCAAGTGTTAAATGCTTTGATTGATTCAGGTAAAAACTTATCTGAAGTCAAATCTGGGATGACTAAACTGCCACAAATCTTGATTAACGTGCGCCTTAAAGCAGATAACGCTGATGAAATTATTGCATCTGAGCAGGTTCAAGCAGCTGTTAAGGCTGCTGAGGTTGTTATGGGTGACAATGGCCGCGTCTTGTTACGTAAATCTGGTACTGAGCCACTGATTCGAGTGATGGTTGAATCAACTTGTGAAGATATGACGCAGACTCAAGCTCAAAGTATTGCCGATGCAGTATCTGCAGCTAATTGATTTATTAGCTTGAACATCATTGTTTAGTCGGGGTTAACTGACTTAACTAAATACAAATTAAAAATGCCAGAGCGATGCTCTGGCATTTTTGTTTTATTTGTTACTATATAGGTAATAAAGCGCATTCCTTCAGTGTTTTCGATATAGAATTAGGTCAGATATAAAAATGATTTTGATAACCGGTGGGGCGGGGTTTATTGGCAGCGCACTAATACGCTACCTTATAAATCACACTCAAGAGCAAGTGTTAAATCTTGACGTGTTAACTTACGCAAGTAATTTAGATGCTTTAAAAGAGGTTTCTGACTCACCTCGTTACCACTTTGTTCAAGCTAATATTTGTGATGCTGAGGCGTTGCAGAGAGTTTTCGAACATTATCAACCTTCAGTTGTGATGCACTTAGCGGCAGAAAGTCATGTGGATCGTTCTATTTCAGGACCTTCGGAGTTTATACAAACTAATATTGTAGGTACTTTTCAGTTGCTTGAAGCATCTAGAACCTACTGGCACAAGATGAGTGGTGACAAAAAGTCTCAATTTCGTTTCCTTCATATTTCTACTGATGAGGTTTATGGTGATTTATCCCCAACGGATGAACCTTTCTCTGAATCATCCCCATATGCGCCAAGTTCACCTTATTCGGCATCAAAAGCTTCTGCAGAACATTTAGTCAGTGCTTGGCATCGAACCTATGGTCTCCCTATTATCATCAGTAATTGCTCTAATAATTACGGCGCTTATCAATTTCCTGAAAAATTAATTCCGCACATGATTTTAAGTGCCTTAGCTGGCAAGTCTTTACCGGTTTATGGTGATGGCTTACAAGTCAGAGATTGGCTGTTTGTTGATGATCATGTCGATGCTTTATATAACGTCATCAAAAAAGGGCAAGTCGGGCAAACCTATAATATCGGTGGAAATAACGAATACACTAATATTGATGTGATTAATCTGATCTGTGATTTGCTGGAGGAGTTAGCACCAGAATACAAAGCAGGCGATCAATTTAGGGATTTGATCACATACGTTAACGATCGACCAGGTCATGATAAACGTTATGCTATTGATGCTTCTAAAATCAAAAGTGATTTAGCTTGGTCAGCGAAAGAAACCTTTATAACAGGCCTTAGAAAAACGGTTAAATGGTATATCGCGAATGCTGGGATGTGGTTAACATTACCTCAAAATACTCTGTCTAAAAATCATATCGATATTGATAGTGTGTGTGAAGAAAAGAGCATTAAAAATATTAACGATGGTGAAAAGGGCAAGGCTGATGCACAAAATTAATCAGCAAGCCTATAAAGGAGTCGTATTGGCGGGAGGCACTGGTAGCCGTTTATTCCCGCTTACTTTAGGTACGTCTAAACAACTATTACCTGTCTATGACAAGCCCATGATTTATTACCCAATTTCTGTGTTAATGCTGGCAGGTATAAAAGATGTGTTAATCATCAGTACCGAAGAAGATTTATCAAGCTTTAAAAGACTACTTGGTACAGGGGAAAGGTTCGGTATTAACCTTAGTTATGAGATACAAGCTGCACCTGAAGGTATTGCGCAATCACTGATTATCGCAGAAGACTTTATTGCTGAAGATAATGTGGCTTTAGTGTTGGGCGATAACATTTTTTATGGCCATCATTTTAGAGATAAGCTACTCAATGCTGCCTCTAAAACTAAAGGTGCGACGATTTTTGGTTATCATGTTTGCGACCCAGAACGGTTCGGTGTAATAGAGTTTGACGCTGACGGAAAAGCGCTCAGCATTGATGAAAAACCATCATTGCCTAAATCTCAATATGCCGTAACAGGCTTATACTTTTTCGATAATGATGCCATTAACATAGCTAAATCTATTACTCCTTCAGCTCGAGGGGAGCTTGAAATTACCGATGTGAACATGGCTTATTTACAGCGTGGTGATTTAAGTGTCGAAACCTTAGGTCGTGGTTTTGCCTGGTTAGATACCGGTACGCATGATTCGTTACTTGAAGCGAGTCACTTTGTGCAAACCGTTGAGAAAAGACAAGGCTTAAAGGTCGCTTGTTTAGAAGAAATTGCCTACGCCAATGGTTGGCTCACTCAAGATGCATTAATTATCCAGGCCAAGTTTCATTGCAAAACCGCTTATGGTGATTACTTAATGTCATTATGTAAGGAGCACCAATTTTGAAGGTTATTGATACTAAGATTGCTGACGTTAAAATGATTGAACCTTCAGTGTTTAATGATGCTCGTGGTTATTTTGTCGAGACTTTCCAAGCCGATAGATATCAGCGTTTGTTAGGTATTGATAAAGCGTTTGTTCAGGATAACTACTCTCGCTCTAGAAAAGGTGTTTTGCGTGGCTTACACTATCAAAAAGTTAATCCTCAAGCTAAATTGGTTCGTGTTGTGAAAGGTACCATTTTTGATGTGGCCGTTGATATTCGCAAAGGCTCAGTTACCTTTGGCCAATGGGTCGGCGTAGAATTAACCGAGACTAATATGCGCCAGCTTTATATTCCTGAAGGTTTTGCTCATGGATTTGTCGCGCTCACTGAAATAGCTGATGTGGAATATAAATGCACAGATTATTATGACCCCAGTAATGAAGCTTGTATTAAGTGGAATGATCCTGAATTAGGCATTACTTGGCCCATTAAGAGTGTCATATTGTCTGACAAAGACGAGAAAGGTTTGCGATTTAAGGACCTGCTAAAGTGAAATGTTGGTTAGTTGGTGCGAGTGGTCAGTTGGGGCAATGTTTACAACAAGCGTTGATAGACAATCAGGTTTTTTCATCTATTGATCTGGTTAAATCAGTCCACACAAACCCTGACTATCCTAGTTCGGAATCTTTTAGCTTGAAAGCCTCGAGAACGAAACCGTTCAAGCTTGATATCACCGATTTTGATGCGGTAAAGCTCTTTGTTCTTACTCATAAGCCTAAACTCATTATCAATACAGCAGCTTATACTGAGGTAGATAATGCGGAGTCGAATATTGATAAGGCTTACAATGTTAATCATAAAGGCGCTAGAAATTTAGCCTTGGTTGCTAATCAATCCAATATCCCTATTATTCATATTTCGACTGATTTTGTATTTGATGGACAAGCGACAATTCCCTACCTCGAGGCTCACTCTTCGCGTCCCATAAATGTGTATGGCGCGTCAAAACGTCAAGGTGAGTTAACTATTCAACAAGCGTGTTCTCAACATGTCATTATTCGAACATCTTGGTTAATCAGCGAATATGGTAATAATTTTGCTAAAACAATTATTAGACTCGCTCAGAATAGAAATGAGTTACGTATTGTTGATGATCAAATAGGTTGTCCTACTTATGCAGGGAATTTAGCTAAAGCGATATTACACATGGCTGCACAAATCGCGCTGGGTAAAACAACCTGGGGTACTTTTCATTACTGCGGTAATGTTAGTACTAGTTGGTATGGATTGGCTAAAGCCATTGTCGAGGAAGCTAGTGTACAACGTAAGCTACTAACAGTCCCTATACTCCAGAGGATAAATACACTGGATTATCCTTTGCCAGCAAAGCGGCCACCATACAGTGTGCTTGATTGCCAACAGATAAAAATTGCCTGGGACATCGAGGCTTGCGATTGGCAAGCATCAATTAAAACCCTGATAAAAAATCTAGATGTTGCTGCCTTATAAGTAGCTTGTAAAACATTTGTTTAAACCTAAGCGGAAAGCGTATAACCTTCTTAAATAGCCGCTTTCAGACTACGTTTTTCTTAGTGTCACCTGTTAACTTATGAGGTGATGATATCACCTCTAACTAGCTGGCCAAATTCACTATGCCACTACAAACATCATTTAGGCTTCTTTGAAGGGCCTTGAGAGGTTGCCGTTTTTAGTTTTCATAAAGCTTAATCGAGGATTTACATTCTTAAGTAGATCTCAAAATTTGACAGGATTAAGCAATACGCATTAGCGCGGGGGTCATGGACAATTATTTAAAACTATAAGTTAACACCTGCATATAAAATATATAGCTATTAATAGTGACTTTTAAAGCAAACCGTTTGCAAAAACGCTATTAAACAGAATTTATTAACGGATGGATAATGAAAATTGCTATCGCTGGTACCGGTTATGTTGGTCTTTCAAATGCAATGCTTTTAGCGCAGCATCATGACGTCATAGCTGTTGATATTATTCCTGAAAAGGTGAGACTGCTTAACAATAAGCAGTCTCCTATTGTTGATGTCGAAATTGAAGATTTTTTAGCAAATAAAGACCTTAATTTTAAGGCTACACTGGACAAAATAGAGGCATATAGAGAGGCAGACTATGTGATAATCGCAACCCCGACTGATTATGATGTAGAAACTAATTATTTTAATACCTCGTCTGTCGAAGCTGTCATCAAAGAGGTGAACTCAATTAATCCCAATGCAGTTTTGGTGATAAAATCAACAGTTCCAGTCGGCTATACTGCGCGTATTAAAGAAGATCTGGGGTGCAAAAATGTGCTATTTTCACCTGAGTTTTTACGTGAGGGCCGAGCACTATATGACAACTTATACCCTTCACGAATCATCGTAGGTGAGCGAAGTGTGCGTGCCGAAATTTTTGCGAACCTTTTAGTAGAAGGTGCGCGAAAAGAAAATATTGAAGTGCTGTTTACTGACTCGACAGAAGCGGAAGCTGTGAAACTCTTTTCAAATACCTATCTTGCACTGCGTGTCGCTTATTTTAATGAACTTGATACTTATGCAGATACCCATGGGCTTGACCCCCGCCAAATCATAGAGGGAGTTGGGTTAGACCCTCGTATTGGCTCACATTACAATAACCCATCATTTGGTTATGGCGGCTACTGTTTACCCAAAGATACAAAACAGCTTAGGGCAAATTATGCCGATGTACCAAATAGTATTATCGGTGCCATTGTAGATGCTAATACCACCCGTAAAGATTTTATTGCCCAAAGTATTTTAAAGCGCAATCCCCATCGCGTGGGAATTTATCGGTTGATCATGAAGTCAGGCTCTGACAATTTTCGTGCTTCAAGCATCCAAGGTATAATGAAACGATTAAAAGCTAAAGGCATTGAAGTCGTTGTGTATGAGCCAGTGCTAGATCAGGATACATTTTTTCATTCAAAAGTGATTAAGAGCTTAGATGAATTTAAATCATCTTGTGACGTGATAGTGTCTAATCGTATGGTCGAAGAAATACGTGATGTCAGCGCTAAAGTGTATACTCGAGACCTATTTGGTTCAGACTAGTACGGCTAAAATTAAGTTATTGAGATAAGTTTATGAAATATTTAGTTACTGGTGCAGCGGGTTTTATCGGCAGTGCAGTGGTTGAAAAATTAACAGAAGCAGGAAATTGCATTATTGGAATTGATAATATCAATGATTACTATGATGTAAAGTTAAAACATGCTCGCTTAGATAGGATTAAAAACAAGAATTTTAGCTTCATAAAGCTTGATATTGCTGACAGAGATGCGGTTCAACAGCTTTTTATTGATGAACAATTTGACCGCGTTATTCATTTGGCGGCTCAAGCTGGGATAAGGTATTCAATTGAAAACCCCCATGCTTATGCTGATTCGAATCTTATTGGGTATTTGAATATTTTGGAAGGGTGTCGTCACACAAACGTTGGGCATCTAATCTATGCATCGTCGAGTTCAGTTTATGGCTTAAATGCCAAAACCCCATTTGAAACTTCTGACCGTGTTGACCATCCCGTATCTCTTTATGCGGCAACGAAAAAATCTAATGAATTGATGGCTCATACCTATTCGCACTTATATGATATTCCCACCACAGGTTTACGCTTTTTTACTGTTTACGGCAGCTGGGGGCGACCTGATATGGCGCCGTTTATCTTTATAAAAAAGATTTTAGATGGTGAGACTATCGACATTAATAACAATGGTGATATGTGGCGTGATTTTACTCATGTTGACGACATTGTAGAAGGCGTTGTCCGTATTGCCGATGTGATCCCAAGTAAAAATACATCTTGGACTGTTGAACAAGGCTCTCCAGCGACGAGTTCCGCACCCTATGCAATCTATAACATTGGTCATGGTTCACCCATTAACCTTATGGATTTTGTTAAAGCGATAGAAACAGAATTAGGGATTAAAGCGAAGAAAAAATTTAGGGAAATGCAACCAGCTGATGTATATCAAACTTACGCTGATGTTGCTGACCTTTTTGAAGCAACCGGTTTTAAACCTTCAGTTGATGTTAAAGCTGGTGTTACTGAATTTGTTAAATGGTATCGAGACTTCTATCACAAATAATCACTAGAAATGGTCAGTTTAATGAGGGTTTAATTATCAATAGTAAGTAGGTCTTGCAATTGACGTTTTTAAACCTCAATGACTACTTTACTGGAGTGTTACCAATAACTACCTTTAGTAAAAAGGACTAAACTACTATTAAGTCATTGAAGTCGACATTCCACTGTAAAACTAATGCTCAAGTCTTCAATAATTTTACTTTCAGTTAATGATTATTCTTTTAAATAAGAAGGACTTCACAAATAATTGTGAAGTCCTTTTTTAATGGGATTAGTTTATCGGTAAATAGAGTTATTACTTTCTCAACATTCTCGCCACATACATGCCGTCTGAATTCGCTTCATTTGGCCACACTGTAATGTGTTTTTGTTGAGCTTGGGTGAATGGGTGTGTACTCAACACGAGATCAAAGTTTGGGTTGTGTTGTAAAAACTGCTCTACCACTTGTTCGTTTTCTATCGGTGATAATGAGCAAGTGGCATACACAAGGTGCGCGCCAGTTTTAACGGCTTTTGAACTACGAGACAATATATCAAGCTGCAGTTCTGATTTATTATCTACGCAGCTTCTATCATCAATCCAACGCATGTCTGGGTTTCTACGCCAAGTGCCTGTGCAGCTGCATGGGGCATCCACTAAAACACCATCAAAACTGTTAGCGTCGACTGGTAAGTCGTCGCTTTTCCAGCGCGCAACAGTAATGCCTTTGAAGTTTGCTCTTTTGGCGCGCTTTTTAAGTTCTTCTAACGCTTTTGAGCGAATATCCGAAGATACAATAGAGCCGGTTAGTTTGGCTTTTGAACTTGAACTTAAATTTGAACTCGCATTTTGTAGCATAAGCGAATGAAGCTGTAAGGTTTTTCCGCCTGCGCCACTGCAAGTATCCCACCATTTCTCATCAGCCTTTGGCTGGCAAGTATTGCCAATCACTTGCGAAGCTAAATCTTGTATTTCAACTTGGCCTTGCTTGTATAATGCGACGTCATTGAGGTTAATACTTTTATTGCCAAGACTTAATGCATCAGCAAAGTATTCACTAGCACTGGCATCTATCCCTGCTTGCTGTAACTGCTTTACTGCGACTTGGGTATCAATATTTTGTGCTCTTGCCCATATCGGTGGACGTGAGCTCATCGCTTCGATCAGTTTAATTTGTTGAATTTCGTCTTCAATTGGGCAAACATCCCAGAACCAATCTGGTACTAACTGCTGTTCTTTAAATTCAATATCAGCAAATAGTTGATTCATTAGCTGGTTTCTATCGCTAACAGATAACGCATTGGCTTCTTGTATTGAAAGATAAGCTCGAGTCATGAAATCTGCAATGGTTTGATGTTGCTCAGTGCTAAAACCTGAAAAGCTTTGCCAAGCGTTAGCAAATTGCTGCCAGTTATGTTGCTCCAATAGGGCGCAACAACTCAGCATCTTAAACCAGGTTTGTTCGTCATGTTGCGAACCTAACTGTTTAAGCCATCCCCACCAACGAAATAATCCAAATAAGGTTTCGCGGATCACACGACGATCTTTCGAACCATGCTTTTTATGTTCCCTAAAGTAGTTAGCAACAATTCTATCCGCAGGCATTTTAGTGTCTAACACTTCATCAAAGAGTTTTTTAATGGTACTCGAATAGCTCAGAGCTCTTTTTTCTGCGGGTGTTGTGGCTTGTATTTGGGAATGATTAGCTGGCTGCATTTTTGACTCAAACAGTGGTTACCAAAAGGTTTTAAAAGCTCTTGGTCACACGAAATTAATTGAGCTGCAGTTTACCATGTCTTTAATTTTGGTTGAATATGTATAAGTGTTCATTGACGAACTGAGTGCTCGCCCTCTTTCTAAAGGGAGAGCAGTAATGACATTAAAAAGGATGATCGACCATGACCCACGCATTAGTGCTTTCATCTGATTGGGCAACATCAAGTCTTACAACAATCCCTGCGGTTAATGCTCTTAGTGATACGCCATAATCGTATTTCATGTCAGTTAGTAGCTCATCGCTAGTGTAAGACTCACCGACACGCCCTGCTTCAACAAAACCAACCAATTGGAACCAGTCTAAACGAAGAAACTTGAGCCAGTTAACGTCTTCAATCGGATTGTATTTCAGGGTGTAACGGTACTCAGCACTGCCATAAATCACTGCTTTATCATGGAAACGTTTATTATCAAATCCGCGCATGCGATAAAAACCACCTAAGGTTGCTCCTTCGCTGTAAGGTGCGTTATTGGTAACAATTCTTCCACCTTCATCGTTGTATTCAAGCTCCCAGGTGGGTGAATAACCAGTCCAAAAATTTAACGCAATAATTCGTTGTGATGCGAAATCCGATTCACCAAATGAAAAGTATTTACTGGCTTCAAACTCAATAAAGGTCCATTGCTTTTCTGATTCGAACCAACCTGCATCATGAGAGATAGCGACATACTGTTTACTACCGTAACTGGGGTTGATTGAAAAATCAGTGTTGTCGTATAAAAGCCCTAACTCAATAGCGTGAATTGCGCCATCAAGCTCACCATCATCAAGTTCAAAACTTTCGTAGCGGTTAAATTGCCTTAGCACGGCAACAGTAGCGCCTGATTCCATCGGGTTCCACACTCTGCCCCCAGTGGGCTCAGAGGTGAGTAAGCCTCTAGTTAAGTCATAGCTCACTGTGCTTTTATCACGTGTTGCGCCGATAGGTAGCGTGTATTCAATTTTTATATCCCACCAATTTGAGGCGCCATCAGCTTGCAGAAATTGCTCATTGGATGAGTCATTGCTGCCTGGCAATGGTGTTCCAACTGGAATGTATTCACCGGCTCCGCCAGCATAGGCTTTTTGTTGCGGGTAATAGCCCATAAAGCCGACCAGGCTCATAAAAAATCGGTCTGTTTTAGGTAAACGGTAATTCCAAACGCCAGCGCCCGCACCATAACTGACATCGCCGCCATAGACGGTACCACCAATGGTCATTTGCTCTTGATGGTAACCACTTACCATGGCGCCCACGCCCAAATTTAATCCCATAGAGTCAGTGCTAAATACGTAAGGGAGGATCAGTTTCTCAACCCCAGTATCTTTGGTTTCGACGCGATTAACTGCTGATTTGACGTTTGCAGGTGCTGCTATGGCAGAAGGTATGGTCAATAGCACGGTAAAGGCTATTAGGCTGATGAAAAAAATGTGCTGCTGGATCGCTATCGCTTTGGCGGTACTGAGGTATTGTTTCATCATCTACTAGCCCTGTCGTTTCTTCGAACATACAAGCTATCAAGTTCAAAGGGGAGAGTTCTAAGGAAGTGTTTTGTTGATTATTTGTTTCTATTACATTGAATAATATAGATTGTTATATCGGAAAGATACAGCTTAGAAATCAATTATCGCCACGTAGCAACACAGTGTGACAATGTTTGAACTGTCGGCGGAATTTACGAAGTTTAGTTAGCCGTATAAATGATCGTAAACACATTAATGCTCAGTCGAAATTGCTCACTCTCTCTTTTGATAAGCTTTTATTCCTTGTATATAAAGGAAAAAGTATATTAAAGAAA
Organism: Shewanella electrodiphila; assembly: GCF_023283985.1. Taxonomy (GTDB): domain Bacteria; phylum Pseudomonadota; class Gammaproteobacteria; order Enterobacterales; family Shewanellaceae; genus Shewanella; species Shewanella electrodiphila. The sequence continues at coordinate 523,926 of NZ_JAKIKU010000001.1, forward strand.
AGGAATATTAAAGAATAAGCACATTAAAGCTGGAGCATGTTAAAAACTGAATGGTTCGGTGCTCCATATTGGCATGCACCGAACCGAATCGTTAATTTAAAAATCTAAATCGAGCGCAAAGCAAAGGTAGCTCATCAAGTTGATGGTTTTGTTAAATTCTTGGGCGCAATAATCGACAAAATCATTAGCGCAAACTTGTTCAATTGTAATGGGTTTTATAGCAATAAAATCCTTACGCTTTAGTTCATCAATAAGAGGGTGCGCTTTATCAAAACCCCGAGGTGGCCTTACTAAGCTATCACCAGATAATTCAAACCCAGCTTTTTCTAATGCTAATAAGGCTTTTTGATAGCCGTTAGGGTTTTCATCAATACAATGTCTAATTGCATTTAATGCCTTTGATTCAGGATGCCAAATGCCAGCAGCAAGAAAACAGCCTTCATTAGCTAAGTGTAAATATAAGCCTGGAGCATGAACATCTTTACCCTGAAAGTGTCTAAACTGAATGCCAACATTCAACTTATAAGGACTTTTGTCTTTACTAAAACGGCTGTCTCGTTGGGGGCGCATCATGCTGCCGCCCACTTTTTTAGGGACTGCGGTTAGGCGAGGGGACAAATTTAAAATCGGACCCTGCATTGCTTCGATAAATTTGAGTGTAGGGGTTCTGACTCTGTCTTCATAATCTTGTTGGTTGGCTTTAAACCATTCACGATCATTGTTATTGGCAAGTAAGGTGAGAAAATCGAAACTTTGCTGAGTGTACATAACAAATCCTAAAAATGATGAAGGTAAAGTGTGCCATAAAGGCATTGAATTTCAATCTATGATTAGCTTTACCTCGTCAATATATGACCTTAACTCGCTATATTCAGTTGATGTATACGAGTAGCAATTATAAAGGCTGACCTACGCCTAAACTCATACTTGAATAAGATGATTTATGTTGAGTGTTAAAACATCAAATTTAAGTTACAGGTGTACTTTTTTAGGAAATATATAAAGTTAGCTACTACTTTTGGCGCTTTGAGAATATAGCGTTAATGAGGTTAGCGACTGTTGGTGATAGTTTTTTTATATCATTTGTATTTTTTTAGTAGTATTTTTAATCTTTAGGAGTATTATGCGCTTCCAAACTGATTGAGAGTAATTTTTTAACTCGACATTAACTCTGTTAAATTGTTGTTTTGGCTTAAGTTGATGATGCTTGAACGGTGATATTACCTAACAAACTCATTTATTCTACTCTAGCTTTTCTAATTTAACGCTATTAAACAAGGTTCTGTAAAAAGGCTTGAACATGACAAAAAATGCATTACAAATTCTTGGCTGGTGTGAATGGGCGACGTTTCCTGAACTTGGCAATGAACGGATCAATATGAAAGTTGATTCCGGTGCTAAGACGTCATGTTTACACGCTTTCAGGATTAAACCGTTTACAAAAGCAGGTGAAGACTGGATTAAAGTCTGGTTTCACCCAGAGCAAGAGTCAGATAGAGAATTGATTTGTGAGTTTGCAGTGTTTGACCGTCGCCATGTAAAAGATTCAGGTGGTCATATTACTCATCGCTATGTCATTAAAACGCCTATCATTATTGGCGAGCAACAATTTGATATTGAACTCACGCTTACACAGCGTGACAACATGCAATTTAGAATGCTATTAGGTCGTAGAGCACTAGCTGGACGCTACTTAGTTGACTCATCAGCATCATACTTAACAGGAGCCTAAGCCCATGCGCATTGCAATTATGTCTAGAAATAAAGACTTATATTCTACTCGTCGCCTTCGAGAAGCTGCGGTTGCTCGCGGTCATGATGTTCAAATCATCGATCCGTTAGCATGTTATATGAACATTAATATGATGGCGCCAAGCATTCATATGCGTGGTGAAGAGTTGCCTACATTTGATGCTGTTATTCCGCGTATTGGCGCATCAGTGACATTTTACGGTACAGCAGTGTTACGTCAGTTTGAAATGATGGGTGTACACCCCTTGAATGAATCGGTAGCCATTTCTCGCTCGCGGGATAAATTACGTTCATTACAATTGTTGTCACGTAAAAACATCGGTTTACCAGTGACTGGTTTTGCTAATAAGCCTGCAGATGTCCCTGATTTATTAGACATGGTTGGCGGTGCCCCTTGCGTGATTAAACTGCTAGAAGGTACCCAAGGTATTGGCGTTGTTTTAGCTGAAACCCGTAAAGCGGCTGAAAGTGTGATTGAAGCTTTTATGGGCCTTAAAGCCAATATCATGGTGCAAGAATATATCGAAGAGGCTGGTGGTGCTGATATTCGTTGTTTTGTTATTGGCGATAAAGTGATTGCAGCAATGAAACGTCAAGGCGCTGAAGGCGAGTTTCGCTCTAACCTGCATCGAGGCGGCAGCGCTACAGTTGTTAAGTTAACACCTGAAGAACGTTCAACCGCAATTCGAGCAGCTAAGACCATGGGGTTAAATGTGGCTGGTGTAGACATCTTACGTTCAAAACATGGTCCTTTAGTGATGGAGGTTAATTCATCTCCGGGGCTTGAAGGCATAGAGCAGTCTACAGGCATTGATGTGGCTGAAAAAATTATTCAATTTATAGAGAAAAATGCTAAACCAAGCAGCACCAAAACCAAAGGTATTGGTTAATGGCGCCAAAGCGTGAAGCGTTTACCATTGGTGAGTTTAGTATTGATGCTGGCACACGTGCCAGTATCAAACTGCCCGCAGCAAAATTGTATAACGACACGCCTTTAGAGCTGCATGCTGAAGTGTTTCATAGTAAAAAGCCTGGCCCTGTACTGTTAGTGTGCGCCGCCATTCATGGTGATGAGTTAAATGGCATTGAGATATGCCGCAGGTTGATTGATAAGATGAGCATCAGAACCTTAACGGGGACTTTGGTGGTTGTTCCTATCGTCAATGTGTTTGGCTTTATTCATCAGTCTCGTTATCTGCCAGATAGACGCGATTTAAATCGCTGTTTTCCTGGGAGTGCGAAAGGGGCGCTTGCGAGTCGTTTAGCACATTTATTTTCGAGCGAGTTGATTTCAAAGGCCACTCATATTGTTGATTTACACACTGGTGCAATCCATCGTGATAATTTCCCGCAGATCCGTTGTGATACTGATGATGAAACAATGATGGCAATGGCGACGGCGTTTGGAGCGCCAGTGATCATGGACTCTAAATCTGTAAAAGGCTCAATGCGTGGCTACGCTAATGACAAAGGTATTGCCTGTATTTTATATGAAGCTGGTGAAGCACTGCGTTTTAGCGAGCTGTCGATAAAATCGGGTGTCACAGGTGTGCTTAACGTGATGCGCTATTTAGGCATGCTAAGCAGTAAGCTTAAACCCACCGCTTCGATTAATGCCAGTCGAAGCTATTGGTTAAGAAGTGAAGCGGATGGCTTAGTGAATGTGAAACGTAAAATAGGCTCTCGGGTAAGCAAAGGTTGCTTGCTGGCTAATGTGGTCAACCCGTTCGGCAGCGAAGTAACCGAATTAAGATCGCCAACAGATGGCATCATTATTGGACTGACAAACATTCCAGTTGCCAATGAAGGTGAAGCGCTGTTTCATATTGCGCAGTTTGTTGGTGATGATATTGAAATTGCGAACGAGCACTTAGACGAGTTTATTTCGACTTACGCTTAACAGAATCACCTAGGGTTAATCCTTTATGAGCCACTGATTAGTTATTTCTATTCAGTGGCTTATTGCTATATGCGTACAAATAACGCTATTGGTTGCTTACTCGCTATTGAGGATACTTTTTAATAGATTCATCATCTAAACCTACCTTTTTTAGGATGACTTTAAATCTATTTTCCTGATGGTATTTAACTAATCTCGGATCATTTCTACTAAATATAAGACAATTTGATTGATGGTAAACCGCATCTTCAAGGTACTGAAACATCAATTCTTTGTCGTCTAACAAGGCATAGACAACTGCTGTTTCATAAGGACAAACATATTGGTCCATTGATTGAGCTTGCGCGACTAAATTAAGCGCTTTAGAACCAAAATTTGATGCTGCATAGGACTGTGCTAATAATACGAGAGGTAATGAGTCGTTGAGACTTAAAGAGACTCCCTGTTCAGAAAGTTTGATACTTTCTTGTTCCTGTTGATTTATATATTTTGCGACGGCTAAACTTAATAAAGGATAAGGTTGTTCAGGAAGTAATCGATGCTTTTCTGTTCCCCAGGCTATAGCACCCTCTATATCATTAACCATCATTAACGCCCACATCCCCCATTCTGCAATTTCTAAATTAAGGGGGTCAAGGGTATTGGCAGACTCTAATGCTTGCTTCAACTTTTTTTTATTCCCCAATGCTGCGTAATATAATGCAAATCCTAGTTCGGTCGTCGCTAAGTCTGGTTGAAGTTGTTTAGCCTTATTTAACATGTTCCAAGCTTCTTGCCATTGCCAGTTGTGTACGTAAGCCAAACCTAATGATGAAAGCACTTGTGCTGAGTCTGGTTTAATTGCAAGAACTTGTAAGGATGAACTGATCACATCGGGCATGACTTTTTTTGGGGATTTAAAAAATGTCATTAATAGCCTGTAAGCATCTGACTTTGCTTTGTAAGCTTGGACGAACTTATCGTCTAGTTCAATGGCCTGATTAAACATTGCAATCGCTTGCTCTGTGGAGGAAAGCGTCATTTTTGACAAAGCGTGCTGCCCTTTAATGTAAAACTGATAGGCTTGCATATTATCGGTTGGCGGTGATGCTAGTTGCTTTTGTTGTTGTGAAAGTACCATAACTTTCAATGTGTCTGAGACCAATGTTGCTATTTTTGCCTGCACAGCAAATATATTGAGACTATCCGAGCTGATGTCAAAATCATTTACCCAGATGAGTTCCTTTGTTTGAATGTTTTCAAGTTCAACAGTTACACGTATTTGGCCATTGACACTCTCGCTCACAGCACCGTCTAATACATATTCTATTTGAGGTAATTTGTTCAGAATATGACTTCGAATTTTATTATTGCTAAAGGTGAAGGAAGTTGGTGGTGGGAGAGTCGTAATACCCTCAATTTTTCTGAGATCTTGAATTATTTCTCGGGTCATTTGTTCGGTAAAAGGCACCCAGCTTTCATTGTTCGTGATTGTTGAGAAGGGCACAACTAACAGTATTGGTTCGTGACTTTTTGTGCCAGTTTTTTGATAATAAAACCAGAAAGTAAGGATTATCACTGTGACTAATAAAGTCATTAGCCATTCCCACTTACGATGGTAGAAAGTGGCCAGTATAGGCACTTTATTGCTTAAACTAGAAGGTTGTACGTTAAATGATATTTGCTTTGGGTTTTCTTCAATTTGAGCTATAAACTGATAACCTCTTGAGCGTATTGTGTTGATAATTTGCTGCCTTTCGCCATCATCACCTAATACATTGCGAGCGGTTTTAATATGGTTACTTAAGGTCGTATCTGAAACTTCTCTATTTGCCCAAATATTTTGAAATAACTCACCTCTTGAAATAACCCTTTGGCGATTCTCAATTAAGTATACGATCAAATCGAATACTTTAGGCTCTACAGCAATAACGTTCCCATCAATGCGGATTTCGAATTGAATGAGATCGATTTCTGTTTGGTTATATCGATAAATCACAATGAGTTTTCATCCTGAATCTGTTTGTCGACAGAAATGTGAACAAATAATTAGCTAAAGATTATCCAATCTTCATGTTGTTTAGCACCGCTAATTAATACTAGAAGTTCTATTCGCCAGTGAAAAGGACTAACACTATGCCGACATTAACTGAACTTATTCTAGATCCCGTATCGCTCACACTGCTAGCGATATACGGCACATTAATTGTGATTGAAATTAGCTTCCCTGCACGAAAACTGCCGAAGGTGACTGGTTGGATCCCGATATCTTTAGCCGTATTTAGTTTTTATTTTTTGCTATCTAGCTACCTGCCATTATTGATTGACCCATACTTAAAACCGTTTCAGATAGCTAATTTAGATGACCGGAACTCTTTTCTTGGTACTATTTTCGCCATCTTAATTTTCGAGTTATTGATTTATATTTGGCATAAGGCAATGCATAAACATCAAAGCCTGTGGCGAATATTTCACCAGATGCATCATAGTGCTGAGCGGCTTGATAGTTTTGGCGCTTTTTACTTTAGTCCCTTCGACATGATTGGCTTTACTTTGATTGGAAGTATAGCTCTGAATATCTTTGTTGGGTTATCGCCAGAAGCAACAACTTGGTTTTTTTATAGCACTATGGTGTTAGCTATTTTTCCTCACCTCAATATTAATACACCCCAATGGCTCGGGTATATCATACAAAGGCCTGAAAGCCATTCAGTGCACCATGAAAAAGGCGTGCATGCTTTCAATTATTCTGATTTACCCATCTTTGATATTATTTTTGGCACGTTCAATAATCCTAAAACGTTTGCTAAGGAAATTGGTTTTTTTGATGGAGCTTCGAGAAAACTGCCTCAGATGTTAACGTTTCAAGATATAAACTCATTGAAAAGTAAATAAAGATGACTTTTTATAGGTGGTTTTTATGTTTGTATTTCAATAATATAAAGCTGAATGCAATGATAAGGATGCTAAGTGACATTACAAGTAATTGAACAAGATGAGGGTGAAGCATCTTTTACCCCGTCTAAAATCGTATGCGTAGGGCGCAACTACGTCGATCATATCCAAGAGTTAGGCAACGAAATCCCCTCAGATATGGTGGTATTTGTTAAACCGAACTCAGCCATTGGTCAAAGTCTGCCGTCATTTATACAAGAGCCGATTCATTATGAAACAGAGCTTTGCTTTAAAGTTGAAAATGGTCAGTTTGCTGCAGTAGGGCTTGGGTTGGATCTTACTAAACGTGCTTTACAATCAAGCCTTAAAAGTCAGCAATTACCCTGGGAGCGTGCTAAGGCATTTGACGGCTCAGCAATATTTAGCCAATTTATCAGTTTATCGACATCATCACTCAAGGCGAATGCGAGTTTTTGCTTTATGCTCACGATTGATGATGAACTGATTCAATTAGGCCATAGTGATTTGATGATGTATTCGGTTGATCAGATCCACCGTTCTATTAGCGAGTTTATGTCATTGGTTGATGGTGATATTGTGATGACAGGTACGCCAAAAGGAGTCGGAGAGGTCACTAAAGGTGCAGTTTTTGAAGTGAAGCTTTGGCCTGGCATTGAATACCATTCTTATGAGCAATTATTAGCAGACCTTAACAAAGCTCAACCTATGATATGTCAGTCATGGGTCGCAGAATAGTTTGATTTAATTTAGCTGGCACGATAGCCCATGTTTGCGTGCGCCTAACTGATGTTGTTTGTCGTTATAGCGCTTAAAAGTTTGCAATCACCTGTTATGACACTCATAACAGATATTGTTGTTTTAGCTGAAGATATAAAGGGCAAGGTTGAAAGCCTAGCTATTTCCGCCCATAAAAGTGTAGCAAAGTGGTGAGTGTAAGTTTGGGTTTACTTCATGTACGCCGCAAAAGATCACTGCGCAGAGATCTGATTGAAAAGGCTAAAACTGAGCGATATTAACCTAAGAAAACAGGCAAAATCGATGTTGATAATTATGTATGAACACCAATTATGCCGTTAGCGATGTTTAATTAAAATCTTATGGTAATGCCTAATTCGATTGGGCAAATATCTGGCTAAACGATGGGCGCTTGTGAATTTCTATAGGTTGATTGAGCTTTCTTGCCAGATCACTTGCTGCAATTAATCCTCTGATGTGATGCAATTCTTGATCGATTACCAGCATGTGGTGAAGGTTATTCTCTTGCAGTAATCGAACAATATCACTCACTTTTGCAGTTGATATTTGATTGTAATCAAAAGCTTGTAGTTCTTCTCTTGGCACCATAATTTCAGTTACCAATAACTCATCAATCGTTAAAGAGAGACGCTTAGCTGTGAGCATCAGATTGTGATGAGATAGTTCTTGTTGGGTAATGATACCCAGAAATTTATCATTTTTATCCACGACCAAGCGCATATATGCGTGAGTTTTTTCCATGATTTTAGCAGTACCAACTGCACTGGTAGAGGCATCAACAATGATGGGTCTAGATACATCAAAATCAGTAAAAATCTCTAAAGCTGAAGAGTCTAAATTGGGTGTTGTTGACTCTGATGACCATAAAAGGTGATCGATAGATGCAGTACTAAATAATTCTAAATTTCTCATGTGTTTTGTTCCGTTACGCTATGTAAACGGCTTAGGTTACTGAAAGTAGCGACCGCTATTATTCAGGATTGGTGCAACGTCCTTTATATGTTTAACATCAAAAAACCTTAACCTTGTGTTAATAACAATAGACCTGTGGATGCAAGTGAAGCAAGTACATGAAGAACATTTAATTTAGGTTAAGCTACTGTTGTGTATGTTAAATTTTGTGCTAACATTCTAGTGGGTAATAACGCAAGGACGACAAAATGCCGACCAAACAAATCACTAGCAAAGATGGATTATCGAAGGAGTTTAAGTATTTACTGGCAGGCACGTCAGTCAATATTGATATCATTACGCCTGTTGGTAAAAAAGGTCGCTTTAAAACCACTTTTATTGGCTATTTACCTGAAGAATATATTCTCATTCAATTTCCTGAATCTCATAAATTGGGCAGTTTCAGCCAATATATTAAGCAGGGATTACAAATTACAGTACGCGGCTTAGTAGAAGGTCATGAAGCGTCGGTCATTGCTTTTATTTCCAGCATAAAACAAACCTTGAGCCAGCCTTCTAATATTATGGTTTTAGACTTCCCTAAGAGTATGGTTATTCATAATTTACGCTCTACTAAACGCGTACTGACAGACTTACCAATGAAAATTTGCACTACACCTGATCATTTATCAGGGACATTGACTGATGTTTCTTTAGCTGGATGCCAGCTTGAACTAGAGCTGCAAAAGAAAGGACTAGATGAAGGTGAAGAAATCGTCATAGAAGTCGATGAAAACGGGCAAGAGACCATCAGGGTAAAGGCAAGGATTTGCAATGTGAAGCCCTCTGATGATGGCACCGCATTGGGTTGCCAGTTTTTGAATGAACAAGAAACTGAAATAGAGAAAATTGTTCATATGGCATTAATGGCAGAACAATAATTATCTCAATTTGGCATCATTGATTAACTTGCGTTACACGCTAAGTTATTTTGCAAAAATAGCCTAATGCTTAGGTTTAACAGTATTAGGCTGAGAGTCATTGTCTTATCTTTTAATTAGCTGATTTTACTGTATTAGCTTAACTGTATTAACTAAGCTGTATTAGCTTTTCCAGAGGCGCTGTTTTGTCACCGCTCTTGGCTTTCCTTTTTTTATTAACCAATAAACGTAAACAAGGCTCAAAACAATGGTTAGGCCTTTAAATATGTTGGCGCTAGCTTCACCCATTGCACCACCTGACATACCAAAAATACCGTAAGTGGCGTTCATAAAAAGATGCATCCACATAGGGTACCAAATGCTGTAACCACACTCACAATAGAGCCAAGCAAACCAAGAACCAGCGACAGCCATAAAAGCAAACAACATCAATGCAGATATGACATCATGGCTTTGGTAAAGGTGTCCAAAACCAAAAATCAGTGAAGTGGTTATTGCAGCAGGAATAAAGCCCCATTTACAAACCCGAAATAATAGACCAAATAAAATGGCTCTAAAAATTATCTCTTCAAACAATGCAGGGTAAACCGATCCTGTTATCACTGCCGCGATAGATAGGTTTAAGTCTGTCGATAAATAAGCGTAACCGAGAGTCATAGGAACGCAACATAATAAGGCGGAGGTTAAGTAGCAGTCTTTGCGATCAGAATTGAGCCCTAACACGGCTAAAACAGGCTCATCTCGAAAGATGTACAAAGTGAAAAAAACAAAAGGGCCGTAGATAAAAAGCCATCTGGCTAGTGAGTGCAGAACATAAGAATGGTTATCTAATGCTAGTAGTGTTTCTGTCCATGTTTCACCCCATAAATTTCTTATCAATAAATGGCTACAAATGAATGCCGCCAACAAAAGTGTTGCTCTGATTTTATTTGTCATCTTCTACCCAGTCGTCATTTAGTGTTTATCGAATGACAGTTTTAACAACGAGTGAGTAAGTCACAATACTTTTGGGATTAGCTTAAAATTTTAGTGGTGAAACCTGTCGAATAGGGACGAATAACATTAACTAGGGGCGAGTGACAAAGCGGTTTTAATTACAGCAATATATGATCGAGACACAGGAACGATAACGTCACTAAACTGCATTGTTAGTTTTAAACCATTGGCATTACCGTGGAATGATTTCACGTGTGATAAATTTACCCCGTAAGAGCGATGGCATCGAACAATATCGCTATCGTGTGGTAATTGTTCTAGCGCTTTAACCAGTGTCATGCGCAGTAAGTTAACAGTCGCTTGGTTGTCTTTTATTGTAATGATTTCACAGTAGTTATCGGCTGATTTGATCAAAATAATATCGGCTAAGCTGACAGATAAAAAGTCTGACTTGTTCTCGCCCGTTATTTGAATGACAACAGAATTATCGGTTGTTTTTTGGGCTTTATCTTCTGTTAACGGAGCTTTTGTTAACCGAGAATTTGTTAACTGAGCATCTGTTGATTGAGTATCTGTTGATTGAGTATCAGTTAAGCGAGCATTAGATAAAGGGGCAGATGGAGTGGGTTTACTCGTTGATGTCACATTATTATGGTTACGAAAATACATAATCGAAACTGGAAATATCGCAATAGTCGATACGTAAAATACAAATATCAGCTGATTTTCCCAGTGCCAACTATCATAAACGGCAACAACGAAATAGCTATGATTGCACAGCGCTGCGATTGTGATGTATAGGCTAATGATTAATAGAGGATAAGGTTTTATTTTGGCTCTATGGTGAGATAAGGCTATCTCAATCATCCCTGCAATAAAGACGGCTAGGAATGTGGCAACGCCATAGCCTGCTAAGCGTAAGTATTTAAATGATAACTCTGACTCATAAGTGCCAAAAGGCTGAAAGACACATAAGATCAGCACTGTAATACTGGCAGTTAACAAAGCCCGTTTTTGTAAAGTAATGCGAGAGTTTAGCGAGTAGTTCAACCAAAACATGAAAGATATTCTAATGATAAATTTTACAAAACACTAACATAAAACTATCTCTAAGAGAAAATCAAAGACGGTTGAAATGAATTCCCTTCTAAGTGAAAAACTTAGCGAGTGTCAGTGATGTTTAGGGGTATATAAGGTGAACTTATTCAATGTGTGTAATGGCCAACTAATATTGAGTTCTTCCTTGAACATCCTTGCTTTATTATGTCTTTTAAAACGACAAAGTAATTACTTTGCCGTCTTAGCACTCTGTCACTATTTAACCCTTGAAATGGTGAACCTATCTAAAAGGGTTAAAGTGGTGAAGCTTGTTTTAATTTATAACATCTAAACTTTAGGTTTTAGGCTTAATGCCTTATCAATATCTTCAGCACTATTGCGGTTAGGGACTTGTTCCCATTCTTCTCCCCATGAACGGTTCACAATTCTTCCTCGCTCTACAGCAGAGCGTTGCTCTATCTCTTTTGCCCAGCGAAGTAAGTTAGGATAACTTTCCACATCCAAAAATTCAGCGGCATCGTAGAGATTACCTAAGACTAAATTGCCGTACCAAGGCCAGGTAGCAATATCGGCAATACTGTATTCGTCGCCTGCAAGATACTGATTATTTGTCAGTTGCTTATCTAATACATCGAGTTGTCGCTTGGCTTCCATTGAAAAGCGATTAATTGGGTATTCAAATTTTTCAGGCGCATAGGCATAGAAATGGCCAAAGCCACCACCAAGATAAGGTGCAGAGCCTTGAAGCCAAAATAGCCAATTCATCACTTGAGTACGACTTGCTAGTTCTTCAGGTAAAAAGTGACCAAACTTTTCAGCCAGATAAACTAAAATTGCACCAGACTCAAAAACATTAATGGGTTCATCCGTGGTGTAATCGAGTAATGCAGGAATTTTAGAGTTAGGATTGACTGCAACAAAGCCTGAAGAGAATTGATCACTTTCGCCAATATTAATGATGTGAGCATCGTACTCGGCTTCAGTTACTCCTGCTGCCAGTAGTTCTTCAAGCATGATAGTGACTTTCTGTCCGTTAGGCGTACCCAAAGAGTAAAGCTGCAGAGCATGCTTACCTTTAGGCAGCACTTTATCAAAACGGGCACCAGAATCAGGTCGATTGATACTTGCCCATTTTCCACCATTTTCATCTTCCATTTTCCAAACTCTAGGCGGAGTGAATTCGTTCGTCATTGTAAAACCTCATTAATTTGACACTAGCTAAAAGATGACCATCAATGCTTTTATCTAGCTTCTGCCGACTGGGATACATTTCTCGTGCTATGTAAAAGATATTAGGGCAAAACTTAAATAAAAAAGTCTAGGACGAAAAATAGATTAGCAGAATTGGTTATTAATAATGAAGCGCTGTGATAATTCTATTTGTGTGAGGAGTGAGCTTATTAAGTAATGGACTAGTTAATTAGTTGACTCTTAAGTGAGTTTTTGCCATTTTAGATATTGGATATCATGGAGGATATATGAAAAAAATTATTTATGTTATGTCATTGTTGTTAGTTTCAGGGAGTCTAAACGCCACATCGATTCCGCCAGTCTTAAACTTTTTACCATCATGTGTTGCATCGAATCAAATCAGTGTAGAGCAAAGTGATACCTACGATTTGAAAGATACAGAAATACAAGAAAGTTATACCGATGAGAGATTCAATGAAATAAGACAGAAATATATTCTTCAAGCATTTAATGATACTCAGTTGAAGGCTGCAAAATATGGTTCTGATGGAATTATTATAAATAAAGTTAATGCTCTCCATATTAATCGTGACGTTAAAGTCTATGGCGAACTAGCACGCCCATTTGTCCGTAAAGTTAACCAGTTTCGTATCGTTGTTTTAGCTGAAGTAATTACATTTTGTGATGACGATAAAAGTCTAACCCAAGTAACATCCCCCTATAATGATAAAGGGAGACAGGTTAATGAATTGACAGTACAGGTTCTTTTATCAAAAAAGGAAGTGAATTTGATAGATCTTGCTGACAAGTTTAGTGCTCCTGACTCAAATGTTAACTCATTTAGTGCCTACTCTATTAAAATCGGTGATGATTTCAAACAACTTGAATCTTTAGGTCAAGAAAGTGCGAGACTAATTTTATCTGATGGAAAAATCGCATATGGTTATGGACGGAATTTATGGTTTATTTTAGAAAATAAGATGGTTGTAAAGATAATTCACAACACCACTATTTTAAATAGTCATGGCAAAAATCAAATTGTATATAGTGAAAATTACGATGCCAAAAGATGGGTTACTTCTGAGGGGATTACATTAAAAGATACTTTTGATAAGGTCAGTGAAAATCTTGCTTTAGAGTCAGAAGGAGATGAATATTTTGTTAAAGGGGAAAACTCTAGGCTATATTTTTCATTTGACGAATATATGCCTTATGACTCGATTGAATCAGAAAAAAAAGTTAATGGATTTAGTGTTACTCATAGAGATTATTTAGGGCTCCAACATACGGTGAAATATGAAGAATTCTCTCTAGAAAAGATAAGAAAAATTTTGACTTATGAAAATAGAAAAATTAACACCGATTTTGCAAATCGAATATACCTGAACAAGAAAGGGGTATGGGACATTGTCAGCCCTAATATTATGCTGAATACTAAAGATAGTGTTGTTCAAAGGGTAAAAATTACCGAAGCGGTTTCTGGTGATCAAAGCGAAAGACAATTTCTTGAGTTGTTAGAAAAACTGAATATCCCAACATCAAAAAAAGATTTCTTGTTTCGATATCCTGATTCTCATGATGAATTCGACATCGTGAATTTGTCTAACGAACATTACACTTTGAAAGCTGCATTTGAATCCCATGAGCCAGAAGCACAACTAGTTGAAATGACAGTAAGCTTCTTTGATTAGTACTTACATTTTAAACAGTTATGAGGCTTACAATAAGTAGCCCTCAATCGAGGGCATAATTTTATGTTCACTAGTTGCTCTTAGTTGTTTCTCTGAACCATAATGGAATGAAGCACCTAAATAGCGAAAGGCTAGTATTCAAAAGGTAGCCTTATTATAACTTAGTTGTCACTTCAAAATTGACTCTGCGGATTTTTGAGCGCTCAGCTTTGGTAAGCTTTTTACCTTTATCTTGAATGATATGGGCACTTGAAGCTAACTGATTTGGAGAGGCACCAAGTACGACAAGATGTTCAACTAACCCTTCTGCACGACGTTTAGCAAGCGCTTTATTGTATTCAATGGTGCCTTTATCATCCGTGTAACGTAACCGTCCTACCAAGTACATCTTCAGCTTACCGCTTTGAAGCTATATCTTAATAACTAACTATTACATCAGGAGTTAATATGGCTAAACGTTCTCATTCGGATTGGACTAACTTGATCCAGTAACAGCCTGGCAGCGGCTTAACTATTACAGATTTTTGTCGTCAATATAAGCTAAGCACCAGTACCTTTTATGCCCGCAAAACCAGTAAGACTAGCACTCTCCCAGAAAAAGGAGCTCCGTTTTTTATCTTCAACTTTTCAAATTGTAGGCGGAGTGAATTCGTTCGTCATTGTAAAACCTCATTAATTTGACACTAGCTAAAAGATGACCATCAATGCTTTTATCTAGCTTCTGCGGACAGGGATACATTTCTCGTGCTATGTAAAAGATATTAGGGCAAAACTAAAATAAAAAAGTGTAGGACGAAAAATAGATTAGCAGAATTGGTTATTACACTTTCGATTTTATTATAAAGTCACAAGAAAGGCAGAATATAAAACTCGTCTAAAAATTTGTTTTCAATATAAAAATATTACTTGATGTATACTCAAATGACTTAGCTGAATCGATAATACCGACTTTAATTAAGGATATTCAAACCCTTAAGTAGTTAGCGTTTTTAACTTAAGCGTTTGTACTCTGATATGCCAATGATGGCGGATTTGCTTGGTGAGCATTACTCTTTTTTGTTGTTTCTAATTAAGAGGATATAAGTTTTACCGAAGGTATTAAAATTGGTTGCAGTTAATCATTTAGCGTCAGATGGCGCTAATAGCTCATATGACGAAACGCTTTTCTCACTGATAGCTCAAGATCTTGAACAAAAAGGTTACAGCATTCGCCTAGGTGCACTGCCTGAACCGCTAGCCCAATCATTACTTACCCATCAACTATCTATTGAGGCTGAAGCTTTCAAAAGTGCGGGTATCGGTCGCGGTGAAAAATACCTGCAGAATGAATTTGTGAGAACAGATGAAATCTGTTGGATTACAGAAGGCGCAACACCGGCTAATCAATGGCTTGATTGGACAGCCAGGTTACAAGATTATTTGAATCGGCGGTTATTCTTAGGGCTGTTTTCTTTCGAAAGCCATTTTGCTCATTATGGGCCTGGTGATTATTACAAACGCCATTGTGATGCCTTTAAAGGTGAAGCTAATCGGGTGCTTTCTGTTGTCGCATATTTTAATTCAGGCTGGACCAGTGCTGATGGTGGTGAGTTAGTGCTCTATATGAATGAGCAAGATAAACAAGGCCTCAAGATTGTGCCACTGTTAGGCTCTTTGGTTATTTTTTTAAGTGAAGAATTTCCCCATGAAGTATTACCTGCTAAGCGAGACAGGCGCTCGATAGCAGGTTGGTTTAGGGTAAATACTTCTGTCGCTAACAAAGTTGATCCACCTGTGTAATTTGACTTAGTTACTAAGTCGCCTTAAACCACAGTGTATCTACTGTGGTTTAGGGCGCTCTTGTTTAAATTGCTCTTGTTTAAATTGCTTTGGTTTAAGTTGCGCTTGTTCAAGGCGATTAGTTTTAACGCGACTTGGTTTTAAATGCGCTTTGGTGTTAACCCGTTAGCTATAAACTTAAATCAATGTTGATCTATTCTATCGTTTATTGATTATCCAAATATTGCTCAACGGCATCATTACGTTCTTCTACATGAGAAATTAATTCATCTATCGCTTGGTAAAATTCATTACTGTTGTTTAAGAATGAATACCCCGACCGCTCAGATGTCACATAAGGTTCAATTAACGCTTGGTAGTCTTGATACTTTGCTTGTATTTGATTGGTTTCGAATGCTGTTTGTGACACTGAAAGCAGGTACTCGTTGTAACGATTTTTGTATTCCTCATCCGCATAAATATTGCCAATGAGTGGCCAATCTGCTGAATTTAAGTCAGAGAAGTCTAGCGCTAATGCACCGCCCATTTTTCCATCTTGAAGAGTTTCGTTATGATCCCAAGGGATCCAAGTGAGTAGTGACGTTTCAGGGTTATTATATAAATAATAGTTGTGTGGCATAACGCCATAGGAGTCCCAGTTTTGAATAATGCCATTAACAGCTAAGTAGTTAAGATACGCATCAACATTAAATACTGCCTCTAAATTAGCCCGCCAAGTTTGTGGGTCGCTAGTGGCCGTATCATCGTGTAATGCACTGAATAATGCTTGGATATCAGACCAATCAGCATCATCTTCATTGGTTTTTTTCTCAAAGTTCTCTTCATTAAAGCTGCCATAAGCAAACGTGGCACCATCGTCTTCAGGCTTATAGAGATTACCATCATCACTGCTAAATTGTGTGTCGAGAACTTCGCCGTCAACTTCTTCAACTAAGGTGTACAAACCAAAGTATTCAGGGCCGTCACCATGGTCAACATAGAGGGTATAAAATGCGGTGTGCGACACTGCAAGCCCTGCATCGTAGAACACATCAGCCGCGACTTTTTCACGTACGAAAGAAGGGTCGCTATAGTTGTTTTTAAGACTAAATTTTTTAAAACCATAAAAGCGTTGGTTATCAATTTGCGGATAGTCATCTTCGTACTCATCAAAATCCAACTTGAACGAGAGTTTTAAAATCCCTTGTTGCCAACTGGTTTGCAGTGAAGAATTTCCCTTGAATCTTATCCCAACTCGGTACCATTGAGTGTCGTTATAAAATACTTCGGCGGGGACAAATATTGGGTCTTCATCAGTATCTGTTAAGTCATTGTTTGACGTTGATTGACCAAAAGTGCCGTAAAGAGCTGTCATGTCATCTAGCATGCTTTGCCAGTTAGCTTCGGTGACCACAAAATCGAGGCGTTTTACTTGGGTATCGTCAAACACTTCGTCAAAATTAGGATCGACATCTTTGGTGTGTGTGGCTTCTGTCCAATCGGTTGCTTCGAAATCTGAATCGTAATCGATAACTGGGGTTACAGTCTCTTCAGGTACTATGATGACTGTATCTTCACTGGTGCTGTCATCATCACTACTGCCACAACCTGTGAACAAAAGTAAGCTGCTCAACAGCACAATAGAAATAGATAAATATGGTTTGTTATTTGGGGTATTAACGTCGAAAAAACGATCTAGTGTGGACATAATTCTCTCCTGTAATCGAGCCACTCGAAACCATTACCATTGGGTAAGATGCCGAATGAATAGCTTAATTAAAGAGTGTGCAAAGAATGAGCAGAAACTGAGGAGTTAGCATGGATTTAAGGTGTTAGATATTTGATGCAGGTGACTAAGGCTTGCTAAATGCGACTTTAAGCGATGACTTTATATGATAAGTGTAAGCGATACTTTTAAGTGTATTCGTGTATTCGTGTATTCGTGTAATTTTAAGTGTGTGATTTTAAGTGTGTGATTTTAAGGTGATAACCGCAATAACAATATGCAAAATCGTGTTATTGCGGTTTTCATATTTAGCTGTTTTTACTTATCCCGAATTCAGGTTACTTAGTTCGCTCAATAGTTTGCTTCCAAAATTGCTTTGAAAGGTGGCTGGTTTTATTGGCCAGTCGTCCCATTTGTTCACATTTGTTCTGCGTATCTTCGGTTTGGATTAGACTTTGGTTTGAAAGCTCATCAATTTGCTGAATCGATCGACTAATATCTTCCGCTACTAGAGTTTGCTGGCTCATTGCTGCTGCGTTGAGCGCTGCCATATCTTGAATTCGATTAATCGATGATAAAAGCTGGTCAAAAGCACCATCGGCTTCTTCTGCTAATGATACAGAAATATCAACTTGGCGCTGACCTGCTTCCATTGCTTGGGTGGCTTTTTGAGTGCTTTGTTGGAAATTAGCCACGATATGTTCAATTTCTGCAGTGGATTCACTGGTGCGAATCGATAATTGTCTTACTTCATCGGCAACCACCGCAAAGCCTCTGCCGCTTTCTCCAGCTCTTGCTGCTTCAATAGCTGCATTGAGTGCGAGTAGGTTAGTTTGTTCTGCAATGCCTTTGATTTCGCTCAGCACGCTAGCAATAGATTTACTGTCGCGCTCGATGGTGTTAACCACAGTTGAAAATTGAACCACTTCTTTTCTGAGCTCACCAATTGAGTTAACCACTTTCACCATGCTGTTATGGCCTAGGTTAGCAGCTTCCTGGCTGGTGGTAATTTCTTGGGCGGTATTGTGCGTATTGTCATTCACTTCTGCAAAGCTGGTGGTCATTTCTTCCATCGCCGTGGCAGCTTGGCTGGTTTGTTGGGTTTGCTCTTGCACTCGCTCGCGTGTCTGAATAATCGTGTCATTGAGTTGCTGGCTTTCTTCACTGATTGACGAGGCAGAATCAGCCATACGACCAACCACACCACCCATTTCAGTAATTAAATAATTTAAAGCTAAATCAATTTTGCCTAACTCGTTTTGGTTTGAAGCAAAAACACCACAAGCAATCGGATCATCAATTATTTGGGTCGCTTTGTTTTCAAGATCTTTTAATGGTCGGGTGAGGAAGTAAATCCCAATACCAGCAAGAATTGGAATAAAAATAGCTGCAACAAGCATTGGCATAACTAATGGCGCGACAGCGGCGATTAATGAGATAAATACAGCCCATAAACACAGTGCTCCAGTAAAACTAAATAGAGGAGGGCTGAGTTCTGCAGGTTGCTTACCGTCATTGAGTTGTTGATAGATTTTTTCTGCTGTAGCGATATGTTCACGGCTTGGTTTACGACGAATAGATTGAAGTTCATGTAAGCGTCCATTTTCGTAAACGGGTGATATATAGGCGTTCACCCAGTAGAACTTACCTGTTTTGGTTTTATTTTTAACGATGCCACACCATGGTTTACCTTCTTTTACATTATCCCACAGGGACTTGAAGGCGGCTTTGGGCATATCAGGATGGCGAACAATATTATGGGGCTTGCCATGTAACTCGTCTGCACTGAATTCTGAAATATCGGCAAAAGCCTTATTGGCGTACTTTATATTTCCATTTAAGTCAGTGGTAGAAAGTAAAATACAATCATCAGTAAGGGGTTGTTCAATATTGTTGTTAGCCTTGTTATGACTCATAGAAATATAACCACATAAAAAAGAATGAGTTAGTTTGCCTTAGCTAATGTTATTTATTGTTGATATAGGTCAAATATTTGTTAACGCATTATTTTTGTTAGCAAAAGTGCGACATAGTGCTGATTTGTTACAAAGCGCATATGACTGAACATTTATAACAGAGCACTTAAATAAGAGGGCTATTGGTATCGACGTATATTGAAGTCTTAAACTGAAACCTGCTTGTGACGCAGAGACATTCCAGATTGAAACTTTACATACTCGCCATTGGAGGAGGTAACAGGGGTTTACTCCTAATTTTGTTAGCAGTTTCAAGCTTCAATGCAAGCTGATGTCTTGCTTTGTAACCCACTCATTAATATTTCAGCTAGGTAAAGTCTTGCGCCTTTTTACATGACGACAGTTGATAAACTGGCATTTGGCTAAGATTCTAAGCATACAAAAAAAGCACCCTAAGGTGCTTTTATAATATGGTCATATGACATCGCTGGTCTTACTTCATCAACGCAACGGCTTCCATATCCAGTTCAATATCGGTACAACCTTTGGCGCAATATATACCAGGGGATTTTGTGCTTACTTTCGCTTTAGCTGAGTTAGGCGGGAGTTGCAGTGTCAGTGGTTTATTGCACTCACTACACTGGGCGCTATTGCCTTTTAGCATGCGTTTTATCAGATTTTTTTGCTGATTAAATGACTCAAGCGTAGTGCCATTGACCGCTGAAAAATCTAATTTTTGTGTTTCACTCATACTGATACCTAATTCGCTTTACTGTTCTAATCATCAGCCTATTCCTTGACTATTTATTCCTAGATCAAGGGTATAGGCTGATAACGCAATTTGTTGTTTGATACATGAC
Source organism: Shewanella electrodiphila (assembly GCF_023283985.1). Classification (GTDB taxonomy): domain Bacteria; phylum Pseudomonadota; class Gammaproteobacteria; order Enterobacterales; family Shewanellaceae; genus Shewanella; species Shewanella electrodiphila. The sequence goes on from NZ_JAKIKU010000001.1 coordinate 544,198, forward strand.
TTACCGCTAACTTACCGTTAACTTGCCATAAACTGATAACTGGCTCATATTGTAAAACAACAACTGCGGATTAGCAGTTAGGTTATTTTACCTGATCAAGCGGGCTCCAACGTTGCAGTTCAACCGGAAGCGGTACGCCTTGAGCAGTCAATAAGTTAACGCGAGCTTGGTACGCTGCGCCATGCATCAAGTGTTTGGCTAAGTCTACCGCATTTCGCTGGGTATAATCATCTAAATAGCTGCCTTTTGCCCATTCATTGAACGCGCCAAGTGCAGGGCCTGCCCAAATTTGGTAATCCATTTCACGACCCACTTCGCCAGAGTTTGACCAACGGCTTGAAAGACCTAAATACCAACGGAAGATAAGTGCCATTTTACGTTTCGGGTTTCCTTCAGCACGCTCGATTTGCTTAGGGTCGCGCTCGTTAAAGTGGGCTACTGTGCCTGCCCAAATCTCATCGAGGGTTGAACGGAAGACTTGTTTTTCAAGTTTTTCACGCTCTTCTGCTGGTATAGCTTCAATGGATTCATAACGGGTGTAAATTTCATAAAGCTTGTTTGCGCGCATTGGGAACAATGTGCCGCGTTTAACCACTTGTAGTTTTACGCCCATTTCGAACATGTCAGCTGCTGGCGCCATGGTCACATCAGCCATTTCTGTTGTCGCAAGCAACTTACGAGTGTGTTCACTGGCTCCAGCTTCAACACAAGCTTGGTTAATTGAACCTGTAACGATATACGCTGCGCCCATGTTAAAGGTGGCGAGTGCCGCATCAGGGGTGCCGACACCACCGCCACAACCTACGCGAATAGGTGTTTTGTACTGATACTCAGCTTGCACTTTATCTTTTAGCGCTAAAATAGTTGGCAATAATGTCACTAACGGACGGTTATCTGTATGACCACCAGAATCAGCTTCTGCTGTGATGTCATCGGCCATAGGAACGAGCTGCGCAAGCTCCATTTGCTCTGCAGTGATTAAGCCTTCATCAACTAGTTTTTGCAGCATTTTAGCTGGGGCAGGTTGCATAAACTTAATAGCAACCTCGGTGCGGCTCACTTTAGCGATAACCTTGTTGGCGATAACGACTTCGCCTTGACTATCACGGCTTAAACCCGCTGCGCGATAATACACAATTTGTGGGGTTAGCCCTAAAAATGCTGATGCTTCAACGGTGCGCACTTTATGTTTTAAAAATAGTTCAACACTGCCACGCTCAAGCGCGGGTTCGCTTGGGCTATGGATTAAGTTAAACATGTATGGGCCATTTGGTAGCGCAGTTTGAATACGGTTAATTGCTTGCTCTACACGAGAAGGAATTAATCCTGCTGCGCCAAACGAGCATAAGATGCCAGCTTGACCTAATGCAATCACTAGCTCTTCTGATGAAATACCATTCGCCATCGCGCCTGCGTAGTATGCGTATTTAACCCCATGCACACGGCGGAAATTACTGTCGCCTAAACTTTGTGTTCCTAATGCAGGGGCAAATGCACTGACGGGTAGATCTTGTTGGCTGTTGATGCTTTCTGTCATCACTTGGGCATGTTGTGAAACACCCAAGCCCTTTTCAGGGTGATTAATCAGGTAACAAGCTTGAGTCAGTTCTTTTAATTTTTTACCGATAGTGGCAGTGTCAAAGCTGGCATCACTCGGGGCAACTTGCCAAGGCCATGGAGATAGCTTTTCGTTTTGAGTGCTTATAGTCATTATTATTCCTTTATGCCTCTTCGATACAGATTGCGATGTCTTTAACTTCGTATATACGTAAACCGTCTTTGCTTAGGTTTGCGTCACCTACAATAATGCGTTTGCCGTTTTCATCTTTAACTGCACTGATGTGCACATCTAACGACATTTGTTTATTCAGTGGGTTAATTTGGCCACGGTACTTCCATTTGATGTCAGATAAAATCTGACCAAATTTAGGGTTAGTGAAACCTTTACCTAAGTCTTTACTGATGGCGTAAGTTTGCATTAACTCGATAATCGCTTCAACGCCTAATGAACCCGGCATCACAGGATCTTGATGGAAATGGAACTGGAAGAACCAATCACTTGGGTCAATGGTGCGAGATGCAGACAAGTAACCTAAACCATTTTTGCCCCCTTTATCAACGATTTCAGCTTTGTCGATAAAGTTAAGCTGACCACCGGCTAGACGGTAATGTGGCTGATTAGCAGGCGCATGGAATACGCGAGATTGCTTATCCAGTAAATCAACGGTGATATCGGCAGCAACATTGTTTTCAACATGCCAAGGCTGCGTGATGCGGCCATTATCAATACCCAGTTGGTTTTTAAGTGCATCGCCTTTGAAGTAACCAAATACCGCGCTGCCTTTGTAGAAAGGCTCGCCATCGACACTTAAATCAAAGGTGAAACTTTGAATAATGTTACTGCCAGCTATCACGGTAGATAACAGTTTTGAGTCGTTAACAATGGTTTTACCGCGCAAATCCACATCGCGGAGTAACTCGCCACTACCATCAAGGTTACGGAAGAATAACTCTTCACCTGGGAAGCCTAACGTCGTGCCCATGTAACCTGAGATAAAACCGTTTGGTTGCAGTGAGATTTCCATTAGTACTGAATATGGCATTACAGAGGCATGGCTGTTTTTAGCAAAGTACCATGCATCTGTTGGGACTTCGTATTCAGCGATACATGATGATGGCTTTTTAAGTTCGCCACGTTTACCGTCAATATCGATAATACGAGTGGTTAACTGTAAGTCACCACACGGCGTACGAGGTGGGATAAAGCCGCGATAGATACTAAAGTCAGGGCCAAAACAGTTTTCTATGTTGCCTGTGGCAAATTCAAACATGTGATAAGCAGTGAACGGCAGCGTATCAGGGGTGCGGTTTGGATAGTCAGGGATCAGCGGCGCTTCAACATGCTGCAGTGGGATAACCCCTTTGTTGGTTGGTGCGCTTAAGTCAGGCACTTGCGCCATTAACGGTGCATTTGTTGATGCAGGCGTATTATGGCTATTGTTGTTTTGGACTGTGCTTGAAATGATAGCACTTGTCTCTGAAGTGTCGCCGATGAAACGGGTACATTCGGCTTCTTCTTTAATCATCACACCAAGGTTTTGGAAATCAACTACCGCTTTACCATTGAGTAAAATATCAATGTTTGCTTTTGCATATGGGCGAGGGTGAGTACCAATTTCAGTGATTTCCATGCGGTACGTTAATTCGCCATGTTGCGGCAATACTTGACCACGACAACGTACTTTTTGCGACGCATTTTCAAGTGGTTGGAAGCGGCCGTTTTCAACTAAGGTGTGCATGCCGATGTGCAACATAAAGAATTGCAGTAATTGGCCACAGCCTTCTGCCATCAACGAGCCAGCCATCACTTGGTCACCTTGGAAATGACAAGGGAAGTACCAATGATCAGGTGCTAAGGTTTTGTGGCCTTCAATAAAGCCTAAGCCCCAAGCGCCGCCATGAACTTGCAGGTTGCCAACTTGCTCAATCATCAAGAACTTTTCTGAAGCGAAACATAACGAGTCTTGTTTACCCGAAGCTTGTTGATGGTTGTGGTGTTCACCACTAAAACAACCACCAATATCGGCATTCAGTAGATGATGGATTTGTCCATAATCAAACTCAGTTTGCGCGCAATGTAGTAGTGGTTCAAAACGAGGTTTGTTCGGGTTGTTTAATGCTGTTTCACGGATTTTGATTTCATCATCAGTGCGAATAACGCCTTTGCCATCATCCAACTCTTGATCGGTAAAGAAGCCGGCACAACCGCCATCCATTTTGAGGATCATCTTATCGCCAACAAAACACTCGTAAGAGAAGAAGAATAATAAGGTGTCGCCATTTTTAGCAAAGTTGTTGATTTTAATATCGTAACGTAAGGTATCGCCGCCACGAGGTAAGTCATCTAAGAAGGTTAACGTACAATCAAGAAGACGATAAACGCGCTCACCTTTGTTTTCAAAATCAATGCCTAAGTAGCTGATCAGCATCAAATCGCATTGGCCTGACTCAACGGCTACTGCCCATGGAATTTGTCCGTCAACTAAATACGGCGCATCTTCAGGGATGTCATATTCCGTTGTCATGCTACATGGCTTGTATTGATTCATGGTGGCATCGAGCTTAGTAACACGAGATACCAATAAGTAATCTGTTGTAGGAAGACGTACACGGCGAGAGTAGTTATCAATTACAGCGTAATCTGGGCCAAATACTTTGGCAATATCGCCTTCTGCATATTCCACTAAATCAGCATAATTCCAAATACATGGCTTATCTGCTGGCACTGGCGCTGTGTATGGCGGCACGTTGGCATGATCTGGACGCAAAACTGGAGCAGATGCTACTGGCTGAGCTAACACGTTTGCTGCTTGGATAGGTGCAACAGCTTGTGCGACTGATTGGGCAATATAAGGCTGACCATTTGCATAGGCTAGCTCTTGCTTTAAGAGCGCGTCTGCCACTTTTAAACCTTGCTCACGGCTCTTCAAAAACGCTAATTGCGCTTGATGGGCTAACCATTGGTTTTGTTCAAACGCAGTTAAGTGTGCAGGTGGCACTTGGCTGATGGCAACACTTGGCACTTGGTTGATGGCGGTTTGAGGCGAAGCGACTTGCTTCGGCGCTGACTGGCTTGGTTTAGGGTTAAACTGGGTTGAACGATCAGAAAACGGCATAGAAGTCTCTGTTGTCATTGAAATTGGGGGAGTAGTGTCAGCTGTCACTGCATTTGTATTTGCTGGCGCAATAAACTGGTTACGCTCGGCCATCGTCAACGGAGTGCTTTTGGCTACTGGCGTTAATTTGGCCGTTTTAGCGCGAATACTGTCTAACTCAGGTAAAGGTGCATCGACAATATGTTGATAAATATCACGGCCACCTAAGCTGACTTGTTTCACTAAGCTCAGTTTTTTGGCGGTTTGCTGGCCAATATCTGTGTTTATTCGGGTCTTAAGCGCTGTTGATTGCTGCGCTGATTGACTAACGAGCAGTTGCGAACATTGATTTTCACTCATTGTGGCTACAACAAGGTTTTGACTTGTTGAATCTGTTTTAAGTGATAAAACGCCATGCAATAAGCTGGCAATACCCGATGCTGCAAACGTATGGCCAATGCACTGCTGCGCTTGGCTCGGGCTTGATTGGCTAAACATTTGCGATAACTGCTGCACTGCACTGATATTATTTGGCAATACCTGTCCATCTGGTGCTTGGTTAAGCTCCAGGGCATTAATCTGCTCAGCCGCTAACCCTGCAGGGGTTAACAAGCTATCGCTGATGCTATTGACTTGCTCGCTATGACCAAAGGCTAACGTATTAATTGTACCGTAGCTGTTTTGCAGTAATATTGATGTGTCATGTTCAGTGATTGGTGATTCTACTGCGCCTAAGGCTTGATGAATTAAATCTAACGACTCGACATTAACAGCTTTTGGTGTGGCGGTTTGCAGAACAATTGCACCAGCACCTTCACCAATATTAAGCGTTTGCTGCTGAGCTGTTTTCGCCCCTGTTTTCGCTAAGTTGGCCGTTTTTAGCACCATGTTTTCAATGCTGCCAGATAAATCAACCGCGGCAATAATCACTGCATCTAATGGCTCTTGACGAGATTCCATCGAGAATAAGTTTTGCGCCACATCAATACAGCGATTAACCGACTGCTCGCCCGCTGAAATCGTAAAGGCTGGGCCATTGAAATCCCATAACGATGAGATACGCGACGCCATAATATTACCAATGAAACTGGTATATTGGTTGAGCTTAGCGGCATCTAACACGCTGTCCATGGCAATGGTTTCAAGTGCTTGGTATTCAGAGTCAGATAAGCTTACGCCATGGGCCTTAAGGCTTGCTGCTATTTGGGTATGCAAATTGACTCGACCGCGAAATTGATGCAATTCAAGTTCAGTTTCCATTGCCACAAGCACGGCTACCTTACTACCTGACTCAAGCTTGGCATCATGTATCGCTTCATCAGCCACTTTCATTAATAACAGCTGCTGAGAAATCAAACGGTCATCTTCATTCGGTGGCACTTTGAAACGTAAAAAATCGAAATCAAACTGGTCGATATAAGCGCCCATTGGCGCTGTTTCTGCAATGCCAAATTGGCTTAATAATTCAGGGTGTTTATCAAGGCCTTTCCAACGTTTTGCTGGTAATGCACTAAAAGCATTTTGCTGAGTTGCAACGGCATTAGCGAATGCATTAATGGTGCTAAGGCAGCCAAAGTGCGATGCCATGCCGGTAATATGCATAGGTAATTGCGCATTGATTGTCGTTGAATGAGTCGCTGAATGAGTCGTTGAATGTGACGGGGTGCGAGTGCTGTTATTAGCATTATTTTTAGCAAAGTAAGACTCAACCAATAAATGAGCATTACAGCCACCAAAACCAAAAACCGATACCCCAGCATGGCGGGCTTTATTGCCTGCTTTGTCTGGCCAAGGTAATACATCATTGGGTAATGTGGCTGGGCCAAACATCTCCGATGGAGATGCAATCGGCGCGCTAATATTAATACTTGGCGGTAACATACCTTGGCGCATAGCAAAGATCATTTTCATGATCCCAGGCATTCCTGCAGCCGTCAGCAAATGACCTAAGTTAGACTTAGCAGAGCCAATGAGCGGCGTGTTGCTCCCTTTGAGCTTGTCACTGAAAAAGCGCTCCATTGAAGTCAGTTCAACTTTATCACCTAAAGGTGTGCCTGTTGCATGACACTCAATCACTTCAACTTTGTCTGGTCCAAAACGCTCAGAGCCAGCACTTTCATCGTGCATTGCTGCGTCAGCATAAGCACGCTCAAACGCTTTAACTTGGCCATCGCTATTCGGGCTTAATACAAATTGACCTTTGCCGTCATTTGATAATCCAATACCGCTAACCAACGCGTAGATATGGTCGCCATCGCGTTCGGCATCTTCAAGACGCTTTAGCACTAATACTCCAGCACCTTCACCGGCAAATAAACCTTTTGAGTTACTATCAAAAGGCGCAGAAATACCATGGTCAGGGTAGGCGTGAAAAATGGAGAAACCCATGTTAATAAAGAATGGGTCAGCGCCAGACACTGCGCCAGCAAGCATCATGTCAGCTTTGCCAGTATGCAAGTAGTCACAGGCAAGTTTTAGCGAGTAAACTGAACTTGCACAGGCGGCATCTAGGCTTAATTGCGCAGCGCCTAAACCCAGCGCGTCAGCCACTAACTTTGAGGCGTTATGAGCAATCGCACCGTTAGATAATGAGGCAGGTGTCGCCTGCGTTGCAAAGCCTTCAGAGTCAAAAGCTTGCAGGGTAAAATCAGCTTGCTGCAGTTTATGCTGTAAGGCTTTTTCTACCGCGCTGTGATACAGCGGGACAAACAACTCATTCGATTTTGCTGTTGGGAACGATAAGGTTCCCATTACAATCCCTGTACGGCTTAAGCTAGCTGCATTTTGTGGGTTTGTAATATCAATGCCAGCATCATTTAATGCGTTGCGGGCAGTATCTGTTGCCCATAAAAAGCTGTCATCAAGGCCGTCAAATTGCGCCACTGGGATTTTGTAACCATTAGCATCAAAACTGAAGTTTTGAATATAACCGCCTTTATCACAATAAAAGCGGTCTGACTGACCTTGTACACCAGTAAAATCAGCAGGGTTAGCATTGAGTTTTTGGCTGCTAATGGTTGTGCGAGAGTCTTTTTTATCTAATAGATTCTGCCAAAACTTTGCCGGTGTTTCCGCATCAGGGTATTGGGTCGCTAAACCGACAATCGCAATTTTTGGCAAACTCGCGTGTTGTGTATTCGATTGAGAACTCAAGATTGTTCTCCTTCTAATTGTGAGGCTAACTGAGAGTTTGATTGACTCATCGCAGTTTGACTTCTTTGCGCTGTCATAAGTTGCGTAGTCAAAAGGTTGGTTAAACCATCAGTTAAATAATTGAGTGATAACGGCACGTTGTGAGCCACAAGTTGAGCAATACATTTCAGTAGCGCTGTTAGGTCATCGCCGCCTTTAGCATTAGTTGCAATGGCTTGGCATGCTGAATTCATTACTGTATCGGGGGCTTCAGAGGTGCGGGTAATTTTGTCGATTAAGGTGCTGGTTTGTCTGTCTGCGCCAATTTCAACGAATAAACTGGCGCCTTGTTTACGTGTATTGTTTACTAATTCCGTAAAATTCAGCGGGTGGCAGAATGTATCAGCAATAGAGTCTGCAATTGCTTCGCTGGTGACGCTAACAGGTATAGTGCTGGCAGCGCTCATAAATTGTATTTGCGCCGCTTGTGCATTAAGTACAGCCTGATCATGAAGCGGTTGCTGATAGAATGTTTGCACATTGTCGCGTATTAGCATCGCAGGTTGGGTGTGCATCGCAGTAACACGATTCGCAGCAATCCCACGTTTACCTATTTGCTTAAGTAGCGCTTTACAGCTTTGCTCACAACCAGCAAGTACGCAGGTGTCGCCTTGAACGATGGCGAGATAAGCACGAGGGTAGTCACTTAAGGCAGCTTCTATGATGCTTGGCTCAGCGCGAACCACAAAACTATTCCAGACAATATCTTCATCATGATTCAATTGCCATGCTTGACGCACGCAATCTAATCGACCTGAAATGTCGGTGGTGAAAATGCTATTGGTTTGAGTTGCTTCAATCATATTGTGCGGCGTTTTCCACACATCAAGACTGGCCCACATCGACGCTTCACCCATAGAGTAACCCATGGCAAAATTTGGTTTTATAGCAAAGTGCTGGGTTAATATCTTAGTTAAAATATAACTCACACCGACACCAGCAATGGCCAGTTTATCTAGGCTCATATCTGATACTTTGGCATTTTCAGCGTAAATGCTTTCTGCTTGCAGCATGGCTTTGACGTCGCCTTCACGTTCTAATTGTGAAAACAGCGTTGGAAAGTAACTGGGTAATTGAGCAAACATTTGTGGGTAAACAGTACCTACGCCGGGGTAGACAAAACAGACGCCACTATGCGCGTCTTTTTGTAGGGATGAAGTATGTAAACAGCTCCCAGACGGCGTTTTGTAATCGAGTTCTGTTGTGTTGTTATTTAATGCTGTTTCAACAGCCAATAGCATGGCTTCGGCTTCAGTAAAAGCTGCAGCTGCCGAGTTTGCCATGATCACGGCCGATAACGCGTTATTGTTAGCAAACTTTTCCAGCTGAGTGAGCATTAAAGTCATGATGTTATCTGACTGCGATTTAATGCTATCAAGTTGGGCGTGTAAGTCTGTTAATTGCAATTTGAACGCTTGCAAATTATCTGCAGATAAAGGGATAAATATCCGCTTTTCATCCAGCATAGATTTTGCCTGGGCAAGCTCAGTTCCTTGAACTAACACAGCTGCATGATGATGAGCGCCTTCAGTGATATTGAAGCAAGCCACGCGGCTTTGATGCATTTCGCTGAACCAGTATTTTGAACTGTCTGCAGTGAGCTTAGCAGGCGTTTCAGGCATGCTTCGCGCTGCAATGTTGCCAACTAGCGTTATCAATTCAGCAAACTTATCTTTATAGCTGTTGCAATGAGTCGCATCCATTTGGATTGGGCTGATATGAGCGCGTTTCGCTTGAGATAATGCCTTAGAGGTTGCTGTTTTTGCATTACTATCATCGCCCATACCTGTTAAATAAGCATGGGGGTGGCAGCGATGCTTAGCAGCAACAATAGCTGGCATCATTAATAAACGATAAGGCATAGCAGGGTGGCTGAGTAGCACACTTTGCTGTTGTTCTATATGAACAATCGCTTGGGCTAAATAGTCACTAAAACTGATAGCTTGGTTTGCGGGGGCTGATGTGTCGTCTAACGATGACACATCAATTTCAAGCACGATAGCTGACAAACCAATACTGTCAGCTAAAGAACATGACTTGATGGCAGCAAAAGCAGAGCTGTTCATTTCAGCTTGCGCGGCGAATGAGAAAGACTCATTCGCCACTAACTTTAACGCGATGCGCATGTTAGCCGCACTTGCTGATGTTGTAGACTGTACTTTTTGTGCAGAAAGAGTTTGATTACTCACACTGACTCCTGCAAATCAGCTAATGCTTTAGCTGGGGCTAAAAAAGCCTCATTTAAGCTTTTGCTGATTGTCGTTTTAGCGTTTGTCATCGTACAACTTAGGCGGCCATCTTGATGATATAAAGCAATGTCAGCCGTTAATGAACGACTGGTACTTTTAACCACATTCAGCACTAAGTAGCCACTGTCACCTGATGCAAACGGTGCATAAGTGGTTAACTCACCAATGGTTGAAGGTAAGCTGGCTGCATCATGCTTGATACGCGCCCACACTAACATGGCTTGCAGTAGCAAATCTTCAGCGAAAGCCTGACTACCACCTAAACCTGTTTGCGGCGTAAAGCTTGCACAATCTTTAGCATCAATTTGTGGTAATTCAACCGAACAAACCAACTGCTTATCGTCGGCAATTAACAGCTGCTTTATTCCTTGAAGGCGAGGGCCGTGGAATAAGCTGCCGTTGCTATATAGCTCACTATCTGTGCTGATGACTTTGCCTGACTCTGCTAACTGCTGGGCGTTTTTTACCACTGTTGGTAGCGTGTTTGAAACAGCGACATTTCCGAGCTTCTCATTAACAACGTTCTCATTAACAAGGAGGCTGGCTTGATACTGAGGTCTAAGCAAACTATCCACATCATCACTTTGCATGCGACTAGCAATCAGTGCTGTTAAGCCTGATTCAGTTTGCGTCAGTTTCAACGTTAATACTTGTGGCTCTTTAGTCTCGAAAATAATGCCTTTTAGCAGCTTATAATCTTGAACCAATACAGGCAGACCACACAATTGCTGCGCAGTTTCACGCATCCATTGTATGGCGCACACTGTTGGTAGTACTGGATTACCCGCGATGCAATGATCTTCAATGAAAGGCATTGCAACAGGATTTAGTACTCGTTCAACACTCACCGTGTTACTCACAACACGGTGACTTGCAGCATTATTTAAAGAAAGAATCAGCGAACCCTCGGCATTATGCGAAGAGTCCGCATTAAGCTTTTTTACAGCAGCGCCTTCAGTTGATGCCGAACCTTGCATACTTGAACCGATTAATAGCTGTACGCCAGACTCAGACAATAGACTGTGAGCAAACAAGTTTGCGCCTTTATCGAGCGGAATCACATATACGCCGCGTTCAACAAACATTTTCTTTAAGGCTGAACTGACCATACCGCCGTCCCAAGGTCCCCAGTTAAAGCTCATCACTTTTGCTTGCGGGTAGTTTGCTGCAAGTTGTAGTGCTGTCTTGTTAAGGATCTCATTCGACATTGAGTAATCACTTTGACCCGTATTGCCATAGAAACCCGCTGCAGATGAGAACATAGCAACTAGCTTCAATTTGCTTGCATCAATCGCATTGATGATGCCAGCAAAGCCTGACACTTTAGTGCCATATACACGGCCTAACTCAGCTAATGTTTTGTCTTGAATGTGTTTATCGGCGAGTACACCAGCACCATGAATTATGCCTGTAATTGGTTTTAGACCAGCAAGTGATTGTTTAATAGCTGCATCTGAACTGACATCCATGCTGACGTACTCAGCACTTGCGCCAACGTCTTTGAACGCGGCTAGTGAGCGGTCAATCTCTAAACTGCTGGTAATCGGCCAAACTAAGGCATCAATTTGCTTAGGTGTTGGCTTGTTACCTTGAGATTGAATAAACCCGATTGCAGCAGCTTTTAATTCTTTTGCTTGTTTGCCTTGAGCCCAAGTCGGTAAATTACCAGCTAAATGCTCACTGCGACCCGCTAGGATAAAGTGCGACTGGGTTTGCTTAGCAAGTGTTAAGGCACATTCAAATGTCACGCCTTTTGCGCCGCCAGTAACAAGCACTGTGTCACTACTATTGAGCGATGTTGTTTGGTAGCGAGTTTGCGCCGCTGTTGTTGCTGTGAGTGTGTGACGACCTTGGTCGCTAACACCGACTTCTGCAATGCTTGTTTCAACATCATAAAGCTCTGCAATCACTGCTTGAGCAAGCTCAACAGCTTCAAAACTTGGTGCAATATCTAATGCTCGACAAAACACGTTTGGCCACTCATGGCCGAGGGTTTTGGTGAGACCAGATAAAGCAGCCTGGTTAAGCTCAGCTTTTGCCAGTTCAGTGGTATTTAAATAACCAAAACCACCATCAATACGGCTCACTGTCATAAAGCTTACGCGTTGTGATTGTGCTAATTCGCTAAAACGACTTTGTAGATGTTTTGCCATCAAGAAAGCTTGCTCAACTGCGATAAATCCAGCATCACTTAATGGTAAGTTGCCTGATGTTGCGAGTTGAGGCTGCAGGTGAACAAAACCTGCAATCTTATGTTGCTTACTGATTTGAGCTATTACATCGCTAATTGCTTCATCACTGACCGCTGATAAAGTGAAGCTGGCAATATCGCTACTTAGCGGTGATTGCGCAGATGTCACAGATTCAGGGCTACGAATAACGGCGACGGTTAGGCCTGTTGCTACTAATTTTTCAGCTAAAACACCTGCGTTATGACCGTCATCATTGATAACGATACATGCGTCTTTTGAAAAACAGTCAACTAACTTATCCGCCGCTGGTAGCTTTTTTAGTGCGACTTCCTGATGAGGAGGTAAGTCGTTTGCTAAATCTGCTGTGGCTGTTGGTGCAGCTGCCGTTGATGCTGCAGTGTTCACAACACTGCTTGTCGTTAGTTTGCTGTTCATGTAGCTAACGATTTCGCCTAAAGTGCGACATTCTGCTAAATCTTCAGGGTTTAGGTCTGGTAAGCCAGGTAGTTCGTCTTGAACAGTACCTAAGATTTCAACTCGCTTGATTGAGTCGATGCCTAAATCCGCTTCCATATCCATGCTTAGTTCAAGCATTTCCGTTGGGTAGCCGGTCTTTTCAGCAACCACAGTCATCATAGTGCTTTGAACTTGCTCTGCAGATAAACCTGACGGGGCGCTCAGGGCTGTTTCAGCTGATAAACCACTAACTGCTGGAGCTGCCTGTGTATTAGCGCCTGCGGCTGCACTTGTAGGAAGAAGCTTGCTGTTCATATAGCTGACGATTTCACCAAGTGTACGACACTCAGCTAAATCTTCAGGGTTAAGCTCTGGCAAGCCTGGTAGCTCGTCTTGAACAGTACCTAAAATCTCAACACGTTTGATTGAGTCGATGCCTAAATCCGCTTCCATATCCATGCTTAACTCAAGCATTTCAGTTGGGTAACCGGTCTTTTCTGCAACCACAGTCATCATGGTGTTTTGAACTTCTTGAGCTGATAAACCATTGTTAGCAGGAGCAACTTGCGTCACTGGTGCAGTGACAGTATTTGCACTGACTGCAGGAAGTTTGCTGTTCATGTAGCTGACGATCTCACCAAGGGTACGACACTCAGCTAAATCTTCAGGGTTAAGTTCTGGCAGTGTTGGTAGTTCATCTTGAACGGTACCTAGAATCTCAACACGTTTGATTGAGTCGATACCTAAATCCGCTTCCATATCCATGCTCAACTCAAGCATTTCAGTAGGGTAACCCGTCTTTTCAGCAACCACAGTCATCATGGTGTTTTGAACTTGTTCAGCGCTTAAACCTACTGGAGCAGAACCAGCAGTTTGTAGCTGAGAGCCTTCAGCGGCACTTGTAGGAAGTTTAGAGCCTTCAGCTGGCAGCTTAGAGTTCATATAAGAAACGATTTCGCCCAAGGTGCGACACTCAGCTAAATCTTCAGGGCTCAATTCTGGCAGTGTTGGCAGTTCATCTTGAACGGTACCTAAAATTTCAACACGCTTGATTGAATCAATACCAAGGTCTGCTTCCATATCCATGCTCAGTTCAAGCATTTCAGTTGGGTAACCCGTCTTTTCAGCAACCACAGTCATCATGGTGCTTTGAACTTGTTCAGCGCTTAAACCTACTGGAGCAGAACCAGTAGTTGGTAGCTGAGAGGCTTCAGCGGCACTTGTAGGAAGTTTAGAGTCTTCAGCTGGTAGCTTAGAGTTCATATAAGAAACGATTTCGCCAAGGGTACGACACTCAGCTAAATCTTCAGGGCTCAATTCTGGCAGTGTTGGTAGTTCGTCTTGAACGGTACCTAAAATCTCAACACGTTTGATTGAATCAATACCAAGGTCTGCTTCCATATCCATGCTCAGTTCAAGCATTTCAGTTGGGTAACCGGTTTTTTCAGCTACGACTTCAAGCATTGTATTAAGCACGGTTTCTGCGCTAAGACCTGATGCTGGTGCTGCAACAGCAGTTTGAGCTGCTATTTGAATCCCTTCAGCTGCATTTGTAGGCAGCTTGCTGTTCATATAATCAACGATTTCGCCAAGTGTACGACATTCAGCTAAATCTTCAGGGCTTAACTCTGGTAGCGTTGGTAGTTCGTCTTGAACGGTTCCTAGAATTTCAACACGCTTGATTGAATCGATACCAAGGTCTGCTTCCATATCCATGCTTAATTCAAGCATTTCAGTCGGGTAACCGGTCTTTTCAGCAACGACTTCGAGCATAGTGTTCAGCACTGTTTCTGCGTTTAAACCTGCAGGCGCTGCTGCAACTACCGGCGCAACGACAGGAGCAGTAATTGGGGCAGGTGCTTTTACTGGTTCAATACGTGGCGCTGGAGCTGCCATAGCGGCAGGTTTGGAAACAGGCGCTTGTACTGGAGCGGCTACTTTTACAGCTTCAACGACTGGTGCTGGCGCTGTAATCACTGGAGTTGCAGCGATAGGCGCATTAACTCTAGGAGTATTGATAACAGGAACTGCAACAACAGGCGCTGTCGCTACTGGTGCTTGACCAGTCAGCATGCTTAATGCGTTTTGGCTTGACTGTGCTTGTTGCTCAAGGAACAAAGTATGACTTTGTAGTGTTTGAGCTTGATGCTGGTGGAATAGCTCCATTGAGCGTTGTAGGCTCTCAGGAATAGCATGTCCTGCAGCAGCCATTTTACTTTGCTCGGCCATTAGATGAGTAAAGGTGTCACCATATTGCTGTGGAATGGCTAAGAACTGCTGATGTAAATCAGCTGCTTGCTGTTGTGCATTGAAGAACGCTTCTAAGCTGCCTGAAGCTGGAGCACTTTGTGCTGGAGCTTGAGGTGCTATTTTTTGAGGCGCTTGAGCAGCAGCGTTAGACACTGCAGTTGAACCTGATGCGGCAACTTCAACGTATTCTGTTTTAATGACTTCTTTTTCCACGATTTTCTCTACTACTTTTTCAACCGGTACTTCAACCACTTTTTCGACAACAGTTTCAACAATTTGTGAAGTGACTTTGCCAGTGGTTAATGATTTTTCCATTTTAGCGCGGGTTGGTGCACTGATATGGTTTGAAGCTGTTAGCTTGACGTTCATGCCTTTCGGCACTGCAGGGGCGGCGATTTCTGCTTGATAAGGATCAACCTCCGTTAGCGGTGCGCCAAGTACGTTAAGTTGCATAGCCGCAATACGTAACTGCAGATCGCTGTTACCTTTCGGATTGGGATTGATGCTAATCACTGATACGCTTTCTGCTTTGTTACCTAGCGTGGCTTCAACCAGTTTCTGCAAGATATTCTTAGGCCCGAACTCAACAAATACACGCGCTCCAGCGTCATACATGCTGTTTAACTGATCAGTAAAGCGAACCGACTGTAGCATGTGCTGTTTAAATGCCGCTTTAATCGACTTAGCATCCGTTGGATGTTTTTCACCGCTGGCATTTGAGAATAATTCAACTTTGCAGGCAGTAAACTTGGCTTTATCGATGGCTTTAGCGAATGGCTTTTGTGCATGTCCTACAAGTGGCGTATGGAATGCGCCAGAGACAGGCAGTGCAATGGCTTTAAAGCCTAATGCGCTAATGGCTTTAGCTGCTTGTGCACAAGACTCTGTAGGGCCTGCGATAACAAGCTGAGTCGCAGAGTTATAATTAGCGACTTTTACACCGTCAAATTCAGCAATACAGGTTTCTAACTTAGCGATGTTATCGCTGTTTGCTGCATCAGCATCATGAGCTGGCAAGATAATGGCGTACATGGTGCCTTTATCTAATTCATTACCGTCTTTATCTATAGCCGATGAAGCCATAGCTGCGCCGCGAGCATATGAAAGCTGATAGTAATCATCATTTGAAATTACCCCAGCGGCACATAATGCTGAAAGCTCACCAAAGCTATGACCTGCAAACATATCCGCGCTAAAGCCTGCCTGACTCAGTAACTGATACTGACTCATGCTGACTACGCCAATAGCACTTTGCGCATTGTCGGTGCTGGTGAGTAATGCCGCTTGTGCATCTTTATCTGCTTTTTCAAAAGCAGGAATAGGGAACATCACTTGTGATAGTGGTGTTTTGTCAAAGCTTGCAAACACTTTATCGGCTTTGATCAGTTGCTGACGCATTTCAGGGAAATGACAAGCGACTTCAATACCCATGTTGACGTATTGCGAGCCTTGGCCGGCAAATAACGCTGCGACTTTTGGTTCGCTAGTCGCTTTTTTACCCTTAGTTGTCACAGTGATGAGTGCTGATGAGCGGTAACTGGTACCCGATGGCAATTGCCATGCTTCTGAATCGTTATTAAGTTGCTTTAACGCTAAACCAAGCTGAGTGGTTAGCTCGGTAAGGTTTGATACCACAAGACCTAAGCGGGCAGCGGAATCTTCAATTTTAGTCACTGCATATTGCTTGGCAATGCGCGTGAGCTCTGCTTGCTCAATACTGCTATTGTCAGTACCTTTAAGTGCGCTGATTTCAGCGGTTAACTTATTCACTTCTGCAATTAAGGCTGCTTTGTTATCAGCACTAATTAATAAGCTTTGAGCCACTTGGCGTTGACGGTATTTGTCATCACGGCTGTGTTCTGGACTATATTCTTCCAATACTAAGTGGAAGTTAGTGCCACCAAAACCAAATGAGCTGATACCAGCACGACGTGGTGTGCCGTCAGGGCGAGGCATCCAAGGACGGGTTTCAGTGTTAACGAAAAACGGCGAATCTTCAACGTTTAGTTTAGGGTTTGGCTTAGAGACATTAATGGTTGGCGGTAGCACTTTGTGGTGCAGTGCAAGGGCGGCTTTAATCACGCCAGCAGTACCAGCGGTAGATTTAGTGTGACCCACTTGAGATTTAACCGAACCTAACGCAATGTGCTGTTTGGTTGGGTCATTTTCACCAAATACTGATTTAAGACCATTGAATTCGGCTACATCACCTGCTGCAGTGCCTGTGCCGTGCGCTTCAATTAAGCCAACGGTTTCAGGGGCAAAACCTGCATCATCATAAGCACGTTTTAGTGCTTTTGCTTGGCCTTCAGGGCGCGGAGCATAAATACTTTTGAACTTACCGTCAGATGAAGCGCCAACCCCTTTAATGACTGAGTAAATACGGTCACCATCACGTTCTGCATCTTCAAGGCGCTTAAGGGCTACCATGCCGATACCTTCACCAATCATCATGCCTTTTGAATCGATATCAAAGGGTTGAATCGTTTCATTGGTGGTGAACGCTGGGGTTTTTGAAAAGCTCATGTACATTGAAGGTGAGTTATCGGTACAAACACCACCAGTGATCATCATTTCACTGCGGCCTTCAACCAGCTCAGTTAATGCCATACGCATTGCGGCAAGTGAGCCTGCACATGCAGCGTCAACAACACAGTTCATGCCGCCTAAATCGAAGCGGTTAGCAATACGACCTGCAATAACATTACCTAGTGAGCCTGGGAATGAGTTTTCTTCCCAGTGAATGTACTGGTCTTGGAATTTTTTGATCAGCATATCGCTGTCAGCATCACTTAGGCCGCTACTTTTAAATACCTTTTTAAGCACTGGGTATTGCAGGCGCGCCGTTAAGCTTGCATTGATCTTTTGACCGCCACCCACACCCAGCGTAATACCGATTTTGTCAGTATCGTACTCAGAGGTAACGCCCGCATCTGCAAGAACTTCTTTGGCAATGACTAGCGAAAGCAATTGTGAAGTATCAGTCAGTTCTAAAATATTTGGTGGCAGGCCGAATTCCATTGGATTAAAGTCAACTTCTGGAATAAAGCCACCACGTTTACAGTAGCTTTTATCTGGCGTTGATTTATCAGCATCAAAGTAATCTTCAGGACGCCAGTGCGACTCAGGCACTTCGGTAATCGCATCAATTTTTTCACTGATTAAATCCCAAAATTTATTCAGGTAACGCGAATTTGCAAAAATGCTTGCCATGCCAACAATGGCAATTGGCATGTCTTTAAGGCGTTTATTTAATCTCGAATCTTGAGATTGACTGTTTTCTTGAGAGAGCGTCTCAGGATTAGTAGGGGTTTGGCTCATTTTGAGTCTCCAGTACTCAGCTTATCCTTAGCTGATTTATTATTTTGAGGCGCGTTTTCTGCTGCAGTTGCACCAGGAAAACGAGCTAAAAATGTATGGTAATTTTTGACGAGTAACTTACGTAGATGAAACGGTCCGTGCTTTAACACATAAGCGATATATCGATTGGTCGCTTGTGTGTGGTTGTCTTGATAGATGTCGAGATAAACCCAGTCGGTTGCAAAATCGACACCGAGTAAAATTGAATAACTGTCTGCTTGTGTCAATTGCGGTGGAATGGTTAATGAAACCACTTGTACCACGTTATCGGGCGTAGCCTCTGGTAGAGCAAGGGTGTTAGCCAGAGTTTCAGGGTTTAAGGTGTAAGTCGCTACATCTGTACCCTGAACAATGGGTAACTGATTAAAATATCGTTCAGGTACAAAAGGGCTTTCAAACTCATCGAGTTTGGATACACCGTAACGTTTAAGACAACGGGCTAAACCAGAGCGAGATACGTTTTCATTGATGAACTGTTGGGTGACTTTTAGCAGCCTATCTAAGGGCATTTTCAATTGATAGCGCAACCCGACAACCACATACTCTTCCATTGGTGAAAGGGTGGTCTTTAAATGATGTGGGGTATTAGGTGTATCACTTATTGAGTCTCGCTTGCGCCACTTTCTGACTGTTGCTTCAGTAATATTAAGAATTTTAGCTAACTGGCTGACAGTAAACTCGGAAGTCTGAATGAATTGACGCATTTCAGGTGTCGTTGTTGCATTGCGATGGCGCACAGGTGTGTTTGCCGCATCACAATCGGAAGATACTTTTTTGCCAGGTTTTTTCATGGCAGATTTAGCTTGTCGGTTTGCTGTCATTTAAGGACGGCCATAGCAGAATGAATACTCCGTACAATCTATTGGGACTCTTAAAATCATAATGAAGATTAACGTTTGTTCATCTTCATTATTAGTGTTTTAGCATAAACGAGCATGCAGAGTACCTGAGGTTTTAGGTCGATACAATCACCCGAAACTAATTAATCACTGATACGACCAGAACTAGCTAACACTTGTAAGCTGAATGAGTGGTTTTGTTATAAAAAATGGGGTCGGTGTAAAGACTGATCTAGGTCAATTTATTCACTTTCTTTCAGTCGTATACTGGTTTGAGTGCAAATAATAGGCAGCTGTAAACATACAAAGACAAAATATGGATAGTTTAATAATGTGAACAAAGGAGGCCATCATGGCTGAGTTTACCACTGAGCAAATCCGCAATCTGGCAGTGCTCGGACACACTGGCGCAGGGAAATCCTCATTACTTGAGGCATTACTCTTTAGCGCTGATGCAATCACTTTAAAAGGCAGGGTCGATAAGGGTACAAATCATGCTGATTTCACTGCCCAAGAAAAATCCCACCGCCACAGTTTAGAACCTTCCTTTTTAAATCTTGATTATCAATCGCATCACATCAATTTTATCGATACTCCTGGATTACCTGACTTTTTTGGTCGTGCACTATTACCCTTACCCGGCGTTGAGTCGGTGTTATTAGTCGTCAATGCCGGTGTCGGCATTGAATCTGTCACTAAACGCGCTTTTGAAGCGGCGCGCCGTCAAGGTAAAGCGGTGATCATTGCGATTAATCATATGGATGGCAATGAAACAAACGTGTCAGAAGTGATGATGGATATTCAGCATCAATTTGGTCATCGCTGTTTGCCGGTTAATTTACCTCATACCAATGCTGATGGCGTTGTGGATTCAGTCGTTGATTGTTATTTACATTGTGATGAAACCACATCGACGCTATTCAGTAGCCCTACCCAAGCCAGAGATGAGCTAGTCGATACCGTATTAGAAGAAGATGAAGCCTTAATGGAGCTTTATCTCGAGCAGGGGGAATCACTAAGCCCTGAGCAATTACATGCACCATTAGAAACAGCATTAAGAATGGGGCACTTAGTGCCAGTTTGTTTTACCAGTGCTGAGCAAGATATTGGTATTGGCTCGTTATTAGAAATGCTGATTAAATTAATGCCTAGCCCGCTTGAAGCTAACCCACCACAGTTTATTAAAGGGTTTGGTGATGATGCTAAGCCAATTAATGTCACACAAAAAGCCTCAGACCATGTTTTAGCTCATGTATTTAGGGTGGCGATAGATCCGTTTTTTGGACGTATGGGGGTTTTCCGCTTGTATCAAGGTACGATTTCTGTGGGAATGAAATTGTTTATTGGTAGCGGTCGTAAGCCGTTTAAAGTGTCTCATTTAATGAAGTTGCAAGGTGACAAACAAATCAATGTGAACCAAGCGTTACCTGGAGATATCTGCGCTATAGCTAAATTGGAAGAATTGACAGTAGGTGCAGTGCTGCATGACAGTCATGATGAAGATGAATTCCATTTACCGGAGCTCAAATTCCCGCAGCCTATTTTTGGCTTAGCGGTATCTGCAAAACGCCGCGGTGATGAGCAAAAAATATCGGAAGTGTTACATAAGTTAGTGGCAGAAGATCCTAGTTTGCAAATCAGCCGCAATGAAGCTGAAGGCCAAACTGTATTGCAAGGACAAGGGGATTTACATCTGCAAATTGCATTGGAGAAAGCGCAGAATCTATTTAATGTTGATATGGAAACCGACATTCCTGCCATTGCGTATCGGGAAACCATTATGGGCGAGGCTGAATTTCGTTATCGCCATAAAAAGCAATCTGGTGGTTCAGGCCAGTTTGGTGAGGTTGAGTTAAAAGTTGAGCCTCTTGCTCGTGGGCAAGGTTTTGAGTTTGTCTCTAAAGTGGTGGGTGGCTCGGTGCCTAGCCAGTATATTCCAGCAGTTGAAAAGGGCGTTCGTGAAGCCATGCTCGTCGGAGAGTTAGGAGGATACCCGCTGCAAGATATCAAAGTGACCGTGCTTGATGGCAAGCATCACAGCGTTGACTCAAAAGAAATAGCCTTTGTTATGGCAGGTAAAAGAGCTTTTATGGAGGCAGTGAAATTAGCGCAACCTGTAATGTTAGAGCCGATAGTTGATATGAATATTCAAGTAGCGCAAACCCATGTGGGTGAGATCACCGGTGACATTAGTTCTGCCCGCGGTATTGTGTGTGGCACACAGGCTAACAGTAAAGGTTTAGTGGAAGTTAATGTAGAAGCGCCGCTAGCCAATGTGAGTAACTATTCTACTCGGCTAAAATCGATGACCGGAGGAGATGGTCAGTTCTCGATGCAATTCAGTCGTTACGATGTATTGCCACAAAAAGAGCTCAAGGCTGTGGTTAGTTAGCTTATAAGTCAATTAACGCGTTAGTTGATAAAAGCACTCTTTGATATAAGCATATCTTGGATATAAGCTCTCTTTGATAAAAGTACTTTTTGATATAAGCGTAAATCTATTCAAGCATTAGCAGGTTAATTGCTTGAGTAACTCTTGCAATAGTTATTGACCGAAGAATAAAAGGGTTAAGCTTGGCTTAGCTCTTTTTTATTGCAACAAACAGATAGGCTGCTAGTTGAAACAACCCCCTAAAAAAAGCGACAATACGCTATTGTTACTCTGTGTGAGCTTAATTTGCAGTCTTCTACCACCATTCAACTGTTTTATTGTTCTCTTAATACTGATTTACTCGATGATTGTAGTGCATCTATCGTGCGTTCATGGCTGCCTGAAAATGAACTGATTAAAGTCGATCGCTTTATTCAACAATCATCCAGAGAACAAGGTTTGATGGTACGTGGATATTTACGTGCAGTGTTGTCCCAATTTGCAGATATTACGCCACAGCAGTGGCAATTTGAATATGGTGAGAAGGGGAAACCAAGGTTATCAGCTGCGCAATATAAGCAAACGGGAATTCAGTTTAATGTCAGCCATAGCGGTGAGTGGCTGTTGATTGGCGTGATCCACAATGCGATTGATTCTAATACTATTGCCTTTAAGAGTGCAGACTCAGTGATTGCAGAAGAGTTTGGTGTTGATTTTGGCGTTGATATAGAACGACGCCGAAACAGTACTAACATTCATGCCATTTTACATCACTACTTCTCATCCCCAGAAGAATCTGCGTTATTGGCGTTACCGGAAAATCAGCAGAGAGAGCGCTTCTTTGATTTATGGTCTTTAAAAGAATCTTACATAAAAGCCAAAGGCCTAGGCTTGGCATTATCACTTAAATCGTTTGCATTTGACCTCAAGAACCTACAATTTTGTCCTTTGCCAGTTTCACATGAACCATTGTCAGTTACTCATAAAGTGCCAGATGCGCATATGACGTCAAGTACTTATAAGTTACTAAACAAGGAGTTGTTATTGTCTGATAACATTCCACTGAGTTTGCTGTGTGAAACCGACACAAAGCAATATGTCACCGCATCCAATTGGCAATGTTATTTAGGCAGGATTGATCAAACATACCGATTTGCGATCAGTGTCGGTTGCGGGGCTGAAAATAAGGTTGTTGTGAAGGCTAAACAAGTTAACTTTTCCGACATCTTTTGAGCTTAGAACAGCAAAAAAGTATCGAATAACAAAAAACGCATTTTGCTTAGATTGTAAGGCGGCAATTCACTTGCCGCGCTTAATCCGTTTTTATTTGTCACTACACAGCTTACTGTCTAGCTAAACGGTGAGTTTCTGGTGGCTGCTCAAAGTCACTTCTGAATGGATTAATATCTAAACCACCACGACGTGTATAGCGGGCATAAACCGTTAGTTTTGTGCATTCACAATAGCGCTTTAAATCGGTAAAAATACGCTCGACACATTGCTCATGAAACTCGTTATGCTGGCGGAAAGAAATTAAATAGCGCAGCAGTTTTTCACGGTCAATTTTAGGGCCTTGATAACGGATCATTACGCTGCCCCAGTCAGGCTGTGAGGTGATAAGGCAATTGGACTTTAGCAGGTTTGAAGTCAGCGTTTCTGCTACGTGTTTATCATCAGTGCTGTTTTCAAGATACTCAGGTTTAAATTGATAGTCATCTACTTCAATATCAAGCTCGTCAATACAGTGACCCGGCAATTCAACAATACGCTGGGTATTAAAATGCTTTGGCTCAATGACTTTGACGCTAACGTTACCATTAGCACAGAGGCTTAAGTCGGTAACTAATGTTTGCTGCACTTGTTCAACACTGTCAAATCGTGTCTGATTGTAGCTGTTGAGATATAGCTTAAAAGATTTGGATTCGATTAAATTATCACTTTCAATCGCTAAGTAAACTTCAATAATAGCGACCATGGGTTTACCCTTGGCATTTAGCCAAGACAGCTCGTAACCTGTCCAAATATCAGCACCTTGAAAAGGAAGCGTATCAGTTAATTCAATGGCATCTCGATTCAGTTTACGAGGAACCCCTTGCAGCAGTGAAGCATCATATTCTGCTTGATATTGCGTCGTTTGGCCTAAAGTGAGTCCTTTAAGTGCCTCTGCATCACTATAGGGGTCGTGATTGTGTGTCATCTAGTCTGTTTCCGTGTCAAAATAGACTTATATTATAACCCAAAATTGGAGCATCTTAAGTGTCTTGTTCAACTTCATTGGATCATTTTTCTAGCCGTTATATTCAAGCTTATCAGGATGTATTAGGCGAGTTTCCCCGTTATTTCCCACTTGGGCAAGGATCCGCCTGCATTGAAGGTAAGTATGATCTTGAATCAGATGAAGCCGTTTCCTGGAAGGCTGTTAAACGTAAAAATAGCTCTGATTTCAGTAATGTAGAACACGCTTTAGAGCTCAAATTACATCAAGATATTAATGCATTTTATGGTGAGTATTTTTCTGCGCCTTTGTATTTTGATTCAACATGGGGTGAGGGTGAATTACTCCAAGTTTGGAATCAGCAAGACTTTGATTCTTTGCAACAAAATGTGATCGGTCATCTCATGATGAAGAAAAAGCTTAAGCAAGCGCCAACTTGGTTTGTGGGTGTATTAGGTGATGGAGACCAAATGATCACCGTAAATAATGAAGACGGCAGTGTGTGGATTGAAATTCCTGGTGATAAACCTAAAGACCAACTGGCTGACAGTTTAGCCGAATTCATCGATGCATTATCGCCACGCGTTATGCCACCAGTTGCACCTATTGTTGAAGACAATTATGTCGCTCACCCTGGAATTTGGCAGCGAATGAAGATGATGTGTAATGATTTACTGAAACGTAAATGATCAATCAGCGCGTTTAGCGTGATGTGAAAATAAAAGCCTGACTTACTCATTATAAGTCAGGCTTTTTTGAACCGCAGGCTTATAGCCTAAGAGGTCATTAATTAAGAAGTTATTAGCTAAGGGCTTATGAGTACAAGCTTACTGATGATCCCAAGAAATATTAGACACGATTCGACAAGGCTCACATCGAAAATGGAACATATCGAGTAATGGCTCATCTAAACGCCATTCTTTTGAGCCACATTTAGGACAAGCTCGTTCTTTCTCTTTGGCTAGGCTTTCACCACCTACACGATATAAGTAATAGTAGGTTGGAATTTTAGTGATAAATTCGACTCTGCCGCGTATATCCCAACCGCGTCTAAATAGGTCGCTTTTATGGCTGGTGATTTCTTCTAGAGCGGCAAACTCAGCTTGAGTCGCTGCAGCCATTTGTAATTCATCACAGGCTTGCCACTCTGTTTGCCAGCGGATCACTCTTTTGTGGTCGCCATTAAATGTGGCAGGGATTTGATATAACGGAATAGGTAACAAGTTATCGCCGCTACGTAGTGGCGAACACATATGAACATAACTGGTATAAAGCACCTGCCAACTTGGTGCTTCTTCATTACTTTTTTCTGAATTAATGTCTTGGCCAATGTACTTCTCACGTGGCGCAAGTAACTTTGCTTCAGTCAATTGCAGTAAAGCTTGTTTAGTCCAAGGGCTGTTATGACGGCTCGATAAGCTGGTTTTTTCCGGCATTAACAACCTGACTTTAAACTCACCTTCGTTAAATGCAACAGCGAATTCTCTTCCTAGAATTTGACCGTTTGCTCTTAATGATTCGAGGTAATGGTTAATGGCTTTCTCGGCTGCGGTTATCGTGGTATCCGCAAAACATTCAAATCTGAGCTCTGTGACAAACATGGGGTTTCCGTTCAATTCTTGGACTGTAAAATGACAAGGTTCCAGTGCATTAAATTAATGTGAGTGTACTAAGTCAATGTGAGTGCACAAGTTAAGGCACTCATTTTGTGTCAGCAGACTCATATATTTAAATGAAAATACTGCTGTACTTCAATCGTTATTGTTTATTTTCAAGCTGTAAAACACGCTTTTCTAGTGACTCTATTTTAGCTTCGAATTCAATTTTCATTTGCTGCATTTGAGCCATTAATTGTTGCTCAATCATACTAGGTGCATCATTTGTTGCTTGTTTAGTTGTTTCAAGCGCATCGCCTAAGTCTGGCAAGGTTTGCCATTGTTCTTTCGGAATGGCTTTGAATTGCTGTAAGCCTTGAATAAGAATTGGCATAGGTACTCGGCCACCTAATTTCCCCTTAATCAATGCCATTGTTGGTGTATGACCATTCATTGCGATAGTTTTTGCCGCTGCGAGGACCTGTTCGATTGGACTCATAATTGGTGAAAACCCTCAATATTGATTAGTGAAAATGCTCAACCGCCAATTAGATATTTATAAAACTTAATAAAATCAATTGTATAAATTTTGGCACGGTTTTAGCTTAATGATAATTGACAACATTATAACGTATCTCAAAAGCAGTTTGAGTAGTAATTACGTGAGAATCATTTTAATAAAAGGGAAGTATCATGAAAACAAAATTGGGTTTAGCATTTTTAATGGCTGTGAGTAGCCTTTCTTTGAGTGGTTGTGTGTTGAATGTTGGTGATCATGAAGGTAATCGTAGTGATTCTTACTGGGAAAAACAGCAACAAACTAATAGAACTAACTTATCAAAATTAACCATTGGTATGGCGCGCGATCAAGTCACTATTTTAATGGGCACAGCAGATTTTAGTGAAGCTTACGTGACTCAAGCTGATGCTGAAAGTCCGAAGAAAGAAGTGAATGTGCTTTTCTATCGTACGCAGTGGAGTAAAGGCGATGGCAAAACCACTAAAGATGAATGTACCCCAGTAGTCATAAGTGACAATAAATTAGTGGGTTGGGGTGAAACCGCGTATCAAAAGATTTAATACCAGCCATTAGTTGGGTAAGTTTTTATCAATATTTTATGGCTATGCAATTTTAGAAAGAATCTTAGCTATTGCCTTAAAAGAACGTCCAATTGGTCCACGAGTTCAGACCACTGGGCGTCTTCTTTTAAACTCTCTTCTAAAAATGCTTTCTGAGCATGATTCCAAAAGCTTGCATCGGTTAACTTGGTATTGGCATCAATACTATGTTGTGACAGAAAAAGCTTGATACCGGCCTCTGTAGCATCTAAACCGAGTTGTTCAAATAAGTGTGCAAGCGTAGCTGAAGTCGTGTCCATAATAGTCCCGTTATTATGCTTAAATTTCGCGATTAAATTAACTTTAAGCGTAGGTGACAGCATTAAAATTGCAATATGTTTCAAACTTGTTAAGTTGTAACTATCAACTTGATTTAGCAATGAGTGAGAATATGGAACAGAACGTGTTGGCAGAGCATAAAGCCGTTTACTTAACGGCAGAAGACTTGCGAGTGGCAGCTTCGATTATTTATAACGCTTACCATGATGATCCTTTCTTTATTGAAGCACTTGCTACAACAAATCAGGCAAGTTACGAGCAAAAGCTTCGCGCAGCTATTCGTGAAGAATTGACGGAGCTTTGGCAGCAAGAACAACCTTTAATTGGTTGGTTCGATGGTGATCGCCTAATTGGCGTTGCATGTGTTATTACTCACCAAGTGCCGCTAGGGGAAAGCCGTTACTGGCATTGGCGCTTGAAAATGGTACTGGGAACAGGCTGGAATTCCACTCAGGCATTAATTAAAAAAGAACACAGCATCTTAGAAAGCTTGCCGAGTAAGCAATATGGGATCCTGCAATTTATTGCATTAACCCCTAATGAACAAAGTAAAGGTAACGGTGCAAAATTGATCGAAGCAGTATTAAGTTGGTGTGATGAACAGCCTGATTTAGATGGCATTGGGGTGTTTGTGAATAACCCTAAACATGCAGAGCTATTTGCCCGCGAAGGTTTTAATCATTTATCTGAACTTTCTATAGGTAGCGTAGATGGTGAAATATTAATTTACCCGAGTAAGTAAAAGCTTCAGTTAACAAACTAATAGCTACCTATTATCTAACCATTAGCTAACTTCATGAAGTAGCTGATCGTTTAAGAAAATTTTTTGCGTTAATTTATATTATTACAATTAGCTTCGGTTATGGATGAAAAGATGAGTGACGGTTATGAATGAAAAGATAAGTGAAAAAAAGTATCAAGACTTTAAATCTTTTTATCCTTTCTATTTATCACAACATCAAGACACAACTTGCCGGAGACTTCATTATGTCGGCAGTGCCTTAATCATTGTGCTAATCATTGTTACTTTGTTGAATCAACAGTGGTGGCAATTATGGCTTTTGCCAGTTATTGGGTATGGTTTTGCTTGGGTAGGACACTTTGTATTTGAAAAAAATAGACCTGCCACATTTGAATATCCTTTATATAGCTTACTAGCCGACTGGGTGATGTTTGCACAAATGTTAAAAAAGCGCCTTGGTTTAGGCTCGCCTTCAAGCTAACTGTTACCTATGCTTGTGAGACTTATCTCACAGTAGTGTAGGTATTCTTTCGTTATGAGTTATCTAATTTCTCACCATTTAATTAAAAGCTAAATAAAAACAATCGCTTATGTATTTAACTGTAATATTTACTTTGTGAATATTTTGTTTCAATGGTTTTTAGGCTGATTTCGAATTCAATTATTATTTACAATGAACTTATTAAGCAATCAATGAATTAATTGAGTGAGTTACAGGATGTAGCCACAATCAAAGTTAATTGAGTTAGTGCTTAAAGTGAATAAAAATGCTTTTTCATTAGTTATGGATGAGTGTATCAATTTCAGGATGAAACTAGGACACGCTCAAGGAATGGGCATAAGCTCAGTTAATGATTAACTGAAACAAGGATGAACCTCATCAGGAAGATGAAGGGTTGCAGGAAGCAAATACCAGGACGGTATATTAGGAGTTAGCCTCTCAGTCACAAGGATAGACTGATTCAAAGGAATGAACACTCAAGTAATACTCTTCAAGGGTAGTACAAGGAAATTGAGTTAAAAGGAAAATGGAGCAAGGAGCACGTTAGTCGCATGGATGGAGCAGGGAGCACAATTTAGCAGGATAGCTAGCGAAGAGTAAAATGAGCGCAACCTTATTTGGTTGCGCTTTTTTATGCTTAATTGAAATCAATATTTATGCACGCCTACTTTTATATATGCCTATTTTTATGAATGCATGTCTGCTATGTAAATGTTAAATATGTGAGTCGGTCAAAAGACTTAGCTTCTTACTTTTCCACTCGCTTTGTGAGATATATCTCACAAGCGCTGTGAGACTTAGCGCTTTTATATTGGCTTATTTGGAGTGTTTTGTTTTAAGTTGTTGTATCGTTTGGTTTAATTTTTAGTTTGGCTTTTGCTGTTTGTTGCTGTCGTGTTAATTGCGTGTTTTGTGCATATTTATTTACTCACATATTGCTTAAAATAAGTCACAAGGAAGCAGATAAGCACAGGATGTGTTTAGTAGTTTTAAACAAAACTGCTGCTAATTAAGATTTTAGCAAGTGGCTGTAACATGAGACTGATTACAATAGATTGTTGTAATGGCTTGCTCAGGATGAACCCTAGTTATTACCTTAGTTATTGATGTTGCTCATCAGGATGATGACTTATAGCACATTAATTAAGTGGACGATAAAGCGTCGTTAAGGAAAACGACAGTGTTAATGGATGACACTGACATCAGAGATGATGAAAGACTTTATGGTGAAATGGATTTTAATGTTTGGACATCAGTAAAATGGATTTACGCTGTTAAGGATAACAGTGATTGCAATGGATGCAGATAATTGAAGCAAGGATGTCATGGAAGAACCCCAAGGATGATTTAAAGGACACGCTTAAGGATTTGAGCAGGCTCGGTCAAAGGATAATCGAGTAAGAGGGACAGTACTTTAGTGTACATGGAACATCAAGGATTGAATAAGGATAGCGCACGGAGCAAGTTAGACGCATGGATGGTGCAGGGAGCACAAATATAGCTGGATGGCTTAACAAGAGTATAAGAGACCGCGACAATTTATTGCCGCGGTCTTTCTTTTGCTTAAAATTCGACTTACGTTGATATTGAAACGAGATATCAGCTAGGGCGTGTTGATTTTTACTGGTTGAATTTGTTCGAGGTAAAAAGCGAATTAAGCGCGGCGAGTGAATTGCCGCCTAGCAATCGAAGCTAATTTCACTGCAAAAACAACCTTAAAAGATCAACACACTCTAATACTCAGCCAATAAAAAACGCTATTGAGAGTGTGCTTAACCCTCTAATAGCGTTTCATCATGTGGACGTTTTACACTTTAATTAAGTAAATGCTTAATTGAAAGCTTGCTTAACGTATGCGTATTAACGGCATTTGCCAGAATTGCAGCTTGATGCGCCACCACAGCCACCAAACTTACCTTTGGCCATTGGCGCATCCATCCATTCCGGCTCTGGAAATATCGGCCAGTTAATCTTTTCTATCTTTTTGCCGTGCATATCGATGTGACCGCGGTATTGATTAATACCATCGGTACTGAATTCAAACATAAATTTTGCACGCCAACATAAGCCTGTTGTGCCACCAATACTTGGTCTTGCTGATTCCATAGCAATAGCCAACAATTGTACTTTTTGATTGGCACAAGATCTTTCAGCATAGCGACGACTGATTTCAGCCATTTGACGTAATTGCCAAAAGAATGCAGCAATAACGACAACTGCGACGATTAAAATAAAATCTGACATCATTGGCTAACGGCCCTAAATAACCCGCCGATGGCGGAAGAAAGTTTCTCACTACGGTCAGCACTTCTTAAATCGAGCAGTAGTGAATCTCGTAAACTTGGAATAGCTACGATATCAGCAAAAACTTGATTAAAGAAGTTTTGCGGTTGGTTAGCTAATACTTCAAGATAAAGTTTGCGAGTTGCATCATCTTTTAGAGCTGTCCAACTTCTTGCTGCAATTGTGATCAATAAGTTCTCATCTAACTGTTGGTAATTCACTAATAGCTTAATCGCTTTTTGCGTTAATTCTGGGTGAGATGCGAGCGCTCTAAGGTAGATATGCTTATGCTCAACTTCTGCGGCGGATAACTTATCAAATAAGGTATTAGCTAATGCATTTGAAATGGCAACGTGCTCTAAACATTGACAAATAGCTGCTTGAACCTCTAACGGTGCTAGGGTAATAGCTGCATTGATATGCTTGTCATGGTCAAACTTATCTAAGCGGACACAGACATCGGCAATACCTTGTAATCCGAGTTGTTGCCAGTTGTCACCTTGAGCATTGGTTTCATTTAAATTCGAAAAATACTGGGCAGCATATTCATATTGAGCAGATGCTTGCTGACTTAATTGCTTTTTAACCAATGCATTAAACAGTGCTAGTTTTTCTTGGCTAGGCTTAAAACTGAACGGATGATTGGCGTAGCGTTCTTGTTCTTCATCAGACAAAGCTTTAGTTGGATCACGCCCTAACGCTTCTAGGATCATTTTAATAAACTGGCTACGCTGGGCAGGCGATAACAAACCTTGCTCATCAAGAGGCAGCTTTAAAAACCAAATAAAAGGCGGTTGATCTTCACGCCAAAACACAATGGCAAACTGGGCATGGCCTTGAATTGGAAATGGGTAAGGGGTGTTCAATGCTTCAATTTGGTTGAATAACACTGGGTCAATGTTTTCCACTCTTCGGCCTAAATCATAAACCTGAAATTGAGTGTTAGCGGTGTCTAGGAATTGGCTTAAGGTTTCGAGTTGTGTCATGGGAGTTTATTTATCGCGATTAACTTGCCGCTATTATAGGGTTAACTGGCGTCTGATGATATGATTAGTCGCACAAACAACTATGATTATTTTAAACCGTTTAAGCGAAAACCTGCCGTTATGCCTCATATTCAAACCGCTCAATATTTAATACAGTTAGAACAGCAACTAAAGCAAAGTGATTTGTGGTCTGGCTCTATACCTTCAGATACAGCACTTGCCAGTACAGCGCCATTTGCTTGTGACTCATTGCGTTTTGAGCAGTGGCTGCAGTTCATATTCATTCCGAAAATGGGTCAGTTAATTGAGCAAAGCTTACCTCTGCCGACGCAAATATCGTTAACGCCAATGGCAGAACAAGCTTGGGTAAATCACGGTGACTTAACAGCTTTAGTTGAATTGCTGACTCAGATAGATAACTTTTTAACCCGTCAGTAAGGTGAATATGATGACAGAAGATAAATATATTAGTCCATTTGCTGATGATGAATACTTTGACGATGAAACGCTTAATACTGAGTTAGAGGAAAGCGATGAAGTCGCACCTGAGTTAGAGATTTTATTTGAAGATGAACATATTGTGGCCATCCATAAGCCTGCCGGTTTATTGGTACATCGTTCATACTTAGCCAGAAAAGAGCGTTTTTTTGCGATGCAATTAACACGTGATTTAGTTGGATGCCATGTATTCCCAGTTCACCGTTTAGATAGGCCGACTTCAGGTGTATTGGTGTTTGCTAAAAGTAGTGAGGTGGCTAGGGCTTTATGTGAGCAGTTTGAGCAGCACCAAATTGAGAAAACCTATTTAGCGTTAGTGCGAGGTAATGTGCATGAAGCAGCTAGGTTGGATTACGCATTAAAAGTAGAACTTGATGATGTTGCCGACAAAAAAGCCCGCAAAGATAAACCCCCTCAAGATGCGGTGACTGACTATGCTCCTTTATTAAATACAGAAATTCCATTTAGTTCAGGTCGTTACCCGACGAGTCGTTTTTGTTTAATTAAATTAACACCGCAAACAGGGCGTAAACACCAATTACGTCGTCATATGGCGCATTTACGTCACCCGATCATTGGCGATACCACCCATGGTGACGGTAAACAAAATAAATTCTTCAGATCGCACTTTGAGATAAATCGACTGTGGCTGATAGCGAAATCTATTCGCTTTACCCATCCTGTCACTCAGCAATTAATGCATATTGAAACAGAGCTTGAGCAAGAGTGGTTAACGGTTTTTGAACAATTTGGTTGGCAAGAGCAACTAAATGATGAAGAGCCTATGCTGCTTGCCTAGTGCTAAATGTTTAGTAAATAGTAAATAGTAAATAGAAAAAGTTGAATAATAAAAAGAGATATCTGTCAGGGATATCTCTTTTTTTCAATATTCTTTGGTCGATTTCATGACTGTCAATAACGAGCCAATAACAACCGCGACTATTGGACTAAAACGGACTAACTGGCCTTAAGCGGCACTTTAGTATGTTCTAGCAATACCGATTTAAGTTTTTCAAACTCTTCAATTTTTGCCAGAGGTTCACTGGTATCTTGTTGCTCACAACGAAAATAAAAATTACGGCGAATATGGGCTGATTTGTGTTGCAGTTTAAACAATCTGTGCCTGTTGGCCTGACGCATAACAGTAACCTTAACGAATGGGTAAGTTATTACTTTTGTTTGTATTTCATACTTGCAGCCTAGTATTAGAATACAGTATGGTGAAGTTATTAACCTCATAAAGCAGCGCACTGCTAAATGAATTATAGAAGTCAGTTAACTTAAAGAGAAGTATATCATGGAAAAAGTTAATTTAGTGTTTGGGACGGTATACGGTAGTGCTCAATTTGTTGCTGAAACATTGACCGATAAAATTGCCGAATTAGATTTCACGGCTAATCTGCTGCAGCCAGCCGATTTAACTGGTTATGTGCCCAGTGAAGATGAGTTATTGATTGTCGTTACTTCAACGACCGGGCAAGGCGATTTACCGGATGATATTGCCCAGTGGTTTAGTGAGCTGAAATCAGTGGCGCCATATTTACCTAAGTTGCAATACAGTATCATTGGTCTTGGGGATTCAAGTTATGAAACCTTTTGTGGTGCCGCTAAACAATTTGATGAGTTATTGTCTGAACTTGGGGCAAAAAAACTCACTGAGACATTAGAGATTGATGCATGCGAAACCATGGAACCTGAAACTGAAGCGATACAATGGATACCAGCTTGGCACGCGGCAGTTCAATCACTCGCCAGTTAAGACGACTTAGCCAGCAATGGTTTAAGTTTGCCCAGCGCCTGAGTCAGGCTCTGCTTATTCCTATTGCCATTTTACCCGCTGCCGGTGTAATGCTAGGTTTATCATTTAATCCACTCCCTTTTATTCCAGCAGAGCTGGCGACGGTTTTCTCCGCTGTTGGTAACCTCATTTTTACTATGATGCCTTTGCTTTTTGCGGTGGCGATATCGATAGGTTTTTGTAAAGATCAAGGCATTGCAGCATTTGTTGCAGTGTTTGGCTACGGGGTCTTTATATCTAGCCTAGGAGCATTTACTGCTATTTATGAGTTAAACTCCCAGCCAATATGGGGAATTGACACCATTGATACAGGTATTGCAGGCGGTATTCTTGTTGGCGCGTTAACCTGTTTTGTTGTTCGGTTAAGTCAGGATGTTAAGTTGCCTGCGATGTTTTCTTTTTTTGAAGGCCAGCGCAGCGCCGCGTTAATCATTATTCCTTTCACAATTGCTCTGGCTTTTTTACTTGCTCATATTTGGCCAACGTTAGCTTACTATATTGATTCACTATCGCTTTGGGCAGTATATCAAGATCCCGCACTTGCCTTCGGTGTTTATGGCACCATTGAACGTTTTTTGATCCCTCTTGGTTTACATCATATTTGGAATGCACCTTTTTATCTTGAAGTGGGTCAGTATTTTCATGAAGGAAAAATGGTTCGTGGTGAAATTGCACGTTATCTTGCAGGCGATCCGTTAGCGGGTAATTTAGCTGGTGGCTATTTAATTAAAATGTGGGGCTTACCTGCTGCTGCATTAGCGATTTGGCGCTGCGCAGATAAATCAGAGCGCAACCGTGTTGCCGGCATTATGTTATCAGCCGCAGCTACAAGTTGGCTTACGGGCATAACTGAACCGATTGAGTTTGCATTTATGTTTGTGGCACCAGTGTTATTTGTTATTCATGCCATATTAACTGGGCTTGCTTATACCGTCTGTATTTTACTTGATGTTAACCATAGTGTGGTGTTTTCCCATGGGTTAATTGATTTCAGTTTATTGTTTGCTCAGTCCAGCAATACCAGTTGGTTCTGGTTTTTAGGGCCATTAACGGCCTTTATTTACTACCTTATTTTTAGAGTCAGTATTTTAGCTTTTAATTTGAAGACACCTGGTCGGTTAGAGCTTGACGACGATGGAAATAAAGAGAGTTTGAGATCAATGATCAGTGCCTTAGGTGGACCTGATAATATCGTTGAATTGAATGCTTGTTTAACTCGATTACGTATTGCGGTTGTCGATCCTAAGCTAGTTGATAAGCCTAGATTGATGAGACTGGGAGCAAAGGGCGTGATTAAAGTAGGCAAGGGGGTACAAGTCGTATTTGGTACTAAAGCAGAAAGCTTAAGAAAGCTATTGCAGAAATATCTCGACACTCGTCAGTAAAATTCAAGTTTAATTATAGAATTATCATCTTTAAGTCATATTTTTATGCATATCCCATCTCAAGGCACTTATTTACTTCGCAATCATAAAAATATATTCCTGAATATTTATTTTCTCAAATGCTGTGTTATTAATGAATGGCTATAAGCGTTTAATATTATTGATATGAGTAGTGTAATTATGAATAACTCCCCTTTAAGTCAACAAAGTGAAACTGCAACGACACCATTACCTCGGAAAATTTTAATTACTGATTGTGAAGATGCTCAAGGATTAATCGCGAACATCACAGGGGTATGTTTTGCTCATCAGCTAAACATTATCAAAAACACCGAATTTGTTGATCATCAGCAAGGCCGTTTTTTCATGCGTACCGTGTTAGAAGGCAAGATTAATGATGAAGCGTTATTGGCAGATCTTCGTCAAGTTTTACCAGAACAAAACCACATGAAGTTAGTTGATGCCGGTAAGAAGCGTATTGTGGTATTAGTGACTAAAGAAGCTCATTGCCTAGGTGATATTCTAATGAAGTCATATTACGGTGGTTTAGACGTCGAAATTGCGGCTGTCATTGGTAATTACGACATTTTGCAAGGCTTAACGGAGAAGTTTGATATCCCGTTTCATTATGTGAGTCATCAAGGGCTTGATAGACAAGAACATGAACAAGCGATGCTTGAAAAGATAAAACATTATTCGCCTGACTATATCGTGCTGGCCAAATTCATGCGTATCCTAACCCCTGAGTTTGTTGCAGAGTTTCCAAATACCATTATCAATATTCATCATTCATTTTTGCCGGCATTTATTGGCGCATCGCCTTATCGCCAAGCGTGGGAAAGGGGGGTTAAAATTATTGGTGCAACAGCGCACTTTGTGAATAACTGTTTAGATGAAGGACCAATCATTAAGCAAGATGTGATTAATGTTGATCATAGTTTTAGCGCTGAAGAAATGGCCCATAACGGCCGTGACGTTGAAAAGAGTGTATTGAGTAAAGCATTGCAATTAGTGCTTGAAGAACAAGTGGTGGTGTACGGCAACAAAACCGTCGTGTTTTAAGCTGTTAGTTGGCAAAAATTCAATAAAAAAGGCTCAGTATCATCTGAGCCTTTTTACGTTAACATCGGAGTGCTTAGTGGTCGTTATGACTTATCATACTCAGTGTTTTATCGATTAATCGACGATACGTAATAATTCGTTAATGCCTACTTTACCGCGAGTTTTAGCGTCAACTTTCTTAACGATGATAGCTGCGTATAAGCTGTAAGTACCACATTTAGATGGTAGGTTACCAGAAACCACTACAGAGCCTGCAGGTACGCGGCCGTAATGCACTTCGCCAGTTTCACGGTCAAAGATACGTGTGCTTTGGCCAATGTATACGCCCATTGAAATTACGCTGCCTTCTTCAACCACAACGCCTTCAACAATTTCACTACGTGCGCCAATGAAACAGTTATCTTCAATGATTGTTGGGCCTGCTTGTAATGGCTCTAGTACGCCACCAATGCCAACACCACCTGATAAATGCACGTTCTTACCGATTTGTGCACAAGATCCAACAGTTGCCCAAGTATCAACCATAGTGCCTTCATCAACGAATGCGCCAAGGTTAACGTAAGATGGCATTAATACGGTGTTCTTACCGATAAATGAACCTTTACGAACGGTTGCTGGTGGGACAACACGAATAGCTTCTTCTTTAAAGCGTTCAGCTGTGTAGTCTGAGAATTTTTGTGGCACTTTATCGAAGTACTTAGTGTCACCGCCTTCAACAACTTCGTTGTCGAAAATACGGAAAGAAAGTAAAACAGCTTTCTTTAACCACTGGTGTACATGCCATTCGCCATCAATCTTTTCTGCTACGCGAGCTTGGCCTTTATCAAGCATGCTAATAACAGTTTCGATATCTGCACGAACACTTGGCTCTACCGTGCTAGGTGTGATGTCCTGACGAGCCTCAAATGCAGCTTCTATGCGTTGGCGTAATGCCTCCATTACTTTCTCCCAAATTGTGTTTATTGATGTAAAGGTTGAGTAAGCGCCTCTGAAAGCGCTTCTGATAATTGTGTTTGTTGAGCTTCGTTGAGCGCTTGGCCTTGAGCTGTTTGTAAAATAAAGAAATCTTCTGCTCTTTCACCAATGGTGGTAATTTTTGCTGATAATAACGTGATATCGCAGCGGTAAAGTACATCACCTACTTTGGCGAGTAGGCCAGGGGTGTCCAGCGCAATTAGCTCCATCATACTTGTATCATGCTTCGCACCCGGTAAGAAACTCACTTGTGTACGAACTTTAAAAGGTTTCATGATTCGTGACATCTTTCTAAACTTTGGTGGTTTAGATTTTTGTGTCGCCAATCTTTTTTCAAGCGACTTTTTAATCGACTGAATGCGTGAAAGTTGGCTGATTGGTTCGCCATCTTGCTCTAATATAACGAATGTATCTAAGGCGAAGTCATCGTTTGATGTCATGATGTTAGCATCATGAACATTTATATTTTTGTTATCTAACACTGTCATAACAGTGGCGAATAACTTGGGTTTGTCTTTGGCGTAAACAAACAGCTCGCTGCCACCACGAGTCGTGTGCTTTGAAATTAACACGAGTGGCTTCTGTTTATCATGTTTGAGTAATGCTTCAGTATGCCATGACACTTGATTGGGTTGATGACGTAAAAAATAATCATCTTTGAACCGGCTCCACAGCTCATTAATCGCTTTTTGTTTAACGCCACGTCTTAATAATTCTTTTTGGGCTTTTTGCTGAATTTCAAGAACCCTGTCAGCCACATCGATTGGTTTTTCTTTGCCACGAGATAGTACCCGCTGAGTTGCAAAATATAAGTCTCTTAACAGAGAGCCTTTCCAGTTATTCCAAGCTTTGTGGTTAGTTGCGCAAATATCTGCCACGGTGAGGCAGTATAAATAACTTAAATGCACTGCATCTTGAACACGATCAGCGAATACTGCGACCACTTCAGGATCTGAAATATCGCGGCGCTGAGCGGTAACTGACATCACCAGATGGTTTTCAACTAACCATGCCACAAGTCGCCCATCGTGATCGCTTAACCCATGTAACTTACAAAAGTCTAATGCATCAGTGGCGCCTAATTTACTGTGGTCGCCACCTCGACCTTTAGCGATGTCATGAAATATGGCGCCTAACACGAGTAAGCCTTTCTTTGGCAATTGATTTATTAGGATTGCGCCCAGTGGGAACTCATCTTTTTGATCGGGTTGGGCAAAGCGTTCAATATTTAGCAGTAATCTATGTGTATGTTCATCAACCGTATAAGCATGGAATAAATCAAACTGCATTTGGCCTTCGATTTTACGCCATGCAGGTAAATAGGAAGATAAAATTCCATGTTTGTGCATTAACGATAATGCGGCAATCCCCCGAGGGTGCTTCAAAATTGCCATGAAATACTTGCGGCATTCTGGGTTATCTTGCAATGGGTCTTTTAGACGACGTCTAGCTTGTCGCAATAGACGTAATGTTGGCGCATATATTCGACGGACATTAGAGTTTTTGGCAACAAGTAAAAATAGATTTAGAATTTGCTCTGGTTGTTGTTCAAATAACTGGTCATCTAATACTTCAATGTATCGACCACGACGTTGATACTTGTCATTTATTGGGTAAATGGTTAACGAAGATGACAAGCTTAATGTGGCACGCTTAAAAAGCTGTAGCAGCATTTCATTAAGCTCCATCACACGTCTTACCGTGCGATAGTAACGCTTCATCATTTGCTCTACAGCGAGCTGAGTACCATCTTCAAAGCCCATCATGCTGGCGACTTGCCTTTGTAAATCGAATAACAATCGATTTTCGTTACGTCCCGAAATCATGTGCAGGCAAAAACGCAGTTGCCATAAAAAATCCTGACATTCTAGAAATTCTGTAAGCTCAACAGGCTCTAAGAAGTCGTGTGCAACTAATTCAGATAGTGAGGCCGCATCAAAGTGGCGCATGGCAACCCATGCGACAGTTTGAATATCACGTAACCCGCCAGGGCATGATTTTAAATTGGGTTCTAAGTCAAAGGCATTTGCTCTGAGGTGGCGTTGGTGCTGCTCTTCAATTTTGCCTAAGAAAAAAGTATCAGACGGCCAAAAATCTTCTTGTCTAATGGCATCATAAAGTTCATCGAACAATGCCTCTTGGCCAATAAGCAACCTGGCTTCAAGTAAATTGGTGGCGGTAGTGATATCGAGCTGACCTTGCTCTAATGTTTCTTTAATAGTGCGAACACTGTGACCGAGTTCTAATCCTGAATCCCAAAGATAGGTAATAAACTGACTGATGGCATCTTTAGCTTGTTGGCTGACACTATCTGATTGGGTTAATAATAGGAGATCGATATCTGAATGGGGGTGAAGCTCGCCGCGACCATATCCGCCCACGGCAATAAGACTAATGTGATGATTATTTAAATCAAATTTGAGCCAGCTTTGTTTTAAAAGGTCATCAACAAATTGGCAACGCTGCTGCACGAGATCCGTTATTGGTTCATTAGCAGTAAATTGCTCCAATAAGCGCTGGTTAAATTCGATGAGCGTGTTTTTAGCTACCAGCGCAGTGTTCATTGATGTCCTTATTTTTACTTAAAAGTTAAATTGATCTTGGGAGGTCTTCTTCGCTTCGCAAAGTCAGAACTTCAACACCTGTTTCAGTGACAAGTAATGTATGTTCCCATTGAGCTGATTTTTTACCATCTGAAGTGGTTACTGTCCAGTTATCTTCTTTATCTAAAACAGTTGTGTAACGTCCAGCATTGATCATTGGCTCGATAGTAAAACACATGCCGGCTTTTAATACTGTGTTGTCATTATTTTTATAGTGTACGACTTGTGGCTCTTCGTGAAAGCCTTCGCCAATACCATGACCACAGTAATCTTGAACGATTGAGTACTTATCTAAACCTGATTTACTGGCTTTAATAAATTTCTCAATGGCAGTACCAATTTCGCCTAGTTTAACCCCTGGACGAACTTTTTTAATCGCAAGGTACAAGCTTTCTTGAGCAATGCGAGCCAATCTTCTGTCTTTTGGGCTCACATCACCAATTAAAAACATTTGTGATGTATCACCGTGGAAACCATCTTTAATGACAGTGATATCGATATTCAAGATATCGCCATCTTTTAATGTATAGCTACTAGGGATACCGTGACATACAACTTCATTAACAGAGGTACAAATGGATTTTGGGAATCCGTGGTAGTTAAGCGGTGCAGAAATAGCGCCGTGTTCTTCGGTAAATTTTGCACAAATGTCGTTAAGCTCATCTGTGGTTACGCCTACCTTGACGAAAGGTGCAATCATTTCTAATACTTCTGCAGCTAACTTACCAGCTACACGCATTTTTTCGATTTGTTCTGCTGTCTTGATGACTATGCTCATGAATTATCTCTTACCGTTATATCAGTCAAAAAAGGCGCAAATAAATTTGGCAAAATTTGTGCTTTACACCTAGTTATGGTATAAAGCGCGCCGTTGTGTTTAAGTCTTAATGAAGCTGTAATTTGAATAAAGTATAAATACTTTCTTCACTTACTGTTCCACTAAGCGTAAAATATGGCGGCCATTATACATGTTATAGATGGCAATTTAACTAAATACTAAATCACACACGTATCGACACATTCTTCGGGGTGCTCTTAGTGCGCTTTTTAAGCAAGCAAGAGTCGAAGGTATGGGATCCGTGGAGGTCTAACCCCCCAAATTAAGGTATATAAAATGACTACTGTTTCAATGCGCGACATGCTTCAAGCTGGTGTTCACTTCGGTCACCAAACTCGTTACTGGAATCCTAAGATGAAGCCTTTCATCTTCGGTGCTCGTAATGGTGTTCACATCATCAACCTTGAGCACACTGTGCCAATGTTCAACGAAGCACTAGCGTTCATCAGCAACGTTGCTTCTAAAAAAGGTAAAATCCTTTTTGTTGGTACTAAGCGCGCTGCTGGCGAAGCTATCAAAGAATCTGCAATGTCTTGTGACCAGTACTACGTTGATCACCGCTGGTTAGGCGGCATGTTGACTAACTGGAAAACTGTTCGTCAGTCAATCAAACGTCTTAAAGAACTAGAAAGCCAGTCAGTAGACGGTACTTTCGACAAGCTTACTAAGAAAGAAGCGTTAATGCGTACTCGCGAGCTAGAGAAGTTAGAAAAATCTCTTGGTGGTATCAAAAACATGGGCGGCTTACCTGACGTATTATTCGTTATCGGTGCTGACCACGAGCATATCGCTATTAAAGAAGCTAACAACTTAGGTATCCCAGTTGTTGCTGTTGTTGATACTAACTCTGCTCCAGATGGCGTTAACTACATCGTTCCTGGTAACGATGATGCTATGCGTTCTATCCGTTTGTACACTTCTTCTGTTGCTGCAGCTGCTAATTCAGGCCGCGGTCAAGATTTAGCTGTTCAAGCTGAGCAAGACGGTTTCGTAGAAACTGTTTAAATAAGGCGTGATGGTTTCCATCCCCCTTATTAACCAATAAAAATTGGTGAGCAGGGGCCTTATGGGCCCCTGTTTTTAAATGCAATATTAGACGAATTAAAATAGAGGATTTAACAATGGCAATTACT
Organism: Shewanella electrodiphila; assembly: GCF_023283985.1. Lineage (GTDB taxonomy): Bacteria > Pseudomonadota > Gammaproteobacteria > Enterobacterales > Shewanellaceae > Shewanella > Shewanella electrodiphila. The sequence goes on from NZ_JAKIKU010000001.1 coordinate 585,775, forward strand.
GCTGCCCAAGTTAAAGAACTTCGTGACCGCACTGGCGCTGGCATGATGGACTGTAAAAAAGCATTGACTGAAACTAACGGTGATATCGAGCTAGCTATCGATAACATGCGTAAAAGTGGTGCTGCTAAAGCTGCTAAAAAAGCAGGTAACATTGCTGCTGAAGGTACTATCCTTATTCAAGGTGGCGAAGGTTACACAGCTTTATTAGAAGTTAACTGTCAAACTGACTTCGTTGCTAAAGATGGTAACTTCTTAGCGTTTGCTAATGAAGTACTAGCTGTTGCAGCTGCTTCTAAAGTATCTATTGAAGATCTTAAAGCACAATTCGAAGAAACTCGTGTTGCGCTAGTCGCTAAAATCGGTGAAAACATCAACGTTCGTCGCGTTGAATACATCGATGGTGCTGATCAAGCTTCTTACCGTCACGGCGACCGTATCGGTGTTGTTGTAACAGGTGAAGCTGATGCTGAAACGCTTAAGCACATCGCTATGCATGTTGCTGCTTCTAAGCCTGAATTCGTTAATCCAACTGATGTACCTGCTGATGTTGTTGCTCGTGAGCAAGCGCTTCAAGTAGAAATCGCGATGAACGAAGGTAAGCCTCAAGAAATCGCTGAGAAAATGGTTATCGGTCGTATGAAGAAGTTTACTGGTGAGATCTCTCTTACTGGCCAAGCTTACATCATGGAACCAAAGAAAACTGTTGGCGACATTCTTAAAGAGAAAGGCGCTTCAGTAACTAACTTCATTCGTTTAGAAGTTGGTGAAGGTATTGAGAAGAAAGAAGAAGATTTCGCTGCAGAAGTTGCTGCACAAATTGCTGCTACTAAAAAAGCGTAATTAAACATCTCTTCATACCCTAAAGCCGCAGCAACCGCTGCGGTTTTGTTATAATTAGGAAAAAATTATGAGCACCAATCCAAAACCTGCATTTAGACGCGTTCTTTTAAAGTTAAGCGGCGAAGCGTTAATGGGCGAAGAAGGCTTCGGTATTGACCCTAAAGTTCTTGACCGTATGGCGCAAGAAGTAAAGGAGTTAGTTGAACTTGGCATTCAAGTTGGGGTTGTTATTGGTGGTGGTAATCTATTCCGTGGTGAAGGCTTAGCACAAGCTGGTATGAACCGTGTTGTTGGTGACCATATGGGTATGCTTGCAACCGTAATGAATGGCTTAGCAATGCGTGATGCTTTGCATCGTGCCTATGTCAATGCTCGTTTGATGTCTGCAATTCCTTTAAAAGGTGTGTGCGACGATTATAATTGGGCAGAGGCAATCAGTTTATTAAAGTCTGGCCGAGTTGTTATTTTCGCTGCTGGTACAGGTAACCCGTTTTGTACAACTGATTCAGCTGCGTGTTTACGTGGTATTGAAATTGAAGCGGAAGTGGTATTAAAAGGAACAAAAGTTGATGGCGTATACTCAGCTGATCCTATGAAAGACCCTGAAGCTGTAAAATACGATTCATTAACTTATGATGAAGTATTAGAAAATGAATTTAAGGTGATGGACTTAGCTGCATTTACGCTAGCCCGTGACCATGACATGCCTATCTTAGTTTTCAACATGAATAAACCTGGTGCTTTACGTCGTGTTATCATGGGTGAAGAAGAAGGCACGCATATTAAAACTAAATCTTAATAGGTTAGTTTTTAGCTGACAATTTTCATTTGTACGACTGTCGACATAGTAAAATCTATGTGCCATTCTCAGAGAGTCGTTCAAATTATAAGTATTTGTGACCAAAAGGATATTTATCGTGATTGATACAATTAAAGAAGATGCTCAAGACCGTATGAACAAGTGTGTTGATGCTACTAAAAACCAAATGGCTAAAGTACGTACTGGTCGTGCTCACCCAAGCCTACTTGATTCAATTCAAGTGTCTTACTACGGTTCAATGACACCGCTTAAGCAAGTTGCAAATATTGGTATTGAAGATTCTCGTACCCTAAATGTAACCGTATTCGATGCGACTATGGTTCAAGCTGTAGAAAAAGCGATCATGAGTTCTGATTTGGGTCTTAACCCAATGACTGCGGGTAACGCAATGCGTATCCCATTGCCTGCATTAACTGAAGAACGTCGTAAAGATTTCATTAAAGTAGTACGTGGTGAAGCTGAAAATGGTCGTGTTGCCGTACGTAATGTACGTCGTGACGCTATCAGTGAAATCAAAAAGCTTGAAAAAGCGAAAGAGTGTACTGAAGATGATGTTCGTCGTAGTGAAGATGAAATTCAGAAGTTCACCGACGCAAGTATCAAAAATATTGATGGAATTTTAGCTGCTAAAGAAAAAGAATTGATGGAAGTCTAATTCTCGTCCTAGCAAAGCTAGAGTTAAAGCGCCGTGTAAGGTTATACTACACGGCGTTTGTCTATTTGAAAGGGTTGTAATAGATGTCATCCACTGTTGGATATGAGCCAAAAACACAATCGAGTGCTGATATAGAATCGTCGGAAATTTTGCCTGGTCAACTTTCTGATGTGGTTAAGCAGTCGCTTCCTAAACACGTCGCTATAATTATGGACGGTAACGGTCGCTGGGCTCAGCAACAAGGAAAGCCAAGAGTGTTTGGTCATAAGGCTGGGGTTAAAGCAGTGCGCCGCGCTGTGAGTGTCGCCAGTCAACTGGGTATTGAGTCGTTAACCTTATTCGCTTTTTCAAGCGAAAACTGGCGTAGACCAGATAAAGAAGTCAGTTTATTAATGGAATTATTTTTCTCTGTCTTACAAAGAGAAATAAAACTGTTACACAATAATCAAGTTCGATTAAATATCATTGGGGATATCAGTCGTTTTTCTGCACGTTTACAAAAACAGATCGACAAAGCACAACAACAAACAGCAGGAAATACAGGGTTGGTTCTCAATGTTGCCGCAAATTACGGCGGGCGTTGGGATATTTTACAAGCGGCTCAAAAGCTAGCAGATAAAGTCGCTCAAGGTGAAATTGAATCAAGTGATTTGACTGAAGAAACATTAAATCAACAGCTTTGCATGAATGAGCAAAATGAAGTTGATTTGATGATACGTACAGGCGGTGATTACCGTATTAGTAACTTTATTTTATGGCAGGCTGCATACGCGGAATTAGTCTTTACTGAGACTTTGTGGCCAGATTTTAATGAGCAGGCATTTAAAGATGCCCTTGCTGTTTTTGCCAGTAGGCAACGTAGATTTGGTTTGACGGGTAGTCAAATCGAAGAAATACGTGCTATTTAAAAATATTTAAGAGGCTTTTGCTTTGTTAAAACAACGAATTATTACAGTGTTATGGTTACTTCCATTAGTGATTGGCGCCATATTCTTCCTTCCTACTGAGTACTTTGCTTGGGTATTAATCCCTGTCTTTATGATTGGTGCAAAAGAGTGGGGTAGTTTTATTGACCCTAATTGCACTGCAACCCAGTGGACATTTACAGTCACTGTTTCGCTTATTCTAGTGGCGCTTAACTTCTTTGTCCCTGTCGAGAGTTTATGGCTTAAGGGGCAATTGCACCCAATTTATTTTGCCATTATTACCATTGGTCTATTTTGGTGGATTGTTAGTACAGTATTAGTATTTAGCTTTCCTAAAAGTGGTAGCGTCTGGAAAGACAGCCACATGCTTAAATCCATGTTTGGCCAATTGACACTTATCCCTTGTTTTGTATCGTTAATTACCCTTAAATCAATCAGTGCAAACGTTGACCCATACTTTGGTGCTAGTTTAGTGTTTTTAGTCATGTTAGTAGTTTGGGCTGCTGATACTGGTGCTTATTTCGCTGGACGCTCATTGGGCAAACATAAACTAATGCCAAATGTTAGCCCAAATAAGACTTTAGAAGGCTTAGGTGGTGGTTTAGCCGCGACTATGGCTGTTGTTATTGGTGTGATGTATTACTCCCCAGAACAAGAGTTAGGTTTAGTGATAGCAGTTACCTTAATCACAGCCGTTGCTTCTGCATTTGGTGATTTATCTGAAAGCATGTTTAAACGTGCTGCCAACATTAAAGATTCAGGAAAAATCTTACCTGGACACGGCGGTGTATTAGATAGAATGGATAGCCTAACAGCGGCATTACCTGTCTTTACCTTTATTTACCTAGCGTTCTGGATTTAATTTACCATGCAAAATATGGTTATTCTTGGAGCCACGGGCTCGATTGGTAGCAGCACATTAAGTGTGATGAGTCATAATCCTGAGCAGTTTAAGGTTTATGGCCTAGTGGCCAATTCAAGCGTGGATAAAATGTTAGCGCTTTGTATTAAGCATCAGCCTCGTTTTGCTCATATGGTGGATGCAACAGCTGCGAAAACACTTAAGTCAATGTTGCCAGCTAACCTTGCGACAGAAGTTATTACTGGTGAAGATGAACTGATTGGCTTAGTGACTTCATCCAGTGTTGATACTGTGATGGCAGCAATTGTTGGCGCAGCGGGGCTAAGATCTACTTTTGCAGCTGTAAAAGCAGGTAAAAGGGTATTGTTAGCCAATAAAGAAGCCTTGGTAATGTCCGGTGAGCTCTTTATGAATACGACTCGCGACAGTGGCGCCACGTTACTTCCAGTCGATAGTGAGCACAATGCGATTTTTCAATGCATGCCAGCAGAAGTGCAATCAAATCTTGGCCAATGTGATTTATCCGCTGCGGGTATTTCGCATATTTTGCTGACAGGTTCAGGTGGACCATTTTTAACAGCAGATCTTGCGACGTTAGATGCGATGACCCCTGCTCAAGCTTGTAATCACCCTAATTGGTCAATGGGACCTAAAATATCAGTTGATTCAGCGACTATGATGAACAAAGGTCTTGAGTTTATTGAGGCTCGTTGGTTGTTTAATACCAATGCCGAACAACTCAAAGTTGTTATCCATCCTCAAAGTGTCATTCATTCAATGGTGCAGTATTTAGATGGCTCGGTTATCGCGCAAATGGGTAACCCAGATATGCGTACACCGATTGCTCACTGTATGTCTTTTCCTGAAAGAATTTACGCTGGAGTTGAACCTTTGGATTTTTTCAAAGTCCGAGAATTAAGCTTCTGTGAACCTGACTATAATCGTTTCCCTTGTTTAGCACTGGCAATGCAAGCCTGCGAAAAAGGCCAAGAAGCAACAACAGTGTTAAATGCTGCCAACGAAATAGCCGTTGACGCATTTTTAAAGCAACAAATTAAATTTACGGATATTGCTCGCATTAACGAGGTTTGTTTAGAAAAAACGCCTCAATCTTCATTAAGCAGTATCGAAGATATTATGAGTTTAGATGCACAAGCTCGTACTATCGCTAAAGAAGCAATCAAAGCAATTAACTAGTTCGTAGGAGAACGATGTTCGATTTTTTTTGGAACCTAGGGTCATTTATTGTCGCACTGGGTATTTTGATTACTGCACATGAATACGGACATTTTTGGGTCGCACGTCGTTGTGGTATCAAAGTAGAACGTTTTTCTATTGGTTTTGGTAAAACCTTATGGCGCAAAGTAGGCAAAGATGGAACTGAATACGTCATTGCGATGTTGCCATTGGGTGGCTATGTCAAAATGCTGGATGAACGTGTTGAAGACGTACCTGATGAGTTGAAAGATCAAGCTTTCAATCGTAAAACTGTTTGGCAACGTATTGCTGTGGTTTCAGCGGGGCCCATTGCTAACTTTTTGTTCGCGATAGTTGCCTTGTACATTATGTACATGATTGGTGTATCTTCCCTGAAGCCTGTCATTGATACAACAAGAGCGAATACACCTGCGGCACAAATTCAGCTGCAAGAACCTATGCAAATTGTTTCAGTGTCAGGGCAAAAGGTGAGAAACTGGGAAGAAGTTAACCTTGCATTGGTGAGTCATATAGGTGGTACAGAGCTGGATATTAGCCTAATGCCGCTTTCTTTATCTGCACAAAATACTTCAGCACAAGAACAAGCTCAAGTGACAACGTATCAGCTGGATATCAGAAATTGGCAATTTGATCCTGATAAAGAGTCACCGATTACAGCAATGGGATTGGGTATTTATCGCCCAGGTATTGAACCTATTATTGCTTTGGTTACTAAAGGCAGTGCTGCTGAGATGGCAGGGTTAGCTTTAGGCGACGAAATCCTCGAAATTAATCGTCAGCCTTATCAAGATTGGAATGGTTTTGTAGATGTGATACAAACGTCTGCGGACAAAGATGTAGAACTAACTGTTCTAAGAGAAAACAAACAAAAGACCATCATTGTTACTCCTCAGGCGCAGACAAATGCTAATGGGGAAACAATTGGCGTTGTAGGTGTTAGCCCGACTCAAATAGATTGGCCTGAAAGTATGCGCTTCCAGCTTGAGTATGGCATAGTAGATTCCTTTACAGCTGCTGCAGATAAAACATGGCAACTGGTGGTTGTCAGTTTTAAAATGATTGGAAAACTATTTACCGGCGATGTGTCGGTGAAAAACTTGAGCGGTCCGATTTCTATAGCCCAAGGTGCTGGTACCAGTGCTGACTATGGATTGGTGTATTTTCTCGGGTTTATCGCACTCATCAGTGTGAACTTAGGCATCATAAACTTAATGCCTTTGCCAGTGCTTGATGGGGGACACTTGCTGTATTACTTTATCGAAGTGATTACGGGTAAGCCTGTACCAGAGAAGGTACAGGATATAGGATTCAGGTTTGGTGCGGCTATGCTGCTGTTGTTAATGAGCGTTGCGCTTTTTAACGATTTTTCCAGACTCTGAGCAGGGAACACAAATAATTAGAAGTGCTCTATGAGATTGAATAAACTTTTTGCCTCGATGATTTTAGTCGGCGCGTCATTTTCAGGCAATGGTGTGGCTGAGACTTTCCAACCATTTGAAGTGACCGACATCCAGATTGATGGTTTACAACGAGTTGCACTAGGTGCTGCCTTGTTAAGTCTCCCCGTTAAAGTGGGCGATACTGTTGACCAAGTAAAATTACAACAAGCGATTAAAAGCTTGTACGCCTCCACTAACTTTGAAACGATCAATGTTGCCCGTGAAGACGGCGTATTGATTGTGACTGTAAAAGAACGTGCAACAATCAGTGCAGTTACCTTTGAAGGTAACAAAGATATTAAAGATGAGCAGCTTCAAGAAAGCTTGGATGGCTCGGGAATTAAGATCGGTGAGTCACTTGATAGAACCATGTTATCTGGCATTGAAAAAGGCCTACAGGATTTCTATTACGGTGTGGGTAAATACGGTGCAAAAGTTGAAGCGGAAGTTATCAATTTACCTCGTAACCGTGTTGAACTTAAATTCAACTTCACTGAAGGCTTAGCGGCTGAAATTCGCCAAATTAACGTGGTGGGTAACTCAGTATTTTCAGACTCTGAAATTATCGGATTACTTGAGCTTAAAGATTATGTGGCTTGGTGGGATTTATTCGGTGAACGCCGTTATCAAAAACAAAAGCTTCAAGCTGACTTAGAGACGGTTAAAACCTATTATCATAATCAGGGTTATATTCGATTTGAAGTCAGTTCGACTCAAGTTGCAATGACTCCAGATAGAAAGGGACTTTATATCACCATCAATGTTGATGAAGGTGAAAAATATAAAGTGTCTGAAGTTAACTTAACCGGCGAACTAATGGGCCGCGAAAAGTTAATGAAGGCTATTTTGCCAATCAAAGAAGGCGATATGTACAACGGCGGTGATGTGACTTTCACCGAAGAAATGTACAGTAAATATTTAGGCCGTTTTGGTTATGCATACCCAGAAGTTAAAACTTTCCCAGAAATTAACGACGAAACCAAAGAGGTTTCATTAAATATTAATGTTAATCCAGGTAAGCGTGTCTACGTTCGCTCAATCAACTTCAGTGGTAACGCGGTTACTAAAGATGAAGTCATGCGTCGTGAACTGCGCCAAATGGAAGGTGCATGGTTGAACTCGGCGCAAGTTGAGCAATCAAAAGCGCGTTTAAACCGTTTGGGATACTTTGAAACAGTAGATACCGAGACTGTACAAGTTCCAGGTAGCGATGATTTAGTTGACGTTGCATTTAATGTCAAAGAGCAACCTTCAGGTTCGTTTAATGCTGGTGTGGGTTACGGTACTGAGTCTGGTTTGAGTCTTCAGTTTGGTGTTCAGCAAAGTAACTTCTTAGGTACTGGTAATCAGGCTGGTGTCAGCTTGAATACTAACAAGTACTCTAAAAATGTTAACTTTTCTTATACTGACCCATATTTCACTAAAGATGGCGTGAGTTTAGGCGGGAGTATTTACTGGAATGAATTTGATGCAAACGAGGCTAACCTTGAGCGCTATAAAAACAAATCATACGGCATCGCGTTAAACTCAGGTTTTCCGATCAATGAATATAACCGCTTAAATGGTGGCATTGGTTATCGTCATAACTCGATTTCAGAAATTTCAGCATATGAACAAGCATTGCGTTTTTATAATGTATATCGTGAGTCAGATGATCCTAATGCTGATTTAAGTTTTGATAACTTTGAGATGAATGGCGGCTGGTCTCGTAGTACGTTAAACCGTGGTACGTTCCCAACTGATGGTTCGTCACAGCGCTTTAGTGCTAAGGCGACAATTCCTGGTTCAGATTTGCAGTATTTTAAAACAGATTTAGATACTAACTTCTATTTACCATTAACCCGAAATCACGGCTTTGTATTATTGACACGAGCTCGATTAGGTTACGCGAATGGTTATGGTAGCTTCAACCAGAACGATCAAATTTTACCATTCTGGGAAAACTATTATTCTGGTGGTAGTAGTTCATTACGTGGCTTTAAGTCTAACTCTGTTGGCCCACGTTCATTCTATCTCTACCGTGGTAGTGAACCATGTGCACCGGATCCATCTGGTGACAGCTGTTCTTTACCTGGTGAGCCTAACCAAATTCAAGTGAGTTCTGGTCGTTCTATTGGTGGTAACGCCATTGCGACTGCCAGTATGGAAATGATTGTTCCAACTCCGTTCTTGGATGAGGCTTATTCTAATTCAGTACGTACTAGTTTCTTCGTTGATGCTGGTAACGTATGGGATACCGAGTTTGATTATGACTCGTATAGATATCTTCCAGCCGATGAGTTTGATAAATTGGAAGATTATAGTGACCCAAGTCGAATCCGTGCCTCTTGGGGTATGAGTGTTCAATGGTTATCACCGATGGGACCTATGGTGTTTAGCTTGGCTTGGCCGATTAAAGAATACGAAGATGATGAAACTGAAATATTTTCGTTTAATATTGGCAAAACATTCTAAAACAAATATATTCGGCAAGTTTTGCTGATCATAACAAGGAGTCTATTTTGAAAAAGATGGTAAATCGCGCGTTAGTAACAATGGCATTTTTAAGTGCACCTATGATGGCACATGCTGAAAAAATTGCTGTGGTTGATATGGGCGAAGTCTTTGAGCAACTACCTCAACGTGAACAAATTTCACAATCACTAAAAACTGAATTTGGTGATCGAGTTGCTGAAGTACAAAAAATGCAAGAAGAAATGCGTACTATGGTTGAAAAGCAGCAACGTGACGGTGCGTTGATGAGCGAAAGCCAAAAAACAGATCTTGTTCGTAAAATGGAGTCATTAAAATCAGACTTCCAACTTAAAGGCAAAGCACTAGATGAAGACATGCGTCGTCGTCAAGGTGAAGAGCAAAACAAGCTGTTAGTTCAAGTTCAACAGGCTATTGACACCATCGCTGAAAAAGAATCATATGATATCGTTCTTCAACGTGGTGCCGTTATTTACGTTAAGCCTGACGCTGATATCAGCGATAAAGTTGTTCAAGTGTTAAGTAAAGGCAACTAATGAAAACTGTGACTTTAAAAGAGCTTGGTCAGCTGTTGGGCGCATCAATAAAAGGTGACGAATCATTGGTCATAACCAGTGTAGCGACCTTAGAAGATGCGACTCAAGATCAACTTTCTTTTTTAGCCAATAGTAAGTACCGTGCACAGCTTGAGGCTTCTCAAGCTGGTGCGGTGTTATTGAGTGAAAAAGATGCTGAAGATTACCAAGGTAATGCTTTAGTTTTGAAAGATCCTTATGTCGGCTTTGCCCGGATAGCTCAACTTCTCGATACCACACCTAAAGTGACTACTGGCATTCATCCGTCAGCTCAAATCGACCCTTCTGCTCAATTAGGCGATAGTGTGGCTATTGCTGCCAATGCTGTCGTGGGCGCAAATGTCATTATTGGCAATGATGTTCAAATAGGTGCAGGCTCTGTTGTCGGAGAAAAATCTATTATTGGTTCTGGGACTTGCTTAAAAGCGAATGTTACTTTTTACCATAATGTCATTGTAGGTCAGGATTGTATTTTCCACTCAGGTTCTATCATCGGTTCTGATGGTTTTGGTTACGCTAATGAAAAAGGTACCTGGATTAAGATACCGCAAACTGGTGGAGTGAGAATCGGCGATAAAGTCGAGATCGGTGCAGGAACAACTGTTGATTGTGGCGCACTTTCTCCTACAGAAATTCATGATGGTGTGATAATCGACAACCAAGTGCAAATTGCACATAACTGTATCATTGGCCACAATACTGCAATTGCGGGTGCCACAATTATTGCTGGTAGCACAAAAATCGGTAAGTATTGTATTTTCGGTGGCGGCTGTGGTGTCTCAGGGCATTTAAATGTCGTTGACGGGACTCAAGTATCTGGTGGTACCAATGTAACTAGTGATATTCGTAAACCAGGTCTGTATTCATCTGCTACAATTGCAATGGATAACAAGACGTGGCGTCGTAATACTGTTCGTTTTCGCCACTTAGACGAATTATTCAATCGTGTTAAAACGATTGAAAAGAAAATCAAAGATTAGAAGTCATGGCTCGACAGAGCCATTGCGAGGAATTAAGCGTGTCAAACCAATTAAATACAATGGATATTGAAGAAATTCTTCAGTATCTTCCTCATAGATATCCATTTTTGTTAGTTGACCGTGTATTAGATTATACCGTGGGTGAATCTTTGCATGCGATTAAAAACGTGACGTTTAATGAACCATTTTTCCAAGGTCACTTCCCAGTTAAGCCTGTTATGCCTGGTGTTCTTATTATTGAAGCTATGGCACAAGCAACAGGTTTATTGGCATTCAAGACCATGAGCCCTGAGCCTTCACCAGATGTTTTATATTTGCTAGCTGGTGTCGATAAGGCGCGTTTTAAACGCGTTGTGTCTCCTGGTGACCAAGTTCATTTTCATGTCAAAATGATTAAAGAGCGCCGAGGGATTGGTGTATTCGAAGGACAGGCATTCGTAGATGGTGAACTAGCTTGTTCTGCCGAAATCATGTGTGCACGTAGAGAGATCAACAAGTGATTGATAAGTTAGCATTCGTACACCCTGACGCAAAAATTGGCAATAATGTCACCATTGGCCCATGGAGTTATATTGGCGCAGATGTTGAAATTGGCGACGACACTTGGGTCAGTTCTCATGTTGTTATCAAAGGCCCTAGTGTCATTGGTAAGGGTAACCGCTTTTTCCAGTTCTCTTCTATCGGTGAAGAGTGTCAGGATAAAAAATATGCCGGTGAGCCAACGACCTTAATCATGGGTGATAATAATATTATCCGTGAAAACGTAACTATTCACCGCGGCACAATTCAAGATAACAGTGAAACCCGTATTGGTTCAAACAACCTATTGATGGCTTATGTGCATATTGCTCATGACTGTGTCTTAGGTGACAACATCATCATGGCAAATAATGCATCTATCGCAGGTCATGTTCATGTTGGTGATTGGGCTATTTTGGGTGGAATGACTGGCGTTCATCAGTTCGTGCATATTGGTGCGCATGCTTTTACTGCTGGCTCATCAACTATTTTCCAGGATGTACCTCCGTTTGTAATGGCTGCAGGTAGTCCGGCGATTCCTCGAGGCTTAAATGCTGAAGGTCTTAAACGTCGTGGTTTTACCAAAGAAACCCAACATGCAATCCGTCGTACTTATAAGTCGCTGTACCGTAAAAACTTAACCATCGAAGAAGCACTCGCTGAAATCACAGAAGATGCTGAAACTGATGAATACGTTAAAGGTATGGTTGATTTTATTAATGGCTCATCTCGTGGGATCATTCGATAGAATACATAATGACAAATAATACCCCTCGTATATTTGCAATGGTCGCCGGAGAAATCTCCGGCGATATTTTAGGTGCAGGATTAATTAAATCTTTGCAAAAACAATATCCAGATGCCCGATTTATCGGCATTGGCGGCCCGCAGATGGAAGCATTAGGCTTTGAAAGCTTTTTTTCTTATGAAGAGCTTGCTGTGATGGGGATTGTTGAAGTCCTAGGGCGATTACCAAGATTACTCAAGGTTAGGGCAACGCTAATTGAAGAAATATGCCAAGCGAAACCTGACTGTTTTATTGGTATCGATGCACCTGATTTTAATATCGGTCTTGAGCTAAAGCTTAAGAATAAAGGTATTAAAACTGTTCATTATGTCAGTCCATCTGTTTGGGCTTGGCGTCCAAAACGAATCTTTAAAATAGCGAAAGCCACTAACATGGTATTGTCGCTACTGCCTTTTGAAAAAGCATTTTACGATAAGTACCAAGTGCCTTGCACTTTTGTTGGTCATACATTGGCTGATGATATTCCAATGGAAAGTGACAAACTTGCTGCACGCAAATTACTCGGATTAGATCCTCACGCTGAGTACCTAGCGGTATTGCCAGGTTCTCGTGGTAGTGAGCTTAAACAGCTTGCAGAGCCTTTTATCAAGGCGATTGTCATCGTTAAACAGAAATATCCAGATATAAAGTTTGTCACGCCATTAGTTAATCAAGCTCGCAGAGAACAATTTGTTGCCGCGCTTAAAGAGTTTGCTCCTGACTTAGAAATCGAATTGATTGAAGGGCGGTCTCGTGAAGTAATGGCAGCATCAGATGCAATATTATTAGCATCAGGTACTGCAGCTTTAGAAGCTATGCTAGTTAAACGTCCGACAGTCATGTCTTATCGCGTGAATGGGCTGACATATAGTATCGCTAAAAGACTGATGAGCCTTGAACATTATTCGCTACCCAATTTATTAGCCGATCGCGCTTTAATTCCGGAAGTTGTCCAAGACGAATGTAATGAACATAATATTGCCGCAGCAGTAATTGAACAATTGAATATCGATTTTGCACCTTTGAAAGCAGAGTTTGAAAAGATGCACCTAACACTTCGTTGTAATGCGAGTGACCGAGCTGCCGACGCAGTAATTAAAGTGATAAACGAGCACTAACGAACCATTATCCAAAATAATAACCCATCACAAGAGAAAGTGTCATGAGTAGAATTCCTGCGGTGATAAAAGGCATTACACCTGAACAAGTTGAATATATTAGCCGTGGTGTAGTTGCTGGTGTGGATGAAGTCGGTCGTGGCCCACTAGTAGGGGACGTTGTTACCGCTGCAGTTATATTAGATCCTAACAATCCGATTACTGGATTAAATGACTCGAAAAAACTGTCTGAGAAACGCCGCGTCATTTTATTTACCGAAATCATGGATAAAGCCTTAGCGATTAGCATAGGGCGAGCAACACCAGCTGAAATTGATGAGATAAATATTCTCCATGCAACCATGTTAGCAATGCAACGTGCAGTTGCGGGGTTAACAATTACTCCAGAGCGTGTATTGGTTGATGGTAATCGTTCTCCAGACTTTGGCATTCAAAGTCACGCAATCATCAAAGGTGATGGACTCGTTGCAGCTATCAGTGCAGCATCAATTATTGCTAAAGTAACTCGAGACAAAGAAATGACTGAGCTTGATGCGCGTTATCCTCAATATGGATTTGCCAATCATAAAGGTTACCCAACAAAAGCTCACTTTGAAGCACTTGAGGCCCACGGGATTTTAGATGAGCATCGTAAGAGCTTTAAACCAGTGATGGCGCTTTTAAATAAAAGTTAATTCTCAATCAAATATCTACGTTTAATATAAGTCGGATGAGCTGTTACTCTAATTAATACAGATGGATAGAGTAAATGTTTTTCAGCTCATTTAAAAATCAATCTCGACATCGCAATATTGATAATTCACTATTATAAACTGGGTTAGTTTGCTAATCTGGTCAGCGGTTTTTCCTTTTAATCACGCATTTCAAAGATATTATAATCTATGTCCGATCCTCGTTTCGTCCACCTTCGTGTTCACAGTGATTTTTCCATGTCTGATGGCGTGGCAAAAGTTAAACCTATTCTCGCTAAAGCTTCAGAGCTTGGAATGGGGGCTTTAGCCATAACCGACCAAAATAATTTTTGTGGTTTAGTTAAATTCTACGGTGGTTGTCATGGCGCGGGCATCAAACCGATTGTCGGTGCCGATTTTTGGATGAAAGTGCCAGGTTTTGATGACGACTTTTGCGCACTAACCATCATTGCCTTAGATAATGATGGCTATCAGAGTTTGACTCAGTTGATCAGTGAAGCCTACTTACGTGGTCAGATTAATGGTCGCGTTGTAATTGACCAAGAGTGGTTGGTGAAATTTAATAAAGGTATTTTATTAATTTCAGGGGCAAAAGAGGGCGATGTCGGTAAGGCGCTATTAAAAGATAATACAACTCAAGTGACTGAGTTAGTCGAGTTTTATAAAACTCATTTCGAAAATCGATATTTTCTAGAGCTCATTCGAACAGGGCGTCCCGACGAAGAACGCTATTTACATATGGCGGTTAAACTCGCCTCAGAAAATGATTTGCCAGTCGTCGCAACCAATCAAGTTGTGTTTTTGAAGGCCGATGATTTTGAGTCCCATGAAATTAGGGTCGCCATTCATGACGGCTTCACCTTAGCTGATCCTCGCCGCCCTAAAAAATACAGTGAACAACAATATTTGCGCACAGAAGAAGAAATGTGCGAACTATTTGCTGATATCCCGTCGGCAATTGCCAATACTGTGGAAATAGCTAAACGTTGTAACGTGACGATTCGTCTAAATGAGTATTTCTTACCTAACTTTCCAACAGGTGACTTATCTATTGAGGATTTCCTCGTTGATATTTCAGAGAAGGGATTAGAGGAACGACTCGAGTTTTTGTTTCCAGATGAACAAGAGCGAATAGAAAAACGTCCAGAGTACGATGAACGCCTTGATATTGAATTGAAAGTAATTAACCAGATGGGATTCCCTGGTTACTTCTTGATCGTAATGGAGTTCATTCAATGGGGTAAAGATAATGATATCCCCGTTGGACCTGGCCGTGGTTCTGGTGCGGGTTCACTGGTGGCTTATGCGCTTAAAATTACCGACCTAGATCCACTAGAATATGATTTACTGTTCGAGCGTTTCTTAAACCCTGAACGTGTCTCAATGCCCGATTTCGACGTCGATTTCTGTATGGATCGTCGTGATGAAGTCATTGATCACGTAGCCGAACTATATGGACGTGACGCTGTATCGCAGATTATTACCTTCGGCACCATGGCTGCAAAAGCAGTTGTACGAGATGTTGGTCGTGCGCTCGGTCATCCATATGGTTTTGTTGAGCGCCTCACGAAAATGATCCCGGCAGAACCAGGGATGACACTGACAAAAGCATTTGAGGTAGAGCCATCGCTTCCTGAAGCTTATAGCGCAGATGAAGATGTACGCGAACTAATTGATATGTGTCGCCGTTTAGAGGGCGTGACACGTAATGCGGGTAAACATGCCGGTGGTGTTGTTATCTCGCCAACCGTCATCACAGACTTTTCACCACTATATTGCGATGCTGAAGGTTTAAACCCAGTCACTCAGTTTGATAAGAATGATGTAGAAACCGCGGGTCTAGTTAAATTCGATTTCTTGGGATTAAGAACCCTAACGATTATTGACTGGGCACTGCAAATGATTAATCCACGCCTAGAAAAAGTGGGACAAGATCCGGTAAGAATTGAATCTATTAGCTTAACCGATCCTAAATCATTCAGATTATTGCAACGCTACGAAACTACCGCGGTATTCCAGTTAGAATCACGCGGAATGAAAGATTTGATTAAACGTCTTCAGCCCGATTGTTTTGAAGACATGATTGCACTGGTTGCACTTTTCCGTCCAGGCCCACTGCAATCGGGCATGGTAGATAACTTTATTGAACGTAAGCATGGCCGTGAAGAGGTGTCATACCCTGATGCTGAATACCAGCATGAGTCATTAAAAGAGCTGTTAGAACCGACCTACGGCATTATTTTGTATCAAGAACAAGTAATGCAAATTGCACAGGTACTTGCTGGTTACACCCTTGGTGGAGCAGATATGCTTCGTCGTGCAATGGGTAAGAAAAAACCAGAAGAAATGGCTAAACAGCGTGGCACCTTCGAAGAAGGGGCGATCAACAACGGTGTAGACGGCCCCTTATCGATGAAAATTTTCGATTTGGTTGAAAAATTCGCAGGTTACGGTTTTAACAAATCTCACTCAGCAGCCTATGCTTTAGTGTCATATCAAACCCTATGGCTCAAAACCCATTACCCTGCTGAATTTATGGCTGCGGTAATGTCTGCAGATATGGATAACACTGATAAAATTGTTATCTTAGTCGATGAATGTGAACGAATGGGGCTACCGCTTATTCCACCTGATGTGAATAAAGGCCTGTTTAAGTTTACCGTCGATGATGACCTTAATATTGTTTATGGTATTGGTGCGATTAAAGGTGTAGGTGATGGCCCAGTAGAGTCCATTCTCAACGCGCGTAAAGATGGACCTTTTACCGATTTATTTGATTTCTGTGCACGTATTGATCTTAAAAAGCTGAATAAGCGTGTGATTGAAAAGCTTATTTGCGCCGGCGCATTAGATAACTTAGGCCCACATCGTGCCTCGATGATGGCCACCTTGCCAGAAGCGATTTTAGCCGCAGCACAACATGCTAAAGCTGAAGCCATTGGCCAAAATGATATGTTTGGCTTATTAAATTCAGAGCCTGAAGACAACAAACAAAACTTTGTGCAATGTGCAACTTGGCCTGACAAGATATGGTTAGAAGGTGAGCGAGATACGTTAGGATTATATCTAACTGGTCATCCAATCAACCAGTATTTAAAAGAGTTAAAGCAATACACTTCAGGTCGTTTAAAAGATGTTCACCCAACTGATCGCGGCAAAACCATGAAAGCGGCAGGGTTAGTGATTGCTACCCGAGTGATGATTACTAAACGTGGTTCTAAAATGGGCTTAGTCACCTTAGATGATAAAAGTGCGCGTTTAGAGGTCATGCTATTTACTGAAGCATTTGAAAAATTTAACCACCTTTTAGAAAAAGATAAGATTTTGATTTGTGAGGGTGAAGTTAGCTTTGATGATTTTGCTGGCGGTAATCGTATGACCGCCCGAAATATCATCGAAATAGGCGAGGCTCGCAGTCATTTTGCTAATGCGGTAGAAATTAATATTACCGCTGATGACATCAATCAAGCTTGGCTTGAGCAGTTCGAACAGGCATTATCACCATGGAAAAATGGCAGTGTACCGGTGATTATTCATTATCAGCAGCAAGAAGCGGCGGGGCAGTTAACCCTAGGTGATGAATGGCGGGTGAATCCAACTGATGAACTGATGTTAGCCATTGAAAGCTTAGTCGGCTCTAATAATGTGAAAATTGTTTTTTAATTGATTAATATGTTCAATGATGATTATTGCTTAATGAACCGTGTCTTTGAGCCTGCTACTTATGGAATGAACTAAGATGACAGTGAATGATATTTGTCAGGCTCTTGAGCGTTATACCTTACCTTTAATGCAAACACAGGCTATAGCAACTGAGCCTGTGACTGCCGAAGCTTCGGGCAATCAATCAGCGAAGTTAGTATTAGCTTACAGTGGCGGTGTTGATTCGGAATGCTTAGCGTATGGGTTAAGTTTGTTTGCGCAGAAAAACCCTCATATTCCTTGTCTATTAGTTCATGTACATCATGGCTTAAGTGCTAATGCAGATACTTGGATTGAACACTGTATTTCTCAAGCTACCAAGTATCAATTACCTATTCAAATTGAACGGGTTAATTTAACTAAAGCGCCGCGTAAAAGTTTAGAGGCAATAGCGAGAGAAGCACGTTACAACGTGTTTAAAAAGTATCTTAATCCTTCCGATATATTACTTACAGCTCATCATCAAGACGACCAACTTGAAACACTGTTATTAGCGTTAAAACGTGGGCAAGGGCCTAAAGGTTTAGCAGCTATGGGGGTCATTCAGCCTTTTAATCAACACAGCTGGATTGTTAGGCCATTGCTGGATGTCTCAAAAGGGCAAATTGAATCATTTGCTGCATCTGTGGAGCTTAAACACATTGAAGATGAAAGTAATCAAGACGAGCAATTTGATCGAAACTTCTTACGCCAAGATATTATTCCACGTTTGAAACAACGTTGGCCAAGCATAGCAGTCACCGCTTCAAGAAGTGCTAACTTGTGTGCTCAACAGCAACAAGTTATCGAGCAAGAAGTGAATAATCGCTTACCGGCATTTATTGATGATTCAGGCGCTGGTCACTATTCCGCTTTTAAATTACTAGAGTTGCGAGAGCAATCGACTCAATGGCAAAGCTTATTACTTCGGGGCTACATTCAATCTCAAGGGTTTAATTTGCCATCCCAGTCTCAGCTGGAGCAAGTACTAGAACAAGTGCTATATGCCGCTGATGATGCCAAAGTCGATGTGCATTGTGGCGACTATTCAATAAAGCGTTTTGCAGGTAAAGCTTATATTGTTCCTGCAATTAAGCTGGCTGAATTGGCGAAAGATCAGAAGCTGATTACAGATAAACTGGTCAATTTTGTTACTAAGCCTCAGTCAGAGCTTATTTCGGGTGATCTTTTTGAGTTACAGAGCTCTGAGTTACCGAGCTCTGAGCTAATAAGCACTGAAGCTGGCATTAATCGTTTGAAGGTGAATGTTGTAACAGATGGAGTGCGGTTAAGGCTGCCTAATGTTGAACAAGTGAGTGTGGTATTCGGCGCTAAAGGCAGTACACGTTGTCAGCCTCATTTTAGAGATAAAGGACGTGAGCTTAAAAAAATATGGCAAGAACTTGCCGTGCCGCCTTGGATCAGAAGTCAAATTCCACTGGTTTTCTATAACGATAATCTTGTTGCTGCAGTGGGACTTTGGGTCGATAAGCGTTATTTAGCCAAGCAGCAAACATTGGGATTTGTTTTTACGTCTTAATATCTCAACGATAAAGCCAATGCACTTAGTTTAATAAAACCTCTTAACTACTGGATATACTAATTCGCATATCCAGTTAAAGGTTTTTGTTGCTCATTTTAAAGCAATTTCTTCCTGCAGCTTTCGCACTATATAGCGCTTTATCAGCGGCTTCATATAACTTATCTTGCACATTTGAAACGGTCGAATCCGTCACACCGATGCTGCACTGAACATTAAAAGCATGCATTAATGGGTGCTCAGCCATTGCTGCAATAATGCGTTGACACAAAGGTGTCATTTCGAGTTCATTTCCTTGGGCTATAATAATAAATTCATCACCACCAATACGGAACGCTTGGTCGGTATTGCGAATGGCTTCATTGATTAATTCCGCAAATTCAGACAATACAGTGTCACCTAACTTGTGACCATGTTTATCATTTAGACTTTTAAAATTGTCTAAGTCTAAAACTAACAAAGCAATATCACCTTGGTTACGATTAGCTCTCGCCAATGCATTTTTAATGGTTTGGCGATAGTAGTAACGATTGCCTAAACCGGTCAACGCATCAAACATGGCTTTATTAGACATTTGATCAAATTTAATCGCATTAAAAAATGGCTGAGAAAACAAAGATTCAAGTTCGTTTAATTGCAGTGTTTGGCTCGGTGTTAACGGCGCTGTTAGATAATATTTAATGCTGTATGGCTCACCAAACCCACTGATAACACGTTGTTGGTTTAAACCATGACAGCGTCCCCAGTTAAGTTTGAGCTGTTGATTAAGTTGCAACCCCTGGATCGGCAATAGTTGGCCGAGCGTTTTGCCGTAGCTGGCAAACACTGTTCTAGGGTCTAAACTCGAATGCATTTGCTGCAGGATATTCATCAAATTACGTTCTGAGTTAGCGCTGTTATATTTTGTATAAGACGCTGATTTACCCCAGTTTTGTTCTGGATATGGCTGTGAAGCAATTGCGTAATCCATTGTTAGTACCTCATTCAATGATTGCTTCCTGCAAAAAGTGGTGAACCGTTTGTTATTAACTTGTGTAACTAATGCAAAAAGTGCGCCTACTATTTTTTATACCTTATTTTCATATAGTTATTGTTAATGAATTACTTTGTTAATAGACTGTTTCTTTAATCGTTGATTTTTTGACTCGGAGAACACGTATTTATGGAGCACAGCATTTTTATCCATATTCTCTCAATGTTGGTGATTGCTATTGTGGCAATTTCAATACTTCGACGATTTGGGTTGCCGCCTATTCTTGCTTATTTACTGACAGGTGTTGTGAGCGGCCCTAGTGGTTTTCATTGGTTTACTCAACAACAAATGCACTCTGTGGCTGAGCTTGGAGTGGTATTACTGATGTTCAGTTTAGGGCTTGAGTTTTCGGTACCTAAACTTTGGTCAATGCGGCGCACAGTATTCGGTTTAGGTAGTGCGCAAGTGACTTTTACTGCACTCATTGCAGGGTTAGTGGCTTTGCTATTTGGGCAAAACATGATTTCAGCTGTGGTGATTGGTTCTGCAGTGGCACTCTCTTCAACTGCAATTGTCCTTAAGCTAGTCAATGAGCAAGGCTGGATGCGAAGACGGCATGGCGAGCTATCGGTCAGTGTGCTGTTGTTTCAAGACATTGCCGTCGTGCCTTTATTGATTGTATTACCGCTATTATCAACCAACGGCGAGCCGATAGGCTTTCTTGAAATTGCATGGGGAATGCTGACAGGGATCTTAGCGTTTATTGGTTTAATGTCTTTTGGTAAGTGGATCCTACCGCGCATATTTGATGAAGTTGCACGCTCTCGCTCAAACGAGCTTTTTGTTCTTTCAACCTTGGTTGTTGTATTAGTGACGGGTGCGTTTACTCAGTGGCTTGGGTTATCAATGGCGCTTGGGGCATTTATTGCTGGCATGCTATTAGGTGAAAGCCAATATCGCCGTCAACTCGAAGCCGATATAAGACCGTTTCGTGACTTGTTAATGGGTCTGTTCTTTATTTCCATTGGTATGCTGCTTGATTTCTCAATTGTCGCTGAATTTTGGTGGCAAATATTATTGATCCTAATTGCGGTGTTATTAACTAAAACCATAGTGGTGTTTGGGATCCTTAAACTGGGTGGTGAGCAATTTAAAGTAGCGTTAAGTACGGCTATCAGCCTTGCACAAGTAGGCGAATTTAGTTTTGTCGTGCTGGCGCTAGCGGTTAATTATGAACTGCTTGAAACTCAGATGAGCACGATATTTGTCATGGTTGCGGTGCTTTCAATGTCGATAGCGCCATGGCTTGTTCGAAATAGTCTTATCATTGCGCAAAAGATTGAAGGTAAGACATCAAAAAAATCGACAATAGAAGATGAGTTTCAATTACCACCACCAGAAGACGGCGATTTGGTATTGATCTTAGGTTATGGCCGTGTGGGCCAGACCATTGCCCGCTTTTTAAAAACAGAGGCTGTGCCTTTTGTGGTGTTAGATTTAGATCCTAAACGTGTGTCCGAAGCCAAACTTGCTGGTGAGCCCGTATTCTTCGGTGATGCTTGTAAAATGGGTCTGCTAAAACAAATTGGTATTCGCCGCGCCAGCATGGTGGTGATTACCTTTGGCGAATCAAGGCAAGTTGAAGATTGTTTAGCATTGTCGAGAAAGCTTGCCACAGAGACTAAAATTCTTGTCCGAACCACAGATGATGCGGAGCTTGATAGCTTAAAGGAAATGGGCGCAACACAAGTTATCCCCGAAAAACTAGAAGGCAGTTTGATGCTTGTGTCACAGGTACTTTATAAATGTGGTGTACCTTTGCCGCGAATTATTAAGCGTCTTGAATCAGAACGACGCAATCATTATCAATATCTGCACGGCTTTTTTACAGGGGCAGAAACCGACTTTACCCTTGAGTTATTGCATGCGGTGTCTTTAGATACAGGTTCTAACGCGGTAGGTAAGACGTTGACGGCTATTCCATGGTCTGAGTTAGGGGTTGAAATACGCGCTGTAAGGCGAAAAGGAGAGGAAATTAGTCCTCCGCCTGAGGATTGGGTATTTCAACGTAAAGACATCATTATGTTAGTGGGAAAACCCCGTGCAATAGAAACTGCTGAAGAGTATTTATTACAAGGGTGATGGTTTTTTTTGAAGATGGCCGAATACAGTAGAATTTTGCCATCTTCTTCCATACAATGGATGGTTACGTTCGTTGTTGTGTAGCCAATTTTTCTTGCTACAGCTTGTATGGAATAGTGCATGTCGGCCAAATTATTTAATCTTCCAATTAAAATTAGCTTAGACCTTATTGCTAAGTTATTTTCTTCTGCTCAACTTCAAAAAGCACAGAACTATCTAATTGAAGGGCGTGTACTTGAAGTACATGCAAGCCAAGAGAATCATAATATTGAATCTTACGTGGTGGGCTCTGCGATCGAGCCTTATCGACAAGATATAACCTTGGTTAACGTGAACCATAAAATTGTGATGAAATCTCACTGCTCTTGTCCTGTTGCAAGCAACTGTAAACATGTTGCAGCAGCACTCTTAGCCCTAATTGACAAAAAGCCCGTTGAAGAGCAACGCTTAAGTCAGTGGTTAATGCAGTTAGAAAAACAAGATCTTATTAATCCAGTCGAAGAAGAGGATGAAGAAAAAGATCGTATCATCTTCTCTTTATCTAGCGATCATCATGGCATTTTTGTTGACTTCAAGCGCAGCAAATTGAATAAGAAAGGCCAATACAACAAAGGCAGTAAAGTCGCCTTAAACGATGTTAAGTATCATCTTCCTTGGTGGATTAACCCTGAAGATAGCCAGATAATCAGCTTGTTATTATCTTCTTCAAAAAGTGCCTCAAAGATTTATCTAGAAGGTGAAATTTGTGCATTAGCATTGAACAAAATGCTGGAATTAGGCACATGTTTTTGGGAAGAGAGCCGCACACCATTAGCAATAACACATCCCGTAGCTCCCGATTTTGTTTGGCAAGAAACTGATGCACGTCATACGCAAATTAGTATGAGCATGCCTGAATTAGACAACTGGGAATTTATTGCCACTTGTCCGCCGATGTTCGTTGATTTGGACTATTTAAAAATTGGCGCAGTTGCAACGGATTTAACTGTTGAAAAGCTCAAGCTATTACAACAAATGCCGCCAGTGCCGCTGGATAAGGTCGACTCGATCAGCGACAAAATGCTACGTCATTTCTCGCCTAAAAGTGTGCCTGTTCCCAGTGAGATAGAGTTTCATGAGATTGAAGATCCATTAAAGGTAAAATTAACCTTTACCATGGTGCAGCTCAATGACAGCGCGGTGCTTCAACCAGTATTACAACTTGAGTTTGCTTATGGTGATATTGCGATTGCAGGTAAAGTGAGTCGTGAGAAAATCAGCTTAATTAAACAAGGTAAGGTGCAATATCAAATTCATCGAGAACTAGAAGGTGAAGCACAAGCAATAGCATGTTTACAAAGCCTGCAGTTACAGGCCATTGATAATAGTTTATTAACTTATACCAATCATTCAGCCTGTTTTTATAGTCTAGGTTTGATGCCTGAAATGGTAAACGAATGGGCGCAATTAACCACGTTTGGGATTATGACCCTTGAAGACTTAGGTTATGAAGTTGAGTTTGCTCCTGAGTTTGATCTCAACATTATTGATGCAGACATCGAAGTCGATTTAGATGACGATGAAGACAGTGGTTGGTTCTCATTATCACTGAATGCGGATATCGAAGGCCAAAGCGTGCCTTTATTGAGTTTAGTTGCTCGTTGGCTACAGCAAAATGGCGAGCCTGATGATGAGCAAGAACTTATCCTACCAGGGCCAAATGGCCGATTTGTGAAGATAAAAGCCAAAACCATTAAACCTTTGATTTCGGTAATCCAAGAACTGTTTCAACGAGGCGGCGGCGATTTACTGGAAGTACCACGTAACCGAGCTGACTTACTCAATGAGTTATCCGAAAGTGATATCCGTTTATTAAACGGTGAGCGCGTCAGGCACCTTGCGACTAAATTGTCAGAGTTTAAAGGTATTCAAGCTGTTGAGTTACCAACAGGCTTAAATGCCACGTTACGTGATTATCAAAAACAAGGCTATGATTGGCTTTGTTTCCTGAAAGAGTACCAATTAGGCGGGATCCTTGCCGATGATATGGGCTTAGGTAAGACGCTTCAAACACTAGCATTTTTGTTAAAAGCAAAACAGATGAAAGCATTTGCAGCGAGTACCAGCTTAAATACTCCAGCAAGAACGACCTCTGGGAAAACCAGACCCAGCCTGATTGTTTGTCCTACCAGCCTTGTCGGTAATTGGTATAAAGAAGCACAGAAATTTACCCCAGATTTAAAAGTGCTGGTGGTACATGGCAACAAACGCCAAGCACTGTTAGATAAAATTGAAGATTTTGATGTCATTGTGACCACATATCCATTAATTTTGCGCGATGAAATGGTTTACAGTGAATACAGCTTTGAGCACATCATTTTAGATGAAGCGCAGCAAATCAAAAATGCCCAAGCAAAAGTGACTCAAGCGCTGAAAACCTTTAAAGGCCAATTCAGATTATGCCTTTCGGGTACGCCGCTTGAAAACCATTTAGGTGAATTAAAGTCGTTAATGGACTTTTGTTTACCCGGGCTTTTAGGTCAGCACGCCTACTTTAACAAAGAGTTTAGAGGACCGATTGAAAAGCAAGCTGACACTGAAAAATCGGCGATTTTGCTTAACCGTATTGCGCCTTTCTTATTACGCCGTACTAAGATTGAAGTGATGTCGGAACTGCCTGAAAAAACCATTATCGTGCAAACGCTTGAGCTTGAAAAAGACCAACGTAATTTATATGAAAGTATCCGTTTAGTGATGGAGAAAAAGCTGCGTGAACTGTTTGCTAAACAAGGTGTTTCAAGTAGTCATATTGAATTTTTAGATGCATTACTTAAGCTACGCCAAGCATGTTGTGATCCACGCTTAGTGAAACTCGAACAAGCTCAACATGTTGAGAATAATGCCAAACTAACTTGGCTAACTGAAAACGTGCCTGAAATGGTGGAAGAGGGGCGTAAGATACTCATATTCAGTCAGTTTACTGGGATGCTTGCGCTTATCGAGCAAGAATTTATCAATATGGGGATTAGTTACAGTAAGCTCACTGGGCAAACCCGTAATCGTCAGGTTGAAATTGATGCATTCCAAGAAGGTGAAGTACCCGTATTTTTGATCAGTTTAAAAGCTGGCGGAACAGGGCTTAACTTAACCGCTGCAGATACTGTGATCCACTTTGATCCTTGGTGGAACCCAGCAGCTGAAAAGCAAGCAACTGATAGAGCGCACCGCATAGGGCAGCTAAATCCTGTGTTTGTTTATAAGTTGATTGCCCAAGGAACAGTTGAAGAGAAAATTCAAGAAATGCAGCAGCATAAACAAAGCTTAGCTGACAGTATTTTAGCGGGTAGTGCCAAGAGTCAATGGCAAGGTAATGCGGACGATTTATTGTCATTATTGCGTTAGTTAACAACGGCTAGTTTCACTGTGACTGTGTATTCACTATGGCGATTATTGATAGTTTCTGGCACTTTATGCTGGTCGAAACGGGGTAGGGGCAAGTCGTTTATGCCCCAAGATTTTTTAGCAGCTTTCGTTAGCTAATGATTTATATATTTGAATAGAATCTAAACTTAAATCTAAATCTAAATCTAAATCTAAATCTAAATCTAAATTTAAATCTGAATCAAAGTCGTGGATTTTCCACCCACACCCGACCAAGAGGGTATCAACAGCAATACCCTCTTGGATCACCCTGCCGCCCCTATCGAAAAATGCTGTAAAGCGCATATTTTCAACGGGGATTAATCCAGCTTTCAACTTCGTTTGTTGATAACTTCGACCTTATTCGAAAATGCTAACGCTTCCGATGGGCCTTCCATGGCCCGACGAAAGCTAGCCTGACGTCCTGTCAGGCTCACGCTATTTTCTCTGCGTCCTCAATTCAAATTTAATCTTCTAGCTAATTAGAACTAGATCTTTTTAGCTCTTTAAATTGTCACGAATACAGTCAAATCGAAGAGACAATAATCCCAGTGTAGATGCAGCAGCGAGCTTTTGACTGCCAAGGATGGCGGGAATGTCATTTTTTGTCGGGAACAAATATGACCAAAATATGGATGTTTTGGCAGAGCTTACATGGACCTTTTGATTTATATAAAGAATGCAGCGTCTCGCAGTTGTATCTGCACATAAGGTCGCTCTTTCACATCTGACCCATAGGGATATGGGAAATGTCATTATGATGTAGGGAAAATCATTGACCATGTGATCGCGACATTCCGTTCATCCTGTACATCCCAGCGGCAGGCAATGGATTAGATAGAAGTAATGGTCTGCTGTAACTGAGCCAATATAAATGAAGTATAGAATTGGTAACCTTAAAACGCTTTTGTCCCAAAGTTTGTTAGCCTTTTAATTATAGCTGTGTGTATATACAGTTATAATTAAAATGCAGCAATTGACAGCATTTGCTTCTCGTTATGTAAAAGCCAAAAGTTCTCGGATTTACCAACCGAAAAAATTTATATTGTTGAAAAATATACATTTTATTATTGAAAAATTTACATAACGACCCAAGGTAATTCTCGGTTATCTCTATTCTCGGTTTTATCCACTATTTAGTCGATTGATTTAAATTTTGATGGCTGTTAAGTTATTAAAATTATTAATAAATTAAGCTGAAAAGTGATTGAGTGTTGGTAAGTAGCCTAGGGGTGTTTATCGGAATTCTCGCTAATAAGCTGTTCTTGACCTGCGGTAGACGATTTTTTAGTAAAAAGAAGTGATATTTTAGTCTAGCCGAGGGAGTAGATAGAACCAAACGTGATGGAAGAAACGCCTATTTTATGGTAGCTTGAAGGCACTTGCTAAGGCTCGTAAAGCGTAGCTTTTAAAGAGACCTGCAATTGACTTCAAGTAAAGAAGCGATGCTTCCCTCACGCCGCAGGGGGGCTTCAATTAAGCCCCAAGGGCATGGAATATGAACTCACGGATTGAGTAGCGATAACCTCCTCTCTCCGAAGTAAAGAACAACCCGTTACATGAGACCTACGGCTCATGAACTATGATCGTTATGTGTAATCAAGGATTCGGTGTAAATGGAAAGTTTTGAGTTTAAACCACCAAGCGATATTGAAATTTCTGAGGCTCAACAGAAATTAGGTTTTACGTTTCCAAACGATTATATCGACTTTATCAAATCTGGTTATGATCTTGGAAATGCTCCAATGGAAGCTCTAGAAATCAATAACGCTCAAAGTCACCTTGATATCTATTCCGCAATTGCAGATGCTAAAAAATTCTATGAACTTCCCGATGAATTGCTTCCAATTTGTGAAGACAACTCTGATTACTACTGCCTGAATAAGTCAGGGCAAGTAGTCTTTTGGTCACATAATGGCTTAACTGATGAAATGTGGCAAAATACAAAAGAGTGGCATATTCAAATGATTGCTGAGGCTTTAGAGTAAATTACACATAACAAGAAAATTAAGCGGGACTAAAAACAGTTTGCTCGGTTTCGCTTCGCTACACATTTTAGCAAACAATTTTTAGCCCCTTATTGGGGCGTTATAAGCCATCAGGATATTTGCATTGCCCGCTAGAATCGAAGAAGAACTCAAAAAATTAATTAAACTAAAATTTGAAGTGTCTCATATGTCTAATGCAAAATGGCGCAAGTTATTTACGGCCTTAGATTCTGTAGAGGTTAGAGTAGCTTATTGGAAATTTGTAGATTTAGATTCTGAATTTCAAGATAGATTTATCAAATCAGATGCACTTATGGATAAATTTGTTGGTGATACGGGGCTAATTGTTGGGCCTTTTGCCTATCGAAGAATTGAATGGTTGGAGATACCAATCATTGCTAAAGATCCAATCCAGCCAAAAGTGCCATTTTTAAACTTCGAGCAAAATATTCAACAAATTGAAGATATTCTTAACTCAATTGGTCATTTTAAAATTCTAAAAACTAAACGTGGTTTACGTATTGTAGGTCATGAGTAAATGGCTTATAACAAGCAATTCAACAGGACTAAAAACAGTGGGCAGTTCGCTTCGCTCCATTTTAGCCCACAATTTTTAGCCCGTTAATTGGGCGTTAGGCAAATCGAGGAATAACGAGTTTGGGCACTTCTTCGATAATATTTTGTATCGATGTAATAATTACTTCATTGTGTATGTATGTGGCAACAAAACTATCTTTTGTTAAAGCAGATCTTAAAGCTTTATTGGTAATAGTATCTCTTGTTTCTGTTGTCGCTTTAATCCCAACTATTGGTTGGGTTTTAAGTCTTTGTTTATTTATTTACTTATTAATGAAAGTGACTAACGCTAATTTAATCGATTGCTTCTGGGTTGTAGCTTTTACAAAACTTGTAACTTTCATGGCATTATTAATGCTCGGTAGCCTATTTGCCTAACAGATAAGGATAGGCCGCGCGTAGCCGCGTCCTTATCCCAAGTGTTGAACAAGCCCGAGTGATACCTTTATAGTGTAAATATCGGCGTAAGAACTTACGCTTTTTCGATGTGTGCAGAGCAGTTACATTTTTCACTAGCCGCATCGATCCCTTAGCATCGCCAGCTAATTTCGTTACCTCAAAATATCAATACCTTAGCACCTCCTGATACTTTTATTGTTCTGCATCTTAAGTGTTAACTTTCTAATTCCTCGGCTTAAACAGTGGCGTTAGGTGTCGTTGGTTTTCGTCTAAGAAAGCTTGTCAGTCGTTCATGCACCCCCATAAATATCATCGGTTGTCGGCAACAAGGGCAAGGTCGTATGGCTTGAGTTTTAGTGGTGTTTTCGAGCGGCGTAAACACGGTACCAGCAACGGCTAACATCAAGCGTATTCTTTGCCGTAGCCTGGCAGCACTTCCTCTGAGTAATCCATAATCTCTCACTCGCCGTAAGCCTTTCGGCAGCACATGTTGCAGTACCAACCATAGAAATTCGACAGTGGGTAAAGTACGTATTTCAGTGGCTTGGGTTTGGTTATTTTGATACTCGAAGCTCACTTGGCCATCGATATTGCTGACGATATTTTTATCGGGTACTACGCCGCGATAAAGGTATCGCGACAGGTACTTTAGTGCAGGCAGCCCTTTGCCAACGTGTTGACAGTCAACCACCCACTTTTTGGGGATTGAGGTTGGTATCTTGATGTTGAGCTTATCGGTTAGTTGCGTTAGCAATCTTGCTCGCCACACTTTGGCCAGGTTAAAGGCGTTAAACAGGTATTTACCCTTGTGTTTTTTCCACTGTTTTTTCGCTTTATCGAAGCTACCCGCAGGGATAATGAAATGGATGTGAGGATGAAAGTCAAAACAAGTGGGGTCAGAGTAAACTTAATTATTTTTCAATCAAATGGCACATGAGCCAAGGCTAATTGCAAACTCATTTCTGTCCACAAATGAGTTTAAAAATAATCAAAAGTTATAATAATTGTAACGCTGTGAGCTTATGCGCTGACGAGTTTATCCAATTGTTTGAAGCAATCATTGTGTTGATATTGCCAATAGAGCTGAGCTAATTCAGTTCTATTTTTTTTGTTTGTTAATGAACTAATATTGGTGTTTTGGCTTAAATTACTCAAGTAAAGGTTCAGCTGCGCAAACTCTGTGAACACTTCTCCTGCCATGGGTAAATCATCTGCGTACGGGTAACATTGTCGGCTATCGGACTGATAGGCTTGTTGATCAAACTGGAAAAAGACAATATCCGCTTTGGTTTGCAACATATCAATATATAAAGAAGAGTAGTCAGTGATTAACAGATCAACATCATTGATGATTTCATAAGTATCCTGCCAATCAGAAATATTGATGATATTGGGAAAATGTTGAATATCGTTAGCCAGATGAGCTTCATTCGGGTGTAGCCTGAATAGCAGTAATTGATTGTTGTCGACTAAAGAGGCTGACAATGCAGTAAAGTCGATAGCGTTAACGTAAGGGTTGGCGCTTGCTGCTTTGTTTGATGAGTCTGTTGTTAATGCTGAACTATCTCGCCATGAGGGCGCGTAGAGTATCACTTGTTTGACGTTATTGATGAGTTTCAATTCGTCGATTAATGATTGCTGATCGGGTAACGGTATATTTTGCTGACTCTTTTGAATTTGATTCTTACCTTGATTGTTACCTTGATTGTTACTTTTATTGTAAGCTTGATAGTAATCAGTGCGAGGGTTGCCTGTTAATATCATTTGTTGCTCGCTAATTCTAAAGGCACCAGCAAATAAGCGTGCAACCAAATCACTCGGTGCAATCATATGATCAGGCCGAACTTTTTGTTGATGGTACTGCGCTGCTGAAATGAATTTATCGTGCAGTGTTTGTGGATGATAAACCTTGAAAAGTGGGCCATTATTGATATCAAATTCAATTCTTTTTAATGGTGAGCCATGCCACAGATTTATTTTTATTGCTCCCCTGGCGAAATATTGATTAATATCGCCAATATAGCTGTTGTACACATAATATTTAGCCGTTAAAGCATGATAAATGCCTTTAAAACTCCATCTTGTATACGCTTCATATCCTTGCTCAACTAGTTGGTTTACCAGTACTTTATCGCCACTAATCCAAATAGCCCTTATGGTTAATGCTTGCTGCCAATGTAAGAATAAATACTTACTGTTATCTGCAAATTTATTCTTATAGCATCCCATCACAGCTTTGCGGGAGCGAGGACAAAAACCGCCAATAAAGTACAAAGATTGCGTCACGATATATCTAATACAATTAACAATGAATTGGCTCATATAATCTCTCCGTGACTATAAAAATCCTTTAAATACAAAGATAGCATTTATTTTTGCTGAGCCAAGATGAATATTTGATAATCACAATTATATTTCTAGTCTCAATGATTCCTAGCTCATAGTGGTGCTTAAATTGTTTTTAATTTCAGTGGTTGAGATGTCTTCTGTTCTGGTTAGGTAGAGCACTTCACACTGACTTGCTAGGTGATCAAATTGTCCTTTCCAGTCATCGCCAATAGCAAATATATCAACATCATAGTGCTCAATATCCTGAGCTTTTTGTTGCCAATTATTTTCAGGTATTACTCGAGATACATATTTACAGGCATTAATAATTTCACTGCGTTGCTCGTAACTAAAAAAAGCTGCTTTGCCTTTAAGTGCATTAAACTCATCAGTTGATACGCCCACAATCAATTGGTCGCACATCTTACTTAAGCGCTCAAGTAGTCTAACGTGACCAAAGTGAAATAAATCAAATGTGCCGTAGGTGATAATGGTTTTCATAATATTATTCCTTTATCGAGACTAAAAATGTGAGTCGATTTATATCAATAAGTTGTTGTTAGCTTTTCATTTCAATTGCGGGATTGGACTTATCAAATTGTTTTTTCAACATGTTCACTAGATACAATGGCTTTTTAGATTGCTCAAATTCCATCTCAACCATTTTCACTTCTTCAATCGGGGTTGATTCATCAAAGTTAAGTTGTACTGGGCCGTATACGCCATAGGTCGTTGAATCATCAGCTTTACTTTGGTATTTAGTTGAAGCGCCAAACAGGTTCAAGTCGCCTTTAATCACTAGCCAAATCTGCGGTAATAAAGCAAAACCAGGACTATCAATATTGAATTTATGCGCCTTTACGGCTTGTTGTTCGTTATTAATTACGGTCTCAGATACGATAGGTTTTTTGGGTTTTAGTATTAATGAACCTAAGAAAAGGCTGATTAACAAAGGCGATAATAAAAGGTATAGGAACATTAATACTGCACGCTGAAAAATGCCGTTGTAGTTAGTGGCTTCTTGAGTCGACTTTGCTATTAAGCTTTGATCTTCAACTTTGCTCCAACTGTTGGTTTGCGGATCAATAATGAGATCTTGTGAGATAATTTTGTTTTCAACACTTAATTGAGGCCCGACATAGGTGTTAGGTAAGATAATGCTATTTTGGATTTGGCTATCTTCAATAAAACAATATTCACCTACCACAATGCCCTGAGAAAGTTGTGCCTTACTGGATACTTTGGTGTATTCACCAATAGCGCCAAATACATCGGTTTCTGATAAATCAGGTAGCTGACACTGAGCTTCAACCACTAAACAACTCTGTGGCTGATTGGTATTAATTGTGCGGCCTTTAACACAAAAATCCTGACTATTTATCACATAATTTGAAGCGGCTACATACGCTGCTAGGCTATCAATATAAAAGCACTCCCCATGAAGTACCTGTGCCACACTGTTTGTATGATCAACTTCGGTCGTTTCTAATGGCCAATTTAATAATTGGTTATGCTTCCAGCCAGCAGGTAGCATCATCATTGCAGGGTTACGCTGCGCCATTTTTGCATGTACAAACTTTGATGGCATTAAGCGTGAGAATTCAATGAAACGCGCTAAACAAGGACTACGTAACATATCACCACGTACAACTAATGCTTGTGCGGTTTTATCAATACTCATACGTGATAGCACACTGTTAACGTGTTCTTCTGGCTTACTTAAAAAGTAATCAATGTTTAAGCCCCATTGTTCACCATTACCTATTTGCGATTCAATTTTTATAGCGTCGTGGCTGATAACCATTTTTACATTTGTCACTCCTGCAGAAGCTAAATCCTCTAGGGTATATTCCACTAAGGCTTTATTAGCGACAGGCAACAAAGCTGGGCAATAGTGTTGATCTAAAGGGGTTAATTCATTTCCGTTTCTGTTTGCAAATACGATAGCCTGCATAACATCTCCTAGTAGGCGCCACGCGCCAAAAGTACTGCTGGAATGGTTTTCAATAACAAGCTGATATCTTCTCTTAGTGATTGCTTGTAGATGTAATCAATATCTAGTTCTACTTGCTTATCAAAAGGAATATCTGAACGTCCGCTTACTTGCCAAATGCAGGTAATACCAGGTTTAACTCCCAATCTGCGACGGTCACTTAGTTGATATTGGCTTACTTCATTAGGTAGTGCAGGTCTTGGGCCAACTAATGACATATCGCCAATTAACACGTTCCAAAGCTGTGGCAACTCATCAATAGACGCTTTGCGGATGAGCTTACCTATGGTGGTAATACGTGGGTCTTTTTTCATTTTAAATAAGACGCCACCTTGCATTTCATTGTTTTGTTTGATTTTTTCTAGTCTTTCTTCAGCATCAATATACATTGAGCGAAACTTCCACATGGTAAAAGGTTGGTTATTTCGGCCACTTCGTACCTGTGAAAAAAAGATCGCACCTTTCGACTCAATACGAATACTTAACGCAGTGAACATGAATAACGGTGCTAATACGATTAGCAAAATGCTAGCGGCCACAATATCAAATGTGCGTTTTGCAAATTGACCACATTTGATGCCAAAGAAATACCAACGACGTTTATTCTGTGTGTTGGTTTGGCCTAACCCCGATAGCACCGGCTGTGATTGTTTAGTTTTAGTAGAGTGGTTTGAATTAGCGCTGCTTGTATTCGCGCTGCTTGTATTCGCAAAGTGCACAGGCATATTACTTGAACGTTTTTGCTTTAATACACGAGCAAGAAATAATGGATTACCGATAACATATCGCTTCCACATTCGTGTTGGCTCTTGGCCTAAACGCCAAATCCACTCCATACCCACTTGTCTTAGGGCAACGGGTGCTCTTGATACGTTATTAGCAAAGAAATCAAACAATCCACCGACACCAATAGCTACGCCAGTATTCAGCTCAGCTTTATGATCATGAATCCATTGGTCCTGTTTTGGTGCGCCCATACCAACTAGCAAAATCTGAGCTCCGGACTGGTTTATTTGCTCAATCACTTGTTGTTCATTTTCTTTATTTAGATAACCGTGATGACAACCAACCACTTCAAGGTTAGGGAACTGTTTGCGAAGGTTGGCAGCCGCTTCATCAGTTGTGCCGTTTTGACCGCCTAAGAAGAATATTTTTATACCTTGCTTAGCCGCTTGCTCACACAACAGCGGTAACATATCAGTGCCATTAACGTTATCTTTAAGGCCAATATGATGTAACTGACAGGCGATACGTATTCCGCTACCATCTGCAAAAACTTGGTCACACTGATTTACGGTATTGCGGTAATCTTTATTAGTTGCTGCAAGGTTAAGGCAATCCGCATTTACAAAGGCAAATTGTTTTGTGGTTGTTGATTGAGCAGAACGAATAAGTAAATCCACACTTTCGCTCATGGTGTTGTTATCGATATTCACCCCTAATAAATTAAATTGAGCGGGGTAATTAAGCTGAGTAGAGACAACGACCAGTTTGCTGAATAAACACTTAAGAATATTAATGATGTAATGAATTAAACCCGATGATGCTTGTGAACCTGAATCGATATGTTGGATCCCCATACGACGTTGCATTTGCTCAACCGATAACATTCCTGGACGGCTGTTGTCTTGGCTTGATTCAAACACAGCGTACTCAAACGCACTGCCTAGTAAACCAATATCGCCTTTTAAAACACTGTAAAACAAAGGTAATGATTTAAATCGACCTTGAGAAAAACGATAGATAGGCACTTCTTTGTTATCAGAGTGAATGTAAAGGGTTTCAAATACTGGCTGTTTTGAACAAGCTAGCATTAAAGTTTTGAACACTAAAATTGGACTGACGATAATCATCATGTATAGCGCGATGACCCAATCAAATATTAAAATAGCGATAGGTGGGTTATCTTGGTTTTTATCTAAGTGTGTTGTTTTCATCGGCAGCCTCACAATAATGCTTTTTAATCAGATACCTTGATATAGCAGGAAGTGTTCCAATGTTTTTAATTAACTGATTTTATGGGGTTATATGTGATTCTGTTGAAGGTTTTTAAAATGAGTTTTTCAGGTTAAACACTGACTTTGCAGAATGCGAACCACACTGCAAAGTCATTTTTAGGATAGTGAATACAGGTTTTTATTAATAAGTTATTTATCATGAAGTAGATTAAAACTTATTATCTTGCATGAACTCATTGGTGACACCGTCACGGGATATACGCATTTTTTGTATGATACTAATGCATTTTTGTCCCACTCCCTCGATTACGATATAACCCCAGGCTGGCATTATCCATTGTGCATATGCAGCAACTAAAGTGGTCACTGTACGACCTGTTTCAGCCTGTAAAATACTTGGTGATGTTGCAATCGCTTTATTCACTAATTCAACTGCTGCTTTACCATCACCTAAACGAATCGCTTGTCTTGCAAGGTAGCGTAATTGATACGCTCTAGCGGCTTTTTCATGACGTGCGAGTAATGTCGGGGCAAAGTCTCGCGCTTTTTCAATCATCTTTTCCCATGATGCGTACTGCTTCAGTAAGTTAGCTGATAAGCCGCCATGATTTAAGCGGTAATAGGTTAAAGGCTCTGGTAAACCTTCGATTTTCCACGATGTCGTAGCAGCAATGCGTAACCAACATTCAATATCTTCTGATTGACGGAAGGTTTCATCGAAATAACAGCTATAACGTTCAGCTGTACTCATTGACTGATAACGGATGTCATTAAGTGTTGTGCGGCGAATGACTGGCGCACTGCCATTACCTACAGGGTTACGACAAAGTAAGTGTGCTGCATCGATATCATTCAGTTTAGGCATTTGATAAAAATCGATAAATTTACCGTCGTAATCGATAAAGCTTGAGCGAGAAAAGCTCACACCGATTTGGCTGTCATTATCTAAATGCTGTACATGACGAGCCAACTTTTCAGAATGCCATAAGTCGTCAGAGTCGATGAAAGCGATGAACTCACCTAACGCATGACGGATACCTGTATTTCGCGCAGCTGCTAATCCTTTGTTCTTTGCATGACGAATAATATGCACACGAGGATCGCCTATAAACTGCTTACAAATTTGAATGCTGCGGTCATCACCACGGTCATCAATAATCAATAATTCAAAGTTATCAAATGTCTGGCTTAGTACAGACTCGATTGCCGCTTTAACAAATTTTTCAACGTTATAAACAGGCATTACTACTGAGATTCTTGGAGTCATAGTGTTTTCCTTAACTGTGTTTAACAGTTGATTGACTAAATGAGATGCGGCTGCTGTACCAGCAAAGCCAAGGCATGATGATTAAATAAGTCACCATCACGCTCAGTGCGACTGTGGTTAAGTCAAACTGGCTTGCAATACTGATGACCAGTGTTAGCAAAGCGGTGATAGCGATATTCAAATTGAAATTTAAGCGACTATGGCCGTTGGCAAGTAGTAGCTGGCTTGCAGCCTCTGCCATTGGGCGAACTAACCCGCTCAAACATAAGAAAATAAAAACGGCTAGTGCATCAGTTGATAACCATTGCTCACCGTATACAAAGGGGACATACAGTGGGGCTAAACTGGTTTGTAAGATGATGATTGGCGCTGCAATTGCTGTGATTGCAATAACGCTGTTACGGTATTTTTGCTGTGCAGATTGCACACTTAAATCATCGTTATCACTACAAAGGTGTGAGTAAAAAGCGGTGCCGAAACTTTGCACTAAACCTAAACTGACGCCTAAGCTCACGTTATAAGCAAAGAAGTAAACGCCTAGTGCTTCAACTCCCATAAAATACCCAATGACCAGATAATCGATGCTCTGTCTTAGGGTATTGATTAAGTCACTTAAACTTACTGGTACGCTGAAGTTTAATAATGCTTTTACACGCGCTATTGATGTTGCTTGGGTAAACACAGGTAACGGCGTTGCAGTTTTATGGATGTAAATCCACACAAATACCATGACCACTTTAGGGATGATAATGGCCCATATACCAAAACCACTTAACGCTAATACTGCAGTTAACACACCATCACCAATGGTTTGCCAAAGGTTAGCGCTAGCGACTTTACGCATATTGTTGTTACGTAAATTTACGGTGGCGTACAGCATGCCAAATGGAAGCAATAAGTAACTGCTCGCGACAAATAAAATAGGCAGTATTAACTGGCTGTCTTGATAGTAATAAGCTAACGGCAAGCTGATTAAGCTCATTAATACGAATGCACTAATACAAGATGCAAAGTTAATTGAATTGGCACTGGCTAAGTTATCGCTAAAGTCAGCATCATTCATACGAATTAACGCAGCTGAGGTAATACGTCTTGTTGGAGTACAGATTAGTTCGAACAAAGTTAGCACTATGGCAACTTGACCGAATATCTCAGGAGTAAGTAAACGTGCGGTAATAACACTTGCGCCTAATCTCACCACTCGACCACTGAACTGTGCGCTCGCTAACCACAAAAGGTTTTTACCTAATGAACGAATGCCATGACTTAGCATCTCATTAAGTGCTAGCTTTTGTTTCAGCGATTGCTTCTGTTCAACTTGAAGCTTGGTGATGTTTTGCATAACCGCTACCCTTATTAATGAATTGCAATTTGCTGATTGAAGCTTAATACAAACTGCGTCGATACTTAGGTATTACAGTTATCGTGCCAGTTTTTAAGTTATTGTTTTATATCGGTTATATGTTATTTGTGGATGCTGGTTAATTTCTGTTTTAGCAATTTGAGAGAGCACGGTTGCAGATTGCAACATGCAAACATGATGGTTTGAGTGCGAAAAAGTGTCGTTTTAAGCTGGTATAAGATGTGGCGCTTTTAGCCCAATAGTTCGGATTAATGTTGAAACAATATGGACTTGATAAGCTAAATTGAGTGCAAATCAGATGGACTTTGAGGTGATATGAAAACTTTAGTTATTGGTGTGATAGTGAGCGCAGCACTGTTATCTGCTTGCAGTGAACCTTCAGTAGTAAAAGAGGGTATTAGCAAACAAGTTGAGCAAAGTGATACTGCAATAAAACAAGAACACCACTGTAATGAGCAATTTTTCAATCAAATTGAACAGGAATTACTAACAGGTGATGGGCAAGGGCACGGACCAGATATTGGATCTGAAGAATGGAAATCTGTGATTGAGTTTAAGCTTGGCGTTAGAGGTCAAACAGAAGTCCCTGAAAGAGACACGATTGAATGGTGCGATTACATCCATTCTCAGATGGCATTGCGGTAGAAACTTGCTCGATTATCAAATGAAATGAGAAAGTATTTCAAACATTAACCTGTTTAATCGACACCGATAACAGGTTAGTTTTAGTTTGTTTAACTCAAAAGAGTACTAAGCTCGAATGCACTTAGCTGATTGCACTTATTTAAGTGTCGTAAGCTAATTGCATATTACAGATTGTATGTGCTTATTTAAATTACGCTAAGGGATTTAATCAACAATCTAATATTTATATCAATCCCACATGAATGTGATTTTAAGGAGAAGGCAGTGTTGTTAGATACCCCAATTTGTGACTTTGGCTGGAAAGCACCTGAGTTCACATTAAAAGATGCATTCGGTGAGTCTTTTACCATGAGTGAGCATTTAGGCGAAAAGGGCTTATTAGTCATGTTTATTTGT
Source organism: Shewanella electrodiphila (assembly GCF_023283985.1). Lineage (GTDB taxonomy): Bacteria > Pseudomonadota > Gammaproteobacteria > Enterobacterales > Shewanellaceae > Shewanella > Shewanella electrodiphila. The sequence continues at coordinate 624,326 of NZ_JAKIKU010000001.1, forward strand.
AATCACTGCCCTTATGTAAAGCGCATAGGGGCTATACTTGCTGAAGATACAAGGCACTTAATGGCGCAAGGCATAAACGTATTAGCTGTGATGTCTAACGATTACTTAGCTGTGCCTGCAGATTCTCCAGAAAACATGAAACAGTTCGCCAAAGAACATGGTTTTACATTTCCATATCTCGTTGATGAAAATCAACGTGTTGGCCAGCAATACAATGCAGTATGTACGCCTGATTTCTTTGGGTTCAATAGTGCAGGTGAGTTGCAATATCGAGGTCGATTAGACGATGCAAAAATGGCTGACAGCAACCATCGTACCCCAGAATTATTCAATGCGATGCGAATGATTGCAGATACAGGTAAAGGCCCTGAAGAGCAGTTCGCGAGCATGGGTTGTTCAATCAAATGGCGTTAATTATCAAGCCGGTATTTCTAAAGCTATGAGCGGTAAAGCCCAAATCCTTTAAACTCAAAGCGTTTAAACCCAAGCCTTAAAATAAATAACGAATTATGAAGCAACAAGATAGACACGGAGCAAATTATGACCCATCCAATTATTAATGATTTAAGTAGCCGTTACACAGCAAAGCGTTACGATCCAATCAAGCGCGTTTCAGCAGATGATTTAGCAGTGATATATGAAGCGATGCGTTTATCTGCATCGTCAATTAACTCACAGCCTTGGAAATTTATTGTGATTGAAAGTGATGCAGCAAAGCAAAGAATGCATGATACTTTTGCTAATAAATTCCAGTTTAATCAGCCTCATATCAAGGCTTGTTCCCATGTAATTTTGTTTGCCCATAACCCGCACTATACCCGTGATGATTATGCACAAGTTGTTGATAAAGGGATTGTAGATAATCGTACCAAGCCTGAAGATAGAGAGGCTGCATTTGGTGGTTTTGCTTTTGTTGACTTAAATACTGACGAGCAGGGTAATAATGCTGCTTGGACTAAATCGCAAACCTATTTAGCGCTTGGTAATACGTTACATGTATTGGCGCGTTTAGGGATTGACTCAACCACAATGGAAGGGGTTGATAGTGCAATGATTAATCAAATATTTGCCGAAGAACTCGGTGGATTTGAATGTGAGGTGGCGCTGGCAATTGGTTATCATCATAGCGAAGAAGATTACAATGCTAAGTTACCTAAATCACGCTTAGCAAAAGAGCAGGTATTAACTATTCTATAATTTGCTCAGCATAGATAATCGAGCCTAGCTAATACTTTCACTTAGTTAGGCGTTCTATGTTGATTGCTTTTAGCTGTTCGTCAAATCAAATATTCATGATGAAAAGTGAATATTTGATCCATCAAACTAAGCGACCTTTATAAATGATGAGTATCATAAATGATGAGTATCAAGCGGTGTTCACTTTATATTGGATGAAGCTTTTAAGCTTCTTCAAGGTTTTGCGCTCTGTTATAGACATCTTCTGGTTCTTCCGCCCTTAAAGCCATACCCAGTACGATTAAACCAGGCCAAAATAAATAAGCTAAAATTTCTAAGTTCTCACCAAAGGTGTATAAACCTAGCAGCATTAAAATGGCCATACCCACTTTTGCCAATGGATTGGTAAATAACCTTACTAGCAAAGCAATAAAGGTGATTAACATTGGAATCGCTAATGCAATAGCGCCTACTACACCTTTGACAAACAATAACCCATACCAAGTGTGATGAGAGCCAATTGGCATGTATTCCACCATATGAGGCCCACGTTCGACAATCCCATGTCCGAAATAGATGGCTTCGTTCATCCATCTCTCAACAGCGATATCTGCTAATGATTGCCTGACACGAGTGGAACCTGCTCGCGCTGCTTTTACCGCAGTAATACTTTGCTCTATTTTTGTTATCAATGATTCACCGATGACCCCAACAAATAACATGACAGGAGCGAGTAATAGGTACAACCAAGGAGAGCGAACAAAACGTAAGGTTGCGAAGAAACCAATTAAGGCTAAATAGCACGCAATAGCTAAACGTGATTGCGATATTAAAATCATGAGCAGGCTGCCAGCAAGACCCCATCGTTTCCATTTTTGGTTTTTCTCTTGTAAGGCAAAAATAAAATATAAATTACCTAACATGCCTAAAGCAGGTGCCCATGGAGTGAATAAACGCCAGCGGGGCACACCGCTACCAGGGTCGATTTCGTATAAACTCACGCTGAAAAACTCAGGACCGGGGCCACCAATAATACTTAATGGCGAAACATATAACGTGCTGGGTAATCCAACTGCCCAAGCCATTACAAATACAGGGAATAGAATTACCGTATGCTTACAAACGCGGCAACTGGCGCGATAAATGATTTCAGGTCTGATAGGCATACAACCAATAAGTGGAAATATTGCCAGTAACGCCCAGCCTTTAGCCCAACCGATTGATGATTTTATTAATTTGCCCGTACCAAGGCCAAATTGCAGATGGCCGACTACCAATGCGATTAACATGACCCACATGCCCAACACCCAAACATAATGGCTAATGCTAATGCGCGACGCTGGTTGGCGAGCGAGTTTTTTATAAAGTAAGCGTAAAAATAGAATCCAAGCAATCACTGGTGCAATGACATATAACGCACCTAACAACCAAAATAAGTAACTAAAACTTATGCAGTTGTAGATGATTTTTTCGTCAACATTTTCCGCAGTAATGGTTTGCGAATCCATAAAATGCATAATCCTACTAGTGACATGAATGAGGCGCACAATCCGCCGAACGCAATAAGAATGACGGCAAGCTTATCGGGAGAAGATGGCAAGCTGGGCGCTGATAATAATTGCAACATTGGGTAAGCGGTATAAATATCCGATTTACCTACATCCATTTTTGCCATTGCAGAAGTTAATACTGCAGAGGCTAATTGATGTTCTCGTTGTAAGTCGGCAAGTTTTGCTGCGTCATCATTACTGTGCTGCAGACGTTGCTCCCAGGTATTGATCTGTGAGGTTAATGAGTCGACTTCAGACTGTGTCGCGTTACGGTTTGATGCAATGCTGATGAATTCTTGCATCATTTCCGCGCGGCCATCGACATCATTAAGGGTTAACAGGTTAAGTAAGTCATCATCTTGAAAACCGATAATGATTTTAAACCGTTGTTTCATGCTTTTTAAAATACTATCTAACTCAGCCTGCAATGACACCAACACTGGATGCCTTGTACCTAAGCGACCTGCATTTTCTATATATTGGGTGTTTGCCGCATTATGTTTTTCAACTAACTGTTGGAATAGTTTGTCGTTGTTCAATTTTAATAAAATAGCAGCTTGGGCATCTGTAATGCCTAAATGGTTTTCATACAAAATATAACTGGCATTAAGGCCTTCAAGTTCAGCTAAAATGGTGACTTTACTGTGCCTTAATCGCTCGATAGTAATCGCCAACTCTTTAAATTGATCTAGCGTGACTAAACCGCGTTCAGATTGAAAATCAAGTAATTGCTTTTGGGTTTCTTTTACGCGAGTTGAATAGCTTTTAAGGCCTCTTTTAATGCCAACCTCACGTAAACCGATTTCATCTGCGCGTAAGTCAGTTAAGATATTTTGTAATGAGCGATACATTGCCCAGCCGCGCTCTTGTGCAGCTTCTGGCGTTGCTGCTTTTACGCTGTATTCCATCAAACCTGTTTGGCTTGGTAACTTAAGTTTGGGTTTATTGATTGCCGATGTGGGTAGATCAAGGTAATGGGCTGCACTTTCCATCAGCAAGGTACTCATCGAAATCGCTTTATAGTTCTCACGGGGATCAATTGCTGAGCTCATATAAGGTGAAATACTTGATGTACTTGCCTGGCCTAAGCTATCTAAACTCAGCGATGAACCCGCTGCAGCCCCAGGCAGAATTAATACCCATTTACTGACATAGTTTGTTGGCGCAAGGTAGATAAAAATGGCTGCAAATACCCAGATTATCAATAAAGATCCAAACGCTGTTTTAAGGTATAGACGCTTACGCAGCTTTGGGGTTAATTTACTGCCTTCTAGCGTTGCACGCTTAATCCAGTATAGATAGGCTAATTCAGAGAAACTGGTTTGCTCAACGGTTTCATCTGCAGTGTAGTGCCCATTATCTTTTGATTGTTCTGAATCAGTTGCGCTTGCTGCAATAGCTTGCTCAATGGCCGGGTTGCTAGGTGTGCTATCCGTGCTGTTCTGAGTCTTTTTTTCATCATGAATCCGGCTCATTACTCACTCCTTACAACCATCCAATAAGTGTTGTTGGTACCACTAGCTCTGTTACTGTTCTGGCAATTTCACGCATATTGGTCACACGTGAGTCATAACAGGCAAGCCCGTCACCAGGGAGTAATACTGGGTTTGATTGATCATTCCATGCACTTTGAATCAGTCCATCAATAGAACGTTCAACAATATCAATCTGGTTAGATAGTGGGTTTTTAGTAACTAATATGACGTAACGGCTAGCATTGGTTGATTGCGCGCCACCGACACAGTTTGCTGCAATGGCGCCATTCAATAAACGGGTACCATAAGGGAAACGAGTTGCTTCACGATCAACCGCTGATTGGCTATTTGAGCTTGCTGGCTGCGTTAAGTTTGACATAAATACCCTAATCCCTGGTGCTGTCAATTGCGATGGTCTAGCGAGTTGATCATTAAAAGAATGTGTTGATGGAACATGGACATGATCCCCAGCCATTAATGTCATACTGGGTACTTTTTCACCTGTTAGCATACCACGTAAATCCATATTGAAAACCTGCCCATCACGAATCACTTTTATCGCTGAAATATCGGCATCAGGGCGAACACCACCTGAAGATTTTACTGCGGCGCCGACACTACGTTTTATCGCCTGATCACCGGCATAGTTGCTACCGTCATCTTTTAATTCTATTGGTAGTTTTTTATTGATCATATGCTGGCCGGGCTCAAATACCGCACCTGAAGTGGTGATTTCAATCGGTGCCCAGCTGATAGGTAAAATACTGATGCGCACCGCATGTGCCAGCATTAAGTTTTCATCTATCAATAAGTCATTTATTAATTGGTTTAACTGTTTAAGGGTTAACCCTTTTGCTGCAATGGCAGGTAAGTAGGGTAGATAAATATTACCATCGGCATCGACTTCAACATCTTTACTGAACTCTTCGCCGTTCAAAATGTTAATTGAAACTTTATCACCAACAGATAATGACAATGCTTGTTCTGTATCGACTACCATGGCTTTATTGCCAAATATCGGCGCCGTAGGAAAGGTTGTGTGGTTTGAGGTAACCGCACTGACTTTTCTGTTATAAGGCGTTTGCTGGCCAAAATAATGACAACTTGTTAACTGCTTTTCTAAATCACAAACGTCTTGTTGTGCTGGCTGCGAAGGGGTAACGCAAGCGGTTAAACTTGCGATCATAGCGACTGAAATTAATGTATTAATCGTTTTCATTGCGTCATTCCCTTTACGTTGAGTTTAGAACGGTTTAGAACAAATTTCTTTGACATTATTTAGCTAGCTAAATCGGCGATGACTCTTTTATCAAAGTCAGACTCTTCAACAATGCTGCTGTGACGTAAAAAATCTAACGCCAGTGTTTCAGTTTCAAATATTTCAAAAATATGATGTAAACGGGTTAATTCAATCAATGATCTCACTGCGGGTGATGGTGAAAGGAGAACAATGTTTCCTTGATAGTTCAGCGCTTGATTACGCGCTGAAATCAGCACAGATAATCCACTGGAATCGATATATTCAAGGTGCTGCATATCAATGACTAAACGGGTATGACCTCTATTGATGTAATCGATAAGGGCCGCTCTATAAGTCGGTGTGTGCGCCATAAACATTCTGATTGGTAGGGTCACTACGCTGGCATGTTGGGCAACTTTTAATTCAAATTTCATAACGTGCTCCTAGATTGAAATGACGCTCTTGTGCTTGTAATTAGATATTGCAGTTAGCGTGCCAGATTTTATATCGTTATGAATCAGGGGTTTATCGGTTTTAGTTTTCGGTTTTGTTTGATGGTTTGCTGTTTGCAATGAGGTTAATTGCTGTTTGCAACACGGTTTTGATGCTTGTTATTGCGTTTTGCAAATTGCAAAAAGGGATTATTTATTCGTGAAGAGTTAAATCAATGACTATTATGCAACTATGTTCCAAGTTGACGCGTGATGAGAGATTCATGGATGCCGAATGGGTCGTAGAATATGGAGATTATTTGTGATGCCGAGTTTTAAGGGGCTTTTACTTTCAGAGGCTTTTACTTTAAGGGCTTTTACTTTAAGTGACTTTTACTTTCAGAGGCTTGTACTTTCAGAGACTGTTAACTTATATGAACAAAGCAGCGTGTCGTAGTTGTATTTGCAGATAAGGTCGCTTGTTCATATCTGGCCCATAGGGATTTGGGAAATGTCATTATGATGTTGGGAACATCATTGACCATGTGGTTGGTGCATTTTTATATTCTATACATTTATTACGCCAAGCAATGGATTAGGTTGAAGTAATCACTGTCAGTAACAGAGCCAATACTGATGAATTATAAAGCAGGTGCAGGTAACTCGTTTGTCCCTTTCCAAGCTAGAGTATTAGCTCATCACATTTCAATTCTAGGCATTTTAACTACTTTTTCTAATTGGTGCCGTGCTCAGAAAAGAGAGCTTACCAAATAAAAAGCAGAGTTCTATAATCGTCCTCTGCTTTTATTCAATCAGTTAATGCCTGATTATCCTTGAGGTGTAATTAAGTACTTCTCACCAGTCGCTTGTTTAGAATAAGACGCTATCGATTGTAATTTTAATACTTCTGCTAATGACACTTCATGTGTGTAGTGGCTAGCAAAAGTGGTGCTGATCTCTTCTGCAACGCGTTGGCGCATCGCAATCACCGTTTTAGTTCCTAGTTTACCGAGTGCATTGAATAACAAGAACCCATTGATACCCCATGCAAAACCGAAGTTACGATTTAGCGTAATAGGTCTACGGTCTAATGCGCCATAAATATAAACTTGTTTGAAAATGTCTGAGCCATATACGCTGTGCTCTGTCATATCACGCGCCGCAGCAACTTCCATACAGTTAAGAATATCACTGGTTAATTGACCGCCACCAATGGGGTCAAACGCAATCGTTGCACCCGTTTCAATAATTGCTGCAGTTAAGTCAGCAAGAAAGGTATCACTACTTGAGTTAACAACATATTTTGCGCCCATATCACGCAACAGCGTTTCTTGTTCTGCTTTACGTACGATGTTAATTAAATCGACGCCATCGGCAATACAAATACGGTTTAACATTTGACCAAGGTTAGACGCAGCTGCCGCATGGATGATGGCCTTATGGCCTTCAGCGCGCATGGTTTCAACCATCGCTAATGCGGTAAGTGGGTTAATAAAAGAAGATGCGCCTTCTTTAGCCGTAGTGCCTTGTTTTAACTCTAAACAGCTTTGCACATTAGCGCATATAAATTGACGATAAGTTCCACCACCAATGACTGCAACAGTCTTACCCATTAATGCTTGCGCCGCAGGCGATGAACCTGCTGCAACGACAGTTCCAGCACCTTCATTGCCAACTGGAGTTGCCTTACCCACTCGGGTTTTAACCGCAGGCATGAATTTAGCGGGAACATCAGCTGTAATGACAGGGCTTTGCTTTGAGCCTGATTCAGCCGCAGTTGTCATATCAGCAGCACTGAACAAAACGGCTAAATCTGACGGGTTCAATGGTGCTGCCTCAATGCGAATAACCACTTCATTGGCAGAAGGTTGTGGCATCTCGATGTCTTTTAAAGCCAGGGTTAATTTATTATCTTGGCTGATTGTTGAAGTCAGTTGAATGTTGGTATCTTTCATGCCGTTTTGCTCCTGCAAATAACTAAATTCGTTGAACCAATAACGTGATTGTATTGGCCGTAATTTGTTGGTAATTAATTTAAGTCAATATTTTAGTATTGGTTGTTTTTATCGCTAAGCACTATTCAGCATTTGCTGCTTGAAACTGAGCTTTTACCTTTTGGAGAAACTCGGGCATGTTTGCCAGGCGATCTGCCTCAACGCTTTGAGCAATGGCGGACTGACTCATTGAAGCGTTCCAATCTTTCATACCAGGCACCTCTGCAAGTATGTCCCAATCAAGTTGGCTAGAACCAAAAGCGCTAACGATGGTGTTTACGTAATAAACATAGATGTCAGCCATGGTGAATTGTTCACCTGCTATCCAAGGTGAAAACTGGCACAAGCGACTTAAGGCTGTTATTCCACGGTTTAATACTTGGCGAACTTCCGCTTTAACCGTTTCCGGCGCTGCGGTGCCTGACAATGCATAAGGTATTAGTCGTCTGCTTGGTAGTTCAAAATAAAGCTCTGCTATTTTCATAATTTGACGCACAACCGCTCGCTCTGTGGCATTGACAGGGTAGAGAGGGCTGTCAGGGTAGGTCTCTTCAATAAAGTCACAAATCACACTCGACTCTGAAATATGAAGGCCTTCAGCCGTTGTGACCACAGGAATCTTGCCGGCAGGACTAATTGCCATTAACTCATCACTACCACCGTAAATTAGGTTTTCTTCAAACGGTAGTTCTTTGTGTAGCAGTACATGTTTCACTAGGTTGTAATAGTTGCTAGCGGCAAAACCGTGCAAAGTCATCATAAATAAGTTTCCATCATAAACGTGAAGGTGGTTTCTTTTGCCTGCAAAGCGCAATTAACGTCCAGTCTGTATCACGCTGCAACAAGGTCATAGTTGCAATGTTTAAGTTAAACCAATTATTACTTGTTTTAATCAGGTTATATATATGGAAAAAAACCAATCACTATTGCTTTAAAGACAATAATGGGGGTGATAATTACTCAGATATTTATTTGATGGGGAAGCCTGTTGGATCATCTATGTGCAATACGCTATTTCAGTAAAGTCGTCGAAGCGGGTTGCTTTACTAAGGCAATTAAAACAATTAAGACACCCATCATTATTTTCAAAGCAGATGCTGGTAACTCGTTTTTGCCCTAAAACTTGTTTCAAATTTTGAAGTTATCATTTAAAAATCAAAGTCGTGGCGCTTCGCCCAAACCAGACTAAAAGGGAGTGAACTGCGACTCCCTCTTTACTCTTTATTAAAGAATTAGGCCCCGCAGCTCCGACGAAATTTAAACAGAAAAATTTCCAACGGAGAATCATCCAGCTTTCAACTTCATTTTGAGTCCGCTTCGGCAAGCTACAAAATCACTAACGCTTACGATGGTGTGTCTGAAGTAAATGGAATTATGAATGTCACGATGGCATGGATGCCAAGGAGTGACCCTTCCCCTCGAAAGCTAGCCAGACATCCATGTCTGGACTCACGCGATTCTCTTACTTGCCTCAATTCAAATGGAGTCTTTTAAATGTAAGTTCTACTAGCTTTAGCTCTTTAAATTATCACCAATGCAGTCAAATCGAAGAGACAATAAACCCAGTGTAGATGCGTTCAAGACCTTCGAAAACATGGATGTTTTCGCAGAGCCCACAGGGATGTGTTTACGGCGTGTCTTGGATGTATCTGCACAAAAGGCCGCTTTTTCACATCCATGTGATCGCGACATTCCGTTCATCCTGAACATCCCAGCGGCAGGCAATGGATTAGATTGAAGTGACGACTCTCATTAACAGAGCCAATACTGATGAAGTACAAATCTGATGCTAGTAACTCGTTTTTGCCCCTTTTCTGCTTAGAGTAGATACTCTTCACTGAACAAGCATGCTCACATTGACGTACTTTTATTAATGTCAGATAGCACTTCTTTGCTGAACTAATCAGCATACTATAAAGCTACAATAGGTTTGTGTTGCTCCATTGCTTTGGGGATTGCCCATACTGTCGCTTAAACTCACGGCTAAATTGCGAAGAGCTCACATAGCCTACCTGCATTGCCGCTTCAGTTACGTTTGCGCCACTAGCAATCTTCATTGCAGCGTTATTCAAGCGAGTTAGTTTCGAAAATTGAATGGGTGACATAGTGGTTGCTTCTTTAAATTTTCGATGAAAGACGGTTTTACTCATACCGACACGAGCTGCCATATCGTCAATAGTTATGGATTGATCGAGATTAGACGACATGTACTCAATCGCTCGCGCAATACCGTTCCCAGCGCCAAATGCTTGCCTAGCCGATTCACCAGCATCGCCTTCTAATATGGCGAAATACAACTCTTTTAACCTGCCTGCACCTAATGCGGCTGTTGCAATTGGGCTATCTTCCAGTTCAAGTAACCTTAGAACAGCATCTGTGAATGAAGCATCCCAGTTAGCAAGAGTAATTCCATGGGGTTCAGGTGCACCTTTCTGAGTACGTTTCACTGCAGCAACACTGTCTATCTCAATAGCAAGCTCAGTCATAATGCGAGAATCTAGAGATATGTATACACCTAGCAGTGGATTTTCTGGCCTCGCATTGGGGGTACCCGCTTGGAGCGGCATGGTTACGGTGCAGCACATATAGTTGTCACTGTTGTAGGAATGCATCTTTCCATCAAAGAAGAACTCCTTTGAGCCACTCACAATAATCGCTATTGAGGGTTCATAGATGCCGGGTGTGCACTCTAAGGGCTCAGATACTCGGAACAATTGAACACCGCTCAATCCGGTTTCAAAGACACCATCTTCTTGAACTCTGTCTTCAATGATCTGTTTGATCTTTTCTTTACTCATACACAGCCTCTAGAATGAAATTTAATCTAAATTGGAATGATTAGGCAATTATTAGGCGCTATTTAGTCTATTTAAAATGATTTTTGGTAGTTATAATTTGGTTATACATGATAAGGAGCTTCAATGAAAGCTTCCTAGAATTTAGCATTCTTTAGCGAGTGATAGCAGTAAGTCTGAAGGGAAAAGAATGCAAACACCCAACATGAACACGGTAAAAGTATGAGTCTCGAAAATAAACATATAGTTATAACAGGTGCAACAGCTGGTATTGGTAAAGCGTCGGCGATAGCGTTGGCAACGGCAGGAGCAACAATCACCATTGTTGTACGCAACCAGCAAAAAGCGGAAGAGATGTTAGAAGAGATTAGAGCGGTTTCTGGAAATGATACACATAGATTTGTACTAGCTGATTTTGGCAACTTGACATCGGTTCGTAGTGCGGCAGAAGAAATTTTGAGCTGGAACGATAGCATTGACGTATTGCTGAATAATGCAGGTATCGCGAGCTCTGAATATCGTGAAACAACGGACGGTTATGAAGAGCTATTCGCAGTTAATCATCTAGCACCGTTTCTTTTGACGGGCATTCTGTCACCATTACTGCGCAACGACGGGGCCCGAGTCGTGAACGTTGCAGCAATGGCCTACGGTATAGTTGATGGGATGAATTTCGATGATTTACCTAAAACAAAAAACTTCGAACCGAATAAAAGTTACGCATACTCAAAGTTAGCTAATGTGTTGTTTACAAAAGAGCTTGCTGAGCGACTGAAATCGAGAGGGATCACCTGTAATACTTTACATCCGGGAGCTGTAAGAACGACTTTAGGCTCTGATGATAAAGGCTTAGTTCTAAGTATTGCTGCTTTTTTGATTAAGTACTTTCCGTTTATGTTCAAAACACCTGAACAAGGCGCAGCGACATCCGTTTACTTATCTTCAAGTGAAGATGTAGCCAATATCACAGGCAAGTACTTTGTCGATTCTAAACTGGTCCAACTAAAACCCGTTGGCGAAGATATGGCAGCGGCCAAACGATTATGGACAATCAGTGAGGAGATGACAGGGTTTGAGTATCCAGTGTTCTAGAGACTTAAGAGAATCAAACTTTAAGTTACAGTGCTTACACTAGTCTATGAATTGATCCCATTAACTGGACACTCACTAAGGCTAGTTTTCATTACTGTAGTTAATTTATGCTTTACTAAATTAGAAAGGGCGCAACTCGGTTTTGCCCAAAAATGGGTTAGAGGACTAGCTCATTTCTGCCCCAAAGTGAGTTGCTAGAACCATCTTCTGCCTAATATTATTGTAAAATGCAGGTGAACTGATCAGCACATTTATTCAACGTTTCTTTAGACTGCCCAGCCGCTGCTTGCACAGCAATGCCATTGCTTACCATTGTGATTAAATTAGCGAGTGATGCTTGGTATTCGCTATCTCGTCCAGTAAAGGATGCTTGCACAAAAGAAAGCATTATTTGATATATCCTTTCGCCTTGTTTTATCAAAAACTCTTTTACATCAGAAGGAAACAGAGGGTTTTCAGTTTCACCTGCACTTTTAATCAGCAAACAGCCTTTTGGCGTTTCTAAACTCACGAACAAATCGATTAGAGACTCAAAATAACGTTTAAGCCCTTTCATTCCCGTTGCATCGTTCGGGAGCTGAATTTCCGCATAAACAGGCGAAATATAGTGTTCTAAATAGTATTCAAGACAGGATTTATAGAGCTTATCTTTACTCCCGAATGCAGCATAAAGGCTAGAGGTATTAATGTTCAATGCCGTTGAAAGCTGTGCAACAGACGTCCCTCCATACCCTCGGTTCCAGAAAACATACATTGCTGTTTTTAGTGCTAGCTCTTTGTCGAATGCTCTTTTTCTACCCGCGCTCATTTGCACCTCCTAAAACAACTACTGATCTAGATCATTGATATTCTGAAGTGATCACTTTAGAATGTCAATTATGGAACGATCACTTTAGAATGGGATAAATCGTGAACTCAAGCTTCAATCTGAAAAAATTTATTATCGTCATGTTGCTAACAAGCATCTGGATTCATGTTGCGGAGGTGGCAAGAGCGATATTGGTCGCTTTTCCAATGATGGAAGAGTTCTACGCAGGCAAGGTCGAAATCGGGCCAATGGGAGTAAGTAACGCGCTTATCTGGGTTTTATGGGACACCATGATGGCGAGTACATTAGTATTCATATACTGGCTATGTTCTCAAGTTTTCGGTCGGAATTCGAAATCTATCTTCATATCAGCAACGGTAACAACTTTAGCGACTATAGGCGTGTTTTGGGTGGCTTCTGTTAATTCAGGTTTGGGAACTTGGGACATGGCCTTTATCTTGATCCCAATATGTTGGGTAGAGATGTTAATCGCAGCTAAAATAGCTGAACGCTTGTTCGCGCGATATCACTAAAGGCGTGTTGAGGAAGTTAATCTGCCTAGCTTGGAAGCGAAAAAATAAAACGGGCCACTGAGTGAATGACTACATAAGTGGCATCGTTCGCATTGTGGCCACAAAACCATTTGATGCTAACCTTGCCTATGTCTAAATGATCTTAAAAACATGGTTAATTAGTCAGTTCATATAAAACGCTATTTCGGTTCTTGTCATCTCAAATACTGACCAAACGATATCAGCAAAACTAATGAGTGCATCACTTTATGCTCTTAGTCTCGAGTCCAGATTCTGGCCTAAACTATTGTAAAAACAGCAGCACTAATATCGCACTAATACAGCACTAGTACAGCACTATGGAACAAGTTTTAGAACAGTATTAGGCTGGCTGCTTTTGCATAGAAAGCCTTAAATGTGTTCCAAGCACTGTGGCTTGCTTTTCGATTTGATCCATCCATTGCTCCATTATCCATAAACCACGGCCATTGGGCTGGGTGATTTCTGGACACTTTTGGGGCGCTGATAGTTTTACATATTTGGTATTGTCCAATATATCAATGACAATATTATCTTGATGGTTTTGTAGCATCACCGTGACAGTTTCTGCATCTTCTGGGCAATGCTGAACCACGTTATTAACCGACTCTAAAATACATAACATGAGCTTAAATCTTTGCTGTGAATCAATATTATTAACAATGAAAAAGGCTTCAATGTCGTCATAAACTTGCTCTGGTGTCATTTCGTTTAAAGCAATATTTATCTGCAAGCTATCCATTGGTTTTGCATTCATTGATAATGTATTCATTTGTAAGCTATTCATAATTAATCCTTAAAAGCCGATGTAGCTATTTTTCATTTTGACTTTGCTGGTTAAAGTTTAGTTATTTACCTTAGAGTCATTATGTTCAGTTTTCATTCATTTCATTCTCGATTTCTTTCATCTCAGATAGAACCTTAGAACAATCTATTTAAGGCATCGTATTTATCCATATGATTACTATCAGTAATAGATATTAAGGTGCTGAAAAAAGCAGTAAAGACATATCATCTTGGGGGTCATTCTGTTTCCAAAGATTAAGCACATATATAAGATGCTTAAGCAGTTGATGCGCTGGCATTGCTTTGGCTTCTAAACAACGTTGTTTAAATCGTTCTAAGCCAAACATGCCGTGTAAGGGGTGGCTAACTTCATAAACGCCATCAGAGAAAAGTAATAACTGTTCACCTGAATTGAGTTGATATTCAGCACTTTTATATTGGCTATTATTGTCTATCCCAATAGGGAGGCCCGATGGGATTTCAAGAGTGTTAACACCGAGTTTAGATAGTAAAAATGGCATAGGGTGACCAGCGCTACACATTTGTACTGTGTGCGTTTGAGTATTAATTTTTCCGATAATGACAGTGGCGAATTGACCTAAATTGGCAGGGTCGTCAAACAACAGATTTAACCGTTGCATTAAGATTTCTGGTGGGAGTTTCCAGTCCATTCGCTGCGGAGATAATCCTTGTGCCAAGGTAAAACTCAACATTGCTGAAGGCGCCCCATGACCTGATACATCAATGACATAAAAGCCTATCCAGTCTTCAGAAATTCTAAAACATTGGAAAATGTCACCAGCCAGTTCTGCTGCTGGTTCAAAATAGTGTTGAATTTCCCAGTTATCAAATATCAAATTGTCTTTGGGTAATAAAGATTGCTGCAGTGCTGCGGCTTGTTTGAGTTCTGTTTGTTTTTGGCTGAGGATTGATTCGAGTTCAAGATTACTATCAATAATTAACTTTTTGGCTTGTATTAACCTTACTGCTGCAAGTATTTTTACTTTAAGAACAGAGGCGAGAAATGGCTTTGTTATGTAGTCGTCAGCGCCTGTTTCCATGGCGAAGACCATATCCTCAGTTTTATCATTTCCGGTAAGTAATAAGAAAAATGCAGGATTATTGGCCTCTTTTAAGCGTTTACATAGCTCTACACCACTCATATTAGGCATGCGCCAATCACTGATGATTAAATCAAAGTGATGTAATTTACAAGTATCAAATGCAGTTAGCCCATCTTCACATTGAGTGATAATGAATTCTACGCCTTCTGGCTGAAAGCTCTGTATGAGGCTAGCAATGTAATAACGCTCACTAAAAGTGTCTTCTACTAATAAAATCGACATTCTTTTTGCAGGAGCACTTGCATTTTGCATAGCTGTTTCCTAAAAATAAAGAGGTATAGTGAGTTATAGCAATTTATGTTCCCAAATTTATTTGTTGTTGATTATCAAAGTTATATTCGATTATTCGCAATATGCAATATTGCGTATTTTCATTTTGCAAATTAACTTTTGCAAAATGCAACGAGGTGTTCCATAGTGAGTTGTGGCATGCTTTATATTGGATTTATAGTGGTTATTTCTCAATAACATGGATAGATTTGCAAGCGGCATTAGGAGAAGGAATTTGTCTTTTAGATTAAAAGCTATTATCGCGATAGGGTTAATGCAAGCGGCTTTACTTTTGCTGCTGATTTTTAACAGCCTCGGAGTAATCCAAATTGCCAATCAAACTGAAATTCAACAACAAGGTCACTTGTCCGCCGTTTTAGTGGCCAATAGTGTTGATGTCAATAATCCACGTGAATCTATATTACTGCTTAAACAATCTGTAGAAGAACATCACATCAGCCATATTGAGTCTGTTCAAGTATTTAAAGGTGACAACCGACTTTATGCTGCCCAAAGAAATAACCAAGGTATTTTTGAGTTACTCGAATCTACTGATCCAGTAAATGTTGAGGATTTAGTTTTAGTGGAAGCGCAGTCCAATAATGGAACTGGGGTTGAAATTAAACTGATGGTCAACACTGAAGAATTTGATGACAGTGTTGTCAGTGTTGCAATGAAATATAGTGCTCTGATGCTGCTGGTTATTATTCTGATTTCTATTTTGTCTTGGTTTCAAGGCTTACGCTTAATTAAGCATGTATTTAATATTCAGCATGCTTCAAAAAGAGTATTGAATGGTGAAATGGGAGTGCAGGTGGATGAGCCTGGTACTCAAGATATTACCGATACCACCAATGCATTTAATGAAATGCTAAAAACCGTGGATGAAGAACGACACGATTTAAAAGGAGCCAATGTTCGCCTAAATACCATTCTAGACTCTGCAGCTGATGGGTTTGTTATTATTGATGTAGATGGTGTGATTAATGAAGTTAATAAAGCTGTCAGTAAATTATTTGGTTATCAGAAAGATGAATTAATTTCCGAGAATGTGTCGATTTTAATGCCGATGGCTGATCGTTTTATGCATGACGGTTACATTCAAGACTATTTAAATGGTGGCGATGCAAAAATAATCGGTTTCAGTCGAGGTAGAGAGTTACAAGCCCAACATAAAGATGGCCACTTATTTCCTATTGAGTTATCAATTTCCAAAATGGAAATTGATGGTCAAGTGTTGTTCCTCGGGTTTATAAAAGACGTCTCTGAGCTTAAAAAAGAGCAAGCTTCAGCAGCAAGAACTCAGTCAATTCATTTAGCGACCTTAGAAGCCAGTCATGATGCATTAATCACCATTAATATTGCCGGCCGTGTAGAAGAGTTTAACGCTGCTGCGGTAAAACTATTTGGTTATGAACGTGAAGAAGCACTAGGCGAATTACTAGAAGACCTCATTATCCCAGATGGCTTTCATAAGGCGCACAAAAATGGCATGGACCATCATCGTAAGACCGGTGAAGGCCCTGTATTGAATAATCGAATAGAAGTCCCTGCACATAATAAAGCGGGCGACGAGTTCCCTGTTGAATTAAGGGTGATTCCAATTCAGCTAGGTGATGAAATGTATTACACCGCATTTTTACGTAATATTTCAGAGCAAAAAACCAAAGAGGAAGAGTTACGCCAAGCTAAAGAGCAAGCGGAGGAAGGCAGTAAAGCGAAATCTCGTTTCTTGGCAACCATGAGCCATGAAATTCGCTCGCCGCTTAATGCTGTTTTAGGCAGTGTTGATTTGTTGTTGGACTCCAGCCTTGAAAAAGGTCAGCGCATGTATGCGCGAACTGCTAAAGAAGCGGGTTCGGTATTACTCAGCACCATTAATGACATACTTGATTTTTCTAAAATTGAAGCGGGTCAAATGGTGTTAGATCCCAAAGAATTTGAGCCTGATCAGCTTGTGGCTCAGGTACTGCAAATTTTATCCCATAAAGCCCACGATAAAGGCGTGCATTTAGCCAGTTATATTAATCGTAATGTGCCGCAAATGCTGGTGGGGGATGCGCAGCGAATTAGGCAAGTCGTTCAGAACTTAGTGGATAATGCGATTAAGTTTTCGACCCATGGTTGTATTTCAGTTGAAGTGTGGATCCCTAATCGTGGTAATGACAAAGTGGAATTATGCTGTCGCGTGACAGACCAAGGTATTGGTATTGGTGAAGCATCACAAGAGAAACTATTCCGTGAGTTCTCACAAGTTCATGACACTCATACGACGAGTTATGCAGGTACGGGATTAGGCTTGGCAATTTGTTCTGAACTGGCAAAAATGATGGGCGGTTCAATTTCAGTGACCAGTAAGTTAGGAGAGGGCAGTCAGTTTACGCTTTCTGTTCTTTTAGATGAGTCTAGTCAGGCGACAAACCATAATGTCCGACTACCAGAACACCCTCGAGTGCTGTTACTCCACCCTGATGAAACGGTATGTAAGTTGATTAAGAAACAATATAGTCAATATGGTGTTGAGACTAAATACGAACACCAGGTTAGCTCAGTGTTTAAAAACGCTCGAATCCGTGGCCGTTTTGACTTAGTGATGTTAGATGATACTTGTTTACTTGCCGCACAAGAAAAAGAAGTTACTTCACTGCGTAGCGACTATTTATTTGAGTCTGGCTATATTTCAGCCTTATCTTCAGGAGTGAATAATGATGCTCAAACGCTTATTTCTGCATTAGGTATTGAAGAGTCAGTAAGCAAACCATTAAGCCGTGCAATGTTATTGAGTTTAATTAAAGGCGCAACGGCTGATAATACTCATGAAAAACCATTAGAGAAAATTGCCACCTTACCTGACGGTTGCCGCATATTATTGGCCGAAGATAGTCCTGCAAACCAAATGGTTGCTGGGACTATGCTGACCAATGAAGGCGCTGTGATGACTTACGCTAATAATGGCGTTGAAGCGGTTGAACTCGCGCTGAAACAAGAATTTGACTTGATATTGATGGACATCAGAATGCCTGAAATGGATGGACTAGAAGCTTGCCAAAAAATCTTAGCCCATAAGCCTGATCAAATCGTATTAGCGATGACGGCCAATGTCTTTAGTGAAGAAATTGCTGCTTGTAAAGCGGTAGGTATGCTGGATTGTATTGGTAAACCGGTTAACAAATCTGATTTGATTTCTGGTGTGAGTCATTGGCTTGGTCAGGTAAAACAAGACAGCGTTATGACAATGGGGATGCAATTTACGCTTGCTGATTCTGGCTCTGATACAGACTCTGATGCTGGCTCTGATACAGGCAGTGATTTAGATGTAGACTTAGGCTCAGATATAGATTTGGCTGTTGCCACCAATGAACTTAGTGATAATGTGACTGATGGTATCGGCGATGAAGTTTCTGAAAACAAGGCTGAGATTCAAGATGACAGTGCAACTGATAATACATTATTAAATCAACGGGTCTTTGATGAATTAGAACAAGCGGTAGGTAAAGCGAGCTTGGCTAAAATGATGAAGGTTTTTTATGGTGAAACGTTAATGCGAATTGACACCTTAAAAGCGCTCACTCCAGATGGAAACCGTGATGAGATCGAAGACCAAGTGCACACTATTAAGAGCAGTGCAGGTAGTTTTGGCGCGCAGAAATTATCTGAAGTGGCAACACAGTTAGAAGCGGCTTCTAGAACAAGCAATGAACCACTATCGGCGTTATTTGAACAAATATTTAGCGTGTCCGAACAAAGTTTATCTGAAATTAAGCAAAGGTTTAAAATAGAAACCGATGAATAATATAGTTGAATACCAAAAGGAATTATCACATGGGATTTAGTGCCATTCTAGTAGAAGACAGTATGTCATTAGGTGCGTTATACAGTGAGTACCTTTGCGCAGAAGGCGCGGAAGTGACCCATGTTAATTTTGGCGAAGATGCATTAAAAGAATTAGCGCGTAAACAGCCTGATTTGTTAGTACTGGATATCAAATTACCGGACATGTCGGGTATGGATATTTTGACTAAGGTGCAAAAAGAATACCCCAATATTACAGTGATTATGATTACTGCTCACGGCACGATTGATTTAGCCGTTGATGCGATGCGAGCGGGGGCGTTTGATTTTTTGATAAAGCCTTTCGACAGTAAAAGGTTATCAATAACCGTACGTAATGCTCTGAAGCAAAGAGACTTATTGGCATTAGTGTCTAATTATGAAAACAGCCTTCCTAAAACTAATTTCCATGGTTTTATTGGTGATTCTCTGGCTATGCAAACGGTGTATAACACGATTGATTGTGTTGCCAATAGTAAGGCATCAGTTTTTGTCGTTGGTGAAAGTGGCACCGGTAAAGAAGTTTGTGCCCAAGCAATTCATGAAGCGGGGATCAGATCTGAAGAGCCTTTTATTGCGCTTAATTGTGCGTCAATTCCAAAAGATTTGATTGAAAGTGAAATTTTTGGTCACACTAAAGGAGCCTTTACTGGAGCAGTAAGTCATCGAGACGGCGCGGCAACTCGTGCTGATGGTGGGACGTTATTTCTTGATGAATTGTGTGAGATGGATTTAGAGCTGCAAAGCAAATTACTGCGCTTTATTCAGACTGGTGTATTTCAACGTGTGGGCGGCAGTAAAGAAGAAAAAGTCGATGTGCGATTTATCAGCGCAACAAATCGTGACC
This sequence comes from Shewanella electrodiphila, assembly GCF_023283985.1. Taxonomy (GTDB): domain Bacteria; phylum Pseudomonadota; class Gammaproteobacteria; order Enterobacterales; family Shewanellaceae; genus Shewanella; species Shewanella electrodiphila. Next base: position 644,296 of record NZ_JAKIKU010000001.1, read on the forward strand.
CATGGAAAGAAGTACAAGATGGCCGATTTAGAGAAGACTTATACTATCGCCTTCATGTTATTCCTATCGAATTACCGCCACTACGCCAGCGCGGTAAAGATGTGATTTCTATTGCTAAAAAATTGCTCAAACAATATAGCAAAGAAGAAGGAAAAACATTTAAACGTTTCAGCTCAGAAGTTGAAAGGTGTTTTACTCAGTATTCATGGCCGGGTAATGTGCGCCAACTGCAAAATGTCATCCGTCAGGTCGTAGTACTAAATATTGCCGATGAGGTGGCAATTAACATGTTACCTGCACAGGTAACTGCGGCATTATCGCAAGCTAAACTTGACTCTAAAAGCGAGTCGCAAGTGAACCCCATTGCTATTTCCACTGTCACAGAGATTAATGCCAAATCGCAAGAATTGATACGTGATGGTTCACTTACCGCAAGTGATGCGGCTATTGGGGGCAATACAGGCGCGAGTCAGAGTCATGTAACCAGTGCTTCTGTTGCACTCGCTGAACCCGTCGATGTCATCGGATCAGCAGAAGATATTCAACCTCTTTGGCTAACAGAAAAAATCACCATTGAAACAGCGATAGAGCAATGTGATGGCAATATCCCAAAAGCTGCTGCATTGTTAGATGTAAGTCCTTCAACGATTTACCGTAAAAAGCAGCAGTGGGAAGATAAAGGGCTATAAAGCAGGTTGTAAATTTTTGCTTATAAATAAAAGAAGCCCATCAAGTTTGATGGGCTAATGTTCAATCACTTATAAACTTTTACAGCTTAGAAATCACGTTCCCAACCAGCGTAGAAAGTGGTTTCCCAATCGCTACTGGTGTCAATTTCAGGGTATTCACTATAGCCCACAGTACCGCCGACTTTTAATTTACCTTCGTAAAATGGACGATGGTAACTAACATCAGCTTGGTATAAGCGTTCATATCGGCCAGGTGATACTGGGTTCCCACCTTCAGGTCTAGAAGTATCTACACCATCAAAGTTTAATTTAGCATAACGGAACTTAGTGCTTAGGCTTTGGCCATGTTCAAGTTGAGTAATGCCGCCTAACACCACCACACGCGAATCGTTATCGTAAGTGCTACCTAAACTTCTACCATAATATCGATAGCCGCTTTGATAAAAACCGTGTTCGTACATACAGTTGTACACATCAGATTCTAAGCCGCATGATGCTGCAGTATCAGAGTATTCTGCAAAAAAACGGGTGCTTAAATCAGCAATGTAAATATCAACACCGCCCATGTTAGACGCATTGATCAGTTTGTTTTTACCATTGTGATAATCTTCATGGATGCGTTCGTAATAAATGCCATAAGGCACGCCCCATGCGGTATCTGACCATTTAAAATCATATCCCGCAAGCATGTTTTCTTGACCATTTACCTCTTCACTTTCGTGAACGCCGCCATTTGTTAGGCCATCCCACCAGTCTGATAAGCTATTTCCGTAGCCTTCACCGCCCCACTGCATAGTCCATGAAAAACCAACTTCTAACTTTGAAATAGGTTTAAAGGTACCGCGTGCGCCCCAGTGTTGAGTATCAGCGACATAACGATCGCTTTCCATTTGACTAAAGCTGGTAGTGAACGTCCATGGGCCAATCCAGTTAAGCCATGGCGTCTCAAAGGCATTACTGTTGTTTCTTGAAAATGTCACACCAGGCATAGGTCTAGCGTTTGTCGTTTGAATTAAACCTGAATCCCAGCCTGGCCCCCAGTACTTCTGTACTGCGCCACCGGTAACAATCCAATTGCCGAGTTTTACCGCTGCGAAACTGTTATCAAGGCGTGATTCATTACCATCGATGGCATCGTAATGGTAGCTTGCCGCTAAACGTCCGCTGAACCAGTCTTGAGTGACTTCTGCCGTGAATTCAACTTCAGCTTTATCACGGTAATCATTACCGTAACCAATAAAGCGTGCTTGTTCATTGGCTCCAGAGAGACCTGCGCTTAAGTTCACCGCTTTATGATCTTTGTTGTAGGCACGCATGACGCGATGAAAGGCATCTTTTTGATGCACTGACATCGGGCTTTCAGCTGCGTTATCAAGATCAGACTTAATCCCTGACCACATTAATGGAAATGTAGTAACAGGCTGAAGAATAATGCCTGTATCAGCTAAGAGTTGAATGTCGGCGCGAAGAGGTAAATCGGTAGGTTCAATCCACCAAGCGGCTTGCGTTGAAAAGCTGCTTAGTAATGCAATCCCTGCTAGTATTTTTAACTTCATTTTGTACTCATTTAGATGAAAGTATTACATCAAATAATAAAAATAGGCTGTTATTCGCAATAATAACAGCCTATTGAGTATTGAGATATGAGAGAAGTTTATTTTTTACTGTTTGTTACATAACAATGTCTGAGCTGATGGGAATGTTTTATATCAATGTTATTAATTATCACTTCACACACTTTCATTAATACTTTGAGTGGTTTGCATATAAGTATCTAACATATTTTGCTGGTTGTTCATGTTGGCTGCCTGCACGGTGGCGGCTCTTGCATCATCGTTATTTTTCACCATATACGCAGATGTCGCACTCATCGAATTATCGCTGCCATTAGCAACACCCGCTAAGTCAGAATAGAACTGATACTGAGCTTGAGCCTTTTTGTAGTGGACATAGTTTTCTACTTTTTCTCCATCGTTGGGTAATGATGGTTGGGTATTATTCTCAGAGGAAGTAGAATTAGTTTGCTTGGCCTGAGCTGCTTGGTTAGGTATTGTTGCGGCTTGGTTCGATAACGCTATAGCTTGAGCACTTAAATTTACGCTATCAACTTGAGATGTACTTGCACTTGATTTTGAAGTCGCAATACTGGCACTTTCTGCTGGTGTAATACTCGTATTAGTTGCACTTGCATCATTGACTTGTTGAGTACTAACTGACGATTGAATTTGCATATTGAACTCCAAAATGTAACGGATAAATCAAGGTATTAAATGACGTCGCATATTCTCAGTTGGCTTTTACTGAGCGAGCAAGAATGGACAATGACTCTTTTTACATGGCTCTTTTTAAATGCTTCTGATTTACAGATTAAGCTGAGTAAATTTAGCCTAGCTCAATAAGCTCTTACCAAAGTGTCATTATCGTAAGCTAACTATAGCTAACAATACCTGAACAACGATTGAACCAATTTAAAATCTTTAAATTATGACTTAATTTCAGTTAGAGGAACTCGCTTACCCCAACTCAATGGTTTGTACCATTTTGATACAGACACCATCTCTTGAATACTTTGAGTAAACTCGCATCTTGTAAGACAACTTGGACACTCACAATCAGTGAAACGATCAGGGTAGTATTCATTGTTTGTCATTAGGTGTTCTTTACAGTGACTGCAATGTACTTTGACTTCTACAATCATTGGTAACCCTATAGATAATTAAGTCTAGTTAATGACTTATTTTAGCGCGAGCAATAAGAAAGGTAATTGATTTATTTATATACAGTAGATTAAGTGCAAGTTATGCAACATATGAGTGGGTGAAACAATGATATTCAAACCATTTATTAACAACAAATCCTTTTTGCAACATACAAACTCTACAATATGTGCAAATTTGATAGGTAAATTGACCGTGTGGATGTCGCTAGGAGTTGGAGTTATTTTTGCAGTTTGAATAAGGATTTGCGCTGCATATAAGGAAAAGCTAAAGTAAATGGTTTCACATTTTTAAATACATTTTTAGCTATTTGTGGATGCTGTTGTTATATATTAAGTGCTATTAAGATTCCCGCTATTATCATGATGCTTCCGGCTATTAGGTTAATCACGCGATTGGCTTTTGCTGATTTAAATACTTTTCTCGCTTTCACCGCCATTAATGCATAACAAAGATTAATACTTCCAAAGGCAATCGTTGCGATGCTCATAACGATCAAGGCATCGTTGACACTAATATTGGTTGAGGGGACAAATGCAGGGAAAAACCCAATGTAGAATATAAGAGCCTTGGGATTACTTAGTCCTATCATTAAGCCTGTTGAGGTATTTTTTATCCCTTTGAAATTATTATGTTCTCCTATATCTGCAATTTGAGCTGCTTGTGGTTTCTCATTAATAAGCTGAAAGCCTAAAATGCACAGATAAGCGGCGCTGCAATATTTGATAATAATAAATGCAGAGCCCATAACACTGGCAAGTGCTGTAAGGCCAAATAGCGCAATACAGATAAATAGGTAATCAGCGATGAGTACCCCGAGAAATAATTGCATTGCTGGCATTAAACCATGAGAGAAAGAACGTGAAATTATCGCAAATACAACAGGGCCTGGAACTATTGCTAGTATGAACATGGTAAATAAAAGGCTGAGTGATTGCTGTAGTTCCATTATAATCGCGCTTCCTGAGGCATTATGCTTTTCTATATTGTGAATAGAATATAATAATCAGCCGAGCTTATCTGTAGTTATATGTCTCTTTCTCGTTAAAGGTATACAAGTATTGAAAATCATCTTGCTTACACATCAAAAAGAGCTCACTAGACCGAGCAATACAGGTCGTTGGGTGAAAGCTGTATTAGAAGAGCGTGCACTGGTGATACCTTGGGACAGAGTGAATCCCAACTCGGAACTGACTCAGTTAATCGCGTCAGCGAAAGTGGGATTATTATTTCCTGAATTGCCAGCCCAGCCCAGCCTCGTAGTAGGTTCAATTGATTCCGCAGAGAGAATTGATACCAGTATTAGGCTTGAATCCGATACATTTTCAAATTTTGACGCATTAGTGATTATTGACTCTACGTGGCAAGAAGCGCGCAAAATATACAATCGTAGTCCTTATCTCAAGCAACTTAAAAAAGTCTCAATTGATACCAAGGTTGAATCCATTTATCAGCTAAGAAGAAATCAGCTTGAAGGAGGCCTGTGTACGGCTGAATGCGCTGCGCACATATTATCTCAAGTTGGAGAGTTAGAATCTGCTGAAAGCATTATGAAATGTTTACAGGAGCAAATCGCTCATAAAATGCAGTGATAACAAATGACAGGTACAAGTTAGCTTTATACATTTGAGATTTAAAAGCGGGAATTGAGTGACTCAATTCCCGCAAATGCAGTGTTATAACAATAACAATAACAATAACTATATCTAAGTTGATTCTTATAGCTTTTGATTACTGCTGATAATTAAAACTTTTTTGGAGTCTAATGTCTTCCACTGACGAGCCAAGCATAACCTTAAACTCACCCGATTCAGCTAACCAATCATTGGTGTTAATATCCCAAAATGATAAATCACGTTGATACAGTGTGAAACTAACTTGTCCCGTTTCTCCAGCTTTTAGCCAAATTTTATCAAAGCCTTTCAACTCTTTCAGCGGACGAGGCACACTAGCCTTAACATCATTAAGGTACAACTGCACAACTTCAGCACCATCGGTTTTGCTAGTGTTAGTGATACTGGCAGTGACAGTTAACGTATCATCTCCGCTTAGTTTACTACTTGAGAAGTTAATGTCGTCATAGCTAAATTCACTGTAAGACAAACCATGACCAAACGGGAATTCAGGCGCAATTTTTTGTTGCTCAAACCAGCGATAACCAATAAATACCCCTTCAGAATATAACGACTCTTTCTCGTTATAATCATTTAGCGCAATAGGTGCAGTATCTTGTAGCTTTTTAGGAAGGGTTATCGGCATTTTTCCACTTGGGTTTACATCCCCAAATAAGATGTCTGTATAGGCATTACCCGCTTCCATTCCGCCATACCAGCCCCAAGCAATAGCATTCGCTTTTTCAGCCCAAGGCATTTCTACAGCCGAGCCGCCAATCATAAATACGACAGTATTCTGATTTGCCGTTAATAGTTTCTCGATAATTTCATCTTGCTGGCCTGGTAACTTCATATCCGGTCTATCAATCGATTCACGATCGTCTGCATGACTTAAGCCGCCAAAGTAAATTACCGCATCAGCATTTTTCGCAGCGGCTAAATACTCATCTTCTGAATTGTATAAACTGTTTGGCGTTTCCCAACCTAAAGTGACTTTATCTTTACCTTGATAAATAAGCTTAAAGGCATAAGTTTCACCAGCTTTCAGCTCTACTTCAGCGTTAATAATATTGGCAGGTTTAGCATTATCATCGACAATGGCCTTGTCATTAATCAACAGGGTTACTTTACCTTGCGCCATTAGCTTTAATGTGTGCTTTCCTGTTTCCATCGGTTTGATATTGGCAAGAATTTCAACGTTTTGTTGCTGACCTTTGGCATCAAACTGCGGATCTGCAATCCATGATTCGCTGCTTAATTGTTTAAGTTGATTATCTGTATAATAGTTAATTTGCCATGATGGGGTCCCAGTCCAATGACGAGTGGTTAAGTAGTCATTTGGGATTGGCATAAATGCACTACTGGCAGGGCGCATGTATTGAATATTAACTTTACGGCCATTTTGTTCAAATTTTGCTTTAAGGCCATCAAGTGGACTGATTTCATATAAGGCTTTTACCTCAGATGACCCGCCGCCAAAGCCATGGCGTTTATCCGCGTTAGGCCCTAACACTAAGATGTTTTTGACCTTATCCGCATCAAGGGGTAATACCTGTTTATTGTTCTTTAATAGCACTACGCCATTGGTCGCAATGGTGCGAGCATCGTCACGATGGGCTTGGGTATTTCGCTCACCTGATAAGCGTTGTTTATCCATCATGCCAATGCTTAATTGCACTCTAAGAATACGGCGTACTTTATCATCAAGCTCAGATTCAGGCACTTTACCTGCTTTTATCATTGCTAGGAGTGGATCAGCTAAAAAGTATGCATCATAACTTTCGACAGCGGTGCCCATTTCAATATCTAGGCCGTTCATGGCAGCATCATAGGTATTGATATCGACATTCCAGTCAGTAAGGAGCACACCTTCGTAGGCCCATTCACCTTTTAAAATGGTTTTAATCAAATGATGGCTTTGGTTAGCATTAGTGCCGCGAAACTCATTATATGCGCCCATGATGGCATGCACATTGGCTTCTTTAACTGCAGCTTCAAATGCGGGCAGGTATACCTCTCGTAGGGTTCGCTCGTCAGGTTTGGCATTCACTCCAGTACGGTTTAACTCTTGGGTGTTTAACGCATAATGCTTAACGGTTGCTCCGACATCATTAGCTTGAATGGCTTTGACTGTTGGCACGACTAATGTGGCAGCCAAGTATGGGTCTTCACCCATGTACTCAAAGTTGCGACCATACAATGGCAGGCGTGCAAGGTTAACGCCTGGGCCGAGAATAAGGTCTTTATTACGATGACGCGCTTCAGCCCCCAAAACATTCCCATGCAAACTGGCCATGTTAGGATCCCAACTTGCGGCTACTGCGGTGAGTGGCGGCAAATAAGTTGAGTAGTCATTCGTCCAGCCGGCAGGTGCCCAAGAGTTTCTGTCAATTTCGTAACGAACCCCGTGAGGACCGTCAGACATCCACATTTCATGAATATTTAATCGCTCAATTGCTGGGATATGAAATTTTCCGCCTGCATGGACTAAAGACACTTTTTCCTCTAGAGAGAGTTGAGGTAAAAGACGTTCAATTTCAGATTCAACCTGAGATAAACGGTGCTGTAAACGCTGTTGCTCACTTTGACTCAGTAATGATAATGCATGTGACTGTTTCACTGTATTTGATGAATCTGCAGTACTTGATGAGTCAGCAATGACTACCGAGCTGCTTAACATCAGTATTGAAGCTGAAATTGAAACTGCTCGAAGTCTATTTTTTGTAAGCGCTTTCATTTTTGGCCGATATATCGGTGTCATCTGAGGCTCCTTGATAGATTAATAAAAGATATTTTTTATGAGGTTAACAATGTCAATTGGCAAAGAGTTCACCAGCATAATTAGCTGACATTGATGAATATATTGGCCGTTAAGCGGCCTGTTTGGGGGTTACTATCAATATCTGTTTTAGGACAGACTAAAGTTGAATGCAACAAATTACCCGGATATATCACCAATCGATGTTGTTTATATTCGATTTGATGATGTTGTTGGTAATACTGATTACTTTCGACAAAATATTTTGCCGGATGCGGAGCTAGTTCTTGTAAATAGGGCTCTGCAGCTCGGAAGTATTCATCCATATTGGCTTGGGTAATACGTTCGAATTGTGTGGGAATGTGCTTAAAAAATGCCGTTGCCCCATGGTCTTCTTCGTTAAGGTACTGCAGTAATGCAAAATAATAGGGGGCCGGGGTATCAAAGTGTGGAATACGTTGTAACGTCGTCAAACTTTCTGGCTGGCGATTGATTAACGAAAAGTACGTTGCTTGAGGTTTGATGCGAAGGTTAGTGGGTATTTTGTAAACATCATAAATCAATTGAAATACGTGGTTTAATACTTCAATCACATAATCTCTAGGCAGTTTGGCTCTTATCCCAGGATAATAAGAACCTTTGTCTAAGTTAAAGTCGATTTGATTAGCACAATGTTGTAGTTCAGAGATGTCAGCAGTAAAGTCATCGATAACAATCACAGGTGTTTTTTGTTCACCAATATAATGGATCTCTGGTTTCAATGGCTTGTTGACGCGTACCATTGGATTGAGATCTGTTGGCTTAGCACTAGATACTTGCTTTGGCACTGTTTGCGAATGTGGTTCTGTCATAAACAACCTTACTGGCTTAATTCTAAATAAACTCAATCATGATTAGTTAAAGCATTTTTGACTTACAGTAATGCTGCACAAAATGATAATGATCAGGCAAATTCGAGACTTTCTGTTTCGCTTTTGCTTTGATTGAGCCTAAGAAGTGTTCCAGCTCTTCATCTTCCATCATATCGACGATTGGGTGATATTGTTTCGGTGCTAAACCTTGGCCAATCATTACCTGTATCCAAGAACTTTCGCCAAATAATTCATTACCGTGTTTATACACTTTGCCAGAAGCATCAAACATATCGATACGATGTTGCAACGATGAAGGTACGCTCATATTTTTACAATAGCGCCAGAAGCGAGTATCAGTGCGGTCTGTGACCTTATAATGCAATACAATAAAATCGCGGATGTTTTCAGTTTCTGTGCGAGTTTGCTCATTAAATTCATTAATGTCTTCTTCAACAATACCTTGTGAAGGGAACATTTGCAGAAGACGCACAATACCTCGTTGAATAAGGTGGATGCTGGTGGACTCTAACGGCTCTAAAAAACCAGATGATAAACCAATTGCGACACAGTTTTTATGCCATGTTTTACGGCGACTGCCAGTGCGGAACTTAATCACACGAGGGTCAGTTAACGGCTCACCTTCAATATTGTTCATTAACGTGGTTTTGGCATCTTCATCACTCATGTATTTACTGCAAAAAACGATGCCATTACCGGTACGGCTTTGAAGTGGAATCCGCCATTGCCAACCTGAATCACGAGCGATTGAGCGAGTATAAGGAATCGGTTTTTCGGTGGTTTTGGTTTGCACTGCAATCGCGCTATCACACGGTAACCAATGGCTCCAATCATCAAAACCTGTATTGAGTGTGCCTTCGATAAGCATGGCTCTAAAACCCGTGCAATCAAGGAATAAATCACCTTCCACGATTTCGCCTGAGTCAAGTTGTAAGGCTTTAATATTGCCGCTATCTTCATGTTGCAAGACATCATTAATTTTGCCTTCTATACGAGTGATGCCATGTTGCTCGGCAATGGCACGTAAGAATTTAGCGTAAAGCGTCGCATCCATATGATACGCATGGTTGTAATCTTGATTCGGCAGTACAGCAAAGCGACCTTCTCGCGCCGCTAAATGCTCAGTACAATAGTCGCCGATTTCACTGACGATGCCACGTTGTTGGCCTTTCAGCCAAAAATGTTGGAAACCACAGGCCCAGCAATCTTTGCCGAGAAAACCAAAGGAGTGAATGTAATCTTTTCCCACATCGTGCCAATTTTCAAATGAAATACCTAATTTAAAAGTGGCATTGGTGGCAGCCATGACATCTTGTTCTTTAATGCCTAATAAACGATGAAAAATATGTAACGTAGGAATGGTGGCTTCACCGACACCTACAGTGCCTATTTGATCGGATTCAACCAGTACCACTTCTAAGTTTTTACCTAGCAGTTTTGTTAATGCAGCAGCGGCCATCCAGCCAGCGGTGCCACCACCTGCGATGACAACTTTTCTAATTGGCTTGTTTGAAGCGTTTGCTTTTTCAGAGGCTTGCTTTTGCATAACAGAATTTCCTTACGATCAATTCACAAAATAGTGATTAACTCTTTATTATTCGTTGTTTGAAAATTAATGAACTCGCTTTTTTATGAGTTTATCGCTTTAACTTATTAATTAAGTCCGCTCTAAGCTTTCGAGCATTGATATCATCCAGAGGTTTAGTCTGCATCCCTTGAGCATCTTTCGGGATATGACTGACGTCATCGTCATCATGATCAAATATGTAGTGATTGAACATGGCTTTCCAAGCTTGTCGTTGTGCTTTAGGCAGTGAGCGAAGACTTAACATTGCCATTGCCAGCGCGTTATTCGGTCTACCTAGATAAGCTGGCGTGTCTCGCCACCAATGGGTTATCAACACATTAAAGGCTTCTACACCACTTACTTGATGCCACCACATACTAGGAACATATAGCACATCACCTGGCTCAAGCTCAGCGGTTTGAGCCGCTGCAAGGGCATGTTTATATTTAGGGTATTTATCAAAGTCGGGCGCATCAAAGTCGACCATACTAATTTCTTGGCCACCAGGGGCAAACTCCATCGGGCCAATGTATAAATTACCGACTTGTTCGGGTGGGAATAGGGTAAAAGTACGCTTGCCAACAACGTTACAGGCAAGATTTTGCGGGAAATCAAAATGTGCTGCTATTCGAGATTGATTACCTAACCAGACGCTGGTTAGCGGCTTAATAGACTCAAGCTTTAGGCTGTTTTTATCTGCTAAACCTGGCAGAAACTGATTAATCTCAGTTGAACCCATATAGATACTTGGCGGAAAGTCATCATCTTTATGGGTAAATAGCTTATCAATCACCTGATGTAAATTAAGCTGGGCGGCCTGATAATTAAAGCCATTAACTTGATCGTTATAAAATACGCGGCCTTTATGTTCTGGTGCCACGTAATAGGCAGTTACTGGGGTTTGCTGATAAAAAGACAGTAAGTATTGAGCCGCATCTTCAGCACTTTTAAGGCCAGCTTCCACTAAAGGCCAGTGGGCACAAGCTCCTTTAAAAATAACGGGTTCGTCGATTGACTCAATCTTATCAATGATGTCACTCATTGAGCTGTTTTCAATCACTCTTACTGTCTGTTTCGTATCCATTTACAACAACCTTATAGATGTGCCTGATACAGCGTTAAGCACTTGTCTGAGCATTTTTGAAGTTCAAAAGCTGTCTTATATTTGATTGTGATGCCAACGTCATATAAATAGCGCTGAGATAACCTTGCTGATGCAGTTCAGCGAGTGTTTCCGCGGGAAGCATGGCAAGGGTTTGTTCATTGATGGTGTAAAAACCAATCATTTGGTGCTTTTCACCGTTATCAAGCTCAATGTCTAGAGTAAATGACTCAAGCAATTCAAGTTTGATCAGGGTTTCAATAAAGTTTTTGCTATCGATTAAGCCATGGTGAATGGTTTCAAGCATTTCACCGACTTCATCAAGGTAAGGGGTGTTACCACCGTATGGGAAGAATAGCGGCTCACCTTCGGCTTCATTGATTCTAGGATGGTTTGGATCTAAATGAATCACACGTTGAACCTGCTCAACACCATCTTCCTGTACAGTTTGCTGACCGATTAAAAAAGGTTGGCGGCGGACAGTTAATGGAATATAGGCCGCTTGCCATTTACCATCTTGAAGAAACAAGTTTTCTTTATGTTGGAAGCCAAACATAGCAACAGAATAGAATTGGCCGGTATTACTGTCTTTTTGAAAAAAGATTGGATAATGCGCCTGTACACTTCTAAATTCGGCTGGAAAGGTCACTGTGTACCAAAGGTTATCACCGAATTTTTCTGAGCGTTCAGTAATAATTTTTAAGTCTTTATGATCGACACTATTGAGTAATACTGGTTTATTCATGCTGACATCCTAATCAAATACAGTCTTAGCTGTGTTTATTGTTATGTGTAATTGGTCTTGTAATAGCGAGTGTAATTTGTCGTTTATTATTGTATTTCGACTAAATCTTAGGTAATCCATATTGTGAAATTTTTGCCAGCAACTCTCGGTTGGTGGGCAATATTTGCTTTAAGCCTTGTGTACGTTTTATATTTTCACTGAAAAATTGTTGAGCTTTATGTTGCAATGACGGCTTTAGTTGAGTTGGCACCATGGTCTGAAATTCCATACCATAAAGCACGAATTGAAAACTCGCAGCTGGAAATAACACATCTGTATGTTGAATGTCGTGTATATTCGGCGCTTGAGTTCGCCACAGCTCGATTTGTTGTTGTAAAGAATCCGGTATCGTTGATGACTCACGATGGTCATGCCAATAGTCACTGTCGCTTCTTTTACTCAGGACATAATGCAGCTTTAAAAATTCGATAATTTGCTGCCAATGTTGGCTAAAACGTTGATTGACTCGAGAGGCAACAATATCCATTACTTGTCTATTCGCAGGTAATTGCTTAGCAAGGGTATTGGCACTCCATTCAACTAATGCTAGCGCTGATGCTTCTAAAGGCTCGATAAAGCCTGCAGCCATACCGATAGCCAAACAATTGTTTTTCCAGCAGACTTGTCGATGCCCCGGTGCAATAGAAAGTTTCTTGAACTCTAGATTATCCACATCAATATTGACTGTGGGTCTAAGGTAATTGATAAGCTGCTTTTCTGCTTGTTCTTGATCGGTATGACTCGATGAATAGACATGACCGACGCCTCGTCTTGTCGGTAAACCAATATCCCAAATCCAACCATTTGTTTGCGCAGTAGAATGAGTGCATGAAGCAATCTCTGAGTCAGGGCTTGGGTAGGGGACTTGTACCGCTAAAGCGGAATCATTAAATAACACCGACTTTTGGCATATAAATGGAACGCTTAACTGCTCACCAAGCAGTAAAGATTTGACTCCAGTACAATCCACAAAAAAGTCAGCCTTGAGGATGCCTGATTGCTTGGTTGCTAAGTGGCTAATATCCCCATTGTCGTTTTTGTGAATACTGGTGACATGGTCTTGAATATGAGTCACGCCAAGTTTTTCGGTGCAATGCTTTTGCAACAGCTGGCTAAACTTACCTGCGTTAAGGTGGTAGCCGTAATTATTTTGAAATTGATACTCACCTGTAGTGATTTGTTTAGGCGCTAAAAATAATTGGCTTAATTGATTTTGCTGACCAACAGCATCTGCAAAGCTGACTTGCTCTCTGTGTGGCATCCAGTAAGAACAAAGATCTAATTCGTTTGTTCCTATAGGTAAACTGAAAGGATGAAGATATTGCTCGCCGGAGCGATTGTGTGTATCAGCTGAGTGAGTCCAGTTGAAAAAACGCGAACCTTGCTTAAAACTTGCGTCGCAATGGATTAAAAACTCAGTTTCACTGATGCCGATATTTTTGAGTGTGCTGCGCATTGAAGGCCAAGTGCCTTCACCTACGCCAATGGTCGGCACATCTGGAGATTCTATTAAAGTGATATTGAGCTTAGGAGAGGGCGATAGCTTGCCATTATCAGCGTTGTGCTCAGCAGCCAGTATTCCTGCTGTTAACCAACCTGCAGTGCCGCCGCCAACAATAATAATGTTTTGAATCGCTTGTGCCATAAAATGCCTATTTTATATTTTGTAGTTAAGGCCAGTTTTAATAACTTTAATTCGTATCGATAGAGTCATTTTTTCGGCTAGTGCTTGACTAGCATTGAATATTTTTCAATCGCTTACAAGTGTTTGTAAGTAATAATTTGTAATAATGAGAGAGAATTGTAAATTCATAAAAAAGGTGCAACGTCCATGTTGCTAACGGATGTAGCTTAAAAAAGAGGTGACCATGATAGTCACCTCAAACGACCTTAGTTTACATTTTTTAAAACGTGTTCAAGTTAGAATGTATAACGTGCACCTAGACTGTATCGAGCTCCTGTTTGGGTGTAGTTCAATACTTGAGTAGTTGAACGACCATGAGTTCGCGTATTTTCTTCAGTGATGTTTAACCCTTCGAAGAATACTGTTAGGCCTTCAACTGCAGCGATGTCATAACCAATATTGAAATCAACTTGCGAATATTCTTCAGTATATGATGGGTTAGCACCGGTGCCGTCACCTGTTGAGTTCAAGAACTCATCACGCCAGTTCCATGCTAAACGAGCAGAGAAGCCATAGTTTTCATAGATGGCAACAACGTTAGCCGTATCACTGATGTTGGTTAGTACATTTTGCGGATCATCACCAGGTCGGTTTAGGTTGTAATTGTCATAAGAGTCGCCTGCATTTACTAACGTGTAGTTAGCTTGCATGCCGAAACCTGACTCGCCAAAGAAGTGCTGTACTGCAAATTCCCAACCATCAATCACAGAACTGTCGCTACTGTTTGAAGGCGTTGTTAGTACAAAGTTAAGGCTTGGGTCACCAGGGTTACCAGTGATTTCAATATTGCCGTTATCTGGGTTTAGAGTGACATTTGGATCGGTTGCACCATAAGTGTCGTAAATCCACTGTCGCTGATCAATGGCTGTTACATTTCCAGCGGCAATAGCTTCTGCAACGTAAACACCATTTGATGGATCTGCAATTTCATAAATAGTAGAATTTACAGGGTTACTATCAATAAAGTTTGTTACGTCTTTACGGAAGTAACCGACAGAGACATAACTCGCATCTGCGTAGTACCACTCACCAGAGAAATCATAGTTAGTTGATTCAAGTGGTAATAAGCTTGGGTTACCTGATTCACCACTACCACCACCACGGTTAGCTAGTGTTCCAACTGTCGTACCACCTTGAATAGAGGTGTAGTCTGGTCGACCAATTGTTTCACTGTATGCAGCACGTAAATAAATATCTTCTACGACTTCAATATTGAAGTTGAAACTTGGTAAAAAGTAATCATACGAACCTGTTTGAGTACCAAATACACGGTTATCAGATGTAGTGCTTTGAAGTGCAATTTCTGTTTCTGCTATCCAAGTTGCTTGGTCATAAGATGAAACCGCTGACTTAGATTCAACATCTGTTTTTTCATAACGTACGCCGAAGTGAACATCAAATGGCATATCGCCCCATTCGCCTTCGTAGTTATATTGAACATATGCTGATTGTGACTCTTCTTGAGTGAAACGGTCGGTATCACTTGCATAATCAGTAGATGGACAGAAACCGTTACCACAATCACCAACAGCTGTAGAGCCGTATAGTTCAGCAGCGCGAGCGCGAACCGCTTCAAAATCCCAAAGGAAAATCACATCTTGTGGGTCAATAGAGGCTGAGCCTTCATAATCTGAGAAGTCACCTTGTGAACCGTCAAATTTATCTTGAACGCTACCCGCTGGGAACCATGATGGGTCAAAATCGCCTTCAGCGCCAACACCACCCCAGTCATTACGTTGTACGTTTACTGATTGAGAGTGATTATTTACGTCAGTTGCTGCGATACCAAAGTCGATGCTACCAGCCTCTTCAAAGACGTAAGTACCATTGATTTGTAGTTGTTCAACTTCTGATTTATTACGAGCATTACCAAATACTGAACCAGTAACACGCATATCTTCAGGACGAACAGCATTACCACCACCAACAGCGAGTACTGGTACGTCACCGGTGAAATCAGTTGCAGCGCTTGTACGAATAAATGCTGCAGTACTTAAGTTACTGTTACTACCGTTAGGGCTATTAGGTGAACGCTCTGCTTCTGAAGTATGGTAATCCAATGATAAGAATAAGTTATCAGTTGCATCCCACTCTAAATTAAAGCCTAAAGAGCCACTTTCATCACGTGTTCCGTAATCACCCGCGGCCATTGATAAATCAGCGCCGCCATCAGGGTAAGTTTCAGAGTAAACCAATGGAGATGATACTGGGCCATCTGACCAAGTACTTTCTTGAGTAGGAACAAAGTTAAACCATGCAGATACATCATGTGATTGGGTATCAACATCATTTTGCATATAAGTGTAATCTAGAGTTGCACGTAACGAGTCAATTGGCTCGTATTGTAAAACTAACTGACCATTAGTACGGGTACGTTGCTGCTCTTCAAAACGGTAAACCGTTGTTTGTGGCACTGCGTAAACATCATCTTCACCTGGACGGTTAATTTGATTGTCATCTTTTGGTACGCCGCCCCATTCTGCATTATCGCCGCCCCAGTCTTGGTCAACAATACCTGGGAAGCTACGCCAGCCTGTGCCGACTTGAGCTTGTTGGTTACCGCTTTCACGTTCTTGGTAACTCGCAGAAATAGATATACCAAATTTGCCATCAGCAAATGTATTTGAATATAAACCTGATAGTTCTGGTGTAACAGAGCCTTCATCAGTTGATTGATCATCAACAGCTTTAACACCGAAAGTCGCTTTAAGGCCTGGAGAGCTTAGTGGGCGATGAGTTAGAACATTAATTGTTGCGCCAATACCACCAGTTGAGTTTTTCGCTTGGCTTGTTTTCTCAACTTCAACAGCACTAATTGCTTCTGATGCAATGTTAGCGAAGTCAAAAGAGCGAGAACCGGTTGTTACTGGCATTTGACGGTTATTGAGCATAACCAAGTTTTGGTCTGCACCGAAACCACGAACAGAAACACGGCTACCTTCACCATTTTGTCTGTCGATTGATACACCCGTAATACGTTGCAAAGACTCAGCTAAGTTACTGTCTGGGAACTTACCAATGTCTTCAGCGTTAATTGCATCAACGATACCGTTAGAGCTACGTTTTAAATCCATTGATTTAATTAAGCTTCCGCGAATACCCGTGACTTGAAGTACTTCAATGTTTTCATCTGCAGCGGCTTCATCAGCTGCGAATGCTGGCATCATGGTACTTGCACTCAGTACTACCGACAAACTAGTGGCAATTCTGGTCTTTTTAAATGTTCTAAATTTCATCTAAGTCTCCCCTCGACTAGATCTCAGGCTACTACTCTCTGATTTTTTTATTCGGATTACGCATTCACGTAATATGTTTTATTCATCATTTGTAAACGCTTTGAAAAGCCTTTATGTAAAAGTTAATGTAAGCGCTTACATAAAACTAGATTAATTTGTTAACAGCGTCAACAATAATTGCTACAAAAAATCACAAGTTGTTAACTTTGTTTTTGTGGCAAAACAAAACAAGAAATCTTAAGTTGCTGAATAAAAACATTAATAATTTACTATTTAGCAGTTTTATCTAAAATAAAAAAAGAAATAATTTTGTGATAGCGCTTACATTTTTTTTGAAATAAATACGCTAGGGAAGGTGGTTGTTGCAGATTATGGAAGCTAATTTCAATATAAAGACAGTTTAGTGCAGTTACATGCTTGTTTTTACACATATTGTATGACAAATGAATAGTGTTTTTAAATGAGTATTAGGTCAATTTCGGAGTCAAAAATTGCCATGAATTTAGATACTATTTTAGAAAATACGCAAAGCAGTAAGCAGTAAGCAGTAAGCAGTAAGCAGTAAGCAGTAAGCAGTAAGCAGTAAGCAGTAAGCAGTAAGCAGTAAGCAGAAAAGCAGGCCTGAAACTGGTGGCAGATCCCCATATTGAAATAAGACTAGTTGTGCAATAACTTGAGAAATGCGAAGTAAGGTATAAGAATTGATTTTTGATGTAGCAAGCTTGAATGCTGCTAATTAAAAAGCCGCATAAGTCGCGGCTAAATTGGGTCTGACAGGCAATCATCTAGGGATTGGTGCTTTGCACTTATAATTGTTTGTTGGGCTTATAATTGTTTGTTGTGGTTGTCAGAAGGCTTAGTTGCCGAATCTCTAACTATTAACTGTGGTGTAAAGGTATTTTCAACTTCAGCTTTAGGGTCATTATAAACATGCTTTAATACCCAAAATGCAGCCATTTTGCCCATTTCATGGATCGGGTTATTCACTGTCGTGAGTTTAGGGGAGATATATTGTGGGAAAGGGATGTTATCGTATCCCACAAATGACAACTCTTGTGGGATTTTCATGCCTTTTTCAAGGCATACTGCAATGGCACCAGAGGCCATTTGATCGTTAGCACACACTACTGCGGTAAAAGTCTTTTTGACGCTAAGTAAGTGCTCCATTGCTAAACAGCCGCTGTGCTCTTTAAAGTCTCCCTCAAAGCACAGTTGCTCATCAAATTCGACACCAAATTCAGTTAATGCCCGTTGATGACCATGTAATCGGTCTTGAGCGTCGAGTTTAAATTTGGGGCCTGAGATATACGCAATGTCTTTATGTCCATGGCTGAGAATGTGTTTGGTGGCCAGGTAACCACCAAGATCATTATCTAAATAAACACAAGCATCACTGATTTCTTCGATGTAGCGGTTAATCAGCACGATGGGAGTATCACCCTGGTGCAACTTAATCAGATATTCATCATCAACAGCTTCTACGTCAAGAATTAACGCATCACAGCCTCGACTCATTAAAAACTCAACACCGTCTTTTTCTTGGGACTCATCACTGTGTCCAGCTGCAATGATAACGTGTTTATTGCCCGCTCGAAGTGCAGTTTCAATCTCAGTCATCATTGGGCCGTAATAGGGGCCGTCTAATTGAGACACTAACACACCGACACTATTTGAACGGTTAGACGCAAGGGACTGCGCAATGGTATTTGGACGATATCCCAATTGATCCATTGCACTTAATACTTTCTGTTTCGTTTTTTCGCTGACTTTAGTGTTGTTATTCATCACTCGGGACACTGTCGCGAGTGAAACGCCTGCTAAAACTGATACGTCATATATTGTCGCCATATATCCCTATTTAATACTGTCTAGCTAATGATGAGAGTCAAAACGTCGGTTAGACTAGCATGAACTATTTAGCACATTCATTAAAAAACGGTTTTATTTGACGAACATTAATAAATCAGTTCGCCAAATAAACAGTATTATCTGTTGTGCTTATCAATTATATCAAGCTCTGTAATTAATAAGTTTCTACAATTTATGAATATATATTCATTAGTGACTATTGAGCATATTTATTGTGTAATTGCAGCGTGCACTTTCTCAAC
Source organism: Shewanella electrodiphila (assembly GCF_023283985.1). Classification (GTDB taxonomy): domain Bacteria; phylum Pseudomonadota; class Gammaproteobacteria; order Enterobacterales; family Shewanellaceae; genus Shewanella; species Shewanella electrodiphila. Next base: position 663,429 of record NZ_JAKIKU010000001.1, read on the forward strand.
TTGTTCATTGTCTAACTTGTACCATTTCATGACGATAGCCACGATAATTGATCCCACTGCAGGGTAGATAGTAAATGAAATCAAAATCCCTTGTTGAGTTGCTTGGGTTTGTTCAACATCAGCTTGGTAACCATATAATGCCAGCAACCAACCAGCGGCTGCACCACCAATCGCAACACCTAACTTGATAAAGAAAATAACTGAAGAATAAATCATTCCGGTAATTCTTACGCCAGTCTTAAACTGACCGTAGTCAACTACGTCTGCCATTTTCGCCCATAGTAGTGGGGTGCCCATATTAAACGTAAAGCCCCACACTATAAATAGTGCAAATGCGAGTTCAACTTGGTCGCCTGAGACAAAATAGGCCGCAATACACAGAGCAGCAGCAATGAATTGAATGGTGATATAAGCTTTGACCTTACAGACTCGTTTAGCTAAAGGCTCAGCTAAAATACAGCCAAATATATTACCAATCATACCAAGAGTAATGAATAAAGTGATTGAGTCTGGCATATGCAAATAATACTTAACGTAATAGATTGCTAAGCTGGTTTTAAGCACCATGCCTGATAACAGCCATATAGCGGCTATAGATAGAATACGCCACTGATCGTTTTGCCACAGTAACTTGAAATCTCTTTTAAAGCTTAAGTTTTGATCTTTCGGCGGGTGTAAGCGCTCTTTTGTGCCAAGAAAACACAGAATAAACATCACCACGCCCAATGCGCTCATTGCTGCAATGGTCAGTTGATAACCTTTAGCTTGATCGCCTTGGCCGAAATATTCAACTAAAGGTAATGTTAATCCTGACACCATTAAACCGCCAATCATGGCAAACACAAAGCGGTAAGACTGTACTGAAACTCGCTCTTTGGGATCGGCTGTTAATACACCACCTAATGCACAATAAGGAATGTTGATCGCGGTATAGACCATCATTAATGCTGTATAGGTGACAAAGGCGTAAATCATTTTGCCTTCTTCAGCTAAGTCAGGTGTCGTAAATGCTAAAACACTAATTAAGCCAAAAGGCAGAGCAAACCACATAAGGTAAGGACGGAATTTACCCCATTTGGTTTCTGTTCTATCAGTGAGTGCGCCCATTAAGGGGTCGGTTATTGCATCGATAAAACGAACAGCCAGAAACATTGTGCCGACAAATGCAGGTGAAATACCAAATATGTCAGTATAAAAAAACGTAAGAAATAACATCACCGTTTGGAAAACGATATTACTGGCTGTATCACCTAATCCATAGGCTATCTTCTCTTTAACGCTAATCATGCAAACCTCTTTCGGGTTATTATTTTTCTAATGTAGGGTGTTGGGCATTATTTTTATTTTGCTATTATTCAGCTCTTTGGCTGATAAAGTCGCGGTAGGCAAGACCACTGTGTTTTATTGTTCGTTTTTGTGTTTGGTAATCAACATACACTATCCCAAAGCGTTTTAAATAGCCCTCTGCCCATTCAAAATTATCCATTAAGCTCCATGCAAAATAACCATCGATTTTAACGCCTTGCTCAATAGCATCATTAACCGCATTTAAATGCGCTTGGTAATATTCAAGTCTGTCTAAATCATTTACCGCGTCATCAACAATTTTATCATCCATAGCTGCGCCATTTTCAGTGATGTAAATTGGCGGTAATGTATAGGTGTTATGTAAGCTAGTTAATAAGTCGGTGAAGGCAGCAGGGTAAATTTCCCAACCGATATCAGTTTTAGGGGCATCTTTCATATCAATTTGTTCAAACTGGTTTTCACTGCAAGCTTGATACACGGCTCGGGTATAAAAGTTAATTCCTAAAAAGTCGATTGGTTGACTAATAATGTCCATGTCCCCAGGTTCAATATCTGGTTTGTCACCGTCATCAAAATCATTAATTATTTCAGGATATTTACCATTCATTATTGGTTTTATATACCACTGATTAAAGTAGTCATCAGCAATTTGGCTGGCTTTGATATCAGCTGGCTTGTCAGAATAAGGGTAACAAGGAGTGAAGTTAAGCACGATACCGTTTAATGCGTTTGGGCAGTTCTTTTGAATCACTTGCATGGCAAGACCGTGAGCAAGCAATAAGTGGTGCGCAGATTTACGACCATAGGCTTTTGTTGCAAGGCCTGGTGCATGAATACCAATCTCATAGCCTAAATAAGAGCTACAAAAAGGTTCATTTAATGTGGCGTAAGAATGTACGCGATCACCAAGTGCTTGAGTGATTTTATCGGCGTAGTCTTGGAAGAGGTAGGCAGTCTTTCTATTTAACCAACCACCTTGATCTTCAATATGTTGTGGTAGATCCCAATGATAAAGCGTGGCATATACCTTTATCCCTCGGGCGATAAGATTATCCATCAAGTTAGTATAAAAGCTCACACCTTCTTGATTGAGGCTACCATCTTGATTAATCACACGCCCCCAAGAAATAGATAATCGATAAGCATCAACTCCCAAAGATTCAATCAGCTCAACATCATCTTTCCATAATGCCACATGCTCGCAAGCTTGTTTGCCGTCAGAACCGTCACGGATTTTGTCTGGTGTTGCGCAGAAGGTATCCCAGATACAAGGTAAGCGAGAATCAGCCGCTCCTTCAATTTGAAAAGAGGCGGTTGCAACACCAAAAGTAAATTCTTTTGAGTGCATTTTAGAATCTGATGGTAATGATATTTTCATATTTATTATTCACTTAATATGTTTCTGATGTAATTCTGCCTACAGCGCTTCAAAGGCCTAAACACAGGCGGTTACTGAGGTGCTGTTACAATTTTTACTGATAAAAATCGTTGACTTTCGTTATCGGTATGTTAAAAATGAAAGCGCTTACATCGAGATTAGTGATTAATTAACCAAACGTCAATAATTGATTTAGATAATTCTCGAAACGGCCTATCCATGTACTACCAAAGATGTAGAACAAGGGTGCTTAGATAGACTTAAACCATAAATACATAATAATTAAAGAGGAAATGTCATGGCTAACGCACCGTTAAATGCAGATGCTGCAGAAATGGGGAGTGTTCATCAAACTGGGAATTTTCGGTTTGCTTTGATGGCATTAACCTCACTATTTTTCATGTGGGGTTTTTTAACCTGTTTAAATGACATCTTAATTCCATATTTAAAAAATATGTTTGAATTAAGCTATACCCAAGCGATGTTAGTTCAGTTTTGTTTCTTTGGCGCCTATTTTATTGTATCAATTCCTGCGGGCTCTTTAGTCGGTAAAATTGGATATCAAAAAGGGATTGTTACCGGACTGGCTATTGCCTGCGCAGGTTGCTTACTCTTTTACCCGTCAGCGAGCTATGCCTCTTATTGGATGTTCTTAAGTGCTTTTTTTGTATTAGCATCGGGTATCACCATATTACAAGTTGCCGCTAATCCTTATGTGAGTGCATTAGGCCCTGCAGAAACCGCGTCTTCAAGATTAACCATGACTCAAGCATTTAATGCGCTTGGTACCACAGTCGCGCCATTTTTTGGCAGTTACTTGATTTTAAGTAATCAACCCCATGAAGCAGCTTCTAGTGCGGCAGAGTCATCTATTGCAGCTGTACATCAAGCTAGTACAGTGCAAGTTCCTTATTTAATGTTAGCTGGCGCCTTGTGTGTGCTAGCGATTATTTTCTTCATTTTAAAGTTACCCGTTCTTGGTATTAGCGAGCAAAAAACCAAACAACAAAAGGGCACAGGTAGTGCGTGGAAATATCCACATTTGGTATTAGGCGCTGTAGGTATCTTTGTTTATGTTGGCGCCGAAGTTGGCATAGGTAGTTTTTTAATTAACTTTTTGACTCAGCCTGACATTGGTGGATTTACTGAATCGCAAGCTGCTAAGTACATTGCTTATTATTTTGGTGGTGCAATGGTTGGTCGCTTTATTGGTGCTTTGGTGATGCAAAAAATAGCTGCAGGCAAAGTGCTAGCATTTAACGCTACCTGCGCAGTTTTATTAGTGGCAGTAGCGATGTTATCTGAAGGCACAACAGCAATGTGGGCATTGCTATTGGTTGGACTATGCAATTCTATTATGTTCCCAACGATCTTTAGCTTAGCGTTAACAGATTTAAAGCAGCATACCAGTCAAGGTTCTGGTGTCTTGTGTTTAGCGATTGTTGGTGGTGCGATTGTCCCATTATTGCAAGGCATGCTAGCTGATACCTTTGGCATTCAATTGGCGTTTGTTTTACCGCTAGTGTGTTACGCCTTTATTGCTTATTACGGTTTAGTGGGCAGTAAAGCTAAACGCCCAGAAGCTGCGTAATATTCGACTGAAACGCTAAATGATGAAACATTTAAAAACAAATATAGAATTTATGACAAGAATACATAAGGCAAATTTTATGAAAAAGGCAAATAAGGTTATCGCAAGGAAGCAATTAGCATTGCCACTGCAAGTATTAACCGTATTGATGGGGCTATCGGCTTGTTCAGGTGAAAACAAGGATGTGCCAATGGCATCTGTTAAAGCGGATAAACAGCCTGTGGTTGAAGTAGAAATTGCAGCCAAAACCACTGACGTAGCGACAGTAAATAATATTGATATTTGGCCAAAGCTTGCGATTCCATTAGCGAAAGATGCTGAACTTGAACAGCGCATTTCATCGTTAATGGAAAAAATGACCTTAGAGCAAAAAATTGCTCAGATGATCCAGCCTGAAATCCGTGATATCACCGTTGAAGATATGCGTAAGTATGGATTTGGTTCTTATTTGAATGGCGGCGGAGCTTATCCAAATGATGATAAACACGCAACACCTGCGGACTGGATTAAGTTAGCTGAAGATATGTACCAAGCATCTATGGACGACAGCGTTGATGGTATCGCTATTCCAACAATGTGGGGAACCGATGCGGTTCATGGTCATAACAATGTCATTGGTGCTACCTTGTTTCCCCATAACATTGGTTTGGGTGCGGCGAATAATCCAGACTTGATCCGTGATATTGCTGCCATTACAGCCAAAGAAGTAATGGTAACAGGTATTGATTGGGTGTTTGCTCCAACGGTTGCGGTTGTAAGGGATGATCGCTGGGGAAGAACCTATGAAGGTTACTCAGAAGATCCACGCATTGTTAAAGCTTACTCGCACTCGATTGTTGAAGGTTTGCAGGGAAAAGTCGGTGATGACTTTTTATCTGACCAACATGTCATTTCAACGGTAAAACATTTCTTGGGTGATGGTGGAACAGAAAAGGGTATTGATCAGGGGCAAAACCTAGACTCAGAGCAAGACTTATTTGATATCCATGCTCAGGGTTATGTTGGCGGTTTAACTGCTGGCGCGCAAACCGTCATGGCGTCATTTAATAGCTGGCAAGGTAAAAAAATCCACGGCGAAAAATACCTACTTAATGATGTATTAAAAGACAAAATGGGTTTTGATGGTTTTGTGGTAGGTGACTGGAACGGTCATGGCCAAGTTGACGGCTGTACTAATGAATCATGTGCTCAAGCTGCCAATGCAGGCCTAGATGTATTCATGGTGCCAACCAGTGCTTGGAAACCTCTTTACGAAAACACTATTGCCCAAGTTAAAGATGGCGAAATTAGTCAAGCACGTGTTGATGATGCTGTAAGACGTATTCTTAGAGTTAAATTCAGAGCTGGTTTATTTGAAAAGCCAAGTCCTGCTAATCGCGCTATTTCAGGCAAAACAGAATTAATTGGTGCTAAAGCGCATCGAGATGTCGCAAGACAAGCGGTGCGTGAGTCACTAGTACTGCTTAAAAATAACGCTAACATTTTACCATTAGCGCCAAATTCCAAAGTTTTAGTGGCGGGTGATGCAGCCGATAATATCGGTAAGCAATCTGGTGGTTGGAGTATTACTTGGCAGGGTACTGATAACTTAAATGAAGATTTCCCAGGTGCAACTTCGATTTTTGCGGGTATTGAGCAAACTGTGGATGCTGCGGGTGGTCAAGCTTGGTTAAGTGTTGATGGTCAATTTGACGCAACAAACAAACCTGATGTGGCAATTGTGGTATTTGGTGAAGAGCCGTATGCAGAAGGTAATGGCGACATTGATAACCTTGAATACCAACGTGGAGATAAGCGTGATTTAGCTTTACTGCAATCATTAAAATCTCAGGGTATTCCTGTGGTTTCAGTATTTATCAGTGGCCGTCCTATGTGGGTTAACCCTGAATTAAACGCATCAGACGCCTTTGTCGCTGCTTGGTTACCTGGCACAGAAGGTGATGGCGTAGCTCAAGTACTTTTCACTGAGATAGATGGAAAAGTCAATGCTGACTTTGTCGGTAAGCTATCTTTCTCATGGCCAACAACGCCGCAGCAAACGTCGGTTAATGTGAATGATGAAGACTACCAACCCTTATTTGCCTATGGTTATGGTCTTAAATACGGTGAAAAAAGCCAGGTGTCAGATACGCTTTCAGAAGATAACTTTGCATCTGACGCTAAGCTTGAAACGTTAGCCTTATTTGAGCGAGCTGTAAAAGCACCTTGGAAACTGATTATTGGTACAGAAACCTCAATGGAGACAGTAAGTAGCAGTATTCAAAAAAATGATGCATTGACCTTAAGAACCTTTGATAAAGCAGTGCAAGAAGACGCAAGGTTAGTGAACTTTAACGGAACAGGCATGGGCTTTGTTGGGTTAATCAGTAACTTCCCACGTGACTTACGTGCTTATTCAAACAGTAATGCCGCTTTATCTGTATTAATTAAAACCACCAACAAGGTTGAAAAACCGGTCATGTTAGGTGTGGCGTGCGATAGAGATTGCCGCGCAGATGTTGATATTGCAGGAGCCTTAAATGAGTCAGTTGGAACTTGGCAAACTATTAGTGTTGATTTGAAGTGTTTTGCAAATCAGCAAGTTGAGTTTGGCAATATCAATACACCTTTCTATATTGCGACAGAAGGTAAAGCCGAAATTAATTTCAGTGATTTACTGATTGTGCCTAATGCGGCTAATGACGCCACGATTACCTGTCCAGCGCCTTAATTAATCTTTGCCAGTTGATTGTTAAGACAATCAACTGGCAATAACTCCTGCACTGTTGTGAACTTGCAATTAACTTTGTAAGGGATTTTGTTGGATTTTTTTCAAGTCATTTTACTATTTCCTTGGGGGGAAAATGAAAAAATTAACATCAACTTTAACCTTCACCAGTATGAGTATCGCCGCAGCATTGCTAGTTGGTTGTGGTTCAGATAGCTCAACAGAAAATGATATTACACCGGTTGATAACACCGTCGAACAGCCACAAGAAAGCCTGTGGACATTAGTTTGGAGTGATGAGTTTGACGGAACTGCGATTGATCTAGAAAAATGGAATCTTGCCCATAACTGTTATGGCGGGGGCAATGAAGAACATCAGTGTTATACCCAGCGTGATGAAAACAGCAAAGTAGCTGATGGCATGTTAGTGATAACGGCTGAGCGAGAAGATTTTAGCGGTCCAGCCGTGGCTTTAGGCGATCCTAATTACGATGCAACCGATACATCTAAGCAGCAACCTTATACCTCGGCAAGATTAGATTCCACCCATAAAGGGGATTGGAAATACGGCCGTTTTGAGATCCGCGCCAAAATGCCTCAAGGCCAAGGAACGTGGCCTGCAATCTGGATGTTACCGACGGATTGGGTGTATGGCCCTTGGGCGGGGTCGGGCGAAATCGACATCATGGAAGCGGTGAATTTAAAAGTAGTTACCGAAGGTTCTGAGCCTGAGTCTCGTATTCACGGTACTTTGCATTATGGCAAAGCATGGCCTGGAAATGTTTATTCTGGCGCAGAATACTCACTGCCAGAAGGAGCAAACCCTGCTGACGATTTTCATGTGTACGCAGTGGAATGGGAAAAAGATGAGATCCGTTGGTACGTTGATGAGGTACATTTTGCCACTCAAACTTCAGCAGGCTGGTATAGCCAATACACGGATGCAGATGGGAACCTTCAAAGAGCTCCAGAAGATGCGCCTTACAATCAGCCATTTCATATGATTTTAAACCTAGCAGTTGGCGGCACGTGGGCGGCGAATGTCAATAATACTGGGGTGGATGAAAGCGTATTCCCACAGACGTTAGAAGTGGATTATGTACGAGTGTATGAATGCAGTGTTTCGCCAGAAACAGGACAAGGCTGTGCGTCTATTAGCGAAAGCGCTGAAATGGTCGAAGGCCATACAGCACCTGAAATCACCACGCCATCGACTGATATTGGAGCTGGGCCAGAATTCATTTTATATGATGATGAGCTCAGCGAAGGGCTAAGCTTAGACAGCTATAACCCTGATGGTTCTGTCACGCTTGCTGCTGTTGAGGTTGAAGGGCGCGGCGAAGTGCTTCAGTTAGACAAGGTTGGCGCAACGGGGAACGCGTATTTTGCATACCCTCCCACGGCTGATTTATCCCATTGGGCGACGAATGGCGTGTTAGTTTTCGATTTGAATGTCATTAGCACCGATAATGACGTGGAACTATTGGTTAAAATAGACAGTGGCTGGCCCAATGTTAGCGACACCAGCGTGGTTTTACCCGAGTTAAATACTTGGAGTGAAATTCGCTTACCTATTGCCGACCTTGTTGCCAGTGGTAATCGATTTTCACCGGGAAGCTTTGTTGATTTAGCCTCGGTAGCCAACCCTTTTGTGATAGAGCCTTTAGGCAATATGAGCCTGCAAATTGATAATGTGCGCTATGAATATGAAGTGTCTCAATCTGATGAATTAATTGTTTATGATGATGCAGTTAAAGCGCCTTTTGAAATTGGTCATTATGCGGCAACAGGGAGTGTTGCAATTGAACAGGTTGATGTTGGTGGTGACAATAATCTTGTGAGCCAATTTAGCTTTAATACTAATGAAGCCGTGGTGTATTTTCAAAGTGCAAATTTTCAGCAAGACGTCAGTAGCTTTAACTTTGTCGAGTTTGATTTGAATGTCACCAGCGACCCACGTGAAGTAAAAGAATTTAATATTAAAGTCGACTGTGGTCATCCATGCAGTTCAGGCGACTTTGCGATTGATGCGCCTGAAATTGGTGTTTGGACTCACTACAAAATAGCGCTTGCAGATGTCGTAGCCAATACAGGTTCTAGTTTAGATTTAACTCAAGTGGATACACCTTTAGTTATCTTTCCTGCATGGGGTAATCAAAGTGGTGTCGTGATGCAAGTTGATAATGTGATGTTGACTAAATAAGTTTGAATACGAATGCAGTCAAGGCGATGAGGGTTTTAAGCTCATCGCTCTTGGCTTACTATCAAGCTGGCGTTACAAATAAGTAACAATAAAGTTTTAGCCTTGAGTGAAATCAGATTACATCACGTTAGAAATCTAGTGTGAGTGAATAAAGAAAACCCGTGGTACAAGCCATTTAATGGCATTAATTTCAATCATGTTAAATGTCTAAGACAAACAAAATAGTTATAAATCTTTAATAAGCAAGATGGCATAATGTATGTTGATAATTTTCTGGCTTAAATGTCGGTATTTTCTAAGGAATTCCCTTTGAGTAATAAAAAATTAGTACAACATACAAGCTTAACTAAAGCACAGCTCGATACCGTCATTACCATTGCCAAGCAGGCAGGTGATGCGATTATGCAAGTGTATTCAAAGCCTGACTTGCAAATTGAGCAAAAGCAAGATGACAGCCCTGTTACGGCAGCCGATATCGCCAGCCATAATGTGATTGTCGCTGAACTTGAAAAACATTTTGTTGATATACCAGTGATGAGTGAAGAAGCTGCTGACATTGATTGGAATGTAAGAAGAAACTGGTCAACCTATTGGTTAATTGATCCATTAGATGGCACCAAAGAATTTATTAAACGCAATGGCGAGTTTACGGTCAACATAGCGCTTATCCATAACGGCAAAGCCGTGGCGGGTGTCGTGTACGCCCCTGTATTAAATAAATGCTACTCAGGCCTCTTAGGCGAGGGTGCATGGTTAGAAAGCAACGCAAAGCAGCAAGTGTTGGATATCAGTCAGCAACAGATTAATGATAAGCCTATTGTGGTCGGTAGCCGTTCACATATTAGCCCTGGCCTTGCTGAATACGTTGCTAATATCGGCGACCACCAAATGCAAAGTGTGGGGAGTTCGCTGAAGTTTTGCTTAGTTGCTGAAGGCAATGCTGATGTATATCCACGTTTAGGCTTAACTAGCGAGTGGGATACCGGTGCGGCGCAAGCGGTATTAGAAAGTGCGGGTGGTCAGGTGCTTATTTACCCTGAACTCACACCGCTTGAGTACAACCAAAAAGAAAATATTTTAAATCCGTATTTTATAGCAGCATCACCAAAATGGTTTGAGCGTACATAGCTTAGTATTGTTTATTGGCTAACATATTTGTGTGTATTGAAGTGGTAGCACACAGAGATTAAGTCATTAAACATTCTATGAGCCATCAGGGTTGCAGCATCAAATGCGTATCGAATGACAGATTATAATTAAATGGAGAGTAAAGCTATGATGCGCATGGGTGTTGATCTTGGCGGGACAAAAATTGAATTAGTGGCATTAGCTGAAGATGGTAGCGAATTGTTTCGTAAACGTGTTCCTACCCCGAGAAATTATCCTGATACCTTAGATGCCATTATTGGTTTAGTAGATGAGGCTGAAGCTGAGACTCAACAAAAAGGCTCGGTTGGCGTTGGGATCCCTGGAGTGGTTTCACCCTTTACAGGGTTAGTTAAAAACTCAAATTCTACTTGGATTAATGGCCATCCATTAGATAAAGATTTAAGTGCACGTCTTGATAGAGAAGTGCGCATTGCAAATGATGCAAACTGTTTTGCTGTATCTGAAGCCGTTGATGGCGCAGCTGCAGGTAAAGGTGTGGTCTTTGGGGTTATTATTGGCACTGGTTGTGGCGGCGGTTTATCGATAAATGGTCGAGTGCATGCTGGCGGCAATGGTATTGCAGGTGAGTGGGGACATAATCCACTGCCTTGGATGACATCTGATGAATTCAACTCCACTTCATGTTTTTGTGGCAATAAAGATTGTATTGAAACCTTTATATCGGGCACGGGTTGGGTGCGAGATTTTCGCCGAGCAGGCGGCGTGGCAGACAGTGGTATTCAAATTTCACAAATGATGGCAGAAGGTGATCCGTTAGCGACCCAAGCATTTGTTCGCTATATCGACCGTTTAGCACGTTCATTAGCGCATCTGATTAATATGTTAGACCCTGATGTGATTGTATTAGGCGGTGGGGTGTCAAATATTGATGCAATCTATACTGAGCTACCAAAAGTGTTACCTAAATACGTAGTCGGCCGTGAGTGCAACACAATTGTGGTTAAGAATGAATTTGGCGCTTCATCAGGTGTTCGTGGCGCTGCATGGTTGTGGGGCAAAGAGTAACGCTTAGTTGGAACTCATCAATTAATAAGCTTTGCCAGTATAAATAGCTGATATTAAGGTGCTCCGTGAGCACCTTTTTTATTGGGTTTATTTGCAAAATCTAATTGAATATCGGTAATTTTCGCAATCTGCTGTCGCAAAAGATACAATACAGCTAATTTACTTTAGTCCCTTCTAATTGAGCAGATAAACAGCAGATGAAATTGATGTTTTGGTTTAAAAAAGGCCTGTCGCAATTTGTAATGCCGGTGCCGTTTATTTTAATTTGTTTATTGTTCGCACTTTTTATTTGGCGTTTTCAGGCTAAAAAATTTAAGTCATTTGGCCAGTTATGTTTATTGGTTGGTATATCCTGCTTAATGCTATTTAGTAACTCTTTCATTTCTGCCAACCTCGCGAACAGTTTAGAGTCAAGATATCCAGTTAACGAGTTACCGTTGACACAAATTAATCATGATGCTTGTTTTGTGATGGTACTGGGATCTGGCCATCGAGATAATAACGCTATCAGTGCAGTTCAGCAATTATCGGCTACCGCTTTGTCAAGACTTTCTGAGGGCATTAGGCAACTGTCGCTTTCAGATAAACAGTGTACTTTAGTGGTGAGTGGCTGGAGCGGCGGCTTAACCCCAACACCACATGCCATCATCATGAAACAAGCGGCAATTGAGCTAGGCGTTAACGAAGATAGCATCGTCACTTTCCCTGATGCACTTGATACCATCGAAGAAGCACGTTCAATGAAAAGCATTGTTGGTAAAAAACCATTTATTTTAGTGACATCAGCGACCCATATGCCTCGCTCGATGATGATTTTTACTGCTAATGAACTCTCACCGGTTGCTGCACCAACTAACTTTTTAAGTTCTCCTGGTTACTGGTGGCGTTTTAGTGCTGGTAACTTGCTTACATCGCAACGCTCCATTCACGAATATATCGGTATTTTATGGATAAAAGTCAAAGGGTTAGTTGCCAATGTCTAATGAAGCAAACCTAGACGATAAAACATTAGTAATCAGTCCATTTGGCAAACGAAATGGCATCACATTGAGTGTTTTTGGCGCAATAGCGCTGATTATCAGCCTGGTATTGTTTATCAATGCCCAGCACCTTTTTGGTATCGGCATTGTGTTATTTGGTTTTGGCAGTGTGAGTTTAATATTAGGGATAGCCAAAGTTAATCAGCCTAAAGCAAGCTTTAAACTGACCGAGACGGGACTAGATTACTTTCATCAACGTGGCACAGTGCATGTTAGTTGGGACAATATTCAACGTGTTGATGTATCTAGAGTGACACAAAACCTTGAGTTAATCGAACTGCCTTATATTGGTTTTAAATTAAAGCAAATTAATCCGATTTTAGATTGTATTTCACCGAGGTTGGCAACCGGGTTATTAGGGGAACAACGTCCGTTATTAATGACAGCTGCGACACAAGATGAAGATTTACAGAGTCTAGAAACGTATCTTGGGGCTGAATTTACCCCATTAGTGGTGAACGGGGATCGCTATCGAGGTGTATTAGCGATGTTCGGGCATCGTTGTCAAACCCTAGAAAGTCATTTGGGGTTTCATCTGTATATTTCGATCGATAGTCTTGATAGACCACCCGCAGAGTTCGTTGAGCTACTTCGCGAGTGGCAGCAAGTGTATTTTATCAATACAAACGATAACTAAATTATTAGTTTTTAGCTGTCAGTTACGCGTTAACTGCTGACAGCTGAGGGTTATCAGTTGATTTATCAGCTTCTGGGCTAACCACTTTTTCATTAAGCAAGCTCTTGTATTCTAGGCTTTCGTCATAGGCCTTACGGTAGCCAATAAACTGCCCATTATCTAATATTTCCATACGTTTACTGTACACTTCACCGTCAAAGGTTCCCGTGTTAGTAATCGAAAGCTTCTCACAAGTTATATTGCCATTTATTAAGCCTGAAACGGTGGCTTCAACACAGACTACGCCACCTGTAATCACGCCAGAAGGTTCTACAGTTACATTGCCTGATGCACGAATTTCACCATTGATTTTACCCGCGATGAGTACATCTCCAGCGACTTTAATATTACCCGTTAATTCACAATCATTAGCGATGAAACTTAAGTTACTGGTAGGGCTTTTTTTACTAAACATGTAGGCTCTCTTTTTTCGCAAATTAGTCCACTATACATAAGCGACCGAAATGGCTTTATTATAAAAATTAACATTAATATAACGGCAAATAAAATCAAAAAAAACCATTATATTTTGACGACACTGACTTTTTCTGACGCTGCTCAGTAGAAATCACCATTAATCGCCGATTTTTGACTCATTGATACTAATTGACACTGATGGACAAGGCGAAACACAAGCGCCGCATCCAGTACAAGCTTCAGTATCAATAATTGGTTTTGGTACCTGGCCAACCGCCATCTTAAAACTAATCGCTCCTGGGTCGCATGCATCTTTACAGCTTTGACACCAAACCCCTTTATAGGTCAAACAAGAGTCATTAATAGTCGCTTTAATCGTCCATGGTTGCTCTTGAGCTAGGTCAAAAATGGGCTCTTTACACACAGTGGCACACTGCTGACAAAAGGTGCATTCTTCTTCAGTAAATTTGATTTCCGGAAAACCGCCGTCGCCTTTAACTAATACCTTGGTCTCGCATGCGTCGATGCAGGCATTACAGCGGGTGCACTCATCGGTAAATTCAATATCAGACTTTACCCAAGGTGGTCTTTGCGCATCAAATTTTTTACGACGAAATAAGTTTCTGCGACTGTGATTAATTGATTGGCTCATATTTCTTCCGGTAACACAAAATAGATTAAGTTAGGCTAATCGTTATAACCATTAGGGTTCTTAGATTGCCACAACCAACTGCTTTCAACCATTGATTCAAGCGTGTGCAATGGTTGCCAGTCTAATTCTTCATAAGCAAGGCTTGCATCGGCAAAATATGCAGCAAGATCGCCATCACGGCGTGGGGCAAAACGATAGGGGATCTGTTTACCGCTGACCAGTTCAAACGCTTTAATGATTTCGATAACACTGTAGCCCCTTCCTGTGCCTAAGTTATAGGTCACTATGCCAGGTTGCTCTGATAACTTTTGTAACGCTTGTAAATGACCTTGAGCTAAATCAACGACATGAATGTAATCGCGAATTCCGGTGCCATCTGGCGTTAGATAATCATTACCGAATATTTTTAGCTCAGGGATATTCCCCACAGCAACTTGGCAGATAAATGGCATCAAATTATTGGGTATATCAGCTGGATCTTCACCAATTAAACCACTTTGATGGGCGCCAACCGGGTTAAAGTATCTCAGTACGGCAATATTCCACTGATTATCGGCCACCTGTAAGTCTCGTAACAGTTGTTCAACCATTAATTTTGACTGCCCATAAGGATTGGTTGCACCTGTGCTGAAGTCTTCACGAATAGGTAAACCTTCAGGGATGCCATAAACGGTCGCGGACGAACTGAACACCAGCTGTTTTACGTTATGCTCAGCCATCACCTGACATAAAATAATGGTGCCAGTGACATTGGTTTCGTAATACTGCAGAGGCTTAATAACAGACTCACCTACAGCTTTAAGACCTGCAAAATGAATCACTGATTCAATAGGGTGATCGGTAAAAATCTTATGTAATAGGGCTTTATTAAGCACACTGCCTTGGTAAAAAACACAGGCTTTACCAGTTATGGTTTCGATACGCTCAAGGGCGTTAACGTTGGCGTTCGATAGATTATCTACGATAATGACTTGCTGATCGGCATTCAAAAGTTCAACAACAGTATGGCTTCCTATGTACCCAGCACCGCCTGTAACTAAAATTGCCATGGTCTTTCCTTAACGCTGTCGTACGACAAACTATTCGATTGAATTATACAATTAAACTTATTGTACTGAAGTTATCGAGCTGAATATAACATTTGTTGTCTTTTATCTATTTTAGCGTCTCAGCTAGAAGCTAAAGCAAAATGCCAACAAAGTGATTTTGAAGTTGGTGTCTCGTTTGTCAAACATTAACTACATTTTAGTTTATTGATTTTAAAAGAGTAATTTTATAATTATGGTAACTTGTAGTGAATAGTTTACGTTTATTGCTACCACATGGACCAAGAATAAACCCTGAGGTTGTTAACAAATTTGAAACCTTAGCACACTATGAAGGGAGAGCAGTTTACGTAAAGTGAAACTTATGAGCAAAGCAACAAACTATACCGCTAAGATCCCTGACAATCAGGGCTATATTCAATACACAGATGAAGAACATGATGTATGGCATCAACTGTATCAGCGACAAGCCATCAATATGCCTGGCCGCGCTTGTGATGCCTACATGCAAGGATTGGATGCTTTGGCTATGCCAAGCAACCGAGTGCCACAATTAAAAGAAATCGATAAGGTGCTACTTGAGGCAACTGGCTGGACAACGGCTGGCGTGCCTGCACTTATTTCATTTGGAAAGTTCTTTGAGCTGTTGGCAAATAAACAATTCCCAGTGGCGACATTCATTCGCACTAAGGAAGAGTTTGATTACTTACAAGAGCCTGATATTTTTCATGAAATCTTTGGTCATTGCCCATTATTAACCAACCCTTCATTTGCGCGTTTTTCGCATATTTATGGTCAATTAGGGTTAGCTGCGACAAAAGAAGAGAGAGTCTTTTTAGCGAGACTTTATTGGTTCACTGTAGAGTTTGGCTTAGTAAAAGGTGCAGATGGCGAATTGAATATTTACGGCGGCGGCATTTTAAGCTCTCCCGGTGAGACCTTATATGCATTAAGCGATGAACCTGAGCGTAAGCCATTTGATCTGATTGAAGTGCTAAGAACGCCATATCGCATCGATATCATGCAGCCTGTTTATTACGTTATCGACAGTGTTGATTATCTTGATGAAATTGCCAAGATGGATATTATGGCAGCCGTGACTGAAGCACGTAAGTTGGGACTGCTTGAACCCAAATTTGCACCCAAAACCATTGCCAGTTAAGCGACAGAATTAAATTTAATAAGAATAAATTACTTTACCCAGGAGTTGTTATGTCTGATTTATCAGAGTTGAAATGTGAAGCTTGCCAAATTGATGCCCCGAAAGTAACTGAGCAAGAAATGGTTGAGTTCAGTAAAATGGTACCTGAATGGCGTGTTGAAAATCGCGATGGTATTAATCAACTAGAACGCGTGTATAAGTTTAAAAACTTCAAACTTGCGATGGTATTTACTAATCAATTAGCCGAGCTTGCTGAAGCAGAATTTCATCACCCAGGAATTTTAACTGAATGGGGAAAAGTCACGGTAACGTGGTGGTCACATTCAATAAAAGGCTTACATAAGAATGATTTCATCATGGCGGCGAAAACAGACCAGTTAATTGGTTAATTATCTTCATCATGAATTTCAGCAGGTTACGTTAACGTAACCTGCTATAATACTTCCCCTGTTACAATTCCACTGTAAACAACACTTGCCACACGCCTCATAACCTTTTAACGTATCGCTCACAAATAAAGAAGGATGGTATTTCTCATTATTTTTAAATGAGATTTTCATTAATCCTCGTATATTCCAGAAAAAATGACTGATAGGGAATAGTTGTATATGCGTTTGGAAGTGAGCTGTTTAGATCGCATCGGCCTTGCGAAAGATATTCTCGAAGTGCTAGAAAATTATGGCATTAACTTAATTGCAATTGATGCCAGTAACCGGGGATTTCTATACTTACAATTTGCTGAAATCGGTTTCGAAACCTTAAGCGAATTAATGCCTCTTATTCGTAAAGTAGAAAGCGTACATGATGTTCGTACTGTCTCGTTTATGCCCTCAGAGCAAGAACATTATGCGTTAAAAACCTTATTAAAAACCTTACCTGATTCTGTGTTCTCCATCAACGCTAAAGGACGTATTCGTATTGTAAACGAGTCGGCTTTATTGACGTTAAATATGCAAGAACATGAAGTGATTGATGAGTCGTTAAATCATTGGGTGCAAGGATTTAACTTTTCGCGTTGGTTAACCGAAGCCCCAGTGCTTGCACAAGCTACACGGGTTCAAATTGGTACCAATGAATACTTAGCCGAAATGCTGCCGATTTATCTACCCGATGAAAATAATGCCAGCATTCTTGCGGGCGCAGTGGTGTCACTTAAATCTCCAGCAAGAGTCGGTAAGCAATTCAATGCATTACAGAATCAAACCACTGGTTTTGATAATGT
The DNA here is from genome assembly GCF_023283985.1 of Shewanella electrodiphila. GTDB lineage: Bacteria > Pseudomonadota > Gammaproteobacteria > Enterobacterales > Shewanellaceae > Shewanella > Shewanella electrodiphila. The sequence goes on from NZ_JAKIKU010000001.1 coordinate 681,006, forward strand.
ATTGGCTGTTAGCGATAAAATGAAAGATGTGCTTAAGCAAGCTAAGCGAATGGCGCAACTTGATGCACCGTTACTCATCACTGGTGAAACGGGCACAGGTAAAGAGTTAATGGCGAAAGCCAGCCATGATGCCAGCATGCGACGTGAACACCCCTTTATCCCAATTAATTGCGCCGCGCTCCCAGACAGTGTTGCCGAAGAAGAGTTATTTGGCTTTGTTTCTAATGAAGGCCAAGTCGTTAAACGCGGTTTGTTTGAAGAAGCAAAGGGCGGTACGGTATTTTTAGATGAAATCGCTGAAATGTCGAAAGCGGCGCAAGTTAAATTACTGCGTCTGTTGCAAGACGGTACATTTAGACGTATCGGCGGTGATGAAGAAGTGCGTGCTGATGTACGTATTATTTGTTCAACCCAGAAGAATTTAGCTGAGTTATGTCAATCAGGTGAGTTTAGAGAAGATTTATATTATCGCATTCACGTCTTGAGCTATCACATGCCATCTTTGCGTGAGCGTAAAGTCGATGTTATACCGTTAACGGAGATGTTCTTAGAGCATTACAGCCAGCAACTCTCTAGTCCGCTTCGACGTATTTCTGCCAGTTGTCGTGATTATCTGTTCACTTACGCTTGGCCTGGCAATGTTCGCCAATTAAAAAATGCGATATTTAGAGCTGTTTCAATGTGGGATGGCTCTGCGGAGTTAACCGTTGAACAATTAAAACTGCCATCTTATGCAGAAGGTTTTGGTTACTTTGACGAAGAGTTCGAAGGCAGTTTAGATCAAGCCATGAAAGAATATGAAGCAAGCTTACTAAGGCGCTTATATCCTGCTTACCCAAGTACGCGTCAATTGGCGAAAAAACTGGGGGTTTCCCACACCGCAATTGCTAATAAATTACGAGATTACAAAATTACCAAAAAACGATAATTAGCGGTAAAGGTCAATGTGTAGAAACTGAGACTCAAATCTTGTGTAACGATTTAATGCCAGCAATACGCTGGCATTGTCGTGTTTTCAAGACGTTTATTGCTTTAATTGGCATTATCTTGAGCAATGTATCAAAAGGTTTACAAAACCTAGGCTACCTTGCAAAAATGTGATTTGCCTCACGCTATATTAATTTGGCTAAGCTTAAGGTATTTCTAGCCTTAAGAAGGCTATTTTTGTTGGTATTAACCTGCGATGTGTATCGGTTAAAAGTGGAACATAAGCTATGTTTTATTCAGCTACACACTCAGCAGTGATGACAATTTTATTTATTTGATATCAACCTTATTTGTACCTATTTAGGAGTCAGAATGAAACTTGCAAGTTATAACAACGGTCGCCGCGATGGCCAGCTGATGTTGGTTAGCAAAGATTTAACTAAAACCGTTGCAGTACCTGCTATTGCGAAAACAATGCAACAATTACTTGATGCATGGGATTTACTGAATCCTCAGCTACAAGAGCTGTATGAAGCGTTGAATGCGGGTCAAATGGATAATGCAGTGGATTTTGACGAAGCACGTTGTTTATCGCCTTTACCACGCGCATACCAATGGGCTGATGGCAGTGCTTATGTAAACCATGTGGAATTAGTGCGTAAAGCCCGTGGCGCTGAAATGCCAGAAACATTCTGGACTGACCCACTGGTTTATCAAGGTGGTTCTGATTGCTTTATTGGCCCTAAAGCTGATATTGAAATGGCCAGTGAAGAATACGGTATTGATTTTGAATCTGAAATAGCAGTGATCACTGATGATGTAAAAATGGGCGTTGGCGCTGAAAATGCACAGCAACACATAAAATTATTGATGCTGGTTAATGACGTTTCACTGCGTAACCTTATTCCAGGTGAACTCGCTAAAGGGTTTGGTTTTTTCCAATCTAAGCCATCAAGCGCATTTTCGCCAGTGGCGATTACCCCTGATGAATTAGGTGAAAAATGGCAAGACAGTAAAGTCCATTTACCACTCGTTACCCATCTAAATGGTGAGCTGTTTGGTCGTCCAAATGCTGGTGTTGATATGACATTTGATTTCAGTCAATTAGTGGCTCATGTTGCTAAGACTCGCCCACTATGTGCTGGCGCTGTGATTGGTTCAGGCACAATTTCTAATTATGATCGTAGTGCTGGTTCAAGCTGCTTGGCTGAAAAACGCATGTTAGAAATCATTGCTGATGGCAAACCTAGCACACCATTTATGCGTTTTGGTGATACAGTGCGCATCGAAATGTTCGATGACAATGACAGCAGCATATTCGGTTCGATTGATCAGAAAGTTGTTGAATATAAAGGCTAGTACCTTTAGTTGTATATCATTAAGATAAGATATTTACCAAAAAGCAATAGCGATTCGTTATTGCTTTTTTAATATGAGTGATATTTTGCGTAGATATAATGTCGGCAAAAGTAATAAGGAAAGACGATGAAGCTTTATGGATATTGGCGCTCAAGCGCAGCCTACCGAGTTAGAATTGCACTTAATTTAAAACAACTAACCGCTGAGCATGTTTCAGTCCATTTAGTTAACAATGGTGGGGAGCAACATACTGCATCTTTCGAACGTTTGAACCCACAGAACTTGGTACCGGCTTTAATTGATATTGGCGAACATGGTGATTTTTGCATTACACAATCTATGGCGATTATTGAATACTTAGATGAAAGTTACCCGCAATCTCCACTATTGCCTGAACGTCACCAAGAAAGAGCAATTGTACGCGCGATGGCGCAAACATTAGCCTGCGAAATTCATCCGCTGGATAACTTAAGGGTGTTGAAATATTTAGTTAATGACATGAATGTCACCGAAGAAAATAAAATGGTGTGGTATCACCATTGGATCCACCTCGGTTTTAAAGCACTAGAAGCACAATTAGATAAACATGCAGGGCAATTCTGTTTTGGCGATTCGGTCACAATGGCAGACTTATGCTTAATACCACAAGTGTATAACGCCAGACGTTTTAACGTCGATATGGCAGCATATCCCAATATTTTACGTATTGATAAAGCGTGTACTGATCTGGCAGCGTTCGATGCGGCATCTCCAGAAAAACAACACGATGCAACTTAATAGCTAAAGCGTTTTCTATAACTAAATCACAATGTAAAAAAGAACCACATCAAGCTGAGGTGTTTGGTTCTTTATCACCCACAACCAATCTATACTTGCTTCCTCATTGGTATTCCAAGCCTATGCTTGTGCTCTTGTTAATTAAGCCTGTCATTTCACAAGCGTTTCACATCGGCTGGCGTAAGTTTTCTTCACTAAAATATCTACAAGGAATTCTAATGAAGTTTAAATATTTGCTCATTGTGTTGTCTCTTGGTATCAGTTTTCAGCTAGCCGCTAATGACAATGCTCAACATGTACAAAGTAGCTTGTTTGAAAACCCTCACTATTTGCAAACAACAATTGCTAAAGCAATTAAAAACCTTGAACAAACTCGTCGAAATGAATGGTCGTATGAAGTATCGCGCTTTGAAAATGAAGAGGGTAATGTCACTAGCAGCCTTGAGCGTTTTACCCCGCATAAAGACATTTATCAGCGGTGGTCACTCGAATTAATTAATGGCCAATTGCCGACTAAACAGCAAACTAGTGACTTTATTGCGGGCAAAGTAGAGTCGGCTGAAAATAAAGACAATGGCCATAACATATCGATTAAACCAACAGATTTGATTCAGCAAGGCAGTTTAACCTTTGCTGCTGAAGATGAATTTAAGCTGCAAGCAAACTTTAATGTATACCTTAAAAAGCTAGGTGAGCAGGGCAGTAAAAAACTCCATGGCCAATTAACTTACGATAAAAACAACCAGTTTATTGAAACCTTGATTATTACTAATACGGAATCATTTTCGCCAATGTTTAGCGCCAAAATAACCGATTTTAAATTAGTGTTTAGCTTCATTAAATTACAAGAGTCAGTGTTGCTATATCAAAACCAACTGGCAATGAAAGGCCATTTTGCCTTTTTTACCGACATTGATGAAACCTCAACTGATACCTTTTCAGATTATCAATACATTGGTGCGCGTTAATAATCATAGAATTAACTTAATGTGACTGAGACAGTTGTGCCTTGGTCACTGGTTACTACAAGCAGCCAACCTTGGTGGTCACATAGTCGTTTTACAATAGACAAACCAAAGCCAAAGCCTGTACTTTGGCTGCCTTTAATGGCGGGTTCGGTTATTTTATTTGAAATTTCTGCCTCGATACCTGGGCCTGTATCTTTGACAATGATTTGGTTGTCCATGAATAAAATACTGACTTTGCCATGTTCAGTATATTGAAATGCATTACTAATAAGATTGTTGATTAATACTTTTAACATGCCAGGCTGACAAGTGATTGTAATGTTGCATGAGTTGTCTATTTCAACCTCTACCGGCTTATTTGCCAAGATATAATGATTGTTGATCACTGATGCTTCAATCATTGGCATGAGCTTTGTTGCTTCTTGCGTGACTTGGGTATTTTCTTCGCGAGCAAGTATTAGTAACGTAGAAACAGTTTGCTCCATTTGTTGGCAGGCTTCATTGATTCGATTAAGTACTTGTTTATCTTGATTATTGAGCGTGGCTTTGCACATGTATACTTCAACTGCATTTTTAATGATTGCCAGAGGTGTGCGTAATTCGTGACTGGTGTCTCTGGTAAAACATTTTTCTCGCTCTAATGCATTGCTCATATTTTTTAGTGTGCGTTCTAAGGTTGTCGCTAGTATACCAATCTCGTTATTCGGATAATGGTGAGCAAATTTTTCTGGAATATTTTCAGGCGCAACGCCGTTAACTAATTGCGCTAATTGTTTTAAAGGTCGAGTCGTTCTTCTTCCCATCAACCATGCAATAAGGCACGCACTTATGGTGACTATAAGTGTACTCATTAGAAGAAACTTGATTATCTCGCCTCTTATGGGGCGTACTAACAAGTCGGCGCTTACTTCAGCAACTAAAAATGTATTTGGTTGTTCGGTGAGTGTGTGTAAGTGGTAATGGCGATTGTTATGTCCGTAAAACTCTTTACGTCTAGGTTCAGCAATTGAGGTTTGTCGAATATCTTCAGGGAAGCTTTCTTTTGAGAAATACAGCTGCATATTACCTTGCCTTGTTGATGGCCACTGTCCCGTACTCTGGTATACCTGATTTAAGTATTCCGCTTCTTGAACAATGGTTTTTTCAATGAAACTGTCCTCTAAGGTATACATTAAAATAAAGGCTATGGAACTAAAAACCAGTGATAGTGCTAAAGTAAACATGCAAAAAATGATGACGATTCGTCGACTTAAACTATGAAATCTACCGGTATTGTTAGTCATAAGATTAATCTCGAACTGGAATGTGAAGTGAAAAACCGACACCGTGTATTGTTTTTAACAGCGGTTGTGGAAATGGTTTATCAAGCACTGTACGTAATTGATAGATATGTGAGCGTATCGCATCTGATTCTGTTGGGGTATCGCCCCAGAGTTTATGACTTAGCTCTGAGCGACTGACCACTTGCGGGTAAGCTTCGGCTAGAATGATTAAAATACGATAGCCCATAGAGTGAAGTGCCAATATTTTACCATCTCGTTGAATTTCTTTTTGTTTTCTGTTGATAGATAAAGGGCCGATATGGATTACATCCTTGGTTTGTAATAAGTGCCGCCTTGAAAGAGCGAGGCAACGTACTTCTAATTCTTGCAATGAAAATGGTTTAGTAAGGTAGTCATCAGCACCGACTGTAAAACCAGATACTTTATCTTCAACACTGTCGCGTGCAGTAAGCATCAGGATAGGGATATAGCGGTCAGCTTTTTCTCTTATCTGCTGGCACACTTCAAGGCCGTCCATTGTGGGTAAATTTAAATCAAGAATAATCAAATCGTAGTATTGCTCTAGTGCCAATGATAAACCTTGTTTACCTTGAGTCGCAAAATCAAAAATATGTCCTTTTGACTCCATGTAATCAGCTATGTTGTTAGCGATATTAAGCTGATCTTCTACCAGTAAAATATTCAGTGAATTGGCCTTTTGCGTCATGAACACTCCGATTATTCTTGATGACTAAAAGTAACTTATTATAAAGACAAGGTTTTTAACAAGTCTAATGCGGGTTTAAAATCAGGTTTTTTCGTAAGTAACTGCTTCAAAGTTGAGATGGCTGCTTCATGCTTATCGAGTTCAACTTGGGTATTGGCTATTTTCATATCGAGACTAGGCTTGTTGATCGCTTCTTGCCCCAGCTTCATTAAGGTTAATGCGTTTTCACGCTGCTGATTGGTTGTTGCAATTTTTAGGTAGTAAAAACCATACATACCAACTAAAGGTAATTGGTACTGAGATTGTTCGCTGTTGAGCTTAGCAATAGCTTGCTTATTACCTGCGAGTATTTCGGCAATGACCGTCATTGTCTTATCTTCTTTGTCTTGCTTAATTTGTTGTGGAGCTATTCCTAAAGAACGAACCAATTCAGTTGCGACAGCAATTGTTGAACTTGGATTTTGCCCTGTCATTAAACGACCATCAACAGTCACATGGCTTAGCATGATTTCGCTTGATTGAAACAGGCCACCGCGTTCAACTAACTTATCTTCAAGTAAAAACTCAAAGTCATTAATCCATTTTGAACTAAATAAATGTTCTTCTTGATTGGTAAACCCATTAACGGCTTTGTTTGCTACTAAATATTGACCGTTATCGAGTTTCACATTAACGAGTGCTGCAGGTCCGTGGCATACGGCAGCAACTGAACCTTGCTGCTGATACACATCAGCGATTAATTGCTGTAATGCTTGGTTCTTTGGAAGATCAAACATGGCTCCTTTTCCACCAACAATGAAAATACCATCGTAGTGGCTTGCAGAAAGCGACTTCACTTTTAAGGTATCACTTAGTTTTGCCATTGCCTTTTTGTCGTTTAAAACTGCAGCATTAAAAGGTTTGGTTGGGTCGTATTGGTCGGCTTCCACATTTCCTCCCTTTGGGCTCGCAACATCAATGGCAATGTCATGTTGTTTAAACACTAAATAGGCTTTACTGAATTCATCAAACTCATAACCTGGGCTGACTTTACCTTGCTGCTCGCCATAGCTGGTCACTACCAGGAGCACTTTTTTCTGTGAAGGCATGGCAAATGAAAAGGTGGAAATAACGAGAGTGATAAGTGCGAGAGCTTGGATGAGTTGTTTTTTAAAGTGGTACATAATGTTTCCTCCATTAGGTTGCCTATATATTGCCAACCTTGATGTGAAACAGATGTGAAACCCCAATGCTGTTGGTTCATATTAATGCTGTTAGTTCATATTAATAGCGATTAGCTCTTGCTAAGCGCTATTCGTTTTCAGTTAGCGCTATTCGTTTCCACTTAACACTATTCGTTACCACTTAGTGCGATTAATTCTCTGCTAATAATTGTCGAATAGATGTTTTTAAACTTTTGCGGCTGGCGTAAATACCAAATGATGTCACTAGGGCTAATATTAAGGTGAGTGTTGCCAGCAGCCACCAGAAATTAGGTTGGTAAGCAATTGAAAATTGCGATTGGTAAATCATCATGCCTGCGAGGTAAGTGCCAGAAATCGCCCCAAGAGCTGCAATTGCAGCGGTAAATAACCATTCAATGATATTGAGTTTTAAACAGGTAGGTTTGTTAAAACCAAAACTCATGATAATACTGTTCTTTTTCTTTTCTTTGTCTTCTAATGTTTGAACGGAGGCCAAAATAACCACACTGGCTAGAATGATGATGAGCAGTGAAAACCCACTGATTACTTGGGTTACCATTGCCAGAATACGATCAAAGCGTTCGGTCATTTCTTTTAGTGAAACCATGCGCAATGTGGGGTGTTTTTGCCATAGTTGATTTAATAAAGGCCATTGAGTTTGGCTCAGCTCGATACTTGCCATATTAAAAATTGGTGCATGAATGTGGTCAATTGCTGCGGTTGGCATTTGCAGCCAAAAAGTAATCGAACCTCCGCCAGAGCGATAAACATGGCTGGCGACAATGGTAAAATCAATGGCTTGTTGGTTTATAAATAGGGTAAAACGATCACCTATGTTCAAACCAAGATCTGTCATTATTTCTTGTTCAACAGAAATTTGCTGCCAATTTTCAGTGTTTTCAGCCCACCAGCTACCTTCAACTATGCGGTTATTAGCTGGTATATCTTGACTCCAATGTAGCCTAATAGCACGGCCTAAAGTTGATAAGCTATCACTTGGTTTTTGGCTAAATTCATCTAATGGTGTGTCATTTATTTTTATTAGTTTGGCGCGTAAATAGGGCTTAACTTGGCGTACTTCAATGTTTTCAGTCGACGCAAGTTGCTCAATATCTAGCATCTGAGTTTGCGTTGCTTGGGAAATAAGCAGGTTGCCATCATGCTGGCGCTGATAGGCAGACATTGTGTTTCCGAGGTCTTTTAAAAGCATTAAGGTAAATAGCAGTAAAAAAGTGCATAAGCCAATACCTAGTATTTGGGTGCTTTTTGCTAGTAATCGCTGTTTCATCATGAATAAGGTGAATGGAACTAAGCCAGAGAACCTCTGCGACACTTTTTCACCTATTGTTAAGCTCAACCAGCTGATGATGATCATCAAACATATGCTGACCGCGATTGAAGATACCACCATCGCAGTCAATAAGCCGTTGTCTGAATAGGCAAAGGCGATGGCACATAAAACAACGACACTGCTTATTTTAGTTAGCAACAAGTTGCTGTCTGTTTTAGGGGGATTAACCAACTGAGCAACGGTGGACGATTTTAAAGACAGCCATACGGGTAACTGCATTATCATTAAAATAATGGCTATTGCCGCCACAGATTTTATTGCAAGCCAAGTGTTCCATTGCCAAGTGATTTCAACAAATGTTGCTTGTAACCATATTACCACCGCACCATAGAACAATGCCGAAACCACCAATACTGCGGGTAAGAGTGTTGCGAAACTCAAACACCACTTAACCACTGAAAGCTGAATACAGCTTTTTAACGAACTTCCTAAACTTAAGCAAATTGCAGAAAAATACTGCTCTTTATGGATTTGTGTTTGGCTTAACTGTTCAAGGGCGATGGCTGCCATAAAGAATAAGATAATCGACGTTAAACCAATAAAATTTTCCGTACGTTTCCAAAATAATGCAAGCGGATGAGCCCCTTGTTTATGATGGAGTTGTGCCCCAGGTAAATTGTCTTTTTGCCATTGAATAAGTGCTGTGCTTTGTTGTTTGTTGGCTGTAATAAGATAGCGGTATTGTACCTGTTCAGCTGGGAAGCCAAGCTTAGTGATATCTGCAGCGTTTATCATCGCGCGCATATCAACATTATGGCCCTCCATTAATCTGTCTGGTTCATGGACCAAGACTTTAGCGACCAAAAATGATTGCTCTGCCAATGTTAGATACTCGCCAACATTGACAGACAAACCAACAAGCAATCTTGCATCTAGCCATATTTCGCCAATATTAGGCCCTGAATATACGCCTTGCACATCACCTTGCGGGCTGTCTGCAATAGACAGTTGCCCCTGTAATGGGTAGCCATCACCAACGGCCTTTATTTGGGCTCGTTGCCACAAACCATTATGGGTTAGGGTGGATGATACTTGTTGAGTGACTACTAGAGCTCGAGCAATATTTTCAATTTCTTGCAGTTGATTATTGTTCAAAGATTCTTGCTGAGTAATGACAACATCGGCGCCTAATAGGTTCTGTAAATTCTCATGTAAGTAGCTTTGAACCGTATCGCTGCTTTGGCTTAACGCAATAATAAAAACCATTAACAAGCCTTGGATAAACCGAAGGTACTTTTGGTGAGCCAGTGTCTTTTCCTGTTGAAAAAAGTGAACTGCAAGTTTTATATTTGCACTGTTCATGACACCGCCTCTAATTGCTCAATGGCGGTTGCTATACCGTGTCCATCTGCTAATGAAAATATATGCTCGGCTCTATTGGCAAGGGCGTGACTGTGGGTTACAAGGATTAAGCCAGCATTGTTTTCCTGACAGCAAGCAAAGAGTAAATCCGCAATTTCAGTCGCATTATGCTGATCTAAATTGCCGGTAGGTTCGTCAGCAAAGATAAATTTAGGTTCAAAGACTAATGCCCTTGCAATTGCCACTCGTTGTTGTTCACCACCACTAAGTTGTAGGGGTTTGTGAGCTAAACGATGGCTTAAACCTACTTTATCGAGCCACGTTTTTGCTTTAGTCAGTGCTTGCTTATCACCACGTAGTTTGAGCGGTAATGCAACGTTATTAAGTGCGGTTAATTCAGGTAATAAATGAAACTGCTGGAAAATAAAGCCTATATTTTCGCGCAGTAAAGTTAGCGATTTTTTTTGCCCGTTTTCAACGTATGTGCAACTACCTGAGCTAGGATTTTCTAAGCCAGACATCAACATTAACAAGCTTGATTTGCCAGTTCCTGAGGGCCCAGTGATGGCGTAAGACTGACCTTGATTAATGGTTAAGTTGAGATTGTTGAATAGTTCGACCTTGGTTTCTTCTGCCGAGAATGATTGGCTAACATTTTCTAAGGCGATGTGATTGCTCATAGTAAGTCTCATTAAATGCTTATAATGTTTGATACTGTATGGCTTAGTTCGTGAAACAAATGTGAAATGAATTAGCACATCAAATAAGAGGTGGGTAAGTTAGCTCGTAACCATTATCTAAAAAAATGTATGATTACATTAATATGGATGTTTACTTATTAGTAAGGGGTATGCTTGCATGGGGTGCAATCATTTTTCCTAGCACAGCTAAAGACAGAGCCGTTGTTCGTGCTATGTCGCAATCCATTGCATGTGAAATTCATCCTTTGGATAATTTGCGAGTATTACAATTTTTAGTGAAAGAAATGGGCGTAAGTGAAGAAGATAAAATGAAATGGTACAACCATTGGATCCATCTTGGTTTTAAAGCGCTCGAAATTCAATTGTCTAAAACGGCGGGAAAATATTGTTTTGGTGATAGCCCGACAATGGCTGACATTTGCTTAATACCGCAGGTTTATAATGCCTATCGCTTTAATGTGGATTTATCACAATATCCGAACATTGTTAGAATATGGAACGAATGTAATCAGTTACCAGCGTTTGCACAGGCCGCACCTGAGCAACAACATGATGCCAGTTAACTTAAAAGTATAATGAGCACAGGTGTAAATAATAATCAGTTTGAATTATTTGTATTAGCAATCGTTAATATTTACATTTTAATCAGTGAACCATCAAAAATAATGTGCTAGCTTTACCGACTAAATCTAGGTTTTCAGTGAGTATTATCTATGTCTTGATAAGACTATCTTTTATCAACGTTAGGTAATTTTGCTCATGTGATAATGTCGGTACTGATTATGGACTATGAAGCACAATTAAAAGATTGGTTGTTAAGTGATGCAATGAGAATGTCTGCGCTTAAGTTAACTGCGCAGTTTTTTGCTGAAAATGAAGTCGAAGATTGGTTCATTGCCGCAGGCTTTGTTCGTAATTTAGTCTGGGACAAATTACACGATGCTCCTGCGTCTAAATTGAACGATATTGACGTTATTTATTGGTGCCATGAAGAAACCAGTATTTATCGAGACAAACTGATTGAGTTGGCATTAACAGAGCAAATAAATTTACCTTGGTCTGTCAAAAATCAGGCGAGAATGCATAAGAAAAATAACCACCCAGCTTATACATCTTGCATGAACGCCATGTCATATTGGCCTGAAAAGCAAACCGCTATAGCCGTTAAATTAGATGAAGACGGTGAGCTATGTGTAGAGTCTGTATTTGGTTTAGAAACCGTATTTAACTTGACGGTTAACTATAACCCCAAAGCGGATGAGTCAGCATTCATGAAGCGTGTAGCCAGCAAACCTTGGTTTAATCATTACCCGAGATTATCGTTAGAGTTGTAGGTGACGGCCTCAATTGATTCATCTTAGACATTCTGAAACAGGATTTCTATGGTGAATGTAATGACCATTTGGTTTAACCGCTCAGCGGTATCGTCTTCTTTAGTCCATGTATATTCAGGTGTTACTGCGAAAAATAACCATTTTCTAGCGTAGTTTTGACGATATGTTAGGCCGATACTGGCGGTTTCAATATAATGGTAAGGCTCAGTTACACCATTGATCCTCGCTTGATAACTGATTGCTTTAGTATCGCTAAGATATTGATAAAGTTGCAATCCTGTACCTAATTCCCAACCATTATTTTTGTTCTCATATTGAGCCGCACTATTCCATCGCAATAGAAATGACTCATTAAAAGCATGTTCGAAATCAAATTCTGAGGTTTCGCCAGTGACTTTTTTTTCTTGATATAGCGTTTGTGTAAATCGCCATAATGTATTTTGAGAAATAGGGTAGGTATAACGATAACGCGCTTCAATTTTAGGTTTAAAGCTTGCCTTAATATTAAAGCTGGTTCGCTCTTTGGCATACCAATCATAACGTAAACCGACTTCACGTTCATTGTCATCATCAGGACTTTTAATGAATGAAAAGGGGTCGTCCTCACCTGTTGAATCAAGTATTATTTTAAGCTTTTTACTCATACCTGGCAGGTTTAAATGCGCTTTAACGTTAGAGCGGTATTTGAAACCTTCTTTTTCAAAATAGGAAAAGTCATTATACCAACGAACAATAGTGCCAGCTCTTGCATCATCTGTTATTCGCTCGTCAACAAAAAAACTATCAAACCAAATGGCGGGTTCGCAGAACTTGGTATTTAAGTAGGCGAAGGTCTTGTCTAATCGAGTGTCTGATTGCGCATGATCGTAGCAGGGGGAGTGCTCTGTCTCAACAAGCACATTATCATTAGTGTGAATGTCATCAGATTCATTGACCTCAAGAGCTGTTTCATCTGTAGCACGTGCAATTGTGCTGACTTTATTATCAGTACTTGTTGTCAACGCTTGGTCAAGGGTTGTTGATTGGCTGAGGTCTGTATGCGCTGCTGAAACGGCTTGACTAGCAGTTAACACTAGTGAGCAAATTATCTTCCATAAATGGCTGTTCAATCGTAATGTCATTGAAAATGATCACTGCCTTATTACTGTAAATTCCATTTGTATCGCAATCGTATCATTTCTCTATCGATTAAGAGTAACAATTGCTCCTGTAAATAAAGTGTTTGTATGATTAATTACAGGGGTTGGTGTTAACAAATTGTGATTTTTAAGCGGGCTTTAAGCATTACATACAAAAAGCATAATCAATGAAATTTGCAGATCAAACCTCTGAATAATCACTTTAAACATCTAAATATAAAGCATCTTTATCAAAGTAAGCTTGGTTTTTGTGATCTTGATCAACGCTGGTAACTACCTATTTAGTTGTAAGGTTTTTTATTGATCTATATCAATATTGTTACGAGGAATTTCTGGCAGTGTAGCGCCAATTGTTAAATGTGTTTACGTAAAAGCACTAATTATGTTGCATACATGGAGTCGTCATAATGAATAAAAAATTAGCCCTTAGCCTCGTTACCGCTAGCTTACTATCTGCTGGGATTTCTTCTTCAGCTTTTGCTCATCAAGCAGGTGATTTCATCTTTCGAGTGGGCGCAGTCGCTGTTGCACCAAACGATTCTAGCGAAAATGTTGTCACTCCAGATTTAGGTGATTTGGGACAATTCTCTGTTGATGATAATACGCAAGTTGGTTTGAATTTTGGCTATATGTTGACTGATAACTGGGGGCTTGAATTACTAGCGGCAACACCATTTACTCATGATATCTCAATTGCTGGTATGAAAGTGGCTGAAACCAAACACTTACCACCAACCTTAGTCGCTCAATACTATTTTGGAAATGCTCAATCTAAATTACGTCCTTATGTGGGAGTGGGTGTTAACTTTACCAATTTCTTTGATAATGAAATTACCGATAGCGTTGGTGATCGTTTGTCTGATTTAAGTTTGTCTAACTCTTGGGGATTGGCTGCTCAAGTCGGATTAGATTACAACATTAATGATAACTGGTTGGTGAATGCGTCAGTTTGGTACGCACAGATCTCAACCGATGCTAGCTTTAATTATGCTCCAGAAGGCGGTGATGTTTCTGTCCCAGTGACGATTGAAACTGATATCGATCCATGGGTTTATATGGTGAGTGTGGGTTATAAGTTCTAATTATCTTAAACGAGATAGCTGACACCATTAAAACAGGAGCCTAAGCTCCTGTTTTTTTGTTTTAGATGATGGGGCATTAGCATATATGCCAGATATCAACTTATTTCTTCTTTTTCGTTTTCCAATGGCGAGTATTGTAAATAAACTCTGGTAAACACATTGTCATCCAAGCAATTAGGCGCCAGCGCTTGGTGACATATACTTTTCGCTTACCTTTTTGCATAGCTTTGATAATTTGCGCCGCCACTTTAGGCAAAGGCGGTAACCACAGTTTACTTTGCTGCATTGCTGCTTTATCCAATAAACCTAATTGAATATCGGTAATGGTAATAGGAAGCTTTAACCGCTGCGCATGCATGCTCAAACCTTCGAGGTAGTTTTGTGCATAGGCTTTTGATGCATGGTAAGCCACACTAGGGCCACCACGTAATCCAGCGATTGAATTGATCGCAGCGATTTGGCCATAACCTTGTTCACGCATTAAACGGAAGGTGGTATTGCAAATCGCAGTAAAACCACTGACGTTGACATCAATGATATCTTGCTCTAATTGCCAAGGTAGCGATTCATGATAACCATTAAGCCCTGTATTGACTAAAACCAAATGTGCGCCATCTATGCTTAACCAAACCTTTTCTAATTGGCTAATAATTGCGCTTGGGTTCTCAATATCTAAAGGTAAAACTTCAACTTTAGTGGGTAATTGATCTGCAAACTCTTGCATATCTTCAGGGTTTTGAACAAACAACACCAATGAAACGTTTTGTTGCGCTAATCGAGTGGCGATTTCTTTACTAAGGTGTGAGCTAGCGCCCACTATTATTGCGTTTGCTTGTGTCATACGCTTTATGGCTTCGAAATGATGACCTATGATAAAAACAACTGCTTTCGATAACAAGCAAGAATATTATTCAACGTGAGACGTATAGACTTCCAGAAGTCTTAATGTATGATAAAGGAGAGTGACATGAGTAATGCAGTGAAGCGAATTTTAAGCAAAATGTTGATATCGGTAGCTATCATTGTCGGTCTTGGAGCTTGTGCTTCTAGTAATGACTTAGTGACGGTTTCTGGTGATGTCACTTACCGAGAACGTATCGCTTTACCAGCAGATGCTGTCATTAAAGTGCAGCTTAAAGATGTGTCTTTACAAGATACCAAAGCCATTGTGTTGGCTGAAATGATGTCTGAGAACGCAATGACGCCATATTCATTTGAGTTCCAAATTACCAGAGATCAGTTTCAGCAGGGTCACACCTATGCGATAGGCGCAAGAATAGAAGTCAATGGCGAGCTGTGGTTTATCAATACTCAGTCTTACATTGTCAATATTGACGAGGTGCAACCCGTTAATGTTGTTGTTAATAAGGTCGGTGGATAAGCGTAACTTCAAAAATCACAGGTTATTACCAATACTTGTGATTATTTGCAGTCAGGCTAATGGCACCGAATATTCAGTAAAAAAAGGTGCTTTTAATGCCGGTTAGAATTCCAGATAATTTACCTGCTGCAGAAATTTTAGAATCAGAGAATATCTTTGTGATGTCCGAAACCCGGGCAGCTAATCAAGATATTCGTCCTATGCGGGTACTTGTCTTAAATCTTATGCCTAATAAGATTGAAACCGAAACTCAGTTACTTCGCTTACTAGGAAATACGCCACTGCAAGTGGATGTAGACTTATTGCGCATTCATGATAAAGCCTCTAAACACACCTCTATTGACCATATGAATACTTTTTATCGTGATTTTGAAGCGGTTAAAAGTAAAAACTACGATGGCTTAATTATTACAGGGGCACCGCTCGGTCAGTTAGATTTTGAAGATGTAGTTTACTGGGAGCACATTAAAGAAATTATTGATTGGTCACAGCAACATGTCACTTCGGTACTCTTTCTTTGTTGGGCTGCACATGCAGGTTTATTTCATCTTTATGATTTACATCGAAAATTGTTAGATGAAAAACGTTCTGGGGTTTTTTGTCACCGCCGCAGCACAAAGCCACACCCGTTGCTACGTGGTTTCGATGATGAGTTCTTTGCGCCACATTCTCGTTTTGCTGAAATGAATGTAGCAGACATTAAGCAACATCCAGATCTTGAGGTACTTGCAGAATCAGAACAAGCGGGCGCTTACATTGTACTGAGCCGTAATAGTCGTAATTTATTTGTGATGGGGCATCCTGAGTATCAAAAATCGACCTTGAAAGATGAATATCTACGTGACCTTGAACAAGGGCTTGAACCATCAGTGCCGACTCATTACTTTAGAAATGATGATCCCAGTCAAGAGGCCATTGCGAGGTGGCATAGTCATGGCAGTTTGTTGGTGAGTAACTGGCTTAACTACTATGTGTATCAGCTTACCCCTTATGACCTTTCAGATATGAGTGGTCGAACGCCTTGGGAGTCAAAAAGTTAACTTCGTTATGGTTTAACTTGTAGCCTTATCAAAATCATATACAAATAGCCCTCAATATTTGAGCCATTTAGTCTTACTAGATGGCTCTTTTTGTATATGTTGAAACCAGTAAAATACCCATAAGAATTAGGTATTAAGCTTGGGTTCATACTTGGGAATGAAATGTCCTTGTGTCTATTTCGTCTCAGCAGTTCTTCAGTTAGGGTTTTTGAATACTTAGTTAGCGCAGCTGAGTCTTTCTGAGTAGAAATTTCAAACGGAACTGAATTTTACATGAGGGTATTCAATTGAATAACAACAAATTAATCCCACTAGCCTTAGCTATTGCTGGGCTCTCAGGAAGCTTGCAAGCAGCAGAGCATGCTCCCATACCACAAACTGGCGCATTTGATATGGTGATTGCTGATGAGCAAAAACTGATTCAAATGCTTAAGAAGTCAGGAAAAATCCCACAGTCAGCTAGCTTGAAAGAAGCGGAGTCGGCATTAAAAACCTATCTTAAAAAGCGTCAAGCTGAAGCGATAGTGAACGCTGCAGCTCAAGATGCAAATATCACCAGCCATTATTCAATGACCAGTGAAATTAAAAGTAAAACTAAAATGGAACGCCGCCATGAAGCGTCGAAAGGCAGTTTAACGGGGCGCTCGATTCGAAACGCACCTGAAAACGTTCAAGAAGAACTTTATGATGGATCAACTCGAGAAGCGCGAGTTTTGGCTATTTTAATGGAGTTTCCAGACTTTGTTCATAACTCAATTTTGCCAGAAGAGTCAGGCATGTATTATGAGGATTACAATCAAGACCACTACCGCCAAATCTTATTTGGTGATGATGGTTGGGTTGCTCCGAATGGTCATCATGCCAATTCATTTAGACAATTCTATGAAAAACAATCTGGTGATAGCTACACAGTAACTGGTGATGTTGCAGGTTGGTATATGGCAACGATGCCAGCAGCATTTTACGGCAACAATGTTGATGGTGATGCCCGCAGCCTAATTCGAGAAGCGCTGACTGCAGCCTCATTAGATCCGAGTTTAGATTTAAGCCAATTTGATATAGAAGATCGCTATGATCTTGATGGTGATGGTAATTATTGGGAACCTGATGGATTAGTGGATCACGTAATGGTGTTCCATTCTGCCGTGGGTGAAGAGGCTGGTGGCGGTCAAGTAGGCGAAGATGCTATTTGGTCACATCGCTGGAACCTCGGTGGCGTATACGGCATTCCAGACTCAAATACTGATGTACCATATTGGGGCGGTTTAATGGGAGCATTTGATTACACCATTGCACCCATCGATAGTGCTGTGGGTGTGATAAGCCATGAGTACGGTCATGATTTAGGATTACCTGATGAATATGATACCCAATACACTGGTGAAGGCGAGCCAGTGTCCATGTGGTCAGTCATGTCTTCAGGAAGCTGGGCTGGTGAGTTAGGTGGTACTGAGCCTGTTGGCTTTAGTCCCTTTGCTAAAGAGCATCTTCAAGCCACTTTAGGCGGAAATTGGCAGCACGGTGCAATCGTTAATTTCGATGATATTCCTCGTCGTGGAGTGGTGGGTTTACTTGATCAAGCATCTAGTAAAGGAACAAATCATGATGTCATTAAGATTACTCTTCCTAATAAAGTTCAAGTGATTACCGAGCCTACGAGTGGCGAATATGCTTACTTCAGTGGTTCAGGCGATAACTTGGAAAATCTAATGGGCGTTGCTGTTGATCTTAGCGATGCAACGACGGCTTCACTGCAATTTCAAGCTTGGTACGACATCGAAACAGACTGGGATTACGCCTATGTCATGGCTGTAGGCGAGTTTGGACAAGTGATGCTAGAGGGCAATATTACCTCTACAACCAATCCAAATGATACCAACCTAGGTAACGGTATTACCGGAGTTTCAGCTGGATGGATTAATGCAGAGTTTGATTTAACCTCACTTGCAGGCAATGCATTTAATCTTTACGTGATGTATCAAACTGATGGCGCGGTAACGAACCCAGGTATGTATGTTGATGATATTAATCTAGTCGTTGATGACGTTGAGACCTTTACTGCGAATGCAGATTCATCACCAGAAGTGATGATGTTAAATGGTTTTGAGGTGTCTTCAGGTTCATCGGAAACAGAGCATTACTATCTGGTTGAGTGGCGTACACATCATGGCGTTGATAGCGGCTTAGAGCATATTAATGTTGCCGGACAGCCAATGACCTATGAGAAAGGTATGTTGATTTGGTATGTTGATAATCAATATTCTGACAACTGGGTTGGAGTGCATCCTGGCGATGGTTTCTTAGGTGTGGTCGATGCAGATCAAAATACCTTGTCTTGGAGTAATGGCAATATTGCGACGACTCGTTATCAAATTCACGACGCAACGTTCAGAATAGATAGACCAGAGAAAATGTTTATCGATTTGTCTGAGCAATACGGCATTACTATGTATGACAACCGCACTCGTGCTCAACGTACCTTCAGAGACTCAAGAGATTATACCGGCGGTGACTTGTTAGATGCTGGGCGTAATATTCCTGAGTATGGTTTAACTATTCGGTTAATAAACCAAAGTGAAGACAGAAGTGTTGGTGCAGTAATGATTACCAAGTAGATTTACTCAAATTGAATTGGATTAAATTAAACAAAAGCGCTGATTTCAGCGCTTTTTTACATTTTAATTTAGAAAATTATTTAAACAGCAATTTGGGTGATACCTGCAGAAAATTGACTCTTTTTAGTTAATTCAAACGTTAACTATCCTCGATTTAGTTCTATCGACTCAATAGTGGTGCTGAGACTGGCGTATACACCTATATGTTTTATCGTTGTATTTATTACATTCTAGCCATGTTGGTATAGTGTTAACTTATTATGCCGCTAAATTGTTATACTGATATGGTTATAGCAGGTTAAAAATAGTTGTCGTAGGTTAAACATGGTTGTCGCAGATAAAAAGGAAATTCGGTGCTAATTCATTCCTTCATGAATAAATTAAACGCGAGCAATAAACCTATCGTCATCTTGATCATGTTGCTATGCATCATGTCATTCAGTTTTCCTATATTAGCCAATGAAGCTAATAATCCAGACGCTAGTCCAGTTTCTAAAAAAGAAATATCAAAACCTAAACCTACAGAGCTATCCGCCACTGACATTAGCCAACTAAAATTAATCTTATCCTCTATTGAGCTGGCTGATGAAAAGTTAGCTTTTCTTATGGAGAAAAAGAGCGAAACAGCCTATTGGGATGTCCATCAACAAGCCGAATTTTATGTGTTATTAGCAATAGAGCAAGAGGCTGTTGATCAACTTGATAGTGCTTACGATAGCTATAGTCATATTGTTAGTATGCTAGAAAGAGAGCCCATTTCTGACTTATTGGTAATTGCGTATATTGAGCGTTCTTTTATCAAATATTTACAAACAAATTCGAAAGCCGATTATTGCCCTGATAGAGAGCATGCGCTGGGGCTTGCTCGCCAATTAAACTCACCTGATACTCTGGTAAAAGCGTTAACCCAAAGCGCATTTTGCTATGCCGATGTGGATATTTTTGAAGAAGGCTTATCAAGGTTAGATGAAGCCTTGATGTTAGCCAAGAAGCATCAATTTACAGCTAACCGACAAGCAATGATTTATAACTCCACGGGAGCGATTTATCGCGCAAACGGATTACATAAATACGCTTACGAATACTTTCGTGAAGCATATAATTTATGGAGTTCAGTCGACGATCATCAAGATGTGTTTAATATGCTCCACAATATGGTGGGTGAATCGATAAAAGTGTCTGACTGGGAACAGGCTGAAATAGCCGTTGCTGGATTATTTGATTTGGCGAGGCAGCACCCTGAATTCGATGACTTTATGTTTTTTGCTCATCATAACGCGGGGCGTAGCTATTTTTTTAAGCAAGACTTTCAACGAGCAGTGGAGCATTTACACAGTGCTTTGCAGCTTAAAGCGCAGACCAATGAAACATTTTTTATCGATATTACCATCGGCTATCTTTCCTTAAGTTATATGCAGCAAAACGAAGTGGATAAAGCATTTGAAATGGCGTCACAATTTATTCATTCCAATAGCTATCAATCAAGCCCCAAATTTTTGCAAACATCGGTCCTAGCTTTAGATAAATTTGCGCAAAAAGACTATCAAAACAGTTTTAATATTTTACTCACTAGCTTAGGCAATGAACGCAAAACTTATGCGTCGATTATGGACAAAGATGTGATTTATTCTTCGTTAGAGCACAGTGCTAAAGTTGCGGAGTATGAGGTTAAAATTCTCGAGAACCAGCTGTCGATTAATCTGTTGAAATTAAAATCTGAAATAGATAAACAGCAAATCTCTAAGTTGAGCTTAACGGTAACAGCGTTAATCATTGCCGTTTTATTGGTAATGATGGCATTTTTAGTGCAGTCACGACGCTTTTTTAAACGCCGTTCTCAAACTGATTATATGACTGGTATTTCCAATCGCCGCTATACCATGGAACAAGGCAATAAATTATTTGCACTGGCTAAAAAGCGCAATGAACCACTCGCTGTTATCATTTTTGATATTGATAAGTTCAAAATTATTAATGACACATATGGGCATGCAGTAGGTGACTTAGCCATTAAAGCGACCGCGAGTAAAGCAAGACACTGGTTTAAAAAATCGGATATTCTGGGTCGTATCGGTGGCGAAGAGTTTTTACTCATTTTGCCTAACACTGACTTAGACCAAGCCGTTGAGGTTGCTGAACGATTACGTATCAGCATTGAACAACATCAATTCAAATTTAATGATATTACCCTTGAGTTTACAATAAGCTTAGGGGTGAGTATTAAGCATGATGATTCTGACAACTTAGCTCAAATGATTAAAGCGGCCGATGCTGGCTTATATAAAGCGAAAAACAGCGGTCGTAATCAGGTGTTTTCTGCATGATGAGCTAACCAAACAAAAATAAAGATCAAATAACTACAATGCTGGCAGTCATACGACCTGGTAGTCAGATTGATAAACGAGATCCAAGCCATTCCTCCTCCTTTAAAATGTAATTTTTTCAATTGCTTATCCTGTTTGTAAATTTTCAATGACAGCGATTTAAAATTCTTAATGTTTATTTAACTGATTTCTCTTGCTTTACGTTAGCGTAAACGTCAGAGTGTGATTATTGAACTAGATCACATTTTACTGTGTATTAATCTCGGCCATGTTAAGTCGGGTTACAGCGGAGAAGTTATGAGTACAACACTTTCATCACCACAAGATATCGTTATCGTTGCAGCAAAACGTACCCCAATGGGTGGTTTTCAAGGCGCATTGTCAGCCGTTACATCTCCTACATTAGCCGCGACAGCAATCAAAGGCTTAGTGGCGCAAACTAATATCGATACTCAACAAATTGATGAAGTGTTAATGGGCTGTGTGTTACCAGCAGGTTTAGGCCAAGCGCCTGCACGTCAAGCAACCTTAGGGGCTGATTTGCCATTAAGTGTTGGTGCTACCACAGTTAATAAAGTCTGCGGCTCAGGTATGAAAACCGTCATGATGGCGCATGATTTAATTAAAGCGGGTTCAAGCGAAGTGGTGATTGCTGGTGGCATGGAAAGCATGACACAAGCACCATACTTACTTGATAAAGCGCGTGGCGGGATGCGTATGGGGCATGGCAAAGTGTTAGACCATATGTTCCTTGATGGACTTGAAGATGCTTACACTGGCGGGGCAATGGGCACTTTCGCACAACAAACGGCAGATGACTTTGGTTTAACCCGCGAAGGTATGGATCAATTCGCCCTAAACTCACTTGAAAAAGCCAACGCTGCGATTAATTCAGGCGCGTTTAAGCAAGAAGTTGTGCCTGTGACCATTTCAAGTCGCCGTGGTGATGTCACTATCGATACTGATGAGCAACCGGGTAACGCCCGTCCTGAAAAAATTCCAACTCTGCGACCTGCATTTGCTAAAGACGGCACGATTACAGCGGCAAACTCTAGCTCAATTTCAGATGGTGCAGCTGCACTCATGTTAATGAGCCGCGAAAAAGCGGAGTCGTTAGGGCTTGATGTGATGGCCACAATTAAAGGCCACACAACTCATTCGCAAGAACCATCAATGTTTACCACCGCGCCTGTAGGCGCAATGAACAAATTATTCGACAAAGTGAGCTGGTCTAAGGCTGACGTTGATTTATTTGAAATCAACGAAGCGTTCGCAATGGTGACCATGCTTGCAATCAGTGAGCTACAACTTGATGAATCAAAAGTAAATATTAATGGCGGTGCCTGCGCTTTAGGTCATCCAATTGGTTGTTCTGGTGCACGTGTATTAGTGACGTTAATCCATGCGCTTAAAGCGAAAGGATTAACCAAAGGTGTGGCGTCATTATGTATCGGTGGCGGCGAAGCCACTGCGATGGCGATTGAAGTCTAGTCATAACGTTTTTAATGACAAAAAGTACAGTGGTAAAAGATTAGAAATTCAACAAGACGTAAGTACTGGACTAGCTTGGCAATTTAAATAGCCACAATAAAACAGCAGCCAGTACTTAACTTTAAATGAGCTTTGGGGCTCAACAGGGATTTAGGAAGCAACATGACGGTTCAAGTTAAACATTATATTAATGGCGAATTTACCGAAGGCGTAGGTTCACAGGTTATATCAGTTACTAATCCAGCAGATAACCAGGTCATTGCTAACATCAATGCAGCCACTGCTGACGAAGTGAATCAAGCAATTCATAGTGCTAAAGAAGCATTTACAACATGGAAAGAAGTGCCTGTTTCTGAACGTGCGCGCGTGATGCTTCGCTACCAGCACCTTTTAAAAGAACACCATGATGAGCTGGCTACGATTCTAGCGCAAGAAACAGGTAAAACCTTTGAAGATGCCAAAGGTGATGTTTGGCGCGGAATTGAAGTGGCTGAGCATGCATGTAATATCGCTTCTATGATGATGGGCGAAACCGTTGAAAATGTTGCCCGTAATATCGATACCTACAGCTACACTCAACCATTAGGTGTCTGTGCGGGTATTACACCATTTAACTTCCCTGCAATGATCCCTTTATGGATGTTCCCACTCGCCATTGCTTGCGGTAATACCTTTATTCTCAAGCCGTCAGAACAAGATCCAATGACTCCGCAACGCTTAGTTGAGCTGTTTGTTGAAGCTGGCGCGCCAAAAGGTGTGTTGCAGCTTGTTCACGGTGACAAAGCTGCGGTAGATATTTTATTAAATGATCCTGCCATCAAAGCTATTTCATTCGTGGGTTCTGTCGGTGTAGGGCAATACATTTACAAAACAGGTACAGATAACCTAAAACGCGTTCAAGCCTTTGCAGGTGCGAAAAACCACTGCGTGATTATGCCTGATGCCAATAAACAGCAAGTGATCAACAACATGGTTGGTGCATCGGTTGGCGCTGCAGGTCAACGTTGTATGGCTATTTCTGTGGCGGTATTTGTTGGCGCTGCAAAAGAATGGATCCCAGAGCTTAAAGAAGCATTAGCCAAAGTACGTCCAGGTTTATGGGATGATAAAAATGCAGCTTATGGTCCGGTAATAAGCCCTGCAGCTAAAGATCGAGTCCTTAAGTTGATTGCTCAAGGTAAAGAAGAAGGCGCTGAGTGCTTACTTGATGGCAGCGATTTTACTGTTGAAGGTTACGAGTCGGGTAATTGGATTGGACCAACAATGTTCAGTAATGTCACTACTGATATGGCGATTTACAAAGAAGAAATTTTTGGCCCAGTACTGTGTTGTATGGAAGCTGACGATTTAGATGAAGCAATTGAACTGGTTAATAACAGCCCTTATGGCAATGGCACGTCAATCTTTACTGCATCTGGCGGCGCGGCGCGTAAGTATCAACATCATATCGAAGTAGGACAAGTAGGGATTAACGTACCTATTCCTGTACCACTACCATTTTTCTCTTTCACCGGCTGGAAAGGCAGTTTCTATGGCGATCAGCATGCTTATGGTAAGCAAGCTGTGCGTTTTTACACTGAAACAAAAACCATTACTTCACGCTGGTTTGCAGACGAAGTGGTCAGTGGCCCGAATATGAGTATCGATCTTAAATAGTCATGCTTAAGTAATCATGTCTAAATCATGCTTAAGTCATGCTTAAGTCATGAGCTAACATGCTTAGCGTAAATCGTTTCACCAAGGCCTTCTTTTGGGAGAAGGCCTTTTACAACGTAAATAACAAGTCAGCAAGACGCTGCGACAACAACCATTCACGTATAGCATCACCGCACATCGAGCAGTATAGCTCCACCTAATAATTTCGCGGGATGTTAAGCGCACCAAATGACCTAAGAGTCATAGTAAAAAAGGATTCAGACCATGGATTTTAATTTCAACGAAGACCAACGCCAATTCGCCGATCTTGCTCGTCAATTTGCAGCAGAAGAGCTAGCGCCTTTTGCCGCTCAATGGGATGAAGAACATCATTTTCCAAAAGACGTATTAAAAAAAGCAGGCGAGCTTGGTTTCTGCTCATTGTACTCACCAGAATCTGAAGGTGGCATGGGCTTATCTCGCCTTGATGCATCAATCATTTTTGAAGAGTTATCTCATGGTTGTACAGCGACAACTGCGATGTTAACGATTCATAATATGGCCACATGGATGGTCACAACATGGGGCACCGAAACCTTACGCCAGCAATGGTCTGAGGGGTTAACTACTGGTCAATTATTGGCATCTTACTGTTTAACCGAACCAGGTGCGGGAAGTGATGCGGCATCATTACAAACCAAAGCCGTTAAAGATGGTGATGATTACATCATTAATGGTTCAAAAATGTTTATTTCAGGTGCGGGTGAAACTGAGTTATTAGTCGTAATGTGCCGCACAGGCGATGCAGGGGCTAAAGGTATTTCAGCTATTGCGATTCCTGCCGATGCCGCTGGGGTGACTTACGGCAAAGCTGAAGACAAGATGGGCTGGAACGCGCAGCCGACCCGTTTAATTAGTTTTGAGAATGTCCGTATACCGCAAGCAAATTTACTTGGTGAAGAAGGCCAAGGCTTTACTTTTGCGATGAAAGGACTGGATGGCGGCCGAATCAATATTGCGACTTGTTCAGTGGGCACTGCTCAAGCAGCCTTAGAGCGTGCAACCGAATACATGAATGAACGTAAGCAATTTGGCAAACCTATTGCTGCTTTTCAAGGATTACAGTTCAAGTTAGCCGATATGGCAACTGAGTTAGTCGCTGCCCGTCAAATGGTGCGTTTAGCGGCATTTAAACTTGACCAGAACGACCCTGAAGCTACCGCATATTGCGCAATGGCGAAACGATTTGCCACAGATATTGGCTTTCAAGTGTGTGATAGCGCGCTGCAAATTCATGGTGGCTATGGTTATATTCGTGAATACCCACTTGAACGTCATTTCAGAGATGTAAGAGTGCATCAAATTCTTGAAGGCACCAATGAAATCATGCGTTTAATTATTGCGCGTCGCTTATTAGATGAAAATGCTCACGCGATTCTTTAACGACTTCATAAAGGGAAAATTATGACAGCTATCATTGAAACCATTGAGGGTAACACTGCAGTATTAACCCTCAATAACCCACCTGCTCATACATGGACGGCAGAAAGCCTTTCATTATTAAAAAGCATAGTACTGCGCCTAAATGACAATAAAGACATTTATGCTTTAGTGATTACCGGAGCGGGCGAGAAGTTTTTTTCAGCGGGCGCGGATTTAAATATTTTTGCTGATGGTGACAAACAAAATGCAGCATTAATGGCACAACATTTTGGTGAAGCGTTTGAAGCTCTAAGTGCTTTTCGTGGTGTGTCGATAGCAGCGATTAACGGTTATGCCATGGGGGGCGGGCTAGAAGTGGCTCTGGCATGTGACTTACGCATTGCAGAATCCCATGCTCAAATGGCATTACCTGAAGCCACTGTTGGCCTACTCCCTTGTGCGGGTGGTACTCAAAACTTAACAGCATTGGTTGGCGAAGGTTGGGCAAAACGGATGATTTTGTGTGGCGAAAGAATCAAAGCTGATAAAGCACTGCAAATAGGCTTAGTCGAAGAAGTTGTCGAACAAGGTCAAGGAATAGTCACAGCAATGGCGCTAGCTGAGAAAGTGGCTCGTCAATCTCCAAGCAGTGTGAGTGTGTGTAAAACCTTAATTCAAGCAGGCCGTAGCCAACCACGCACACAAGCGTTACCTTTAGAACGGGAATTATTTGTCGGCTTATTTGATACTGAAGATCAAGCTGAAGGGGTTAATGCCTTTTTAGATAAACGTGCAGCTAAATGGAAGAATTGCTAATGACTCAAGATGTAATATTTCAAACCTTAGGGACGTTATCCGGTAAATCAATTGGTGTGGTTACGCTCAATATTGAAAAAGCCTTAAATGCATTAAACCTTGATATGGTGCAAGCCATGACCAAGCAATTACAGGCTTGGAAAGACGATAACAATATTGCCTTTGTGGTGCTTGATGGCGCTGGTGATAAAGCATTTTGCGCCGGTGGCGATGTTCGGGCAATTTATCATGCTTCAATTGCTAACCCTAATACCATGACCGCAGAAGCGTGTGACTTTTTCAGTCAAGAATATCAATTAGATTATTTGCTGCATCAATACGAAAAACCTGTCTTAGTCTGGGGCGACGGTATCGTGATGGGTGGCGGGCTTGGCTTAATGGCTGGAGGCAGTCACCGGGTATTAACTGAGCGAAGCCGCATTGCTATGCCTGAAATCACCATTGGGTTATATCCTGATGTGGGTGGCAGTTATTTTCTAAATCGAATGCCTGGTAAAATCGGCTTATTTTTAGGGCTAACTGCATATAACATGAATGCGGCCGATGCATTGTTTGTCAATGTCGGTAATCATTTCATGGCAAGTGATGACAAAGAACCATTATTTGATGCCATTGCTGAAGTGAGCTGGAGTGACGACGCTGCATTAAATCATCAGCAATTGAGTTTATTGCTTAATAAAATGCAAACCAGCTCGAACGCTGAAATAGGTCAAAGTCCATTGTCTGATTTTCAGCCGCAAATTGATCAATTGATGACAGGTGAAATTGAAGAAGTTCATCATCAAATTACCAGTTTAGAAACAGAGCTTGATTGGCTTAAACGCGCGCAAAAAACAGCTCTGGCTGGCAGCCCATTAAGTTGGTTCCTGATATTTGCTCAAGCCAATCTTGGTACGACTAAAACACTGGCAGAATCTTTTAAATGGGAATTAGGTGTAAGCGTTAATTGTTGTTCTCATGGTGATTTTTGTGAAGGTGTTCGTGCACTATTAATTGATAAAGACCGTCAGCCTCAATGGAATTTTAGTCATGCAAGTGACGTCACTGCACAAGCCGTTACTCAATTACTGACATCACCTTGGGATGCTGATATGCACCCTTTAAAAGACATCTAAAAGGAATTTATTATGGCCACAGTAGCATTTATTGGTTTAGGTAATATGGGCGGCCCGATGGCGGCTAACTTGATTAAAGCGGGAATGACAGTCACCGTTTTTGATCTAGTACCTGCGGCGGTTGAAGCGTTAACAGCTCAAGGTGCGTTGAGTGCTAAAACCGCTTGTGGCGCAGCGGCCTCAGCAGATTTTGTCATAACCATGCTGCCTGCAGGCAAACATGTACGTCATTTATATTTGGGTGACGACGATACAAAAGGCCTGTTGGATGTTGTATCAAAAGAAGCTGTGTTAATTGATTGCTCCACCATTGATGCTGAGTCTGCACAAGTGGTTGGTAAGCATGCACAAGCTAAAGGCATCGAGTTTATGGATGCACCTGTATCAGGTGGCACAGCTGGCGCAGCAGCAGGTACATTGACCTTTATTTGTGGTGGCAGTGATAAGGCGTACCAAAAAGCCCAAACCGTGTTAACTGTCATGGGAGCCAATATTTTTCATGCTGGCGCCACTGGTGCAGGTCAAATCGCTAAAATTTGTAATAATATGCTGTTATCAGTATTAATGGTCGGCACCAGTGAGTCATTACAATTAGGTATTGATAATGGTTTAGACCCTAAAGTGTTATCTGATATCATGAAAGTCAGCAGTGGCGGCAATTGGACCTTAGAGAAATATAATCCCTGTCCTGATGTGATGGAAAATGTGCCTTCTTCAAATGATTATCAAGGCGGCTTTATGGTTGACTTGATGGTGAAAGATTTAGGATTATCACAGCAAACATCAGTGGCATCGAATTCAAGTACACCTATGGGTTCGTTAGCACGCAGCATGTATGTAAACCATGCTCGACAAGGCAATGGTCGCCGTGATTTCTCAAGCATATTTGAGCAATTTACACCTGCTGATAAAAAATAGAGAATTTGAATACTGAGGTTTGATTAAGAAACCTCAGGTTAATTTAGCGTATTAAGGATCCAGTTAATGGAAATTAAAGATAAGGTTGTGGTCATTACTGGCGGTGCTGGTGGGTTAGGTTTAGCGATGGCGCAAGACTTTGCGGCCCAAGGTGCTCGTTTGGCGCTTATCGATGTAGACCAAGAAAAATTAGAACGTGCTTGTGCAGATCTTGGCGCTTCAACGGAAGTACAAGGCTATGCACTGGATATTACTGACGAAGAAGATGTGGTTGCTGGCTTTAACTACATTTTGGAAGATTTTGGTCAAGTTAACGTGCTAATTAACAACGCTGGTATTTTACGTGACGGTTTAATGGTTAAAGCGAAAGAAGGCAAGGTCACTGACCGCATGTCTTATGACCAATTCCAGTCAGTGATTAATGTTAACTTAACCGGCACATTCCTTTGTGGTCGTGAAGCCGCTGCAGCGATGATCCACTCACAACAAGCGGGTGTGATTATCAATATCTCTAGTATCGCTAAAGCCGGAAACATGGGCCAGTCTAACTATTCTGCATCTAAAGCAGGCGTCGCAGCAATGAGTGTGGGTTGGGCAAAAGAGCTTGCACGTTACAATATTCGCAGTGCAGCAGTAGCGCCAGGTGTGATTGCTACTGAAATGACAGCAGGCATGAAACCAGAAGCGCTAGAGCGTCTAGAGAAAATGGTGCCAGTAGGCCGTTTGGGTGAAGCGCAAGAAGTGGCTGCGACAGTTAAATTTATCGTTGAAAACGATTACGTTAATGGCCGTGTATTTGAAATTGATGGCGGCTTAAGCATGTAATCTGCTGGCGGTGATAATGGTGGATTGATGCTAGTGTCAGTTCTCTGTTATTAAATGAAAGCCAACCTGTTAAAGGTTGGCTTTTTTATTGGTGGATTTATTGCTACCATCTTGGCAGCATTAACCAAGATGCATATTTTCATAAAAGTCGTCACAATAAAACTAATAAAAAGACATGATAAACAGGAATAACAGATGGATAGGCTAGAAAAGGCAATGAGGATGACGATGATGACTGTAGGAATTGCAGGCATCGCAGTGATCTATTTTGGTTTTTTCTATCTGCAATTCAATGACCAACTGGGGATGACTATGCCTTGGTACTTTTTGCTGTCACCTTGGATTTGTGTTTATTTTGGCTTGAACCAACAACAGCAAATCGACACGCTTGCGTGGTTCACGAAAAAGTTTTCCTTCAAAAAGTTCACAGCTAAAAAGTAACCCCTTAGTTGCTGTTCATTGTTGTAAAAATGGCCGAGTGTGTCGGCTATTTTGTCTTTGGTGTTAACAGACACATTAAATTCATCAAATCTCCCTCGAATTATCCTCTACTTCTGTTAAGTTAAGTTGAAAAAATAAGCTGAAATGCTATAGTACGCCGCCTAATTATTGTGACCATGCTTATTGTTTTAAGGGTGGTTTAAAACCAGTGCTATTTACGTACAGCCGCTATACTCGTCAATGAACACTGACTTGTTTAACAAAGCAGCTAATAAAGTCAGCGCTGGTTTTTTGTTTTTGTCATAACTTGAATTTTGGAATCTCATTTTGATTACTACAGCTAACATCACCATGCAGTTTGGTTCAAAGCCACTGTTTGAAAATATCTCAGTTAAATTCGGTGGCGGTAATCGCTACGGTCTTATCGGAGCCAATGGCTGTGGTAAATCCACTTTCATGAAAATCTTAACTGGCGACCTTGAACCGACAAGCGGTAATGTGTCGATTGATCCAGGTGAGCGCATGGGTAAGCTGAATCAAGATCAGTTCGCTTATGAAGCCTATTCTGTCGTAGACACTGTGATCATGGGTCACAAAGAGCTATGGGAAGTGAAGCAGGAACGTGACCGTATTTATTCTTTACCAGAAATGAGTGAAGAAGACGGTATCAAAGTTTCTGAGCTTGAAATGGAATTTGCTGAAATGGACGGCTACACTGCCGAATCTCGTGCAGGTGACTTACTGATGGGCGTCGGGATTGGTGTAGACCAACACTTCGGTCTGATGAGCGAAATCGCACCAGGTTTCAAGTTACGTGTACTACTTGCACAAGCATTGTTCTCCGATCCAGATGTTTTGTTACTTGATGAACCAACCAACAACTTGGACATCGACACTATTCGTTGGTTACAAGAAATGTTGAACCAGCGTAACAGCACCATGGTTATTATCTCGCACGATAGATATTTCCTAAACTCTGTTTGTACTCACATGGCTGATATCGATTACGCTGAATTACGTGTTTACCCAGGTAACTACGATGAATACATGATGGCTGCGCAGCAGTCTCGTGAGCGTCTGCAGTCTGACAATGCTAAGAAGAAAGCACAAATTGCTGAACTTCAAGGCTTCGTGGCTCGTTTCTCTGCTAACGCGTCTAAAGCAAAGCAAGCAACGTCACGTGCTAAGCAAATCGATAAGATTAAAATTGAAGAAATCAAAGCATCTAGCCGTGTTAACCCATTCATTCGTTTTGAACAAGAAAAGAAATTGTTCCGTAACGCATTAGTGGTTGAGCAACTCGCTAAAGGCTTTGATGAAAAACCATTATTCAGCAACTTCGATATGATGGCTGAAGTAGGCGAGCGTATTGCTATCTTAGGTGAAAACGGTGTGGGTAAAACGACACTATTACGTACCTTAGTACATGACTTGCCTCAAGATGCTGGTACTATCCAATGGTCTGAAAATTCAAACATTGGTTACTATGCTCAGGATCATGAAGCAGATTTTGCTAACGACATGACGTTATTTGATTGGATGAGCCAGTGGCGCAAACCAGAAGATGATGATCAATCTGTTCGTGGTATTTTAGGGCGTATGCTATTCGGTTCTGACGATATTAAAAAATCTGTCAAAGTCCTTTCTGGTGGTGAAAAAGGCCGTATGTACTTTGGTAAGCTGATTATGCAAAAGCCAAATATCCTACTTCTTGATGAACCAACAAACCACATGGATATGGAATCAATTGAATCATTGAACAATGCCTTAGAAATGTATGAAGGTACTTTGTTATTCGTTTCTCACGACCGTGCGTTTGTATCATCACTTGCTACACGTATTTTAGAAGTGACACCAAACGGCATTAACGATTTCAAAGGAACTTATGATGAGTTCTTAGCAAGCAAAGGTGTTGAAGGATAAGCTTAAAGCTTTTACTTTAATCGCCGATAAGAAACCTGTAAGGCTAGTTATTTAGCTGATACAGGTTTTTTTTTGCGTGAACGATACTCAGCAACTTTTTTTGTTCTAGAATTAAGTCGCCTTATTTGCATCAAAGCATGCAATTTATCGCAAAATTGCATGGAGCACTTACTCTAAGGGTAAAGATATAATGAAATGGATTACCGATCTCAAAACGCTACATAAACTTCTTTTACTGATTATTCCACCCTTGGTTATTTGCCTCATATATGGTGGCATGTTTGTTCATAATAAATATGAAACCAAATCGGAATTGACCACAGTACTTTCATTAAGCGAGCTGGCCGTAATCAATAGTGCCTTGGTGCATGAATTACAAATTGAGCGTGGTATGAGTGCAGGTTTTATTGGTTCACAAGGTAAATCGTTTGCAAGTTTGCTACCTAATCAGAGAGTTGCAGCCGATAGACAAATCAGCCAGTTTAACAATATTCCTGATATCAATGCTTTCCCAGTACAAATCAGCTCAACCTTGCAGCAAATTCACAATCAGTTACAGCAATTACAATCCATTAGACGTTCTGTCGATAACTTAACCATTTCTGTGGCTGAAGAAGTGAAATATTACACGGGGTTGAATACGGCTTTATTGTCTGTGGTTGATGAAGCAGCCATGCAAAGCCCTGATAGCGAATTATCTTTAAAGCTTGCATCCTTTGGCGCATTTTTACAGTTAAAAGAGCGTGCAGGCATTGAGCGAGCAGTGTTAAGTACCACCTTTGGACAAGAAGGCTTCAAAGATGGCGTGTATGCGCGCTTTGTTACGTTAATGTCAGAGCAAAATACCTATGCCGAACGCTTTAATGCCTTAGCGACAGCAGATTGGTTATCTCGATTTTCACAAGTGGCTCGCTCACGGGAAGTGAGTGAAGTAGAGCAGATGCGTCAAATAGCTTTAGCGCAAGTTGCCAGTGACATCAGTGCGCAAAATCCAGAAGAGTGGTTTAAAACTTCGACTGCGAGAATTAACGTACTCACTGATTTCGAGCACTTTCTTGTGGATGATTTAATTCTATTGACCAAAACACGTTTAAATTCAGCTAACCAACATATGTGGTTATCTTTGCTAACCTTAACCATATCAATTGTATTATTAGGTTGGTTAAGCTTATCTGTATCGAAATACCTTAATCGCAGTCTGAGTCATTTATTCAGTAAGGTCACTCATGCGGGAAATAACTTTGATTTAAGCACCCGGATTGAACATCAATCAGCAGATGAATTTGGGCAACTTTCTGATGCATTTAACGCCATGATGAATGACTTTGAAACCATTATCTTGCAGGTTCGTCAAAGTGCAACGCAGGTGGTTAAGGTCGTAGAAGAAGTGAATGGTCATGCTCATACTATGCAAAAAGATGTTGAAACCGGTTACCTTGAAGCTGAGCAAGTTGCATCAGCAATGACAGAAATGAGTGCGACAGTGACGCAAATTGCAGCCAATGCAGTACAAGCTTCTGACGCTTCAACTTCAGCCAATAAAGAAGCGCACATTGGTAACAAAGGGGTGTCAAAAACCACCGTATCAATCAAGCACCTTGCATCAGAAATTAATGAAGCGTCAAATGCCATTGAAACATTAGATCAAGATGTGCAGTCTATTGCCACCATTTTAGATGTGATCAGTGCCATTTCAGAGCAAACCAATTTGCTGGCATTAAATGCGGCTATTGAGGCGGCAAGGGCAGGCGAGCAAGGTAGAGGATTTGCTGTGGTCGCTGATGAAGTCAGAACGCTTGCTCAACGCACTCAGTCTTCAACTGATGACATTAAGCGCATGACAGAAAGATTAAAGTCAGGTGCGCAGTTGGCGGTTAAAACCATGCAACGAGGCATGGTCAGTGCTGAAGAAAGTGTCAATGAAGTAGAGCATGCTGGTAAAGAGTTACAACAGATTGTTGCCGATGTCGATATTATTGACAACATGAATCAGCAAATTGCTTCTGCAACTCATGAGCAAGCTGCAGTCGCGGAAGAAGTGAATCAAAACGCGATGAGGATCAGTGAAATATATAGCCAAACTCAAAGAATTGCCGAATCGCTGAGCCTACTAAATGACAGCTTACTAGAAGATGCCGCAGCAATGTCTGAGCAAGTGCAGAAGTTTACATTGAGCAATCGTTAACCAATGAGAAAAATGAAATAGAAATAATTGATTTATAATCAGTATTTTTTATCAGTATTTTAAAGCCGACGTGATTTACGTCGGTTTTTTTATGGACAAGAAAAAGTAAACTTATGCGACAAAATGTGAATCTTAATTATACTTTGCTAACATGACGCCTAAATTAGAAACCGATTAACTATTGTCGATACACAATTGTCGATAAACTATTGTCGATAAACGATTGCCGATAAATAAAGGACGAGTAATGGATTACCTCAACATCAATAAACAAGCTTGGAATGAACGAGCAAAAGTACATTTTGATTCATCTTTTTATGATGTGCCGAGCTTTCTTGCAGGTAATTCTTCATTAACAGAAATTGAAACCGCGGAACTCACCGATGTAGCGGGTAAGTCTTTGCTGCACCTTCAATGCCACTTTGGTTTAGATACTTTGTCATGGGCAAGGCTGGGCGCGAATGTCACTGGTGTTGATTTATCTGATGAAGCGATTGATAAGGCACGTGAACTCGCGACTCAGTGTAATATTGAGGCTGAGTTCGTTTGTGCTGATGTCTATGAATTTGCAAATAAGCGCTCGAAAAGTTTCGACATTGTGTTCACGTCTTTTGGCGCAATTTGTTGGTTACCTTGTTTAACTAAGTGGGCGCAGGTCATTAGTGACAGCTTGAACCAAGGCGGTACATTTTATATGGCTGAGTTTCATCCAGTTCAGGACGTCCTAGATGGTTACCCATACTTTCATCAAGCTGAGCCTGATGTGGTCGTTGAGGGGAGTTATACACAAGCGGGTAATAATTCAGACCATGAGCAGACTATGGTGACGTGGGCGCATTCATTAAGCGAAGTGATTAATGCGTTAATTCAAGCGGGGATTCGAATTGATGCGGTTAACGAATTTCCATTCAGCCCTTACAATTGCTTTGAAAACCTAATAGAAAAACAGCCTAAACAATTTCAATCCATTGTGAAGGGGCAACCCATTCCGTTGGTTTTTTCCATCAAAGGAACTAAGTGTTAATGCTATTTGAATCACAACAAAAACTGGATGTGACCAATCGTTGGGGCAGTATTTTTATCAAAGTCGCTGCAGGTATCTCAGCAGTCATAGTGTTGATGTATTTAAGTTACTTTTATGCGAGCCCAAGTGTCACGGTTGAAAATCGTTCAGAGTTTGTTATTGAGTCAGCGATTATAAATTTGCCTTTGAGTCGACTTGATTTTGGCGAGATTCATACATCACAGGACAATACCATTTATTATGATTTAGCTCAGCTAGATGGACAATATGAGTACCATTTGCTGCTTGATAGTGGCGATTTACTCGAAGGAACTTGTGGTTATATCACTAATTTTGAAATTAATAAGCGGGTAGTGCTTGTTTTGAATGATATTGGTGAAATTAGCTGTCAATTTTAATCTTCGCTTTATTCTTTTAATCAATAATAGCGTGGTGTTTTTGGCTTGTCATTAAATCATAAAGCTAAGCCAATACACTGCACCTTGGCACCTTGATTACAACTTTGACTGAAAATGTTTGGCTAATCAAATCTGGTAAAGTTTAAGTGCTAGAGTAAAAACCTTTATTATTATAGTGTAGTGGTTTATTCAACTGCTCGTAGCTTTATCAACTTTATGTATCACCTTGGATACAGCTGTTACTCGTAGGTGAGCGCACGTGTTGAGTGTTAAGTCTTTAACCACGACTGTTATCGGGTTAACCAGATAACATATGTGCCTCATTAGAAATAATTCATATTCAATTCTTTTAAGTTTAAATTAATATTCTATCTCTATTATCCTTCCTCCCAGATTTCCGCTGTTTAAATTATCTACAACCTTGTTACAGGAACTGCCTCAGAGTTGATGACATGCGGAGCAATTAATATTGAGAGCAACTTAAAGCTTATTGTTGAGTTGTATAAGGATTACCTGTTCGAATGCTAAGAAATTCCTCCGTTATTCTGTTATCTATTTTCACTCTATACAGTCAGTTTGTAGTGGCTGATGAAGCCATAGAAGTATCGCAAAAATATCAACGCGCATTTCCTATTTGGGCACAAGAAGCGATGGATTTAGGCCATGAATTACCTAAGCCATATGGTTTTACTGTTAACTATATGTCGATGGAACAACCGTTAGTGGTTGATGGTGTCACCTTTTCAGGTCTTGGTAATATTATTGATGACAGAGTGAGTATTAATGGTAGTGAAGCGATGCAAGATTCAGAAACCATTACTTTAAGAGCTGATATGTGGGTACTACCATTTCTAAACCTTTATGGCGTGATTGGCCAAACAAAAGGCAGTAGTGTCGCCAATGTTCAAGTTGAAGTAGAAATGCCATGGCCTTTGCCGCCAGTGGTTTCTGACCCATTTGATTTTGAGCTGAATTTTAAAGGTACTACATACGGTGCGGGCGGCACAATCGTGGGTGGCATAGGCAATTGGTTTGCTTTATTAGATGTTAATTACACTAATACTGATCTTGATATTCTTGATGGTGAGATCAGTTCAATTGTTGTTTCACCGCGTGTAGGTTACCGCACCACTGTTTATGGCCATGAAAGCCAGTTCTGGGTCGGTGCTATGTATCAAAATGTTGAGCAAACTTTTAGTGGTTACCTTAAAGATATCGGCATTCCTTTAGGTAATGGTAAATTTGAAGTTACCCAACACCTCGAAGATAAGTGGAATAGCTTGATTGGTGGTCAAATCAACTTAGGTAAGGGGTTTGATTTGTTACTTGAAGGTGGTTTTGGCACACGCACAAGCTTTATGGCTGGCATTGGCTATAGGTTCTAACCATGATGCGACTAATGATTGTTAGTGTATTTATTTTCTTCCTAGGTGGCTGCTCAGCAGTTTCTATGGTGGATAATTATCAGCAAAACCAATTAATGAAAGCGGGTTTTGAACTGCATCAGTTGTCGCTAGAGAGTCAAGGCGAATTGCACTACTGGCAAGGTGGAGATACGAGTGCTCCCACTGTTATCTTGCTTCATGGTTTTGGCGGTACGGGCTTAACTAGCTGGTATGAGATTATGCAACAGCTTGCGTCTGATTATCACGTTATCGTGCCTGATTTACTTTGGTTTGGTGCATCTTTCAGTAACGCTCCAGCAACTATCAGTAGCGAAACCCAAGCTATTCAACATTTGATTGAAGAGCTCGCGCTTGAAAATGTCAATGTGGTGGGTATTTCGTTTGGCGGGTTTATTACGTTTGACCTAATGATCAAAGAACCTACCGTCAATAAAGCTATTATGTTGGCAAGTCCAGGTATTGTGTTTAGCGATGAAGACATGGATGCCATGAGTCAACGTTTTGGACAAAGTGTGCCAGAAGCTGTGTTTGTGCCTGAGAATAAAGAAGGTGTAAGACATTTACTTGAGCATACGTTTGTTGATCACCCTTGGTACCCAAGTTTTATCGATGAGCAAATCTATCAAAGCTACTTTGCAGATTTTCATGTACAGAAAAAATCATTGATTACCACTTTACCTGCATATCGAGATCAACTTAACCCTGCAGAATTTAAAGGTAAGCTTCCGCCTTCATTATTAATTTGGGGCGAAAATGACAGTGTGTTCCCACTTGAAAAAGGCATTGAATTTTCTGAATTTTTAAATGCTCCAATCATAATTATCCCTGATGCATCCCATGGCCTAAGTAATGATTTTCCTGAGTCAATTAGCCAAATGATAAGAGACTTTATTCAATG
This sequence comes from Shewanella electrodiphila, assembly GCF_023283985.1. Classification (GTDB taxonomy): domain Bacteria; phylum Pseudomonadota; class Gammaproteobacteria; order Enterobacterales; family Shewanellaceae; genus Shewanella; species Shewanella electrodiphila. The sequence continues at coordinate 718,976 of NZ_JAKIKU010000001.1, forward strand.
ATGTTTCATTCTCAAAAGCGCGTCATCTTATTGAGTGTAGGTTTAATGGTTTCGCTAGTGTCAGCATGCTCAAGTAGCGAATGGCAGGTGAGTGCAACCCCATCTGACTCCGCTGTATCTGCGGCGTTAGATAATCAACCCGATCCTGCTCTTTTACGTGATATTGCATTACCTCAACAAGCGGCTATGACTTTACCGACAAGTGTTCGACCATGTTGTGCATTTGGTAATGGTCAGAAGGTAAAGCTTGGTGCTATGACCATCCCTTTTTATCGTCATGCCAATACTATCTCGTTAGAAGATTTAGGTGCTCATGCTTATGAAGCAGGCAGTTTTAGTCATCAAAAGTCGGCACCTGATGAAGGCCGCAGTGGCGAGAACAACGGTATTATTTATACCAGAAAGGGCGGCTTTATTGATTTAGCTCATGTAAGAGACACTGCAGACAACGCGGTGGCGCTATTTTACCAAATCCACCCAAACCTTGGTGAAAAGCAATCCATTGCATTGCCATTTGAAATTGGTCCTCGAACTATTGAAATTGATCGTTTTGAAGTAAAGCTTTTAACCGCAACTCAACGTTGGGAGTTGGCAGCGGCAATGGCTGTGCGTCTTGCCTATTCGATGGCTGAAGCTCATGAAATTGCTCAGTACCACGGTTATCGTAGTTTTGGACCGTGGACCGAAGATGTTTCGGCATACTCACCAGAAGATCTTTACTCCAATATGCTAGGTGCAAAAATTGCGCTTGCAGTACTGACCAATAATTTGGCCATGACTCGACAGCAATATAATTATCATATGACGTCATGGATTGCCGCAACATTAGATTGGTTAGAGCCTGTCACTGCAGCAGAAACGGATGCACTTTTTGATGTTATTGATGGCTATTGGTGGGACTCAAATGAACCTATGCCTAACAAATTTATGTTACTTAAACGCCATTATGATCTGGGCGAGCATCAATCCCCTTATTTAGTGCCGATGGATATGGCGAAAAACAGTGATACTTGGTCCGATGTTGTAGGTGTTTATGAAACACCTAACGTCGCTCACGACTTAAGTTTAGCCAATCACGTCCACGGAATTACTATCGATAATGTCGCTAAGCAATGGTTACATGTAGATGCAAAATTTGAATCGCATTTTGAACATGTACCTGAGTCTTTATGGCGTGATGGTTTTACTCAGCAATCATTTTTAGCGTTAACTCGATATAACGAAAAATTGGATGAGACATTATTGAGTGAGCATTTATCTCAACATTCTCACTTACCGTTAGCGATAGAACAAACATCACAAGGTGAGTTGAAATGAGCTTATTCCACGGCATGAGAATCGGCTTTTTCTCGATAGGGTTATTGGCTTGTGCAGCGTCATTTGCTTCAGAAAAAGCGAGTGTTGAGCAAACAACTGAGACGCTAGCTTCTGATGAAGAGTTGAGTTGGATGGAAAGCTTTTTACAAAAGCTTGGTGCAGATGGTGAGTTTGACGCTGATAAATTGATTGATTTTAGTTATCTTCCTGGGCCTTTTTATAATCCCGAAATGGACTTAGGTGTAGGCATTTCAGCCGTAGGTTTATATCAAGTGGATCCTACTGATGAAGTCAGTCAATTATCGTCATTAGTGATTAACGGTTTAGCTTCCATTAATGGTGCACTTGGTGTATCAATTGAAAATAAAACGTTTTTGAATGAAGATCAACAGCGTTTTTATCTAACTGCAGAGATGTTTGATATTCCTGATGTGTTCTATGGCGTTGGCTATGATGAAAACCATCAAGACGATAACCGAGTTGATTTTAATGGTCGAACTGTCCGTGTAAACCCAATGTTCTTGAACCGATTATCATCCAACGTTTTTATTGGTGCAGGCTTTGATTTTAATTACGCTAAAGCCAGCAGTATTGATATGCTAGATTCAGATGTCGAGCTCAACCCTTTGTTAGAGACATCACGCAGTGTCGGGGTGAATTTTTTAATCAACTACGATAGTCGAGATAATGTACTTAATCCTGAACAAGGGAGAATTGCCCAAATTGATACGGGGATATATCGCAAAGAATTAGGCAGTAAGACCGACTTTGAAATTGTTAATGCACTCTACAGTACCTATTATCAGGTTGCAGATGATGATGTTTTAGCGTGGCAAATTCGTGGCCGTTTTTCTCACGGTGATGTGCCTTGGGATCAGCTGTCAAAAGCGGGTGGCGGAGATTTACTTAGAGGGTATACTTCAGGTCGTTACCGCGACAAGCAAATGTTGTTAGCACAAGTGGAATATCGACAGAACTTATCTGGCCGTCATGGGATGGTTTACTGGGTTGGTGCTGGGGTAATTTCGGAAAAATTCAGTGAACTGACTTCGGCGAGTGTACTACCCAATACGGGTATAGGCTATAGATTCGAAGTTAAACCACGCGTAAACCTAAGATTAGATTTAGCCTTTGGCGACGGTGATACTGGCTTTTACTTTAACGTAAATGAAGCCTTTTAATTTCCACTTTGCATTAAGTTAATCAGCCAAATTGAATATGTTACTCTAAAATACCTGTTGAGATAGGTTGCTTAATTAAGTGATTTTATGAGGTGCTTTTGTGAGGAGTTATTGTGAGTAAAGTGGTCATTTTTGGTAATTCAGGCTCGGGTAAATCGACACTAGCAAAACAACTTGCAGCTAACAAAAAGCTGGCACACCTAGATTTAGATACTATTGCTTGGTTGCCAGTTAATCCTCCTCAAAGAATGCCAATAGCGGATTCAAAAACTTTAATTGATGAGTTTTTAAACCTTAATCAATCATGGGTTATTGAAGGCTGTTACAGCGACTTGCTTGAATTAGTCTTTCCACAAACCGATGAGGTTATCTTTCTCAATTTACCCATTTCAGCGTGTATTGAAAATGCTAAAAACCGTCCTTGGGAACCTCATAAATATGCCAGTAAACAAGCTCAAGATGAAAATTTAACTATGCTAATCGGTTGGATTGCGCAGTATGATAGTCGTATTGATACCTTCTCTAAAGTTGCGCATGAAAGACTATTTGAGCAATTTGCAGGCAGTAAAACCATGCTCACTTCGAATCGATAATATCTTTACCATCAACTGCAGTCAGTTAACCTTACTTGCTACCTTAATTAAGATAGATAAGACAGTTAGGGTGATGGGAATTTTCCATTAGCTATTGTAGTATGCCATTGGCTGCCAATACGTATAAGGCGTTAGGCATCAATCCATAAAACAATAACTTATAAATGGACTGTTAATGAATTCTCCACACCCAAGCCCTTCTTCTGCACAATCGAGTGCCACCGCGCGGCAAATGCCCGATACCTTAGTGATCATTTTCTTTGTTGCTCTTGCTGCCGCATTATTGACCTTTGTCGTTCCCATAGGCTCATTTTCAACCCAAGATGCGCATTATGTTATCGATGGGGTTGAGAAAACACGCAGTGTAATCGATCCAACCTCTTTTCAATATGCCTTGAATGAAGCGGGTGAGCCAAAACTTGATCCCATTTCATTATTTAAAGGAAATGGCGAAATCGGCTTTTTCAATTTTGCTTTTGAGGGGATGGTTTCTGGCTCTAAATGGGGCAGTGCGATTGGCGTTATCATGTTTATGTTGGTCATTGGCGGCTCTTTTGGCGTCGTCATGGCCACGGGCACGATTGATAACGGCATATTACGGTTAATAGATAAAACTCAAGGCAATGAAAAGCTGTTTATTCCTGTCATATTCAGTTTGTTCTCGTTGGGTGGTGCGGTATTTGGGATGGGGGAGGAAGCCATAGCCTTTGCCATTATCATTTGTCCGTTAATGATTCGATTAGGTTATGACTCTATTTGTACAGTGATGGTCACTTATGTGGCGACCCAAATCGGTTTTGCCAGTTCTTGGATGAACCCGTTTAGTGTTGCTATTGCCCAAGGTATTGCTGGTGTACCAGTGCTTTCAGGTGCGGGTGTACGTTCTATTATGTGGCTTGGTTTTACCTTAATAGGTATTGGTTTTACCATGCGCTATGCGAGTAAAATTCAACGTAATCCAAGTGCATCCTTTAGTTATCAAACGGATCAATTCTTTCGCGATAATCAGCAAGGTAATGTCAAAGATAGTCGTTTTAATCTCGGCGATATTTTAGTACTGCTTACCATTGTAGCTACTATTGCTTGGGTTATTTGGGGCGTGATTGCTCATGCTTGGTTTATCCCTGAAATTGCCAGTCAGTTTTTTACCATGGGGATCATTGTTGGCATCATTGGGGTGGTATTTAAGCTTAATGAAATGGACATGAACAAAGTCGCGGTTAGCTTTAAGCAAGGTGCAGGCACCATGTTAGAACCAGCGGTTTTAGTGGGGTGTGCTTCAGGTATTTTATTGTTACTTGGTGGTGCGGGGGCGACAGAGCCGAGCGTATTAAATACCATCTTACACAGCGCTGGTAATGTGATTGGTCAATTGCCGACGGCATTATCAGCTTGGTTTATGTTGTTATTTCAATCAGTGTTCAACTTTTTTGTGACTTCAGGTTCAGGACAAGCGGCGTTAACCATGCCACTCATGGCACCTTTGGCTGACATTGTCGGTGTGACTCGCCAAGTGGCGGTATTAGCGTTTCAACTTGGTGATGGTTTTACCAACGTATTAGTACCGACATCAGCTTCATTAATGGCGACATTAGGTGTGTGCCGTGTTGATTGGGGAAATTGGATTAAGTTTATCTGGCGCTTTATGCTGGGTTTATTTGTTATTTCGAGCATTATCGTGGTGTTAGCGCACTACTTAGGGTTTAGCTAAACGAGTTTGTTAATGGCAAAAGTTATGCGACAAGTTGTGATATTAAAATTATTCTAATAAAAGCGGCATCGAAAGATGCCGCTTTTTTAATTGTCTAATCAGAAGCTAATGTTTGATTAGAATTTCACTTCACCTTCAATAAACCACTCTTGTCCACGAGCGTTATAAACACCACGAGGGTAGTGAGGCCATGATGTATTGGTTGGGTCAAAGTTAGGACCAGCATCAAATAGATTTACAATACCTGCAGTTAACTTCATGTTGTCAGAGAAGTTGTACGCACCTGTTAGGTTCCACTTAGTTTGTGAGGCGACTTCTAAATCTTCTTCATTAAAGCCGTCTTCATCAATGAATGAACTGTAAGATGAACCATGCATACGAGCAGTATGATAAGCACCTAATGTGGTTTCAAAATCATTGATAAAATAGCTAAAGATCATATTAGCGCGGTACTGAGGTAAACCACCATCTTCAATGTCATCATCCACACCTGAGGTCGGGTTTAACTGACCTTCAGATAGTAGGATATAAGTACCGTTGAAGTTTACTCTTAGTTCACCCATGTCATTGAAATCCCAGCTATAACCAGCTGTTAAATCAATACCACGTACTTTTTGATATGCTAAGTTTTGTGCCACTGTATTGATGTGGGTAATAGTGCCACTTGCGTCACGGGTAATCATATCTTCATAGGTATCGTATTCTTGTGCGGCAGTAGAAGCGCTAATATCGCTTACCATGTCGTCAAGTTTCCATTCCCATAAATCAACAGAGGCTTCTAAGCTATCGCCGCCCCAAACCGCACCAATGTTAGCGGTATAACCTGTTTCAGCTTCAAGTTCTTTGTTAGCACCAGTGGTCGTATCAATGTGTAATTCATTACAGATTTCATCAAGGGTTTCATTACCGGTTTTAATACCAGGTTGTCCGCCCATAGCCTGACATTGCTTGTAATCGATGACTTGAGTGAAACCATTTGTGGCATCACCATACACGCGGTGCATGTCTGGTGCACGGAATACACTGCTCCAAGCACCACGAATCAATAACTCATCAACTGGACGGTATTCTACCGTTACTTGTGGTGATAAGTTACCGCCAAAGTCGCTGTAATGATCGTAACGTAGCGCTGCAGCAACAGTTAACTCGTCAAGTACCGGAACACTGATTTCAGCATAAGTTGCCCAGAAGTCACGTTCGCCAGCACCAGATGAACCACCAGTTGTTAATACTGATCCATTTTGGGTTTCGGTATCAGACTCTGTTTCATAATCCTGTTCAGTATACTCAGCACCAAATGCAAACATGGCATCGCCTTCAGGCATTTCAAACGCCATACCAGTGATGTTAGCTTGGATGTTCTTTTGAGTAGATTGAGCGCGTTCAAATGGAGAGTAAGATGCGGCTTCTACATCAGCATCTGACATGTTCTCAAGTAACGAATTACCATTCTCACCAGCTGTGATGTAATCGAACATACCGCCTACAGTGGCAAAACCACTACGGTAAACATCGACGTTAGTACGGCCGTAGTTTACTGACATATCCCAGTCATACTCATCAACTAATACGCCCTGAAGGCCAGCAGAGAAGAAGTAGTTACTGGTGTTGGTTTCACCGCTTCGGTTACTGAACTCGTGTAAACGACGAGCATAGTAATAATCACCATCAGTAGCGTTGGCAAAGTCACCGCCAAGTCCTGTTGACTTGTTGAATGTCTTGCTCATGCTATCGCCGTAACTGACCGTTAAGTCATCACCCGCAACCTTGATATCGTAGTCATTAATGGCCATCGGTTCAAAGTTTGTTGTTGATTTGGCATTAGCGAAATCAAGACGACCTAAAAAGGTAATATCGTCTGCGATTTCGTAATTAAAATTGGTGGTACTGATAAAGCGGTAGCTTTCAGGCTCTAGATCGCGCCATTCTGAACGATCAAATCCACATAAACTTCCAGTCCATAGAAATCCACGAGCATCACATTGTTCTGGGCTTAACTGGCGCTGACCGCTCGGTGTTACTCCTGTATCTTGATCTTTAACTCCTGCAATTCTAGCGCCGTATGAGCTATACGCTGAGTAATCACTGTGCGGCACTTTATCGGTATGGAGACCAAAATTCTCACGATCTGTTGCTTTTAACGCTTCGTTATTACTGAATTCGATAAAGGTTGAGACATTACCCTTATCGTTTGAAGAGCCCAGTGATAATGCGATGCGGTCATTCATACCACCGCCTTCAGTGGTATCACCATGACGATATTTAAGTGCAACGCCATCAAAATCTTTTTTAAGGATAATGTTAATCACACCACCCACTGCATCAGCACCGTAAATCGCTGAGCCGCCAGATTGTAATACTTCGATGCGCTCTACAGCTTCCATTGGTAGGTTTGCTGTATCGACGAAGTTATCAGTACCGCCAGCTGGTTTTGGGTACTGGTTCAAACGCTTACCATCAATAAGCGTCAGAGTACGACTTGCACCAGCATTACGTAAACTGATTGATGAAGCTGCAGGGGTAAAACCATGTACTTCTTGTGTGGTCATCGCACCCGTAGTTGAGGTGAGATTTTGAAGGGCATCTTGAATAGTGGTAAAGCCTTGCTTTGCCATATCATCAGCACTCAACACCGTGACAGGCGTTGCTGTTTCTAGGTCGGTTCTTTTAATACGTGAACCGGTAATTTGAATTCGTTCTACATCAGCGCCTTCTTCAGCTGCAAGAACTACTGGCGAACTAATGGCAGCGGTAAAAGCACCGCCTACCAATGCAATGCGAATTGCGTTGGCCAATCTTGTATTAAGCTGCATCTCATCTCTTCCTTATAACTTTTATTTAAACCGCGTTTTTATTTAGTAGATCTCATTGCTAACTTGTGAATTGCGTTAACGGGAGTTTGCGGAAAACGGATAAAACCATACTTATTCAACATAAACAACGGACTGATTACATGTGTTAGATGTTGTAATTGTTATGTGTCAGGTTGTTTTTTGTGATCATTTGATTAACGTGGTTTTGAGTGCTGATATTGATTTTGGGCTTGATGGGGGGCTTTGCTGAATAAGTTAAGAGATTTGTGTAAGCAAACTTAATAAATATGTGTTTAATTGGTTGCCTGTTTGTTGATTTATTTGTGATGTGACTGAGGCCGGTTTAATTCAACCGAACTATCAATTGTTACAATATGCATCATTTTTACATTGGAAATTTAATGTTGCGCAATTGGATTTGTGAAGTTAATCACTATTTAACATGTGCTGTCATCGCCGTTGAAACGGCTGTTAGCTGGAGTCTTGTTTAAAAATGGTGGGTGTTAAATGTTAAAAAAAGCCCTTGAAGGGCTTTTGGATAAGTTAACATGTTAAAGAAAGTTTAGATGGGCTTTATTTTGCATCGCAGTAATGTATGGCCTAATCCAATATTGTCGATATCCTCATCGACGTAAAGCCCAGCTTCATTGATCATTTTGAGCATATCTTTGCTGTGATACATTCGACTGTAGCCATTAGCAATAGCAGTAAAGTATAGCGAGGTTGCATTAACGCAATAAGCACCAGCTTCATAAGGCTGTCTATCCCAATAGGTTTCTAAAATACACAGTTCACTATTGGGCTTCATTGCAGCCACTGTGCGTTTTAATATTGTGATGATTTGCGGTTTAGAAAAACAGTCTAGAAATTGGCTCATCCAGTACAAGTCTGCATGCTGACAAAAAGGTTTAGTTTCATCTAACAAGTCAGTTTCAAATGGCAACACACGATCCGCAACGTTATTATTACGCGCGTTTTCCATTGCGACGGCGAGTTGCCCTGGTAAATCCATAATGGTGACATTAACTTTGCTGTCAAAACTGGTACAAGCAAATGCCCATTTGCCGGTATTACCGCCAACATCAACGATATGCTCAGGCTTAGATTTAAAAATCATTGGCAGTAAACTGTCAAAAGCGTGATCAGAATAATAATGATCAAACTCAAACCAACTCCGCTTGATTTGCTCTGGCAATTGGCTTAATCCAGGGTAAATGGTTTCCCAATCACCCAAGTGTTTCAAACCGGCTGCTTTTCCTTGTTTCAAGGACGCTTCAAGCTCAAACAAACCTTGATAACAGACATCATGAATGAAATTTAAATTTTTAGATGCCATGTCATCATGCAGTAGAAAATGGCCCGTTTTATCTAGGTGATAATGGTCATCTTTACACCAAAATAGTCCCATACTGAGTCCCATATCCAGTAATACGTGGATGGCATATTCTGATAATTCATTACAATCCATAAGTTGTGGTAACGAAATGCCATTTTCACCCGCATCATCAACTTGTTTTAGAATGCCAAACTGGCTAAGACAACGAGCAACTTGAAAGCTGACAGGGGCAAAAGCAATTTTTTGTGCTTCAAATTTTGCCTCAAAAGCGGAGATTTTTTTAGGGGATTGGTAAAAAGACATAAAGTGAGTCAATTTCTTGCATTGTAATTAAGTGTGGCGATGTTAACAAACGCGATGAAATAAGAAATTGATCCAGCTCATGTGTTGAAATAAGACCTCATTCTGTCATTCTGTCATGATTTAATCATGTAAATAGGATTATTCTTTCAAAGGGAATGCAATAGGGATTGTTAATGATTACCACGCAGAGACTGACACTCAGAGAGTTTACGCTAGAAGATGCTGAATTCATTTATCAGCTAATGAATTCACCACTGTATATCAAGTTCATCGGTGATAGAAATATCAAAAATCGAGATGATGCTAAGACTTTTTTATCGACTAAGCTCATTCCAAGTTATCAGCTTCACGGTTACGGTTTATACGCAGTTATTCGCAATGAAGATAAGGCGTTGGTCGGTATGTGTGGCTTAGTGAATCGAGATGGGCTTGAGCACACTGATATCGGTTTTGGCTTTTTACCCCAATATATGGGGATGGGCTACGGATATGAGTCGGCGAGGGCTGTCATGAATTATGCCAATGAAACATTATCTCTTTCGCCTATATGGGCTATAACCAACCTACAAAACACCGCATCGATTAACTTATTAACAAAGCTTGGTTTGCTGTATCAGCAACAAATCTTATGGGGTGATGAGCAAGAACCGACATTACTAATGAGCACGCACGAATTCAGTTCTGTTGAGATCAGTAGTGATAAATGAGATGAATAACCTGCTTGATTTTATTTAAGCAAGGGTGATTGGGCGGTATTTAGCTTAATCAATGAGCCATTAATACCATGTACTATTAAGCACTATCACTCACGATAAAGCCCAGCAATTGCTGGGCTTACATTTACCAAAAACAGTCAAAGACGATTATGTGGTGAATCGTTTATTGAACGTTTTCGCTATCACCGAACTCACCCGCAAATAACGCAGATGATAAGTAACGCTCTGCTGCAGATGGCAGAATGACAACGATGTTTTTACCCGCAAATTCTGGCTTCTCAGCAATACGGTTTGCAGCGACGACAGCAGCACCAGAAGAAATACCCACTAAGATACCTTCTTCTTCCATTAAACGACGTGCCATTGCAATAGCATCGTCATTGCTGACCGCTTCAACAAGGTCAACTAAATCTAAATCTAAGTTACCTGGGATGAAACCTGCGCCAATACCTTGAATTTTATGAGGTCCAGGAGTTAATTCCTGACCTGCTTTAGCTTGTGCAATAACAGGTGAGTCAACTGGCTCTACTGCAACAGACACAAGGTCTTTGTTTTTACTTTTTAAATAACGACTAACACCAGTAATCGTCCCACCCGTACCGACACCTGCAACAAATGCAGCGACTTCACCATCAGTATCATTCCAGATTTCTGGGCCGGTAGTTTTTTCGTGGATTTCAGGGTTAGCAGGGTTGCTAAATTGACCTAAGATAAGGTACTTAGCAGGATCTGATTGACGGATCTCTTCAGCTTTATCAATCGCACCTTTCATTCCTTTAGCGCCTTCAGTTAACACGAGGTTTGCACCTAACGCTTTTAACAGTTTACGACGCTCAAGGCTCATAGTATTAGGCATGGTTAGGGTTAGCTTATAACCACGAGCAGCTGCTACATACGCAAGTGCAATACCTGTATTGCCTGAAGTTGGCTCGACTAGCTCTACTTCTTTAGTTAGGGTGCCTTTCTTTTCAGCATCCCAAATCATATTTGCGCCGATACGACACTTAACACTGAAACTTGGGTTGCGAGCTTCAACTTTGGCTAACACTTTACCATTGCTTACTCGATTAAGGCGCACTAGTGGGGTATTACCTAGCGTATATGAATTGTCTTCGTAGATGTTGCTCATGGTTTGCTCCTATGTTTGCATTGTCTAATGATAATCGGTTTAAGGTGCTTTAACAGTGATAGTTTGTTATTCGTTATGCCTTTTAGTTATTAGGTTATAGCCAAATATATTAATAAAGCATTTTCTTATATAACAGTGTCTTAGTTATACACCCTTAATGAACATTGATGGTCTGACCATCGGTTAAAGCAGTAATTAATGCTTAGTGATTGGTTTAGAAGGTAATAGACTGAGGTTACAAAAGCGCAATTTATCCTCATTCCTGCTGGCTTATATTGATTATAGATATCTATTGGTCATTGAGTTATCAGCTTCATTTTTTTGAGTGTTTTTAGATAAGTTGTTGTTTTCCTTTATATAGATACGGCAGACATAATATGAATAAAGTGGTTATTTCAGGAAGTGGTTTATATACACCGCCGCACAGTGTCAGTAATGAAGAGTTGGTTGAAAGTTATAATACTTACGTTAATGAACATAATCAGCTAAATGAAACAGCGATTGCTGCTGGTGACGTTGATGCATTAGCTCACTCATCAGCAGAGTTCATTGAAAAGGCATCTGGCATCAAAAGCCGTTACGTGATGGTCAAAGAGGGCATTTTAGACCCTAAAGTGATGATGCCATTAATTAAAGATAGGCCATCAGATGCGTTATCAATGCAAGCTGAAATCGGCATTGCTGCAGCAAAGCAAGCATTAGCGCAAGCAAAAGTGAATGCTGAAGATATTGATTTAGTGATTGTTGCCTGTGCATATACTCAGCGTTCTTATCCTGCTATTGCGATTGAAATTCAGCAAGCCATGGGCACAAAAGGTTTTGCTTACGACATGCTAGTGGCTTGTTCATCGGCGACTTTTGCCATTGTTAATGCGGTTAATGCGGTTCAATCTGGTACAGCATCACGGGTATTGGTGATTAATCCTGAGATTTGTTCCCCACAAGTGAATTACCGAGATCGTGATAGTCACTTCATTTTTGGTGATGTGGCAACAGCAGTGGTTGTAGAGAAAGCATCCATTGCACAGTCAGAACATGCTTTTAATGTGCTATCGAGTCAGTGTTTTACCGACTACTCAAATAATATTCGCAGTAACTTTGGTCACCTTAATCGCTGCGACCCAGTAGCAAGTAACGATAGTGACAAGTTGTTTCATCAACAAGGCCGTAAAGTGTTTAAAGAATTACTGCCAATGATTTATCAACATTTAGATAAACAGTTGTCGGAAGAGCAGATCCAAGCTAATGAATTTAAACGACTATGGTTGCACCAAGCGAATATAAATATGAATATGTTTGTAGTTCGTAAACTTCTCGGTGATAATGTTACAAAAAGTAAAGCTCCTGTGGTGCTAGATGAATATGCTAACACTGCTTCTGCCGGGTCTATTATTGCTTTTCATAAGTATAATCAAGACTTTAAAACTGGTGATTTAGGGCTATTGTGTTCATTTGGTGCTGGCTACTCTATTGGGAGCATCATTTTAGAAAAGACCTAATAGTAAATGGGTGAATTAATTGCGAATTCTGATTGTTGAAGATAATGAAGCGGTATCGAAGGTACTTCGGCATCTATTAATGCAAGACCTGCATTGTGAGGTAGATGTTGCCGCTGATGTCGCTTCAGCGAATGCCTTATTAGAACAGCACAAATACTTTGTCGTTGTAGCAGAGTTAAACTTACCAGATGCACCAGATGGCGAAATTGCTCAACTGGTGCTGATGTCTTATCAAACCCCTTGTATTGTCTTGTCATCTAACCTTGATTCTCGTCAGCGTAAGAAATTACTGAAGCTCGGTATTGCGGACTATGTATTAAAAGAAAACCGCTTTAGCTATGAGTATGTGGTGAAGCTGGTGGCCAGATTAGATCAAAATCAGCATGTAAAAGTACTGGTAGCAGATGATTCAGTCGTGAGCCGTAAATTCGTTAAAGTCCTTTTAGAACAGCAATTATTTACTGTATTAGAGGCCTGCGATGGCGCAGAAGCGATTCAAGTGCTGAACGACACGCCAGATATTCAGTTACTTATTACTGACTACAATATGCCGAATGTTGATGGCTTTGAATTAATTCTTAAAGTGCGTGAAAAATTCAGCCGTGAAGATTTGGCGATTATTGGTTTGTCGAATGATACTGATGAAAGTTTATCTGCACGTTTTATTAAAAATGGCGCCAATGACTTTTTGCAAAAACCATTTGTGCATGAGGAGTTTCATTGCCGTGTATTAAATACCTTAGACTCGCTCGATATGCTGCGCAGTTTATGGGAGCAAGCCAACCGAGATTATCTGACAAAGGCGTATACGCGTCGTTATTTTTTCAAGCAACATGAAAAAGATGTCAATGAAGCAGGGCAGTTTGCTTTAGGTTTAATCGATATTGACTTCTTTAAAAATGTGAATGACACCTATGGCCATGATGTCGGCGATCAAGTGTTATTTGAGTTCGCTAAGCGATTAAAAAATGCCTTTGGCCAACATTTTACCGTAGCCCGATTTGGTGGTGAAGAGTTTGTTGTTGCATTTAAAGGCTTAGATGGCGATCGTGCATTCACTGTCATGGATAAGTTCAGACAACAAATTGACGAGCAGCTTTTTATTACTGATGCGGGTGAGCTAAAGATTAATTTTAGTTGCGGTATTGCAAGTGCTGAAAGCACTGATAGTAATTTAGATACTTTACTTCATCGTGCGGATTTAGGCTTATATGAAGCGAAAGAAGCGGGCCGTAATAGAGTGATTTTTTAGTGTGAATTAATGATGTTTAATTCATGAATTAGACACAGATAAAAAGGACTGCCATGGCAGTCCTTTTTGTTTTTTCATTCCAGTCTACTACTTATAATTTAATTATTTTATCGATTAAAGCAACCACGCGTAGCTGACTTTCATAAAGTAGGTTTTGTCTTTTTGGGTTAAAGAGTCGATATCATCATTGGCAATTAAACCGTCTGAGTACCCCAAATAAAACACACTTTGTGGATTAAGTTTATAACCGTATAAAATTTCATTACCTAGATTTTGGTATTGTTCATTAGGCGACTGATGTAAATATAAATCAGTATCACGTTCAATGTCGGTATAGACACTGGTTAAACGTAAAAAACTATTTAGTGTAATTTGCCAGTTAAGGCGAAGGTCAGTTAAATTTGCGGTAAATAAACGGCCTTCATCTACATCCAATGCTTGGTATTTGTGATTAACGTCTAAGATGATTGATTCAGTGATTTTCCACTCAACACCTGGGTTGAACATGGTTAGAGTCGCAGGGCGATCGTTGGCATAATCAATGTCATCACCGTAGTTCATATCAAACTCGAGCTTAAGTGATTCAATTGGCACAAAGTTGGTATAAAACCACATTAAATCTAACGTATACATTGTGGTGTTATCGTCAATGGCCAATGATGAGCTGTCTTGACGACGACCAACACGGTCTTTATGGACAAAACCACTGGCGATATAACTTTGCCAGCCGCCATTCAGTCTGATGGCCGCTTCTGCTTCTTGTTCAATTTTTTCATTGTTTTGGTTATGGGTAATATCCCAATCACCACCAAATTCAATTTTGTTAAAGAAACTGTCAGTTGGGTACCAATAATAATTACCGCCAGCGACAAACTTGCTTGCATCTATACGTTCAATAAAACCTAAATCCGCTCTAAAGTCCTCTCCAATTGATTCATAACGAGAGAAAGCGCGCCAATTGCGTTTTTCATGCTCATAGCTAACACGGTACATATTGTCAGAAAAGTTATCTTGTTTTTTTGTACGCAGTACTCGCTCATTGTAATCACAATTACCAAGCTCACAGTCCTGTGGCGGAGTTGAGCAATCATCACCGTTACAAAACTGCTGAAAGAAATCCTCAGGATACTCAGTATCTGAAAACACATACTGTGCGGTAAAGGTGTCTTGGTCGGTTGGCTGCCACTTAGTATCAAGACTGGCCACATAGTTATGATAATTCTCAGATTGCTTTGCCGTGACTAAGCCGCCAAATGAGAGTTCTTTACTGGGGTCGAAACGATAACGAGCAGCAAGGTTATAGCTTTCTTCATCAATGGTGGCCACATCAGAGCTTAAGTTGCCAGGCACTAAAAACTGCGTTTTCTCATCGTTAGCAGCCAGCACAGCAAGGGTGTGATCATCGGTTTTGCTGGTGAGTTTTACTCCGTAATCAGGAGAGCTGATATTACGGGTGTGTAGTAAACTTAACTGAGTATCGAAATAGTCTTTATTATCTAAGAAGAAAGCACGTTTTTCTGGGTAAAAAAGAGCGAAATTATTATTTACATCTAACTGACCCGAATCGGCTTCAACCTGTGAAAAGTCTGGATTAATGGTGGCATTTAATAAGGTTGTTGGCGTAATTCCCCAACGTAAGTCGAGGCCGACTTCAACGTTATCTTCATCTTCCCAAGGTTGATTAGGGTTAAGCTCTCGCTGACTATTACGAGAGCCCACAACAGAAGGAGTAATTTGAATATCTTGTCCTTGCTGGGCCCCAGCAAGACCAGTAGCGGTACCTAGCTGACATAACTGACAAGATACATTACGGTCAATCTTGTGGCTTGAAATTCTATGGGTTTCGTTACGCGGGTAAAAACGTACTAGTTCTATTCCCCAAGTTTGAATATCTTTATTGTCATCAAAATTGAACAGCCGCAGTGGCAATTCTACTTCGACTTGATAGCCTTGGTCAGTCAGCTTGCCGCTGCTGTACCAAATACCATCCCATGCATCGCTTTCTTCACCCGTTAATTCATTTTCTATAGAGTCATTTTGTACGCCATAAGGGTTAATAAAAAACTGATAGGCAAGGCGGGCGTTATTAAACGTATCCAGTTTGATCCCTACTTGGTCATCACCCCAAGAGTTATCTCGGTCGCGTAAATTGGCTCTTATTTTTGATGGGTCAACATCATGGGCTATAAAGGCAACAAATAAGCTGGTTTCAGTGGCGAAAATTTTCGCATCAGTGCTCACTGGCGCAGGGATGTTTTCACCTGGTGAGGTTTCGTAATTGAGCTGGACTGTTGTCGCTTGTTGCCATTGAGGCTCTGATAAGTCGCCATCAATCTCAACACCTTGAGATAAAGTGGGAATGTTAACTGTAAATTGGCTGGGATCACCGGCCGAAGCAGGTGTTGATATGGCGCTACTCGCCAATAAAATTGCATAACAAAGAGTCTGAATCGTAAAGGTTTTATTCACAAGTCACGCTGATTTAAAATTAGTTTGCGCAATTGTCGCAAAAACGCCGTCAAATATCGTTAATTATTTGTAGCTTAATAGTTTCAAATTGTTACAGCGCTTTACAAAGAAAGAGAGTTGGCGTATCAAAAGCTTAAATCACTCGAAGTAAAAACACTAAAAAGCCCCAACATTGCGCTGAGGCTTTCATTTGTTTTTTTGATAAACAAGGCTTCTAAAACTGAGGTATTTGTTACTTAGCCTTATTAGTTCAGCTTTATTCTGGTGCTATTTCTGGGTGCTTATATGCTTCTCGATATTTGTCGACCCACATAGCGGTTGCACCGCATATTGCCACAGGCATCACGATAAAGTTCACAATAGGGATCATTGAGAATAACGTTACGGTAGCGCCAAAGGTATAACTGGTTCCTTTGGTTTGGCTGAGGGCGAACTTCATATCGTTAAATGGCACTTTGTGGTTATCAAATGGAAAATCACAATATTGAATGGCCATCATCCAAGCACTAAACAAAAACCATAAAATTGGCGCAGCGGTTTGGCCAACCACTGGAACGATAAATAAAACTAAAAAGATTAATGCTCGTGGCAAATAGTATTTAAGTTTTATCCATTCGCGTCCGAGAATACGTGGTAAATCTTTAATTAAATCAATTGTAGTACCCGAGTTTAATGACTTACCAGTCAAGTGCATTTCCACTTTTTCAGCTAACAACCCATTAAATGGCGCAGCAATCCAGTTCATCACTGAGCTAAATACAAATGACATCACCACCAGTAAACTAATAATCGCTAGAGGCCACAAGAAAAAGTTGAGCCAAGTAAGATACTCAGGAATTTGGCTATTCATCCAGCCAAAAAGATCGTCTAGTTTACCTACGGCAAAATAGATCGCGGTTGAAAACAAGATTAAGTTAACCATTAATGGAATGAATACAAATGTACGAAGACCTGGCTGTTTAATCAGCTTAAAGCCATCTAGAAAATAGTTAACGCCACTTTTTACGGGTTGGATTGCCATCTAATACGTCCTTGAAAAAACTGCTTATTACTGATTGTGGTGACGCATTGGTCGGAAAACAAGCCTTAAAGTGTGTTTAAGTCATAAAAATCGTTACAAAATGCAGCGCGATTGGTAAAGTTAGTCATATAAGTCTTTCTTATAAAATAATACTTTTCATCCTTACGGACGACCAAACAAGCACAATGCGATTAAAACAAATAAAACTTGCTGGCTTTAAGTCGTTTGTTGACCCAACAAAAATTCCCTTTAACCAACCCCTTACGGCGATTATTGGCCCGAACGGCTGCGGCAAGTCCAATGTGATTGATGCTGTGCGTTGGGTACTTGGGGAAAGCAGTGCCAAACATTTACGTGGCGACTCAATGATGGACGTTATTTTTAACGGTTCCAGTGCCCGTAAACCCGTATCTGTCGCCAGTATCGAGCTCAGTTTTGAAAACCTAGATGGCAGATTGTCGGGCCAATATGCCAGTTATCAAGAAATCTCTGTTAAGCGCCAAGTGAGTCGTGAAGGCGATTCGAATTATTTTCTCAATGGTCAAAAATGTCGTCGCAAAGATATTACTGATCTATTTATGGGAACAGGTCTTGGACCGCGCAGCTATGCCATTATTGAGCAAGGGACCATTTCAAGACTGATTGAGTCTAAACCTCAAGAATTAAGAGTCTTCATAGAAGAAGCGGCAGGAATATCTCGTTACAAAGAACGTCGTCGTGAAACAGAAAACCGCATTCGACATACCCGTGAAAACCTTGAGCGTTTAAACGATATACGACTAGAACTTGGCAGCCAGTTAGAAAAATTAGATCAGCAAGCACAAGCTGCAAAACAATATCGAGAGCTCAAACAACAAGAGCGTGACTTACATGCTCAGCTGTTAGTCATGCGTTATCAAGAACTGCAAAATCAAACCGATGGCTTAGCCAAAGAAATGCAGCAGCTTGATGTTAGCATTGCAGCCGCCAATGCTGATGGCGAAAGCACTGAACTCACCGTTACACAATTAACATCTCAGTTAGCTGATTTATCAGATTCGGAGCAAAACCTTGTTGCGCAGTTTTATCAAGCTGGAACCGAGCTTGCTAAGCTTGAGCAGCAATTAAAGCATCAACAGCAACAAGACTCTCAGCTTGAAAAACAATTAAAAGACATAATCAATCAACAAGGGGTTGCAGCACAAGAGCTGCAGGCTCTGACTGTACAAGAAAAGCAGCTTACTCATCATGTTGCAGAGCTGATGCCTGCTCTAGAGCTTGGCGAAAATGAATTGCAAATCATTGACGAGCAGTTACAAGATGTTGATGAAAAAGCTTCTGATCTTCAACAACATTTAAGCGTGTTATCGGATACGGTATCTAATGCAAAAATGGAAGCTGCACTGACTCAAAACAAATTACAGCATCAGCAATTGAGTTTATCTCAGCAACAGCAGCAATTGATTGAGCTCAATACAGAGCTGCAACACAATAATGATGAGAATAATCAAGCTGAGTTAACTGAACTCGATAGGCAAATAAAAGCATTTACCCAGCAGCTTGAAATAGAAGATGAAGTAAAACATCAGCTCTTTGAAGAGCTGGCGATTAAGCAAGCAAGTTTACAGCAGATCAGTGAGCAGTATCAGCAAAACAAACAACACTTAACCTCGGTGGTTGCCCGTCATGAGTTAATTGATCAGTGGCTTAGCAATAATGAACCCGAAGATCGTCAAGCACTATGGCAAGTTGTTGAGGTGACCCAAGGTTGGGAGCAAGCGGTTGACTTAGTTCTTCAAGGTGTACTTGCTGCTTCAGTGCAAAAAGAGTCATTAAATACTGATGTAGGTGTGAAAGATGATTTAGGTTTTAATCTACGTGAATCTGCCTATATAACTGAGCAATTAAGCGCACCAGTTAATTTAAGCCCATGGTTAGAACAAGTGATTTGGGCTGACAGTATCGGTCATGCGAAACAATTATTGACGACGAGTGAAGCAACCAATGAACACGCATTAATCGCTAGTAAAGATGGCAATCTAATTGGTCATGGCTTTGTTATCACAAAGTCTGAAGGTAAACAGTCAGAGCTTGCACTGAAAAATGAACGTCAGCAACTGTTGACTCAAATTGAACAATTACAAGAACAATTGTTCAATGAGCAAGTGTCTGTAAGTGAGTTAACACAGCAAGTTGCCGATGTTCATGCTCAAATGAGTGCGGCGCAAGCAAAATGTCATCAATTGCAGCTTGATTGCAGTAAGTTTGATGCTCAACGTCAAAGCCTGCTTAAGCAGCAACATGATAATCAACGTAGGCGAGCAAACCTGGATGAACAGGTAGCAAACTGCATCAAACAAATTGCTCTTGGTAAACGCAATGTAGAACAGTTAACCGCAGAAACTGAGCGACTTAGCCAGTTACATCAACAGCAGGTGACTGAACAGCAAAAAGCTAATGAAGACTGGCAAACCACAAGTCATCAATTGCGTGAGTATAAAACTAAACGAAGCCAGCATGATCGAGAGGTCTCGCTTTTGCGTCAGCAATTGCAAAAATTGCAAACTCAAGCTGCGGTGACGCAAGCACAGCTCACTAAACAACAGCAGCAATGTGATGTATTGGTAGAACAAGCTAGCCAGTTGAGCTTGACTCAACAACAAAGCAGTGAAAGTTTAGGTGATAAACAGCTGGAACAACTTCAGCAACAGCTTGCTCAGCAGCTTGATATTCAGCAATCAAAGCAACAATTGTTAAATTCAAACCGTACTCAACAGGCTGAGCTACAATCTCGGCTAGATAGTGCGGTATTGATTCAAAAACAACAGCTTGGTGGGCTTCAAAACTTGACTCAAACGCTCAGCGGGTTAAAGTTACGTCGTGAAGGTTTAAAAGGTCAGGCCAATGGCCAATACCAATTGCTTGAAGAGCAACAAATAAATATTCAGGCGGTGCTAAAACAGATCCCTGAAGCAGCTAAAGTCAGTGCTTGGCAGAAAGATCTAGATAAAGTTAGAGCTAGAATTAGCCATTTAGGGGCAATTAACCTTGCCGCTATTGAAGAATTTGAGCAGCAAAGTGAGCGTAAAGCCTATTTAGATAATCAGGATGATGATTTAAATAAAGGCTTAGCTAGCCTTGAAGAAGCTATTCGAAAAATAGACAAGGAAACCCGCAGTCGATTTAAAACGACTTATGATGCGGTTAATGCTGACTTATCAAAATTGTTCCCGAAAGTGTTTGGAGGCGGTAAAGCTTACCTTGCATTAACTGATGATGACTTACTTGAAACGGGGGTGACCATTATGGCGCAACCACCAGGTAAGAAGAATAGTACAATTCACCTTCTTAGTGGTGGAGAAAAAGCGCTAACCGCTTTATCATTAGTATTCGCCATATTTAGACTCAATCCAGCACCTTTTTGCATGTTGGATGAAGTTGATGCACCTTTAGATGATGCCAATGTTGAGCGTTTTTGTCGCTTACTAAAAGAGATGTCACAAAGTGTGCAATTTATTTATATCAGCCACAATAAAATAACGATGGAAATGGCTGATCAATTAATAGGTGTCACTATGCATGAACCGGGCGTTTCACGTATAGTCGCAGTAGATATCGATGAAGCGGTGGCACTAGCCGACGCGGAATAAACAGGATTACAGGGTCACCAATGGAAGATTTTCAACTGGTTTTGTTTGTACTAGGTGCAATAGCAATTATCGCAGTACTAGTTCATGGTTTTTGGTCAATTCGTAAACAACAACCTAAAACACTAAAAGACAACCCAATGACTGGGTTTTATAAAGATCAATCACAGCAACGTGACTCACAAGGTTTTGATGCCGATGGTATTGGTGAAGTAAGACGTGTTAAAAGTGACGATGACGATGATACTTTCACTGCAAACGACACTGCAAATATCACTCCGCCACTAATGCAAACAGGGACTTCGCATAACGATGTTGAAGTCAATGAAGCGGGCTCTAAAAAGGGCATTGGGTTACAAAATCAATCGGCTGTAAATGCTCAAGCACCAAGTTATAATCCTGGCCGCAAAGAACCGGTATTAAAAACCGCCGCTGTAGAGCCACAAATTTCTGCTGAAACAATCAATGTAACTGCAGCCCAAGAGGTTGAAACGCATGTTCCAACTCAACAGGCGTTATTTGCTGAAGACAGCTTTGAACCTGCACAGCAAGTTGTTGGTGCCTCAACCAGTACAAAAGTGACGACAACAGAGAATACCGTTAAACTTGATCTCACCGCTGAAAATTACCAAACCCATGATAACGCCTATGTTGAAGATACCTATGTTGAAGATACCTATGTAGATGAAACTTCGGCTGATTTTGGCGCCGAACCTCAAGCAGAACAAGTTATTGCACAGCCAGCACCAGTAGAGCCTGCTATTTCGCAACCTGTGGCCGAAACAGAAGAGCCATTAGGCGACCCACAAGATGTATTAGTGCTACACGTTATCGCACGTGATGGCGAGCAACTTCACGGTGCAGAGCTATTACCTTGCTTATTATCATTGAACTTTAAGTTCGGCGATATGGACATATTCCATCGTCATCTAGATAACGCTGGCAATGGTAAAGTACTATTTTCTATGGCGAACATGCTAAAGCCGGGCGTATTTGATCCTGATAATATGGAGCAGTTTGTTACTCAAGGTGTGGTGTTATTTATGACGCTTCCTTGTCATGGTGATCCATTAATGAACTTCTCCATTATGCTTAATTCAGCACAGCAACTGGCTGATGATTTAGGCGCAGAAGTGATGGACGATAAACGTTTAGCCTGGACTGAAACCAACAAACAACAATATTTAGCTAGAATTAGGGCTGTATCTTAACCCCTAATTAGATTTAACCTTTTTAAATGAGGCCGCACTTGCGGCCTTATTTGTCTTTAGATGAGTGATTTTATGCAAGACATTAAAAACGAACTACAGCAAATCAGCAGTGAACTTCATGGTCATAACATTCGTTATTATGTTGATGATGCGCCAAGCATTCCAGATGCAGAATACGATAGGTTAATGCAGCGCTTAATCGCCATTGAAACCGCTCACCCTGAATTAATCAGTAGTGATTCTCCGACACAACGTGTTGGCGGCGCACCACTGGCTAAGTTTGATCAAATCACTCATTTAAAACCGATGCTGAGTTTAGATAACGCCTTTGAAGAGGCAGATTTTGAAGCATTTAATAAGCGTATTACCGACAAAGTGGATACGGTAAGTTATTGCTGTGAGCCAAAGCTTGATGGCTTAGCCGTCAGTATTTTATACCGTAATGGCATATTAGAGCGTGCAGCGACCCGTGGCGATGGTGCAGTGGGTGAAGATATTACTGACAATGTCCGTACGATTAATTCTGTGCCACTTAAACTCCGTGGTGATAACTTTCCTGAATTACTAGAAGTGCGCGGTGAAGTGATTATGCCCAAAGCCGCATTTGATGCATTAAACGAGCGTCAATTAAGTAAAGGGGATAAGGCATTTGTTAATCCGCGTAATGCTGCTGCAGGTAGCTTGCGTCAATTAGACAGCAAAATCACCGCGACCCGAGCATTAGGCTTTTATGCATACGCACTGGGTGTCGTTGAAGGTGAAGTTGCTTCTTTAGCTGATAGCCATTTTGGCCAACTGAACCAGTTAAAAGACTGGGGGTTACCTTTAAGCCAAGAAGTTAAAGTGTGCAGCACACTGCCTGAAGTCTTTGCCTACTACGCTGATATTATGACCAGAAGAAGCGCACTGTCTTATGAAATTGATGGTGTGGTGATTAAGGTCAATGACATTGCCAAGCAAACGACTTTGGGCTTTGTTGCTCGTGCTCCGCGCTGGGCAATTGCTTATAAATTCCCCGCGCAAGAAGAAATGACCTTACTTGAAGAGGTCGATTTTCAGGTGGGCCGTACAGGTGCGGTCACGCCTGTAGCTCGCCTTAAGCCTGTATTCGTTGGCGGCGTCACTGTATCGAATGCCACATTACATAATGCCGATGAGATCGCTCGTTTAGGCGTAAAAGTGGGTGATACTGTGATTATTCGGCGCGCGGGAGATGTGATTCCGCAAATTGTTGCAATCGTGCCTGAAAAGCGGCCTGAAGATGCTAAAGATATTACATTTCCAACCCAGTGCCCAGTTTGTCAGAGTTTAGTTGAACGTCTTGAAGGCGAGGCTGTTGCTCGATGTAGTGGCGGACTTTTTTGTGAAGCGCAACGAAAAGAAGCCATCAAACATTTTGCCTCACGTAAAGCGCTTAATATTGATGGTATGGGTGATAAAGTGGTTGAGCAGCTGATTGATAAAGAACTGGTGCAAAGCCCAGCAGAGCTGTTCACCATTACCGCATCAATGGTCACTATGCTTGAGCGAATGGCAATGAAATCAGCCACTAAATTAATTGCCGCAATAGATGATGCTAAAACAACGACCTTGTCGCGCTTTATTTATGCATTAGGTATTCGTGAAGTAGGTGAAGCAACAGCGGCTAATCTTGCAAGTCATTATAAAACCTTAGATGCAGTAAAAGCTGCGAATGTAGATGAGTTGATGGAAGTGGACGATGTAGGTGCTATCGTGGCAAAACATATTAGTCACTTTTTTGCTCAGCCACATAACCTTGAAGTAATAGATAAGCTCATTGAAGCAGGGGTCAATTGGCCTGCAATAGAAGCTGTCGATGAAGCTGAGTTAAGCCTTAAAGGTCAAACATGGGTATTAACGGGTACGTTAACTCAGTTAAATCGAAATGATGCTAAAGCGCAATTACAGGCAATGGGCGCCAAAGTGGCTGGGAGTGTCTCAAAAAATACTGATTGTTTAGTTGCTGGTGAAGCGGCAGGTTCTAAACTTGCTAAAGCACAGGATTTAGGCATTAAAGTCATGGATGAAGATCAACTACTGGCATTACTAAACGGTTAACTAATTATTGATGTGAGCTCAACTCGCGATGGTGGGTTGTGCTCTGCAAAAGTCTCAAATGTCATTAAATTAAATTCAGTAAGCTTATACTTTTGGTTTACACTGGTTTTGCGGTGTAGATTTAACCCATTGCTTGTTTTATGAGGATTTGCCCTCATGTTTACTAGATAAGTAAAAGATTTGAAAATCTTAATCGTTAATAAGCTAACAATAGGTATTCAGTGAATTTCAGTAATATCACTTGGCTAGATGACAAAGGCCACATTAAACCGCCCATTTTTTTGTATTTGATACTGATATTTCTTGCTCGTGGTTGGTGTGTCTTTGCTGCCTCGTTAACGCAGTTCAACGACCGAACAGGATTAGTCAGATTATTTTACCCTGACAAAATCGATTTCTTAATGGCGTTAGGGGCAGGTGTCGGTGCCGTTATTATATATGCATTGGTTATCGCAGAAAGAAAACGAGCCCCTCAGTTTGCTAGGCCATTATTTAATAAGATTAAATATGGACTTTGGCTATTATTAGCCGTCGATGCCATAATATTAAATCAACGGCTTATGCATGATGACTTTTTGTTTCGAGTGAGCTTTGCATTAGATGCGTTATTTATCTTTTGGTCTTGTATTTATTTACTTAAATCAAAACGATTGAACTATTATTTTAATGATTGGCAACAAGAGACAAACTATCAGCAAGCAGAAAGCTTAAAAGAGCAAACACAAGAGCCAACACAAGAGCCAACTTCTGCGCTTGATACGGATAATGATAAACAGCTGTTAGAACAAGCGGTCGATGATCATCATATTAAACATTATAATCGACCAAGAAACAGCAGTGAGTTAACGCAACCATTAGCACAATCATCGTCACAGCAATCGTCACAGCCATTAACAGCAAATATTGAAAGTACTGATGAGAAGACTGATAGCAAATAAGCTTAAAGAGTAGGGCGCTAACCCTACTCAGTGCAATTACCCAATGGATTAAATGGATATTTCGAAGGTAAGCAATAGTGTCAAAAACGGAATCAATTAACATACCTTTGTCACAACTAGTGGTTGGCTTAACAGTCAAACTGCCCCTTTCGTGGTTCAATAACCCCTTCTTTAGAAACAAAGTCCCAGTGACCTCTCAAGCCGAAATCGAATTGATAAACAGTTTAGATATTACATATGTCACCGTGATTGATGGCATGCATTTACTGGCTAATGATGAAGAGATAAAAGACGTTGTTGTAGAAGATGCTGTTCCAGAATTTGATATCCAAGGTGCAATAAAGAAATCCGTTCATTCAGGTCAGAAAAGGTTTAACCAAGCAGCAAGTGATCTCAGGCCAGCTTTCAGTAAGGTCGTCAGCGATCCGCAATTGTCTTATCGTGAATCGGCGAGTGTTGTTGAGCAATTGATGACCCACCTTTTGGAAAGCAAGCAACCTGAAATTGTTTTTGTTACCAGTGTGGATAAAGAGCCCAGCCTAACTCAGCACAGTGTGTCAGTGGCTGTGCTATCTATGATGATGGCTAATAGTCTTGGTCTTAGTCACAGTGAACTTCGTGATTTAGCCTTGGGTTGCGTGTTCCACGATATTGGCAAACTTAAAATCCCAGACGCAATTAGACGTAAACGCAAGGATTTAACCACTGTCGAATTAAACTATATGAAAACCCACCCTAATCTTGGTTATGAAATGCTAGACAGAAGTGGGCTATTTCCAGCGCCAATGTTAGACATTGTATTGCATCACCACGAGTGTCTTGATGGCAGCGGTTATCCGAATAAGCTGAATGAAGTCATGATTCCTAAACTGACTCAAATAGCGGCACTGGCAAATGACTATGCAGGCTTGTTGCTTAAAACAGGCTCGCCGCAAGTTGCCCTTGGTACTCTCTTTAAAACACGTGTGGGTAAGCATGGAAAAGACCTTATTCAAGTGTTGGTAAAAGTGTTGGGCATTTACCCTCCGGGTTCGATTGTGAAATTATCAGACGGTTCTATTGCTAAAGTCATGATGACGTCAAGAGATTCAAAACAACCTCATGTTTATAGCTGTAATGATCGCGGCAGCCAAGCCGTGTTTCGTTGTTTAACTGATGAAGATGTCAGTGTTGTAGAAACGGTTAAAGCCGACTCTTTGTCAGAGAAAGTTGTTAGCACCTTGCAAGTGCAAAGTCCTGTGTGTTTTTATCCAAGTCATATCATTGAGTGAGCGATTTAATGGTTTATTGAATCGCTAAATAAATTTACTTTAAATTCATCGCCTCGCTCATCTCACCATTTTAAACACGGAAAAATCATGAATAAAGTTGCAATTGTCGGTTGTGGTTGGTTTGGTCTGCCTTTAGCTAAAGCGTTAGTGAGTGCTGGAATACCCGTTGCTGGTACTAAAAGAAGCCCAGAGGGTTGCGATGAACTTTCCCTGAATGGCATTACGCCTTTTGAACTGGATTTGAGCCTGGTTAACCAACAAACTCTCGCTCAAGATTGTATTCGCTTAACCCCTTTATTGGACGCAGAAGTGCTGATTGTGAATATTCCACCAGGTCTTAGGCGGGGTGAGAACCAATATCTAAATCATATTGATCGCCTACATCAACTCATTGATGGCCGAAATTATAAGCGGGTAATATTTATCAGTACGACGGGGGTGTACCCTTCTAGTGATCAACATATGCATGAAAGCGATGCTCAAGCTTATGACGATAAAAGTGCAGTTTTGCTCAAGGCTGAGTCTTATTTTACTGCGATGAATAATAGCTGCATTATTCGCTTTTCAGGTTTAATAGGCCCTAAAAGGCATCCTGGTAAGTTTTTTGCTGGAAGGCAAGATATTGCAGGTGGGAATGTAGCGGTAAACCTTGTTCATCTTGATGATTGTATTCAGGCTATTAAAGCCATTCTATCTGCGACTGAGCAAGGTAAACCAGTTGCGAGCATATATAATTTAGCAGCACCTCATCACCCAACAAGAGCGGAGTTTTATCGGGCTGCAGCGATTCATTTAAGTTTGAGCGCTCCTGAATTCAATCAACAAACATTACCGAGTAAAACAATAATCGGCGATTTAATTTGCAAGCAGCTTGGTTTCAACTATATTCATCCGGATCCTGTCAGTATGCTCGACGCCTGCTAATAGGAATTGAGTTAGCCTTTACATGAGTCGGTGGGTTTTAAGATTGGTATTAATTCATGTTCAGGTATAATAGCCGACATATTTATGAGCAAAGGCCAATATCCAATGAGCAGCGAAGTTGCAGAATTCCCACTATTAAGTGGTGATGAGTTTGTAGAGTTATATAAAGTATTAAAAGTACAAGGTTTAGTAGATGGCGGCGGCGCAGCTAAGCACGTTATCTCTGAAGGTTTCGTTAAAGTAAATAACGAAATAGATACTCGCAAGCGTAAGAAATGTGTTGTGGGCGATGTCATTGAATTCAATGGCGAGTTCATTAAAATTGTTGCTAGTGCATAAGGACAGAATAATGCAATTCCCTGATGATGATAATGGTAAAATGTTAGCCGCAATGGCTGAATCTGGCATCGATTTATCGGTAGCCTTGGATGTTGACTTCTTTCTTATTTTTGATGACCAACGCGATGCAGAGTCTGCACTTGAAGCGTTAGCTCAAAAAGATGTTAACGGTGAGCTTGAGCTTAACTTCAGTGAAGAAATCGAAAAGTGGGAGCTGATTGTTTGTTTAAACATGGTGCCTACTTATGATGATTTAGTCGCAAAAGAAATAGAGCTAAACACGTTTGCACAAGAGTTTGATGGCATGACTGACGGGTGGGGCGTAATGCAACATCAAGAAGGTGATGATGAATTTGCTGACGATGATCATGAAAGTGGTCATTGTTCACACACTCATTAATATCGTCAAACTAACAGATGGTAATATCATTTTCTGCAGAAAATACTGCAAGAAATATGAAGATTATTCAGTTAGATAATTGATTCATCATTTAACCAATTAATGACTGTTAAGTTAATGAAAACAAAAACCACCTTTTAGGTGGTTTTTTTGTGTCTTTCTATTATAGGATGTAGCCATATGCAGAAGATAGATAACAATAATTATTAATGGAGTCGCATTCTCAATGGCAAGACATATTAGTTTTGGTACCCCAGTCAACGACGCCGAACGTTGGGCATTTTCTCTTTTATCCGACGAACTCCCAGAAGATTATTTACTCCTAACCAATGTAGAGATCCCTACTCATACCGGTCAAGCTATGGAAGTCGATGCGCTCGTTGTCGGTGAATTTGGCGTCTATGTTGTCGATGTGAAAGGCTATATTGGTCGCTTAAATGCCGGACTTCATGCGTGGTCTTTAGATGGTCGCCATGTGGACAATAGCTTATCGAAAGCCAATTATGTTGCACGGGTTTTAGCCGGAAAATTAAAGAACAAAATTCCTGTTGGTGTATATGCGCCTTGGTGTCAGGGGATGGTATTTGTCACTGGCCGAAAAGGCGAAGAAATCCTTGTAGAGAAAGACACTGGTAAACTGAGTATTTACACCCCTGCAAAAATTATCGCAGCGCTAACCAAAGAATGGGGCTTAACAGCGCCTCATATTCATCCTGTTACTGAAACCCAAAAAGAAATGGTGTTAGATACCATAGGCCAGGTGGCATTAGTTGAGCAGCGAAATAATAAAATTCAGGACTTTATTAAACTCAAATGTTTATTCTTACAGCAAGGCTTAGAGGTCTGGCAGTCAGAATATAATCCAGGTGGTTGGACTGCACCCTGGTTATTGAAGATATTAGTAACAAGCCAGTTTGAAGATGCTATTGAAGCGAACTCCCATGAGCAGAAATTGCGTGATGAATTTAAGCGCATTCAGTCGTTGTCAGGCTGTAGCTGTGTGCCATTTTGTGCGCCATTAATTCAAGACGGTGAGCAAGTGGTGCTACCGATTAGAATGCCGCGAGGCGTACCACTTAATATTTTCGATATTGAGCAACAAACCACTTATCAATTATTAGAAATCTTACGACGCAGTGTCACGGGACTTCAGCAAATCCATCGCCGTGGATACACCATTGGTGGTTGGGCTGAAAACTGTATTTTTATCTCAGAAGATGCAGATGTAGAATTTATTGATATTAAAGACTCTCTTAATACCAGTGAAGATATTAAAGCTTATGCCAAAGCATTTCTGGAACTGGCCGAGAAAACGCTCCAACCACGTATTTATCAATGGTATCGCGCAGCTGCCAAAGGCAGCACAATCGATTTAGATGCAATTCGTTGCGATTTATCTGCCCTAATTGATTTAGGTGTGTGTGATACTTTGCCGCAAAAAATCGACGTTGAACAAGGCGCAGTGGTTGACCATCATTACCGCTTAGACAAATTCATTTCAGCAACATCACGAAGCCAACTCTGGCGTGCTATGCACCTTCAAGGTAATTATCCATGTTGTGTGAGCGTTTACCAAGATGTTGATAATCAATGGCACACTTTAAGTAATATGTACCGCAGTTTAGCTAAAATCTATCACCCGCATGTTGAGCGTGTTTTAGCTTTCGGACAATTACCGCAATCAGATGATTTATTTATTGCAAGGGATTGGGTACAAGGTGTCGGTCTTGATGAAGTACCATCGATTGAAGTTGGCCAACCACGTTTGTGGTTCGTGCAACTACTTACGGCATTACAGTACCTTCACAGTCTTGATATCCACCACGGAGCAATTTGTCCTAAAAATATAATCTGCCGTGATGAAAAAGCCACTTTGGTTAATTTTGGTATTGGTTCTGATATTGCTGCAAGCCATTATGCTGCTCAATACGCGGATCCTAATTTATGGTCGGTGGAAGGTGATGCAGAAAAAGATTTGTATGGTTTAGTGGCAAGTTTTATTGATGCAATGGCGCCTGACTCGATTAAGCAAGGCTCTGGGGCTGATGCGATATTAAGGGCGCTGGAACAATATGATAAGCAATGGCTTGGTGAAGCGTTTTATGAGGCTTGCCATAAGATTTTGAGATTTGAGCTCAGAATTGTGGCTAACATGAGTTATGCCAAGCAGTTAGGGTTAGATGAATTAGAACTAGAGAACTCAGGTTTATAACACTTAAATTTATAAAATGCCTTATTCAGTGCGGCTGATAAACAATGATGTGGTTAGAGTCTTAAGGATAAATACTAACCACAATCAAGAGGCAATAACGTAAAACAATCAACGAGGGAAACGATGATTATTAACCGTATAACTTTGACCGACTTTAATGATATTTTGCCTTTATTTAGCCAATATATGGCGTTTTACAGTGTTAATTCGCCAGAAAGTGAGTATGTAGGTTATTTATCAGATCGTTTAAAAAATCAGGAAGCATTCATCTTTGCAGCTTATAACGATAAAAACCAAGTTGTTGGCTTTGTACTTAATTATCAGACGTTTTCTTCAGTAGAGTTAGGAAAGGTATTAGTGCTAAATGATTTGTTTGTTGATGTTGATTCAAGAAATCAAGGCGTTGCGAACAAACTGATTGAATGTTCAATTGAACTTGCCAGAGGTATAGGTGCTGTGCGGGTGGATTTAGGGACTGCTAAAGTTAACTTTCCTGCTCAGTCAGTGTATGAAAAAATAGGATTTGTTAAAGACACGCGCTTTTTTTCTTACAGCTTATCAGTGAAGGATCATTCTCCCGTTGCCTAAGTTCTTGTAACAGGGGCTTGTTAAGTGATAAAACCTTTGTTTAATGAGCTAGGGTAAACTAGCAAAACGGTTAATTACATCAAAATAAAAACAATACTAGGATGGATATGCAAACTAACGAGCCTTATAGCATTGGTGTCACTGGCCAAAAATGGTCTGATGAACATAAGCAGCATTGGTTGTCACAGCAACAGGTTAAACGCAGTTATCAGCAAGAGGTCGTCAACAAGATTGATGCTTTGCGTGAACAATTTAGCGTTTCTCAATATGGCGCACTGTCATATGATGCTAACAAGTATCCTTTACTCTTGATCCGAAGTGCATGGGACGAGAGTAAACCAGTGGTTTTAATCACAGGTGGTGTGCATGGTTACGAGACCAGCGGCGTTCAAGGCGCTATTCGCTTTGTAGAAACCAAAGCAAAGCAGTATGCAGAGCAATTTAATATTATCGTAGCACCTTGTGTCAGTCCTTGGGGATACGAAACCATTAACCGCTGGAACCCAAATGCAGTCGATCCTAATCGCTCGTTCTATACTAATAGTCCTGCAGAAGAGTCCGCAGCCTTGCTCAAAGTGATGGCAGAGCTCAATGTCGATGTGCTTGCTCATATTGACTTGCATGAAACTACTGACACTGATAATTCAGAATTTAGACCAGCTTTAGCTGCCAGAGATGGCATCGTGAATAATAACTGGAATATTCCTGATGGTTTTTATTTAGTAGGCGATACTGAAAACCCTCAAGCAGAGTTTCAACGAGCCATTATTAAAGGCGTAGAGGAAGTTACTCATATCGCCCCCGCTGACGATGACGGCAAATTAATCGGCGTTGAATTAGCTCAATTTGGAGTAATAAACTATCCATGTGGTGAACTAGGTCTATGTGCAGGCTTAACTCAAGCCCAGTACAAAACCACGACAGAAGTATATCCTGATAGTCCTTTATCTGATGCTGAAAACTGTATTTTGGCGCAAGTCGCAGCGATTTGTAGTGGCTTGGAATATTTGATTCAAGCTTAGCCTAAATAAAACGTAAACCTTGTTGCCATAAGCGCTAGGTGCTGACTTCTGATTAAATAAACCTGCTATTTGGCAGGTTTATTATTAAATCGATATCCACCCTTAACAATACTCTTTCTATCATTAGCACCGTTAATCTGATAATCCGAGTAATTCATCACCTTCGACAATATGAGTATTGGTCGTGTAGTAAGCCAAGCTATATTCAATATTTAAAGAGAAATAAACGCTTTGCTTAAGATGAGCCTTAATGGCTTGTTCAATGTCGACACTGAGCTGATGCGTAAAGGCACTATCTCGGTGAGGTTTGGTTAATAGAGACACGGTTATCAGCATGTGGGAGTATTTATACTGTGAGCAGGGATAAGCCCTAGATTTACATACGCCAGCACTCGCATCATGGCCGTTAATTATTTTCTCTACGACATCAAATATCTTATCGGTATCAATATCGACATTATCTGAATATTTGATTTCTACATGAGGCATGTAATTGAGCTCCGGAAGAGGTAAACGCCTCAATATGGAGACGTTATTTATGGGGCACATGTTACATGAGTTTAGCGACTTTATATCGCAATTTTCATATCAGAGTTTATTTCTGTGTTTATTAAAACTTATAGCCAAAATTTAATGTAATAGAGGTTGATGTGTCAGTGTCGCCTTTATCTGCATATAAGCCACCTTCATCTTCTCGTGTAACACCAATACCGGTACCAATGACAAAGCCTTTTTGTGCAAAGCCATCAAAATGGTAATCATAGGTGATGAAGGCAAAGCCATCTTCACTTTGTAATTCCTCTCTACCTACAACAATTCCGTAAGCATGCTTTGAGTTTTCACTAAAAGTGGTTTGCAAGCCAGCAGCAAAGCCGACTAAGCCTACAGAAGCATAATATTTGGTTGATGCGGTTTTATAGGCAAATTGTCCCCCTAAAACACCACCAAATTGATGACCTAAGCCAACGGCGGGCTCAAATTCGCCTGCAGAACTTAATCCTGGGGAGCACATTAAGGTAACAAACGATAGAGCAAGTAAAGATGTTTTCATGAAAATCCTTTTTCGGGTTTTAACTAGATTAGAACTTCTTGCAAGTAGCTGTTCACTGTAAAAGCACTTCATTGATTAAGCACTTCATTGATTAAGCACTTCATTAATTTAGTACTGCATTGACGTAGTACTTTATTGAATGTGCACTCTAGTGAACAACTCATTAAAGTTTCAATAACCTAACATAATTATATTTTAATTCAATAGGTTAAGAGAGAATGAAAGGTAAGTATGAGCAATTATGTTGTCCAATGTTTAACTCAGGAAACGGTGTTAGGAATTTATTCAATATTTTCAATGAATTAATAGGTAATTTCTGTGTAGGTATATTGCTGTTGTGGACTTTCGCCACAGAACTAAAACTCTAATTGAACTGAGATATGCTAATTTTCTAAGCTTGTTTGGGTTCACGTAAATGTTGTTAACTTTGCTCTACACCCAACTTTCTAGCGGCTATTTAGATCTACATCACAAATTTGGATGCTAATAAACATTCACAATAATCACATTATATGAATAGATTTGTTGTTTTGACACTTAATAACCACATATTTAGTCATATGGTTGTACGGTTGAGTCACAAATGAGTTGTTGCTTGTTGCTTGTATCACACAAATGGTTCTTTGGGGTGTAATAAAGCAACCATAAAACAGAACTTTATCTTAGTCATCGGTGTGCTTTACATTGTTCTCCATAAAAAACAAAAGGAGGGCGCTTTAATGGAAAACATACCGAATAAGTCATCAACAACAGCGAAGAACAAAAAAGATTTTATTATCTTGTTTAGCAACATTGCATTATTCGCTTTGCTTTATCAATTTTTACCGTTTGAACCAGGGGTCAATA
This sequence comes from Shewanella electrodiphila, assembly GCF_023283985.1. Classification (GTDB taxonomy): domain Bacteria; phylum Pseudomonadota; class Gammaproteobacteria; order Enterobacterales; family Shewanellaceae; genus Shewanella; species Shewanella electrodiphila. The sequence continues at coordinate 752,823 of NZ_JAKIKU010000001.1, forward strand.
CAGGCTTGTCGTTGCTAATTTTTGCGGCAGTTCTATGGCTAACCGAAGCCATTCATATCAGTATTACTGCGATTTTAATTCCTATTATCGCGGTTTTTTTAGGGGTGTTTGATACTCAAACGGCAATGAGTAACTTTGCTAACCCGATCATTTATTTATTCTTTGGTGGTTTTGTTTTAGCAGCAGCGCTAAATCATCAGGGTATAGATAAATTGATTGCTCAGAAGGTATTACAACTTTCTAAAGGTAAGCTCAGTATCGCGTGTTTTTTACTTTTTGCAGTAACTGCCGTCTTATCAATGTGGATCAGTAATACTGCTACTGCAGCAATGATGTTGCCGCTTGCCTTAGGGATATTGCATCAACTTGAATTTAAAGATCATAAAACCACTTACTTGTTTGTGCTTCTGGGTATCGCTTATTCGGCTAATATCGGTGGAATAGGAACATTAGTCGGTAGTCCACCTAATGCCATAGCCGCTGCGCAAGTCGGACTGACTTTCAGTGACTGGTTAGCGTTTGGTTTGCCAACTGTGGCGTTAATGTTACCAGCCATGTTGATTGCATTGTACTTGTATTTAAAGCCAGGCTTATCTGCGAAATGTGAAATAAAGGCTGAAACAGAATCACTGTCTATGAGTGGCAAACTGACCTTAGTCATCTTTTTAGCCACAGTATGTTGCTGGATATTCAGTAAACCTCTAGCTCAGGCATTAGGCGGGATCAGTAAGTTTGATACTATTGTCGCACTTGGCGCAGTGGTGGTGCTTGCAGGCCTTAAATTAGTTGATTGGAAGAAGATTGAGTCAACTACAGACTGGGGCGTACTCATCTTATTTGGTGGTGGCTTAACACTAAGTGCAGTACTAAAAGCGACTGGCACCAGTGTATTTTTAGCTCACTTTGTTACCGACATTTTTGGTAACGCACATATGGCTTTATTTGTGATTGCCGTGATTGCTTTTGTCGTAATGCTGACTGAGTTTGCAAGTAATACCGCGAGTGCCGCATTACTCGTACCCGTTTTTGCCGCAATTGCTGAACCTTTAGGTCTATCACCTGTGATGATTTCTGTGGTGATTGGTATCGCGGCATCGTGTGCGTTTATGCTGCCGGTTGCCACACCGCCAAATGCCATTGTCTTCGGCTCTGGCTATATCAAACAATCTGAAATGATGCGAGCAGGCTTGATTATTAACTTTATTAGTATGTTGATACTGTTTTTAATAACCAACTTCTTTTGGGGTTTTTAAACGAGTAAGTCACAAGATACTCGGATAGCAAGAAAGGCAACTTAGGTTGCCTTTTTTATTATCTTTTTCATCGAAAAAGAACAATTTAACAGCATAAACGTTAAAGGTTTTATACAAGTTTGAGCTTTCAAAACACAAAAACACATTTGTTTTAGATAGCTTTTGAAATTTATATGTAAAGCAGGTCTAATGGCCTATAAATAATAATTAAAGACACACCTCATGTTCGAACTGACCCTACAACTCGCCATCATATTATTTTTTGTTGCCATTCTTGCAGGTTTTATTGATGCCATAGCTGGTGGTGGAGGTCTTTTGACCATCCCAGCATTGATGTGGGCTGGATTGCCCCCAGCTGCAGCATTAGGAACCAATAAGCTTCAAGCTTGTGGTGGCAGCTTTTTTGCCAGTTTATATTTTATTCGCAAAGGGATGATTAATCTAAAACAGGCAAAGCTATCTATCATTTGCGCATTCGTTGGCGCTGCAGTGGGCACCATCATAGTACAAATGATTGATGTCAGTATTTTACAGCTGGTTTTGCCATTTCTGATATTAGCGATTGGTTGTTACTTTTTATTTTCAAAAAAGATATCTGAAGAAGATAAACAACAAGTATTAACCCCTACCATGTTTGCTTTTACCGCAGCGCTTGGGGTAGGTTTTTATGATGGTTTCTTTGGCCCAGGTACAGGCAGTTTTTTTGCTTTGGCATTTGTATCACTAGCAGGATACGGGCTTGCTAAAGCAACGGCCCATGCAAAAATCCTGAATTTTGCCACTAACATATCGTCATTGATTTTCTTTCTGATTGGCGGGCAAGTCTTCATTGTTTTAGGTTTGATTATGCTGGTTGGCCAAGCCATTGGCGCAACGTTAGGTTCACGTTTAGTGATGTCGAAAGGCGTGAAGATTATTAAGCCTCTTGTTGTAACAATGTCGTTTTTAATGAGCTTTAAATTATTATGGGCCCAATACGGTTAACTAATACGGTTAACGATTACGGTAAATTAGTATGGTTGGCGTTGTCCAAATACATTAACTCAGCTCATTTGTGCTGAGGTTAACTACCACATTCAGTTTTATAGGTTGCTATGCGCATTATTCATACATCAGATTGGCATTTAGGGCAGAATTTTTACGGAAAAAGCCGTGCCAACGAACATCAATTATTCATGCAGTGGTTGCTTGAGCAGATCAAATTACATGATGTTGATGCGTTAATTGTTGCGGGTGATATTTTCGATACTGGAACGCCGCCAAGTTATGCTCGTAGCCTTTACAATCAATTTATTGTCGATATTCAACAGACAGGTTGTCAGCTCATCGTATTGGGCGGAAACCATGATTCTGTAGCCACCTTAGGTGAGTCCAAGCAATTGCTTGCATGTCTTAATGCCACTGTTATTCCAGGGGCACTCAACAATGTTGATGAGCATGTATTAGTGATAAAGGATAAACATCAACAACCTTGTGCCATTATCTGCGCATTGCCATATTTGCGCCCTAGGGATTTGGTGCTAAGTCAATCTGGTGAGTCTAGTACTGATAAACAACGCAAGCTGGGTAATGAAATCGCCTCTTTGTATGAACAATGTTTTGAGCGTGCACAACTGCTTAATCAGCAACAGGATAAGCCATTACCTATTATTGCTACAGGGCACTTAACCACGGTTGGAGCTAGCACCAGTGAATCTGTCAGGGATATTTACATCGGCAGTCTTGATGCATTTAATGCATCTCTGTTTCCCGCAGCGGACTACATTGCCTTAGGTCATATTCACAGGCCACAAAAAATCGCTAAGACTGAGCACATTCGTTATAGCGGTTCACCGATCCCATTAAGCTTTGATGAATTGACTGGGCAAAAAAGTGTCTTTCTGGTTGAATTTAAGCAAGATAAATTAGCTGAAGTAAACGCTATTGACGTGCCTCGATTTCAGGCTATGGCAAGCTTAAAAGGCAGTTTAATTGATATTGAGGCAAGCTTGGCTGAATTTACAGTGAAATCGACTGATGCCGAGCCAGAAACGACTTGGCTGAGTATTGAAGTTGCACAGCAAGACTTTTTGAGTGATTTACAGAGTCGTATTGCTGATATCACAGAACCTTTAGCGGTTGAGGTGTTGCAACTTAAGCGTGCTCGCAGTCAACGTCAGCAACAAATAGCGCAGCTTGATAATGAAACTTTATCAGAGCTTTCTGTGAATGATGTGTTTGAGCGGCGTTTAGCCCAAGAGGATTTTTCAGAGCTCGCACAGCAACAAAGGCTAGAAAGGATCAAACTGCAATTCAATCAAGTCGTTGAACAGGTTGTTGAGCAAGGTGCCCAAGTTGAAACAAGTACAACTGAGGAGGCTAAAGCATGAAAATCCTCAGCTTACGTTTTAAAAACATCAACTCGTTAAAAAATGAATGGAAAATCGATTTCACCCAATCGCCGTTTAAAGAAAATGGTTTATTCGCGATTACTGGCCCGACAGGATCAGGTAAAACCACCATATTAGATGCCATTTGTTTAGCCCTATATCATCGAACGCCGCGATTAAAGGTTATCTCGAAAACCACTAATGAGTTAATGACTCGTGGTACCAGTGATTGTTTGGCTGAAGTTGAGTTTGAAGTAAAAGGTAAAGGCTATCGCGCTTTTTGGAGCCAACGTCGCTCACGGGGTCAAATTGATGGCAATTTGCAAGATGCGCAAGTAGAGCTTGCCGAACTTGATTCAGGCAAAATACTCGCCAGCCAAGTGAAACAAAAAACCGAGTTAACCGAAGCCGTTACTGGCCTAGACTTTGCGCGTTTTACTAAATCAATGATGCTATCTCAAGGGCAATTCGCGGCTTTTTTAAATGCCGATGCCAATGATCGCGCTGAGTTACTCGAAGAACTAACAGGTACAGAAATTTATGGCTTGATCTCAGAGCAAGTCCATCTGAATTTTAGTGAAGCCAAGCAAGCATTAAAACTGTTAGAGGCCAAAACAGACAGTGTTGAGCTGCTAACGGACGAAGCGATAGTAGATAAGCGTGCTGAAGCATTACAATTAGAGCAGCAAGAGACGCAATTGCAAGCTAAAACGCAACAATTTCAGCAGCACTTAACTTGGGCGCAGCAATGCGTTAAAACTAGCCAGCAGCTTACTGATAGCCAGCAAACGTTAGCGGCAGCTGAAGCTGATATTTCAGCACAAGCCCCAGCATTAGCAAAATTAAATGCCAGCGAGCCTGCGCAGATCATTACGCCTTTATTCACTTCGCTTAATAAGTTAAATGAACAAAAAAGCCAACTTGATGAGCAACAAGAAGAGCTAAAACAAGCTGGGCAAGATGCGCAAGTGACATTTAATGATGCTGTTATTGAGCATGAGAATAAACAACAAGAGAATTTACAACTTAAGCAAAGTCATCAACAATTAATCGAGTTAGTTGAGCAGCAGGTTGAACCTTTAGATAAGCAAATAGAAAAGTTAAATTTTCAATTGTCCGAGCTGCAAAAATCCAAGCAGCAACAGCAAACGCAATTACAACAAGTAGAGCGTGAGCAGCATCAACTCAATCAACAGTTAACTGAAAATAATCAAGCTAAGTTAACCAACCAGCAGTTAATTGAACGTTTCCCACAAGGCCAGTTGATCCAAAGTCATATTGCCGTGTGGAAACAACAAGCAAGCAACTATGCTAGGTTAAGCCAAAAAGATGCTGAGCTGGTCAAGGCAATCGAAGCTCAATCGGTGCAAGGTATACAGCATACAGAGCAGCTTGAGCAGTACCAGAAAAACGTTGAATCGCAGCAAGTTGAAGTACAGCATAAATTAACTGCGCTAAATGCTAGCGAGCATCAACTTGCCCAATTACTTGCTGGCAGCACAGAAGGGCAACTGCAGGCTCAGTATCAACAATTAATTGATCAGCAGGTTTCTCGCAGCCGATTACAGCAATTGCAACAACTGCATCTTGAAAGTCAGCAAGAACTGAATAATGAGCTAAAACAGGCACAGCAATTGTCTGAGCAGCTAGGGCAAATTGACCAGCAGCTTCACCAAGTGCGCACGGAATGGCAATCAAAGAACCAACAGGTTAAAGATTTACAATCGTTACTTAAACAAGAACAGCAAATTGTAAACTTAACCGCTGAGCGGGCTAAATTGATCCAGGGTGAACCTTGTGCTTTATGCGGCGCTAAAGAGCACCCTTTAGTTGACCATTATCAAGCCATTGATGTGAGTGACACCGAAGTGCGTTTTCAAAGCGAGTCTGACGCATTGCAACTGATTAAAACTCAAGGTGAGCAGTTAAGCCTTGAAAAGAAACAGCGCCAACATCAAGTTGAATTATTAACAGCACAGCAAGAAAAAAACCAACATCAAATTACTCAATATTTATCAGAGTATCAACAGATTACTGAGCAATTGTTGATTGGGCATTTAGCATCAAATGAGAGCGAGATTGATGCGCTATCGCTAGCTGAATTTATTCGACAAGCAACGCAGCAGCAACAGCAATTACACCAGCAACTTGCAACTATTAGGCAGCAATCTACTTCGCACCAGCAATGTAATGAGCAATACCAGCAAGCACAGGCTCATGCTGAGCAGCTGCAAAGTCAACTGATGTTAACGAAGCAGCAATCGCAAACTCAGATGCAAAAATTACAAGAGCTTAAACAACATCAGACTGAAGCTCAGCAGCAGATTGCTGACTTATTGGGTGATAGCCAAACCAGTGTCTCTCAAGCAGGCATAACCATGCCTGAAATTAGCCTATTTGAGTCGTGGTTGGTTGAATTAGACATTCAAATTACCCAATGGCAAAAAGCGTTTGAGCAGCAAGGAGTATTAGAGCAAGAGCATCAGTTATGCTCACAAAAGATTGCAGCGTTAATGACCCAGCATCAAGACATGACTGCTAAAAACAGTGTCCTTGACTCTCAGCTTGAACAACTGACAGCTGAGCAGAACAACACCAGCAAGCAGCGTTTTGCGCTATTTGCCGACAAACAATGTCCTCAAGAGAAACAAGCCAGTCACCAGTCACTGCAGCAAGCTGAACTTAGGTTAAGCCAAGCAAATGATATTCGAGTCAATATGCAGCAGCAACTGGACAAGTTAGTTGCGCAGCGTCAAGCCAATGAGCAACAAGTTCAGCGATTAACCATTGAGTTAAACGAGGCTGGTAGCGCATTTGAACAGGCGTTATTAACCAGTCCATTTACCAGCCAAGCTGAGTTTGAACAAGCTGTGATGCCAAGCGAGCAACGAGAAGCACTTAAGCAACTCAAGCAGCAATTAGATCAAAGCATGGTTAAAGCCAGCACCTTAGTTGAACAAGCGAAAACACAACTGGCGCAATTGATTATCCAAGCTAAGGAACTCGGCTTTAGCCAAAACGACTCGGAGAAGTTAACTGAGCAAACAATTGCAAGTCTTAGTGAACAGGTAATTACAGAAGTCAGTGAATTGAGCAAACAAGCTGAAACGGCATTGGCGGAAGTTAAACAACAGCTATGGCAAATTGCGCATTTGCTTAAAGAAGATGAAAGTAAACGTCAAGGTCAGCAACAGCTGGTTGAGCAGCTCAATCAAGCAAAACAAGATTATGATGACATCGCTTATTTGCATTCGCTGATTGGCTCGCAAAAAGGCGATAAATTCCGAAAATTCGCTCAAGGACTGACATTAGATCATTTAGTGACCCTCGCTAATCGTCAGTTAGATAGGCTTCAAGGTCGTTATTTGCTGGAAAGAAAACAATCGGAAGCGCTTGAGTTACAAGTTTTAGATACCTGGCAAGGCGATGCTGTGCGCGACACGCGGACTTTATCAGGCGGTGAAAGCTTTTTGGTGAGTTTGGCTTTAGCACTGGCACTATCGGATTTAGTCAGTCATAAAACCAGTATTGATTCATTATTCTTAGATGAAGGATTTGGCACCTTAGATAGCCAAACATTAGACACTGCGTTAGATGCGCTAGATAACTTAAATGCATCAGGTAAAATGATTGGCGTCATTAGTCATATTGAAGCGATGAAAGAGCGGATAAGCGTGCAAATCAAAGTGAATAAAATGAACGGGCTTGGGGTGAGCCGTTTACAAACTGAATACAAAGTTGAGACTGCTGCTGAGTAAAAGCAAATTTGCAGCTTAGAAGGGCGGTTCAGTGTGGAACTTCCCGCCCTTGTATGTCGAGAGTACTTTTTGTTTAACTGGGGGTTACTGCATTGAAAGCTGCTAATTCGATAATCACCCCAATACCTTTAAAAAAGACTGTTAATGTTTAATTTGTTTTAGAGTTTAGAGTTTAGAGTTTAGAGTTTAGAGTTTAGAGTTTAGAGTTTAGAGTTTAGAGTTTAGAGTTTAAATTTTAGGGGGCAGAGCATTGGACGGTTTCGCTCTTTTAAAACCAAAATAAACAGGACTTAATAGCAAAGCAATTGCAGGTGAATATATATTTTACTCGCTCTTAGCCATTTGAAAATTCAATATATAATAGGCCGTTAAATCTTGATAACAGAGTTAACTCAAGCTGATTACGTTCAGTTATCGAGTGCCGCTAGAGTGTCCAATCGGTTTATACTGAGTTCAAATTTATGCAGTTTAAATGATAGATTATATTTTTTTTAGGCTATTTATTTGGTATAACGGGTCGTTACTATATCTTCTAGTGCTTAAGTACGCATTCTTTAGGTCATCTTATTGTTGACTCGACTTAGCTAAAAGGTATTACTTTTTTACGTATTTATGGCGGTACCCAGATTGCTTTCAGCTAAAAGGGGTCAGTTACAGGCGCGCTTGAATAAAGTGCCTAACTTACCTGTATTACATCGAAAATTATTACTTGCCAGCGTATTTGTTGTTGCTGCGGCTTTGCTATGGCCAACGCCGCAAGAGTTTTCATCGCAGCGCATCCCAGTGGCATTGGACATTGAGTCCTTTTTACCCAATGGGACGAGTGCTTCAACATTTGAAATTGTAGAACCTATAAAACCTAACTTTGAACGTGTGATTCAAAATGGCGATACCTTAGGTCATTTATTCGAGTTAGCGGGTATTGGTCAGCAAACCATGTATAAAGTGCTTGAAGCCGATTTGAACGTGCTTGCATTAGATACATTGTCTTTGGGTAACAGAATTCAGTTCTTCCAGGACGAACGACAAAATCTCACTAAACTTGAATTGTACTTTAACCCCGCTTATCAGGTCATTTTTACTCGCTTTGATGATGGTAGTTATGGCGTTGAAGAAATTAATATCGAAGGCATTTGGCAAAACCGTATTATTAGCGGTGAGATTAATGGTTCATTCTATTTATCTGCGCAACGAGCAGGCCTTAGTGCGGCAAATATTCAAACCATTGAAACGCTACTTTCGAGCAAATTAGATTTTTCTCGCGATTTACGTGCCGGTGACACCTTTAACGTATTGATGAATGATCAATATATTGAAGGTGAGTCAACTGGGATCTCGCAACTACAAGCCGTTAGGATTAATTCCCGTAGAAATAACGTCAATGCATTTCAAAATGTTGATGGCAATTATTATGATGATCGTGGCCAAGGCTTAGCCAGTGCATTCCAACGTATTCCGTTAGAACGTCAGTTCCGCTTATCGTCGCATTTTAACCCTCATCGTAAGCACCCTGTAACAGGTCGAGTATCACCCCATAACGGCACTGACTTTGCGACACCAATTGGTACTCGTGTTGTGGCACCTGGTGATGGTGTAGTGTCGATGATCACTAACCATCGCTTTGCAGGGAAATATATTGTTATTGAACACGATAACAATATCAGAACCCGTTATTTGCATTTATCAAAGTTTTTAGTGCGAAAAGGTCAGCGAGTTAAGCGTGGTCAAGTGATTGGCTTAACCGGTAATACAGGCCGAGTTACAGGCCCGCATTTACACTATGAATTCCATGTAAACGGCCGCCCAGCGAACCCAATGAAAGTTAGCATAGTGGAGGCTTCGGTATTGCCTAAGAAGCAAATGGCAGAATTCAAACAATTAGTCAGTAGTAAACAAATGATGATGGATTTAGGTTAGTCAGCCATTATATTGAACAAGGCCACGTTGTTAAAACGTGGCTTTTTTGTTTATACGAGTTTTTTATTCACGCCATTGTGTTTCGAACTTATCGGGTTTACCGATATTACAAATATCGCAAAGGATTTGAAGGTTGTTAATGTCTAAAGCGAGTGCTGGGTATTTTGAGCGTGGTTTAATATGATCAACATGCATGATGACATTATGTAATGGACTACGCCCACAACATGCACACTTGTTTCCATACTTTTCAAATGCTTCAGCCTTTAGATTGCTCCATTCTTTACTAGAGTAGAAGGAAGCAGCTTTTGGCTCTTCAAATGGGATCAGTTCCCAGTCATTGTATTCAGTAGGAGGAATGTCTGGCCCCATTTATCCTACAGAGTAACCTTTATCTAGATTATCTTTTAGCCAATTGCGAATAGACTTTAAAGCTGCTTTTTCTGATTTATAATGTTTGGTTCTACGCCCTTCGCCTCTATAGGTTGCTACGTACATGATAAGGCTCCAATACTTTATGATTCATTCAGACTAATATGGCGACTTACCCAATTCAATACATGTGAGCAATAAGCGTAAATCGAGTTCGAGCTGATGATAATCAGCAGTCATATATTTGCACAGTTGATAAAAAGCTTTGTTATGGTCTTTTTCTTTAAGGTGAGCCAGTTCATGCACAACAACCATTCTTAATAATGGTTCGGGTACATGGCGCAGTCTAGAAGATATTCTAATCTCGTTTTTGGCTTTGACCTTATTACCTTGAACGCGATTAGCATAGGTGTGAAGTCCCAAAGCTTGATGACTTAAACTGATTTTTTCATCAAAAATGACTTTCGATATAGGGTCAGACTGCTTTAAAAATTGCTGTTTAAACTCCATGGCATAGTCATATAAGGCTTTATCGGTACGTATGTCATGGATAGTTGGATATCGACTTAGTAGCAGGTTTTCGAGGGTGTCATTTTCAATATGACGTTTAACTTGTTCAATGGTGCTGGCTGAATAACCATTAAGGTATTTTAACTGGGCTTGCTGTTTTTGTTTTGCTTGCACATCTTTACTGGTTACAAGGCCTGCTAAGGTATCTTTTGCGGCTGCAACTTTAGCCGAGCTGTTTTTTACAGCCATTTTAGGCGGCGCTTTACGAGCGGGTTTGTCTGCTAGATTTTTGGGTGCTTTTTTTGAGCTCATAGCTTGTTAGTTTGCCCAATGGAATATGGTTAATTAGCGGATAAAACTAAGCCTACCAATTCATCTTAATGTTTTCATCAAATTGATGATTAAGGAAATCGATAGGCTTATTGTTTACGTAAGCTTAAGTCGGTATTTGACTTAAACTTTACCGTACATACGACGGTTTTGCTGTGCGTATGCAGCATCAAATGCAGCCATTTGCACGCGCTTAAGACCAAGAGTTTCTAAATCCGCTTGAGGCGGGTTACGTTTTAACTCTTCTTTAATAATAACAGGGCTAATAATGCTTACTGGTAATTCAGTGATTTGAATCGCTGATTCTAATTTAAAGCTGGTAGCAGAACCTGCAAATTTACCTTTTTGTTCACGTTCAATGATGACGATTTCGTCAACTTTGTAGTCTTCCATTAACTTGTGGAAAGCAAAGTGAAACTCACGAATAGATTCTGTTTCAGCAGATTTAGAAATGCTGAAAGAGATTTGACGACATTCAGGTACATTGAATGTTTCAACTTCGTAAGTTAATAAGCTAATGATGGCTTCGCCACCTTTTAATTCCACGCCACAAATTTTCATGTTTCACCTTACTTTTGAACTAGTTTGTTTTGCCTAACAGAGCATATGCTTCATTAGGCTTAAATGGGTTTAATCTTCGCCAAGCTCTTGTTCATCATCTTGAACAATTGAGTTATCGTTTTCTAAAATTTTGGCTGGCTTTGCCTTACGTCGCATTGGCGCGTCACCAATATCAACACCTGTAATAAAACGCTTATCGCGTTTGGGTGCTGTTTTAGGTTTATTCGCTGTGCTGCGCTTTTTGTTAGATGCTTTAACATCGGCAGTTTTCGCATTGTTACTGCCAGCTTTTGGCTTGTCTTTTAAGCCTTTGAATTTGCCTTGTAGACCTTCAATGGTCGAGAAGTCAAAATTCTTACGTAAGAATACTTGGATCTTTTTAAAGCTTTCCCAGTCTTTAGGGCCAACTAATGAGATCGCATCACCTTTAGCGCCAGCTCGGCCAGTTCGGCCAATACGGTGAACATACTCTTCGGCAAATTTTGGCATGTCAAAGTTAATCACTAATGACACGTTTAATAAATCTAACCCGCGCGATGCAACGTCAGTGGTTACCAAAATCTTTTGTTGGCCACGGCTGAACTTATCCATAATCTGATTACGGGCAGATTGATTTAAGTCACCACTTAATGCCGCCGTTTCTAAGCCTTCTTCTGCAAGCAGTTTAGCTAATCTATCGGTATCAGAGCGGGTCGCAGTGAAAATTATCACCTGCTTGTGTTGTTCATTTTTCAACACATGTTGTAGTAGCGCTTGTTTATGATCTAAGTGATCAACTAAGAATACGCGCTGGTTAATGTCTTTATGTTCGTTATGTGATGCACCAATAGCGACATGACTTGGTGTTTTCAATAAGGTTGCCGCGATATCATTGATATGATCGTGATCAAGCGTTGCTGAAAACATCAGTGTTTGTCTGCGTTTGTGATCGGCAGCTTCATTGATGGCTTTTAATTGCGGCGCAAAACCTAAATCAAGCATGCGATCGGCTTCATCAAGAATTAGCAATTCTAGTCCATTAAGGTACAGGTGACGTTGTGCTAGATGATCCGCAATACGACCAGGCGTTGCCACAATAAAATGTGGGTCACGAGATAATGACTTTGCTTGATCGTTAAAGTTTTCGCCGCCTAAAATGCTCACTGCTTTATATTGGGTGTTTGCCACCAATAAACGCAGTTGACCATAAACTTGTTGGGCAAGTTCTCGAGTCGGCAGTAAAATGAGCACACGCGGATCTTTTTTAGATAAGGCCTTTGTTGATATTACGCGCTGCAAAGCAGGTAATAAAAATGCCAGGGTTTTACCTGAACCGGTTTTTGAAGATGCCATTAAATCTTTACCCGCTAGGGCAATCGGCAGGGCTTGCTGCTGAATTTCAGTTGGCTCAGAAATGCCCATATGCTTTAGACTTTCAAGTAAGCGTTTGTCTAAAGAAAAATCGGTAAATAACAAAGGTAAATCCCCTAAAAAATGATAGCCAGATATTATAACGTGTAAGCCTGAGATAGCCAACAGCTTAAGCCTCAGTTATGCTGAGTATTAGCATTTTAATTTCAATGTATTTTTAAGGATGTAAACAAACATGTCAGATGTACCCAAGGATCCGCCTAACACTAAACAATTACGAATTGGTGTAGCGTTAGGCAGTGGTGCGGCTAAAGGTTGGGCCCACATTGGGGTATTAAAAGAACTTGCTGAAATGGGTGTGCATCCAGATAAAGTGGCCGGTTGTTCAGTAGGGGCATTGGTCGGTGCTGCGTACGCCAATGATCATCTCGATGAGTTAGAAGGTTGGGTTCGAGGTTTTTCAAGCTGGGATGTACTTGGTCTAATGGATTTAAGCTGGCGCAAAGGCGGTTTAATTAGTGGTGAAAAGGTGTTTGATGTTTTGGCTGGTCGTATTGGTGAGCTAAGTATTGAGCAATTGAAAAAACCTTTTTCGGCGGTAGCGACTGATTTATATTCAGGTCAAGAAATTTGGTTTAAAGAAGGTGATTTACGCCACGCTGTCAGAGCTTCTTGTTCAATGCCAGGCTTTTTACCGCCAGTGCAATTACAAGATCGCTGGTTAGTTGATGGTGCTGTAGTGAATCCTGTTCCTGTATCAATGTGCCGTGCAATGGATGTTGATGTGGTGATTGCCGTTGATTTAAATGGTCACCGCCGTAATAGCATGCACATGTTGCCACAGCAGATGAAAAGCCGGGCTCCGACTGCACTAGAAAAGCAGCAGCAAGAAGGCGCTGAACCAGAGTCCGCTTTTATGGATATTTTAGGTAAGGGTAAAGAGTACATCGCAGGTTTGTCTGAAAAGTTTTCTATGTCGACTAAATCACACCCTGGGATGATTGCTGTGATGTCTCAATCAATGGACATTTTAGAACAACGCCATAAACGCGCACGGTTAATGGGCGATCCCCCCGATGTGTGTTTAGTGCCACAGTTAGCAGATATCGGTACGATGGAGTTTCACCGTGCAGCTGAAGCGATAGAAGCTGGCAGACAATCTGTTCGTCAAACTGCGCATTTAATCAACTCTGCATTAGGCCGATAACGGTTTTCAATTGTATGGTCAAGCTTTGTCTGTCTAAACAGTGCAGAGCTTGGCAGTAATATTTTTCATTTCTCACCTCGTCAGTTAAATATGATCTAGATCATAGATTTCTAGTCTCCATTATTGCTTAATACACCATATCTAGTGTTTATTGGTTTTTTGTTGTGGATATATAGTGTTTATATCCTGTGCATAAATGGAGTGAAAGTAATGCCTGTAGTAATTAAAAGGGACGGTTGTCGGACTTTATTTGATGAGTCTAGAATTAAGGATGCCATTGTTGCTGCGATGGAAACTGCTACAGGTAGTGCTGATAGTGATTACGCTGAAACTGTTGCTTGTGTGATTAGAGATCAAGTCTCCGACAAGCAAGAAGTTGACATTCACCACCTACAAGGTCTGGTAGAAAACTTATTAATGGAAGGGCCTCACAAAGAAGTGGCTCGTCATTATATTGAGTATCGCCATGATCGCGATATTTGTCGTGAAGCAAAAAGTAAACTTAACTGCGAAATTCGTGGCTTAGTTGAACAAAGCGACAGCTCTATTCTAAATGAAAACGCCAATAAAGACGCAAAAGTGATTCCAACACAACGTGACTTATTAGCCGGTATTGTAGCTAAGCATTATGCTAAATCGCACCTATTACCAAAAGATATTGTGGCTGCTCATGAATCAGGCCAACTGCATTACCATGATTTAGATTACGCACCTTTCTTCCCAATGTTTAACTGCATGCTGATTGATTTAGCGGGCATGATGACCCATGGCTTTAAAATGGGTAATGCTGAGATTGATACACCAAAATCTATTTCAACAGCGACCGCTGTGACAGCGCAAATTATTGCTCAAGTGGCTAGCCACATCTATGGCGGCACCACGATTAACCGCATTGACGAAGTGTTAGCTGAGTTTGTGCAAAAAAGTTACCAAAAACAATTAGTGATAGGTAAAGAGTGGGGCGTAAGCGATGTTGAAGCTTTTGCCATGGCGCAAACTGAGAAAGAATGTCATGACGCATTCCAGTCTTTAGAGTATGAAGTGAACACATTGCATACTGCAAATGGTCAAACGCCATTCGTAACTTTTGGCTTTGGTTTAGGCACAAGCTGGGAATCACGTTTAATTCAAAAGTCGATTCTTACTGTGCGTATGGCAGGTTTAGGTAAAAACCGTAAAACCGCTGTATTCCCTAAGCTTGTGTTCGCTATTCGTGATGGTGTTAACCATAAAGCGACTGATAGTAATTACGATGTGAAGAAGCTGGCTTTAGAATGCGCAACAATGCGCATGTATCCGGACATTCTTAACTATGAACAAGTAGAGCGTGTTACGGGATCATTCAAAACTCCTATGGGTTGTCGTTCTTTCTTAGGCACTTACGAAGAAAATGGCGAGCTTATCCATGAAGGCCGTAACAACTTAGGTGTGGTTAGTCTTAACCTACCAAGAATTGCCATAGAAGCTAAAGGCGATGAAAAAGCATTCTTCGCCTTACTTGATGAAAGAATGATATTGGCTCGTAAAGCATTAGATACCCGCATTGCTCGTCTTGTTGGAGTTAAAGCACGGGTTGCGCCAATTCTTTATATGGAAGGTGCTTGTGGTGTTCGCTTAAAAGCGGATGATGATATTTCTGAAATTTTCAAAAATGGCCGTGCGTCTATTTCATTAGGCTACATCGGTCTTCATGAAACGATTAATGCATTATATGGCACAGAAGAGCATGTATTCGACAGTGAGCTTTTACGCACTAAAGCTGTTGAAATTATCAATGTGATGAAGCGTGCTACAGAATCATGGAAAGCTGAAACAGGTTATGGCTTTAGCTTATACAGTACACCAAGTGAGAACTTGTGTAGCCGTTTCTGTCAGTTAGATGCAAAACAGTTTGGTGTGGTTGAAGGTGTGACTGATAAAGGTTATTACACCAATAGCTTCCATTTAGATGTAGAAAAGAAAGTTAACCCATACGATAAAATTGATTTTGAATTACCGTACCCAGAAATCACTAACGGTGGCTTTATTTGTTACGGTGAGTTCCCTAACATGCAACACAACATTGAAGCATTAGAGAACGTTTGGGATTACAGCTATAGCCGTGTGCCATATTACGGCACTAACACACCGATTGATGAGTGTTATGACTGTGGTTTTGTAGGCGAGTTTAATTGTACTAGTAAAGGGTTTGTGTGTCCTAAATGTGGCAACCATGAACCAAGCCGTGTATCTGTAACACGTCGTGTATGTGGTTATTTAGGTAGTCCTGATGCAAGACCGTTTAACTATGGTAAGCAAGAAGAAGTGAAGCGCCGCGTTAAGCATATCTAGTCGCGTCATTGAGTTAACATAGAATCAAATAAGGCGCTGATTAGCGCCTTATTTATTTGAAAGGTAAGTGTTATGAATTTTCATCAGTATTATCCAGTCGATGTGATAAACGGTCCCGGAACGCGCTGCACTTTGTTTGTATCGGGTTGCGAACATCAATGTCGTGGTTGTTATAACCAATCGACTTGGGATCCGCGTTCAGGTCATAAAGTGGATAAGCCAATGGAAGATCAAATCATTGCTGATTTAAATGACACGAGAATCAAACGTCGTGGATTATCTTTGTCAGGCGGCGACCCATTATTCCCTGCAAACTTAACCGCTATCTTGTCTTTGGTTAAACGAGTTAAAGCTGAATGCCCTGATAAAGATATTTGGCTTTGGAGTGGTTATAAACTGGATGAGATGTCACTTAAGCAACAACAAATATTGTCGTATGTTGACGTATTGGTTGATGGAAAATTTGAACAAGATTTAGCTGATCCAAGCCTTAAATGGCGGGGTAGTTCAAACCAAGTTATCCATGACATGAGTTCGCTTATTGCTGTTGGTTAACTTTTGGTATTGGCTTGTTAATTGTCATGAGCGAGCTTTTAAAACTCATTTATAATGCTCTTATTTAACAACTTCAATAACTGCGACACGAACAATCAGAGTTGTCCTCGCCAATAATTACGTTGTTGTTTAGCCTCGCTTCAACTTGAATGTTATAAAAACAGTATAGTAATCAAAGTTCAATTTATAGCCATCAGACAACGAAACTCCCATAGCAGTGATGAAATGATAAATTTATGCGCTGTAACAAGTTTTCAAGTTAGCTAATTTAACCCCTTTAGGTATATAATTTGCGTTCGAAAAAGTGTTGTTCGATATCAAAACAACTCATTGCTATCGATAACATGAAAGAATTTAAGGTAAAGAAATGAATTTAAAAGAAGAACTGCAAGCATTAAATGATAAAGCAGAGAAGTTTCGTCGTAAGCTTGCTGCCGCAGAAGCGCGTGAAGACAAAGTTATTATCATGCAGTTTAAGAAAGAAATTGCCACAGTCACTAAACGTATTGCGAGCTTGAAAAATCAGCAATCACGTCAATTGAATAAGCAAGGCCAAGAAGTTAAAGGCTTAAAATTCAACCGTGCACTGACTAAAGCTGAACAAGCTGATATGGGCAAGCTTAAAAAATCAGTAAAAGGACTTGTAGTTGTTCACCCAATGACTGCTATGGGCCGCGAAATGAATATCACTGTTGTCACAGGATTTGCTCCAGCAAAATTCTAGTCCAGTATTCGAAATAGTCATGACATAAAAGTCAGTTCAAGGATGAAAAGTCTCAAGGATTGAGCGTTGTCTTAAAGGTTTATCCATGTCGATTAAATATATCGCCACTTCTAAGTTACCTACGCCTTGGGGCGTATTTGCTATGCATGGTTTTGAAGATACAGAAACTGGCAAAGAGCATGTGGCGTTAACTTATGGTGAGCTTAATGCCACCGAGCCTATGTTAGGCCGAATTCATTCAGAATGTCTAACTGGTGATGCCTTATTTAGTTTACGTTGCGATTGTGGTTTCCAACTGCAAACAGCAATGCAAAATATCGCTGAAAATGGTCAAGGGTTTATTCTTTACCTACGTCAAGAAGGACGTGGTATTGGGTTACTTAACAAAATCCGTGCTTATGAGTTACAAGACCAAGGTGCTAACACGGTTGAAGCGAATGAGCGTTTAGGCTTTGAAGCTGACATGCGTAAGTACGATATGGTCGAGCCTATGTTAGCGCAAATTAGCGTAAGCAAGGTTAAGCTTATGACGAATAATCCACGTAAAGTCAAAGCGATGCAATCGATGGGCATTGAAGTTGCTGAAAGAGTGCCTTTGCAAGTGGGTAAAAACCGTTATAATGAAGATTATTTAAAAACTAAATCAACCCAGTTAGGTCATATGATGACAGAACATCATTTTATCGAAGAAGATAAATAACGGTTGATGCTTTAGCCTAGACCTCTTTCGTCGCTTATTAGAGACATGATAAGAGTTGCTTAAAACATATGGGTTATCAACATTGAAAGCGTGTCGCTTTATTCATCCTAAAAGCGTTGCAACTATTCTTGCAGCGCTTTTTGTTAGTTTTTTTACCCCGTCTCAAAGCTATGCTGGTGAGTCGAAAAATCCCGATCTCTCTCATTATGCTTTTGCAAATTACATTGGCAGCGGTATATATCGCACCTCTGGGCAGAATGCTGCTGTAGTTAATATTCCCTTTGCTTTTGATATTGAAGAGTCAGACGATCATATTCTCACCTTAAGATTACCCATTTCATTAGGTTTCTTTGATTACTCGTTTAGTGACTTACCAGAAGGCGATATCCCAGATAATGTTGGCACTATGACCATCACACCTGGAATTGAATACAAATGGCTTTATGATGAACAACTGACTTTTCAAAGCTATTTAGATTTAGGCTACGGTCACAATTTTTCTAATAGTAGTAACGTGGGAATTGTCTCTACGGGTATATCTGCGTTATACGGGTTAGCGCAACCTAAATATACACCCATTTGGGTTAATCGAGTTTACTACGCAGGTTATAAAAGCAGTATAAACGACAGCTCAGAAAGCTATTCAGTACTGCAATCTGGCATTGATTTCGGTGTTGGACAGCAGTGGGATTGGGGTGATTATACTATTGAACCTAGATTGTTTGTGGCTGGGCGTTGGTACTTTAACAAGCTTAAGTTTATTACACCGTTAGAAGATGATATTCATACTTCGAGTACTTATGAAGTGGGTGCAACCTTAGCTTTATCCAAGCCATTAGGTTGGGGCTGGTTCAGTACCGATAGATTTGGGGTGAGTTATCAAACTGATGGTGAACTGCAAGTGTGGCGTTTGATATTTGAGTTTCCAATGTAATTAACCCTGATGGTTATAACATTGATTATCGAGTATGCATTGCTAAGATGTTGAATCAAATTTTATCAATAAAAAAGGCATGAATATTCATGCCTGTTTTGTTTAGCTTTAATTTTAAAGCTTACTTTCCCCAAATACTCGCGTTGACGCCTTCAGTGCTTTTATTACTGTGACCTGACTTTGCGTTGCTCGTTGAAGGTTCTTGCTCTTTTTCAACATAAGGCTTTGGTGCAGGCAAGGGAAGTTTATTCATTTTAAGCCACAAGTATTCGACCTTGTCTCTCGCCCACTCGGTTTTACGTAAAAACTTTAAGCTCGACTTAACGCTAGGGTTATCGTTAAAACAGCGAATATTAATACGGCTACCTAACTCTTCCCAGCCATACTTATCGACGAGATCATTAACGATGGTTTCAAGTTTTATACCATGTAGCGGGTTGTTTGCTTGTGTCATTACTCAGGCTTGATTAACTAATTTGCGGTTATTATAACAAATGTTATCAGAAAAGCTGAAATCTAAAGGACGGAATTAAGTATTCCATTGAGTTTCCTTTTGATGAGAGATTAAAAGTAGGCTGTTCTGCCCATAAAAAGGCCCATAAAAAAGCCGATAACAGGGTTATCGGCCTTTGGATATTCTGATTTATTTGCTCTATCTACATTGTTTTATTTTGAAATACAACCAATGCCAGTGATTAAGCTTCAGTAGAGGCTTTATTGGCTAATTCAACATTTAACTCAGCTTCATCTTCGACTGCTTTACCCTTAGTTTTAACCATAATCAAAGCGGTAATAACTAGAGTAGAAACCAGACCTGCGATGGTTGATACCGTCATGTTTAGTCCTGCACCTAAAGTTGGCGAGCTGAGTAAAAAGCTAATCACAACACAGGTCATAAACATCGCTGGTAGGGTACAAATCCAGTGCAGTTTATTATGACGTAGCAAATAAGCTGATGCCGTCCATAACATTAATACAGCCGTTGTTTGGTTGGCTACGCCGAAATAGCGCCAGATAATACCGAAATCAACTTGAGTCAATATTGCGCCAATAGCGAATAATGGAATCGCTAATAGTAAGCGTTTAGATATTTGAGTTTGCGGCATCTTGAAAAACTCTGACAAGATTAATCGTGCAGAACGAAATGCTGTGTCACCAGATGTAATCGGTAAAACAATCACACCTAAGATAGCTAAGAAACCACCTACAGCACCTAATAAACCGTTTGAAGCAGCATAAACCACATTAGCTGGGTTGCCGTCCATACCTGCGTTAAGGCCTTCGATGCCACCAAAGAATGATAATGCGATAGCACACCAAATTAGGGCGATAACACCTTCACCAATCATAGCGCCAAAAAATACAAAGCGACCATTTGACTCATTTTCAACACAACGTGCCATAAGTGGTGATTGTGTTGCATGGAAACCCGATACCGCACCACATGCAATGGTAATAAATAAGGCAGGCCATAATGGCATGTCATTTGGATTCAAGTTAGTTAAGAAGTCCTTAGCTTCAAAGCCAGGCAATAAAGTGTGCTCACTTGATACAATAATCGCTAAGGTTAAGCCAACTGACATGAACATCAGTAGCGCGCCAAAAAATGGGTATAGGCGGCCGATGATTTTATCTACAGGAACCAATGTTGCGATAAGATAATAGCTGAAGATGATGCCAACAAAAATTGCCATGTCGTAGCCAGTTAGCTTACTTAATAAGCCTGCTGGGGCTGAAATGAAT
This sequence comes from Shewanella electrodiphila, assembly GCF_023283985.1. Lineage (GTDB taxonomy): Bacteria > Pseudomonadota > Gammaproteobacteria > Enterobacterales > Shewanellaceae > Shewanella > Shewanella electrodiphila. The sequence continues at coordinate 773,437 of NZ_JAKIKU010000001.1, forward strand.
ACCACACCAACTAACAATAGTAAGACTATGGCAAACACATTCATAAAGTGTTTAGCAGGTTTACCTAAGTATTTGCCAGCAAGGTTAGGCACTGATTGACCGTTATTTCTTACCGATAACATGCCAGAAAAATAATCGTGGACGGCACCTGCAAAAATACACCCAAATACAATCCATAACATGGCAGCAGGGCCATAAAGGGCACCTAAAATTGGACCGAAGATAGGGCCGACACCTGCAATATTCAAGAGCTGGATTAAGTACACCTTACCTTTAGACATTGGCACGTAATCCACGCCGTCAGTTTTAGTGAATGCTGGGGTTTGTCTTTGGGCATTAACCCCAAATACCTTTTCAACAAAAGCACCGTAAATAAAGTAGCCGCCAATTAGCAAGCCTACACAAAGTAAAAACCAAGTCATTTTAAATATCTCCCATTTTCAATGGTGCGACTTTATCGCGCTGAAGACAATAAAAAAGCGTAAACTGACTAATAGGTCGATTTAGGAGGGTAAGCGGTATTATCTGGGATTAAGCGGCGCTAGCTCAACATTTAATATTCACACAGATTTACCTTTAAGAGGATTAATTACTCAATGTTGCAGGTGTCGCAAGCTTTGGGAGGCGGCTACTGAAAGCCTAAGACTTGTTTTAACTGCTTAAGGTAGCGACGAGAAACGGGTACTTTTTTACCACTATGGGTGGTCACTTCAGCGCCTGTGTCGAGCAATTCAATTTCTGAAATCGCACGAGGTGCAAGTAGATATTACTTATGACAGCGCACGAGAGGGGTTTTTTCCTCTAAAACTTTTAGTGTGAGTTGGGTATGGCAATAGCTGTTAGTCGCATTAACATGTATTCCGCCTACATCACTAAAAATGTATTCAACATCTTCTGTCGCCACCACTTTTAATTTATTGCCACAATAACAAGGTAAATGCTCAATTTGCTCTGGAGCAATAGTTTCAATTGCTTGTGGAGCTAAATCGTTTCTGACTTTATCAATTGTTCTTTTGAATCGATTTTCTTCGATTGGCTTAAGTAAGTAATCAAAGGCATTGTTATCAAATGCCTTTACCGCATACTCATCAAAAGCTGTGACAAATACCACTCTGGGCATCTTCTGTGGATTTAACATCCCAACCAGCTCAATACCGGTAATTCTCGGCATTTGAATATCGAGAAATATTACTTGTGGCTGATGTTTATTAATGGCGTGGAGTCCGTCAATGGCATTACTGCATTCTTCTATAATGTTGAAGTCAGTTTCAGTTGCTAGCAGGTCAGCTAATTGCTGCCGAGCAAAGGGTTCATCGTCAATGATTAAACAGCTAATCATGGTTTATCTCCAGAGTAAGGGAGGTGAATCGAAACACAGGTAACTTTATCCTGCTTACAATCCACTTTAACGCCATATTGTTCGCCAAATTGGTTTTGAATACGCTTATGCACTATGTTCATTCCTAAACCTTCCGAGCGTTCAGGCGGGTTATATAATCCGGCATTGTCGGTGACTTTCAATACTAACTCATCGTCAGTGACGTATGCTGTGACAGAAATAATACCTTGCTCAATTAAATGTGAGGTGCCGTGCTTAACTGCGTTTTCAATGATGGGTTGTAACGTAAATGCAGGCAGACGGTAGTGATGTAAGCTAGCTGGTATATCGATATCTAATTGTAACTTATCGATAAACCTTGCTCGTTCAATCGCTAAATAAGCGTCAATATGTTCAAGTTCATCACTAAGGCTCACAAGGCCTGTGGTGCGCTTTAAATTGATGCGTAAAAATTGTGACAGTTGCTGAAGTAGCTGCTTTGCCATTTGTGGATCGCGTTTGATAATAGCACTGATAGTGTTTAACGCATTAAATAAAAAGTGTGGATTAACCTGTGCTTGCAATAATTTAAGCTCTGATTGAGTGAGCAAGTTTTGCTGTTGCTCATATCGTCCAAATAATATTTGGTTTGAAAGTAACTTAGCTATTCCTTCACCTAAAGTACGATTGATATTGAGGAATAATTTGTTTTTTGGCTCATACAATTTAATCGTACCGATAACTTCATTATCGCTGCGGAGCGGTATCACTAAACTAGAACCTAAGCGGCAGTTCTTATGGTCTATGGAGCAGCAATAACTGCTTTCCACGCCATCAGCAAACATAACTTTATTTTGAGCAATGGCATCTAAGGTAATTTGCGACGAAATAGGTGTATTTGGAATATGATGATCATCACCTATACCAATAAAAGCTAATAACTTTTCTCTGTCAGTAATTGCCACAGCGCCCACCTGGGTTTCTTCGATAATAATTTGCGCTACTTTGCTGGTGGATTGTTGATTGAACCCTTTGGAAAGTAGCCCGACACTGCGTTCTGCAATTTTGAGGGCTTTAGTCGAGAAGGCGGAAGAAAGTTTATCGAACATGGTTTTTTGATCCAGAATCATGCTCATAAACAATGCAGCGCCAATGGCGTTGACCAATAGCATCGGCATAGCGATTTCTGAAACTAATTCAAAGGAATGATCAAATGGTTTTGCTACTAGCAAGATGATGCTCATCTGCATTAACTCGGCGCAAAAAGTCACTAAAAATACCAGTAAAGGATTAAAAATCAGTTCTAGATTACCGCTGCGTTTGAGGTAATAACTGACCATGCCCGCCGATAGGCCCTCTAGGGTGGTTGAAATGGCGCAAGCTAAATCAGTAAACCCACCTAAACTGTAGCGGTGTAACCCTCCCGTTAATCCGATAAAGAATCCTGTTACTGGCCCACCTAACAATCCGCCAAGTACAGCTCCCATTGCTCGGGTATTAGCAATGGCGCCTGTGGTTTGTTCACCAAAGTAGGTTGCCATAATACAAAAACCTGAAAAAACCACATAAATGAAAACCTTATGAGGCAAGCGAGTTGATGTTTCGGCAAACATTTTGAATAAGGGCGTTTTGCTGAACAGATAAACGATGACGAGGTAAAGGCACATCTGTTGGGTTAAGAGGAGGATTAGTGCCATAGAGGTTAACCTATTGGATAAAGAGCTGTTATCTCAGCGAAGGGTAATTTAGTGCACGGTTAAATGCTGCTGTGATCTTGGCGCACCAAGCTGAAATGGGCAACGATTTTTAGTTCATTTATGAGTCATGATCACATTTTGGCGTTACTGATTGCCGTTATTGCTAATAAGCGAGTATGAATTTGAGTTTAAAATTCAAAACTGTCATCGGGCGGTATCGCAAATAACTCTTCAGCAATATTTGTGATTTCTTGGGCGGCTTTACCTTGAGGATCTATTTCTAGTACTGATGAACCACTTTCTTCACTGTCATCATAAATATTGCGATTAAAAGTGACAGCATTCAAAGCGGTGAGTCCAAACGATTTGACGACATCTTTGGCTTCAAGTATGCGTTTAAATTGCGAGGGAAGGGCTGGGCATTGACTGATAACCACAGTAGCCACCATTTTTGGATTCACCATTTTACAGGTACTGAGCATATCTTCCATGTGGGGGAGTGTTTTTAAGTCGCGGCGTTTTGGTCTTAATGGAATAACAACGTAACTGGCAACTGACATCGCTGCGCGCATCGCTAAGTTATCCTGACCACCACAATCAACAATGACATAGTCAAAGCGCTCACCCAAACTTAATAGGTCATTACGAATTTTACCGTAGAGCTGAATACAGTTTATTGGCTTTAAGTCGGTTTGGTTATTGCGCGCTTGGATCCAATCAGATGTGGTGCGTTGTGGATCGCAGTCCACCATTAATACATTGGCTTTGAAGGTTTCGGTAACATATACAGCAAGGTTTTGAGCTAAACAACTTTTACCACTGCCACCTTTTTCACCACCGACCAGTATTATCATAGCGCAACCTTATTTTATGAGATTTCTACCACCTTAAATTAATCATAGTTCAAAATAACTCATTAAATCATAAGTTTTGAAATCAATTTCTATTCAAGTCTGCTATCCATTAAATACGTTTACTGTGTGAGAATTTATACGGTATTAAACAAGCTGTAAGGCAATATGAAAGCTTTGCGGCTTAGCTTCGGTACAGCGGCAGACTTGTCCTTTAATCGTGTTTTGTTTTTCAGTATTGTGATTAAAAGTGATAGCGACTAAATCTCCAAGATTGAACGCACTCTTATAGTCAATCAGGATACCTTTGCGCGCCAAATCAATACATACACCATAATCTTCACAAGACTCGCCAGATGAATCTATCCAATGCAATAAAATGCGCTCGGCTTCCATATCCACTCGTAATGAGTTTCTTTTTTCTTCAAATCCTGTGGGTTCGTTAGACATAACCGCCTTACTCCGTATTTACTTTTATTAATGAGCATAATTTATCCGCTAATTCATACTAATCAACATCTATAAAAAAAGCGATAAGTTAGTCACTTATCGCTTAATTATTCAAATTAAAATATCAATTCTTAAGAATAGTTACTCATCAATTTTTAATGTTCCATATCTTTATTTTTTGGATATGGGAGTTTTAGTTGGCCCCATCGAATGACAATGACCGTTGCTGCTAGCACGATTGTTGATAGTGATATAGCCAGTATGCGCCAATCATCCATATCCTTCATATCAAGAATTAAGTAACGGGCGAGTGCCACAATCGCGATATATAAAGGCATACGGATGGGCAATTTACCTGACTCAAGGTAATTGACCACCATGGCTAAGACTTCGAGATAAATAAACAGTAATAGCAGATCAGCAAGTTCTACCGTTTTGATGTGAAACATGTGCAACACTTCCTCGCCAATGGCGAAGACCGTCGCAAGAGAAATAATGAATAAAACGACATGTTCGACGCTTTTTAGGCTTTTAACACCTATTTGACGGAGTATTGGAAGCGGCATGATTATTACATCTCTTATTATTAATTTAATTGATAATTCAGTATATTCTGCTAGGTCGTGTTTTACTGAGTGATCTAGGTCAAAAATTATAAATTTATTCTAATATCATCACTTTCTAGCGCCTTAATAGACGGTTTAGGAATTTCAGGCATAAAAAAACCGCCAATGACGTTTAAGTCAGGCGGTTTTAATTGTTCTAACCGTTATTGGTCAGATTAATGATTAGCGCTTAAGGCCATCATTGAGTAAAGGACGCATAATTTTAACTAATTCTGAAGTCACTTTAGGCGAACCTGCAACAACGTTACCTGAAGTTAGGTAATTATGGTTACCAGTGAAATCTGTTACGGTACCGCCTGCTTCACGACAGATTAAGTCGCCTGCTGCGATATCCCAAGGCTTAAGACCGATTTCGAAGAAACCGTCTAAACGGCCTGCAGCAACATAAGCTAAGTCAAGTGCCGCTGAACCTGCGCGACGTATGTCAGCACATACAGGGAATACTTCACCTAAGATGTTCATGTAAGTTTCAGTGTGTTGACGAGATTTGAACGGGAAACCAGTACCAATCATGGTATGAGCGAGTTCATTTACACCAGTTACACGTAGGCGGAAGTCATTTACTTTAGCACCTTGACCGCGAACAGCAGAGAATAATTCTTCACGAACAGGATCGTAAATAACGGCAACTTCAATTTTGCCTTTATATTGAACTGCGATAGATACTGCGAAATGAGGGATACCACGAACGAAATTGTTGGTCCCATCCAAAGGATCGACTATCCATACATAATCTTTATTTGAACCACGGTTCTCACCGTCTTCTTCGCCAACAATCGTATGATCTGGGTAAGATTTACGAATTTGGTATGTAATGGTAGCTTCTGCTTCCTTGTCTACACTTGTAACAAAGTCATTTAGACCTTTTGAATCAACTTCAACTTTGTCGAGTTCAGTATAGGCGCGCATAATAGTTTGGCCCGCAGCGCGTGCAGCGCGCGTGGCAATAGTCAGCATCGGATGCATAGCAATCCCCTGGATGTTAAAGAACGAATAAATCAGCCGCGTAATTATACGCATTTTGACAGGTTTATCAAATGCAGATTTTCATATAAGGAATTATTTGCAGCTTGTGTTACTATCCGCAAATAGATTTTTAGACGATTAAAGTAGTTTCATGCTGAGTAATATACGTGTTGTTTTAGTTGGGACATCGCATCCCGGAAATATCGGTTCTACCGCTAGAGCCATGAAAACCATGGGCTTATCAAACTTATACCTTGCTGAACCTAGAGTGCAGCCTGATGGACAGTCTATTGCACTCGCTGCAGGTGCAGCCGATTTGATTAGAGACGTGACGATTGTTGACTCACTTTCAGAAGCGATTGCTGGCTGTAGCTTAGTGATTGCAACGAGTGCACGTAGCAGAACACTAGATTGGCCTATCTTAGTCCCGAAAGAAGCGGGCGAAAAGTTGGCTCTGGAAAGTATTAAAGGGCCTGTAGCTATTGTATTTGGTCGTGAAAACCACGGTTTAAGTAATGAAGAGCTGCAAGAGTGTACATATCACGTGTCTATACCTGCAAACCCTGAATATAGCTCGCTTAATTTAGCGCAAGCGGTGCAGATCATTTGTTATGAAACTCGTATGGCGCATTTAGCATTAGATGAAAAGGCGACTTTTGAAGAAGAATACCCACTCTCAGAAGACTTACAACGCTTTTATGTTCATCTTGAGTCGACACTAACTAAGACAAATTTCATTATTAAAAATCACCCAGGTCAGATCATGACCAAGCTTAAACGCTTATTTAGCCGTGCTCGTGTTGAAACGGCTGAAATGAATATTCTTCGAGGTATTTTGACCTCAATAGATAAAAAAATGCCGAAAGAAGAAAGCAGCAACGATAAAGAGTCATAACTTATTTTTTAGTAAAAAAGTCATAATTTTATAGTGGTAGAAAGAAGGACTGTGACATGGGCGTGATAGCGCGAATAAAGGAAGATATTGAATCTATTTATCACCGAGATCCAGCGGCGAATAATAGCTTTGAGATTTTAGTCAATTATCCAGGCATGCATGCGATTTGGATTCATCGCATCAGTAATAAGCTTTGGAATGCTAAATGGCATCTGTTAGCGCGATGTTTGTCTACTTTTTCTCGTTGGTTCACTGGGGTTGAGATCCACCCTGGGGCTACAATAGGTCGCCGATTTTTTATCGACCATGGCATGGGCATTGTTATTGGTGAAACTGCTGAAATTGGTGATGATTGTACTCTTTACCACGGCGTGACCTTAGGTGGCACAACATGGCAAGCAGGTAAGCGTCACCCAACATTAGAAAATAATGTGGTTATTGGTGCAGGCGCTCAAATTCTTGGCCCAATCACCATGCATGACGGTGCTAGAGTCGGTTCAAATTCTGTTGTAGTTAAAGATGTCGCCAAAGAAACGACTGTTGTGGGTATTCCTGCAAGGGTAGTTGCTAAGCCTTCGGCGCAATCGAAAGAACAAACTGAACGTCGCAGTGCGATGGCGAAGAAATATGGGTTTGATGCTTATGCAGTATCTCCTGATAATCCAGATCCAGTTGCCAGTGCGATTGGTCAAATGCTTGATCATATGCATTTGATGGATTCTAAAGTGCAAGAGATTTGTCAAGCTGTACAAACTATGGGCGGTGAAGTTTGCACTGAAAAGTTACCAGAGTTGAATGTGGGTGACTTTAATGAAGCAGAGCAAGAAGCTGCAGAAAAGCGAATTCAAGAAATTGATAAGTTTGATCCGATAATTTAATCATTAGACTTGAAAAATATCCAGTCGATACCCACTTAAAGGTATCGACTTTTTTATTTTTGAGTCGTGAGCTTTTCACATTAACCTGTTTTTTTTGACTTACTGCAGTTTTATCACATATTCGCTCAATTAATGCCGTACTAGCATTGAATCTTGTTGTATAAAAAGGTTAAATACCTGTGCAAAATTGTAGACCTAAATTGTTAGCAGCGAACGAGAGATAATACTTGAGTGATTTACTAGGTTAAATACTTGACTAATTTACTCGGGTATGGTGAAATTGCCCTATAGTATATGGGAGCAAATAACGTTATGAAACTGACATCAAAAGGTCGCTACGCAGTGACAGCTATGCTGGACGTTGCTATTCACTCAGCCACCGGGCCAGTTCCCTTAGCGGATATCTCTGAAAGACAGGGAATATCGCTTTCCTATCTTGAGCAACTCTTCGCTAAGCTTCGTAAACATGGTCTTGTATCTAGTGTTCGTGGTCCTGGAGGCGGATATCGTCTTGGACAAGAAGCGAATGACATCTCTGTTGGCATGGTCGTGCATGCTGTAGACGAGTCAGTTGATGCGACTCGTTGTCAGGGAAAAGGGAATTGCCAAAGTGGCTCCCGTTGTCTCACCCATTCATTATGGGGAGATTTAAGTAAACAAATTTCAGAATTTTTAGATGGCATTACGCTTGCTGGATTAATGGATAAAAGAGATGTTCAATTTATCTCGTTAAAGCAAGACGAAATGCAGAATGAGCATAGAGTTACATTGTAATTTTATGTAGTTGTATCGATAACAATTATATGTACGTTGTAAGTGGTCACAAAGATGGCTGCTCAGTACGGAGTGTATGATGAAGCTTCCTATCTATTTAGATTATGCCGCAACAACCCCAGTCGACAAACGTGTTGCCGACAAAATGGTCCAATTTATGACAATGGACGGTGTGTTTGGTAACCCTGCATCTCGTTCTCACCGTTATGGTTGGCAAGCCGAAGAAGCAGTTGATATTGCTCGTAATCAAGTGGCTGATTTAATCAACGCGGATCACCGCGAAATCGTATTCACATCGGGTGCGACTGAATCAAGCAACCTTGCTATTAAAGGTATTGCGCATTTCTATAACAAGAAAGGCAAGCATGTCATCACGAGCAAGACAGAACATAAAGCCACACTTGATGCTTGTCGCCAATTAGAGCGTGAAGGCTTTGAAGTGACTTACCTTGAACCAAGTGACAATGGACTTATTCCATTATCAGTGATTGAAGGTGCAATGCGCGATGACACAATTTTAGTGAGCATCATGCATGTGAACAATGAAATTGGTGTTATTCAAGACATTAATGCAATTGGTGAGTTATGTCGCTCAAAAGGTATTTTCTTCCATATGGATGCTGCACAAAGTGCAGGTAAATTACCGATTGACGTGAAAACCACTAAAGTTGATCTGATTTCTATCTCTGGCCATAAAATGTATGGACCAAAAGGGATTGGTGCATTATACGTGCGTCGTAAACCTCGTATTCGTTTAGAGTCGCAAATGCATGGTGGTGGCCATGAACGTGGTATGCGTAGTGGTACATTAGCAACTCATCAAATTGTTGGCCTAGGCGAAGCCGCTGCTATCGCTAAGCAAGATATGATTGAAGATAATGCTCGCATACTTCGTCTACGTGACAAATTATGGGCTGGCATTAAGCATATCGAAGAAACCTATATCAATGGCGATATGGAACAACGCTACTGCGGTATCTTTAATGTGAGCTTCAATTTTGTTGAAGGTGAGTCATTAATGATGGCCCTTAAAGATTTAGCCGTATCATCAGGTTCAGCTTGTACTTCTGCAAGTTTAGAGCCTAGCTATGTACTTCGTGCATTAGGCTTAAATGATGAAATGGCACACAGCTCAATTCGCTTCTCAATTGGTCGTTTTACCACTGATGAAGATATCGAGCATGCAATTAAAGTAATTGATGATTCTATCGGTAAGTTACGTGAAATGTCTCCACTTTGGGAGATGTTCAAAGATGGTATCGATCTGGACCAAGTTCAGTGGGCACATCACTAATACATTATTATCGATAGCGATAAACGGAGCAGAATTGTTATGGCTTACAGCGAAAAAGTAATCGAACATTATGAAAATCCACGTAACGTAGGTTCATTTGATAAGAATGACCCTTCAGTGGTAACAGGTATGGTTGGCGCACCAGCATGTGGTGACGTGATGAAGCTTCAACTAAAAATTGGCGAAGACGGTATCATTGAAGATGCTAAATTCAAAACTTATGGTTGTGGCAGCGCAATCGCTTCTAGCTCACTGGTAACAGAGTGGGTTAAAGGTAAAAGTGTAGATGAAGCAGCGACGATTAAGAATGCTGACATTGCTGAAGAGCTTGCATTACCACCAGTTAAAATCCATTGCTCTATTTTAGCCGAAGACGCTATTAAAGCAGCATTAGATGAGTACAAATCAAAGCAAGACAAGTAATACCGGAGTTAAGATGGCAATAACAATGACCCCAGCTGCGGCTGAACGAGTGAAATCTTTCCTAGTTAATCGAGGAAAAGGCTTGGGTTTACGCCTAGGGTTAAGAACATCTGGCTGTTCTGGTATGGCTTACGTGCTTGAGTTTGTTGATGAAGCAAATGATGATGATGACGTTTTTGAGATTGAAGGCGTTAATATCATCATTGATGCTAAAAGCTTTATCTATCTTCAAGGCATTGAATTAGATTTTGTTAAAGAAGGCCTTAATGAAGGTTTTCAATTTAACAACCCTAATGCCAAAGGTGAATGTGGTTGTGGTGAAAGCTTTACTGTTTAATTGTGAAGCTTCACTCTAATTTACCAACTAAGAGCATGATATCTGCCAATGAATTACTTTGAATTATTTCAAATAACACCTTCCTTTGATATCGACACCGCCAACCTTGCAGAGCGCTACCGCGAGCTGCAAAGGGCGGTTCATCCCGATAAATTTGCTAACGAGTCAGAACAACAAAAGTTGTTGTCTGTGCAACGCACTGCGCAGGTAAATGACGGTTATCAAACGCTAAAAAATCCATTAAGACGTGCAGAGCACATGTTAAGTTTACGTGGCATTGATATAAGCCATGAAACGACGACAGTCAAAGATACTGCTTTTTTGATGCAGCAAATGGAATGGCGTGAATCCCTAGAAGATATTAAAGATAGTCAACAAGCTGATGAATTAATCGATGATTTATATCAGTCATTTGCTGGCTTTGAAAAGACACTTTCGCAATTACTTGCCACATTATTAGCAACCGAATCAGATGAAAATAATTTATCTGCAGCGGATCAAATAAGAAAGCTAAAATTTATGGCAAAATTGCAGGATGAACTCGCAAGAGTCGAAGATTCATTATTAGATTAATTTCGCGCTGTTAATATAACAGCGCCTTTAAATTGTCTCTAATTGAGTCCAGACTAATAAATAATTGGAATACTATGGCCCTCTTTCAAATCGCTGAGCCCGGTCAAAGCGCCGCGCCTCATCAGCACCGCCTTGCTGTGGGTATCGATCTAGGTACAACAAATTCATTAGTTGCGGCTGTCAGAAGTGGTGAAGCACTGACTTTACCTGATGACAGTAATCAACATTCTTTACCTTCAGTTGTACATTATAGTGTCGACAGCATCGAAACAGGTTTAGCAGCCCAAGCACTATCTGTAAAAGATCCGCAAAATACCATCGTTTCTGTTAAACGCTTTATGGGACGCAGTCTTGCTGATATTCAATCTGGCGAGCAACAACTCCCATATTCGCTGACTGCTAGTGATAATGGTCTACCTATTTTTAATACTGCTCAGGGCGCTGTTAACCCTGTGCAAGTTTCCGCTGAAATACTTAAACCTCTTATTAGCCGCGCTGAAAAAACATTAGGCGGAGATTTAGAAGGGGTTGTCATTACCGTACCAGCTTATTTTGATGACGCTCAGCGTCAAGGTACTAAAGATGCAGCAGAGCTTTTGGGTGTAAAAGTATTACGCTTATTGAATGAGCCTACTGCAGCAGCGATTGCTTATGGCTTAGACACCAAACAAGAAGGTGTGATTGCTATCTATGATTTAGGTGGCGGTACATTTGATATTTCAATTTTACGTCTGAATCGTGGTGTATTTGAAGTATTAGCCACAGGTGGCGACTCTGCGCTAGGCGGTGATGATTTTGACCACCTGTTGCAAGCGCACTTACAACGAGCTTTTGGACTGACTGAGCTTTCAGCTTCTTTGTCTCGTCAGCTTTTAATTGAGTCTCGTCGTGTCAAAGAGCAGTTAACCAATGCAGATACTTGTATTGCATCTGTTACGCTAGAAAATGGCGATACAGTTAATGCGGAAGTATCGAAAGCTGAATTTGAATCGTTAATTGCATCGCTTGTTAAAAAGACGATTGCAAGTTGTCGCCGTACATTACGTGATGCCGAAGTGACTGCAGATGACATCATTGAGACAGTCATGGTCGGTGGTTCGACTCGTGTACCATTAGTGCGTGAGCAAGTAGAAACCTTCTTTAAAAAGACTCCACTAACGTCAATTGACCCTGATCGTGTCGTTGCCATTGGCGCGGCAATCCAAGCTGATATTTTGGTAGGTAATAAGCCTGAGTCAGATTTATTATTATTGGATGTTATTCCACTGTCCCTTGGTATTGAAACCATGGGTGGCTTAATTGAAAAAGTGGTGACGCGCAATACCACAATTCCAGTGGCCCGTGCGCAAGAGTTCACAACATTTAAAGATGGCCAAACGGCAATGGCATTTCATGTAGTGCAGGGCGAACGTGAGCTAGTTGATGATTGTCGTTCATTAGCTCGCTTTACCTTAAATGGTATTCCTGCATTAGCGGCTGGCGCAGCGCACATTCGAGTCACATTCCAGGTCGATGCGGATGGGTTACTGAGTGTGACAGCAATGGAAAAGTCCACTGAAGTGAAAACAACGATTCAGGTTAAACCGTCATTCGGTTTATCTGATACTGAAATTGCTACAATGCTAAAAGACTCAATGAAGCATGCGAAAGATGATATTACTCGTCGCATGTTAGCTGAGCAGCAAGTTGAGGCTTCAAGAGTTGTTGAAACCTTAAGTGCAGCACTTGCTAAAGATGCTGATTTATTAAACCCACAAGAACTTGCTGATATCAACGCTGCAATTGAACAGTTACAATTGACTGCTCAAGGTGATGATACTGACGCCATTGAAAAAGCGATTGAAGCATTAGATGCACAAACTCAAGAGTTTGCTAATCGTCGTATGGATAATTCAATTCGAGCAGCACTGAAAGGTCAGTCTGTTGAAAATATATAGGTGATGAAATGCCACAGTTAGTTTTTTTACCACATGAAGAGCTGTGTCCAGATGGCGCAGTTGTTGAAGCCGAAGTCGGTGAAACCATTTTAGACGTCGCGCTAAAAAATGGCATCCACATTGAGCATGCATGTGAAAAGTCGAATGCATGTACTACTTGTCACTGTATTGTGCGTGAAGGCTTCGACCAACTTGAAGAAAGTGATGAGTTAGAAGATGACATGCTAGATAAAGCATGGGGCTTAGAGCCTGAAAGCCGTCTTTCTTGCCAGGCTAAAGTGGTTGATTGTGATTTAGTGATTGATATCCCTAAGTACACTGTCAACATGGTGTCTGAAGGGCACTAAACTAGTTTCAGGTACTGGCAACGTCCTATCGTTATTCAATAGGACAGTTTCATTGAGCAACGGTGTATGTGTTTTCATAGTCGTTGCTTTTTTTTGGAATTTTTTTACTATTCTTTACGTCATTATTCATAACCGCCTTCATTCAAAACCGCCTTAATTCATAGTCCCCCTTCATTCATAACCCCTTCGATCGTTATTTTTAAGTTGGTTATTCTATTTATCTCCAAGCAATTTACTTATTTATCCATTGACACGATATTAAGTTGCAATGTTGGATCGATGTAACTACCTTATTTGTGAACCTAAGTTCGCAAATTAAGTTGGCACCATTTTATCTAGAGGACTATATGAACATCACCGGACATTGCCATTGTGGTGAGTTAGTTTTTACTGCCAAGGTTTTACCAGAAAAAGTTGTCATCTGTCATTGCACTGATTGCCAATTACTATCGGCTAGTGCTTTTAGGACGGTAGTGATGTCAGAAGTTGACGGTATGAATTTTATCAAAGGCACGCCAAAGGAATACATCAAAATTGCCGAAAGTGGCAATCAACGAGCCCAAGGTTTTTGTCAGCAATGTGGCTCAGCAATGTACGCCACTTCCGTTGGTGATAAGTCGAGGGTGTATGGAATTCGTTTAGGCGTTGTGGATCAAAGAAATGAATTAACGCCGGTTATGCAAATCTGGCATCGTTCAGCACAACCTTGGTTGAATACTTTACATGGCATAAGCACATTTTCAACAACACCATAATATTAAGGGATGACAATGAAATTGATGGTCAGTTTATCTATTTTAGCGAGTTTTTATGTTAATGCTGTGCAGAGTTCTGAACAGAAAGTGCTGCCAGTAAATCTTGGTAGCTATTCAGAGGGTGAAGTTAGTTTTTTAAATACCCAGCAAGGTGACATGACCTTGCCATTTTCTGAAGGGGTGAAAGTCGGCGGGACTGTCTATTTATCTGGTCAAATAGGATTTAACCCTGAGACTAAGACCTTAGTTAAAGGTGGCATCGTTGCGGAAACTCAATCGACATTATTAGGCATTAAAGGGTCTTTAGGTCGAATGGGTTATGAAATGAAAGATGTGGTTAAGTGCACTGTGATGCTTACGGATATTGAAGATTTCTCAGCATTTAATCAGGTATATAAGCAGCATTTTAGTTCCCCTTATCCCGCAAGAAGTACTATGGCAGTCAAAGGTCTCGCTCTTGGTGCCAGCATTGAAATTGAATGTATTGCTGCAAAATAACATTAAAAATCACCCTTAATGTGAATCTAGATTTACATAAATCTGTTTGCACTATATCATCTTGTTCAAAATATATTTGAATAAGGTTAAGGATGAATCAATCTAAATTGTTTTGCACACTAGGTATGCTGCTTTACAGTATTTCTTTAAGTGCTGTGGCGAGTGGTTATATATCTTATGATCAACCTAAAATTGCAATTACCAATGTCAATATCATCGATGGCACTGGCAATAAAATTAAGGAAGCGCAAACTGTTGTTATTGAGGCTGGGAAAATTAAAACGATAATGGCTTCTGCTTCGACAACGATTGCAGAGGACGTCACTATCATCGATGGTAAGGGGAAAACCTTAATTCCAGGCCTGATAATGATGCATGAGCATATGTTTTATCCCACCGGAAAAGCCCATTACACCGAAATGCTCCATAGCTTTCCCAAACTATACCTAGCTGGCGGTGCAACCACGGTAAGGACTGCTGGCACCACTTCACCTTATGGGGATTTAAATGTAAGAGATGCCATTAACTCAGGTGATACTATTGGGCCTGCTATGGATGTTACTGCACCGTATTTAAATGGTCCTGGGCTGCCAATTCTAAAACTCAAAGCGCTGCGGGATGCAGAAAATGCTAAGGCGATGATAGATTACTGGGTTTCTGAAGGGGTAACGTCATATAAAGCCTATATTAATATTCGTACAAAAGAGCTTGAAACAGTCATAGAGCAAGCGCATTTGCGGGATCATAAAGTGACAGCACATCTTTGCTCTATAACTTATCGAGAAGCCGCTGAGATGGGAATCGATAACCTTGAACATGGTTTCTTTGCCGCAACTGATTTTGTTAAAGACAAACAGAAAGATATGTGCCCAGAAGGGGCACATCAGTCATTAGTTGATTTAGATATTGATTCACCTGAGGTCAATGATCTCATTGCCTATTTAGTCGAAAAGAAAGTCGCTATTACTTCTACGCTAACTATTTATGAAACGTTCACAAAAGGGCGACCACAAGCTTACCCTTTAGCATTAGAAGCGCTCATTCCACAAGTTAGAGAGCAGTATCAAAATCGTTGGCTCACTATTTCTCAGCAAGAAGACGCTACTTGGCCAGTCGTGTTTAATAAAATGATGCAATTAGAAAAGAAGTTTGTTGCAGCTGGCGGCTTGTTGATGGCCGGAACGGACCCTACCGGCTATGGCGGGGTCGTTGCTGGATTTTCAAATCAACGTATGATTGAGCTACTTTATGAAGCAGGCTTTAGTGTAGAAGAAGTGATTAAAATCGCCACCTTGAATGCAGCAAACTATCTTAATAAGCAGCAAACTATTGGCTCAGTTGAGGTCGGTAAGAATGCTGATCTCGTATTAATAAATGGTGATTTGAGTGTTGATATTAGTCGAATTCAAGACATGCCAGTGGTATTTAAAAATGGCATTGGCTATGACACTAAAAAAATCGTTGCTGATAATAAAGCGATAGTAGGGTTACATTAACTTAACAGCGCAGTAAATGACCTGTTGAATTAGAGTTTAGCCAGTAGAAATTGTATGATGCTTAAGGTGACAATACACTGGAATTGTTACCTTGGTTTCCTCCCTGATTTCGAACTGGAAAAATGCATGTCAGCCATAGATTTACGCCCAAAACAAAAACGTAGCCAAGTGACTCATGATAAATTTCTGCAGTCTTTACAAGATGCATTAAAGGTTAAGTACTTTGAACATATCAGTATTAAAGAATTAGCTGAAGGCGCGGGGGTGTCGGTAGGGACGTTTTATCGTCGATTTGAGAACAAAGAAGCATTACTACCACTTCTATATGATGCATTTGGGAAAGAGCTTGGGCAGTGGATTGAGGAAATGGAAGCAATTGAGTGCGACACGCTCGAGGAGCGAGTGATATCACTATGCGAGTCCACTTATACATTCCTTGACGATAGAAAAAGTGTATTTAGGACCATTCACCTAAATGCGCGGTTACATCCTGACACCATGTTTGCAAATCCTACTTTAGACAGAAATGAAGCGTATAGCCGCTTGTCTCATTTGCTATTACAATCTGTTGATAGCAACGAGGCTGCTAATATTACATCAATAAAGCAGCAAGCTGCAGATATGGCGATATATATGATGATCAATGGCCTGCTTGATAAAATTCTGTATCCAAACCTGACACCAGCAATCGCTTGCTCAATGACACAGATGCAATTCGTGCAGCAATTACCTAAGATGTTACTTAACTACTTACAGCCAATTGTTAATCCAGGTTAAAGATTAATCTGCTGTTTTCCTCGTTTTCGATAAAGCGGTGCTGCAGCTACTTTTGTATAGTTGATTTGCTTGAGTTGAATCACTTGAGTTGAATCACAATTTGACTAGAAGCTAAGTCACATGATGACATTTTGATTATGTGACACCATTAGCCCTATGCATCTAGGCGTAAATTTCGTATAATCCGCGCGAATTTAAAAACCCTATATTAAGAAGGAAGCTTTTCATGGCTATCGAACGTACTTTTTCTATCATTAAGCCTGATGCTGTTGCAAAAAACCACATTGGCGCTATCTACAACCGTTTTGAAACTGCTGGCCTGAAAATCATCGCTTCTAAAATGGTTCACCTAAGCAAAGAACAAGCTGAAGGCTTCTACGCTGAGCACAGCGAACGTCCTTTCTTTGGTGCTTTAGTTGCATTCATGACTTCTGGTCCTATCATGGTTCAAACGCTTGAAGGCGAAAACGCTGTTCTAGCTCACCGTGAAATCTTAGGTGCTACTAACCCAGCTGAAGCTGCTGAAGGAACTATCCGTGCAGATTTCGCAGAAAGCATCGATGAGAACGCTGCTCACGGTTCTGATTCTGTAGCATCTGCTGAACGTGAAGTTGCTTACTTCTTCAGTGCTGAAGAGTTATGTGCACGTACTCGTTAATTCTTAATTGAATTAGATTAAAAGGAGCCATATGGCTCCTTTTTTGTGTCTAAAAATTGCTGATAACTTTTCGATCTTCTACTCTAGCCCCAGTTCCGAGCTTGTAGGTGATTTATAGATTGGTTTTCTTTGTACTTCCAATCGACATCGAGGCTTTCTTATTACCAAATATGTGAATAAGTATTGCTTTTCTACCTGCTAAAAATTCAATTGTTGCAATCCTATTCTAATCAGCTTGAGTAATTACTCTTTTTTAATCTGGCTGAATGTCGCTTATTTGTTAAATAATAAGCAAATTAAACTTCTAATTATTAATTTTATTGTGATTTTAAAATTATTTTTTTAATAATAATTGTTACTTAAGTTAATTTTTTGTTAATTAATTCGTGGCTTTAAGATCTATAATTTAACTTATTAATATTGGGGTTGGGTTGATTGGCTAATATTTGATCTGATTTAATCTTTTTAATAACTTAAAATTAACAAAAAATAATATTATATTTAACCTGGTGAGCTTGAAATTCGATAAGTGCTTGTTATATCTCGATTTAACAATAATTTAACACATGTTAATATTAAGTCTGTATCAATGTAATGATACTTGGTTATTAATTTGTAATAGATGTTGACTATTGTCATTTTATTTAACAATAATGCTCTCGGTTGATTAAATAATTAACCTAAAAATAAAAAAATATAACGTCATGACTTTATGTTTGATTATGACGAAGGGAGTTTAATAATGAGTTCATTATCTTTGACAGCTAAGGCAATCCGCCGTGGCTTTTTGACAATAGCAGCAACAACCGTTGCAACAGGTTCAGTTTTTTCAGGCAGTGTAATTGCTGAAGAAGCACAAGCTGAAAAAGTAGAAAGAATTGCGGTAACTGGTTCACGTATTAAACGTACCGATATGGAAACGGCTAGCCCAGTTACAGTGATCGATGCGTCAGCAATTATAGCATCAGGCGCTACATCTATTGATGATGTATTACAGAAGATGACTTCTTCTGGTGGCGCTATGACAAATGCTGGTATCAATAATGGCTCTGGCGGTAACACAAATGTAAATTTACGTGGTTTAGGTGCTAATCGTACTCTAGTTCTTGTTAACGGCCGTCGTATGATCGCTTCAGGTACAGGCGCTGCATCTTCAGTTGATTTGAACACTATTCCTGTTTCAATGATCCAACGTGTAGAAGTACTTAAAGATGGCGCTTCAGCTGTTTATGGTACTGATGCAATTGCTGGTGTTGTTAACGTCATTTTAAAGCGTGATTTTGATGGTTTTGAACTGAATGTTCAAACAGGTATGTCAGGTCAAGGCGACGCTGACGAATCAAGCATTGATTTCACTATGGGTAATACCTTCGATAAAGGTAACGTTGTCATCAACGCTCAGTACACCAAACGTGGTGACGCGAGCCAAGCAGATCGTGATTTCTCAGAATGTCCTATCGCTGAAGGTGCTGACGGCCTATATTGTGCCGGTTCTTCATACTCACAAGGTGGACACGTTTGGGGTGATAAAAACTTTAACATCGTAGGCACTGGTGTTGATGGCGCTTATGCTATCGGTGATTCTGGATTTTACGGTGAATATGTTGATGATGGTGAAGGCAAGGCTAAATTCCAGTATTTTGATGGAAAATCAGCAGCTGACTTAAGTGGTCGTGATGGTGAATACCATGACTTCACAAATGATGACCGTTATAACTATTCTGCAGACAGCTTCCTTTCAACGCCAATGGAGCGTTTGAATCTAAGCATGGCAGGTACTTACGAACTGTCAGACAACATTATGTTCTTCTCTGAAGCGATGTACTCTAAGCGTTGGTCTGATCAACAAATGGCACCTCAGCCTATTTGGAACGCAGCAGCTTGGGAATACAAGCCAATGTCAGCTGGCGGTTTCATGACTGACGATTTATTACCTTGGGTTCAAGCTGGCGAAGAAGTAAGCTATGGTCGTCGTATGGTTGAATCTGGTACTCGTAACTTTTCTCAGGTTGTTGACACTATTCGTTTAGTTGTTGGCCTTGAAGGAGAGTTCGAAAATGGTTGGACTTGGGATGCTTCTTACAACAAAGGTAAGAATGATTCAGTTGACACATTAGCAAACCTACACAACATCGGCTCTATCAATGATGCTGTTCAAGCTGGTGATTTTGACCCATTCCTACAGTCTTCTTGGATGGGTGATAGTATCTCTCCATTTGTTTATACAGAAGTTAACGCAGGTGGTAGTGAACTGGATATCGCAGCTTTGTCACTTTCAGGCGACATCGTAGATTTACCAGCTGGTACCATGGGTTTTGCTGCGGGTTATGAATTCCGTAAAGAATCTGCATACTTCACTCCTGATTCATTAACTGCTCAAGGTCTTGCTAATGACCCACGTGTAGAAGCTACATCGGGTTCATTTGATGTTAGTGAGTTTTACGCTGAATTAGCGATTCCTTTATTAAGTGACTTACCACTAGCTCAACAAGTTGATATGAGCGCTGCAATTCGTTACTTCGATTACAGCACATTTGGTGATGACAGCACTTGGAAATTAGGTCTAACTTGGCGTTTATTTGATGACTTGATGGTTCGTGGTGTTCAATCTACCGCTTTCCGTGCACCAACTGTAGATGAATTATACGGTGGTAAGTCTCCATCTTTCGATCAAATTGTTCATCCAGCTACAGAGCAAACTCAGGCAGAAGTCACAGTAGGTGGTAATCCTAACCTTACTCCTGAAGAAGCTGATATCACAACTCTTGGTTTAGTTTATTCTCCAAGCTATGTTGAAGGCTTATCGTTAACTGTTGATTACTACGATATTGCTATTACAAATACAATTACTTCAGTTGATTCAAACTATGTTGCTAACCAGTGTTTAGATGCTAATGGCAATAAGATCAATGAAGGTACTGCTCTTTGTCAGTCAGCGAATATCTCGATTGATAACACAGGTCGTATTGCATTTGATAATGGTTTGCAAAACATTGGTGAAACCAACACTTCTGGTTTTGATATCAACCTTGCTTATACTTTCGAAGGCTTAGGTTTAGATTGGAAAGCAGGTCTTGATACTTCTATCTTAGATACATACGAAGAATTTGACCAAGATGGCAATGCAGTTGATTACACTGGCTACATCACTGGTGGTGTAGGTGCATATGCTGAGTTAAAAACTAACTTTAACTTAACTGCATCAGGTGACGATTGGTCAGCGACTTATGAAGCTCGTTACATTGACGGTATGGATTCATTCGCTTGTAAAGATGATCCAAGTGAGTGTTACGCGCCTTCTGTTGACTCAATTGTTTACCACGATATCTCAGCATCTTACGACATCAACGAAACAGTTAGATTGTCAGGTGGTGTGAATAACGTATTAGATGAAGAGCCTCCTTACTACACAGGTAATAACGATTCGAATACCGATCCGTACACTTATGATGTATTAGGTCGTTACTTCTTCGTTCGTGCTAGCGTGAAGTTCTAATCAAGAAGTCTTAATTTTTAAGAAATCTTGTTAATAAAATCCCAGTCGAGATGTCGGCTGGGATTTTTTGTTTTTAAAACAAAATAACCAGTTAACTTTTCCTAAACATATGTAAGGTGTATCTGTCGATTTTATTCTTATTATTTACAGTTGTATCAGTATGTTAAGTTGTTTTTACTTTCATGTATCAGGTGTTTCTTTTTGTATCTTCAGCCTCAGCTTTTAAGGTGTAATATCTTGGTGAAAATCAACCACATGTTTTTCAAGGTTATTTGCCGACCTATGGTGATTTAGCTCACTATTTCGTGTATCAATTTGTACCTAAATCGTTAAATTAATGTATCCCTCATTGAATGATTTACGTTGTTTTAACAGTATCGAGCTGAGGTTATAACCTCGGTTTAACCAAATAAAACAATAAAAAGTCAATGTGTTAGTAAAACTAACATCCAGGGAGATTTACATGAGTTCATTAACGTTAACAGCTAAGGCGATTCGTCGCAGTATTCTAGCTGCGACAGCAGCATCAGTTGCTTTCTCAGGTGTTGCATTTGCTGAAGATGCACCAGAGAAAGTAGAAAGAATTGAAGTAACAGGTTCACGTATTAAGCAAGTCGATATGGAAACCGTTTCGCCTGTCACAGTAATCGATGCAGCAGCAATCGCAATGACCGGTGAAAAAACAGTAGCAGATGTTTTAAATAACTCAGCTATTAACAGCTTTGGCTCATGGCGTGGTGTGTCGGGTTATGGCTCAGGCGCAAGTTCAACTAGTAGTGTTAACTTACGTGGTCTTGGTGCTTCTGCAACATTAGTACTGCTGGATGGTCGTCGTATGCCTGGAACCAGTTCAAGTTCTGGCGCAGTAGCAGATACATCTTCAATTCCTATGTCTATCGTAGAAAGAATTGAAATTTTACGTGATGGCGCATCTGCTGTTTATGGTTCAGATGCTGTAGCTGGTGTAATTAACATTATTACCAAGAAAGAATTTGATGGCGTACAACTTGATTACAGCTATGAGATGCCTGATGTAGAAGGCGGTGATGCAGAGCGTTTATCAATAGCGACTGGTTACAATACTGATAAAGGGAATATCACTTTTACCTATGAGTATTATGATACTAAAGCTGTTATGGATCGTGATGTTTGGAAGTTAGACGATCCATCTTATGGTGCATACAGTACATTTAGTTCAGTTCCTAATGGTATTTCAGATTCTGGCTGGGTAGACAATTCAGAGTTTTGTGATCAAGTAGATAATACAGTATTAAACTCTGATGGACGCTGTTTATACAGTTATGGAGAAGTGACAAAATTATTTGGTGATTCGACCCGTAACTCATTCTTAACTAATTTCAGTTACGATATTACAGATGATATTCAATTCCGTGGACGTGCAACCGCTTCTTTAGCTGAAACAGAAACGCGTTATGCGGGTACGCCAGTATCAACTAACTATCCAGTAATGTCAGCAGATAACCCTTATAACCCTTATGCTTCAACGGGTGGAGAAGACGTTACTGTTTACATGCGCTCAGTTCAAATCGGTGAACGTGACACTTTAACTGAAACGAATAATTTCGATATCTTAGCAGGTTTTGTTGGTTTTGCTGATGTAGGTAACGGCTTAGATTGGGAGTTTAATGTACAAAGCTCATCTTCTACAACTAACTCATTTGGCTATAACTTGATTAATGACAGTATCATTCAGCGTGAAATTGATACTGGTAATTATGATATTTTCAACACTTCAGGCATGAGCTATGAAGAGTGGAATGGCCAAATGTCTGAACTGTATGGCGCTGCTGCGCATACAGGGGTTTATCAAGGTAAATTTGAAAGTACCCAAATTGATGGTTTAGTCTCTACTTTACTTATTGATGAAGGTGATTTTAGCTTAGCAATGGTTGCGGGTGCTGAGTATGAAATGATTGATTTTAAACAAACTTCAGATCCTGAGTCTGCTGCAGGAATTATTTCTGGTGGTTCTGGTGGTGACGATGTTAACGCAACTCGTGATCGTACAGCTGGTTACTTAGAATTCCAAATGGGCTTACCTGCGAACTTTGAAGTTTCAGCTGCTGTTCGTTATGAACGTTACGAGCAAGAAGGTAAGCTTACTGGTGCAACGGGTGATATTGTCAATTCTTCAACCTTTGATGCTGTAGTGCCTAAGCTTGGTTTAAGCTGGCGTCCAGTTGATTCATTATTACTACGTGCAAGTTATGGCGACTCGTTCCGTGCACCAAACATGGGTGAGATGTTCTCTTCACAAGCATTAAGCTTTGAGTCGTCACTTGATAACTTATGGTGTAATACTGCAGGTAATGATGACGATACATATTGTGATCCTAACCAACAACATAAAACTTGGTTCGGTGGCAATCCAAATCTAGAAGCTGAAGAGGGTAATTCGTTTACTGTCGGTGGTGTTTGGAATGTTAATGATGATTGGAATGTAGAGGTTTCTTACTATTCAATTACTTATGACAATAAGATTGAATCAGTGGGTGTAGATGACATCTTACGTGATGAGTTACGTGAAGGTACATCTGACTTCGTTACTCGTGGTGCTGACGGAAAAATTGAGTACATTGAATCAGGTGTGCGTAACATTGCAACCGTTGAGACTTCAGGTATTGATTTTGTCACAGCGTATAACTTAGAAAGTAGTGTTGGTGACTGGAACTTCAAACTTGACCTATCAAAAGTACTTGATTTCAAGAAACAGGATAATGCAGAATCTGCAATGATTGATTATTCAGGCTCTACTGATTATCCAGATTTACGTGGTAACTTTGCAGTAGGTTGGAGTTACGATGACTTCAGTGCAGCATGGACTACAGTATATATTGGTAGCCAATCAGCTGAATACTGGCGTGAACTAGAAGAGTATGACAACTACACAGACTATGATACTTACTTCAAACATAATGTGCAGTTTGCTTACAATCACTCAATGAATGGTTCTATCACAGTAGGTGTTAACAACATACTTGATGAAGAAGCACCAACATATTATGACTACGCTGATTACCGCGATGTAAACGTAGGTTTATATGATGTATTAGGTCGTACTTATTACATTCGCTTAAGCCAACGTTTCTAAACTTTTCTAAAGTTTAAAGCTAAAAAACCTCCGCGAGTCGGAGGTTTTTTGATTGGTTTTAATTCAACAAAGAACGTAAATGAGAGAATAAAGAAGAATAGAAATAAAAAAGGTTAGTGACTTAAACGAAGTTCTTGGCGGTGTTCTTGACGGTGTTTTGCATCACAATGAGCGCAGCGCTGCTCAGTAGGATCGATTGCTAATCTATCTGGTTCTATTTCAGATTCGCAATCAGAGCACAAACCATACAGACCTAATTCTAGTTGGCAAAGAGCAGCATCAAGGCGAGTCAGTTGGCTGAAAAGAGGGCTGTCTGTTAAATTTTGGCTACTCATTAACTCAATCAGCTCTGTCAAACTCATATTAAAATGAATTTGAGCTGCACTATTTACATTAACCTGCTGATTCAGGTGATGCACTAGCTCGTATTTAAGCTGTGCTTCTTTTTGCATTAATGTTTGTTGTATCTCTTGAGTACTCACAAAAGGGCCTAATTACTTAATCATTTTACTGGGTATGTAGTCTAACGCTATACAGCAGTATTGTTATGATGGAGATCAAATCAAGGCTTCATTTATGTTATCTAATATTAAGCTTTATTCATATAAAGTGCAGGTAACCAAATAACTAATTCCATTATTTATTATTTTGCTCGTATGCTTTTTCTAAAATCGCCACAATATCATCTGTTGTTTTCATCACTCTTAACTCTCTAAACAATATGTCTGCTTCTGGGTATTGCTTATTAAGATAGGTGAACCATTGCTTCACCCGTGCTGGATAATAATCAGATTTTTTGCCAATAAGCTGTTTTTGGGTGTAGCTCAGCAGTAAACTTAAGGTTTGTGACCAGGTATAAGGTGCTACGCCATCTTTAATGGTTGCCGCTAAGTTTGGTAGCGACATAGCCCCGCGACCAAGCATGATGTTGTCACAGCCTGTCACTTCCATACAGCGCTTGGCATCATCAGCATTCCAAATCTCACCATTAGCAATCACTGGAATCGGTAAGCGCTCACGTACTTCGGTTATGTATTCCCAATAAGCAGGAGGTTTATAACCGTCGACTTTACTGCGTGCATGAATTGCTAACTCTGTGGCGCCAGCTTCATATACAGCTAACGCATTTTCCATAAACAAAGACTTATCTTCAAAGCCTAGACGGATTTTTGCGGTAACAGGTTGCTCAGCAGGTACAGCATCTCGCATGGCTTTTACTATATCGTGGATGGTATCTGGGTATTGCAGTAATACCGCGCCGCCATTACTGCGGTTGACCATTTTTGCAGGGCAACCAAAGTTAGCATCAACACCTTGTGAGCCTAACTCAACGGCTCGTTGGGCATTTTCAGCCATTACACTTGGATGTTGCCCCAATAATTGGATACGAACAGGGGTACCTGATGCGGTAAACCCGCCGTTATGGAGTTCAGGGCAAAGTTTGTAATACACTTTTTCAGGAAGCAATTGGCTGATTACTCGCACAAACTCAGTGACCACTAAGTCATATGGATTAATTTCAGACAATATTTCTCGCATCAAATCATCAATGACGCCTTCCATCGGAGCTAATACTACGCGCACGGTTCAACCTGTTGTCAATTAAAGGAGCGCCATTCTAGCGACTTTAGCTTTATATACAAATTCATTTCAATACAGTGAAAAAATACAAATAAGTTGAAAAAGTAATATTAATCTTAAATATCAGGTTGATACATCATAAATTTACACTATGATTACAAATAGTCTGGGCTTTCTAGCAAGAATTTTTGAAAATAATTATGATTTAGATCAATTTTTGTGAAATAAAAGTAAACGGTTGTAGGTCTATTAAAGTGTAAGCCAGCACTGTTAGTTGTTGGTCACCATTATAAAGTTTGAATATAAGGAAGATTATTATGAACTCAGTAAAACAAACTACAGTAGCAATGGCTTTAGGCGCAGTGGTATTAACTGCAGGTGTATCAACTTCTGTTGAAGCGAACCCATTTGGTTTTGAGCAAATGAATGCCGGTTACCAACTTGATGGTGGCGAAAGCAAATCTAAAGAAGGTAAGTGCGGTGAAGGCAAATGTGGCGGCGACATGAAAAAAGCCACAGAAGGTAAATGTGGTGAAGGTAAGTGTGGCGGCGATATGAAAAAAGCTGCAGAAGGTAAATGCGGTGAAGGTAAGTGCGGCGGTGACATGAAAAAAGCCAAAGAAGGTAAATGTGGTGAAGGTAAGTGCGGCGGCGACATGAAAAAAGCCAAAGAAGGCAAATGTGGTGAAGGTAAATGCGGCGGCGATATGAAAAAAGCTGCTGAAGGTAAAGCTAAAGAAGGTAAGTGTGGTGAAGGTAAATGTGGCGGTGCTAAGTAATTAGTTTGCTTATTTATTTACTTTAGCGGATAAACATTTTTTTACCCCATTGAGTGTTTATTGTCAGCGTAAAGTACGTCATGATAAGGCCTGTTATGCAGGCCTTTTTAATTGATAAAAAGTCATAAATGGAGTGTTGTAATGGCAAAGCAAGCAACAGTGGGACTGGGTTTACGCCGAGAGATGCTTGATGAGTTTTGTCAGCAAGTACCTGATGAAATCGACTTCTTTGAAGTCGCACCTGAAAATTGGATGACTCTGGGTGGCAAATTTGGCAAACAGTTTAGGCAGTTAACTGAACAGCACGAGTTTTTTTGTCATGGACTTTCTTTATCAATTGGTAGCCCTGAAAAGCTTGATACTGATTTCGTTAAAAACATCAAAGCCTTTCTCGACTTACATCAAATCAATATTTACTCAGAACATCTTAGCTACTGTTCTGGTACGGGCCATATGTATGATTTGATGCCAATCCCGTTTACAGAAGAAGCGGTCAGTTACGTAGCCAAAAGAATTAAGCAAGTTGAAGATATTTTAGAACGGCCTTTTATTCTTGAAAATGTTTCTTTTTATGCAGCGCCTGGTGCGCAGATGACTGAACAAGAGTTTGTTAATGCGGTGCTTACTGAGGCTGACTGTAAATTACTACTCGATGTCAATAACATCTATGTGAACTCAATTAATCACCAATATGACGCTGCACAATTTTTAGCGTCAATGCCAACTGATCGTATCGAATACATGCACATTGCAGGTCATTATGAAGAAACACCTGAATTGATGGTAGATACTCACGGCGCAGATGTTATCGATCCTGTATGGGCCCTTTTACAACAAAGTTACCAATTGCATGGGGTATTTCCGACATTATTAGAGCGAGACTTTAACATTCCTAAAACACCAGAGTTATTGCTTGAGATTAATCAAATCCATCAATATCAGCAGCAAGCGTTAACTGCAACAAAGATCAGGAGTGCTTAATGAACTTTATTGACACTCAACAATCCTTTATGGATTACATTCGCGACCCTAGTAACCCATTACCAGATGGGTTGACGTTAGAGCGGATGACAGTATACAGAGAACTTTTTTTCAATAATGTTGATGGCTTTGTCTCTGGTGCGTTTCCAGTTTTAAAGTCACTTTATACTGATGACGCATGGCGTAAGCTTATACAGGCATTTTTTGTTAGTTTTGATTGTAAAACACCGATATTCATCGAAATATCTCAAGAGTTTATTGCGTTCCTACAAACCAGTTATCAAACGGTAGATTACGATCCAGCTTTTATGGTGGAGTTGGCGCATTATGAATGGTTAGAGTTATACATTGCCACCGTATTTGATAATGAAAACGAACAGCCTCTATCAGCTGAAATGATAACGGAGTTGCCCCTAAGCTTATCTTCTAAGGCTACTGTGACTCAGTATCACTATGAAGTGCAGCATATTAGTGTTGATTATCAACCAACAGAGCCTAGTGAACAAGCATACAGTTTTTGCGTATATCGAGATGTTGATGATGAAGTGGTGTTTTTACAATTAAACCCGCTTACGGCCCAAGTCCTCGGTTTTATCAGTCAAACCGATAATTGCTACTTGAGTGATATTATTGGTTGGTTACAAACTTCCTACCCGCAAATGAGCAGTGAAGCCTTATCAAATGGTTGCTTGCAGATGCTGCAGCAATTGGCAGAGAAGGGCATTATTTGCACGATAAATAATCTAGATAAAGCAGAATAAATGGCACAGTTATTTTATGGTTTTTATTGACGACCTTTTTACTTACAATAGCGCGAATTTTGTGATCCAGTTCACGCTGCCAGAAGGTGGTTAACAATACTCTTAGGAATCTAATAACATGAGTCAGCCGTTTAAAGACCCATTTAACATTTTGTATTTTATTGGTTTTATCCTTGTTTTGCTATTACCAACATTACCAGCTTCTATTTCAGCTTTGAGACTTGCAGGCTTAATTTAACTGCCAATCTCAGTTATTATATCGGACTATTTTTGATAGTATCGGTTACCCAAAAACCATTCTATTGAATGGTTTTTTTGATTTGGCCCTGGAGAGATATGTCGTTAAAGCGCGGCTTTTTTGTGATTGTTGGTTTAACCAGCGTAACGCTCGGTACAATTGGTATTGTCGTGCCATTGCTACCCACAGTGCCTTTTATCTTGCTTGCGGCATATTGTTTTGCACGCTCAAGTGACAGACTTCATCATTGGTTAATGACCCATCCATGGTTTTCTCAAGGTTTGAATGACTGGCAAAACAAACGATCAATAAATAAAAAGTTAAAGCGCAAAGCCATGATTATGACAACGTTAAGTTTCGTCGTCAGTATTGCTATCGTGCCATTATTGTGGGTACAAATCATGTTGGTTTGTATGTTATGTGTGCTATTGCTTTTTATGTGGCAGATCCCAGAGTTAGATTAAAAGTTGCTGGTATTTTGCTCGTTAGTTGCAACTCTTCTCAAACATGCTTACTATCAGCCAAATCGAGTGATATGCCAGATACTATATTTGCAAATTCAGTTTAATCAGAATTGCACCATGGCTATTAATCCATTCCTTTTTAAATAGACGAATCAATATGACTATGAATCCAACCAGCTTAGCGTTAATCAAAGACAGCATTAAAGCCATTCCTGATTATCCAATTCCAGGCATTATGTTTCGCGATGTCACCAGCTTATTAGAAGATGCAGAGGCTTATAAAGCGACCATCGCATTATTTGTTGAACACTATAAGTCGCTTGGATTTACCAAAGTGGTTGGCACTGAAGCGCGTGGCTTCTTATTTGGTGCACCATTAGCATTGGAACTGGGTATTGGCTTCGTTCCTGTACGTAAGCCAGGCAAACTACCAAGAAAGACGATTTCGCAAACCTATGATCTTGAATACGGCAAAGACACATTAGAAATCCACGTTGATGCCATCAAACCAGGTGATAAAGTACTTGTAGTTGATGATTTGCTTGCAACTGGCGGCACTATCGAAGCTACTGTAAAGTTAATTCGTGAACTCGGTGGCGATGTTGCTCATGCTGCATTTGTTATCTCACTGCCTGATATTGGCGGCGAGAAGCGTATCGAAGCGTTAGGTATCGATATCCTAACCTTATGTGAGTTTGAGGGCGAGTAAACCTCTTTAACACTCTACTGGGCAGGGCAGTGTTGAACATTGCTCTGCTTGCTCTATTTGTTACATCGGTTATGGCATTGACTATCGCAACGATTAACGAATAAGTTGAAACTCTTCAGATTAAACCCATCACGCTGTTCAAGGTTCCGATTCGATTTGATGGAATTGGTATAATACTTCGCCAAACCCACCCAGCAAATAGTGTATCAATAGCGCCAGAATCACTTGCATGTTATTGTTATTTTTATTTTCGGGTAAAATTAATCGTAATCATCCCGTTTTATTAAAGCTTGGGGAATTCCATGTCTTATCAGGTGTTAGCCCGTAAGTGGCGCCCTGCAAAATTTGAAGAAATGGTAGGACAATCACACGTCTTATTAGCTCTAACAAATGCATTAACTCAGCAGCGCTTACATCACGCATACTTATTTACCGGCACTCGAGGTGTCGGTAAAACCAGTTTAGCTCGGCTATTTGCTAAAGGATTAAACTGTGAACAAGGCGTAACATCAACGCCTTGTGGTGTATGTTCTAGTTGTGTTGAAATTGCCCAAGGGCGTTTTGTCGACTTAATTGAAGTCGATGCGGCGTCGCGCACCAAAGTGGATGACACCCGTGAATTACTGGACAATGTACAGTACAAGCCATCACGTGGTCGCTTTAAAGTGTACCTTATCGATGAAGTGCACATGCTCTCTCGCAGTAGTTTTAATGCTTTGCTTAAAACGCTTGAAGAGCCGCCTGAGCATGTTAAATTCCTGCTTGCTACAACTGACCCGCAAAAACTACCAGTTACGGTATTATCTCGCTGTTTGCAGTTTAATTTAAAAAGCCTTTCTCAAGATGAAATTGCTAAGCAATTAGACTTCATATTGACTCAAGAGCAATTAGAGTACGAACCTCAAGCACTAGACTTACTGGCTAAAGCTGCGAACGGCAGTATGCGAGATGCATTAAGCCTAACGGATCAAGCAATCGCATTTGGCAGTGGCCAAGTAATGCATCAACAAGTTCAATCTATGTTGGGCAGTATTGATGCGCAGCAAGTGCTGGCACTATTAAAAGCGCTATGTGATGCAGATGTCGCCAATTTGATGCAGACCATTCAACAGGTTCTAAGTTTTGGCGCAGATGCCGACGAAGTGTTACGCAGCTTATTAGAGCTATTGCATCAGATAACCTTGAGCCAGTTCGCCCCCGCTGCAGCGCAGCAATCATTATACAGCGAACATATTTTAGCTTTTGCTGAGCAACTAACGCCTGAGCAAGTTCAACTCTACTATCAGTTATTGTTAACTGGCCGCAAAGAACTGGCGTTTGCACCTGATCCTAAATCAGGGTTAGAAATGGCATTGCTGCGCGCAATTGCCTTTGTACCTGAAAAACCAGTAAAGCGTTGGCATACAGATGATGCCGCGCAAATAAGTTTGCCTGCAGCACCTAGCGCCGAAACAATTGCTGCATCAGCGATTAAATCAGTTGCGACAGCGGAAGTTAAGCCTGAACTTAAACCAAAGTCAGAACCAGAACTAACACCAAAACCAGAGCTTAAACCAGAGTTTAAACCAGAGCTTAAACAGGAACTTAAACCAGAACTTAAACCCAAACCTGAGTTAATGGCTCAATCAGCTGATGCTCCTGCAACAGAAGATAAGTCTGATGCAGCGCTTGCGGCTGAACAAGCCATA
Source organism: Shewanella electrodiphila (assembly GCF_023283985.1). Lineage (GTDB taxonomy): Bacteria > Pseudomonadota > Gammaproteobacteria > Enterobacterales > Shewanellaceae > Shewanella > Shewanella electrodiphila. Next base: position 804,796 of record NZ_JAKIKU010000001.1, read on the forward strand.
TTGTTAAGCCAAGCCAGCAGTTTAGGCTTTGAGCAACAAGCAGTCACTCAACAAAAGCTTGAGCAAAAGCCCGAACAAAAGCCCGAGCAAGAAGTAGAGTCGAAGACTGAACAAGTAACAAATCAAGTACCGGTACAAGAGGTGCAAACACCAGAGTCGCAGCCTCAGTTACCATCAAATGAGCATGATGGCATGCCGATGGATGCTTATGAGCAATTTGCGCAAGCAAGCGCTGAAGGCTCAATGGATGATTATCAGCATGATGATATGAGTGCTTTCTCTGACAGTCAGTATACCGATGCTCCATTAACAGCGAACTCGCAACAAACGCGAGCTGTTGAAACTAACGCGGCCGTTATTTCAGAAACAGCATCTGAAGCAACACCAAACCCTACACCAGAGCCAACGGCGGAAGAAACGGCAGATTTAGATGCTTTGCTTGATGCCGTGTTGGCCACCAATGATTCATTAAAAGCTGACGTAAACTCACTGGCAACAGAAGGTGAGCAAGCAAAAAAGCAACAGGCGGCAGCGAGTCCTAGTATAAAGGTACCCGCACCACGCAGTAAAAATGCCGCAGAAGGAAATGCAACAATTGAGTCATCTGATATAGGTGACAGCAATCAGGCAAAAACGTCGGTTGATAGTGCTGTTGACTCTGTTAATAATGAAAACGATAAAGCGCCGTGGGTTAAACCAGAAGGGGCGATTGAGCCGCCTATGGCTCAAGCCTTATTAACAAAAGAAAGCATCACTGACAATGCTCAAGATACTGAGAAAGTTGCCCTTAATAGTGATACAAGTTCGAGTGGTGAGGCACATTCTGCTACGAATTACGTCGAACCGGTAGGACATGGTCAATCTGAGACAGTTTCTGCAACGACTGCAGCACCTCAGTCATTAGCACCTCAGTCATTAGCACCTCAATCATTAGTACCAACTGCCACGAAGGAAACACAGCCTTCAACGGCACTGGCGGTAAACGGTGAGCACGATATATCTGGTGATGAGCTAGACTTACATTGGTATAAAGTGATGGCATCGCTGAGTATTGGCGGTCGTGTAAGACAATTAGCGGTCAATTCTGTTTGTCAGCGCTTAGATAATCCCATTCCGTTATTGTTAAAGCCTGATCAGAAGCATCTAGCAGCAGATGTGGCTATTGACCAATTACAGATTGCGTTAACAGAGCATTTTGGTGAGCCAACAACTGTTGAAGTGACAGTCGGTTTAGACAGAAAACATGAAACGCCCCTAGAATTAAGAAAAAGATTCCATCGTGAATTATTAGCTAATGCAAATTACGCTTTAATTAATGATGACAAAGTACAATGGATGTTCACACGATTGGCTGCGCAGTTAAATCCGGATACCCTGGTGTATCCCGCAGAGAAATTACAGGCCATTGGTCAACAAATTCCAGCTTTAGTTGCACATTAAATGGGCTAAAGCGGTAGCAGCTTCAAAAGTTTGATAGCAATAAACTGAGATTTATTGCCAATTTATTTTTTTTCAGTAAGATTAGCCCCACTTTGGCTGCTTGCTAATAACCTAATTAAGAGAAAAGACTATGTTTGGAAAAGGCGGTATGGGCAACTTAATGAAACAAGCCCAACAGATGCAAGACAAAATGGCTAAAATGCAAGAAGAGATCGCTCAATCAGAAATGACTGGTGAAGCGGGTGCAGGTTTAGTTAAAGTCACTATGACAGGTGCACACAACATCCGTAAAGTGGATATCGATCCAAGCTTGATGGAAGATGACAAAGAGATGTTGGAAGACCTTATTGCTGCAGCATTCAACGACGCAGCACGTCGCATCGAAGAAAATCAAAAGACTAAAATGGCAGAAGTCACCGGTGGTATGCAATTACCGCCAGGAATGAAAATGCCATTCTAAGACAACAAATTACTGGCTAAGCATTTAGCTAAGCTAGATTGTTGAATCAATTAAAAGCCCAAGTCATCGACTTGGGCTTTTTGTTAGAAGCTGATTTCAACCATCTTTTACAATGCCCCCAGCGGACGTTGAGCGCCAGCATAATGGTTGCCCATTTTAATAAGTTTAGATAATAAGTGTTTAGATAATAGGTGTTTACATAAAAGGATAATAACTTGGGCATTTTCGCTTAAAGCGGCGTTAAGTGTTCGATGTGTTCTCAAGCGCCTGTATTTCATCTGCAATTAATTCAGCTTCAGCTGTGATCATTGAATAGGATTTAATATCTCCCTTCCTTTGGGCATGCATCGCTTGTTCAAGCTTGATTTCATAGGCTTTCTTGAGCTTCTTTAATGGGTCACGTTTGAATATTGACAACATGTGGTTCACCTGATGATTCATTGTTTATTTCTAATACGTTCCCCATTGAAGTTTGGTTTAACAACTAAAGTTAAAACATAGCAGACGATTAAATTTATAATATAAAGAAACCCTTGGTTGTCTTTGAGGTGTGCAGCGGTCGGTTATATGTATAAATCTTCACAAATATCATTGTACTTTTATATACATTTTTTATATGTGCTAGTGTGCGATGACTTATAGCGAGTTGTGTTAATAATGCATTGTAAGGTACTGTACTAGCATCGGAAGTAACCAATTGGAAAGTAGGGGAATATAATGACAAGTCGTGTATATGTATTGGCTCAGTTTAAGCCGAAAGCGGGTAAGGAAGCTGAATTATTTGAAATACTGAAAGCGCTTGAGCCTGACTCATATCGTGAAGAAGGTTGTATTCAATACATGCTTACTCGACAAATCGATCATTCAAGTGCAAGTCGAAATGAATACCCAATCGTTTTTAATGAAATTTGGGATAATGCAGATTCATGGTCCGCACATGGTCGTAGGAAGCAAATTCAACATTTCTTTGAAACTCAAGTTAAGGCTGAAACGGGGTTGGTTGACGATGCTATCGTTACTGCATACACCGATGAAGGCTATGAGTATGATGCCCCAATCTACGAATAATGTCGCACTAGCGTAAGTCATTTCACTCATAAAACTCGTTTAACTGATTTTATTAAGTGCTAAGTGCTAAGTGCTAAGTGCTAAGTGCTAAGTGCTAAGTGCTAAGTGCTAAGTGCTAAGTGCTTGAAGCAGAGAGCCCCTGCAGCGGGACTCTCTACTTAATATGCTCTGTGATGCTAGCCCTGTGGTTTTAGCCCCTGTGATTTTGCCATCTGGGTTCTCTGTCTTCTGTGACGTAAGCCATCTCGCCACTCAATAAGATTTACTCACCATCATTCCCTTTATTCGTTTTTACCCATCTGTTTTATTTGTTTTACATTATATTTTTTAAAATATTTGTCTTAAAATTTAATGATTTAATATGTCATTCATCGATGAAATCTCATTGAGGTATGGCAGGCTACTGAGGTCATATGAGATCCAACTTAAGTATTCAATACTGTACCTCAGGTTAAAAATATTTGACACGTCTAAAAAGTAAGCATAAATTATATGCAGGTTAAATATTTTTTACATGGAGTGGGGTATAGTTAACATGAGTAATTTGCAAAAGGTACATCAGTGGTTGCAAGAAACCAGTTTTAGAGAAGTGACGCTGTCAGTGGATTTAATTGTGACGGGTTATATTTTTTATATTTATTTAAGCAGAATGTATTATGCATCAGCTGAAGAATTGGCCTCAACCGTATGGATTTCTGGAGTGTTATTGGAGGTGATCATTTATTCGGTTGTACTGATGGTCATCAGTTATATCGCCTTAGCGTTTGTGAGCGATGATGAACTTAATCAACCTATGGATGTACGTGAAAAGCAAATTAATTTAGTCGGTTATAAATACTCTGCGATGATCTTACAAGTTGGTGTTGTACTGGCAATGGTACAATATGGTATTGAACAACAGGCTGAGACGATACTGTTTGAAACGATTCCTCATTTGCCGCTGCATATCTTACTGGTGGCTTTTTTAACCGCAGAACTCGCTCATTATGGCGTACAATTATATAAAGGGCGTACGGGTGATATTTATGGGTAAAAATGATGCAGGGGTAGGGATATCTAACTCTATTCGCACCTTACGCTTTTTACATGATGAAATGACACAGAAACAATTAGCTGAATTAATTGGTGTTACAAGACAAACCGTGATGGCCATAGAGTCAAATAAGTATTCACCCACGCTGGAAGTCGCCTTTAAAATTGCAGAGGTGTTTAATTTGCCCTTAGAGGAGGTTTTTCGGTATCGCTCAACCGCTGATTAACAGGCTGTGAGTTTATTAATGAGTCTTATAAAGGCGAATTCTAAAGCCAATAGCCAAGATACTCTTTGCAATCTTTAACGCTTACGATAATAATTCACCCATTCTTCAGCCGATGTTTATTATCGATGCTGATACCATTTTTTAGTGCACTTGCACTGCTAAGGCAGTTTTTAGGTTATGAAATTTAGTCCTCTTGTCGATGAGTTAATTGAATCGTTACGTTGTTTACCTGGTGTTGGGCCTAAGTCTGCTCAACGTATGGCGTTTCAATTATTAGAGCGTAACCGCAAAGTTGGGCAAAAGCTTGCCACTGCGCTAGAGCGTTCGATGAGTGAAGTTGGCCATTGTCAGGCTTGTAGAACCTTTACAGAACAAGATTTATGTCCTATTTGCAGTAGCCCTAAACGCGGTACTGCAGGAACCATTTGTGTGGTAGAAACCCCTGCTGATGTGTTGGCTATCGAAGCTGGCGGCCACTTTATGGGGCGTTACTTTGTTCTGTTAGGCCATTTGTCGCCCCTTGATGGCGTCGGACCAGAAGAGTTAGGTCTGGCTTTACTTGAAAAGCATTTATCATCAGAAGATGTGACCGAACTTATTTTAGCGACTAACCCAACAGTCGAAGGCGACGCAACTGCGCACTTTATCGCTGATATTGCTCGTCGTCATAATGTGGTGATTAGCCGCATTGCCCATGGTGTTCCTGTGGGTGGAGAGCTTGAGTATGTCGACAGCACCACACTGGCTTTATCATTTAATGGTCGTATTCCGCTATAAACTGATGCTTTTGATTTAACACTTCTAAGCTGATTGTTTGAATTCAAAACTGTGAATATGTCCCGAATCTAGAGTTAATACTTACCTAAAGAATGGTCTAATTATCATCTTCGTAGCAAAATTGAATATTAAAGGGCTAATTTAGCCCTTTTTGCGTTTTTTTTAGGCATCAGAAAAAAATCCCCTTGAAAACTCATTTTCACGCCCCATTTCCTAGGTAACAAAGAATTTTAATTGTATTGAAAACTTAACCGGTTTCAGTGCAATTGCAGTATTAACGTTAAACCAAGGGAAATTTTCATGTCTCAACAAGAAACACATGGCTTTCAAACCGAAGTAAAACAACTTCTTCATCTGATGATCCATTCTTTATATTCAAATAAAGAAATTTTCTTACGTGAACTAGTTTCAAATGCGGCCGATGCGGCTGATAAGTTGCGTTACCTTGCATTAACCGACAACACCTTATTTGAAGACGATACTGAACTGCGTGTTCGTATCAGTACCGATAAAGAAAAAGGCACCGTTACGATTGAAGATAATGGTATCGGTATGACACGTGATGGTGTAATTGAACATTTAGGGACGATTGCAAAATCAGGTACGGCTGATTTCTTCAAAAACTTGTCAGGTGAAGAATCAAAAGATTCGCAACTTATTGGTCAGTTCGGTGTGGGTTTCTACTCTGCATTTATCGTTGCAGACAAAGTAACGGTTCGTACTCGTGCAGCAGGCGCCGATGTTAACCAAGGTGTTGTGTGGGAATCAGAAGGTGAAGGCGACTTTACTGTCGATACCATTACTAAAAACAGCCGTGGTACTGAAATCACTCTACATTTACGTGATGAAGAAAAAGAATACGCAGACGATACACGTTTACGTTCAATCATTACTAAGTACTCTGATCATATCTCAGTACCAGTAGAAATGTTTGAAGAAGGCACACCTGCGGTTGAAGCGACTGAAGAGGGCGGTGAAGCGATTCCTGCCACTGAAGGTCAGTGGAAGCCAATGAACAAAGCCACTGCGCTTTGGACTCGTAGCAAGTCAGATATTTCTGATGAAGAGTATCAAGAATTCTACAAGCATATTTCGCACGATTATGGTGATGCTGCTAGTTGGTCTCATAACCGCGTTGAAGGTAAGCAAGAGTACACAAGCTTATTGTATATCCCAAGTAAAGCGCCGTGGGATATGTTTAACCGTGATGCGAAAAACGGTCTTAAATTATTTGTTCAACGTGTATTCATCATGGATGACGCAGAACAATTCATGCCGACTTACTTACGTTTCGTTAAAGGGTTAATCGACTCAAACGATTTACCATTAAACGTGTCACGTGAAATTTTACAAGACAACAGCGTAACCAAAGCACTTCGTGGTGGCGTGACTAAGCGTGTATTAGGCATGCTTGAAAAAATGGCTAAAAATGATGCTGAGAAGTATCAAACATTTTGGGCTGAATTTGGTCAAGTGTTGAAAGAAGGCCCAGCAGAAGACTTCGCGAACCGCGAACGCATCTCTGGTTTACTTCGTTTTGCTTCAACGCACAATGACACAGCAGCCACTGACGTATCGCTAGATGACTACATTAGCCGTATGAAAGAAGGTCAAGACAAGATTTATTACATCGTTGCAGACAGCCATGAAGCGGCAGCAAACAGCCCACACCTTGAATTGCTGCGTAAGAAAGACATTGAAGTACTGTTAATGTCAGAGCGTATCGATGAGTGGTTAATTAACCATTTAACTGAATTTAAAGATAAGAAACTGCATTCAGTAACCCGTGGTGATTTAGAACTTGGCGAACTTGAAGATGCAGCTGAAAAAGAAGCTCAAGAAAAATTGGCTGGTGAAGCTGAAGGGCTAGTTGAGCGTATGAAAACAGCGTTGGGCGCTAAAGTTGCAGACGTTAAAGTGACGTCTCGTTTAACTGATACGCCTGCGTGTGTTGTTGCTGGTGAAGGTGAAATGTCATCGCAAATGATCAAGTTGATGCAATCAGCTGGTCAGCCAGTACCTGAGTCTAAGCCAACGTTTGAAATTAACCCGCATCATCCTCTTGTTGAGCGTTTGAACAATGAGCAAGATGAGCAGTTATTTGCTAACTGGGCTGACTTGTTGCTTCAGCAAGCACAACTTTCTGAAAAAGGCAGCTTAGCGGATCCATCTGCATTCATTAAGCTAACCAATGAAATGCTAGTTGCTAGCTTGAAGTAAACATTCTTCATTATAAAAAAGCGGACCGAGTGTCCGCTTTTTATTAGCATTCATTTATAGCCAGTGTGATACTGGTTTGAAGGATAGCTAACAAGGATCCACGATGGAACATATTATTAATTTAACCAAAGAGAACATTCAGCAGGTTGTTGATGCCTCAATGGATAACTTTGTTGTTATGTCTTTTTGGGCGCAGCAACAGCCTGAAAGTGTACAAATGCTGCAGCTGATGGAGCAAATTGCCAACGAGCAAGCGGGTCGCTTTATTCTCGCTAAAGTGAACTGCGAAGCTGAGTTAGAAATTGCCAACTACTTTCAAATTCAAAGTTTACCGACGCACCTTGTGTTAAATAAAGGCCAGCCGATAGATGGTTTTGCTGGTACTCAAAGTGCCGAGCAAGTTAATGAACTATTGAATAAGCATTTACCCGCACTGTGGGTTCAAGATGTGAACGCCGCTAAAGCCATTTTAGCTGACGAAAATGTCACTAAAGAAAAGTTAGAAGAAGCGTTAGCACTACTAAAAAGCGGTTACGCCGATTCAGGTGAAAAAGCTGAGGTTGGGTTATATCTTGTTGATACCTATTTACAACTGGGGGTATTAGCTGAAGCCAAAACACTGCTAGCAACCATAGGCCTTGCCGATCAAGACAGTTATTATCAAAATCTTAAAGCTAAACTGACTTTGGCTGAAGATGCCGCTGACACTCCAGAAATTCGTCAGTTACAACAAGCCCTTGAGCAGCAACCAGACAATGCTGAACTTTCAATTGATTTAGCCAAAGCGCTTAATCAAGCTAATCGCGGTGAAGAAGCACTAGACAGTTTATTTGTGATTTTACAAAAAGATTTGTCGGCAGCTGATGGCAAAGTCAAACAAGTGTTTATGGAAATACTTACAGCGTTAGGCCAAGGCAACACCTTAGCTAATCAGTATCGCCGTCGTTTATATAGCTTACTGTATTAAACGCAACCCTTTTATGTACGTCATGACGTATTAGATATTGGTCTAACTCTTTCGCTTTTAACCTTCTAAACAGAGGTTAAATGTGCGAGAATCGCGGCCTAAAAATATGAAAGCAATAAAGAGGACTTTTGAGATGCGCATTATACTATTGGGTGCCCCTGGTGCCGGTAAAGGTACACAAGCTCAGTTTATTATGGAGCAGTACGGTATCCCACAGATCTCAACTGGTGACATGCTTCGTGCAGCAATTAAAGCTGGCACAGCATTAGGCTTAGAAGCCAAATCAGTGATGGATGCGGGCCAGTTAGTATCAGATGATCTAATTATTGGTTTAGTTAAAGAACGCATTGCACAAGATGATTGTGTTAAAGGTTTCTTATTAGACGGTTTCCCACGCACAATTCCTCAAGCAGATGCGATGGTTGCTAATGGTATCGAAATTGATCACGTTATCGAAATTGATGTACCAGACGAAGAAATCGTTAAACGTATGAGTGGCCGTCGTGTTCACTCTGGTTCTGGTCGTGTTTATCACCTCGTTTACAACCCACCAAAAGTGGAAGGTAAAGATGATGTGACGGGTGATGATTTAGCTATCCGTCCTGATGACGAAGAAACCACAGTACGTAAGCGTTTAGGTATTTACCACGAGCAAACTAAACCGTTAGTAGAGTACTACGGTAAAGTGGCTGCTGAAGGTAATACTCAGTACACTAAGTATGATGGAACACAAACTGTTGCCGCTGTAAGCGAGCAAGTTAAACAGTTACTAGGTTAATCGCCTACGTTATGTGTTAAACAACGGTATCCAATTGCTGTTGTTCATAAAAAAGCCTGCATTGCAGGCTTTTTTATGGCATAAATAAAATCAACATCACAAAATATAACAAAGATAGATATCTATCTTGGTGTTGATTGTTTTTGTGTTAAAATTAGCGTTTGGTAATAAGCAAAATGCCGTTTCAATCCATTATCCTTTATAGCACGGATGCCTACTCAGAGAGTTTAAGATGAAGTTTCCTGGTCAACGCAAATCTAAGCATTATTTTCCGGTAAATAACAGAGATCCGTTACTGGCTCAGTTAACCCAACAAGAGCAGTCAGTATCGACTTATATTTGTGGTATCGACCAAACCTTGGTAGATATTGAAGCTAAAGTAGAAGACGAGCTATTAAGCCGTTATGGTCTGCCAAAAGGGAATTCAACCCTGATTGATGACCAACAAGCCCATGAGCTTTATCATGAGCTAAAAAACAATGAGATGATCAGTGACGAGTTTGCTGGTGGCACCATTGGCAATACAGTTCACAACTACTCCATATTGGCTGATGACCGTTCAGTATTGTTCGGCGTGATGAGCCAAAATATCATGGTTGGTAGCTATGCATATCGTTATCTATGTAATACTTCTTCGAAAGTTGATTTAAACTACCTGCAACCCGTTGATGGCCCTATTGGCCGTTGTTTTACCCTTATCTCTGAAGATGGCGAAAGAACATTTGCGATTAGTAAAGGTTCAATGGATAAACTCACCCCTGAGTATATCGATAAGGACGTGGTACAAAACAGTTCAGCTTTAGTGATCACGGCGTATTTAATGCGAGCAAGTGAAGGCGATGGCATGACATCAGCTGCGATGCAAGCGATCGAGTATGCTAAAGCGGCAGATGTGCCAGTAGTGCTTACATTAGGTACGCGCTTTTTAATTCAAGAAGATCCAAAATGGTGGCAGGATTTCATTCGTGACAATGTGACTATTTTGGCGATGAATGAAGATGAAGGCGAAGCGTTAACAGGCTTTAGTGACCCGTTACTAGCGAGCGATGCAGCACTAGAGTGGGCTGATATGGTACTTTGTACAGCAGGTCCGTTAGGCTTATACACTGCAGGTTATACTGAAGATTCTGAAAAACGTGCAACGAGCCATACTTTATTGCCGGGCGCCATTCCAGAATTTAACCGTTTCGAGTTCTCACGTCCTAAATTAAAAGCAGATTGTGAAACGCCGATAAAAGTATTTGCGCATATTTCTCCTTATATGGGCGGACCTGAATTAATCAGAAATACCAATGGTGCAGGCGATGGCGCATTAGCTGCATTACTGCATGATTTATCGGCGAATACCTTCCATAAAACCAATGTACCTGGTTCAAGTAAACATCAGCGTGATGGTTTGTGTTATTCGTCATTCTCGCAAGTATGTAAATACGCTAACCGTGTGGCTTATGAAGTATTAGCACAACATAGCCCAAGATTGTCTCGCGGTCTTCCAGAACGAGAAGATAGCTTAGAAGAGTCATACTGGGAAAGATAATATTTCTGCAGTTTTACAATGTTTTTAAATTTGTTTAAAAGGCGACCATAGCAGTATGGTCGCCTTTTTTATTGGCATTGATAATAAGTAAATAAGCACAAGATGTACTTGGTTGATGAGACAAAGTTCAGTAGGATGTTGAGGTAACTGGCAACTACCTCGTAGTAAGTAGAATTATTGGCCAGTGAACAACTGCTAATAAAAATGGCAACTAAATCAAATTCTAATAGCTAATTGGAGAGCATTGTGAAGGGACAAATCTTAAGAGAGATGAAAGTACTTAAGGCTATTGAACCAGCTTATGAAGTTGAGCGCCGAGTGGCTTTTCTTAAAACTAAATTAGTTGAAGCGCACGCTCGCTGTTTAGTGTTAGGTATCAGTGGTGGTGTTGACTCATCTGTCACGGGAAGATTATGTCAATTAGCGGTTGATAGCTTAAATGAATCAAATTCAGAGCAAGTTTATCAATTCGTAGCAGTGCGCTTGCCTTATCAAGTTCAAAAAGATGAAGATGAAGCGCAATTGGCGTGTCAATTTATCCAGCCTTCAAAGCAAGTGACCGTCAATATTGCTGATGGTGTGGTTGGTGTGCATAACGCTACAGTATCCGGGCTTGAGGATGCTGGGATCGCGGTAGCTGAAAATGACAATCTCGATTTTGTTCGTGGTAACGTTAAAGCCCGTATGCGAATGATTGCTCAGTATCATATTGCTGGCCTTACTGGTGGTCTAGTGGTTGGTACCGATCATAGCGCTGAAAATATTACTGGTTTTTACACCAAATTTGGTGACGGCGCTTGTGATTTAGCGCCATTATTTGGTTTAAATAAACGCCAAGTACGCCAGCTAGCGAGCTTTTTAGGTGCGCCAGATGTACTTGTTAAGAAAGCACCAACAGCGGATTTAGAAGATGATAAACCGCAACTTGAAGATGAAGTCGCCCTTGGGCTTTCATATGATCAAATCGATGACTTTTTAGAAGGTAAAACCGTTGATTCGAGCGTAGAAGACAAATTAATTGGCATCTATAAACGCACTCAGCATAAACGTCAGCCGATCCCAACGATTTATGATTAACATTTGTGGCGACTGACTAAACGAGTATCCTTTAAAGCAGCTTGTTAATGTAATCTCTGACGACACTTATTTGTTGATTCGAAAATTGACGATAATCTAAATATGGCGTAATAAGCACCTGCTTATGCGCCATTATTTTTTGTTTTTCATCTATTGGCTTAGCGTGCAATATAGCTTGATTTATATCGAAATTGTTTAATGACTCAGCCTTTGACAAAGCGTGCTGTTGCAACTCCTCTAACGCCTGTTGACCACAAATGATATGCACTTTTGCATCAGGATTAAGCGTGGTGTGGTTGATTAATAATTTAACGGTAAACTTTTGGGTTGATGGTAAAAATAGTTCTTCTCGGCATTCTCGCCACGCATCCGCAGAATCAGAGTGGGCAATAATTTTAGCCATAATAGTGACAATTTTTCGCCAATGATTGCCGTTTAGCTCAATAATTTGTTTGATAAAGTGCGGGTTATCATAGTGAATATTGGCTGGTAGAGTCGGTGGGTTAGGTAAGTAAAATGCGATGTCAGTATTTTTATTACCGATACAAGTCGATTGGGTATTTTCTAACGAGAGGTTTGATGTCATATTATTGTCTGTTAATTCAATCATTTTCTTAGATTATCATTAATATAAGCTAGACTATAACTCACTATTAGCCATATCAGTAAGCTCAATTTTTAGTTGTTTAATTGTAAATAGTATCAAGGACAGATTGATGAAAGCCATTGTTATAGGCTCAACAAAACATGCATTATTTTTTGCTATTTACGGTTTTATAGGCAGTGTCATCGCTTTATTGGTTGCCATCGTTTGGTTACTGAATGCTCGCGCAGAATTAGACCCTTGGCATACCACCCATTTAACACAAGAGTTTCATCAGCAATCTGGTATAAACACTTTTACAGAGTACCTCACTCTAGAAGACAAACTCTTTGCAGAGCTTGATAGCAAAATTTATCAACAATATATTCCCGAGATACCTTCAGTGATTAACCGTTATGAGTCGGGGAGTTTGTCAGATCCTAATATTTGGGACATTAATTGGAACCGTTCTTTTGAATGGCAAAATGAACAAGCCGAGTTTGGTGTGTTATTCATTCACGGTATGTCTGACTCACCTTATGCTATATCGCATTTGGCAAAAGAGTTTAAACAATCTGCGCATGTACTAGGTTTACGCTTGCCTGGACATGGCACTATTCCTGCTGGATTGGCTGAAATCACTTGGCCAGATCTTGTGAGCGCAGTAGCACTAGCAACCAGTCATATGAAGGCTAAACTGAATGGTAAACCTTTATATGTCGTGGGCTTTTCAACGGGAGCAGCGCTGGCGTTAAACCTAGAGCTCGAACGCATTGCATCGAATAAGTCAGCCGATTACCAAGGTATGGTGTTTATCTCGCCAGCGATAGGGCTTGCACCAATTGCTGCTGGAGCAAAATGGCAAGCATTGCTTGGAAATGTATTAGGTTATGAAAAGCTATTTTGGAATAGTATATCGGTTGAATATGACCCGTTTAAATATACTTCATTTGCAGTTAATGCGGGTGATGTGGTTTATCAATTAGCCCAGCGTAACCTTGATATTGTCCAATTACTAACGCAAGAACAGAAGCAACATATCCCGCCTGTATTGACCTTTCAATCTATCGCTGATGATACGGTTTCTTCAGCTGCAGTGATCCAGAATTTATATCAATACCTGCCAGAAAACAAACATCGTTTAGTTGTATTTGATATTAACCGTAACCCCAATAACCATCAGTTAATCACTAATGATCCACTTAATGAAATGGCATCACTTTGGGCTGATTTGCCGATGAATTATCAGCTGAATATGATTGAGAATGATCATGAACGCGATCATTATGTTCAGGAGCGGATCTTCGTAGGAGGAGAAGTTAAAGCTGAAAATGGGATGCCATTAACATGGCCATTAGGCGTTTATTCATTATCACATGTGGCTTTGCCGATTCCTGAATTAGATCCTTTATATGGACCACATTATCAAAAGCAAAACCCTCATATTCAAATTGGCCAAGCCATATTTAAGGGGGAGCGAGGCCTATTTGGGATCCCCGCTGCTGAAATGTTAAGGCAAAAATGGAACCCTTTTTACCCTTATATGATTGAACAAATGGAACAGTTTATTAAACCTTCTGCTCAATAGTGTCATCGTTCACGACATTAATGATAACTTTATTCCTGCCTTGCTCTTTAGCTGCATAAAGGTTGTCATCGGCAACTTTTATCCAGACATCGATGTCAGCGGAAAAACTCGCATTAGCTGTAATCGCACCAATACTGGTCGTGACTGAAAACTGCTGGTTATCTGTAGGGGAGGTAATAACCAACTCAGATAATTTTTGTTTGAAATTATTTAAATGTTGCTCAATTTTAAGTGCGTTAGACAGTGGCAAGATAAGTAAAAACTCTTCTCCACCGTAACGGGATACAATATCGGTATCACGCTTAAATTCATTTTGAAGTAATGTAGAGACGACACGTAAACACTCATCACCAGCAAGGTGACCATAAGTATCATTCACTTTTTTGAAGAAGTCCAAATCAAGAATAACGATAGTTATTGCATGCTCGCCGCGTAAACAAAAGTCCAATAATGCATCAAATTTATCTTCAGCATAACGGCGGTTTTTCAAACCTGTTAGTGGATCTTCCTCAACTAAAGCGAGTAACTTTTGATTGGCTTGTTCTAATTCATCAGTGCGGATAGCAACGGTTTCTTCAAGCTCAAGTTGATGCTTTAACAAGGCTCGTTTACTTGAGGTTAAGCGTTGATATAAGTTAAACACTTCTTTCGATGAGTTCTCATCGACAACTTGGCTTTTTAATTCCTCATTACTCATTTCACCAAATTGATTGGCGACGATTTCTAATGGGGCTGTCAGTAGCTTACATACCTTCCTCGAAATGAGTGAAGTTAATATAATTGAGATAATGAGCAGGATAAATGTCCCCAGCATTTGGGTTTCTGCCGTTTTTAACAGTGGAGATAAAGGTTGAAGTACATAAAGCTGCCAGCCATTTTTTAACTGCTTTTTAGCATAGACATGATCGGGTGATGTCGATTCGAAATTACTAATTTTTATCACGTCTAAGGCTGTGTGATAGTTACCTTTATCATCAGAATACTGAAACTCTTGATGTTCTGTTAATTCAAGTTCTGGAGTAGCATAAATAATGTGATTATTTTCATCCACCAATATCAGCATCTCTTTATCTCCAAAGGTATTCTTATTATCAATACTGGAGAAGAAACGTAAATCTAATGAGCCTTCGATAATACCTGTAACATGGATTTTATTATTATCGCTATAAAACGGTGCGCTAATTGCGACAATGGAATCGTTACCAAATCCGCGTCCTTGAAAAACTGATGAGACAAACAAACGACGATTGTGGAATGATTCAATAAAATAATCTCTATCCTTTATCGACATATCTTTGAGTTGGTTATTTTCGTCCAACATCATCGCACCTGGACTGCCTGCAACGACCTTTGCATCATTATTTGCAATCAACATGGTGATAAAGCTCGGATAATTACTGTGTAACTTACTTATCATTGGTTGCCAAGAGTCGGCATTGCTATTAGCCAAACTAAGGAAGTTTGCCGCGTTTTCAATGACCTTCTTGTGATTTTCAATATACTGCTCGGTAGCAGAGCTTAGATGCACTGTGGTATCGGTTAAGTTACGCTGCAATAAGGTTTGCTGCTTTGCTAAAAATAAATAGTTAAAGGTTAAAGCAGAAATAAGTAAACATAGGGTCAACATCAAAGTCATGAAGTAGGTGACTTGGCCATTAAAAGAGCGACGTGCTTTGGGAGTGCCTTGACCGTTGATTGACCAAAGCTTAGGGATTAACACAATCAATAATGAACCTAAACTCGCGTAGATGAGCCCATTAATACTTTGTTTGATGATGGCAAACAACATATGACTGTCGGGAAGGTCACTGAAGGTTGTCATATAAAGATATGTTAATGGCATGCCAATGGTTAGCCAATATAAAGCGCTACCATATAATGGATATACCCCTTTTCTGCGGGAATAGCCGATAAACAGGGCTTCGACACCAAAAATTAAATAGACGTGCGGGCTGTCCCAGGTGAACATTAACCCTGAAGCACTCAAGAGTGCGGTAATTAGGGCGTATCCAGGACCTAAAATTACAGCAGAGATAATTGTAAAGGTGTTACCAAGCACCAATTGGACATTGGCAAAAATAGGAATGGGGTAACAATTGATAATAAAACCAATCACACCTAAAACAAGTGCAAATACGAGGTGTTGAGAGTTGAAGCTTTTGTTATTCAATGAGTCATCCTTTTCATTATTCTAAAAAATATTACCTGCCTTATTCAGCATGTACAAGCCTTTGAAGTATTTGAGGATGATTTAGTTTGTGATGCTATTTATGTACCTGATGATGTCGATTGATTATTGACCACGCCAAAGCAGCTCGCCACTTTTATTTAATTGATAACCCGATAGTAAATTTGCAAGTTGTGCAGTTTGTGGCTGGTTTAGTAATCCCAGCAAGGCTTGTAGCTGTCGTCTAAAAAAGATGCTCTGTGACATAACAAAATCAAATGATTCAGTGAGCTTGGGGATAAAGTGTAAACCACTTTCTGCTGCTACAGCCTGACAGCCAAAACCGATATCGGCATTCTCTCGAGCAATATATCCCGCTAATTCACGTTCAGATTGCGCGGTGGCGGTATATAACAAGGTCTCGATATTCACATTTTGCTGCGTTAACCAATGCTCCAAATGACGTTGACTACCAGCACCTTTTTGACGAGAAACCCATCTAAGTGGCTGCTCAGGCACGGCAATATTGCTGTCAAAAAGTGATGCCATTTCTTTACGAACCATCAAACCTTGATGTCTTTCATAACCACTGACGAGTATCCATTGCTGATGATTTGGGTAACTTTTTAATAGTTTGAATAAACTGTCTCGGTTTCCCTGTTGGCTTTCCCAATGAATACTGCACACATCGGCATATCCGCGAGAAAGTAACTCTAAACCTGATTTAGAACCTGTGGAGCTGTAACTGATGATTTCTTGATGGTCGCCCTCAGACATTAACTGCGCAACTAACATAGACAGTAGAGGATCATCACTGCCAGTGATATGCATTCTATCTGACAACATACCGCTATGGCATGAGTCCATTAACCATCTATCGATTAATACTTTAGGAAATAACCACTTACCAGTGACTTTTGTCGCTGGTAAAATACGATGATTTGCCATCGAGTAAACTTTTTTCTCGTTTAAATCCAAATATTCAGCAACTTGCTTAGTGCTCATATAGATGATGTTGGAATCAATCGGCATAATATTCCTAGGAAGTTAGGCATGGGGTCGACATAAGTTAGTGTAATTATTGCCGTTTAACTTGCAAATGAACTTATCAGCAAAAGTTAATATTTGTGGGCAATGTTGGATTTTTGCTACTTGTATTTAGCCTATGCTTTGAGATGATACTTGCATAAACTTTTTTTGATAATAGATCTCATTTAATGACTTATGCTTATGGTACCAGCTAATGAATAAGGCAAACTTAACTGACCATAGCTTTGGTGCTAATGTTTCAGATGTGATAAGTGCAAAGTTAGATGCAGCAGTCTTAGTGATAGAGCCGGATTTAAGTGTATGGCAAAAAATGGCCCCCACCTTGTCTCAGTATTTTGGCTTAGTTCAACATGCTAGAACGGTAGAATTAGCGGTAGTCTGTTATAGACGATTTAATTTTCATTTAACTATTATTGATATTAAGCAAGTTGACACATTTGCCAAAGTGTTAGCAAGTAGACATCAACCACCATATGTTGCTTATTCAAGCGAACCAGATTTTATAGAACCAGATTTTATAGAATCAGAGTTTTTAGAACCAAAGTCTTTAGAACCAAAGTCTATAGAACCAGCCCCTATCGAATTAGAGCCTATCTATCCCCAAAACTTCATGGTGTTAAGCCGTACATTTGAAGCAGAGAACTTGCTGGCCATGATGCAGGTTGGTGCAAGAGATTGGATTAATAAACCCGTTCAGACGTCGCAACTTGAGCGTGTGTTATCACGTTGGGCGCTTACTCAGCCTAATACCTTATCAAATTCAGATTGTTTTACCTCGAAACAAACTAGCGCAAGTCTGCCTAATGTTGAACTGTCTTTATGCATCGGTGACAGCAAAGCGGCGCAAGATTTAAAGGCAAACTTGTACCATGCAAGCTTAAGTCGCAGTCCTTTATTGATTGAGGGTCAATCAGGTACAGGTAAAAAATTGGCTGTTAGGCAGCTACTGTTATTATCTCAAACCCCAAGCAGACGAGTGAATATAGATTGTCGAGGTGAGTTATTACATAAGTTAAATGATGAACTTATTTGCGGCAATAATGAGATTACTTTCATTGTACTGGGCCATTTAGACGAGATTTCAATTGAAGGCCAAATTGCCTTGATGCAATGGTTAGACACGATACCGCTGAATCAATCCAAAGTAAGATTGGTGAGTTTAAGCTGTACTTCCTTGTTAAAGCGCGTTCAAAATGGTGCCTTTTCATCAGAGTTGTATTTTAAACTTGCAGGGTTAACCATAGAAATCCCATTACTACACCAGCGTAGTGAAGATATTGTCCTATTGGTCAAGTTATTTGCCAATCAATTGATGACTAATAGTGAAAGCTGTCGAGTAGATTTACTCAATCGTTATCAAAGCTGGCGAGTGACAGATTTCCAAAGCCTGACGGAATATGGCTGGCCGGGAAACATTCAACAACTTAAGAATGCGGTAGAACAATGCTTATTGATGGATTTATTACCCAATGAATATTTTAAGCAAAGCGCCCAAACGGATTGTCAGCAAACAGAAGCCAAAGCCAGTGATGAACCGAATAATGCGAATCAACACTTTTTCCCTATTGAATGGGACGTTAAGCAAATAGAAAAAGCCCATATATTACGTGTTATGAAACTTTACCAGGGTAATAGACAACTTGCGGCAAAACATTTAAGCATATCTCGTAAAACCATCGATAGAAAGATAACGGAATGGACTGATGAAGTGATGCACTAGTCTGGGTCACATTATCTTTATTAAAGCATTTGTTATTTTTTGAACATGATTAAAGGACATTTTGTCCTTTTTTGGTTTTTTAATTTCCATTTTATTAGCTTTTGTCGTGTCTGTAGTAGTTTTAATGCCTCTTTGTTGAGCTTTATCTGAGTGGACGTAACAATGTTCGCAATCAAATGAGATTGCACAATTAGGACGTTGTTACACAATGAATATGATCAAGTCTGCGCATAAACCACTGCACTTTTCGATACTTTCCCTAGCTGTTTTAGCGAGCTTTACCCTTCATGCTGAAAGCTTTGAAAGAGATCCTTTATTAAAAATCCAAGAAGTGATTGTTGTGAAGGGAGAAGGACCAACAGCTGCAGAAGCATCTATGACTCACTGGAATATTTCCCGAGAAGAGATTGAAGCATCTGGTGTGCAAAGTCTTGATTTGCTGTTAGCTAATGTACCCGGAATATACGTACGAGTTGGCGGTCAAGGCACCCCGAGAGTAGATATTCGTGGATTTAAAGCGCGTCATGTTATTTATCTTATCAACGGAGTGCCTGCAAATGATGCTGAAGATGGTCAGTTTGATCCCAGTGTCATTCCTGCCTCACAAATAGAGTCTGTTGAAGTTTCAGTCGGCCCTTCATCAGTCTTGTATGGTCCTGGTGGCGCAGGAGGTGTGATCAACATTATCACCAGACAAGGTGATAGTGCGCCGAGTGTGTCTGGCAATATTGAGTTTGCTGAAAATGACACCTTTAATGGCAACATCAATTTAGCGGGCAGCGGCGAAAAGTGGCAAGGATTTATGAGTTACAACCGTCAGCAAACAGATGGTTTCCCTGTGTCGTCAGATTTAGAAGACACAGATGAACAATCTGGTGATACTCGCTTAAATTCAGATAAAACCTTGGATAATTTCTATGCCCAAGGCAGCTATTTTGTCTCTGACGATACTATGTTAACCGCTAATCTAAACTATAAATCTGGAAGCTGGGGCAAACCGAGTGTCGATGGCTCTGGCACGAATAAATCAAAATATGAACGTGTTGATGACTTTGAAAGCACTATCATGCAGTTAGGTTTCGCCCATAAATTTTCGGATACTTTAGCGTTACGTGGCTACGGCTACCACAATGAGAGTCAGGTCTTTGAAACCGCATATACCAGCAGTGATTACAGCGATATTTCTTCAACTCAAGACGGCATATCCACTGTTCAAGGTGGTAATTTACAACTGATTGCAGATTTTGACACTGCGGGTTTATTAACAGGCTCAATTATCAGTGAAAAACAAAGCTGGGAGTCGGTAAACTTTGAAGCTGAAAGCGACACTAATACAGCATCTAGTGGTTCTGGTTCTGGTTCTGGTTCAGGCTCAGGTTCGGGTTCAGGCTCGGGTTCGGGAGGTGGCTCTGGTGGCGGTTCAGGTTCTGGCTCAAGTGATGACTTTAATAAAGATGGCTGGCTGAATACTTTAGCTGTTGAGTATCAGTATCAACATAATGATCACTATGGTGTGACTATTGGTGGTGCTGCTCATAGTCAGGAACGTGACGAAGGTGACGACACCAACTACTCAGCCCAAATTTCTAGTTATTGGCGAGTAGCAGAAGATAGCAAATTACACGCAGGTATTGCCCGTAAAGTACGTTTCGCTTCATTGAGAAACCTCTATTCTCAATCATCTGGTAATAGCGACCTTGAACCAGAAGAATCAGCCCATTTTGAATTAGGCCTAAATCAAGGTTTTGCCTATAACACCAGTATGGATATCACTGGTTACTATACTGACGCTGAGAATTACATTGCTAAAGATACTGATGGCGTTTATCAAAACATCAGTAACTACGCTTTTAAAGGGGTGGATTTTTCAGTTAAAAATGAATACTTCGATGATCTAGATCTAACGGTCTCTTATAGCTACTTAGACTCAGAAGATTCAGATAATGATGTCATGAGCGAATTAGAATACCGCCCAAAACATCAGTTTAGATTTCAGGGCGCATACCAATTTGATTTTGGTTTAAATGTAAATTTTAATGTTGAGTATATTGCAGATCAAATTTACTACACCAGTGAAAAGGTCGCTGACGAAACCATATCCGTACGAAATGAAGTTGATAACTACACGTTAGTTGATATCAATATTGTGCAACCGTTGATGGTAGATAATTTAGAAGCGTATATCCGTGCGACAAACTTACTCGATGTGAACTACTACCAAAGTGAAGCCTTGCCTCAAGCAGGAAGACAGATCTTTGTTGGTATTAACTGGCAGCTGTAGCTCATGTCGCTATTGGCATTGCATGGGGTGAGTTATCGACACCACTCATCCTCAATTGACTTGTTTAACCAGCTAGACCTTACGGTCGCTGCTGGTGAGTGCCACTGTATTTTGGGCGTCACCGGAGCGGGTAAGTCGACCTTGTTACAGTTAATAGCAATGCCAAATGATGTCGACTTTGACGGTCAAATCATCCATCACCCAAACCTTCGTTTAGGTTTGGTGATGCAAGATCCCAACATTCAGCTTATTCGTGAATCTATTGGCGCTGAAGTAGCTTTTGGATTAGAAAACTTAGCATATTCAGTCAATGAGATGTTTAGCTTAGTGGAACATGCATTAGCCATTGTTGGGCTTGATTTACCATTAGATACCTTAGTTAGCCATCTGTCCTTAGGACAAAAGTATCGCTTGATGTTGGCTGCGCAATTGGTACTTAATCCTAATTTACTCTTGCTCGATGAACCTTGGGCACAACTAGATAACTCTGGGGTTAGCGAGTTAAACCTGGTGCTTCAGCGGTTAGTCGATTCAGGAGTGAGTGTGATCATGACAGAACATCATGCTGACGCTTTTGCTGAAGTCATTCAGACTTATTGGCTATTAGCACAAGGTCAATTGACTCACGTCGAAGCTAATTCAATTAATGTGGTAAGCGCATCTTCAATTCTCAAGGACCAATGTTGTGAACCTGACTTAGATTTTTCAGTTCCAAATACTAACTCCGCTGCAAATACTCAGTCTTTAATTACTGATGAAGTATGTGCAACCGAAAACAGGTTAAGTATTTTCCCCTTAAAAGTTCAGTTTGAAAACCAAACTCCAGTGGTAGAGATTAGAAAAATCTTGCATCTAAATGCAGGAGATATAGTTGGTCTGTTTGGTGAAAACGGAAGCGGTAAGTCGAGCCTGCTTAATCAGATTGCTGGCATTGATGACAGCAATCAAGCGGATATTTTGCTCTTTGGTAAGCCTGCTAAATTTGGCCGTTTTAATAAAGACTTGGGCTTACTGATGCAGCGGCCATCAAGGCAGTTGTTTGAGGTAACGGTTCGACAAGAGTTAGAGTTCAGCTTAAAACGTTTTCACCTTCCGCTATCGAGAGTGAATGAAATACTAGAACAATTAGAAATAAGCCATTTAGAGACTCAGTCTCCGCACAAACTTTCTTATGGCCAGCAACATTTAGTGGCGTTGGCTTCAGTGCTGTGTGTAAAGCCCAAAGTATTGCTACTCGATGATCCATTTGCAGGGCTAGATGAACAATATTTTACCAATATCATTAGCATGTTAACGGCTTTTGCTAGGCACGGTGGCACAATCATAATTACCAGTCATCGACCGATTTTAGAGGCGCTATTGACTCAATATTGGCAAATCGAGAACGGTCAATTAACAACAAAGGCACTGTTATGAGTAAACGGGTTTGCCTTAAAAGCGACGATTCTGATGTCAACAACCTTGATATCACAATGAACAAGAATTTAGGTAAAAAATCGATTAATACACTAAGTAATGCATCAACTAATACATCACCTAATGCATCAAGCTACAAGGCTAGATTAACCGAGTCTAAAAGAAAACGTTGGCTTTGTGGCGTTGCGATTATTTTCAGTATTGTTTTGTCCAGTAGCGCTTTTTTAGTCACCACAGAGCAGCTGGGTTATTTGGCTGTGATTAATTTGGGCTTAATGATACATGCTTGGATTTGTAAAGCGCGATTAAAGCCCCTTGTTAAATTATTTGCTATTCAATCTGTCATCACGGTCAGTTTGTATGCTTTGTTTTATGGCAGCGAAAGAGTACTTGAAGCCTTAATTGTGGTGCTAAGGATTATCCTTGTCATGCTGCCAAGCTGGTGGCTTGCGAGTACACAAAAAGCGCACCATATGAGTCAAGTTTTGTGCTTATTCCTGCCCAGTAAGTGGGCATTTGTTATCACGACATCGATTAAATTATTACCGTTTATCACACAAGAAGTGAGAGATATTTATCATATTCAGTGCTTACGCGGCGCTCGAATCATGCCTAAAGAATTAATTAATCCTATTAATTGGATCGAGCTAGTTCGCTGCGTGTTATTTCCTTTACTCATTCAACTGCTGAGCTTGTCAAAACATATCGCTAAATCAGCACAACAAAGACATTTTGATAAGCACAGTAAACATACACATTGGCCATTAAGTTAATTACTACCACTCAAGAGGATTAATCAATGAAGCAAGGCTTCACGTTACACAATGCATTATTCATAGGCTTCTGCGCCACATTATTGGTGGCCATAAAAAGCATGATGCGAATGAAGCTGGGGTTAACCGGTCATTCAATGTTCTTAATCAGCTTGTTTTATCTCGTTTGCTATGGTGCGACAAATAAAGTCGGCAGCATGACCTTATGCGGCTTACTTACAGGGATGTTGGCGATGATTTTGGGTGTAGGAAAAGGTGGGCCTTTTATATTACTCAAGTTTGCATTGCCAGCATTAGCAATGGATTTAGTCTTAATCTTTATGGCCAATATGTTCACTTTGCGCTGGCGATGTATTTTACTTGCCATTATCGGCAGCATTGCATGGGCGAGCAAATCTTGGATTCAAAATTTACTGGTTGGAATGGATCCGCAAGTGGCATTTATTCAATTTGGGTTAAGTAGTGTTAAAGGCGGTGTATTTGCAATAGCAGGTGCTTTGCTGGTGCCAGTTATTATTAATCGCTTAGATGCCCATGATTTATTAACAACGAATAAGGCGGCACACAAATGATCAAGTCTTGGTTAATTTGTATCGATGATACCGATGATATTGGTACTAAAGGCACGGGTGAAATTGCTGAAGAAATAATGGATTTACTGAACTCAAAGGCCTTAGGTGATCATGTTGAAGGTAAAGTGAGGTTAACTTCATCATCAGCATGGGTGACTCGTCATCAGTTGTTTGTGCATCCAGATATTCCTTATACATCTCATAATAGTGCGATGTGTTTTGAAATCTTATCTTCGCTAACACTTGCAGAAATAAAAGATATTTGTGTTATTCATTTAAAAGCTGAAAGTGCATTAGCTGCCGATCCTGGGCTGGCTATTATAGAAAAAAGTTTATTAACTACGAGTGCAATTCAACGTTTGATGGCCTTTGGCTTTGAAACAAAGAGGCAAGTAAAAACTAAATCTGATGCTTATGAATTAGCGGCTAATCTAGGGATCGATTTATCGGAGCACGGAGGAACAGGTCAAGGCGTTATCGGTGCTATTGCAGGTATTGGTCTACGTTTATCTGGTCGAGATGGCCGGGTAAAAGGCCAACTTGATGTGGGGTTAACAAATTCCACCAAAGAGCTAATGTTATCAGTACATCAAATCAAAAAACTCACAGGGTTAGATGCGGTCATTGAGCTTAATGGTTTTTTGTTAAACGATGAAGAATCAGTATTGGTGAGCGGAAAAATTAAAGCTGTGCTGCAAAATAACCAGTTTGCACTGCTTGTGTATCAGCACCGAGATGAATTGACAGGCGAGCCGAGTTGGCGCAATGCATTAAAACAGCAATTGAAAAACTATTAACAGTGAGAATGTCATGTCAGAAAAAGTGGAAGGCTTTTCGGATAAAGAAAACTGGTTTTATCAACAGCAGGGAAAATGGCTATTTCGATTTACCAACGAAGATGACCATCACGCTCAACAAGCCGCAAAGCACTGCGATCAATTCATGGAAGATGATGAAGATGAGATGATTGATGATGAGCTAATAAGTTGCTTCAATTGTATGAAACGTCGCTGGCTAATAGAAGGGTTCGAGTGCAGAGGCTTAGCCAAAAAGGAGAATGTATAAGCGAGCTATAAAGCCTGATTTTAATCATAGATACTTAAAAGTTTGTATCTAGTAATTACACTTAAGATTGAATATAAAATGAGTATCTGGAAATTGAGTCTCAAACTCAAACTCAAACTCATACTCATACTCAAACAAGATATCAGCGAAATTCGAATTCGAATAACTCGCTGATTATTTCACTGACTGACCACTCACTGACTAAGTCGTAGGCCAACGCTTAGGTCAACGCTTAAGTTAACACTTAGGTTAACGCTTAGGTCAACGCTCAGATTAACGAATGCTTTTCTTAATTTAGCTCAAAATGAGTGAGAGTGACATGGGTTACTCCCACTTATTCATCGCTGAAAGAGACATTATGATGAGCGAGTCATTACGTTCATTTGAAATTTTCCAACTCACAGTTGTGATGACTTAACATACTCCTTTCCCATCTTTAACTATGAAAACCTAATACTAGCATCCATTTCCGTACCGTACTTTACAGTGACCTCAGGCTATAAACCTGTTTAGGCAGGGCATCTGATTCATTCAATAGTTGGCTGTTTGCCTTCTTTTTATCACTTTTCTAATTCGACCTTGGTCTAAACCGAGCTAAGTCATTACATTTGTAAACTATTGGTTAACCCTGTGTAAGGTATTGAATAGATTGCACTATGTGAGATTCAGTTTTAAGTGGCATTTGCCGCTATAGACTAAGGTCGTGATTGTCGTCACATTTTGAGTTGCTAGATTAACTATCGACTTTAAAAATAATTAGCACAGGGGAGTCACAATGGCTTTTGAAAATGAAGACAAGGCAAATGGATATTGGAGCGAAAACTTACGACTAGTTTTAAAACTACTCGCAATTTGGGCGTTTGTATCTTTTGGGTGCGGCATTTTATTAGTGGACGTACTAAACGAAATTACCTTTATGGGGTTTAAATTAGGATTTTGGTTTGCACAACAAGGTGCCATGTACGTGTTTGTTGCACTAATTTTTGTGTATGTAGCGAAAGCGAATGCTTTAGATAAAAAATATAACGTACACGAAGACTAAGGAATAAATCATGGATGTTCAAACGTTAACTTATCTCATTGTTGGGGTCACATTTGCCCTATATATCGGTATTGCCATTTGGTCTCGTGCTGGTTCAACTAAAGAATTCTATGTTGCTGGTGGTGGGGTTCCACCAGTAATGAATGGTATGGCAACTGCAGCCGATTGGATGTCAGCGGCATCATTTATCTCGCTTGCAGGTATTGTGTCTTTTACAGGTTATGACGGCTCAGTTTATTTAATGGGTTGGACGGGGGGTTATGTTCTGCTAGCGCTATGTATGGCTCCTTATCTTCGTAAGTTTGGTAAGTTTACTGTGCCAGACTTTATCGGTGACCGTTACTACTCACAAGCTGCACGTACAGTTGCTGTCATGTGTGCCATCTTTATCTGTTTTACTTATATTGCAGGTCAAATGCGTGGCGTAGGTGTGGTGTTCTCCCGCTTCTTAGAGGTAGATGTAGAAACCGGCGTATACATAGGTATGGCTGTGGTGTTCTTCTATGCGGTACTAGGCGGTATGAAAGGAATTACCTACACGCAGGTTGCTCAATATTGTGTGCTGATTTTCGCCTTCATGGTGCCAGCCATTTTCATCTCAGTGATGATGACAGGTCATATTTTACCTCAAATCGGCTTTGGTGCTGAAATGGTGGATGCCGCAGGTAATGGCACGGGGGTGTACTTACTTGATAAGCTCGACGGATTGTCGGCAGAGCTTGGATTTGCCCAGTATACCGAAGGCTCAAAGAGCATGATTGATGTGTTCTTTATCACGGGTGCATTAATGTTCGGTACGGCTGGTTTGCCTCACGTTATTGTTCGCTTCTTTACTGTACCTCGTGTGAAAGATGCACGTGTATCAGCGGGTTGGGCCTTAGTCTTTATCGCGATTATGTATACTACTGTTCCTGCTCTAGCGGCATTCTCTCGTGTAAATATGATTGAAACCATTAATGGACCAGACTCTACGGGTGTATCTTATAAGGCTGCGCCTGAGTGGATTAAGAACTGGGAAAAAACAGGTTTAATTACTTGGGATGATAAAAACGGTGACGGTAACATCTATTACACCAATGGTGATGCCAATGAAATGAAGATTGACCGCGATATCATGGTACTCGCGACGCCTGAGATTGCCTCTTTACCAGCATGGGTTATAGCACTGGTTGCAGCGGGTGGTTTAGCAGCTGCACTTTCAACTTCAGCAGGTTTGTTATTGGTTATTTCAACTTCAGTCTCACATGATTTATTGAAGAAGAATTTAATGCCAGATATTTCCGACAAAGAAGAGCTCAAATACGCTCGAATTGCTGCAGGTTTAGGTGTTGTAATGGCGGGTTACTTTGGGATTAATCCTCCAGGATTTGTGGCTGCGGTGGTGGCGATTGCATTCGGTCTTGCTGCATCATCACTGTTCCCAGCGATTATCATGGGTATCTTCTCTAAAACAGTGAATAAGGAAGGCGCGATTGCCGGTATGTTGTCTGGTCTATTTTGTACCGCGGCTTATATTGTTTACTTTAAGTTTGTTAATCCAAGCGCCAACGTTAGCGATAACTGGTTCTTAGGTATCTCACCTGAAGGTTTTGGTTTGGTCGGTATGTTCATTAACTTTGGTGTTGCATTTGCAGTGACTAAAGTGACTAAGAAAATTCCTGATGATGTGGTTGCAATGGTTGAATCTATTCGTTTCCCTAAAGGATCAGGTGAAGCACAAGATCATTAATCATGATGCATGAGTTGATAATACTCACTCATTAAAAAGAGCGCCTCGGCGCTCTTTTTGTTTTTGAAAACTTGTTGATTATTCATAACATCGCACTCGTTATCTCTAACCTTATCACTAACCTTATCACTAACCTTATCACTAACCTTAAGTCGAATAGTGCTCAATTAAACAATTCCGTATAGTTCAATATAACAAGGTCTATCAACACCCTGACAAATTGAGTTTTCTGATGAGGCTAATATGAAAGATGATAGCGAGCTTCAACCAATACAACAGTTTATTTCCGCATTAGTGCCATTTGATTCACTCTCCGATTCAAGTTTAGTCAGGTGTTGCCAGCAATTAACCATCGGCTATTACAGTAAAACGAGCAAAGTCGTACCTTTAGATGAAAGTCACCCGCAATTATACATCGTCAGAAGTGGTGCCTTTGAGGTCAGAGATGAGCAGGGGGAATTGCTTGATAGGTTAGGCGAAGGTGATTACTTTGGTTTTCCATCATTGTTGTCAGGTGAAAAAGTCAGTAATCAGGTGCAAATCCTAGAAGATAGTCTTGTTTATCACCTTGATCCAGACACATTCAATTATTTAAGAAATGAAAGTAGAGTCTTCGATCGGTTTTTTAATCGTGCATTTGCAAAAAGAATGCGTCACCAAGCGAGGTTTAAAGCCAAAGACTTAACCACCACCAATCGGGTTAATAGCCTGATGTCAGTTGATCCCTTAACGATTGATTGCCATGCCAGTGTAAGTGATGCAGCTAAAAAAATGCGTCTGGCAAGAGTGTCATCTGTACTAGTGATAGATAATCATAAATTAATTGGCATTTTAACTGATAGAGATTTACGTAACCGTGTATTAGCTGAAGGTTTCGATGGCAATTTAGCAGTGCATCAAGCAATGACAACTAATCCTAAAAGGCTATCGGCAAACGCATTAGTGTTTGAAGCGATGCTTTTAATGAGTGAGCATGGAATACACCATTTACCTATCATGGCTGAAACCCCCATTGATGATAACACTGAAGCGCCTGCAGTTGGGATGCTGACCAGTACCGATATTCTGCGTGGCCAAAGCTCGCAACCTTTATTGCTCATTGGGGAAATTGAAAGACAGCAAGATATTGATAGTTTGATTAATGTCAGTAAACAAATCCCAGTATTACTGCAAAACCTGATCAGTGCCGATGCAAGGGCTGAAGAAGTTGGCCGAGTATTAACGTCGGTAACGGATGCGTTAACTCGACGTTTGATCATTCTAAATCAACAAATACTAGGAGCAGCGCCAATGGCTTTTTGTTGGTTAGCTTTTGGTTCTCAAGGTAGACAAGATCAAGCTGCATGTAGCGACCAAGATAATGGTTTACTGCTTGCTCATGAACCCGATGAACATGCTAAAGGTTATTTCAATGCTTTATCCCATGCTGTGTGTGAAGGCCTTGATAAGTGTGGCTATATTTATTGCCCAGGCGATATTATGGCGCAAAACCCGAAATGGCGATTATCACTTGATAAATGGCAGCGTCATTTTGAAAGTTGGTTAAATGCACCTGAGCCTAAGGCATTGATGCATGCAAGTATCTTTTTTGATATGCGCGCGGTGTATGGCCCTCAAAACTTATTCGAGCAATTGCAAAACCATGTGCTTGAGCGCACTAAAGATAATGACATTTTCCTTGCTGGAATGGCGGGTAACTCTTTGGTTGAATCGCCGCCATTAGGCTTCTTTAGAAAATTCGTACTTGAGCGTGATGGTAGTGAAGTAAAAGGGATGGACTTAAAGCATAAAGGCGTAGCGTTAATTAATGATATTGCTCGCGTGTATGCATTAAGTGCTGGGATAACTGAAGTGAATACCCCAAAGCGTATTCGGGCTTTGATGGACGCGAATATTATTAATCGTAAAGATGCGTTAAACCTTGCAGATGCGCATGAATTTATTGCACATATGCGCCTTGCTAATCAGGGCGAACAATATACCAGTCAGCAAGATGTGACGAATTACTTAAAGCCTCAACAGATGTCTTCGCTTATACGGCACCAACTACGGGATGCCTTTAAAGTGGTTCATGACGCGCAATCTGGTTTGCGAATGAAATTTATGCGGAGCTATTAATCTGTGAATGAATTATGGCTAAAAGCGCGATTGTATTATGAAATATTTGGCCAAAGTGATCTGTTATCTGAATACCAACAGGCTTACTTGAGTGTGATTAATAAGCCAATAACATCAGCACCATTAATGGCTATCGATCTTGAGATGACAGGACTCGATCCTCAACAAGACCAAATCATCAGTATTGGTATCGTTCCCATTGAGCCAAGCTTAATGCCATTATCGATTCCATTAGCCAAAGCGCAGCAGATCATGATTAATATTGACGGCAGTGTCGGTCAAAGTGCTGCGGTACACGGTATTGTTGATCATCATTTATCTAGCGCGTTAACATTATCCCAAGCCATGGAATGGTTTGTTGAGAAAACTAAAGGACATATACTCGTGGCACATCATGCGCCCATGGATATTGGTTTTTTACAATCCCATTTATATAAAACCAACGGTAGAGCTATAAAGCTTCCTTTTATCGATACGCTGGCACTAGAGAAACAGCGATTACTGCGTCAACATGATGTATTGAAAGAGGGGAGTTTGCGTTTAGATGCCTGTAGGCAGCGCTATGGTTTACCGACATATTCAGGACATGATGCACTGACAGACGCATTGGCTTGTGCTGAATTGTTTGTTGCACAAGTTAATTCCATTGGCGACATTAATACGTTGTCAGCTGCAGAATTTATATCAATATGAGTGCATTTTCTAATAAGAAGTTGAAGGTTTTTGGGTATAAAAAAACCAGCATTAAGCTGGTTTCTTATTATTGAAAACCGCTGTAGCGACTACTTACGATTAGTAAAGAAATCCACAGCAGGTTTAATCAACTCTAATGCCGACACTTCACATGGTGGAAGCTCAGCTGTTGGCGCATTGATTGGGGTTGTGCGTTCGCCCCATTTTAGTAGTAACGCAGCTGATGTAAGTCCAGCGCCAAATGCACAAGATAAAATTGTTTGACCAGAGGTCATTCGACCTTGTTCTAATGCATCACAAATCGCGATTGGAATCGTCGCTGCAGATGTGTTGCCATAATTAGCGATGTTAACAAAAGCTTTTTCTTTTGGAATTTTCATGCGGCTAATTAAGGTATCAATAATACGTTCGTTAGCTTGATGTGGAATCACAAGGTCAACATCTTCTTTGCTCATGTTGCAGTTTTCCAGCACCTTAGTACTGAGTCCGCCCATGCCGTGAATAGCACGCTTAAAGACTTCTTGGCCATTTAAGTTGATAAAGAAATCTAAAGAAGATGAGTCAAATCGATCCATCTGAGTACCAAAACCCGAAGACAAAATGTCACGTGCAGCTGGGTCATTATTCAGCTCATAGCCTAATACGCCACCAGGTTCATTACTTGCTTCAATCACAACCGCGCCTGCACCGTCACCAAATAAGACTGCAGTTTCACGTCGAGACCAATCTAAATAAAAAGATAAGCGTTCAGCGCCAATCACCAAAATTTTCTTGTTTTGGCCGCTTTTTATCATAGAGCTACCCATACCAAGGGCATATAAGAAACCACTACATGCAGCATTGATATCAAATGCGCCACAGGTTGCGCCAACATTAGCTTGGACAGTAGAAGCAATATTTGGAATAAGCGTATCAGGACTTGCAGTAGCAAGAATGATTAAATCTAATTCACTACCATCAATGCCTGCAGCTAATAATGCATTTTGCGCAGCAACAGTGGCAAGTTCAGATGTGTTCACATGACTGATATGTCTTTCACTGATGCCAGTACGAGTTTTAATCCACTCATCTGACGTTTCCATAAAGGTGGCTAAGTCGTCATTGGTCAACTTTGCTGGTGGGACACATTTTCCCCACCCGGTAATATGAGCATACTGCATGTGTTTATCTCTCAAATAAAAATTAAATTGTTTCTAAAACGACACTAAAATAATGTTATTCATCGATTTGTTGAATAACTAATTTTTTTATCGCTTTTGCGGCATGTAAAATATGCTCTCGCAAAAGCTGGGTCGCTTTATCGATATCTTTGTTTTTGCATAACTCGAATAATTCGCGGTGTTGTTTTTCCGCAGTTGGGATCCCACCGGTTAATAATAGCTGCAAACGAATATAACGATCGCAATTAGTGTTCAATCCATGGACGACTTCGAGTGTATGTGGTTTGTTCGCGGCTTCGTATAAACAGGTATGAAACTGAGTATTGAGTTCGCTCCATGTTGCCACGGAGTCTTGTAACTTTAATGCCGACTCTAATTGAGCTAGTACTTTGTTAGCTTTATCGAAGTCTTCTTCTTGCAAGTTAGGAATAGCCTTTGCAAGTAAGTCAGTTTCAATCATAACCCTTAATTCAAATAATTCTGTGACTTGCTCTACAGAAAGTTCAGTCGCAGTTGCACCTTTATGCGCTTCAAATTTAACTAAGCCCTCGGCTTCTAGCTGAACTAATGCTTCACGTACCGGAATACGGCTTACATTGAGCTGCTCAGCAATAGCTGATTGTCTTAGAGGTTCGCCTGCTTTTATATAACCAGACAAAATGCGTTCTCTAAGTACTTCAACAACCGCCTGAGTGCGTGTTTTATGAATTATTGGTTTTATTTGACTCATTACTTCTTATATAAGTGTCACAAAATATCTACGGAAGGGTAACCTTTACTGCACGCATTATAAAGTACAACAGTAAAAAATGTTCCTTTTATAATACAAGTGCATAATTTTCTCAGTAATGGGATAATCGTAATAATAAAGAATTTTGGAGTGGTATCGTGGATAAAGCCGTTTTTTTAGATCGTGACGGAGTCATTAATGTTGATAAGGGATATGTTCACCTTGTCGATGACTTTGAGTATATAGAGGGCGTTTTCGAAGCTTGTTTAGCATTTAAAGAAATGGGCTACAAGATAGTTGTTGTCACTAATCAGTCAGGTATTGCGCGTGGAATGTATTCAGAAGATGATTTTCACCATTTAACAGAATGGATGGATTGGAACTTTGCAGATAAAGGTGTCGATTTAGATGGTATCTACTATTGTCCACATCATCCAGTTAAAGGCATAGGGGATTACAAACAAGATTGTGATTGTCGTAAACCTAAACCTGGCATGTTATTAGATGCAGCAAAGTTTTTAAAAATTGATATGGCTAACTCTATTATGGTTGGTGATAAAGCTGACGATATTCGCGCAGCAAAAGCTGCTGGTATTAATACCGCTATATTGGTACGAAGCGGCAAAATTGTCGATGAAGCAGGAATTGAGCTTGCGACAGTAGTTGTAGATAGCATTGCGGATGTACCTAATTACCTTACTGAGCTAACCAAGTAGTGAAAGTTTGCTCTTAAAACTGTCATAAAAATGCAAAATGAACGTTTAATGATGGTTTTTAACTCGAAACGTTCAAAAAGTACGCTTTTGGTCGGTTTTTTTTAAATTATTTAATAAAAGCACTTGCGGGAAAAAATGTTTTCCCTATAATGCGCAACCACTGACACGGAACAAGGCGTCTAACGCTAGTTACCGAGTCCGCTCTTTAACAATTTATCAAGTAATCTGTGTGGACACTCACAGGTGTTGAGTTAATCGAAATTGTCACTTAGGTGGCAATCAAAATTATTATCAATATTTTCTGAATCACGTAAATGATGAGTGTTCATAGCAATATGTAACAAACAGGATGTAGATTCTTCCGAGTCTACATAATGTAATCAGAATTCATTGAGCCGAAGCATTTTCGAATGTTTCAAAAAACTTTAATTGAAGAGTTTGATCATGGCTCAGATTGAACGCTGGCGGCAGGCCTAACACATGCAAGTCGAGCGGTAACAGAAAGAAAGCTTGCTTTCTTTGCTGACG
>NZ_JAKIKU010000002.1 GCF_023283985.1 Shewanella electrodiphila
AGGGTGTGTAAGCGTTGTGAGGCGTTGAGCTAACCTGTACTAATGACTCGTGAGGCTTAACCATACAACCCAGATAAGTTTTATCTGAGTTGATGGTAACTAGATTTATTATTTACTGTAAAAGGTAAGACTTAGTGAAGAATATAAAGCACTTAATAAAGTACGGTCATAAAATGCTCCTGCATTGATGACATCAAGTACATCCATGTACTTGAAACTCAAAGAAACAAACAGCTTTCCGAATTTAGTTAATCGCTTTTGCGGTTAACAACCAAATTTGCTTGGTGACAATAGCATTGTGGTACCACCTGATCCCATCCCGAACTCAGTAGTGAAACGCAATCGCGCCGATGATAGTGTGGGGTCTCCCCATGTGAAAGTAGGTCATTGCCAAGCGCCTAATTTACTCGAAAGAGTAGCTTTATTATGATAAAGCAGTCTACTAACTTTGACATGTTAGCGACTTAAAAAGAATTTAGTATACTGCGCAAGCAATTTACTAAAGGAGCGGTAGTTCAGTTGGTTAGAATACCGGCCTGTCACGCCGGGGGTCGCGGGTTCGAGTCCCGTCCGCTCCGCCAACATTACGATAAGCCCTAACAGGAATGTTAGGGCTTTTTCGTGTCTGGCGTTTATAGCCCTACTACTTCTTGTTTATAGAGAGTGATATGGCTTTTTGTATATAAAATATTCTAACTAGTTGTTGTGGCGTCGCGGACTTTTACAAAAAATAGTCCGCCTTAGCTTCGTGTTCGTAAGCTCAAGGCTATCGCCGTGCTCACCCACAAACACAAAGATGAGGCTTTTTTCGTTCTAGAACTTAATTATTTCAGTTTATGATAGAAGAAAGTCCGCTCTGCCAACATACAGTCCAGAGCCTTATATAAAAATAAGACTTTTTGTTGCGTTGAATAAATAACCCTGATGCTAAATAGGATCATGCTAATGCCAATGTCTTGTAATCGGGTTTAATTACTCTAACT
The DNA here is from genome assembly GCF_023283985.1 of Shewanella electrodiphila. Taxonomy (GTDB): domain Bacteria; phylum Pseudomonadota; class Gammaproteobacteria; order Enterobacterales; family Shewanellaceae; genus Shewanella; species Shewanella electrodiphila. Next base: position 984 of record NZ_JAKIKU010000002.1, read on the forward strand.
CGTTCACATAAGTAAATCTCTCAAACACCTGTTTTACTCCTTAATGTTTTAGCTTTATTTCTATTATTAGAATAAATACTAGTAACAATTCATAGTTGCTAATGATAGGTTGACAGCGCTGTCATTAACTTTAAAGGAGTTTATTTTATGAAAAAGGACAAATACTGTTCAGCGACGACATTGATTTTAGCTATGGGCTTTATAGGCAGTGCATTTGCCGGCGGAAAAGGTATTTTTTTCGATGACTTTGCCTATGAAAGTATAAAAGATTTCAATAATAATGGTTGGAAAGCACGTACAGAGACTGGTCATCCAGGAATTAGTGGGGCAACTTGGTCTGCGAAAGGCTTAAGTTTCCATCCTGCACACACCGAAGCGCATAACGGTGCAATACGTATGAGTTCAATTACGGCTGGTGAAGGAGAAAATACCCGTCATACTCAATTTTGTCATAAGCGTAAATATCTTGAAGGTACCTATGCTTCAAGAGTCTTTTTTCGTGACAAACCAACTTATGGACCAGACGGTGATGAAGTCATCCAGACTTTTTATACTATTAGCCCTTTGGAATATCCTTTAGACCCTAATTATAGTGAAGTCGATTTTGAGTACCTGCCAAATGGCGGTTGGGGAAGTGATAGTTCCCCGGCTATGTGGACTACAACATGGGAGACTTTTCAATTAACCCCATGGACCAAGGTCAATGAATATACTCGTAAAGAGGGGAGTTACGCTGGTTGGCATATTTTGGTAATGACTGTTGAGAAGGATGCAGTCAATTACTACGTTGATGGAGTACTGATTTCTACTCATTCAGAGGCAGTAGCACCAGAAGTGCCAATGTCCATTAACTTTAACCTTTGGTTTATGCCCAAAGGTGCAGATGGTTCTATTGGGCCTGTGGACTCTGACGACTTGAGAGAGTATCAACAAGACATAGACTGGGTATACCATAGCGCTAACCAAATAATGTCGACTGAGGACGTACTAGGCAATGTCTCAATACTACAAAATCAGAAAAAATATTATCTGGATACGGTCAAGCCAATGGTACCAGCTTTAGCTTCCCCTTGTGGCTTATAAGGCTGAATAAGACTATTAGTAATAAACTGGCTAATATTTGTGTTTTTAAAGATATCTTGATTGAAAAAGCCGCAGTTAGTGGCTTTAGAGCTAAAAAGTACTTTACCTTTTAGCTCTGTTTAAGCATAATGCTCCACATCAACAGGGGTATAGTTCCAATTGGTAGAACAGCGGTCTCCAAAACCGATGGTTGCGAGTTCGAGTCTTGCTACCCCTGCCAAATTTAGAAAAAGCCGAGCAATAGCTCGGCTTTTTTGTATCTAAAATTTAGCTTTGTTATTCACACTGAATTTAGTTAGATCTGTTTTAGATAACTAAAGCTCGAAACAGTATGTCGATTTGCTTTGTTAGGTGTAAAATAGCCCGATATTCTTTATAAGGGCGCAACATGCAATTTATCACGATCGACAAGCCACAATACCGTAAACGACTTAACGTGTTGCTGATTGCTTTAGTCGCCAGTTTAACCATACTCTCGCTTGGTTTCGGGGCATTACTTATTGAACTTTTTGGAAACGATACCGTGGTGAGTGGCGAATCTACAGGGCACTTTCATTTTAATTTTATTGGTGTTTTTTTAGCGGTTATTAGTTGCAGTTTGGTGATGAATGCGATTAAAACAAAGCCGTACATGAAAGAGATATATTGGATGTGGCAAGTTAAGCAATTACAAAATCGTATTTACCGAAAGCTTAAAAAGGTGCTTGCTGCAGCAAAAGAAAACGATATTAATGCACTCACGATTTTACTTTATTACTACCATAGTCAAAAGAAGGTGTATGAGCTGGACAACAACACGCTAACGATGGCGACGGTAGAAACTGATATCAACAGAATTGAATCGCAAATTGCAGACCTAAATTTGGCTATCACACTTGATGATTTTTCGAGTGATTTAATCGATAAAATTTAGTTGTTATAGTTGTTTTGATTATTGATTCGAATCATAGAGTTCAAAAGCCGCGTAACAGATAACTGTTACGCGGCTTTTTTATTGTGACTCATTAGCGTATGTGTTGATTACTAATGAGTTTAAAGCTTATAAAACGATAAGCTCAACGCGAATATTTCCGCGAGTCGCATTTGAATACGGACAAACTTGATGTGCTTTTTCTACAAGAGCTTCAGCGTCGGCTTTAGACATACCAGGTAGGGTGATTTTTAATTCCACGTCAATAGCAAAGCCTACGCCTGCTGTATTGGCACCGATACCAACAGTGGCTTCAACGGTAAGATCTGAACTTAGAATTTGCTTGTCTTGGCCTGCAACAAACTTCATTGCACCAATAAAACAAGCTGAGTAGCCTGCTGCAAACAACTGTTCAGGGTTAGTTCCGTCACCACCTGCGCCGCCAAGCTCTTTTGGGGTACTCAAATTAACAGAAAGCTTGTTGTCAGACGAAACTGATTTACCGTCACGGCCGCCTGTTGTAGTTGCTGTTGCTGCGTATATGATATCCATTGAAAACTCCTAATCGATTTAATTCTATATTGATAATGAGTGACTCAATTGGATACCCACTATCCATTGACTCAATGATAAATACGATACGCCAAAATTAAATTGCGCGCAACTTAATTTGTGATGAATTATTGAATAGAAAATTTTTGTATTTAAAAACAATATTCTACTGGCTGTGGCTATTGCTATACTTGCGGCTTGTAGTTGGGAAAAGCAGATGATCTAAAAGAAAAGCTAATCCGTACAATATTTATCTAATTAATCCGGTCTTATTTAATGATGAGTCAATTTTAACTGCAACTTTTATATCTTTCACTGGTCATATAATAAGCGCAGTTCAATAAAGTTAGAAGTAACACATATCAGTTACTAAACCAGTAAAGTCATTCTTTTCTTTATAGTTTTACGTATATATTTGCTGATTATTTGTGCACTAAAGTTGTACATGTTAGGATTGTTACAAAGTTTAACAGGTGGAGTGAGTAGAAAATGAATACCAATTTAACAAAAGAAGAATTAGCTTGTTTTAGCGAATTATTTGCTAAGAAGCCTTCTGCTGTTAAAGCTTCTGATGATACTCATTCAGACACCATTGCTGTAACAACTGAAATCCCTTCAACATTAGCGAGGTTGCTTGGTAAAACTCAATTAACCCTATTGGCTGAAATTAGTCATTACAGACTCTGGTTTCCCTTAAGTATTGCAATGGATGAATTGGGACAGTTTGCGCCTACACTTGGCATTCCTGAAGTTGTTGATACACGCGGAGCTGATCGCAGTTGGAGAATGAAAGAACTTGATAATGTCAGAATCATCGATTTTGATACCAACCATGCTATTGAAGTGTTATCGCTTTCTAGCACGGGTTTAACACTTTATGCTCCAAACATTTCGGATGATGTTGAATCACGTCGTGCTAAGTTGATTTTAACCAAAGACATCAGTTTTGACATTGAATATCAAATTGTACGATCTGAAAATGGTGTCATTGCAGCGACTATCGTGGTGAGTGATGAATCAAGAGAAACACTAAGACAGTTTCTATTCTCGATGCATAAATCAAAATATTCATACCTTTACGAACATCAAGCTAACCCATCTAAAGATGAAGAAGATAACATCTTAAAATTAAACCCTTAATAGGTGATTCTAACCTTTATACTGGTCAATAATAAGCGTCGTTATACACCTAATCTAGGATGTTATAGTCACTAAATTATTTTTTTAAGACTAATTGTTATCTCTTAGCTCTATCTTTTCTTTCTTCTTTCTTCTTTCTTCTTTCTTCTTTCTTCTTTCTTCTTTCTTCTTTCTTCTCTCTTCTCTCTTCTCTCTTCTCTTCTTATATCTTTTCTTCTTATCTAGCTCTTGTCGTTATTTAGCACTTGTTCCTCGACAAGCAAGACAGCTGTTCAATACCACGTCCTGAAATCACGTAACATTAAAATCAACTTTTAAGCTTTGGGCTAAAGCCTTAGTGAAGTCATTGTCGGCTTTAGCTTGGACTAAGATACACAGCTCATCTCCAACAGGCGTAAAGCGATAGTAACTGAATAATAAGTTATTACTTCTTGGGGATATTTTGATGTGATGCTCTGTCATGCTAAGTAAAATAGCAGCATTTTTTTCTAAAATACCGGTTTCAAATTCACTGCTATGTAATATCCCAGCATCCATTAAAGTGAGAATACTTGAATAGGGCAGGCCAAACTTTGAAAGGCCGACATTTACAGTCGATGTCTTTCTAAAATACTGCTGTATCCCACCTTGAATTCGGTAACCGTTCAATAGTTTATAACGGGTTTCGGTGTTTAATTTAACTGACATTCCCAGCGCTTTTTCAAGTATTTGCGCTTCACGTTGCGTGAGCTGCTTTAAAATAGCTAATGTTCTGAGACTAAACTTACCTGGTTTGACTATTTCACTGGCAAGGATCCTTGCCCACAAATCCTGCATTCTGCGAGAGCTGATTTGTTCAGCCATTTGAAAGAATTGATAACTCCAGTCTGGGTCAAGGTCTTCACCTGTTACATCTGAAGGGGTGTAATTGAGCGCGAGTGAAAAAATTGTTTCTAAATTTAATTGATGCAAAATCTGATTTTTTTGTAATCTGAATTGCGAACGTTCACCGATAGATGCTTGAGATGGACGGTATTCATCTTCACTTGCTAAACCGAGCATTTTGCCAAGTAATAGTGCCTTTTTACGTGCAGAAACGCCTGCATTTGTTTTGTCAGCTTGTTTTGGATGATTCTCTGCCATTATTGCTCTCTTAGCCCAAGTACTTGACTGGGTTATATCGTATCATCATTTATTTTAGTTGATTTGCCCCAATTTGTTTCGTTTCCTGGCTGTGGCATTGACGGAATATTTAACGATAATATCAATGAACATAACGCAAACAACACACCGATCATAAATACCCATTGTGGTGAGCTTAACCATAAAATACCCAGTAAGGCTGGAATGATGACAGCAGCAATATGATTAATGGTAAAACTGACTGACATACTTGCAGCAATATCTTTAGGGTCTGCAATTTTTTGAAAGTACGTCTTCATAGCAATAGCCATAGCAAATAGTAGGTGGTCGATAACATACAAAGCTGCTGCAACTTGTGCGTGCTCTACAAAGGCGTAGCTAGCAAAGACAATGATAAGCCCGACATACTCGATAACAAGAGCATTTCGTTCGCCAATTCGACCAATAAAACGACCAATAGCTGGGGCAAAAAAGAGATTAACAACGTAATTTATTAAGAATAATGCAGTAATTTCTGAAACCGAGTAGCCGAATTTTTCCACCATCATGAACCCAGCAAATACCATGAAGATTTGTCTTCTGGCACCGGATAAAAATGTCAGTGCATAGTAAAGCCAGTATCGTTTTCTAAAAATAAGTTTCTTATGCTGCGGCTCAGCGATTTCAAACCTTGGGTAATAGTAGGCCATGATTAAGACAGCTATTAATCCCAATGTGCCAATGATGCCATACATCCAAACATAGTCGAGCTTCATCCAGCTCATCACCAGCCAAATACTACCGTAGCCCATCAGTGCTGCAGCTGATCGCCACGCTAACGCTTTACCTAAAAATCCAGCCGTATCTTGTTTATCTACCCACTGTAATGTGAGCGATTGGTTAATGGTTTCAAAGTAATGGAAGCCAATCGACATCAGAACAGTGGTGAGATATAAGCCCAGCACAGAAGGAAAAAACCCTGTGATGGCAATCCCGATGGATAAGACAGCGAGTGAGATTAATGCAAAAGATTGTTCACGAATAAGTAATAAAACGAAAATAGCGGTGAAAGCTAAAAAACCTGGCACTTCGCGCAAGCTTTGAAGCATTCCTATTTCAGCACCACTAAATGCCGCTTTCTCAATAACAAAATTGTTGAGAAGCGCTTGCCAGACAGCAAAAACCATCGACATAACGAAGGTCATCCACAATAAAAGTTGCTGAGGGTTCTTACTCGAATGGGCTGGCATAAGGCTATTTTCCTGAATTTAATCCATTAAACGCATGGTTACACAGTTTGCAATTTTACGCCAAGTGTAAATCTATTGTAAATGAGGTTGCAAAAATAAATGTAAATTTTAATGCAAATGATTATCATTTGAAGTATTGTGTTGCCGTAATAACAAAGCACGCAATTATTGTGGAGAATGAGATGAGCAAAAAGTTAACGCTGTTGGCAGTATCTATAGCGAGTGTAATTGGGTTAGGTGCAACAAATGTGGCACATGCAGCAATATCGGCTGATGATTTAGCTAAAGCAATAGCAAAGCAAGAAGCTGAAATTGCGGCACTTAAGCAACAATTACAAGAATTGGCTAAGCAGCAATCTCTTCAGAGTGAATCTCAAAAGCAAATTGAAGTGGCTCAACACGAGCAACAAGTCGCAGTTAAACAAGTCAGTGAAACGGTGTCACAAGCGGAAGATCGTTACAGTAAATTCTCATTCAAGTCTTATGGTTCAGCCAACTTCACCAGTGATGAATACTTCGATAATGTGCAAGACACGACGCCAGAAAGAAGAAATCGTTTTGATTTAGAACGAATAGTCACTGAGTTTGGTTATCAATTTAACGATGCATGGAGCATGGAAGTTGAAATTGAATATGAGCACGGCGGAACTGGGGCCGCGCTTGAATATGATGGCTTTGATGAGTTTGGTGAGTTTGAAACCGAAACAGAAGCAGGCGGTGAAGTCGTTGTTGAAAAAGCTGAAATACGTTATCGCCCAAGTGATGCTTTCGGGGTTAAATTCGGTAATATCCATTTGCCAATCGGCTTAACTAGCACTCTGCATAAACCTAATCAATATCTCACAGTATTACGCCATAAAAGTGAAGCGACGATGATCCCTGCTGTATGGAATGAAAACGGTATTGGCGTTTATGGTGAAATCTCTGATTTTCATTATCAAGCACAAATCGTCAGTGGCCTTAACTCTGAATATTTCAGAACTTATGATTGGGTTGCATCTGGTCATCAAACGCGTTTTGAGCACGTAAACGCTGATGACTTAGCATTTGCGGGTCGATTAGATTACGGCAATTTTAAAACCGGGAGTGCTATTGGTGTTTCTTATTACTATGGTAATACTTCGGGCAACCGTAATAAGAGTAATAAGTTAGATGCCGATGGCACGTTAAGCATCGTTACTGCAGCCGCGGCTTTTGTTGAAGGGCCATGGGTGCTTCGTGGTCAGTATATGTATGGCACTTTGAGTGACACTGATGCAATTACGCAAGCTAACAAAACTACCCCAGGTCTTCGCCCTGGTAACTTTGCGCAGTTAGGCTCTAAATCACAAGCATTCTTTGTAGAAGCGGGCTTCAAGCTTGATGACTACTTTGATATCCCGATGACTGTTTTCGCCAATATCGACTACTCAAATCCTTTAATGGAAGTAGAAAGCGGCACTGCGACTAAGCGTTATGAAAATACTTGGAGCAGTATCGGAGTTAACTACTTCCCCATTCCTGAAATTGTCATCAAAGCTGAAGGTGGTCTGCAGCAAGTGGCAGTTTCCAGCATACCTGACACTAATTTCTTTGCGCTAGGTGTGGGTTATCAATTTTCGTTGTAACTCGTTACTTCGAACCAACAAATTTAAAAATGAAAGTGCTGAATTAATTCAGCAATATTATTAATTAAAATGGAGTTTTACATGAATTTTAAGTATAAAGCGATTGCATTAACTTTGATGGGTACATTGGCCGCATGTGGTGGTTCAGGCTCTGATGAACCTGGAATAATAGACCCAATAGAGCCTGTTACAGGGTTTACTTTCGCTGCAACTGAGATGATAACTAATTTAACTGATGACGTGATTGTTGCTGGATATGCTGATTTAGCTGCACAAGGTGATGCACTGTTACTGGCTACCCAAAAGCTATTAAATTCAACGTCTCAAGCTGATTTAGTGGCTGCACAAGAAGCATGGAAAGCGGCTCGTAAGCCTTGGGAACAGGGGGAATCACATATTTTTGGTCCTGTTGATTCACTGAGTATCGATCCTCATTTAGATAGCTGGCCTTTAAATACCACAGATCTTCAAACTCAGCTGGATAACAGCAATGGTTTTGACGCTGAAACAATTAAAAGCTGGAATGATGATGTTCAAGGTTTCCACACTATTGAGTTCTTGTTATTTGGTGACGGTGTTAATGACAACACTAAGTTAATTAGTGAGCTAACTACAGCTGAACGTGAATACGTGATTGCGTTATCAGAAGTTTTCCGCGACTACGCAGTACAACTTGATGATGCTTGGCAGGTTTCTCATAACCCACAAGATACTAACGCATTACCATACGCTGACTTATTAAAAACACCTGGCAGCGACAGCAATACCATTTATTCATCAGAGCTTGCTGTTATTGAAGAGTTAATTAACGGCATGATTGGGATTGTTGATGAAGTGGGTAACGGTAAAATTGCCGACCCATTCGGTGACTCACTTGCCAATGCAGATACGTCAAAAGTTGAATCTCAATACTCTTGGAATTCATTAACCGACTTTGCTGACAACATTCAAGGTGTTCGCAATGTGTACCAAGGTGAGTTTATTGGCGGTGCTGACAAGCAAGGCATTATCGACTTTGTTGCCGCAGCAGACAGTGATTTATCAGTGCGTATAGCAAGTGAAATTGATGATTCAATCCTAAAAATTCAGGCGATTTCTGGCAGCAACAACATGCCATTCCGTCAAGCTATTTTAGATGAAGATGGACGTGCTCGCATTGAAACGGCAGTGACCGCATTAACAACCTTACAAGCCTCATTAGAGTCAGATGTTATCCCACTATTATCTGAGTGGAATGCCCAGTAATTTCTATTAAATAGTAATAACAATAGCGCTACTGATACTGAGCCAGTGTCAGTAGCGCGATTTAATGACATTGATGAAGTTGGCCGTAAGAGCATGACAAGTCAAATAAAGTGTTTTGAACACCGTCGGTAGAGATACCGGTCTTGATATAAGAGTGTCTAAGATGAGCAAGAATCCCAAAGCTGTTAACGCCCCTAATTCCCCTAATTTTAATGGTAAAACCTTACTGGCCTCCATTATCTGTGTACTCATGTTATCTGCCTGTGGTGGCAGTGGTGACGATGAATCACCAACAATAATAGAACCTCCACAAGTTATTTATCCAGATTTTACAGATGTCACTGCCAGTGGCGGTGACACTACAACTTATGATGCAGGTAACTCTGGTCATGGTTTTTCTACTCCTTCGCCAAATTTATCTGATTCAGATCTAGAGCTACATTTAGAGGGGGATGCTAACTTTGAAATTTCATTCACCACAGCTCCTAACGCTGAACATCCTGAATTAGATGGTTTAGGGCCTGTTTTTAACAATGCCGATTGTAACTCATGCCATCAGCGTGATGGTCGTAATTCAACTCCATTTTTAGCAGCCGATGAAACTCGGGTGAAATTAGGCTCTGATGCGGGAATTTTTTTACGTATTAGTAAAACTCCCGATGAAGAGTGTATTACCCCAACTGCGGATAACGACTATTGTGCGCCGATTGCAGTCCCTGATTTTGGCGGGCAGTTATTTCACCGTGGCGTATTAAAAGCACGTGCTGACTGGCAGGATAATGCTTTTGGTGGTCAAGCTGATGTGTATCTGTCTTATGAACGTAGCACAGTAACATACTCCGATGGCACAAGTGTTGAGTTGAAAAAGCCGCTCTTTGAAGTTGAAAACCCATATGACGCCCCAGGTGAAACTAAGCAAAGCGCTAACGTCACGTCCAATCTACTCCAAGATGACGTGTTAATGGGCTGGCGAAATGGCATGCCTGTTTTTGGATTAGGTTTACTTGAAGCGATCCCTGAAGCAGATATTTTGGCCCTTGCAGATGAAAATGATGCGAATGACGATGGCATATCTGGCCGTCCAAACTGGGTGTTTGATGCTATTAAAGACCGTAACGGCGATGAAACGCCAGTATCACTAGGGCGTTTTGGTTGGAAAGCGAATACCCCAAGTGTCAGAGTGCAATCTTTAGGTGCACTTCGCGGTGATATTGGCATTACTAATCCATTATTCCCTGATGAAAGTGTTGTTGGCACCAGCTTGCATGACTCTTACTTAACCCGTACCGGTTTTGTTGATACTGGTAGTGATGAAAATGGGGCGCCAGAGGCGGATCAGGCCTTTAGTGACGCAGTGGTATTTTATGCTGAAACATTAGCGGTACCGGCAAGACGTAATGTCGATGATAGTGATGTGCGTGAAGGCGCACGTTTATTTACACAAGTTAATTGTAGTGGCTGTCACACACCAAGCTTTACCACTAAAACGGTAGGCGATATTGGTGGTATTGAGATAATAGATTCGCTCAAGGGACAAGTCATTTACCCATTCACCGATATGTTATTACATGATATGGGTGATGACTTAGCCGATGGTCGCCCTGACTTTTTAGCCAATGGTAATGAGTGGCGCACGCGTCCTTTATGGGGCTTAGGCTTAACGCAAACCGTTAACCCGCAAGCGGGCTTTTTACATGATGGCCGCGCAGCCACAGTGGAAGAAGCCATTTTATGGCATGGCGGTGAAGCAAGTAATAGCAAAGAGGCCTTTATGGCACTAACTAAAGCTGAGCGCGACCAGTTAGTATCATTCTTAATGTCGCTATAACTTTTAAACCCGCAGTTGCCATAATCAACAATTTTAAATTGCTGATTTGAAAAAATTAAGTGGATAACTTATCAGAGTTATCCACTTTTTTGTGAGCCACTCAAAAGTCTTAACTATTAATAGTCGATGTTGCTAATTTGGCGTGATCTGATCCATGTAATTATATTTCGCTTTCTATTAAGATTAGATGTAATAGCATGGTTGGATAAAATCTTGCTGAGTCGTTAACGGTTTAATAATCGTAACTGCTTTTTCTTTATTATCGTCGAGGTGAACGTGAGCAATATTCTAATTATCTATTCAACTGTCCACGGTCAAACCCGTAAGATTTGCGATTACATGCAAGACAAGCTTACCGCAGCAGGTGAAACCGTCACCCTCGAAGCACTTGAAGATAAGCCTGATTTAACTGCTTTTGATAAAGTCTTTATTGGTGCCAGTATTCGCCATGGTAAACATCGCCCTGAACTTTATCAGTTTGTTGCTGATAACAAAGAGGTGCTTGATAGCAAGGCGAATGGATTCTTTTCAGTGAGTTTAGTGGCCAGAAAACCAGGTAAAAATACACCAGATACCAATATGTACATGCAGGCATTTTTAAAACAAAGTGAATGGCAACCTAAGGTATTAGAAGTGTTTGGTGGCAATTTAGATTATCAATTTTATGGCCCGATGGATCGCAATATCATTCGTTTCATTATGTGGATCACTAAAGGCCCAACGGATCCAAATACCAAAGTTGAATACACTGATTGGGCGAAGGTAGATAACTACGTCGCGCAAATTCAGTCAGCGTAAATAAGTTTAAAGCCAACAATGTACTTGTTGGCTTTATTGATTAAATGACTTGCAATATTAAGCCTCATACAGCACTTAACGCTAAATGAAGAACCAAGCCCTTAGTTAGGAATGCAACAAGGAACAATATGAGCCTAAAATCATCAAAATTTGTCAAGCTGATATCAGAAAAGCTTCATGTCATTGTGATCACGTTAAGTGTTTTTCTGGTAGTGACAAGTCCGTGGATTTTAATTGGTAGCCGATTACGTGCTAAAGCCAGTATTTGGGATAGCTTACATGTTTATATTGGCTTAATCGCTGCAATTTTCGGATTGCTGTTTTTGTTGAAAAACTTACTCAATGGACATTGGCGTCAGTTCTTTCCATGGCTTAAATTAGACTTTTCCCAATGCGTCGATGAAATTAAGCAATTAAAACAAGGCAAGTTACCGAGTTCTGGCGGTAAAGGTATTTTCAGTATCGTGGAAGGTATTGGCTTACTATTAATGGCGTTAGTCAGTATTACGGGGATTGCTTGGTTTATCCTACAAGGCACCAGTGATGCTTTGATGTGGCGTAAATACCACATTATGTTTGCGCAAGGGTTTGTTGGCTTTTTAATGCTCCATATTGTGTTTGCTGCATTTCATATTATCGACATGGTGCGTAACTCATAACACAGCTCAAGTTATGGTAGTGGTTTACCGATTATTATTTTTGTCCGAGATTACCTAGTGTTTGTTACAAACGGCATTTATATACGGCATTTATAAAAAGACAGAGATAAAAATACAGATACAAAAAGCCCGACTTTATCGCTAAAGTCGGGCTTTTTAATCTCTTAAAGAGCGCGAGTAGCGCTCATGACTAAATGAGTTACTTCTTTTCTAACGCTAAGTAATTCATCACATCAATCAAGTCACCTAAGGTCGCCATTTCGTTCATGTTGATTGCGTACTTATCGTTAACGATAAATGTAGGCACACTTTGTACTTGGAACATGACTTGCTGTTGACGCCATAGTGCTAGCTTCGCATCAGTTGCATCGCTATCTGCAATTTTGTCATAAGTTTCAGCATCAACGCCGTTTGCGGCAAATACGTTTTTGATGTCGTCACGGTTGTTAATTTCTGGCTCGTCATGGCTGTGGCCTGGAGCGCTATGGTCGTGATGACCACCTTCGCCTTGAATCGCTTGGAACATTGCAGTGTTTAACGCTTTTTCATTACCGACCTCATGAATAACAGCTAATGCGCGCATCACTTCAGTACCAATCTCGCTGTTCATAAAGTCAACGTGCTTAGTTTCGAAGCCAATCTCTTTGTTCAAGTTACCTTTGATTTCTGGCAGGTATCTAGTTTCCATGTTGTAACAGTTATGACAGTAGAAAGAAAAGAACTCAGAAATCTTAGGTTCGCTAGATGCTGGGCCATCAGAAATTTTAGTGTAATGCTGACCTTCAACAAATTTAGATGGAAGAACAGCAACTGTTTCTACAGTTTTTTCAGCAGTGACTTCAACAGCTTTTTCAGCAGTGACTTCAGCAGGTTTACCACAGCCAGTAAGGGCGATTGTGAATGCCGCAAGTGCCATAGTAAATGCAATAGGTTTAATCTTAATCATTTCAGCCTCAATAAAAGTGTCGCGTTACCCGCTGGTAGTTGCGAGAAAACTTAAAATAGTCTTAATTAAGCCAATACTTAATTGCCTTAATATTAACAAGAATTATGACCTAAACGATGATTTATTTCAGGGTTAAATATGTGATGTGATGCGGCTTTCTTATAAAAATAGCTGCATCTAAGTCAGGTACTATCCAGCTTTAGATCGTAAAGTTTGCCATGCTTCACAAACCTGACGAAACTGATGTGCATCTCCGCCTGGGCGATCGGGGTGAAGTTTTAGTGCCAGCTTACGCCATTGTTTACGAATATCCTTATTGGTGGCGCTTGCATCTAACTCAAAAATACTCAGTGCATGGCTGTCATGCATTAATACTTGATTAACGCCAATATACTCTTGATAACTTGACCAAAAGGACTCCAGCATTTCTTTCACCACATTGGCACAAGTATCGTAGTGCTGCCAATCGAGATAATACTCTTTTAACGGCATATCATGATGTTGTTGCTGGGCGATATCATTGGGGAGAATTCTAAAAATTTGAATATCCATCGCTTGCACTTGTAGCCATTGATTGGGCAGTAACAAAGCTTGTAGTTCAAATAATGCGTTCATCAGTAAAAAATTACGTTTGAATAAGTCTTTTTCAGGCTCAGGATCCAGATTATGCATTAAGCCTTTATGTTGAAGTTCACTGGCAAGGTGATGGACTTTCCAGCTTTGACACGAACTCTGAAGCAGAGTGAGGAGGGGCCATATCAGCGGATTATCACTTTTCAAAGATAATCTATCAGTTTCAGACTGTTGACGAAGTTGCGCATCATTTGCTGCAAGCATAGTGTTGGTTTCGCTATGAATTGGCATTAAATTTACTATGCCACAGACATGAAAGGAGTCAATGGTGTTTTTTTGTTCAAGTCTAATTTAAGTCTTAAAGCTCATTTTGTTTAACAAATATGTCGATTAAACGTATTCCTCACAGACAAACCCTGCATATTTGGTATAAAATTCGCCGCAATAAAAATGATAGGGGCCAAAACCAATGACAGATAAACATTACATCAGTGCACAACAGCTACTGGAAGATTCTTTTAAACTTGCGGCGCAGGTTTATGACAGTGGCTTTAGACCACAATTTATTGTTGGTATCTGGCGTGGTGGAGCTCCAATTGGTATTGCCGTTCAAGAATTCTATGATTTTAAAAATGTCGAAACCGATCATATCGCAGTAAGAACCTCTTCTTACTATGGCATTGGTACTGATAAGCAAAGTAAAAAAATTAAAGTACATGGCTTACATTACATCATTGAAAATGCCAATGCAGATGACGGTCTATTGATTGTTGATGACGTATTTGACTCAGGTCGTAGTGTTGATGCGTTAATTGATAAACTACAAAAGTTTATGCGTAAAAACATTCCTACCGATATTCGTGTTGCTTGTCCTTACTACAAGCCCAAAAATACTGCGGTTGATTTAAAGCCAGATTACTTCATTCATGAATCGGAAGAGTGGTTAGTTTTCCCTCATGAGGTCTCAGGTTTAAATCCGCAGGAAATCGCTGAAGGTAAAAGTGATTTTAAGAATATTCAGCATTTGTTTAAGTAAAAGCCGCGAAACTGGTTATTTTTTGCTAAACTAGCAAGCTGAACAGTGCGTCAATGATAGTGACATACACGTGGTTTTAGTCCGTGTTTAGCTACTATCTTGATGCATTTTTTATTACCTAGAAAAAGATAAACATTGATTATGAGTTCTGTAGAAATATTTTCGCCAGCATCAACTGTAACTAAGCCTACTGAAAAGAAACAGTTAGAGCTTTTAGCGCCTGCAAAAAATGCTGACTATGGTATCGAAGCCATTCGTCACGGTGCAGATGCGGTTTACATTGGTGGCCCAGCGTTTGGCGCGCGCCATAATGCGGGTAACAGTGTTGAAGATATTGCTCGGTTAGCAGAATTTGCTCATCGCTATCATGCGCAAGTGTTTGTTGCGCTTAATACCATCTTAATGGATGACGAAATTGAGCAAGCACAAAGCTTAATTTGGTCGTTATATGAAGCAGGCGTGGACGCGCTGATTATTCAAGATATGGGTTTGCTGCAATTGGATTTACCGCCAATTGCAATGCATGCCAGTACTCAAATGGATAATCGTACGCCTGAAAAAGCGGTGTTTTTAGAACAGGTAGGCTTCTCGCAAGTGGTGTTAGCCCGTGAGTTAAACTTACCGCAGATTAAGCAAATTGCTGATACAACAAAACTTAAATTAGAATACTTTGTCCATGGCGCATTATGTGTCAGCTACAGCGGTTTATGTAATATCAGTCATGCCTTTTCTAATCGCAGTGCTAACCGTGGTGAGTGCTCACAAATGTGTCGTCTTCCTTGTGATTTGTCGACTCGTGATGGTGAAGTATTAGCTGAAAATGAGCATTTATTATCCCTTAAAGATAATAACCAAACTGAGAATTTAGAAGCTTTGATTGATGCTGGCGTGACGTCATTTAAAATTGAAGGTCGTTTAAAAGACATCAGTTACCTCAAAAATGTCACCGCACATTATCGTCAACAGCTTGATGCGATTATTGATCGCCGCAATGATCTTGAGTCAATGTCTCATGGTCGCAGCGAATTTACTTTCACACCTGATCCTGAAAAAAGCTTTAACCGAGGTAAAACAGATTACTTTATTAATCAACGCACTGCCTTAATTGAGCATTTTAGTTCACCCAAATATATTGGCGAAAAGGTCGGTACTATTGTGGGTGTTGGCCGAGACTTTATTAAAGTCGACAGTGCAAAAGCCGGTAAAACCATTGAGTTTAATAATGGTGATGGCTTGTGTTTCTTCATTGATGGCTATCAGAAACAACGCTTGTCAGATAATAAAACCAAAGGCTTACGGGTTAACCGCGCCGATGGTAACACTTTATTTTTAACTGACGTCAGCAAAGATCTAAAAGTGGGTGTGGAGTTATTTAGAAACTTCGACCATCAGTTTGATGCGTTATTATCAAAAGACTCTGCCAGTCGTAAAATTATGGTTGATATGGTGTTAGATGATACCGAACAAGGTATTGCCTTAACGGTGTCGGATAACCATCAACACACTGTGACAATTGAACTTGAGTGGGCCAAAGAGCCTGCAAAAGATTATGCCAAAGCGGATGCGAATTTACGGACTCAGTTAGGTAAATTAGGTAACAGTGATTACCGTTTAAACCAGTTGCAAGTTAATTGCGCTAATCGTTGGTTTTTACCGGCTTCAGTAATTAATGGTTTACGCCGCGATGCGATTGCAGCTTTTGATGAAGCACGTATTAATGGTTATCAACGGCCTCTTAGAGGCGAGCATGATAAAGAAGCACGTTTCCCGCAAAAGTATTTAAGCTTTTTATCTAATGTGGCCAATGATAAGTCTCGTGAGTTTTACGAGCAGCATGGCGTAATCCAAATGGAAGATACTTACGAGAAAAACCAAGTACTAACCGATGCACCATTAATGGTGACTAAGCATTGTTTGCGCTACAGCTTCAACTTATGTCCTAAAGAAGTTGAAGGGATTAAAGCCGACCCTATGGTGTTAGATATTGGTAAAGATAGATTGAAGTTAGTCTTTGATTGTCAGAAATGTGAAATGATGATTGTTGGCTCAAACCAATTAGTAAAACAGTAATTTTATTGATTAAAGATAAAAGTGCTCAAAATGAGTGCGAAATAGACAATGTTCGCGTAAACTGCGCGACCTTAATTTAAGCTGAGTTCAGCTAGGAAAAACCGAATAATGAGCAAAAGTAAGAAGTACGATTTTAGAGTATTAGCAGTTGGCGATACTTTTAAAACAGAAATCACTCGTCGTATGAGTGCAACTAAAACAATCGTGTCAAAAAGCCATGATGGCTTTACAACAGAAGATGAAGCTGTTGCATGGGGTCAAAAAGAGCTAACAGCCTTTATGACTACACAAGTTGAGCGTAATAAACGTAAAACTGAAAAGAAAATTAAAGCTAAATCAATTGCTGATGCCATTGCCGCAGAAGCATTAACTAATGAGTCTAGTGAAATTGATTTGACAGATTCAGCGGATGAGCTTGAAGATTAACAGTTAAAATAATACAGTAATACAACATTTTGGTGACATAGTTGCTGTATTTCTGTTTGAATTAACTACGTTTCACCTTTCAGCACCAATACCAAGGATGATTTCGGTATGAAAGCTAGCGCTACCCTAATAATATCTGGGGGGCTGTTGTTATTGAGCCCTTCAAATAATGTAGTGGCCAAAGAGCCACCACCATACATTAACGCCATAACAGCTAATTCAGATGCTGGTGGCGGTTCTGAAGAAAAACAGCTTTCAATCTTTTCTAATAAAGTGTCATTTGAGCTGCCTGTCGGTTGGAAAATGGCCTTTAATTCAGAAAAAGGCAATATGTATAAAGCTGAGTTTGTTCCTGCCGGTGAATCCCTCAATGATTGGTCTGCTTTATTCTGTATTCAAGGATTTGAAGGCTTGGCAACCGATATTGATAGCACTCAATTTCTTAATCGTTTTGCTGATACCTATAAAGATTCTTGCCAAGGCAGTGTGACGTATGAACAGCTTGGTACGACGCAAATTGGTGGCAAAGAAGCCGTTCACGGCATTATCGGCTGTACCAATATGAAGAATATGTATGGCGGTGCGACTGCGAGAACTCGTCAGGGTGAAATTGGCTATTATGCGGTATTAAAAGATACAGAAGATTTGTATCTGCTACATAAATCGATGAGAGGGGAAGTATTTAATGAATCTAACCCACCACTTAATGGCTCAAATCATCGTGATTTTATTTCTAAAATGCTGCAACTTAAATTTCAGCGTTAAGCACTCGATATAGAGACTATTCTAAGTCGTGCTCTGTTTTATTATTTAAGCCATTCCCCTAGCGCAGGTCTCATTGCGACACCTTCATATTATTCAACCCTTATAACTAAGCGTTGAATAATATGAATGATCTTCATTCTTTATATTAAAAAGTAACGTTAACCAGTTATAATGCTGCCAATTGTTATATGGACTTGCATTTAAGCAAACATAACAATGTTATATAACTCTCAATGAGAGTTATTTATAGTCAATTTTTTGTGGTGCCTATCGGCGTTTATCAATAGATAAGCAGCTAAGGGATAATCGGGAAACTAGTGAAAATCTAGTGCTGCCCCCGCAACGGTAATGGTGAGAACTGAGTGCGTAAGCTTGTTTGCTGATAATTAACCAGCAAAAGCGACGTTAAAAATTCAGCTTCGTTTGTCATGATACATGGCATCAACCTGAGTCCGGAGACCGGCCCAAAAAATGATTTTGAGATTTCGGTGGGCAGATCTCGAAATGTAGCCTTTTTTCGTCATTGTGAATGCTATAGCGCTTATGCGTGCTATTGGGATCACAAGATGCTTTATGCTGCGGCAACTATGCCCCATTTTTCCTTTTAGGAGTTAAAGGTAAATGGGTACTAATCCAACAAAAATCGCAACAGCACTTAGCTTAGTATTAAGCTTTTCAGCTGCCTCTATTGCTTCAATGTCTCTTGCTACATCAGCTTATGCTGAAACGACTGACAAGATTAAACCAGACGAAACCATTGTGGTTATTGGTCGCAGTGAAGCTAACCCATTAAATATTGCCGCGAACGTCAATGTTATCGATCAAATTGATATCGAAATGAGCGGTGCGGTGAGTTTAACGGATTTACTTCGCAGTCAAGCGGGTATTCAAGTTTCTGACAATAACTCAGGTACTGTGTTTGCCATGCGTGGTTTTACTGCATCACAAGCTGCGAGTAATACTCTGATTTTAATTGATGGCCGTCGATTGAATAATATCGATATTTCAGCTCCTAGTATTAATGCTGTACCGTTAAACCAAGTTGAGCGCGTAGAAGTATTGTATGGCAGTGCAGGTGTGCTTTATGGTGATCAAGCCGTAGGTGGTGTTATCAATATCATCACTAAAGCGCCTAACGGTACAGGTGGCGGCTTTGAGCTTAGCGGTGGTAGCTTTGATACTTATGAAGCTAAAGGCGATATCTCTGGGGCGATTAATGACGCATGGCGTTATTACTTAGCGGCGAGTTATAACCAAAGTGACAACTATCGCGATAATAATGAAAGCGAAACTGGCTCTGTTTTAGGTCGCTTACAATACCAATCTGATAAACAGCAGTTTTTTGTTGAAGCCAACTACTTTGATGATAATCGTCAAGCGCCAGGCGCATTAACGCTTGAGCAATTCGAAAGTGATCCAAGTCAAGCCGCTGCATTCACTGATGATGATTACACCCATGAAATGACCACAGCGCTTCGCAGTGGTTATGAGTACCAGTTAAACAAAGAGTGGGCATTGGTCGCAGACTTAACCTATTCAGATACGTTAACCACTAACTTCCTCTGGGGCAGTGCTGGGCGTATTGAACGCAATTTATTGAGCTTCTCACCTAAAGCCACTGCTAACTATCAGCTTGAACAAGGCGATTTAGATATTGTTGCTGGGATTGATTTAAGTGTTGGTGAGGCAGATTTTGATTTGGCTTACACTCAAAGAACTAACGAGCAAAAAGTTGCGAGTATTTACGCTCAAGCTTCTGTGCCGTTAACGACGACGTTATCTTATGTCGTGGGTGGTCGTTACAGTGAAGTGACCGATGATTTAACCGATCAAACTTTATACCCAAATGGTGTTGAGCTTGATAACGATGCACATGCATTTGAGTTAGGTTTAAATTACCGCCCAAGCCTTGAAAATCGTTTTTATATTCGTGCCAATGATAATTTCCGTTTCGCCAAGGTGGATGAACAAGCTTATACGCCAGTGACGACGATTGGGCTTGATCCACAAACAGGCCGCTCTTATGAAGCAGGCTGGGATTGGACCACCACAACCCAAACATTTAAGTTAAATACGTACCGTCTCGATTTAGAAGATGAAATTGTCTACGACGGTGGCCGTACAGATGGTCCCCAAGGCGGTGGTGCTAATGTTAATGCTGATGCATCACGCCGATATGGTGTTAATACTAGCTACGATATTCAATTATCTGCTGATTGGTTATTAGGGGCATCGTATGAGTATATCGATGCTGAATTCACCGAAGGCGAAAACGAAGGTAAAGCTCTGTCTTGGGTAGCGAAACACAATGGCCGTGCGCACTTAAGTTATGATATTGCTGCAGAGTGGCAAGTGTTTGTTGAAGGTATATACACTGGCGAGCGTTTCATTGAAGGGGATAACGGTAACGTTGATCCTAAGTTATCTAGCTATGTATTAGCGAACTTAGCTCTGAACTACACTCGTGATAATTGGTCTGCGAGTTTACGTGCTGATAACTTATTAGATGAAGAATATGTTAGTGCCGGTTATTACTCGGCTTGGGGCAACGGTTACTACTCAGGTAATGGCCGCTCAATTCGTTTGACAGCAGGATACCGCTTCTAAAGCTTGTTTGATTAATACACAGTTATGCTTAGGCATAGCAGTGTAATTGACTAAAAACCTAAAGCCGACAAATTGCTTGTCGGCTTTTTGTTTGATTACGGATTAATTACTTGACCTTAGTGCCGCTTATGTGGATAAATTCCCTATTAGATATATAAAAATGATTAAAGGGAAGCAGTACAATATGACCTACCTTGAGCAACAAGTGCTAACTCAAGTCAAAGCCATTATTGGCAACGAAGAGCAGGTGATCGGTCGACGCGGTATTTTGATCCCTTTAAAGAAAGCACTTATTAATGAAGCTGATATTCGTATTCTCATTGATATTGTTTCAAGTGATCCTGCTTTAGCTGCCCATTTA
Source organism: Shewanella electrodiphila (assembly GCF_023283985.1). Taxonomy (GTDB): domain Bacteria; phylum Pseudomonadota; class Gammaproteobacteria; order Enterobacterales; family Shewanellaceae; genus Shewanella; species Shewanella electrodiphila. The sequence continues at coordinate 21,941 of NZ_JAKIKU010000002.1, forward strand.
TTATGGCGCAGTAATACCGCTCAAGCTGGTGGTATTATTTCGACTAAAAACCGCAGTATCAAAGATGCGCTTATCCGTTTAGGCCAAGTTAATATCTACCGTTATGCTTTCTCATTCTATTTAAAAGAACGTTTAGATGAACTAAAAGAGCCTTATAGTAAATTGGTAAAAGGTTACTGGACGTTAACAGAGAATATTGCTGTTGATGCGGTTCAACATTTACGTGATATTGAAGAAAGTGACCAACCCATAGACATCGACGCTGATGAAGTGCAAACATTGGCGCTATTCAGTGTCTTTGGCCAAGTGATTACCTTAAGTGCGTTTGCATTTTTGAATGATGCTTCAGAGAAAGCGATTGCATTGCAAGTGATCAAAACCTTAATTGATACTCAGCAGCAAAGTTTGTCTATTGAAGCTTTTGAAGCATTAGGTTTAGATGATGACTTACGTAACGAATTTATGGTCGCCCATAATATTAATCAAACAGATAATCCTAACTCGGCAGGCATGGTGTTAAGGCATGTGCTTGCCAAGCGTAATGTATTGATAAACCCTCTTGCTGAGTTTGAATAACCTTCAGTAAGAGTGAATATAAAACCTTCAAACAATAATGCCACTCAATGAGTGGCATTTTTATGTGTTAACTTTCGTATGATGGAAGCCTCAGCTTTAGTGTTGCTGACTTAAACGTTGTAATTTCAAGCCTTCAGCAGCCACTAAGGTTAACCACTTTTGGATTAATGTGGTATTGGCAGCATTACGACGATAAGCCGCAAATAGTGGTCGCTTTAACCCTTCAGCGCCTAATTTAACTGAGGCAAGGTTTAGCCCATGGCTTTCATTGATCGACCAGCTTGGTAAGGCAGCGATGCCGTCATTGCAAGCGACACGTTGCAGTAACATTGCGGTTAAGTCACACTGCTTTTGCTCACCGGCTTCAACACCAGCAGGCTCTAAAAAGTGTTTATAAATATCCAGACGTTGCAATGGTACTGGGTATGAAATCAAAGTTTGCTTAGCTAATTGCTCTGGTTTAATAAAAGCTTCTTTTGCCAGCGGGTTTTCATTAGCCACGACTAACTTTACCTCAAAATCAAATAGGTGCTGATAAGCCAGTGCATGACCAGGGACAGGATCTGATGTGAGTACTATATCGAGTTCGCCCATTTCTAATGCATTTAATGAGTCGAAAAGATGTCGGCTTGAAAGATCAATTCTGCCATCGGGCGCAAGTTGTTTAAATGCTTCTGTTACCGGCATTAACCAACGAAAACAGCTATGGCATTCAATACCCAACTTCAGTGATTGTGACTCACTATCCAAACCCTTTTTAAGGTCTGATTCAGTCACCATGACTTTAGGTAAAATTTCTTCAGCAAGATTTAATAATCTAGCGCCTTCTTGCGTGAATGACAGCGGTTTACTCTTTCGAATAAAAATAGATGAGTTAATACGGGTTTCTAATTCTTTAATCTGATGTGATAACGCTGATTGAGTGACGAAACGTTTTTTCGCGGCACCAGCAAGGCTACCACTTTCTTTAAGCGCCATAAGAGTACGAAGGTGTCTCAGCTCTATCATATTATCCTCACATGAATTCTGTTCAACTTGCGGGTGAAATCTATTCGATTGATTAATGGCAGAGTAACACAATAAACTTCTAGACGTCCAGACGCCTGTGTGATTAATTTACATAAGTGTAGGTTAATTGTTAATTTGTTGGTTTTTTTGATATAAAAATTGCAAACTTAGGCTTTTTAAGTGTTTGAAGAAAATGATAGTGAACAAGTAAATATCTGTGCTAAAGCGCTATATTCAGATGGAATTGCTTAAGAATCTTTAACAATAAGACCTAAAAAACATTTAGCGAAGAGTTACCACCAAAAGGATAAGCCGTAATAGCACAAGCTTGTGTTTAGATATTTTACGTAAAGCGACCGTATTGAATTAAGCGACTAACCATGAGTGCTTAAAGCCTCAAGTGAGACCGTTGTAGTCTTAATCTACTAGGGCTGTGGCAGGCAAAGCCACTTCAGAGTTTATTGTTAACTATAAGAGTCATGTTCATTTATTATCTTGAAGTTACGCAGATTTTTATAGGTTATCTATACTCAGTCAATGTTCATAACAATACTGACGGAGTGATAATGAGCCATACTTATAAACTGATTGAACTGACAGGATCATCACCCATTAGCTCGGATGATGCGATTAAGAATGCGATTTCTGCGGCGAACAAATCTATTAAGCATATGCGTTGGTTTCAAGTAGTAGAAACGAGAGGACATTTGGAAGAAGGCTTGATTGCCCATTGGCAAGTGACCGTCAAGGTAGGCTTTACCTTAGATCAAAGTTAATACGTTCAATAATCAATTCACTTGAGTCGTCTAAACGAAAAAGCTCAGCAGTGGTTATTTACTGCTGAGCTTAAAATTTATTCCACAACTATTTTGACTGAAGGTGTTGTGTTCAAGATGTTGTGATCATGGTGTTGTGGTCATAGTGGTAAGTCATGACCTATTTGAACAACAAGCCGTATTTACTATGCATCTCGTGGTAAGCCTTTCTCAATAGCTCGAACCACTCGCTGTGTCTTACGGCTGATTAACTCGGCATGAGCTTGTGAGTGTTGTTTGAGTGCCCAGTCAATATGTTCACTGACCATGTCATCAACTTCATCAGATTGTTTGCGTGCATTAAGTGCGGTCACGATATCATTATTAAAAGGCGCATTACCCAGTGCGACAGCAATATTTCTGAGCCAGTTTTTATGGCCGATACGTCTTATAGGGCTGCCTTCGGTTAATGACAAAAACTGCTTCTCTGACCAAGCAAATAAGGTTAATAATTCTGGCTGAATTAACTGATTGCGAATGTGGAAATCGGCTTGCTGAGTTAACGGTGCTTTGGCATTGATAGGACACACGAGTTGGCAATCATCACAACCATAAATACGGTTACCAATAGCGCGTCGAAACTCTTCAGGAATAGCACCTTGTAGTTCGATAGTTAAATAGGAAATGCATCGCCGACCATCAACCACATTATTGTCAAGAATCGCATTGGTAGGGCATGACTTTATGCAGGCTACACAAGTCTTACAGCTTTGATTGAGTGGGATATCAATCGGTAGTGGCAAGTTGATTAACACTTCACCTAAAAAAAACCAGCTGCCAGCATCGGGGTTTAGTAATAACGAATGTTTACCGGTCCAGCCCAAGCCGGCCTTTTCGGCTAGTGGCCTTTCAAGCACAGGAGCTGAATCGACAAAAGGTCTAAAATCAATACCTGTCACGCCGATTTGTTGGCAATGGGCAACAATTCTATCACCCAGTTTTTTGAGTTGTTTACGAATTAACTTATGATAATCACGGCCACCAGCGTAGCGGGAGATATAACCTAAGTTAGGATTCGATAGGTTACTGGCAAATCCAGCTTCTGGGGGTAAGTAATCCATTCTGGCACTTAACACACGTATAGTGCCTGGATGCAGCTCATGGGGGCGCGCACGCATCATGCCATGATTCGCCATATAACTCATTTCACCATGATAACCATTATCAAGCCATTGTTGCAGTTTGGGTTCTTCAGCTTTAAGGTCAGTATCCGTAATCCCTAACTGAGCAAAGCCTAATTCCTGCGCCCAGTTTTTTATTTGTAGCGAAAGCTCAGATAATTCTAGCGAAGTCATCTCACGGCTGAGACTCGATTCAACCGTTAATAATCTTGACGATTCAACAGATGGTTGATGCTCAATTTGAGTATCAGTTTTAGAATTTGGCATGCAGGAGTAACAGTGGTTTATGATGACTAAGAGTTATTATACTCGCTATCGCCTTAGGCATCATCATGAAAGTAAACTACCTGATTACGGCCTTGATTTTTTGCTCTATATAACGCCTTATCTGCTTTTTTGATTAACTCTGTCAGGTTGGTTTCATCTTTAAACGTTGCTACCCCTGCGCTAATCGTGACAGAAAGGTTTTCGCTAATATGGCTAAAATCAAATGAATGTATGTCATTTAGAATGGACTGGGCTACGTTAATTGCAGCTTGAGATCGCGTATTGGGTAGCAGTATTAAAAACTCTTCACCACCGACACGACCGATATGACTTCTACCTGTATGACTTTTACGCGTCATAGATGAATGTTGTTCAGACAAATGGACAACAGATAAGTTTTCTAAGCAAATTTGAGCTACAGCTTTGAGAACTTTATCGCCAGTGTCATGACCATGTTGATCATTAACGAGCTTAAAGTGATCGATATCGATAGAGATAATAGACAATGGTTGTTGGCGCTCTGACAATCGGGTAAATGCATTTTGTGCATTGCGATAAAAGCTTAATCGATTGGGTAATTGGGTTAATAAATCGGTTAATGCAAGTTGCTTTAATTGTTGAGACTTTTTATTAAAATAAAGACTAAAAATGATGAGTAATAATACGGATGCAAAGCCTAGAGCCAGCGTTAAAATTTGCAGCCTTTCATTGTCTTGTTGAATGATGAATTGTTGATCTTTCAACTCGTGATATGCCACTAACTCTGCATTTTCAGCTTCTATTTTTTCACTATCAAATTTAACCCGCATTTCTGTGCTAGCTTGATTTTCAAGGGCTTTATCTAACTTTAAATGGATTTCATACAGTGCAAGTTGCGCTTGATAAGCTTGTTGCCACTGTTCCAAAGATTCAAAAATTTCAACCTTGAGTTTAAGTAGCATTTCATGGCCACGTTTATTGTGGTTTTTATTAAAGCCGACAGTGGCTTTTTCAAGGTGAGGCAGTGCTTCCTTTGTTAACTTTAAGCCATGTTTTGCTTGGGCTTTATATAGATGTAAAAAGCTATAATGGGTATCAACCGATGGGCTAATGATGGCTTCGTATTTATATAAATAGTCTAGTGCTGGTTGATACTGTTCAAGTTGGATGAGCGCTGAGGACATATCCACAGCAACACGGGCGACAAATGTTGGGTCGCTTTGAGTTTCTTGGTAATAATTATAAATAGCTAAATAGTAATCAGCGGCTTTTTGAAATTCATCAATATCTTCAAAAGCATACGCCATGTCATTTTTGACTAGCATGACTAGAGCTATTTGATCGCTATCGCTAAAGGCTTTTTCGAGCTGGGAATAATATTTGAGAGCGGTTTCTGTTTCCCCTAAGCGGCGGTAAGTAATCGCGAGGTCAAGTAAAGTTAAACGTTCTAAAGTCACTAACTTGAGCTTTTGATAACCCTCATAAGCTTGGAGTAAATTCTTAAGGGCAACTGCGAAATCACCTGTGTAGGAGGCGATTTGACCTAAGATGGAGTAAGCATCTGCTGTCAGGCGCTGATCATTTATTTGCTGTGCATCAATAAGGGCTTGTTGCACCATCTGGTTGGCATCAGTAATTTCTCCTCGATAGCGAAGTAAGGTCGCCTCGCAAAGTTTGAGGTTGATTCTGATGTCGACTGGCATCTCAGAGTAACGCTGATAAACATCGGTTAAGAATTTTTGCGCATTTAGGTTTTGTTGTTCTTCTAAAAAATTATACGCTAAGCATTGTTTGGGCAGTAAGCGGTAAGTACGAGCAATATCGCCATCATCAATAAGCTGCGCCATTTCGTCAATGAGGTTAGGGTAACTAGCATCATTGATATCGCCATTATCGATTAATATAAATATCTGTTCAAACTCAGGGTTATCGAATGCTTGAGTCGCTTCGTTAGCCCCTTTTTGTTCTGTTGCAGATACGGGCAAGGTCACGTTGAAAAAGAGTACAAACGTGATAAGACATACCATTTGGCGTAGGCTACAAATCCGAAGCATCAGAAAGTGCATCATTGACCGTCCTCTCGCTGAAAATCAACTGGACTTTGATAATTCACATAGCCATCTCGGCCTGCATTTTTGGCTTGATAAAGTGCGATATCTGCTTTTTTAAGTAATGGGGAAATACTTGTTTCATTGCTTGTTGTTGCAATGCCGATACTGACAGTAAAACATTCGCTCATAGACAATGAATCAGTATCAATTAACTTAACTTGATTGTTTACTCTTCTAGCCAAACTTATCGCATCTTCAGCTTGCGCATTAGGCATAAGTAGGAGGAATTCTTCACCTCCTATTCGGGCCAAGGTGTCTTCTTTACGGCAAACTTCACTGATAGTGTGGGCGATTAACTGCAATGATATATCACCGACATCATGACCATAATTATCATTAACCGCTTTAAAGTGGTCGACATCGATCAGTAGAATCGAAAATGCCTGCTGTTTTCGAAATAAATGCTTAGTCACTTTATAAGCATAAAGTCGATTTGGCACCTCGGTTAACGGATCGATTAATGCTAACTGTTTATATTGTATAGACTTTCTAATTAATTTTATAAAGAAGAACGCTAATATCACCAGCAAAATAAAGGTTAAGGCTATAGCGACATATTGCAGCTGCTGTTTCTTTGTTAAGGCTTCAAGCTGAGTGGCTTTTAGGGTTTGAAATTCAATCAATTGTTTTTGTTGTTTTTCAAGTTGGTGTGAGTCAAAGCGGATACGCATTTCTGAGTTAAACGTCGCCCAAGCGGCTTCATCCATTTGATTGTGAACAGTAAGAAATTCATGGTGCCAATGGTTTGCTGATTTAAAGTCGCCTTTTTCGGCAAATAACTCAGCAATGATGGGATAGATAATTGTTAACCCTTTCTTATTGTTATATTTGTCAAAACTGTTCTTTGCTTGATTAAAATGCTCGATTGCTTCCAGGTATCGTCCTTGGTGTAACCGTAATTCGAGGTAATAGGCATGCATATAGCCGAAGTGAGAGTAATTAATTGGCGTAATTAAAGGCTGTGCTTGATTTAGCCAACGCTCAGCTTCATCTAAACGATTTAGTTTAATGAGCGGAGCTGACATATCTACCGCCATTTCTGCTGCGTATAAGGGATTATTAGCAGTATTGGCCACAGCATATATTTTTTCAAAGTAATCAAGAGACTCTTGATAATCGCCGTTATCTAGCTTGATGTAAGCTAATGACTGCTCGACGATAGCCAGTAAGTTAGGTTTATCATTTTTGGTGAAATGCTCTTCAACAATATTGTAGTAATAGAGGGCTTTTTTGTTATCGCCTAAGCGTCGATATGAACTTGCTAGAGAGATAATATTAATATTGGCAGTGTTCCAATACCCAAGTTGCTGATATAGCTCAAAAGACAATGACAAATTGTCAATTGCACCTATAAATTGCCCTTTAAATAAGCTTAACTGACCAATAGAGAAGTACGCATCAGCAGTTAATTTTGCATCTTGTAGTGTTTGTACTTGAGTTAACACATCTTGATTAATTTGAGCTGCTTGCTGCAAATCGCCTAAATACATAAAAGCTCTTGCGCGGCACAAATTTAATAACACAGGTGTAGAGGGGACCGAAAAGCTTCTTGATGCTAAGTCATCAGTTTCATTTACAAAATCTTGTAGCTGATCTGGCTCGCCGGAAGGAATATGCGGGCAGGTTAGTGTTTTATACTGCTGCCATCTTTGGTGGTCATCCTCAGCAATCAAGGCTTTAAGTTCTAGTAGTTTTTCATCAATATATAATGAGCTCGTCAGTTGATCACTTTCAAACTGACTAAACAATTCATCAGCTGCTTCATTTTCTAAAGTATTTGCATCGGCTTTAAATGGTAATTGGCCGACAAACATTAAAATAAATAAAACTAAACCGATGAGGTAGTGTGTATTTTTGCGACAACGAATAAGTTTCTGCAAGGTGATTTATACCGTCTTAACGCAGTTTCTACCTGCTGACTTTGCTTGGTAAAGTGCATTATCAACTCGCAATAATAATGCTTCCAATTTGTTCTCATTGTTAAACTGGCTGACACCAGCACTGATTGTTTGGTTAAGCTCTGGCGATATAGCATGCCAATCGGCATCAGCAATTTTATTGACTAATCTCTCGGCTATTTCTTTAGCCTGTTGCTCATTAGCACCAGGTAATAGAACCAAAAACTCTTCACCACCCACGCGGCCGACCGTATCAGATTTACGCATTAATTTTCGTGATACTTCTGCCATTAATACCAATACTTTATCACCAATATCATGACCTAAGCTATCGTTTACTTTCTTGAAATGATCAGCGTCAAATGAGATTAACGAAAAGTGAGTGCTATCTTTACGTGCTTGTTCTATATAGTCTTTTGCTAAGTTATATGTTTGACGACGATTAGCTAATTGTGTGAGCTCGTCAGTTAATGCGAGACTTTTAAATAATTGTTTTCTTTTAACTTGCTTAGCGGCATAAAAAGTCATAATGATTAAAATTATTGCTACAAGAAAGATAATCACTTGCTGTAATTCTTTATTTTTTTCCAATACTTTTAATTCTTGTTCTTTAACTCGCTGCAATGCTTGTAAAGTTTGATTCTCTGATTCTATTTTACCGGTGTTAAAGCGTGCTCGCATTTCGCTATTGCGATTACTTAAGCTTTTCTGATCAAGTTTAAGATGCAGTTGCAAATAATCTGACAAGGCTTCATGGGCTGACTGATAGTCTTCTAAAACCAGGTAGATTTTATTTCGTAGAGTATAAACTTGGCTTAAGCCACGTTCATTATTACTGACATCAAATGCGGTTTCAGCCTCTTGTGCAAAACTCAATGCTTGCTCGGGTTGATGTTTGAGTAATGCAGCTTGTGCTCTAAAGAGTTTCATAAAACTGAATAACCCATCGATTTCTTTAGTGATGATTTTTTCGGCATTATCTAAGGTTTCAATAGCGGCATCAACTTGACCTAGTTTTAATTGAACTCCCGCAATATCAATGCCAGCACCCGCAGTGAGGATAGGTTTGTCTTGTTTATTCCAGTAATGATAACTTTTTTCAAATCGTTCTAGCGCAAGTTCGTTTTTCCCAAGTTCTTCGTAGGAATAAGCAATCTGAGTATTGATGTCGATAGCATCCATTAGCTGATTGTTATCTAAATAGGCTTTTTCAAGTTTCTCCTGATAGGACAGTGCCATTTGTGGATCGCCAAAGCGGCGGTAACTATTGGCTATTTCACTTAAGTTTACTCTGGCCCAATAGTTTAACTTGAGTTGCTCATACATTGACTGCGCAGGGATTAAATCTTCCAAAGCCCCTGTGTAATCACCTTCATAAGACAACATAGCACCTCGTAAACTCCTACCATCGGCGATTAAGCGCAGGTTTTCAATTTGATAGGCTTCTTGTATTGCTGCGTCGTAATCAAGTTTGGCTTGTTTTGGATTGCCTGAGTATTGGTAGTAAGATGCACGGCAAAGTAATAGTTCTGTATGCAGCGTTGACGGGTAGCTTTTTTGATGACGCAGCATCAAGTCTTCTGCATGCTTTATTGCTTGTTGAAATTCTTCAGAGGTTTCTGATGGGTGGTACCAGCAATGCAATGGAATGAGCTTTTCTTGTTGCTTGAGATCTTCTTGAGGAATTAGGGTTTCGAGCTCAATTATATAACCGGCTAGTTTTTCAAGATCACCTTCTTCACCCTCATCGAATATATCAAATAAATGATCAATTCTTTGCTGATTGTTAATGTCATTGGCATTAGCTGAAACAGTGTTAATTGCAAAACACAAGGATATAGCTAATACAAAGTGCAGCAGGGTTTTAATCGAATAGTTCTCATATAGGTTTCTATGCCTAGCATTATTATGACATATAATTTGGTTTGTACAATTAAAGCCACTCAATGGGTTATTTGTATCTAAATGATCGATAAATTAAGCCAAATTAGGGTCTTAATGTTATCAAAGTAACAATGCTTATTGATGCAAAGGTTAAAATCAGCTGAATGAAATGAGAACGACTAGTCAGGTGTGTACTCACTTTGATAGTCTCTTATTTCATGTTTACTTGTTGATATGTCATTTAGCAATGAAAGACATTTAATCCAACCTTTCTGAGAACACGTTCGTAAGAATGTAGTCTATGCACAATGGACTTAGATAAAGGTTAATCAAACCGTTATAAAGTCAATTTAACAGCCAATTCCGTATATTACTTAATTGTACTTCTTTGGATATATAATGGCGCTTTACTGAATGAGTTGAAGCCATTAAGGTATGCCGCCTTTGCAGGATATACATTTATAGCAAACATCTCAGTAGCATTTGAATTTCAGCGGCACTATTAATTAAGAGAGAAATATACAATGAGTCATGTGACAGAAGAATATAAAGCAACAGCAAAGCAGGTGTCTTTTAATGTAGCCAATAAAGTACTGCCAATGGATAAATTACCAGAGACATTACTTGAAGCTTACGAAGGCTTGTTTAAAGAGTTAATTGAAGATAATGCTGGCTTGTTTAATAAAAGTTGGCAAGCCATGCCGGCAAGTGCGCAAAAATTGATGCCACAAGCTGAGTTCCATGGTTTTTATATTGCGAATGCGTGGATGCAGTTAAGCCGAGTAGCTCAAGAGATTGCAGACGATGCAGATTCTGACGAAGCGATTGATGAAAAAGAATATGACGGTGTATTTGGTCGTTTAGCTGAGCAATCACTGAAAGAAAGTATTAGAAAGTTAAAAAAAGCCCGAACGGATCGTTCGATGTTGAATAGTTTTAAACAAGTTATGTCGGCATAACTTGTTATAGCAAATGTTTGGAAACCCAATGACATCAATATTAGCCCACCAAATCAGTTGGCCTTGTGAACTAAGCGAGCAAACCAAAGCTGAGATTTTAGATCTTGCCATTGAGCTTGAGGGCATTGAGAAATATTCTACTTTATTAGATTGTGATCATCAGCGTGGACTATTTTATTGTGCACAGGGGCTGGGAACATTTGCGACCACAAGTTTAGATAATCGCCCATTGGCCAGTTTCATATTTGGCAAACAAATGTGGGTTGGCGCTGTGGCGATTGAGATTTTCCCTAAAATTAATTTATATACTTGCGAGCTTGAACCTATTAGAAGTTTATTTTTCCCTAAAAAGGATTTAAATGAACTAGCAAAAACTAACGGTGAAATTTATAAACTGTTATATAGCATCATGCGCACGAATACCCCTAAGCTTGTTCAAGGCATGCATTTATCTTTTTATGGTATAGAAGAGCGCATAGCATTTTTCTTACTTGAACTCGCTCGCAGTAAAAAGAATACGGATTTACCTAGAATTGAAATTAAAATTACTCAGCAGCAATTAAGTGAAATTGCTAATGTCAGCCGCCCTAGAGTCAATGAAGTGTTGAATAAGTTTTCTCAGCGAGAGCTTATTGAATTAGTCCGTGGCAAGATGATTATCAGTAACTACGCTGGTTTAAATAAAGCATTAGAAGATAAAGTCGTCATGTAATCGATGGTTTTACCTAAAAGAAAAGCCTAGCATTTGCTAGGCTTTTTCGTTTCGTAAGGTGCTGGTGTTAAGTAAAACCCAAACCTTAAACTTAAGTCATTTAGAAAGAGGTACGTCTATAGCGACGGTACTCAGGCTCCCAAAAGTTACTATCAATTTTTTGTGTTAATAGTTCATCTGGACAAGGTAGAGCAAGCTCTTGTTCAATGGCTTTTTTCGCTACCGCAAAGGCAATGTATTTACTGACTTCTTGAATATCTTCAAGTGCCGGCAATAATGAACCTGTACCATTTTTACCAAGTGGTGAGCACTCTGATAATGCAAGGCTTGATGCCATTAACATTTCGTCAGATACACGGGTTGCGCCACTCGCTAATACACCTAACCCAATACCTGGGAAGATAAAGCTATTGTTGCACTGGGCAATTTCGAAGGTCTCACCGTCAATAACTACGGGTTCAAATGGACTGCCAGTAGCAACCAATGCTTGGCCAGATGTCCAGTGCAGCACATCTTTCGGTGTTGCTTCAACGCGGCTAGTAGGATTCGACAATGGGAATACTATTGGACGCTCACAATGGCTGTGCATGGCGCGAATAATTTCTTCAGTGAATAATCCAGGCGCACCAGAAACACCGATCAATACCGTTGGTTTAGCGTTGTTGACTACATCAAGTAATGAAATGTGATCGCTAAAGCCATCCCATTGCTCAACGTTGATCGTCTTTTGCGCTAGTTTTTTCTGGAAATCCAGTAAGGTCGGCATGTTATCAAGCAATAAGCCCCAACGATCGACCATGAATACTTGTGAGCGAGCTTGCTCATCTGAAATGCCTTCTGCCACCATTTGCGCCACAATGGCTTCTGCAATTCCGCAACCTGCGCTCCCCGCGCCTAAGAAAGCAACCCGTTGCTTACATAACTGCGTATCAGCTGCCTTACATGCCGCCAATAACGAACCAACAGTTACCGCAGCAGTACCTTGAATATCATCATTAAAAGTACAGAATCTGTCCTTATAACGTTCAAGCAATGGCATGGCATTTTTCTGAGCGAAATCTTCAAATTGAATAAGTGCTTCAGGCCAGCGGCGATTGACTGCTTGCATGAATTCTTCGATAAAGTCAGCGTACTCTTCGCCGCCAATACGTGGATGACGAGAGCCCATATACATAGGGTCATCTAACAGATTAGGGTTATCAGTCCCCACATCTAACGTAATTGCGAGGCAATATGCAGGGCTGATCCCGCCACAGCTGGTGTATAAGGATAATTTCCCAATTGGGATCCCCATACCGCCAATTCCTTGGTCGCCTAAACCTAAGATACGTTCACCATCGGTGACCACAATCACTTTCACTTTGTGGCGTGTCGAGTTATTTAGAATATCGTCAATACGATCTTTGTTATCGTATGAGATAAACAAACCGCGGTTACGGCGATAATTCTTCGAGAAACGCTCACAGGCTAACCCCACGGTAGGGGTATAGATGATAGGCATCATCTCACTGATATGGTTTCGCACTAATCGATAAAATAGGGTTTCGTTAGTATCTTGGATATTACGCAGATAAATATGCTTATCGAGGTCATTACTGAAACTTTTATACTGTTCATAAGCACGTGATGCTTGTTCTTCAATTGTTTCAATAACCCAAGGAATAAGCCCTTCAAGGTTAAAGTAAATGCGCTCTTCTTCGCTAAAGGCGGTACCTTTGTTTAGCAGAGGAGACTCAAGAATGGCTGGACCTGCGAAAGGAAGATAGAGAGGGCGTTTATTATCGTCCATTGGAAACCTTATTATCAGTGTCGAATTACTGTTATTTATAGCTAGGATTAGACGGCGATGACTGTCTAATAGTAGACGTTTTTTGTTATCGGAGAAGGTTAACACAAGTTATATTTTTTGTGGTCTGTTAAGTGAGCTATTTCACACTTTTTTTCTATTTGAATGTGAGCTGTGAATATTGAAAACGTTTGCTGTGATTTGTTTGCGACTCAATGCTAATAACGATATTAACTAGATTGTAATAGGGATTGTGATAGGGATTGTGAGAGACAAGACTAGAGTGGGGGCAAATATGTCAATGAGTCATGACTCGTAACACTTTAGCAGCTGACTAAAATTAGAAAGGGACTCGATATTGATTAAATTAGATGCCATGCTGATTATGTACACAATTTCTACACTGTGAGGTACAAATGGCTCTTCCTTTAATTTGGCTTGGTACAGCGGCGGTAGGTGCTATTTTACTTGCTGATGATCGTAAACAGCGCAAGTCACTACAACATGAACGCCGCATGGGCCGTTCCCCAAAAGTACCTAATGAAAAGTCTGCAAGTCCGTTAACCCCAAGTATTTGGCATACCAGTGATGTACGTGTCGAAGCGGCACCTGGAGGCATTGTTTGTTGCTTTGTTTTTGGTGTGGTTGAGCATAGCGGTATTTGGGTGGGCGATAATCACTTGGTTGAACTTCATGGCAGCGGGTTAATAAGACCCGTATCAGCGCAGCGTTTTTTACAAGACCGGACAGGTAGACGCATATTTCAAGCATGTAATCACTTACATCAGCCTTTAATATCACCACAAGCACAGCAAAGAGCAGAGCAGGCAATATATCAATATCGCGAATATGATTTATTTAACAATAACTGTCATCGATTTGTATGGTCGTGTGTAAACGGAGAGGAAGTCGCAGTAAAGAGTTTCGAAAAACTGAATGCTTTATTAGCCGAAGAGTTTAAACAGGCCATTTATTGGGATGAAGTGACACTGAGCGAGCGATAAAATGACATAAAAAAGCACAGCCATTGCTGTGCATTTCAATGTTACATCAAACAGGGGAGTTACAGTTCAACACCACGGTGTTTGATTGATAGTCCATGTAAGAAATTACGTAAAATCTGATCGCCACAAGTTTTGTAGTTCTTATGATCTGGATTACGGAACAAGGCACCTAACTCTGACTTACCGATAACGAAATCAGCTAAACCACAAATTTCAATAATGTCATCTTCGCGAAGCTCTAAAGCAATACGTAATTTTTTGAAGATTAAGTTATTTGTTAGGTTTTTAACAGGCGCTGGAACTTCACTGCCTTCACGTAAACCACGTTTTTCGATAATTAGTCCGTCTAAGAACTGACACATGACTTTGTCATTACAGGCTTTATAACCTTCTTCAGCTTCTTTCTTCAGTAAGCTAATGATTTCATCTGTGCTGACTTCAACATTGGCTTGAGCAAAAACTTTAATCATCTTTGCGTTTGAATAATCGAATACAAAACGTAGACGGCGAATAATATCGTTGTTAATCATATAAGTCTCTGGGCGCGGCTGCGCAGTTTTTTAAGCTGAGGATTATTAAACCTTAGCTTAAATAAAAATTGGACGCGGATTATACCCATGATACTTCAAGATGCAAAGTCAGCAAGGCAAATAGTGCCAAGATGCTAGGCATAAAATTGAAGTATAGTTATTCTACATCGATATTTTATAACAACGCAGATTGGTGCTATTTGCCTTGCCCTATGGGGCGCAAGCTCGAAAACCACTGCTACGTTGTAAGCTTTGAAAAGTGAACAACAATTACCTCAGCTTACGCCTTGCATTGTTATCCGAGATTGCGCCTGACAAAGCATCTTGAGGTAACATGGGTATATACCTGAAAATGGAGTAATAGTTCAGATTATCTGCAATTCATCGTCATTAAGAGAAGCTATTTATTGTATCGCAAGCTTCCAGTAAATGAATACAGCTGAAAACCCAACCAGATACACCAAGCCAAACCATGCCAGTAGTTTCATTTTGATACCGTAACGGTGTTTTTCAGGTAAGGCTTCACTGGTCATTAAGCGTAGATTAAGCCACGCAAAAATCACTGTGGTTAGAAATGCCAATGTCATCACAAACTCAAGTAAAGGCAGCAGCGCTCCTTTAAAAAACAGAATAAGCCCTAGTCCTAATGCAGAAACAAGCAACATCACTCTTGTTAATCGCTTAGCGCAATCCTGTTGATTGTTGAGTAACTGCCAACCAATATCTAACGTTCGGCTATAACCGTCAATGACGGTCACCGTGGTACTAAAAATACATAAAAAAGCGACAGCAGCGATTAAAAAGCGGCTTTGTTCACCCATGACATCGCTATATAAATCAATAAGCTGGCTTGCGAATTTAGCACCAGAATTAGAAAATACTTCGCCACTGCCATGCATCACTAATGCACCAAGGGCTAAAAAAACTACCGCTAAAATAGCGGTGACAATAAAGCCCAAGTTGAAGTCGAAAATGGCTTGCTTACTGGTCACCGTTTGGGTCTTTTTCTTCTCAATTAACCACAAAGAGTTCCAAGCACTGACTTCAATTGGCGCTGGCATCCAGCCCATCATAGCCACTAAAAAACCAACATAAGCCCATTGCCAAGGGCTCTCGGCCACCTCCGTTATAGCCGGTGCTTGGTAATGTTGCCAAGCAAGTGCGACTGCAATCAAGGTAGTTAAGGTTAAGGCCAGCATGATGACTTTGGTCATTTTATCCAGTAATTGGTAATGACCCAATATGAGAATTGCCAGTGAGCTCACTAGTACTAGGAATGCGAGTACATCAATCGGCAGAGGCACAAATTGGGTCAGCATAGCAGCAGTTAACATGCACACCCCCGCTGTACTGGCAATCGCTGCGATAGTGTTTAAGCAAGTAAACATCAGCAAATAGCCGCGTCCTTGCTTTAAATATCCATGGAGTAAACTTTCATCTGTGGCTGCGGTGTACCGAGCGCCAGCGGCAAAGAATGGGTATTTGAGTAAATTAACGAGTAATACCACCCACACCAATTGCCAGCCAAACTCAGCACCAGCTCGAGTAGAGGAAACTAAATGTGATGCGCCAATAGCGGCGGCGGCCATCAAAATCCCTGGGCCAAGGCTGGCAAAAAATGTGGCGGCTGAGTAATTACTGCTGGTGGCTTTTTGAGTCGTCGGCATCATGTTCTTATTGTTTGAGGTGAGATTACTATTCAGTTTCAAGATGATGTATGACTATGTCATATTTTGCTGAATGCGCAAAATAACAAATTGTTTACAAGATGTAAGTGATAAAGCGTTCTGTTACAACTGTTTAAAAACTAACCATTGACTTCTGATGTGGATTACTTATGTTAGAAAAACATGATGCGCTAATATAAGCGCGCATGAGATGAACCTAAATAAGATGATTTGTAAGTCATTCTGATTAGGAACATAAAGGCTTAAAAATGATGTTGAGCCTATTTAAAATAATAATTCATATTAGGGACAATTATGAAAAGACCTCAATTTTGGCAGAGCGCCTGCGCTGCTGCTGTATCACTCATCCTCACACCTACCGCTTTTGCTGCCGAGCCCGAAGTCGAACGCATTGAAGTGACAGGTACTCACATTAAACGCACGGATTTAGAAGGCGCTTCACCGATGACGGTGTTAAGTGCTGAAGATATTGCCCGCTCTGGCGCACAGGATATTTCGCAGTTATTGAGTAAGTTACCTGTTTCAGGGAGTGGCACTTTCTCAACCCAAGGTAATAACTCTGATGATACCGCTAATGGTGGCGCGGCAGTGTCATTACGTGGCTTAGGGGCAGATGCCACTTTAGTATTGTTGAACGGCCGCCGTATTGCGGTGTCATCTTTTGCTAAATCCATTGATACCGCGTTTGTGGATATTAACTCAATTCCTATTTCTGCAGTGAAACGTATCGATATCGTTAAAGATGGCGCCTCAGCAACCTACGGCTCTGATGCTATCGCGGGTGTGATAAACATCATCATGAAAAAGGATTTCGAAGGATTTGAAGTCAACGGTAAACTTGCTGAAACTGTCGAAGATGGCGGTGGTCAGCAAGCGGGATCTATTTTGTGGGGTACAGAAGCCGCTGACGGTAAGTCGCATACCACCGTAATATTTGATTACTTTAAAGAACGTGAAACTCTCTTTGCCGACCGAGACTATTCAAGCTCTGCCGATCAAACACCAAATGGCGGTGATGATTTTCGTTCATCTGCAGGTAACCCTGGTTCATACATTCCTGCGACAATTGGCGCTGATGGCTCAATAACGCCAAAGTCTGATTTATTCAGCTGGACGCCTGATGTCAATTGCCCAGCGGACAGTGTAAAAGGAAATTATTGCCGCTATGACTACGCACCACTGATGACATCAGTGCCAGAATCGACTCGCATGGGGTTATCGGTATTTCAAGATTACGAGTTTAACGATGAGTTGAGTTTATTTGCTGAAATGATGTATCAGCATAATGAAAGTGTGGTGAAAGGGGCGGCAAGCCCATCATTCGGTGAGTTTTATATGCTAAATGATAATCCATTGTTTACTAGCGGCGCTGCGACTAACCCTTTTCCTGGTGAAGACTTAACCATGCGCCGAAGACTCACTGAAACGGGGCCTCGCCAAAAATCATCTGAATCAGATAGCGCTAGAATTGTATTAGGGTTAAATGGCATGTTATCGGATTGGGAGTGGGAACTGGCTTATACCTATTCTTATAATCGTAATCATGAATATGGTGAACAAGGTTTTGTGTGGACACCACGTTTACAAGAAGCCATTAACTCAGGCGCGTTTAATCCATTAGCAACAAGCCAGCAAGGCGATGTGATTGATGATATTAGCGTCAGTACAACCCGTAATGGTAAATCTACCACTAATGCGTTTGACGGAAAGATTGCTGGTGACTTGTTTGATATGCCAGCTGGTAGTGTCGCGATGGCGGTTGGGTTTGAATACCGCGAAGAAAAATTATCAGATAATCCTGATGAGCTGTTTAAGCGTGGCGAAATATTTGGTACCGAAGCGACTGAAGCCTATGGTGAGCGCGATCAAACCTCATTATTTATTGAGCTTGCTGTACCAGTATTTGAAAAACTCGAAGCACAATTAGCATTGCGATACGAAGACTATAGTGACTTTGGCGATACGACTAACCCTAAAATTGCTCTGCGATATACCCCATTAGATAATTTAACCTTCCGTGCAAGTTGGGGCGAAGCATTTAGAGCACCATCATTAGTGCAATTAGGCTTAGGCCCATCACAGGAATCTCCGGGATTAGTGGATGCGGTACGTTGTCCATTAACAGGGCTTGAAGAAGACTGTACCGCGCAAGAGCGCACGGTTATTTTTTCGGGTAACCCTGATTTACAACCTGAAGAGTCAACTTCTTATAACTTTGGCGGGATCTGGGAAATTACCGATGGCTTAAGTGTCGGGGTGGATTACTGGAATTATGATCAAGAAGGTTTGATTACTTCTGATACTCAATATTTGGTTAATACTCAAGGTGATGATCCAAGCGTTGTAAAACGTGAGCCTACCGATGCCAATGGCGTACCTGGACGTATTATCGAAATCTATGACCAGTTTGCTAACTTAGGTAGCCAGACGACTGATGGTGTTGACCTTGATGTGCAATACACCATGAATACGCAAAGTGCGGGTGAGTTTGGTTTTAATTATAACCTCACTTGGGTCAATAGTTTTGATCAAGTACGTGAAGACGGTTCGACCCGTGAACTTGCAGGTGAATACCAACACCCTGAATATCGCTGGACGGGTGGCATGGATTGGGGCTACACCAACTGGCAAACCAGTGCGCGCTTAAACTATATTGGTGAATATCAAGATAATATCGATGCGGGAGCTACAGGAACCATAGATTCAATGATGACTTTAGATTTAAATGTCACCTATATTGGTTTCGATCATTGGTCACTGACGTTAGGTGCTAATAATGTATTGAATGAAGAGCCTTCATTCAGCGCCGCTGATTTCATGGGTTACGATCAGGCAACCCATTCTGCCATCGGTGCATTATGGTACGGTAAAGTCAGTTATCAGTTTTAAATAACTGAACATATGTTAGGTTAACTCCTAGCTCAAGACAGAAGGCGAGCTTTAGGCTCGCCTTTTTATTGGTATCATTTTCGATGACACTCATTTTAAATCTGTTTGATTTTACGAAGTCTGGTTCAGTAGGTAATTAATCAAAGGAAAATAGAACATGGAAATAGAAGCAAGCACAGGTATTACCTTATATGGCACTCCGCGCAGCAGAGCGCTGCGGGTTTCATGGTTATTGGAAGAGCTCGGAGTTGATTGGCAGTTTTGCTTTCTTAACTTTGCCAAAGGCGATAACCGTTCTGAAGAATATTTAGCGCTGAACCCAAGCGGTAAAATGCCTGTAATTACTGATGGTGATTTTGCGCTAACTGAGTCAGCGGCTATTTTGCAGTACCTAGCGGAAAAGTATGGCAATGGTGCTTTTTTACCAGAACCTGGCACTGAGCAAGCGGGCTTGCATCACCAATGGGTTAGCTTTGTTATATGCGAATTAGAGCAACCTTTATGGAGCATGGGCAAACATCGTTTTGCGCTGCCAGAAGAGCAGCGTGTAGATGCCATGCTACCAGTAGCAAAATTTGAGTTCGATAAAGCGGCTAAGATTGCTGAACTCTGGGTACCTGAAACAGGTTATGTTTGTGGTGATGAACTCACCATCGCTGATATCTTACTGACTCAAACGCTTTTGTGGGCGACAGTATTTGAGCAAACTATTCCACCAAAGTTGACGGCATATCGAGATAGAGTGAAACAACGACCTGCAATGACTAAGGCGTTAGAAAAGTCAGAAGCGATTGCGAAGGCTGCTCAAGAAGAGTAACGATCAAATCGTGAATTTTTGACATGAAAAAAGGAAGCGAATGCTTCCTTTTTTATTTATCTACTCAGCTTATTAAAGCTGAGTCGCAGCCCATTTAGCTCGGCTTTCGCGAGATTCACTCATACCATTATCAGCGCGGAAACTTTTATAAGCTTCAATTTCAAGTGGAATAAGGCTGACTTCTACTTCTAATACAATTTGGCATTCTTTTTTGATGCGCCATGCTGCAGTATTGTATAGCTCAGTAAAAGGCAATGAGCTTAAAAACTCAGGATTGTACTGAGTATAAATAGCCTGAGTTGGGTAGACCACAAAGGCTAAACGTCGCTTTGGTTCGGTTTTGAATAGCGCTTCAATACCGTCAGTGGTATTGAGTACTTGCATCTCAATGGTATCTTCAATTTCAAGTAACTTCTTTTGTGCAACTTCTGGCGCATCAGTTTCGCCAGCTTCCCAAGCAGTAACTGCTTCAGCAGTTGTTTTAGTTAGTTCGGCAATTTGCTCGACACTTAACCCTAATGATAAGCGTAAACACTGCATTTCGATTGCATTCAAGTTATTTGATTTAGCCATGGTTTTTCCTATTTAATCTTGTCGTGTTGTGGTGCAAAACATACGTGAATCAAATTAATTACTTACGTTTTAGCCAAATATCTTGAATCCAATCCCAAAGAGATTCCCACATGATGTCTGCCATGCGACCATTCTTGAAAAAGCGCACATTGGCTTCTTGGTCGATACAGTAAAAGTTATCCCCTTGCTGACAAATCGCAATGTACTCTCTTGGCATACCCACAGACCAAGCGTAGCTGGTCACTTCAGGTAAATAGGTATGAGAATATGGGTCAGATGCCGTAACCATTTCAATGGCACCGTAAATAACATCACTGCCAAATAGCAGGTATTCTTTTAGGTCGTTGGGCAGTGAAATTAAAATTTGCTCTTCAACTTCTACCAGTTGCTCGAATGTCGGTAATTCAAGTGGTACAGGGACCGTTTCGCTTAAGTCTTGAAGCATTTCAATGATGTCATTCATCAGTGTTTCCAGTTATCGGCAATAATGGCGGGATTATAGCTTGTATGGCGCTCTTAACCAATTTGAATTAATCGAAAAACCAACAAAACAGCAAAAAATAATAAAAAAAAGCACCTTAAATTAAGGTGCCAAAATGGAAGGGGGTTGAACGGAAATAGGCAAAGCTTAATGGGGTTAAGCTGCTTGGGTTTGGTCTCCTATGTGTGTGTTGTCAAATTGGGCAAGGCTTTGGCGTTTATAGCTAAGCCAAGCTTTGTGATAAAGCTTATGTGATGACTGACGCAGCTTAACAATTTGCATTAACTCTAAATCAGTTAGGGCGCGGTGCTGGGTTTGTGCGACAGCTTCAATATGCTGTATTTGTTCATAGACTTGATGTTCTGGGCCGCTTTTAATCTCAGCGATTTTGCTCAGATGTAATTGCACTTCTACAATCATTTTTGTTTGCGGTAATTTCACTAATAAATTTAAGTCGCGATAGCCTGATGCTTTGGGGTCTGCAAAGCGGTTTTTAACTTGCACAACCTCTGTGGTCTCAGCCAAGGCATCATAACTGCGCATTAATGTTTCAACGTCATCGGCAACCAACGTTGCTCTGGCAATATCGGTAATGAAACTGGCATCGCCATTGAATTTTCGTTCAATTTTTTGTTGCGCCCTTTGGTAACTTTTAATCTCAGGCATCAGTATATGAGTATGGCTTTCTTGACTGATGTTGTTGAGTAAATTACTCAGTTCTGTTTGCGCTAAAGGGGCGCGTTCAAATAACTGTTGTAAGCTATCAGTTTCTTGTTGCGGCGCAGTACCTGAAGTACTTGCTAGGTTTAATAGACTGTCTAAATCATCAACAAGGGTCTGGTTAACATCGTAAACGGGTTTAACAGGACTAGTATCAACAGTAACAGCTACGGCATTTCGCGTAGTGAGTAATAATAAAAATATAAAAAAGGTACGAAAAATTCTGTTCATTTGCGTTACCACTGACTCTAAAGTTATGAAGGCATGAGTAATAAAGTATTCGTTATAACCCTTTTGGGATATGTGATTACTTTAGCTGGTGGAAGCTGAATCAAAGCTGAATATTTTATCGACTATGGGTAGGTTTACCAATCTTTACAAAGTGATTATTAAGACTGTGATATTGAATATTGAGCAGGCTTTGATTTGCTAAATCTAGAATGTTAAATCGCAATAAAAAAGGACATCGAAATGATGTCCTTTTTAGTCGTTCTATCCTTTAAGAAATAAAGGGTAGCTCAAGTGAGTGACTACCAAATCTTTACGCGTTTAGCTGGTTCGATATACATTTTATCGCCTTCTTTCACGTCATAAGTTGTGTAGAACTCAGGCATGTTAGATAGGGCACCTAAAGCACGGAAATGGCCTGGTGAATGTGGATCAGTTGCAACACGGTTACGCAAAGCTTCTTCTTTCATTTTCACTCGCCAGATTTGAGTGAAGCCCATAAAGAAACGTTGATCGCCCGTTAAGCCGTCAATCACAGGTGCTTCTTTACCGTCTAATGACATTTTGTAAGCTTTATACGCAATAGTCACACCCGATAAATCACCGATGTTTTCGCCTAGTGTCAGTTCACCATTAACATGTAAGTCATCAAATACTTGGTAACCATCATATTGGGCAATTAACGCATTCCCTTTTTTGGTAAAGGCGGCTAAATCAGCTTCAGTCCACCAATCACGCATATTTCCTTCGCCATCGAATTTAGCGCCTTGGTCATCAAAACCATGACCCATTTCGTGGCCAATTACTGCGCCGATGCCACCGTAGTTAACCGCATCATCTGCTTGCATGTTGAAAAACGGAGGTTGCAAAATTGCTGCAGGGAACACAATCTCGTTCATCGTTGGATTGTAGTAAGCGTTGACGGTTTGCGGCGTCATGTGCCACTCGCCTTTATCAATTGGGCCGCCAAGTTTAGCAATATCTTTATTGTGGTTTTCAACGCTTGCACGCTGCGCATTACCGACTAAGTCATCGCCTTTAATGGTTAGCTTGCTGTAATCTTTCCATTTATCAGGGTAACCAATCTTTGGATTAAATTTGGCTAATTTGTCTTTAGCGGCCACTTTAGTGTCAGCACTCATCCAATCTAACGAGTCGATGCTAGTGCCGTATGCGCCACGTAAGTTTTCAACTAATACACTCATGCGATCTTTGGCTGCAGAAGTGAAATGACGCTTAACGTACACCTTACCTACAACTTCACCTAAAGTGCCACTGACTGTGTTTACACCACGTTTCCAGCGAGACTCTTGCTCTTCTTGACCGTTTAAGGTTTTAGAGAAGAAAGCAAAGTTTTCTGCATCAATGGCTTCAGACAAGTTACTTGCTGCATGGGTTAATACGCTCCACGTCATGTAAGTTTTAAGGGTGTCTAAATCTGTTGCACCAATCACTTCACTCAAGCCGCTCACGTAACTAGGCTGGTTGATGATGATATCTTTTTGCTCTGCAACACCCATAGTTGTCAGGTATTGGTTCCAATCAATGTTCGGAGCAAGCTCTGCAAGCTCGGCTATTGTCATTTTATTGTAAGTTTTAGTGCTATCGCGGCTTTCAACCACATCCCAATGCTTTTCAGCAATGGCAGTTTCAAGGGCTAAAATAGACTCAGCAGCTGCCTTACCATCAGCAAGACCCGCTAAGTTAAA
Organism: Shewanella electrodiphila; assembly: GCF_023283985.1. Classification (GTDB taxonomy): domain Bacteria; phylum Pseudomonadota; class Gammaproteobacteria; order Enterobacterales; family Shewanellaceae; genus Shewanella; species Shewanella electrodiphila. The sequence goes on from NZ_JAKIKU010000002.1 coordinate 45,696, forward strand.
CATTTTCTCAATGTGCTCAACGAAAGCTTTACGAATATTAACGAAACGTTCTTCTTCGTTAAAGTAATAGTCTTTTTCTGGCAGGCTTAGGCCATATTGCCAGATATGGGTGGCGTAACGGGTTGAGTCTTTTGCATCTACATTAACGTAAAAAGCCAGTGGGGTGCCGTAACCGTTAACTTGGCTATAGGCAAAAAAGTTAGTGAGGTCAGCTTTTGATGAAATAGCAGTGATTTTATCAAATTCAGCTTGGATAGGTGTGACACCTAATTTATTTAACGTTTCAACATCCATGAACGCGCGATAAAGATCGGCTACTTTTTGTTCGTCAGTGCCAGCTGTCAGAGTAGGCATTGCTGCCACTTCTTCAATGATTGCTTTCACGTCTTCACGAGCATTTTCACGTAGGTCGTAAAAGGCGCCAATATTAGTACGATCGCCTGGGATTTCAGCTGTTTTTAGCCAAGTGCCGTTTACATATTCATAAAAGTCATCTTGTGGACGTACTGATTTATCGATGTTTTGAAAATCGATACCTGATGTTAATGCAGTTTGAACTGCTTCAGCCGTTGCCGTTTTGGTGGTGTTTTGCACTTCATTATTACTACAAGCACTGAGACCTGCGATCAATGAGGCACAAAGTCCCCCAATAACAAACTTATTCATGTTGTTTCCTTTGCATTCTTGAAATCAAGTATTAATAAGCTCTTCAATGAGCTTTAGATGCTGATTTTTCATTTATTCTTTTAAACAGCAAAAGTGTAAATAGAAAATCAGTCTTTATTGTTGTGAACCCCATGTTAAGTGTTGAAAAGGGCATTTAACAAGGGGATAGGGCATTTTTGTTGATAAAATGTGAGCTTTTCAGGAACTGATATGTAACTAAAAATTACCGTTTTACTGCAGAAGCGGAATATTTGTTTTTCATTTGATGGTTCACGGCTCATAATAGCGGCTAATTAGACACTCAATTGGTTGTAGTAATGCGTTTAGATAAGTTTATCTGTGAAAGTACTGAGCTCACTCGTTCATTGGCAAAAAGAGTATTAAAGTCAGGTGAAGTTACCTGTGATGGCGTGGTGGTAAAAGATGCCAGTTATAAAGTCGCTGAAGATACTGAAGTGTGCATCGAGGGACGTCAGATAACCATTATCGGTGAACGTTACATCATGATGAATAAGCCGGTCGATACGATTTGCTCAACCATTGATGAAGAATATCAGTCGGTACTGAGTTTGATGGATATTGAAAAGGTCGATACGTTACATATAGCAGGCCGTCTTGATGTGGATACCACCGGGTTAGTGCTCATTACCAGTGACGGTTTGTGGTCGCACAAAATCACTTCACCTAAGAAAGACTGCGGTAAACGGTATTGGGTTGAGGTGGCTGAGCCACTTGATGAAGCTTTGATTGAGACCTTTAAAGAAGGGGTTCAGTTACGTAGCGAAGATGGGTTAACCAAACCCGCTCAGCTTGAAATTCTAGATGACACCCATGCTCGTTTAACCATCAGTGAAGGCAAATACCATCAAGTAAAACGTATGTTTGCCGCTGTGGGCAATAAAGTGGTCAATCTTCATCGTGAAGCGGTCGGCAGTATTGAAATGGAAGATGAATTGCTTGAAGGTGAATGGCGATTTTTAACTGATGAAGAAGTAAAGTCAGTTAAATAGTTTACGACCCCCACGATAGATAATCGGCCATAAAAAAGGGCCTTCTTTACAGAAGGCCCAAACACTAGTTTTGGAACGCTATATTAGTGTAGTTTACGACGTCGCGCAGCGCCCAATAAACCGACCAAAATAAGACTAAAGACCCCCATGCTACTGCCTGAATCAGATTTCACAGGTGTTTCTTCTGGCGCCTCTTCTGCTGGTGGTGCTGCATCGATATCATCAGAATTAACCGTTAGCATAAAGCTTGTGCTGGCTTGGTCATGTTGATTAGCCGAATCCATCATTGTCATTGTCATTGTCACTTTCACTTTCACGGTCACAGTCACTTTCACGGTCACGGTCACAGTCACTTTAGCTTCCGTTTACCATACCAATCAGTATCTGGAGTGATAGTAAAGCTCATACCGTCTACTTAATCGACACGTTTTCACTGTGCATGTATTCCACTGTTAATTCTTCCATGACTTCATTTGCAGCCATTTTCTTACTCGGCATGCCGAAAGCGGTAATGTTGGTTAGGTTAAAGTAGCCAATACTACTTCAAGCAGCAAAACCGATATTGAATATATAAAAGGAAGATAAATCCTTAAGAATACAATGTGAGCTGATTCTTAATTCATGATGTAACTGTTGAAGTAAAGGTGAGGCGTTAAGCAAGGTCGAGTTAATTGTAAAAGAGTTAAAGAATCAACCTGACTCATCTAGTGTAGTGCTTGAGCAGCGCTTAAATAGTATTTGTATAAGACTAAGTCAAACCAAAATAGTCAATTACATCATAGGCTCTTAGCCATGATGTTCAATTATGCTAAGTCAATCAGCTTCTAGAATAATATGTTTATGGCTATTTATAAGCATAAAAAAGGCCTTCATCTGAAGGCCTTTTGATTGATTATATTAATGAATTATTAGTGATACTTTTTACGACGACTTGCGCCAAGTAATCCTAAGAAAACTAACCCCAATAAACTTAAACTTCCTCCATCGTCATTATCTGGAGTTGCTTCAGGTTCAATTGGATTCTCTGCTGCTGGTGGAGTTGGTTCCACACCATCAGAGTTAACCGTTAACATGAATGTTGTCGTGCTCATATCATTCGGGAACAAGTTATCAGACACTGTCACAGTGACCATGGTTTCACCCCAGAAATCAGCTGCTGGCGTAATATCAAAACTTGAACCTGATGTATGACCATTGACTACAGCAGTCACATTTTCGCCAGTGACTGTAATGGTGTTAGCAGACATGCCACCATCATTATCAGTATAGTGAACAGTAATGCCTTCAAGAGTCATGTTTTCTTCAACCATCTGGTCATCGATTGCTAACATGTTGATATTAGATGCAACGGTTATTGTTTGTGTTGCACTAGCATCAGCAATCCCATCAACTGTTCCTGTTACTGTCATTTCTTGATCCATACCTAAGGCAGCATCAATAACTTCAGCTTGGAATTCAATCGTGATACGACTAGATTGTGGGCCATCGATGTTATAACAAACCACTAAACCGTCTTTTAACTTATCGTTTAAATCGTTATAAGCAAATGATTCACCTTGGTGACCATTTAATGGCCACATGCCAGCACGCGGGCCATTGTAACCACGTACACCAATTGAACCGCTACCGTCTTGGCTGCCTACATCAACATTGTTATAAGCCATGATGTATTCATACTCACCGTCTACATGTCCTGTTCGCTCACGCATGAAGACTTGGAAATCATAACTATCATCACGTGGAGTGATAGTTTGTTGCCAGTTTTCATCGTAACCGAAGTCATGAGTTGACGCTTTATCCCACTCTACTAATGTGTAACCTTCAAAGTAAGCAACGGTAACCCCTTTCTGTAATGCAGGATCCCAACTTGGTTCATACATAGAAAGAGTGGTTTTTTGGTTCCAGTTTTCATCTTGCGAAGCATTCCATAACGGCGCTACGATGAAATCCGCAGGTGTAGTATATTCAGTCGCAGGTAGTTCCAAATGAACTTTCTGCGGCATGATGTCCCATGGGTTGTACTGAACATAATCAAGTTGTAACCAACCACGAGAACTTAGTACCACTTGGTCTGTCACGAAGTATTCTTCATTATCGAAAGGTGCCATAGCATTATCGATAGTAGGAATTATGATTTCATGAGTCCAAGTACCCCAGCCCCATTCATTGACTTCATAGAATGAGCCCCAAGAAGGTGCCATACCAAATCGTGCAAGGTCAACATACTCGCCGTCTATTGAGGTACCATCGAGGTACTCAATGTTCCAAGGTGTACGACACATTGCATCAGTTTCATTGGTTGTAACGATATAGTCAGTCTGTTTATCTGCAGTGTTTAACTGCTCAACTTGGACTGTAAAGCCATTATCGGTAGCAACGACTCCTGCAATACTTTCACTTAGTGAGCCATCAATAATACGTAAGCCGTCAGATAAGCTTGCTGCTATGTCAACTAAACGGTTCTCGCCGCTTTGGTTTGCCTGAACAGTTAAACGCATATCGATAATATCACCAACTCGAGCAGCATCTTGTGTGCTATCAATTGACACTGTGTTTTTACCACGAGTCATTTGCATAGGCACTAAAGTCAATGAACCTTCTTCATTAGCACCTGCATGAATAGCTGCTGCTGAGTAGTAGGTTTTGCCTTCTTCCATCATCATATCCCACTCAATGTTCAACGAAGAATTAAGTTCTTCAGAGTCAGAGAATGATAATTGAATGTCAGAAGTAACATCTTTTGCGACAACAGCATAAGACATCTCATAGGTATCAACACTTTCCCATGGGTACATAAGATAGTTTTGCACCATGATGACGTACTCGCCAGCTTCAGGATTTTCTAGTGAACAGTATTCCCCAATGCTAGTTTGTGGCAGTTGCGAACCACAAATCGCTTCAGAATAGTGGTACATGCCATCGCCATTGAAATCACGGAAAATCATGATGTCAGCATCGGCAAATATATCGTATTCCGTATTCATTGAAGACTTAATACGGTCAGTGATTTCAGCTCTAAATACTGCAGAGTTTTCTGGGACAGTGACTGGGAAAGTGGTAACACTTGCCAAATCGGTATTCCAAAAACCCTGATCATCAACAAATTGTTCACCGAACTGAAGACGTGCCGAATCAAATTCAATTGTTGTTGCTTCAACAGGCGTATAAACAACTCCTGATAACGTGTTTGCTGGCACACCAAATGGTACGTTTTCAATCATGTGGCTAGCAGCGTCATCATGGGCTTTAACATTGATAGTGTTAGGCAATGTTGTACCAATGAATGTAGCTGAATACGGCCAGTGAGATGCAGGAATAGTTTCATCAGTAGCGATGAAATGAATTTCACCTTGAGCATTGGCAATGGTGCCATCATGCCAAGCCATATCAGACTCTTGGAACGAGCCGTTAATGGTTAAGGTAATTGATTCACCTTTCTTTAAGCTAAATTGCGACGGTGTTACGCTGACGTTAGCGCTAGGGTCTAATGAGTAATCCCAGTAAGGTTGGCCTTCACTTGCACGAGCCACGCTCACATCCCAAGTGCCATCTTGTGTTGCTGTAACCGTTCTTAACCACGAGCAATCACGACCGCAATCGTTATTAATTAACTGTGGTAAGTTCAAGTCTCGGACTAAACCGCCATTTTGTGGGTTAGCACGGCGGAAGTTATCAGCTGTTTCATCCATGATCAAACCAGCATTAATTGCACGCTCGACATTGGCTAAGCCATGTCCTGCACGATAGACGCCAGCGACTTTTGTTTCGCCAGTATTAGGGTGCAGTGTTTTGATGGCCATGCTATCTGCAGTCATTTGCAGGGCAGACTGTACTTGGCTTGCTGTCCATGTTGGGTTAGCTTGGCGGATCAACGCCATCATACCTGCAACATGTGGAGATGCCATTGAGGTACCACTGATAGCGTTATAATTACGGGTGTCAGCTTGCGAATTGAATGGGTTTTCATCATTCCATGCGGCAAAGATATCTACACCTGGAGCTGCGATACCTGGACTAAATAATTCTTCAACTGTGCTAGAAGGACCACGAGAAGAGAACGTTGCTAACCAATCAGCATCGTCTGGGTTTATATCGCGTGTTGCACGAGATGCAGTAATGGTACCTGTTAATGTTTCGCCTTCAGCTGACATTAACCAAGGCTGTAAGCCTTTCACATTCCAGCTACCGAAATATTGAGTAGCGGTTAAATGAATACCTGGGATCACATAAGCATCGTCAAATACATCATCACCTTCATCCCAAGTGTTATAAAGTACAAAACCACCTGCGCCACCAGCTTGAACATTTATTGCTTTTTCAACACGGGCAATATCGCCGCGCTCACAAACAACAATATCAGTTTCTTGGAATGTATCTGCAGCAAAAGGCGTATTACAACGAGCATCACCATGATCGCCAGCAATAACAAAGTTGCCACTAAATTCACCAGAAACGCCAGCGCCATCAAGTTGCTCAGGGGTTAAAGTCGTGTCGCCACCAGCAAAAGCATTTAGGGCTTTATCATGAATATTGATTGAACGTGAATGCGTTGTCGCTGCAACGTTTAATACCCAAGGCGAAGTGTGGTCGACAGTGTATAGACTATCAGTACCATAAGCCGCACCAGAGTTACCTGCTGACAATGCAACGGCAATGCCTGCTTCACGGGCTGATAAAAATGCCATTTCAAATGCGTCATTCCATGGGAAGCTTTCGCCGCCACCAATAGACATGTTAATCGCATCGACACCATCAAGGATTGCTTGTTCAATACCAAATAATATCGCATCACCAGGACAACCATCATCAGTACATACTTGATAAGAAATGATGTTGGCATGTGGAGCGACACCAGAAATCATTGGCATTTGCACACCAATTGAGTTACCTGGCCCGCCACCTAAAGATGTAGTTACAACATCGACATCATACAAGATGTTACCAGCAACGGTGCTGGCTACATGGCTTCCGTGTCCGTTGTAATCTTCACCAAATTGCAGTGACTCAGGGTACTGGCCGGTAATCGATTCATGGGTGTAAACACCGATTAATTTATCATTACATTTATCGGCAAAATCAGCTTCAGCACAACCGCCAAAATAATTACCTGCACCTAATGGGTTAGTATGAACGTAGCCATCGCCGCCAACAGCAGCAAAAGAAGGGTGGTCAGTATTCACACCAGTATCGATAATACCAACGACCATACCTTCACCTTGGTACTTTTGACCGTCAGGTGTTTGGCTGCCGTCCCAAATTCCGCTAGCGCCTACATGTTCAGGGCCTACATCTGTGTGCAGTTGTAGTTTGGTAGAACGTTGAATATAAGCAACTTCCGACTGCTCAGCCATGCGCATAGCATCTTGCTGTGTCATTTTGACTGTAAATGCGTTAATTGCGGCTGTGAATTGTTGATTCGGGGTCACGCCAGTGGCGGAAATAACTTGCTGCTGTTTAGATAAAAGGTGTGATTTATACGTAGCAATAGATTGCTGATCCATTGAAGCGGAATTTGTACTATTTTGCTGAGTGCTTTGACGCAAAGCTTGTTTGGTCGAAGGAAGACCAGGAATAGTCCCGTTATAAGTTGCAATGGGCTTGTCGTGTAATCGAACAATGTAAGTGTGTTCGCCAGTAATACCTTCTTCAATATTAATCTTATCAAGTGCAGATTTAGGTTGATAATGGATATTACTTAAACTACCACGGCGTAATGGGGTTGTTCCCATTTCAGTTTTATACTGAGTTGCTTGTTGTTTTTGTTTATGAAGCTCCATCATATTAATACTTGTTGGTATTTGCGGTGGAGTATCCAATGTAGAGTGCTGTCCATTATCAGCGACTACATTGCCGACACCACCTGCATATATCGCAGCCAATGTCATCAATGTCAATTTTTTAATTCTCATGATGAGTTCCTATTAATTATTATTTTAATGACCACGAATAAAAAAGTGGTTAATCAGATATTGCAAAATTGTTACCGGATAATCCAATGCGAAATTAAGCATTAAATAATGCATAAAAACTATTAATGGGAATTGGTTGTTTAATCTTAATTGATGCAATTTTTGTATCGGATTAATGCGCAGTTGTAATTAATTAATTGAATATTAAGTGATACGTTTTGATACATTTACGCATTTATATAAACCCTTTATTTACAGTGGTTTACTATTTTAGTTTGAGGTTTTGTATCAATTTTAATTATTGTTGAACTAAGAAATTAATTCTGTTTTAATATTGATGTTTTATCACTTTTAATAAAATTTGAAATGTTTTTTTATAATGAGTAAGTTGACGTAATTGCTATTAATACTTCGGATTTTCTGCTTTTTTTTATAATTGGGTATGTTAATGGAATTACGTCATTTAAAACATTTTCTTGTTGTTGCGGATTTAAAACATTTCCATAGAGCAGCACTCGAATTAAATTTGGCACAACCATCTTTGTCTAGAAGTATTCAAAAAATGGAAGATTTATTAGGTGCTAAATTATTAGAACGGACTTCACGCTCGGTGACATTAACCCCATTTGGCGAAGTAGTTGTTGAGCATGGTAGCCGTATCGTTCGAGATGTTGAGTATCTAAAAAGAGAAATCAAAGCGATTCAAGGATTAGAAACCGGGGAGTTAATGGTAGGGGCGAGCGCAATACCATTAAATAGCATTGTAGGCCCGAGTATTGGCCAATTTATCAATACATTTCCCAACGTCAATGTTGAATTAAAAGTGGGTAATTGGCTGAGCTTGTATCAAAAACTGTGTAAAGCTGAAGTGTCATTATTTATCGCTGAAACCAAAGCGACGGAACTGGATTTAAGAGATGACATTGAGGTGATTCCATTACCCAGTTTTCAAGCGGTATTTTGCTGCCGTGCAGGGCACCCTTTAACTGATAAACCTCAAGTTACACTTGATGATATTAAGCAGTATCCGATTGCGATTCCATCAGCCTTACCCAAACCGTTATTTGTTCAATTTGGCGATCTATTTTCTAAGTATCGCGATGACTTTTCAGGATTAGTGAAATTTGAACAATTTCAGGCGATTAAGGAGTCGTTGACTGAATGTGACTTAGTGGCATTAGCGCCAGATATCTCCATCGTGCGAGAGGTAGAATCCCAGTCTTTAGTGGAGCTACCTGTGATGGATATTCCTGACATAAAAGCATCTTTTAGTATTGTTTATCTTAAAAATCGACGCTTAACGCCTGCGGCCAAAGCTTTTATCGACTTTATTAACCCTGAACCTTTAGCGATTTCAGTAAACTAATTAACGACTTCTTTCTGCTTTATTTTGCTCAGTAATAATCTGATTAATGCTGTTATATAGCCACTGAAAAAGCGGCTTGTTTCTGTGTCGATAATGATGGCAGAAATAGCTATTTAATTCGACGGGTTTACCATCGATATGTATCACCTTACTGGTGACTTTTTCTGTGCTTATACCATGATATTGTGTGCCGACAGCATGCATTAACTGGGTTTGTGCAACCACACTGAGCACAGAACTTGGATGAGGGTTACGATAAGCAATAGTTGGGCTTAAACCACGGCGTTTAAGATACTTTTCCACATAGGTTATATTCTCGTTCCAACCTGGCACATGTAACACCGCTAATGGGTACTGAGTAAAAGCCTGTTCATCGATAGTTTTATCTATCAACGGGTGCTGTTTGTTTAAATAAACCCTCGCAAACAAACTCGGCAGTGTTTTTATGCTCATTTCTTTGGAGAAGTCTGGTTCCATCATCGTAATGGCAAAGTCTTGTTTACCTAATAATAAATCCTGCTCCGTTGCGCTATTCCATACCGATACGACTAATTCTACTTGCGGAGCAGTCTGATGCAGAGCGAGAAATAACTTATCGCTGATCAAACCTATCAAAGCTGGGTGAATCGTGACGCAGAGTTTACCGGTTAGTTTTTTGAACTCAAATTCGTCGACATGATTAATGATATCAGCCAACTCTTGCCACGTATTTGGCAGCCTTTGGGCTAAAAAGTGGGCTTTATCTGTTGCCGATAATCCGTGTCTAGTCTTAACAAAAATAGGATCGTTAAAGGCATCACGAAGTTTTTGTAGTGTTCGACTGACTGCTGGTTGACTCATGTGCAGTCTTTCAGCTGCTTTATGGGTGTTGAGCTCTTCGTACAAGATGAAAAAAACTTTGATTAAATTCAGATCGAGTGACTCAAATGGGGTTTTATTCATTGTGTTTGAAGGCAAGTAAGACAATGGGTATAGACAGTGTATTGTGGATTAGACGAAATGTCGAAATAGTGCTAATGAAAATACCAATTAACGCTTGAATAACTATACAAAAAAAGCCCCTAACAATCATCATTATTAAGGGCTTACTGAGTGTTGAATTATTTCATTAAACTTAGGTTAAGTTATTTCTCTAAACTGACTTTTCCGCTAATGGTGCTGGCATTAAAGCTACCATCACCTTGCTGAGTTTTAAATTGAATAGACTGTCTTGAGGTGTACTTGGTTTTCATCGGTTTATCATTCGTTAAACGATTTTCAATTCTTCCACCTGGGCCACCATCAATCTCGAATGCTAAATTTGGCATATTGGTAAACTTAACTTCAATGTCACCGCTGACAGTATCGAATAATACTTTAGTGATGGCGTCACTCAGTTTAACTTCAATATCGCCACTAACAGTAACCACTTTAACTTTTTCCGCAGCAGTAAAACTGCCTTCAACGTCACCAGAAACTTGGTCAATGCTTAAGTCTGTGACTAAGTTATTTTCAGATTCTAACTCACCACTGACCAGGCGATATTTTGCTTTACCTTGCACATCTTTGTCTTTGATATCTCCTGACACCGTTTCTAATTCAATTTTACCGTTAAGCTTTTCAGCTTTGATGTCGCCTGAAACAGTGTTTAAGCTGATTTTACCTTCAATATCTTCAACTTCCATACTGCCACTGACTAAAGATAATTGAACTTTACCAACTAGTTTCTCAACTTCGTAGTCAGCAGAAACCCCTTCGGCTTCCAGTGCTAAATTTGATGGAATACGAATAACTAAGTTTGAACCTTGATCATTGTTACCACGGTAGCTGCTTGGTAGCTTATCCTCTATGATAATATCGCCGCCTTTTTTTTCAAAAACAAAGCCCTCTGATAGTTCATCAAGCTGACCTTTTACGCTAATAATATCCTTATCCCAACCAATAATTTCAACCTTGCCACGTTGTACTTTTAATTCAATGTTAGGGTTGGCAGAAACGGTCATTTCACGCTCTATCTGTTCGACTGCTTGCGCCATCAGTGGAGTCATTAACAGACTGCAGCCGAATATCGTTCGACTGACTAGCTGGTTAAGGGTGATATTCATATTTGATTTCCTTGAGTTGATGGAGCTGTATTCATTGGTGTGCGTTGCTGTTGTTGTAACAATTCTATTTCGCGTTTCATAATCCAAAGCCATAAATCCCAAACTTGTTTATTGTTAGGGTCATTCTTTAAGGCTTGCTGAATCTCTTTTGAGGCAAGTTCTAGTTCTGAAAACCCTTTATTGAACGGGTTAGTTTGATTATCAAGCTGCATACCTACGGTGTATTTGTTGTCTTCAAATGAGGTAATTTGTTGCTGATGCGTCTGGGCAATTTGATCGACCAGTGCAATTAAATCTTCGGTGGACTGGTTTGATAATGCGTTATTGACCGTTAGGGTTTCAGTGGAGCTGATGTTTGGCGTCGACAGTTTCCAGCCTAATACCATCACAAATGCAAGGCTTGCGGCCATTGCAATCATTTTCCAATGTGAATCCCCTTTGACCATGCTGTTTTGTGTCATATTGCTGTTGGTTTTAGCACTAATTTGGTCATCAATGTCTTGCCAAAGATCGGCCTTAGGACTGATTTCTTTGGGTAAACTGGCTAGCAAATCGTCAAGGTTCTCTTGTTGTGGTTGGTTTTTTTTCATGACAGCATTTCCTGTAACATCTGTTTTGCTCTGTGGTACTGGGTTTTGCTCGTTCCCACTGCAATATTCAATATTTCTGCAATTTCCTGATGCTGATAACCTTCAATAGCGCTTAATACAAATACCACTCTGGTTCTTTCTGGTAACTTCATTATTAACTTGTCTAAACGGTGATATTCATAATGCCGACTTGCTTCTTGTTCGTTTTCGTCGGTGATACTGCTATCAGGTAAAAAGCGGTGCCAAAAACGCTGTTTGGCTTTCATGCTGTTAATGGCTTGATGAACCGATAACTTATGCAACCAAGTGGTGAACTGACTTTGACCATTAAACTGTTCTAATTTTTGCCACAATCTAACAAAACAGTCCTGACAGATTTCATCGGCATGATCATGACTACCACTAAGGCGAAAACAAATGGCATACACTCGTCCCTGGTGACGCAAATATAACTGCTTAAATGCAGCTTTATTACCTGACTTGGCTAGATTCACTAATGTCTCGTCAGGCGTAAGCCCATCGATTTGATCGTGATTAGCCTGATTTTGATCTGTTTCAGCGTTTTTACTTGGCTGCTGAAACTGGCAATCAATGTCAGTAATGTTGTTGGAGTTCAGGGTCACCGTTTTATCCGATTGGGTGCGAGTTACTAGATTAGACATTAGCAAGTTAGTAAAAGGTTTACTCGTATATAAAAAATAATATCTAGAAAACCAACTTTTGGTCGATAAAGATACAGTCAGTATCCTGAAAGCTAATACATTATTAGCTTATACAGGCTATAAAAATTAGTTTGCTTAAAAGTTGTCTAATAGGTAATTAAGCATCTATATTTTTAATGTACCTTAAGGTTATTAGGGATTTATATGCTAATTCGTACCAAATTAATATTGAGTGTTGTGGTGTCACTAGTCGCATTTGTCGCGATGTTTTTATTGCAACTCTATACCAGTGATGTGAAATCGACTTTGGCAGGCGCTGCCAACAATATTACTGAAATTGAGCGAGAAGTTTTACAACTTCGAGTGACGGAAAAAGACTTTTTTGCCAGGTTAGACAGTAAATATATTGATGAACATGACAAGATTTATGTCGACATTAATAATACGATAGCTGCGCTTAATGAGGCATTAACCGATCGTGGTTTATCCACTCAAAGCTTATCGAGTTTTAACCAAAGTCTGGACACCTATAAAGTCATGTTTGCTGAGTTAGTGACTTTACAAACAGAAATAGGCTTAACACCGAAGACGGGTTTATATGGGGATTTACGCAAGTCAGTTCATAATGTTGAAACCATTTTAAAAGAGCAAGGACAAGCGGAGTTATCAGTCACCATGTTACAGCTGCGCCGTAACGAGAAAGACTTTATGTTACGCCGGACCCAAAGCTACCTAGATAAATTCGAAAAGAATTTAGATTTATTTCAATCCCAACTTCAGTCTTCATCTCTCAATTCATCAACCAAGAATCAACTATCAGGATTGGCTGATGCTTATCAAAAAAGTTTTATCTTATTAACTGATAAAGAAAAGCTATTTGGTTTAACCGCTTATGATGGTGACATGCTGAAACTAAGAGAAGCCATTAAAAGGACGGATACCGATCTTATTCATCTGCATGAGCAAACTAATGCTCAAATTGCAGGAGCTGAAACTAATGCGCTGATTTTGGGGGTAAGTATTTTTGTGCTTATCTCCGTGATCTTATCGATTTCTGCTTATCTTATTTTACGCAGTATTGTGGTGCCGATTAATGATATCAATCGGGTGATCTCAGAAGTTGAAAAGAATAAAGATTTAACGCTTCGTTGTGATGAAAGCAAAAACGATGAACTTGCAAGAATTGCAAAACACTTTAATGCCATGGTGCTAAGTTTTCAGCAATTGATTGAGCAAGTGAACGAATCAGTAGATGCGATGAATATCTCCTGCGAAGAGCTGACTCAAAATGCAGTTACGGCATCTGAAGGCGTTTCAAAACAATTAAGTGAAACGGACATGGTTGCAACAGCCATTACTGAAATGGGGGCGACCATTGATGAGATTGCCAGTAATACTGAGCAAGCAGCACTTAAAGCCAATGAAACCAATGACAATGCTCAGCAAGGTTTAGTCAGTGTTGAACAGACAATTGAGAAAATACAAAGCTTAGCAAGTCAGCTGAGTGATTCATCAAACGTCGTCGCAGACTTAGAACGTGACAGCGAAACAATAGGCAGCGTGTTAGATGTTATTAGAGGTATTGCAGAACAAACTAATTTACTGGCATTAAATGCTGCTATTGAGGCTGCTAGAGCCGGTGAGCAGGGCAGAGGATTCGCGGTAGTGGCAGATGAGGTCAGAAACCTTGCCATGCGCACCCAAGAGTCCACCGAAGAAATTTCGAAAATTATTTCAACTTTGCAAAGCCGTACTCATTCGATTGTGCAGTTAATGGATGCCAGTCAGCAGCAGGGTTCAGAAAGCGTCGAGCAAGCTGGTGGAGCAGGGGACTTACTCAACTCAATCACCCAAGATGTGCAAACTATATCAGACATGAGTACCCAAATTGCGACCGCCATTGAAGAGCAAAGTATGGTGGCTGCAGAAGTCGGTAAAAATGTAGTGGTGATCCGTGATATTGCAGATGAAACTGCCAATGCAACTGAAGAGAATGCGGCAGCAACACAAGATGTTAGACAGCGAGCAGAGTCATTACATGAAGCGGTGAGCTTATTTAAAGTGAGTTAAATCTAAAAGCCATTTATTAGGCTCTAATATGCAATGGGCTTATGTAATTGGCTTTAAAATCAGTATTAACTATTTACAGGAATAGTCCACATTATTGAGTTCCAATCAGTGAAGTGTTTTTGTGTAAGGTTTATATTAAATTCAAGTGGATATTAAATAAAAAGAATAATTGGGATAGCGATGTTTGTTTTAAGAAAGAGTCATACACAACTACAACAAGAAAATGATGCGTTAAAAGATAAAATTAATCAGTTATCTAATGAAAATGCTCAATTAGCTGATAACAATGCGCATCTAAATGAACAATTCAATGCTATTCAAGAAAATTCAGATACAAAATTTAGAGGAATGCTCCTAGATTGTGCGATTCAATCCTTAGGACATATTGAAGGAGTTAGAGGCACTGTCCTTCAAGCTCATATTGATATTAATAATGAGAAAGAAGCGAGTGAACAAATTAACGACTCGCTAGATGCTTCAAATCAATCACTTGAAAGCATGGTTGAGGGCATAGAGACAATCACTCAAAAAATGACTGGCTTAACGACTAATATATCTGGTTTATCTTCAATGGCAGATAACATCAATTCGTTTGTTGCGACTATTTCAAAAATTTCTGACCAAACTAATTTGTTAGCTTTGAATGCTGCAATTGAGGCAGCTCGTGCTGGAGATGCTGGTCGAGGTTTTAGTGTCGTTGCTGATGAGGTGAGGGCCTTAGCAAGCAATACCAATGGTTCTGCTAAAGAAGTTGCTGAGTTAGTGCAACAAATTATTCAATCGACCAATGAAACTGTTTTTTCAGTTGAAGATATTCAAGGAAGTAATGCAGAGTTAGCGGGTGGGATGTCATCTCTTAATGAGGATTATGATTCTATTATTTCATTCTGCACCTCTATGAAAGATGCAATTGGTCATGCTTCATTACGTACCTTCATTCAAACAGTAAAGTTGGATCATATTGTATGGAAGGGCGATGTTTATGCTGTCGCTTCTGGAGCGAGTCAAAAAGAGATAGGAACATTTTCAGATCATACTATGTGTCGATTAGGTAAATGGTACCAAACAACAGGCAAGGAAAGTTATGCCAATTTATCTGCCTTTAAAAGGCTAGATGAGCCACATAAACTTGTGCACCGTAATGGGGTTGAAGCGCTTTCTTTAATTAATGCTGGCGAGAAAGAAAATGCATTGAAATACCTAGAAGCGATGGAGTTAGCCAGTGAGAAAGTGATGGCTTGTTTAGATGAGATTGCACAAAGCAGCTAAGGTAATTAGCAGACATTAATTTAATTGTAATAAATTCAAGCCAACAAAAAGCCCAATCACTGATTGGGCTTTTTAGTGTTTAATGAACCATTTGTGCAAACTGTTTGGTTTCAGACTGCTTATGCTGGCAAAATAGTGTTAACACCATCTGGTGAGCCAACCAATAATACGTCTGCACCGCGATTAGCGAATAAGCCGTTAGTGACAACACCAACAATGGCGTTAAGCTGAGTTTCGAGTGCTTTAGGGTCAAGGATTTTATAGTTGTACATATCTAAAATAACGTTACCGTTATCCGTTACAACACCTTCACGATAAACAGGATCGCCGCCAAGTTTAACTAATTCACGTGCCACATATGAACGAGCCATCGGAATAACTTCGATTGGTAGTGGGAATTCACCTAACACATCAACTTGCTTAGTGTTATCTACAATACAGACGAATTTCTTTGCTACTGCAGCAACAATTTTTTCGCGTGTTAATGCAGCGCCGCCGCCTTTGATCATATCCATGTGAGCATTGATTTCATCAGCACCATCGACATAAACAGATAAATCAGCAACGCTATTCATATCAAATACTTCAATACCCAATTGCTTCAATTTTTCTGTTGAAGCTTCAGAGCTAGAAACTGCCCCTTGAATGTCGTGCTTCATTGTCGCTAACGCATCAATAAAGTGATTTACCGTTGAACCAGTTCCTACACCAACAATACTGTTTTCTTCGACGTATTTTAGTGCAGCCCAGCCGGCAGCTTTTTTCATTTCATCTTGGGTCATATCAACATCCTAAGGTGGCTATTTAGCTATGGTAAGTATTAATTTGGGCAAGAGTATAGCAAATGCTTGCCTGTTCAAGATATGACAAGGATTTAATTAATTGCATCAATGGTCTCAGAAGTTGACACAGAATAAAATTCTGCCTGTTTAAAGGCATTAAGCACTCGAAAATTTATGTCGCTAGCAAATTTACGCTCTAATCGAATATCCATCACATAGGCTTTTACCGTTAAGGTAATCAGATGCTCACCATATTGATAATCAGTGGCAATATTGACCGTAATGGGCTTATCTAAAAAAGTGTAAGGCGAACATTGAGTGGCTTCTTTTGCCAGTTGAATCGCGTGCAGATGATCAACGCTAATGGGTAGCTTAAATGTCACCACTACCATTTCATCTAATGCGCCACTGTTAGCATTCGACACCGCCGTTTTTAATGCCTCAGCGTTGGGCACCATGACAGTATTGTCATCAAAAGTGCGTAGCCAGGTGACACTCCAATCAAGTTGAATCACCTCACCATAGTGACCTGAAAGCGTGACCATATCACCCACTCGATAAGGCGGGGTGATCATAATAATCAGTCCAGCAATCATATTTTTAGCAGGCTCTTGTGTCGCTAAACCTAATACAATCCCGATGGAGCCAATAACGGCTAATATCAAATTCTCGTGAGGGTCGATGATTTCAGTGATGGTGTAAATCATCACGGTAGCCCAAACAAATAAGCGCGCAAAAGGGTATAAACGACTCCAGAGTAAACGGTATTTTGGCAGTTTGATGGTGAGCTGTTTCAACACAAATTGCACGATAACCATAAGCAGCCAAGCAAATAAACAAACGGTGGCAAAAGCTAATAATTTATCAAAAGAAATAATGTCGAGTATGGCTTGTAGTGCTTTACGTGAATCATCCATGCTTATTGCTCCTACAAGTAAAGTTTATTGTGATTAACTAAATGACTGGCGATAAGCCGGGTTAATGTTGGGGGAATGACGTAGTAATGCTGAGCAAAGTCCAGCTTTGAGTAATGAGGTTTAAGTAAGCCCTGGCGTGAAAGGTATTCTAATTTTAATGAGCTTTGTTCTATGCTGGTGGCAAAAATTTCAGCATGCTGAAATATGCGTAAGCCGCCATGAACATAGATCTCAGCCAAGCTAAATAAATCTTCATCAGTACATTGTTTAAGTGTTGCTAAGTCCGGTGTGCATATTGGTTTTATACTTAAAGGGTGGTTAGGGTCTTCGGTTAACGCATTAAATAGTAAAACACAGGCGAGCTTGCTGTGACCGCCACTGACTTGGTGCAATTGCTTTGTTAGCTGTTCAAATGCGGCTTTCTCTGTTTCTTCATTGCCATCACTTGTTAAAGTCAGGCTAATATTAGCGGTTTTAGCTTGGATGACATCTCGAAACTCTAATAAAGAAAAGTATTCTAATCTAACGATAATTTTGACGAAGTTTGTGATGGAGTATTGTGACGATAAGCGATGCCATACATAGGTTTCACAGCCTAGGATCCAGCAATGCTGTTGGCGTGTTTCCATGATAACTGTCGCGAAGGTCACTAAAGCTTGATAGTTGCCCATCATTCTCAACATCAGTTTATGTAAGTCATCAATGATAATGATGTGTGAGTCTTGTTGATTAATAAGTGCAATTGCTTCAGTGATGGATTTGGGCTCATCGGTAATATTGAAGCAATAACACAAGTTAGCGATGGCTTCTTTGGTCGTGAGCGCTGCGTGGTAAAAGCTGACGTAAGTGACTGGCACTTGTTGATGATATTGATGATGAAATTGATTCAGAAAAGAGCTAACGCCAGAGCCAAACGGGCCTATCACCGCGGTTAACTCGCCTTTATTATTTTGCCAACGAGATATCGCATCACTGACCTTTTTCTGCTGAACATCTCGGCCAATAAACTGACTATTTTCAGCTTGGAGAGGCGTTTCAATTTGCTGCTGATTTGACTGCTGAATTAGCTGAACATCTTGACTATCAAGGGCGGCTGACTCGGCAAGCTTATTTGCTAAAGGCTGTAAGTCAGTTCTTATTGGATGATAAAGCAGACACTTTTCTACTTCAGAAAGTATGGTTGTGTCACGGGGATAAAGTTGGCTTATTTCTTTAAGCGAAAGTTTGCCTTCAATGCTGTCGCCATCATGACTGCTAGTCGATTGTCCTGATATTAGGTTTTTTATTGATTGCCATGCTTTTGAAACGCGTGGGAGTTGAACATCCATTTAATCGCTACCTTCATTGTCGACACATGCAAGCTCTTGGCTTAATTCCATTGATTTTACTTAGCTAAAGTTAACTTTAGCATACTTAATTGAACGAACACTTATTCAGTAGCTTGAATAATAAATTGGGATTTCGGCTCAACTTAAAGGTTAAAAAATCGGAAATTGACAGTACATGAAGGTGAAACTGTAAAAATGTCTAATCTAAAAGTGTCATTTTAAAGCAGGAATAACATCAAAGGTGATGGTTTTTTTCTCTTTTGGGTGTGATCTATCTCGGTTGTAACCGGTATTTTGAATGCACTGTTTAGCTGTAAGCTAATTAATTGACAACCTACCTTATTTGTAATAATAAACAGTGATTTAGGTCGCATTTTTATCATCAAAATACACGATAGACCCAATCGAATTTTGTCGTTTTAACTCATAAAAAGTGGCGTATATGATGGCTTCAAATAAACCACACACCCTATAAGGTTATTAGTTATGACGAAGCTAACCTCAGTTGCAATTTTGATTGCATCAATTTTTTCAATCTCTACCTCACAGGCCAGTGAGCCAATCGAAGTGATCAAGCCTGCTGTGATCACCGAACCTGAAAAAGTTGAACTAGGCAAAATGCTATTTTTTGAACCACGTTTGTCAATGTCTGGGTTTATCTCTTGTAACTCTTGTCATAATCTATCTTTAGGTGGTGTTGATGCCCTGCCAACCTCGATTGGCCATGAGTGGCAAGAAGGTCCAATTAACTCACCAACAGTATTAAACGCTGAGTACATGCTAGCGCAATTTTGGGACGGTCGAGCGGCTGATTTAAAAGAGCAAGCTGCAGGCCCTATCGATAATCCAAAAGAAATGGGTTACACCCATGAATTGGCAGTCGGAACTATTGCTTCAATGCCTGGGTATGTAGAACGCTTTAAAGCTATTTACGGTTCAGATGAAGTGAATATCGACAGAATTACCGATGCAATTGCCGTATTTGAAAAAACCTTAGTAACCCCAAATAGCCCGTTTGATCAGTATTTAGAAGGCGATAAAAAAGCGATTACTGCTGATGCGAAAGCGGGTTATCAATTGTTTAAAGATAAAGGTTGTGTAGCCTGTCATAGCGGCCCTGCTGTTGGTGGCACCATGTACATGAAAATGGGCCTAGTTAAGCCGTTTCATACTGACAACCCTGCGGTAGGGCGTAAAGGCGTAACGGGTAAAGATGCGGATAAATTCGTCTTTAAAGTACCAACCTTACGTAATATCGAACTAACTTATCCCTACTTCCACGATGGTAGCGTTTGGACATTAGAAGAAGCCGTTAACACTATGGCAGACATTCAGCTAGGTCAGACTATGACCGAAGTTGAAACCAAGCAAATGGTAGACTTCTTGAAGAGCTTAACTGGTGACCAACCACAAATTATGTTACCAATTTTGCCACCTTCGAATGAGAACACACCACGTCCAGTGCCATTTAAGAAGTAACTAGCAGCCCTCAATTGAGCTGAAAAAAGCCTACTCATTTTTTTGAGTAGGCTTTTTTATGTTTAATAATCAATAAATAGGACCTAAAAGTACCTACTACTCCAAATTGTGCCTGCTTTTTATTCATCACCAATAAGCCTATGATAACGGCATAGATTGAGTGGAGAAAAAGAATATGAATACCGCTAACAATACCAGTAAGACTGATTCACTAAATATGGATTTTAGCCAACGAATTGTTATTAATACTCATATGCTGGAGTGGGATAAAAGTCCTGCCAAAGGTGTATGGCGTAAACGTTTAGCCAGAGAAGAAGCGGAACGTGGCCATGCGACCAGTATTGTTAAGTATGATGCCGGTGCAAGCTTTGCGTCACATCCGCATCCTTTAGGTGAAGAGATTTTAGTTTTATCAGGAGTCTTTTCTGATGAAACTGGAGATTATCCAGCGGGCACCTATATCCGTAACCCTGAAGGTTTCAGCCACGCACCATTTAGTGAGCAAGGCTGCGAGTTACTGGTTAAGTTACATCAGTTTCAAGCCACTGACATTGAACAAGTCAGGGTAGATACTCATCATACTGATTGGCTACCTGGCCAAGGTGATTTACAAGTGATGCCGCTGCATCAGCATTTAACCGAGTCGACAGCATTAGTGTTTTGGCCAGCAGGCTGTCAATTTCAGCCTCACCGTCATTTTGGCGGCGAAGAGATATACGTTATCAGTGGCGAATTTATTGATGAGTTAGGGCGTTACCCTGCAGGCACTTGGATCCGCAGTCCGCACTTAAGCCAACATAATCCCTTTGTAGAACAAGATACGGTGATTCTGGTTAAGGTTGGCCATTTGATGATAGATGAATAGCGGCCTTGATATGGTTTTTATTAAATCAATCTTGTCGTTTGCGTGCTAATAAGAAATTGTTTCAATTGATCTTATTTTACAGGAGATTTATGGTGTTATCGCTACAATGGACAGATCACTGCAGCTATAGAATTAGGCAAGAATATAACCCAATTGATCTCAACATAAACTAGGACAGCACTTAATGACTCAATCAACACTAGCAAACTTCATCAAGGCTATCGATAGTCCACAGAACATTCTATTTGAAGATACTATGGCGATTATTGAGGCGCATTATGTGTTTACGCCATGTGCGTTTACTAATGGTCTACAGAGCAATGCTGAAGGAGAAAATGCCGGCTCTTGTAAGGTGTTTGCTTTTGGGATGTTGCATCAGCTAAATGAGCAACAAACCTTGAGTTTATTTGGTCAGCATTATCGAGATGTCGTGGCCACTCCACAAGGGAATGACCATCAAAATATCCGTCAATTTATGCTTAATGGCTGGGACGGTATTAAATTTACAAGCAGCGCATTAGCGTTAAAAAGCGCATAGTTGCAGCTAGTTCAACCTTTAATAACCTTCAACTCCCGCCATATCTGGTAATTGATGAGCAATGCCTTTATGGCAATCAATACAGGTTTGTGCGCCGCTTTCTAAGTAGGTTGAGTGCATATCAGCTGCGCGAGTTGATTGGCGAGTGAAATCCATATAGTCGAATTCATGGCAATTTCGGCACTCTAAAGAGTTGTTGGCTTTAAGGCGTCGCCATTCGTGCTCGGCTAATTGGCGGCGTTTAGCTTCAAACTTTTCAGGCGTATTTATCGAACCCACTAAATGCGCCCAAATCTCTTTTGAAGCTTGCATTTTTCGCGCTATTTTATCGGTCCATTTATGGGGTACATGACAATCGTGACAGGTGGCTCGTACACCGCTACGGTTGGTAAAATGAATCGTTGGTTTCATTTCTTCATAGACATTTTGATGGCAACTGCTACAAAACTCCTCAGTACTCGACATTTCTAATGCAGTATTAAATGCACCCCAAAAAATGATCCCAGCAATAAAGCCGCCTATTACCAGAAAGCCTAAGCTGTAATGGACACTTGGCTTTTTCATCACTTGCCAAACAGTATTCAGTAACGCGATTAATTTTTTCATATTTCACTCATAAATGAATAGAAAAGGAGTTGTAATTGACTCTTTAAACGACTCTTTACACGATTAGGTAATGGATGACAGCTAGCAGCAGTAATATAAAAAATAAACCCTACTCAATCAGTATAAGCGGTGTCAGATTATCTGCGCTGTTTGTTGGATAAACATAAAGTACGGTTGCTAAAAGAAGCTAACTTAAAGGCGTTGGCGAACATACTGTCATCAGTGTAATAGTGTTTTTAGTGATAAATGGATCATTTTTAATGACATTAGAAAGAGGAGGGAACAAGCAAGGGAAACCTCCCTTGCTATGTATTTTTAAATTGGTTAAATCGCTAATGCAGAAAGTTTAATCTGGTACAAGTTACCTTTGCCATTTTCAATACGGGTAAAGAACAAATACTCGCCGTTAGGTGAGACAATTGGAGTGAACTCATGGTCTGCTGTATTCACTTTACTGCCTAGACTTTTTGCCACTGTCCATTCGCCATCGATTAACTTAGACAGATATAAATCGCCTTTTCCGAGGCTATCATCGCGATCCTTGATACTAAAAACGATCGTCTTGCCGTCTCGAGAAACCGCCGAATCACCAATGTTACCTTTCATACCATAAATATGGCTTGGCAATGGTCTTGGAGTGTCAAAGCCATCTCCTTTAGGCTGAGCAACATACATATGGCGACCGTTGTCCCTAAATGAAGGAAAGTATAACTCGCCTTTGTCAGTGAGTGACGGGTATAAGTCTGCTGCGGCAGAGTTAACATCAGTTAAGTATTCAGGTGTTTGCCATTGGCCTTCAGCCCAAGTCGTTCGCCACAAATTGACCTCAGGTGCTTCATCCTCACCCTCTGAAATGGGTCTTTTAGAGACAAAATATAGCTGAGAGTAATCGGCACTGTAATAAGGATCTGCATCGAGGTAATCACCAGAAATAGATAAGGCTGACGGTGCTTGCCACTGACCATTGCTAAAGTCTGATTGCATCATAGTGCAGTGACTAAAATCGTCAGCACAACGGGCAAAAATGACCTTATTTCCTGCTTTGTTAAACACAGTATTAATTTCAAAATGATCGGCTGTAGAAATAATCCCAGGAGCGAATTCAACAGTTTTGTTGGCCGCTCCAGGGTTATGGTAAGCAGGAGTCGATGCAAAAGTGTGGAGTGACATCATGCATAAGCTGATTGTTATTATGGTTTTTTTCATGAAATGCCTATTGGTGATTTCTTTTGCTTTAGTAAAGCAGGTTTGATGAATTTGAACGGAGGATACAAGGGTTTGTTTTATAAATCCACACTTATGTGAACTTGAATTCGCTTTTCGTGGAGACGAAAACCTCGGTGTTTTATGTAGCTGACCCTTTAAGTTGGAAATTAGATCTAGATAGAAAATTGTACAGTGGATACTTAATAACTGGGGAGGATAATTCTAGAGGTTGGCATGTTAACAGTGGCTTGGTCTACATCATTAAAATAACGTTTATGAGAAAAGTTCGCATAAACGTTATCTAACAATTTGCTTATTTTGGATCTCTTAGATGAGTTTTTCGATGAGCAAACTGCTGGTTTAGTTGACTAACATCGGCTTTGGTAGGATCTAGCACTTGAGTTTTCCCGTCTTCAGTGACTTGATACTTGTCGACAGTTTTGTTGACAAAATCGACGACAAATACTGGGCCAGACACTTGATTGTTAATTGAAGATAGTCGTTGCTCTGGGCTGCAATCATTACATTCGATGATCATAGCAGACGCATTAGCAGCCATTAAAACTGACGCTGCTAGGATTGATACTTTGTAAGATAACGATTTCATAAAAACTCCTGTAATTCATTTCTCTAAACTGCATTAGTAGAAAGGTGATCTTCGTCACACTTTTATCTTATTGAATAATAAATGAACTGTCTAGCGCAGATAATTATCTTTGGAGCTTTAAGATTAGAATCGTAATCCATTGAAACGAATAATGTGTATGTTTTTGCAGGGGCAAACGAGTGGGAATTCAGGCAGGCAATGAACCTCATGTATTCGATTCCAGCCTATTGGTATTGAGTGACCTTATACCTCATGAACCCTAAAAAATTGAGGTATTAAATTAGTGCTTATTACTATGTAGCACTTACAGTAACAATTAATTCATGGACTAGCTTTGACGATTAAAATGATATGTTGTAACATCGCGCTTCAAATCAACCCCTCACAGAGAAAAGCACGTGAAAAAACAGCTTTTATGTTCACTAATTGTCATTTCTAATGGCGCGATAGCACAGGATAATATTAACCAAACGTCAGAAATGAATGATGATATTGAACGTATTGAGGTGAGAAGACATTGGCAGCCATATCGCGGTAATGTGCCATTGATTGATACACCACAAGCTGTCGATAGAATTAATGCTGACACGATAAAAAACGAGGGTATTACTCGTTTTATGGATGCCTTAGATTTTTCTCCAAGTATCGTAAGACAAAACAATTCTGGTGGCATGTTTGATAGCTTTGCTATTCGCGGTTTTTCTGGGGATGAAAACAATCCAACAGGTTACTTAGTGAATGGTTTTAACTCACGGGGTTATAACGGTAATAGAAATACCGCCAATATTGAAACCATTGAAGTAATGAAAGGACCAGGCTCGGCATTGTACGGTCAAGGTGAGCCAGGTGGTACAGTCAATATCGTTACTAAAAAGCCTCAGTTTGAAGAACAAGGCTATATTCAAGGGACTTTAGGTAACTACGATACTAAGCAAGTTGAGTTTGACCACACTAAAGGCATTAGTGATGATGTCGCTTACCGTATCAATGGTTTTTATGAAGATTCAGATACCTATCGCGATCATGTTGATGTTCAAAGCTTAAACTTAAGTCCGTCTCTTTTGTGGAATATTTCAGATGCCACTAGCTTAAGCTATGAAATGGAAATTCTCGATCAACGTAAGCGGTTAGAACGTGGTGTATACGTTTTAGATAATGACTTTGATGCTGTTGATACTTCGGCATTTTATGGTGACACCAGAGATGGCGACCATACCGTTAAGGCACTAGGTCACCAATTATTATTAAATCATCAGCTTAATAATAATTGGCACTTATTAACTGGCTTAGCTTATCGAGATTCATCGTTTAAAGGACAGTCTTCAGATGCAGAGCTTTCTGACGGTCGCCAGTTGATTTATAACGATCCAAATACGCTATCAAGACAACGAAGAGAGCGTGACTATCAAGCACAAGATTTGTCAGCGCGCTTCGAGATCAGTGGTGACGTAGAATTAGGAGGGTTTAAGAATAATCTTTTAGTTGGATTAGATTATTATAACTTCCAGTTAGACACTGATTACCGAGTATGGCGAACAGCTTGGGGCTCAGGTGACGATACTTATTCGATTGACCCGAACAACCCTGATTACACTATGTTTCAGCCTGAAACATCACCAACGACATTGACATCAGAAGAGCAAACAGGTGTTGGCTTTTATGCGCAAGATTTGATTGAGTTAACCGATAAAGCAAAATTATTGCTGGGCTTCAGGGTTGATCGATTTAATCAGCAAATTTTGAACAAACTGGATAACGAAGAACACGAACAAGACCAAACTGAAGTGTCTTCGCGTTTTGGATTTGTTTATGAATTAGGTGACAATATCAATGTGTACACCAGCTATGCAGAAGGGTTCAGACCGAACTCTGGTCTAGATTCAGACAGAAATGCCTTTGAACCTGAACAAACTAAGTCGTTTGAAGTGGGCCTTAAGTGGCAAAATGTCGCCGATAGATTTTCAGGTAGCCTCGCACTTTATGACGCAAGCAAAACCAATATGCTAACAGCGGAGCCTGATACAGGGTTATCTGCCACATTAGGTGAAGTAGAAAGTCAGGGCGTTGAATTTCAGCTGAGCACATTACTGACCGATGATACCAGTCTTGAACTCGCTTACGCATATACTGATGCAAGAACTGCGAAAGACTTGATTGATAACGACTGGGGTGTGCCAATTCCTAAAGGCTCACGCTTAATCAACGTTGCAGAGCATGTCGGTCATGTTGCTTTAAGACATTACACAGACATTATGGGTAAAGAAGCCTACTTTGGCGCCACAGTAAATTATGTTGGTGACCGCCTAGGTGAGACAACCGACCCAGACTATATTCTACCTGCATACACCTTAGTTAACTTATCTGCGGCGGTAGATTTAACCAGCAGATTTAGTCTGATGATTGATGTAAATAACTTATTTAATCAGCAGTATTTTGAAAGCTCGTACCATAAGTTATGGACTATGCCGGGTGAGCCGATTAATTTCACCGCGAGTGTTAAGTACCAGTTTTAATCGCTGCTTAGACTTGCTACTGCGTTGTTGAACTTCGGCAGCAGTCCTCATTGACAACAGTTAACATTAAAAAGCGACCCTAGGTCGCTTTTTTGTTGTCTTTAAAACGGACGGGGATATGTCATCATGACATTATTCATTCAATGTTATATCTAATTCCCTCCTATCTCTCAGCTAATTCTCTTCTCACTTTTCATTACACTATCATTAATGTATTGATGTATTGATGTTCATAGGCGGGTAACTAGAAGCGCTTTGTAAAGCTATGCAAAGTTATTGTTTGGCTATTTTCTTTAAAATGTGAACTATTTAGAATCAATTGCGTAACATCTCAATAATAATGAATTGCATAATAATAACGAAAATGGATTTCCAATTGATGAAAAGACATTTCACTAAAGTGGCTTTAGCAACTTCGCTGGTCATTTTGTCTGCTTGCACCAGCTCATCCTATGTCGATGAGCCCTTGGTTAAGCCGCAACTTCCTCCTTCTTGGCATACCGATGCTGAGTCGTTAAAAGACAATCAAAGTTGGGTAACACCAATAGCGACAGATCAGTTATTAGAATTTATCAGCATTGGCTTAAACACCAACCAAGCACTCATACAGCTAGCATTAGAAGTTGAGGTCAAAAAGCAGCAGCTCAATGTGAGCGATTCAAGCTTTTGGCCTGAGCTAAACCTTGGTGCGAATAGTTCCCGAAGTGGCGATAATGATGCGTCTTCTAGTGCTAATAGCCTGAGTCTAAACTTAAGTTATGAACTCGATATCTGGGGTAAATTATCTGATAACGCCAGAGCCTCAAAACTGAATTTATTAACCGCTGAAGCTAACTATCAGCAAGCAAGAGATGCTTTGGTGGCAGATTTGGTCATTGCCTATTACAAGGTAGTGACATCAAATGAACTAGTGAAGTTGTTTGAGCGCCGCACTGAAAATGCTCGCCTGAATTTTGAGATTATTGAATCAGGTTATCTGCAAGGCTTAAATGCCGCATTAGATGTCTATCTAACACAAAATGAATTTTATACTGAAAACTCCAATCTGCTATCCCAGCGCAGTCAGCGAAATCAAGATGTCAGAACCCTAGAGCGACTGTTAGGTGGCTATCCTGCGGGCAAATTATTGATTGATGAAAAACTACCATTGCTGCCACAAGGGATAAAAATTGGCGTGCCCAGTGAGTTAGTAAAACGCAAACCTGAATTAAAAGCTGCTTGGTACCAACTACTGTCGCAAGATGCGTTAGTGGCTTATACCCAAAAACAGCGATACCCATCATTGAGTTTAGGGGCCGATATTGGCACTGCCAGTAGTGACATTGCCAACTTATTAAGTGGTGACTACAGCTCATGGTCTGTGTTTGCTGGTATTACCGCACCTATTTTTAATGCGGGTCGATTAGCGTCGCTCACAGAACAACAGAAATTAAAGCTGAAGCAGCAAGAGCAACAGTATCTCAGTACCTTGTTTAACGCTTTTGAACGGGTTGAGAACAACCTAGATTTAGATGCCAGTCTGCAGCAACAATATCGCGCGACTTTAAAAGCTCAAGAAAATGCTATTCAAGCTGAAACGTTATCATTTGAGCAATACCAGGTGGGTCTAGTCAGCTATACCACTGTGTTGGATGCTCAAACGCGCGCCTTTGTTGCCCAAAGCTCAGTCATTAGCTTAAAAAACCAAATTATTGCCAACCGTATCGGACTACACCTAGCTTTAGGTGGCGATCTGGATGCGAGTGTTACAGAAGAAGAATAATATGATGAATAAGAAATACCTTATCCCCGCAGGCATTATTGCGATTGCTATCGTCAGTATCATAGTGATTACTTCAAATCCACCAAGTAGCAAACGTGGCAAACCAATGGCTGTGGCTGCAATGTCGGTAGAAACACTGATAGTTAAACCGCAGGATTATCAGATTCAGGTGAGCAGCTTTGGCGTGGTAAAACCGCGTACCCAAAGTGTGTTAGTGACGCAAGCATCAGGGCAAATCTTATCTATTAGCCCTAACTTCCGTGAAGGTGGCTTTTTTGAAAAAGGGGAAGTGTTAGTCCAGCTTGATGACCGAGATTATCAAGCAGAAGTAAAAATTGCCGAATCTGGATTAATGCTGGCGAGACAACAATTGTTAGAAGAACAAGCCCGCACCAATCAGGCACTTGCAGATTGGCAGCGTCTTAGTAATGGCCGTGAGCCAACCTCATTGGTATTACGTGAGCCACAATTAGCCGCAGCGCGAGCGGCGATGTTATCTAATCAAGCGTCATTAGAGAAAGCCAATTTAGCACTAGAGCGAACTCATGTAGTCGCACCATTTTCAGGACGAATACTCGAAAAGCATGTTGATGTGGGTCGCGTAGTGTCAACCAATGGCCAGTTAGCCACTATTTACGCAACCGATTATGTTGAAATTCGCTTACCGATTAACAACAGCGATTTAGGTTTAGTTGAGCTCCCTGAGCAAGGTAAGAAAAGCGTTGCCAAAGTAAGTTTTGAGTCGGATTTAATTGGCCTGCAAAAGTGGGAAGGAGAACTCATTCGCACTGAAGGGGCCATCGACAGTAACTCGCAGCAGCTTTACGTTGTCGCGCAAATTGACGACCCATTTGTGTATCAAGCAAGTCAGCAAATGCCGCTTAAAATTGGACAATACCTGACAGCTAATATTGCCGGTAAAAAACTTAAGCAAGCGTTAGTTATTCCAACTAAAGCTATTTATCAAGGCGCTTATGTCTATGTGGTAAATGACGGCGTATTACTGCGCAGAGAAATCACCACAAGATGGCAAAACAGCCAAGACTCAGTAATTAGTGCAGGCTTACAAAGTGGCGATGAATTGGTAACGACTTCCCTTGGTCAAGTGAGTTCTGGCACGCCAGTCTCAATCGTGGGCCAAGCGAGTAAAGCCGCTCAGTCTGATAAAGGTGAACCTAGTCCGCGTCGAGGTGATAAGCCGCCTAAAGCTAAGCTAATCGCAGATAAGGCAGCAGATAAAGCGACCAAAGAGGAGCAACGACCATGATTGCTTGGTTTGCTAAAAACCATGTCGCAGCCAATTTGTTGATGCTGTTGCTACTGGTATTAGGTTTAGGTTCATTGTCTACGCAGATCCCGCTAGAGGTATTTCCAACGGTTGAATCTGAACGAATATCAGTAAGTGTCTCGCTGCGTGGAGCTACCCCTGAAGATGTCGAAAAAGGGGTGACAATTCGCATTGAAGAAGCGGTGCAAGATTTAGAAGGAATTGAAAAAATCACGTCGAGTTCATCTGAGTCATCCTCTCGGGTGACGATTGAGGTTGATAGTGGCTACGACCCACGTGACATGTTGGCCGATATTAAAAGTCGAGTCGATGCGATTAATACCTTTCCTGCTGATGCTGAAAAACCTGTAATAGCGCTTGCCCAGCGAAAGCGTGAAGTGATTGCAGTGACGGTAACAGGTAAATACAGCGAAAAAGAAACCATTGAGTTTGCTGAAGTCGTGCGTGATGAATTACTGCGACTTGATGGCGTGACCCAAATGGATTTAAGCGGGGTGCGTAACTATGAGGTGTCGTTAGCGTTATCGCAAAACAAGTTACGCCAATACAATTTAACCCTTAGTGAAGTGTCGCGAGCAATTAATGCCTCCAGTACCGATATCTCAGCGGGTAACTTAAAAACCCAAGGCGGCGATATTTTACTGCGCTCAAAAGGCCAAGCTTATTACAAAGATGAGTTTTCCAATATCGCGATTAAATCTGCTGCAGATGGCACCATTATTCGCTTAGGTGATATTGCTAATGTCGAAGATGGTTTTGAAGAAACCCCAGTAAGAACCCGTTTTAATGGCCAGCAGGCTGCCTTTATTGATGTCTATCGTATTGGCCAGCAAAGTGCGATTGATGTTGCTGATCAGGTCAAAGGCTATATTGATTCACGTCAGGCAACACTGCCTGAAGGTTATGGCCTTAGCTACTGGGATGATGATTCTGAAATCGTTAAAAACCGTATTGCCACGTTAACAGGCAGTGCACTGCAGGGCGGTATTTTGGTTCTGCTATTGCTGACACTGTTTTTACGTCCTTCCATTGCGATTTGGGTGTTTATCGGTATTCCAGTGTCTTTTATGGGCGCTTTTATCTTTATGCCGTTTTTTGGTGTTTCATTAAACGTCATCAGTTTATTTGGTTTTATTCTGGTACTGGGTATTGTGGTCGATGATGCGATTGTGACCGGCGAGAATATTTATACTCACCTTAAGACTTCTCCCAATGGCGAACATGCGGCTATTTTGGGTACGCAAGAAGTGGCTGCGCCCGTGACCTTTGGTATTCTTACAACGATTACTGCCTTTTTACCTATGTTGTTTATCGAGGGGAATCGAGGGGCGATATTTGGCCAGATTGCGATTGTAGTTATCCCAGTTTTATTGTTCTCATTAATCGAATCTAAGTTTGTTCTGCCTGCTCACCTTAAGTACATTAAACTGCGTAACGATAAGGACCAATACAATAAGTTTGAGGTGTTTCAGCAAAAATTCGCAGATGGGTTTGAACATGCAATTATTAAGTTTTATCAACCATTCTTGCGCATAGCGCTAAAGCATAAAACTGCTACGTTAAGTTTATTCCTGAGTATTTTGCTGATTATTGCAGCATTACTGGCTACGGGCTGGACCAAGTTTACCTTCTTCCCGCGCATTCCCAGTGAAACGGTACGTCTTAACTTGACCATGCCAGCAGGCACCCCATTTGAGGTGACTAACGCACATATTATTGCTATTGCCGCTAAAGCTGAGGCGCTGCAAGAAAAGTATCGAGATGAAGATACGGGCGAGAGTGTGATCATTAATATTCTAGCGACCACAGGTGGCCGTGGTGGCACATCAAATGCGGGGGGCGTTCGTTTTGAAATCACCCCTGCAGAAAAGCGTGAGTCAGATATTACTTCACGGCAGTTACTAACTGAGTGGCGCCGTAGTGTCGGTGATATTCCGGGTGCGGAGTCTGTGACCTATCGCGCTGAAATCGGCCGAAGCTCTGATCCAATTGATGTGCAGTTAAGTGCGAATTCCCTTGAGACATTGCGAGAAATTGCCGACCAAGTGAAACAACACTTGAAAACCTATCCGACCGTATTTGATATTGCCGACAGTTTATCTAACGGTAAAGAAGAGCTGTTAATTGAGTTAACCGAGCAAGGTAAAGCCTTAGGCTTAACCCGTCAGGAAGTTTCAAGCCAAGTCAGAAGTTTCTATTTTGGCGCCGAAGTACAACGTATACAACGTGGCCGTGATGATGTGCGGGTCATGTTACGTTTGCCATTGGATGAACGTCAGTCATTGGATGACCTTAAAAAGGTATTGATTACCACCAGTCAAGGCACACAAGTGCCGCTTGGCCATGTGGCGAAAATGACCTCAGGTAAAAGCCCATCTAGTATTCGAAGAATCGATCGCTATCGAGTGTTAAATGTCACTGCGGATGTGGATAAAGACAACACGAATATGACAGTACTTCAAGCCGATCTTAAGGTCTATCTTGATGGTTTAGTGCAGCAATATCCTGGTGTGCGCCATTCGCTTGAAGGCGAAGCGCGTGAGCAACGAGACAGCTTTGGTTCATTGCAGTGGGGCTTGGTGTTTGTGTTGTTTATGATTTATAGCCTATTGGCGATACCGTTTAAGTCATACATTCAGCCGCTAATTGTGATGAGTGTGATCCCCTTTGGTTTAATTGGTGCGGTACTCGGTCACTGGTTTATGGGATCGCCACTCACCATTTTCAGTATTTTAGGGATGCTTGCTCTGGTGGGGGTTGTGGTTAATGACTCGTTAGTGCTGGTGGATTTTATCAATAAAAAACGTATTGAAGGTATGCCATTAGCCGAGGCGGTATTAACCGCAGGCACAAAACGATTTAGACCGGTTATGTTGACCAGTTTAACCACCTTTATTGGTCTGATGCCCTTGCTACTCGAAAAATCTACCCAAGCGCAGTTCTTAATTCCAATGGCGATTTCACTAGGCTTCGGGATTATCTTTGCCACCTTTATCACCTTGATTTTGGTGCCAGTTAATTACCTTGTGGTTGAGCGATTAAAGGGCAATAAAGTGGATCACGCAAGTTTAGACCAGACGTTTGATGATGCTTTTGGTGTGGCTAAATCTTAGTTCTGCATATCGTATATATTGTACGTCGTATATCGCATAGAGCTGTGGGGCTAA
The DNA here is from genome assembly GCF_023283985.1 of Shewanella electrodiphila. Lineage (GTDB taxonomy): Bacteria > Pseudomonadota > Gammaproteobacteria > Enterobacterales > Shewanellaceae > Shewanella > Shewanella electrodiphila. The sequence continues at coordinate 78,380 of NZ_JAKIKU010000002.1, forward strand.
ATTAGTCTGAATGTCTATATTAGCGAAGACACAAAAAGGGGAACAGAGATTGTTCCCCTTTTTTGATCGTGTTAAACCAAACAATGATGCCGTTCGATTATTTATTGAGGTTAATGGGGGTAATGGGGAGGGAATTTAATATCTGTTTGAATTTTAGGCAGCTAGAACCTGCACCGTTTACTTCACCCTTAAATTGTTGATTAAATGTAACGAATGGATGCTGTAAAAAATTATACTCATGTGAAGTAGTAGCCAAAGCTGATTTTAAAGATGGCTTGTAGATATTAAAAATACAGCGTGATTTGTTGTTAATAAATGTAAAAGGAATAACCATTTCTATGGATAGAATGCCTGATTTTTCATCATATACGTATGGTGAGCTGCTAGATGTGCGTAATCAGATTGATAAGACAATATACCGAGACCGTTTTGACGAAGTCGCTAGGCTGATCCAAATCTACGAAGCCTCTCCAAAAGAAGCATCACCAAGAGAAGCTGTCGAGGAAGAACAAAAGGCAATCACCAATAAATACGCGACCTTTTGGCACCGCCTAGGCGCAGCAATTATTGATGGTTTTTTTTTAGCACCAATATTGTATCTTGAGTGCTTAATTTTCGGGGTAGAATTTAACTTAAACGATCAATTACAACAGTCATTACACGGCTTACAGATCATTATTTACTATATATTCATGCATGCTTTTTATGGACAAACAGTTGGTAAAATGTGTACAGGCGTAAAAGTAGTAAATCATGAAGATGAAACTCCTATTGGTTTAAACCAATCTATTTTAAGGGAGTCTGTTAGCTTAGGATTTTGTTTAATTGGACTGTTGCTTATCGTTGTTAGTTTGAAAGTTAATATTGCTAATATCGAACCATTAATTTTCACTCTACTATTTATAGGAATACTTGCGTTAGGTTGGAACATTTCAGAATTCATCACCATGCTTTTAAATGACAAACGCCGCGCAGTACACGATTTTATTGGCAGGACGGTAGTGGTCATCACGAATGATTAAATGATTCAATTAACGGCTTTATTAAATTCGCTACCTATTGCAATTGTATAGCCTAAAACGCTGATAAATATTGTGGATATTTCCCATCATTTTCACCTAAAGAAAACAAGCTTGCAGACTTAATCTACTGGATGTACTACTACCAACTTGGAAGGTATTAATTGAAGTTATTGAAACTACTTGTGCTGATGTTTTTTACAAACTCGGCAGTTGCGGCTAGCCCATTGTTAACACTGAGCAAGGCATCATCAGAACTATCGCATAGTCTGCAATTAGATAACGGTTTATTAGTTAATATTATCTCTGATCCCAGAGCCACCTCGAGTGCTATTTCTGTCAATATTGGCGCAGGTCAAAGGCATAGCCCAGAAAAATATCAGGGGTTACCACACCTTCTTGAACACGCTGTTTTCATGGGAAGTACCGCATTTCCTGCCCCCTCTGATTGGGACGATTTTGTCAAATCAGCAGGCGGATGGTCAAATGCATCAACAAGACCAGACAATACTCGATATCACTTACAAATTGAGCATGAGTATCTTTATCAATCTCTAGTACGATTATCAGATTTACTATTTAAGCCCTTGCTCACCGTAGATGTTGTAGATATCGGAGTCGCTGAAGTTAATGAGGAGTTCTTAACGGGTAAAACAAGTGAATGGCAGCGGATTTTGTCTGTCATAAGAGCGACAACGTCAACTGCAAATAGCGCCAAGCTTTTTGGGACGGGTAATAAAGCGTCTTTGAATGGCAGCTCTCAAGAGTTGAGGTTAGCCGCACAGCAGTTTCATAGTACTTACTATGTCCCAAATAATATGGTTTTAGTTATTTATACAAATCAGAATTATGAGCAGGCTGCAAAGTTAGTAAGCAAAACATTTGGCAGACTAGACCGCGGTAATATACCGAAGCTTCAACGTGTTGACCTTCACGATACTAGTCAACTAAGTTCCCTTTATAAAATAGATGCTAAATCTGCGAACGCGAGTGTAGATATACGCTTTAATATTCCAACAAGATTTGATAAAAAAAATCGGTCATTAGCAAGGTATGTTGCTGAGTTAATTGGTCACGAGACTAAAGGCTCCATTTTAAGTTACCTAAAAGCTGAAGGGTTAGCACATTCTGTGTCGACAGGATTTCAGGGCGATAGCTACAATGAAGTCTTGGATGTTTACATTCAGCTAACCGATGAAGGAAAAGAAAACTATCAGGAAGTCATTAACGTTGTTTTTGCTTACATTAATATGCTGAATACAAATACCCATCCTCACTATATTAATGCAGAGCTTCAATACCTTCAGGCTCAAGCAATGAATACACAAATTAGTCGAGATGCTGGTGATTGGGTAAGTGATATTTCAGATTTAATGCTATTTACTCAAGAAGACCCTATTATTTTTGGTTATTCACAAGACTCACTTTCTCAGTCAGATATTCAAGATTATTTACAGTATATTTCTCCTAATAACATGCAGGTGTTTCTGACTACCAATGAGATAGAAGGTGAGACATTTATAACGCCTTATTACGAGACTATTTATTCACAATCAATATTCTCAACGTTACAAACTACAACCTGGATGAAAGCCTCTTTAAGTGAGCTAGCATTTCCCTCTCCCAATATTTTTATATCAAAAACTACAGAGAAACAGAATTTAGGTATTCATAAAGAAAGAACGTTTTCAGGCGAAATACTTGGACTAGAAAGTGACGCTTTGGTCACTATAGCGTTAGATGAAAGGTTAACCTTAATTGATAAAATGTCGTTGAGTATTATGCTAAAAGCTTATTTGGAAACATCATTAGGTGATAACGACTACTTTGCCAAACTGGCTGGTTACAGAATGAATTTTAAATCGGATGCTGACTTTATAAAGATTGTGTTTAGTGGCGAAAAATCAAACTTAATGACATATTTGAATTCAGTATTAACTGAAGTGCTTAATCCTTCTATTTCTAACGAATCATTCTTGCAAGCAAAGAAAAAGGTCATTTTTGAATTGGAAAGTAAGGCTGAAGACAAGGCATTTAAACAAGCTTTCTTTAACATGAACTTACTAAAATTTGGCATTATGTCGAGTGACTCATTGATATCTATTGTTGAAAGTATGACTTTAAAACAATATAAATCTTTACTCAGTAACTTACCTGATGATCTGTTCATTCTCGTTCCCAACAAAGGGACCCCTCCATTTAAAAATCTTAAAAAAAGTACACCTAAGAAAACAGATGAGAAAGCGAAAATAACTAAAGTGGTTGGTTTCCCTAATGCTGGTAACGCTGCTGCATATTCTTTATGGCTGAACGATAATCCTGTTTTTGATCTGGCAGTGTTGAGCGTACTCAATGAAGTTATTGCAGCGCCATTTAAGGCAGAAATGAGAATGAAAAGAAAGCTAGCATACATTGCAGACACTCATTTAAGTGTAGATTCAGGTATTTCATTAACTTTCATTATCGAGTCATCACATCATTCTTCTAAGGAGTTAGAAATAGTTGTGAAAGATTATCTTAAAGACCAATTAGATTCAGGCACTTTGTTTAGTGATGAAAGTATCAAACTGGCTAAAGTGAATACACTACGCAAACTGGAAGATAATTTGCTGCGAGAGCCAACGAACTACACACTTCAAGTCTTACAAGTTGGCAGCTCATTGAGTGATTATAAAAACTGTTTAAATCAAGTAATCAAAGGCATAACCAAAGAAGATTTATTGGCTATTTTAGAACAATGAACATACCGTTAATTCAATTATTAACCTGTTACTTAACTATGGTATGTGTAAGTCATAGCTGGAAATTATTAACACAACTGACTCTGTGGAATAAAACAGTATAGAAAGCTGTTTTGTTTCCTTTCAAACCTCAAACCTCAAATCAAAAACAGAGCAAGAGCTGAAACCACCTTTGCCTTTTCATCTTCCAACAAATACCTCATATAAATCATGAATAAATTCACAACGAACTTATCAATAGGGATTAAAACAGAGTCTGTGATTTTAAACTGGTCAATGCTTAAAGATGAGTAAATAAAATGTCATAATAGTTGGAGCTGTTCTGAAATAAGAACAAAAGGTGTTTGCTGTTTTACATGCAAAATCATCACTGTATGTTTTACAAAACTTATATTTACAAGGACTTAATATGAAACGTTTTCTCGCCTTGATACTGCTTTGTCAGGCTCCTTTTGTTGCTGCAAATGACGCAACTTCAACAGAGATAGTCCATTGGCAAGATAATAGTTTGTCTTATCTGTATGGTGATAATTTTAAAGTGAACCCGAAAACCCAGCAAACGATCACATTTGAACATGCTAGTGGCTGGAATATCGGTGATTTGTTCATGTTTGTGGACTTTACTAAATATAATGGCGAAGAAGATTTTTTAAATGGCGAAACAACCTATTACGGTGAGTTCGCCCCACGTTTTAGCTTTAGCAAAATGTTAGATAAACCTGTAGAAATGGGTTTTGTAAAAGATGTTTTATTAGCAACGACGGTTGAGTTTGGTGAAGGCGATGTTGAATCATTCTTAATTGGTGCAGGCTTTGATTTAGCGATTCCAGGTTTCGATTTTTTCCAATTAAATATGTATAAGCGTTTACCTGATGGCCGTGATGGCGATACATGGCAAATTACTCCAGCATGGAAAATGAGTTGGCCTGTTGGCGAATCAACGATCGTATTTGATGGTTTTATTGATTGGGTAGTCGATTCTGATGGCAGCTATGAGAAAAACTTCCACTTTAACCCGCAGCTTAAATATGACTTAGGCAAACAAGTGGGGCTAGGTGATAGCGCGTTATTAGTCGGTATTGAATATGATTATTGGAAGAATAAATACGGTATAAAAAGCAGTTCAGGCTTTGATACTGACCAAAGCGTAACCAGCTTACTCGTTAAATACCATTTCTAATGTCTGGATTAACTTATTACTTAACTTTATTCATAAAGATGTAATGAGTTCTGGCTGGTTATCACTATCAATTTACTGATTCAGATAGGTAAAGTGACTGAAGTGTCGATAGCCTGAATGTCACCTGCAAGCTGAATACTTGGGTTAAGCAATAGCGTCAGTATGAGTACATTCTCATACTGACTTAGCTATCAGATTAGTCTGTTACTAACTCAGAATTAGATAGATGTTGGTAGTGCAGGTAGCGTTCATATTGATTAATCACGTCAGCGATTATTTGCTCTTGGGTGTATCCCATCACATCATAATGTTGCCCGCCGTGCTCTAAAAATACTTCTACTCGGTAATAATCCTGCTCGCTAGCAAAGCCTTCGATATCAGCGCCATTCATTGTAAATGCGCGAATACGTAAACCATAAGCAAACTGTAATGCTTCATTATTACCAATTAATAATCGCACCCGTTTATCATGCTGAGTAATAACAGCAGGGGTATTGTTGGCTAAAAATATTTTTACCACTTCTTCTAAGCCAGGCTTAGCAACAGTATTCAAGAATTGTTGCGCATCCTCTTTACTGGGGTGAGACACCAATATATTGACTCGTTCTTTCCAACTTATGCTAGTTTTGGCAAATTGAACCCCAGTATGGTGTTGCTGCACGCTTTCAAGCTTTAAGCGATCATCTTGCAAGGCTTTGTATAAACCAATACACATCAAAAGCATGACAATCATAATGGGCAGCGCACTGGCAATGGCAGCTGTTTGTAGTGCTTGTAACCCCCCAGCCAGTAATAATACGCTGGCAACAACCCCTTGTAATATGGCCCAGAATACACGTTGGCCTGCGGGTGATTGCTCATTGCCGCCTGAGGTTAAATTATCAATCACTAACGAGCCAGAATCAGACGAAGTAATAAAGAAAGTTACCACCAAGAAAATGGCTAACACTGATAATGCGGTCGAAAATGGTAGATGCTCAAAAAATCTAAACAAGGCTACTGACACATCACTTGATACGGCTTCAGATAGATAGGTTGCGCCTTGGTTTCTGATTAGGTCGATGGCGCTATTACCAAATACCGTCATCCACAGGAATGTCACCCCAGTAGGGAAAAATAACACCCCAGCGATAAACTCACGAATGGTACGGCCACGACTAACTCGAGCAATGAAGGTACCGACAAATGGCGACCATGAAATCCACCACCCCCAGTACAATAATGTCCAGCCACCTAACCAATCATCTTTTTGCTCATAGGCATATAGATTAAAGGTTTTACCGACAATATCGCTTAAATAGCCCCCGGTATTTTGCACAAATGCTTGCAGTAACATCACGGTCGGGCCGAGCAGTAAAACCGCAGTTAACAGCAGCAAGGCCAGCGTGAGGTTGAGTACACTTAAGCGTTTAACGCCTTTGTCTAAGCCTGCAAAAACAGAGAGTGTTGCGATAGCGGTGATAATCATAATGATAACCACCTGCACTGTTGGGTTATTTGGCACCCCATCAAATAAATAACTTAAGCCTGAATTAACTTGCAGTACGCCAAAACCTAAAGAGGTGGCGACACCAAACATGGTGCCGAGCACCGCAAACGTATCAACGGCATGGCCGATAGGGCCGTAAATGCGCTCTCCAATTAAAGGATATAACGCAGACCGAGGCAGTAAGGGTAATTTATGACGGTATGAGAAGTACGCTAGGCTAAGTGCCACAACGGCATAAATCGCCCAAATATGAATACCATAATGATAAAAGGTAATATTCAAGGCTTCTTTAGCGGCTTCCAGTGTCTCAGGTGTTGCATCAGGTGGCGCGAGATAATGCATCACGGGTTCAGCAACGCCAAAAAACATTAATCCAATTCCCATGCCGGCAGAAAACAACATCGAGGCCCAGCTTTTAAAGCTGTAATCAGGGACGGAGTGATCAGGACCTAGTTTGATATCTCCGAAACGGCTGACCATGACAAAGATGATAAAGATAAGGAATATCGCGACCCCAACAATATACAACCAGCCTGCTTTGACTTCTAAATAGCTTTGAATGGATTTGAAAAAGATGCTGGCTTGCTCTGGCCAAACCGCACAGATAAATACCATGACAAATATAAGCAGCACAGAAGGGAAGAAAACCGGAGGATAAATACTCGATTTCTTAAACATGATTGGGACCTGTATATGGGGTTATGAACGCTGAGACTTATTGTTAACACAAGCTAAGTATAGGCATGTTCTAATCGATTGCGGCTAAAGCAATCATTTATTGGGTAATTCGCACACTCACAGGGACAACGGGTTTAGGGGGAAAGCAAGATAAACTCGTGTCGTTTAGGGCTAACAAATTTTTAGGGTGCGCAGTGTAACAGCTTGTTAGGGGAAATGTGAAAAAGTTGAAGGAGGTCTGACTTTGATCTCACTAATTATGCACCTACTAATTCAATCTCTGGTTGGTGCTATGACTTAAACGCTCGGCAATGACCAGGTGTGTTGCACTGACTTAAAGCCAACATTGTGGATTCCCCTGTCACAATCGACTAGAAAAAGGCCTTTTACTTATTTAGAGGTTCATTAAGCCATAACATGGCACATGTCGACTCATTGATGAAAGAACGGTGAAATTATCAATAGCGAACATCCAACATTGAATCTCATTTGGTATCTGCTTCGACCTAACTTTAAAAAACAATACTTTTATTTTGTCTTTTAGCCAACCTGATGAATGTTGCAATAATGCCTCAAGTAATTAAAAGCTCTGCCTACTCAAGTTGTTAACTCATTTAAAAGGTAATTGTTAATATTTTGTTGAAACTGATTGCAGTGTTTGCCCGATAATAAACATTAAGTGAATAACCTAAGATGAATTCACAAGTTAGAAGCAATGCAATAGCTGCTAACTATGTATTCAAATGACGTTATTCTATGGAGAGTTAATTATGAAATATGCAGGTTTTCAAACATTCACAACGGAACAAAAAGCAGGTGTTTTAACGGTTACATTTGATTTTGGCGCGGTCAATGTTCAAGGACAAGAAATGCTTGCCGACTTGAATAGCTTAGCAATGCGTTTAGAGCGAGATCGCAATACCAAGGTGGTCGTTTTTCAATCTGCAAATCCTGAAATTTGGGTTTGTCATTATGATACTGAACTACTTAAAGATATGTCTGTAGAAGCGGTATCCCGTGAAGAGGCTCAGCTGTTAGATTTACAATCCGTATGTGAACGGATCAGTAAAGTTCCCCAAGCGACTATTGCAAAACTTGAAGGTTTCGCAAGAGGCGGTGGCCATGAGTTAGCACTGGCTTTAGATATGCGTTTTGCTGCTCGTGGTAAGTTTAAATTTATGCAGATGGAAGTGGGTATGGGCATTCTGCCATGTGGTGGCGGGGCATCTCGTATGGCACGTCAAGCTGGTTTAGGTAGAGCGTTAGAGATTATTTTAAGTGCGCGTGACTTTGATGCCGATGAAGCAGAAGCCTATGGCACGATTAATAGAGCGCTCGAGCCCGATGAAATTGGTGAGTACGTCGACAACTTGGCTAACCGTATTGCGCAGTTCCCTGCAGAGTCAATCAATGCCTGTAAGCAAGCTGTTTATGAGTCTATCGATAAACCCATTGATGAAGCGTTAAAAGCTGAAGCTTATTGGTTGTACCAAGCAACCAGTAAAACACCCGCCATTAAGCGTTTTACTATTGCTGATGAACAAGGTTTAGAGCACGATATTGAAAATCAACGCAAGTGGAACGAGTTAGTGATGAATGTTCAGGACATTAACTAATGAACGCCGCAGGGCATAAGCAACTTGTGTCTCGTTTTTTCGAATTATTCACTGAGTCTGATATCGATGGTGTTTTGTCTTTATTAGATGATGATGTTCGTTGGCGAATGATGGGACAGCAAGGTGGCTTACCTATTTCAGGAGAAATGGATAAGCAGGGTATAAAAGATTTAATGATAAGCGTTAAAGAGTTGATGGTTGGTCAGTTGATGATGACGACGAAAGCTTGGACGATTGATGATAATCGTGTTGCAGTTGAGGTTGAGTCATTGGGCGAACTTAAAAATGGTAAGCGTTATAACAACCTTTATCATTATTTAATTATTGTAAAAGATGGAAGAATTGAAACCATCAAAGAGTATGCCGATACCGACCAAGTTAGGCGGGTATTTTTTGATTAGTCAGTTAAAAGTGAGGCCCTAAGGAAACTTATGGGCCTCTTTTTTTATGGGATTTTAAGAAATCGATGACCTACAGCGGGTTTATGTAAATAGCTTATTTGTCACATTGGGCCGGTGTTACTAATGTTGAACGCTGGGACTTGCTGGTTACGGTGCACTAAGGAAACTTTAATGAAGTTAGTGGAACGAATTTGTCAGTGTTGATTATTAACTATTCATTAAAACTGATTCAGTTATCTTAGGTATTATTAAAGTATTGCGTGCAATTTATACTGTTTTCACTGATTAGGCCTAAGAGCCTATATCGAATAGATAACTGGAGAAAACACATGCAATATGAAGGTAAGGTATATCGCCCTTGGATGGAGGCTGAAAGTATCCTCATTCAGACTACGATAGGCTGTACAATTAATACGTGTACATTTTGCAGCATGTTTAGAGACAAGAAATTTCGTATCAGAGATATCGAAGATATTTTTGCTGATATAGAAAGTGCACGCAAAACCCACCCATTTGTTGAATCAATCTTTTTAATTGATGGCGATGTGATGGCGATTAGAGCTGAGATGTTGATTAAGATTTTAAATAAACTCACTGACACATTTCCTGAAATTAAAAACATTGCTCTCTATGCTGGCTATAACAATATACGTCGTAAATCAGTTAACGACTTAATCGCAATGCGAAAAGCGGGTTTAACTATGGTATACGCAGGCTTAGAGTCTGGTGATGCGGTAGTACTAGAGCAAATTAATAAAGGAATGACACCTGCACATGTTGTTGAAGGTGCCAACATGATCAAAGAAGCTGGCATTAGGTTATTAGCTTCATTTATTTTTGGTTTAGGTGGCAAAACACGTTCTAAAGAACATATTGAAGCGACTACCAATATCTTAAACCTAACTCAGCCGGAAGAAATTGCGCCAATGGGGCTTGCGATTCAACCCGGCACAGAATTAGAGCAAGATGTGGCGAGTGGAAAATTTGTTAGAGCAACGCCATTGCAAATTTTAGAAGAAGAGAAGTACCTATTAGATAATTTGAATTTTGAAACTTTTTATTGGGGCGATCATGGTAACAACATCGCGACAATGCGAGGCTGGTTACCTAAAGACCAAGCACGTTTTAAAAATCATATTGTTGACAACATAAAGAATAACCCGATAACTCAAGATAATGTTATCCAAACGTTTTCTTGGTAGGTGTAGGGGAAGTTAATACTTCTTAGAACGCTTAAAAAATTGATAGACAGGGCATCCATGAGTATGGATGTCCTGTTTGTTTATTATCGAGATTGTATATTATCGAGATTGTTTATGGCTGAGAATGTTTGCGACACAGCGTGATTATAGCTATGACTCCCAATAAGGCTTATCACCATAATACTTGAGGAAATAATCAATAAAGGCGCGTACTTTTGGTGCTAATAATCGTGAGCTCGGATATACAGCCCAAATAGCGGTGTCAGAGTGAACCGGATAATCTTTTAATACTTGCACAAGCTGGCCATTGTTTAATGCTTTGTAAGCACACCAAATCGAGCAAATCGTTAAGCCTCCACCATCGATACATGCATCTCTTACTGACTCACCATTATCAATCCTGATGGTACTTTGAGGTTTGATTTTTTGAACGCCTTCTGGGGTATCAAAATCCCAATGATCGATGCCAATCAATTTAATGGTTTGATGATTAACAATGTCACTAGGCGTTTTAGGCTCACCAAATTGCTTTATATAGTCAGGAGATGCACAAATGATTCGTTTATCAGTTGCGAGCTTTCTGGCGATTAAAGTTGAGTCAGTTAACGATGCATTTCTAATGGCGATATCAAAGCCGCCTTCAACCATATCAACGATGCTGTCGCTTTGTCTCAGATCCACCTTGAGTTGCGGGTGAGCTTTTACGAACTCTTTAAGTGCGGGCACAATATGCATCCGCCCAAATGATGATGGCGCAGTGATCCTGATTGTTCCTTGGGGTGTAAAACTGCCTACTCCAACAGAGGCTTTAGCACTATCGACAGCATTAAGCACTTCTTCAGCATGAGGTAAAAACTCTCTTCCTTCTTCGGTTAACGACACCTTTCGAGTGGTTCTATGGATGAGCTTTATGCCTAAAGACTCTTCTAGTTTATTTAAATGCATACTGGCCACAGCGGGCGATAGCCCAAGGTCGTTACCAGCCATACTGATGTTTTGAGTTGATGCTACGCGTACAAAGAGTCTGAGGTGATCATTGTTCATCGTTGTTACTCATGATTAGTTGACAATAGGTTTTGCTAATAGCTCTTATTAATAGTTTAGCTGATTATTAATAAATAATTAAAACTGATTCAATAACTGAGCCTATTATCAATAATTACTTTTGTAAATATACTCTGTTCATCTAATAAACAGGCCGTATATAACAGGCTTTGCCTAACAGACAGTACCTAACAAAAAGTACATAACGTATATAAAAGAGAGCAAATTATGAAAGCAATGATTCTTAATGAGTTTGGCGCAAGTGATGTTTTTATGGCTGCAGAGTTAGCAAAGCCTCAAGTAAAACCTGGACACGTTGTTGTAAAAGTTGCTGCTACCAGTGTCAACACGGTAGACATGATGATCCGTCAAATGGGTGAAGATTTAGCGCCGCTATCTCCTGCATTACCTGGTGTGTTAGGTATGGATTTCGCTGGTGTTATTGAATCCGTTGGTGAAGGGGTTACTCAATTCTCTGTTGGTGACCAAGTTTACGGCTGTGCTGGTGGTCTTGCCGACATTCAAGGTGCGCTAGCTGAATTTATGCTTGCTGATGCACAACTGATTGCCCACAAACCAAAAACGATTTCAATGCGTGAAGCTGCCGCGCTCCCTCTTGTGGGGATTACCGCTTATGAAGGCTTAGTTAGAGCAAATACTGGCGCAGGCCAAAAAGTGTTAGTGCATGGCGGGGCAGGCGGCGTAGGTCATATTGCTATTCAACTGGCTAAATATTTGGGTAGTGACGTTTTTGCAACGGGTACAGGTGAAGCACAAGCTAAGTTAATTGAAAAGCTAGGTGCTAAATCAATTGATTATACCGCTGAAACGGTTGCTGAATATGTAGCGACTCACACAGCGGGTGCAGGTTTTGATGTGGTATATGACTCAATTGGCGGCGCAAACTTGCTTAACTCGTTTGAAGCAGCGGCATTAAATGGTCAAATTTCAACGACAGTATCAATGGCTGAGATTGACTTAACAACGGCTCACTTTAAAGGGTTATCATTGAATGTAGTCTTTATGCTAATTCCAATGTTATACAACCACAAACGTAACAAGCATGGTGAGATATTGGCTAAATTGGCAGAAATTGTCGATGCTGGTCATTTAACCCCAGTTGTTGATGAGCCAGCGTTTGTTTTAGCTGACATCGGTAAAGCACATGATCGTTTAGCCAGTGGTCAAGCAATGGGTAAAGTGGTTGTATCGGTATAATTTAGCAACCTAGTGACACTCATTTTTTGTATAGAGCAATTGTAAAAAGTTGCTGTAAATAGCAAGCGTAAAAAGCAGCAGTGAAGTCGATAAAATTGGGAGCCCAATATAGGCTCCCATTGTTTTTGAAATTACTTGCTTACTATTTTTACTCTCTTGTTTATTCGTTTTTTTAAAAGTGATTTTTATTACGTAGAGTGCGCTTTACCTTATTTATTTTCCCTAGAGCTACTAGTAAATGAGTTCATTAACCTCTTCTCAATTTAAAGCCTTATTCGATCAAACATTGCCAATGTTGGTCGGCTTACTTGCAATAATGGGCAGCCAATTAATTGATAGTGCTTTTATCGGTCAATTAGGCGATGAACCTTTGGTTATCGTTGGCTTTTCAATTCCTATTTATCAATTGATTGTTGGTGTACAAGTGGGTATTGGCATTGCCGCAACAGCCTGTATGTCTACCGCCATTGGTGAAAATAAAATCCGTTATGCCCGATTTTTGAGTGCGATTATTCTCACTATGGGCAGCGTTCTATTATTGCTGCTATGTGGTTTACTGTGGCTTTTTCAACAAGAGGTCGTTACAGCGTTAGGTGGTGATGCCTCAATATTCAATCAGTTAAGAAACTACTGGCTGCCTTGGTTAATCAGTTGTTGGTTAGGGGCAATATTGTATTTTGGTTACAGCATTAGCCGCGCATTTGGAGACACTAACATTCCTGGAAATGTGATGGTAATAACCAGCATTATCAATATCGTGTTAGACCCTATTTTTATCTTTACCTTTGATATGGGGATGTCTGGTGCGGCTTGGGCAAGCTGTGTCGCTTTTGCTATTGGCTTAATCATCATATTCAACTCAATAAAAGATAAGCATTTTATAGCGCTACCTACCAAGTTAAATGTCATAAAAATGGGGGTGAGCTCCATCAGTAAATTTACCGCACCAGCAATGGTTAGCCAATTTATTCCGCCTGTTTCAGCTATCGTGGTCACCGCCTTAGTGGCAACGTTTGGTCATGCTGCAATTGCTTCTTGGGGCTTAGCAAGCCGTGTTGAATACCTATTAATTATTCTGATATTGGCGATGACCATGGCGCTCCCGCCGATGATTGGCAAGCTGAAAGGGCAAAAAAATTACACTGAAATTAACGCATTGGTAAAAACGGCCGTCAGTGTCATTTTAGGTTTTCAATTGCTATTAGCATTATTGTTTATTCTTGCGGCGGAGCCCGTTTCGGCTTTACTAACCACTGATGACGGCATTAGCGCCTTGTTATCGCAATACCTTGCTTTAGTCCCGATAAGTTATGGCGCATTGGGCGTTTGCATGATTTGTGTATCTGCCAGTAACGCTATTGGCTTACCCAGCTTTGCATTAGCTATATCGTTAATTAGATTGTTAGCTTGTTACTTACCGTTAGTCTGGTTAGGCGCAGAGTTTCACGGCTTTAAAGGTGTATTAATTGGTGCAACAGTCGGTAATTTTTTAGCCGGCTTTACAAGCTGGCAATTGTTTAAAAGACAACTTGGTAAAGTGGCTAAAACTAATGAGTCATTTAAGTTGTCTGTGGCTCAATGAGTCAACTTCAGGCCTTGTTGTGGCCTCAAAGCCCGATAAAGTTACTGCTGTAGAGTTTAAGCTTGTTTCAATCAATATACTTACCTTACTCGGACAATCCTTGCTGGGAATCAAGCTTCCAACTTCATTTGAATTGATGAATTTTACTAATTAGTTTTCTCCGCCCCAATGATCCTGCTTTGGGGCCCTCCTGACACATCCAAGTACCCCATATGGAATATTGTTTATTCCATATGGAATAAGGCCTTTTGACGACATGTATCGAGTTATAATTTATTTATTCTTATTTTTCGGACTGTTACATGAGCAAAAAACTACGTGGCTTTACTTTAATTGAGCTTGTTGTCGTAATTATTATTTTAGGTATTTTAGCGGTATATGCAGCGCCTAAATTTATCAACCTTCAACGCGATGCACGTATTAGTGCTTTAAATGGTCTAAAAGGCGCAATTCATTCTAACGATTCGCTATATTTTGCTGCAGCAGCAATAGAAGGTGAAGAAAAATCACCTGATTATGATACTCCTGAAGGGATATCGCTAGTCTACGGCATTGTGCATGAAAGTGGTGCAGATATGTGGAACAATCAGGCTGAATCAATGGATTTAGATAAGACTGAATGGGCGGGTGGTCAAGGTGTAAGCCCAGATATTGCATATGTGATTACGTTTGCTAATAATATGGAACCTGAAGAAGATTTTGTCACGCCAAGAGCGCTAACATCCTGTTATTTAAGATATAGTGTTTCAGTTGACTCTACACAGCAAGTAGCGACTAAAACATTAACTCTAGTCGATGATGACTGTTAAATTAGCCTAACTGTAAATTGGGCAAAGGCTTATATCATCGCATTCTTCCAGCATGAGTTACCGAGAGGGATAACACAATCCTCTCTGCTGATTCTAAGCCTAGCCCTAATCCTAATCCTAACCCTAAACATTAGTTGTTTAGCCTGAGTCGTTATGGTCAGGATCTGATCCAATGACTCTCAATTTTTTACGGTATTAATGGCTGAGAAAGTCGTGGCGCTTCGCCCATACTAGACGAAAGGAAAACAACAACATTTCCCTTTTCGCTTCTTGCATCAAACGTCTTGCCGTCCCCATTGATATAGCATTCACCTCATTGGGTTCGACCTAATTTGAATTGATGAGTTTTAGATTAAGTTGCTCTTGCCAATCACTCTACCCACTTACTTTCAACTTATTTACTTTAAAGTTTTCTTTATTAATTGGAAACAAAATCATTGCTTTAGGAGTTATTTTAGGTGCGGTAGTTAGCATTGAATAGATTGTAAAACAAGGATTTAAAGGCTTTTGACTTGAATTAAGCCTTTCCACAACCAATATATAATTTAAGCATAAACAAACAGGTGGAAGTATGTTTAAAAGGGTTATGGAAAAACTGCAAAGGTCATCGATTGAATCCGACCTTAAACCGTTTAAGAGAACGTTGACACAAATAGACTCCTTCAGCGAGACATTGAAATCGCTTTGTGATGATGAACTCAAAGCACAGCTACAATCACTGTGTGCTTCTATTTCCCCGCCAATGAATATACCCACTCAAGTTAAAATTTTTGCTTTTGTGTCAGAAATATCAAACAGACTATTAGGCATGAGGCCCTTCGATAGCCAAATGTTGGCAGGGTTAGCATTACATGACGGTTATATTGTCGATATGAAAACCGGGGAAGGTAAAACATTGGCCGCAGCTGCCCCCGTTATTGTTAACGCATTAGCTGGCCGCAAAGTTCACGTACTCACCTTTAATGACTATCTGGCTAAACGAGACAGTCACTTTTTACAGCCCCTCTATCATTTTTTTGGTTTGAGCGTGGATATGATCCAAGCTGGCATGTCGGGTAAACAACGCAAAAAAGCTCATGCCTGCGACATTGTTTATGCCACAGCCCGAGAAGTTGGCTTTGATTACTTACGTGATCAGTTGGTGCACTATAAACAGCAAAAAGTATTGTCGGGATTAGATGTTGCCATTGTTGATGAAGCCGATTCGATTCTGATTGACGAAGCCCGTATTCCTCTGGTTATTTCAGGTGATATCCACCAAAACAATGATCAACTGACGCACATTGCGACGGTAATTAAACAATTAGACAAAACAAACGATTATGCGGTCGATGAATTTAGCACCTCTGTTCATTTGACAGAAAGCGGTAGTCGTAAAATAGAGCAACAATTTGGCTGTGAAAACCTATTTGATATCGATAATTTGCCCTTGCTGACCAGCGTCAATCTAGCACTGCACGTCGAGGTTTTGCTGGTCAAAGACATAGATTACATAGTTAAAGACAACAGCATCAAACTGGTTGATGAATTCACCGGCAGAATTGCAGAAAAGCATCGCTGGCCCGATGGTATGCAATCGGCATTGGAATCTAAAGAAGGTCTGCCAGTCAAAAAGGAAGGTCAAACCCTAGGTTCAATCACCTTGCAACATTTGATGTGTTTGTTTAAGAAAGTGAGCGGCATGACCGGCACAGCAGTGTTGGCAGCGCAAGATTTTGAGCAGTTATACCGATTAAAAACCTGTGTTATTCCTCCACGTAAACCCTGCATTAGAATAGACAAGCCAGATCGGGTGTTCAGTACAAAAGCCGAAAAAATTATTGCCATTTGCAATGAAATATCCTTGATTCAACGTACAGGGCAACCTGTTTTGGTGGGCACGCCCAATGTCCGTGAGTCTGAAAACTTATATGCTTTGTTAGTCGAAAAAGGGATTGAGTGTTGTCTGCTCAATGCCAAAAATGATGAGCAGGAAGCTCAAATAATTGCTCAGGCGGGTGCTTTGGGGGCCGTTACCATCTGTACCAACTTGGCCGGACGCGGCACAGATATTTTACTGGGGGCAAAAGACACTGCAAGTAATATACAAGTAAAAAAGGCTGGTGGCCTGCATATTATCGGCACTAGCCGATTTGAGTCGAGACGGATAGATGATCAATTGCGGGGGCGGGCGGCAAGACAAGGCGAGCCGGGGTCTTCGCAATATTTTGTCAGCCTTGAAGACAAATTATTTAATCACTTGGGGCAGGGTGGCTTGTTGTCTGGCAAAAGTGACACTGGGGAGTTGCTATCTAATGCCCGTATCAGCAAAAAAATTGCCCACGGCCAGCGAGTGCTAGAAGGCGCGGATCTTGATAGACGCAAAGCGTTATACAAATACAGTGATTTGGTTGAACAACAAAGGCAAATGATCCACCAATTACGGAATGACATTTTACTGGGGGAAGGGGCTGAGCAGTTTAAAAGCAAAGTCACACCGCGTTGGCAAAGTCTCAGTACAGTCGTGAGTGATGAAAAGCTCAATGAAGCCCTGAATATTGTAGTTATGCACGCCATCGACAAACTATGGGTCCAGCATTTGTCTGAGATTGACTATATCAAAGAAGGTATTAATTTAGTGGGGACAGCGGGCACCAGTTTCATGTTAAGTGGTAACGAGCCTTACCATGTGTTTGTCCAGCAAGTGCAGCAAGTTTTTGAACAATTATTGGCAGAATTAAAAACGGTGGTGGTTGATTTGTTCAATAACCTTGCCATAGACGAAAACGGCATTAATCCCAACAGTGAATTATTTGCAATGACAAAATCGACCTCATCTTATGTGGTCGCTGATAATCCGTTTGACGCTGTAGACAGACAGTTTATAGCCAGTATATGGAAGAAGTTGAAGTTAGCATAAAATTTATTGGAGGTAGAGTAACTAACTCATTTTTTGGGAACATGTTGGGGCAAATGAATATTTTGCGTAAGAATATACAAACTCAAACACCGCTGCACTCTCCAATATTCCCATTTCAATTTGCGATTAAGTCCAGAATTCAGATAATAACTGCGACTCACTTATTATCTGTGACCCACTTATTAAAAGCAGTGACATTACTTTTTACAATGGGTGGCGTGTTAAGTTATGCTGCTTTTCCCGCAATCTCCAGTTAAACAAACTCTTTGGAAACAGCATTTATGCTTCTAAATTGGTACCACTGCAACCCGCATATCAACAACGAACACACAATAAAGCTGATAACGGGAAGCAGAAGCAATGAGATTAATGGGTCTGCTAAATTAAGTAACATCATTAAATCCATTTATTAGTCCTCATTACTGACTAATGCTGTATCTGGCTCAGTTACTGATTCAGTCAACTCAAGAGAAGAACTCAGTTCAAATAGTTGCTCTGCGATGTGACTTTGCAGATTCAAAGTAATTTCTTGTTTCGCAGTTTGTAGCATTTCTGTGGTTGCTTCAGTAAAACGTGTTTCTAATGCACTTACGACATCAGCACTACTCAATTCATTCGCTTGAGCGCCAACACTTGCTGTTGCAATCACGGCAATTAACGCTAATTTTTTAAATGTACGGTTAGTTTTTGTAGATGCTGAGCGAGCTACTAAATTTGTATTTGAGCTTGAGTTAAACATGGTGTCTTCCTTTTCAATTATGGGGTACACCTAGGTTATTACAAACTGCGTGCCAAGTTTTTAAATGAACGCTTAAGTGACTGATTCAAAGTGGTTTTAAATGGTTTTGGTCAAAAGAATATCAAAAGTAAATCAAATGATATTCATTTTATTTCTGTGTGATAAATAAACAATTAGTCATTTTAACCACCTAAGTAGTGAGTTTAGCTAACCCTTAATTAGCAAACCGAAAATACAAAAAATAGCTTAATCAGTGGTGATATTATCAGGGGAGAAAGTGACATCTGCAGGAGGCCGACTTTGATGCATTTTTTAACACCATCCCAAATGACTTCAAAATATGTTTGGTCAGAGTTTGTCCCCACTTATTTTGGCCTTACGGCCAAGGTAAGTCGTGGCGCTTCGCCCACACCCGACCAAGAGGGGGAACAACAGCAATCCCCCTCTTGGATCACCCATGCCGCCCCGACGAAGTGTTATTCCTTGTGCTAATTTAAGTTAATTGACTACCGCCTCAGATTCGCCATCCATGGCTCAACTGAGGCTATCTCGGCATCTATGCCGAGCTCACGTCAATTCACTTAACGCACTCGGACACTTCCAACGGGGGAATCATCCAGCGTCTGACTTTATTTGATAATTGTCGTAAGGGAGAGTAAGTAATGGCTGAATTAAAATAAATCGGAAATGCAATCTTTTTTAATATAAAAACGATCGTTCGCTGAATATTGTGTCGAACAAAATTTCCATTTTTTTGTTTAGAATTTCACCACAAATAAAAACTTAAAGATGAATTTAAGGTTGCAGGTTAGCTCTTACTAACTTGTTTCAGCACACATAAGTTATCCACAGGTTTTGCCACGAATCTTGCTTGCAAAATCGCGCCAACCTCACTATCTTGGATATAAATCAATGGATTGATACTAGATATAGTGGGTGTTTAAGATTTAGCATTATGTGTAAACGAAGATATGGATATCGAAAAGGGAGTGATGAATTACCGCGGCAACGGTAATCCACCACATTGCAATTAACCAAGGGGTCAATTACTTTTCTTTCTTATCAATAAACGGATTACCGTTAAAGATAACTTACAATATAGTCAGTTGCCAAGTAAAGTAGTTTTTGCCCCTCCAAATTATAAGGAGGAACAATGAAAAGCAACAAAGCTAAAGATATTCATGTGGTAGTACACCATATACATCATCACATGATTTCATTTAAGTGGTTTGAAAATAGCCGCTTTTCAGTTGTTTTGATCGCTTCGATGCAGTTTATCGAAATGCTCATCAGTAACTTACCTTGGTAAGAAGGACGCCCCTTAAATGGGGCGTTTTTATAGATATATTAGAAAATATTTAGGTAAAAGTTCAGCTATTTTCGTTAAAATTAGTAGGATCATAGTATCCCTTTAAGCATTCTCAGTTATCAAATAAAAATACCGTGTAGGCATCAAGGTTTTCTTTAATGATAGGGCTGTTTACACGTATTGTAGTCACAAATAAGACTAAATCGAAGAGATAGAATATCAGGTGTAAGCGCGGCTGTGACCGTCCATGACATGGACGTCATGGCCGAGCTTTCAGGGATGAACTTGCAGCGTGTCACAGCTGTGCTTGCACGAAAGCCTGCGGCAGGCAATTGATAACCATGAAGGTGCGATTTTAGAATAATAGCCGATACCTCAAAGGCTAAACGTTAGGCATAAAAAATGTGGCTCATAGGCCACATTTTTAATCCAAACGAAGTTTGGAATCCTAACAAAGAGTAATCAGTGATTACTCAACATCACTCTCTACTCAGGATCATAGTCCAAAACCGGTGCCAACCATCTTTCCGCTTCTTCCATGCTCATGCCTTTACGCTTGGCATAATCCTCAACTTGATCGCGGCCAATATTCGTCACCCCAAAGTAGCGTGATTTCGGATGGGCAAAGTACCAGCCTGATACTGCGGCGGTTGGGAACATGGCATAGCTTTCAGTGATATTAAGGTCGATAGTTTCATCGGGCTTAAGTAAATCCCACAATAAGCCTTTTTCAGTATGATCAGGACATGCTGGGTAACCTGGCGCTGGGCGAATTCCTTTGTATTTTTCACGAATAAGCGCTTCGTTATCTAATATTTCATCGGCAGCGTAACCCCAAAACTCTTTACGGACGCGTTCATGCATACGTTCGGCAAAGGCTTCGGCTAAACGGTCGGCTAGGCACTTAAGCATAATGGCGTTGTAGTCATCATGGTTCGCTTCAAAACGCTCGACATGTTCATCAATACCGTGACCTGCGGTGACAGCAAAGCCACCCATGTAATCGGCAACGCCAGAGTCTTTTGGCGCAACAAAATCTGATAAACAGAAGTTGTCATTACCGACACGCTCAAGCTGCATACGCAGGTGATGGGTGGTCATTTCAACTTCGGTGCGTGTTTCATCAGTGTATAGCTCAATGTCGTCGTGGTTGACGGTGTTGGCTGGGAATAAGCCCATAACCGCTTTTGCGGTGAGCCACTTTTCACTGATGATGGTTTTAAGCATGGCTTTACCATCGGCGTATAGTTTGCGGGCTTCTTCACCTACAATCTTGTCGTCTAAAATATCAGGGTAACGGCCATGTAATTCCCAACTTCTGAAGAATGGCGTCCAGTCGATGCGATCAACTAAGTCTTCAAGTGGGTAATCATCAAAGACCTGACGACCTAATACATTCGGGGTAAACGGCGTGTAGTTGTCCCAGTCATGCTGGCAACGATTCTCGCGCGCTGCCTCAATGGGTATGATGGTTTTACGTTTGGTTTGCGATAAGCGTTTTTCACGCATCACATCGTATTCATTATAGGCTTCATCAATGGTGGCTTGACGGGTTTCATTATTAATCAGTTTTGACACCATAGGTACGGCGCGTGAGGCGTCGGCAATGTAAATTGCCCCAGTGGGTGAGTGTGGCGCAATTTTAACGGCGGTATGAATTTTTGAGCAAGTCGCGCCGCCAATAATCGATGGAATGGTTAAACCTGCTTTATGGAAGGCTTTAACGTTATGCACCATTTCATCAAGGCTTGGGGTGATAAGGCCTGACATGCCAATGATATCAACGTTTTCAGCTACCGCGACTTCAATGATTTTATCAACGGGCACCATCACGCCTAAATCGATCACTTCGTAACCGTTACAGGCCAGTACCACGCCGACAATATTTTTACCAATATCGTGCACGTCGCCTTTCACTGTGACCATTAAGATTTTGCCGTTTGATTGGCCTTCGACTTTTTCGGCTTCAATGTAAGGGTTAAGGTAAGCAACCGCCTTTTTCATCACTCGCGCTGATTTCACCACTTGCGGCAGGAACATTTTACCAGCGCCAAATAGGTCGCCGACCACGTTCATGCCGTTCATTAACGAGCCTTCAATTACATCCAGTGGTCTGGTGGCGAGTAGGCGTGCTTCTTCAGTGTCTTGGTCGATAAATTCAGTAATGCCTTTCACTAATGCGTGTGAAAGTCGTTGCTCCACAGGCCAGCTTCGCCAAGCTAAATCTTCTTTTTTAGCCACTTGTTTACCGTCACCACGAAAGCGTTCAGCAACATCGAGTAACTGTTCAGTATTGCTCGAGTCAGCGACGGGGCAAGGTAGGTTTTGCACCACATTTTCGACTTTTTGCTTTAAATCTGGGTCAATATCATCGTATATAGCTAACTGACCCGCGTTAACAATCCCCATGTCCATACCGGCTTGAATCGCATGGTATAAAAACACTGCGTGGATCGCTTCACGTACTGGGTTGTTACCACGAAACGAGAACGAGACGTTTGATACACCGCCTGAAATCATTGCATAAGGCAGGGTGGCTTTAATGTCTTTAATCGACTCGATAAAGTCGACTGCGTAATTGTCATGCTCTTCAATACCCGTAGCAATGGCGAAGATATTCGGGTCAAAAATAATGTCTTCAGGTGGAAAGCCAACTACATCGACTAAAACGCGATAAGCACGGGTACAGATTTCAGTTTTACGAGCGCGGGTATCGGCTTGGCCGTCTTCATCAAAGGCCATTACGATGGCTGCAGCGCCATAACGCTTCACTAAGGTCGCTTGTTTGATAAAGGCTTCTTCGCCTTCTTTCATCGAAATAGAGTTAACGATCGACTTGCCTTGAACGCACTTAAGGCCAGCTTCAATCACTTCCCATTTTGATGAGTCAATCATGATAGGGACACGAGAAATATCAGGCTCAGAGGCGATTAAGTTTAAAAACTTTTTCATCGACTCGGCGCCATCGAGCATGCCTTCATCCATGTTGACGTCGATGATTTGCGCGCCGTTTTCGACTTGTTCACGCACCACATCGAGTGCTTCTTCAAACTTTTCTTCTTTGATTAAGCGTAGGAACTTAGCTGAACCTGTGACGTTGGCACGTTCGCCCACGTTAACAAATAATGAGTTGCCATCAATGGTTAATGGCTCAAGTCCTGAAAGGCGACAAGCTACTGGGATCTCAGGCAGTTTACGTGGGTCGTGATTTATCACAGACTCACGAATGGTATTAATATGCTCAGGCGTACTACCACAACAGCCACCGACAATATTGAGCATGCCATCGGCCGCCCAATCTTGAATCACTTCAGCCATTTCTTCTGGGGTTTCATCATAACCACCAAACTCGTTTGGTAGACCCGCATTAGGGTGCGCAGAGACAAAACATTCTGCAATACGTGATAATTCTTCAACGTAAGGGCGCAGCTCTTTAGGGCCTAATGCACAGTTAAGACCGATTGAAAGCGGCTTAATGTGGCGCAATGAGTTATAAAAACCTTCGGTTGTTTGTCCTGTGAGTGTACGGCCTGACGCATCGGTAATGGTGCCCGATATCATCACGGGTAAGCGGTCGCCCAAGTTATCGAAGACTTTTTCAATGGCAAATAAAGCGGCTTTGGCGTTTAAGGTATCAAAGATGGTTTCGACCATGATGATATCCGCGCCGCCTTCAATTAAGGCGCTGGTGGATTCAACATACGCATCGACCAGTTCATCAAAACTGACATTACGAAAGCTTGGATCGTTTACATCTGGGCTGATAGAACAGGTACGGTTTGTCGGGCCTAAAACACCAGCAACATAACGTGGCGTGCCTGTTTGCGCTGCCACTTCATCAGCTGCTTCACGTGCAACGCGAGCACCTTCTAAGTTCATTTCAGCCGATAGCGACTGCATGTCGTAGTCGGCCATGGCGATAGTAGTGGCATTAAAGGTATTGGTTTCGATAATGTCGGCGCCAGCCAACATGTATTTGGTGTGAATGTCTTTAATGATTTGACGTTGGCTTAGGATCAACATGTCGTTGTTGCCTTTTACGTCGCAATGCCAGTCTTTAAAGCGCTCGCCACGATAATCAGCTTCTTCCAATTTGTAGTCTTGGATCATGGTCCCCATGGCACCATCAAGGATTACAATGCGCTCATTTAGCGTATTGGTAAGTTGCTCAAGAACCTGACTGTAGGAAGTCGACTTCGTCATAACTGATTACCTTTATTACTTATTAGTTGGTGCTATTGGCCAGCAATATGATGATGAGGCAGTGCGATTAACGCTCATTAGCATACCTTTATTGATTTGATAAAAGGCGCTGACAAGTGAAAAATCCCTGCAAAAATATTCATCATCAAGATTTGTTTGGACATTTAAACGTATAGACGTCCATAATACGTTTAAATAGATTGTAAGAGCAAGCGCATTACACAAGTAAGCTGGACGCTAGATTAAATTCAGTGTCTATGAAATCTTTATAATCGTCAGAAGTGAATGATTTACGCTTGATAATGGCTGGCTGTTAGCTGAGTGCATGCTTGAACTGAATGAAGGCACGAAACAGAATGAGGGCACTAAGCAGAGTGAATTGAGCTGAGTTGCACTGAATTGAGTTGCACTGAACTGAACTGAGTTGAACTGAACGAAACGAAACAAGGGTGAAGCGTTAATATGCAACAAGCCAAAATGATATTACTGCGTCATGGTCAGTGCGAAGGTGGCAATATTTTACGTGGTAAAACCGATGTTGCGCTTACGCCTTTGGGCGTGGCCACCATGGAGGCTAGCGTAAAAAAATTAGGCGGGGCTTTGCAGGCTGCTCCGCTAACGATATACAGCTCTCCTTTAATACGCTGCCAGCAATTTGCCCAAAATTTAGTCGCTGATATAAATCAAAACCGCAGCTTCAGCCAACAACTTAATGCTAATGAACCTGTTAACAAGCGTGAGGTTGATTGCCAAACCAGCTTGTTAGCTGAAGTAATACAGATGCCGCAATTTCAAGAAGTAGATTTTGGTGATTGGGATGGGCAAACGTTTGATGCTTTATACCAACATGACGGCCAAGCTGTAGATCGTTATTGGACTAACCCTTGGAAGCATACGCCACCTAATGGCGAAACGATGCTTGAGTTTGAAGCTAGAGTCACTAATGGACTCGCCGAGGTGTCTGGTCAACTTGCGGCTCAGTTATCAAGTTTGAAGCAATTAAATGAACAGGTTTCAGCTGAATCAAGCCTTGCTTCAGCGCCTGAGCCTGAGCCTGATTCTGATTCTGATACTGACTTTGATAATGGCACTGCTACTGAGAATGAGAAAGCGACTGCTTTGATTGTCACCCATGGCGGCGTGATCCGCTGCATCATGAGTCATATTTTAGGGCTTGAACAATGCGCTGGTTTGTATTCACAGCTGGCGATAGATTACGGCGCCACAGTGGTGATTGATGTTTATTGGCCAGAACTGGCAGTAACTAAACAGTCAGTTAACTGTGCTTCTGAAATTGAATCGATGCAATCAATGACAAAACCTGCGGACAGTAAACCCGTCTACCGATTACATTGGCCGAGTTAAATTAATCACCTGCAAAACTTGTGCAGCTAAATCACTAAAAGATTATCGTTAAAAGGTCATAAACTCGGTGAGATATATCGTACAATAGTGCGAGAACAGTTTAACCGCTTGCAAGCCAAGCACTTAATAATCACTGTTTGTTTAAAATGTAATAACGTTAATTTACTGCTTTGTCGTTAGTAAAACTCGATAGCCAGTAAATGAATAGGGAATCATGGCATTCATAAGTTACTTATGATGATTAGCATGAACTGTACCCGCAACTGTGATGTGGCATTAAATAACAAGCTAGCTTGTTCGTTTGCCCACTAAGTCAGATACCTAGCGTTATTTTCTTTGCTGTTTAACAGCGTTATGCAACCTAAGCGGGTGACTTAGGCGGAGTGTTAATGTTATTTATTCGTTCATTTTCCTTATCAGGTATTAATGCATTTTTTATCGCTAGCGCTGTAGGCGTTATCGCTAAGGCGACAAAGATATGAGTGCAGATATCCCTTCAGCGTTAAACGTTGAACACCTCAGTTGGTCTGCTGATGATAATCAGATCCTTTCTCGGGTCAGCTTTAGCCAAAACCAGGGAGAAATGCTTGGACTGATTGGCCCCAATGGCGCCGGTAAGTCGAGCTTACTGCGTTGTCTCTATCGTTATATCACCCCAGAGCAAGGCAATGTGAAGCTTTTTGGCCGTAACATTAATGGCTTTAGCCAAAAGCAACTGGCGACTCAAGTGGCAGTCGTTCAGCAAGAAACTCCGCACTATTTTGAAATGACCACTGAGCAAATTGTCGCAATGGGGTTAACGCCCCATAAAGGCTTGTTTGAAAGTGATTCTCCGTCGGATAAACAAGATATTGCTGATGCACTTACCAAAGTTGGTTTGCAATTAAAGGCCAAGCAGCAATATGAGCAGTTATCAGGTGGCGAAAAACAACGAGCATTAATTGCCCGTGCGATTGTGCAAAAACCTCAGCTGCTGATTCTTGATGAACCGACCAATCATTTGGATATTCGTTATCAAATCCAAATTTTAGAGCTAGTTAGGCAACTTGGGATCAGTGTGATTGCTTCTATTCATGATTTGAATTTAGCCAGTGCTGTGTGCGATCGCTTAATACTGTTAAATGCAGGTAAGTGCATTGCGCAAGGTTTACCAGATGAAGTGTTAACTGAAGCCATTATTGGTGATGTATTCGGGGTATGTTGCCAAGTGTCCAAACACCCTCAACACGGCAAACCTTTGATTACCTATTTTTATGGCTATCAAAGTGGTGGTCATAGTAAAGATGATGAAACAGAGGCAAGTTTATGACCCTAGCTGCATCATCGATGAAATATAAGCTATTAATTTTTGCGACCGCATTATTAACCCTAACGACACCTATTGCAGCATCAAGCTTTGGCGCTGCAAACATTAGTTTTGAGCAAGTACTTGGCTTATTTACCTCACCTTTTTTAGGCGCTGATGCTGACAGCACTAATGCCTTAACGCAACGAATTGTGTTTGAGTTACGTTTACCTCGAATTGCATTAGCCTTTATTGCTGGCGCAGGTTTAGCGCTCGCGGGCAGTGTGTTGCAAACTGTCACGCGAAATCCGTTAGCAGATCCCTATTTATTTGGTATAAGTTCAGGTGCCTCTTTTGGCGCAGTATTGGTGCTGAGTTTTTTTGGTAGCCAAGGATTAGTGCAGCAATGGCTGTCGGAGTCTGGTAGCCACTTAGCCGAGGCGATACTGCGTTCTGGCTGGTTTAGTCATGATGCCTGGTGGTCATGGTCATCACTCAGTTTGCCCATAGGGGCATTTATTGGTGCGTGTTTTTCAGTGTTATTGGTGTTGTCTTTATCGGGTTTTGGCCGCGCAAGCCAAGTTGAAAGAATGCTGTTATCCGGTGTTGCTACTTCATTCATGTTTGGCGCACTGACCAGCTTGGTATTGTATTTTTCTAGCCCGCAAGCTGCGGCGTCAGTGCTGTTTTGGAGCTTAGGCAGTTTTGCCAAAGCAAGTTGGCAAGGTCTGGTGATACCCGCTGTGGTGGTATCCGCCAGTATATTGATTATATTGGCATTTAAACGTCAAGTTATCGCGATACAGGCTGGCGATGAAAGTGCCCACTCATTGGGGGTAAATGTCGCCAAGCTGCGTTTGTATATGTTGGTATTGTGTTCATTAATCACCGCCGTACTCGTGGCAAGTTGCGGCGGTATTGGCTTTGTGGGCTTAATGATCCCCCATACTGTTAGGCTACTTTTCCCTGGGCAGCAGCCTATTTTAATTACCGCACTTGTCGGTGGATTATTTATGGTGTGGATAGATGTACTCGCCCGTTGCTTACTGGCTAACCAAGAATTACCTGTTGGGATTATTACGGCTGCTATTGGTAGTGTGTTCTTCCTATTTGTTTTACGCCATCGTCGTTAAGACGCTGTTTTGGAGTATAAAAATGTTTGCAGTAGATCCGGTTAACCATCATATCGATGAGCAGATCCAACATAAAATAAACCAAAAAACTAAGCCTTTGGGCGCGCTAGGTCTTTTAGAAACCTTGGCAAAGCAAATTGCTCAAGTGCAGTTTGCCAAACAATTTAATGGCAGACACAAATTGTCGATTAAAGAACCTGCAATGTTAGTTTTTGCAGGGGATCATGGTATTGCAGCCCACGGGGTGTCAATTGCACCGAGTGAAGTAACCAAACAAATGGTGGCAAACTTTGCCTCCGGCGGTGCGGCAATTAATGTCTTTTGTCGTCAAATGGGCTTAAACCTTGAAGTGATTGATTGCGGGATGCTCACCCCAAGTGACCATCCAAGTGTGACTAATCATCGACTCGGCTCAGGCACCCAAGCGATTCATCAAAAGCCTGCAATGAGCTTATTGTCAGTGAAAGATGGCTTTAGCTATGCCAATGAAGTGGTGCAGCGCCATTATGATTCAGGTTGTAATTTAATTGCTTTAGGTGAAATGGGCATTGGCAATACCTCATCTGCCGCTGCTGTCATGGCAGCTTTATTAAAATTAGATATTAAAGATTGTGTTGGCCGCGGTACGGGTATTAACGATGAAGCGTTTGCATTAAAAACCGAGTTATTAACTGTGGCGATGAACCTACATCGTAATAATCTTAATGATCCGGTTAATGTTTTGGCTTGTTTGGGCGGCTTTGAAATTGTGCAAATGACTGGGGCTATTTTAGCTGCGGCTGAAAAGAGAATGCTGGTGGTGATTGATGGCTTTATCGCGACTGCAGCAGCATTAGCAGCGGTAGCACTGCACCCAGATGCGCGAGGTTATTTAATTTTTGCCCATCAATCAGATGAGCAAGGTCATATCAAAATGCTGCAAGCGTTAGATGCTCAACCGATTTTATCTCTAGGGCTAAGACTTGGTGAAGGGACGGGAGCAGCACTGGCGTTACCGATTATTCAATCAGCTGTTAATTTTTACAATGACATGGCCAGTTTTGAAAATGCTGGTGTGAGCAATGTGGTTTAGGCTGCTATTAACATTAACGCTATCAAGGATTAGAGAATGTCTCAGGGTTCAGATATCGGCTCCTATTTCAATATGGGCTGGTTCAGGAAACAACTAAACTTACTGCTTATTGCAATGAGTTTTTTTACTCGAATTCCTATTCCTGCATGGGTAGAGTTTGATAGCGATAAGCTCAATAAAGCCAGCCGTTACTTTGGCGTAGTGGGCTTAATTGTGGGTGCTGCGAGTGCTTTGGTATTTTGGTTAAGTCAGTTTGTTTTACCCAATAGTGTTGCGGTGATCTTAGCCATTATTACTAGCGTATTAATGACTGGAGGTTTTCATGAAGACGGCTTAGCAGATACCGCAGATGGTTTTGGTGGTGGCTGGAAAGTTGCTGACAAATTAAAGATCATGAAAGACTCCCGCATTGGCACTTATGGCACCTTGGCAGTGGGTTTAACCTTACTATTAAAGTGGCAACTATTGGTTGAAATTGCACTTTATAGTCCACTAAAAGCGGCAATTGCGCTGATTGTGGCACATTCTTTAAGTCGAGTCGTTGCGGCGAGTATGATTTTCTCTGAGCAATATGTCACTGAAGATGATGGTAGTAAATCTAAGCCGTTAGCACAGCACCAGCATATTAATGATTTATTGATTTTATGTCTTAGTGGTTTTGCCGTCTTAGCTTGTTTAAATGGCCTTGTGGCATTTGTGTTGTTGCTGGTATTAGTTGCGCTTAGACAATTATTGATTTGGGGATTCAATCGTCAAATTGGTGGATACACAGGCGATACCTTAGGTGCGGCTCAACAAATTAGTGAACTGATGTGTTACTGCATCATGTTAACCATAGGATTGAATTAATGATCCATCTTGTTTTAGGTGGCGCGCGTTCAGGTAAAAGTCGTTATGGAGAAACCTTAGCGGCAACGTATGCTGAGCAGGTTTCTGAACAGGTTTCTGAACAGGTTTCTGAGCAATGTTCAGCGCAAAGCCCCAGTTGTATTTATATCGCCACAGCAACTGCACTAGATGAAGAAATGAGTCAACGTATCGCACGTCACCAACAAGACCGTGTTGATGCTAAAGTGAATTGGTTATTGATTGAGTCGCCACTGGCATTAGCATCCACCCTCATGGAACAAAGTGCTGCTGATAAGGTCATTCTGGTTGATTGCTTAACGCTTTATTTAACCAACCATTTAGTTGCTAGCGAAGAAACCCACCGCAATGGTGTAGATGATTTATGGCAGCAACAAAAAATTGCTTTGCTTAACGCTTTACCACAGCTCAAAGGTCATATCATTTTTATCAGTAACGAAGTGGGTTCTGGCATTGTGCCATTAGGTGAACTCACACGTCGTTTTGCCGATGAAGCGGGTTGGCTAAATCAAGCCATTGCCGAGCAAGCTGACAAAGTGACTTTAGTCGTCGCGGGTTTGCCATTAGCGCTTAAATAAACAGTTATTAAAAAAATCCCCAACTTATTGCCTATCGACGTTGAATTATTGGTAATAAATGCATCATAAACAGCAAAGCATGAAGGATGATTGGCATCAATGAGCAATCGAGAAAACTCAACCCTGGCTGAAGACGAAAAAGTCATTAGCGAGTTTAGTAATGATGTTACTGATCATAGTTATCAGGCTGGGGCTGCCTCAATCTTAATGGTGCAAGGTACAACTTCAGATGCTGGTAAAAGCACCTTAGTGGCTGGCTTGTGTCGGCTATTTGCCAGAAAGGGCACTAAAGTCGCGCCATTTAAACCACAGAATATGGCATTAAACAGTGCTGTGACAAGTGATGGTGGTGAGATTGGTCGCGCTCAGGCGCTGCAAGCTGTGGGTTGCTATCTCGAGCCTCATACCGACTTTAATCCAGTGTTACTTAAGCCCAGCTCAGATACGGGCGCGCAGATTATTATCCACGGTAAAGCGCTATCCACACTTGAAGCCAAAGCCTTTTTCGGGCCAGAAAGCCGTAACTATAAGTCGGTTGCAATGAACGCGGTATTGCAGTCGTTTGAACGGCTAACTTCTCAGTATGAAATGGTGGTTGTTGAAGGTGCAGGCAGCCCTGCAGAAATTAATTTACGCGAAGGCGATATTGCTAATATGGGCTTTGCTGAAGCAGTAGATTGCCCAGTGATTATTATCGCTGACATTGATAAAGGCGGCGTATTTGCTCACCTAGTTGGTACATTAGCGTTATTAAGTTTGTCTGAGCAAGCGAGAGTTAAAGGCTTTGTGATTAATCGCTTTAGAGGTGATATTAGCTTGTTACAGTCAGGCATTGATTGGCTAGAAAGTTATACCAATAAACCTGTGTTAGGCGTTTTACCTTACCTACATGATTTACATCTTGATGCAGAAGATGCCCTGGTTGATGCTCCTAATGCTTCCGTTGATGCTCCTAATTCAGACTTATCTATTGATGAGTCTTCACCAAGCTCATCGAATCAGTTGCAAGCGCAACAGAAAATTAAAGTGCTGGTATTAGTGTTTCCACGAATAAGCAATCATACCGACTTTGACCCTCTGAGATTAAACCCTTATGTGGACTTTCAATATGTGAGTATGCAAACCCAAGCGAGTAATAAGCTGTTTCCAAGTGCCGATCTTATTATTCTTCCTGGCAGTAAAAATGTCCGCGCCGATTTAGCTTTTATGTGTGTTCAAGGCTGGGATAAAGCAGTTAATCGGCACTTACGTTATGGCGGTAAAGTGGTTGGGATCTGTGGCGGCTATCAGATGTTAGGCGTGCAGATTGACGATCCAAATGGTATCGAAGATGTCGCTGGTAGCAGTAACGGCCTAGGATTAATTAACATGAAGACCGTGCTTAGCGAACATAAAATTCTTAAACAGGTCAGTGGAGAATTAACCTTGGATGGCCAGCTGGCTAGTGTCAATGGCTATGAAATCCACTGTGGGCAAAGCGAGTTCATTAACCCAAATGATAGTCAGCCTTTATCTTTGCAGTCGCAAGATAATACTGGAATTGACGATGCAGCCAAAACAGAAACGGCAACTAAAACCACAACTACAATTACAACCACAACCACAGCTACAGCCGTTGCAGGTCAAGCCTATTCAGAAGGTTGTGTAACCGCAGATAACCAAATTTTGGGCACTTATGTTCATGGGCTGTTCGATAGCCCAACAGCGTGCCAATTGATATTAACCTGGGCAGGGTTAGCACAGGCTCAAACGGTGGATATCAATCAGATAAGAGAGCAGCAATTAGATAGATTAGCTGATGTGCTAGAAGCGCATCTTGATATGGACAAATTAACAGGAAGTCTTGCATGACACAGTCTGACAATAACCTAGATAACAATGAAGCAGCAGATACTAAAGCTGAGCGTCATAAAGCGCGCCAGCAAAAACTCAAAGAAGGCGTAGATGCAAAAATTGCAGCGGCTCAAGAAGAGAAGGGTATTTTATTGGTGCTGACAGGTAACGGTAAAGGAAAATCAACATCCGGTTTTGGCGCGGTAACCCGTTGTGTTGGCCATGGACAAAAAGCTGCAGTGGTTCAGTTTATCAAGGGTGGCTGGGAGTGCGGCGAACGTAACTTACTTGAAAAAGTGGGTGTTGAGTTTTATGTCATGGGCACAGGTTTTACCTGGGAAACTCAAGATAGAGAGAAGGACGTTGCTGCAGCTGAGTCCGCTTGGCTAGACGCTGAAAAGTTACTCAAAGATGAATCTATTAATATGGTGTTACTTGATGAGTTAACCTACATGGTGACCTATAAATATATTGAATTAGCACGTGTTGTAGAGGCGCTAAAGAATCGTCCTAAAATGCAGCACGTTATTATTACAGGCCGTGCGTGTCACCGTGAAATCATCGAACTTGCAGATACGGTTAGTGAAGTACAACCCATCAAACATGCCTTTAACGATGGTATAAAAGCCCAACTGGGTTTTGATTATTAAGACAGTGAGCATGAATTCATAGGTGTCGTTGAGTCGTCAAACTCACTTAACGGCATCTATGACTAGGATTATTTTAATATACCAATTTTCACATCTAGCGAGTTCTACTGCCATCACCCATCACTTTCTCCTATTACCTCCTTCAACTATCACTTCCTTTTTAGTTAGCACTGCACATTGTGAGCTCACTTTTATCGCTTTTGATTGAATATTTGGGTTTGAATTTATATGAGCCTCAGTGATGCTGCATGTTGAATAAAAGTTAATTCAGGTGTTTTTATGCATTTTGGGGAGGATGTTAATTTTAATTTGTTTAAACTCGATTTTGAACGGCTTGTTTTATTAGCTTACCTTTATCAATTACTCGGATTTAAACCTTTAAAGTAACGCTTTGTATGAAATTGTATCTTATTTTAAATATGTTTTAATTTTTATTTGTTCTCTATTTCGTACTGTTTTTAGTTGTGGTGTGACTTTTATGTTTTACATTATTTTTAATTAAATCTTTGTTTGGGTTGGTTTTTATTGGTTTATGTTTTTTAGCTGTTTATTATTTGCTTGTGATTTATTTTTGGTGGTTATTAATGTTTAACCTTATTGTTCTGTATCTTGATAAATGACTTGTCTGTAACTGTATCGTCATATTGGTTTTAAGTTTATGTAATGTAAGTGGTATTTTTGTTTTGTTAAATTAATTGGCGGCATTGTTTTTGTGATGTAGCTCATATTGGTCGCCTTGCTATGGTGCTGTAACTTACTTAATATTCCAATGTTGATTAATTCTGGTTGTTGTGATTAATAATTAAGCATGTGTTGCGGTTGTGTAAAATTAGTTTGTGGGAATGCCTAATACATAAATATTAGAGCTCATCCATTTAAATATAATTTTTATTTACATTTTGATTTTTGAGTATTTTGAAATGTTGTCATTTTTACAAATGAACATGCTTCCGTTTGTTTTTCATTCTTGAATGTCTTTCGCCTGATTTTATATGAGTTTACTTGTATGGATAATCCTTTAGATATTCTTCTCGCCGATAAATCAACCTCACATTAATAATAATTAAGTCAGAATCCAACCTACAAGCTAAAGGTTGAAGTTCACTAATGGAAATAAACGCGATGCTTAGAAAAACTACAGTTGCAGTCGCATTGGCCTCTTTATTTTGTATATCAGCAGCTCAAGCTGCGACATTACAACAAAAGGACAATGGTGATTACCTAGATTTATACGGTGAAGTGGGTGTCGGAGGTCATTTCGGCACCAATTCAGATTATAACCACGATGAGTTTTACGATACCAAAGGGTATGTAGACGACAGCTTTGCCACTATGGGCATTAAAGGGCAACGTTCAAACTACATCTACCGACTAGAGCTGGATTATCAACGCAGAAATTGGCTTGGTGGTGACGGTGAATTTGAGTTGGCTATTGATAAGTTATATGTCGGTTATGTGTTTGATGACAATCATTGGATTGAACTTGGCTTAACCGATACCGCATTTGATGAATATGATCACTTTGGTGACTTTACCTTCAATAAATCGGTAGAAACGGGCGAAGCTGGCGATCAAGAAAACACGGTTAAATACGAAGCTAAATTCGAAAACCTTGTTTATGGCGTTTCATATTCTTATGAAGGTAAACATAAGAACGGATCACCACAAGGCGATATCGTTAATGGTTATGTTGGTTGGATGACCGATGTAGTCTCTGTTGTTGTAGGTCTTGAGACTCGTGGCGGCTCTGAAGGTGAATCTAAGTATGGCGAGCAACAGTTATTTGGCTTAGGTATGCGCGTACAACTGACTGATGATATTGCATTAGGCTTAAACGGTTTTATTGAAGATGAAGACTTAGCCACTCGCAAAAGTGGCGATGTGCACTTAGCTTATGAAACTTTCAGAAACTATGGTGTGACCCTTAGTGGTAAATACGACCTAACAGAGTCGTGGGAAATTATTGCGTCAGCAAACCATGAGCAATATGAAAGCTGGGATGTAGAAAGCCCTAACTACGACTATACCGGTTTGCCCGCTGAATATGGTAAAGACCGTCGTTGGGCGAGTGTCGGCTTTAACTATCGTCCTACCCGAGACATCGTATTGTCTGTTGAAGGCCGTGTTGGCGAAGCCCCAGAAGCCGGATATGCGTACGCACGCATGTATTTCTAGTTTCATTTCCAGTTAAAAACATATCGAGTTTACTATGAAGAAAACTTTTCTCTCACTGGCCATTGCCAGTGTTATCAGTGTCGGTGCTAACGCAGGCGTTAATGATCTACTGATCACTGAAATGGTACAGAAAAATTATGGAGCTGAAGTTGGCTCTGTTGAAATCACCAATACCCATGCTACTGAGTCATTTACGTTTACCGATGATACTGCTGCATTTATGTGGGGTAACGGCAAGTATGAAAATCAAATGTTATCAGCTGCGGGTGAGCCATTATTAACAGGCATTACCGTAGACGCCGGTAAGTCAATTGTTGTTCTTAATATCGCTGCTAGTGACGAATATAAGAAAATTATTACCGACAACGGTGGTGATTATGTGATTGGTGAAGGTAATGGTAATTACTCTGACTTCTACCTAAGTGGTAATGATGGTTTTTACATTAAAAATGGCGATACCATCATCGACCGTGTAGGTGCTGCAGACAATACTAGTGTTTGGGCTGAAGATACGACTTTACGTCGTCGCCAAGATGTTGAAGGTAATGCACCTGCACCGTCTAGCACTTTTGATGCATCTCAATGGGAAGTTATTAGCCCATTAGACATGACGACGGTTGGTGCTCCAAACCTTGCCGAGTCATATGTGCCGTTTGTTTGTGCTGATTTAACCCGTATTAGTGATATCCAAGGTACAGGTGGGGAATCACCGCTTAAAGGCGAAAATGTAGCAGTACAAGGTGTTGTTACAGCTGTTGTTGAGTTGCCAAAGAAAGGCTTTTATTTACGTGATGAAGTTGCTGATGGTAATCCATTAACTTCAGATGGTATTTTTGTTGAAAGTGGCAGCGCAGATAGCGAGTTAGTTGGACGTACTGTTTGTTTAGGCAGCGATGTTGCAGAAAGCTACGGCCAAACACAATTGATGGCTGAAAACTGGGAAATCACTAACAGTGACTTTACCGCAACAATAGCAACTGATATTGAAGTTTTAGACTCAGATGGCGGCTCGTTCGCAACAACGCTTGGCCGCTATGAAGGTATGTTAGTTAACTTACCGGAAGATCTACGCCCTCAAGCGGATGGCGTTTATGATATGCGAGTATCACGTAGCTTTAGCTTTAATTACGATAGCTACCGTAACAATATGACGCTAGCATATTTGCGTCCGAACATGCAGCCGAACCAGCTGAATGTTGCCGGCACGCCTGAATCTATTGCTGCTGCAGCGCAAAATGATGACTACCGTTTAGTCATTGAAAGTGCGACTAAAGCGGATAATGACAGTATCCCTTATTACCCTAACTTTGGCATTGCACCACAAGATAATTACATTCGCATCGATGACAGTGTTGTTGGAATGCAAGGTGTGATTAGCTATAGCTTTGGTGATTACAGCCTAACGGTAACTAACGAGTTAACCAGTACCAACTTTATCCATAATTTGCCAAGAACAGACAGCCCTGATATTGATGAAACGGTTGCAGATGACCAGTTTGCTATCCGTATCGCCAGTCAAAACTTGTTTAATTACTTTAATTCTCCATTTGGGGGCGATCAGAACCAGTTTGGTCAAAGCCGTGGGGCTGACACTTATAACGAGTTCATCCAACAAAAAACCAAGTTAGTAGAAGCGATTCGTGCGTTAGATGCTGATGTTGTTGGTTTGATGGAAATGGAAAACAATGGTTATGGCTTAAAGAGTGCTGTTGCTGACCTCGTCAATGAAGTCAACGTGTACTACAACGATGAGTACGCGAATAATCATGACAAGCCTTACTCAACAGAAAATCGCTATGTGTTTGTTGGTTTTGACCATAACGGCAATGGTGTTTTAGATGAGTTAGATGCATTGGGTTCGGATGCAATTGCAACCGGTATTATTTATCGTCCGAGTAAGTTAAGTATCGAACGTACTCGCGTGGTGACAATGCCACAGCAAAAAGCGCCGACTATCGTTAATGATAACAATGAAGTTATCAAAGACGGTAGAGATGAAATTTTAGAAAGTGGCCAAAATTATCATCGCGATGCATTGGTTGTGACCTTTAAAGTAAACCAAACTGGTAAGCGCTTAACCTTAGCGGTTAATCACTTTAAATCAAAAGGTTCAACATGTTGGGAAGATTGGCAAGGTGTTGAATTTGGCGATGCTACTACATGGACAGATGATGCCCCAGATTTAGACTTCCAAGGTTCATGTTCTGAGTTCCGTATTTCTGGTGCAGTACATTTAGCTGAAGAGCTAAAGTCTGTTGAAGGCGATACTATTATTTTAGGCGACTTAAATGCCTACGCTCAAGAAGATCCATTATTAGTATTGACTGAAAACCCACGTAATAAAGCGTTAATGGCGGCAAGCCATACTTTCGTGGGAACTAAGCCGCAATTTAATACTGATGGTTCACCTGTAGCTATTACACAAAGCTATGGTTACATCGATATTATTTCAAAAGTCTTTGAGGAAAAAGGTAAAACACCTTGGAGTTACTCATATAACGATGAAGTCGGTTCACTGGACCATATTTTGATTTCACCATCGTTAGAAGACCGTGTGATCGATGCTTCGGATTGGCACATTAATGCTGCTGAATCGAGCCTTTATGATTACAACAATGAGTACAAAGGCGATTACAGCAATGAATATAACAAGTTCTATGCTGAAGACCATTTCCGCTCTTCGGATCATGATCCAGCACTAGTGACCTTGAGTTACCTCCCTGGTGAAGCTGATTCAAGCACGCCTCTCTATCTCACTAACCTTAATAAGTTGATGAAAGTGCCGTATCAGATCCCTGAGGCTGCTGGCGCGATGGCGGGTGATATAGCCAAAATCAAGCTTACGCCAAAAGATGATGATGCCCAATTGGATTTGAGCCAATTAGTTGAGCCAAATGTGGTGTTAACCCAAGACGGTGCAACATTAGTGAACTTCGAAGTCTTTGGTGCGCCATCGGCAAGGTATACAGCCAAAGTATCACTTGAACGTGATGGTAATACTGTTGAAGGTTCAAGTATTTCACTGGATATTGAAGTGTCTAGTCGAGATGCACTTGTTGCTGAAATCGTTGAAGAAAAACATGATGGCAGTGGCGGAAGTACCGGGCTATTGAGTCTTCTTGGTTTATTTGGTTTTGCAGCGCTGCGTCGCCGTAATCAAAAATAAGTTGAACTGAAAAGATGAGGTGACAGTTAAGGCTGCACCTCATCAATAAATAAAAGAGACGACTATGAATAATAAAATCAGTGCAGTCGCTAAAGCAGTTACCCTTCTTTTAGCAACAGCATCTACAGCCGCGCATGCAGATTTGGTTATTACCGAATATGTTGAAGGTGGTGGTAGTAATAAAGCCATTGAAATTTCAAATCTAGGCGATAGTAATATTGATCTAGACGCCGCTCAATATGCGATAACGCTATACTCGAACGGTTCAACTGATGCAGGTAATTCATCAGTATTAACTGGAACTTTAGCCCCAGGCAGCAGCATTGTTTATCATAATGGCAGTGCTGATGATGCCTTTAAAGTAGGGATTGAATCAACAGTCACTTACTTTAATGGTGATGACGCTTTACTGCTGACTAAAGACGGTGTTGTCATTGATCGTTTTGGTAAGCTTGGTGAAGATCCAGGCTCTGAATGGACCGATCCTAATGATGCTAATTTCTCTACTAAGGATAAAACCTTAAGACGTAAAGATAGTATTACTACTGGTGACACTAACGCAACTGCAGACTTCCCTGGAACTGATAACCAGTGGGTTGTGTTTGATAAAGACACAAGCGACGGTTTAGGTTGTCCTGGCGAAGGTGCTTGTACTGCTGAACCTGGCGTATTAATTATCACTGAATATGTTGAAGGTGGCGGAAGTAACAAAGCGGTAGAACTTTCGAATGTGGGTGGCAGTAGCATAGATTTAGATGCTTCCGTTTACACATTGAGTTTATATGGCAACGGCAGTACCGATGCTGGCAATACTGAAACTTTAACGGGCATTTTAGCTGCTGGCGAGAGCATTGTGTTCCATAACAGCAGTGCAGACGATGTTTTTAAAGTCGGTACAGAATCAACAGTCACTTACTTTAACGGTGACGATGCACTAGTCCTTTATAAAGACGATGTGGTTATCGATCGCTTAGGTAAGTTGGGTGAAGATCCTGGTTCAGAATGGACAGATCCAAACGACCCAGATTTTTCGACTAAAGACAAAACTCTTCGTCGTAAAAATAGCATTACAGCTGGTGACACAGATGCTACTGCTGCATTCCCTGGTGACAATAATCAATGGGTGACCTTTGATAAAGACACTGCCGATGGACTAGGTTGTATGGGTGAAAGCGCATGTGGTAGCACACCTGTAGATCCTGAGCCAGAGCCAGAAGGTCCTTGTTCTGGGTGTGATGAGTTAACCCCTGTCGCAGATCCTGCTACCTTTGATGCCAATGTTTACTACACCAACGTACTTAGCGGCAGTTTTGATGATGCTGAAGCAATGAAAAACGCGATTTCTGTCGCTATTACTGCAGGTCATCAACAATTAACTTACGCGCAAGTTTGGACAGCGTTGACATACTCAGATGAAGATCCATCTAATAGTAGTAATGTGATTGAGCTTTACACGGGTTTATCTGTGTCTAAGCAAAATAACGGTGGCAATACCAGTGACTGGAACCGTGAACACGTTTGGGCTAAAAGCCATGGCTTCCCAAGTGAGTCTCAGTTAGGTTACACAGATGCTCACCATTTACGTCCAACTAACGTAAAAGTAAATTCTACTCGTAGCAACTATGACTTTAACGAGTGTAGTGATACAGGTACTGAAGTTGCTGATGCTCCTGGTAACTATCTTGATGCAAGTGCTCGTTGTTTTGAGCCAAGAGATGCAATCAAAGGTGATGTGGCGCGGATGATCATGTACATGGATACACGTTACCAAGGTAACGACAGTAACATGCCTGATTTGATTGCTGTTGATCGTATTACTACTGCTGATGAAGTCTCAAACAATGATCCACTGCATGGCAAGCTGTGTACACTTTATGACTGGCACCAACAGGATCCTGTTGACGCAAAAGACATAACGCGTAACGACGCGATTTACCAATATCAAGGAAACCGTAATCCATATATTGATTACCCTGAGTGGGTACAAGAAGTGTATGGGGATCAGTGTGGCGATCCAATAAACCCAAGTTTAGATGTTGATGTCGTGATTGATGCGCCAGAGCAAGTGAATGAAACTGAAACGCTGGTTCTTGATGCATCGGCAACAGTGGCTGAAGATGGTTCAGACTTAACCTTTAGCTGGGAACAAACAGCAGGCCCAGAACTAACATTTGACGGTTCTGCAGCCATTTTGTCTGTGACTGCACCAGAAGTTAGTGTAGACACACAAATCGCGTTTACCTTAACTGTCAGTGATGGCATGTTAGAAACGACGCAAGTTGTAGCTGTTACTGTTGTCAATGTGCCTTTGTC
This sequence comes from Shewanella electrodiphila, assembly GCF_023283985.1. GTDB lineage: Bacteria > Pseudomonadota > Gammaproteobacteria > Enterobacterales > Shewanellaceae > Shewanella > Shewanella electrodiphila. The sequence continues at coordinate 118,946 of NZ_JAKIKU010000002.1, forward strand.
ATTTGATATTAGCTTTAGTGGCAACACTGAACTCAATGAAGGCGATAGCACTGTTATTACAGCTGCAATTGCTGATGAACCTGCAGGTCTAGAGTATAGCTGGAAACAAGTATCAGGTGCTGATGCTGAATATAGTGCTGATGGCTTGGTATTGAGTGTGACAGCGCCAGAAGTAACAGTTGATCAGGCTTTGGTGTTTGAGCTTGTCGTGACTGATGGTGGCGAGCAATTTACTACCTCTGTAAGTGTTAACGTTAATAATACACTAGATGAAGGCTGGACTAAGCCTGAAGGCGCGGGCAGTTTAGGTGCAGGTTTATTAATGCTACTTCCTCTGTTATGGCGTCGTCGCCAATCTTAATTCATTATTGAGGGTGTATAGCCCTAACGATAATTGAATGGTTAAAAGCCAGTTGTGCAATGATTTGTACAACTGGCTTTTTTGTATAAATGAGTTAAGGGCTACAGTTTTAGCTTGTTGCTCTTTTTCGTTTGCAATGTATTATTTTACCATCTGTGAGCTTCCGTAAACGTGATTGTCTAATAAGACATACAAGGATAAAGACATGAAAACTATGACTTGCAAACAACTTGGTGGCGCTTGTGAACACGAGTTTCACGCTGCAACTTTTGAAGAGATGAAAGCCCTAAGTAAACAGCATGGGATGCTGATCTTTCAACAGCAAGAACCAGAACATATGAAGGTGATGGCTGAAATGTCGCACTTAATGCAAGATCCAGCAGCAATGAAAGCCTTTATGGAAGAGAAACAAAGGCTATTTGACTCAATAACAGAAGATTAGTAATCAGAATTGAAATAAGAATGGAAACTAGATGAGCCATACTGAACAGGACGTTAATGGACAATGAACCTTGTACTACTAAGTAATACAGCTTCCTTAGAAGCGATGAATGCACTGACATTTTTTATTGGTAACTTATCAAAGGATTTGTTGTCGTTACCGGTGATTTATATTGCGTCTCAGCCAGATTCTAAGCGAGTGTATTTTACTCCTATTAAGACTATGTATCAGCAACTAGGTTTTAAGCAGGTTGACTATATCGAGCTCGAGGATGGTTTTCAGGCCAATGCGTCAACACTATTAGAAAAAGCAGGTTTAATTCATCTATCTGGTGGTGATACATATCGTTTTTTAAATGGGTTAAAGCAACGCGGTATTGATAAGCAATTAAGGTGTCTTGCTGAAGAAGGTACAGTGATAGTTGGAGTGAGTGCAGGGGCAATGATAATGACGCCGAGCATTGATTCAGCAATACTGTGTGGCGATCAAAATACAGTCGGTTTAACTGATACTAGAGGCTTACATTTAGTGTCATTTTTAATGGTTCCTCATGTGAGTGACCCCATTAGTAATCTGTCAGAAATAGAGACATTTAAGTTGCAAAGCGACAATGAGTTATTGCTTTGTAAAGACACCGATGCTGTGGTTATTAATGGAAATAAGCAACAAACGTTCGGTACACCCATTTGGCTAAAATAAGTTTTTATTATCATCAAAACTTTAAATTAATAAAGGGCTTAAATGAGTCAATTTAAGCCCCGTGCTTACTACAAGGTGCAATGCTAGCTAGAACTTTGGCTTATATTCAAAAGCAGCTTGGGCTTTGCTGTCAGTAAAGACTTCAATGACCTGCTTTTTATTGAACATACCGTTAACCATATTATTCGGGAAAGCTTGAATACAGTTATTAAAATTAGCCACGTTTTGGTTAAAGATACGAACTGCAGCACCGACATTTTCTTCTTGTTCTGTAATCTCACTCATGAACTTTGAGAAAGACTCTGATGCTTTAAGTTCTGGATAGGCTTCAACCGCGACATTAATACCTTTAATCAGCTCCTGTGAGGCTTTATCAACATCACTTTGTAACTTAGTGTCGATGTTATTGTCTTGGAGTGCGTTTATCCCTTTACGTAGTGCAGTAATCTTCGGCAGTAACTCCATTTCATAGTCTTTATGCTCTTGTAACACTCTATCTAATTCTGGAATAATTCTGCTACGTTGCCTTTCTTGAGTTAATACGTCAGCCCAACCACGCTGAACGGCATTGTGCTCTTTAACAATGGCATTATAAATACTGAAAATAATGATTGCGCCAAGGATAATTACCGCTAAGAAAATATAAGACATGTCCATGATTTTTCCTCTATGAAGCTTAAGTTGTGTGCTTAATAAGTTGATTAACGAAGCCAAAGATACTGTTCACTGTGAACAGTGATGTGTCATTTAGCAACTCTTGTTTGAATTTCTCAGGTGTTGTGATGTCATATTCCATTTCGGGATTAAGTAAATTAGTGTTGTGCTGATTAATCAATAAACTGCCATCATGTGCAAATTCGATAGTTACATTTTTGAGTTTACGGCTAAGTTGCTCACAAGCAATCACGACAACAGGTTCAAGAAATTTTGCCGCGTCAAACTGAGAATCTGCTTGCACGCGAAAGGACTTTTCAAACTCTCTAGAAGCTGGCATAAAGCTTTGTTGCCATTGTTTGGATAATCTTGATTCACTTAACACTAAATGAGTGGTCTTATTAATTGGGGGAAATATTACACCTTGACGATAGTAATGGTCATAGACAGTTCTGGTGCGAGTGCGCGTACCGCCTTTACCATCTGATTCAGTATAGGTCTCAGTTCTTCTGTCGACATAATGATGATAAACCACACTGGCGCGGATTAGTCCAATATCTGAGTGAAAGTCAATTTCTTTGCCCCACTCAACATCTTGCGAGTGATTTCCTCGGTTAAAGTCGACAAATTTATTTTCTGCATTATTGAGAAAAGCAGCGTCGCAACTACGCATATTATACAGATGCTTAAGGGTTTCATCTCTTATGAGTGTGGAGACTTTTTTAAGTTTCGTACGGCGCGAAAGGTATATTGCTATCGCTGATATTAGACCGACAATGCAAATAATAAAAATGCCAAAATCAAGTTCAGAATAGCGATAATAGCTTCCCTGTTGCTCAAGATAAAACCAATAAACAACGGCTGATAAAAAGGCGATTAACCCAGCGATAAGTATGTTGCTATTCTTATAAGATAATTGATTTGGGTAAGCGATAGCACTATCTAGTGCCTCTTTGACGACATCAATAGATTGAGAATGAATCACTTGGGATTTAAGCTGCTTCAAAAAAGCGCTTAATGCCTTATTGTTCGCGGGTTTCTCACTAGACTCGTTGTTAACATCTGCGACAGGCTCTGATGACATTGTACGTCCTTGTTTAAATTGACAGGGTTATATTACAAGGCAAATTTATAGTGTAAAGTGCTGTTTTATATAAATTTGATAAATGAGTCAATAAATTGAAACAGATTGATACTGATATTTAGTGATGTCGTTAATTATTTTTAAAAGGGAGCTTTATGGCTAAGTTACACCGTTTTGATCATATCCATATTTACGTTGAAGATAGAGCAAAAGCGTTAACTTGGTACCAAGAGGTAATGGGCTTTGAACCTGTAGCACCTTTATCTTTTTGGGCGGTAGATAATGGCCCTTTAGTCATTGCCCATGATGATTTACATCTGGCGCTATTTGAATCAAGTGCTGCTAAACGCACTACCGTCGCCTTTGGTGTCGATGCCAATAATTTCAGCCTTTGGCAACAAAAGTTAAGCGATAATGAGGTTCAATTTAATGTAAGCGATCATCAAATTACCTGGTCGATTTACTTTAGCGATCCCGATGGAAATCCTTATGAGATTACCAGCTTTGATTATGATGATATTGCTAAGGCTAACTGATAATGACACCAGCGATTAATCTAGCGAAAAAGAACCAGGTACTCCATCAAGTGCTGTCATATCACCACGACCCAGCTGTGGCATCATATGGAAATGAAGCACTTGACAAGTTAAAGCTGCCAGCAGAGAAAGTATTTAAAACCCTTGTTGTTCAGCTAGACACCAAAGAGTTAGTCGTGGCTGTTGTACCGGTACTTGGAATGCTTAACTTGAAGTTTCTTGCTAAAACCTTAGGGGTTAAAAAAGTGCTGATGGCTGACAAAGTACTTGTTGAGAAAACCACGGGTTATGTATTAGGTGGAGTCAGTCCATTAGCGCAAAAGAAACGCCTCAGGACAGTGATTGATCAATCTGCTGAACACCAAGCACAAATCTTTGTGAGTGCAGGAAAAAGAGGACTAGAAATCGGCTTATCTGCGCAAGACTTATTAGTGTTAACCCAGGGTGTTTTTGCGTCGATTGCTGAGGTAAGGTAAGCGCTTGCCCGTTAATGAATAACTCATTAGCTATTAACGATCGTGTTTAAGCGTTCATGTTTAATTCTTGTTGAGTATCATAAGCGAAATTAATCACTATCAGATTATTGTCCCATATGTTATTAAGTCTATAAGTGAACTTTGTTTAACATCTTGCTGCTTAGTTTGATTAATGAGTTGATTAAGCTGAACTAAGCCATTGTCATTACAGTATGCATTCCTCAGGAAATAAATATGAATTTAGATAAGTCTAAAAAAAGAATCGCTAAGAAAGTCAAAGCTGGCTTTAAAGGCTACCCACTGATCAATATTATCTATCAGGGAAAAACAGCTGATATTGCCGAAGAGGTTGTGGTTGAGTTTATATTTGAGGAAGGTGCTGAAGCGCAGCAGGAAAAATTTAAAAGCACTGCTGATGCAAGGCAAGATGAAGTGATTCAAACGGCATTGATTAAAATTATTGATAGAGCTGATGCGAGCACAGTGACTGAGTCAGACGACGTGATAGTGGTTAATTGATTGCTAGTTAGCTAAGTATCAGCTTTAGACATCAAAAAAGGCTTATCGCAAGATAAGCCTTTTTGTTTAATCTATACATCAGTTTGACTTTCAAACACAGATTTCTGCACGAGTACGATTACTACAACGTATTAAAACGCCATTGAAGAGACTATTAAGAAGCCAATTTTTAAGAGGCCAATTCTTAAGAAGCAATGTAATGAGTGCGTCTTCTACGACGTCTCATACGACCTTCTTTTTCTTCTTCAGTTTCCTCTGCTGTTCCATCATTTGCTGAATCCGCAGATTGGTCAGTTTTAGCTGTCGTTTTTTCTTCTGTACTCGCCGCCAGTTGATCTACATCATCCGGCGTTTCGGACTTTTTTTCATTTCTCTTAGTGTCCCCCTTGAAGACAGACTTAATGATACTTGTTACACCGCCAGTAGTTCCGGCTGTATCATCAGCTTTGTCTTCAGAGATATCTTCAGAAAATTCAATTTTATCAATTTTCGGTTTAGGTTTTTTAGGGGCGACTGCCACAGGGTCAAGGCTTTTAGTCGCACTAACCGTTTTAGCAGCAGTTAACTCTGCAACTGCGTTGTCTTCTTCAGCAGATTTAAGCATGCTTTCTGCAAGTGCTTTTTGGATCTGGTTGCTGATTTCAGACACGTTGTCTGGCGATATGCTGCCATTGTCTGCTTTAGCAGGCGAAGGAGCAGCCACTGGTGCAACCGTTGGTGCACTTATAGTATTAGTGTTCTCAGCGTTTTGTTTTGCAACGCGTTGATTGAAGTCAGTAGAGACTTCATTCACTTCCGTTTTGGCAATCGATAGCGCTGAAATCAACTCATCAAATGAGCCTTTGAAAGTGTTGTATTTACTCTCAAAAGGATCAATGTTTGATTTAACTTCATCAGTTAAATTGATGGTTAATTTTTTGTATGTATTGATTTCTTGTTCGAATTCAACCAGAACACCTTTGGTAGACAGTACGCTTTCTTCCATGCTAGCGACTTTTACTTGTAGTGCCTTTTCTTTGGCTGCAAATTCTTCAATCAATGCTTGAGGAATCAATGCTGGTGGAACCATTGCAGGCACAATGTGGGCAAATTCTTTAATGCAACTTACCGGCTTCCACTGTGTAAAAGAAGGATGCCAACCGTAACAGTCACCATCTTTCAATAAGAATTCTTTTGCTTCAACTTCGTTTAACGGCCCTGTTACTTGACCATTTTTGGAAAAATACCATTTTTTCATAGTCGTATTCTTTTTATTTAGTTAACAACAATTGTCATATGCTACTCAGATTATTAAGTATTTAAGTCGGGTAAAACTTAACTTAACCTACACCTGAAAGTGTTTTCTGAAGGGCAGCATATTGTTCATTAACGCTACGAAGCGTCGCTTCTACTTTTTCGTTCAATTCTTTGGTCGTGACTTTGTAACGGCTCGAATCTCGTCCAATATCTGACATTGAAGAATTAATCGTTTTTAGTGTGTTATCAATTCGACCTAAAGCAGAATTGAGTTCACGTTCTTTTGCAGTAAAACGTTCAATCAGCTGCTGTGGGATCTCCGCAGGAGGCGGTGGCGGAGACACAATGATGTCAAATTCTTCTACATGACTCACTGGTACCCATTGTGCGTAAGACGGGTGCCAAGCATAGACATCAGGATTTGATGCGATAAATTTATTGGAATCAGCTAAGCCCAAAGGTCCACTGATTTCACCATTATTTGAGAAATACCACTCTTTCATAGTCCACTCTTATCCTTAATAGTGTAGTAAGCTAATGTTTTTATGAATACAATCAACAGCTTTTGGTGATTTCAAAAATACAACGAAGGAAAACGTCAGCTCGCAGGGTTATTGTTTATAAAACCGCATATCATACGAACTGGTTACATTAACTTATATTGATTAACATATCTACTTAGAAATAGTTAATTTTACAAGTTTTTGCACTCAGATAGGGCAGCCATTTTTTTGACTATTTAAATGGCTGTTTGAAACGGTTGTTTTATTCGAAGTTAGCGTTTACTTCGAATGTCATTGGCTGATTGGAGTGTGGGTGGTTAAGTGATAAAAACTGGGCGTGTAAATGTAAGCGCTTTTCTGTTTTACCATACAAATCATCACCTAAAATTGGCATATGTAATCCGTTATGATGCGCACAATGAACTCTTAATTGATGGGTTCGCCCTGTTTTTGGGTAAAGGTGTACCAAACTAGTATCGTTTTCGATAGCGACTTTCTGCCAAAATGTTTCAGCATGCTTACCGTGTTCATAGCATACCAGCTGCTTTGGCCTATCATCTAAGTCCACCCTAAGAGGTAAGCTGATAGTGCCACTTTCTTCTGTTAACACACCGTCAATTTTTGCAATATAACGTTTAGTCACCGTTCGGTTAATAAACTGCTGAACTAAATGTTTATTCGCTTCTTTAGACAGTGCGATAACCATTAATCCTGAAGTCGACATATCGAGGCGATGCACGATCAAAGGCCCAGTCGCTTGTGGAAACCTTTGTTTCATTCGGCTAAAAACAGAGTCGCTGATGTTTTTTCCTGGCACTGATAAAAACTCTGCTGGTTTATTGACGACGGCGATGTAGTCATCTTGATAAACAATTGGCAGCTCAACCCCTTCGGCTGGATTCGTCAGTAAGGGGTTTTCATCTACGTTCATACCATCAAGCATATGACCCAATATAGGACGGCACTTACCGTGACATGAAGGGTAATAGTTTTGGTGTTGTTTGATCTCTGATTTTGGCGATATTCCCCACCAAAATTCAGCCATTACAATAGGAGTTAATTGGTGCTTAAATGCATACTGGAGTAACTTAGGGGCCGCGCATTCACCCGCAGCAGCAGGCGGTTGATGATTCGGTGCGTCTTGGAAAATATCACTTAAGTCGCGACACTCACCTTTGATATTTAAGAATTGATATTGAGCAAATAATTTTTGCTGCAGTGCATTTGAAACTTGTTTGCGTTGCAGCTTCAATGCATCAATTTGATTGGTTAATTCATTGAGTCGTTGTTGAGCTTGAGCAATGTTAGTATCGGATTCTCGTTTTAATGCATTTAGCTGATGCTTATCGTTAACGCTTTGCCTACTCATCTCAATGGATAATACGGTTTGCTCAGAACCAGTTAGGCCAATTAAGTTGTTACGTTTTGCTTTACGCGCTTTTCGGTTCTCAATCATCAACTCGCGATGTTGAGCTATTTGTTGTTCGGCTGCTAATTTTACGCTGGTATAAGTTTGCTCAAACTCGGTTAATTGAGGATTTGATTCTAGCGCTTTTAGTTTATGGCTTATTTGGTTTATTTCTTCATACTCACGCTTAAAGAAGCTATCACTACTTAGCATGTCGAACACTGGCGGAACAAAATGGGGCAAGATATTTTGTTCGGCAATTTTCCCTGAAAAACCAGCTAAAAAACCTATTTTACCTTGGTTGTTTTTAACGACCAATACACCAAACATTTTACCAACAGGCTTTAGTTTTGTCTTTTGTCGCTGTTGAGGCGAATCTGTTTTATCTTCAAGACCAAAGTTATGTACCCAGTCTGTTTGCTGAGTAAGGTGGCGCTGTAATTGCTCTGCAGCCATGACAGCAAGAGGGTGAGGCTGATAATAAAACGGGAAAGTAAATTTGTCTGGTAAAGGAATATCAGCAATCGATTCATTGAACTGATTAAAAAGGGGATCGAATTGTGACATGAAGGAAAGCCTTAACCGTTTTACTGTTGATTAGCTAATCTAAGTAGCAAGAGTAGGGATATAACATTATGGATAAAGCCATTGTTAATCATTAACACGAACACAGATGGCTTTGTAAGCCTTTTAACCGCTCGATTATGGCAAATTATCTTGTTAATTATTACGCTGCATAAGTTTACCTTGATTGATGTCAAAAGGCATTAGTCGCGGCTTAAGAAAAGATCTTTCAAGCGCAGGTTTGTTATGGCGTTAGTGCTGTTAACTAGAATAGATGTTGGATTAAAGACACGTTAGCAAGAGGCGTTAGCTAGAGACGTTAGCAAGACACCCTAGCAAGAGACGTTAGCGAGAGACGTTAGCGAGAGACGTAAGCAAGAGGCGTTTAGCTAAAGAGAAGCTAGAGCAAAGCCGTGGGGTCACGGCTTTATTCTATTGATATAAATCAGGTGTTATTTAGGGCGGTAAAGTACACAAATTTTGTTACCTGCGGGATCGCGTAAGTAACCTAGAAATAGTGGCCCCATTGGTGATTCTCGATAACCTGGCAATTCTTCACAGGTGACGCCACCATTAGCAAGCCCTGCAGCATGCCATGCAAGTGCTTGTTCTTCATTCGCAGCCGAGAAACCAACTGTGGTGCCATTACCATGGCTTGAGCTTTCACCATTGATAGGCTTAGTTAACGCAAAGACACCTGTTTCAGTGACATAAAAGCAACGCCCTTTCGGATCAATCATACCTGGTGCGTGACCTAATGCAGCTAAAGTGGCATCGTAAAACGCCTTTGATGTGTCGATGTCGTTGGCGCCAATCATAACGTGACTGAACATAGTTAACTCTCCGTGTATTTTATCAATTTGGATTTTAGGAAATCCAGAGGGGTTATTTATTTTTTATACATTGTTTATATTACTGTATTTGTTGTAAACGCTGTCTTAGTGCTGTTCTGCGTGTTGCTCAAGCAGTGAAATAGTATGACTGAGGAGTTGTTTATCTCCTATTTTTCCATGGCCAGGAAGCACTCTGTCGGTGTCTGTAAATTGTGTTTGTAATTGCTTAATTGAGAATGGCCAAGCGTCTAAGTCAGCTTCACCGTAATACCCTAAGCTTTTACTGCCAAGGCTTTTGACTAAGCAGCCACCATAAAGCAATTTGGATTGAGGAAACCAGACTACCAAGTTATCAATCGTGTGACCCGCACCGACAAAATAGACTTCGGCTTTAGACTCTACAAAGTCGAATTGACCTGCTTTAAAGCTATTTGTGGTGGTAGGTTTGCCTGCTTGTTTAAGGAGTTTATTCGTATGTTCAGATGCATAGGTTGTCACGCCGATTCGGTTTAAGTAATCCACCCCCGCAGTGCGATCTTCATGTGAGTGCGTTGATACGCTGGCCGCTAAAGTGAAGCCTTGATTTTCAATCCAACTGACTAGTTTGATCGTATCAGCCTCACTCCATGGGGTATCGATTAAATAGGCTTTGTTATCATCAATTAAAATGAGTCCGTTAGAGCCGACAAATCCGTATTGCTGGGTTTGCATAAAGGATTCGTGGACAAACAATGTGTCTGATAAAGGAGTAATGCTTAACTCGCCTTTAACTTGCAAGGAAGGCTTTTCTGCTTCTTTCTCTGCCTCTGCCTTTGGGTTTGCTTTGGCTGACATTGACAACAATGTCGTGGTTAAACAAGCGCTGAAGCAAAGTGAAATAAGTAACCAGTTAATAGATTTGCGAGTGGTTCGGTTGAACATAAAAATACTCAAATGATGAAAGGTCGTGTTTAATACTGCCATAATTTACGCAGATTAGAATATCTTGTCGGTATTAAACCTTGTTAATTTGCCATTAAGACTTAACTCAAAAGCCGCACTTGTTTGCTGCAATTGTTAGCTTCACTCGTTTGCTGCACTTGTCAGTTGCATTCGGTCACCTGTTCATTGATGTTTTAAAAACAGCTTTTGAACGTTAACTTTTGCTTTTATGCGTGAGGCTAGTAAGTATATTCCGGCTAATTTCCGATGAACAAAAATTGCATCAGTAGGTGGCGTATGCCATTCATCTGGCTTGGTACTCATTGATTTAGCAGCATCAGTGACGCGTTTTGCAAGGTTACTGGTTTCAAAGTCATACTCTCCGTCGCATCGCAATGGTTCACAGGCTTGGTGGAAAATATCAACGATCAGTTGTTGCTGCTCTATGGTGATGTTTTTTTGAAAGAAACCGATGTCTGAGGCCGCTTGTGTCATTAACGCTTTGTCACTGGTCATCGCCCCTTGCATGAGTTTTCGGTAACCTGCAGACAGGTCATCTGATATTGAACGAGTGGCACCAAAGTCCAGTAATACAATCTTGTCACTTTGGCTTTGGTACATAAAATTGGCAAAGTTAGGATCTGTTTGTACTAGCTTGAACTCGAATAGCTCGTCTAGAAATAGTGCCAATAATTGGGTGGCGACATTGTCCCTAATGCTTTGCTCAAGCTTAGCGACATTTTCAATGGCTTCACCTTCGATAAACTCCATGACTAAAATACTGTCCGTGCTTAATGACTGGTAGATTTTAGGTACAATAAATTGTTCATTACCCGCAACCCATTGCTGGTATTGCGTTAAAAGGCGAGCTTCGTATTCATAGTCGGCTTCATGATGCAGTTGAGCTTTTGCTTCTGCGAGTAATTTATCAAATTGCACATGATCTGGAATCAACTGGGCGACTTTTAGTAAGGTAGCAACGTTATCAATATCGCTATCAATGCTGTCTTTAATGCCTGGATACTGGATTTTAACCGCTAGCTTTTCCCCTGAATCTAAATAAGCAAGATGCACTTGACCAATTGATGCTGCGGCAAAAGGGCGCAGTTCAAATTGGGCAAATGGCGATAACCAATCATTTCCCCATTGTTGCTTGAGTATTTCGACCAATTGTTTATGAGGCATGGCTTTAGCATCATCACGCAGCCTTGCCATGATTTCACTTAATTCTGCGGGTAATAAGTCCCCAGTGTCCATTGAAATCATTTGGCCGACTTTCATCGCAGCGCCGCGAAGTTGGGCGAGCTTTTCTGCTACTTGAGAAATATTTTTAGGCGTAAGAACCAGTTCTTGAAGTTTAGGTGATTGGCCTTTACTGAGCTGCTTTGCCCCTTCCAGCAATACATTTCCAGCTAAACGTGAGGCAAGACCACCCATTTTACTCAGTCTGGAAAAACGACTACTTGGAACTTTGGCTACTTCTTTACTCATAGTGACAACTCATTTTGAAGGAAAGTGAGGTACTGCTGAAGACTCATTCTTCATTCATCTGCTTCAATAATACGGCTTATTAACAATACGTGGTTAACTGGATTTAGATCAACCTGATAGTGAGTGAGATACTTTCGGCAAATTGAATACGCAATAAAAAAGGACAACGAAGTTAGCTTCGTTGTCCTTAAAATTTGTGTCAGTAATTAGCTGATTTCCGAAGTTAGCGATTTGATCGCTAGAATTCAGTCTCTAGAATTCAATAGTATCTTGCCAGCCTAAAAGTACACCTTGCATGCCATGCTTTTGCTCATATCGTTCAAGCTTTTCAGGGCTTGCATCATCAAGAGCTAACTCGCGATATTTCTTGGCAAACTTGAGGGTACGCAATAACTCTTTATAGAAATGCTTACCTAAGTCTTCGCGTATGGTTTGTGCTAAAGCGTCGGGTAAATGACTTAGCGCGCGCTCAGTATGAAGCGTAATCGTATCAACACTGAACCATTTTTCATCTAATTCAATTTTGCGTAAACGCTTTTTCATGTCTTCACGCACTCTGGCGTCATCAAACATAATACGGTACAAAACGGCTTCAGCTAATACGCTTTCTAAGCCCAAGCTAAATAAAGGGTCAAGCTCCACTTTAGCGTAAAAGGTTTCTAATAAAACCTTAGTGGCTTCTTGGTTTTGATGATCTTTCAGCGCTGTTTGATAATCTTGCCAGCCTAACCATTCTTCAGTATCGGGTGGAGTAGAGATTTTCTCTAACAAGAGCTGATTGATACCACCGTAAAGCGAATTATCACTTCCGTGCATGTGTTTACTGACAGTTGTCAGCATGCTCCAGCCTTTTTGAAAACACTTAAGCACGCCATCGGGCGTTTGCAGTAAAGCGACTGAAGCGACAGGTTCTTCACCTGTTAGCGCAATAAGTCCTATACTTACGACACCAATGACATCGTGAGCTGCATGCTCAAGCAAATGCATTTTGTGTTTGTTATAAAACTTATCTGCCAGTTTCAAACTCATTAAAATCGCTTTGGATTTTATTTGAGTCACATGTTCATCGGTTAAGCGTTCTTCTGCACGTCCATATTCAAGTACACGACTAAAATAGGGACCTTGGTTATTATCACGTAATGCTAATTGCATTAAGTCGATTCCTTAATCAAGAAAAGTAAACATGTCATCGACTTCAGCGTATTCATCAGCCACTTCGTTTTTCTCTTTCGCTTGTAGAACAAGCTCATTAACGAATTTACCGATGATTTGCTCCCAGCCAGAACTTTCATTACGTAGCAAGTTCTTAATTGATGAAGCCACACTAGGTGCAAGTTGTTTAATCAGAGCGAATAAGCTGCGTGGGTCGTCCATCGCTAAGCTGTGAGCTTCTTCATCTGCCTGCCAGTTACTGTAGCCTACAGTTTCGCCATCATCTTCATCATCGAAACTCTCGTAAATCGAATTACCATCTTGCTCGCCAGATGGTGCAAGGATTAGCTCAATAAACGGAATTGACAAGTAGAATAATCCAGCTGGATCTTCAGCAATACATTCTAAAATAGCGGTTTGCTTTTCTTCTGTTCCCTGAATACGAATGAGGTAAGTCAGAAACTCAAATGTATGGTGCATGAGCTCATCGGCATTGGTTTTAATTTGCTCTTCCCAATACAGTGGCTGCTGACAAACGATGTCACGGATTTGTTCTGGCGACATCAACTCAGACATGATTGATGGACATGAAATATCATGGTGACTGTTAATTTGCGTTAAGGTCACAATATCCATGTGCTCAATAACATCAACCAGTTGATCATCCGACATGGTATTAGCAATAATTTCAAAGCGCTTACTGGCTTGTTGCGGCTCGACATCGGCAAGATCTTTAATCTCTGCTGCTGTGAGTTCAATAAGGTTGTTCATTATCGCTCCTCGTCATCATATTGATCGTAATAGCCTTCTTCATCGCTGTCGTCATAATCACCATCATCATTGTATGGATCATAACCGTCGTCAGATGAATCTGAGTCTGAAGCACTACTGAATGATTTACTCGGCGCTACCACATTATCTTGGGTGTTAAGTAAGTACACCACGGCGCAGCTCTCAATCAGTAACTCTTCACTATACTTACGTACTGCCAGCACTAAAGGCACATCATCATTATTAAATTGAATCGTTACTTTAAACTCATCCCACGACGGCATCGTCGCAGTATCAATCCATGTTGCCCACTTGGTTTTGGCAGCATCTGAAAAGCGAATTCGATTGAATAGCGCCACAGGTAAGTATTCTGGCACAGCGGCAAGCATCGAAGGATCCGCTAATAAGATCGCTTTCATTGAGTCAGTAAATTTGGCTAATGCTTCAGGGCTATCGGGATCGTTATACGACTCGATATTGTCATAGGCATTATTTTTTAACTCATTAATACGTGAGATATTAAGTGGTTTGCTCATGGGTTTCTCAAGAATAAAATTGGTCCCACAGCTCGGTCATTGCCGCTGTAGGATTGGTCACGATGACATTATTAAAATCTTTAATAAAGGCAGTTCTTAATTTTTTATCAGACAAAACATCATAGGCATTTTTGACCCGATGCAACTGCTGCGCTGCAAGATGTTTTTCTTCTTCTGAAGCATTAATCAGTTTATCGGGGTGTAACTTATTTGATAAACGTTTATAGGCTTTTTTTATTTCGTCTTCTTTGGCACTGGCTTTAACACCGAGGACTGTGAAGTGGTTAATCATATTTTTACCTATGGCATATGAACTTGGATAGACTGATGCTAATCCATTAAATTATGATTATTTGGTTGTATACCCATGATACTTCAAGATGCAAAGTCAGCAAGGCAAATAGTGCCAAGATGCTAGGCATAATATTGAAGTATAGTTATTCTACATAGATATTTTATAACAACGCAGATTGGTGCTATTTGCCTTGCCCTACGGGGCGCAAGCTCGAAAACCATTGCTACGTTTTAAGCTTTGAAAAGTGAATAACAATTACCTCAGCTTACGCCTTGCATTGTTATCCGAGCTTGTGCCTGACAAAGCATTTTGAGGTAACATGGGTATAAATAATAACAGAAATACAATCATTTCCATAAAACTATCAACTAGTTTAGCTTATTACAAAATTCAGATGTTCAAATTGAATAAAAATAATACAAAATTAATAATCTGAATGTCCACTTTGGCTGACAGTTGCTTTGAATTATTCTCATTTTTAGGCTTTTGAAAATAAAAAGAGCACATCATGGTGCTCTTTTATATTGTATCTTAGCGACCGCTACTGGCTTTTGCGACTAGCTTTATCGACTAGCTATTCCTAACAAATAATTCTGCTATCGACTGCTATTGATTGTTATTAACAATTGCTATTAACGATTGTTAGCAAACAAATATAGTAAGTTTATCTCTCCGTGTTGTCTTTTTCGATTAAGGCTAAAATCACTGGCACTATTTGATTAATAGCACCAACACAAAGACTTAATATTGCGACATATTCCCAACCCATGTTTAGCTCCTTTTTGTTCCAACTTAACGGCTGTCACGTTGTTTTTTCAGATGCAGCCAGTGTAGAAAAGAAGGTGAATCTAAATAAGTGAGAACTGTCATGGGTTCAGATGACAAAAGTCATATATTGGCGTTTTTATATTTATTAACGGCTATTTAATCAGCTTTAGCAGTGATTTAAATCGCTCGCCACTGGCTTGATGCTGTAGTTCAAATAAGCATGACTCAGTATTGGTTGTTCGTGCGCCTAATTGCGTCATCATTTGAATACCCAGTTGTTTGTTTTCAACAGTGCGTGAAGATACCGCATCGGCGACAAGATGGACGTTATAGCGATTAGAGAGTAAATCTTGGCAGGTTTGGTAAACACAAACGTGGGTTTCAATACCGGCAAGAATAATATCTGTGCGATTAAGTCTGGCTAACTGCTGCTGAAACTCTGGACTTTGCCAAGCGCTGAAATATGACTTTGGAATAACTTGAGTCGTTTTACTCAGTAGTGCAGCTAACTCCTCTGTGGTGCCGCCCAATTTATCGGGCAATTGCTCAACCCATAAAATTGGCATATCAAACAGCTGCGCTCCTTGAATAAGAATGCCCAGTTGTTTGTGGAGTTCGGGAGATTGTTGCATGACTTGGGCAAGTTTACCCTGAACATCAATGATCACTAATACCGATTTATCTGTGGTTAACATGGCCATTCCTTACTACTGGAGAATTAGGTGTATGAGTCATACTGAGTAAACGATACTTTTGCACTAATGACTATTGTCGAAAAGTCGAACAAGCTTAATCAGCTGATAAACGGTAAGTGAGTTATCCTGTAAATCTAATACGGTGATGCTGTTATGGCTATGACTATGGCTAAGCAGCTATGACTGCGTTGCTATCGGTATAGCAATAGAGCTGCAACTGGGCCTTCAAGGAAGAGTAATGAACAAGCGAATTATTATATGTGCCGACGGTACTTGGAACCGACCTGAAGAAGATATTAACCAAGATCAAGCGACCAATGTGCTGCGTCTAGCGAGAGCCATTAGCCCCGTCGCTGCCGATGGCACTCCCCAACAGGTATTTTATGACTGGGGAGTAGGCTCTTATTACGACGGTATCATTGGTGGCGCAACCGGAAGAGGTCTGCATAAAAATATTGTCGATGGCTACCGATATATTGTGCAAAATTATCAAGCGGGTGACGCCATTTACTTATTTGGC
Source organism: Shewanella electrodiphila (assembly GCF_023283985.1). Taxonomy (GTDB): domain Bacteria; phylum Pseudomonadota; class Gammaproteobacteria; order Enterobacterales; family Shewanellaceae; genus Shewanella; species Shewanella electrodiphila. Next base: position 135,410 of record NZ_JAKIKU010000002.1, read on the forward strand.
TTCAGCCGAGGCTCGTATACCATGCGCTGCTTGTGTGGACTGATTAATAACTGCGGCATCGTAAAACGCCCTGATGCCAAGCTCATTCAACAAGCTTTTGACCACTATAAAACCCAAGCTTCAGCATATGCACCAGATGGCGCGAAGTCATTGGCATTTAGGCAGCAACATTCGCATCCTTCGCGAGATATTGAGTTTGTTGGTGTATGGGACACGGTGGGCGCAATGGGGATCCCCAGCTCTTTTTTAGGCTTGTTTGAAGATAAAGATGAGTTTTATGACACGAAAATTGGCAGCAATGTCAAAGTGGCTCGCCATGCACTAGCGATTGATGAGCATCGACAAGATTTCGAGCCGACAATTTGGCAACCCAAAAATACCATGGATATGAAACAAGTTTGGTTTGCGGGTGCCCACAGTAATATTGGTGGCAGCTACCAAGCTGACAAAAATGGGCAGATGTTATCGGATAATGCTTTGTTATGGATGTTGTCTGAAGCTCAAGCGAAGAGTTTAAGTATTGAGGCACATTTAATTAATCAGGTTTCACCAACCCCTTTAGCTAAATTGCATAACTCGCGACGTAGCTTTTATCGTGTTAAACGCAAACTGTATCGAGATATGGCCCCAATGGGTCTGCCAATGTTGATCCATCAATCGGTAAAAGATCGTTGGGATAATGACCCCAAATACCGACCTAAGAATCTTCAAGACTTAATCGAGCAATATGGCTGGCCCAGTGAACTCGTGTTATAACGCATTCAATAGTCTTAATAAATTGCTAGAATAGCGTTTTAGCGCTGGTTTATTAAAACTGGATTCATTTTTACGTTATTGGTTACATTAACCGTGACTTCACTTATCAAAGGATTTTTAGTGGCTCATTTTGTTGCTCATCGATTTATATTCACCTTAAGTTTCACTTTAGCGTTATCGGTACTAGGCGTTTGTGGCAATGCAGCGGCTACAGAAGCGGCTACAGAAGCGGCTACAGAAGTGTTAGCAACGAAAGCTTTAGTGAGCAAAGAGATAGTAAACAAAGCTTTAGTAGATAAAAGCATTCCTGCTAAACGGGTGATTGCGTTATCTCCTCATGCAGTAGAAATGCTATATGCCATAGGTGCAGGTGAGACGATTGTTGCTACCACGGATCATGCAGACTTTCCTGAGCAAGCTAAGAATATCCCGAGTATTGGCGGCTATTATGGCATTCAGATGGAGCGAGTGATTGAGCTAAATCCAGACCTTATTGTGGTGTGGAAAAGTGGCAATAAAATGGAAGACATTGGTCAATTAAAACAGCTAGGTTTTAATGTGTTTAATAGCGATCCTAAAAGCCTAGATGATGTGGCCAAAGAGCTAGAACAATTAGGTGAGCTAACGGGGAATCAACAGCAAGCTAAGCGAGTGGCTAATGATTACCGCAAACAGTTATCGCTCATTCGTAGTGAAAACCAACAAAAGCCTGCTGTGAAAGTCTTTTATCAATTATGGTCAACGCCATTAATGACGGTATCAAAGGGCAGTTGGATAGAGCATATTATCAGTGCTTGTCATGGCGAGAATGTATTTATCGATGCTGCCAGTGAATACCCACAGATAAGCGTTGAGAATGTACTGTTAACCGGTGCAGAAGTGATTCTTCAAAGCCAAGATGAAGGTAATGTGATTGGTGTCGATTGGTCAACGTGGCCTGAATTACCCGCAGTAAAAAATAATCATATCTATCAGCTTAATGCGGATTTACTGCATCGCGCTTCCCCAAGAGCCATACTAGGTGTGCAAGCACTTTGTGACGCTTTAGATAACGTCAGAGCGCAATGACATCTGACTTATACTCACAAGCGATATGTTTAGCTGTTATCAAAGCACAGCGAGATAAGACCTAAGCTCAAAGTATAAGGCATAACCTTTCCTGTTGTGATTCACCTATTGCTAATAAAGTGTCCGCTCGGACACTTTCCTTTTATGCGGACACTTTTTCAGTGTGTCCGCGGACACATTCTATTGCGTTAAAAGAACTACGATTTAGTTAAGTTCATGATTTTAATTGTTTTTAATTTTCTGGCACGCCCTGTGCTATCTGTTAGGTATCAATATCGAATTAGCGGACTAGATAACCATATAACGGACATTATCTAGCGAGTTTCAAGGAACTGAGATGATTAAAGATACCAGCGGACAAGATACTGTCGTTAAGCCAAGTGCTTCTAAAAAACTCCGTATGCCAGTCATTATTGGCACAGTAGGTGTGTTAATGAGCGCCTTAGTGTGGGCAAGCATTGGACATGATTCATCGATTCGTTCAATTGAAAGCAAAGACTTACGTTTAGCCACGGTAACTCGTGGCACTTTGGTTCGTGATATCGCTACCACAGGTAAAATCGTTGCGGCCAATGCGCCTATTTTGTATAGCACTGAACAAGGTGTCGTGACGCTATTGAGTCAGCCTGGTGATCAAGTTGAACCCAACCAAGTTGTTGCTCAAATCGATAGCCCTAAATTACGCAGTCGTTTTCAACAAGAGCAATCGGTATATGCCGCAATGGAAAGTGATTTAGAGCGCGCCAAGTTAGATGCACGCCGTGAGCAATTACGAGTCACCCAAATACTGGATATGGCGAAAGTTGATTTGGAAGCCGCAGACAGAGAAAGCCGCCGAGGCGATCAATTGATTCAAAACAGCTTGATTAGCCGAATTGATTTTGAGAAAGGTAAAGATGAGTTACGCAAAGCTAATTTAATGCATCAGCATGCGATTCAAGAAGTCGATTTGATGCGCGATACCTTAACGTTCGAACTGAAAAATCGCGCTTTGGAAGTCGATAGACAAGCCTTGGTTGTTACCGAGCTTGCTCGTCAGATCTCAGCATTAGAAGTTAAGGCACCGGTTAAAGGCATTATTGGTAACTGGTTGGTTGAACAAAAAGCACGAATTGGTGCCAGTCAGCCTATTTTAACGGTTGTGGATTTAAGCGCCTTTGAAGCAGAGCTTGCTGTACCTGAGTCTTACGCAGACGATTTAGGTATTGGCATGGAAGTGGAACTGAGTTTTGGCAGCGTCAATGTTATGGGTCACTTGTCTTCTATTTCACCTGAAGTAAGAAATCGTGAGGTAACCGCGCGAGTTAGGTTTAATCCTGAACCGAGCTTATCACTACGTCAAAACCAACGTTTATCAGCAAGGGTGTTATTAGAGAATCGCCCGAATGTATTAATGGTAAAACGTGGTGACTTTTTAAATCGTGGTGGTTCAACTGCATTTGTGATGAATCAAGATATGGCAGTTAAAACGCCAGTGATACTAGGCGCTAGAAGCATGAGCCAAGTTGAAATCGTCGACGGTGGTAAAGAAGGTGATGTATGGGTGGTGTCTGGCACCGAAGCATTTAGAAACGATGAACAGATTCAAATTAGATAAATGTTAACCCTATTGGATTACAACAGCATTAAGTAAGGACGCCACAATGAAATTATCTCAAACAAAACCAATCACTGGCTTTATCGCGTTGATGTTTTTGAGTTTAGCGGTGAGTTATCGCATAGATGAAAGCTTTAACTGGTTGTCATTTAGTTTTCAAATTATTGACCTAACAGATCAACTCGCAGATCAGGTTAGTTATGGATTAAGCAGCGACATAGTGCAGGTGCTATTTGAATTAGATTTTGCCACTGCCATACAGATTATTGTGCAGTTTTAGCACTGTAAAGAACCATTTTATTAACCAACTTATAGAATAAATAATGATAACTAGCGCTAAAGCATTAGCTAGTTAAACAAGGAAAGAACACATGTTATCAATGAAAAATATTAGCAAAGTATTTAAAACGGACTTAGTAGAAACTCATGCTTTACGTGACTTTAATCTTGAAGTTGAAGAAGGGGAGTTTGTCGCGGTTACAGGGCCATCAGGCTCAGGAAAAACCACCTTTTTGAATATTGCAGGTTTACTTGAAGGGTTTACCTCTGGCGAATTCTGTCTTGATGGTGTCAATGTATCTAACTTAAGCGATAACCACAGCGCTAAAGTCAGAAATGAGAAAATTGGTTTTATTTTCCAAGGTTTTAACCTTATCCCTGATCTTAATTTAGCTGAAAATGTTGAAGTGCCTTTACGTTATCGTGGTTTTAATCGCGCTGAGCGTAATCGCCGGGTGGAATCAGCGTTAGAGCAAGTAGGATTAGCAGCGCGTATGAAGCATTTACCGTCACAATTGTCAGGTGGGCAGCAGCAACGTGTTGCGATTGCTAGAGCCTTAGCTGGCGAGCCAAGGTTTCTATTAGCCGATGAGCCAACGGGTAATTTAGACAGCTTAATGGCGCGCCAAGTGATGGAGCTACTAGAAAACATTAATCAAACGGGAACCACAATTATTATGGTGACCCATGATGCAGAATTGGCTCGACGTGCCCAGCGCAATATTCAAATCGTTGATGGCCAAGTGTGTGACTTTTCTATGTATCAAAAAGCCGAACAATCTGTTGTAACCGATTTACAGCAAGCTGCTGGCATACAACAAGCTGCAAGTAGCAATGGATAATCTGAGTAGGAGATAAGCTTATGTTTTTATATTATTGCGATCTTGCTTGGCGCAGCATCAAGAAAACCCCAATGCTATCCATGCTAATGGTTTTAGCGATTTCAATTGGTATTGGGATTACGATTACTACGCTCAATGTTTACAAAACCATGTCATATAATCCTGCCGGAGACAGAAGTGATAGCATCAACTCCATTCAGCTTTGGAGCCAAGGCTTAGATACCTGGGATGATTTTCAGTCGAATATTACTTACACAGATACCATTAATCTACGTAATAATAACGAGCTAGCGCTTAAGGCTGCATCATTTCGCACAGGGCTGGCGATGCAATCTGATAATCAAGATATTGAGCCTGTGTTAAAAAGTATTCGAATCACAGACAGAGACTTTTTTAGCATTTTCGAGGTGCCATTTTTATATGGTGAACGTTGGAGTAAAACGGTCGATAGTCAGCCTGCTTATCAAGTGGTGATCGGTGAGAAACTCAATCAAACGTTTTTTGATGGACAAAACAGTGTCGGTAAAACCATCTACCTTAATCGTAAGCCTTACCAAGTAGTGGGAGTGATTAAAGAATGGAATCCACAACCTAAATACTATGATCCTCTGAACGGTGCATTCAATGATGCTGAAGAGGTGTTCATTCCATTCTCACTGACTGAGCAAGAAGAGTTTGATGTTTGGGGTAATACCAGTGGCTGGAAATTTGAGCCAATGTTGACCTATCAAGACCGCTTAAATTCTGAAAAAACCTGGATTCAGTTTTGGGCGTTATTACCAACGGCTGCCGACAAGCAACAGTTGCAAACTTGGCTTGCTCAGTATGTTGAACAACAACGCAGCTTTGGTCGTTTCACTGATACTGCTAAAACTCCACAAGAGTCTTTTCAAATTAGTGATGTGGCGCTATGGCTTGAGAATAATGATGTAGTGCCAAGAGATAACAAAATTTTAGTCGGCCTCAGCGTACTGTTTTTGAGTGTGTGTTTGGTCAATATTTTAGGTTTATTGCTAACTAAGTTTTTAAAACGCGCGCCAGAAGTGGGTGTTCGCCGCGCCATTGGTGCCAGCCGTGGGCAGATATTTTCCCAGTATATGGTGGAAGTGGGCTTAATCGGTTTTATTGGCGGCATTGTAGGGTTGTTGTGGGCTTGGGGGGCATTAACTGTGCTACATGCCGAGTTTAATGTCGACCCGAGTGTTACAGGGTTAGATACCAGCATGTGGATTATCACACCACTAATTGCCATATCAACGGCAGTACTGGCAGGTGTGTATCCTGCTTGGGTAGTGTGCCGCACTAAGCCTAGCGTGTATTTAAAAGCGCAGTAGTGAGCAAAGAAAGGAATTCAACATGTTACATATCAAACCTATTTTATCGAGTTTAATGCGCAGCAAAAGTGGTCCTGTGTTGTTGCTGTTACAGATTATTTTGTCAGTTGCGATAGTGGCTAATGCCAGCTTTATTATTCATGAACGTTTAACCATGATGCAGCGTGATTCGGGCTTAATGGAAGAGCAAGTTTTAAGCTTTAACGTTTATAATTTTGACCCTGCTATCGATAACATTCAGCAAAATGTTATCGACCAACAAATATTACGTGGCCTACCCAATGTCATTGATGCCAGTTCAACCAACATGATGCCACTCAGTGGTAGCGGCTGGATGGATCGCTATGTTGATAGTGCCGATGAAGACACCGCCAAAAGTATGCCTGGCTTTGCTTTGTATTTAGGTAATGAACATTTACTCAATGTGATGGGCGCTAAGCTTATCGAAGGGCGTAATTTTCGTCCTGAAGAAATCAATACTCAACTTGATCAAAGCGGTATGGTAGCGATGGTATCGAAACCTCTAGCTGAAGAGTTCTGGGGAGATGAATCTCCCGTTGGCAAAATCATGTATCAAGGTGCACAAACCATCGAAATCATTGGCGTGATTGAAAAGCTACAAGGGGCTTGGGTTAATCATGAGAATTTTGAATATAGCGTGATTCAAAATATTGATTTTGGCGGTGGGTTGAAGAATAAAACCTATATGGTACGTGCTTTACCTGAACATATTCCCGCTCTAGAAGAAGCCATTGTCAAAGCGTTTCATGCTGAAAACCCTAATCGCGTTATTGATGGTTTTTCATCACTACTCGATATGAAGAAAGAGTCTTATAGCAACCACAGATTAATGGCAACCTTACTCAGCATGATGGTGATTTTATTGCTGTTGATTACTGCTTTAGGGTTAACAGGGATGGTGATGTTCAATATTCAGCGTCGTACTAAGCAGATTGGTACTCGCCGTGCTTTAGGGGCGAAAAAACGCGATATTGTTAACTTCTTTATGGTTGAAAACTACATGATTTGTCTTGCTGGTGGAGTGATTGGTGGCTTATTGTCATTGCAATTAGGTCAACAATTAATGAGTTTATATAGTTTACCCATGTTACCCATGACTTATCCTATTGCCGCTATTGCTGGCTTGTTAATCGTGACGACATTGGCAGTGATTTTCCCCGCGCTGAAGGCGGCAAAAATATCACCTGCAATGGCAACTCGCAGCGTTTAACTAACATCAGAGGTTAATGGTGAGTCGTCGCCATTAACCTCAAAATAATCCTATGGCCTATGCTAACTTAGGTTGATACATGCTTAAGCTTCTCGCAAAAGAGACCTTTTTACAGTAACGTTATCTGGATTACATAACGCCAGAACATACAAAGAGAACACATAATACACATGGATAGTATTTTAGTGGTTGATGACAACCATGCTATATGCAGCGCACTGACGTTGATGTTAGACATCCATGGCTATCGAGCATTGAGCTGTGAAACGCCAGAGCAAGCCTTAGATATTGTATCTAAACAAGATATTAGTCTTGTTATTCAAGACATGAACTTTACTCAAGATACGACTTCTGGCGAAGAAGGTAAGCAGCTGTTTTATACCTTACGCCAGCAGCAGCCCAATTTACCGATTATTTTAATGACGGCGTGGACACAATTAGAAACCGCCGTTGAATTGGTTAAAGCAGGCGCTGCCGATTACATGGGCAAGCCCTGGGATGACGCCAAGCTGCTCACCAGCATCAATAATCTGTTGTCGATTTATCACCTTTCTAAGCAAAATAATCAACTGACCCGCGTGGACTCTGATCGCATGAGTGCCATCAACAATGCTGACTTGTGCGGTATGGTATTTGGCAGCGGTGTAATGCAGCGCTGTATTGATTTAGCATTACAAGTGGCCAAGTCTGATGTGTCCGTGATGATTACAGGCCCTAATGGTGCAGGTAAAGATAAAATTGCTGATATATTACAAGCCAACTCATTATTAAGTCATAAGCCATTTATTAAAGTGAACATTGGCGCATTGCCAATGGACTTATTAGAGGCAGAATTGTTTGGCGCTGAAGCTGGCGCGTTCACTGGTGCAAACAAAGTTCGCATAGGCCGTTTTGAAGCCGCTGACGGCGGCACACTATTTTTAGATGAGATTGGTAACTTGCCGTTATCTGGGCAGGTGAAACTATTACGCGTGCTGCAAACTGGTGAATTTGAACGTCTTGGAAGTCATCAAACTCGAAGAGTGAATGTCCGCGTGATCAGCGCAACCAATGCAGACTTAGCAGATGATATTGCCAATGGCTTGTTTAGAGAAGATTTATTCTACCGCTTAAACGTGATTGAGCTGCCATTAGCACCACTTAATCAGCGCGTGGATGATATTTTACCGTTAGCACTGCATTTTGTTGGTGAAGGGTTTAGCTTTGATAAACCTGCTCAGCAAGCATTATTATCACACCCGTGGTCTGGCAATGTCAGAGAACTTGAAAACGTCTGCAAAAGGGCGGTTTTACTGACACAAAATGCCGTATTAACCAGCGCTGATTTAGGGCTGACATCTGTAATCGTCAATACTACAGTTCAAGAGATTACGCCTGTATCAACTAAGAATATGCCAGTATCTGAACCCGATAAGTTGCAAATTGAACAAGCGCTTATCGCTCATAATGGTGTGATTGCGAGGGTGGCTAAGTCTTTAGGTTTAAGCCGCCAAGCACTTTATCGCCGTATGGATAAATACGGCCTTTCTGCTAAGTAGCCCATGGCGATAACTTTATTAAATGCGAATAAAAGTGAACATAGATAATGAAAAATACGCTGCAACTTCGAAGTAAGTTAGTGCTTGGTAATCTTTTAAGCCTGGCCGTCAGCGGACTATGTGGTTGGAGTATTTGGTTTTCATTTGGCCCTGAACAATTATGGCTGGCGATTGTCATTAGTGCGGGAATTTGTTTCTTAATCAGTATGTGGCTTACTCAAACGTTGAGCGATAGTTTAAGTGCATTAGAAGTGGGTTTACTCAACTTTAAAGATAATGAATTTAGCGTATCGTTACATGGCTATGGCGAACCACAATTAGACGCCATTGCAGAGCTGTATAACCAAGCATCGCAAAAGCTGCGTAATGAAAGGCAGTTCATCTATCAACGTGAATTGATGCTCGATAAAGTTATTCAAAACTCACCCAACATTATGTTGCTGGTGGATGACAATCAACGAATTATCTATGCCAATGACGCTGCAAGACACTTATTTAACCAAGGTGTACGCATTGAAGGTATGTTGTTATCTGATTTGATTGCAGAGCTACCTCATGCGCTTAAGCAAGCACTCGATAGCGAGCATGAAGGGCTATTTTCAATTGATGGTGACAACCCAAATAGTAGTGATGATGACGTTGAGACCTGGCATATCTCACGGGGCAAGTTTAGCCAAAACAATCAACAACACCATTTAATATTACTCAAGCAGCTGACCAAAGAACTTAATCGCCAAGAAGTGGCGGTGTGGAAGAAGGTTATCCGCATTATCAGCCATGAATTGAACAACTCAGTAGCACCTATAGCGTCTATGGTGAATTCAGGAAGAGTGTTAACCAAGGACGTTAATAACGACAAGCTTGAGTTGATATTCGACACCATCGAAAACCGTACGGCACATTTAAGCCAATTTATCTCTCATTATGCAGAGTTTGCCAAATTACCCTTACCTCGAAAAACCGTTGTCAATTGGGATAACTTAATTGAGCAATTAGCTGAGCAATACGCTTTTAAATTGAATTCAGATTTACCAACAATGGCAATTGAATTAGATTGCGTTCAGCTTGAACAAGTACTGATTAACTTACTTAAAAATGCCCATGAATCGGGAGCAGATAAAGATAAAGTCAGCTTAAGCTTTCAACAGGTAAATCATCCTCTAGCAGGCATTATTATCACTATCGAAGATAATGGTAGCGGTATGTCGAGTGAAGTGCTGTCTCAAGCGTTATTACCGTTTTATTCAACTAAACAGTCAGGTACCGGAATTGGCCTGCCTTTATGTCGTGAAATAGTAGAAGCTCACGGCGGTCATATTACCATGCAAAATCGTGCACAAGGTGGACTTAGCGTTAAGTTGTGGCTGCCAAAAGAATCGGTTATTTAAAAATAGAAGACTAAAGGAATAGATTGCAAATGAAACTGGCACAGTTAAATATCGCAAAATGTAAATACCCACTAGAAGCTCCAGAGATGAAAGACTTTGTTGATAATCTTGATGAGGTCAATGGCATTGCGGAGGCGAGTTTAGGTTTTGTATGGCGACTGCAAGATGAGTCTGGAGATGCCACCCAAATTCAAGTATTCGATGATCCGAGCTTGATTGTCAATATGTCCGTTTGGGAAGATGTTGAATCGCTAAAAAACTTTATGTTTCGCACCCATCATCGCGATTTTATGCGCCGAAAAGGCGAGTGGTTTGAACGCTTATCTGAAGACAGTTATGTTTTGTGGTGGGTCGCTGAAGGGCATACTCCTGATGTTCACGAAGCAAAAGAAAGGTTAATGCACTTAAGAGAAAATGGTGACTCGGCATACGCTTTTACGTTTAAAAGTAACTTTACCGAAAGCGATATAGCCTGATTTTAGGACTAAAACTAAAAGCCAATTTTTGCACTAAGCACTCGTTTCTAAGTACTCGTTTCTAAGCACTCGTTTCTAAGTAATGACTAACTCGCGGATAATGCCTTTACTGAACCAAGATTGTAATGTCTGCAGCACCATCATAGGTGCGGCCTGTTCATCGTACCAATTCAGCATTGCCTCACATTGATGGGCAAAATCATTTCCTTCAATAAAACCTGTTAATAGCACGTATTGGCTTTGATTTAATGATTCAAATTGAGTCAACCTTTCACTGTTACGCCATAAAGCCCAATACCTTTGTTGTTGATAATATGGGGCGTCAGGAGCCGTTTCAGCTTTAAGTGCTTGCCAGCTTTCTACAGCGTTACTTTTGCAGCTAAACATTTGTAAGCTTGGGTGAAAGCGTAAACTGCAATCAGGCCATAACTCAGGTGCTAAAGTCTGCAAATCTGTGAAGTCAGCTCGAGTAGACTCAGCGCCATCAAAAGCAGCGAGTAACAAACGCTCAAATTGGGCAATATCAGCTAAAATAGGATATTGGCAAAAGAAGTCATCTGTGCGCAAAAACGCTGGTAAATTATCGCAAAACTGTCGCAGAGATGTTGCTGAAGAGGGGTGAGCGTCGAGATATTCTATGGCTAGCTTATCAAATAGTTCATCACCTAAATATTGGCCTAAAATCTGATGATCCGTTTCCATGGTTTCTTTCAGACGAATTCGATATGCATTGGCATAGATTTGTAGTCGATGGTCTGCAGAAATCCCTTTTTGATCCGAAACCCGCTCCCTGATATCAACAAGGTTATTATCGCTTTTGGCTGATAATAAATATTGCATAAACGCTTGTTGGGTTTGTCTTAGTTGACTCATACAGCCACCTTTTTACTGGGTAACTGATAAGGATCCTGAATAAGATCTTCATTAGTACTCATTGGCGATATCGCTCCCATTGGGGCGAGTGATGATTGGCTTAATGCAGGATGTCCAGGCAAGGTGAGTTCAGCGATTTTCTGCGCCTCTAGCAGCTCTTGGTATAGCACTGGAAAATCTGGAATATTGGCATCTCGTTCAATCATGGTGCTGATGGGGCCAAAGCGCTCAAGCGCTGCTTGATATAATGTCCACACACTGGGCGGCACATCGTGGTCGTGAGTATCAATCACATATTCGCCGTAGTCTGAGTGGCCTGCTAAATGAAATTGTTGTACACGACGAGGATCAATTTTGTTTAAGTAATCTAGTGGGTTAAAAAAATGGTTTCGAGCACTGACGTAAATATTGTTGATATCCAGCAAAATAAGGCAATCAGCTTCTTCTGCAACTTGTGATAAAAAGTCCCATTCATCCATGGTTGAGTCTTTATATGATAGGTAACTGGATACGTTTTCAAGTAGCAGCCTTCTGCCCAAAACGTCTTGGGCTATTTTCACTCGCTCAGCCACATGTTTAACAGTTTCTTCTGTGTAGGGCAAAGGTAATAAATCATGACTGTTAACGCCATGAATTGACGTCCAGCAAATATGATCGGAGATCCATTTAGGATTAATGTCATTACTGAGTTTTTTAAGAGATTTAAGGTAGTCCATATCCAATGGGTCAGTACTGCCAATTGACATTGATACGCCGTGCATGACTACCGGATATTGCTCTGCGATTGCCTCTAAATAGTATCGAGGTTTACCCCCAGCAACTAAGTAGTTTTCAGATAAGACTTCAAACCAATCAATAGCAGGTTGGTGTTGCAAAATATACTCGAAATGATCCGTGCGTAACCCTAAGCCAAAACCAATAAAGTCTTGTGTGATTTTCTGTTCTGACATTGGCTTACCTCTTATTGAACGCATCGCATTATGCGGGACGTTAATAGCTTGGCAATTAGGGGGATGAATCTTACCAAGCTATCACTTTTTACTTTTTTCACAGTAGCGAACACTTATTGGAATGTTCGCTCAAATGATCGCTAACCCGTTTTACCGCCGATGTCAGCACATGATTTAGCCGTTGTATTGACAAAACCTGAACCTTTACAGCTCGCTTTGCCACCACACGCATGATCAGCGCCTTTACAATCATTATGGCCTTTACATACGTTGACGCCGTAACAATGGACCAAATCTGCCTTCGTTATTTTACCAACCCAGTCATCTTTGACTTTACCGCCAACATCACCACAGGCCTTTGATGGCATAGCAACAAACCCAGTTCCTTCACAACTTGCTTGGCCTTTACAGGCATTATCAGCTGTACCGCAATCGTTGTGTCCTTTACAGACATTGACGTCATAACAGTGGACTAAATCGGTTTCACCCGCAGCTAAAGGTGCAGTATTAGATTCACCTGCCACTGCTTGACCTGATAACCCAGCCATTGCCATTGCAAGTGCTGCACCTGAAAGTGCTGTTTGTGCTTTCGTATTCATGATAGTTCCTTGCTTAAATTTGAACGTTCAAATGAATCAATATTATTGAGTGTTCAATTGAGTTGTAAGCTTAATTAGTGAGTAAGTAGACACTTACATGTGCTCCTACTAATTAAAAGATGCTGCTCTTAAAAGATACTGTCCGCGGTTATCTGTCTTAATAGCAGGTAACTATATTGACCGTGAGGGTGGCAGGGATATTTCAAATTAGTTGTGTGAGGTAAACAAAATGTTATAACTAAGCGTGACGAGAATAGCGTTTTACAGTTGATTTAAAACAATTTAAATTCAGTTTTATGTTAATGAAATAAATTTCTGATTTCAGCTAACTGAGCCTATTTATCACTTCATAAGCGGTTATTTTTAAGTCTAGACAATTGAAAAATTAAATCTAGGCAATTGACAATTTAAATCTAGAGAGTAGAAAAGTCCTTTTTAAAGCCACTAAAAAGTGATTTACTGTCGGCTAATTGTCCTCTGCAAGCTTGGAAGCATTAATGCAAACTCTACTTATCTGTTTATTTATCGCTATGTTATTACCTTATTTGGCTAAAGGCCCTGTGGCAGTTGCTATGGCAAAACTGGGCGGTTATGACAATGCTCACCCACGTTCGCAACAAGCACAGTTAACTGGGGTTGGTGCTAGAGCATTAGCTGGGCATCAGAATGCGTTTGAGTCATTGATTGTTTTTGGCATAAGTTGTCTTGTAGTGCTTGCTACCGATAATGTCACCCCACTAGTGTCGACCTTGGCTATCGTACATGTCATCGCAAGGGTTAGTTATCACTTACTTTATTTAAAAGGCATTGCCACTATGCGTTCACTGGCTTGGTTTGTCGGAATATTTAGTGCCTTTGGGATTTTCTTTCAAGCTTTTTAAATATGCTTGAATGAATAAAAAGCGCTTACCGTTTATATAAACGATAAGCGCTTTTTTTGTAGTGATTACTCTAGGCTAATTCATATCACTCTACTTTTAATAATTAGATTATATGACTTAGTTTTATCAATCAGTCTGTTATAAATCAGTCTGTTATAAATTAGTATGTTATAAACCAGTCTTATTTAAGTATGAGCTGCATAGTCTGTATAACCTTCAGCGTCTCCGCCATAGAGGGTTAATCTGGCATCTGCATCAAACTCTGTAAGTGCCATATTTTGCTTAAATCGCTGGACTAAATCGGGATTAGTCACGTAAGGCGTACCAAAGGCGACTAAGTCTACATAACCTTTTTCAAGCAAAGCCTGTGCACTTTGTTGAGTGAGTTTACCTGCAACCATTATCGGGTTTGGATAAATATCACGAATTTTCTGTCTAAAGCTATCAGTTGCTTCGGTGTAATCGCCGATGTTTTCGGAAAAATGCACATAGGCAAGCTTCATAGGAGCAAGTTGCTTCAGTAGCAGCTCCGTGACTTCAATAATATCGCTATCAACCTCTTTAAATCCTTCACCCACTAATGGTGATAAACGGATAGCCACTTTGTCAGCGCCAATGGCATCATTAACAGCATTGATCACCTCAAGTGGAAAACGTAGTCTATTTTGCTGGCTGCCGCCATATTCATCTTGGCGTTGGTTGCTTACAAAACGCATGAATTGATCCAGTAAATAGCCGTGAGCACCGTGAAGTTCTACACCATCAAATCCTGCTTCAATTGCATTACGTGCCGCTTGAACAAAATCAGCGGTGGTTTGCTCAATATCCTCATTGGTCATGGCTCTTGGAATTGACGTTTCAACCATGCCGAAACTTCCATCAGCCAAAGGACCGTAAACCTGATCCGGTTGTTTAATTGCTGATGGTGCTACTGGCTGCTGGCCAGCAATATCAGTGTGCGAACGTCGGCCGACATGCCATAGTTGCAAGAAAATCTTGCCGCCTTGTTTATGCACTGCTGTCGTCGTCTTTTTCCAACCTTCGATATGCTGTTGGCTATAAATTCCCGGTGTTAACGAGTAGCCACGTGCCACAGCTGAAATTGGCGTACCTTCAGCAATAATAAGTCCTGCCGAAGCGCGCTGCTGATAGTAGTTAGCCATTAAATCATTAGGTACATCACCTGGTTGAGTGGTACGTGAACGTGTCATTGGCGCCATGACGATACGATTGGCAAGTGTGCCGCTCGCCATTGGAAATTCTGAAAATAACATAACAATTCCTAATTCTTCTGAGCAGATGTGCTGTTAATAAGCACATCTCCACCTGTGTTAATAGTTTGCTTGCAAAGCAAACTAACTGTCTGACGGCATTGTGAAAACGGAGCTATGTATAACTTGGATAGTCAGTTAAGCCTTTTTCATCACCACCAAATAATGTCTCTGGATTATGACTTGCCCAAGCATGGCCATGTTTTATTCTTGCTGGTAAATCAGGGTTCGCTACAAAAGGTCGACCGAACGCAATCATGTCAGCAAGACCTGATTCAATAGCTGTAGTAGCTCTTTGACTTGTGTATTTTCCTGCATAAATTAACACGCCTTTAAAAGCCGCTCTGAGCGCTTGTTTAAACTCAATACTCATTACTGGGGCATCATCCCAGTCAGCTTCTGCGATATGGATATACGCAACATCATGTTGATTGAGTAACTTAGCTGCAGCGGTATAGGTGAGTTCAGGTGAAGCATCGACTGTACCGTTAAGTGTGGTCAAAGGCGCTAAGCGGACCCCAATTTTATCAGCGCCAATAGCGCTTGCCATTGCTGTGATCACTTCATCTAAAAAGCGTAAACGGTTGCTTAGTGAGTCACCATACTCATCAGTACGTAGGTTTGATTCAGAATCAATAAATTGGTTAATTAAATAACCATTAGCAGCATGCAACTCAATACCATCAAAGCCCGCTTTAACGGCATTGAGTGCGGCTTGTTTAAATTGTTCAACCACTTGTTGAATGTCCGCATGTGTCATTTCTCTTGGTTCAACGACGTCAACAAAACCTGGACCATTTTTACCATCATCGATGAATACTTTGACGTTTTCAGCTTTGATTGCTGATGACGATATTGGCTGCTGATTACCAATGTTTTCAGGGTGAGTGACCCTGCCAACATGCCAGAGTTGAGCAAACATAATGCCATGCTTAGCATGAACTGCATCAGTGACTTTTTTCCAGCCGGATAGTTGTTTATCTGAATAAATTCCGGGAGTCCAAGCATAGCCTTTAGCCATAGCAGAAATTTGGCTGCCTTCACCGATAATCAGCCCAGCACTGCTACGTTGAGCATAATAGGTTGCCATGATGTCAGTGGCGCTGTCATCTGTGTTATTGGCACGAGAGCGCGTCATTGGTGGCATGACAATTCGGTTAGCTAGCGTGAGTTTGCCGAGTTTAATGGGATTAAAAAGTGCAGTGGTCATGATAAGTCCTCAATGATTTGCGAATTGAGGCTATGTTAGCTAATCGGTTACGTTACAAAAATAGCAATTATTACAAATTACTTTTGTTAAAATTGCAAAAGTGTAGATTTGAATTTTCTTGCGACAAGATTACGCTTTCATGGAACGCCAAAACATCTCAAAGCTGGCTTCGCGGTGAGTTATATCGTGACCCCATTGAGGGTTGTCGGTGAAGTATCGAATCGCGGCGAGGTATTGGCCGTGACAATTTTCAAGCATCAATGCTAACGGAAAATTAGCTATGATATTAAGTTGTTGGCCTTTGGCGATAAGCTCAATAATAAAATGCAAAATGCTATTCATTGCTTGCGCTCTGATGGTGGCATCGATTTCTGAAGATAGTGAGAACTGCAAGAAAAAGCGCTGTTTTATCGGGTAAAGTAATGCCCAGTCGATAGCGTGTTGCCATAAGCTGTTGGCACTATGTTTGAGGGTCGCAGCGTTATTAACGTCGGCAGAAATAGAATGAGTCACGTTTAACTCAGCTGAGCCCGTGATCGTATTATCGTTCAGTTTTATGCTCACTTCGTCGGCTGCAAGTTTGGCCATCGATGCTGTGATTGAGTCCGCAAACTCTTGTTTAACAGATACAAATAGATGGTTTAACAGGGCTTCTTTAGAAGGAAAATGATGAAATAAGGTGCCAGTGGCGACACCTGACTTTTTGGCGATAGAGGCTGTAGAGGTGCCATGAAAACCTTGTTCAACAAACAGAATAAGTGCGGCGTCTAAAATCGCTTGTTTTTTATCCGTCTTACTCGACTTCGCTTTACTTTCCATTGGTGACCTTTACTTATTTCATTAACGATATAGTCAATGGAGATGCTGAAACGATCTAGCAATCTCCAGTTTCTATTTTAAACATTACTTACGTTGTATTTTTACGTAAAACACTAACTAGTTGTTATATCGTAAGATAACTTAGCGTAAAAACATTTTCATCAATAATGCTTGGATTTTTGTGCCGTAAGGTGGGTGGACAAATATCCCCGAGTTGAATTTACCGCTTTTTAACACTGTTTTAGCGTGACTAAAGGTTAAGAAGCCTTCTTTACCGTGATAGTGCCCCATACCTGAAGGTCCAATACCACCAAATGGTGCATCATCTGCTGCCACATGAAAAACGGTATCATTAATACACACTCCGCCAGAATGAGTGTTCTGAATGATGTGTTGCTGGGTCGCGTTATCAAAACTCATGACATAAAGCGCTAAAGGGCGCTCATTTTTATTGATGTAGCCAATGGCTTTATCAATATTTTGATAACTAATGATCGGCAATAATGGCCCGAAAATTTCTTCTTGCATGACAGTCATGTCATCAGTTGTAGATGTGATCAGCTGCGTCGGTAACTTACGCACATTGGCATCAATGGCATATTCTGCAGCGGGGTGAATTGTTGCGCCTTTTTGTTTGGCGTCTTCTAATACAGCGAGTAAACGCGAATACTGACGTTCATTGATAACATTGCCGTAATCTGGGTTATTGGCAAAATCTGGATACATCTTATTGAAACGTTTTTGATACTCGCTGATGAACGCATCGACTTTATCTTCAGGGCATAATATGTAATCTGGCGCGACACAGATTTGACCTGCGTTTAAACACTTACCATAGATTAATCGCTCAACAGCTGTTGGAATGTCAATATCAGGCGCGACGATAACAGGCGATTTACCACCGAGCTCTAATGTCACAGGCGTTAAGTTATCAGCAGCCGAACGCATAACGTGACGTCCCACTGTGGTTGAGCCAGTAAATAATAAATGATCGAATGGCAATGATGAGAACTGAGCAGCGATATCTGCTTCACCTTCTACAACAGCAACTTCATCTTGGGAAAATATATCGCTCAATAGAGCAATTAAAACCTGATTGGTGGCAGGGGTAAATTCTGACATTTTAAGCATCGCACGATTACCTGCTGCAATAGCGGTAATTAAAGGCCCTACCGCTAACATCACAGGGAAATTCCAAGGCACGATAATGCCTACAACACCCAATGGCTGGTAATGAACGGTGACAGAAGACGGAGCAAGTAATAAACCAGCATGACGTCTATCTGGTTTCATCCAAGACTTAAGGTGTTTAATCGAGTAATTAATATTATTAATACACGGCATAATGTCAGAAATCATGGTGTCATTGCCTGAACGATGACCATAATCAGTGGCTAATGCACTAACGAACTGTTCACTGTGCTCAAGTAATGCCGCTTTCAGCTTGTTAAGCTTTTCTATACGTGACTGATAGCTAGGTGCTGGCATAGAAAGGTATGCATTGCGTTGCTGCTCCAGTAAAAGCTGCAATGATGTTTGCTGATTGTCACTGACTGCCATATTCATAAATTCTCCTAGCATCAACCATGTTTCATGATTGCTGTTATGTATAAAATAAAACCGACTGATTAGTCGGTTTACTATGGGCTAGTATTGAATAAATAGCAAGTAGTTTGAAATTTGAGCTGTATCAAGGAGGTGATTATGGATTTACTCTACACTTTTATTAGTGGGTAAAATTGGATTGAAGTTAAGTGTTCAAATAAGTGTTCAAATAAGTGTTCAAATAAGTGCTCAAGTACGTGTTTAACTATGTTCCTAAGGTCAAACTAAGCCTGGGCAATAGTGCGATAAGTTGCTCATCCTTTAATCATTACCCATGTGGTCAGTGCAAAAATATTAAGTATAAATTAAAAAAAACTTGGTATATTCAATGAGAGTATCGTCGACCTGATAAAGGTTTAAGCAGTATCGGTAACCATGAGTTATCTGAACAATATAGATGAGTTATTTATTTGTTTTCAATCTGCAGGAGGAAATCATTATGCGTACACGTAATATTTTATGGCCAACAGACTTTTCTGAAACAGCATCCCATGCTTTACGTTATGCCATTGAAATGGCGAATTTATACCAAGTAGGGATCCGTATTCTACATGTGGTTGACCAGCCTTTAGGTGATGAAAATTACATGATCCTTGCGATTACCCCCGAAGAACTGGCTAAAAGCATGGAGCAAGCAGCCGCAGATAAAATGCGCAGTTTACTAGCTGAGCTTAAAACTGATCTGCCTGTTGAAACTGTGATCAGGCGCGGTGACGCAATTGAAGAAATTGTGTCAGAAGCCAATAGTGGTGATATTGGTATGGTGGTGATTGCCAGCCACGGAAGAACAGGTTTAGCTCATTTTTTACATGACAACGTTGCTGAAGAAGTGGCTAATCAAGCTGATTGCCCAGTATTAGTGGTCAAATAGTTAACTGAGCAGTTATTAGTGGTGCGGAACACTTAGATCATACACTGATAATCGTGCCTTTGATTAAAGGCTATTTTCAAGGTTTAGTTAGTGGAATGAGCTGTCAGGATATCACTGACAACTCATTTGATGACTAGCGCGTGTTGATCTTTCAAGGTTATTTTTACAGCGAATTTTTGGCGCACAAAACTCAACCAAAAAGATCAATACGCCCTAGCCTAAATCCAGTTACTCGAGTCATACTTAGTACGTGCCATTGCCTTTTCAGCAATAAAGTTTGCATCAAGTTGCTTTATATAAGGCAAGGTTAAGCTACCACTGGCTAATCCGAGTTTGAGATAGGCATAACCTTTTTTCTTTTGCGCCTTCGTTTGAATTATGGATACATGTTGGACTTTCTCGAAAGGGATTCTTTTCCAGTTACGACTGAAAAGCCCACTATGTTGCCATACGACATTATCTTCGATGACATAACCCCATTGTTTATATCTTAAATAGATTAACCCCATCACTAGGAAAGCTACCAACCAAAGTATCCCTGTGAAGATATCGAGCCCTTCAATTGCGGTTAACAGCGCCGCTGGGATAAACGCAATAAACCCACGTCTAGTGAACCAGGCAAACGCAATGCTTTGGTAGGTTTTGGGGATGCTATTACATCCTCCTGAAAGCTCAGGGATATGCTGTAATATCGTGCTTATTTCAGCGGTTTTTACAGTGGGGATCAACATATGTTGCGCCGCTTTTTGCTCGACCTCTTGGCCTTTTACTTGTTTTAGGTAAACCGTCCATACGCCAAAAAACCTAGCAAGAACCGGTTGGCTGAAATGTAATAACTGCACGCGTTTAATCGCTAAAGCATCTTGCTGATGCGATATCACGCCACCACTGCGCTGCAGAGTTTTCAGTCTTTTTTCCAGGCGATAGGGGTAGTATTTCAGCACAGCTGCAATAATAGAGATAAGAGAAAACAAGCTATAGATTAAAGCGAAAATGATGACTGCTGAGATAACTTGAAGGGTGAGATTTTCGCCACTAAAACTAACTATGTTTGTCCAGAGATATTGCACCAGCGGAATTTCAACAATGTCTTCCCATTTGATTTGCCCCAAGATGGGCCCGGCAATAACCGCGAGCCAAATTAAATTATTTTGATAAAAACCAAACTGGATTAGCTGCTTTAAATCTCGTTTGATAATAAGCCTTGTAGACTGTGATACTTGTGCGCTATCAAGGCGGTGAGCTTCTAGCGGATTGTCTTCAATTCTATTTTCATTGGCAGTGGTGCTATTGAGTTGACCAGTTTCGAATAGACCAGTTTCGAGTTGGTCTGCTCCAAGGTGCTCGTTTGAGCTTGATTGGAGTTGTAATAATTGCTGTTTTATTAAGTTTGCATCACTAGCATTCAGTGCTGCTAAATGAGCTTCATCTTCTTTTGAACCAGCAGTTTCGATGACTAAGGTGCCTAACTTTAATGGCTTAAAGTAAAAGGGCTGTTCATATCGAATATTTTGGATTTTATTGAATGGGATTTCGTCTTTGCGGGTAAACAATAACCCTCGTTTAATGTTGAGTTGTTGACCATTGAGTTTAAAGCGGTATTTACGCCATTGAATAACGGCAAATACAGACAACAAAATCATCAAAACGATGGCAGCTAGTAGCCCTAATTGTAAATCAAACCCATTTTTCCAGCCGGCAAAAACAATAGGGATAATGGCATAACCGTTGGATAAAATAGCTTTGGCGGTGCCAAAGCTAAAGCTGAGCATTGACCAAGGCGAAAGGGATTGCCATTGGCTAAAATCACCGTGACTTTTTTGTGGTTTATTGACTGAAGTCGCATCTTTAGACTCAGTCATCTTGCTTATCGCCTTGTGCTTTTTTTGAGCGAGTCTCAGAGGCTAAATCCACATCCACATCCACATCCACATCCACATCCACATCCACATCCACATCCACATCCACACCCTTATCTAGATCTTGATTCATAATGTCATGTTCACTTTCTATGACATTGTCATTTGGTGTTAAATGCTGGTTTGTTTGCTCTGTTTGTAGCGATGTGTCTGAGCTTTGTTTTGATTGGTACGCCGTGGCTTGATGCAATAAATGCTGCCTTAGGTGTTCAGCGGTATCAAATAATAATCCAGGTAAATAGATTTCGGCGGCGCCACTGCCGGCACTAAAGCATTTTAGCGTTGCCAGAGAAAACCTTCTTTGCAGTGGGTTTTGTGACAAACTGACATGTTGTAGACGAGTGAAAGGCAGGGTCGTTGTCGATATCCACCAGAGTCCTTTTCGAACAACAAGTTCATGTTCTAGCACGCCATAGCCAAGATTTTTAGCGGCTTTATGTTTCAGGCTTACCAAGCCTGCGCCTAATAAGCTTAATACGGTGAAAACGGTTAGTGAATGAGATATTCCTGCTTGGTTGTCGATATTCATGATGAACATAATGATTGCAATGATAACCACAACAAGCCCTGATGTTTGTATTGCGATTTGTTTTGGATAATTTTTATCAACAGCAGATAAGGATAAATCGCTATAGGGTTGCCACTGTGACTGGGTCAGCAATGTTTTATCTGTCGGCGTTTCTGCGTGCTCAGAACCTTGTTCAATTAGCTGCTGAGAAGTTGCTGCCGCAGTTGATGCATTACTTGATAAATCAGACGTTGAAGTCATTAATTGTCCTTATTGTGCCAATAGGCGATTGCGACTTTTAATCAGTGAAACTTAGCATTATATGTTTGTTAATCAAGCATGAATAATCGCTTATTGATATAGAATTAAATCTATAAAATGCTTTCTAATCAATACGCAATCTTATAGCTTATTGATATCTACGTATGGAAATTTATACCTAAACATGGAAAAAGTATTTATGGCATCTTCTAGTAATTCAATCGTTAACGACACTGCAGAACCTAAACTCATTTCAAAGGCGCATAAAGCTTTTTTACGTAAACTGTATCTGTGCTATTTAATTTCTCAGCAACAGCAAAACTTGTTGTCGTTACATCAGATATCAAAAATGCCCCGTAGAACCATTCAAGATACCTTAGCTGCCATGTTAGATATTGGCGTAAAGATTACATTTATCCAGGATGGTGAACGACATAATGCAGGGTATTATCAATTAAAAGATTGGGGCCCGATCAACTATCAATGGGTTGAAGCTAATATCGCAGATATTTGTCAGCAACTTGATATCGACATTCCATGACCCATAAGCCATAACCCATAACCCATAACCCATAACCATAACCATAACCATAACCTTAGACATTAACTCACGGCACGATTTACATCTGGTGAAAGTCCGCCACAGATTTGATTTCGCCCTGAGCGTTTAGCTTGATATAAATGTTTATCGGCAACTTCAATTAACATGGGCAACTGATTGATCGCACTGCAGCTTGTAACAATACCAATACTGGCAGTGACATTGATTTTACGTTGTGATTGGGTGAATGGCAGCTTAGCGATATTCTCACACAATCTTGCAGCAAGCGTATTGGCTTCTTGTTCTTGTGTGTGGGGTAAAAAGATGATGAATTCTTCACCGCCCCAGCGTGCTAGTACATCATCTTTTCGCAATGTATCTCTGATTAAAGTAGCGACTTTAACCAAAACGGCATCGCCAAAGTTATGGCCATAGGTATCATTAATCCCTTTAAATAGGTCAATATCTATCATTAAAATAGAAGCGGATTTTTGAATTTTTTCTTCGGCAAACATCGGCTCGACTAGTTGGTAGAATGCACGACGATTATTAAGTCGGGTGAGCGGGTCCATATTGGCCATTTTTTCAGCGATGGTTTTTTCATTTTCTACTCGCCTAAATCGTTCGGTTAAGGCAAGGGCCAACAATAATACGTCGATAAAAAAACCGACTTCAGCAGCGCGATAAGTGAAATGATTAAAGGGGATATAATTCCAAACCGCTAAACAAGTCACAGCGATGCCCAACATTGAAGAAATGGAGGCTATTAAGAAGAATCGTGCAGAGATATTGCCAAAGTTAAGTGACAAAACACCTAATACAATCATTAGGCCACTAAATAACAGCATAAGATCAAAGGCAAATATGAGCCCTAATACTCTATCTTGTAGCATTACTGCCATCAGCATTAATACTGGGAAAATGATGCATAAACTTTTTAAAATTCGATTAAGTGTAGGCAATTGAAATTTTAATCGTAGAAAGTGGCAAGCGAATAAAATCCCGCTAGTACAAAAGGTCACCATCAGCAGGGGAATTGACCATTGTTGCCATAAGGGAGAGTTAGGCCACAGCCATAAAGAACCATGACCACTGTAGGCAAAGTGGAGCATTAAAAAGTTACCAAGATACAAACTATAAAAAAGATAGCTTTTGAGCCGTAGGCCAATGAATAAAATGAAGTTGTAGATTAATAAAGCGGTGATCGCGCCATAGAGAAACCCGTAACTATAATTATTGAAAGCACTTTTTTGTAGCATTTCTTTTTGGTTAAACAAATAAACGGGAATTGCCATCGGATCGGGTGTTTGTACTCTGATAAGCACATCAGTTTTGCCTATCGGGTAGCTGTAATTAAAGTTAAAACTCGGTTGCATTGCCGATTGTTGGTAGTAAAGTGACAAGTCGCCTTGGTGCTCAAAGTGGACTATTGTATCGTTATCAAACCAAAAGGCGCTGACTTCGTCGAGCCAATAATTATCAATATGCAAAACTCGGTTCAAGGGCTCTGAGGCATCATTATTAATAGTGAGATGCAGCCATACCGGTTTGGCATTAATACCGTAGTTACTGATACTTTGATTAACGGGACTAAATTTTCCTTTTTTTAAAAGCTCAAAAGCCTGAGAAGCATTCAGCCTGTCCTTTTCAACATATTGGGACAGAGAGTAGCCGATGGGTTCTGGATGGTTTTCAGATAAATGAAGGGCGTCAGCTTGAACTATGCAGACGTTCAACCCAAGAATTAAACTAATAGCTAACGTAAATATCCATTTCATAAGTGCGATAAAATACCATTATTTATCTTGTTAACGCTGAAATCCATGTTCTAGCAAAGTGCGATTTAGCTAGAGTTCTGTGTATTAAGAGCTGTTTATTAAGAGCTGTGTATTAAGAGCTGTTTATTAAGCGCTGTTTGTTCATAACGCTCTGTTAAGGCTAAGCTTCGTTTAACTGTATATTTTACAACTAGAATAGCTCAATGCTTTATTGATTTTAGGTTCTCATAATAAAGTGATACTGAATATTAAAATTATGTAATAAACCTTGTTTGCATACTTAAGGATTAGTCACAAAGGTGAGCTTGTCAAAATTAAACATGCGATAAATCAATAGGTAAAGTGAGATGAAACAGCTAGGTTTAGGGCTATTACCAAAAGAAGAGCTTAAAAATGTCAGTCCTAGGTCTGAGCAAGCTATCGCACCTGTAACGTTAATTAAAACGTTTTTGAACTTGCAGCAACAGCAAGCGCTATTAACTGAATCGTTAACGTATCCTTTTGCACAGCCTATGGTTACTGTATTTGGTAAACAGCATCCTATTCCGCGTAAACAGGTATGGTTTGCTGATGATGGGTGTGCCTATCAGTATTCATCCTTACTGATAACCCCGACACCTTGGCCGCAAGGATTATTGAGCTTAAGAAACCAATTGCAGCAGCAACTTAATGTAAATACTAATGGCGTATTAGTAAATCGCTATCAAAATGGTTCAGATAGCATGGGTTGGCACAGTGATGATGAGCCAGAAATCGAGCCCAATAGTGACATAGTGTCGATAAGCCTTGGTGCAAGTAGAGATTTTGTATTAAGGCACAAAGCTACTCAGCAAAAGCTGACGATTACATTGCACTCTGGTGATTTATTAATCATGCATGGTGATATGCAGCAAAATTGGCAGCATAGTGTGCCAAAACGCCTAAAAGTGTCTGAACCGAGAATTAATCTTACATTTCGCAAATTAGTTGTTGGTTTTCATGAGTAATTTTCAAGTTAATAATTAGGGTTAAAAAGTGAGCAAGCTTGCATTGTCAGCATTTTTTGCCAAACATGTCTTATTGAATTTATGTCGGTTTGATTTTTGAAACGTTAAACAGTAGTCTTCAACCTTTCAGATTGTAGATAAAAAGAGTTTGTTATGTCAGTTGAACAAGTGATAACCCAAAAACTGAACCAGTCTTTTAGCCCAATCCATTTAGACGTACTTAATGAAAGTAATCGTCATCATGTACCACCAAACTCTGAGACACACTTTAAAGTTGTAGTCGTGAGTGATGAGTTTGAATCTCAACGTCTTATATCCCGTCATCGCGCGGTAAACGGCGTTTTAGCTGAAGAGTTAGCTAATGGTGTTCATGCATTATCAATTAATGCTTATACTCAAGAAGAGTGGAAGGCCCTTGATACAGTGCCTAAAACGCCGAACTGTAAAGGCTAGTTTTTTACTGTGTCATACAGTGAAAATACGTTAGTTATTCTTAAACCTCATCAGCGGATGGGGTTTTTTATTGCCTCCAATTTACCTTCTTCAATTACCACATTAATTGCCTTATATTTTGACGGCATCACCCCAATCAATAATTACAATGAATAGCCATGGGGCGGTTCAAGTTTGACCGATTGTCATAAGCTTGTCATTGGAAGGTGATATGCATGGATATCTTCAATGGTTTGCTTAGCTGTTCGCATTTTATTTTGATGCTATGATGCCAAGCAGATTATTTGCCAACCTTAAGGAATGTGTAATGCCTTTACTTGATAGTTTTACCGTTGACCATACACGCATGGACGCGCCGGCTGTTCGTGTTGCTAAGCATATGAGTACACCTAAAGGTGACACCATTACGGTATTTGACTTACGTTTTTGTGCGCCGAATAAAGATATTTTGAGTGAACGTGGCATTCATACCTTAGAGCATTTATTTGCAGGCTTTATGCGTGATCATTTAAATGGTGACAGTGTTGAGATTATTGATATCTCGCCAATGGGTTGTCGTACTGGCTTTTACATGAGTTTAATTGGTGTGCCATCAGAGCGTATGGTTGCAGATGCGTGGTTAGCTGCAATGGAAGATGTGCTTAATGTGGTTGAGCAAACTGAAATTCCTGAATTAAATGAATACCAATGCGGTACATTTGAGATGCATTCACTTGAACAAGCTCAAGATATAGCTCGCGCTATTATCGCAGCAGGCGTCAGCGTCAATCGTAACGATGATTTGAAATTAAGCGATGATATTTTAGGAACGCTTTAACGGTTTTAATTTGCAAACAGCATAGATTTATCAAAAGCGGCTTCGGCCGCTTTGTTTTTATGAGGTTAATTAATTATTAAAATACTGTTCTTATTTGTGTGAAAACGTTATTGTTATCAGTTGATAATAGGACGTTATTTATAACAATAAAGCATCGAATATAACGATGCTGATGATGTATTTTGGGAGTTAATCATGTCTAAAAGCCAATTCAGCTTGTCTGTAATTGCTTCAGCTGTGCTTTTTGTTTGCCATTCAGGTTCTAGTTTTGCTGGAACATCCGTTACTGCCTCAATGGATGAGTCGAACAATACTGTTGTGCTAACCCAGCCTCAGACGGCTCCGCTGCATTATCGAGATAGCACCATTCCGCTAGCTTTTTCAGGAATGACAGTGTTGCCTAGCAGTCAAGGACAGGCGACAGCAGTTACTCACCGCGGCGCAATGAGTGGTATTGCTATTACACAAGATCGTGTTAGTTTTTCTCCTTCTCCTTATGCAGCACCTCAGCTTGTACTTCAGCCTAATTTAGCGCTACAAAGTAAAATATCAGCTTTAACTCTCACAGATGTGGCCAAAGGCGGCATGGGATCTTTTGGTCATGTTAATTACACGACTGCGCAGATTAGTCCAAATGAATTGGGCGGTAAGGCAAATATTGAAATCAATGAAAATGGTGATGGCCACGTAGGTGCAATTGCCAGCGGATTGAATAAAGAATACGGCATGATGTTAGCGGTGGATTATCAAAACACAGCTGAAGAAGTCGGTTTTGTTAGCGGCTTTGATAATGAGCAAACGCAAACTGACATTATGTTTAAAATTAATGCTGATAGCTTAGTTGGCGCGCGTAATCCGCAGCAAACCGAATTTATGTACCAGTACACTGACTCTGATAGCGGTTATTCAAATGTGGGCTTAACAGCGCAAGACTGGGGAACGAATCCAGGTACTCGATATTCTGCGACGCAAAATGATCAGCAAGAAGGCCAGCGTCACAAGTACCAAGTTAGCCATATCGTTGATTTAACTGGTGGCACTCAAATGGTGTCAGACTTTTATTACCAGTCCTATGATGAGAAAAAAGCGCAGCTTAATACATTAGACGGTAACTTTATTGGTTTGACTGAGTTGCAAGCCATCGCTGACTTTGATACCAACCCAGTTGGAAGCAATAATCTTTCTTCTATGTTAGAAGATAATCACTATGCTGGTTATGGGCTGCAAACTGAAGGAACGAGTCAGTATGGTGAGCATCAAGTAACTTACGGTGCCCTGTATCATTCAGATAAAGCTGAAATGAAATTTGGTCAACAAGATTGGTTATGGAGTGACGATAGAAGTCTTTCCAGTGTCAATGTAGATAAAGCTGTAATGGCGTATGTTGATGATGTGAATGTGTTTACCACTACAGCCGATGCTAAATTAAATTATGGCGCTTTATCATTTAACTTAGGGTTGGCGTTTGAAAATGTCAGTACCACTCGTGAAGTCAGTGTTGAAGCATATGGCATTGAAGCCGCAGACTTCTCTGATGACGGTTGGATACCATCACTTGAAATTGCCTATACTACAGGCGCTTGGAAAGCGGCACTTGCAGCGAAACAAGCATGGAGTGCAGCTTCTGCAGGCAATGCCAGTCAACAAGCGCAAGAGTCAATGCATTATCAACTTGGGTTAACTTACCAGACAGACTCGCTTAATCTCGGTGTAAATCTTTATATGCAAGACTTCGATAATCAGCACATTAGCTGTATGTGGAGTATGGCATGTGACTATTCTCAGCGTTATGTGCAAGAAAATATTGAAGACGTGAGTGTTAATGGCGTCGATTTATCTGCCGATTACCAATTTGCTTTCGAGAGTTTCTCCATTCCGTTGAGCGTTCAATACCAGTATAGCCAGGCTGAATTTGGTGAATCAGGTGTTAACGACTTAATTGGTTTATATGTGAAAGGCGAACAATTGCCTTGGGTGCCTGAGCAGCAATTAGCCATTAGTGGTGGTGTTATTGTTGGAGCGTTTAGTTTTATGGCCCAAGGGCTTTATCAGTCAGAGCTAGGATATGCGACAGCATTTAATGGTGGAGAACAAATTGACGGGCAATGGAAAGTCGATATTGCCGCTAATTATCATATTTCTACTGTGCATGAAGTGTATTTACGTATAGAAAATGTACTTGATGAGGATTTAGTGAGTCAACAGTCTACTTTAGGCATTAATGCTCAAGGTGAGATGTTGACATATTTCGGCTATCAAGCACGTTTCTAAAAAAATACAATCCCTTCTATATTACCTAGCTTACTGTTTTAAAAGTGCTTTAGTATGGGCTTAATTAGCCCATACTAACTGCTACAAATGTTAACAAATAGATAAACCACTTCCTCTATTAATTCTTTTAAAATTAATGCTATAGTGCTCATGTTGCTGGATTATTGCATCGAATCGCGTGATATCAGTCTATTCCACACCCTAAATAGGTGTAATTGTTTAAAAATGAACAATCAAAAATTTCAATCACCTATTATTTTCGTGGCGATAGCGCACATTTTGAGGTAAAATGCGCGCGACCAGCGTGATTGCGATCGCATTTCCGTGATAAATCTGCGCTAGCTCAACACTGAAGTGTTTGTTAACACTTTGTATTTTTTGGGTAGGAACGCGGCGCATTGTCTTTCCTTCAAACGTAGTGCTTGTGGATATGATTACAATAAAGAAAGGATTGGAACTACCTCTAGCAGGTGGCCCAGAGCAAGTTATCCATAATGGCCCAGCCATTAAGAATGTCGCCACTTTGGGTGAAGAGTATATTGGCTTACGTCCAACGATGAAAATCAAGGTTGGCGAAAAAGTTAAGAAAGGCCAGGTTATTTTTGAAGATAAAAAAAACCTAGGTGTAAAATATACTGCTTTAGCTAGTGGGACTGTATTAGAAATTAACCGGGGTGCTAAACGTGTACTTCAGTCAGTTGTTATTGAAGTGGAAGGTGACGACAAAGTCAGCTTTACTCAATACAGTGCTGATGCGTTAAACACGTTAGATGCAGCTGTTGTCAAAGAGAACTTGATTGAATCAGGTCTATGGACAGCTTTGCGTACTCGCCCTTTCAGTAAAGTACCTGCAGTTGACTCTGTCGCCGCTGGTATTTTCGTCACCGCTATAGATACCCAACCACTAGCTGCAGATCCTGCAATTGTGATTGCTGAGCATAAAGAAGATTTCGCAAACGGTTTAACCCTGCTTGCAAAATTAACTGAAGGCAAAGTGTTCATTGCTAAAGCGCCTGGTGCAGATATTCCTACTGGGAATGCTCAAGTTGAAGAGTTTGCTGGTAAACATCCGGCAGGCCTTGTGGGTACTCATATACATAACTTACTTCCTGCATCTGCAACACGTACTGTGTGGCATGTTGGCTATCAAGATGTGATTGCAATCGGTCAGCTATTTACCCAAGGCGAACTTAACACTCAACGTGTTGTTGCTATTGGTGGCCCACAAGCTAAGAACCCTCGTCTCGTTCGTACGGTTTTAGGTGCAAGCACTAACGAACTTACTGCTGGTGAAATTGAAGGTAATACCGTTCGTGTTATCTCAGGTTCAGTATTAAGTGGTCGTCAAGCTGCAGGTCCTCACGCTTACCTTGGTCGTTACCATCAACAAATTAGTTTGTTGCTTGAAGGTAATGAAAAAGAATTATTCGGTTGGGCTATGCCTGGCAGCGATAAGTTCTCTATCACTCGTGCATTCTTAGGTCACTTAAACCGTACTGGTCTGTTCAACATGACCACAAGTACTGGTGGTTCTGACCGTGCAATGGTACCGATTGGTAACTATGAACGTGTTGTTCCGTTAGACATCTTACCGACAATGTTACTTCGCGATTTAGTTTCTGGTGATTACGATGGTGCAGCTGCACTGGGTGCATTAGAGCTAGACGAAGAAGACTTGGCATTATGTACCTTCGTATGTCCAGGCAAGTATGACTACGGTACATACCTGCGTGATTGTTTAGATACGATCGAGAGGGAAGGCTAATGAGCTTGAAAGATTTTATCGAGCGTATTGAACCGCAATTTGAAAAAGGCGGTAAGTACGAAAAGTGGTACGCCCTTTATGAAGCGGCTGCGACTGTGTTTTACACTCCAGGTAAAGTAAACAAAGGTAGCACGCATGTGCGTGATAACCTTGACCTTAAGCGTATGATGATTACGGTTTGGGCGTGTACTTTCCC
The DNA here is from genome assembly GCF_023283985.1 of Shewanella electrodiphila. Lineage (GTDB taxonomy): Bacteria > Pseudomonadota > Gammaproteobacteria > Enterobacterales > Shewanellaceae > Shewanella > Shewanella electrodiphila. The sequence continues at coordinate 166,493 of NZ_JAKIKU010000002.1, forward strand.
TGCAATGTTCTTTGGTATGTACAACGTTGGCTTACAAGCTCAAGATGCGCTTATTGCTGGTTTTGCTACTCCTGATGTATGGCAAGTCAGCCTATTTAGCTTATTCGGTACTGAGCTAACAGCAGACTCTGGCATCGCGGCCTTGATGTGGTACGGTGCCTGTTGGTTCTTACCTATCTACGCTGTGACCTTTGCGGTTGGTGGCTTCTGGGAAGTATTATTTGCTTCTGTACGTGGCCATGAAGTTAACGAAGGTTTCTTTGTTACCTCGATTCTTTTTGCGCTCACACTGCCAGCAACAATTCCTTTATGGATGGTTGCACTAGGTATTACCTTCGGTGTTGTTGTTGCTAAAGAAGTGTTCGGTGGTACAGGTCGTAACTTCTTAAACCCTGCACTAGCTGGTCGTGCTTTCCTATTCTTTGCTTACCCATTAAACATGTCAGGTGACACGTCTTGGGTTGTTGCTGATGGCTACTCTGGTGCAACTGCACTGAGTCAAGCTGCACAGGGCACATTAGAATACGGTATCACTCAAGACTGGTGGGATGCTTTCTTTGGTTTCATTCCAGGTTCTGTCGGTGAAGTTTCTACGTTCGCTATCTTATTAGGCGGCGCGGTGATTGTTTATACTCGTATTGCATCTTGGCGCATTATTGCAGGTGTTTTACTCGGTATGATTGCAGTGTCAACACTGCTTAATGTCATCGGAAGTGACACCAATGCAATGTTTGCAACGCCTTGGTATTGGCACCTTGTTTTAGGTGGCTTTGCATTCGGTATGATGTTTATGGCAACTGACCCAGTTTCAGCGTCATTTACTAACAATGCGAAATGGGCTTATGGTTTATTGATTGGTGCCATGGCTGTCTTTATTCGTGTTATTAACCCAGCATTCCCAGAAGGCATGATGTTAGCAATTCTATTCGCTAACTTATTCGCACCATTATTTGACCATTTTGTGGTTCAAGCAAATGTTAAGCGGAGGATTTCACGTGGCCAGTAATAAAGAATCAATCGGCAAAACATTATTTGTTGTTGTCGGTCTGTGCTTTGTCTGCTCAATGTTCGTTTCGACGGCAGCAGTGTTATTAAAGCCGACTCAACAGCAAAATAAGTTATTAGATAAGCAAAAGTACATTCTTGAAGCTGCTGGTTTAGTTGATACTAAGGCTGGCAAAGTAGAGAAAGACGTTATCATCGAAAAGTACAATAAGTACGTTGAAGCTCGCCTTGTTGATTTAAAAACAGGTGACTTCGTAGAAGGTGATGCGGATACTTTTGATGTTGAAAAAGCAGCACGTACTCCTGCAACGTCTTTCAAACCTGAAAACGATATTGCATCAGTTAAGCGCGTAGCAAACCAGGGTGTTGTTTATCTTGTTAAAGATGACAGCAACGAACTACAAACCGTGATTATTCCTGTTAAAGGCTACGGTTTATGGTCAACCATGTTTGCTTTCTTAGCCGTTGAACCTGATATGAATACAATTCGTAGCTTAGTGTATTACGACTTTACTGGTTCTGGTGAAACCCCAGGTCTAGGTGGTGAAGTTCAAAACCCACAATGGGTTGCTAAGTGGCAAGGTAAGAAACTTTATGACGACAATGGCGAGCTAGCCATTCAAGTGACAAAGATCCCTACTATCGCATCTTCAGTCCACGGTGTTGACGCATTATCTGGTGCGACACTAACGAGTAACGGTGTTCAGTACTCACTAACGTTCTGGTTAGGTGAAGAAGGTTTTGCACGCTTTATTGAAAAAGCACGCAATGGAGGACTTAGCTAATGGCTGATGCTAAAGAACTTAAACAGGTTCTGACCGGACCTATCATTAATAACAACCCGATTGCTTTGCAAATTCTGGGTGTATGTAGTGCGCTAGCAGTAACCGCTAAAATGGAAACTGCCATCGTAATGACATTAGCATTGACAGTGGTTACCGCATTCTCGAATTTATTTATTTCGATTTTACGTAATCACATTCCAAGCAGTGTTCGTATTATTGTGCAGATGACCATTATTGCTTCGTTAGTAATTGTGGTTGACCAAGTATTGCAAGCTTACGCCTATGACGTTGCGAAGCAATTATCAGTATTCGTTGGTTTGATTATTACTAACTGTATTGTAATGGGTCGTGCAGAAGCCTATGCGATGAAAACACCACCTTTAATGAGCTTCATGGATGGTATCGGTAATGGCCTAGGCTACGGTGCAATCCTATTATCAGTTGGCTTCTTCCGTGAGCTATTTGGTAACGGTTCATTATTTGGCGTGGAAATCCTAAGCAAAATCTCTGACGGTGGTTGGTACCAGCCTAATGGCTTGTTACTTCTTCCTCCTAGTGCGTTCTTCTTGATCGGCATTTTGATCTGGGTTATCCGTACTTATAAGCCAGAGCAAGTAGAAGCAAAAGGGTAAGCGCAATGGAACATTATATTAGTCTGTTAATTCGTTCGATATTCATTGAGAACATGGCGTTGGCCTTCTTCTTGGGTATGTGTACTTTCCTAGCTGTATCTAAGAAAGTCACAACTGCAATGGGCCTTGGTGTAGCAGTTATTTTCGTACTTGCGATTTCAGTACCTGTAAACCAAATCATCTATCAAGGTTTATTAGCGCCAGGCGCACTTGCTTGGGCTGGTGTTCCTGATGCAGATTTGAGCTTCTTGAAGTTCATTACCTTCATTGGTGTTATCGCAGCATTAGTACAAATTTTGGAAATGGCTTTAGACAAGTACTTTCCACCTTTGTATAACGCGTTAGGTATTTTCTTACCTTTGATCACCGTAAACTGTGCAATTTTTGGTGCTGTTTCATTCATGGTTGAGCGTGATTACAACCTAAGTGAAAGTTTAGTATTCGGGATTGGCTCTGGTATTGGTTGGGCATTAGCGATTGTATTGCTAGCCGGTCTTCGTGAGAAAATGAAGTATTCTGATGTGCCAAATGGTCTTCGTGGTTTAGGTATTACCTTCATCACTTCAGGTTTAATGGCGCTAGGTTTCATGTCGTTCTCGGGTGTATCTCTTTAAGAGATACCCAGCGACGTATTACTTTGAACCTTAAAGGATAAGTTTAATGGATATTCTTAACGCTACTCCAATAGATGTTTATCTAGGTGTGAGTATGTTTACTGCAATCGTTTTAATCTTGGTTTTAGTGATTCTATTCGCTAAATCTAAGTTGGTTGCAAGCGGTGATATCACTATCTCAATCAATGATGATAGCGAAAAAGCAATTAAAACAGGTGCGGGCAGTAAGTTACTTGGCGCATTAGCTGATAACGGTATTTTCGTATCTAGTGCCTGTGGTGGCGGTGGCTCATGTGGTCAGTGTCGCGTTAATATTAAGTCTGGTGGTGGTGATATTCTTCCAACAGAACTTGATCACATTAGTAAAGGTGAAGCTCGTCAAGGTTGTCGTTTAGCCTGTCAGGTAAATGTAAAAACTGACATGGATATCGAACTTGATGAAGAAATCTTCGGTATTAAGAAGTGGGAATGTGAAGTTATCTCTAACGATAACAAAGCGACGTTCATTAAAGAACTTAAGCTGCAAATTCCTGGTGATGAATCAGTTCCTTTCCGCGCCGGTGGTTACATTCAAATTGAAGCACCTGCTCACCATGTTAAGTATGCGGACTTTGATGTTCCTGCTGAATATCGTGGCGACTGGGAGCACTTTGGTTTCTTCAACTTAGAATCAAAAGTTGATGATGAGACGATTCGTGCTTACTCAATGGCTAACTACCCTGAAGAGTTTGGTATTATTATGTTGAACGTGCGTATTGCTACGCCACCTCCGCGTAATTTAACCTTACCTTGTGGTAAGATGTCATCGTACATTTGGAGTCTTAAAGAAGGTGATAAAGTCACTATCTCGGGCCCATTTGGTGAGTTCTTCGCTAAAGAGACTGATGCTGAAATGGTATTCGTTGGTGGTGGTGCTGGTATGGCCCCAATGCGCTCACACATCTTCGATCAACTTAAGCGTTTAAACTCTAAGCGTAAGATGAGTTTCTGGTATGGTGCACGTTCTAAACGTGAAATGTTCTACGTTGAAGATTTCGACGGACTAGCATCGACCAATGAAAACTTTGAATGGCATGTTGCATTATCTGATCCGCAAGAAGAAGATAACTGGGATGGCTATACTGGATTCATTCATAACGTATTGTACGAAAACTACTTACGTGACCATGATGCACCAGAAGATTGTGAGTTCTACATGTGTGGACCTCCAATGATGAATGCTGCCGTAATTGGTATGCTTAAAGACCTAGGTGTTGAAGATGAAAACATCTTACTCGATGACTTTGGTGGCTAATGCGTTAATCAACATAGATTAGCAATTACACTATAAGACATTGAACGTCATGAATTGCAGCTCGCTGACACGGAGGTCACTCTAGTTAGTAAGCTGCAATTTTTTATTTTAGATATTACTAATTTTTAAGTTTGAGATGATAAAGATTTCTATAAATTCGATTGCAGTTACCCTCGTTGTATTTTTACTCACAGCATGCGGGACTGAAGATAAGATGGTATCGCTTGCCGGTAAAACTATGGGCACGACTTACCATATTAAAGTCGTTAGAAATGAGCAATTACCAACGACACAATTACTGCAAGCTGAAATCGATATTGCGCTTGAGCTAGTCAATGACCAAATGTCGACTTACCGACCGAAATCTGAATTATCTAAATTTAATCAGCTAGGGATTAATCAGAGTATTACCGTTTCACAAGATACAATGACAGTATTTAAAGAAGGGTTAAGACTTTATGATGTGACCGGTGGCGCTTTAGATATTACATTAGGGCCGTTGGTTAATTTATGGGGCTTTGGTCCTAATAAGCGTCCAACCGAGATCCCGAGTAAAGAAACGATTGATAGAGTGAAAGCAAAAGCCGATATTAGCGGTTTTACTATTAATGGTTTAAAACTAACAAAAACCAATCCTGACTTATATGTGGATTTATCTTCATTAGCAAAAGGCTACGGTGTTGATAAAATAGCGCAACTTTTAAATAAGTATCAAGTTAAAGGTTATCTTGTTGAGATTGGCGGTGAAATTAGCGTTAAAGGTGTTAAAGATGACGGTGCGCCTTGGCGTATAGCGGTCGAGAAGCCGTCGTCAGAAGGAGCCTCTGTTCAGCAAGTTGTTGAGCCTGGTGACATGGCGTTGGCGACATCGGGTGACTACCGTATATATTATGAAGAGAATGGCGAGCGTTTTTCGCACTTAATTGACCCACGTACTGGCTATCCAATTAAGCATAAGCTAGCCTCAGCGACAGTATTACATCCAAGCAGCATGACAGCGGATGCATATGCGACTGCAATGATGGTGTTAGGCACTGAAGCATCATTAGCGTTAGCCCATGATGAGCATTTGCCTGTGATGTTAATTGAAAAAGATGGCGATCAATACGAAGTTTTTTACAGTGAAGCTTACGCACCATATATTCAGTAAGCGTTTTATTATGCGTTGTTTGTGGATTATTTAGCGATTTTTGCCGATTAGAAGTAATTGTTGGAGAATATTATGAGTACCTTTATTGCAGCGTTCGTTGTGTTGTTATTATTTTTTCTATTGATGTCTATTGGCTATATTATTAAAAGAAAAGCGGTTGAAGGTAGTTGCGGTGGTTTAGGTGTATTAGGTATTGAAAAAGCCTGTGACTGCGATGACCCATGTGATAAGCGTAAACGCCGAATGGCTGAATCAGAACGTGAAGCTAAACTAAATCAAAATCGGATTATTTAATCATCTGATTAGAGCGTCAACTTGCTCTTAAATTGATATCAATAAAGCCCATTGAATAAATAATTCATTGGGCTTTTTTGTTGTCATCATTGGCCAATATAATGGCATTATTGTATTAGATACAAAATTTACAAAACTCTTTTTAGGTAACATTTTCGACTAATTTTGTGATTTGATGCAGGTGAAATATATTACCTATTTAGCTAGAAGGGTGATTCTATTGAAGTTAACGTAACTTACGCATAGTTAAACCTAGTTAATAACCTAAGTTGTAATGATAATGATTATCACTAACTAAGCTTATGATTTTAAAGGATATTTGTATTTTTTTATTGTATGTACTATTCTGTTGGAAATTGATCCAGATCAATCTTGCATTTAAAGGACAAAATCATGAAAGGCCATCCAAAAGTAATTAGTCAGTTAAACCGTGTTTTGACTTGCGAGCTAACTGCAATCAACCAATATTTCTTACATGCACGCATGTTTAAACATTGGGGTTTAGAAAACCTTAATGAAAAGGAATACAAAAAATCGATTCAAGATATGAAACATGCTGACAAGTTGATTGAGCGTGTTTTGTTTTTAGAAGGCTTACCTAACCTTCAGCAGTTAGATAAATTACGGATTGGTGAGCATTGTGAAGAAATGCTTGATTGTGATGAGCAAGCGCTAACAGAACAGTTAGTGGTATTGCGTGAGACTATCAAGCTTTGTGAAGCTGAACGTGATTATGTTAGCCGCGATTTATTAGAAGATTTACTCGAAGATGAAGAAGAGCACCTAGATTGGATTGAGTCTCAAAAAGAGCTAATCAATCAAACGGGTATTCAAAACTACCTTCAATCACAAATTAAAGATTAATAGGAAATTAACATGAAAGGTAATCCAGAAGTAATTGCAGCGCTGAATGCACTATTAACCGGTGAATTGTCGGCAATGGATCAGTATTTTGTACATGCTCACATGTATGAAGATTGGGGATTTGACGAGCTTTATACTCGCATCCTTCATGAGTCTGATGATGAGAAAGCTCATGCTGCTAAGCTAGTTCAGCGCATTTTGTTCCTAGAAGGAACCCCAGATGTCGCAAGTCGTGAAGCACTAAACATTGGTAAAGATGTTGAAGAAATGCTGAAAAACGACCTGAACTACGAATATGCCGTGGCTGACCATTTACGTGAAGTTATCGCTTTGTGTGAAGCTAAAGAAGATTTCCAAACTCGTGAAATCTTAGAAGTGTTATTAGACGATACTGAATCAGATCACATGTATTGGTTAGAGAAGCAAATTCGACTCATTGATCGCGTTGGTTTACAAAACTACCTACAAACAAAAATGTAATCTATTTAAATTGTTTTATTGTTAAAGCCCAACTGTTTAATAACAGCTTGGGCTTTTTTGTGTCTGGTGTTTTGTGCGCGCAAGCCCTCTTGTAAAGAGTCCCATCAGGACTATTTTTAGCCCTATGATTGTCGGTACTGTTTTTATATACAGTATTTAGTGTACTTCGAATTAAGTTTTAGCTATTCTTTACTCATACGTACTTGTAGTCGTTACTTACTCAACAGCATGCGAATTCAACTTACGGGTTTCGTTATCGATAATTATGCCATGATTATAAAACAGTAAAAATTAACCTTGATTCTAGATTTTAAATGACTTCATCTATGCGAAAAATTATTCATATCGATATGGATTGTTACTTTGCCGCAGTGGAAATGCGCGATTTTCCTGAGCTGCTCGGCAAACCACTTGCTGTGGGTGGAAGAAGCGATCGAAGAGGGGTTATTAGTACCTGTAATTATGAGGCTCGTGAGTTTGGCGTACGTTCTGCTATGTCGAGTTATCACGCGCTTAAGCTTTGCCCCGACCTTACCCTAGTCCCCGGTCGAATGGATGTATATAAATCTGTATCTGTTCAAATTAGAGAAATTTTCCACCGTTATACCGACTTAGTCGAGCCACTGTCATTAGATGAAGCCTACCTTGATGTCACAGATTGTGAGCAATGTAAGGGCAGTGCGACCTTGATTGCACAAGCCATTCGCCAGGAAATATTTGAGGTCACTGGGCTGACAGCATCAGCAGGTGTGGCACCGATTAAGTTTCTTGCCAAAATTGCTTCAGATTTGAATAAGCCCAATGGTCAATATGTTATCCCTCCTGGTGCCATTGCTGAGTTTGTAAAACCGTTAACCTTAAATAAAATTCCCGGCGTAGGCAAAGTGACCTCTGCTAAATTAGCTGCATTAGGCTTAAACACCTGTGAAGATGTGCAACATTACCCAAAAGAAAAGTTGATAGCGGGATTTGGTAAATTTGGCCGAGTATTAATAGAGCGAGCCCAAGGTATCGATAATCGTCAGATAAGCCCGAATAGAGTTCGTAAATCTGTGGGAGTCGAAACCACACTGGCTCAGGATATTTTTACTCTTGAGCAATGTAATAATGTGATGCCGCAGTTGATCCAAGAATTGCTGGCTCGAGTCAACCGCAGTGCTAAAGATAGAAAAATACATAAACAAGTGGTGAAGTTGAAGTTTAATGACTTTAAACAAACCACCATTGAACATCGCAGTGACGAGATATCAGTGAACATGTTTCAAGACCTACTGGCACAAGCCCTAGAGCGGTCAAATGGAAGAGGAATACGATTAGTGGGTGTTTCTGTCGGACTGGCTGATATTGTGGCTGATGCTAGCCATTCAACAAGTGAGTCTCAAGGGGCATTAACGCATAGCGAGCAACTGGACTTAAACTTCTAATAGAGTTTAAGGTCGCCATTCAAATAAAAAGGCTGCCATTGGCAGCCTTTTAGTCTTGTACTGATTAAGTTTATTAACCTTTAGCAGGAATACGTTCTAGCACTGCTAATAACAGTTCCCAATATTGGCCAACGGTTGTGATGTTAACCATTTCATCAGGGCTATGTGGATAACGAATGGTAGGGCCAATAGAAACCATATCCATTGTTGGATAAGGCTCTTTAAATAATCCACACTCAAGACCCGCATGAATTACCATGATGGTTGGATCTTTTTTGTAAATGTCATTGTAAGTGTCACGAACAATTGCCATCACTGGAGAGTTATTGTCGGGCTTCCAGCCTGGGTAAGCGCCAGATAACTCGATGCTAGCACCTGAAAGGTTAGCGAGTGCTGTCAATTGTGTTTCAATTTCAACGCGGCCTGAGTCGATTAATGAACGGATAAGGCAAAGCACTTCAACAGATTCATTTTCAGTACTAATAACCCCAGTATTCAATGATGTTTCAGTAACGCCTTCAACTTCATCACTCATACGCATTACCCCATTAGGGCAAGCATGAAGTAAGTCGATCAAGGTGTTTTGTGCATCTTCACTCATGACTTTTTCTGGAGTCTCGATTGAAGCAAGTGTGAGTAACATGTCAGGATCGGCAATCGATAACTCTGCACGCACTATTGCCTGGAACTCGGTAATGGCTTGTTCAAGCTTAGTTTGGTTTTCACTAGGCAACATAAAGCTGATGTTGGCTTCACGTGGAATAGCATTACGTAGTGAGCCGCCAGTAAAGTTAACTAACTCAAGTGCGAGCTCATCGGCGTAGCTAAATAAGAAGCGTGCTAGTAACTTGTTTGCATTACCACGACCTAAGTGGATGTTTACACCTGAATGGCCACCTTTTAGTCCAGATAAAGTTAGGCTAAAGCTGGCATTAGTTTGCTCAGGAGCTTGCCATGACATTGGCACACTTAATTGAGCGTCAACACCGCCTGCGCAGCCCATGTAGATTTCGCCTTCTTGCTCAGAGTCAGTATTAATTAAAATATCTGCTTCAAGCATGCCTGCTTCTAGACCAAAAGCGCCAGTCATTCCTGCTTCTTCATCAATGGTCAGTAATACTTCTAATGGACCATGCTTGATATCATCAGCGCCAAGTACTGCTAGAGCAGAAGCCATACCAATACCATTATCAGAACCTAACGTTGTACCGTTAGCTTTTACCCACTCACCATCAACATAAGCTTCAATCGGATCTTTTTCAAAATCATGCTCTTTATCAGCATTCTTTTGCGGAACCATATCAATATGAGCCTGAAGAACTACAACCTTGCGGTTTTCCATGCCAGGAAAAGCGGGTTTTTTAATGATGAGGTTGCCCACTTTATCTTCTACAACGCTTAAGTTTTTTGACTTAGCCCACTGTTGTATGTGTTCACTTAATGCTTGTTCGAATTTTGATGGATGTGGAATTGAACAAATTTGTTCAAACCATTGCCATAAAGGCTGAGGATATAATTGATTGATCGCTGTCACGAAGACTCCCTTATTGTTTTTGAGGTGGGAATAGATGGCAAACAGTCTAGCATATCAAGCCTGTTAGACTGTGATCTGAGGCGATTTGATTGTTTGTGTTATAGCAAATATATGTAAATAAATATTAACCCTGTCGTCATTTGAAATTTATATACTTAGGCCGCGCAAACTGGCTATTATTTAATGCTTAATGGCAAACTGTTCATAGCTAAATAAAAATGATTAAAAAGGAAGGCTCATGTTTCAAGTGGATCTAGTAGACGTTCAAAGTGATGATGCGATTTTCGAAGGTAATGGCTGGGATGCCGTTATTGTTGTTGCTTCAGATTTAGATGTCATCGCACAAGATGAAATCAAATTACTGGCAAATCATGCCAAACAAATTGATCAAAGAATTGGTAAAACCGCAACCTTATTATTAGCGCCAGGCTTAGCTGGCGGGCGTTTGATTGTGTCGCCAGTGCTCAATGCACAAAACGAATACAGTGATGTAACTGTGTTTGCTAAGGCAGCACGTGAGGGGATTGCGATTGCAAAAGCTGCTGGTGCGGTAAAACCATTATTGGTGGTAAGCCAACATAGCGATACGCGTTATCAATATGCGCAACAGGTCTCGGCATTAGCATGTGGTCAAGAGTTATGGCAATCCCTTGAGTACCGAGAAGCTGAACAGACATTGCCTGCAATGACAGCGATTGGTTTATTGGTAACTCAATCTTGCAGTGAATTACTCAATGCTGTTGAAGCGGGTAAGGTGCTGGCTCGTGACTTATGTGGCACGGAACCTGAAAGAATGGCAGCTCCTGCATTTGCTGATTATTGTGTCGATGCTTTTAACGGCAGTGGTTTATCAGTTTCAGTGGTGGATGAGCAAGAAGAGCTAGAACGAGACTACCCGCTATTATGCGCAGTTGGTCGAGCATCATTTTGTGTACCTAGGCATCAGCCTCGTGTTGTAAAGGTTGAATACGTTGGCGAAGGTGAAATAGAGAAGACATTTTTATTCGCTGGTAAAGGGGTTATATACGATACCGGTGGTGCAGATATCAAAGTCGCTGGCGGTATGGCTGGGATGAGCCGTGATAAGGGCGGCGCTGCAGCAGTTGCAGGCTTAATGAAAACCTTATCTCTATTAAAACCCAAAGGTATTCGGGTTATCGCAGAATTAGGTTTAGTCAGAAATAGCATTGGTAGTGATGCGTTTGTACCTGATGAAATCATCAATAGCCACGCAGGTGTGCGCGTAAGAATTGGTAATACTGATGCAGAAGGGCGTTTAGTACTCGCTGATTTATTATCGCATTTAAGAATAAAAGCCACATCTGCAGTTAATCCTCAATTATTTTCAGTGGCTACCTTAACTGGCCATGTGGTGCGCTGTTACGGTGGTTACACTGCAGTGGTAGAAAATGCGGTGTCAAAAGCACAGGGCATTGGCGCTGGAATTGCTGATGTCGCTGAGTTATGGGGTGAATCGGTTGAGTTGTCTCGTTTACGTCATGATGATTTCGCTAAGGTAAATAACATTTCTGGTCAAGGTGAGTTACTGTCATCTAATAATGGTCCATCAGCCATTACTGCCCGTGGTCATCAATACCCAGCAGCTTTCCTTATTAATGCCTCTGGTTTAGGCGACCATGGCAGTCACAGTGCTGCACCGCTACCATTTGCCCATATCGACATTGCGGGTAGTGCAACGGAAGGGCACCCTTTGTATGGAAAACCGACGGCATCACCTTTGGTAACTTTATTACATAATGCGATAAAGTAAGCTTCTAGTAGCTCAAAAAATAACCGAGCACAATATATAGTGGCTTTGTTGCGAAAGTAACAAAGCTGCTTGTATTTATATAGTCATACAAATGTAATTTAGTTACTTTTTTAGCTATATTTAAAATAATTTCAAATAATACTTGTAATAAAATTACATTTTGGTATTATTTGTCTCGTTGAAGAGCACGGTGCTTTTCAATTCTAGTTCATCCAGGAAGGATAAAGTCTCCAAGGAATCGAGTAAGTAAGTTGTCTCAATGGATTGAGAAAAGTAAGTTCCAAGGAACCGAGCCCAGCAAGACTAGGTTTTAAACAACTTTATTTGGAGTACGTACTATGTCTTATACAGGCAATCAATATATTTATTGGCAAAACACTTGGTTAAGTTCAGATGCTTTATCAGGTGGTTTATATGCCATGACATTCAAGGGCTAACCCATCCTTGATTGAAGTTTTACCCGTATCAACCCTTTTTTCTGTCGCCTCACGGCGATCTTAGACAACAAGCTAGTTCTCTATTGCTAGTTTATTTTGAAGTTTTATCACTTAATGGTGATTCAGTTTTCCTATCCCCATACCGGAAAACGATTAAACTTGTCAGCCTACTCATTGAGTAGGCTTTTTTTTACCTGTATTTCACGTTTCCCTCAGTAATCAGTTTATTAAATTGTCTTGCTAGCGAATATGAGTGTTTATATTGTGAATATGGTTAAGCTCCCTATAAATACCTATAATCCTTGTCACTTAAATGTCACCTGTATCAGTTCCTTATCATAGTGAGTTGATCAAGTAAGGCGTGACAACAGCCGTTCCATTCCCTTTTTCAAGGATTAAAGTTTCATGTTAGAGAAACTGTTCAAACTCAAAGAGAATCAATCAAATTTAAAACAAGAAGTGGTTGCAGGTATCACGACCTTTTTAACCATGGCCTATATCATTTTTGTTAATCCGATGATGTTGGCGGATGCGGGCATGGATCAAGGCGCTGTTTTTGTGGCGACATGTTTAGCGGCAGCAGTAGGTTGTTTAGTGATGGGCTTTGTTGCCAACTATCCAATCGCGTTGGCACCTGGAATGGGATTAAATGCTTTTTTCACATACACCGTAGTTGGTGAAATGGGCTATAGCTGGGAAACAGCATTAGGCGCGGTATTCATGTCGGGTATTTGTTTCCTTATTCTGTCTTTAGTGAAAATTAGAGAGTGGATTGTCAATAGTATTCCGATGAGTTTACGTTTGGGTATTGCTGCTGGTATTGGTTTATTCCTTGCCTTTATTGGCCTTAAGGCTGCAGGCATTGTTGTCGCAAGTCCTGCAACCTTAGTGACCATGGGCGACATTACGGCATTTCCAGCTGTGATGGCTGCACTCGGTTTCTTTTTAATTATTGCTATGGTTCAGCGAGGGTTAAAAGCTTCAGTAATTTTAAGTATTTTTATCGTCACAGCGCTGGGGTTAGCGTTTGGCGACGTTAGTTATAATGGCATTGTATCAATGCCGCCATCTATTGCGCCTACTTTCATGAAAATGGACTTATCTAGCGTATTAGAAATCAGCATGATTTCAGTGATATTTGCTTTCTTATTTGTCGATCTCTTTGATACTTCAGGGACATTAGTTGCAGTGGCTCAGCGCGGTGGTTTCTTAGATGAACAAGGTCGTTTACCGAGAGTGAAGCGTGCTTTAAGTGCTGATAGTTTGGCAACTATTGCAGGTGCGAGCTTAGGTACCTCTACAACAACCAGTTATATTGAAAGTACTGCGGGTGTGAGCGCTGGTGGCAGAACTGGATTAACAGCGGTTGTGGTCGGTATTTTATTTATCCTTGCATTATTCTTTGCGCCACTCGCGGGTATGGTGCCTGCGTATGCAACAAGCGGTGCATTATTTTATGTGGCTATTTTGATGATGTCTGGTTTGGTGAATGTTGAATGGGAAGACCTCACTGAAGCAGCGCCTGTGGTGATTGTATGTTTACTGATGCCACTGACTTTTTCTATTGCTAACGCAATTGGCTTTGGATTTATCTCTTACGCTGTCATTAAAGTATTAACTGGTCGCTTTAAAGATTTGAATCTAGGCATTGTATTTATTGCGGTCTTATTCTTAGTTAAATTTATATATGGTTAAACCGTTGAGATGTTGGGTTTAAGTTAACTTTTTGCGTTGATTTTACTCGTTTGCTTTGGATTTTAATCCTCAGCTATTGTTTTTACAGGCTTCATTAAATATATCTTGTTAGCTAAAATAAATCGATTTATTGATTTTTTGTTAAGGGTTATGCATTGCATAGCCCTTTTTTATACAGGATCATAATCTATGTCATGAATTTCTTTTAACATAGCTAAGCATTGCTATTATTCTTTAGTCTAATTAGGTATAAAAATCTTCCACTAAAATTGTTTTGTTTGGAAAGGTACCAATGTCTTACCAGCGGGTAGTAGTAAAATTAGGCACCAGCGTGCTGACGTCAGGCAGTAATAAGCTTGATAAAGCGCACATGGTTGAATTAGCGCGACAAATGTCAGCGTTAGTTCGTTCTGGCGTTGAAGTTGTGCTTTGCACATCAGGCGCAATAGCTGCAGGACGAGAGCACCTCCAATACCCCGAACTCCCCGATGACATGCCCAACAAACAACTTCTTGCAGCAGTAGGCCAAAGTCAGTTAATTCTTGCTTGGAGTGAAGTGTTTAGCATTTATGGTTTGCATGTCGGTCAACTGTTGCTTACTGGCGCTGATTTACATGATCTTGAAAGATACATGAATGCAGGCGATACGATTAACGTCTTGTTAGAAAACAACATCATTCCAATCATTAATGAAAATGATGCGGTTGCGACTAGTGAGATCAAAGTGGGGGATAATGATAATTTATCTGCCAGAGCTGCATTGCTATGCGAAGCCGATCTGTTAGTGCTACTGACGGATCAAAAAGGTTTGTTCGATGCAGATCCGAGATCAAACCCCAATGCCAAATTAATCACTACCGTAGCCACCATTGACGACAACTTACGTCAGTTAGCTGGCGGCGCTGTATCTGGGCTTGGCACTGGTGGCATGGCGACTAAATTAGAAGCCGCAGACATCGCTAAAAGAGCTGGTGTTGAGGTTGTAATTGCTTCAGGCCATCATCCAGAAGTCCTGACTAAAATTGCTAAAAAAGAAGCAATTGGCACTCATTTTAGTGCGATTAAAAACCCACTAAGTTACCGTAAACAATGGATTTTGGTAGGACCTGCAACAGAAGGCCGATTTAAACTTGATGACGGTGCATGTCATGCGGTGGTTGAAACTGGCAGCAGCTTATTACCGAAAGGTATAGTCAGTGTCGAAGGCGAATTCGAGCGTGGTGCGATTGTGTTATTGACCGATCAATCTGGCAATGAAATAGCTAAAGGCTTAAGCCGTTACTGTTCACGTGCGCTGAAGCTTATTGCCGGTAAACACTCTAACCAAATTGAAGAATTAATTGGTTACGATTATGGCGCTTCTATAGTACATCGAAACGATATGGTTCTATTAGACTGCGAACAATTTAAAGGAAGCAAACATGCCTCATAAAGAATATTTACACACATTAGGCAAGCAAGCAAAAGCGGCAAGTTTTGCCCTAGCGAATTTATCTAGTCAAAATAAATCTGAATTATTGCATTGTATTAGTGAGCAGTTATCACTTAACAGCGAAGCTATTCTTACTGCCAATGCTAAAGATGTCGCAGCGGCTAGAGAAAATGGTTTAACAGATGCCATGATTGACCGCTTGTTATTAGATACCGATAGATTAAGCGGCATAATTGCAGATATTGATAATGTGATTAATCTTGCCGATCCCGTTGGAAGTGAATCAAGCAGTCAGCTGTTAGATAACGGTTTACGCTTAACTCAACGTCGCGTGCCACTAGGTGTTGTGGGAGTGATTTACGAAGCAAGACCAAACGTGACAGTTGATATCGCAGTACTTGCATTAAAAACGGGTAATGCAGTTATTTTGCGTGGCGGTAAAGAAACACTAACTTCTAACCAGGTATTAAGCGACGTCATTCGTAAAGCATTAACCTTGCAAGGCTTACCTGAGAATGCGGTTCAACTTATTAACTCAACCGACAGAGATTTGGTAACTGGTTTATTAACCTTAGATCAATACGTCGATATGATTATCCCGCGTGGTGGGCAAACGCTGCAGCGTTTATGTGCTGAAAAAGCCAGTATCCCGGTGATCTTAGGTGGTATTGGTATTTGTCATTTATACCTAGATAAAATGGCCGACCTGAGCCGCAGTGCAGAAGTGATTATTAACGCAAAAGTTCAGCGCCCAACAGTATGTAATGCGTTAGATACTTTACTGATACATGAAGATGTTGCTGCTGAATTTTTGCCAATCTTATTCAAGCAAATGTCAGCATTAGGTGTCAGTTTTTATACTTGTGATAAAACCAAAACCTTAGTGGATACTCAAGCCTTTGAAATCCATTCAGCTACTGATGAGAGTTACTCAACAGAGTGGTTATCACTGACCTTAGGTGTAAAAGTGGTTAATGACATTGATCAGGCTATCGAACATATCCGCCAGCATTCTAGCGGTCACTCTGAAGCGATTTTATCTGACGATATTAATGCCACTTGTCATTTTATGAATCAAGTCGATTCAGCTGCGGTGTATGTGAATGCAAGTACACGCTTTACTGATGGCTCGCAATTTGGACTAGGCGCTGAAGTTGCTGTTAGTACGCAGAAGTTACATGCTCGTGGACCAATGGCACTTGATGCGTTAACCACATACAAATGGTTAGCAACAGGTGACTACACTGCACGTGGATAGTTAGTCTGCTTCTTTTTTACTTAACGTTTGAGATAGATACTTAATGTTTGAGATTATTACTTAACGTTTGTGATTGATAGTTAAAAAGCACTTCGGTGCTTTTTTGCTTTCTGCCATCTGCCAATTAGTAAGCTTTACTACAAGCCATTAGGGATGTTGTATCAGGTTAGCTGTTATTGAGTAAAAATGAGATGACTTGGCATAGGTGGAATTGATAAACGTAAATACGTGGCATAGCACCAAACGGCAAAACTACTGAGTGTCATTATTATTGCAGCAATCCTTGTCGCTTGGACATATTCCTTCATAAATGGGAAGTATTTGGTTTGAATGCGGTTAGTAAAATAGACCGCTGGAAAAATGAAAACGCAAATATACATTGCTGGGTATTGTGTTGAACTGTCACCGTTGAAATATTCATAAACCATAATCCCTACCGTTATCAATAGACAGGTAATACGTATTCTGGTTTCGACGGCATCACTAAAGTTCCAACGCGGCATTCCCATTGCCAATATCTCCATTGCTTTCTTTTTGCTTGTAACATATTAATAACAATTAATCTGCTGCCTGACAACCAGCTTATTGAGTATATGCATGATAGTGCAATATATTAGCAGCTAACTGGCATATTTTACTTTTGAGAAACGATTCAATTTAGGCAGCAGTTTTGGCAATATTTTTTGTAGCATTAAGCCAGATAATATAAAGCACAAGCCAATATAAGTGCTCACAGTTATATGCTCTTTTAATATGACAGATATTAACCCAACAGATAATACTGGGGTGAGGAAAACCAGCGTGGTGATATTGGAGGTCTTATCAGTGGTTTTAAGTGCCATTAACCAAAGCACGAATGTTAAACCCATTTCAAATAAGCCAACATACATCCCAGCCACGAGCGCTGACCAACTGATCGCTTCAATGGGTTGGTGCAGCATCATTGCGGCTGTGACAAAAGGCAAGCCGATTAAAAAACTCAGTAATAAACTAACAATCACATCGCCGTCATCTTTCGTATTAATCACCCAGTAAAAGCACCAAATGACAGTACTACTTAACACAAATGCGATACCTGTAGGGCTGTCAAAATTAAAACTGGTGAGGTTCCCGCCGCTAGCAATAACGTAAACCCCGCTGTACGCAATAATCGCTGCAAGTACATCTATCTTAGTTAATTTATGGCCAAGTAAAGGTACGGCTAAAATGGGTAATAAAATAGCCCATGTGTAGTTCAGGGATAAGGCTTGTTGAGCGGGCAATAAATCATAAGCTTCAAACAATACGTAATAATATAAAAACGGATTCAATAGGCCAGTGAATAAATAAAAGAGAGGGCGTTTGATAAATTGCTTAGCGATTAAGCCAAATTTACCTTGGGCGATAACAATGATACCTAAGGCGAAAATAGAGGTGATGACGGCAACAAAAACTAACTGTAATGGGGTGAAATAACCCAACGCTATTTTAAAAGCTGTCGCGACAGTTGACCATAACAATACGGCCAATAGGCCATAAATATAAGCTAGAGAAGTATTCGACACTGTCTTTCCTAATTGAAAATAAAACGTAGGCTTAATAATTTCCGAGATTGTATGCAATATACAAAGTGGATGCACTACTTATTTTCTCATTGCTTAAGATATTTTTAATAAAATTTACGATCTCGCCCTTGTAATTTAGATCGCTGTCCCAATATATGCAGTAAGGCTGATATGAGAGGCTAAAAAATTAGGACTTGAAATTACAAATCCTGACCCCATATCAACAACCATAAGCAAATTTAGAAACACTAAAATTTATATTTCGGAGATCCTCATGGGCAAAATTATTGGTATTGACTTAGGCACAACGAACTCTTGTGTTGCTGTCCTTGATGGCGACAAAGCTCGCGTAATTGAGAACGCAGAAGGCGAACGTACTACATCATCAATCATCGCATACACTGAAGATGAAACATTGGTGGGTTCACCAGCTAAACGTCAAGCTGTTACCAACCCAACTAACACTTTCTTCGCGATTAAGCGTTTAATCGGTCGTCGTTTTAAAGATGACGAAGTTCAACGTGATGTTGACATCATGCCGTTCAAAATCATTGGTACAGACAATGGTGATGCATGGGTTGAAGCTCACGGTAAGAAAATGGCACCACCACAAGTTTCTGCTGAAATCTTGAAAAAGATGAAAAAGACTGCAGAAGACTTCTTAGGTGAAGAAGTAACAGAAGCAGTTATTACTGTTCCTGCATACTTTAACGATTCACAACGTCAAGCAACGAAAGATGCTGGTCGTATTGCTGGTCTTGATGTTAAACGTATCATCAACGAACCAACTGCTGCTGCATTAGCTTACGGTATCGATAAGAAGCAAGGCGACAATGTTGTTGCTGTATACGATTTAGGTGGCGGTACTTTCGATATCTCTATCATTGAAATCGATAGCAACGATGGCGACCAAACTTTCGAAGTACTTGCAACTAACGGTGACACTCACTTAGGTGGTGAAGATTTTGATAACCGTCTAATCAACTATTTAGCTGATGAGTTCAAAAAAGAGCAAGGTCTAGACCTACGTAATGATCCGCTAGCTATGCAACGTGTTAAAGAAGCTGCAGAAAAAGCGAAAATTGAACTTTCAAGCACCACTCAAACTGAAGTTAACCTGCCTTACATCACTGCTGATGCAACAGGTCCTAAGCATTTAGTGGTTAAAATCACTCGTGCTAAGTTAGAGTCTTTAGTAGACGACTTAATTCAACGTTCTTTAGAGCCACTAAAAGTTGCTCTAGCTGATGCTGACTTATCAGTTTCTGATATCAACGAAGTTATTCTTGTTGGTGGTCAAACTCGTATGCCTAAGGTACAGGCTGCAGTAACTGATTTCTTCGGTAAAGAGCCACGTAAAGATGTTAACCCTGATGAAGCTGTAGCTGTAGGCGCGGCAATTCAAGCAGGTGTTCTTTCTGGTGACGTAAAAGATGTATTGTTACTTGACGTTACACCACTATCATTTGGTATTGAAACCATGGGTAGCGTAATGACTAAGCTTATCGAGAAGAACACCACTATCCCGACTAAAGCGAGCCAAACGTTCTCAACTGCTGAAGATAACCAAAGTGCAGTAACGATTCACGTACTTCAAGGTGAGCGTAAGCAAGCTAGCTACAATAAATCTTTAGGTCAATTCAACCTTGAAGGTATTGAGCCTGCTCCACGTGGCCAACCACAAGTTGAAGTGTCTTTTGATATCGATGCAGATGGTATCTTAAACGTATCAGCAACTGACAAGAAAACCGGTAAAGCGCAAAACATCACCATTAAAGCTAACTCTGGTCTAAGTGACGAAGAAGTAGAGCAAATGGTACGTGATGCTGAAGCACATGCTGACGAAGATGCTAAATTCGAAGAGCTAGTTCAAGCGCGTAACCAAGCTGATGGCATGGTTCACGCGACTAAGAAGCAAATCGAAGAAGCTGGCGAAGCACTACCAGCTGAAGAAAAAGAGAAAATTGAAGCTGCAATGGCTGAAGTTGATACCGCAACTCAAGGTAACGACAAAGAAGCGATTGATAAAGCAACTCAAGCATTAATGGAAGCGTCAGCTAAGTTAATGGAAATTGCTCAAGCGAATGCACAAGCGCAACAAGGTGAAGCTCCTGCACAAGATGCACAAGAAGCTAAGCCTGAAGATGACGTTGTTGATGCTGAGTTTGAAGAAGTAAAAGACGACAAAAAGTAAACTAATTAGTTAGTTAACTTTCAGGCGGGCGTTGAGAGAAATCTCTAACGCCCGTTCGTACAATACCTGCTTGAGAAAACTGAGATTATGTCAAAGCGAGATTATTACGAAGTTCTAGGTATCGGTCGCGATGCTAGTGAACGAGAAGTCAAAAAAGCCTATAAACGTTTGGCGATGAAGTTTCACCCGGATCGTAATCCAGGTGATGAAGAAGCTGAAGCAAGCTTTAAAGAAGTTAAAGAAGCTTACGAAATTCTAACCGATGCCAATAAAAAAGCCGCTTATGACCAATTTGGTCATGCTGGTGTTGACCCTAACCGCGGTGGCGGTGGTCATGGTGGCGCTGGCGATTTCGGTGATATCTTCGGTGATGTGTTCGGTGATATTTTTGGTGGCGGTCGTCGTGGCGGTGGTCAACGTCAAGCAGCAAGAGGCAGTGACTTACGTTACAACCTTGAGCTGTCGCTTGAAGAAGCGGTACGTGGCTTATCAAAAGAGTTACGTATCCCTACACTCGCATCATGTGATACCTGTGATGGCAGCGGCGCTAAAAAAGGCACCTCTGCAACGACTTGTGGCACATGTCATGGCCAAGGCCAAGTACAAATGCGCCAAGGGTTTTTCGCTGTTCAACAAGCGTGTCCGACTTGTCATGGTCGCGGTAAGATCATTAAAGACCCATGTAAGAAATGTCATGGTGAAGGTCGCGTTGAGAAGAGCAAAACATTATCAGTTAAAATTCCTGCTGGTGTTGATACGGGTGACCGCATTCGCTTATCTGGTGAAGGTGAAGCGGGCGAGTTTGGCGCACCTCCAGGCGATTTATACGTACAAGTGACGGTACGCGAACATAATATCTTCGTTCGCGATGGCAACAACTTATATTGTGAAGTGCCAATCTCATTCAGTAAAGCAGCCTTAGGCGGCGAAATTGAAGTGCCAACACTTGATGGCAAAGTGAACTTAAAGATCCCAGCAGAAAGCCAAACTGGCCGTATGTTCCGTTTACGCGGTAAAGGTGTTAAATCAGTTCGCAGTCATGCTGTCGGTGATTTGCTTTGTAAGGTTGTGATGGAAACACCAGTTAACCTGAATGAAAAGCAAAAAGAATTACTGCGTGAATTCGAAGCGACGTTGACAGGCGAATCTAAGAAACATAGCCCTAAAGCTGAAGGTTTCTTTGATGGCGTTAAAAAGTTTTTTCACGATTTAAACAGTTAATCGTTGTAAACACATTACGCTGATATTTTGAAAGGCTGATTACCTATGGTAAACAGCCTTTTTTATTGCAATAAAATCACCTTATTGAGCACTTGTTAAAAGCGTGATTCAATGAGTTCACATGTTTAATTAGGCGTAATCATATGTCGTTTTCATCATTTTCACTTAACCCTAAACTCGTCGATGCTTTACCTGCTTCAGTGTTGAAACCCAGTGAGATTCAAAAGCAGGCAATACCTAAAATCATCCAAGGGCAGGATGTAATGGCATTAGCGCAAACTGGCAGTGGCAAAACCTACGCTTTTGGTTTACCCATTTTGCATAGTATGAGTCAAAAGCCAATTCAGAAACTGAGCCAGAAACTATTGGCTTTAGTTATTGTGCCAACCCGAGAATTGGCCACGCAGGTGGCTGGGGATTTATCTAGAGTAGGTGCAGACTTAGATCTTCGAGTAGAGGTGGTATGTGGTGGCGAAGATACAGAACTACAAATTGAACGCTTATCAACGCCTGCAAATCTGATAGTTGCGACGCCAGGAAGACTACTGGCGTTAGTTAATCAAGGTGCTGTGGACTTTGCAGCACTAGAACACCTAGTGCTAGATGAAGCTGACCGTTTATTAGATATGGGCTTTATCGCCGATATTAAGTCACTTATTGCACTTATGCCCACAAGACAAACCTTGTTGTTTTCAGCCACCATGCCAGAACCTTTGCTGCAATTTACTCAGCAGATATTAGCTAGAGATGCTATTAGGCTGGAATCTAATGTGGTTAATACAGCGGTTGAAGATATTACTCAAACCATTTATCACATCAATAAGGGCAGTAAGGCAAAAGCAGTCATTGATCTGATTAAACGTAATAACTGGTCTCAAGTGTTGGTGTTTGTGAATGCTAAAGGTGACGCTGATGCTTTATGTAAGAAGATACATAAAGCAAAACTGACAGCGGCTTCCTTACATGGCGATAAAGACCAAGCATTACGTACAGATACTTTGAACCAATTTAAGGCAAAGCAGTTAACGGTATTAGTGGCAACCGATGTCATGGCTCGTGGGATCCACATTGACGCATTGCCTGTGGTGATTAATTTTGAATTACCCGAGCAAGCAGCTGTGTACATTCATCGAATAGGTCGTACTGCACGAGCAGGGTTAAGCGGCTGTGCAATATCTCTGATATGTCATGCTGAAATGCCAAGGCTTAATGCTATTCGCGAATTAAGCCAGTTATCCGTGCCAGTAAGTGAACTCGAAGGCTTTCCCGTAACGGATAAACCCATCGATCCTAATAGTAAAAGGCCGCCTAAAGATAAACAGGCTAATCGACGGACGGCTAAAAAACGCAGTGCCAGTCAATTTAGTAAGAAGCAGATACGCTGATACTGAATTTGAAAGTGGACTGTAATATTGCAATGGACTGTAGCTGTAACTGCAACTGGCTAAAGGTGCAATCAACGGGTGGAATAGTTTAAAATAATTGCAATGAGATAGGCTTAACGCGTAAACAAGATATTTAAAGGGATGTAATATGAAAAAACTAGTTCTGACATTACTACTTCCAGTGTTATTAGCAGGTTGTGCAACGACAAAGTCACCCACGGGGCGAAGTCAGGTACTGTTATTTGATAAAACACAAATGACAGAAATGGGCGGGCAATCGTTTGCTGCGATGAAAAAAGAGCAAAAGGTCAGTACAGATAAACAGAAAATCGCTTACGTAAGTTGCATTGCTAACAGGATAACCGCAGAGCTTCCTGATCAATCCTTGCAATGGGAGGTCGTGGTATTTGACTCTGAACAAGTCAATGCTTTTGCGTTGCCTGGCGGTCATATCGGGGTGTACACAGGCCTGTTAACTGTTGCAAGCGATGAAGACCAGCTAGCAACGGTTATTGGGCATGAAGTGGCACATGTATTGGCAAGACACGGTAATGAGCAAGTGTCTCGTGCTCAAATGACCAATACTGGCATGCAATTAGCGGATGTAGCGCTAGGCGCTGGTGGTGTTTCAAATAAAGACATGTATATGGCAGGCTTAGGACTTGGCGCGCAGGTAGGGATTTTATTACCTTTTGGTCGAGATCAAGAAAGTGAAGCGGATGAACTCGGTTTAGAGTTAATGGCCAAGGCAGGTTTCAATCCAGCCAAGAGTGTTATTTTATGGCAAAACATGGCGAAAGCTGGCGGTGAGCAAGGGCCGGAATTGTTCTCTACTCATCCATCTCACTCAAGCCGTATATCTGATTTACAAGCGCTACAAACTAAGGTGACCCCTTTATATCAAGCGGCAAAAAAACAGTCCCCAACACAATGTAAAAAAGGCTAATGAAAAATAGTCATTATCATCGCAGATTAGCGCCCATAGCGTTATAAAGTGTGCTAAACTGCCCCGCAAATTTTAACTGATGAATTGAGAGTAAATACGTTATGTCAGAGTTCAACACAATGGAACAGCAAGCAAGTTACGGTGTAGGTCGTCAAATGGGTGAGCAACTAGCTGCTAACTCTTTCGAAGGTATCGATATCCCTGCAGTACAAGCTGGTCTAGCGGATGCGTTTGCAGGTAAAGAAAGCGCTGTTGCAATGGAAGACTTACAAGTGGCTTTCACTGAAATCAGCCGTCGTTTACAAGCTGCTCAAGAAGAAGCTGCTGCAGCTGCTTCAGCTGAAGGCGAAAACTTCCTTGCTGAAAATGCTAAACGTGACGGTATTACTGTGACTGAGTCTGGTCTTCAGTACGAAGTTATCGCTCAAGGTGAAGGTGAGAAACCAACTCTTGATTCAACAATTCGTGCTCATTACCACGGTACTTTCATCAACGGTGAAGTATTCGATAGTTCTGTTGCTCGTGGCGAGCCAGCTGAATTCCCAGTTTCTGGTGTTATCGCTGGTTGGACTGAAGCATTACAACTAATGCCAGTTGGTACCAAGCTTAAATTATTCGTGCCACAACACTTAGCTTACGGCGAACGTGGTGCTGGTGCTTCAATCCCGCCATTCTCGGCGTTGGTATTTGAAGTAGAATTGTTAGAAATCGTTTAATGATTAACGCCTAAGTTTAACTTAGGCGTTTTTGTATCACTGGGAGAAAGACATGACTGCAAAAGTAAGAGTCGCTGTTGTTGGTGCCAGTGGCCGTATGGGTCGCACATTGATTGAAGCTGCTAAGCAACATGACATGATATATTTAGGTGCCGCAGTTGAACGCACAGGTTCTACACTGATTGGTGTTGATGCTGGTGAGTTGGCTGGCGTGGGTACTATGAATGTTGCGATTACAGATTCATTAGACATAGCATCAGAACATTTTGATGTATTAATTGATTTTACCTCTCCAGAATCGTCGCTTGTGCATCTTGATTGGTGTTCAAAAAATAATAAGGCGATTGTGATTGGTACGACAGGTTTTAATCATGCTCAAAAAGAGATGATTAATGCGTTTGCTGAGCAAACACCTGTTGTGTTTGCTCCTAATATGTCTGTAGGCGTTAACTTAACGCTGAAACTATTAGAGCTAACCGCGAAAGTCATGGGCGATTACACTGATATTGAGATCACTGAAGGGCATCATCGTTTTAAAAAGGATGCACCCTCTGGTACGGCGTTAAAAATGGGTGAAGTGATTGCTGATACCCTTGGCCGAGATCTTGAAGAGTGCGCAGTTTATGGTCGTGAAGGTATGACTGGCGAGCGTGATAGAAATACCATAGGTTTTTCTACTATTCGTGCTGGTGATATTGTTGGTGATCATACGGTGATGTTTGCCGATATCGGTGAGCGAGTTGAAATAACTCATAAAGCGACCAGTCGAATGACATTTGCTAATGGTGCCATGCGTGCAGCCTATTGGTTATCCGATCAGGATTCAGGCTTATACGACATGCAGCAAGTGTTAGGACTCAATTAATATTTAAAAAAACCACCTTCGGTGGTTTTTTTTTGGGAATAAATTTTCCCAAAATAAAATAACTAAGCATAGACGCTTTAACTTAATTCATATAAAATCGCTGGAATTTGCCAAAATTTCGTAAATTGGTAGATTTGTAAAAATTAAATACAAATAATTTCAGTGGCTTGGCTCTTTTTTTTGGAGGTCGCGTTGACACAGTCTGCCTTACTCGTACTCGAAGATGGAACCGTATTCTCTGGCACAGCAATTGGTGCCGATGGACTCACTGTTGGTGAAGTAGTTTTTAATACTTCAATGACAGGCTATCAAGAGATTTTAACGGATCCGTCATATTCTCGCCAGATCGTAACTTTAACTTACCCTCATATTGGTAATACCGGTACGAATGATGAAGATACAGAATCTGATTCAGTTCATGCTTGTGGTCTTATCATTAGAGATCTACCTCTATTAGCCAGCAACTTTCGTAACCAACAGTCATTAAGCGATTATTTAAAATCGAATAATGTTGTGGGTATCGCGGATATTGATACACGT
The DNA here is from genome assembly GCF_023283985.1 of Shewanella electrodiphila. Taxonomy (GTDB): domain Bacteria; phylum Pseudomonadota; class Gammaproteobacteria; order Enterobacterales; family Shewanellaceae; genus Shewanella; species Shewanella electrodiphila. The sequence continues at coordinate 192,573 of NZ_JAKIKU010000002.1, forward strand.
AAATTGACCCGTATTTTACGTGAAAAAGGTTCGCAAGCCGGCTGTATTATGGTCGGCGATATCGATGAAGCTAAAGCATTAGCTGCAGCGAAGGCATTCCCTGGTTTAAAAGGTATGGACTTAGCAAAAGAAGTCACTACCGAGTCTACTTATCAATGGCGTAAAGCAAGCTGGCGTTTAGTCGGTGGTTTACCTGATGAGACTCCAGAATCAGAACTTAAATATAAAGTTGTCGCTTTCGATTACGGCATCAAACGTAACATCCTACGTATGTTAGTTGACCGTGGTTGTGATGTGACAGTAGTACCAGCGCAAACATCAGCGGCAGAAGTATTAGCGATGAATCCTGATGGGATTTTCCTATCAAATGGTCCTGGCGATCCAGAGCCATGTGATTACGCTATCACTGCCATTCAAGAAATACTAAAAACGGATATTCCAGTATTTGGTATTTGTCTTGGTCACCAGTTGCTTGCATTAGCATCAGGGGCTAAAACCTTGAAAATGAAGTTTGGTCATCATGGTGCTAACCACCCTGTGAGCGATATTGAAAAAGGTAATGTGATGATCACCAGCCAAAACCACGGTTTTGCTGCTGATGAAGCTACACTACCAGCGAACATCAAAGTGACACACAAGTCATTATTTGATGGTTCACTTCAAGGTATTCACCTTACTGATAAACCTGCGTTTAGTTTCCAAGGCCATCCTGAAGCGAGCCCTGGACCGACCGATGCGTCACCGCTGTTTGATCATTTCATTGAATTGATTGAGCAATCTCGTTCAAACGCTAAATAGTTAGGTCACTCGGAGAAGATAGAAGCAATGCCAAAACGTACTGATATTAAAAGTATTCTAATCCTAGGCGCTGGACCAATTGTCATTGGTCAAGCGTGTGAATTTGACTATTCGGGTGCTCAAGCGTGTAAAGCGCTTCGTGAAGAAGGTTATCGAGTTATCTTAGTTAACTCTAACCCTGCCACGATCATGACCGATCCTGAAATGGCCGATGCAACTTATATCGAGCCGATTCATTGGGAAGTGGTTCGCAATATTATCGCTAAAGAAAAACCTGATGCGATTTTGCCTACCATGGGTGGTCAGACTGCACTTAACTGTGCTCTTCAGCTAGAAGCTGAAGGCGTACTAAAAGAATTTAACGTTGAAATGATTGGTGCGACAGCTGACGCAATTGATAAAGCTGAAGACCGTAGTCGTTTTGATACTGCAATGAAAGCCATTGGTCTTGAATGTCCTCGTGCTGGTATTGCTCATACAATGGAAGAAGCACACGGCGTATTAGACCAAGTTGGCTTCCCTTGTATTATCCGTCCATCTTTCACCATGGGTGGCAGTGGCGGTGGTATCGCATACAACAAAGAAGAGTTTGAGGATATTTGTTCTCAAGGTCTTGAGCTTTCTCCAACTAGCGAATTATTGATTGATGAATCGCTAATTGGTTGGAAAGAGTACGAAATGGAAGTGGTTCGTGACCGTAACGATAACTGTATTATCGTTTGTGCTATCGAAAACTTCGATGCGATGGGCGTTCACACTGGTGATTCAATCACAGTTGCACCTGCGCAGACATTGACGGATAAAGAATACCAATTAATGCGTAATGCTTCTTTAGCAGTATTACGTGAGATTGGTGTTGAGACCGGCGGTTCAAACGTTCAGTTTGGTATTTGTCCAAATACAGGACGTATGGTCATCATTGAGATGAACCCGCGTGTTTCTCGCTCATCTGCATTAGCCTCTAAAGCAACCGGTTTCCCGATTGCTAAAATCGCTGCGAAGCTCGCTGTAGGCTTCACGCTTGATGAATTAATGAATGATATTACTGGCGGTCGTACTCCAGCATCATTCGAACCTGCAATTGATTACGTTGTGACTAAAGTTCCTCGTTTTAACTTCGAGAAATTTGCTGGCGCTAATGACCGTTTAACTACGCAGATGAAGTCAGTTGGTGAAGTGATGGCGATTGGCCGTACTTTCCAAGAGTCATTACAGAAAGCACTGCGTGGCTTAGAAGTCGGTCGTAACGGTTTTGATTCTGTTGTTGATATTTCATTGCCAGAAAGCATGCAGCAAATTCGTCACGAATTGAAAGAACCTGGTTGTGACCGTATTTGGTACATTGCCGATGCATTCCGCGCTGGGCTAAGCCGTGATGAAATCTTCAGACTGACTAATGTTGACCATTGGTTCTTAGTTCAAATTGAAGACTTAATTGCTCAAGAAGCAAAAGTTTCAGAAGTGGGCATGTCTGGTCTTAACCAAGAATTCTTACTTAAGCTCAAACGCAAAGGTTTTGCCGATTCACGTTTAGCTGAAATCTTGGGTGTGAGTGAAACTGAAGTGCGTAAAATTCGTGATAGCTACGGTATGCACCCTGTTTATAAGCGTGTTGATACTTGTGCTGCTGAATTTGCTACAGATACCGCTTACATGTATTCAACGTACGAAGAAGAATGTGAAGCTCTGCCTTCAACGCGCGACAAAATCATGATTCTTGGCGGTGGCCCTAACCGAATTGGTCAAGGTATTGAGTTTGATTACTGTTGTGTTCACGCTGCATTAGCATTACGTGAAGACGGTTACGAAACCATTATGGTTAACTGCAACCCAGAAACAGTATCAACTGATTACGATACATCTGACCGCTTGTACTTTGAACCGGTTACGTTTGAAGATGTACTTGAAATTGTGCGTATTGAAAAGCCAAAAGGCGTGATTGTTCAATACGGTGGCCAAACACCACTTAAACTTGCTCGTGCTTTAGAAGCTGCAGGCGTGCCAATTATTGGTACAAGCCCAGATGCTATTGACCGTGCAGAAGACCGTGAACGTTTCCAACAAGCGATTCAGCGTCTTGAAATGAAGCAACCTGAAAATGATACTGTGACAACGGTTGAAGGTGCGGTACTGTCAGCTGCACGTATCGGTTACCCATTAGTTGTTCGTCCATCATATGTATTGGGTGGCCGCGCGATGGAAATCGTTTATGACGAGCAAGATTTACGTCGCTACTTTAATGAAGCTGTTAGCGTGTCGAACTCTTCTCCAGTATTGCTTGATCGCTTCTTAGATAACGCGATTGAAATTGATATTGATGCTGTTTGTGATGGTGAAATCGTGGTTGTTGGTTCAATCATGGAACACATTGAACAAGCCGGTGTTCACTCTGGTGACTCTGGTTGTTCACTGCCGCCGTACAGCTTAAGTGAAGATGTGCAAAACCGTATGCGTGAGCAAGTTGCTAAATTGGCAATGGAATTACGCGTAATTGGTTTGATGAATGTTCAGTTTGCGGTTAAAGATGACGAAATCTATATGATTGAAGTTAACCCGCGTGCTGCACGTACAGTGCCATTCGTGTCTAAAGCAACTGGTATTCCACTAGCGATGATTGCTGCTCGTGTTATGGCGGGTCAAAGCTTAACGTCGCAAAACTTTACTAAAGAAGTGATCCCACCATATTTCTCAGTGAAAGAAGTGGTCTTGCCATTTAACAAGTTCCCTGGTGTTGACCCAATGCTTGGCCCAGAAATGCGCTCAACGGGTGAAGTAATGGGTGTGGGTGACACATTCGCTGAAGCCTATGCTAAAGCGCAGCTTGGTGCTACAGCTGAAGTGCCTAAGTCAGGCCGTGCATTAATTTCTGTGCGTAACAGTGATAAAGCACGCGTCGCTGAACTTGCTGCTGAGCTAATTGAGTTGGGTTATCAAATTGACGCCACTCACGGTACTGCAGTTATTTTAGGCGAAGCGGGTATTAATCCTCGTCTCGTTAATAAGGTACACGAAGGCCGTCCACATATTCTCGACCGTATTAAGAATGGTGAATACACTTACATCATCAATACGACAGAAGGGCGTCAAGCGATTGAAGATTCTCGTCAAATTCGTCGTGGTGCACTACGTTACAAAGTGAACTACACAACGACGCTAAATGCTGCCTTTGCTACTTGTATGGCGCATTCGGCTGATGACAGAAATAACGTGAGTTCTGTACAAGAACTACATGAAAGAATCGCTAAAAATTAATTTTGATTAATTTATTGCTGATTTGATTAAAAAGGCTGCATTCGTGCAGCCTTTTTTATTACTATTTTTTGACAGTCACTAGTAACTAAACTCAAGCTTATGTAAGCTTAGACCATCATCATTAGATGCATCCTCAACGCAAGACACCACATCATTAAAACATTTATGTTGTAAAGATCGTGCGCTATGCGAATTAATCGAGATTTAACTGTGCTGACTTAGGTTGGCACGGGGTGCTTTTGTTTTTAAAGGAGACATAAGACATTATGAATACCGTCCCTATGACGATTATTGGAGCTGAGCAGCTTCGTAAAGAATTAGATGAATTAAAATTTGAGCGTCGCCCGTCAATTACTTCTGCAATTGCTGAAGCGCGTGAATTAGGCGATTTAAAAGAAAATGCTGAGTATCATGCTGCACGTGAAGAGCAAGGTATTTGTGAAGCACGTATTCGCGATATTGAAGGCAAATTATCGAACGCTCAAATCATCGATGTGACTTCAATGCCAAATTCTGGCCGTGTGATTTTTGGTACTACAGTGACAATTTTAAATGTTGATACTGATGCTGAATCGACTTATCGCATTGTTGGTGACGATGAAGCGAACATCAAAGAGAATTTAATTTCAGTTAATTCTCCTATTGCTCGCGGACTGATTGGCAAAAGTGTTGATGACGAAGTGGCTATCACTACGCCAGGCGGCACAGCTGAGTATGAAATTACTGCGGTTGAATATATCTAACTGCATTTAATATCAATATTAATTACGACTTAAGATTGATATTTTATAGTTATAAAAAAACCACTGCTAAACAGTGGTTTTTTTAGGTCAGAATGAACATTTGAATCGTATTGACTGCAAGATGAACCCTAGACCTTAAGTTGTTTGACGAAATTATTTTGCTTTTGGAATGGCAACTTTCATTTCAGCAGACTGACGGAAAATAACTAAGGTGTGTCCGATAAGCTGTATTTTGGTTGATTGAGTTTCGCGAATAATCGCGTCAACGACAGCATTTTTAAGCTCTCTATCAGAAGAGCCTACTTTCACTTTTATTAGTTCATGATGAGTGAGTGCACTATCAATTTCAGCCAGCACACCTTCGGTCAAACCATTAGCACCAAGCAGCACTACTGGCTTTAAGTTATGCGCCAGGCCTTTTAAATGCTGTTTTTGTTTGGTTGTTAAGTTCATTTGTACCAACTTTTTGAATGTTACTGTTGAAAAACGGCTATTCTACCCTTATATAAGCTTTATGTAACTCCAAATCGTTACGGAATTTAAATGGCAACGAAAAAACGTTCGGCAAGTTCAAGCCGATGGATGCAAGAGCATTTTGACGATCACTATGTGAAATTGTCTCAAAAGCGAGGTTTACGCTCTCGTGCTGCATTTAAGTTGGAAGAAATCCAACAGAAAGATAAACTGATTAAACAAGGCATGACAGTGGTTGATTTAGGTGCCGCGCCGGGTGGCTGGTCACAAATCGCTGTTAAGTTAGTGGGTGAAAAAGGCAAATTGGTAGCTTGTGATATTTTACCAATGGATCCGATCGTGGGAGTTGACTTTTTACAAGGTGATTTCCGTGAAGAGAAAGTGCTAGATGCTTTACTTGACCGTGTAGGTGAGGATAAAGTGGATGTTGTACTTTCTGATATGGCGCCTAATATGAGTGGTTCAGATGGTGTGGATCAACCAAGGGCGATGTATCTTGTAGAGTTAGCACTAGATATGTGTCATCAAGTTTTGGCACCTAATGGTAGCTTTGCGGTTAAAGTCTTTCAGGGGGAGGGCTTTGACGAATATATGAAAGCAGTTCGACAAGCTTTCACTACAGTTAAAACACGAAAACCAGATTCATCGCGACCACGTTCACGTGAAGTGTATATAGTGGCGACTGGTTACAAGTTATAGTAGTCTAACGATTAATTATCGTGGGTCTTCAAGAGGTCTAGAAATTTGAGTGACATGGCAAAAAATTTAATTCTCTGGGTTGTCATCGCCGTTGTGCTGATGTCAGTTTTTCAGGGTTACTCCCCCTCTTCTTCGTCATCGTCGAAGATGGACTATTCCGTATTCTTAGATAGCGTCCGAAATGGCAATATCAATTCGGTTGAAATCAAAAGTGACCAGCGAACTATTGAAGGAATCAAACGTTCTGGAGAGAAGTTCACCACTATTATGCCAATGTATGACCAAGATTTAATTAATGATCTTGATCGTAAAGGGATTTCAATGAAAGGGCAGGAAGCTGAAGAGTCTAGCTTCTTAACCCAGATATTTATCTCTTGGTTCCCAATGTTACTGCTGATTGGTGTATGGATTTTCTTCATGCGTCAAATGCAAGGTGGTGGCGGTAAAGGCGCAATGTCATTTGGTAAGAGTAAAGCCAAATTGATGAGCGAAGACCAAATTAAAACCACCTTTGCTGATGTTGCTGGTTGTGACGAAGCGAAAGAAGATGTTAAAGAATTAGTTGATTACTTAAAAGAACCAACTCGATTCCAAAAACTGGGTGGCCGTATTCCTACTGGTGTGCTGCTAGTGGGTCCACCAGGTACTGGTAAAACTCTGATTGCAAAAGCAATCGCGGGTGAAGCAAAAGTACCGTTCTTTACTATTTCTGGTTCTGACTTTGTTGAAATGTTTGTTGGTGTCGGTGCATCTCGTGTACGTGACATGTTTGAACAAGCTAAAAAGTCTGCACCTTGTATCATCTTCATTGATGAAATCGATGCTGTAGGTCGCCAACGTGGCGCTGGTGTTGGTGGTGGTCACGATGAACGTGAGCAAACATTGAACCAAATGTTGGTTGAAATGGACGGTTTTGAAGGTAATGAAGGCGTTATTGTCATTGCTGCGACAAACAGACCAGACGTGTTAGATGCTGCATTACTTCGTCCAGGTCGTTTTGACCGTCAAGTAGTCGTAGGCTTACCAGACGTTCGTGGTCGTGAGCAAATCCTTAAAGTTCACATGCGCAAAGTACCATTAGGTGATGGCGTTAAAGCTAGCGTTATTGCGCGTGGCACGCCAGGTTTCTCTGGTGCTGACTTAGCTAACTTAGTTAACGAAGCTGCGTTATTTGCTGCTCGTGGTAACCGCCGCGTAGTCGGTATGGAAGAGTTTGAAAGTGCTAAAGACAAAATCATGATGGGTGCTGAGCGCCGCACTATGGTGATGTCTGAAGAAGAAAAAGAAATGACTGCTTACCATGAAGCAGGTCATGCGATTGTGGGTTGTTTAGTGCCAGAGCACGACCCTGTGCATAAAGTGACAATCATTCCACGTGGCCGCGCCTTAGGTGTGACATTCTTCTTACCTGAAGCAGATGCAATTAGCCAAAGCCGACGGAAACTTGAAAGCCAAATTTCAGTAGCCTATGGCGGACGTTTAGCTGAAGAGTTAATTTACGGCGGCGAGAAAGTCTCTACTGGAGCATCGCAAGATATTAAGTATGCGACGTCAATTGCACGTAACATGGTAACTCAGTGGGGCTTCTCTGAGAAATTAGGTCCTGTTTTATATGCTGAAGATGAAGGCGAAGTATTCTTAGGCCGTAGCATGGCGAAGTCTAAGAATATGTCTGATGAAACTGCTGGTCTAATCGATCAAGAAGTTAAACAGTTAATTGACAGTAACTATGAACGTGCAAATCAATATTTGACTGATAACATGGATATTCTTCATTCAATGAAAGATGCATTGATGAAGTATGAGACCATTGATTCAGAGCAAATTGATGATCTAATGAATCGCCGTGAAGTGCGTCAACCTGCTGATTGGCAAGCTGATGACTCTATGGACGATCAAGACAAAGGTACTCCGGTAACGCCTGAAGCGACTTCAACTGAAGAAACGACTGAAGAGCCATCTGCTGAAAAGCCAGATACGGAACCGAAAACTGACGAATCGCCTGCAAAGTAAGTTGCTGATTTGAAGTTTTAAAAAGCCCCGAAAGGGGTTTTTTTATATTTGTTGAACTAGTGTCATATATAAGTCATATTTCTATAAAGAGACTTATTAGTGTGTAATTTTTGTAGAGCCGTATTATTTGAGATAGCGCTCTATGAAGAGTCAGTATTGAAAATATTTGAGTGAGGTTGTGTGTTTGAAATTAAATCTGGTGATAAAACCTTATCGCTAACTAGCCCAGTGGTTATGGCCATTATCAATGTGACTCCTGATTCTTTCTCTGATGGGGGCCAGCACGCCACCGTAGAGCAAGCTTGCGCTCAGATTGATAAAGTGGTTTCAGAAGGCGCATTGATTGTTGATATCGGTGGTGAGTCAACAAGACCGGGTGCAGAAGCTGTATCTGTTGAGGAAGAGTTATCTCGCGTTATCCCTGTGATTGAATACACGGCTAAACAGCATGATGTTTGGATTTCAATCGATACCAGTAAACCTGAAGTGATGGAAAAAGCAGTTGCTGCGGGTGCACACTTAATTAATGATGTACGTGCATTACAAGAGCCAGGTGCAGTAGCCATGGCAACAAGTTTAGATGTCCCAGTGTGTTTAATGCATATGCAAGGCCAACCACAAAACATGCAAGATGCGCCTCAATATGAGGACGTGATGCAACAAGTCACAGAGTTTTTATCCTTACGAGTGGATTATTGCCTTGCCGCAGGTATGCCGAGAGAAAATATAATTTTAGATCCTGGCTTTGGTTTTGGTAAAACACTTGAACACAATTATCAGCTGCTAGCGAAACTGCCTGAGCTTCACAGTTTACATTTACCAGTATTAATTGGCTTATCAAGAAAAAGCATGATTGGCGATTTACTGCAACGCGATACTAATGAACGTTTAGCTGGGAGTTTGGCTGGGGCAATGATTGCAGCCCAGCAAGGTGCACAGATCTTACGTGTACATGACGTAAAAGAAACCGTTGACGTACTTAAGGTTATGTCAGCGACCATGGCCAGTTTACATCAGTAAAGTTTCGGTTTAAGCGTTGTCGATTTAAATAGGTTAAATTAGTGTTGATTCACTTAATGTGAGGTACTAATGCAGGACCATAACCAACAAAATAAAGAGCAGCAAGATAAAGAGCAGCGAGATAAAGGACAGCAACAAAGAAACCTGTTTGGCACCGATGGTATTCGGGGGGAAGTAGGCGCTGGAGTGATGACGCCAGAGCTTGCTTTAAAACTAGGTTGGGCTGCGGGCAGGGTGCTTTCACGCAGTGGTACCCAGAAAGTCATTATTGGTAAAGATACTCGTATTTCTGGTTACTTATTTGAATCGGCACTAGAAGCGGGATTGTCTGCGGCAGGACTTAATGTGCTATTGGTTGGCCCAATGCCGACACCGGCTATCGCTTACTTGACTCGCACTTTTAGAGCTGAAGCAGGCATAGTCATTAGTGCTTCTCATAACCCATATTTTGATAATGGTATTAAATTCTTTTCTGCTAATGGCAGTAAACTTGATGATGAACTCGAACTTGAAATCGAAAAAGAACTCACTAAGCCGCTAGTTTGTGTTGAATCCCACCTATTAGGTAAAGCTGCTCGAATAGATGACGCTGCTGGACGTTACATTGAATACTGTAAGGGGCACTTCCCTGCTGAATTAACCCTTAATGGCCTTAAGTTGGTGGTCGATTGTGCTCATGGCGCGACCTATCATATTGCGCCGAGTGTCTTTCAAGAACTCGGTGCTGAAGTAATATGCATAGGTGTTCAACCTAATGGCTTGAACATTAATGACAATGTTGGCGCGACTTCAATGCAGGCTATTTGCGATGAAGTGCTAAAACATCAGGCTGATGTGGGTATTGCATTAGATGGTGATGGCGACAGGATCATGATGGTTGATCATTTAGGCAATGTGATTGACGGAGATCAAATTCTCTATGTACTTGCATGTGATGCCATAAAAAACAATGAACTCAAAGGCGGCGTAGTTGGCACTTTGATGTCAAATCTTGGCTTAGAATTAGCTTTGGCAGAACTTAATGTGCCTTTTGTTCGTTCTAACGTTGGTGACCGATACGTGATGGAGTTAATGCGACAATATGATTGGCGCATAGGCGGAGAAAATTCAGGTCATATATTAAACCTTGATCACGGCACAACAGGTGATGGGATTGTGGCAGGCATTTTGATGCTGGCTGCGATGCAAAATCAACAAGCTTCTATCGCTGAATTAGTTTCGCCATTAAAAATGTTACCGCAAGTATTAGTCAATGTCCGTTTTGAAGGTGATTCAAATCCACTTCAATCAGAAATTGTGTTATCAATAAAACATGATGTCGAAACTAAGCTCGGTAAAACTGGCCGAGTTTTATTAAGAAAATCAGGAACTGAACCACTCATTCTGGTCATGGTTGAAGGCCAAGATATTGACCTTGTCACATCCTATGCAAATCAAATTGTAGATGTGGTTAAAAAGGTAGGCTTGCAGCAAAGTTGAATATACAATCGACAGCAGTTTTTATTTATTATTTGGTTATTTATTAATATCTAAAGTCAGCGCGTAAAAAAGCAACATTCTGTCATGTTATGACAAATATTCCTGACTTAGCTATTGTAACTTGTTTGGCGGTTCGTTATTATTCACGCCGCTTTCAAAGGAGACAGTAATGGCACTTAGACGTCCTATGGTAGCTGGCAACTGGAAAATGAATGGTAGTGCGCCTTTAGCGCAAGAATTATTCACCAAGTTTGCTACTAAGCTCCAAAATGATTCTGCAGAAGTAGTTTTATGTCCACCTTCAATTTATCTTGAAAGTGTTAGACAACTGCTTGAAGCAAATAAGCAAACCTTAGATGGTGCGCTTGTAAGAATGGGCGCACAGAACCTGAGTCAACACGACTTCGGTGCCTATACTGGTGAAATTTCCGGTAAAATGCTAAAAGATTCAGGATGTCGATATGTGATTATCGGCCATTCCGAGCGTCGTCGTATGTACGGCGAAACAAGTAATATCGTTGCAGAGAAATTTGCTGCAGCACAAAAACATGGTTTAACGCCGATTCTTTGTGTTGGAGAATCAGGTCCAGCTCGTGAAGCAAGACGAACTTTTGAAGTGATTGCAGAAGAGTTAGACATTGTTATCGAAAAGAATGGCACCATGGCTTTTGATAATGCCATTATCGCTTACGAGCCTTTATGGGCTGTAGGTACTGGTAAAAGTGCAACTCCAGAGCAAGCGCAAGAAGTTCATGCGTTTATTCGTAATAGACTCTCTGAAGTGTCTCCATTTATTGGAGAAAATATTCGCATTTTATATGGTGGTAGTGTGACTCCATCAAATGCTGCAGATATATTTGCCCAACCAGATGTCGATGGTGGATTGATTGGCGGAGCTAGCTTAAATTCTAGCGAGTTTTTAAGTTTATGTTCCATTGCGATGAGCGCTTAATATTATGTATGAAGTTTTAATTGTAGTTTACTTGGTTGTAGCAATTGGTCTTGTAGGACTAATTTTAATTCAACAAGGTAAAGGAGCTGATATGGGGTCTTCTTTTGGTGCTGGTGCATCAGGGACGCTATTCGGTTCAGACGGTGCAGGTAATTTCCTGACCCGAAGCACAGCTGTTTTAGCTATTGCTTTTTTCGCTTTAAGCCTTACTTTAGGTAACTTAAGCGCAAACAATTCTAAAAAAGATGATGCTTGGAACGATTTAGGTTCTGCGGTAGAGCAAGTTGAAGAAGCTCCTACACAGGCCGAAACATCAGAGACTGAAATCCCTGATTAATTTGCCTCTTAAAAGAAGCAAATAAAGTAAGACCGCAGTCATTGAGTTATCTTAATTTCCTCAATTAAATATGATAACGACTGCAAAAATTTAGTAGTAAGCGGATGTGGCGGAATTGGTAGACGCGCCAGCTTGAGGGGTTGGTGACTTAGGTCGTGTGGGTTCAAGTCCCACCATCCGCACCACTAAATTTTATTAATCATTTTGAAGTTAATTTGATTAAATATTGCAAGCAAAGACGTAAGTTAATATAATTGCGCAAGTTGTCGCGGGGTGGAGCAGTTTGGTAGCTCGTCGGGCTCATAACCCGAAGGTCGTCGGTTCAAATCCGGCCCCCGCAACCAGCTTATTGTTTTTACTTATTTGCAGTAGTGCAATGTAAAGGCAATTAAAAGGTTCTATATTTAAGACCTCGTTATTACGGGGTTTTCTGTTATATGGAGCTTAGTAACTCCGTGATTTTACGGACTTTTCGAGGGCTATTTGCCCTTTTTTTCGTTTTTGGGGGTCATTTTTGGCAACATTAGAAACTAAACTGACAGAAATGCTGACAGTACCTGTTGAAGCGCTAGGTTTTCAACTTTGGGGTATTGAGTTTGTCCATGCAGGGCGTCATTCAATATTACGTGTATTTATTGATGGTGAAAGTGGTATCAATATTGAAGATTGTGCTGAAGCCAGCCGCCAAGTTAGTGCTGTTCTAGATGTTGAAGACCCAATCTCGACAGAATACACACTAGAAGTTTCATCGCCAGGTGTAGATAGACCACTATTTACGGCTGCGCAATACGCCGCGTATATCGGCGAAGATGCAAAAGTACAGTTAACGATGCCTGTTGCAGGTAGTCGTAATTTAAAAGGTGCTATCACATCAATCGAAGGGCAAATGCTAACGATTAATGTAGATGGTGAAGATTTGATTGTGGCTTTAGATAATGTGCGTAAAGGCAACGTTATTGCGAAGTTTTGATAGTTTCAAGGTGAACGAGGCAAGACATAATGAATAAAGAGATTCTGCTAGTCGCAGAGGCGGTATCAAATGAAAAAGCCGTCCCACGCGAAAAAATATTCGAAGCGCTAGAAATTGCTCTAGCCACAGCAACTAAGAAAAAGTATGAAGGCGAAATTGAAGTTCGCGTAGCTATCGATCGTAAAACTGGCCACTACGACACTTTCCGTCGTTGGATGGTTGTCGATGACCAAGGTGAAGCTTTAGAAAACCCATATAGCGAAATTACGTTAGAAGCTGCACGTTACGAAGAACCAGAAATTCAACCTGGCGAATTCATCGAAGATGAAATTGACTCAGTTGTTTTCGACCGTATTACAACGCAAACAGCTAAGCAAGTTATCGTACAAAAAGTACGTGAAGCTGAACGTGCACAAATCGTTGAACAGTTCATTGAACGTGAAGGCGAAATTGTTACTGGTGTTGTTAAGAAAAGCACCCGTGAAAGTGTCGTTGTTGATTTAGGTAATAATGCTGATGGCGTTATTTACAAAGAAGACATCATCAGCCGCGAATCTTTCCGTCCAGGTGATCGTGTTCGTGCATTGCTATATGCAGTACGTCCAGAAGCACGTGGTGCACAGTTATTCTTAACTCGCAGCAAGCCTGAAATGATCATCGAATTATTCAGAGTTGAAGTACCTGAAATTTTAGATGAGATGATTGAAATCATGGGCGCTGCTCGTGACCCAGGTGCTCGCGCTAAAATCGCAGTGAAAACTAATGATAAGCGTATCGATCCAATTGGTGCTTGTGTTGGTATGCGTGGCGCACGTGTACAAGCTGTATCTAACGAATTAAGCGGTGAGCGTGTCGATATCGTAATGTGGGATGATAATCCAGCACAGTACGTTATCAATGCAATGGCTCCTGCTGACGTTGCTTCTATCATTGTTGATGAAGACAACCACTCAATGGATATTGCTGTTGAAGCTGACAGTTTAGCGCAAGCTATTGGCCGTAATGGTCAAAACGTTCGTTTAGCAACTCAGTTAACGGGTTGGGAACTTAACGTCATGACAGTGGAAGAGCTTAATGCTAAGCATCAAGCTGAAAGCGCTAAAATTGTAAACTTATTCGTTGAAACTTTAGATGTTGACGAAGATTTTGCAACGGTTCTTGCTGAAGAAGGTTTCACCTCTTTAGAAGAAATTGCCTATGTACCAGAAGCAGAACTGTTAGAAGTTAACGGTTTTGATGAAGATATTGTTGCTGCATTGCGTGAACGTGCAAAAGCAGCTATTTCGACTCGAGCATTAGCAACGGAAGAAGCACTAGATGGTGCTGAACCGGCTGCTGATCTATTAGCGTTAGATGGTTTAGAAAAGCATTTAGCATATGTTCTTGCAAGTAAAGGTGTGTCGACCTTAGAAGACTTAGCAGAACAAGGAATTGACGATTTAATCGATATTGAAGAATTGACAGAAGAAAAAGCAGGTGAGCTCATCATGGCTGCCCGTAATATCTGTTGGTTTGGCGAAGAAGCATAAGTCGATCAACAGGGGGATTTAATTGATGGCAGATACAAGTATAGATAAATTGGCCGCGGAAGTGGGCAAGAATGTAGACAGACTGATTGAACAGTTTGCCGAAGCAGGAATTAAGAAAAGTAAAGCTGACAATGTTTCTGAAACAGAGAAACAAACTTTGCTAGACCATTTAAAGAAGCAGCACGGCGGCGATAAAGAGCCTCAAAAAATGACTCTGCAACGCAAAACCGTTTCTACTTTAAGTGTAAATGCAGGTGGCGGACAATCTAAAGACGTTAAAGTAGAAGTACGTAAAAAACGTACTTTTGTTAAACGTGATGATAGTGAGCTAGCTGCAGAAGCTGAAGAACAAGCTAAGCAACAACAAGAAGCTGAAGCTGCAGCAAAAGCTGCTGCAGAAGCGAAAGCTGTTGAAGATAAAGCGAAAGCAGAAGCTAAGGCTAAAGCAGACGCTGAAGCGAAAGCTAAAAAAGAAGCTGAAGCTAAAGCCAAATCTGAAGCTAAACCAGCTAAAGCTGAAGACCCAGAGTCTGCAGCAGTAAAAGCTGAAGCTGAACGCATTAAAGCCGCGCAAGAAGAAGCAATGACTAAAAAGCAGAAAGAAGAAGCGGCGCAAGCTGCAGAAACTGCTCGTAAGCTTGCTGAAGAAAACTCTAAGCGTTGGGCTGAAGAAGAACGTCAACGTATTGAAGCTGAGAAAAATAGTGACCACCATATCACTACTTCGAAAGCGGCTCGTGCAGCTGAAGATACTTCAGATGCTGCTGATGAGAAGCGTGGACGTCGTGCTCGTAACAAGAGCAACAACAAGAAACGTGGTGGTAAAGGCGGTCGTGATAACCGTAGCAACCATGCGCGTAACAAGAGTACTGCTCCTGAATCAATGGCACATGGTTTCAACAAGCCTGTTGCTGTAGTAAAAGGCGAGATCCGTATCGGTGAGACCGTTTCTGTTGCAGAATTGGCATCACGTATGTCAATTAAAGCCACTGAAATCATCAAGCAAATGATGAAGATGGGCTCAATGGTAACGATCAACCAAATCTTGGACCAAGAAACTGCGCAAATGATTGCAGAAGAAATGGGCCATAAAGTGGTACTACTTCGTGAAAACGAATTAGAGCATCAAGTACTGGGCGATCGTGATGAAGATGATGTTGTACTAGAGACTCGTGCTCCTGTAGTAACTATCATGGGTCACGTTGACCACGGTAAAACATCATTACTTGATTATATTCGTCGTGCAAAAGTTGCTGACGGTGAAGCCGGTGGTATTACCCAGCACATTGGTGCATACCATGTTGAAACCGACAATGGCATGATCACCTTCTTAGATACTCCTGGTCACGCGGCGTTTACGTCAATGCGTGCTCGTGGTGCTAAAGCGACAGATATCGTCGTATTGGTTGTTGCTGCGGATGATGGCGCTATGCCACAAACGATTGAAGCAATTCAACATGCTAAAGCCGGTAACGTACCGTTAATCATTGCCGTTAACAAAATGGATAAGCCAGAAGCTGATCCAGAACGTGTTAAGAGTGAACTAGCTCAACACGGTGTTATGTCTGAAGATTGGGGCGGCGAACATATGTTCGTTAACGTTTCAGCTAAAGCGGGTACTGGTATCGATGAGTTACTTGAAGGCATTCTTTTACAAGCTGAAGTATTAGAGCTTCAAGCTGTTCGTGAAGGTATGGCAGCAGGTGTTGTTATTGAATCTAAATTGGACAAAGGTCGTGGCCCAGTTGCTACAGTTCTTGTTCAAGAAGGTACTTTACGCCAAGGTGATATCGTTCTATGTGGTCTTGAGTACGGTAAAATCCGTGCAATGAAAGATGAGAATGGTAAGAGCATCACTGAAGCCGGTCCTTCAATTCCAGTTGAGATTTTAGGTCTTTCTGGTGTGCCATCAGCGGGTGATGAAGCGACTGTTGTACGTGATGAGCGTAAAGCGCGTGAAGTTGCACTTTACCGTCAAGGTAAATTCCGTGATGTTAAACTAGCACGTCAGCAGAAATCTAAGCTTGAAAACATGTTTGCCAACATGACTGAAGGCGAAGTACAAGAGCTTAACATTGTACTTAAAGCAGACGTTCAAGGTTCACTTGAAGCAATTTGTGATTCATTAACTAAACTGTCTACTGACGAAGTTAAAGTTAGCATTATTGCTCGTGGCGTTGGTGCATTAACTGAAACAGATGCGACATTAGCAGCTGCTTCAAATGCAATCATGGTTGGTTTCAACGTTCGTGCTGATGCACAAGCGCGTAAGACCATCGAAGCTGAAAGTGTTGATTTACGCTACTACAGCGTAATTTACGACTTGATTGATGAAGTTAAAGCGGCAATGACGGGCATGCTTGCTCCTGAATTCAAGCAACAAATCATTGGTCTTGCTGAAGTACGTGATGTATTTAAGTCGCCTAAGATTGGTGCTATTGCGGGTTGTATGGTTACCGAAGGTACCATCAAACGTAGTGCTCCTATCCGTGTTCTACGTGAAAACGTAGTAATCTACGAAGGTGAGCTTGAGTCGCTACGTCGCTTTAAAGATGACGTTAGCGATGTTCGTAACGGCATGGAATGTGGTATCGGTGTGAAGAACTACAATGACGTCAAAGTTGGCGATCAGATTGAGGTCTTCGAGACGGTCGAAGTGGCCAGAACGCTGTAACACAGAAAGGGCGGCGTTAGCCGCCTTTTTTATTTATACAAAGCTATAAGGTATTAATGTTATGGCAAAAGAATTTAGTCGTACTCGCCGTATTGCACAGCAACTCCAACAAGAGTTAGCCATGATTTTACAGCGTGACATGAAAGATCCACGTATCGGTTTTGTTACCGTTAACGATGTTGATGTTTCTCGTGATTTAAGCTTTGCGAAAGTATTTGTTACTTTTTTCGAAGAAGATCAAGAATTAGTCGATCAAAAAATTGAAGCGCTTACGGCTGCGGCACCATATGTAAGAACCTTGGTTGCTAGTCGCATGAAATTGCGTGTTATGCCTGAGCTTCGTTTCGTCTATGACAGCTCGCTTGTTGAAGGGATGCGCATGTCTAACTTAGTTAGCCAAGTGATTACACAAGACAAAGCTAAGCAAGACAAAGCAAGACATGAAGAGTTTGGAACTGACGATGCTGACGCATCTGAAGAAAAACCTGAGGATAAAGATTAATGGCTCGTCGTCGCAAAGGTCGTTTTATTAATGGCATTGTACTGTTAGATAAAGGTACTGGCATCAGTTCTAACCATGCTTTGCAACGCGTCAAACGTCTTTATAACGCTAATAAAGCGGGTCATACAGGTGCGCTTGATCCTTTAGCTACTGGCATGCTGCCAGTTTGCTTAGGTGAAGCGACAAAGTTCTCACAGCATCTGCTCGATGCTGACAAGCGTTACTTGGTAACTGCTAAGTTAGGTGAAAGAACTGATACCAGTGACTCAGATGGTGAAGTGGTCCAGATCCGTCCGGTTAAGTTTACTCAAGCACTATTAGATGAATCATTAGAGCATTTTCGTGGTGATACCATGCAAGTACCTTCAATGTTTTCAGCTTTGAAACATCAAGGTCAGCCTTTATATAAATATGCGCGTGAAGGGATAGAAGTTCCGCGTGAAGCTCGACCTATAACGGTTTTTGAATTGTTATTTGTGAGCCTTGAAGGTGATGATTTAACTCTTGATATTCATTGCTCTAAAGGCACTTATATTCGAACAATTATTGATGATTTAGGTGAAATGCTTGGATGTGGTGCGCATGTCACCATGTTAAGACGTACCCAAGTCGCTGAATATCCTTATGCCAAAATGGTTACGATTGAGCAGTTAACAGAGCTTGCTGAAGGAACGGATAAAGAAGATGAGTCTACTTTTACCGTACTTGATGAGCTGTTACTGCCAATGGATACAGCGGTTGCGAACTTCCCTGAGGTTAATTTACCTGAGGAAAGTGTGCAATACATTATGCAAGGTCAGCCTGTACAAGCATCAGGGTTAGAACCTGATGTATTAGTGCGGATGACATCTGGTGAAGACCGTCAGTTTATCGGCATCGGCACCATGAATGATGATGGTTTATTAGCGCCTAAACGTTTGGTTGTTGATCATAGCGCAGATTAGTTAACAGCTTTTATTAACTGTTCTGTGTTTTTTATTGCGATAGTGTCTGAATATAGTTAGAATGTCGCCCCCTCTGGCTGAGTTAGTGATTGGCTAGAGTTAATTTAATTTTTTCTGGAGATAAATATGTCACTAAGTAATGAACAAAAAGCTGCTATCGTAGCTGAATATAGCCGTGGCGAAAACGACACTGGTTCTACTGAAGTACAAGTAGCTTTATTGACTGCGCAGATTAACCATCTACAAGGTCACTTCAAAGAGCACATCCATGATCACCATTCACGTCGTGGTCTATTACGTATGGTTAGCGCACGTCGTAAACTTACTGCTTACTTAAAGCGTAAAGACGTAGCTCGTTATACTGCTCTTATCCAGAAGTTAGGTTTACGTCGTTAATATCGACGTTTAATTTGGGCATGGTTAACATACTCAAATTCAAACCGTGAAAAAGGAGGCTTATGCCTCCTTTTTTATTAGGTATAATTTACCGAAATGTTTAACGTGAAAGTGCTTAAACTTGCTCGAGTTGCTGTATCGGCATTTCTGTTAGGTATTTAGATTCAAACTCTTCCAGCGGCAAAGGCTTACTGAAAAAGAATCCTTGGCCGATTTGACAGTTATGTTGTTGTAACCATTCAAGCTGTTCTTCGTTTTCAATACCTTCAGCAACAATATCTAAATTGAGCTGCTGGCCTAACATTAAGATGGTTGATGCTATTGCTGCATCATGGGGTAAGTCGGAAACAAAACCACGATCAATTTTCATGGTTGTGATTGGTAAATGTCTAAGATAAGACAAGGATGAATAACCGGTACCAAAATCATCCACGGCAATACCGAATCCTGCGCTCTTTAGCTGCTCAAGCTTAGCAATTGCCTGATCTACATCATTCATCAAAGATGTTTCTGTTATCTCTATCTCAAGTAGCTCAGGGCGTATTTGGTAGCGTAAAGCTAATTGCTTGATGTCAGAAACCAAGCTGGCATCAGCAAATTGTTGTGAAGCGACGTTCACCGCTATTGGGATAGCGTAGTTGTATTTCTTTTCCCACTCGCGGATAACTTTACAGCTTTGCTCAATCACCCATCTTCCGATAGGGATAATAATCCCAGTTTCTTCGGCAATGGGGATGAATGACATTGGTGATATAAGCTCACCATTTTTTTGCCAGCGGATAAGCGCTTCACAGCCAATGACTCGATTGGTTCTTAAATCTAATTTAGGTTGAAAATAGAGCAAGAATTCATTGTGTTTTAGCGCGTCATGAAGTGATGCTTCGGTCTTTAACCTAACAGCGGCATTTTCTGTCATCTGTTGTTTAAAGAAGGCCCATTGGTTTGAACCAGCCGCTTTAGCGCTATACATGGCAATATCAGCGTGTCTAATTAAATCTTCTGCGCCCGGGCCATCTTCAGGATAGATTGAAATACCAATCGAAGCCGCAGGGTGTATCGCATGTTCATTGAGTTGCACTGGGGTATTGAGTTGTAGTAGAAGCTTATCGACAAAGTCAGCAGCTTGATCTGGGGTTTCAATATCATCAGCCACAATGACAAATTCATCACCGCCTAACCTGGCAACACTGCCTCTATCGCCGACAACAGTTTCTAATATGCGGGCAACGCGGGCAAGAAACTGATCACCAATCGCATGACCTAATGAGTCATTGACGTTTTTAAAGCGATCTAAATCAATGAACAATAATGCGAAATGTCTTTTGTGAACTCTAGCACGCTGAATCGTGACATTGAGAGTTTCCAGTAACAAGGTACGGTTAGGTAAGCTGGTTAACGGGTCTCTGGTTGCCATCTTTCTAAGTTTATTTTGTGTTTGGCTAAACTGTAATAAAATTTGGTTAAACTTCGATGTTACTAGCCCTAGCTCATCATCTTTATGGGCTGCAGACATAGGTAATAAGTTTTCATCAGGTAAATCAGGATCAATTTTATCTATGGCTTCACTGATCCTTGCAATCGGTTGAGTCAAGAACCGATGGAATACAATGGTCAGTACCAACGTCAGCAATAAGGCGCGAGCGAGAGTAGCAATAAAGCCTAATTGAAGTTGATTAAACAGGTTGTTAGTCATCTCTTGTGTATCGTAAAAGATGGTTAACGTACCAATAAGCTGCTGTTTTTTGTTCCCTTCGAAATAGAATGGTCTATATAAAGGACGTGATATTTCGTTTAAATCATTGAACAGGAAATGGCTTAAGTTGTCATAGTTTTCTGAGAACAACTTAGGCTTATTGCTAGCGGTGACAAATAAACTGCCGTCATCAAGGGTAATCACAGCTGAGCTAATATTATCAATCTTGATAATACCTTCGAGTGTTTGTTCGGTTTGTTTATCGTCTAACGCCCAGACAGCATTAGAGGCAGTTTGTTCTACTGAGTTGAGTAACTCTTCTTGCGAAGCGGTAAGTTGCTGCTTAGTCGTGACAACAACTAATGCAATTTCGACGACAAAAATGGCAATCGCAAAAAACAAAGCAGTAAATACAACTAAGTTTGTTTGCTTCCATGTCAGTGACTTAAACCTTTGCGTCATTCAAACGATTCCATTTGTTTTTATTAAATAATCACAGCTTTTATGGGTAACTGGTGCATTTAACATGTTGAACTCATTTAATGTGTTATTTTTATTTAGGGACAACAACAACTAACTGTAGACAAAATAACATTAAAAGTCATTAATTATAGCTGTTACAACTTATATCAATAGGCTATTTTTGTTCAAACAAAAATGGTGTTTCAAACAGTGGAATCTTGTTAGGTTATCTATTCATTGAGTGATTAGCTGTTTTATCGGCTGATAGAAGATTAATTTTAATTATTTTTTAGCGGTATATTGCGATGCGCTTTAACTATTGTAAAAAATTGCAGTATACTTATGCGCGTAATTTAAAGGTCAATAATTAAGGAATGGGTCAAGTGAATCCAATAGTAAAGAGTTTTGAGTATGGTCAACATACCGTCACCTTAGAAACAGGTGTTATTGCACGTCAAGCAGACGCTGCAGTTTTAGCGAGCATGGGCGACACAACTGTATTAGTTACAGTCGTTGGTAAAAAAGTAGCTGATCCTAGCCGTGACTTTTTCCCATTAACAGTAAACTACCAAGAAAAAACCTATGCAGCAGGTAAAATCCCTGGTGGTTTCTTCAAGCGTGAAGGTCGTCCAAATGAAGACGAAACGCTTATTGCTCGTCTAATCGACCGTCCAATTCGTCCTTTATTTCCGAATGGTTTTAAAAACGAAGTTCAAGTGATCATCACAGTCGTTTCTGTTGATCCTCAAATTGAGCCTGACATGGTTGCTATGATTGGTACATCAGCAGCGCTATCTATCTCAGGTCTACCTTTCAATGGCCCTATCGGCGCAGCACGCGTTGGTTACATTGATGGTGAGTACTTATTAAACCCAACAGTTGATCAAGTTGCTGAAAGTGACCTTGACTTAGTTGTTGCTGGTACTGATTCAGCTGTTCTTATGGTTGAATCAGAAGCTAAATCTTTAGCTGAAGAAATCATGCTAGGCGCTGTGACTTATGGTCACGATCAACAACAAGTTGTCGTTCAAGCCATTGCTGAGTTTAAAGCTGAAGCGGGTAAACCAGCTTGGGATTGGACTGCACCTGTTCAAGATGCTGACTTAGTTGCTCAAATTAAAGAGCTAGCTGAAGAAGGCATGACTGCAGCTTACCAAATCGAAGTTAAGCAAGATCGTTATGCTCAAGTTGGCGCTGTTAAAGCAGCTGCTAAAGAAGCACTAATGACTAATAACCCAGATGTTGATGCTCGCGAAGTTGATGGTTTACTTGGCAGCCTTGAGAAGAAAGTTGTTCGTGGTCGCATCATCAGTGGTAAGCCACGTATCGATGGTCGTGAGCCTGACATGATCCGTGCATTGAATGTACTAGCTGGCGTACTTCCACGTACTCACGGTAGTTCATTATTTACACGTGGTGAAACTCAAGCACTAGTAACTTGTACTTTAGGTACTGAACGTGATGCACAAAAGATTGATAGCATCATGGGTGAACGTACTAACCGCTTTATGCTTCATTATAACTTCCCTCCATACTCTGTTGGTGAAACAGGCATGGTTGGATCACCTAAGCGTCGTGAAATTGGTCACGGTAAGTTAGCTTGGCGTGGTATTAACGCTGTTATGCCTTCTGCAGAAGAATTCCCATACAGTGTTCGTGTAGTATCTGAAATTACTGAATCAAACGGTTCAAGCTCTATGGCTTCTGTTTGTGGTACTTCATTAGCATTAATGGATGCGGGTGTACCAATTAAAACTTCAGTTGCAGGTATTGCAATGGGTCTAGTTAAAGAAGGCGACGACTTCGTTGTTCTTTCTGACATCTTAGGTGATGAAGATCACTTAGGTGATATGGACTTTAAAGTTGCTGGTACTCGTGACGGTATTACAGCGCTTCAAATGGATATCAAGATTGAAGGTATTACTAAAGAGATCATGGACATCGCGCTTCAGCAAGCATACGGCGCACGTGTTCATATTCTTAACGTTATGGACCAAGCAATTGGTGGCGCACGTGAAGATATCTCTGACCACGCTCCACGTATCACGACTATCAAGATTAATCCTGAGAAGATCCGTGATGTAATCGGTAAAGGTGGTGCGACTATCCGTGCATTAACCGAAGAAACTGGTACAACTATCGAGCTTGATGACAATGGTACAGTGAAGATTGCATCTTCAAACGGTGAAGCAACGAAAGAAGCTATCCGTCGTATCGAAGAAATCACTGCAGAAGTTGAAGTGGGCCGTATCTATAAAGGTAAAGTTATCCGTATCGTTGATTTCGGTGCGTTTGTTAACATCTTACCTGGTAAAGATGGCTTAGTGCATATTTCACAAATCAGTGAAGAGCGTGTTGCTAACGTTTCTGACCATCTTGAAATGAATCAAGACGTCGACGTTAAAGTGATGGAAGTTGACCGTCAAGGTCGTGTAAGACTTTCTATCAAAGAAGCTAACGCGAAAGAAGAAGCTGCTGCAGAATAACTTCTGACATCAGTTCAACTTAAAAAGAGACCTTAGGGTCTCTTTTTTGTTTTGTGACATAGAGTAATTTTTTATGCTGATTGGCACTTAATGTTACTTCACTTGTCAAAATGCTAGTTGAATCGCTTTTGCAGCAACTTTCGCTCGCTTTATATTAATTGAAGCTAGTGTAAATTCAGTAAATGAAATTTTATCAGCATCTGCATAGCCCTAATGTAGATAGGTTGATATGATGCAAAGAAATTATAGAACCTGATAAGGTATTTAAATGGAACAGAAATTACGTACCACAGTCGTCGCATTATGTGTGGGTGCCAGTTTATTATTGTCAGGTTGTGCTTCTTTATCTGGAAGTGCTGACAGCGCAACTAGCGGTAAGGTGATGGTTGCACCGAATGTCCCAGATTATAAATTAGAAGTCACCTTGGCTAAGCTAAATGAAATCTTAGGCACAATGGAGTTAACCCCTGAGCAACGAGCTCGTTTCCATTATGACCGTGGTGTTATCTACGATAGTGTAGGCTTGCGTTTACTTGCCCGAATAGACTTTCATCAAGCGATTAAACTTCAGCCTAACTTAGCGGATGCTTATAACTTCTTAGGGATTTATTATACCCAAGAAGGTGAATTTGAAAGTGCATATGAGTCTTTTGATGGGGTACTCGAATTATCACCTGAATACGACTATGCGTATTTGAATCGTGGTATTGCATTGTATTACGGTGAGCGTTACGAATTAGCCGCGCAAGATATGCAAGACTTTTTACGCAAAGAGCCATCAGATGGTTACCGTGCGCTGTGGCTTTACTTAGTTGACTCGCCTAGAAACACTGAAACTGCACAACTCGCATTAGTTGAAAACAGAAAAGCATTGAACGAACAAGCCTGGTCAACGGTATTAGTGGATTACTACTTAGGTACACTGACTAAAGAACAGGTCTTTGAGGCAGCGAAAGAGAACTTATCTCAGCCTAAAGAGTACTCTGAGCGTTTATGCGAAACTTACTTTTACTTAGCTAAAAAAGCAGTCGAGCAACAGGATTATGAGTTAGCGATTGATTATTATCGATTAACGCTAGCAACTAACATTTATGATTTTGTTGAACATCGCTATGCACGTATAGAGCTTGCACAAACACAGCAAAAGTTAGCTGAGCAAGCAGCTAAGCAGCCTTAATTATATGCGTTAAACCCAGCGTATTAACGTCAGAAACAAAGCTAGTCTCTATACAGGGGCTAGCTTTTTTATTTTATGTCATTTAATAATGCGAAAAGTATGATCATACTTTATAGGCAAAGTATGATCATACTTCAGTCCGTTCACCGAAAAGTTGTCATACTTCCATTCATTATCCTCATGTCAAACTTACAGTTAAGTTTGCATTTACCTTCTCTTATTCTTAATTTATAAAACCATCATTAATTGTTGGGGTCAGAATAAGATAGTAATAATCAGTGTCTTATGTTTGTTACTTTACCTTAATGATGAGCGAAAAACTAAAATCTGAACAATCATTCAAACTTTGAAAGATAAATTTTCTTTGCTTTTGGAAATAAAGTTTTAGCAGTAAAAGAATGTTGCTGAAAAGTTTGCCAACAAGTGTGCTGAATACTTCATACCTTAAATCAGACTTAAGCTTGGATTTTCTATATTAAAATTCTCACAAGTTATTTACAAAGCTTGTTAATGACAAATTGAAGGACTATTAAGTTCTAGTTGAGTTAAACGTGATGTTTCTACTGCTTATAAGCTAGAGGTAAAAATGGAAAGGTGTGTTAAAGCGGTAATCTGTTTTTTGATCGCACAACTTACATCTTTAACTAATGTTTACGCTAACGACTCTTTAACTTTAAGCATGAGCGGTGTAATTGAAGAACGTTGTGTCGTTGGAATTGTAGATTCAATTCCCTTTGATTTTAGCATGGAGCTATCTCATACAGCGAATCTATCAATTGAATGTAACTTGCCTATGCTCATAGCATTGCGCTCTGATTATGGCGGACTGGAGTTAATAGACGGTTCAGTTGAAACAAGCTTAGTGGCTGAATACCAAGTTGAACTTAATATCGACTCTTTAAATTTTTCATTGAAACAAAAGTCTAAAGAGTTAATAGATGAACAAAGATTTATCACCGGAGCAGATATTCCATTTAATACATCTGGAATGATCAAAGTGAGTTTATTTGAGCCATTGAAGTTTGCAGGTGAATATCAAGATACATTGCATATTGATGTATATCCGAATTTCGTTAATAGCGGAATATAAGAATTCTTCTAATGAAGAGAAGAAAACCACCGATTTGTTGGTGAGAACAAATCGGTGTAGCAAAAAACCAATCTGAATATTAAAAAGGAGTTTTACCATGAAAAAGTATACTTTAGCAGCAGCTGCTGTAGCAACTTTATTTGTAGGTTCAGCAAGCGCAGTAGAAGTTAACCTTAGCGGCAACATTCAAGAAGTCTGTGAAGCGAGTGCTACCCAAACATCACTTAGCGATATGTCAACGACTACAATGTCAGGCTTTTCTTTTGTGTGTAATGACCGTGATGGTGCGACAGTTACGATTACAAGTGCTGAAGGTGGATTACAAGGAATTGACTCAGAAGATCTCGTTATCCCTTATGTAGCGACGCTTTCTGTAGGTGGTTTTGGTGACCTAATCTTGGATTTAACAACAGGTGGTAACACCGGTACTAATGATGCTTCACAATCTCGTGACTTTACTGGTGCACAGCTATTAAATGGCGCAGCAGCAACATTGGAGATTAACTTTGGTGCGCTAACTACAGGTACTGGTGCTTGGGCTGGTGCATATTATGATCAGTTAACAATTCAAATCTCAGCAATTTAAGACTTTAACAACCTATGCGGGAGAACATCTCCCGCATTATTACGGAATAAAACTTATGGAAAAGTTATCAAATAAACAGTTAACACTCAGTATATTCATTCTCTTTACTTCTTTTTTTCTTATCAATCCTTACGCGCTTGCTTATCAGGTTCAGCCTATGTCTGCTGAAATAAAACCTGTTGGAAAGCAATCACAGTATTCTCTTCGTGTTGATAATACCGATTCATTTCCTGTTTCATTAGAATTTATTCCATGGCTCGTTACTCAAGATGAGTTTGGTAAAAACACCTTATCTCCTGCAGATAATGATTTACTCGTTATACCTATGACAGCGGTTATTCAGCCAGGAAAGTCACAAACTATTATGGTTCGTTACTTAGGTGAGCCTGTGATAGAGCAATCACAAACTTATTCTATCGAGATTAACCAAGTTACAGTTGCGATGGAAGATGTTTCAGCGTCTGAACTTGGGATCGCATTTAACTTTAAAACGATGCTGAATGTTACCCCTGATGATTCAAAGGCTGAGTTAAACGCAAAGTCTTTCCAATCTCACGGAGATACCTGGAACATTGAAGTTGTCAATAGTGGTAACCGCTTTGCAAAAATTACTGAAATGGAGTGGGTCGTTTCAGATGGTAACCATTCAGTGACGTTAGATCGCGACAATATTAAGAACTTTGTTGTAGGCAAGATGGTGATGCCTAATGCATCTCGAATTTTTACAGTCAGTCAAATAGATAAAATTGATATGGCTAATGCCAGCGTAAAAATTAAATGGTTACAACAGTAATTGTAATCTCAAACATTTCAAAAATAGGTCATTGATCTAGATAAAACAAGAGCAGTAATAATGAACCCTAAACGGAGTGATGAGATGATTAACCTTAATACGTTTTCCACCTCAATCACTTTTTTATGCTTGGTGATATTACTGTTTATGACGAGTCACTCGTTCGCATTAGAAATATCCCCACTGACACTTGAGTTAAAGTCAGACTCCAGGCCTCAATATCAACAAATTTTTGTTAGAAACCCTTCAAATAAGACGGTTCCTGTTGAAATAAATTTAAACCAAATTGTATTTGATCCTGCTTCAACAGGTAATTCCTTTTCGCTGTTAGCTGTAGAAAATGATAGTGAATTATTGGTTTTTCCCCCTGCATTAGTATTAGAGCCAGGAGAAGTAAAGTCAGTAAGAGTTCAATGGATAGGGACACATGCTGTGAAGCAGTCAGTAAGTTATTTCGTGCGTTTTAGTCAACCGAGTTTATCGCTGCCTATGTCAGAGGAAAATTCTCAGGAAAATACGCAAAGTGGAGTTAAGGTTTTTGTGCATTTCAATGCTGTTGTTCATTTGAGTGCGAATGATTTGTTAGCTGATTTAACCGTTGTTGAAGGTTCAATAGAGTTCAATGAACAAGAACACAAGCTAGCTTTTGATGTGAAAAATAATGGTCAGCGTTACAGTTATTTAAAACCATACCATTTAGCAGTAGTAAGCTCAGATGGCTCGACTACTCCATTACTAAATGAAGCCGCTTTTAGCCAGTTAGGGGATATATTCTTTCCTCCTCAAATGATTAAAAAGGTATCTATTCCCTATGAAAAATTATGGGTTCAAGGTACTAAACTCAAAATCAATAATTCACAAAGAGATTAGGAATGTTTAAGTCATCCGTTATCTCAATTTTAATCATGTTGCTTTGTTTATTAACTACATCAGTTATGGGCTCTGAAATAATAAACCCCACAGGTCGAGATATTAACTTAACGAGTTTATTAAGGTTGCATGATACTGTGATTGGTGAAGTTGAAGTGACTATAACCAAAGAACAGCTCATTTTAATGCCTGCAGAAGCAACAATCACATTGCTTAATGCAACTTTATCGGATGAAGTTCTGAGTTCACTGTCTGAGCAACAGCTAGATGGCATGATTAGCCAAGCTATGTTTACCAAGCTCAATATAGGGTTGAGCTTTGAAATGTCTTCGCTGGAGTTAGTGCTTGATGCAAACTCTGAAGATTTAAAAGTAGGGCAAATTGATTTTGGAGATAAACCAACACAACGTTCATTTTTAACGCCCTCCTTATTCAGTGGCTATATTAATTTATCCGCTGGAGCTTCAAGACTCGAGAATAACACTCCCGAGAATGATGTGGGTGTGCAGTATAGTCACACACTCGATGCTGGCTTCAATTATGAGCGTGCAGTATTAGAATATGAATCTATTTATAATGATTATCAAAATCAAAAAGGACTCTATTCAAGGCAAGGAACCCGAATTAATTATGATTTTCCTGAGCAAGGAACCCGACTGACCATCGGAGATTTCTATTCCAGTGGTGCTACTTTTCAAGATGGAGGCGACATGCTTGGGATAGGGATTGCGAGGGATTTTTCTCTTATTCCAACCAAAAATGTTAGACCGACAGCAGCAAGACAATTCACCCTTCAACGTGCGTCTACTGTAGATCTACTGGTTGATGGTGTTGTGGTACGGCGATTAACCTTGGGCGCAGGTTCTTACAACTTACAAGATATTCCTTTAGCTGAAGGAGTCAGTGACTTAGAGCTCATCATTACAGATGCATCAGGAAAAGAAGAAAGGATCAGTTTTTCTATCGCTACAGGGATGGAT
The DNA here is from genome assembly GCF_023283985.1 of Shewanella electrodiphila. Lineage (GTDB taxonomy): Bacteria > Pseudomonadota > Gammaproteobacteria > Enterobacterales > Shewanellaceae > Shewanella > Shewanella electrodiphila. The sequence continues at coordinate 221,492 of NZ_JAKIKU010000002.1, forward strand.
TTATTAAAAGAAGGTGAGTTTGAATATAATTTTAATGGCGGTATAAAAAGTAATATTAGTGATGCTGAACCAGAGTATGAACGAGAAAAATACCTTATTAATGGTGAATTAGAGTACGGCATAACACCTGCTTATACATTAGGTGGTAACTTTCAGGTTGGGGATAACAGTTACCAATTAGGTCATAGGAGTTTATTTGCTACAGGTATTGGCATTTTTGATATTAAAACAACCTACAGTTATCAGGATGTGTTAGGTAAAGGGCTTGCAGCAAGTGTTGGGTATGACTTAATTGGTAGTGCGAGTACCGACAGTACTTTTGAGTTTAGTATTTATTACGATTATTACTCGCAATATTTCATTGGTGCGAGGAATGATATTCTGGTTACACCAGAAGCCCCAATTAACGCTAATCAACATTTTTTGTCCAGCCGTATTAATTATACTTTCAACCCGTTTTTAAAAGTTTCACTTACTGGCAATTATGTTCATGCTTATGATGACGCTCAACGCTACTGGACTTTGAGTCCTTCATTATCTGGTTCTATCTTTGATACAGGTGCGACTTGGAGTGCACGAGTTACCCACAAAGAGTTTTTAGACGATAGTAGCGAATTCTCAGGGCTACTGACCTTGAGTTGGCCATTTGGTAGTGAATCTAGGGTTATTTCAAGCTATAAAACCGATAACAAAGAAATTAGTTCAGAATATTCTTACCGTAAAAATGTAGGTAACAGTGGCGGAATTTCTATGTTTGCTGGGGCCACTCACTCCGAAACTAATGATATTGATGGTGATGTCGGTATTGATTACGATGCTAATCGCTTTACCTTGAGGGCTCAACATGTCAGCCGTTATAGCGATTTCTCAGAAGATACCAATAATCATGTTACTCAAGCTAAGCTCGCTACAGGTATTGCGTTCTCTGGCGGTCAATTGGCTTTTGGTCGCCCAGTTAGAGAAAGTTTTGCAGTGATAAAGCAGCATAAAAGCATTGAAGATAACCGAACAGAAATTTCTCCTTCTTCAATGGGCGCTAGAGCATATAGTGATGGGCTAGGCCCAATACTTATCCCAGATCTTGCTGCATACAGTGAACAAGTTATCTCTTATGAGGTTGAAGATTTACCTGCAGGGTATGATTTAGGTGCGGGTGTTTTTCCTGTCTACCCAGGCAATGGTCAAGGTTACAACTTACAAATTGGTTCAGAGGCAGCAATTACCTTGATGGGGACACTGCTTGATAAAGAAACTCAGCAACCGATTACATTAGTCGCAGGAAAAGCGGCTTTGGTCGGGCGTGATGATCTTGAACCATTACAATTTTTTACGAATAGAACGGGTCGTTTTGCTATTTCCGGTGTAAGGCCTGGCACATATAAGATTAAATTAAATACACCTACACCACGATACTTCGAACTGGTTATTGATGAAGATAGCAGCGCGTTATTGCGCTTAGGGAAACTCTATGTCGATTAAGCAATTTAAAAATTTTAATCTGTTATTGGTATGTTTTTCATATCTATGTTGTCCGGTCGCGGTTTTAGCATGCACTGCGAAGATTCAATCATTAGACCTTCAAGCTGGAAGTTATGATGATTACGATGTTTTTACCTCAGAAGCATATGGGTTAACTCAACAATATGAAGCCAAGGTGCTTTTTTCAGATGTCGTAGAAGGGGAGGAATGTCTGTTTTATTTTTCGGCATCTACTTTTGATTCAACAACTAAATTAACTTCCTTAAAGAATGAAAGTTTATTTTTTGAGCCAGTTCCTCAGTCATTAGACAGTGGCGTCCAAAATAATCGATGGTTTGGCAAAGTGTCACCCGCAAGTGACCGCTTTAGATTTCAATTACGCTTTCCAAGTCATCAATTTGGTACATATGGTAACTATGACGCATTATTGGAAGCCAAACTTCATCAATTACCTGACGGTGGTCAGGTGATCGATGAACTGCAACAGTTGATTGCCGCTTCTATTGAACAGGCTGCACAAGTGAGCTTTTATGGCGTATCAGATAATACCTATCATCTTGATCTTGGTTATTTATCAACAGGGAAAGTCATCAATGCTTCACCTAATTTATTTGTCAAAAGTACGACTGACTATTCTTTATCTTTTGAATCTATGAATAAGGGCGTCTTGAAACATCAAAATCAACAAAGCCAATGGGATATTGATTATCAGCTTACATTGAACAATATTGAGATAGATTTATCTCATAATGAAAATCAATTTTATGCTAACTCAGCAACGGTAAGCCAAGGTGAACGTCTACCTCTGAAAATTGTCATTGGTGAGACCGAAGATAAATTAGGTGGTATATATACTGATGAAATACATATATATATTAGTCCTGGCGGCTTTGCAGAATAAAACTTTGCTTACTGTAAGTTCTCTTTGACCCAACTCATTGCTTGCAGTCTATTTTTTACATCAATTTTTTTAAAGACTTTATATAAATGAGATTTCACAGTATGTTCGCTTACGAAAAGAATATCAGCTATTTCAATATTGGATTTGCAAGTTGGTAGTAATGCCAATACATCAAGCTCTCGAGATGTGAGTGCCGTTGTTGGTTGTGCGGATGGTTTAAAGTCAGTTCTATAGTGTTGCAAAAGCTCTGTCATGACACTACGTGGCAACCAGTATTCTCCATTGAGAATTTTTTCCATACCAATAATAAACTCTTTAAGAGGGGTATTATTGGCAAAAACGCCACAGCAATTAGGCCATCTTAAGATTTTTTGTTTGTCATGGAAATCATCAGTATTGAGCAGAATTGTTGAAATGTTGCCAGTGTTAGAGGCTAGAATATTTTGCCAGTGAAGGGTTTCGTCTTCATCTAAGTTATTGACATCAATTAATAACAAGCTGTTTTCAGGGCACGATTGAGCCAAAAGCAATTCACATTTTGAGATACGAACTACTTGGTTAAGGTTATCTTTAATAAATTGGCTTAATATTCTATTTTGAATATTGTCGGAGCCCAGCAAGGTTAAGGTATAGATAGTCATAGTCTTAATTTTGTATTTCACTTAAGTATCATAGATTAGTCGAATGAGTCATATCCTCTATAAGTGTTAAATTACCAACAGAAGTAATATCCTCTAACCTAAGAGTGATTATAGTTGTTTTTTTGAGCTAAAAATATCTTATTTATATTAAATTACCATGATACTTAGGGAAAAAAATAAACCTAGATAGACTTTGTTTATGTAGGGTACGCTTTACCTAGCCAACTATCCTTGGAAAAGCTATAATTTGCGCCATTTTTATCATGCTAGGGCAAAGTAACTCATGTCAGCTCACACAGTCGAGGTCGATAAACGTCGTACCTTCGCGATTATTTCGCATCCAGATGCCGGTAAGACCACTATTACCGAAAAGGTACTTTTATTCGGACAAGCTATTCAAACTGCAGGTACCGTTAAAGGCCGTGGCTCTAAGCAACATGCTAAGTCAGATTGGATGGAAATGGAGAAAGATCGTGGTATTTCTATCACGACCTCTGTCATGCAGTTCCCATATAGCGATTGTCTGGTAAATTTACTCGATACTCCTGGTCACGAAGACTTCTCAGAAGATACTTACCGTACCTTAACTGCTGTTGACTCATGTTTGATGGTCATTGACTCCGCTAAAGGTGTCGAAGATCGTACCCGTAAGCTAATGGAAGTGACCCGTTTACGTGACACGCCGATTGTGACCTTCATGAACAAATGTGACCGTGATATCCGCGATCCTATGGAAGTGATGGATGAAGTTGAAAATGAGCTGAAAATTGCCTGCGCTCCGATCACTTGGCCTATTGGCTGTGGTAAATCATTCAAAGGTATTTACCATATTCACCGTGATGAAGCTGTTTTGTATCAGTCTGGCTTAGGTCATATGATCCAAGAAGTTCGCACAGTGAAAGGTATTGATAACCCAGAACTAGATGTTGCAATTGGCAGTGAGCTTGCTGAAATCTTACGTGAAGAGCTTGAACTTGTTGTGGGTGCTTCTCATGAGTTTGATTTAGATGCGTTTCTTAGCGGAAAATTATCACCAGTATTTTTTGGTACTGCATTAGGTAACTTTGGTGTTGACCATGTATTAGATGGCTTAACAGAGTGGGCACCTAAGCCACAGCCGCGTGCGACTGAAGCAAAAGTGATTCAAGCTGAAGATGAAAAATTCAGTGGCTTTGTATTTAAAATTCAAGCGAATATGGACCCAAAGCATCGTGACCGTGTGGCATTTATGCGTATTGTTTCTGGTAAATACCAGAAAGGCATGAAGATGCATCATGTACGTGCCGGTAAAGATGTTCGTATTTCAGATGCATTGACCTTTGTTGCAGGTGATCGTGAGCAAGTTGAAGAAGCTTATCCAGGTGACATCATTGGTTTACATAACCATGGCACTATTCAAATTGGTGACACTTTCTCTCAAGGTGAGAAGCTTAAGTTTACCGGTATTCCTAACTTTGCTCCGGAAATGTTCCGTCGTATTCGCTTGAAAGATCCATTAAAACAAAAGCAATTACTGAAGGGCTTAGTGCAACTTGCTGAAGAAGGTGCAGTTCAAGTCTTTAGACCACTTGATACCAATGATCTTATTGTTGGCGCAGTGGGTGTACTACAATTTGAAGTCGTTGTTGGTCGTCTTAAAAGTGAATATAACGTAGAAGCAATCTATGAAGGCATTAGTGTCTCGACTGCTCGCTGGGTATATTGTAAAGATGAGCGTAAATTAGAAGAATTCCGTCGTAAGTGCAGTACTAACCTTGCACTAGATGGTGGTGATAACCTAACTTATATTGCGCCAACCATGGTAAACCTTAATTTATCAATGGAACGTTATCCTGATATTGAATTTGCTAAGACTCGTGAGAACTAAGCATTAATTCAATATTGGTATAATTTTAAAGGCGGGTAACCGCCTTTTTTATTGCCTGAATTTTAATAAGTGAGCCAATAGCCAATAAATGTATGCCATCAGTTTTTCTAAGGGAGCGTTATGCCATTGAACACAAATAAAACTCTGATTTTATTGCGCTACCTTTTCTTACCTTGGAAGGCTTATATTCGCTGGTGTGACAAGATGGGGCTGACGCTAGAGAATAAAAGAAGTTGTGCCCCTCGAATTGAAGAGCCCCAGCTGAATGTTGATGTTCTTGCTTACATGAAAAAAAATCGAATAAAACCTGAAAGAACCCAATTGGATTGTAATAACAATGATGAGGGGACTGAGTCTTTGAAGGAGAACCTGCATGATTGATACTCATGCACACCTTGACCTTGAGGATTTTGATCATGATCGAGAGACGTTATTTACCACAATGCGAGCCCATGGCATTACTAACGCAATCATACCCGGTATTAGTGAAACGCAATGGTGTAAACAAATTGCGATTGCCGCTGAATTTAATTGCTACTACGCCTTAGGCATTCACCCTTGGTATGTCCCTAACAATATTGATGATTCATTAACTTTATTAGAACGAAAAATAATCGAACATAAAGATAATGCTCGTTTTGTTGCGCTCGGCGAGTGTGGTCTTGATAAATTAAAGCCACACTTTCCTATGCAATTAGAGTTACTTTCTGGGCAGTTAACAATGTCTGTCAGGTTTCATCTTCCTGTCATATTGCATGCGGTAAAATGTCATCAACAGTTAATTGAATTATTAATCCGTAACCCCAACCCTCGAGGCGGTGTGATACATGGTTTTTATGGTGGGCCTGAGCTAGCAAAGCGCTATATTGATTTAGGATATAAATTGGGAATAGGGGGATTATTGATGAACCCTAATGCTAAAAAATTACGCAAAACGATCACAGAAATAGACATCAAACATTTCTTAATTGAAACAGACTCACCGAGTATGACGCCATATAATGCACTTGAAAAACGAAATACGCCGCTTCATTTGCCAAAGTTCGTTTCAGAGATCGCATATTTACAGAAAAAAACAACTGTTTCTATTTTAGAACGATTGAATAAAAACGCCTCCCAACTGTTTGAGCTGTAATTCTTTTTTTTTAAACACAGTTATTAATTAATATTAATGTTGCATAAGATCCTGAAATTAAACTCTAAAAGTATGATCTAATCCACGATTTTCATCTGCTCCTCAGTTATAATCATTAACGGAAAATAGGTGAGTTAACAACAAATATACAAATCGTTAACATAAATAAGGGTGATGATTAATGGATATACTAATGAGTCTAGTAGGTGTGGTTACCATACTAGCAATCGGTTATGCACTATCAAATAATAGAAAAGCAATTAATGTTCGTACTGTTGGTGGCGCTTTAGCTATCCAAGCGTTCTTTGCTGGTTTTGTTCTATATGTTCCAGTGGGTAAAGACATCTTAAAAGGTGTTTCTGATGCTGTTTCTAGCGTTATTGGCTATGCACAAAGTGGTATTAACTTCTTATTCGGCGATTTAGCCCAATTTAAAGTTGGTTTCATTTTCGCTGTTAACGTTTTACCAGTTATCGTATTCTTCTCTTCTCTAATTGCAGTTCTATACTACTTAGGCATTATGCAGTGGATCATCCGTATTATCGGTGGTGGTTTACAAAAAGCATTAGGCACAAGCCGTACTGAGTCTATGTCTGCTACTGCTAACATCTTCGTTGGTCAAACAGAAGCGCCTCTAGTTGTACGTCCATTTATCGCGACAATGACTAACTCTGAATTATTCGCAATCATGGTTGGTGGTCTTGCATCAATCGCGGGTTCAGTATTAGCTGGTTACGCACAGATGGGTGTACCAATTGAGTACTTAGTTGCGGCATCATTCATGGCTGCTCCTGGTGGTCTTATGATGGCTAAACTAATGCATCCTGAAACTGAAGAAGCTAAGAACGAAATGTCTGAGCTTCCTGAAGATCCTGACAAGCCAGCTAACGTTTTAGACGCTGCTGCTGCAGGTGCTTCATCAGGTATGCATTTAGCGCTTAACGTAGGTGCGATGTTAATCGCATTCGTTGGTCTAATTGCAATGATCAACGGTATCATCGGTGGTGTTACTGGTTGGTTTGGTCTTGAAGGTATTACTTTAGAACTTATTCTAGGTTACATCTTTATGCCTTTAGCATTCTTAATCGGTGTACCTTGGAACGAAGCACTTGTTGCCGGTTCATTCATCGGTCAAAAGATTGTTGTTAACGAATTCGTTGCATACCTTAACTTTGCTCCTTACTTACTTGATGCATCAGCTGAAGGTTACCAAGTAGTAGCAGAAACGGGTCTGATGATGACTGACAGAACCAAAGCGATTATCTCTTTCGCACTTTGTGGTTTTGCTAACTTATCTTCAATTGCGATTCTATTAGGTGGTTTAGGTGCTATGGCTCCTAGCCGTCGTCATGACTTAGCTAGACTAGGTATCCGTGCTGTTATGGCCGGTTCACTAGCTAACTTAATGAGCGCAACTCTAGCAGGTCTATTCTTAGCGATTTAATCCTAAGATAGGTTTGACGATGAGCTTATTAAAGGCCGTTATTACTCAGGTAATAACGGCTTTTTTTTTGTGTATTTTAGCTAACTTTAACCAAAGTTTAATCTGTTTTTATTTTGTCTGGCATGTCAGTTGCTATGACAAGTTAGTAGTGATTTATATTGATTTAGTCAAAAATTGCAGTTTATTAGACATAAACGTTCTAAGTTGTTAGTGAAAAGTAGAGATATTGTTCACATTTTGGGATTAAGTATTCGTATTTTTACCAATTCTTATTGAGCTTTTATTCATTAGATGTACAATGCAAACGTTTATAAAAATCGCCACCCTCGAAGGTGGTAATAAATATATCAATGGGGTTGATAATGAAAAACGTTAAAACTTTAGCTTTAGCTGCTACAACTATCGCTGCAATGTCTGCACCTGCTATGGCTGCTGACAGAACTGATCTTCGTGCTGGTGATTACAGCTGGATGCAGTTCAATGCAATGTACGCAGTAAATGAACTTCCGCGTGATGGTTCTACTGATAATGGCCATGATTACTTAGAAATGGAATTTGGTGGTCGCGCTGGTGTTGTTGATTTATACGGTTATGTTGATGTGTTCAACATCACAAACCGCGATTACGGTGATAAGAATAACGGCGCAAGCAAAATGTTCATGAAGTTTGCTCCTCGTTTCTCTTTAGACGCAATTACAGGTAAAGATTTATCATTTGGCCCTGTTCAAGAAGTTTACATCTCTACTCTATTTAACTGGGGTGGCGGCGCTATCCGTGGTACAGATGTGAATGGTAATGAGACAAATGACGTAAACAACGCTTCTATTGGTATCGGTGCTGACGTTATGGTTCCATGGTTAGGTAAAACTGGCATGAACTTATACGGTTTTTACGACTTGAACCTAAAAGAGTGGAATGGTTACCAGTTCTCAGCTAACTGGTTCAAGCCAGTTATGAACTTTGATAATGGTTCTTTCGTATCATTCCAAGGTTACGTAGATTACCAATTTGGTGCTGATGAAAAGTACGGTAATGAATTTGTACCACAAACTACTAGTGGTGGTGCTGCATACTTCGGTCTGCACTGGCATTCAGATAACTACGCTGTAGGTTACGGTCTTAAAGCATACCAAGACGTTTACTTACTTGAAGATGGCGGCGGAATCGTTGGCCTAGAAACTACAGGTTTCGCACATTACTTCACTGCAACTTACAAGTTCTAAATTAAACTTGTAAGCGATTGGAGCCACTAAAATAGTGGCTCCAAATTTATTCTTAAATATCCAAAAAAATCTTAAAATATGTTAGTCTTTACTTAAGTACATCGAAAAGTTTGTTAGAATGTATTTAAATAAATATTAACGTCCAAACAGTGGTTTATTTGAACTAACTTTTGATGATTTCGTCATATATGGTTCAACTTAATAGTTTGGATTGATTTGCGCGCTAAAAGGGATTTTTCGCGGAATGGATGGGACAATGTCATTGTTTCACCTCTTCCGGTCTTCAAGGATTCAAGTCGTGGTACTCGTTATCATATTGAATACTTAGTTCAGTAACTTATGAATTAATTTACTGGCAATGCTCGAAGGCCCGGCCTCACAATTAATCTACTGCCAGCTTTACGCATTGCCAAAACAAGATTTTATTAGGTTTTTGTTTCGGAGAGCAAACATGAGTGATTTAAAAAAAGCAGCACAATTAGGTATCTCTTTAATGGATTTAACGACATTAAATGACGATGACACTGATCAAAAAGTGATTGATTTATGCCACAAAGCTAACACAGCTGCTGGCCATACTGCTGCAATTTGTATTTACCCTCGTTTTATTCCAATAGCTCGTAAAACGTTAAATGAGCTGAATTGTGAAGATATCAAAATTGCAACAGTGACTAACTTCCCACATGGTAATGATGATATTGCAATTGCAGTATTAGAAACTCGTGCTGCTGTTGCTTATGGCGCAGACGAAGTTGATGTTGTATTCCCATACCGCTCGCTGATGGCAGGAAATGAATCTTTAGGATTTGAACTTGTTAAAGCCTGTAAAGAAGCCTGTGGCGATGAAGCAATTTTAAAAGTCATCATTGAATCTGGCGAGCTTAAAGATCCAGCTCTTATTCGTAAAGCTTCAGAGCTTTCAATTGATGCTGGCGCAGACTTCATTAAAACATCAACGGGTAAAGTGCCTGTTAATGCAACGCTAGAAGCCGCTGAAATCATGCTTACAGTCATCAGTGAAAAGAACCGCAACGTTGGTTTTAAACCTGCAGGTGGCGTTCGTGATGCTGCTCAAACTGCTGAATTTTTAGGTGTTGCTGAGCGTTTACTTGGCGCTGACTGGATTAGCCCTGCAAGCTTTAGGTTCGGCGCTTCAAGCCTATTAACAAGCTTATTGCATACGCTTGAACTGTCTGATGCTCCTCAAGGCGCACAAGGCTACTAAATAGAGAGTGGCTAATTAAAGACTTCAAGTTGATTAATCTCGTCATTAGTTAGCCAAACTTGTTTTAACGGTTTTAATTGATAGCATCGATCACCATCGCATTCATGTGATTGGTGCCATCTTGTTAAGGCGGATTGTACTGACTCTAAATGATTAGGGCTTATACATGATGTTGGAGGAAATAGTATGTTTCTCGCTCAAGAAATTATTCGTAAAAAACGTAATGGTGAAGCTCTCAGCAAAGCTGAAATACAATTTTTTGTAGATGGTATTACTCAAAATACTGTCTCAGAAGGTCAAATTGCCGCTTTCGGTATGGCTGTTTACTTTCAAGATATGAACATGGATGAACGTATTGCCTTAACCACAGGCATGCGCGATTCTGGCACTGTATTAAACTGGGATTCATTGTCATTAAATGGCCCTATCATCGATAAGCACAGCACTGGCGGTGTGGGTGATGTTATTAGTTTAATGCTTGGCCCAATGGCTGCTGCCTGTGGCGGTTATGTGCCGATGATTTCAGGTCGTGGTTTAGGTCACACTGGCGGCACACTAGATAAATTCGATGCAATTCCAGGTTACCAAACCGAACCATCTAGTGAATTATTCCGTAAAGTCGTTAAAGAAGCTGGTGTTGCCATTATTGGCCAAACAGGTGATCTAGTCCCTGCTGATAAACGCTTTTATTCCATTCGAGACAATACCGCTACAGTTGAGTCAATCTCGCTTATTACCGCTTCTATTCTTTCCAAAAAACTCGCAGCTGGGCTTGATGCTTTAGCGATGGATGTCAAAGTAGGTAGTGGCGCTTTCATGCCAACTTATGAAGCATCTGAAGAGCTTGCTCGCAGCATTACTGCGGTAGCGAACGGTGCAGGCACTAAGACGACCGCTCTACTCACAGACATGAACCAAGTGCTGGCGTCTTGTGCAGGTAATGCAGTAGAAGTGCGTGAAGCGATTAATTTCTTAACGGGTCAATACCGTAATCCACGTCTTTATGAAGTCACGATGGGTTTATGTGCTGAAATGCTGGTATTGGGTGGAATTGCCCAAAATGATGCTGAAGCACGTAATAAGTTAACTACCGTATTAGATAACGGTAAAGCTGCTGAGATATTTGGTCGTATGGTATCAGGTCTTGGCGGGCCGACTGACTTTATCGAGTCATATGATAAATATTTACCTCATTCGCAAATCATTCGTCCTGTGTATGCAACCGAACAAGGTTTTGCCCATAGTATGGATACTCGCGAGTTAGGTTTAGCCGTTGTCACACTTGGTGGCGGACGCAGAAAGCCTGGTGACAAATTAGATTACAGTGTTGGCTTAACAGAAGTTTGTGCTTTAGGTGATCAGATTACACCTGATAAACCTATCGCCATGATACATGCACAATCTGAAGCGGCATTTGAAGAAGCTTCAGCCGCGGTACAAAAAGCGATTCACATTAAAGATTCAGCGCCAGAGAAAACGCCTGAAATTTATCGCTATATCCGCGCTTCAGATTTATAAGGGAGTGAGATTATGAAACGTACATTTATTATGATGTTGGATTCGTTCGGTGTAGGTGCTGCAACGGATGCTGATAAATTTGGTGATGTTGGCTCAGATACTTTTGGCCATATTGCTCAAGCATGTGCCGAAGGTAAAGCGGATATTGGTCGTCAAGGACCATTAAAGCTACCTAACTTAGCCAAGCTTGGCTTAGGCCATGCGGGTTTTGAAAGCACGGGTAAATTTGCTGATGCGTTTGGCGATAATGTCGAGGTTATCGGCGCCTATGGTCATGCTGATGAACTAAGCTCTGGTAAAGATACACCGAGTGGTCATTGGGAAATGGCGGGTGTACCTGTTCTATATGAATGGGGTTACTTTTCTGACTTAACAAACTCATTCCCACAAGAGTTAACTGATAAAATCTTAGCTCGTGCAGGTTTAACCGAGTTTTTAGGCAATTGCCACGCATCAGGTACTACAATACTTGAAGAGCTTGGTGAAGAACACATGCGTTCTGGTAAGCCAATTTTTTACACCTCTGCTGATTCGGTATTTCAAATTGCCTGTCATGAAGAAACTTTTGGTTTAGAAAACCTTTATCGTTTGTGTGAAATCACTCGTGAAGAGTTAGAGCCTTATAATATTGGCCGTGTTATTGCGCGTCCATTTGTGGGTACTGGCCCTGATGATTTCGCTAGAACAGGCAACCGTCATGACTATGCGGTATTACCGCCTGCTCCAACAGTATTAGATAAACTTAAAGATGCCGGTGGTGAAGTGGTGAGTATTGGTAAGATTGCCGATATTTATGCCAACAGCGGTATTACGCAAAAGTTTAAGGCCACTGGGCTTGAAGAGTTATTTGATGCAACGCTTGAACAAGTTAAGCGTGCAGGTGATAACACTATCGTGTTCACCAATTTTGTTGATTTTGACTCTCATTATGGCCATCGTCGTGATATAGCAGGTTATGCCAAAGCGTTAGAGTATTTTGACCAACGCTTACCTGAACTATTAGCCTTGCTGAATCCTGAAGATTTGATTGTATTTACAGCGGATCATGGTTGCGACCCAAGCTGGCAAGGTACTGAGCATACTCGTGAGCGAGTGCCTGTGTTGGCATTAGGCGCTGGTTTAGCTGCAGGTTCATTAGGTCGTCGTAATAGTTTTGCTGACATAGGTCAGTCAATTGCGAGTTACTTTGAGCTTGAGCCAATGGAATATGGTGAATCTTTCATTTAACAATGAAACTTACTGTCTTCTAACGATATTATTGTTAATAAATATAGTAGAATCGGTTTGAGTAATTAAGGGGATGACTTAATTACTCATTTTAAAGATTTAAGATAAAAATATAGGGGTTTTTCATGGCTACACCACATATTAATGCTGTTGACGGTGCTTTTGGCGAAACAGTTTTATTCCCAGGCGATCCATTACGTGCAAAATACATTGCTGAAACGTTCTTAGAAAACGTTGAGCTAGTGACTGATGTTCGTAACATGTTTGGCTACACTGGAACTTATAAAGGGACTCGCATCTCTGTTATGGGTTCAGGTATGGGTATTCCTTCTTGTTCAATCTATGCTCATGAGTTAATCAAAGAATACGGTGTTAAAAACCTGATTCGTGTTGGTACTTGTGGCGCGATCAGCACTGACGTAAAAGTACGTGACGTAATTATTGGTATGGGTGCTTGTACTGACTCACAAGCCAACCGTTTACGTTTCAAAGGTCAAGACTTTGCTGCTATTGCAGATTATGGCCTAATGAGCGCTGTTGTTGATTCAGCTAAAGCTCATGGTACTAACATCCGTGTTGGTAACGTTTTCTCTGCTGATTTATTCTACACTCCAGATCCTTCTATGTTCGACACAATGGAAAAAATGGGTGTTTTAGGCGTCGAAATGGAAGCTGCTGGCCTTTATGGCGTAGCACACGAACTTGGTGCTAAAGCATTATGTGTCGTAACTGTTTCTGACCACATCAGAACTGGCGAAAAGACCTCTTCTGACGAGCGTCAAACTACGTTCAATGACATGATTGTTATGACATTGGATGCAGCAATTACTCTTTAATGTAGAGTCTTTGCTCACTAAAAAGGGATAACGTCAGCGTTATCCCTTTTTTGATGTCTCTTTTTAAGCTATACCCTGATACTTAGCTAAAGTTTGTAGCCTGTTCAACTTAATACAGGCTATCGAGTTTTAGATTTATTCTTACTGCTGGTATCTTCAGCTTGTTCTTCTTTGATGTCAGATAGCTCTTGAAACTCTAGTTTTACTGCTTCGTCTTGGCTAATGTCATTCTTGTCAAAGCCACTGTCGTTTAAGTCACTGTCCTTAAAGTCGCTTGCATTTATGTCACTGTCATTTAAGTCAGTGTCATTTAGCTCATCTTCAGCGGTATTTTCAATCATACTATTTTGTAGCAAGTTGCTATTTTTGCGCCCTTGCTTAGCTCTGGTTTTACGGCGATCAAAGTCTGCACGTTTAAAAGATAAGGCTCTTGAAAGTAATAAGCCGATAATGCCCGCTACAATCAACATTGTTTGCTGCAACTTCATATTTTCTTGATATAAGGTTTTAATTTCATCAAAGAAAATGCGCAGATTTAACCGTACTTCAATATAACCTAAGTTATTTTCGCCCTGAAGCACGTTTTCAATCAGTGGCGGGTAAGGGGAGAGAAGTTGCTTAAGTTCCTTGTCATCGGCGTCGAAGTTATCTTCTGAAACAGATTGAGCAAAGGCGAGTCTAACGCCTTGGGCATCATATATATTAACTGACATGACTTTAGGATCATCAATCAGTGCATTAGCAAGCCATTGAAGCTGTTCATCATTTTGCAAAAACATTGCTGGCGCAGCTCCGTTAGCAGCCTGTTGCGCTAGCAGCCTTGCCATGATCTGGGTTTGCGAATTAAGCAATTGCTGGCCGTTATTGAGACTGGATTTCCACAGGTGTGTTAGCCCTATCAGCAAAATAATCGCCAAGACGATTTGAATTAGCCTACTGATTTTTTGACTTTTCTTAAGACCTTTAACAAAAATCACTTTAATCCTTGGTATTTTTTCTATTTAATTAATACTAATCGAAATATTTAATAGTAGATAGTCGCAATCATTGAGGAAATGCAGTCGATGGAAAGTCAGAAAAATATACAAGCTTTAACTTGGTTATTCTCAGGGTTTGATGCGTCTTTTACTCATAGTGATATAACACTGACTCGTTATTTTGAAGATGAGTTTATTAATAATATTCAGATAAAACAGCCGCATCGATTTCGGGTGATATTTGATGAGTCGGCATTTGATGGGATTAGTCAGTGGTTTGAAGGTTTAGAACAAGATTGTTCTATTGCGGTGTTAATGCGCCACAACAGCCTGAAAGGAGTTGAGATTGCTTCATCTTCTCGATTAACCCAATTAATTGAACAGTTTCCTGCTGACATAAATGCCGAGATACTTGAAGTGACTCAAGCATTACCAAGTTTTTTTAAGCCGGGCTTATTGGTCATGGATATGGACTCAACGGCGATTCAAATTGAATGCATAGATGAACTAGCAGCAATGGCGGGTGTGGGCGATGCTGTTTCAGAAGTCACAGAAAGAGCAATGCAGGGTGAGTTGGACTTTGAAGAAAGTCTGCGATTGCGTGTCGGTAAACTTGCTGGTGCCAGTGAAGAGATTATTACGACACTATGTCAGAACTTGCCATTAATGCCAGGGCTTGAAAGCTTAGTTGCTGAGCTTAAACCTAATGATTGGAAGTTAGTATTAGCATCTGGCGGCTTTACGCCTTTTGTGGGCCACTTGAAAGAGCTGTTAAAGCTTGATGCAGCTTATGCGAATGAACTGGTAATTAAAGACGGCAAGTTAACAGGTGAAGTCACTGGTGAAGTGGTAGATGCGCAATATAAAGCCGATGTGATTGATAAAAGCAGCGCATCGTGGCAAATAGCAGCAGGTCAACGAATGGCAATTGGCGATGGCGCAAATGATATCCCAATGGTTAATGCGGCAGACTTTGGGGTCGCTTTTCATGCTAAACCTAAACTGCTTGCGGCCGCTGATGCCAGTATTCAAAAACTAGACTTACGTTGTTTAGTGTTTTACTTACAAGGCTAAGCTATTCAATAAACTAGACAATAAACTAAACAATAAACTGAACTTGTCGCGATGGTGCTTTTTATTGTGATGAGGTTTGCTTGGCAATGAGTTTGTTAGGAAAACTGGTGTGCTCTTGCTGGTGAAGTCGCTCTCTAGCATGAGCGACTTAATTCAAATAGATTTGATTAAATCTATTTGGCTGATTAGATTTATTACTCTAATTTACTTGTAATTAACACTCGCTGTGTTTACCGTGGTTATATTCATGATGACGGATATATCAAGACTTGTATGCAGCACTCTCATTACCTTCCTTACCGAAATGGAAAACTTCATCTTCGCCATATCAAAGCTAACCCTTTATCTCAGTCGGGTAGCGATAGTCGTACCCCCATCTTGATGCTTCATGGTGCTATGTCTAATGGGCGGGTTTTTTATAGCCCTTCAGGTAAAGGATTAGGCTGTTATCTTGCTGAGCAAGGCTATGATGTTTATGTACTGGATACAGCGGGTAGAGGGGCGAGCGAGCCAAGAATTGATGCTGATTATCACATGGGACAAACAGAAGTGATTTTAGAGCAGTTGCCCATTGCCCACGCGTTCGTGCTGCAGCATGCTAAAGCACAAAAGGTGCATTGGTGTGCCCATTCATGGGGTGGGGTGTTAATGGCCAGTAGTTATATTCGTTTAGCTGCTTTGCGCGATGAAGTGGCGTCATTTGTTACATTTGGTAGTAAAAGAACCATTAAAGTGTCGTCATTTAGAAAAACCATGATGGTAGATTTGTTTTGGAATCGCCTCGCGCCGCTAATGACTAAGTATCAAGGCTATCTTGCAGCCGATAAGTATCGCCTGGGAATGGATAATGAAAGCCGGTTATCGTTATTGCAAACTATTGATTGGGTTAGAGGCGACTGGATTGATGCAGAAGATCAGTTTGATTATAGCGAGGCGGTACAAAATATTAAGTGGCCGAAAAGCTGGTTTATTGCAGGTAAAAAAGACTTTGTTCTGGGCAATCCTTCAGACGTTAAAGACATGATGAGTGAGTGTGGACTGGAGCATGCTGATTATACTTTGCTTGCCAAGGATAAAGGCTTCAAACAGGATTACACCCACGCAGGAATGCTCACCGATAAATCTGCTGTGACAGATCACTTTCCGCTCGTGAGTGATTGGTATAACCGTTTTTAGGTTTAAAAGGCTTTATGCAGAGCTTAGCTACACTTAGAAATTGTTAAGTTTAATTATTAACTGAATTTTCTATATGTAGCTCAGGGAAGCGAACCTCTACTTCAGCGGTAATATCTAATAGTTCTCCGCTGCCGATGACCTGCCATAGGCGCTCTTCAAGCTGCTTAGCTCTATGTTTTGCATGGATAGTGATATATTCCATTTCACGTCGTATATAGCTCATATCGGTTTTTTCTGTAGCACCGAAGTAAACGCGTAATGCCATAAAACGTCCAACTGATTGGGCATGGTGAATGAAACTAATTTGTGCATTGCGACTATTAAAATCATTCATCAGTTGCGACTGAATATTAATAGCACCTCTTCCTTGACGAGATATTTGCATGAATATTTCAAAGTATTCCACACCATCAATAGGCTTCATGGCTCTGATAGGGTCAATAATGTGCTGTTTAAACTGGGCTTCATCAAATAATGGTGTGAGGTTAAAGCTAAGTGGTTGCGTCGAACCTGCAGCAAAAAGGTGGCTAATTTCATCGTTTTTAGTACCAATACCAATACAAGCCAGTTGTGCCGATTTTTTGGTTTTTTCAACGAAATAAGGCACACCAACAAGTTGTCTTAATAGTAAATTTTTCATTCCGTCAGCGAGCTCTTTAAGCTCACCTTCATCATCCGATAGTTGCTCAAACTTATCTCGGTTGTGGTTAATAAGCTTATTGATAAACTCAACACCAGCATGAGGCTCGTGGCCAACGATGGCTGATAAATGTAATGTTTGATGATTATTACGACTACGGATTAATTGATATGGCAGGTTCTTTAATTCTGTTTTACCCGCGATAGCTTGCAGCTTTGGAAAGTGTAGACTGACTTCAGCAGGACTTGCAAATTGAGTATTGTCTTCAAGGGTAAACTGCAAACCTCGAGTGGATATATCATGGGTTATACCACGGCTCTTTTTGCCTTCTTGCTCAATTTCGATAATGGTTTTAAATGCAAAACGAGCTTCTCTTCTACGCTCACTAAATGGCATAGATAAACGCTTAACGGTATTTTTTTTCAGTTTTAGCTGATTAAATATTTTAAGCGAATTGACGTTGTCGCCTTCATTAAACCATGCACGATAATTAGGCCTGACATCTTCATTAGTTAAATCAACGATCTGTAAGATATAACTAAACCTTGCCAATTGTTGTTCGGTCAATGCCGAATACTGGCTTTCATCGCCAGGAAGGGTAGAGGTTTTATAATTTAATTTATGATCAACCTTTTGTTGCGCAACCTTATAGATACGCCAGCTCTCTTTTGCTGCGCCAAACCCAAAGAATAGCTGCATGGCATTATGTTGTTTCAACTCATGTAATGAAGCTGAAAAATACTGGGTAACGCCTTTGGCTTGGTGGGTAAAGCAAAAGAATAAACTGTGATCAGTTTCTTCGGGGTATTTAAGCAGGTTAACTAATCGATTATTGGTCAACATGCTGGGCAGTTGACTCACTTCTTTTTCGTCAAGAAAATACTGCAAAATGGGTTGGTTGCCACGACTTAGCAGCTTGTGACTGATAAAAGGCTTACCGTCAGCTACTGATATATACAGCGGCATGTGTGCCAGCATAGGCAAGTAGTGACGCTCAAAACCTAATCCCGTAGCATTCACGATGACATCATTAACATCCACTTTATAACGAAACTTATAGCCACGGATAAGTTGGGTGAGCATTTTATCTAATTCAACGCTATCACCCATGCGCCGTAAGCGCATAATAGCGCTGTCATCTTTATTCTGGATATCGACAATTTGATAGTCGACACCGTTTTGCAGGTCTTCAAAAAAGAATTCTTCGTTAAGTTCTAATAGCTTAATTCGCAGTGGTTTGTCTTGGTCAAAGCGATGCTTAGCTGGCAGTCGAACTCTGGCACCGCCAACGGATAGATCTAAGCTCGCACCGATAACGTCTGCACCGCCATCTTGAGAAGCTGAGATACGAATAGAGTAGTTCATTCGTTCTTCACTGCGATTAAAGTAACTTCCCATGACAACACCTGGTACCACTAACTCTGAACTCTCTATGGTAGGTTCTTGCTTATTTAGGCGTAATTGTTCTTTGCGATGTCTATGTTCATTAAGTACGTGCTCATAAACACCGATTGTGTACTTGTTACGATAAATTTGTAGTGCTTGGGCTAATGAAGCTTTTGCAGGCTCATCAAGAAAGTGACGCTGTTTAGCCACGCTGACTTCTTCGCAGTGCAATTCTGTTTTATCGCGTAAATCAATTATTCGGGTACATATAGCAGAAAGGCGATTCAGTTCCATTTTGAGCAAAAATCGAGTCGAATTAGATTCGTCGATAGTCAGCTTTTCAAAGACATCTTTGAAATCTGGTTCCATCAGTAGCGGTTTGAGTTGTTCTATTAGCTGACTATGGTCTTCTATGCTCATTGGCTCTTTTCAGTTTTGGTGCGAGAACTAGGTGCTAAATATAAGTCTGACTGGTAGTCTTATCGGCTAGCGAAATACTTACTTTATACAAATTTAATTTATGTGTCTGTTAAAGCAAGTAATAAAACTATTAAAATACCATTTTAATGTAGCTTGGTTGATTATTAACCTAAAACTCTTCTTTTGATTAACTTAATGACAGTGAAGCATGGCAAAGAATAAAACAGCGTTTGTGTGTAATGAATGTGGGCAAGACTTTCCTCGTTGGCAAGGACAATGTAGTGCATGCCAAGAATGGAATACGATTTCAGAGGTGCGTATTGCTGCTGTGAAATCATCATCAACTTCTGTTGCTGGCTATGCTGGCTCAGTAGGTGGTGGCTCTAAAAAATTAGCTGAGGTTGAAGAGTTTGAAGCGCAAAAGCGATTAACCGGGATTGGCGAACTCGATAGAGTATTATGTGGCGGGTTAACGACGGGTTCAGTGAATATTATTTCTGGCGACCCTGGCGCAGGTAAAACAACGCTTTTATCTGATTTGATTGCACGTATGTCTCAAGTTATGCCATCGCTTTATTGTACTGCTGAAGAGTCACTATCGCAGTTTAAAAATCGTGTGAATCGCTTAAAGCTTAATTATAACGAAGATAACTTATATCTAATGGCGGAAACCAATGTTGAAGCCATTATTGCAGAGTTAGAAGCCAAGCAAATTAAGTTTGCTGTTATTGACTCTATCCAAGCTGTGGTCTCAGACTTAGCCAATGGTAGTCCAGGTTCACCATCACAAGTCAAAAGCAGTGCCCAAGCGTTAACTCAATACTGTAAACAAAATAACGTCACCATGTTTTTGGTTGCCCATGTTAACAAAAATAATGAAACAGCAGGGCCGCAAACCTTAATTCATATTGTCGATTGTCTCACCCATATTGAATGTAATGACGGCCAGATAAGAACCCTAAGGGCTAATAAAAACCGTTTTGGCGATGTCGATACTGTCGGTATTTTTAAGATGACAGAGCGCGGCATGATAAGTGTCGATAACCCGAGTGAAATATTCCTTTCGGGCTCGAGTACTGAGTCACCAGGAGCCGCAATTACCTGTATTCGAAAGGGTAACCGTAATTTATTGTTAGAGATTCAATGTTTGACCACTGAAACTGAAGGCGAGTTTCCACAGCGTGTCTGTGTTGGGTTGAACATGAACCGAATAAAAATGCTCACAGGAGTGCTTCGAAAGCATACCCGTACCAAAATCTTTCATGATACTTACTTTAACCTTGTGGGTGGTTTGAAAATTGATGAGTCAGAGACCTGTATCGATTTAGCACTTGTGACAGCATTATTAAGCAGTCTGAATGATTTTGTCGTCCCACGAACCACTTGTATCATGGGTGAGTTAAGTTTAAATGGTGATGTCAGGCCAATTGATAGCGGTGTTCCAAGAGTTAAGGAAGCAGTGCAACATGGCTTTACCGAAATCTATATTCCTCATCGAAATTATCATAAGTCGATGGAAAACTTAGGGGCTAAAATTCACCCGATTAAAACGGTTCATGAATTACTTGAACTGATAAATTAATACACTTGTTTGAATTTTAACTAGGCAAGCGACATCAGAAACGATATTATTCCTTGCCTAATTATTGTACCCGTTAGGACGTGAGCTTTTGCTGTCTAAATCATATTTGATCTTGTGACAGCATGTTCAACACATGCTCTTTAGGGTGAGCAAGCAATTGTGATGACATAGCAATTGAGAAAACGAATACTCGTGAAGGGATACTTTTACTAATGGATTATGATGTTGTTGCTTAACTTTAAATTATTGTTGATTGCGCTTATCTGCTTTTTTGTTACAGAAGCCTCTGCCAAATCCTCTTCTCCCCAAGTATTACGTTTATATCAAACTGATTACCATTTTCAGTATCATATTGAACTTCTTAAAATGGCACTTGATAAAACTGCCGCCGATTATCCTGAAGCAAGTTTGCAATTCACTGAGCAGGTCACTCAAGGTCGCGGTTTAAAAATGCTTGAGCAGGGTGAAGTCGATGTGGCTTTTCTAGCGTCCAGCAAACAGCGTGAACAAACCTTTATTCCGGTTAAAATTCCATTATTGAAAGGCTTACTTGGATACAGGCTTTTGTTAATTCATCAAGATAATCAACAAAAATTTCTCCAGGTAAAAAACACTCATGACTTAGGTGAATCATTTGTCGCAGGCTTTGGCAGCCATTGGGCAGATATCGATGTATTACGTCATAATGCATTACCGACACAGGATATTGGCACTGCAAGTAGTTTACATAGAATGTTGCATGCCAAACGTTTCGATTACTTTCCTCGCGGAATCAATGAAGTATGGCAAGAGCAACAACGCATAAGTAGTAAGTTGCCGGAATTAATGATTGAACCGAATATTGCGCTTGTATATAACTTACCAGTGTATGTCTTTGTGAATAAAGAGCTACCAGAATTAGCTGAAAGAATTGAGAAAGGGCTGAATAAAGCCACGGATGATTTGTCTTTCCAAGAGTTATTTTTAAAGTATTACAGTGACTCTATTTTGAAAGCGAGGTTATCTGAGCGGCAAATTATTTACCTTGATAACCAAGATTACCCACAGACAGAGCCAATAGATACTAGCTGGTGGTTATAGATAAGCTTAGTCATCTGCTGAACCTTTTGAGCTATATGCTCACAAGCTGAGCAAGCTCTCGTTGCAGTAATTCTTCATCGCCAATATTAAGTTCAATAATGCGTTTAAGGTGACTAATACTGTCTAGATCAATGTGCTGGCATTCAAGCCCTAAATGCTTGGCCTCTTTATGAACAAGGAGCGTGTCCATGCTTAGCACGATATCAGAGTCAGGTAATAAAAAGCTTAATGCCACTTTTTGCCCCTTTATTGCATCGAGTCCATCAGGTGTTGAAATTAAGGCACCCTTGATACTTAAATCTAAAATATCTGTG
The DNA here is from genome assembly GCF_023283985.1 of Shewanella electrodiphila. Taxonomy (GTDB): domain Bacteria; phylum Pseudomonadota; class Gammaproteobacteria; order Enterobacterales; family Shewanellaceae; genus Shewanella; species Shewanella electrodiphila. The sequence continues at coordinate 243,637 of NZ_JAKIKU010000002.1, forward strand.
CGATAGCTTTTATCTTCAATCTTGATTGAAGCTGTAGCCGCAAATAATGTACGTGTGAACTTTCTTCTTTCATCCATAAAACATTCCACCCACTTACTGAACTCACAAATTGTAGATGCTGAAGTAAACAGTCATCAGTAATTTGTTTTGATTTATAAAGAATACGCTATCTAAAAATGAATGCCAATAATGACTTAGTTAACGCGCTATGTTGGAACATAGTCATGAGGCAAATGGTTAGTTTACCGTTTTATTGCAAACGTAAAAAAGGAGCCTAAGGCTCCTTTTTTGTCTGCTAATTATCTAAAGCAAGGTGTTTAGCTGATACTCAATTTGATTATTGAGCTGAGTCAATTATGGCGTTAACCACTAAACTAACAAATGGCCACACAATGCAATCACTGGCAGTGTGACTAAAGTACGCAGAATAAATACCACAAACAACTCAAAGAAGTTTACTGGGATTTTACTGCCAATTAATAACGCGCCAACTTCACTCATATAAATGAGCTGAGTAACAGATAGGGCCGCAATCACAAAGCGGGTTAAGTCAGACTCAATAGAGCTGGCTAAAATTGATGGTAAGAACATATCTGCAAAACCCACAACGATGGTGGTTGAAGCCACATCAGCTTCAGGTATTTGTAGCAGTTCAAGTAACGGGATAAATGGCATGCCTAAATAATCAAAAATAGGCGTATTTTCTGCTAAAACCAAGGCAACAGTACCAATGGCCATGACCACAGGAATAATACCAAACACCATATCGACGACATTTTTAACACCTTCTTGTAGAACATGTTTAACGCCACCAGCACGAGATGCTTTATTGAGTGCTTGCTCAAAGCCCCAAGACATTACCCCATGTCCCTGTGGGATCATTTCATCATCAGGGTGACGAGGCGTGTTATCTATGTATAAATCTTTTTTCCAGGATAAAGGAGGCAATTTAGGCACAATAATGGCCGCAACAAAACCTGCTAAACAAACCGTTAAGTAAAAAGGCACAAATAAATGTTCAAGCTGAACTTGTGAAATTACGACTAAACTAAAGGTAATTGATACAGCAGAGAAGGTTGTACCGATAACCGCAGCTTCACGTTCAGTGTATAAACGTGTCTCGTATTGTTTGTTGGTCATTAAAATACCAACGCTGCCATCACCTAACCAAGACGCCATACAATCGATAGCACTTCTTCCTGGTAAGTTGAAGATAGGACGCATTAGCTTGGTCAGCATAGTGCCGAAAAACTCTAATAAGCCAAAGTTCAGTAACAGAGGTAATAACATTCCAGCGAAAATGAATACGGAAAATAGCACAGGGAGGAGATCGTTCAGTACTAATGCCCCAGTATCAGCAGAATAGATTGCCTCAGATCCAATTTCTAAATAGGTCAGTACAATAAATACAGCACCCAAAATACGTACGATTAACCAAAATGGCGACACGTTGAGTAGGGTATTCAAAAAGGCGCTTTCTTGAACCAGTTTAGGTTTAATGATTTTACAAAGTACCGATATGATTGCCATAAACACGACGATACAGGTGACAATCAGCGGTAAAATCTCGGCAAATTGGCTCTGAACCGCTTTAGACATGATAGCAATTGGAATCGTAATTGCGTCGTTATAGCTTATCGGTGTCATGAATAATAACAAACCGATCAGTGACGGAATGATAAAGGTCAGTATTGTCTTTATGTTATGTTTTTGTTTTTCTTGAGTCACTTTATATATGCCTTACCCATTGACCAAATTTTTATGGTTGATTATGTCTAACCGTCCGGTGGGGAAACTGCTGAATGTCCATTCAAAGATGCGTTAAGCGAGGCAAGGTTACCTGCTTATCTAGCCTATGTAAAACTATTCACTTTAACGAATAGTTATTGAGTTATTTTGCTTATCTATATTCTATAGCTTTTGTTGGTAAATGCACGTATTAATTCCTTTGTAATCATAATGTTGCGATGTTGTTTTGTGTGGGTTTTGTGGGTGTTATTTAGGTTGAGTGCGGTTGTTTTAACTTTGAAGTGTTTTCAACTTCGGCAGATTTACGATATTTTATTAAATTAAGTTAGTAAACATTAGACGTGGATAGAGGTTTTATCAATTATGATTAAGTATGATAGAGCCGAATTTACAAGGAACTTACCTAGTTGTGATAATAAATAAAACGGAAAAGATTGCTAGATTAGCTTACTTATTTGGTTTGCTTGGTCTGTTCGGTCTTTTTCTGGGTATTGTAATATCGGTTTTAGTTGAATACATACAGTACGGTGACAAGTACAGTTTATTGCAGTTTTCTCTGAGTGAACTCGGTACTTATAATCGTTCATCCACTGCGATATTGATTAATGGCGGTTTGTTTTTTGGCAGTTTGAGTTTAACCATGAGCTGCATATTCGGTTTACAGATGAGCCAGCGATTAAGTGGTGGCTTATTATGGTTATCCTTAATTATCACGTTCATTTCTCTTGCGGCTATCGGCTTATTTCCTCTCAATGTGCATCATTTACACATCCAAGCTGTTTCTATTTATATCTACTTTGGATTTTTCAGCGCGGCTTTATGTATTATCGAATGTGCTATAAAACGAAAAGCCGCATTGAGCATGCCGTTTATATTCAGCGGTATTATTTTACTGATCCATGGCGCCATTTTATCCCATGAGTATTGGCGTGAAAGTTTGGGTGCTAAGCCCATATCTGATGGCATGTTGTTTCAAGCGATAGTGTCTCAATCACCTAAACCAGAAGTGTGGTGGTTATCAATTCTATTTTGGTGCAGTATTGTGACGATGTGGCTATGGATGTTGAGTATTTGCCGGTGGTATTTTCTACCCCACCGACAAATGAAGGCTAATTAATACTGTTGACGATTAAGCGCTATTACACTTGCGCTAATCCAGCTTGACCGAACCAGTAGCCATTACATTGTTGATTGTTGATATGACTGAAAGGCAGTTCGTATTTATCGTCAACCACATCATGAGATAGTGCGTTTGTTAGCTCATTGGCAAGATCAAGGCATGCAAGACTACTTGGCGACACTCTAAAGTAATCGACCCCCATTTGCTGCATCGATATTATCTCTTGGGTCAAATCAATATTCGCAGCCGACTGAGTTTGTACACCGTTTAACCTTAATAGTGCTTGTTGCTCTTGGGTTTGAGCTAAAATCCCTTTAGGGTGCTGCTGACAAATTGTTTCACAGTTATCTTTATTCAAACCAAAATGTTTTGCGGTAAAACAACGAGCCGAATGAGCGAGTGGAATATATCCATGGCCCATGACTTCGACTTCGAAGCTTGCCTTGGTTGGCTCACTAATGACACTTTCTAACCAAGCTTTTGATAATTCATAAGGCATGACAAACCGCTTCATACCCATGGTTTGTAAAATGTCTAAACTGGCACGATTATAGTTATTAATCGTAGGGCCGCAGATAAAAGGAATATTAGCTTGTCTAGCAAGTTGCACGGCTGCCATGTCATTGGCTTCAATACTAAACTCACCATTATCAATATGCTTTTTAAGTTCAGCTAACTCTGACTGTGCTTCAATTAAAGCCATAGTCGATAACACCACGTTTTTGCCATGGCTTTTGAGCATATGTGCCAATTCAAGGTAATCTTTGAATTTTAAAAGGCGGCGACGACTGCATACTGTTTCACCAAGATAAACAGTATCAATCTGGCTATTCGCAGCCTGTTGATAAAAATCTTCAATAGAGGTCTTATCCCAGCAATAGCTTACTGGCGCGAGAGATATTTTCATTATTATTACCTTACTGCCATTGACGTTCGTATGCGCCTAACGTGGTGACTTGCCCTTCAGAAACTTTAGCGAGTACTTGATTCCATCTAGCTTGCTCTGTAAATGACTCAGGGTGTGTTAAAAAGCTATCAATCGCTTCTCGCCAAACTCGGGTGACTTGCTCTACATAGGCTGGGCTGCGCTGTCTTCCTTCAATCTTTAAAGACTTTATCCCTGCTGATGCTAATTGTGGCAGTAAGCTAAGGGTATTAAGGCTTGTAGGTGACTCAAGTAAGTATTTGGCTTGTGTTTGATTTTCAGCGATATAACGGCCTTTACACACAACGGGGTAACCTAATTGCTGATCAACATCAGAGGTATCAATGAGTACTTCATTTAAGCGTGTTAAGCATTTATCACCTTGTTCTTGCCATCTCACATGTTTTGCAGGAGAGCACGAACCACCCGTATTGGGTGATTGACCTGTGACATATGAAGATAAGTGACAACGGCCTTCGGCCATAATACATAGGCTGCCAAAGGCAAAAACTTCAAGATCAACGGTGCTATTTTTAGCTAAGTCTTTAACTTGCTTTATGGATAGCACCCGTGGCAACACTGCTCGTTCAATATTGAAAGCCTGCTGATAGAAGTCTAATGCGGCTAGATTGGTTGCACTGGCTTGAACAGACAGGTGCAAGGGTAAATGAGGGTAGCGTCGACTGGCGTAATCCAATAATGAGATATCGGCAGTGATCAGTGCATCCATCCCTATGTTGGCTGCTAAATCAATCGCTTGATACCAACGGGATTCTTCACCAGGTTTTGGGAAGGTGTTTAATGTTAAAAACACCTTTCTACCTTGGCTATGTGCCAGTTTAGTGGCTTGTTTTATTTGTTCAGGGGTGAAATTTAGTCCCGCGAATGAGCGGGCATTGGTATCATCTTTTAAACCAAGATAAACCGCATCTGCACCAGCTCTAAAAGCGGCTTTTAATGAAGCTAAATTTCCTGCAGGGCACAAGAGTTCCATTTTCTCTCTCTCAAATTGCTGTTGCAAGGGAGTGTAAAGTTGAATGACGTCACATGAATTGATTTGAAACAGGTTTCAATTGATAAAATGTGAGTAAACTAGCTTAAATTTAAATCTAGGCAGTGTAGGAGTTTTAATGTCTCTCGGTTTCTCAAGTAAGCTCGCGAAAAATGTACTTGGTTTAGCACCCAAAGTGGCCACTCAATCATTATCAATTGTTCCTGAAAAACTCAAAATGGATGTGTTAGCTAAGTTGCTAACATTGACGTTATCTGAGCAAATTAAGTTTGGCGAATTAGACTTTTTAAAAGGAAAGTGGGTTGCGATTTCAGTGCAAGACATTGGCTTACATTTTGAGCTCAGTTTTGATGGCCAATTATTATTACGTTCATTAACTAAGGCTGATGTTACATTTACTGCTAATGTTCCTGAGTTATTACTGGTTGCAGCAGCCAAAGAAGATCCTGATACCTTATTTTTTCAGCGCAAATTACGGATTGAAGGCGATACCGAGCTAGGCTTAGAAGTGAAGAACTTATTATTAGGTATCGAGTTAGAAGCCCTGCCTCAGCCTGTGAGAGTAAGCATTGAAAAATTAGCCATTACTTTGCAAACCTTGCAAAGCTATTCTGATGGCAGCAACACTGCAACTGCATAAAACGAACCAATCGATAAATGATAAATGATAAAATTTGAGCAATAAAAAAGGCGCTATCTAAGCGCCTTTTTTTGTATCTAATGCTGGAGAAATTGTTTCGCCGTCAAGATTAATTGAGCGAGTTTAAGTTAAACCTTACCTGTAATGACTTGGTACTTATATTTAAGCTCTTCCGGCGTTTCTGCATGAGCAGGATCAGGATCAATACAATCAATCGGACAAACCGAAATACAAGTCGGCTTGTCATAATGCCCTACACATTCGGTACAAAGCGCAGGGTCTATCTCATATATTTCTTCACCCATAGTAATGGCTTCATTTGGGCACTCTGGCTCACACATGTCGCAATTAATACAGCTGTCGTCAATTAATAAGGCCATGATAATTACTCTGTAGGTGCTGACGCTTGATGCGGGTTACGAGAATCTTGCCCTTGAGGAAGATTACGCATCAAAATTGCTTTATCTAATTCTACTTCGTCCGGCACGGCTAAAAATACGAAGTGACCAGAACCTAGACCCGCTTCAACAGACTCACCTTTACGGTTGGTTAATTCTGAAATGGTTAAGGTTAAATTACCTTGTGGTGTCATTACTTCAACACTGTCACCGACTAAGAATTTATTTTTAACATCAATTTCAGCTGCACCGGCTTCATTGCGTTTTCCGGTAAACTCGCCAACAAATTGCTGTGTGTCACTAATAGAGTAACCGTAGTCGTAGTTTTGATACTCATCATGAACGTGACGACGCAAGAAGCCTTCGGTGTAACCACGGTGCGCTAATCCTTCAAGGTTATGCATTAGCGTGCGGTCAAAATCTTTACCTGAAACCGCATCTTCAATTGCTTGACGATAAAGCTGAGCAGTACGTGCCACATAATAAAATGACTTGGTACGGCCTTCAATTTTCAATGAATCAACGCCCATTTTAGTTAGACGTTCAACATGTTGGATCGCACGAAGATCTTTTGAGTTCATGATGTATGTACCATGCTCATCTTCATAAGCGGGCATGTATTCGCCTGGGCGACCTGGCTCTTGTAGCAGTACTACTTCATCAGAAGGCTGGCCAGCGCCTAACGTCGGCGTTTCTATTTGCACACCATTTTGATCGACAATACCTTGCGGGTTAACCGCAATAATATCGCCAGTCTCAGTTTGCTTAGCTTCATGGACATCATATTTCCAGCGACACGCGTTGGTGCATGTTCCTTGATTAGGATCGCGCTTATTGATGTAACCTGACAATAGGCAGCGGCCTGAATAAGCCATACATAAGGCACCATGAACGAAGACTTCTAATTCAATATCAGGACATTGCTGACGAATCTCTTCAATTTCATCAAGAGAGAGTTCACGAGATAAAATAACGCGCTTAATACCTTGCTGCTGCCAGAATTTAACTGACGCCCAGTTAATCGCATTGGCTTGAACAGATAAATGCACGGTTTGATCTGGGAAGGCTTCACGAACCATCATGATAAGACCTGGGTCTGACATGATGACCGCATCGGGTTTCATATCTATCACTGGTGCCATATCGCGGATATAGGTTTTTAGCTTTGCATTATGTGGAGCAATGTTACTCACTACATATAGCTTTTTATTTAATGCATGCGCTTCTTGGATCCCCATCGCGAGGTTTTCCATTTTAAAGTCATTGTTTCTAACGCGTAAGCTATAGCGAGGTTGACCTGCATAAACCGCATCTGCACCATAGGCAAAGGCGTAACGCATGTTCTTTAATGTTCCTGCTGGAGACAATAGCTCTGGTCTAAACATAATCACTCTCAATTTGATGGAAATTCACGCATAGCGCGGGGGGCGGCATTTTACTTAAGTATGGTTGGTTAATGCAAATAATTCCTCTGTGATTGTGGGGTTTGTCTAAATTAAGGAAGGCTAAACAATTGACAAGCATTATAAAGATTAGTGCTTTTTCTTTATTCTAATAAATTACATAGCTGATATACTCCACACAAAGCAATAACAAAAAAACTACAGGCGGTATGCATGACAACGGAACACCAACTACTGGTCGGGCTATTAAAGAAGCTTAAAGATGACGCTCTTGTGCTTCCAACACTGCCTGAAGTGGCCATGCGGGTGCAGGAAGTTGTAGCGCAGCCAGAGTCAAGTTTGAAGCAAGTTGGCGATATTATTGGCCAAGATGCTGCTATTTCAGCTCGTATTATTAAAGTAGCTAACAGCGCCTTATATAGCCGAGGTAACAAAGCTGAAAATATCAGTGCAGCCGTGAATAGAATTGGTTTGATACAAATTAAATCTATCGTGACTTCTGTGGCACTTGAGCAGTTATTTATCTCAACCAATGAAATGGTCTGGGAAGTGATGGATGAAGTATGGCAAACCTCTATCGAGGTGACCGCGTCTTCAGGGGCAATGTTAGCGATTTATAATAAGCGCAATCCAACTAAGAAGTTAGATCCTGAAACGTTAACACTTGCTGGCCTTGTTCATAATATTGGTGCGTTACCTGTGTTGTCGGAAGCTGAATCCAAGCCTGATGCATTTACCAGTATTGAACAATTACGTGGGTTAGTGCGTAAAATGCAAGGACCTATAGGGCGTGCAATTTTAAAAACATGGGATTTTGCCCCAGAGGTAATGGAGGTCGTAGAGCGTTGGGCTGATTTACATTACATGCCAGAGAATGTGACTTACTTAGACTTTATTCGCTCAGCGGCATATTACACTGGTGAATTAAGAGCAGGGGTGGAACTTGAGCAGCGTTTAGCTATTTTCACAACTCGTGGGCTACCTGTGACGCCAGAAGATTTAGAGAGTGATGAGTTTTTAGAAGTTTATCATTCCATTAAGCAAAGCTATCAATAAATAAGCGATTACGTGTGTTAGTTAAAAGCGATACACTCGACTATTAACAATAACTTATATAAGGAGCGGTAAATTGTGTTAAGCATTGAAATTATCATTGTGCTTTTTATTGCACTTATTCTGTTATTTGGAGTTGTGTTAGGCGGTTATTTTCAGCAAGGAAAGTTTATTGCTGAATTAACGCAAACCTTAGAATCTAATTCTGCTGACCATTCACCATTAAATTTCAAACATACCCCAAGAGCATTTAAACCTCTAGTACGTAACCTGAATCTGTTTCAGCAAAGTAATCCTATTACTCTTGAGCGAGACAAGCTGACGGGTCTATCGAATCGGGTTGGCTTTAAACGAAAAATGTTTGCCAAAATGCCAGCGACAGAAGGGATGTTAGTGCTGGTGGATATCCAGCAGTTTCGGTTTGTGAATGATTTATTCGGCTTTATTTTTGGTGACCAGTTACTGAAATCTTTTGCCAGAAGAATTAAGCTGTTACCTAACCCCCCTCAGTTTGTCTCGCGTATGAACGGTAATGAGTTTTTACTGTTTTATCCTAAAGCCATTTCCATTTCTGAATTAAACTACGTCAAACAGCATCTACAAAAGTCGTTTGAGATCGAGCAAACACCCATTAGCATTAAAGTTCAGTTAGGCGTACTTGAGTTACATGAGCACCATGCGGATGTGAGCTTGATGCTTCGAAGATTAGATTTAGCACTAAAAAAAGCCAAAATTAGCCACCAAGACATTGCCTTTTATAATCAAGATGATGATAAAGCGCAGTATCGCGAATTAATGATCATTAATAGTCTCCCTAAAAGTTTAAAGCAGAACCAGCTCCATATGGTTTATCAGCCTAAACTCGACATTAGCACGGGAAAATGCTCGCAAGTTGAAGCGTTAATTCGTTGGGAACATGAAGGTTTAGGTAATATTTCACCAACGGAATTTATCCCACTAGCTGAGCATACAGGCGTGATCAACTTAATCAGTCAGTGGGCATTAGAGCAGGTACTTCAGCAACAAGTTAAATGGCTGCAGCAAGGGATTAATATAAAAGTCGCTGTTAACCTATCGACCAAAGATTTAGAGAATCAACACTTACCCATCGATATAAGCAATTTGCTGATGCAGTATAAGGTGCCAGCAGAGAACTTGATGATTGAAATTACTGAAAGTGCCTTGATGCTTGATTTAGCTCGAACCATTGAGACGCTAAAAGAAATTAGAGAATTAGGGGTTAAAATTGCTATTGATGACTTTGGTACTGGCCACTCTTCATTAGCTTACTTACGTCATTTACCCATCGATGAAGTTAAAATTGATAAAGCTTTCTTAGATGATTTTAATTGTGATTTACAAGCGAACAAAATCGTTAAAACAAGTATTGATTTAGCTAAAAGCCTTGGCTTTGATGTGACGGTAGAAGGGGTTGAAACCAAAGATGTTTTTGATACCTTGATTGAATTTGGTACTGATACCATTCAAGGTGAGTATGTGAGTAAACCTCTTATTGCCTCTGAATTAGAGCTGCGTTTCTCGCAGCTCATTCAAAAACCTTTTGTGACAGCTCCAATCACCCATTAATCGATTTATTGAGCTTATATCATCAAAGTTATTAACGTCATTTAGCGTAATTTATCTTAATTTTAGCTAAACTTTTCAGTGAGTTGTTCAATTAACTTGATTGGCATTGGTGCCATTTGACGCTGCTGATTCATGCAAACCATTTCAATGGTTGCTGTCACCGCAGGCTTCTTCGCATTAGGGCGCCAAATCTCTTGCTGCCACACAGTGCGGTATTTACTTTCAAAGTAATATTTAGTTCTGACATCGATAATATCCGCAAACTCAACCCCATCATGGCAAAGCATATCTGTTCGATAAACTGCAAACCCTAGTTGCTGCTCTTGCCATAAAATATTGAGCACATTAGCGCCAATGACATGTTCTCTGGCCCGTTCAAAATACTTTAAGAAGTTGGGATGATATACCACCCCTGAAAAGTCAGTATCTTCGTAATATATTTGCACAGGGAAATGGAAGGTAGGGCTGTATTCAATTGTTTTTTGAGTCATCATCATTGTAATGTCAGAATTTATTAATCCTATTGTCGCTTATTTGAGTCGGTTTCTATAGCGCTAATTAATAAGGATTGTTGTCATTCAACCTCATCAGACCACAGCCGCGAGTTTAGGTGATTTAGTTTAGATGACTTAGTTAAGGCTGCGTCTATTGACGAGGATTTCGCTAGCTGTTGGCTCGGTTACCGCAGGGCTAAATAAATATCCCTGACCAGTCAGGCAGCCTAATTCAATAAGCTTGGCTCTTTGCAAGTCTGCTTCAATACCTTCTGCGACAATATTCATATTAAGCTCAATACCTAATTGAATGATATTTTTTAATACTATTTCAGTCGCTTGGTTGTCTAATAAATTTTTGAGAAAACCCTGATCAATTTTTAAGGTATCTATCGGGAAATGGGTAAGGTAATTTAATGATGAAAACCCTGTGCCAAAGTCATCTAAAGCAATTCGTACGTTGAGTTTCTTGAGTTGCTTAAGCACGACTTCAGCGGTGTCGAAGTTTTCAATCAATAAGGACTCGGTTATTTCTAATTCGAGTTTTTCAGCTGGAAACCCCGTTTGAGCTAAAATTTCGGCGATATGCTCACAAATATCAGGTTGAGAGAGTTGTATTGGCGATATATTGACTGAAATATTATCTTTTAATAATCCTTGTTGATGCCATTTTTGCCCATCCGTGCACGCTTGTAGAAGTACCCAATAGCCAATTTCAATAATTTGGCCATTGCTTTCAGCTTCAGGGATAAACTTCACTGGTGATATGAGCCCTTCCGTTGGGTGATACCATCTTAATAAAGCCTCAAACGAACAGACTTCACCATTAACCATATTGACCTTAGGTTGATAGTGAACTTGAAATTGCTTATTGATGAGAGCATTTTTTAATTGCTGCTTAATGGTGGTTTTTTCAAGTAGTGCTTGTGATAACGACTCATTGAAAAAATAAGCGCCATTGCGGCCAGCATGTTTAGCGGCGTACATGGCTGTGTCTGCATGTTTTAACAATGTTTTACAGTCAACGCCATCTTCAGGGAAGCAGGCGACCCCTATGCTTGCTGAGCTCGTTATCCAGTGTTCCTTTATTTGATAACCTGTATTAATGCTGGAGCGGATCTGCTCAATAATATTGATGAGTTTAGCTTGAGTGCCAGGATGTTGAATAATGATAGCAAATTCATCCCCGCCTAATCTTGCCAGTAAATCCTCTTCTTTAAGGGTGTTTGATAAACGTTTACTGACTTCAATAATCAACTCATCGCCAATATCATGGCCCATAGTATCATTCACTTCTTTAAAATAATCTAAGTCAATGAACACGACTGCCGCAGGTTTTTGTATATCATTGACTGTTAATTCGAGTTTGGCATTAAAACGAAAACGATTTGATAGGCCAGTTAAACTGTCAAAGTTGGCTCGATTACTGAGTTCGGTAATTTTTTGATAACGGGTATATAGATAAAGAATCGCGAGGAAAGCACAAATAATGATTAAGATAATAATGGCGTAGAACCACCAAGCTTGTTTGACCTTAAAATCAAACGAAGCGACATTTGGACTCCAGCGACCATCACTATTACTGCCTTGGGCAACAAAAGAATAGAGACCTGCATTAAGGTTGGTGTAAGTCGCTGAGGTATGACTGCCTGCATAGATCCATTCGTCATCAAAACCCAATAATCGATAACGATATTGATTCCTGTACGGGGCGGTAAAGTCCATTGATGCAAAGGAGAATTGGACAATATTTTGTTCATAGTCTAATTGAACATCACCGATTTTTTGGTTGCTGTTAGGGCCTAAAAACTGTTCATTGGCAATCAGCGCAGAAGTGATATGGACTTTGGGTTTGAAGCGATTACTTTTGATGGCTTTAGTGTTAATTTTATACAGGCCATTATTAGAGCCTAGGTATAAATTATCGTTTTTCATCGCTATCGCAGAATCAGTAAATGAGCTGCCTTTTTCGTTAGTCGCACTTGGGTACTGTGTTACTTCAAAGGTATCAATATTCATTTTGGCGAATTTGGATTGCGAAGTAACCCAGACAAAACCATCTCGATTACCGGTAACTCCTCTTAAGGTGTTGCTGGTAAACCCTTGCTCTTTATTGAAGTATTTAATTTCAACAGGATCTTGCCACATTTCTCCCATTTCGATACGTGCGAGACCCAACCCTTGGGTGGCAACCCAAATATGGTTATTTTCATCTTGATAAAGTTTAACGGTTCTTATGTTTTCTGTTTCTGAGCCAAGCGATAAATGCTTAACCTCGAAAGTCTCAGGATTCACTCTGTAAATGGCATTGGTTGTTGCTAACCATAATTCGCCATTATGGATAAATTGCTTATCAAAAGTGAAGTTGCCTCCTGCGGCATAAGAGAAATCATGTTCTGTCAGTAGTTGCTGTTTAATTCCTTCTTGAGGATTAAACAGGATTAGCCCCACATCTAAGTAACCCGTGATCCAAACATCGCCGTTATTATCAGGCAACGCCAAATAGAAAGGGCTATTAGGGAAGTCATGAGGATTATCTAGCGCGTTACTATAGTGGGTTAAGGTTTCATTAAGTGTATTAAATACCGACAAACCATTTGCACTGGCAATCCAGAGATTTTCTTTATCGTCTTTAATTGCACTGTATGGCGACGAAATTGATGCGTCTTCAATTGGGTTTAATTTTATCGCTTCTGTTTTATCGCTGATGAGATTTATTTTTTCTGATGTTGTTACCCAGACATCTTTGCTTTTATCGGTATTAATCCAATAAGTGAAAGGGCTAGATAATTCAGGTGAAAATGGGTGGGGTCTAAAAATTCGAGTGCCATGCTTAAACGGGGAGTAGTACGATGCCCCCATTGCTGTGGCGAACCAAATGCCGCCTGATTGATCAATCTGCAATTCACCGACAATATTATCTGCAATAGAACTAGGGTTATAGGCTTGATGTTGTAGGTGGGTATAGCTCATTGTGTCTAATGTGACTTTTGTAGCGCCTTTGTCATGGGCTAGCCAAAGGGTATTGTCATTTTCAAGGGTGAGGTCATATATCGTATTTGATATAATTTGATCGATAGAAGGGTTATTTTCATCGATTACATAGGCAACCACTTCCATGGTTTTGGGGTTGAAATCGATTAAACCTTGTTGATAAGTTCCTAACCAAACTTGCTCGTCAGATATCACTTCAACGGCATTGATTGATCCTGTCATAATCTTATTGGTATCAGGATCTGAAGATGTGACTATATCTAACCGCTGGGTGTCCATGTTGACTGTCGTGAGTCCATAGTCTGTAGCAACCCACAGTGTATCTTTGTAATCACTAAAAATACTGTAAATGGAAGTATCGTATTGCTGACCATCTTCGTCAAAAAGTGAAAAACCTGTGAAGGTGTTTGTTTGCGAATTATATAAACTAATTCCTGCACCTGTACCTATCCAGATATTGTCATGCTTATCTTCATATATTCGCGTTACCCAACTAGATCCAAGATTATTTTGACTGGTCTGCATATTGTGCAAAACCATTTCATTAGTAGGTGTTAGCTGATTGAGTCCATCTTCAGTACCGATCCAAATATTGCCGGCTTTATCTTCATAAATATCGGTGACATAGTTGTTTGAAATGTGATTCTTTTCATTAGGCGAAAACTGAAAATGAGTGAAGTTGATACCATCGTATCGGCTTGCACCACTGTCAGTGCCAAACCACATATAACCGCTTTGTTGTTGGTGAATAGTAGTAATACTAGAGGAAAGTAAGCCATCACTTACATTGAGGGTTTCAAGCTGGAATTGCTCAGCGTAGGCTAGTGAAAATATGCCGAAATTGACACAAATAGCAATGATAAAGCTATGTAGGGTGCTTGCCCGTAGAAACATCAACTTCTCTGCTATTTAGGGTGATTACTATTACGTAATTGTTACATAAAAAAATGCTCTATGGAATCCTGTATAGCAGATGAGTTTGTTCGAACTCGCTTTGTTAACGTGATGTTAATATCTGATTTTAAAAGAAATATTTTATAGTTAAATTTTTAATGATGATTTAAATACTATTCAATAGCTTAAGCAATATATCTTCAATGTTTGGACTCATATCATGCAAATTAAACCTGAAATTAACTAACAGAAAACTAGAGCAATAAGTTTGATTCGATAGGGATATGACTGCCTATCACATCCAGCAATGATTTCGCTGTAAGAGCAGCGACACTGATCACCTGTGTATCGCAAGCATATTTCTGCGCTACCTTTGCCATCAATAAATCAAAGTCACCGTCACCTGAAAGCAGAATGACCTTATCAACGTGCTCAGCATAATCTAAAACGTCGATGGTTATCCCGACATCCCAATCGCCTTTTGCACTGCCGTCACTGCGTTGAATATAAGGTTTAAGTTTAACCTCAAAACCAATGTGCCTCAGTGCATCTTGAAATTTGACTTGGCCATCATCTGCTGGGGCGATGGCATAAGCAAAAGCATGCTCTACTTGAGCTTGTTGGCTCAGCATTTTAAAAAGCGCACGATAATTAAACGAGCGACCATAAGCCTGTTTACAGGTGTAATAGATGTTTTGTACATCAACAAATACCGCGATTTTTTCCATTATTACACCTGTTATTCCGTTATAAATGCTGACTAGTCAGGGATTGCTCGGATGTCGTCGGTAGCAAACCAAAAATTCACTACGTGCTTTTTTGCTTTTGAAGTTCAATAGCATCATTGAGTTGTTGTTCAACAAACCCTGGAGAGTGAGTCGCACCAGATATCAATCGATACATGGCAGGGATCACTAATAAGGTCACTAGAGTAGCAAATGCCATTCCAAAGAACACTACTGTACCGACTGCAATTCGACTTTCTGACCCTGCACCTGTTGACATAATCAATGGGATTGCACCAATAAGGGTGGTAAATGCGGTCATTAGAATAGGTCTTAAACGTCTAGCTGAAGCATCAATAATAGCTTGCTCTAATTCAAGACCTTTGTCTCTAAGCTGGTTGGCAAACTCAACAATCAAGATACCATTCTTAGTCACCATACCAATCAACATAATCATGCCGATTTGGCTGTAAATATTAAGGCCTTGTCCAGTTAGGTATAAGCCTAAGAATCCACCAAATATTCCCATTGGTACGGTAAACATAACCACTAATGGGTTAATAAAGCTCTCAAATTGCGCAGCAAGAACTAAATAAGCGACTAACAAGGCTAAGCCGAATACAATAAAGATGCTGCTTTGGTTTTCTTTAAAGTCTTTTGATTCACCGGTATATGACACTGTGATATCACTTGGCAGCATTTCAATGGCTTTAGCGTCAAGAAAATCTAATGCTTCACCTAAAGTATGTCCAGCGCCCAAGTTTGCTTTTAGAGTGATCGATTTTTGCTTATTAAGATGACTTAATTTTTGTGCTGAAGCGACTTCGTCAATTTGAGTAATGGTATCTAAGGTGATCAGCTGGCCTGTTGCTGTGCGCATATATATCTGACTTAAATCAGCGACGCTGTTAAAACTGTTTTCATCACCGCGAAGATAAACATCATATTCTTCACCACGCTCAATAAAGGTCGTTTCACTGCGGCCACCTAGCATGATTTCCAAGGTGTCAGATACCTCTGTAACACTGACGCCAAGCTCTGCTGCACGTTCACGATCAACGGTGACCAATAACTCAGGTGTTGTTTCTGCATAGTCAAGATCTGCACCTTCTAATATTGGGCTTAAGTCGGCCTCAAGTTGCAGTTTTTGTGCCCAGTCAAATAGTTCGTTGTAGTCAGAACCACCTAAAACAAATTGAACTGGCTCGCTAGATTTACCTCTAAAACCAGGCAGCATAGGGCGAACCATCACATCGGGAATGCCTTCAAGAGACTTAGCTACAATACCGAGTGCCTGTTGGGCATTGATAGAGCGATCTTTCCATTCTTCTAATTGAATAATGACAAAGCCCGTTTGGTCACCAGCACGACCACCAAAAGCGGGCGCCTGAGTACTGAATGACTTAATAAGACCATTACCCAGCATCGGCATTAATCTTTGCTCTACAATGTCCATATTGGCAGCCATGCGATTATAACTGGTGCCTTCAGCGCCTTTGATGAAGGCAAAAATCACTCCACGGTCTTCTTGTGGGGCAAGTTGAGCTGGAACTTGATTCAATAACCAGCCACTACCTACAAGACAGGCAATAATCACAACAGGCGCCGCGAAACGGTATTGAACTGCCTTTGAAACGATAGCGCGGTATTGCTGCTCAAGCTTATCAAATACTCCATCAACCCAAAGGTTAAAACGGTTAGGTTTAACATTGGCTTTAAGTAATTTACTGCCAAGTACAGGGGTTAAGGTGAGGGCGATAAGCGAGGAAAATAGCACTGATACGGCCAGCATTACCGAAAACTCAGTAAATAGTAACCCGACCATGCCCTCCATAAAGGAAATAGGTAGAAATACCATTACTAGTACAGCAGTGGTTGCCATGACTGCGAACCCAACTTCGCGCGCGCCTTTGTAGGCAGCTAAAATTGGCGGTTCGCCTTTTTCAATATGATGGAAAATATTCTCGACGACGACGATGGCGTCATCTACGACTAAACCAATGGATAATATTAAGGCCATTAAGGTTAATAAGTTAATAGAAAAACCGAAGGTATTTGCCGCGATAAAAGCTGAAATAAGTGACACTGGCACTGTTACAGCTGGGATTAAGGTCGCACGTACTTGGCCAATGAAAATATATAACACTAAAATCACTAAAATGGCGGTGATAATAAGCGTGTTATAAACTTCATCAATTGAGCGAGAGATAAAAATGGTGGAGTCGTAATCGACAACTAAAGCTGTGCCATCAGGTAAAAAGTCTTGGATTCTATCCACTTCTTTATGGACTAATTTGGCTACATCAAGCGGGTTAGCATCAGACTGAGCAATAATGCCTAAACTGATGTTAGTGACACCATCACTTTTAAACGTTGAGTTTTCGTTCTCTGCACCAATAAATACATCTGCAACATCTTTTAAGTAAATAGGCGTACCGTCACCGGCAGTGCGAACCACTAAATATTCAAAATCGTCTGGGCTGTTATAAAGCCTTGCCGTTCTTACTGTCATTACAGTGGTGTCGTTACGTACTTCACCACCTGGGGTTTCTACGTTTTCAGTATTAAGTGCTGAGACGATATCATTGGCCGAAACATTACGACCCGCCATTAGCTCAGGTTTTAGCTGTACGTACATAACTTTGTATAAGCCACCTGATAATGAAATTGAGCTCACACCTGTAATTAAATTAAAGCGATCTTCTAGTACTCGCTGTGAGTAATCCGTCAGCTGAGTTCTATCCATGGTGGATGAACTCAAGTTGACGTAAATAGACGGCTCCCCTGAGCCATTATCTTTTGATACGACAGGATCGTCTGCTTCATCAGGTAATCGGCGTTGAGCGCGCGCAACAGCGTCACGTACATCACTGACGCCTTCAGTTAAATCCCAGCCTAATAAAAAGGTCACTGTAATACGTGACATACCGTTGCGGGTGACAGATTCAATTTCATCAACGCCACTGATACCGGTAAGTTCATCCTCAATGGTAGTGGTGATCTGGCTTTCCATAATCGTTGCCGAAGCACCGCTATATGTGGTCATGACTGTAACGACAGGGCTTTCGACATCTGGCATTTCTCTCACTGATAATTTTGACAGTGAAACAAGGCCAAATACCCCTAATAGCAAACTCAGAACAATCGCAACAACAGGGCGTTTAACTGACACATCAGAAAGCCACATTAACTTTTCTCCTGTTGAACTTCAGCTGTTGGGTTACTCAAAGATCCTAAGATTGATCCATTTTCTGGATGCATGTCTGAATCAACAATTGAATCATCTTCTTCATGGGCTAGCTTTTCCGCAGTACCTTGTTGCTCTAATACGTCTACTGAGACGCCATCACGCATATTAACTAAACCTTGAACGACAACAATATCACCGACGCTTAACCCTTCAGAGATCAGGACTTCATTATCAATACGGGCGCCGAGATTGACTTCAGTGCGCTTAGCAATGTTTTGGCTATCAACAAGATACACAAATCTTTTGGTGCCAGAGTATTCAATGGCTTGAACTGGGATGACAGGTTCAGAAACCGCAGGGAAGCTAAGCGTGGCGGCCATCATCATGCCTGGTTTTAACTTGTTATCTGGATTAGCAAATTCTACTCGCACACGTAAGTTTAAGGTGTCTTGATTAATACGCGAATCAATTGCGACTATTTCACCGTTAAACTCATGAGATGGCCATGCACGGCTTTGTGCTGACACTTTCATACCATTAGATAATAATGATAAGTAATGCTCAGGAACTTGTAAGTCGAGTCTCATGGTTGAAAGGTTGTCAAAAGACAGTAATTCGGTACCGACAGAAATCATCTTGCCAACGCTAAAATCGATTAAGCCTGCAGAGCCTGAAAATGGGGCATTAAGTGAGTGGTAATCTAAATCAGCTTGGGCTGCAGCCAATCTTGCCGCAGCAATATCAACACTGGCACGTTGAGCATCAATTTCGGTTTGAGTAATGGCATTGCTTGAAATGAGTTTAAGGAATTCCTTTAACTTTCTTTTTTCATCAGCAAGATAAGCGGCAGCTTCAGCTGTTGCTGCTTTGGCTTTTGAATCGTCTAGCTGAACCATCACTTGTCCAGCTTGAATGTCTTGATCGGGTTTTATCAAAATGTCACTAATTTTTCCGGCAACTTGAGAAGAAATAAAAACAGATTGTTCAGCATCAAGTTTGCCAATTAACGACAGTGATTGTGATAGTTCATGTTGATCGACAATACCTGTCACAACAGGAATAGTTTTTTGGGCTTTTCCCTTTGCATGAGGCTTGGCTTTATCTGCTTGAGATAAACCACTAAAAGACACAACAGCAGCGATAAGACTGCTTACTATGATAAGAAATGCCAGTTTTTTCATTTTTTGACTCTAAGAAAGATCAACAGACCGATTGCTGAATTAGGGTCTATTTTAATGAAAAAAAGTCATATAAGGGTAAAGGAATGTAAAGCTAAACATATAAGATTGTAAGGAAACATGCTGATAACATAAGTGTTTATCAAAATGATCTTAAATGTTGTTTGCCGATCTTACTTGTTACCAAAGATATACAGTTGAATCTTTTTGTTAGTCAATAAGTCGTGTTTGAAAGGTATTGGGTAATTTATTCTGTTCCAATAAAAAAGCCACCTTTTAGATAAGGTGGCTTGATGCTAGTAACTGGTTTTTACAGTTTCTCAGAAGACGTTGAATCAAAGCTTTTATTTTGCTCTGTCGTTGTTGGTTCAATTCCCATGAAGTATTCATACCCTTTGTCTTGTAGGGTTTTCTTAGGTTTATTTACAGTAGCGTTAGCTTGATTGTTAACTAAGCTAGGCTGCTTTGGCTTCATCTTCATGGTTTGCTTTTTATGCTCGTTATCCGGCAAAGTAACCATGTCACTATTATGAGAATTGCTATTAAAGTTATAGCTAAACACACCGTTGCCCTGAATAAACTCAACACTGGATTTATCTTCAGAATGATAAGACGCTAAAATACCATGTTGGCCTAATGGCACTTCATGAAACAGTTCACGACCAGTACCAATTTTAACCCCATCTATAAACCAATCGGCTGCAACATTACTGACCAAGGTTATCATGGCAGATTTGAGCCCAAGTTGTTCATTGATTAATGAGTCGATTTTACTGTTATAAGATGGTTTGAATGCCATTTTAATTTTGTAATTTAAATTGCCACTCATATTCATGCTGGCATCAACAACATCGTAGGACAACAGCACACTTCGTTCATTTAAAAACGGGTCGGTTTTAATTGTATTGGTCACAATGTAGTTTTCTGAGTCTTTTAAGCAATCATTAATAGATTGAAACTTAGAACATAAAGTTGAACCATCTAAATCGACAGATTGCACAGTATCTGGCTTAGAGACATCTGCAATAACACGTTTGGTTATTTCACTTTTGAGTGCGGCTAGCTGTTCGTCTTTATTAGTACGAGTACTGTTGATGATATCGTACTCAGCCATGATTGATTTGTACTCTCGTTTTAGAGACTTGCCATCAATATCATACTTAGTTTCAAGTTGATCGACTTTAAGGACTAAAGTTTCGAGCTCTTTATAAAAGGAATCGAGATTAGCGCGAGATAAAACTCTTGTTGGCAATTTAGAAACTAAATGCTCATATTCTGTTTGCTTACTCTTAATTTCAACGCTCAATGCATGATAATCAGATTCTTTCTTCTTATGAGTCGATAATTTATCGTTCGCAGAAATAAGTAAACTATCAATATTATACTTTTGCTCAATTTCTTGAAGTTTTTGCGTCTCACTACTAGAAATGATCTCTAAACCAAATGAGCTACTTGCATAAAAACATAATAAAATAAAAGTAATTTGACTATATCTCACTGATTCCTCCATTTTTAATTGATTTTTTGGTGTATAGCTTACGCTATAACAATTGGTCAACAGTTAGGTGATCCGTCAATAATTTTATAGTACTTAAGTTAATTTGTCTTTACAAATAGATTGTGGATTTTTGACGCTTTTTTACAACCCCCTCAAACTGTTTAGCAAGATGAATCAGTTACCGCACTCGCTTGATGCTGGTCGTTACCTTTTAATGTTACTTAAGTAACTATTAATGTTGATTATATTTTATTTTTATCATACAAGATGAGAATAGTTTATAGCTTGAGCATGATAGGAGTGAGTTCAAGGTCTAAAACATGAGGTTAATGAGTGGTTGCAGCTAAAATGTTAACTTAACGCCAAAAGTCATTTTTATGACATTGCCTTATTTGAACTTATATTTTTAGCCGCTACAGCCTGATTTTTGTGCTAAACATAGAAAAGCCCCAGTTTAACAATACCTCGAGTGAGAGAGCATTATTACATGGGGCTTTAATATCGTATGAACAACTCAATTTACAACAATTAAATTGCACACTTTTTGTGATGCCTTATTTAGCGATGCGCTTGTACTTCAGGCGATGAGGCTCAATGGCTTCGGTACCTAAGTGTTCTTTTAACCAAGCTGTATATTCAGTGTAGTTACCTTCATAGAAGTTAACTTGTCCTTCATCGCGGTAATCAAGAATATGGGTTGCGATTCTGTCTAAGAACCAACGGTCATGTGAAATAACCATGGCACAACCAGGGAACTCTAAAAGGGCTTCTTCTAATGCACGCAGTGTTTCAACGTCCAAGTCATTGGTTGGTTCATCGAGTAATAATACGTTGCCGCCAGCTTGCAGTAATTTAGCAAGATGGACACGATTACGCTCACCGCCTGATAAAGTGCCAATGATTTTTTGTTGATCGCCGCCGCGGAAATTAAAGCGACCTACGTATGCACGACTCGGGATCTCAGTATTGTTGATACGCATGATATCTTGACCGTCTGAAATCTCTTGCCAAACCGTGTTCTTATCATTCATTGAATCACGGAACTGTTCAACTGAGGCTATTTGCACTGATTCGCCGACTTCAATGCTGCCGCTATCCGGTTGCTCTGCGCCTGAAATCATCTTGAATAGTGTCGATTTACCTGCACCGTTGGCGCCGATGATACCGACAATCGCGCCTTTTGGAACAGCGAAAGTTAAGTCATCAATCAATACTCGGTCACCATATGATTTGGTCAGGTTATTTACTTCAATAACCTTATCACCTAAACGTGGCCCAGGTGGAATGAATAACTCATTGGTTTCGTTTCGCTTTTGGTAATCATTGGTGTTCAATTCTTCAAAGCGAGCCATACGGGCTTTGCCTTTTGATTGACGACCTTTTGAACCTTGGCGTACCCATTCTAATTCTTTTTGAATGGTTTTTTGGCGAGCACTTTCTGTGGAAGATTCTTGCTGTAGACGAGCATCTTTTTGCTCTAACCAAGATGAGTAGTTACCCTCCCAAGGAATACCTTCACCACGGTCGAGTTCTAAAATCCAACCTGCAGCATTATCCAAGAAATATCTATCATGGGTAATAGCCACAACGGTGCCAGTATAGTCTTGTAAGAAACGTTCAAGCCAAGCGACTGATTCAGCATCCAAGTGGTTGGTTGGTTCATCGAGTAACAACATGTCTGGCTTTTCAAGCAGTAAGCGACAAATCGCGACACGGCGACGTTCACCACCCGAAAGTACTTCGATTTTTTCATCCCAATCAGGCAGACGCAGTGCATTGGCTGCTCTATCTAATACCACATCAAGATTATGAGCATCTTGAGATTGAATAATTGCTTCAAGCTGCCCTTGCTCTTTTGCAAGCGCATCAAAATCGGCATCTGGTTCAGCATAAAGTGCATACACTTCATCTAAACGTGTAAGGGCATTTTTAGCTTCGCTTACGGCTTCTTCGATAGCCTCACGGACGGTTTGAGATTCATCCAGCTTAGGTTCTTGAGGAAGGTAGCCGATTTTTAAATCTTGCATCGGGCGAGCTTCACCTTCGATTTCAGTATCTAACCCTGCCATGATTCTAAGCAGAGTAGATTTACCTGAACCGTTTAAACCCAGTACACCAATCTTGGCGCCAGGAAAAAAACTAAGGGAAATATCTTTAAGGATTTGTTTCTTAGGCGGAACAATCTTTCCTACCCGCAGCATACTATAGACAAATTGAGCCATTTTTAAGGTTCTTTGGTGACCAATGATGATGATAATTCTACTTTATTTTTCGGTGAACTCAAATTTTGGATTAATTTAAATAATGGTATCGAGTAAAGAAATTCATGTTGTAAATACTGGGATTGTGACGCAGAGCAGAGTAGAATACCGCGAAACCCTACTATAAGAATTAACAGCTGGAGTGAGCAATGCTAAAGAAAGCTATGAATATCGCAGATTATGATCCACAACTATTTGCAGCAATTGAAGATGAGACTCGTCGCCAAGAAGAGCACATTGAATTAATCGCATCAGAAAACTATACCAGCCCACGTGTTCTTGAAGCTCAAGGTTCACAGCTAACTAACAAGTATGCAGAAGGTTACCCTGGTAAGCGTTATTACGGTGGTTGTGAGCATGTGGATATTGCTGAAGAGTTAGCTATTTCTCGTGCAAAAGAATTATTCGGCGCTACATACGCTAACGTACAACCACATTCTGGTTCTCAAGCAAACTCAGCTGTTTTCATGGCACTGCTTCAAGGCGGTGATACTGTTTTAGGTATGAGTTTAGCCCATGGCGGTCACTTGACTCATGGTTCCCACGTTAGCTTTTCTGGCAAGTTATATAATGCTGTTCAGTACGGTATCGATGAAACCACAGGTAAGATTGATTACGCTGAAGTTGAACGTTTAGCCGTTGAACATAAACCAAAAATGATCATTGCTGGTTTTTCTGCTTACTCAGGGATTATCGATTGGGGTAAATTCCGCGAAATCGCTGACAAAGTAGGTGCTTACTTATTTGTCGATATGGCGCACGTTGCTGGTCTTGTTGCTGCAGGTATCTACCCGAATCCACTGCCACACGCTCACGTTGTTACAACGACAACTCATAAAACGCTTGCTGGTCCTCGTGGTGGTTTGATCCTTTCAGCTGTGAATGATGAAGACATTTACAAAAAGTTAAATTCGGCAGTATTCCCTGGTGGCCAAGGTGGTCCTTTAATGCACGTTATTGCTGCTAAAGCGGTTGCATTTAAAGAGGCACTAGATCCTGAGTTCACCACTTACCAAGAGCAAGTTGTTGCGAATGCTAAAGTGATGGCAAAAACCTTCATTGAGCGTGGTTATGATGTTGTTTCTGGTGGTACAGACAACCACTTATTCTTGCTAGATCTAATCAGCAAAGATATGACAGGTAAAGATGCCGATGCTGCGCTAGGTAAAGCTAACATCACTGTTAACAAAAACTCAGTACCAAATGACCCACGTTCACCATTTGTTACTTCTGGTTTACGTATTGGTTCTCCAGCAATCACCCGTCGTGGTTTTACTGAAACTGAATCTGTTGAGCTGACTAACTGGATGTGTGATGTGTTAGATGACATCACTAATGAAGGTACAATCGAGCGCGTTAAAAACCAAGTGCTTGAGTTATGTGCCAAGTATCCTGTTTACGGGTAATACTGTTTACAGGCGGTGCTGTTAACAGGAGTACTGCTGCATTTTTGTCTAGCAAAGATGCTTGTATGTTGTTTAATAATATTAGCAAGCATTTCAACATCAGCTTAGACATATCATCCATATGAACTAAGTAGGATAATCTTAATGATAAGGTTAACCTTATAAAGTAAATAGGATAAACTTTAATGGCTGTAAGTACTTTGTGCTTACGGCCATTTTATTTTTATTTCAGGAGCGAATATGCATTGCCCATTTTGTAGCGCGACAGATACCAAAGTGATTGATTCTCGTCTTGTGGCTGATGGCCATCAAGTCCGTCGTCGTCGGGAATGTACATTGTGCCATGAACGCTTTACCACCTTTGAAGGTGCAGAATTAGTCATGCCACGGGTCATTAAACAAGATGGCACCCGTCAACCGTTTGATGAAGATAAGCTACGTGGCGGTATGCTGCGTGCGGTTGAAAAACGTCCGGTATCGATTGATCAAATTGAACAAGCACTATCTAAGATTAAATCTACCTTACGTGGTACAGGTGAGCGCGAGATTGACTCTGCAATGATTGGCAACCTGATGATGGAACAATTGATGGTATTAGATAAAGTAGCGTACATACGTTTTGCGTCTGTTTATCGCGCCTTTGAAGACGTTTCACAGTTTGGCGAAGCCATCGCTAAATTACAAAAGTAATTCCTGTTTCCATTTTTTATACCGCAGAGGCCATTTGCTGCGGCTATTTCAAGTAGGTGTCTATGTCTCAGTGGTCAGTAGTTGATGTTGAAATGATGAGCCTTGCCATTTCATTGGCAGAGAAAGGGCGCTATACCACGCGTCCAAATCCAAATGTTGGCTGTGTCATTGCTGTAAACGATCACATTATTGGTCAGGGGTACCATATTAAAGCGGGTGGCCCACATGCTGAAATTCATGCGCTTCAAGATGTACAGACGAAGCAAAATCAAACAAAACTATCATCGGCTACTGCTTATGTCACCCTTGAACCGTGCAGTCATTATGGCCGAACACCGCCCTGTGCTTTAGCCTTAATCGAGGCAGGGGTTAAACGGGTTGTGATTGCTGAAGTGGATGCGAACCCACAAGTGGCTGGCAATGGAATCCGTTTATTAAAAGAAGCGGGCATTCAAGTCGACATAGGTTTGCTAACTGAGCAAGCTAAGCTATTAAACTTAGGCTTCACCAAGAAAATGACCACGGGTCTGCCTAGAGTTACGATTAAACTGGCAGCCAGTATTGATGGTAAAACAGCGCTTTCAAATGGTGTTTCCAAATGGATCACTGGACCTGATGCGCGCGCTGATGTTCAAAAGCTTCGCGCTCGTCATTGTGCCTTAGTGACAGGCGTTGAAACGGTATTGGCTGATGACCCCTCATTGAATGTGCGTTATGAACAACTTGGCAGCTTGAAAAACTCAGTTTCGGCCGCAGATCTACAACAACCTCTTAGGGTGATTTTAGATAGCCGCGCAAGGCTAACAAGTGAATTCAAATTATTTGATATCCCATCGCCTATCCTGTTGGTTTCTTGTGTCGACTATGCCGCAGAAGTAAGAGAAAAATTTAACAATCATGTTAGTTGTATCACTATTGCCGCAAATGAAGATGGACGCGTTGATTTACATGCGTTATTTACTTACTTAGGTAAACAATGCAACTCAGTTTTGATTGAATCAGGCGCATCCCTTGCGGGTAGCGTGTTAGATGCAAAGCTTGCTGATGAACTCTACCTTTATCAAGCAATGAAAATTTTAGGTAGTCACGGGCGTAATTTATTACAACTGAATGACTATCAAAGTATGGAACAAATTCCTGAGCTACAATTAGTCGATTCGCGCCGCATAGGTGCAGATCAACGTATGATATTTAGTCTCTAGCAGAATCAACTTGCTTAAATAGGCTGTAATTGCTGGCATGAGCAAGCACTGGCCAAGTTGATTAAATTGAACCGAAATTAATACAAGTGAGTCATTATGTTTACCGGCATTATTGAAGCCTTAGGCACATTAAGAAAAATCGAGCGTAAAGGTGATGATATACGCCTAAACGTAGCAAGTGGTCATCTGGATTTATCTGATGTGAAGTTAGGCGATAGTATTGCCACTAACGGTGTGTGTTTAACCGTGGTCCAATGCCTTGCTGACGGATACGTTGCTGACATTTCGGCAGAAACCGTGGCACTGACAGGCTTTGCTAATTATCACGTTGGTCAAAAAGTTAATTTAGAAAAAGCGGTATTGCCGACAACTCGCCTTGGCGGTCACATGGTCAGTGGTCATGTAGATGGCATAGCCGCTGTTGAGCAAAGAAGTGTCCGCGGAAAAGCGATTGAATTTTGGTTAGCGGCGCCAGCTGAGCTTGCTCATTACATTGCTCATAAAGGTTCAATTACCATCGATGGCGTTAGTCTGACAGTGAATGAAATAGATGGGCACCGCTTTCGATTAACGATTGTGCCGCATACAGCATCTGAAACAACACTTACAGCATTACAAGCGGGTGATAAGGTCAACATTGAAGTTGATTTGATTGCTCGTTATTTAGAGCGCTTAATGAATCCTGAAAAGCCAACAACTTCAGGTGGTGGGGTCACTATGGAAATGCTCGCCAACGCTGGATTTATGCGATAACCCTATTTTTACCCTTTATTGCAAATATCGGGAATAACAACACAAAGGTCTTAACATGGCACTACATAGTA
Source organism: Shewanella electrodiphila (assembly GCF_023283985.1). GTDB lineage: Bacteria > Pseudomonadota > Gammaproteobacteria > Enterobacterales > Shewanellaceae > Shewanella > Shewanella electrodiphila. The sequence goes on from NZ_JAKIKU010000002.1 coordinate 270,880, forward strand.
TAGAAGAGATCATCGAAGACATTCGCCAAGGTAAAATGGTTATCTTGATGGACGATGAAGACAGAGAAAATGAAGGCGATTTGATTATGGCTGCCGAAAAGGTGACGCCAGAAGCAATTAACTTTATGGCGACTTACGGCCGTGGTCTAATCTGTCAAACTATGACTAAAGAGCGTTGCCTGCAACTAAACTTGCCATTAATGGTGACCAATAATAACGCTCAGTTCTCTACCAATTTCACCGTTTCTATTGAAGCGGCAACCGGTGTAACAACAGGTATTTCAGCTCACGATCGCGCAGTGACAGTTCAAGCGGCAGTAGCTAAAGAGGCTAAAGCGGCTGACTTAGTTCAACCTGGACACATTTTTCCTTTGATGGCACAAGATGGCGGTGTGTTAACTCGCGCAGGTCATACAGAAGCTGGCTGTGATTTATCGCGTTTGGCTGGACTTGAGCCGTCTGGAGTGATTGTTGAAATCCTCAATGATGATGGCACTATGGCGCGCTGTCCTGATTTAGAAGTATTCAGTGAAAAGCATGGTATCAAAATGGGTACTATCGCTGATTTGATTGAATATCGTAATACCAAAGAAACCACAGTTGTGCGCGAAGCAGAATGTAAATTGCCGACACGCTTTGGTGAATTTAACATGGTGACTTTCAGAGATACCATCGATAACCAATTACATTATGCGTTAGTTAAAGGTGATGTTGAAAAGAACTGTTTAGTACGCGTTCATTTACAGAATACGTTTAACGATTTATTACATTCAGAACGAGATCAAAAGCGCAGTTGGCCACTTGATAAGGCCATGGAACGTATAGCTTCAGAAGGCGGCGTTTTAGTCTTGTTAGGCCATGAAGAACATTCAAGTGAAATGCTAGCCAAAGTCAAAGCCTTTGAAGCTGAAGATAATGGTCAAGCACCCACAGCGGCTAAATGGGAAGGAACCTCTCGTAAAGTCGGTATCGGCTCACAAATTCTATCTAGTCTTGGTGTTAGCACAATGCGTCTATTGAGCTCGCCAAAACATTACCATTCGTTATCAGGCTTTGGTTTAGAAGTTACTGATTACATTGCAGAATAATTCACTAATTTAGTGAAGTTAACATTTATCATTAATTGCACAGGACTCAGGGCATTTTGCTGTGGTATTATAGCGCCACTTTTGCCCAGAGCTGGGTGCTTTAGCTAATTTAGGTAAGATAATGAACGTAGTTCAAGGTAATATCGAAGCAAAAAATGCCAAAGTGGCGATCGTTGTGTCGCGTTTCAACAGTTTTTTAGTTGAAAGTCTGCTTGATGGCGCAATAGATACACTAAAACGTTTTGGTCAGGTTGAAGATGACAACATTACTGTTGTTCGTGTTCCTGGCGCTGTTGAATTACCACTTGCTGCACGTCGTGTTGCTGCTTGTGGAAAGTTTGACGGTATCATTGCACTAGGTGCAGTGATTCGTGGTGGTACTCCGCATTTTGATTTAGTTGCAGGTGAATGTAACAAGGGTCTAGCTCAAGTTGCTTTAGAGTTTGATATCCCAGTTTCATTTGGCGTGTTAACCACAGATACTATTGAGCAAGCAATTGAGCGCTCTGGTACTAAAGCAGGCAATAAAGGCACAGAAGCTGCCCTTGGCCTACTTGAAATGGTTAACGTTCTGCAAGAATTAGAACAACAGTTGGTATAGTAGTAGGAAAAGTAATGAAGCCTTCAGAGCGCCGTAAGGCACGCCGTTTAGCTGTTCAAGCTATTTATTCGTGGCAATTAAGCAAGAATAACGTTGCTGATGTTGAACATGAATTTTTAACTGAGCAAAACATTAACGGTGTTGATGTAGCTTATTTTCGTGAATTGCTATCAGGTGTAGCCACGAAAGCAACTCAACTTGATGATCTTCTAAAACCTCACTTAGATCGTGATATTGAAGATGTATCTCCAGTTGAAAAAGCCATTGTGCGCTTAGCTGCATATGAATTAACTTATCGTAAAGATGTGCCATATAAAGTGGCTATCAACGAAGGTATTGAGTTAGCGAAAGCGTTTGGTGCCGACGACAGCCATAAGTTTGTCAATGGTATGCTAGATAAGCTTGTTACTCGCAAGTAATAAATGAAAACGGTATCTTCGGATACCGTTTTTGTATCACTCAGATACTTCTAAAAAACATATAGGTGGGCGGGCAACCGTACCAGATTTATCGTGAAAGAATTCCAAATTATTGAACAATTTTTCCGTGATAAAGGCCAACAGCGCCGTGATGTTCATCTCGGTATTGGCGATGATTGCGCCATAGTGCAACCAGCAGAAAATAAATCTATCGCGATCTCTTGCGATACTCTCGTCGAAAATATTCACTTTTTGCCAACCATGCCAGCTCACGAGTTAGGCTATAAATCTGTGGCTGTTAATTTGTCAGATTTAGCCGCAATGGGCGCAGACCCTGCATGGATGACATTAGCGCTCACTCTACCTGATGTTGATAACCAATGGTTACAAGAATTCAGTGAGGGCTTATTTGAAGCTGCAGAATATTATAGCGTCAGCTTAATTGGTGGAGATACCACTCGTGGCCCTCGATGTATTAACATCACTATTCACGGTCAAGTACCTACCGGTAAAGCATTAACCCGTAGTGGCGCAAAAATCGGTGATTGGATTTATGTGACAGGCACGTTAGGCGATTCAGCCTTAGGTTTAGATGTATTGCTGGGCAACAAAGAAGTTGATCTGCAATATAAAGAATTTTTGATAAACCGACATTATCATCCAACGCCTAGAATTATTGCCGGTCAAGCTCTGCGTTCATTGGCTACCAGTGCCATTGATTTATCTGATGGATTAAATTCAGATATAAAGCATGTTTTAAAAGCCTCCAATGTCGGTGCGATTATTGATGTCAATGAATTGCCTTTATCCAAATCACTTCTTGAGTCTGTAGGTAAACATGAAGCAATTAATTACGCACTCACAGGCGGTGAAGATTATGAGCTATTATTTACAGTACCAGAAGCCCAGCGAGGCGCATTAGATACAGCCTTACTCCACGCCGGGGTTAAGTTTGTCAAAATAGGCCAAATTTGTGCCGGTGATAAATTACGACTTGTATCTGATGGACAACCTTTTGAGTTAGACGCGAAAAACTTTGAGCATTTTTAATGAAATTTTTATCTACTGATCCGGCAGTATTAAAGCTGTCTTTAAAAAATCCAGTACACTTCTTAGCGCTGGGTTTTGGTAGTGGTCTTGCTGCGAAAGCACCGGGTACATTTGGCACCCTTGCCGCTGTGCCCTTGGTTTATTTAATGAGCCACTTAAGTCTGACTGCTTTTATTATTATTACTCTCATCAGCACGCTGGTGGGCTTTTATATTTGTGATAAAGCTGCAAAAGATATGGGCGTACATGATCATGGCGCCATTGTTTGGGATGAAGTTGCAGGCTTAATGATTACCATGATAGCTGCACCTGCTGGGCTTATATGGCTTGTCATCGGTTTTGCATTGTTTCGTTTTTTCGATATCCTTAAACCTTGGCCTATCCGTTGGTTAGACGCAAAAGTTCATGGCGGATTTGGGATTATGATTGATGATGTCTTAGCTGGTATCTTTGCTCTAGTTTGTTTGCAGGCGATTTATTATTTCGTATAGAGCCATCTAAACAGCTATTGAAAGCAACGTTACTTTCAGTAAATTAAAATTTCGTTTCAATAAGTAAAACTAGAAAAGCCCACATTAAGTGGGCTTTTTTGTTTGATAAATAAGTGCTAATTGCGGCTTGTTATCGAGCAAGGTTGGCTTAATCAGTGTAAAAGCTCTCGCGCATTTGCGAGTGCATTTTCAGTGATAACATCACCCGCAAGTAACCTTGCTAACTCACTGATGCGCTGCTCTTTATCAAGCGGTTTCATTTGAGTCTCAGTGCCACCACTTTTGGTAAACTTGTTCACTAACATATGTTGATGACCATTACCGGCAACTTGCGGTAAATGAGTCACACAGATAACTTGGGTCGATTCCCCCAAACTACGAAGCATTCGACCGACAACCGCTGCTGTCGGGCCAGAAATACCCACATCAACTTCATCGAATATTAATGTTGGGGTTGAAACTTTTCTAGCCGTGATGACCTGAATACCTAAGCCTATTCGAGATAACTCACCACCTGATGCCACTTTAGCAATAGGTTGTAAGGGCTGGCCTGGGTTGGTGGTTACTTGAAACTCAATTTGATCGCTGCCCATTAATGACTGTGACTCAGGATTAAAGTTAACCGCAATATTGAACTTGCCTTTAGGCATATTTAGCTCGTGTATTGACTGAGTTACCAGTTTATTGAGCTCTTTGGCATAACGTTGGCGGCTTTGGCTGAGTTTCTGTGCGTTTTTAATATAAGCGAGTTTACTGTCATCTAATTGTTGCTGAATCTCATCTAGACGGCCTGCATCGCTACTGAGCTCTGATAGTTCAGCTTTTAACTGCTCGTGGTGCTCAGCTAGATATTCGGTCTGCACATGATGCTTGCGAGCCAGTTGCATTGCTTTAGATATTCGCTGCTCAAGAAAGGCAAAATGTTCAGGGTCTAACTCAATTCTACTGAGATAATCCTGCACTTCACTAGTGCTTTCTTGGACTTGTATCAAAGCTTCATTGAGCATTTCTGCAATGTTTTTAAGTGTAGGGTCAAAGCTCTGTAAGCTGTCAGCTACTGTCACAGCGCGGTTAAGCAAAGATTCAATATTATGTTCGTCATCTTCACTGAGCAATTGGAGTGCGCTTTGACAACTTTCAATTAAGTCGGTGCCGTTTGCTAAGCGTTTATGTTCTTGCTCTATTTGTTCAAACTCGCCAGGTATTAAAGCAAACTCATCTAATTCTTCAACTTGATATTGCACCAGTTGTTTTCGAGCAATACGCTCTTGTTGATTCTGTTGTAATTGTTTGAGTTCATTTTCAACATTTTTACAGCGCTGATAACTTTTAGTCACGCTATCAAGCAATAACTTATGATTGGCGTAGCTATCGAGTAGTGTGAGTTGATGTTCACTTTTTAGCATTGCGTGGTGTGCGTGTTGCCCATGGATCCCAACAAATAGTTGTCCAAGTGTTTTTAACTGCGAAAGTGGTACAGGGTTACCATTAATGTAAGCGCGAGAACGCCCATCGGCACTGATGGTTCGACGTAATATACATTCATCTTCGACATCAAGATCGTTATCTTCAAGCCAGCGTTTGGCAAATGGCACATCATCTATTGTAAAGCGTGCGCTCACTTCAGCTTTGTTGGCACCTGGTCTCACTGTATTGGCATCAGCGCGATTACCTAAACATAAACCTAAGGCGTCTATTGCAATCGATTTACCCGCACCTGTTTCACCTGTAATGCTGGTCATGCCGGCTTTAAAGTCGAGTTCAAGAAAACGTACAATCGCGAAATTATTAATGCTTAATTGGCAAAGCATAATCAATCCTTGTGTGAATAATCATCAAACCACTGTATTTATAAACAGTCTACACTGTTTTTTTATACAGTAAAGTACTGGTTGTTGATTTTTGTTATGAGGATTTTAATCTCCATGTAAACAATAATATAAGCTGGCTCAGTTTATGTTGTGGAGTAACTTCTCAATAATAGGCAGTGTAATAAAGGTGGCGATAGTACTGATTAAAATGCATTTAGCACTGGCTAAACCATAGGTTTGATAGCGTTGGGCAAGTAAGTAAACACTCGCTGCAGTAGGAAGCGCCGCCAAAATAACGCCCATGATAAGCAACTCAGTATCAACATTAAAATACCGTAATAAGGCGTATGCGATAACCGGCTGAAATACCAGCTTTAACATATTTAGCACGGTCATTTCGATAGCAATGTGGTGTCTAGTTTCTGAAGGCTCTTCGCCGCCATGCATGGCTTTGGCTAACACCATACCGATTGCAAACAGCGCACACGGGCTAGATGTATTACCGATAAGTCGCATCATCACGCTTAGACTGTCAGGAATAGGGAGCTTAAGTGCCGAAGCTGCGACCCCAAGTACAGAGCCTATAACGATTGGATTACTGCTGAGTGCATTTAGCATGATAATAATGGGATGACGTTTTTGCTGCTTAATAATGTCGAGCTCCATGCTTACCATCACAAAGGCAAACATGACAATTGATAATAAACTGGCAATCGCAGCTGCTGTAATTGCATGGTTGTTTCCTGGATAGAGCATCATCATCAGAGGAATACCTATAAAGGCTGTGTTACCAAAACTGGTATTAAGCCCCCTGATAGCAGCTAATGCAGGTTGCTTTTTATCAGCTGATAACGAGATGACAGCTGTGACAAAATAGGTAACGAGCATTGTAATGCCAAATGATGCAATAAACCCCCATTGTAAAATTTCATCAATGTCAGTTTCGGCTAAGGCAATAAACAGTATTGCAGGGAAGGCAACATAGTAAACATATTCATTAAGGGTAAAGTCAGTATCATGTGGCAAGACTTTAAGCTTTTGTATAATAAAGCCTAAAAGCATGATTCCGAAAACGGCAATAAGAGGGGTAAGAATACTGGGCATCCCTCAATCCTTGTTAATGAGTAAAGTGATAATGATAGGCGCTAGTCGTGAGTGTTTTGCGATTCAAGCATAAAATACTCAATCATAATGTTGTAAATATTAAGGTGAAACTAATCGAGCGCAACCTTCAATAGCTTGTAGGTAATACAAGAAGTTTTGGCTGTAAGTTGAATGAGTCATAGCCTTTAATTTCGATTCTATTAAATGAGTCTACTTGAAATAACGTAAAAGAAAATGCGATTAAGGTCTTACTTTAGATGATAAAAACCTTCAAAGAAGTAAAGGGAGTGTTGCTGGCATCACTCCCACTATTAACTTTGATTAAACAGCGTCCCTTTTAGCTATTTACTGAGCGCTAATGCCAATATTTGATACACCAGCATCGACAATTTCTTTGCGTAACTCTTTAATAAATTCAGCAGATATTTTTGGATTAGCTTCAACAATATCCAACAACATCCCTTGAAGCTCTTTCTCTTCTTTCATAACAGGATGATTGAAAACAAACTCTTCGACTACTTCTTCGTTTAGCTCGTCTTGAAGTTCTTCAACACTGATTGCTTCGATATAATTGGCTACAGTGCTTGAAGACAGTTTACTGATGTTAGTAATATCTTCTTCTATTTTACCTTGAATGCCGCCTAGAAGCGTTGTTAATGCCACTGCTGCGTCCATTGCTGGATAGACACCGTATGCTTCAAAGTCACTTGGCTCAGGCGTGTTGTCTTCAAGACGTTGTAAATGGATATCGTAGTTAAATTTAAGTTTTTTATCGTACTGAGATTGCCAAAGCAAATCTAATACAGTGCTGAGCATTTTTGGCTCGCCAAATTCACATACTTCAGAAAAAAGTTGGTAGTTTGGCAGCATACGCTGACAAAGTGCGGTCGCAAATAATTGCTTTTGAGGTAAAGATAACGCTTTTAAACGTTTAAAAAAGCCGGGTTGATTACTCATTGGGAACATCCGCTGATAACTGTGATATCACTTGATTTGCTGCTGATTCTACCTTAGTTAGCTCGTCAAGTAACTCTAGTATTTCCGGTTCTAGATCATCAAGGCTGATTTTTTTCTTCAGTGATGACTCTATCTCTTGGCAAAGCTTTTGGGTATTGGGAACGCCGCAGTAACAACTGGCGCCATGTAACTTGTGTACCGTTTGTATCATGAGTTGATGATCCGCATTTTTGATGGCGGTTTCGATGTCTATGATAGTGCTAGGTAATGAGTCCACAAGCATTTGCAGCATTTCAATTGCCAAGTCTGGTTTTTGATTGGTTTGAGCTAAGCATAGTTCCCAATTCAAGGTGTGCATATCAAAGTGGGTAAACTTAGGTTTATTGATCCAGCGATTAATCACCCCCTTTAGCGCTGCTTCATCAATCGGTTTTGGCAAATAACCATCCATACCACTACCTAAAATCAATTCTCGTTCTTCCGCAATGGCGTGAGCTGTGACCGCAATAATTGGCGTATTTCTATTTTGTGACTCTTGGCGAATATATTTGGTTGCAGTAATGCCATCGGTGCCAGGCATTTGAATGTCCATAAAGATGACATCAAAGGATTGTTGTTTAGCGTATTTGACCGCATCATCACCGTTATTGACAGAAATGACATTAACGACAATTTCTTTTAGCAATGTGTCGATGAGTTTTAGGTTGGCAATGTTGTCATCAACAGCGAGCACGCTTAAATTCTTGCGCTCGAAAACAACCTCTTGGCTAACTTCTGTTAATAACGCCGTTTGGGTTGGCGGATGGATAAGCTGATTGGCTAAATCATAGTCACTGATTGGCATGCTCATCAAAATATCAGTATTAGGGCGTAATGCCTGATTGAGTATTTCTTGTTGTTCTATGCAGTCATGGAGCAAAACTAAGCAAGCCGTTTTTTCTCTCGCAATTTTTAAGAACTCGAGTAATTGTTCGTTATCATTAAAGCCATGACAACTAATCAAAATATAGTCGTAGTGAATTTTGCTTGACGAAAGTGTTGACGCTAAATGGTTAACTTGACCTACAGAAGTTAAATGTAAGCCCCATGCCTCAAAGCGACGATTGAACATATCTCGGGTCAATTCACGAGCTTCAAACAATAATAGCGTTTTATCACGAAGGGAGTCTAAATGAATCACTTCGCCAATATGGAATTGGCTTAGCTCTAGCGGTAGCATAAACCAGAAAGTGGACCCTTTGTTCGGTGTGGATGTAAATCCAATTTGACCGCCCATTTGGTTTATTAAGCGCTTGGTAATGACGAGCCCAAGCCCAGTTCCGCCAAAGCGTCGTGAGATTGAAGAGTCAGCTTGACCAAATGCTTGGAATAAATATTCTTGCTGGCTTTCATCAATACCGATGCCGGTATCTATGATTTCACAACGTAAGGTAATGTTTTCATCTTTTTGGCCAACAAGATGAATCTTTAACACCACACTACCTTGGTCGGTAAATTTAATCGCGTTGCCGATTAAGTTTGTCATGATTTGGCCAACACGCATGGCATCACCACTGACACTTTCTGGTACGTTATCATCTATATCAATGACTAATTCGATTTTTTTCTCTTGAGCGCTACCCGATACAATACTGACCGTCTCAGAAATGGTTTCTCTTAATGCAAATGGCATTTTCTCAAGCACCATTTTACCCGCTTCAAGTTTAGAGAAATCAAGAATGTCGTTAATGATACCGAGTAAGTTACTGGCACTGCGCTCAATGGTTTTGATGTAGTCAAGCTGACTTGAATGCAAAGGGGTTTTGATTAACTGCCTAGAGAAACCAATCACACCATTAAGCGGTGTGCGTAGTTCGTGAGACATGTTAGCTAAGAACTCTGATTTTATTCGACTGGCTTCTAATGCGCGTTTTTTAGCTAAGTCTAATTCAACGTTTTGAATTTCAATTTGTTCTAAGGTTTCACGTAAATCAGAAGTTGCTTGATCGATATTTTGCTGCATTTCATCATGATATTCAGATAAGGAGCTCGCCATGGCATTGATACCACGTTTCAATAAATCAAGCTCGCCAATAAGCTGGCCATCTAATCGAGTATCCAGTTTGCCTTCGCGAATTTTAGCCACCACTCGTACCATTTCAGTAATAGGGTAGTTAACGTGTTTTACTAATCTAAACGTGAAAAATAAGTTCAACTGCACACCAATCAAAACGATGACAAATGCCGCTATCGCAGCGCGGTGCTGCTCGAGTAAGGCGTTTTCCTTATTCAACAATATCGAGATATAACCCAAGATCTGCTGACCTTCAGCATTAGTTATCGTAGGGGGTACGTTTTTTGCTGGAGAAGCTGTAGCGATATAATTGGTATTTTGTTGATTGATGCCAGTATGGGAAATAATGGGTACACGGATCACCATAGTGTCATCAATGGTTTCGTACTGACTAGCAATCAGTGATTCAAGCGCTCTGGTATAGCGCATACTTTCAAAATCTTTGTGATAATGGGAGGTGACGAATAATTGGTTATCATTGTCAAAAATCGCAATTGAATGAATTAAAGATGAGTTACTCAGCTGCGATGCTGCCAGTAATCGTTTGCTGGCTTCTCTGTCTTCAGTCGCTAAGCCAAACTCACTGGCAATGGCCAAAGGTTCGACAATACTTCGACCTTGGGCTATTAAGGTTTCTTCAAGTTCATAAAAACGGTTTATGGTGAAGTAACTTCCAAGTAGAATACCCACCATAACAGTAGGCGCTAACGCAAGTACGAGCACCCAAGAACGGAGGCTGTATTTGGTCATGTTGTTAGCAGTATTCATCGTGAAGTTATTATTCCTAAAGACTTTTATTCATTATGTTGTCTAGATTGCCAGAAATACAGCACTCTTGACTAGTGATTTATTCAAAACCAGAGGCCAAAATGGCGCAATTTTTTAAAGCAAAACCAAACAAGACTAAGCAGTTATCAGCAAAGTTGAGTTTAACGGTAACACAACTCGATCACCTCGGTGCAGGTATTGCACAACATAACGGGAAAGTCGTGTTTGTACCGGGTGCGCTTCCTGGTGAAACAGTGACAGCTCAATTGACTGAGCAAAAGAAAAAATATGCCAAGGCCAAATTATTTAAGGTTGATAAACCTGCACCTCATCGCGTAAACGCTCAATGCCCACATTATCAGCAATGTGGAGGCTGTGATTTACAGCATATGGACATAGAAGCACAGCGTGACCATAAACAATTAGCGTTAACCAATTTAATGAGTAAATTGGCCATTAATGTCGATTCAACGATGGTAGCTGACGCCGTCATCGGTGAAGAGTGGCATTATCGACGTCGTGCTCGCTTAGCGACATTATTTGATAAAAAAACAAAGACGTTACAACTAGGGTTTCGGGCTGCTAATAGCAGTGACATTGTTCAAATTAAGCAGTGTGACGTACTTGCTAAGCCTCTATCAGCATTAATTACACCGTTTACAGAACTGCTCAATCAATTACAGGCTAAAACGACCTTAGGCCATTTAGAACTCACAGAAGCTGAGAACGGTTTGTTTGCTGTATTGCGCATAACTAAAGCATTAAAACCCGCTGATGAGCAATTACTGATTGATTTCGCCGCATCGCATAACATGAACTTGCTTGTGCAAGATAATGATAGTCAAGTTCATGGGTTATATTCAGTGCCGTCAAATACTGCTTCAGATGATACAGCATCAGACCAAGCAGGAATTGAGTTGCCGCAATACAGTTTAGCTGATGGGCAAGTGGATTGCCGCTTTAGCCCAGGTAATTTTGTTCAGGTTAATGCTGATATTAATCAACGAATGGTTGCGCAAGCTATTGAATGGCTAGCCCCCCAAGCGAATGAGCGTATTTTAGATTTATTTTGTGGTGTTGGTAACTTTAGTTTGCCACTGGCTACCAAAGCTGCAGATGTTATTGGTGTTGAAGGCGTACCTGAAATGGTGGCTCAAGCAAAACAAAATGCACTGGATAATAATTTAACCAATTTAAGTTTCTTTCATGCCGATTTGAGCGCTGATTTATCAGAAGCATCATGGCTTGGACGTATCGATAAGTTACTGCTTGATCCTGCCAGAGCAGGGGCATATGAAAGTTTACAATGGCTTTCTAAAATGAAGCCTAAGAAGGTCGTTTATGTGTCGTGTAATCCAGCAAGTTTAGCCAGAGACAGTCAAGTATTGATAGAACAAGGCTATAAACTAAAACAATTGATGATGCTCGATATGTTTCCTCAAACACATCATATTGAAGCCATGGCCTTGTTCGAAATAAAGTGAATCATCGCTTAGGTGTACTATGTGTTGCCTGTAGAACATTCGTTAGTAACTTGATGCTTTATTATTGATATCTGATATACGCTAATCTTGTTTTAACTAGAAAACGATGAAACATTGTACTGATATCGGTTTTTTAAGTAAGAATTTGTAAAATGATTAATAATAATTTGACATAGATTACTGAACATTCAAGATGATTCTTTTGTAATAATGTAGAGCGCATCTGCAATAACCAGTTTATTGAACTTTTAAGCTGGTTTGTTAGTACTGGTAGCAATTAGGTACCAATAAGGAAGTTAATTATGGTCTCAGTTCGAGAAGCACATTTTAATTCAGCCGATTTCAATATCGACGAATGGGTGACGCGTTATATTGATAATGCCGAGGAAGCCCAAATGTTGCTGGATCTTATTAAACAGTTAGATGCGCTGCCAACTCCTTCACCTGATGTACATCGCGGTTTATTAGATCGTGCTCGCGAAATGGTCGAAATCCTTGCGCCTTTAAACATGGACATCGAAACGCTCCAAGCCTCTTTGTTATTCATCGTGCATGATGAAGGCATTTTGTCGATTGAAGATATTGAAGAAAAATTCGGTAAAAATTTAAGTAAGCTTGTCGCCAGTGTGGTGACAATGGAAGCGATTGGGGCATTAAAAGTCAGCCAAGATTCTCGTACTGCAGAGCCGCAAATAGACAATATCCGAAAAATGCTTTTGGCAATGGTAGAGGATGTTCGTGCAGTAGTGATAAAACTTGCTGAGCGTTTGCGTTTACTTCGAGAAATTAAAAATGTCGATGAAGAAACGCGTGTGCTTGTAGCCCGTGAAGTCGCAGATATTTATGCGCCATTGGCAAACCGATTGGGTATAGGTCAACTTAAATGGGAGTTAGAAGATATCTCATTTCGATACCTTCACCCCGTTGTCTATAAAGATATTGCGAAACAACTCGACGGTAAGCGTGTCGACAGAGAAGTATTTGTCGATAAATTTGTGACCCAGTTACAAGAGCGATTAGATGCTGATCAGATCCGAGCTAAGGTCTATGGCCGTCCAAAGCATATCTACAGTATCTGGCGCAAAATGAAAGGCAAAGATCTTAAGTTCGATGAACTGTTTGATGTACGTGCAGTGCGTATTGTCACAGACCGACTTCAGGATTGTTATGGCGCATTAGGTGTCGTTCATACGCTTTGGCATCATATCCCACGTGAATTTGATGACTATGTGGCTAATCCTAAACCCAATGGTTACCAGTCAATTCATACCGTCGTCGTAGGCCCTGAAGGTAAAACGGTCGAAATCCAAATCCGTACCGAAGCCATGCACCAAGATGCTGAACTTGGCGTTGCAGCGCACTGGAAGTATAAAGAAGGCACTGCTGGTGGTAAGCAAAGTGGCTATGAAGAGAAAATTAACTGGCTACGTAAAATTTTACTCTGGCAAGAAGATGTTGCTGAAACCGGTAATTTGGTCGAAGAAGTACGTAGTCAGGTTTTTGAGGACCGAGCATATGTTTTTACCCCTAATGGCGAAGTGGTTGATTTACCGCTAGGGTCAACGGTGCTTGATTTTGCTTATTATATTCATTCACATGTGGGGCATAAGTGCATTGGCGCTAAAGTGGATGGTCGTATCGTGCCGTTTACTTATCAAGTCGAAACGGGTGAACGCATTGAAATTATTACCTCAAAGCACCCTAACCCAAAACGTGATTGGTTAAACCCTAATTTAGGCTACATTAAGTCGTCGCGTTCTCGCTCTAAAATCCAACATTGGTTCAAGCAACAAGATCGCGATAAAAATATGGTTGCAGGTAAAGAATTACTTGAAGCTGAATTGACGCGAGTATCGTTAAAAATTAAAGATGCTCAAGTCGCGGTCGAACGATTTAACATGAACAGTATGGATGACATGTTAGCAGCGATTGGCGGTGGCGATTTACGTCTTAATCAAGTGGTTAACTTTATTGAAACCAGCTTGCGTAAAGAGCCAAATTCAGAGCAAGAAATTGTTGAAGAAATCATTAAACGCTCGCATACCAGAGCGCCTCGTAAAGGTAAGGGGCAAGTTGAAGTGAATGGTGTGGGTAATCTACTCAGCCATATTGCCAGTTGTTGTAAACCGGTTCCTGGTGATGAAATCTTCGGCTATATAACAATGGGACGCGGCGTGTCGGTTCACCGCAGTGATTGCGCACAAGTGAAAGAGTTAATGCGCGCTCATCCAGAAAGAAGTGTTGAAGTGGTGTGGGGCGAGAATTACTCTGGTGGTTACCGGATTAAAGTGCAAGTCAGTGCCCATGACAGAAGCGGTTTATTGCGTGATGTGACTACCGTGTTGGCAGCAGAAAAGTCGAATGTGATGGCGATGAGCTCTACATCTGATGAAAAGAATCAAACAGCAGCGGTAGATCTGGAGCTTGAACTTTATAATCTCGATGGCTTGTCCCGTATATTAGTTAAACTTGGCCAAATTGAAGGCGTAATAGAAGCAAGACGTCTATAAAGATTAAAGCTTGTAATAAGCTCGTTGTTAATTGAGGTGGTAAATCATTAGGTTTACCACCTTTTTGTTTAATCCCGCTCATTAATTGGATATTTCCCCATGCCAAAAGGCCAATCGAAAACTGACAATATTATCCAACCGCTTTTAACCATCATGGAAAAGCTGCGAGATCCTGAAACTGGTTGCCCATGGGACAAGCAGCAAAACTTTAAGACGATAGTGCCTTTTACCCTCGAAGAAGCATATGAAGTTGCAGATGCAATCGAACAAGCTGACTTTGACTCCTTACCTGATGAATTAGGTGACTTGTTATTTCAAGTGGTGTTTTATTGTCAGTTAGCGAAAGAGCAGGGCATGTTTGACTTTTCAACCGTGGTCGAGAAGATTTGTGACAAGCTGACGAGGCGACACCCTCATGTGTTTCCTACTGATTCTGCTCTTGTAAGTGCTGAAAAGGTTAAACAATCTTGGGATGCGATAAAGCAGTCTGAGCGAGAGCAAAAACAGCAGTTTTCATTATTGGCTGATATTCCTGTCACTCTACCCGCAATGAACCGCGCAATTAAGATCCAAAAAAGGGTCGCCAAGGTCGGGTTTGATTGGCCTGATTTAGCGCCTGTGGTGGCGAAAGTGCACGAAGAAATAGATGAGGTGATGGAAGAAGCAAAGCACCTTAATACTGAGCCAGAAAAGTACCACGAGCGAGTGGTTGATGAAATGGGCGACTTGTTATTTGCCGTTGCAAACATGGCAAGGCATTTAGGCGTAGAGCCAGAACAAGCCTTAAGACAAGCTAATCAAAAATTTGAACGACGTTTTCGAGGCGTAGAAGTGTGTGCCGAGCAAAGTGGTAAATCAATCGATGAACATTCTTTAGAAGAGCTAGATGCATACTGGGAGAAGGTTAAACAGCAGGAAAAAGCAAAATAACTTTTGCAAAGTAAAGCTGATGCTAATGGTGACTTCATTGTTAGTTGGTTTAATCGCATTGTAGCGATAACTGCGGTTATGTTATTAATCTAAAAATCGCATTGAATGAAGCTGTTGGCTAATTAAACGTTATTAACGCAATTTTATGAGTTTATTGTTTGTTGTTATCGGGCTAATTTGGTAGAATGTCGCCCCGTCCTAGTGCTTTCTTACAAGCACGTATTTTTCAAACTCACATTCTCAGGTTCAGCATGACTACAAGGTATATCTTCGTAACTGGTGGCGTTGTTTCATCACTAGGTAAAGGCATTGCAGCAGCATCTCTAGCAGCAATTTTAGAGGCGCGTGGCCTCAATGTAACCATTATGAAACTGGACCCATACATTAACGTTGATCCAGGAACCATGAGTCCAACTCAGCATGGTGAAGTTTTCGTTACTGAAGACGGTGCTGAAACTGATTTAGATTTAGGTCATTACGAACGTTTTATTCGCACCAAAATGAATCGTCGTAATAACTTCACTACAGGCCGTATTTATGAGCAAGTGCTTCGTAAAGAGCGTCGTGGTGACTATTTAGGCGCAACTATTCAGGTCATCCCGCATATTACTAATGCGATTAAAGAAAAAGTGCTTGAAGGTGGTGAAGGCCATGATGTTGCTATCGTAGAAATCGGTGGCACAGTGGGTGATATTGAATCACTACCTTTCCTAGAGTCTATTCGTCAATTAAGTGCTGAGCTAGGACGTGATCGCACTTTATTCATGCATTTAACCTTAGTGCCATTCTTGGGCGCTGCGGGTGAAATTAAAACCAAGCCAACACAGCACTCTGTAAAAGAGTTACGCTCAATTGGTATCGCGCCAGACGTTTTAGTTTGTCGTGGTGACCGCGCAATTCCTGCAAACGAAAAAGCGAAAATCTCGTTATTCTGTAATGTAGAAGAAAAAGCGGTTATTTCATTAAAAGATGTAGACAGTATCTACAAGATCCCAGCTTTACTTCGCTCACAAGGCCTTGATGAATTAGTGATCAAGCGTTTTGGCATTGATTGTAAAGAAGCTGATTTATCAGAGTGGGAAAATGTTATTTACCAAGAAGCTAACCCAACTGGTGAAATCACCATTGGTATGGTGGGTAAATACATTGAATTACCTGATGCATATAAGTCAGTTAATGAAGCATTAAAACATGCAGGTCTAAAAAACCGCGTTACAGTAAACATTCAATATGTAGACTCACAAACTGTTGAAGCCAAAGGTGCAGAAGTCTTAACTGGCTTAGACGGCATTTTGGTTCCTGGTGGTTTCGGTGAGCGTGGCGTTGAAGGTAAGATTTTTGCAGCTCAATACGCACGTGAAAACAACATTCCTTACTTCGGTATTTGTTTAGGTATGCAAGTTGCGCTTATCGAGTTTGCTCGTCATGTTGCTAAACTTGAAGATGCCCATTCAACTGAGTTTAACTCTAAAACTGAGCACCCAGTGATTGGTTTGATCACTGAGTGGATCAATGAAGAAGGTAATGTTGAAACTCGCCATGAAGAGTCTGACTTAGGCGGCACAATGCGTTTAGGTGCCCAGCTATGTCATTTAGCTGAAGGCACAAAAGCTGCTGCAGCTTATAACTCGAATACTTGTGTTGAGCGTCATCGTCACCGTTTTGAAGTGAACAACAACTACGTTGAGCGTTTAGAGAAAGCGGGACTGATATTCAGTGGCTTATCATCTGATCGCAAGCTAGTCGAAATGATTGAGTTACCAAACCACCCTTGGTTTGTTGCTGGTCAATTCCACCCAGAGTTCACCTCAACACCACGTGATGGTCATCCTTTATTTGAAGGCTTTGTAGCAGCAGCTGCAGCGCATCAAAAAGGTGAAGCAAGCTAAATAACGAAAGCCATTGATGACTCCATCAATGGCTTTTTTTTCATGGCAGATTCCAACTTGGTACTTTGATAGTTGAAGCATCAAGATAATAGGTCTATGCTATGCATCGAATTGACAGTTAATTACCAAACTGAAAGTGAAATACCAATAATCAATCTTCAATATTAAGAATGTTGCTGATTAATGGTATTGATTTTCTATTTTAATTTTATCTTACATTTATCGAGGAAGTTATGGCTAACATTATTAATGTCATTGGTCGCGAAATCATGGATTCACGCGGTAACCCAACGGTTGAAGCTGAAGTGCATCTTGCAGATGGTTATATCGGTATGGCTGCAGCACCATCAGGTGCATCTACTGGTTCTCGTGAAGCGTTAGAATTACGTGATGGCGATAAAGCGCGTTACTTAGGTAAAGGTGTATTAAAAGCAGTTGAAGCCGTTAATGGCCCAATCGCAGAAGCGCTAAAAGGTAAAGATGCATTGGCTCAAGCTGAACTTGACCAAATCATGATTGACCTAGATGGCACTGAAAACAAAGCTAAGTTTGGCGCAAACGCTATCTTAGCAGTATCTTTAGCTGCAGCTAAAGCAGCAGCAATTTCAAAGAAAGTTCCTTTATACGCACATATTGCTGACTTAAACGGCACTCCAGGTGTTTACTCTATGCCATTACCTATGATGAATATCATCAATGGTGGTGAGCATGCTGATAACAGCGTAGATATCCAAGAATTTATGATTCAACCTGTTGGCGCAGCTAACTTCCGCGAAGGTTTACGTATGGGTGCAGAAGTATTCCATAGTTTAGCGAAAGTACTTAAAGCTGATGGTCACTCTACAGCTGTGGGTGATGAAGGTGGTTTCGCACCAAACCTTCCATCAAATGCATCTGCTTTAGCTGCAATTAAAGTGGCTGTTGCTAATGCTGGCTACGAGCTAGGCAAAGACATCACCTTAGCGATGGATTGTGCTGCATCAGAGTTTTTTGATAAAGAAGCCAATATCTACGATCTTAAAGGTGAAGGTAAGAAATTCACTTCAGAAGAGTTTAACTACTTCTTACAAGATTTGACGAAAGAATACCCAATCGTTTCTATTGAAGATGGTCTAGATGAGTCAGATTGGGAAGGTTTTGCACATCAAACTAAATTGATGGGTGACAAAATCCAATTGGTTGGTGACGATTTATTCGTAACGAACACTAAGATTTTAAAACGTGGTATCGATAACGGTATTGCTAACTCAATCTTAATTAAATTCAACCAAATCGGTTCACTGACTGAAACTTTAGCAGCAATCAAAATGGCTAAAGATGCAGGTTTCACTGTTGTTATTTCTCACCGTAGTGGTGAAACTGAAGACGCAACCATTGCTGATTTAGCTGTTGGTACTGCTGCAGGTCAAATCAAAACGGGTTCTTTAAGCCGTAGTGACCGTGTTGCTAAGTACAACCAATTACTTCGTATCGAAGAAGCATTAGGTGAAAAAGCACCTTACAACGGTCTTAAAGAAGTGAAAGGCCAAGCTTAATCTTTACTAAATCTTAAAAAGGCCACCACTAGGTGGCCTTTTTTGTTGTACTATAGCGTTACTATTACTAATAATTATCGCTGATAACCGATTTATGAAACGACTTTTACTATTACTGATTATCTTAGTAGGCTTGTTGCAGTATCGACTTTGGTTAGGCGAGAACAATCTTTCCCAGTATATGAATCTGCAAAAGCAGATTGCCAGTCAGCAAGAAAGCAACGATAAACTCATCGCCCGTAACCAAGTGCTTAAAGCCGAAATTATCGATCTAAAAAGTGGCACCGAAGCCATTGAAGAGCGTGCTCGTAACGAGCTGGGTATGGTCAAAGAAGGTGAGACTTTTTATCGCGTTGTTGGAAATAACCCTCGTAATAATTCAACTTTCGGTCAGTAATTTATATGAATTCTGCAAAGCAATCAGTTGTAGCAATTGTACCTGCTGCAGGTATTGGCGCCAGGATGGGCGCATCTATTCCCAAACAATATTTAATGCTCGGTGAACAAACTATTTTAGCCCACACGTTAGACAGTTTAATTTCGCATCCAAATATCAGTAAAGTCATTGTAGCACTGCATCCCGAAGACGAGTTTTTTGCCAACCTTAGCCAAGCTAATCATGCGAAAGTCATGACCGTGATTGGTGGTAATGAACGTGCTGATTCTGTTCTTGCAGCCTTAAACGAACTAAGCGTTAATCAAGTAAATGCAACGGGTGATACATGGGCGTTAGTGCATGACGCAGCAAGACCTTGCCTGACTCAAACTGATATCGATAAGCTTCTACAGTCTCGCGATCATCACCCTCAAGGTGCAATATTGGCCATGCCAGTTCGAGATACGATGAAAAGAAGTATCGTTGCTAAAGAGGCCAACTCAGCTCAAGTTGCAGAAACTGTGTGTCGAGACAACCTATGGCATGCCTTAACACCACAGTTATTTCCTTGTCAGCAACTTAAGAACAACCTAGCTGCAGCACTTGAGCAAGGTGTACAAATCACTGATGAAGCCAGTGCTATGGAGTGGGCGGGTGTAAATCCTGGGTTAGTATCAGGTAGAGCTGATAATATAAAGGTTACACATCCTGACGATTTACAATTGGCAAAGTTGTTTTTAGCCAACATTCAGTCGGTTTGAATAGGCTGAGTTAATTAATAATAGTTAATTCATAAAAATATTGTGCAATAACAGTCATATAATAAACGGTAATCTAAGATAATGAATATTCGAATTGGCCATGGGTTTGACGTACATAAGTTTGGTGGTGATAAGCCACTGATTCTTGGCGGCGTTACAGTTCCGTATGAGACAGGCTTAATAGCCCACTCTGATGGTGATGTTGTTTTGCACGCTATTTCAGATGCGATTCTCGGTGCCATGGCAATGGGGGATATTGGTAAGCATTTCCCTGATACCGATGCGGAATTTGCAGGAGCTGATAGCCGTGTATTACTAAGGCATTGTTTTAATCTAGCCAAACAGAAACAGTTTGTTATTGGTAATCTCGACGTCACTATTATTGCCCAAGCACCGAAAATGTTACCGCATATTCAAGCGATAAGAATGTGTTTAGCAGAAGATTTAGAAACCGATATTGAAAATATTAACGTTAAAGCCACGACTACAGAAAAGTTAGGATTTACAGGCCGTAAAGAAGGCATAGCGGTTGAGTCTGTCGTCTTAATGAATAAACTGGTATAAACCTGCCCGTTAAGATTTACCTTTTAAACTTTTATCTGTGTAAGTTAGCCATTTGCTTGATGAGTTAGCCGCTTACTATAAATTGATTTCATACTTTGAGAATAAAACATGAGTTCGTTACATTACCTTTTTGATAAACCCACCTGCACTGCAGATTTACGCACTTTTAATAGTGATTTTATCGTGAAGGAAATGCTGCCTTTTAGCCCAACAGGCGAAGGTGAGCATCATATGATCCATGTTCGCAAAGAAGGCCTGAATACAAATCAGGTCGCTGAAATTCTAGCAAAGTTTGCCAAAGTGCATCAAAAAGAAGTGACTTATGCAGGTCAAAAAGACAGAAATGCAGTGACTGAGCAGTGGTTTGGTGTGCGCATACCAGGTAAAGAAACCCCAGATTGGCAATCATTATCAACGCCTGTTGATGAAGTTTCTGTTGGGAATGTCAATGATGAAACTCATCAGAATCAAACTCGATTGACGATTCTGTCTAGTCAGCGACACAGTAAAAAATTACGCATCGGTGCATTATTAGGTAATCGCTTTGAGCTGACATTACGTAATGTGTCAGATAAAGATGCCCTTGAAAAGCGCATTCAACAAGTCATGGAAACTGGCGTTCCTAATTACTTTGGTGAACAACGTTTTGGCCATCAAGGTAAAAACTTAATCTTTGGTCAACAAATGCTGGCTGGTAAAAAAGTGAAGGATCGCAAAAAGCGTAGTATATATTTATCGGCTGTAAGATCGAATGTATTTAATCAGGTAGTTTCTTATCGATTACACCATCACAGTGTTGCGCCCCTTACGGGAGATTGCGTTATGCTTGCAGGTAGTAAAAGCTTTTTTGTGGCTGAAAAGTGGGATCCAGCAACGTTAAAGCGTTTGTCTGATAATGATATTCAATTATCTGCGCCATTGTGGGGACGAGGCTCGGTACTTCCTCAAGCTGATGCAGCGTTAGTAGAACAAACTGCATTAGCAGAGCTAACCCAAGATTTAACCGGTCTTGAACAGGCAGGTCTAGAACAGGAACGCCGCCCATTATTACTTAAGCCACAAGCAATGAAGTATCGATTTGAACAGGACAGTTTAGTTATCGAATTTATTTTACCTGCAGGAAGTTACGCGACATCCGTTCTTCGCGAGTTACTGGATTATCAAGATGTGCAAGAAGTGCAACGTAAACAGATGGTTGCTGAGCAAAATGCACTGATACAGCAACAAAAACTTGCCGAAGCTACAGCAACGAACCAAGAGTCTAACTCGTGATTAATATACTTGTCAGTAATGATGATGGTGTAACAGCACCAGGGATTAAAGCGTTAGCTGAAGAATTAGCCCAAATTGCTAATATTACGGTTGTCGCACCTGATCGTAATTGTTCAGCCGCAAGTAATTCTTTGACCTTGACTAATCCATTAAGAATTAATAACTTAGAGAATGGTTATATTGCAGTTAATGGAACGCCATCTGATTGTGTTCATTTAGCGATTAGAGAACTGTGCGAAATTGAGCCTGATATTGTTGTTTCAGGCATTAATGCTGGCGCTAACATGGGTGATGATACCCTTTATTCTGGTACTGTTGCCGCAGCAACTGAAGGTCGTTTCTTGGGGTTACCTGCTATTGCAGTCTCCCTTGTGGGTAAAGAACTTATCCATTATCAAAGCGCCGCAATATATGCCGCTAGAATTGTCCAAGGACTACTTGAACACCCGATTGATAGCGATCAGATTTTGAATGTGAATGTTCCTGACTTACCTTTAGAGCAAATAAAGGGCATGAAAGTCACTCGTTTAGGTTCAAGACATAAAGCTGAAGGAATGATCAAAGCCCAAGATCCTGCAGGGCGTGATATCTATTGGCTTGGCCCGCCAGGAAAAGAACAAGATGCGAGCGCAGATACTGACTTTGGTACAGTTGAACAAGGTTACGTGTCCATTACGCCGCTAACCGTCGATTTAACTGCATATAACCAGCTTGCTGGTCTAGAGAACTGGATAAACAAATTATGAGTCAGGTAGCCTCAACTGTAGCTATCAATTTAGCGAGAAAACTGCATGAAGCAGGCATCAGCAATAGCGCCGTATTAGAGGCTGTGTCTAATACGCCAAGAGAGTTGTTCTTAGATGGTGCTCTTGCCCATAAAGCTTATGAGAATACAGCACTTCCAATTGGCCAAGGGCAAACGATATCTCAGCCATATATAGTCGCGCGAATGACCGAATTACTCCTGCAACATAATCCCGTTAAAGTGTTGGAAATTGGTACGGGTTCTGGTTATCAAGCGGCTATCTTAGCCCAACTTGTACCGCAGCTATGTACAATTGAACGGATCAAAGCACTGCAAATCCAGGCGAGGCAAAGATTAAAGCGCTTAGACTTACATAACGTATCGTTTAAATACGGTGATGGTTGGAAGGGCTGGCAAAATAAAGCGCCATTTGACGCGATTATGGTTACTGCTGCGGCGGCATCAGTACCTGAGGCTTTATTAACCCAGTTATCTGAAGGCGGTGTGTTAGTGATACCAGTAGGTGAGGATTCACAGCAGCTATTAAAAATAACCCGTCAAAATAATGAGTTTAACTCGCAAATCATTGAAGCTGTTAAATTTGTGCCATTAATTAATGGTGAACTTGCTTAATTAGGGTGATATTTCCCATCTTAGCTGGAGAGAGTGATTGAAGTATCACAATTGGTTGTATGTCTTTTTATTCGTGAGTTTTTTATCAGGCTGTAGCTTTCAAGCTCATACACCTGCGCCTGTGCAAAGCATTTCCTCCGCTGCAGGCCCTAAATATAATAAAGGCTCAATTACTTCTGGAAGCTATAAAGTCAAACGAGGTGATACTCTTTACTCTATCTCATGGGGAGCGGGTAAAGATTTTAATGATATTGCGGCTTATAATAAGCTCAAAGCGCCATATACCATCTACCCTGGTCAGACCTTAAAACTCTACAAGCCTACAACGGTTAAATCCACATCTAAATCGGTTGCTGTAGCGAACGCCAAACCCAAGCCAGTAAAGAAAACTGTGCCAAAACAAACCACAGTAACAAAACAAGCTAATGCCACAGCTAACAAAAACAGTACAAAAAAAGAGCTTGATCACAAAGCGAAGCCTGCGTATTCTGTAAAAACTACCCCAGAAAAGACGGTTCAAGTAGCGAAAAATCCTGTTTCAGGCTTACCTGATAAAGTAAGTAAGTGGAACTGGCCGAATAAAGGCAAGATAATAGGGTATTTCTCTACAACGCAGCAGGGCAACCAAGGTATTAAGGTTGCAGGTACACGTGGCGATATCATTAAAGCCGCTGCTGATGGAAGAGTTGTTTATGCTGGTAATGCGCTTCGTGGTTATGGCAATTTGGTGATTATCAAACATAACGATGATTTTTTAAGTGCATATGCTCATGCAGATTCAATATTGGTCAAAGAAAAGCAATATGTAAATGCCGGACAGACAGTTGCGAAAATGGGTAGTACAGGGGCCAACCAGGTGATGCTTCATTTTGAGATACGTCTCCATGGTAAGTCAGTAAACCCATTAAACTATTTACCTAAACGTTAACTGTTTAGTTCACATTAAAACGGAGGATAGGCAAGTGCACTAGTTACTTAAATTTACCAGGTTTGGGAGAGCACCATATGAGCCAAAAAAACAACGCTGCAGTCGCAGTAGAGCTTATGGATTTAGCCACACAACCACAAGAGGTTGCGCCGAAGGCAGGAAAAGCCAAAGAAGGGCAGCAATCCGATATTGATCAACAAGTTCAAGATGATTTGCAAAAGAATCTTGACGCCACTCAGCTATATCTAGGTGAGATCGGTTTTTCCCCTTTGCTTAGTGCAGAAGAAGAAGTCTTCTTTTCACGTAAAGCACTCAAAGGCTGCGAGAAGTCTCGTAACCGCATGATAGAAAGTAATTTACGCTTGGTTGTCAAAATTGCCAGAAGGTATAACAACCGAGGCTTAGCGTTACTTGATCTTATTGAAGAAGGTAATCTTGGGCTTATTCGCGCGGTCGAAAAATTTGACCCAGAGCGAGGATTCCGTTTTTCAACTTATGCGACTTGGTGGATTAGACAAACCATCGAAAGAGCTATCATGAATCAAACCCGCACCATTCGTTTACCTATTCATGTCGTTAAAGAGCTTAATGTGTACTTACGTACCGCGAGACAGCTAGCTCAAAAACTTGATCATGAGCCAACGGCAGAAGAAATTGCTGACACTTTAGATGTCTCTACCAGCGATGTAAGCCGCATGTTAAAGCTGAACGAAAAAATTACCTCAGTAGATACACCGTTAGGTGGCGATAATGACAAAGCCTTACTTGATGTCATTGCTGATGATGATTCAGTTGGGCCAGATTATAAAGTACAAGATGAAGATTTATCTCATTCAATTGTAGGATGGTTAAACGAGCTAAATACTAAACAAAGAGAAGTATTAGCGAGACGTTTTGGATTACTGGGTTATGAACCTTCTACATTAGAAAATGTGGGTGCTGAAATTGGCTTAACGCGTGAGCGTGTGCGTCAAATTCAAGTTGAAGCATTAAAAAGATTGAAAGACGTATTAGGGGCTCAAGGCTTGTCAGTTGAAGCATTATTTAGAAGCTAGTACTTTGAAATATAGTGAAATAAGGGCATTAATGCCCTTTTTTATTGCCTGAATGTTCAGAAACTGGAGGTTTAAGATGAAAAGTAAAATTATTCTATTATTAATTCCATTGAGCTTATTAATTATTACAGCTTGTCAAAGTACTCGCGATAGTATGGTCGAGCAAGGTTACCCTTTAGCTTATGCCGATGGTTTTCAGGATGGTTGTGATAGCGGAAATAAAGCTGGGGGAAGTTTATTTGATCAATTTAAAAAGGATGTAACCCGTTTTAATAGTGAAACAGATTATGCTCAAGGTTGGTCTGATGGATTTCGTCAATGTGAAACTGAGCAAGAATCGATACAGCGTCAGGTAAGAATGAGCATTGAGCAACAAAATTTACAGCAGCAGAAAAAGACTAATGAGCTAGCTGAGCAACACGCGTTAGAGCGAGAAGTTATGAAAGGTGTTGATACGAGTGGATTAAAATCACTTGAAAACTAATAGTTAAAGCAAATCTTCAGATTAAAAAGCCGCTACATTTTACTGTTGCGGCTTATCATCAAATAGTTAACCAATAGCGTCTTACAGATTAGTTAATCGCTTGAGTTCATACAGCATATCTAAAGCTTGTTTAGGGCTGTAATCATCAGGATTAATCTGAGCGAGCTTTTCTGTCGCAGCTGATGATAGCGGCTCAGGCATGGTAAGATTAAGTGCCTCTTGGATAGGGACATTCTGTGTATTCGCTAAATCGCGACTTTCAAGCATATGCAGTTTTTGTTTGGCAGCTTTTATGACATGAGCTGGTACGCCTGCAAGTGATGCGACTTGTAATCCATAACTTTTACTTGCTGCGCCTTCTTGCACTGCATGCATAAAGGCGATGGTGTCATCATGTTCTACGGCATCTAAATGCACATTGGCAGCGCCTGATATTTGTTCAGGTAGTTGAGTTAACTCAAAATAGTGAGTTGCAAATAAGGTTAGCGCTGCCACTTTTTCAGCTAAGTATTCAGCTGCAGACCACGCAAGCGATAGTCCATCATAGGTTGATGTTCCTCGGCCAATTTCATCCATTAATACTAAGCTTTTCGCTGTCGCATTGTGAAGGATGTTTGCTGTCTCAGTCATTTCAACCATAAAAGTTGAACGCCCAGATGCCAGATCGTCAGATGCGCCAATACGGGTGAATATGCGATCAATGGGGCCAATCACTGCTTTTTGCGCAGGCACAAAACTGCCTATATGTGCCATAAGCGTGATTAGCGCGACTTGGCGCATATAGGTTGATTTACCGCCCATATTAGGCCCGGTGACAATCAGCATACGTCGCTCTGGTGCCAGTGCAACTGGGTTGGCGATAAATGGACTTTGGCTGACTAGTTCAACGACTGGATGACGACCCGCTTCTATATGAATACCAATTTCATTACTAATTTGTGGGCAGATATACCCTAATGTTTCTGCACGCTCAGCAAAATTACTGAGTACATCTAACTCCGATGCAGCTTGAGCAAATTGCTGTAATTCATGTAATTTGGGTAAAAGTAAATCGAACAATTCTTCCCAAAGTTGCTTTTCAATTGCCAAAGCTTTGCCTTGGCTTGAAAGTACTTTCTCTTCGTATTCTTTAAGCTCTGGGGTGATATATCGCTCAGTATTTTTAAGAGTCTGGCGACGTTGATAGCTTAATGGTACTTGATCAGATTGTAAGCGGCTGACTTCAATGTAATAGCCGTGCACTCGGTTATAGCCAACCTTTAGCGTATTAATGCCAGTTTGTTCTTTTTCACGGGCTTCCATTTGTACTAAATAATCATTGGCACCTTCGCTAAGGCCACGCCACTCATCTAACTGTGCATTATATCCTGAACGGATAACGCCACCGTCACGGATTAGCATTGGCGGGTTATCAACAATGGCTGATTGCAACAATTGTTGTTGCTCAGGAAACTCACCTAATAAAGCTGCTAAGCGTTGCATTTCAGCTTGTTTGCAGTGACTGAGTGTTTGTTGGATTTCAGGCAACAAATCTAAGGCTTGGCGAAGGCGTGCAAAATCCCTAGGACGAGCACTACGAATAGCAAGGCGAGCCATGATACGTTCGATATCGCCTAAGGCTTTTAATTGTTGGTGTAAGTCAGCGAATAAGCCTGTTTCTATTAACTCAGAAACCGCTTGTTGTCGTTGGCTTATATGCTGTTGATCGCGTAATGGTTGATGGATCCAGCGCTGTAACATTCGGCTGCCCATAGGCGTAGCCGTTTTATCTAATACCCAAGCAAGAGTGTTATCACGAGAACCCGAAAGATTAACGGTCAACTCAAGATTTCGCCTAGTTGCGGCATCTAAAATTATCGTATCAGCTTGGTTAAACATGGTAATGCTGCTGATATGGGGTAGAGCTGTTTTTTGGGTGTCTTTTACGTATTGCATAAGACAGCCAGCGGCTTGTAAAGATAAACGCGCATGGCTAACACCAAAGCCATGAAGGTCTTTTGTGCCAAACTGTTCCAGCAATAGCTGGATACTAGTGTCGTAATCAAATTCCCATTCAGGGCGACGTCTAATCCCCTTAAGGTTCTCGATAAGATGTCTATCAGCTAAATCTTCACTGTATAAAAGCTCTGCAGGGCTAGTGCGCTGCAACTCAGCTTCTAATGTTTCTGAATTCTCAAGTTCAACAATGACAAATCGACCTGATGACACGTCCAAGGTTGCGTAGCCATAGCCATTTTTACCTTGGTAAACCGCAGCGAGTAAGTTGTCTTGTCTTTCTTGTAATAAGGCTTCGTCAGTTAAGGTGCCAGGGGTAACAATACGAACGACTTTTCGTTCTACTGGACCTTTACTGGTAGCGGGATCGCCAATCTGCTCACAAATAGCGACTGATTGACCAATCTGTACTAGCTTGGCGAGATAACCTTCAACCGCGTGATAGGGTAAACCTGCCATAGGTATTGCATTGCCGCCACTCTTGCCTCTAGCAGTAAGTGAAATCCCTAATAGTTCAGAAGCCAGTTTGGCATCTTCATAAAATAATTCATAAAAGTCTCCCATACGATAAAACAAAAGCATCTCTGGGTGCTGTGCTTTTAGCGTCAAATATTGACGCATCATTGGGGTATGCTTTTCTAAACTTGGGTCTTCATTTACGGTCATTAAGTAGTTGCTCTTAATCTGGCTTTAATACGGGATAATAAACGGGGCTCATCTTAACAATATTTAGTTTGATTCCCAATAAGCGATGTTCATACAGTGACTTTTAGAAAGACAAGTACTGTTATTTATTACGAATTAAATCTTTGAAAACTCGATATTTTACATTCGCTCATACTAGTGTATACAGTAGTTTGTTCAATGAGGTCTTTGAGGTTTTAAAACTTATCTTGATTATTAGGCATTGATTAATAAGATAAAAATATTATACGAATGAAATAATGTCAAAAAAGTATACAGTAACTATTGATACTGTATGATTATACAGTATACTGAGCTCATATTGTTAGACAGACAAATTTATTCGTTACCAAGTTCGCATGTCGAATTGAGTCACCTTAAAGGGATAAAGAGAATGAAAGCAGATCCAAATAAAGAGAAAGCGTTAAATGCCGTACTAGGCCAAATTGAAAAGCAATTTGGTAAAGGTTCAATCATGAAGTTGGGCGCAGATCGCACAATGGATGTTGAAACAATTTCTACTGGCTCACTTTCATTGGATGTTGCACTAGGTGCTGGTGGTTTACCAATGGGACGTATCGTAGAAATCTACGGTCCTGAATCTTCTGGTAAAACAACCTTAACACTTGAAGTGATTGCAGCAGCGCAGCGCCAAGGTAAAACTTGTGCCTTTATTGATGCTGAACACGCACTTGACCCTATTTATGCGAAAAACTTAGGCGTAGATATTGATAACCTTTTATGTTCTCAGCCTGATACGGGTGAGCAAGCGCTTGAGATTTGTGATGCATTAACACGCTCTGGCGCTGTTGATGTAATTATTGTCGATTCGGTTGCTGCATTAACACCTAAAGCGGAAATCGAAGGTGAGATTGGTGATTCGCACATGGGCTTAGCGGCACGTATGATGAGCCAAGCAATGCGTAAACTTGCTGGTAACCTTAAGCAATCAAACACACTGCTTATCTTTATTAACCAAATCCGCATGAAAATTGGTGTTATGTTTGGTAACCCAGAAACCACAACGGGTGGTAATGCACTTAAGTTCTACGCTTCAGTTCGTCTTGATATTCGCCGTACAGGTGCGATTAAAGATGGTGATGCTGTTGTGGGTAATGAAACACGCGTGAAAGTGGTTAAGAACAAAATTGCTGCGCCATTTAGACAAGCTGAATTCCAAATTCTCTATGGTAAAGGGATTAACCGTACTGGCGAGTTAGTTGATTTAGGTGTAGCGCATAAGCTTGTTGAAAAAGCAGGTGCATGGTACAGCTATCAAGGCAATAAAATCGGTCAAGGCCGTGCTAATGCTGGTAAATACTTAGTTGAAAACCCAGCAATAGCTGAAGAGATTGAAACTAACTTACGTCAAATGCTATTAAGCAAAGAAAAAGAAGCAGCTCCTGCAGAGTCTGATGAAAATATTGATTTAGAAACAGGTGAAGTTTTTTAAATCGAGTTTAACTTAAGTATTCTAAACTTTGGTTAAGGGGCAATTGTTAGCCACTTGATGCAAATATAATAATCGCGATAGGCATATGTCTATCGCGATTTTTTTATGGTCTTTATTACGTAAGACTGGATATTATCTGTCATCAAAGTTGAAAAGCAGAATGTGGAAACATAAATATGGGCCAGACTAAACCGAGCCAGTCTAATACATAATCATGCCAATGTGAGCTAGGCTAAAATGAGCCAGATTAATACGAGTCAGGCTAATATGAGTCAGGTTAGTATGAGTCAAGCTAGTACATCGTATTGTTGTTTTTAGATTCACTTGGAACTTGTTGAATTGAATCCCAATGCTCAACAATTTTTCCCTGCTCATCAAAGCGGAAGAAGTCCATGGTGATATATTGGTCATTTCCAGGCCAAGTTTGATGGGTGTGTAATGCAACCAAATCACCTTCAGCGATCGCTCTAACAAAACGAATGCTCTTACCCTGATACTCTGCCATTTCGGTGAAATAATCGATAAAAGCTTGTTTGCCGTCACCAACAACCGGATTATGTTGAATGTAGTCTGCACCCACATATAAACCTACGGCTTTTTCTGGTTCACCTAAATAAGCCATTTCATAGAATGCGATCGCATTTTGTTTATTGCTATGAGTATCATGTGGAGTCTTATATGAAGTGTCATCTGCCATAATTATTATCCTATCAAAGTCATTATTGAATCGTATTAGAGAAAAGCTTGTTTTAATTATTCATCCTAAAATAGAGCTTATTCAACAGCTTGGTTCTTGCTCAAAGATAAAACTATTTCTGTACTTGCCAAAGGGAATCAATGAAGTACTCCTTGTTATCACTAAAATGTCTAATGACCTCAAACCCAGTTTTTTGACTGATAAAGTCAATGTCACTTTTTAAAAATTTAAACGAAAATTCTAAGTGTATAGGTTCAAATGCTTCAAAGTGAAAGTGGCGTTTTAACTCAGCGATATAAACGCTTTGCGGTTCAGTGGCAATGACATAACTTTCCATAGCACCGAGTAACGGACTGTAAACGCCAAAATGCTGAAATTTACTAATATCAAAGTCACCGCCAAGTTCGTTATTGATTCGTGTTAGTAAATTTAAATTAAAGTCACTTGTTAGTCCGCTAGAGTCGTTATATGCCTTAGTTAGCACATCGACGTCCTTCTTTAAGTCAAACCCCACAATTAAGTAATCATTGTTGTCCATGTTCATCCATAGACGACGCAGAAAACCTTGGTTTTGGACTCGGTCAAAATTACCTATGTTTGATCCAAGAAATAATACTAACTGTCGATTTTTAGACGTTTCCCGAACTTGACGCAAACCTTCGAAATATTCAGCGACGATGCCATGACACTCAACAAACGGGTGAGGGCTAATGGTCTCTTTTAGCATTAACATCGCTTTTTCTGAAATATCGATCGGGTAGTAATTTACTTTACAATTATTATCGGTAAAACCATTAATGATTAACTGAGTTTTATGGCCATCTCCTGCGCCAAGTTCAATTATATCTATTTCTGATTCATTGATAAGATCTGCAAGTTGGTGTTTAGCGTAATCTAATATTTCGTACTCAGTTTTTGTCG
Organism: Shewanella electrodiphila; assembly: GCF_023283985.1. Taxonomy (GTDB): domain Bacteria; phylum Pseudomonadota; class Gammaproteobacteria; order Enterobacterales; family Shewanellaceae; genus Shewanella; species Shewanella electrodiphila. The sequence goes on from NZ_JAKIKU010000002.1 coordinate 302,138, forward strand.
GATAATAGTCAGGATGCTGAGTGATTTTTTGAAATATTTTACTGCCAGTATCATCATAAAAATATTTGGCCTGCAGTGCTTTTGGAGATGCGCTCAACCCTGTGAGCACATCGATAGCAAATTGCTCTTTATTCATTGCTTCAACAGCTTTTTTGCTGTTATCAATTTTAGATATTTTCACTTTTCATCCTTAATTTCTTCAATCTTTAGCAAGCCTGATGCCTGAAAACATCCATCGTTGGTGTGGTTGATAAAAGTTTCGATAAGTATGACGGTAATGATTTGATGGTGTCGCTATGCAACCCCCTCGAAGTACGAATTGATTACACATAAATTTACCATTGTATTCTTCAAGCTTTCCTTCAAATGGTTTGTAACCTGGATAAGCAGAATAATGGCTTTGGGTCCAACACCAGACTTGATGGGTTTGCGCATCGGCATTATTGGGATGAAAGACATTAGCCTGTAAATCGGTGGAGGTAAGTTCTTTATGAGCGAACTCTCTATGAAATAGAAAGTGCTCGTATTCTTGTTCTGTCGGTAAACGGCATTGTCGCCATTGTGCATATGCGGTTGCTTCAAAATAGCTGACATGAACCACAGGAGCATTTAAATCTATCGGGGCGAGTCCATGGAGGGTATATTCAAGCCATTGTCCATTAACTTGTCGCCAATAAAGTGGTGATATCAGGTTATTTTCGCACACCCAATCCCAGCCCATGCTCAGCCAATATTTCGTTTGCTGATAACCTTTTCCTTCAATAAATTGAAGGTATTCTCCATTGGTGACAAGGGTTTCTGATATCGAAAACCCAGTTAAATAGCTTTTATGCTGAGGACACTCATTATCAAATGCATATCCATCTCCTTGATGACCAATTTCTGTTAATTGGCTATCAAATCTTTGCCATGATGGCTTTACTTCTTTAGATGCTGGAAGCTGTTGCTGAAAATATGCAGGCGTTGATGGGTTGCAATGGAGGATATATTTGATATCCATATAAAGTAATTCTTGATGTTGCTGCTCATGATGAATTCCAATTTCAATCAGCTTTGCTACTTCAATACTTTGTTGGCTAGCTAACAAGTCACTATTTAATAAGCCACGTTCTAACAAATCCAAGTCAATAAATAGCTTGGCTATTAATTGATCTGTTTGTTCTCGGTATTGATAAATTTCTGCCACGGTCGGCCTGGAAAGGTGACCACGATTTTGTTGGGTCCAATGCAGCCCCGCAGCTTTATAGTAGGAATTAAATATTAGGCTGAATTGTTCACCGAATCTTTTATAGCCAGTTAAAAATGGAACTAGAATAAGCTCTTCAAAAAACCAAGTCGTGTGGCCTAAATGCCATTTGGGTGGACTGACTTCAGCGCAAGGCTGTATGCAAAGATCTTCTATTTCTAAACAACTACAAATTTGACTCGTTTCAGCTCTGGTTGCTTTATAGCGTTCAAGTAACAATAGGAATTTTGACATTTTAGGCGACGAGCTTATTTCCATATACACTTCCTTTTCCTTTCAATTCCAGTTTGATTCCGCACACAATAATTATTAACACCTATATATCATCTAGTTTAGTCCATATTTTCCACTTAAAATTTACCACTCAATTACGAAATAGGTTTAGTTTTTTGTTTATAAAGTAAAAGCATATAAGGTTATCTCTATATTAGATTTCTGACGATTAAATATACAAAATGTTTTCTAATGTAAATATAGATTATGACTCACTAATGATGACTGTTTTATGAAAGCCCACGCATGCAAACTCTATGTCCTATGTCCTATGTCCTATGGGCATTTGCAATAAGGGTAAAATTAATCCTCAGTATTTAATTAAAGTCCGACGAAAGAGATCTATTAAGACGCAAGCTTCTTTCGAACGAGTCTTTAAATTGATGAACGTTAAAGCAATAGATGGGCTTTTCGAGCTGAATAGAACCATAACTTGCATGGCTTATTTATTGGAATAGCTATGGCCCAAAAGCGTTTGTTTAATCAATTTATTCGCCAAATATTTAGTGGTGAAACTCAAGCTGGTAAGCCTGAAGCAGTAGAAGTTTGTTGCTCAAAAGCGGTTTTTGAAAACGAAACAATGATGCAGAAGCGAGCTGTAGAAAACCAACTGCCAATCAGTACGTTTATTTTTAAAGCCAGCAATCATACAGGGCTTGGTTATCGTATTTATTGGTTCTCACCTTAAACTGAAGTGAGCTTACGTGGTCATGGCACCTTAGCTGCTGCAGGTGTCATTATCAGTGAACTTAATACTGACATTAACCTTTCAAATTGCACATTTATAAACAAGCACATTACGGTTAAATCCAGCTCAACTAGTACATACACTCTTGAGTTGGCTGCCGTTGAACTTATAGCACCTTTATTATCATCTGGTTTGGTCGACGTTATCGATAGTCATATTTGTTTAGGTGAAACGACAAAGTCTGAAACTGTTGTTGATGAAGTCGTTGTTGATAATGCAGCGCAGCTTGATAATGCGAAACAAACCACTAATTTCAATGGTTATTTGATTTTCCATTCGCCAGTAAAGAAGCTGTTGTCATTTTTGATGTTGATGAAAAAGGTTTAGCGAGTGAACTCAACAAGCGCGGATTGTCACTTATCAAGCAGCCAATAAAAATGAGATGTTTATTAGATACTTTTCGCCATGATATGGAGCCAAAGAGGGTAGTTCTATCGGTTCAATTGCGCCAGATATTGCCGAATTCTGGCAATTTGAATACGGCGTTAACTACATTTGTGAGCAACTGTCTCTGTCTTGTGGGATCTATCAAGCTACTCGCAATACTAACAAGATAAGTGTTATCGCTAAGGTTTGTTAAAGCTAGGCGGATAAATGACAGGTTTTAGTGTTTCATTTCAATAAATTGAATTGTCGATTAACATAATCGCTCCCAAATGTAAGAAAATCGCTAATCTAAGCCGCTAGATTCTCGCACCTTCAGTTTGTTTAAGTATATAATGTTGCCAATATTCGAGCTGTTATACAGCTTCAAGATAAATAGAATTTATCCATTTAGGGCGATTTCATGTTTCAGACCACCACAGAATTAAGAAGCGCATTTTTAGCGTATTTTGGTAACAACGGACACCAAGTTGACGACAGTAGCTCATTAGTGCCGCATAACGACCCAACGTTATTGTTTACTAATGCGGGTATGAACCAGTTTAAAGAAGCTTTTCTTGGCTTGGAAAACCGTGGTTATACTCGAGCGACAACATCACAGCGTTGTGTTCGTGCTGGTGGTAAACATAATGATTTAGACAATGTCGGTTATACCGCTCGTCATCATACGTTTTTTGAAATGTTAGGTAACTTCAGCTTTGGCGATTACTTTAAAGAAGAAGCGATTTCATTTGCATGGAACTTCTTAACTCAAACATTGAAATTACCGACAGAAAAATTATGCGTCACTATCTATGATACTGATGATGAAGCATTTGAAATTTGGAATAAGAAAATCGGCGTTGCAGCTGAAAATATTATTCGCATTGGTGACAACAAAGGCGCAGCTTACGCTTCAGATAACTTCTGGCAAATGGGTGACACTGGCCCTTGTGGTCCATGTTCTGAAATTTTCTATGATCACGGTGAGCACATTTGGGGCGGCCGCCCAGGCACACCTGAAGAAGATGGCGATCGTTTCATCGAAATCTGGAATATCGTATTCATGCAGTATAACCGTCAAGCTGATGGTGAAATGCAGCCGTTACCAAAACCTTCAGTTGATACTGGTATGGGCATTGAGCGTATTGCAGCAATTATGCAAGGTGTACACTCAAACTACGAAATCGATATATTCCAAGCCTTAATCAAAAAAGCCGCTGAAATTATCAATGTAGAAGATTTAGAAAATAAATCATTGCGCGTTATTGCCGACCATATTCGTTCTTGTTCATTCTTGATTGCTGATGGTGTTATGCCATCAAATGAAGGTCGTGGTTACGTACTACGCCGAATCATTCGCCGTGCAGTTCGTCACGGTAATAAGCTAGGGGCGACTGAGACATTCTTTTACAAGTTATTACCTACACTTATCGAAGTGATGGGCGATGCGGGTAAAGGCCTTGTTGAAGCGAAAGCGATTATTGAAAAGTCGTTGAAAGCGGAAGAAGAACAGTTTGCAAGAACTCTAGAGCGTGGTTTAGGCATTCTAGATGCTGCATTAAACGAGTTAAGCACTAATGTGTTAGACGGTGAAACCGCATTCAAACTTTACGATACTTATGGTTTCCCTGTTGATTTAACGGCAGATGTTTGTCGTGAGCGTGATATTACTGTTGATGAAGCAGGTTTCGAAGCAGCAATGGCAGAGCAAAGAAGCCGTGCACAAGCAGCTGGTAACTTTGGTACTGATTATAACAGCGGCCTGAAAATCGAAGGTGAGACTGAATTCTGTGGTTACACCGAATTAAATGGTCAAGGCGTTGTAACAGCAATCTACGTTGAAGGTGTTGCAGTAGAGTCACTTGTCGCAGGACAAGACGCTGTCATTGTATTAGATAACACGCCGTTTTATGCTGAGTCTGGTGGACAGGTTGGTGATAAAGGTCAACTGTCTGTTGATGAAACGGTATTTACAGTCGCTGACACTCAAATTTTCGGTCAGGCTTTTGGTCATGAAGGTAAGTTAACTGCTGGAACCTTAACCCTTGGTCAAACCGTTAACGCTGAAGTGGATAAAAAACTACGTCATCGTACTCAATTAAACCATTCAGTGACGCATTTATTACATTCCGCATTACGTAATGTATTGGGCACGCATGTGAACCAGAAAGGTTCATTAGTAAACCCTGAACGTTTACGTTTTGACTTTGCACATTTTGAAGCTGTTACTGCAGCAGAACTTAAGCAAGTTGAAGAAATGGTTAACACTCAAATTCGTCGTAATCATCAACTGAAAACCGCAGTAATGGGGATTGATGAAGCCAAAGAGCAAGGCGCTATGGCGTTATTTGGTGAGAAGTACGACAACGAAGTACGTGTCGTTACCATGGGCGATTTCTCTATCGAGCTTTGTGGTGGTACTCATGTGGGCCGCACTGGTGATATTGGTTTATTCAAAATCACATCAGAAGGTGGTATTGCTGCGGGTATTCGCCGTATTGAAGCAGTAACTGGCGCAGCAGCAATGGCTTATGTAGCAGAGCAACAAGCTCAGCTTGATAAAGCGGCTTCATTACTTAAGTCTGACTCAGCTTCTGTGGTTGTAAAACTAAAAGCGCAGCTTGATAAAGTGAAGCAACTTGAAAAAGAAATGTCTCAGCTTAAAGACAAGTTGGCGGCAGCAGCCAGCGCAGATATTGCTGGCGAAGCCATTGATCTTAACGGCGTTAAAGTATTAGTTAAAAAACTTGAAGGTGCAGATCCTAAATCACTTCGTGGTTTGCAAGATGAATTAAAGCAAAAGCTTAATTCAGCGATTATCGTATTAGGCATTGCAAACGAAGGCAAAGTGAACTTAATTGCCGGTGTGAGCAAAGATCTTATAGGTAAAGTGAAAGCGGGTGAGTTAGTTGCTATGGTTGCTCAGCAAGTTGGCGGTAAAGGCGGTGGACGTCCTGATATGGCGCAAGCTGGTGGTACTCAGCCTGAGAAACTTGATGAAGCGTTAGCGTTAGTACAACCATGGTTAACAGAACGTTTAAGCTAGTAATGAACCAAAACAGTTCTAACGGATAGTTTAGGTGATGATTTAAGAGATTAAACTGTTTTATTTCATCATCTTTTGATCTCAGTCGCTTTATGGCTTGAGTGATTGTTTAAGGTTTGGCATAGTAGATTTATTGATGTTGGTTAATAAGTTAACCAACATCAATATTTTGTATAATCTGGTTCAAAGCACTACAAATTAATTGGTTATAGATTTTTATGCTAATTTGATGATGAAAGCAGCAACTTGATGCGAAAGTTCTGTTTTAGCTTTGTCTAAAGAATGGTCTGCAAATGTTAACAGCTTGATACAAGCAGACTTTTAAAATGCCAAAATTCTTTGATTTTCGATTTTTTACGCTAAAAAGCTTAAAAATTTTATTGATTTAGTGTCGTCACTAATGATTTGTATTAAGCTAACACTATTAAACGCGCATATTACGGATAGAAGCTGGTGTATGCTGATTGGACTAAAGGAGCAATCGAATGCTGATTTTGACTCGCCGTGTAGGCGAAACATTAATGATAGGTGATGAAGTGACTGTTACTGTACTGGGTGTTAAAGGTAACCAAGTACGTATCGGTGTGAATGCACCTAAAGAAGTATCAGTTCATCGTGAAGAAATTTATCAACGTATCCAGTCTGAAAAATCTGGAAATAGCACCCCTGAGGGTGGCAATTTCTGATAAATCAGAATTGTTCAGCGTTATACCATTTAAGCCAGTGAAAGCTGGCTTTTTTGTGTCTGACACAAAAATGAACCAACCTTTGATTATGAGCATTGAATAAAACCGAACCAGCTATTATTGAATGAGTTCGTCGTGTTTCGGTTTGTGTTATTTCTGTATGCCATGAACAATCTTTTAATGATTCGATTATTCTGTATAGCACTTTAGGTCTCCCAAAGCTTACTCAGGTTTTGCTGATTCTCTCATCGTTGTACTCGTATTTTATTCCTTCTTCTATCCACTCTACTATTTACTCTTCAATTCATGGTTATTCTCGCGTTGCAAGCTTTGGTGCTGTTATATAAAGAAGGCTTAATATCATGATTTGGCTAAGTGTACTTTTAAGGACAATAAAATCGTTGTCGATTGCAGAAATGGATAAACTGAAACGTCACGACATTAAATAGTGATATTGTTTTAAAGCAAAAAAACAAAAATCGGTAGGGTGAATTGAAAATATTTGTGGCTTAAGTCGGCAATATGATTAAAAACAGTTCAAATGAATATATGTTTCTGAAAAAGGGTTTGACTTATTTTCTTCAAACAGTAATATACCGCCCAAGAAACGGAGAGGTGGCCGAGTGGCCGAAGGCGCTCCCCTGCTAAGGGAGTATGGGCTTTAAATCCCATCGAGGGTTCGAATCCCTCCCTCTCCGCCATTTCTTAAAAAATAGTAAACGATGCGGATGTAGCTCAGCTGGATAGAGTACCTGGCTACGAACCAGGCGGTCGGAGGTTCGAATCCTCCCATCCGCACCATTGCTATTTTGTGTTTGAATTATTTAATGAGCGGATGTAGCTCAGCTGGATAGAGTACCTGGCTACGAACCAGGCGGTCGGAGGTTCGACTCCTCCCATCCGCACCATTAGATTATTCAAAAGCTTTACCATTTTATATATGCGGATGTAGCTCAGCTGGATAGAGTACCTGGCTACGAACCAGGCGGTCGGAGGTTCGAATCCTCCCATCCGCACCATATAAAATTCATACCAAATTATGCGGATGTAGCTCAGCTGGATAGAGTACCTGGCTACGAACCAGGCGGTCGGAGGTTCGACTCCTCCCATCCGCACCATAATTCGGAGAGGTGGCCGAGTGGCCGAAGGCGCTCCCCTGCTAAGGGAGTATGGGCTTTAACTCCCATCGAGGGTTCGAATCCCTCCCTCTCCGCCATTATTTGCATATATTGAATATGCAACTAAGCTCAAATAGCATTGAGCATGCAGTAAACGTAAAAAATTAGCGGATGTAGCTCAGCTGGATAGAGTACCTGGCTACGAACCAGGCGGTCGGAGGTTCGAATCCTCCCATCCGCACCATGATAAAGAGAATGCCCTGTAGATTACTACAGGGCATTTTTTTTACGTTTAATTTATGCTTTATGACTTGGTTGACACAGATCTATCAGCACTATCTGTTATCACTCGTTCACATTGCCATATAAGCTGTTATTAACAGCTAGTCACAAGATCAAAACTTTCACGTTCCACCTTTCACTTTCAAGATTCTAAAGTCCCAAAACTCCTCTTATAATTTCAATCTGTTCTAGTTAACTGAACTACATAATCAATTTTTTAAAGCCACTCTCTGAAGGATTTGTTTGATTCACTAGAATAGTTCGCTGCTAATAAAGCCAATCTGCTCATAAAGTTCATAAATAGTCACCTTCTAGGGCTAAAATTGGCATATTTATGCTTTTGAGCATTCATGCACAGCATTGGGGCGATTGGTTGTTCTTATTCTTGATATCTCTTTTTATATAGAAGTGGTCATAATCTTGTCATTTTTGCGATAAAACCCTCGGAATTGAATAATGTTCAATATTACTGTGAATATTTTATAGAATTATCACATAGTGAGGTTTAATTTTATTATTTTTGGTCTGACCAATTTACAGTGTGTTGGATTAATTGTTATAAATTAGTTATATTTTTCGTCGATGAAGAATCTGATATAACTAAATTAGACAGTTTGAGCTCTTTTTTATAATCTGAAATTGGTTAATATTGATTGAATAATTATTCTATGTGGTACTTAAATGATGTGTACTGCATGAAAATGGTGCAACACTGATAGGCTATATAATTTCATCGGCTTTACGCAATCGAAATGGATCCTATGTGCAATCACTGATTGAACATTAAGACAAGAGAGGATGTATGACTTCAATATCTGAGCAGTTATTTGACGCCCTAGGCGTGATGATAATGGGGATGGGCTTAGTATTCATATTTTTGAGTATGCTAATTGTCGGTATTAAAATCGTCGCCAGATTATGCAAGTCAGAGATTCAACCTACCGTTGCCTATGCGCCAGCACCTGTCGCAGCTTCAGCAACAACACTTGATCCTAAGTTAGTAGCAGCCATTACCTCTGCTATTCATCAGTATCGTGCAAAAGATTAACAGTTTAGGAGTATTTATGAGCAAGCCTTTAGCGTTAACAGATGTAGTATTACGAGACGCCCATCAGTCTATTCTTGCAACACGCCTGCGTTTAGACGATATGTTACCTATCGCTCCTTTACTGGATAAAGTTGGTTTTTGGTCTTTAGAATCTTGGGGTGGTGCAACATTTGATTCTTGTATCCGTTATTTAGGCGAAGATCCTTGGGATCGAATTCGCGAATTGAAAAAAGTGATGCCAAATACTCCACAGCAGATGCTACTGCGTGGCCAAAATTTATTAGGTTACCGTCACTATGCTGATGACGTAGTGACGCGCTTTGTTGAGCGCGCACATACAAATGGCGTTGACGTTTTCCGTGTTTTTGATGCGATGAACGATGTACGAAATCTAGAGACTGCAGTAAAAGCGGTTAAACAGGTCGGCGGTCATGCCCAAGGTACGATTTCATTTACCACTAGTCCAGTTCACACTGTTGATACTTGGGTCTCAATGGCGAAAAACCTCGAAGATTTAGGGTGTGACTCGTTATGTATTAAGGACATGGCTGGTTTACTTAAACCAATGGAAGCTTATGACCTTATTAGCCGTTTGAAATCACAAACTGATTTAACGGTATCAATGCATTGCCATGCTACAACGGGTTTAAGTACTGCAACGTACCAAAAAGCCATCGAAGCCGGTATTGATGTTCTTGATACTGCGATTTCTTCTATGAGCCAAACTTATGGTCATTCAGCAACTGAAACACTGGTGGCAATGGCAGAAGATAATGGCCGCTCAACGGGTTATGACATGGCGACCCTTGAAGAGATTGCTGCATATTTCAGAGATGTACGTAAAAAATATGCACGTTTTGAAGGTGCGCTTAAAGGCATTGATTCTCGTATCTTGCGTGCACAAGTGCCAGGTGGCATGTTAACTAACATGGAAAACCAGCTTAAAGAGCAGGGCGCTGCTGACAAGATGGATGAAGTATTAGAAGAAATCCCACGAGTACGTGAAGATCTTGGCTTCTTACCTCTAGTTACACCAACCTCACAAATTGTCGGCACACAGTCAGTTATTAATGTCCTGATGGGTGAACGTTATAAAACACTCGCAAAAGAAACAGAAGGCGTATTAAAAGGTGAGTACGGCGCAACACCAGCCCCTGTTAACGCAGAACTACAAGCTAGAGTACTAAATGGCGCAGAAGCGATTACATGTCGTCCTGCCGATCTTATCGAGCCTGAACTTGAAAAACTACGGACCGAGTTAAGCGACATCGCTAAGAAAGATGGTTTTAGTTTAGCGACTGAAACTGATGACGATGTGATGACGTATGCATTATTCAACCAAATCGGCCTGCAGTTTTTATCTAACCGTGGTAATCCAGATGCATTTGAGCCAGTCCCAAGTGCTGATGATATGGCTGTACCTGCTGCGAAAACAGAGAAAGGCCCTGAAACGTACACTGTTAATGTTCAGGGGCAAAACTTTGTCGTTGAAGTGAGTGAGGGTGGCGATATAAGCCAAATCGTTCCTGCAACCACTGAAGCGGGCTCACAAGCGCCAGCACCATTAGCGCCACATGCTCCTGTCAGCAATACAATCAAAACCACGATGAATGCGCCATTATCTGGCAATATTTTCAAAGTCTTGGTTAATGATGGCGATCAAGTCAATGAAGGTGATGTCATCATCATCCTTGAAGCAATGAAAATGGAAACAGAAGTGCGTGCAGAAACTGCGGGTATCATTCGTAATATATCAGTTAAGCAAGGTGATGCAGTTACAGTTGGTTCGCCACTGTTAGCATTAGCGTAGGAGATAGCATGGAAGGATTAATGGCCTTTTGGTCTGAGACGGGTATTGCTAACTTCGCACCTGATCAAATATTTATGATGGCAATTGGAGGCTTATTACTTTTCCTTGCCATTTCTAAAGGTTTTGAGCCGCTATTATTAGTACCGATTGGTTTTGGTGCCATTTTAGCGAATATTCCAAATGCAGGTTTTACCGACGAAGGTGGTTTGCTTTGGTATGCCTACCATGTGGGAATTGAAACGGGGATTTTCCCGCTATTGATTTTCATGGGCGTAGGTGCACTGACAGATTTTGGTGCATTGATTGCTAACCCGAAGACCTTGTTATTGGGCGCAGCTGCGCAGTTTGGCATTTTTGCTACCTTGCTAGGTGCGATTGCACTGAACCTAGTGCCAGGCTTTGAATTTTCCATGCAAGATGCGGCTGCTATTGCCATCATTGGTGGTGCAGATGGTCCGACAGCTATTTTCTTAGCCTCGAAGCTTGCGCCAGACTTATTAGGTGCGATTGCGGTTGCTGCATACTCTTATATGGCTTTAGTACCATTAATTCAGCCACCGATTATGCGTCTATTAACCAGCGAATCAGAGCGTACCATTAAGATGGAACAGCTTCGTGAGGTCAGTAAGAAAGAAAAAATCATCTTCCCACTGATGGTGGTCGGTATGACAATTCTGTTCTTACCAGCAGCAACACCACTAGTAGGTATGTTTTGTTTAGGTAACTTAATGCGTGAATGTGGCGTGGTTGATAGACTTTCAAGCACTGCACAGAATGAGTTAATTAACGTTGTGACGATTTTCCTTGGTTTAGCAGTGGGCTCAAAACTGCAAGCTGAAGAATTCCTGCGCATCGAAACTTTAGGCATTTTAGTCTTAGGCGCTGTTGCTTTCAGTATTGGTACTGCGGCAGGTGTGATGATGGCTAAATTGATGTCTAAGTTATCTGGCGGCAAGATAAACCCATTAATTGGTGCAGCGGGCGTATCTGCGGTTCCTATGGCAGCGCGTGTTGTAAACAAGGTAGGTCTTGAGGCTAATCAGCAAAACTTCTTACTGATGCACGCTATGGGGCCTAACGTTGCTGGTGTTCTAGGTAGCGCTGTGGCAGCGGGTGTATTACTTGCAGTATTAGGCTAATCGTTATCAAATGTAGCGACAAGTAAACGCGAGTAATCGAATGAAGCCACTGACTAACAGTGGCTTTTTTATTGGCTTAAAATTGTTATTGCACTGATGCATGCCATATAAGGTGTTAGACCATCCTATCCTGCTCAAATCTATTCCACCTCGTTTCAACAAGCTAAGTCTCATTAAACCTATTCCCAACAAACTAAGTCTCATTAAATCTAGTCTCAACAAGCCTAGTTTCAACAAGCTAAGTCTCATTAAACCTACTTTCAACAAACTAAGTCTCATTAAGCCTACTCGCAACAAACTAAGTCTCATTAAACCTAGTCTCATTAAACTAAGTCTCAACAAACTAAGTATCATTAAATCTAATCTCAACAAGCTAAGTCTCATTAAACCTACTCCCAACAAACTAAGTCTCATTAAACCTAGTCTCATTAAATCTGATCTCAGCAAACTAAGTCTCATTCAACCTCATCTCATTTATTCAAAAGTGATTTTTCGTTTCAAAAAAAATGTTGCACCTCTTTAGGGGGATACTTTGCCGTTCAAGTACCCATTTAGGTGCGATTGAACTTATGTTGCACTGAATTGGTATCACCCTTTATGAGTACTACCAGTGCTTAATTTATAAACTTGTTTAAAAACATCAACTTAAAAGATTGGCACGGTTGCTGAATAGTATTTATCAACAATTCGAGTTTTCAGTAGTGCTCATAAGTCGCATATGTCGTTGGTTATTTAATCGATTAGCTGTGTTATGAGCCTTGAAAGAGATAAATTAATTTAAGCAAAGGCGCTTAATTATTCCTTAGGGAGTAGTTGGCGCCTTTTTGGTTTTCCCTATTTCAAATTTAGTTTTTGACTTAACTTTTTTAAATTTAACAAGGATAGAAAGATGAATTGGAAAAAAGCACTTAAACATACTCTATTGGCTGTGTCGTTTACGGCAGTCGCTCCTGCTATGGCAGAGGTCGGCTTTCCTGAAAAAGAAGAGTTAACGTTCGGTTTTATCAAATTAACCGATATGGCACCGATTGCGATTGCTTATGAAAATGGTTACTTCGAAGAAGAAGGTTTATATGTGACCATCGAAGCACAAGCTAACTGGAAGGTGCTATTAGATGGTGTTATCGATGGACGTTTAGATGGCGCACATATGCTGGCAGGGCAACCGATAGCAGCCACGATTGGTTATGGCACTAAAGCTCACATCATCACGCCTTTTTCGATGGACTTAAATGGTAATGCTATTACGGTTTCAAATGATATTTGGAGCAAGATGAAACCCAATATTGCCAAAGATAGTGACGGGAAACCCGTTCACCCTATTAAAGCTGATGCGTTAAAACCAGTGGTAGAGGAATATACTGAGGCGGGTAAGCCATTTAAAATGGGTATGGTATTTCCTGTCTCAACTCATAACTACGAATTACGTTATTGGTTAGCAGCAGGTGGTATCCACCCTGGTTACTACGCGCCTCATAAAGGTGATACTTCAGGTCAGTTAGATGCCCAAGCATTTTTATCAGTGACGCCACCACCACAGATGCCTTCAACCCTTGAAGCGGGCACGATTTATGGCTACTGCGTGGGTGAGCCATGGAACCAACAAGCCGTGTTTAAAGGTATTGGGGTGCCAGTGGTTACCGATTATGAGATTTGGAAAAATAACCCTGAGAAAGTCTTTGGTATAACAGCTGAATTTGCAGAAAAATACCCTAACACAACAATTCGATTAACCCGTGCTCTGATCAAAGCGGCGAAATGGTTAGATGATAACAACAATGCTAATCGTCCTGCTGCAGTTAAGATTTTGTCACAGTCAAACTATGTTGGCGCCGATTACGATGTGATTGCCAATAGCATGACAGGTACCTTTGAATACGAAAAAGGTGATAAGCGTTCAGTACCTGATTTCAATGTGTTCTTCCGCTACAACGCAACTTATCCATATTACTCTGATGCGATTTGGTATTTGACTCAAATGCGCCGTTGGGGACAAATCTCAGATGACAAGCCTGATGCTTGGTACAAAGATGTTGCTGCAAAAGTTTATCGTCCTGATATCTACGCTAAAGCTGCACAGTCTCTGATTGATGATAAGACAATCGAAGCTAAGCACTTCCCTGATTTTGCAACGGAAACGGGGTTCAAAAAACCACAGCAGCACTTCATTGATGACATCGTTTATGACGGTAGTGCGCCTAATGATTATTTAAGCAAATTCGCTATTGGCTTAAAGCAGGGCGACAAACTCTAGATGATGTATTCGTAAGCAAGCTGAGTCATCAACTTGCTTACGTTTAGCGCGGAGTTAAGGAACACATTATGACAACCATTACACGCTTAACCGATCGATTAATGCTCGATAAAAGTAAATTGACCTCTTTAGTCTCTTGGATGGCTCAAGCCAGTAAAGCATTGCTACTGCCTGTCATTGGCATCACGGTTTTTTTAGTGATTTGGTCAATTGCTGCAAATAGCATTAACACCTCGTTAGGTAAATTCCCAGGTCCTGTTGCCGTAGCAGAACAGTTTGGGGCTTTATATCAAGAGCATAATGCTGAAAGAGTGAAAGCCGAGGCCTTTTATGAGCGTCAAGACAAGCGAAATGCTGCACGATTAGAAGTTGACCCTAGCTATGTTGTGAAAGTCAGAGCATACACAGGTAAAGAAACCTTTGTTGACCAGATTTTTACAAGTCTAGTGACAGTGATGTCAGGCTTTATCTTGGCTGCTGCTATTGCGATTCCAATGGGAATCTGGATGGGCTTGAGTCCAACGCTAAATGCTGCACTGAATCCGATAGTGCAAATTTTTAAGCCTGTATCGCCATTAGCCTGGTTACCTTTGGTGACAATGGTTGTCAGTGCCCTGTATGTATCGCCAGATCCTATGGTGTCTAAATCGTTTATTAATTCTTTACTCACGGTCACCTTATGTAGTTTGTGGCCAATGATGATTAATACTTCTCTTGGTGTAGCCAATATTGACTCTGATTTAGTGAACGTGAGTCGTGTACTGCGTTTATCTCCGTTGACCCATATTCAGAAAATTGTGTTACCGGCTTCGATTCCACTCATCTTTACGGGTATGCGCTTATCGCTTGGCGTTGCTTGGATGGTATTGATTGCGGCAGAAATGCTGGCACAAAACCCAGGGCTAGGTAAGTTCGTTTGGGATGAGTTTCAAAATGGTAGTTCAGAGTCATTGGCACGCATTATGGCTGCCGTGGTGGTTATTGGTCTAATTGGTTTTTTACTCGACCGAGGAGTGCTGGCGTTACAACGTTGGTTCTCGTGGGATAAAAGCAAGTCATGAATGAGAGGAAAATCTAATGAGCACTTTTTTAGACATAAGTAACATTGATATGGATTTCCCTACACCTAAAGGGCCATTTAAAGCGCTTAAGGAAGTGAACCTTAAAATCAATAAAGGCGAGTTCGTGTCACTGATTGGTCACTCAGGTTGCGGTAAGTCTACGGTACTGAACATTGTCGCGGGTTTATACCAAGCAACCAAAGGTGGCGTGATTTTAAATAGCACAGAAGTGGCAGAACCAGGGCCAGAACGTGCCGTTGTGTTTCAGAACCACTCATTGCTGCCTTGGTTAACCTCATATCAAAATGTTGAGTTAGCCGTAAAGCAGGTGTTTAAGAATAAAAAATCCAAAGCAGAAATGAAAGATTGGATTGAATACAACTTGAAACTAGTTCATATGGACCATGCGATGCATAAGTTACCCAGCGAAATATCAGGTGGTATGAAACAACGTGTTGGTATTGCTAGAGCACTGGCAATGGAGCCTGAGGTTTTACTGATGGATGAGCCTTTTGGGGCTCTTGATGCGTTAACCAGAGCCCATATGCAAGACTCGTTGATGGAGATTCAGAATGAGCTCAATAACACGGTCATTATGATCACCCATGACGTTGATGAAGCGGTGTTGCTGTCAGACAAAATTGTGATGATGACCAATGGCCCTGCGGCAACAGTAGGCGAAATTTTAGACGTAAACTTACCTCGTCCTAGAGAGCGTTTAGCACTCGCAGAGGATAAAGATTATAACCATTTAAGAGCTGAGGTACTGAAGTTCTTATACGAAAAACAACGCAAAGTTGAGAATATAAATATTAGCAATTCATCAATTAGTAATGATGAAACTGCTAATGTTGGCTAAGATTATTCTGATGGATAAGCTTTAAATACAATAAGGGAAATATGATGAGAAAGAACCAACTTGCAAGCTTAATCAATAAAAAGTTAGCCAAGTCTGCTTTGACTTTACTTGCACCTGCTTCATTGGCATTGATGGGCCAAGTACATGCAGCAGAAGCAACAACGATTGCAGAAGCGGTTACCGAGGGAAAGGTCAAGGTAGACCTTAACCTTCGTTATGAAATGGTTGAGCAAGATAACGCACTAAAAGATGCAGATGCTTTTACGCTACGTACTCGACTTACTTATGCCACAGCTGATTACTATGGTTTTAGTTCGTTAGTAGAGTTTGAAGATTCACGCGTCGTGGCTGGGGTTGATGATTACAACAACACTCTCGGTAAGAACCCTGATTATTCGGTCATTGCCGATCCAGAAACCACAGAGCTTGACCAATTCTTTTTAAAATACAATTACGAAGGTTTCACTGCTAAAGGTGGCCGTCAAGTGATTACCTTTGATAACCAACGTTTTGTTGGTCATGTAGGCTGGCGTCAAGATAGGCAGACCTTTGACGGGCTTATGCTTGAATATAAATTCAACGACGTTTTTAAAATTGATTACGGTTACATTACTCAACGTAATCGTATCTTTGCTGAAGAGAAAGATATCGATTCAAAAGATAATTTAATCAATGCTCAATTAAAAACGGGCTTCGGTACATTAAGTGCTTATGGTTACCTTCTGGAAGAAGATACCAATATTGAAAATGGTCTGGATACCTACGGTGTCCGTTTCGCGGGAAAAACCGATATTGGTGATATTAAAGTACTTTATTCTGCAGAGTACGCGACGCAAGACTCAGACACTGCAGGTCAATCTTATTCTGCTGATTATATGAGCGTTGAAGGTGGCATTGGACTTTCAGTGGTCACATTCAAAATAGGTTATGAGCTGTTAGGATCTGATGGCGGCGACTATGGTTTCTCGACTCCATTGGCAACACTGCACGGCTTTAATGGTTGGACGGACCAATTCTTAACCACTCCTAAACAAGGTTTAGCTGACTTGTATGCGTCGATTGGCGGTAACGTAATCGGTGGTAAATGGGCTGTGGCTTATCATGAGTTTGATGCAGATGAATCGAGTGCGGTTGTCGATGATTTAGGCTCAGAAATTAACGCGGTGTTTAGTGTACCTTTCTATGACCACTATACTGTTGGTGTTAAGTATGCGGCTTATTCTGCAGGTGATGTGGCTGCGGGTAAAGTTGATACCGATAAAGGCTGGGTGTGGTTTAATGCCAAGTTCTAATGTTTATTTAAAACGCTACGTTTTAATGACAAAATTGTCATAAAGCAGGCAATAAAAATGGCAGATGATTTCATCTGCCATTTTTGATTTTATCGCGCTATATCAAGCTGAACTAATGCTAAAGCTTAAGCTGCTTGTTCAACGACTTTCTCATTTGAGTAAAATTGCTCTTCATCAAACTGACCTTCACTTTTACCAATAACAACAGCTGTCATCATATCGCCAGTGACATTGGTTGCAGTACGGATCATATCAATGACGCGGTCGATAGCGGCAATAAAGGCAATCCCTTCAAGCGGTAAACCCACAACACCTAGTGTTACGGTTAACATCACCATTGCACTTCCCGGCACGCCAGCAGTACCTACTGATGCTACCGTCGCTGTAACCGCAATCAACATATAGTCAGTCATGTCTAACGGAATACCGTAGATTTGAGCAATAAAGATAGCCGCAATTGCTGGGTAAATACCGCCACAACCGTCCATGTTCATGGTGGCGCCTAGTGGCAATACAAATGCGCTATAACGTTTTGATACACCCATTGATTCAGTACATTTATTACTGGCAGGCAATGTGCCAAAGCTTGATGCGGTGCTGAAAGCCACTAGTTGGGCAGGCATTGCTTTACGGAAAAACTGCACTGGGCTTAAGCGAGCAACAAACTTAATTAAACCGCCGTAAACGAAAATAATGTGAATTAATGCGGCAACGTAAATGGCTAAGATGAACTTACCAAGTGGAAGTAGAGTTGATAATCCATATTCGCCAACAACCCACGCCATTAAGCCAAATACACCAATTGGAGTCAGTTTTAACACCATACGAGTTAATTCAAACATCACTTCAGCACCCGCTGAAATGGTGTTTTTTAAAGGCGCTGCTTTTTCGCCAACGGTATTAATCGCTATACCGACTAACGCGGCAAAGACAATAATCTGGAGTACTTTACCTTCAGCTAGTGATGCAAAAGGGTTCTCGGGGATCATGTTCAGTAATACTTGAGCGAAGCCCGGAATATCTCGGTCACGCACTTCACTTGTTGCTAGCTCAATGCTGCCGCCCATGTCGAATGAGCTACCAATGGCTAGGCCAATAAATGATGCGGCCGTACCTGTCAGCATAAACATGCCTAAGGTTTTGAGGCTGAGCCGCTTAAGGTTTGCTTGTGAGCCTAAAGAAGTAATGCTAACTACGATGGCACAAAATACTAACGGTGCGACCAGCATTTTAATGGCACTAATGAATAAGTCGCCTAGTGGCTTTAACATTATGGCGCTATCGCCAAGTGCGATACCTGCTAAAATACCAAATGCGAAACCCGCTAGCACTTTCTGCCAAAAAGGAATACGTTTCAAGGTTTGAAAAATCATTTCAATTCCAACTATTTATTATACTTGCTCTTTAAAGTAGGCAAGGGGATTATTATTTCAATAACCTAACACAATCACACATAAAGGCCATTGATAGTCATTGTTGATTTGTTTGTTACGAGCAAGAATACGTCGATAAGCCATATCATGTTCAGCTTATTTTAATATTGCTTAACTACAGTCTTTATCTGAACAATTTTCGAATTGTATTGAGTGTTCCAAGGTGGAACAAACCGTTTTTGATATAACTTATTCCAAAAACACAATATGTTAAATGCACTTTAAAATTCAACAACTTGCTAACTTTGTCGTCTGTATAGTTGAAAGTGTTTAAAACTCTATAGATATCATTAGGTAAAGTAAATGACTGCGTTATGGTTAATGTTTAGTGGGGCGTTTTTAGCGGCAACTTTGTTACCTGGAGGTTCAGAAGTTTTACTTGTGGCTTTGCTAACAGATGCGCCTGAAACTTGGGTATCTTTGCTGGTGGTTGCCAGCGTAGGTAATTCGTTAGGAGCGATTACAAGTTACTATTTAGGCTATTTAGGTCGATTCGCTAAGACGCCAGAGGACTTTGCCTCTAAAAAATACCAACATGGATTAAATTTAATTGAAAAATATGGCTACTGGGCATTACTCTTGTCTTGGCTACCTTTGATTGGTGATATTTTGTGTTTAATTGCAGGTTGGTTAAAGCTACCCATAGTCCCTTCTACAATCATGATTTTGATTGGCAAAACAATTCGATACTCTTTAATAGTAGCGGCCTTTATGTGGGCGTGGTAAAACGATAGTAATAGGCGTTTTACACCAAAGTATTTTATACGAATCGTATTTTATAAATAATGTCAGTGAGGCTTTTTTCAGCAATTGAATCAATAAGGTGAAATTTACTGAAACCCTATGTATTCCCTGCTGTCAGAGATGACATTAGCACATCTCACTGACCTTATATTTATTCAAGGAGAATAGAGTGAAAAAATGGATCTTAGCAGCGGCAATTTCAATCGCTATTAGTGGCTGCGCTCATGAAGCAACCACCTCTTCATCATTACCCGACGGGGTGACCTTACTTGAAACCGTTCAAGCATCAGATGCGATAGGCATCCCTTATAAAAAGTACCAACTTGAAAACGGCTTAACGGTCATTCTGCATCAAGACAGCTCAGATCCTTTAGTTCATGTTGATGTGACCTATCATGTGGGCTCAGCTCGCGAAGTGGCTGGCCGCAGTGGCTTTGCACATTTATTTGAGCACATGATGTTTCAAGGTTCGCAAAATGTGGGCGATGAACAACACTTTAAAGTGATCACCGAAGCAGGTGGCACCTTAAACGGCACCACTAATACCGACCGAACCAACTACTTTGAAACGGTGCCAAGCAATCAGCTAGAAAAAATGTTGTGGCTAGAGTCAGACCGAATGGGCTTTTTGTTGCCAGCGTTGACTAGCGAGAAGTTTGAAGTACAGCGTGAGACAGTTAAAAATGAACGTGCTCAGCGTATTGATAACCAGCCCTATGGGCGTTTGAATGAGCGTTTCAATCAAGCAATGTTTCCAGCAGGGCACCCTTATTCTTGGCCAGTAATTGGCTGGCCAGAAGATTTAGAACGTGCCACGGTTGATGATGTCAGAAACTTTTTTAAACGTTGGTATGGCCCTAACAATGCAACATTAACCATTGGCGGTGACTTTGATGAAGTGCAAACCCTTGCCATGGTGAATAAGTACTTTGGTGAGTTAGCACGTGGCCCTGAAGTGAATGCTGATCCTAAAACGCCTGTGAGTTTAGATAAAACTCGTTATATCTCTATGGAAGACAAGGTACATTTACCACTTGTCTACATGGGATTCCCAACGGTATACGCTCGTCATCAAGATGAAGCCGCATTAGATTTATTAGCAAACATATTAGGTGGGGGTAAAACCTCATTACTCTATAAAAACCTAGTAAAAGATGGTTTTGCGGTGCAAGCCTCGGTAGGGCACCCGTGCCAAGAGTTATCTTGTCGTTTAACCTTATTTGCATTAGCTAACCCGGCTAGTGGTGCTAACCTTGCTGACCTTGAGCAAAAGATTACTGACTCTATTGCTGAATTTGAGCAACGTGGGGTGACTGACGATGATTTACAAAAAGTAAAAGTACAATTTGAGTCGGACACTATCTATGGCATGCAAAGTGTCAAAGGTAAGGTATCAACACTGGCTTATAATCAAACCTTTTTCGATAACCCGAATATGGTCGCAAGTGATCTTGAGCGATACGCCAGTGTCACGAAAGAAGACGTTATGCGCGTTTTCAACAAATATATTAAAGATAAACCGATGGTGGTGATGAGCGTTGTCCCAGAAGGTGCAAAACAGCTTATTGCAAAACCGGATAACTTTACTCCGACTATGCTACCTATTGCTGAGGAAGCGGTAACGGGCACTGAAAATGTCCGTCAAATTACCTCAAGCTTTGATCGCACAGTCATGCCGAAAGTTGGTGACGCCCCTGTACTTAAAGTACCTCAGCTTTGGACTGCATCATTAGCTAATGGTATTGAGGTCATGGGGACTGAAAGTAATGAAACCCCAACCGTTGAGTTATTAATTTATCTTGAAGGAGGAAATCGACTTCCTGAAATGGATAAAGCAGGCTTAGCTTCAATAACCGCGTCAATGCTAAACGAGTCAACTGAAAAGCGCACAACAGAAGAGTTAGCGGGCGCACTAGAAATGCTAGGTAGTCGTATTTCGTTCGGTGCATCAGCCACGCAAAGCTATATTCAAGTGTCGAGTTTGACAGAGAACCTAACGCCGACATTAGCTATTTTACAAGAAAAGTTATTTAGTCCAGCTTTTGCTGAGGCGGATTTTGAGCGCTTAAAGCAACAGGAAATTCAAGGTCTACAGCATCAAGAGTCAGATCCTAACTTTCTTGCTAGCCGTGGTTTTTCAAGCTTACTTTATGGCGATGATAGCCATTTAAGTGCTAATGCTGGTGGTACTCTTGAGACTGTATCAGGATTAACGCTTGATGATGTGAAGCAGTTTTATCAGCAGCAGTATAAAGCTGGCAATGCACAGATGGTCGTGGTGTCTGATTTAAATCAGCAAGAAATCATGCCTTCATTAGCTGTATTTGAGCAATGGCAAGGTCAAACTAATGAGCCTATGGCATTACCACCATTGCCTAAGCTTGCTGGTGGCACCATTTATATCATTGATAAACCAGATGCTGCCCAATCAGTGATTAAAATGGGTAAACGTGCTTTACCTTATGATGCTACTGGTAATTACTTCAAAGCATTCTTAATGAATTATCCATTGGGCGGCGCGTTTAATAGTCGGATTAACTTAAATCTTCGTGAAGATAAAGGTTATACCTACGGCGCGCGTACTGGCTTTAATGGTAATGACTTAACTGGACGTTTTGAAGCTTCTGCAAGTGTGAGAAGTGATGTGACAGCGGAGTCAGTAACTGAATTTATTAATGAAATAAAGCAGTTCCAAAAAGACGGTATGACGGAAGAAGAGTTGGCCTTTATGCGCAGTTCGATTTCTCAAGGTAAAGCATTAGACTATGAAACGCCATATCAAAAAGCAGGGTTTATGCGCATTATTCAGCGTTACAAACTGGCCGATGACTTTACTGAACAGCAAGCTGACATTGTTGAAAACATCACAGCGAAAGAGCTAAATCAGCTTGCGGCTGAACAGCTTAAATTATCTGAGATGATTATTGTCATTGTGGGTGATAAACAAGCTATTTCACCAAAGCTTGAAGCATTGGGCTATCCTATTAAGGTGATTAAATAAGTTTAGCTATTGCTTTTGAAGTTATAGACCCTATATAGCCTATATAGGGTCTGATACAATGAATAAAAACTAATAACGGTGACAATAAAAATGTTACCGTTTTTTCTTTATTAGGCGCTAAAATGTGATTAATTTCATTAATTGTATTTATTTATACAGTTTGGGAAATTATCTCGTCTAATATCGGGTCTAGCAGTTTGAACGTCGTGGATGTGAACGGCTAATACGAGCAACAATAAGAGAACAGCAAATTGAATTCATTCAATGAAACAATCGATCTTCTTTCTAACGGCGAAGGCCGTGAATCTTTACTTGGCATGCTACGTGGTATTGAACGTGAAGCATTACGTATCGATGACTCAGGTCAATTAGCAAAAGATGGCCACCCAGAAAAGCTAGGTTCTGCATTAACCCATTCTCGTATTACCACTGATTACAGTGAGTCATTGCTTGAGTTTATTACTCCTGTTAATACCAATATTGATACCTTATTAGAAGGCTTGACTCAAACTCATGCCTATAGCGTAAAAAACATGAATGGCCAGTCGCTATGGCCTGTGAGTATGCCGTGTTATGTGGGGGATGAAAAAGATATTCCGATTGCACGTTATGGCAGCTCAAATAACGGTAAAATGAAAACCTTATACCGTAAAGGTTTAACCCATAGATATGGCCCACTGATGCAGATTATTGCAGGGGTACATTTTAACTTTTCAGTATCAGAAAAGTTATGGGATAGCTTGTATGAGAACAGTGATAAAAGCTTAACACGTCAAGATTTTATCTCAGAGTCTTACTTTGGCATGATCCGTAATTATCGCCGCCTGGTTTGGGTGTTGCCTTACTTTTTTGGTTCATCACCTGGGCTTTGTAGTTCTTTCATTAAAGGTCAGTCTACTGAGTTCGACTTTAAAACAACGGGTAAAGGCACCTTATACCTACCGTATGCAACGTCATTGCGTATGAGTGATTTAGGTTACACCAACCAAGAACAAGAACAGCTTAATATTAGCTACAACTCACTACCTGAGTATTTAAATGGTGTCGGTGAAGCCATCAGAATGCCTTCAGAAAGCTTTGCCAAAATAGGTGTCAAAGTTGACGGTGAATATCGCCAACTTAACAGCAATGTATTGCAAATCGAGAATGAATTTTACTCGCCTATTCGTGCTAAACGTGTGGCTAAGTCTGGTGAGAAACCTTCAGAGGCTTTGGCTAGAGCTGGGGTTGAATATATTGAAGTACGTGCACTTGATGTTAACCCGTATAGCCCAATCGGGATTGATGCTAGTCAGGTCAAGTTCCTCGATTTATTCTTGTTGTATTGCTTGTTGTTGTCTTCAGAGAAAACCGATGTATCGGCTGAAGCTGAAATTGCTGCAAACCTTAAGGCGGTTGTGCTTGAAGGTCGTAAACCAGGCTTAGCATTGAGCCGTAATGGT
Source organism: Shewanella electrodiphila (assembly GCF_023283985.1). GTDB lineage: Bacteria > Pseudomonadota > Gammaproteobacteria > Enterobacterales > Shewanellaceae > Shewanella > Shewanella electrodiphila. The sequence continues at coordinate 325,986 of NZ_JAKIKU010000002.1, forward strand.
CAACAAGTTGCCTTGAATGAGTGGTTAAATGATATTTTTGAGCCCATGACAAGAATTGCTAAATTACTTGATGGTGAAGGCACACAATACCAAGATGCGTTAACGCAGTGGCATGCGGCGATTAACGATCCAAGCAAAACAATCTCTGGTCGTGTAATTGATGATGTGGTTAATCAAGGTATTGACCATGGCGTTTGGGTGAAACAATTATCTCAGCAATATCATGAGTATTTATCTAATTACCCATTGTCAGAATCGACTATGGCAGAGTATGAAGCAGAAGCTGCAGCATCTCTACAGCAACAAAAAGACGTTGAAACCCAACCTTCTGTAGGATTTGATGAGTTTTTGGCTGACTACTTTGCTGATTTAGCTGAACCTGCAACAGCAGTGAATCAATGAGAAACATTGCGTTACTAGCGATATCGGTTGTGTTGCTGCAAGGCTGTGCAACGTCTACTGAGGATGAACTGATTTGTGGTTCAGTGGCGAGTTATATTACGCCACCAGTCACAGACAGTTTATATCGTGTCGTGGTAACGCACCTTAACGGTAAACCAGTTATTTCACGTCCATATTATAAATTACCAGCAGGTGAACATCAGTTTACTGTTGCTGAGTTAATTGAATCGCCGGAACTGAAAGTTAAATTAGCTGCTCGACAGACTAAAACTATCCTGGTTGAGGTTGAACGAGAGCAGCGTTATCACTTAGCCGCTGAATTTAAGCTAGATAAAGTCTACAACGGATTAAATACAGATTATTGGCAACCAGTTGTCTGGAAAAAAGAATCTTATGAGTGTGCGTTTGCCAACCCAATGGAGTAAGCTTGCGCGCATTTTCTATTCGTACACTTTCTATTCGTACACCATTCTAAACCATTCATTTGAACTGTAACCGCGTCGCCTTATGTTCAAGTAAGGCTTATGGCTAATTTTATGGTAAACCCGATTGCATCTGTACTTCATAGATGTGAAAATCTAGCCCTATGATTGAGTTTGTATTCCGTTGATTTAAGGGCTTTTATGAAGTGGTTTTTCCGTGCTTTTAGCACCGTTATTCTTCTGCAACTTGCAGGCTGCGCTACACCACCGCCTAAAGAACCTGATAATTTATGTTCTATATTCCAAGAGAATCGCTCTTGGTATAAAGCCGCAGTCAATACCCGTGATAAATGGGGAGTACCTGTGCATGTCCCGTTAGCCATGATGTATCAAGAAAGTTCGTTTAAGCATAATGCCGCGCCGCCAATGGAATACTTTTTAGGTTTTATCCCAACAGGCAGAGCCAGTGATGCTTATGGTTATGCTCAAGCTAAAACCATGACTTGGGATGATTACGTGCGTGAAACTGGGAACTCTTGGTCGAGTCGCAGTAACTTTGATGACGCGATGGACTTTATGGGATGGTTTATTTACAAAACCCATAAAATTAATGGCGTTTCAAAATGGGATGCCAAGAATCAATATTTGAATTACCACGAAGGTTGGGGCGGTTATAAACGTGGCACTTATAAGGCTAAAGCTTGGTTAGGGCCTGTGGCTGATCGTGTTGACGCCCGTTCTAAAACCTATGCTCAACAATACCGAACCTGTAAAGAGGATTTAGATTCTTCATGGTTATGGCGTTTGTTTTTCGGTTAAGCTGAGCTTAACAACTTGCCCCGCATTGTCGGGGCTTTTTTATGTCATTAATTTATGATTCTATTCAGAATAACACTAAACTTTCCTGACTATCTTCCGATAACAAATGTAGATATTGTGTTAATTTAGTGCTGTTGAACACGCTATTAACTCAAAGATGAACCCTAAAAACCATAATAAGAACTGTTAGATTCGTATCATAAAAATTGTTTTCGGAACTCTATATGCAAAACCATAATGATAATAAATTGCAGACGAAATTACTTTTACCATTAATTTCGTTAGTGCTGCTGGCCATTGTTGTATCTCTGTTTTCACCCGCACAAGTCTCAAAAACTTATCTTGTTTGTCTATTAATCAGTTTAGGGTTAGCGCAATTAATCCTCGGTGTGTATTTGTTTAAACAGCAAATACAAAAACGGTTAAATGATTTAAGCCATTATCTTAGTTTGGTTATCAGTACCGAAACGGCGCCCGATAAACCAATTAAAGATCATGGTGATGATCAAATTGCTCATATTACTAATAGTCTCAGTGAGTTCATTGAAGACTTAAAGTCGGTAATTGATAATATTCGCAGTGATGCCAACGACGTAAAAGAGGGCTCTTATGAGCTTGCTTCGCAAATGGGGGCTGCTGAGTCTTCGGTCAACAAAAGCACCGATGAGAACGAGCAAATTACCGCATCACTCACTGAAATCATGCTCACAGCCGATGAGCTGTCAAATAATGCTGATGAACTTAAGTCCACCTCAGTTCAAGTTACAGAGCTATTAGCGCAAGGTTCAGATGATGCGCAAAATAATCAAAACTCAATGACCACATTTGCTAACGGTATTGAAAGTATGGTCTCTGATTTAGATCTACTGAACAGTGATAGCCAAAAAATCGGTAATGTACTAGAAGTGATTAAAAGCATTGCAGAGCAAACTAATTTGTTAGCGCTTAATGCGGCTATTGAGGCAGCACGGGCTGGCGAGCAAGGGCGTGGTTTTGCAGTGGTTGCTGACGAGGTTCGAGCATTGGCGCATCGTACTCAAGAGTCGACCGTTGAGATCCAATCCATTGTACTCGAGTTGCAGGCTAAAGCCGGTAATGCTGTAAATGCTATTGGTGAAAGCCAACGGGTTACCCAAGAAAGTTTAATGCAATGTCAGCGTGTGACTCAGGCATTTGCTGATATTGGAAGGGCATTTCAGCAGCTAGATACGGTTGCCGGTAACATGACTTACAGTATTCAAGGCCAGCAAACTTCAACAGGGAGTATTAATACCCGTGCAATTGAAATCTCTCGCTTAAGCCATGAAGTGCAATTAAACCTTGAGGCCATTTCAAATAGAGCGCAGCAGCAAAAAGCCAGCTCAGAAAACTTGGAGCAAGTTCTCACAAGAGTGTGCATCTAGTCGGTTTGACGGATTCATAAAAAAAGGAGCCTTAGGCTCCTTTTTTGTGCAAAATATTAAGTCAATTCTAGCGACTAAACTCGTCTAAAATCCATGCTAATGGTGCCTGATATTGCTGTGGCATCCATTGCTGCAGTTGGCCAATACTGTCATTAACCATATCGTTACTGTGTGCTGAAAGATTAAGATGTCCCACCTTGCGGCCAACTCGCACTTCTTTGTTATACCAAAATAACTCTGCATTAGGCAGGCTTAACCAGCGGTCATCTTTATCGACACCAATTAAGTTAACCATGACACACTGGAAGTTAACTTGTGGCTTATGGATAGGTAATCCACACAGTGCACGAAGGTGTAATTCAAATTGGTTAATGTGGCAACCTGATTGAGTCCAATGCCCAGAATTATGAACGCGAGGAGCAAGTTCGTTAACGAGCAGTTTATCACCGACTCTGAAACACTCCATCGCCATCACACCCACATATTCAAGCTCGTCCATAACACTGGTCAGCATTGTTTCAGCTTGTGGTTGAAGATGGTCGAGACGAGTTAACGGTGCAATAGAGGCCATTAAAATGCCGTCTTGATGCAAGTTAAGTGTGAGTGGGTAAAAAACACATTCGCCAGTTTGGGTTCTCACACCAACAATCGATACTTCTTCATCAAAGTTGATGGCTTGCTCTGCAATGGCTTCGTTACGCCAGTCAGCAGGAATGTCAGTTGCTTCAGCTTGTTTTAGCCAATGTTGACCTTTGCCATCATAACCACCAGTACGGCGCTTTAATAAAACCCGATCACCGTATTGCTGATGTAATGCCTCAGTTTGAGTGTTGTCATCGACCAATTCCCAAGGGGAAGTCGGCACTGATAACTCATCTAATAGGCTTTTTTGAGTAAAGCGATCTGCTAAACGGCCAAATACATGGCCATTAATAAAATGCGGGTGTTCGCTTAATTGTAAACTCAAGCTTGATTCAGGCCATTGTTCGCGTTCAGCAGTAATGATATCAGTACCCTGTAGCGGTAAACGCTCATCTGATGGCGTCATGATATCCACTGGGCGAACATTAATCGCTAGTGGCTGGCCTGCATGAGATAACATCGCGCCTAATTGGCCATCGCCTAATACCCAAACATTGTGTTGTTTTGCTGGTGTTTGCGTGTTTGACTGAGAGTCCTGCTTAGACATTAAGCTTCCCTCGGATCTGGATTATCAAGAATCGTGTTAGTTTGATCTTCGCGGAATGCATCTAAACGAGCTGCAAGTTCAGCATCGGTAACGGCCAAGATTTGGCTTGCTAATAAACCTGCATTGAACGCACCAGCTGTGCCAATAGCTAACGTACCAACAGCAATACCTTTTGGCATTTGTACTATTGAAAGCAAGCTGTCCATACCTGAAAGCGCTTTACTTTGCACTGGGACACCTAGCACAGGTAAGCGAGTTTTTGACGCTATCATACCTGGTAAATGTGCTGCACCACCGGCACCACCAATAATGACTTTATAGCCTTTATCTGCAGCGGTACTTGCAAAATCCATTAGTTTGTCAGGAGTGCGATGCGCTGAGACAACTTCAACATGATATGGCACCTGAAGCTTATCCATAATTTCTGCGGCGGCTTCCATGGTCGGCCAATCACTCTTAGATCCCATTACTACGGCAACAAGGGCTTGCATGATAACTCCTTAACACACTTATATTATTAGGTTATTTTTACTTTTACCCTGTGTAGGGCACAGGGTTTATAACTTGCTGAAAGCTCGCTATAAAAAAGGGGCTAGATAATATCATGTTGGCTTTATTTTGGCTGCTTTTCAGTGTTTTCTGCGGCTGAAACTCAGTTTCTGATTGCGAATGCTAAAACTCTCCTCTAATGTTAACCACATAGGCTTTAAACTCGGAGGCAATCTATGGCATTCCAAAGGTTAAAGACTAAGGGACTAGTTTTTTACATTACATTGTTTTTTATTATTATAAATCAACCTTCTTACGCAACTGTACAGGCTGTTATGTTGACGGAAGTAGATGAGACGATTGTGTCTATTGCTGGTAATGAAGAAATGGAAGTGCTTTCTTTACTCACTGCATTTAGTGATAACCAGTTGTCGTTTGAACAGCAGCAAGTCAGTATGACTCGTGGTTGGTTAGAGCTGTCTAAACAGCAAAATAGTTGCATGTTTAATAAGATTAAAACCCCCGAACGACTTGAAGTTGCAAGCTTTTCACATTACCCCATCAGTATTTACCCACCATTGAGATTAATTGTGCTCGCTAAAAATCAGCAGATTTTTGCACAGCAATTAGATTTAGCCAATATGCCGGCAAACACACAGGCGCAGATAGGTGTAGTCAAAGACAGAGCCTATGGCGAGTACATTGATCAACAAATAACTAAAAGACCTCATGAATTTTATGTTCGTGGTGGTGTTAGCTCCTCTAATAAGTTAATTGAGATGCTCAAGGCTGAAAGGGTACTTGGGGTGATTGAATATAGTGAAGTGGTGGATGCTTATTTACGTGATAACAACAAATCTCTTGATTATATTTCGATACCTATTCGCCACGTTGAACAGCCTATTTACGGCTATATTGCCTGCTCTAAAGGTGATAAAGGCGATAAGATAACTGCTGAAATTGATCGCGTTATGGCGCAGCAAAGCTTTCAAGAAGCGTTTATTAGAATGCATGATGATTTTTTTGGTGATGCCGAGAAAGCCATTTTAATCCCAGAACTGGAATTACTCTTTAATCTCAGGTGAACTGAAAAAGATTAAAATAAATAACCCTTTTTGATTTTTGTTACGTTATTACTAATAAGGTTGGTATCAATCAACGTTTTGGTAATGAGGCTTAATATGACAAAGCAAAATCGAAATGGGTTCAAACATCAATGTTACCTCGCGACTTTAACCGCGATGTTAGCGACTTCAATGTGCGTCAACGCTGAAGAAATTCAGCAAATCGCTAAAAGTGAAAAAGTACAAGCCGTTAGTATTGACCCTATTTCATTACCTAAGAAGCCTTCTTACCCACCGGTTAAACCAGGCTATTACCAAGGTAACTTAACCCTCAGCGGTCATGGCGGAAATATGGTGACAGGCGAAACCCCTGTGTCACGATTTAGTTTTATGTCAAACCGTGATGACTATGAATTATTAACCCAAGCGGTGAATAAAAATACCTTACCATACCGCAATCAAGTGGCGAGTCATCAGTTGATTAATCGCTTTGATTATCTATTTTCCCACAATGTTAATGATGTCGTGCTCTTGTCCAATAACTATGTGTTGGCAACAGAACTTGCACCATCCCCTTATAACCGTGATACAGAATTATTGTTAATCAATATTGAGTTAACTAAAGAGGCCAGTGATAAAGCGGCACTTGGCTTTAATTGGTTACAAGCGACGGTTAACTTTAACCCAAGACTCGTGTCAGAATACCGTTTGATAGGCTTTGAAAATGCGCATCAAACCTCATCGCACCCAAGAACAATGAAGCTCAGTTATCGTCGCCAGTATGTGGCGCTTTATGAGCTTAGATTTAATGAATCTATTGAAAATCAGCCCAATAACTATATCAATAGCTCTATCAATCACTCGAACAATGATTCAATCATTAACAAATACAGTGCCAATGAGTTAGCCACGTTATCCTTGTCCGATGCACGCTCGACATCAGGGCAAAAATTAATCAAGCCGCAACCTATTGATATTCATCAGCAGCAGAAGTTTTTTGAACACACAAGTAACGAATTTAGATTCGCAGCTGCAGTCGCAGGCTTAGGGCAGTTAATGAACATGAATAATTATGTGCATGACTTCGATTACCAACAACTGATTGAAATTGCTGAAGGTTCAAAAGGTGAAGATTTCGATGGCGAACGCACAGAGTTCATTGCGATAGCCAAGTCTGTAGCCGTTATTGCCTCAGACAGTAAATTCAAGGATGCGCGCAGTAAAAAACAGGTGGTACCGCCACATGAGCTGGAGCCTTATCCAATGCCGTATCCAATAAAATCTAAACATGCCGGTGAGCTACCTGAGGGAAAACAAAAATTGATATTGCCTGTAAAGCCAGTTATTGAACCTGTTCCTAAGCCTTTACCGGTAAATAATCATATTTAGTAGACAATAACTGCTGGGCTGGGCAAACTGGTTTAATGCAATTAAAACAGCAAATAAGCCAGGTAGCCTGAGTGAAAGACTTAGATTCAAATAACAGCGATTCGAATAAGCCAGACTCGAATAAGCAAAGCTCTGATAGTGCAATGGGAATATCAGATGAGCAACTCATGTTGAATTATCAGCAAGGTGATACTGCGGCATTTGAGCAGTTATATTCTAAGCATAAAGGCCCGTTATATCGCTATTTTGTTCGCCAGTTGAGCCAAAAATCATTGGCTGAAGACTTGTATCAAGATACCTGGGGCAAAGTGATAAATGCAGCGGGTAATTATCAAGTTACAGCCAAGTTCACTACTTGGTTATATCGCATCGCCCATAATTTATTAATCGATCATGTTAGAGCGGTTAAACCGCTTGATGAAGCTGCAGATATGGGAGACGAGACTATGGATAACTTTGATGCCAGTATTAATAATGAGCATGCTCATGGCCGTCCTGATGAGCAGCTTGAAGATGAACAAAAAGCCAAATTACTTAAGTCCTGTGTAGCCAGTTTACCTGCAGTTCAAAAAGAGGCTTTTTTACTTAATATCGAATTAGGGTTAACCGCAGCCGCAATTAGTGATATTGCTGATGTCACTTTAGAAGCCACTAAAAGCCGTATTCGATATGCCTATCAAAGCATTAAGCAATGCGTTGCCGCTAAATGGCAAGGGGTAACACATGACTGATCGTCATAAGACAGATAAAGATGCAATGAGTGATGAAGAGTTTATTGCCTTACAGCAAGAAATCTCAGCACTCTATAAGCAGCAAGCCCTTGAACGGCCTTCAGCCGCAATTGATGCCGCTATTTTATTGCAAGCGAAAGCGACTCAGGCATCTTCATTAAAAAATAATGTGAATACTGCCGAGAAAAGTAATCTTGTCCAATTAAGTTTTTGGAAAAAGCATCGCTTGCCCATATCAAGTGCAGCTTCTGTGATGCTTATTGCTTCAGTGATGTTACTTAACCCAGAATTCAAACAACATGCAGTGTCGGAACTTGATGACAGTGTTCCTGTTATGTCTGATGTAGCAACTCCTGTTCAAATGGCTGCACCTGTTCAAATAGCACCTGTTCAAACAGCAGAACCGGCAACTGTAAAAGCGCCAGTTATGGACGCAACCGGAGTAACATCGTCAGTAGCAGCTTATATGAGTGAGAGCAAAAATACCCCTATGCCACAGGCTCGTGTACAAGGGTTTGATGCACAAATCCCGCAAACCAATAAAGCTGGCGTTCGTGGTCAAATGAAAATGGAGTCTGCAGAAGGGGTTAGTGTAGGCGAAGCACTTACATCTTCATCATCTACCGAACCTAGACTTGAACGTACTGACATTGAGCGAAATCGCACTGAACTTGATCGAACAGCCCCTAGAATGCATGTTGATTCTGCAGAAAAGGCCGTCATGCAGCTCAGTGAATTGGTCGAATCAGAAGATTATGTTCAAGCGGAACGTTATATGATCACTATCGAACAACGATTTCCGAATATTGTTAATCCACAGCACCCGCAATATGATGCTTTCAAAAAACTAAAACAGCAATTAACATCCCAGTAAAACAGTGATGCATTCCATAGCCCAGTGTTACCAAGATTGATAACGCTGGGCTGCTTATGAACCATTAGTCGTGAATATTGCTTTAGATATTGATATATAAGAATTTTATTCAACAGAACATCTTCTGTCGCATTAAACATTAATTTGGTTACAATTTCCTATCATTTAAATGATGTTTTCCTCCATTTTACTGCTGCTTATTAACCATTTATTTGCTAATTTGAGTCCTTGAAAATAATAATATTTACAAGGATTTTTCTGACTATGAAACTTCGCCACTCAGTTACTGCATGTTTACTGGCATTAGGTTTATGCAGTACTTCAACTTTTGCGCTCGATACAAACAATCAAGGTTATTACCGAGCCCCTGCCTTGCATGACCAAACCGTGGTCTTTACCGCAGAAGGCGACTTGTGGACCAGTCAGTTAAATCAAACAAACGCTAAACGCATCACCACTCAAGCGGCTGAAGAGTTAGACGCGACAATATCTAAAGATGGACAATGGCTAGCCTATACCGCGAATTATGACGGGGCGACAGAAGTTTATGTTATGCCAATTGGCGGAGGAGTAGCCAAACGGGTAAGTTTTGAAAACAGCCGTGTCAGATTACAAGGCTGGACTGCTTCAGGAGAAGTGCTTTACTCAACAGACAATGCCCATGGCCCAGCGAATTATTGGGTATTGAAAACCGTTAACCCTAACTCATTGGCTGTAACGGATTTACCGCTTGCAGATGCGATTGAAGGTACGATAGATGAACAGGGTAAGTACGTATACTTCACCCAGTTTGGCTTACAGGCCAGCGGCGACAATGCCAAAGTTTACCGAGGTGGAGCACTGGGCGAGATTTGGCGCTTCGAGCTTGGCAGCGAAAATGAAGCGCAAAAACTAACAACTGCGCATCAAGGTTCAGTAAGACAACCTATGCTGTGGCAACAAAGATTGTATTTTGTCAGTGACCAATCAGGCAATGACAACATCTGGTCAATGCAGCTTAATGGCAGTGATATTAAGCAGCACACCAAGTTCAATGAATGGCAAGTACGTGATGCGACCCTAGATCAAGGCCGAGTTATTTTCCAACACGGTGCAGATTTAAAAGTGTTTGATATTGCTAATCAAAACTCATCAATCATTAATGTCAGTTTGACTTCTGATTTCCCTCATCGCCGTGAAAATTGGATAAACGATCCGATGGAATTCGCGACCTCTGTCGAGTTTGCCGCGAAAGGTGACAAAGCGGTTATAACAGCAAGAAGCCATGTTGCAGTTGCCAGCCATGATGGCAGCCGATTAGTGCAGATTCAAAGTCCTGCTGAATCTCGTATTCGAGACGGCGTATTAAGCGTTGATGGCAAGTGGGTATACGGCATCAGTGATGCATCAGGTCAGCAAGAAATATGGCAATTCCCAGCTGATGGCACCAAAGGGGCTAAGCAGTTAACCAAAGATGGCAGTAGCCTTCGCACTAGCTTACATTTATCACCTGATGGCCGCTATATTGCTCACGATGATTATGATGGCAATGTTTGGTTGCTAGATTTGAAAAAAGGTAACAATCAAAAAATCATTACTAACGGCGAAGGATTAGGTGAATACCCTAATATCGTTTGGTCTGCTAACAGCCAACTTATTGCGGTAACGAAAGCTGAAATCGGTAAGCAGCGACCGCAAATCGTGCTTTATTCTTTATCTGAAGAAAAGTCTACATCACTAACCAGTGATAAGTATGAGTCGTACTCGCCAAGTTTCAGTCCTGATGGGCAGTGGTTATATTTCTTATCGAATCGTCACTTTGATGCCACACCGGGGTCGCCTTGGGGTGATAGAAATATGGGGCCGATTTTTGATAAACGGACACAAGTTTTTGCTATCGCATTAAATGAAAAAGCCCTGTTTCCATTTGTTAAACCAACCGAGCTTAATGCAGCGCAATTAGCTGCTACTTCTGATGATGAAGAGAACACCACTAAAAAGGCTAAAGTGGATTGGAAAGGGATTAAACAGCGACTATGGCAAGTGCCTATTGCTGCGGGTAATTATGACAAATTGACTGTGTTAAAAGATAAGTTCTACTTGCTAGACACTCATGCAAACAAAACCAGTTTGAAATTAGTTAAGTTTGATCACTTATCTGCAGACGTTAGCGAGTTTGCTGCTGATATCGCTGATTACCAGGTGTCTGCTAATGGTGAAAAACTGCTGATTACTAAGCAGTCTAATCCGAGTGAATTACACATAGTTGCAGCGGGCGATAAACTGCCTGCTGAGCTTAAAAACACCAAAGTAGATACGGCTCAGTGGCAATTAGCCATATCGCCAATGCAAGAGTGGCAACAAATCTTTGAAGATGCCTGGTTAATGCACCGAGATTCATTTTATGACAAAAACATGCGTGGTAAAGATTGGGCTGAAATAAAGAAAAAGTACCAACCTTTGCTAGCAAGGCTGACCGACAGAAATGAACTAAATGACATTTTCAAACAAATGATGGGTGAACTGGACGCTTTGCACTCACAAGTCAGGGGGGGCGACATTGCTAAAAATGACACTGCAACAGGAGCAAGTTTAGGCGCGCGATTAACGCAAACTTCAAAAGGCATAGTGATAAGCCATATTTATCAAAATGATCCTGAGTTACCAAGCCAAGCATCACCATTAGCACGTATCGAAGTTGATGCTAAAGAAGGTGATATTATTTTGGCGATTAACGGCAAACCAGTCACTAATATTGCAGAAGTGACCCAAGGGCTTAGAAACCAAGCCAAAAAACAAGTATTACTAGAGTTAAAGCGCGGTAAACGCAGCCATAGCACGATTGTGGTTCCTCATGAAAATAACACCGACGCAAAATTACGTTATTTAGATTGGGTCAATAACAATGCCACTAAAGTGACCGAAGCCAGCGACGGCAAAATGGGCTACTTACACTTATATGCTATGGGATCGGGTGACATTGAAAGTTTCGCCCGTGAATTTTATACCAACTATGATAAAGAAGGCTTAATCATCGATGTTCGTCGTAACCGAGGCGGCAATATTGATAGTTGGATTATTGAGAAACTACTGCGCCGTGCGTGGGCATTTTGGCAGCCAACACATGGGTCTGCTAGTACCAATATGCAGCAGACCTTCAGAGGGCATTTAGTCGTGTTAGCTGATCAAATGACGTATTCCGATGGAGAAACCTTTTCTGCAGGGATTAAAGCCTTAGGTATTGCCCCTGTGATTGGTAAGCAAACAGCGGGAGCAGGTGTGTGGCTTTCAGGTCGAAACCGTCTTACAGATAAAGGCATGGCACGTGTGGCTGAATACCCACAATATGCAATGGATGGACGTTGGATTGTTGAAGGTTTTGGGGTGACACCAGATATTGAAGTCGATAACTTACCTTATGCCACCTTCAGTGGTGTTGATGCTCAGCTCAATAAAGCTATTAGTTACCTAAAAGATGAAATGGTGCAGACGCCTATTTTACCGTTAAAAGCACTACCAATCCCTGAGACTGGCGCTGCGAAAGATATCTTGCCGCAGTAAATATTTTGCAGCATTTCTAATGAAAATCCGCTGTCGAAAAAGTAGTCGACAGCGGCTTTTATTTTATGTAGTTTAAGCGTTAAAGTTTGGCCTGTAAGCCAAAAGGTTGATTCATTATTGTCGTCAGAGCAAGATGAATATAACCCTAAAAAATGGAAATAGAATTCAAATCTAAGGATGGATATGAGTGACTTTAGTTATTCAAAACAAGTAAAACTCGAGTCGTTGATTGCGGGCGGAAAGTGGCGATTTGTTTTTCTACACGGCGTATTGGGCTGGGGAATTTCAACGGCTTTTATTATCTTTGTTATCGACCATTTCGTCATGAACACCCAATTAGTCAACTCATTTACTCAAGCGCTAATGATCTACCCCGCGGCTGGTTTTTTGTTTGGTCTTGTTATGTGGACAATGGTCAATAATGAATATCGTAAGATGTTTATGGACTATAGTGAACAGCAAAAAATGAGCCCTAAGGTTCAGTCAAAACACTGAGTTAAACTTTGAGTCAGACACTTACTCAAAACACTTTCTCAAAACACAGGCTCAAAACACAGGTTCAAAACACAGGCTCACTTCCTGTTTTCCTAAATAAGTTTACGAATTAAGCTCATGATATGGGTTAATGACTAGACTTACATTTCCATATTGAAAAGCCACTCAATTGAGTGGCTTTTCAAGTGTTTATCGCAGCTAAACTAGTTACAGATTAATCTCTACTTCAGAGTTAATACTATTGGCAATAAAGCAATTGGCATGCGCTTTATCGTGAATCTTTTGCAGGACTTCTTGGCTCACTTCTACACCATCAGCAAATATTACTTGTGGATTAAGACACATCTTAGTCACAGATAATTTTCCCGATTCATTTTTACCTAACTCGGCCTTGGCGTTGTCAGTGTAAGTTTCAACAGTGAGCCGTTTTAGATGAGCTATGGCTAAAAAAGTTAACATATGGCATGAGGATAATGCTGCCAACAAACTCTCTTCAGGATTTACCTTAGCTTCATTACCCTTGTATTCTGGCGCTGAAGAAGCATTAACCACTTGTCCTGAACCGAACTCAATTTGGTGGTCTCGGTTAAATTCTGGTGCAGTATGCTCAAAGTGATCCGCTTGCCACTTTACCGTTAACTTAAAACCCATCTAAAAATCCTTTATTAACAATTTCAAATATTTAGATAAGCTTTTTTGAGTAAAACATCAAATGATGTAAAAGCATTTGCCTAGATATTTTTCGCTGAACAAGCATTTTACCTAAGTGACTGATGAAATCTACTAAAGCTTAGATATTTAAAGACTAGCCTAGAGTAAAAATTCCTTTGCAATATTTATTTGGATAGTTTTTATCCGATTTTTCATCCTCTTAGCCTTCATTTAATAGTCTTAATTGTTAATCGAATGTTATGAATACGTATGCAATAAATTGAGACGAATACTTATCCATGACTACTATAACCAAATAATAATGCCTGATATTCCATTAGTCTGAGTCGTATAACTGAATGTTGGGTGACTATAAAGTCAGTAAGGTGAGGGGAAACTCAATGTTCAATTGTAAACCTAGTGTTTTATCGCTAGCGCTAGCGGCGGCAGGAGTCAGTTTTATATTAACTCCTAGTCAGGCTTTGGCAGCCGATGAGGTAAAAACACAATCAGTCCAGTCATCAACAGCTGATGTTGAAGTCCAAGCGACTGAAAGCACGGCACCTACCAATGTGTTAGCAGAATCTAACCCTGAGGCTGTGGAAGAAGACACAGATATCGAACGGATTAATGTGACTGGATATAGTCGCAGCTTAATTGATTCTCTCAACTCAAAACGCTATGGGGATACCGTTTCTGAGCAACTATCAGCAGATGACTTAGGTGCACTGCCTGATGTATCAATGGCTGATGCATTAACGCGACTACCGGGTATTTCAGCGGTACGTACAGGTGGCCAAGCGGCAGAAATCAATATTCGTGGTATGTCTGGAGGCTTTGTCTTTTCAACTTTAAATGGGCGTGAGCAGGTATCGACAAGTGGTTCACGTAGTATTGAGTTTGACCAATATCCTTCAGAGTTAATCAGTTCAGCTGCAGTTTATAAATCGCCAAAAGCATCACTCATCGAAGGTGGTGTAGCGGGTACGGTTGAACTTACTACCGTCAGCCCATTAAGCAAAGAAAAACAACACAACTTTACAGCTAATGTTCGTGGCATGTATAACGACCGCGCTGACGAAGTGTTTGGCGCAGAAGAGTTTGGTCATCGCTTAAGCTTCTCGTATCAAGGTAAGTTCTTAGAAGATACCTTAGGGGTGGCTGTTGGATATGCAAGGCTTGAGCAACCCAGTGTCGCGACGCAATTTATTGGCCTTGCATACAATGATTCTAAAGATGTTGATGGCATTGATGGTGACATCAATGGCCCAGAAGATAATCCAGCGAATGAATATATCAGCGAAGGTTTTGAAGTTCAGCATTTAGGTGGTGTTGAGACCCGAAATGGTTATATGGCAGCCATTGAATGGGCGCCAGTTGATAATTTCGTTTTAAAAGCTGATGCCTTTATGTCGCGCTTTGATAGTGAATCTTTTGCTCGCGGCTTTCGTACTAAATTTGGTGGTTCAAGTGCTAGCGTGTCAAACCCAACTTATGATGGCAACTCAGTTGTTGGTGGCACATTTAATCGTACTTCAAAAAGTTATACCCGAGTCGAAATTGTCAACGATGATAACCAAGACTTTGATGAAGTAGATAGCTTTGGTATCAATGCTGACTGGCAAGTGACAGAACGTTTGAACGTGAATGTTGATGTGTCCTTATCCGCAGCTAAGAGTGATTTCCGTAACGGTCTACTTTGGTCAAACGTGGCTGTTGATGCCAATGCTGATGCGCCAATATTTGATGAAAATGTGTCAATTAGTTATTTGTTAAATGGCCTAGACCTGCCAGATGTAGGTTTTAATCAAGCGGATGCGTTTTCAGATATTGACCGAGTAATGGTCAGTAAGTACGGTATCTACCCATTTGAAAATGAAGATGAAGTCAAAGCATATCGCGTTGATTTTACCTACGAGCTAGATAATGACTTTATCTCGAGTGTTGAGTTTGGCGCACGTTATTCTGACCGAACTTATTCAAATGACCGCTCGGTATTTGAATACGGTAATGATGGTGCATTTTCTAAAACTGAGCCGCCTTTAAAACTCACAGACGACATGACCACAGTGGTTGATTGGGAAGGTGATTTCTCTTATTTTCCATCGTATTTAGCGATTGATTTAGATAAAGCCCTCAATGCCTGGTTCCCTGATGGCACGCCGCAACCCGTGCAAACTTGGGGTAATGCTGCTGGAGTTATTGACGAACAAGGTTATACCACCAACTACTCATGGTCAGTGTTGCAAAGTGGCGACGTATACGAAGAAGTCTTATCGGGTTACGTAATGGCTAACATTGATACTGAAATCGGTGGACTACCGATCACTGGTAACTTTGGTGTTCGAGTGGTGAATACCGATCAATCTGCCACTATGCTTCAAAACGTTGAAGGTGACCCAACTTTAGGTGCGCAAAATATTACCGATGAAATTGGTATTATTAACCAAAACTATGCACCTACGGTACAAGGTGTGGATTACACCGATTACCTGCCATCAATTAACTTAAACTTCAAAGTAACAGACGACTCACAAGTGCGTTTTGCTGCGGCAAAAGTGATGTCGCGCCCGCCAATTAACCGTCTTGCTGGTGATATTAGTGCATCAGTTTCTGATGATGGTGAAATCAATGGCTCAAGTACCAATAACCCGTTTTTAATGCCATTTTATGCTGATCAGTATGACTTATCTTATGAGTACTACTTTGATGAAGGCGCAGTGGTTGCTGCGCTCTTCTATAAAAACATCGACTCCTTTATCGATACGATTGCCATTGAAAATTTTGACTTTAAAGGCAATGGCTTCAACGTGCCTGATTACATTGTTGACGAAGACAGTGGTGAGCAAATTGAAACCACAAACGGCACATATACCACCGCAGTGAATAACGCAGAGGGCGGTTATATCAGAGGGCTTGAATTAGCCTATACCCAAGTGTTTGCATCATTGCCTGCTGGTTGGTCTGGGCTTGGCTTTAATGCCAGTTACTCCTACACAGAATCAGAAGTGCAATCAATTACCAACTTAGGTGGCGATACAGCCACTCAAGATTTACCAGGCCTTTCAAACAATGTTGTCAGTGCGACGTTATTTTATTCCTATGAAGGTTTTGAAACACGCATAAGTGGTCGCTACCGAGATGAGTTTGTGTCAGAGCAAGTCGCGATAAACGAGCAAGTGGTGAATTTTGATGGTGAGACGGTTATCGATTACCAAGCGTCATACCAAGTCACAGATGGTCTTGGTGTGTTGTTCCAAGTGAACAACTTAACTGACGAACCCACTAAAAGTTATTTCGGCACGGAAAACAAAACCGGCACTATTCAATATTTTGGCCGTGAATACTACTTGGGGTTCACTTATGCCATGTAATCAAAACAATAAAAACAACCTAACGTTAATTCGAGTGATGGGTCATCAAATTAAAAATAACAAACTGATGACGCAAATTAATCAAAATTCTATGGGGAGAAGTCACTCATGAAGAGTATTTCTAAAGTCATAAAGTTATCAGCAGCGGCAGCCAGTTTAGCTGCGCTTGCTGGATGTGGTGGTGGGGATTCATCTGAGCCAGGTGAAGTACTGCTAACATGTAATGTGCCAAATATACCTAATGCTGCAGGCACAGAATGTGTTCCACCACCGCCATTAAGTTGCCCTGCACCTAAGTTTCCAGATGCTAAAAATGAAAGCTGTGAAAATGGATTGAATCCAGATCTTCCCGAACCTGTGGTTTACGCGGGTGAAAACCAAGCGGTGCTGTATTACCACCGGATTAAAGATAACAATAATAGCGAATCAAACCCTAACTATCCTGGTTACAAGTTACACACGTGGAATAACGACACTTGTGATAGCTATGCCGCGCCGTTTGACTCAACCGATTGGGCCAATGGTCATTCATATGATGGTATAGACCCTAATTACGGTGCTTATTGGATTATTAACCTTAAGGAAGGCTACAGCGAATGTGCCAACTTTATTGTTCATATCGGTACTGAAGGTTCAGGTAAAGCTTTAGGTGACGGCGACTTAGTCATGAACCTTAAATCTTTTGAGGATGACGCTGCCCCTGAGGCAAGCTTCAATCGCACCAATTTCACCATTCATGGTGACAGTGGTGTGAATGACTATCCTATTTTAGATTTGGGTTTTTCAATCGCTGGCGCGAGTGCTCATTGGCTCGATCAAAACACCTTTGTGTGGAATGAAGATCCTGACGGCATAGCAAAATTTGTTATTCATCATTCAGATTCAGCCGGTATTGCTGGTGATAATGATGGCAATATTAGTGGCACTCAAGTTGAAGTGATGAGCAGTGAACTTACTGATGCCCAAAAAGCCCTAGTACCGCATTTAGCGGATTGGCCAGCTTATGAAGCAAACTTTAGTGCTGATGAAGCTAAAATGGTCGCTAAAAACCAGTTAGTCATGGTGGCTTATGATGGCGACAACAAAGCTGTTGCTGCAACCCATGTGCAAGTGGCTAAAGTATTAGATGCTTTATACACCACAGGTGAAAATGATGCTGATGAAGCTGACTTAGGCATCATGTACGATGGTAGCAATATTATGGCTAAAGTGTGGGCACCTACGGCTCACTCAGTTAACTTAAATATCTATGATACAGCCAAGAATATGACCAGCAGCGAAGCTATGAGCTTAGATGCTGAAACAGGTATTTGGTCATTCAGTGGTGATATGAGCTTAGACAGAATGTATTACCGTTACGAACTCACCGTTTTCCATCCTGTAACTAAAGCTATTGAAACACTTGAATCAACGGACCCTTATTCTCTGAATGTGTCAACCAATGGCCGCTATAGTCAATTTGTTAACTTAAGTGATGATGACTTAAAACCAGAAGGTTGGGATGACCACGAAGTCATGACGGTAGCAAACCCTGAAGATATTGTGATTTACGAAGGGCATGTACGTGACTTTAGTGCGCGTGATGATAGTACTTCAAAAGCTAATCGTGGCAAATATTTAGCCTTTACTGAAGAGGGTAGTGCACCTGTTGAGCATCTGCGTAAATTAGCTGAAAGCGGCGTGACTCATTTCCATTTATTACCTGTTAATGATATCGCTACTGTTAATGAAGATCCGGCAGAGCGAGTTGATATAACAGACACTTTAGGCACCTTGTGTGACAAGATTGAAGATAATGCAGATGCCTGTGTTACCCAAGATAAATCAGCCACAATTCAATCAATCCTAGAAGGAGCATTACCAGGCTCAAAAGATGCTCAAGCATTAGTTGAAGCTATGCGCGGTTATGACAGCTTTAACTGGGGTTATGACCCTCAGCACTTTATTGCACCTGAAGGCAGTTATGCTAGCGATGCCGATGGCATTGCTCGTGTAAAAGAACTGCGTGAAATGAACTTAGCTTTACATGAGTTAGGGCTAAGAGTCGTGTTAGATGTGGTGTATAACCATACCAGTTCATCTGGGCTTTGGGATAACTCAGTGCTCGATAAAGTCGTGCCAGGTTATTACCACCGTTATAACGAAATTAGCGGTAATATTGAATCATCAACCTGTTGCGATAATACCGCCACTGAACATCGAATGATGGATAAGTTTGTCTCTGATTCCATGGTGATTTTAGCTGAACAATATGGCTTTGATGGTTTCCGATTTGATGTCATGGGACATATGCCTAAAAGCAGTATTTTAGCCGCCCGTGATGCCGTTCAAGCGGTGGATGCTGATAACTACTTCTATGGTGAAGGTTGGAACTTTGGTGAAGTCGCCGATAATCGATTGTTCGAACAGGCCACTCAAGCCAATATGGCAGGCAGTGAAGTCGGTACCTACAATGACCGCATTCGTGAGGCCGTTCGAGGGGGTGCTTTATTTGCACTAGAGCAAAAAGACGATTATCTGCGTGACCAAGACACTCTGCGCTTATCAATGGCAGGTAACTTACAAAACTACGTACTAAAAGACTTTAACGGCAATACTGCCACCGGGAGTAGCTTTAGCTGGAACTCACAGCCAACAGGTTACACCTTAGATCCTGCAGACAGCATTAACTATGTATCAAAGCATGATAACGAAACTCTATGGGATATTTTACAGTATTCAAATGATATTGGTTTATCGTTAGATAGCCGCGTACGAGTGCAAAATATTGCCGCTACGATTCCATTAATGAGCCAAGGTATTCCATTTTTACAAATGGGTGGTGACATGTTGCGCTCAAAATCATTAGACCGAAATACTTATGATTCCGGCGATTGGTTTAACTGGGTCGACTTTACTAAAGGCAGTAATAACTGGAATGTAGGCTTACCGTTAGAGCAAGATAATGCTGAGAAAATGGAGCAAATTATTGCGCTTGCGGGTAATCCTAATTCAGCCCCTTCTATGTCTGAAATTGAGTTTGCTTCTAACGTCTTTAATGAGTTTTTATCAATACGTAAAACGAGCCCATTACTGCGTTTAACGACTGAGCAAGACATTATTGACCGTGTTGGTTTCCATAATATTGGCAAAAATCAGACTCAGGGCGTGATTGTAATGAGTATTGATGATGGTGCTGATTTAACTGATATAGATACTTCAGTTGATGCCATGGTCGTGATGATCAACGGCAGTGAAAATGAGCAGTCTCATACAGTGCCGACAGCATCTGGGTTTAGTTTGCATCCTAGTTTATCTATGTCGATTGACACCACAGTGCAAAGTGCCAACTTTAGCGAGGGTGCTGAAGAAGGTACGTTTACTGTCCCTGCTTATACCACCGCTGTATTTGTTAAAAATCAGGGTGATACACAAGGTACAGGTTTAAGTGCTAATGCTACAGCGGGTGCGCCAGATGTTGTGCCATATGGCAGCACAGAAGTGTTTGTTCGTGGTGGCATGAACGGCTGGGGTGAAGTGGATAGCTTTACTTATATTGGTAGTGGTGAATATCGCGTTGCCATTACTTTAGCCGCTGGTGGCTATGACTTTAAAATTGCCTCAGCAGATTGGAGCACCGTTGATTTTGGCGGCGTATCTGATGCTGAAGCTGGCGTTGAAGAAGATGTTGCAGAGCAACTTGCCCCAAGCGGAGCTAACTTAAGCTTTACAGCAGCAACAGATGCCACTTATGTGTTCTCACTTAATGCAGCAGATAAAGATAACCCAGTACTCACCGTATACAACGAAGAGCCTTTCGTCGGCACGAGTGTTTATGTTCGTGGCGGCATGAATGGTTGGGGCGAAACCAATGAATTGGTTTACATGGGCGGCAGTATTTACCAAGCAGAAATATTGGTATCAGCTGCAAACCATGAATTTAAAGTTGCCTCAAGTGATTGGTCTACAGTTGATTACGGCAGTTTAGATGATAATGGTGCAGTGACCTTAGATGCTGCCAAAGCGTTAGCGGTTGCTGGGACGAATATGAGTCTCAACTTTGAAACTGAAGAAATGTACACTTTTACTTTTGATATGAGTAATCGTTTAGAGCCAATGTTAACTGTCAATAAAACAGAAATGTTTGGCACTAATACTGTGTATATTCGTGGCGGAATGAATGGTTGGGGCGAAGTTGATGCCCTGAGCTATCAAGGTTCATCTGTTTACACTGTTGATATCGCTTTAGAAGCGGGTAATGCAGAGTTTAAGATTGCTACCGGAGATTGGTCAACTGTTGATTTGGGCGCGATAGCAGGTGAAGAAGCTGTTGTTGAAGGCGATATGAAAACGTTGGCTTCAAAAGGCGCAAACATGCAGTTTGACGTGGCAACAGCGGGGACTTATCGCTTTACGGTTACAGGGCCAAGTTCAAGCTCGCCAGTGTTGAGCGTTACTTCGGTGAATTAAACCAGTAATGAAGAGTATATATTAGCCTAGTTATTATAGGCTTCACTTTTATTGCCCAGCTTTAGCTGGGCTTTTTATTAAGAGAGTAATAGTCGTTTTATTCAGTATTTGTGGTTAATACTATCAACGCTTACAGCTTTAACCCTGAGCATTATTGCATCTGTATTGGCGGATAAATCGCACATGAACAAACTATCACAAACTTTATCACGGCTAATAGAATGAAAAACAATCAAAAAGTACGCTTAATTGTTTGAAAAATGACAATAAATACAAATTCAGCGTAAAGACGACAAAAGTTGCAGATTTTGTTGTGGTTTTATGTCTATACTAAAGCTGTAAACTAAATAAATGACATAAGTATGAAAATGGAAGCAGGTTGTTTATTAAGTTAACAATGATTAATGCGATTACCCTTGTGATCTAGGACATACGCCCCCAAATCTACTTATGTAAGCACAAATATCTGCTAGAAAGTGAAGTATATAGCCAAGCTATATTATTAAAGGATAAGTTATCTATGAAAATAAATCTTTCAGGTCACCATGTTGATGTTACAGATACTGTAAAAGAAGACGTTAGCGCAAAGTTCACTAAAATTGCCAGCCATTTCCCAACGTTAATATCACTCGATATCATCATCTCAAAAGAACACGGCGAATTTGAAGTTGAAATCACGACAAATTATGAAGGAAGTCGTATAGCTGCAAAAGCCTCAGACCCTGTTATGTACCCTGCGCTTTCAAGTGCAGGCAAAAAACTTGATGCAGCATTAAAGCATCGAAAAGGTCAGCTAAAAGCTGATTTACACGCCAAACCAGAAGTTACGGCGCCTGAAATTGCTTATGAAAGAGTCCAAGAAATGGATCTTAAGTAAATCAAGCTAATATGAGTTAGATACAAAAAACGCAGTCAAATGACTGCGTTTTTTATTGCAAGAAACTCACAGATTAATCGTTAATTTCTGCATTATGGTAAACGTTTTGTACATCATCACAATCTTCTAACGCGTTAATGAATTTGTCGAAGGTTTCAACATCTTCACCAGTCAGTTCAGTCATGGCTTGAGGTACAAAAGTAATATGTTCAACTTCAAAGTTGATGTCAGCAATTTCTTCGGTCAAAGCAATGCGTGCTTTGCTGAATTCAGTAATAGGCGCGAATACGCTGATCATGCCA
This sequence comes from Shewanella electrodiphila, assembly GCF_023283985.1. Lineage (GTDB taxonomy): Bacteria > Pseudomonadota > Gammaproteobacteria > Enterobacterales > Shewanellaceae > Shewanella > Shewanella electrodiphila. The sequence continues at coordinate 348,456 of NZ_JAKIKU010000002.1, forward strand.
TCTTCTAACTCAACGTCAGTTACATCAACATCAGCCATCATTAATAATTCAAGAATCGCTTCATCATCGTCACCAGCAAATACAAATACCGCTTGATGATCAAAACTATGAGCAACAGTGCCTGGCCCGCCTAATTTTGCATCGTTTTTAACGAATGCTTGACGAACTTCAGTGAATGTACGCTTTACGTTATCGGTTAAACAGTCAACGATAACTGAACAACCACCAGGGCCGAAACCTTCATAGCGAGCAGTATCATAATCTTCACCGCCACCGCCTCTGGCTTTTTCAATTGCGCGTTCAATAACGTGAGTAGGGACTTGATCCTTCTTTGCACGGGTAATTAGGCTGCGTAACGCAAGGTTACCATCAGGATCAAAACCACCATTTTTAGCACAAACGTATATTTCTTTACCGTAGCGCGAATAGATACGCGTTTTTTGGCCGGCAGTTTTTGCCATAGATTCTTTGCGGTTTTGGTATGCTCTTCCCATCTTGATCTCGTTTTGAATTTCGAAAAATTGCCGCTGATTCTAACAAAAATAATCGCAGCTGTTTAGTCTATATGGGCGTTGCAGTTGATGCAGATCAGCCGATATAGGATTATTAGGATTAATTTACCATAGATGGTGTTAAATTTGTGTAAGATATTGATTGCTTGAATGAGGTATTAGCAACAATAATCGTCTAGACTGAAACAAGTGATATAAAAACCATATCGTAAGCATGTAGTTAGCATCGGTAAGAGAGTAAAAATATGACAAAAGTGATTCAAGAACCGGCCACCACTGATAACGAAAATAAAGCGACGGTGACAGTATTATTTTATGAGGCTCCTGTGGGGTTATTAATGAAAAATACCGTGTTGACAGGCTTAGATGTAAGCGAAACGGGAAGGGTAATGCTGCCTAATGATTTTAGAGCAGGAAAGTCGATTATTGCTGTACTTGATGGTGAATGTAAAATCCTCAACTCATTAGGTGAACGTGTCTACGCTCAGAAAAATTTAGTCTAATTCAGAACTAAATTTCTATTTACAACGTACATACAAAGCGTATTTTTAAGCGACTACTAGTGAGTCGCTTTTTCATGTTCGAATGTTAACAGGCCGAATAGTAAAATTGATTTGCGTATTCAGTTTGTTAAACCGTTTTTATCAAGGAAGTATTTTATGACCGCCACCTTGTTCACCCCGTATAAGCTCAATGACACGTTAACCCTGAATAATAAAATAATTATGGCGCCACTGACTCGTTGTATGGCTGATGATAACTTAGTGCCTACCGCAACCATGGCAGCATATTATGCCCGCCGAGCCGATGCAGGATTAATCATTAGCGAAGCGACCATTATCCGCCCCGACGGTCAAGGTTATGTGAATACCCCAGGCCTATATACACAAGCGCAAATTGAAGGTTGGAAAGTCGTCACTAAGGCTGTACATGACAAAGGCGGCAAGATTTTCGCGCAGTTATGGCATACAGGGCGTGTCGCTCATCCGTTCTTTTTTGGTGAGCAAAATGGTGAAGTGATTTCAGCATCGAATATTGGTATCGAAGGTACGATACCTAGAAATCGCGAATTAACCTATCAACAGCCTAAAGCCGCTACTCAAGCAGATATTGCGCAACTAGTCAGTGACTACGCAACAGCAGCAAGTAATGCGATCGAAGCGGGTTTTGATGGGGTAGAAATCCACGGTGCCAATGGTTACTTAATCGATCAATTTTTGCATTACTCATGTAATAACCGCACCGATGAATACGGTGAAATACCTGAAAATATGGCGCGCTTTGCAGTCGAAGTCGTTGATGCAATTATTGCAGCTATCGGCAGTGATAGAACGGCAATTCGCTTATCACCTGGTGCATATTTCAATATGGAACCTAATCAAGGTGATAGAGCGGTATTCGATACACTGTTAAAGCAGTTAGAAACCCGTCACTTGGCATTTATACATCTTGGTATATTTGATGATGCGATGGAGTTTGACTATTTAGGTGGAACGGCGTCTCGTTATTTACGCCAGCAATATCATCAAACATTAGTGGGCGTGGGCAGTTATACCGCCGAAACAGGTAGTAAGGCGATTGCGAATAATCAATTTGATTTATTAGCAATCGGTAGAGCTTTTATCGCCAACCCTGATTATGTCACTAGAGTGCGCGATGGACTTGAACTCACCGCTTATGATGATGCCATGCTTGCTGAGTTAGTGTAACTAAAAGCTTGAATTAGCTTGAATTAGCTTGAATTAGCTTTAGCTTGCTTCAGCTAGCGCAATTAATCCCCTTAGCTTAACCCCAATGCTGCGTCACTTCGCAGCATTTTTATGTCGCTTAAAAGTGGACATAACAGCTTCACTTAATTAGCGCTTCACTTAATTAGCGCTTCACTTAATTAGTGCTTCAGTTAATTAGTACTGCAGTTAATTAGTACTTAATGTTTATTAATAAGGGTTAAGCACTATTGTCTCTTTGGATAGATAAGGCGGCTTCAATCGAGGCTTCCGGTTTTCCAAGTAAAAAGCCTTGGGCATAATCAATTTGATAGTGTTTTACTTGTGAGAGTACTTGTTCTGAGTCTACAAATTCGGCTACCGTCTTAATGTTCATTTTTTTGGCAAAATGGGTCACTGTTTCAACTAAGTGTTGTGCTTTGGTGTCGGTATCAAGATTGCGGATTAATGAACCGTCAATTTTGATGACATCGATATCAAGACTCATTAAATGGACAAAGTTAGAGTAGCCTGCACCAAAGTCATCAATGGCAATTTTACAGCCGAAAGGTTTTACCTTCACAATAAAGTCATGGACTAAATCATAGTTGGTGATTTCTTCACTTTCGAGCAATTCAAAGGTCAGTCTGGTTGAGGTCTCCGGATTTGCCTTAAGCAGCTCAAGTAGCTCTGCAACTCGCTCATTATCAGCAATATCCTCCAGTGAAATATTCACCGAAAACTCATAAGGTAACTGACTAAAGAGAGAGAATGACTTTTCTAACATGGCTTTCATCATCCGAGGATAAAGTCTTGAACGTACTGCCGTTTGCATAAACATCGCAGGTGTCAGCACTGTGCCATCGTCAAGACAGATTCGCATCAAACACTCAAATTTAGGCTGTGCATCGGCTGACAAGGGGTTTATTAACTGCACATACGGCGTCACCCAATCATGCTGAACAGCTGATACCAACATTCGGTTTTGATGCATGTTCGCTTCAAAGGCTTTTGGGTTTGACATATCTGGCGTAAATAATCGATATCGCTGGAACTGACGACGACCAATACGCCGCGCTAAATCTGCTTGTTGATGTAATTGAGAATATTGGTCGTTAACGCAATGTGCTCCACCTGCGCTTAAGGTGACATAGAGTTCATTACCATCAATTGTCATCGCTTGATGACTGATATGGTCAATGATGTGTTCTGCTAATTGTTGCAGTTGCTGATCACTGCAGTCACAAGCCATGAGTACTACAAACTCATCAGCCCCTGTTTTATAAAGGCTGTGAGGGGCGCAAGACAGCTCCAGGCCATTCGCGACCTTTTGAATGATAGTATCGCCAGTGGTTATGCCATAAAAATCATTTATTTCACCAAAGTTATTAATGTTGAATACCAACAAAGAACTTGCTTGATGCTTGCTTAAATCAGCATAGAGTTTTTTGCGATTAGGTAACCCAGTGAGATTATTAAAATAAGCCTCTTTAAATAAGTTACTGTTTTGCTGTTCAATTTGATGAAAGCTTTCAGCTAAAGACTGGCGCATGATTTCAAAGTTATCGCCGAGTTGCTGGATTTCATCTTGGCTATTCAGTTTTAGTTTTTGGGTTAAGTCACCTTTGACCACTTTTTGGGTCCAATTGGTCAAAGTTAAAATATCCGCAGTAACGATTTTACCTACACTCATTAATAACCAGCTCGCTAACGCCAATACGCCAGACAGCAACATTAATTGAAAGATAAGTGTATTTAATAGTTCTGCACCATAAAGCTTCACTTGAATAGAACCACCGTAAAACCCCATCAGTTGGCCACGCTCAATAATAGGCTGCATGACCTGGCTAAAGCCCAGTACCCACTCTCCTTGGCGCGTTTTATTGGTTTCGACATGTCGAATGGCTGGCGGTCTTTTAGCGGTAATTAACTGGCCATTGAGTGCATCTTGTTTTGCTAGTGGAATTAACTTGGACCACATGCCTTTGACAAAATAATTTGAGGTAGAGTTAAACCCCAGTTTTGTGGCTCTATCAAGCTGAATCGATTCATTTTGTTGTCTATGATGTAAAGAAATCAGTTGGCCATCGTTATCGAGAACCGCAAAGTCTGACAAGGTAATTTGAAATAGACTGGTTTGCTTTTTATCAATGCGAGTTGTCGCTTGGTTAAAGAAATGACTAATGGTTTTATCTATCTGCGTTTTTTGGCTGGTTAAATCAGTGAAATCAACCTGGTTACTGGCTAAAAGCAAGTGCATATTGTGTAAGGTGTCACTGACACTCAGCTTAATTAACTGTCTATTTTGATGTAATTGGTAACTGAAAAAAATCACTTGAGCACACACAAGGATCAACACATTGGTTAGCATTAGCTTGCGATGCAATGGCATTTTTAAATGCAGCAACCAATAGAGTAAGGGCTCAAGTAAGCAAAATAATAGAAAAGAGCCAATCAGTGCAAAAGTCAGCAATTGAGTTATTAACGCAATTTTTGGCCAATCGGCGACTTCTATTAACGAGTTCTTGTTTCCCCATGGGTTAACTGATGTATTCGGGTTATAAGGGTCTAAAATCCAAATAGGATCTTGTTCACCTTTAACCTGTAAAACCAGTTTGTATTCTATGTCGCCATGATGAAGGGGTAATGTGAATTGCCATTGATTGTGGCCATTAGCTCGCATTTGATAATAGGCATCGTCAGGGTGCCAATCGGAGAAACTGCCACTGACAAACACGTTTTCTATGTGACTTGAAGCGGATAAACCGTATTGCTGATTTAGCTCGTCGGATAAGGGGAGAGTGAGATTAATTTCATAGGGCGTGAGTGCATCATGGGACATTAACGAAATGACCCAAGTTTGAATAGGCCATATACAGACAAGCACAAAAAAGATACCCAGCCTAATTTTCCATTTATGGAGATAGTGAGCAATTAAACTCAAAAGCTAGGCCTTACTAATAATAACAAGATATTCTGCTCCCAAATAACAAACCGATAAATGTTGTAGAAGTTGATGTAAATATTAACAATTATGTATCAATATGAGCTGAATATGACCTAGGGTCAACAGCAAGTGAGCGAAAAATTGTACTGTTCAGAGGTGTAAGGGGAATTACTATCTTGTAGGTACAAAACTCAAAGGTGCAGTCTTGTTGTAATCTAGTATCTCAGTGTTATAACTGTGACTCGAGTAATGTGCTGTTACTGGCTGAGATCCAATAAATTACGTATAATGTAAAACATCTATTTCTGCTTATTAGTGGAATGACTTAGGCTAATCAGCCTGAAACTTATATCAATTGAGAGAAATTACCATGAGCACTATCCCACCATGTCCAAAATGTGAATCTGTATATGTATACGAAGACGGTTCACAATTAGTTTGCCCTGAATGTGCTCATGAATGGAACCCGAATGAAGAAATCATCGATCCAGATGCAATCATTTTAAAAGATGCTGTTGGTAACTTACTGGCTGAAGAAGATAAAGTGACCTTGATTAAAGATCTTAAAGTTAAAGGTTCTTCGCTCGTTCTTAAAGTTGGCACTAAAGCGGTTATCAAACGCTTTGTAGATGCAGACCACGACATCGATTGTAAAGTTGATGGCCACGGTCAAATGATGCTTAAATCTAAGTTTGTTAGAAAACAAAACTAATTAGCATTATTGCCAATTTAGATTAGAAACACCTGCCAACAAGCAGGTGTTTTTTTATGTGAAAATTATGGGCGAGGGCTCAAAAAGCCTTCGTATATTGATACCAGCTATCTTAACTTAATATCGGTATCATAAAATTAGGGTGTGGCTTTAATGGTACCGTTATTATATGATACCCCTATATATGATACCCCTATGTTTGATACCTTCCATAAAGTGAGTGCCCCATGCGTATCTTTTCCTATTGTCGCGTTTCTACAACTGAGCAAACGACCGAAAATCAGATTCTTGCTATCCGTCAGAAAGGGTATGACGTAAATGATGCTCGTACTATTAGTGAAACGGTCTCTGGTTCTGTTGAAGCAATGAAGCGTGAAAAGTTTAAGATGTTAATCAATCACCAGATGGAAAGTGGCGATATGCTGGTGGTCTTAAAGCTAGACCGTTTAGGCCGAGACAACATAGATGTACAAAACACTATTAACCTACTTGCAGAGAAATGCATCAAGGTGGTTTGCTTAGACTTACCTGTAGCCGACCTATCAAGTGCAGAGGGTAAATTGATGCTACAGATGTTCTCTGCCTTTGCTGAGTTTGAGCGAAACCGTATTCGAGAGCGAACAAAAGAAGGGCTGGAACGAGCGAAGACAGAAGGTAAAAAGCTTGGTAGGCCAACGGCGAATAACACCACAAAAATAGTGCAAGCTAAAAAAGCTGAAGGGTTATCCCAATCTGAAGCTGCGAAGTCATTAAGTTTAGGAATTGCCACTGTAAAAAGGCATTGGAATAAGTAAACCTTGATATTTTGGTAGCCTTACACTTTCTAATTTTTATGCCTAAGTGGGTTAAAAATGTTTTTGTAGTATGGCTTGTTGTCGTTTTTTGGTTTTTTTCTATTAGTTTTGTATTAGGGGTAATTAAGAGAATAATTTCCAGTATTTATCTTCATAACAGATTTCTTATTTTGTTTTAATTGGTTGAGTTGTAAGTCAAAAAAAACTGTTATACATTTAATCTGATATCAGGTGCGTAGCATCATCAACTCAAATGTTAAGGTCGCTGCTAATTGACAGATAATCTTGAAACTCTCCCACCTATACCTGAAGAAATTCTTGAGGCAGCCAAAGATGGGCGCTTAGTTCTATTTGTTGGGGCTGGCGCCTCGATGATGGTTGGCATGCCATCATGGCCAGGGCTTGCAAGTGCTGCATTAAACAGCTTGGTTGAGCAAGGCTATATTGATTATGCGGAATTTGACCAATTAAAGACATTGGATCCTAAAAAGCAGCTTTCAATTGCTGATTTTATCGCTAAGGGACAAGGGAATCGCTTAGAGTTAACTCAGTATCTAAAAGCTCGCAGGACAAGCAGTATTTATCCCAACATCAATTCAATCCAGGCTACCTGTGTTACCACAAATTATGATCATGAGTTGAGCCCTCTACCTCTAGAGGAGGCCTCAGAAAAAGAAACAAAGGCGAGCGTCGAGCGTAAGTCAGGTGTTGATAATCTGCAAGCTGCCGATTTGAAGGTGCCAGGCACAGTGATTCATCTGCATGGTGATATGGATAATCACGATACAATGATTGTGACGACTCGTGATTACCTGGCTCATTATGATGAACCTAAGGTTCAACACTTTCTTTCAGAGTTATTTAAAGACTATGTGGTGGTATTCATTGGTTATGGTCTTGAAGAGTCCGAAATTCTCGAACATATTTTGAGGCGCTCAGGAGTCGAGGAAAGCGTTACTGAAAGGCAACGATTTTTACTTCAACCATTTTTCAAAAATCAGCAATCACTTTATGAGCGGTTAAAGGTTTACCATCAAAAGTCATTTGGTGTGCACTTAATTGGCTATGCTCGAGATGAAAAAGATTATCAGCAGCTAGAGGATGTCATCGAATTGTGGGCGAGTAAGTTAACTGTCCGACCACCAGCCTTAGTAGGTGATATTGAGATGATGGATAGGATATTAAATGACGATTGAACTAACATCTGATGAGCAAATGGTGCTTGAGCGCGTAGTCGCAAAGCCCGAATTACAGCCGCATTTTTTCGGTAAGATTAAGAATCTGAAGTGGTTTGGTGCGTTAAAAGAAAAAGGGTTGTTAGAGCCATCATTGAACCCACTCCCTGTTAATACAGAGGGCGATTACTGGAGTGTGCCCTCTTGGCCATTGACAGAGTATTTGGTTCGTTCTGCTGAAGTGTTATTGCTAGAGGAGAATGTTGAGCATGCCAAAGCATACCTGACATTAATCCGGGAAGTGGCAGCTTATGCAAAGGTTAATGGTGATGGTAATCACCGCACCTGGTGGCAGTTCTCGAAGGTATTGAAGTTGTTGCCTGTTGCGCTTGTATCACCAGAGGATATAGAGCTTTGTGATTTTTGGTTGGGTGACCGTTTCGATCGATTTTTAATAGCTAAAGAGTTAGGTGAATGGCTAGAGCTATTGCTAGATGCACCAGATGAACACTCACATCAACTTGCCATGTTACTGCTCGATAAATTGTTCTTAGTCGCTGAAAGTCAAAGTAAGTATGATGCCAATAAGAAAGAGCCGACGATTCGAATTGATAAGTACTGGGCTGGTAAGTTGGTTGAAAAGGTTGCGAGTAAAGCCGGGGCCGTTCTTGGGCAACAAGCGGTAGAACTATTCGAGGTTAGGCTTTGCCAAATTTTAGATATTAGCGGCAATGATAAGTGGTCTGTTATCTGGCGTCATGCCATAGAGAAGCATGAGCAAGATTCAGGTAGAGATGATCTTGTCGATATTTTGCTTGATGCATACAGAGATGCTTTTTTAGCGTGGTACCAAGGAGAAAGAGGTGCAGATACTGAAGCCAATTTGCAGAACGCATTGGACAGTCCGTATCAGGTTATACAGCGCACCGCTATTTATGTAGCCTATGAAAAATATTGGCTCTTGCACCCTGATACCGTTGCTAAAATTATTACTCCTGCATTTTTTAAAGATAAATACCGTTATGAGCTATGGACTTTATTGAACAAGCACTTTAATGAATTTGATGAGCCATTAAAGCAATCCACATTGCAAATAATCGATGATCAATCTTTTTTCGATGATGACGGTAATGTTGAAAAAAGGCCGACCGCATACCATCAGTCGTTATGGTATTCAGCGATAAAGGATAATGACGCCTCAGCGAAAGCCTTATATGACAAGTGTGTGGGAGTTACTGAAAAAGAGCCTGAACATCCAAGTTTTTCGAGCTATTCTAGCGTTAGTGTTGGTACGCATGAATCTCCTGTGAGCTTGGTTGAGTTGAAAGTAATGCTTCAAGAACCTGAAAAGATGGTTAACTTTTTAAATGATTATGATCATGTGGGCCATTTTAATGAGCCGGGGATAGAAGGCCTAGTAAAGGCATTTGGTGAACTCATTGAAGCGGAAGGTAAGGAGATATTTAACCACTGCCAGCATTTATTGTTGCTAAAACCTCATTACTTGCATGAGATCTTTGCTGCTTTTGATAGATTTTGGAATGCGAAACAAGAGCTAGATTGGCCTACTATCTGGCCCAAACTGCTTAACTTTGCGTATGAGACACTGATTCAAGATGGTTTTTGGAGTACTCCTGTAAATGAACCTTATGGGGTGTTTATCGGTGATTCGCATTGGGTTGTGAGCAAGCTAGGTTATTTAATTCAGGCGGGCTGTAAGAAAGATAATCACGCTTTGGGCATAGCTAATATAGGTGCTGCAAAGAAAGTTATAGAGCTAATATTGCAAAGGCAACCAGGTGAAGAATTTGAACTAGATGCTGATGCAGTTTCTGTGGCTATCAATAGCCCCAGAGGTCGATGCTTAGAGGCTTATATTAATTTAGCTTTGTATGAGTGTCGCAACCTGAAGGCTAACACTGCTGACCATACTGCTGCCTGGCAAAGTTATGAGGCAGTGTTCTGGTGTGAGCTTAATAAGCCTGATAATGATGAGTTTGAGTTTGCTGCGCTAGCGCCTATGTATCTGTCCAATTTTTTATATCTTTCTGATACCTGGTTATCTGCCAATTTAGAGCAGATATTTGGCGAAAAGTGTAGCCAGCGCTGGATATGTGCACTTCAAGGTTATAGCTACGTCAATGGGTTCCATGATGAAGTTTATAGTTTATTTAAACGTAAGCAATTTTTTGAGAATCTACTTGATAGCCCCCACTTGAATGATGAGATAAAAGACCGTTATATTCAGTTTATCGGTTATTGCCATATACACAATAAAGAGCGGTTAGGGGCTGATGGGGACCCGTTGTCATTGTTACTTGATAGATGCCATTATAAGGAACTGAAAAAGCTAATTTGGCAGCTTTGGTCCATACATGATGACGATAAACTCGAAAGTAATGAGTTGGTATATAAACTTTGGCCCACATTAGTTGCTAGGGCTGCTCAAGGGGATAAAGAGGGGCAGTTATTAGCATCGAAATTATGCTTGTGGATTGTTTATATTGATGAGCTCGATGCCGATACTATTTCTTGGCTGTCAACTATAGCTCCTTATGCAGGTAAAGATTATAACGCTGACACCTTCTTAGAAGGGCTGGCGAGGTTAAGTGGTACATACCCGCTAGAGGTTGCTGAAATTTGGAAGTTGATGTTGACCAATTACAGTACCGTTTTTGCTGATGAATCGATACAAACATTATTTAATAATATTTATGCAGCTAGTAAAGATGGGCAGCGAGCAGCAAGAGATATAGCTGATCTATATTTGAAGTTTGGTGCTTCTGGCATAGTTAATATATACCGTCAATTGGTAGAGGCTATGTGAAATACATTTTTAATGTTGTTAAGGCCTAGCGTTCTTATGCGAAGCCCCATATTTGTGTAGCCCATTTTTCTTGACTGCTTTAGCCTTGTTCAGGCTGGTGGATATGAACACTCCACCAACACATAAGTTCTCTGCGCCGCTCAATGTAGTCGGCGCGTTTATATGCCGCTCTTACGGTGTTCAAAATAAATGGGGTCAGAGTATGAGGGATCCCCATGAATTTAATAACATGTTTGTGGTTCCTGAGTTAAGCTTTCAGTGTCTTGATAGTTATCTGCCTAAATAAGTGGCTCAGAGTTAAATTTTCTTTATTTATACCTACAGAATACTAGCTGAATGAAAATTGAAAGCCCCGATACCTATAGGTTTCGGGGCTCTTTTAGAATTGAAAAGTGTTATTTAGTTTAAGTTTACTCAGAACTGATCTTTTCTTTGTAACAACTTTCAAAGGACTTTTCAGTTTGTCTTTTACAATCAATATTAATTAATGAGTATTCAAGAAGTAAGTTTCGGTTTGTTGGGAAGACTATAGTTATTGCATCTAAAATAGGGAAGGTATCTTCCATATTGGATCTTTCTATAGATTCTAAAAGCTTTAAGCAACCTTCATATCCTGATTCAATACCTTTGAGTATAATCCCTTGTTCTACAAAACCTGGACAATGTAGAGCCTTTTGGAATTTTGTAATTCTTTCAGAATGTTGATTCATGTATTCATAGTATTTCTGCTCTTCAATTTTGGGGGCTGTTATATGAGAAAGTGACGCAGAGCCGAAGATTTGATACATCAAAGGAAGGTAAGTACTGTAATGTATAGAAAGAAGGGATATGTCATCTCTTAATTTTTCGTGTCCCAGTCGAATGGTATTAATTTTTTCTTCTAAAGTAATATATATGACTTGGCGATCAGCAGGACTTCCAACTGAATCCTTAGATTTTTTAATATAATCTAATAGCAAAAAGGGGATGATGGCTTCTTCAAACATTACTTCTTGTCTAGTTAGCCTCGCACTGGTCAATTTTGACTGCATTCTTGTAAAAACTTCTTCGACCCTTTGCGCTCTTTCGATAAGCTTAATCTCTTCTTGTCGAGCTGTATAAGTTTGTTCAAATTGCATACCTAAATAAGCTAAAAAAACTCCAGTCAGTGCTATAAGTATATTGGCTAATTCAGGTATCGTTATTATTCGAAGTCCAGCAGCTATCTTTCTTCTGCTCCACCTAGAGTATTCAAACACATATCACCTCAACTTCAACTTTGAATTGGTGTTAAGTTTGTCACAATTGCCTAACAAGGGCTAGTTGGTAGCTAACTATACTTAAATTACTTAGTGTATTTGCTAAGTATAAACCGTAGCCAGTAATAAGTGGGGTCAGAGAAAATAATTGGGTTCAGGGTCTGACGGATCCCCACTAATTTAATAGGATGCTTGCGGTTCTTTTACAAAATCCTGCAGCATTTTAATCCCTAATTGCCGGTGCGACTTCCACGAAGCTTGCTAGTGGTGCTTGATGTTCACGGTCGACGTCAAGTTTTTTAGATGCATTTGTGTAATCATTTTCTCTAAGCGCTAATTTTCATCCAGAAGAGGATTGTTTTTCCAAGTTTGCTTAGTCGTTACACCAAAATTAAGAACATCAACTTCATAAGTAACCCAGTCAGCATATTGCGTTTTTTTATTTTGGAATAAAGCATATAAGCGCTCGAAGATTACGATATTCCCTTCTATTTCAAAGCTAGGGCATCCAACAGGACAGTTAGGAGTACGTATTTCAGTTGCTTGAACAGAAGCACAAAGCAGTACAAGTAAGACTATCTATCTTTTCATTATAAAATCCATTTCAGAGCATATAGCATATATTGAAAACTAACTTATATTTTGAAACACAGATAATCTGTTTTATGTATAAACGAACCCTGATAACAGAAGTGCGAAAACCTATTTTAAAATAGAATATTTCTATTGCTCGTTGTTTCCCTCAAATTGTTACTGCCTCATTATCATTTAGAACAATGACTCATTCTAACTTTGTGTTTCTGTGTTTGCCTTATATTTACTAATGCAGAAAGCAAAAAATATGGCTAATGGTTTCAGTTACAAGGTAATGAAGCGCCTATTCATATCTAGTAAGGTTCTAGAACTACACCTAGACAATGGCCCCTCAGGCACATGAAACGCTACACTTTATAACCTAGGCCGCACTCAAACCCTGCATAAATAAGTCGTAAGGTGAATATTAATGATTGTGTTAAAAATAAAACCATTATTTTAAATGTGGAGGCCATTAACGAATTGGATAGCTAAAAAAGTTCGTACTACACCTGGGACACTGGTCACTATGTTGGTTGAAATTGAAATCAAGATGACATCTACTACAACGGTACATTGAGCTAGTTTTTATTTGATTACCAGCTACAGCCTGATAAATACAACGGGTTTTCTTTATCTTGCTTTGGTAATCAATCAATTCTTGTGCGCTTATCCCTGCAATAGTTTGTGCTTCACTATTATAGGTCATTCCGTTATTTGCCTCTCTTTCAAAATCGGCTTCTATTTCGCTCATTGGTGCAGGTTTAAATTGATTAGCTTGTTTATGCTCGGCAATGAGTTGTTGTTCTCGCTCCGTAGCTAACACATCGGCTTTTCGTTTCAATGCATCTTCCCGAACATGCCAATACCAAGTTTTAATTGCTGCCTGCTCTGTTATTAGCGTTACAAGCTGTGATGCATAACCATTGTTGTTCTTTGATGTTGAACTAAGTCTTAGGTTAGATATGTCGAGTACAATAATACCACTCAAATTCAGTGTATTTCAGGTATATGAGTTCTACCTTCATACTTAATAAATATAGCGAGTGAGTGGCCTTCAATTTTTACTACAGCATCAAAGCCTTTTTTTTCAAGTTCAACGTCAAATTGTGGTCTTGAAAGTGTTTGTGCTTTAGTCACAATAATTGGTTCTTGGGTTTTGTAGTACCGTAGTGTGTAGTCAGGCAAAGTAAGTGATGAAGTGGTGTTGATAATTTGCTTGAGCATCAATCTCAAGGCCACAGGATAGGATAGTTCGCATTCTTTATATTGTTGTTCATCTTTAAAAGCTGGATCATGTGCAAAATGGCTCTCATGGCCTTCTTTGCAATGCCTAGCTATCAACGGTGTTTGGCAAGCAGGACAAATACATTCACAAGCTTTTCCTCGCGCCACACTGAGAACATCAACCAACAATGCAGTTTCTTTGTGATATGCGAAAGGTATTAGAGCCATATTCGATTATATTTTATTGTTCTATTGATATTTATAATAATAACGGCTTTGGGTTTCTTTACAAAGTCGGGGGTAAATTAATAACCAATTGGAGTTATGTTTGTAGTTTTTCAATAATCACATTCGTTATTAAGTTTACAAATAACCGTATTAATGTAATAGCTCATTCAAATTTGCAGTAGATCAGTTTTGCTTCATCGTTAGACAATACCTGCGGTATTCGTTTAGGGGCTTTGCATAGGTAAATTGTAACTCATTGGACTCAACTTTTAATACATGGCGACAAGCAAATACAATGGCACATAGGGCCTGTTTCTGGGTGCTCGCCGACACTTCACACTCGACTGCTAAAAAGCAGAGAAATTGTTCAATCAAAGCGGGGCTTATATCAGTGCCATGACGAATATTACAATGTCGAATGAAATAACGATTCCGATAGAGGTAGGATTTTTCTGTTTGATAGCTGTAATGGCGTACCCTGATCTCTGCCCGTATAGCCTCCAAAAGTGTTAATTGCCCCATAACCGTCGCCTTAACAGTGAACTGTATATATATACAGTTATAGTTCAAGTTGAGATAATTACTATGAAAAAGATGCATAAATTGTTGGATTGGCGCATCGATAATACTAACCTTTAAATATTAACTCATTATTATCAATAGTTTGTAATATATGTAAAAGTGCTATGCAGACCTCGTAAACACCTATGCATCTTTTTATCTGCTAAATTGTCATTTTTAACCTGTATTTTTTGTTAAATAATATATTTACAACAAATACTTACAAGTGATATTTTGAAGAAAAGACTTACAAGAAAGCAGGAGGTTATCCTGCTGCTAATCAATAAGCTGTTCTTGACCTGCGGTAGACGATTTTTTAGTAAAAAGAAGTGATATTTTAGTCTAGCCGAGGGAGTAGATAGAACCAAACGTGATGGAAGAAACGCCTATTTTATGGTAGCTTGAAGGCACTTGCTAAGGCTCGTAAAGCGTAGCTTTTAAAGAGACCTGCAATTGACTTCAAGTAAAGAAGCGATGCTTCCCTCACGCCGCAGGGGGGCTTCAATTAAGCCCCAAGGGCATGGAATATGAACTCACGGATTGAGTAGCGATAACCTCCTCTCTCCGAAGTAAAGAACAACCCGTTACATGAGACCTACGGCTCATGAACTATGATCGTTATGTGTATTGAGAGTATGGATAAACCTCGAATCAAAGTAGACTTTAATGAGCGAATGGAGCCTGATCTTGTTCTAATATCTAAAACGGATGAAAGAACTGACTCTGAAGGTAATATTATTAAGCTTTCCACAGGTACTTTTGTTTATCTTTATGAGTACAACAAATATGATGATGGCGAAGAGGAGTATCTCTTTGCAGAAGGTTTTGTTGAGTTGAACGATAAGCTCATGAATAAACACGCTAAATGGAGCTGTCGGATTAACGATAAAGGCATTGTGGCAAAATACACATAACAAGCAATTCAACAGGACAAAAAACAGTTGGTTTTGCTCCTGCGTCGCTAATTTTAACCAACTATTTTTTGCCCGTTAATGTGGGCGTTAGCTACCCATCAATGAACATGGACGTAATATGAAAGTTTTATTTATCTTATCAATTATTTTCTTTTCTACATTCAGCAATGCTGTAGTGAAGAGACATGATGTTCCTCCTGAAAATTATGTCATTGATAAAAAGCCTGAATATCTAATAGATATGCCCCATGAAGGACATGGAGTATTAATAAATTCACAATGGGTTGTAACTGTAGCACACACTATATTTTATGATTATGTTGGTAAGGATTTATTAATTGGTTCAAAAGTGTATGAAATTGAAAGCGTTCATATACACCCAGATTACACTCAACCTAATAAAGATTTACTTAAAGGTGATTTAGCGCCACTAATGAATTTTTTCGAATCTAGAAGTGATATAGCGTTAATCAAATTAACTTCAACTGTTAGTGGTGTAGAACCAATCAATATATATTCTGGTAAAAGTGAAATAGACAAAACAATTACAGTCTATGGTAGGGGAGCTACTGGGAACGGATTAACTGGGGAAGATCCAGACACTAAATCACTTCGTGTGATGAACCAGTTTCAAAATATTGTTGAAAGTGCGAAAGGTAACTGGTTAGCATTTAACTTTGACGAACCAGAAAATGCATTACCACTTGAAGGTATGCATGGTTCAGGAGATAGCGGTGGTGCTTCTGTTATCTTTCAAGAAGGTGTTCCTTTTCTTGTAGGTTTATCAAGTTGGCAGTTAGGGCATGGCGATATATCTGATTTTAAAGGTGGTTTGTATGGTACTACAGCTTATCAAGTTAGGGTGTCAAATTACCATGACTGGATATTAGGTGTATTGGGTAGCTAACAAGCTGTTAAACAAGGACAAAACAGTTGTTTTTGGCTCCTTCGCCGCTTATTTTAACCAACTATTTTATTGCCTGTTAATAGGGCGTTATATTCTTCGGGTAAATTTGTTCTATGAAAGTTAAAGAGTCGATAATTAGAGAAAATATTTCGGAAAATTTATATTTACTCGATAAAAGTCTAAAGTTAGTTGCTCAAGAGCACTACATCAAAATGCCAGATGGGAAAAAAGCTTTTATTGATATTCTCGCAAAGGATGACTTTGGTTGCTTCACAGTTATAGAACTAAAAAAGAGCAATCAAACTGCTCGTAGTGCTATTCAGCAACTTTTAAAATATGCTAATTTTTTAAAACGTAAAAATAGACTTGAAGAGTCTCAAATTCGTTGTGTTATTTTATCTGCTGTTTGGGATGAGCTGGAAGATCCATTTAGTGAATTTGTCGAATTTTCACAATATGAATCAAAGGGGTATCTTGTTGATTATGAAAAAGAAAAGCTGCCAGTCTTTACGGAGGTTAGACCTGAGTATAAACAAGGAAATTTAAGCCCTTTACATAACTTTATTTTTTTTGAGTTTAATACAAAAGATGAAAGGGATAAATTATTAAAGGAGTTTGAATTGACACTAAAGTCACTTCCTTCAGTTAATAGTGTACTAATTGAAATGGATTATAGTGGTGATGATCTAAACATAATCAACCCATTTGGGTTTGCATGGGTGTTGTTTACTGGTGATATCGACAATATGAATTTAGATATTTCTAAGTTAGCGCCAAAGAAAGTATCACCTAAATTCTTTAATGCTGGTGACATTATTTCTTTATGGGCAGGAGAGCTACCCGAGTTTAATATTCGATCAAAAATTTTATTAGAACAAGTTCGCATAAATAACTCAGCGGGTGAATATACTGGCTTAGCGTTGCACTCACTTAACAATACATTGTCTACCTGGGATTACTCGACTCCGGTAGGCTTTGGGGTTATGTTTGATGATGGTTTATTTGATGAAGATGAGATTTTATCCTTAGCTTGTGGTTTTGTTGGTGACCACCCTTATGGTTTTGTAACTCAAACTTCTCCCCAGAGAGCTAAACAGTTTAATTTCGTTAGAAAAAAGATTGATCAATTTTTAGCTTTTAATGAACGCTGGAAGGTGATTGTTAATCATATATTTCAACAATCCGATAAATCAGACGTGATTAAGATAAATATTTTCAACCCTCTAAACTTTCTAGGGATGATAAATGATGTGCATAAGACCAATAGTTCCAAGCGAATTCCCTCATTAAATATTACAGTAGAAAAAGAAAATGGGACTTCATTACAGTATTACGGTTCATTATTTTGGACAAAGAAGAAATTAATTATATGTCCGAAAGAAACTATTTTTAAACTGTTTGATAGCAACGATGATTTCAAATTAAGATATCTCACCAATAATTATAAAAAAAATGAGGTCTCTTTATCTGAGAGATACGGATTGAGTTATGAAGTAGTGTGTAGTAACGGGAAAATGTTAGCCATAGATGGTAAGGTATGTGACTTTGTGGATTTTGAAAAACTAGATAATTTACAAGACTTCTTAATGTCGAATGATCATTTTATTGATCAAGTAGGTGGGCTATTTGATGAGCTAGCTATAGGTGTTGGTTAATAGTAATCCAGAATATAATAAGGCACTTAAACGGAACTAAAACAGTGGGTTACGTTTCGCTTCGCTACACATTTTAACCCACTGTTTTAGTCCGCTTAGTGCGGCGTTAGGTTTGTCATCCATTATCAGGTATCTCACCAAATGAACATTGCTGAACTATTTAAACAGAAAGTCGATGAAGTCCAATTAATTAACTTGCCTGTTAATAGCAACTATTTAGAAGTTGGAAAGAGCATTGGTTATGAATTTACTCAAAGTAGTAGTTCTTCTAATGAAGTTAGTAAATATATCTATAAAGAAATAAAGCGTAAATTACAAGGTAATGATATAGATAACAATCAATTTGATAACCTTAGAAAGCAATTGCTTATTGAATATTTCTTGGATACTAAAAATGGCGAATATGTAAAGTACATTGAAGTTATTAGTGATGCGACCCGAGAGTTAAACTCTTATGTAAGCATAGGCATACAATGGGATGACGTATTAACATTGGTTTCAGCTCATGCAAACCTTCGAACATATGATCCCTTAGCTAATATTGATGATATATATCTTAAAGAGAAAGCAATCGCACATTCTATAAAATATTTAAACACAAAGGGGTTTGAAACTTCTTTGGTTAATGGAAATGTTATCATCTCTAATGAGGTGCAAAAGCGAATCGCAACTGCGCTTGACGTGAGATTTTAACGATTAGGAACAATCGGTATAAACGCCATCATGAACGGGCTTAAGCCGCTATTTAATTCAAAATCTAATCGATATTTCTTTCAAAATATTTCAAGTGAGGCCCTTATTCCGTGGGGGTACTTATTTAAATTATCCTTAAAACACTTACAACATAAGAAAAGAAAAGTAGGGCATAAAAAAGATTTGATTGAACTGGTTGAGCTAGCAAAAAATTATACTACGACTTTAAATGTTCAGGAGTTTTCGCAATATGAATCTATGTTTCAACGACCAGACACAATACTCGATAAGATACAGAAACTAGTTATTGGTGATCAGGTTTATGCAATACCTCAAGTAAATTGTATTGATATCCTTGATATAACACGTTTTATCTTTTCAAGAGTTGAGGATGAGAGCCTTAACTTACAATGGAAGTTAGATGAATATATGGGGGTTGCAGAGGTAATATCTTCATTTGCAAAAAATAATACTCCTACAACATTTTCAGCTGTAGATGTGCTCTCTAAACTCAACAATAAAACACCTTTAGCTGTAATAGAAAAGATTTTAGTTAATATGTCGCATCATATTGATGGAATAAATAATGATTACTTCCTCCCTTCCGATTCGCAGAGAAATAACCAGAATTTTAAGCCTTTAATTAATTTAGCGGAATCGTCTTATCTGTTTTTAGACAGTAACTTATTTAGTTTTGGATTTTATGAAGTTGTCTCTAGCGAGTATAGAAATGCAGGAGTTAAAGACTCTGTAATTGGTGATATTCTTGAAGAATTTATTTCAAATAAATTTACTTCATCCGGAATATCCTTTTTAACTGGTGAAAAGTACAAAATTAGTAAGGCACAGCAAAAATTGCTTTCAACACCTCGAGCTATGGGAGAATGTGATTTTATTGTAGCAACTGATGAGGTTGTTTTCTTTATCGAAGTTAAAAAGAAAGTTTTAACTAGAGCTGCTCAATCTGGAAATATAGCAAGTATATCTGCAGACCTAGTGAAAAGCTTTGCAAATGCTCAGATCCAAGCTAATTGGCATGAAATAATATTGAGAAGTGAAGGTGTTCTTAAATTTGAATCTGGGAATACATTAAAGTTAAATGGTAGGAACATAGAAAAAATATCTTTATCTATGTTCGACTATATGGCGTTACATGATGGACCAACTATACATCAAATAATGAACAATCTAATTGGAAGAGAATTAATTTCTGATGATAAGGCTGTTCAATCATTACTAAAGTCAGTTAATAAATCATTATCTGAGCTAAACCATCAATATAGCCTTCCAGAGTTAAGCGAATATTCAAAATGTCAAAATGCATTTTTCAATTGTAGGTTTTATAATTTATTGCAATTTTCGCAAATAATAAAAAATTCATCTAATGAAGAAGAATTTAAAAAAAATATTTGGGCTAACCGTCATGTCTCAACAGGTGAAAAAGATTGGTTTAAAGAAATGCATTATTTGAAAACTCTTGATAAAAAGGCAGAGCAAACCTAACAAGGCCTTTAAACGGAACAAAAACAGTTGGCTTTGTTTCGTGCCTCACAAGTATAGCCAACAATTCTTGTCCGCTTAAGGCGTTACCACATATCAGGTCGCCATACTTTACCTAATGGGAGTTGTTGCTTTCAGAGTTTCAGCTTTAAATGATTTCTGTCCAGTTGTGAGTTACGAGCAAGCCACTAGCAAAAGTAAATCCATTAGCATTGCTCGTGGCTTTATTCAAGAGCCTGTAAATAACTCAGTGTAATAGCTCTTAGTTATAGGCAATCCATCAATCGATCTTCATACATAATCATAAATAGGTTAAGGGTGTAGCCCCCTAAAAACAGTGGCATTTGATCTGCTCTTCCCTCGTATATTATCGAGCCCTGCAACTTTAGGGTATAAGGCAGGGTATTTTAAATTCACGCAATATTATTTTCTTTGAAATCAACCGACTGGCAGTGATGGGCGGCATGATGTAAATCGCCCATCTCAGGCGGTTCATTTACCATTAACTACTTTCAATTGCTTAGTCCCCGTGAAAGAGTTGCCACCTCTAGCTGCTTCTTCTATATGGCCACTCCACCAGAACATCATTGGACGGCGGCGCTCTAAATAATCAGTACGGTTGTATGCGCTTCGCACTTGGTTTCCATCGACATGAGCTAACGCTGCTTCAATCAAGTCAGGCTCAAAGCCTTGCTCGTTGAGTGTCGTGCTAGCTAGTGATCTGAGTCCGTGACTTACTAATCGTCCAGCAAACCCCATACGTTTTAAAGCCATATTTGCCGTTTGGCTATTGCATGGTTTTTTAGGATCTCGGTCTGATGGAAAGATGAATTCTCGATGACCACTTATAGGCGTTATTATTTCTAGTAATTCAAGCATCTGTTCAGTTAGCGGGATGCAATGCTCTCGTCTTTTCTTCATACGCTCGGCTGGTATTGTCCAAGCTTTGCTATCAAAATCAATTTCATCCCACCTAGCTCCTGCTGCTTCACTAGGGCGAGTGATGGTATGAAGTTGCCATTCGATTAAGCATCGTGTTGTCAGCTTAATACTGGCGTATGCAATTGACCGCATTAGTTCTGGTAGCTCGGCTGGTGATAGAGCTGCCATATTTTCTTTTTTCGGCGTTTTAAAAGCAGCTTTAATACCTGTCAATGGGTTCGCATGAATTAAGCCGCAGTTAGTCGCAAAATTCATTACCTCGTTAAGGCGCAGCGCCAGACGCTTAACGGTCTCTAGGCTGCCTTTCGCTTCGATAGGTCTTAGAATGTCAATAACAAGTGGGGCGGTGATGTCTTTTACTGGGGTGTTAGATAGACATGGGAAAATGTGATTCTCTAATGAGCGCCATGTATCAACTGCGTGATCTGGCGTTACTGAGTCTTTTTTTATTTCAAACCATTCTTTAGCTACATTATAGAAAGTGTGCTGGTGGACAGATTTAGCTTCTTGCTGTTGATGTTTCCTAGCTTCTTGTGGATCAATCCCTTGTGCTATTAATTGTTTTGCTTCCAATGAGAGTTTTCTGGCATTAGCTAGAGATATGTCTGGGTATTTGCCAAAACTTAGGTTTGCCCGCTTCCCATTAGTTGGCCTGTAGTAATTTTGTATCCAGTGCTTTGAACCATTCGGCTTAATTCTTAAACGTAAGCCTTCACCGTCAAAAAGATTATATTCTTTCTCGCCTGGTTTGGAGGCTTTGATTTCTTTATCTGTTAGGCGAGTAGTGATAATTGCCATAATGGGTACACTAAATTAACTAATTTGAATCAGTGTACCCTGTAGTGTACCCAAAAATCAAAGAAGTCCTAGAATCCCATAACACATTATAACACGCTAAGTTATTGATTTATTGAATTTCAGGCAATAAAAAAGACGCCCTAGGGCGTCTTAGTTACTTAATTTGGTGGAGGCGGCGGGATTTGAACCCGCGTCCAGAAAGCCTACATCCAAGGCGCTACATGTTTAGTCTCTCTTTTGATTAACCAAGTACACTCCGAAAGACAGGATTGCAATTGGCGAGTCCGATACTATTTCGCGGTTCACCCTCGGACGGAGTTCCCTCGCTATCAAATGTAATATGACCATCTTGAATCCCTGCCCATTTGAGAGACGTGGGTAAGATGGCTAGCTAGCCTAAGCTGCTAGAGAGTAGTTAGAGTCGTTAGCAACTATAACAGTGCGGCTTTTTACGAGGCCAACCGCCCCTCGACATGCTCCCAGGGTTTCGTGAATCCTGTCGAATCCAGAATCGCCCCCAAAGTTTGTTGATTGTATCGGGTAAACGCTAAAATACCTAGCGTATTCCACTAAAATACAATCGTTTGTATATTATCCGTCCAGTCTGCTCTTTTTCATTACGCGCGACTGTTCGACTTTCCATTCTCTTTCTTTAGTGTCTTGACGCTTGTCATGGTCTTTTTTACCTTTACCTAGACCAATCTCTACTTTTACCCAAGCGCTTTTGCGCCAGTATAGAGATAGCGGCACTAAGGTATAACCTTGACGCTCAATTAAGCCTTCAAGTTTATCAATTTCGCTGCGCTTCATTAGTAGCTTTTTAGTACGAACTGGATCGCATACTACATGGGTCGTCGCTGTGTTGAGGGGCTGAACAGTACAACCATGCATGAATGCTTCACCGTTTTTGATGAAAACATAGCAATCAGCTAAGGTCACTTTACCCATACGCAAGGATTTAACTTCCCAGCCTTGTAGCTCAAGTCCTGCTTCTACTTTTTCTTCAATTTTAAATTCAAAGGTCGCGCGCTTATTACGTGTAATCGTAGCGGGTGGATTCTTTGATTTTTTCGAATTCTTTTTTACCATAATCGCGTGTACTGCCCGCTGTTATCCCATTTAAAAGATCTGCTCGTTTTCACATACTGCAGATATGGGGGAGAGAATAAACTAATCAAGGGATTATACCCAAACCACTTAAAGATGCGAGTTTATTCCTTAATCGTAATGGATGCGTTTTACTTCAAGCGTGTTAAAATTGGCAGATTGTTATCGATAGTGTTGTTATTCATGCCAAAAATTTCAAAAAATGTGCTTGTACGCTTCAGTGCAATGCAAATGTATGATCTGGTAAATGACGTTGAGTCGTACCATGAGTTTTTACCTGGCTGTGTGGGCGGTAAAGTCCTTGAGTTTGATGGTAAGACAATGGTCGCAT
Source organism: Shewanella electrodiphila (assembly GCF_023283985.1). Lineage (GTDB taxonomy): Bacteria > Pseudomonadota > Gammaproteobacteria > Enterobacterales > Shewanellaceae > Shewanella > Shewanella electrodiphila. Next base: position 371,803 of record NZ_JAKIKU010000002.1, read on the forward strand.
CGGTTGATGTCTCTAAAGCGGGTATTCGTAAAACGTTTACGACCCGCAATCAGGTTGTGTCTGGAAAATCCGTGTCTCTTGCTCTTGAAAATGGCCCATTTAAAAACTTAGATGGCATTTGGCGTTTTACTGAGTTGACGGAAGATGCTTGCAAAGTTGAGTTTGACTTAAATTTTGAGTTTTCAAACCCGCTTGCGGACATGGCATTTGGCCGAGTATTTAAAGAGTTAATGAATTCGATGGTGACGGCTTTTACCGATAGAGCCAAGGTAATTTACAATGACAAATGACGTTGAAACATTCTCTGTGGATGTGATTTATGCGCTCCCTACGCAACAAAAAATTATCACCATTAGTGTGATGCCTGGCACCACTTTTATTGAGGCTGTTAAGCAGAGTAATATTGTCAGTTTTTTCCCTGAAATTGATCTTGAAAAGGTCAAACTTGGAGTATTCAGCCGCCAAGCCAAGCATGATGAAGTGCTGCAACAAGGTCAGCGTATTGAGATATATAGGCCACTCATTGCGGACCCTAAAGATGTACGCCGCAAGCGAGCTGAAAAAGCGAAAGAAGAAGGTCGCAGCAACAAAATTACTGGTGCTAAGCTTTAATTTATAAACTTAAGCGATCCATGTGATATCGATATTGATGCGTAATGCTATGTGTAACGAGTTTTACGTATAAAAAAGCGGACAGCTAATGCTGTCCGCTTTTTTGTGAGTATAATTTGGTTACTCGCCTTTTGGCCGATTTTGATTACCGCCTTTAGGAACGTCATTTTCCTTTGAAATACGTTCTTCTTCAACCAGTGGCTTAGCATCACGGCGAATGGCGTCAGGCTCTTGCTCTGGAAGCAAAGGAGCAACCACAGGCGCAGATATGGTTGGCAGCGCACCTTCATTAAGTGGTGTATCAAAGTCATCACTTAATTTGTAATCGCCTTCAACTTTGGTGAGTAAATCACCGTCGAAGTATAAAATAAGCTCTTTGTGAGTCACGCTGGCATTACGACCACTTTTAAAGTGATAAACGTAATACCAAATATTATCAGCGAAACTGTCACGCAGTACTGGGCGACCTAATATGTATTCGGCTTGCTCTTTAGTCATTTCAACACGTAGCTTTTCTACTTGTTGTAACTCCATGTAGTTACCTTGCGGTACATCAGGCTTATAGATTAACCAATCAAAAACACTACAGGCACTTAAAGATACTGATAGCGCAACTGCGCCTAAAAGGGTAAGACTTTGTTTTTTGTTTATCATTGTCTGCGCTATTTCCTAAAAATCTGACGCCATCATACCCAAGGCTTCCCTATGCTGACAAGTGGCTATTAACTGTTGGATGCTATAACTGTGTGAATAATAGAGTGGATAGCTGTCAGTTAGTTCCTCACAACTTAGTAAACTTGACTAATTACTCAGGTAATCGCGCTTAATTGTTACATAAATGTAGAAAAATATGGTAAATCCAAGAGTAATTATATAAGTTTGAAGAATAGGTTTTAGCTGAGACAGAAAAATTGATTAATTAAGTTAATTCATAAACCTGCATAGCCCGATACGTGCTTAATATTCGCTCTAATTTGACAAAAAGAATAATGATTAACGATGTCATCAAAAGAAACTAAAAAAAATCAACAATCACTGGCACCTCAAAAATCAGCAGGTAAGGTGACATTTGTAGGTACCGGTCTGCAACTAGCTGGGCAGATCAGTGTATTAAGTAAAAGCTACATTGAAAATGCAGATATCATTTTTTCGCTGGTTCCTGATGGGTTTACTGAACGTTGGCTAGTTAGTTTAAATGCTAATCATCACTCACTTCAGCCTTATTATGCCCAAAAAGGTGAAGTAAAAAATCGCCGTGATACTTATGCGCAAATGGTCGATGCAATACTCGAACAAGTACGTCTTGGCTTAAACGTGGTTGTTGCCTTGTATGGCCACCCTGGCGTTTTTGCTTGTGTGTCGCATTTATCGATTAAGCAGGCGAGATTAGAAGGTTATCAAGCTGAAATGCTGCCAGGTATTTCTGCAGAATCGTGCCTATGGGCTGATTTAGGTATAGATCCTGGCACTTCCGGACATCAAAGCTACGAAGCCACTCAATTTATGCTGTATCAGCATATTCCTAACCCTAAGACCCATCTACTCCTGTGGCAAATATCGTTAGCTGGCGAACATACGTTAACTGAATTTTCGACAACATCAGAGCGGTTAGAGATCTTAGTTGAGCATCTATCACAGTGGTATCCGCGTGAGCATGAGGTAGTCATTTACGAAGCTGCTACCTTACCTCATTTAAAACCTAGAATTGAACGTTTCAACCTTGAGCAGTTGCCTCATGTTGAACTCAGCACCATTAGTACATTATTAATACCTCCCTCGGAGCAATTAGCTTTAAATTTCGACATATTAAAGCGCCTTGGGATTGAAGCTTGCGATATTGGATAAACCTTTCAACACTAAAATGGAAATTACTATGTCAAAACTTAGCTCTTTTTTAACGGATTTAAGCTCGGATGCAAAATTAAAACAAGCCTATGAAAGCTCGCCTGAAAAAGTCATGCAGGATTACGGCTTGAGTAAAGAAGAACAAGAAGCTGTAATGTCATGCGATGAAGGTAAAGTCTGTGCATTAATTGGGGATGTTGATAAATCTAAAATATTGTTTGTTCATCATTCCTAGGCTAATGGCTTGAAATTTATATTATTGATTTTGTTTTTTCTAAGTCCTTTTGCTTTTGCCAATACTGACCAGCAAATTGATATAGAGTTATCGCAATTAGAAAAAACGATGAAAACTTCCCCTGATGAAGGGGAAGTGCTTTTTAGTGCCTTACATGATAAAAGCTCAATTTTAAATAATGACCAGCTTGCTAGGTTATGGATGATCGATGCCCAAAGACAAATAATGATAGGCAATTTTGAGACTGCACTTATTCGCCTAGATGATGTACAAAAAGTGGCAACAGATAGAATATTATTAACCCAATCTTATATGTATAAGGTCACTTCATATATAGGGCTCGAAAATTACACTTCTGCATTTATTGAATTAAGAAAGAACCTTGAACGAGTAGAAACCTACCAAGATCTAGAATTAAAACTAGAGTCATATTTACGCATTTTAAATGTATACCTAGACATGGATGCATATAAAGAAAGTAAACGAATTTCTGAGAAACTATTGGACTTGAATAAACAGCAGTCACCTAAAAGCCATTGCTATGGGCTTGTAGGACTAGGCTACAGCAATTTGAATTTGAGACTCTACCAAGAAGCTACCTCCACTTTTGACGAAGCATACGCTTATTGTCAAACTCACGAGTTTTCTCTTGTTGGGGCTATGGCTCTAAAAGGGTTAGCTGAAATCAACCTGGAAATGAGTGAATATAGTAAAGCTAAAGAGCAGTTGGAAACTGCTTTAATTGTTTATCAAAGATTCAATTTCAGCTACGAACTATCAAGGACAAACGCACTATTAGCGATAGTCCACTATCATATTAAAGAATTCGAAACCGCTACCCATTATGCTGAATTGGTCAATGCGCTACCCAATGATTCTATTTATATGTTACCTAAGAGAAAAGTAAGTGAAATATTATCAATGCTTGCTAATCGACAAGGTAGATATAAAGAAGCTTATCAATATCAGGTTCTAGCTCATGCCTTAGATATGCAGATAATCAATGAGAAAAAAGTAAAAGAAAATGCCTACCAAATGGTTAAGTTCGATTCTGCAGAGAAAACTCGTGAACTGAACCAACTCGTACAAGATCATGAGATGATTGCTAAGCAGCGTAGTATGTTGAATAACGAAAAAAGCTCTTCTTTTATGTTCTCAACGGTATTAGTCGGCACGGTGGCTTTTTTGAGTTTGATGTTGTCAGCAGCTTGGATGCAGCGAAATCAATTCCGTAAACAAGCGCAAATAGATGCGTTGACAGGTTTATATAATCGAGGCGCAGGCATCGAAAAAGCTGAGAATGAATTTATTCAAGTGCAAGCTCAGCAAGGCAGTATTAGTGTCATTGTTATTGATTTAGATTGGTTTAAAAAAATTAATGATAGTTACGGCCATGCTACTGGTGACTGGGCGTTAAAAAAGGTGGCTGATACGATTACTGAACATAAACGTGCCAGTGACATTGTTTGCCGTTTAGGTGGCGAAGAATTTGCGATCTTTATGCCGTTCACTGATATTGATTTTGCATATGAATGCGCGCAAAGCTTGTGTACAGCATTTGCTAATATCAATACTCGTTACTCTGGTCATCAATTTACGATTACAGGTAGTTTTGGGGTGAGTGATTTAACTAACGATGACTTAAGCTTAGACCCTATATTAAATCGTGCAGATAACGCGCTCTATAAAGCGAAATCTGAAGGTCGAAATCGAGTAGTTAAGTCTTAAGTAAGGCATGTCTCTTTTTAAATATCAGTGTCGTGCTTAGTTCTCATATCAAAACAAATCCAAACAACCTATAGCTGTTTCAATTATTTTCTATTCTTAATGCGAGTTATTCATAAATAGCACTGCTATCTATCGTTTTTATTGTGGCAATGTTGGCTGTTACTGCATTACTTACCTTCATACTTTCTTGTTGCTGCCTATTTCTTGATTCCAGACTTTTGGTTCTTGCGTATAGATTCTTGTGTATTGATTCTTTGGGTTAGTATTGTGAGCTGTGAGCTGTGAGCTGTGAGCTGTGAGCTGTGAGCTGTGAGCTTTGTGCCTGTCAGAGGACTATGGTTCGTACTCACTTAATCACTTAATCACTTAATCAATCAGTCACTCAATCTAAGACACAAGTATTCAGAGTATTGCCTTTCAATGCTTTCGCTTGGGGGGGGGCTGTTGTAAGCATTCAAAACAAGAGCTATGAATTATCATTTGGCTATTTCTTTAACTATTCATTTAATTATTCATTTAACTATTCATTTAACTATTCATTTGACCACTAATTTACTTATTGTTGATCATGAAAGCTCGGTTACAACCGCTAGCTGTGTTCGCTCATCCATATGCAGGCTAGCTATTAATGTCTGATTATTCCCATCATGTTTGCTACCCCCCGCACTAAGTCTTCAACTAACGCTTCAATTAACGCTTTAGTTAATTATACGCCCTCTGAATTAGCCTCATATTCTCCTAAGTCATAAGTTGAGGGGGAATATATGGTTGAAGCGTGCAGTTAATCCTTCTAGTCACTGCGGTGTTTTTGATGGTTTTTCAGCTCAAAAATCGAAAAATGACAGTTTTTTTACTTTTTAATAAAAAAAATCGATTTATTTTCATTGAAACCAAGAAATTCTGTGATGTTGATCGGGCAACATCGGTCAAGCTCTAGAGTAATTATTCTACTATTGCTATTTCGTTAACGTAAACGTCAATTTAAAACACTTGTTTGAATTTGCTTTTGGAGGGGCTTTATCTATGTCATTGTTTTTAATCATTTAGGTTGCTTTACCTTTAGGTTAGTTCAAAACAAAAGCTTGATTCTACTTTGGTATAAATACATAAAATTAGAGTAAATTAAAATTTACACCATGTTTTTTTATTACCTTTTAAATTACCTTTTGTGACGTCTGGTTAAGTTGTAAGACAATTTACCATTAAGATTATGTTAAAAGTTTGTCATATTTAAAAGTTCATTTAAAACATATGCTTGGGTGTTTGTGCGGCTTGGTAATACCAATTTATCTTCATGTTTTTGATTGTTTTTAGGTCATTTCAAGCTGTTGCAAATGCAAACGTTTCTGGTTAGGTTTTAGTACGAAACAAACATTTGGTGGTTAAATTTTGGCAGGTTTGTTTTGGAGATAGAGAAATAGAGCGCAACCCGCTTTCATCTATAAAGTCATGCTTAATGTGCAGGCTTCTCTCTTTTTAAAACTGACTTATGCTCAAGGGGCTTAATATGACAGCAGAACAATTAGTGGCTAAATATGCTAAATCGCAGCCAAGTGCTGATACTGAATTACCAACAAGCGCAGAACTTGCGTTAATTGGTCCAAAGGTCCCTGGCCAAGAAACAATCTTTAATGATGGCGCGCTTTCTTTACTTGCTGCGCTGTGTGAAGAGTTTAATGAAGAAGTACCTGAGCTGCTGAGTAAGCGTAAACAAAAGCAGCAACGCATTGATAATGGTGAGCTTCCAGATTTTTTGCCAGAAACTCGCGCTATTCGTGATGGTGAGTGGAGCATTCGTGGCATGCCAGAAGATCTCACTGACCGTAGAGTGGAAATTACCGGTCCTGTAGATCGTAAAATGATTATTAATGCCCTGAACGCCAACGTGAAAGTATTCATGGCAGATTTTGAAGATTCATTAGCACCTAGTTGGGAAAAGGTGGTTCAAGGTCAAATTAACCTACGTGATGCTGTTCGAGGCGATATCAGTTTTACAGCAGAAAACACGGGTAAGCATTACACCTTAGATGAAGATCCAGCTGTATTAATTTGCCGCGTTCGTGGTCTGCATTTAAAAGAGAAACATGTTGAATTTAAAGGCGAAGCTATCCCTGGTGGATTATTTGATTTCGCAATGTACTTTTATCACAACTACCACCAGTTATTAGCTAAAGGTAGTGGCCCTTATTTCTATATCCCAAAACTTGAAAGCCATGTTGAGGCTCGCTGGTGGGCAAAAGTATTCGCTTTTGTTGAAGAACGTTTTTGTTTAAAGCCTGGCACCATCAAATGTACTTGTTTGATTGAAACATTGCCTGCGGTATTCGAGATGGACGAAATCCTCTACGAACTTCGTTCAAATATTGTGGCTTTGAACTGTGGACGTTGGGATTACATCTTTAGCTATATCAAAACACTTAATAAACATGCCGATCGTGTTTTACCCGATAGACAGGCTGTGACCATGGATACGCCTTTCTTAAGTGCCTATTCACGCTTACTGATTAAGACTTGTCATAAACGTGGCGCATTAGCGATGGGCGGCATGGCGGCATTAATTCCGGCTAAAACAGCTGAAGAAAATGAAATCATCTTACAAAAGGTTAAAGGCGATAAGGAGCTAGAGGCTCGCAATGGTCATGATGGCACTTGGGTTGCCCATCCAGGTCTTGCTGATACCGCAATGACCATCTTTAACGACTACATCGGTACTGGTACTAACCAATTACATATTACTCGTGATGTTGATGCACCCATTTTAGCTGATGAGCTACTAGCACCTTGTGCTGGTGAGCGAACAGAAGCTGGGATGCGCTTAAATATTCGAATCGCGCTGCAATACATTGAAGCATGGATCCAAGGTAATGGCTGTGTGCCGATTTACGGCTTAATGGAAGATGCAGCAACCGCAGAAATTTCACGTACTTCTATTTGGCAATGGATTCAACACGAAAAATCATTATCAAACGGAAAGTTAGTCACAAAAGCATTGTTCAAAAGCATGCTCAGCGAAGAGCTTGGCACAGTAGAGCAAGAGCTTGGCAGCGAAAGATTTAACCAAGGTAAGTTTAATCAAGCGGCGGGTTTGTTTGATGAAATTACCACTTCAGATGAGCTGGTTGATTTCTTAACTTTACCAGGTTACGAGCTACTAACTGCTTAGTTTTAAAGAGTTCAACAAGCTGTAACAAGCTTAATAGATAGAAATGGTATGACACATTGGGGTGTGAATACCGACATTAAATAGCATAACAAAACGAATTACACAGGAAGGAGTAACACTATGTCTAACACTAATAAGCAACTAACTCGTCAAGAACAGATTGATGCGATTAAGAAGGATTGGGCTGAAAACCCACGTTGGAAAGGTGTTAAGCGTCCGTTTACTGCAGAAGAAGTCGTCAAGTTACGTGGTTCGGTTGTGCCTGAGAATACCATCGCACAGCGTGGTGCTGAAAAACTTTGGAGCCTAATTAATGGCGGTGCAAAGAAAGGTTATGTGAACTCTTTAGGCGCATTAACAGGTGGTCAAGCAGTACAACAAGCTAAAGCGGGTATTGAAGCTATTTATCTTTCAGGTTGGCAGGTAGCAGCTGATGCTAACTTAGCGGGCACTATGTACCCAGATCAGTCTTTATACCCTGCAAACTCAGTACCTGCTGTAGTGGGACGTATTAATAATTCATTCCGTCGTGCTGACCAAATTCAGTGGGGCAAAGAAGTGAATCCAGGTGATGAAAATTACACAGATTATTTCTTACCGATTGTTGCTGATGCAGAAGCTGGTTTTGGTGGCGTACTGAATGCATTTGAGCTAATGAAATCAATGATTGATGCCGGCGCTGCGGGTGTTCACTTTGAAGACCAGTTAGCGTCAGTTAAAAAATGTGGTCACATGGGCGGTAAAGTATTAGTCCCTACACAAGAAGCGGTTCAAAAGTTAGTTGCTGCACGTTTAGCGGCTGATGTAAGCGGTGTTGAAACACTGGTAATTGCACGTACCGATGCTAACGCAGCTGATTTAATGACATCAGACTGCGATGCCTATGACCGTGACTTTGTGACTGGTGAGCGAACTGAAGAAGGCTTTTACCGTGTTAATGCGGGTATCGACCAAGCTATTTCTCGCGGCCTAGCTTACGCACCTTATGCTGATTTGATTTGGTGTGAAACGGCTAAACCATGTCTTGAAGAAGCAAAGAAATTTGCTGATGCAATTCATGCACAGTACCCAGACCAATTACTCGCTTATAACTGTTCACCTTCATTTAACTGGAAGAAGAACTTGGACGATGCAACGATTGCGAAGTTCCAACAAGAACTTTCGAACATGGGCTACAAGTACCAGTTCATTACGTTAGCGGGCATTCATAACATGTGGTACAACATGTTCGATTTAGCTTATGACTATGCACGTGGTGAAGGTATGAAGCACTATGTTGAAAAAGTACAAGAAGTTGAATTTGCAGCAGCTGAAAAAGGCTACACATTCGTATCGCATCAGCAAGAAGTGGGTACTGGTTACTTTGACCAAGTCACTACTTGTATTCAAGGCGGTAAGTCATCAGTGACAGCGTTAACAGGCTCTACTGAAGAAGAACAGTTTTAATCGTTTTTAACTTTGTAACAGTTTAGCTGCTTTGCAGCTGATTTACCCCGGTGTTACTCACCTACAGGTTTCATCGGGTTTTTATCCAGTATTCGGAATATTAGCGAAAGCTAGCAGTGGTTCTTAATGCGAGGATTTTTAACTTCCTACCCAGTAAGTTTTCAACCATTCGCTTGTGTTGCGGCTCTTCGGAGCCGTTTTTTTTTGCAAAAAATAATGAGTTTATTGTTATTAAAAGGTTATAGTAAAAATACTGTCATAATTGATGAGTATGTACTTGAAAACCTCACTACCCATAACAAAAGGTGTCGATTACTGGACTAAACGTATTAGTGATCAAGAAATGCCTGCTTTATGTTCCACTATTAGAGACTTAGAGAAACTTGCTAAGGATGATGTGTCTTCATTAGCGTCTCTTGGTCGAAGTGTTATGCACGATAATGCCTTAACCACGCGTATTTTACGGGTTGCCAATAGTGCTATTTATAATAAAGGTACTAGCCATGTGACTACTGTTAGCCGTGCAGCAGTTGTGCTCGGCTTTGATACCATTCGTAATATCTGCATTACCGCCAAACTGCTAACGAGCCTATTAGAAAATCATAACCTTTCCGAATCCGTGTATCAGCGTTTAATCAAATTGATGGCGCACTCATTTCAATCGGCAATGATTTCGAGAGTGATGCTCAAAGATTATGATGAAGCCTTGCGTGAAGAGGTGTTTATCGCCTCTTTATTATATCGAATCGGGGAAAGTGCTTTTTGGAGTATTGGCGGTGATTTTGTTGATCATTTAGATCAAGCCTTATTAGCGTGTGACTCGCCCAAGCAGCAGAAAGTTATCGTCAGGGAAAAACTTGGTACCTCGTTCTCGCAGTTAACGCAAAGCATTGCTAGAGCTTGGGGCTTAGGGGATGTGCTCACCACATCTTTGTCACACCCTGATGAAAGAATGCCTGAAATTCGCAGTATATTTTTAGCTAACGAAATTACAGATGCTTTGAATCAGCCCCATGTAAATGCTGAAAAGCTAAATGAATTATTAACTGCCGCTGCTGAAATTCAAAATATCAGTTTAGAGCAATGTAAAGCGCGACTGAGTCGCTGTGCTGAAGCAACGATACGTTTAGCTGAAGATTATGGAGCCATTGAACTCGTTCAACACTTGCCAGATACAGCAGAAATAATATCGACATTAGATAAGCCTGAACCTTTACAGCAGTTTAGAGAAGCTAATTTGGTTCTTCAACTGAAAAAATTACGTGAGCTGACAGAGTTTGCGATTCACAAAGCCGATTTTAATCAAGTTGTGCAAACAACTTTAGAAGGGGTTTTAGACGGTGTAGGAGTTGATCGCTGCGCAGTGATGTTACTGTCTCCTAATCGAAAACAACTATCACCACGGATTGCTTTTGGTGATGATGCGGATAAATTCAAGCAACAACTTTTAATTGAAATGTCAGGCGACAGTAATCCATTTTTGCAAAGCATAAACAGTAAAAAGGCGAAGTGGTTGCACGAGTTTGATGAAAGAGCACCTGCTGATATGGATGCTTTTATTGGTTCAGATTTTGACTTAAGCCAGTTTAAACATGGTTTTGTGGTTGCGCCCATTGTCGTTAATGATAAAGCGATTGGTTTGTTTTATGCGGACAAACAATTTTCTGCAAGGCAGCTTACTCAACAAGATTTTGATAGCTTTTGTCATTTAACTCAATTGGCCAATCTTTGCTTTGGGCTTACGGTAAAGTAACAAATATTCACTTAAACTCACATATCAACAGGTTTGTTTTTTAGGCATTTTACCCACAGTGATTGTTCTTTTGATGGGGATTGCTGCTGTGAAACTGCTTAAACATGAGCTTGATTTTACACACGAACTTAGTTATAAACATGAGCTTGATTTTACACACGAGGTTAGTTTTAAACATGAAAATGCTTTCAAATAATGGCTTTAATTCCTTTTGTCGTCGTTCGACTCTTTACCGTTTTCTAGTGTGCTGCAGCTTATTGTGCAGCCTTATTACCTCATTTCACCTCACCGCTTCAGCATCTGAATTAACGCTTAATCCACCACAAGCTTCTCAAGCACTTGAGATTATGGATACTGCTCGAAATAGATTAATTCCTGTTGAGTTATATCATCCTTCATCTAAGTTTGCTTGTACGCCAGATAAACCATGCCCTGTGGTTATTCTAAGTTCTGGGTATGGATTGTTGCATACGGATTATCAATTCATTAGCCATTTCTTTCAGCAACATGGCTCGCTAGTTATTGCGGTTCGTCATGAGTTACCGTCAGATCCTTCGTTGTCAGGTATTCAGCCATTTATGGACACACGATCTGAAAATTGGCAGCGCGGCGCAAATACTTTGGATTTCATTCACGAGTACTTTAGCGGTGATGAGCTTCATGCTGAAGCTCATCATTATGCAAACTATGACTTTAATCATATCACCCTGGTGGGTCACTCTAATGGCGGCGATATTTCAGCTTGGTTAGCTGATTACGGTGTTGTTAGCAACAAATCAAAGCTAAATGCTGCAGGGGCAAACAAAAGCACAAATAAACAGGTGCAATATGTTGCTCGTATTATTACGTTAGATCATCGCAGAGTGGCTCTGCCAAGAAGTCCTGATATTGAAGTGTTATCTATACGAGCAAGTGATTATCCTGCAGATGAAGGTGTGCTTCCTGGCGTTGATGAAGATGCAGCAAATATTTCTGTAGTCACGATTGAAAAAGCCAGACACAACGATATGAATGATTATGGGCCTGAATGGTTAAAAAACGAGATAGTACGTATCATCGCTAAGCAGTTTTATAATGCAGAATAAGCCCAAGCTATAAACTAAAGCTATTAACTAAAGCCATAAACTAAAGCTATTAACTAAAGCTATAAACTAAAGCTATTAACAAAAAAACTGCCAATAATGATGGCCAACGGGTTAATGCCATTGGCCATCATGACAAATAGTATTCTGGGCTTATTAACCAGCAACTATTAATCTACTCCTATTATCCTGCTCCTATAAGCTTGGCTACGGCCTTAGCATTTTCATTAGGGATAGCAATGCTTAAGTGGTATTGCACAATCTTCCAACCATTTTCAGTGAGTTGCAATGCACCTGTACCGCGGCATAAACCGTAACTTGCACTATGCAGTAACTCATCAAATACGATGGTATTGTCAAATTGTAATAACTGGCGAGATTTGACCTCATATTGCCATCCATCAGTGGGTCTTGCATAACCTGCAAACTGGCTCATATCCCACCGCTCAGTCGCATCGGTACCAAGAAAAACGGCGCTCTCATCATAAAGTGAAAAGTAGCTATCCCAATTAGCATCACTGGCATCTTGATGGAGTTTATCTAATAAAGTATCGGCTTGCTGTCTCGACTCAACTGAAATCGTGTCATTGGCTTCTGCTGGAAGTGATGACATAACCCATAAACTGCTGGTTAATAGAAAGGTAAGAAGCGCTTTTTGCATGGAAATTCCTTGTTGTATTTTTATACTAAATCAACTCAGTATGGCACTAGTGCCAGTTGATGGGGTCAAGCTGATAAAACTGGCTTAACTCTTTATAAAGCAAATTGTGTCGTTGGTAAAATTCATGGGGTTTTTCAAAGAAGGTCTCGCTAATAACGGCAAAAAACTCAGCAGGGTTAGTCGCGCCATAATAGTTAAACAATGAGGGGACTTGTTGTTTTGCACAGTGTTGTAGGTTTTCAAACTCCTGACCTAACACCTTCGACCAGGTTGAATAATTTGTAATGTCTCGCAAAGGTGGCGCACCGTTCGCTTGGCCATTTTCTTGATCGAGTTGATGTGCGAATTCATGAATCACGACATTTTGACCATCAAATGGATCAGCGGCACCATCAAGAGTGCTTTTCCAGGATAATATAATTTTTCCATTCCCCCATGATTCACCGAGTAAAACATTACGTTGATTAGATTCAACTCCAGCAAAGTCAGTGCCTCTTTTCTCGACAATAAAGGCATATGGATATACTAAAATCTGTTTCAGTTTTGGGTAAAAGTTCGTTTTACGATTGAGTAGTAGTAAGCATGCCTGAGCCGCAATGGTGACTTTGACTTCATCTGTAATCTCAAAGCCGTCACAGCCAACAAATTCCTTTTCTGCAATAAACACTTGAATGTGTTTTTTAAGTTGCAGTTGAAGATCGGTTGGCATCGCTTTGAAATAAGGGAATCGACGCTTAAGTATGTTTCGCCACGCTTTAGGAAATGGTTGCAGCGTTATTTTTTCTCTATGACGCTGAGTTCGCATTGGCTTGGACACAATAAGGCCAATGGCAATAATTGAAACAATGATCAAAGCCAATAGTGCAAACATATGCCCTCGTTAATAAGTAATAAGCTTAAATAGGTTATTGGGCGACTAAGTATGATTTTCAAGGGTAAGTTTAGATATAGCTAATAAAGCTAGTGTAAATTAGTCATAAAAAAACTGGCAATCAACAAAAGTTGATGCCAGCAAAGAGGGGGGAGGGATTTTTATTTTTTTAGTGCGTTACTCAAATTAATTATTGGGTAAATTCCTAGTATTTTCAGTTTATTTTTTAAATGTAGATTCCTTTAATTTGCTGACTATTTGATGTTTATGTCAGTTTCAATTGCTCGTTGTTCTTGCTCTGATAACAAAAAGTGTTGCTGGATCAGTTGTCTGATTAATTTAGATTTAGCTGAATGACTACTCAAGCTCATGGCGGTTAATTGCTCAATTGCTGCTTCACTTAATGTAAATGTGGCTCTTCTGAACGGCTTTGGTTTCCCTTTGCTTGAATCTGCATTTAGCGGTTCATTGGCTTCGGTTAACGCAAATAATTGTTCCATTGCGTGTTTATTAGAATCATCGTGCGAAAGAGTATGACGCTGTGGTTTCCCCATGGCATACAAGTTTGCTGCTTCAATAAAGTCATCAACCGACATCTGCGGCGAAAATTGTGCTTTACATGGCGTAACGTTTTTCTTGAGATCTGCTAGCCCCATAAGTCCCCCTCAGCTGCGTAACGTTTCCGGCATCATTACGTTGTTGGATAAGTTGTTCTGCATTCTCAACTTCCAGCAATTCGCAGGCAATATTGCGAATTTCGTTAGCTGCTTTTCCGCTAGGGTCTATTTCAATGACTGACAAACCAGATTCTTCACTGTCATCGTAAATGTTTCGGCTGTATGTGATTGCTTCAAGCACGTTGATATCGAAAGTGTTGCACACTTCTTTTGCTTCAAAAATTCGACCGGCTTGATTAGGTAAGCTTGGGCATTGGGTGATAACAAATGAAGCTTTCATTTTAGGATTAATCATCTTACAAGTTGCGATGATATCGTCCATGTGTTCAACGGTCTTTAAATCACGACGTTTAGGGCGTAATGGCATTAAGGCATGTGATGCCACTGAAAGTGTCGCACGAAGGGCTAAGTTATCTTGTCCGCCGCAATCGACAATGACGTAATCATAATGTTGCTCGAGACTAAGTAAGTCGTTGCGTATTTTTCCGTATAATTGCACGCAATTAATAGCAGGAAGTTCAGGATTATTGTTTCTTGCTTGGATCCAGTCTGACGTGGTTCTTTGTGGGTCACAATCAACCATGATAATGCTTGCTTTAGCATCTTTTGCGAGAAATACAGCGACATTTTGTGCAAGGCAACTTTTGCCACTACCGCCTTTTTCTCCACCGACTAATATGATCATCTTTACATCTCCTGATGGGGCAACGAGAACCACTTTATAAACACTCGTTGCAGTAATACTTAGTCAAACTTTCGGTTAAACCTTAAGTAACATTTAACCTTTATGCTATTAACTTTATGTGGTGAGTTGTAACAGGTCAATTGGCGGTAAATTGACGATAAGGCCGTTTTGACTCGCAGGTGTCTTTTTGACTTATCAGCATTATTGGCGGCTTTTTGACTGATTGGTTTTTAGCCAAAGTTGGTTAGGTGAATTGGTTGATATTGAGTGGTTTAGGGCGTTAAAACATTGACGCTGTCATTTTGTGATTCAATTACACAGAAAAATGGATAGGCGAACAAGCTTATTTAATAGCTAAAAAGTATTATAGGGTTAGTTTATATTTCTAAATGTTATATTTAAAATGGAGATAAAAATGCAGTTATCAATGTGGATCTTCTCATGTAGCTTGTTTAGCGTTAACCAAACAGCAATAATTTAGTGAGTTTGTTGCAGTAAACCTGAGCTGTATTAGCTCAAAGCTGTGCTAATTCAAAGCTGTGCTAACTCAAAGCTGTATTTTTTCAAATCGATACTTGCTCAAATCGATACTAGCTCATATATATTTTCGAGAATCTCTAAGCTGTAGGATGAGTTAATCTATTTTATTGGCGATTATCAAGCCAAATGAATATAGCCAAAGTATAATGTGATAAAAAATGTTGGAATATAATCTAGATGAATGAAGCACTACTTTTAGAAGCAATTAATCAAAAAATGCCATTTGGTAAGTATGCTGGCAGAAAACTATTGGAATTACCGGAACCTTATTTAGTCTGGTTTCATAGCAAAGGTTTTCCTGAGGGAAAATTGGGCGAGCAGTTAGCGTTAATGTATGAAGTGAAATTGAATGGCCTAGAAGAAATGCTGCAGCCATTACTTAAAAAGTGAGTTTGTCGTTTTATATTAGTTGAGTATTAGATTACTTCAGCAGGCTTTTGGTCATATAAAAGCCATTAATGACTTGGTCTTTAGTGATTTGATAGCTTGGCTGTATTTGTTTAAAACCTTGCTTAAGGAAAAAGCCTTTCGATAAGTAAGATGCATCGACACTCAGTGATGTATAGCCTTGTGCTTGGGCCCATAATTCCAGAGTTTGATAAAGCCGATTTGCCAACCCTTGTCGCTGTAACAATGGCGATATATAAAGACTATCAATGTAGCCTCGATGATGAAAATCGGTTTCCACATTGATAACCCCCACGACATCCTCTGTTTCGCGTTGTTGAGTATCGCTGAGCATTACCCAGCTTTGACTGCGTTGCAATCTCAGTTGCCAGTGTTTTCTTGAACGAGGGGCTGTTGACCATGCGTTTAATTGCTCATGGCTATAGCGAGGATGGTCAATGTGCTGAACACTAAGGTGAACTAATTGACTGACTTTTTCAGCAAACTTTGGCTTAAACTGAACAATGGAAAAAAGATTACTCATAGGTAGATTCGGATGTTGAGTTCATAAAATTAACACAAGGTTTAAATGTCATTATCAATGATCCACTGGAACATTTAACCAAAAAAAATCGACTAATATAAATTAGCCGATTATTGATTTATCTGAAACTAAAGCGAGTTATTTCTTCTCGATTTTGCCTACAAATAATAATTCTTCAAAGGTTTTGTTTAGCGTGCTGCTGGTGAAATCATTCATCCACATTTGCTCGTTCATGCTAACAGTGTCGCCTTTAGTAATGTCAACTTGTGGGCCAGCTGCCCAGAAAGTTTTGTCTTCACCTTTAACTTGTACGTAGGTGTAGCCACCGCTGTTCATTGTGTCTAATACTTCGCCTTGGTGCATGATACCAGCAGCCCAAGCTGAAGAAACACCTAATGCTAATGTTGCAGCCGCTGCTAATTTGATTAATTTTGCTTTCATGAAATTGTTTCCTATTTGATTAGGCTAATATTTGCAATGATTCAAGTCATGAATCCACATAAAGATACATTATTAAATCATGAAGCTAGCACAGGGTCTGTGATCAGCTGCAGATTTGTGAAGTCTACATTATCATAAATAATATTAATCTTGGCTAATGTATCGTTTTTCTTATGTATCTCTATTTTTAGTTAAGCTTATTTTTAATGGCTCAATCTAAGTCTGTATTTTATCGATGGCTAATATAGTACACATTAGGTTGTAATGGGTTTTCAATTAAATTGCCATGTTGGGATACAAAATCGACAAAGGCTTCTGGCAAGGTCATAGTATTTAAATCTTGTTGCCAGTGCGCCTTGAGTAATGCGTCATAACCTTCTTTTCCTGCGGCGGTGTATGCACTTGAAACGCCGATATACAGCTTATCTTTGTCTATCTCACTCCATTGCCCTTGTCGATATTCTTCGATAAGGGTAATGCGTTGATTTTTTTCTAACTTCCCATCGTAGAAGTATCTGATCCCATAAGTATACGGAAAGCTGCCTGCGCCTGTGCCAGTGACGCCATTGTTAGTGGCAGCATTAATCGACGACTCTAGCACTTGATATAAGTATTGGCCTTGGATTTGATATTTAACTAAAGGTAGCTCAAACGGTAATATTCGCCCGAGCACATCAGCGACGGATAAGTTACCTTTATTTAATGATTGCCTTACGCCGCCTGCATTATGTAATGCAAAGTCTAATTCTGGCTCAGATAATTTAGTGGCTTTATACATACTACGGCACACCCAAGGCGCGATTTCACTGCCATGGGGGAAGTGCTTGCTGGGCAATCGAGTGTGGATCAAATCTCGTGGAATATGGGCGAGTACTTGCTCTTCGAGGGCGTTTAACGCAGGGCGATAATCCCGCATAATAGTGTCGTGTACTGCTTGGTTAGCTTCATCGCCTAATACGCCAGAGTGGGATTGTAACTGTTTGGTCACTTTGGCAATCTGTTCTGGCGTGATTTGCTTAGCCGCGTTCGCCTCAGTTGAGATTAATGAAACATCCACCTGCTCATCGAGCATAAAGTAGTTATCGCCATTAATGGCAGTACACTTGCCTTGAACGTCAAACTCTATTTCAGCAAGCCCCAACACTTCCGCATATTTACTTGCGTGAATGATAGGGGTGTGATTTATCACTTCTGCGTATTCTGTGTGGCTTAAGCCTAGGTCACTAAAATTGCCTTGCAGTGTGTGAGAGTGACCACCAACAATAACACTTATCCCGTCAACTTTTTCGGCTAACTCACGGTCTTGGTCCAGCCCTAAGTGGCTTAATATGACAATGTGATCAATACCTTGCTGTTTCAACATCGTCACGGTGTTGACTGTAGTATCAATAGCGTTAATAAAGTGAGTGTCGGGGTCGGGTCTTGCAATTAATGGCATTTGATCAAGGGTGATACCGACAATGGCAATTTTTTTGTCATAGAAAGGTTTTAACAGTACCTTGGCGCACTTTAGCTGCGGATCATAATCAAGCAACATAGGATGGTCTTTTAATCGACCTTCCTTATCGGTGACTTCCTGACTTAAATCCATATTGCCAGCTAATAGTGGAAATTCAATTCGATTTAAGAAGGCTAAAACCGGGCTGTTACCCGCATCAATTTCATGATTACCCAACACCATGGCATCAGGGTTTAACATATTTAATAAGTGCGCATTGGCAGCACCTTTAAACTCGCGAAAATATAACGTGCCCTGAAAGCTATCACCGCCATGAAGAAATAAAAATGCTTTTTGGTCATCGTGGGCTTTTTTTCTGGCAGTTTCTATTTGGTAACAGAGGCGAGCATAACCACCCGTTTTGGTTTCAGCTTGATACTCTTGGCCATCAACTGACAAATTAAATTTAATTTTGCTTGGCTCGAAATTTGAGTGGGTATCATTGATATGAGCGAGCGATAGCGTGTAATTTTTCGGCATCATTTCCTCTATATTTACAAGGGAGAAAGATTGTAGGAGTCCCTTGCTAGGTTACAAACTCGACTCTGTTCGTTTTCACCTGTGATGTACGCAGTAAAGATATTTTTTGGTCAAAAAAGGGAGCAATGCTCCCTTTATATTTGAATCAATGTTTGTCTAAAAGCCATTTTATGTCGTGTTTATTTACAGCTTTTTATCACTCGATTTTTTATCTCTAGTAAGTGGTTCACTGACTGGCTTGACAAGAGGCTTATTGTTTTGTTGAGCACCTTGTTTGGCTTGTTCAGCGACCATCGTATCTTGTTTAGAGAACTCACCATCATCAGACAATACAATGCCTTTATGCTTCATGCGAGTGCTCCATAACTTACGAGCTAATTGTTGCATATCAGTGACGGGGTCATTGGAGTCGACAATCTCCAAGCCTAGTAAGGATTCAACAATATCTTCTAAGGTAACAATACCTTCACCAGAACCATATTCATCAACAATCATGGCAATTTTGGTATTGCGCTTAATCATTAATTCGAAAATCGGTAATATCTTAGCCGTCTCAGGTATCACTAGCAGGTTCTTTTTCAATACACCGATAGATTCCTTAGGCGTATATCGTTCTGCTTGGATGATATTATTACGGTTAACGTAGCCGATAATATTATCTGGGTCATCCTGATATACCGGAATTCGGGTAAAAGGCTTAGCTAAGAATTGCGTGACAAATTCACCTTGAGATAAATGTATCGGTAATTTGAACATCACAGTTCTTGGGGTCATGATTGCAGATACTGGCATTTCTTTCACTGACAGCATTTGCGTTAAAATCGCAGATTCTTGCTTGTCTAGCTCACCTGATTGGCGGCCAATTTCTGCCATCGCACTCATTTCTTGACGGATATATTGTCCTTCGTCGCCTTTACCCATTAACTTTGTCACTTGTGATGACATCCAAATTAACGGTTTAGTGGCTCTTTCCATCCACACTAAAATGAGCGAAACCGGAGAGGCTAAAGAGCGCCAATAGTTTGCACCTAATGTTTTCGGAATAATTTCAGAAAAGAATAAAATCAAGAAGGTAAGCACACCAGAGAATACGCCGAGCATTTCATCACCAAAAACTTTTGCTGCCTGTGCGCCTGCTACTGCAGCGCCGACGGTGTGAGCTATGGTGTTTAATGTCAGAATAGAAACCAGTGGTGATTCCACATTTTGTTTCTGTTTATCAAGCCGTTTTGCAGCTTTTGGATTAGTTTTTGCCAAGTTGGCAATGTAACTAGGGGTAACAGACAGTAATACCGCTTCAAAAACACTACAAAGAAATGAGATTGCAATGGCGATAAATACTATAATGATAAGAGTTATCATAAAGGTGGAATTACACCTCCATATGGCAGACCAATATTAGTCCACGGAAATTTTAGCACAGTCGTGAAAGTATCAAAGCTTTAATGCAGTGACACTGGCGAAATTTTGTAAGGATCTGTATAATTCGCCGCCCGCTAGCAGGTTTTAGGTTTTTTTGAGGTTAGACAACATGAGTGAAAAAAAGATCAATTTATTGGATCTTGATCGAAAGGCAATGAGAGCGTTATTCACCGAAATGGGCGAAAAACCGTTCCGTGCTGATCAATTGATGAAATGGCTTTATCACTTTGGTGTTAGCGACTTCGAAGAAATGAACAACATTAACAAAGCATTACGCGCTAAATTATCGCGTAAGTGTGAAGTGGTTGCGCCAGAAATTGCCAGTTTCCAAAAGTCAGATGATGGCACGATTAAGTTCGCTATTAATGTAGGTCAAGGCCAAGAAGTTGAAACGGTTTATATACCTGAAGAAGACAGAGCGACTTTGTGTGTATCATCGCAAGTAGGCTGTGCACTAGAATGTACTTTCTGTTCAACAGGTCAGCAAGGCTTCAACCGTAACTTGACCGTGGCTGAAATCATCGGCCAAGTTTGGCGTGTATCAGAATTTTTAGGTTTCCATAAAGATACCGGTGATCGTCCTATCACTAACGTTGTGATGATGGGCATGGGTGAGCCGTTATTGAATTTAGCCAACGTCATCCCTGCGATGGACATCATGCTGGATGATTTTGGTTTTAGCTTATCAAAACGCCGCGTAACATTATCAACTTCAGGTGTGGTACCCGCGCTTGATAAGTTAGGTGATGCGATAGATGTTGCACTTGCAGTAAGTATTCATGCACCAAATGATGAATTGCGTGATGTGTTAGTGCCAGTGAATAAGAAGTACCCATTAGAAGAGTTTCTTGCGGGTATTCGTCGCTACTTAACCAAGTCAAATGCCAACCGTGGGCGCGTGACCGTAGAATATGTCATGTTAGATCATATCAACGACAGCACAGACCAAGCACATGAGCTGGCTAAGTTGATGAAAGATACACCGTGTAAAATTAACTTAATTCCATTTAACCCTTACCCTGGGTCACCATATGGTCGCTCTTCTAATTCTAGAATTGACCGTTTCTCGAAAGTATTGATGGAATATGGGTTAACCGTAATTGTACGTAAGACTCGCGGAGACGACATTGATGCTGCTTGCGGTCAATTAGCGGGTGATATTCGTGACCGAACTAAACGTATGGCGAAAAAACGCATGCAAGAAAGTGCTATTTCGGTCACAATGGATTAACTCTTTGTTTGTATAGATTAATAGGCGTAAGAAGTATGCACGGATTGCCGAAGTTTTTATTTATTGTTGCCTTATCATTACCTTTAGTGGGTTGTGTTACAGAAAGAACGTATAGTGGTACAGATATTCCAGTTTCTGAAAGGACATTGGATAAAACTTCAGCTGCGAAAGAAAGAATGCAGCTTGGTTTGACCTATTTAAAACGTGGCAACATGGAACAGGCAAAGTTTAATTTGAATCGTGCAGTTGATTATGCACCGCAATTAAGCGCAGTGCATACAGCTATGGCTTATTACTATCAAACCGTTGATGATGTAGTACGCGCAGAAGAATCTTATCGCAAAGCCATTAACACCAGCGATGCTACGGGTGATGCGATGAACAACTTTGGCGTGTTTTTATGTCAACAAGATAAATTCAGTCAAGCCGAAGTCATGTTTAAAAATGCGATTGAAGCAAAAGAATATACCCGCACCGCATCAAGCTATGAAAATTTAGGTGTGTGCAGTCTTTCTGCTGGTGAGCCTGAAAAGGCTAAGCAGTACTTTGAAAGTGCATTGCGTTACGATCCAAGAAGACAATCTACTTTGATGGAGCTGATTGATTTAGCTATCGCAGAAAGTGACTATGATGCGGCTAAAACCAATTTACAGCGGTTTCATCGTGTGGCGCAGCAAACGCCTGAAAGTTTAGCTTTAGGAATTAAAATATCGCGTGAGTTAGCAGATGATGAAGCGCTTCAACGCTATGGCATTACGTTAATCGCCAAATATCCTGCTTCAGAACAAGCGAAAGAATACAGGGCTACTTTGCATTAATGACAAATAATAAAAACGAAAACACCCATACAGATGGGAATGATGCTGACCAAATTGACTTACTAGAAGAAGTCTCAACCGCTGGGATGCTGTTACGGACAGCGCGTGAAGCAAAAAGCTTATCAGTTGAAGCCGTAGCAACACAGCTACATTTACGTCCTGGCATCATTGAAGATATTGAAAACGATAACTTTGATAATATTGCATCGGCAACTTATGCGCGCGGCTATGCAAAAAATTATGCCAAATACGTTGAGGCAGATGCTAATGCTTTGCAGCAATGTCTTGCCCAACAATTACCAGACGAAACAGCGGCAATGCAAAGTTTTTCTCGTAAGACGACTCGTGAAGCTCGTGATAGTCGTTTAACGATAGTAACTTACTTAATCATTTTCGCATTACTCGCACTGTTAGTGGTCTGGTGGGTACAAAAAGATTCATTACTCAGTGGGATTGATTTATCAAAACCTACCGCTGAAGAAGTTGCTGCGGCAAGTGTCACTGAGGTAAATCAAACTGAAGATTTATTAGAGCCAGAAATTGACCCTAAACTGGCTTATGTGGAACCGTCAGCGAATGAATCTGATATAGAGAGCAATATTCAAGCTTTGACAACCTCCTCGGATAATGCACAAGACAATGTCGACGAGACTTTGCAATCTGCCAGTGCATTAACTTCTGACGCAGCAGCAGAGCTTGCCAATGAACCTGTAGTTTCAAATGAACCTGTGATTTCAAATGAAACTGATGCACTAGCTGCAAATGATGCATTGAGCATGAGTTTTACAGCTGATTGTTGGGTTAACGTGGTTGATGCAACCGGTAAAACACTGGTTGATGGCGTTAAAGGTTCAAGCAGAATTGTTGAAGCTAAAGGCGTTGCACCGTTCAAGCTTATTTTAGGTGCCCCGCAAGTTGTAACGATTAAATTTAATGGCGAAGACATCAGTTTAGCTGATTTCTCCGAAGGCCGTGTGGCTAGGTTAACCTTACCTAGAGTGTAATGTTAATTGTAATTAAGTAAGCAGTAGAGCAACAGATTATGTATAACGAATCTCCTATTATTCGCCGCCCTTCAAGCCGTATTTATGTTGGCGATGTTCCTATCGGTGATGGTGCGCCTATCGCAGTTCAGTCGATGACGAACACCAAAACGACTGACGTTGAAGCGACTGTGGCACAAATTCGTGCACTTGAAAAAGTAGGCGCAGACATTGTTCGTGTCTCAGTTCCTACAATGGATGCAGCTGAAGCATTTAAGTTGATTAAACAAAGTGTCAATGTTCCGCTTGTTGCCGACATTCACTTTGATTACCGAATCGCACTTAAAGTGGCTGAATATGGGGTTGATTGTTTACGTATTAACCCTGGCAATATCGGTAATGAAGAACGCATTCGAAACGTTGTGGAATGTGCGCGTGATAAAAACATTCCAATTCGCATAGGGGTAAACGGTGGTTCATTAGAAAAAGATCTAATGGATAAATACCATGAACCGACACCTGAAGCTTTACTTGAATCAGCAATGCGCCATGTGGATATTTTAGACCGTCTTAATTTTGACCAGTTTAAAGTCAGCGTAAAAGCCTCTGATGTGTTTTTAGCGGTTGAGTCATATCGTTTACTGGCCAAACAAATCAAGCAACCATTGCATTTAGGCATAACCGAAGCGGGCGGAGCGCGTGCGGGTTCGGTTAAATCTGCAGTTGGTTTAGGCATGTTACTGGCTGAAGGTATTGGTGATACTTTACGTATTTCGTTAGCAGCGGATCCTGTTGAAGAAATTAAAGTGGGCTTTGATATCTTAAAGTCGCTACGTATCAGAAGCCGTGGTATTAACTTCATTGCGTGTCCATCATGTTCTCGTCAAGAGTTTGATGTGATCAACACTGTTAATGCACTTGAAATGCGCCTTGAAGACATTACCACAGCAATGGATGTTTCTATCATTGGCTGTGTGGTAAATGGCCCTGGTGAAGCATTAGTTTCAGATATTGGTTTAACCGGTAGCCATGGTAAAAGTGGTTATTATGATGACGGGAAACGTCAAAAAGAGCGCTTTGATAACAATGATTTAGTGGATTCGTTAGAAGCTAAGATTCGTGCGAAAGCAGCGATAATGCAAAACAGAATCGATATTAAAGACGCAACAGAATAAGTTTGTTTTAGACAACAATTACACCTTACCAGCGATGGTAGGTGTTTCTTTGTGTAAGGCATGTAGATTAATTTAAGTCCTCGGTCATCGATTTTAAATCGAACAAAACGATTTTATTTTGAACACGATACGACGGCGAGTTAACACAAGTAGGCAAAACGTGGCTAAACAGATCCAAGCAATTCGCGGAATGAATGACATTCTGCCAACGCAAAGCCCATTATGGCAAAAAGTAGAATCGGTTATCCGTTCTACTGTGAGCGCATACGGCTATAGCGAAATTCGTACTCCGATTGTTGAATCAACCGATCTTTTTAAACGTTCAATCGGTGAAGTGACCGATATCGTTGAAAAAGAAATGTACACTTTTGCAGATCGTAACGAAGACAGCTTAACCTTACGTCCAGAAGGTACAGCTTCTACCGTACGCGCTGGTAATGAACATGGCTTACTTTATAACCAAGAGCAGCGTTTATGGTACATGGGCCCTATGTTCCGCCATGAACGTCCTCAAAAAGGTCGTTACCGTCAATTCCACCAGTTTGGTGTTGAAGTGTACGGCATTCCAAGTGCAGACATTGACGCTGAAGTATTAATGCTTTCAGCGCGTCTTTGGGAATCATTTGGGATTACTGAACACGTTAAATTAGAGTTAAATACGTTAGGCGATCCAGCTGAGCGCGCGGCCTACCGTGATGCACTGATTGCGTTTCTTGAGCAACATAAAGAACAATTAGATGAAGACTCACAGCGCCGTATGTATTCAAATCCGCTGCGTGTATTAGATTCAAAATCACCACAAGTTCAAGCTTTGTTAGCCGATGCGCCAGCATTGATGGAGTACTTAGGTGAAGAGTCGAAAACACATTTTTCAACCTTATGTGAACTCTTAGACGCTGTTGGAATCCAATACACAGTTAATCCTCGCCTTGTTCGTGGATTAGATTACTATAACCGCACTGTTTTCGAGTGGGTGACGGATAGCTTAGGCTCTCAAGGCACTGTTTTAGCAGGTGGTCGTTATGATGGACTCGTCGGCCAATTAGGCGGTAAAGATACGCCAGCAGTTGGTTTTGCAATGGGTCTTGAACGTATTGTATTACTGCTAGAAACCCTTGAACTAAACAAAGATGTTGCCCCAGTTGTTGACGTTTATGTCACAGCAATGGGTGAAAACTGTTTAGTTGAAGCAATTAAAATTGCACAAGAGTTGCGTCAAAGCCTGCCACAGCTTAAAGTCATGAGTCATTGTGGTGGCGGTAACTTTAAAAAGCAGATGAAGCGTGCTGATAAAAGTGGTGCTGAGTATGCATTAATCATTGGTGAGAACGAAATTGAGAACCAACAGGTTGCAGTTAAGCCATTGAGAAATAAGAACGAACAACTTTTGGTTGCCCGAGACGATTTGGCGACCACGATTAAATCATTATTTTAATATTAGCTGATAGCTAATAAACAGAACTGAATAGAAAGGGGAAGTGCGCGTGGATATTTATAGCACAGAAGAACAACAAGTAGATGCTATTAAGCAGTTCTGGAAAGATTACGGCAGCTCAATCATTGTAGGTGCGGTAGTAGGTCTAGGTGGATTATACGGTTGGAATTACTATTCTGACGTAAAAATTGAAAATGCTGAAGCAGCGTCTGAAGCATTCCAAAGCATTACTGCTAATAGTACAGACAGCACAGCTGTGATGGCTGCAGTAAGCGACTTTGGTCAGCAACATGATCAACAAGGTTATCAAGCATTGCTTGAACTAATGTCTGCTAAAGCAGCTGTTGAAGCTGGTGAGCTAGATAAAGCTGAAGCAGCCTTCACTAAAATTATTGCAGCTAACCCAGGTGCTTCACTAGCATCTTTAGCAACGATACGTTTATCACGTATTCAAGCTGAGCAAGGTAACTTAGGCACTGCATTAGCAACTTTAGAACAAGTGAATGATGAAGCGTTCAATGCGCAACGTGACGAGTTAAAAGGCGACTTCTTAGTGCGTCAAGGCGACATGGATAAAGCAAGATCTGCTTATCAAGCAGCGGTAGATAATGGCGGCACGTTATCAAGCCCTGCTCTACAAATGAAGCTAGACAATTTAAACAAGGCATAAGGAATTAGCCGAATGAAGTCTTTATGCAAAACCTTGCTAGCTGCGGGCTTAAGTGTCGCTATGCTATCTGCTTGTTCTTCAAGCGATAATGAAGAAGAAGTTGTAACAGAACTAACTGAAATCCAAGCAACAGTATTTCCTGAGGTAAATTGGGAAGTCAGCGTAGGCAATGGTGTGGGTGATTACTACTCACAACTTAAACCTGCTGTTTTTTATGGTCACGTCTATGTGGCTGATCGTAACGGTACTGTTATCGCGTACGATCAAGAAACAGGCAAGGTCGCTTGGCGTAAAGATTTAGCGTCAGAATTTAAAGATACTGCGCTAGCTAATACCAGACAAGCCCGTATTGCTGCAGGCGTAACCGTTGGCCGTAATAAAGTCTTTATTGGTGGCGAGTCAGGATTGCTTGTAGCGCTTGATGCTAAAACCGGTGAAACGGCTTGGCATGCTATTGCAAGCGGCGAATTATTATCATTGCCAACAGTGTCTGAAGATTCAGTCGCTGTGCATACCAGTGATGGTAACTTTGAGTCATTTTCAATTGAAGATGGCAGCAAGTTATGGACTCATGAAATGCAACTGCCAAACCTAACCCTTCGCGGTACAGGTTCAGCGGCATATGACTCAGGCGGTTTCTTCTTAGGGACTGCTGATGGTAAAATATCAGTTATTGTTAAAAATAACGGTCAAGTGGCTTGGGAACAAGCTGTGTTTACTCCAACTGGCGGTAACGAGTTTACTCGTATGGCTGATGTGGATATGACACCGTTAATTTTGGGCGATAATTTATACGCGGTAAGTTACAATGGTAACTTGGTGTCAATGGAGCTTAGAACGGGTCGTGTTGTTTGGACACGTAAGTACTCAAGCTTTAATGAACTCGCCGCAGCAGGGGTTGGACTTTATGTCGTTGATGACCATAGTCGTATTTACTCAGTAGATAGACGAAATGGTTTAGAACTTTGGAGTAATACTACGTTAACAAACCGTGGTTTAACTTCTCCTGCAGTTATTGGTTCTTATATTGTTGTAGGTGACTTTGAAGGTTATCTGCACTTTATCGATCGCAGCACTGGCGAAGTCGCTGGTCGAGTTGAGGTTGATAGTGATGGTTTATTCTCGCAGCCGGTAGTGGCTGGAGACAAAGTTTATGTGCAAGGTCGCAGCGGGAAGCTAGCTACTGTAATCCTGCCATAAATTAACCAGTAAACCTTATTAGAGCCCCTGGAAGTGTGTTCCGGGGGCTTTTTATTTAAAAGTTTTTAGAGGCAAAATCATGATCCCTGTAGTGGCCCTGGTGGGGCGACCTAATGTTGGTAAGTCAACTTTATTCAACCGTCTTACTCGCACAAGAGATGCGCTTGTCGCCGATTTTCCTGGTTTAACACGTGACCGTAAATATGGTCGTGCGTTTTTATCTGGTTACGAATTTATTGTGGTTGATACTGGTGGTATCGATGGCACTGAAGAAGGGATCGAAACCAAAATGGCTGAACAGTCGCTTGCTGCGATTGAAGAAGCTGATGTCGTATTATTCTTAACTGATGCGCGCGCAGGTCTTACTTCTGCTGACTTAGCGATTTCAGAACATTTACGTAGCCGTGATAAAACCACCTTTGTTGTTGCCAACAAAGTTGATGGTATTGACGCTGATTCAGCTTGCGCTGAGTTTTGGTCGCTGGGTTTAGGTGAAGTTTATCAAATGGCAGCTGCGCAAGGCCGCGGCGTGACCAATATGATTGAATATTCACTGGCTCCTTATGCTGAAGCGATGGGTATTACTCGTCAAGATGCTGATGAAGACGGTGAAGAAGTTCGTGAATACACCGAAGAAGAAGCCGAAGCGGAGCAAGAGCGTCTACAAAACTTACCGATTAAACTTGCGATTATTGGCAAGCCTAACGTGGGTAAATCAACGCTGACTAACCGTATTTTAGGTGAAGAACGTGTTGTGGTTTACGATGCACCAGGTACAACTCGTGACAGCATTTACATTCCAATGGAACGTGAAGGTCGTGAGTATGTGTTGATCGATACTGCTGGTGTTCGTCGCCGTGCAAAAGTACATGAAGTTATCGAGAAGTTCTCGGTGATTAAAACGTTGAAAGCGGTTGAAGATTCTAACGTAGTATTGTTAGTGATTGATGCGCAAGATGGTATCTCTGAGCAAGATTTAGGCTTATTAGGTTTTGCATTGAATGCGGGCCGCGCAATCGTTATTGCTGTGAATAAATGGGATGGCCTTGACCAGTCATTTAAAGAAAGTGTTAAGAGTGAATTAGATCGCCGTTTAGGCTTTATTGATTTCGCCCGTATTCACTTTATTTCAGCATTACACGGAACTGGTGTTGGTCACTTGTACGAATCTATTGAAGAAGCGTATGACAGTGCGACACGTCGTGTGAGTACGTCAATGCTGACGCGTATTATGCAAATGTCACAAGATGATCATCAGCCACCATTAGTACATGGTCGCCGTGTTAAGCTTAAATATGCTCATGCTGGTGGTTACAATCCGCCAATCGTTGTCGTGCACGGTAACCAGGTGAGTAAGTTACCTGACTCATACAAACGCTACATGATGAACTATTTCCGTCGTTCATTAAAAGTGGTTGGTACCCCAATTCAGATCCGCTTCCAAGAAGGTGCGAATCCGTTCGAAGGTAAAACCGAAAAGCTGACTATTAGCCAAGAGCGTCGTCGCAAACGTGCTATGAGCCACATTAATACTCGTAAAAAATCACAGTCTTAATTAAGAAGGTCGTTGACACTAAAAGTGCGATGACTTTTGACTGATTAAAAAAGCCTGAATTGAAAAATTCAGGCTTTTTTGTTTTTAGCAGATGTTAGTTAAAAACAACTGTGGCGGTATGACACCTTATCTGGCTTTCTGTTTAGGTGCAGATGAACGAGTTGATGACTTATGCTGCGTTGTTCTATTGCCCACATTTCTATTGCTTACATTTCTGTTAGTCATATTTCTATTATTCATATTTCTATTACTGCTGCTCTTATTTGTAGATGTGTGCTGTCTAGATGAGTACTGCTTTGACGACGCATGATTTTGCGTTGTCCTCGCTTTAGACGAGCTATTGCTAGCGCGTTGACTATATTGTCGACTCTGATTGTTGTGATTATTCGCTTTGCTAATGGCTTTGTTATTCGCATAGTGATTCGTCGACTTATTCTTTTGAACGTTATGATTAACCTTGTGGTTTGATTTACTGTAAGTGCTTTTGTTATTTACAGCATGACGTTTATTGTCTTTTAACGCTTTGTTGACTCGATTGTGCTGCGAATGCTTTGAGTTTGCAGGCATATGCGAAGGCTTGTTAACTGAGCTATGCACTATTTTTGTCTTGTTATAGCGTTTTTTATCGTATCGATGGCTGACTTTAGGCGCTTTATAAGCGACACCTCGGCGATGCGCGGGTTTATGCTTCCATCGCTGTGAACCACTGCTATAAGCAATTTTATGTGGTTTGCGGTAATAACGCGTATTACGATGATTAACCACTACGACACGGTGATGTGACCAATGCACAGCACCAAAGAAGTAGTTAAAGTTTATGTAAACACTTGGCCCCCAATATATTGGACGGTGTGGGCGATAATAAGCGTGTGCTGGATAATGCCAGTAAACAGGCGGGTATGCATGCCAGCGCCAGTGACCGTAAACCACTCTTGGGTCGTACACTGGAACATAAATGACTTCAGGCTTGGCAGGCTCAATAATGATCTGTTTCTCGACACGGGTAACTGTCATGTTATCCATATCATTAAAGCTATCTGCTTCGTCAGCTTGTTGCCTAAGCGCCTGAACACTGGCAAGCACTATAGCTTCATCTTGCAAGAAAGCTTCACCGAGTTCTTGAGTCCAATCTAAATCTTCATTGAGTTTTTCAAGTACGGTAGGGAAAGCGACAAGGGCAGTGACACTGGGATCCCAATCTTGTTGTTCAGCCTGCTGCATTTTTTGACTGCTACTTAAACTGCTATTTTGTTGCTCCCAACGACGGGCCTGAACGATTTCAAGCGGATACGTTGCTGCAATTAAAATATGCGTCAATAAGCTGTCTGGGTAAAGTGCAATAGGCGCAAGCATTTGCGCTAACTGCGCTTCAGAAAGCTGAGACTGCTCAAATTGAGCGTCATTATTGGCATTGGATTGGCTATCAACAGCTAACGCCGCTGGTGACAGTAAGCACAGGCTCATTAGCCCTGCTTTTAATAGTTTATTGGGGATAGATAATAGTGTCATTTTATCTCCATGTACCAAACATCGGTACTTTACGAATGTTAGGGATAGAATAACTAAGTGAAAATGAACACAAGATGAAAGTGTATTAGATAGGGCTAACTAAATGAGATAATCTTTTAGTCGCTATTTAGCCAATTAAATGGATAAAGACTTAATGGCGAAAGGTGACTGTAAATTTTGCGCCGCCATACTGCTCTGATTGAGCAACTGTTAACTCACCTTGGTAGCTATTAACCAAGTCTTGAACGATGGCTAGACCAATGCCATGTCCTTGATTGTAGGTGTCAGCGCGAATACCACGCTCAAAAATATTTTGGCGCTGCACTTCAGTTAAGCCATTACCATCATCTTCAATGATAAAATTTAAGCTGGAGTCAGTTTTTGTTACCGATAAACAAACCTGCGTTTTCGCCGCCTTACAAGCATTATCGAGCAGATTACCCAGCAGTTCATGTAAATCCGCTTCTTCGCCTTTAAATACCAGTTTAGCAGGGGCTTGATAGTCGATATCAATGTGTGACTGTTGATATATCTTAGCTAAGGTTCTAATTAATTTGCTGGCTACATCATCAATGCTCACCCCTAAATGCCATGCTTGATTGGCACTGGATTTAGCCTTGTTGAGCTGATAACTAATGATGTTATTAATATTATTTGCTTGCTCTTTAGAGTCCGGACTTAAGTCCGTTTGGCTTTGCAGCACGGCTAATGGCGTTTTTAAACTATGAGCTAAGTCGGCTAACGCATTTCGGTAGCGCTGGCGCTGAAGTTGCTCTGTGTTTAGCAATACATTGAGTTGTTTTGCGACAGCATTTAACTCGTTGGGGTAATGTTGATTTAATCGTGTTTGTTGGCCTTGCTCTACTAATGCTAGCTCTTTCGTGAACTGGTTTAATGGCTTTAATGTCCAGAATAACCAAATAGCCTGAACCAAAGCCAATACAATCATGAGCACGATAAGCCAAGTCCAGAGAGTGGTGCTGAACTCACTCACTTGCTGTTGATAGTCAGCGTCATCTTTAACAATATGTACTGTGATTGCCAGGGGTGTTTCATTGGTTTCAAAGCTAACACTAAAGCTATACACAACATGGTTATTGTTGCTGTTACCAGCTAAATCATCAAAACGAACTTGGGTGAGCTGGCCTTGGCCCATTGGAGGTGCTGGCAGTAATAATGCTGTTGATTGATTCGTGGGTAAATCTAAGCCTAGAAAAGATTCTGAGTGCCAAACCAGTTTATCTTCTGAAGATATAAGGGCATACAAGCCAGAGCCAATCACATTAAATTGGTTTTCTAATAGATAATTGGGCATGACGACGTGTTCATCTTTGACTTCAGCGACAGCTAACACTGAATAAACATAAGCGCGTAACTGGTTATTAATCGATTGGGTAATTTGATGTTGGAAAGCACCATTAACTGTGATGCCAATCAGCGGGAGCAATACCAAAATCAACAACAGGCCGCTGAGCATTAATCTGATTTTTAATGAATTAATCCCGCCAATAAAATTTGACCTTGCTTGCTTGTTAAGCCATTGGGTTTTGAATGTGCTCAGCCAATTCATGACGACTAGCCTGCAGCTAATTGTCGCAGGCGATACCCTTGACCGCGCAAGGTTTCTATCAGTTTATATTCGCCGTCGGGATCGAGCTTTTTGCGCAGACGGCGGATAAATACTTCAATGACATTTGAGTCTAAGTCGAAGTCTTGATCATAGATATGTTCAATCAAGGTGGGTTTAGAAATGACTTCGCCTTGATGCAGCATGAAGTATTCAAATAATTTAAACTCTGAACTACTGAGAATAATGGGGTTTTGTAAATGCATTAGCTCAAGGGTGCGAGTATTGAGGCTAAATGGTCCGTTAGTCACTGTTGGGCTAGCTTTTCCCACTGAACGGCGTATCAATGCATTTAAACGGGCAACAAGCTCTTCAGGTTGAAACGGCTTAGTAAGGTAATCGTCAGCGCCAGAGTCTAGCCCAAGCACCTTGTCTTGCCAGCCGTCTCTAGCGGTTAAAATAAGGATTGGGTAATCAATTTGCTTTTGACGAAGTTGCGTAATTAGGCTCAAACCATCAATTTTAGGTAAGCCGACATCGATAATCGCGGCGTCATATTGATATTCAGTTGCTTGAAATAAGCCATCTTCACCGTCAGATGATATATCGACGCTGTAATTAGCGGCTTGTAAATGCTCAGTAAGGTTTCTCTGTAAGCCTAAATCATCTTCTACTAACAATATTCTCATGGCTAATTCCTTGAAATTGAACCGGTACGCGCATTAACGGTGGCATAAAACACCATGCCATTATTAGAGAGTAATTTAATTCGGTAGCCCGTTGAATTACCCACTTTTGTCGATTGCACTGATAGCACTTTTGCAGAGTATTGTCGTTTGGCGATTTGCGCCGCTTGTGAAGAACTCTTCACGGCTAAAGATTGGGATTTACCTGAACCGCCTTTGGTTTTGTTATTAAACCCAGGGTGACCAATATTTACTGAAGAGCTGATTGAAATAGCACTGCTGAGATTAGTAATAACTGACATAGGCGCAGCCTGAACCGACCCCATTGTTATTGAAAACAATAGAAACGATAGCAGGGAAGTGCATAATCTCTTGTTTAATTTGCTCATTATCAGCGTCCACATCAATATTTATCTTTAAAATCAGTTATCAGTGTAAAAGATCCCTTTCAATATAGAAACATCTGCATCGATGAATATCAATTGCTTTGGTATTCGCTCAAAGTATGGATTGGTTTATATGAATAGAAGATGAATAGCTTGCAGTGGCGCAGCTACTGGTTATTTATGTCAGTCACTTTTTATGTAAGTCACTTTTTATCTAAGTCATTTTTTATCTAAGTCAATTTTTATCTAAGTCAATTTCATGTAAGTCATTTTTCGTGTTCAGCTTGCATTCATTTTGATTCCTTTTAAATAACAACTCATCAATAACAAGCTTTGAGTGATTAAGTGCAATTTACTCTAGCGGTTAAATCTGAATGAGAGGGAATACAAAATGGATATTAAATTGATAACGCAAAACCGTTTCAGTCAGGTGATTAGTGTTTTTACTAAAGTGAGTTGCGCATTAATACTAACGTTTGCGCCGACAGTGAATGCTGACGAATATGAGCAAGATATGATTGTTGTCAGTGAGGGGAGGCAAGTTAGTGGTGCAGCCTCTTTAAGTGAACCAGCAGGTAAAGCATCATTATCACCTGAGCAAAAACAAACCTTGCTGCAATTGATTGCGGATGAGAAAGCCAAACGCAAATCTGATGCGGCGCAAGGAAAACCATTAGCTAAGCGTGCAACGCGCGAGTACATAACGAGTTTACGCCAAGCAGGGCAGTTATCTGTCAATGCATTACACAGTGTCAACCAAGCGTCTCAAGCACTTTCCAAATTAGAAACTTCAGTAAATGAAGTTACAACAGATGCAGCAACAACTCCTTCTGCAACTCATGCAACAACAACCAATCCAGTAACAGCCAATACAGTAACAACAAATACAGTTACAGCAAATAACAGCATTGAAAGTCAGTCATCCAATAGCAAATTATTAACTAATCACGTATTGCAGCAGTCTATTATTGGTTATCGCGATTTTGATATTTATGAGGCTTATAGCCGTCTATTTGATGATTTTGATGAAGATGGTTTTTATCAAACTTTTAGCGTGACCTTTGATGCTGATGTCTATGGTTTTACCCAAGGTGAGCCTGCTAATGTTTATGCTGAGCTGTATTTAAGTCGAAATGGTGGTCCATGGGAGCATTATTATTCTACCGAAGTGTTTACCATTTATGGTGATGCCACCGATGATGATTATGAAGTGCTGACAACCTTAGCGCAGGGATACAAAACTGATTATTACGATGTCCTTATCGATTTATATGAGTTTGGCTATGAAGATATTGTCGCGACATTAAGTGCAGATGAGTCTGATGGTTTATATGCCTTACCACTAGAAAGTAGTGACAGAGATGAAGTGTACGAAGAAGAATATATTGAAGTCGTTGAAACTGAGGTCATCGTTAGCGGTGGTAGCTTGGCTTGGAGTGGATTATTGATGTTGCTACTTCTAGCAATGAGACGTTCAAACTTGAATGCTTAAGTTGCAGTCTCTCTAATGATGAACCTTGTGATTATGAAAACAAAATCCCGCTAATGCGGGATTTTTCTGGTTGTTGATAAGGTGTGTTGATATTAACGCCAGTTGCCAGTTGCCACCTATGACACAACCGACTTTACTTCACCTTGATTAAGTTGAGTTGTCAGTATTTCGCCCGTTTTCACTTGCTTCGCATCTTGTAAGATATTGCCTTTACCGTCTCGGGTAATACTGTAACCACGGCTTAATGTGGCCAATGGGCTAACGGTTTCTAACTGATGTGCGCTGTAACTGACTTGTTGATTGGCGTTAGTTAATCTTGTTTTCATGGCATCGTTAAGTCGATTACTTAAATAGCTCACTTTGTTTTGTTCTAACGTTAACTTATGAGCTGGGGATTGCTGCTGAAGTTGGCCTTTCAAGCGTTGTTGTTTTAACGCTGCGTTAGATAATTTGTATTGCATGGCCGACTCAAGTTTTAGCTGCATTTCATCAAAGCGTTGCTCAAGTTGTTGTAGTTGCCTTTTAGGATCTTCACGTTGCAGCTGGTGGCTTAACTCTGTCAGTAGTGTGCTTTGGTGCAATAAGTAATGACGCATAGCCTGGCGTAATCTTGAAAACGTCAGGTTGAGCTTTTGCGTCTTATTGCCTTTATCGTCCGATAATAACTCGGCACCCGCTGATGGTGTTGGCGCTCGTACATCCGCGACATAATCACTGATGGTAGTATCAATTTCATGACCCACAGCGCTAACAACGGGTAAGGCACTGTTATAAATCGCATGGGCTAAGTCTTCATCATTAAAACACCATAAGTCTTCTAATGAGCCGCCGCCACGGGTAAGCAGTATCACATCGACTTCTAAGCGTTTATTAGCTGTAGTGATAGCACTGATGATTTGCTTGCTGGCACTGGTTCCCTGGACTTGTGTAGGGTAAATCACCACTTCGATTGACGGGTCGCGCGTTGATAGTACTTTGACCACATCTCTTACGGCAGCGCCAGTAGCTGAGGTGATAACACCTATTCGTTGAATATTTTGCGGTAATGGGCGCTTAGTTTCTGTTGCAAACAAGCCTTCAGCGGCTAATTTCAGTTTAAGTGCTTCATATTGCTGTGCGAGTAATCCATCACCTGCAGGTAACATTGATTCCAAGAGTAATTGATAATCACCGCGAGGCTCGTAAACACTGATAGAGCCTTTAACTAATACTTGTTGGCCATTAACAGGTTTAAAAGGCACTGATTGATTACGGCCTTTGAACATTGCACAGCGAATTTGCGAGCGGCTATCTTTTAAGGTCATATACCAATGACCTGAATTTGGGGAAACAAAGTTCGAGATTTCGGCCTCAAGCCACACCTTTCCTAGCTCTCCTTCAAGCAGCTGGCGGACTTCACCGTTTAATCGGGAAACGGTGTAAACATTATTTTTCGAGCTTTTCATCAAATTCAACCGACCAATAGTATTTTTTCACTATTTTCCATTTACCAACCTAAATATGCAAGGTATAATCCCGCCGCAATATTTACCCTTTCTAAACCCTACACTTTCTGGGAGATGTTGCATGTTAAGATTAAGAAATGACGCACTAACATTTGATGATGTACTACTAGTGCCTGCTCACTCAACCGTCCTCCCAAATACCGCTGTTCTGAAAACTCGTCTGACTAAAAAAATTGAATTAAACACACCAATCGTGTCTGCAGCTATGGATACCGTAACTGAAGCTCGCTTAGCGATCGCGATGGCGCAAGAAGGTGGTCTAGGTTTTATTCATAAAAACATGACGATTGAACAACAAGCTGAAGAAGTTCGTAAAGTTAAAATCTATGAAGCTGGTATCGTACAGCAGCCTGTTACAGTGACGCCAAGCACCACGCTAGCTGAACTTAAGCAACTGACTGAACGTAACGGTTTTGCTGGTTATCCAGTGATTAACGATGCGAAAGAGCTTGTGGGTATTATCACTGGCCGTGATGTTCGTTTTATTACTGACTGGAGCCGTACCGTTGAGCAAGTCATGACGCCGAAAGATCGTCTTGTTACTGTGCTTGAAGGGACTAAGCTAGATGAAGTTCAAACCCTAATGCATTCACATCGTGTTGAAAAAGTATTAGTAGTTGATGCTAACTTTAAGCTTAAAGGCCTTATCACTGTTAAAGATTTCCAAAAAGCAGAACGTAAACCTAATGCATGTAAAGACGAATTAGGTCGTTTACGTGTTGGTGCTGCTGTTGGCGCTGGTGCAGGCAACGAAGAACGCGTTGAAGCATTAGTTAAAGCTGGTGTTGACGTATTGCTGATTGATTCTTCACACGGTCACTCTGAAGGGGTATTGCAACGTATTCGCGATACTCGCGCAGCTTTCCCTGATTTACAAATTGTTGGCGGTAACGTAGCAACAGCTGAAGGTGCATTAGCCTTAGTTGATGCAGGTGTTGATGCCGTTAAAGTGGGTATTGGCCCAGGTTCAATTTGTACTACTCGTATCGTTACTGGTGTTGGTGTACCGCAAATTACTGCTGTATCAGATGCCGCAGCTGCGATTAAGCATTTAGATATCCCTGTTATTGCAGATGGTGGTATTCGTTTCTCTGGTGATTTAGCTAAAGCATTAGCTGCGGGTGCATCATGCATCATGGCCGGTTCAATGTTTGCTGGTACTGAAGAAGCGCCAGGTGAAACTGAACTTTATAACGGCCGCGCTTATAAGTCATACCGTGGTATGGGTTCTTTAGGTGCGATGACGCAAACACAAGGTTCATCTGACCGTTACTTCCAAAGCGATAACGCCGCTGACAAATTAGTACCAGAGGGTATTGAAGGTCGCGTAGCTTATAAAGGTAAATTAAAAGAAATTATTCACCAACATATGGGCGGTTTACGTTCATGTATGGGGCTTACTGGTTGTGCAACCATTCAAGAGTTAAACGAAAAAGCAGAATTTGTAAAAATCACTTCTGCTGGTATGGGCGAGTCTCATGTCCATGACGTGACAATCAGTAAAGAAGCGCCGAACTATCGCAGCGGTTCTTAATACATTAAAGGCGGCAATGTGATTGTCGCCTTTTTTCAATCTTAAAATTCATTGAGATTGAAAGTACACCTACTATAAGCAAAACCAGATATAAGGTATCCCATGAGCAACATTCATGAGCATAAAATCCTGATCCTCGACTTTGGATCGCAATACA
This sequence comes from Shewanella electrodiphila, assembly GCF_023283985.1. Lineage (GTDB taxonomy): Bacteria > Pseudomonadota > Gammaproteobacteria > Enterobacterales > Shewanellaceae > Shewanella > Shewanella electrodiphila. The sequence goes on from NZ_JAKIKU010000002.1 coordinate 409,776, forward strand.
CGCAGTTAATCGCCCGCCGTATTCGTGAAATCGGTGTTTATTGTGAGCTTTGGGCTTGGGATGTATCTGAAGAGCAAATCAAAGGATTTGCTCCAAATGGCATCATCTTAGCCGGTGGTCCTGAAAGTGTTACAGCCGAAAACTCGCCTCGTGCTTCTGAATATGTGTTTAATGCAGGCGTGCCTGTTTTAGGTATTTGTTACGGTATGCAAACCATGTCTGAGCAATTAGGCGGTAAAGTTATTCAAGGTGTGGGTGAAGGTGAATTTGGTTATGCACAAGTTGAAGTGCAAACTGAATCAGCGTTATTTAAAAGCATTGAAGATGCCATTAGCGAAACAGGCAAGCCATTACTAGACGTATGGATGAGTCACGGCGACAAAGTATCAGAAATTCCTGAAGGTTTCGTAACTGTTGCTAAAACAGAAACGTGTCCTTTCGCTGCAATGGCTAATGAAGACAAGAAATTCTACGGTGTGCAATTTCACCCAGAAGTCACGCACACTCGCCAGGGCAAGCGTATGCTTGAGCACTTCGCCCTCGATATTTGTGGTTGTGATGCTAACTGGAAGCCATCTTCAATCATTGAAGATGCTATCGAAAAACTTAAAAAACAAATCGGTGATGACGAAGTTATCTTAGGCTTATCAGGTGGTGTTGATTCATCTGTTGTGGCTATGCTGCTTCACCGCGCGATTGGTGACAAACTAACTTGTGTATTCGTTGATAACGGTTTATTGCGTTTAAACGAAGCAGAGCAAGTGATGGATATGTTTGGCGATCATTTTGGACTGAACATTGTTCACGTTGATGCAGAAAACCGTTTCTTAGATGCGATGGCTGGCGAAGCAGATCCAGAAGCTAAACGTAAAATCATTGGTCATGTTTTTGTTGATATCTTCGATGAAGAATCAAAAAAATGTGTTAATGCTAAATGGTTAGCACAAGGCACTATTTATCCAGATGTCATTGAATCTGCTGGCAGTGCAACAGGTAAAGCTCATGTGATTAAATCTCACCATAACGTAGGCGGATTGCCTGATGATATGGAAATGGGATTAGTTGAGCCATTACGTGAGTTATTTAAAGATGAAGTACGTAAAATTGGTTTAGAGCTAGGTCTGCCATACGACATGCTTTACCGTCATCCATTCCCTGGACCGGGTTTAGGTGTACGTGTACTGGGTGAAGTGAAAAAAGAATACTGTGACTTACTGCGTTTAGCTGATGCTATCTTCATTGAAGAGCTGCATAAAGCCGACCTTTATAACAAAGTCAGCCAAGCATTTACGGTTTTCTTACCAGTACGTTCAGTTGGCGTAATGGGTGATGGTCGTAAATACGATTGGGTTGTATCCTTGCGCGCTGTTGAAACCATTGATTTCATGACTGCACATTGGGCACACTTACCTTATGACTTCTTAGGTCGTGTATCTAACCGCATTATTAACGAAATCGACGGTATTTCGCGTGTGGTATATGATATTTCAGGTAAGCCACCTGCAACCATTGAATGGGAATAAGCTTTCATTCGTTTTCCAATCAGTTTTGATTAAAGACAAAAAAGGCGCTTAGGCGCCTTTTTTATTGGGATAAATTTATTGTTGTTTGGCGTATAATCAGCTGAAGTCAGGCTAAGTCACACACTGTACACCTGAATATTTAAACCATTTTCAATCAGCTAAACATCGCGAAATATAAATCATCGGTATACCTAAGAGACACTAATGACGTTAGAAAACAAACTTAGCATCAGCCACAAACAGCAAGCGAGTGAGACCAAGCCATTCACTGAAGAAGAGTTAGCCTTGCTTGCTATTCAAGATGAGAAATGGATGCGTGTGGCAATAGCGTTGGCGAGTGAAGCAGAAGCGCTGGGTGAAGTGCCTGTTGGCGCAGTTTTAGTTAAAGATGATAAGTTAATTGCGTCAGGGTTTAATTTAAGCATTACAGAACACGACCCCAGTGCTCATGCTGAAATGCAGTGTATTCGCGCGGCAGGTAAAATATTACACAATTACCGCATGCTAGGTGCGACCTTGTATGTCACTTTAGAGCCTTGTCCAATGTGCGCAGGTGCAATGATCCACAGCCGCATTGAGCGGGTGGTGTTTGGCGCAAAAGACTTAAAAACAGGGGCGGCGGGAAGTGTGATTAATCTATTACAAGACTCGCACTTCAATCACCAGTTAACGGTAGATTCTGGCATTTTAGCTGAAGAATGTGCGAGTCAATTGAGTCAGTTTTTTAAACGTCGACGTGATGAGAAAAAAGCACTGAAAAAGCTGCTAAAGCAACAATCAGACTTGTTGCTGCAAAAAGGCAAAGAATAACTTTTGACGGTTTAACATTCTGCGTTGTTTCAATTTAATGCTGCTACGGCGACGGGCATTATTATTCATATTGGGTCTTCTCATTGTGCACCTATATTGACTGTATGGTTAAATGTGTCACTGCATGTATGACTGCACGGTTTATGATAAACCGTTTCGATGACGAATTTATTGCGCAGCTGATTTAATGAGTTCTTCAGGGTTATCAATATCATCAGTCTGCGAACCTGTTTCTTCCGCTAACGCTTCCGTTTGTTCTAACTCTAACTCCAGTTGTTTGGTCTGATTATCTACCCAAACCAGGGTGTCATAATAACGGCGAATATTATCCACGTAATGCACAGCTTCACTGCCTCTAGCATAGCCATAACGTGTGTGCTGATAATACTTACGTTGCTGTAATAAGGGTAAGACTTGTTTTACATCGCGCCATGCGCTGGGATCTTTTCCCATACCTTGGGTAATTTTACGGGCATCCTCAACATGACCTAAACCCACGTTATAGGAGGCAAGGGCAAACCAAATTCGCTGACTATCAGGAATGGACGCTGGCAATCGGTCAATCATCTTTTGCAGGTAAATCGCACCACCACGAATACTTTGCTCGGCATCAAGACGGTTATCCACCCCAACAGAGCTGGCAGTGGGCTGGGTTAACATCATCATACCGCGAACACCAGTAGGTGAGCGCGCTTTAGGGTTCCAATGTGATTCTTGATAGCCCGCTGCGGCCAGTTTTCGCCAATCTAAATTACCGGCATGTTTTTCGAATAAAGCTTGATACTCAGGCAGCACATTATCAATTGCACGAATAAACGCGCGAGTATCCACATAGTCAAAGCGCTTAACGTGGCCAAAGTACTTTTCGTTCAAGTGCTCTAGGGTGCCATTACGTTTTTGATTATGCCAAAACGACAGTAAAGCGCTCATTAATCGGTCGCTATCAAGCGGCGGTAGTAACCACACCACTTCAGTTTTGTCATCAAGCACAATACCTTCACGTAGTTCAGGTAAATAGCGTTGATTGATTAGCAAGCTGTTGGAGTCGGCAATGGTATATAACACCTCACCTGAAGCCACCATAGAAAACAATTCTTCGTTATCTTTATCATCGACCTGCTGCCAGCTTAAATTAGGGTTGGTTTGCTGCAGCTTTATCACGGTATCAACGGCAGCTGATTCAGAAATGACAATGACATCACCTTGAAGCTTATTAAAGTCACGCGGTTTTAGGTTGCCAGATTTGTAAATAAGAACTTGGTTAACTTCATAAAGGGTAGGACCAAGCAAAAACTGTTCACGTCGATTTTTGGTCGTCGTAATAGCAGCAGCAACGATATCGATTTGGTTCAGACGTAAAGCTTCAAATAATTGCTGACGATTATGGTAGGGGATCATTTCTAACGGCACATCGAGATAGTCGGCAAACTTTGCCGCCATTTCATAATCAAAACCACTTTCACCTTGATCTGAGTTGAGATAGGTTTGCGAGCCGTAGAGTGTTCCTACCTTAAGAACGGTACGTTGAGGTGTTTCTTCAATGAACTCTGTTGCTTTCATATTCGCTTGATGACAAGCGCTGAGCAGCAAAGTAATTGAAATGATTGCGACGATCTTTAACAGTTTGGTCATGTCCCTCTATGGATGAAGCATGTTAGTGATGGCGAGAAATCTCAGTGAGTGTGGGCTTGTTGGCCGTTTATCCACTAATTGAAAGCCATAACGCCTCTAATGCGAGCTTCAAAGTACGATTTAAAAACAATATCTAATAAATATACTTTAGCAGTAGTTTTGTATTTCACCTAGCCCGATGAGAATCAGTGTTAAATTATACGGTTGAATTTATTAGTAAAATCGAATTTAAAAAAATTAAATACGAATGAAATGTTATTGAAATATATCGTGGGTAGATTGTGGTTTTGTTTTGATTGTTTTCGTTAACGGGAAACACTGTTCTAGCAAGCCTTCTTAGGTGATTTATAAAGTGTGATTCCCTATAATAGCGCCAATTCTTACCCTGCCAATATAATCATAAGGTGAATTGACGTGATTGAGATCATTCGCGGAGCCCCAGCACTTTCAGCTTTTAGAATCCAAAAGCTTATGGAGGCCTGTGAAACTGCAGCCCTTCCTGTTGAGCAAATCTACGCTGAGTATGTCCATTTAGCTGATATCAGTGAAAAGCTTGACGATAAAGAATATCAACAGCTTGAAACGATTTTAACCTACGGACCTGCCATTGAATCTCATGCTCCAGAAGGTTCATTATTTTTTATCACTCCTCGTCCAGGCACCATTTCTCCTTGGTCATCAAAAGCAACGGACATTGCCAAAAACTGTGGTTTAAGCAAAGTAAAACGTCTAGAACGTGGCGTTGCTTATTACGTTGCAGGCGCGTCATTGACCGCTGAGCAATTAGAGCAAGTAAAAGGCTTAATCCACGACCGTATGGTTGAAGTGATTTTACCTGAGTTTGCCGCTGCATCAGTACTGTTTGAGCGCACTGAGCCATTACCCTTCAAGAGCATCAACATTCTTGCAGAAGGTCGCCGCGCGTTAGAAGTTGCAAACACTCAACTTGGTCTTGCACTTGCAGAAGATGAAATTGATTACTTAGTGGATAATTTTGTTCGCTTAAACCGTAATCCAAACGATATTGAGCTAATGATGTTTGCCCAAGCAAACTCAGAGCATTGTCGTCATAAAATCTTCAATGCTGACTGGACTATTGATGGTCAAGTACAGCCTAAGTCATTATTTAAAATGATTAAGAACACCTTTGAAGTCACGCCAGATAACGTATTGTCAGCTTATAAAGATAATGCTGCAGTTATGAATGGTAGTGTTGCAGGTCGTTTCTTCCCAGATCAAGACGGTGTGTATAACTACCACACCGAGCCAATGCATATCTTGATGAAGGTAGAAACCCATAACCACCCAACAGCGATTAGCCCATACCCAGGTGCAGCAACGGGTTCAGGCGGTGAAATCCGTGATGAAGGTGCTACAGGCCGTGGCTCTAAACCAAAAGCGGGTTTAACAGGTTTCAGTGTTTCTAACCTTAAAATTCCAGGGTTTGTCCAACCATGGGAAGGCGATTACGGCAAACCTAGCCGTATTGTTACGCCACTAGAAATCATGACTGAAGGCCCATTAGGCGGTGCAGCATTTAACAATGAGTTTGGTCGTCCTGCGTTAGTGGGTTATTTCCGTACTTACGAGCAAGAAGTCTCAAGCCATAACGGCGTTGAAGTCCGTGGTTACCACAAGCCAATTATGCTTGCTGGTGGTTTAGGTAACATCCGTGAAGACCATGTTCAAAAAGGCGAAATCACTGTAGGCGCTAAGCTTATCGTATTAGGTGGCCCTGCAATGAACATTGGTTTAGGCGGCGGCGCTGCTTCATCAATGGCATCAGGTCAATCTAGCGAAGATTTAGATTTTGCTTCAGTACAACGTGAAAACCCAGAAATGGAACGTCGTTGTCAAGAAGTGATCGATCGCTGCTGGCAGATGGGTGACGACAACCCAATTCAATTTATTCACGATGTGGGCGCTGGCGGATTATCAAATGCCTTCCCTGAACTTGTGAATGATGCAGACCGAGGCGCACTATTTAACTTACGTAACGTGCCTTCAGATGAGCCTGGCATGAGCCCACTTGAGATTTGGTGTAATGAATCACAAGAGCGCTATGTTATGTCTGTAGCGCCAGAGAATTTAGAAACCTTCAGAAAAATTTGTGAGCGTGAACGCGCGCCGTTCTCTGTAGTGGGTGATGCCACTGAAGAGCAGCACCTAACGCTTGAAGATAGCCATTTTGACAACAAGCCAATTGATTTACCGCTTGAAGTACTTTTAGGTAAAGCGCCTAAAATGAGCCGTGATGTGGTTTCAGCAAAAGCTGAATCACCTGCGCTTAATCAAGCAGGTATTGATGTTAAAGATGCAGTATCACGCATTTTACATTTACCAACCGTTGCTGATAAGTCATTCCTTATCACCATTGGTGACCGCTCTGTAACGGGTTTAGTTAACCGTGATCAAATGGTTGGCCCTTGGCAGGTACCTGTTGCCGATTGCGCAGTGACGGCATCAAGCTTTGATAGCTACGCCGGTGAAGCAATGTCTATCGGTGAGCGTACGCCGCTGGCACTACTTGATTTTGGCGCATCAGCACGTATGGCTGTAGCAGAATCAATTTTGAACATTGCTGGTACTGACATTGGTTCATTCAAAGACATTAAGTTATCAGCTAACTGGATGTCTGCAGCAGGTCACCCAGGTGAAGATGCTGGTCTTTATGAAGCAGTAAAAGCAGTCGGTGAAGAGTTATGTCCTGAGCTTGAGTTAACTATCCCAGTGGGTAAAGACTCAATGTCTATGAAGACAGCTTGGAATGACGAAGGTCAAGACAAAACTGTAACTTCACCAATGTCATTGGTTATCACTGCATTCGGCGTGGTAAAAGACATTCGCCATACTGTGACACCAGAACTTCGCACCAACAAAGGTGAGACTGAGCTGTTATTAGTTGATTTAGCGAAAGGTCAAAACCGTTTAGGTGGTTCTTGTTTAGCGCAAGTATTCAGCCAACTTGGTGATGTAGCGCCAGATCTTGATGATGCAGCAAGCTTACGTGGCTTCTTTGAAGTGATTCAGCCATTAGTCGCTGATCAAAAAGTGATTGCATACCATGACCGCAGTGACGGTGGTTTATTCACCACACTTGTTGAAATGGCATTTGCGGGTAACACAGGTCTGAACATTGATCTTAGCGGATTAAAAGGTAACGACTTAGAGCGTTTATTTAATGAAGAGCTAGGTGCGGTTATTCAGGTATCTAAAGCAGAAAGCGCAGATATCAAAGCACAATTCAACGCCGCTGGTGTTGATTGTCATAGCGTTGCCACTTTAACATCTGACGACCAGATTACCGTTGTTGATGGTGAGCGTGCAGTATTCAGTGACTCTCGTGTTGCACTTCGCACTATGTGGTCAGAAACCACTTACCGTATGCAAGCGATGCGTGATAACCCTGAGTGTGCTAAAGAAGAGTTTGAACTTAAGCAGCAGGCTAAAGACCCAGGTCTTACGGTTGAATTAGGTTTTAATCCAAGTGAAGACGTTGCCGCGCCGTTCATCTTAAAAGGCGCAGCGCCTAAGATGGCGATTATCCGTGAGCAAGGTGTTAACTCTCACGTTGAAATGGCAGCTGCATTTGATCGCGCAGGTTTTGAAAGCCGCGATGTTCATATGTCAGACATTCTATCTGGTCGCATTAGTCTTGAAGAATTCCAAGGCCTAGTGGCTTGTGGTGGTTTCTCTTATGGTGATGTTTTAGGTGCAGGTGAAGGTTGGGCTAAATCAATCTTATTTAACGACCGTGCTCGCAGTGAGTTCTCACGTTTCTTTGAGCGTGATGCCACATTAGCATTGGGCGTATGTAATGGTTGTCAGATGTTATCTAACCTGAAAGAAATCATTCCAGGTAGCGAGCATTGGCCACACTTTGTTCGTAACCGTTCAGAGCGTTTCGAAGCACGTGCAAGCTTAGTTGAAGTGCAAAAGAGTCCTTCAATCTTCTTCGAAGGAATGGAAGGTTCACGCATGCCAATCGCCGTATCACACGGTGAAGGTCGCGCTGAGTTTAAGTCTGTCGAAGCCTTAGCAGCAGCTGAAGCATCAGGTACAGTGGCACTGCGTTATGTTGACGGTAATGGTCAAATCGCAACGCAATACCCACAAAACCCAAATGGTTCGCCAAATGCAATCACTGCACTAACGACAACAGATGGTCGAGTAACAATCATGATGCCGCATCCAGAGCGTGTATTCAGAACCGTTGCTAACTCTTGGCACCCAGATGAGTGGGCCGAAGACAGCCCGTGGATGCGCATGTTCCGTAATGCACGGGTTAAGTTAGGATAATTTGAAATTATCCTAATATGAGTTAACAGCAAAAAGGCGACCAAATGGTCGCCTTTTTTATTGGCTTTGATAAATGTTGTCTTTTATTAAGCTTCAACAGATCCATTTGTGCTATGTATTACTGAATGTGATCTCCAATTTTTCATCAACAAGTGAACATAATTTATCTATCACTATCTTTAATTGAATATATAATTGAGTACCAATAGAATCTAACTTCTTTGATAATATTTTTAGGTTGGTCTTAGTAGAGTTTTCGTCAAAAATAGCCAATGCTGATTTAGCAGGGTTATACAAAATTTGTAAAAAAAGTTTTAAGCTCGTATTGTTTTTAATTAATGTGTTAATTTCGATGCATATGAGGGTATAACTTTCTATTAGATACATAATAGCCTCAGTTTCAACCCTCAATTCACTCGCAAGCCAAGACATAGGAATTATCTTTTGTGACTCATATTCAGCATTTGCTACTTTTTCTTCAATAAGAATCTCAAAAACTATTTTTCTTATAAGTTGTTCAATTTCAGTTAAGTAGATATATCCATTTTTATTAATCTCTGAAACTTCTAAAGTAGTAACTTTAGATATTGCTTTTGCTGTGTTTTTTTCTTTATTAAATATTGATTCAATTGGAAATATATGAACTTCTCGATATTTTATTAATAGATTCGTAAATTCACTTTTATAGTATTCCATATCCATATTTTTCTCAGTATTCTTCTGACATAATTTATTTTTGGACAACTTAGTCTATCTTATTAGAGCATTAAAAGAGCAAACTGGTTAAGCCTATTATCAAATTAAAATCATTTTTAATGGTTAAGCAAACCTTTTCTCGACTAGGTTAAAGAGGGGCACTACTTCAATCTAATCCATTGCCTGCCGCAGGCTTATGTGCAGATACAACTGCGAGACGCTGCAAGTACGTCCATGTAAGCTCTGCCAAAACATCCATGTTTTGGAAGCTCGCTGCCGCATCTACACTGGGATTAATATCTCTTCGATTTGACTTTATTCGTGGCAATTAAAAGATAAAAAATACAAATCTAAAAGGCACCATTTGAATTGAGGTCGTTGAAGAAAATAGCGTGAGCCTGACAGGACGTCAGGCTAGCTTTCGCGGTGCAGGGATGCACCATCGGAAGCGTTAGCATTTTCGAATAAGGCCGAAGCAGTCTACAAGCGACGTTGAAAGTTGGATCTATCCCCATTGAAAACATGCGCTTTTCAGCATTTTTCGTTAGGGGCGGCAGGGTGATCCAAGAGGGTATTGCTGTTGATACCCTTTGGGTCTGGTGTGGGCGAAGCGCCACGACCTTGATTAAGATCTTGATTTAGATTCTATTCAAACCTAGAAATCATTAGCTAACTAAAGCTGCTAACAAGCTTTGGGGAAAAATTGAGTTACCAGCATCAGCTTTCTTCTTCTTCTTCAGTATTGGCTTTGTTACTGATAATCATACCTTCAATCTAATCCATTACCTGTCGGCACTGCGAAAACAAATATCATCCATGTTAAACGGCCAGTTCGACATCCATGCCTCTCGCTCATAGCGTTTAACACTGTGAAACTTCGCCATGTTTTCGAAGGTCTTGAACGCATCTGCACTGAGATTATTGTTTCTTCATTTATCTTTTTTGTGGAAATTTAAAACAGAAAAATCAGAGTTCCCTAAACACGTTGTCGCTAATAAATAAGGAAAATATACCGCCATAAAAGATAAGTTATTAAAAATTGTAATTTTTCTCTACTGTGGTTTGTTCCTTTTGATTGTTTGACCAAAGGGTAGTTCCTCCAATAAAGTGGTCACAATTATCAAGGTTTTTGGTATGGTATTAAGGTTGAATAACCAATAGGTTTAAGACGTTATCGCTCATATGTTCAATAGTTCTACCAAAAGATAAAGCATACTAAAAAAATCATTCCAGAAACTGGCCAGCTAATTCAGTTAAGTATTTATAATCTGGTAGCGAGTCTCCTCCGTTACCTAAAAAAATAATATAGGCATTTTTATCAGGATTGACGACAAAAAAGGTGCGAAAACCATCATTTCCGCCAGAGTGATGATAAACGTCAGATGTGGGGCTAATAAATGCACCATAGCCATAAGAGTTTTCAGAACCGGCAAGTGAAGGTGTGTGCCGTGCAAGCATTAGGTCTAGTGTATCTGCTGCTACTATGTCGTTAGATATTAGTCCGCTAAGAAATTTATGCATATCCTCCAATGAACTTACTTGGCCGGCAGTACCAGTTGCATGAAATTCTTCCCCGAAAATATCTGTGGTGTTAGCATGGTTTAGCGCATCGGTTTGTCTGATAAAAGCACTTTCATCAAGCACATAGCTGTTTTGCATATCCATTGGCACGAATATGTGTTGATTTAGATAGTCAGCAAAAGTTAACCCACTCACTCTGTTGATAATTTCTGCCAAAAGCACATAACCTGTATTACTGTAATCTCCATTTGTACCTGGCTCAAATTCCAAACGACTGTGAGTGATAAAGTAACTCAATATATTTTGATTATTAATACCGTTAGGTAAAATTTTTTGGGCGTTTAAATCATTGGCAAAATCTGGAATACCTGATTGATGGCTTAATAAATGATGAATAGTAATGTCTTGCCAGTCTGGCGAAAGCTCAGGTAAATATTGAAGTATAGAGTCATCAAGAAGCAAAAGACCTTGCTCAAATAACAGCATAGTTGCCACTGCCGTAAACGTTTTGCTAATGGAAGCAAGGCGAAAGCCCGTTTCATAGTTTATTGGTAGGGCGTTTTTTTTGTTAGCCAAACCTTTTGAGCGTTGATATTTTATTACGCCATTTTGAACTACCATCATCGTCAAGCCAGCCTCACTGTCTGACAAGTTAGTGTCTAATGCAATATCAAGGGTTTCTTGTAAAGTCCCTTTAAGGCCAGTTTTGATTGTAGAGTTATCGTCAGATTGACATCCACAAATGGCTAAAAAAATAGTGATAAATACAATAATCTTCGTTAAACGTACAATAATCATCCTAGATCCTTTATTTATGTAGTAACGGTTTAGGTAAATTATTTAGCCGATTGAGTGCAGACACAATATTGGGCAGGTATAGATCATCTAAAGAGTAGAGTTACTGACCGAAGTATATCTGTAACTTATTGTTATAAAATAATATATTCATTTAGTTCTACTCTAGTGATATATTGCTTTATTCTTGAACGGTAGAGCTATTTACAAGGAAGTTTTAAAAAGTGGCCTTTTTACATCGATTATACCCCGCTCAAATCTCACATCGCATTTCTTTCCTTGTGCTCGTCATGCTCATCCTTTCTCTTTTTAGTATTTGGTCAAAGAATGATTCAAGCTCATTAGATGGAGAACATACTGTTTCTGTTGAATATACTGTAGCTATGAAGCGTTTTTCTAACCATGAAGACGCACCGTGGTTGAAAGATAATAAACAGTTTGAGTTAATACAAAACAGCAATTTTAACTTGAAGTCTAAGCCTTTTGCTTGGCTGAAAATAAGCAACGTTGACGGAGCTTTGTCACCATCAAGCAGAGTACTGATCAACATTAAAAGAAACAATATATTCACCCCTATAAAACTGTATCACTTTGATGGCACCTTATGGCAACAGCGTTCATTTGTTTCTATTGATAACAGTTATAAAGATCTTGTTGCTGTAATGCCGTCATCCATTGAAAGTCCTGTAGTTTACGTTCAATTGTCAGGTCGATATTTACGAGGCAATGTGCAGTTATTGAATGATTCAGAGCTTATCAGGCAAAGTAAGACAGACTCGATAATTGATGGTGTTTACTTTGGCATTCTGGCTTTATTTATTTTCTTCAACCTAATTATTTACAAAGTATTCAATAGAGTCAGTCATTTATCATACTCGTTACTATTGACCGTGACTTTTATCTGGATAGCTTCAGGTCAAGGCTGGATATCTTTCTTCAATGAACAGTTAACGACTGTGCCGGTGTTCACGCCTAATTCACTTGGTATTTTATTTTCATTCGCCATAGCATTGTTTTCTAGACAATTTTTGCAGATGAAAGTGATAAACCCCAAAATCAATAAAGTACTTTATTACAATCAACTATTGGCTATAGCCTTTTGGTTTTTGTATATAGTCACTTATCAGTCGTTGCCTCATTTTATTTTTCAACTTGGCTATGTGCTTTGCTCTATAAATACATTAGTCATTCTGCTTGGTAGTATTTTAGGCGCTATAGCCGGAATTTACAGAGGACGAAATAATGCCAAACTATATTTGTTGGCAATGATTGTTTTGATCTCGGTAGCTATTTCAATGTCCTTATCAGCATCTGGACTAGTAAACATTTCGTTTAGTTGGCGTACCTTTCAGCTAGCTTCGGTTTTAGAAGTTATAATTTTGTCGATAGGATTTGTGGTAGAGCATTATCAGAAGCATAGAGAACTTGAAGAAATAGAGCATAAAATAAAGGATCTTGAGAGTGAACTTAAAACATACAAAATCGACACAAACTCTCTTAAATCTAATATAAGCGATAATCTCGTTGATTCTCAGTTGATTCCCGTATTAGCTAAAGTTTTGCCTATTCTGCCGCATTTACTTTGGGTAAAAGCTGATGGAAACTACTGTGTTGCAAGCTATAAGAATGAAAACAGCACAGACGAACAGTTTATTGATTGTAATCTTCAGTTATTACTCGACAGTATAGGAGATGAAAAATTACTGAGGTGCCACAAATCGTACCTAGTAAATTTATCACAGCCTTATCAACTCACTAGACGCACATCAGCAGATTACGATCTTGTCATAGGCGAACACAGAGTTCCAATCGGAAGAAAATACTTATCAATGGTTCGCAAGGCTTTTAAATCAAGCGAGCAATATTAATTTGTATTGAATCACCACCCTAGAAAGTACAGTAGTTTTAGCAACTGTTTAAGAATTCGCTTGAGTAGTTTACAGAATAAGGATGTGAATTCGAGGTAGCTTTAGGCTCAAAGTTAGCATCAAGTGATGCAAGGTCAACAGCAGCAATGAGCTTTAACCAGCCGCACAAGTGAGTATATTTTTTGGGCTCGTATTACCCTATATATGCTCCTGAATGTGCAAAGGCTTAATGTCCGCTATTGGCTAATTGCTGCCGTTAAATCTTAACGGTCAATATCTGGTTCGCTCAAAGCTGAATTTTAGAACATTTACGTTAAACATAATGGGGAATAAACGAGTTACCAGCAATTCTATACTTCATTTATATTGGCTCAGTTACAGCAGACCATCACTTCAATCTAATCTATTGCCTGCTGCAGGTGCTGTATAGGATATACGAATGTCGCAATCACATGGTCAATGATGTTCCCGACATCATAATGACATTTCCCATATCCCTATGGGTCAGATGTGAAAGAGTGACCTTATGTGCAAGCACGACTGTGACACGCTGCATTGTTTATTAAAATCAAAACGTCCATGTAAGCTCTGCCAAAACATCCATGTTTTGGCCATATTTGTTCCCTACAAATAATGACATTTCCGCCATCCTTGGCAGTCAGAAGCTCGCTGCTGCATCTACACTGGGTTTATTGTCTCTTCGATTTAACTGTATTCGTGACAATTTAAAGAGCTAAAAAGCTCAAGTTGTATAGGTGTTTCGATCTTCTAAGAATGCACAATTTGAATTGAGGTAAGCAAGAAAGTCGCGTGAGTCCAGACAAGGATGTCTGGCTAGCTTTCGAGGGGAAGGGTCACTCCTTGGCATCCATGCCATCGTGACATTCATAATTCCATTTACTTCAGACGCCCCATCGTGAGCGTTAGTGATTTTTGTCGCTTGCCGAAGCGGATTCAAAATGAAGTTTAAAGCTGGATCATTCTCCGTTGGAAATTTTTCTGTTTAAATTTCGTCGGAGCGGCAAGGGATATCGAAAAGGGAAATGCTGTTGTTTCCCTTTCGTCTGGTGTGGGCGAAGCGCCACGACCTTGATTAAGATCTTGATTTAGAGTTAGATTCTATTCAAATCTAGAAATCATTAGCTGACTAAAGCTGCTAACAAGCTTTGGGGAAAGATTGAGTTACCTGCATCAGCTTTGTACTTCATCAGTATTGGCTTTATTGAGTTTATTGTCTCTTTGGTTTTGCTTAATTGTTGGTAACTTAAGAGTTAAAGCGCAAGTGCTTATGTCATCGAATGAGGCATCAAACATTTCAATACCAACTTTATCTCACTTGGATATTGTCGTGTTATTTAGTCACTGTGTACTGATATGGGTTTTTCTTAGTAATAAAAAGGCTTCTAAGCTGGTCATATAACCTGAGGTAAACTCTAAACTGAAAACGACTGTTCAAGCTAAAGTTAAAGGACTATTCTAATATAGAATGGTAGTGAAAAAGGGAAAGAATAAGGGAATGAATGTGTTTTGGAATTCGATCAATAAGAAGGTAATGTTTGGCTACGTTGCAATACTAATAACAGTGATATTTGCTGGTTCTTTTCTTTATCAACAAAGTAATCAAATAAGCAAAACTAGTGATAAATTTATTGGCGTCATTTTGCCAGAATTACAATCATTTGAGGCGATTACTAATCAGTTAAACTCTTTGCAATTGGCTGCTTTCGCTTTTTATGGAACAACGATTAATAGTGATGAATTTAACGATAAGTATGCTAATGCACAAGATCACCTCATAGAGCAGGTCGCTCGATTTAACTCTGATAAAACAACCAATACATTGTCTCCTAGTGTTTTTGAAACTTTCTACCAGACTATCGACACTTTAAGCTTAGCAATGAGCCAATCATCTGTTGATTGGGATCTCGCGAGGCTGCAGCTTGAATATATGCAAGCTGCCAGAGAAGATCTTGATTTAATCTTTGATGCAGCGAGGCAACAAGTCAATTCAAGAGCCACTGAGCAGTCAAGCTATATTCAGTTGCAAGTAACTAAGATGCATCAATCAATCCTCTTTGTTAGTTTAGTTATTCTTCTTATCATTACGATAGCCTTCTATATTTCTCGCAAAGGAATTGTCATACCTGCGAAAGATCTTTCCGAACAATTGCGTGGAGTCACATCAAAATTGGATTTGACTCAACAGATTCGAGTGTCAACGAAAGATGAGCTTGCAGAAATTGCAGAAGCCCTTAATTTATTATTGTCTACTTTTAGGAATAACGTTGATACCAGTAAAGACTCTGCACAGGGTGTGTCGAACGCAGCGCAGAGCCTTGAGCGATTATCGGGTACTGTTAAAACCGAAATAGAACATTTTTCTCAAGATATTAGCGAGTTAAACCAGCTGGTTAGCACCGTAGAAGTCAACATTGTAGAAGCGGTAGATAAATCTCAGGAAGCATCTGTAGTGGCATTGTCTGGCGCGAATCAAGCAGAGTCAGGCGCTGAAATTGTTAATCAAGCCGCACAAGGAATTAATGAATTAAGCCACGATCTTGAGTTATCAAGTGTCATGTTGCTTGAACTTAAAGCTTCAGGCGATCAAGTGAGTGCCGTTGTGAAAACGATTGCGGAAATTGCAGAGCAAACTAACTTATTAGCATTGAACGCTGCTATCGAGGCTGCTCGTGCTGGTGAGTCTGGGCGAGGCTTTGCTGTGGTAGCGGATGAAGTCCGATTACTAGCGACGCGCACGCACGATTCGACTCATCAAATAAATACCATTTTAGCCACTATTGTCCAATCAATCACCGGTGTTGTCACCTCGATGGAATCAAACCAATCTAAAGCTAACACAACGGTTAAGGCTGTAGACAATACAGTCACATCATTGGAAGAACTTCGCCAAACAATATTAAAACTCAGTGACGACAATCAAGGGCTTGCACAACTAACTCAAAGTAACCAAGACGTACTTATGAACATGCGTGAGAACATAGCAAATGTGGTCAGCTCTAATTCTACGATTGAAAGGGGAGGGGAAGATATGCACCAAGCATCGAATTTATTAATGGAATTATCTGCATCACTCAATACCGTTTCGAATAAGTTTAAATCCTAATGTCATATTAAATAACAAATAATATCCATGATAAACGGTTAGTTCGGCACCATACATTTCGCTCAGAGCGTCTCACATCATGAAGCTTCGCTATGTTTTGGTCATTTGTTCCTGATAACAATGCTATTCGCGCCATCCTTGGCAGTCAGAAGCTCGCTGCTGCATCTACACTGGGTTTATTGTCTCTTCGATTTGACTGTATTTGTGTCAATGATAAGCATAAAAAGAACTAACTATAAAAATCTAAAAGACTCAATTTTAATTGAGGTAAGCAAGAAAATTACGTGAGTCCAGACATGGATGTCTGGCTAGCTTTCGAGGGGAAGGGATGCCCCATCGTAAGCGTTAGTGATTTTTGTAGCTTGCCGAAGCGGACTCAAAATGAAGTTTAAAGCTGGAACATTCTCCGTTGGAAATTTTGCTGTTTAAATTTCGCCGGAGCTGCGGGGTGTTCTAAGAGGGAGTCGCAGTTCACTCCCTTTTAGTCTGGTGTGGGCGAAGCGCCACGACCTTGATTAAGAGCTTGATTTAGATTTAGATTCTATTCAAATCTAGAAATCATTAGCTGACTAAAGCTGCTAACAAGCTTTGGGGAAAAATTGAGTTACCAGCATCAGCTTTGTTCTTCTTCAGTATTGGCTTTATTACTGACAACCATACCTTTAATCTATCCATTACCTGTCGGCACTTCGAAAACAAATATCATCCATGTTAAACGGCCAGTTCGACATCCATGCCTCTCGCTCATAGCGTTTCACACTGTGAAACTTCGCCATGTTTTCGAAGGTCTTGAACGCATCTGCACTGAGATTATTGTCTCTTCATTTATCTTGTTTGTGGAAATTTAAAACAGAAAAATCAGAGTTTCCTAAACACGTTGTCGCTAATAAATAAGGAAAATATATCCCCATAAAAGATAAGTTATTAAAAATTGTAATATTTTTCTACTGTGGTATGTTCTTTTTTCATTATTAGAGTGAGTTGAAGGTTAAGGATAACAGAATGATAAGAGTCATTTTTGCAGCTCTGGTTTTATTACCTAGCTTGGTAAATGCAAAGCAAGATATACAAAGTCTAAATGCACGTGTTAAACAGAAGACTGAGGTAATGGTCTTAGGAACGATGCATTTAAAAAGCATTAAAGAAGAGATCGACCTGTCTGAAATTAGAGGTTATTTAGGTAAATTTAAACCAACAGCTATTGCAGTCGAATCACTTCGAGGTGAAGATATTTTTACAATGCTTAATGGCTCTGTTGAATATCATGAAACTTTAACAAACTTTGTGGGTGATGAACTACTTGGTATCGCAAAAAAAGAACAATCATCATTAGGACTTTCTGCCTCTGAAGCAATATATAAAATGAATCAGTTTGAAATAGTAGATAATTTGTCCGATGAAAAGCGAATCGAACTTATAAGACTATCTATTGCAGGCTACTACCCTGATACAGCAACACTCCAATGGTTAAAATTAACAGAAAATGACACTTCTCAATTGTCCACAGATTTAAAAACCTACCTCCGTGCGCGTGCTACAAAAAATAATGAAACACTCAATATCGCAATTAACTTAGCGTTAAGTGAGGGGATAAATACGATCTACCCTATTGATGACCATCTTGATAAGGATATGTACCAAGACATGGTTAAAAAGTTAATGCCATCCTATAGCAAATCCCAAGCAGGAAATGAACTTCAAAAAAGTACGCTTATAACTAAATCTCAATCATTGCAAAAACACGCTATACAAACAGGGGATTGGCTGCCTTTATACCTTTGGTTAAATAGCCCTGAACAAAGTTCTCAAGTTATTGGGCAAGAGTGGAGTATTTTTGTTGATAAAGATTTAGAGGTTGAGCCAGCATTAGCTAGAGTTGCTTTATGGGAAGTTAGAAACCTAAATATGGTGTCTAACATAATGAGAGTGGTAGCGAGTGAGATTGGCGGACGAATTGTCATTATTGTAGGTGCATCTCATCGGGTATTTTTCGAAGAATACCTTTCAAAAATGATAGGTGTTGAAGTCATACCGTTTTCTGATTTTGCATCTGAATAAATGGCAGATTTTATAATTGGATTATCGATATGTTGCCAAGAATACTTAATGTCTTAAAAAGTTTTGGCTTTTTTAATGTTCAAATTGAATGGCAATAAACGGGAGAATTGGGCAAGTATGACAACATGAAACATCACATCGGCTGCTTAACTCAACTCAGCTTAACTCGAATCATTTCACAACCAAAGTTGATCAATAACTCTATATCAAACGTATGTTTGAATATCTTTTACTTTAGATATAAAAAATACAGTGAGAATGGCATTAAAAAGCCCCTTAGAATCGAAACTCTAAAGGGCTAGTCAAGCTCTATGTAGCAAGTGAGCTGCAAGAGCTGTTTTGCGCTAACAAAACATCAAGGGTAACGTCCAATGTCCATAACAAGCTAATTGCATGCTCAAGACATTTTCCGTTGTATTGCTGCTCAACATGGTCCCAAAGGTGTTTCCAAAATTCAGCAGCAATATAAAACTAATTAGTACGCTTGGTACATTTCAACAAAAACACGTTTGTAGCTATTGATGAAACGCTCAAATAATTTAGTCATTTTAAAATCTCCACTCAGTAATAAATTCAAATTAGTAGAGTTGGGGATGTAACTTGAAATCCATTTTGTTCAAGTCCAATCGACCTTCTCTCAACACAGGACGAATTCTATATCTGTTCAAAAAATAGCTCAAACGAATAAAATTAATCTTTACCATTATTAAAACTAATCCAATATTTGATTATTTTAATGCTTATTAATCGTTATTTTGATATTTTGTTATTTAAATTAACTAGTTATGTGTTTGGCTTATTTATTTTGTAGTTAGTAAATCTATTGCAGATATGTAAAAAGTTAATTTTTGGGTTTGATAATGTTTCCATTAGTTTTAGATAGTTTAGACTTAGTGATTTTACAAAAATGTAAATAAATCCCTACCAGCTATCAGTGGTAGGGTCAACACCTAAAAGGTGGTACTTTGCGCACCTACTCAAAACCCGCAAAAAACCCATTTTTTATAAGTCATTTTGTTGATTGAGGTCAAATTTCGGTGGTATAAATTAAAGGTCTGCAGCATTTGTTGTTTGCTGTAAGTTATTGAATTTAAAAGGTAAGCTAAAAGGTAAATAATGGCAGTCGCGATCGCAGTCACGTTATATGATTAAGTGTGATGTGAGTCTCACATTATTTGTGTTTTATCTGGCTAAATTGAGTTTTCGTAGAATGTTATAAAAGCGCTTAGTTAACATTGAATTAACATGTTAAAAAGAGCATTACTTTTAAATAAAATTTTTCCTGCAATGGCACTTGTTGTGATTGATGGGAATCATCATGGCATTTGGATGTACCGAGTAAGGAGTCGCCAATGATTATTGAAGAGGTTGTAGAGCTGTCACGATTGCAGTTCGCGCTAACAGCCATGTACCACTTTCTGTTTGTACCTTTAACTTTAGGTCTAGCTTTTATTTTGGCTATTATGGAATCGCTTTATGTGATGACTGATAATCAAATCTATAAAGATATGACCAAGTTTTGGGGTAAGTTATTCGGAATTAACTTTGCACTAGGTGTTACCACCGGTTTAGCAATGGAATTCCAGTTCGGTACTAACTGGGCATATTTCTCACATTATGTGGGTGATATTTTCGGCGCACCACTCGCAATTGAAGGCTTAATGGCATTCTTCCTAGAGTCGACTCTAGTGGGTATGTTCTTCTTCGGTTGGGATCGATTCAGTAAACGTCAGCATTTAGCAGTAACTTGGTTAGTCGCCATTGCTTCTAATATGTCAGCGTTATGGATTCTGGTTGCCAACGGTTGGATGCAAAACCCTGTCGGTTCTGTGTTTAACTACGAAACCATGCGTATGGAAATGACTAGCTTCGCTGAAGTGGTATTTAACCCTGTAGCGCAAGTTAAGTTTGTTCATACAGTGGCATCTGGTTATGTAGCCGGTGCGATGTTCGTTCTAGCTATTAGTTCTTACTACATCCTTAAAGGTCGTGACTTACCGTTTGCTCGTCGCTCGTTTGCGATTGCAGCAAGTTTCGGTATGGCATCTATCCTGTCAGTTATCGTGTTAGGTGATGAATCAGGCTATAAAGTGGGTGAAGTACAACGCGTTAAGTTAGCAGCGATTGAAGCTGAGTGGCACACTGAGCCAGCTCCAGCAGCATTTACTGCGGTAGGTTTCCCAAATCAAGAGAAGATGGAAACTGACTTCGCGATTAAAATTCCTTTTGCAATGGGTATCATTGCTACGCGTTCTATCGATGAGCAAGTAACAGGGATTATCGATTTAATCGACGAGCATGAGATCCGCATTCGTAACGGTATGGTTGCTTATTCATTCCTCGAGCAGCTTAAAGCTGGCGATGAAAGCCCTGAACTGCGTGCAAACTTTGAAGCAACAAAAGGTGACTTAGGTTACGGCTTATTGCTTAAGCGTTACACTGAAAACGTGGTTGACGCGACTGAAGAACAAATTAAAGCTGCTGCCAAGGATTCTATTCCTAACGTAGCGCCAATGTTCTGGTCATTCCGTATCATGGTTGGTGCAGGTATGATTATGTTGTTTGTATTTGCCGCAGCATTCTGGCAAAGCACACGTCATAAAATTGAAGAGAAGCCTTGGGTATTACGTGCGGCGCTTTACAGCTTACCACTGCCTTGGATTGCGATTGAATGTGGTTGGTTTGTGGCTGAATACGGTCGTCAACCTTGGACTATTTCAGAAGTGCTTCCGACCTTCATGTCAGCTTCAAGTCTAACGACTTCGGATCTGTGGTTCAGTATCATTTCTATCACTGTGTTCTACTCGATTCTATTAGTGATTGAATTATTCTTAATGTTTAAGTTTGCTCGTCTAGGCCCATCAAGCCTTAAGACAGGTAGATATCATTTTGAAAACCAAGATGCTTAATCTGAGGACCTGATTATGTTTGATTATGAAATGCTAAGATTTATCTGGTGGGCTCTGATTGGCGTATTGCTAATAGGGTTCTCTGTGACCGACGGTTTTGATATGGGTGTAGGTGCGTTATTACCTGTAATTGGTAAAGACGATACTGACCGCCGTATTATGATTAATACCATTGCCCCGCACTGGGATGGTAACCAAGTTTGGTTAATTACTGCTGGTGGCGCTTTGTTTGCTGCATGGCCTATGGTTTATGGCGTATCTTTCTCTGGCTTCTATGTGGCTATGATGTTGGTACTGTTTGCCTTATTCCTACGTCCAGTAGGCTTTGATTACCGCTCTAAAATTGAAGATCCAAGATGGCGTAAGTCGTGGGATTATGCATTATGTATTGGTGGCTTCGTACCACCGCTGATTATCGGTGTTGCGTTTGGTAACTTGCTTCAAGGCGTACCGTTTGATTTTGATCAGTTCTTACGTGCAACTTACCACGGTGGTTTATTAGGCCTATTAAACCCATTTGGTTTATTAGCAGGTTTAATTGCAGCGTTTATGTTTGTGATGCAAGGTGCATCTTGGCTACAAATGAAGACTGAAGGTGAGCTT
Source organism: Shewanella electrodiphila (assembly GCF_023283985.1). Taxonomy (GTDB): domain Bacteria; phylum Pseudomonadota; class Gammaproteobacteria; order Enterobacterales; family Shewanellaceae; genus Shewanella; species Shewanella electrodiphila. Next base: position 431,614 of record NZ_JAKIKU010000002.1, read on the forward strand.
CGTGTTCGTGCGGCTAAAGCGGCACAAATTACAGGCCTTTTAGTTGCTGTGTTATTTGCTATTGCAGGTGTTTGGTTAGTAAATGGTATCGACGGTTATGTGATTACCTCTGTTATCGACACTGCTGGGCCTTCAAACCCAACGACTAAAACCGTTGCGGTTGAAGCTGGCGCTTGGTTAGCTAACTACGATAAGTACCCACTGACGATGTTATTCCCTGTATTGGGTCTGCTTATGCCAGTACTGGTTGTACTTGCTAGCCGTTTAAACCGTAGTGGTTTTGCATTCTTGTTTAGCTCATTAGCTATTGCAGGTATCATTTTGACGTGTGGCGCAGCAATGTTCCCATTCATCATGCCATCTTCTTTAGACCCGAATGTAAGCTTAACGATGTGGGATTCTACTGCGAGTAAAATTGCGCTTAATGTGATGACTTGGGCTGCAATCATTTTCGTACCGATTGTACTGAGTTATACCGCTTGGACTTATTACAAGATGTTTGGTCGCTTGAACCGTGAGTTCATCGAAAAGAACAAGACATCATTATATTAATTAAGGAGCCATTATGTGGTATTTCTCTTGGATACTAGGTGTATTACTAGCCTGTGCTTTTGGCATCATTAATGCGCTTTGGTTAGAAAACACTGAAAACTTAGATAGAATCAAAGAAGCTGATTCTGAAAAGTAATTAGTCGTTTACGCTAATATTTAAAACCCTGCCATTGTGCAGGGTTTTTTATTGGCTAAGAAAAATATGGTCGCAGGTGAAGCTATTGATATAAAGAGCGTTGAGTATATAGCGTTGTGGTTAGCCTTATGACTGCGTTATCTGCTGATACTGTGCAGCAGTAATAAATTGACCAAAACTCTCGCACCAAACGATTAAGGTGTTGTACTCAGCGACATTCACGTTAGCCGTTATCGGCACTAAAAAGTTATCGAAGGTTTTGATGTCAGCGACCTGAACCATTTCTGATTTTAAGCGATTGAAGTCAGCTTCTGTTTCTACAAATTCTTTGGCCAAATAAACTTTAAAGTCGGGACCAGGTGAGAGTTTGCCATCGAGTGCGATAAATTCATCACCGATAGTGACCGTGCCTTCGCCCCAATGTAATGCATCGCTGTCTTTTAGCTCGCGAGTAAATTGAGCGGTAAATCGCTGTTGGGCGCTAATGGATAACACTTGTTCACTACTAGGCGCTTCAGGTGCTGTCAGAATTGGCAGGGCATAAATCCCAGCGCCAAAACCAATGGCGAGCACTAAGGCATGGGTCGAGAACAATGTTGCTATGGTGCGTTTTTTCATGGGCGGCCTATATTTCCTGTCATTGTTAAGTTTTCTAATAAAAAGGCATGAACTTTTCAGCTCATGCCTTCTATAAGACCTGCATTAATAGCGATAAATTTCAATTACCCGATTAATGCATTTCAACAGCTAATCTAACCCTACATTCAAATTTTAAACGTCCCTCTAAATCTAAATACACGCTTAGACTTTAAAGAAGTTAATTTTAGTTTTTAGCTCACTAGCAAGTTCAGTTAAACCATCTGCAACCTCAACGGTTTCTCCTGCACGTTCTTGTCCTTCATTTGCTAAGGTGGATATTTGGTGTAGGTTACGGGTTATTTCATCTGCTACGGCGCTTTGCTGCTCTGTGGCACTTGCTATGCTACTGGTAAAGGTGGCTAGCTCACCGATGCTTACAGTTATTTGACTCAATTGCTGACTTGATTGAGTTCCTTGCTCGGCTGAGAAGGTGCCTAATTTATGGCTGTCTTCCATTTGCTGGGCAGTATTTTTAACCTGAGATTGCAACTGAGCAATGGTTTTACTGATTTCTGATATTGAGCTTTGGGTGCGCTGAGCAAGAGAGCGAACCTCGTCGGCAACAACAGCGAATCCTCGGCCTTGTTCGCCTGCACGTGCAGCTTCAATTGCTGCGTTAAGGGCAAGCAAATTGGTTTGCTCGGCAATACTGTTAATCACCTCAGTGACTTGGTTAATAGCTTCACTTTCTTTACTGACATTTTCAATGTTAGCTTGGCTTTCATTCAGTTGGGTTTTAAGTAAATCTAACGACTCAACCACTTCTGTTAGCTGTTGATGACCAGAGCGTGATGACTCATCCACTTGCTGGCTTTTGGTCGCGCCTTCATTTGAATGATTTGCCACATCACGAATAGAGGCTGACATTTCTTCAATAGCAGTGGCAATCTGGTTGGTTTGCATCATCAATGACTCTGATTCATCACCATTTAATCTTGCCATATCTTGGGCTTTTTGGGCTTGTGATTCTAAGCTTTCCACTGAGTGCTGCAGCGAGTCAATTAAGTCTTTTAGGTTGGTGGACATATCAGCTGCACTGGCAGTAATAAGGTCAATTTCATTATTACTGTTGGGGTCTGTTACTTCAAATTGCTGGGATAAGTCGCCTCGGCCTAATAATTGAAGTTGTTGCTGTAATTTTTGTAACGGCGCGAGGGCTTTAACTTGCAGCATCGCCAATAAACCACTGATTAAGATAATCCCCAAGGCTGCAACGCCCGCAGTAATGTATAGCAGTTGCAAGCTTTCATTATTTAGCTCAGCGGCTTCAGTTAAGCCGATTAATGTCCAGTTCCATCCTGGAATATTAATACTATTAGCAAACATGGTTTTTTGCTGATTGTTGAGGTACTCATAACTGAAATGCTGACCGAGCACTTTATTAGCATCTAGGCCATTTAAAATGTCAGGAGTAAGTGCTTCACCAACCTTAAATCTTGGGTGTGATATCAGGCGTTTGTCACTGTTTCTGACCAGCATGTAAAAACCAGACTCTTCAACCACCAGGTTGTTGATGGTTTTTTGTAGTTCAGTAATCGACTCGGTAATGTCAAAACCGATATATAAAATGCCAATGACGTCGCCAGTTTCATTTTAAATCGGGCGATAAACTGTCATGTAGTCTTTACCGAAAAGCTTGGCATAACCTTCATAGGTCTCACCCTTAATCAAAGTTTGATAACCCGGATGAGATTGACCGAGGTAGGTGACTAATGCTCTTGAGCCATCTGCTTTTTTGAGTGAAGTTGAAATTCGTAAGAAGTCATCGCCATCTTTGACAAAAATAGTCGCTGTACCGCCAGTAAGGTTTGAAAAGCGATCTACTTTACTTTTAGTCGCATTGATTTGGGCACTCTCATGGACAAGTGACGGGGTTTGGGTGCTATAGATTTTGACGCTGCGATCAGGTTTGTGAAAGTTACCTGGGTACATAGCGCGCAGAATGTCGGCATTACGGCGAGCAAGGTTTAATAAGCTGACATATTGCAACTCGATAAGTGCAGCATTACTTTGCATTTGCTCATTCATCGAGTCGATGGCTTTTTCTTTTAAAACGTTAGACGAACTGAAATAGGAGACAGAAGAAATAATACCGAATACCAGTATGGTAAGCGCTAGCGAAAAGTACGTTATTTGTTTTGTTATTGACCAACTTCGATAGTTCATGTGATAAGTTCCGAAAAAAGGATAAGTATAATCTAGTGGATATGACCCCGAATTTATTTGATTAAGATCATGGGAAGATTGAGAATTATCTAGAATTAGTAATTCAACATCTTAAACAAAAAAACGACGCATAAATGCGTCGTTTTTTGATGGTTATTAGGGCGTGTTGATCTTTTAGGGTTGTTTTTGCAGCGAGTTGTTGTTCATTTAGACAAGGCAGAGACTTTGTAGTGTAGTTATTCTACATAAAAAGCCGATAACGAAGTAAAAATGAACAACAAACGCTGCCCTTAGGGTTCGGCTAAAAACGGATTCTGCATTGTTGAGCGAATTTTGCTTAGATTACTAGGCGGCAATTCACTCGCCGCGCTTAATCCGTTTTTATCTCGAACAAAAATCAATCAGCAAAGAACAGCACGCCCTATTTGAAAATATTAAACTTGTACGGGTGTCAATATTTCAGATTTCTGTGATTTTTTCTTCATTAAAATAAGATACATTGTCGGTACCCAAATCAGCGATAACATAGTCGTTAATAAGGTTCCGCCAGCAATGGCAATTGCAAATGGAGGCCAGAAACCGCCGCCTGCAATAATCAAAGGTAAAAAGCCGCCGATGGTGGTAATTGTGGTCGAGCCGATATGCCTACCGCAACTGCTGACCAGTTCGATAATGGTCTCTTTATTACCAAGCCTTGCTTCGGGCACATCTTCTAACTCAGCCAATATCACGATAGCGGCGTTAATGGCTAAGCCCATGAGTCCCAGTAGACCTATGATAACGGTAAAACCAAATGGGTAGCCAAACAGGTAAACGGCTAATAAGCCAAGTCCCGCAGATTGAAACGCACTGAGTAAGATAATGGCGGTTAACCTAAATGAGTTAAACGACAATACAACCGTTGCCAGTAATAAGGTGACGACCACGACAATGTTAGACAGTAAGTTGCCAACTGCTTCATCTCGCTTAGCACTCTCACCGCCTATTTCTAAGTGATAACCTGAAGGAAGCTCGATTTGCTCGAGTTTAGCTTTGACTTCACCGAGTACTTTACCCGGCAATACTCCGCTAACGATATAAGCTTCGATGGTATTGACTCGTTCGCCATTTCGGCGCGGTATACCGCCGCGACTAACATTGATTTGGTTATTAGCAATAGCAGAGAGCGGTATGGTATCGCCATTGGCTGATACGATATTGATCTCAGATAAGCGAGTTGCTTGCTCACGAGATTGATCTGCTAACCTGACTCTCACTGGCAAGGATTCAGTTTGCTCTAAAATACTGCCGCCTATGATCCCTGTCGTCGCCATCTCGACTTGTTTAGCGATATCGGTAAGGCTTAAACCACTCATTAAGCTAGCGTCTTCATTGACTTGTAACCAGACTTTCGGAGAGCCTGCACTTAACGTCGCTCGAGTATGAATAACATCTTCGGTTTGCATTAATAGACCGCGAGCTTGTTCACCAAGTTGGTTTAATGTGTCTAATGATGGACCGTATATACGTAACTCTACTGGCGCATTAAATGGCGGGCCTTGTTCTAGTTTTCTGACTAGGATTTGCGCTTGCGGGAAGTCAGTATCAAACTCTTTTTGTAAGGATAAAATCAGTCGGTTTGCAGCGTCAAAATCAGTGACCTTAACCATGGCTTGTGCATAGTTTGTCGCACCTTGCTGACGTTGGGTAAGGTTGTAATAAAATGATGGTGTATTGCCGCCAACAACCCAAGTAATCATCTCTACATCGTCAATAGACTCAAGACGTGCATCAATGGATTTAACTTGTTTTAAGGTGTTATCTAAGCTCACATGAGGCGCTAAATACACTTCAATTTGAAACATGTCTCTGTCAGATGGTGGAAAGAATTGCTCAGTCATCTTAGTTGAGGCAAAAAAGCCCACAAGCGGCAATATACCAATTAATAATGCGCTGAATAATGGGCGTTTTAGCGCAAAGGCTAAACTGGTTTTAAAAGCATGACCTAAACGAGGAAAAGCCATGCCTTTTTGATACCAAGCCATCGATTCACTGTCTTGACTAAAGCGACCAGCGAGCCCTGCGATAATAGTATGTGAAATAAGGTATGAGCCTAATAGGGCAAACATCACTGAAATCGCAATGCCGCCAACAAACTCACCTGCAGCGCCAGGCATTAACACAATCGGGGCGAAGGCAAGCATAGTCGTTATGGTTGATCCCGCTAACGGCAACCATAAGTGGTGCAGTGTTTTGCTGACAGCTTCGAGTTTGCTTAACCCTTGTTTACGACGCTGGGCAATGGCATCGACGATGACAATGGCGTTATCAACCATGATCCCAAGTGCCACGACTAAACCTGTCACTGACATTTGGTGAATGGGTAAACCAGTATATTTCATGCATGCTAAGGTAAACAGTGCGGTTAATGGTAATGATAATGCCACGATAAGCGCGTTTCTTAAGCCCAAGGTGAGCATTAAAACAAACAAGATAATAAAGAAACCTTGGATAAGGTTTATCATTAAATCGCCTAAACGAACGCTAGTGTAACCTTGTTGGTCAAATAACCATTGAACTTCAATATTGGCTGGTAAATTAGCTTTGTAACTCTCAACAACCTGACTGACTTGAGCTTGCCATTTATCAACACGGTTGTTATCAATCATACGCGCAGAAACGAGTACACCAGGTTGGCCATTAATTAACGCAATGGTTGTTGCAGGTGTTTTAGGTTGACGACTGATGTTTGCCACATCAGCGAGGCGAATAATCTGCCCATTAGTGTCAATTTTGAGTGGCACTTCACTGACGCGGGTGATTGAGTCGAGTTCACCAGAGACTTCAATTAAGGCTTTAAATGTGGCGTTATTGATTTCACCCGCTGAGATTTTACTGTCTGCATTGGAAAGGATAGAAGCGATGCTAGCTGGAGTTAATTTAAGTTGGCTAATTTTATTGCCATCGAGTTCAACTAAAATTTCTTCATCTGGTGTACCAGATAGTTTTACAAAATCAGTGCCATTTAAAACTCGAAGCTTGCTTTGTAACTCTTTTGCATATCGATTAAGTACATCGGTACGAATAGGTGTATCACTGCTCCACACCAGCCCTAAAATGGCGGTATTGGCATAGCCTGTCTGGTCGTCAAGGATGCCATTTTGTGCGGTAGTCGGTAGTTGGTATTTGCTGTCTGCAATAAGATCTCTGGCCCTAGACCACACTGGGGCTGTATTGATGACGTTGTCTTTCAACTCAAGCTGGATAACGGAAATACCAGGTCGAGAGGTTGATTGAACCAGCTTTAACTCTTCTAATCGGCGTAGTTCATTTTCTAAGACTTCAGTGACTAAAGCTTCAACACGCTCAGCCGAAGCACCAGGGTATTGAGTGACAACCGAGGCAAATCGGTTGGTAATTGTTGGATCTTCTGTGCGTGGCAAGCTATTTATCGCACCTAATCCCGCGACTAACAGCAGTGCAATCATCAAACTGGCTAGTCTGCCATTTTCAACAAATGCCTTAATCATAGTGACCTCGCCACAGTCTCAGACGTCGGGTTAACATGTTGGCCTACCACAAGTTTGTGTAGCCCTTTAGTCACGATGACATCGTGTTTGTTTAATGCACCATTGATGTAAGCTTGATGTTCGGTGGTATAGATAATATCAACATCACGACGCTCAATTTTTGAGATACCTTTCTCATTTTTGGTCACTACAAACACATTCCATAAACCTCTTACACCGTCAGTGAGTGATGCAATAGGCACCCAATAGCCAGCATCTTCAATTTGCTGTTGGTATGCTAAATAGGCTATCTCACCGTTAATAATTGGCTGGTTACTTTTGGATAAATCATTACTAGGTAAATCTATGCGTAATTGCACCGTGCGGGTCACGCTATCAATTTCAGCGCTGATACCGGCAACACGGCCTTTATAGCTTTTACTGCCAATGAGTATGTTCACCATTTGGTTAGTTGTTAAAGTCTGCGCGACAGCAATAGGTACACCTATATAAGCCTGCTGTTGACTGGTGCCAATTAAGGTAAAAACAGGGCTACCCAGAGCAATAACTTCGCCCAAGTTGTGATGGCGTTTGCTGATAGTGCCATTAAAGGGCGCGACTAATGTGGATTTTTCAAGTTTAAGTTCTGTTGCATATAAAGAGGCTTGTAGACGCTTTTGGTTGGCTAACAGGCTGGAAACCTGTTGCTGGGTTTCGTCAAATTGTTGCTCTGAGACATATTGCTTCTTTTTAAGCTCTACTGAACGTTCGAAGTTACTTTGGGCTAAGTCTAAATCGGCTTGGGTCTGTTGCAATGAGGCACTTAACTGTTGATATTCAGCCTCGAGTAATTGGGTGTTCAGTGAAGCCAGCTTTTGCCCTTTAACCACAGCGTCGCCACTGTCGACAATAATATCACTTAGCTTACCAGCCAGCTCAAAACCGACCCCTGTGGTATCTGTTGAGCGAACGCTGCCTGTATAGCGCTGCTGATGTTGGTAACTTGAGCTAAAGTTGAGTGGTTGGGTTATGACTTTGGGTACTGCAATAACGGTTGTTGTACTTGCTTCATCGTTGTTGCAGGCGCTAAGTAGCATTATCGAAAAAGTCATACTCAGTAAAGAGACTGCTCGTGTCGACTTTGAACTTGATAATAGTGATCGTAAAAATAATGGTCTTGAAAAAAATGTTCCTGTAAACAAAGAGCGTACAGACAAAGAACCTGCAGAAAAAGACCGAGACACTGTTTTCATGGGGAGCATTCCTATTGCTAATACTACTTTATAGGCAATTCAATATGACTCATATTGACCTGCACTTAACATCGTGCGATTCTAAATTTCAGAACTAGACTGTCTAGTCCATTTTGATGTAAGTGTATTTCCATAAAACTAGACTGTCCAGTCTAATTTGTGATTAAATGTTATCTCTTGTAACAAGTTTGCTGCAAGAAAATGTAAAAAAGGCTTTAAATCAATAAGCGAAGCCCCAAAAAAATAAAAGATGAATTTATAATGATAACTGCGAAACACTCTACACTTTGCCAGCATAATGCGCCGAAAACGCGTAGTGAGCAGAAATGTGCCCAAATACTTCAATCGGCGATCGAGCTGTTTTGTGTGCAAGGGTTTCCTAATACCAGCATGGATTTAGTGGCGAAAAAAGCCGGGGTATCAAAGCAAACCGTCTATTCCCATTTTGGCTCTAAAGATGAGTTATTTATTGCTGCGATTGAGTCTAAATGTGTCGTGCACCAATTAACCGGTGACTTACTTGAAGACTCAACGAATGCTGAGCAAACCATAAGAACGTTTGCTACCCAATTTGGCGAGTTGATTGTCAGTGAAGAAGTTTTGGCGGTATTTAAAACCTGTTTAGCCCACGCTGATACTCACCCAGATTTATCTAAATTGTATTTTGATGCAGGGCCAAAGCATGTATTAGGGTTATTAAGTGATTACTTTAGCCGAGTGAATAAACATGATGAGCTTTATTTTGCCAAGCCACACGATAGTGCTGTGCGACTGTGTTTGATGCTGTTTGGTGAACTCAAAATGCGCTTAGAGCTTGGGCTGGATGTGAGCGATCTTGTACAAAATAGGCAGAGCTATATTGAGGATACTGTGAGCTTATTTTTAAATGCCCACCGAAAATAAACCAGCCGTGTTATATCATCAAATATTAATATAACAACGTGTATTCACTTGCTACTGTTGTGATAACCTAAAACTGTGTAATATCTCATAATACATTGAATTTGTGATCCAAATTGAATAGGTCAGAGTATTGACGTGTAGATTTGGCATTCAATATTTTGATCATAATAATAATGAGAAAGGAAGCAGTTAATGAACGTTACCCCAAGCTTGTTCCAAGCTAATCAGCTTAATGCTGGTCGATTAAAAAAAGTGGCGCAATTGAGTGTGATTGCGGGACTGTTTCTCACTCCTTATGCGGCTGCATATGATTACTCACCCTTTAAGTTTCATGTATCGCGCACTTCTACAGATGCTGCTCAAGTGGGTGACACTAATACTGAATTACAACGTGATGTTTGGCGATTAAAACTTTCAGGCGCTATGCCACTGAGCAAAGAGTGGATGCTCGGCGCTAATATTGGTTATGACAATTTAGATTACGGCTTTAAGAATATTGATAGTGACCTACTAAATGGTCAGGTTACACCTTGGAGTTCAATTAATAAATACAGTGCAGGTTTGTCATTAACTTATCGACCAACTGACACGAACTGGATGTTTTTGTTAGCGCCAAAACTGCAATATGCTTATGCCAATACTGCGTCATCGTCTGATGCACAAAGTTATGGTGTGGTGGGCTCGGCTATGTACCGTTTTGAATCGGGTAATATGCTTGGATTCGGCGTGGCTTACCTTAACGATATTTCTGAAGTAAAGACTGTTCCTTACTTAGCTATTCGCTGGAAAATTACCGACAAACTTACCTTGGGTAACCCGTTCCAAGCCGGCTTTAGTGGTCCTGCAGGTTTAGAGCTGTCCTATGAAATGAATGACAAATGGAACTTCGGTGTTGGTAGTTCACGTCGTTCAGAGCGCTTTTTGATTACAGATCAAGAACAAACCATTGAGATGGAAGAATGGGTAGGCTTTGTCCGGGCGGGTTGGAACATCAGTAAAAAAGCGACCATTAATGCTTATGGCGGTTACTTCTTTAACAGTGAAATGGAGCTCAGTGAGCCTAATGTGACTGACGAAATAGAAAATCAGTCTGCGATAGGCTTAGCTTTCGATATTAAGTTTTAATCTACAAGTTTTAGTCGATAAATTTCATTGTTTAGGGGCTGAGCATATAGCACATAGCGGATTGAGTTTTTTCTAATCTCATTGCTAACGACAGACCAAAAAAAAGCGACCATCAGGTCGCTTTTTTATTGCTATAAGCTTTTTGCTGCCAAGGTTATTGGGCCAACATGTTTTTACGTAAGCTTTTTTGCGCAGGTTCGTCGCCTAACCAAATTTTTAGCAGTGCTTGTCTGAATGCTTCACCTGCGATTGTGGCTTGTTCGACACCATTTTTAAAACTGGTGACGCCAGCGCCTTTATGGGTGACAAAGGTAAATTGATCGCCTTTACTGACTTCTTCAGTAAACAGACCCATAAATTGGGCTATGTCTTTGTCTATTGAAGCGGTGTTGCCATTGGTTGCGCTGTCAAAGCCTTCTTCAATTGCATCGGTCATTTTGTCTGAGGTGATCATACCCGAGGTAATGTTAAGGCGAATAACAGCAGTTGATTGATCTAATACGGCGGTTAAATCATTGGCTGGCGTGGCAATGTAGAGGCTACCAACATATAAATCCATAAAGAATTTACTGCGAACGCCTGCGCCATTTAACGCTAGTGATTGCTCGGCAATAGTTAGGTTATCTGCTAACTCAACACCAGAAACGGTTTTAGCTTCAGCAAGCATTGGGGTCATTAAAGCTGCGGTAAGTGCGATGGTTGAAAGTGCTTTCATAGGGTACTCATTTATTATTTTCGTATCAGTCAGGTCGATGTTGAACTCGACGAACATTTAAAACGCTCTGTCGAGATCATTGAGTAAACCTGGCTTATTGGTTTTTTAGCTGCGCATCCCTAGCTTATATTGTCCATTTTGTTCAAACATGATTGCTTGTTTTTTCTTGGGAGCAATCAAGATAGGACCGTCATCAAAAAACAAAAATGCTTTCCAATTACGGGCAAATACAACCCAAGTGGTTTCGATTATTTGGTATTTTTCGTAGCAGAAAAACACTTGAGTGTCGTCGTCCCAATCAATGAACTCAGCGATAGGCTCTGGCAATGTATTATCGTCAGAATCCCATGCCGACTGCCAATGTTCGGTTTGTTTCCAGGCATCTTGCTTTGCAGCCCAATCTCCTTTAGAAAACAATTCAGCACGATTACATTTATTACTGATCCATTGATTCCAAACCGTCATAGCACTTTTTTCAGTGAGCGGTTTGATTAATGCTTTATCTGTATCTAACACGGGTAAATCTTTATGGTTAAAGATCCACTTGCGTTTGTATGCATCTAATGGAATGTAAGTGTGTGCCAAAAATAGCTCCTAGGTTTAAGAAAGGGTCTTCGATGTAAGCGAAGGATTATAACTTTTCACCATTGATAGTGCTAGCAATGTACGAGGAGAGATTGATATGAACGGCATGTTGAAGGTTAACATGCCGTTCATGGGGTGAGTAACAACTGAGATTACAGGCGAAAGCGTCTAATTAACGAATGGAAGGTACTGATAGTGCTTTCTAGTGACTCACTGGCTCGTAGAGATTCTTTAGCGGCATCTGCAGTATCAGAAGCGCCATCTGCAATGTCGATGATTTGCTGATTAATATGTTCAGCGACTGCACTTTGTTCTTCAACGGCTGATGACATTTGAAAAGTCATATCAGTAATATTACCTACAGCATCTTTAATCTCACCAAGGGCATTTCGGGTGTTTTCAACAATTTCTACCCCTTGTTTCGCTGCAAGTTCACCTTGAGCCGACATATCTACTGCACTGCTTGTGCGGGCTGATAATTGCTTAATCACAGCATGAATCTGATCTGTTGATTCACGAGTTTTAAGGGCAAGGGCGCGTACTTCATCTGCTACAACACTAAAACCTCGACCTTGCTCGCCTGCACGTGCCGCTTCAATGGCGGCGTTAAGAGCCAGCAGGTTCGTTTGGTCTGCAATAGATGAAATCAGATTAGCTGCTTGACCTATTTGCTGAGTAGAATCTGCCAGCTCTTTAACTGTCACAGCAATACTGTCAACTGTGTGGCTTAATTGATGAATTGAGTTAAGTGATTCATCAGCTAAGTGGGTGCCAGTATCGACAAACTGCATCACGTTTTCGGCGCTATGTGAGTTCTCCTCAATCTTTTGAGCGACTTCTTGTATTGCCTGAGACATTTCAGTGATGGCTGACGCAATTTGTTGAGTGGCTAAGCCCTGCTGTTCAACAGAGGTTTGGGTGACTTTGACCTGTGCTTTACTGGTTGAAGAGATATCATCAAGACCTGATACCGACTCATTAATTCGGGTGAGTGCTGTACGGCACCTCGCTATTTCACTGATAAAAGCAAGCTTTGCTTGTGCGCTTACACCAGCATCATCAAAGTAGGTTTGCGCGACGGTTTTATCTGCGAATGACTTGGGGCTAATAGCGAGTAATGACCGCCAATGTGATGCTTGTTGCTGCAGACTCCAAAAGCTACTGATACTTGCGGCAATTAGGGTTGCAATCACTGCAGTGGTGTTGCTTTGCCAACTGAAAAACAAAATGAGTAATGTGCTAGGCAAAAGGGTAGGTAATAGCTTATTGAAATTTAAACGAGCACTGGTTAACAGTGTATTGGCAGACTTACCCGCTTTGATACGTTGGTAGGCTGTATTGGCTCGCTGCTTTTCTGCAGGCTCAGCGCATACTCTAACGGATTCATATCCCACTAGCTTTTTACCATCATATACTGGCGTTACGAAAGCACTGACCCAATAGAAGTCACCGTTCTTACGGCGGTTTTTAACTAAGCCCATCCACACATTACCTGCCTTTAGGGTTTTCCACATTGTGGCAAAAACCGCGGAGGGCATATCGGGGTGGCGAACAATATTGTGTGGTTTTCCCAGTAACTCTTCTCGGCTATAACCACTGGTTTCAATGAAAGCTTGATTACAGTGGGTAATGTTGCCTTTGGGATCGGTGCTGGAAACGAGAGGGGTGTCGGGAGAGAAAAAGTACTCTTTATTGCTGGCCGTATATTGGGTCATAATGCTTCTTATATTTGACTGCAGAGATCTAATTATTATTAAAATTGTGATGCTAATCTCAAAATATTGGCCAAATGTAAACTAAAAGAGATGTTATTAAAAGTAGTGAAAACAACTGTTTAAATAGAAAAAATAGATGAAGATACTGCAAGGGGTAAAAACCTTAATTTAAACAGGTGTTTAATTTATTTTGTGATACCTAGCTTGGATACAGATTGAAACACCTTTTATCTAAGGTGATGAAAATCAACTTTATTTTTAATATAGATGATTTCATATATCAAAAAGCCCTAGCTAAATGATGTTAGCTAGGGCGTCTTAAAGTGATAAAGAGTTTGGCTTATAAACCGTTTTTATATTGTAAGTGGGTTGATTCTGGCACCATGGTCGCAAGAGTCGTGCTGACCTCATTTTGTCCATCAAGCAAAGCCTCAAATTGTTTAATTAGCTCAACCTTATCTGGCGACTCTTTGTCACCTGCACCTATGTTAGTTAAATCAATCATAAAGCCGTCGAACATATGGCTAAGATCATCAATGATCTCGGTATTTAAGAACTGATCTTGGTTATAAATACTTGGGTATCCGGCTTTTTGCTTATCAATAGCGAACGAGTCACCCTTGAGGTTTTTAATGCTGGTGGATTTATCACAAGACAACATACAGCCATTATCAATACGGGGTTTTTCACAGCCAACACTTTGCTGGAAAAAGCACTGACGGCTCGCCATCAATAGAATGGGATGATAAATACTGTAGAGCATTTTAAAGTTGTTAGGTCGGGCAATTTGCTTAATTTGCTGTTTGTTAATTTCATTAGAAATAAACGCACCTGCACAATCAAAGCCTTCTTGCATAGCCAGTAAAGCATAAGAGTTGGTGGTATTTAAAAACGGACCTGCAATCCACTTAATCCCAAGTTGCTGCGCGTGATAAGCAATACCTGTGTTATTGGTGACAATTAACTCAGGCTTAACTTGCTGTAAAATATTTAATGCTACGTCGTAATCCTTACCAATTAGCACTGGTGGGAACCAAGGGATCAATCTTGGGTTTTGTTGTAAAAAGTCAACATACTTTGTACAGCCACGCTTGTACGCATCAGGTAATTTAAAGTAGATGTCCCCATCGGTCACTTCAGCAAGTTTGGCATCTTCCTCATCACAAATTAGCATTGAAAGTGCGGGCTTTTGCTCTGCATCTTTTGGATGACGTGCAAGTTTAGGTAGTTCAACTTCAGCAATAACTGCAATGCCATCATTCAAGTAAGCTAACAATTCATTTTTTAAGGTGGTGATTTCACGGTATGGAATACTTAATCCATCGGTAAGCTTGTCAGTTTGCAGTTGGACTAATTCATAGTTGGCATTGTTGATATTTTTAAAGCGTTTTTCAATGGCTTCTTTATCAACACTGAGCTTCTCACTTGGCATCATTAAGCTACTCGAGCTAAACACCACTGTTTTAGTTTCAGCATCGGCCAAATCACTGCTGTTATGTTCAGTGGTTACCGTTAAGGTTAACGGCTTATTTGGCTCGCTTGCAAAGCTTAAGTTAAGCTTTAATTTCTCAATACTTAGATGTGCAATTTTATCGTCAACTGAAGCATTAATTTGTTGCTTGTCGACTTGTAATTGTTGCTGAGCATCATGGATTTGCACCACTGAAATTGACTCGCCTTTGTCAGCTTTGAGTTGATCAACTAAGTGATTTTTTGAATTGTCACGTGGGTTATCAATAAACATTGACTGATTTAAGTCACCACGTAAGAAGGCATTAGTGAAGTCACGGTTAAAGACTTTGTATAAACGCTCGCCGTCTTGGGTGAGTTCGCCTGTTTCAACATAACCATCAATTTGTTTACGGAAACTATCAATCACAGTGTGAACGTAACTTGCGCCTTTAATACGGCCTTCAACTTTAAATGAATAAACCCCAGCGTCGATTAATGCAGGTAGGTCAAAAAAGGCCGAGTTATCTTTAATGTTAAGTGGAAAGTTATTTCCCGACTCTGTGGTTTCGTATTCTTCACGGCATGCTTGGCTACAACGGCCACGGTTACCAGAATTACCAGCACTGGCAGAGGTTGAATAACATAAACCAGAGAAAGCGACACATAACGAACCATGCACAAACACTTCTAATAAGGTGTCGTGTTCTTTACTGACTTGCGCAAGGGAGGTAATTTCTCTTAAGTTAAGCTCACGAGATAAATTGACTCGGGTTGCGCCTAGTTTTCTTAAAAATGGAATTTGCCCGGCATTGTGGGTGGTCAACTGGGTTGATGCATGAATATCTAAGGTTGGGAAATGCTTACGTAATACATAAAGCAGCCCCATATCTTGCACAATTACGCCATCTAAAGTGGTGTTAACCAACCTGTTGAGCAGCTTCAATAAGGTCTTAAATTCTTGTTCTAAAATAACGATATTTAGGGTTAAGAAAATACGACAGTCGTATTGATGGGCAAGTCTGATGATCCCGACCAATTGATCGAAGGAAATATTAGCAGCGCGATTACGGGCGTTAAAAGTATCTAAGCCGCAATAAACAGCATCTGCACCCGCAATAATGGCCGCTTTAATCGCATCGACATCACCACCTGGGGCTAATAATTCAATCTTCGGTTTCATGATCTAAAAGGTTCTCAGTTAATTTTAATGGGGGGATGTTACCCGTATATTTTGCTAATGAATATCGTTAAAGTACATTATTAATTAGTAAGCCCGTATATAAGTTGTAGGGAAAACAACACAAGAATGAATAAAATCATGGATTTACCCGTACTCTACTCGCTAAGAAACTGCCCCTTTGCAATGCGGGCAAGAATTGCCATTTATAAGTCGCAGCAGCCTGTTTTGCTGCGAGACCTGGTTTTGAGTGATAAACCTACAGAAATGTTAGTGGCCTCACCTAAAGGAACTGTGCCAGTGATTGTGACTGAAAAGGGCATTGTGATTGAAGAAAGCTTTGAAGTGATGCTATGGGCATTAACTCAGGGTGACCCTGATGATTTGTTGTTTACAGATACTCCTGAGTTACTGGATAAAATGCTGATATTAATTTATCAATTTGATAGTGAGTTTAAACGCTGCTTAGAGAACTATAAATGTGCCAAGCGTTATAGCGAGTCAAATATCGATGAATGTCGTCAAGCGTGTGAAAAATATATCCATCAGTTAGAGCAATTGTTAGACGGGCAAGATTATTTAATGGCCAATCGAGAAAGTTTAGCCGATATAGCACTGTTACCCTTTATCCGTCAGTTTGCCCGCGTTGAACGTCAATGGTATTTACAGTCACCCTATCCCAATGTCAGAGCATGGTTAAATCGTTACTTACAAAGCAAGATGTTCAGTAAAGTGATGACGAAATACCCGCTTTGGTTAGATGGCAAGCAAGATGTGATGTTTGGTGGTTAAGGTAGATAAATATGCAAAAACACGACGCTTTATTTTCAAAAAAGTCAGCACCCGAGAGAAGTGCTCGTATGGTTGAAACGATATACGGGTGTAAGTGGTCACTGACGGTCTATCAATTACTGGCTAACGGTATTAATCGACCTGGAGCGATGGTGAATCATGTTGAAGGGTTAACCACTAAAGTGTTGAACCAATGTTTAAAGCGTAACGTTGAATTTGGTATTTTAGATAGGGTGACTTTTAGTGAAATTCCGCCAAGAGTTGAATATCAAGTGACAAGTTTTGGACAAAAGTTTTTGCGGATTTTAGATGAGTTAGAGAAGCTACAGCAGGAGTTGGATGCTAATGATAGTTAACACCAATCAAGCATGCGCGATTAAATAATGAAAGACATATAAAAGCCCGCTAAAAAGCGGGCTTAGTTATCTTAAAATGGTGCAAGATTAATCAACGTAATTACAGCTCAACGTTAATCCACACTAAACGGTGATCTGATGAGACAGACTTTCCGCCACCGCCCCAGTTACCTACACGTTCGTCGTTCATCATTAAACGACCATCTTCAAATGATGCAGGCCAGAACACACCAGAATCAGTGATATTTAAATCGCTTGAAGGAATAACGTGGTCTAAACGAAGGCCTGAAGTGCTGGTGATAACATCTGGGTATTTAGTGCCCCAGTTTTCAGCTCTACATTCACCATTTGATAAACATTCAGGGCCACCTAAACTGCTTGGTGCATATACACCATGCGTAGCAAGTTGATTAACGTGGTCACTGTACATTAACCCTTTGATGGTATCTAAGTAGCCGTCGCCTGATTCAGGATCGGCATTTAAATCGCCTAGAATAACGAAAGATGAGTCAGCAGAAATACCGCCTTTAGTGCCAGCATCATCGTAAATGTAACTACCTTCACCTGAAATGTAATCGTCCCAGAATTTGATTTCTGCACGGTTAAGCAGTTTGTTATTTTCGGTAACCGTGTCGAAAATAGGGGGAGTTGGGTGAGACATTAATAAGTGAATCACTTTGTCGCCATCAGCAGTAGGGATGATGATAGGCGCATCAACGTGGTTTTTAGATGACATTGGCTTTTCAGCCCAAGCTTCTGCTGTGTACCATTCATCACCACAAGCCAAACCTTCAGGTATTGGATTGTTTTCGTCTTCACAGTTAGTGATAGTTGGGTTTGCTTCACCTGGCATATCTTTCCACTTAAAGTTTTGGAAAGTACGCACGTTGTCTGTATCGATTGGATATTGTGATAATAGTCCGAAGGCATATTGACCGTGGTAGAAACCAAAGCCCCATGCATCCCCAGGCAATGCGACAGTGCCATTGCGATCTAAGTCGTGATCACTTAATAGGCCAGTGTTAGTGGCAAAGCTCTCAGCATACCCGAATTGAATAGGCTCAAGTAATTCAACATCATCAGATGTCGAACCTAATGCGTTTTGCGGCACTGAAAGGTAGTTTAAGCGGAAACCTTGAATGGATTGTTGGTCTTCACCTGTCCCGTCGTTATTGAACTCACCCATTAATAGAACTGCTGGACGCTCAGTTTGAATAATCGCTGCTACGTTACGGATTTGAATGACTTTTTCTGCAACTGCGAGTTCGTCGTCAGTTAATGTGCCGTCAAACCACTTGTCCATTAAATCCTGCTGAACAGCCGGTGTTAGCTTCATTTCTTCAACAAGATCTGCGTAGGTACTTCTGTCAAAAGAAAGGTTATAGGTACCGATACGAACATCTGTGGTTTCAGGTGTAGGTTCACCTGGGTAATAATTGTTGGTTTCGTCGTTGCAACCCGCTAGTAATGCAACACTGACAGCAAGTGCTGCAGCTGTTTTGAATACTTTCATTTTAAAACCCCATTGTTATTTATATATGCTGCCTTTAGTGGAAGCTGAGTGGGATTTTATACAAGTGTTTTTATATGTTCCAAATAAAACATATCAATGTAAACAGTAGGTTGCGATTTTATCTCCTTGTTGTTTTTGTGCTTGAGGTGAGTGTTAATTTGGTTGTGTTTTGGTTATTTGTTTTGATGTTTATTGCTGATTGCTTAAGTTGGTGGGCTGATGTGATCTGGTCAAGTAAATCTGTACACACTTAGAGGGAGCTTGTTATAAAGCTTGAGCACTTTAATTTTGTTGAAAGGTTCAAAAATGGGCAAGACATTAATAGCGTCAGTACCCATTTTGATTATTGAGGGTATTTATTCACCTTTTTGAAAGCTCAGCTCTGTGGTGCTTTCTACCGAAGCCGCAATATCAGATTCAGCAAACAAAAGCGGTCTAAACTGTTTTTCAGTTGAATATAATATGCTTTGATCAGCAAAGGCTGGTTTAAGAATATTACTCGACTCAGAGTAAGTTAATATGCCTTTTGCAACAGGCCCTTCATCAGTGAAGCTCACCGCCATCATCCAGCTAGAACCATAGCGGATTTGATATCCTTCTGCAGTTAACCCTGAAGAAAGCGGTGCACCTGATACTGCATCCATCACTGCAGCATATTTGTGCTGTGGTATTAACGTATCATCGCCAGATAAGCTGGTGGAGAATACATTAAAACCACCTTCTGCGTTATGTGTACCTGGCCAAGGTAGTTTAGTCCCCGAAGCCGTGCCATCAGGCAGTGATTTTTCAACGAACTGAACCGTTCCCATTGTTGAATCAACGGTAAACCCAGCAGCTTCAACATTCATAGCTGCGCGTGCAAGCGCCACGAGCGCACTACCATCAGTGGCTAATGTGTTGGGTGTCATGGCTGCATTGGTGGCATCAAATGGCACTGATAACATGGTGCTTTGATCGAACAGATGGGCAAATTCACGAATTAACGCGCCGCCGACACTGTCGTTATCTTGCTTGCCGTTCCAAGCCGTTAATGCACCACATGCAGCACTGATGTCTTTTGACTGGGTTGCACTTACTTCTACAGGAGTATCCGCTTGTGCTTGGCACTGGCTGATTAAATCACTGAAAACCAGATCGTTTAAAAAGATTCGGTTGGATAAGACTGCGGCTTCTAACTCATCAACATTGAACTTACCGTCATCACCGGCCGCATCTTCCATCAAGGTTAAGCCCATTCGGGTTCGCAATGATAATTGACCGCGTTCAGGGCCGTACATGGGTGAGTAGTTTTCCAGTGGCTGAGCTAAGTTAGTTGACCAAAATGAGTTATTTGAGTTTTGTACGAAATCAGTTCGCTCAAGTTTTGGTGCTCGCTCATAAGGCATTGGGCTATCGAAATGAAAGATAGAAGTATTACCGGGTAAGATGGTAAAGCCTGCCTGCTCTCTTGCGGCAATGATATCAGGGTTGGTTTTAAGCAGTGATACGGCGAAGTCGGTTAAACCTGGTACTGTGGAGTCATCAATATAAAAAGCATTGCCTTCTTTATCTGCATACATAGTGTTATTAAATATAACCCCGTCAAAGCTTTTAAACGCTTGCTGAAACTCCTCTTTATTTGTTGCACGGTTCATAGCAAACCAATGATCGATAGGATCTTTATTTGCCATATTGGCATCTTGAAGCATAAAGGCTTGGCCATCATCCCAACCAAAGGGAGCAAGGGCTGCTGGGGCTTCAACAATGGGGCCTTTAGCTGTGGTGTAAATATCTTTTTCAGCAATAAGCATTCCTGCTGCGCCGCCATTAACCAAAACCTGTACGGTTTCTTTAGTAATTGGCATTGGACTGCCTTCATACATATATTGCATGCGGTCGCCACTGACGAGCTCAAGGTTATACATCACAAAATGTTCAGCAGTTGAGAAGGTATGCGTCCAAGCTAAATCCTTGTTAAAGCCAATATTAATTAACCCTGGCATGCCTACTAATGAGCCGCCCATGACATCAAGTTGACCAGGAATCGTCACATGAGATTGCCAAAAACGTAAGTTACCCGTATGCGGGAAATGCGGATTACCTAACACCATGCCTTTACCATTTTCAGTTTTATCTTTGCCTAAACCCCAGCCATTTGAGCCTAGGTTACGTGGATTGGTTTCTGGCGTGGTAATGGTGTTTGCTCGAGCTAGTAGCTTATTATTCACATCTTGAATGAAGGTGGTTTGAGATGCAGAAGGTGCAGGGCCGACGATACGAGGAAGATACTCTTCTCCGTCACCAGGATTGGCGTAGAAAATGAGGTCTAAGAAGTTTGCTGCACCGGGTAGCAGGGCGATTGAGAAGAGATAGTTGGCAATGTCGACGCCTTCAATCGGTTTTACCCAAGGTTGGCCGGCACAAAATGGCTCAGCTTCTTGTTCACCTGCTTCAACATCGGCTAGGAATTGATTGTAGCCTGCGCTAAAGCCTTCCATTAACGCACGGGAATTATAGCTAAATTGTGGATACTGGGCTTCCGCCATTTCTCTTATTTTTAATGCTTTATAGGCGAAATCAGAAACCAGGTTACCGTTATCTTCTGCAGTAGGTAAACCAGTGGCAAAGTCAATTGAGGCGTGGGGACCAAAGTACATTGAACGTTCAGAGTTTGCTTTAATAAATCCATCAGCTAAGACACATAAGTTATCTTGTGCTTGAGCATAACCGCTACCAAAACCCAAACTTTCAAGGTTGTCAGCTTGAATGTGGGGAACCCCATATGCAGTGCGGCGAATTTGCGCTTTAAGCATTCCGTCTGGGGCAAAAGCTTGTAATGGTGGAGTGACTTCAGGTTCAGGTGTGACTTCTGGCGTTTTTGAGTAGTCAGTGTCGTTACCACAACCAGCTAGAAAGACTGTTGACACAACGCCAATAGCCAGCATGAGCTTATTCAGGTGCATTATTTTGTTCAAGATAATTATCCTTATTATTGTTGTCTCAGCAATTTGCATTGTTGAGTGAGTCTCACTTTTCCTTGTGTCTCAATTTTAAGCGTTAACAGCCTCAATCGTGATTCCCATCATCACTTGTTGATTGTGTGAAAACCTTAAATACAACAAAAACACTTATTTGATTAAATCAATCATTCAAACGTATGTCTACATATACCTGCATTAGTTGATGTTAATTTAGAGATTAAAATCGTTACGAAAATAAACGACTTCGTTAACGGTTTGAGGCGTAAATGATGAGGGGGTTAACCGATTAACGCTCGGAAAGTACTTATGGGTTCATTAGTGAAATAATTAGCAAAAACAGTGAACTATTTTAGAAGAACTCCGGTCTTATGCTGCAACTGACGCTAACGGCTATTCTGTAATTTTTATTCTGGTACTAGCTTATTCCATGCTGATCCGTTAGATTGCGCTCCACTCGGTATTGATGCAATAGAGAGTGAGTCACTAGCAATTAATTCATTCGCTATTTATTCAATATTTATTGATTAAATACGATAGGTTCAAAAAAATAGAGGCTAATATTTTTAACACGATTTCTCATCCTAAGGTTAAGCAGTGGACAGCCAAACTGTTCATGCTACTGACATTATTTTGCTTATTGCAAAATGGTGGGATGACGTCGTTGTTGATTAACAGCCTGAACTTGTCGAGTCTGCCTGCTGCCAATGTCAGCTTGATGGCGGCTCAAGTGGCTAAAATAACGCCAGTGTCAGTGGCTAAATTAACAACTGAATCAACAACTAAATCAGCAACTGCATCAACAGCCAATACGGCAGATTTTTCAGATTCTGGTGAGTTCAAAATGTGCGAACTCTCTGAGAAATCAATGCGAAGCTGTGTGGATAGCCCTTCAGTATTATTGCTGCTGGTTATTCTGAGTAGTTTTGCGATACTTCCCTTTATACGACCTGGTCTATTAGGTCGCCTGTCATATCACTGTCACGCCAAACCTCGGCGTATACATATCTCTTTGTGCCGCTTTCAAGAGTGAAGCCGCAGATAAACCTCACATTGTTTGCTATTTCTAAGCTCATTGCCGTTATTTAACTGATTTCATCGGTTAAATCGATGCTACTTGAGCCCATTGTTATGTGTTAGGAGAATCTGTTGAAGATTTTTAAATCATTCTTACAATCATTGATGGTATTGATTTCACTGAGTATCAGTTTATCTGCCGCCGCAGCGACAACTGGGTGGTTAACCAATGAAAACCACCCACCGGTAAAAGTACGCTTTATGCTAACGGGTGAAGTTAACCCGCAGACCAATATCCTCCCCGCCACGCTTGAAGTGCAATTAGAAGATGATTGGAAAACCTATTGGAGAACACCTGGTGAAGGTGGCATCGCGCCAAAAATCAATTGGGAAGGTTCAACGAATCTTGCTGATGTAGATTGGCAATGGCCAATGCCAGAATCATTTTCGTTAATGGGGCTGCAAACCTTAGGCTATCAAGGTGAGGCGATTTTCCCGTTATCATTGAAAGTCGATGATATTGATTCAAACACACACCTAAGTGGCAAATTTACGCTCTCGTCGTGCACCACAATATGCGTATTGACTGATTATCAGTTTGACCTTGAATTTGTGCCAAGTGAACTAAGCGCTGATACCGAGGCGATGTTTACTTTTAATAAAGCGATATCTTCAGTGCCGCAAAAGGTGATTGTAGATAAGGGCGATACGCTTGAAGCAAACACGGTTAGCATCGGTTTTGATACAGAGCAACAACTACTGCAAGTCACTTTAGCTGATACCAACTGGCAGCAACCAGAGATCATTATTGACGGTGAACCAGACAGTACCTTTAAATTATCCAGCATTAATTACCTAGATAAAGGTGATGGCCAAAAAGCGTTAGTGGCTATTTTTGATGTCAGCAGTTGGTTGGGCGAGCCTGATATTCTCAATAAGCCCTTAAATGTCACCATTGGTGATGCTAATCGTGCACTTGAGTATTCAGCGGATGTCAGCCCAACTTTTGTTGAAAAAAATGCCAGTTCACTCATTACTATGATGCTGTTTGCTTTACTCGGCGGGCTTATTTTAAATGTCATGCCGTGCGTGCTCCCAGTATTAGGTATGAAGCTCAGCAGTGTTATTGCCGCACCCGATTTACAGAAAAAGCAAATTAGACAACAGTTTATTGCCTCTGCAATGGGCATCATGGTGTCGTTTTGGTTATTAGCTGCCTTTATTATCACGCTTAAGTTTACTGGCCAAGCCATTGGTTGGGGCGTGCAATTTCAAAACCCGTGGTTTATTGGTTTCATGACCATAGTCACTTCGGTGTTTGCGCTGAATATGTTGGGCGCATTTGAGATAAATCTGCCATCGAGCTTTCAAACCAAACTGGCTACCACGGGTGGCAATGATCATCGAGGTCACTTTTTACAAGGCATGTTTGCCACTTTGCTGGCAACGCCATGCAGTGCCCCTTTCTTAGGCACGGCGGTGGCATTTGCACTGGGCGCTGATGTGGTGAGTTTATTGGTGATATTTACCTTCCTTGCATTAGGGATGGCATTACCTTGGTTGCTGGTGGCAGCATTTCCTCAAATTGCCCGTTACTTCCCTAAACCAGGCCGTTGGATGAATACCGTTAAAGTGGTGTTCTCATTGCTGTTATTACTGACAAGTTTGTGGTTAATCAGTTTGTTATCAAGCTTTGTTGCAGTTTTGCCATTATGGATAGCCGCAATGGTGTTAGTCATCACTTTCTTTGTGTTAATGGCTAAGCATTATGGTACTTCAGCGGTTATCGCCAGCTTTAGTATCGGTCTGATATTGGCGGCCATTGGTGCATTTGCCACATCTGATGACTGGTCACAACCATTACCGACGGATTTAGCGTGGACACCACTTGACCAACAGCTCATCGCTGCAAAAGTCGCAGAGGGGAAAACGGTGTTTGTGGATGTGACCGCTGATTGGTGCATAACCTGTAAAGCCAATAAAGTTGGCGTGGTGCTACAAGACCCGGTTTACAGTGCCTTAAAACAAGATCATATGTTCTTGATAGAAGGAGACTGGACCACGCCTTCAAAGCCGATTACAGACTACTTACAAAGTCATAATCGATTCGGAGTGCCATTTAATGTGGTTTACGGTCCTAATGCGCCTCAAGGCATAAAGTTGCCTGTAATTCTAAGCAGTGAACAAGTGCTGGCGGCGATTGATAGCGCATCAGGCAGTTAAGCTCACTCAATAAGCCAGTGAAATGAATAGCGCGACAATGGGCTATTCAATTCTTTTTATCAGTACCTGGCTATCGAAAATATAACGATCAAAGTCGATCTATTAATGACAGATGTTAATGACAGCTATTCATGGTTTGCACTGCCAATTAACCGTGGCAAATGAAACTGCATTAATAGCAATCGACATGACTAAATTGGAAAATAAAAATGACAGTATTTAATAAGAAAGCTTCTAACAATAAAGCCTCTAACAATAAAGTACCTAATAAGAAAGTCGCTAAATTTTTGCGCTCAACCCCGTTACAGTTATTCGTCATAGCGGGTTTAACCGCGGGGGCATTTATGCTGATGTCACCATCACCTATCATTGCAGCGGCCAATGCCAATGACACAGCATTAAGTGTCGAGCAACAACAACAAGTAAAAGCCATTATAAAAGATGCCTTAACCAATGATCCTGAGCTACTCAAAGAAGCCATTATTGCATTACAAATCCGTGAGCAACAAGGCGCTGAGTCCGCTGCGCAGTCGGTTCTGCAAGAGCATCATCAACAGCTTTACAATACCGCAAGTGATCCTTTTAAAGGGGCTGAAAATCCTGAAATAACCATGGTTTATTTTACTGATTTTAACTGTCCATATTGTAAGAAAATTGAGCCGGCTATTAATAAGCTGGTTGAACAATATCCACAGTTAAAAGTGGTCATCAAAATGGTGCCCCTGCAGGGCGAGGGTTCACGTGTCGCCACTGAACTTGCGCAAACGGTATGGTTAAATGAACCAGAAAAATACCTAACACTTAAGAATAAATTAATGGAAAGTCCACGTGGGCTGAACGGCAATACCATCGCTAAAGTTGCCAAAATGACAAATACTGAGCACTGGCTAACCAATACCGACCCAGCAGTGGCAAAACAAGTACATGACAATCTAACGCTGATGCGCAATATCGGCTTAGGTGGCACCCCAAGTATGATTATTGGCGATACCGTTATTCCAGGCTTAGTGTCTTATGAAGTTTTAGAGTCGACTTTACAGCAGGCTATTAGCAGCCAAGAAAATAAAAAACAAGCGGTGAATGATGAGTAAATTACCCTCTACAGGAACTCCTAGTAAGGAAGCGGCTAATAACGAGAGTACCAATATGGACACAGCAACAGTGTCATGGTTTAAAAAAATGATGGGCTGGTTAAAACAGATCATGCTGTTTTTGGCATTTTCTATTGTGGTAACAGGCCTGTTCGACATTTGGCGCGGCAAGGATATTGAAAGAGATAATCTACCAGACATGAAGGCGATAAGCTTAAATGACGAAATGGTTGATGTGCTTGCAATGAGCCAAGATCAAACGGTATTAGTGTACTTTTGGGCCTCATGGTGTCCGGTGTGTAATTTTGTTAGCCCTGCTGTTGATACTTTGTCTGCCTATTATCCCACAGTGTCAGTGGTGATGAATTCAGG
The DNA here is from genome assembly GCF_023283985.1 of Shewanella electrodiphila. Taxonomy (GTDB): domain Bacteria; phylum Pseudomonadota; class Gammaproteobacteria; order Enterobacterales; family Shewanellaceae; genus Shewanella; species Shewanella electrodiphila. The sequence goes on from NZ_JAKIKU010000002.1 coordinate 457,841, forward strand.
TACTGATGAGAAAATGAAGCAATACTTGCAGCACAAAGACTATTCGTTTGACACGATTAACGATAATGAAGGTCTTCTTGCTCAAGATTGGTCTATCCGAGTGACGCCAACCATCATGGTGTTTAAAGAAGGTGAGCTGCAATATTATACAACCGGTTTTACCAGTTTGCCGGGTATATGGTGGCGAATGGTACTTGCTTAATCGATAAACCGTCGTTAAATTTTAATTAAATACGAGTCGATACTTTATGAGTATCGACTCTTTTTTTTTACAGAAAACACGTTTGTAAGTTGTTGTTTGAAAAGTTTTTATTCATCTTGAAGTAAAAATAGATTCAATTAAATAATGCTAATCTTGAAATGTTACTTCTGATGCTTCTAGAAGAGGGATACGAACAAATCAACAATAATGAAAAACGTTCGAATGGCTTTAGGTTAATTGAGCTTTAATCATGATTAATATTTTAGCGTTCTGCCAAGGGAAAAAGCTTGTAATGGTGGAGTAATTTAAAGAGTGACTTTAGGAGTGACTTTTGGCGTTTTTGAGTAGTCGGTGTCGTTACCACAACCAGCGAGAAAGACTGTTGACGCAACGCCAATAACCAGCATGAGCTTATTCAGGTGCATTACTTTGTTCAAGATAATTATCCTTATTATTGTTGTCTCATTTCGCTAAAAATGAGTGAGTCTTGCTTTTCCTTATGCCTCAACTCTGCGTTTTGTTCTCACAAATTCGCTAACATCAAATTACTTTCTCTAAAGTAATTCCCCCCAAGTACAACAAAGACACTGCTTACGATTAAAGTAATCATTCAAACGTATACTTATATTTAAGCTGTTTCAGATGATGTCATTTACAGCGTCTATGTTTGGATATAAAAGCACCAGATATATATTGATGTGTGGCGTTTAAACAACCAGCATCACAAAATTTATTTAACTCAGCTAAATAGTGTGGATCATGATGAACTATATTCGGTAAAGTCCGGTCTGATGAAAGTAAAATAACGTTTACCGTTAATTGAGTGCGCTAAAAGGAAAGATCTTTGAAAATATTCAAATCTGTTGTGATATCAATGTTGCTGCTAATGTCAGCCGTTGTCAGCTCGAGCACAATTGCCGCGACAACCGGTTGGTTGGTTAATGACAACCATCCGCCTGTGAAGGTCCGCTTTATGCTGACTGGTGAGTTGGACGCCGCGACTAAAACGGTACCTGCAATTCTTGATGTGCAATTAGATGATGATTGGAAAATGTATTGGCGTACGCCAGGTGAGGGCGGTATTGCCCCTAAAATTGACTGGGGCGAATCGACTAACTTTGGTGCAGTCAATTGGCAATGGCCGACGCCGCAGCAATACACCATTATGGGGTATAAAACTCAAGGTTATCAGGGCGAAGCTGTATTCCCTATTCACATCACTGTCGACGATATTAATGCCAATACAGCGTTAAGAGGAAAATTTACATTATCCTCATGCACCACGGTTTGTGTGTTAACTGATTATCAACTAGAACTCGATTTTACCGCCAATGAATTACAAGCTGATACTGAAGCGATGTTTGCTTTTAATAAAGCGATTTCAACAGTACCTCAACTTGTTGATACTGAGGCCTCAGCTCAAAATGTTCAAATTGGTTGGGATACTGCTCAGAGCTTATTACAAGTGACTGTATTAGACAGTCAGTGGCGCAAACCGCAAGTGATTGTTGATGGCGACAAAGAGACTAACTTCAATCCTATAGGCGTGACTCGTCAATCTCAGCCCGATGGCAGTGATGCTTGGGTGGCACAATTTGAAGTATCGAATTGGTCTGGCGATCCAAAATTGCTCGAGAAACAACTCAATGTGACAGTAAGTGATAACCAACGGGCTTATGAATACACTACTGGTGTGCAATTAACCTCAATTGAAGCAGCTGGTAGCTCTTTGTTAACGATGATGTTATTTGCGCTAATTGGTGGTTTGATTCTCAATGTTATGCCGTGTGTATTACCGGTATTAGGAATGAAGTTAAGCTCAGTGATTGCTGCGCCCGATCTTCAAAAAACACAAATTCGCCAACAATTCATCGCATCAGCGCTAGGCATTCTGGTTTCATTTTGGCTACTAGCGGCTTTTGTCATTATGCTTAAATTTACCGGCCAAGCTGTTGGCTGGGGCGTACAATTTCAAAACCCGTGGTTTATTGGTTTCATGACCATAGTGACTTCGGTGTTCGCCCTTAATATGCTGGGTGCCTTTGAAATTAATTTACCTTCGAGTTTACAAACAAAACTGGCTACAACAGGGGGTAATGATCACCGTGGTCATTTCTTGCAAGGGATGTTTGCCACCTTACTTGCCACACCTTGTAGTGCCCCGTTTTTAGGTACAGCTGTTGCATTTGCATTAGGCGCTGATGTGCTCAGTCTCATTGTGATATTTACCGCACTAGCTATTGGTATGGCGCTGCCTTGGATATTGGTTGCTGCATTTCCGCAAGTGGCGCGTTACTTCCCTAAACCGGGTCGTTGGATGAACATTGTTAAAGTGTTCTTCTCGGTATTATTACTGATCACCAGTTTGTGGTTGATTAGCTTATTATCAAGTTTTATTACTGTAGCTGCTTTATGGGTCATTGCTGCAGTGTTAGTACTTACTTTCTTTGGTTTGATGGCGAAGCAATATGGATTTCCTGCCGTGATTGCCAGTTTTAGTATGGTCATCATTATTGCTGCCATTAGTGCGTTTGCAACGTCAGATGATTGGTCAAACCCGCTACCGACTGACTTAGTCTGGACTCCTCTTGAGCAAACAGAAATCGCTGCGACTGTAGCGCAAGGCAAGACAGTGTTTGTTGATGTGACCGCGGATTGGTGTATTACCTGTAAAGCCAATAAGGTTGGGGTGATATTACAAGACCCCGTATATTCAACACTTAAGCAAGACAATATCATGTTAGTTGAAGGCGACTGGACCACTGCATCGCAACCGATAACAGATTACTTGCAAAGCCATGGTCGTTTTGGGGTGCCATTTAATGTGGTTTATGGCCCTAACGCACCCGATGGGATCAAGTTGCCAGTGATTTTAACAACAGAGCAGGTCTTGGCGGCGATTGAACGAGCATCAGGTAATTAGTCATTTTTAATGTGTTGAACTGAATACAATGTAGATGATGCTCGGTCTTATCAGTGAAGTGAACCATCATCAGTTAACACATTGGAATGAATAGAACATGGCTGATTTAGATAAAAAAACATGGATTCAAAAAGGATTAAGCGGTATTAAACAATTAGGCATAATGTTGCTGTTGTTTTTAGTTGTTTCTACCGCAGTTGATTTGTGGCGCGGCAAGGATATTCCCACGCAAGATTTGCCACATATAAGCGCCTTGGACTTGGATGGCAACTTGGTTGATGTGATGGCCATGAGCCAAGAGGCGCCAGTTTTAGTTTATTTTTGGGGGACATGGTGCCCAGTATGCAACTTTGTCTCACCTTCAGTGGATATATTGAGTAACTATTATCCTGTGGTATCAGTAGCAATGAGTTCAGGTAGTGACGAGCGCTTGGCACACTTCCTAGATGATAAAGGCTATACGCTCAGTACCATTAATGACAAACAAAGCTTTTTAGCGAGAGAGTGGTCAGTACAAGTGACGCCGACAGTCATGGTGTTTAAAGATGGCGAGTTAGCACATTACACCACTGGTTTTACAAGCCTGCCGGGTATGTGGTGGCGAATGGTGTTCGCTTAATATTATTAATATGTACTTAGTTTTTCTATTTGAATAGAGAGTTAGCAACGAGTAACTGGTAACTATCAATTAGTAACTATCAATTGCTAACTAATAGGAAGTCAGTCGCAAAAATATGCTCGTTTCTTGAAAGTTAGCGATTTTACAGCCATAAGTAAGTAACGATAAATTTTACTGAAAGTGACTAAAGTGACTAAAGTGATAAAAATTAACAATAGCAAAGGGTTCACACTGATTGAGTTGGTGGTGGTTATTATCATTCTAGCCATCATTGCGGTTGTTGCTGCACCAAAATTTTTGAATATTAAAACCGATGCTGTTATCGCAAATTTAGCAGGGATTGAAGGGAGTTTAAAATCTGCCAATACGTTGGTTTATTCAAAATCTGCTATTCAAGGGCAAGAAGGCCTTAATTCGGGCCTAGTTGATTTAGATGGTCAAACAGTAACGACCTCATTTGGTTACATAACACCATCAAAGGATAACATCGAAAAGATTGTTGAAGGGGCTTTTGACACCATCACTATCGCTGATTTAAATACTCCTGTTACAGAAGATTGGGGCATTTTTGATTTATTTGGAATTGTGTCAATAATCGTTCCGCGTGGATATGCTTTTAGTGACACTTGTTTTATCTTTTATCTAGTCTTACCTAATGCAACTGAGCCTACTTACACGACTAACACTAGTGGCTGTTAACCTTTTAAACCTGCGTATTATAGGGGCAACTAACTAATTGCCTCTGACATATCTCAATACATTTTCTTCGTACTATCTATCCTAAAATCACTTATATTAGTAGCTGCAAATTTAAGCTAAATAAAGCTTATTGTTTTAAGTTATTTTTAGGGATGAAATATGAAAACGACAATACTTGCCTCAATGATATCAGCTTCAATGTTTTTAACTTTTACTGCTTCTGCTGCAATTACGCCTTTTCAACAAGAAGTGATTGAGGTGATGAAAATGGAGCACAGAACTGATGCGGATAAGTTGAGGGATGCGAACCGCACTCCCGAAATAGCACTTGATTTTTTTGGTTTAAAGCCTGATATGAAAGTGATTGAATTTGTCCCTGGAGGTGGTTGGTATAGTAAAATTCTGGCTCCAATACTTAAAGAAAAAGGTGAGCTTCATATTGCGTTTAAAAAAGAGTGGCTAGATGAAATGGATGATCTGCTCTCGATAGACGCGATGAGTAAAACCAAAAAGCTACCTATTGAACTTGATTGGAACTCTGAAGAGAGAAGATTCAACTTGGGGAATATTGATTTTGGTATGTCAGACGCAGATATGATGCTCAATATCCGTGAGTATCATAATTTAAATATAGAAGACAAAACGAAATTAAATAAAGCGACTTTTGAAGCGTTAAAACCTGGCGGTATTTATGTCATTGTCGATCATACTCGTAGACATATGATGCCTGAAACCGTTGAAATGCGTCGCCGTGAAGATCCTATTGATGTTATTTTAGAAGTACAAGCAGCAGGTTTTGTATTGGAAAAATCATCCAATATGTTTTATCGACCAGATGATGAACTTCGTTATGAAGTGGCTAGAAAATCGGTAACAGGTAATACTGATAGGTTCACGTTAGTGTTTAAAAAGCCGTATTAGTTATATTGCCAAGGTATGCTTTAGATAGGTTAACTTTGCTGTTTAAAGCTAAAGCTGTGTTCAGAGAAGGATTATTCTCTGAACAATACATCATCTTTTAAAGCTGGCTTAGCTTTTATTTGTATGATTTATTCGTGTGGTTTGTTTGATAGTTAAAAGCTGTAACGAATTCCGATACGGCTTCTTAATTCTCTTTGGCTTGAATCATCTGAGACCGAAACATCGCCAAACTCTACCCAGGGGGACCAATTTCCGATTTTATAGTGGGCAGTTAAATTATTCTCATAATTTGTTCTGCTATCGTTATATAACAAGTATTCTGAGTTATCGGCATAGTAGTAATTCCCCTCAAACCCAAAGGTCCAGTTTTCAACTTTATAACCTATATTCACCGTATAGCGATGGCGTAGGTGTTTAATGTCTTCCCCTGGCTTTACATCTAAGCGATAGCGTCCACTTAAAGATAAACCGTCAATGGTGTCTGATTTGTAAGTTAAGCGAAGTTGGGGCTTGTAGGTGGCTCCTGATGAGCCAAACTCAATTGGCATTCCCGTAATGAGTGTCCATTGGTCATTGAGCTTTATGCGATAGCCTAGGTCTAATTCAGAGCCATTTGATTGTAAGTCTTCCATGAACTTACCTTCAGCCCCTTTGAATTTTAGCTCTAAGCCGACAGAGAAACGACCATCAAAAGTATGCCCCATTTTTACACGGCTAGCATGCTGATCAGTAGAGCTTTTATATTCCTGACGGAAGTCTAGTGAAGCAGCATCAGCATTTGAACACATTAACAATACAACGCAAATCAATAAAACTAGTCTATGTAATGACATCACTAACTCTATCTAGGATTAAGTTGATTTGTATTACAATATTAATTAATGAAATTTCCAATATACAACTTAATGAAATGTGAGCGATGACATGATTGGCAGTTAAAGAATCTATTTTAGGGGTAATAAGTAGACAAAAAAATTACTTATAGTTAACCCTGTAACATAACTGGCTGTTAGTTAACAATTTTGAAACGGGCGTGGCGTAAGCATGGGTGACAGCTAGCAAGGATCTGAAGCTTGTGAAGGCATGATCTATATAGTACTTAAAAGTATTACTTATTTATTTCAGTTAGATGGCGCAGATATAATAACTATTTCTGATCATTTTCTTAGTTTACTAGGGATATTGTTGACTCCACGATACCGTGGCGTGGATTTTAGCTGTTTAGTGATTTATGGCTAACTACATTGCGTACTTTATACACTTTTATCGTGTTCTAATATGAGTGCTGCTTCATTACCTAGGAAACTAAGTCATCCAATCGTCAATGATTTGACTTTGTATTCAAGTATATCGACAGATAATGCTGCTTAGTGAACTTGACTGAGTTAAAGCTGGTATCAAACGATATATTTCACAACTTTTATATTATTTATATTGTTGAAGATTAAAATGAAGTAAAGTAGTCGTAAGTGGTTAAAATATAATAGGTTAATTTTTATATGGTCTATATTTCTTTATCTTTATAGTATTATTAAAATTTTTCACTTAAATTAAAAAAGTATCCTAATAAAAAACTGGTTCAAAACTTGCTGTGTTTAGTGATAAACGCTTTGACTGAGTTGCACTTGCGAATAAATTTAATGATTTGGAGAGCACATGTTCGATAATCAATCTATTCTGACCACAGGTGGTACCGGCTCGTTTGGGCAGAAATATACCAAAACTATCTTGGAGTGTTATAAGCCAAAAAGGTTAATTATTCTGTCAAGATATGAACTTAAGCAATACGAGATGCAGATCGAATGATGCAAGCGTTTAGGGATGTTGATTATGTTATTCACGCAGCAGCTATCAAACAAGTACCAGCGACAGAGTACAATCTAATGGAATGCATTAAAATCAATATTCATGGTGCAGAAAATGTCATTAAAGCTGCTATCGCAAATAACGTTAAGCGCGTCATCGCACTTTCTACTGATAAAGCTGCTAATCCGATCAACCTGTATGGCGCAACAAAGCTTGCGTTAGATAAATTATTTGTAGCAGGCAATAACATTGTCGGTGAAGGGCGTACACGTTTTCCTGCGGTACGTTACGGCAACGTAGTCGGTTCACGTGGCTCAGTAGTACCATTTTTTAAATCACTTATTGAGAATGGTAAAACAACACTTCCAATCACACATCCCGATATGACTCGATTTTGGATTACTCTCCAAGACGGCGTTGATTTTGTGCTGAAAAACTTCTCTAGAATGCAAGGTGGTGAGATTTTTATACCTAAAATTCCTTCAGTACGCATTACTGATTTGGCAGAAGCCTGTGCTCAAGGAATGAAACAGGAGATTGTCGGTTTTAGACCTGGCGAAAAAATGCATGAAATCATGTGTCCAGGTGATGACTCACACCATACTATCGAATTTGATGATCATTTTGTCATTACACCAAGTATTACTTTTTTTGGAAAAGATAATGATTACTTTACCAATAAATTGGGTAAAGTCGGGAAGTTAGTTGAACCTGGTTTTGAATATAACTCTGGAAATAATCAACACTTTTTGTCGGTAGATGAGATTAAAAGTTTTGATAAGGAAGCTAATTAGCCATGATCCCTTATGGTAAACAACTCATTAACCAAGATGATATCGATTCTGTTATTGAGGTATTAACCTCTGATTATCTTACTCAAGGACCCAAAGTTCCAGCATTCGAACAAGCGGTTTGTGAGTACACTGGAGCACAATACGCAGTTGCGGTTAATAGTGCGACATCAGCATTGCACATTGCTTGTTTGGCGCTTGGAGTTGAAAAAGGTGATTATGTATGGACATCGCCTATCACGTTTGTGGCTTCGGCTAACTGTGCTCTCTATTGTGGTGCGATGATCGACTTTGTGGATGTGGATGTTGCAACAGGTAACATGTGTCCAAATATGTTGCGCACTAAACTAGAAGAAGCTAAATTGCAAGGGCGTCTTCCTAAGGTATTGATTCCAGTTCACTTGTGCGGTCATTCTTGTGATATGGCTGCAATCGCTGCACTATCAAATGAGTATGGTTTTAAAGTCATCGAAGATGCCTCTCATGGTATTGGCGGTAGTTACCTAGGGAATAAACTCGGTGGTTGCCACTATAGCGATATTTCCATCTTTAGTTTTCATCCTGTGAAAATAATCACTAGCGCCGAGGGTGGAGTCGCGACCACTAATAGTGCTAGCCTAGCTTCTAAAATGGCTTTATATCGAAGTCATGGCGTGACTAAAAATCCACAAATAATGCATCGGCCAGATGAAGGTGATTGGTATTATGAACAGCATGAGTTGGGATTCAATTATCGCATGTCAGATCTACATGCTGCGCTGGGTTTGTCACAGTTAAATCAACTTGATCAATTCGTCACTGAACGTAATCGCTTATCGAAAATCTATGATAAGCAATGTAATGATCTACCTTTAACTTCCGTAAACCCGCTATCTGACTCTATTAGTGCTCGTCACCTCTACATGATACGTTTGCATAATGTAAAGTTGCGTCGTTCGATCTTTGATATGATGCGTAGCAAGGGAATTCAGGTGCATGTGCATTATTTCCCAGTGCACTTACAGCCTTATTATCTTCGCCTTGGCTTTAAAGAAGGCGACTATGTCAATGCAGAAAGCTTTTATCAGCAAATTTTAACACTTCCACTGTATCCAGCCTTAGTGGACATTGACCAGCAAAAGGTAATCTCCGAGCTATCTTCCTGCTTAGATTGATTTGCTCGGAGCTAACCGGTTATTTCATAATCTTGGCTATTCATTAGATATACAATTAGCAATTAAGATCCAATTTAGTCATTAGTCATTAGTCATCAAAAGTGTGATCTCGTCAATAAGCTGTTTTATGCCTTTATGATTTGCAAAAACTCTTTTAGCCTCTGCTTGTAGAGCGTCTCTTGCTGTTTCGTTAGCCACTAAGCCAGCTAATTTTGTACAGGTATCCGCTAGAGAATTACTGATGAGGCAACATTTTTCAGCGGAAAGGATGAGTAATTCTTCATCATCGCAAAGGTGTTTGGGTGGTAACAATAAAGTGGCAGCATTTGAGAATATAGATTCAAATAGTGATAGGCCATAACAAGTCAAAATAATATCTGACTCTGCGATGAGTTCGTAAAGGTTTGTCGGATCTTTCAAAACCCTAATGTTTGACCCCTTGGGAATAGTAGGGGTCATAGCCAAGGGGCCTTGTATCCAGGTTATTGGCCAGTTTAATTGCAACTTTGCCAACATAGATGGAAGTTCTTCACCATACCCCAAAGCATCACTACCACCAGTTAGCACCAAAATTTGGTGTTTTTTATCTCGTTTAGGCATGGTTTTAAATAGATAGTTCTTCCAACCTGCAGATATTTTTTCACCATTTAAGCTATTGTTAAAACTTGGAATGAATAACCAATCTAGCGTTGTAAGCAGGGGAGATAATTTATCTATCCCTATCAGCTTTGCTCCACCTTTTTTAGGTAGTTTTAAAGCCTGGTTGAGAGAGGCAAGTGATATAAACTCTGGGTGAAAGTCGAAAATCAGCAATGGGTTACTATCTGTTGTAATAGCTCCTAGCAATTGTGTTTCAGTTTTATACCATTTTATCTTAGTTGAACTATTGGCCAATGGCTTGCCATCGTTTAGTACATGGATAGTGGAGCCTATACCAAGGTATTCTTGTAGTGCATCAGCAATGAGTTCCACTCGTCTAAAATGTCCCAAACCAATATTTGCACCTAGGTGGCAATAAAGACTGGCTTTAGCATATTGCTTATTGGCAGATTTTTGAGCGACATGAGAATTGATATTAACCAGTTGAGGAACACCAATAAGTTGTTGCTGTACCCAAGTTAAACTTACGATGGAATTGGCATCATGGCTATCGTACCAACGGTTGTATACTTCGGTCATAAAGCGATAATCAGCTTGGGTGTCTACTGATATTCGGTGGTTAATTTTAGAATAGTCGTCACTGTCGTCGATGATTTCTTTATCGAGTACAGGTGTCAGTTTATCAGCATAACCAACGTGTTCGCGCGACATTTTGCACTGACTTGCCGCCATCAATTTATTCCATCCTTGGCTACTATAAAATGCGATTCCTTCGTGCAGGGTTTTGATTCCCTCTCGTAATATGACGGTATCCTTACCTGAAGCCTTTAAGGCTTTAAGGCCATGATCGATAAAGACAGGATCAATCAAGGGGCAATCACCGCATATATAGAGGATATAATCTGGTGCTTCTCTGCTAATAACCTCATTTAGTCTAGCCATAAGATCATTAACATCACCATCGAAGGGATGACAGCTTATTTGGTACTTGCTCGCCCAATCAATGAGAGGCTGATTAAAGTTGTCGGCAGTAGTGGCAAGCTCACTGCTATCTATTTGGCTGCATCGTTCTATACGACGCCATATGTGAGCTATCATTGGTTCACTGGAAAGTGAAAGCAGGTGCTTTCCTGGCAGGCGACTGGAATTAAGCCGTGCACCCACTAGGGCAAGTGTTTTAGTCACAATGGTGATTCCTTTCAGGGGTAATACAAATCTCAAAATCGAGCAGGTTACCGTCTGGTTTTAGCGTCTCATCTGCTTCAGCTAGTGAGAACCAAAGGCGATTTAAATACTGAGTGTCTATTTGCTTAGAAGATATCATAGGTAAGGCTGCACAACTGGCAGGGTCCCAACTAATTCGGACACCACTATTTTTATTGCCAAAATGTATGGAACCTTCAGTAGCGCCCAGTGCACTGCTACTGGATACTATAGAGGAGATAGGTGCACCTTGGTCAATATCAGCACATAGTTGAAAGGATTCTGCTTCTACTCCGCCCAGATGTGTTTGGTACCAAGCTCTTGATTCACAATTGAGAAGATTTATAAAGCCAAGTCGGATTGAAGCTTCGGGTCTACAGCTATCTTCAAAATGAAAGCCTGTGTGTAGACTATCTCCATCGAGGCGATACCATTTCAGCAAGGATCCACTTTTAAGTGATTGACGACAATATATGAATAAACAGCCGTCTTGTTCTGCCAGTTGATAATTCACACGATTAAGATCGGTAACTCTATCACGGTCACGAAATCGTTCTATTAATAGATGATTACTATAATAATCGGCGCTATGATTAATATGCTCGAAGCAACCTTGAGGTAGGGTACCGATGATTGGGACAAAATCATGCTTAGAAAAAGCCAATGAATCAATCGCTAATCCTCGGTTGCCGTTAAGGGTTAATGCTAATTCTTGAGTTTTTATATGTAGCCTGCGTCGCTCTTCGTCATATTGAATACTTATCTCGGCTTTATGCTTCCAAATTGTGAAACTTGGTTCAATATTTTCTTGGGACATTAAATCTAGGGCTTCATATCGGGTAAGTGTTAAATGTGTCCTAAGGTCACTGGCCCAGAGTCGACAGAGATTGCGCCAATCTTCATCGTTACTTATTCGGGAATCTAAGTCCTTGAGTCTTTTATGGCATATGGTGTTTAGCAATAAGTCGTTACGACCACTGAGTCCCCAGCGACAAATATTATATTTTGCCTGCTTTTTTACTGATACAGGATGTTCGGCATTGGTTATGTTCAGTGGAGAGTCTTGATGCCATAAAGATAATAATTCAGATGGTTTGATCCACTTATATTTATTGTTTGTGTCTAGTGTATTAAATAATAAGGCTATTCTCTCCCATTCTCCGCTTATTTGAATCTCTTCAGTGTGGTATCGCCCTGGGCGAAAGTCGAAAACCTCAGCATCACTGCCATAGACCGGAAATGCGAGAGTACCTGGCTGAATAGCCTGTTCTAGATAGTGACCGTAGTCGGCTAAAGTAAGTTCACCATGAACATAACGCTGAAATTTTTGGAAGGCAATGGCATGGTTCCAGATTACCTTAATTCGCCTGCCTGAGGCACTTCTTAAGGATTGTGGCCTTTTGAGCATTTTGAGTTGCCAGTCAGGGTTGTGCGAGTATGGGTTGTCCCACTCAACTACCACAGCTTCAAATCCAGCATCGATATAGATATCTAACAGGCCTGCAGAAACGGTTTGCTCATTTAAGTAAGCAATGCGAGGAGTTATTTCTAAAAGCTTTTGGTAAGCTGCTTGGCCTAATCTGAGATTAGCTTGATTAGCCTTAGCTGGGATGAGTGGCCCAATGATTTGAGTGTAGCCACTAGCTATAAGATCACAGAGCCCATCCTTTAATAAAGACTTAAGCTTGATTACCCAATTAGGATCTATCTCTTGAATACATTCTAGAGTATAAGCAGTTAACTCCATACCTATTGGAATACCCTTGTTTATGATGGATTCAAGTAAGGGCCAATAACAATTCTCAACCACCTTTTGATGTTCGCTTTTATCAATAGAGGAAAATGCTAGGTTTAAATGGAAAATAGCGTAAATATTTTTGTTTATGGTGTGTTCAGGCATAAGGGCTCTTAGCGCGAATTTACTTTATATATAGATGGAAAGCAGTTGGTTATCTACTTTAGATATTTAAGTTTAAGCATAAATTAATTGATACTCAATCAATAGTCTAATTAATAAATTTTGATAGTTTAGATGAAAGTAGATTTTGCAACATCATATTTTTAGTATAGGGCATTAACTATATTATATTTCAACCTTTCAGAACTCTATTTGACGAAATGTGTAGAGTAAAATCTCATACATACTTAGTAGGTGTCTAAATTAACTATGCGACTTTTGAGCGTTTCTTTTACAGTTTGAAAATGACTGGATTTTTAAAGTTAATCAACGCATACAGGAATTGATGAAAAAAGATGTGGATAGCTATATGAAATATTACAACCTAGAGTGGCTACATTCAGCCAATGGTGATCTGTCACCTGTAGAATTTGAAAACTCCCAGATAAAGTGCTCAATTTGGATTGTTCTGTACATTCATAGCATGAAAGATTAATTGTTTGTTTTTAAATAATGTTTTAAATATCATGTCCATATTTTCAAGTTTAGTGTGTTTTTACTCAATCTGATCTTAGTTTCTTTCAGCTTGAAGAAGTGGGTTCTGTATGTTTAAAGGTGTCTTAAATGTCAAATTAATAGCGGCATGAATTTTGCTTTGATGAGTAAGTTGATTTATAGGAGAATTTACATGGCTAGCATAAACAACAAAGTTTATCAGCATAGAGGTAAAGTCATCGATTCTCGTCATGGTTATGATGTTATCGATTGCGAAGAGTGTGGTTTTAAACATGTGATGCCCATGCCGACTCCAGAAGAGTTAGAGCAAGTTTATCGCGAAGATTATTATACCAAAGATAAACCCCTTTTTTTGAGTCAAAGTAATGAAGATGCAACCTGGTGGGAGCGAGTTTTTGCCGATCGGTACGACACTTTTGAAGCCAATTTACCTCAGAGAAGTAGAAGGGTGTTTGATGTCGGAGCTGGTCCAGGTTTTTTCCTTCACCATGGACTGCAACGTGGATGGACAACACAAGGTATTGAGCCATCAAAGCAAGCTAGTGAGCATGCGAAAGAACTTGGTGTTGATGTCATCACTGACTTTTTAAGTCCAACCAGCGTCTCTAGCTTTGAACCTTTCGATGTGGTTCATGCTTGTAATGTATTGGAACATATTCCAAACCCTATTGAGCTATTAGCTTGCATAAGTGCACTGGTAAAGGATGATGGACTTTTATGTATTTCAGTGCCTAACGATTACAACCCTTTTCAAAAAACAGTAAGAAAGAGCGAAGGTTTAGAGCCATGGTGGTTAGCGCCGCCACATCACCTTAACTACTTTGATGTTAATTCATTGACGCAATTACTCAATAATTCTGGATTTGAAGTCTTTTTAAAGGAATCGAGCTTTCCTATCGATATGTTTTTATTGATGGGGGATAACTACGTCGGTAATGATGAGTTAGGTAGAGCTTGCCATAAGAAAAGAATGAAGTTTGAAATGAGCCTAATTGAATCAGGCCAAAACGACTTAAAAAGGGCGTGGTATCAATCGATGGCTGAAATAGGGATTGGTAGAGAGATCTGCCTATATGCCCGTAAACGCAGTAAATAACACAAACTGAACCCGCTTTAATAGGAATAGAAAATGATAAAAACAAAAGTACTCGTACAAGCCAGTTCACGTTCATGGGCGGGTGGTGTCGATATCTGTATGGGCATGGTTGAAGACGAAATAGCTGTTGTTCGAACTATTCGACGCGTATTGAGCCACTTTACTGGTTTAGATGTAGTATTAGTTGCGCCTGAATTTGATCGTGGTGGCGAGCTTGATGATATCGTTAAACTTATTAATGACCAGCGCTTATCCCTTTATTACGGGCATAATGCCAGCCCACTTAATCGAATGATCGAAGCTAGCCACGACTTAAGTGACACCGACTATGTGATCCGCATTGACGGTATTCATTTTTGCTTCGATCCACAAGCGAGCTTGAAAATGCTCGATATAGCCATCAGTAAGCAACTAGACTGCATAAAGTTACCGGATGATTTTCCAGTGCATTTCACCTCCGATGTCTTTCGTGTGGGCGCACTTAAAGTGTTAGACGCTGAGCTAACACAAGCTGAAAATGCAAAGTATCGTGTGCACCCTAAGTGCTATTTTTCAATGAATGCTCAGCGTTTTAATGTAGAGTTTTTAACTGACTTACCTTGCTATAGTGATGAATACCTAACGGATTGTCGCCGCTTGGCAACTCAAATTTATGCGATTCCACGCCAAGAAGTTAATGAGCATAGAATCGTTTCAGGTGACAGACTTGGGTTCCATTATGAGCTTGCACTGCAACACCTTAAACCTGATATGAAGATTATCGACATTGCCTGCGCCGATGGCTACGGCGTGAATATAATGTCGAGTCACCTAAAAGAAGTGCACGGAGCCGATTTAGATGAACTGAGTGTTGAATTTGCAAAGCAGCACAACAGCGCAGTTAATACCCAATACTTTGTAGAAGATATCACTAAGCTATCATTTAGCGATGAATCTTACGATGCGGTCACCAGTTTTGAAACTTTAGAGCATGTGCCTGAACATGAGTGCTTAAGTGAAATTAAGCGCGTACTGAAACCCGGCGGTGTGTTGGTGTTAAGCACTCCTCAAAACAGCATTGGTCATATTCCAGTTAACTCATGCCATTTAATTGAATACTCTCTAGATGAGTTACTGGCATTGGTTAATCAATACTTTATTGTCGTTAAAGTGATCGGTATTAAAGCTGGCATTATTTATGATGAAACTGACCCCTACGGCACCAATACTGTTCTTATCTGCGTAAAACCTAATAGTAAGGATTGATCATGAATACCCATCAATTAGTTGTGCCTACCCTCGATGCACTCAAGCAACAATCTAGCGCACAACTTGCACAGCTAGCCGAAGACATTAGACAGTTTTTGATCAGCAATATTTCGGCAACGGGCGGACATATTGGTGCTAATTTGTCAGTGGTTGAACTTACCATTGCAATTCATGCACTGTTTGATTCACCTGTCGACAAAATTATTTTCGACACAGGCCATCAAGGCTATACCCATAAAATTTTAACTGGCCGAGTTGATAACTTTGCCACTTTGAATCAATACCGCGGCATGAGTCGTTTTGTGGCTCAGGATGAAAGTGATCACGATGCAATTGATGCCTCTCATGCTGGCACCTCTTTGTCAATCGCATCGGGTTACGCTAAAGCACTTAAGCTCACATCGCCGGCTAACTATGTAGTATCAATGATTGGTGATGGTTCACTGGTTGAAGGTATGGCATTTGAAGGGCTGAACTATTGCGCGGAAGATAAAGATAATAAGCTTGTTATTGTGATTAATGATAACGAGATGGCAATAGCTAAATCTGTTGGCGGTATGCGTAACTTGACCTCGGGTGAAAACTGGCAGCAAAATAGCCGCGCATTTTTTGAAGGCATGGGGTTTGGCTATTTACTCGTAGAAGATGGCCACGATATTGCTTGCTTACTCGAACAGTTAGCGGCTGCTAAACAGTTAGCTCGCCCTGTTGTTGTGCATGTGAAAACAGAGAAGGGTAAGGGCTTAGCTTGCGCTAAAGAACATCCATATAAGATGCACTTCTCTATGCCTTTCGATGCTCAAACTGGTAAAGGTGCGGCCGCAACCGTTGTTGGTCGAACTTATGCTGTGGTGGCTGCAGAAGCGTTAAAACAAAAGATGGCGACCGATGAAGATGTATTTGCCATGACACCAGCCACGCCTTATGCATCATCAATGGATGAGTGTTTAACACTGTATCCAGATCGTGCCCTTGACGTTGGTATGGCAGAGCAGCAGGCGGTAGGCATGGCTTGCGGTTTAGCGTTAGGCGGTAAAAAGCCCGTAGTATGCATGCAAACCACCTTTATGCAGCGTGCATATGATCAGCTTATTCACGATGCTTGTTACATGGACTTACCTGTCACGGTATTTGGTGTCAGAGCAGGTTTTGCAGGCTATGACGGCGCCACTCATCACGGTATTTATGATATCCCTTACTTGCGATCATTCCCTAACATGCAAGTGATGTATCCAGCCAGTTCTGGCGACTTAACTGCATTAATTGAGAAGCGCCTTGCCAACCCGCAAGGGCCAATGGTTATTTTGTATCCGTATGAGCCTATCCCAAACCCAGAACCGGACGCTGGCATTGTTGAGTCTTGTGGCTTATCGGTCGCAGCTAAGGGAAGTGATGGCTACGTAGTGTGTTTGGGTAATCGTTTAGCGGCAGCATATGAGCTTAAAACATTACTCAAAGCACAAGGGAAAGACTGCGGTATCATCTGCATTCAGTCGATAAAACCATTCCCTGCAGCGCGATTTATTGAGCTAGTTGAAAACACTAAGCATCTAATAACTCTAGAAGAAAGTGTGCTTAATGGCGGCTTTGGCTCTTTGGTTCTTGAAACTCTGGCAGACGCAAACGTGTCAATGTCAGTACTTCGAAGTGGTGTAGATGACAAGTTTGTACATCCAGGTAGCAAGGATGAGTGTAGCACTGAGTGCGGTATGATGCCTGGGCAGATCATTGAGCAAATCGCACAGCAATGGTCAGATTATTTAGGAGTAAACAAGTGAAGCGTTTAGCCGGTAAAGTTGCCGTTATTACGGGTTCTTCTAGGGGGATTGGGGCTGCGATTGCACAAGAATATTGCGCTCAAGGTGCCAAAGTCGTAATTAACTATGTTCATAGCGCAGAGCAAGCTCAGACGTTAGCCGATAAGCTTAATCTAGAGGGGCATAAAGCCATTGCGATTAAGGCCGACGTTTCAGTGCGTTCGGAAATAAAGCATCTATTTGAACAAGCGGTTTCGGCCTTTGGCAAGATAGATATCTTGGTTAATAATGCGGGGATCAACAAGCGCGGCTGGTTTGACGAAGTCACCGATGAAGCTTGGGATGAGATAATGGGAGTTAACCTAAAAGGCCCCTTTATTTGCTGCCAAGAGGTTTTTCCGTATATGCAAGCGCAGCAAGGCGGCCGCATTATCAATATCTCATCAGTAGCGGGGCAATATCATGGTCCTAAAACCGTTCATTACGCAGTGTCTAAAGCTGGGCTAAACAGCTTAACAAAAGTAATTGCAAGATATGGTGCAGAGTACAATATTTTAGTCAACGCAGTTGCTCCGGGAATAGTACGTACAGATCAAACTGCCGATGAGATTGATAGCCCCGCTGGTCAAAAGGTGATTGATATGACGCTGCTAAAAAAGGCGGCTCGCATGGAGGATATTACCAGTGCGTGCGTCATGCTGGCCTCTGACGAGCAGCAATATATGACGGCTCAAGTATTAGCGGTAAGTGGTGGCGCCATTTTAGGAGCTTAATGGATGTCGATAATTCAAGAACAAAAAACGGTATTGTTACTCGGTGGAAGCCGAGACCAGTTATTTCTGATTAAAACGGCCAATCAAATGGGGTTATACACAGTCGTTGTGGATGGCAATCCAGCGTCAGTAGGCTTTGATATTGCCGACGATTACAGCGTTGTCAGCACCATGGATCTTGATGCGCTAAAGGCCTTTGTCGATGAGTATCAAAGCCAGCAACGTAAAATTGATGCTGTATGTGTGATGGGAAGTGATATATCACAATATGTGGCGCAACTGGCCGCCTATATTAACGTGCCACATATACCGGTTGAAGCGGCAATAATCGCCACTAATAAGCTTAAAATGAAGCAATGCTTTGAACATCATGGGGTGGAAATTCCATGGTTTAGCTTATTGATATCAGCCAACCATTTGGCTGATATCGTTGCACAAAGAGGCCTGCCACTCATCATAAAGCCTCTTGATCGCTCTGGGGCAAGAGGCGTATTTTTATTGACCGAAGCATCTGATTTAAACGCTTTATACAATACGGCTAAAGCAGAGTCTTTTTGTGGCGAGGTGATGGTAGAAGAGTATTTAGCGGGGCCACAAATTAGTACAGAAACCATCATGTACCAAGGTCACGCTTATACTCCTGGATATGTTGATCGTAACTATGAGATGCTCAGTCGCTTTGCTCCCAATATTATTGAGAACGGTGGTTGGCAACCCAGTTTAATCCAAGGTGAACAGAGGCAAAAAGTCGAAACCTTGATTGAACAAGCGGCACTGGCGTTAGGGGTGACTGATGGCGTGATCAAAGGCGATATCGTTTACACCGAATTGGGCCCTAAGGTTATTGAGGTTGCAACCCGTTTAAGTGGCGGCGATTTTTCAGAAAGCCTGGTGCCACTCGGTTTAGGTATTAACTACGTGGAGGCGGCGCTAAAAATAGCCCTTGGTGAGCAGCCGGAGCTTGATAAGCTAACTCCTGTTATTGATACCGCAGTCGCCAATCGCTACTTTTTTCCAGCACCAGGCAAGGTTATTTCAATTTCTGGTATTGAGACCGTTCGTGAAAAGGATTTTGTTAAAAAGCTCGATATTTGGTATCAAGTGGGCGATATCGTGCCAGAGACCACGAGCCATGCAAGTCGATTCGGTGTGTTTATTGTCACGGCGGATAATCGACAACAGCTAGAGCGAAGGGTGAAGTGGGTATACGATACGCTTAATATTGAAACTAGCGTTTAATCAGTTTTGAGCTTGCTGTTTCGTCTTAAAATAAAAGCCCTTTTAAAATGTATTAAAAGGGCTTTTTTGTTCGTGCCGAATGATAGCAATTTATACTATAATTAGCCTTGAAAGCTTGCTCTAATCTGCTTAAAAGGTCGCAGGCCATCAACCGGATCGGCGCGCCACTCTCTATCTGAGGTTTCACTGGGGACAAATTGTTTTATCGGATTGCCATCGATGGCTTCAATCATCTTAGCAGCATGGATAACCGGCGCTATTTGCTGAGGTAACCAGCAGTGACCCGCAGCGTATTCTGCGCCTTGCTCATCAAGGTCTAAGTGAAACTCAATTGTATCGGCCTGCCATTTATGAATCGCGCGGTTTAGCACCGCAGGTGACACAGTATGATCAGACCAACCAACCTTAATCCCATATCGTTCTCTAAAGCTTTGCAATACCGAAAGGTTACATTGATCTTCTGGTGTTGGATAAGCTGAGACGCAATGAAGTAAAGTGATATCTTCTGCACCATGTTTTTTTAAGGTAGTAATAGCTGCATCAATCTCTTCAATTGTTGCCATACCACTTGATATAACAATGGGGAGTTGAGTTTTGGCACACTCAATTAGCAAGTCATCCCAGAGCAATTCGTATGAGGCTATTTTGTAAAAATCAACATATGGTGCTAGCACTTTTACGGCATCGAGATAAAAAGGAGTACAAGAAAACAGTATATTATTTGAAATACAACACTGTTTAAGCTCTGGGAGAAAGTCAACGGGTAATTCCCAATTTTTTCTTTCTCGATGCATCTCACTTTTTACTAAAATTTCAGGCGCAAATAGCTGTTCAATTTTAAACAATTGAAATTTCACCGCATCGCAGCCTATTTCTGCTGAAGTTTGTATAAATTTTTTACACCTTTCTAGATCTTTATGATGGTTGCTGGAAACTTCAGCAATAAAAATAGGCTGTGTATTCATAGTTACTCGTAATGTCTATTTAGTTAGCTCATTCTCTGCAAAACGTATCCACTTATGCGATCTTGCTGAAACTTCATTGGAGAGATGACTTGTTTGGGTTTGAAATATATTTAAGTTCATCATTGGCTGTAGACTACGAACTAAATACTTGAATATCAATCATTGATGCTATTCTAGAAGCATTACTCTAGTGTAAAAACTAGATTCATGTACTGGTCTCCCCACAAGGACTCGAACCTTGATCGATCGCTTAGGAGGCGACTGCTCTATCCTGTTGAGCTATGGGGAGACGGTAACAATTATACTAGATTTCTTTTATTTTTAAAGACTTTATCCATGATTATGACTACCAGAGAAGCTATTAATCCTTTTTAGAACTAAGACTATTTTAATAAAAATGAAGGTTATGTTCTATCAATAGTCCTACCAGTCTTACATTCGAGAATTAGATCGTCATGCTATTTTACCTAAGTAACTCAAAGCTGTTAGATTGTCAGGGTTGATTGACAGTGTTTGTTTAAATGCTGATATAGCACTCTCTCTCTCTCCTATATTTGCTAAAAATACCGCCAACTTTATTAAAACACTTTCATCATTAGGGTATTTATCTAAGTAATCTAAATATTCATTTAAAGCTAATTGACTCTCACCTCTCAGTGACAAGATATGAGCATATTGAGGTATGTATTCATCACTGTAACTTTTCAATTCATCAAGGGTTTCTTCAGCCAAATCGAGTTGATGCAATTTATATGCGACTAATAGAATTTGCTTGTACTCTATTTCTGTTCTGCTTGATTTATTGATATTTAGTAAGTCATTTAAAGCAGACTCAAAATCATCATTGAGAAAGTGTATATAGTGATGAGTAAGGTGAAATAGCCTTGCTGCATAAGGATCCTTGTTGAACAGAGGTTCAATATTCTTTGCAAGTAGCTCTAAACCTGAAATATTCTTGTTCGATTTTAAATCAATTATTTTTGCTAAGGTATTCGTTAAGTTTTGGTTATTTGTCTTAATGGAAAAATATGGGTGTGCTGTACTTGATTTTTGCTCTTGATAATCTTTTTCTAATTCATTTATTAGCTCTTTATCTGCTTCAGTGAAAGTTTCGGTTGTCTGTGACTTCACTTTATTAAGCCAAAGTAAAACGCGACCTGGTTGGTCATTTAGTTGCCAGACCTTTGCTAATAGGGATACTGATGGAGAACTTTTAAGCTCTTCACGTCTGGCGTCAAGTAAAGCGAGTGAATTTTGAATGAGAGCCGACATTTCTTTTGATATGATTTCAAATGCTCGGTAATACTTGTAGGTCATTGAGTTCATTTGCTCAAGTGACCAATCCTCTGTATTTTTAGTGTTTAGGAATTGTGAGAACTCGTAGTAGCCATAAATTTTGATAAGTTTACAAAAAGAAGAGTATTTTTTGTTAAGTTTTGATTCTATTTCTTCAATTTTTGCCATCTTCTGCTGATGTTGGTGTGTATTTGACGGTAATTCTTTAGCTTCTCTTAAAAGTTTTAGTGCTTCATTAGAAAATGTACCCATTTTAGAAAAAGCTTGTTTAGCTGTCTTTAGATCTTTCTCGAGGGAATAAAAAAATTGAACGTTATTTGCTTCACATTCTGGCAATGCTTTTAGAAATGTAATTGGGGAGCAAATGACTGGTTGAATATCAATGTCATTCACTTTTAAGTGTTTTATACCTTTTATTTTTGCTGCATTAATTGATAAGTTAATTATGTTTACTTCAGGATATTCAGCGGCTTCATGTTGTAAGCAATTAGCTGCATGATATAAAGCCATTGGGGTTTCAGCTAAATGCCCTGCGTAGGTCTCTACCCATTGATGTATTATACTATTATCACTGCCTGCAGACGCTTCTATACTCCCTTTAGCATGAGTCACCCCACTTTTTGAATGACAAAAATCAACACCGGTTAATAAGATTTGTGAAAACCCCATTTCTATTGCAATTCTAATGGAGCTATTTGTTACAGTCGGTCCAACTGTTGGAATATTGTCGGAAGGGCTCCAAGGTAAATGTTCGCCAAGATATAACGAACGGCCTTGCCATTGAGCTAAGATTCGATGACAAATATGGTGCGAGTTTATCAACAAGCTTTCATTCGATAACGTCATCATGTCTCGATTAACCTCAAAGTTATGATCTTGAGGGTCAATTGAAACAATAATATGAGCAGGGATACCTAAAAGGGAAAGTTTTGAAGCAAACCGAGACACTGCAATAACGAACAAATCGTCATAGTTTGTTTGAATCCATTCAAGATGATCATCTAATGAAGGCCCTCCACCAATAACGATGCAAGTTTTACCTAAAAATTTATTTCTTAGGACTGACGCAGGCTGCCTATTTTCAACGACATTATATAATTGTTCAATAAAAAACAGTTTTTGGTTTAAGTTAGATCTTAAGGAAGAGCTTGTTTGGGATAATAGTTGGCAAATTTGGTTGTAAGTAGCAGGGTAGTCTTCAATAATACCTGCTGATGCAGATATAGAAAGTGTCACTTTTACCTGGTTTTTAAATAAAAATAAATTATGATTAGCCTGCGGTAAAATATCAACCAATTTATCGAAACTAATGACCTTTAGATATTCCTTTTTCTCGTCTGGTATATCGATATTGAGCATTGCCATCACTTCTGGAAGTTCGACAAAAATGTATTTACTTCCGTCGACTTTAGGGGCTTCAAGAATATAATTAACTAATAACCCTGAATCTAAGCCCAAAATGATATGCAAGGTATCTTGTTTAAAAATTTCTTGTTTGAATATCTTTTTGAAAGCTGTTGTAGAATCTACTTTTTCAAAAGTACTTCTATTAATACAAGGTAAGTAATATTCATCAAACTGGCTGATAGCGAACTGATTATTAAACATAGTATTTGATGTTGGCATTATTCTTAAAACCTTCTTGTTCGATTCATTAGACGTTACTTTGTATTACTTAAAATTCTCTTAGAGGAACTTTACCTGCTTTAAATCTTAATCACGATATCTTGTATTTGTATGTTACCTGATGCCTCTATCCCTTCTAGCACCGCCGTTGCGCTTTCTTCTGATACTTGTTCAATGGTTACAGTGGCACGATTTTTTGTTGCGACTGCACGCATTAAGTTGACTCTGTCTGGGATATTTTGCTGTAAAACAATTTGAAAGTTATCACCCATTTTAACGTTATTTTTTCGGCCTAGATTGATGATAATTCTGTTTCCTTGCTTAGCGACGATTTGTCCTAATAATGGACGACAGTTTAGGAGGTTATCAATATCTTGCGTGCTTTGTTGAAATAATTGGTTCATTGATTGTCCGTAAGTCGAACTCCAAAAGCGCTTTGTTGTTGGAGAGACGGTTTCATCTTTATCAAATGCCCATTCTGCTGTAGCGGCGTAGTCTTTACTCCATACTTTTTCACCGCTAATCCCGTGAAATAATGTAAAGCGTAAATTAATTTGTCGTTGAGGGTAATCACTCCAGAGGCCGAACATTGAGCTCTGATTTGGCTCTGTGGAAATATCTAAAATCTCAGGCTGTAAAATATATTGGCTATCAGTGATTTCGCCTAACCAACTTGGGATCCTGTTGCCTCTAAAGTTTATCAATTGATTTTTATGGTCTAGTTTTTCTTCGGCGTGCATATGCGCAAAACTAAACTCTGACATGCTATTAATCACTGTGCCATATTGTTGTGACAGGGCTTGTTCAAAATTGGCTAATTGACCATAACGCAATTGGGAGCGATCTCGCATGGTAGCTTGTGGAATCATCAGTGCCGCTTTAAGTTGCTGGCTGTGACATTGCTGAACGACCTTCTGTGATTCGAGGTTTAGCCTTAATGAGACAGTAATATCAGTTGAGGTGATAATTTCTGATACCACTTCAATATTTTTAGCCTCACCCATGCGTTGTACTTGAAATGCATTTTGAGTCAAGTTGCCTTGATTAATGGTTTGACGGCTATTGAAGTTCACTCCAGCTTTTAAGCTGGCATAGTTTAATGCTTGATTTATTGCGGCTTCACGGGCTTTATCAATATTGCCATCGACAATGCTCGCTTGACCTGATACTTCGATTCTTTGTGCAAAAGCGACGTGACTGATACTGGCCAATTGCAGTACAAGCACTGAAAAAAATAATAATTTAATGTTTAAATTCGGCATGTTCAGTTTCACTTTTTACAAAATAATGAAGATATCAGTGCCAACTTAATGACTTTTAGACACCATTTTTATGAGTCTTTATAGCAAAGCAATAATTGTGCCCTTTGTGTATCTGTGGCTTTGATAAGTGTGAATATTTAGAAAAGGCTCATCATGGCTAATTAATAGCGCTTAAATGATAAAGTTTTTAACTTAAGTGCCGATAGGGTTTCAGAGAGTGTGGCTATTAACATTGTTATGAGTGTGATGACGAACATGGTTATTAATAAAGTTAGGCCACTTGATACCCATTGAATGAATAAGGTTTGTTCACTGGGTTTAAACGATACTTTTCTAGATAACGCCAATGACAGTGCATGAATTGAGTTAAGGATATAAAGGCTATGCGTCAATTTATTATATTACCCATTGCTTTATTAATGGCAGCTTGCGCAAGTGAGACGTCAAAGAGTGGCGATGAGTTAACCTATGCAGGGCAGCCTACTGACACTAACTCATGGTTTATGTCCGAACCAGAAGGTCAGACGCCAAAAGCATTAAGCTACGATATAGAAAAGGTCGGTTTAGCCCCAAAGTCTCAAGTGAACACACTTGCAGAAAAAATCGTCAATGAACTGGTATTACAAAATGATAGCCTGCGTTCAGATCAACCTTTATTGGTGACGACACCTGTAAAAGTAGATGCTTTTAGTCAAACTGACGCTCTAGGTTTGCAGCTACAACAAGGTTTTGTTGCAGCATTTCATGCTCATGAATTTAATTTAGTTGATATGAATGTGGCTAATGCCATAAGAGCAACAGAACAAGGTGAGTTTATTCTCAGTCGCGATTGGAAGCTATTGCCGTCTGATTTACCCGTGTCCCATGTTGTTGTGTCGACAATGGCTACAACAACACAAGGAGTCATGTTGAATGCCAGGATTGTTAATGTAACCAATAATCGAGTGGTGTCTGCTGTACAAACTTTTGTTCATACAGACAGTTTACCGGGTTACTTATCACCCTCTAATAAAGTTACCTCAGAAAATGGTTTGCTCTATCGTAATGAGCAATCTGGGGATGGAAAAGTGGCTGTGCTAGGAGAGAAATTATGAAAAAGCTTTTAATGGCAATGATGTCTGTCGCAGCATTATCGTTAGTCGGTTGCTCAAGTAATGATAAATATGTCCAGTGGGAAACAGAGGCGCCTGAGCAGTTTCCAAAATTAACCGCGATAGGTTATGCCCCTCTCGCGACGCAGCCAGCAAAAGAGCAATCTCATAAAGTGTTAATGGCGATGCAAGCGTCAAAAATTGCGGCGTATCGTGAGTTAGCAGAGCAGGTATATGGTCAACAAGTGGATGCTCATAGCCAAATGAGCGAGTGGTTATTAAATAGTGAAACCGTGTCGACTCAGGTTTCTGGCATGATTAAGGGGGCTAAGGTGATTAAAAGCTATCCCGCTGGTGATATGTATGTTACTGAATTAGAGTTAGATTTTTCTCAAGTGTGGAACTTATATCAGCAAGACAATCGACCAAGAAAAATCAAAGAAGTCACTTATTTTTAGTGTTTAAATGTTGATTGAGCTATTACAAATAAATACAAGAAAGCCGCTGATGACAGCGGCTTTTTTATGGTGTTAATTCATGGGTGCAGAAATTGACGCTTACATTAGGCTTTTAGATTAGAGCCTAATGATGAAATGGTCGACGTTCGACCTTTGTCATTATAAGTGAGGCTGGTAGCGTTTCGACTCATTTGCATCGCTTGAGAAAAGCGATTTAAACTCGCAATATTCAGTTCAATCAAGCTGGCATTTTGATTATTAATGTCTTTACACTCTTCTAATATTACCTTGGCTTCTTCCACTTTCTGAATTAATACAGTGTCAGTGCTAAGTAATTCTTTATCAGGATGGTTAGCGAGCTTCTGATCATTCTGCTGCAGATTATTGAGACAGGTTACTTTCTCGCGGGCTAAAGCCAAAAGGGTATCTGCATCTTGATCTGTTAACGCTTGCTTTTCTGCAGATACAAGTTTTTTCAGCGACGACAAAGTGCCGTGCTGAAAAGATAACAGCTGTAGTAATTCATTCATAAGTTACTCTTCATAAAATCCACATTACATTTGTAATGCTTGATTAGCCAAGAGTCATTATGAAATTACTCTTGGTCGAAATTTAGTCCGCTCATGTCAGCTTCAAAACTGGCAATATTAGCAGCAAGCTTTTCTGGATCGACTTTATATCGACCTTCAGAAATCGCTGTTTTAATTGCATCAACTTTGCTTTGATCAATTTCAGGTAACGATGCCATTTTGCTCTGAGCTCCTTGCAGCTGTTGTGCTTGCGAGGTAATGCTGACCGAATCAGTTTTCACTGCTGCTGTATTACTGCTCGTTGACTCTGCAGTTTTTGTCGCAGCACTTGCGTCACGGTTAGTACGTAACTGAGTGTGTGAAGCTGTTTTTAGATTGTTAATATCAATTGCCATGTAAGGCTCCAGCGTAATTTATGGTATTCCTAACAGGGTATCGGCCATGCTGGAAAGAACTTTAGGATTATTTTACATCCTAACTTCAACTTCTCCAACACCTATGACAATAACATCTAGTTTCCTGTTTGAGTTAGAGTTTTTGACTCTAATGGTCTCTCCCACATTTCCGTCTCTTAATGCTTCACCGGCTGTTTTTATTTCAAAGCTATTAGTTTTTGCATATATGGAGACTGAATCACCTTTACATACAAAACATAGGTTATTATTGAGTAATGGGGCTTTGGCTGGGACTCGTCTTTTTGAGCGAGTCCCAATAATGTCGGATACACCCGAGAAAAACTGGCCACGAATACTGTGCTGATCAACATAATTTATTTCTATGGTGTCATTGGTGATGAGTTCGCCTTTCTCGATAATACTTTTAGCCGTCACTACAGGGTAGAGTACTTCAACTTTGACGGATAAATACATTTGCCAAGGGTAATCGTACTCCGGACTGTTGCAACTTATCTTTACGGTATTGGTTCGGTTAATCGGTCTGTCGCTGGCCATTTCTACATTGATTGGCGGGTAGCATGATGGAGGGGTTAACCTTCCTTCAACACGTTGTGGCAAGATATTTATCTTTGCATCACTATTATATGAAGGACTATTAGCAATTTTTTTTGCGACAGTCTCTTTAGCTAACTCAGTAATGGTCGATAAAGAGTAGGTAATAGTGCTGTCTTCACTGGCGAAAGCCGGTAAAGAGGAACACAATATAATGAGTAGCCATAGCATTCTTTTATTCATTTTTAGTTTCTAGCCAGTATTGCCAGTATGTCTCTATACTTCTCTATTAACGGTTTAAATCTGTGGATTTAAACAAGAATATTAATTTAGTTGTTTATATGAGTCGCATTGTACTCATCAGTGAGTCAGAAGTTTGACTGTTCAACTATCAATATGGGGTTTTATTGTCATTGTTTTATAAGAAGCAATAAGTATGCCCAGTTAGTATGTTGATAATCATATTGTCAGAAAATCGAATTTAGCGTGTGGTACAATTTGATGGTAATAGATTTACTGTCGCTTTAAATCATAAGAAAAACGCCCGGAAGGGGCTGTAAAATAAACAAGGCAGGGTTATGTCGAGTATTCTTGAATCAGTCAATAAACGTACCCAACTCGTTGGTCAAAATAGACTTGAGTTGTTACTTTTTAAATTGAATGGCCGTCAACGATTTGGTATCAACGTTTTCAAAGTAAAAGAAGTCTTACAGTGTCCACCATTAACGACATTACCGCGCTTAAGCCCAATGATTAAAGGTATTGCTCATATTCGTGGTTCGACTATTTCTGTGATTGATTTGAGTGCGGCAACAGGCGGCCGTCCTTTAACTTCAACAGAGAACTGCTTCATTATTATTGCTGAGTATAACCGCAGTATTCAAGGGTTCTTAGTCAGTTCTGTTGAGCGTATTATCAATATGAACTGGGAATCAATTATGCCGCCGCCACAAGGTGCTGGACGTAATTCATATCTAACAGCAGTGACTGAAATTGAAGGTGAATTGGTCGAGATTTTGGACGTTGAAAAAATCTTAGATGAAATCTCACCTGTTAAGACTGAAATCAGTAAAGAAGCTGATGAAGCGTTAACTATCGACCGTGATCAGCATTATCATATTATGGTTATTGATGACTCTGCGGTGGCACGTAAACAAATTATTCGTTCTTTAGAGTCTTTGAATCTGCAAATTGATACTGCAATTGATGGTAAAGATGCACTCGAAAAACTCAAAGCTATAGCAACAGAAATGGACAATGTCGCTGACGAAATTCCATTAATCATCTCTGATATTGAAATGCCTGAGATGGACGGTTATACCCTAACTGCTGAAATTCGAGATGATCCAAAACTAAAAGACATTAAAGTTGTATTACATACTTCGTTAAGTGGTGTCTTTAACCAAGCAATGGTTGAGAAAGTCGGTGCAAATGATTTTATCGCAAAATTTAATCCGGATGAGCTGGCTTCTGCTGTAAATAAACACTTAATTTTATAAGCATTATTATCATTCTCTGTCTATGATTAACTTAATAGGCAGATGAATGTTATCTATGAAACTGCAGCATCTCGTTAAGTTCATTAAAATGAATGTTTGAGTTAGCAAGTCAACATTGATAGCGTTAGATGAGTCAATCAAGTGACCGGTTCACACTGAAATTACTTGTAGGTAGTTTCTTTATAATAGGGTGTAAATGTGACGAATAAATCACTCGCTGAAGCAGAATATAATCAGTTTAAGCTTTTTTTAGAGCAGCACAGCGGCATTGTATTAGGTGACAACAAGCAGTACTTGGTCAGAAGTCGTTTAGCTCCATTGATGGGTAAACATGATTTACCCTCATTATCTGAAGTCGTTAAACGCTCAATGAAGCCAACTGAAAGACATTTACGGGCAGAAGTTATTGATGCCATGACCACAAATGAAACCTTGTGGTTTAGGGATAAATACCCCTTTGAATTACTTCATAATTCATTATTACCTGAATATAGCCGTTTAGGGCGTCCATTGAAAATATGGTCAGCTGCATGCTCGTCTGGGCAAGAACCTTACTCCTTAGCTATGACCATTCTTGAGTATCAACAACGTAAGCCAGGTGCGTTACCTGGAAACGCGACTATTCAAGCAACTGACTTATCACCTTCGATGTTAGAGCGGTGTAAGAATGCAGAATATGACAGTTTAGCGTTAGCCCGTGGGTTATCTCCTGAACGCAAACGCCAATTCTTTGATCAATTACCGTCTGGTAATATGAAAGTTAAAGATAACGTTAAGCGATTAGTGAACTTTAGAGCGCATAACTTACTTGAAAGTTATAGCCTTTTAGGTAAATACGACATTATTTTTTGTCGTAATGTACTGATTTATTTTGCCCCTGAGGCAAAAGCTAAAATACTGCGGCAATTTGCTGCCGCTTTGAATCCTAATGGCATACTATTTTTAGGTGCGTCAGAATCTATCTCAGGTTTGACTGACGAATTCAATATGGTTCGATGTAACCCTGGTATTTATTATCAAAAGAAAACCTAATTATAATACATTGTAAATAAAGGTTTTTTATCATTTTCTATGCCAGCTTCTGCTGGCATTATTTTTTTTATCTATTTCGCATCTACTTCTTAAATATTTTGGCATAACCTTTGCTTTATTCCTCTCAGTTAGCTGATGGAGGCAATTTTATGGCGATTAATTTTGAAAATGGTTTGGGGATACATCAATACTCATTGGGCATTCGTGCTCAAAGGGCTGAAGTGCTATCAAGTAACATCGCCAATTCAAATACGCCTGGCTATAAAGCACGTGATGTAGACTTTGCGTCTGCCATGAATAGTGCTCGTTCTCATCAGCAAGGTTTACAAATGAGTCAAACAACTGACAAACATTTTGATTTGAAGGCGCTTAGCCAAGAGCATGTTCAGTTCCGCGTACCCAATCAGCCAGATACAGGCGATGGCAATACGGTTGACTCCCAGCAAGAACAAGCTGCTTTTATGCAAAACTCTTTAGAATATCAAATGTCATTGGGTTTCCTTGAAAGTAAGTTTTCTGGCATGCGTAAAGCGATTAGAGGAGATTAATCATGAGTCTATTTAATATTTTTAATGTGTCAGGTTCAGGTATGTCAGCACAATCAGTGCGACTGAATACGACTGCCAGTAACATTGCCAACGCCGATTCAGTCTCTAGTAGTGTTGATCAAACTTATAAGTCGCGCCATCCGATCTTTGAAGCTGAAATGGCAAAAGCGACGAGTCAGCAAAATAGTTCTCACAGTGTCAGTGTTAAAGGCATTGTTGAAAGTGATAAACCATTATTAAAGGAGTTCTCTCCTGATCATCCAATGGCTGATGGTGATGGGTTTATCTATAAACCAAATGTGAATGTGATGGAAGAAATGGCAGACATGATTTCTGCATCTCGGTCATATCAAATGAATGTCCAAGTGGCTGATGCAGCTAAATCTATGCTGCAGCAAACGCTTCGTATGGGTAAGTAATATGAAATTTGATGGAGGTAACAGATGAGCCTCGTAAATCCTTACAGCAGTCAAACATTGCCGCAGACACAGTCGAGCAGTACAAGTAGTGTTGCTTCAAATACAACACAAACGGCTACGACAGGTAATGCTTTTCTAGACAGTGTTCAGCATGCTGAAGTCGCTGAAACACCTGAGCCTAATAGCCAGGAGCTGACTCAAGCGGATTTCTTCGCTTTATTAAGCCAACAGCTGTCAATGCAAGATCCATTTAAACCTGTAGAAAATGACCAGATGATTTCTCAAATGGCATCTTTCTCAACGGTTGATGGTATCTCAAAATTGAATGAAGAAATCCTAAATCTAAATAACTTAACTAGCTCCAGCCAAGCGTTACAAGCATCAGGACTTGTTGGTCAAAAAGTACTTATTCCATCAGATACAGGGCATATCTCTAGTGAAAGCCCTGAAGTCAAAGGGGTGATCAGTACGCCGACACCGATTGATAGCATTACTGTGAATATCGAGGATGAATCCGGCCAAGTTATCAGAACATTCGAAGTTGATGGTTCTGCAGGCGGTAACATCGATGTGACATGGGATGGCCTAGATAAAAACGGTGAGCCTGTTGCTGAAGGAAATTATGCCATTAAAGCTAACGGTAAAATTGATGGCACATCAGAAGACTTAGCGGTATCGACTTACGCACATGTTTCCAGCGTTTCATTGGGTGATGTCACAACCGGGGCGATATTAAACCTTCGTGGTATTGGCGGCATTCAATTGTCAGATGTACTTGCTGTTGCGGAAAGTTAATTTACTAAAAGTTAGACCGTGGAAAGCTTAAAACCAAATTTCAATAATGGTCAGAATACTGACTATTAACAATAAATAGAATTAGTAAGAGAAGGGGTGAATTATGTCGTTTAACATTGCTTTGAGTGGTATTTCAGCTGCTCAAAAAGATCTCAATACCACAGCAAATAACATTGCCAACGTTAATACAATTGGTTTTAAAGAGTCTCGTGCTGAATTTGCTGATGTTTATGCTAATTCTATTTTTTCAAACAGTAAAACTGCAGTGGGTGGTGGTGCAACCACGACTCAAGTGGCACAACAGTTTCAACAAGGTAGCTTACAATTCACCAGTAACTCACTTGATATGGCTATTAGCGGCGGTGGCTTCTTTGTTACGGCATCTGAAGTGGGTACGCAAGATCACTCATTTACACGTGCTGGTGCATTTAAAGTGAACTCTGAAAGTTTCATGACAGATTCAGCGGGTAACTTCTTACAAGGTTTCCCAGTTGATGCCGATGGTAACTCTACTTCGGTGAGCTTATCGAGTACTGTACCGATTAAAATTCCAGATACTGCTGGTAGCCCTGTAAAAACCAGTAATGTTGGTTTGCAAATGAACTTAAATGTAGGTGAGTCAGCATTAGATCCTGCTAACTTTGATCCAAACGATCCAGATACGTTTAATAACTCAACGTCAGTGACTATTTATGATTCATTAGGTGAGTCTCATATTATGACGACTTACTTTGTTAAGCCTACAGATGGTGCTTACACTGGTGAAAGTAACTGGGTTGCTTTTTATGCCGTTGATGGCGAGCAGGTCGATATTGATCAAGCAAATGGTGGCTCATACGGTGTAGATACTACCGGCGATGGTATTGCAGATGGTACGGCACTTGCTGAAAATGCGTCAGGTTGGAAAGGGTCGGTATTAAAATTCAACGATGCCGGAGCTTACACAGGTTCAGATCCCGCAACTGTTGAAACGGTCGAGCTGGGTGTCAATGGCGCAAACGTTCTAGGTCCTGGTGCTGATGGTACTCAAAAAGTGACACTTGGTTTTAATAACCCAACACAATATGCCTCTCCTTTTGAAGTGACTGAATTAACCCAAGACGGTACTACAGTAGGTCGTTTAACCAATGTGGGTATCGGTGAAGATGGTTTAGTGACAGCTAGCTACAGTAACGGTACAACTGAGCCATTGGCGCGTGTTGCGCTAGTACGTTTTGCTAATGAACAAGGTTTGACTCAAGTGGGTAACACCTCTTGGAAAGCGAGCTTAGATTCAGGCGCAGCCTTGGCGGGTGAAGCCAATAGTGGCACATTTGGTGGTATTCGTTCATCAGCGTTAGAGCAGTCTAACGTTGATTTGACCACGGAATTGGTTGACTTAATCTCAGCTCAACGTAACTTCCAAGCTAACTCTCGTACGCTAGAGGTGAATAACACCTTGAATCAGTCAATACTACAAATCCGCTAGTTATCGATTAAGGTTTTGATTAATCATAGAGTTTAGATTTTCAAAGAGTTGCCGCAACGGCAACTCTTTGCCATTTTAATTGACTCCCTTCTTAATAGTACCTCATCAGGTAATCGTTTTATTCCATCTCAAATTCATTAGCTTAGCTTTAATTATTTCTACTTTCATGTGTTGGCACACTGATTGCTAGTTCTGTATATATCTTTTGTTATGTAAAAAGTTTGACGGAGCAGCAAATGGACAAATTACTTTATGTTGCCATGAGTGGGGCAAAGCAGAATATGAATGCTTTGGCTGTTCGTGCCAATAATTTAGCTAATGCCAATACTGATGGTTTTAAAGCTGATCTTGCTCAAGCTCGCTCTATGCAAGCATTTGGTGAAGGTCTACCTACACGTGTGTTTGCCATGACAGAAAGTCCCGGACACAACTTTAATTCTGGCCCGATTAAAACTACGGGCCGAGATTTAGACATTGCAATTAAAGATCAAGGTTGGATTGCGGTTCAAAGTAAAGAAGGTGGTGAGGCTTATACCCGTTCTGGGAGTCTAAGTTTTGACAGTACCGGTTTACTGACCAATGGCCGTGGTAATCCAGTGATGGGTGAAGCCGGGCCAATTGTACTGCCTTTACCAATAGATAAAGTTCAAATATCACCTGATGGCATTATTTCTGTAAGACCACAGGGTGCTACCGCGGATGTGATTGAAGAAGTGGCGAGAATTAAATTAGTCAATCCAGATAATGCAGAAATGATGCGTGGCGAAGATGGTTTATTTAGGCTGACATCGGGCTTAAATGCGCCGAATGATCCTAATGTAACCGTTGAGAGCGGCGCAGTTGAAGGAAGTAACGTTAATGCGGTATCGGAAATGGTGGCGTTAATTGACATTCAGCGTCAATACGAAATGCAAGTGAAGATGATGAAAAATGCCGAAGATCTAGATCGCGCATCCTCGTCTTTAATGAGAATTAGTTAGGAGTAATTATTATGCATCCCGCTTTATGGATTAGTAAAACAGGCCTTGATGCCCAACAAACCGATATTGCTGTTATTTCTAACAATGTGGCCAATGCCAGTACCGTTGGCTATAAAAAGAGCCGAGCAGTATTCGAAGATTTACTCTATCAAACCGTCAATCAGGCTGGTGGCATTAGTGCTGATAACACTAAGTTACCCAATGGATTAAACATTGGTGCAGGTACCAAAGTTGTCGCGACGCAGAAAATGTTCACTCAGGGCAATATGCTAACAACTGACAACTCATTGGACTTAATGATTGAAGGTCCGGGTTTTTTTGAAGTTGAAATGCCGGATGGCACAGCAGCTTACACGCGTAACGGCCAATTCAGTCTTGATGAAAATGGTCAAATCGTGACTCCAGGTTCAGGGTATGTTTTACAACCCTCTATTACTATTCCTGATGATGCCACTTCAATAACTGTATCTTCAGAAGGTGAAATCTCGGTTAAATTATCTGGCGCGACAGAAAGTACGGTTGTTGGTCAATTGGCGATGAGTGATTTCATTAATCCATCAGGGTTAGATCCAGTGGGTCAAAACCTTTACACCGAAACGGGTTCAAGCGGCACGCCTATTCAAGGCACTGCATCATTGGACGGTTTAGGGGCGATTCGTCAAGGCGCGCTTGAGACATCGAATGTAAACGTGACTGAAGAGTTAGTGAACCTTATTCAAAGTCAGCGAATTTATGAGATGAACTCTAAAGTGATTTCAGCTGTTGACCAGATGATGTCTTACGTAACGCAAAACTTATAACGTTTGATGATTAGGAGAGGGATGATGAAAACATATCTAGTCATAGCATCAGTTATTGTGCTATCAGCTTGTAGCTCAACCCAAAAAAAGCCCATTCCTGACGATCCATTTTATGCGCCTGTTTATCCTGATGCACCCGCAACTCAGATGGTATCGACAGGCTCTATTTATATGGACCATCAAGCATCGAGTTTATACTCAGATATCAGAGCACATAAAGTGGGCGATATCATTACGGTGTTATTAAATGAGTCAACACAAGCCACTAAAAGTGCTAACAACGAAATTAAAAAAGATTCTAATTTAAGTGTCGATCCGATTTATGCCGGTGGCGGTAATGTCACCATCAAAGGGGTGCCACTCGATTTGCGCTATTCAGATTCTATGGATACCAAACGTGAGTCTGATGCCGATCAGTCAAACAGTTTAGATGGCAGTATCTCAGCCAACGTAATGCAAGTGCTCAGTAACGGTAATCTAGTGATACGTGGTGAAAAATGGATCTCAATCAATAACGGCGATGAATTTATCCGTGTTACAGGCATGGTTCGTAGTCAAGATATCACGCCAGAAAATACCGTTGAATCAACCCGTGTTGCCAATGCCCGTATTCAATACAGTGGTACTGGCACGTTTGCAGATGTCCAAAAAGTGGGTTGGTTAAGCTCCTTCTTTATGGGCGAATGGTGGCCTTTCTAAGGAGTATGCCATGAAGACTAAATCATTTTTAAAAGGTGTGGTTGTTACAGCAGCTATTACTACAATGTTGGCCCTTACAGCGCCTGTTCAAGCGCAACGAATTAAAGATATTGCCAATGTTCAAGGGGTGCGTAGCAACCAATTGATTGGTTATGGTCTTGTTGTTGGCTTACCAGGCACAGGTGAAAAAACTCGTTATACCGAACAAACCTTTAGAACGATGCTGAAAAACTTTGGCATTAACCTACCTGATAATGTTAAACCAAAAACCAAAAACTCTGCTGTGGTAGCAGTACACGCTGAAATGCCAGCATTTATCAAACCTGGTCAAAATCTTGACATTACCGTATCCAGTATTGGTGAAGCCAAAAGTTTACGTGGTGGAACACTGCTGCAAACCTTTCTGAAAGGAGTCGACGGCAATGTTTATGCTATTGCGCAGGGAAGCTTAGTTGTTAGTGGCTTTAGCGCAGAAGGCCTAGATGGTTCGCAAGTTATTCAAAATACCCCAACAGTGGGACGTATTCCTGGTGGTGCAATGGTTGAACGTAGTGTGATGTCGCCTTTTGCTACAGGTGACCACTTGACGTTTAATCTACATCGTTCGGATTTTTCTACGGCAAAGAGCATGGCTGATGCGATTAATAGCTTTTTAGGCCCAGGAATGGCACGCGCGTTAGATGGCACTTCTATTCAAGTCAGTGCGCCACGTGATGCATCTCAACGAGTGTCATTTTTAGCCACATTAGAAAATGTAGAAGTCGAGATAGCCAGCGAGTCGGCGAAAGTGATTGTTAACTCTCGTACAGGCACGATTGTTGTTGGTCAAAATGTGAAGTTAATGCCAGCTGCAGTTACCCATGGCGGTCTAACGGTAACCATTGCTGAGGCCACACAAGTTTCTCAACCTAATGCTTTTGCAAATGGTCAAACAGTTGTCACTACTGATTCAACCATTGATGTGGCCGAAGCTGACAGCCGTATGTTTCTTTTTGACCCTGGTACCACCCTTGATGAGCTTGTGAGAGCGGTAAACCTTGTAGGTGCAGCTCCTTCTGATGTACTTGCAATACTCGAAGCGTTAAAGATGGCAGGCGCTTTGCATGGAGAACTTATCATCATCTAAAAATTGTCGGTACGACTATGGAAAAGCTGTCAAATTCATCGCATTTTCTGGATCTAGGGGGACTAGATTCATTACGTTCTCAAGCTCAGAAAGACGAGAAAGGCGCGCTTAAAGAAGTCGCGAAACAGTTTGAAGGTATCTTCATTCAAATGCTGATGAAAAGCATGCGTGATGCCAATGCCGCTTTTAAATCAGATAGCCCAATGAACAGCCAAACCACCGAGTTTTTTGAAAACATGCGTGATCAACAAATGTCGGTGGATTTATCAGATAAGGGCATGTTGGGCATAGCAGACTTGATGGTGCAGCAGTTATCACCGCAAGATACCCCATTTAGACCTGCGTCAGTGCTTCGTGGTGATATCGATGCAAAAATAAAGCATGGCATGTTCGATAATCATTCTCGTGATGATAAAACGCTAAATCAACCAGCCATACCGTCTTCTAGCATTGCAGTGCATTCTACTCAACAACCGACCATTAATATTGAGCAATTATCTTCGAGCCATGATGCGATTGATGAGGCGGCACTCCAGCAAATTTTGACAGGAAAGTCGGTGACTTCTGTTGCCACGAGTGGCAATCAATTGCCGCAAACGATAAATAAAGCCCCTAGCGAATTTGAAAATCCTGAGCATTTTGTTGCCGTGTTATATCCCCATGCAGAAAAAGCGGCGAAAGCATTAGGTACCACACCAGAAGTCTTGTTAGCACAATCAGCATTAGAAACTGGCTGGGGACAAAAAATGATCCGTCGTCATGATGGTGAGGCCAGTAACAACTTATTCAATATTAAAGCTGATAAGCGCTGGCAAGGTGATAAAGCCTCTGTGAATACCTTGGAGTATGAACAAGGGGTAGCAGTGAAGCAAAAAGCCGACTTCAGAACCTACGACAGTATTGAGCAGAGTTTTAATGATTTTGTGTCATTTATTTCAAATGGCGAGCGTTATCAAGAAGCTAAAAAAGTGGCAGCAGAGCCTGCCAAGTTTATACATGCATTACAAAAAGCTGGTTATGCCACTGATCCTCAATATGCACAAAAAGTGTTGAAGGTGATGGAGTCAGTGACCAATGGGCTTAAGTCTGTATTACCAGGAGAGACTAACTAATGGCTGTTGACTTACTAAACATTGCCCGTACGGGTGTACTGGCTGCGCAATCTCAAATGGGCGTGACCAGTAATAATATTGCCAATGCCAATACGGTGGGTTATCACCGTCAAGTGGCTGAGCAATCGTCATTAGAGTCCCAAAAAATTGGTAATAGTTTTTATGGACAGGGCACTTATGTATCCGATGTTAAACGGATATATAACGACTATGCAGCAAGAGAGTTGCGTATTGGCCAAACTGCAATGAGTGGCGCGGAAACTCGCTACACTAAAATGAACGAAATGGATCAGCTATATTCTCAAATTGGTTCTATGGTTCCTGATAGATTGACTGATTTTTTTGCCAGTATTAATAGTGTCGCCGATCTGCCTACAGATATAGGTATGCGTGACAGTATGTTAGGTGCTGCTCAGCAAACTGCGACTAGCTTAAATCAAATGCAGTCTCACTTAGATTCACAGATGAAGCAAACCAATAGTCAAATTGGCGCTGTTGCAGATCGAATCAATGAAATTAGTACTGAGCTCGCCAATATTAATTTAGAGCTAATGAAATCGGGCGGGCAACAAGATAGCCAGTTACTTGATCAACAAGATGCGTTAATTCTTGAATTAAGTGAATACTCAGAAGTGAATGTGATTCCGTTAGAAAATGGTGGCAAAAGTGTCATGTTGGGCGGCTCTGTGATGCTAGTGTCTGGCGAGGTGGCTATGCAAGTGGGCACAACCACAGGCGACCCTTATCCTAATGAGCCGAGACTGACAACGTCAACAGGTAATCAAACTTTAGTTATTGATGGTTCTAAACTTGGTGGGCAACTCGGTGAGTTATTCAAATTTAGGGATGAAACCTTAATTCCAGTTAACCAAGAGTTAGGACAACTTGCTCTAGGTGTTGCTGATGCATTCAATGAAATGCAGTCTAAGGGTTTTGATTTAAATGGTGAGCTTGGACAGAACATTTTTACCGATATTAATGATCCAACGATGGCAGCTGGCCGAGTTGGCGAATACGAAGGTAATACTGGTACTGTCAAATTAAAAGTTAATATTGATGATGTCGGTCAATTAACAGGGAGTTCATATGAGCTTTCA
This sequence comes from Shewanella electrodiphila, assembly GCF_023283985.1. GTDB lineage: Bacteria > Pseudomonadota > Gammaproteobacteria > Enterobacterales > Shewanellaceae > Shewanella > Shewanella electrodiphila. The sequence continues at coordinate 497,035 of NZ_JAKIKU010000002.1, forward strand.
TTTACTGCACCTTCATCTTATGAATTAAAAGATACTAAAACGGGTGAGATCCAAGCGTTAACTTATGATGCTGTGAATAACCAATTAACGGGTGGGGATGGTTTTTCTATTCAAATTGATTCAGTTCCAGCGGGTTTCGCTGATGGTGATAGGTTTGAAATAAGACCAAACGCAGGTGCAGCCGCAGGTATCGGGGTTGAAATGACAGACCCTAAAGGTATTGCAGCAGCAGGCCCTAAAATCATAGGCGAGTCAACAAATTCGGGTGATACGAGTGTTCAGTTAACTAGCATAGATCGTACTAATGCTAACTTCCCGCTCACAGACAGTGAAATCACGATTCAGATTGATACCGTCACTAATACATATCAAGCATTTGATGTCGATGGCACTGCTATTGGTGGACCTACTGCATTTACACCACCTCAAATCAGTACACCTTTTGGATTTGATTTTGAAATCGATGATAGTTCTGCTGGCGGTGTTATTGATACTTATACCTTCGACTTGTCATTTGCTGAAGGTGATAACAGTAATGCAGTTGAAATGGCTAAATTGTCAGATGCAAAATTGATGAATGGTGGCACTACAACCTTAGCCGGTGTTTTTGAGGGCAGTAAATTAGATATTGGCAGTAAAACTAAAGCTGCAGCAGTAACTGTAGCGTCTAATGAAGCGGTTTATCAGCAAGCTTACAATCGAGTACAAAGTGAGTCTGGTGTTAATTTAGATGAAGAAGCAGCTAACCTCATGCGTTTTCAACAGTCATATCAAGCTTCCGCCAGAATCATGACAACTGCTCAGCAGATGTTTGACTCATTGCTTAGTTCTGTTCGCTAGGAGAATCAGTTATGCGAATTTCAACCGCTCAAATGTTTAACCAGAATACTACTAGTATTTCAAAGGGGCAGTCTGCGACCAATAAAATTCTTGAACAGTTGGCAAGCGGCAAAAAGATTAATACTGCTGGCGATGATCCTGTGGCGGCAATTGGTGTTGATACCTTAAGGCAGAAAAACGCACTAGTTGATCAATATGTCAAAAATGTTGATTACGCTCAAAAGCACCTTGGATTAAGTGAAAGCAAACTAGGCAGCACTGAAACCTTGATGGGCAGTATGCGTGAACAGTTACAACGCGCTGCAAACGGCAGTCTATCTCAGTCTGAACGACAAATGATTGCCGATGAAATGAAAGATAGCTTAGAAGAGTTAATGTCGATAGCCAACACTAAAGACGAGTCTGGCAATTATATTTTCGCGGGAAACAACACGAATAACCCTCCGTTTGCTTTTGATAACAATGGCGAAATTGTTTATAGCGGAGATAGCGGAGAGCGGCAAAGTATTGTTGCCTCCGGTGTCACCGTAGGAACAAATGTGCCAGGGGATACGGTATTTATGAATGCCTCAAACCCTTTAGGTGACTATGGCGTCAATTATCTGCCATCCCAACAAGGTGACTTTACCGTAGATAAGGCGGCAATATTTGATTCCGCTGCTCATGTTGAAGATACCTACACGTTTAAATTTGTTGATAACGCCGGAGTATTGGATTTACAAATAGAAGACTCTGGCGGAGCAGTTATTTCTACAGTGCCCAATTTTGATTCAAGTAACCCTGTAAGCTTTAACGGTATTGAGGTTCAATTGTCTGGACAGCCCGTTGCTGGTGACTCTTTCACTATGGAACCGCAAGAAACGGTCAGTATTTTAGATAGTTTTAACGAAGCTATAACTATGCTTGAAGATCCTTCTTTTGCAGATTCACCGCAAGGGAACTCAAAGTTGGCACAGCTATTGAATGATATCGATAGTGGTCAAAATCAAGTCAGTGCGGCAAGAAGTATTGCAGGCAATAGCTTGAAGAGTTTAGAAAGTATCTCTACAAATCACGCAGAAGAAAAAATCGTTAATGACAGTGCTTTATCCATGCTTGAAGATTTGGATTATGCAGCAGCAATAACTGAGTTTGAAAAACAGCAACTGGCATTAAATGCCGTGTCGAGTGTATTCGGCAAAGTCGGTTCTATTTCGTTGTTTGACTATATCTAGCAGGTTTTTGAATCTAGCAAGATATGTAAACAATAATGACCCACGTTAAATTGTAAAATTTAGCCAAGCTCCAAAGTCTTGGCAACAAAACTAAGAATGAGGATTTATTTATGGCTATTACAGTAAATACAAACGTTACATCAATGAAAGCGCAGAAGAACTTAAATACTTCAACTCAGGGGCTTTCAACCTCGATGGAGCGTTTATCATCTGGTTTACGTATTAATAGTGCGAAAGACGATGCTGCAGGTCTGGCAATCTCTAACCGCTTGAACTCTCAAGTTCGCGGCTTAGAGGTTGGGATGCGTAATGCTAACGATGCAATCTCTATCGCGCAGATTTCTGAAGGTGCGATGCAAGAGCAAACAAATATGTTGCAACGCATGCGTGACTTAACTATTCAATCTGAAAATGGTGCTAACAGCCCAGAAGATAATTTAGCTATTAAAGCTGAAATGGATGAATTAGCTTTAGAGATTACAGAAATTGGCAACAACACAGCTTTTGGTGATACAAAGCTAATGTCAGGCGGCTTTGCCGCTGGTAAAAGCTTCCAAGTCGGTCATCAGGCTGGTGAAACCATTACTATCAGCGTAAATAAAACTGATGCAAGCTCACTATCAGTAGATGGGTTAGATAATGCTTCCGCTGGCGACCGTACCGCTGCGCTAGGTGCAATTGATGCAGCGATTAAGTCAATTGATACACAACGTGCAGACTTAGGTGCGAAACAGAACCGTCTAGCTCATAACATTGCGAACAGTGCTAATACTCAAGCAAACGTGGCTGATGCTAAGAGCCGTATCGTGGATGTGGATTTCGCTAAAGAAACTGCTGAAATGACCAAAAATCAGGTATTACAACAAACAGGTAGTTCAATGCTTGCACAAGCGAATCAATTACCTCAAGTTGCACTTTCGTTACTGGGCTAATTTACATCCTAGAAATGTAGTTTAGTTAATCAATTGCATAAAAAGCCATATCCATTTTTGAATGAATATGGCTTTTTTAATGCCTGTAAGCCACTGTTTTCTAGCTAATATGATAAATGTTCGAAAAATGTTCAAATAATTTCTAAAGTATCTTAAAACGCTGCCGTTAAAGTATTTGTAACCCAATAGACCCGCCTGGCAATCAAGACAGGCAATGTTTTAAAGCCAGGTATAAAGAGGAATCAAATTATGGCTATTACAGTAAATACAAACGTAACGTCAATGAAAGCACAAAAGAACCTTAACTCGTCAACAAATGGTCTCGCTACCTCAATGGAGCGTTTGTCTTCAGGTTTACGTATTAATAGTGCAAAAGATGATGCTGCTGGTTTAGCAATTTCAAACCGTTTGAATTCTCAAGTTAGAGGTTTGGAAGTTGGTATGCGTAATGCTAATGATGCAATTTCTATTGCGCAAATTTCTGAAGGCGCAATGCAAGAGCAAACCAATATGCTTCAGCGAATGCGTGACCTAACGGTACAATCAGAAAACGGTGCAAACAGCGCAGATGATAATTTAGCCATTAAAGCTGAGATGGATGAATTAGCTTTAGAAATTACTGAAATTGGTAATAACACGGCGTTTGGTGATACTAAGCTAATGTCAGGCGGCTTTGCCGCTGGTAAAAGTTTCCAAGTTGGTCATCAGGCTGGTGAAAATATCACCATCACGGTTGCGAAAACTGATGCAAGCTCACTATCAGTAGACGGGTTAGATAATGCTTCAGCTGGCGACCGTACAGCTTCTTTAACTGCAATTGATGCAGCGATTAAGTCTATTGATACTCAACGAGCAGATTTAGGTGCAAAACAAAACCGCTTAGCACACAACATTGCTAACAGTGCTAATACTCAGGCGAACGTTGCCGATGCTAAGAGTCGTATTGTTGATGTCGATTTCGCGAAAGAAACGGCTGAAATGACCAAGAACCAAGTTCTACAGCAAACAGGTTCTTCTATGTTGGCGCAAGCGAACCAACTGCCTCAAATAGCATTATCTCTTCTTTAATCGAAAAGTAAGCTAAAGTTCGATTAAAAACGATTTAAAGAAGGGAGATTCTACTAGAATCTCCCTTTTTTTAATCAAATTGTTTTTTCTGGGGGTATAATATGACTATGGAATTAAATCTTAATGGTCCTCAACAAGTTGTATCTGACTATATAGGAACTCAGCGATTAGCTGAAAATAACATTAAAGACAATGAAGACAAGTTTAAAGTGTCCGAATTGACTAAGGCTGAATCGCTCACAGAAGAAACGGCAAAAGAAAAGCCCAAAGAAAAGCCCAAAGATGTTGAGGTTGCAGAGCTCGTTGATGAACTCAATAGCATGGTATCACTGATGCGTAAAGGGTTAGCCTTTAAAATTGATGATGAGTCGGGTAAGCAAATCGTCAATGTTCTCGATCTTGACTCTGGCGATATTATTCGTCAAATTCCAAATGAAGAAGCATTAGAGTTATCGCAAAAATTAGCAGAAGTGGCTGGTTTTTTGCTTAAAACAGAAGCGTAAGTCAAATTTAGCTAGTAGCATTTTAGGAGTACATCATGGCATTAACAGCAACCGGTATAGGATCTGGATTAGATATTAACACTATTGTTGGTGTGTTAGTTGATGCCGAAAAGCTTCCTAAAGAAGCCTTATTTGATAAAACGGAAGAAACGATTGAATCAAAAGTTTCGGGTATTGGTACTTTAAAAAGTAAGTTAGCCACATTCCAAGATGCGCTAGAAAAATTAACTGATCCAGATTCTTTGAATATCAGAAATGTCTCAACGGGTGACAGCATTTATTTTGGTGCTACAGCCGACAAAACTGCACAAACTGGCAACTATCAAATTCAAGTGGAGCAATTAGCTTCCTCGCATAAAATTGCTGGAACGAATGTTGCTGATGCAACGTCTGCAGTTGGTCAAGGTAGCCTCGATTTATCGGTAAATGGTGAAGCGTTTTCAGTTGATATAGAAGCAACAGATAGCCTTAAAGATATTGCAGATAAAATAAATAGCGCTGATGACAATTCAGGTGTTACGGCCACCATTATTACAAGTGACGCCGGCAGTCGTTTGGTATTTAGTTCTGATGAAACTGGAACCGATAACGAAGTTTCTGTCGTTGCAAATGACACCGCAGGCTCTGGCTTAAATGATATGTTTGGCTCAGGTAATCTGACCACATTAAGTGATGCAAAAAACTCAATAGTTTACATTGATGGGCAAAAAGTGACTTCACAATCTAATGAAGTCAAAGATGCCATTGTTGGAGTGACTTTATCACTGACCGAAGCCGATATGAGTAAGACATCTACATTAAAAATAGAACAAGATGATGAAAGCGTAAAAGACAATATTCAAGGTTTTGTTGATGCATACAATAGTTTAGTCGATTCAATTAGTAGTCTTTCGAAATATGATGTAGAAAATGAGGAAGCAGCCGCTTTACAAGGTGACTCAATGATACGTTCAATTGAGTCACAAATGCGCAGTGTTATTAGCACTCGAGTCGATGTCGATGGCAGTTCTAGCGCACTATATGATATTGGTATTGAAACTGACCGTTACGGAAAACTGTCAATTGATAGCACTAAACTGGATAAAGTCATTAGCGAAGATATGAATTTAGTAGAAGGTTTATTCGCTTCTCCTGATACCGGTATTGCTAATCGATTAGATACACTCGTTGAGAGTTATGTTGAGTCTGGAGGCATAATTGATGGCCGCAACACCAGTTTAACGAAAGAGCAAAGCCGTTTAGATGATCAACGTGAATCGTTTAGTTTAAAAATGGAGATGCTAGAAGCAAGATTATTTAAACAATTTAATGCGATGGATTTAGTTGTCGCGCAAATGAATCAACAGAGTTCGGGCTTGGTGGAGAGACTCAACTCTTTACCTGGTGTTGTTCCTCAATCATAAGTTTAAGGTATTCCGTTGCTAGAGAATATTAATCAACGTGTCGATGATACGCTTAATGAGCTAGAAAATTTACCTTCAGAAGATGAGAAGTCTGACGAGCTGGTATTGAAATTGCAAGAGTTGATACAGGAGCGTCAAATTTTACTTGATGATTTTAAAGATGACAATGTTGAAGTAGTACGAACCGTTTTGAATGAGCAATTATTGATTACTCAATCTTTTGAAAAACGCGCTAGTAAAGTACTTTTACATATTCAATCTTTGCTTAATCTCAGAAAGAAAAATCAGCGCCAGATTAGTATTTATCAATCAGTCGATTCAAACAAGTAGCGAAGGTGACCTATGAGAGGTTCAATTAAATCTTACCGTAAAGTATCTATCGATAGTGAGTTAGCTGTTGCTTCCCCACATCGTATAATCCAAATGATGTTCGATGGTGCTTTGTTGCGTTTAGCTCAAAGTCGCTACGCAATCGAAACGCAAGACTTACAAGGTAAAGGCGTTGCAATTAACAAAGCCATTGGAATTATAAACGGCTTAAATAATAGCTTGAATATGGATGTAAAAGACTCTGTAGCAGGCAATTTAAGTGAGCTTTATGACTTTATGTTACGTCGTATTTCAGAGGCAAATATGAATAATGATGTTAAAGCGATTGATGATGTTTCAGGTATTCTTCGAACCATCAAAGAAGGCTGGGATGCCATTCCTCAAGATATGCACTTGATGACTTCAGAAGCAAGTTGATACTAAGTGTTACGATTGTAAAACAGGCGCCAATGGCGTCTTTTTTATTGCTGATAAGTTTTAAGGTTGCAGTTAAACTGAATCCTCGTTTTATTTACTTTTTGAAATAAAATGTTGAAACCTGCCTATAAAAACAACTGTTGGTGACTTAAATCAACTGCATGGTAGAATAATGTCTTCTGATGCTTGATTCTCATGCTCTGATAATACAATATTTAATTTTTGCGTATTCGTTTAAACTTTATTGCTGGTTTGGCTATATTTAAGTAAAGATTAAAAAATATGAGTATGCATTCTGCTATGTTAATGTTTATATTATAATTGTGTCTTCTGACTCAAAAAATATAGCGTGATAATCAATATTCAAGTCTAGACTCTGTAATGTGTGCTAACTCTATGGTGTTTGCAAATAGACAGCCAATAACATGAATATGACTTTGAATAACTAATAACTAGAGCTTTGGCCTTCTTAATGATGCAAATAGAACAACGAATTTTAATTGTTGCTGAACCTTCTGAGCGAGTCTCTCGTCTTTGTTGTATTTTTGAATTCTTAGATGAAAAACATCATGTCATCTCTACTGATGATCTTGCGTCATTATCACGTGAATCTCGTTTTAGAGCCTTAGTCATTGATACTGAATCAGTATCGCCAGAGTTTATTAAAGATGTTCAGTCATCCATTCCTTGGCAGCCAGTATTATTGATCGGTACGCTTGAAATTAATGGTGTTAATGTACTTGGCACTATTGATGAGCCTATCAATTACCCACAATTAACTGAGCTACTCCATTTTTGCCAAGTTTATGGTCAAGCTAAGCAACCGCAAATTCCCACTAGTGCGAATCAGACAAAGTTATTTAGATCTCTTGTTGGACGAAGTGAAGGGATAGCCAATGTTCGTCATCTGATAAGCCAAGTTGCCACTTCAGGTGCGACTGTTTTAGTATTAGGTCAGTCAGGTACAGGTAAAGAAGTTGTAGCCCGCAATATTCATTACATGTCAGAGCGACGGGATGGTCCTTTTATTCCGGTAAACTGTGGCGCAATTCCACCTGAATTATTAGAAAGTGAACTCTTTGGACATGAAAAAGGCTCATTTACTGGCGCAATTTCAACCCGTAAAGGCCGTTTTGAATTAGCTGAGAATGGCACACTATTTCTAGATGAAATCGGTGATATGCCGCTACAAATGCAGGTTAAGTTACTACGCGTATTGCAGGAAAAAGTATTTGAAAGAGTGGGTGGTTCTAAAACTATTACCACTGATGTGAGGGTTGTCGCTGCAACACATCGTGATTTAGAAACGATGATAAATGATAATTTATTTCGTGAAGATCTTTATTATCGATTGAATGTCTTTCCAATCGAAATGCCATCGCTGAGCGAGCGCCGTGATGATGTGCCTCTTTTACTGCAGGAATTGGTGAGCAGAGTCTTCAATGAAGGGCGGGGTAAAATCCGTTTTACCCAGCGTGCAATAGAATCATTAAAAGAACATAACTGGTCAGGAAACGTGCGTGAGTTATCTAACTTGGTAGAGCGCCTGACGATACTTTTCCCTGGCGGATTGGTCGATGTTAATGATTTACCGCGAAAGTATCGTTATATCGATGTGCCAGAGTACAGTGTTGAAATTAGCGAAGAGCAACAAGAGCGTGATGCATTAGCGTCAATTTTCAGTGATGATGAACCTATTGAGATCCCTGAAACCCGTTTCCCAAGTGAATTACCGCCAGAAGGTGTTAACCTAAAAGATTTATTAGCTGAGCTAGAAATCGATATGATCCGCCAAGCTCTAGAGCAACAAGATAATGTGGTTGCTAGAGCAGCAGAAATGTTGGGGATTAGACGAACAACCTTAGTTGAAAAAATGCGTAAATATGGCATGAGCAAAGATTAACCAGTTTTGCCATAAACAGTTACACTAAAGCATGCCTCATGGCATGCTTTTTTATGCTTATGATTTACACATAACGTTTTGGCACACCAAATGCATCAGCTTACACAAAAGTTAATATTTTGACGGAGTGGCTATGTTTTCGGCGCACAGCAGTTTAGCACAATCGATGGTAGAGCCTAATTCTATTACAGAAGTGGGATCGAATTATAATGCCTCAAATTCCTATGCTCTTAACGATACGGCTCAAGAAAGCTCCTATTCAGCACCTCAAGGATTAGACTGTCAAGAAGTCGGTTCTCAAGTGCCTGATAATCAAGACCTTTACACCTCAAAAAACGATAATCTTTCCGTGGCTTCAGCAAGCGTTAATCATGATTTAGCTGGACAAATAGCCCGTTCAGCACCGCAAAAGGCGGCGAATATGTCAAATCAAATGGCGCACATTCTGCAAGCGATGCCTTCAGGTGTTGTTATCATTAATGGTGATGGACTGGTTACATTGGCAAACCCTGTGGCAACAGAGCTTTTAGGTAGACCGCTACAAGGGGCTAAATGGTTCGATATTATTAACCGCGCTTTTTCACCGCAAGAAGATGATGGCCATGAAGTCTCACTTAAAAACGGGCGAAGAGTTAAACTGGCTATTACTCCGTTAACGCCAGAACCTGGACAATTAATTGTTTTAACAGATTTAACCGAAACGCGTTTATTACAGAAAAATTTGTCGCACCTCCAACGCTTATCGGCGTTAGGAAAAATGGTCGCAACCTTGGCTCACCAGGTAAGAACACCGCTTTCTGCCGCTATGTTATATGCATCTAACCTTGCTAGTCCAAAACTGAATGATACGGCTAAAAAACGATTTCAAACTAAATTAGTCGACAGGTTGAATGAACTTGAGCGACAAGTAAATGACATGCTGTTAATGGCTAAAAATAAGCAAGATGATGCATCCCAGGTGACTGACGTTGAAGATATTATCGAACCTGTACTTGCTAGTTGTGAACCCATTGCTGAAAAAAACCAGTGTCAGTTAAATTATTTTAATCAAGCTAGTGAACGAATGTTAGCTAATAGTAATGCGCTAAGTTCAGCAATTAATAACCTTGTTATGAATAGCTTAGAGGCTAATGCCACAGAAATTAGAATCATTACAGCTTCATCTAATACTCATATTAATATTGATGTTATTGATAATGGCAAAGGATTAGCAGCTGATATGCAGCAACAGATTCTAGAGCCATTTTTTACAACCAAAAGCCAAGGTACAGGTTTAGGCTTAGCAGTTGTTCAAACGGTAGTAAGAAATCATAAAGGGACAGTGCAAGTCTCATCACAACCAAATAAAGGCTGTTTAATCAGATTGTCATTCCCGATTTATCAATCGCATCAAACTCAGACGACAGGTTTCGAAAGTGAAGTGTTAAACAATGAAGCATTAGCTGATAACAACATTACAGATAACGACTTTAGTAGAACAGAACGTGGCGCAGAAAATCACAATAGCCCGGAGGCATCACATGGGTGAAGCAAAACTATTACTCGTTGAAGATGACGCATCTTTACGTGAGGCCTTACTCGACACCTTACTGCTGGCAAGCTATGAATGTGTTGATGTTGCATCTGCAGAAGATGCAATTCTTGCACTCAAGTCAACAGAATTTGATTTGGTTATTAGTGATGTTCAAATGGAAGGCATTGGTGGTATAGGCTTGTTAAATTATTTACAGCAGCAAAACTGTAAAGTGCCAGTGCTACTGATGACCGCTTATGCAACCATTGATAGTGCGGTTAGTGCGATTAAACTTGGTGCTGTTGATTATCTAGCGAAACCATTTGCGCCAGAAGTACTACTTAACCAAGTGTCACGTTATTTACCCCTAAAGCAAAATCTTGATCAGCCTGTGGTGGCTGATGACAAAAGTTTGGCATTACTTTCTATTGCCCAGCGTGTAGCCAGTTCAGATGCGTCAGTGATGATTATGGGGCCAAGTGGTTCAGGCAAAGAGGTATTGTCACGATACATACATCAAAATAGCTCGCGTTCACAACAACCCTTTATTGCAATTAATTGTGCCGCCATTCCAGAAAATATGCTCGAAGCGACATTATTTGGTTATGAAAAAGGCGCTTTTACTGGCGCATACCAAGCTTGTCCCGGTAAATTTGAACAAGCTCAAGGTGGTACGATTTTATTAGATGAAATTTCAGAAATGGAATTAGGTCTACAAGCTAAGCTACTGCGAGTGTTACAAGAACGAGAAGTTGAACGTTTAGGTGGGCGTAAAACTATTTCTCTTGATGTGCGTGTACTTGCTACTTCTAACAGAGACTTAAAAGAAATGGTGGCATCAGGCGGTTTCAGAGAAGATTTATATTATCGAATTAACGTATTCCCGTTAACTTGGCCTGCTTTGAATCAACGACCAGCTGATATCTTACCACTTGCGCGTCATTTATTGGTTAAGCATGCTAAGAATGCCAATATCTCACCTGTGCCGACTTTGGATGAAGTGGCTTGTAGACGTTTGTTGACTTATCGCTGGCCAGGAAATGTTCGTGAGCTGGATAATGTGATTCAACGAGCACTCATTCTTCATACTGGAGAGGCTATTTCAACAGCAGATATCATATTAGATTCAAATGAAGTTGAATTACAGCAACCTGAACCTACTCAAGTCAAACCTGTAGTTGAAAATGAAGGACTTGGTGATGAGTTAAAAGCTCAAGAGCATGTAATTATTCTTGAGACACTTAACCAGTGTAATGGTAGCCGCAAAGATGTAGCGGAAAAGCTAGGCATCAGTGCTAGAACCTTACGTTATAAAATGGCCAAGATGCGCGATATGGGAATACAAGTCCCTGCCTAGCTTTTAGCTAGACTCCTACAAAGTAAACCTGATCTAGCTTTCGATCAGGTTTACTTGTTCACTTGCTAGTCAAACAGTCATCCATTAGTAATAAAATCACCCAAACTATCGCGTTAATTCTATTGTTGGCATCCTACTTGCTAAATCTATTGTAACTGGTTTTTAGTCGTCAAATATCCGACGAATAGGAGATTACAATGCAGATTAGCTCGAATCCTTTCTTACAAGAAATGCAATCACTTCGTGGTGAAATCTCGCCTAATCTTCGCTCACCTATCCAACCGGATATGATCCAGAAAGTAGGCAATACTTCAGGTGCAGACTTCGGAGAATTGCTTTCTCAAGCTGTTGGCGGTGTGACAGAGTTACAGAAAAACTCGGCTAATCTAGCCACTCGTTTAGAGATGGGTGATTCTACGGTAACTTTATCAGATACCGTTATTGCTCGTGAAAAATCTGGTGTGGCTTTTGAAGCGACAGTACAGGTAAGAAATAAGCTTGTCGAAGCTTACAAAGAAATTATGAGCATGCCTGTTTAGGCCTCTTTATCAGATTAGAAAGTAGGTAATTATTGTGAGTACAGATCTCGTATTAGATTCAGATACCGCTAGTAGCACAGGGATTCAGCAGGAAAACAAACCTGGTTTGATGAGTTCTTTTGGTAGTGCTGATTTTATGCGTCAAATTACTATGATTCTGGCATTAGCCGTTTGTTTGGTATTGGCTGTATTTATGATGATGTGGGCGCAAGAGCCTGAGTACAGACCGTTAGGTCAAATGGAAACAAACGAAATGATCCAAGTGTTGGACGTTTTGGATAAAAATAAAATTGCCTATAAAATTTCTGGTGATGTCGTCAGTATTCCTGAAGACAAATATCAAAATGTAAAACTATTACTAGCTCGTGCAGGCGTTGAAGCATCAAGCCAGCCAACAGATTACCTAAGTAAAGACAGTGGCTTCGGTGTTAGCCAACGAATGGAGCAAGCACGCTTAAAGCAAAGCCAAGAAGTCAATTTAGCCCGAGTAATTGAAGAACTAAATAGCGTAACTCGCGCTAAAGTTATTTTAGCTTTGCCAAAAGAAAATGTTTTTGCCCGCAATAAATCCAAACCAAGTGCAACTGTTGTGGTCAATGTTCGTCGAGGCAGTTTAGGACAAGAAGAAATTGACTCTATCGTCGATATTGTTGCTTCAGCAGTACAGGGCTTAGACCCAACGAGAGTGACTGTAACTGACTCTAATGGCCGTTTATTAAATTCAGGCAGCCAAGATGCGGCATCATCTAGAGCGCGCCGCGAACAAGAATTGGTTCAACAGAAAGAAGCTGAGTATCGTAATAAAGTCGAATCGATTTTAATGCCGATATTAGGACCTGAAAATTTTACTTCTCAGGTCGATGTGAACATGGATTTTACTGCGGTTGAACAAACGGCCAAACGCTTTTCACCTGATTTACCTGCGATTCGTAGTGAAATGACCATTGAACGTAATTCATCAGGTCAATCAATGGGCGGTATTCCTGGCGCTTTATCAAATCAACCGCCAATGGAATCAAACATCCCACAAGAAGTCGGTGAAGCAGAAACTACCTCAGTCAGTGGTGACAGCCACCGTGAAGCGACCCGTAACTTTGAGTTAGACACCACAATTAGTCATACACGTCAGCAAGTTGGCCAAGTAAGACGAGTCAGCGTGTCAGTGGCGATTGATTATAAACCAGGTGCGGTTGATGAAAATGGTGTGGTCACTAGAGTGCCAAGAACCGAACAAGAGCTGACGAATATTCGCCGTTTACTGGAAGGGGCTATGGGCTTTACTAGCCAACGTGGTGATACTTTAGAAGTGGTTACCGTTCCATTTATGGATCAATTAATTGAAGCATTACCTGAGCCTGAATTATGGGAGCAACCTTGGTTTTGGCGCGCGGTAAGACTGGTTTTAGGTGCATTATTGGTATTAGTCTTGATTTTATTTGTTATCAGACCAATGTTGAATAAGTTGCTGAAAGCCAATGAAGTTGAAATGCCAGAAGAGGCTCGCTTAGGTCATGAATTGGCTGAGATTGAAGATCAATATGCTGCAGATACACTCGGAATGCTCAATACTCAGCAAGCTGATTATAGTTATGCAGATGATGGCTCAATTCAAATTCCAAATCTTCATAAAGATGATGATATGATTAAGTCAATACGGGCATTAGTGGCAAATGAACCTGAACTTTCTACCCAAGTAATTAAGAGTTGGTTACAAGAAGATGGCAAATGATGAAGTTGCGGTAGCAGAGGCTACTAAAGGGTTTAACCCAGATGATTTAACGGGAACTGAAAAGACCGCTATTTTACTGTTAAGCCTAAGTGAAGCTGACGCGGCTTCAATACTAAAACACTTGGAACCAAAACAGGTTCAAAAAGTTGGTATGTCTATGGCGGCCATGGAAGACTTTGGTCAAGAAAAAGTCATTGGCGTACATAAGTTATTTCTTGAAGAAATTCAAAAATTCTCGTCTATTGGTTTTAATAGTGAAGAGTTCGTAAGAAAAGCCTTAACAGCAGCACTTGGCGAAGATAAAGCCGGTAATTTAATTGAACAAATTATCATGGGTAGCGGTGCTAAAGGCTTAGATTCATTAAAATGGATGGATGCACGTCAAGTTGCAACCATCATTCAAAATGAGCATCCGCAAATTCAAACCATTGTTTTATCTTATCTAGAACCTGATCAGGCAGCAGAAATATTCAGTCAGTTTCCTGAAAATACTCGCTTAGATCTGATGATGCGTATTGCTAATTTAGAAGAAGTACAGCCAGCTGCATTGCAAGAATTGAATGATATTATGGAGAAACAGTTCGCAGGCCAAGGCGGCGCACAAGCAGCGAAAATGGGTGGACTTAAAGCTGCTGCTAATATTATGAACTTCTTAGATACAGGCGTTGAAAGCCAGATTATGGAAACAATGCGTGAATCAGACGAAGAGATGGCTCAGCAAATTCAAGATCTTATGTTTGTATTTGAAAACTTGATTGATGTTGATGACCGCGGAATTCAAGTTTTACTAAGAGAAGTACAGCAAGATGTGCTGATGAAGGCATTAAAAGGCACTGATGACCAATTGTCAGATAAAATTATCGGTAATATGTCTAAACGTGCCGGTGAATTATTACGTGATGATCTTGAAGCAATGGGACCTATTAGGATCAGTGAAGTTGAAGTGGCCCAAAAAGAAATTCTCGCAATTGCTCGTCGCTTAAGTGATAGTGGTGAAATTATGCTTGGTGGCGGTGGTGGTGAAGAGTTCTTATAATGCCATCATTATAATTTTATCCATAAGCCATTACCGTTTAGCTGCAATATAAAACCATTAATCGCTGTAGAAATTAGGCATATCCATGACGGAATCTAAAACCAATAAATCAATCGAAAATGATGACTTAGATTTCAGTCATTGGCAATTGCCTGATGTCACCGAAGATCAAACAGACTCTCCGTCTAATTTATTTGGACACTTAGGTAGCCAAAACCCACCTGCTAAATCAGAAGAAAAACCGCTTCTACCTCCAACCATGGCAGAAATTGAACAAATCAGAGTTGAAGCTGAGCAGGAAGGGTTTGAGCAAGGAAAAGTAGCAGGTCACAGCCAAGGTCTTGAACAAGGTAAACTTGAAGGTCTTGAAGTCGGGCACGCTGAAGGCTTTGCTCAGGGGGAACAACAAGGCTATGAAGTTGGCCAAGTTAAAGTCAATGAAGTGCTCGAGAAATTATCTCAATTGGTAAAACAATTCGAGCAACCATTAATGTTACTTGATGCTGAAATTGAAGCAGAAGTATTACAGTTAGCAATCAACCTAGCTAAATCTATTGTTGGTCATGAACTCAAAACCCATCCTGAGCATATTTTATCAGTCTTGCGTCAAGGTGTTGACTCCCTGCCGATTAAAGAGCAACAGGTTAAACTCAGACTGCATCCAGATGATGCTACCTTAGTGATGCAATTATACAGTGATGCACAATTAGAAAAAAATCATTGGGACATTGAAGCTGACCCTTCATTAAATCCAGGTGATTGTATTATCAATAGCATGCGTTCAAGCGTTGATTTGCGGGTAGAAGAGAGAATGCGTCAGGTATTGCAAGAGCTACATGAGCAAGCCTCTGGCATTCAAGCAAATGTGCAAACGATAAAAACTGAACATCCGCAATATACGACTGAGGTCGTGGATCACTTACCAGAAAGGCAATCTTCAAGCTTAACGACGGAAAACAGTCAAATTACTGAAGTGACTGATTCAGAAATCAGTGAGAATGATACAAGTCTGCAAGAAGCAACTCGTCATGAACCATTGATAGAAGAATCATCTATAAAAGATCAAAGTTTCCAAGTTGCAGATTCTTCAGTTGACCTTCATAACACAACAGCAATTGAAAATGGTGCAGATGAGCAGTCCAAAATTTTAGAAACTGATGAGGTACAAGACAATGCAAAGCCGTCAACATCAGTTACTGAATAAACTCAAAAACCAAAGTCAAAAAGTCAGCCCACTTAGGCCGGTAGCCAGTGGGCAGTTAGTGCGTGTTGTGGGCTTAACATTAGAAGCTACAGGCTGCAGAGCACCTGTGGGCAGTTTATGCTCGATAGAAACTATGGCGGGTGAATTAGTTGCCGAAGTGGTCGGGTTCGATGACGAGCTGTTGTATTTAATGCCCGTTGATGAATTAAGAGGTGTACTACCTGGGGCAAGAGTGCGGCCATTAGGTGAGCAGTCAAGTTTGAATGTCGGACTGAGTTTGTTGGGCAGAGTGCTTGATGGCAGTGGTTCACCACTTGATGGTTTAGGGCCATTAAATACAGATCAACAAGCTTCTCGTCATGCACCGCCAATTAATCCACTTGCTAGACGTGCCATTTCTGAACCTTTAGATGTAGGGGTAAGGGCCATCAATGCGATGCTAACAGTGGGTAAGGGTCAGCGAATGGGCTTATTTGCTGGCTCCGGTGTGGGTAAAAGTGTGCTATTAGGCATGATGACTCGCGGGACAACTGCTGACATTATTGTTGTAGGGCTAGTGGGCGAGCGTGGTCGTGAGGTAAAAGAGTTTATTGAAGAGATCCTTGGTGAAGAAGGACGGGCTCGCTCCGTTGTTGTAGCCGCACCAGCTGACACTTCGCCATTAATGCGTCTTCGTGCTTGTGAAACATCCACTCGTATAGCTGAATACTTTCGTGACTTGGGGTACAACGTGTTATTATTGATGGATAGCTTAACCCGTTATGCTCAGGCACAACGTGAAGTGGCGTTAGCTGTTGGAGAACCGCCAGCAACAAAAGGCTATCCACCATCAGTATTTGCTAAATTACCAAGACTTGTTGAACGGGCAGGTAACGGAGGCCCTGGACAAGGTTCCATTACTGCTTTTTATACTGTACTGACAGAAGGTGATGATCAGCAAGATCCCATTGCAGATGCGTCAAGAGCGATTCTTGATGGTCACATTGTTTTATCTCGCACACTTGCTGATTCTGGTCATTACCCAGCTATTGATATTGAACAATCTATTAGTCGTGTTGCGCCAATGGTGATTGCGCCAGAACATTTAGAATCGATGCGTTTAGTTAAGCAAATGTATTCTACCTATCAGCAAAATCGCGACCTCATATCCATTGGAGCATATTCTCAAGGTAGCGATCCGCGAATAGACAATGCCATTAGATTACAACCTGCGATGAATGCATTTTTAAGACAGGGTTTTAAAGATGTTATCTCGTTTAATGATAGCCAAACTATGGTGGGGCAAATCGCTGCCCAATGTAAATAATGCGCCGCGCTGATCCTCTGTTGACAGTATTAAAAATCAATAAAGAAGCTGAAGAGCAAGCTGCTTTGCAATTAAAGTCTGCCCAGCTTGAGCAGCAAAAATGCCAAGGTCAGCTAGATGCACTGAATAACTATCGTCTTGAATACATGAAGCAAATGGGTGAAACCCAAGGCAAAACTTTAAGTGCCAGTGAATACCATTCATTTCATGAATTTATTAAGCAAGTCGATCAAGCGCTCATTCAACAAGTAAATGCAGTAAAAGAAACTGAAAAACAAACGGGTTATCGCCAAGTACATTGGCAAGAAAAGCAGCAAAAACGTAAAGCTGTGGAAATGTTACTAGAAAAAAATGCATTAAAAGCGCAAATAATTGCAAATAAACGTGAACAAAAAGCATCGGATGAATTTGCTATGCAACAATTCATCCGTAAAAAACCTCGCTAGAAATCTTCTTAAACTTAACGCTCAAAACTTGACTCTAAAACTTTCATTTTTCAGTCTGATAGTTACCTTGCGATGAAAGAGTAAATAACCTTAAAACCCAATATTCTAATAAGCTGGCATTTTAATTGCTTATTTATAGAGTTAGTTAGTGAAGTGTCAGCTTTGTGACTGTTATCAGGATCCGATTGTTGTACCAATTGGTTCGTTATGAGTGATGTTGAGTGGAGTTTGTTATGCAACAAATGAGCAGTATTTTATTGGGAAATAGTGGCAAAACCACCAATTCGCAGGTTTCAGGAACCGTGCAACTCGATGATAAACAGTCTTTTTTATCTGTCTTTAATCAAGCATCACAAGTGGATGTAGATAAAACTAAGCTCAGTCTAAATACTAATGAACAACCAGCGAGTATCAATGCTCCATCAGCAGAAGGTTCGGATGTTGACCTTATTTTTGCTCAAATAGATTTAGCTGAAAATTTCGATACTCAGGCAGATTTTGAAAAAAGTGGCAAAGTCTTGCCGCTTGAATCTGAGTTGTCAGAGTTAGTGCTTTCTCAAGCCGATAGCGAATTAGTGTTAACTGAAGAGGCTCAGCATTCAATTGAAAAGGGTTTACTGGTTAATGAGCTCGCAGTTGATGTTTTGCCGAAAGAAGCAGGAATTGACATAGGAATTGATATAGGTATTGAAAAGGCTATTGAGACGGGTATTGATGATATTGATAAAGAGTTAGGTGCCGAAATAAATACCACTTCTTTTTTAAGTTCACTGAACACTGAGCAACTAGATGCATTGACTCAATTTTCTTCGATGAGTGAACAAGATCTTGCCGCTTTAAGTGCTGCTGAACTGAACAAACTAATTAATGCCTATAATCAACAAGTCAGCATCACTGATAACCAAGCCTTACCTTTGTTAATCGATGGGAAACTCAATAACCAGACAGCAACAATCCCTGTTACAGAGGCCAATGCTGATTTAATTACTGCTGAAAAAGCTAAACTTGCTAACTCAACATCTAATATCGCCAATAATGTCCAAGGTGCTGCGAATGCCACTGATACAGCGAACTATACTGCCGCTTCAGCTCAGGTTGCGAATGCTGAGAAAGTTGTGGCTGATTCAAAAGTCATAGCTGATACGAATAAACTAGCTAAGAAAGAAGATAAAGAAAGTGCCCCTGTGAATCTTAGTAAAGCCGAGATAAGTGTGGCATTAGATAAACCAACCTCCAAAGTCGCCTTTAATAATGCCATGGTTAATGTAGCAGCTAACTCAAGTCAATCAACACTTGCTGAACTAGGGCAAGAGAGTGAAACGATAGATGTAAAAGCACTACAAAATCAAAGCAGTTTTACACCACAGCACAAAAGTGATGTACCTCAATTTCAACTTTCGTTACGTCAAGGGGCTGAGTCCGTAGTGCAAATGCAGGATATGATTCAAAAATTTGCACCTGTAATGAAACAACAACTTATCACTATGGTTGGGCAAGGCGTTCAGCATGCTGAAATTCGTCTAGATCCAGCCGAGCTTGGGCACATGGTAGTAAAAGTTCAAGTTAACGGTGAGCAAACTCAAGTACAGTTCCAAGTAGCTCAATCTCAGACAAAAGACCTCATTGAGCAAGCGATTCCCAAATTGAGAGAAATGCTGGCTGAGGAAGGATTACAACTTGCTGACAGCCATGTATCTCAAGATGGCGAAAGCCAGAAAAAATCCGAGTATGATGAACAAAACAGCAGTGGCGAGAATATGCTGGATGAAATTTCAGCACAAGAACTCGAGATTGCTACAAAACATGCAAAGAGTAGCAATTCAGCTATAGATTATTACGCCTAAGTCGGTAATCTATAGCCATTACGTTAATGCAGTCAAAGCCCTGTAATAATTGAGATGAGATTATTACCAATGTGGCAGCACATAAAATGGAATAAATGATGGCTGAAGAAGAATCTCTAGAGTTAACAACAGAAAACCAACCTAAAAGTAAGAAAAAGCTGATTATCTTTATTGCTATCGGTGTCGTCGTTATTGGTCTGATTGCAGGCGCGGCATTATTTTTTCTAGGAGGCGATGAGGAGTCAATTCCTGCAACTCCTGGTACTGCAAGTTCAGCTGAAACCGAAGTTGATGAATCTAAAAAAGGCAAGGCTAATTATGTCGGCATGCCGAGGCCATTTTTGTTTAACCTTCCTGGGGTTGATCGAGCTCGCCTAGTGGAAATAAAAGTACAATTGATGGTACGTGGCGATGATGGTCAAACTGCGAAAATGCACATTCCATTAATTGAAGATGCTTTATTAACCACGTTTAGTGCTGCAGATGTACAAAAGCTAAGTACTCAGGCTGGTAAGGACGAACTAAGACAATTAGCGCTACTTAATGTGCAAAATACACTACAACCTGTAGCTGGCCGCAAAATAGTAGAAAAAGTACTATTTACTGGTTTTGTGATGCAATAACACCAGTGAATAAGACAAGGTGATAATGTGAGTGATTTATTAAGCCAAGACGAAATTGATGCGCTGCTTCACGGAGTCGATGATGTTGATGAGGATGACATTAACGACGGTGAGGATACTCGTGTCTATGATTTCTCCTCTCAAGACCGCATTGTTCGTGGACGAATGCCGACGCTGGAAATTGTAAATGAGCGTTTTGCCCGCCATTTACGAATTAGTATGTTTAATATGATGCGCAGAGCTGCTGAAGTGTCAATTAATGGTGTACAAATGCTTAAGTTTGGCGAATATGTCCATACATTATTTGTTCCTACTAGTCTTAATATGGTGCGTTTTAGCCCACTTAAAGGGACTGCCCTGATTACCATGGAGGCGCGTTTAGTCTTTATATTGGTAGACAACTTCTTTGGTGGTGATGGTCGTTTCCATGCAAAAATTGAAGGCCGTGAATTTACGCCAACAGAAAGACGTATTGTTCAATTATTGCTGAAAATTATTTTTGAAGATTATAAAGATGCTTGGGCTCCAGTCATGGATGTTGAATTTGAGTATTTGGATTCAGAAGTCAACCCAGCTATGGCGAACATTGTTAGTCCCACAGAAGTTGTGGTGATTAATTCTTTCCATATTGAAGTTGATGGAGGCGGTGGTGATTTTCATATCACCATGCCATATTCAATGATTGAACCTATCCGTGAGTTACTTGATGCGGGTGTTCAAAGTGATAAGCAAGATACTGACATGCGTTGGGGACAAGCCTTACGTGATGAAATTATGGATGTACAGGTCGGTATTGATGCCAATATCATCGAGCATGAAGTCAAACTTCGTGATGTCATGGAATTCAAAGCAGGGGATGTTATACCGATTGAATTACCTGAGCACATCATGATGCGAATTGAGGATTTACCCACTTATCGATGTAAATTAGGTAAATCTAGAGATAACTTAGCGTTGAAGATCAGCGAGAAAATTCCTCGTCCTGAGACCGCTAAATCAGAACTACAGTTAATTACGCGCAAAGGTAAAGCGCGTGATATTTCAGAATTATAAGGTGACATGATGAGCGATGATACTGACGATTGGGCTGCGGCAATGGCAGAGCAAGCACTTGAAGAGGCCAATGTTGCCGAACAAGTAGAACTCGATGAGCTCGTAGATGAGTCAAGCCCTATTTCTCAAGCAGAAGCTGATAAGCTTGATAGCATCATGGATATTCCTGTGACAATCTCGATGGAAGTCGGGCGCAGTTTTATCAGTATTCGTAATTTACTGCAGTTGAACCAAGGTTCAGTAGTGGAATTAGACAGAGTGGCAGGCGAACCTCTAGATGTAATGGTAAACGGCACTTTAATTGCTCATGGTGAAGTGGTTGTGGTCAATGATAAGTTCGGTATTCGTTTAACGGATGTCATTAGTCAAACTGAACGAATCAAAAAGCTAAAATAAAATAATTTCAAATTATCAGTTAAGGGTTCATTTGTGCTAAATGCAGTTAGTCTATTAGTGGTGGCAAGTTCTGCTGTCACTGAAGCGTCAAATTCAGAATCAGCCAATTCAGAAATAGCCATCCGTGGTGCTGAAACATCGAATATCGCTGCATTATCAAGCATGATGGGTGGGCTGATTCTTGTTATCGCCATTATTTTTGTATTAGCTTATATCGTTAAAAAGCTTAACTTGGTTCAATCAAATCAGGGGGTGATAAAAACTGTTGCGATGACCCCTTTAGGCCAAAAAGAAAAAATTGTTTTGATTGAATTAGAAGGGCAGCAGTATTTACTCGGCGTTACTGCTCAGCAAGTGAATTTGATTGAAAAGCTCGATACGGCTGTTAATCTCGAAACGACGTCTTTTGCTAGCAGGTTAAAGCAAGCCAAACAGCAAGCCAGTCAACAAGAAAAAGAGCAGGCTAAGGAATAGCAATAATGAAAAAGTGGATAGTGTTAGTCTTATTTGCCGCTGTTTTTTTTACGCCATTGAGTTTTGCTGAAGATGGAATATTAAAAGCCGTTACGGTTTCAACCGGTGCTGATGGTAGTACTGAGTATTCTGTAACAATGCAAATATTGCTGCTGATGACGGCAATGAGTTTTATCCCTGCAATGGTGATAATGCTCACTTCGTTTACGCGGATCATTGTAGTGCTATCTATTTTGCGTCAAGCTTTGGGGTTACAGCAAACACCATCTAATCAAGTACTCATTGGTATGAGTATGTTCATGACATTCTTTATTATGGCGCCAGTTTTTGATCAAATTTACGATCGAGCTGTAGAGCCTTATATCAATGAATCTTTAACAATGCAGCAAGCCTATGAAGTCGGTAAAGAGCCGCTGCGTGCATTTATGTTATCTCAAGTCAGAACCACAGATTTAGAAACCTTTATTGAAATTTCCGGCTACACCAATATTGCGTCGCCAGAACAAGCGCCAATGAGTGTATTGGTACCTGCTTTTATTACCAGTGAATTAAAAACTGCATTCCAAATTGGCTTTATGTTATTTGTGCCATTTTTAGTTCTTGATTTAGTGGTTGCGAGTATTTTAATGGCAATGGGTATGATGATGTTGTCGCCGATGATTGTGTCACTCCCATTTAAAATAATGCTGTTTGTATTGGTTGATGGTTGGGGATTGGTGTTAGGAACGCTGGCAAACAGTTTTGGTAGATAGGGAGCGTTACTGATGTCACCAGAGTCACTGATTGATATTTTTCGTGAAGCGTTATCTGTAATTGTCCTGATTGTATCGGCAATTATTTTACCTGGCTTATTTATAGGTCTGATTGTGGCTGTATTTCAGGCCGCAACTTCAATCAATGAACAGACATTAAGTTTCCTTCCTAGATTATTAACTACGCTATTTTCGTTGATGTTTCTCGGCCATTGGCTAGTGCAAACCATGATGGATTTTTTTTACACTATGGTGAATATGATCCCTCAGGTGATAGGTTAGTCCTGTGGAAATTTTATTTGAAGAAATCAGTCGAACAATAGCCGCATATGTTTGGCCGTTATTTAGAATATCTTCAATGTTAATGGTTATGGCCGTTTTTGGTGCCAATACCACCCCAGCAAGAGTCCGTTTGTTTTTATCTGTTGCGATTACTGTTGCCGTAGCACCTGTACTTCCAGCACCAGTTGATCCTATCGAGTTGTTCTCATTAAGTGCTGTATTCATTTCTGCGCAGCAAATACTCATAGGTACTGCTATGGGGTTTGTGACTATTTTAGTGATGCAAACCTTTGTACTAACGGGGCAGATTATTGGTATGCAAACCAGTTTAGGTTTTGCCTCTATGGTCGATCCTAGTTCAGGTCAGCAAACACCAGTTGTAGGTAATTTCTTTTTATTACTGGCTACGTTGATTTTTCTCGCCGTTGATGGACATTTGTTGATGTTTAAAATGCTGGTGGCGAGTTTCGATACTATCCCCATTTCAAATCAGGGTTTTAGCATTACTAATTACCGAAAATTAGCCGAGTTTGGTGGTTATATGTTTGGTGCGGCGTTAACGATGTCGATTTCAGCAATCGTCGCATTACTGCTGATTAACTTATCATTTGGTGTGATGACGCGCGCATCGCCTCAACTGAATATTTTTGCCATTGGCTTCCCGGTAACAATGGTAAGCGGGTTATTGATTTTGTGGCTTACATTAGGGCCCATCATGTCTCATTTCGATGAGGTTTGGCTGCGAGGCCAATTATTGATGTGTGATATTTTGCAATTGACCTGTCAAATTGACGGCTCATTAACTCAGTAGGTTACTGATGGCAGAAGATACAGGTCAAGAACGCACAGAGGACCCCACCGCCAAGCGACTGCAACAGTCGCGTGAAAAAGGACAGGTGGCACGCTCTAAAGAGTTAGGTACAGCGGCTGTTTTATTAGCATCAGCTGTAGGGTTCGCAATCGTTGGGCCTAATCTTGCCCGAAGTCTGCACACTATCATGACACAAATATTGACCATGGAGCGGGATCAAATATTTGATACCAACTCAATGTTTCTGGTTTGGGGAGTGGTTGGCAATGAACTTGCTTTTCCACTCATCAGTTTTATTGCATTTCTCGCCTTAATTGCTTTTATCGGTAATATCATTCTGGGTGGTATGACGTTCTCAGTTAAAGCTTTTATGCCCAAAGGCAGTAAAATGAATCCTGCTAAAGGATTTAAGCGAATGTTTGGTACACAAGCTCTAGTTGAGTTGACCAAGGGCATCGCTAAATTTGCTGTAGTGGCTGTGTCAGCCTATTTTTTATTGAGTTTTTACTTCTTTGAGATAATGACACTCTCGACAGATCATCTACCTGGTAACGTTTACCATGCACTAGAGTTGTTAGTATGGATGTTTATTCTGTTATGTTCTTCAATGCTATTTATTGTGGTGATTGATGTGCCATTTCAAATATGGAATCACAATAAACAATTGAAAATGACCAAGCAAGAAGTCAAAGATGAATACAAAGACACTGAGGGTAAACCTGAAGTAAAAGGCCGAATTAGACAAATGCAGCACGAGATGGCCAACAAAAGGATGATGTCTGAAGTGCCAAATGCAGATGTTATAGTGGTCAACCCTGAACATTATGCTGTAGCGGTAAAATACGATGTTAGTCAGTCAGCTGCGCCTTTTTTAATTGCGAAAGGCATTGATGATGTCGCATTTAAAATTCGTGAAATTGCCAGAGAGCATGAAGTGCCGATTGTGTCGGCGCCACCTTTAGCACGTGCTATATACCATACGACGAAAATTGACCAACAAGTGCCTGAAGGGTTATTCACTGCAGTCGCACAAATTTTGGCATATGTATTCCAGCTCAAGCAGTATCAAAAAGGTAGGGGCAAGCGACCTAAGCCCGTGCCAATCAATCAACCTATCCCTGATGATTTAAAACACTAAATCGTTTACAAAACCTTCAATTAATCCAGCGGCCCTTTTGAAACTATTCTTTTGGCTTAGTAATTGCATTTTACTGTTGTCAGCGTCAAGAATATTACTATAAAGGTTTCCTACTGATGGATGTAAAAGCAGCATTAGGTCAAATTAAACAAGTTAGATTAAGTACTTTTAAAGGTATAGGTACGCCATTATTAGTGCTTGCAGCACTCGGTATGGTGGTTTTGCCCATGCCTGCCTTTTTGTTGGACATCTTGTTTTCATTCAACATTGCTTTAGCACTCGTTGTACTGCTTGTCGCTATTTATTCTGATAGACCATTAGATTTTGCCGCATTCCCCAGCGTTCTGTTAGTCGCAACGCTACTTAGATTGGCACTCAATGTTGCCTCAACCCGAATCGTGTTATTGGAAGGTCATAACGGTGGTGATGCCGCGGGTAAAGTCATTGAAGCCTTCGGCTCTGTGGTTATTGGTGGTAACTACGCTGTAGGTTTAGTGGTTTTCCTGATTCTTATTATCATCAACTTTGCCGTTGTTACCAAAGGTGCTGGGCGTATTTCTGAAGTGAGCGCCCGTTTTACATTGGATGCCATGCCAGGGAAGCAAATGGCGATTGATGCCGATTTAAATGCTGGCACATTAACGCAAGATCAAGCTCGCGTACGCCGCGCTGAAGTGACCAAAGAAGCTGACTTTTACGGTGCGATGGATGGTGCATCAAAATTTGTTAAAGGTGATGCCATTGCGGGTATCATGATTTTGGTGATTAACATTCTCGGTGGTTTTGTGATCGGTATGGTTCAACATGGGTTGGATTTTTCCAGTGCTGTTGAAATCTACACTTTATTGACCATTGGTGACGGCTTAGTCGCTCAAATCCCTGGGCTACTGTTATCAATCGCTGCTGCATTGATGGTGACTCGTCAAAATGAATCGGGTGATATGGGCGGCATGATGATAAGCCAGATGTTTGTTAGCCATAAGTCAATGGCGATAGCATCAGGCGTATTGTTTGTCATGGGTATCGTGCCTGGAATGCCTCATTTTGCATTCTTAACGTTCGCTTTTATTACAGCCTTTGCTGCATATATGATTTATAAGCGTAATAATGACAACAAAACCGCAGCGCTTGAGCAAGCGGTTAAAAGCCCAGCAGAAATTAAGGATGCAGAGCCTAAAGAACTCAGCTGGGAAGACGTTCAGCATGTCGATACTATCGGACTTGAAGTGGGTTATCGTCTAATTCCGTTAGTGGATAAAGGTCAAGGTGGTGAGCTTTTAGGTCGTATTAAAGGTGTGCGTAAGAAATTATCACAAGAATTAGGTTTCTTAGTACCAGCGGTGCATATTCGCGACAACCTTGATTTATCACCTAACTGTTATCGTATTTCGTTAATGGGAGTCGTGGTTGGAGAGGCTGAAGTTCGCCATGACTGTGAACTCGCGATCAATCCTGGGCAAGTGTATGGCAAGCTTGATGGCATTGAAACAACAGATCCTGCATTTGGATTAGAAGCTGTGTGGATAGCGCCAGAGCAGCGAGAACATGCTCAAACCTTAGGTTATACCGTGGTAGACACGGCAACAGTTGTCGCGACCCATATCAGCCAACTATTGACTAACAATGCGGCTAAATTACTGGGTTATGAAGAAGTACAGCAGTTAATGGATATGTTAGGTAAAAACTCGCCTAAGTTAGTTGATGGCTTTATTCCAGATATCATGCCATTGGGTTCTGTGGTTAAAGTGATGCAAAACCTTCTAAATGAAGGTGTTTCTATCCGTGATTTACGCACAATTGTGCAAACCCTGTTAGAATACGGTACAAAGAGTAATGATACAGAAGTATTAACCGCTGCAGTGCGTATTGCATTGAAGAGAATGATTGTTCAAGAAATATCTGGGCCTGAATTAGAGATACCTGTCATTACATTGGCACCAGAGTTGGAACAGATGTTGCACAAGTCTATGCAGGCGACAGGCGGTGAAGGGCCAAATATCGAACCAGGCCTTGCAGAACGCATGCAGAAGTCATTATTAGATGCTTCTCAGAAGCAAGAAATGGTTGGACAACCAGCCATTTTATTGACATCAGGTATGCTAAGGTCAACGCTGTCACGATTTGTTAAATATACTATCCCGAATTTACGGGTTATTTCTTACCAAGAAATACCTGATGAAAAGCAAATACGCATAGTATCTGCGGTAGGGCAATAGCGATGACTTTCTGTTTGAAAGAGGTGCGTAGTGAAAATTAAACGATTTTTTGCCAAAGACATGCGTTCAGCATTAGCTCAAGTGAAAGAAACCTTGGGATCTGATGCCGTTATTATGTCGAATAAAAAAGTAACGGGTGGAATAGAAATCGTTGCGGCAGTTGACTACGATGAGCCTAAAGCGGACGTTGCTGTAAATTCACCTGTACCTGGTTTTATGAATGTCAGTGATGATCAAGTCTCACTAGGGCAAAATAAGCCAACAGTGAAAGCGCAAACCAAGGTAAGCCCACCTCCTGCAGCTGATTCACTACAGGCTTTGCTTGAAAAACAGCATAATCGTTTGCAGCAACAAATGTCGCAGCGAGTTGAAGAACCTGAGTTACCCGATTGGGCCAAACAATTACAAGATACAAAAACAGCGAAAGTTGAGCCTAAAATTGAACAACAGCAATTTGCCCAACCAAGAACATCGAATAAAAGTCAGTCTGCTGAAATTGAAGCAATGCGAGAAGAAATGGCCTCTTTGCGTGGGTTGTTAACTCATCAAGTATCTTCGTTAATGAAAGACCAGAAAAAGCGCACTGACCCCGTTGGGGCAATGCTAGAAAGTAAATTAATTAATGCAGAGTTTTCTCCTGCTGTAGCGGCGAAATTGGCAGGCTTAAGTCAGCAATATACGCCTGCAGATTTAGTGAGAGCGTTACCTCAGAGTTTAGCGAACTTATTAGATAACCAAGGTGATGATATTGTTCGTACTGGTGGCGTGGTGGCATTTGTTGGTCCAACAGGTGTTGGTAAGACGACTTCGCTGGCTAAATTAGCGGCAAGATTTGCAGCACATCATGGTCCAGAGCAGGTTGCACTCATAACTACAGATCATTATCGTATTGGAGCCTATGAGCAATTGGCAACTTATGGCAAAATAATGGGATGTCCAGTAAAACAAGCTCACGATCTTGCTGAATTAGAACAAATTCTCTACCAGTTTAAGAATCGTAAGTTAGTATTAATAGATACAGCTGGGATGGGGCAGCGTGATATGCGCCTTTATCAGCAGTTAGATGATTTAATGGCAAATACAAGAATACCGATTAGAAGTTATCTAGTCATGTCTGCAACCTCTCAAAGAAGAGTGTTACAAGATGCTGTTGAGCATTTTAAAAGAATCCCATTATCAGGGGTGATTTTGACCAAATTAGATGAATCGGTTTCGATTGCTGGCGCATTAAGTGTATTGATTCAAAATGGGTTACCATTAAGCTATATAACAGATGGTCAACGTGTTCCAGAAGATATGCAAGTTGCTGATACGCTTATGCTCGCAAAACAAGCGTTAGCAGCATTAAACGACACCAAACCTCAAACGTCACATGACACTGCGTGGTCAAATGACATGGCCTATGCATTCGAGTAACAATATGACCAGAGATCAAGCAAGTGGTTTACGTATGATGAATCAACCAAATAACGATAAAGTAAAAGTAATTGCAGTTAGTGGCGGCAAAGGCGGCGTGGGTAAAACCAGTGTGTCTATTAATACCGCTGTTGCGCTCGCTGAAAAAGGTAAACGAGTGTTAGTACTCGATGCCGATTTAGGCTTAGCAAATGTTGATGTGATGCTAGGTATTCGAGCAGAACGCAATTTATCCCATGTACTTTCTGGCGAAGCAGAGTTGGACGATATTATTGTCCGTGGCCCTAAAGGTATTGGCATTGTGCCTGCCACTTCAGGGACTCAAGCCATGGTCGAGCTTACACAAGCTCAGCATGTCGGCTTAATTCGCGCCTTCAGTGAAATGAAAACTCAATTCGATATCTTAATTGTCGATACCGCTGCCGGTATCTCGGATATGGTGCTGAGTTTCTCCCGTGCCTCACAAGATGTGTTGATTGTTGTTTGTGATGAACCGACATCAATAACCGATGCCTATGCCTTAATTAAAATCCTAAGTCGTGAACATGGCGTGTTTCGTTTTAAAATTGTGGCGAATATGGTCAGAAGTTTGCGCGAAGGCATGGAATTATTTGCCAAACTCAGTAAAGTGACTGATAGATTCTTGGATGTCGCTTTAGAATTAGTTGCTACGGTTCCATTTGACGAAAACTTAAGAAAATCAGTTCGTAAACAAAAATTGGTTGTCGAAGCTTTTCCTAAGTCACCTGCAGCGATTGCTTATCATGGTTTAGCGAATAAAATTATGAGCTGGCCTGTTCCTCAACAGCCAGGCGGCCATCTTGAGTTCTTTGTCGAACGATTAGTTCAACGTAAAGATCAACAAGAGGATTCAACGAGTGAATAAAGCCGCTGCGTATACTCAGTTTGATAATAAAACTTCAATTGTTGAACAGTATGCTCCGTTGGTAAAAAGAATTGCTCATCATATGTTGGCAAGGCTGCCAGCATCAGTGCAATTGGATGACTTATTACAAGCAGGGATGATGGGGTTATTGGAAGCATCATCGAAGTTTGATGGCAGTAAAGGGGCTAAATTTGAAACCTTTGCTGGCATCCGAATTCGTGGTTCAATGATTGATGAAATCCGCCGAGGTGATTGGGTTCCTCGTTCTGTACATCGTAACCAACGTCGTGTTGCCCAGGTTATTGATGAATTAGGGCAAGAGCTCGGCCGTGATGCAAAAGATATTGAAATTGCTGAAAAATTAGAGATGACTCTTGAAGAGTATCATCATATTCTAAATGATGTTTCAGTGGGGAAGATCATCGGGATTGAAGATCTTTGTGTATCTGAAGATGTGATTGTAACAGCAGAGTCTACTCCTGATGAGAGCTTTGAGTCACTTGCTGAAATGCAATTTAAATCAGCATTATCTGAAGCAATTACAACATTACCCGAAAGAGATGCGTTAGTTTTGTCGCTATATTATGACGAAGCATTAAATTTAAAAGAAATCGGTGCCATTCTTGAGGTCAGCGAGTCGCGTGTTAGCCAGATATTAAGTCAGGCAATGCTGCGTCTTAAAGGCAAACTCAAGCATTGGACACAGGTATAATTATTAATATAGAGCACAGTGTATGAGCTCACCGGAGGAAACCTTGGACAAGAATATGAAGATTCTTATTGTTGATGACTTTTCAACAATGAGACGTATCATCAAGAACTTGTTGCGAGACTTGGGATTCAACAATACCCAAGAAGCAGATGATGGCTCAACCGCCTTACCAATGTTACAAAAAAGCGAATTTGATTTTGTTGTAACTGACTGGAATATGCCAGGCATGCAAGGTATTGACTTGCTTAAGGCGATTCGTGCTGATGATTCACTCAAGCATTTACCAGTGTTAATGGTAACTGCTGAAGCAAAACGCGAACAGATTATTGCTGCAGCGCAAGCGGGTGTGAATGGTTACGTAGTAAAACCGTTTACTGCTGCAACGTTAAAAGAAAAACTCGATAAAATATTTGAACGTTTAGCATAAGCTAAGGATAAGTTATGCAGGCAGCAATATCAGGGCTGATCGACCTTGAACAAGCAAAGCAACTCGTAAAACTGCTTGAAGATGGCCAACAAGAACAAGCTGATGAAGTCATTCGTGACTTATCAGCGCCTCTTCAGCGGGATTTATTTGATGAAGTCGGAAAGTTGACACGTCAACTTCATAGTTCATTAAATGAGTTCCAAATTGATACCCGTTTAGCCGAACTTGCCAATACTGAAATACCTGACGCAAAAGAAAGATTAAACTTTGTTATCGATATGACAGAGCAAGCTGCAAATAAAACTATGGATGCAGTTGAAGAATGTTTACCTTTGGCCGATACAATAATTAATAACATTCAATCGGTCACACCCATGTGGGACAAATTGATGCGTAGAGACATCGCGTTAAGCGAATTTAAATCTCTGTGTCATGAGGTTCAACATATCATGTCTCATAGCGAGCATGACTCAGGTAGATTAAAGGAATTGCTCAATCAAATTTTGATGGCGCAAGATTTCCAAGATCTAACTGGCCAAATGATCCGTCGTGTTATTGATTTAGTCAGAGAAGTTGAGAGCAATTTAGTCTCCATGCTCACTATTTTTGGCGAAAGCGCAGCAGACTCAACACGGGTCGTTGATGACAATAAAATTGAAGCAGAAGGTCCCATCTTGAATGCTGAAACCCGTGAAGACGTGGTAACAGGCCAAGATGAAGTTGATGATCTGCTATCAAGTCTGGGTTTCTAATTAGGAGTCAAATTTAATGTCTTTTGATGTTGATGAAGAGATACTCCAGGACTTTTTGATTGAAGCTGGTGAAATTTTAGAGCTTCTACAAGAGCAACTCGTCGCTCTTGAAAATAATCCTGATGATGCTGATTTACTTAATGCTATTTTTAGAGGTTTCCACACAGTAAAGGGTGGTGCAGGTTTTTTAAGCTTGGGCCCTATGGTCGACGTTTGTCATGAAGCAGAGAATACCTTTGATTTACTGAGAACCGGTAAGCGTCAAGTAAACGCAGAGTTAATGGATATCATTCTACAAGCTGTTGATGCAATCAATAGTATGTTTGAGCAAACTCAGCAAGGCCAGCCGCAAGATGATGCTGACCCCGCTTTACTTGAAAAGCTTAAGCTTTTGAGTTCTGGTGCGCCTCTTCCTTCTGAAATATCTGAGACAGTTGTTGAGACTGAACCTGAAGTTGTGGAAGAGTTCATTGAAGCCATTATCGAACAACCTGTTGCAGCGGCTGAAGCTGAAGTTGTCTCCGATGCAGGAACTTCAGGTAGCATTGATGATATTGATGAAAGTGAATTTGAAGCTTTACTTGATGCATTACATGGACAAGGGAAAAGCCCAACATCAGTCAATGACGAACCTGTTGCAGGTGTGACAGTAAATGTCACAAGTTCTACCAATGAAAGTGCTGCTAGCGATGAAATTAGCGATGATGAATTTGAAGCGCTTCTTGATGAACTACATGGTTCAGGTGGATTTCAGTCAACGACAGCAAAGAATGAGCCTGCAGCAGTAGCTGAAGAGCCTAAAGTCGATGCTGATGACATTACTGATGATGAATTTGAAAAACTACTTGATGAGTTACACGGTAAAGGTTCTGCACCAGTAGCGGTCACGCCGCCTGCCGAGGCAAATAAACCTAAAGCCAGCCCACCAAGTGAACCTACTAAAGCTGAGCCCAAAGCACCTGCTCCTGTAGCTAAAGCTCCTGCTAAAAAAGCTCCAGCAAGTAAAGCGCCAGTTGCAAAAGCGCCAGAGCCTGCATCTAAAGCTGTGCCCGCTGCGAAAAAAGCAGAACCTGCGAAAACACAAAATGCAATGCCACAAGGTGAGACTACGGTTCGTGTAGATACATCTCGCTTAGACCAAATTATGAATATGGTTGGTGAGCTAGTATTGGTGCGTAACCGTTTGGTGAGTTTAGGTATTTCTCGTGATGACGAAGAGATGTCTAAGGCGTTGGCAAATTTAGATTTAGTGACAGCAGACCTTCAAGGCGCTGTAATGAAAACACGAATGCAACCAATCAAGAAAGTGTTTGGTCGCTTCCCTCGCGTTGTCAGAGATTTGGCACGTACGCTCAATAAAGAAATTGATTTGATCATGGTTGGTGAAGACACCGACCTTGATAAAAACCTTGTCGAAGCACTCGCTGATCCATTGGTTCACTTAGTTAGAAACTCAGTAGACCACGGTATTGAAATGCCGATTACCCGTGAAGCGAATGGCAAGCCAAGAACTGGTACCATTACCTTATCAGCCAGCCAAGAAGGCGATCATATTCTACTAAAAATTGAAGATGATGGCGCAGGTATGGATGCCAACAAATTAAAAGAAATTGCTATCAGTCGTGGCGTGTTAGACGAAGATTCAGCTGCACGCATGACGGATAACGAAGCTTATAATCTAATTTTTGCTCCTGGTTTCTCTACTAAAGTAGAAATTTCAGATATTTCAGGTCGTGGTGTTGGGATGGATGTGGTTAAAACCCGTATCACCCAGCTTAATGGTACTGTTCATATTGATTCCGTTCAGGGCAAGGGAACAATCTTAGAGATTAAAGTTCCACTCACATTAGCAATTATGCCGACCCTAATGGTAGATGTTGCTAAGCAGGTATTTGCTTTACCTCTTTCAAGCGTTAACGAAATTTTCCACCTCGATCTAACTAAAACAAATGTAGTAGATGGACAATTAACCGTTATCGTTCGTGATAAAGCCGTACCGCTATTTTATCTTGAGCAGTGGTTACATCGAAATAAAACTAACTTTATTCATGGTGATAAAAAGCAAGGGCATGTAGTAATTGTGCAACTTGGGACCATGCAAATTGGCTTTGTGGTTGATGCACTGATAGGACAAGAAGAGGTGGTAATTAAACCTCTGGGAAGCATGTTGCAAGGTACGCCAGGTATGGCTGGAGCAACAATTACTTCTGATGGCGGTATTGCACTGATTTTAGATGTGCCAGGCTTATTAAAATATTACGCTAAAAGTAAGAAGTAAAAGTTCCATTATTTAAGGAATTAAATGGCTACTAAAGTTTTAGTTGTTGATGATTCGAGTTTTTTTAGACGACGAGTCAGTGAGATTGTTAATCAAGATCCTGACTTAGAAGTTGTGGGTGTTGCCGTCAATGGTCAAGAAGCTGTTGATATGGCTGCTCAATTGAAACCTCAAGTTATTACTATGGATATTGAAATGCCTGTTATGGACGGTATTACTGCCGTTCGTAAAATCATGGCTGCCAATCCGACTCCAATACTGATGTTTTCTTCATTAACCCATGACGGTGCACAAGCAACGCTTGATGCATTGGATGCGGGTGCATTAGACTTTTTACCGAAACGTTTTGAAGATATCGCATCAAATAAAGATGATGCGATTAAGCTTTTACAGCAAAGGGTTAAAGCACTAGGTCGTCGTCGTCTATTTAAACCAGTGGCGAGAACTACCCCATCTTCGCTAGGAACTTCAACGACAAGCTCATCAGCGTCAAGACTGACTAATTCGAATCTGAGTGGTGCGAATTCGACACTTAAATCATCAATCACTCCCAAGTTATCTACTGCTAATTCGACGACGAATCAGGGAAATACTGTTTCAGTAGCTTCGATTCGGGCGAGCGGCAAGAAATACAAAGCTTTATTGATTGGAACATCAACGGGTGGCCCTGTAGCGTTACAAAAAATTCTGACAGCTTTTCCTGCAAATTATCCACACCCCATATTATTGATTCAACACATGCCTGCTGCATTTACACCAGCCTTTGCGAGTCGACTGAACAGCTTATGCAAAATTAATGTAAAAGAAGCCCAAACAGGGGATATGCTTCAGCCTGGTTGCGCCTATTTAGCGCCAGGTGGAATGCAGTTAATGGTTGAAAAAAGCGCTAGCTTAGGTCGCTTAAAAGTCATCGCTGGCAATGCAGATATGAATTATAAACCCAGTGTAGACATTACTTTTGCATCAGCATCAAAAGCTTTTGGTAGTGGTGTTATGGCGGTTGTGCTAACTGGCATGGGGGCAGATGGACGCGAAGGTGCTAGAATGTTAAAAACTGCAGGGGCGACTATTTGGGCTCAAGATGAAGCCAGTTGTGTTGTATATGGCATGCCTCAAGCCGTCGCATCAGCGGGTATTTCTAGTCATTCAATTGCATTAGAAAATATGGCAGAAGCGATTATAAAAGAGACGGCTCGTGGCTAGAGTAAAACAATCAATGACGACACAGCAAATGTTGCTGGTGTTTTTATTGGTTATTGCAGTGGTGTGCTTAGCGAGTTTATATTTTGATTTAGCGAAAAAAAACCGCGAACTTAATGCAGAAGTTATTGAATTAAAAGCATCCCAAGTATTGTTAATGGTACCGGATGAACAAGCAGAACAAATCGCGAATTGGTTAGCTAAATATCCTGAACAAACCAAAGCGATGGCCGCCAGAGCCGCAAAAGGTGAAGATATCACTATGGCATTTGGCCCTGGCACCGAATTAATGAGTTCTGATACTGTTGAAAACTCTTCATCGAGTCAACAATCATTAAATCCTGCACTTTCAAGCCAAGCTGTCACTGAAAATGCACAAGGTGTAAAAGTTATTACATTGCCACATGGTGGCATTAGGGTAACCACCCGAGAAACTGACACCGCTAATAAAAATAAATAGTGCGATTAATATTGAGTGGCGAGGCGTGATTTGAAAGTTTGGACAATAGCTAATCAAAAAGGTGGTGTGGGAAAAACCACGACAGTTGCCAGTCTTGCTGGTGCATTAGTTAAGCGTGGAAAGAGGGTGTTGATGATTGATACTGACCCTCACGCTTCACTGGGTTATTATCTCGGTATTGATTCAGAGCAAGTTCCCAGCTCACTTTATGACATATTCCTGGCTCATAAAAACCTTACACTAGAAGGTGTTGAGAAACACATCGTGCCTACATCAATTGATGGGCTAGATTTAATTCCTGCTACCATGGCTTTAGCGACACTCGATAGAGCATTGGGACATCAAGAAGGAATGGGATTGGTACTTCGCAATGTCACCTCATTGCTTGAAGATAAATATGATGTTGCCATTATTGATTGCCCGCCGATATTAGGGGTATTAATGGTTAATGCACTTGCGGCTAGTCAGCATATTATCATTCCTGTGCAAACAGAGTTTCTAGCGATTAAAGGCTTAGAGCGTATGGTAAAAACAATGGGGCTAATGGGGCGTTCTAAAAAAACCTCTTATAGTTTTACTATTTTGCCAACGATGTTTGACCGACGCACAAAAGCTTCACCTACAGCGCTTAAGTCCTTAGAAGAAACTTATCCTGATACCTTATGGCCTGATGTTATTCCTGTGGATACTAAGTTTAGGGATGCCAGTTTAGCCCATGTGCCCGTATCTCACTTTTTCCCAAGCTCACGTGGTATGAAGGCGTACAACCGTTTATTGGATTTCTTGCTCGCGAAGGAGTTTAAGCATGTCAAAATCGGTTGACGAGACTGTTTTTGATTTTTTCTCTGTTCTACTACAAGAGCCCACTAAAGAGGTTCAAACATCGGCTGAAGATAAGCCAACACCAACAGCGTCTAACAGTAATTCGGTTAGTTTAAAAAAACAACACAGTAAAACATTCAAAAAACCGAATATAAATAATAGCTTGGGTGCGGTGGTTAAAAAAGTGGCTCCTCCTCCTCATCAACAAGAAGTCAAAAAAGCGTTTGCTGAGCCTCAAGTCGATAAAGCTTCACTTTCCAAATTGTTGTCGGCTGTGTCAAAGCCAGAAGTTAAGCAACCTGAAAGCAAGCCTATTCACATTGGCGAAGTCGATTCTGTGGCGTCTGATAAGTCGGCGCAACAAGTTCAAGATGAGATTAAATTAAAAGCTCAGCAGGTTAGATTGCAACTTGAGAAAGCCGTTGTTCAAGAGTCAACGGTTGATGACGTTAAAATTATATCTTCGCAAAACAATAAAGAACCTGAAATATCAGCCGATACAAGCTTAGATAAAGCTGAAGTTAATGTCAGTGAAGTTGAGCTTAATGTTGAAGAGCAACATAAATCATCAGTACCACCCAGTATTACGGGAAATTTACAAGATGTCCTGGATGATGAGTTTCAAGTTTTATTTTTCAATGTTGCGGGGTTAACCCTAGCTGTACCATTGGTAAGTTTGGGTGGTATTGTTAAAATAGAACATATAAATCATTTGATTGGCCGCCCTAATTGGTTTTTAGGTGTGCAAACTCGACGTGAACAGAAAGTGAATGTTGTTGATAGTTGCCGCTGGGTAATGCCTGAAAAATATACTCAAGAATTGGCTGACAGTATAGATTATCAATATCTAGTGATGCTTGAAGACAGTAACTGGGGGCTCGCATGCGAATCCTTGGTGAATGCAGTAAGAATAGATAAATCACACGTAAATTGGCGTGAAAAACCTGGTAAGCGCCCTTGGCTTGCTGGTGTAGTAAAAGAACAAATGTGTGGTATTTTGAACGTGCAAGCGCTTATCGAAATGCTAGATGCAGGATTAGGTTGTCAAGATTCGATTGACTGAGGTTATTTATGACAGACTCAAGAAATGTTGCAGCAGTTGCTGCAGGTAAAGAAGATGTAGTACTACAATGGGTGACATTTAAGCTAGATAATGAAACCTACGGTATTAACGTAATGCAAGTTCAAGAAGTGTTACGTTATACCGAAATAGCGCCAGTGCCAGGTGCACCTTTATATGTACTAGGTATTATTAATCTTCGTGGTAATGTCGTTACCGTCATTGATACTCGTTCACGATTTGGGTTAGATGCAGCAGAGGTTGATGATTCCTCAAGAATTGTGATCATTGAAGCTGAAAAACAAGTTATCGGTATTTTAGTCGATAGTGTTGCTGAAGTGGTTTATCTACGCCGTTCAGAGATTGATAATGCGCCAAATGTCGGTACTGAAGAAAGCGCTAAGTTTATCCAAGGTGTAAGCAATCGAGATAACGAACTATTGATTTTGGTCGATTTAGACAAGTTATTATCAGATGATGAATGGGCTGAAATTACCCAGTTATAATGATTTTTGATTGTCGATGAAAGCCAGCATTATTTTTTGCTGGCTTTTGTGTTTTAATACCTTAAATTAAATCCGTTTGATGGAATTGGTATTACTAAGGAAAATAAATGTCGCAAGAGTTGCTCATTGTTATCGCTGTTTATGTTGTTAGTTGTGCAGTCATTTGGATGTTCTTTAGTAAAAAGACAACAAAACTTCAGAGCAAAGTTGATGCGTTAACTGTATTAGTTAAAGAAAACGATCGACAACGTGAAACCGTCAAAAAGGAGCTACAAGAATTGCGCAGTGGCACAATTGGTGTAGGCCGACGAGTGGTAGAGCTTGAACAGAAAATAGGTAAACAGTCAGAGTTAATTGAAGAGGCAAGCCAGCAAGACCCTCAGTCAAAAATGTACTCTAGAGCGCTTAAGATGGTTGGGTTAGGTGCTGGAATAGAAGAATTAATGCAAGAGTGTGAGCTACCTAAAGCCGAAGCTGAATTAATTATTCGTTTACATAAAAAATAATGCCGTTAAGCAACTTATACATTGGTGAGTTTAGGCTTTGTCGATAATTTTGTGGTGTAAGTTGTTCCATTGCTCAGGGAATTTACCATCGAGCATATAAACAAATGCAATAAGCTCTGCAATTAACGTGTAGAGTTCTTCTGGGACTTCATCACGGAGTTCGAGTAACTGTAAAAAGTGACTGAGATGCTCATCTTGATGAATATATACCCCGGCTTCTTTAGCTAATGAGATAATTTCTTCAGCCACCAAATCTTTGCCTGTTGCTGTAATCGTTGGTGCACTATTACCATCAAAACTTAATGCTACAGCCTTTTTTACGTCAGTCATCTTAAATACCTTAAATATCAATTGGGTTAAGCATTGGTTTTGACCAAGTAATGATCGCCTGGTAAAAGAGTGGGGGGGACATGGTCAACCAAGGTCGATATTTCTCTTGCTTGTAACCCTGCTTGTTGGATTTTATCCATTAAAGAGGCTTGGAATTGCTCAACCTTAGATAATACTTGGGTGTCATTGCCTGTGAATGTGAGGTCTAAGTATTCCCCTTGTTTATGCGCCATGACTAGAATAGGTCCTTGGGCTAAATTAAACTTAAGCTGCAGTCGCCAGTTTTGTTGTTTGTCTTCATTATCTTCACCTGGTTGTTTTTCGAACTTCCCTTCTAGCTGCTCGTCTCTTTGCCCTATTGAATAGGGTAAAGCAAAATACCAAGTTAAGTTTTGGTTAGCATCACTGCTTTGTTGATAAAGCGAAATGCTACTAGCCAGTTTTCCCATTGATTCAAGGCTGCCTGCTTTATCTAAAGCCGATAATAGCTGCGGCGCAAGTGATGCAGGCTTGGCTATCTTTTGTTGCAGTTTTGCCATGTATGACTGTAAGCGCGGGCTTATGGATGTATTTTTTGCTGTTAGTTTAAAACCGAGTAAAAGCTGAAATAATGTGGTGATAGCTCCACCTGAAAGGTTGATATTAGCTGGCGTGGTTTGAGCCAGATTTAAACTCGTCAGACTTTTGAGTTCAGCTTTAAGTAATGAAGGATTGGCAAGTTCAGTTAACGGCGATAGATCCAAACTTGGGATCAGTTTTATAAGTTGAGATGCTAGGTTTTGTTGAACTTCACTAGTTGCCTTTTGTATTGGCATCGCTCCAGCTTTAGATAAGTTTTGATTCAATACCTCAAAAGGTGATTTAACTGTCCCCCCAGGCTTGCTTAACTCAGACGTAAGGGGGCTTGGGTTGAGTTTTGAGATGAGTAACTTAACTTCGTTTACTTGTTTCTCAGCCAATACACTTTCGGGTTTTAGTAAGTTTTGATTAACCAGTGTTTGTAATTGTTTAAACTGACTTTTAGTTAAGCTGTTATGGCCATTGTTTTGATGTGCCAATTGTTGAATAAGTTGCTGGCTTAATTGTTCAAGGCGTTGAGCAGTAAAAGGCTGTTGTACAAGCGCATTGATATTTTGTGGTAATTGACGATTCAACTCGCTGGTAATTGGCTTATTTCCTACTAAATACGGGCTTTTTTCATTAACCAAGGGTATGCGTTCAAGGTTTTTTAAATATTGCGTTAATAATTGAACAGGCTCGTGTTTACTGAACACCATGTTACCCAATTGTGGTTTAACTTGTGTAACAGGAACATTGTTTGTAGGGCTTAGCGACACATTGTCGATTAACTTTATTGGGCTCAAGCTTAGTTGAAGTTGACCTGCTAATTGAGTCACTGTAGCAAGGTTAAGCCCTGATGGCAGTTTAGTTAAAGACGACACTATCACATTCGTGCCATTTTCAAACATTAGCCGGTTTGCATTTAACTCAACTAAAGGTAAAGGGTACCCTTGAGGGCGTGTGGCTAATGCTAACAGTTGTTGCGATGTTACCCCGTTTGATTGTGCTAAGTTAACAATCTCTGTGGGTAGTTTTAACTTGATGGCTTGAGACACTAATACCAATTGAGCTGAAAGCTGCTCGCTAGAAGTGTTAATTTTGTGAGAAACGATGTTTTGAAGCTGACTAATACTGTCAGTACTCAACAGCCCCTTAGCACCCATTTGGATCAGTTTGATTATTTGTTCATTGGCTTTAAATTGAAAATTATTGCCTTCAATAGTGATAGAGACGATTGCAGGTTTTTGGTTAAAGCTATCATCCGTTTTAGATAAGTTGGCCGAAGTGCTTGGCGTATTAATAAGCATTTTAACGGGTAATAATACTGCATTGGCTGGCAATGTACTGGAGTTATCTTTAACAGGCGATTGAGCTACAGATGTTTGTTCAGCGGGGCTAGATACATTTGAATTAGTCCCTTGATAGTTGAGCTGCGCTGTTTTGCTATTTGTATTCACTGTCGATTTTAAGACATGAGAAGCTTGCGAGTCTAACTTGGAGGTTTTAGACGCCGGTTTGTCAGTCGATGTTGGCAGTTTCATTGATGTCATTTTAAATCTACTATCACCTTTAAATATGTTCTATTACAAATTAATTGTTGATCTATCAAGCTTCAGCAGTATTCTTAGCGATAATGCTTAACAAGACTCCCTGAGTGTAATTCGCTTAATACCAACCTTTATCGACTTGCAGTAATCAAGCTTTAACGTTTTGGGTTAATTACTATTATTTGCAACTTATGGTTTATAGGTTTGCTCTTGGGTTAATTATTGAATCAATTTTCTGTATTAGATAGTGATTCAGTAAAGTGGGTTAAACGTATTAGTACTATATTTATTGTAAAACGTTTACATAAATTGTTCCCGTAAAGAGAGATGTATGAAGTATAAATGGATGTTACTTTCTTTGTTGTTGGGTTGCTTTTCTGCATCAATTCATGCCGAAGAAATCGCTGTCAGTGAAGCGAGCCAAAAGCCTACAATAGAGATGGTCTATAATGACCCACGGGATCCGATTGAAGGGTTTAACCGTGCAATGTGGGACTTCAATTATCTTATTTTAGATAAGCATTTATTCCGCCCTATTGCTCATGGATACAATGATTATCTCCCATCACCTGTTAAGTCTGGCGTCAATAATTTTGTACGTAATTTTGAAGAACCTAGCTCATTAGTTAATA
This sequence comes from Shewanella electrodiphila, assembly GCF_023283985.1. GTDB lineage: Bacteria > Pseudomonadota > Gammaproteobacteria > Enterobacterales > Shewanellaceae > Shewanella > Shewanella electrodiphila. Next base: position 538,459 of record NZ_JAKIKU010000002.1, read on the forward strand.
ACGCTTTACAAGGTAAGTGGGGGTGGGCTGCCAATGCTGGTGGACGCTTTACTGTTAACACCACACTAGGACTATTAGGGGTTGTTGATGTTGCTGACATGATGGGCATGGTCAGAAAACAGGATGATTTCAATGAAGTCTTAGGCTATTACGGCGTGCCTAACGGACCGTATTTTATGGCACCATTTTTTGGACCATATGTGACAAGAGAACTCGCGACAGATTGGGTTGATGGTCTATACTTTCCGTTATCAGAGTTCTTGTTGTGGCAATCTATTTTAAAATGGGGATTAAAGAATCTTGATTCCCGTGCTTCCGCTATTGATCAAGAACGCTTATTAGATAATGCGCTTGATCCATATACCTTTGTCAAAGAAGCTTATTTTCAACATATGGATTACAAAGTTTATGATGGCAATGTGCCAACTAAACAAGATGACGATGAGTTACTCGAAGAATATCTATCAGAACTTGAGTAACACTGCCGAAGCCTGACAACGTCTTCGGCAGTTAGCTGCCTAAGGAGTGGTATGGCATTAACAGATGTCTCAGTGCTTTTAGTTGAAGATGATTCAGTATTTAGACAATTATTGGCTGACTTTTTAATCCAACAAGGTGCGGTTGTATTCGAAGCTTGTGATGGCGACGAAGGGGTGAGTGAGTTTCAATCACATACCGTAGATGTTGTTATTGCCGATTTGAGTATGCCAAGGCTTGGTGGACTTGGCATGTTAAAACAAATTCTTAAAATAAACCCCGCAATTCCTTCGATTGTTATTTCTGGCAATAATGTTATGGCTGATGTTGTTGAAGCGCTGAGATACGGTGCGAGTGATTATCTGGTTAAACCTGTTGCAGATTTAAAGATTATTGAACAAGCAATAGAACAAGCTATCTCTCCAGCTAATACCGACTTAGGCGCTATCGATTTTAGTGATAGTCACGCTGTAATTAACTCCGCTGCCAATATGAGCCAAGATTTATCCTATCAAGAGTTAGCAGATAACTTTACCCTACTTGAACACAACGCAGAAGCGGCTAAAAGTGTTCAACAGCAATTATTTCCAGCGTCTAATGTGAGTTATCCTACCGCTCAGATCCATTATAGCTTGTGTAAAAACAGTGACGTCAGCGCTTATTTTATTGATTCAACCATGGTGGGTGATAACCATTTAATTATGTATATGGCGCATTTTCATCCTGAAGATAATCGCGCCGCATTTGGATGTGTATTACTCAGAAGCTTCGTTAATCAGAAGTTGAAACTGTTTCGTAATGGTTTGAGCACCACGTTAGTCGAACCATTTAGTATGTTGAGCTATCTCAATGACAGGATGGTTAACTCTGGCTTAAACCTCTATGTAGATATTGTGTATGTGGCTGTCGAGTTAACTCACTACAGAGCTGCGATAGGGCAGGCTGGTGGAGGTTTACGATGTTATTTGAGAAATGGCACAGGGTTGGCTCCGCTTGCTATTTCAGAGTCTTTACAGCTCGGTACAGTTGAGTGGAATAAACCTAGCATGCAGTTTAGAACCTTAATGCCAAATGAGAAAATTTGTATCGCCAGTAATATATCTCATCATCGCAACCGCTTAATGAATAACCAATTTGATGGTTTGTTTTATGATGAAGAATTACCTGCTGGTGGTTTTATTGAATTAGAATTCGTTTAATTATCTTCGTTTAATTATCTTCGTTTGAAGGCTAAACGCCTGTACTTGATAGGTTTATTCGCTTATCAAAGATAACGTTAATAGGGTATTGGATAAAATCACAAACAATAATTCAAAAAAACCTCGCAATTGCGAGGTTTTAGTCAGCGTTAATCTAACAAATTAGCTAGGTTTAATCGCTTCGTGATCAGCAGTAACTGCAATTTCTTCAGCTAATGCTTCTTCTTCAGTTTCATTGTGCCCTTCTGCGCCATGCATCCAGTCAACAAGCTTGTCTGCCATGAAGTAAAGAATGATACCTGATACAGCAGAGGTGATAGCAATACCTGCGAAGATCCCCATAGCATTGGCTAACTGTTCTTCTTTAGTTCCATCGTGCCCAATAAATGAACCGACAATACCACCAATTTTATTAGCAATTGCAACGAATAGGAACCATGCGCCCATCATTAATGATGCAATACGCAGTGGAGCCAATTTAGTCACCATTGAAAGGCCGATTGGAGATAAACATAACTCACCCATTGTATGGAAGAAATATGCACCTACTAGCCACCACATACTTGATTTGGCACTAGCATCACCGTCCATTTCTAGTACAGCACCAATCATGAATAAGAAACCAATGCCAAGTAGCACTAAACCGAGAGCGAACTTAACTGGCGAGTTAGGTTCATTTTTACCAAGACGAATCCATATAGAAGCCAATACGGGAGCAAAAACGACAATGAAGATAGCGTTAAGCGATTGGAACCAAGTCGTTGGAACTTCCCAGCCGCCGATTGAGCGGTCTGTAAAGTCATTGGTGAATAAATTTAACAAACCACCAGCTTGTTCGAAACCAGCCCAGAAAATAATGGTAAATAGACCCATTATCATAATAACTTTAATACGGTCACGCTCGATTTTTGTTAGTGGCTCTTTACGTATTTCACCAGCGGCTTCATTTTTGTCTTTTTCCATTTTAGCTGAAGGATATCGACCGATATCGCCAAGAAGCTTTTGTGCAAAAATGAACTGAGTGATTAAAGATAACACCATGCCAACACCAGCACAGAAGAAACCTGCTTGCCAGTTATTAATGAAAACTTCTTGTCCTTCGAATAAAACTGTTTGACCAAATGTTGTATAAGCCCATGCAACTACAAAACCTGCAAGCGCTGCACCTACGTTAATACCCATATAGAAGATAGTGAATGCACCATCACGACGATGATCGCCTTCTTCATATAAGTCACCAACCATAGTTGAGATATTTGGCTTGAATAAACCGTTACCAATGATGAGAGTAAACAGACCTATGTAGAAAGCTATTGTTTCTGAGCCAGGTATCCAGCTATGTGGAAAAGCGAGCGTAAATTGGCCAATGGCCATCAAAGCGCCACCGATATAAATTGCTTTACGTTGTCCAAGTATATTATCAGCTAACCAACCACCAATTAGAGGGGTTAAATAGACTAAACCAGTAAAGGTACCGTAAAGAGAGAGTGCATCGGCACTTGTCCATCCTAAACCATGTCCTCCCTCACCTTGCACTTTATCGACTAGATATAGCACTAGAATGGCGCGCATTGCGTAATAACTGAATCTTTCCCAGAGTTCTGTTGTAAACAGCAGGAAAAGCCCCTTGGGATGACCAAGCATGGTCCCCTGTGGTTTTGCATTGCTCATTTAGTCTTCCACCTTAAGCTTGTGATTGCCTGCGGGACAAAGGTCGCCACAGAAATTGTTGTCTGCAATGGTAATTAATTTAAACGTATTGATATTTTCAGGCTGTGGCCTGTTATTGTTTCAATTTAGTTGCTATAAAATTAATCACTTTGTTGTTTATTTATTATATTAAATATCGTCTTTTTACAGTTTTAATCATTAAAACCATAAAAAGCTCACCTTATATACCCTTTAAAGCCCTTATAAGTCAATGGTAGTGGGGTATTCGGCGAACTAAATACTTGCTCTAAATCACCTTTGTTCGCAAAATTGTTGATACGTATGTTGAGGTTTGGGTTTTATTGTGAGTGTTAACCTTCAAGATAAAGTCGGGGTTAGATTTTTTCATAAACGATTGAGAATAGGTGACTTCTACACACTTCATCAATTCGCGCGTTTCAGTATTGAACCTATACTCATGTAAGTTGTTGGTAAACGCTTTCAAAAGTGTTAACAAATCTATAAAATGTAACCCATTGGATTTATACTGCTAAAAGCTATCAAGGTTAAGATAATTAACTTTTGTGTAACCGTATGTTGGTTAAAAACTAATGAATTAGGGGCTGAATCATGCGAAAAATATTAGTCTTGTTCGTTTGTTTAAGTTTTATTAGCTCCAGTTACGCATGGGTAGATACTGATAGAGATGGTGTGCCAGATAAAAAAGATGCTTGTCCGGATACACCTCTAGGGGTATTGGTGTTAGCTAATGGGTGTCAAGACGTCACTGAACTAGCAATTGCCAATAATCCAATTGAACAAAATTCGGCGCAAAATAGCTCACTTAAAGTGTATTTTGACTTTGCTCAGGCAAATGTTCTACCAACTCAGTTGGCAGCGATAAAGCAAATGATACCTATTTTACAAAAAGGTAAAGGGCTTCTATTAGTTGGTCATACGGATGATATTGGATCTGAGCAAACTAATTTGAACCTGTCATTACAAAGAGCTGAGTCAGTAAAAAAAGTGTTAGTGGATGAATTTGCTTTTGAGCCTAGCTCGCTAGCAGTGCAGGGAAAGGGCAGCCTCGAACCCGTGGCTGACAATAAAACGGCTCAACAAAGACAATTAAATAGACGTGTAGAATTTAAAGTAGAAAAATAATTTTTATTAAGGGAGTAAGACAATGGAAAATATTGAAGGTTTGATGGCTCAAGCCCCTGAGTTTATCGTGACGTACGGCTTGAAAGTCGTTATGGCAATTGTGATATTTATTATTGGTAAATATTTATCAAACGTGGCTAAAAAATTAACCACGAAAGTGATGGTCGGTCGTAAGATTGATGAAACAGTGGCATCTTTTGTCGGCAATTTAGTTTGGGGATTGGTGTTTGTATTTACCATCATTGCAACTTTAGGGCAGATAGGCGTTCAAACTGCATCTCTGGTCGCTGTTATTGGTGCTGCTGGTCTTGCTGTTGGTTTGGCGCTTCAAGGTTCATTGTCAAATTTTGCCGCTGGTGTGTTGATGGTTATCTTCCGCCCTTGTCGTGTAGGTGATTTTGTTGAAGCCGCTGGTGTAGCTGGAGTGATTGAAGAAATTACTATTTTCTCTACTAAACTTCGCACAGGCGATAACAAGACCATTATTGCTCCAAACTCAGCGATGATGGATGGCACTATTACTAATTACTCGACTAAAGAAACACGTCGAGTTGATTTAGTGATCGGTGTGGGTTACACCTCAGATATCGCAGCAACCAAGAAAGTTATCTCTTCTGTATTAGACAATAATCAATATGTTCTTAAAGATCCTGCATACACTGTTGCACTAGGTGAACTAGCAGATTGTTCTATTAACTTTGTGGTTCGTCCATGGGTTAACACTGCCGATTACTGGCCAGCTCATTTTGAGTTACTAGAGCAGATTAAGAATGCTCTAGATGCTGCTAACATTGAGATTCCATTCCCGCAAATGGATCTACAAATTAAAAATATGCCAGCTCAGTAATATTGAATGAGCGGAAGAAAAGCCAGCATTAAATGCTGGCTTTTTTGTTTGCGAAATTTAACTCAACGCGGGTAATATTTTTTAAGGTAGAATGGCTTTCTTATAAATTTAAACTGCTTTTAAACGAGCTTGATGTAGTTGAGTATAAACATGATAGATTTTCGAAGTGATACTGTGACAAAACCAACTGATGCGATGCGAAAAGCCATGGCTCAAGCTGAAGTCGGTGATGATGTTTATGGCGACGATCCTACCGTTAATCGTTTACAGGATATGGCCGCAGAACGATTTGGTTTCGATAGCGCCTTATTTGTCAGCTCGGGTACTCAAGCAAACTTATTGGCCTTGATGAGTCATTGTGAGCGCGGAGACGAGTACTTGTGTGGCCAGCAAGCCCATAATTATAAGTTTGAAGGTGGTGGGGCAGCCGTGCTTGGAAGTATTCAACCTCAGCCACTTAATAATCAGGCTGACGGCAGCATTTTACTGGCAGATATCGAAGCTGCGATTAAACCAGATGATGTTCATTTTGCCCATACGCGTTTATTAAGCATTGAAAATACTATTGGTGGTAAAGTGTTACCGCAGCAATACTTAGCAGATGCTCAGGCATTAGCCTTTAATCGCGGTTTGAAAATACATTTAGACGGAGCTCGAGTGGCAAATGCTGCCGTTGCTCAAAATGTGCAGATCAGTGAAATTACCCAATATTTTGATTCAGTGTCGATTTGTTTATCAAAAGGCTTAGCTGCGCCTATTGGTTCAATTTTATTGGGTGATGAGCGTTTAATTAACAAAGCGGTTCGTTGGCGTAAAATGTTGGGTGGTGGTATGCGTCAAGCTGGAATTATCGCTGCTGCAGCAGAACTGGCCATTACTGATCAAGTTGAAAGATTGGCTGAAGATCATGATAATGCATCGCTGCTTGCTCAACACTTAATGGCAATGCCCGAGTTTAGTGTTGATGTTAGCCAAGTTCAAACAAATATGGTGTTTGCTGAATTAGATAAGCGTTTTGATGTTAATCATTTAAGTTTATTACTATCTCAGCAGGGCATATTAATTAGCGCGACCTATTCACTTCGTTTTGTCACTCATAAAGATATCAGTCGACAGGATGTACTGACATTTGTTGATGTGCTTAAAAAATGTCTTCCTCAAGTAACAGTTCAGTAATGTCACGCTAAAAGAGCCTTGTATCTTATTTGTGCGATGTTAGCAGGAAAGCTGCATCGTGCTTTTAATTGGTGCATTCAGTTGAGTTGTTGCTGTATTCTGGTTAGGTCATTCTTCTATATTTCTCTCCGTAAATTAATTTGTGCTTATTTTTCAATGGCTTTTTATGTTGGCTTTGTTTTTGCTACCTCTTTAGGGGTATTCATAATGTAAGGATCAATATAATGGAATATTCAAGCCGTCATATTGTAAAACCTATTGATTTAAATTCTGAAAAAAATCTTTGTTGTGGCCAGTTATTGAACTGGCTAAATGAAGAAACATCTCTTTTTGCACGCTGTGAAATGCACAGTAAATTGCTAATGGCCAAACTAGTTTCTGAGATTAATTTTATGAGTCCAGCAAAGCTTGGCGATGTAATTGAATTTGGAATGGAAGTGATAAGCCTAGGGCAAAGTTCTATCACGTTACGTTGTAAAGTGCGAAATAGCTTTAATAATGCACCCGTGGCTTTTGTTGATAAGGTGGTGTTTGTTAATATTAACGAAAGAGGGTTACCTGTACCTCATGGTGTTAGAGCGAATGCTGCTTAATCAAGGATGTAAAAAGTATTAACGCTTGAGCATAGCTAAACACTGGTATAGCTAAATAAAAAGCCAGCTTCAACAAGTTTGAAGCTGGCTTTTTCATTTTAGATGCACATTGACGCTTAATGTAGTTTTAAATGTGGATGAATAATGCGTCCAATTCCTTTTGCTAGCATCATTAATGTGCCTTTGACTACGCCATGTAATTCAATCAAATGACGACGGTAAAGTGAAGTATATACAAAGCGCGCAATCTTACCTTCTACTAGTACACCGCCTCCCATGAATGACATTAAGTTACCTACAGTATGGAATTTAGATAAATTAACTAAAGAGCCCAAATCTTTATAAACGTACTCATTAGCTGGTGCTTTGCCTTCAAGCATCAAGATAATATTATCTGCTGTCATCAATGCCATTTGTCTTGCTGATTGACCACGAGGTGGCACCCAGCTTCCGTCAGCTTGTGGACATGCAGCGCAGTCGCCAATGGAGAAAATATTATCATCAAGGGTCGTTTGCATATTTTGCTTAACCATGACTTGATTGATTTGGTTGCTTTCAAGGCCACCAATATTATTTAAAAAGTCAGGTGCTTTTACCCCTGTTGACCAAATAACCATGTCAGACGGTATTAGATTACCGCTTGTGGTGGTAAGTCCTTCAGGGCTAACTTCTGTGATACGGGTATTTGTCATCACATTAACACCCAGTTGCTTAAGCTCACGGGTGACAGAGTTTGAAATTTCTACTTTATCAACTTTAGGCAGAATACGTTCATCAGCTTCAATTAACGTGACTTCGAGTAAACTAGTATCAATTTTATAGCCAAAGCCACTGAGTTGTTCTACAGCGTGGTGCATTTCAGCTGACATTTCTACGCCAGTTGCGCCCGCACCCACGACTGCAATTTTAATCTTTTCATCCAATTGGTGATGACTGGCATAGCGCATGAATTTATTCAGGAGAATCTTACGAATAGACATCGCTTGCTCGGTGTTATCTAAGAACAAACTATGCTCTTTAACACCTGGGATTTTAAAGTCATTTGCGACACTACCAATGGCGATGACTGCGTAATCGTAAGGGATTTTACGCGCAGGCAGCAGCTCTTGACCGTCTTCATCATTAATCGGTGCAAGAATGATATGCTTGTTTTCACGGTCAATATCAATCATTGCGCCTTGCTGAAAATGATAACCGTGATCAGATGCGTGACCGCGATAGCTTATCGCATCTAAACCAATATCCAGCGCGCCAGTTGCCACTTCATGGAGCAATGGTTTCCAAACATGGCTTTCTGCGCAATCAACTAAAGTGACTTTTGCTTTGCCTTTTTTACCTACTTTACGGCCTAACTTAGTGGCGATTTCCATGCCACCTGCGCCGCCGCCAATAATGACGATATTTGGAACTGCTTGCATCGCTTGATGCTCCTTAACTTAAGGTTAAAAATAAAATGGGCAAACTCTGATACCAAGAACTAAAACCGAGTTCTGACTGGGCTTCTATTGAAATGGTCAACTATTATTGGCTGGATACATCGTTGAGTGTGGTTTTGATTTAAGTGGCTAATGCGCTCAAAAAAAATCAACAACCATAGTGCTTGCACTAAAGGAAACCATTCTGTTTGCACTAAAAGTAATTAAAGTGTTAGTACTAAAAAATACATCAGTAAGTTGACTCAGCTGAAGCTGGATTTGATGTTATGTGGCGATTCAGAGTTATATGGAGATGTTTATATATTAAACAGTCACAATATGTCATTTTGAGATTGTTAAAGTGTGACCGAATATTAAAATAGAATTTAGAAATGCGAAATTGATCACTTTTTACATGATTCAGAATTGGATGTTACAAAAACAAACCGACAAGTAAAAACTTGTCGGTATGTACACTACAGCATCGATTTAGGCTTTATGCTCTAGTCATTCAGTATATGGAAGAGGTTATGCCTGTGCTTTAGCAAGGCGACCATTATAGTCTTCAACTAGATGAGCAATAATTTTTTCTGGATCAGCATCCTGACAACATTTGTCTAAGAATACTTTAAACGTAACTAAGGAGTGAGCATTATTGAACATTCGATCGCTTTGCATAGCGTAGTAAGTATCATCAGTATTAGATTTTCTTACAATGAATTCGCCATTTTTAAAAGCTTTGGTGCCTGGCTCATCATGCCACTTTGTGATTCTGTTTAATGCGATTTCACTAGATTGATTGACTTCGACATGATTCAACCAGCTTGCTGGTTGTTCATTTTCTTTGTAATGAGGACATCTTACCGTGTAGTTATACACGTGAGTGATTGCTGTCATAGCTTACCTACTTTTTTAAGAATGTAATTCATCATAGACCGCTAATTTAACTTTGGTCAATGGTTATTTGTAGAAGTTAGATCTAGTTAACAAATGTTATGTTGTTAACTTTTTTTATTCAATTATATCAGTGGCTTAATTTGTTTTCGTGAAGGCTGCTTGTATTGTAAATAGTTGGATATTTTATTGTCTAAATAATGCTCAAAATGAATGTTTCTCGATTATCCTAGCTTGCTTCAAGCCATAATAACGTCAAGAAATCAATAATATCTCATTTTAAAAATGACACGCGTTTGAGAGCCATTCTCGTAAGTGTCATTCTCATAAGAGTGATTCACATAAGAGTGATTCATAGAAGAGCTATAAACATAAGAGCAAAACAAGCATTTCAATATTCGCGAAATCACAGACAGACAATGGTCACTATGCACATGTAGAATAAAATGTGCATAGCCATTTCCAATTCATGCAATTACGCAATACTTACAATTTTAGTCACTTTCACATCTAGTCACTTTTACATTTGTCTATTTCACAACATTTTTGAAAGCGACTCTTATTGCTTATTTATAGTGCGTTGGTAAATATTTCGCAAATTTCAGCATGGGTAGCTTGTTTAGGATTGGTAAAGCCACAAGCATCTTTTAACGCATTGTCAGCAAGGACTGGAATATCTTCTGGGTTAACGCCAAGTTCAGTCAAGTTAGCTGGAATATTTACAGCGACAGACAAGGTTCGAATGGCATCAATTGCGGCTTCAGCGCCTTGCTCATCAGTTAACTGGGCAACATCGACTCCCATTGCTTTACCAATATCTTTAAGTTTAGCTGGCACAATTTTAGCGTTATAGGCTTGTACATGCGGCAGTAACAGCGCATTACAAACGCCATGTGGTAAATCGTAAAAACCGCCTAACTGATGCGCCATGGCGTGAACATAGCCTAGACTTGCATTATTAAATGCCATACCAGCTAAAAATTGTGCATAAGCCATTTGTTCGCGGGCATCAATATTGTCACCTTGTTCAACAGCGTTGATAAGGTTTGCTTGAATTAATTCAATGGCCTTTATTGCGCAAGCATCGGTGATTGGGGTTGCAGCGATAGACACGTAGGCTTCAATCGCATGGGTTAATGCGTCCATCCCCGTTGCAGCAGTCAATGCAGCAGGCTTTTCAATCATTAACTCAGGATCGTTTACTGATAAAATTGGCGTGGTATTTTTATCGACGATCGCCATTTTAATATGACGTTTTTCATCTGTGATAATACAAAAACGCGTCATCTCACTTGCTGTACCTGCAGTGGTATTTATTGCAACAAGTGGCATTTGTGGCTTAGCTGACATGTCTAAACCTTCATAGTCACAGATATTACCGCCATTGGTGGCTACTAACGCGATGCCTTTGGCGCAGTCATGAGGAGAGCCTCCGCCTAATGAAATAACGAAGTCACATTCGTGTGCCTTTAACAGACTTAAGCCTGCTTCAACATTGGCCGTTGTTGGGTTAGGTTGTACCCCATCAAATACAAATACAGCAATGTCATTTTCAATTAACTTACTAGTGACTTTTTCGACTAAGCCAATCTTGACTAAAGGCGTATCTGTTACGATTAATGCACGTTTAAAACCTAAGGTTTTAATGTCATTAATGGCCTCATCTACACCACCTTGACCGATAACATTGACACTTGGAATAAAAAATTTTGTAGCCATGATAAACCTCGTTAGTACTTAAAATTAATAAATATAAAATTCTTTTCTGTTGTTAAAGTAACAACCAAATGCGCTGCAGTTTGTGATGAAAATCATATATTCATACTTGTTTTGTTCGGTTTTGTAGTTTTAATACCAAAGAGGGATTTGGCGCAGATTTTACTGTTTAGGTTTGATCTAGAGCATATTTGAGCTGAAAATAAAAAATGCCTATAACTAAATTAGTTATAGGCATTAAAGACTGTTTGAACGCTAAATTTTTATAGAAAAAATACGTTTACACTTGAGGGCAAGTCGATTCGGTGACGCTATTAATGATGATTTCGGTATCGGGAACGTCATTTCCACTTGTATCAGTAATGTTGATTTGATCAACTACTTCCATTCCCGCGACGACTTGACCAAATACTGCATACCCTGGTGCGCTACTGCTGCTGTAATCAAGTTGAGGATTGTCTAAAGCGTTGATGTAAAACTGTGAGGTCGCTGAATTGGCTACATTCGTTCTCGCCATCGCAATTGTGCCGCGAGCATTGGTTAATCCAGTGTTACTTTCAAGCTCAATAGGATCATTGCCTGGCTTGGCAACAAGCCCAGAGGTAAATCCACCAGCTTGGGATACAAAGTTGTATATTACGCGGTGAAAAATGGTGCCGCTGTAATATTCCTCATCAACATAACTTTTGAAGTTTTCGCCAGTAATTGGTGTATTAGTGGTATCAATCGCTAAGGTGATATCGCCTAATGTCGTTGACATTAGATAGCAAATGTCAGCTTGTAATTCTGTATCTTCAACTGGCGGGACAGGATCTACTGGTTCTGGAGAGCTTGAATCAGAACTGCCGCCACAAGCGGATAACGTGAGTGCGAATGCTAGAGGATACAACAACTTCATTTTTGGCCTTTGTTTGTTTTGTTTTTGTAGCACTTATGTTGCTTAAGTGGTTTATTGAAAGCAACAGAAAAAAGCCAAAGATACAAACTGTTACTTTGATATCTGATTTTTAAAGTATGAGCCCCAAAAATAAACAAACCATGAAGTGTGATTCTGCGATGACATTATTAGCTTTATCACAATATAAAGCCTGTGAATAAATCGCCAAATTAGGCCATAGCCGTTACAATGACGCCATTATTGGTAGTGTAAATTAGAGAAAAATATGACTTTTGATTCAATTGGCTTTTCACAGCCTATTTTAGATGCAGTAAAGGCTTGTGGTTATGACAGCATGACACCTGTACAGCAAGTTGTGATGCCGTTGGCCATTGATGGAAAAGACATCTTAGCCAGTGCTCAAACAGGTACAGGTAAGACGGCAGCTTTCTCTTTACCGCTCTTATCACTATTAGAGCAACAGCTTGATGACCAAGACAATAAAACTGCTTGGCAACGTCTTAGGGTATTAATCATGACCCCAACACGCGAACTTGCGATTCAAATAGAACAAAATATTGTTAATTATGCGCAGTTTTTACCTTTTGAAAGCGTGGCTGTTTATGGCGGGGCAAGTATCAATCCTCAACGTAAAGCGTTAGCTAAAGGTGTTGATATTTTAGTGGCGACGCCAGGTCGACTTTTTGACGTCATTGGTCAACATGATTTGGATTTATCGTTTGTCACACATTTAGTCATTGATGAAGCAGATCGCATGTTGGATTTGGGGTTTGTTAAAGATATCGAAAAGGTGAAGCGATTAGTGAATCGCCAGCATCAAACGATGATGTTTTCGGCTACCTATTCAGAAGCGGTGAAAAGCTTAGCTGCAAAAATGCTTAATGAACCTGAGTTTGTTCATGTATCAAATCAAACAACGGCTGAAACGGTGTCACAATCTGTATTTCAGGTGGACAAAAGACGTAAAGCTGAGTTGTTATCAGAGCTGATTGGCCGTAATAACTGGCAGCAAGTGATGGTATTTACCAGCATGAAAGAAACGGCTGAGCACTTATTAAAAGAATTAAAGTTAGATGGCATAAAAGCAGCGGTTTTTCATGGTGACAAAACTCAGGGAGCGCGTAACAGAGCACTAGAAGAGTTTAAGTCGGGCAAACTCAGGGTCATGATTGCTACCGATTTAGCAGCAAGAGGCTTGGATATCGAAGCACTGCCATTAGTGATTAATTTTGAGTTGCCACCAGAGCCTGAAGATTATGTGCATCGTATTGGTCGAACAGGCCGTGCAGGCTTAACGGGTCAAGCGATATCATTAGTTGCCCAAAATGAAATGGATTTATTAAGTGACATTGAGTCTTTAATTAATACTCAAATAGATGTTCAGATACATCCTGGTTATGAAGCGGGCGCGCCATTACCTGCAAGGTATCGTGAGGTGGAAGCGGAAAAACCTAAAAAGTCCTTCAAACATAAAAGAGCTAATGGCCCGCGTGGTAATGATAAATCAAAGCCAACTAGGCAAGGTAAATACGCCAAAAAAGCGAAGTAACGTTTAACTCACCACAGCACCTCATTACAAGCTGACAAGGAAGAATCAGAGTGATCCTTAAACCCATTAATACTAATATTATTACCGGCTTTTTAGGCGCCGGTAAAACTAGCCTTATTTTGTCACTGCTTAAGTTGAAGCCTGAAAATGAAACTTGGGCTGTATTGGTGAATGAGTTTGGAGAAATTGGTATTGATGCAGGTTTAATTGGTGGCAAAAATGCATCAAAGCAAATTGTCATTAAAGAAGTTGCTGGTGGTTGCTTATGCTGTGCTGCGGGTATTCCGACTCAAGTTGCGATTAACCAGCTTATTCAAAAAGCTAAACCAGACCGTTTATTCATTGAGCCAACGGGGTTGGGGCATCCAGCTGAAATTTTAAAAGTGCTCACTAATGAGTTTAATCAACAAGTACTGAACGTGAACCAGACAGTATGTGTGGTTGATGCACGTAAAATACAAGATGAGCGCTACAGTGAAAATGACAACTTTAACCAGCAAATCCAAATTGCTGATCTTGTGTATGCCAGTAAAGTGGATTTATATCAGCAACAAGAGCTTGTAAACCTTGAGCATTTCTTATCGCAGTTCAACCATACCAAATCAGTGATTCATTCAACGAATGACAATGCGGTTGCGCGAGTCTTTGAGTCACTTAATCAGCCTCGAGCTCTGTTACAAAAGGTGCAACAAAGTGCTAGTTTCGCTCGTTCGATAAAACCTGCTTTGACTAGCCAAACAAGTTCTATTTTTTCAACAGGCTTTGGTCTTGGTGCCAGTCAAAGCTTGAGCCAAGGCTTCGCTCCAGAAACGGGTAAAGAGAACGAAGCTCAGGCTGTTGAGTTTAATCAGCAAGGCTATTGGATGAGAGAGAATCAAGGTGAGGGTGCTTATAGTGTGGGCTGGATATTTGAGCCTAGATTGTGTTTTGATTTTGATAAATTAATTGATTGGATTAACCAACTCATTGCTGAAGATATTGTTCGACTGAAAGCCGTGATGATAACTGAAGAGGGTATCGCGGGTTTTAATATGGTTGATGGCAAACTGTCTGTGATGGAGTTGGATGAAGCTATGGATTCGCGAATAGAAATCATAGCATTGGAACCATTAGCTGGCACAAAGCTCAGTGAGCCGTTGCTGGCTTGCTTATTTGATGAGTAGTTAAGTCATTAGGCTAATGCCGATGATGCTACAGACCTTAAGCTTAAGGCTATTCATCTTAAGGCTATTAACCATGAGATAAACCATATAGGTTAATCTCATGGTCGCTATCGATACTTCACTTTCTAACAGTGACTTCTGGCTATCGATTAAAACAGTTTGCTGCCCCAGCCCAACTTTGCACGTAACACGTTAAAGTAATTATGGCCTTTCGGGTGGATCATTCTTAATCTGTCTTCACTTCGACTAATCAGTATTTCATCACCTGGCAGTACAGATAAGTGCACATGGCCGTCACAACTGACTTCTAAGTTTTCACCGTTATCAGGTGATACCACTAGCTTGATCGTACTACTCGCATCGACAACAATAGGCCTACAAGACAATGTATGTGGAAACATTGGTACTAAAATAAGAGCTTGAAGGTTTGGGGTCAAAATAGAGCCGCCAGCTGACAATGAGTAAGCTGTTGAACCTGTAGGGGTTGAAACAATCATTCCGTCAGCACGTTGGCTATACATGAACTGGTCGTCAATATAGACCTCAAACTGGATCATGTGCGCCACTTTACCTGGATGCAATACGGCTTCATTAACAGCGGTATTGCTGGCTTTAAGCATGCCATGACGATGTACTTCAGCTTCGAGTAAAAAACGGTATTCAGTATCGTATTGACCATCTAACACTTTAGATAAGGATTCTTCAAAATTATCTGGGGGTAAATCAGTCAAAAAACCTAGATTGCCACGGTTAACTCCAATAACTGCAATATCAAATCTTGCTAGTACTCTTGCAGCACCTAACATATTACCGTCACCACCGACAACAATTGCCAAGTCGCAGCGCTCACCTAATTCAGTTAAATCAACGGATTCAATATCAACTTTGAGTTCAGAAGCGACACGTTCTTCGGCTAATATCTCGAAGCCTTGCATAGACAACCAATGATGCAAACGCTTCAAAGTGAGGTTTGTTCCTTGGTGATGTGGTTTGCCGATAAGGCCAATTGTTTGAAACTTTTTGGTCATATTAGTATTTGATTTGCTCAAAGGCTTGAAACAACGAAATTGATCCCCATAATATGCCCATAGTAATCAGAAACAAAGCATTTTTAGCTGGAGTGAAAATGAGCAACGAGTCGAATAAAGTAGATCAAGAAGTAATTGATGCAGAAGCAACCACTGAAATTGAAACAGAAGTTGAAGCTGAAGCAACACAAGAAGTTGATGAGTTAACTCAAGCTAATCTTAAAATTGAAGCATTAGAACAACAACTTGCAGAGTCACAAGCAGCATTAGCTGAACGTAAAGATGTTGAAATTCGCGCAGCAGCAGAGACGGCGAATATCCGTACTCGCGCCGCTAAAGACGTTGAAAAAGCACGTGCTTTCGCTTTAGAGAAGTTTGTGAACGAGCTTTTACCTGTGTTAGACAACATGGAACGCGCGTTAACGGGTGTTAATCCTGAAGATGAAGCAACGAAAGCGATTGTTGAAGGTGTTGATTTAACCATGAAAGGTTTCTTAAGTTCTGTTGAGAAATTTGGCGTGGTACAAGTTAATCCACTAGGTGATGCATTTAATCCTGAGCATCATCAGGCTATTGGTATGCAACCAAGTGCTGAATACCCGAAAGACACAGTGATGCTAGTGATGCAAAAAGGTTATACCTTGAACGCACGTTTATTGCGTCCGGCTATGGTTATGGTTTCGCAAGGCGGACCAAGCGTAGATACTCAAGCATAAGCCATTAAGACTGAGCGTTTAGGTTTAGCACTTAGATTTAGTACTTGGATTTAGTACTTAGATTTAGCGCTTAGATTTAGTACTTAGATTTAGCGCTTAGGCTCCCAAGTTTACGCATTATCATAATGCCTAAACTTGAGGCTGAATAATTGATGGTGGTTAATAGATATTAATCAAACCTCAAGTATAAAAAAGGACTGCAATTGCAGTCCTTTTTTTGTGTTTTGCTAATAATATTGAAGCTTAGCCAATATATTGCTTAATCTGCTCTAGCACGCCAGCGCCATCAAGCTTTAATTCTTGAATAATTTCATCAGGCGCACCATGTTTGATGAACTCATCAGGTAGGCCGATTTGCAGCACAGGCTTAATGATTTTCATTTTCTGTAATGCTTCAATCACACCACTACCTGCACCGCCCATAATGGCGTTCTCTTCAAGCGTGACGATAATATCATGACTATTGGCAAGTTCAGCCAGTAGGGCTTCATCTAGAGGCTTAACAAAGCGCATATCTGCAACGGTAGCATCTAAGGCTTCTGCAGCTTCAAGTCCTGCAGCTAAAGTGGTTCCGAAGTTCACAATGGCAATACTGGCTTTTTTGCTTGTGCTTTGAATATCAGCGCCTTGTCGTTTAATCACACCTTTACCGATGGGTATTTCAGTCATCACTTCAGTTTGCTCGATACCTGTGGCACTACCGCGAGGGTAACGAACAGCTGTAGGACCTGCTTTATAACGATAACCTGTATATAGCATCTGACGACATTCATCTTCATCAGACGGTGCCATTATCACCATGTTAGGTACGCAGCGTAAGAAACTTAAATCAAATGCGCCTTGGTGGGTTGGGCCATCAGCGCCAACGATACCGCCACGGTCAATGGCGAATAATACCGGTAAACGTTGTAAGGCCACATCATGAATGATTTGGTCATAACCACGTTGCAAGAAGGTAGAATAAATGGCCACCACAGCATTAAAGCCTTCACAAGCGAAACCCGCACCTAAGGTAACGGCATGTTGCTCTGCAATCGCGGCATCAAAGTATTGTTTAGGGAATTTTTGAGAAAACTCAACCATTCCTGAACCTTCACGCATGGCAGGTGTAATGGCTAACAGCTTTTCATCTTCCTTAGCTACGTCACAAAGCCACTTACCAAACACTTGTGAGAAGGTCGGTGAGCTAGGTTTCGCTTTAGGTTTTCTAAACTGAGTGTGGTCAAATTTGGGTACTGCGTGCCAGCCAATAGGATCTTTCTCTGCTGGCTCATAACCACGACCTTTCTTGGTCATGATATGTAATATTTGTGGTCCTTTAAGATCACGCATATTGCGTAAGGTTTCAACTAAAGAATCAACATCATGACCGTCAATTGGGCCAATATAGTTGAAGCCAAGTTCTTCAAATAAAGTCCCTGGTACAACCATGCCTTTAAGGTGTTCTTCAGTGCGCTTTGCCATTTCTTTGATGACAGGCATGCCCTTAAGCACTTTTTTACTACCTTCACGAATGGTGGTGTAAAAACGGCCTGACATCAATTGGGCTAAATGGTTGTTTAATGCACCGACGTTTTCAGAGATTGACATCTCGTTGTCATTTAACACAACTAACATGTCATTGTGTAAGTCACCTGCGTGGTTCATGGCTTCAAATACCATGCCGCCAGTCATTGCACCGTCACCGATAACAGCAACGACTTTACGATCTTTCTGCTCTTTTTCAGCAGCAACAGCCATGGCTAATGCCGCACTGACAGAAGTGCCAGAGTGACCAACACTGAATGTGTCATATTCACTTTCTTCGCGCCAAGGGAAAGGATGCAATCCATTTTTTTGACGAATAGTGTGCATCTGGTCTCGACGACCCGTTAAGATTTTATGTGGGTAAGCTTGATGTCCTACATCCCAAACCACGCGATCAAATGGCGTGTTGTAGACATAGTGAAGCGCTACTGTTAATTCAACAGTACCCAAGCCTGAAGCAAAATGGCCACTCGAGTTGCTGACTGATTTTAGCAAGAATTGTCTTAACTCATCAGACAGTTGTGGCAGCATGCCTTGAGGCAGCTTTTTTAAATCTTCAGGCGTATTAGCTTGTGCCAATACCGGAAATTGAGAATTATCGAAACTCATAAGGAGATAAACTGTCTCTTTTATAATCTTCGCGCAATGATATAGCGGGCGAAGTCTGCAATTAACTGGCTATTGTAGGTTAAATTTGCCAGCGCTGATAGTGCATCGTTAATTAGTTGCTCGGCACATTCATTTGCACCTTGCAGTCCAAGCAAGCGAGGAAAAGTACTCTTGTTCGCTTCTTCATCACTGCCTTGGGGCTTACCTAACTCTTCAGTGCTAGATGTGATGTCTAAAATGTCATCTTGTACTTGAAAAGCTAAGCCGATATTAGCGGCGAACTCTCTAATAATCTGTTGTTCTTTTTGACTTGCATTAGCAGCAATTAAAGCCAATTCTGCAGCACAACTGATCAGCGCACCGGTTTTTTTATTATGTAATTGGGTTAACTGTTCAAGGTTGATACGTTGGTCTGTTGAGCTGAGATCAATTGCTTGACCGCCACACATACCACTATAACCAGATGCTTTTGCTAACGCGGTGACCATTGCTAATTGTTGCTGCGCCGATATGTTGTCATTTGGCTGGCATATCAGTTCAAAAGCCAATGTTTGTAATGCATCACCAGCAAGAATGGCCGTGGCTTCATCAAAAGCGATATGAACAGTGGGTTTGCCTCGGCGAAGGGCATCATCATCCATCGCTGGTAAGTCATCATGAATTAATGAGTAAGCATGGATACATTCGATGGCTGCAGCTGCATTATCTAGTAAAGCTAAATCTGCGCCTAACATTTCGCCAATGCTGTAAACCATAAAAGGGCGAATTCGTTTGCCGCCTAATAAAGCCCCATGGCTCATCGCTGCTTTTAATTCAGGGGCACTATCGTCGAGTTCTGCAAGTTTATTTCTCAGAACGTTATCGACGCGTTGTTGATACTTTTCAATTGCTTGGGCTAACACTTATTCGCCTTCAACGGTAAATGGGCTCAGGTTAGTATCATCTTCATCTAATAAGATGGATACTTTCTGTTGTGCTTGTTCAAGCTTGGATTGGCTTTGGCGAACCAACTTTATTCCACGCTCAAATTGTTTGAGGGCACTGTCTAATGTGACTTCACCTTGCTCAAGATCTGCAACAATGTTTTCAAGCTCCGATAAGGACTCTTCAAAACTAAGATTCTCAGGTTTTTTTGCCACAATAATGTTTCCTTATGTTGTGCGCAGAACAAAGTATATCAGGGCGAGCTAAGGGTCAAATTGAGTCGTAGTTTATTTGCTCAATAGCACGCTTTGTGACTGAAAAATTATACAACTAATAAAAAATATCTAAACTTGGGCTAAGTTTGACCGATAACTATAACGAATGCCAGTTTCCTTCATCGACAAGTATTATTCATAAGTTATATTGAAAATGCTTTTTATACCGTGGAATTGATTGATTTTTTTGCACCACTGGCTATTTTTTTAAAGAATGCTGGCTATCCAGTGTTTTTTTAGTAATTGAACTATTATCACTGACACTCAGGGTGTTACATTAATATCGATAAGACGGTTAACCATTTTACGGTTTTAATCAGTAGGCAGCATTATAAGACTGCAATCAAGGAGACATTGTGGATTTAGCAACCCTAATAGGTTTAATCGGAGCCTTTGCTTTTATTATTGGGTCTATGGTCAGCAGTGGCGGTATTTCAATATTTGTTGATGTGCCATCAGTGATGATTGTATTTATTGGTTCATTGTTCGTTGTAATGATGAAGTACAATTTAAAGCAATTTCTGGGTGCTGTTAAAATTGGCGCTAAAGCTTTTATGTTTAAAATTGATAAGCCAGAAGATTTAATCGAACAATCGGTTAATATGGCTGATGCTGCCCGTAAAGGTGGATTTTTGGCATTAGAAGAGGCTCAAATCACTAATAGCTTTATGCAGAAAGCCGTTGATATGTTGGTCGATGGCCATGATGGCGATGTGGTTCGTGAAGCCTTAGAAAAAGATATTGCACTTACTGAAGAACGTCATAAAACCGGTGTTGGTATATTTAAGTCTCTAGGTGATGTAGCGCCAGCAATGGGGATGATCGGTACCTTGATTGGCCTGGTTGCCATGTTATCTAATATGGATGATCCTAAATCGATTGGTCCATCAATGGCCGTTGCTTTGTTAACAACGCTTTATGGCGCGATAATTGCGAACATGATTGCGATCCCGATTGCCGATAAACTTCAATTAAGAATGAGTGAAGAATTGCTCAACCGTAATTTGATTATGGATGCCGTATTAGCGATTCAAGATGGCCAAAACCCGCGTGTAATCGAAGGTTTCCTTAAAAACTACTTATCTGAAAAATCACGTCAAATTGATACAACGGACGGAGAATAACTCATGGCTAAGAAGGCCAAGTGTGATTGTCCACCGCCCGGAGCGCCATTGTGGTTAGCGACATTTGCTGACCTAATGTCGTTGTTGATGTGTTTCTTCGTTCTACTGCTAGCATTCTCTGAAATGGATGTGATGAAGTTCAAGCAAATCGCTGGCTCGATGAAGTACGCATTTGGCGTACAAAATAAAGTGGAAGTAAAAGATATTCCTAAAGGAACGTCAGTCATCGCATTGGAGTTTCGACCTGGTAAACCTGATCCGACACCGATTGAAATTATTAATCAGCAAACCAATGAAATGACCCAACAAACCATTGAGTATCAAGCGGGTGATGATGCCAGTGCGGGCGGTGTGCAAAAACAACAAGGTGAAAACAGAGGCGGTAATGCAGCTGCTACAGCACAACAGCAAGCTCAAGCTCAAGAATCTCAGTCATCATCAGAGCAAGAAAACATTAACGATCAAGTTAAAAAGATGGCCGAGAAACTCAACGAAGAGATTGTTGATGGTGCGATTGAAATCGAATCATTAGGTCAACAAATCATAATTCGAATTCGAGAGAAAGGTTCATTTGCCTCAGGCTCTGGTTTCTTACAGCCGCGGTTTAAACCTGTTGTCCGCTCTATTGGTGACTTGCTCAAAGATGTTCCGGGGATCATTACTGTCTCAGGTCATACCGATGGCATGCATATCAGTAATGAGCTTTATAGTTCTAACTGGGATTTATCGAGTAAGCGTGCGGTTGCTGTGGCTCACGAACTTGCTAAAGTGAAAGGTTTTGATGAGGCGAGAATGAGAGTGGTTGGCATGGCATCAAACTCGCCACTAGTCCCCAATGACTCTAATCAAAATCGCAGTAGAAATCGCCGCGTTGAGATTTCTATTGAGCAAGGTAAAGCAAAAGAGTCGAGAGAAATTGAAGCTATCCCGCAGCAATAAAGGGCGCGGATTTATCAATTTTATCAGTTTACAATCGGATATTTTTCGAGTTCGTTTTTGTTGATTTAAATGATTTTAAACGAGTTTTACGCAGACTATAAAAGGCCGTTTTAATAATTGTGATTCACTTTTATTAACGCGGCTTTTTTTATGTTTTCTAGTTTATAAACCGAAACGCGCTCTAGTCTAGGTATTGCTATTTAATGTGTTTGGTTAATAGTCAATTTTTGCTATAATCCCGCCCTTAAATGGCTGGTCACTGTCCAGCCATCGTTTTTTATGCCTTTATTAGTCAGTATTATGAATGCCATAAGCGTCTTTTTGGCGAGATAATATTACTGCTTAATAAGGCTTATACCGAATCAGATGCCCGCGGAAATCCAATGAAGTTTATCGTAAAGCTATACCCAGAAATCATGATGAAAAGTAAAACCGTTAGAATGCGTTTTACTAAAATCCTTGAAACTAACATTCGCAATGTACTTAAAAAAGTTGATGAAGACGTAAGAGTACAGCGCCAATGGGATCGCATTATGATCCACGTAGCTAGCGATGAACAAGCCAGAGTTGATGCAATTTCTGCACGTCTAGAGTGTATTCCTGGTATTGCCCATGTTATTCAAGTAGATGAATACAGCTTCGATTCTATTGATGATATTTATCAGCAAGTGCTACCTGTTTATAAAGACGAATTGGCAGGCAAAACGTTCTGTGTTCGTGTAAAACGTACAGGTAAGCATGACTTTAATTCGATTGAGGTTGAGCGTTATGTGGGTGGCGGATTAAATCAGCACACTGAAGCCGCAGGCGTTAAGCTTAAAAATCCTGATATGACAGTCAATTTAGAAATTGATCACGAGAAACTGTATATGGTTGTTCGTCGTATTGAAGGTTTGGGTGGATTCCCAATGGCCACTCAAGAAGACGTGTTATCACTTATCTCTGGTGGTTTTGATTCAGGTGTTTCTAGCTACCAATTTATTAAGAAAGGTGCACGTACCCATTACTGCTTCTTTAACTTGGGCGGCGCTCAACACGAAATCGGTGTGAAGCAGGTTGCTTATCATCTATGGCAGAAATACGGTGAGTCTCACAAAGTTCGTTTCATCACTGTGCCTTTTGAACGTGTTGTTGAAGAAATTTTAGAAAGAATCGATAATGGTCAAATGGGGGTTATCTTAAAACGTGTCATGATGCGCGCCGCAACTAAAATTGCTGACAAGTATGGTATCCAAGCATTGGTGACTGGCGAAAGTTTAGGTCAAGTATCTAGCCAAACTCTCACTAATCTTAACGTGATTGACCGTTGTACTGACCTGTTAATCTTGCGCCCGCTTATTACAATGGATAAGCAAGACATTATTAACGAAAGCCGTAAAATTGGTACCGAAGATTTTGCTAAGGCAATACCTGAATATTGTGGCGTTATTTCGCAAAAGCCAACAGTTAAAGCTGTGCTAGCTAAGATTGAAGCGGAAGAGCTTAAATTTACTGAAGACTTAATTGATCGCGTCGTAAATGATGCAGTGGTTATCGATATTAAGCAAATCGCTGAAAAAGTAGAGACTACGGTCAGTGAAACAGAAACCGTTGAAGCAATTGATAATGGTGATATCGTTATTGATATCCGTGCTCAAGACGAAGAAGAGCAAAACCCGCTGAGTATCGAAGGTACTGAAATTTTAAAAATTCCTTTCTTTAAGTTAGCGACTCAGTTTGCTGATTTAGATAAAGAGAAAACTTACCTTTTATATTGTGACCGCGGTGTAATGAGTAAACTGCAAGCGCTTTACTTAACAGAGCAAGGTTATAGCAACGTCAAAGTGTACCGCCCATAAGCAGTACACATCTTGGTAAGCGATACAGATATTGTGGCGCGTTGATATTACTGAGGTTTGATATTGTTGAGGCTTGAAATTGCAGTAATAACGGTTTAAAACTTATTAAATAATAGCTAGTGGTGTATTCCGCTAGCTATTTTTTTATCTTCTATTCTCAAGGTTTGCCGTTAGCTACTTTAAGTTGAACCCATATTGTGGTTTTCTATAAAAAATGGCCATAAAAAAACCGCATCACCATTAATTTGGCTAATGCGGTTTTTTTGAATCTGTTTTTACAGTAGATTATTCAGCAATGCGAACTTCTGCTGTGGTCACTGTTGTTTGATCTTCTTTCTCAGCAACTAATGAGCTTTTAACATCGACATCAACGTTGTTCTGCATTTCTGTCATACTTTGCTCAAATTCAGCGTTCATTGACGCTTGCAGGTCGCTGATATCAATTGTTGAATCTGTAGCGTTAGCTGCAAAAGCGAAAGTAGAAAGTAAAGTTACAGTTGCTAGGGTTTTTAAGTTAAACATAAAGGGTCGCCTCCGGGCTGACAAATCATACTGTCGGACACTCCCTCTTTTCCATATTGAGATTGTCCAACTCACTAAATTTCAATGGTTATAATTTAAACGAATACAGTGTTCTTTACAAACGACAAAAAATAACGATAATCATTAGAAAAACTAATTAAAAAACGAGAGATTGATCACTATGTCGAGAAGATTGCCACCTTTGAACGCGGTCAAAGCTTTCGAAGCCGCTGCCAGACACTTGAGTTTTACTCGTGCGGCAGAAGAACTTTTTGTGACTCAAGCGGCGGTGAGTCATCAAATTAAAGCATTAGAAGATTTTTTAGGTTTAAAACTATTTCGCCGTAAAAACCGCTCGTTATTATTAACGGAAGAAGGCCAGAGTTATTTTCTCGATATCAAAGATATCTTTATCCAACTTGGGGAATCTACGGACCGCCTTTTAGCAAGAAGTGCGATAGGTTCATTAACGGTAAGTATGTCTCCAAGCTTTGCAATTCAATGGCTTGTGCCTCGATTAGCGAAGTTCAGTGAAAAAAATCCAGACATTGATGTGCGGATTAAAGCCGTAGACAGTGAAGCTGATTCATTAACTGATGACGTCGATGTTGCTATCTATTATGGTCAAGGCAATTGGCCAGGACTTCGCGCTGATAAGTTACGCAACGAAGTGCTTATTCCAGTTTGTTCGCCCTTGTTACTCAATGGCCCTAAACCGTTAGAGAAACCCAGTGATTTAAAAAATCACACCTTATTGCATGACTCAAGTCGCCATGATTGGCAAGCTTGGTTTAGACAATGCGGGATTAGTGAAATTAATGTTAACTCGGGGCCGATATTCAGTCATTCGTCATTGGTTTTACAAGCAGCAGCTCATGGACAAGGTGTGGCATTAGGTTATAGCGTGCTTGCTCGACCTGATATTAAGGCGGGGCGATTAGTGTGTCCTTTCTCAGAAGTATTAGTGAGCAAAGATGCTTACTACTTGGTTTGTCAGCAAAATCATTCCGAACTCGGTAAAGTTGCCGCGTTTAGAGAGTGGATGGTTGACATGTTTGCCGAAGAATCACGTAGTGAGTTACTTGCTGGTTAAGCTCGGCGCGGTGCAATTTGCTTCGCCTAATATTATGTCTACATGATTACAGATAAGCCCAATAATGACAAAACTTGAAAATAGACTAACACCAGCGCCTGAAATAGACATTGAAACGATTTTATTGGGCAAACCCAGTAAAACTTTGGTGGTTTTTGCCCACGGCGCCGGCGCTAATATGCATTCCGATTTTATGGAGCAAGTGGCAAACGATCTTGCACAAACTGGTGTGCAAGTTTTACGGTTTAACTTCTTATATATGCAAGCCAACATGCAAGACGGTAAGCGTAGACCACCCGATAGAGCGCCTAAGTTACTTAATTACTACCAACAAGTGCTAGTTGATATTGAACATCAAATCAAACAGGGCAGCTTAATTACGGAAAATATTATCCTCATGGGGAAATCCATGGGGGGAAGAATGTCAGCGATTATTACAACGCCTGAATTAAGTGATATCGCCAAAGTTGAAATACACCCTGAGTTTGAGCAAGTAAAAAAGCGAATCAAGGCGGTAATGTGTTTAGGTTATCCATTTGTGCCGCTAAAAGGGGGAGAGCCCCGTTTATCGCCGATAAATGATGCCTCAGTGCCTGTGATGGTGTTACAGGGAGAGCGTGATAAGTTTGGTGGCAAAACAGAAATACCACTTTGGCCGCTAAGCGATGCGATTAAGTTAGGCTGGATTACTGATGGCGATCATAGTTTTAAGCCAAGAAAGTCGTCAGGTGCCACTTTAGAGGCTAATCTGCAAGATTGTGTTGAGCAATGTAAGCAGTTTATCGATTTACACGTTTAATAATTTTTGATGATAGTTGAATTTTTAAAGGCAATGAAATGAAAAAAGGCTTGTTACTATTAGCTGCATTGAGTGGTTTTCTTGCGGTTGGTTTAGGCGCATTTGGCGCTCATGGACTTAAAAATATTGCTCCTCCTGAACTTGTGGCTATTTTTAAGCTGGGAGTGGATTATCATTTCTACCATACTTTTGCGATTATTGCGGTCGCTTTTGCTGGGCATTGGATATCTTCAAAATTACTTAATTGGGCAGCAGGCCTATTCTTTGTTGGGATATTACTGTTCTCTGGCTCGCTATATGTTTATGCATTCACAGGGGCTAAATGGATTGGCCCGATAACGCCAATGGGCGGCCTTTGTATGTTATTAGGTTGGTTACTGTTTGCGCTTGCTATCTTTAAGCATGAAGATAAAGTTTAGAATCACTTTGGATTAATAGCGTCAGCTTAATATCGTTTGATGTTTGATGTTTGATGTTTGATGTTTGATATTGCTACAGAGCCGCACAAAGGCAACTTTTTGCGGCTTTGTTGTTTTCGCTTTTTATATCTTCAATTCACACAGTGTCTGTAAAGTTGCGTATAATGCAGCTCAATATTGTATTTTTAATTGTACTGACTAACGACACTCAATCTTGAGTCTCGTTTTGAAGCTTAAGGTTCACCATGAAAAACCTATTTTTGTTCTGCCGTGCAGGTTATGAAAAAGATTGTGCTGCAGAAATTCAACAGCGAGCAGCTGACTTGAATATTGGTGGTTTTGTTAAAACCAATACCAACGATGCCTATGTTATTTACCAATGCTTTGAAGAAGATGGTGGTGAACAGCTAGCCAAGAAAATCGAACTGAATTCGTTAGTCTTTGCCAGACAAATGTTTGCAGCTAATGACTTATTAAAGGGCTTGCCTGAAACTGACCGTGTTTCACCCGTTGTGGCGGCATTGTCAGGTGTCACTAAAGCAGGTGAATTAAGAGTCGAAACGCCTGATACCAATGAAGCTAAAGAATTATCTGGATTCTGTCGTAAGTTCACCGTGCCATTGCGCCAGGGGCTAAAAAAGTCAGGTTCATTACTTGCTCAAGAAAATGACAGAAGACCGATTATTCATGTTTGCTTTGTGGCGCCAGGTCAGGCTTATGTGGGTTACTCATTAACAAACAACAGCTCGCCTCATTTTATGGGTATTCCACGCCTCAAAATGGCTGCAGATGCGCCAAGTCGTTCAAGCTTAAAGTTGGATGAAGCATTTGGGCATTTCTTAACAAAGGAAGAGCAAGAGCAACGTTGTCGTTCAGGCCTGCATTCTGTTGATTTAGGCGCTTGTCCAGGAGGCTGGACTTATCAGCTAGTTCGCCGTGGTATGTTTGTTGCAGCCGTTGATAATGGACCTATGGATCAAAAGCTAATGGATACAGGGCAAGTACGTCATTATCGTGCTGACGGTTTTCGTTTTGAGCCACCAAGAAAGAACATTTATTGGCTAGTGTGTGACATGGTAGAAAAGCCATCACGTGTTGCTGAGTTAATGGAAGCTTGGGCCATTAATGGTTGGTTTAAAGAAGCTATCTTTAATCTTAAACTCCCAATGAAGAGTCGCTATAAAGAAGTTAAACAAATTCTTGATACCATGGCTGTGATTTTAAAAGAAAATGAAATTGATGACTTTAAAATCCAATGTAAACATCTTTACCATGACCGTGATGAAGTGACGGTACATTTATGGGTTAAGCCTAATACAGCCTGGAATTTTCACGATTAAGTAGCAAACAGGCATAGCGAGTAAAAACAGATATTAAACAGCCCTTAGTGAATCACTAAGGGCTTTTTGTTAAAGCTTTTTAATTATTTACCGACTGATTGTCAGGTAAATTAACCTAAACGGTCAATAACCGCTTGGGTGAAGTCAGTAGTACCATGAGTACCGCCTAAGTCACGAGTAGTACGGTCGCCTTCTTCGATCACTGCAGATACTGCTGCGCGGATCATTTCAGCTTTGTCAGCCATACCTAAGTATTCAAGCATCTGGATAGAAGCAAGAATTACAGACGTTGGGTTAGCTAAGTTTTTACCCGCGATATCAGGTGCGCTACCATGAACAGCTTCGAAAATAGCAGCATCTTTACCGATGTTAGCACCAGGTGCCATGCCTAAACCGCCGACTAGACCTGCACATAAGTCAGATAAGATATCGCCGAATAAGTTAGTGGTGACCAAAACGTCGAAATTTTCTGGATTCATAACCAACTTCATACAAGTTGCGTCAACAATCATTTCTTCTGTTTCGATATCTGGGTAACGTTCACTTACTTCACGTGCCACTTTCAAGAATAAACCTGAAGTTGATTTCATGATGTTAGCTTTGTGGACGATAGTCACTTTTTTACGGTTTTCTTTACGCGCTAGTTCGTAGGCAAATGTTGTGATTTGCTCAGCGCCTTGGCGTGTAATGATACTGGTGGCTTCCGCTGTCGCGCCGTCATCAGATACTTTTTGACCTAAACCTGAGTACATACCTTCCGTGTTCTCACGAACGGTAATGATATCAATGTTGTCGTAACGTGCTTGAGTACCGTTAAATGAAAGTACTGGGCGTACGTTTGCATATAGGCTGAATTTTTTACGTAAGCTCACGTTAATTGAAGTGAAGCCTTCTCCAACAGGTGTTGTTAAAGGTCCTTTCAATGTAATACGGTTTTTTTCGATTAGGTCTAAGGTACGCTGTGGTACTAATTCACCTTGCTTTTCTAGTGCGGCTAAACCGGCGTCTGCAAATTCATATTCAAAGTCGCAACCAGCTTTGTCGAGAATCTTTAAAGCGGAATCGATAATGCTTGGTCCAATCCCGTCACCTGGGATTACGGTTATAGTACGTTTTGGCATGGATAGTCCTTCCACTTAGTGGTTACTGCATTTTCCTGTCAGTGTTAATAACACTGTTACGGGACGATTAACTAACGGTTCTGTTGCGGCGCATTTTAACGAATTTTGAAATTTTTTTACAGGATTTAGTGAGATAAATCACATATTTTTTAAGTTTTTTAAGTTAATCCTCAGCTGATTGCTTTAAGATATTCACAACAGCTTAAATTAAAGCTTCAATATGCGTCATATTTAGACCGTGATTGTTGCTGATTCGTTAATTGGTTCGGTTAATTTACCAAGATAGCTTATTGAGATTAGATTTTTTGAACAGACGACTTTGGTCTAACAGTTTAAAAAATAAACTTAATTATTGTTTTTGCTAAAAAGAGAACAGAATTATACATTGATGGTAAACGATCTATTTCCACTCATGTAAAATATGTCGTTTCTTATGCTTAAGCGTTAGGATGAGTCTTCAAGACTTAGCCGTTTAAAAATAATAAATATAACGAGGATGACTTTGAAGTTACATAAACTTATTCCCTTGACGTTACTCACAGCGTCAATGTCGCTTGCTGCGGCTGAACAACCCACTTCATTATCGCTAAATGACATTATGCATTTTGAAACGCTTAAGCAGCCAGTGATTTCTGATAATGGAAAGACCATCGCTGTTGAAGCAATGCCTGATAGAGGTGATAGCCGGGCACTGATCAATATTGTTGAATCTAAGAAGCAGTTTGTTATTGCTGGCGGTTCAGATGTTAAGCTGAACAGCCAAGGCAGTTTTGCCATTGCGACGCTTAATCCGACGTTATTAGAAAAGAAGACATTAAAAAAATCGGAACTGCATTCAGGGCTTGCATTATTCAACACCGAAACAGCTGAACAACAAAACTTCGAGAAAGTGAAACATGCAGAGTTTAGCCAGGATGGACTCTTTTTAGCGATTTGGTTTGAAGCTGAAAAAGCCGAGGGTGATGAAGATAAAGACGCACCTAGTATCAATGAAAAAGACATTGGCAGTGCAATAAAACTGATTCAATTAGCTGACAACTCGAGCCACGATTTTGACAATGTGACTCAATTTAGTTTTGACCGCGTCGGTAAAAACTTTGTTGTTGCTATTAATGATATCAAAACAAATCAACACCTCATTAAAAAAGTTAACTTAACCAATAATACCCTTAAGCAAGTGTTTAAAAACATTGATAGCCAGGTTGGAGAGCTAAGTTTATCTGATGATGGTCAATGGCTCGCTTTCACTCAAGGTGACGCTAAAGTCGAACGTGATGAGCGTGAATATCAGCTTTCACTATTAAACTTAACCACATTTAAATTGAAAGAAACGCCACTGGATGATGACTGGACATTAAACCAATATTCTAAAGTGTTTTTCTCTGAAGACAGTTTGCGACTATTTATTGGCCGCGTACCTCAGGTTGATAAAGTGGTTTCGTTAGCAGAGATCGAGTCTGAAGCTGACTTATATGATACCAGTGTGGTTACAGGTCTTCGTAATTTGAAAGTGTGGCATGGCGATGACCCAAAGATAAAGCCTCATGAAGTTAAGCAATATTCAAAAGAGCAACAACGCACTTATTTATCTGTACTGCATGTAAAAGCAAATCGCATCGTCCAACTTGCTGATGAAGCGATTCCAGATGTGCAATATGGAGAGCAGCAACGTTATCTACTGGCGACCTCAGATGTGCCATATCAGAAAATGATCACTTGGGCGGGTTTTTACCAAGACGTTTATCTGGTTGATTTAAATACTGGTAGAAAGTTGCAGTTACTGACTCAGCATCCATCTAATGAAATGCCAACATTATCGCCAAATGCACGCTTTGTTGCTTATTATCAACAAGGCCAGCTATTTATGTACGATATTGCAGGCGTGAGAAGACACACCATCTCAAAAGATATTAGCGTCAGTTTTGCCAATGAAGATCATGATTATCCTGGTAATGCACCAAGCTATGGTTTCGGTCCTTGGTTAGCAGATGGCTCAGGCATTATTGCCTATGACAAATATGACATTTGGCAGTTCAACTCGTCATCTTTTGACGGCTTTATGTTGTCAAAAGGGGAAGGGCGTAAGACTAAAACGCAACTACGTGTAGAAGGGCAATACGAAGACGGCGATGTGCCTGCGGTTGTCACACAAGATCAATCATTGCTGATTCATGGTTATAACGAAACCACTAAAGCCGACAGTCTTTATAGTGCTACAGTTGGCGTCTCTAGTTTGACCGAATTAGTTGATAGTAACGCTAAACTGAAAATCTTAGCGCGCAGTAAAAATGCAGATACTATCGTGTATTCGAAAGAGCGTTATGATTTGTTTCCAGATCTTTATACCGCTAGCGTGAACTCACCAAATGATGCTGTAAAACAAACTGATTTAGACAAGCAACGTGATGGCTTTGATTGGGCAAGTGCTGAGTTGGTTCAGTGGAGCGATGCTGATGGTCGTAAAACTGATGGCGTATTGATTAAACCCACTCATTATCAAGAAGGTAAGCAATACCCTGTCATGGTGTATTTTTACCGCTTTATGAGCGACCGTTTACATTCATTCCCGCATATGGCGATAAACCATCGTCCTAACTTTGCTTGGTATGCTGACAATGGCTACGCAATATTCTTGCCTGATATCCGTTTTGAAGTAGGTTATCCTGGGGCATCAGCAGTTAAAGGGTTAACTTCTGGCGTCCAAAAGCTTATCGATATGGGTATCGCCGATCCTGACGCTGTGGGGATTCAAGGGCATTCGTGGGGCGGCTATCAAACTGCTTTTGCAGTGACCCAGACAAATATATTTAAAGCTGCAGTAACAGGCGCGCCCGTATCGAATATGACCAGTGCATATAGTGGCATTCGTCATGGTTCAGGTTTAGCGCGTCAGTTCCAATACGAAACAGGCCAAAGCCGTATTGCTGAAAGCTTGTTTCAATCACCACAGAAATATATAGAAAACTCACCAGTGTTTTATGCTGAACGTATTCAAACCCCGATGATGATTATGTTTGGTGATAAAGATGATGCGGTGCCTTGGGAACAAGGTGTTGAATTATATCTGGCGATGCGCCGTACGGGGAAAGATGTGGTGTTCTTACAATATGAAGACGAACCACATCACTTGAAAAAGTACCCAAATAAATTAGATTACACGATTAGAATGAAGCAGTATTTTGACCATTACCTAAAGGGTGCAGATGCGCCAAAGTGGTTGGAAAAAGGCGAAGCTTATAAAGAATATAAGTAGCTACCTATATTCATTTAATCGAGCTAAACTGACTCAGTTAAGTCCAATAAAAATGCCACATTAAGTGGCATTTTTTATGTTTGCATGACGCTGGGGTCATTGAATAATACAACAGGTTTAGCAAAATCAATTCAGTGATTAGGCAATGAGCCTTTTAGCGTTACTTCTGGGTATCGCTTGTGGCTTCCGCTTCTACAGCTGGTAACACAGCTGTTGTCGAGGTCACAGGCTCTACAATGTTATTTAAAATTGGGATCTGCAAGAACTGGTCATAAGTTTCTTGCCCCCATGCAATCAGCTGCTCATCTTTAAACAACAAAGGTGTACACTCATCTTTGGTGGTTTTACCATCGGATTTTACGTGGTGCGTTCGATAAAACATAATTTGAAAGTTTGCGCTATCGGAAGCTTTGGCTTCGGTAAAGTCAGCTCGACCCATCTGTTGACGAATGCTTTGAATACTTTGCCCAATGGTTATTTCGCTCAGCATCCTATGGTTAAACTCTTGTCTTTCTTGCCAGCTTCGATCTTCAGGACGAGGCTCGTAAATGATGACAACGGTGATTGCGAATACGACATAAGCGATAAACATTGATGCAATAAGCATGGAGAGGGAAGGTTTCATTGCTTAAGCATTCCTTTCGTTTTGGGCTGGGACTCTAAATTGTTTCAGATTGATATTAAGTGGCATATGGCATTGTAGCTGTGCCAGTTTATAACTTACCCGTGCCATATCTTTGCCATCTAATAATTTTTGAGCTTGCTTTGCCCCAAGGTTATCGATTGATTTATATAAGTTGGCGAGGCTACGAAATTTATTTAATAAGTCTGCAGCTGATTTGGGGCCAATGCCAGCAATCCCTGGCACTTTATTGCCAGAATCACCTGCTAGAGCGATAAAGTCTAATATTTGATTTTGCTGAACGGCTAACTTCTTTTCGTATTCTTTTATCTCAAAATACTGTTGTTTGAAGTGGTCCCAGATATCGATATTCGATTGGCTAATTTGACCAAAACCTTTGTCCGTCGACACTATGATTGCTTTGCCATTATTTTCGGCGATTTTTGTGGCTAAGGTTGCAATGACATCATCAGCTTCTGAGGCAGCGTCATGTGAATGTATGTTGGCTTCTGCTAAGGCAACTTTAATCTCAGCTAATCCAGATTTTAACGCTGCAGGCATGGGCTTGCGGCCTTTTTTATAATCTGGGTATAAGCGCTTTCGCCAGGATTCTTCATCGCCGTCCCACACTACAATCGCATGAGTGGGTTTATGGTGGTTTAGGAGCTTTTTTGACGCAGATATTGTGCGCTCTTTGACACTGGCAATATCATTTTCATCTGGTAATACAGCATGAATACGTCTAACAAGATTGAGACCATCAATGATCAATAGTTTATTCATGTTTTATCTTTTCGTTGCTGGTGGCACGACTTAAGTGAGTCGTTGCAGGGAATATTTTATTATTAATATCACAGGGAAAGTCTATTTCATGTGACGCAAATTGTGATGACTAATCATATAGCTATTTAACGTGATATTAAACAACGCCCTGCATTTTACTTGGCCAAAGTAGCTTCTAGTCATCAGGGGTAACAATTTGATAGCAAGGGACATAAGCGCTACCTGGCAGCTTCATTCTTTGTTGCTTAACAAAAGCGTTTAGCAATTTATCCATCATCGTCATTAGTTGTTTATCACCACGGATTTCAAAGGGGCCAAACTCGTCGATTAATTTGATGGTATCGCTTTTTACATTACCAGCCACAATACCTGAAAATGCGCGCCTAAGTGTTGCGGCAAGCTCTGCTTTGTTTGGTTGAAAGTATAAATGCAAGTTCCCCATCACATCATGAGTAGGCTCAAAAGGTAGTTGAAATTCAGGCTCTATTTTTAATGACCACTGAAATTGATAGGCATCGCCTAAACTTTTACGCATCTCTTTTACCTTCAGCATGCCTTGTTTCATTATGCGGCCGACAGCGACTGGGTCATCAATAACGATTTGATACTTGTCCTGTGCTTCTTGACCTAGCGTTGCGCCAATAAAGGCATCAATTTCTATGAAATAGTCAGCGCTCTCTTTGGGACCAGTTAGAATGAGCGGGAAGGGTAAATCTTGGTTTGCCTGATTGAGTAAAATCCCCAGAATATACAGTAATTCCTCAGCTGTCCCGGCGCCGCCAGGAAAGATAACGATACCGTGCCCTAAGCGAACAAAGGCTTCTAAACGTTTTTCGATATCAGGCAATATGACTAATTCATTGACGATTTGATTTGGAGGCTCAGCGGCTATAATACTGGGTTCTGTTAAGCCGATATAACGTGCATTACTGACTCGCTGTTTTGCGTGTCCAATCGCAGCGCCTTTCATCGGGCCTTCCATCGCGCCAGGGCCACAACCGGTACAGATATCTAAGCCTCTTAATCCCAACTCGTAGCCGACTTCACGGGTGTATTGATATTCAATGGGGTTAATACTATGACCGCCCCAACAAACAACCACATTGGGATCTTTCATCGGAGAAATGACTCTGGCATTACGCAGAATATCGAACACCACATTGGTGATGTGGCTGGCATTGGTCAGGTTGATATGTTTTAAATTATCATATTTATTGTCGATATAGACAATGTCTCGTAAGACTGCAAATAGATGCTCTTGAATGCCCGCAATAATTTCTCCGTCGACAAAAGCCTGCTCTGGAGGGTTGATTAATTCAATTAATAGGCCCCGCTCACGCTGTAGTACATTGATATCAAAATTGGCGTAAGTGTCAAATAGGGTTTTTGAGTTATCACTTTGCAAACCGGAGGCGAGGACAGCAAGGGAGCAGTTTCTTAGCAGTTGGTAAAGTTCACTTTTAGCGCTTTGCTTTAAACGATTAACTTCCATTTGAGACAGTTGATCTAAACTGCCTCTAGGGCTAATTTTTACAATCATATGCAACTCCTCTTAGAGATGAGTTGCCTATGATATTAGATATCAATCACGACTCTATCTCTGCCATTATTTTTGGCTTTGTATAGGGCAGCATCGGCACGCTCGAAGGTTTCTTCAATACGCTCGTTGTTCATAACTTGCGCTGCACCAATGGATAATGTGACGGTAATACGCTGATTCTTAAATTTAAATGGGATGTTCTTAATTTTTTCCCGTACACGATTTAATAATAAACCAATATTGTCTTGATTGATTTCTGGAAGCAATAAAACAAACTCTTCACCGCCATAACGGGCAACAAATTCACTTTCTCGTAAAGAGTTTTTTAATGCCATAGCAATCACTTGCAAGGTTTTATCACCGGTGCTATGGCCAAAGTTATCATTAACAGATTTAAAATAATCAATGTCTGTTACTGCAACCCATAGCGGCGTATCAAAACGTTTATGATTTCTAAATTCTTGCTCCATTCTGTCTTCAAGCGCTGCACGATTTGGCAATTGAGTCAGTGGATCAAGTAAGTTCAGTTTTTGGTGTTCAAACAGCTTTTCTTTATAACTATTAGCTTCTTTAGTGATGCTGGTGAGTTCTTTGCGCATTGACTCAATGGATTTACGCAATAGTGCTTGTTCACGACTTTCTAATGCTTCCTTACGACTTAAGGCATCTTTTAATGATGAAAGTTGCACGGTAAGCGCTGTCTTTAATGCCATTAAATCATCAGACTCAATTAAAATGCCGTCAGCATTATCCACTCGTAAGTTAATTTCTTTATTAAGTTGAGTCTTAATTTGCTGTGAGCGGTCATTGTTATTGGCTGTATTTGTGACTACATCACGTACAACACTAATGGCATCATTGAGTGCATATAAAAAGTCTTGAGATGCCGTTTTCTCACGTGCGATATTATTGAGTAATAAGCTTAGAATCGTTTGATACGACTCAAGTAATGTATTCAGTTTGATGTCACCCATCAAGACTTCTTTCATCACTAAGATTTGATCACGCTGTTCTTTTCTAAATTCTATTTCTGAAATTTTATGGGCAAGCTCTTTCGCTAAAATGAGGTGTTGCGGCAAAATGACATGATCATCAGTGCCAGCAAACTCTTTTTGTAAAATATGCTCGTAGAAGCTAATCACTTGCTCTACTTTTGGAATGTATTCCCAAATGGTATGAATGGGCTTATTAAGATCTTTTTTAAAGTAATTGATTTCTTTTTTGATTTCATCAGGCGCAGAATCAACTCTTTGTATCTGACTGATGACCCGAGAAAGGCTAGTGCGACTTTCTTCAAGGCGCGTCATAGTATGGTTGTATTGGCCTTTTAATAACCGTTCAATTTCTACTAATTCAGGTAGCGCTTCATTGATTTGATCGTAACCCTGAAGGTGGTGACGCAATTTGGCTAAACGGTTATCGAGCTCAAGATTTTGTCCTTTGCAGGCTAGACTCAAATGCCCTAAGAATTGAATTAAAGTACGTAATTTTTCATTACGATCTTCATGGATTTCTTCGAGTGCCAACTTAGCCGAATTAAGCTTCTGTTTTAATAATGAAACTTGTGAGACTGCAGTTGAAGAATCTTTCATGCTTATAGGTTTCCTAAGATAAACAAATAACTAATAACATCAATAATCTAGCCGATTGAATAGTCCATAATTATACTTTAAAAAAAGTATATTTAATAATGCTATCAATCAACTATACACCTATATCGGCCAATATGAATGAAAGCTTAGCAAATCGGGTTTTAGTGATTAATTTTTAGGCCATTTCATATCGGACATGGCTCGATTACTTTCGGCCCGAATAATGCCCCTTTGCAGCGCATGAGTTAAATTTAAATATAATGGCTTGAAGAAAATGGCTGCTGGAGCAAAGTTTAGGGTTCTAATACTGACGTAAGTATGGCCTACATTAATACTTTTTGCTGCAGCTAAAGCGTATTGCACTGTTTCAAACTGTAATTCGGTAGTGAGCCTTATGTCAGGATTCGCCAAAAGCGGCAAGTTTATATGGCCAAGTACACACTCAAGCTCAAGCCTGTTTAGCGCCGAGAAGTGAGGGACATTATCATTAATTGCTAATGCTTGATGAGACAAAGCATCGGAGATTTGAGCCAAGGTTTGTTCTGGGGTTAATACTTCTTTAAAGCAAAAAGCAAGCTCGCCAGGTTTCATTAGGTATACTTTACTGTTTAATTGTTCTTCAAATTGCCTGATTAAGTTCTCAGTGATGGCATTCGATTCTGTTAATCCAAACTCAATGTCTAACTCACTTAGTAAGCTAATACTCACCAAGGCAATGGTTTTAGGGGATTCATCATTAGACATACAGCAAAGTAATCCCTGATAACCCTTAAGCTGTGTTTGAGGCTCTTGTAATACCTGTTTAGCCAGTAAAGCTTTTTGTTGTTTCACACTATTGAGGCGTTTTAAGCTATAAAGCCATACAAAAGATAATATGAAAATCGTCGCAAGTAGGATGATAATAGCCATTTGTTGATCTTTGCTGCTTTCAATATATTTCCCCAATTTATGTTGAAAGATATTGATTTCAAACTTTAATTTTTCTTCAGTTAAGTTTGATGTAAGTGTTTCTTCAACAGGCTTTTCTTCGGTGCTTTGTTGCATTTGGACTAATCTTTCCATCATATCTAATGCCGCTGGGTAATTACGTTCTTCTCTGTATGCTTTGGCTAAATATTCAAGAGCTTCCTTTTGCGCATCAGGTAATTGCTTTGAATCGGCTATGATTAATGCGGCAACCCCATGAGTTATTGTTTCTTTCCATAATGACTGCTCTGACAATGCTTGGGCAAATAGCAACTCATTATAAACAAGATAATGCATGATCCCTTTTTCTTTAAATATATCATTAGCCATTTGTAAGTAATTCATAGCAGACGGGTAATTACTTAAATGAAGATACGCTTCGCCAATATTATGGAAATTAAGCCCTTGGCTTATTCTTCGATTATGCTTTTCATCTAATTGCTGTGCATTAAGGTAATAGTCAATGGCTTTATTCCACTGTTCTTGATTAGCATAGATCATCGCAATGACAGTCATCGTTTTAGATTGAGATGCATCTCGCCCCAGTTTTTGATAACTGATTGCGGCTTCATTGGCATTCTTGAGGGCTTCATCCCATTGACCTAAGTCGCGGTAAGCACGAGATAATTGAAACTGCGTTTGCGCTTGAATGACTGGGTAGCTTAAACGATTCGAAATTCTATAGGCTTCACTATGATGCTGCAGTGCTTTAGCTAATTGATTACGCCCAGTGTAATAAATGCCTATTGCTGTTTCAGATTGAGCAATGAAGTAATCATTATGCAGTCGATAAGCAATTTCTCGGTAGCGTTTGTAATGATATAAAGCTTGCGTGTCTTGTTTCACTAAAGTGTGTAAGGAGCTTAAATTTTGATGCAGTATAAATTGCAAATTTAAACTTTGGTTATCGTTGATATTGCTTATTTTATTAAGGGCTTCTTTGAATAAAATGATGGACTGTTTGTACTGTTGATCTTCAAGGCCTCTAATTCTCCCCTCGAGTAGTAAAATAATTGCTTCATGCATTGGCGTTTCAGCAAGAGTTTCAAGTTGTTGTGTCAGTAATCGGGCTTTATTAATTTTGTCCTCAGCTTTCAGTGCTGTTTCTAGAAAAAGTCGCGCCAAAATCTCTAAATCAGCATGTAATTCATCCGGATGATATTTTAAAGAGTCCGCAATGGCCTCAAATTCAGCGCGATCATTAAATGACAGAGGGAATTGAGTACGAATTGATAATTGCTCAAACAATACATTGGGCGTTTCATTAAATTCAATTTCTCGCTGCTGATAACGGTCTGCATGAGCAGGAAAGGCGATTATTGATAGCAATAGAACGTAACTGCTTAGAATGATATTTTGCATGAATGATTAACGGCCTTATTATTATTTTGTAAGCTTTTGTTGGAAGTCGGTGGGCGAATAATGCCGCTTGTTATATTATCATTTCCATTGAGGTAAACTTTTTTCAAAGAATTTGTATGATGTTGAAAACAAATAACTACAATAAACAAAAATTATAACAAGAATAATAACAGAAGGAATGTAGAGTGAAAGTCTCAAAACTGGCTATTTTTACTGCAGGAGTATTTTTTTCGGCTAATAGCTTAGCTGAAGTAAATTACCAAATCGATTTAACCCAACCACAACACCACTTAGCAAAAGTACAAGTGAGCTTTCCTAAATCCTCAGCAGAGATATTAACGGTCAATTTACCTGTATGGCGTACAGGCAAGTATGCGGTACTGCCACTAGCTGATGGAATACGACTCTTTGAAGCGACAGACAGCAAAGGAAAACCGTTAACTTGGCAAAGAAGTGCTACAGGCGAATGGCAGATTAATCTGACGCAACCCACTGAAGTTAACGTATCTTACCAACTTTATGCTAATGATTTAGGCACTCGAGTGCGCCATATTGACAACTCCCATGCTTATTTAGACGCCAGTGGTGTGTTTATGTATAGTCCTGAATTTAGGGGCGATGAAGTCAAGGTTTCAATGAAGGTACCTAAGGGCTGGCAGAGCCATTCGGGTATGGAACAAGGACGGAAATCGCATTCATTTATTGCGGATAACTATGATGTATTAATCGATTCACCGATTGAAACTGGAATTAATACTCACTATGGCTTTGAAGCTGATGGCAGAGATTATGAGCTAGTGTTTTGGGGAGAGGGTAATTACGACGCTGAACAAGTGGTTAAAGACTTAACAAAAATCAGTAGTACAGCAAGTGTCATTTGGGATGACTATCCATTTGAGCGTTATGTTTATATGGTACATGCTACGAGCGGTGCACGCGGTGCTACAGAGCATTTAAATTCTACCATTATTCAGCTGCCACGCTTTAATTTCAGAGAGCGCAAAGATTACCTTCGTTTTATCAGTACAGCATCACATGAGTTCATTCACACTTGGAATGTTAAAGCATACCGTCCACAGGGTTTGGTTCCTTACGATTATCAACAAGCCAGTATGACGCAGTTACTTTGGATGGCTGAAGGGTCTACCAGTTATTTCCAAAATCAATTGTTGCTTCGTGCTGATGTGATTACCCCGAAAGAATTTTTTGCTGACTTAGCAAAACGGGTGAATAACAATATGCATAAACCAGGTCGTGAAATTCAATCTGTTTCAGAAGCCAGTTTAAATGAGTGGACCAATACAGGTGGGGATTACGCGATAAACCACGGGGTGAATATCTACTCAGAAGGTTATTTGGCCTCTTTATCATTAGATTTTAATTTATTAAAAGATACTGAGTTAGCACATTCTTATCGCGATGTTCATCGTCAGTTATATCGTGATTTTAAGTTACCTAAAGGCTATAACGTTGATGATGTAAAAGGGATTTTAAAAAGCTTATCAGGAAAAGATTATCAATCTTGGTGGCAGCAGCATATTACCTCACCTTTTAGCTTAGATTTTGATTCACTGCTAGCGCAAGCGGGCTTAGTGATAACTTATGGGAAGAAAGATGAGTCGACAATTTATAGCGGTTTAAGGTTAAGCGGGGGTCATAAAGACTTAACACTAGCCCATGTCAGTCGTAACAGCCCAGCTTGGACTGCTGGCATAGCAGCTGGTGATGAAATTGTTGCTATTAACGGTCTTAAAGTGACAGCGGCAGGATTTAAAAAACGCCTAGAGGATTTTACACCTGGTGACAAAATTACAGTGTCATTGTTTAAAAACGACCAACTCATTAAAGTGCCACTCACGTTAGCAAAGCAGCCTAAAGGTGACTTAACGATCCAAGGTGTTGAAACGCCAAGTGTTGAACAAAAGGCCTTCTTAAAAGCGTGGCTTGGGATTGATTGGCCATTTGATGAAGCAGGAAAGTTTATTAACTAATTTTCTAACTTAGTTTATAAGCATTTGTTAAGTGGTAATAAAAAGCCCCGATAACCGAAAGTTATTGGGGCTTTTTAATTAAATCGATTAAATATTTTCTTCGATTGGACCAAGTGCTTGTTTAAGCGAGTTAATAAAGGCAACAAGCTCGCCGCCCATTAACGCAAAATCAGCATCGAGTTTCGCTAATGGATCTTCAGTGCCAACATCATCAGTTGCAGCTCTAAATTCTTCAGAGAATTTTAAGCGTTTCACGCTTGCATCTGATTGCATTAAAAAGGCGATTGATTGGCCAAAGTGAAGTGCTAATTTATGAACTTGTTTACCTGTCGCTAAGTGAGCAAGAACCTCATCTTCCTGAAGTACTTGTTGCTTAAAGCGTACAATGCCACCTTCATCAGAATC
Source organism: Shewanella electrodiphila (assembly GCF_023283985.1). GTDB lineage: Bacteria > Pseudomonadota > Gammaproteobacteria > Enterobacterales > Shewanellaceae > Shewanella > Shewanella electrodiphila. Next base: position 579,988 of record NZ_JAKIKU010000002.1, read on the forward strand.
AGACTTAAGCTCAGCTTCATCTTGCATTTCAAATGGCTGCGGAGAAGCGCCATTTCTAAGCCACTCAGTCAGCGTGGTTTCAATCGGTGTAGTAAAGTGCAAAGGCACCACTGGCAAACTGCCTAATGCTTTACGTAATAATGCTAATAATTCTTCTGCTTTTGCTGCACTAGAGCTGTCGACTAAGATCATTTCAAGTTCAGGCATGATAAGCGCATGAGTTTGACTACGGCGAGAAAATGCTCGTGGCAGTAGCGTCATGGTTATCTCTTCTTTCATCGCATCTTTTTCTTTCTTGGTCACTTTGCGACTTTCTTGATCTTCAATCATCGCCACTTTTTCATCGATGGCTTCTTTGATGACTTGACCAGGCAGAATCTTTTCTTCTTTAGTCACACAAATCAAATGACGGTTTTCTGCAGTATGAACTAAGGCTTGGCCTTTTTTACCTAACGCATTTGAAAAACCAAACTTACTAATATCTTGGCTTGAGCATGGTGAGAAGGTGAAGTCTTCTAACGCTGTTTCGAGTGCCTCGGTATCGGTAGTGAAAGGCTTATTGAAACGATAAAGGGTGAGATTTTTAAACCACATAAAAAGGCGCTCATCAAAAATTAAAAATGCAGTTTACGGTATCACGGGGCTGGGGTAAACCATCAGGTTCATCAGTGTTGATTGTCGCTAAAACAGAATTCATTAAACTGTCATATTTGTGCTTTTTAGGTTAATTACATTTATTATCAACATCTTATTTGTTCTTTTTGGTAGTTAATTTAGCGAGAGCTAAATAAAATTCACGGATTGAAATATTTCTGCAACAAAAGGCGTGCAGAATTCGCCTCGTTCCCAAGCTATTGGTTAACAGTAACCTGTTAGTTCCAACCAAATAGCAGCAAAAATTAGGTGTGAAACACCAACAAATAATGTCTAAAGGATGAAATGATGAACGCTTTTTATAAAACTCTAGTTGCTTCAGCTATTGCTACTGCTACGCTTTCAACTGCTCACGCTGCAGAACCACTTGAAGTATATGGTAAGTTAAATGTTACTGTTCAATCTAACGATGAAGGTGATGGTTCAGTTACAGAAATTCAAAGTAATGCGTCTCGTTTCGGTGTTAAAGGCGGATTTGAATTAAGCGACTCTTTAGAAGCGTTTTACACAATCGAGTACCAAGTTGATACTGGTAACTCAAGCTCTGATAACTTCACTGCTCGTAACCAGTTCGTTGGTTTAAAAGGCAACTTTGGTTCTTTTGCTGTGGGTCGTAACGACACAATGCTTAAGAAGTCACAAGGTAAAGTAGACTTATTTAACGACTACTCAGGTGACTTAAAAAGTCTTTTTAAAGGTGAGAACCGTTTAGCACAAACAGCAACTTACTTAACGCCAAAGTTTGGTGACTTCCAAGTGGGTGTAACTTACGCAGCAGAAGGCGACAGCAAGCAAGAAGAAAAAGATGGTTTCAGCATCGCAGCTATGTACGGTGACTCAGGCCTTAAGAAAAGCCCTGTTTACGCAGCTCTTGCTTATGATTCTGAAGTAGCAGGCTACGACATCGTTCGTGGTACTGTTCAAGGTAAAATTGCTGGTTTTGTACTAGGTGGTATGTACCAACAAGAAGAAGCAGTTGATAGTGGAAACAGCATCGACGGTTACTTACTAAGTGCAGCATACAAAATTGAACAAGTAACATTAAAAGCACAATATCAAGACATGGAAGACAAAGGTGATTCATGGTCTATTGGTGCTGATTACGCATTAGGTAAGCCAACTAAATTATTTGCTTTCTACACTGATCGTACTTCAATGGGTACAGTTGAAGATGATGAAGGCAATGATTTAGATATCTCAATCGACGAAAGTTACTTCGCTGTGGGTATTGAACACAAGTTCTAATTAATCGTTTCATCAAAGGTTAACTTAGATAGCGAATAATTGAAGGAGGCGTGAGTCTCCTTTATTTTTTGATGAGTTAAGTGTTTTAAGCAAGAATCATTAAGCTATTAATGTAAAGAATGATAGATTTATGACAATAATATGATTTTGTAGCCGTTATTGGCACTGAGATCATATTTCTGTAATAAAACTGACCAATAATACTCATGCGGCAAATTAATCACAGAAAATATTATGACAGCGAAGATTTTAATTGTAGAAGATGAATCAGCCATCCGTGAGATGCTGACCTTTGTTATGGAACAACACGGTTTTACCACATCGGCGGCCGAAGATTTCGATTCTGCCATCGATCTACTGCAGGAGCCTTACCCGGATTTAATCCTATTGGATTGGATGTTTCCAGGTGGAAGCGGTATACAATTAGCTAAGCGTTTAAAGCAAGATGAGTTTACTCGCCAAATCCCTATTATCATGCTCACAGCACGTGGTGAAGAAGAAGATAAGGTGAAGGGTTTAGAAGTCGGGGCTGATGATTACATTACCAAGCCTTTTTCTCCTAAAGAACTTGTTGCTCGTATTAAAGCTGTCTTACGTCGTAGTGCACCTACGCGTCTAGAAGAGACTATTGATGTTCAGGGCTTGTTACTTGACCCTGTCAGCCATCGTGTCTCAGTGGGCGAGTCAGTGCTTGATATGGGGCCGACAGAATTTAGATTATTACACTTTTTTATGACTCACCCTGAGCGAGTCTATAGTCGCGAACAGTTACTAGATAACGTTTGGGGTACTAACGTGTATGTAGAAGATAGAACCGTTGATGTGCATATTCGTCGCTTACGCAAAGCGGTTGAAGACTCAGGCCATGATAAGTTGATTCAGACTGTACGTGGTGCTGGATACCGCTTCTCGACGAGAATGTAATCACAGACATCGCCGCGCTAAGAAAACCGCCGAGTAATATGCGTTTGAATTTAGACCCACGATGGGTGTTGTTTTAAATTCACAATTATTCGGCAGTTTTTTAACAAAAGGCTATAGTCAGTGATATCATTTTAAGCTATCTTGTGAGCCATTATTTCCTACCAATAATTAGGTAATAACCTGCTAAAGGTTTATTTACATTAATTTTTTAGGCTGCCTATGTTTCGATCTTATTCAGGTTCCAGATTGCTATTACGCCTCGTTGGAATACTGTTCGCTTTTGCCCTTGTTGGCATCATCATTGATCAAATCACCCTCGCTATTATCATAGGTTGTGTTGCCTTATTAGGATGGCATTACCGTCAAATTAGCCGACTTAATTTTTGGTTATGGAAAGACCGTAAATTAACCCCGCCTCAAGGCACTGGTTCTTGGGAAGGTATCTTTAATGGTATCTATCGTTTGCAGGGTAAAAATCGCCGCAGAGTAGGCCAGTTGGCTTCATTACTGAGTCGTTTCAGGCAAGGCGCAGAAGCACTGCCCGATGCTGCAGTTGTATTAGACTCTGAACATAATATCTTATGGTGTAATAAGCTTGCACAACTAATATTAGGCTTTGTATGGCCTCAAGATAATGGCCAACGAATAGATAATCTTATCAGGCACCCTGACTTTTCTGAGTACCTTAAAAAGGGTGAGTTTAAAGAGCCATTAGAGTTAGCTTCACCGATATCTGACCAGCGTTTATTAGAAGTTCGCTTAATGAGCTATGGTGATCGCCAACTGCTTCTCATTGCCCGTGACATTACTCGAATCAATCAGTTAGAAGGGATGCGTAAAGAGTTTGTTGCCAATGTATCCCATGAGCTCAAAACGCCGCTCACAGTATTACAGGGCTATTTAGAAATCATGCAAAGCATGGAAGAGCCTGATAGCATTAATCACAAGCCTTTAAATCTAATGCAGCAGCAAACAAGGCGAATGCAATCAATGGTCGAGCAGCTTTTAGCTTTATCGCGCATTGAAGATGGCGCTGATATCGATTTAGAACAAACAATTAATATGACAGCCATGCTCGATATATTAAAAGACGAAGCGTCTGCATTAGCATTAGATCAGTATGAGTTAACTTTTTTTGCCGAAGATAATCTAGATTGTCACGGAAACGAAGTGCAATTACGCAGTGCTTGCACAAACTTAATCTCTAATGCGATTCGATACACAGAGCCTGGCGGTAAGATAAGCGTTAGATGGGAATTGGTACCTACTGGCGCAAGATTCAGTGTGACCGATACAGGTTTAGGTATTGCGCCGCAACATATTAATCGATTAACAGAGCGCTTTTATCGGGTTGATAATGCTCGCTCGAGTAAAACCGGCGGCAGCGGATTAGGCTTAGCTATTGTAAAACATGCGTTGAATCATCACTACAGTGAACTAACTATTACCAGTGAACCTGATAAGGGGAGTTGTTTTAGCTTTATTATCCCAATTCACTTGGTGGTAAAGTGAAGTTAGTTATCGTTTAATTTACCTTTGTATTTAATATTCGTATTGTTAAGTGCCTGTTTATTTCAACATAGACAGGCATTTTTTATAATGAAATATACCCGCCTTTCAAACCCTTAATGCTGTGATGGAGTTAACAAGCTTTAACTTTGATGACCAGAATGAGTGTATTCAATTTCTGCATGTGTTTTACAATATGTATCAGAGCTCATATTGTTTAATTTAATACTTTTCTTTGAGTTCTAATGCTTATCAGGCACTAATTCATTGAATTAAATCTTGTGTACTTTCCCCTAAATACAATTTCAGAACTATGATTAACGACTTAAATAACATATCAAAGACAAGATGTTCCATGACTAAAAGCCTATTAAGTTTACCCCTGTGCTTTTTCCTCACTTACAGCCTCTCAAGTCATGCGGCAGAGCCTGATGTGCAGGCTGCTGTTAACCAGCTAACTAAACCCGCCCATTGGAGCGGTTTACCTTTATTAGCAGATGAAGCAACTAAGAGAGGGCATGACTTACCTTTGCCAATTGGTGTGAGCTTGTTTTATAACAATATCGATGCAGATTATGTTGCTGATAATGATTTTCAAGTTCAAGTGGATGGAGGCCTGTTAGGTTTTCGTGGGCCTAATGATTATGTAGTGCCTGCTGAAGATGTCAGTATTACAGGAAGCGACAGAAGTGTGCAGTTAAAAATTGATGCTTGGATATTACCTTTTTGGAATGTTTATGCGTTGCTGGGCTACACCGAAGGGCATAAAGACATTAGAGCAAAGTTGGATAATGTTGAAGGCTTACCTTGTGATGATGCGTGTAATGGCATTGTATTGCCTATCCCGATTGAGTATACCGCTAAAAATTACGGTATTGGAACTGTGCTCGCTGGGCAGATAGATCCTATTATCGGCGATACCCCTGTAATAGTCATGGCAGTGGGTGCCATAGTGAATGCGAATACTGATACAACGGATAGCGTGATTAAAACTAAGCTTGCGTCGATAAGAGTCGGTCAGCGATATGATATCGGCAGTGATAAGCTTGCTTGGTTTTTAGGATTTAGCCATCAAAGTGTGAATCAGAATGTGACTGGAGACTATTCTTTTGTAGGCACTGATTTAGCCCCGCTGATGGAAGAGGTCAAATTTGATATTGATCTTGCTAAGAAAGAGACCAAGAATATGTCCGTGAGTATTAATTATGATTTTGGTCCAAGGAACGAATGGAACCTATATACAGAATACGGTTTTTTAAATTGGCAGCATTTGATTATTGGTGTTGGGCGTCGTTTTTAATCGAATTGAACAGTTTTTGTCATAATTAAGTTATTGGTAATGTATGCGTTTTTATTGCCTTAGTTATTTTTTACGGCTTAAATTATTGTTTTTGTGAGGCTTTTTAGTTGGTTAAGTATTCTGGAAAGATTGTGGCGTAAATGTTTCAAATGTTGATTGTCATACAACTGTCATATATTAGTCATAGACTTGTCATCGAAGCAATTGATACTGAGCGTGTCTTAAATAACAACGCTTATAATACCGGAGCATTACAATGAAACTTAAACAGCTAGTTGGCACTATCGCCTTTGCAGCAGCTGGTGTTTTTTCAGCAACATCGATGGCAGCAATTGATAAAACATTACCTGTATATGAAAAGACAAGTGGTGTTTCAGGTAACTTGTCATCAGTTGGTTCAGACACGTTAGCAAACATGATGACGTTATGGGCTGAAGACTTCAAACACATTTACCCTAACGTAAATATCCAAATTCAAGCTGCAGGTTCTTCTACTGCGCCACCAGCTTTGACTGAAGGTACTTCACAATTCGGCCCAATGAGTCGTCAAATGAAGCCTAACGAAGTTGAAGCTTTTGAAAAGCATTACGGTTACAAACCAACTGCTATTCGTGTTGCAATTGATGCACTCGCAGTATTTGTACATAAAGATAACCCAATTGAAGGGTTAAGCATTGACCAAATCGACTCAATCTTTTCTTCTACTAAAAAATGTGGCGGAAATGATGTAAATCGTTGGGGTGATGTTGGTCTTGATGGTAACTGGTCTAAGAAAGATATCCAATTATACGGTCGTAACTCAGTGTCTGGTACATACGGTTACTTCAAAAAGAAAGCACTGTGTAAAGGTGACTTCAAAGCAAACGTAAATGAGCAACCAGGTTCTGCATCTGTAGTTCAATCAGTTTCTCAAGGTCTTAACGCTATCGGTTATTCTGGTATCGGATATAAGACTGCTGGTGTTAAAGCTGTAGCTATTTCTAAGAAAGGCACTAAATACATTGATGCAACTGCTGCTAACGCTGCAAGTGGTACTTACCCATTATCACGTTACCTATACGTTTACATCAACAAGCACCCTAACAAAGATTTATCACCAATGGATCGCGAGTTCATCCGTTACGTGTTATCTAAACAAGGTCAACAAATCGTAGAAAAAGACGGTTATGTACCACTACCACGTAGTGTTGTTGCTAAAGACCTAGAAAAAGCGGGTATCAAGCTGTAATAGCTTAATTTACCTCGACACTAAAAGCCTCATTCGTGAGGCTTTTTTGTGTCTGAAATTAATCGAATCATAACCTCCCTTATTTAATGTGAAGCACTCATAACCTCGATGAATTGATGGTATTGAGTTAACATAGCTGCAGAATAATATAGATAAGGATGTGATGTGGCTGAACAATTTGATTTTAATAATGATTACCACTCGGTTGCTAATACAGATGACATGAAAGTGCATCATATGGTGTTGGCGTTAAATGTGGATTTTGACAAGCAGCAGCTTCAAGGATCAGTCAAATTGTTATTTAAACGCCTTTCGGATTCGACACAATTGGTACTCGATGGACGGGATATTAGTATTGATGAAGTATCAGATATTCATGGGAATCAACTTGAATTCACTCAGCAACATGTTAGTGCACTGCAAGGTGAGAGAATTGTCATTGAAGTGGGCGGTGAAATAACACAAGTCGTGCTTCATTATTGCACTTCAAAGGATGCACAGGGGTTACAGTGGCTAACGCCAGTACAAACCCTAGGAAAACAGTCTCCTTATTTATTCAGCCAATCACAGCCAGTCAATGCACGTAGTTGGATCCCGCTGCAAGATAGCCCTAAGGCTAGAATTACTTTTAGCGCTTCAATTCAAGTTAATAACGGCTTAAGAGCTGTGATGAGCGCGGCTAACTCTGCCGAAATGCCAGCAGATGGCTTATTCACTTTTGAGATGGAAAAGCCGATACCGACGCATTTATTAGCATTAGCTGTGGGCGATCTCGCCTATGGTGAGGTAAGCGAGCGCTGCGCAATTTACACAGAGCCTGCCATGCTCGAAAAAGCCCTTATAGAATTTGAAGACACCGAATCAATGATTGTAGCTGCCGAGTCATTACTCGGTCCGTATCCATGGGGGCGTTACGACATGATAGTACTGCCGCCAAGCTTTCCATTTGGCGGGATGGAAAATCCAAGATTGGCCTTTATCACACCCACATTGATCGCGGGTGATAAAAGTTTAGTGTCTACAGTGGCGCACGAGTTAGCGCATTCTTGGACAGGCAACTTGGTGAGTAATGCGACCTGGCGAGATTTATGGCTTAACGAAGGCTTTACGACTTATTTTACTAATCGCTTAGTGGAGAACATTTACGGCAAAGAACAAGCTGACTTGGAGTGGGTTATTGAGTATGGCCGCTTACAAGAAGAAATGCAGTCATTGCCAATGACGTCACAAACACTACCTGCCAATGTTCAACATCAGGATGCCAACGATGCTTTCAATCGTTTCACCTATGATAAAGCGTCGATGTTTGTACATGAGTTAGAGGCACGATTAGGACGAGAGGCTTTTGATAAATTTCTTTATCAGTATGTTCAGCATTTTAAATTCGAAGCCATTACCACAGAAACCTTTATCGACTATGCCAAACAAACCTTGCTGGTGGATCATGTGGATGTGATTTCCGAATCGGAATTGATGACCTGGGTTTATGGTGAGGGTTTACCTGAATGGTTTATAGCGCCTACATCTACCAGTTTGGATAAGGTGAAGTTAGCGTTAAAGCAGTTCACTGAAGGGGTCAATGCAGCCAAATTGCAAGTTGAAGCTTGGCGAGTGCATCATTGGCAATTTTTTATCACTCAGTTACCTTTTCAGTTAACTCAAGTGCAATTAAAAGATCTGGATATGACATTTAGTTTTACAGATAGTCAAAATGCAGAACTTGCTTGTGATTGGTTTAGAGTCGCTATCAGAAACCACTATGAAATTGTAATGCCCAAAGTTGGGTTGTTTTTAGCCCATATTGGCCGAGCTAAATTTGTAAAGCCGCTTTATAGCGAAATGCTCATTGCAGGTTATCAAACCCAAGCCATAGAGATATATCAGCAAGCGAGAGAGGGTTACCACCCTTCATTGCAAGTGCAGTTAGATGCGATGTTTAAAAACACATAAGTATCATTACTGATTATATGTACTTTATTGGTTTTTTTAAGATTTTTAATCGAAAACCTTGAGGCAAAAAAAATGGCAACCCAATGGGTTGCCAGAAGTATCTCTGCGGGACATGGCTAATAATGCGCTAGCGTATTAACTCGTTCCCAAATAAGGGGGATGATGAAACTTAAAACGCTGAAACAGTCTGAAAACTAATTCGGTTAGCACTGGCTGATGAGGCCATGTTGATGAGTATATTTACTTTGAATAACCCGTGATGAAGGGGTTATACGTTGGAGATAAATAACATTACCAACTCGCTACAGTTACTATGAGTACCTTGGTAAGAAAAGGTTCAATCAGTTCGATAAAAAATCATTTTTTTATCGCTTATTTATTAAATTAATTCTAACTCACCGTTTATTCGTGCACTTATTCGTGGACTTATTCGTGCATTTATTAAAGCATCCTACGGCCTTTAACTGCATTAACTCAGCGTAAAAATGCGTTGATAGCACTCTAAATATCAAATCAAATCAAATCAAATCACTTAACCAATGCTTGCTTTGCAAAATTGGTTTTTTGTCATTCCACTGTTGTCATTCCTTTGCCGTCACTCCTTTGTCGTCATTCCTTTGTCGTCACTTCACAGTCAAAGACATGCAAAAAAAATGGCAACCCAATGGGTTGCCAGAAGTATCTCTGCGGGACATGGCTAATAATGCGCTAGCGTATTAACTCGTTCCCAAATAAGGGGGATGATGATGAAACTTAAAACGCTGAAACAGTCTGAAAACTAATTCGGTTAGCACTGGCTGATGAGGCCATGTTGATGAGTGTATTTAATTGTATGACCCTTGATGAAGGGGTTATACGTTGGAGATAAATAAACATGACCAACTCGCTACAGTTACTATGAGTACCTCTCTATTAAAAGGTTCAATTTGTTTCATAAAAAATGATCATTTTTATGATTTATTAAAAATATGACTTAGAAATGCCTTAGCGAGTTATCTTATTTGCAGCTTGAGGAGTGGATGTTGTGAACTCTCTGCCAGAGCAGGTGCATTTACCTTAATCAAAAGTCAGGTTAATCATTTATACGCAAAAAAAATGGCAACCCAATGGGTTGCCAGAAGTATCTCTGCGGGACATGGCTAATAATGCGCTAGCGTATTAACTCGTTCCCAAATAAGGGGGATGATGATGAAACTTAAAACGCTGAAACAGTCTGAAAACTAATTCGGTTAGCACTGGCTGATGAGGCCATGTTGATGAGTGTATTTAAATGTATGACCCGTGATGAAGGGGTTATACGTTGGAGATAAATAAACATGACCAACTCGCTACAGTTACTATGAGTACCTCTCTATTAAAAGGTTCAATTTGTTTCATAAAAAATGATCATTTTTATGATTTATTAAAAATATGACTAAGAAACGCCTTGGAGGGTTATCTTATTTGCAGCTTGAGGGGGGGATGTTGTGGACTCTCTGCCAGTGCAGGTGCATTTACCGTCGAACTCACCTTAATCAAAAATCAGGTTAAACAGAAGCCACCTAAATCAAAAGTTGCGTTAATCATTAGTCAGGTTAATTAAAAGTCACGTTAATCATTTATAAGCAAAAAAAATGGCAACCCAATGGGTTGCCAGAAGTATCTCTGCGGGACATGGCTAATAATGCGCTAGCGTATTAACTCGTTCCCAAATAAGGGGGATGATGATGAAACTTAAAACGCTGAAACAGTCTGAAAACTAATTCGGTTAGCACTGGCTGATGAGGCCATGTTGATGAGTGTATTTAATTGTATGACCCGTGATGAAGGGGTTATACGTTGGAGATAAATAAACATGACCAACTCGCTACAGTTACTATGAGTACCTCTCTATTAAAAGGTTCAATTTGTTTCATAAAAAATGATCATTTTTATGATTTACTGAAAATATGACTAAGAAACGCCTTGGCGAGTTATCTTATTTGAAGCTTGAGGAATGGATGTTGTGGACTCTCTGTCAGAGCAGGTGCATTTAACGTCGAATTCACCTTAATCAAAAGTCAGGTTAAACAGAAGCCGCCTTAATCAAAAGTCAGGTTAATCATTTATACGCAAAAAAAATGGCAACCCAATGGGTTGCCAGAAGTATCTCTTGCGGGACATGGTTAATAATGCGCTAGCGTATTAACTCGTTCCCAAATAAGGGGGATGATGATGAAACTTAAAACGCTGAAACAGTCTGAAAACTAATTCGGTTAGCACTGGCTGATGAGGCCATGTTGATGAGTGTATTTAATTGTATGACCCGTGATGAAGGGGTTATACGTTGGAGATAAATAAACATGACCAACTCGCTACAGTTACTATGAGTACCTAGGTAAGAAAAGGTTCAAATTATTTGAAAAAATCACTAATAATTTTTAACTGTACAAACTAATGCACTATCTTGAAATACTGAGAATAAAGTTAAAAAAAAGGCAACCAAAAGGTTGCCTGCAAATAATTACGTAAAGAGATCATGTAATGGCGCTAGCGTTTGCATAATCCCAAAAGGGAGTGATGAAGCATGAAAAATGGAGGTAGCCTAAAGTCGTTTATAAAACGAAAGTGATAAGACAAATACTAAAACATCATCAAAAGATGGCGGGGGAAATTTAGTGACTTATCACTTGCTACAATTACTCAGAGTGATGAGAAATCGTTTAGTTCCCAGAAGGTTGAAATAAACTTAAATAACGTTAAAAATTGTTTATTGCGCTTATTAAGTCATTAACTAGACCAATCATTAAGCTAGTCATTAAGCTAGTCATTAAGCCAATTGCTGGTGGAACCGCATCCAATCCCTCGTTAAAAGCATAAAAAAATGCCATAAAAAAAGGCAATCAATTGATTGCCTATCGATCCACTTTGAGATCAAGGGGACCGCGCTAGAAGTCCCAGGGAGATGATGAAAGTGAAATCACACTGTCTTATTAAATAAGACTCTCACCTGCGACAATAGTTCAAAAAAAATACAATTATTTTAATGTTTTTAGCATATAAATTTTTGTGGTTTTAAAATCAAGCAATTGCGAACAACAAATGGGTATGTGTAAATTTAATTGCATGCTTGAGCAAACCGTTTACTCCAGTTATTTGTCACTTTAGGCATCAATTATTTTAGTAAAGTTTCAATTTCAGTCATTAAATTTTCTGGCTTGATGGTTGGTGAGTAACGCTTTAACACTTTGCCGTCTTTGTTGATCAAAAATTTAGTGAAATTCCACTTGATTGATTCACTGCCTAATAGACCTTTAGCAGAAGATTTAAGAAACTTATAGAGTGGCGCTGCTTCAGTACCATTAACGTCGACTTTACTGAATAAAGGGAAACTAACACCAAAATTTAATTCACAGAATTGACTAATTGTCGCTTCATCGCCTTTCTCTTGACCACCGAATTGATTACATGGAAAACCCAATACCACGAAACCTTGATCTTTATACAGTTGATATAGGTGCTCTAGTGGCTTGTATTGGTGAGTAAAACCGCACTCACTCGCCGTATTAACAACCAAAACAACTTTGCCTTTGTAATCTGACATTGATACAGCGTTGCCTTGAATATCAACTGCGCTTTGCTCGTAAAAAGATTGGCTCATAAATACACTCCTCATAGATTTAATATCACTATATAGTAGAAAATAATTTAGTCAATTAAATTGTGCGCAATTTAATTTTTGATTCATTATTTCGACTTTCTCACTTTCTCACTTTCTCACTTTCTCACTTTCTCACTTTCTCACTTTCTCATTTACACATTCACGATGAACCCCGCTCTAATGAATACGTAATTCATCGTGAATGGGTATCAATCATTAACAAAATTCCTTTTTTTGTTGTCCATGTGTTTTAACTTTGTGTGTGTATTGCGCGAAGCCTGAACGATACAACTGATTTTTAAAGACTAACGGGATTTGGCCAGTATAATCCCAGCAAAATAAGACTTTAAGACTGAGTTTATCAAATGAAAAAAATTATCTTAGCGGCATCGTTAGCTGCGAGTACGTTACCTTTAAGCGTAACAGCGAGCGAAATCACTATTGGTTTAAGTGAACATGTCGTGTCAGCTAATCTAAAGGCCAATATAAACCCTCATAGCAATCTTGAAGCGGGTTATATCTATTCTGATAAAAAAGGTCAGCTTGCAGAATTTGCTATGCATATGACTCATCAGACTGGTGCTCATACGATTGAAATTGGTCCTAAATGGACCTCAGTTTGGTTTGATGATAATCCAGATGGCAGCGTTATTTCTGTTGGTGGTCATTATTCATTGGCTTTAGGCAATAAGATATCGATTCATGGCGATGCTTATTACGCTCCGTCTGTATTATCATTTTCAGATGTTGATGGTTACACCGAATTAGGTGCAAAAGTACAGTATGATTTTAACCCTAACATGGCAATCTTCATCGGTTACCGTAATCTGAAGTTTAAGTATGATAACCAGTCAAACAGATCATTCGAGGATGGTTTTTACATTGGCGGAACTTCACGCTTTTAATTAGCAGAACTGAGTCAGACCTGCTGGTTGATCGCGCTATTTATATTATCAATGACAGGCTTTTAGAAACAGCACATACAAAAAAGCAAGTTGCCTAGGGCCTGTTGATCTTTCAAGGTTATTTTTGCAGCGAATTGTTGGCCATTTATGCAAGGCAGAGACTTTGTAGTGTAGTTATTCTACATAAAAAGTCGATAACGCAGTAAAAATGACCAACAAACGCTGCCCAAAGGGTTCGACTAAAAGCGTTTTACTCTTTGTTGGATTAATTTTGCTTAGATGACTAGGCATCAATCCATCCGCCTCAATTAAAACGCTTTTATTTCGAACAAAACTTAACCAGCAAAGAGCAACAGGCCCTAGCAACTTGCTTTTAATCGAATAAGTATAAACACTTAATTGTACTGATTTACTTCAAAATCCAATTCTGCATAATCATCTGCGTAACGACGCTTAGTATCTTTTCTGCGTTGTTTGAGTTTCTTCGCTTTTGGTTTTTCGTCAACTTCGTTATCCCAAAGGATGTCGTCGATATCAAATTTGTAGTATTGAGACATTTGTCTTTCCAAGGTGTTTCTTAAACTGATTAATAATCACTAAAAAACCTGATTGGTTACACTCAGTGATGACTTGTATTCACGTTGAATACAAACTCATTTTTACCTAATTTGAATTTGTAACGAAAGCAAAAAAAATCACCTATGACGGTGAATTTTTTTGTTCAATCTCTTACTAAAGATGAAGCTGGAATAAAGTCACTGCTGATGGCGGGGCGACTAGGTAGCTCGGCAATCTTATTGACGATGTATTTCTCTGCATTTTCACCACGTATGCGTTCACTTTCGACATTGAGTAAGAACATTTTCTCTTCGACCACATGGTATATCTGGCCTCTATCTAAGTAGATGACGTTGCCAGTTTTATCCCAATGGAATAGCCCACTATTGTTAAATGGTAGCGGGTCTTGGCCCAAGTGCTCAGTGGAGATTGTATATTGATTTGGTGGGATGAGTGTGAGGGTCGTTTTCATACCATCGCAGCTTGGGCAGGGGAAAGTACCTTGATATACGCCAGGCCAATTGACTGTATGTAAGCTGCCTTTAGTAGGATCTGGGTCAAAGCTTAACTGAGAGTCAGAGCAAGCTGTTAATATTGAAATGGCCATTAGCATGGCGATTACTGCAATTATCCTTATTGCGTTCATATCTATTCCTTTAATTTTTCCGTGGTTTCATATTCCTTGTCAAACTGCAAATGACACAAGGTCATCGTTTACATCATTAAATAAGTCACCGTTTACATCATTAAATAAGTCAAAGTTAATCATCAGCGAAAATGAACTTAGTGTTCGATATTAAAAAACTGCTTTATGGTATCAATCTGCGTCATTGCGTCTTGATAGCCTAAATCAATTAAAGCACTCGTGTAGGCTTTTTCAAATAATAAATATGACACGACACTTGAGTCTGTTTCACAATCAACCCCAAAAAACTTAAGTAAAATTCTGATAGCAATAGGTAATTCTTTAAAATATCGTGCTGCAATTTCACTCAAATCTTCACTGGGTTTAATCACTAAGGTATCGATTTTACGTAAATGGATTTGTTTAGCATTATTGTCAGGTATCAAAGCTAATGTTGAGTTAATTCGCTCTAATCGCTCTAAGTCACTGTTTAAGGTATCGGAGAAAATGGTATCGAGCAAATGACCTGCAATGGTGGCAGTTTTAGGGTGAGCATCAATATCATTATGATGTTGTTGATGAGGACTATCGAGATTGATCACCATAATTTTGTCAGCGCCTAAATGAATAGGACTTGATAAAGGAGATAGTTGATGCACAGAGCCATCACCAAAGTAGGCTTGGTTTAATTTAATCGAAGGAAATACTAATGGTATTGCTGACGTTGCCATTAAGTGATCTGTAGTTAACGTGCAGCGGTTTCCTTGTCTTCTCGCTCGTTTCCAGTCACTCACAGTATTATTGGCTTGAAAGAAGCTATAGGAGTGTGAGTCGTTATAGCTTGAAGCATCTAAACTAATGGCTTTTAATGCACCACTACCAATATTGCGTTCAATACGTTGAAAATCAATTAGCTGGTTTAACAGACCGCGCAGTGGCGCGTTATCTAATAAGCTGCCAGCATCAGTGTTCATTTTGTCGCTTTGCAAACCTTTGAGCGCCATTTTACATAGATGTTTAAATACGCCCCAAAATGAAGAACGATAGACCTTCTTCGTTTCAAAATGACGCCAAACCCAATCTAACTTTTTGACTCCAAGATGAAAACATGAAGCGTGAGTGGCTAAAGAAGTCGCATTAATTGCACCAGCAGACGTGCCACTGATTATTTCAAACGGAATATGATGATTTCGTGGATACAGTTGAACTAGGGCTTTTAATACCCCAATTTGATAGGCCGCTCTAGCGCCACCACCGCCTAAAACAAGTGCAATTGACTCTGACAACTAAGATCTCCTTTCTTATGACTAACGCCATGATATCAGTATGGTTAATAATATCTGGTTCGACGAGTAATAGAACGATAATTTAAGCATAAATATTGAAAGGATATTGGGTGCGATAAATGCTTAGGCATAAAAAAACGCACCAAAAGGTGCGTTTTTAATTATCGCCAAATCAATTAGCCTTTAATTGAAGACTTGATGAAATCAACAATTTGATCGAATGGGATATCTTGCTTCTCACCGGTGCGGCGATTTTTGTACTCAAACACGCCAGCATCGATATTGCGATCACCAATCACGACGACGTGTGGTAAACCCACTAGTTCCATGTCATTGAACATCACACCAGGACGCTCTTTACGATCGTCGAGTAATATCTCGATGCCTTCAGCAGCTAAATCTTTATAAAGCTGTTCAGCCATTTCTTTTACGCGATGAGATTTGTGCATGTTCATCGGTAAAATGCCGACGGTAAACGGAGCCAATGTTTCTGGTAACATCATCCCGCGTTCATCATGGTTTTGCTCAATCGCAGCGGCAACGATACGGCTAACACCTGCGCCATAACAGCCCATCATCATGACTTTAGATTTACCGTTTTCATCGAGTACGGTTGCGCCCATCGCTTCTGAGTAGTTAGTGCCTAACTGGAAGATGTGACCCACTTCGATACCACGTGCAAAGGCATAAACCCCTTGGCCATCAGGTGTCGCTTCACCTTCAACTACGTTACGGATATCCATGGCTTGAGCCATTGGTAAATCACGTTCCCAGTTAATGCCGAAGAAGTGTTTACCTTCTTGGTTAGCACCAGCACTGAAGTCATTGATTACCGCAACATCTTTATCGATGATAATTGGCATTTCAAGACCAACAGGGCCTAAAGAACCTGGGCCTGCACCGATAACGTCTTTGATTTCTTCATCGCTAGCGAACTCGAATGGAGAAAGCACAAGCTCATGCTTTTCAGCTTTTAATTCATTCAGCTCATGATCGCCACGAACAATCAATGCTACTAAAGGTGCTTCTTCAGTGGCGCCTTTAACAATCAATGTTTTCACTGTTTTAGTGATATCGATGTTAAATTGCTCAACTAACTCAGCGATGGTTTTAGCATTGGGTGTATCAACTAGATTCATTTCTTGAGATGGCGCTGCTAAAGTCGCAGTAGGTTCAGGAGATTCTGCTTTTTCAATGTTAGCGGCATAATCACTACCCGTTGAGTAAGCAATTAAATCTTCACCACTGTTAGCCAGAACGTGGAACTCATGCGAAGTATCACCACCAATTGAGCCAGTATCAGCAATCACAGAGCGGAAAGCTAAGCCCATACGCTTGAAGATATTGTTATAAGCTTCATGCATCGCTGCGTAAGTCTTATCCATACATTCTTGGTTTAAATGGAAAGAGTATGCATCTTTCATCAAGAATTCACGGGCACGCATTACACCGAAACGTGGACGAACTTCATCACGGAATTTAGTTTGTACTTGATAAAGGCTTAAAGGAAGCTGCTTGTATGAGCTCACTTCTTTACGCACTAAGTCAGTAATCACTTCTTCATGGGTTGGGCCAAGTACAAAATCGCGATTGTGACGATCTTGGAAGCGTAACAATTCAGGGCCAAATTTTTCCCAACGGCCAGTTTCAACCCAAAGATCAGCGGGTTGAACCAAAGGCATTAAGATTTCAATTGCACCTGCTTTGTCCATTTCTTCACGAATAATCGCTTCAACCTTACGTAAAACACGTAGGCCGCTCGGTAACCATGAATAAAGACCTGATGCATTACGACGGATAAAACCTGCGCGCAGCATTAATTGATGACTGGCAACCTCTGCATTTGCAGGGGTTTCTTTTTGTGTTGAAAGCAGGTAATTGCTAACTCGCATTCCCATTGTCCACTTAGTAACTATTAATGGGCGACATTTTAGCACTTGCCACGTTGTTGTCACCAGATAATTGAACTGTATAAAGCTTTATTATCGGTTGGCGAAAAAGGGAGTGGTCAGTGCCACTATAGCGAGCGTTTGTTGACTCGTGTTGGGAGAAAGCTAAGTTATTGATCTAGTTATATATTTGGCCATGGGGTTTAGGGCATGCCGTCAAATATTAATACATGTAAACAAAGAATATAAAGCAGATGATAAGCGAATTAACCTTACCTTATTTATCTTTGAGTAAGTGTAATAAGTCGTAGAGGGCTTCTGTTATTTATCGCGCCTGTCGCCAATGATTTTGGCAGGGTTTCCAGCAACAATGGCAAACTCGGGCACATCTTTTGTCACTATGCTGCCCATACCGACGACGGCTTGGTTACCGATACTCACTCCATCGACAATACCCGCTTGTGCGCCAATCCAAACATCTTCACCAATGGTAATCCCTTTGGCTGTCACAGGTTGTTGGTATATGGGGGAGTCTACTGACATGCCATGATTAAAGGCATATATAGTGACATTATTGGCAATCCGAGTTCTGTCTCCAATGGTAATACCCACTCTACCGCCATCAAAAGAGCAGCCATGGTTAATGGCGACTTCTTTACCCATGGTGATAGGGCCATGTAAAAACACATCAGCAGCAATCATACATTGGTCGCCGATATGGATATCTCGGCCACGCTCAGCAAATATCCTTGCTTCTGGCGCGATGAAACACTGCTCACCGATATGAACTGTTTCGACTGAAGATAAATGCTGCTGAATATCATCTTGCCAAGGCTTAGCCCAGATTAAGTGTTTTTCTTTTAATGAAAAATAAAGCCAAGGCATCCAAGACAAACGTTTTTTATGTTGTGCTTGATAATCAGGTTTATCTTGAGTCATGGTTATGGGCTTATATTAAATAATGATGGAAGAGTAATACTTGCTTGTTTGTAAGGGAGAAACAATAGCTAACAAACCGAAGTGGGTTTAATCTCTATCACTTCAATTTTGTCATTATTAAGGTGCCAAAAAATATCGATATCATATAAAGCGACTTGGTATATCTTAGCATCAGCTTTTGCTTTTTTATAAGCAGGGCGAGGGTCTTGAGCTAAAACATCATTCACCACTTGTTTTAAATCAGCCACTTTATTTTCGCTCGAATATTCAGCCAATTGGCTTTCAGCTAATTGACTAAATTGTACGTCAATTAATTGTGGTGCAGATTGCGCAATACCACCACTGGCATTATCAATAGCATCAGAAAAAGGAATATAAGGTTTAATATCAATGATTGGCGTACCGTCTAATAAATCCATCCCCGATATTTCTAAACAGACTTTGCCATTTCGTTGCACAACATTGTGTAATTTAACCACTGACTGACCAATGCCGTTTGGCCTAAACGTTGAGCGAGTGGCAAATACCCCTAGCTTTTCATTGCCACCTAGTCTGGGTGGCCTAACCGTATTTTTCCAACCTTGAGCTAAATTTTCGTGAAAACAAAAAAGTAGCCATAAGTGAGAATATTGCTCAATACCTCTTACTGCATCGATGTTATTAACATGGGGAGCAAGCTCAACCCAGCCACGAACATTGACTAGTCCAGGTTGTCGCGGTATTCCAAACTTTTGTTTGTACGGGGTGCGACATATTGCAACAGCTTCAATTTGAGAATTAAAAGACTGTTCAGAATATTTATTCATTTATATAACTAATATATTTAAAGGTTATTGAGCTGTGGCTGTTTTAATCGCCTGGCCGACACAAAATGCTTGGGTATAACAAGTATTGGTCTTTTGTTCTGTTAATAGACACTTTTTCACTATTAAGCCATTCGCGCCTAGTTCGACTGCTTTTTTACGTGCTTGGGTGCGTGCATCTGCAATATTAGCTGGCACACCTGATTCTGTTTCTTGACAAGATTCACCTTCAACTAAGCCAACGATTTCATAGGGGCCTTTGGGGCTTGCACCGTCTATATACAATTCAACACTTGTCGGCTTAAAGTATTCATCGATAGCTTCACCATCTAAATTACTATTAAAGGTGTAATTACTTGAACATGCTGATAAAAGTACTGTAGAGAAGAGGGTGATTAACGCAATCGTTTGAGAAGTGTTCATAATACGGCCTAATTTATTTAGAGCATTAAAGAGGAGTCTATATTGCCTACAGTTTACATGGCTTACAGGATTGTGGAAATACTTGATAAAGGCTTATGCAGATAACAAAAGAGCCTACCGAAGTAAGCTCTTTAATTTCAAAAAGGTGAACTTTTATTCCATACCAGGAATTAAAAAGTCTTCCATTTTCTTGCCTGCATCAATTTGGTTTTTAAATACCGTTGGCATACGACCTTGGCCAGTCCACTGAATTAATTCACCATCAACTTCAATTTGGTATTTAGCCGGGCGAGGGGCACGCTTTTTAGGTGCTGGCTTAGCAGTAATTTCGCCTAAGTCTTCAATTGATAAACCACTGTTTTCAATTTGAGCTAATATTTCGGCTATACGTTCATTACGTTCAGCATTCGCTTCTAATTCAGCTTTTTCGTCTTCTTCTCTTTCAGTGATAATCTTTTCTAACTTAACTGAAAGCTCACGTAAATCTTCTAGTGATAACTCTTTTACAGCAGCTTTAAAACGACGACCATGTGTTAAAATTTCTAAAAAGTCACTCATATCAATGTGCATCCTAATGATTTTAATTAATAAGTATCTCAAGTAATTCTGTGGCTATTAAATAATACTTACCAAAACTCTAGATTGTTTAATTGTTATCAAACGAGAGTGTAAATTGATTTGACTATTTAAAATGTTAAAACAAAATAATAGTAGAAAAACACGGTTACTTGAATCGCCTTTAATAATAGAAACTAAATTTGATTGGATCAAATAAAAAATCCTTAAATGAACAAATTTTAAATAAAAAAGCACAAATACCCCGCTTGATAAATAAATAAATGCTTAATACAACTTATTTATACCGACCAAGTTAACAAAAAAAGATATAAACAAGTGTTTGACTTTGGTTGACGTTAACGTTAACAGGACGTAAAGTTGTGCCATATTGCATTGGTGATAGCCAATGTGCCATCCACATACATTGAAGGTGTAGAAGGAAATCCCATGAAAGTATTGGTGCCTGTAAAGCGCGTAGTCGATGCCAATGTGAAAGTCAGAGTAAAGGCTGATAACACAAATGTTGATACTGCTAATTTAAAAATGGCGTTAAACCCATTTTGTGAAATTGCTGTTGAAGAAGCAGTTCGATTAAAAGAAGCGGGAAGTGCGACTGAAGTCGTGGTGGTGAGTATTGGAGCTAAAGCTGTGCAAGAACAGCTACGTACCTCTATGGCACTTGGTGCTGATCGCGCTATTCATGTGCAAACGGATGAAGAGCTAGTGCCTTTATCAATTGCTAAAATTCTTAAAGCGGTGCAAGAAAAAGAACAAGCAGATTTAGTGATTTTTGGTAAGCAATCTATCGATGGCGACAACAACCAAACTGGCCAAATGCTTGCTGCATTAACCCAAATGCCTCAAGCCACGTTTGCATCAGAGCTTAAATTGAGTGCAGACGGCGCAGAAGTAACACGTGAAGTCGATGGCGGTTTACAGACCCTTAAAATGCCATTACCAGCGGTTGTGACAGCTGATTTACGTTTAAATGAACCTCGTTACGCTTCACTGCCTAATATTATGAAGGCGAAGCGTAAGCCGCTTGAGACGCTTTCAATTGATGATTTAGGTGTTAGCTTAAAAGCACACCAAACTATCGTTAAAGTGACGCCTCCTGCTGAACGTCAAGCAGGCATCATGGTGAGTTCAGTAGCTGAGCTAGTTGAAAAGTTAAAAAATGAAGCGAAGGTGATCTAATTATGGCCATTTTAGTATTAGCAGAGCACGACAATGCAAGTTTAAAATTAGACACAGCAAAAGTAGTTAGCGCTGCGACAGCCATTGGCGGTGATGTTCATGTATTAGTGGCTGGCAGTGCATGTGCTGCAGCTGTTACTGCTGCGCAAGCTTTAACTGGCGTCAGTAAGGTTTTAGTGGCTGATGCAGCTGCATATGAAGCACAAATGGCTGAAAATTTATCTGAACTCGTGCTTAAGCTTGCTGGCGATTACGACTACGTTGTGGCCGCTGCGACAAGTGTTGGTAAAGATACTCTACCTCGCGTGGCTGCGTTATTGGACGTCGCACAAATTTCAGAAGTGATTGAAGTTGTTAGTGCAGACACATTTGTTCGTCCTATCTATGCTGGCTCTGCTTTAGCAACAGTACAAAGTTTAGATGACACGAAAGTGTTAACTGTGCGCACGAGTGCATTTGATGCAGTGGGCAACGAAGGCAGTGCAGAAGCTGTGGCGGTAGATTTTGTCGCCGAAGCTAAGACTGTGTTTGTATCGCAAACATTGACTGAATCAGAGCGTCCTGAGTTAGGTAGCGCTGGTGTGATTGTTTCTGGTGGCCGTGGTATGGGCAGTGGAGAGAATTTTGCCATTCTTGAAGCGCTTGCTGACAAAATGACCGCTGCTGTCGGTGCATCACGTGCTGCAGTAGACGCAGGTTTTGTACCGAATGATTTACAAGTGGGTCAAACAGGTAAAATTGTTGCGCCTGACTTATATATCGCTGTGGGTATTTCTGGTGCGATTCAGCATTTAGCGGGCATGAAAGATTCAAAAGTGATTGTCGCGATTAACAAAGATCCTGAAGCGCCTATATTCCAAGTCGCAGACTATGGTCTTGAAGCTGATTTATTTGATGCGATTCCAGAACTTACTAATTTATTATAATCAGTATTTTACCTATTATTTATAGGCTGGTTTAAACAGTAAGTTTTATGAATTTCAGGAAGGTTTTTGTCATATTGGCAAAAACCTTTTTTGTTTTATACCCCGTAAAATCGCCATGCGTGGCAGTAAACTCAAGTTAGACAAGAGTAAATTAGTCAGTAGCTACATTTTTGTTTTAGATTAGTCATTTCAGCCTTAGATATTTATTACAGTTGTAAATAATCCAGCCATTGATGTGTTTTTGTTGCATATTTATTCATTCTTACAGTTTATATGGCTTTTAAAGTCTTCATAATTAAACTCAATAATTAAAGTATTAATAATTAAGCTTTTAGCCTAAATACCTCGGTTCGGCCTTTATTGAAAATGCATAGTCTGATGCTTTAACTTTTTAAAGGGAGTGGCTTGTTAGGTGAAAAACAATCATAAACGAATGGGGTGGATTAGTTCTTGCCTGTTATTCAATAGCAATACTTTCAAGGCATTTACTTATTGATTATGACTTGTCACGCATCTATACAGACAGACAGACAGACAGACACATACACGCAAGCACGCACTGTCTAGCGTTAAATAGCATCTTAAATTAAGTTTGAGTATTAAGTCCGTTGATTTTACCTAAACAAAAATTATCTCGCAGAGCAGTACAGCTTAATCAGGTCTGAAAATAGTATTACCCCTCCTATTTGGTCAAACATCCCTTGAAATGGTGATATTGATGGATAAAACAACGCTTGCTAATAAATCGTTACACCCTTGATAAGCCGCTGTGGCGTTTTTTGATTGTGATGTTATTTCTCACAAGATAAGCTACTTTTATCTGGCAATTAACCTCGCGCTTATGTTTGTATAGTGGCGTGTATCGGCAGAGAGCTTCAAATAAGGCTCTCACTGTGCTGAATACATAAGTAGAGGCGCATCAAATATCAGTAAGTTTACGTTGGGTGATACCAATAACTTAAACGGAAAGGATTTGGTGCCGAAGCGAACTGGTTATATCAAAACCGTTTGCTGGGGCAGTTTCCGAAAGGGGCTGCACTGTCATAGTAATTTTTATCCGTGAGGATAAAACAATGGATATCGATGTTGATATCGATATTACTGTGGAGTGCTACTGAAAAGATCCTTGTCTTCGCTTTCTGCGTTGTCTTGCCTTATCAGTTATCCTCCATTCGTACTCAACGAAGAAATTATAAAAAATGATGATAACAAGTTACGCCGATTCGGCACTTTCGCTTTTGCCTCCTGTTGTGGCAATTATTCTTGCAGTGGTCACACGTAAAGTGCTTCTTTCACTTGGCTTAGGTATTCTTGCTGGTGTGGTGCTTTTAAGCGACTTTTCAATAGGTACTGCAGCAAGTCACCTCTTTAGCACTGTAACCAGTCTAGTATGGGATGATGGCGCGCTAAACGCGTGGAATTTACAGATCATCGGCTTCTTAGTGGTACTTGGGATGATCACCGCATTAATCACAGTCAGTGGTTCAGCTCGCGCTTTTGCCGATTGGGCACATCAACGCATTCGTAATAAGCGTGATGCCAAACTGATGACGATGTTCTTAGGTTGTGTGGTGTTTATTGATGACTACTTCAACAGCATTGTTGTTGGCTCAATCGCACGTCCTATTACCGACCGTTATCATATTTCTCGCGCTAAGTTAGCCTATTTGCTCGATTCAACAGCTGCGCCAGTTTGTGTTATCTCACCCGTTTCTAGCTGGGGTGCATATATCATCGCATTAATCGGCGGTATTTTAACGGCACATGGCTTTGCCGACACTGGACACCTAAGCGTTTTCTTACAAATGGTGCCGATGAATTTCTACGCCATTTTCGCTTTATTACTATTACTTTGTGTGGCTATCTTTGGCTTAGATATTGGCCCAATGCGTCAACATGAGCGTAATGCGCAAAAAGGCGAATTGTTTGACGAAAGCAAAGGCTTACCACCAGGTGCAACGGCTGATTTACCAGAAGCTGATACGGGTAAAATTCTAGGTCTATTCCTACCGATTTTTGTTTTGGTGGCAGCGACGATTTACTTTATGGTTGCAACTGGTGCGGATGCACTAGCAAGCGAAGGCCTAAAGTTTAGCGTACTAGGTGCTTTTGAAAACACTGAAGTGAGTGAGTCATTATTTTACGGGTCACTTGTGGGCTTAGTTGTGACAGTACTACTGACAATTCAACAAAAAATCAGTGCTAGCATGATGTTTACTGGCCTTAAGGTCGGCGCGAAATCAATGCTACCTGCTATCTACATCTTGTTATTTGCTTGGACCATCGCATCAGTGATTGGTGAGCTTGAAACAGGTAAGTACATGGCAAGCCTTGCTACTGGTAATATCCCGTTTGCATTATTACCTGCAGTATTATTCTTGCTTGCTGGTTTAACCGCTTTCTCAACCGGCACAAGCTGGGGGACGTTCGGTATCATGTTGCCAATCGCAGCTGATATGGCGATGGGCAGTGACAGCACAATGATGTTACCAATGTTAGCCGCAGTATTATCTGGTGCAGTATTCGGTGACCATTGTTCACCAATCTCGGATACCACCATCTTGTCGTCAACGGGTGCGAGCTGTCATCACTTAGACCACGTAATGACGCAATTACCGTATGCCTTGATTGTCGCTGTTATCAGTATTGTCGGTTACACAGTGCTTGGTTTTACTGGCTCTGTTGCAATGGGCTTTATTACTTGTTCAGTGTTATTTGTACTGGCAGTATTAGGGCTTAAAATAGCAACTAAGTAACGACTGGTTTTAATATTCAGATATAAAAAATGCCACTCAATAGAGTGGCATTTTTGTATTTACTGTATACGTTAGGCTAATTAATTTAAGCCGCGGCGCTCAAGTAATCCTTCAGTGGTTGGCGCTTGGCCTCTGAAGTTTTGATACGCTTCCATTGGTGGAACACTATTACCCACTTCACGAATCGTTTTTCTAAACTTCATGCCTATTTCGCGATTTAAACCACCTTGAGTTTGCACATAAGCAAAAGCATCAGCTGCAAGAATTTCACTCCACATATAAGCGTAATAACTTGCTGAGTAACCGCCAGGGAATGCATGCGCAAAGTAGGTTGAGCGGTAACGTGGCGGCACTGCAGGCAAATCAACGCCATGCTTTTTCAGCGCATTGGCTTCGAATTGCTCAACGTTCTGTAAAGGAGCATCAGCGTCCAGTGCATGCCATTCTAGGTCAAGCAAAGCTGCCGACATATATTCTAACGTATCGAAGCCTTGGTTAAAGCTTCTTGACGCTAATAGTTTTTGCAGCAAATCATCAGGGATAGGTTTACCTGTATCATAGTGCTTGGCGTAATTAGCAAGTACTTTGGGATGTGCGGCCCAGTCTTCTTCAAAGGTTGACGGGAATTCTACAAAGTCACGTGAAACAGAAGTTCCCGCTAGTGAAGGGTATTTCACTTTTGAGAACATACCATGAGTACCGTGGCCCATTTCATGGAACATAGTCGTTGCTTCATCGTAGCTCACAAACGTTGGCTGGCCTTCAGGCGCCTTTTTAATGTTCATCACGTTTACGACGACAGGCTTTTGATTTAATAGCTCTGACTGGCCAACAAAAGAGCTCATCCATGCGCCGCCACGTTTGCCTTCACGGGCAAAGTAATCAGCGTAGAAAATAGCCATGCTTGACCCGTCTTCATCAAACATCTCGTAAGCTTTTACATCAGGATGATAAACTGGTAAGTCTGGGCGCGGCTTAAGCGTTACGCCGTAAAGCTCTTGTAAGGTAAAGAAAACCCCATCTTCAAGTACGCGATTAAATTCAAAGTAAGGCTTGATTGATGCTGAATCTAAGTCAAATTTTTCTTTACGTACTAACTCAGCGTAATAAGCCCAGTCCCATGGCGCTAGAGTAAAGTCGCCGCCGGTTTTGTCGATCATCGCTTGAATGTCTGCAGCTTCTTTTTGGGTGTTTTCAACAACCGCAGGCACCATAGAGCCGAACATGTCATATACCGCTTCAGGTGTTTTTGCCATTTGCGGCGCCAAGCGGTAGTCAGACCAAGTGTCGAAACCTAATAGTTTGGCTTTTTTAGCCCGAAGCTGTGCTAAACGTGCCACTAATGAAGCCGTTTCATTTTCGCCTGTTAAGCCACGGTTAGCAGATGCTTCCCATACTTGCTGACGTAATGCTCGATTATCTAGCTGCGCCAATACTGGCTGACGAGTGGTATTGGTGATGTTAAGTAAGTATTGGCCGTCAAATCCCGCAGCAGCGGCATCCGCTTTTGCTGCAGCGATTGCAGATGTTGATAAGCCTGCAAGTTGACCCTCATCGTCCACAGTTACAGCAATTTCTTTACTTAGTCTTAATAGCCTTTGAGCAAATTCATTGGTGAGGGTTGATTGCTCTTCATTTAACTCACGGATTTTCTGCTTTTCAGCTTCAGTTAGTTTTGCGCCCGCCAGTACAAAACGCTGATGATAGACTTCAACTAAACGGACTTCTTCATCAGTCAGCAACATGGTCAAGCGGTTATCATAAATGGTTTGAATACGGGCAAATAGCTCAGGGTTTAGGTTGATGTTATCTGAGTGGGCAGCCATTTTGGGCGCCATAATACCTTGTACTTTACGCAGCTCTGGGTTGCTATTTGAACCTGTAAGGTTATAGAAAATGCTCGAGGTACGGGTTAGTAAAGCGCCACTTTTTTCCATTGCGGCAATGGTATTCTCAAACGTGGCGGCTGCTGGGTTAGCGGCAATATCCAAAATTTGTTGGTAATGCTGCGCCATACCGAGCTCAAGGGCTGGTAGATAATGCTCATCTTTAAGCTGGCTAAAGTCAGGTGCCTGATACTGTAAAACACTGGCTTGTAATAGTGGATTCTGTTGCACTGCAGCCTCTTGTGTTGTTGTTTCAGTTGAGTTGTTTGAATTGTTGTAACTGCAACCGCCTAAAGCGAGGGTAGTAGCAATGGCTACTGCGACAATTGTTTTATGCATCGACTTTCTACTTCCTTAATTATAATTGTTTATGCAATTTATCAATTGTTTCTTAATCGTATATGAAGAATGTTGGGTTTTGTGATGCCTGTAATTGTTATGGACTAAACAGCGAGTAAAACTGTGATCTAATTTATTGCAGAATGTAAATTTTGTTAATGTATGCGAGGTTTGCGGTTGTCACGCCTTACTTGCTAG
Source organism: Shewanella electrodiphila (assembly GCF_023283985.1). Taxonomy (GTDB): domain Bacteria; phylum Pseudomonadota; class Gammaproteobacteria; order Enterobacterales; family Shewanellaceae; genus Shewanella; species Shewanella electrodiphila. Next base: position 607,705 of record NZ_JAKIKU010000002.1, read on the forward strand.
TTGTTATAGCCTCAGTAATTTGCCAGAAAACCTGTTAACAGCTTCACGCTATTAAATCTGTAATCGGCTTATTTAAAAGTCGATTCGATGATAGAATAACGGCGATTATAACAATAAGGATCTTCTGTTTTGGCACAACTCTATTTCTATTATTCGGCTATGAATGCTGGCAAATCAACATCACTTCTACAATCATCTTATAACTACCGTGAACGCGGAATGAATACGCTAGTCATGACAGCGTCAATCGATGATCGTTATGGTGTGGGAAAAGTCGCCTCAAGAATAGGGATTGAAACTGAAGCGCAAGTTTTTGGTGCTGAAGATAACTTATCTAAGATGATTGAAACTGAGCTTGAAACCCAAAAGCTGCATTGTATTTTAATTGATGAATCGCAGTTTTTAAGTAAAGAACAAGTGAAGCAATTAACTCACGTGGTGGATAATTTAGATATTCCAGTACTGTGTTATGGCCTTAAAACTGATTTCCAGGGCGAGCTGTTTAGTGGCAGCCAATACCTATTAGCATGGGCTGATAAATTAGTTGAGTTAAAAACCATTTGTCATTGTGGCCGTAAAGCCAACATGGTGGTGCGTCTTGATGGCAATGGCAAACCAATGCGCGAAGGTGAACAAGTCGCAATTGGTGGTAACGAAAGCTATGAGTCAGTTTGTCGTAAGCATTTCCGTGAGTTCATTTGGGATTAATACTGTTGATAACAGTATTTGATGAACAGTATTTGAAATCAGAAGCTAAAATGAGAAGTTGAGAGCCATTTTTGAAAACATAAATGGGTTAGGAGTAACACATTTCTGCTTCAAAACGTGTTTCAAATTTTGAAGTTATCATTCAAAAAATCAAGGTCGTGGCGCTTCGCCCACACCAGAGCAAGAAGGGTGAAACTGCTCACCCCTCTTGCATCTCCCCAGCAGCCCCGGCGAAATTTTCTGAAAAGCGAAAGATTTCCAACGGGGGATCGATCCAGCTTTAAACTTCGTTTGTGCTAACTTCTGACTTATTCGAAAATGCTAACGCTTCCGATGGGCCGTCCATGGCCCGACGGAAGCTAGCCTGACGTCCTGTCAGCCTCACGCTATTTTCTTCAACGTCCTCAATTCAAATTGAGTCTTTTAAATGCAAGATCTACTAGCTTTAGCTCTTTAAATTATCACCAATGCAGTCAAATCGAAGAGACAATAAACCCAGTGTAGATACGTTTAAGACCTTCGAAAACATGGATGTTTTCGCAGAGCCCACAGGGATGTGTTTACGGCGTGTCTTGGATGTATCTGCACATAAGCCTGCGGCAGGCAATGGATTAGATAGAAGTAATGGTCTGCTGTAACTGAGTCAATATAAATGAAGTATAGAATGGGTGGTTTAAAACGTTTTGCCCCACAGCTTGTTAGCCCTTTATATGAGACTGTATGTATATACAGTTATGATTAAAACGCAGCAATTGAGAGCATTTGCTTCTCGTTATGTAAAAGCAAAAATTCTCGGGTTTACCAATCAAACAATCCTATATCATTGAAAAGTTAGCGTTTTAGCTTAAAAGAAGTTTACATAACGACCCAAGATAATTCTCGGTTATCTCAATTCTCGGTTTTATCCACTATTTAGTCGATTGATTTAAATTATGATGGCTGTTAAGTTATTAAAATTATTAATAAATTAAGCTGAAAAGTGATTGAGTATTGGTAAGTAGCCTAGGGGTGTTTATCGGAATTCTCGCTAATAAGCTGTTCTTGACCTGCGGTAGACGATTTTTTAGTAAAAAGAAGTGATATTTTAGTCTAGCCGAGGGAGTAGATAGAACCAAACGCGATGGAAGAAACGCCTATTTTATGGTAGCTTGAAGGCACTTGCTAAGGCTCGTAAAGCGTAGCTTTTAAAGAGACCTGCAATTGACTTCAAGTAAAGAAGCGATGCTTCCCTCACGCCGCAGGGGGGCTTCAATTAAGCCCCAAGGGCATGGAATATGAACTCACGGATTGAGTAGCGATAACCTCCTCTCTCCGAAGTAAAGAACAACCCGTTACATGAGACCTACGGCTCATGAACTATGATCGTTAGCACTACAGGGAGGTTTATATGTGTGATACCGAGGGGTACACAAAAAGCTTAGATAAATTAGTTTCAATGTCTGAGAAAGAATATTACGTACAACTAGTCGATATAAATAGACATCAAATAATTGTTGCGCGAGCCATATTATGGTTACTCGTAGTTGTAATAGGTTTTGATATAGCGTCTTTTGAATGGTTTTTTAATAAAGTTCCCCAATCTACCGATAAGCTTGTTTTTTTAGCCCCTGTTTATTTTTTTACAGGGTTATCTTTAATTTTAGCGGTTATAGCTTTCTACTTTGCTGTGATGTCTATCCCGGCTATCGGTGGCTATAAAACTCTTCATAAAAATGGCTGGGCTGAATATTCTAATTATGCTTATGATCAATTTGATCAAGACGTAGAAAATATAGAAGCTTTAACATTAAACAAAATATTGAGTCGACTTGATACTGCTTGCACTCATGGCTCCAAGACAAATAGTGATAGAGCTATTAAACTGAGAACTTCTTCATACTTAATTATTTCTGCGGTGGTTACGGCTACGGCTGGATTTCTGATATTTTTATTTAAACTTTACCTTTAACAGGAGATAAACATGAGCGACAACGATAATAAAAAAGAAAATACGACCACACCAGTAAAAAAACAAGAACCGAGAAAAAAACATAATATACCGAGGCCTTCAAAAGTCACTGAAGTTGAAAGAGAAACGGTTATTACAAACTTGGAAACATATAAAGAAAAAAAATAGTGCTAACAAGTCGTTAAAGCAGGACAAATAACAGTTGGCTTTTGCTCCTGCGTCGCTTATTTTAGCCAACATATTATTTGCCTCTTAACGAGGCGTTAGGTAACTACGGATGGTTAATCTGTTGAATCCTGATTTGAGAGTCAGGGATTTAAGAAAATTAGTTGAACCTCATTTACATGAAGTTAGCTGGGATTCTGGCGTTGACGAAACAAGCGAATGGGTTATTGCATCCTTCGAAGATAGTGAGCATAAAAGTAAATTAGTAAATTGGCTTAATGACAAAAATGTATCGGATTCTTTTGAAATAATTATCACTGATAAAGCTTGGTCAAATTTAAGGTATTTAAGTTGGTCTCAATTATTAACTGATTTACCAACTTACTTCGATCAAGAAAACATTCTAATTGTTTCATCAGATCGTACATGGTTAATGGAATATGCTCCACAGCAGATAGTAAGATTTGGTCAGTGGTAAAAGTTACCTAACAAGAGACTATGGCGTCAATAGTTAATTTTAAGCTTTTGGCGCTTCCCACAAAACACCGTCTCTTAGCATCGAATTTAAGATCACAACCATCTTCCTAATGCAGGCAA
>NZ_JAKIKU010000003.1 GCF_023283985.1 Shewanella electrodiphila
CGAAAGCATTTTGTTGTGGTTGGCTTTGGTGAAAGCTGTACACCAAATATAATAAAAGAAGTTTTTTACCAATGAAACATAACAAGCTAATAAATAAGGACAAAAAACAGTTGGCTGTTTTCGTTCCTCAACATTTTAGCCAACAATTTTTTGCCCATTATTAGGGCGTTATATCTCTAGGAGTATTAAGTCATCATTGAGTTACTAAAAAACTATGTATTTTTAGCTCCATACGCAACAACACTAGGTGTTATGGTTGCCTTATATCAAGTTTGGAAAAATACAGAGCAGTCTAAAACAACCTTTGAAGATTCTCTGTCCAAAGAGTATCGAGATATCTCTAAAAACATTCCATATAATGCTTTGATCGGTAAAGAACTTGATGATGATGAAAAGAATCAAGCTTCTAATGAGATATTTAACTACATGGACTTTTGTAACGAGCAAATATTTCTTCGTAAATCAGGTAGGGTCAGAAAAAATACTTGGAACAATTGGCAAGAAGGTATGTGTACCAATTTTTCTCTTCCAATATTCGCAAGCGTTTCGGAAGAGGTATTCAATGAATTACCTGATACATTTCAAGAGTTAAGAAAAGTAATAGAGCAAAAGTTTAATACTGACCCAAACAATTGGTAAGAGATATAACAAGGCAATTAAACGGAAAATTTACAGTTGGCTGTTTTTCGTGCCTCAAACATTTTAGCCAACAGTAATTTTCCGCTTATTGCGGCGTTATATTGCTAAAGGATTATCGTGAATTATTCTAGGATAGTGTTATTTTCAATAAGTATTTACTTTTTATTGGTACTAGCATCAACAATTGCCACATTAACAGTTGGGGCTGGTGATGCGACTCAAAACACTTCTTTTCTTGTAACACTAGAGGTTTTAGGATTCATCATATCTTTGCTCGTGTATGTATATCTTGCTTATAAGCAAGCATCTAAAACCTATCAACATGCTTTTTACGTTTTTCTCCTTTTCTGGATTATTAATTTAGGCTCTAGTTGGTTAATGAATATCTTTCTAGACATACCTCTTTTGGCACTAGCGTTCTTACTTCCTTTTTTACTTAGTGTAATTGCGGTTTTATTAGGTACAGTTCTAGGCGTTCAGTTACGCCAGAAATTAAGTAATGGAGTAACCGCAATATAACAAGGCACTCAAAAGGACAAATAACAGTTGGTTTTTGCTCCTTCGTCGCTTATTTTAACCAACTATTATTTGCCTCTTAGTGAGGCGTTATGTGTTTAGGGAGGTTGGGTGAATATGCATCGGGATTGCAGCAATAGGCTAACATATGATTTTGATCAGATAGCCTCAAATGATTACCATAAAATCACTCAATCTGTTGTTAAAGAATTCAACTTAATTTCCCATTCAGAGTTGACTCAGGGTCTTGACGAAACATTCCAAGATTTTATCTTAAACCAATCAATTGTTGGCTTAGAGTGGGATATTTGGTCAGGTTATATTGTTAATGCTAAAAATACTGATGCTGAGGCACTAGTAGATAAAATCGCTAATTACATCAGTGCTATAAACACATAACAAGCAAATTAATCAGGACAAATAACAGTTGGTTTTTGCTCCTTCGTCGCTTATTTTAACCAACTGATATTTGCCCATTATTTGGGTGTTACCACATATCAGGTCGCCATACTTTACCTAATGGAAGTCGTTGGTTTCAGAGTTTCAGCTCTAAATGATTTCTGTCCAGAAATGGGTTAGGGGGGCTTACCAGGATATAAAAATCATGATTTTCTAAATTAATTTATTTTCTCCAGTAATAGTTCGTAAGTTCCAGAACCTCTAGAGCCACTGACCACAAGATGATGTTCACCATCTTCAACAGTGCCAAATTCCCACTGGGTTGGCTTGTCAGTTCTAATCCTTCCAGATGACGCTAACTTTTTCCCTGCAGGGTTTTGAAATTCCAAGCTAACCAATACACCATCGCTTTGTTTGAGACTTGTCAGTCTATAAGCTGTATTACCTCGTGACAAAATTTTATATACAGCAAATGTACCTGAAGAAATCATCCCTTGAACTGTATCTCCATGCCCAAGCACATTACTTTCAGATATTAACTGTTCAGGGGTTGCTATTACTTCGAGTTGCATTTCGAAATTGCCGGAACCTTTAGAGCCACTCACCACAAGATGATGTTCACCATCTTCAACTGTACCAAATTCCCACTGGGTTGGTTTGTCAGTTCTAATCCTTCCAGATGACGCTAACTTTTTTCCTGCAGGGTTTTGAAATTCCAAGCTAACCAATACATCATCGCTTTGTTTGAGACTTGTCAGTCTATAAGCAGTATTACCTCGAGACAAAATTTTATATACAGCAAATGTACCTGAAGAAATCATCCCTTGAACTGTATCTCCATGCCCAAGCACATTACTTTCAGATATTAACTGTTCAGGTGTTGCTATTACTTCGAGTTGCATTTCGAAATTGCCGGAACCTTTAGATCCACTCACCACAAGATGATGTTCACCATCTTCAACTGTACCAAATTCCCACTGGGTTGGTTTGTCAGTTCTAATCCTTCCAGATGACGCTAACTTTTTTCCTGCAGGGTTTTGAAATTCCAAGCTAACCAATACATCATCGCTTTGTTTGAGACTTGTCAGTCTATAAGCAGTATTACCTCGAGACAAAATTTTATATACAGCAAATGTACCTGAAGAAATCATCCCTTGAACTGTATCTCCATGCCCAAGCACATTACTTTCAGATATTAACTGTTCAGGGGTTGCTATTACTTCGAGTTGCATTTCGAAATTGCCGGAACCTTTAGAGCCACTCACCACAAGATGATGTTCACCATCTTCAACTGTGCCAAATTCCCACTGGGTTGGTTTGTCAGTTCTAATCCTTCCAGATGACGCTAACTTTTTTCCTGCAGGATTTTGAAATTCTAAGCTAACCAATACATCATCGCTTTGTTTGAGACTTGTTAGTCTATAAGCTGTATTACCGCGTGCTAAAATTTTGAAAAATTCAGAACTTCCTTTAAATGCATTTCCTTTAATAACTTGTTTCGAAGAAATTGATGAAATAGGCTTCATTTTTTTAACGCTTTTATCTGCTTGGGATTTGTTAACAGATGTAGATGGTCTTTTCTCGTATACTCCTAACTCAATTAATTCTTTATCAGTAGCGTAGGTCCTTATAACGGAGCTAGATAAGTCTGCCATAGTATCCATTCTTAAAACTGTTCCAACACCTTCATTAACGGAAAGCAACATACCTATAGGATAGTTACCAACATTAATTATTGAGCCACTCATACCTTTAGTAATTGTTTTAGTCGGGTGGTTAATTTTAATTTTGAAGGTACTATGAAGTTCTTTTTGAATGATATCTATGTCATAAGAAATTACTCGTCCATTACTTTGTCTAAAGTTTAGCTCTCCTTTATCTATTACCTCTAAGATAGTGTTAACTCGATTTCCTTCGTCTATCCAGCTACTTTCCAAACATGTTTTAGTGTTTTGAGATGGCAATTTTAGTAATGCTAAGTCTTGAGGGTAAGTTGTAATCAGTTGAGAGTTAATTCGTTTTTCTAATCGCGTACTGACTAAAAAATCACTAGATTTTTTAACAACATGCGCAGGCGTATAAACAAAGCATTCTCCGCCTATAGTTCTTAATATCCCTTGGCCTTCACCTGTATGAGTTTCAATATACACGTCCGAAGCTGATGCGTTAAAAAATCCACAAAGAAATATAAACACAATGTACCTATAATTTTTCAACATCATGTTTTTCTTTTTGTTTAGGAAGTTCATTAGGTTCTCCGCTCGTAGAGGAAAATAAAGCCAGACGGAATAATATTGTTATATAAAAGCCTATAAACTGAATAAAAATAATCGCCGTAGATAGTGCAAATGCCAGTTCACCATCACTCATCACTCTATCAAAGAAAGAAGGTTTTACTGGGTTAGGTGTTTTTGAATAAAGTCTAGATAATAGAATTTGATGACCTGTTTGCTGAAAAATACCGGTTAACCCGCTATGTTCATGTGATGCACGAATAATCCCTTTAGTTTCAGTCATTTTAACTGTGTCCCCAGGTCTTATTAAGTGAGGGGATAATGTGATTAAGGAATGTGTAAATGTTGCCTTATCTTGGATAATTATCTGACCGCTTTGTACTAATGGGTAATACCCATCAGGAGCATCACCGATTATTCTCCCAATTTGAATATCACCAATGATATTAAGTGAAAAAATAGGGTTTTGAGGCGATAACTTAATATTAAAAACAACGGAACTGTATAATTTACAACGTTCAAAATTGTTAATGAGAGTTCCTAAACGCCGTTTTTTGTCGCCATTATCTGTTTGACTATCAAACACTGCGGTGAGCTTAATCATTTCCGTGCTTTTACGTTCAATAAGCACCTTAACCCCTTTGTTTAAAGAAAGATTTCCGTTTAAATACTCTTGATTGTTTTCCATTGAAGAGCAGGAATGCTTGATTGGAACAAAGCGGTTTAACAGAATATCTGGAGCAGTTTTAGATATTACACTGTATTCAAAAGCTTCAGACATGGTGTCGACATTATAGATTGCGCTGTCATCTAATTTTTTAAACGTCGCTAAAGCGCAAAGATATAGAACGATAAGGCATGAAATGACTAATACAACGAACATTATTGAAATTGGAATCGTTAATTTTTTAGCTGATATGAAAAGATAAATCTTTTCTTCAAAGTTCTTCACTTATGGCCACTCCATACTAAAAACTTCTTACTTGAAGACCCTTCAGCTTCTGGAGTTGGATTTACAAATATGAGTGTAGGTTTTTCAGCTATCACGACTTCATATATGCAGGAATGATTAAATGCTCGTGTTAGTTTATTTTGAATTTCTTTACACGGTACAGTGATCGTATGTCCTGACTTATCTTTATAATAGAACTCAGGAGAAATTCCTGAAGTGTTAATGAAAAATACCCTTTGGCCATTTGTAGGTTTCCCCCAAGATGATGGAAATACTTCTTGCACATACAAACCAAATCCATCTTTGCTGTCAGCAAATACATAAGCTACGAGTTCATTATGTGCATATTTTTTTAGTGCTTTTTTATGTTCAGAAGGGATATCTATATTTATCCATCCAGCGGTGTTTGAGGTATGAGTTAATTCAATATCGGCTGAATAATGTCCGTCTATGCTAACAACAGATATGTTTACTTCTTTTTTTTCAGGAACGACATAAATATACAAGGATTCTGTTGCAACGTAATTTAGTGCTCCAGTGGCAAGGTAAGCAGCCATTATTGAACCGCTGACTGGAACCTCAGCATCATAATCTTCTTCAAAAGTATCAATTTTATATGAAAGCGATTCAGCAAAGGCCAAGTTAGAAATGATTAACGTTAAGCTGACTAACAGTATTTTTAGACGCATATCCATTGCATTTAAGTCATTTAATTATGCATAAAGAATAGGAGAGTTTAATACCTTGTCAAAGACAACAATTTTGAGATGTCAGAATCAAATTAGTATTAATTTACTACTAATTTGATAACCATTAGTCGCTTAAAACGTAAAAAAACTAAGTGTAGAAGTAAGTTGGTTTGTTCATAAGCTATTGATAGTATGCGGTTGTTTGATTGTTTATTTCAGTTTCTCTTTGATTTTCATTATGTAAAGAATTAAAAAAACAATTGTAAAAATATACATAAAGAGGATAAATCCACTTTTAATATCATCATTTTGCCCGAACCTATTTTCGTAGATTAAGAAGTCAGGGATATCTGAAGTAGGGCGAAGAAATGTAACGCAGCCTGGTATAACAAGTATCAAGGAAGTGATAATAGCTGGCCACATGGATTCAAAAGCAGCATCAAAAGAGTCATTAAAGTTCAGTCGCTTAGTAGAAAATCCAAACAAGCCCATCAGTAAACTCAACAAAATTCCAAATACAGTGAATGCTAACCCGATTAAAGCAAAGCCAAGGAATAAACTTAGTATAGAAATCATTAGCTATCCTTAAGGTGTTCAAATTTCTGTATAGAAAGTAGATTGCGTGTTTTTTGATTAACTAAAACGTTATCATGATGACTATTTATAACTTCAACAAAGAAGGCCATTTAGTTTAGGCCAAATTCCCCTATAGCATTTGGCTCACTAGCTGACAGAGTGTTAAGTCCAGATAAAAGTAGGGCATAAGTTATATTATGCCCATGGGGTACTTGAAAGGCGTTGAATAAAGTTTGTTTAACCTAGCTCTATTCAAATTTACCATTTTATAAAATCACAATAGGTTTAACTAGACCATCTGAATTCTGATAAATTAGCGGGATTATCGTCTCAGGCTCAGTTTCTGATAGCTCTCTAAACACACCTAGTAATGCAACAGAACATGGATGAGCTCTATCAATATCGAGTTGACCAATCGTAGAGAAAGTTTTAACCCAATCCTGAATTAGTTCATTTAAGTGTTCTGAGCTATTTGTTAGTAAATTGATGGTTGACTCTGATAGGGTTTCATTTATTTCACTTGGAACATCTTGATTTATTAATGTTTTCAGACTTTTAAGATAGCCGATCATTGAAGATGCATTTTCACAAGTTTTATTTACCATTTTATTAGCATCTTTTACACGATCCTCTACTCCTTCACTTGGCGCTCTATCGTAAAGTCCATTTAAGACTTTCTCCAATTTTTTGTTTCTTTGAAAACGTGACATATCAGCCAATTCAATTACATTTTGATATAAAGGTTGAGTTTTATTAAAACACTCCAATAACCAGAGCTGTTCAGCATAAGCACTATGAGGATGTAACAACGCATACTGTTTCCAAGCTAAAAGTTGCTGCTTTAGAGCAATTTTAAATATTTTATCTTCGGGAACATTACAAGCACTTTCAACTTGATGTCTGGATAAACTCAACACGTTTGTTAATCGTAAGTTATGCTCTTCAGATGTATCAATAAGGCGCTTAGCTGATAATTCATTAGAAATCTTTTGAGTTGTGCCTTTTTCAATCAACCTAGTACGCTCAAATATTTGTAAAAAACCATTCAGTTCAGAACTTGTTAGGTCACCATCATTGTAACCAATAGTTATACTAAACTTACTTTTGCTACCGTTTAATAAATTAACGTGATTAAACAATTTTACATAATTTTTTTCGTTACCAACCTCATTAAGGGATATAAGAATAGACTGTGTTTCATAAACGGAAAGCTGACCTGAACCGTCATATTGAATTACAGCTTTAGAATTAAACATTGTGCGTTTTGATGTTTTTATACCAAAAAAGTTGATAGCAAGGGATATTGTCTTTGTGTTGTCCTGCATTTGTGTAAATACTGACTCTTCTAACTGGTATAAATCATTTGCATCATTTCCTAATAAGACATTACGAAAGTCACCAGTTAAACATTCACCGATTAGAGTATTAAGGGTTTCTTTGTCATGAGAGTCCATGTTAAATCTAACTTTCAACAAAGACTGATTAGTATTTAGTTTTTTCTCTGAACGCTTAAAGTCGACTCCTAGCTCTTCAATCATTGTGTTTTCAATAAAATCGGTCATTACTAAAACGTTTTTATTATAGTGATTTAAAAGCTCTAGAAGAGGAGCCATGACTTTCTCTATACTTTCCTCTGTATTATCCAAAGTTTCATCAACTTGTAGCCCAAATTCAGAAAGCGGTTTTAACAGATTTCTATCAATGGAGTTTGTAAGCCAACCTTTTACTTTTGAAGACAATGCCTGATAATAATCATTAGCTGTCTCGTTCAATAATTTAAACAAGTACGCTTCAGTTTCATTAGCTTTGTTCCTACCAATACGGCTGGCTAAGTTTTCGCTAATAACATTTTGTTTATTTAGGTCTTCAGACCAACTTGAAAAAGAACTGAATGGCTTTGAAAGCTCATCTGCTATTAGCTCAGATACCTCTTCTTGTAACTCTTGATTGTTAACTTGTCCTAATCCAACACCGAGTACCGTTTGTTGCCAATCTGGTTGATTTTCTAATCGTTCATTGATGTTATTAAGGAGCCATTGTTTAGGTTCAGCGTATGTGTTGATAACTTCCATAATTTCATCATGGTAACTTTTTAACTCTTTTACATACTTTGATGCTTGTTCTTTAACTCCAGGAGCAACAATCTTTGCCCCGATACTTAGTGAATTTGTTGTCGTTGTGCTTCTTTTTCTTGCCACTTGAATAATTAAATCTGTCGAGTTAGCAGCAACATAGCAAGAAAGTTGCATTTCGCCATCAAGCTGCCATCCAACACTTGCTCCGACACCAATTTTAAGGGCTACAGGTTTACTGGTAATTGTTTTATTAAGACTGTATTGAGTTTCGAAAACACTCCCTAACGTCATATCAGATTGAAGTTTTAAGCCGCCTTTTATATCCACTATTAACCCTGCAAAATTACTACCCTGAATAACAGCAAAATCTGTTAATGCATCAATATGCGCAAAATCATTTATTGCTGACTCTATAACTGATTTCGTTGCATCATGTTTGAAATAAATATTTAGATTTCCGGCTCCTGTACTTTGCACACTTCCACTGACATTTAATGCTAGCGCACCACTAGTCATTGATAAGTTTAAAGCTGTACCTGCTGAGAATTTACCTTCAATTGAATAGCTCATCAGTGATTCACTTCCTAATAAGCTTGGCCATTCTTCATGCGGAGGTTTGTCTATTGCTTCAATACAGAGGTTTGAACTAACTTGACCATTGTAAGTAAAGCTAGCTGAATGAATTGGTATTGATTGTGATGCGCTGATGTCAATAAGTGGCCACTCTAAAGGCTCCTTGAGTTCCGATATTGGATTCATTAACTTACTTGTCGGTTCTTGATAATCGGGATACTTTTGACTTAACAATGAAATTAAGTCATTTGCATTATCTACGGTTAAACCTTTAGATGATAAGTTTTCTGACAAGCCTTCCCAATCAGATAAGCTATAGGCTATTAAACTAACAGCAGGTGAATCATCACCAACAATATCTTTTAAATTATTAAAAACACTTGCTGAGCTTTGTTTGTTTAATGCTTGTATATTTCTGAATAAATTCATAATAATTCCTTTTATAAAAGTTAAAAAAACGATAGCGAATTCTTTGGTTTACCTAAAAATATGCAAAAAGTTTTTCTAGCTGGCACTTGAAGCTTTAATTGCATTGTCTTTTCCTGCTTGAGCGAATGCTTCAATGGCACTTACAATTTTGTTAATGCCTTTCGAACCACCAGCAATAATGCAACCCATTACAAACACTTCAAATAAATCAAACATGATTATCTGAACCGATGAGGCATCTCCAAAATCAAACATTCCTGTAAATACCCTAATGCCAATAATTGCCATTAAAGCTCCAGTGATAAACCCGACCATTGCAGACTGCCTTCTCGTGACATCCCTAAACTCTAGGAGCTCAGCTTCTAGTATATGAACGTTATCGGTACCTGCTTTTTTAGCCTTACTGATTTCAGCTAATAACACCTTACTTTTCTTGGATCGAAATAAAAGGTTGTAGAATTCAATTATTCGTTCTGCAATTAATGTTAGAAATAACAACCTCATTATTAGCACTAAATAGTCTTCAGGCTCTGTGTACTCCACCCACGTTAAGCCATGACCGAAATCAAAATAGATACCTATAAGTGGAACAACTGCTGCGGTCAGAAAAATAAATTTATGATTCATAAAACTTGCACCTCTTTGAATATGTAAAAGGTTCACCTAAAGTCACCGTGATATCCCTTAGTAACTCTTTGGATTTTCGTATTTTGACTCGTTCCATTAGCTTTTCATGACTGACTTCGTAGTGAACAAGGTTCGAACTCCTAGCACTACCGTCATTAGGTAAAATCCATGCAGAGTAAAATTCTTTTCCATTAGAATTAACTCCAGATAATAATCGCCAAAAATAATCTGGAGTTTCAACCCCATGGCTGTTAACAAAGTGGTCATTGGAACTATCATTGCCCCATATGACCCCACCCAAAGTAGTCACTGGAAATAAGTCTCTATAACATTCAATGAGCTCTTCAGTTCTTTTCCACGCTCCGCGATTTAAAGCTACGGTCTGAGGGAGGACGTTGGCCATAAAGTTAGCTTCTTTAAGTAATGCCTTGCTTGAATCAAAGTGATTTGCCGCAGCTAAATGCCCTCTATCATAAGATAACTCTGTATTTTTATTGATGAGGCGATAGGGGGTTCGGGAGAGTTGTTTACAGTGGGAGGGCATATTTAAGTCTTCATAGAAACTTCCATAGCGTGTTTTATTGCCAGTATCAGAGTCAATAACGTAATTAAATGCAAAAGAAGCCTTTCTGTTGCAATCTATGTAAAGGGTATATTTTTGGTATTTAGCAATATATACCTGTACAGGAATATTATGAGTAGCCTCAACTAAATTATTAAAAGTATAGATATAAACCAAAATTAATAACATTAAATTTCGCATGAAAATCCCTGTCTACTTTCTTGTATTACAGACTTATCCCAATGACGATGTTTTATAATAGTCAATTTACAAAAAATAACCAGATTACATTTTAATTAAAAACTTTTTAACGCCATAAATTAAGTCATAGGTATTATTGAATCAGTCGCGGCCTTAATTTATAGTCGGATTACTTAAGAGACGAATCTTAAAGTTTGTTTAAATTAATTTTTATTAAATAATGTAAAGGTTTTTCCGTAAATTACAAAAATATGTTTTTAGGCCTATAAATGGAGAGAACATGGATAATCCAGAAGCATATATTGCGATGATGGAGTCATGGAGAAGCTTAGCTTCAGAATTTGCCCAGCTCGCCGTAGCTGCGTTAATACTACCAATCCTTTTTTTGAGAAAAATCATGGGCATACCTGATGGCGAAGGCTTATCAAGTAAAATCAATAAATGGTTGTATATCTCCTGGGCATTTTTATTTATGTCTATAGGTTTGAGCATGGCCTATCAAAGCACTGCTATTTGTAAAATTGGTTTTGTTTCCGGACTAGGTACTGGATTTGCTTGTAAATTAAACCCTAACATTGTTTTTACTTCATTTTTTGTTTCATTCGCACTTGGAATTTTTGCATTTATTATTGGTGCACTTCAGTCATTAAAGGAATAAAACAATGACTCAAAATTTAATTGCTAGTTTTCGTTGGTTTTTACTTTCTCAAGTATCATTCTACGTATCTTGGGTTATCCCTTTTAAAGAAGAAATAGATGATATGTTCAACCTAAATTTTGAAGATAACCTAACCTATATATCGACACTTTTAAGTTTTTTATTTTTAATTGTTTCAATATTAAAACTTCATCCTAAAAAACAATCTAAATCGGGCTCTTAAATAAACCGCCATTTTATGTACTAAAAGAAATTGAATTAATAAAAAGGAAAACTTATGAAATTTGTAACTTGTAAGAAGTTTGGTTTGGATAATCGGAAGTATACAAAAGTAGAACAAATCGATTTAATCGTAAGGTGACGCAGTCAAGTAAATCCTGCCATTTTATGTATAAAACCTTCTTATATCGACATAAATAGATAGTTCAGTGAACTTATGTCGATTCAATCGACATGTAAAGCAATCATGTTTAAAAAACTAAAACTAATCGACATATATTGCGATAAATAGGTGATTATGTCGTTGGCATCAACATGTTTTTTTGTCCAATAATACATTACAACAAATACTTACAAGTAATAGCTTGAAGAAAAGACTTACAATAAAGCAGGAGGTTATCCTGCTGCTAATTAATAAGCTGTAATACGTATATTAAGGAATTAAAATGGATTTGGAGAGAGCGGGAAAAATTACAAGTATGCTAGCTATTGTTATTCCGATTGTTTTAGGGGGAGTAACATACGCAATAGATTTGAATAATACGCGGATAAATAACAACTTTAAAAATTTCCACGACTTAATAGCTGAGATATATGATGGTGGTAGAAAAGGTTACTCAGGTTCGCAAAGAGCGCTAATTTATGAGTTAACTAACTTTCCAGAATATATTGATTTTACGTGTAGAGAGTTACCTCGTATGAAAGAAACTTTTACAAATGCTAAAACAGATAACGAAATTGATTCAGTTTTCAAAATGTTAAAATGTAGCTAAATACGTATAACAAGTTACTCAAAAGGACGCAAAACGCTTGGCTTGTTCTCCTTCGTCGCCAATTATAGCCAAGCTTTTATGTTTAGTGGTTTAGCAAAACTGGCCTCTACTTTGAAGTCAATTAATGTGTTTGGCATAGGATAAGTTATCAGAAAGTTCAGCTGCACTTATTCATCGTAACTAGCTTTTGTCCAATTACGTGTTAACTGCTTGACATGACTAAGTTCAATATATGAATATTGAACTTAGTCATGTTATCTTCTCATATGATGCTCTTGGTTATTTGATCGCAATTTTGCGAGCGACTTCCTGAGACCCTTCTTCAATAAAAATTCCTTGTTACTCTCTAGTAGTTAACTTTGAATAACAGTATGTTATTCAATGGTGATTTATATACTGAGTGTTTTCATCGTCAATGCAAGACGCACATAAGCAAAATTAGATAATTACAAAATCAAAATATTTTCTAAGGGAAGAACGTCGATGCGAAAGCTTAAAAAGAGTGAACTAAAGCATTTTTCAGAGAATTATAATACAGACAGGGAATTGGCAGCCTTGAATCAGCGGGAAAACTTCATAAGGGCGTATCCGTCTGATGAGTTGGTTGATATAAAACTCGCCGAATATGTCATTGGGCGAAAGGATATAAACGAGATAGAAACGTTCTGTTATCTCGTTGAGGTTGGAACAAGGAGTTGGGCAAGAATCACCGGATCAACAGCATATAAATTTGGTATATATTTCGGCCAAACAAAAACTGATACAACCAAAATGTATCGCTTTACCAAGAAGTATGGCGATACCAAGATGAAAGCCTTTAATGCCGTAAAAGCATCTTTGCTAGAGCTTATTGAAAGTGCTCAAAACAATGATTACGCAGCAATCGACTGTAACTTGTTATCGCAAATGTTCAAAGCGAAGATCATTTCTCTGTATTTCCCCGAGAAGTTCATTAATATTTGCAGTAAAGATCATACACTTCTGTTGGCAGAAGAGTTGAAACTAGAGGCCAATCTGGCTGTCAGTGAATATCAACACCTCCTATATGACTTTAAACTTCAAAACCCCATCACAGAGTCTTGGTCGAATACCAAGTTTATGTCTTTTTTGTACTCGAAATTCATTAGGAGTAATCTTGATGAAGTTTCTCGAAAGAAGCTGAAAAAGGCTGTGCGTAACCACCCTGAAGTTAATTACCCAGACAAGAATGATGCTAATGATAAGATTGGCAAGAACAGTGAAAAATTTGCTCTGAAATGGGAAAAGGAAAGGTTGAGAGAATTAGGACTTACTGAATTAGCCGGTAAAATTGAGGACATGACTAAAAGGCCTGGATATGGATATGATTTCTTGTCATTCAATGTTGACGGTTCAAAACGCTATATTGAGGTCAAGACCTTAAGACAACTTCCAAATAAAGAGGGTTGTAGTTTTCATTTATCATCAAATGAGCTGGCTAAGTCAACATCCCCTGAACTCAAAGATAATTATTACTTCTACTTAGTTTCCGTAGAAAAGGGAACTGAAGTTCTCCCCGTTCCAGTAAGGCTTGATGCTTTCCTTGCAGAAGAGGTTCATCAGGCATCTATCAAGAAGCCTACTTCTTACGTTGTTTCGATGGAATATGAGTAAACTATCGTTAATGCTTTATAGGCGTTACTTCTAAATTTCTAGCAGCTTCTGCAATACTGTAATTTTGCTCTCTAACTAATGCGATAGCATCAAGTTTGAATTCTTTTGAATTGGATATATAACTGACATTAGATTACGCAGTGCTTCTGTTGTTATATGTTTTGAATTTGATCCCATTCTTCCAGCACTTCCAATAGGCGCTATTGAAGCAATGCGGGTAGATATTGATCTAGGTCGATGGGAGTTATCTAGAACTCACTGGGCTGTAAAGGACGAACCTATTTTTGATATTCTTATGCGCCATGGCTACCTAAATCGTCAACAAGTAGAAGCATCACAGAAATTAAGAATCCCAGAGCCTGCAGTATTACCACCACAAACAGTTGATGATAGCTTTAATAATTCACAGGTGTTCATAGTTCATGGGCACGATGAAATCGCAAAGCTTGACGTCGCCAATTTTGTAACGAGTCTTAGTCTAGAACCAATCATCCTTCATATGCAAGCTAGCTCAGGAATGACGATAATCGAAAAAATTGAGCGTTACTCAAATGTTGGGTTTGGTATTGTCCTATACACGCCATGTGATGTTGGGCAGAAAGTTGGAGACTTAACTGGGCAACACAGAGCTCGCCAAAATGTCGTTTTTGAGCATGGCTATCTCATTGGTAAGTTGGGTCGCCCTAGGGTGAGTGCCTTGGTAAAAGGCGCAGTTGAAACTCCTAATGATATTAGTGGAGTCGTGTATGTTGCTATGGATTCAGAAGACAATTGGCAAGAACAGTTAAAGATAGAAATGCGTGGCGCTGGATACCATGTATAAATCTAACAAACGCATTTGCGGCTGGTTTTACCATTTAAGAAAGTTGGTCAGGTATGAATAATATTGGATATAGAATTTTTGTAGTTGGTGCAGGATTTTCTGTACCTGCGGGTTTGCCGACGGCGCCAGAGTTATATGGTTTAGTTAAATCTCGTATTGAGTCTGTGCATGGCACTGACACTAAATTTCACCGTTCACTTGATGAGTTCATTGATTATAAACAATCAACTTGTAATGTTAATACCACACACGATGATGTGGATTTAGAAGAATTTATGTCATTTTTGGATATAGAGCATTACTTATGGCTAGAGGGAAGTGACACATTCAGTTCGCAAGGGAATGGAGCTCAGTTGCTAATCAAGAAATTTATTGGGCAAATTATTCATGAACGAACTCCTGATGGTCAAGACCTACCTTCAGAATACATTGAATTTGCTAAAAACCTAAAATCTACGGATGTAGTTATTACACTAAACTATGATGTCATATTGGAGCGCTCACTTGAATATGTTGGAAAGTCATATAGGCTCTTCCCGCATCGTTTCAGCTCGACGAGCGATCACGGAGGAACGGTCGGTAATGACAATGACGAAGTTGTTATATTAAAACTTCACGGCTCCCTAGATTGGTTTACTAAAGAAGACTACCTAAAAACTATTACCTCGTACAGAAAACAGAATTTCCATCAATTACCAACAGACCCTATTTTTAACAATAATGATAAGTATGGACCAATTCCTCTAGTTGATGGTCCTAGAGTTGGGGATGACCCACTTGAATTTGTACATCGTGTTACCAATTTGGATTTGTTTTATTCAAATTATAATCCACCGGGTGTGCCAATGATCTTGTCGCCTTCACATATGAAAATTGTGTATGCAAACCCGTTTATAAGCTTTTGGCATGGGTTAGGAAAATCGGGAGGTTTCAATTTTGGAATTAATATCGTAGGTTTTTCATTACCTGAACATGATGATTATCTTCGTGTTTGCTTATATAAAATGATTAAAAATTACCAGTGCTTTGAATGGGATCTAAAATTGGATGGGGTTACGAAAGACAATGTGAAAATAGTTGACTTTCGGTCTACTGAAGAAGGTATCTCTCAGTTAAAGAAAACTTATAGCTTTGTCGATAATAGTAAATTATCTTACTATCTTGATGGTTTTTCTAGCGATGCGGTAAAGTTTTTGTTCGCGTAAAAAAGGTATAACAAGAGACTATGGCGTCAATAGCTAATTTTATGCTTTTGGCGCTTCCCACATGACACCATCCCTTAGCATCGAATTTAGCGTTACAACCATCTTTCTAATACAGGCTTTGAGTAAGGGTAAGGTTTTGGCTAACTCCCCACGTTCGTTATCTAGCGGTAGCGGGGGTAAATGGTTGTATGCTTGGTCAGCCTGCCATTTCATGTTTAAACACATTCTTATATCGACATAAATAGATAGTTCAGTGTACTTATGTCGATTCAATCGACATATAAAGCAATCATGTTTATAAAACTCAAATTAATCGACATATATTGCGATAATCAGCCGATGAAAACTTCTAACATCTATGCAGGTTATCGCTATCCAGCTCAACTTTTTGATACCTCTTGAAACTATTTATAATAATTTTAAAAGCAATTGTAATATGCAGAACAATGGTATCGATATTAATATTGTAATATCACTTTATTCACGTCATTAAAATTTCTTAGGTAGCTCGTAAGGCTCAATTAAATAAATAACTGCTGCCGATGTCATGCTTCACTTTAAATTAGGTTACTAACGATGCTTACCAAAAAAAATCAACTTCAATTTAGCTGGATAGGTAAGCTTTTAGGTTATAAATCAATAACGTTAATTGATTCTTCGATTGAACTGCAAAATTCCAAACAAGAAACTCGTATCGAAATGTCTGATTGCATAGTATTCCCAATACTAAAACACAAATGGTATGGAAGTGAGCTGACTCTAGATATTGCTGGAAAAAAATATAGCTATCGTTTTCTAGCAAAGAAGAACTCTGAAATCTTCATGGATAACCTTAATACTGAAGTTGCACAATCAGTTAAAGGTTACATTTCTAGTATGGTTTTCACTTGGGAAGAAAACCTCATAAAGCATTACCCAAGGCAGTCCAAGGTTGATGAGTTATATAAAATTTGCTCCTTAATCAATAGAAGCTATAAACAAGAAACTTTGACTTGGGAAAAGTACCTAAGTGAGAGTTTACTATCTCAAGTTAGGCAAATCGTTAAATTTTATCCTGTTACTTACAAATCTCTTCAAGAACATCATGAGTCTATTCAATTAGAAAATAGACAGCATTTTTTTGATTGTGTGGAATCTAACCCTTTAACTCAAGAACAACGACTTGGTGTACTTCGTTCTGACGATTTGAACATGGTGCTTGCTGCAGCTGGAACGGGTAAAACGTCAGTTATGGTTGCAAAAGCGCTCGACCTGATAGATAGAGGGTTAGCAAAGCCAGAAGATATATTAATCTTGGCTTACAACAAAGCTGCCGCTAACGAGTTAAAAGAACGTTTAGATGATAAAGCTACAAGAAGCGGTATCCCTTTAGACAAAACGCCTCATATATCTACGTTTCATTCACTTGGAAGGCAAATGTTAAAAGAGGCGAAAATATCAACCTACATGAGCATTTTCGTTGAAGACCCAATAAAGCTAAAGCAATGGGTAACGGATTGGTTATTAAATTATTTATCAAAAGATACAAGCAGGCTAGTGGACTTTATCAGCTTGACTCCTGAGCCTGTTGACCCGTTTACTATCAAAACTCAGGCAGAGTACGAAGCTTATGTTCGAGATAATGAACTGAGAACGTTAAACAATGAACTAGTTAAAGGTTACCAGGAGCTTGTAATCGCAAACTTTATGTACCTTAACGGCATTCCTTATACTTATGAAGATAGATATGTCAGTAAACGCAGAGTTGAAATTGGCTTTGATTACAGCCCTGATTTTCATTTAGATGGCACTGATATTTACATTGAACATTTTGGCATTGATAGAGAAGGTGGGACACGCCCTGATATCGATGCTGAGCAATACAATGAAGAAATGGAAAGTAAGCGTGCTTTACACGTTGAGTTTGAAACAACTTTAGTAGAAACATTTCATTATGAATGGGTCGAAGAAACGCTGACTATTGGACTTGAGAAGCAGCTAAAAGAATTGGGTGTAGAATTTAACCCAATCAACAGTGATGAATTACTCGAAAAACTACAACAGTCAGGGAAAATAGGCAATTGGAGTGACTTACTCTTAAAAGCACTGGCATCGATAAGAGTAGAAAGGCTTGATTACGATGGTATGTTTAGGAGATTTGAGAATGCCAACATATCACAACCGCAAAAGTACACATCATTACTGGATGCTTTGCATGTAGCTTATGTCGAAGAGCTCAAAGAGCAAGACGCCATTGATTTTGATGACATGATAATCAGAAGTATGGATTCGATAGAAAAAGGGCTGTACGTCCCTAAATGGTCTTACGTTCTAGTCGACGAATTTCAAGATATCTCCACAGCTCGAATGGATTTGGTAAAAGCCATTGTTGATAAAGGCCCAAAACCATCACTAACGGTAGTTGGAGATGATTGGCAATCCATTTACCGATTTTCAGGTGGTAAACTTGAATTGACCACTCGTTTTGGTGAGCTTGTAGGTCAGTATACTGAGTCAAAACTTCAAAAAACCTTTAGATATAATAATAGTATTGCTGATACTGCTGGGCTGTTCATCATGGAGAACCCTGAGCAATATAAAAAGCAT
Source organism: Shewanella electrodiphila (assembly GCF_023283985.1). Lineage (GTDB taxonomy): Bacteria > Pseudomonadota > Gammaproteobacteria > Enterobacterales > Shewanellaceae > Shewanella > Shewanella electrodiphila. Next base: position 18,369 of record NZ_JAKIKU010000003.1, read on the forward strand.
ATTGAAACACATACTCAAGTTGAGAGCTCACAAGTGTACTTACTTGATGACAAAGTGGGAGTCCGTGACGGTGTTTATCAGAGAGTCTCGGAAGTTGTTTCGAAGATAAAAAGCCAAGATGAAAATGCCACCATTGCTATCATTGGTCGTTATAACTATCTCTTAAATGAATCAAAAGCCGCTTTAGCAAAAGCAGGGTTAAATAATAATGTTTCCCTATGGAGTTTTCATAAATCAAAAGGGTTAGAAGCTGATTATTGTATCTTAATTGGATTTTCACAGGGTAAGTTAGGCTTTCCTAATGACAATATCGACCAAGCAGTCGTAGAAGCATTATTACCGACTTTAGATGCATATCCTCACTCTGAAGAAAGAAGACTACTTTATGTTGGTCTAACGCGTGCCAAGAAAAAATCCTACATCATTGGCGACCCTAGTTCGCCATCATCCTTTATTTCAGAGCTACTCGCGCCAAAGTTTGAAGTAAATATACATTCAAAGGCTTTTCAGGAACGCTATAGAAAAATGTTTAAATGCCCAAATTGCCAAGACGGTTATTTAAAACTGATTAATGGTAAATTTGGTGGGTTCTACTCATGCAGTACGGGTAAAGGCTGTAAGGTCGGTAAGGCTAGAGTATGTTCTGATTGCGGAGCACCTTCTATCGATAAACGTTCTACAAGCGACTGTAACAATCAAGATTGTAATCATTCAATGAAGATTTGCGACAAGTGTGGAAGACCGATGAAACTCCGCAAAGGAAAGTTTGGTGAATTTTGGGGTTGTACCGGTTATGGAATAAAAGATGATCAATGCAGTAATACTCAAAAGCAGTGACTAATATTTATATTCGTGCTGGAAGCTTTAACTAAGAATTGTCCAGAAACAGGTTAGGTGATACAACTTACTTTTGTCCCAAAGCGAGTTGGTGCTAGCAATGGGATAATCAGTATAACCTTACTTTTTTTATCAATTATGACCGCCTTACTTGTCGTCTAAATGACTGGTTGCCTATACAGGTATAACTGTTATTTTCCAAATTGAGATAATTCTGGCACCAAAGGATTCGTAAAATGAACTTTTTACGCATCGATAATTTTGTAACATTCGAGAAAACCCATATATATCAATCTACTGCGGTTTTTTTAAGTGTTGTATAGACCTCGTAAACAAAGACGCATTCTTTTTCCGGCAGTATTTTGAGCATTACTTACGTATTAGCGAAAATATTCGATTTACAACAAGAACTTAGCAATGGTACCTTTGAAGTTTGAATTGAGCAGCCTGGAACATTATTGTGCTGCAATTGAATAAGCTATTAGCAGTTTCGAAAGCATCACGGAGTAGGGTTTTACAATGAGCATGGATTACTGGGAATATCAGCAAGAAGAGGCAATGAGTGAATATTACGAAGAGTTGTATCTTTCCGAATTTAAAGAGCGAGCAATTGATGAGTTTACAGCTGAGAGGCTTTGCTCTTATTATGTCGATAACTCAAAACTATTAGATGACTCGTTTCGTGCATTTGATGAGGCAAAAAAGGTTGCTGCTTTATCCCCTACATCTGGGTTAATAATGGCTGCAATTTCTATAGAACTTGCAATTAAGATCGGGTTATTGAAGCCAATCGTTTTTGGCTTTGTGCATAGTGAAGCTGTTGCTGAATCAATTTCAAATACTGTTATAAAGCAGACAGGAATTGATCGTTTTAAAGCTCTATTAGTCGAACTATTAAAAAATATTTCACAAATTGACATAGTTACATATAAAAGAACAGGGCAACAAAATATGTCGCTCTGGGACGAGCGCGGAAAAGTTCAAACCCTAAGAAACTCAATTTCTCATCGCGGATCACTCACCTCAGCTCAAGACTGTCAACTAGCAATTGATATTGCTGATGCTGTATTAAATGAGCTCTTGCCGGATGTATTGGCTTCTCTAGGTTTACGCATACAAAACAAAATCATCGTAGAATAAACTACTAACAAGGCAATCAAGTCGGACGCGTAACACTTGGCTCGCGCTCCTTCGTCGCTAATTTTAGCCAAGTGTTTCTTGCCGCTTATTGCGGCGTTAAGTTTTTAAACCGAGAAATATTCAACTATGGATGTAATGCAAGAACTTGAAACGGATTATGAGCGAGCGGTCTGTTTACAGAATATTCTCATAGCGAGGGCTACCGGAGAGACGCCAAGAACTGGTGATTATCAATTACTCCGCCAGATTCTCATGGAAAAGGCAGCGCTCAAACAGCTCATGCCTTCGTTTGTCCGAACTAATCGTGACCTTAATCAGTTTTGGCAATTCATCAAATATGAATTTGAAAAGTATCAGCAGCGTCGAGATTATATTTATAAAGAATTTCAACCGCTGCTAGATATGCTAGAAGGGAAGAATCAAGCACCAGCAGATACCTCAATTTCTGAAGCCTTGAAGTCTTTTGATGAGGCAGGAGTACATGCTGCTTGGGAAAAAGCCTTAGATCGTAGAGTTGATGATCCAGATGGAGCAATTACAGCGGCTAGAACTCTATTAGAAACTGTATGTAAGCATATTCTTGATCTTCAAAAAGTTGCGTATAACTCCAAGAAAATCGAGATTCACGAACTATATAAGTTGGTAGCAAAAGAGTTGAACTTGTCACCTGATCAGCATAATGAAGCTGTTTTTAAGCAAATTCTTGGAGGCTGTTCGGCAATAATTAGTGGGTTAGGTACGCTAAGGAATCGACTTGGTGATGCTCATGGTCAGGGGAAGGTTAGCGCCAAGCCATCCCCGAGACATGCAGAACTTGCTGTGAATCTTGCTGGCTCTATGGCAATATTTTTGGTCAGCACATGGCAAAGCCGACAGTAAAGAAACTTGAGGATTTAATGATTTGAACATAGAGGGTTTAGGGCTGGACGCATAGTCCGCGGAGCAGGGTCACTGGATACGAGCCAATCAACCACGCATAGCGCGAAGAAGAGAGGTAAGAATCATGAGAAATAAAATTCAAAAAACAGTGAAAAATACAGCAACGCAATTACGAGGTTTCTGCACATTGGAGACCGCCCTGATAATAGTAGGATGGATAGCTTTTGCTATCGGCATTTATGTAGTTACGGACCCTTTGGGGAAACTAATCATTCTGGCTGTATCCAGGGTCCTGCCCTAAGTCCTTTGCGTTCAAACTTAATGGGCGATTGTGCTAATTTAAGCTCAACAGGAAGTTATGAAGCTAAAGAAATTACAAAACCTAGATTTTATGCAAAAGTTTCAATCTCTTTTGGAGACTGAATTTGAGCATAAGCTTTTCATTGCAAGTCTAAGAAACTATGCATCTCATGGCAATCCTCTAAGATTTCACAATTTTGCGTTCTCAATGCGCGAGCTTGTGCTTCATGTACTTAAGAGAAAGGCTCCCGTAAAAAAAATAAAAAAAGTTTCTTGGTATGTACGTGAAAGCGAAAAGCACGAAGTTACTAGGCGCCAGCAGTTAAAATATTGTGGTCAAGCAAATATATCAGATGAGTATCTCGGAGAGGATATACTAGAGCACTTGAATGAGTGTATCTCTGAGTTCTTGGACGAGTTTCACTTTTTCAATAAATATACTCATATCACAGAGAAGTATTTTGAGGCATGCCCCAAAAAATTCTTTGAGGATGCTAGACAGGTTATAAAAATTGCAAGTGACTCGTTAAGTCAGCTAGATGACATAGAGCGTATCGTTATTGATGCGCTTGAAGAGAAAGTTCATGATTCAGTGGTAACCACTGCTGTTGGTGCTATACCCGATAGTCTATCTACTATTGCCAATCATGTATTCGTTGATTATTCAGAAGTCGAAGAAATAGAATGTACGAAAATTGATCATGAATATATTCATGTTACAGCGAGAGGCACAGTGCACGTAACTCAAGAATACGGGCCAAAAGATGACTTATGCACTATAAATGAAAGTTACCCATTCTCACTAGAAATGAAATCACATGTTGGAAATCCCGATGACTTTAAAATTGAAGCAGAAGAGTTAGATGTTGATACGTCATCATGGTACGAATAAAACTTAACAAGGCGCTGCTACGGAAAATTTACTCGCTGCCACTCCTAAACTTCCGCATAGCGCGGCGTTACCACATATCAGGTTGCCATACTTTACCTAATGGAAGTTGTTGCTTTCAGAGTTTCAGCTTTAAATGATTTCTGTCTATAAGTGAGCTAGATATTTAAAGAAGTGCCAAAATTCACTTTGTAACTTCACCTACATCAAATCATAAAAGTTAATATTGATAAGTTTAGTTTTATAAATTGTTGTGACCCAATAAGAAATTAGATGTAGGTTTTATATTTACCTTTAAAACTCTAAAGAAAGCTGGTTTTTTAACTTTCTAATATTGAGGACATCATTGTAATCCACCAACTCATCACTATTATATCCAGCCCACCTCGGAATACGGGCCTTCCCACTCTTTCTAAACGCTAAAATTTCTTCTCTAGAAGCGCCAGTTATTCTAATCGCTTTATCTATATCCACCATTCGTTTTTTGATGCCATCAAAATGCTTCTTCGCAAACCTGTGCAGTGTTTTACTGTCACAATAAATAGAGTCTAACAAAGTTTTACCTGGTTGATAGCCATAAGCAAGTTCGCCTTTATAAAGCGCAATGACAACATCTTGCATTTCTATATCATTTTTTAACAGCAAAGCCTTAAAAGAGGACATCGGTTCCATTTTTGTAGAAGGTTTAGTTAAAGAAATCATTAAAAATAATGGCGATACATCAACAACGGATTTATTTGATAATCTTGCATTTGTTTGCGTTCTAATAAGTCCTTCTGAGGCTAACGTAGTTAAACCTTCAATTGTGATACCGATAGATTTACAAGCTTCACTAGCAGATAACCAAACTTCAGACACATTTGATAAACATCTTATGTGACACTGCTCTGTTTCTTTTTTTAAGGTCTTTACCGCAGGCCAACTGGTTTTTAAGTGACTTAACAGCCTTATTATTTCTACATTAGCAATGCTCTTTGTGTAATACCCTGAGATTGAATGAATCGATTGTTTAGCCCATTTTTTCGCACAATCTAAATCAGTTAGCAGTGCGTAGCCCAATTTCAATGCGTATTGGAAATTTGGTAATTGTGGATACTTAGTAGATTTGATTGGGCCTATTTTTTCATAATGATGTGCAGCCAGTAAGACATCGCTTACTTGCTCATGTGAAAGGTGAAGGTGTTTATTACGTTCTGCAGTTAACGCCTTGTGGCAAAAAACGTTCGTACATCTTGCTTGTAACAGCGTAGGTTCAAATTTTAATAATGAGTTGCAATGAGAGCAGACACTTATCAAGTCATTACCATGTATTGCACAATATGACTGAAAAGGATTCTGCCATTCATTACGGTAATACGGCTTTTCTCTGATACAGTCTGGGCAAATCTTAGGAGTCAGTTGCAATGAATAATTAAACAGTGGACTCTGCATGCTGGATAAATGAGTGCGCTTTGGTAGCAACAAATCAATTTCAGGTACATTAGAGTCGATGCACTTTATAACACGGTTCAATTGAGCATCACTCACTAAAGCAGATGTCCTGGTTAATCCGTTGCGAGTAATCAAACGAAGTAGGTAACCAATTGGGGCTTCATTTTCGATTTGAGCGGGTTTAATACTAAACTGCATAGGTTTGTTTTTTCGAATATGTAAGATGATTGGATTTTTCTAACGTGTTTCTTTTCTTTGCTTCTAAAATAGTATTGTTAATCCACTGTATTTCGGACAGATTTACAAAAGGATTATCAATACCTTTGCAATACAGATTAAAATTGATACTTAATGCTTGATATAGAGATTCTAAATCAGGGCTTCTCATACAATTTTCTTGAATGAATAAATCATTCAACGTACTCATGCTTTTCTCTTGATAAGCGACATATACTCGGTCATAAAACTGCTGATGTAATACATTGGAGGGGTCTAAATCAGGCCCTATGATTTGCTTAAGATACCAATTTACACAATCAATCCACTGACTTTGCCTTGGTGCATGACGCCTCAATGGCAGCGGCCGTAACATGCGCCGTGATAATTGCTCATTATCATTAAGTTTCATGTTGTGTTCACCAAATGACATTAGCCTTGAGGCAAGTTGACTACCGGCAAAAACAATGGAGCATTGAATTGCATCTTCATCGAGTAACCAGCAAAGATATTTGATGATGGATTGAAACAAAATGCCGTCATAGGATGTAGAAAGGTTTTGTATCTCATCTAAAATGATGAGTTCTACCTCTTGCTCCTTTAGTAAGGTAATGAATTGAGTTTCTAGCTCCGAGGAATGCGGCCTATTTCTAATAGGCGGACCTCCCAACGCAGAAATCAACGTTTTCATAAAATCGTTAACGTTTGATTTGCCTTGACGTACTGCATAATAGAAAACAGGTATTGTCTTTTTTTCAATGTCTTCAACAGGTTTATATAATTTCTTATAAGCTTTGAGCAAATGTGTTTTGCCTTCGCCTGAAGCGCCATAAATAAGCAGTCCTTTTTTAGTACACTGCTTATCGAAATACATGCCATGGACCATCTTAATCCGCTTAATTGTCTCATTGACTTTATCGCTCTTAAATATGTCGTCTTCCGCTATATCGACGGTTAAATCACGCATTACCACTTATCCTTGCCATGTTTATTTTCAAATTCATCAAAGCTTGAGTGAATGACATCGTCTTCTTCAAACGTCTCATGCACATTACGGACGTTTTCATTGAGTCCAGCACCTCGCGTCGCCTCTTGCGGAGGCGGGTTTGATTTAACATCAACATGTTGCATCGAAGTAATCTTGTGTGACTTTTGTATTCTTGCCTGTGTCATCAGGCCAGCCTTGTTATTGTCTTCATAACTCGGAGTTGCTGGACCTCGTTTAGGAGAGCGGCGTTTACTTATGGGGTAGAACTGCTCAATTTTTAAGACATTACCTGTATTAAGCGGAATGACCCCCTCTATATCAATAGACTCCGTGATGTTTGCCGTTTTATTAAGTTCGTTAAATGAAATAGGCTCAGGGCTATCATGCACTTCTATGTTTCTAGCAACGACTTCAATTTGTTTGTGACTGCCATAAGGCATCGCGGTTACCGTAACTTGACGAGCATCAAAGTGGTCAAAATACACTTTCACTTGAGGAGTCTCATTACAACCAAATTCTTTTAGTTTTCCATACAACTCTCTTAATTCAGCACTTTCAAAAACTTGCTTATTACAACGCACTGAACCATTAGGCTGTAGCTTGCTCGTATCTTGGAACAGCTCTACATGAAAAGCTTTTTTTACGTCATCGTAGCTATAGTGGTCTCGTGGGGTGTTAATAAGTGATGCCTTCCATAATTCACTTGGTGTTTTACCTGTCGATGGGTGAGGGGTGTTATGGTAATCAACTAAATAAGTATTTAATAACCGCTTAAAGTCGTTCACTGTCAAGTTAGCAACGTCTTTGGGCGGCTTAGTTTGTGACGCACCTTTGTCTGTCCGTTTAGCAACGAGTGAGTTTAAGCCAATGGTAAACTCACCTGAAGCCGTTTCAATATGAGTACCTTTCAAACAGCTATTGCGAAAATTATTATTGAAACTTTCAATGAAAGGCTTCTTTTCAGGGTGGTTAGAGGGACAGTAAACGATGTTAACGCTTAATGACTCTGCCAGTTTTTTAATTAATGTATTGTTGTATCCTGGCCCGTTATCTAACACGATAGATTCCGGTCGTCCTGAGAACGGTAAGTTATCAGTTGACGTAAATATGTTGCGCAGTGAATTCAATACACCTATTTTATTTTCGGAGCCGAAATCGAGAACGACAGATATGATGGCTCGAGTGTAAACATCAATAGCAAGGTACAGTGAGATGCTTGGTGTCACCACTTGAGTATCATCATCAATTAAGCACAAATTAAAACAAACACGGTCTAACTCTACTCGCTGCAAAGCAAAATGTGTTTTTATTTTCTTTTGCAAAGATAACAACAGCCTGTTGCGCTCTTTTTGTGTCAGGTTAGGATTATTAAGTTTTAGGGATACTTCGTTAAGCTGACCAAGCCGACGTCTGAATGTGCGCTGAGATACCACTTTGATTTCATCATTTTCGATGGCTGCTTTCTTCGCTTTTCTTATATAGCTACGGTAATAGTTTTTAATAATGTTTGAATTAGAATTAGAAAAAGCTGTATTAATAAAGGCAGATAAATGTGCCTCTGTTGCAACACTTAAACGTGTACGACAATCCCTTTTCTTACAAGCGAGCGCTTCAAGCTCATAATCTGAACTAACAAAACGTTTCCAATACTTACAGAGCGTTTTCCAGCCAGGATGCTTACTGCACATCGTTTCAGGGTGCAATGTTTCTACTAATTCAATCACCTTCAAATAAGTGATGCGGGTTGTTGGCTTGTTACCTTGCTCTACAACCTCCTGCATTGCGTGCATGTATTTAATCTTGTCACTTGCGAATTCTTTTTGGTATTTAGTCAGCTCGATAGGCGCAGCTATTGGCAGCCGCATTTCAATCCGTTTTTCAGATATATTTTTCTCAAATACCTTACGGTCTAAATACACCTCTGTTTCAGCTGAGTTCTCTCCACTAAGGATGACACTATTGGCTGTCATCGCTAAGATTTGCTGAATGCCACCAGATTGAGTGTTGAACTCTGTACCAACAGTGTATCCGAACATGTTTAAGAGCCTACTCGCTGCAGCACTGAGTTTGCATTAATACATATCGAATTATCGTATTCATATAGTCCTGAAGTTAGGAGGGTATATGCTTCTGAAGAAGGGTATTGTGTATACGCTTTTAACTCTTCTATTAGAGCCCCTAAAGTGATGGTTTCGGGCAGCGTAAATTGTTCAGGTTTGAAAGAAGGCCTTAACAGGTAGTTGTCAGCTAACAATTTGAGATTATGAAATTCGACTTCATGTTCCTCAATACCTTTAGAAGCGATGAGCTCAATGCCCACACTAGTGGTACTTGTTGCATAGTAATTAAAATCTAGAATTCTTCTTCTGTATTCAGGGGTTGTAAACTTTTCGTGGTGGATCTCAAAATATCGCTCACTGCCATCCGTATACCTTACTAAGAAATCAGGCGTATACCGACATTTCTTACCTAATATCTCAAGGTGCATACTTTCTGGTTGCGCGGCATAAGATTCAACATTGGGATTAGTCTCGAGACGTAAGGCTAGGAGCCACTCAAGGTAGGTTTCTAACTGAAGTGCACAGTCAGACTTCTTTGAATAGAAACGAATGACGTACCTATCTCTATGTATGTTTGCACTTCTTTTTACACCCATAAAACCTCTAGCATTAATCTTAACTGCCAACCTTAACACTCCTTGAATTCTAGTAAAATTTATGAGATATTCAAATGTTTTGCCACCAAAAAATGCAGCTATCAGTTTTCTTATTAAAAAAGATTAAAATTATTTTTCATGTCATTTGAAATGAATGTGTCATGCAAAAGTATGAGGGGAATGGTGAAGCAAATTAAAAAAGTGCGCAATAGGATTTTATTTATTAACAAATCGTTATTTTTCACATTTTTCAGTAGTTAAGAGCATTCTCTAAAAACACTTACGAACAATAGATATAGAATAACCCTATGGTTAAATTAACGATTTTAAATGATATTATAAAATTGTTCTTTCCGAATTATGAACATTCTCATAAAAAATAACGACTTTTACAAAAGTATGTTGAAATGTTTCAAGCGCAACAAAAATGATGTAACCCCATAAAGTAAAGCTGTTTTTTTATTTACATTTAAAATATTAATTTTTTTTCATTTTCTCAATAAATTGCAACGGTCAACTCAATAGTTCGATTGGCGGGTAGCCCCGTAGAAGCTTAAGTCGATTAGGGTGTTGTCGTTTTACTTTGTCACTCAGTGAATCCTTTCCTTTTTTTAGCATGAACAACTCCTAAGTTTGTCCTACACTTATTCAACATCTACAAAACAAGGACTGTTTTATGCTGTATTTAACCCGCCAAAATAACGAAACTCTTGTCTTATCCGGTATACATGATGCCAATGGAAATCTTCTAGATGATGTCGAAGTCGTCATTCTTCCAAACAATAGAGTTGGTATTCACGCTGATAAAAGAATACTGGTACTTAGAAAGGAACTTATTTGTTTGTATTCACAAGATGGGACACTTAAATCCATATAGACGGGCAGGTGTTCGACGATTGACCTCTCAACTGTTCCATTGATATTAGTTGGGAAACGCATACCCAAAAATTCTCAAAAAACCACTATTCAGGAAAACAAAGAGCAAGTATTTAAACATAGGGCAAATTCACTTATTGAAAGTTCATTTAAAGATTCACTCAAAAAGTAGGGTTGGAGAAGTCTCAAGTTAGTCCTATGATTTCACAGGAACGAAGGGTATTGGAAAATTGTGTCCATTAGATACTTAGGAGGAGCACTCTAAGTAAAATCTTCATTGGCTTAAAAGGTTTCCTTATGGGCAATTCACAACAACATAGAGTTGACTAAATTGCCTCATCTTCATCATTGATAAGTTTGGATTGCAAGAACTTATCTCGCGGTAAAACCACAAGGCTCAAACCTACACCTCTTAAAACTTGGTTTAGAACAGTAGTGCTTACTTTGGATTTATCTCTTTCAATTTCTGAAAGAATCTTTCTTGTAACTCCAACCATTTTGGCGTATTGCTCTTGATTGATAGAAAGCAACTCGACTCGCAACCGCTTCAACCCTACACCGGTAGTTATCTCACCCAAAATCATAGACTGACAAACATTTAACATGATTTCATCTTTGTCTGAACTAAAAATATTCTTACGTTTCGAAGATAATGTCTTTCTACCGCTTCGTGATTCAACCTTCATTTCTTTAGCTGGTTTAGTTGACATAAGAAGCTCCCAAGTAACAATTTAACTTCTAAACCTTGGTATCGTATAGAAGTGGAATTTAAAATAGAATCTGAAATATCTATTCAATATTTTGACTAGAAATGCTCGAGTCATTTTGAGTCTTTATAGGTTCAATAAGTCCGTAAAAACACAATTAATGTACCTATACTAGCGCAAAAATAACTAAAAACACTACTTAATGAGTCTTTTAGGGGACATTATTGACATTGTTCTCAAGCAACCATTTAAGTTCACTTCGTTTCTCGGTGGAATGCAACAAAGGTTGAAATAATAGCGATTGTTTATTAACTCATCGTTATCAATAGTTTGGAATATATGTAAAAGTGCTATGCAGACATCGTAAACACCTATGCTTCTTTTTTATCTGCTAAATTGTCATTTTTAACCTGTAATTTTTGTTAAATAATATATTTACAACAAATACTTACAAGTGATAGTTTGAAGAAAAGACTTACAAGAAAGCAGGAGGTTATCCTGCTGCCAATCAATAAGCTGTTAAGTATCCTCAAACTACTATGGAGTAGTATTAGAAAATGGAATTAAATGTATTACTTGTATCATTGCTTCCTATGGATGAAGAATTATTTGTCAAAAAAGAACAAGCTAGAGACATAACGTTATTTGAGAAAGCACTTGATAGAGCAAAAGAAAGGGATGATGAATACTCGATCAAAGTTTATATAAACGATCATGTTAACGGATATATGGCTGGGATTATTTCTAAAAAATCAAGTGTAAAACTTCATGATAGAAACTTTGAAATACATAATGAAGAGAATTTCCCACCCGTTGTCTGGCTTTGGGACAGAAGTGAGCAAGTCATACTTGTAGAAAATAAAACCTCTGTTTTTAGCAGCGCTAATGTTGCCGCAAAGACCTTTTCAAATATCTCGAATAACATCATTCTAGCGGAGCATGGTTTTCGTGCTCATGTTCATCCAAAAACTGTAGATAGTGCTTTTTGGGAAACGTTTGAATCCTTTGAATATGTTAGCGAAGTAAAATTTAATCTGGCGGCACCAAACCTATTCGGTAGTACCAAAAAAGAGATTGGTGACTTTCTTCATGAGGTTGTTGATGAAACTAATGCATCTGAATTTTCACCCGTATTCAAAAATCCTGACGGTAATCTAAACCTCAAGCCATCTAGCTGGCTTAACGCTATGGTTGATTGGGTTAAGGATGGAGCTGGCACTTGGAACATTCGAGGTAAAAGAACACATAAAGATAAGTATAAGAGTATAGGAAGTAAAACTCGTGCAAAACTACTTGTTATTGATGGTAATATTACTGAATTGGAATTAGAAAATTATAAGCCCCAAGACATTGCTGATATAGTTGAAATGATTAGACATAGGTATACATTTAAAAAATGAAATCATTAATATATTTAGCTGTATTAGCCTTTGTTGCCATCCTATTCTCAAGTGTGGAACAAAGTTCATACCATATACTTGAACGCACCTTACCTCCTGTTTTGGGAGCTTGCTTAGGTGGTGTGCTTGCCTGTACTTCTATTGTTGTAAGCGTTTTATCTGCATCCTCTAAAGACACAAAACAGAAAGCAAAAACTAGCGAAAAATTTTCAAGGTTCATTATTAGCCTTGAAAGGGACGTGAAAATACTTGTGGTTTGTTTGTGCCTGATTGTCGCTTTACCATATTTAAGGACATTGGAGTATCCAATAACGTTGAGTCTATTTGAGTTATCGCCTCAATATTTGAAGCAAAAATTATTTTCAGCCTCAGAAATCTTTGTAGCGAGCATCGGATTTTTAGTTATATATGAATTGGTTACAGTTTTGATAACAATACTAAAAAACATGATGGTCATTCATGATTCGGAGACCTAACAAGTTACTTAAAGGGACGCAAAACGCTTGACTTATGCTCCTTCGTCGCTAATTTTAGCCAAGCTTTTATGCACCTATTAGTAAGGCGTTGAGGCTGTAGAATTACTCATGAATTGAAATTATGAGTGAAAATTAGGTGCGGTGAGCGCGTAAAACAATTTTTTAGAAGGGAAACTGACTAATAATTCGCATAGCTTCGCGTTTATAAGCTTAATTTTTATAATTTTTGAGCCTGTTTTTTCAACAAGAGAAATTCTACAGTCTCGTTATGAGTGTAAGGAACACATGTGAATATTTCTGAAGAAGTGGATAAAATTGCAATGCGTAATCTAGAGCACAATAAGTCAAATCTTATTGGCTTAAAGGTTAAGTTGGAAAATTACTTAAAAAATAAAAATACAGGACAATACCTTTCTCACCTGTACAGTAGTGATATAAACGAAGACTGGTTTGAAGCGCAATGTAAGTCAGCTTGCAATCAAATTGAGAAAGTTACTAACGGAGAGTCTAAGTTCAACCAATATTATCAAAATATTCTAACTGAAAACGATCTGGTGCTACTTACCAAAGAATTAATTTCTGACATTTCATTACTTAATCAAATTTTAGGTGGCCGTTTGGCCTTAGACAATCAAGTTAGCCGTGATAACTATCTATCAAGTCATCAATTCTTTCTACATGCGAAGTTTTCATACTTTACCCACAAACACATACCTGAAAAGACTTGTAGAAACTTTAACTTTTCTACAATGCCAACTTTAATACGTCAATCTATCGAAATTAAGTTAAAAAATATGATTGGCTTGGAAAAGGTCGAGAAAGTTGGTGGAGGGTTTAAGTTTGTTCCAATAAATTCTCTACTAGCTTTTTTTGCTAACAATCCTAACTTTATAGAGTTTCCTGTATGTATAGACTTATTGAAAGCAATAAATACATGGACTAATACATTTGTTCACTCTGGTGTCGTTCCTTTTTGCTGGCAGAGTCTAGAAGCAGTTGATTTAATAGAAGGATTATTCTCTACAAAGAATGATGTGTCTGGTTCGTTGAGTTGGCATGGATTTACATACCTAAAAAGCAACGTAACTATTGAGGATATTCAAATGGCTTTAAATGAACATTTTAATGCTGAATTCACCTTGAATCAAAGGAGTGTAGAGGGCTGTGTAGTATACTCATAACAAGGCCTTAAAGTCGGATTCGTAACAGTTGGCTCGGTTCCGCTTCGCTTCACATTATAGCCAACTATTACTCACCGCTTAAGGCGGCGTTAAGCATAAAACCAGGAACCTGAAGAATGGATGCTCTAAAGAAATTTTGGAATGAAAATACGGCTCTATCAGTCGGAGCAATAGTTTCGTTGCTGATGCTGTCGGTCTTCTTTATTTTTCAATATCAACAAGCAAATATTCTAAAGCTTGAGTCTAGGTGGCTTGTCACATCTGGAGTCCCCATTTTGGTGGCTCTCCTTGTTGGGGGGTACATAAAGAGTTTTAAGGGCTTTGGCGTAGAGCTAGAAGCAAGCTTACACAAGCCTGTCTCAAATCTGGAATTGACAGCTACAGAAGGTATGGCCGAGATTCAGGGAGACGAAAAGCGCAGTATCAAGTATTTGCACAACCTAAGCCCATCCCAACGGCGAATAATAAGCCGGCTTTCTTTTGTTATGGGAAGAGAAAATTACTATCAAACGTATGCTATCGAGCAATATATCCGTGAACTAGATCGTTTGAAATATTTCGAAGTTAAAAGTAGTGACGGGAAATTTGTGGCTATTCTTCCTTTAAGTGACTTTAAGATAAATAACGAGATCAGCTTTGGAGCTATTGAAAGCTTTATCAGGTCTCTTGAGGAAATGACTATACAACAAACTTATGGAAGCCTACTAATCACCCATCATGTGGTTGAGGGTACTGACTTGATAGAGGCCTTAAAAATAATGCGTAGTAAAAGAATCAAGCGCCTTGCTGTTACCGACGAAAACAATGTTTTTATAGGCTTGCTTACCGAGACTTCAATAGAAAAACGGATAGTTGATAATGTCTTATCCGCTAAAGAAAATGCTTAACAAGTCAAGCAAGCGGGACGCCGTAAACGGCGCACCTTCTTGAAGCGTTATAAGCTAATCCAAGATTAGAGAGATTCAAATGGACGACGATATAAAAGGCGCCGTGATTACAGCGCAAACAGGGTGGAATGAGGCTTTTCTAGTTGGCACGGAAAAGGAACTTCTCGATTTCGCTCAAAATATTATTGATTCAGTTAGAGCCGCCAAAGAGGATGAGCTCTTTGGTGAAAAGGTTAAAACGATTAATCTACTTGGCGGTAAATTGGCTTCACATAGTGAAGTTCAATTCGATTGGCTAGCGGTCACTAAAGATAGTGAACAAACTTTGGAAATATCGCATAAGGTGCAAGGCTTATAACAATCATAGCCAGGTCGACATTTATAGCTGCGTTTAAGATTGCGGATACCGTATTAGAGGGGAATTAGAATGAAATGGAGTGAGTTACCAAATTATGTACAAGGTGTAGTTGCTATCGTGGTTGTTATAGCCGCAGCCCTTTCAGGATATTTTGGTGGACGTTCAACCTTTTATTCTGAAATAGAAAAAGTTGAAAGACGTATAGATGAATTAGAAAAACATAATGTGAAATTCTCTCCATTTGTTGGTCTACAAACTAAAAATCAGTTAATAACAGCAGCAACAGCTCTTCTAATCCTAGAGGACGAATTTAAGAAACTAGTTCGCTGGGCTAGAAATGTCAGTCAGCCAAAATTCGAATATAGCACTGATCCCAAGCTATTAGTTGAAGAATCAAATCGCTCCTTTCTCAATCAAAGTAATCCTGACTTAGTGATGCTTAAAGAAGTTGAACACTACTTGAATACTAAGATATATTCGAGAGAAGAAATTAAGAGAGGCTTTAATACTGGAGTTATTTCCAATCAAATGTTTCGAGGAAGTGGTCTAGCTTACACCAACAAAGATCTTCACCTTGTAAGAGATATAAACAAGACACTTGCTTTAGTTTCATCAATTGGCACTAGAGTATTGGAAATTGAAGTAGTTAAAAATGCAGGCTTTAGTTCTGGTGGGTATGGCGGAAATATGTATGGTCCTATAGGTACTTTTTCCATTCCGTTTGCTGCAAAAAAAACAGCTGTTGAGGAGTATCTAAAATTTGAATCTGAAACAATAAAATCTATTTTGGAGTTAGCTGACCTTATCCCAGACAGAATAGAAGAACAAAGAGAAGATGTAGAAACTTTACTTTCAAAATTAGATGCCTCTGAGTAAAAAATTGCTAACAAGTTACTTAAAAGGACGCATACAGTTTGGCTTGTGCTCCTTCGTAGCTAATTATAGCCAAACATTTATCCGCCTCTTAGCAAGGCGTTACCGAATATCAGGCCTCCATACTTTACCTAATAAAAGTCGTTGCTTTCAGAGTTTCTGCACTAAATGGTTTCTGTCCAGAAACGGGTTAGGGCTGATGACTCATTTATGCTCCATTGTGTTTTGAGTTAGTTTTCGATCAATCATTCATTCCTCAGAAATCCCCAATGAAATAGCCATTAAGCAGAATATTGTTAATTTTATAACGCTCCATGCTTTTAAAGGGAATATAGGTTTATTAATGTAGCGAAATAAGTAAGCTAATGCGATTGCGGTCAAGCCTGATATGGGGGAGAAATAAATACTAAATTCGCTTATTCCGATGCTAAACACCAGAAATACATATAGTAATTGCAAATAGTGAAAACGACTCTTCAGTTGACGGATTTTCACTGGATCAGGGGAAATATCTTCTAAATTTAGCATATTACATCCTTGTAATGATTAACTAATTACAGCTTAGTTTAAAATTATTTTATTGCCACCCAATTAAACTACCACTTCTATTTAGGGTTTCACAAAATATTTTAGACATTACCGTCATCAACACTTCAAAGAAAATCAACGATATCCATATGAACAATTGGATACAAGAAGGCCAGGTAGTGAACCTAGTAATAGAAAATTCCCCAAGCGTAAAGATAGTTAAGTATATAGATGGGTAAATCAGTAATTAAATTTTTGATAAATGAATATTCTAGTTTTATACAACAGACGTCATAAGGGCACGTACAACATTTAGCAAATTCTCTAAATTCTCGCTTAGACCGGAAATCTCGATTTATAGGGATATAACCACACTGAACGAACTTTCGAATCCTTAAAGATGCATTCAATTTAACATAATATACATTGTGCGCAGTTATATGTAATCGTATTAATCGTGCTGTTTTAACAAGCATCCGCCACTTTACAGGCAAAACAGCACATTATTTATGGCGTCGCTACGTGAAATCTGAAGCTAACACCCTTGATACTCATTCAGATTTCACATACGAGCGCCTAAGTTTTAGGCTAAATGATCCAGTGGTTTGTTGGCAGCACTTTGATGACGTTCTGTTTGTGTGGTGTGCAAGTACTGTGACGTTGTATCAATGCTTTCGTGACCGGCATCAGCTTGAACATGCGATAACGGCCTTTTATTAATATTGATGTCATGAGTAATACCAGTATGCCTGATATTGTGTGCTGATAGTTTCCTCATCAATTCACTGTCATGATCAAAGCCATCTTCTAATGCTTTATCTGCTGCAAGATTAATGAGCGTATCTATTTCTTCTCTTATTTGCCTGATACCTAAATTTGCATTTAACTCACCAGAGTCTCGGCCATGAGAAGCTGCTTTGTGTCTAATAAAAATTGGGTGTTGCTCATTAATATTAGGTAAATCACTAAGCCCAAGAAAATGGCGATATGTTCGAAGACCGTCTAACAGTGACGCAGATATTGCAATACTTCTAGCTTTGCCGCTTTTTGAAAATGGTACGTAGAAATACCAAATGCCATTGTGAGCATCTTTTCTAAACTGACTCATCATTGGTGAGTAACCAGCACGGGCGCTAATCTCAGAAATACGTAAGTAACAGCTATATAATATGTTGATTAAAAACAGACTTCGTTGATGTTTTTCTGGTTCTTTTTCTGCCAATTCAGTTACTGTACTGACGACATATGACCATTGTAATTTAGTAAAAGCATGATGGTTGTCATCGTCATTTTTTACGTATTTACGATTAACAGCAAAACGACTGTGTTTTAACCATAATTGTGCAGGATTTCGCTCAGTATATTCTTCACTATTTAAATAGCCGTAAAATGATGAAATAATTGCAATTTTAGTCTTTAATGCATTCTCACTTAGGCTGTATGGCAATTGTTTACCAAGCTTTTTCTTACCGATAAACGGTCTCCATGCAGAATTTGGATACCTTATTCCTGTAGGTTTATCTGTCTTAAATTGTGCCACATTAAAATAACCAACAAGATCAATTGGCGGGTTTTCACAATAGTTTATATAACGGGCAATATCCTTACGCGTTACTTGAATCGGTGAAAGTGACGCGACATCAAAACACCAATGCAAGAACGTTGTTAGCTCGCTACGATACGCTTTGTAATTATTCTCAGATTGTTTTTGTTCAAATAACCAATCGGAACAATGCTCAATAATTAAGCCAGCATCTGGCACTTTATGAAGCGTTATCGTGGTGATATGTTGATTAACAAAGCTATTACCCGCAAGGATAAAGTCAGCGGAATCAAATAGAGGGTAAACTGGAGGTTTCTCGTTTAGCATAATCTTATCTTGCTGAAATAATTGATTAATTATACCAGATTTACTTAATGCCGATAACGTTATTTATCGGCACAAAAATAGCCGTTTATATTGAATTTATTACCTTTAAGTTAAATTACCGCAAGTATTTTTTTCAATAGTGTTTCTGCATTTGTAGGTTTTACAATGTA
Organism: Shewanella electrodiphila; assembly: GCF_023283985.1. Classification (GTDB taxonomy): domain Bacteria; phylum Pseudomonadota; class Gammaproteobacteria; order Enterobacterales; family Shewanellaceae; genus Shewanella; species Shewanella electrodiphila. Next base: position 37,031 of record NZ_JAKIKU010000003.1, read on the forward strand.
ATCAATAGCACCCAATTCACGGCATTCGATAAAGCTTTCTTTGTCTGTGTTACTTGTTAGCATAATGATTGGAACCTGGCTTAATTCATTAATTTCTTTTATGGCTTTTAGTGTTTGAATTCCATCCATTACTGGCATATCAATATCCAATAACACAAGTTCTGGCTGACAGTTTTTTAGTTTGTTTAGTGCTTCAGCCCCATTAGTTGCGACTTCAACATCAAAGCCTTTGGGTTTTAAAATTGTGGTAATAATTTTAAGCATTACATTTTGATCATCAACCACAAGTACTAAAGGCATTTTTTTCTTAAAGCTAGGCTTAGCTGCCCTTACCTTGCTGCCTATTTCGTTAAAGTATTTCTGATTATGGGCCTTAAAATTTTCAACTCTAGGTTTAATCTTTTCTACTTGCACTTTGACTTCGGCACTCTCAGTCATATCCCCTTTACATAACTGATCGACTTCAGAAATAAGCTCGGTTAGTAAATTATGCTGTATGCCCTTTTCGTCTGTTAAAGATGTTTCAACCTCATGCAGCTGCTGTGAAACAGATTGTAATTTTTTAATCACTGCCTTTTTATCTTGTTGGTAAGAGTTAACTTTATCTTGGCTGGTTAATAAGTCACCCATTTGCGTTATTGAAAGCCTAATCCTATTCATATCATATACGGGTCTAAAGGTTTCATAGCTATAGAAGCGCCCTTTCGAACACTCAAAATAGGCAGCTTCACGATGTTCTCTACAACAGATTAATAAAGATAAATATTTATCACTATGGATTTTCTTATTTTTATTGAGTTCTACAAAAATCTCATTAAATTCAATTGCTTCTTCAGTTTTTTCAAAAGCATAAATAAATAACACCGGCTGAGATTTATCCGTCATAAAAGCAATAAACTGTTCTTGGTTAGTATTAACATCGCAGTACAAAATACTTTGATATTTATTTCTAAGGATTTCTTGAATCACTTTTTTAATTTCAATTGAATGATAAAAAACCACCACACTCATTAAATTGTCCATAAACCGCCCTGTTGCTTATCAATGTATTAGAGTACTGATCTGGTTTCTAAAACACGTTTAATTAATACTAATTCTGCTTCAATGTCATTGATATGAGTTACTATCCCCTCAAAGTTATCGTTGTTTTTCTCGATCCACTTAAATAACTCACCTAATGATATTGCGCCACTTGATACGGAAGCGCCTTTTGCTGCATGGCCTCTACTTCGTATTGTTTCTGGGTCTCTATTTTCAAGCCCTTGCTTAATTAACTCAAAATCATCTACTACACTTGACCAAAACATAGCTAAAATCTCATCAGTAATGTCTTTATCGTTGGTACCAATCACAGCTTCTAATTGACTGAAATCAATCACGGACTGTGTAAACTCTTGAGTTGGTAAGTTTGAATCTGCCGTTAATATTGATTCTTGACTGTTAATGTCTAAATACTTTGCTAGCTTTTCCTTTAAAGTACTTATTTCTATTGGTTTAGCGATGTAATCATTCATACCTGCATCAATACAATTGTCAGACTCGCCAACCATGGCATTAGCTGTAACTGCGATAATGATAGTAGGAGTCTTATTCTCGAGGTTTTCTATATCTCTAATGGTTCTAGTTAATTCTAATCCATCCATATTTGGCATATGCCAATCAGTTAGTAATAAGCTAAACCGACCTGTTTTCCACAGTTCGAGGGCTATAACACCATCTTCAGACATTTCATAAGCATATCCAAGGCTATCTAGCTGTTTACCTAAGACTAAACGGTTGGTAGGTTGATCTTCTGCCACCAAAATTAACGTATTATTTAACTCAGCTTCTGCAATAGTTTGAGGCACAACAGCTTTATTTGATTGATTATCTTCAGTGGACCAATCAAGTATCGGACTTTCTAGACCGCATAACACTGCAAGACCGAATATCAATTCTGTCGGTTTAAGTGGGTGAGTGCCTACTACATAAGTGTAAGGATCAATATGCCCTTTTCTTTCAATAGGATCTGAGTTTAATTGTAAGGTTTTAACTTGTTTACATTCATCAGAACATTTAAATTGCTCTGTATCAGTAAGTAATACAGCAGGCATTGATGATTGTGTAACAAGATAACAGTCGTCAATAGATATAACGTGGATATTGTGATGTTTAAGTTGCGCTAAAATTGTATGGCAAGAATTAGCAAGGTCATCATTAGAGCATGCAATAAATACTGCATACATAGAAAAATCGAATTGCTCAAATTCCACTTCTTTAGATGATTCTGCTTGTACAGGAAGAACAACTTTAAATGAGCTTCCTTCACCAAGCTCACTGTTAATTTGTATGTCGCCTTTCATTAGTTCAGTAAACGATTTGGTTATACTTAGTCCTAAACCTGTACCACCAAACTTCCTCGTTGTTGATGAATCGGCCTGTGAAAAAGGAACAAATAATTTTTGTTGCTGCTCTGTTGAAATCCCCACACCATTATCAATCACTTCTAATGACAATAAATTTTCTTCAAACTGTGTTTTAACCGTTACCTTTCCTTTGTCCTCTTTGCCACCTGAAAATTTAATCGCGTTTCCTAATAAATTAAGCAGAATTTGTCTTACCCTAACAGTATCCAGCATTAACTCTTTAGGCATTGATAAGTCAGGGTCGATGTACAGTTCAACATTTTTGTTTGATGCATTAATCCATAGACTATCCATGGTTTTTTCGACTATCGAAAGTACATTACATGGTGTTAAGTCAATTTCAATTTGACCCGACTCTATCTTTGAAAAATCTAAAATATCATTAATAATATCTAACAATGAAAACGACGAGTCACGAATGGTCGTTACCATTCTTTTTTGGTCTGAGTTAAGAGGTGTGTTTTTAAGAAGGTCAATCATCCCTATTACACCATTCATCGGCGTTCTAATTTCATGACTCATCGTAGCTAAAAATCTAGACTTAGATTTACTTGCCTGCTTCGCCGCCTGGCTTTCTTTTTCTAGCGCCAATAGAATGGTTTTTTCATGTGTAAGATCAATATTAATACCATACATGATGACTGGTTTTTGATTTTCATCCAACAATAAGTCAGCTGAACACTGAACCCATCGAATAGACTTATCTACTTTATTGATGACTCTAAATTCAGTTTTAATTGAACAAATATTTTCTATAGCATCAGCGACTTCTTGTTCTGCTATTTCAACATCATCGGGATGAACCCCATTTCGCCAATCTTTATAAACTATAGCTTGATTCTCATCAACACCATATAATTGGCACGTACGCGAATCCCAATTTAGTTCTCCAGTTTGAAGGTCATAAGACCAATTACATACGCCTGCGGCTTCTGAAGCTAAATTGATACCACAAAGTAATTTATCCCTTTCGTCGTTTGCTAGGAGTAATGCATCTGCCGATGCGATTCGTTCTGAAATATCTTCAACAACAGCGATAAAAAATAAAGGTTGTTGAGTGACATCTTCTCTGACTAATGAAACAGATAAATTAGCCCAAAATACAATTCCATCAGCCCTAATATAACGCTTATCTGTAGTAAAAAATGACTTCTTGTTTTCAAGTAGTTCTTTTATATATTGAAATGATTGAGGAATATCTTCCTCATAAGTGACATCTTTGATTTTTTTAGTCAATAAGGCGCTTTCTTCGTAGCCTAAAATCTCACACATCTTTGTATTAACTTCTAAAAAATTTGAATCGGTTCCAACACGTGCAATGCCAACAGCAGCCTGATCAAATGCAGTTCGATAAATAAGTTCCTGATCATGTAATTGTTTCTGTAATTCAAGTTCTCGCCGTTTAGTCTGCTCCTGTACAGAAATATCCCTTAGAATTGCTACATACATTGTTTCTGCTTCAAGAATTGTTTCACCTACGGAAAATTCAAGTGGCACTTGATGCCCTGATTTATGTAAACCATAAATTTTCTGTGTTTGTCCGATGTAATTTCTAAGCCAATCTTTAAACGGTGATTTATGCAATTGATCTTGTTGATTATATTGTAAGCTGACAAGTAATATACTGATGTTATAATCAATTAACTCTGTACGTGTCCGACCAAAGATTAACTCTAAAGATCGATTTACATCTTTGATATTACCTCGTTCATCTAAAACAATTGTGCCGTCAAAAGTGGTATCAAAAACAGCTCTTAATCTGTTGGCAGAGTCTTTAGATTCTTTCGTTCGCTCTTCTAATATCAATGCCATTTCTACCATCGATGCTTCTTCTTTTTGCTTTTCTTCGGTTATGTCATTTTGCACACCGATGTAATGAGTTAACTGGTTATTTTTATTAAACACTGGCCCTAAAGATAAGTTATTAATAAACTCACGACCTGCTTTGTTATAATTGGTAATGACAACGTCACAAGGTTTTCCTTTAGTAATAGCATGTGACATCTGCTTTATTAATGCTTTTTCAGTATTAGGACCTTGCAAGAAACGGCAGTTTTTACCTAAAACCTCTTCTGCGCTGTATCCAGAGATATCACTAAAAGCTTTATTGATAAAAATAATAGGTTGATCTGGCAGTCTGATATCAGTAACAACAATTCCCGTTTTGGTTGAATCAATTGCACTTCTTTGCAAATCTAATATTTCTTGTTGTATTTTGTTTTTATCAACCAGCTTTTGGTTATCGATAAATTTTTGCTCTAAATCGTCAATAATAATATGTGTTTCGTGATCAACATTTGTTAATCGATGCTTACTAATTGGGTTTGTTGATAAATTTTTTATAGAGTGAGTTAAGTTATTAAGTGGTATAAGTAGTTGTTTATATATCAAATAACCTAAAGTGAGCAAAAGTAAGAAGCTAATTATTAATGTTTGATATATATTTTTGTCGAATAACTGAGAAACAGAAAAAGCATCCTGTTGATCAATACGAATAATGGTTGACCAACCGATATTTGGGCGTTGTTTATGACCTGAAAAGTGGTTATAAATTATGATCTGTTCAACGTCTTTAGTTTCGTGGCTGGTTAATTCTACACCAGAAAAGCCAGCTATCGCGCGATCAGCCCCTTTAACCCCTGCGTCTATTAAATTAACTTGATTCAATATAGAAAAATCACGTTGATAACTGTTTTGATGTTTACTAATGGGGTCATAATCAATTAACAAGTAACCCTGGTCGTCAATTAACGCCAACTCGAGATGATGTAAGTCGTTTAGCGCTAGTTGTTGATAGGTATTTTTAAAAATATCTTCTATGAGGCTAAAATCAATGATGTTTATCCATATCGCAATTTTATCTCCGTTTTCAGCAAAAATTGGATGACCTATTAGTAAGTCATATCTATCAGGATAATTATCAATAAATTGTTGTTGCGGCCCAAACAAGTCAGCCTGTTGAATGCGATTAACCTGGTTGTTTCGAATTGCTTTAAACCATTCTGAATTAGCGATTGTTAATTGGTCTACGTTAAACTTAGGAACATTAGCAGACAATTTATTTTTAGTGGTTTCGACTAAGACCTTACCTTGTAGATCTAATATCGCAATTTTGATGTATTTGTCTTGTTGTGTGGTTAGCGTATTTAGTTTAGTTTTAAAACTCTCAGTACTAATAATATCGATCAAGTTATTTTCATTGACTGGCCCCATGATTAAAGGCTGTAATTGAGTATCGTTTTGCTGTTCATATAAACTCTTCTCGACTAACCCAGTTAGCATCTTTGATTGTTTTTCATAGAAAGATACCGTCTGTTCTTGAAGTAATTTATCGTTATTTTGTGCAAATATATAAATACTAGTTAACAAAACAACAGAAATAGCCAAAAAGCTTACAGTCATTAATTTATTTTTGTTCAATTGGACTTACCTCTTCTTTTGCACCAAAACCTAAGCCTAACTGATTAATTTTATTCACGACGTCATTGGCAGGTAATGGTTTAGAAAAGAAAAACCCCTGGGCAATTGAACACCCAAGTTGCTGAATTAAACATTTAGTTTCATAGTCTTCAACACCTTCTGCTACTGCGAGTAAATCAAGGTCATTAGCTAATGAAATACTTCTTCTGAAGAGTGCTTGAGACTTTGTGTTATTTAAAATATCTGACACAAAGCATCGATCGATTTTAAGCTCATCAAAAGGCAACATATGTAATTGCTCTAATGAAGCAAACCCAGTACCAAAATCATCAATTGATAATTTAAATTTCATCATCCTTAACCTGAGTAAGGCGACAATCATGATCGAAGGGTTCGATGGAATGGCTGTTTCTGTTAGCTCACATGTAATGGCGCTATTTGCAATCGCGTTTGCAGATGCGGTGCTTTCAATCCATTGCGGAAGAGTGTCATCCACTAAAATCTTTCCGGACAAGTTAATTGATAAGTTGAGTGATGAGAATGTGTTATTTAATTTTGAAAAGTTTTCAAAGGCATCTGTGATCACCGCTTTCGTTAACGGTAAAATCAAGCCTGTATTTTCTGCTGCGTTAATGAATTGCGATGGCAAAATAACGTTATCGCCATCGACTATTCGGGCTAGTGCTTCAAATCCCGAGACTTGATTTGTATTTAGATTATATTGAGGTTGAAAATATGCTTTTACATTACCTTGCTTTAGATGAAACTGAAGTTGTTCTTGTGTGAGCTCTAGTAATGGTTCTTGTACTGTAAATGTTTTTAGTGAGCTCGCCTGCTTAATCAGAGATTTAAGCATCATTGAAGTTATTGGTTTGGGAACGATTGAAAGTATGTTTAAGTGGTAATGAGAGGCTAATACTTTCGCTGAGTTAAGCAGATTTTCATCTTCACCACTAAATAATACGATTGGGCTAGTGTATTTAATTTCGATTAATCGTTCTAATAGATACAGACCGTCTTTGACTGGCATGTTTAAATCACAAAACACCATATCAAAATCACATGTTTTAATAAGATTGAAAGCATCTAATCCATCAGCTGCTTCAGAAATATCAAATTCACCCAACAGCTGTAGGCTTTTGATAAAAATCTTTCTGATGATTGATTGGTCATCGACAATCAGTATAGAACGTATTTCCTTAGCCACTATACCTCCACTTATTCGAAATTCCTTTTCATAAAATAAGTATAGACATAAATAAGAAAAAACAAGGAAGAAACAGGATGTTGCCAGTTAAGGTTTAATACATTGATCACATAAAGACAAAGCAGTTTGAAACTTATCACTTATTCAAAGCTTTTGACCGAAGCAATTAACCTAAGTAAATAACCTAAGCAATAAAGATTGCTCAAATGCTGCTAAGCCTTATAAACCCTAAGCATACCTCGTTAACTTTTACTTATGGTAAACAAGGTGTGTTTAGGGTTTCGGTATTAGTTCAATAACCATTTAAGTGCTTTGTCTTTATCTTCAAAGAACTGTGAATCACCTTGTATAAACCATTTCGCAATTTTGCCAGCAACCTCTTGCCAGCCTTTATTGCCGTAAATAGCTATTTTTTCAAATTCGTTGCCATGTTTCAGCCCTAACTTTAAATCATCCCATGCAGCTCTCATTTCCCAACCGTCTAGCTCAGTACCATCAATGAAAACTTTAACCTTAGGGTGGTCAACTTCTGCTAAAGCAGAATCGATAATCGGCGTTATTGTAAGATAGTTCTGATGAGTTAATGTCCCTTTTGCTTTTAGTGATAAAAAAACATCACTGTTAATTCTTTCTATGCCTATAGAAAAGCCATGTGATTCCTGGGTCATAAATTTCTCCTTCTAACATTGATAGCGACGAACCGAATTACTAGAACACTACTAAGCTAGCATATTTGTACAAAAAAAAAGCTACCCAAAGGTAGCTTTTTATAAGTATTCAATTTAGAAATTCATACGTGTATTAAGGTGGAATTTCAGCCTGTTTGGTACTGATAAACGCTACGTGAGTCCGTAGAATTAGATGACAGTGGACTTCCTTCATCTGACAATTCACCATAAACACAGAGGGACCAGCTAGTGTCATACTGACGTTAAAATTCGTTATTCAAGTGCACTGCTTTAACTTAGGAAGAAAAACTCTTCATACCCTTTAGCCAAAATCATAGATTAAAGCCTGAAACTAAGAATTTAAGCTTGCTAATCAGTGATAAACCGTTAGCCCAATCGTGAACTTTAAATGTTTAAATACATCACACCACAGTATTGTCGACGGCTGCTAAAACAGTTCACCGATACCTATCTCATTCTTGGCTATAGTGACTATTAAGATTGTAATTTCAATTGATTCAAATGGTCGACCATGACGAAACATAATTCAATATATTGAATAGCTTCAACTTTCCCAACCTCATAACCTTTTGCATGAGCCACTTTGTTGCGTAATTGGCGAAGTTCACTAAACAACTTACCTTTCTTAGTATCAATTAAATCTTCAGTCACTAAAATCTCTTCAATGTCTTTGTATCGAGTGTCAGAATCGAAACTAACATTGGCTATTTTCGCTTTAATTAGCCCTTCAGCAGCGCTATCAACTTCAGCCCACGCTTGTATAATTGACGAGCTAGGTAAATTTTCAACTGAAGCAATCAAAACTGATTTCTTGTCAATTTCAAGTTCAGGGAAAGCACCTTCAGCTTTTTTAGATACTGCCTTTAATTTTTGACCAAACTCAATTTCAAAGTCTTTAAATTTTAATTTCTTAGCTAATGGTATTAAGGCAGTAAGTGGTTTCTGAAGCGTTATGATGCTAAAAATAAACACCGCAGGCCAAATTAACTTATCTAACAGTTCAATAAAAAATTGCATTCCATCCATGTTGATTCACATATCCTTTGTTCTGTCTGTATAAGGTTAAAATAATTACGCAAGTAACTCAGCCAACTTTTTGAAATTATTCATTAAACACTATAAATATTGGGACGACAAACTACCCATAATATTTACAGAACAGCTTTGTGTTACATTATTGGTGTTTAACATTAAAGCTTTGACTTTAAATGATAAATTTAGCTATTGCTTGAGAAATAAAATTGAAAGAAAACAACTAACAAGAGTAAAATCAAACGGGTAAATTACAGTTGTTGTCTTTCTTCAACACACTCATAAGAGCCCATTTCAAATTCACGGCAAACCCAAGGGCGGTTTTCATAGATAGTACACATAAGTGTTTCTCTATCTACAGCTACACACCAACCATCATCTAATCGCTTCATGACTTCCCCGCCCCATTGATCTTCACCAATATATTCTTCAGGCACGCCAGTATCCGAGATTAAAATCACTTCAAGTTTACAGCAGCAGGCCTTACAACCTGTGCAGGTGATATTGGGATCAATATCTGTGCTATCAACACTTAGGATTTCGGTGATTTCAATTTTCATTTAAACCATTTATTTTGGTAATAGCTAATAATAAAGCTAGTCGTTTAGCGATAGATGTAGCTAGGGAATCTATTCTGTAGCAGATAATAACCTAGAGGCGGCTTTCTACATAACATAACATCTGATTTCAGTGCTGTTTGCACTCGTTTTCAACAGTTCGTAACTAGCATTGGTTAGTTAATGAATGAATTAACTTCACATTGAGTTAAATATCGCCAGTGACCGAGCGGTATATCTAACTTAAGCAGGCCGATTTGCTCACGATGCAACGCATTGACGCGATTACCTACGCTGAAAAACATCCTTTTTACTTGATGATAGCGCCCCTCTGTTATGGTCAATAATACTTGCTGTGGCATCTGAGTTTTATAACCATCTTGCTGGTTTTGGCTTGGATCTGGCGCGAATGCTTGTTCAACACTAATTTTCTTCAGTTTAGCTGGCAGTGTTGGTTTTGCCTCACCCGATAACAATACCCCTTGCTCAAAACGTTCAACGACGTCATTCGCAAGTGGTTTGGACAGAGTCACCCGGTATGTCTTTTCGCAATTTTGTTCAGGCCGCATAATGTTAAATGACCATCGACCATCGTCTGTGATCAAAACGAGCCCAGTTGTATCTGCATCTAACCGCCCAGCAATATGCAATTCTTGTTTATCTTCAATATTAATTTGATTAAGAATAGAGGGATAGTCACCATCAACATTTGAGCAAATGGTATTAGCTGGCTTATTAAACATCAAATAACGAAATGCTCTAGGAATAAGTTGCTCACCCAGATAATCAATCAGATTATTTTCATGCACTTGGTAACGAACATCTGTTATGGCTTGTTGATTAACAGTTACTTCACCAGATTCAATACAAGTGGTTACTTGTTGCTTCGTTAATCGAGTGCTGCGCATTACAAATTTGTCTAATCTCATTTATTTATCTAATCACTTATATTGGCGAGTATTTTACAGTTAACACCCAAACAAAAAACGGCCCTGAAGCCGTTTTGATACTGAAATGATTTACTGATTAGCAGATAACGTTAGAACCAAACTTCTTCTATGGCATCAGCAATAACCGGCGCAAAGTTACCTAAGATATTACTGTGACCACCGGTGTAAATAGCAAAGCTATTATCAATAGGTTCTAACGAGTCATCTAAGGTTAACATATAGGTTAATGATGGAAACAGAACCGTCGTAATGTCATCCATTACTTCAGCACCAGCAACTAATGTATAGTCGTCATTTGATAATTCAGAATATGTGGTTTCATATAACTCATCAGTTGAGACTTCTTCAATCTTGCTTACATTAGTCAATAAAACAGGGTTATCACTATCACTTGCTAATGAAAGTGATGTGGTTTCGTAACCTTCAGGCTCAGACCAAGTGTAACTATAACCATCGCTTTGAATATATTGGCGAGTATTTTCAAAATACACTTTTGATGCAGAGTCATCGGTCGCTAAATGAAATACAACACGGCTATTATTATAACTACGGGCATTATCTTTATTGATAACCGCTTGTTCCATTGAATATTCAATTTTCACTTCTCGGACGTCGTTGTCATTGACTGTATTAATGCAATGGGTGTCGATTTTTTTAGTGGCCACACATAAACGGTTAATGACCGCATCAGACAAGCCAAATTGGCGTGCCTGATCTTTAAAACCCGAATCTATCTTAGCGTCAGGAACAATGGGTTTAGGGTGAATAATATCATCGAGTAAATCACAGCCACTAACACTGACACATAACACACCAAAAACGATCAATTGTTTCATTTAGATTCTCATTAGATAGCACACTTATAAATGTTATTGTGTCAAAAAATAAATAAAATCAGTAGCTTTATTTTTTATGGTTCAGCAAAAAGTGGGGAGAATACAGATAAGCTAACGAAAAATTTAAACAGAATGTACCTATTTTTAACGATTATTTACCCTAAATAGCAACTAGGTAATATGTCCTGCTACCTTTTCATACAGAGAATCTAATCTCTCATAATAAGATGTTTTGTTGTATTTACAGTTTAAGACTAATCTATAAACAGAATGATGATTAACAAGGATAAGTTACATGACCTTTAATCCCCTTAAAATAACTACACTTTCATCAATATCTTTATTAGCTATGGTAAGTGTTAATTTATCTGCAGCTTCTTTAAGTGGTCTCAGTCAATACAAGGGCTCAGGGAATATTACCCAAGGCTTAGCTAAAACAATTGAACTGAATATTTTTGAATGTAAAAGCGGACGCAGTCGCATGGCTGGTATTGGAGAAATTTCCGATTCAAAAGGTAAAGTATGGACTGTTCCTGCTACAAACCACTTTACTACAGCTCCAAAAGCAATCGATTTATATGAGCAATGTGCAGGCATCACTCACAGCAGTATTGCTGATGTCAATCAAGCTGATGTGCCACTCGTTGTTGTTGACCCTGATGGGGAAGAAATTACTGGCTATATTTTTGCTGACAATTATTTTGAGCTATATATCAACGGCAAAATGATCGCAGTTGATACCGTTCCTTTTACGCCATTTAATTCAAGTCTGGTTAAATTTAAAGTTAGTACACCCTATACGATTGCAATTAAAGTCATTGATTGGGAAGAAAATCTGGGATTGGGAACAGAAAAGAATCGAGGTAAAGCTTATCACCCTGGTGATGGCGGTTTTATAGCAAGTTTTAGTGACGGCACTGTCACTAATGAAGATTGGCAAGCGCAAACTTTTTATACCTCGCCTATTTATGATTTGACATGTTTAACAGAATCTAAAGGTAAACGTATGTCCAATACATGCAGTACACTAGGGACTGATGAAGGACAAGATGCTTTTGCTGTTCATTGGCAGACACCGAATAACTGGATGACTAAAGAGTTTGATTCAAGTTTGTGGCCACAAGCAACGCTATACACAGAAGATGAAATTGGTGAAAACAATAAAAGAGCGTATATGAACTTTATTGATAAATTTAGCGGTGCTGGCGCCAGTTTTATTTGGTCAACGAATGTAGTACTCGATAACGAAGTATTATTAAGATACACAGTAAAATAATACGCTTAGGTTATTTTAATCATACCCACAAGGAGTGAAATGATGCTCCTTGTGGTACCGTTAATTAATTCATCAGGCACATTCCAACGTTGAGTTTCAAGCCCCTATCTCAGATAGGTTCTATTATAAAAAAGCGACTATATCCTTAACACTTTAGTGTTTCGAATCTGTGATAATTTCATACTATCTGCTCAGCTACCTAGGTCATGCACCGATCAATTTTCTCGAGCTATTTGAGAATGTTTTTTGAAATATGAGTGTAAGTAAGACACTTGCCAAAATAGAGCCAACTAAACTAGCGAGCCCATATAAACCTATTTCGAATGTATTTCTGTCAGTTATTAGCCAATTTTGAGCTACATAAATAATCCAGCCCATAAAAAATACATGTAAAAAATAAACTGAAAACGCCATATCACCTAACACAGTCACCAACGATAAGAATGAGATTTGCTTTGGTGTCTTTGCAGATTTAAGTTTTTCTGTTGCTAAATACAACCCAACTAACACAACACCTGTAATAATCAATTTTTGCAAATAGATTAATGACTGCCTAACAGAAAACCAACCAGTATAGTAAAAGTCGAAAAAATAACTAGCAACAATCGCTACACTTAACACCACTAATAACAATAATAAGCTTTTGATGTGTAGATTAATCAAATCTAAAATTCGCTTAAAATGACAGCCGAAGAACAAGCCTGTTGTGTAGGCACCAGCAAAATAAAAAAACGTTTGTAACTTAATAAAGTCAGGAAATGGACTACGTGAAATGACCAAAGGGATCAGCATAATGGTCAATGTAAGCCATTTATATTGAGGATTGCTAACCAGTTGCCATAACAATGGCGTTAATAGATATAGCACCATTAACACGGGGATATACCACAAATGAATTGACGCTTTTCCTAACAACAAACTGATGAAAAATTCATTTTGAGGCATTTCGCTTTGCCAACCCCCATAAAACGAAAAGTAAAATACCGATACTGCAATATAGGGTAAAATTACATGTAATAACTTGTTCGTATAAAACTGTTTCCAGGAGCGTTTTGCTAATACCATGCTAAATAGCATTCCAGAGATAAGTGCAAAATAAAGCGTTGAGCCATGAAACAACATTTCAGTTATCGAAAAAAGAACCTTAAGTCCTATCGAGTCTAACGACCCTGTCCAAAAAATCATAAATGACCAAGCATGTGCGCCAACAATTGCAATAATGGCTAAACCTCTAAACAAATGTAGTGGCTGATTAAAGCTTGTTTTAGTTTGGCTGTGTTTATTAAGTGCTAATTGGTCGAATATTCTGTTTAGCTTTGGCATGTTTTTATCTTAATTAGCAATCCCTTAACTTACTAAGCTAGCGACTGTACTAATAATATTCAATTACATACGATTGCAGGTAATTTCTTTTATACCCCTATTTATTTTTTATCAGTGAGCTAACAACATTATTCCGTTCATCAGGGCTTCTGTTTTAAGGAGTCAGGGATGATCAGCTAATGCGACTTGAGGGGTAATATGGTGGAAATTAATGCTGGTAAAACACTAGTATGAAATTTTATTATGCTGCCTAGTTATTATTAATTTCAGCTATTTTTCTCAAATATCTTAAAGGCTCAATGATAAACTTCCACAATGAGACAATGTATCACAGCCGAATTTGAACACTGTCACCCATCTGATTCAATTGGATATTTTACTAATTCTGTGTCATTTAGTTAGGTTAAATTTACCAAGACACACTTGTCACAAGCTATTAACATAGGTAGCATCGAGCCATAAAAATATTCAATTATGCACAATAGGATTTCCCAACATGGAAAGTGGTATCCCGCCAAATTCTCAAGTAAATGATCAAGTAATCAACCAAACAGAGACTGAGCAAAGGTTAGGCTACTAGAGAACAGCAAATTGACAACCTCATCGTTCAACAATTGGCTAAAAAACCTTGGTATCAAAATCCTGAAATGATTGTTGCTTTTTCTGCATTAGTCATTGGCATTGTGACCACTTTTACCTCGATTTATTCTGCAGCAATCGATCGCGCATACGCTAGAGCTTCAGTTTGGCCCAGTGTTGAAATAGCTAGAGGCTATGGTTACGATTCATTTAGATATATTGTTTCTAACAATGGTACAGGACCAGCGGTCATCAAGTACGCTAAGGTAACACACGATAAAAAATATCTATCCCAATGGAGAGATATCAATGTATTCGAAGAGGTTACGCAATCTCACATAGGAAAAACTGTGTTATCTGCGCAAAAGACGATCACGCCAGTGCTGTACAAAGGTAATAAAGTTGATGATATTTTAAAAGTGGATAATTTAATTTCGATAGAGCTTTGCTACTGCTCTATTTACGACGAATGCTGGATTGTGAATCGTGATAATAATCCGAGGCCAATTGAGCAATGTGTGATTGATGATAAGCACAAGTTTTTACAATAATGAACTCAACTCATTCATCTGAGTAAATAAAAACTCATCGAATTAAATTTAACATAAAAATTGATAATAACTTATTGTCAGATTCAATGACGCTAAGTTATTTCTCTAAACCACTCATTACTCCACGGAAGGTGTAAATTGAAAAAGTTATTCGTTTTAATCGTTCTTTATGCGTTATATCAAAATTGGGATGTCATAACCAATAACACGAACAAGCCCACTTTTGCAGCCGACAATGTCGTGGTGATGTACTCAACGGACTGGTGCGGTTACTGCAAGAATGCACGTCAGTTCTTTAATGACAATAACATCGCGTTTGCTGATTATGATATTGAAAAGTCTTATGATGCTAATGAGCGCTATGAAGCATTAGGTGGGCAAGCGATTCCCCTCTTACAAGTCAATGGCGTGATTATCCGTGGGTTTCAACCTCGTAAGATTGTTGCTTCATTGCATTAAGCCTTGCTAGATGCTTGTACTTGCAATAACGCTATGATTTCATCCGTTACTTGAATCATATTCTTCTGAATATTTTCGGATAGTAATTTTAGGTTATTAAAATCTGGTTTATTGATAATTACAGCCTCAATAATTGAGTATTGAGGCATTTCACTGTTCTTTTTATTCCACTTTGTTGATTTTAACCAGTTCCAGTATTCTTTTTGAACTGGAATAGTATTTCCTAACAGCCAAACCTCGAATCTCATTTCTAAGTGATTTAACACAAGAGCAAATTTTAAATTTTTACGCTTTAAAAAATCATTGGTGTAATAAAAATATGTGAAATCCATGTAGCCATGGCGAATTTTTGTAAAAGAGTATTGGTGTTCTAAATCTTTTACTAGTTCCGTTCTGGTGTTCATTACAAATTTCACCAACTCGTTATACGCAACTAATATATCGCCTTTGCGCAGCTCTTTATGATAAAGAGTCACAATGTCATTCAAGTTTTTCATTATAACCTTCCAACCTACACTTGCACTGATACCTAGCCTCATTATATTTCAATTCGGTCACCATGACTCGGTGGCGTCGAAGTGACTGTAAAGACTAAATCAAGATCGTGTTGGTTGCTCAATTGATGTCTTGAACCTGCAGGAATATGTATCCCCTCATTTGGGGATAACCTAAAAGTTTCCCCCTCAAGTTCCATGGTTGCAATACCGGATAATATAAAAAAGAATTGCTCAGCTTTAACATGGAAATGGCGAGACTCGGCACAACCCGCAGGAACTCTTTCCTGGATTACACTTAAGCTATCTGATTTTACAAGGTGCCAACCATCACATTGATTACCCCAAGTATAATGTTCAGCTGATTGATGACTAATGACGGTCAAGCGTGCTCCTTAAAATAAAACGCTACGTTAAACGCAGCAATAATCGAAAAATTATTATGAAATAAATGATGAGACAAAATAACAGTACAGTAGATTTTTAGATTAATGACCTTGTTAATTCACAATTACACCAATACTAATGAAAAACAACTTAACCACATGAGTTGAATACCATAAGACATACGTTGATGAATGCCAGGGTTACTTTGAGATTTTAAGGCTTTTGCCATAGCGAATAGATAATAAATAGCAGCGATAACAGAAACAACTGAAAAAATACGGAAATATAGAGGGATCATTATTGTTGTTGGACTTATAGCAACTAAGACTGGTGCTACAACTAACGAAAGTAACATAATGAAACCGGCCCAAGAATGTACCTTACAATTAAAAGTTGGATTCTTAGTAAATGGATCAGCGTCCATAGGAAAGTAACCTGCAATCCAAGTACCAATGCCATGAACTATTACCAACCCACCAGCCACATTAACTAAGATTGATACATTTGAGAGTTGCGCCAGATACCAACCGAAAAAGCAAAATAGAAAACCAAGAGGATAATTGTTGATTATGGGAGACAATTTTTCTGTTGGGCTACCAGTTGCCCCTAATTCACTGCAAAATTGTTTAGAATGATTGTAACCATCGTAAAATCTGCTTACTACGTATACACCCATGAAAATCCAAACTGTTGCAATTAACCCTGAATAGATCGCAATACTTTCAAACACCACTAAAACCCTTTTTGTAAACTAACGCGCGTTAAGAGCACGAAATAAAGTAAACTAAACACCTAAAGATTCTAAAAATCAGATATTTACCTGTTGATTGACAGTTTATTAGCTGATATTTGTGTAACACCTTGTTCTGCGCACCATTCTTGTAGTGCTTCCTCAGTACGTTTTAATTCATATTTATACCATTCTTCAATTTTATCAGCGCTCTCTAGTAACGTTTTGAACTTTGCATAAGCACCTTTACGATTAAAGATTGAACGTACATTTTCATATTCTGTAGGTAAGTGTTCTAGCGTAAAATCGAAAGCGAGATTATTACCAAGGTTTAATTCTGTTTTATGAGGGATTGCCAAGTATTTTTCATCATTAATATCGGCTGGTAATTCTTCTTCATTATCACCAAACTCAGAATAAAAATATGTTTTACCTGATTCTTTACAAATGTAGCCCTCGTGATCAAAAGGAGCACCAAAATTGACGAGTTCAAATAGATCTAAAGCGTCGCTAAATTTTATATTCATGCTGACCTCTGATGTGTAATTTAGTAGCTAACACCCTGTTAATTCGTAAAAAATGTTTGCAAAAAATAGCAACCAAGAAGAAAACAAACTGTGATTTATCAATTAGAATCAGTTGTTAACTTATTATGTTTTTCACGTTAGAGTAACTTCTAAGTTCCTGCTCATAAGTCACAACAGTCCATCCCATCTTTCTAGATTATCTGCTTATGTTATTCAAATGACGCTCTACTTCTTTGCATGCTATCTGCACCAAGAGTTATTTCTTTTAGTTCAAAGGTTAGAGTACGAATTGGAAATTTCCGAACGTTTGCCAGAATAATTACAGTAAGTTGGTCATCTGTATAACGATGTAAATTTGATGAAAAGCCATCCATTGAACCACCGTGACGGGTTAATTTACCAAGTGTATTATGTTTGCTACTTCGTTGATATTCTCTGATTCTAAAACCATAACCGTAATAACCAAAAGCTTTACTCTCCCCATTGAATATCAAGTCGAGACTTTGTTGTGATAAAAAGCTTGTCGTATAGAGAGCTTGCTCCCACTTTAATAAGTCTTCTACGGTTGAGTAAATATCACCTGAACCGAGGGCATAGGAAACAATATTTTCATCTCTATTGATACCAAACACATTTTTTCGATAACCATTAGCACGGTTTTTGGCTGGATTAGCAATACGTTCAACACCAGATTGCTGCATATTTAATGGCGCAAAAACTAGAGCTTTCATTGCCTCTGCGTAGTTTTTTCCCGTAATATTTTCAATGATGATTGCAGCAAGGTGATAATTTAGGTTTCCGTATTCGTATTGTGTTCCAGCTTCGAATGATTGTTCTGATGTGTTGATAATATTGAGGATTTCACTAGACGTGATATCTTTTTCTTCAAAGCTTGCAAGGTGCTCTAAGTGGCGAGTAAATCCAGATTGATGTTTCAGTAAGTGGTGCAAGCTAACACCGCTCGCCAGTTTACTATCAAGTTTTGGAATATATGTGGTAATAGGAACATGTAAATCAAGTTTGTTTTGTTCTACCAAACGCATTACAGCAACTGCGGTTAATGATTTAGTCATTGAGCCAATAAGAAACTGATGGCGCGTTGTATTTGGCATTTCTTTTTCGATATCTGCATAGCCGTATGCTTTCTTAAATAGGATTTTACCTTGTTTGGCTACAAGAACAGCACCTTGAAAATTATCCTCTTCAACATAATACTCAATACGCTGATTTAGTTTATCGCTAACTGTCATGAGTGTTTTTCCGTAAGCCAAAGATTGTAAAAAGAGCATTAATACAATACTAATAACAACTGATTTAATCATAGTACTTCCTTTTGAGCTGGTTATGTTTTGCTGCTTACGATACGACAAGTAATCTTGCATCACTGCAAGGAATTAAAGATGTAGCTAATTCAATTAATATGATTTATTCACAAATATATACTTATAAATAAGGCTGGTTAAAACCTTATGCCACATGAAGATGCTAAAAATAGTTGGTTCCAAAGTTCAGAGGGATGAAGCCTAACCCGCTATTTTTAAGCTGTTTTAATAACTTGCTGCATTACATTACAAAAGGGCTTCTCTATAACTGCTATCGAAGTTAGCAAGCAACTTACTTAGGTATTTTAAATTTATTTTATTTGGTTTAAATCCAGAGTTTATCTGAATATTATCGATATGCTTTTTTAAGCTCTGTTCATTTTTTGACCAAAAAGCTATATTCCCCAACACAAAGTCATTCCAATGCATTGGAAAATTAGATAAGTCTTCGTTGTCTATTAAAACGCTTTTTGCGTGTGTGATTGCTTGTTCATAATTACCAGCAAAGCCTTCCATTTGAGCAAGGTGCCAGATTAAAGCATTCTCTTTTGAATTATTATGTTTGATGAAGGCTTTAATTAAACTTGCTGCTTCAGCATAACAACCTGACGCTTCTAACAACCTAAAACCTGAATCATTTGTTTGATCAAATTTCTGATAAGTTAAATTCAAATCTGCTTCGAGTCTATCAGCAATTTCAGATTTACAATCAGCGACAACTGAATTAGAAAAAGTAAGTAATAGAATTGCTAGTGAAACGCCAATCTTCATTGTGATACTCCTTTTAAACAACTTGGTCTGTGTTTGATTGCTGTTAAACCTCGTTTGAGATAATTTTTACTTTTTCTTTTTTTACTTTATGTGACAAACGAAGACCATAGATAATTGAAGCTATGCCAAGCAGTGATATCATTAGTGCTTGTTGAGAACCTGCAAAGAATGACCATACTCCTGGAATTAAAATAATTACACCAATGGCATAGAAAATAGTTGGTCCTATTAAGCGTTTAGACTTTTCAGAATGTCCCTTATATAAGGCATCTTTTCCAAAGCTTATAAAAGAGCTTCCAAATAGTATTAACACGATCATCGCACCAATAACAAAACTATCATCTTCTTTCCACATCATTCCTTCCAACAGTCTGCCAATAACAAGCCAGAAAGCACTGACGACAGAACCAGTACCAATAATAAAAAATGGTATAGCTATTATTACCCTTGAAGTTTTTAACTTATTCATTTAATCCCCGTTATAAAACAGAAGTAATAACTCTTCACATATGGAGCAGATGCTTGCTAGTTACTATTTTTATTTAATTTCCCAAAAAATTATTTTAGCTACCAGTTTTCACTGTATTTTTTATTAGCTTCAAATGCTTCCATTTCTAACGGTGCTTTATCGTATTCGTATTTCGACATATCAGAAAAATGCTGGCTTACTACTACATCCAAGCTGGCTCTTTCTATTTGTAGTACATGAACCAATTCATGAGCTAGTCTCGTCCTATTTAACTCAAAGTCTTTACGAGCGTATATTGAATAACCGAAAACTTGAGCATTGTTTATTATTCCTTCACCAACAATCCCAACCGCTTCACCAAAAACCTTCAATGCGAAGTTTTCATAAGGGAAAGGTACTTCATTAACATAAACAATTCTTACTTTTTCTGGATGTACGATTCCAATTTCAGCCGCGAGCAACAACTCTTTTTTATCTAAGGAGACGCCTATTTCCTGCCCTTTTCGATCTACCTCATATGCCCAGTCTATATACTGAGGCAACAATACACTGGTGATAATTTTTTCATAAGAAAGGACAATAACAATGGCTACAGTTATAAACATTAAAGTTATGATTTTAAGTATTTTCATTTTATTAAACATTCTTTCTCTTATTTGATATTGATCTTCCGCTTTCCTATATGTAACTTGCATTATAATTCCGTTATATTCAATTATTTAAAACTAATACATGCGGAACTTAAATTAGCATGCCGACTAACAGGCTTATTAGCATAATTCTGAAAAACATCCTTAGCTATTCAACGCAATATATATCGCTAATATACCTAAATTATCAATATTTTTAGCAAGTTATCAGCTTAGTAACCTTGAAACAATTATCCTTTTGGGTAGATAAAACAGAGAATAAATTTTAACGAGAATCTTTATTCTCGATAAAAAATCCGCAGAGTTCTTAAATTACGCTACATATCAATACGTTAAGTTCTCATAATCTAAAACCGAGAATTTTATTGATTACATAACGAGAAATAAAATGGCGCAAATTTAAAGAAATAAATGATACCTGCGTGAATACACAGGCATTAAAGCTAATGAGAGATTGAGTGTGTTAATAAATATTTTGTGCTGCTTCTCTTTTAGTACACTATTTTACAATGGCGAGTTAGGTAAAGCTGTTTACATGATGGAGACAGACAAATTTAATACTCCGTCTGTTCCATGTTGTAGAAGTAAGTGACTGTGACTACCCTTGCCTATATCGACATAATCACGTATTCAAGCCTGTTAAACTTAAGCCTCTGCTATATGAAAACAATATAGGTTGTTGTTAGTTATTATTTATTAGTTATTAGAATTTTTTAAAGCTGTCTTTAAGATTGCACCAAGAGCTTTTATAAAGAGCAAATTGCAAGCGTCATTGACAGTGTAATTAGTTTAATTGACTTAAACCTTCATAGCTTGATTCATATCTTACTGCTCTGAACACTTCTGAGCCTACGTTATATTCCCACGTAATATTGAAGTTGTTGTCGTACTCAAATAAACGGCCTTCTGTCCCTTCACACACAAGCGTATTACCATTGGTTAATCTTTGTGCACCTGAAATTCGCGATGCATAAAACTCACCAGTCACACCTTCGCTATAACTGCTGAGCATTTCACCTTCAGTACAATCATTTTCTGCTGAACAAAACTCATCGACTGATGAATAATCGCCTTCGGGTCTGTTAGTCCCATTATTGAAGACTAAGATATTGCCTGCCCCAGCAAGCCCTTCATCAATCCATTGTGCGTCATGCTGTACAAACAATGTTTGTTCACCTGTACTCTCATATGCAGCAGGATTACCGATACGTGAAACGATTCCTTGAGTTGAATCTTGATGGTTTACAATCCAGTATTCATTAAAGTTATGCACGCTTAACAAAATTTGATCTGTATCCACGTTGTAATCTACCGAATTAATATGGGTCCAGTCTGAAGCGCCGGCACCATTAAAGTAATTAAGGTTAATTTTGTCACTGTGCGCCGCTATGTCTGAAACAAAAGTATTGCTAATTTCTTCATCAACATTTTGCACGATATGATCCCAAACACTCCAACGCCAGACTGTATCTCCATCAATACAAGGATTACTGCTACTAGCACGGCAGATTTCATATACCGCACCAGCCCATAGTGAATCATCAGCGACTTGTGTTCGCCCTAGTGCTAGGGCTTCCTCTGCAGTTTTTGCTTCCCAAACTATGGCAAGGATATTGCCATTGGGTAACACTTCTACATCGTGATGACTTAAATATTGATCAGTTGACAGACTAGTACTCCATACTGGATTACTGTCCCAATCCAGTATTTCGATAATCCCACCTGTTCCGCCCGCCATGTCAGCAAAAACAGGATCGATATTATCGCTAGTACCAGTGCGTAATAACGTGCCATCTTCTAAAAGGTAGACTGATAATCCAGGGCGGTAATCACTTTGCCAACTATGAACAGTTTCACCAAGTTCATTTATAAGGTAAGTTTCGGTAGATTTTAACGGTGAGAATAAAGTGAACTGCTGGGTATCAGTGCTATTGGATTCGATATCTCGAACACAACGGACTTTATTATTACTCCGTAAGATATCACCCTGAGGCCCTTTATAATAAAACACCCCGTCTGTTCCTTGTGCTGATGTTGCGCCAGGTTCACTAGCAACATCAAGTTTATCGTTACTTCGTTGTGAGCCTGCGCCATGAACATCTAAAATCGTACTTTGCATGTAACCTAAAGCTCGACCAAATGACACGTAGACTGCATTACTGCCGTCTCCGTCGTTATCAACGTGTGTCGTTGACGCCCAGTAGTAGCCCCAATCAATAACACCTTCTTCATTCATAAACGAGGTACTATTAAATATGCTGTTTATAGCTGCCTGGTTGTGGGTATCTGGCGAAACAGTGTAATCAACAATACTTTGTAGTTCTTTTGCATTAGGCAGACGCCAATCAGTTTGGCTTGCTGTTGTAGCTGTTTGGCACTGTTGTACTGCATCATCCCAATTGTTCGAGTCAGTGTCGTTTTGCTGCCACATTAAGCCTGTTGCATTATCACTCACTGTTTTATTGTTATTATCAACAAATTGATTAACGCCATAGTCTGTATTACCTGCAACACAGCGAACATAATATTCCTTTGTATCAGTCGGGTAGCCTTTAATTCTTCCGTCAACATAGTTAACACCAAACATGGTTGGGTCGCCAAACATCGTGTTGCTGACATAAAGTGTGGTTGATGCATATTGACCATCAATGATGCGATCATTCTCGGAATTTAAATCCCCAAATGCCCAATCAAAAACAGGATCGATAAAAGGGACAAGCGTTGATGTATCTGTACCTTGATAGTTACTCGCATCTTTACCACTGAATAGAATAAGTGAATATGCTTCTTTTACGCTGGGCAAACGCCAGTCTTCTCGGTCTGCAAAATCGAGCGCTTCGCAATATTCAACGGCTTCATTTTGATATAATTTGTCATCGTAATTTACCTGGCCGTCTGCATTAATATCGGTGCTTTGTAACCAAATTAAGCCAGTCACATTATCGGTAACGGTTGTGCCATCATTACTGAGTGTAAAACTCGGTTGATTTCCCGAAATATCAGCATCGTAGCCGCTGCCTTCACATGTTTCAGCTTGGCCTGTTGATGAGTCATAACAAATGTTTTGATTGGTATCTACTATGGTATAAGTGTTGTCTGCACTGGTGGATGAACTGCTTATAATGACCGTAGCAGCCTCACTATTGTCAGTGCCATCGTTGACTGTAAGTGAAATAACATAATCACCATCGGTATCCGCTATAAAATTGGGTGTTGAACTCGACGCATCAGATAAACTTACGATGCCGCTAGGGGCAGAAGTGATGATCCAGTTGTAGGTTAACGTGTCACCATCTGGATCTGTACTAGCACTTGCATCAAGGGTAACCAACTCACCAGTCATTACCATTTGATCATCGCCAGGGTTCGCAATAGGAATCGTGTTATTTGGTAATTCTACAGCGGCAGAATCAGAATCTCCTGAACCACAGCCAATAAGAGAGAATGAAAAAAATATCATCACAAGTGACAGATTTATTACTCTAACTTTACTATGCATCTTTATACTTATTTTCTGAGTTATTGTAATTAAATTATACACATACGCATGTAAACAATAATGAGTAACATGTAAAGCTAAGTAAATTATACTGTTAACATGTCAACCGCATAAATTGTAGTTCTGCTAAGCCTAATGTATCGCCAACCTAGTGCTACAAACATCCAGTTAAAATCGATAGATAAAATACTCATGAAACGTATTTAAAGTTAAGTAAAGTTTATTTTTGTTGGCTTTATTATTGCTATTTTAATTAGCGATAAGGCATTAATCACGACTCGATTAAACCTGAGTAAAAACATAACTACCATTAAGTTGTTATGCATAATGTTTACTAGATAGGTTTTTATTAGATGGTTTTTAAAAATAGGTATTTTATGAAAAAGCGAATTCTTGGAGTTTCAGTGTTTATTTCATTGCTAGCAGCTTCTGCATATGCAACAGATTTAGCTAATTCATCATTTTATATAACAGGTTACCCAATTGTCGATACAGGGCAAAGAATATCCTACAGCAATAATGCCGCAATGCCATTACCTGACAAGGCCAATAGCTTTTATGGCCAGGATGCAAACTATCGCTCTAATCCTCCATCATATACAGACAATAATAATGGCACGATTACAGATAATGTAACCGGCTTAATGTGGCAACAACAAATGGGTGAAAAACTTACCTATGATCAGGCATTACAAAAAATATCCAGTTTAAAATTGGCTGGTTATGGTGACTGGCGGGTCCCTACGATTAAAGAGCTCTACTCGCTTATTCAATTTTCAGGCAGCGTTAAAGGGCAAAAAGCCCTTACTCCTTTCATCGACACCCACTTTTTTAGTCAACCCATTGGTAATACTCAAGCTGGTGAACGAGAAATTGATGCTCAAACATGGTCTAGTACTGAATATGTTGGCAAGACAATGAAAAATGATCAGACGATTTTTGGCGTAAACTTTGTTGATGGCCGAATTAAAGGTTATCCAAAGTATAATCCTCGCACAAAATCTGCGAATAAAATGTACTTTAGATTCGTTAGAGGCAATGAAGCTTATGGTAAAAATAATTTCGTTGACAATAATGATGGCACCATTACAGATTTAGCCACAGGCTTAATCTGGCAACAAGATGACAGCAAGCAAGGTCTGAATTGGCAAGAAGCATTGCAGTATTCAGAAAACCTCACATTAGCAGGCCATAGCGATTGGCGCTTACCCAATGCAAAAGAATTGCAAAGTATTTTGGATTATAGTCGTTCACCCGAAACCAGCCACTCAGCTGCAATTGCCCCTATTTTCTCAACAACAGCAATAACAAATGAAGCTGGCGATAAAGATTATCCTTATTATTGGAGCTCCACCACTCATCTTGATGGGCCAGTGCCTGCATCTGGCGCTGTTTATGTTGCTTTCGGTAAAGCTTTGGGCGTAATGCGCGGTAATACAATGGATGTTCACGGTGCGGGTTCTCAGCGCAGTGATCCTAAAACGGGTAAACCCATGTCCCGTGGGCCACAAGGCGATTACATTCGAGTTGATAACTATGTGCGTAGCGTAAGGGCTGGTAATATTGAGCTTGCCACTGAAGCAAGTCACCAATACCAAGCTGAACAAGTGTATCAATATTCAAATAGCTCTTCGGCGATAGTTGATACTACAAATACAAGCATGAGTACAAGTTCAGACATCAAAACTCATAAAATGACCCATAACAAAAACAGTTCTCCACATAATAAATTCATTAAACGATTTGATAAAAATGGCGACGGAAAAGTATCGGCATCAGAGTTTCAAGCAAGTACAAAACGATTTAATCATTTTGATAAAAATAAAGATGGTTATATCACGGCTAATGAAGCCCCGACAGGACCACCTAAAAATACAAAATAGAACATAATGTTGCAGTATATATTCTAAGCTTTTGTAAAATAGAGAGTATAATGATTTAGTAAAACGAGATATTAACGAGGCTTTAGATTTAGATGCCCGGTCATCGTTATATGCTTATTATTTGCACATAACGATGATTTATTGTTCTGTATATTTCAACTATCTATTTATAAGCGGCAATTTTTAAGTGATTGTTTCTAAATGCCTGTTTCGGCAAGCCTATATTATGATTTGTTTCTATTGATGGATAGCTTTACAGATTAGCATAATGCACGCATTGGTTTTGAACTGCGGTTTGCTTAAGCAACTGAGTGAATTGCGCCTTACCACCTGCTCTTTCATCATTTAACAATTTTTCCATGTGTTGTGCTTGTGAAACAACTTGCTCCATTGCCGTTTGTCTTGCCTGTTGTTCTGATTGCCCTGTTAATACTAATTGCTCAACAAGGTTTGAGTAATTCTCGTAAACCATGCCTTTGTAATAATCCGCTTCAGTCGCCATTGGCGTATGGGAATAAATGATAGAACAACTCACGGCTGATTCTATGTTAGCCCTAGCTTGATCGATTTGGATTACAACTGACTGCTGCGTTGAATAGCTGGCATTAGCTGCCACAGAAAAGAAAGCAAACATTGCGACCATGATTAATTTTTTCATATTTCGTATACCTTTTACGTCGATGCGAGTAAGCCAGTGTTGTAGTTAACTTGTACTAAGATAACGACTTTCATCATTTGTTAGTTACCTTTTTGCGCCAGTTAGTTCCAAAGATTTTTTACATTACATACCGCTTTACTGAATTAGCTAACTTGATAGCTATTTTACCTACTTTTGCTAAACCTAAGCTGAACAACCAATTAACTTATTCAATTCATGATGGTTCTTTTTAAGAAGCCTCAACGCTATCTTCGAATAAATAACCAACAGATTGTTCAAATCGAATACAAATAAACGGAAATTATTGCCAATTTTACGGGGAGGACTATAATACTGTATAAATATACAGTTATTTTAGAATGTGAAATTTATGAACGTTATTCCTATTTTAGCCAGCGCTGGGATTACCGGGTTTGGTAAGAAAATAAAAAATGAATAGCTTAAAAACCAAGTGATTTCATAACATATACATATAGAACGGACTAAAAAATCAAAAAAAACTCCTACACAGGATATGTAGGAGTTAAAGGACGACCTAAATCTTTAAAGCTGACTAATGAAATAGTCATATATGAATGAATCACACAAAACGCTATCTAGCTAAACCACACGAACTTAAATCTGAAACTAAATCGATTACAACAGTTGAAATAAAGGCTAAACAGCATTGATCTGCTTAGCGCCTTCTTCAGCGCTACATATAAATACTGTGGCTTGTAAATTGGTTTGTTTTTGATATTTAGCTTCAACAGCGGCAATAACTTGATCAATTAACTCATTGGGCACGATTGAAACAACACAACCACCAAAACCACCACCGGTCATTCGCACACCACCTAATTCGCCAATCTCTTGTTTAATGATGTCCACCAAATAATCTATTTCAGGAACGGTAATTTCAAAATCATCACGCATAGAAGCATGAGAATCAGCCATCAAACGTTGTAACGTATAGATATCGCCGGTGTGCATTGCGTTAGCCGCATCGAGAGTACGTTGATTTTCAGTAATAACATGGCGTGCTCGTTTCGCTGTTATCGCATCAAGCCCCGCTTCTTTATCATCAAACGTTGAAATATCAATATCACGTAGCGCAGGTACTTTAAAAAATGCCGCCGCTGCTTCACATTGCTCTCGACGAGTATTGTATTCACTGTCCACCAAACCACGTTTCTTATTTGAATTTACAATAAGAATGCGCATATTGTCAGGTAAAGATACTGGCGTTGTTGTTAACGAACGGCAATCAATTAATAAAGCATGGTCTTTCTTCGCTTCAGCAGAAATCAGTTGATCCATGATGCCGCAATGACAACCGACAAACTTATTTTCAGCTTCTTGACCATTAAGGGCAATTTCTTGCTGAGTAATGGTTAAGTTATATAGTGCTTTGAAACTCTGACCAATAACCACTTCAAGCGCTGCAGATGAACTTAACCCCGCACCTTGTGGCACATTGCCTGTAACAGCAATATTTGCGCCTGAGAACTGATAACCTCTTAACTTAAGATGCTTGACCACTCCGCGGATATAGTTAGCCCAATCATGTTCTGCGTGTTCTATGTCAGTATTAATTTCAAATTCATCGATGGCATTGTCATAATCTACCGATACAACACGGACGACATTATCATTACGAGGACTGGCGGCAACAACGGCGGCATAGTTAATCGCGCTTGGTAATACAAAACCATCGTTATAGTCAGTGTGTTCGCCAATTAAATTAACACGACCAGGAGCTTGTATAAGATGACTAGCTTCGAAGCCAAAATGGTTTTTAAAAGTGTGTTTCACTGAGTTAATAAGTGTTTTAGTCATGAGGAAACTCTCTATCTGGGTATCTAAAATTTGTATAACAACTTATAAAGCTATTTACACACTTTTATAATGTACTGATGCTGCATCACGTAATCGATGTGCCGCTTGTTCAGCGGTTAAATCGCGTTGAGCTTCTGCCATCATTTCATAACCCACCATAAATTTACGCACTGTGGCAGAACGTAACAGCGGTGGAAAGAAGCTGGCATGCAATGTCCACTCAGGATGCGCTTCACCATCAAAAGGAGCACCATGCCAACCCATTGAATAAGGGAATGAACAATTGAATAAATTGTCATAACGAATGGTAATTTGTTGCAAAATGTCTGCGAGTGATTCTTGCTGTTCAGCTGTAAGGTCAGTCATTCTTTGAATTGAAAAGCGCGGCAGTAATAACGTTTCAAAAGGCCATGCTGCCCAATAAGGAACAACAACAAGCCAATCATCATTAGAGACGACGACACGCTGCTGATTATCGAGCTCACGCGCAGCATAATCTTCAAGTAAAGTTGATTGCTGAGTTTGATAATACTCAGTTAATGCCGTCTGCTTCTTTTGAATCAGTGTTGGTAACTGGTTTTGAGCCCAAACTTGCCCATGTGGATGCGGGTTTGAACACCCCATTACCGCGCCCTTGTTTTCAAACACTTGTACCCAAGTATATTGCTGACTCAGTTCATGTGTTTGTTGCTGCCAGGTCTGAACAACCTTAGTAATTGCATCTACTGATAATTGTGGCAGCGTTTTGCTGTGATCAGGTGAAAAACAGATCACGCGGCTTTCGCCTTGTTCTGTTGCAACACGGAATAAAGGATCGTCTTGTGTAAACTCTGGCGTGTCTTGCTTTAAGGCTGCAAAATCGTTGGTGAATACAAATGTATCAGTGTAAGCCGGGTTAACTTCACCATTAATTCGAGTATTACCTGAACATAAGAAGCAATTTTCGTCGTAACTTGGCTTCACTGTTTCATCGAGCTTTTCTACTTGACCTTGCCAAGGCCTTTTAGCTCTATGGGGCGATACTAAAACCCATTCATTGGTAAGTGGGTTGTATCGACGATGTGGATGTTCAGTCGGATCAAATTCCATGTCGCTATCCTGATTGTTTGTTCGAATTATTTTCGCTTATTACTTGCTCTAACCCAAATAAGGTTAAACGTTTACCCTTTTAATGGCAATAGCTTTTTAAAAACTTTAAAAATTCCATTAAACCATTGAAAACCTGTGCTCTTAGTAGTAATTTAGCCAAAATTTTATAAGTTTCAGAGGTTTCATTGTCTAACGCAACCATCAAAGATATTGCTAAAGCCGCTAACGTATCAGTGGCGACAGTATCCAGAGTCGTCAATAACGGTCCTAAAGTCGGCCCTGAAACTCGTGCGCGTATTGTAGACTTAATTGAAACCATGGGTTATCGCCCAAACATCAATGCACGATCGCTAGTAACGAATAAATCATCCACCATAGGCGTAGTGATCCCAGATGTAGCAGACCCCTTTTTTGCCGCTTTAGCTAACAGCGTTGATAAAGTCGCAAGGCAGCACAACACCCAATTATTAATCAGCACAGGTCAACTCAGTGCTGATTCTGAACTAGAAGCTATCAAATTATTATTACAGCAACGGTGTGAGTCGATTGTTATTCACAGTAAGTTAATACCTAATGAAACGCTTATTAAGTTATTCAACGATAACCCTAACTTTGTATTGATAAACCGTTATATCGAAGAGATAGCACATCGCTGTATTTGGCTTGATAATATCGAAGGCGGAAAAATAGCGGCAAAAAGCCTAATCAACTGTAAGCACTTGAATATTGCCTGTATTTTAAGTAACTATGATATTGAAGATCCGAGTTTACGTTTGAAAGGGTTTACCGAACAACTCAAAGAATCTAATCAAGATATTGATCAGAAACTGGTCGTGTATGCGGAACCAACACTCCAGGGTGGAGAAGCTGCGACTCAACAGCTTCTTGCTGCCAACACACCTTTTAGTGCCGTTTTTGTTTATAACGATGCGATGGCAATTGGCGCTATATCCACATTAGAAGATAATGGATTTTCAGTGCCCAAAGATGTTTCTGTGATTGGCTGTGATGACGTATTGTTATCACGCTTTTCAAGACCAAAACTTACTACACTGCAATATCCAATCGAAACTATGGCTCACCATGCAGCCAAGTTATCTCTGAATATTGCTGTAAATGTAGATGACTGCCAACCACAAGATGCTAGTCACCCTTCCCCTGATATTCTGCCATCACTAAAGTACACTCCGGTGCTGATAGAACGAGAATCGACGGCGATAAAAACTGATTAAATGAACGAATTACTTTATTGCTCTTTTTTTGATAAACCATAAACTGCATGTGCCACCATTATTCCATGCAAGTTTTCGTGCTTGGGGGTTATGCCTTCTAAAAGCATATTAAGCCGCTCACAAACTTGGCGACTGGGTGTGTTTTCCACACAAGCTTTAATGCGTATCTTATCTAAATCAAATTCAGTAAAACTCACATCAATCATTTTTGACACTGAGCGTGTGATAATGCCTTTTCCTTGATAGGTTTGACTTATCCAATAACAAATCTCACCAACTTTCAAATCATTATCAATGTTCATTAACGCAACATTACCCACTAACTCACCTTGATAAATCATGGCGCAAACCATTCCTTTTCCTTGTGAATATTCAAGCCGTGCTTTTTCAATACAGCTTAAGAAGAACGCTTCCGACGTTGCAAGTGGTGGCCAAACCAACCACTTAGCTAAATAGTCATGTTGCTCGCTAACAATTTTATAATACTTTTTCGGCAAATGAAGGCTCAACTAAAACTAACATGTGACGGTACAGTCTGATATTTATATTTTTATCTACTTATTCGTATTACTCATACCGAGTTATATTGAGGCTATATCAAGGATTTACATTGAACAGATTAAACACTTTAATCAAGTAACACAAAACCAGTTACACTTCGCTCAATAACTGTTATTATTTCATATATGAACATTATAATTTATTGATGGATTAATAGGTGGTATCGTGCAAGATTTAATTAGCCCTACTCGCAACAAAGCATTGAGACGGTATATTCAAGTTCACCCAGAAGACAATGTTGCCGTTGCCATTGAACCTCTTAAGCAAGGGGAGTTATTCACTTTCAATAATAAACAAGTTACATTATTTAATGACATACCTAAGGGGCATAAATTTGCTTTATCTGCGTTAGATATAGCTGAGGATATCAGAAAGTATGGCTTCACCATTGGTATTACAACTAGCGCGATACAAGCTGGCGAACATATTCATAGCCACAACAGTAAAACCAAACTTGATGGTACAGAGACATATCACTATTCATCAGAACCTGTATCACAACCGAGTTTAAAAGATATCCCAAGTTTTGATGGTTACTTACGCCATAACGGTTTAGTCGGTATTCGAAATGAATTATGGATAGTGAATACTGTTGGTTGTGTAAACCAAACAGCGAAAAGAATCGCTGATTTATGTAAAAAACAGTTCACTGAAGCTGCTGATAATTTTATCGCCATCACTCACCCTTATGGTTGTTCTCAGTTAGGTGATGATTTGGTTAATACTCAAAAAATTCTTCGAAGTTTACTGGGGCATGCTAATGCAGGTGCAGTTCTTGTTATTGGATTAGGTTGTGAAAACAATCAATTAATGCAGCTCATCGGTGATGCTACCGGTCTTGATAAACAACGTATTAAGTTTTTTAACTCCCAAGAAGTTGATGATGAAGTTGAGCAAGGGTTAGATTATGCAAAAGATTTACTTAATGAGTTAGCAACTGATAAACGATCTCCACAGCCTGTCAGCAAACTGACTCTAGGCATGAAATGCGGTGGTTCTGATGGTTTTAGTGGGCTAACTGCAAACCCTGTTGTAGGCAGGATTACTGATATGTTGACTCAATTTGGTGGCCGAGTCATTCTCACTGAGACGCCTGAAATGTTTGGCGCAGAGCAAGTATTAATGGATCGCGCTTTAAACAGCAATATTTTTGATCAAATAGTAGATTTAGTTGACGAGTTCAAACAGTACTTCATCACTAACAACCAACCTATTTATGAGAATCCTTCGCCAGGTAATAAAGCTGGAGGCTTAACGACCTTAGAAGAAAAGTCATTAGGTGCCATTCAAAAAGGCGGGCAAGCAGTGATCAATGAAGTAATAGGTTATGGCGAAGTTGCATCGCAAACTCCGGGGCTTACCCTGCTTCAAAGCCCTGGTAATGATGCTGTTTCTTCAACGGCTTTAGCCGCTGCAGGTGCAAATATTGTTTTATTTACTACAGGAAGAGGAACCCCACTTGGTTTTCCCGTCCCGACCATTAAAATCTCATCAAACTCTGCGCTAGCCATTCGTAAAAAGCATTGGATTGATTTTAACGCAGGCCAAATACTGGACGCCAACGTCAGCATTGATCAATGCGCACAATCCTTATTTGATTACATCATTGAAGTTGCCTCCGGTAAATGTACCAACAACGAATTGAATGATAATCGCGAAATTGCTATTTGGAAAAACGGGGTCACTTTATAGTGATCTCTGTTTTATCAAAGTCAGTACAGTTTATCGCTGTAATCACTGTTTATCGGGATTGTCATGACACGCTAATCTCGATAACGATTCCTTCATGATAAATGCCTAATTATAAAAACAAAAAAGCCGGCTTAAGCCGGCTTTTTATCGAAATCAATTTACTTAATCTTGATTAGCTTTATGACCTGAAGCCCAAGTATTATCAACTCCAGCAAAAATATCCAGCAAAGCTGCAACTAACTCTTTGTCAGGTTTACTTTCAGCCCAGCGGACATTTTTTTCAATATTTAGCGGGTTTGCGGTACCGACCAAGGTAGACACAATTGATGGATGATCAATCGCATATTGCAGTGCTACTTCTGTAATATCAACGCCTCTTTCATTACACAATGCAATTGCCTTTTTACCCGCCGCTTGTAACTCTGCAGAAGCTGGATGCCAATCAGCAGCGCCTCTTTGAGTCAATATACCCATTGCGGTTGGTGAAGCATTAATAATGCCGACACCTTTAGTGTCAAGATCTGGGATCACTGCTGATAATCCAGTGTCATGTAATGCGTAGCGGCAATACGTCAAAATACAGTCGATATCAAATTGCTTTATCGTTTCCGAAAACACCTTAACGGGATAACCAGTAACACCAATGTGCTCTATTTTCCCTTCACTTTTTAGCGCTGCTAGACAAGGTAACGATTCGTTAAATATCTGATTAAAATCACCAAACTCAATATCATGTAAATACAAAATATCGACGGCATCAACACCGAGTCGATTTAGGCTTTCATCTAAACTCTGTCTAATACGTTTTTCGGAAAAATCAAAATCGGCAAAGTCAGCACCATAACGTCCCGCTTTAGTAGACAATATATATTTGTCTCGGCTAACCCCTTTTAATGCTTTACCTAAAACAGTTTCAGCGACCGTAGCTCCATAATAAGGTGATACATCAATATGGTTAATACCTAAGTCCAGTGCTGTATGAACAGTGCGAATGCCTTCTGCTTCACTAATATTGCGAAATACACTACCTAATGGTGATGCACCATAACTCAACTTAGATAATTTAAGACCGGTATTACCTAGTGCTTGATATTCCATATATCACCTTATTATATTTGGTAAAACGTTTTAGCATTCCCGCCAAAAACAGCTTGTTTGTATTGTGGATAGTTTTTTTCAACGTAATTTTCAATAATGGCTTTAATGGCTTCGTATTTACCACCGAGTAAGCAAACCGGCCAATCTGAACCATACATAATTCGTTCAGGGCCAAATGCGTTAAAAATAACGTCTAAATATTGATTGAAGTCTTGCTCTTGCCAATTATTTACATCGGTTTCAGTTACCATACCTGATACTTTGCAATAGGCATTTTGATAACTCGCTAACGTGTTAATGCCCCTCTGCCATTGGTCAAAATCTTCACCGGTTTCTATACTTGGCTTGCCGATATGATCAAGTACTATCGGTAATTGAGGCAAATGCTGTAACAATTCATTTGCTTGTGGCAATTGTTTCGCAAGTATCAATAAATCATAGCGGTAACCAAATTCAGCCAGCAGTTTTAGCCCTTGGATAAAGTCCTTATCGAGCATGAATTGACTATCGGCTTCATCTTGAAGAACATGCCTAAAGCCTTTTAACATTGGAAACGCTTGGTAATGTGTTAATTGCTCGGCCAAATCTACAGCCTTCAGATCAATCCAACCGACAACGGCTTTTATGAATTGATGTTGCTGTGCTAATTTAATTAGCCATCGTGTTTCTTTTTCTGATTGCCTTGCTTGGACTGCAACACAGGCATCAATGTTATTCTGCTTGTAAATAGGCAACAGCGTTTCAGGTAAAAAGTCACGTCTAATAACGGATTGGTGCTCACCAATCCAGCCATAGTCTTCTTCGTTAAATAACCAAAAATGCTGATGAGCGTCAATATTCATTCTAATTAATCCATCTCAATGACTGCCTTGATCACGCCAGAGTCAGGTTTTACCCACTCTTTAAAGCTATTTATCAAGTTTTCAAATTTAGCGGTGTGTGTAACAAAGCTATCGCACTTCACTGTACCATCTCTTAAACATTTCACAACGTGTTGAAAATCATCAAGAGTTGCATTACGACTGCCAAGTAATGTTGTCTCACGTTTATGGAATTCAGGATCTGAAAATGTAATATCGGCTTTAATGACACTCACGAACACGATGCGACCGCCATGTGCCAAATTATAAAAAGATGACTCCATTGCTTTAGCATTACCGGTGCAATCAATAATGACGGTTGGAAACTCACCTTCGGTCAGTATTGCGAGTTGTGCATTGACATCTTCAGCGGCATTCACGGTACCAAATACATTGTAATGTGCTTTACAAAAATCGAGTTTATCTTGTCTTACATCGCTGACGATTACTTTAGCGCCTTCAACCTGTGCAAACTGTAATGCACCCATGCCGATTGGGCCTGCGCCAAGAATAAGCACTGTATCCTCACTGGTAATTTTTGCTCTACTCACTGAGTGCGCCCCAATGGCTAAACATTCGATGACGGCCATATCATTAAATTCAAGCCCTTCAGTACAAACCACCGCCGATTCAGGAACAGATAAATACTCACACATGCCACCATCACGATGCACACCTAGCACTTCTATATCGGTACAACAGTTTGTTTTACCGTTTCGACAAGCAATGCATTTTCCGCAATGCAAGTAAGGAATAATGTAAACAGGTGAACCCACTTCAATGGATGTACCTTTACCGGTACTTTCAATGACGCCAGATAATTCATGGCCAAGTACTCTTGGATATTGAAAATACGGTTGATTACCACCATAAGCATGAATATCAGTTCCGCAAACACCGATAGCCTTAATTTTCACTAAAACCTCACCCTCTAACGGCGAAGGTTTATCTTTTAGAGTATGTTCAAGTAATCCTGGCTTAGTACAAACAATAGTATTCATTTAACGTTCATCTCCGAACAATTTTTACTAGTTAAAAGCATCTTTCATTTATATTACCACTTGAATTGTTAAAAACCACATATATTTTTGGATATAAACGAGGTGATTCATATTTAATTAATCAGTACTTTTGCTTTATTATTTAATTATCTCAATAAAGCGATTTGTCACCAATGAGCCGCACAAGCACAAACATTAAACAAAACAATGGGTTATCAAACAGATAATTTTTAACCTCTTAAATAGTCCAGGATATAAAACACCACTCATAATTACTTTTAAAATGCTAAAGCAATTATTAAAAAAACCTATCAACAATAATGATTTTACATATAAATCATAAGTGATGATGTAAAACGGCAATACCACTTCATATATGGTCAATTGACAGCCTAACGGCGTCAATGAAGTGTTATCACATAATAAAGCTGTCGGCATTTCTCTATTCAAATTTAGATTATTCAATCAGGTAGAAGATCATAGGGGTGCAGGTAAGTACTGCTAGAGCGTATTGGTTTGATAGCAATTGCAGGGAGCTTTGAAGACGGGAAAAAGAAGTGACGCGCTCGGTAAAGATACAGCAATACAGAAATTTCAGTGTTTCACCTTCTGACATTGGCCTAGATAAATTTGTCTTGCCCGAATAAATGCAGTTGTTAAACAAGGCCATATTTAGCGACCTTTACTCATCGCTGTTATAGTGAGTCGTTGTTACAGTGAGTCGCGGTAATCATTCTTGTTAATCGTCACTAAACTCTTTAGTTTTTTGTGCTGTATGGGTGTGAAATATTTTCAATCAATGCTTAAAATTACATGAACAACACGTCATGCCTACTTTTTCTTATATCGAAGGTTACTAAGAGAGACAAGTCTTAATAACCCAAATAACGATTACCTTTTAAAGCCTATACCCATACAACCTTAAATAACAATAAGTTAAATTAGGTTTGTGTCAGTATTGTTTACTATTACACTTCATGTATCACATGGCATATAGGTAATCAGCTTCATTTAAAACTATAATCTATACTAATTCAATTTTTTCATCGATAATAGCTCCTGGATGCTGTACTACCATCCTAGCCACATCACAGGCTAGCGTTAACTTGTCATTCATAGACATCCCTTCAATGGCTCCGTTCAGGTAAGCACCGGCAAAAGAATCCCCTGCTGCAGTAGTATCAACTTGCACTTTTGCTGGTACAAATGGCACATGTTCAACAGTTGCGTGAGTGCCTTTTGTGTAACCATAAACACCAAGTTCACCGCATTTAATCACCAGTTCACTTACGTTAAATGTTGAAAAATACTCCAGCAATTCAGCTAAGGATTGATGACCAAACAAACTCTGATGATCGTCTAGCCCAGGTAAAATAATATCACTGATATCATAGGCTTTTTGAATCCAGTTCCGAGCATCTTGTTTATTCCACAATAACGCTCGATAGTTTGGGTCAAATGCAATCTTACAGCCCTTCTGTTTCAATGAAGAAATAAGATCAAGCAAGGTTTGCCTGCCTTTGTCTGACATAATGGCCAAAGTAATCCCCGTAAAAAATACAATTTTAAACTGACTACTTTTTTCAATCACCATCTTTGTATCTAGGTACTGCATTAATTCACTGGCAGCAGACCCTTTCCGCCAATAACTGAAACTCCGTTCTCCATACGCATCTAACGAGATGTTATAAATACCGGTATTTCGCTCTGGTAAATAAACACATAGGTCGGTATTAAGTTGCTGTTGCTGCCATTGCTTATTCATCGCGAGGCTAAAGGCATCTCCGCCATAAGCTGATAAATAATGTACTTCCAATTCAGGGTTACATCGTTTTGCATATACCGCGGTATTGTAAGTATCACCCGCAAATGTTTTAACCAGCATAGTCTCATCTACTTCACGTAGCTCAACCATGCATTCGCCAATTACTAATAAAGACACCCATCACTCCTTTGTTCGCCAATATGTTACGATAACTAAGTTATGCCCAAGCCGTTTTATCGCCAGTTAACAGTGGCAGTAATTGTTGATAATTATTTTGCAGATTTTTAATAAATACCGGTTGTTGACTCAGCTCTGCAGAAAACACCTCTGAAATGGTCATGAGTAAAGTAATATCATGTTGAGCTTGGTTATTGCACTGTGAAGCCACTGTCAGCAATTTATCAGCGAGAGGGTCAACCAGTTCTACTTGTTGTTGATAACGTTTTCTTACAAACATAAACCAAGCAACCACTGCCATGGTTAAATTTTTAATACTGCGGTTTTCTACTATGTTTTTTTCAATAATAGGCAATATTCGCATTGGCAGTTTTTGTGAACCATCCCATGCAATCTGTGCCACAAGATGTCTAATAGCAGGATTTCTAAACCGATCAAAAATATCATTTTTATAAGCTACTACATCCATTTCTGCCGGTGCGGTAAATGAAGGAATCACTTCTTCTTTGACTAAATTTTCAAGTAACTCAACAACCTTAGGGATTTGCATACCATCAAATACGGTTTCAACATCCAGTAAGACGCCTAAATAAGCGAGTGTTGAATGCGGACAATTGAGTAAGCGTAATTTGGCATGTTCAAAACCACGAACATCTTTAGTAAATGTGGCTCCCGCTAATTCCCAAGCCGGTCTTTTGCTGGGTAAACAGTCTTCTATTACCCATTGAATAAAGGCTTCACGTTTTATAGGCCAATTGTCTGTCACATTTAATGCTTGCTTCACTTGGCTTTTTAAACTGTCATCAGTTGCAGGTGTAATGCTGTCTACCATTGAGCATGGGCATATTAGTTGTGTCGACAACCACTGAACCATTTGTGGGTACTTGATTGTAGAAAAACTGATAATGGCTTGACGCAATTTTTTGCCGTTATCTGTGAGGTTATCGCAGCTCAATATGGTTAATGGTGCTAAGCCTTTATCAAACCTCAACATTAACGCTTGTGAAAGTAAGCCTACTGCTGAAATCGCATTAGCTTGCGTTGTTAGATCTTGTTGAATGTCTACATGTTCACGTGCAAGCAAACCTTCGCTGTCTAAGCAGTAGCCTTTCTCCGTTATCGTCATTGTAACGAATTGAGTATCTTCATGGCTTAGCCTATCCATAACGCGTTGATATTGTTGCGTTGCGACAATGACCTCTTGAATAGACCCTACAACTTCATAGCTTGGCTCTGCATCTAATACCGCCAGTGTAAATAAACCATTTTGTGGATTAAGTGCTTCAGCTACACCTGCTGAGCGCATTGAAACGCAGCTTATTCCCCAATTTCCACCAGCAAGTTTCATTGCTTGATGGGTATACCAAGCTTGATGACCTCTAAAAAATGCACCGGGTCCAATATGCACAATACCAATCTTTGGTTGCTTATCTCCCATGCGGTAATTGGGTACTGATTGCTCTGCTTGCGCCAGCTTATTCAGGCTTTTAAGGCTTAATGAATTCACAACGTCTTTCCTTATATTGATAATAGGCACACTCTCTGAGTGACATCTATCAAGCTCACATAGGAGCAGTAAATCAAAAGAACAGTCAAAGTTGAAAATGTGCCACAAACGTCATTTGGCTTAACCTTTTATCGTTAAGCCAAATGAATGTAAGAAGGAAATGATAACCAAACTAATGACTGCGTTTATATCTGCATTCTAATTTTTATATACAAAAACGCAAGATAAATGATCAAAGTATACAATTGTTGAGATACTAAACCCAAAGTAATCGTTTCACTTAAAAGTTACCTTGCTGCATAATCTTAATTAATATTTAACCAATTATATCAATGAGTAACTTATAGAATTCGTCAAATAAAAGTAGAAAGAAATAATGATTTTTGGATGAATTTTTGAGAAAAATTAGTTTTTGAACACTGTTTCATTCACCTGCCGATTGATCAGTGACTAAACTATTCGTTACCTAAATATCATTTCCCGTGATATCAACTATTGAATTAACAAAATTTTATAACGCTTATTTAGATATATTTTAGTTTTTACCAATCTTATGGGGTTATTTGACTACATCATAATGATGCATTTGTTAACACAACAATAAATGCAATTAGCGGAGCTGATTTTGCGATCTTTAAATTTAAATACATTAATTACAATGAGTTAAATGTTACAAAACACATGGTTATGAGCAAATACAATTCGTTCAAATATAAATATAAACATTTGCATGTGAATTTTCTTGCAATCTTTTAACATTTAATTCTATAGTAGCTTTCATATTCAATGTACTTAACATAAAGTCGATATTTATGAACACTATGAGAAAGCTAACCTTAAAAAGCGCTGTAGCTCTTGCTGTTACTGCAAGCTTATTTTCTTGTTCTCAGGCCCCTGTCGCTGTTGATAGTCAAACATCAACAAAACCTGCAAAAGCCATTGAACAAGTGCCAGCTGTAAACCTTGAACAAAAACTGGCGAGCATTCACCAAGTTGCTAACCAAGGCCCTTATAAAGCTGACTTTACCTCATTTAGCCAGTATGAGATCCCTGCATGGTATCAAGATGCCAAGTTCGGCATTTTCATTCACTGGGGCGTGTATTCTGTCCCTGCATATAATGGTGAATGGTACCCTCGTAAAATGTATCGCGATGAGCCTAAGAGTGATGAAAAAGAACATCACGCTGAAACATGGGGGGCACAAACAGAATTTGGATATAAAGATTTCGTGCCTATGTTCACGGCAGAAAAGTTTAATGCTGATGAATGGCTCAATATTATTAAAGCATCAGGCGCTAAGTATATTGTCCCTGTAGCAGAGCACCACGATGGTTTCTCTATGTATGATAATAGTTATAGCCGCTGGGATTCTGTTGAAATGGGACCTAAACGCGACATTATTGCTGAATTAAAAGCCGCTACTGAAAAAGTGGATATTCATTTTGGTTTATCAAGTCATCGTGCTGAAAACTGGTGGTTTTTTGATGGCGGCCGAGAAATGCCTTCAGATGTTCAAGATGAAGCCAACCGTGACTTATATGGCCCTGCGATAAATCGTGATACTTCAGAGGCTGGTGAAACACCACCAACGAAAGAATTCATGGATGATTGGTTATTACGTACCGTTGAAATTGTTGATAAATATGAGCCTGAACTTATTTGGTTTGATTGGTGGATTGCATCACCCGCTTTCCATGATCATGTAGAAGCATTTACCGCTTATTATTATAATAAAGGGGTAAGTTGGGATCACATGCCAGCGCTTAATTATAAAGAACACAAAGACTTTAGATCATTTGTGCCAGGTTCAGCAGTACTTGATATTGAACGTGGTGGTATGACTGATATCCATGAGCACTTTTGGCAAACTGATACTTCAGTGTCTAAAACCTCTTGGGGTTACGTCACTAATCATCAATATCGTGATGCAAACTCATTGGTTGATGACATGATTGATATCGTCAGTAAAAACGGTTCTCTACTACTCAATATTGGCCCTAAAGCAGATGGCACCATACCAGAGGCTGAAGTCACGTTATTGAAAGAGATTGGTGATTGGTTAGCGATAAACGGCGAAGCAATCTACTCTACCCGTCCTTGGGTAACCTACGGAGAAGGTGAAACTGAAGTCGTTGACGGTAAGCATTCAAATAATGCAGAAAAGAACCGTAAAGATTTTAACAGCAGCGATGTGCGCTTTACCCGTAATGAAGACACTCTTTATGCGACGCTATTAGCATGGCCGGGTAATGGTAATAGCATTACGATTAACTCAATCAATGCGAAAAACTATCCAGATAAAATCGCTAAAATTTCACTTATTGGTCAAGCTGGTGAGCTCAAGTTCTCTCAAGATGCTGACGGACTAACAGTTGTCCTACCTCAGAGTTACCCTAGTGAATATGCTCAAGTGCTAAAAATCACTCAATAATCCCAAACCGCACAGAGTTTTCTGTGCGGTTTTTTACGTTTCACTTCATACTTTGAGTTAAAAGCCATGACTTTCAGACAACTATTGTCTTTTGAAGTGACAGCGTTTTTATACTCATTAATAACAATAAAATTGGAAAGGAAAATCCTGTGGACATTAAGCTAAGTTCAATAGACATCACTGTATTTGCAGTTTACGTGATAGGACTCATCTGCCTTGCATTATGGATCTCACGTAGCTCAAAAAAAGATGGCGCTGATACTGAAGATTACTTTTTAGCCGGTAAATCATTACCTTGGTGGGCCATTGGTGCATCACTTATTGCTGCTAATATTTCAGCAGAACAGATTATTGGAATGTCAGGCTCTGGCTATGCTCTGGGTTTGGCAATCGCTTCATATGAATGGATGGCCGCGCTTACTCTGATCTTGGTTGGTAAATACATGCTACCCATTTTCTTAAAGAACAACATTTTCACCATGCCTCAATACATGGAGCAACGTTTTGACACTCGAGTTAAGACCATTATTGCCTTGTTCTGGTTAGCTGTTTATATTTTCGTGAATTTAACCGCGGTATTATGGCTAGGTGGTCTTGCAATCGAAACGGTAGCCGGCGTCGATTGGATGACGGGTATGTGTTTCTTAGCAGCTTTCTCTGTGGTCTACTCACTCTACGGTGGGCTTAAAGCCGTGGCTTACACTGATATTTTACAAGTTGTACTACTGATTTTTGGTGGATTATTGTTAAGCTATTTAGCCTTAGTTGAAGTGAGCGCTGGTGAAGGGGCAATTGCAGGCTTTGGTATTCTAACCGATCGTTTGCCTGGTCATTTTGATATGATTTTAAGTCCTGATAATCCTTTTTATAAAGATCTTCCAGGTGTCTCGGTACTCTTTGGTGGCCTCTGGGTTATGAACTTCAGTTATTGGGGATTTAACCAGTACATCATTCAACGTGCCCTT
Organism: Shewanella electrodiphila; assembly: GCF_023283985.1. Classification (GTDB taxonomy): domain Bacteria; phylum Pseudomonadota; class Gammaproteobacteria; order Enterobacterales; family Shewanellaceae; genus Shewanella; species Shewanella electrodiphila. Next base: position 79,902 of record NZ_JAKIKU010000003.1, read on the forward strand.
GCTGCTAAAAATGAGCAAGAAGCACAAAAAGGGATTATGTTTGCCGCTTACCTGAAAATGTTAATGCCGCTCATTGTAGTGGTACCAGGTATTGCCGCCGTTATCTTATATCCTGATTTAACCTCAGCAGATCAAGCTTATCCATCAATGATGACTTTAATGCCTGTTGGCATTAAAGGCTTAGTCTTTGCAGCCTTAATTGCGGCTATTGTGTCTTCACTGGCTTCGATGACCAATAGTATTTCTACCATTTTCACCATGGATTTATATAGCAAGTGGAAGCAAGGGAAATCTCAACACCATTACGTACAAGTTGGCCGTATTGCATCATTAGTATCGCTTATCATTGCCCTATTCATTGCTGAACCATTATTAGGACAATTTGATCAAGCCTTTCAATATATTCAAGAGTTCACCGGCTTCTTCACACCAGGCATTGTCGTGATATTTGTTATGGGTATGTTCTGGTCTAAAACCAGTTCAACTGGCGCGATTTCTGCTGCGATAGGTGCTGCGGTATTCTCGCTAGTATTTAAAGTATTCTGGCCTGAGCTACCTTTCATGGACCGTATCGGGCTGATCTTCTTACTATGCTTAGCCTTGTGTATTGTGGTGTCACTATTAACACCGAACAATCAGCAAAATACTTGTGTGAGTTTAGATGATGTAAGCTTTAAAACTTCGAGCAGCTTTAACATTGCGGCAGTTGGTATCATCATCATCCTTACCGCCCTATATTACACTTGGTGGTAATCGCTTTAGTCATAGCTTCGATGTAAAGCAATATTGATTTGCAGTTTAGAAACTAAAAAATGCAGAATGTTTATGACATTCTGCATTTTTATTGGCAATAGGATTATATTGAGAATGCTGCTAACGATTATATTAATAACTCTATGAACATTAATTATGACCGTGCATCTTAATTGTTTGCGTAATGGACACAATCATTCTTTTTAGCCGTTTGTTGCAGCAGTTGTTTTAACTCTGTTTTTCCACCGCTTTTAGTATCATTGATTTGTTGTTCAATGGTTTGTGTTTGCATGACAATTTTTTCAATCGCTGTTTGTCTTGCGCCCTCTTCTGACTGGCCTGATAACACGAGTTGTTCAACAAGAGCTGAATAGCGTTCATAGACCACTCCTTTATAATAATCGGCCTGTGAAGTCATCGGAGTGTGGGCATACACAATTGAGCAGCTTAAAGCACTATTAATTTGCGTGAATGAATCCTGAATTTGAATGACAACGGGCTTTTGAGTCGATGGGCTAGCACTCGCACCAAAAGATAAGATGGCTAGCATTGAAATGATAAATACTTTTTTCATTGTGTTTACTCCCATTGATGAACAACTGATTTCTGGCTGATTAAGCACTTTGCACTTGAACTCATCGTCAGTATTAACGCTTTATAAAATTCTGATACTGATGACAAGCTTTAAACTTGCCTCTATTTTACCTACGTAAGCTAAACGTAAGCTAAACGTAAGCTGAACAAACAATTAACTTTTAACCTTTTTCTTTAATGAATGTTTATTAGGTTATTTTCGGCTAATGGTTCGACAGCAGCTCGATAACAAGTAGCCACTCAACCTTAAACACTCACGCTTACCTTGCTCATAATTTAGTACTTAGCAATGCTGTTTAGTTCAGCTCACTCAGCAAAGCATTCCTTCAACGACCCATAACAGATCAAAAAACCAACAATTCGCACGCTTATTCGACAACTTCACGGAATTTATTGCCAATTTTACGGGGCTGGTTATAATACTGTATAAATATACAGTATCGTAGAGTGTCGATTGTTATGAAGGTTATTCCTATTTTTGCCTGTGCCGGTATCAGTGGATTTGAGAGTCCAGCGGCTGAGTATCGACAACTACCACTCAGTTTAGATGAACTGTTAATTGAGCACCCGAGTGCCACCTTTATTGGTCAAGCCAGTGGTGACTCAATGGAAAAGATAGGCATATTTGATAAAGATATTCTGATTGTCGATCGTCACGTCAACGTTGAAAACCATGATGTAATCGTGGCTAATTACAACGGCAACTTCGTCTGTAAGCTGATTGATACCAAGCGCCGCTTACTGTTGTCGGCCAATGACCATCACAATAGCGTGTTAATCCAAGAGCACGACAATTTTAGTGTTGAGGGCGTGGTGATCCGTTCAATTCGTTGCCATCGCCAAAGTCCTTTATTAGTTAATGATTAGAATGGGCGGTTAACTTATGTACGCCTTGGTTGATGCCAATTCATTTTATTGTAGCGCTGAACAGGTTTTCAGACCTGAATGGCGCGGTCGCCCTATTGTTGTGTTATCCAATAATGACGGTTGTATTGTTGCCGCCAACCGACAAGCAAAAGCGTTAGGCATTGGTAAGTTTGGCCCTTACTTTGAAGTCAAAGACTTATGCCACGAACTTGGCGTAATTGCGCTCTCCTCTAACTATGAATTATATGGTTCGCTTTCTAGTGCGATGATGGACGTCATTGGCCGCTTCGCACCAGAGCAACACATATATTCAATTGATGAATCCTTCTTATCATTTAAACAAACTTATCCTGCAATTCCTTGCTTGCTGACCCATGCGGTTGATATACGCCGCGCAGTATGGAAAGAAACTCGCTTGCCTGTTTGTGTCGGTATCGGTGAAACCCTGACCCTAGCAAAAGTGGCAAACCATGCGGCAAAAAAACTGAGTGGCTATAATGGCGTTTGTTATATTGACTCAGTTCAGCAACGACAAAATATTCTCGCTAGCATGAAGGTCACCGATGTATGGGGAATTGGTTCTCGTATAGGCAAAAAGTTACAACAAATGGGCATTCAAACTGCGCTTGCCCTTTCTAAACTCCAGCCAGGGCTTGCACGAAAAAGCTTTAGTATTGAAATAGAGCGCACGGTACGTGAATTGAATGGCGAAGAATGTAAGGGCTGGGACAGTGCTCGAGCAGATAAGCAGCAAATTTTTTCGACTCGCAGTGTCGGTGAACGCATCACAGACAAAGAGGCATTACTACAAGCCTTAAGTAAACATGCTGGGATTGCGGCAGCGAAAGCACGCAAACAAGGTTCTGCAGCAAGTAGCTTACTCATTTTTGCCCGAAACTCCCCCTATGATGAACAGCCTAGCGGTTTTAAGTATCACTACCGCTGCGCGACGCCAACCAACGACAGTTGTGAACTCATCAGTCATGCAACAAGCATTGGAAGCCAACTGTTTAACCCCTCTACCCGTTATTATAAAATCGGTGTCGGGCTGGTGGACTTATGTCCTGTACAACATTTACAAGGTGATTTGTTCACGCCGCCTAAAGATCCTGCATTAATGCAAGTTTGTGATACGCTCAATCAACGTTATGGCACTGACTCCGTCTTTGTGGCTGCACAAGGTATTGGTGGAAAATGGCATATGCGCCGCGACTTACTGACACCGCAATACACCACCAGCTGGCAAGATATTCCTCAGGTTAGTTGCCGTTAAAATAAAGCGCCTGTGCATTTATTCAATGCTGTAATAGCTCAAGCAGCAGTTGTTCGAGCTTCAATTGCTCAATCACATCTATTCAATCTACAATCATTTGAACAACAGTCATTTAATCAACGTGATTCATAAGCAGTCATTCAATAAGGAGTGTCTTGACCTTATATCGCCCATTTTGTACCGCTGAACGACTTGTATACAGCAACACAAGCAGCGCTTAAGCAACACAAAAGAACAACAATGAAGCAACGTAAAGTAAACGTATATGAAGTTTTACAAGCTAATATCAGCATAATTGAATAAACCTCGACTGGATCATTGTTTTAGCGGCGAAAATATAGACAATACGCACCTTCAAATTTCTATCGGATTACTGTGCGTGCCTGAGTTTGCTTTAAATCAATTATTTTTTATCCAAGCAATTGGATTTGTCTCAATGGCCATAGGTTGGTGGGCAAATAGTCAACAGCAAGACTGCAAATTTATTCATGGCAATATGGTAGCTGCAATACTGACTGCAATTCATTTAGGTCTATTAGGCAGTTTTTTAGGCATGGCGAATCAACTAGTAAATGTTATTCGCTTTCGTTGTTGTCAAAGCCTCAATAAAGATGATTCAATTAACTTATCCCCTTTACTCATGACCATACTGTTCAGCGGTGTTGCGATACTACAGGGTTTAATGTGGGCAGAGCATTGGAGCGAATGGTGTGCTGTCATGGCTGCTGTCGTCATGAGTGTTAGCTTATTTTACTTTGCAGGCAGCCAGTTAAGACTCGCTATGATAGCCAGTAACGCACTGAACCTTATGCTATCAATATATTTGATGTCATTATCAGGAATACTCTATCAAGTCATGACGATAATGATTTTATCTCAAGGCCTGATTCAGCAATATTTACAAAACAAATCCTATTTCGAAACGAATAGCATTAAAGCGAATAATGATAGTGTTGAGCTGGTAAAATAGATAGAGAGTGGATTGAGTGTAAATGCTTAACTTACGCAGATATCCACCATTACAGCTCAATACATAAATTTGATACTTAAGCTCAGTACTTAAGCCCAGCATTCCCCTATCTCCAACTCTTATCTTTAAAATCATATCGCTACTTTTAAAGCAGCTAATTAATGCGTATTGTAATCAGCCAGAGTTAAGCAACCAGAGTGATGATCAATTAAGTTGGATCAAAAGCTTAAATGAATCATAGAAAACAGTTTTATTCACGACTTTAACAGGGATACAGGAGTTATAAATGCCACATTGTATTATTGAGCACTCGACAGAAATTGATGGAAACCTGCTCGTACCGTTAGTTCACCGAGGTGCGTTAACTTCAAACTTATTTGACCCAGAAGGCAGTGATATCAAGGTAAGAGCCATCGCTTACTCACATTACCAAACCGGTGCAGTTGATATCAATTTTATCCACGTTACCTTAAAGATCCTTTCTGGACGTGATGTTGAGCAAAAATCAAAACTCACTCAATTAGTACTCGCGCAATTGAAGACCTTATCAATAAAGGATTGCTCTATTTCGGTAGAAGTTGATGATATAGACAGAGAAAGCTACGCCAAAGTCGTTGTGTAGACAAAATAACGACATAAACTAATTTGTAAGGATACAATGAAGTGAAAATATGGAGACTCGTCATCGTGACTGTGATGCTTGCTGGCTGTTCAGCTACTGAAGTACATTTATATACGCGCTATTTATCAGAGGCTGACATTGACAAAGTCACCACGACGCTGGAACAAGCTAACTATAAAGTGACAACCAATACCCACGCTTTCCCTGATACGGTAAATCAATCAACCATCTTATATTCCCCCTTTATAAAGGATGAAACTCACCTTCAAGGACTTATTGGTTCCCTCTCTGATAATGGCTGGGTAATTCCTAACGTTGAAATGCTAAAGTCTGGAAATCACTGGTATAGCAAAGATAATGTGGGTTTATTTTTGCTGCCTGATGGCGTAAAGCCTAAAGATAAAGTCACCACACGAGATCTGGCTAGCAAATACCAAAGCAGAAATTGCGATACGTTAGTGGCTCTGGAGCTTAACGAAGATAATACTTATGAATTATCATACTCCAGTAAAGCAGTCACACACTCAGAACATCTGAAAGGCAGCTGGAAAATGAGGAGTTATCCTTATATAGAGTTAACCTCTTTAAACAGGCAATGGTGGTTTTATTTTGAAATAGAGCAGAAAATTGAAACCGATAAAATCAGTGAAGTTAGCATTATCGAATTTAAGCCTTTAAACCAATATACGTCTTTCCCTGGTTGCAGCTTTGCTAGTGGCGTAAGGATTTGATCAAATAAGATGCGAGTGAATAAAAAAGGGAGCCGAAGCTCCCTTTAAAAATAACATATTGCAGACACTAATTAAGCTGAGCTTATAACTAGACTAGGTGCAAGCACTTATAAATCGCACTTAAACCCAACTTATAGAGCATTAAGATAGGCTTTTAATGCCTTAAGCCTGATGGTTGCGCCACCAATAATATCCATAAACCCTAAAAAGTCAGCTGGTTTATCCGCCGAGATCCAGCCTGAACCTGTAGCACCAATAGGTATGATATAACCTTCCGGCTCTTCAAACTCGATAATCACTGTACGGCCGTGACTGCTGTTGTTGTTACCCACGTGCTGTCTAACATGTTGAGTTCCTGCCATTGGGCTGATTAACGACTCGCCCGTCCCCGTAGTGACACTGTGAACACGTCCACGGAAAATCTCACCAGGAAATGCATCAACATAAAACTCTGCAAATTGACCAGGTTTAATATAGCGATACGTTTGATCAGCAATACGCATTTCTAAAAACTTTTTAGAAGTATCATAAAGATGCATATTACCAATACGACTACCGACTGCAACATTGGTTATTGATAACTGGCCATCAAATTGCGCTCTGATCTCACGGCGATCGTCATTCCATTTAGCAGAACTAATCTGCGCATCGAACGAACGTAACTGCGCGCGATGGGTTTCAAGCTCAGCTTTGACAGAAGCGATTTCAGCCACTGTGGATTCGATTTTAGCGTCAAGATCGTCACGGGTCATTTCACTGGCATGTTCACCTAAATTGATAACACGCTCAAAATTACGCTTATCATTATTTAACGTTACCGTTAACGAATGCATTCTAAGTTTTAATGCTTCTTTTTTAGCAAGCTCTGCCGCTTTTTGCGCTTCAAGAGAATCTATTTCTTGTTCGCTGTCTACTGATACCAGTTTATAGATTAAATCGCCTTTTTTTACCTGTTGGTTATGAGTCACATAGATTTCTTCAATCTCTTGACCAAATAAAGGGCTTAACACCGCGTGAGGTGCTTTAATCGTTGAACTATCGGTTAAATCAGCTGGAGACCAAAAACGGTGTGCGGTAAAAAGCATAAATGCGATAAAAATACCTAAACCAACAGAACGAACCGCATTAGCAAGGTTCCATTTGATAACACCAAGTTTTACTAGGAGCCATATAATGAGTACATATGGGAGCATAATCTCTTTCATTTACTTGTCTCCTTTTAAGCCGTTACTAATGATGCTAGAAAGTCTGTTAGCTAATACATCCCAGCGACCGAAAGCAATAATGATGGCTAAAACCCACCAGGTTTTATCGATGAATAAGCCACATAATGATAAGGCAAACACAATTTGTGTATGTGCACTCGACATGGCCTCAGCCTTATGAACAGCAACTTCATGGAGGCGCCAAAATAGCAGCAGCGTATAACAAATAATGCCAATGGTGACCACAAACACAAAACCCATGAATAGCTCAGAATCGAGCAATCCTAAGATAGATGGATAACCATTGGCAAAATAACTTTCAGGTAATGATTTACCGTGGATCTTGGTCAACAATGAAAATAAATAGCTCAAAAGACCTAAAGCTGAAAAAGCAGCAATAACAGTGAGACTCTTCTTTAATAACCTAAACACAATGTGCTGTTTAGTTGATGCTGTAGATGCATTTTCTAGCGCTTTTGACATGTATTCTCCATAAAGCAAAGATTTGGACAAATGTATATTAACAATATTTAAATGTAAAAATGGAATAACCGATATTCCAAATGGCTTATTTACTTTGTTCGATAATGTGTTTGTGGAATAGATGGTGTAATATGAAGTTAACGTGTTCTAAATTATCGGTATATTATGGATCTTAATGCACTTAATGTGTTCATTACCCTATATAGAGCAGGCTCGACCCAAAGAGCGGCTAAACAACTCGGAAGATCACAATCTTTTGTGTCAAAAGTGTTGGCGCAATTACGTGAAGAATTAAGCGATCCCTTATTCATACGCACCGCAAATGGTCTTCAGCCAACCAGCTACGCTGACAAGATTGCCCCTAAAATACAAAGTTCTATAGAACAAATCAACCTGGCTTTAGAACCTGAGTATTTTGATCCTAAAAACCTGCAATATATTACGGTTCATTTAGGCGAACCACTAATGGTCATGATGGGAAAAGATCTCATTGATGCAATTAGAGCAGAGACCTCAGCAGTAATTGAGTTAAGACAATGGCGTAAAACAAGTAATGACGGCTTAATTGATGGCTCAATTGATATTGGAATACAAACCTTAAGAGAGCGACCACAACAGCTATACCAGAAGAAAATTGCTTCAGGTTATGGCTCATTAGTGGGCAATAAAAATGGCGAGTTTATTAAGCTGATTATTGAAGACCTAAATGAGTATGTTGAGCTGTATCGCGCCATAGACGTGAAACTCAACCCAACTATTATTGTTGATAATTATAGTGTGCAACGCCAATTACTTGCCGATAATTACTCTTATCAATTTAAGCTAGAGTCAGATGATAGCCATAAAGCGATTGCTGTCGACTTAGCTGTCATCTGCAGTGCTGCGCGTCGTCATGAAGCAAAAATTTCATGGTTATCTGAGTTATGTCAAAAAGTCATGTTGCAATCTATCGCTAATAGTTAGTCCACTCGAAAGTGAGGCATTATGAGTCAGAGAAGTATTCACGCTTTATTTAAACCAAAGTCTATTGCCGTCATTGGTGCATCAAATAAAGAAAAGCGCGCTGGTCGCGTATTAATGAAGAACTTACTGGGTAGCGGATTTTCAGGCCCTATCATGCCGGTGACGCCTAAATACGACGCCGTGATGGGCGTATTGGCCTACCCTAATATTGAATCTCTGCCCATCAAACCTGACTTAGCCATCATCTGTACTCGAGCAAGTCGAGTCCCCAGTATTGTAGAAACCTTAGCGCAATTTGGTTGTAAGGTAGTCATTATCATGGCATCGGGCATGGCCAATGAATATGATGACAATGGCGTTAGTTTACTCAGTTTGACTCAGCAGCACGCTAAACGTTTTGGCATGCGTATTTTAGGCTCAAACAGCCTAGGTATGATAATTCCACCTATTGGTCTTAATGCCAGCTTAGCCCATAGCAGTGCCAAGAAAGGCAAAATCGCATTTGTGTCTCAATCCGCAGCAATTTGTACTACGGTGCTCGATTGGGCCAATAACAAAGACATCGGCTTTTCATCATTTATATCCCTAGGGGATGCATCAGATATTGATTTTGATGAATTGCTGGATTATCTCGGTAGAGATAGCAGCACCAGCGCCATTATGCTTTATATCGATTCTATCAATGAAAAACGTCATTTCCTGTCCGCAGCCCGAGCAGCTGCGCGTAATAAACCCATCTTTGTGATTAAATCAGGCCGTAGCCAAGAAGGCATCGCAGCCGCCATGCTACATACTGGTGGTAAAGGCGGAAATGATGCGGTTTATGAAGCGGCATTTAAACGTGCTGGTATGCTACGTGTTAATGATTTAATAGAGCTGTTTGCTGCAGTTGAAAGTTTAGCCCATTCAACCCCCCTTAAAGGTGAACGTGTTGCCATTATAAGTAATGGCGGCGGCCCTGCGGTACTCGCTGCTGATGAGCTCATAATAAAAGGCGGTAAATTAGCTCAACTATCAGAAGACACCATTAATAAACTCAATGAAACCTTGCCAACAACATGGTCTGGCCAAAACCCAATCGATATTGTCGGTGATGCCAATAGCGAACGATATACCAAGGCATTAAATATCTTGATGGATAGCCAGGAAATGGATGCCATCTTAGTATTGCATTCCCCTTCAGCATTAGAAGAAAGTGACGAAATTGCTAATAGTTTAATTGCTGCAATTAAAGCTCACCCTAATCGAAATCGACTGAATATCTTAACCAACTGGAGCGGTGAAAACTCAGCTTACCAGGCAAGAAAACTGTTTAATAAAGCGGTGATCCCAACTTATCGAACGCCGGAAGGCGCAGTGAAAGCCTTCATGCACATGGTTGAATATCGACGTAACCAAAGGTTGCTTCAAGAAGTACCGCAATCTATTCCTGATAATATCCCTGCTGATGCAAACAGTGCGAGAAAGCTGCTGCAAAAAGCGCAAAATGAGCAACGTTTCATTTTAGAGACCCATGAAACCAGCGACATTTTAAAAGCTTATGGCCTGAATACCATTCAAACTTGTTTTGCTAAAACGGCAGATGAAGCCATTAAGCTTGCCAACGAACTTGGATATCCTGTTGCGCTTAAAGTACAGTCACCAGATTTAATGTATAAGTCAGATGCTCATGGCGTCATGCTTAATCTAACCAACGATGATGAAGTCCGACAAGCGGCACATTCAATAATAAGTCGCGTTAAAGAGATTAATCCAGATGCCAAGATTGACGGCATGATAGTGCAAAAAATGGCCTTAACAGCAGGAGCGCAGGAAGTACGAGTTTCCGTTATTAATGACCCTGTGTTTGGTCCAGCTATTTGTTTGGGTGAAGGAGGTTCTGAGTGGGATCCTACCCGTGATGCGTCAGTTGCCCTACCACCTTTGAACATGACACTAGCACGATACATGGTCATTCAAGCTCTAAAAGCGAATAAGCTTAGAGACAGACATTTGCCTTTAGGTTTAGACATGAATGCCTTGTGTGTCATGCTGACGCAAATATCGCATCTTATAATTGATTGCCCCGAAATTGCATCATTGGATTTAAATCCCGTTCTGGCAGCTGGCAAGACGATCACTTTACTTGATGTGAATATGAAATTGAACCAAGCCGATATCGACCCTAAAACGCGCTTGGCCATCATGCCTTATCCAAAAGAGTTAGAGCAAACAGCCATCTTGAAAAATGGCTTAAAAGTCATGCTTAGACCCATTTTACCAGAAGACGAACCTAAGCATTTAGCCTTTGATAATTCACTTAGTGATGAAGACAGATACAAGCGCTATTTTGGTGTGCGTTCTCGTATGACCCATGAAGAAATGGCAGTATTAACCCAAATTGATTACGCCCGCGAAATGGCATTCATCGCTACGGCAGAAGACGATAATGGTGAATCAATCACCCTTGGCGCTGTTAGGGCATCAACTGACCCTGATAATACCGAAGCTGAATTTGCCATGGCTGTACGTGGAGATTACCAAGGGATTGGCCTAGGCAAATTATTGCTAGAAAAGTTAGTCGATTACTATAAAACTACCGATACTCCGGTACTTGCAGGCTTCACCATGTTTGAAAACCGCAGCATGGCAAATCTTGCAAAGAATCTTGGTTTTGCAGTCTCATTTGATATGGAGGAGCATTTGATCAAAATGCACATGGACATGCCTACTTCATCTACATCAAACCAAGAGTAAATGACCCTGTGATAATAAATGTTTAAACACGATTGAGTTAAGAGTGACTCAACGGATTCTAAACCGCTGAACGGCTGGACAGGAATCTAATAGCATGGATTTCTGTTCAGTTTGGGCAAGGATATAACGAATTAAAATCAAAACGGAATTTGACAATACTATGATTAGAAAATGCATGATTGGCTTGCTATGTACAGTTTCATTGATTGTTAACGCAGAAAGCTATCAAACGGAAAACTTCACCATTGAATACGATAAAAACATTTCTATTAACACCATAAAGCAGTTAGCAAACCGTGTTGTTAAAAATAGAGAAGTCGTTCTATCTTATTTACAGCAGTCTTCGGTCTATGTTGGAACTCCGATAAACGAGCATCTCATTATTTATGTTTCCAAAAAAAGACGCACGCCTTACCAAGATTGGAACACAATACATATCCCCGAAAAAAGAGTCCTAGCTGCTTTTTCAGATAGCCAGTCTGAACACTCTGGTATGGCTATTATCCATGAATTGACTCACGTTTATGCCGTTAGTGCATTTAGAAAACAAAAGAAAAATGGATATGAAGATCGTTTTTATGATGACGGCCTTGCCGTGTTTTTACAGCATCGCTTTGGTGGAACACCAGAATACCCAGATTTTGGCACTGACTTATATAGGGCTGTTGCAGAGCAATCAGCAAAATATGGGAGTTTGATTTCACTGACTGAAGCAGAAGATATTAGGCATTCAGCAAAAACTGGAACCGCTAGGAAGCTCGCATATCTGCAAGAAGGTGCATTTACGCAATTTATCATTGAGCGTTACGGGTTAGATATTTATTTTAAATTATACCAAGGTGGCGAGCCACACACCTTAACGGGGAAAACATTTAGTCAATTAGAAAAAGATTGGATTGAGTTAATTAATGTATTTGCAGTTTAACTAAACAGTCGACATTAAGTGCCAATAACTACAATTGTACTTATTGGCCGTCAGTGTTAGACAGTAGTAAAATTTAGATAAGCGTCAATGATGACAGTCATAACATTCATACTAGTTTGGACGCTTAGATTATTAGCCTTTCACACAGTTTCTGCCAGATGATTTTGCTTGATACAACATATCGTCTGCGCGTTTTAATAAGGTTTCAGAATCATCCCCTGGTTGAATATTGGCAAGTCCAATCGACACGGTAATATTACCTAGTTGCTGTTTGTTTTCTTTGCCAATCGTTAATTGCCGCGCGGCAATACGCTCTCTTATACTTTCAGCAACAGTAAATGCATCTTTAAATTCTGTGTTAGGTAAAAGAACAACAAACTCTTCACCACCATAACGCGCGACAAAGTCATTGCCTTTCACTGACTGTTTTAATGCAAAGCCGACAAATGATAAGACCTTATCACCCACTAAGTGACCGTGGGTGTCATTAAATGCTTTGAAATGATCAATATCAACCATCAGTAAACTGCAAGGTATTTGGTTTTGAGTGAATAAGCTGACTTGTTCCGTTGAAAATATTTCATAGGCGCGGCGATTATTTAAGGAGGTGAGCTCATCGGTCATAGCGACTTTACTGAGGTTATCCATCTCTTCTTTAAGTTGGCTCAACTCGTCCCCTAAAGTTTCAATATCGGCTTTCATTGATTGGTTATTAGAGATGACCTGCTCTATCTCTGAGCTAATATTAACGACTAGTTCATTCAGTGTTTGAGGGTTAAGCTCTGTTTGAAGCTCTTGATTAAAATGTGAGAGATTACTTGAGAAGTCATCGGTACCAGAAGCAAACTGATTAATGCGATTCACTAAGCTATTAATGAGTAGCTGGGTTTCAATCTGGACATTCTCAATCACTTCAGGCGATTGCTCTTGTATGAAGTTATTGTATAAACCTTGATTGACTGAAGGGGTAAATTCAACCTCATTAGCAAGAAGACCATCAATCGCACGCTTTAAACTCAAATTGGTTTCTGAATAGTATTGATACCAAATGGCATAATTTTCAGGCGTGACAGGAATGTTTAACGCTGACATTTGCGGCACAGCCATACGTAATATTTGTGCAGAATTTTCAAGATTAGTATTCAAGAGAACATCCTATTCATCAATGTGAGAATCATATTTCGAAACAGTCAATCTGCACTAGTGACCTACAAGTCGCTTTAGCAATACACATAAAAAGTATACTTCACCAGTGTATTAAAATTATTTATTTAAGCAATGGAATTTAATATATAAAATGAAAAACATTGAATATAAAAGATATTTTAAGCTTTCATGGGGTGTGCTTATCGTAAAATCCTCGTGAATTAAAAATAAATAAAAAAATAAAACCCTTTTTGAACCCCAAACCGTTTATATCTATAACAAGGTTTTAGATACCAGTAATACACTAGCATTTTACAAGTGAGAATCCATATGAAAATTAGTCTTAACAGCGCATTTAAAAATCTAATCAAGTTGTCTGCAGTTGGCGCCATTGCCACTATGTCATTTTCATCTGTAGCGACTAGTCCTGTGCCGAATCAATTTGAGCGCCCTAACATGATTTCAAGTCATTCATTTACACAAGAGAGCTATCAAGAAATTGAACAAGCTAAAATGTTTCCTAAGCCTACAGAGAACCAAGTACAGCATATATTATCGCTTTCTAAACGTGACGATGAAGCGAGTTATAAAGTGGAAATTCAGATTGGTCAAAACAAAATGGTCGACTGTAATCAACATCGATTGATGGGCGAAATTGAAAAGCAAAACCTACAAGGTTGGGGTTATAGTTACAATACACTTGATAAATTGACCGATGGGCCAAGTACAATGATGATGTGTCGCGAGCCTAAAACAGCAAAATTTGTGACGCTAGGGGAAAGTATTACAATTGATTATGACAGCCGCTTACCTAAGGTCTTTTATTTGCCTGAAGGTGCCGAACTTCGTTACCGTATTTGGCAAGTCAAAAGTGATTACCAGTACACAGGTAATCAATAAAACAGGATTGGTGATCGCGGTGTAGGTTAACTTACTGATTGGCAGTTAAAAACATGTTAATAACGTTTAACCCGCACCACTTGCATTACTTCTATGGTAAAACCTGCAACCGTTTCTTCATCGGTGTAGTAAATAAGGCTCACTAATTGATCTTTAAGCGACTTATACTTTTTAGGTCGCTTAAATTTAAATGGAACGTCATAACCGTCTATCATAAGTGTATGCAGCACCCACTCTTCTTTCTCTCTTTGTATGTGAGAGATAACTTTAACGCCTTCTAAATGATTAAGTTTTTCATGTTTCTTTAGCAAGCCCTCAACTGCTTTGTTCTTCATTTTAGTGCGCTCCATTTTGGTTATATTTGTCGATACAGTTAACGATATCTTGATAACGATACTCACTACAATAACCGAAACCCGGTAACTGTTTCACTCTTATTCTGGCGAATATAGGCACGGTCATACCTGCCAAAAACTTAGCTTGCACAGATACTGAAACAGATAGATGCCCTTTCGTTAGCATGTGCTGATTAAAGCTGTCTAAATGTGCTTGGATGTCGGTTAAGTTTTCGATGGGTGCTATGGCTTTTTGCGGCAAAATGGCCGGTTTTCCACGACAAACACTACAATGACCACACTGCGAAGGCGCCGCATTATCGTCAAAGTAATGCGCTAACCGCGCTGTAATACAGGTTTGTGATTCAAAAAAAGCTAACAATTGATTTAAACGAGCGATTTCTTTGACTTCATTGCTCTGGAAGTAATCTGATAACTGACCAATGAGATCTTTTTGCACTAGCGCTGCAGGGTTTACTTCGAAAACTTGTGTGATTTTTTTGGTCTCTAATAAGATCATCTGCTTATCTGCAAGATACTCTAATGCTGCAACCACACGCTGCCTTTCAGCCCCATAAGCTTGATATAAACTATCAAAATCTAGTTGACCCCAAACCTTCTTAAAACGTGTATGTTCAAAAATTTGATTTAAAAATGTCTGCCTGTGCCCATCAAAGCCTGCAAGTAATTGATGTTTATCAACTAGAAATTGATACTTAAACTCAGCAAAATAAGCAAAACTAGGTTTAACGACCTTGGCTAATTCAAGTTGAACCAATAAGGTTTTAAGCGGCAATAACTTGATATTGCAACTACTGGATATACTAGATTCTTGCATTTCCCAGCGGCCATTATCCACTTCAGCGGTGATATGCTGAATTAATTTGGCAATGGCACTCGGTTCTGGAGTATCACCATAAACAAAGTTTTCTATGGTACTGAGACCATCTTTGTTTGCTAAAGTGACACAATGCGACAAACCATTATCACGCCCAGCTCTGCCAATTTCTTGGCTGTAATTCTCAATCGATTTGGGTAAATCATAATGGATAACAAAGCGTATGTTACTTTTATCTATCCCCATGCCAAAAGCAATGGTAGCGACAATAATATTGATTTCGCCATTCATGAAACGATGTTGGATCTGATTTCGAATATCAGATTCAAGACCCGCATGATAAGCCGTGGCCTGAAAGCCTTGAGTCGTTAAGTACTGCGCAACATCCTCAGCCGTTTTTTGCAAAGTCACGTATATAATGCCCGCACCGTTATACTGGCTGACGCAATGGCTCAAGCTGGTATTTTTTTCACTTTCTAAAACGGGTAATACACTGATATCAAGGTTGGCTCGATAAAACCCTGTTTGAACCACTTGCTGAGGCAATATATTAAACCGCTTAGCCATATCCTGTTTTACTTTGGCAGTTGCTGTTGCTGTTAATAGCAATACTTGAGGAATAGCGAACTCCTGACAATAAACAGGAATTTTCAAATAGTCAGGCCTGAAATTGTGACCCCACTCAGAGATACAGTGCGCTTCATCAACAACCAATAACGAAATAGTAATTGAAGATAAAAACTGCCTAAAGCGTTCATTTTTAAAACGTTCAACAGACACCATTAATATTTTAGTCTGACCGCTACGCACATCACGCATCACTTGCTGGCTTTGTTCATAGGTCAAACTTGAATCAATACTCGCTGCACTAATTCCTTTACTATGTAAGAAAGCTATTTGATCCTTCATTAAGGCCAACAGTGGCGAAATCACTAACGTTACATTAGCAAGCTGCAGTGCGCTAAATTGATAGCATAGTGACTTACCAGAACCCGTTGGAAAAATGGCCAAAGAAGAATGCCCTGACAATATATGTTCAATGACAGCTTGTTGCCCTTCACGAAATTGATCAAAACCAAATTGTTGTTTTAATAACGCAGTTAATGCTGGGGCTGTTGTAGATATGTGAGAACTTGGCTGTTGCATGTCGACGCCTTTATTGATTGAAAGCAGTCGAACGCTTACGACTTACGAGCAATATATTGATTGATTAAATCAGTTAGTTTATCTTCAAACACTTCTTGTACTTGTTCAAGGTCATGACCAAAGCGCTGTAAATATTTTGCAGCTTGCGCGCGAGTGAGCATTTTATTGGCTAAACAATAAGCCATTTCGTCTAATTGTTTATTAAAACGAGGTTCAAGTAACCACTGGCAACTGTCTGTATCAAACGCAGCTAACGTTTGCTGAGCAAGATTACAAAAGGTATCAATGTGATCTATACCATCTGGTCCTAAACAACCTGGCTCTAATCGGTAAAGAACAATTAATTTATTATCAAACATACTAAGCGCGCATCCTATGCGTAAACAATTGAACTGATTTACAAATTATCCAAAAATCAATTAAGTTAAAAAGAAAAACTAGCCTTCTTTGGCTATTATCATAGCTTGTTTAAACTTATCAATATAGTTTTCGATTGGCACAATGTCTTCTTTTAAGCGTCTATTACGCCCAAGCAAAGAGGACTCCACAAATAATTCAAACCAAGATGATAATGCCTCACCATTTTTAGGTTCATCTATCGCGCTAAATGCTAATGCAGCAACTTCAGCGGTAGACAACTGAAAGTCATGACTGCCCTTTCTTAATTCATAAGTGGCTAAGGTTTCCGGATTAAAAGATAGCAAGGGTAAATCATGAAGGTATGGACTCTTGCGAAACATTTTAATCGCTTGGCGCCAGCTACCATCCAGTAAAATGAGTAACGGTATTTTTTTAGGCTTATCAGCTTGATGCGCTAAAGAAGCATTAACTGCATTATCAATGTTTGACTGTTTGCACACTGATAGTTGATCAATATGCTCTACCACTTGCTGACCTTCTTGTGCATATTGAGCGGGGAAAATTAACAAAGGCTGATATTGAGCATCATTAATCATCTCAATCATTTGCTTATTGGGCTCTTTACGCGACCAAAGAAAAGCGCTGGTATTAGGCACGGTATCAGCAATGAGACGACCACTATTTGTCGGCTTTAATACTTCGTCATCATACATGATCAACATAAAGCTAGCTGATGTGTTGAGATACTGCCTATGCTCACAGGTACAGAAAATCTCTCCTAATAAACACCATGGGCAACGAATAAGCTTCATTCCTCTAGCTGCAAAAGGTTTTGTTGAAATTGATTTTCTGTATTGGTACAGACGATGAACAGCATGTTGCTGCTCAGGTGGTATCGCCAACATGTTGGACTCTCTTTCTATCGCAATATGGGAATGACTTAAGGACAGCTATAGTTTTGCTATTAAGGAAAATTATCATGCTTGCTTGATACATAATTATCTTAGTATCAAATGATAGTGTATTAAACACAAATAGATGCAGTCGTTTACTTTTACGTTCAAAAATATTCATCACCAATTAAGGTGATGAATGATTTTTGCCTAGCTATAATATTCTACGAAGTAAAAAATCAGCCTTTAAGCGTTTAATTCTAGTCATAATTTTTTTCACAGGAACTGGATATTTCTGTAAAGTTTCAATTTGACTGTAATGAAACAGCTTCTCAGTGTGGGTAAGGATCAGTTCTTGTTCAGCTTCAAAATTGGCCTTCCAAGCACCAGATTCATCATGCAGTAGTAAGCCATTTTCTAGATCCAAAGCCCAAGCCCGTGGGTTAAGATTAGAGCCTGTGATGAGGTGTTTTTTGCCATCAGCACTGATCCCTTTCAAATGGTAACTATTAATTCCATTTTTCCAAAGGTGGATCCTAAGCTGACCATTTTCAACAGCCCATTGTTGGCGCTTAACAAACTTGCGTAACGATTGCTCGTACATATACGGCAATGCACCAATGGTAGAGAATTCTTTTTCAGGTGGTATATAAAAATCGTTAGCCGTTTTATCACCGACAACAATATCAATACTTTTGCCATTACGAAGATGACGAGTCAGTGCACGCACCAAGGCATTAGGTGGATTAAAATATGGCGTACAAATAAACAATGACTCTTGAGACTCATCGACAAGCTTAACAACCACTTCATTAAGCTTATTCTTTTTACGGCCTAACCCCACAAGCGGTGTCACACGATTACCAATACGCGTACTTTCAAATTCGTATTTAGAACGCCCTAGACGCGTCTTGAATGTGCGAATATCGTTCTTTTCAGGGCACTGCTCGCTACTACTATCTTGCGTTAATGAGCAAACCGCTGGATCGCTAACTAAATACTGATGAATAAATGCAGTCATGCTTCTTGCAAGTTCAGCAGATTCAATCAGGTGATAGCGATCAAAGCGATATTTTTCAAATTGCTGGAAATAGATATTATTGATACTTGCACCACTGAAGATGACAGCATCATCGATAATGAAACCTTTAAGGTGCAAAACGCCCATAAATTCACGAGATTTAACAGGCACCCCAAGAATATCAAATGGGACTTCAGCTTCAGCCATTGCTTTGCGGTACATAATGTAATTACCGCTATCGCCTTTATGACCAATTAAGCCACGACGTGCACGATGATAATCTACTAGTACAACAATATTAATTTCAGGATTGGCAGCTTTAACTGCTAATAACGCATTTAAGACTTCGCGTCCTGCTTCGTCATCTTCCAAATACAACGCAGCTATATAGATCGCTTTTTTCGCGTTCGCGATGCGTGAAAGTAATTCAGTTTTAAACTGAATCGGATCTAATAACCATTTTAATGATTCAGCTTGTAATGCGATACCACCTAGCTTGTCCAGCAAGGCAACCTCCTTAAATGATTCTCAGTGTTACTCACTGAGTTCGCCGTTTTTAAATGACTATTCGTATTGAATTTAAGCATCAGCCCTATTTTTATTCTAGGTTTGAACAATAAAATGCTTAATCTATCAATCGATATATCTGAAACGACGCAATAACAAATTTACTAAAATAATTGGAGATAGAAATTACCGACTTAACTGCGTTCGAGCAAGGTTTTTCTCAACTTAAACACGTGTTTGGTTAGTTTATGAGAAACAATTAATATATTTGGGCTTAAACGCTAACGATTTACTCACGAAGGTGACCCAATATTTTCTGTAAAATCGACTATTTCTCAACCACAAGCAAAGATCTTTAATGTAAACCACACGTAAATGACGTATTTTAACTTTACCTATATTGATTGTATCTAATTATGCCTTTTCCTATTCGAGCCTTATCCTTTACGGTAGTCATTCTGGCAATGAGTTTTCCAGTGTTAGCAAATGACTATTTAACTAATATGATGAATATCATCAGCCCATCACAGTCACAGATATCAGTGAGTGTTTGGGATGTTGAAAGCCAAAAAAAAATCTATACACTCAATGATAATACCTTAATGTTACCTGCTAGCATTCAGAAATTAATCACTGCAGTAGCTGCGAGCCATCAATTAGGTAAAGATTTTCATTATGAAACCCAAATGACTCATGACGGTGTTATCAATAACAATGTCTTAAACGGTAACCTGTATATCCACTTTCAAGGGGATCCAACCCTAAAACGTAAACACCTCGATGCGCTCATCCAGCAATTAAAGCAAAAAGGGATCAGTAATATTAGCGGTGATGTATATCTAGTTGCAGAAGAGTCTAAACAAACTCGCGCACCAGGCTGGGCTTGGGACGATTTAGGCATTTGTTATGCGGCGCCGGTGTCAAATTACATTATTGATAGAAATTGCGTTAAAGCGACGCTGACGCCGTCTAAAGTGGCGTCTACCGTTTCAATTAAATCAATTTATCCAATCACGATGACATCAACAGCTAAGTTTGATCAAACCATTGATGTAAAAGAAGCACAAAAACATTTTTGTGAATTGCATATGCAACGATTTGATAATAACCATTATCAAATTGATGGTTGTTACCCAGGCAACAAATCCATTCGATTAGCGATAGCAGTAAACGATCCGAGTTTATATAGCAAAGGGGTAATTGAAGATTTACTCCAACAAAACAAGATTAACTATCTTAGTATTAGCACTGTATCAAAGGTTAATCAGCCACAAACAGTCATTGCAACACATCAATCAAAACCGCTACCCGTTTTATTAAAAACCATGTTACAAAAATCTGATAATTTAATTGCTGACAGTTTATTAAAACAAATTGGCAGACAGTATTTTTTTCAATACCAAAAGCAATTACGAACTGAGCAAGCAGCCCCTTTAGATGAGATACAGTGGAATAATACTGTACCTAAAGATGGATTTTTAGTCGGAGCAAAAGCCATTGAGCATATAATGCTAGAACTCGGCTTACCTTATATTGAAGCAAACATTGTCGATGGCTCTGGCTTGTCACGTTACAACCTTATTACAGCCCATCAAATGATGGCGGTATTACAACTAATCAAAACAGACGAGCAATTAAACTATCTAGAAACATTACTACCCGTTTCTGGTGAGTCTGGCACCCTCAAATACAAAAAATACTTTAATCAACCACCGTTAAAGAGTGAAGTGGCCGCTAAAACCGGCACTATGATGGGCGTAGAAAACTTGGCAGGATATTTAGATGCAGATAATGGTAAGCAATACGCTTTTGTCATCATAGAAAACGGCTTAAGCCCTAAAGCAAAAAAAGCCAGACTAGCACCTTTTAGTGCCCTTTTGCTGCAAACGTTGAATGATTTGCCTTAAACCTTAAGTATCGGTCTTTGCGCTATCAAGCAAATTGCTGCTTAAGCTTATTTATTGTAGATACTAAAAAGCACCTTAAATTAAGGTGCTTTTTTCTGATAAGTGCTTACAAGTCGATAATTTAAAACAAGTCTGCAGGCATTGCCATAATAGCATCGTCACCTTGACTGACCTGCGCAATATGGAAATCCGCTTTAGGCAGAACTTTGTCCATATAGAACTTTGCCACAAATTGTTTTTGTTGCGCAAAACTTTGATCTTCATGACCTTGTGAACGTTCAGCCATCAGCAATGAGTAATAACCGTAAAGGATAAAACCAAATGCATCTAAGAAATCAACCGCACTCGCATTAATTAATGCTGGCTGAGTTAATTTATGCTCATTGATGTGATTTGCAATGGTGAGTAAATTATCAAAGCGTAAGCTGATCGCCTTTTTGTCAGCGTCAGACACATGTTCAAAACCGGCTAACTCTTGGTTTATCTCAGCAACGAAACTAGTTAACGTTGCGACATTGTCACCTGTGACTTTACGACCTAAAAAGTCGATAGCCTGAATGCCGTTTGTTCCTTCATAAATCTGCGCGATTCGCGTGTCACGGACAAATTGTTCTATACCCGTTTCGCGAATATAACCATGACCACCGAATACTTGTTGCGCCATGATTGTGGCGTCTAAACCACGGTCAGTTAAGAAGGCTTTAGAAACTGGTGTTAATAAGCCAACATATTTTGTCGCTTTTGCTTTAACATCACCTTCACTGTGCTTGGCCAAATCAAGTTGTTTACCAGTAAACACTGATAATGCACGACCCGCATCAGTAATTGACTTGATTGTTAATAGCATACGACGCACATCGCCATGCACAATAATAGGATCGGCAGTAGCGCCAGTTGCTGACCCTCCTGCTGCGACGCCTTGTACACGTTCTTTAGCATAGTCGGCAGCCATTTGATAAGCACCCTGAGCACTGCCTAAACCTTGAATACCAATAGCCAAGCGCTCATAGTTCATCATAGTGAACATACACACCAAACCACGATCAACTCTACCAACTAAAAAACCTTTGGCATTGTCGTAATTCATCACACATGTGGCAGATGCTTTAAGGCCCATTTTATGTTCTATAGAACCAACAGTCACCCCGTTAGAATCACCTAATGAACCGTCATCATTAACATTGATTTTAGGCACTAAAAATAAAGATATACCACTGGAATTAGGCAGTTTAGCCAACACTAAGTGAATAACGTTTTCTGTTAAATCATGATCGCCACCGGTAATGAAAATTTTGCTACCAGAAATTAAGTAACTGCCATCTTCTTGAGGTTCAGCTTTAGTACGAATGTTACGTAAATCTGAACCCGCTTGCGGCTCAGTCATGTCCATTGCACCTGACCACTGGCCAGAATAAAGATTAGGTAAATATTTTTCTTTTAACTCTTCTGTTGCGTGCGCATTAATACATAATGCGGCGCCAGCAGTCAGTGAACTGTATAAAGTAAATGAGTTACAGGCGCTGTAATTCATCTCATCAACTAATACACCAAGCATTTTCGGCATTCCCATACCACCGAAATCTGGCTCACCACAAAGCCCTACCCAACCACCTTCTGAAAATTGCTGGTAAGTTTCTTTAAACCCATCCGGTGTGATGACCTTACCATCAATATGTCTGACTTCTTGTTCATCCCCATTTCGGTTAATAGGTTGAATTAGGTCACGGCTTATCTTGCTCGCTTCATCTAAAATAGCGACAGCAGTATCCATATCGACCATTTCAGCCATAGCAGGCATGTTTTGCCAAGTATTGGTGGCGTCGAAGACATTTTCTAATAAAAACTGCATGTCTTTTAAAGGTGCTTGGTAAGGGTTCATATCAGGCTCTTAAACAGATAATTAAAACAGTTGTTTCAATTTATACAAAAGTCGCAATAAACACAAGTTCAATCGCATGTTAACCATATAAAAAAAGGATATTTCTAAAAGCACTTTGGAAAGATAACTGCTGTCAATCATCTTAGATAATTAGCAGAGTTTTATTGATAAAATGAGAACGATATTAGATAAGTAACTTTTATTGCTGTTGCTCGTAAGCGGCACCCAGCAATGCAAAATAATCTATAATACAAGCCATGATCTGTTTGCGATGCTCCATAGAGGGATATATCATTTTTGAAACAGTATCAGTATCTAATGTCCCTGAGACCAAATACTGGTTATGGATATGACCGTCTGATTCAATTGCAGCCTCAAATGCCCTTGCCATTAGCTCTGTAGGTTTAGAGAAATAGTAACTTCCTTGCTGCTTATCAATGGCGATAGCCTTGTTCACATAATCACTTTCACTCATGCCGTCATCACTCAACAATACCAATTTAAATAACGCTGACAGTTTGTCATTTAGTTGGTGAGGTTTTAACAACACATCTTTGAGCCATAAATCAGATGCACAGCTGTATTTAACGCTAAAGGCAGAATGGGAACTCCTCATATTGCTACCAACATCAAAAGCCTTATCAACAATGTAATGATCAAATGCATGCCAGAACTCATGTGCTAAAGCTCCTGCACCTGCATTTTTAGCTAAAGCTAGTTCTTTAGTGGTCGGGGAATAATGAGCCTGCACGCCTTTTTGACCACCTCGGCCAAATAACAAGTTCAATGTTTGTCGCAACCCCAGTAATCTTGTAGGCACTTGTAATATCTGTGATAAATCAGCTAATGAATCAAAAACTAGATTAGCTGCAATGTCAGACTCTTCTCTAGTAACCCATTTGCCGACACTAATATGCCTCAAACCAAAAGTATGTTTGATATCAATAAAATTGGCTTGCTGCCCTTCTCGGTAATCAGCACCATTTCTATAGTAGTGAGTTTTTTTAAGCACGATGATTACCTAGTAAAGCATGAATGAAATGGTATTTAATTATAAATTTAAGCAATAAAAAAGCCCCGTAAAGAGGCTTTAATAATTATGATTTAGATAAACGAATTCGCCATTAAACACATCATTTGAATAATGAGAGTTTACTCCGTGTTTACCACATTAAATCATCAGGAATTGCATAATCTGCGTATGGATCATCTGCTTGTTCAACTTGTTCAGTTTGGGTATTGGTATTTTCTTCCCATAAATAACCACACCACTCAGGTACCAATAAGTTTACACGCTCAGCCAGTTTGTGAGGTACAAGGTAGCTCTTATCTTCGTGGCGTACGATACCTACAGCGCCAGATAATAACTGACCTTGCAGCTTTTCTGTTACGTAAATAGATAAAATCTTAGTGCTCATAGTGAAATTAAATTTGATTTCAGCATCTTTAGGGATGCTAATGGCAAACTTATTAAACTCGGTAATAAGACCACGAACTTGACCTTTCTCACTCGCCTCTGCAAATCGTTTCTCGTTTAAAGCGCGATCTTTTTCTGCTTGCGCTAACTTTTGATCTGCAATTTGCTGTTTCAAATCAGCACTGCCGTCATCGACCTTGGCTTTTTTCTGTTTACGTTTTTGAGTTTTAACGTCTCGCGCTTTTTGCTTACTCGCGAGTCCTGCTTTTAGCAATTGCTCTTGCAATGCGTTGGCCATTTAAATCACCTTTAAAAAAATTGTATTACTGTTCAGGTAAATGTTTTGCTAATGCATCCATTGCAGCACCTGCACCACCTAATGACCAACCACCATCGACAGGTAATATTGTTCCGGTAATGTATGAAGCCATGTCAGATGCTAGAAATAACGCAGCATTGGCAATATCTTGTTTTTGTCCGTTACGTTTAAGCGGCACACTATCAGCTATCATCGATTTTAATGCTTTACTCGGTGCTAAGCGATCAAAACCTTCAGTTTCTGCGATAGGACCCGGCACAATAGAATTGACTCGAATACCTTCAACGCCCCATTCTATGGCTAAGGTACGTGTCAGCATATCAACACCCGCTTTTGCTGCACATACGTGCACTTGTAACGCCATTGGCACATAGGCTTGAGGTGCTGAAATTTGAATGACACTGGCAGACGTTTTGCCATCAGTCTCTTTTATGCCTTTCGCCAATAATGGATATGCTTGTTTAATCACTTGAAAGCTACCAAGTAAATCAATATCCATAACCGATTTAAAGCCATTTACCGATAAATCTTTCGCTCGTGCAGGAAAGTTTCCTGCTGCGCCACTGACCAACACATCAATATGGCCGAACTGTGCTTCAATCTCTGAAAAACCCGAAGCAACAGCTTCAGGATCTCTGACATCAAAACTCACGCCTATGTGCTGACCTCGAGGGTTAGCTGACTTTAAAGCATCTACGGCTGCTGTCACTTTTTCAACACTGCGACTGGCAACAGCAACATTTGCCCCTTGCTGAGCAAAAGCGCAAGCAATACCAAGATTAATGCCACTTGTACCACCAATAACAACAACGTTCTTTCCATGATAATCAAACATTTTGCACTCCTGCTTAGGTGATACTATTAGAATATTGATCAATACCTACATGTTTACGTTAATGAATTAACGATTTGATGTAATGAAGCTAATGGATCGGTTGCTTTAGTAATTGGGCGACCAATCACTAAATAATCAGAGCCCGCAGCAATCGCCTTCGGTGGCGTCATTACGCGATGTTGATCACCAACATCAGCACCAACAGGACGAATACCAGGAGTGATTAAATTAAAGTCTTTACCAAAGCTTGTTTTAAGCATAGTGGCTTCTTGAGCTGAACACACAACCCCATCAAGACCAGCTTGATGTGTTAGCGCAGCTAAACGTTTAACATGTTCAGATGCAGGAACATTTATCCCTAATAATGATAAATCTTCATCACTCATTGACGTTAATACTGTTACAGCGATTAGCAAAGGTGCGTCATTACCATAATTGCCTAATGCATTTTGGGCTGCCTGCATCATCGCTAAACCACCACTTGCATGGACGTTCGTCATCCAAACACCAAGGTCCGCTGCTGCAGACACGGCTTTTGCTACAGTATTAGGAATATCATGAAATTTTAAATCTAGAAATAAATCGAAGTCACGATCATGGATGTCTTTTACCAATTGTGGTCCAAATAAAGTAAACATTTCTTTGCCTACTTTAAGGCGACACATAGATGGATCAAGCTTATCAATCAGTGATAGTGCCTCATTTTTATTGTCATAATCTAAGGCTACTACAATCGGTTTATCTGCCATGTTTACTCCGTAAGGTGTTTGTTAACGCATTTCAGCTATAGGGTATTAAATGAAATGTTTGATTGGTAACCCAATGTTTTAATCGGTTATCGTTGTTACCTTTGGCCACGCATATTACCATGCTCTGGCGTTATTCTCCGTCTAAGCCTTTAACACGTTTGATGCTGCCCCATTCTTTACAAGACGGACAATGCCAATACAAACTGTGCGCTGGGAAACCACATGAGCAGCAACGATAACTGGGTCTAAATTTAATCTGTTGTTCAACTAACTTTTCAAGCATAGATAAACTTTGTTTAGCTTGGCCATCTTCTGCTTGTTTGATATGTAGTTGCATTAAATGCTGAAAACCCTTCATCGTTGGGTGACGGTAAAGATGATCTAACACCATCTTTTCAGCATTTTTGGTATTACCTTGTTCAATCATGTGTTTTGCTAGTGCAATAATGACACTTGCCCCAGCGCCTGCCTCTAGGGCTTGTTGTAACAAGGATTGATAACCTTCAGCGTCGTTTGTGTCGCGATAGACTTGTTTTGCAACACCAATGGCATCAGAAAATAATTCAATATCAGCTAGTTTTAGTTCCAAGATAGCTTTTTTACATAAATTAACTTGATTTGAATCGAGATAAATTTTTGCCAAAGTTAACCAAGCACGACCACATTTATCATCGAGTTTAATTGCTTGTTGTAGTAATTTGATTTTCTCAGCGCCATCTGTAGATTCATCAGCAAGCTGACAATAAAAATGGGCTGTAATTGATTTTAAAACTTGCTGACGCTTGCGGCTTAAACCTTTAGTGATGTTAATGGCGTTCTGCCATTCTTTGGTAACTTGATAAATAGAGATCAGCTGAGTTTCAGCTTCTTCACTATGATCATCTTGACTAACAAGGTTTAAAAATATTTCTTCAGCTCTGTCGTAGAAACCAGCCGCTAAATAATCTTTACCCAACTCCATCATAGCAATATCACGTTGTTCTGTGGTTAAGCTAGGTCTGGCAATTAAGTTTTGATGAATTCTGATGGAGCGGTCGACTTCGCCGCGTTTTCTAAAAAGCGAACCTAATGAAAGGTGAGTATCAATGGTTTCATCATCGACATCTAACATGGTAATAAACAAATCGACTGCTTTGTCAGATTCGTTTGAAAGTAAAAAATTAAGCCCAGTAAAATAGTCTCTACTGAGTTTTTTACTTTGCTGTTTTTGATTCTGTCGTATACTTCTTCGCCCCATATACCAGCCATAACCAGCCGCTATAGGTAACAACAGAAAGAGGATTTCTAGCATATTACGCGACGGTATCCTGTACAGTTGGCTCAGAAATGTTGTTCGTTAGTTGAGCAATAGTTTTGTTCCTTTTTCTAACGACCATTTTCAACTTAACAATATAATAAGCAGCAAATAACCAACTAATGATGAAGCCAGCTAAAAATACAACCGCGAGGACAACAGGTAATCGATACTGTCCTTCAGCGATAAAATAACTGACAGTAACAATTTGCTCATTCTTAGCACCAAAAAGTAGCGCAAGAACAAAGAATAAACCAACAATGACAATGGCAATAAAAGATTTCACGTGCAGCTCCATTCTATCTGTGAAAGATAAGATCGAAATTTACCAATATAATGATTATCCAAGAATTTTAGTCAACTAACCAGCTTTGCTGAGCATTAGATACAAAAAAGCCTCCAAAAGGAGGCTTTTTAATCAAGCGTTAATCATTGATTAACCGCATCGACACGTTCACGCAGTTCTTTGCCAGGCTTAAAGTGCGGTACATATTTGCCTTCCAAGTCAACTGAGGTTCCAGTTTTAGGATTACGGCCAACACGTGGTGCACGGAAATGAAGTGAAAAACTACCAAAGCCACGGATCTCTATGCGATCACCGCCTTCTAATGTTGTCGCCATTTGCTCTAACATTTCTTTTATAGCACTTTCCACTTCTTTCGCCGACAGCTGCGACTGCCTAGTGGCGAGTTTTTCGATCAGTTCGGATTTCGTCATCCTATACCCTCTATTATCAAGCCAAACACAGTCGCCTAATGGGAAACAAAGTACGTTTCCCACACAACAGGCGATTTATTACTTACGAGCTGCTTTAAACGCTTCAGCCATTGCATTACTAATAACAGCATCATCTTGCTTGTTAATAGTTGCCATTGCTTCTTTCTCATCTGCTTCATCTTTCGCTTTGATAGATAAGCTGATAGAACGGTTCTTGCGATCTACGCCCATGAACTTAGATTCAACTTTGTCACCTACAGAGAATTGTGTAGATGCGTCTTCGATACGCTCGCGAGAGATATCTGCAACGCGAAGGTAACCTTCAACAGTTTCAGCTAGTTCAATTGTAACGCCTTTAGCGTCAACAGCAGTAACTACACCATTTACAATAGTACCTTTCTTCTTGTCTGCCAAGTAAGCATTGAAAGGATCGTCTTCAGTTTGCTTAACGCCTAAGCTGATACGCTCACGCTCAGGGTCAACAGAAAGAACTACTGCGTGGATTTCGTCACCTTTCTTGTACTCAGATACAGCGTCTTCGCCAGTACCGTTCCAAGAAATGTCAGATAAGTGAACAAGACCGTCGATGCCGCCGTCAAGACCAATGAAGATACCGAAGTCAGTGATAGACTTGATCTTACCAGAAACTTTATCGCCCTTGTTGAAACGAGTAGCGAAATCATCCCATGGATTAGTCTTACATTGCTTAAGACCTAGAGAAATACGACGACGTTCTTCATCGATGTCTAGAACTAGAACTTCAACTTCATCACCTAAGTTAACAACTTTAGATGGGTGGATGTTCTTGTTAGTCCAATCCATTTCAGAAACGTGAACAAGACCTTCAACGCCTTCTTCGATTTCAACGAAACAACCGTAGTCAGTTAAGTTCGTTACGCGACCAGTAAGACGAGTGCTTTCTGGGTAGCGCTTGCTGATTTCTAACCATGGATCTTCGCCAAGTTGCTTAAGACCTAGTGATACGCGAGTACGCTCACGGTCATACTTAAGAACTTTAACGTTGATTTCGTCACCAACATTAACGATTTCAGATGGGTGCTTAACACGCTTCCAAGCCATATCAGTGATATGTAGAAGACCGTCAACGCCACCTAAGTCTACGAATGCACCGTAGTCAGTAAGGTTCTTAACGATACCTTTAACTGCTTGACCTTCTTGAAGGTTCTCAAGAAGAGCATCACGCTCTGCACTGCTTTCTGATTCGATAACAGCACGACGTGAAACAACAACGTTGTTACGCTTCTGGTCAAGTTTGATAACTTTGAATTCTAATTCTTTGTACTCTAGGTGAGCAGTATCGCGAACTGGGCGAACGTCTACTAGAGAACCTGGTAAGAAGGCACGGATACCGTTTAATTCAACAGTGAAACCACCTTTAACTTTACCATTGATGATACCGATAACAGTTTCAGCATCTTCGTAAGCTTTTTCTAGAACAATCCAAGCTTCGTGACGTTTCGCTTTTTCACGAGATAATTGAGTTTCACCGAAACCGTCTTCAACAGAGTCAAGTGCAACATCAACTTCGTCGCCAACAGCGATTTCTAAAACACCTTGAGCGTTTTTGAATTCGTCAGCAGAAATTGGGCTTTCAGACTTAAGACCAGCGTCAACTAGTACAGTACCGTTTTCGATGCGTACAACTACACCACGTACGATAGAACCAGGACGGAACTCAAGTTCATTTAGGGATTGTTCAAATAGATCAGCAAAAGATTCAGTCATTTTATGATTACTTTCTTTTATAAACCACCATCCATCCTGGATGTGGAGTCAATTAATTTATTTACATCATCCGTGATATAAATGTTGTTTCATAATCTCTCAGAATTAAGAAATTACGTTAAGTTTTTATTGATGTGTTCAAGCACAAGCTCAAGCACTTCATTAATACCTATACCACTAGTATCAATCACTAGCGCATCATCTGCAGGCACTAAAGGTGAGACTGAACGATTAATATCGCGGTCATCACGTTCAATGATTTCAGATAAAAGGCGATCGATATTAACATCGAAGCCCTTGTCCTGCAACTGTTTATAGCGTCGCTGCGCCCTTTCCTCTGCTGATGCAGTAAGGAAAATCTTAGCTGGAGCATTAGGAAAAACGACCGTCCCCATGTCTCTGCCATCGGCGACTAAACCAGGTGTGTTACTAAAAGCACGCTGACGACGCAATAATGCTTCGCGAACACGAGGGAATGCAGCAATTTTTGACGCTGCATTGCCACATTCTTGAGTACGGATGCTGGTAGATACATCTTCGCCTTCAAGAATCACTTTAACTTGTTCAGTACCTGTTAAAAACTGCACATCTAAATGAGCAGCAAGTAAGGTAATAGCTTCTTCATTCTCTAATTCAACATTGTGATGAATCGCAGCAAGGGCTAATACGCGATAGATAGCACCGCTATCTAATAAGTGCCAATCTAGTTTCTCTGCGACTAATTGACATATGGTCCCTTTCCCTGCACCGCTTGGTCCGTCGATTGTGACTACTGGAGCACGTTCAGACATAAATTCCTCCGAAAAAAACAATCTTCCATGAAAGTAAAAAAGGTTCATCAAAATGAGCGGGCGGCATTGTATAACAATTTTGATGAAAAAACTGGAGTATTTTGTAAGTTCACTAACCAGATCAAAACAACGGCAGTATATTGACTGCCGTCATTTAATTGGTCGATGAAATCAACAGCCTTATTGAGCTAAACGAGCAAACTCAGCGAAATAGGTAGGGAATGTTTTAGACGTGCAATCTGGGTCATTGATGGTAATCCCGCAGTCAGCAAAGGCTAACATAGAAAAACACATTGCCATACGATGATCATTATAAGTATCAATTGCTGCAGTATTTAACTCAGCTGGCGGAGTAACAGCAATAAAGTCATGACCTTCTTCTACTGTGGCACCGACTTTACGGAGTTCAGTTGCCATAGCTGATAAGCGGTCGGTTTCTTTAATTCTCCAATTGTAAATATTTGTTATACGTGTGGTCCCCTCAGCAAATAACGCAGCAGTCGCGATGGTCATTGCCGCATCAGGAATATGATTCATATCTAAATCAACAGCCGTTAGCTTTGCTTGGCGTGCAATAATGTAATCATCACCCCACTCAATGTCTGCACCCATTTTTTCAAGTACATCTGCAAATTTCACATCCCCTTGAATACTTAATTTACCAACACCAGTAACTTTAACTTCACCACCTTGAATTGCACCAGCAGCGAGAAAATAAGAAGCTGATGATGCATCACCTTCAACAAGCACTTTGCCCGGTGAAACATATTGCTGACCAGTTTGAATTTCAAAACGGCGGTAATCATGATTAATGACTTCAACACCAAACTGAGCCATTAATGCAATGGTAATATCAATATAAGGCTTTGAAACTAACTCGCCCTTGATATTTATGTTTACTGTGTCTTTAGTTAATGGGGCAACCATTAATAATGCCGTTAAAAATTGGCTAGATAAATCACCTGCGATTTCAACTTCTCCGCCATTTAAACCGTCTGCATTGATAGTTAAAGGTGGAAAGCCATCATTCTTAAGGTAAGTTATATTTGCACCTAACTGACGTAACGAATCAACTAAATCTCCAATAGGTCTTTCTTCCATGCGAGGTTCACCTGTTAAGGTAAACTCACCTGAACCTAACGTAAGCGCTGCACATAATGGGCGCATTGCCGTGCCTGCATTACCTAAAAATAAAGTCTGCGCTTGCTGAGCACTTAATGGCTTGCCTAAACCTACTAATTCACACACGGTGTTGTTTTCAGACAATTGGTACTCAACGCCTAATTGCTTTAATGATGCCAACATATAGCGAATATCGTCTGAATCTAATAAATTTGTCAGGGTTGTTTTCCCTTTTGCTAGCGTCGCTAACAATAATGCTCTATTTGATATGCTCTTTGAGCCAGGGATATTAACGACACCATTTACTTTGTTAACGGGTTCTAGACGCAATTGTTTCATTAGCGATTCTTCTTAAATGATTTCTAGCTAAACGCGAGAATGACTGAAGGCAAAAGATAAAGACAGCTTTGTCAATTTATCTATACGATTTGGGCACTATCAAATTGATTAATTATTCTTGCCTACAAATTTACTGATTGCAGCCCATGATTCAAGGGAAATATGACATTTATTTACTGTTTTTAAGCCAACTTGAATAAAATGAATGAAAAACAGCCTGTTTAACCTAAAGTCAGAGCCTGTTCTGCACTATTGAACCGTAAACTGTAAACTTTCGGCTCATAAAAATAAGCTTTTTGGCGTTATTGAAAAAAAGGCATTTCATTCAGTATTTAATCTACGTTACCCTTAAGTTAATCCTACTAAAACTGAATAATAAATAAGGTCAACAGTCATGTTCAAAACATTAACTGCTATGCCAGCCGACCCAATCTTAGGTTTGCTGACTCAATACCGCCAAGATAATCACTCACAGAAAATAGATTTAGGTGTTGGCGTCTATAAAGATCCAGCGGGTCACACACCCATTCTGGAATGTGTAAAAACAGCAGAAAAAATGCGTACAGAAACTGAAACCACCAAAGTCTACATTGGCCCAACCGGATCAGAGTCGTTTAATCAATTAATGTCTGAACTTGCATTTGGACAAAGTCATACAGCATTGCTTGCTGATCGTATTCGCACAGTGTCAACACCTGGCGGTACTGGCGCATTGAGAGTAGCAGCTGAATTTATTAAAAGTTGTAATCCCAATGCCGTCATTTGGGTTAGCGATCCAACTTGGGCCAATCACACTGGCCTATTTGAAGCTGCTGGCTTAACGGTTAAAACCTATCCTTATTATGACTATGACACTAAAACCCTTAAATTTGATCAAATGGTCGATGCATTAAAACAAATCAATAAAGATGACGTCGTTTTATTGCATGCATGTTGTCACAACCCGAGTGGAATGGATTTAACTCAATCGCAATGGGATGAAGTAATTAGCATCACAGCTCAGCAAGGCTTTACACCACTGATTGATATGGCTTATCAAGGTTTTGGGGATGGTGTCGATGAAGATGCCTATGGCGTTCGCCAGATGGCTGCGGCTGTAGAGGAAATGATTTTATGTAGTTCGTGCTCTAAAAACTTCGGTTTATACCGTGAGCGTATTGGCGCATGTACTATTGTCGCTGATAATAGCCAAGCTGCAAACGTTGCTTTTTCTGTTCTACTGTATGTTGTGCGTTGTATCTACTCTATGCCGCCAGCACACGGTGCAGCATTGGTTGAGACCATACTTGGAAATCCAGAGTTAAAACAAGCATGGTTAAATGAATTAACAGTCATGCGAGATCGCATTAACGGCAACCGTCAAATGCTGGTGAGTAAATTAATTGAAAACGGTGTTGAGCAAGATTTCAGCTTCATTGCTAAACAAAAAGGAATGTTCTCCTTCTTAGGTATTAACCCTGAACAAGTAGAAACGCTTAAGCAGCAACACAGTATTTATATGGTAGGTTCAAGCCGGATGAGTATTGCTGGTATCAGTGAAGCAAACGTTGATTATCTGGCTAAATCAATCGCGACAATTTTATAATCAACATCACTAAACACATATAAACTAAAAAGCGAACGACATTAATGTCATTCGCTTTTTTATTTATGATTAGCTTAAACAGTTATGCACTATGTTGTTTTGCAAACGTTTCCATAAAGTTAACCAAAGCTTGAACACCTGATAATGGCATCGCATTATAAATACTTGCTCTCATGCCACCGACAATACGATGTCCTTTAAGCGCAACAAGACCCGCCTGCTCCGCTTGCTTTAAAAACTCACTATCTAGACTGTTGTCAGTTAACTGAAAAGTGACGTTCATTCTTGAACGGTTTTCTGCTTTAACACCATTTTTATAAAACGGATTACTGTCTATACACTGATACAGTAAATCCGCTTTTTGTTTATTGATTTTTTCTATCTCAGTAACGCCACCTTGCGCAGTCAACCAATCAAACACTTCTGCGGCAAGATACCATGCAAAAGTTGGTGGTGTATTGAACATAGAATCGTTCGCCTGCGCGACGCTGTAATCCATAATTGAAGACTGAGGTAAACTAGGCAGTTTCAACATATCGTCACGAACAATGACAATAGATAAACCTGATGGGCCGATATTTTTTTGAGCGCCGGCATAGATCAGCCCATACTTACTAACGTCTATTTGGCGCGACATAATCGTTGAAGATAAATCAACCACCACAGGCCATGGGCTTTCAAGTGATTCAAATATTTCTATGCCGTCAACGGTCTCATTGGCACAAAAATGGACATAGCGATAATCTTTATCAATGGCATTGAGATCAGGAAGAACAACTTGATTGACACCATCACAGTTTTCGACAATGTTCATTTGATCAATATTGTCATCACCCACCAATTTAACCGCTTCTTTAACCGCTGCTGTTGACCATTGGCCATTAACTAAATACAAAGCCTTACCGTTATCACCTAAAAAGTTATTAACGACATTGGTGAATTGACCACGACCACCACCATGCATAAATAACACATGATAGTTTTCTGGTATCTCCATTAATGCGCGTAATGTTTTTTCAGCATGTTGAGTTAATGCAATGAACTCTTTACTTCGATGGCTAATTTCCATGACGGAGACACCTAAACCATTCCAATCAATTAGTTCTTGCTGCGCTTTTTGCATTACAGCTTGTGGTAACATGGCAGGTCCAGCACAAAAATTATAAATAGCGCTCACAGCATTGTCCTTTATCGTTTTTAGTTAAAACATTAAATTGATAGCATTTTGACATGCATTATATCCCAACTGTTTCACAGCTAAAATGAAAAATAATCATAAAGCAGATCAAGCATGATTTAATTACTCAAAATATACTTTTAAATACTATCAACAAGGCATTTTTTGATAGAATCTACTGGTCAATTATCAATAAATAACCTGCTATTTTATTAAGTGCTGCATAAGTAAACTACGGCACTATTTTTATGTTTAAAATGAAACAGATTTTATGAATTTACATGACGAGTCACTAGTAAATATCATTAAATTAAACAACAATACTTGTATACAAATGAGTAACAAACGTCCTTTAAGTTATAGACGTCAACACAATAATAAATAAACCGTATTAACGGTCATTGGAACTGTACATGTTTTTAAAACCTATATTATTTTTAGGCGCTGTATCTTTTGTTAGTTTGCTCCCTACTTCCTTAATAGCTGCAGAGCAATCTGACTATTCTCCTTTAGCCGACAGCTTTAAACAGCGTTTTCATCAACAGCTTAAAACAAGCAAAGTGCCAGGTGGCGCATTTGTGATAGTTGAGGGCGACAAAGTGCTGAAACTCAGTACATATGGTAAACGAACAAAAGGCGGCAGTTTGAATGTCAATGCAGACACTGTATTTAGATTAGCGTCTGTATCTAAAACTTTTGCTGGCACGTTAGCTAGTATGTTGGTCAATGAGAAAAAATTAAATTGGCAACAGCCGATCAAAAGCTACTTGCCAGAGTTTACCCTTGCCGACAAACAAAAAGCGCAGCAAATCAATCTCGGTCATATCATTGGACAAAGTACCGGCTTGATGCCAAATAGCTATGATAATTTAATCAATGCCAATGTGGGCATGGAAAGAATTATCAACAAATTCTCTGAGCTCACCCCGATGTGTTCTCCTGGGGTCTGTTACAGCTACCAGAATGTAGCATTTTCATTTATTCAAGACGCAATAGAACAGCAATCGGGTCAATCTTATGAATCTTTACTGCAAAATAAGATATTTTCACCTTTAGATATGAAGTCAGCATCCATTGGTTATGACGCATTCGATCAGCAAAGTAATCGCGCTGAACCACACGTAAAAACGAAATCAGGGTTCAGAAAAGTAAAAGTAAAACCCAATTATTACAAATTAGCACCTGCTGCTGGTGTTAATGCCAGCATTACTGATATGTCAAAATGGCTAATTGCCAATCTAGGTGAAAACCCTGGGGTTCTGTCCAACAG
This sequence comes from Shewanella electrodiphila, assembly GCF_023283985.1. Taxonomy (GTDB): domain Bacteria; phylum Pseudomonadota; class Gammaproteobacteria; order Enterobacterales; family Shewanellaceae; genus Shewanella; species Shewanella electrodiphila. The sequence continues at coordinate 116,317 of NZ_JAKIKU010000003.1, forward strand.
TGTGATTAAAGATGTTACTACCCCAGGTGTTAGAACAACAAAAGAACTACGCCGCCGCGATTGGAGAACTTATCTAGATAATGCTCATTACGGTAAAGGTTGGCGAGTTTATGAATTTGAAGGTAGACCATTAATCTATCATGCTGGCTGGGTGGCTGGTTATGTTGCCGAAGTCTCCTACTCACCTGAATTAAATATCGGTATGGCAATGTTACTTAATGGAGAATCAAGGGTTATTGCTAAACTCAGTTCGGCATTTTGGCGTGATACATTTAAACGTGCAGATGTCCTCGCCAGTAATACATCAGCGAACTAAAACTGAATAGAACTGAGCTGAACTATAGCTGAACTAATATAAGTTAAATTAAGTTAAGTTAAGTAATCAAGCTGTCTTAAACAAGTTAATACATCGAGTGGTGAATACTTGTGACAGCGAATAACTGTAGCCAAATTAGCTTTAAGTAGCTTTAAGTAGGTAAGTAAGTGAGCAAACAACACTAAACCAAACACTGTAGTTTGAGACAATTTACAAACCTATAATTAAAAACACTAAAGCTGTGTTTACGCTAAGTTTAACGTTATCGATTATAAAAAAGAACCAATAAAAAAGGATGCCATTGGCATCCTTTTTTTGTTTTAGCAAATAACTCGATTAAGCATCTGCTTCTGGTGTATCAGTCGCATCGTCAGCAGTATTTTCTACTGCAGCTGTTTCAGACTCTTCGCCTTCAACAAACTCTTCTTCTGGGACTTCAATTTCATCAAGTCTTTGCAAACCGACTACTTTTTCATCTTCAGCAGTACGAATGATTGTCACACCTTGTGTGTTACGACCAATCAATGAAACACCGTTAGAAGGAGTACGTACCAGAGTACCTTTGTTACTAATCAGCATGATTTCTTCAGATTCAGTCACCTGAACAGCGCCAACGACTGCACCGTTACGCTCACTCACCTTGATTGAAACAACACCTTTAGTGCCACGGCTCTTAGCTGGGTACTCAGATAGGTCTGTACGCTTACCGTAACCATTTTCAGTTACCGTAAGAATAGAGCCATCTTCTTTAGGAATGATCATTGAAACAACTTTTTGACCATCTTCAAGTTTGATACCACGAACACCCGTTGCCGTACGACCCATTGGACGGATAGCAATCAGATCTTCACCAGTCTCAGGATCTTTCTTCACTTCACCCGTTTCAGAATCACGTACTTTCTCGTTAAAGCGAACAACTTTACCTTCATTCGAGAACAACATGATGTCATCACTACCATTAGTAATATCAACACCAATTAACTGGTCATCATCTTTCAGGTTAACTGCAATAATACCGTTTGCACGAGGATTACTATAAGCAGTTAATGCTGTTTTCTTAACGGTACCGTGAGCGGTAGCCATGACAATAAACTTATCATCAGCATATTCACGCACAGGTAGAATCGCAGTAATACGTTCACCATCAGAAAGCGGTAACAAGTTAATGATTGGACGGCCACGCGCTGTGCGGCTTGCCAACGGTAACTGGTAAACTTTAAGCCAGTACATTTTACCGAAGTCAGAGAAACAAAGAATCGTGTCATGCGTATTGGCAACAAGCAGTTTTTCAACGAAATCTTCATCTTTCACTTTCGTTGCAGCTTTACCTTTACCACCACGGCGCTGCGCTTGGTAATCAGTCAATGGCTGATATTTAGCGTAACCCATGTGTGATAGTGTCACCACGACATCTTCTTCGTTAATTAAGTCTTCAAGACTCATATCAACTTCGTTTTGATTAATCACAGTACGACGAGCATCACCGTATTGTTCTAGAATCTCTTCTAACTCTTCTTTGATGACTTCCATCAAGCGTTCAGGGCTACGTAGAATAAACAATAGACCTGCAATGAACTCGAGTAACTCTTCATATTCAGCAAGAATTTTTTCATGTTCAAGGCCCGTTAGGCGATGTAAACGAAGCTCTAGAATTGCCTGTGCTTGCTGCTCAGTTAAGAAGTATTCGCCATCACGAATACCAAATTCTGGCTCTAACCACTCAGGACGAGCTGCATCATCACCTGCTTTTTCAAGCATGCCTTGTACATTTCCTAGCTTCCAACCTTGCTCTACTAATTTAACCTTAGCTTCTGCAGGAGTTGGTGAAGCCTTAATTAACGCAATGATTGGATCAATGTTAGCCAATGCAATAGCAAGTGCTTCTAGGATATGTGCACGTTCACGTGCTTTACGTAATTCAAATACGGTTCTACGTGTAACGACTTCACGGCGGTGAAGGATGAAACACTCAAGCATTTCTTTTAAGTTAAACAGTTTTGGTTGACCATTTGTCAACGCAACCATGTTAATACCAAAAGAGCACTGCATTTGAGTTTGAGCGTATAGGTTATTAAGTACAACCTCGCCAACTTCACCACGTTTAATTTCAATAACAATACGCATACCGTCTTTATCAGACTCGTCGCGTAAGCCACTGATACCTTCAATTTTCTTATCTTTTACAAGCTCAGCGATTTTTTCAATCAAACGCGCTTTGTTAACCTGATAAGGAATTTCAGTAACGATAATACGTTCACGGCCATTCTCTTCTTCAACTGCAGCTTTTGAGCGCATAACAGCACGGCCACGGCCAGTTTTGTATGCATCAATGATACCTTTACGGCCATTGATAGACGCTGCTGTTGGGAAGTCAGGACCTGGAATGTGTTCCATTAGCTGTTCAATTGAAAGACTTGGCTCTTCAATTAACGCTAAGCAACCACCGATCACTTCAGAAATGTTGTGAGGAGGTATATTGGTTGCCATACCAACAGCAATACCAGAAGAACCATTAATTAATAATGTCGGTACACGCGTTGGTAGTACAGCAGGAATAAACTCAGTACCATCATAGTTAGGTACATAATCTACTGTTTCTTTTTCTAAATCGGCTAATAATGAATGAGCCAATTTTTCCATGCGAATTTCTGTATAACGCATTGCTGCTGCAGAATCGCCATCAACTGAACCAAAGTTACCTTGGCCGTCAACAAGCGTATAACGCATAGAGAATGGCTGAGCCATACGTACGATTGTATCGTATACAGCAGAGTCACCATGTGGGTGATACTTACCGATTACGTCACCAACAACACGAGCTGATTTTTTATAAGGCTTATTAAAGTCGTTCTTTAATTCGTTCATTGCAAAAAGCACACGACGGTGAACCGGTTTTAAACCGTCACGAACGTCGGGTAATGCACGACCTACGATTACACTCATTGCATAATCTAAATAAGAATTTTTTAGTTCGTCTTCGATGTTAATTGGCGAAATTGATGATGCCAGATCAGTCATAAACTGCTCGTTCCCCTAAAATTAGCGCACAATAATTATTCCATTTTATTGTGTAGCTCAAAAACGTGATTTGGCATTCTAACACAGATATAAAAAGTGGCTAGACCCTAGGACAACGAAAAGTTAAAGCAAGTGAAAAACTGAATAAAAACAGCAAGAATAAGTCAATATTGTTTAGGTTTCTCTACTATTTAAATTACGAAAATGGTTTAACAAATATCGGATGTCCTTTTTATCTACAAATAGTGTTGAATATATAACCAACTAGAAATGAATCTTGTTTCATCTCACTATGTTTATTGCAACGGATGGTTATAATGCATGCAATAATCACTAATAAATCATGGGTCCTTGCAATGTCGAATCAAGAACACACCACTCAACAAAATGTTGATCATCAAGAAATCGAAAAATTTGCCAATATGGCTGAGTCTTGGTGGGATCCAAATGGTGACTTTAAACCTTTACATTTACTGAACCCATTGCGATTAAATTATATCGACCAAACCTGTGGTGGTTTGTTTGGTAAAACAGTCGTTGATATTGGTTGCGGTGGTGGCATTTTGTCTGAAAGCATGGCAAAAATAGGCGCGAAAGTGACTGGGCTTGATATGGGTGAAGCCCAAATAGAAGTGGCAAAGCTGCATGCATTAGAAACAGGCGTGACAGTGGATTACGACACAATGACAGCTGAAGAGCATGCTGGTGCAAACCCTGCTAAATACGATGTTGTCACTTGTATGGAGATGCTTGAGCACGTCCCTGACCCATTATCTGTGATTCAAGCCTGTTGTGACATGGTAAAACCTGAAGGTTATGTGTTCTTCTCAACCATTAACCGCAATATGATGTCTTATATACAAGCCATTGTAGGTGCTGAATATGTATTAAAAATGCTGCCAGTCGGCACACACGATCACAGTAAGTTTATTAAACCATCTGAGTTAATAAATTTAGTAGATAAAACAGATCTAATTTGTCGTGATGCCCTAGGTATTACCCATAACCCATTATCGGGTGTATATAAGTACACTAATAAAGTTGACGTTAATTATATGATTGCCACTCAAAAAGTGGCTGACTAATTAATAGTTTTCATGGGTAGCATCAAATACGGTGCTGCCAGAGGCAAAATGCTTCGTTGATAGAATTAGCTTTGACAAAGAGTGCTAATCCGTTTTACTCATTGATAAAGTGTCGATTACGTATCTAAGGGATGTATGAATTCGATTAAAGCAGTGTTGTTTGATTTAGATGGTACTCTTGCTGATACCGCCCCAGATTTGATTCATGCATTAAATTTAAGCTTACAAGAACGCGGCATTGAGTCTAAAAGCGTTGATGAATTACGTTACTCAGCTTCTCATGGAAGTTTGGCACTGGTTAAAGCCGGAGTGCCACACCTTGATGAAGCATCTCAAATTGAAATTCAACAATCCTTATTGGCCTACTACAAACTAGTCAATGGTGAGAAAGCGAAATTATTTCAAGGATTCGAAGCCTTCCTAACTTTATTAGATAGTCATAATATCCCATTTGGGATCGTCACTAATAAGCAAGCTAAGTTTACTCGCCCTCTAGTCTGTGCTTTAGGGCTGACTAAAAGGGCCAAAACGGTAATTAGCGGTGACTCAACTCAATATCCAAAACCACATACTGCGCCAATGCTATTAGCCGCTCAACAAATTGACTGTCTACCAGAGCAGATCTTATACCTTGGTGACGCTGAGCGTGACTTAGTCGCGGCAGAAAAAGCAGGTATGATTGGTGGGACGGCATTGTGGGGGTATTTGTCTGAATCTGATACACCGTCACACTGGCCAAGCCAACTTGAATTCGAATCAGTTCATGCGCTCCAGCAATACTTTCTAAATACTGTTCTCTAAACACTGTGCTCTAAAAACTGTTATCTAAACACTCTTCTCTAAGTACTGGGGCATTTCCATTCGTTTACCGTACTTTAAGACTAATTTTGACAGTGTTTTAATGGATTAAATAATACCAGTTTGGCTTAGCAAAACCTTTCTATAAAGATCAAACTATTTTTTCAACAAAACAATCGATCGCTGAATATTGTAGCGATCAAACCGAACTCGTTCTTCGTTCAAAATTTAACCTAGCCTAATTATTCAAAGCGTAATTTGCGTTAGCAGGTTAGCTTTTACTAACTTGTTTCACTATACATAAGATATCCACAAGTTATTCAGTAAAATCTTGCTTGCAAAAGTACGCCAACCTCACTATCTTGTATGTATCAAATTTAAAAACACCATATCTTGTGTATGACATCACCACGAGACACTAGCTTAAAAAGCTCAGTATCTCGCTGTATCACTAGTATTTTTGTAAATTTAATGTTGTAAATGCTTTTGGATGATCGACTTACAAGGGAACGTAATGTGATTTATTGGCGATCGTAAGCAGTACGGTTAAACAAGATCCAAATAATAAATTACACCAATAAATATAGAACCAAGGTCTCTTTTTAATGAACAGCAATATGACAGTCACTAAACGTAGTGGCGAGCGCGAAACAATCGATTTAGATAAAATTCATCGCGTTATCGAATGGGCAGCAAAAGGACTGAATAACGTATCAGTCTCTGAAGTAGAATTACGATCACACCTGCAGTTTTTTGATGGTATTCCAACTGAAGCTATTCATGAAACTATTATTAAAGCCGCTGCGGATTTAATTTCTCCAGAATCGCCAGATTATCAATTTCTTGCTGCACGCTTAGCTGTTTTCCATCTTCGTAAAAAAGCCTTTGGCCAATTTGAGCCTCCAAAGTTAGTCGACCAAGTTAACCGTTTAGTAGAAATCGGTAAATACGATAAGCACATCGTTGAAGACTACACAGCTGAAGAATTAACCATTCTTGACGGCTACATGGATCATTGGCGTGATATGAACTTTTCATATGCTGCAGTTAAGCAGTTAGAAGGTAAGTATCTAGTACAAAACCGTGTGACTAACGAAATATACGAGAGTGCCCAGTTCCTTTATATTTTGGTCGCTGCATGTTTATTCGCTAAGTATCCAAAAGAAACCCGCCTTGACTACATCAAGCGCTTTTATGATGCGGTTTCTACTTTTAAGATTTCATTACCTACGCCGATTATGGCTGGTGTAAGAACGCCGACTCGTCAGTTCAGCTCGTGTGTATTAATTGAATGTGATGACAGCTTAGATTCAATCAATGCTACAGCGTCTTCAATCGTTAAATACGTTAGCCAACGTGCTGGTATTGGTATTAACGCTGGACGTATACGTGCATTAGGAAGCCCTATTCGCGGCGGAGAAGCATTCCATACTGGTTGCTTACCATTTTACAAATATTTCCAAACAGCCGTTAAGTCATGTTCTCAAGGCGGTGTTCGCGGCGGTGCAGCAACCTTGTTCTACCCTATTTGGCATCTAGAAGTTGAATCTCTGCTGGTACTGAAAAATAACCGTGGTGTTGACGATAACCGTGTTCGTCACCTTGATTATGGTGTGCAATTAAACAAGCTGATGTATCAGCGTTTAATTAAGTCTCAAAACATCAGTTTATTCAGCCCATCTGATGTGCCTGGTTTGTACGATGCATTCTTTGCTGACCAAGTTGAGTTTGAACGCCTTTATTTGCAGTATGAAGCTGACACTAGCATTCGTCGTAAAGAGATTAAAGCGGTTGAATTATTTTCACTAATGATGCAAGAACGTGCTTCTACTGGTCGTATTTACATTCAAAATGTTGACCATTGTAATACCCACAGCCCGTTTGATCCGAAAGTTGCACCAATCAAACAATCTAACCTTTGTTTAGAAATTGCCTTGCCAACTAAGCCAATGAAAAACATTGAAGATCCAAATGGTGAAATTGCCCTTTGTACTCTTTCAGCGCTAAACCTCGGTGCAATCAATGATTTATCAGAGTTAGAGCCTTTAGCTGATTTAGCCGTTCGTGCTTTGGATAACTTACTCGATTATCAAGATTACCCAATTATCTCTGCGCAACTTGGTTCAATGAATCGTCGTACGCTAGGAATAGGTGTAATTAACTTTGCAAATTACTTAGCAAAAAATGGCATGAAATATTCTGATGGCTCAGGTAACAACTTGACTCACAAAACCTTTGAAGCAATTCAATTCTACTTATTGAAAGCGTCAATGAACTTAGCCAAAGAGCAAGGTGCATGTCCGTTATTTAACGAAACGACTTATGCAGAAGGTATCTTGCCAATTGATACTTACAAACGTGACTTAGACAAAATCTGTGATGAACCATTACACATGGATTGGGAAGGATTACGTAGCGACATTAAAGCGCACGGTTTACGTAACTCAACGTTGTCAGCATTGATGCCTTCAGAAACCTCTTCGCAGATTTCTAACGCGACCAACGGTATTGAACCACCACGTGGATTAATCAGCGTTAAAGCAAGTAAAGACGGTCAGTTAAAGCAAGTAGTACCAGATTTTGATGAGCTTAAGCATCAGTACGAATTGCTTTGGAATATGCCGAACAATAACGGTTATTTAGAATTAGTCGGGATTATGCAGAAGTTTATCGACCAAGCAATTTCCGCCAACACTAACTACGACCCTACTCGCTTTGACGGTCAAAAAGTTCCAATGCAAACCTTGCTTAAAGATTTGCTAACAGCCTACAAGTTAGGGGTAAAGACCCTTTACTATCACAACACTCGTGATGGTGCATCAGACAACTTAGACGACATTACTGTAGTCGAAAAAGAAGATGACGATTGTGCCGGCGGCGCTTGTAAAATTTAATCAATAATTAGCATATAATTGCGGGGGCTTTCCCCGCTTTTTTGGGATATATAAATGGCTTACTCTACTTTTTGTCAAACACCGAACAATCCAATGAACGAACCAATGTTCATGGGCCAATCAGTTAATGTTGCGCGTTACGATCAACAAAAATATGAAGTTTTTGAAAAGTTAATTGAAAAGCAATTATCTTTTTTCTGGCGCCCAGAAGAAGTAGATGTAAGTAAAGATAAAATCGATTATCAAAGTTTGCCTGAGCATGAAAAGCACATTTTCATCTCAAACCTTAAATACCAAACGTTACTTGATTCTATTCAAGGCCGTTCACCAAACGTTGCCCTTTTGCCGTTAGTGTCGTTACCTGAATTAGAAACTTGGATTGAAACTTGGTCATTCTCAGAAACCATTCACTCACGTTCGTATACCCATATTATTCGTAACATCGTTAACGATCCTTCGGTTGTATTTGACGATATCGTTGTGAACGAAGAAATTCTGAAACGTGCTGGTGATATTGCTCAGTACTATGATGACCTCATTGAGTTAACTCAAGTATTCAATCTGCATGGTGAAGGCACGCACACGATTAATGGTAAAGAGATAGCTGTTAGCTCTCGTATCCTTAAAAAATCACTTTACCTGTGCATGATGTCAGTCAACGCTTTAGAAGCGATTCGTTTCTATGTCAGTTTTGCCTGTTCATTTGCTTTCGCGGAACGTAAGTTGATGGAAGGTAATGCTAAGATTATTCGCTTAATTGCTCGCGATGAAGCATTGCACTTAAATAGTACGCAGCACATAGTGAATATCATGCAAGGTGGTAAAGACGATCCTGAAATGGGCGAAATCGCTAAAGAATGTCACGATCAAGCCTACGATATTTTTTATAAAGCAGCTGAACAGGAAAAAGAATGGGCACAATACCTATTCAAAGATGGTTCAATGATTGGCTTAAATGAACAAATTTTATGTCAGTATGTTGAGTACATTACCAACCAACGTATGAAGGCTGTTAACTTACCGCAACCCTACCCAGAGCAAACTAATCCACTACCTTGGATGAAAAACTGGTTAGAAAGTGACGCTGTTCAAGTAGCGCCGCAGGAAGTTGAAGTTTCATCATACTTAGTGGGACAGATTGACTCTGCAGTCGACAGTGATGAGTTCTCTGATTTTGACCTATAAGCACAATTTTAAAAAAGCGCCCATTGTCAGTTTAAATGGCGAACCGGTGTTGCTGTTCAACCAGCAGCAACACACACTACTTGAAGTATTAGAAACTAAAAAAGTAAATGTTTTCTCTGAATGTAGAAATGGGTTTTGTGGCGCTTGTAAAACCAAGGTCAACAAAGGCAGCGTTCGTTACCTTACTAAGCCATTGATTGAGCTTAAACAAGATGAATGCTTACCTTGTTGCTGCGTGCCTGATACAAATCTAGATCTAGATTTGACCACAGATGAGCCCAGTAACTTATATGTTCAACATAACAAGTCTGTGGTTTTCTTAGATTAAGCTAAGGTGAATTGTCTTAAAAAAAGCACTAACCCTTGGCTTTCTTTGCCTCATTAAACATTTTATCAACTTCACCAAACATCCAATTCATAATATTACCCGCCCCTTTATCGCGACGCTTTACCAATCCCATTTCAATCAATAAAGAATCTGGAATGTGATAACAACTCAATTCTTTAATTTCACCAGAATACCAAGACGAGTCAGCAATGTGCTCAGGCACTAGCGCCCAACCTAAACCTCTTATGACCAAAGACGTAATATAGTAATAGCTATCAACATGCCAACAGTTTGCCGAAATGGGCTTACTCTGGGTTTGTAAATCACATATAACCAACTGTCGATACTGATTCAGTTCAGCTATATTGGGTGTTGGAACATTTGCTAGCGGATGATTTACTGAAACAATCAAAGATTGATGAAAACTGTCTATGCTAAAAAACTCAAGTCGCTCACAGAGTTGTTCATTGCGAAACAAAATACCTAAATCTGCTTTGCCATCATCAACCCATTGAGCAATGTCATCTCTTGAACCATTCAAAATAGTCAGTTTTAACAAAGGGAATGTATTGGCCGTTTTATCAAAAAAAGCCTCAAATGTAGAAATTGGTACAGCTTCGTCAATAGCAATAGTCAATGCAAGCTCATCCTCTGTTTGCACTGTCATTGCACGTGAATTTAATCGTTCACATTGTGCTAGTACTGCTTTCGCTTCGATGAACATCTGTTCGCCTTGCTCGGTAAGTACTGGCATACGCCCTGTTCTATCGAAAAGTTTAAAACCTAAATCTATTTCTAAATTGGCTACCGCAGTACTCACACGAGACTGCGCTTTACCTAATGAACGCGCAGCAGAGGAAAATGATCCCAGATTCGCCGCTGCAACAAATGCTTGTAACTGTTCTATAGACCAGTTCATGTTGACTCCCGCTAAAATACTATCCGAAAATCGGATAGTTACTAACTTTATTCTATCTTATAAATAGCCATAATGGACAACATTAAGTCTGTAAATTTATTTGAGTGTGTAGAATGTCTAACCTTATTTCAAAACCATCAAGTTTGACGGTCAGCCAGCATTTCTGGAAATATGCCATCCCTTCTATTGCTGCTATGCTCGTCAGCGGCTTATATCAGATTATTGATGGCATTTTTGTTGGTCACTATGTGGGTTTTGAAGGTTTAGCTGGGATCAACATGGCTTGGCCAGTAATCTGCTGTATCGCCGGTGTTGGAATGATGATTGGCATGGGCGGTGGTAGTTTATTATCCATCAGCCGTGGCGAAAATAAACCTGAAGACGGACAGCGTGTATTAAATAATGGCATCGCACTAATTGTGTTGTTAAGTATTGCTGCTGCCGTATTCATTCAACTATGGGGTGAATCGTTATTATTGTTACAGTCAGCTAGCGGCGCTAACTACACCATGGCAATGGACTATATTAAAGTATTTGCTTATGGAGCATTCTTTACTGCTGCGGCAACAGCTTTACCGCTATTAGTACGAAACGATGAAAACCCAGGTCTTGCCACAAAGCTTTTAATCGTTGGTGCCACGCTAAATATTGCATTGGATTATTTGTTAATTGCCGTCTATCCATTGGGCTTAAAGGGCGCAGCGATTGCGACATTAGTGTCACAAGCGGTAGTAGTTGTACTCGGTTTCAGCTACTTTTTCTCATCAAAAGCCAATACAAAAGCCAAACTTAATCTAAGTTCTATCTGCTTTTCTCAAATGAAACATATCATTGTGCTCGGTAGCTCGAGTTTATTTATGTTTTTATACTTCAGTTTTATTATTGCATTGCACAACTATTTATTCATGAAGTTCGGCTCTGCTGTACATGTTGCCGCTTTTGCCATCGTAGGATACGTGGCTACCACCTTCTTTTTGTTGGCTGAAGGTATTGCAAGTGGTATGCAACCACCTGTGAGTTATTACTACGGCGCAAAAGAGGTCAACAATATCAAAGCGACGGTAAAACTCGCTGTTAAAGTCATTATGGTATTAGCCGTATCAACAGTGACTTTTATCAATGTATTCCCTGAGTTTGTTATCGGTTTTTTTAGCAGTCAAGACCAAGCTTTAATGACTGAAACCTTGATAGGGATGAGATTACATTTATTTGCTTTGGTGTTAGATGGACTTATTTTTATCGCTACCATGTATTTTATGGCAGTTAACCAAGGCGGTCGTTCATTAACGATTTCATTGGGTAATATGTTAATTCAAATACCCTTTCTATTAATGCTACCTTATTTACTTGGGGTTAATGGCATTTGGTTATCAGTGCCCTTATCTAATATCGCTTTGTGTATTATTCTGTCACCATTAATTTTCAGTGAGATTAAACGGATCAATCAATTAGGTGAGCAGCCAACAAAGAGGGATTTGCATACTTTCAGTGAACTTAACGCCTCTTAATCTATGCATGGATGAAATATTGCTCCGCAGTTAATGCTCATTACAACTTGATAAAATAAACTCGCCATATATATACATCCATTATGTGGCGAGTGTAGATTCAGCATTGTCATAACCCTTCAAAATCCTTCATAACCTGCCATGAAAAATAGTTGTATTTAATCCGCTCGTCTTCAGCTCAAAATACCTGCTGTTTACAAGCTTAAGTACTAAGCAAAAAGTTATTAGCAATCAGCTAATATTCATCTTTGGCATACAATTTTACACTTTTAGTGTTCAATAACTTCGACTTATGTTAGTTAGTTGTTAATATCCACTGGCGTAAAATAAGATTAAATCATTATCTAAAATGGATTAAAACAACAATAAATAGGGACAATCATGATTAAAAAATCATTGAAATGGTTAGGACTTGGCACGTTAGGTGTTGCCACTATCGGTGCGAGTTTCGCTGCCCATGAGTGGTATGCCGATAAACCATTTATGTTTAGATCTTATCTAGATCGCCAAATGGTTAAGATGGCTTTTAAAGATCCTGAAGGGTTAACCTCTCTTGGATTTCTCGAGTCAGTTGGTATAAAAGGACATAATGCTCACCTTGATGATGTCGATCCATCTAACAGCAAAGCCGTGTTTGATGAAATGAAAAGCTTTCGTGATGGCTTGCATCAATATGAAGATAATAATTTAGATGAAAATCAGCTTATATCGAAACAAATAGCCCTATATTTGACAGGTCTTATCGATGATTTCGACAAGTTTCAGTATCACACCTATCCGGCAAATCAAATGTTTGGCATTCAAAGTGGCTTCCCAAGTTTTATGGAGTCTTCACATCAAGTGGCCACAGTTGAAGATGCCGAAAACTACCTTTCAAGAATGGGTGAACTAAACCGTAAATTTTCACAGTACCTATTAGCACTTCAAGAGCGTGAAGATCGCAATATCATTCCGCCACGCTTTGTGATTCAGCGAGTGCTTGATGAAATGCATGGTTTTGTTGCAACACCTGCAAATGAAAATATTCTTTATACTTCGCTTGTAACAAAATTTGATGCGACTGAAGAAATATCAGACTCTGAAAAAGCTAGACTCCTTGCGCAAACAGAGCAAGCGATTATAGATTCAATATATCCCGCCTATGATTTATTCATCAATTATTTTGAAGCATTAAAACCCAAGGCTGGCACTGACGATGGATATTGGCATTTACCTCAAGGCGAGCAAGCCTATGCGTTAGCTTTAAAGCTATTTACTACAACAGATTACACCCCTGATTATATTCATGAATTGGGTTTAACCGAAGTCGCGCGTATCCAAGCAGAAATGTTAGTTTTATTTGAGCAAGAAGGCATTGATACCAGTGATGGCTACCTTGCAGCAATGAACACGTTTTCTGATAAACCAGAATATTATTATGAAGACAGTGATGAAGGTAGAGCTCAAATCCTCGTCGACTACCAAACCATACTGGATGAAATTAATGACGGTCTAGATGACAGTTTTAACATTCGCCCAAAAGCTGGCATGGAAGTGGTTAGAATACCTGAGTTTAAAGAAAAAACAGCACCAGGAGCTTATTATCAAGGCCCCTCATTAGATGGCAGTCGCCCAGGGCGTTTCTTTGCAAATCTATATGATATAAAGACCTCACCTAAATATGCGATGCGTACATTAGCCTACCATGAGGGCATTCCAGGACATCACTTTCAAGTATCCATTGCTATGGAACTTGAAGGTATGCCTTTGTTGCGCAGATTTGCACCTTTTACAGCTTACTCCGAAGGTTGGGCATTATATGCTGAGCGTTTAGCTTATGAACAAGGTTTTCAAAACACACCAGCAGATAACATAGGCCGCTTAACAGATGAGTTATTACGTGCCGTTCGCCTTGTCGTCGATACTGGCTTGCATCACAAACGCTGGACTCGAGAAGAGTCGATAGCATACATGAGCGCTAGTACTGGCCGTGCGGAGCGTGATGTCATATCAGAAATTGAACGCTATATTGTCATGCCAGGCCAAGCGACATCTTACAAAGTTGGCATGATGAAAATTCTAGAGCTGCGACAAAAAGCTCAAGATAAACTCCAGGATAAATATGATATACGTGAGTTTCATGATGCGGTGCTGAAAAATGGTGCAATGCCTTTAGATTTATTGGAAACAGTCATTGATCAATATATAGAACAAAGGCTACAACAAGCTTAGAACTCGTTAAAATATAACAATAAAATAAAAGAAAGGACTGCAAATGCAGTCCTTTCTTTGTTTTAAGGTTCTGTACTTAATGTCTTAGCCGTAAGTGTAGCTAGCACCTAATCCTAATGGGAATCCAATTGACCAATAAATTAATAACCACGCACTCCAAATCGACAGTAGCGCCAAGCTAAATGGCAACATCATTGAAATGAGCGTACCTATCCCAATCCCCTTCACATAGCGTTGACAATAAACGACAACTAATGGGAAGTAAGGCATTAATGGCGTAATAATGTTGGAGCTTGAATCACCAATACGGTAAGCCGCTTGAGATAAATCAGGGCTGATATTAAGTTGCATCAACATAGGCACGAGCACTGGACCAATCAACGCCCATTTAGCAGATGAAGAACCCACAAACAAGTTAACGAAGCCCACTAATAAGATCATACCTACCACAGTCACTTCTGCAGGTAGGTTTAAGGCTTTAAGCCCACCAGCGCCTTCAACGGCAATTAATGCGCCTAAGTTCGATGCTGAAAATGCTGCTACAAACTGTGCACAGAAAAATGCCATCACAATATAGTGAGACATGCCACTCATTGACTTAGACATGGCTTGTACAACATCAGCTGAAGTTTTAAAGCTTCCAGTCATGTAACCATAAACTAAACCCGGCAACATAAAGAAGATAAAGATTAGCGGAACAATCGATTGCATTAGCGGTGCGCTAAAACTGGTAAGTGATCCATTAGCATCTCGTAATGTCGACGTTTCTGGAATGGCGAGTGAAAAGAAACCCACAATCGCAGCTAACATCACAGCTGAAGCAATCCTAAAAGCTTTCATTTCTTTCGCACTAGCTTGATCCATCTTAGGTAAGTCAACTTCGTCACGGTTAACTTTATGAGATTTATTCAATCTAGGCTCTAAGATTTTATCGGTTAAATACCAAATAACTAATGTAATAGGAATACAAGAAGACGCAGCAAAAAACCAATTATTCAGAGGGTTTACTTGGATATCAGGATCAACAATTTGTGCTGCTGACTGAGTAAAACTTTGCAATAATGGGTCGATACCTGATGGGATAAAGTTGGCACAAAATCCACCTGAAACGCCCGCAAATGCTGCAGCAATACCCGCTAATGGATGGCGGCCAACCGTAAAGAAAATAACCCCTGCTAATGGAATAACCACTACATAACCTGCATCTGTAGCAGTATGAGATATAATCCCCACAAGCACGACAGCTGGCGTCAGGAACTTAGCGGGTGTGACTTTTAGCATTTGCTTTAATGCAGTATTAATAAAGCCAGATTGCTCAGCAATACCCACACCCAGCATGGCAACTAACACAACACCTAATGGCGCAAATGCGGTAAAAGTAGTTACCATTGAGGTTAAAAAATGGGTTAACGCATCTGCGCTCAATAAGTTATTCACTTCAATAGGACTGTTTGTACGAGGATCTATCGCTTCAAAACTCACGCCTGAAAGCAGCGCTGAAATCCCCCACACAGCAAACATCAAAATTAAAAACAACATCGCTGGATCAGGTAATTTATTACCCACTCGCTCAATACCATCTAAAGCTCTACCTAAAAAGCCAGGCGCTTTTTCTGCAGATTCACTTTTAACTGTCATTATATCCCTACCTTGTAGATCCCTTTATTCAACAACACAGCATAAATGCCATCAACATTTATCGCCAGTGAATAAAGAGCGTCTGTATATTTTTATTAATATGACTAGTTTAATGAATTAATCTTTAAGTAAGCTTAATAAGTAGATAAAACTGCTTAAAAATAAGGCAGTTAAATTAAAGATAACAGTAAAAAAACACGTAAAAACTGACACAAACAAAGCCAGCAAGTTAACGGCGTTACAGCCACCAGCTAAACAACATGACAATCAACACAATATAATTAACCTATGAAGATAATTGATAAATCTTTAGTTAAAGTCTGTTAATCTGCGCCGCTAATATCTTTCATCACCTTAGTTATAGAGATTAAGTATGAGTCAACCTGACGATAAATACAGTATTAACAATACTGATTACGAAGTAGGACAAGATAATATTCAAAAATGGGGATTTGATATCCATAATCCGGTTTTTGGGATCAGCGCAGGTTTAATTGCCGTGTTTCTAATTGCCCTGCTCGCTGTTGAGCCAAGTACAGCTAAAGAAGTGCTTGATGGTGCTAAATGGAAGATCATCAATAACTTTGATGTTGTTTTCATGTGGTCTGCAAATTTTTTCTTAATTTTTTGTATCGTTTTAATCATCTCACCATTTAGAAAGATCCGTCTTGGTGGCAATGACGCTGTCCCTGAATACTCAATATTTTCATGGATGGCAATGCTATTTGCTGCAGGCATGGGAATTGGACTGATGTTTTGGGGCTTAGCAGAACCCGCAGCGCACTATACTGGTTGGTTTGAAACGCCAGGTGGTGTCGAGCCATTTACTGAAGAAGCCATTAAAGCCTCTCTTGGTGCAACCATGTTCCATTGGGGTCTCCACCCTTGGGCAATATATGCAGTAGTCGCGCTATCAATGGCTTTCTTTGCATTTAATAAAGGCTTACCCCTTTCCATGCGTTCAGCGTTTTATCCTATTTTAGGCGATAGAACCTGGGGTTGGTTTGGTCATATTATTGATATACTAGCAGTGCTTGCTACACTATTTGGCTTAGCAACATCACTAGGGCTAGGTGCTCAACAAGCTGCAAGTGGTATCAGTCATGTATTTGGGATCAGTAACGGCATTTCAACCCAGCTCATCATAGTTGCATTTGTTACGTCATTAGCTATTTTATCCGTTGTACGAGGTATGCACGGTGGCGTAAAAGTACTCAGTAATATTAATTTATTGGCCGCTTTCGCGTTATTATTATTCATCATCATAATGACCTTTTCAGTCACACTGACCTATTTACCCATTACTATCATGGGTTATATTGAAAACATCATCCCGTTAAGTAATCCACATGGCCGAGAAGACGAAGCCTGGATGCATGGTTGGACAGTATTTTACTGGGCTTGGTGGATATCTTGGTCACCGTGTGTCGGCATGTTTATCGCTCGTATTTCTCGTGGTAGAACAGTGAAAGAGTTCTTACTTGGCGTATTGCTAATACCGACAGCGATTACGATTTTTTGGATGGCAACATTTGGCGGTAATGCCATTGATCAAATAATCAATCAAGTCGGTGAATTAGGCGCAAATGGCCTAACAGATATCACTCTAGCGCTATTTCAGGCTTATGATGTAATGCCGATGAGCTCAATTATTTCGGTACTTTCAATCGTACTGATTATGGTTTTCTTCATCACCTCATCTGACTCTGCATCATTAGTCATAGACAGTATTACCTCTGGCGGTAAGATTGATGCGCCAATCCCACAGCGTATATTCTGGGCAACTACTGAAGGCGCTATTGCAGCTGTTCTATTATATGTTGGTGGCACTCAAGCGATACAAGCACTTCAAGCAGGAACCATTTCTACAGGTCTCCCCTTCACCATAATCTTGCTTACTATGTGTGTAAGCTTAACGATGGGCTTGAAATCGGAGATGGATATTAATCGAAAAAACTACGCTAAATAATTTTTGTAGTTCAAGTTAAGATCTCATTTAATAGAATATAAAAACCAGCAAGACGCTATAAAAATAGACTTGCTGGTTTTTTTACGCCTTAACATTGACTATTCTTTAACCTGCAAAGATGGTTCGACAATAACGCCTTTATTACTTGCTCTAGTAATAAAAAACTTCATTGGTACATCACCTGTATTAAATATGCCGTGTAAGTCCCAGGGCGAAACATATAATACATCGCCAGTTTTTGCAGGTGTTTCTACACCGTTTAATGTCCAAATCCCCGAACCTTCTACAATGTATAAATACTCTTCTTCAGCATGTTGGTGAGGCGGATGAATTTCATTGTTAGGTTCTATAATTGCCAAACCCACAATCGTATCCTTGGTGCCTATTGTTTCGCCGTAAAAATAAGTATAGAAATCACTACCATCGTAAGCTGTCTTATGGGTGTCTTCAAAGTTAACAATACTTGATTGAATATGAATATTTGACTCGTTATTTACAATGTTAATTTCATTTGAGTCTGTATTTTGCACAAAGGCACACGACGTCATTAAAATTATTGATATTAAAATAGTTAAGTAAAACTTTGATACTTTAACAATTTCTTGCAGATTATTTTTCATTGCTTGTCCCTTACCGCAAATAAATTGCCAACTTTAACTTGAGCACTGTCATAAAAATGTATGCAGCCAGATACCTATTAAACTGAGCCATTAACCCTTCACCAACTCGTTAAAACTTCATGTATTAATATAACCATAGACACATATATCCATAACTGTGATTAGGTTTAACTTATCAATTTTAGGTATATGCATTGTCGTTATTAAGCTATTTATCATTAGTAAAAATAGCATCGAGCTTAATACGTTCAACTGTATTTAATTCGGGTGAACCACCTTGCATACCAGAGCCAGAGGCAATCCATAGGTAACCATTTATTTCGATTACACCACTCCCGTGTCTTCCTTGAATTAAAGAAGGTTTTTTCCGCCATTGTTTGGATTGGCTATCAAATAAATGAACTTCTTCATGGGCTTTATTGGGATCGGCACTTTCTCCACCGACTACAATAAAATCATCTTGATGAGCAAATATTGCAATGCCAGCTCTGGGGGTTGGCAATTCGTTTTGTACTACTTTCCATTCATTAGTCTCGATATTCAACACATCTAGTTTACCTTCAACTAACTCAAAGACTTGTTTGTGCTTGCCTAGTGTTCTTCGTCCACCAGCAACATAAATATGATTATTTATGAGCGCAGCTTGAGCATGGTCACGCGCGTGAGGAGCATCATCAAGAATAGTCCATGTATTGGTAATAAAGTCATACCGATCGACCCAGTTAACATTGCCATCTAGGTGACCATTGGTAATACCGCCAATAAGATAAAGCGAGTTGTTTTTAATCACAGCAACGGCACTACCTCTTAATCTTGCCTCTGGAATAGCAGGACCTTTTTCCCATTTGTTTTTATGCGGATAAAAATAGTAAATATTTCTTACTGGAGTTTCAGCAGGGTAAGCACCCGTTAAGGCGCCGGCTATTACAATTTTGTTCTGCCATACACTTGGTTGGAAATGGTGTAATTCTATGGGCGATGCTTGTAGAGGACGCCACGATAATAAATCAGGATCAAATTCATCAACGGCTTTTACACCTCTACCACCAATTAAATAACCTTTATCTTCAAATTTTACAAAGCCCGCTTCGTGGCGTGCAGAGAAAGAGTTCGAGGTTTCTACTTGCTGCCAAGTTGTTGTAGCTGTTGCGTCTAGTACAACACATAGTGAAACACACAAGACCACAAAAAAAAGTGGAATATTGGTAATTTTCATGACTATTTCTCTGAAGTCGTTTTGTTAAACTTAGTAAAAAACGCCGCTACCGTTGGTGTGTCATTAATACCCAATATATAAGTGACTTCAACTAAGTCAGAAAAATCAACACCCCCTGCTGAAATCGCCTTATTATCGTAGCGCCCATTAATACCGTTATATTTAGTACATATTTCATTGGCCTGTTTCCAAACTTTTGCTGACAAAAGCCTGGTATCTTCAAGGTTTTTACTTAAGTAGGATTGATTGTTAAATCCTGGGGTACCGTTTCCTTCTTTATTACCGTCGGCAATTCTTATGTAATGAGTGTTTTGCTTGACGTAATTTAATGCATCTACGCTTGTTTCTTGTTCATTCCAATCTGCGTGTTGCACTACGATTATTTGTTCTTTAGAAAATGAGATATTGAATTCAGCCAGTGCTGTTAATATTTCTTGAGTAAAATCACTTTGCCCTGCCTCTACCATCCAAACATTGCCACCATCAGATAATGTTTTGTTTATCTTTTTGATGCTTCTATAGATAGAGTTTTGTCTGTCGTTATGTGCATCTGTCCAGTTTTGCTTGAACACCATATCAAATAGATTATTTGCCGGAACATAGGCACCTGCTTGTATGCCATAAGTGCCGCTGATAGCATAATAATTCAGTTTTTTATATTCTTTAGATTTCAGTATTAAATCGAATGCTGCAATAGTATGGACATCATCAACATCTGTTTTAAGATCAAAATTTAAAAGCAGTAGGTCTTTATCTATCTCAAACTTTTGATCCAAGGCATAACCATTAAAAGATAAAAATATCATTACGATAATAAATAAAGATTGAAATATGTATTTCATGTTGAGCCTCATGGACATTTAGTTGCCAGTTATTGTTAACATGACCATAACCATAGCGCGCACAGATTGCAACATCATTAATTTCAGTAAACCTTGTATAATTGACTTTATTACTTGAAACTTCGATTTGTCATTATATTAATGTGCTGATGTAATTCACTGAAAGTGGTTAATCAAAAAGCTTAACAACAATACTGACACCGGAGGAAGATAAAACCTCTCCATGCTCTATGTGATAGAAGTTTAATAAATCAATATTACATATAGAGAAAACAAACAGAGAGAGGTTTATTATTGGGGATATGAACTCACTAGTTCAACTGTGTTGGTTAGATTAATTTTCATCTCTACTAATGACTTAGTAAAGCCGACTTTCTCATATGCCCGTATAGCAGCATCATTGGCATCATAAACGTCTAGATATAAGTCAAACACGCCACGACTTTTACTCCAATCTATGAGGTTATCAATAATCATCTTATTGATACCTAACCCTCTGTATTCTGACTCCACATACATAAAACCAAGGTAGGTATGTGTAGTATGTTCGAGAGACTGTTTAGATTCTCTAATTTGACCGTAACCAGTGCCAATAATCACTCCGTTAATTTCAGCTACAATCAAATTTGAATCATCACCTGAAAGTAAGTGATTTAAATCATAATAAGCTGCATTTATAGGTTTAATACTTGGGTTAAAAGGCCGTTCTGCTTCAACCACTTTTTGCTCTAAGCTCAATAAATCAGCTTTATCTGCTGAAGTTGCTTTTCTAAGGAATAAATTTTTCAATTAAGCTCACCACCTTATTGTTTATGCATCAATATCAATACTGACATGAGTTTTAGCCTAGTCGATATTAAATACGGTAAGCTTTCGTAAATGACTGATCGCAGCTTTAATTCTGAAGAAGTATTAATATCACATCTTACCAAGGTAAGACTTGACCATTAGAGTGCTTAAACACACCAGATTGACTCATATCGAGTTCATTGATTAACCCTACAATACGAGCCGCTGACTCGACTGCTGAGATATCACCACCATGGTTAACCATATCAGTCTGCACGTAGCCTGGATGATAAATACCAACAGCTATATTTTTATCAGCAAGATCATGACTTAACGACATTGAAGCCGCATTTAATGCCGCTTTCGACATGCGATATCCATAACGTCCGCCAGAAGTATTATCTTCAATAGAGCCCATACGAGAAGTGATCATCGCAACTTTACTGCCCGGATTAAGTTGATTTTGCAGTGAAGCAACAACCCTAAGCGGTGCGACGGCATTGACTTCAAACTGTTGTCTGATGGTATCTAAATTAAGATGTGATAATTGCTCATCGCGTAAAATACCGGCATTGCAAATAAGAATATCAATAGCCACACCCGCAAGCGAAGTGTGCATATTATGAATCCCCTCATCTGTCGCAACATCAATTTGTGTAATCACATTAATATCCAGCGCTTCTAACTCATCAGAAGTGTGGCGACACAAACCAAATACCTTACACCCTTGTTGCTTAAATAGTTGTGCTAAAGCTAAACCGATACCTCGGTTAGCCCCTGTAATAACAACGTTAGACATTACAATACCCTTAAAATCTTTGATAACATTAATGAAAAGTATCAATAAAATTGACACATACCAAGTCCTAAAACTTCACCATCCCGTTTTGGTAACCGTATCGCTGATAAAATGATTCTTTACCTTTTACAGATAATAATCCTACAGTCGCTCCATTGCAGACCGTATCAGCCAAGTAACATTGAATATGTTCCATAATAAAATGCCCTAAGCCCTGACCTTGATAATGGTTTTTTACCACAACATCTTGTACATAATAAAACAAAGCTCCATCACCAATAATCCTGCCATAATCAGCTAAATTATTGTCACAATATAAGCAAACATGAAATAAAGATTGATTCAAACTGTTTTGCGCCAGTGTTGGGTCCACTTCTCCCTAACCAGCATCAGCTCTTATTTGATTAAACGCTCGCACTGATGGCGAGTTGAAACATATATTTACTTTATGTTCCTTATCATCATGGCGGACAAAATGATCAAAAGATTGCTTTAGCAGATTAAGATTCATCAAAATCCCCCCGTGTTACCTATACGATAGGTTTAATGGCAAAATATCGTTATCAACATTTAACGACTAACAAAGCAAAAAACCTAGCAAAATGCTAGGTTTTTTGAAAAATGACGAAGACCACATTTAACTTCAAGCTTTAGGGCTACATCGACGTCATCTTCTTTCAGTCAAAGCAAAGGTGTAGTTCTCATACCTGAAGACCTTATATTGAGGTATTGAGCTAACATGTTTTCCGCTAGCACCTTAAACTCTTGATTATTTATTAAGTTTTTTTGTTCATGTTCTTCTTTATTAGCATCAAGATCAAACAGTGCAACAGGCTTCCAATCAGTTAGATTTCGGTTAGTTTTGATAATTAATTTCCATTGTTCTTTTCTTAATACCACTTGAAAATCAGTGCCACCTTGTTGCAGCATAAACTCTCTGCTGGCTAACTCAGTTTTACCATCAAAAAGCGGTAAAAGATTCATAGAATCCATCATTTGATTTTCATTTGCTTCAAAACCAGTAACAGCAGCAATGGTCGCGACTACATCGTGTGCCATTATCGGTTCATTTACGATCTCGCCTTTAGAAATCATCTCAGGCCAATGAATAATAAATGGTACTCTATGACCGCCTTCATAAGCTGAATTTTTGCCATCTCTATACTCACCTGAAGCTCTGTGTCCGCTCGCTTGACTAAATAATAACCCCCCGTTATCAGATGTAATCATCAATAACGTATTGTCATACATTCCCTTGGCTTTAAGTGCTTTTACAATGCGAGCTATTTGAAGATCTAATTCCACAATCATATCAAGGTGAGCAGTCGGTGTACTGCCTTTTACTTTTACCCCATCAAAAGTTGCGGGGGGAATATGCGGAAGATGCGGCATCGGTGATGCGTAGTAAAGTAAAAACGGCTTTTTATTATTTTGGCGATGAATATAATCAACCGCTTTTTGAGAAATAATATCACCCATTTTACGGGTGTCCCAAGCAGAATCACCCATCCCAGGACCTTTGCTGGATACTATTTCTGGCACTACTGCAGAGCTTTCATCAATTAAAATAACTTTCGAATTTTCGGTTAATGGATACCATTTAGAATTTTCAAAAGCCATATAATTAGGTCCTTGAATCCCATCTGGTAACATGAAACTGTATTCAAAACCTACATGTTCTGGGCCACCGCCAACAATTTGGGATAAATCAACCTTAGGTAAATACCCTCTTTTTTCACCTCGATAAATTGTTGACCCCTCCTTGGTTTTGTAATCCCCCCCTAAATGCCATTTGCCAATAAAGCCTGTATTGTAACCTTGTGTTTGTCCAATACGGCCAATGGTGGCATCAGTTTTTTTGAAAGGAGACTCTTTATACATACTCCATGTCCCCCATGGCGCATTGCTTCGATAGGTACTATTACCCGTCATCATACCGTATCGAGTCGGAGAACAAAGTGCAGTTGTTGCATGAGCATCACTAAACCACAGGCCCTGCTGACTTAATTGATCAAGGGTGGGTGTTTCAAATAATGGCTTGCCATTAATTAAATCACGGGTGTAATAGCTCACATCACCCAAACCAAGATCATCAGCCATGATCAAAACAATATTGGGTCTTTCTGGCTGTTGGTTTGAAGATGAAGCTAAATGGGGTTTGGATAAAACTGGCTGACTTAAACTCGCGATTAAACATGGTATTATCGTGCCAATGCTGTAATGATATTTCATTTGGTCTAATGTCCTGAATGGTTGAGGCTGATACTGTTGCCATCCGCAAAGTGATTCTTAAAACGTGAGTTACAGCTAGCCCTTAGCAGAATATTTAATCGCTATTTTACTGGCTAAATACCAAGGTATTGATATTTCATACTGTAACGGATACTTAAAATATATGCAGAATAACGACAATCTAATAAGACACCCTTGCTAAAAATTTTCAACAAGGGTAAGCCAAAAATGATTAATCTAGTTTTAATACCACACCAGAGGAGGTGTTCTGCTTGCCTCCCATTAACGCCATAAACAAGTACTCTGGTTTGCCGTCCTCCATCAACACTTGCGGTCTTTCCATACGCTGAATTTTTTTCTCGTCGGTATAATGGGTGTTGGTTTTATATCCTAACATTGGACTTGACCAATTGATCCCATCATCAGACTCAAGCATGAGTCCTACATGAGGATGAATAACCCCCATATCTCGCATGACCATATAGTAAGTATTATTAGAAAAATATACGTACGCATCTTCTACTTGTTTTTTGATATTAGAAAAGGATACCAATGGGTTTTTCTCATGTTTTAAATAAGGCCCTTCAATCTTAGAGGATATAGCAACGCCCATTTTTCGCATATTATCGTTGTATCTATCCCAGGCTTTATAATATAACCAGTATTCGCCATTCGGATGTTGTAGCAGCGCAGGATTAGTGGTTAAGTAGCTATCCCAATCCGCTTTATTGGCACTAATATCAAGGATAGGTTCGTCACTAACCCGTTCAAATGGCCCATACAAACTATCAGACACTGCGAGCCCTATTCGTTGTGTTGAGGCATGGTGGCCATCAAAATCTTTGGCTTTACCTAGATTATTGCCAATAAAAAATAGCGCATATTTGTCCCCAACTTTTTGTATCGTCGGGTTATGTATCGTGTCTGCATCCCAGTATTCACCGCCTCGGCCAGCCAATACTGTCCCCATTACGGTATAAGGGCCTTCTGGCTTGTCAGCTACCGCATGGGCAATTTCACTGTGACTCAACCAATGTCCATGGGTACCGCGCCAGCGTGAAAAAAATACGTGAATCTTACCGTCTTCACCCTTGATGGGGGAAACGCCCCAAACATTCCAATTTTTCTCTTCTAAAATACGCACGCCAGTGGTTAATGACTGACTAAAATCAGACTCTACAATTCCAGCTGCCGCAAGGTCGGTTGGTATAGCATGATCTGACATAAACTCTTCACTTTGCCCCATAAATGCCACAGAGCTCAATAAAGCAGCTGCCACAATCGTTTTTATAAATTTCATATTCATTATTCCTTTTGACGCTTACTTTGTTTTTTTTGTTTTGGCAAAAACTGATTTAGTAACGGATCTTGTGTCGCGAGCATTTTTTCGAAAATAATATCATCAAAATTATTCACTATAACGCTAACCTTAGGGTCATTTGTTTGAATGATATTGTTTGATTCAGCAGGGTCATTGCTAAGATCGTAAAATTCGTCCCGCCCTTTATTAATATAATCTTTAATCAGTTTATATTGGCCATCACTGTACATCCGCATCCCTGAAATAGACTGATGTTTTGTTGTATAAGCAGCATAATAATCAGAGGTAGACAGTGCAGTTGTACCTAACAACACAGGCAGTACATTTTCACCACGAATAACGTTACTGTCACTATATGGAGCCTTAGCTGCAGCAAGCAATGTCGGGAACCAGTCAAGGTTTGACAAGGTGGAGTAATTGACACTGTTGGCTGCAACCTTATTTGGCCAGCGAACGATAACAGGCACTTTTATCGAATTGTCATACATATTTGGTCGTTGGTCTGCAGGGATATTGTGTGATTGAGCGGCGACCACATCATTCAAAATCCAATGGCCATTACCTTTATGCCAAATGCCGTTGTGTCCCATGTTATAACCATGATCTGAAGTAAACACGACCAAGGTGTTATCCGTTAACCCTAAGCTATCAAGTTTTTTCATCAAGATACCTAGATTGCGATCAACACTGCGAACACTAGATAAATATTCCCCCATATATTGTTTAACTTTCTTGACGTTTAAATTTGGAAAATCAGCGTTAGGAATTTGAATATCCACATTTTCATAAGGTGCTGAATCTTCTGGCGCTACAGGTAGCCACTTGCCATGAGGGGCTCTAAAATGAAGTGATAAAGCAAATTTCCGTTGTTGGTTTGCTTCTAAAAAGCCAATAGCATGCTGGGTTAAAATATCAGCAGTTAACCCTTGTTGTTTCACTTCTTTACCATTGATTTCTAATACTGGATTAGCGGGTTTGGTTCCACCTGAAGTAAAGCCTGAAAAAAAATCATAA
The DNA here is from genome assembly GCF_023283985.1 of Shewanella electrodiphila. Classification (GTDB taxonomy): domain Bacteria; phylum Pseudomonadota; class Gammaproteobacteria; order Enterobacterales; family Shewanellaceae; genus Shewanella; species Shewanella electrodiphila. The sequence goes on from NZ_JAKIKU010000003.1 coordinate 143,019, forward strand.
CCATTCTTTGTCGGATGATGCTCTGCTTGAGACCCTAAATGCCACTTACCAACAAGTCCTGTATAATATCCAGCTTGTTGCAGCTGTTTAGGCCAAGTCTCCCAGGTAGCAGAGAGCCCAAGCTCAGGTTCTAAAGGGGATAAATCCAATTTAGTAAATTTGGTATTAATCCAATCATCAATACCAAGTTCAAAGCCATACTTTGAAGTGAGTAAGCCTGCGCGTGATGGACTACATACCGGCGTTGTTGTATAGGCATTTACAAATCTCATTCCTTCTGATGCGAGCTGATCCATGTTTGGCGTTAGCGCCTGTTCGTTACCTGATGCCCCTAATGCCCATGGCGCTTGATCATCCGTATAGATAAACAGAATGTTAGGCGTTTCAGCTTCAGTCAAATCTTGAGAAACTGCCTTCTCGCCCGTTAAAGCAGCTAACCCTACACATATTGAAATGGCTATCACTAACGTTAATAATTTTGTTTTATTCATAACCCAAAGCCTTCGTGATTAAATTGGTTATTTTGCACTTATTGTAATAGGCGTAATGTTAAGTCCGTCAGCATAGGCACTGATTTTTATCTCGCCAGATTGCCCTTTTATGCTTTTAACGATTAACATTGCCTTACCACTAAATGCACGGCGATAATCCGCTTTAAATGGCTCTACTGTTGCAGAGTCACCATTGCCAACGGCAGCGATTTCACCAGCACCTTCTACAAAAAAGCGGATTTTATTTTCAGCCGTTGGGACTAAATTACCCTGTTCATCCAGTACTTCCACAGCAACATAAGAAAGGTCATAGCCGTCCGCATCAATGATATTACGATCAGGACTTAAGCTTGCTTGTACCGCTTCGCCAGCCGTTTTGATCACTTTTTCGCTAACCACTTTCCCTTGTTTATAAGCAACCACTTTAAGTTCACCTGGTTGATACTCAACATCCCAGCGTAAACGATAAGGCGTTTTATAATCAGGACGATTTTCACCATCCCAACGTTTAAAACTAACGGGTAATGAGGCTTTATCAACACCTTTAATTTTTCTGCCAAATGATTTTCCATTGACAAATAACTCAACTTCTTCAGCATTAGTGTAGGCAAATACAGGAATGGTTTGGCCTATCATCGTTGGCCAATTCCAGTGAGGTAATACATGGACCATCGGAGTATCAGTCCACTGGCTCTGATATAAATAAAACCTGTCTTTAGGGAAACCAACCAAATCTACAGCACCAAATGAAGAACTGCGCGCTGGCCAATCATGATTCCAGTAACCTCTATCGCTATGATCTTTGCCACCATAAGGTGTTGGTTCACCTAAATAGTCAAAACCAGTCCAAATATATTCCCCCATCACTTCAGGGTTACGCTCTAAAAATTCAAATTCTATATCAGGCGGGTAAGCCCAAACAGGACCAACAATATCGTAGCTAGTGACATAACGTGAATCATGGGTTGAATACTTTTCCATAGGGAAATGATACTTACCACGGGTACTTGTCACTGATGAGGTTTCGCTCGCTAATTTAATCCAGTTAGGATGTGCTTTATGGATATCATCGTAGAGTGTTGGCTTGTAATTTAAGCCTACAATATCAACCTCATCGGCAAGTTTATTCTTAATTGCACCATTAGGATTATTAAAGCCTGCTGCGACTAATCTAGTAGGATCTTCGTCATGAGCAATATCAGTGAGTGTCTTAGCAACCTTCCAACCATCTTCAACACCTTGTTCCATAATTTCATTGCCCGTACTCCACATGATGATAGATGGGCTATTACGATTTTGGCGGATCATGTCGCGTAAATCTTGCTCATGCCACTCTGCAAAATCTTTTTGATATCCATTAACTACAGTTCGTTTTTCAATTTCCCAAACATCAAAAGATTCAACTTGAAGCAAAATCCCCATTTCATCTGCAAGTTTGACAAGTTCAGGTGATGGAGGGTTATGTGATGTTCGAATTGAGTTAGCCCCCATATCTTTCATGATTTGTAGTTTACGTTCTATCGCTCGGTGATTTGCCACTGCGCCTAATGGACCATTATCATGGTGTAGACATACGCCTTGAATTTGAACTCTGCGCCAATTTAACCAAAAACCATCGTTGGCTTTAAATTCAATGTGACGAACACCAAGCGGTGTTTTATAGCGATCAACAATGACATTGTTTGTGCTAATTAATGTCTCAATTTCATATAAATGCGGGTTTTCAGTATCCCATAAAATTGGATTAGCTAAGTCAAAAAGCTGTGTAACTATTTTTTGAGAATTAGCTGCTAGCTTGTGAATAATATTGGGGGTTTCAATCACAGTGTCACCCGCTAAATTTCGTACAACATGACGAACATGAGTTGAAGCGGCCTCACCTTTATTATTAATTTTCGTTTCAAGTTTAACTTGCGCATAAGTAGGAGTGACTTTAGGCGTGCTAACGAAAGTTCCCCATTTGGCCACATGAATATCATCATTAATATCTAGCCAGCTATTTCGATATAAGCCTGCACCGGCATACCAACGAGCTGAGAAATTTTCCGGAGATAAACTTACGGCTATGACATTAGGTTTATCGTCATAATTTAAATAAGGTGTTAAATCATATTCAAAAGCAATGTAACCAAAAGGACGATGCCCTACTAAATGGCCATTAATGTATACATTTGAATTGTTCATCGCAGCATCGAAAGTGACTGATACATGCTTACCTTGCGTGTTTTTAGGCAAAGTAAACTCTTTACGGTACCAACCATCCCCAAATACGGGTAAACCGCCATTTCGCGCATTGTATTTAGTGTCAAATGGTCCTTCTATAGACCAATCATGCGGAATAGTGACTGATTGCCATTGGCTATCGTCAAAGTCATTTTTTTGTGCATTAACCATCTTACCTTTACTAAACTTCCAGCCATCATTAAAACTAATGCTTTCTGTATCTGCTGATACAGCTGAAAAAGTAAATGTAGATAAGACAAATAGCAGAACCAATCTATTGAATTTCATCATTAATATTTTCACACTCTTTTGATTTAACTTTTATTATTTTCGACTTTATCACACAAAATCAACAAATCATATATAAAATAGTAACGTTAAATACAAAAATAATTCGTTGTGTAGACTGGTTATGTAGCGTATTTAATCAATGCTGTTCATTACATAGCCAATATTAATTATTAGAGAAAGGTGATGGCATGAAGGTAAAAAGAACAAGTTTTATTGATAAGCAAGGTTACCGCTTATTGTTAGTTTGCAGATTTATGAGCCCCAAAAAAATGGCCCTTAAATCATGATGGTGATTTAAGGGCCAAACGGTGTAATTTGTGTTGGACTACACTTGGATCGTGCGTACCTATGAAAGCCAACCAGCGGTTAACTCAAGGCTCAGCTTAACGCTTCAAGTTTACTCATCTGCTTGAATTATGGATGGTCACGATTATTGTGAACCAACTTAACAAAACCGCGAATATCACGATGATTAACGATGTTATCAGCATTAAAATCATAAGCATAATGTGTAACACTGCCTGTGACAACACCATGTATAAATGCAATAAGGTCTCTTACATCTAGATCAAAATCACCATCGATATCGCCCAAAATACCAATTTGGTTATCATAGGGAAGAAAATCAATTTCATCATTAACACCATCATTATCATCATCAAGATCAGCGTTATCACCTAACCCATCAGCATCAAAATCAGCCCACTCAGTAGCGTCGAAAGGAAAAACATCTGCTGAATCATCCACATTGTCATTGTCATCATCTAAGTCACTGTTATCACCCACTCCATCTTGGTCAAAATCTTTAGATTCATGCGCATCAAATGGAAACAAATCAACCTCATCATTCACTCCATCGTTGTCATCATCGATATCAACTAAATCAGGAAGTCCGTCTTGATCAAAGTCTGCTGAAGGCACAGCTTTTACAATTTCTATAAAAGCGCCATATTGACCACCTGTTGCCTCTTTTGAGTTCAATTGACCATCAACATCTGCATTAATACCATAGGTATAAACACCATCTGATGTCACGTTAATGTCTGCACTAAACTGTGATGATGTACCGTCAACCTCGACACTGGTTATTAAGTTATCTAAATCATGCTTAGCATTCCAAGTGACGGTTAGCTCTTCCCAATTGTTATCACTTTCAAATATATTAATATTACCGATAATGGGTTTAGCCACACGGTTAAATTGCCATAATTTACTGGTAATAATATCGCCTGACACATCATCTATCCCAGTAATATTAAATTTCAAATAGCTATGACGACGATCGACAAATAATTTTAGTGCCGCTGGAGTGCCTAAATTTGAATCAGCACGACTTGAATCAACATCTGCATCTGCTATAACGTCAAATCTAAATTCAGCTGCCGCAGCTGCATATTTAATGTTAAATGGAAATGCATCAACATCATCAGCAATCCCATCGTTGTCATCATCGGGGTCGACATTGTTTGGAATACCATCCTCATCAAAATCAGCATCGCTATTATCATCACCTTCGTCAGGATTTTTATCTCCGCCAATCACAGTGTCATTAACAATAATAGGTTTTGTTTCTAAACAGGCTGACGAATCAAAACTAACACCTTTAAAGATGACATTGCCAAGTGATACGTTTTGACCAGGGTGGATCACCACATCACAATTACCTTCATCATGACCTGATAGTGTAATTTTCCTTGAGTATTCTGTTCCACCGGCAAAAGTATTCAGCGCTATTGAGCCATCTTTCCTGGCACCAATTTGAATGTTTTCACCCTCTTTTATGGCAACATAATCAGTGATCATCTCTGATTCGTGAAAATAGTTGCCTGCTATATAAATGTTTTTAGGACCGTAAGCATGCACATCTCTCTTACAGCTTTTATCTATATGTCCTGTGCTTGCGCATGAAGTTGAAGCGCGTCTTTCATTGCTGCCATCAACCTTATAGGTCCACGTTGGATAAGTGCTTGAATCAGTTTCTTGAAAAACGCGTTTATGACCTTCAGTTGCTGCGATAGAAATGTAAGGCACTGCTTTGGCAATGGTATCGTCCATATAAAATTCATTATCATAAATCTCCATATCACTGGTAAACTGTTCAAAATGAATCCCATTTGCACCTGAAGGGGCATCATCTGTAATCCCCAAAAAAGTGTTGTTTGATAATGTAAAGTGAGATGCTTGTACCCCAGAAAAATGAAATTTAGTACTTTTCTCAAAAATATTATTATCAATGATTGAACCATTCATATTGACGGATTCAGTATACCGACGACCAACCCTGTTACCATCCTCATCGGTATAATCGTGTGTTCTATCATTACCAGCATCCAATACCACACCAACACCGTATCCTTCTCTAAAGGTTGATGATTCAATAATCACTGGCTTAATGGAACTAATGACATCTCCGCCACGTTTTAAGGTGTTACGGTTAAATATATGTATTGCATAGCCTTTAATGTTAATAAACTCACTATTCCTGACTTCTAAACCTTCAGTAGCCCATCCTTGTGGCGCAGAAATAGCATCTTGTAATGACTGCTTAAAAATAACATTGTCGAAACGATGACCTTCACTTCGATTGAAAAAGAATATGCGATGCCCAAAACTTTTTTGTAAATTGTTACCGTCTAACGTTAAGTTCGATATGACTAAGTTATTACCAGTTGCATTTATCAACGATTGCTTAGCTTCTACTAATTTTAAAATAACCGAGTCTTTATCAGTACCATTTAACATGAGATTATTATTGTTGATTTTTAGCTGATTAGAAAACTCATAAACACCACTTGGAAATGTTATTTGGGTTGTAACCCCATCACTGGCCCATTCAATAATCTGTTCAATATTATTAGCATCTGCAACTCTTTCCTCTGCATTCGCCATAAAGGAACATACAGCATATGCAACTGCAGTCATTGTTATTACTTTGTATTTCATTATAACACCCCCAATTAAATTAAAATCATATACGAATACAATAGTTCGTATGCGATCAAGGTATGTTATTAGCTTGTTAATTACAAGGGGTGACAATTACTGTGATTAGCATGGTAAAACCAGAACAAACCTGATTTAGCACAAAATATTATAAGGTTAGATAAGGTAAGCAGCTAAGAGAAAAAGGTTTTGTTTCTATGCAAAAATAGATACGGATTTGAATATAAAAATACGGATGAGGAATATAAATGTCAGGAAGAAATTTTGAAATGAATCTATACGCTTTATGAAAACCCTCACAAAGCGTATATGAATCACATGAATTATTGACGATCTAGATAAAGATAAAAAGCCGCTTTGTCTTGGCGTTCGCCTGTCTCATCATCAGTAAACCAAGCCGTAACCGCTTGTTCACCAGATTGAAGTTCTAAATTCATTACGCAATGAGACGCTCTTCCCCAAACCCTTTCAATATGTCGTTGGTTATTTGTTTCTATTACACAATATTTATTTTGTACCGGTGTAGCTGCTGGCGCATCATGGTAAAAAACTTTTGCTTCATATTGTGCTGTTTTTTCAACATCGATATACCAAGGGTGAGGCTTAAAGTCACCTTCTCGAGTTAACCAATGAATATAATCTCGTTCATCCGCTGGTGCTTGATGGCCGATAAACCATGGTACCTCGCCTTGGTTTTCGCTCCAATCCATAGCATTTAATCGCACTGGATTTTCTGCTTCATTACCAATAACAATTCGACGATTTAAAAATCCTTTATCGCTGAGTTCCTGCCACCAAGTCGTATGATAGTTAGACAGCTGCTTTCTAACGTCAGGGTATTTTTTGATGACATTATGTTGTTGTTGCGGATCGTCACTTAAATTATAAAGTTCTTCTTTACCATTAAAGGTCAAATAGCGCCACATCTTGTGTGCTACCACTGTAGGTCGGTCAATTGATGGAACGTCTACTCTTTGGTTTGTTATAACTAGTTTTCGTTCGTCTAATTCCTTTGACAAGCCCGTCATTAATAATTCTTTTAAACTAATACCGTCAATTTTTTCTGTTGGTAAAGGCAAGCCAGCCAAATCTAATAACGTCGGTAAAAGGTCAACATGCGCACTTAAGTTATTATATTCTTTTGATATTAAGCCACCATCAGGATAATGAATATAGAATGGCACCTTATGACCACCTTCATAAGTACTGCCTTTATAGCCTCTTAAACCCGCATTGGGGATCCAACCAGGAAACTTTTCTTGTAACCCTGTGTGCTTCTTAGTTAACACATTTTTTTTGTCTGTTGGTTTATAACTCGCACCATTGTCAGTCATAAAAACTAAAATGGTGTTTTTATCTAATCCATTTTTTTTCAGAGCGTTACGAAGTTTCGCCATATTGTCATCAATATTAGTAATCATTCCGTATAACGTCGCCATATCACGGTTTAACCCTTTTTTTAGGTAGGGTTCGACATAACTTTCAGGCGCTCTATATGGTGCATGTGGTGAATTTAAAGAAATATAGGCAAAAAATGGTTGTTCCCTTTCTTCATTGATGAAGCTAATACTTTGATCGAACCACACATCAGTGGCATATCCAGGAAATTGTCTCTGTACACCATTATCATAATAGACATCATCAAATTGAGTGTTACCCCAATAATCTGGCGTCTGGCCAACACCACCTCCACCATGAATAACTACGTTATCAAAGCCTTGGTCTTGTGGTCTGAAAGGATAATTATCACCTAAATGCCATTTGCCAAAAATCCCAGTCTCGTAACCACTCCTTTTAAGTTGTTCGGCTAATGTGTCATGCTCTTCACCCAAGAAGTAACGCGTTAAAATAGTATGCCAAACCCCTGCTCTTAAGGAGTTTTTCCCCGTCAGTAATGAGGCTCTGGTTGGTGAACAAGTCGGATCAACATGAAAATTGGTTAAACTCACACTTTCATTAGCTAATTGATCAATATTTGGGGTGTCGATGATCGGGTTATCATTCTTGCCTATCTGACCATAGCCTTGGTCATCCGTCATCACCAAAATAATGTTTGGCTTATTAGGCGTAATTTTTTCTTCACTTGCATTAACATCTGACACGATTAAGTTATTCGTAGCTAGCAACAACACTAAACTTAAAAGCCTTTCCTTAGCCATACATAATACCTCTTTGTCGGTTGCTTCTATTTTTATGCTTAAATAGTATTAGTAAAAAATATTATCAAACAATAATTAATAAAAAAAACATACCTATTAAAAATTAAATTCACAAAAGAATCATTCTTACATTAAAAGGTTATCCGCAATTTAGCGCACATAACCAAAACTTATTCCATTTATCAATCGCTAAAAGTTAATTCTCGTTCCTAGGCGATACGTTGTACCCACATTTGACGCCGATATAGTTCGATGATCTGGCGCATCACCTAAGGTCAATGCTTCTGCCGGTAATAATGGGTCAACAACATTCGAGTTATACGTTCTAATAACTGTGTCGGTTAAATTTACCGCTTGAAAGTTTATCGAGATCATCTTATTTATCTGATATGAAGATGAAAAATCGAGCGAGTCATATCCCTCAGTCCACACGGCGTTACCATCTTGCGCAGCACGACTGTTTAAGTAGTCACTACGGTTGTTGTAAGCAATGCGCAATAAGGTATCGCCTTTTTCCCAAAAAACAGTGGCGTTAAACGTATGCTTTGATGTACGAGGTAAAGGCGATGAAGCAAAAATAATATTGCCTTGGCTATCACGTTCTTCATCCACTTCACTGTCTGAGTAGGTGTAGTTAGTCAGTAAACCTAAGCTGCTCAATGTCCCTGGTAGGTATTCAAAGTTATGCTGAAAATTAAATTCCATTCCTCTTACATATCCACCTTTACCGTTACGCTCAACCGTGAAGTTAAGCAAGTCACACCCTTTGTCACCAAAGGCTGCCACTACATTTTTCTCACGATTCGGCATACATCCAACAGGCGTCTCATCTGGGTTATAGCCAAGAATGATATCCGTCGGATCGACTATAAAGTCAATATCCTCATCATCTTTAAGCTCACCTGTACGCCCGTCATCAGCTACATCATAAAACTCATTTCGCACATCTTTCCAATACGCTAAACTCGCTAAACTTTCTTGGAAGTCTGACATATCTTTATTAAATAATGTCATGGCTAATAATGATGCCTTATCGAAATACCATTCAAACGATAAATCAAGGTTGCTCGATAAATACGGATTTAACTTTGTTGAGCCTAATGTTGCATTCGATGTGGGATTGGAATAACTTTCATTAATAGAAAAACCAGGTTTGAGTGCATCAATACGTGGACGAGCCATTGTTTTCGATGCAGCAAATCTAACGATGCTGTCAGCAGTTAACGAATAATTTAAGTTTACGCTCGGCAGCCAGTTATCATAATGATGTTTACCTTGAGTGGGCCTTGCTCCTGGAGTTTCTTCACCCTTCATAATGTTTAGACCTAGTGCCTCAATCGCGGCCTCTTCTGAGCCATAATAGGCAATATTTTCTGCGGTGATGAAGTCAAGTGTGGCGTACCGAAAAGCTGAATAGCCAAAGGATCTAACGTCAGTTTGTGCGTATCGTAACCCAATATCCCCTACCAGCGTGCCACCAAAGTATTCAAAATTCACTTTAGCGTAGGCCGCTTGCGCTTCAGTTTCAATATCACGAGTATTACGTAAATTAGTGGTGATTTCAGGGTCTAATCCAGCGGCTTGAATATCACGGTAAATCGCTCTTGAGTCTGCCTTTATCCAGCCGTTAGTGATTTCATCACGTGGAAAACCTAACACATCCCCCCAATCTGACGGTGTAGTTTCACCGTCATAGTAATCAGCCATGGTTTTACCATCGAAGAAATCACCAAACGTCGAATTATTAAACTCTTGACGCGTTTCATGAATGTTTTTTTCTCGTTGGCTCCACTTTAAACCAAGCTCAACTGTGGTGACTGGGCCGACATCAAGATCCCAATCAATATCAAGAAATACATTGGTGAAACTATCTTTAATTTTTCTGTCTTGCAGTGCCAGTGATTGGAGTTCCATTGTCGACGGGTCATTAGCAAGTTCAGGTGAAACCACACTTAAACACACCTCCTGTATTGAGGAACAATCATAACCATTGTAATAACCTCCACCTTTTGCACTATTTGGTAATTGATAGCGTGATTGAAGATAAAAATCATCGCCAGATTCTGATGTCGAATGTCCTGCTTTTAAACCCAATAGAAAATTTTCAAATTGATGATCGACATTAAAACCAAAGACGTGGTTGAAATCTGTGGTTTCTCTTATATCGCGATGATTTCTGACAACAATAGCCTCTTTAGCTGTCGATGAAGTATTAGTCCATTTAGTGAAGGTAAAGTTACTTGGGTCCCATAAAATATTTTCAGGCTCATCACCTTTATTTGGAGTAGTATTTGAAAAGTAGTTATCGTCATTTTTTACTTTTTTCTCAGCAAAAGTGTAATCAAATGACACATCAGTGTTTTCTGTTGGTAAAAACTGTAGAGTTGATGATACCGTTTTACGATCACTGGCAATATTTGAGGTACGATATTGGGTTTGTCGGCTAGCAAAGCCGCGGATCACTTTTTCATCATCACCAATCACACCATCGCCATTGTAATCATAACCATCATCTTTAGTTATTATTTCACCGGTTTCAATGTTTGTGGCACCTTTTTTTGGCTCTAATGGACGCCACCAGGTGTTATTGTAGCGATCACGCCTAACAGTTGATGCCTCTGTGCTAGCAACAATCGAAAAACCGGCTCTTTCATCAAGAAACCTTTCAGACAGAGAACCACTTAATTTATGATCAGGTGTGCCATCAACGTTAGCAAAGGGATTATTTCGGTATTGCACTTCGATGACTCTTCTATTCTTTGCGCCTTTTAGGGGTTTAAAGCCGTTGAGCTGAATACTTGCACCTATACTACCTTCATCATTGTCGGCACTAGGCGTTTTAACCACTTTAATACTAGATAGAATATCTGATGAATATTGGCTTAAATCAACCGATTGATTTTTGCCACTGCTGGTTAATGGCACCCCATTTAACGTAATATTATTTAAGTTAGGACCTGCTCCTCGCACTGATACCGTAGTACCTTCACCAGCGCTGCGCTCAATGGAAATACCGGTCACACGTTGTAATGCTTCAGCAATATTTTGATCTGCTGATTTACCAATGTCTTCAGCTTCAATTGAATCGGTTACTTTTTTAGTAAAGCGTTTTGCATTTAGCGCTTTGGTCACCGACGATTTAAAGCCTTTCACATCAATAACTTCTATATCTTGCTTAGCTTCTTTTTCGTCTTCTGCGTACACAGGGGACAACGCCAACAGCAAGGGACTTAGCACCAATCCAGTTACTAATAGTGTTTGGCTCATAAGCTCCTCCCCAGCTATTTATGTCTAATTGATTGTTAGTATTCTATTTTAATAATGCATTTCAATTGCACGAAACAGAAAGATTAAATGTAAAGTACCGAAATCAAATGCAAAAAACAAGACTAATAGACTAAACAAAATCGGTTGACACTGGAAAGTACAGAGGAAGCAATGACATTAACAATATTTTAAATAGAAAATATAATAAATATTAGGAATAAGAGGCACTCACAGCGTGAATAGATGATGGAATAATAAAGAAAATCTACGTAGGTCTGCCCTGTTAATAGAAAAGCTGTTTTGAGTTAACAACTATCATCAAGTATAAACATGATCTAGCTTGTAGACCTAAACCACTAAACATAAGAGACAATGAGTGACACACCAATCAAATTATGAACTAATCTTTGATGACAATAACGCTTAGAATAGAAACCGTGCCATAGAAGTGACTAGTTCAACGCCTTTTGTAAAAATACGATAAACTTAATATACTGAACAAAATAGCACGACATTCGCAAACGAATATCACTAGTTCGGTAAGAACAAGCCATGCTAACAACATGTTAAGCAAAAATTTTTCACGCCAAGTTAAATTAAGTTTTCCCAATTATATATAAGGTATTAGAGTAAGTTTTTAACAACACCTCACATATTAAATGTGGATAACCAAAATCATATATAAATTTTATTGGCTTTATTGCACTTATTGAGGTTAAATAAGAAACATTGAATAACTCTATATTAGTCATGAAAAGTCGAGTAAAAAATGAAAAAAATTCATTTAATTATCACAAGCTGCATATTCATTACAGCATTGTTTAGTTATAAAGCTATTGCTGATACACAACCTAACATCGTACTTGTACTGACAGATGACCAACCCTATGGTTATTTGAGCATTACGGGCAATAAAATTGCACAAACTCCAAGTATTGATGAACTTGCTGAGAAAGGCATGTTATTTACCAATGCTCATGTTACCAGCGCAATTTGTACTCCAAGCCGAGTTTCTATCCTTTTAAGCCAATATGAACGTCAACACGGCGTTAACTTTAACTCCGGCACTGCGGTTTCAGAACAAGCGTGGGCTGAATCTTATCCAATGATGCTAAGAGAAGCTGGATACTTTACTGGCTGGGTTGGTAAAAACCATGTTCCTCTCGGAGAAAAAGGTTACAAAAGTGGTTTAATGGAAAGTAGTTTTGACTATTGGTATGCATCCCAAGGGCATATGAAGTTTTATTCAAAAGAAACTTACGATATTTTTAAAGAAGCCGAGCATGACACTCAATTAGAAATCGTTTCTGAGGGAGTTGACGATTTTATGGATACAAACGAGCATAAATTCAAGCGTGCTGTAACATTCCTCGATGCTCGTCCAAAAGATCAACCATTTATGCTATCTATTAACCTTAACCTACCGCACGGCGCAAGCGCGCGCGAGATGGCTCAGCGTGATAGTGACGATGAAATTTACCGTTCTTTATTTAGAGATCGTGATATTGCCTTACCCAATCATTATGTCGCGAAAGATGATATTACCAGCCCGAAACTATCGCCATCATTACTTCATGCTGATGACCGACAAGCTGGTTATGCCTATGTCGATAAAGAAGATACGGTAAAAGAAATGCTTATTCGTCAGAACCAAGCAATGGTTGGAATAGATCGTTTAGTTAAAAAGTTAAGAGATGAATTAAAAGCTCAAAATGTCGATCAAAACACCATCATTATCTTCAGTTCAGATCATGGTTTATTCATGGGTGAACATGGTTTAGGCGGTAAAGCGTTTTGTTATGAAAAAGCCACCCATGTACCACTTATTATCTATGACCCTCGTAAGAAAGCCAGCAACAGTAGAAGTGATGCGCTAGTACAAAGCATCGATATTGCGCCAACTATTTTAGCTTATGCAGGCATTAATTCTCCTAAGTCATACCAAGGTGAAAACCTCACAGGGTTTTATCAAGGTCAGCAACAAACCCAGCGTCAATATAGTGTTTCAGAAAACCTATGGTCAAACCATTTCGGAAACCCGCGCTGTGAATCAATACAAGATAATGAATGGAAATACATTCGCTACTACCAAAACAATAACTTGTCCGCGACTAACAAAGTGGCTTTTGGTAAAACATTAGGGATGAAAGCTGGGACTGTGATGTATGGTTCCCATGACAGTGATATTTTTCAATACCGTGACTTTATCGACGGCCCGCTAAACGGTGAACCCGCTGTTTACGAGGAGGTATATCATTTATCAAGCGATCCCGAAGAATTGACTAACCTTGCACAAAGTGATGATCATCAAGCGGTTTTGAACAAGTTACGCGATAACTGGAAACAAGAAATAACTGCTGCACGTGGTAAAAGTAAGCCTGGTATTGTTCGATACACGGTCGATAGTTTAAAAAACTGACAAATAAGTAATGACCGTTTACGACTGTCTCATTACTTAATTCATTACCGATTTAATGCTAAATACTCACAGAGTAATTAGCATTTTTTTTATCACAGATACATTTAGTCCTATCTTGCTTATTAATCAATCGCATTAACCTACGACAACCTAATACCCTGACTTAATGGGGTTTTATTATCACAAAATAACGACTTAACGGTTAAAGCAATCGCTATTGGGGAAATCATTAAAGCGGTCTATTCGATTCTCTTCACCGTCAATGTAGTCAATGTAAAAGCTACGTACTGTAACGCTTACTCAAAATACGTCGACTAAAACCACTGGCACTGGCACTGGCACTGGCACTGGCACTGGCACTGGCACTGGCACTGGCACTGGCACTGGCACTGGCACTGGCAGAATGGTGAAAGACCGTTAGGGTGTCAATAAATCACTCTTTATTAATGGCTGTATATTGGCGCTAGTAACAATTGATGTTTTAAATATCAGATAAAAAAAAGCGATGAAATCTACATTTCATCGCTTTTTAGTTAAATTTTCCACCGTCAATTATAAGCTGATTTCATCTAGCTTTGACCATTGACTTTCAGTGTCCAACGTCTTACTTTTTAATTGGTAATAAAGGGTCTTTTGGGTAGGGTCTATATCTGCTGTAATCATGCCTCTACTGCTTGTTGTTACCTTCATATTAAGCCCACCTTTAGCATAGCCGTATTGTAAAATGTAACCAATATCATCCACTTTTCCAGAAAAACCAACTATGAACTTATCCTTGTCTATCATAGTTTCATAAATACTCGGAGACAGCGCCTTTCCAGATAGAGTCACATTGAAAGGCTTTGAAGGAGCGCTGTTACTCACATCGTTACTGGCCAAAAGCTCCAGTGTATATTGGTAGCGACTATCTAGATTAGTTAGCTCTATCGAATTGTTGATGGTTTTTTCTGACTCAATTATTTCCCCATCGGTTCGACGATAACGAACAAAGTATTCAACACTAGGCGTTTGCTTTTCAAATTCAACACGAACTGCATTATCAGCAACAAGCACGCTATTAATCGTTGGCGTTAACGGCTTTAAAAATGCCAGCTCTTTCTCAAAGCGTACATACCCATTGCTAGAAATAATGCGTACAGTCAAACTATAAGGATTATCAATATCCCCAGACCAATCAATTCCAGTCTGCCAAGTTTGATCTCCAGGTTTTAGTGTTGGCAAAGCTAATGAGGCCTTCGATAAAACGTCGCCATTCTCAGCATTTAGCTGCCATTCTAACTGGTAATTTTTTATCGTATAACTTGGATAGTCGTCTACATCTCTGACTGCAACGGAAACTTTTGCATGCTGACTGTTTATATTTACTTGATCAATTTGCAATAATTTTATCGGACTTAACTCTTGCTGGACCGTTTTGTATGCACGTCTTTTTTGACGCCAAGTATTCACCAAGCCCCAGGCTCGATTTTCATCTTCAAGTGACTGGGCATAGCCACTTCGATAGTCATTAAATGACCATATAGCGCTACCAACCACATGTGTATTTCTACCACGGATCATCTCATGCCACTCTGAAAAATTAGCATAGTCATTATCAAGGCTCGCAGTATCAAAACGCCCTAACCCATATTCTGAGATAAACACTGGACGATTTGGCCAACGATGCTTAATTGTGGAAATAACAGACTCAGGGTCTTTTTGATAAATATTTTGCATCAATAGATCGCTTAAGCCTAAAGGGTCGTTTTCTGCGGAGTCACCTTTTCTATAACCCGTATTACTCACATTAGTCACCAATCTATAGGGATCAAGCTCTTTTTTTACATAGTTTTTTACAGATGTGACATATTGATAATGTTCTTTAAGTTCGTTGCCAATGCTCCAACCAATAATGCTTGGATGGTTAATGTCCCGTTCAATCATTTCTCTGAGCCATTGCTTATTTAACGCATATTCAGGGGCGACAAACTCAGGGTTTGTAAGTTCTCTAATGTTTGCCTCTTCAAAAATTAGCATTCCAACTTCATCACACAGTTCAAGTAGCCTTTTATGTTGGGTTCCATGCATAATTCGCATGAAATTGGCACCCGCATTTTTCATCATCTTTATATCGCTAGCGAGTAATTCATCAGGCTCAGATGTCCCCCAATAACGATGATCGCTTATTCGATTAAAGCCACCTACCCGTATCGGCTCACCATTTAATAAGAACTGACTATCGGTAATTTCTACTTTTCTAATCCCAAAGCGGTCTTGTCGTTGGTGGAGTAATTTTCCTTGCTCACTTAATTCACTGGTTAATTCATATAAGTTAGGCCGGTCAAAATGCCAGAGACTGACTTGCTTAGCAGTAAGGTTACTTTCTAAATTAAATTCACTTACTGAATTTGCATCTAGTTGTAATTCATGGTCAAAGCTTGCCAACAATCCATTTCTGTTCACTTTTGCACTGAATTTGAACACTCTGGTTCTACTCGCAAAATTTTCGACCCGCACCTTTAGACTTAGGCTAGCATCACCTGCTATTAAATCTGGTTCTGCGTGAATATACTGAAAAGTAATTCTGGCATCATTATTTTTGATTAGCTTCACATCACGAATAATACCGCCCCAATTCCAGGTAGCACCCACAATCGCGTTATTATCGGCTTCAACAGCAAGTACATTATCTCGAGTAAAATCCAGTTTATCAGTGACATCAAATTCGAATGGGGTAAACCCACCTTTATGCACCCCTAGAAATTGGCCATTTAAATATACCTTAGCCACATGGTATACCCCGTCAAATGTTAACCGATATCGCTGCTCGGTCGTTGCTTGCCAGTTATCCGGAAGAGTAAATTCCTTTCTATACCAACCTTTTCCTGTATAAGTAGCATATTCGTTTAACATCCCCCAATGACCTGGCACGGCCAATTTTTGCCAAGATTCATCGGCTAAATTGACTTTATAAGCTTGTTGTTTCTCTTGTTGTGCTTTTAAATAAACAGATTCGTTTATTGGCCTCAACATTATTGCATCTACCGCCACTTGGCCTTTATGAATAGTTGAAAATTCAATACTTGATTCTGCTAAGTCGGCAATGTTAAAAATACCTAAACTGAGCCATTGGCCGGTACGATTACGCTGATTGAAATACTGGCTGGTTTCACCACCAGCATGTTTGACCGTCACTTTAGTATTTAAACTCGATGCAAAGGGATAAAAAACAAAATGCTCATAGTAACCCAACGCAATTTTAGGATAGTTAAATTTAACTTTAATATCAGGGTTTAACTTGCTGTAACTAAAAGCTAAAAAGTCATGCCCCCAAAAACTGCTGTCTCGCTGCCCAAGCTTTTTTGTTTGCCAGTTTCCAGAAAATTCGACTAAATCAAGGTCGCTATTATCAATAATAGTATCCTCAGCTGTCGGTTTAATATCTCGGTAATTAGAACCATCACCCAGAAATGTTTTAAATTTCCATTGACCATTTAATAGCTTTTCATCTTGTGTCATAAAACCGATATCTATCGGGGTATCATTAATAATTTCAGGCTTGCTAAATGTGGAGGAAAAATAGTTACAGCCAGAAATGATCATGAGCATAATAATCACGCCTAGCACTCGTAACCGGTTAATCGTATCTTTTGAAAACATCAACATATGATTAACGCTCTACTTTCTTTAGCTTATTTTTGTGCCACTGAGCGGTTTTATTAATTAACTGCTCATTCAATTCTGACGAGTCTTTATATTGCTTTCTTAATTCATCAAGCTCTTGGTTTAATTGATCTTGAACCTGCTTGTGGCTAGCGTTACCGTATAAGTTATTCAACTCACTTGGATCTTCTCTAAGGTCATATAACTCCCATGCATCTATATCATGATAAAAATGAATCAATTTATAGCGTTTTGTCATGATTGCATAATGGCGTTTTACTGCGTGGGCACCTGGATACTCGTAATAATGATAGTAAACACCATTGCGCTGCCATTTGTGTTCATCTCCGGTGAGTAAGGGAAGAAAACTTTGTCCCTGCATGTCGTCAGGCTCTTCTATACCCGCGGCATCAAGAAATGTTTGTGCGAAGTCTAAATTCTGAACAAGTTCATCAGATACTTTATTCGCTTCAATTTGAGCAGGCCAACGAACCATTAACGGTGTTTTCATTGACTCTTGATAAGCAAAACGTTTGTCATACCAGCCGTGTTCACCTAGATAAAAACCTTGATCAGAGGTATAAACAACTATCGTATTTTCAGCTAAGCCAACCTCTTCTAAATAATCTAGCACTCGCCCAATATTGTCATCAACGGATGATACAGTGGCTAGATAATCTTGCATGTATCGCTGATATTTCCATATGGTTTTTTCTCTTTCTGACATAGTAGGCCAGTTTTCGTTATAATCTTTCGCAATTTTACTGAGTACTTTTTCATATTCTATTTTCTGCTGGACCGTTGCACGTTGTGTATATTGCTTAGTGAACCTGCTTATATTGTCTTTGGCATCGACATAGGGTTCATACCTCGGGTCATAACGATCAGGAGAAACCTTGGTATCTTTTACCGGTAGCAAATGTTTTCTCAACGTCATTTCAGCCGTTTTAGCCGCACTACTTCGGGTGCTATAGTCGTCAAATAAAGTATCAGGCAATGGGTACTCTTTCTCGTAAAACTCCGCAAATTTATCAGCTCTAGGCCACCAAGAACGATGCGGCGCTTTATGCAGATAAGCCAACATAAATGGCTTTGTATCATCGCGCTTATCTTTAAGCCAACTCAATGTTTCATCAGTAATAATATCAGTAACATAGCCCTGCTTTCTCACTGTACCGTCATTGGTAATAAAGTCAGGATTAATATAATCCCCCTGACCAGGCAAAATCATAAAATCGTCAACCCCTTTTGGGTTGTTGCCAAAGTGCAACTTACCAAACATTGCAGTTTGATAACCATGACGCTGCAAGATCTGAGGAAAGGTTTCTTGGCTATCATCAAACGGCATTTGATTATCAATTTTGCCATTAATATGAGTATGTTTGCCGGTTAATATCGTCGCTCGCGACGGAGCACAAATGGAGTTTGTCACACTAGCATTGGTAAATCTCATCCCTTCATTGGCAATACGATCAATATTGGGAGTGTTTATTAGCGTAGAACCATATGAACTGATTGCCTGATAAGCATGATCATCGGACATAATGAAAATAATATTTGGTCGATCTGATGGTGTTTTCTCACTCACCAACGGCTCACTAGGTGTCACTTCAGCAAAGGAGCAACCTGGGAGCAGTGACATTATTAGCGATATAGAAGTCGCACTAATGATATTTGAAAATTTATGATGACAGTCCATTTAACCAGCCTCTTCCCTATATTGATATTTTAATGCGATTTAGCATCAATTATCATTATTTAATTTTGTAATCACCTCTCTTATATCATACCAACAAAAGACTCACCAGTAACACGTATTATTCATATATAAATACATTCACAGTAACGGCTAGAATAAGTAACTTAAATGAGATACTGTTTTTGTTTGTTTCTAATACGAATTAAGGCAAGAACTAGCACACCAACAGTCTCTGTTGTCATTGCACAATATGTTTCGGGTTACTTTTTGAATGATATAACGTTGAATATTGATTCCTTGGTTATTCCATCAAGGATATTTCATCAATCTAACGTTTTTTCGGAAACCTATTTCCTATGACGGTTGAGCATGACCAACCATTTTTTACATTTATTTTGGTATCAAAATGATTAAATTAATACAGTGCTTTATCAAGTTAATTTGCATGACTATTTTTTTTATAATGCTAGCTGGCTGTCAAACTCAAAAGCCAAAAAAGCTAGATTTTCAAAAACTATTACAACCAGTGCCAGCCACGGCAAAATTTACTGATCCTAATTATTTCATTTGGGGTGGTAGCATGGTTGAAGGTCCTGATGGAAAGTACCATTTATTTTATAGTCGTTGGCCTAAATCTTTCGGACATAATGCTTGGCTAACACATTCTGAAATAGCGCACGCCACTGCAGATAACCCGTTAGGGCCTTATCAACATGTAGACGTCGCTCTCCCCGCTCGAGGTCATCAGTACTGGGATGGTTTAGATACTCACAATCCCACCGTTCATAAATTTAATGGTAAATATTATCTTTATTACATGGGTAATACCGGCGACGGAAAAATCACCAAAAAATTTAACTTCTCGCACCGAAATAATCAAAGGATAGGTGTTGCTGTGGCAGATTCCCCAAATGGACCATGGAATCGATTTGATACACCGTTAATTGATGTTAGTCAAAATGCTGATGCCTGGGATGCGCTTATGGTTAGTAACCCATCTATTTTACAAAAAAAAGACGGGTCATTTCTAATGGTCTACAAAGCTGTTGCGAAGAAAAAGCCTTTGCCAAAAGGTGGCCCAGTGGTTCATTTAGTTGCAACGTCAGACTCTCCCACTGGCCCGTTTATTAAGCATCCTGACCCCGTATTCACAGCGCCAGGTGAACGATTCCCAGCTGAAGATCCGTTTATTTGGAGACAAGATGATCAATATTGGGCTATCGTCAAAGATATGAATGGCTTTTTTACTCAAAGCGGCAAGTCTTTGGCACTATTTCGCTCAGAAGATGGCTTTGATTGGCAACAAGCTGAACATCCATTGGTATCTCCATTAGTCATTAATTGGCAATCTGGTCGCCAAAAAGTTAACCATTTAGAACGTCCTCAAGTGTGGTTAAAAGACGGTAAGCCGGCTATATTATTTTGCGCTGCAGATGTCGACAGAGAGCATTCTTTTAATGTCCATATTCCGTTGAACTATGAATATTCAGGTAATTAATAGTACAGGTATATTCTGCACCTTAAGGTATCCAACGAGGTAACTGATATCGTGTAGATTTGGCAGCCTTGGTGCTTTTAAGTTTTCAATATCATTTTGAATAGTCGTAGGCATCAATGATGGCTACGCTGTTATTACGCAGAAGGGTTAAGAACAAGTTCAAGGTTAACACCATTTGCCAGCTAAGGTTTATTTCTAATGCCATTGTTTGAGAGGTGTTCATCTTAATAAGAGATTTCTTATCTGTTCAAATACGCTAAACAAACGTATTAAGCACCCTAGAAAACCATGATTAAATCAGCAAAATAAATCATCACGTTATGGTTTAAAGAAAACATACTGCTCTTTGGTAAAGTAACGATTGAGCACGTAAAACGTTATCTTTATGAGTTTTTATAAGTCATCAAAACCTTTGTCGTTATTTTATCAGTGCTCGTTTTATTAATTCTAAACACACTTATAGTTTGGACAGCATCATGGTGCGAGTTGTTGAAGGTAACTCTCCAAATAAAGCCTTAAATTGCTTTGTAAAATAACTCGGTTCAGCGAAGCCACATTCATGTGCAATATCTGCAATAGGCAGGTCTGTTTCAATCAAGTATCGTCTTGCCCTTTCAAGGCGTAACTCATTTAAAAACTGTTTAGGTGTTTTACCTAAGTACTTTTTAAAACGACGTTCCAAAGCACTTACCGAGATATGTGACAGTTCCGCTAATGATTGAATGGATATGGCTGATTTGAAATGCTGTTGCATATATTCCACAGGTACTTTGATGTGCTGCACTTCATAATCTAATTGAGATTGATGAGCTAAATTGCGTGTAAAGCCCATCGACCCAATAATCATTTTATTTTCATCAAACAAGGGCCGTTTAGTGGTGGAAAACCAGGCTAAATCACCATTTTTTAATACATTCATTTCCAACCGGTCAATGACCACCTCTCCCTTCATCACTTTCATATCATCAACGATATATTGATTTGCTAAGTAATGAGGAAAAAAATCATAGTCAGTCTTTCCTTGAATCTGCTCTAAGTGAAAAAATGGGGTACTCTCAAGGTAAACCTTATTGGCATAGATAATTTGGCTTTGGGTGTTTTTAATCCAAAAACGAATATCTGGAAGCAATTCAAAAATACTAATAGCTTGCGACACACCAATCGCCTCAAGTAACCCTATCTTACTCATTTAAATCCTCTTTATTATTCATGTCACAATAAAATCAACACGTTTTAAAATATCTAAACGCCGATTATGTTGCATAAGTCACCGATTAAATACTATCGTAAAGTTAAGCCTTAGTGTTAGCTTTTTAGATGTTAATAAATTACTTAACAATGTTAACTCACAGTTAAAAGGCGAATGGCGTGACTCAAGGTAATCATAGAAAAATAAAAATGGGCATGGTGGGCGGTGGTAAAGACGCTTTCATTGGGGCCGTTCATAGAATCGCAGCACAAATTGATGGGCAAATCGAATTAGTGTGTGGGGCATTTAGCTCCAATGTACAGCGCAGCATAGGATCTGGTCACGCACTTTACTTACCGCCAGAGCGTTGTTATGAAGATTATCAACAAATGCTCACTCAAGAAGCGGCACTTCCCGCTTCAGAGCGCATGGACTTTGTTGCTATTGTTACGCCAAATCACATGCATTTTCCTGTGGCGAAAGCCGCCCTTGAACATGGATTTCATGTTCTGTCCGATAAGCCAGCAACACTTAACCTAAATGAAGCGTTAGCACTCAAAGAAATAGTCGAAAAAACAGGTCAGCTATATGGGCTAACTCATACTTATAACGGCTACCCTATGGTCAAACAGGCCAGGGAAATGATCGCTGAAGGCAAGATAGGTAAAGTCGTTAAAGTGGTCGTTGAATACAGCCAAGGCTGGTTAGCTGACAAGAATAGCGAAGCTAGTAAACAAGCAAGCTGGCGACTCGATCCAGCCAAAAGTGGTGTCAGTTGCTGTATGGGTGACATCGGCGTCCATGCTGCCAATCTCGCTGAGTATATAACCGGACAGAAAATTGATTCTATTTGTGCTGAACTCAGTTCTGTGATCGAAGGACGTACTCTCGATGATGATGGCACTGTATTGCTAAAATTTGCTCAAGGCACTCACGGTGTATTGCTGGCAAGCCAAATATCAATTGGTGAAGAAAACAACCTTAATATTCGAATCTATGGTGACAAAGCCAGTGTCTCATGGGTCCAGCAAGAACCGAATAGCTTATGGCTTAAATTTAACGATCAACCTAGCCAACTTATTCGCTCGGGCGTGGGTAACTTTTCCAATACCGTCTCTGCAACCATGCGAACTCCAGCAGGCCACCCTGAAGGTTACCTCGAAGCCTTTGCCAATATTTATCAAGCGTTTGCCTCTCAAATTAGAAATTGTAACTCATCATCTAATGCCCATTTTGATGTTCCCGGTATCGATGAAGCCATTCGCGGAATGGCATTTATTGAAAATGTCGTTCAAGCAAGTCAATCAGACCTAAAATGGCATAAACTTGCTATTAACTAAAAGCAATAATAAGGAATAATCATTGTGAAACAAATACAAGGGCCTGCCATATTTTTGGCTCAGTTTGCTGGGGATGAAGCGCCATTTAATAGCTTTGAAAGCATTTGTGAATGGTCAGCAAAATTGGGCTTCAAAGGTATTCAAATCCCAACATGGGATGGCAGAATTTTTGACTTAGCCAAAGCGGCACAGAGTCAGCAATATTGTGATCAAGTGGCAGCGAAGGCTGCTGAATTTGGCTTAGTCATCACTGAGCTTTCAACCCATTTACAAGGGCAATTAGTGGCAGTTCATCCTGCATACGATGATATGTTTGATGGCTTTGCACCTGAAAACGTCCGCAAAAACCCATCTGCAAGAACCGAATGGGCTGTTGAACAAATGATGTTTGCCGCAGATGCCAGTGCCAAACTTGGGCTAAAAGCTCATGCTAGTTTCTCGGGCGCATTACTTTGGCAAACGGTTTACCCATGGCCCCAACGCCCACAAGGGCTGGTTGAGCAAGGTTTTGAAGAATTAGCCAAACGCTGGTTACCTATTCTAAATAAGTTTGACGAGGTCGGTGTCGATATCTGTTATGAACTTCATCCAGGTGAAGATTTACATGACGGAGCCAGTTTCGATCTATTCCTTGAGGCAACTGACCATCACCCAAGAGCTAACATCCTTTACGACCCAAGCCACTTTGTTTTACAGCAACTGGATTATCTTGCCTTTATCGACATCTACCATGAACGCATCAAAGCCTTTCATGTAAAAGATGCTGAGTTTGTTCCTTCTGGTCGTAGCGGTGTTTATGGCGGTTACCAGGGTTGGATTGACAGACCAGGCCGTTTTAGATCCCTTGGCGATGGTCAAATTGATTTTAAGTCTATCTTCACTAAATTAACCCAGTATGGCTTTGAAGGCTGGGCAGTGATGGAATGGGAATGTTGTATCAAACACCCTGAGGCTGGCGCAGCAGAAGGGGCTAAATTCATCAAGGCGCATTTGATTAGACCGACTGAAAAAGCGTTTGATGATTTTGCTGGCGGCGAGCCTGACGTTGAGCTCAACAAGCAAATTCTTGGGGTTTAGTGAGATCTATGATGAATTCAACTGTCCCCAAGGCCAATCGTCTATTTGTGCTTTGCTGTATTGCATTAACGGTCACCTCAATGACCTTTGCAATTCGCGCCGGCATTTTAGGCCAATTAGGCAGTAGCTATGGCCTGTCTGATGAGCAATTAGGCTGGGTTAACGCCATGGCCTTTCTGGGTTTTCCCATCGCCACTATGATAGGTGGCGTATTGTATAACTCAATGGGCGCTAAAAAGCTGATAGCATTGGCGTTTATTTGCCATTTGCTCGGTTTAATATTGACCATTACCGCTGAAGGTTTTTTAGGATTACTGATATCAACCTTCTTAATTGGCTTTGCTAATGGTTCCGTTGAAGCAGGCTGCAACCCCTTAATCGCCGAAAGCTATCCAGACAATAAAACCACCATGCTTAACCGTTTTCATGTGTGGTTCCCGGGCGGTATTTTCATTGGTGCACTCATTTCAAGTGCAATGACTCAAGCCGACATGGGATGGCAACTGCAAGTAGGCGCCATTTTAGTGCCAACCGTTATTTATGGTTTCATGATTTTAAAAAGTCAGTTCCCACAATTCGATCGCAGTTCACACTCCACCCTAGATAACTTAAAAAGTTTACTGTCACCTCTGTATCTCTTTTTAGTGTTATGTATGACGTTAACCGCAACAGTTGAGCTTGGTACTCAACAGTGGATAGAACGTATTTTAGGAGCAAGCGGCGCATCACCAATGCTGATATTAGCAATGATGACCGGTATTATGGCAGTAGGTCGATTTTTTGCTGGCGCGTTAGTTCACCGAATAAATCCAACAGGTATTTTGTTGGCTTCAGCGGTTTGTTCATTCGTTGGTATTTATTTAATGAGTCAAGCTGAAGGTTCTATGGTTTACGTTTCGGCTATTTTGTTTGCCTTAGGTGTAATGTACTTTTGGCCAACCATGCTCGGTTGTGTCGCTGAGTATCAGCCAAAAACTGGCGCGCTAGGGTTATCTATGATCGGCGGTATCGGTATGTTTGCCGTAAGTATGTGGAACCCAGTAATTGGTCGCTGGATTGATAATGCCCGCCAAGATGCACAAGCTCAAAACCTGGGGGCTGACATGACTGAACTAGTTGCAGGGCAAACCGTGCTGAGTAACTTATCTATCTTCCCCATCATGTTAATCGTTGCGTTTACCTGCTTATTTTTTTACATAAGGCGCAGTAAGCTTGCCACTTCATTAACACCGATTGAAGACAAGATAAACCAGAAATAACATTTCTTAGACATGATTCCTAGCGCAACCAGAAACATCACTTTAGTTTCTGGTTGATGCAAACTTTTGATACACACTAGAGAAGTCATTTTAAAGAACTAGCATAATTTTACTAAAATGCGTTCTTTAGATATGTTTTATTGATATTCAGTAATATGTTCATAATATTAATAAAAAATAAGAATATTCATCCTATAGATGACTAATGGAGTTAGCATTGACACTTTTAAGGTTCGAAAAATTTAAAAATATGAGTTTAGCCTTATGCCTGCTCATGACACCGCTTCAGAGCTTCACAGCAGCGGCAAATACACAAGAAGGTAAAACCTTATTTGAAACTACCTGTGCATCATGCCATGGTAAAAAATTAACAGGTGGTGCTGGATTTAACCTCAAAGACGAAATGTGGGTACACGGCAGTAAGCCAGAGCAGATATTAGCTAATATTAAGGCTGGGTTTTCACAAGCAGGCATGCCCGCTTTTGCTGCCATTTATAGTGACCAGCAATTGGCTAGTATTGTTGAATACATCCTTTCCCAGCGAGAGGGTTTAGATAATTTGACCTATAAAACCTACCATATCGACAGTAATGCACCTCAATCGTTTGAGATCATAGATAACTTACCTATTAAAAAATCAGGCAGCTTAGCAACTAACCTAATGGACTTTTCGTTACCTGAAGTTAAAGATTATATTATTGAATTTGAAGCCGATTTGTATGGCCCTAAGGATAAGGCTGGACAAATATTTTCAATGACTCATAAAGAGTTTTTCGAGATTGAAATAGACGGCAAACGCGTAGAACCGTCGATGACAGATTGGCTACGTTGGGCGTGGCCTATAAAACAAGGTAAACAAAAGATAAAGATTAGATACACAACCATTGGCACTAAACAGCGCAGTGATAAACGATTCAAAATGTTTGTTATGAATGGGGAATTAACAGAAAAAATCTTTGGCATCACTGTGTCTGGAAAGCAGTATCTCAATCAAGCAACATTTAACATTACCCCAGACAATAAAGATGAAGTGGTACGTAAAAAAATCGTCAAATTACCCACATCCTCAATAGCTGTAGGCACGCCATTAAACATCAATTACGCTTTTAACCCTAAGACCTGCTCTTTTGTTGGTGTATGGAGTGGCAATTTTTTAAATGTCGGTCCTAATATCGAAGGTAGAGGTCGAGACGGCAGTTTGATTGGTGGGGACTGGTTATTTCATATGCCTGCACAAATAAAACCCCTTGTAACAGATACAACACCCTGTGAGTTTATTCAATATCATCGTTCAGGAAATACCTCCTTTACTTACCGCTTAGGCCATCAGCAATATCGTGTTGAAGCCATTGCTCAAGATCGTTCTTCGCTATTGCTTAATTACACATTGTTATCGGGCCAAAATGGTAATTTACAAATAAGTTTACCCACATCAGACAAATTTAAGATTAGCACTAAGCAAGGTGAAATAACCGACAATCTATTTTCAGTGAATGCAAAAGTAGGACAATCCTATCAAGTGCTTTTATCCGCATCGGAGAACAACTAATGACACATAAAAAATCTATCATCTCCTGCGCACTATTATTGACAAGTTTAGTCAGTGTTACTGCAATGGCTAAAACAACGTATATACCCAAAGGGTATGCGATTGAAACCATTGCCACGCCGGATAACGTTCGATTTCATGCAACGGGATTAGATATTAATGCTAAAGGAGATGTCTTTGTCGCGACACGATTTGGCGATGTTTGGCAATACAGTGGCAATGTTTGGTCAAAATTCGCTGATGGCTTTCATGAACCTACAGGGCTGTTGTGTGATGATGATGGCAGCATTATTGTGGCACATAAGCCTGAATTGACCCGTTTGGTTGATAACGATAATAACGGCGTTGCGGATGAATATATACGTTTAGCTGATGGTTGGGAATTTCATGACAATTACCATGAATTTAACTTTGGTCCAGTCAAAGATGCTAAAGGTAATTATTATGGCACCCTAAACTTAGGCCACGGCGTACCTGATGCGCTCGCCTTAGGAGCCATGGACAGCGGTGGAGGATATCGCGGTTGGGCGTATAAAGTGACCCCTGAAGGCAAATTTATACCCTTCGCTTCTGGTTTACGCTCTCCAGCAGGGATCGGGATTAGTCCGGATGACGAGGTATTTTTTACCGACAACCAAGGCGATTGGGTTGAGACATCAAAATTACACTTACTAGAACAAGATAAATTTTACGGCCACCCCGTTCCACTAAGAGACCACCCTGACTTTGGTTTAGATAAAGTCCGTGATAATCGCAACAATTTCAATATGTTCGATAAACTCAGAGAAAAACCCGTGGTGTGGATCCCCCACAATGAAGTGGCTAATTCTCCCGGCAACCCCGAATGGGATGTCACAAAAGGTAAGTTTGGACCGTTTGAAGACCAAATATTTATTGGCGATCAAACTCAATCTAATATTTTTAGAGTGATGCTTGATAAAGTGAATGGGAAATATCAAGGCGCTGTGATTAACTTTATTGATGGCTTTCAAAGTGGCAATATTCGGCTCAAGTTTGACCCTCTAGGTCAATTATGGGTAGGTCAAACAGCCAGAGGATGGCACTCAAAAGGCGGTAAACCTTTTGGTTTAGAGAAAGTCGTCTGGAACGGTGATATGCCATTTGAATTACTTGATATGAAGTTAACCAATACCGGTTATCGATTAACATTTACCGAACCACTTGATCCGAATACGGTGGTTGCTGAACATTTCAAAGTGCATGAATATAATTATGTATACACCAATAAATACGGTTCAGATAAGCACAACATTCAAACCTTACCAGTAACTAACGTCATACTATCACCAGATAATAAGTCTGTTGATATCAGTTTAGCGTTAACCAAAGGCAAAGTCGTGGTGGTTGAGTTTGATGATTTACTTAATCGTATGAAAGACTCTCCTTCAGTCACTAAGGTATATTACACCTTAAATGAGTTACTCTGATATTTCATTGCCGAGTATGTCATTGAAGTGATTTAGCATTAATAACACTCTGTCACCTCCCCTAGCTGTACTTGCTCAAGAAGCCGTTCAGCTAGGGGATTATATTCATCTTACCATTACCACGCCAGCCAGTTTACCTTAACGCCTAAACCCTGTTCAGGACCTGCAAAACCAATCGCATAATAGTATTTTTTGTCTAAAGCGTTGGTCACGAAAAAATCAATATCAAACCCTTCATTGACTTGCCAGTTAGCACTGAGGTCAACTTTATAATAAGAAGATAATATTGCCGTACTGAAGTCACCGCCATGTAAACTGGTGGCCGATGATTCGCCGATATAGTTGGCTGAAATATAAGCTGAGAAATCATCAGTCCATTGTAAGTGTAAACTAGCGCCGCCCTGCCACTGTGGTCTGCCCGATAATAATTCACCTTCTCCCGCTTGCACATCGGCATAGGTTGCATTCGCACCTAAGGTACTGCTTGACGTTAAATCCGTTGATAAAATCAGCTCCGCACCTTGGGTTTTCACTGAAGCGCGATTGACTAAGGAAAACGTTTCGCTATCAAAATCAATCAGGTTTTTATAGTGGTAATCAAATACTGCTAAGCTAATATCGACTTGCTCACTTGCCCACTCTACACCTAGGTCAACATTGGTGGCCGTTTCAGGTAGCAGTTCAGTATTGCCTATCATGTTATTACCCAGAGCATAAAGGCTAGGCAATTTAAAC
The DNA here is from genome assembly GCF_023283985.1 of Shewanella electrodiphila. Taxonomy (GTDB): domain Bacteria; phylum Pseudomonadota; class Gammaproteobacteria; order Enterobacterales; family Shewanellaceae; genus Shewanella; species Shewanella electrodiphila. The sequence goes on from NZ_JAKIKU010000003.1 coordinate 172,248, forward strand.
GACTCACCAGTGTTAGCAAACAACCTAAGGTTGTTAGTCATAGGATAATTAACCCCTAGCTTCCAGGTCGTTTCATTATCGCTGTCTTCAGGTTTATCTAAACGGACACCCAGAAAAAGACTCGCTTCAGCGATATCAACTTTCGCGTCGATAAAGCCGGCTACATTAGTTCTTGATAGTCGATAATTGGTTGGTACTTGTTGCCCAAACATTTCGAGATAACCAGACGTTTCACCGTTTTCATCTTTATAATCCATCCCGACAGTTGCTGACACATTATCAACCGACACCGCATTTAACCAACGGAATTTACTCACCGTATAATCATTTTCAGTAAACGCTGGAGGCGCCATAAAATAGGGGGCAATACCCGGCGACGTCAAACTATCGTCTGTGGCGAGATGTTCTAATTGCAAAGACATTTGATAGTCTTCATTGATGTTAATTTGATGGCGAAGACTCGCACTCAAGGTTTGGCCTTCTTTACGCTCTTTGGTGGTATCTTCTGCAAATTCAGCCCCCCCACTTTGATCTGGAAATGCACTATTTTGATAGTCGGAAAATCGTATGTTGAGCTGGGTAGCACTGCTATCAGTTAATGTTAATTTCCCTTGTAAGGCAGCCTCTGCCAGTCTTTGACTGTCACCCGCGGCTTGCTCATCGGTATCAATACCGTTTAACGCGAGATTCCAGCCGCCAAAACCCGTTTTAAATGTCGCCGATTTTTGCCCATCATTGAGGTAACCAACAGACACCTTGCCACCCTCTTGTTGCTCATCAAAAGTAATAAAATTGATGACACCAGCAAGGGCATCAGAACCATAAATCGATGACTGCGCACCTTTGATCACTTCTACACGTGCAATTGTGTCTTTACCTAGGGTTGATAAATCAAAGCTACCACCACGGGAATCTAAAGGATTGTTCACTTGAACGCCATCTATCTGAATAATGACAAAGTTTGACTCGGCGCCACGCAAGAATATCTCTTGGATATTACCTGATTTATTAATGGTGATACCTGGAACTTGGGCTAAGACATCTAACGCAGTGTTACCCACAACAGAAGCAATATCCGCTTTATTCATAAGAGACACTGAACTAGGCATACTGTTTTTGTCGATGGGATTAAATTGTCCATAAACACTGATGGTTTCAATCTTTGAGCTTACGTTACTCTCAGCCCATACATAACTTGTAGTCGCAAATCCTATAGCGACGAATAAGGCATTAAACTTCATTTTTTTCATTTATTTACCTATTTTTATACCATACTTTTATTGATTAAATATTTTGATTAGAACCTGTTAGAAGACCACTCATTACATAATAACCAAACACAATGGTGACTCCCCATGCCTAGATAAATTGATTACACTAATGAGGGATGTTTATCATCTTTGAATTCAGTCTTGATTGAGGGTGAATACACGCTTTTGAGATTTGTTTTTCGATGGAAAATCATCGGGGATAGTTTGAGATACTTTACCTGTAGCTGACCACTCTACACCACGCAAGAAAGTGGTTATAAAACCAACACTTTCAAAGGCGGCACTCCCATGACCCAGTGTGGTGTGGAAAATACGCCCTTGCCCATAATGAACCGTCATTAGCATAGGTTCATGCTTTCCTGTGCCTTTTTGGTCTTTAGTGCAGTGAGCGGTTGCTAATATGGTTATGTTTTCTGCAGGCCCTCGCAATCGTCCATAACACTCGTCTTTGGTGTGCATCCATATAGCGGGTAACCCCTCCACAATGGGGTGCTCTGCTCGGGTGGTAATCTGTAATTCATGTTGTTTACCATGGGTGCCACCACTGCCTTTTTGAGTTTCACGGATTAATTTCCCCTTTTCATCATAATAAAGATAAGGCCCATTTGATTCATCTCGTCCGCCCCAGCCCCCTAGACCAATCATTTTATTAAAGGCTAACCACTGCGGAAAGGTGTTATCGGCCGCATGAACCGAGACAAATCCTCCCCCGTTTTCCATATACGTTTCAAATGCATCTTGGGTACCTTTGCTCCAGGAAGCGGCTTTGAAGCCTAAATTTGAAATAACGACATCGTAATCACTAAAATTAGGATTAAAACTCAAATCTTTTTCGGGGGTGCTGACATGAAATTGACTATTATCACTATGAAGGTCGTAGTATTGCGACTCTGATTCTCCTTTCCATGTCGGTTTAGTTCGATAAACATCCACAGTAAACAGGTCACTATCTTCTAAATACTGTTTCATCATGACAGTAGATTTCGGCCAAACAGTATGATTATTTTGGCCATCAAGAATGAGCGCGTTAAGTTTACTTATATTTGTATCAGTAATAACACTTGCTGTCGCATTTGAACTAGCACAAGACACGCACATCATTAGCGTAACAATTGAGATGGTTTTATTCATGATATTTCCATTGATAAAAAACTGATATAAAAGATACTTTATGTATTAGATAAATATGTACCACACCAACTCCCCCCTTCTTAAACAGGCATAAAAGAGGAAGCTAAATAACACTTAATAACGCTTAATAAAATTGAATTAATATCAATTTTTTTGTATTTAATAATCTAAATTTATTCACTCACTCATCAATACATAATGCTGCAGTTTTTAAATCTCACTCATATTATTAACAAATATACTGATGTCATTAATAACTGCTTTTGTATTGATTTTAAATAAGCCGCATTACAATATATCGTTAATATAAGGGGCTATAAGTCATTGAACTTATAACCCCGAGTCAATATTCGTTAAACAAAATATTAAGAAAACCTTTAAGGCAGAACCGCAACGATTAATCAGTAGTGTTAATCATCACTGATTGATCTTTTAGCCCTTTTATACGAGCAGTAACCATGACCTGACTAGCCTTCATATTAGCTTGAACCATCGCTATAGTACGTCCTTTCGCGGTTACAATCGATTGGCTTTGAAAATCTTGAACATTATCAGGTGCACCATTATCAACACCTAACCATCTAGCATCACCTTGCAACTCAAAGGTTACTTGAGCATTTTCGGTTAAAACAGCTCTACCTTGTTTATCATGTAATTGCACTACAAGATGACTAACATCGTAACCGTTAGCAGTTAATTCAACGCGATCTGGTGTTAAGCTGAAACCTACAACTTCACCAGTCGTTTCCATTGTGGCTTCAATTTCTTGACCTTCAAATCCGGTTTTAGCCGTTAAGGTACCTGACTGATATGGCACAACCCAACGGAAAATCCTATCAGGTGCTTCAGACATACTGCGAGAACCCAATGATTCGCCATTTAAAAATAACTCAACAATCGAATGATTAGAGGCGACTTCGACTAAAATAGGTGCGTCTATTTGATAATTCCAATGCATATTAGAATCGCGCCAGCGATAGCTTCGGTTACCACTTGGCGTCGCCAAACCTGATAGTTTATCAACATCAAAACCAGAATCTTTCAGCGGCAGTGTACCTAAAGAGATAAATGGCTCATTTACCCAGATGCTTTTGAAATAATTCCAGCCTTGTAACTTAAAACCAGCTAAGTCTAAAATGTCACCCCAACCGCTTTTATGTGGCCACTTTTGGTGGCGTTCACCCATGTAATCGATGCCGGTCCACATAAATTGACTAAATACACCAGGTTGTTCTAGTACATTTTTCCAGTCATCCCATGTACCAGGGTTTTCATTGATAGTAATTAGCTTGTCTGGGAAATGGGTTTGTCCCCAAGGAATGATGTTATTTCGGTAGCTGTAGCCGACAATATCAACTGCATCAGCATAACCACTAATATGGCTAATTTGTGGCATGATAAAGTTTGCTGTCGTCGGACGTGTAGTGTCTAACTCTTTAACCCATGTATTCAATTTTTTCGCTGTTTCAGCTAATCGATATTGTCCTTCATCAGAATCTTCATAACGTTGTTTCAACTCCTCTGGAGTATATTTCGGTGTCCCTTTCCAAAATCGAGGTTCGATTTTAGTTGGATCTTCTGTGCCTTTCCAAAAGCCGGTTACGTGACGATAATTGACATAGGCCCATTCAATTTCATTTCCTATACTCCATTGAAAAACACTTGGATGATTTCTATCTCGCAACATGGTGCGTGTTAAATCACTTTTTGCCGAATCTTGAAAATGCTCAACGTAGCCACGAGTGATGTAATCATCATGACGTTCGTTCATGTTTAAACGTTTGTCTTTAGCATAATCAAACTCATCAAAAAACTCATTCTGAACTAACAAGCCCATTTCATCACATAAGTCTAAAAATTCCTGTGAAAATGGATTGTGCGCTGTGCGAACTGCATTTACCCCAGCCTCTTTTAATGCTTGAAAACGTCGTCGCCAAACATCTTTTGGAACGGCGGCTCCCACTAAACCAGCATCATGGTGTATGGACACACCTTTTACCAAGGTCGCTTTTCCGTTTAAATAAAAGCCTTTATTGAGTTCAAATTTCAACTCACGAATACCAAAAGGGGTGGTATAGGTATCAATGACCTTTTCGCCTAGCAAAATGGTAGTAATGGCCTGATACATATTCGGCGTGTCGATATCCCAGAGTTTGGGATTACTCACTGTGAGTTCTTGTTCTATTAACTTGCTTTTATGAGATGAAATACGACTCTTATCAACAGTAGTCGCAACGACATTACCTACATTATCAACAATGTGAGTACGAAGCATAAACGATTTTTTATCTTCGTTATCGTTTTCAACATTCACTTCAATATTAATTGTCGCTTGCTGTGCACTCACCTCGGGGGTGGTGATGAATGTTCCCCAAATGGGAATGTGTAATTTATCAACGGTAATGAGTTTCACATTGCGATAAATACCACTGCCGGTATACCAACGACTGTCACCATAACGCGAATGATCAACATGCACAGTAATGACGTTGTTGCTACCATCTGTTTTCAGATGATCAGTTAAGTTGAAATGAACGGGTGAATACCCATAAGGGTTTTGTCCTAAACGCTGACCATTAAGCCAAAATGTCGCGTTGTTATAAACGCCGTCAAATAAAATATAGCTATTGGAACGCTTTGGATCAGCAGGTGTTTTAAAATGCTTTTGATAAATCCCAACACCACCGGGTAAATAACCTGTAGCCCCCTCTAGAGACTCATCAAACGACGCTTCCACACTCCAATCATGGGGTAGCCTTACATCACGCCAGTCAGTATCTTCCAAAGGTACTGTCTTAGGTAACCCGGTATTTTCAACAAGGGTAAACCTCCAATTAAAGTTAAAATCTACGGATCGGCTATGCTCACTCGCCATGACAATTGTTGTGTTTAACAAGCACAACATAAGCAGCCCCAATTGCTTAACTATATTCAATTTTTTACTCCCTTTTATTAATCCTGTTCGTTATAGCCTTTATAAATTATTCAGTTCGCTCTCAGTGCTTTAACTGGATTTAATCAGATTCGCGCACTTTTTAAATCATAAATTTTATCCATTTTTACCCACTTCTCACCCGGCGCAGCACTCTTCAGTGGTTGTTGGTATTTCCACATCAGCGCTTCCCACTCATCACTTTTCTGTTTACCTAACGCTGTTAACGGTGGTTTATTGGGGTCAAAACCTATTTTAGTTTCCATAATCATGAATAATCGATTATCAACTCGGTAAATTTCCATGTCTAAAATCCCCAGTTCACGCATATTCTGAGTGATTTGCGGCCAAGCATTTTCAGGCTTATGGTGCGCTATATATTGCTCAATTAAATCTTGATCTTGTTTTAAATCTAACGCTAAGCAATAGCGTAAACGGCCATCCATAACAGTTCCCTTAATTAAATAAATACATTGATAAGTAAAAAGCCATAATGTACATATGAAAATACACTTTAATATGTAAAAATACAGCAACTAGATATAAAAATACAGCCAAAGAGAGAGATAATCATAATCAAAGTATTTTTATCCCTAGAACATATCAAGTACAGAGGGAACGAACACGCTATTGAAGAACTGCTGGTTTTGATGCTTGAGGTTCTTTTTAGGTCACGGAAACATTTTGCCAAAGAGAAAATAAAATGAAGACAGATAAGTTTAAAAAGTTGATTCCACTTATTTCTGCCACTACGCTGATATTGACATTCAGTGCATGCACCAATTCAGATAAAGAAATAACGGATAAGCCCCACCCCAACGTAGTCATTTTTTATGTCGATGATTTAGGTTATGGAGACATAGGTGTAAACGGGGCTACGGGAGTCAACACTCCCAATATCGATGCTTTAGCACAAGGCGGAATTAACTTTACCGATGCTCACAGTTCTGCTGCTACATGCACACCCTCTAGGTATTCATTATTAACAGGCGAGCATGCCTTTCGTAAAAAGATTAAAGTGCTGAAAGGCGATGCTGCTTTACTGATTGATCCTGAACAACCGACTTTACCGAAGCTATTTAAACAGTCTGGTTATGAAACGGCAGTAATAGGTAAATGGCACTTAGGCTTAGGTGATGGTAAACAGCCATTAGATTGGAATAAAGCAATCAAACCAGGACCGTTAGAAATTGGTTTTGATTATAGCTATTTATTACCCGCAACAGGCGATCGCGTTCCCGCAGTGTATTTAGAAAATCATCATGTTGTTAATCTCGATAGCGCAGATCCCTTAACTGTCAGTTATAAAGAGAAAATTGGCCAGCGCCCTACCGGTTATGAAAACCCAGATTTACGAAGACAACCAGCAGATAAGCAACATAATGACACCATCATTAATGGCATAAGCCGAATTGGCCACATGGCTGGCGGTAAAAAAGCTGAATGGCGTGATGAAGATTTTTATAAGGTGTTTACCAACAAAGCCAACAACTTTATCGCCACCAATAAAGATAAGCCATTTTTCCTATTTTTCTCTTATCACGATATTCATGTACCACGCTTACCTAACAAAATGTTTAAAGGTAAAAGTACAATGGGTGTGCGAGGTGATGCCATTGTGCAAATGGATTGGATAACGGGACAAGTCGTTAAACAATTAGAAAAATCAGGTGTCATCAATGATACGATTATTATTTTCACCAGCGACAACGGCCCTGTACTCACTGATGGTTACGATGATTTTGCCATTGAAAAATTAGGTAACCATCTGCCCGCAGGCCAATACCGAGGCGGAAAGTACAGCGCATTCGAAGGCGGCACCAGAGTCCCTACCATCCTTCATTACCCCAATAAAGTGAGCACTGGTAGCAGTGACAGTTTAATGAGTCAAATCGATATCTATGCATCACTTGCAGCACTATTAAATACTCCATTAGCAGACAATGAAGCCATAGACAGTGAAAACCATCTAGATGCCTGGTTTAACGCAAATAAGCAAGGCAGAACAGCATTAATAGAAGAGTCTTACTCCTTGTCACTTAGAGACAAGCAATGGAAATATATTAAGCCAAGTAAAAGTGCCCATAGTTGGATTAAAGACAATAAAAATATTGAAGGGGGTTTCACTTCAGAACCTCAGCTTTACTTCTTAAAAGATGATCCACAAGAGAAAAATAATCTTGCTGTCGCTTATCCTAAACTTGTTGAGAAATATCAACATCAACTAGACAAAGCGGTTTCAAAAACGGCAAGAGATTAATCAAATACAAATTCATCCAGTAGAAAAATCAGCCTCTTATTGTTAAATAGGTGGCTGATTTGTTCATTAATAAGTCGTTTTACCCTATTAAACGCTAAACTGCTTATTTAATGGCAAGTCTCTGATCCGCCTACCTGTTGCAGCGTAAACGGCATTGGTAATGCTCGCCATGACAGGTGGAACGCCAGGCTCTCCAACACCACCAGGTAAACCATCACTCTCTATTATTGTGACCTCAATTTCTGGCGCCTGTGCCATTCGTGTCATAGGATAATCATGAAAATTTGATTGCTCCACTTGGCCATCTTTAATGCTGATGTTATTCATCAGCGCAATGCTCATACCAAAAATCATCGCACCTTCCATTTGTGCTTCTACTCGGTCAAGGTTAACAATCTGACCCGCATCGGCTACGCAATACATTTTTTTTACTTGCAGATGATTATTAAGCACTTTCACATGACTAATAACAGCAACATAAGATAAAAAAGACCTATGCACCGCAAGCCCTAATCCTTCACCTTCTGGTACTTCCTTACCCCATCCCGCGTGTTGACAAGCTAACTCAATGACCTCTTTATAACGGTCGGTATTAATTGGGTGATCTTTTGCACTGGCACCATAATTACCATTTTTGAAACCACCACGGTTCAACGCAACATTCTTATTGTCGCCTAATAGCTTGAACCAAAAGTCTTTTGCATCTAACCCTGCAGCGACTGCTAACTCATCAACAAAACTACTTTGTGCAAAACCATGGTGAATATTCGCCACTGAACGTAGCCAACCAATACGGACAAATGCTGGCGCATCAATATGTTCGCAACGAATATTTCGAACATCAAACGGTATGTCAGCAAAGCCACCTGCTAATTCAAATTTACCTTGAGATTGCGCTTTTTTCTTAAATGTCGATGCTATCGGCGGAAAACTTGTTCTTGATAACCAAGCTTGCACCTGGTTGTTATCGTCCAACGCTCCCTGATAATATTGAGCGCTGATAGCATGATAATAATCATTTTGAATGTCATCTTCTCGACTCCAAACTACCTTTACTGGCTGGCCTGCAGCTTTCGCTAATATCGCTGCTTCAACAAGGTAATCAGCCTTTGCTTTACGGCCAAATGCGCCACCGAGTAAAGTCACATTGACCAATACTTGGTCTTTATCGAGCCCTAATGCCTTAGCTACCGTGTCACGCGCACGTTGCGGCGACTGAGTACAGGCCCATAATTCACAACGACCATCACTATGGAACATCGCAGTTGCTGCTGGCGGCTCCATTGGCGCATGAGCTAAATAAGGGACGGTATAAACAGCGTTGACTTGTTTTACATGTTGTTTAAACGCATTGCCAATGTCACCTTCATCTCGACAAATTTTACCCGGTTGTTGCACTAATGATTGGCGCTTAGCTAAATATTCAGCAGATTGATGCGCTAGGTTTTTACCATAGTCCCAACTAATTTCCAGTTGTTCTCGACCTTTTATCGCACTGAAAGTATTGGTGGCTAGCACAGCAACACCTGCTAATGGGTGAAAGTTCACAGCCCCTGGCGTTAAGCCTATTTCAACAACCTGTTTAACCCCTTTAATTTTTCTCGTTAAACTTGCATCAAAGGATTTCACTTTGCCGCCAATAACAGGGCAACGCGAAATACTAGCAATAAGCATATTGGGTATTTGAATATCTTGCCCGAACGTAGTTGTGCCATTAATGATGTCTGGTAAGTCTATACTGGCTAGCTTTTTGCCAATGTAGTTAAATTCTGATTTATCTTTTAAACGCAGAGTATCAAGGGATGGAGGAGCCATCATTGAAGCGAGCTCTGCTAGTTGCCCATAGGATAAGCTTTTACCGGTTATTTGATGACTGACCTGATGATTAAGTGCCAAGCACTCGTCAATCGAAACCTGCCAAAAATTGGCTGCAGCTTGCCTTAACATGTATCGAGCAGAAGCCCCAATTTGTCTTAGTTGTAAAAAAGCTTTACGAATAGATGAAGAACCATCGGTATTTTGGCTACCATAAGCATTATTCGCCATGCCTTGAACAACATTCACTAATGACCAATCAGCCTCTAATTCATCAGCAATAATTTGTGGAATACTGGTACGGACTCCTTGTCCCATTTCAGAACGATGACAAATAATATCAATGTGATTATTAGCATGAATAGTGATAAATACATTCAACGCATTATGTTTCGCGGTGTCAGCCATAGCGATATGACCAAAGGGTAAAGTAGTGGCTAAAACAAAACTACCAGAAGCCAGGCCTAAGCCTTTTAAAAATGAACGGCGACTGACATTTTCAATGATGGGTTTATCTATAACATCCATTACTTTTCTCCTACATCGTTCGAAGCTGTTTTGATAGCAGACTTAATACGTTTATATGTGCCGCAGCGACAAAGGTTGCCAGACATTGCAATGTTAATCTCCTCATCATTAGGACTTTTATTGTTGCCAATTAAGGCAATTGCCGACATTATCTGTCCTGATTGGCAATAACCACATTGAGGCACATTTTCAGTTATCCAAGCTTGCTTTACAGCTATCGCAGTTGACGCATTTGATAAGTTATTCTCTACGCCTTCAATCGTGGTAATTTTCGCTGTCGTAATGGCAGAAATAGGAAGTGAACAGGAACGCACTGGTTTTCCATTTAAATGTACAGTACAAGCACCACAAAGCCCCTTGCCACAACCAAACTTAGTACCAGTCATATGTAGAACATCACGTAATACCCATAACAACGGAGTATCGGCCTCAACATCTACCTGATGTTGTTGATCATTAATATCAATAGTTAACATGCTCACCTTCTAGAAATAAAATGCTAAGGGCTGTTCTTATGTGTTATTTCATGACGTTATAAACGTCTTTTCAATAAAATGACTGCCCATAAAAAAGTCATCTAAATACACTATTTTGACTCAGCTAAAAAAATGCTAGAACAGCAATCTATGATCAAGCCTAGTGTCTACTGAGACGCATAATGAAAGAATTTAGATCAAGTAATAATCAATCACATACATTCATTTGCATTCATATACAATAACCACTACTTAAATATGAATCAACAACCTCGTCATTAACACTGACGAAAAATCAAATACCTTTAGTAACTTCAGTAATGGATAAAGACTCATGAGCTATGACTAATGAACCATGACTATTGAGTCAAGGGTGTTGATGGGTACAGGTTATAAACGAAAAAAAGGAGCAACAAGTGCTCCTCTACTTATCATGACTGGATTGATTTATTGAAGGGACTAAAAAGTGGCAGCCTCAATTGATTAAGCTACAGTCACTTACTTATTTACTGCTAATGCACTTTTTGACTCAATAACAATTAGCTACCAATTACAATTGGTTTTGCTATTTTGCATGCAGGTAATTCGAAATCAACTTTTGCAATGCTGACATTACTGTCGATGATGCCCTGCCCAGCTACAATGCTCACATTGCATGTACCTTCGTCATGACCACCAAAGCTAATTTTCTTAGTCGCGTTATTACCTCCCTTAAAGGCATTTAGATTAACGGTACTATTTTTTTCTATACCTATTTGAATATTTTCACCTTCGTGAACTTGGAGATACTTAGAAATTTTTGAAGAAGAGTTAAAGGTATTACCCGCGATATAAATATCTCGAGGGCCATACGCATGTACATCGCGTTTACAGTTTTTATTGGTGTCTCCAGAAGCCGCGCAACTGGTGTCAGCACGCCTTTCATTACTTCCTTCGTAATAATACGTCCAGTTTTTATAAGTATCACTCGCCAGTTTTTGTGAGACTCGCTTATGACCCTCTGTGCCAGCAAAAGAAATATAAGGATATGCTTTAGATACGCTATCACTCATATCAAAAGTATTATTGTAAATTTTTACATTTTTTGTAAATTGCTCGAAATGAAGCGAATTTGAACCTGATGCGGCATTATCAGTCATCCCCGCAAAGGTATTTCCTGAAATTTTAAACCCTTTAGCTTGAACACCGGCAATATGAAATTTAGTCGTTTTTTCAAAAGTATTATTTCGAAAAACAGAATCGCTCATATCAACAGATTCGGTATAACGGCGACCCACTTTTTTCCCATCAACAATTGATTCATTTCTTCTATCATTGCCAGCATCAAGGGTAATACCCACTGAATAGCCTTGCTTGAATAGGCTATGCTCCACAAGCACTTTGTCAATAGAGGTGACTAAAATACCATTGCGTTTTTCTGTATTCCGATTCAACAAGTTAATCACGATGCCATTGATATCGACAAATTCACAATGGGAAACATGCAAGCCATCAAGTCCATACCCCACTGCACCGCTGATACCAAACTGTTCAGATTTTTTAAATAAAACCCGTTCAAACCTGTGGCCCTTGGTTTTATTAAATTTAAAAATCGGCTCACCAAACTGTTTTAAATTATTATTTGCGTTTAAGGTCATGTCTTTTACCGAGATACTTTCACCTTGTGCATCAATAAGTGCTTTATCAAGCTGATTAAGTTTAAGTACTGTCCTTGTCTTACCATCACCTATCAATTTCAAGTTGTCATTAGTGATGACCAATCGTTTTGAAAGTACATAAGTTCCTGATGGAAATATAATTTTAGTTGTCACACCATCGGTTGCCCATGTCTGGATCTCATCAGCATTGTCAATATTGGCAGTTCGTTCTTTAGCAAAAGTTGCCGAGCTAATCACAGTTAATAGCACTGTACCGATCACAACCCGTAATGCTCTCAACTTATCACTCTGATAAGAACCTTGATTGTTGATATTTCTATTTCTAAACATAATTTCCCCATACGTAATTATTTTTACATTGATTTTTATATTTGATTTACTTTTTTTACACTGAAACAACCTAACAAGAGGAAAGTGATTTGTAAACCCAATCGATTACTTTTAAGGCTAAAATGGTTAATTCTGGCTCAAAAAGCAGACAGAATAGTACAATAGAGGTTTTATTTGGTTTAATATAAATTAATGACTATCTACAAATTGATTTGGAGGGGTTAACTTAGCGACTGAATTTTATAAAATGACAGCTATAACTTTATAAAACTACTCAGGAATAAAAATATAGTCATAAAAAAAGAACCACTATAAAGGTTGGGGCCTTTATAATGGTTCTATGCAAAAGTTATCATATTGAACTATGATTTACGCATGTAAAAGTTGGAATGTATTACTTTTAAAATTTACAGATAATAATTATCATTGAATCACGATTGGTTTATTCATTGAGCATGCCGGTTTATCAAAATCAACTCTAGGAATTGAAACATTACTTTTTGAAATTTGTTGATTTGGGAGAATTAACACATCGCAAGTTCCTTCATCGTGGCCTATCAAGTTAATCTTTCTCGTTTTATTATCGCCGCCTAAAAATGAATTCAAACTAACTCGGCCATCTTTTCTGGTGCCAATTTGAATATTTTCACCTTCTTTAATTAATAGATAACTTGATATTTTTGATGAGGCATTAAACGTATTGCCAGCAAGGTAAACATTCCTAACCCCGTATACATGTACATCTCGCTTACAAGATATATCAGTATGCCCATGAGCAGCACATTTTACATTTGCACGCCTTTCTGGACCGCCTTCATAAAAGTAGGTCCATTCTTTATAAGTGTCGCTACTTCTTTTCTGTGACACACGTACATGGCCTTCGGTGCCAGCGATTGAAATATATGGAAAACGCTTAGGCACTGTATCTGCCATATAGAAGGTGTTGTCGTAAAACTCTAAATCTCTAGAAAACTGTTCAAAATGAATAGCATTAGCACCAGGCTCAGCATCATCTGTCATACCTTCGAATACATTACGCTCCATTATAATACCCGTAGCCTGAACACCTGCTATGTGGAATTTCTTTGTCTTTTCAAATATATTATCGCGAATAATACTGCTATTCATATCAACTGACTCGGTATAACGTCGACCAACTTTTTTGCCGTTAACCACAGATTCATTTCGTCTATCATTTCCTGAATCCATGGTCACGCCAATAAAATAGCCTTTTCTGAAAACACTATTCTCTACAATAATCTGATCGATGGATGTTATTAACTCACCACGTTTCTCGGTATTTCGGTTAAAAATATGAATTGCATACTTATTGATATCTACAAATTCACAATGAGACACAAATAACCCATCAAGTGCCCAACCAGAAATTGGGAGAATGGCACCTTTAGTGCTACGTTTGAATATTACTCGTTCGAATCGATGCCCTTTACTCTTATTAAACCTAAAGATTGTATCGTAATACCCTTGTTGTTGATTGTTTCCATCTAAAGTTAAGTCTGAAATTATTGCATTATTGCCAATGGCTTCAATTAACATTGGCTTATGGTTAACCAGGGTTAAAATAGTGTGGTTTTTGCCACTACCCAATAAGTTAAGGTTGTCATTTTCAATAACAAGCGGTTCACTAAATCGATAATCACCAGCAGGAAATATTATTTTAGTAGTCACGCCATCTTTGGCCCACTTAATAATTTGACTGACATTATTTTCATCCGCTGTACGTTCTTTAGCAAGCGTAGTAAAACTACATAATACTGCTACACAACATCCAATTAAGACGATAAAACGTATAAATGCTGTAAATGGTCTATCAACATAGAGGTTGTGATTGTGATCTAAGTACATGAGCACTCCCTTTAATTTATTACTTACATATGATTTCAATTATTTATATACAAACAAGAATACCATATCTGTAAAAAATGTGACTAGTTTTACATGAATTTACACTTCATATAAAGCATCGCCATAGTGACCTTTTATGAGCAAGTTCATCACATCAAACCCACTATAAAATTACAGAGCCAACAAGAAAAAACATTCAATCAGCAATAACTAAAAATTGCCCAATTTGAAACGCTTTATTGTCAGCCAGTTTGATGACTTTGACCGTTGTTTTATGTTTTCCATCTTCAACTTCTGCTAAGTATTTGTATTTCTCCTGGCTTTTACCACTCCTAGAGCGCATGTCTACAAGTTTAGCTTTACCGCCGTCAGTAGAGACTTCCAGTAAAACATCACCTTTACCTTCTAATAATGCCGTAAAACCTAATAAGAAACCTTCCCATTCAAAGGTAAAGCTTTCACCAACTGTGCTTGTGGTCATTGCTTGGTCAAAGATGACTTTACTGCCTCGATTTTCATCTGCTAAATCAGCATCGATATCAATCCCTGTTAATGGCACGCTGTGCCAATTATTAGAATAAATGGCCTTATTTACAGGTACCATAGAAGCGTTAGAGAAGATGCGTTGTTGAGATGGTTCAGGAATAGAATTGGTACCCGCTACGCCGTGGCTTTCTATACTTTTAAGTGAGCGAGCAAGTACAGATTGATAAATATCATGCCCAGATTCTACTGGATGAACGCCGTCTTTAGAGAATATTATTTTACCTTTGGTTGGGCTATCGCCCTTTTTAAATACCAGTTGGTTTCCTTCTAATAAATTTACCACTTCTAGGCCAAAATCGATTGAGGTAATACCATAATGGTTAGCAACTGCCTCAATATGCTTACCTGCTTGTGTTTGGTTTCCTTTGGCAATATCTTCGATCATCCAATGGCTTATGGTGTAAACAATACAAATTTCCGCCTGTGGATTGTGTTTCCATATCTGAGGGATTAAACCCTCGATTGCCCTCCCCTGATAAACTCCGCCATTGTTTACTCTATATTCAATAAAAACCATATCTGGGTTATGTTTGAGTAAATGCTCACCCATTCTTGCGGCACCATAATCTGGACCCGTTCCGCCAATGGCGGCATTAACCTGACTGATATTGGCTTGGGGATATTCACTTTGAAGCCATGCAATAGACTTATCACGCCACATACCACCATTAGTAATACTGCCGCCAATGTAGCCTACTTTTACATCTTCACCTGCATGTAATTTCTTGAAAAAATTTGGTAAGCCTTCTCGTACTCGAAGTTCAGAGGTTTTGTTGGCATCAAAGGTATAACTCTTATCTTGAGTGTGGCTTTCCGCTTTAACCACATGTAGGTTAAGTAGTAAAAAGCATAACAGCCCAAGTGTCATTTTATGTATATTCATTTTCGACCTATTACTGAGACTGAATAATACCCATTGCATCGCTATAAAAGGCGACAAACATTTAATCACACAATGTGCCAAACAATGGAAGCACTCTGAATTGATCTCATATTCTATACAATTGGTCATTATCATTTAAAACGCGACTTCAATCCGCTCCATTATGTGAATCGAGCAAATTTCAAGTCGTGTGAAGGATGAATGATGCGATATAAAGTGGCGATATAGCATTTGAACTTTAGAAAGCAACATAAAAAAAGGTTATGCGCAGTTCATTGCGCATAACCTCATATCGTATCAACAAGGATTAAAAGTTAATCCGCGTGCTCAGACGGTATGTTGTCCCAACATTCGACGCCGTAATCGTTCGATGATCTGGCGCATCACCTAAGGTTAGTGCCTCTGCTGGTAATAACGGATCGACGACATTGGAGTTATACGTTCTAACGACAGTGTCGGTTAAATTAACTGCTTGAAAGTTTATCGAAATCATCTTATTAATTTGATAAGAGGCTGAAAAATCAAGTGAGTCATATCCTTCAGTCCACACAGCATTGCCATCTTGCCCTGCTCGAGTGTCTAAGTAATCACTGCGATTATTGTAAGCAACACGCAATAACGTATCCCCTTTTTCCCAGAAAACAGTGGCATTAAAGGTATGCTCTGACGTATCAGGTAAAGGCGATGCGGCAAAAGTGATATTGCCTTCTTCATCACGTTCTTCATCTACTTCACTGTCGGAATAAGTGTAGTTAGTCAGTAGGCCTAAACCGCTCAATGCACCAGGTAGATATTCAAAGTTGTGCTGGAAATTAAACTCCATCCCTCTGACATAGCCACCTTTACCGTTTCGTTCAATCGAGAGATTAAGTAAGTCACAGCCATCGTCACCAAAGGCAGCCCCCATATCCTCCTCACGGTTTGGCATACAGCCAGCGGGCATCGAACCGGGGGTGTAATCAAGAATGACATCAGAAGGGTTCGCAACAAAATCAATGTCTTCATCATCTTTAAGCTCGCCTGTGCGGCCGTCATCAGCTACATCATAAAACTCATTTCGCACATCTTGCCAATACCCTAGACTCGATGAAGTTTCTTCAAAGTCTGACATATCTTTATTAAATAATGTTACAGCCAATAATGACGACTTGTCGAAATACCATTCAAATGATAAGTCAAGGTTGGTTGATAAATAAGGATTCAATTCTGTTGAGCCTAACGACGCATTCGATGTCGGGTTGGTATAACTTTCTGTAATAGTAAAACCTGGTTTGAGTGCATCAATACGCGGACGAGCCATAGTTTTTGATGTTGCAAATCTGACGATCATGTCATCAGTTAATGAGTAATTTAAGTTCAAACTCGGTAGCCAGTTATCATAATCATGACTGCCTCGGGTGGGGGTCGCACTAGGAGTTTCTTCACCCTTCAGAATTCTAAGACCCAATGCCTCAAACGCGGCTTCTTCGGACCCATAATAGGCGATATTTTCTTCGGTAATAAAATCAAGGGTTGTGTACTTAAACCCTGAATAACCAAATGAATTCACATCTGTTTGCGCATAACGTAGCCCGATATCACCAACTAAATCACCGTCAAATAGTTCGAAATTAACCTTAGCATAGGCAGCTTGTGCTTCAGTTTCAATATCGCGGGTATTACGTAAATTAGTGGTAATTTCAGGTACTAGACCTGCATCTTGTATGTCTCGTAAAATGGCTCTTGAGTCCGCCTTCACCCAACCATTAGTAATTTCATCACGAGGAAAGCCTAGTGCATCCCCCCAATCCGACGGAGTCTTTTCACCATCATTATAATCAGCCATAGTTTTGCCATCGAAAAAGTCACCAAACGTGCTGGTATTAAATTCTTGACGAGTTTCATGAATATTCTTTTCTCTCTGACTCCACTTTAAGCCAAACTCAACCGTTGTAACTGGACCAAAATCAACTTCCCAGTCAATATCAAAAAATACATTGGTAGCACTATCTTCAACTTTTCGGTCTCGCAATGCCAATGATTGTAGCTCCATTGTCGATGGATCATTAGCAAGCTCAGGAGAAACAACGCTTAAACACAAATCACTTAACGAAGTACAGTCATAACCGCTGGTATAACCTTGGCCTTTGCCAGATGTAGGTAATCGATAACGTGACTGCAGATAAAAGTCATCACCAGACTCTGATGCCGAATGACCCGCTTTAAAACTAAATAGAAAGTTTTCATATTGGTGATCAATATTAAAACCAAATACATGGTTAGTATTGGTGGTTTCAGTGATATCACGATGATTTCTGACAACAATATTCTCTTTAGGATTCGATGAAGTATCGGTCCATTTAGGAAAGGTAAAGGTACTTGGATCCCATAGAATATTTTCAGGCTCATCGCCTTTATTTGGTGTGGTATTGGCAAAATAGTTATCGTCATTTTTCACTTTTTGTTCAGAAAAGGTGAAATTAAATGATACATCGGTATCTTCTGTTGGTAAAAATTGTAGCGTTGACGATACGGTTTTACGGTCTCTGGAAAGATTTGAGGTGCGATACTGCGTTTGCCTATTGGCAAAGCCCCGTATCACTTTTTCATCATCACTAATCTCACCATCGCCGTCGTAATCATAACCATCATCTTTAGTGACGATTTCACCGGTTTCGATATTTGTCGCACCTTTTTTAGGCTCTAATGGACGCCACCAACTGTTGCTGTAACGGTCACGCCTTACAGTAGATGCTTCTGTACTGGCAACCAACGAAAAACCTACGGTTTCATCAAGAAATTTTTCAGACAGCGAGCCACTTAATTTGTGATCAGGAGTACCATCAACGTCTGCGAAGGTGTTATTGCGGTATTGAACCTCAATCACTCTTCTATTTTTCGCCGCTTGTAAGGGCTTAAAACCATTGAGCTGAATACTGGCACCTAAACTACCTTCATCGTGATCGGCACTAGGTGTTTTAACCACTGTAATATTAGACAGGACGTCTGATGAATATTGACTTAAATCAACAGATTGATTTTGACCGCTGCTTGTTAATGGCACGCCATTTAAGGTGATATTATTTAAGTTTGGACCTGCGCCCCTAACTGATACCGTGGTACCTTCACCGCCGCTGCGGTCAATGGAAATACCAGTGACGCGTTGCAATGCTTCTGCGATATTTTGATCTGCAGATTTACCAATATCTTCAGCGGCAATCGACTCGGTAACATTTTTAGCAAAACGTTTTGAGTTTAGCGCTTTGGTCACCGACGATTTAAAACCTTTTACCTCAATGACTTCTATATCTTGTTCTGCTTCTTTTTCGTCTTCTGCATATGCTGGAAACATCGCCAGCATTAACGGGCTTAACGCCAATCCTGCAAGTAATAACTTATGGTTCATAAGGTCCCCCTCCCTATTCATGTATTGTTTATTTGCTATTTTTTATAAGTTAGCCACACACACTAAACATTGCATATAAACTACACTGTTTATATTTAAAATCAACAAATCTTTACATGTTTTTAACAAGCGGCGCTTAAGCAGAAGAAGTTAACAATGCTAGTTAGACTCAACGAAACAGCTTTTCATGCTAAAAACACGTAATTATTACGCACTCTTATATATAAAAAGCTCAACACATAACCTTTGGTATTGAAAGATTCTCATAATATTGATTTGAAATTATTTTTTGATTTATTAAAAATTGATAATCTATAAAATACACAACTTAATAAAAAACAATATAGATAGAAAGCTTGTTAATAATAAATCTGAACCATAAGCTGTTCACAATACGATACAATTAATCTTATTACTGAAAGAGAGTTCAGCAACATTAGAGGATAACGTTTTACAGTGTTCACAGAATAATTAATTAAAATAAAAATACCGTATTTAAACAATTTAAATACGGTACATCATCTGAAGTTAATTCAATTTTCGAACCTTACTGACTAGGTGTCCATGGGGATTTATTATTTTTACTATTTAGAAAATTAGCATCCACTTCGCGATACCAGTCATGTAGTAGTGCAGTTAACGCTTTCGCTTTAACCGGTTCAGTACTGACTAAATCGTTCTGCTCAGCGATATCGTGCTTTAGGTTATATAAATGAGTTTGACCATCTTCAAAGCGCTCAATGAGCTTCCAGTCACCAACACGGACTGCAGCACCAGGGAAACCACCTTGATTAGAGTAATGAGGATAATGGAAAAATAGTGGACGTTTTGCATTGATGTCGCCACCTGTTAACAATGGTGCTAATGAGACCCCATCTATATGTTTATCAGGTTCAGCGGATAAACCTGTTAAACTGAGTAAAGTAGGATAAAAGTCAGTTGCTATGACTGGTGTATCAAGTTGACGACCGTTTGATTTTGCATTAGGAGCTTTAATAATAAGAGGCACTCTTATTCCACCCTCATATAGCCAGCCTTTACCACCGCGCAACGGCAAGTTTGATGTAGGTGAGCCTTCTGAAGTCGATAATCCGCCATTATCAGAAGTAAATACCACAATGGTATTATCATCCAATCCTAAGTTCTTTAATTTGCTCAAAA
This sequence comes from Shewanella electrodiphila, assembly GCF_023283985.1. GTDB lineage: Bacteria > Pseudomonadota > Gammaproteobacteria > Enterobacterales > Shewanellaceae > Shewanella > Shewanella electrodiphila. The sequence goes on from NZ_JAKIKU010000003.1 coordinate 192,490, forward strand.
CCCGGCCTACATTAGAGTCCATTTTACTTATCATTGCAGCGTAAATTGCATGACTTTGTTTTACACGAACAAGTCTCTCCTCGTCCGTTGGCCATATTTGTTCTTCCCGCAGAAAGTCATTAGATAACTTCATCTTTTGTGATAAGACTTCATATTGCTTTACTAGCTCATCAGGTGCCTGTAATGGCGTATGAACGGTGTAAAATGATAGGTACATAAAAAATGGATTATCTTGTTTAGCATACGTTTCAAGTAAATTAATTGATTCATCCGTTAAGCGATCTGTCAGGTATTCACCATCTGGCCCATCAGTTAATCTAGGGTTCTTATAAGGCGAAAAATATCCATTTGGCGGTTGTCCATATTTCATCCCACCAATATTGACATCAAAACCTTGGTGCTCAGGCCAAACAGATTCATCGTCGCCCAAATGCCATTTACCTAAAAAAGCGGTACTGTAACCATTTTCTGAAAATGATTCAGCCATGGTTTTTTCTTCTAGGGGCATGCTTTCTAACATATTGGCAGGATTGAACTTTTCAGATCGATGCGGCCACCCATCAACATGAAACCAATCTGTGGCATTGATTCTTGTAGGGTGACGTCCAGTTAACGCAGCATATCGTGATGGACTACAAACAGGGTTTGCAGCATAACCATTGGTAAATTGAACCCCTTCTTTAGCGAGTTGGTCAATGTGAGGAGTTGCATAAAATGTATTGTCGTTATAAGCCGCAATATCTGAATAGCCTAAATCATCAACCAAAATAAATAACACATTAGGCTTTTTAGTTATTGTTTTTTTTGTGAGCTGTTCATTTGCTAATGGCTTTTCTGTGGCTATATGACAAGCGGAACCCAATAAGAGGCAAGCGGCAAGAGCACTATATCGATATAGTGACTGACAATGAATAAGCATGATACACCTTCTGACAAAGCAATGAATAAAATGCCCTATGCTTAAAGGATTAAGTCATTTGGCATAATATTTATAAAAATGATGGGGTGGTAAAACAAGGGCAGCATTTTTCTATATTACAGCCCTTGTTATACCATTCTTAAACGTGATACTTGTGATGTGCTCTATAGCCGTAAATGCAAATAGCTATAAAACAAATTAGTGGCAATATAAACGATGTTTGTACCGATGGAATACCGCTAATAAGCTCTACACCATCAATTAATTTACCCTGAAGAGGCGGCATTAATGCGCCACCTACAATCGCCATTACAAGACCAGCAGACGCCAAACTTGCATCATCTCCCATGCCTTTAAGTGCAATACCATAAATAGTAGGAAACATAAGCGACATGCAAGCAGATACGCCGATTAAACAATAAAGCCCCGTCATACCACCAATAAATATCGTCCCTATAGTGAGTGCAAAACCACCTGCAGCTAATATCATCAGTAATTGCCCTGGACGAATATAGGCTAGTAAAAAAGTACATATAAATCGGCTAGTTAAGAATAATCCCATCGCAATCATATTATAAGATTGCGCCTCAGCAGCGCTTAATCCAACAGAGGTGATGCCATAATGAATGATGAAGGTCCAACACATGATCTGTGCACCAACATAAAAAGCCTGTGCAACCACCCCTTCTAGATAACATTTATTGGCAAATAGTCGTGCAAAGGTCTGTTTTAACTCTTTTTTAGTTAATGGGTTATCGTGGGTAATTGTTTTAGGTAGCTTACTAAATAAAAACACCACAAATATGATCGCGACAATAATGGCTATAGCAACATATGGACCACGAATTGTCAGTAAATCAGCAGCTTGAATAGCTTGGTGTGCTTGTGGGCTTTGTGTTGAAAAATCAACCAACGCTTGCGTTAACTTACCATCGACTTCAGACGGTAATAAATTGGCGTACTCTGGATTAGCAGCCTTTTCTTTTGCTCTAAACTTCTCGACTTCAAGTTGACTAAGAATAAAACTAGAAGCAATAAACATGCCCGTTAAAGACCCTATTGGATTAAAGGCTTGAGCTAGGTTCAATCGCTGTGTTGAGGTGTCTGGGTGCCCCATTGATAATATATAAGGGTTAGCTGTGGTTTCTAGCAATGCTAAGCCGCAAGTTAAAATCCAAAGTGCCGCTAAGAAAAAACTAAACTCCATATATATAGAAGCAGGGATAAATAATAGTGCGCCAACAGCATATAGGAGTAACCCAAGCAAAATACCAGACTTATATGAGTATTTACGGATAAATATAGCTGCAGGAATAGCCATAACGCCGTAGCCTAAATAGAAAGCGAATTGCACTAAACTACTTTGCGCATTACTAATTAGAAAAATATCTTTAAAAGCCTTAACCAGCGGGTTAGTTATATCATTTGCAAAACCCCACAATGGAAATAATGTCGCGACCAACAAAAAAGGAAAAAGATATTTAGACTCTAATATCTTTTCCTTTTTAGTGATTGAACGCGCTGTGACTTCAATATCATCTAAATGATTAACACCTGTATTCATAATTCCCTCTATTACATTATTTCTTATTTGCTAGCTACGACGACCAAAGTTAACACCGGGCGAACAATAATTTAACAAACCATAACACAAATCCATATGTAAATGGTAGCCTTCATATGTAATTTAAAAGTCCTTCCCATATAATCACTTCTGTGTCCGTTTATGTAATTCCCTACGTTCACAGGAAAACAATAACGAAATAAACCTTTCCAAATCAGATACTTATGTACAGAACAATTTATTGGTAGTGGATCTAGCTTTCATTCACAGGTTTAATTTATAGGATTTGCAGTGGTAAGACGTACTTTAGAATTAAAGCACGTATGGGGAGATCGGATATTGGAGTGTAAATGGGTAAAGTCTCTGTGGAACCCGTCTTTGGCAGATTGAAACATGGCTGGATTGGTTAAAGTGAACCAACTCGCAAAAGCATAGATGAAAAGATGTAGATGCCCAGATTAATTATTACAAATTAGAGTAGCTGCATTCTACTCATGCTGATCTGTCGCCAATAGAGTTAAAAGTTCTCAACTAAGTGTATCCAATCATAGCGGTATCTTTCAAGAAAGTTCCCCAGCTCAACCTATTCGTATGTTGAGATCTTGATAGGAAATATGCTTAATAGGCTAAGGAGTAAAGTAACTCTTCGACTTAAAATAAGCCTATAAACACACCTAAAGTTCAAATTCTAAATTAATGAATCATACTTAAATCATTTATACGCATAAAAACATGCTGATAAAATTTTTAAATATAATATTTTGAATTTATACTTAATCTATCATTCTACTTCAAAGTGGGTTCGCGTGAATAAAAGTGAGTACATTAATTGATATCTGCGCCCCAAAAAAACAGTATTACATCTGTATTTATGAATGATAATGTTGAAACTTTGGTACAAAAAAGGGAGCGACTATGCTCCCTTGAATATTCAATTTGAAACTAAAACTTACGTACGATTCCATACGATACTGCTTTTGAAACTTCTTCTGCTGCTGCTTTTAGATGTTTAATAACGTCTTCAATGGGGACTTCTTCAGGAATACGCTTAATGTAAGGAACAGTCAAAGTAGCCACTGCAGCATCATTATCTAAAATTGGAAAAGAAATATCTGTAACACCTTCAACAAAAGCACTTGGTGCTTTCAAATAACCTTGTTTAGTGACTTTTTTAGCTTCAGAGAGGAAAGTATTAATTTCTTCTTCACTATGGTGTTGCTCTAATAACCTGAGTATTTTCTCTTTTTTCGCTGTATTTTGGAAAGCAAAAAGAATGCGTCCAGATGCAGCAAAACAGATAGGTCTTCTATAGCCAACACGCACTGAATAAGAAAGACTACTTGGGGTTTCGACACGAGCAATAACAACGATTTGTTCTTGGGATTCAACAGCTACATGGCATGACATACTGGTCTTTTCAGCTAGCTCACGCATAATAGGTTGAGCATATTCCATAATGTCTTTGATAGGTTCGTGTTCAGTGCCTAGTTGTAGTAACTTTCTGGTGACTTGATAACCATCAATATCATCATACTTTTCAATATAGCCTCTTTGTTCGAGCACGAGGATCATTCGATAGATTTCAGCGTTAGATCTGCCAAGCTTTTCTGCAATTGCCGAAGTACTAATAGGTGTAGAATCTGCCGAAAGTAACTCTAAGACATCCAGACCTTTTTCAAGTGCTGGTGCTGAATATTTTCTTATCTCTTTTTCGGACATATCGATAACCTTTAAAACAGGAAGTTTAATAGTGAATTGAAGAATATTTCAAAACTAACATAATTCAAATACGAATCTAAATATTTTTCTATTTTAGTATGAAAAGTGAAAATGTCGATATAAATATTGTTCAAAATAAAAATAACATTCCTAAAAAGCTGACCCTGACAGATAAAAGCCCTAAAGAACAAAATTACAAAGGACAAAACACTCATATTGGTTTGTTTTGACCTCTAATGTAATCCTCACAACACACTTATTTACTTTCTTTGCCCAAGTGTATGAAATAATTTCAAACAGCGTTTTATATCCAAAAAAACCAATGAATTCTATTGTAAAATTACTATACGTTTGTAGGTGACCAATATTTTATAGCACACCTTAGCTACCGATTTATAATGCTAGAAACCTTATTCAGGTGTAACTGAATAATCAATCTGCGCCAACATTCATATCCCAGTCCATTTGTGTTGCGATTAATTGAGCCAATTTAGTGGCATTAGCATGATGTTGTGCAACACGTGGATGCTTTTTAAAACCATTATAATCAAACATTACACTGCTAATTCTAGCATCGGGCTCTTGATATTTTATGTGGTCAATTGCTAGTTTTATGTAACCAGGCCAAGGCGAACCTTGCTGTGTTGCGTTCATACTACCAAGTGCACAAACAATTAGTGCTTGAGGGTATTTGCTACGTATTGTTTGTACAAAATCAACATAATGCTCAACAATTTCTGATTCGGTTGGTGCGACCTCAACATGCTTCTTTGATTTAACTAACCAACTATCGTTCTGTGTTAAGTTAATGACGATGACATCCGCTTTCCAACTCAAAAAATCCCATCGAGTATCGTTATTGCCAACGGCGGACAACTGATTAAAGTATTCAGGCATTATATAATCAAACCAACTATACATGACTCCTATTCCACTATGAGATATTGAATGATGTTCTGCATTTAGCATTCTTGCAGTAATCGCGGCATAAGAAAGGTAATGGTTCTTTTCGAAACCATTTTTATCATGAGAATTATAAATAGCTTCATTACCCATGCCAGATGTAATTGAGTCGCCATAAAATTCAATTTTCCGAGTTAAGGGAGCAGGCTTTGTCAGTAATTTTCCTGCTTCGATATTATTTATCGCTTTTGAAAGCGTTAAACCTAAAAAATGACTGCCGCCTTCAGTGCCTTCAGTACGTTTAAAAATCTCCACATTATGAATACCGAATGGCAATCCTGTAGCAACGGTGTAAGTATGGGTCCCTTTCTTTAAGCCAATAACAGTCGGAAAACGATTTTGCTTGTCAATGATCACATTATAGTAATTCAGCCCTAGCTCATCATCCATCGTAATGGCTAGCTCTGATCCACTGAATTGGGCTTTGATACTAGAACCGGGCCAAGTTAAGTAAGGTTTTTTAGGATCGGTAAAATCTATTCTGCCAGTATATAAATAGGCGGGATTATCTGCCGGCTGAAGTAAAGCTGCTACCTTGTGTAATTCACCTGAAATACCAACTGCTGAGTAAAATATGGCAACAATGCCAACCACATATGCAGGTAATACTGAAAAAGTGACAAAAATGGAAAGAGTTAAAGCGACTATCTTTTTCATAAATATCCATAAAGGTTGCATGAAATAGTGAGTTCTATGATTATTGTGACTTTTTTGAAATGCTCATCAATAAGATAGCGAAGCCAACAACTAGCAGCTATATAGAACCTGTCACACCCTCAACAAATTGACAATTGCTACAATGTCTAAATGTAGCAATTGTCATATTTACGCTCAATGTTGAGCATTATTTCTACTAACGTTTAGGTGACTAACACCTCAAATATCATCAACTCAGTTATTTCATCCAGCCTTGTTGACCATTTAAGTAAGTGATATACCAACCACTACCCCATCCTGAAGCCCATAATACATTTTCATTAAATGGATCGGGCTTTACATCTACAATTTTATCGTAGTTAGCTAGGTTATGATTTATTTTACTCCATGTGTTACCAGCGTCTTCAGAGAGGTACACTCCAGGGTTCATAAATTGATCAGCCATACTGACGACTTGACCAGCAACACTAATCACAATGAGCTTTGAATTAACGGGCGATACTTCTGCTTGCCAAACAAATGGCGCTTTAAATATTTGCTGCCAAGTGACGCCTTCATCTTTACTTCTCCAAACACCACCTTCTTCATAAATACCATTGCGACGCCCTGTGCTAATCAATATTTCCTTGGTATGTCTGTCAATAAACACATTATTAACCGCTTTTATGACCTTAGGAATGCTTATTTTTTCCCAATTCGACCCTTTATTTGTCGATTTATACAAACCACCATTGTCATTATTTAAAGCCGCAAATAATGTCTCTGGTTTATCAGGATGCATGACAACTCTTCTAACACTGGCATCTTTATCAAAGCCACTATTGCTCAACTCCCAAGTATGGCCACCATCGGTAGAGCGGTAAAAGCCGTAACCTCCTTTAGCTAATTTAGTTCCTGGGCCGTTAGAAATTTCAGAAATTCTCATATAAGTAGCACAAAAGTACATATTATCTGGATTTATAGGATCAATAATTAGCGAGTTTTGTGTCGCTAACTTTTGCCAAAGACCGTTCTCAGCATCAAAAATAGTAGCGATGTTTTCCCAAGATTTGCCACCATCTTCTGTCCTACGTAACTTACCTCTATGTTTTTGGCGCCATGATAAGGTGTAAATTGTATTGGGTTTATGAGGATGAACTGCCACTGTAGAAATTGAATGAGCACCATCGGGATTAAGTTGACCTTCAAGTTGCTGAACCGCAACAGCATTTTTGTCAGGCCAATCATCTGCTGATACGGTTTGCCATAGTCCGTGCTCGCCACTACTCAATAATCTTCTATTTTTAATACCCGTTTCGTGAAGCATAAAACGACCCGGTAGATTACTTGCCCCACGGCCAATCCACTTTTTACTCCCTGGTGAAGTTTCAAAATCATCGATTTGTTGCCATGAACTCCCCTTATCACGGGAAATGATAGTCTGTTGATGAATACCTGCGAACAGCTCCCCTTTAGAGTTTATGGCTAAAGCTCTATTGCCAGAGTATTCACCTGCTCGATCCATATAACTTTGCATATGGGCAAACGATACATTTGCTCCAATATCGTTGCCTCTAGATTCCCAATAACTGGTATCTTGGCCACTTTTCCAATAACTACCGTGACGAGCTACACCAGTCCAGGTTTCCCCGCCATCTAATGTTCGCCAAATATCACCATGACCAAAGGTATAATCATGTTTTTTATTATATGTAACATAAATTTCTTTACTGTTTAGTGGACTTACGACAATACGATTAAAAACCGGCAATAATTCTTTAGGTAACTGTGTAAATTTTGTTTTGGACTCATCTTTTGATATACCGAACCAATGAGCTAAAGTGCGATGGAAGCGCTCGAAAGTATCCTCAAAACTAATTTGAGTTAAATCAAGGGCAAGATTTCCAGTAATACTGTTCCAAGATTTACCACCATCAGAACTTTTAAATACTCCGCCTTTAGAGGAAACAGTATCCCCGTCTTGCACATACACCGACTGCTCTACTAAGTACAAACTAAATTCATGGGTGATCGGGTCATAATATGAAGTTAAATCTCTAGGTAAGTTATTGGGTAAACCTGATACATTTTGGTGCCAAGTATTACCAGCATCTTCACTTAATAGAAGCCCATGACTGGTCGCCATAATAATATTATTACTATTAGTGGGTTGAATAATTATCTTTGCAACATCCATTGTTTCAGGGAAATCAGCGGTTATTTTTCGCCATGTTTTACCTTTATCACTGGTTTTCCAGATATGTCCATATTCGGCGTATTTGAAATTTATGCCATGTGGTTTAGCGGCTGATTTATGGTTAGCTTTTACGTTCCAAAAGTCTCCTGCGCCAATGTACCAAATATTGTCATTGTTAGGGTCTACGGCAAGTTCACTATGCCGTGCTCCCTGCTGCTCATAATACCAACCTTTATCAAATGCTTTAGGGTCGCTAGGATCCATACCCACTTCTTGTGCGCCACGGCCTAAACTTTTAATTCTCAGCCAAGAGCGACCTCTATCCTTTGTTTCATAAGCCCAGCCATTCCAATCTATAGCCATGCCATAATCAGGATCTTGCAATGAAAACTCGATATCCAGAACCCGTTTCATCTTCAGGCCTAAACCATCAGGATCTTTTAACGTCTGCCAAGATACACCGCCATCCCATGAACCATAACTAACGTGCATGTCCGGTCCCATAAACATCACATTGGGATCAGTTGGGTGAGTCCAAAACTCTTCATTATATCCAGCCATGCCAGGTCCAAAATTTTTCCATTGAACCTTATCATCAGATTTAAATTTTTCATTCTTAATTTGTGAAAAAAAATCTTTATTTGGTTGAATATTAGAAACTTCACTAGTTTTTTGTTTCATACAAGCACTGTTGGCCAATATCGCACAAAGTAAAGTAGTCAAAACCACCGGCTTCCCATTCATATTTAACATCATCCTTTTATATTTCAATTTAACAATGGTTAAACAAAACAATAAACAATGCAATAAAAACTTATTTATTAAGATTAACAATAGAATCAAATCGAGTTAGTGAGTCAGTGAAAAAATGTTATAGAAAGACATTTAACCTGCTACTGAAGTCCAGCTGACTTACTTAAAGTTTAGTCAGCCTGGATTGAAAAAATTTGATTGTGGTTAGGGAAACGATGTTGAAAATAAATTTACCAGTAAATATAGCTATTTTAGACGTAGTACTTCAAGCAATGAACTAAACACACCAAGCAAAAAAAAACCTAACACAAAGGTTAGGTTTTCATATTTAATTGACGGTTTAATTGTCGTATTTAATATCGCCCGTTAAATTGCCATCGCTAGCTCTGCGCCTTGACGGATTGCACGTTTAGCATCAAGTTCAGCCGCTACATCAACACCACCAATCAAATGAACAGGTAACCCTGTGGCTTTCATATCATCAACCAATGAGCGATTAGACTCTTGTCCAGCACATAGCACGACATTATCTACAGCCAAAATTTCAGACTGCTCACCGACTTTTATATGCAAGCCTTGCTCATCAAATTTTTCATAACTGACGCCAGTTTTCATATTTACTTGATGTTGTTTCAATACACTTCGATGGATCCAGCCAGTTGTCTTTCCAAGGCCTTTACCCATTTTGGTCGTTTTGCGCTGCAGTAAATACACTTCTCGCTGCGGCTTATGTTGCACTGCATCAGTTAATCCACCGGCATGCTGGTAATCTTTGTCGATACCCCATTGCTTTAACCATTTATCAGGCTGCAATGTTGTTGATTCTTGCTCACATAAGAAATGCGCAATATCAAAACCAATACCGCCTGCACCGATCAGGGCAACTCTTTCACCAATATAGGCTTCGCCTTTTAGCACTTGCTGATAATCAACAACTTTTGGGTTATCAAAGCCTGGTAAGTCTAATGCACGAGGAACGACTCCAGATGCAATGATGACTTCATCAAATTGTTCATTAATAAACACTTCTGAATCTAAACGAGTATTAAGGCGTAGTTCGACATTATGTAATTTCATTTGGTTTGTGAAATAACGAATAGTTTCATCAAACTCTTCTTTACCCGGGATTTTTCGCGCTAAATTAAACTGACCACCGACTTCAGATTTAGCCTCAAATAGTACGACTTCATGACCACGCGATGCCGCATAAACCGAGAACGCCATACCCGCAGGGCCTGCGCCCATTACAGCTAAACGTTTTTTGTTTGTCGTAGGAGTAAAGTTGATTTCCGTTTCATAACACGCACGCGGATTAACTAAACATGTCGCTCGTTTTAACGCGAAAGTATGGTCTAAACAGGCTTGGTTACAACCAATACAGGTATTAATAAGTTCACTGGTGCCCGCAGCTGCTTTATTGACAAATTCAGCATCAGCTAAGAACGGACGCGCCATTGATACCATATCCGCCTGACCAGATGCGATGATTGATTCACCAATCTCTGGTGTGTTAATTCGGTTAGTTGCAATGAGCGGCACGGAGACTTCAGACTTAAGTTTTTCTGTTACCCATGAAAACGCACCACGGGGGACACTGGTAGAAATTGTCGGTACACGAGCTTCATGCCAACCGATACCCGTGTTAATAATTGAAACACCGGCGCTTTCTAACCATTTAGCTAATTTAACCACTTCTTCCCAAGTCGAGCCGTTATCAACTAAATCTAGCATTGAAAGTCTAAAAATAATGATGAAGTCTTTGCCTACTTTTTCACGTATAGCTTTAACGATTTCCAGTGGTAAACGGGCACGATTGTCAAAACTTCCACCCCATTCATCTGTACGTTTGTTAGTACGAGAACTAATGAACTGGTTAATCAGATAACCTTCAGATCCCATCACTTCAACGCCATCATAACCAGCTTTTCTAGCAAGCTTAGCGCTATTAGCGTAATCAGCAATTGTGCCTTTTACTTGTCTGCCTGACATTTTTGATGGGGTAAACGGCGTAATAGGTGATTTTATTTTGCTTGGCGCTTGGCTAAACGGATGATAGCCATAACGACCCGCATGTAGAATTTGCATACATATTTTGCCATCCGCTTCATGCACTGCATCAGTGACAATACGGTGCTTACTCACCTGCCAAGGAAAACTCAACTGGCAAGCGTGTGGCGCTAAACGTCCACGAAAATTTGGTGCAATACCACCAGTGACAATTAATCCGCAGCCACCTGCTGCTCGTTCTTTATAAAATGCAGCCAGTTTCTCAAATCCGCCCTTTTCTTCTTCAAGACCTGTGTGCATTGAGCCCATCAGCACTCGGTTTTTTAACTGAGTGAAGCCTAGATCTAAGGGTTCTAATAAATGTGGGAACGACATTCAAACATCCTTTTTAAACAAGTGATTTAAACTAGCATACAACGAGAGTTACTTAAGCTCAATGCTTTCCAAAGGCTCTTGTTAAAAACCGTTACAATTCAATTTCCCAAAGCTGCACATAATCAGTTAGCATTACAGTATTAGAATGTTATAGGAGTGGCTATGTCCGCCAAACCATCACTTATTAAAAGAATCTTTACTCTGATTTGGAAAACCATTAACGGTATTCGAAAAATCATCCTCAACCTTATCTTTTTCGGATTCATAGCCATCATTATTGTGGCGTTGAGTGCGGATGACGAAATTGTGGTCGAAGATCAATCAGCCTTAGTATTAAACCTTGCTGGCAGTATCGTTGATCAAAAGCGCCATGTAGACCCGATTGAAGCGGTGTTTAAACAAAGCAAAAGTAATGATCCTGAAGGTGAAGTTCTGCTTTCTGACATTATTTATGTGATTAACAGCGCAACACAAGACCCTCGAATCCAGGTCATCGTATTACAAGTGGGTAATTTACGCGCTGGCGGGATCAGTAAAATGACTGCGATTGGCGATGCATTAAATGAATTTAAAGCCGCAGGTAAATCTGTTGTTGCTTTTGGTAATTCCTATGAGCAAAACCAGTACTTTATTGCCAGCTATGCCGACAGTATTTACTTAAACAATAAAGGTGCTGTTTCCCTTGAGGGACTTAGCAGTTACCGCTTGTTTTATAAGTCCGCACTCGAAAAATTAAATATCAGCACCCATGTTTTCCGTGTGGGTACTTTTAAGTCTGCGGTTGAACCTTTCATTCGTGATGATATGTCAGCACCAGCTAAAGAGGCCTCTAGCGCATTACTTACTGATATTTGGCAAAACTACGAATCTACTGTTGCTGTTAACCGCAATATAGACCAAAACGATATTGTATTAAATCCGCAACGTTTTTTAACTGAGCTTGATAAAGTTTCTGGTGATTCTGCACAGTTAGCCTTGAAGATGAAATGGGTAGACGAACTTGTTTCAGATGAAGCCTTTAGATTAGCCATGGTAGAAAAAGTAGGCCAAGATACTGAAGGTGATTCATTCAAACAAATCAGTTTCTCTGACTACCATGCTGCAGTGCAACCAATACCAAGTCTTATAGAAAAAGACTCGGTGGGTATCATTGTTGCTAAAGGCAACATCTTAAATGGTAAGCAACAAGCTGGACAAATTGGCGGTGAAAGTACCTCAGCGCTACTTAAAAAAGCCCGCTTTGATGACAAAGTAAAAGCAGTCGTACTTCGCGTCGACAGTCCAGGCGGTAGCGCATTTGCTTCTGAAAAGATCAGGCAAGAAGTGATTGCGCTTAAAGAAGCTGGTAAACCTGTTGTCGTCAGTATGGGCAGTCTTGCAGCATCAGGCGGCTATTGGATTTCAGCCAGTGCAGATTATATCTACGCGACTCCTACTACCCTAACAGGTTCCATTGGTATCTTTGGTATGTTTGCCACATTTGAAAATGTGTTATCAAACTGGGGCATAAATTCAGATGGCGTATCGACATCTGAATGGGCAGGTATTTCAGCGACTCGTGCATTGGACCCTAATGTCTCAGCCGTTATTCAACGTCACGTTGAACATGGTTACCATGAGTTTATTTCTCTTGTTGCCAAAGAGCGTGACATGACACTCGAGCAAGTTGATCGTATTGCACAGGGCCGTGTTTGGTCAGGGACTCGCGCTGTCGAGCTTGGTTTAGTTGATGAGCTTGGTGATATTGACAGTGCTGTAGCCAAAGCCGCAACCTTAGCCGAAATTGAAAAATTTGATACTAAGGTCATTCAGCAAGAGCTCACAACTGAAGAAATCTTTGTTCAGAAAATGCTGGCTTCAGCATCAGCTTACTTGCCTCAGGCGTCGACTCAATCACCGATACTTGAACAGTTATTTAGTCAGTGGATTTCAGTTGTTGAAGAGTTCTCAATGTTTGAAGACCCTAATGGCATGTACCTGTACTGTGAAAACTGTAATTATTAACCCTGTATCGCTAATAAGCTCAATTTAATTACTCACTGAAAACAATTAAATTGAATATTATTCAAAAATGCCCGCTTTGCGGGCATTTTTATTGGGTTTTAATCAATCTAAGACGTATAATTTGCAGATCTGATAATTTCCAGTGCTGAGAATCAACTTCAATGACAAAACGTTCTATATACGTCGCCTACACAGGCGGTACCATAGGTATGCGCAAAACAGACAATGGCTTTGCACCTGTGGCTGGCTTTTTAACCGATTGTGTTAAATCTATGCCAGAGTTTTATCATGAAGAAATGCCAAGCTTTGTCATTAATGAATACTCGCCGCTAATTGATTCATCAAACATGGCGCCAACTGATTGGCAATTGATTGCCAATGACATCAAAGCGAATTACGACAAGTACGATGGTTTTGTTATTTTGCATGGTACTGACACTATGGCGTATACCGCCTCTGCTTTATCTTTCATGCTACAGGGCTTATCAAAACCGGTTATTGTGACAGGATCGCAGATTCCATTGGCACAGCTTCGCTCAGACGGTCAAACAAACCTACTAAACTCGTTATATATAGCAGCAAACTATCCTGTCGCTGAAGTTTGTTTATTCTTTAATAACAAACTCTTCAGAGGTAATCGTTCAACCAAAGCCCATGCTGACGGCTTTGATGCATTTGCATCACCTAACTTTCCGTTGCTACTTGAGGCTGGTATAAAAATAAACCTCCGTGCTGGCCAAATTACCGAGCCAACAAACGAAGCGCCACTGATGCCTCTTGAAGTGATAAATATTAGCCCGCAACCAGTTGGCGTTATTACGCTTTATCCAGGTATTTCCACTGAGATTTTTGCCAATATTTTAATGCAACCCGTTAAAGCATTAATATTATTAACCTTTGGTGTTGGCAATGCACCGCAAGACAAAGCATTGTTAGATACGCTAAAGCAAGCAGATGAACGTGGCATTGTTATCGTCAACTTAACCCAGTGTTTCCAAGGAAAAGTGAACATGGGCGGTTATGCTACGGGCAATGCCCTTGAGCAAGCGGGTGTAATAAGTGGATCAGATATGACCATTGAAGCAGCACTGGCAAAATTACATTATTTACTATCAAAAAATTTGACATCAAGCGAAATAAAATCTGCCATGAAGAAAAACTTACTAGGTGAGTTAACTGAGTAGATTTTACATTTAAATTAAACTACTGTTTTATTTGCATTAAAAAGCCACATTAAATAATGTGGCTTTTTTTGTTTGCAATGTAATTACTTCACACTAAATGTCAGACTCTTTGAATTCAGCTATGGACTCGCCGCGGAATTCTTTTTTAAGTTGAGATTTAGATAGCTCGTTAATCTTGCCACCAGCGCCAATCGTAAAGTGATCAGTCTGAGATAATTTACGTGCTTGATATAACATGACAACTTGTAACGTTGATTCTTTCTGCTCATCAGATAAAACGGTGCCGTCTTCCCACTTACCCGTTTCAGCCGCTGAGCGAAGTCGATGATAAACTTCTTCAGGCATGTCATCGATGACTTTATTGATATCGTTCATACGCTTTTCCGTTTGTGTAATACAATTCTTGCACGGGTTATGGTGTAGCCCACAAAACCAAATACAAAACAACCTACAGCTATATACGACTGCATTCCGGTTGCGGTTTCACCACCCCAAAACCAAATCACCACACCTGCAATAAATAAAGTTAAAAACACAAAACTATGGGTCATTAACTGATTAGATTTTTGGATGTGACTAATAACACGAACTGATTCATTATCGCCATCGGTACTCGAATGACAAAACTGACATTGTTTCGCTTTACTAGAAATACGTTTTTGACATGAAGGACATTCAATTAACGCCATAACTTGACTACTCTGTTAAATTATCAACAACGGCAAGCATTGCCACTAGCGATGCTTCACCAAGATACTCACAACGAGCTGGAGACCAACCCACTACAGGATCAGGCAGATTATCGTTGTCTTTAAATGGCATTTCTAACGTATTCGCTAGACATTTAAATGTGTTACCTACCCAGTTAGAGCCAACAGTTAAGTTTGCTTTTCCAGGCTCATCTTTGTCATAACCGTATTTAGTTTGAAAATCAGCACTTGCCATGCCTAATGCTGCAAGGAACTGCTCTTGTAACTTAGCCATATGTTCAGTGTAGTTTGGTGCGCCTTCACAGCCAGCAACAAACACATAAGGTAGACCTTCATCACCGTGGACATCATAAAATAAGTCAACGCCCGTTTCTTTCATTTTATTCGTTACATAAAACACTTCAGGGCTTCTTTCTAAACTTGGCGACTGCCATTCACGGTTTAGGTTAGTTCCCACAGCATTAGTACGTAGATGCCCTCTCACGCTTCCATCAGGATTCATGTTTGGCACAATGTAGAAGTTAGCTTTGTCTAATAAAAGTTTTGCTGTTGGGCAATCACTGTCAAGTAATTGGTTTAATAGACCTTCAATTAACCATTCAGCCATGGTTTCACCAGGATGCTGTCTTGCAGTAATCCAGATGTTTTTCTTAGCAGGATCGTTATCGCCAATTTTAAGTAAGCTCATATCGCGACCATCAAGGGTTAAGCCAAGGTTTTCTAAGCTAACTGATGGGTGTAATTGCACAGAGCTTATCAAGTCTAAGTGACGCTCGTAGCTGTATGGTGCAAAGTAAGCAATCTGAATGGCTTCACAATCTAAATCAACTTGAATGGTTAGCTTGCCATCTTGGTAGGCCGTTGGTAAACGGAACCAGTGTTGACGGTCGTAACTCGCCACTGCTTGATAATCTTCCCAACCTTTAGGGTAAGATGCAGTACCAGCATTCATAATGTTCAATGAATATGTTTGACCAATTTCACCTTCCATACGGAAGTTAAACCACTGATAAAACTCGCCGCCTTCATCAGGTCTAATCGCCAGTTGAATGTCATCGTGCTTGTCTAAATTGATAGTCTCAATGTTGCCACCATCAAAATTCGCGCTAATACGCATAGGACTTCCTTATGTAAGGTTATTATCGATTTTTATCAGTGCATCTTATCAAATGCAGTTACTCAATAAAATCAAATCTAGAACAACTGATAAACATCTGCACAATTAATCCCCTTAACAGGGTATTCCATTGCCAAACCGTCTTTGTTCCAGCTCAATATTCAGGTTTATTCTATTAAGATCTGTTATAAAAATCAGTAGAAAATCAGTTACTGAAAGTGAATTACTTGAAGTTAATTAATGGAAGTGAGTTATTGGAAGTGAAAAAATAAAAAGTCAGATATAAAAATGCCAAGTATGTCTGCCATACTTGGCATTAATTCAATGTTTGTTAATCACTTACGACAACATTAGCGAATATATATAGCCATGTTACCTCAAGATGCTTTGTCAGGCACAAGCTCAGATAACAATGCAAGGCGTAAGCGGAGGTAATTGTGATTCACTTTTTAAAGGTTACAACGTAGCAATGGTTTTCGAAGCAAAGGTTTTCGAGCTTGCGCCCCATAGGGCAAGTCAAATAGCACCAATCTGCGTTGTTATAAAATATCGATGTAGAATAACTTTACTTCAATTTTATGCCTAGGGACTGTTGATCTCTAAAGGTTGTTTTTGCAGCTTGAAATATCATGGGGATAAGTGCCAAAAACTTAAATTAGGCTTGAACTAAAGCAATAGCCTTTACCACGAACAGTGTTGATAAGCTCACGAGGTAAACATTTTTTGGCCATTTTACGTCGAGTATTGCTGATGTGCATATCAAGGTTTCGGTCAAACTCACCCAGCTCTTTATGTAACACCCTCATTTGTAGCTCTGCTTTAGTAACAACTTCACCTTTGCGCTGGAACAAATATTTAAACAAACGATATTCTGTTTGAGTTAGTTTCAGATGCTGTGTGTTCAAGGTGACGGTATTACTGACATCATCAAACAACACATCATCAAAATCAGACTGATGGATTACTTTGTCACTTCTACGGCGAAGTACATTAACTCGCAGCAATAACTCTTTTACATTGTAAGGTGCTGCAATATAGTCATCTGCGCCTAGCTCATATGCCTGCATACGCTCAACGTCATCATTGTTATTCGCTAAAACAATGACAGGGGTCTGGCAATGTTTAGCCATTAATAACCAAAATGAATCCATTTTAGGCACAAAATAGTCTAATAAAATTACTTCAAAGTCGTTACGTTCTATCTCAACCAGTGCATTAAAAGCATTATCAACTATTTCTATGCTATAGCCTAAAGACTCCATGTCCTGACAAAGTGCCAAACTATGAGTAAGTTGCTGGTCAATCAGTAATATTTTTTTCATAACGCTTTAATCTAAATGATAACAATTACCATTAAGATTACCACTCTGGTTAAGTTATTGCTACAGTAATTGTGTAAAGATGAGATCTTAATAACATTTATAGATAGTTCATTGTCTTAACTAAATTAATAATCAAGGTGTGTAGGGGTCGATCACATATTCGTCATCATTAGTTGAAGAGTAGTAAACTGAGGAATATACTTACATCGTTAATCGACGATTAACTATTGCTTAATCTTTTATAGCTTCAATAGCTATAATGTAAATTTTGAATGATATGTAATGTGTAACGTGAACAGCCCTAGAAAAATAGGTTAATGATCGATGCGTATACACTCTTTATGAACTAGCCCCAAATTGGATGTTGCAGTGAATAAAACTTGTGATCAAATCAACCAACTTGCTTTTAAAACCACAGAGCAAGATATTGCTAATGAAATCGCTTTTGCAGCTAAAGCAAAAGCTTTATCGCACCCTGCCCGTATCCGAATTCTCAAGATATTATTTACTCTTGATGAGCTGGGTGGCTGTTTAAGCAGTGATTTAGTTTCAGAAGTAGGACTTGCCCAATCAACGGTTTCAGAGCACATCAGAATTTTAAAAGCGGCTGGCTTTATTAGTGCTGAGCCCAAACCGCCTAAAATATGCTATCGCATTGTTCGTAGTGAGCTGGTTACATTTCAAACAAGTTTCAAAGACATTTATAGCTAATATGAATGGCAGTTTTTTAGTTTATTTTGCGCTCAACTTAATCGCTATTCGACGATTTACGATTAAGCACTTAAAGCTTACGAACTAAAATGGTAAACCACACAAGCGATGAGCTGTTATGCCAAGCTTGAAACCGATTTTTATAACTGGAATTTATGATGAACACTGACATACAAACACTCGGGGCTAAGAAAATGAGTTTTCTTGACCGCTACTTAACACTTTGGATTTTTGTTGCCATGGCCATAGGTGTGTCTATTGGTGCGTTGTTTCCACAAGTTGAACGAATTACCGAATCACTGAGTATTGGCTCAACCAATATTCCACTGGCCATTGGTTTAATACTGATGATGTATCCACCGTTAGCAAAAGTGGACTACAAGTTATTAGGAAAAGTAACTAAAGATAAGCAAGCCATAACGCTATCGCTCATTATGAACTGGATTGTCGGGCCAATTTTAATGTTTGCCCTCGCCTTAACGTTTTTAAGCGATCACCCAGGTTACATGGTGGGTATTATTTTAATTGGTATTGCCCGCTGTATTGCCATGGTTTTAGTGTGGAATGATATAGGTGGCGGTAATAAGGAACTGGGCGCTGCATTAGTGGCAATTAACAGTGTATTCCAAATTTTAACTTACAGTGTTATGGCTTGGTTATTTATCACCGTACTGCCACCGATATTCGGATACGAAGGCTTTGTGGTCGATATCTCAATGGCCGATATTGCCCAAAGCGTGATGATTTATTTAGGCATTCCATTTTTAGCAGGGTTTTTAACTCGTAAAATCTTAGTCGCCAGAAAAGGAGAAGATTGGTACAACACAGTATTTATTCCAAAAATCTCCCCTATAACGTTAGTTGCCCTACTCGCAACCATCGTGCTGATGTTCAGTTTAAAAGGCGACATGATCCTAGAACTACCCATGGATGTATTGCGTATTGCTCTGCCATTGACAATTTACTTTGTACTGATGTTTTTTATCAGCTTCTTCATTGGCGAGAAGATGGGGATCCCTTACGATAAAAATGCGTCTATCGCATTCACAGCCACAGGAAACAACTTTGAACTTGCGATCGCTGTGTCAATTGCAGTCTTTGGTATCCATTCAGACCAGGCGTTTGCGGGCGTCATTGGGCCATTAATCGAAGTCCCAGTGCTTATTGCTTTAGTGAACATTGCCTTACGCATGAAAGCTAAATCTGAGCAAAAGCTGCAACACGCCAGTTAATCAAACTTATCAAAACAAAAAGCCGGCTATTAATATTCAATGATCATAGCCGGCTTTTTATTTGCTTTATTAATACAGTCAGACAGTAAATTATTTCGTCATCATTAGCTGCTTAATGTACTTAACTGGCGCACTACCATAACTTAAGAACTGCTCATGGAAACCTTTCAAATCAAAGTCATCACCCTGGGCAGCTTTTAACTCTTCACGTAAATCATAGATTTCACGATAACCAGAGTAATAACTGGTTAACTGAACTTGGCTTAATGTAGCACGGCGCCATTTACCTTCTGCCTCTGCTCGCTGCTGAAATGCCTCATTCATCATAAGATCGAGTGCTTGCTCTTCAGTCATGCCATTCACTTGGATACTGTAATCTAAAATAGTATTGGCAATAACACGCAAATTCCATTTGTAGTACATCAGCCAAAGTTCAGGTTCAAAATCACCGTATCCTTCTTCAAGCATCATGCGCTCAGTATATACAGCCCATCCTTCAACCATGGCACCATTACCAAACAAGCTTTTAACCAAGCTTGGTGATTCGTTTGAATAGACTAATTGGGTGTAATGTCCTGGAATAGCTTCATGGATATTCAGAACTTGTAAAATCCAGTGATTATATTCACGTAAATAACTTTCAGCAGACTCATCACTCATGCCATCTAACGGTGTCACATTGTAATAAGTATTAGCAGACTTCTCATAAGGGCCAGGTGCGCTGATAGATGCTCCTGCAAAACCACGCATGTATTCAGGAGTTTCACGCACGACTAATGGCTTAGATGGATCTAACGTCATCAGTTGCTTTTTATTGACGAATTTAACTAATTCAGGAATTTGCGCGCGCACTTCATCAACAAAATCCTCACGCTTAACATGCTTAACTGACAAAACATCAATCAGTTGCTTAATCGCAGCATTGTCATCTTGTGGTTTTGGCGTATCAATGTATTTAGACCATAAATCATGGGTAATTTTAGCCATTTCCGCTTGAACGCGGGACTTATCAGCCGTCGCCTTTTCAAATAATGCTTTACCTGACATGCCCGCTTGAATATCAAAAGCGAACTTTTCTTCATATAACTCTTCACCGATTCTAAAGCTACGTGAGCCCTCTTTTTCAAGCTTGGCTTCTAGCTGCGTCAACCATTCAATATGTTGATTAATCGCATCCGTTGCTTTAGCAAAACGTTGGTTAAATAACGCTTTGTCCGCATCAGATAAACCAGATCCGCTGACTTGCTGTTTAAGCTTGTCTGATAATACAGAAAAGGCGCCTTTGTTTTGCATAATAGCCAGTTGTGTATGCTCAATCGTTGGGTCAACAATATTAGCTTGTGCTGCAGCATAATAGGCAGGCACATTCTCTAAACGCTCAACCACAGATTTAAGTCTTACATCTAGGGGCGCAAAGTCTTCATTAATGATTTGCGCAAAACCACCTGCCACATTGTATTGTGATGGATTCCACTGCCAAGATTTAAAGCGCTCTTGTTGCCACTTAATACTGCCAAGTAAATTTGAAATTAATTCGTAATCGATCAATTCATTGGTCGTTAGTGCGGTTTTATCAAATGCCAGTAATTTAGCTTGCTGGGTTTCAACAAACGCTAATGTCTTAGCTCGTGATGCTTCGTTTGGAATGTCTAAGTAGCCATCGTTTACATGTTTACCACTGTATAGCGCCCATGTGGGAGACCACTGCCATAAGTCATCAATAAATCCATCAGAGAACTGGCTAAAACTCGGCGCTTGAACTTGTTCAGCTGCCGTTGTGGTATCACTTGTTGTCGATGCACTATTACAACCCATTAGTGCAGCAAGCCCTAGTGCGATAGCGACTGAAATGGTGGCTTTTTTCATTGTCTGTATTCCTTTATCCCTTGAGATCATCTTAATCATGAATTTATAAAAAGGTGCTAACTGTACTTAGATACTTGAATTAGAAACTTGGATTAGAAACTTGAATTAGAAGCTTTAATCACAAACCTTAATACGAAACCTTAGTACGGAACCTTAATACGAAACCTTGATCTATTTTTATTGTTATTTATTTCACGTTTTTAAGCGGTTGAACATTTAGTTGTTAATCTTTTTGTGGCATAAGTAAATCATGAACTTCAATTCATTTCAGCTCAATTTAGTCTTTTGACACCTTTTGTGACAACTTATTCAGTCACTTTGAGCTAATAGATTAATTACCCATGGCACACTATGTCATCAGGCTCACCGCAAAAAGGATTTGAAATGACAACGCTACGTTACAGTTTGATTTTGAATGGTAAAAAAGCGGGTATCCCAGAGATCCGTACAGCGGTTTATGCATTAAGAGATAAAGGTTACGACCTTGCCGTTAAAGTCACATGGGAAGGCGCGGATATGCAGCGCCTAATAAAAGAATCAATCATTGCAGGTGCTGATAGAATTATCATTGGTGGCGGTGATGGCTCACTAAATGAAGCTGTTACCGCGTTAATACACTTACAGAGTGATTATTCATTACCGGAAATTGCCGCTTTACCACTTGGCACGGCCAATGATTTTGCAACCGCTTGTCAAATCCCCACCACCATCACTGAAGCACTTAACTTTGCAATAACAGGCGACAGTTTTCCTATCGATCTGATCAGTGCTAATGATCGTCACTTTATCAATATTGCCGCTGCGGGCTTTGGCGCCCAAGTCACCGCTGAAACTCCTGTTGAGCTAAAAGATTTCCTTGGTGGCGGCGCATATACCCTTACAGGTTTAGCTAAAGCGATCGGGTTTAAACCTTATGAAGGTTCCATTACCACTGAAAAAGGTCGATTTGAAGGCAATATAGTCGTAGGTGCCATGTGTAATGGTCGCCAAGCAGGTGGTGGTCAGGTGCTAGCACCGACGGCAAAAATAAATGATGGTTTGATGGATGTTACTTTGCTTAAAGGTTTTACCCCAATAGATTTACCCCAAGTAATTGAAGAAATAAAGACTTCGAATACCAATGGTGAATTTTGCTTTCACTTTCAATCTAAATGGTTAGAAATTGATTTCCCATTGGCCTTACCTCTGAATCTCGATGGTGAACCTTATCACTGCGAACAAGTCCGTTTTGAAGTCAAACCTAATGCAATTAAATTTGTACTGCCTAAGAACAGTCCGCTGATTTAGCCGGTTCCTGTCGCAATATTCAGTTAACAAGGAGTTTATATCATGAATCAATTGCAAAAAGCTGGTGGAATTGCAGCGCTTATGGAGGCAAGCATTTACGTATCAGCTTTCATTTTTTTTGGCGCATTCTGGGCTTATCCCATAGATGCTAACCCCGCTCAACAGTTTGCTTTTCTTGCTGAAAACCAAGTTGCCCTATCTATTGTAAATCTCATCATGTATGTATTATTCGGTGTCTTGCTAGCGATATTGGTAATGGCTATGCATCACCGATTAACAATAAACACTCCATTGCTGTCACAAATTTCTTCCGTCTTTGGGATCATTTGGGTGGGTTTGGTCATAGCCAGTGGAATGATTGCCAATATAGGGTTAGCTACGGCATTGGACTTGGCAACAAAAGACCCTGAGCAAGCAATGACAGTCTGGCGAGCTATTTATGCTGTCGTCGAAGGCTTAGGCGGGGGAAACGAGGTTGTTGGCGGTCTGTGGGTATTATTGCTGAGTGTTGCCGCTTTAAAAGGTAACGAATTACCTAAAATCCTCAATTACTTTGGCCTTTTTGTAGGCATTGTGGGTATTTTCACCATCTACCCTGCAGATGTACTGACAGAGATTTTCGGTTTAAGCCAAATCATATGGTTTTCTTGGCTAGGGAAAGTATTGCTGAGTAGGCCTAAGAGTTAATCATCATTGAGTGAAGTGAGTGAAGTGAAGTGAAGTGAACTTATTTTAAGTTAAGAAGTGCGCTCTTCGTCAAATGCTAAGGCCGCACTTTTAAAATGTTTAATATCAAAAAAGATACCCAATTGATTTTGCAGCCTTGAAAGAGTGATAATCAGCAGGATTTCGTTATTAAATGTATATAAAGCAAGAATAAAGCGATACAGAGTATATAAAAAATGCCCGCTTAGTCGCTCTTAAAGGTGCAGGTTAGGTATTTTGACGTTTACCTATACAAACTAAATTTTTTGGTGAATTCCCGTAAAATTTCAGTATCACCAAATAAGCACACACCGAGATATTCTAAGTCTGCTTCTTTAGTTTCATTGGTCCTTTGCTGTTGTACTAAAGAACCACCTTCAATCATCGAACTGGAAAAGTCTGTAAACTTAATATCTCGACTTATGGCTTCCTCGCGCACTTTACGAAGTTTATTGGAGTTATCCGCTTTTAACACAATAAAAGGATAATGAGATAAGTTCGGGTGCAAATTCCCATCCATGTCATGGTAATCAATATACTGAGTTTCACTATCATCTAGCTGACTTGCAAGACCTACACTCAAGTGACCTAAAACATTCAGCGACCTGCCAAGTTCCATCTTTTTACTCAAAACCGCTATGAATCGTTTCTGACTTTCATCTGGTAAATTTGACATAACATTTCCTTGTTAATTGATAGGTGAACACAAGTGATATATCGCATCATTATAAATCCCAACTCCGCAGTGATATATCACTTAAAGATCAAGGTTATATAAGAACTGATTATTGATTTAATGCACCAAGTTTACTTTTTTACCTGCTCGCCACATGAGTATGAAAAACATCATAAAATAAATAGGTGTTTCCACAAAGGTGTCATATGTGAGCCACTGTTCTTCAGTTAATTGACTTGCTACACAATAATTTAACCCAGCCATACATAAACCAATAAATGCTAAACCTATGACAAAGAATCTATGTTGAATAGGTGAGTTTAAATAGCGCTCAAAACGAGTTCCAAAGTAACCACCTTTATTAAACACGCCATCGATTATTAACGCTGATGCACTGAGTATTCCCATGAATGTGCCTTTGAGTTGAACTAAAAACTCACTTTGAAATGCAAACGAGAATATCGCTGATACGAAGAGCATTATTGTTCCGAACACTGCAAATCCACCAAGTAAATCGGCTTTTACAAAGCGTTGAATAATAACAAGTGCTAACCCTAAAAATACACCCGTAAATGCAGCCATGACTAAATCGCCAGTAACTTTCGCTACTAAGAAAAATACAGCACCTATGCCTATATCCGCGACAATAGAGGGTTTGTTTCTCCGCCATTTTTCACTTTGAAGCATTCTTTTTTCAGTTGCCTCTGGTGTTTGATCAGAAACACTCAGTTTTGCGAGTTTTTTAGTGGCAAAGTGAATATCTTTACCTGGATGACTTTGATAAATTAAATCAGTACCTTCCCTAACCTCGATACCGACACTAAACCAATTAAAGTAGCCAACTGATACGTGCACGGGTTTTGTTTCGTTGCCTGCTTGACTGGTCGATTGAAACTTATGCACAACTACTTTGACAGCTCCGTTGAATGAATCTGAACATTGGTCTATTAGATTCCCATTGCAAAATAGTTCAGATGTATAAGAAGTAAGTGTAAATGAGTACTTCACTTCATAGTCATCACCGTTATATTGAAAAGGCCGTTTGTAAGTCCATAATCGCATCGTCATCACCCTGATTTTTCCTATTTTTATTTTTTTTCTATCATCTAGCAAACTAGCATGGGCTGCACTTAAGAGCTCCAATAGGATCCGTTACTGCCTAGTTTCTAATTTATTAAGAGCCTCTATGAATCGTTTCTGACTTTCATCTGGAAAATTTGACATAACATTTCCTTGTTGAGGCTCATTTTGAGACATTTAGCCAGCCTTGTTGAAGCATGAACAAACTTTGAAATAAACTACTTGAAAATTCTGATCTTTCATTTTCAATAAATTGATTCACTTTCAATAAATTGATGCAATTTTAATACTTGATATTTATGTATTCCATTGTTCTGCCACGCACGCCCTTCACTGGTAATACTATTAAAAAATAGCAAAATAAATAGATGGCCTCTAACAATTTTGGTTCTCGTTTTCGCCAGACTCTTGCTTATCCCAGAATTAGACGACCCTTGTTATCCATTTTTTACGCTGTTTTTAGATAACAGACTTAACTGACAGTGCTACTTTTCTAATACCGTGGGCTGGCGTCCACCTTTTAAATTCGATAAAGCCATGTTTCTTATATAAATTAATTGCTGGTATATTTACTACAGCAGTTTCTACAACAGCTTCTGAAAACTCAATTTTTTCTAGAACAAAGCTTACCAATTGACCAGCAATACCTTTCCTAAAGTAATTGGGGTCAACAGTTAAACTATTTATATCTAAGTGCTGGTCTTCCATTACAATCTCTATAACTCCAGCTACGCATTCATTTTTAATAAATCCATAAAACTGTGTTTTTGAATTTTCTATATTTTTAATACTTCGGAATAGGGGCGGAAAATCAAGAGTGCCTATAAGATGAGCTTCAACTTGATATGATCGTTGAAAAACAGTGAAAATCTGGTTTGCTACTTTTTCATCCGAATTATCAAGTTTTCTAATCATAATATGCCTAAATCAAACATTTTCGTTACTCTCTAATATCGCAATAAGCGGCAAATATATAGTTGGCTAAAATCTTGAGGTAAGTGAAACAGCCAAACCTACTTTTCGATTATTCTTCTTGTTATATATATACTTAGCTCTGACTAGATTGCTTTAAATTATTTAATAAAATAAGACTTAAACCGATAATGGGAATATTGGTTGTTATAGGGTTGAAAGCTTCTATTAATAGCTGAGGCTGTATAACTGCGACAAATAGCAATAAACCAATAAGTGCATAAATGTTAAGTAAAACAATCAACTTAGAGCGGTAAAAAACAAATAAAATAATGCCGAATATCACTTCGATAATACCAGCAGATTTTGTAATGTGATAAGACACATCGTCTGAAAAACCAATGCTTGCTGTCATTAATTGTTCGAGCGGAGCAATATGGATTAACTTTGGGAATATTCCATGATAAAACCAACTAAAGCTGACTATATAGCGGGCTATTTGAATAGATGACAACGACTTACTTCCTTGTATTTATAACTGTCTATTAGTGAGATTTCAGATAAACATATTCAATCATCTCTCGTGCAAAATGATTACTAATAGGTATATTCTTCATTAATTTCAATACGCTATCAGCATATCGCCTCAGAATCAATTATCCCTTTTGGGGAAGCCAATAATTTAGTTAACCGAGAATTAGCACTTCTCGTTATACAAGCGTAACTATTCTATAAAACACACAATATCAATAGGTTATAATTTAACACAAAGTGAAAATGAAATTTTAAGATAACATACCAAGAATCAAAGTGGCCAAGTTTGTAGCAAGAGAATAAAACTGTTTGAAGGTTCAAAATCTAGGGTAAAGTACAAGAAGTAATCATAGTCATTAAGCAAATCATTTTTAGAAAACAGACTTATGACAAATACATTAAGAGATAGACAATAGAAACTGATAATTAAAAACAGATAGATAGAAACAAATAGATAGGAACAAATAGATAGGAACAGATAAACAAAAAATATTTTGCGAGAAAATTTGGCGGTGACGGAGAGATTCGAACTCTCGAAGGGTTGCCCCTTACACACTTTCCAGGCGTGCTCCTTCAGCCACTCGGACACGTCACCATTTCAAATTTTTATCTTGTAGCAATTCCAACAAACACCAAATACTGATTAGTCAATTTAGATATTGATATCAAGATGTTCGTGAACGGACGGTACTTTACGCAAATGCGCATAGTGGGTCAAGAGAAAATCCCCTATTCCCATTCTATTGCGCATTTGCTGCTCAAAATGGTTTCAAACTGAGGTGATTAACGCTGTTTATGCCATCAAAGTTGGGAACAAGCCTTTTAAGCCCGCTGCTACAACCTCAATGCCTATGGATAACATCAGAAGACCCATCAGACGGGTAATGACGTTAATACCTGTGGTACCTAATATTTTAAAAATCACAGGTGCAAGTCTAAATAAACCAAAGCTCATGAAGCCAAAGACCACCACCGTTATCGACATACCGATTAAATCGACCATCTTATTATTATCAGATGCAAATACAATCACCGAACTAATGGCTCCTGGGCCTGCCATTAATGGCAATGCTAATGGCACTACTGCCACTGACTCCATCCCTGACGCTTCACGATCTTCTTCTTGATTTCGCTTTACTGGACTTAATTTACCTTGCAGCATCGACATCGCAATGATTGCAATCAAGCTACCACCAGCGATTCTGAACGCTGACAGTGAAATACTGAACATATTTAAAATATGCTGACCGATAAATATCGTCACCAATAAAATCACGACAACCGCAAAGTTAGCGACTTTGCCTGTATGGTTCCGTTCGACCTCTGTTTGGTGACTGGTCAAGCTTACAAAAACCGGCAATAAACCCACCGGGTTAATGATGGCAACCAGTCCTAAGAAAAACTTAACGTAAAGCATGAAATCCACAAGCAAATCCTCAAATTATATGGTTTTGTGGCCCAAAAAATAATCGCGCAACTTTACTGATTATTTGCTTTTTATCAAATGAGATTTTTTAAAACTTTGAGCCAGTTAATAAAAAATCTAATCTATGAATATATTCGCTTTTTCAAATTAGATTTACTTATGAAAAAGTATGCCTTGAATCACATTTCTGCCTTCATCCTTCATTTTCCACTCTTGTACAAAATAAACAACGTAGCCTTCATAGTGAAATTTAATTTCAATTAAAGGCGAAAATTAATATTTTTCAGCCTACAGAGTGCAACATTTGTTATAATATTTCTCTTTCTGAATATAAATTACTGTTTAGCTTTTGTTTTCATTTTATTCAATACAGTACATTGAGGTTTCCCATGGGTAAACGAAATAGAATCAGCCAAAAAAACGGTCAACGCAAAATTACTGGCTCTAGAAGAAGGTTAGCTTATTTTCTATGGATAACAAAAACCGGACATAAATGCCCGCCTACCGAGCTTAAAATAGCTGACGATAATAGCTTAAACTCAAACGCTATTTAACGACTCTATGATTAAGCTGTAAGATCCACTTTATAAAATCAGACAAAAAAAAGAGATGCTTATTAGCATCTCTTTTTGTTTAATCAGACGTGTTGGTATAACTATTTTTTCTCAGTCCAACGATCCATCCAACCAAGTACGTTTTTGTACCATTGCTGCAAGTTATCTTGGTTCAGAATCCAATGGTTCTCATCTGGGAACATTAATAGTTCTGATGGGATATCGTTACGCTGCATGTAAGTAAACGCTGCTAAGCCTTGTCCATAAGGCACACGGTAATCTTTTTCACCGTGGATCACTAGCATTGGCGTTTTCCAGTTTTCAACATAGTTTACTGGGTTAAACTTCTCATACAGTTCTTTGTTTTCAGTGTAAGTACCACCGAACTCATACTCTGGGAACCATAATTCTTCAGTTACGTGATACATAGAACGCATATCAAATAAACCAGCATGGTTAACTAAACACTGGAAGCCGTCACTCCAATTACCTTGGAACCAGTTCATCATGTAACCGCCGTACGAACCACCTAATGCACAAGCGTTATCAGTATCTAGCCATTTCTGTTGTTGACCAACAGCTGCTAAGCCTTTTTGTAAATCTTCTAAAGGCTTACCGCCCCAATCTTTTGAGATTGAATCAGTAAATGCTTGGCCATAACCAGTAGAGCCATGGAAGTCGACCATCACTACGCCATAACCTGCACCAGCCCATAGCTGCGCATTCCAGCGACCACTAAATGAATTACCAAACGATCCTTGTGGGCCGCCGTGAACTAAATAGGCAACAGGATACTTTTTACCAGACTCATAGTTAGCAGGCTTGATCCAGTAACCATGTACTGTCTCGTTGTTCCAACCTTTAAAGTTAAACTGTTGGAATTCGCCAAATTGAATCTCAGCGAGTTTTTCTTCGTTTACGTTAGTTAAACGGGTTAGGTTTTCACCTTCTAGGCTGATTTTGTATAAGTCACCTGGCTCTACCAATGATTTATTACTAAAGATGATGCCTGAATCAGTAACGGCTACAAGGCTGTTACTGCCGTCATTGTATAGTGGACGTACATCACCAAACTGGGTGTTAACTTCAAAGATGCTAACTTGACCCACATCTTGCGCAGTGACATACAAGGTTCGGCCATCATCACTAAATGTCAGTGAGTGTGGGCTGCGATCCCACAGCGGTGCGACTTCTTTTTCAGCGCCTGTCACAGTGTCACGTAACATAATGCGGTAACGATCGGCTTCAAAACCAGGTTTGCTCATGGCTAAATACGCTAATTGGCGACCATCTTTTGAATACGTTGGCTGTGCATCCCATGCTAAGTTTTTCTCAGTTAGGTTTTCAGCTTCGCCGCCTGTTACTGGCACTTTCCATAAATCGTAATTTGTTGTCCAAGCTTGGTCTTTACTTGGCGCTTTTGCGCTATAAACAATATGCTTACCATCTGCAGTAAATGTGACCTCTTCCATGCCTGAGAAAGGTTTTGGCGGGGTTTCAGTATCTAGACCTAAAGTAACATCAACCACATCTTTTACTGGCTTACCATTTAACTGGCCAACGAATAAATGATTACGGGCATGATCTTCCCATGTGTCCCAATGGCGAACCATCAACTGCTTGTATTCACGGCCTGTCGTCTTTTTGTTTTCTTCTTCTGCAATACGGTCAACAGTACAAGCTAAGTCCTTGCACTCTGGAAAGACACGCATGTTCATGACAACTTGTTTGCCGTCATTTGAAAGCTTGTAACCATTAACGTCTAACGGTAAGTCTGTGACCTGCAAAGCTTCGCCGCCTGATAAAGACAAGTTATAAAGCTGACTTGAACCATCGCGCGCAGCAAGGAAGTAAATTGATTTGTCGTCAACACTGAAGTTAACGTCATGCTCAGTCCCTTTATGGGAAGTAATTTGCACTGGTTTAGCATTTTTGTTGCTTAAGTCGAGAAGATAAAGATCAGAACTACTCTCGCCTTGTTCATCAATGTGTTTAACTGCATAAACCAATTGAGTGCCATCATTTGACACTGCCGCAGAATGTAATTTGTTAAGTTTAACGAGCTGCTGCACATTAAAAGGAGTTTTAGTTGGCTCTGCAGCTTGGACAGAAAGTGCAAGTCCTGCTGCGCCAAGCGCAAGTAGTAGCGACGACTTTTTCATTTGATGAAGTTCTCTTGTTATTTTTTGTTGTTGATATCAATCACATTCAATTTCTAAATAAATCAATTATGGCTAGCATCATCACAGTTTTATGAGGTGAAGTTAGCAGTCAGTTAGTGAACTGAAATGACTCTGTTTAAAAAATACTGCTAAGCACATTACCCAAACAAAAACGCTCAGGCAATAGAGGGGTTCAAAAAAATGAATCTATCTATTTCTGAGCGTGATTTTTTAAACAATTTGAGTGTTTAAGCAGCTATATAAGCACGTATGACAGCATTTATATATGTTTCCATATAAGCACTTAATTAAGCTAGTCAAATATCAACACTAGCTTTTAGCGTTAGCAATATTCACTTTCCAAATTGCAGGACCCGTTTCATGAGCATTAATACCCTGAGTATCAACGGCTACAGTAACCGGCATATCTTGCACATCAAATTCGTAAATCGCTTCCATACCTAAATCTTCAAATGCGACAACGCGCGACTTTTTGATTGCTTTTGATACAAGGTAAGCTGCGCCGCCCACAGCCATTAAGTAAACCGCTTTGTGTTTCTTAATTGACTCGACAGTCTGTGGTCCACGCTCTGATTTACCAATCATGCCCATTAACCCTGTTTTTTCGAGCATAAGATCAGTGAACTTGTCCATACGGGTTGCTGTTGTAGGGCCTGCTGGACCAACGACTTCGTTACCTACTGGATCGACTGGGCCAACGTAGTAAATAAACTTACCGGTAAAGTCGACACCTTCAGGTAAACCTTCGCCAGATTCGATGAGCGTTTGAATACGTTTATGCGCTGCGTCGCGACCTGTTAGCATTTTGCCGTTTAGCAATAAGGTATCACCACTCTTCCAGGTTTCAATTTCAGCTTGGGTAACGTTATCTAAATCGACGCGATGAGTGTTCTCACCCGCTTCACGAGTGATTTCTGGCCAATCAGCTAATGATGGTGGGCTTAAATCTGCAGGGCCTGTGCCATCTAAATGGAAGTGAACGTGACGAGTCGCTGCGCAGTTAGGGATCATTACAACAGGTTTAGATGCCGCGTGAGTCGGTACAGACTTAACTTTAATATCTAAAACTGTCGTTAATCCGCCTAAACCTTGTGCACCAATACCTGTGCTGTTAGCACGTTCAAAAATATCTAAACGTAGCTTTTCTTCGGTAGTTTCTGCGCCGCGCTCCATTAGCTCATGGATATCAACAGGATCCATTAACGACTCTTTTGCTAACACAGCTGCTTTTTCAGCAGTGCCGCCAATGCCTATACCTAGCATTCCTGGTGGACACCAACCCGCACCCATTGTCGGTAAGGTTTTTTCAACCCAAGCTGCAATGTCATCTGACGGATTTAACATGACCATTTTAGATTTGTTTTCTGATCCGCCGCCTTTAGCAGCAATCATCACTTCAATGTGATCGCCAGGCACCATATCAATATGTACTACAGAAGGCGTGTTATCACGAGTGTTTTTACGTGTGCCAGCAGGGTCAGCCACAATAGATGCACGTAAAGGGTTGTCTGGATTCAGGTAAGCTTGGCGTACGCCTTGATCAACCATTTCTTGTACAGTCATGTCGGTTTTATCCCACTGAACTGCCATACCAATTTTAACGAAAGTGGTCACAATACCTGTGTCTTGGCATAAAGGACGTTTGCCTTCAGCTGACATACGAGAATTAATCAAGATTTGTGCGATTGCATCTTTTGCAGCTGCACTTTCTTCGCGATCGTAGGCTTTCGCCATCGCATCAACGAAATCTTTTGGGTGATAATACGAGATATACTGCAGAGAATCAGCAATGCTTTCGATGAAATCAGCTTGCTTAATCACAACACTAGCAGAAGAATTTGTAGACATATAGGGGCGCTCCAGCAGCCATTGAGGCATAACTTGTTTTATTTTTATATGAATGCGGTGTTAAAATTGAATTTAACCATAGAGTTAAAAAAGCATTCAATTAGCTATTAATCCTTTCAGGGACAATATGATACTCTTTCCAGCCTTTTTGGGCTACATGACATTTTAAATAGGTGTATTAATGGGACAGTTGAGCCAAGACTCTCTTGCTATAACAAAGCTAAATTGGGCATTAGACACCCACACAGTTTTCAGCGTGGTGAGCGATCAACCCTGGGCAATGTTATTGGATTCAACTCAAACCCTACATCAAGATGCCAATTTTGACATCATAGTGTTTAGCCCAATTGCCACCCTTGTCAGTGATGGGTCAAGCATCGACTGTTCAATAGTACCTAAAAGACAAACTCAATCTGATATCAACTCCTCAGCTACTATTACTCCAACTACCACTGCTAATGTTTTTGAAACACTGCAAGCAATGCAAAGCAAACTTTATCCAACCCAGTTTGATTGTAAGCTGCCATTTAGTGGCGGCTCAGTGGGTAGTTTTAACTATGATTTAGGCCGAGTCATTGAAAACTTGCCCCAACAAGCCATGAAAGATATTCAACTACCTGATGTTAATGTCGGTTTTTATGACTTTTCTTTATTATTTAGCCATCAAGAAAAGTGCTGGTATGCCACGCACTACCTTGGAGGAAATGCCTTAAACCTTGAGGTGAAAAAATTTGAAGCAAAACTTCAAGAAGCAGATGACACCAGTAAGCAATGTCAGCAGAACAATGCATTTAAACTCACCTCGACTTGGCAAAATCAAACCACAAAGGCGCAATATCAGCAAAGATTTGAACAAGTTCAAACCTACTTACACCAAGGTGATTGCTATCAAATCAACTTAACTCAGCGATTTAATGCCAGCTATGAAGGTTGTGAGTGGCAAGCTTATTGCGCTTTATCAGATGCCAACAAAGCCCCTTTTTCAGGTTTTATACGTTTAAAAGATCATTGTATTTTATCAATATCCCCTGAGCGGTTTATCCAGCTGACTGACGATAAAGTCTCTACAAAACCTATCAAAGGTACTTTACCGCGCGGTAAAACGCCGCAAGAAGATGATGCTAATGCCGCTAAGCTTAAAGCATCAGAGAAAGATCGCGCCGAAAACGTGATGATTGTGGATTTACTGCGTAATGACATCAGTAAAGTCGCTACTGCAGGTTCTGTAAACGTGCCAAAGCTATTTGATATTGAAAGTTTCCCTGCAGTGCATCATTTAGTCAGTACAGTGGAAGCCACCCTTGCCCCTCAGTATGATGCTGTCGATTTATTAAAAGCGGCCTTCCCTGGTGGTTCAATTACTGGCGCACCTAAAATCCGCGCGATGGAAATTATCGAAGAGTTAGAGCCATCAAGACGAAATATCTATTGCGGAAGTATTGGTTATATCAGCCAAGATGGCCATATGGACACGAGCATCACCATCCGCACATTAGTCACCGAAAACAATACCATCTATTGCTGGGCCGGCGGCGGCATAGTTGCTGATTCCGATGTGGATGCTGAGTATCAAGAAACCTTTGATAAGGTCAGTAAAATTTTGCCAGTGCTTGAGCAGGTTAATCAATAACCTTATTAATTTATCAACTTTTTTGTCGATGTTGCTTACGATATTAGTGTCGTTTGCAATATTAATCATGATGCTCATCTCAATTAAGACAGCTAAATGACTTAGCTGTCTTAAGCCTTAACCTTGAATCTAATCGCAGTAAAGCTTTTCTAAATACTCTTGCGCGACTTTGTGCCAAGTAAATCGAACGTCACTGGCAGATTGCCTCATGGCCAAATACTCATCTGGGTTGTCATTGTGCATGGTTAACGCTTGCTCGAGTACTAATAACAACTGCTGGGCTTGATGTTGTAAATTATTGCCTTCAAATAACCAGCCATTATGTTTATCTACAATCGTGTCTCTTAGACCACCGACGCCATGGGCAATACACACTTGGCCGTGTTTCATGGCTAATAATTGGCTTATTCCACAAGGCTCAAAACTGCTTGGCATCATAAACAGCTCACCATATTGATATAGGCTGGTTGATAAACTGTCATCGTAACCATTAAGGAACACAAAGTTATCGTTGTTTGCAGCGACTTTTTGAAACTCTACGGCAATTTGTTTATCGCCACTGCCCAAAAGGATAAATATTGCTTTAGGTTTAGCTTGCTTTAGTCGCTGTAAAACAGATTGTAAAATAGAACCTGAATTACCGTTGGTTTGCCTTAGCAATAACACTTTTTGATCGGTTAAACGCCCTACTGATGTCATTAAAAAATCACAGGCTAGACTTGGTTTTGATTGTTTTACCATCAACATTTGTAAGCGTGTTAAAGCAATTTGATCGACTGCTTTTACATACTCAGATTTACCAAGCCACTTAATAACGGCTTGCTGAGAATGTTCAAATACTTGTGAAATTTGTTTGCTGGAAACAGGCTTTATATATTTAGCGACTTTCGACACTGTACTTACTTGAGACACCTTTCTCACTTGGTCATGGGTCACTTGGTTATTAGTCGCCTGTGTTTCATTAGTCACTTGGTCATGAGTCGCCTGAGTTTCATAAATACAGCCATTAAGTATGCCGACTACGTCACCTCGATGATGCTTATCAAGCAATGAGTCTTCTAAACCTTCACCGCCAAAAAAACCGTTTTGGTGATCGGATGCCATTAATACTTCATTGGCATAAGTCGGCGACACCAAATGGACCTTATCACTGAGTTCAATGCCCATTTTCATCGGGTTAATACAATGAGGATAACGAGGGTCACTGATTTGGGTTTTCTGTGCTTGAGTTAATTTCATCGTTAACTCAGGAAACCATGCCGTAAATGATGACACATCTTCACGAATGGGCCGAATGCCCTGCAAAGCTAAATTATGAATAGAAAACACACAAGGTAAGGCTTTAAGCGCTGCATATTCAGATGCAAAGGCACGTAGCATCACTAACATTCCTGCATGCCAATCATGCATATGCAAGATATCGACCGGGGCTATGACTGCATCGATATAAGCTTGCGCTACCACTAAGTTAAATAAGGCAAACTTAGTGGCATCTTCTGCAAACGGACGGTCTGGAGCGCCTTCGGTATATACTTGGTTATCAGGGCTATTAAATAAATGATGATCAAACAAATAAACTGAGCTAGTTAACTCAATACTTTTGCCTTTCGAGCTTGTATCTTGCGTGCTTTTATCTTGCAAGCCAGTCGCTGTTAAAAATGGCGCAGGCATTTTGTAGACATCGATTGTTTCGAGATTGGCGCCAAACTTTACCACGACCTTAGCAATAAATTCTGCGTTGTTGTCATTGGCAATGAAGCCATAATTAGGCATTGCCACATCGACACACACATCAACTATGGCGAGTGCTGGTGGTAAGTCACGGATAACATCGGCCATTCCACCTACTTTGGCCCCTTTTATTGCGTCGTTTTCTGCTGCGATCATCAACACTTTTTTCACGTTGCTGGTTACCTTTTCAATATTTAATTTGGAACTCATAACATCGATAGCGATATCTAACTAACAAGCGGCTATTTAATGACATAACCGCTCATTGAGTCAGATTTACTCGTAACCTACTGGCAGCCCGAGCATTTTACGGGTGACTAAAGTGATACCTTTTTCAGAGACTCTAAAACCACGGGCTAAGTCTTGCTCGCGGCTGTAACCTATTTCCATGCCCTCAGGTATTACGCAGCCGCGATCAATAATCGCATTCTGAATACGACAGTTTTTAAGCACCACCACATCAGGTAACAGCACTGAATCTTTAACGAATGAATATGAACACACTCTGACTTCATCAAACAGCACACTGCGTTTAACTTTAGCGCCCGAAATAATACAACCACCAGAGACGATAGAGTCCACTGCCATACCGCGACGGTCATCATCATCAAAAACAAACTTTGCTGGTGGCAATTGTTCTTGATAAGTCCAAATCGGCCACTTGGCGTCATACAGGTTTAACGCTGGGGTTGGCGAGAGTAATTCCATGTTAGCTTGAAAGAATGAATCTAAGGTGCCTACATCACGCCAATACGCTGGCTCGTCAGGCACTGCACTGGTAAACGGGAATGCAAATACATTGGCATCTTTAATGATGGCTGGAATAATGTCTTTACCAAAATCTCGGTCAGAATTCTCGTTGTCAGCATCTTTTCGCAGTTGATCGAACAAGAATTTAGTATTAAATACATAGTTGCCCATTGAGGCTAAACAGAACTCTTCGTTACCCGGAATCGATTTAGGCAACTCTGGTTTTTCTTCAAAACCAATTACCCGTTTATCTTCATCGACTTCCATCACACCAAATGCCCCAGCCGCTTCTGGAATTGGGGTTTCTAGGCAGCACACCGTCATATCTGCGCCAGATTCAGCGTGAGCTGCAAGTAAACCTGCATAATCCATACGGTAGACATGGTCGCCAGATAAGATCATCACATACTTAGGTATTTCATGGCGAATAATATCGATATTTTGAAACACCGCATCGGCAGTGCCTTCATACCAATTTCCAGAGGTTTGCTGCGATGCAGGTAATATCTCTACTGATTCACCGAGTTCTTTTTTGAAGTGTCCCCAGCCACGACTGACATGGCGTATCAAAGAATGAGATTTGTATTGGGTGACAACACCGACACGGCGAATGCCTGAGTTAATGCAATTAGACAGAGGAAAATCGATAATGCGGAATTTACCACCAAAATATAAGGCAGGTTTTGCACGCCAATCGGTTAGCTCATGTAAACGAGAACCTCGTCCACCAGCTAAAATAAGAGCATAGGTATCGCGGGTAAGATTACTAATATAACGAACATTCGACATAAATATTAACTCCTAACTGTACGACTTTGGTTAGGGGCTGCAACTTGTAGAAAACGCACTCCTAGCAAGCTAACAAGCCCTTTAGCTATCTGATGATTATTTGGCTAGCCAAATTTCGTCACGATATGCACTAATAGTGTTGTCACTTGAAAAACGTCCGCTTGCGGCAGTATTTCGAATACTCATTTGAGTCCAATGCTGTTGATCTGCATAGGCCTGTGACACCTTATCTTGTGCCACTTTGTAAGCTTCAAAATCTGCTGCGATCATCCATTGATCAAAAGGATCTTCAATAGCATGAATAATGCTGTCGAAAATGCCCGGTTCCACTAAATTGAAATGACCACTTTTCAGCATGGTTAATACTTGCTGTAGAGCGGTCGATTGTTGAATAAATTGTTGAGGGTTATAGTTTGTTTTAAGTTGGCTGACCTGGTCTGCATTAAGACCAAAGAGGAAAAAGTTTTCTTCCCCTACTTCTTCAAGCATCTCGATATTGGCGCCATCTAATGTGCCAATGGTCATCGCACCGTTCATCATAAATTTCATGTTGCCAGTACCTGACGCTTCTTTACCTGCTGTTGAAATTTGCTCAGATAAATCGGTACCAGGACAGATTTTTTCCATAGCGCTAACGTTGTAATTTGGCAAGAAAGCAAAACGCAGATAAGGCGTAACGACGGGATCTGAATTCACCATATGTGCGACGTTGTTGGCTAATTTGATAATTTGCTTGGCCATCGCATAACCTGGAGCAGCTTTACCACCAATAAGCACACAACGAGGCTGTAGGCCTTCGGTATCACCCGCTACAATACGTTGGTATAAATGGATGACATGCAGAATATTTAATAACTGTCTTTTGTACTCATGGATCCTTTTTACCTGCACATCAAACATCATTGCAGGATCAAACGACACATTGCATTCTTCAAGGACTAACTTGGCTAAATCGACCTTGTTGTCGAATTTCACTTGTTGCCACTGTTTCATAAACGCTTTGTCATCAGTGAACGCATTTAGCGCTGTCAACTGAGTTAAATCCGTCACCCATTGCTCACCTAAACGGCGATTTAATAAATCAGCTAGCCTAGGATTACAGTGAGCAAGCCAACGCCTTGGCGTTACGCCGTTGGTTTTGTTATTAAACTTTTGTGGCCACAATTGATAAAAGTCTTTGAACAAACCTTTTTTCAGTAAATCAGTATGCAGACCAGCAACGCCATTCACCGAAAAGCTTGCCACAATCGCTAAATAAGCCATTCGCACATGAGGCTCTGGCCCTTCTTCGATAATCGACATACTGGCAAGTTTATGGTTATCACCAGGCCATTGATGCGCGACTTCTTCAAGATAGCGCGCATTGATTTCGTAAATTATGTCTAAAATCCGCGGCAGCATGTTTTTCAACATACGCACTGGCCAGCGTTCAAGTGCTTCAGGTAATAAAGTGTGATTGGTATAAGCAACGCTTTTTGAAGTGATGTCCCATGCTTGATCCCAAGCTAAGCCATAATTATCCATCAATAGGCGCATCATCTCAGGGACTGCAATACTAGGATGGGTATCATTAAGCTGCATGACGTTTAGTTCACTAAAGCGGCTAAAGTCTTGGCCGAATACTGTAATGTAGCGTTGTAAAATATCTTGCAGACTGGCTGATGATAAAAAGTATTGTTGCCTTAATCGTAACTCTTTACCGTTTTCACTTGCATCGTTGGGGTAAAGCACCATGGTAATTTGTTCGGCTAAGTTTTTAC
This sequence comes from Shewanella electrodiphila, assembly GCF_023283985.1. Lineage (GTDB taxonomy): Bacteria > Pseudomonadota > Gammaproteobacteria > Enterobacterales > Shewanellaceae > Shewanella > Shewanella electrodiphila. Next base: position 231,634 of record NZ_JAKIKU010000003.1, read on the forward strand.
GGGCTACCGCTTCGGTATAATCACCATCATTAAACTCTGCTAAATCAAAGTCATCGGTGGCTTCAGCTTTCCATAACCGCAAAGTATTGATACGGCCATTTTTAAACCCTGGCACTGGCATATCATGGGGAACAGCTTGAACATCTTGGGTATCAACCCACACATAGTGCCGGTGACCTTCAGGATCGACATAAGATTCTGTATGACCAAAAAAAGGCACTGTAATGGCATGGTTTGCCATTCTCACTTCCCATGGGTTGCCTTCACGTAACCAGCGATCAGGTTGCTCTACCTGATAACCATCAACCAATTTTTGTTTGAACATGCCATATTCATAACGAATACCGTAGCCCACAACTGATAAATCTAAATTGGCACAACTGTCTAAAAAGCATGCCGCTAAGCGCCCTAAACCGCCGTTACCTAAGCCTGCATCTAACTCCGCTTCTTGCAGGGTTTCTAAATTGGCTGAATAATCCGTTAATGCATCGTTAGTCTCTTGGGTTAAATCTAAACTGAGTAAGGCATTGCCTAAAGTACGCCCCATTAAGAACTCTAACGATAAGTAGGCTATTTGTTTTTGCTGATACTGGTTATCTTTTAACCGAGTTTCACGCCATTGGGGTAATAGTTGTGATTTAACTGTTGAAGCAAGCGCACTATAAATATCGTTCACGGCTTGTTCATCGCGGCACAATGCCCCATGAAACTGGCGTTCAAATGTTGCAGCTAAGGTATCGCATGGGTCACAATCAGTGATTTTCGCATTAGCTGTGCTCTTGTTGGCGACTGGCTTTTTAGCGGTGCGTTTCGCCGTTTTAGCTTTGGTCTTAGCTACAGGCTTTTGTTTCACTTCTTCGGCATTATTCACAGCAGATAAATTGTCCGCCGAGGCTACATTAGTTGCTGGCGTTTTTCCTTTAGTCACAGTCATCGATAAAACTCCTTTATTACCCGCTTAATTTAAATGTTAATTTCGAAAATTATTTGATAAAAATTTGAGTTAATTCATTTATATAGATGTTTATTCGTTTTGCTGTTCACATGCATGGAATAACATTAAGCTTCTGCCTAACAAGGTCAGTTGATAGCTGCATGCATAACTCGGTTCTACAACTTGTTCTGATGCGCCATCATCTATGGTTGTAACAGCGACTTTGACTTTGTTTTTTGCCAACAAGCTTTCAATATCACTATTAGCAAGTTGCTGCGTGTTGATTAACGGTTGCCACTGGCTAAAACCTTCAATAATCGGCAAAACAAATTGTTGTGATTGCTCATCGGCATTAAGCAGTAGTAATAAGGCTTGAGGGTGTTGATAAGGCGGTAAGGTTTCGCACGTTAATACCACCGCTAATGTGCGCGCTTCAAACTCGCTCCACTGACGCTTGACCATGGGTTCGCCGTGTCGGCTATACCAGATAAATCCATTGTCATTTTGATCTTCTGGCTGATGTATAAATTCGCGATGACATAAGGCTGGGAAACGTTTACGTAATTTGATTAGTTCTGCGGTAAACTCGACCAATGGCCAATCGATATTTTGCCAATCAATCCAACAAATACGATTATCTTGGCAGTAAGCATTATTGTTACCTTGTTGGCTATGCCCCATTTCATCGCCACTTAATAACATTGGCACGCCTTGGGATAGCATTAATGTGGTGAGTAGGTTTCGCTGCTGGCGTGAACGAATTTGAAGAATATCACCGTCATCCGTTTGCCCTTCTACGCCATAGTTATGGCTGAGGTTTTCATGATGACCATCACGATTATCCTCGCCATTATCTAGATTATGACGTTGCTGAAAACTCACCACGTCATGCAAAGTAAAACCATCATGGCTGGTGATAAAATTAATACTGGCTGAGGGACTACGGCCATGATGTTCAAAAAAGTCACCAGAACCATGAAAGCGTCTAGCAAATTCAGGCAACATGCCATTATCACCACGCCAAAATCGTCTCATAGTATCGCGATATCTATCGTTCCATTCACTGAAAGCAATAGGATAATTACCCAATTGGTAGCCTCCAGGACCTATGTCCCAGGGTTCTGCAATCAGTTTCACTTGGCATAGCACTGGATCTTGAGATATCGCATCAAAAAAACCACACCCAGGGTCAAAACCATAGGTTTCACGACCTAAGCAACTGGCTAAATCAAATCTAAAGCCATCCACTCCCATGACCTCAACCCAATAACGTAGTGAGTCCATGATCAGCTGTAATACTTGCGGATGATTGGAGTTAAACGTATTTCCGCAACCCGTATCGTTAATGTATAAACGCTGATCGTTTGACACTAAGCGGTAGTAACTGGCGTTATCAATTCCGCGAAAGCTTAACGTTGGGCCTAGGCGATTACCTTCTGCCGTATGGTTATAAACTACATCCAAAATGACTTCGATATTCGCTTCATGGAAAGCATCCACCATGTCTCGAAACTCAGTGATACTGTCACCACTGAGATAACTTGGATTGGGTGCAAAAAAACCAATACTGTTATAGCCCCAGTAATTACTTAGGTTTTTTTCAATCAAGAAGGGTTCATTGAAAAAACTTTGTACTGGTAATAGTTCTATGCAATTAACCCCGAGCTGAGATAGGTATTGAATCGAGCTTTTTGATGCAAGGCCTGCGAAGGTTCCCTTAATTTCATCGTCAACCTCATGGTTTAAGACACTAAAGCCTTTCACATGTGTTTCATAAATAATGGTTTGCTCTAAAGGAATGTTTGGACGCTTTATCGTTTTTTGCTTTAATGCGCGATCGTCTATCACCACACATTTAGGCATAAAATTCGCGTTATCAATATCGCAAAAAGACAGGTCGGACTCGCTACTGTCTAGTGCATACCCGTAATTGGCATCATTGGGTTCAAGCTCACCTAGCAGTTGTTTTGCATATGGGTCGAGCAATAATTTATGGTGGTTAAATCGATGTCCAAGCATCGGCTGGTAAGGGCCGTAAACGCGATAGCCATATAAAGTCCCTGCAGTCAGTCCTTCAAGATAACCGTGCCAAATTTGTCTGGTTTTTTGCGGTAGGACAAACTGTTGCTCATTCAAACCATATTGGTCGAAAATACAAAGCACCACCTTGGTTGCATGAGCTGAAAATAATGAAAAGTTAACCCCATTATCATCCACAGATGAACCCAATGGATAAGGACTACCAGTTGCTACACTCTCTAAAAGTTGTTGAGATTTAGCATATGACATGACTAATCCTCATCCAGCACATTATTTGAGTTAACGGCTAACACAACACAAGCTAACGGTGGCACAGTGATCACACCACTGCCTTTCATTCCCTGCCAGGCTTCCTTATCGTAAGCAATGACACTATTGGTCACATCACTGCCACCATAACAATGACTATCACTGTTAAGCACTTCGACATAATCTTGCTCAAGTGGTAATCCAACACGAAAATGATGATGCACTTGTGGGGTCATATTAATGATGAAGACTAAATGTTCATCGGTTGATTTTGCATAGCGTACAAAGCTAAACACACTGTGTTGAGTGTTATCACAGTCGAGCCATTGAAAGCCGGTGGTTTGATGATCTAATTCGTACATACAAGGATATTGCAGATAGAGGTTATTTAAATCCCTCACCCAATCTTGCATGCCTTGATGTGGTGCATATTGTAGTAAATGCCAATCTAAACTTTGGTTATGGTTCCACTCATCACGTTGAGCAAACTCAGACCCCATAAAGATTAACTTCTTACCTGGTTGGCCCCACATTAAGCCAAAGTATGCCCGTAATGTGGCAAATTTTTGCCAATCATCACCTGGGATTTTGTGTAGCAGCGAGCCTTTACCATGTACCACTTCATCATGGCTGACGGATAATATAAATTGCTCGGTGTATGCATAAACCAGCGCAAAGGTCAGTTCATGATGGTGATGACTTCGATAAATGGGATCGCGTTTTAAATAGCTTAAGCTGTCATTCATCCAGCCCATGTTCCATTTAAACCCAAAGCCTAAGCCGCCATTTTCAGTAGAGTTAGTTACCCCAGGCCACGCCGTCGACTCTTCGGCAATCATTGTCACGCCTGGATAGGATGCATAAATCCGTTCATTCAATAATTTCAAGAATTCGATGGCTTGAATGTTTTCACGACCACCATATTCATTAGGTAACCATTGCCCTGAATCTCTGCTGTAATCTAAATACAGCATCGATGACACGGCATCTAAACGCAGTCCGTCGAAATGAAACTCTTCTAACCAATAACACGCGTTACTGAGCAAAAAACTTTGTACTTCACCGCGGCCATAGTTGTAAATCAAAGTGTCCCAATCAGGGTGTTCCCCTTGACGTGGATCTTCGTGTTCATACAAGCAGCTACCATCAAACTTTGATAAACCATGAGGATCTTTTGGAAAGTGTGCAGGTACCCAATCCAGCAAAACACCAATATCACGGGCATGACAGGCATCAATAAAGGCTTTCAAACCTACAGGATCACCAAATCTATAAGTCGCTGCATACAAACCTACGGGTTGATACCCCCATGATCCGTCAAATGGGTATTCACTAATGGGCATCAATTGAAGATGGGTAAAACCCATTTCTTCAATATAAGGTATGAGTTGGTCTATTAAGTCTTGATAGTTTAAATATTCATCACCCCATTCACCTTTACGTTTCCACGAGGCTAGTTGAACTTCATAGGTCGACATTGGTGCATGATGTAATTGTGTATCGCCACGCTGTGTAAGCCAGCGATTGTCATTCCATTGATAATCACTTTTTGCTGGAATAACTGAAGAGTTGCCTGGTGCAGATTGCATTTGTACTGCGTATGGATCCGCCTTTTCAACCTGTTCACCATATTGATTGGTAATTTGATACTTATAAAATTGCCCAGCACTGGCATGGGGTAAAAAGATTTCCCATATACCGTTACTTGGATGAAAACGCATAACATGCTGCCTGCCATCCCAGTGATTAACATCGCCGACCAAAGACACACGCTTAGCATTGGGTGCCCAGACGCAAAAATGTACTCCTTCAACGCCTTGCGTTTGGCGCCAGTTTGCACCTAGAAACTGATAACTCTTTTGCTGCTTTCCCTCAGCAAATAAATACACATCATCTGGGTTTATTAGCGAGCTAAATTGATAAGGATCGATAATGGTTTCAACGCTCATTGGATAAGTGACTTTTAGGCTATACAAAAAAGGCTTTACCCTTCGTCCCATCACGCCAGCAAATAAACCTTGATCGTCTATCTGGGCAAGTTCAGCCACTTTTTTACCGTCTTTCAAACTCATCACTTCAACGGCAATCGCGCCTTTAATGAAACAACGCACCAATAATGACTTACCATTTTCAGCCTTATGCATACCTAAGAGTGAAAACACATCGGTATAGTCACCGCTTAAAATTGCGATATCAGATCCATGATTAAAATAAGGGGCATTAGTCGTCATTGTTTATTGCTCCATGTAAAAGTTAATTTGTTACTGTCGCCCTACTACTTGCACTTAATGGTTAGCAACAGTCTTAATAAGTTGGATTTGTTGGCCGTTACATCAAAATGTTATTCAATTGAACCTGCCGATAGCGAACAGGATTCTGCAAGTGCAGATTGCTTGCAATGACGAGCACGATTAACAATATGAAGTTTTTGCTTCACATCTTCTGAGTCCATTATTTGCTCTAAACTCTGTGACAACCTGCGCCGCCAATTAGGATATTCTTTCCAAGTTCCTGGGATATTTATCGGCTTAACTTCATTAATAAGATCGTCAAGTTGAACGCTATACAACATGGATTCACCAGATGCTGTAAGTGATAACCATGCATTAATAAGCGCAGGCTGTTTGATATCGTCTAAAGTGATGTGTGACGGTAAAAAGTGCTTTGATTTAAGCAAATCTAATAATTGCAGCTTCTCATTAAGCCTGTCGTTCAACGCGTTATATTTCTGCTCAGTGTCAGTTAAACCAAGTTGTTGCCTTAACTGAATGTCGTCGCCATTCCACCAAGCTGACAATGTTGGTACATCATGATTAGCTAACATCATCAAACTATGTGGTTTATAAAATTCAGGCGGTGTAAAGCCATGGTAATTTTTTGTGAAGTAGAACAGTTCGTTAGAAAAGATTTTGGCTTTGGATAAGTTTTGAACGATCTCAGGTGGAACAATGCCTAGGTCTTCACCAATTAATAAACATTGCGTTCGCTGACTTTCGAGACATAGAATCGCCAATAACGTATCTAGTGGATAATAAACATAAGCACCATTACCGAGATGAGTATCTGTAGGCCACCACCATAAACGTAATAACCCCATCACATGATCAATCCGTAACCCACCGCAAGACTCCATATTACTGCGAATGAGCGTAATAAAATGCTGGTAACTTTGCTGCTGAAGGTTAATGGGATCAAGTGGGGTTAGCCCCCAATTCTGCCCTTGTGGTGCGAAAGGATCTGGCGGCGCGCCGATATTCGCTTGCTGGCAAAAATAGCTAGCATTTTGCTGTACCTCAGAACCCGTTGGAGATGCCCCAACAGCCATGTCCCTGATTAAGCCAATCTGCATGCCGACAGATTTTGCTTTTAACTGACATAAAGCTAATTGTTCTGCAGCCACAAACTGTAAGTAGCAAATAAAATCAGCTTCATAGCTAACATTAATATGATGAGGTTCAGCTGCTGGGCTGTTATTGGATAAAGCTAATTGATGATCGACAAATTGACTTAAAGCTTCTCCCTGTTGCTTTTTAAATTGAGTGAATTGTTTAAATCGCTTTGAACGTTTCGAGCTATTTTTAGTGATAAATACGTCAAACAATAATCGATAGATTGAATACTTAACTTGATAAACAGCCGAGTAATTGAGTAGCTCTTCATTGAATAAATTCGTTTTTTTATTATCAAATTCATCAGACTGGATTATGGCCGCGATACTTGCGTATTCGTCTACTGATTCAATGTGGATATATAAAGGATTTAATCGACGGCGATCATCAGGGCTGTACGGGCTGACACTATCGGGTAAACCTAAAGCATGTAGCGGATTTAATAATATAAAATCAGCACCTTGTTCAGCTGAATAATCAATTAGCTTTTGCAAGTCGTTAAAGTCACCAATGCCCCATTGACTGTGACTCTTAATGCTATATAGCTGCGTGCTTATTCCCCAAGGTTTACTCGCATCAACTCCATTTGTGTTTACATGAGCATTTGAACCTAGCTTGGAAGCTGAATTAGCTTTTAAATGCGTTGTTAATTCCGACTCTTGATGCTCAACAGTGCCACAATATGCACTGCGCGGCGCAAGCATAAATATGCCAGTATATGTTTGGGTGTAATTATCTGATTCGGTGGTTAAACTGATTTGATGATAACCAAGACCCACTGGCATATTAGATTCAAGATTTAACCGATATTGGTATTTGAAGTACTTAATTGAATCAAGTTGATAATCACCAACAATGGATAGCTGATGACTATGCACTTGAAAACGATAAACATCGCCTTGTTCGCTAATGATTTCAACCCGCAATTGCCCGATAAATGATTCAGGAAAAAATACTTCCACTACCGGTTCATCAACATTGCTCCACTGAAAATGATGCAAAGGAATTAGCCATGGCTTTACGTCAAGTTCATAAATCCGTTGCTCAATATAAGCATCACTGAAACTCTGTTTATTCGGATCTTTATCTAAATAACCCAAACACATTGATTTTAGAATTCCATTTCTATCTTCAGGGCAAATGTGAATATTGTTGCCAAAGCAATCAATAAATTCAGCCCCTACGCCTTGCAAATACAGTAACTTTTCCAGTCCCATATTTGTCTTCCTCGCGAATAACATAACTGGTTAATAACTCAGCACTAACCATGCCAGTAAAACATCACAGTTTAACTACAGTGATATTTCATTAAGGTGACAAATTAATTTACATATATTCAGCAGCTTACAACCAATAAAAAACCAAGCTTATATTTTGACCGTTTGAATTTAATCATGAATGTATTGGTGCAGATAGTATTTTGGTGCAAAAAACGCACAAGCAATGTGCATCACAAATCACTGAAACAATATAAGAAAGGTGCTACCAGAGATGTTTTATATATGATGCTTTCAAAGCAACAATCTCTTATGATGGGCTTAAATAATAAGTAATTAATACAGTTACACAACCATCGGGGGGAATAAATGAACGCCACTCAATTCAATGTACATTTTTCTCTTCAAAGCCTAGCTAGCGAAATAACCTCTGCACCGATTAATAGAAGCTTACGAAAGGCTGCTGTACTAGTGCCGTTAATGGAAGTTGATGGACAGTTACAAATATTACTGACTCGACGTGCACTGCATTTAAGAGCGCACCCAGGACAATATAGCTTTCCTGGCGGTAAAGTAGATGATGCAGATAACAGCATGATTGAAACCGCGCTTAGAGAAGCTGACGAAGAAATTGGTTTAACTGCTGATAATGTTACCGTTATTGGTAACTTCCCTCCTCACGCCACTTTTACCGGTTTTGAAGTAACACCGATTGTCGGAATAATAAAACAACCTTTTGATATCATATTAGATCCAGGTGAAGTGTCTGAAACCTTTTGGGTGCCACTACAATACTTCTTTAACGCGAGTAATCGATATACTTTTAGTTTTATGCGAAACGGCAATGATTTTGATGTGCATTATATGCCGTACAAAGGAAAGTTTATTTGGGGAGTGACGGCAGCAATTATTGATTTGCTATGCCGTCATATTGATTTACAGCATTTAAAATAATGTCAGCTTTATATTACGTAACGAATATAAAACCCCGCAGCAAGAGAAACCAGTAGTAACAAAGGAATATTGACCCAGTATTCTATCTTTCGTGACGTTTGCGCGTAATAGTTCACTGCTAGGTTCACTAAGCTTATCCCTGCACACCACCAAATTAAGTACTCTAATTTGATTGTTAAGTCTGGATCCCAATTAAAGCGTACTTCAACACCTTTGCTCATATAATAGCCAACAGCTCTATCGGGTCTTGCTTCACCAAACACGATAAGCGCGTAAACAGCTAATGCCCAACCAGTAATGGATAGCACAGTTAATATAAATTGCAGAACTTTGGTTTTGGACATTTAACCACCTACATCAATTAGATGATAATAAAATATACTCTTTGTTCATACGCTTACAAGCATAAATTAAGATCAATTTTAGTCGTTTAAAGATGATTTACCCCATTAAACAGTCGATATTGTTAAAAGTTAGCTAATAATCTTGCTATAAGGGCTTTTTCGGCTTGTGAAAAGCCGATATCAAGGTAATATAAAGCACTTATTTTTATCATTGATCCATTGGAGAACTAAGCAACAATGAGCATTACATCTGTCGCTTCTGTATTTAAAGGTGACTTCGCGATTGGTTCGCAAGTTACAGTACGTGGTTGGGTTCGATCTCGCCGCGATTCTAAAGCTGGTATTTCATTCCTAGCTGTTTATGACGGTTCATGTTTTGATCCTATTCAAGGCGTAGTACCGAATAATTTAGATAATTATACTGAAGAAGTGCTTAAGCTTACTGCTGGTTGTTCAGTGATCATGACTGGTGAAGTCGTTGAGTCTCCAGGTAAAGGTCAAGCATTTGAAATGCAAGTCACCAAAGTTGAAGTAACAGGTTTTGTTGAAGATCCTGATACTTACCCTATGGCAGCTAAGCGTCACTCTATCGAGTACCTTCGCGAACTTGCTCATTTACGTCCTCGCACTAACATTATTGGTGCCGTTGCCCGTGTACGTAACTGCTTATCTCAAGCTATCCATCGTTTTTATAACGAACAGGGTTACATTTGGGTATCTACCCCATTAATCACTGCTTCAGATACTGAAGGTGCTGGTGAAATGTTCCGTGTATCAACATTAGACATGGAAAACTTACCGCGCACAGATAAAGGTGCTGTCGATTTTTCTGAAGATTTCTTCGGTAAAGAATCATTCCTAACGGTTTCTGGTCAATTAAACGCTGAAACATATGCGTGTGCACTGTCTAAAGTGTATACCTTTGGCCCAACATTCCGCGCAGAAAACTCAAACACGAGTCGTCATTTAGCTGAGTTCTGGATGGTTGAACCTGAAGTCGCATTTGCTGACTTAGATGATGCTGCAAAATTAGCTGAAGACATGCTTAAGTATTGTTTCCGCGCAGTATTAGAAGAACGTCGTGACGATTTAGAGTTCTTTGCACAACGTGTTGAGAAAACAGCAATCGAGCGTTTAGAAGCATTCGTAACCAGTGACTTTGCTCAAATTGATTACACTGACGCAATCGAAATTCTTAAAGCGTGTGATAAGAAATTTGAATTTAACGTTGAATGGGGTATCGATTTACATTCTGAGCATGAGCGCTACCTTGCTGAAGAACATTTCAAAGCCCCTGTTGTTGTTAAAAACTACCCGAAAGACATTAAAGCATTCTACATGCGCTTGAATGACGATGGTAAAACAGTGGCAGCAATGGACGTACTTGCACCTGGTATCGGTGAAATTATTGGCGGCGCACAACGTGAAGAACGTTTAGACGTACTTGATGCGCGTTTAGCTGAGATGGAATTAGACCAAGAAGATTACTGGTGGTACCGTGACTTACGTCGTTATGGCACAGTCCCTCACGCAGGCTTCGGTTTAGGTTTTGAACGTTTAGTATCTTACGTTACAGGCGTGAGCAATATCCGTGACGTGATCCCATTCCCACGTGCACCAAAATCTGCAAACTTCTAAATCACCCCTCTGGTTCGAGAGGTAATTGATTTAAAAAACGCGCTTTAGGCGCGTTTTTTTATGTCTATAAATCCAGCACCTTCACATCAAAAATAATCACCCATAACAACCATTATTCATCAAAACCCTCTGCAAGCACGTATAATTATGGGTTTAGCTATCAATTTAAATCATCCAAAAATATAAGCTAATTTTCTATTTACATTCTAAGACCTTATTAACAAAGTTTTTGTTGATACGATTTTACTATTGAAAACTTGTTTGCGACTTAACTGCATAGTCATAATAAATGCCATATAATGATTGTTATAATCAAATCAATAATATCGAGCGAATAATGGAAGTCGAACTACTTGAAATTCGAAACTTCATCCGCCAGTACCCACCTTTTGATCAACTGCCTGAGCAAGCGTTAATCGAAGTGTCTAAAAGCGTCGAAATCTCTTACTATCGTTCTGACAGTATGGTGATTGAATTTGAAGATAAGATTCATGATCTGTATATGATCCGTAGCGGCGTAGTAGAAATATACCGCCGTAAAGGTGAACTCTATAATCGACTCGATCAAGGTGGTTTGTTTGGACAGCTTGGCTTATTGACCAACAATAAAGTTCGCTACCCTGCAAAAGCAGTTAAAGACACGCTGCTTTATTGCATTCCCGAAAATATTTTTGAAGAGTTTTGTGAACGTTACGATGTCTTTGCTGACTTTGTTGAAGTTGAAGGCAGTATTCGATTACAGCAAGCTGTTGAGGATAATAGTGATGATGCTAACTCTCTCACTACATCTAAAGTAAAAACCATTCTGAGTGCTGAACCTGTGATGTTGTCTAATACAACTTCAATTCAAGATGTTGCCAGGATTATGACCAATGAGAATGTGTCAGCAGCCATCATTAATGATCCAAGCCTCACAGATGAAGGCGGCAACAGTTTTGTCGGCATCATCACCGTTCGCGATCTATGCGCAAAAGTTATTGCTGAAGGCTTAGACGTTGACACGCCAGTGGGCGAAGTAATGTCTACCGAGCTCATATCGTTAGATCATAATGCCTATATTTTTGAAGCCATGCTATTAATGCTTCGATATAACGTTCACCATCTACCGATTTTAAAAAACAGGCAGCCTATCGGTTTAATTGAAGTCACCGATATTATTCGATATGAATCTCAAAACAGTTTGCTAATAGTCAGCAGTATTTTTCAGCAAAACAGCATTGAAGATTTAACTGTATTATCTCAGCAAAACAGTGCTTGTTTTGTCCGTATGGTTAACGAGGATGCTAACTCGCATATGGTCGGTCGTGCAATGTCAGAAATTGGCCGTAGCTTTAAGCAACGCCTCCTTGAATTAGCTGAAGAAAAGTTTGGTCCACCACCTGTGCCCTACTGTTTTCTTGCACTGGGTTCAATGGCGCGTGATGAACAATTAATCGTCACCGATCAAGATAATGCGATTATCCTCGACAATGATTATCAAGAATCACTACACGGTGAATATTTTGAAAACCTGGCTAACTATGTATGTGATGGCCTAGCGGCTTGTGGATATACATATTGCACTGGCGATATTATGGCGACTAACCCTGAATACCGTAAAACTCAATCTCAATGGGAAGATTGCTTTGCTGACTGGATTGAAAATCCGAACCCTCAAGCTTTATTAAACTGTTCTATTTTCTTCGATTTGTATGGCGTGTATGGCAGACCTAAATGGGCAGAACAATTAAATGCCTTCATTCTAAGAAAAGCGAAAAAAAATAACCGCTTTTTAGCCTGTCTTGCTCGAAATGCGTTAAACCGTACTCCGCCATTAGGCTTCTTTAAAGATTTCGTCATGGAAAAAGATGGTCGTCATAACAATTCGATCAACTTAAAAAGACGTGGCACAGCCCCACTGGCTGATTTAATTCGTGTTCACGCACTGGCGATTGGCTCTCAATCGCAAAACTCTTTCGATAGACTGGAAGACATTATAGAAGCCGGGATCCTTCCTGCTACCAAAGGCAAAGATTTACAACATGCCATGGAGTTCATTTCATTAGTTCGCATTCGTCATCAGGCATTAGATATTGAGGCAGAACAAGAACCTGATAACAATATTGAACCTGAAAACATGTCTGAATTTGAAAGGCGTAATCTTAAAGATGCATTTTTGGTATTAAGCAGCGCGCAGAACTTTTTAAAATTCCGCTACACTGCAAACAGTATGCAGGGGTAAACAATGCGTAATTTCACCAATCAAGAAGTCTTAAACTGGGAAGCGTTTTTACAAATAAAAGCCAAAGAAAGCAAAGATAAACGCTTAACAAATTTTTATGATGTCGGCACATATCATGCTGAAACACTCCTCAAAGATATTGAGTTTGTTGCGCTAGACTTTGAAACTACAGGGTTGGATGCTGACCAAAATAGCATAATCAGTATTGGGTTGGTGCCATTTACGTTGAACCGAATCGCACTAAGACATGCAAAGCATTGGTTTGTTACCCCTGAAGATAAACTGCAAGAAAACTCTATTATCATTCATGGTATCACTCACTCTGACTTAAAAGGGGCACCTGACTTACTGCGTATTTTAGAGCAATTATTAGATGAACTTGCGGGTAAAATTGTTGTAGTGCATTACCGTCGAATAGAACGTGATTTTTTTGATGCAGCACTGCGATCATTGATTAATGAAGGAATCGTATTTCCCGTCGTTGACACCATGCAAATAGAAGCTGAAGTGCAGCAAAACAAACCTAAAGGCTTTTTAGATTGGTTTAAGCATAAGCGACCTGAATCCATTCGATTGGGAAGTACTAGAATTCGTTATAACCTGCCGACTTATCCACCACATGATGCGCTAACAGATGCCATTGCCACAGCTGAGTTATTGCAAGCGCAGATTTATCATCACTATAGCGCGGAAACTCCGATAAAAAAATTGTGGATTTAGCGCTATAAACCTGTGCTATATCAAATAAAAAAGGCACCTTAATTAAGGTGCCTTTTGCATTATTCTAATAATGTACATTCTCAATACGTAATGTCGATAGCAGAGCAAGAACTTAACGCTTTTCTGTTCTTAATCCCATAATTAAACTAATGCACATTACCAGCAGAATGATGGTGAATGGTAATGCCGTCGAAATCGCACCAGCTTGTAATGCTTCTATCGCCTCAGTACCACCAACCCAAACTAGCGCTGCAGCAATCGCGCCTTCAACTAAAGCCCAAAACACGCGTTGCGGTGCAGGTGCATCGACTTTACCACCAGAGGTAATACTGTCGATAACCAATGAACCTGAATCCGAAGATGTCACAAAGAATATTAACACTAAGATGACAGCTAGCATTGATAGGATGTTGCCTAAAGGCAATTGATCAAACATTTGGAACATGGCTAAAGGAACATCTGTCAGTCCTTTTTCACCTAGCGTACCAATGTTATTCACCACTTGATCAATACCAACGCCACCAAATACAGACATCCATAGTATCGTTACCACTGTCGGTGCAATTAGCACGGCAGTCATAAACTCACGAATCGTACGACCTCGTGAAATACGCGCGATAAACATACCAACAAATGGGGACCATGAAATCCACCACGCCCAATAGAAAACAGTCCAACCATGCATCCAGGCTTCGTCTTCGCGACCGATAGGATTACTTAATGGAATGATATTCTTAATGTAGCCCATAACAGTCGTAGGGATTGTTCCCATTGCTACTGCAAAGCTCACTAAAGCAACAAATACCACTAAGATAAGCGCGAGCAGCATATTGACATTACTAATGACTTTAACGCCGCCATCAATACCGCGCATTACCGAAACAACTGCAATTAAGGTCACAGCAAAGATAATCGCTATTTGCAGAGTTAAGCCGTTTTCCATGCCAAATACATGATGGAAACCACTAGCAGCTTGTTGTGCCCCTAAGCCAAGCGATGTAGCTAAACCAAACAAGGTTGCGATAACAGCCAAAATATCAACAACATGCCCAGGCCAACCCCAGGTGCGATCACCCAAAATCGGATAAAACACTGAACGCATCGACAGCGGTAAACCTTTGTTGTAAGCAAAAAATGCTAACGATAATGACACTACACCATAGATTGCCCACGGATGAAGTCCCCAGTGGAACATAGTCGCACCCAGTGCGAGCTCTTTTGCTTCAGCAGTATTGGCTGCGACATTAAGTGGCGTTTCATACCATCCAGTAAAATAAGCTACAGGTTCAGCAACGGCCCAAAACATCAGCCCGATCCCCATACCAGCAGCAAATAACATAGCAACCCAAGATAATCTAGAATAGTCAGTCTTGGCCTCGGCTCCGCCCAAACGGATTTTACCGTAAGGCGAAATAATCATTGCTAAACAAAACAATACGAAGATATTGGCTGACCACATAAATAAACCGTCGAAAGCACCAATAATTTGCCATTTGATGCCGTCTAAAACAGATTTAGATGTTTCTGGTTCCACCAACAAGATAGCGATGATGAACAGACCAATTAAGGAAGCGCTGATACCAAAAACAGGGTTATGTACATCAAAACCCCATTTTTGAATGTTATCTTGACCGACGGTGTAATCAGTATTGTCGATACTGTATTTATCTTTATTAGTATTCATTGATCCTCGTTTAGAAGAACTTTCATTCGGAAAATGTCATTATATTTTACGCTATTAAGCGATTTTTTACAGTCGCAGCCGTAAAGCAATCGCGTTTAATGTCTCGTTTTTAAGCTAAGATTAGACATCCTTAACAAAAGTGGTGAAACAACCCGCAAAATAAAAACACTCATTTTCGAATGTGAAGTTAATACCTTCAAAGTATTCTGATATTAAAAGATAAAAAAAGCTTAGCATAATTGCTAAGCTTTTATTGTTTCAAACAGGATTGTCTGTAAGTTTATCGATAATAAACTAACTGTTAAGAATAATTTGTTCCCGCAGGCTTTTCACTTGGTCACGCACTGCAGCAGCTTGTTCAAACTCAAGATCGCGCGCATGTTGATGCATCTGCTTTTCTAGTGCATCAATTTGCTGCGATAATTCAGCAACACTCTGTACTTTAGTATCGGTTTTATATTGTGTTTCTTTTTCAGCCACTTTACCAAAAGCAGTGTATTTGTGTTTACTGTTACCACGATGAGGATCGCCCAAGTCCATCACATCTGTGACTTTTTTCGTCACCCCTTTTGGTGTTTGGCCTAATTTCAAATTATGCGCATGCTGCTTTTCGCGGCGACGTTCTGTTTCTCCAATAGCTTTTTCCATCGACTTAGTGACTTTGTCAGCATACAGAATAACTTTACCATTAACATTACGTGCTGCGCGGCCAATGGTTTGGATAAGTGAACGTTCAGAACGTAAAAAACCTTCCTTATCTGCATCTAAAATACACACTAACGACACTTCTGGCATATCTAAGCCTTCGCGAAGCAAGTTAATTCCAACCAGAACATCAAAGTGACCTAGTCGTAAATCTCGTATCACTTCTACACGTTCAACGGTATCAATATCAGAATGTAAATAACGGACCTTAACGCCATGCTCATCCAGGTATTCGGTTAAATCCTCAGACATACGTTTGGTTAACGTTGTAATAAGTACCCTTTCATTAACGGCAACACGTTTTGGGATTTCAGAAAGTAAATCATCGACTTGAATAGCAACGGGGCGAATTTCTATTTCTGGATCAAGTAAACCAGTCGGTCTAACAACTTGTTCAGCTATTTCACCATCACTTTGCTCAAACTCATAATCACTTGGGGTTGCAGATACAAATACCGTTTGTGGCATTAACTGCTCAAACTCTTCAAATTTAAGTGGTCTGTTGTCTAATGCTGAGGGTAAACGGAAACCATATTCAACAAGTGTTGTTTTACGGCTACGGTCACCTTTGTACATTGCGCCAATTTGAGGCACGGTAACGTGGGATTCATCAATAATTAATAAACCATTTGCAGGTAAATAATCTAATAATGTTGGAGGTCCATCGCCTTGTGAGCGACCAGATAAATATCGAGAGTAGTTTTCGATACCTGAGCAATAACCTAACTCGACCATCATCTCAATATCATATTGCACACGTTCTGAAATACGTTGAGCCTCAATCAGTTTATTGTTATCTAATAGCTCTTTACGACGTTCACGCAATTCTTCTTTTATATGCTCTGTCGCTTCGATGATTTTCTCTCTAGGAGTAACATAGTGGCTCTTAGGGTACACAGTAGTGCGAGCTAAGCGTTTAGTGACATGACCTGTTAATGGATCAAACTCACTGAGTTGCTCAATTTCATCATCAAATAACTCAACTCTGACCGCATCGCGTTCTGATTCAGCAGGAAAAATATCAATTACTTCACCACGAACACGAAACGTACCGCGCTGTAGGTCGATATCATTGCGGGTATATTGCAGCTCACCTAAACGAGTAATAATGTCTCGCTGTCCCATCATGTCACCCTGACGCAGATGTAATAGCATCTTCATATATAGCTCAGGATCGCCCAAGCCATAGATAGCCGACACAGACGCGATTAATACCACATCTTTACGCTCTAGCAGGGCTTTAGTCGCAGAAAGGCGCATTTGCTCAATATGAGCGTTAACTGAAGCATCTTTTTCGATGAAGGTATTAGAGGCTGGAACATAGGCTTCTGGCTGATAGTAATCATAATAAGACACAAAATATTCAACTGCATTATTCGGAAAGAACTCTTTCATCTCGCCATATAATTGTGCAGCCAATGTCTTATTTGGCGCCATAATGATTGTCGGACGACCTAAGGTCTGGATTAAATTAGCAACGGTAAATGTTTTACCTGAACCGGTTACACCTAATAAGGTTTGCTTAGCGACACCGGCTTCTAGCCCATCGACCAGCTGTTTTATCGCCGTAGGCTGATCACCAGCGGGAGAGTAATCTGAAACAAGATTGAAAACCGGTTCTTTCACGTCTAAGCATCCTATAAAAATGATAAACCATTTTATACTGAACCTGCCGAACATTGCGACCCAAAAGCTTTATAAACCCAGCCAAACAATCGCAGATACAAGAATTTGCATAGTTGAAAACTATTTTTCGTCTGGGACACGTTGACTGCTAATTGCAAATGTCTTGCACATCAGTTGCATTTATCATCAGTTGATAATTTGTCACTTTTAAAACAGCCATCATATAAAACAAACACCAAAAATGGTTTGATAAATGAATAAGCGATCCCAAATGATTTAGCCGCATATCAGTCAATCATTACAATTTGACGAACAAAACATGAAATTATGCTACAACAGCGCCAAAAGCTTAAAACTGTCGATAAAAGCGCCAAAAACCTCATTTCTATGGCAATTTAATACACAATAGCGCGTACACATATACTACATTAACCATCACTAAATAATCCGAGCAAATAAAAATCTATTGCATTTTGTAACACCTTGATTAGTTTTATGATTTTTAATTTGTTGATTCAGAGCATAATTTAACTTCTAGTCAATGCTCATAAGGGCTTCAGAGGGTATTTTAAGAGTAACTCACAGGCTTATCCACAGATTTAGTGGATAACTCACTCTAGCCCAATATTACTGGGGTGTTAGGGTAAACAGAAATTAATAAAACAGTAAAAAAAGATACATGAAATAAAATTACATTTGTAAGTCTGCTGACATGAATACATCATTTTGATTGAAACGGGGTATCGGCAATGACCTGCTCGTACTCGTAATTCGATCTCATTATTAATAAGCCGATCTACATTAAAATTAAAACAAGGGCCGCCATTTTCTTTACATAAAATTCCGCAAACAACATTATTGCTTGCTGTTTATTCGCGAGTAGTGACATTAACCAAACTTGGGCTGTAGTGTGCTTATAATGAAATAGTGAGTAGCATCACATTGCCAATTTTAACTTAGTTCTGATTGATTCCATTAAATGCTTTAATCCATAAATCACTATCTCTTTTTTATCCCTCAACTAATAACCTTCCAAGGCTAGAACACTACATATGAACAAGTAGGAGCAACTAGGAGTAATTAGGGAAAACTAGGAGTGACGAATACGGGCAAATCTATTTAATCAACCCACGTGTAAATGGTGTAACGTAGATGTGACCGTTATCAAAGCCATCACCCACTACAAATTTAGCAGCATATATAAGTAACCTGAATACAGATGGCTAATGTTAATAAGCCAACGTAGATAACGATGCTTAATGAGTTAACCTTATAAAGAGCAAGTTTTTAAGCTTAGCTAAAAGATCTATGATTTAAGCGCTCATAGCTGAAAAACTGTTTATAAAGCGTTAGCCGCTTATATGATCGATTAGCATGATTGACGCGTAAAAAGACATGTATCAGAAGAGAAACAAATATTTTGTAGAAAATGAATTTAGCGTCATTCAAATGATGTATATGTATAGAACTGCGTCAAGCATCAGCCTATATAGGGATTAAACAGTGATTGTTATTGACTAAATCGCTCAATTAACCTGTTTAGGATTAAAGTTGATAAGTAAAATGATAAAGCCATTAAATCGTTACTAATCAATTTACTTGTGAAAAAACACTCATTATGATGAATTATAAGCCACGATGGGTATTAGATGAGCAGTTAACATCAATTTTTCAATTTTTTTTATATCTCGAGTTGACTGATCGTTCAGGGCGTTTTACTATGCGCTCCGTTCTCAGCAATACATTGCTAAAACGATTCCCCTGTAGTTCAGTTGGTAGAACGGCGGACTGTTAATCCGTATGTCACTGGTTCGAGTCCAGTCCGGGGAGCCAATTTAGTATAGTAAGTTGAAAACATAGATAAAATGCAATTCCCCTGTAGTTCAGTTGGTAGAACGGCGGACTGTTAATCCGTATGTCACTGGTTCGAGTCCAGTCCGGGGAGCCAATTTTATCTAAGTTTTAATCGATTCCCCTGTAGTTCAGTTGGTAGAACGGCGGACTGTTAATCCGTATGTCACTGGTTCGAGTCCAGTCCGGGGAGCCAATTAAAACAAAATATAATGAAGTATCGATTCCCCTGTAGTTCAGTTGGTAGAACGGCGGACTGTTAATCCGTATGTCACTGGTTCGAGTCCAGTCCGGGGAGCCACTTCTTATAAATCTTCAAATCCCCTGTAGTTCAGTTGGTAGAACGGCGGACTGTTAATCCGTATGTCACTGGTTCGAGTCCAGTCCGGGGAGCCAAGATTTTGACGCTTTGTCAGTATTATACCCTTTCTTGATATCTATCTTTTTTAAATTCCTTTATAATTTCCTAAAATTTACACTACAATCTTAGTGTTAACTCCTTTATTTGTTATAGCTTTTTAATTTTTTGCCGCTATACATAAATGTATGATGACATCAGATTATTACAGGAAATGGACTATCCATGGGCTTATCGAAATCATTCCAATTAGTACTGTTTGTGATTTTTGGACTACTGTTTTTCCGGATTTATGATCTGGAAAATAAAGAAATGCAGCAACAAGGCGCATTAGCCATCCAAAACTACATCACACATATTGATAATATGACTGAGTGGGATGAAAACGGTGAAACGCTATTCAACACCCTGTCCCAAAATTTTACCTTTCAGTTTTTTCAATATATCCATGAAAGCGACAGTGATCTCAACTATACCTACGGCACATTGGCAAAAAGTGATGCAGAATTTGAAGACAAAATTTTCAGCATTCAATTAGGCCATACAAAGTCATTACCCAATGGTCGCTTGCAAGTCAGACTCAGCACTAAATCAGTCATATCTGCAAGTTTCGTCAATTTAGAAAAAGCCGCGACTCTGGTTATTTTTGCTTACCTTATTCTCATGATTAGCTTTGCTATATTAATGATGCTGCATCGTCGTGGCATAAAATACCTTTGCGATTATATCGACAACATTCCAAACCTAACCTTCCAAGCCGTTCAAACATCTCGTTTAAGAGGTTCTTTAAAACCCATTGGTATCGCGCTTGAAAAAAGCCGTATAGAGCTTAAAACCAGCATTGGTAATTTTCATAAAGAAAATGATTTACTAGCAAAAGCGGCATATCAAGATCCTGTTACGGGCTTTTCTACCCGCCGTCGCTTTAATGATTATATGAAAAGTATCAGTAACTCCGACAAAAAGCAGTTTGGTGTGCTTGCAATAATTAAAGCCGCTGATTTATCAACCATCAATCAATTACATGGCCGTGAAGCGGGTGATGATTACTTAAGTCAAATTGCTTCTTGTATAAGACGCGCTGCAGCTAAATCAGGTGTGAGTGAATATTATCGCGTATCAAGTAGTGATTTTGCGCTGTTTATCCAAGACATTACAGTAAAAGAAGGCGAACAATTTTTAGTCACATTAAAAGCCTACTTCGATGAGTATGCTCAAACTGTTGAAACCGATAACATTGCCCATAGTGGCATGGTGCCATTTGAAAGTAATAGCGATACTCATGCGCTGTTAACCTTGGCAGACACAGCCGTGAGCATAGCGCAAACTTCTGGACTCAATCGTTACCATATTCTTGAAAAATTTACCGGCAACGAACAATTAGGTGATGACCACTGGAAAGTAACGATTAATGAATTAATTAATCGCAAAAGCCTTAAGTTCTTTCAACAGCCGATATTGCCTTGTAACAATCAAGTCGATGTATACCGCGAACTGTATGCGCGATTTTTTAATACTGAAGGTTCAAACTTACCCACAGCCAGCGTTATTGCCATGTCGGAACGTCACGGTTTGAATATCGATTTAGATAAAATGATCGTGGTTCACACCTTACAGTTACTCAATGCAAACCCAAGTTTAACCGGTAATTTTGGCGTCAATATCAGTGCATCTTCTGCCCTACAAGAAATATTTGTTTCTTGGCTGAGAGATATTTTATCAAGCCACCGTTCGACCTCTGCAAGGCTTGTGTTCGAAGTCAGTGAATCGGGTATGCAACAAAATGTCACTGCTAGTCGCCGTTTTGTTCACGAAATGCATAAGGTCGGCGCAAGAGTTGCTATCCAGCAATTTGGTTTAGGCTTTTCATCATTTAAATTTTTCCGAGAAGTAAAACCCGATGTGATTAAACTTGATAGCAGCTATAGCGACGGTATTGACCAAGACAATAACAACAAATTCTTTGTCAGAATGATTGTTGATATTTCACGTCGCATTGGCATAAAAGTCATTGCAACTGGCGTTGAAAGACAAGATGAAAAACTGACATTAGAAAAAATGTTAGTTGATGGCTTGCAAGGATATTATATTGCTAGGCCTGAAATCATCGCTAAAACTGATAAATAAATAATCAATGTAAGACCAATCTTCCAAAATAGGGTTAATATTTACATAACCCTTTTTTTTATCCGTTGTTTCTCGACCCTAAACCTTAGATAATAGAGCTAATATCAAATAGAAAAGTGTAGTAATGACAGACTATCTCTTACTGTTAATTGGTACCGTACTGGTTAACAATTTCGTTTTAGTAAAATTTCTTGGCTTGTGCCCTTTTATGGGGGTATCTAGTAAACTTGCCTCCGCCATCGGAATGTCGATGGCTACCACATTTGTACTAACTTTAGCCTCTATCTTAAGCTATCTAACTAATGAGTTTTTACTACAGCCATTTGGATTAACTTATTTACGCACAATGAGCTTTATTTTAGTCATTGCCGTTGTCGTACAGTTTACTGAAATGTTAGTCCAAAAAACCAGTGCATCTTTACATCGCGCCTTAGGCATTTATTTACCGCTAATTACCACCAACTGTGCGGTACTTGGTGTCGCACTGCTAAACGTAAATGAAGATCATAACTTTATTCAATCAGCTGTATATGGTTTTGGTGCTGCTGTTGGTTTTTCATTAGTGCTGGTTTTATTTTCTGCCATGCGAGAACGTTTAGCCGCTGCAGATGTGCCACTCCCGTTTAAAGGCGGCGCTATTGCCATGATCACAGCAGGTTTAATGTCTTTAGCCTTTATGGGATTTGCGGGGCTGGTTAAATAGTCATGTCGAGTATTGCAATTGCTGTCGTTGTGCTGACACTTCTAGCACTAATTTTCGGATTAATATTAGGTTACGCCTCAATTAAATTTAAAGTTGAAGGTAACCCAATTATTGATCAGGTCGAAGCCTTATTACCTCAAACACAATGTGGCCAATGTGGCTACCCAGGTTGCAGGCCTTACGCAGAAGCCATAGCAAATGGCGATAACATTAATAAATGTCCTCCCGGTGGCACCGCTACCATGGAAAAACTTGCAGGCTTAATGGGTGTTGACCCAGAACCATTAAATGAAGTTGCACAAGAAGCCGTAAAAAAAGTGGCTTACATCCGCGAAGATGAGTGCATTGGCTGCACAAAGTGCATACAAGCCTGTCCTGTCGATGCCATTTTAGGCGCGGGCAAACTCATGCACACAGTCATTGCCAAAGATTGTACAGGTTGTGACTTATGCGTCGAACCTTGCCCTGTTGACTGTATTGATATGATCCCCGTTGAACAAAATCTTAAAAATTGGGATTGGAAGTTAGCGAGTATTCCAGTCACAGTCGTAGAAGATAGAACTGTCACCATCAGAATGAAGCAAGAAGATAAAGCTGTAAAAGAGGACTCTCAGTGCTAACTTTATTAGAACAAATTGATAAAGGAACGTTATGGCACTCTCCTGGAGGGATCCATCCGCCGCAACTCAAATCACTTTCAAATCAATCGGCAGCCAAGCGATTAACGCCTGCTGGCCAATATCGCGTTCCATTACCACAAGTAGGTGATTGCGCTCGGCTCAGCATTAAAGTGGGCGAGCAGGTAAAACAGGGCCAACAATTAACCGATGGCGAAGGTTTTATGTACTTACCAGTGCATTCCCCAGTTTCCGGCCATGTTATTGATATCAGCTTACAATCAAGTAACCATGCTTCAGGGCTACCAACACTTACTTGTATAATCGAAGCTGACGGTCTTAATCAAACAATTGACTATCAAGAGTCAGCTTTAGTTGAATTATCAAATCAGCAAATTTTAGATAAAATTAAGCAAGCTGGCATCGCTGGAATGGGTGGTGCAACTTTTCCGAGTCATATAAAGCTTAACCCAGCGAGTGAAATCGATTTAGTAATTATCAATGGTGTTGAGTGTGAACCTTACATCACATCTGATGATGTATTAATGCGTGAGAATGCTTTAGAGATTTTTAAGGGTATTCAAATTATTAATCAGTTGCTAACACCACAACGTATTGTTGTTGCAATTGAAGATAATAAACCAGAAGCGACTCTTGCAATGCAGCAATGTTTAGCAAGATTTGATGATTTAACCTCCATTGTCAAAATCACCGTTATACCAACAAAATACCCTTCAGGTGGTGAGAAACAATTAATACAAATCATTACCGGCCGAGAAGTCCCAACTGGCAGTATTCCAGCTCAGCAAGGTGTGGTGGTGCACAATGTTGGTACTGCATATGCTATTCAAGATGCTGTTTTACATGGGAAACCACTTATCGAACGACTCGTCACTTTAACGGGTGAACAAGTTACTCAACCGGGTAATTATTGGATTGCGATAGGTACTAGCGTTGAATATGCGCTGCAGCAAGTCGGTTTTAACGCAGATAGAAATCAGAAAGTGATTATTGGTGGCCCTATGATGGGTTACGCGCTACCTGATTATGATGTGCCTGTATTAAAAGGCACTAACTGTATTCTGACGCCAAGTGCCAACGAAATCGCGCCTGATGTCGAAGAGAAAGCCTGTATACGTTGTGGTGAATGCGCCGTTGTCTGCCCTGCTTTATTATTACCACAGCAACTATTTTGGCATGCTAAAGCGGAAGAATACGACAAAGCAGCCAGCTTTAATTTAAAAGATTGCATTGAATGCGGTTGTTGTAGTTTTGTTTGCCCAAGTGACATTCCATTAGTGGAATACTATCGCGTTGCTAAGTCGGCATTAAAAAATGAAGCTGAAGAAAAACAACAAGCTGAACAAGCAAAAATTCGCTTCGAAGCACGACTCAAACGTTTAGAAGATGAAAAACTTGCCCGAGAAGAGAAATCTCGTTTAGCGGCAGAAAAACGCAAAGCTGCGGCAAATGCTAGTAGCAATAAAAATACTGTCGCTGAAGCCATGGCGCGCGTCGCAGCTAAAAAGTTAGCAGCAGAACAAGAAAGTAAACAAGACAAACCAGCGACAGATAAATCTGCAGCTGTAAAAGCGGCCATTGAGCGAGCTAAGGCGAAGAAGTTAGCCAATCAATCAACAATATCGAATACTCCAGATGAAAATGCATCAACTGATAATTTACCTGCAGTTAATGATAAAAAAGCGCAAATTGCAGCCGCTGTAGCTCGAGCTAAAGCAAAAAAATTAGCTCAGAATAAAGCAACGCTGTCAGAGAATGATACTGCATCAGCTCAAAACGAACCCGTTGATGACAAAAAAGCTAAAATCGCGGCAGCAGTTGCACGTGCTAAAGCGAAAAAGCTTGCACAAAAACAAGCTGAGTCCGCCAGCGATATGGATGCAGCAAATTCGCAAGTGCTATCTTCTGAAGACCAGTTTTCTCAAGAGCAAGCGCCACAAGTGCAAGCTCAGTCAGAAATAGGTACAGGTACGGATTCTGATGTATCCGAACCGCTTGATGATAAGAAAGCTAAAATAGCCGCTGCTGTAGCGCGTGCTAAAGCGAAAAAACTAGCTCAAAAACAAGCTGAGTCAGCTGCCGATATGGATATACAAAGTTCGCCAGTGCAATCATCTCAAGAGCAGTCTTCTCAAGGGCAAGCGCCACAAGTTCATACTGAAATAGGCACAGGTACGGAATCTGATGTATCCAAACCGCTTGATGATAAGAAAGCTAAAATAGCCGCTGCTGTCGCACGTGCTAAAGCGAAAAAGCTAGCGCAAAAAGCAGCTGAATCTGAAAATAAAACTGATGTTGAGTCTGATGACAGAATAAATGCTGATGCCCTTATTTCACCAGCTCAAACGGAAACAAGTGCCCTGCCTGTTACGCCTTCTAATGTAAGCGAACCAGTAGATGATAAAAAAGCACGTATAGCTGCAGCGGTTGCAAAAGCCAAAGCGAAAAAACTGGCTAATAAACAGAAGTTGAGCGAAAAGGAATAATCATGGCATTTAAAATTGCATCCTCTCCCCATGTAAGCACCACATTGCACACCAATAAAGTGATGCAACGCGTGGCATTATGTTTAATTCCTGGCATTTTAGCTCAAGTATACTTTTTTGGTATGGGTACTCTGGTACAAATCCTAATTGCTGTATTAACTTGTTTATCGGCAGAAGCTGCAATAATGAAGCTTCGTAATAAATCGATTAAAAATGCCTTATCTGATAACAGTGCATTGGTTACTGGGATATTAATCGCTATAGCAATCCCACCACTTACCCCTTGGTGGATGACTGTCATTGGTTGCGGGTTTGCGATGGTGATTGTTAAGCACTTATATGGCGGATTAGGTAATAACATATTCAACCCTGCCATGGCGGCTTATGTATTACTGCTCGTATCCTTTCCAGTGCAAATGACTAACTGGGTAGCGCCTGCTGAATTAGCTGCGAATCAGGTGGGTATTGTGGCAGCTTTTGCCCACATTTTTGAATTTACCAGTGCAGGCTTAGATCATTTTAGAATTGCCGTTGATGGCCATACGATGGCCACGCCGCTTGATACCTTTAAAACAGACTTATCAATGGGTATGACAAGTAGTGAAAGCCTACAGCGTAATGTATTTGATGGCATGACTGGTGTTGGTTGGTTCTGGATCAATTTAGCCTACCTTGCAGGTGGCCTAATTATGTTGAAACTTAACGTCATACGTTGGCACATTAGCACTGGTATTTTATTAGCAATATTCGTTTGTTCGGGTTTCGGATTTTTACTCAACCCAGACACTCACGCAAGCCCAATGCTGCACCTATTTTCTGGCGGCACAATGTTGTGCGCATTTTTTATTGCAACTGACCCAGTCACAGCGGCGACCAGTACACGTGGAAGACTCTTGTTCGGTGCCATTATTGGTGTATTAGTTTTCGTGATTAGAACTTACGGTGGTTACCCTGATGCCGTAGCGTTTGCAGTGTTACTTGCCAACATGTGTGCACCATTTATCGATTACTATATCCGTCCTCGTTCATATGGTCATCGCGCGGGAAATTAAGCCGCTAAACTACAGGATTAAACATGTTCAATATTATTACTCGAAACGGCCTTATCCTTGCCCTGTTCGCACTCTGTTGCACAGGCTTGGTCGCTTCAGTGAATTTTTTTACCGAAGATCGAATTATCGACCAGCAACGTAAACAGCTTGCAGGTATCTTAGAACAAATTATCCCTAATCATTTGCATGATAATGAGTTAACTGAAGATTGTATTTTAGTGACCAATCAAGAGTTCCTTGGTTCTGATGAAGCGTTGCCTGTTTATATTGCTAAGATGAATAATGAACCTATAGCGATTGCAATTGAAGCTATTGCACCAGATGGTTATAACGGTGACATTAAAATCATTTTAGGTGTTAATAATGACAATGAGTTATTAGGTGTTAGAACCTTAACTCATCAAGAAACCCCAGGGCTTGGCGATAAAATTGAACTTCGTAAATCAGATTGGGTATTAGGCTTTAGCAACTTATTGTACGACCCAAATAGCAAGCCAATGGCAGTTAAAAAAGATGGTGGCGACATAGATCAATTCACTGGGGCAACGATTACACCGCGTGCTTACGTCAACGCCATTAACAATGCGCTCGCTTTTGTCAGTGCTAATAGAGAATCACTTTATAACACCGTCAATCATTGTGGACGTGAAAATGACTAATTATCGTGAAATTGCATGGCAAGGATTATGGAAAAATAACCCTGGGCTTGTACAACTACTTGGGCTTTGCCCTCTTTTAGCTGTTACTGCTACAGTCACTAATGCGTTAGGTTTAGGCCTCGCAACACTCATTGTGCTTGTAGGCTCCAATGTGCTGGTTTCTTTAGTGCGTGAATTTGTTCCCAAAGAAATACGCATCCCTGTATTTGTCATGATCATCGCCGCACTAGTGACTTGTGTACAGTTACTCATCAACGCATATGCTTATGGCCTTTACTTATCCTTAGGGATCTTCTTACCACTTATTGTAACGAACTGCGTCATTATCGGCCGAGCTGAAGCGTTTGCGTCTCGCAATAATGTTACCAGTGCTGCATTTGATGGATTAATGATGGGTGTTGGCTTTACGGCAATTTTGGTTGTTTTAGGCGGTATGAGAGAAATACTTGGCCAAGGAACCTTATTTGATGGAGCTGAACTCTTACTGGGAGACTGGGCAGCGAACCTCACCATTCAAGTATTTAATGTTGATACACCGTTTTTGCTAGCAATGTTGCCACCTGGTGCGTTTATCGCTATGGGATTACTGATCGCACTTAAAAACGTTATAGATAGTAAAATTGAGCAAAAGAAACCTCAACAAGCACCAGAAGCTATTGCACGTGCGCGGATCACTAAAGTCGGTTAAATAACTGAAATATCAACATAACGAATAAATAAAATGAATAAACAAAAACGCTATGAAATGCTGACTAGGCTTAGAGATAATAACCCTAAGCCTGAAACAGAACTTAACTTTGCCAGCCCATTTGAATTGCTAGTCGCGGTAACGCTTTCTGCGCAAGCAACCGATGTGAGTGTCAACAAAGCAACCGATAAACTATTTCCAGTTGCTAATACAGCTCAATCAATTTACGACCTTGGTGTTGATGGCTTAAAAACCTATATTAAAACTATTGGCTTGTATAACAACAAAGCGATTAACGTCATTAAAGCCTGTAAAATGCTAATCGAATTACACGGTGGTGAAGTGCCAGAAAATCGTGAAGCATTAGAAGCCCTACCCGGCGTAGGCAGAAAAACAGCCAACGTTGTGCTCAATACTGCCTTTGGTTGGCCGACGATTGCTGTTGATACGCATATTTTCAGAATGGCGAACCGAACCAAGTTTGCTATGGGCAAGAATGTCGACCAAGTTGAAGAAAAAATGCTTAAAGTCACCCCTGCTGAATTTAAAGTCGATGTTCACCATTGGTTTATTTTACACGGGCGCTATACCTGTATTGCAAGAAAGCCGCGCTGTGGCTCTTGTATTATTGAAGACTTGTGTGACTTTAAAGATAAAACAGAGTAATTAAGTCTGCTTTTTATTGAAGCAACCTCTCAAAAATACTGTGCTGCTCATAGGTAGATAGCTCTTGACAGATCATTGCCAAATCATCGGCCTAGAATTACGATAAAATATCGCTCAATTCCATAGAAAGTGATTTATGAGAAACTTTTTGAAGTCTAGTTTATGCCCCTTCAAGATGATTTATTAATTTTATCTCTTTATACTATCGGCCAAGCATTTGTGTAACTTTTCTGGTTCTTTGAAGCAATGAATGAAAAACAGTACCACCACGGAGATCTAAAGGCATCGTTGATCGAGGCTGCAAATATTGTGCTTGTTAGAGATGGTGCTACCAGGCTTTCACTTAGAGGTATTGCCGCTGAAGTAGGTGTGTCACACATGGCACCTTATGCCCATTTTAAAAATAAAAATGAGCTGATTAAAAGTGTCATAGAATCGGGCTTTCAGCAGATGGAAAATGCCATGCTTGATTGTCAAAAAAAACTAACGCCATCAAACCCGAACCTTGCAGGAGAATTAATTCTTGCATATGGCGTAAGCTATATAGAATTTGCTCTAGCAAACCCTCAGTTATATCGTCTGATGATTGGAGAATCTCATCAGTCTCCCATTGTTCATTCTCAAAATAAAAATGAGACTGAAATTGCAGAAAAACCAATCTTAGGTATCAATTCTGATAAGGAATATACTAAACGTATTAACCGCCCTTTTGATTTATTGCGTGATGCATTTGCGATGAAAGTTAATGAACCACTCATAGCTAAAACGCAGGCACTGGGGGCATGGTCAATGGTGCATGGGCTTTCCGCTTTACTTACCGAAGGGAGTATTCAAATTCCTGAAAGTATGAGCCTAAAACAGTTTTTGGCTACAGCCAGCTCAATGAGCTTTAACGCAGAACCTTCACAAGAAAATAAGTAACTCATTTAAGCCTAGTTAATACAAGTTAAAACATAAAAACATAAAAACATAAAAACATTGTGCGATAATTGATCACACAATGTTTTGATATTTTGTTTCGATATACTGTTTTAATAAATAGAAGAGCAAGTAGAGGCTGATAGTCGAATTCAAACGCTACAACAAAATTTCTATATCGCTCGTCGGAAAGGCAACACAAGAGTGGCACCAACCATAAGATTCATCAGTAGAGCGTAACTTAGATTCTGCAGGGTTAAATACACTACCTCGTAATACTTTCACCCTACATAAACTGCACTCTCCAGAACGACAGGCATTTTCTGCGCTGTATCCGTTGCGCTCCATACTGTTTAATAGCGGTTCATCTACTCGAGCGATAAAACTTCCCTGCCCTTTAACTTTCACTTCAATAACATCTGAAGGCTTAACTTGCTTAGGCCATCCTGGTAAAGTTTCTGGATTTTTAGGTGGTCCGTTACATTCAATACGAACTCGGCGTGCTTTAACATTAAGCGCTTCAAGCAATTGTGCACAATGATCATGAAAACCCGTTGTGCCGCATACGTAATACATTTTGCTTTGTAGCTGCTGCAGGTTGTCACCAAGTAACTCCTTTAAATCGCTTTGTGTTAAACGACCAGTGCGCCCTGAATAATTCTCATCAGGTCGTGTCACGATCCAAGTAATTTTCAAAAAATCATGTGCTCGTTCAAGTGCTATTAATTCATCTTTAAAAATAACGTCGTGTTCAAAGCTACTGGTGTAAATTAAATGTAATCGCTGATTTTGCTCTCTATGCAACAAGGTATTTTTCGCCATGTTAAGAATCATATTTCTAGCTGGCGCAATACCAGAGCCCCCCGCAATGAAAACAAGATCATCACCATGAAACAACGGGTTATAGTAAAAGGTTCCCATTGGCCCACTACTTTGTAGCTCATCACCAATTTGCACTTCATCTAGTAGGAAGTTTGATACAAAACCACCCTGTACGCGTTTAACGGTTAGGTCATAGAATTCATGTGATTGAGGCGAAGAAGAAATAGCGTAAGGACGCGCCGTATGTACGCCATTAATAGTGACGAACAAGTTGATGTATTGACCCGCTTGAAAAGGTGGAACCTGCCCATTTTGCTTTTTAAGTCGTATCGTTTTGGTACTGTCTGTATCTTCGATAATATCACTGACTACTAATTGCAAACGTTTAGGGTGCAAACTAGCAATTGTATTGGCGACACTGCCTTTTTGTTCAGAGTAATCTGTTCCGGCTTCAAACAATGCTTTCTTTTGGTTTAGGGCTTCTTTGTAGCCAGTCACCGCATGTAATATATTTTTCACTAGCTTAACCTCGCTTGAATGAACTTTAATTGCATAGCAAGTTTCATGTTTTTCCAACTAAGCGGATTAGCCATTTTAGGTTTATTCACTTTCATTGACTCTCCGAGCTGTTTAAGGACATATTTGGCTGTACTTTGCCCAACCATATACGTTGGCTGAAAACCGCCCATACCATTCCAACAACCTGCGATGTGTAAGCCGTCAATTTCTGTAATGCGTTCACGGAACATGTTTGCATCTTGAGTGTTTTGTCGAAAGCCATAAATTGCACCGTCAGGGGTATTTAAATAGCGCATCATGGTTAGTGGCGTGGCGACTTCAATTTCCTCAATATGTTCTTTTATGCCTGGGTACACACGTTCAGCATGGTCAATAAGGGTTTGAGCCAAGTCATATTTTGTTTGGGCATAATCTTCTACCTTCACATGCTTCCATGGTTCGCCGTATTGTAAGCACAATAATGAAATTGCTGATTTACCCTCTGGCGCAAAGCTAGGGTCATCATAGTTATAACAGGTAAACATGGTATGTTTTGGCGCCACGATTTTTTGCATATTATCGTGGGCTACCTGTTCATCTAAATCGTCAACAATAAAAGTAGACGCTGCGGTCACACCAAGGGTTTGAGGCGAGCAATCTAAGCCGATGTACAGCACAAATGCCGATGTACCGATACGGCGTGATTTAAAATCATTTGATGCCTGAATAGGTGTAGGAATATCGAGCAATTCATTAAAGGTATGCATTGGGCTGGTATTTGAGATAACCTGCGAGCAGGTAAATGTTTCACCTGCTTCTGTAGAAACCCCTGTTATAGCGCCGTTATCAGTATGAATGGTCGTTGCCGAGCAGTTAAACTTAATCTCACCGCCAGCCGCTAAAAACGATTCGAGTAACCCGCTAGATATGGCTTGTGAGCCGCCTTTGATGTGGCAAGGTTTAAATGATGAATATGCATAGAGCATTATGGCTAAATCTTGAAATGGAAATTCTTTAGGTGGCACACCTAAATAACACCAATACGCAGCGACAATGGATTTTAGTTCTTCGCTTTCTAAAAACTCATCTAATATCTCTTTAGCTGAGCGCAAGCCATACTTTACATACAATGGGCATTTCGCGCGCAATATCGATTCATCGTTACTCTTGGCTGCTTTTGGCATCAGCACAAAACACTCAAGGGAAACCCCTTCGCAGAGGTTTAAAAATTTCTTAATACCTGATTTTTCTTTAGGAAATGCATCGCAAAGGGTTTTAGCTAAGCCTTTCCAGTCAGCAGGTAAAGTAATATCAATACCTACTTCGGTATCACTTGCCACTTTAACGAAACGATAAATATCTCGCTCTTCCACCACTTGAAGCTTATCCATAATTCCTAGATCTGCGAATACTTGACGCATGATAAACGGGCTTTTATCGGTTCCCATACCGCTAAGCTGGTGAAGAGCCACTTCAAATTCGAAGTTTCCTCGAATAAACGACGTCGCACATCCTCCAGGGATATTATGTCGCTCAATCAATAAGGTTTTAGCCCCGCCACGTTGCAGCGTTGTGGCAGCGGTTAAACCTGCATTACCTGCGCCAATGACTATCGCATCATAGTCCATCATGTAATTTCTCCCTCACCCATCATTGAAAAATCCTCACCAGCCCATCCTTACACTGTAAACTTTACATCGAAAAGATAGGGCGAATTGCTATTCATTGTCAATGAAAAATGAATATTTTTAATAAACGTTTACTTAGAGGATATTTCTTCAGGTACATAAATGCAGAACCCATATTCACTGTGATTTTAACTAATAAAGTTAATCTACTCTTCATTAGTTAATTACAAACTATCTAGCAATTATCTTTAGGCTGGCCGACGATAGCCGTTGATACGCATATTTTCAGAATGGCGAACCGAACTAAGTTTGCTATGGGCAAGAATGTCGACCAAGTTGAAGAAAAAATGCTTAAAGTCACCCCTGCTGAATTTAAAGTTGATGTTCATCATTGGTTTATCTTACATGGACGCTATACCTGCATCGCAAGAAAACCGCGTTGTGGCTCTTGTATTATTGAAGATTTATGCGACTTTAAAGATAAGACTGAATGATTTAATTTACTGCAGTTATAGCTCATCAAATAGTAAATTCATAAGCACGTAAGTTCTTTGTAGCGGCTAATGAATACTGACCACTTGCTTAGAGATGTCCGTAACTCGTTTTTGGACAGAAACGTTTTAAGAGCAACAATTTTATACCTCATATAAATTGGGCTAGTTACTCAAGACCATTACTTCAATCTAATCCATTGCCTGCCGCAGGCTTATGTGCAGATACATCCAAGACACGCCGTAAACACATCCCTGTGGGCTCTGCGAAAACATCCATGTTTTCGAAGGTCTTGAACGCATCTACACTGGGTTTATTGTCTCTTCGATTTGACTATATTGGTGATAATTTAAAGAGCTAAAGCTAGTAGATCTTGCATTTAAAAGACTCCATTTGAATTGAGGGCGCAGAGAAAATAGCGTGAGCCTGACAGGACGTCAGGCTAGCTTTCGCGGTGCAGGGATGCACCATCGGAAGCGTTAGCATTTTCGAATAAGACCGAAGCTATCAACAAACGAAGTTTAAAGCTGGATCAATCCCCCGTTGGAAATCTTTCGCTTTTCAGAAAATTTCGCCGGGGCTGCAGGGGAGATGCAAGAGGGGTGAGCAGTTTCACCCTTCTTGCTCTGGTGTGGGCGAAGCGCCACGACGTTGATTTAGACTTTGATTTAGATGTTTATTCAAACCTAGAAATCATTAGCTGACTAAAGCTGCTAACAAGTTTTGGGGCAAAAACGTGCTAGCCCTCTAACCCGTTTCTGGAAAATTCCAAGTTACGAGTTTTAGACTACTTTTACTGTTCAGATTACTTCTAGTATTGCAACCAAACTATCAGTCCGCATATAGCTGGCCATATTCATTTATCCACTACACATTGGTTTTATCAAAGCCCACATAAGTAATGAACATATAGCGACTTATAGTCTATTACTTGCTGAGTGTAAAAAAGGAGCCAGAGAATATTGACTACTTTTCGAACAAGACTCTCATGATATATCGGATAATCTAATGCAGTTTTTCAAAGAAAGATAGAGCATAGCTGGCCAAATCAGACAATAGTGTTACGTAGGGTAATACTGATATTTTTGCTTGTTGATTTACTGTTAGGAAAAGTAAAAACTTAATCGAAGAATATCTTACCGCGTAAAGGAGACAACAAGATTGTTACAGGCTAGCATCGGATTTTAACGATATCAAAAGTCTCTGAGCTGACTTTAGAAGCTCAAAAACTAATGTCGATTTTTGACTAATTGAGGCTTTTCAGATATTCAAAATTCTTAATAATATGGGTTTTAATTAGTGACGCCCACTTCTTGGCAACATATGAAGGTTGATAGGCTAAATAATATGGCGTTTCACTCAGACTTTCTTTGAATATGTAGAGGTCTTTATTATTACTTTGATCGATAAAATATTCCGGTAAAATACCGATACCAATATTTGAAATAATTGCTTGGTATATACCGAAACTATTATTGATGACTTGCATGTTTTTATGCTGATGGAAAAGCTTATCATGCTTTAGAAAGAGTTTTTCCCATGTGTTACTTTTTACATCACTTCTAACAATAAGGCGGTGCTGTTCGGTAATATCGTCAAATGTGGAAAGTTGATGAGTTAGTGCATATTGTTCACTGCACACTAATACATTTTTCGCTGCCATTAGTGAAAAATACTCCAAGCCTCTTTCGTTCTTGTTATTTCTAATCGAAAAGTCAAATTTACTTTTCTTAATATCTACAACTTCGTCAGTTAAGTCTAGGTTGATGATTAATTGATCATTTTCCAGTTGCGACAGCATTGGTGTAATGAATTGAACTCCTAAATCAACTGGTGCAGTCATCTCTAATTTTGTTCTACTTTGATTAACTTGTGTATCAAAGATTACTTGATTAAAGTTTCGTTCAAGTATCACATACTCCTGAAACAGTTTACTGCCTTTGTTAGTAAGCTCTACTTTATTGCCTTGCCCACGTATAAAAAGCTGAAAACCCAACTTCTCCTCTAAACACTTTATTTGATAACTAATAGAGGGTTGTGATACCGCCAATTCGTTAGCCGCATTTGAAAAACTGAGACTCTTTGCAACTGCAGAAAAGTAAGGTAAATGGTTGGCCAAATGCCTAAGCATAGAATTTTCCTATACAGATATAGTAACAATCAATTTTATTTATATATTACGTTCATGGCAACATATAAACAATAGAAAACAACCTTGGATGATAGATGTCTAAAATTAAATTGAATTCCTACGCAGTATCATTACTTTTTTTATTTAACGGATGTCTCTTTGGGACATGGGCGGCTAAGGTGCCCTACTTTAAAGAGATGTTCGAGTTAGATGAAAAAGCTCTGTCAATCTTACTGTTGATACTTGCTTTTGGCGCAG
The DNA here is from genome assembly GCF_023283985.1 of Shewanella electrodiphila. Classification (GTDB taxonomy): domain Bacteria; phylum Pseudomonadota; class Gammaproteobacteria; order Enterobacterales; family Shewanellaceae; genus Shewanella; species Shewanella electrodiphila. Next base: position 267,330 of record NZ_JAKIKU010000003.1, read on the forward strand.
TCATTTCTTTTCCATTGGCAGGTAGATTGAACGATAAACTGGGTGTACAAAGGTTTTCTAAAATAATGTATTTGTTATACCCAATCCCTTTTATAGGGTTGGCGTTGAGTTCTAATTATATTTTGTTGACGATATCTCTGTTTTTTTTCGGTTTTTTACACGGTTCAATGGATGTTGCTATGAATAGTTGGGCGGCAAAAACAGAAACCTTAACGAAAAGAAAACTCATGTCATTCTTTCATGCCATGTTCAGTTTGGGGGCCGGTGTAGGTGCGGGTAGCACAGTCTTTTTTATTTGGTCAGATATTAGTACTGTAATGCACTTTTTAATTGTCAGTTTATTGTTTGTCCCGTTATATATAATACTTTGCAAACCTTCTGCCTTTCCTCCTCCCAAAAACGAGTCTGTGAATGGTACAGATAATTCAAAACTACCTTTCATGCTTCTTTCTGTGGTTGGTTTGATGGCTTTTTGCAGTGCACTTGGAGAGGGAGCAATAGCTGACTGGGGCTCAGTAATAATGCGACAAGAATTTAGTGCTGATATGAGCTTCAGTGCATGGGCCTATGCCACTTTTTCAATGCTGATGGTTCTATCAAGGTTATCTGCTCATGTCTTTATTGAAAAGTATGGAGTAATACATATTGTAAAAGCTTGTTCATTATTTAGTTTATTTGGTGCAGTGATAATAATTATGGTTAGTTCGCCTTACCTAGCTCTAATTGGATTTGCATTTATGGGGATAGGTTATTCGGTTATCGTTCCATTAGTATTTTCTAAAGCCGCATCTATTAGTCAGCAAAAATCAGGTCGAGCTATCGCCTTTGTAGCAACCTTTGCTTACGGTGGTATGTTATGTGGACCAGTTGTTATTGGCTTGATAGCACACCAAACAAGCTTGAAAAGTGCTTTGCTTCTTCTAGTTGCCCTACCGATATATACGTTATTTACGGCTTACTTATTAAAGAGTAATAAGGAAGATAAACTCAAAAATGAGTTAAAAGTAGGATAAAGGCTAACTGTGAATATAAAACATTTAGGAAAAATAGTTTTTGATCAAACCGAAATCAAAAATGGTGTAACTATCGATAACTAATCATACAAAGCTTCAAGATATAAGTGGTCAACTAATATTGGCCACGATCTTAGAGTTTAACCAGAATAACCGTTCTGATTTATGGCCTCCCCTCTCTTTGGCTCAATTTACCAGACTCGTTTCAAATCTAACAACTGTCGCTCTACACTAAAACAACACTTGGATACTTCAATCAAAGATCACGTTTATCTCTGCTAAGCTCAATTATTCATCTCTTTTACCACGCTTTCTAATCTATTTTGAAAAAGCTCTTGTTGCCAACTTGGATTTATCCCGTTGGCAAGTTTAACTGCTAATTGGTGGGCTGAAATAGATTCTTCGTGCATTTTCAGTGAGAAGTAAACTTGTCCTAAACCACTATATGCAGCAGCAGACTCAGGATAATCACGGACTGAAGCTAAGTACAATTCCAACGACCTGTTATGCTCACCTTCTCTCAATAACATAGTCGCTAGGTTAAGTAGCGTACTCTCTGCTACCTGTGGATCAATACCATATATCTTCGCTCGTTTATTATAGTAATCTGTTAAGCCTATGAATCCGCCAAAATCTATATACTCTTCTAAATTGGCAAAACTTGGAGCTTGGTAACTATTGAAAACATGGGTCAATCCACCATATAAAGATGGAATAGCAGTCGTCATATGAACGTGTTCTTTAAGATATTCACTGCGCCAATCAAGATTTTCAGGTGGGTTTTCCATCAAAAAATGGACAAACTTATTGAAAGCATCGGTATATCGATAAGGCTCGTCAGCCTCTTCAGAGACAGCAATATATAGTGATTTAACTTGTGAGTTTTCTTTCGCTCCATTTGCCAAGATCTTATTATAAATTTTTGCTTCATCATCCTGCAACGGAGCACTTGCCAAAATATAGTTCCTAAAAAGTTCCGGTTGATTAGCCAAAACCTCGGCGGTGAACCAACCAGCCTTAGTATGCCCGTAGAGAGTATTTAACCCTGATGTTTTGTATTTATTGTTAACATAAGGCATCACTTCACTTTTAACAAAAGCGGTGAATTTACTTATTGCCATATCAGGGTCATGGCGTAATTCATTGTTGTTCGAAACCGCTACAATAATTTGCTCAGGGATTCTGTTCTGCTTTTGCAATAAATTAGATGAAACAATTGCATGTTCGATATGCCGATTACCGTCAATTAAATATAAAACGGGGTAGTTTATATTTGACTTATTATAACTGCTTGGTAAATGAATGATCAGATCCCTTGTTTCACCCAACGCTGTAGATTTGATAGAAACTCTACTAACTTTTCCTATTGAAATAATCTCTTCAACAACGGTTGAGGCCGAAACGGGTAAGATGCAAAAAGCTGATAATACTAAAAAAGACTGTATAATTTTTATCATGTATGTTCCCTCAACATTAATAATGTTTATCAACTGACTCTCCAGTGTCAACTTACAAAGATTCAACATTCTTTCTGCACAAAGCAATTTTCTATTTGTAACTAATAATGTCACCCCTTATTGTTCATCAAAAAAACAACACTTACATCGACTAGATTCATAACGCACCAAGTTTGCTACGCCACGACAGAACGTTGTTGAAGTTGAACAAAAGCACCTTAAAGTCGTACCGACGGAATTTATAGTTGACGTATTCCACTGGTTTATTTTACATGGGCACTTTAACAGTGTTGCTCGTAAACTAATGTGTGGTCTTATATTATTAAAAATTTGTGTGAGTACTTTCCAGAAAAGAAAGTTTAAAGAAAGGTTTATTCTGAAGATTTACGCTGAAACATTACTAAATGACAGACACAAAAAAACCGCGTTAAGCGGTTTTTTTATGGCTATTTGGTCAAGGTTATTAAAACAACGATACAAAAAAAGCACTGAAACAAATTGCGATTACTACTGAGGTACCTAGAGCCATTTTTAGTTCTGTTGTCATTATCTTGTCTCCAAATGAATATAAGTTAATTCTAGCTAATATGGATATATTTCACAGCTTTTAACCGTGATTATGTGATGTTAAACAACAAAAAATAATATTCTAAATCAATTTTTTAACTGCAATAGAAATTTGTTATGCTTACAAAAAAATACCCAATCAATAACTAAAGAGCACCCTATGTCGCAACTATTACATACTATGATCCGAGTCGGTAACCTTGAGCGCAGTATTGAGTTTTATACTCAAGTCATGGGCATGAAATTACTCAGACAATCAGAAAATGCTGAATATCAATATACCCTTGCATTTGTCGGTTTTGGTGAAGAATCAACTGGCCAAGCAGTGATTGAGTTAACTTATAACTGGGGCACTGAAAATTACGATTTAGGTACTGGATTTGGTCATCTCGCCATTGGCGAAGAAGATATCTATCAACGATGTGATGCGATTGCTGCAGCTGGCGGTAAAGTTACCCGTGCTCCAGGACCTGTAGCAGGCGGAAGTACTGAGATTGCTTTTGTTGAAGATCCAGATGGTTATAAAATTGAACTGATACAGAAGAAAGCAATGAGTGAGGGATTGGGCTAATAATTATTGTTTAGTTCATCAACCAATAAAAAAGCCAGCAAATGCTGGCTTTTTTGATGCTGTAAAGTTCGATTAGAACTTCATTGAGATGCCAGCGTAGATTTGACGCCCTAGAGTGTCATAAACCTCTGGTACAGTACCAGCTTCATTACCACTAGTTACACTTACAGGTTCTTCGTTAGTTAGGTTTTTAACACCTACGTTCGCAGAGAAACCATCGGTAAAGTGATATACACCTGAAATGTTGTGGTACAGCACTGAAGAGATATCTTCACCTGTGTTTACATCATTCATTTCACCGATGTAACGGTTTGAATACATAACACTCCAATCACCACGGCTAGCCGTTAGGTTAAAGTTGTTTTTGTATTCTGCATACCCGCCGTACATACCACCGATTGTACCTGTGTAATCAACACCGTCTTGCTCAAAGTTTAACAAGTAGGTTAAGTCATTGTTGATTTTCCAATCTAAACCTAAACCTTCGAAAGTGTAAGCTAAGTTGAAATCGATACCACTTGTATCTTGATAACCAACGTTAGTTAGCGGGTTAGTCAAATCCGATAAATCGCCATTAGCGCCGATGTTAAATGTGTCACAAGCTGATGCGTCACCAGCAAAACAGTTATCTAAGCCAGCTTGAACATCAAGACGTGCAATAGCACCGTCAATCTTGAATCTCCACCAGTCTAACGTTAGTGACATACCTTCAATGTAGCTAGGTGAGTACACTAAACCGGCAGTGAAAGATTCAGATGTTTCAGCATCTAAGTCTTCATCAGATGTGTAGTTAACTAATATTTGTGGGTCTTGCTCATTGTTCCAAGGGTCAGTTAGGTAATCGTAAGAACCTGAATTACCGCCGTATAGCTCGCTCACGCTTGGTGCACGGAAACCAGTTGCAGCTACAGTACGTAACATTAAGTCACCTGTTGCTTCGTAAGTTAAGCCAATTTTCCACGTTGCTGCGCTACCAAAAGTAGAGTAGTCATCGTAACGTAATGCAAATTCACCGGTTAGTTTATCGGTAAACGGTACACTAACTTCTTGGTATACTGAGAAAACATCAAAGCTACCATCTGTTGGATCTTGTTGAGCTGCAGTACCTTCACCAGCAACAATCACTGGGTCTGGATTGTAATAACCGCTTTCATGACGGTATTCTGCACCAATTGCGAATGCAACTGCACCTGCTTCTAAGTCAAATGCTTCACCACTGATGACACCAGCAACAACGTGTTGTTCGTTACCACCGTTAGTTTGTTCAGTGTAGCTAACCGCATCAATCATCTCTTGGCTCATTGGGTCGCCACCAAACCATGCATCTTGATTTGCATAGATTGATTTTTCCATGTTGCCTTGGTGAATTGAACTATGAACCCAAGTATCAGCTTCGTTTTTACCGTATGTGTAAGAAAGATCCCAATCCATTCCAGTGTTTACATCGATAACACCAGCAAGGCCAGCAGAAATACGGAATGTATCGGTTTCTTGCTCGTAAACACGATTACCCACATCATTCATACGCTTACGGTAATTGATCATGCCTTCTTCATCAGCTGCAACGCCACCGTCAATCATAGCTTGATCAAGGGTAATACAATCGTCTTGCTTAATATTGTTTTCACAAACTTTAAGATCTAGATTGGCTGGTTGAGCTGCCATCATTTGCTTTGATTTACGTTTTGTATATAAAACATCACCAGACAAAATCATGTCATTATTTAGCTCATGCATACCATTTGCAAAGAAGCTATAGCGTTTGTTTGGCGTTTGTAGCCAGCTATCTTGTGTGTAATCATACCCATATTCACGATCACCCCACTCACCTGTTTCAGGGTTGATTTGCTTTCCACCTAAAGTACCTTCAGGAATAAACGAACTTTCACCCTGTTCAACCCAATCACGATCGCCTTGCATAACACCTTTACGTTCAGAGTATGCTAAACCAAATGTGAAGTTGCCGCGGTCAGTGTTGAAACCGTATAAACCACTTAACTCGATGTTTTCGCCGTCGCCTTCAGAAGTCGCGCCGCCATTTACATCGAATTGGAAACCTTCAAAATCTTTCTTAGTGATAATGTTAACTACACCAGCAATGGCATCAGAACCATATACTGCAGATGCGCCATCTTTTAGAATTTCTACACGTGCAATCATGGCTACTGGGATAGTATTCAAATCTACTGCGCTATCAGCACCTGAACCCGAGTTAACCATACGACGGCCGTTTAGCAATACTAAGGTTCTATTTGAACCCATACCACGTAAGTCAACTTGAGCAACACCGTCTGCACCATTGTTGGTAGTAGAACCCACAGCCATACCAGCCATTGCTGGTTGTGATTGTAAAATCTCATCTACTGAGTTGTAACCTTCCGCACGGATAGCACCTGCATCAATTACAGTTACTGGAGAAGCAGTTTCCATGTCTTGACGTTGAATACGGGAGCCTGTGACTGCAATTCTTTCTACGTTTGCAGATTCTTCTTCAGCATAAGCGCTTACTGAAACTGCTGAAGCAGCAGAAACTGAGGCTAATAACGCCACATTAATGCTGTTTGATATTTTAGATTTTTTAATCATTTGTTGCTCCCAGGTGATATCTTTTCTTATTCTGTTTACGCAATTAAATAAATATTTAAATTTGCGTTGGACTAGATACTGAATAACCAGAGATATTTCGTCAAACCACTAACTTGTAACTTTTGAACCATTTTTTGTTAATAAATATGCACCAAGTATGTAAACCAAAATAGGTGATGAACATCTCAAAACATTATTAGTTTAATATTTCAGTTGAATAAACTAGTAAAACACCTGTGCAATAGAATTATTACCTAGGTCACAAATAACATTTTTAAAACTTACCCAATTACGAAAGTGTGACGCAGATCACATAAATAGTTTGAACCTTGACTCGGTTAAATCAAATATCTTCAGTTTTCATTCAGAATTGAAATTATTCACAATTAAAAACACTGAAACTCAGCCCTGCTGTGACTCAGAGCTAATTGCTAAATTAAGGAGGTTTATTAACCAAGTTGATTGGCGACAATAAAGGGTGATTATTTTACTGCAGTTGTTTTATTCCTCACTATTGAATGAAGAACATTAAGTAATAACTTTTTACATTCACAGAACAATTAAGCGTTAACTAACAAAAAATAAACATTTATCGAATTTATGAATTTCACTTTATAAAGTTTAAACAAAAGCAAATGTTAATAATTTGGTTCTCGGCTCATTGCATAGATATTCATTTTATTTGGGCAATAAAAAAGGAAAGCCTGTGCTTTCCTTTTTCTATTTTATTGTCTTGATTTAATATTAACAATTTATTCTGCAGGTTTGATTATATCAAAATGTTGATAAGCCCTGTCAGTCGCTATTCGCCCTCTTGGCGTACGCTGAATAAACCCTTGTTGAATTAAAAAGGGCTCTAGCACATCTTCGATAGTTTCGCGGTCTTCGCCAATTGCAGCCGCTAAGTTATCTAACCCTACCGGTCCGCCCATGAACTTATCAATAATGGCTAATAATAACTTTCTATCAAGGTAATCAAAGCCCTCTAAATCAACATCTAATAAATCTAATGCTTTTTGAGCGACTTCTTCAGTTACAAACCCATCATGTTTTACTTCTGCATAATCTCGCACTCGTCGTAATAATCGGTTAGCAATCCTTGGCGTACCACGTGAACGCTTTGCAATTTCATATGCCCCCGCTTCATCTATCGGTAACTCCATCACCTTGGCAGAACGGGTGACAATGGTGCACAGATCTTTGACGTTATAAAACTCTAAACGAAGTGGAATACCGAACCTTGCGCGTAAGGGTGAAGTTAACGCGCCCGCGCGGGTTGTTGCGCCAATCAAGGTAAAAGGCGGTAAATCAAGTTTAATTGATCTTGCAGCAGGGCCTTCGCCAATCATGATATCTAATTGGTAGTCTTCCATTGCTGGGTATAGGATTTCTTCGACAACAGGGCTCAAACGGTGTATTTCATCGATAAATAACACGTCACCATGTTCAAGGTTTGTTAGAAGAGCAGCTAAATCCCCTGCTTTTTCAAGTACCGGCCCAGAAGTCGATTTGATATTGACGCCCATTTCATTCGCAACGATCATAGCTAATGTGGTTTTTCCGAGTCCTGGAGGGCCGAAGATGAGCATGTGATCAAGTGCTTCTTCGCGCTTTAGCGCGGCCTCAATAAACACCTTTAACTGGGCACGAGTATCATCCTGCCCTGTGTAATCCTCCAACATTTTAGGCCGCATAGCTCTATCAATGTGAACTTCTTGCTCGAATTCTTGTGGCTGGATTAAACGATCCGCTTCTATCATTGTGGCCTCTTTATAACATTGACTTTAGAGAGGCTTTAATTAACACCTCACTTGTCATTCCGTCGCTATAAGCACTTAGCACAGCTTTACTTGCTTGTGCTGGTTTGTAACCTAAAGCAATTAATGCAGCAATGGCATCTTCTTCTGCATTATTTTCGATGGCTGCAGGCTTATAATTACTTTGTAGAGCAAATTCACGTTCAGAACCTACTGATGCTTCTAATAAGCTTTTCAATTTATCACGCATTTCGATAACTAAACGTTCTGCGGTTTTCTTACCGACACCGGGAAGTTTGACTAAAGTAGCAATATCATCTCTTTCGACACAATTAACAAACTCAGATGCAGTCATGCCAGATAAAATAGTTAAAGCTAACTTGGGACCGACACCATTGGTTTTTATTAATAAGCGAAACAGTGCACGCTCTTGTTTAGTGATAAAACCATATAGTAACTGCGCATCTTCACGAACCACAAAATGAGTGTATAACATTGCAACTTGATTAAGTTCCGGAAGCTCGTAAAAGCTGGTCATAGGCACTTGTAACTCATAACCCACGCCATTAACATCTAACACTATTTCAGGCGCTTGTTTCTCAACAACAAGTCCACTTAATCTTCCTATCATTTATATCGTCCATATGTGCGGCTTTGGGCTTTTCCGCCCATTGCAATTAAACTTTGAAAAGTATGGTTATGACAAACAGCAACGCCCAACGCATCTGCCGCATCCGCTTGGGGCGCTGCTGGCAACTTAAAAATTTGTTGGATCATATGCTGAACTTGTGTTTTCTGCGCGCGTCCAGTTCCTACAACCGCACTTTTAATTTGAGTTGCACTGTATTCGGCAACAGGTAAACCCGCATTCATTGCAGCGACAATGGCTACGCCTCTTGCTTGACCCAATTTAAGGGCTGAATCAGCATTTTTTGCCATAAAAACCCGTTCAATAGCAAATTGGTCGGGTTGGTACTGCTTTATTATTTCAGTGACCCCATCAAAGACTTGTTTAAGTCTAGTGGGCAGATCATCTGCAGAGGTGCGAATACAACCACTACCAAGGTATCTTTGCTGTCTACCCTGACATTGAATGACACCATAACCTGTGATCCGCGAACCTGGGTCAATACCCAAAATGATTGTCATCGCTTTACGCTTCCTTGGAAAAATTATTCAAGGCTTTCCATCACTTCATCTGAGATTTCAGCATTATGATAAACTTCCTGAACATCATCATGATCTTCAAGGTTATCAATTAAGCGCATAAATTTTGCCGCAGTATCGGCATCTAATTCAGCTTTGGTACCTGCTATCATAGTAACTTCTGCATTGATGGCTTCAAATCCAGCAGCATCCAGTGCATCTTTAACACTGCCAAAGGCATCAGGTGTAGTCAGAACATCAAATGCACCATTGTCATGAGTGACAACATCATCAGCGCCAGCTTCTAGTGCAGCGTCCATTAATTCGTCTTCGTCAATGGCTGCATCATAAGAAATAACCCCTGATTTAGTGAACATATATGCCACTGAGCCATCAGTACCTAAATTTCCACCAGATTTACTAAAGGCATTACGTACGCCTGATACGGTACGGTTTTTATTATCTGTCATGGTTTCTACCATAACTGCTGTACCACCAGGACCATAACCTTCATAAATAATGGTATCTAATTGCTGACCATCGAGTTCACCAGCCCCACGTTTGACTGCACGTTCAACAGTGTCACGAGTCATGTTATTTGATAATGCTTTATCAATTGCTGCACGTAGACGCGGGTTGGCATCAGGATCTGAGCCTCCTTCACGAGCAGATACCGTTAACTCTCGAATAAATTTACTGAATAGCTTACCTCGTTTTGCATCTTGAGCAGCTTTACGGTGTTTAATGTTGTCCCATTTACTGTGACCAGCCATTGTGACTCCTTCAGTTATTTTTGTTCTATATAAAAACAGACCGAGGCAAAAGCCTCGGTATGTGGGTTAACGCTTTAGTACAAACCAATGAGATTTGTAATTTTGCTGATTAACATTATTCGTCAGCGGCAGGCTTTTCTTGAGGGATAACGCTAATCCCTAAATCAACTAATTGCTGAGGGTTGGCAAATCCTGGCGCATTTGTTAATGGACATGCTGCAGTCGTTGTTTTCGGGAATGCCATCACATCACGAATTGAACTAGCACCTGTCATTAACATGATAATACGGTCTAAGCCAAATGCTAAACCTGCATGCGGTGGTGTACCGTAACGTAATGCTTCGAGTAAGAAACCAAACTTTTCATTCGCTTCTTTATCATCAATGCCAAGTATACGGAATACCGCACTTTGCATATCAGCATTATGAATACGAACAGAACCACCACCTAATTCGCAACCATTTAATACCATATCGTAAGCATCTGAAATTGCTGCACCTGGATTGGCTTCAAGTTCTTCAGCAGTTACGCCGCGCGGAGCGGTAAACGGATGGTGAACTGCATGGTAACCACCATTGATTTTTTCGAACATTGGGAAGTCAACAACCCACATTGGGCGCCACTCACCTTCAAGAAGTTCAAAGTCTTCACCGGCTTTAAGACGTAATGCACCCATTGCTTCAGCAACAACGTTTGCTTTATCTGCGCCAAATAAGATGATGTCGCCAGTTTCAGCATTAGTACGTGCGATAATTTGATTGACGATATCTTCGTTTAAGAATTTAAGTACTGGTGATTGAATACCTTCGATACCAGCAGATAAATCATTAATCTTCATCCACGCTAGGCCTTTAGCACCGTAAATGCCAGCATATTTAGTGTAGTTATCGATTTGCTTACGAGATAAAGATGCACCTGTTGGGATACGAAGCGCTGCAACACGACCTTCTTCATCGTTAGCTGGACCACTAAATACTGCGAACTCAACATCTTTAACTAAGTCAGCAACATCAACAAGTTCAAGTGGGTTACGTAAATCTGGCTTATCAGAACCATAACGCGTCATAGCTTCTGCATATGACATACGTGGGAACTCACCTAAATCAACATTCATTAATTCATTGAATAAACCGCGAACCATAGTTTCAGTTTTTTCCATGACTTGCTCAGCTGACATGAAAGAAGTTTCGATATCAATTTGAGTAAATTCAGGCTGACGATCAGCACGTAAATCTTCATCACGGAAACATTTTACAATCTGGTAATAACGATCAAAGCCAGACATCATCAGCAATTGTTTAAATAATTGAGGAGACTGTGGCAGAGCAAAGAACTGACCTTTATAAGTACGGCTTGGTACTAGGTAATCACGCGCACCTTCTGGTGTGGCTTTGGTCAAAATAGGCGTTTCAATATCCAAGAAACCGCTATCATCAAGGAAACGACGAACCGCGCTAGTGACTTTTGAACGGAAAACAATACGGTCAGCCATTTCAGGGCGACGTAAGTCAAGATAGCGATACTTTAAGCGCTGTTCTTCACTGTTGTTTTGATGATTATCCATGCTCAAAGGAAGCGGCGCTGAAGCATTAATAATTGTTAGGGCTTGACCTAAGACTTCAATTTCGCCAGTTTTCATTTGTGCATTAATTTGACTATCAGGTCTTGCACGAACTAAACCTTTAACTTGTACACAGAACTCACCGCGTAAACTGCTGGCTACTTTGAAAACGTCTTCCAAGTCTGGATCGTAAACAACTTGAACTATCCCTTCTCTGTCACGAAGATCTAAAAAAATTACGCCGCCTAAATCGCGACTACGGTTAACCCAACCGACTAAGGTGACTTCTTGACCAAGATGAGACTTATTAACGTCTCCACAATAATGACTGCGCATTTAACTCTACCCTTTAATTCGGAAATAGGTGTCTAAAAAACAATTTAATTTGGCATTATATTAAAATAATGCAGGCAACTATAGCACTTATAATACGCCTAAAAACGCGTTTATTGAACGTGTGCTACATTTTTGCATGGAAGTATCGATTAGTTTACTGCAATTGAACAGACTTTAGGGAAAGTTCCCGTTATAACCGAGTAAAAAAACAGCAAATAAGACAATTATGTTTGTTCATCACCTTGAAAACTCAACCGGTGATTAAAAGCTGCGTTGATCACCACCCTGCTTTTTTACTTTGTACATCTTTTTATCAGCCATCTGTAATATGGCGATAGCATCATCACCATCATCTGGATAAACCGCAATACCGATACTGGCTGATGCTGTTAATGTTATTCCTTCAATAATGAGGGGGTCAGATAACACATTAATAATATTATCTGCGACTTTTATCGCGCATTCGCTGCTGTCAACCTTGTTAAGTAAGATGACAAATTCATCGCCTCCAAAACGAGACACGGTATCAGATTTTCGTACTACTGATTTAAGTGCAGTGGCAATATGAATTAATAATGCGTCACCAATGTGATGACCATGTTGATCATTAACATTCTTGAATTTGTCTAAATCTATAAATAACAATGCAAACTTGGCTTGTTCACGTTCATGGGCTTTGATCGCACACGCTAAACGGTCATCGAGTAAACCACGATTAGGGAGTTTAGTCACAGGGTCGTGCTCTGCAACAAACTTTATCTTTTGCTCAGCCGTTTTTCTCAAAGTAATTTCACGTTTAAGACGTTTATTACCCAAGAAGACGATAAAGGTGATCATACTGATAATCAGCAAACCTAATAGTACAATTTTAAACCACTTTTGATATTTGTCCGCTTCAGAACGCAAGTCAACCGCCACCCATTTTTGGTACATCTGCTGTTGTTTGGTTTCATCAATCGTTTCAATGGCGCGGTTCAGTAATGGAATGATAGTTTTGAGTTTTGGGTAAACACCAATATGACTTTTTTGTTCTGTTAAATCTGCAACTAGGGCCATTTTTAAATCAGGAAACTCCCCTTCATTCAGCACATAAGCAAGGGTCACAACTTGTTCGATGAATAAATCGACATCACCAGAAGAAACCGCCTGTAAACCACGTTGAGTATTATCTACTTGAACAATTTCTAAACCTGGAAATTGTTGGCGCAATATATTGATCAAGTTATAGCCTTTGACGACCCCTATTCGCTTACCGTTATATTGGCTTAAATTGAACAACGGCTGTTGAGTTAACGTAGTCGCAATAGCCCAAGGTGATGGCCAATAACCTTCTGTAAACTCAAGTGCTGGCTCTCGATTTTTATTATTTGCCATACTGCCAACTAAATGAATACTGCCGTTTTGTAAGTCTTTATTGAGTTTGTCCCACTGCTGATAGGCAACAGGAATAATATCGATGCCTAGTTGCTCTGTAACAATTTCGATAACTTCTTTATTAATACCGGAAAATTCACCTAATTCATTTTGATATTCCATGGGCGCCCACTGAGTTAAATACCCCAGTTTAATTGCACCCAGTGAGTCTAAATATTTTCTGTCTTTATTACTGATATAGATTTGTTTATCGACAGTAGAAAATGTTCTATCGGCTTTATTTAAAAGCCATTTCTGTTCAAGTTTTGCCATTTCGAAATCACTAATTAGCTGAAAACCATTAGCGATGCGCTCTGCAAGTTCTGTATCTTCTACATTGGTAAGGTTATATATTTGAGTACCAAAATCGAGCTTATTATATTGATAAAACTCAGACCACGATTTTTGATGTAATAAGTAGTGTGAAGTGTAAGCACTTGCAGCGACAAAGCCTGCGATGTCGCCATCACGACTTGCCTTGATTAATTGCTCCATGGAATCGTAATAACGTATCTGCGCATTAGGAAGCACTTTCCTAAGCTCGATGATATAAGGTGATGTGGCAAACAATCCGATACGTTTACCATCAATTTCACTAATATCTTTGATTTCTTTGTTGTAGCTAAAGAATCGACTTTTAACTGAATAAAAATGATTAGCTCTATTAAGACCAGTATTGATTTCTTCACTCTCAGGGTAACCAATATGTACGTCGGCATGACCATCTTTAATGAGTTCAATGCTGCCATTCATATCGCTTGGAATAAAGTCTATTGATATACCTGTTTTTTCAGACCAAAGTCGCCACAAATCGACAAATAAACCATGGGGTAAACCGTCTAAACCAATATCCACAAATGGCTCTACATTCATTTGCATCGCAATCAATAGACCGTTGGATTCACGACGATAGCCAAACCAACGCTTTTCAATTTCATCGACATGGGTAGTAGACACTTTCTTAAAGCCTTCATTAATAAAGGAGACCCAAGATTGATTTAGCAAAGATACTACTGGCGCAAGTTCTATTTCTTTAATCAATATACGTGAAGATATATGGAAATTGTTGGCTAGTTCTAAATTGATAGGGATGCCTTGGTTATAGCCTTGAATCGTTGCAAATACGTATATTTCACCTGCAACAACAGCATCGTATAACGCTTTTTTAGTCTTAAAATATTTAAATGTCAGGCTGGGTTCTATCGCCAGTAAGTCCTGTTCATGTGAAGTCCCTTCAATAATGCCTATTTTAAAAGGACGAATATCACTAATCGCTTTTTTATTAGCAATATCTTTGTGAAGGTAAAGGTAGGAATTAAGAGAAGATACTTTATCTGCATATGAAAATAGTTGCTGTCGCTCTTTGGTTATTGCCATACCAATGTGAGCATCGACGTCACCGTCAGCGACTGATTGTAAAGATTGTTGCCATTGCATGGGATAAAACGACACTTTTACGCCTGTTGCGGATGCCCACTCGCGCCATAAATCTACCATGACACCTGCGGGGTTACCGTTATCATCAACAAATTGATAAGGGTAAGCATCTTCACTCATTGAAATGGCTAATGAACTTGGAAAAGCCAATGATGATACCGAGGCGGATTCATTTTCATCGGCTGATACAATAAATGTCATCAACGTAAACAGGAAAAAAGTAAAAATAGTGCTAATTAACTTCAAGCGCGTTCCTTTGTGCTAGTTGTCATTTTATTAGTCGTTATTTGTTATATTCGTTTTTTGACCACACACTTTATCTGGTTGAAATTTTGTTAATCAACCTTAAGCTTAATTGTAAATCATTTTAATTATATGTTCATCATACCGATTTATATCGACCAATTGTCCTACTTAATTAATTATTTAGCCAAAAAAGTGCAAATAAACAAAATAAAACAAAAAATACCAATAGGATACTTGCTGCTATTTGGTAGGATTGGCTAAAATGAAGCTATGATTTTCTCAAGTTACCTCAGATGAACTCTCAACAAGATACAATTTACGCTGCAGCAACCGATAAAATATCAGATTTTCAATTTGATAATCGGGTTGCAGGTGTATTTAACGACATGATACGACGATCTGTACCTGGTTATGCCCAAATCATTAGTACGATTGGGGATTTTGCTGACCGTTATGTTACCCCTAAATCTAATATTTATGATTTAGGCAGTTCTTTAGGTTCTGCGACTTTGAGTATTCGACGCCAAATTGAGCAAAGACAATGTCGTATTATCGCTGTTGATAACAGTGAATCGATGATCGAGCGTTGCCAAGAAAATTTATCTGCCTACGTCAGTGACACTGAAGTAGAACTCATTTGTGGTGACATTAGAGACATCGACATCACTAATGCTTCAATGGTGGTATTAAATTTCACTCTACAGTTTTTACCTGTTCATGACAGGGACGAGTTAATCGCCAAGATTTATCAAGGTTTACTCCCTGGCGGTATTTTAGTTATTTCAGAAAAATTACGATTTGAAGATAACGTGATTCAAACACTTTTAGATGAACAACATCTAGACTTCAAACGCGCAAATGGATACAGCGAACTAGAAATTAGCCAAAAGCGCAGTGCACTTGAAAATGTGATGCGCCCAGACAGTTTATCCATGCACCAACAACGCTTTACTGAGAATGGTTTTAGCCATTCAACAGTGTGGTTTCAATGTTTTAATTTTGCATCAATGGTGGCCATCAAGTGATAAGTTTTAGCTCCTTTTATCAACAAATTGCCGATTCAAGCCTGCAACATTGGCTAGAAGAACTTCCAGCAATTTTAGGAAAATGGCAAAGAGAACATAAACATGGCAACTTGCCAAAATGGGAAAAAGTCCTCAATAAATTACATTACCCAGCGCCAACCCATATTGATTTATTCAACGGAGTCAAAATTGGTGACGGTAGCCAGCTGACTCCAGGACAAACAGAAAAGTTACAAAATCTACTTGGGTTATTTCAACCTTGGCGTAAAGGCCCTTTTTACATTCATGGAATCGAAATTGATACTGAATGGCGAAGTGACTGGAAATGGGATCGGGTTAAAGAACATATTTCTCCATTAGATAATCGCACAGTATTAGATGTCGGTTGTGGCAGTGGTTATCACATGTGGCGCATGCTAGGTGCTGGTGCTAAACGTGTCGTCGGGATTGATCCCTCCCCGCTGTTTTTATGTCAATTTGAAGCAGTAAAGCGTTTAGCAGGTAATGAACATCCTGTACATTTATTGCCACTGGGCATTGAAGAGCTTCCAGCATTAGATGCGTTTGATACCGTATTTTCTATGGGTGTGTTGTACCACCGTCGTTCACCCATCGATCATATAATGCAATTGCGTGATCAACTGCGTATGGGCGGTGAACTTGTATTAGAGACCTTAGTGATAGATGGCGATGAAAATGCTGTTTTAGTCCCACAAGACAGATATGGCAAAATGAATAATGTCTGGTTTTTGCCATCTGTCGATGCACTCATGTTATGGTTAAAAAAGTGTGACTTCACCGACATACGTTGCGTTGATGTGGATATTACTTCAATGGCAGAGCAACGCTCAACACAATGGATGAAGAATGAATCTTTAGTAGATTATCTTGACCCCAACGATGTAAGTTTAACGGTCGAAGGTTATCCAGCCCCAAAACGGGCAACGATAATAGCGATAAAAAACCAACCTAATCACGACCTAGTTTAATATAGTATTATAATTATCAAAGTATTAGCTTAGATTAAAGAAAACAGGAATTGTCATGTTAAAGCAGGTATTTATTTTAACCGTCACCGCCGCATTAATATCAGGCTGTGCATCAAGTGCGAAAATCACTCCCGTTGGAAGTGAGGAATTGAGTGCTAATCTTGCAACTTCACAAACTGCGATTATCGAGGCAATAAATGCTCAATGTGCTCACTCATCTACTGAAATGCAAACCTTGAGTGCTGAAGTCAACGACCTAAAATTACAAATTACTGATGCATTAGCAAAACAATCTAAAAAAATGAATGATGATGCTGCAGCACTTGCACAATTAAGTGAGCCACCACAGTGTCCAGAGTCAGTTGTCTCAGACAAAATAGTCTTAGGTGAAATTGAGCATGTATATGTTGATGAGTTAAAAGCGTCATTTGAAACCCGCATCGATACAGGTGCAGAGTCATCTTCATTAGATGCACGTAACATTGTGTTATTTGAGCGTAACGGTGTTCAATGGGTTAGATTTGATGTGATGACCAACGGTGAAAAGCAACCTGGCAATACTTTCGAGCATAAAGTCGAGCGCTTTGTTCGTATCAAACAAGATGCTGATTTACCTGACGATCGCCGTCCTGTGATTCATGCTCATTTAAAAATTGGTCAATATGCTGCCGAAACAGACTTGAACTTAACCGACCGAAGTCACCTTGAGTTCCCGCTACTTCTTGGCCGTAAATTTATGAAAGACATTGCAGTAGTTGATGTTGGACAAATTTATGTTCATGGCAAAAAACCACAAACAGAATCGACTAAAGAAGCGAAATAGGAATTCAAATGCATTCTCGTAAGCCATTTTTTATCTTTGTAGCCCTATTATTCATATCAGGGATCAGCGCAAGTATTTACCGCAGCGTTGAACACAACGTACCCTTTTTCCCAGGCAAACAAGTTCAAAGTTGGTCTGTTGAAGCAAAAGTAATGTTCAACGGTACTAGCAAGCCAGCTGAAGCCTCGCTTTCTCTACCTCAAGACCCTGCATTTGATGTGTTAGCAGAAAATGCTACATCTGCCGGTTATGGATTAAATATTTCTGAAGGCGAAGACCGCCGCGCGGTCTGGTCAATTCGTGAAGCATCTGGTCGTCAGTCTTTATACTATCGAGTGACATTAGTGCCTACTGGCCAACTAAAAGTTGATGCAGATGAAGAGCCAGTCACCCCAGAGCCGTTTTTATGGCAAGTTACTGAACGTGGTGCAGCTGAACAAATCATTAACCAAGTATGGGAAAGAAGTGCGAGTAACATTTCTTATGCTCAACAGTTAATGGATGTAATTAATGATAGTAACCAATCGCAAAACCTTGCATTACTATTATCAGTTAATTCACGAACTCAGCTTTTTGTGCAAATGCTTCAATCAAAAGGTGTTCCAGCCAAGTTAGTTAGTGGCTTGATGCTAGAAGATCAACGTCGTCGTCAACAACTTAATCCTTACGTTCAAGTCTACCAAGATGGTGAATGGATTTTATTTGATGTAGAAAACAACAAGCAAGGTCGCCCAGATAACTTAGTACTATGGCAACACAACGGCATGTCTGTACTTGATGTCATTGGCGGTAGTAATTCACAAGTTAATTTTTCAATGTTAAAGGAAACTCGTTCTGCGTTAGCGACTTCTATTGACATGATGATGAACACTGATTCGTTAGACTTTTCGCTTTACCAGCTACCCCTTGAGGAACAAAGTACCTTTAAAGGCATCTTACTCATCCCTATCGGTGTGTTAGTTGTTGTATTCCTTCGGGTCATCATTGGTATCAAAACTTCTGGTACTTTCATGCCGGTTCTGATTGCATTGGCATTTATTCAAACCACTTTACTGACTGGTCTAATCGGTTTCTTACTGATTGTCGCATTCGGATTAATGATTCGTTCGTATTTATCGCAACTCAATCTCTTGCTCATATCCCGAATATCCGCGGTGATTATTGTGGTGATATTTATTATTGGGTTGTTCACGCTTATATCTTACAAGTTGGGACTCAGTGAAGGATTAACGATTACCTTCTTCCCTATGATTATTCTTGCTTGGACCATTGAGCGTATGTCTATCCTTTGGGAAGAAGAAGGTCCTAAGTCAGTATTTATGTCTGGTGGTGGTAGCTTATTTGTCGCCACATTAGCTTACCTTGCTATGAGTAACAGTTGGATCCAACATTGGGTATTTAACTTCCTTGGCATTCACTTAGTTATTTTGGCTATGGTACTGGTAATGGGTCAATACACAGGTTATCGCCTAACTGAGTTAAAACGCTTTAAACCACTGGCTGAGGATAAGTAATGAAGAATTACGCTTGGCCTTGGGAATTACGTCGAAATGGCGTATTGAATATGAATAAGCGCAATATCGATTACATTGGTAAGTACAATCAACGCAAATTTTATAAACGCGTAGATGATAAGCTCATTACTAAGCAGTTAGCTTTAGCCAATGATATTGCAGTACCTGATCTAATTGGTGTTGTTGAAGAACAGCATAAAATTAACGAAATACCACAAATGGTATTAGGCAGAACTGGCTTTGTTATCAAACCTGCTAAAGGGTCTGGTGGTAAAGGTATTCTGGTTATTACCCATGTTGAAAATGGCCGTTATTACAAACCTAATGGCGATGAAGTAACGCCAAATGAAGTTTATCGCCATGTGTCTAATATCTTAAGTGGCCTGTTCTCATTGGGTGGGATACCTGATGTTGGATTAGTCGAAGGCTTAATTGAATTTGACCCAATTTTTGACGGTTTTAGTTACGAAGGTGTACCTGATATTCGTCTTATCGTCTTTAAAGGCTATCCAGTAATGGGCATGCTTCGCTGTTCAACAGCGGCTTCAGACGGTAAAGCAAACTTACACCAAGGTGCTGTGGGCGTCGGTTTAGACATTGCAACGGGTAAAAGTTTGTATGCGGTTCAGTTTGATAAGCCAGTGCTTAGGCATCCTGATACCAATTATGAACTTTCTCAAATCCAAGTACCTAATTGGGACGTGCTACTTCATACCGCATCAAGCGCATATGAAATGTGTGAATTAGGCTATTTGGGCACTGACATGGTGTTAGATAAAGTCCGTGGCCCTCTTTTGTTAGAGTTAAATGCACGACCAGGATTAGCAATTCAAACAGCGAACGGAAAAGGAATTTTAGACCGACTTAAACACGTAGAAAGCCTGAAAGGGCCGACGTTATCAGTGGAAGAACGTGTCGCTTATGCTAAAAAACATTTTTGCAGCAACCCTAACTTTTAGTTTATTGGCAACTGCTCCCGCAGTTGCCAACCCTCTAAACCTGTTTATCCAACAATGCTTGCGTTACCAGCCTTCGCTATCTGAATTAGACTTAACTCGGTCGGTTTCCCAACAGGCCGTTCAATTTGAGCAGCTCACCCTAGGCCTTAATAACATTAATGATCGTTTAAATTACTATCGTGATTTGGCCATTAATAGCCAACGAGAAAGCATATTAATGTGTCAGTTACATTTAGCTGACGAATTACAAACACTACTTTTAGAACCAAAACTTGATCAGTTAATAATGAATCTGTCGCAATCACAGCCCCCCTATTCCTCTTTGGCTGAAACATTAACTAAGGTTAAACAGCGTCAGCTCGATATTAATACCAAATCACAACTGCATAATGCCCAGGCAACCATCAGAAGAAATTTAACAAATCAGCATATTGCTATGGTTTTCAACGATAAAACCTGTCAGCTACCGACTCAAACAAGCCATAACTCAGACACACCGACTGCCAATTCAATGTTGAAAACCACCAAGCCAAATCTGGATGTCAGTTTAGCTAAATACTTAATGTCACAACCTAACGAACAATGTAGAAAAAATGCTTGGCTTGCTTACCAATCACGAGCAAAAGATAAAAATGCGGCGTCATTAGATATCATTAAGCAGCTTTTGCAAGCAACGGCTTTCGAGTCACTTAACACTCAAATACTCAATGCCGCTTCACTTAATGAATATTTACAGCAACAAACAAGTAATATTAACCTTGCACCTTGGAACATTGGGCAACATCTTGCTTCATTACCTCACCAGCCCTACTCTGGACCTCAGTCTGCAAATGAGATTTTTACTCGAGTATTTACTCAATTAGAAAATTTGGGGATTCGAATAGAAGCATTGAATCTCAGTGACATAACCGACACTAAAACAGTTGAAACAAGCGATACAAACCGCACTAACACCAGAGATGGCGTTAAAAATACAATTTATCGTGTATGGCACCAACAACGTCTACTCGGAGAATTGTTTGTTAGCCCAACAGGTCAGACTAACGCCCATGTTATTCGTTATCCCGTGATCGGACATCAATTTGCACAAGCAAGCATCAGTTATTCAGAAACTATCTCTAATAAAAGACAAGCAAATAAGTTGATTAATGCAATTGCAGAAGCTGTTACAGGTTTAGCACGGGGTAATAAATTTTATCTGATTAATAAACAGGGAAAATCTGCTGATAACCATTTATTAGGGCAATATTGGCTGTCTGCATACCTACGCCAGCAAAACGATTCTGTATTATCTCAACGCGAGCAAGTTGTTCAAGATTATCGTCGGCAATTACGTGTTATACGTTCCAAAGTTATTATTGACTTCTATTTGAATGAGCCCTCAAAGCAACAACAGTTATCAATGGCTTTTAAAGATAGCTTCAATCAAGAGTGGCAATACGCTACTGATTTAGCTTTTAGCTTCAATGGTATTGCAAATGAAGGGGTTAACTATTATTTACCTCTTTGGCATCAAAGCCTTGTTAGTATGATTTTCGAATCTAGTAAATCTTCAGTAACAGAACGTCAAGTTTTTGATATTTTGGTGGTTAATGAAGATAATTTAACCCTAATGGAGCAAATGTTCATTATACTTACTCCACCCAATGATCCATCTTCACTCATCAGGAGAGCCTTCAATGCTGGCCACTTGCAAAAGTAAATCGTTATCGTGCTTAATTGGTTTATCATTTATAGTATCTTCGGTATCAGCCTTCGCTGCCGATGACCCAAAATCAACCGCAACACCATTAACACACCAACAAGTAAGAAGTGCGATACAGGTTAACCTTGAACAGAATATGTATTCTCTGCCACCAAGAATTCAAGGGCATTATGGTTTAAGAATGTACCGAATGACGGGTGATGAAAAGTATACAAATGCAGCCTTAATAGATTTAATCACGATTACTGAACGTCAAAACTATTTTGCCTGTAATATTGATAAGCCTAAGTTTATCGAACAGCAAGCCAGTGAAGCAATAAGTGTATTAGGTAAAGGCCCTCGTGCAAAAGCGAGAAAGAAAGCACTGAAGCCCTTCCCAGAATTTATCTTTTATAGTGATATTTTATTACGTTATGCCAGTCGTACGGACGAGTTAGGTTTTATGGGTCCTTGCCATCAAAAAATGGTTACGGCATTAAAAGCATATGATCTTAAACCTGCATTGACTGATCCTAAGATGATTAAAGCTTGGGCTGCACAACTGATCAATTACGCGTATTGGGCAGAACAACTTGAAGTCGGAAACTACGTCGATGATTACAAACAAGCTTTCATTGCCGCTTACCCTAATGATAAAGATAACGAATTAGATAAAAGACAATTCAGAAATAAATTGTATGGCATGACTCACTTTATCTTTGCTGCAAGCGGTTATTATCAACAAGAAGTAAGTGCCAAAGAGTTTAAATGGATTTTAGATTACTTTGATGACAACATTGACCGTATCCTTACCGATGCCACAGACGATATTATTTCTGAAGTTGGGATAAGTTTCTATTTAACAGGCTTACGTGATCATCCTGTCATTAAGAAGACGCAAAACCACATAGCAGCATCGTTTAACTCTGAATACCAACTGATCCCTTCACCACGTGGAAATCCAGATATGGTCATGGGTGAACACAGAAATGTTTTAGCCATGATGTTACTTGATTGGCCAGAGACGCTTCATAAAGGGCCATATCTTGCTGAAACAAAAGCGACGAAGAAGTACTTACCTGTACAAGTGACACCTAAAAATGTCACGAGTAAAAACAAGTAAGTAAGATATTAGTGATGATTAAGGGGTAACGATTGTTACCCCTTATTTTTGCAGTTTACCCCAGCATGAGTAATTTAAAACATGAGTAGAGCTAAATCGACGTTAGAGCAGTGGCGAATTATTCAATCTGTGGTTGATTTCGGTGGTTACGCCCAAGCTGCTGAACAGCTTAACAAAAGCCAATCATCTCTTAATCATGCCGTGGCAAAACTACAGACTCAATTGGGTATCCAATTACTCGAAGTTAAAGGCCGTAAAGCTTATCTCACAGAACAAGGCGAAGTATTACTGCGTCGTTCACGACATTTAACCCAAACAGTAGATGAACTCGAACAACTCGCGAGCAATCTTGGCGAGGGCTGGGAGCCTAACTTAACCATTGCACGAGAAATCATTTATCCTCTGCACTATTTAGTGGATGCCTTAAAAGCATTTTTGCCCCATAGTCGCGGCACCCGGGTAACGATTATCGACTCAGTTATTTCTGGTACTCACGAACTAATTTTAAATAACACTGCTGATATTGCCATTTGTGGGATCCCCGCTAAAGGTCATGTTGCAGAGCCTATATGTGAGTCAGAATTATATCTAGTGTGCTCGCCCGCTCACCCACTAGCTCAGCACGATGTTATAGCTGATGACCAAGTTTTAGCTCAACATCTACAGATTGTCATTAAAGACACAGCAACCCATAAAGCATCAGACACTGGTTGGCTAAAAGCAGAACAACGTTGGACGGTTTCTAATTTTCATGAAGCGAAAACTATTTTAAAAACAGGCATTGGTTTTTGTTGGGCACCAGCTTACTTAATTGAGGATGAGATTAAATCAGGTGAACTGCAAAGATTGGCATTGAAAGGCAGTAAAAGTCGTAAGGTACAACTTTCATTAGTGGTTCCAAATAGGGATAAACAAGGGCCTGCATCTAAATTATTAGAGTCATTGATATTATTACAACATGATATTAATCAGATGGTTGAATAGGTAACGATTCATATTAGCTAATAAATTTGTTTACTTTGAATGTAATTAGTTTGAATTGATTTGAATGACTTGAAAAGTGATGAAGTGTTATACGGCAATATTAATAGATGAATATTCTTGTGCGGCGTTAATCGCTGAATCCTTGATACGAGAAGTACTCGCATTGTTAGCTTGCTCACTTCCTTCATCATTAGTTTGATCAAATGGATATGTTGGCGTAAATTGCTGCTCATCCAACTGCTGAGCTAATTGATTGATTTGTTGAGACTCTTCTGTGCTTAGCACCTTTTCTTGTCTTTCAGATACAAGCTCTTTTTTAGCTTCATTCATTTTTCGAACCGCTTCATTAGCGACTTGAATGTCTGCTGTAGAAGGTTGAACCGGAGCCATTGCAGCAGCGTAAACCTTTTGCATTTTATTGAAAGTAGCTTGAGCATTACCTTCTATTACACCAACATCAATCTTTACTTCCCCCTCTACTGCATAGCGTTTTCCATCAGGGCCTTTTTCATAGGTATATTGGGGTGTTTGAGCAAAACTTCCGCCAACAGCTGCATGCGCCTGTTCATGGGTTTTAACTTCAGCATCCCTTTTAGATAATTCATTAATAATTTGAGTATCAAGTTGTACTTGTTGTTTTTCTTGCTCAGCTTGATGTGAATCTTGCACATCTTGTTTTACTTGCGCCTTTTGTTCAGCTTCAGCTTTGCTTTTGTCACTTTGAATGTCGTTGTTACTTTCGTTTGTACTATTATTTTCATCGACATTAGCAATAGCGTCTTTTTGACCAGTCGCCACCAGCGTAGAAGCTGCAAAGCTTTTATCGCTGTCTCGTAAGCCGGACGTTACATCATTAGTCGTATCCTCAAAAGCGTTCACTGACGCAGAAGTGGTCAATGAACTCGTGTTAACAGAATTTGAATGACCACCAGCGATTTGATTAGCTTGGCCATCAATCTGGATGTCTGTCGTTTTGGAAGATGAAATGACACCTAAAACCGATACTGGTCCACTTTTCAAATTAAATTGCGGGCTCAAATGACTTGAATTAACGACACTCTGTGTTTTTAATGGCTTCGAACTCAGGGAGCCTGCGTGAAAATTTGAACTGGACTGAATTGAACTGGGCTGAATTGAACTGGACTGAATTGTACTGGAATTGAAACTTGAAGATGAGGCCAATACTGAAGATTTTTTTGTAACACTGATCGTTTCGTTATGGTCGTTAACATCAGCGCTGACAAGTTCAGGACTTAGAACATTATGATTAATATTATTGGTATTTAATGCATTTGAAACGGGTTTATTTGTTACAGGGACAGTTGAGACCGTTTTACTTATGGCAGAATCAGCCACAACACTTTTACTACTCGAAGTATTGTGACGATTTAGAGAACTTGTCCCTTGCTGAAGTGGCTGACTTTGTACGTTCATCTCTGAATTTTAAACAGATAAATTTATAATAGTGCCAACATTTTCAGAGGCCACATCAATGACTTCAGCAGATGCCTGAGCTTGAGTCACTGCTTGTTCAGCATCAATGATCGCAGACACTTTATCTGTTGATTGTGCAGCTTGAGAACTTAACGTAACGGTATCTTGTTCAACTTTAACTGGAGTCGTTGTAGTGGGCTCAGGCGCCGCGACAGCTGTCGTTGCTTGTGCCAAATCATTTTGGGCACTCTGTAAACCTTGTATTCCTGAAGTCATTGCAGAAGGTATTTGCATTTGATCATTCCTTTTTAAACCCAAATCTAACCGTGTATACAATAAATTTATTTACAACACTCACGTTAGACTTAACTCACTAATTGGTTAATTATCATCCATGAATACAAGTTTGTACAGTACTACAATGATGAACGTAAAAGTTAAATTAATGCCAAGCCCGCTCCCAATCTTTCCAAACTGGATTTAGTCCTTTTATCTGCATTTTTTCAATCACTTGCTCAACGCTACGGTCGTCACTGATTTCAAATTGATCCAGTTGAGTATGTGGATTTTGATAACCACCAGGCTCAGTAGAGCTGCCTGCACTAATATTTGTCACGCCAAGCGGCAGTAAATTGTCTCTAAACTCAGGTGTTTCACGAGTCGACAGGCTAATTTCAAGCTGTGCATTAAATAATCTGAATGCGCAGATCATCTGTACCAAACCTTCATCAGTCAGTTCCACTTTTGGCGAAACGCCACCAGTACAAGGTCTTAATCTAGGCAATGAAATACTGTAGCGAGTGCGCCAATATTGCTTTTGTAAATAAGCTAAGTGATGACCCATCACAAAGGCATCAAGTCGCCAATCATCCAGTCCCAGCAACACGCCTAAACCGATTTTATCAACGCCAGCTGCAGCCACTCTATCTGGAGTTTCAAGCCGATAAGCAAAGTCTTTCTTTTTACCGCGAGTATGATGCTTGCTATAGGTATGCGGCTGGTAGGTTTCTTGATATACCATCACAGCATCAAGCCCTAACTCAACAAGCTCTTGATATTCAGGTTGAGTTAACGGCTGGACCTCTATCGCTACATAACTGAATGCTTGCTTCACTATGGGCAATACATGCTTAAAGTAGTCAATGCCGACTTTGGTTTCATGCTCCCCTGATACTAACAATATTGAATCAAACCCTCGCTGCTTAATGATCTTCATTTCAGCCAGCAATTCATTGTCAGACAGGGTTTTGCGCTTTAGTTTATTGCTCATAGAAAAGCCGCAATAATCGCATTCATTTGCACAAAGGTTTGACAGATATAAAGGCAAATATAGCCCGATATTTGCCCCAAAACGCTGTCTTGTTAACTGGTAAGCTTGTTGTGCCATTTGCTCTATGTATGGTTTAGCAGCTGGTGATAACAATGCCATTAAACTGTCAATGCTACCTTGTGGGTGATTGAGTGCACGCTTAACATCATCTGCCGTCGTGCTATATAAGCGCATTGATAAGTCATCGAGGTTTAACCGCTTAAACTGTTCAAGAAAACTCATTAGTAAGGTAAACCTTTAATCATAAATTCAGAAAGTTTGTCAATGGACTGGTGTGTTTTGCTTGTTTTTCCACATTGCCCAACCCTGCAAGATAAGCTTGTCTACCAGTGTTAACAGCTTGATTAAAGCATTTAGCCATCTGCACCGGATCGGCGCTACTGGCTATTGCAGTATTAACCAATACTGCATCTGCGCCCATTTCCATTGCTCTGCAAGCTTGAGATGGCGCGCCAATCCCTGCATCGATCACTACAGGAATGTTAGCTTGCTCAATAATAATTTCTAAAAAGGGTTCTGTGGCTAACCCTTGATTACTGCCAATTGGGCTACCGAGTGGCATAACAGCCGCGCAGCCTGCCTCTTCAAGCCGGTAACATAACACTGGATCAGCATGTACATAGGGTAAAACCGTAAACCCTTTTGCACAGAGTATTTCAGCCGCTTTTAATGTTTCAATCGCATCTGGCATCAGATACTTAGGATCAGGATGGATTTCTAATTTAATCCATTTTGTCGCTAACATTTCACTGGCAAGCTCAGCAGCAAATACGGCTTCTTTAGCATTTCGAGCGCCTGCAGTATTCGGTAAAAGCTTTACGCCCATTTGCTGCAATGGTGTCAGTAAGTCATCAAAATCTTTATTGTGATCGATACGTTTCATCGCTAATGTGACTAATTGCGACTGAGAGGCTTCAATAGCCGCTAACATGGTCTTAGCGTCGGAGAACTTTCCTGTGCCCGTAAATAATCTTGAATCAAATTGGTGATCGGCAATAGATAGCATGTTAACCACCTGCTACAGCTGAGAAAACATCAATTTTGTCACTATGTTGGCACTCAATCTGCGCCCAGCGACTCCTCGGTACCACTTGGTCATTAAGCACAAGTGCTAACGACTTTGGGTTCAGATTTTTCAACTCTATTAATTGTAATAAACTTGAGTTGTAACCTAGCTCTTGAGCTAGTCCATTAAATTCAATTGTAATCATGTCAATTCCTACACTGATAACTTGTCCTAAATGCAACTTGGAGTGCAAATACAACAATCTGGGTCTTGTGACATTGTGACTTTTCGCCACTGTAAGTTATGGGCGTTAAATAAGTGCAACTGCCCTTTTAATCGATCACGTTGGCTTACATCACTTGTTAGCCAATTAAGTCCTAATAACGATTGCATCGATGCCATGGATAATAAGGCTGATGTTAATACGCCTGCTTGGGCACACGATTGACTGACATTGGAGTCATCGGGATAAAGACACTGATAACATCCTGAACCGTGAAAATTGCTCTGCTTGCTATGAGCAATACAGAATAACTGACCGTTTGCCCCACTTATCGCAGCACTGATCAACACGCCTTTTGCATTTACCACCGCCTGATTAATCAATAATCGCGAAGCAAAGTTATCTGTACAGTCAAATACTAAGTCCACAGAATTGACTGAATCAACTGAATAAAAGTCTTCAGCTGTGAAGCGTTTACAGACGGCTGTGATTTTACAATCGCTATAAGCAGTACTCAGTTTCTGCCTTACAATGTTAACTTTAAGCTGACCAATGTCTTGCTCGTTAAACAGCAGCTGCCTTGGCAAGTTTGAAAGCTCAACAGTGTCATCGTCCATTAAAGTAATATGTTTAACGCCTGCCGCAGCCAGTTGCTGAGCCACGGCATGACCCAGCCCGCCAACACCAATAATTAACACTGAACTTTGTAATAACTTAAGCTGACCAAGTTCACCAATTTCAGGCAACAACACATGACTTGAATAACGGATATATTGTTTATCCGTTAGTTTACTCATCATCACTGTTCCCTTTGATCGTATATTTACTGTCGTTAGGCTCTTTTTCATACTGACTTTTAGTACTAATACCAGTACTGTCACTGAACCACTGATGCGACAGTTGTTTAAATGCCGTTTCAGGGTAGTTAGCTTCAGTAATCGCCCTTACTACAGCAACACTGCGCACTGTTGTTGCTTTAACAGCATCGAGCACATGTTTATCAATCCCACCTATTGCTACCGTTGGACAAACAGGTTTAAGCAAAGCAGCATAATGCGCTAACTTAGCCAGTCCTTGCGGTGCTGATGGCATCACTTTCGTAGTGGTAGGAAAAATATGCCCGAGTGCGATATAAGACGGTTTTAATTGATGAGCTAATAAGATTTCAAAGATGCTGTGACTTGATAAACCCAGCGCAATACCAGCCTCTTTTATCGAGTCCAGGTTAGCCAATTCAACATCCTCTTGGCCTAAATGAATTCCAAAAGCACCATGCTTTAGCGCTAATTGCCAATGGTCATTAATAAACACTTGCGCGTTATAGTCTCGCCCTAACGTTATTGCTTGTTGAATTTGTTGCTCAATATCCTTAAGTAGTAAATTGTCTGACTGCTTAATACGTAATTGAGCTGTGGTGCAGTTAGCCTTAAGCAGTGCTTCGAGCATCACGACATCATTTACGACAGGGTAAATTCCAATCTCTTGTGATAACTGGGGAAAACCATTGTCATAGCAACCACTTTGCGTGGTTGAAGTAAATAAATCATAGGGCTGGTGATCATAATAAAGGCTGATAGATGGGTATAAACTAATATCTTCAGGCCAGCCTGTTTTAGCAACTGGGCCCGTACCTTGGCCATATTGTACGCTGTTTATTAAGCCTTTTGACACATAAGCTTTGGCCATCACAATCGCATCATGCAGCACATAACCATATGCCATAAAACAGGCAATAGCACTTGATAAAGTACAACCACTGCCATGATTATTATCAGTATCGATTCGTTGAGAAGTTAACCAAAACTGTTGGTATTGATGTGATCCACTGACACCATTAACCTGCTGACATACAAATAGATCACTAGCAGTTTCCCCTTGCCATGGTTCGGCATCACCACCTTTTGCAAGCACATTGCAACATAAGAGTTGATTTAACGCTGTTGCAGCTTGATGAAAACCGACTTTAGAGTGGGGATTGGCTATGTTAGCTAAACCTTCTAGCCTAAATAACTCTGCAGCATTAGGTGTCACTAACGTCATCAGCCCTTTAAAAGGGCTAAAATCTAATTCGTCAGTTTGATTTAAACCATCACCACAGCTGGCCACCATGACAGGATCAACAATCACCGGCACAGTCTGATTTGCGATATTTCGCTGTCTAAAAGCATTTAGCCAGCAAGCAATTGCATTTAATTGCTGCTGATTAGCAATCAGTCCAATTTTGATTGCTGCAGGTTGTAAATCGTCATAGAGCGCCGTCAATTGTGCTTCTAGCATCGCCTCTGAAACGGGTTCGACTAAATTAACTGCAACTGAGTTTTGCGCAGTAATAGTGGTAATGACACTGCAACCAAAACAACCTAAATCGTTTATGGTTGCTAAGTCAGTTTGAATACCCGCGCCGCCGCCACTGTCTGAACCTGCTATGGTCCAGACGATAGGCTTAGTTTGCAATTGCCCAGCTTGCACGGGCTTAGCTTGCACTTTTTTAAGGTCGTATGGCCTTTGCATGCTTACCCCTCAAGCTCTTCAAGCTCAGCCTCTGGAGTGACAAGCGGTTTGTCAGATACGGCGTGGTATAGTGCTGAACCTGTGGCTTTGAATTCTGAAGACTTCTTCGCCATCGCCGCATTAACGTCAACGACTTGTTTTTCAGCATTAGCATCTGAAACTTGTTTCGCTTTAAATTCGCTGGCATCCACAACCGATACTAGCTGCTCTGTTCCTGCACTTTGTGCTTGTTTTTCTTGCTTTGCTGCATACTCTCTGACTTCTTGTGTGATTTTCATTGAGCAAAATTTGGGACCACACATAGAACAGAAATGGGCGACTTTGGCAGATTCTTGTGGTAAAGATTCATCATGATAAGCGCGGGCTGTATCAGGGTCTAAACCTAAGTTGTATTGATCTTCCCAGCGAAATTCAAAACGGGCTTTTGACAATGCATTATCACGTATTTGAGCGCCAGGATGCCCCTTGGCGACATCTGCTGCATGAGCTGCAATTTTATAAGCAATTAAACCTTGTTTAACATCTTCTTTGTTGGGTAAACCTAGGTGCTCTTTTGGCGTGACATAACACAACATAGCAACGCCATACCAAGCCATCATTGCAGCGCCAATGCCTGAGGTAAAATGATCGTAACCAGGCGCGATATCCGTCGTTTGTGGGCCTAAAGTATAAAATGGCGCTTCATCGCAATGGGCGAGTTGCTTTTCCATATTCACTTTGATCAATTGCATTGGCACATGACCAGGACCTTCAATGATGGTTTGCACATCATATTCCCAAGCCACTTTTACCAATTCACCTAAGGTTTCGAGTTCTGCAAATTGTGCTTCATCATTCGCGTCGGCAATACTGCCAGGGCGCATACCATCACCTAAAGATAAAGACACATCATAAGCGGCGCAGATTTCACAGATCTCTTTGAAATGTTCATATAAAAAACTTTCTTTATGATGGCTTAAGCACCACTTCGCCATGATTGAACCACCACGGGAAACGATACCAGTTAACCGTTTGGCGGTCATCGGCACATAACGCAATAACACACCAGCATGAATAGTAAAGTAATCAACGCCCTGCTCTGCTTGCTCAATCAAGGTATCGCGAAATACCTCCCATGTAAGATCTTCAGCAACACCGTTCACTTTTTCTAACGCTTGATAAATCGGCACCGTGCCAATGGGTACTGGTGAATTTCGGATGATCCACTCTCGCGTTTCATGAATATAACGGCCAGTTGATAAATCCATAACCGTATCCGCGCCCCAGCGGGTAGACCAGACTAATTTCTCGACTTCTTCTTCGATTGATGACGTCACCGCAGAATTACCAATATTCGCGTTTACTTTTACTAAAAAGTTACGCCCAATGATCATGGGTTCAGCTTCTGGGTGGTTGATATTTAATGGAATAATTGCACGACCACGAGCCACTTCATCACGAACAAACTCAGCTGTAATTGGTTGTCCAATCACTGCGCCAAAGGCTTCACCTGGTGCTTTTTGTGTCAGTATTTCATCGGTAACTTGCTCACGCGCCATATTTTCACGAATGGCAATGTATTCCATTTCTGGTGTGATAATACCTTGGCGAGCATAGTGCATTTGAGTAACACACCTACCCGTTTTAGCACGCCTTGGGGGAACTAACGCTTCAAAACGTAAATGATCCAAGCCATCATCCGCTAATCGTTGCTGAGTAAAATCAGAACTCACACCTGCAAGTTGCTCGGTATCTTTACGTTCATCAATCCAACTTTCGCGAAATTTGTTTAAACCTAATCGAACGTTAATTTCAGCATCGGGATCTGAATAAGCACCTGCACAATCATACACTTTGATTGGCGGGTTTTTCTCTGTAACTGGAGCATCGTCGCTGCCACCTAAAATGGTGTCTGTCTGATGAATTTGGCGCATACCGACTAATAAATCTTCACGGGATCCGCTTAAATATATTTTCTCGGAATTAGGGTGTTGTAGCGGCTTTAACGTATCAATGAAAGCCTGGGCTTGTTCACGGGTTTGACGACGATTTGACATTAGCAACCTCAAAATTAATGAAATAGAGTTGCTTGTCTGGAGAGGTGTGTTGATGACGAGCGAGTTATACATAACTCTGTAATTTGCATTTCATGTTTAAAAAACATCCATAAATTTTGGATACTCTTTTTGTATTTTTGGTCATTCTAAAGGTAAAGAACAATCAAAATCACACTATATGTTTCAACATCAATTTCAACGTTTGCTGAATTAAATTGAACATAAACAATAAGAAGAAATAGCAAATTAACTGCTTGTTTCCTTCGCAGGTTTTAACCTGATCAGGTTCAACGGATCCCGAATAAACGGTCTCAGCCATAAGGCACTCCGACAAGATGCAAGCAGTATACTCAGCTAATGAAATAAAATACAAGTGAAATAAAGTCAGGCAAACACAAGAGTTAATCAAATTAATTCGTATGACAAATAATTGATATTAAATAGAAATAATAATTTTGTATAATAAAGTTAATATATTAAGTGAATTATTATTAAGAGAAAAAGCAATGATTGGTTTCAAAAATGGATAAATAGTCAGCAAATGTTTAAGGTAATTGCACTTTAGATAATCTATTTTGAATTGCCTTCCCCAAGGCTTTCTTCATTTTTGCACTATCACAGGGCTCAGCAAAACCTAGACCTTCTGCATGAGGATTAATTTGTGTAGGTAATGGCACAATACGATAGCATGTCTCCCCATGTTTCATAATTCTATTGGGGTCTAATCTATGGTCAAGTGTGGTTGCTTGTCGCTTGTCTTCAATCTCAATAATTTCAATATCAAACATCTCAGGCGTGAGCTCGCTTAAACTTGCCCCACTCTTTGAGGTCGCTAAATGAGCTTGCTGTGAAATTAAAGTATTAAGCGCTTGCTGATTTAAGTTTTTCAGTACTTGATGCTTAACTGCATTTGTTCCTGTAAATAAGTGTTGATTTAATTTTGTGTCTTTAAACAAATGAGAGCTTACATCATCATCCTTTTCTTGCTGTAAATACATGCTGTCTACATTTGCCCAATTAAAATCTTCTTTTACCTCAACAATCGCACTGATTTTATTGATTTTTTCAACTTCAATTAATTGGTTATCAGATGAATTCATTTCAGGTAAATTAACAGTATTGATTTTAGTTTCTACACTTGTTGCATCATCAACTCGTTCCTCTATGACTTCCTCTTTGACTGCATCTTGTATTGTAATGGCGTTATCTTGTGGTTCAGTAGCTGTGTGATCAATTTGGGTTTCATTCACGTCTGAGGCTGACGTATCTTGATTGATTAGGCTGTCTAACTGCTCAGCAGTAATAAAATAAGCATTGATCTCTTTCGTTTCAGTTTGATTTTCTTGTTTCGAGGTGGCAATTTCTACGAAAATGTTGACTGTCTGTCCAGCAAGAACCAGCAATATAACAAAAGCTAAAATATGAGCAATTGCTACCATAAACACGGTTGGAGTTAACGATTTCCTTATCGTTTTAAATTTAGAAACGGTACCAATATCTTTTGCGGATGAATAATTTGAACGAGTTATTTTACTATCTAATTTAAAAGATTCATCAAGTTGAAATGGCTCATCAAAACTTAATGATTCGTTGCGGTTTTGGCTTGCTAAGGCTAAAGACAAGTTTAATTCAGAAAGCTCAATGTTATCGCTATCATTTACATATTGAGAAACGGCATCGCTAGCAATAATATGACTTTGAATATCTTCTGAACAAGATTGATTGAAATTTGTAGATTCGCTTAGGTTAATCTCTTCATTAAAATTTGCATGGGGCGAGTTTTGTTTTGATGAAGCACTATCCTTTACAGCAGCTAACGACGAAGTAGATAGCTCTTTTGTTAAAAGTTTAGGTTCATGCTTGTGGGTCATTTAGCGCATCCTATCGCCTTGGTGATTATAAAACGCTATAACGCTTTATCGCATATAGTGTAAAAAAGTTAGTGTTAAAAAATGTCCGTGTTAACACGATTTATCAAGCGATTAATAAAGCATTGGTTTGATTGTCTAGTCTTGGTCAACCTAAACTCTGCTTACAGCTGCTGTCTCTAAAGGCTAATGCTACAGGCATCCACTACAAGTATTCACTACTGTTTTAATCGCTGAATATTATCTGATACTCAATCTTTAAATTAGTTCAATAAAGCATCGAGAAGACCATAAAACACATAATACTTTGTTAACAAACTGAAATAATACACTTTTAAATTTAGCTTACACATGTACGCTAAAAATCTAGTGTTTTACAATTTAAGCTGTTACTCTAATTTTCCAATTAGTTTATTAAGTTGTATACCAAGATGTCTCTTGAGTTAAATGTGGCTCCCAAAATTGAAACTAACTCATGTTCTCAGTCTGACTATTGTGCGACTGAAGAGCTAGCAAACAGTGTCACCCATGGAATAGGTGTGTTAGCAGGCCTCGTCGCCATGGTGGCAATGTTAGTTAAAGGATCGACACATTTAAATACCACTGAGATGTTTGGTATCGGAATTTACGGTCTCAGTATCGTTTTACTATTTCTAGCATCAACTTTATACCATTCAAGCAAATCACAACTTTGGCGAAAACGTTTTAAAATGGCTGATCATTGTGCCATTTATACATTAATTGCCGGCACTTACACTCCCCTTATGCTGATTAGCTTAGACGGGGAACAAGCAAATATTGTTTTGGCTGCTATTTGGATACTTGCACTGGGCGGCATCATATTCAAAACACTTTTTATCGGCCGCTTCAAAGCCTTTAGTGTCATCCTATATCTCGTTATGGGCTGGTTATGCGTTACGGTTATGAATGATCTCATCAAAGGTATGACAGATTTAGGTTTTAATCTGCTATTAGCAGGCGGAGCCTTTTACAGCATAGGTGTCATTTTCTACATTAATAAGCGCATTCCGTATAACCACGCTATATGGCATTTGTTTGTACTCGCTGGCGCATTGTCACACTTTTTGTGTATCTATTTAGCCGTGATTTAAATGCTCTGTTCAAATAAAACGTCACTTTAACTTTGCAAAGATTCCTATCAAGCAACTGATAGATTATGCTGTTGTTTTTGCTGTGATGATTATTGAATGAATCCGCTTTCGCCAAAACAAAAAATCTGGTTTATCGTCAACATGATCCCTGAAGGAAATGTACTTGCCTATGGCAAAGTTGCAGATTTAGCAGGACTTCCTGGTCGTGCTCGTTATGTATCTCGAGCACTACAAGAAGCACCACCACATTTAAACTTAGCTTGGCATAGAGTTATCAATAGCCAAGGTAAAATATCTTTTAAACTCAACACGATTAATTTCCAAAACCAACAAGAGCGACTAAGATCAGAAGGAATTGAAGTGAACAAAGGCAAAATTTCACTGTCAAAATTTGAATGGAAACCCGATATGGCGACATTGGTTTTATCGTTACCTTTTTAACTCTCTTACGTAGGTACTGCTTTGGTTAAATTATTATCCGATTTCTCGAATATTACTACGACAAATAACACTTCATTAACTGCAGTAGTAATGGCAGCCCTATTGCTGCAGCCTTTTTCACCCGTTAATGCCGAAACATCCCCTGTCACCACAGCACAACAATCAGATAAACACACACAGAATATTGCCACAGACGCAGAAATAGAACATTCATCTGACTACCTCAATCCCCTTGCTGCTCACAATGCTGAATATAATGTTTACTATGGCAGTATTCATTTAGGCAAGGCTCGTTATCAACTGCCAGCCTCAGATAATGGTTACTATCAATATCGTTTCGATAGCGATGTCAGTTTATTGATGTTGTCTGATGTGCGTAATATTAGCAGCGAGTTTCAATTAGTTGAGGGTAAATTAAAACCTATCCGCTACATGAGCAAACGCTCAGGAACCGGTAGCGACTATAGTGAACAAACGGTATTCGCTGAAGGGCAAGGTGTTATTCATACTATATATAAAGACGAGCGCGAAAAGTTAACATTCGAAAACAACATTCTCGATCCATTAATGGTGCAACTGCAATTTAGGATGGATATGTACAATCCTCCAGAAAAATTGCACTACACCATGGTCAAAGAAAAAGAGTTAGATGATTACGAATTTAAGATTGTTGGTAAAGAATTAATGACACTTGAAAGTGGCTCATACGACACCATTAAAATTGAAGTCGTCAGAACCAGCAAAAAACGTCAGACATTTTTTTGGATGGCACCTGATTTAGGCTACTTACCAATAAGGTTAAGCCATTTCTCAAAAGGCAGTAAACAGCTCGATATACAAATAGATAATTATCAATTTTTAGAGCCTATAGAAAACGAAACACTTGTACCTTTTACTAAATAGACTATAAAGCAGGTGTTTGAAACACCCCATATAATAGTAAGGTTTTTTTCAGACGTTCTGGTACTAATATTTGTAGATTTAAATCTACATTTGCTCAATGTCCAAGTAATTAAGTTTTAACCAAAAAAAAGTGACAGTCGATTATCGACTGTCACTTTTTATTATCACAAAGATATTTCTTCTATCACAAAGAGTTCAAGATAATATCTACAATTAGTTGCAGGCCTGAAGCTCACCTTGTCTGAATAGCTTCCATTCACCCGGTTTTAAAATATGCCACTCTTCATCTTTAGTTAGTGGTCTAGTCGCAATTACAGTGACCACATCGTTCGGTGTGGTTTCTTTATCAAAATCAATAACCACATCGGTATCAATTAACTTTGCTTTGCCAAAAGGTGCACGGCGGGTGATGTAACATAAGTTATTACTGCAATAGGTCATTAAATCGATCCCATCACTCAAAATCATATTAAACACACCAAGGGCTCTTACTTCGTCGGCTAACCCAGCTATGAATGTAAACACCTGATTCATATCTTCAGGTTGCTTAGGGCCAAATTCAACTAACACTTGTTCCATAATCCAACAAAATGCTAATTCACTATCTGTATCGCCAACCGGTTGAAAACGATTAACAACAAACTTTTCTTGATAATCAGATAACTGACCATTGTGAGCATATGTCCAATACTTACCCCATAATTCACGGGTAAAAGGATGGGTATTTTCAAGTGACACACAACCACGATTAGCCTGACGAATATGGCTAACCACTATCTCACTTTTGATAGGGTAAGATTTAATCAATTTGGCAATATGTGATTCACTGCTTGGACAAGCATCTTTAAAAGTACGACTACCCTTGCCTTCATAGAAAGTAATTCCCCAGCCATCGACATGAGGACCAGTGACACCGCCTCTTTCAGCTAAGCCTGTGAAACTAAACACAATATCAGTTGGAACGTTAGCGCTCATCGCTAATAACTCACACATGGGGAAACGCCTTAAAAAGTTTTATAAGTCATAATTTTATCTAATAACTATTGTACCTAGTGCAAAACATTTTTGGGATATTTTTATTGTAGAAAATATTTTAAACAATTGTTTGAAAAAACTTGTAATCGTGTGCAGTAAGGTTTAATTTTATGTGATAGAGGTCTGACCACAAGTCACTTCTGTGAATAGGATCATTAATTTGTAAGTGCTCAATTTTTGAATGCTTTAAGGAGAAAGACATTGACTACCCTGACTTGGATCATCGCCATGATCGCAGTGCTCGGCGCAGCCACTTATATGCGAGTATCGCTACTCACGGCTACCATCGCCGCTGCAGTCGTCATGCTGATTAGCAGCGTATTAGATATTGTTGGTATCGTGGCATGGATTGTTTTTTTAGTCTTAGCACTACCGCTAAACGTAAAATCATTTCGCCAAAACTTCATTTCACGTCCATTGCTTAAAGTCTATCAGGGCATCATGCCTGAAATGTCTTCAACAGAAAAAGAAGCAATCGAAGCTGGAACCACATGGTGGGAAGCAGATTTATTTGCCGGTAACCCAAACTGGAATAAATTGCACAATTACCCTAAAGGGCGTTTGACTGCAGAAGAACAAGCCTTCCTAGACGGCCCTGTTGAAACTGTGTGTAAAATGGTTAACCAGCATCAAGTTTCTCATGAGTTAGCTGACTTACCCCAAGAAGTATGGCAATACCTGAAAGACGAAGGTTTCTTTGCCATGATCATCAAGAAAAAATACGGTGGTCTTGAATATTCTGCTTACGCTCAATCACGTGTATTACAAAAACTTGCTGGTTTAAGTAGTGAACTTGCTTCAACAGTAGGTGTACCAAACTCGTTAGGCCCTGGTGAATTATTGCAGCACTACGGAACGCCAGAGCAACAAGACCACTACTTACCTCGCCTTGCAAAAGGTTTAGAAGTACCTTGTTTTGCATTAACTAGCCCAGAAGCTGGTAGTGATGCAGGCGCCATTCCAGATTTTGGTGTGGTATGTAAAGGGGAATTTGAGGGCGAAGAAGTGTTAGGTATGAAACTAACATGGAACAAACGTTACATCACCCTAGCCCCTGTTGCTACTGTATTAGGTTTAGCATTTAAACTACGCGATCCAGATGGCTTATTAGGTGATACTGAAGATTTAGGCATTACTTGTGCGCTTATCCCAACGGATATTCCAGGTGTTGAAACAGGTCGCCGTCACTTCCCACTGAACTGTATGTTCCAAAACGGTCCAACTCGCGGTAACGAAGTCTTTGTACCATTAAGCTTCATCATCGGTGGCCCAGAAATGGCTGGTCAAGGCTGGCGTATGCTGGTTGAATGTTTATCGGTTGGTCGAGGTATTACTCTACCTTCAAATTCGGCTGGCGGCATTAAAACTGCAGCTCTCGCAACGGGTGCTTATGCACGTATTCGTCGTCAGTTTAAGCTTCCTATTGGTAAGTTAGAAGGCATCGAAGAGCCAATGGCACGTATCGGTGGTAATGCTTACCTTATGGACGCTGTAAGCTCTCTTACGACTGTAGGGATTGGTTTAGGTGAAAAGCCATCGGTTATTTCTGCCATCGTTAAATACCATCTTACCGACAGAATGCAAAAGTGTGTTATCGATGCGATGGATATCCACGGTGGTAAAGGTGTTTGTCTTGGCCCGAATAACTATTTAGGTCGCGGCTACCAAGCAGCGCCAATTGCAATTACTGTTGAAGGTGCAAACATTCTTACCCGCTCGATGATCATTTACGGTCAAGGTGCGATTCGTTGTCATCCATATGTACTTGCTGAAATGGAATCCGCTTTTGATACCACATCAGGCAAAGGACTAAGTAACTTTGATAGTGCCATTTTCGGTCATATCGGATTTGCCATGTCTAACTTTGTTAGAAGCTTCTGGATGGGTGTGACATCAAGTCATTTCTCTAAATCACCATATAGCGATAAAACAAAACGTTACTATCAGCAGATGAACCGTTTCAGTGCTAACTTAGCCTTATTGTCAGACTTGGCAATGGCCACTTTAGGCGGCAACTTAAAACGTAAAGAACGTATTTCAGCACGTTTAGGTGATTTATTAAGTCAGCTATACCTAGCATCAGCAACGCTTAAACGTTATGAAGACGAAGGTCGTTTAACTGAAGACTTACCATTAGTACAATGGGCGGTTGAAGATTCACTTTATAAGTTACAAACGTCATTAGATGACTTATTAGATAACTTCCCTATGGGACTAGGTTTTGCACTACGTGCTGTTATCTTCCCGTTTGGTCGCCCTCTTAAGCGTCCTAGTGATGTACTGGACCATAAAGTATCAAAGATTATGCAAACTCCGTGTGCCAGCCGAGACCGCTTAGGTCAAGGCCAATTCTGGACGCCTTCAGAGCACAACGTAGTGGGTATTCAAGAACAAACCTTACTGGATATTCTGGCTTCAGAGCCATTGTATGACAAGGTATGTAAAGCAGCAGGTAAACGTCTACCATTCATGTGGTTAGATAAAATTGCTGCAGAAGGTAAAGCACTTGGCGTGTTAAGCGATGCTGAAGTTGCATTACTCGAAAGAGCTGAAGTTGGGCGTTTGAAATCAATTAACGTTGATGATTTCGACTCAGAAGAACTAGAAGCAAAAACGGCAGCTGTTGCGAAACAAATACAAGCAGCGTAACGTTTTAGTCTATTAAAGCCAAAGGGAAAGCATCTGCTTTCCCTTTTTTATGCCTCTAATTCAAGTGACAATAGCGCAACTGCCAACATAACTTAAGTCATCTTTTCATTATTTAGTTGGTCAAATACCCAACCTCATTTCAAGCGCTGTGCCCAATTACCGTTATTCTGCGCCTCACATCGTGTTTCACTATCAAACACGATTTGTTTGGCTTGTACTTTAATGCCCTGTTGCAATAATTTATGGATGATTAAGTTTTGAATAAAAGCATCTTCTTTGCTCAACGCTAATTGAGTGAGCTGCGGATCATTTTCGAAAATACACACCACTTTTAACGACGCAGGGAAAGCATTGAAATTAACAGTATGGGTTAACCATTCAAACCCTGAACATTGCTCGAGTAATACCTCGCACACCTCTGTCAGCGTATCTCTAATTTGATTATCTAATTTTTTGTCGGTCTTTTTCATCTGCGCTCTACTTGGTACTTGATTGTGACAGCATATAGCTATTATCCATTGATTTTGAGCTTAGTCATTATTTTACGACTAACGTTAACTATCGGAACATATCACATGGGATTTATAAACAATGAGATATTCATTTATGCTTAGTAGTCATAAATAGAAAACAATAAAAAGCCAGTTACGAATAACTGGCTTTTAATTTGCTAATTAGCTCTTCAGTTTTAATTTAGCTTAATTAATCATTTGAAAGTTCTTGTTCAAGCTGTTTTGTGATCGCATCTGGTGAGCTGCTATTACGGGCGAATATGCTATACGCCACAGGTATCACAAGTAGTGTAAAGAACGTGGCTAACAATATGCCTGACAGTACCACCACACCAATAACAAAGCGGGTTTCAGCACCTGCTCCGCTTGACATAACTAAGGGTATTGCGCCAGCTGCTGTCGTAATACCTGTCATCAAGATAGGACGTAATCGCTGGGATGATGCTTGTATTACCGCATCATCAAACGCAATCCCTTTATCACGCAATTGGTTAGCAAACTCAACGATTAAAATACCGTTTTTCGCCGCAAGTCCCACCAGCATGATAATCCCGATTTGGCTGTAGATATTGATACTTTGATCAGTAAACCATAGGCCAATTAACGCGCCTAAAGTGGCTAGCGGAACCGTTAACATAATCACCATTGGATGCACATAACTTTCAAATTGCGCAGCCAACACCAAGAACACAATCCCTAATGCCAACACAAAGACAAAGTACATTGAACTACCAGAACTTTGATAATCTAAAGACTGGCCTTTGTAACTGATAACAGCTTCAGCAGGTAAATAAGTATCCGCAATATCATTCATATAATCTAATGCTTCACCCAAACTATAGCCATCGGCTAAGTTAGCCTCAATGGTAATAGCCCGCATTCGGTTATAGCGGTTAAGTGAACTGGCATCAGCGTACTCTTCCACTGTCACTAAATTTGATAAAGGAACTAACTCACCGCTTCGGTCTGAACGAACATAAATATTTTCAAGATCCGTTGCAGTGTTTTGATTTTCACGATTACCTTCAATAATCACATCGTATTCTTCACCATCGCGCATGAAGGTAGTGACTAATCTAGAACCTAACATCGACTCTAACGTGCGACCAATATGCGAAATTGATACACCTAAATCTGCTGCGCGATCTTTATCAATCGCCACTCTCAACTGCGGCTTAGTTTCTTTGTAATCATGATCAAGACCCGCAAGCATTTCGTTCTCACCTGCTTTTTCAATCATGATGTCACGCCACATTGCCAGTTCTTCGTAACTTGGGCCCCCTAATACAAACTGCACAGGTTTACCCACACCTCGACCAAAGGCTTGACGCATTATCGGGAAAGCTCTTACACCAGCTAAGTCAGATATACGCGAACGGATATCGGTAATGATTTCATTCGCTGGGCGACGCTCAGCCCAATCTTCAAGTACGATAATGGCCATACCATTAGAGAAGTCAGCACCAGATCCAAAACCACGTGGTGCGCGAATTAACAAACGCTTAATATCTCCAGATTCAACTAAAGGCATTAAGCGACCTTCGATTTCATCCATATACTTTTCAATATATTCAAAGCTTGCACCTTGTGGGCCATTAACCACTAAGAACATCGAACCGCGATCTTCTTGTGGTGCAAATTCTTGCGGGACTTTATTAAGCAAATAACCACTGACAGCAAATGCAGCAACAACAATTAAACCGATAAAATAAGGTTGTTTAATGGCTGATTGCAGATTGGACTGGTAGATATTAGTGACAAAATCCATCATGGCATCGACTTTACGCACTAACCAAGATGATTGACCCGCAGGTTTTAGTAACTTAGAACACATCATTGGGCTAAGTGTCAGGGCCACTAAGCTTGAAAACATCACAGCTGCACTCATGGTGACAGCAAATTCTTTGAATAGTTTTCCTAGATCACCATCAAGGAAACTAATCGGCATGAACACTGCGATAAGTACCAAGGTTGTTGCAACAACAGCGAATGCCACCTCACGTCCACCAAGGTATGCCGCTTTTAATGGAGAATCGCCTTGCTCAATTCGGCGGTGAATATTCTCCAGCATCACAATCGCATCATCTACTACCATACCAATGGCTAAGATCATCGCCAAAAGGGTTAATAGGTTAATGGTATATCCAAGTGTATATAACACGATAAACGTGCCCATAAGTGATACAGGAACGGTTAACGCAGGTATCAGCATGGCGCGCACGCTACCTAAGAACAAATAAATCACAATGATCACCAGTATCATTGCAATGAACAGCGTCTGATAAACTTCTTTAATCGATGCTTCAATAAATACTGAACTGTCGTATGAACGTTTTATCTCCATTCCTGCAGGTAATGTAGGATTGATTTCATCCACTAATGCATTGGCAGCACGTGCCACTTCTAAGGTATTTGAGGTAGATTGTTTAGACACCCCTAAACCAATCATTGACTCGGTATTACCACGGAACATAATCCGCTCTTCTTCAGAGCCAATTTGCACCTTAGCAACATCACCTAGCCTCACCAAATAGCCATCATTACCTTGTGTAATCACAAGATTGGCAAAGTCTTGTTCTGTTCTAAAACTTCTATCCACACGGACAGTAAAGTGACGCTCTTTAGATTCAATGGAACCCGCTGGTAATTCTACGTTTTCTGAGCGCAGCGCAGATTCAACATCGGCTACGGTCAAATTTCGAGACGCTAAGGCTTGTCGGTCAATCCAAATCCGCATTGCGTAGACTTTACCGCCACCTAAACGAATATTAGCCACGCCATCGACCACAGAAAAACGGTCAGTTAAGTAACGGCGCGCATAATCGGTGAGCTGCAATGTGGTCATTTGATCAGAGACCAAGTTTAACCACATGATGACTTCATCACCACCATTGGCTTTTTCAACCTCTGGTGGATCGGCTTCTTCAGGCAAGTTATCGAGTAAGCCAGAAATTCTGTCACGGACATCATTGGCAGCCGCTTCAATATCACGGCCAACATCAAATTCTAATGTGACAGATGAGCGCCCGTCACGGCTACGGGAGCTAACATGCTTAATCCCTTCTACGCCACTAATCCTATCTTCAATTAGTTGGGTAATACGGCTTTCAACAACCGAGGCACTCGCACCACGATAGCGGGTGTCAATCGATACCACTGGCGGGTCAATATTAGGGTATTCTCGTAATGGCAATTTTTCAAAAGACACTAAACCAAGAATGATAATCAAAATACTGATAACAGAGGCTAATACCGGTCTTTTTACAGAGATATCAGTTAAAATCATGCCGCATTCTCCGAACCAGCGACCTTGGCAAAATTAAATGCTTCAGCTGCTTCAGTTTTCACTTCATCGCCCGGTCTGACTTTAAGTAAGCCACGAATAATGACCGGCGTGCCAATTTCCACGCCGTCGATGATTTCTACCCAGCCACGATTACGGATCCCAATGGTTACCGGCTTTTGCTCTACCACATTTTCATCGTTAACTATGTATACGAACTGTTTAGATTGAATTGGGATAATCGCCGATTCTGGTAATAGTAAGGTTTCTCGATTTTGTTTAATCAGTTTTACTTTCATTAACATGCCTGGCAATAAAGCAGCATCGGCGTTATCAATGATGGCGCGCACAATCACTGCGCGCGTTGAAGGGTTAACGCGACTATCGATTGAAGTCACAACGCCCTTAAAAATACGGTCAGGGAAAGCGATGGCTTTTGACTCAACACTTTTGCCTAACTGTAATTCTTGAATAAAACGCTCAGGTACTGAAAAGTCGAGCTTAATCTTGCTGACATCATCTAAGGTGGTGATTTGAGTGCCAGGAGACACTAACGAACCGACACTGACTTGTTTAAGCCCTAAACGGCCAGAGAACGGCGCATGAATGGCT
The DNA here is from genome assembly GCF_023283985.1 of Shewanella electrodiphila. GTDB lineage: Bacteria > Pseudomonadota > Gammaproteobacteria > Enterobacterales > Shewanellaceae > Shewanella > Shewanella electrodiphila. Next base: position 312,249 of record NZ_JAKIKU010000003.1, read on the forward strand.
CTGTCTTCTAATGCCGCTTTAGCTTGCTCAAGTTCTGCGCGAGTGGTGTCGATTAAAGTTTGTAACCTATCTCGCTCAAGTTCCGCCACTGTTTTACTAGTCACAAGACTTCGGATTCGGTCAAGTTCGCGCAGATGGTCTTTCACTTTGACTTCTGCAGCTTGCACTTTGGCGAGTTGTTCACGGTTACGAAGTTGAACCAGTAAGTCGCCCTTCTGTACTTTTTCACCGTCGTTAAAATTGATTGTCGCAATTTGCTCAGTCACTTTAGGGGTAATGGTAATAGATTCGAAAGCCTTGTTTGTACCTATCGCTTCCACTTCATCACGCACAGGTAACATGGCAACTTTGGCCACTACAACATTCGGAATAGGTTTAACACGCTCTTTGGTGTTACTAGGAGATAGAGTCGATTGGTAGCCGAACCAAGCTAGACCTAATGCAACGAGTAATATAATTATTTTTTTCATCGGAATTCCGTTCGTCAAACTCATATACAAAATGTTAAAAGGATTGAAGCAAACGTTAGTTTACCCAGCAGCAAGCTGGTATCAAGGCGTTTTACCTTTACTTACAAAATACACATTTCATTAACACTCGGTTTTGTACGATTAAAACTGAATTACAGTTTACATATCAGCGGTTATCACCTCTTATGTAGATTAATTCAAACTAAATAACTGTATATTTAGCCAAATTAAGCATAAAAAAAAGAGACACATAAATGTGTCTCTTTGTAATAAATTGATGCATTTTAAAGCAACATCAAATAATTATTTACTTTATAGCCTATCGTACTTTACGGTCTGCTTTCATCGCTTCGCTTAATACGCGGTAAAGCTCAGTAATAACTTCGTTATCTAACGGTTCACCGGCAGCATCTTTGATAAAGATTTCTGTTTGTTCTTTGTCTGCTGTTTCAACAAGTTCAACACGATAGTTACCACGTTCTAACGGTAATTTATCTTCGCCCCATAACGAGCTCCAGAATCCGCCGCTTTCTTCAAGAACGATGTAATAAAGGCCTTTAGCTGAGTTCATATCAACAATATCAAAACCTAGCTCAGGCATGACGATACGCAAACGATCCCATGTTTTTGTATAATCTGCTTCTGCAATCCAGAAAGCGCCTCTTTCTTCAGTTTCAGCAACGAGATCTACATCAATCCCTAAACTCTGTTCAATACGGTCAGCTTTGATTTGCTTTTCACGCTTAACACTCATATAAGCAATGGTGTTATTGAGCATATCAATGGTGTAACGACGTTGGTCTTCACCGCTTAAAAAGATTTCTTGTTCTTCGCCGTCATAAGATTCTTCATGTTCTACAAGATCGATACTCATGCTACCTGAACGGCCATGAGGACTCACGTCAACATCGTAGCGGTAGCGTTGACGAAGTAAATAAACTTTGTCATCACCAAACCAGCTTGTTTCGATAACGTCTTTGTTCTCAATCCAACCCGTTTCGAGAACGCCAGCTTCATAATCTTCTTTTTCGATAGCAACATCGTACTTAGCTAAGAAGCCTTTAAGATTTTCGAACACTTCTTGCTTAAGGTCTTTTGTGCTTGCGATAGATTCAACGATAATTTTAATATTATCGGTGCCTTCTTCGACACGGGTACCTTCAGACATCGGCAGAACTAATAGTGGAGGACGGATATCTAAACGTTTACCAATCAGTTCTTTGTTTACGCCTTCACCAGCTTTAGGGATATCATATTCACGACTGTACGTCGGTTCAGTTAATCCTTCTGGAATGGTAAGAAGTGGTACTTCTTTGGCATTAGTAAAATCTTCACTACCATTTGCAACTCGACGATCTGTCGGCGTACTACACGCTGTAACGGCAGCAATCAGTAAAATTGGGGTGACTTGCTTCAACATTTATCGGTTTACCTCTATATGGGCTTGTTTCATCGCTTCTAACAACAGACCATGAAACTGCTCAGAAAGTTCAGTTAAAGGTAAACGAATATGCCCTTGACTGATTAAACCCATCTGATGTGCAGCCCATTTAACCGGAATTGGGTTAGCTTCACAGAACAAATGTTCATACAGTGCTTTCATCGGCAAATTAATGCTTTCTGATAGTGCATGATCGCCTGCTAATGCAGCGTCACACATTGCTTTGAATGATTTTGGTACAATATTATTCGCAACAGAAATTACGCCGTCACCGCCTAATAATAAAAAGTCACGAGCAGTAGCATCATCGCCACTGTATAACTTAAAGTCATTACCACAAAGTTCACGTAATTTAGCCACACGGGTCAAATCACCGGTCGCTTCTTTAACGCCAATAATGTTACTCACTGAAACTAATTCAGCTACCGTTTCAGGCAACATATCAACTGATGTTCTGCCTGGCACATTATATAGAATTTGTGGGATATCAGTACAAGCAGCAACCGCTTTGTAATGAGCAATTAAGCCCTTAGGTGAAGGCTTATTGTAATATGGCGTAACCCCAAGCATACCAACGATTCCTGAGTCGGCCATAGATTGGGTCAACTCAATGGCTTCAGCCGTTGCATTTGCACCGTTTCCACCAATAACAGGTATTCTGCCAGCAGCAAATTTAACGGCTTGAGCAACCACTTGTGCATGCTCTTTCATTGGCAGAGTCGCTGACTCACCTGTGGTACCCACGGCAACAATCGCATCTGTGCCTTGGTCAATATGAAATTCTACTAGTCTTTCTAGACTGCTGTAATCTACTGTGCCATCACTATTCATAGGTGTGATTAAGGCAACGATGCTTCCGTTTATCATCTAAATTCCCCAAGGTTTCAGGATTCGCTATGTTACTTATGCCTACTACTAATGACAAGCATTAACGGGGCTCTCAAATGCATTTCTACAAAACTGTAAAATTATCGACTTATTTAAACACTTTTTTAGAATTTATATCTTATTTAATACATGCAGAAATAAACTTTATTTCCTTACAAATCAATACTTATTAATTATTAGTGTCTCAACATACCACTTTTCAGGCAGTTTATAGCCTATTACGTACATACTTATGTGGTTTAGTTCTAGTTATGTTAGCATTACGCTCCGCAAAAAAACTTTGCGTTAGTTCGCTAGTTTACGCTCTATGATATCGAAAAAGTGAGGAAAATCCATGACCAACTATCTGGTCGTTACTGCTATGGGTGCAGATCGCCCTGGTTTAGTAAGTCGCCTAGCCCGTTTAGCCAGTGAATGTGATTGTGACATCGTCGATAGCCGTATGGCTTTATTCGGTAATGAGTTCACACTCATCATGATGATTTCAGGTTCTTGGGCTGCAATCACTAAGATAGAAACCTTGCTACCAGGCTTAAGTGTTGAGCTTGAGTTACTCACTGTGATGAAGCGTACCTCCAAACATACGCCTAAGAATTTTGTTTCTCGTATTGAAGTCAGCGTTAATGGCCAAGATCAGCGCGGCACGATGAAACGTATCACTGAATTCTTAGCTGATCGTTCTTTAGATTTAGCTGCTGTGCGTTCTCATGCTGATGATGACAACTTAACTCAAACAATTTTGTTCACGATTAACGTTCCTGAAAAAGTTGATCTAATAAAGCTTGAGAAAAGTATTCATGAACTCGCAACTGAACTCTCTTTAGATTGTTCAATCAATCATATGCAGGCAAGTGAAAAATAAAATAATTGAATAAGGACTTTACATGAATACCCTAACCGTTGGTGATTTAGCACCGCAGTTTTCTCTACAAAACCAATTTGATGAAACTATCTCTTTAACGGATGCATTAAAAGAGGGGCCAGTATTAGTCTATTTTTACCCAAAAGCGTCTACTCCAGGTTGTACAGTTCAAGCTCAAGGTTTACGAGACAGTAAAGCTGAACTTGCCAACCACAAGGTTACTGTTCTAGGGTTAAGTCCTGATCCTGTTGCTAAACTGCTTAAGTTTAACGACAAACAAGAGCTTAACTTCTCGTTATTGAGTGATGAAGACCACGCTATCGCCGATGCATTTGGCGTCTGGGGCGAAAAGAAATTTATGGGTAAAATCTATGATGGCATCCATCGTTTAAGTTTCTTAATTGGTCAAGACGGTAAAGTGGCGCACGTGTTTGATAAATTTAAAACTAAAAATCATCACGAAGTTGTCTTATCTGTTATCGCTGAGCACTAATCACAGAAAAGTATCACTTTGAATTAATTCAAATACTTATACTAACAGGCTTCGTTAACACGAAGCCTTTTTTGTTACTGATTATTGATTCATTATAAACTGACTTTTATTCCTGAGGCTTATGTTGACTGTTGGACGGTTTGTTATCCGTTGCTTGCGTTTCATTTTGCTCAGCTTGTTGTTTTTCCGCTTGCCCTTTTTCTGCTAGCAGTTTTGCTTCTCTATCAGCCACTTCTTTTAAGTTACGTTGGATGACATCCTGTTCTTGGGCCTCTTGTGGTAACAAGCTGATGAGCTCGATGCCTATCGGTAAGTCTTGTTCAATACCTGAGACAATTTTTACTTTTTGATCTTTAGTCAAATAAATTAATGGCATTGCAGTTTCGCCATAACGAGATTTAAAGTCTTCCAACGTAAAGTTTTCAGTGATGTTAGTCACCTTGATGACCGCACCTTTAGCCATATAACTGGCAATTCGTGCATATGAGACAGACTCACCAAATAAGCATAAACGTTGTAAATATGATTCAGACAATTGATGTCTAGCACTTCCGCCTTCAGCATTATTTAAACCATAAACTTTTTCACTGCCAAAATAGTCCTGAAAATGAAAACTCACTAGTGGATTTAATTGTCGATAAGGTGACAGGATTAGTACTCGGCCTATACCACTTAAGTCCATAAAGTTATCGGCATGCTCTGAAGCTGGGTTACCAAAATACACTGGAATATTTGCCATACGCGCTTGGCGGATATTATCCCAGTTATTATCAGCAAGCATGACTTTGACATTTTTCTCAGTTAACACTTTAGCTAACTCACGTGAAAATTTAGATGCGCCAAATAACAGTAAACCTTGTGACGAATCCGCTTTAACGCCTAAAAATTTAGCCCATGGGCCTGCAGTCAAACTTTGAATAACGACTGTACCGATAATAATTAAGAAAACTAATGGCACAATTGAGCTCGCGCCGTTAACCCCTATAGCTTCTAGTTTTATCGCAAATAGTGATGAGATAGCTGCTGCAACAATACCGCGTGGTGCAACCCAACTTAAAAACCATTTATCAGAGCGGGACAAGTTAGTGCCAATGCCTGAAATCCAAATGCTTAATGGTCTCGCCACCAGCATTACAACCATTAATACACCAATGCCACCCCAACCCAGATCTAACATGGCTGTTGAATTTAATCTTGCAGCTAATAAAATAAAAAGTGCAGAAATTAACAGCACCGTTAAAGTTTCTTTAAACTCTAAAATATCCGCAATATCCACGCCGCGCATATTGGCCAGCCAAATTCCCATTACGGTTACAGTCAGCAGACCTGATTCTTCTTGAATTAAGTTAGAACCAACAAACATGCCTAGCATGATGGTTAGCACAGCCGTATTTTTAAGATAATGGGGAAAGACATTGGTTCTTAACGCGACACCAATTAAATAGCCAGCTATAGCGCCCAAGCCAAAACCCAGTAGTAAAGTAATACCTAATGCAGACAATACATGAGTGGTTGGGTCTGCTGCGGCAGCAACTGCGATATATTCATAAACTAAAACCGCAAGAATAGCGCCAATTGGGTCTATCACAATGCCTTCCCATCGCAATATACTGGCAAGGTTTGATTTAGGCCTTACTGTTCGCAGCATAGGGACAATAACCGTTGGCCCTGTTACCACAACTAACGCACCAAATAACAGCGCCATAGGCCATTCAAAGCCCAATAACCAATGTGCAGCAGGGGCAATACATGCCCAAGTGATAAAAGCACCAAAAGTGACTAAATTCGTCACCATGCGGCCGTGATCTTTAATTTCTTTAAAGTTAAGCGTTAATGCGCCTTCAAACAGGATGACTGCAACCCCTAAAGAAATAATAGGAAACAGTAAATCACCAAAAATGGCGTCTGGATTTAAAATGTCTAAACCGGGTCCTAACAAAAGTCCACACAGCAATAACGGTAAAATTGCAGGTAATCGTAACTTCCAGCCGATCCACTGACACAATAAAGACAACACACCAATGAGTGCGAGCATGCCTGTGATGTGTTCCACCATGTATATATCCTTATAAAAGCGCTAACGTGCTTAGCTGTATCTTTGCCGATGTTCTTTGTATTTTACTTACAGTAATAAAATACTAAATACCTAAGTAGAGCAAGTGATAATTAATAGATTAGACGCATTTAATTAAAGATTCATTAACATCATAAGGTGTTGATTTGAAATACGTAAAAATTAAGCAAACTGTGAAAGGTAAATTTTGAGCACAAAAAAGCCCTTGTCATATGACAAGGGCTGATCTGTTTGGCGGAGCGGACGGGACTCGAACCCGCGACCCCCGGCGTGACAGGCCGGTATTCTAACCAACTGAACTACCGCTCCTAAACTGTGCTATCTGTTATGAACAGTATCAAAACAAATAAACATAATCTAAGTAACTTAACTGGCGGAGCGGACGGGACTCGAACCCGCGACCCCCGGCGTGACAGGCCGGTATTCTAACCAACTGAACTACCGCTCCACTTAAGTTGCGAAGAATAATAGAGATGTCGTCAAAAACCGTCAACCGTTTTTTTTATTTTTTTGTCTGTTTAGCCAAAAAATGTTCAACCAAGCTTAATTCATGAGCTTTTTGGATGTAAATAAACCAGTTCAGTGCCCTTCTTGTGATGTCATTATTTTTATCAAACAATAAAACTCACATCCAATAATTTTCTAATCAGTAATTAACCATGGGGTTACTCTCTTTTTTCAAAAGAAGAACCTATTTATTGATAAATACTTAATCAAGCGTGAATACTTAATCAAGCGTGAATACTTAAGCAAGCTTGAGTCCATAGCTGATCTACTGTCTGGTCAGCTATAGACTTTTATAGCTTGATAAGCTGCTTTAAAGCTCCTATCAATACTGCTTTTAAACATGAAAAAGCTAGCATTAAAGTGAGCAACAAAACGTTAAGCAGTTACAATACGTATTTAGCTGAAAACATAATGCGATTTAACTCTCCTTCATCGCCATTTTCTTTACTGTTTTTAGCGTACATGTACTCAACACCTACTGTCAGAGGCTTAACAGGTGAATAGAGTAAATTAACATAGCCAGAGTATGAGTCTTTATTGACCTCATCTGCCATCAAGCTGGTATTATTATCAGCACTAAAGGCTGAAGCTGTTAAGCTAGTACGCCATTTATCATTCCACCAGTGACGATAAGCAATAAAACCCCCATAGGATGAAATGGTGTCAATATCGCCATCAGCATCAATAACGCCGGCATTTACATAATTTAATGCCATATAACGACCTAAACCTTCTCCATATGTCGCTGTAAACTTTAAATCATCTTTTCCGACGGGAAGTATGCCGCTAACGCTTACACCGTAACCCATGGCTGTGGCATCTAACTGAATATCATTGATTTCAGTTTCTATATTGAGCTGTCTTGCAATACCGGCAACAGAAAACTTAGCCCCCTGCTTTGTTTTAATGTTATATCGTGCGACAACGTCTGGCACCATGCCACTACCACTCACAATTCTGCTTGTACTTTGATAAGCATTTAGTGTTGTTTCGGGGTTTTCTAATGAAAATTGAAACCCACCATTGGTATATCTAACTTGCGTTTGACGAACAAACGGTGTCCCTTCAGCAGCACCAACAAAATCAAGGTTTTCAGGTAACGCTGCAGGGTTTTGAAAAGTGGTCCAAGACTGGCCTACAGTCCAATTGTCAAAACTGACAAAGGCATGACGAATACGCGGCGAATAGCTATTAGAAACACGTTCATTGCCATCAGCATGTGTCATAAAATCTAACTCAATAAAACTCGTTAATTTATGATCGTCGATACTGCTAACCGTTTTAAAATTAAATCTTGATTCCCTAGCTTGAAAATCAACAACCTGACTGCCATTACCATCAACGCCATAGATAGTGCCAGGCACATAAAACTGCCTTGAGATTGAACCAGAGTCAGGTGCGCCATTGCTATAATCACTGAACATGGTATCGACTTTTATATAGCCGCCAAAGTTCACGTCAGTGTCATCAATCACTGATGCGCTTACATTTGTTGCGGCAAGTGCGCTGGCGACCACTAGCCCTATTAGGCTCAATCCTTTGTTTAATTTAAAAAATTTAACATCTGATGACTTTAGCTTGGCGTTAACTACACAGTTTTTCATTACATCACCTTATTTTTATTTATAACCTTCCATCGCATCCGTAAATGATGAGAAAGATTGGGATTTAGGAATTTTTAATATCCATGGTGTGATGATAAAACTGGAATTTGTTCCAAAATGTGGGTTACTAGAAGGTTTACAAAAAGAAACCCAGTCGTAACAAGAAAGTTAAAAGTGAGTCCCAAAGATTTGATATTAGTGATAAATGTCGCTTTTTGGATTGGGTACCATAATGTGAATAAGCTTTATTTAACACGCTAAATGATTAGCTAATAGAAGATTGATGGTGAGATGATTAAAAATGGAGCTAACATTGTAGCTCCACCGTAGTAGTTACTTTTCGTCTGGCATGGTTAAATCAAGATCATCAATGCTTGGTTCGTCAGTATTCTCAGCACCACCCTCTTGTTCCAAACGCAGTTTTGTTGCCGCTAACGCTTTGTTTAGCGCTTGTTTCTTGCGCCAAATAATTAAACCTAGAATGCCAATCACTAATAAACTGCCGTTGATGACTAAAATCCAGAAAATGGCTTTGTCTTTTGCTGCTGCCTCTTCTTGCGCTGCTTTAATCGCTGCACGCTGGGCTAACTCTTCGGCTGATGGTGGCGGCGCAGGGGGTTCAATTAAATTGAAAAACTGCTCGGGTAAGTCCAGCACAATCTCACGGCCTTCAATAGTCGTTGAGACTGCTGAGCCTTTAATTCGATAGCTGCCAAAGCCAGTGACCGATGGGATAGCGAGTAAGGTTTCAGCGAACTGAACCTCATTAAAGCTTATCGGTAACTTAAGGCCAGCTGGTCCGACAATATCAAAATGAAAATGAGTTTGTTCAAGTTGTAAAACGTCGTCATCAACGTTTAACTGAAGATGCCAAACACCGTTTAATTTATCTTCGGGTTCAATTACATCCACAGCAATTGGTTTTTCTGATAAGTAAAATGGGTAGCTAATTTCTCGTTGAAATATATTATTTCGGGCTTCAACCGTTAAGGTGTAATTCCCCCACGGTTGATTGAGGTTTTTCTTACCAGTAAAGATACCATCATCAGGTACTTCATCTAGCCCTTCGCCATTGTCTTTATAGGAACCTACGATGACAGTTCCAGTGGTAAAGTTTGCGTCAGTGTTTTTATGATGACTGGCAAACTTGACTGTCCACTCAATCATGTAATCAAGCCCGGGCAGCCTGACTGTTAATCCATCCCCTAATAAACGCGATGTCACTTTTAAACGCTCGCCTTGAAATAAAGGCTGTGGAATTGGCTCAACGTCAATTTCAAGGTTAGACACTTTTTGAATGGTTGAATTGGGCGCTAAACTGCCCAACAGCTGCCATGGACCAGGCATTGGCTTTTGGATTTTTATCATATCACCAGTCAATCCATCAACCCATTTGACAGACTCAGGATGCCTATCGGCATACCATTTAGAACCATCGGGTAATATGACAATAACGGGCGCGGAGCCGTATTCACGTTGCACTAATAATGTCAGTTCATCGACCATATGATCAATTCTGAACCTATTTTTAAGTTCAGTGGCCTGTGTATATGGCACAGCTAACGCCAATTGAGAAAAGGTGCTCACAATCAGTATTAGCAGTGACAATGCCAGTGACATTAAATACGGTTTAATTCCATTCATTACTTGCGCTTTTACCTTAATTTTTAGGCTTCACCTCTCCAGAGGCACTTCCCCGATTTCTTGACTAAATCAAGACGTTCGTCATGTAATACTAATTCATCGGCCGTAGCTGAGATCACTTTAAGATTAAACTCATTTTGATCAATTAATTGTATCCCACCACCCTCTTGCCCCGCTTTTTCATTGGACAAATTAAATTTAATTTGTCCGCCCGTCATGATCAGATAAACATCTGCAAGAATTTCGGCATCTAATAACGCGCCGTGATAGGTACGACGAGACAGATCGATACCATAACGACGACACAGGGCATCAAGGTTGTTCTTTTGCCCAGGGTGAAGATGTTTTGCAACGGTTAATGAATCGAGAATGCCACAAATATCAGCAGTTTTGGGGCCGATGGGTTGAAGATTTGCAAATTCATGATCCATGAAGCTGATATCGAACGGCGCGTTATGTGCGACGATTTCAGCCCCATCAATAAAGTCGATAAATGCTTGGGCTACTTGATGAAAACGAGGCTCTTTTGCTACTCGTTCATCAGTGATGCCATGTACTTCAATTGCTTCAGGATCAATAAGCTGACCAGGGTTAATATATTGATGGTAAGTTCTACCGGTTAATTTACGGTCAATGACTTCAACACAACCAATTTCAATAATGCGGTGACCAATATAAACAGGCCCGCCTGCTTGGTTCATACCCGTTGTTTCTGTATCTAAAATAACCTGGCGACTTGCGCTAGAAATAATATTCATAGGTAACTCAATTAATAGTTGTGTATTTAAGTATAATTGCCGCAATTAATACGTATTGTATGGTAACAATTTGATGTCAGAACTAAAACAAATCAAAATTTATACTGATGGCTCATGTCTGGGTAATCCAGGTCCTGGCGGATACGGTATTGTAATGAAATATAAGCAGCAAACCAAAGAATTGTCTGACGGATTTAAATTGACCACTAATAATCGCATGGAATTATTAGCCCCAATCATAGCATTAGAAGCCTTATATGAACCGTGTAATATTATTTTAACGAGTGATAGCCAATATATGCGTCAAGGGATCACGCAATGGATCCACGGATGGAAAAAAAGAGGTTGGATAACATCCACTAAAACACCCGTTAAGAATGTCGATTTATGGAAACGCCTCGATGCAGTCAGTCAAATTCACCAAATGGATTGGCGCTGGGTTAAGGGTCATGCTGGACACGCTGAAAATGAACGCTGTGATGATTTAGCTAGGTGGGCTGCAGAAGCTAAACCGGAGCAAGAAGATGAAAACTATAAGCCTGAATAAATTTAACTTAGTTTGGGTTATTTAATTTATTTGAATGACCCGTTCTACCTGCTGTTGATGCTGGCGCCCATTGAGGTGCCCGCGCTTTTTTCTTTTCTCTAATCGGTGTCAAAGGTGACTCCATTTTTCGCGCCACAATAAGATAAACACTGCCAATACCAGGAAGCCATCGCTCAATTCGGTTTTGCCACCAAGCACCTTGGTTAATATCGCCAATAAGTGGATGATATATAAATCGTTCATCTTGCAATATTTTATAACCCAAAAGCCCTAGCCAATCTTTGACCCTTGCAGGCATGAAGAATTGTCCAGACCAAGGAAGTTTTGTTTGATATTTAGGCATAACCTTTCCAATAAATGCAGTGCTCACCGGATTAAACCCGCAAATAAAGATATAACCACCGCTGATCATCACTCTATCGACTTCCCTAAGTAACCGGTAAGGATCTTGTTCAAACTCTATAAGAAAGCTCATTAATACCGCATCCATAGAACCACTATTGAGCGGTAAATGGTGGGGGTCAGCAATGATTGATGCTCCTTCTCCATCGTGAATAGAAAAATGACGAGCAATGTTGCAGTGTAAACTGGAGATTTGATGGCTAAGAGGGCCAAGTTTAAGTAAATGATAACCGAATATTCTTGGCCACCAACTAGCCAGTTGCTGCTCAACTGCTAATTGGATCTCATCACCACAAGGTAATTGATGCCATTGCTGCGGTTTCTCATTTTTTGACATGAACAATAACCCTTTAAGATTGTAACGCCTCACTTGAGTATAACGATTTTTGAATTTTTTTGAACTAAAGTCCCTAAGGCGATTCAATAAATTATGCTATTGAGAGCAGTAGGTAAATTAAGCTGAATTTTCGAATCTCTGGACTTTCGCTACCAACATGCGAGCCGCTCAAAGTTTAACGATCAATACCAATTCTGTATCAACATATGCTCTTCATTTCTAGTCTGTATTTCCGCTTTAATAGATGATTCAATCAAGGCAATTTGTTCAGATAAGGTATACAAGACTCTCAAGTAGCAGGCCATTATTTGGCGTCTCTAAGATAATCCGTTAATCTGTAGCTTCATCTATTATCAAGGTTGCTTTCATGCTCTCAGTTATTACCATCCCAGCTTTTAATGACAATTATATTTGGCTTTTCCATCAAGTTAATTCTAACAAAGCTTATGTGGTCGACCCAGGTTGTGCACAGAGTGTATTAACCTATTTAAATCAAGCTGATGCTCAAGGCAATAAACTAGAATTAGTGGGTATTTTGATTACCCATCATCATGCTGACCACACCGGTGGTATCGCTGAACTACAGCAAGCTCATCAACAGCAGTTAGCGGTATATGGCCCTAGCAAAGAAACAATTAGTGGTCTGACTCAATTAATCGAACATGATCAGACAATGTCACTACCCCATATAAGCAGCCCTGTTAAGGTCATCGAAGTGCCAGGCCATACCCTTGGTCATATTGCTTATTCAATAGAGGACACCTTATTTTGTGGCGACACCCTTTTTAGTGGCGGCTGCGGACGATTATTTGAAGGAACGGCTGAACAAATGAGGGCTTCTTTAGCGAAACTATCATCCTTAAATGCAAATACAAAAGTCTATTGCGCCCATGAATATACCCAAGCAAATTTAGCCTTTGCCATCGCTGTTGAGCCGAATAATAGTGCACTGCAGCAATATCAACAGTCAGTTCACAAGGCAAGAGAGAACAACATTTCAACAATCCCTACTACTATTGCAACAGAATTAGCAATTAATCCATTTCTAAGAAGTAATTGTACAGAAATCAAACAATCTATTTCTGAACAATTTAATGTAGAGAATCCGACCGATTTACAGACATTTACCCTATTAAGACAATGGAAAAATAATTTTTAAAAATACTGACAAAGCCAAGCAAACGTAACTAAGCAAAGACATTAAGCGTGTTTTGCTCTACAATGCCGCTTTAATTTTGACCAATACTTTAGGCTTACAACCTTGTTAAGCCTGTTTTGCAAGACTTAGGAATATTGTTTTTGATGCACAAATCTTTATATATTTTTATTGGTGGAATGGCCTTTTTAACAGGTTGTCAAACTCTTACAACACCAAAACCGACCCCAGAGCCGATTGCTATTCAAAAGCCTGTAGAGCCTGAAGATACTATCGTAAAAGTTGAAAAACCAGTTGAAATTACCGATGTATGGCAGCGTATTAGCCTACAAATGGAAATGCCGATAGATGATCATAAACTGGTTAATCAGTATCGTGACTGGTATCTGGCTAACCCTAGACACTTGGAAATTGTTTCAAAACGTGCTGAACCATATCTTCATTACATTGTAGAAGAGCTAGAAAAGCGTGATATGCCAATCGAAATCGCATTATTACCTATTGTAGAAAGCTCATTCGACCCTTCAGCTTATTCAGCAAGTGCTGCGTCTGGACTCTGGCAATTAACCTCACCTATCTCCAATCATTTTGGCGTAAAGAGTGACTGGTGGTACGACGGTCGCCGTGATGTGCCAGCTGCAACGATTGCCGCATTAGATTTTCTTGAATACCTGTACGACCGTACAGGCGAGAACTGGTTGTATGCCATTGCAGCTTATAATACTGGTGAAGGCCGTGTAAATAATGCAGTGCGCCGTAATAAAGCTGCAGGTAAAAGCACAGAGTTTTGGGCTTTATCATTACCTAGAGAAACACAGCGCTATGTCCCGCAGTTAATTGCCTTATCTGACGTTATTAAAAATGCTGAAAAATATGGCATTAATCTAACACCTATCAGTAATGAACCTCATATCGCCATCGTTGATATCCAAAGTCAGATGGACTTAAAGCTTGCTGCTGATTTAGCAGATATGAATATTAATGAGCTTAAAAGTTTAAATCCTGGGCTTGACCGCTGGGCGACATCACCTGATGGTCCCCATACTTTGGTTGTGCCTTACGACAAAAAAGATGTTTTTGAGCAAAAGCTTGCCCAATTAGATCTAAAATCAAAGCTAAATTGGCATCGCTATAAAATTCAATCTGGTGATACGGTCAGTCACATTGCGAAACGTTTCGATACTTCACCCTCGTTTATCCGTTCTAGTAATAACCTAAAGAACAACAATATCCGTGCTGGCCGATATCTTATAATTCCAGTTCCACCTGAAGGGGCTGATTTAACAACCGATGAGCTATTAGCACAAAACCAGTTAACACCTAAAGCGATGACGTATACCGTTAAGTCTGGCGATTCATTATGGGTTATTGCACGTCAGTTTGATGTCTCTGTAGATGCGTTAATTCGCTGGAATAGATTACCTAAAAATGGCGCATTAAGCATAGGTAAAGTACTGACGATTGGCAGTGCAACGTCTAGTAATGCCACAGAGCGTACGGTTAATTATAAAGTGCGTTCAGGGGATTCTTTAGCACGTATCGCTAATCGGTTTAATGTCTCAGTCGATGACTTAATCAAGTGGAATAAGCTGCATAACACTAAATACATTCAACCAGGTCAAATGTTAAGACTCGTTGTTGATGTGAGTAAAGTGAACGCGTAACAGTGTTAATCTACTGAAGTGATGATTGTCGATGAATACCACATTCTATAACATTCAATAGCACAACTAATAAAAACGGCCAGTGAAATCACTGGCCGTTTTTTATTTCATGCATACTAAATCAGTTCAATAAGCTGTTTTATTTAACGATAAGCGGCGTTGAACCTGCATTGATTAACGGTAAGCTACTGCCTTCGGCTTTACCTGCAAATTTTACTTCAAAGCGATAACCAGGGCCTGAAACTTTTTCCATAATCGCAGCAGGAACACTGAATCTAGATTTAATCGTTTGTGCTGGTGCTAACGTCACATCTCTTAACGCTTGGGTGTACATCATATCTTGCGATGATGACCATACCTTTTGCCCTTTAGGATCGTATAACCACAAATCAGCTGTCATTCCCGAATTAAATCGTAGATTAACACTACGACTTTGGCTGTTAGTGACTGTATGTGTCAATGACATTGCTTTACTTGGATCGGTATATTCTTTAGCTTCTAAAAAACCGACTAACAGTGTTTCAGCCATTGTTGAGACTCCAGCGCCTAACATAATTGTTTTGGCTTGCATTACGGGTTTTACCTCTGCTGCTGCCTCTTTGCTGTTTTGTGCTGTAACATCGGTACTTGTCGCACTACAACCTACTAACAGTAAACTTAAGCAACCTATAAAACGTTTCATTAAAACCCTCCTAATTTTTTAAACAAGCTATCTTTTAGCTTATCAGTTTCACCTTTTAACTTAGCATCAAACAACGCGCTAGTATCAATACCAAATTTAGGGTCTTGCATACTGCCTTTAATGGTTAAAGGTATATCCACACCAGCTAACGCATCGCTGCCACCGCCTTGACCTGCAAGTGAACCAACGACAGATGTCGTAAGTTTATAATCAACAGTTTGCGAGTCAATATTGGCACTACCATTACCAGCTAAACGTATTAATGGCGAAGCCATTGATAAATCTGGGTTAGTAAATACCGCATTTTTCAGTGAATAAGAACCGGTTAAACTGGTGAAGTCAGTTTTGAGTTCTTCATCATTTTTAGCTGATAAATCCCCTTTTAACTTATCTTGAGCACTACGGATCATTTGCGGAATATTCACCCCGTAAAGCGAACCATCAGCAATAGCAAAATCACCATTTGCTAATAGGTTTTTCTTCAAGTTGTCAGGGATTAAACTCTTACCAGAACCTTTGACATTAAAATTTGCAGCGCCAGAAATTAAATCAATATCAGCAGCATCTTTTAATAGCGGACGGAATTGTACCCCTGAAAGCGTTTGCTCGAAATTGTAACTTGCCACTTTTTGGCGTCCATCAAGTTTTGCTTTAGCTGTGATACTACCCTCGTACAAATTAGCTGAAAAATCACTCAGATTAGCAATACCATCTTTCACAGTCGCTTTCATTTTCCAGTCTTGAGTTAATAAATTTGAAACCTTTATCGACTTAACCGTCATGCCTAAGGTTAAATCAATCGTTTTAAGCGCCGATAAATCGGGCTCCTCGGCAGGTGTTGTTGAAGCAACTTGCTCTGTTTCTTTGGTTTCAGTTTGTTCACTTGCTGGCATTATGGAATCAAGGTCTATATCACCAAAATCCATCTGCACATTAATTTTCGGGATCTTATTGCCATAGTTCACTTTGATGTCACCAGTAGCATTAATATCCATTGCTGACAGCTTACTAATTGCAACCTGAAGCGTTTGCGAATCAAGTGCAACATTAATATCAGTGACTAGTTGGGTTGATAACTTCTTATTGGGGATACTGTCACCGGCTACATCAGTATTGATAGAAAAACCACTTATCATCACTTTCGATAAATCATGTTGCACAGTCAATTGGCCTTCGCCGTTACTATTTACCGTCATATCAGGCATCTGCGCTGAAAAATCATAAGCAAAATCAGCAGCATTGCCTAACGAGAATTCACCTAAGGTTAAGCTATTTAACATGAAGACTTGTTTGGTATCACTAGTCTCATCAATGAGGTTAATCCTAGTATTGGTAATTGATACGCCACCGATTTGTAGGCTTTGAAGTTGCAAATCGCTTTTTTCTGAAGGTGCGGCTTCTTCTTTAGGTTCTGTGGCAGACTTGTCACCACTAAGACCATCTAAACTGTTAGCGCCATCTTTTTTTGTCACCATGTTAAGTGTCAAACCATCTAATGAAAGCATGGCAATTTCAACTTCTTGGCTTAATAGCGGCATCAATGCCACATTGGCAACCGCTTCATTGATTTCAACAAAAGTCGCTGGGGCGAAGTTCTCAGGGTTGGACAATGTTATTCCGCCCAAGTTAATGCCGATAGAAGGAAAGAAACTCCAACTTAAATCATCTTTAATAGCAAACTCACGCCCAGTTTGTTCTTTTACCGCATCTACAATTTGTGGTTTAAAACTATTGAGATCAAAAAATACCGTTAAATACACAACCAGTATTAAAATCAAACTAGCCATAATACCTAATAGCCATTTAAGTGCCTTCATGTTTGCATCCTTGTAAGCAAATTGAAATTTAATGAGAAATTCTGTTCTATATATGAGTTTAGCTTAATACCATTAAATCTAAAGGTTTTTCAGAGACTGCTATACCATTTTTATCGGCATAAACCATCATGTTAGGTTTTATTGTGACTCCAGCGATTTCAATATCCGCATTCACTAGGCCGACATCTTTTTTATCGGTTTTGATTGGGTTACTCGCAAGTGCTTGAACACCAATATCAATAGTAGCAAGGGTGCCAACATCACGCACTGCGCCATAAATAATGATCCCTTCCCAATCATTATTTGCTGCAGATTCAGCAATCATATCACCTAATAACGCACGTCGGCATGCACCGCCACCATCAACGACTAGGACTTTTCCTTTACCTGAACTGGCTAATGTTGATTTAACTTTTGAATTATCTTCAAAACACTTAACCGTCACTATTTCGCCATAGAAAATAGTTTTACCACCATATGTATTCCAATTCGATTGAACCAAAGTCAGTTTATCTTCGTAATAATCAAATAAATCAGGCAATAAATCTAACATCTCACACTCCATGTACTAATTTAATAAGACTATCATTAATATAAACGTGTATAGCTATTGAAACAATTCATTAATCTGAATAGACTGTCGCTATAGTTGATTGTTCATGGATGAAAACACTGCAATATCCTTATTGCTATTCATTAACCCACCTTTCTAAGTAGTTTTCAATATGACAGATATTAATTTACAAAATGTTATTAATGCTTTCGATGAATTAGATTTTGAAAATCGTACCACTAAGAGTTTAGAGAATGCTCGTAACAGAGTTCAAATGAAGACCTATTTGTCTTCTTTAGATTACAGCTTACGTCGTATCAAAATTCTTGAGGAAGTCGTTTCTGAGTTAGTTGAAGAAAAGCAAACCGAACTCGTAAAACAAGAGCATATTCAGACATATAAAGCCAAAGTTATTCAGCTTTCTAGAGAGTTCAAAATCTCTTATCAAGATGTGTTAAGTATTATGTTGAAATTAAAACAAGATGAGAAATGAATACAAAGTAAGTTATTCACTCAACTCTGAAGATATTAATTATATTTTATTCAGATAAAACTGATGTCTTTGGGAAAATGAAATTTCTAAAATACAGCATTAAATTATCTTAAATATAATCATCAATATCCGCTGTAGCAATTTGCCTATCGTTAAACTCACTTAAAATAATATACCAGATAAACATATGACCTAAGTGAGTGATGACTTTTATAAAGCGAGTTAGCTTTTACAGTTAATCCTGTCATTGATATAAAATTTGTATCAATGACACAAAAGCTGAGTATTCGAAAAAGCCATTAGACTTTAAAATTACCAACAATACTTTCTAATTGAGTAGAACCTTCTGCTATTTGTATACTGCTATTAGAAAGTTGTTCATTGTGAGTTTTATTTTCAACAGACATGTCATTGATTCTTGTAATGTTCATATTAAGTTCAGATATAACAGCGCTTTGCTCTTCAGTTGCGCCAGCAATTTGAATGTTCATTTGCGATATGTCACCAATCGCTGTTTTAATCGAATTGAGTGCAGCTTCTACTTTTTGGGTTTCTGTCACCGTTTCATCAGATTGCATTATCGCGCGTTCGACTGACTGGTTAACATTTTCAATAGCTTCTCTGATAGCATCAATAATGCCATTAATTTCGCGGGTAGAATCTTGAGTTCGGCTCGCTAATGTTCTTACTTCATCAGCTACAACTGCGAAACCTCGACCAGCTTCACCTGCTCTTGCTGCTTCAATCGCTGCATTCAGAGCCAATAAGTTAGTCTGTTCCGCAATACCTACAATAACATCCAATATTTGCCCTATTTGGCTGGAACTGACCTTTAATCCTTTCGCTACAGTTTCAGTTTGTTGAAGTTCCGTGGATAAATCACCAATTTTCACTATCGCATTATCAACAATCTCAGCCGTTTTATCCGCTTCGCTATCAGCAACATTAGCACTTGATGCTGCAGCTTGGGCGTTTGATGCCACTTCAGCTGCTGTCATCGACATCTCATTAATTGCAGTGGCGACATTTTCAGTTTCCATTTGCACGTTGGAAGATATTTGATTGGCCTGTGAAGAAATAGTCGATAAATCATTAGCCAGGGTATGACTCTCTGACACAGAATCCGCGACCGAGGTCACTAACTTCTGAATTTTATCAGTGAAAATATTAAAATTTTGCGCGATTTGATTTAATTCATCTTGACCAGCTTCAGACAACCTTAATGTTAAATCCCCTTCGCCTTTAGCAATATTCTCAAAAGCAGTAATGGTTTGCGACATGGGTTCAGCAATACTGCGAGTAATGACAAACAAAATAATGATGATTGGCAACCATACAATCAATAAAAGTATTAAATATTGCATAGCAAATTCTGTCTTTTGAGCTTGGATATCATCGATATAAATGCCGGTTCCGATAATCCATCCCCATGGTTGAAAACGCTCTACCACACTCATTTTAGGACTAGGTGAATCTTGTTCTGGCTTATTCCACATATAATTCACAGTGGCATTCTTAGCGGAGTTTGTACGTTCAATCATTAACTGGAATAAAGGAACATTATCAGGATCACGCATTGATAACACGTTAGTATCGATTAATTTTTTAGCGAAAGCATGCTGCACCATTATCCCATCAAGGTTGATAGTAAAAAAATACTCATTGCCAGAATAACGTAGTTCATTTAGCGCTGTTATTGCCGCCGCCTTTGCTTCAGCCTCGGTTAATTTTCCTTCTTGTGACTGCTGATGAAACTGCGAAATAACTGAACTCGCTACCCCAACCAAAGAAGTTAACTTCGATTCTTTTTCTTGTACTAGAACATTATCAATACGATTAAAAGCGAAGAAGAACATTAGGATAGTGGCAAATGCAGCCACGATAATCATTGCTAGTAAGCGATTTGCAATGCTTGTTTTACGAAAGAAAAGATAGACAGCATTCATGATATATCACCGTATTCTTATAATAGGGATTAGATCACATGCGTGATCACTGTGAGGCTTCCCAGATCAAATACCACTTAATTAAGTTTAGAAATACCACACCTATACAATCGACCATATATGGGAATTATTTAGGGTTTAACGCTACAAATATCTAAATAAAAATATTATCGATAGATCTAGTCTGTTTTTCACACTACAACTAATGCAACAATTTAAACATCAAAGAGGCATAAAAATTGAGATAATTACTAGTGTTAACCATCTAATTTAACAACGAAAAATTTGTAATATAAAGAGTTACTATTCAGTAAAAGTAGTTGATGTATTTACATCTCGCAAGTACTTAACTGCCCGTCATGGTTAGTTATTCTTTAATTAGACAATAATATTTTATATTAGATATTAATGCTTAAATGAAGAAAATTAAAACAGAAACGCTGCTACCGCTTTATGGTTAGGGTTAGGGCTATAACTAGAGCTAAAACTATGGCTTATCGCTATATATTTCGATTCTATTTTTACCTTTTTGTTTCGCTAGGTATAAAGCTTTATCGCCTTGATTAATTAACTCATGCATATTCAATGACTGATTTTTGTTGGTAGCTAAACCAATAGAAACGGTGACTCTTAAGTTTTTATCAGGCCAATAGAGTTTTGCTACGTCGGTTAATATTGATTCCGCAATTTGCTGTAGCTCTGACTCACTAAAGCAATGGAATACCGATAAGAACTCTTCCCCACCATATCGAATGTTCATCCCTGTATAACGTCCACAATGCTGCCTGATGATTTGTGCAACACCATAAATCACATTATCACCCACTTGATGCCCGTATACATCATTGATTGATTTAAAGTTATCTATATCAATCATGAGTAAACTCATACCTTGCTTTGATTGCTTTGCATTTTGGACAAATAGAGCTGCATTTTGGGTTAAGTAGAGTCTATTTTTTAATTCGGTTAATGGATCGGTTACCGCTTGTAGCGATAATTTACGCTGGCTGGCTTTTAACTTAAGTTGCTGACTGCGGATTTGTGAATATTGTTCAAAACTTGTATGTGTTTCAGACTCTCGTCTTAAACAAGCAATAAGGCACATGATATAAATAGCCGACATGATAGATAAACGATCTATTTCTTCTGCAAAATCATGCTCTAACCTTAAAGGAGATATCATCCATACGTAACAAATTGCCATAAATGTAAGTGCGATAAAACTGGCTTTGAACGGCAAGCGTGACAAGGCGCCGACATAAGCCATGACCAATATACCGCCCGATTGATAGTTAAAATCCCCTCCGTGCATTGCCATTTGGCCAATATAAGTCAATGACCAATAAACACATAACACTAAAGTTAATTCAGCTAAATCTAAATGTTTTGGCGAATAACGTTTTAATAATAATAAAAGTGCCACACATAAAAAAGAAAAAAACAGGCGGGTCATTGTTGCTAGCCACGCATCTTCCTGTAAGTGCTGATAGTCAAAATAACCAAATAACAGGTATATCGGAATAACTGAAAGCACAAACCCCGAATAAGGCAACATGACTTGGTAAATGTGAAAGTGTTTAAAGCGCCAAAAGGTATATTCTGAACGATGTATTTTGGCAGAGCCTTTCAAATAATCGAACATATAATTCCCTGAGTTATTTTAAGGTTATACTTGTTTAATTTGATTGTAGGACAACTGAAATTAGGTAGCAATAATTGACCATAAAATCATAAAATCATAAAATAGTTATCGAAAACAATCTTTTTTGGAAATAATCTAATAGAACACGCTGTAATGACAATCTATCTGAGAGTTGTGAATTTCGATTAAAGATTGGTGCAATGGATGAAGGAGTACAGGGAACGTTGTAAAAGATCACTCGCCATTTAACAACCCGAATCTGTACTAAACTTTTTAAGCATCCAAACATCACAGCCACCGTGAATGGTACCATCCAGAGGTTGGTTAAGATGCTCAAAACCTACTTTCTCATATAACTTAATTGCAGCGGTCATACTGGTTAATGTATCTAAATAACATTGTTTAAACCCCATATCTTCAGCAAATTCCAAGCAAGCTTGAGTGAGTTGCATGCCTATACCTAATCCACGGCTCTCGGGTAGCAAAAATAACTTACGAAGCTCACAAGTATCTTCTGACTCATTGAAAGAAGCGACGCCACCACAACCTAAAATTTTCCCATCTAACGATGCCACTAAATAGATACTCTTATTATTGTAATGATAATGCTGACTCATTTGCTCTACTTCAGGATCTGACGGTCCAAAACCTTCGCCAATCGCACCAAATTCCTTGCCAACGGTTTTAATAATTAATGCAACTTCGCTATCTTGTTCTGCAACAATTGGTTTAATCAATATATTCATCTTCATGGTCTTTTAGTATTCCAACATTTATGACTTTTCACCTTACCAGCTAAATTTAACATTTCAAAGATTAGCGATATTCATTAATACATATAGACATGATTATACTAAAACGAACCTTTAAAGCTCATAACTACATCAAGTAATAGGTTTTGAATTTTAGCTATTCTAGGCATTTATACGATGAGTAATAACAAGAGTTGCTCAGTAAGACATGCATCTGACTAAAAATAAGTGATGAAAGGAGTTAATGTTGTGAGAAGTAAACTTTGTTGCAAAGTCATCTTATACAGCAAAATAGATATAGAATAGTTAAACTTTATAGCTTCTAAAACAATAATAGATAAGCTTCGCTAAAGTGTGAAGCCTAAACTAATGTTGTAAAAAACGATGTTAAAGAAATCTATGTTAGAGAAACCAATGTTAGAGAAACCAATATTAAAGAAGCTAACCTCGAAGAATCAATTCTATTTGATTATGCAGCAACCACAAGTTGAGCTTTTCTAAGCGGATTAAGTCTATTATGCATCACTTTAATTGTTTCAAATTGCTGCAGAGTTTTGCTCTCAGATAATGGACACTCTTTAGACAGTACCATCACTAATGCAGCTTGTAGGCTATTCTCAACCACCATGACTAAAACGCGAGTACCATTAGCATTGAGGTTAAATAACTTACCGACTTCACAATAAACACATTCTTGGCTTATTTCAAAAAACCAAGATTTAGGCATTTGTGGTTTTAACAAAAAATGCGCAGCGGTTGCATTTAGTGCTGTTTGAACAACAGCAGCATCTGACATATTGATAACTTTTGGAAGAGTTTCAAGCAAGTTGATATAGAATTTAGCGTGATCGACACTAAATTCCGATGTTATTAATGCATCAGGAATGAGTGCTTTAGTTTTGTATGGGGTTAAGAACTCCATCTCGGAACCTAATGAAATACTTAATTGCTTATAGTCTTCATTATATTCCCACTGCCAGTCCTTATTTGGCATTAATAACATTTTTTAGTACCTAATTATAAGAATACAAGGTGATAATAGTTTATATTTCAGACAATATCAAAACATTATTGAATATTTTTGATATAAAGATCATAAAGTTACAACGATCGAAAGATCGTTATTTCGATCGCTATAACTTTATTAGATCTAAAAAAAGGATCTTTGGTTGGTTTTTAAACTATTCAGATCTTATTTTGCTTTATAGGCTTTTACAATATCATTAATTAATCCAGGACCTTGGTAAATAAAGCCAGTATATATCTGAACTAATTGAGAACCTGCGTCAAATTTAGCTAAAGCATCTTCTGCACTATTAATTCCGCCAACGCCAATAATTGGGATCTCACCGTTTAAATATTCAGCTAATTGTTTGATCACTTTAGTTGAAAGATCGGTTAACGGTTTACCACTCAAACCACCCATTTCATCGGCATTATCAAGGCCAACCACAGCATCTCGACTTAATGTGGTGTTTGTGGCAATTGCGCCGTCAAATTTACTTTTCAATAATGACTCAGCAATTTTCTCAATTTCTTCAGTGGTTAAATCTGGCGCTATTTTCAATGCAACTGGAACATATTTATTATACTTCTTAGCTAGCTCTGCTTGCTTTTCTTTTAGCGAGCTTAATAAATCATCTAACAATTCACCGTACTGCATTGTACGAAGACCCGGTGTATTTGGTGATGAAATATTAACCGCAATATAATCTGCATGTTGATAAACTTTTTCCATGCAAATTAAGTAATCGTTTTTGCCTTCTTCAACCGGAGTATCTTTATTTTTACCAATATTCACACCAACAATAATGTCTGTCTTTTTAGCCATTAAGTTTCGGACTAAATTATCAACACCTTTATTGTTAAAACCCATACGATTAATAATCGCTTTCGCTGGTTTTAATCTGAATAAACGTGGTTGCTCGTTACCTGGTTGTGGACGAGGAGTGACAGTGCCGACTTCTACATGACCAAAACCCATGGCATGGAATGCATCAATCGACTCACCGTCTTTATCTAAGCCTGCAGCAAGGCCTACAGGGTTATTGAATGTAATACCCATGCAAGTCACTGGAGCAGCGCTAACATTTTGACTATAAAATAGGTTTAAAGGGTTGTTTCCAGTGTTTTTTAAACTTCCAATAGCGATGTTATGCGCTACTTCTGGATCCATTTGAAACATTACTTTTTGTGCAACTTTGTAAAAAAACATGCTTTCTCCTAAACCTAAAAAAAACCCCGGCTATTTGCCAGGGCTTGTTCACTTATTATAAATAATTATCTCGGTCCTTCGCAATGAAGGATCAACAAATTAAGTTCACGTAACGCCACCGAGAATTTGGCAAAGTCATGACTTTGAGAGACTTTAAAGTCTGCTAATAGGTGGAACCAACGTTCCAATAGCTTCTCGTTATTGTCTATCCATTGCTGAATAATTGAATCGGCATTACAAGTATCTGTACACGCTCGCAGCACAGTAGAGCTCAGTGCGCGTTGCTGCCAATCTAATTCTTCTCTGAAGGCGGCACGAGCAAGCGCTTGCCAATGGTTAGATACGGGCTGATTACTAATTTGTTCAAGGAACCAATGTAATTCAACTTTTGCACCAAGTCTGAAATAGGTTTCAGCCACAAGCTGAACTGACTTACCTTCGATTTGGGCAATTTGGGCGATATCTAACGCTGAGAACAAGGTACTCATTTTAGCAACAACTTGTGCTAAAGACTCAGGTACTTTTTGTTCTGTTAGTGATTTTATTTCAGTTGAAATCGCAATCACTTCAGCAGCAATCATATACTGATCAACATTGGTCTTTAATTCTTCAAATACAGGTTTGAAGAACGCCACTGTTTGCTCAATATTCTCACCTTTGGTGCGATGACGGATGAACCAGCGACAAGCACGACGCATATTGCGACGTAGTTGATGTAGCATTTCACTTTGCACGTCAGCAGAGACAATACCGTTTAATTCAGTAATTGATTGAGTTAAATCAGCTAAACCGAAAACTTCGCGAGCCATAGTATAACAAATTGCGGCTTCGGCTACTGTGGCACCTGTCTCATCCTGCATGCGTTGCACGAAATTAAAGCCCATGTCATTAACAAGTTCATTAGCTAATGATGTAGCAATAATTTCACCGCGCAATGGATGCGCAATCATTTTATCAGCATATTTGTCTTGTAATTTCTGAGGGAAATAAGCCGTTAGCAATTTACTTAAGAATGTATCTTCAGTGATTTCTGCTGTAACTAATTGCTCTTTTAATACCATTTTTCCATAAGCAACTAACACAGATAATTCTGGACGAGTTAATGCTCTGCTATTGGCTAAACGATCTGCAAGTTCATCATCTGTTGGAAGGAACTCTAACGCTCTATCCAACTTGCCATCTTTTTCAAGATACTGAATATAACGAATGTGTTCTTTTAATTGTGAAACACCGTGAGCCTGCGTCACTGAAATTGTACGAGTTTGATCATTACAATCTTGAAGTACAATATCCCCCACTTCATCAGTCATTGATTCTAATAAGCGGTTACGTTGTTTAACGGTAAGTTCACCGTCTGCCACTAACGTATTAAGTAAGATTTTAATGTTCACTTCATTATCTGAACAATCAACACCGCCAACATTATCAACAAAGTCAGTATTAACTCGACCACCATTAGCCGCGAATTCAATACGCCCTAATTGTGTCGCACCTAAATTGCCACCTTCACCAATGATTTTAGCGTTTAATTCATTACCATTGACACGAATAGCATCGTTTGCACGATCGCCAACTTCAGCATGCGTTTCAGAAGTCGCTTTAACGTAAGTACCAATACCACCATTCCAAATCAAATCAACACGCATTTTTAGCAATGCTTGCATTAACTGGTTCGGGGTCATGGTGTCTGAATCAGTTTCAAGCATTCCCTTGATTTCTTTAGTCAACTTAAGTGACTTAGCAGAACGATTAAAAATCACCCCACCTTTAGACATCAATTTAGTGTTGTAATCTTCCCAGCTTGAACGCGGTAGATTAAACAAACGCTCACGCTCTACGTAACTCTTTTCAGTATCCGGGTTTGGATCAACAAAGATATGCATGTGGTTAAATGCTGCAACAAGCTTAGTATGGCGCGATAACAACATACCGTTACCAAATACATCGCCTGCCATGTCACCCACTGCTAAACAGGTAAAATCAGTTGTTTGGCAATCAATACCTTCTTCACGGAAATGACGTTTAACCGATTCCCAAGCCCCTTTCGCAGTAATACCCATTTTTTTATGGTCATAACCGTTACTGCCGCCAGATGCGAAAGCATCACCTAACCAGAAGTCATACTCAATGGCAATTTCGTTGGCAATATCAGAGAAAGTCGCAGTACCTTTATCAGCTGCAACAACGAGGTATGCATCATCTTCATCATGACGTACTACATCTTTTGGCGGTACCACTTTGCCTTCAATGATGTTGTCGCTGATATCAAGTAAACCACGGATAAATAATCGGTAACATGCTTGGCCTTCATTAAAGAATGCCTCGCGGCCACCTTCAGTTGGTAGCTGTTTACACACGAAGCCACCTTTTGCACCAACAGGTACAATAACGGTGTTTTTAACCTGTTGCGCTTTTACAAGACCAAGCACTTCAGTACGGAAATCTTCACGTCTGTCAGACCAACGTAAACCACCACGCGCTACTTTACCGCCACGTAAATGAACACCTTCAACTCGCGGAGAGTATACGAAGATTTCAAATTTCGGTAATGGGCGAGGCATTTCAGGAATGTCTTCAGGTAAGAACTTAAACGAAATGTACGGCTTGTTTTCGTTTTTGTTCAATGTTTGATAGAAATTGGTACGCAGTGTTGCGTTGATCAAATCTAAATAACGACGAATAATACGATCATCATCTAAGCTCGATACGTCCTCAAGACGCAAATCCACCTGTTCTAAAAACTTATTTAACGTACGAGTTTTTAATTTTGGATTAAATTTACGAATGAACATTTTAACTAGTAAGTCAGCTATTTGCGGATAGCGATTAAACGTTTCTTCAATGTATGACTGACTAAAAGTTGCATCTATTTGACGCATATATTTAGCGTAAGCACGCAAAATAGACACTTCACGACCCGTTAAGCTGGTCGCTAAAATCATTCGGTTAAAGCCATCATCTTCAAGTTCTTTATCCCAAACTTGTGATAATGCATTTTGAAAACGATCTTGGCTATCAGCAAGGTTTTCAATGGCAGCGCCCTGCACTGTCATTAAGAAGTCTAAAATCCAGAAGGTTTGACCATCTGCAGTTTTAACTTCGTACGGGCGTTCATTAATGACCCTCAAACCAAAGTTTTCAAGCATAGGTAGCACATCAGAAAGATGAATAGGTTCATCTTTATGAAATAGCTTTAAGCGGACTTTATTATCATTTAATGCCGTTTCTTGTGGCTGATAAAAAAGCATGCCCAATTTATGTTCGTCGTTCAATGCTTCAAGGTGTTGAATATCAACCACTGCTGAACTAGGCAACACATCTTCTTTATAACTCGGTGAAAATGCCGTGAAGTAACGCTTAATAAGACCCGTTCCTGACTGCTCACCAAGAGCATTATTCAGTGAACTATGTAGTTTATCTTCCCAAGAGCGAGCTGCTTCAATTAGGTTTTTCTCAATAGCAGCCACATCGACGTCCATATTATTATTGTCAACTTTAATGATGTAATGAGTACGCGCTAAAGTTGATTCTGAGAAGTAAGTGGTAAATTCAACATCTTCACTACTGTTAAAATGTTGAGCCAAAATGCGTTGTGTATCTTGACGTAATTTGGTGTTGTAACGATCTTTTGATACATACACCAAACAAGATAAGAAACGACCAAAACCGTCTTTACGGACAAATAACTTTAATTTGTCACGATCTTGCATTTCTAAAACGCCGCGAGCGATATGAGCAAGCTCATCTTCTTTAGCTTGTATCAGCTCATCGCGAGGTAAGTTCTCAAGGATATTCATTAACGCTTTATAGTCATGAGAGCGAGGCGTTAAACCTGACTGCTCCATAACGCGTTCAACTTTACCAGCAAGTAGCGGAATTTCACGTGGGCTTCGATTATATAAATTAGAAGCATATAGGCCTAAGAATCGGTCTTCGCCTATGACATTACCTGCTTTATCAAAACGTTTGATACCCACATAATCGACATATGCAGGGCGATGTACACGACTTTTGGTTGAGCTTTTAGTAAGCACTAATAAGCTTTCATCCAGCGCTTCTTTACGGGCAGAAGCTGAGAACGTAGACAAAAGTAATCCACGATCTGCATGTTCAGCACTCGAGCGGCTCATTAAGCCTAAGCTTGAATCCAAATCTGGTACTAACTCAACATCACCTTCAACACGCTTTAACTCGTAATGTCTGTAACCAAGTAATGTAAAATGATGATTATTGAGATAAGTTAGGAATTTAGTCGCTTCTTCCATTTCAGCTTTATCGCCTGGAAATGGTTGTTTTGGTAATTGCTTAACCGTCTCGGTTAACTTATCTGACATTTGCTGCCAATCATCAACTGAAGACACAACATCAGCAAAAACTGACTCAAGTTCTTTACCAATGGCTTTAATATCGGCTTCGCTACTTTGACGATCGATTTCAATTAAAAATACCGCAACATTTTCAGTTGCTTCAGGTGCATCTTTAATAAAAGAAACTTCTTTAACCAATTCCTCATCACGAACTAATGCTAACGGTGTATGTAACACCATGTGCGCCGTAATGCCCATGCGGTTTAATGCCATAGTCACTGAATCAACCAAGAAAGGCATATCTGGTTGAATAATTTCAATAATACTATGGGTAGACTGCCAGCCATGTTTCGACTGACTTGGGTTAAACACACGGATGTGGCTGTTGGTTTTAGCTGATTTGTTTAGCGCATTCCAAAGGCTTAATACGGCACCATAAAGGTCGCTGTCATTACGAGCATTTAAGTCGTCTTTTGACATATGGGCGTATATACAATTGGCAAATTGCTCAACTTGTTTAGCTTGAGAATTAGGGATTTTTTTATGAATTAAATTGACTACATTTTCTAGTAGTACTGAAGGCATTGCATCTTTAAAGGCCATGTTGCAGTTTCCTTAAGCGTTTATGGCAGCGCTTTTATCATTATATTGGATGCTTCGGCTTGTTGATTCAGTCTAAAACTGAGATCTGGAGCAAAGTTTATTACTAATTAACTGCTATATCGAGCACTATTTTAGTGGTAGATCCTCTAAAATCCTTGTTAACTATAGAATTATAGTCACTATTTGACCAATCAAGCGTTTAGATAGACTAACTATGCAAAAAAAAGAGGAGCCTAAGCTCCTCTTAATATTTTCAAACCGTTTATTTACTTGGGTTTGCGCCAGAATACCGCTGACAACGCAGGTAAAATAATTATCGCACCCAACATATTTACTAAAAACATGAAAGTTAACAAAATACCCATGTCCATTTGGAACTTAAGTGCTGAAAAGAACCAAGTACTCACACCAATAGCTAAAGTTAACCCTGTAAAGATGACCGCACTACCACGTTCAACTAAGGCTTCAAAGTAGGCTTGCTGGACTGCCATACCTTGAGTAAGTTTACCTGACATGGTCGATAAAATATAAATACCGTAATCCACGCCAATACCCACACCCAATGCAATAACAGGTAATGTACTCACCGCTAAACCGATATCTAGCCACGTCATTAATGCTTGCGCTAATGTTGAAACCACATATAAAGGCACAATCACGGCGATAGTCGCTTTAATTGAACGGAAGCTGATGAGACATAAAACAAACACCGCGCCATAAACATAAATCATCATAGGTAGCTGTGCTTCGCTAACAGCCTCATTTGTAGCTGCCATCACGCCAACTGGCCCTGAAGCTAATTTAAACTGCAATGTGTCAGTATTAAGCTGCTCAGCAACTTGTTTTACTTTGGCAGTCACAACTTCAATGGTTTCTGCTTTATGATCTTTTAAGAACAAGAAAACTGGCATCACTGAACAATTACCGTTAAGTAATCCAGAGGTAGTTGGCACACGGCCTACAGCTTGCACTAAGCTCGCTGTGGTACGAGGAAGCACTTGCCATTTAGGATTACCCTCGTTGAAACCGGCATTCACTCGCTTAGAGACTGACGCTAAACTTGCTGTCGACTCAACACCTGGTGTATTGCCAACCATCCATTCAAACTGATCAATTTCATTTAGAATGGAATGATATGTACAGGCTTCAGGTGTCGCTTCAACAATCACAGTCATATAATCAGTCGTAATTGAATAATTGTCTGTTATATGGAAAGTATCTTGGTTATATCGAGAATCTAAATGAAGTGCTGGCGCACCGCCCTGCAAGTCACCAATTTTGATATTGCTTGCTTGCTGAAAACCAAAGCCGTATAGCACTGCGGTGCAAACTAATACAATGACAGCATATTTAGGTGTCGCGAATTTTGACAAGCTGCGCCACAAACCTTCAATTTTGGCTTTTTTAACTGGATCTTCTTTTTCTGGCTTAATCGTGGTGTATGAAATCACCAAAGGCAATAAAATGAGATTGGTTAAAATAATAACAGCCACACCCAATGAAGCTGAAATTGCGAGTTCTCGGATAATACCAATATCAATAGCCAATAACGTTAAAAAACCAACGGTATCAGATAATAGCGCTACGCCGCCCGGCACTAATAAACTGCGAAATGCCGATGCTGAAGCTGCTTTGGTATTTTGACCATCGAGTACACGACGTCTAACAGCATTGATCATTTGAACGCCATGACTAACGCCAATTGCGAACACTAAAAACGGTACTAGAATTGACATAGGATCTAAGCCAAAACCGACCACAGTTAATAACCCTAGCTGCCAGAAAACAGCAACAAGGCTGCACACAAGTGGGAGAACCGTTAGAATTAACGACTTAGAAAATAAATACACCATGACTGCAGTAATCAAAATCGCAATCAAGAAAAACAGTAATACGCCTTTTGCCCCTTCTGCGACATCACCTGCCATTTTAGCAAATCCAATAATATGGATTTTAATCGTTTCCGTTTCGTATTTGCCACGTAATTGATTTTCTAATTGTTTAGCGAATTGAATCGTGTTGAGTGGTTTAGTCGTAATATCTTTTTCAGCACCTTCAGACTCGGCCATTTCTTCGTCTGTTTTAGCCACAAAATCCATTAACTGCGCAGTTAACATCGCTGATGAATAATCATTTGATACTAAACGACCAACAATACCTGCCTTTTCCACATTGTCACGAACAACATTCAGGCCATATTCATCGTTACGAAAATCTGCAGGTATCACTGGTCCGCCAGCAAAACCATCTTCAACAACTTCAGTAAAACGTGTTGAAGGAGAATATAAAGACTTAACTTGGGAACGCTCTACACCCGGGATAAAAAACAGTTCATCATGAACCTGTTTAAGGGTTTCGAAATATTCAGGATTAAATATATTACCGCTAGTGTCTTCAACAGACACCATAATCCTATTCGCACCACCAAAATCTTTTTGATGCTTTGTATAGGTTTTCATGTACTCATGATTAAGCGGTATGTTTTTACTAAAAGCCGCATCCATTTTTAATTGGCTTGCTTGATAACCAAGAAAAAGTGTAATTAACATGAATGACAAAATCACCCACATGCGGTTTCTGAAAAGATGGGTTTCAAATCCATTGACCAGTTTTTCTAACATCTTATCGGCCCTATTATTGTTGTTTTATTTTTACACTAACTTAGTGTTTATTTTGCTCAATTTACACCGTAACCGTATCTTCCAGACACGTTTACTTGCCCCGTCACTGAACAAATCCATCGTAAAGCTTAAGCGACTCTATTTGAGCTGAAATAAACCTTTTGAACCTGCAAACCAAACTTGACCTTGATTATCACTTTCAATAGCGACGATATTTTCGCCTTGTCTACGTGCAATGATATTAGCTTTATCAGTACTATCTAACTCGATAACAACACCTGCGTTACCAACAAGGTACAAAGATCCAGAATCAGTAATATAAGCGTTATTAATTGAAGACTTCACCGGTAAAGCGATTTCTTGCCATTGACTGAATTGCTTATCGGTTTTGAAAACATGGCCACGTAAGCCCATGACAAACACTGCGCCGTCCGTTTCAATAGCATTAAACATTGAACCTTCATAATCAAAAGGCTGTGTAACAAACGTTACGCCATTATCATCAGATGTGGCGACAAGTCCTAATTCACCTACCATCAACAGTCGATTATCAGCTAATTGGATAACACGGTTAAAGTGAGGTAATAACGCTGATCTTTCTGATAAATATAAAGCTTCATCTTCAGCTTTTAAATCAGCAAGGTATGAGACATCTTCAGGGAATAGTAATTCTTCATGAAACTCTTGAACCCAATGCTTGCCACCATCAGCTGTGCGATAAAACAAACCATACGCGCCAACGGCAATACCTTCATTTTCATTAAAAAATAAAATATCCAAAAGCGGTTTTTCAACTTCTGTAGATTGGAATTGTACTTGCCAAGTTAACCCACCATCTTCAGTGTGAATGATGGTTGCATCATGACCTACCGCCCAGCCTTGCTTTTCATTTAAAAAGAACACTTTGGTTAATTGGGAAATTACTGGTGAACTCACTTGTTGCCAATCTTGTTGTTTAACTAACACATGACCGCGTTCACCCACCGCAACAAGGTTTTCACCTGCTTTGGCAATATCTAGAACTAATGAAGACTCAGCGAGTGGCTGTATTTGAACGGTAAGAGGATCGAATTGAGCATGGACTGGCGCAGTAGAAATTAAACAACCTAAGCTGATTGCGACAACATTGCGAAGTGTGCGAAACGACATACAAACTTCCTTAGAAATAATAGGGGCGCAATGCGCCCCATAAAGGTCTTAGCGAATACCTGCGCGACGTAATGCGTCAGGTGTGAAATTAGCTTCAGAAAGCTTAGCATCGAAATCGTACATGCGGCCTTCATTATCTAATCCCATTGCTAAATAACGACGAGATTGTAAATCGTGGAAAATTTCTAACGTGCTCCAATGTGTTGGAACTTCGTAGTAGTTAATCGAATGTGCTGTACCTACACGGTATAACTCATCACGGTTATCGTACATATCCGTTAGCGAAACCTGCCATGAATCTTCATCGATATAGAAAACACGTGTTTTATAAATATGACGCATGCCATCTTTAAGGGTTGCTTTAACTTCCCAAACACGGTGCTTTTCCCAACGAGCAAATTCAGGGTTGATATGACCTGGTTTTAAGATTTGATCATATTCAAGTGAATCTGAATGAAGTTTGTAATCGTTGTAAGGGATATAAAGCTCTTTCTTACCGACCAGTTCCCAGTTATAACGCACAGGCGATCCGTTAAACATATCGAAATCATCAGTTGTTCTTAGACCATCAGACACTGTACCTGGTGTATCAAAGGCAACATTTGGCGCTTTACGAACACGGCGTTGACCTGTGTTATAAGTCCAAGCTTGGCGCGGAAGTGCTTCTTGATCCATTGTCTCTTTAACAAGCAAAGCAGTACCTGCAAGACGCGCAGGTTGACGTACAACTTGTTTAAAGAAGAACAAAGTATTTGATTCTTTTAATTGATCCAGAGTCACTTCAGGACGGCTGTAGCTAAAGCGAATTTCTTCAGCCGTTTCAATTAACGTATAAGAACCACCTGCCGTTGGAGCCGCTTGGCTACGAGCAGTTTTGATATCAACACCACGATAACGCAGGATGTGGTTCCAAATCACTTCTAAACCATTATTTGGAATTGGAAATGGCACACTAATAGAAGCGCCACTTACACCGTTACCATTAGCAACCAACTCTGCATTTAAGGCGTTAGCTTTAGTTGCATCATAGACATACTGAGGTAAAGAAGCCGTACGACGACTTTCATACACATTCATTTTGTATGTATCTGGGTATAATTCAAAAAGCTTGTTTTGACCCGGCGTTAAAAATTCAGCGTACTGTGCTTTGTTAGCATTTGTAATGGTGAACAAAATTTTATCAGAAGGAAAAGGATCTGGATGATGCATTCCCTTTTCATAGCCAGCAACTGGAGAAGTAATACCATTATCCCAAGCAGGAATAGAACCGTCAGCATTACCCGCTTTAACAGCACCAATTGGCGTAAGTTCATTACCCAATTTAGCTGCTTCAGCTTCAGATACTTTCGCCATCGCTGCTGGCGCACTAAACGCCATGATCATTGCAGCCGATAATATCGTCAGTTTCTTCATTATTATTATCCTTCTAGATAGAATACTTGACGTTAAACGAGACGTAATCTCGGTCAGTCATTGCATTTGTTGTTCCTACACCACCAAAGAAGTTGTTGTAAGAAATATCTGCTCCCCAGCGGCTGCGATAATCAAAACTAACGCCTAAAGCAACTGATTTACGACCTTCAGTAAATAAGAACATTGGATCAGGAGTGATACCGTCAACATCGTGAGAGAAAATCACACGTGGAGACATGTTCACGCCAGCAAAGATATTATTGTAGTCAGCTTTAGCCACTAAACGATAACCCCAAGCAAAATCAGTTGGGAATGGATTCGTTTCAGGACCATCATGCAAGGCTTCGATAATACCTGGCATATCAGGGTTACCACCTGAACGCGCGGTACCAGGACCATTTAAGCGTAGTTCATCAAAACCAGGCATGTCATGGATCCACACACCACCGACTTCAGCAAGCATGGTTAAATTATCTGTTCCAAAGGTAGGACCAAATAAATGTGTCAATGTAAATTGAGCTTGAGTCGTATCAGATAAAATGAAACCATCAATTGTTTCACCAGCCTCTACACCTTCAATTTGCGACACACCATCTAAATCAGGGCGTAGACCAGCATTAGCAAGTTGCTGTGGCATACCTGCAAATAACAATTCAACGTCATCAATTTGTAATGGTTCATCAACACGGTGAGAAACTTCACCCGCAACAGATGTGTCACCGACTAAGGTGTTAAAACTCGCGCCGTACAATTGAATATCTTCAGGGTATACCACTTGAGCCTTAGTAAACGATTCCATACTAAGCATCAACTCACGGTCAATTTCACCGCCACTTGCAGCTAAACGGCCGTAGTCTCTTGCTAAAGCTTCACTGCTAAAGTTAGATGCTGTACCGCTGATAATAGGGCGGCGACTGTGATAGTTCATGTAGTACAAGCCAAATTCAGTTTCACCTAAACTCGGCGCGTAATAACCTAACTTGATACCGTATTGACCATCATCACTTGGTTCTGCTTCATCTTGAAGTAAAGCCACTTTAGTAGCATATGGCACCATGTAAGCTGCGAATGCAGGATCAAAATTAGCCGCAGCTGCTGCACCATAAAGCGCGGCATACTCAGACATTAAAAAATCAAGATTGATATCAGGGTTTGAGTTGAAACCTAACTGAGCGTTTTGGTTATAACCACCAAAACCAACAAAGTCATTGGTTGCAAAGTTAGAACCCGCAGATGGAACCCAAACTGGCTCCCAATCATATTGATAATAAGCTTCAACATTTAAATTTTCGGTAACACCTAACGATGCCCAAACCATTCCTTGCGGACGGAAAGCTTCTTTAAGTTCAGCACCAGGTGTATTCAAGATATTTAAATCAACTGGGTTAATGACACCAATACCGTGAGGAATTAATGTGCTTTCACCCCAAGAAACAACTTGGTTACCGATACGAACTGATAATGGGTTTTTACCATCATTTAAGTCAAAGTTACCGTAAACAAATGCATCTAATAAACGAATGTCTTTACATTGAACTTCTTCTGCTCGGCTATCCTCACAAGGATCATATTCTTTGCCAGTCAATGGATCATTATAATCAAAATCGCCATCACTTAATTTGCGATCATAAAAATACATGCCACGTACAAACAAACCGAAGTTCTTATATTCTAAAGATAGCTCGTGCAAACCTTTAAAACGTTCAGAGGTAGTGTCACCCTGAGAATAGAGTAAGTTACTTAAGTCGTTGTTACTTGAGTATGAACCAGGCTGGCCCCAAATTTGAGCTGAAGAATAGATAGGCGTTTGCCCAAATGGCGCACCGAAACCAGAATAACCAGACCAATCAAACTGTGGCTGGTTAACTTTACCGATTTGGCCTTCCCAATCACGCTCAGAAACACGCCAGCTTGCGCCGACTGTCCATGTTGAGTCAAAGGTGCCTTGTACTTCACCCCAATCAAATGATACAGCATTAGCGCTACTGCTCATCCCTAAAGTCAATGCCGACACCACCCCCAAAGCGAGTGCCGACTTGTTAAAGCGTCTTTTAACAATATTCATTTTTGCTTCTCTCCGTAACCTGCCGGATTCGTTGTTATAGGATTTGAACCAACATTTTGTTAGCCTGCAGGCAACACCATTGTTACAGCAATTAACATCATTGAGCAAGTTCAAAAAACAGAAAATTTGTTAACGAATTGGTGCAGTTAGGAGAAATTAATACAGAATAATCGAACGCTTATTTGAATTGGATCACACGAATTGACTACAAGCAGTAAAAACGAAAGAAAAATAGAATTTTTTCAACAGGTTACATAAAACCAAGTGAAGCTAAATTACCATTTAACAATCAATTGGTCGTTTGAAGTAATTACTCTAAACTTTATTAAGAGAAATAAATTTTCCAGCAGGTTCTAGTTGCAAAATGAATTGCCCCTGTATCCCTGCAGAGGTCACAAATGGTCTAAAATATTTACCATTTATGTGTAAAATTTTGCCATTAATATCCTTTACCTCGACATTTTTAACTGTGCCTTGGTAATAAGGAAGAAAATCTTTAAAACTGATGTACATTGAAAATATAAATTGCATAACTCAATTACTACAAATTATAGAGTGAAATAGTGATAGGCAACGATCTAGCATTAAAAATGATAAACCGTCACCCAATTTTAGATTAAGCGTGTTCTAATGCCTTTTCTACTTTCTCAAACAAATCTTTCGATAGGTTAGGTAGCGCTTTTAATCGTAATAAACAGGCTTTCATTTTCTGTTGGCGGCCATCATCAAATTTACTGAACTGAATAAGTGGTGTGATCATTCTGGCAGCAATTTGCGGGTTCAACTCATTCAGTTTAACCAAGATATCCGTTAAGTATTCGTAACCACTACCGCTCGCATCATGGAACTGGTAAGTATTTGCAGCGACAAAGAAGCCAATTAACGAACGCACTCTATTTGGATTGTTAAAGCTAAAACTTTCATGTTCAGTGAGTGCTTTGATTTCTGTTAAGACTTCAGGCGTGTTTTGTGAAGCTTGTAAACTAAACCATTTATCCATAACCAGTGGCGTTGAAATCCACTTTTGCTCAAAGTCTGCCATCAACGTTTGTTGACAAGTTAACTGACCTGAAACCGCAGCTTTAAGTGCAGCTAGGCTATCGGTCATATTCGTAGCTGCATGATATTGCTCAGTCACTAAGCCTTCATATTCTGATGACACACGCGATAACAATACTAAACAGATATTCTTAAAAGCTCGCGAAGCTGCATTATCTTCCTTAATCAATGAACGATAACGCGTCACTAACTCATCTAAACAGGCTTCAGCAAGTTCATCGATAACAAATTCTCTAGCAGCTTGTAAAGCATCTAAGTCGACAGTTTCAACCTGTTCAATTAAAGCAGCCGCACTCGGGAATGCCAGTATTTCTGCCACTAACGCTTTGTCTAAGCTTTCATCTAGAATAATGCCTCTTATTGCTTCAATCACTCTAGCATCGAGATGCATTGCCTCTTTAGCAACTAAACTGGCGACATTTTGCCAAACAGCTTGGCTGAATAAACCAACAGAAGCTTCCCAACGTGCTACTTCGCTTGATGCAAAACGTGTTAGATGTACAAGTTGGTCAACATTAAATTCATAATCTAAGCGAACTGGTGCTGAAAAATCTTGCAGTAAAGAAGGCACTGGCATTGCGTCAATATTATCAAATACAAATGTCTGTTCAGCTTCTTTCACATCAAGCACTTGGTTTGTTAAAGGTTGACCAGCAGAATTCAATAGCTCAAGGCTGAATGGAATATGCAGAGGGTTTCCTTTCACTCCTTGAGAAGTAACCGATTGACTGACAGTTAACTGGTACTGCTTGTTATCTGCATCATATTGATCAACCACAGTAACCACTGGGGTACCGGCTTGGCTGTACCAATTTCTGAATAAGGTTAAGTCGATACCACTCGCCGTTTCCATTGCATTGACGAAATCATCACAAGTTACTGCTTGGCCATCATGGCGTTCGAAATAACATTTCATCCCTAACTGGAAATTTTGCTCACCTAATATGGTATGCATCATTCTAATAACTTCAGCGCCTTTGTTATAAACAGTCACGGTATAGAAGTTATTCATTTCAATAACAGATTCAGGACGAATTGGATGAGACATTGGGCCTGCATCTTCAGCGAACTGTTGATTCTTCATGACGCGAATGGCTTGAATACGATTGACAGCACGAGAGCCTAAATCTGAACTGAACTCTTGATCTCTAAATACCGTTAAGCCTTCTTTTAAGCTTAACTGGAACCAGTCACGACACGTCACACGGTTACCGGTCCAGTTATGGAAATACTCATGGCCAACAACCGATTCAATACCATGATAATCTTCATCTGTCGCACTGGCGGTATCAGCTAATACGTATTTAGTGTTAAACACGTTTAAGCCTTTATTTTCCATCGCGCCCATATTGAAAAAATCAACGGCAACAATCATATAAATATCGAGGTCGTATTCTAAATCAAAACGGCTTTCATCCCATTCCATCGATTTTTGTAACGACACCATTGCATGGTCAGCTTTATGTAAGTTTCCTTTATCTACAAATACTTGCAGTTTTACCTCTCGGCCACTACGAGTAATAAACTTATCTTCAAGTAAATCGAAGTCTCCTGCTACAAGGGCAAATAAATAGCTAGGTTTTGGGAATGGATCTTCCCAACGCACAAATTGACGTGATTCACTCACATCGCCCTTTTCAACCAAATTACCATTGCTTAATAAAAACGGGAATGCCGCTTTGTCAGCTTCGATTCTTACCGTATAGATAGCTAAAACATCAGGACGGTCAAGGAAGTAAGTGATCCTTCTGAAGCCTTCAGCTTCACATTGGGTACAGTAAGCGCCATCAGACATATATAAGCCTTCTAGGCTTGAGTTTGCTTCAGGATCTTGCTTAGTAACGAGCATTAACTCAAAATCATTTAAAGAGGTGCTGATAGATAATTGGTTATCTTTTTCTTGGTAATCAGCTGGCTCGCCATTGATATGCACAGACACTAAATTAATTTGCTCGCCTACTAGCACCAATGCTTCGCTGTGCTCGCCTACCCTTTGTATTTTGCTTATCGCAATAACTTCAGTGTCTGAACCCTTTAAATTAAAATCTAACTCGATGTGACTAATAGTGAAAGTCGGTGCTTGATAGTCTTTTAAATGTTTTGCTTGAGCTTGAGTCATAAATAATCCTTGAATAACACTTAGCATTTAACGGGCATAAAATTTACATAATAAAAAACGCGCTAAAAGCGCGTTTTTTGACAATGAAATAGCGTTTATTTCACTGCAGATTTTTTAGCATCAACCATGTCTAGGGTGATTAATGCTGTTTCTTCTAAAAACGCATCCGGTACTTCTAATTCGTCTTCTTCAGACTCTTCAGCATCTGCCGTTTCGTTTTCAGCAACTTCTGTTGATTCTGCATCAGTTTCAGTGGCTTCTTCATCTTCTTCATCAAGTGATGCTAAAGGCTCAAGACCATTTTTAACACGACGCTCATTAGTGCGGTCAAGAATACGCTTTTCATCTTCTTCACGAGAAGCAATGCGCTCACTTTCCACTAATGAAATCGTTTTATCATCATGATGCTTTTTAAATTCAGCAATATCATCAAAGATATAACCAAATTCTACATCGGTTTTGATACGCTGCTGATGCTTGGTATCAAGTTTAGATACCAATTCAGGGTAGATATTACCTAAAGTACCGTATTGCGCTACCGGAACTTTATCCCATGGTAATGCGTTCTTCTCTTCAGATTCACCATATTCACCAGGCTCAAGTGCACTAGGGAAATTGATATCTGGAGTAACCCCTTTTAACTGTGTACTACCGCCATTAATACGGTAAAACTTAGCTATGGTGTATTGTACATGCCCAATAGGTTTTTCGTACATATCATAAATGCGACCTAAGCTTTTATGCTGCTGAACTGTACCTTTACCAAAGCTCGCCTCACCTACAATCAATGCACGATCATAATCCTGAAGCGCTGCAGCAAAAATCTCTGATGCTGAGGCACTGTAGCGATCAACCATAACTGTTAATGGTCCGCTATAAGCACTTTTACCGTCATTATCACGGTTTTGAGTAACGCGGCCATTAGCATCACGGATTTGAACCACTGGTCCCATATCAATGAATAAACCAGTCAGTAATGTCGCTTCGGTTAATGCACCGCCGCCATTACCACGTAAATCAATGATAATACCTTCAACGTTATCTTCTTTTAATTTAGCAATTTCTTTTTCTACATCAACGGATAAGTTCATGTAAAAACCCGGAATTTGAATAACACCGACTTTACGGTTAGCGTATTCGCCTTCAGTAGGCTCAACAACTTTAGAGGTTGCAGCGCGATCTTCTAAGCGAATTTTGTCACGAACAATCGTCACTTCAAATGCTTTCGCGTTTGCGCCACCTTTGTTAGGCAAAATTTGAAGATTAACTTCACTGCCTTTAGGGCCTTTAATTAATTCAACAACATCATCTAATCGCCACCCGATGACATCGACTATCTCTTCGTCTTTTTGACCGACACCAATAATTTTGTCTTCTGGAGATAGTTTTTCACTGCTCGCGGCAGGACCACCAGCAACCAAGCTTTTAATTACCGTGTAATCATCATCCATTTGCAACACTGCACCAATACCTTCAAGGCTTAGGTTCATTTCCATTTGGAAACGTTCAGCATTACGTGGAGAGAGATAACTTGTATGAGGTTCAACAGTGCGTGCAAAGGCATTCATAACACCTTGGAACACATCTTCACTGTGTGTTTGACTTAAACGTTTGATGGCATTGTTGTAACGCTTGCCAAGAATTTCGACTGTTTCTTCCCAGTCTTTATCAGCAAGTTTTAAATTTAATGCATCGTATTTGACACGTTGGCGCCAAAGTTCATTTAATTCTGCTTCATCTTTTGGCCATGTAGCTTCTTCGCGGTCAAACTCATAGGCATCATCGGCTTCTGTGAAGTCGAATTCTTTGTCTAATAAAGTCAGTGCGTAAGCAAAACGTTCATAGCGACGTTGTTGCAATAAAGAGAACATATTGAAAGCAGGTTCGATATTGCCTGTTTTGACCATATCGTCAAACAGATGTTGATATTGTTTAAAGCTATCAACATCTGCTTGTGTAAGCACATTACGTCTGAAATCTAGCTGTTGTAGATAACGATCATAAATCAACTCAGAAAAAGCATCATCAAGTTCAAAGCGATGGTAATGAGAGCGTGTGAATAAATTCGTTACCCTCTTACTCGCAACCTTGTGTTGAGGCTCTTGCTCAAGTTTAGGTAACTCGTTGATTTGAATAGTTGGTGAAATTGCCCAAGCCGAAAAACCGACAAATAAAGTGGCAATCGACGCAGCCAAAGTGAGTTTTCGCATCAACAAGTTACTCCTTAAATGATCACGATAATAAAATATGCTCTGCACGTACTTTAACGACTAAACCAGAATCAAGCTGTACATGGACATCTTCTTTCTTGATATCAGTGATAACGCCAGCGACAGGATTTTGTCCTAACTTGACACTAACACGTTGTTTTTGTTTAAGCTCGTCAAATTTTGCTGGGACATAATTAACTTTTGGTGCAGCAGGCTTTTTAGGCTTAGCTGGGCGGTCTTTCTTAACCGGAGCTGCTTTTGAAGAAGGTGCTTTTTTAGCTGGCTTCTTAGGATTTGCTTTAGCAGCTTGTGCTTGACGCTTAGCCTTGGCTTTTTCTTGACCTTCTTTTAAAGTCTGCTGAGCATGATCGATATGCTCTTGCTCAAGTTCGCCACAGTCTTGTCCGTCAAGATCAATACGTTGAACGCCGGTTTTAACACCTTTAAGGTAGCGCCAGCTACTTGTATAACGTCTAAGTGCAACACGCAATTGTGTTTTACTTACTTTAGAATCATCAGCCAACCTTTCAGCTAAATCTTGAAACAACCCAATTTTTAATGGCTTAGTTTCACCTTCTGCAATAAAGCATAAAGGAAATGTTTCATATAAATACGCTAAAACTGCGTTGGTGTCGGTCAACTTGTCTGTTGATTCCATTTTTACTTCCACGTTATATAAGGGGACTGGTTTATAGCTATCTTAGCTAGTTACAGTCGTTTATCTTTCGTTAAACAGAGTCTTGCTTAACGTTCAAATTAGCATTTCCTACATGATTGCTAAAGCAATTGAAACATGCCCTAACAAATTAACTTACTTGCCTGCATATTTACAGTAAATAAATTTTAAACATAGTAATGCGTGCAGCTCAGTATTATAAAGCCCATGTCAGCGATTGCGACCTGCAATTTAGCTTATTTGTTCGCAAATTAAGCAAATAAGCAAGATTCGAAGCTTTTAACTAAGATTTCTAAGCCTTTTTGATCATCTTTATCAAAACGATTCAAAGAAGGACTATCAATATCTAACACTGCTATGACATTTTTCCCGTCATGAACTGGCACTACAATTTCCGAATTACTGGCTGCATCGCAAGCAATATGACCTTCAAATTGGTGGACATCTTCAACAAGTTGAGTTTCATCTATGGCTGCAGCTGTGCCACATACACCTTTGCCAATCACAATGCGTGTACAAGCAACTTTTCCTTGAAATGGTCCTAACACTAATTGGTCGTTGCGCTTAATATAAAAGCCAACCCAATTGATATCATCCAAATTGTCATTTAATAAGGCTGAGAAATTTGCCATACCAGCAATTAAGTCGTCTTCGCCTTCCATTAAGGCCAACACTTGTCTGTTCAAGGTGTCATACATTTCAGCTTTCATTTTACTTCCTAACTATTCTTTTATTCTGCTGCCGCTTTTTTGGGTGCTTTTTTGGCTGCAGGTTTAGCTGCAGGCTTAGCTTTTACGACGCCTTTGAGTAGATTTGCGAGTTCATCTTTATTAGATGCAAGATAAAAAGCAAGTTTCTCTACACTATTTTCGTCAATTTTTAACTCAGCACTAGTAATAAAAGGAACTAAGTTATCCGCAATATCGAGCATTTTGTCATAGGCATCGGCTTCTTTTTTAGATGTGAACGTCATCTTTTCCACCCCTTCTCTGACCACGACAAACTTTGTAATTACCGCCATGATTAACCTCTTACTGTTTTTATATACAGTGCATAGAGTGTCATAGAACTAACTTCTGATGCAAGTATTCTGATTATTCTGGTATTATCTCATTTCATTGTAACTCGAATCATGATGAATAAACTCAGATAGTGGTCATAATTAGTCGCAATAAGTGGCTATAATATGTCTCAACTTGGATCATTGTTTCGCTGCTCATATTTACTAAATGGATGGTTTTAGCTTTTATATGCCCAAAAATTTAGATCAAG
The DNA here is from genome assembly GCF_023283985.1 of Shewanella electrodiphila. Lineage (GTDB taxonomy): Bacteria > Pseudomonadota > Gammaproteobacteria > Enterobacterales > Shewanellaceae > Shewanella > Shewanella electrodiphila. The sequence continues at coordinate 356,690 of NZ_JAKIKU010000003.1, forward strand.
ACACTATTATATTGTGCCGCTCTTGTGATTTAGCTGTGCAGCGCCGTGCTTTGCCCTCTAATGTTCGTGCACTATGTCCACGTTGTCATACGGCACTGTATGATGTGCCATATTGCTCTTTAAATGGCATGCTTGCCCTATGTATTACAGCCATTCTGTTTTATATCCCTGCTAATTTTCTTCCCGTGCTTGAAATACATTTTTTAGGCAGTATTCGAGCAACCACAGTTTATGAAAGTGCATTTGCTGTTTGGGTTCAGGGTTACTGGATTGTTGCTGTCGCCGTTATCGCTGCAGCGGTCGTCGCTCCAGGATTACTTATATTGTCGATATTGCTGCAAATTATCATTGTAAAGCGCCGACTTCATTCAGCTTTTTGGCAACAGACATATCGTAAATTGCTGAAAAACCATGGCGTACTTTCTCAATTAACAATGTTAGAAATCTATGTCATTTCTTTTTTAGTCGCAGCATTCAATTTATCTGACTTTTCAGATATCTATTTAGGCATGGGCACTTTTTGTTTTGGGATGTTATTTTTGGTTATCCTGTTCTTACAGCGAGAATATAACTTAGAACATATGTGGAGAATGGTTCATGACGAATAATACTTCACACTCAACGACTCAAGCGTCAACGTGTACTGAGTCTACAAGTACTGAGACAAAGATGTTGCAAGAAGATAACGCCACTAATAAATCCAATCTTGGCCAACAAGGTAAAGATATTGGCATGACGCTTTGTGGTACATGTCGCAATATTAACCCTATCGACCAAGGGCGTTGTAGTCGTTGCCATTCTAAAATTCAGCCGCGCAATTATCAAAGCCTACAGCAAAGCTGGGCATTACTAATTACCGCCGCCATATTATTAATACCCGCTAATATTTACCCAATCACAATGCTAACTAACCAAGGCAAAGTGACCTACGACACGATTTTTACTGGCATTGTACATTTGGTTCATTCAGACATGATCCCAATCGCGATTATCGTCTTTACCGCCAGTATTTTAGTGCCATGGTTAAAGATTGTAGGCTTGGCGATATATTTGTCAGCAATCAGTTTTAATCTTCCCGTTTCAAAAAAGAAGCTCATGGTGGGATTTCATATCATTGAGTGGATTGGTCGATGGTCTATGCTTGATTTATTCGTTATTGCTTTAACAGTGGCGGTAGTGAATATGGGACAACTTCTTGATGCAAAACCTGCACCTGCAGCAACAGCCTTCGCGCTGGTCATTTTATTGACCCAGTTAGCTGCAAAGGTACTTGATACACGTTTACTTTGGGATCGCTTGGAAAAAAACAATGACACGAATTGAATCACCAAAAGTCGTTAAAAAGAAACTCTTCTCTCCAATTTGGTTACTGCCAATTGTGGCTCTCGTTCTGGGAGCTTGGCTTGGAGTGAAAAGTATCAAAGAGTCAGGAATTGAAATACAAGTTCATTTCCCCAGTGCCATTGGTATTGATGTTGGTAAAACCTTAGTAAAATACCAAGGATTAACTGTTGGTAAAGTCACTGACATCAGCCTTGATAAGGACTTATCAGGGGTAAATGTCAAAATTGTGATGGATTATCGCTCTGATCCTTTCCTAAATAAGAACACCCTTTTTTGGCTGGTTACGCCAAAAGCCAGTATTACGGGAATTGAAGGGCTAGATACCCTATTTTCAGGAAATTATATTGCGATTGAACCGGGTGATGGTAGTTCAACATCTGAGTTCATTGCATCCACTGAAGCCCCGTCAATGATCCCCAATGAAGAAGAAGGTATCGTTGTTAAGCTAACGACCCCAACTTTAGGTTCATTAGATGTAGGCTCTTTAGTGTTTTACCGCCAAGTACCTGTCGGTAAAGTCGTTAATTATCGCTTGATAGACAGTGACACTATTATCATTAGCACGTTTATTGAGCAGCAGTATGCTCACCTTGTTAACCAGAATTCGCAATTTTGGAATGTGTCAGGACTTAAAATTGATGCCTCACTTTCTGGTATAAAAGTAAATACTGAAAGTTTAGCGTCATTGCTCGCTGGCGGGATTAGTTTTAACTCTGATATTAAAGCGGACAAAGCAATCACCGGCGATAATTACGTTTTATATCCAGATGAAGAAAGCGCTGTAAAAGGGGTTGAGTTTGTATTAACAGCAGATAATGCCGATGAGATTAACCAAGGCTCTGCATTGGTATATCGCGGTATTGAAGTCGGTAAGATTCATCAAACTCAACTGACTGAAAATGGCGTTAAGTTTTCAGCTAAGTTTGATATTGAATATCAACACCTTTTAAATGCTGATAGTCAGTTTTGGGTAGCGGGTGCTGATATTTCAATGGATGGAGTTAAGCATGTTAGTCGCTTACTGACAGGTAGCGTCGTTAATGTACTTCCTGGTGTATCTGACGAAACCTTACCTGAGAAATTTACATTACTTGAGCAATCACCAGACTTATTGAATGACAGTAAACTCAAGATCCAGCTCAGCTCTGATGAGCATAGTGGTCTCACTGCAGGGGCTGAAGTTCGATACAAACAAATGCCAATTGGTGAGATCACTCGAGTGACCTTTACTAAAGACTTTAGTGGCGTTGAGTACCAAGTAGAGATCCTGCCAGAATATAAAGGTCTTATCACTACCGATAGTCATTTTGTGTCTGAATCAGCATTAACCATAGATGCTTCACTCGATGGTGTTAGTGTGACCACCCGTGACTTAAACACTGTTATAGCCGGTGCAGTTTCATTAGTCAGAGGCAAAACCAAAGCGTTAGTAAGAGCAAATAGCCAATTTGCACTTTACCGTTCAACAGATCATGCTACTGCGACATTAAGTAAAAATAGTGTCACCACGCTAACCCTTGACAGTATCGATGGCGCAGGCCTTTCAGACGGCTCACCGATTTATTATAAAAAAATGCAAATCGGTAAAGTAACTGAAGTTAATTGGAATAATAAAACAGACCAGTTTTCTATTAGCGTCGCAATTCAAAATAAATTTAGTCAGCTAATACGAGATAATAGTGTCTTCTGGCGTAATGATGCTGCCAATATTAATGCGAGTTTATCCGGTGTTGAAGTGAATGTGGCGCCACTTGAGGGTGCGCTAAAAGGCAGTTTAAGTTTAGGGCTGTTAAGTGATGAGCTAATCGGAAATCAACAAAGATTATACGATTCAAAAGAGCTAGCCTTGAAACAAGCGCAAACGATTACGTTAGTTTTACCTGCTGAAGCAAAAGTAGCAGCTAAAGCCGCGATTCGATTTCAAGGGCATCTGATTGGTGTCGTTCAGCAAGTAAAGCTTAACCAAGATCTTAATACATTAACGGCAAGCGCTTATTTATATGGAGAGTATGCAGGTCACTTCACTAAAGCTGATACAGAATACTTTATTGTCGATGCGCAAATTTCATTAGCAGGCATTAAAGCGCCTGAAACCTTGATAACAGGTCCATATATCGGTGTGATACCCGGTAAAGTCAGCGATGCTATAGATACTTTTGAAGCTCATTTATCAGCTCGTTATGATGCTGACATTGAAGATGATGCTTTAACGCTCATACTTGAAGATAGCCAACTGGGTTCGATAAAAGTGGGCACGCCAATATTCTTTAGAGGTATTTCAATCGGTCAAGTTGATGGTTATACATTGTCGGATAACGGCAACAAAGTCTTAATGTATTCACACATTGAAAAGCAATACACCCACCTAGTGAACCAAAGCAGTCGTTTTTGGGATGCTTCTGGTATTAAATTAGAAGTGGGTATTTTCTCTGGTGCGCAAATTGAAACGGGTTCACTAGAAACATTACTGTCAGGTGGTATATCAGTTGTTACTGAGGATGTGACTTCAGAGCAGAATAAACTATCAGATAATAGCCGTTTTGATCTTTATAACAAGATGAAAGAAGAATGGCGCAGATGGCAGCCTGAACAGGTAAAGCCATAAAATGTTCAATCCAAAAAAGTCGGCATATGCCGACTTTTTTATTGAGCAAATGTAATATGAGTCAGCAGATATGATGACTCTACCCTTATGGCTCCTTTAAGTCTTTATCCGTAAAACCAGTAACAAACCCCAATAGCAGCCATGATACCGCCGACATCAGCAGCTAAACCACAGCCAAGCGCATGGCGACTATTTCGAATGCCAACAGAGCCAAAATATACCGCGAGAACATAAAATGTAGTTTCTGTGCTGCCTTGAAAAATAGCTGATAATCGCCCAGCAAATGAATCAACACCATGGTGGTCCATCGTTTCAAGCATCATTGCTCTTGCTCCTGAGCCACTAAAAGGCTTCATTAATGCTGTCGGCATCGCATCAACAAATCGGTTATCAAAGCCGAATAAGGTCACTAAGCTTGATAAACCCTGTAAAGCGAAATCTAACGCGCCTGAAGCCCTTAATAACCCTATTGCCAATAACATCGCCAATAAGTAAGGGATCAGCATAATAGCTTGGGAAAAGCCGCCTTTAGCGCCTTCTACAAACTCATCATATATGGCAACCTTTCTATAACCAGCAATCAGTATAAAACTTAAAATTAGCACCAGTAAAATACCGTTACCTATGGCGGTAGATAAAGTGCCAATAGCCTCAACTGATAAAGTCATTAAATAAAATACACTGGCAATAAGCACACTGATTAAGGTTGCACCGTAAGCAAGCACAACACTATTTAATAAAGAGATACGTTGCACAATAGCCACAACTGACAGCCCCACTAAAGTTGATGCAACTGTGGCAAGTAAAATGGGTAAGAAAACATCTGCGGGGGCAGCAGCGCCTTGTTGAGCACGATATAAAAATACTGTTACAGGCACTAATGTTACAGAAGAAGTATTGAGTACTAAGAACAAAATTTGCGCATTGGTCGCAACGCTTTTTTCGGGGTTTAAACTCTGTAAGTCATGCATCGCCTTAAGGCCAAGTGGAGTTGCAGCATTATCAAGTCCTAGCATATTTGCAGTTAAGTTCATCGACATACTGCCATAAGCTGGGTGTCCTCTTGGCACTTCAGGCATCAACTTGGATAATAACGGCTCGAACAATCGTGCAAACACCGCTACAACACCCGCCTTCTCACCCACTTGCATCAAGCCCATCCAGAGCGCCAACACACCAATGAGTCCAATTGAGATCTCAGCAGCAAGTTTCGCACTACTAAAAATCGCATTGACTGAGTCACTCAGCACTTCAACATGGCCATTAAATAGTTGCACAATGATGGCAATAGCTGCCGTTATAAAGAACAATAACCAAACTCGATTCAGCACTTAATACTCCATCATTATGACCAATGCTAACCCGTTTAGAACTGATGCTTAGTCCACGGGGATAACCTAACTCTTGTTAATGCATGATATAATCTATTTCATTATTACACAGTTGTTTTTATCGAAATATTTTACTATGGCTCAAATTAATCCAGATTACCTCACCCACATTGCCGCAGAACTTCCAAAACATCTTGATATGGAAGAGTTTGTTGCAGCTTGTCATCGCCCTTTAAGAAAATCTATACGCATTAATACGCTAAAGATTTCAATAGCCGACTTTAAACAGGTTATGTATTCAAAAGGCTGGGAATTTGAACCTATTCCATGGTGTAAAGAAGGTTTTTGGATAACCCATAACGAAAACCAACAACCTGGCAATTGTGTAGAACATATTCAAGGGCTTTTTTATATTCAAGAAGCCAGTTCAATGTTGCCGCCAGAAGCATTATTTAACGATTTAGGCACCAATGAAACTTATCAAGCGGATATTGTTTTAGATGTTGCTTCCGCCCCTGGCTCTAAAACAACCCAGCTTGCCGCATTAATGAACAACCAAGGCTTACTGATAGCCAATGAATACTCATCTAGCCGCGTTAAAATTTTGCATGCCAATGTACAACGCATGGGGGTCCGTCAAACAGCATTAACCCATTTTGACGGCAAGGTATTCGGTGAATATCTTTACGAAAAGTTTGATGCCATTTTGCTAGATGCCCCCTGTGGTGGTGAAGGCACAGTACGCAAAGATGTAAATGCATTGAAAAATTGGCAACTCGACGATGTCACAGACATTGCAGAAACCCAGAAACAACTTATTGAATCAGCCTTTTTAGCATTAAAGCCCGGTGGCGCTTTAGTTTATTCAACTTGTACACTAAGCCAAATTGAAAACCAGCAAATTTGTCACTATATCCAGCAGCAATACCCCGAAGCAGTGAAATTCGCCTCATTAAATAATTTATTCGCAGGCGCTGAGCAAGCCTGTACAGAAGAAGGTTTTCTACATGTTTGGCCACAAATATTTGACAGCGAAGGCTTCTTTGTCGCTAAAATCATCAAGACCGCATCTGTACCTCGCTTGAAGAAATGCCCCAAACAACAGCGAAACTTCCCGTTTGTTTCAGCTAACCCAACGCAGACCATAGCCGTTTCTGAGTATTTTTGTCAGAGCTTCAACATCAGCTTACCTAAGCAATATAACGTTATGATCCGCGACGATGAATATTGGTTATTTCCAGAGCAATTCAGCCATTTTATCGGCTTAATGCGTTTTCAACGCATTGGATTTAAACTGGCTGACGTAATGAAAAAAGGTTTTAAAGCTAAACATGAAGCCATTATCGCCTTAAGTGACTTTATTGAAAATCAAGATAGCGTTATTGAGCTTAATCGTCAGCAAGCTATTGAGTTTTTGATGGGACGCGATATTCCAACCAATGAAGTTAACGGCTTAGATATAACCCCTGCTGGTGAAATGATAGTAAGCTTTCATCACAAGCCATTGGGCGTAGTAAAACACTTAGGTCACCGCCTGAAGAATAATTTACCGAGAGAATTGGTCAAAGATAAAATCGAATCAGTCTAAAATTAGGCGTTAAAGTGAGCATTAAAGTTAAAATCATCCAAAAGTTAAACAGCTTTAATAGGCTAATTTCGCTAGTGATTTAAGCAGTATTAGTTAAATATGACGATTTATATACGTTAAACATTCATTTATAGCGCATTAATTGTGCAATATAGAAATACACAACTATAATTTACTCAGACGTGTTTAATTAAAGACTTTTGTAGCAAGAATTGAATGTTGGGAATAAGCGGGAATAACGCCTTATTCTCATAACGGTTTACTGAGAGTTTACTGAGAGACAACTCTCAACAGTAGCGCAAGGCTCTTTTCAATAAGAGCCATTCCCCTAGACCCAGAACAATTGGATAGTTTTGGGTCTTTTTTTTACCTGTAGTTTAATAGAGCAAACCTAATGATTAACGAATGTCGTTAGAATCTTGTCGCTAAAAATAACTCTATCGGCCAATTAATTTGGCAGCATCGGTGAATAGGTTGAAGAAGTTTTCCGAGGTGTAATGAGCTAAATCTTCATATTTTTCACCACGTAGCTCAGCGACAAACTCTGCGACATCGCGAACATAAGCCGGTTGATTTTCTTTGCCGCGATGTGGAACAGGTGCTAGATAAGGCGAATCTGTTTCTACCAATAGCCTATCTTGTGGGACTTGGCGAATAACACTTCGAAGTTCACCTGCGTTTTTAAAAGTGACAATACCTGAAACTGAAATATAAAAACCTAAATCAATCGCCGCTTTTGCCATTTCCCAATTTTCAGTGAAACAGTGTAATACGCCACCCACTTTATCCGCATTGCCTGCTTTTAACATGGCAATGGTATCTTCACGTGCATCTCGAGTATGAACGATCAAGGGTTTATTCACATCAACAGCTAATGCAATTTGTTGTTCAAAACATTGCTGTTGAAGTGTTTTAGTTTCTGGGGCGTAAAAATAATCAAGACCAGTTTCACCAATTGCTACCACTTTTTTATCAGTGGCAAATTGTTTGATTTCTTCAACATTTAAACCGTCTTGAACATCTAAAGGGTGAACACCAGAAGAAAGGAAGACATTATCAAATTGCGCCATTTTTTCGCGCATAGATTCGAAACCTTGCTGACGCACATTGACGCACAGTAGGTAATCTACGCCACGAGATTTAGCACCATCAATAATGGCTTGTAAACTAGGTTGATCAGGTGCCGCTTTTAAACGGTCTAAGTGGCAATGAGAGTCGATTAACATGGGAATTCTATCAAAAGCTAAAATAAGCCAGCAAGAATACCTAGCTACATTGTGCAGGTCAAATCACTTGAAGAAAGTTCGCTCGAAAGTAACTTTTCAATGTGATGTTTATGACTTTCGGGATCGGTTTTAATTTTAACCCCTATCCCTGCAGGTCTGCCACCAGAAGCGCCTAATGGGTTAATCCAAACCACCACACCTTTAAAGTCAGTCATTTGTGATGTTCCAGGTAACTTATACGATATCGACAACTCTTGGCCTAAAAAGTGGCTTTCTGTTGTTGAAATAAATAAACCCGCAGGCTTAATAAAAGGCATATAAGCTCTGTACAACTGGTGCAGAGTATCAAAATTTACAACAAGATCGGTCATAATCTCAGTCTATTATTTAATATGAATAAGTTGTCTAAATTCGAGTATGTAATCTTGGCATAATGCCGGAGCATTCACACTCGCCATCGTTGCTAGCCGTTGGCATATTTGCGCCACTTTTGAAGACAAACCAATAATGTTACTTATAGCTAATGCATCTAGCTCTTTACTTTTTAACACATATTGTCTTAAGTACAAATATAAAACATTAAGTGCATCAACAATTTGATGCTCTGAAACCTTAATTAAACTGCCATTCAAATGGCCAGATTTAATGCTTAACGCCCAATCTGTTCGAAACTGAATCAACTGTTGGTAATGCTGACTACTGAGGCTTTCAGCAAGCTTTAATGGCCCGCCAATCATACTTAAACACCAAGTGACATCATGGGGTTTCTCGCCAGCACGCACTGAAGGTAGCATTTGGTGGGCTTTTAACCATTCATACACTTGTTTTCTATCAGGAGCGTGAAATGCCACTTGCTGACAACGACTTTTAATCGTCGCCAATATTCTTGAAGGCACATCGGTTTGTAAAATAATTAATATATTATTACCCGGCTCTTCTAATGTTTTCAGTAAGGCATTGGCTGACGCTAAATTAAACTGCTCACAATTAAGAATAATAGCAACTCGTTGGCCGCCTTGCTGAGCTGTTACAGTTAACTTTTGGCATAAATCACGGATTTGGTCGACTTTTATTATCGTACCATCCGCTTTGATAACATGACAATCGGGATGTGTGCCGGCCTTAAATAGCAAGCAACTCTTACATTGGCCACAAGCCCCCACTGGCGTAAGCGCTGTACACATAGCAGCTTCAGCCATTTCGTTTGCCAAAATATGACCACCTAGGCCTTGATCAATACTCACCAGTTGAGCATGAGCGCTATGGCCGCTTTGGCGTTCGTTAATAAAACGCTCAAACGGTGCATCCAACCACGGTAATTGCTGTATACCAAATGCTTGCATTATACGCTCGCCTTTACCCAATAATATGTCATTTTCAAGCTAGCCTTGCTGTTAACTCAGCCGTAATCTGTTGGTGCACTTGCTCAATAGGCTTACTGGCATCAATAACAATAATTGAGTCATCTTCCGCTGCAAACGCTAAAAATGTCGCTCTAGCACGTTCAAAAAATTCAATTTGTTGCACTTCAATTCTGTCTAAAGCGCCGCGACTAGCAGCTCTTGCTAGCCCAAGCTTAGGCTCTATATCAAGATATAAGGTTAAATCGGGTTTAAAACCTTTTAAAGTGATATCACTAATAGATTTTACTAAAGGCATTAATCCCCTACCGCCGCCTTGATAGGCCAGCGATGATAAATTATGACGGTCACCTAATACCCAAGTACCATTAGCCAAAGCGGGCTTAATAACATTAGCAATTAGTTGCGCTCTCGCAGCGTAAAACAATAAACACTCAGACTCATCGCAAAGAGGGTCGGTTTCATCTGCAACCTTAACTAAATCACGCATTTTTTCGGCAAGTGGCGTTCCACCTGGCTCACGCGTGCATACTGGGGTTTGTTGAGTGTGTTGTGTGATAATCTGTTTAACCAGCTCAATGGCACTGGATTTACCCGCGCCTTCTAGGCCTTCTATTACAACAAATTTAGCTTGTTCTTGGGTCATTTTCTATTTCTCTGGTATTCATTCACAGCGCGGTTATGTTGCGCTAGCGTCTCGGAAAAAACATGGCTTCCATCATTTCTTGAGACAAAATATAAGTAATTAACATCTGCAGGCTTAGCCGCTGCAAAAATGGCGGCTTTACTTGGTGCGGCGATAGGCGTTGGTGGTAAACCATTAATGCGATAAGTATTAAACGCGGTATGCTCTCGTAAATCACTGCGGGTTATATTACCGTTATAGCGTTCTCCCATGCCATAAATCACTGTAGGATCAGTTTGTAAACGCATACCTAACTTCAAGCGGTTGTTGAATACTGCTGCGACCCAGTCACGCTCAGATGGCTTGCCGGTTTCTTTTTCAATAATGGACGCAATCGTCAATAACTCATAAGGTGTGGTTAATTTAAGATCTTTATCTCGCTCACCCCAAGCCGTAGCAAGGGTTTTCTGCATCATTTGATAACTGCGGTCTAATATCGCCTCTAATGAATCATTGGCTTGATATTGATAGGTTTCGGGGAAAAACTTACCTTCAGGTAAACCCGATTCATCACCATTTTTTATCAACACGCGATTAAAGACTTCCTCATCAAATGTTAAATGCGGCAAATCCACTAATGACTCATGCCACTCTTTAATCGTTTTACCTTCAATTAAGGTAACAGAGAAGGTCATTTCGTCACCACGATTAAGTTTGGTTAGCAAGCTGTCAATGCTATCACCTGGGTTAATTTGGTATAAACCAGTACGAATATGGGCATATTCAGGCTTAATCTTTAACAGGTATTTGAGTTTCCAGCTGTCGGTAATAAACTGCTTACTTTCTAGAACAGCCCCAAGTTTTGTGACATTCATTCCTTGTGCGATAGTCAGTTCAACTGGCTTTTCAATTGATAGAAGTTGGCTAGGATAAGCGATAATTTGCTGGTATCCCCAAAAGCCTACAACACACGCGACCGTAGTCAGTGTCATTAGCGATGTCAGTATAATGGTGATGGTTTTTTTCATATTATTTTAATCAGTACTTATTAGAATGATAGTTTAAGCTGGGTGAGTAAAGTATGGGTCATATTCCAGGTTTTATAATGATAGCTAGAGCTTAATTGGCTATTAATCGAGTCTATATTAATGCTGTTTACATTCACCACACCTAATAAGCTGTTGGTGATAAATACATGTTCCGCATCGAGCAATTCATCCAAAGTGACCTTTGTCGCCATTACTGCAATATCATTTGTCAAAAGCGCATCAATAACATGTTCACGCATGACGCCAGACACCCCGTTTTGACTCATCGCAGGTGTTTTAACCTGATTGTCCTTAACAATAAAAATATTCGCCATTGAAGATTCAACTAAACAATTATCTGCGTCAAGTACAAGCCAGTCATCGGTGTTTTTGGGTAATGTCTGCTGTTTGATTAACACTTGCTCTAAACGATTTAAGTGTTTCATCCCTGCCAGTAAAGGCTGATTACCTAACGTTACTGGCGACAAGGACAATGTGATTCCTTTAGATTGCCACTGAGCATATATGTCCGGGATCGGATGTAATGAAATCACCTCAGTGATATCAGGGGATGTAGGCGCAGCATAACCTCTGCCGCCAACCCCGCGGCTAAGCAGTAACTTAATACAGCCTTCCTTTAACGTTTTCGCGTGTGATTCAAGGCGTAAAACTAATAACTCGATGTGCGAAATAGTAAAACCTAAACGGAAACAGGTTTGTTCTATGCGTTGCAGGTGTGTATTAAGGAATAAGATTTCGCCTGCAGCAACTCGCATGGTAGCAAATGCGCCATCGCCATAAGCAAGCCCTCGATCAAGAGCATCAATAGTATTATCAGGTTTTCCATTCACAAATACCGACTGCATAACGTCCTTAACTCAAGGTTGTATTAATCTCATCTTGAAAATGCGATTTAGTTCACTAAGTGGATTGACTATCATATTTGCATCTAATGCCATGTAATTCAAATCGTCACTAAAGACTGTAAAGGCTAAAAATAACTAATGCGAATTCGAAACGAGAAACTGGTACCAGAAATGGCCTCAGCATATGATGAGGCTCCAATTCTCATGGAACCGTCAACTTGTATATCAGAGATCACATCCTTGTTATCTATAGCTTAACTCTATCTTATCTGGCTAACAGATGTTGGATCCTTGCTTTCAGTATATCTGTCGCAATACGGTTTTTACCGCCGCGAGGAACGATAATATCAGCGTGCTGCTTTGATGGCTCAATGAACTGCAAGAACATTGGGCGAACAGTGGCTTTGTACTGAGAAATAACCGACTCCATCGTACGTCCGCGCTCTGCTACATCACGCGTCAAACGACGTAAGAAACAAATATCCAGCGGTGTATCCATGAATACACTCGCATCCATGAGCTCACGTAACTTAGGGTCTGTTAATAGTAAAATCCCTTCTAAGATAATCACCTTTTTAGGTTGCATATCAAGGGTTTTAGTCATGCGAGTATGTTCTTTATAGCTATAACAAGGAATGTTTACCTGCTCACCTTTCTTTAATTGCTTAAGGTGTTCAGCTAATAGCTGATGATCCAGTGCTTTAGGATGATCATAATTCGTTTTAACACGGTCTTCCATTGTCATATGACTTTGGTCACGGTAATAAGCGTCTTCATTAATCACACCGATTTGGTCGGTGCCTAGGTCACGCTTAAGTTCTTCAAAAATCGTTTGGGCAATTAAACTTTTGCCTGATGCTGAAGCACCTGCGATACCAATAATGACACATTGCTGAGAATTCATTACTTAACCTTACTCGTCGTCTGAAATACTGATTGAAACTGTGTTTTTGTTTTGCTGCTTCGCAAGTTGAGCACCCACTTTACGGGCGATTTCACGATAAATAGCAGCAACTTCTGAATCTGGCTTACTGACAACTGTTGGGTTGCCTTCATCCATTGACTCACGAATGTTAATATTAAGCGGTAATGCGCCCAATAACGGCACTTCATATCGCTCAGCAATCTTGCTTCCGCCATGGGTGCCAAATGGGTGTTCTTTATGGCCGCATTCAGGACATAAATGAAAACTCATGTTTTCAATAATGCCTAACACTGGGATATCCACTTTTTGGAACATGGTGATACCTTTTTTGGCATCTTCAAGTGCGATATCTTGCGGTGTTGTCACCACAACTGTGCCACTTACTGGAAACTTCTGTGACAATGTTAATTGTATGTCACCGGTTCCAGGAGGCAAATCAATCACTAAGTAATCCAGTTCTGGCCACTGAGTTTCAGTTAACAACTGATTTAATGCGCCTGCAGCCATAGGACCGCGCCAAACAGCTGCTTCACCATCGCCTAGCATAAAGCCTATAGATTGGGCTGAAATACCATGGGCAGACGCTGCAGTCATCATTTTGCCGTCTGGAGATGTCGGTTTAAAACCTTGTAAACCCAGCATCATTGGAATTGAAGGGCCATAAATATCAGCATCTAATATGCCGACTTCAGCGCCTTCAGCTTTTAACGCTAATGCAAGATTTACCGCAGTGGTAGATTTACCCACACCGCCTTTACCTGAAGCAACTGCAATAACTTGTTTAATATTAGGGATTGGTTCTACTGAGGCAATAGCTGAAAAAACACGTGGCTGGAAGTCAATTTCACATTCTACTTCGTCAATAGCATCAAGTACGGCTAACTTTTTAGTCACATCCATGACGGTATCACGATATTGCGTCATACAAGGGTAAGGATAAACCAATCCAAGTAGAAGGCGTTTACCTTCAGTTGCAAGTTTGTTAACACAACCCGCAGATATTAGCCCTTCAGCTAAATATGGATCTTGGTATGCATCTAAAATACTCAATACTGGACCAAGAAGGTCATCACTTAATTGATAATCTGTATGCGAAGTAGACAAAAGCAGAACTCCCAGCGAAAAATTTGCCCAAGTGTACCAGAATTAGAAAAAAATGAGCGCTAATTTAGCCGATTTTGTTGTTGTTTGATGAAATAATCACTTTGATCGGTTAGTATCTTGACCATATATTTAGTGTAATCGATTGTTGAGACAAAATGACAAATTCACAACGTAAAATTCTGGTGACAAGTGCCCTCCCGTATGCAAATGGTCCAATCCATTTAGGTCATATGCTTGAGTATATTCAAACTGATATTTGGTCTCGCTACCAAAAACTTCGTGGACATGAATGTCACTATATTTGTGCAGACGATGCCCATGGCACGCCAATCATGCTCAAAGCTCAACAAATGGGTATAACCCCAGAAGAAATGATTGCTCAAGTTCAAAAAGAACACGAACAAGATTTCGCTGATTTTAATATTCAATTTGATAATTTCCATAGCACACACAGCGAAGAAAACCGCGAATTAGCTAGCGACATTTATATCAAGTTAAGAGATAACGGTTATATTAAAACCAAAACTATCTCGCAGTTATTTGACCCTGAAAAAGAAATGTTTTTACCAGACCGCTTCGTTAAAGGCACATGCCCTAAATGTAAAAGCGAAGACCAATATGGTGACAACTGTGATAACTGTGGCGCGACATATAGCACCACTGATTTAATTAAGCCTTATTCGGTTGTTTCTGGTGCTACACCTGTCATGAAGGATAGTGAGCATTTCTTTTTTGATTTACCAGCATTTGAATCAATGCTTGGAGAATGGTTATCTTCTGGCTCATTACAGCCTGAAATTGCTAATAAATTACGTGAGTGGTTCGATCAAGGTCTACAACAATGGGACATCTCTCGTGATGCGCCTTATTTTGGTTTTGAAATACCCGATCAACCAGGTAAATTTTTCTATGTATGGCTAGATGCACCAATAGGCTACATGGGTTCATTCAAAAACTTATGTGATAGACGTGATGATTTAAACTTCGACGACTTTTGGAGCATTGACTCAAAAGCCGAAATTTATCATTTCATTGGTAAAGATATCGTTAACTTCCACGGTTTATTCTGGCCAGCAATGTTACATGGCGCAGGGATCAGAAAACCAAACAGTGTTTATGCCCACGGTTATGTCACTGTGAACGGCGCTAAAATGTCTAAATCTAAAGGCACATTTATTAAAGCCCGTACTTACCTAGATAACTTAAACCCTGAGTATCTACGTTATTACTACGCTGCGAAATTAAATAGCCGTGTTGATGATTTAGATTTAAATCTTGAAGATTTTGCTCAGCGTGTAAATTCAGATCTAGTCGGTAAATTAGTTAACTTAGCTTCTCGTACAGCTGGTTTTATCAGTAAACGTTTTGATGGCAAGTTAGCAAAAATTAACGACACATCGTTAACCGAAGCCTTCCTTGCTAAACAAGACACCATTGCTGAACTATACGAAACTCGAGAGTTCGGTAAAGCAATGCGCGAAATCATGGCACTTGCCGATATGGCTAATGCTTATGTCGCTGATGCAGCGCCTTGGCAGTTAATCAAGCAAGAAGATAAACAAGAAGAAGCACATCAAGTATGTAGTAATGCACTTAACTTGTTCCGAATTCTGGTCACTTACTTAAAACCAGTACTGCCAAAACTTGCTGAAAATGTTGAAGGTTTCTTACAAGTGACGCTGACTTGGGATAATTTAGACCAAGACCTAGCTGGCCATGAAATCGCAAAATTCAAAGCATTAATGCAACGCATTGAAATGAAGAGCATTGAAGCCATTATTGATGCATCGACTGAAAACCTTCAAGTGACTCAAACTGAAGTGCCAAAAGTTGAACAAGTGCAAACTGAACTTGAAAAAGAGCCGTTAGCACCAGAAATCAGTTTCGATGATTTTGCTAAGATTGATTTACGCATTGCGTTAATTGCTAAAGCTGAACATATTGAAAAAGCCAATAAACTACTTCGATTAGAACTGGATTTAGGCGGCGAAACTAAGCAAGTCTTTGCAGGAATTAAATCAGCTTATGCACCAGAAGACTTGATTGGTAAACACACTGTAATGGTTGCCAACCTTGCACCACGTAAAATGAAGTTCGGTGAATCTGAAGGCATGGTATTAGCCGCAGGTCCTGGTGGAAAAGATATCTGGATTTTAGAGCCACATGCAGGTGCAAAACCTGGTATGCGTGTGATGTAATAAGTTTACTGACTTATTAACAACAAAAAAGCCGTCATTTGACGGCTTTTTTAATGCGTTATGAATAATAAATTTAAGACATCAACTTAGTTTCTGAGTCTTTGTCAGTGTCATTACTATTTATTTTACCGCAGTTTTCTTTGTCTGGGTCGCAAGGATGTTCTTGGGCGAATCGTTGACTTTTATACGCTTCAGTATCAGCTACGATAGCCTCTTTTAAACGTTCCTCGTATTCAATAAACAAGTTGATAAAATCGCCACCAAATTTTTCACCATCTGAACGATTAGCCCACTCGTTATAAAGCACTTCAGAAGCTTCACTCTCAACTCGCATGTAAGTCTTCTTTTGTCTTTGCACAAGCTCATCAGAAAAGCCCATCGCTTTCATTGATTCGGCTCCGACTTTTAACGCTGAGCGAAACGTCTCTGACTCAACGTAATCAGCCCCCGCCTGACGTAATAAATGGCCATGTCCACGGTCAAATGCTCGGCTAATCACTTTCAGTTTAGGGTATTTATGTTTTAGGTGCTTAACCAGCTCTACACTGGCTTGTGGATTATCTATCGCTACAACAAATGCTGATGCCGTGGCAACACCTGCGGTCTCAAGTAAATCTGGTCTCGTAGCGTCGCCATAAAAGGCTTTAGTATTGACTTTACGTAGATTATCGACTTGGGTCGCTTGATGATCTAACACCACCGTCTTAACCCCATTAGACAGTAACAGTCGATTGACTATCTGACCAAAACGGCCTATCCCAGCAATGATAACGGTGCCTTGTTCATCAACTTGATCTTGCTCGCGATCGTTCGATGTTTGTTGATATTTAGGTAAAATTACTTTTTCATAAAAAATAAACAATCCAGGGGTTAGGAACATCGATAAAGCCACTACAATCGATAAAGGCTGCGCGACTTCTGCTGAAATCACATGGTTTTGCTGGCTAAAGCTGAGTAACACAAACCCAAACTCACCTGCCTGGGCTAAACTTAAGGTGTATAGCCATCTATCACTGCCTTTAATCCTAAATATAAAACTCAACAACAATAAGACTAAGCCTTTTACTATCATCACAGCGGCTGTAGCACCAAGAATAACACCTAAGTACTGCCACAAAATTTCAAAATCTATTCCCGCACCTACGGTGATAAAAAACAAACCGAGTAATAAACCTTTGAATGGGCCGATATGAGTTTCTAATTCATGTTTGAACTCACTATTAGCCAGTACTACACCCGCAAGAAAAGTGCCTAACGCAGGTGACACGCCAACTAAACTCATTAAAGTTGCAATACCAATGACTAACAATAAAGCCGCTGCAGTGGATATTTCACGCACACCAGAATCGGCAATAAACCTAAAAACAGGTCGGCTTAAATAGTGCCCGCCAAACACGACTAGCCCTATTGAAAGCACTAACACCAAGGCGTATAAGCCACCGGGTAAGTTAGCGACTAAAGATAGTTCATCATGGTGTTCCGCTGCCGCTGCAACAGAGGATTGAGCAGCTTCCACCAGCTCAGGTAATGCTAGAAGAGGAATAAGTGCCAGCATTGGAATGACGGCTATGTCTTGAAATAACAACACTGAGAAAGCGTTCTTACCTGCCGTTGTCTTGGTTAGACCTTTTTCATTTAAGGTTTGCAGCACTATAGCCGTTGAGGATAGCGAGAAAATTAAGCCTATTGTTAATGCCACAGTCCATTGAAACTCAAACATTAGCGCAATGGCCATCACAATACCGGTTGATAAACCAACCTGTAAGCCCCCCATTCCCAACAGTCGGTTCCTCATCGACCAAAGCATTTTAGGCTCAAGTTCTAAACCAACTAAAAATAGCATCATCACAACACCAAATTCGGCAAAATGCTGAATGGTGTTTGTTTCACTGCCGACCAGCCCCACAATGGGACCAATAATCACCCCAGCAATTAAATACCCCAGCACAGAGCCTAAGCCCATTCTCTGCGCTATAGGTACAGCAATAACAGCGGCAGACAAATAAATAAATGCTTGGATAAAATATTCTGTCATGATGCTATTCCTTAAGCGATATCAGAAAGTTAAACTGGATTAACAATATCAATAAAATGATGGGTCAAACCAAATTGTTCAGCTAAATGCTCACCCAAAGCTTGTATGCCGAACTGCTCAGTCGCATGATGACCTGCAGCAAAATAATGTATACCTTGCTCCATTGCACAGTGGAAAGTTCGCTCTGAGACCTCACCGCTGATGAAAGCATCCACGCCAAGTGATGCCGCATGATCGATATAGTCTTGAGCACCACCGGTACACCAAGCTAATGAGCTAATAAGTTGTTCTTTATCACCAATGTGTAATGGTGTTTTGTTGAGTTTTTCTGTAAGTAACTCACTCATTTGTGAAACACTTAACGGTTTCGGTAACTTACCCTGCCACATTAAATCTTGTGAAATATCGGCACAAATTTCTACATCAACCAAGCCTAATTTATTCGCAAGCTCGGCATTATTACCTAATGTTGGATGGGCATCTAAAGGTAAATGATAGCCGAATAAATTAATATCGTGGTTCATTAACGCCTTAATTCGATTGTATTTCATCCCGGTGATCACTTCAGGTTCGTTTTTCCAAAAAAAACCATGATGTACGATAATGGCATCAGCATTGAGTGCTGCAGCTTGCTCAATGAGTGCTTGGCAGGCTGTTACGCCAGTCACGATAGTCTTAATGTTGTCACGGCCCTGCACCTGTAGACCATTTGGCGCATAGTCTTTGAATTGTTTTACATTAAGAAAATCATTTAGATATTTGGATAATTGTTGGCGAGATACAGACGTTAATGACATAAAACTAACCCTAAAATTTTTGATAATAATAGTGTAACTCAGTCCAATACTTATTGAAAAACCCTTGTTAAGATTGATTATTTGCTAAGCTATTTTGGCTTAAATTGGACTTTTGGGTGCATTAAACACTAAAATTAGACCTAAGGGATGTTGAAAACATTAAATAAACTATTCATTACAAAAAAATAGGTCTCAAAATGTCTAACTTGACTAAAGAAGCGCTTATCGCCGAATTAAAAGCTGCTCTTGAAAAGCAAACTTCAAAAACTGTTGAAATTGAACAGAAAGGCAGTTGGTATAAAATTGATGGCGGCAAGTCTTTACGCTTTAGCGATCTTGAGCAAATGCACCTTGAAGCAACACAAGGTCAATCAGTAGAAGCGCCTGCAGCTAAGCAAGATGTAGCTAAAAAACCAGCGGCTAAGCCTGCTGCAAAAAAAGCAGTGGCCAAAAAGCCAGCAGCAAAAACGGCAAATAAATCTGGTGGCAAAACGCCAAAAGAATTATGGCGCGAAAAATTAGCGAACGCTGGTAAAAATACCCTGCCACGCGGTTTCTAATCTTTGCTTATATGATAAAAACTAAAAAGGAGCCAATGGCTCCTTTTTTATTCATTGCATTAATCATTGCTAGATTGCTACATGGCTACATGGCTACATGGCTACATGGCTACATGGCGATATCAACGCGAACATAACCTTTAAGGTAAACAACGCGAACTTCATCTCCTGCGACAAATGACATGCCAGGGTCTAAGTCCTGTATCACCATCACTTGTGTGCCATCATCTAAATTTATCATCATTTCAATGAGCTTATATTCAAGTGTGCGAGTAGAGTTACCGTACTGATTTGCAGCTGCGCCGCCTAGTAATGCACCTAAAACGGTCGCAACATCTTGGCCAGAACCGCCGCCAAATTGATGACCAACGACGCCCCCTATTAATGCGCCTCCGAAAGTTTTCCAACCTAGATTACGATCTTCAACTAATTGAGTTTGAGTAACATGTTTTATCGACTCAACCTGACCATAAACCACTTTTTCAACCGGTACAGCTTGGTTTCTATCGTAAGCTGCACTCGCTAACGTGCTAACAGTAGCCATTAATAACATTAAAAGCGCACTAAATCGTATCACTAAGCTGTTTGTGAGTTTCAACATAGGCAAAATTCCGCTAACGTATATATAAGGTTTAGTAAATAATATACTTAATTGTGAACTCACTGTCTTATTTAAATCATCTTCCGCACTTTCCTGATCCGCAACAAGCACTTGATGAACCCAATGGTTTACTTGCTATCGGAGGTGACTTATCACCTCAACGTTTAGTTGAAGCTTATTATCAAGGCATTTTCCCTTGGTTTAATGATGATGACCCTATTCTATGGTGGTCACCTGAGCCTAGAGCTATTTTCAAACCAAAAGTTCAGCCGCTTAATAAAAGCATGAAAAAATATCTACGTAAAACACAGTGGCGTTACACCATCAATCATGCCTTTGCTGATGTCATCAAAGCCTGTTCAGAGCCACGACTCACACAACAAGGCACATGGATATCATCTGACATTCAGGAGGCTTATATCCAGCTACATAGGCTTGGAAAAGCCCATTCAATTGAGGTTTGGGACGGTAACGAACTTATAGGCGGCCTGTATGGCATTGCTGTAGGCAGTGTATTTTGTGGTGAATCCATGTTTCACCGCCAAACGAATGCATCCAAAGCGGCCTTTGCCATGTTAAACCAGCATATTTCTCGATACGGTTTTAAGTTAATTGACGCTCAAATAATGAACCCACATTTAGAAAATCTTGGCGCACAAGCCTGCCCTCGTGAGGACTTTCTGTTATCACTTCGGCAATTACGAAATAGTGTCATCGACAATAATGCATGGATAGCACAAGAGGTCTGTTTTGAGTTCTAGAAGCGTCAGCGTTGGCATTAGCCACCCATTTGATTGCAGTTATATCGAAGGATTAACTGAGCAGTTACTTATCATTCAAGAGTCTCAACTTGATAGTCAATTATTTGAGCAGCTTTTAGGCATGGGATTTAGGCGCAACGGAAATTCAATTTACAAACCGCGCTGTCCGAGTTGCTCTGCATGCCAGTCCATTCGAGTCGTAGTACCTGAATTTAAGTTATCAAAAAGACAGAAAAGAACCTTAAAAAATAACCAAGACCTGCACTGGAAAGTCACTCATCAAGTCACAGAAGCCCATTACGAGTTATACGAGCGATATATTATTGGTCGCCATTCTGATGGCCCGATGTATCCGCCAAGTGAAGACCAGTTCAATGATTTTTTAAAGTGTACTTGGTTAGAAGCGACTTATATCGAGGTTTATCTGCAAGATAAGTTGATTGGTGTAGCAGTTACAGACGCGATGAATAATAGTCTCTCTGCGATTTACAGTTATTTTGACCCTGATTACGCCAAACGTTCGTTAGGGGTTTATATGATCTTAATACAGTGTGAATTAGCCCAACAGTTAGCAAAACAATTTTTGTATTTGGGCTATCAAATTGATGAAAATAGAAAAATGAATTACAAACGTTTATATCGTCCATATCAAATATTAACAGCAAATGGATGGCAACATATTGAAAAAGAACCCACGCTATAGTGTTTCAATCCTTTACAGCAAGCGCTTTTTGGGGCATGATACGGCGAATTTTTTATATTTGAAGGCATAAAGGTAACCAATTAATGGCGAAAGAAGACAACATTGAAATGCAGGGCACAATCCTTGAGACCTTGCCAAATACAATGTTCCGCGTTGAACTTGAAAATGGTCATGTTGTGATTGCACACATTTCTGGCAAAATGCGCAAAAACTACATCCGTATTTTAACGGGTGATAAAGTTACGGTTCAGTTGACTCCTTACGATTTAAGTAAAGGTCGTATCGTCTTCCGCGCACGTTAATACTGCCTCATCTATTTAAAAACCCGGCTTAATTGTCGGGTTTTTTATTGGCTAAAGATTAACGTTGATGCGAAAAAAAATGGCTATCTGATTTCAGATAGCCATTTTTATTAACCCGATAAATTAATTAGCGAATTACGATACTTTCTCTAAACATTCACAATGAATAACAATCTCGTTGTCCTTAACATCCACTTTAGCTGTACCGCCAGCTTCAAGCTTACCGAAAAGTACTTCATCAGCTAATGGACGTTTAATGAGTTCAGTCACCACACGCGCCATTGGTCTAGCGCCCATGTTTTTATCGTAACCTTTCTCAGCAAGTAACGTCCGCGCTTCATCAGTCACTTCCAGTGTTACTCGTTTCTCGTCTAACTGCGCTTGTAATTCAATTAAGAACTTATCAACCACTTTCGCAATAATGGTCATGTCTAAATGGTTAAACCATATAATTGAATCTAAACGGTTACGAAACTCTGGGGTAAACACTTTATTGATTTCTGACATTGCATTAAGACTATTATCTTGCTGCTTAAAGCCAATCGATGTACGAATTGTTTCTTGCACACCCGCATTGGTTGTCATCACTAATGTTACGTTTCTAAAATCAGCTTTACGACCATTGTTATCTGTCAGTGTGCCGTGATCCATCACTTGCAGCAGCAAGTTATAGACATCTGGATGGGCTTTTTCAATTTCATCCAATAACACTACGCAATGAGGATTTTTAATCACAGCATCTGTTAATAAACCGCCTTGCTCATAACCCACATAACCTGGAGGCGAACCAATAAGGCGTGAAACCGCATGACGTTCCATGTACTCAGACATATCGAAACGAATTAACTTCATGTTTAAGCATGAGGCCAATTGATTGGTGACTTCCGTTTTACCGACACCTGTTGGGCCAGCAAATAAGAAACTACCCACAGGTTTCTTTTCTGCGCCTAAACCGCTACGAGATAACCTAATCGCTGAACTGAGCCCCTCAATCGCCTTGTCTTGGCCAAACACCAACATTTTAAGGTTACGCTCAAGGTTTTTAAGTAAATCCTTATCAGTCGAAGATACCGACTTCTCAGGTATACGAGCAATTTTAGCAATTATCGCTTCAATTTCTGGTTGGCCGATGGTTTTCTTGCGTTTACTTTGTGGCAGCATCACCATTCGAGCACCAGCTTCATCAATCACGTCGATGGCCTTATCAGGCAAGTGACGATCATTGATATGTTTAGCTGATAAGCTCGCCGCTGAACTAATTGCTGCTTGGGTGTAACGCACACCATGATGCTCTTCGTATTTGGACTTAAGACCTAACAAAATTTTTGTCGTCTCAGCCACTGATGGCTCATTAATATCAATTTTTTGGAAACGTCTTGCCAATGCACGATCTTTCTCAAAAATGCTTTGATATTCCTGGAACGTAGTTGAGCCCATGCAGCGTAGTGAGCCGTTAGACAATAAAGGCTTTAACAGGTTTGACGCATCCATTACTCCACCGGATGCCGCACCTGCACCAATAATGGTATGGATTTCATCAATGAACAAAATAGCATGTTCATTTTTACCTAATTCCTTGAGTAAACCTTTAAAGCGTTTCTCAAAATCACCACGGTATTTAGTACCAGCAAGCAACGAGCCTAAATCTAATGAATACACAGTTGCATCTTTGATGACGTCTGGCACTTGTTCGTTAACAATACGGTACGCGAGGCCTTCAGCAATGGCAGTCTTACCCACACCGGCTTCACCGACGAGTAATGGATTATTCTTGCGGCGACGACATAAGGTTTGAATCGCACGTTCGACTTCATCATCACGACCAATTAATGGATCAATCACACCGTCTTTAGAAAGTTGATTTAAATCGGTAGCAAATTGCGATAACAAGCTTCTGTCTTCAGCAGCTTCACCGCCTTCCTCTGAAGCTTCCGGGTTATTAATTTCAGAGTCGTCATCATCTTTCGGTAAACCATGAGAAATAAAGTTAACCACATCTAAACGGGTTATTTCACAACGGCGGAGTAAATATACTGCTTGTGACTCTTGCTCACTGAATATCGCCACTAACACATTTGCGCCAGTGACTTCATTACGACCGGACGATTGCACATGAAATACTGCACGTTGAAGTACACGTTGAAAACCTAAGGTTGGTTGGGTTTCACGTTCTTCTGTGGTTTCAGCGATCAATGGGGTTGTTTGTTGAATGAAGTTAGATACTTCCTCGTGGAGACGAGTAATATCCGCGCCACAAGCCAATAATGCTTCTTTGGCCGATGGGTTATTAATTAATGCTAATAATAAATGTTCTACCGTCATATATTCATGACGTGAATCTCTAGCTTGTTGAAACGCTAGGTTCAAGGTGACTTCGAGATCTTTGTTTAGCATAAGCACCCCCTAAAAATACTCATAAACTGCAGAGTTACCGACGGAGAATCAACTAATTCATTATGCGGTTTCTAATGAACACAGTAATGGATGTTGGTTTTCTTTGGCAAATTGATTTACTTGTAACACTTTCGTTTCGGCAATGCCAAACGAGTAAACACCACATATTCCCTTACCTTGGTGATGGATAGCCAACATAATATCGGTGGCTTGTTGTTCATCCTTATTAAAAAAGCGTTGTAACACTTCTATCACGAAATCCATCGGAGTGTAATCATCGTTATTTAACACGACTTTGTACATTGAAGGTGGTTGTAGCTCCGATTCAACACGTTCTTCTGTGTGCTCTACGCTGCCTAATCTACCCATGAGTTAATACTAGCCTCTAGTTTGGTACAAGACCAATTGATATTATTAAATTAATTAAATGTTGTCATTTTGTTAATTTTTACTTGACATCTTTTCGTACAAATTTCATTCTGTTCTGAGGCGGCAATAGAGACCGCTGATAAAAATAAGTTTTACTATCTTACTGGTAAGTAGACAACAGAAGGAAGTGGAAGTATGGCAAGCGGAACTGTTAAATGGTTCAACAACGCCAAAGGATTCGGGTTTATTTGCCCA
Organism: Shewanella electrodiphila; assembly: GCF_023283985.1. GTDB lineage: Bacteria > Pseudomonadota > Gammaproteobacteria > Enterobacterales > Shewanellaceae > Shewanella > Shewanella electrodiphila. The sequence goes on from NZ_JAKIKU010000003.1 coordinate 381,668, forward strand.
GATCAGGGTGGCGAAGATGTATTTGCGCATTATTCAACAATCGAAATGGAAGGTTATAGAACGCTAAAAGCGGGCCAACCGGTAGATTTCGAAACTGAGCAGGGCCCAAAAGGGATGCATGCTTCAGCCATTTCACCAACTAAATAGTCGGTGAAACTATAATACAAAAAGGCAGAGATTTTAATCTCTGCCTTTTTTATTTAGCCAATTAATTATCAATAACGATTTGTTTGCCTGAAAAACACTCAACATTTATTTTAATATTGACAAACTTAGTTACAAAAATCTTTGAATCATCACGTTAATATCACTCATTTTTAAACCCAAATAAAAAAACAGAGACACAAGGCCTCTGTTTTTATCTTAAGCGATACCGCTAAATATTAAATTACGCAGTAATAAACGAATTCAATAATGCACTTGGACGCATTGCTGTTTCAGCTTTTGCTGCATCTAAACGGAAATAACCGCCTAAATCGACAGCTGGGCCTTGTGAACCATTCAATTCAGCAACAATCGCCGCTTCGTTAGTGGTTAATGACTCAGCTAATGCAGAAAATTCAGCTGCAAATGAGGTGTCAGCCGTTTGAACTGATAAAGCTTGTGCCCAGTACATGGCGAGATAGAAGTGACTACCACGGTTATCCAATTCACCTACACGACGTGAAGGAGACTTATTGCTATCTAAGAACTGTCCAATCGCAGTATCAAGCGTATCAGCTAATACCTGTGCTTTTGGATTATTCTGAGTTTGACTTAAGTGCTCTAATGAAGCCGCTAATGCCAAGAACTCACCTAAAGAATCCCAACGTAAATGCCCTTCTTTCTCAACCTGTTGAACATGCTTAGGTGCACTACCACCTGCGCCAGTTTCAAATAAGCCACCGCCATTCATTAGTGGTACGATTGATAGCATTTTAGCACTGGTACCCAGTTCTAAAATTGGGAATAAATCAGTTAAGTAATCACGTAAAACGTTACCAGTGACTGAAATCGTATCTAGACCTTCATGAACACGGGCAAGTGTCGCTCGTGTTGCTTCAACTGGTGCTAAGATTTGTAAATCAAGACCTGCTGTATCGTGATCTTTTAAGTACGATTCTACTTTAGTGATGAGCTGCGCATCATGTGCACGCTTGCTGTCTAACCAGAAGATTGCTGGTGTGTTGCTTAAACGAGAACGATTAACCGCTAGTTTAACCCAGTCACGGATAGGCGCATCTTTCACCTGACACATTCTGAAGATATCACCCGCTTCAACATTGTGGCTCATTAGCACATCACCCGCGCTATTGGTCACCTTAACAACACCTGCTGATGCTATTTCAAATGTTTTATCGTGGCTGCCGTATTCTTCTGCTTTTTGCGCCATTAGGCCAACGTTAGGCACGCTGCCCATTGTCGTTGGGTTAAAGGCACCATTTTCTTTACAGAAAGAAATAGTTTCTTGGTAAACACCCGCGTAACAACGATCAGGGATCATTGCTTTAGTGTCTTTTAATTGACCGTCTGGGCCCCACATTTTACCTGATGAGCGGATAGCCGCTGGCATCGATGCATCAATAATAATGTCACTCGGTACATGAAGGTTAGTAATGCCTTTATCAGAATCTACCATCGCAAGTGCTGGACGTTTTGCGTATACCGCTGCGATGTCAGCTTCAACTTCAGCACGCTGAGCTTCAGGAAGCGACGCAATTTTAGCGTAAACATCACCAAAACCATTGTTTACATCTACACCTAGCTCATCAAATAATGCTTGATGCTTAGTAAATACATCTTTAAAGAAGACCTTAACAGCATGACCAAATAAAATTGGGTCTGAGACTTTCATCATTGTCGCTTTTAAGTGAAGAGATAATAAAACGTCTTCAGATTTAGCAGCTTCAATTTCACGTTCGTAAAATGCTTGCAACGCTTTATTGCTCATAACTGCAGTATCAATGATTTCACCGGCAAGTAATGGAAGCCCCTGCTTAAGTGTCACTTCTTGACCATCAGTTTGGGTCAGTACGATATTAACAGTATCAGCAGCAGTTAATGTGACTGACTGTTCACTACCGTAAAAGTCGCCTTCGCTCATGTGTGCAACATGAGACTTTGAATCACTCGCCCACTTACCCATTGAATGTGGGTTTTTCTTAGCATAGTTTTTAACTGATGTCGGCGCACGGCGGTCAGAGTTACCTTCACGTAATACAGGGTTTACTGCACTGCCTTTAATTTTGTCGTAACGGCTTTGAACATCACGCTCAGCATCTGTTGCTGGCTCGTCCGGGTAATTCGGAATGTCATAACCTTTAGTTTGAAGTTCTGCAATACACGCTTTTAATTGCGGAATTGAGGCACTGATATTAGGTAATTTAATGATATTGGCTTCAGGAGTGCCAGCCATAACACCTAATTCAGTTAATGCGTCAGAAATTTTCTGCTCAGCAGTTAACTTTTCAGGAAAGTTTGCGATTACACGGCCTGATAAAGATATATCTCGGGTCTCAACTTTAACACCTGCAGCATTAGTAAATGTACGGATGATAGGGAGTAATGAAAGCGTCGCTAATGCGGGTGCTTCATCAGTTTCAGTATAAATGATCGTTGGAGAGTTATCTTTCATGCTTTTTCCTACATTATTGAAATAAAAAGTTTTTATAAATTATTATTGTAATAAGTATCTACCTAAAACAGCTTCAATCTAATTGTCGAAGTCTATTTATCTGCGGCACAAATCCATATGAAATAGAAAAATTAACTGTGACAGCGGGTACAAAAGTGGGCACAGATCACATTTTTTAGGCCAACATCATAGATCATTATCTCGCAGATTCAAATTCCACTAAGGCCCAATGCCAAGTAAACTATGCAAAATAACTTAATTTCGCTCTTAAATAGGCTTATTTATGCCAGCAAATGACAAAACAAAACGATTTAATAGCAAACCGGCATTTGCCAGAACAGCCAAAAAGTCTAGCAACAATACCAGAAAAACCATTAAACGCCCTGTAAAAAAAGCAGTTGAGAACCCAATAATTGTGTTATTTAACAAACCTTTTGATGTGCTATGTCAATTTACTGATGAGTCAGGAAGACAAACATTAAAAGATTTTATCCCAGTAAAAGATGTTTATGCTGCTGGCAGATTAGATAGAGACAGTGAAGGTTTATTATTGCTGACTAATGACGGTAAATTACAAGCTCAAATTACTCAACCTAACAAAAAAACATTTAAAACTTATTGGGCGCAAGTTGAAGGTGAACCCAGTGAGGAAGCCATTAATGCGTTATGCCAAGGTGTTGAATTAAAAGATGGTATGACTTTACCGGCCAAAGTTACTGTGATGAATGAACCAGCGGTGTGGGACAGAGTTCCCCCAGTTAGAGAGCGTAAATCCATTCCAACAACTTGGTTAGAAATCCAAATATGTGAAGGCCGGAACAGACAGGTTAGAAGAATGACAGCACATATTGGTCACCCTACATTAAGATTAATTCGCTATAAAATAGGCCAATGGAGTTTAGATGACATTGCCAATGGTCAATATAAAACACTTGCACAGTAACAATTGATAACCATCATAAGCTTATCTTTCAAGCCATGCTTAAGCTTAAAAATAAACCCAAGCCCAAAGAATAGCCTAAGCCCAAAAAATAGTTCAATGACAAAAGAATAGCTCAACGACAAAAGGATAGCTCAATGACAAAAGAACGTTATAAACCCAATACTACGGTCGCTTGTGTTATCCATTGCCAAAATAAATTTTTATTTGTCGAAGAAATCATTGATGGTGAAACTCGCTTTAATCAACCTGCAGGTCATATTGAAGCGCAAGAATCGATACCAGAAGCTTGTAAAAGAGAAGTTAAGGAAGAGACGGGGCTAGATATCGAGCTTCTCGGTATTATCGGCGTCTACCAGTTTAGCCCGAATGAACAATTATCCTTCGTGCGTTTTACCTTTGCCGCTGAGACTAAAAACCTGATAATTTGTCAGCCTTTAGATAAAGATATCCTTGCCTGCCATTGGTTCACTCTGGATGAAATTAAAGCGCGGAAACATCAGCTTAGAAGCCCGTTAGTGATTAAATCCATAGAAGACTTTTTACATAAAGCTCACAGCCCATTATCACTGATTAATAGTGACTTGCAGATCATAGCCGACAACAACAATGCATGATAGAATATGCGCCGCACATTTTTGAGATTTTCGTGATGTTTTTCATCGGTTTTTATGACCGGTTTTGATAACAGAACTTGGCGATATATATACAGCGACTTGAAAAGCGCTAACGTCGACCACATGATCATCTCTTGTATCCGTAAATTCACTGGTTTTTAGGTTTTATGACATCAATCAATCCCAATTCAAATGGTAAAAAAGTCATCGTAGGTATGTCCGGCGGTGTAGATTCTTCAGTTTCAGCTTATCTGCTTATGCAGCAAGGCTATCAGGTTGAAGGATTATTTATGAAGAACTGGGAAGAAGATGACACGGATGAATACTGTCTTGCAGCCGAAGATTTAAAAGATGCTCAGGCTGTTTGTGACAAACTCGGTATTAAGTTGCATACAGTTAACTTCGCTTCAGAGTATTGGGACAATGTATTTGAACATTTCCTTGAAGAATACAAAGCGGGTCGCACGCCAAATCCCGATATCATGTGTAACAAAGAAATCAAATTCAAAGCATTTTTAGAATTCGCAGACGAAATTCTTGATGCTGACTTTATTGCTATGGGCCATTATGTGCGTCGTCGAGATAACGAAGACGGCAACACCCAAATGCTACGTGGCGTTGACGGCAATAAAGACCAAAGTTACTTCCTCTACACCTTAAGTGACAAGCAAGTTGCTAAAAGCTTATTCCCAGTGGGCGAGTTAGAGAAATACCAAGTTCGTGATATCGCCAAAGAAATGGGCTTAATAACCCATGATAAAAAAGACAGCACCGGTATTTGCTTTATTGGTGAGCGAAAGTTCACCGACTTTTTAGGCACCTATTTACCTGCACAACCAGGTGATATAGAAACCGCTGAAGGTGAGGTCATTGGTACCCATCAAGGTTTGATGTATCACACCTTAGGGCAACGCAAAGGTTTAGGTATCGGCGGCTTGAAAAACAGCAATGACGACCCTTGGTATGTCGTTGAAAAAGACTTATTACGTAACGTATTAATCGTCGCACAAGGTGGCAACCACCCTCGCCTAATGTCTCATGGCATGATGGTCAGTCAGCTACATTGGGTTGACCGCCAAGGTCCTAGCTCACCAGCAAGCATTACGGTAAAAACTCGCTATCGCCAACACGATGTAAAATGCACCGTGACAACAGTAGATGCTGATAACATCAAAGTCATGTTTGATGAACCTGTTGCAGCGGTAACACCAGGTCAATCAGCCGTATTTTATGATGGTGAAGTCTGCCTTGGTGGCGGCATTATCGATACCTTAATTAGAGGATAGGTCGTGAGCCAAGTATTATTTGAACGCACTATGGCGTTTGCAGGTATTTTACAAGCGGTTGCTCAAGTTCAACACCTTGCTCGTCATGGTGAATCAGACGAAACCGCAATGGCTGCGAGTTTGAACACCATTATGGTGACAGACCCAGAATCAATTTCTGATATCTACCAAGATAAGCATGCATTAAATAAAGGCTATCAATTAATTGAGCAACAATTAGGTGATGGTAATAGCAAAGATGTTGAAACCACACGCTATCTTGTCGGTATGCTCGCTCTGGAGCGTAAACTCGCTCGCTCAGCTAATGGCTTAGGCATGCTTGCAGAACGAATTAACCAAGTCCATCGACAGTTACACCACTTTGCCATCACAGATGAGCAAATTGTCGCAAGTTTAGCGAGTATTTATAGCGATGTGATCAGCGAACTTGGGCCTAAATTACAAATTTCTGGTAATCCAGCTTGCTTGCAACAACCGCAAGTACAACAAAAAATCCGTGCTTTACTTCTATCAGCTATGCGCAGTGCTGTTTTATGGCGTCAATTAGGTGGCAAACGTCGTCACCTTGTTTTTGCTCGTAAGGCCATTGTGGATACTGCAATTAGTAGCCGTAAAAATAATTAATCGTATCACCCTACAACAAAAGTTCATCAAGGAGCTTCAAATGGATCTTTCTGCACTGACCGCTATCTCTCCGATAGACGGTCGTTATGGTAGCAAAACCACCTCATTACGAGGTATTTTCAGTGAATTCGGTTTAACTAAATACCGTGTTCAAGTTGAAATTAACTGGTTAAAACTACTTTCAAGTTGCCCAGAGATTGAAGAAGTTCCGCCATTCAGTGAAGAAGCGTTAATCTTACTGGATAGCATCAAGGATAACTTCAGCGAAGAAGACGCATTACGCGTTAAAACAATTGAAAGAACCACCAACCACGACGTTAAAGCGGTTGAGTATTTCATTAAAGAACAAATTGCCGATAATGCTGAATTAGTCGCTATTGACGAATTTGTTCATTTCGCTTGTACCTCAGAAGACATTAACAACTTGTCTCATGCGTTAATGCTTAAAGAAGCGCGTGAACTTGTTCTAGCACCTCAGTGTTTAGAAATTGTGGATGCCATTAAAAAGTTAGCGACAGATAACAAGTCTGTACCGCTAATGTCACGTACTCACGGTCAACCAGCTTCACCTACAACTTTAGGTAAAGAGATGGCAAACGTAGCAGTACGTCTAGAGCGTCAACTAAACCAAATCAACGCTGTTGAAATCATGGGTAAAATCAATGGTGCAGTAGGTAACTACAACGCACACATCTCAGCTTACCCTGAAGTTAACTGGCATGAGCTGTCACAACGTTTTGTGACTAGCCTTGGCATTAACTGGAACCCATACACGACTCAAATCGAACCGCATGATTACATTGCTGAATTATTTGATGCCGTAGCACGTTTCAATACAATCCTAATCGATTTCGATCGTGATATCTGGGGTTACATTGCCATGGGCCACTTCAAGCAGCGTACTATTGCTGGAGAGATTGGTTCTTCAACCATGCCGCATAAAGTTAACCCTATTGATTTTGAAAATTCAGAAGGTAACTTAGGTATTGCTAACGCGCTAATGCAGCATTTAGCCGCGAAATTACCTGTTTCAAGATGGCAACGTGACTTAACGGATTCTACGGTTTTACGAAACCTAGGTGTTGGTATGGCCCACTCGTTGATTGCTTATCAAGCAACGATGAAAGGCATCAGCAAGTTAGAAGTTAACGAAGCTAACCTGTTAGCAGAGCTCGACAAAAACTGGGAAGTATTGGCTGAGCCGGTACAAACAGTAATGCGTCGTTATGGTATTGAAAAGCCATATGAGAAATTAAAAGAGCTAACACGTGGTAAGCGTATTGATGGCGAGCAACTTGCTTTATTCATCGATGGTTTAGAACTGCCTGACAGTGTCAAAGCAGAGCTTAAAACAATGACACCAGCTAACTACATCGGCCGTGCAGAAGCATTTGTTGACGAGTTAAAATAATCTTCCAAACAAATGCTTATATAAAATTATTTATAAAAGTCACTTGTTTGTAGAATAAGGAATGGCGACACCTCTTATGAGCTGTCGCCTTTTTTACAATTATGTATACATTAAATTTTGATACTGCTGAATTCATACGTGAAAACTGGCAAAAAAAACCTATTGTGATTAAAAATGCCTTCAATGCATTCGAAGATCCTATTTCTGCAGATGAACTAGCGGGTTTAGCCATGGAAGAAGATATTTCTTCACGTATTGTGCAAACACAAGCTCAAGGCTGGAATGTGGTCCAAGGGCCATTTGAGGATTATGACGAATACGGTGAAGATGGCTGGCAATTATTAGTTCAAGCCGTTAACCATTGGTACCCTGAGTCACAGCCATTAGTGGAAGCCTTTCGTTTTTTACCTGACTGGCGCTTTGATGATCTAATGGTCTCTTTTGCGACGCCAAAAGGCGGTGTTGGACCACATATCGATAATTATGATGTATTTATCATTCAAGGCGAAGGTGAGCGTCGCTGGCAAGTGGGCAATAATGGTCACCATAAGCAGCGTGGCGGTGATAAAAACAGCCCTTTAGTAGACGACTTTGAGCCTATCATTGATGTTGTATTGACCAAAGGCGATGTACTGTATATTCCCCCTGGTTATCCACATTGTGGTGAAACGTTAACCCTTGCGTTAAGTTACTCCATTGGTTTTAGGGCCCCTAGTCAGCAAGAGCTATTAACTGAACTTGCAGACTCTTTAATTGACAATAACGCGGGTAAACAGCGATTTATTTCAACTGAAGAAAAAGCCAATAAAGGCATTGTTAGCCAACAGCAACAACAAGGTATGATGAACTTGTTAGCTGAGCTAGCAAATAACCCGAATCAGTATCAAACAATGTTAGGTAAGTTGCTTAGTCAAAATCGCTTTGAACTTGACCTTAATCCATTCGAGCAACCTATTTCGGCTGAAGATATGATTGAAGCCATTGAAGACGGTGCAAGTATGCAACGTATTGGTGGTTTAAAAGTATTAACACTTGAGGCGGATACACAAGCCCATCTCTATGTAAATGGTGAAGTAGTCAGTGTTGAAGGCATCGATGCTGAAATTATCAAGGTGATCGCTAATGAGCATTCAATCAGTCAACAAATGTTATCGACTTGGAGTCATCACCCCGCTTTACTATTAATACTCACAGAGTTTATCAATCAAGGTTGGTTTTACTTCTCTGAATAACCCATTATTTATCATTGATGGGTTATAAGATACATATTAAAAAGGCACAAAAGAATCATCTTTTGTGCCTTTTTAATTTAATTTTAATATTGGTTAAAGTGATTGAAACACGACTATCATTTACAACAGCACAAATCACTGATTGTAGGATTTAATACAGTTTACTCTCGCCATCTGGTCTTGTTTTCAAAAACTTTAAAAACCACATGTATTGCTCAGGATAAGCATTGATAACTTGTTCAACCATTTTGTTAAGGGCAATGGCTTCATTATCCTTACCTTGCATATCTTCTGGGTCTACTGCCTGCATCACGGTTAAATTAAACTGTCGCGCTTGTTTGTCATAACCAATTTTAACTGGCAGTACTTGCGCTTTTCCTGCTTGAGCTAAACGGCCAACCACTGGCAGTGTTGCTTTAACAGTCCCCAGTAATGGCGCAAAAACGCTTTGTTCTGGGCCTAAATCCTCATCTGGCAGGTAAAAGAAACTATTATCTTGTCTTAATTCGCTGATTAGAGCACGTATACCCGCCTCTCGCATGTAAACACGACCGTTTTGACTACTACGTAGACGGTTGCTAAACCAGTTAAACAAGCCATTCCTGTGAGCTTTTGCCATTGTCACCATCGGCAGTTCGATGTTAAGCCTGATCCCAGCATAATCGATTGGCCAAACATGAGGCATGATAAAAATCATCGGCTGCCCTGCTTGTCTTGCAGCTTCGACATGTTCAAAACCTTCAATCGTGACACGACTTTTAATATGTTCATTAGAGCGCAGTAACAACTCAGCTTGCGACATTAATGTTAGAACAAACATATCGACATTGTCTTTAATCAAGGCATCAATTTCTGCTTCTGGCTTATCTGGAAAACAAGTACGCATATTAATTCGTGCAATATTAATTGGTTTTTTAGCAATCGACATTACAAGCTTGGCGAGGAGTCGCGAAATGGGATCGCGTAGCCAAGCCGGCATAATGCCAAAAATGAATAAAATCAGAATGACAAACCAAGTACCCCAATATCGATGGTGTAACAAAGAAAGAGTAAATCGACGATCGAAATGTTTTGCTTGTCTAGCCAAAAGAAACCTCAAAATTACATCAGCGCAGTGAAATGAATAGCGGAGCCAAAGACATATAATAACAATTTTCTACTACTCACAGCACGATATTTTTACCTCTCCAACATCAGGAGTAGTGATTAATTAATTTTAGAAAACAAAAAAGCCACTCAATTGAGTGGCTTTTTGAATAAAGCGAAACTATTTCTTAGCCGAGTTCGATTCTTCAACTCGAGTTTTCAACTTTTGTCCTGGACGGAACGTCACAACACGTCGAGCTGAAATTGGAATATCTTCACCAGTTTTTGGGTTCCTTCCCGGTCTTTGATTCTTGTCGCGCAGATCAAAGTTTCCAAAGCCAGATAACTTGACCTGCTCACCACTTTCGAGTGCTTCTCTAATTTCTTCAAAGAAAGACTCAACCATCTCTTTGGCAACACGTTTGTTCATGCCCAGCGTTTCAAAAAGATGTTCTGCCATTTCGGCTTTGGTAAGTGCCATACTTTTAGTCCCTCAACGATGCGTTGAACTCGGTCTTAAGTGCAGATACAACTGAATCAACAGTTTCGGTTATATCTTTTTCTTCAAGCGTACGAGTAATGTCTTGTAATGTAAGTGCTATTGCTAGGCTCTTTTTGCCTGCTTCAACACCTTTACCTCGGTATACGTCGAACAAGTTTAAGCCAACCAACTGATTTTCGCCAACTTTTCTTATCAAATTCATAACATTAGTTGCAGAAACTTCTTCTTCAACAACAACAGCAATATCACGTCGATTTGCAGGAAACTTAGATACAGTCTGGGCTAGCGGCAAACTGGCATGCAGTAAAGCGTCCAGTTCTAACTCAAAAATAATTGTTTTGCCATTCAGTCCAAAAGGCTTTTCCAAACTAGGATGGATAGCACCAATGATACCAATGACCTGATTATTTCTTAGTATTTCAGCACATTGCCCTGGATGAAGAGCAGAATGTGTTGCACTTCTAAAAGTAAATTCAGAAGTTGAAACTGTCAAGCCGATAATTGATTCTAAATCACCTTTTAAATCAAAGAAGTCGACAGTTTTTGAATCCATTGACCAATGTTCATCATTTTGAACACCAGATATCACTGCACCAATCATTGCTTCTTGTCTAACACCAGAATCTGCTTTTGCATCAGGTACAAAGCGTAAACCAGTCTCAAATAAACGCACTCGACCTTGTTGACGGCTTTGGTTATAACCTACTGACGTCAATAATCCAGTGAACATAGAGAGGCGCATCGCTGACATTTCAACCGAAATAGGATTCGGTAAAATCATCGCTGGCGCATCAGGGTGAACAAGATTTTGTTGCTTAGGATCAACAAAGCTGTAAGTCACCGCTTCTTGGAAGCCACGTGCGACTAAAACATTACGTACTTTACGTAGTGAAATATCAGCTTCTTTGTGATCAGACATGGTTAATGAAGCTACAGGCGCGATATTAGGGATATTGTTATATCCGTAGATGCGAGCCACTTCTTCAATAAGATCTTCTTCAATCGCCATATCAAAACGATAAGTTGCAGTGACAACATCCCACGTTTCAGCATTAGCGGTTACATTGAAACCTAAACGCTCAAGAATTTCAGTCACGTCAGTATCAGGAATATGATGGCCGAGAATTTTGTCTAGTTTGCTGCGACGTAATGTCAATTCAACAGGCTTAGGCAAGTGAGTTTCAGTCACAGCTTCTTCAACAGGGCCAGCTTCGCCGCCACAAATGTCTAATACTAGACGAGTAGCACGATCCATAACCTTATGTTGTAGTTCAGGGTCGACTCCACGCTCAAAACGGTGTGAAGCGTCGGTATGAAGACCTAAGCGGCGTGACTTACCCATAATCGCAAGAGGCGCAAAGAAAGCACACTCTAAAAGGATATCTTGAGTTTTAGTGGTAACACCGGTTTTTTCACCGCCAAATACGCCGGCTAACGCGATTGAACCGCTGTCGTCTGCAATCACTAATGTATCACTAGGCACAGTAACTTCATTACCGTCTAGAAGCGTTAATTTCTCTACGCCGTCGCTTAAGCGAACTTGAATAGCACCCGATAAGGTAGCCAAGTCAAATGCATGCATTGGCTGACCGTATTCAATTAATACGTAATTAGTAATATCTACAATTGGATCAATTGAGCGAATACCACTACGACGCAGTTTCTCTTGCATCCACAATGGAGTTGCAGCGGCAAGGTTAACGTTTTTAACTACACGGCCTAAGTAACGAGGACATGCTTGTGCATCGATAACATTAATCGCAACTTTATCGTCGATAGTCGAAGCTACTGCTTCCCAAGTTGGCTCTGTTACTGCTTCACGGTTTAATACGCCAACTTCACGCGCAAGACCAGCCATGCCTAAACAATCTGCACGGTTTGCCGTTAAATCAACGTCAATCACCGCATCGTTAAGGTCAAGGTATTCACGAACATCCTTACCAATTGGAGCATCTGTCGGTAATTCGATAATGCCATCGCTTTCGATGTCGATACCTAATTCACCGTACGAACACAACATACCAAATGATGGTTGACCACGTAATTTAGCTTTCTTAATTTTAAAGTCACCAGGTAAAACAGCACCTACCATAGCAACAGCAACTTTAAGACCTAAACGACAATTTGGTGCACCACAAACGATATCGATTAACTCTTCTTCACCGACATTAATTTTGGTTACACGCAATTTGTCAGCATCAGGATGCTGACCACACTCAACCACTTCACCGACAACAACACCGCTAAATTCGGCGGCTACAGGGTCAACGCCGTCTACTTCAAGACCAGCCATTGTAATTTGGTGTGATAACGCGTCACGACTTACTGATGGGTTAACCCACTCACGAAGCCAAGATTCACTGAATTTCATCTTTATATTGCTCCGTTATTTGAATTGCTTAAGAAAACGTAAATCGTTTTCGAAGAAGGCACGTAGGTCATTTACGCCGTAACGCAGCATTGTTAAACGCTCAACCCCCATACCAAAAGCAAAACCAGAGTATTTTTCAGGGTCAATACCGACACTGCGAAGGACATTAGGGTGCACCATGCCGCAACCTAATACTTCTAACCACTTGCCATTTTTGCCCATCACATCCACTTCTGCAGAAGGTTCAGTGAATGGGAAGTAAGATGGACGGAAACGAACTTCTAAATCTTCTTCAAAGAAGTTACGCAAGAAATCATGCAAAATACCTTTCAGCTCAGCAAAGTTAACTTTCTCATCAACTAATAACCCTTCCACTTGGTGGAACATAGGTGTATGAGTTTGATCGTAATCATTACGGTAAACACGGCCTGGAGAAATAATGCGTAAAGGCGGTTTTTCGTGTTCCATAGTACGAATTTGAACACCTGAAGTTTGCGTACGAAGCATCACTTTAGGGTTAAAATAGAAAGTGTCATGATCAGCACGAGCCGGATGATGCTCTGAAATATTTAATGCATCAAAGTTATGGAAATCATCTTCGATTTCAGGACCGTTCTTAACAGAAAAGCCTAACTCACCAAAGAAAGTTTCAATACGTTCGATAGTACGGGTCACTGGGTGCAAGCCACCCAATTCAATTGTACGACCAGGTAAGGTCACATCAATTTGTTCAGCGATAAGTTGCGCTTCTAATTCAGCAGATTTTAAGCCTTCAATACGCTCAGAAAGTTCTTTCTGCACCGCTTGTTTAGCTTTGTTGACTGCTTGTCCAAAGGCAGGTTTTTCTGCTGGACTTAAGCTACCCATCAATTTCATCATGTCAGTGATTTTACCTTTCTTACCAAGGTAGTCGACACGGATATCATCCAATGTCTTTAGATCACTGGCCTTAGCGATTACTTCTAAGGCTTGTTCTACGATCTCAGTTAACTGCTGCATTATATCTTCCACTGCATTCTTGCATATCAAATGCGTTTGGGCGTCTAAGGTTAGACGACATATTTAGTCTAGGCATAAATGTAAAATTAAACCTAAAGCATGGGGTTAAAACAAAAGATGGGATTTTACGTGACCTAGGCATATTTTACTAGCATTTATTGCAATTTAAACCAGTAAACTCCTGCGTTATCATGAGTTAGCCTCATGTAAATTGAAATTTATCAAACGCTAAAAAATCTTATACCCCTAAAAGTATAATTTTATGAATAATTCAATATATACAAGCCAGTAGCAATTAATCAGTCAGCCATTATTGCCTTTAACAAAACTCCATCTAAAGTTTAATCAGTATTATCCGATATAACGACATAGCGCGTATAAAACAAGAGGCCAAAATGAAAGAAGTAAAGTTTAGATGGGTTGATCAATTTTTAATTAAATTATCCATTAAATCCAAATTCACAATATTGGCGATTGTTCCGATTGCATTGATTTTATTGCTAACTTTTACATTGACAAGCAGTTTTAAAACGACCTTAGCTGAAGCTGAAATTGAAGAAGCTATATCCCTTAACAATACTTATAATCATGCGGTTGAAGTTGCCTTAGATTTACTTGAACAAGATAAACAACAAGCTTTCCTATCTGACTTAAATGGCTCAAGCCGAGCGGTTAATATTGATACGCTTTCTCGCCAAGAACAACAAATCGCACGTCAAGGTGGCGGTTCCCTCGAAACAGGCCAAGGCTTTAATGTCTTTAGTAATGTTAATTCTCACGATATTGTTATCACCACTCAAATAGCGCACAAAACTATCGATGATAAAACCACCGACGATAATAATTTGGCCTATTTATTAATGGTGTTGATTATTGCAATTATTTTGTTCTTTTCTTATTACATCTCAACGTTTATCGGCGGCGCGTTATATACCACTGTGATGGCGCTACGTAGAGCAACTGAAGGCGATTTAACTAGTCGATTAAACTTTTTCGAAGTCCCCGATGAATTTAGTTTGCTGGCTATTAGTGTTGATGAATTGGTTGACAGGCAACACAAACTTGTCGTTCAAATGACTCACGCTACTGAGCAAATTAGGCATGTAGTACATTCATTTAGAAACACGGCTGAAGAGGGTCAAACTGTCGCTGTTAATCAACGTCAACATTTGGACTCACTGGCTACAGCCATGGAGGAAATGACTGCAGCCGTTAAAGAAGTGGCCCGTAATGCAGAACAATCTTCAGCAGAGACTCAAGAGGCGAATAATCAGGTTACAGCAGGGTCTAACGACATTGAAACCACAGTGCAAGCCATTGATTTACTTTCAACTGAAATTGCTGGCGCTTCAGACGCTGTGAATGAATTAAATGACAATGCCAGTAAAATTGATGCAGTTGTAACCACAATTAATGCCATTTCTGAACAAACCAACTTACTTGCCTTAAATGCTGCTATTGAAGCTGCACGTGCGGGTGAGCAAGGTCGTGGGTTTGCCGTCGTTGCCGATGAGGTTCGTACTCTTGCAGGTAGAACACAATCTGCCACGGTAGAAATAAAAACCATGATTGAAGCTTTACAATCTGGTACTCAGAACCTAACACAAGTTATGTCTCGGACCGTTGAACAAGCAGAAGAAGGTAAAAAGCATGTCCTTCAAACTGGTGACGATTTAGAAAGCATTGCCCATCATAGTGGTAAAGTGTTTGAGATGAGCGTATTAATCGCTACATCAGCAGAGGAGCAATCAGCTGTCGCAAATGAAATAGCCTCTAATTTAATGGAAATTAGAAATCAATCCCATAATGTTGAGGAAGCGGCCAATTTATCAGTATCTGGTTGTAATGAGCTAAACACGACGGCTGAAGAACTCGATAAACTAATGATTGGTTTGAAGATTTAAAATCAAATCGGCATATAAATGCAAAAAAGCTCGTCCCTAGATGGTGACGAGCTTTTATTTACCAATTTTAACTGGCTGTTTTATCTGACAATATTATCTAGCTATAAGTAAGTTAAACGCATTAATCTAGCAGTGCTAATACAGCTTAATTAACACTAGTGAAGCATTAACGGTTTTTCTCTAATCGAGCCAATAAACTTGAAGTGTCCCAGCGATTACCTTTCATTGACTGCACTTCTGAATAAAACTGATCGACCAATGCAGTGACGGGAAGATGGCTGCCATTACGTCTACCTTCTTCAAGGGCGATACCTAAATCTTTACGCATCCAATCAATCGCAAAACCAAAGTCATACTCGCCCTGCCACATGGTTTGGTAACGGTTCTCCATTTGCCAACTTTGCGCTGCTCCCTTACTGATAACTTCAACCACTTTTAAACCATCTAAACCAGC
The DNA here is from genome assembly GCF_023283985.1 of Shewanella electrodiphila. Lineage (GTDB taxonomy): Bacteria > Pseudomonadota > Gammaproteobacteria > Enterobacterales > Shewanellaceae > Shewanella > Shewanella electrodiphila. The sequence continues at coordinate 397,708 of NZ_JAKIKU010000003.1, forward strand.
ACTTTTAGCAAAATGGAGCCCTTCAGCGAGCCCCTGCACCACACCTGCAATACAGATTTGATTAACCATTTTAGTTAATTGACCAGCGCCAACATCACCTAATAATTCAGCGCAGCGGCTATAAGATTCAATCACGGGTTTGACTTGATTGAAAACCGACTCTTTCCCGCCCATCATCACGGTCAGTACACCATTTTCAGCCCCAGCTTGGCCACCAGAAACAGGTGCATCTAAAAACTCGACATTTTGGCCAGCTAACAAAGCAGCAACTTCACGTGCCACATCCGCTGATGCTGTTGTGTGATCGACGAGTACAGCACCTTGATTAATACCGTGAATAACACCGTTGTCGCCTAAGATAACTTGTCTTAAATCATCATCATTACCAACGCAGGTAAATACAATATCTTTATCTTTTGCAGCTAAAGCTGGCGTTAACGCGAACTCACCTTGATAATCTTGAGTCCACCTTTCCGCTTTCGCCGTTGTACGATTGTACACAGTGACTTGATGACCTTGTTTGACAAGATGACCCGCCATTGGGTATCCCATAACACCAAGTCCGATAAATGCTACCTTTGCCATATTATCCTTCTTATTATTTTAATGGTTTTATAATTACAGTGCAGGTTTAACGTGCGCTTCCATTTCTGCGCCAATACGCTTACGCATATCCATTAATCGTAATGCAGAGTCTCTTAAACGAACATCGTCTTCATTTTGTGGGATCCACTCAGGTACAGAAGTTGGTTTACCATCATCATCAACCGCAACCATGATCACAATACAATGGGTGGTTAAATGGCGTTCAGGTTCTTTAGGATCGCCCGCTTTTACATCAATACCTAAGTGCATTGATGATGTACCGGTATAAATTACTTTAGCGCTCACTTCGACAATATTGCCAACATGAATAGGTTTCACAAAACGAATACCGCCAGCATAAACCGTAATACAGTATTTCCCGCTCCAACCTGCCGCGCCAGCATAAGCCGCCAAATCAATCCATTTCATTACCGCGCCGCCGTGCACTTTGCCGCCAAAGTTAACATCTGCGGGTTCGGCCAAAAATCGTAAGGTTATTTCTCTATCAATACCGGCCATACAGCCTCCTAAATGAATCATCTAGACTCAGTTTACGATATTTTTAAACCTAAAACGTTAAAAAAATCAGCTTTGTAATAATTTAGTCATTATATTATTGAATTGTTATTTATCCTCGAAAATATCCACGTTTCGATAATAAAGGAATGAATCTATTAAACAGCAAATATAAAAAAGCAGTAACCGAAGTTACTGCTTTTATTATGTATTCATTTTGAATGTTAATTATAATTCAAAACTGATTTATGACATATTTTAAGATGTGCTTTACTCTACGAATCCGCTTTTTTGAATAAAAGCGAGCCGTTAGTGCCACCAAAACCAAATGAATTACATAATGCGTAGTCAAATGTATGCTCTTTTGCTTTATGGGCAACGAAATCTAAATCACAGCCTTCATCTGGGTTATCTAAATTAATGGTTGGCGGTACGATTTGATCACGTAATGCCAAAATAGTAACAATAGCTTCAACTGAGCCCGCAGCGCCTAATAAATGCCCCGTCATAGACTTAGTCGAACTGACTAATAAATCATAAGCATGAGGGCCAAATACTGATTTAACCGCTGCAGCTTCTGCTTTGTCACCTGCTGGTGTTGATGTGCCATGAGCGTTAATGTAGCCCACTTTTTCATTTTCAATTTGCGCATCATTGATAGCATTAACCATTGCAGCAGCAGCACCTGCACCATCTGCTGGAGGTGAAGTCATATGGAAAGCATCGCCACTCATGCCAAACCCAACAAGTTCAGCATAAATTTTGGCACCACGTGCTTTTGCATGTTCATACTCTTCCATGACCATCACTCCAGCACCATCACCAATAACAAAGCCATCACGGTCTTTATCCCATGGACGGCTTGCAGCAAGCGGATCGTCATTACGAGTCGATAACGCTTTAGCCGAGCCAAAACCTGCGACTGCAAGTGGTGAGGTCACATCCTCTGCACCGCCTGCAACCATCACATCGGCATCACCATATGCAATGGTGCGCGCTGCAAAACCAATGTTATGCACACCAGTAGTACAAGCGGTTGTTACAGCAAAATTCGGGCCTGTCATGCCATATTTGATTGATAAGTGCCCTGCTATCATATTGATAATAGTACTTGGGACAAAAAATGGAGAAACCTTACGCGGGCCACCTTTTAAAAGTGCGGCGTGGTTTTGCTCAATTAATGGCATCCCCCCCATTCCCGCACCAATTGCAGTTCCCACTCGTGAAGGGTTTTCTTTTTCCATATCCAAACCGGCATCGTTCATGGCTTGAATACCAGCAGCCATGCCGTATTGGATAAATAAGTCCATTTTGCGCGCATCTTTACGCGATAAGTACTGCTCGACGTCAAAATCTTTTACAGAGCCACTGAAACGCGTACTGAATTCAGTTGCATCAAATTTGGTAATGGGTGCAATACCACTTTTACCCGCTAATAAAGACTGCCAAGAAGAATCGACATCGTTACCCACTGGAGTAACTAGTCCTAGGCCTGTAATGACAACACGACGTTTAGACACAGTATTCACCTTTGAAATAAATAGGCATAAGCCAATAATAAACAATATTGGTTAATCCATCATCAATGACTTTGTACCGGTACATTTAGCATTGAGTAGATAAGGATGGAGCTGAAGGATTAACGCTTGGAAATTAAGTCTAGTCGAAAAGTATCGACTTCAGAAACAAAAACAGGCGGCATAAATGCCACCTGTTTTTGTGAATCTGGGATTACTGATTTTTTGAAACGTAATCGATCGCTGCTTGAACAGTAGTGATCTTTTCAGCTTCTTCATCAGGGATCTCGGTATCAAACTCTTCTTCTAGAGCCATAACCAATTCAACAGTGTCCAGAGAATCTGCACCTAAATCGTCTACGAATGATGCAGCTGATTTAACGTCTTCTTCTTTAACGCCAAGTTGCTCAATGATGATTTTCTTTACACGTTCTTCGATGTTGCTCATTAGTTTTCTTTCCTATTCAAATTACACACTTGCGTAAGATTGCGAGTAGTTTATTCGATCCAGCTGACAATGCAAGCTTAGTTTTCGTGGTCTAACCACGAAAATTATCATACTTTGATATCAAACCAGATTCAATAAAAGTCGTTGCCTTTGAAGGCGATTAAACCATGTACATTCCACCATTTACATGCAGGGTCTCACCCGTTATGTAAGCAGCAGAGTCAGATGCTAAGAACAATACAGCGTTAGCAATCTCTTGTGCCTGCCCTAAACGCTCCATTGGAACTTGTGACATGATAGCTTGCTGTTGTTCTTCAGTTAGCTCATCTGTCATGTCAGTTTGTATGAAACCTGGTGCAATAGCATTCACTGTTATTTGACGAGATGCAACCTCTCTTGCAAGAGATTTTGTAAATCCGATCAAACCAGCTTTAGCTGCAGAGTAGTTTACTTGGCCTGCATTGCCCATGGTACCAACAACTGAACCGATGTTAATGATGCGTCCATTACGTTTTTTCATCATTGAGCGCATTACAGGTTTTGATAATCTAAATAGCGACGTTAAGTTAGTATCAAGGATATCTTGCCACTCATCATCTTTCATTCGCATTAATAAATTATCACGAGTGATACCCGCGCTGTTTACAAGAATATCAACATCACCGGCTTTTTCTTTGATCTGGGCGAATAATTGTGCAACTGATTCTTTATCAGTAACGTTTAATACTAGACCGTGACCTTTGTCGCCAAGGTACTCTTGAATCGCCGCAGCACCTTTTTCACTGGTTGCAGTACCAATAACAACTGCGCCGGCTTCGACCAAGGTTTCAGTGATTGCACGTCCAATACCACGACTTGCGCCGGTGACTAATGCAACTTTACCGGTTAAATTAAAGCTAATGCTCATGAAAATTCCTTATTGGATTAAAGCAGATAAAGACGCTGCATTGTTTACCGCATGCCCCTTTAATGATTTATTAATTCTTTTTGTTAAACCCGTTAAGACTTTACCTGGGCCCATTTCTACTAAATCTGTGATGCCTTTACTTGCCATTAGCTCGACCGATTCGCTCCAACGCACAGGGCAATATAACTGGCGAACTAAAGCATCTTTAATGTCACTTGCCGCAGTTGGCGTGGCAACATCAACATTATTTATCACGCTAATTTTAGGCTCATTAAAAGTCAGTTCGGTTAATGCTATCGCTAACTTATCAGCTGCAGGCTTCATCAGTTCACAATGAGACGGCACACTCACTGGTAATGCTACTGTCATTTTGGCCCCTGCCGCTTTACACGCTGCCGCAGCTCTTTCTGCCGCTTCTTTTTCACCAGCGATAACGACTTGGCCAGGACTATTAAAGTTAACCGGGCTAACCACTGCGCCATTGGCTGATTGTTCACAAGCTGTAGCGATTGCATCATTATCTAAACCGATAATAGCAAACATCGCACCTGTGCCTGCTGGAACAGCCTGTTGCATGAGTTGACCACGAAGCTCGACTAATTTAATAGCATCAGCAAAATCAATCACACCAGCACATACCAGCGCGGAGTACTCACCTAAGCTATGGCCTGCTAATAAAGCAGGTTGAGCCGCACCGCTTGCTTGATAAGCGCGGAAAATAGCCACACTTGCGGTTAATAATGCAGGTTGAGTTTTGTCTGTTTCATTTAATTTTTCAGCGGGTCCATCTTGAGTTAGCGCCCAAAGGTCATAACCCAATACTTCGCTTGCTTGTGAAAATGTCTCAGTGACAACCGGAAAATCCGCAGCAAGATCAGCTAACATGCCAACGGCTTGCGAACCTTGACCAGGAAAAACAAAAGCCATATTTTCCATTATTTTTATTACCTTTATTCGTTCATGAAAAATGAAATTATTCGTCTGTCGTCTATATAAAGCGCTAACTTTACTGACAAGTAATATTAGAACAGTTAATGAATGAGTCTCTATTCAAAATATTAATTATCTTACTGACGTTTTAACGATAAATCTAGAATCTAACCAGCTGGTTAAATCAAAACCTAACTAACGCACTGCCCCATGCAAAACCGCCGCCAAACGCTTCTAGCAAGATTAATTGACCACGTTGAATGCGGCCATCTCTGACGGCTTCATCCAGAGCAATCGGAACTGATGCAGCTGAAGTATTACCATGCTTAGCTAACGTCAATACAACTTTATCTAAGCTCATATCCAGTTTCTTAGCTGTAGCTTTAATAATTCTAAAGTTTGCTTGATGAGGCACTAACCAATCAATTTCTGATTTATCAATATTATTAATACGTAATGTTTCAGTCACAACATGCGAAAGCTGAGTGACTGCAAACTTGAAAACATCATTACCTTTCATAGTCATAAAACTAACGGCTTCTGATGATTCTGCAGCTCTTGGCGGGAAAGAACATTTTAATAAATCACCTTGACGGCCATCAGCATAAATATGAGTCGAAATAATACCTGGTTGCTCACTTGCACCAATCACGGCTGCACCAGCACCATCGCCAAATAATATGACAGTAGTACGATCTTCAGGATCGCACAAACGTGATAATACATCTGCACCGATAACCAATACTTTTTTAGCGGCACCTGTTTTTACAAACTGGTCTGCAATAGATAATGCATAAACAAAACCTGAGCACGCTGCAGCAATATCAAACGCAGGAATAGTATGAATGCCGAGTAACTTTTGAATTTCACAGGCTGCAGCAGGAAAAGCATTGCTAGCACTTGTGGTACCACAGACAATCATGTCTAGTTCACTGGCTTCAATCCCTGCCATTTCTAACGCTTTTAATGCGGCTTGATAACCTAATGTAGTTACAGTTTCGTCTTTTGCTGCAATACGTCGTTCAGAAATACCTGTACGCTCCACAATCCATTGATCTGAAGTGTCGACCATTTTTTCTAAATCGTGATTACTACGAACTTGCACCGGCAGATAACTACCAGTTCCGAGAATTTTTGTTTGCATATAATGAGATCAGCTATTGATGTCTAAAAGAATCGTCTCCAAACGATCTTTAATCATTTCCGGAAGACGACGTTTTGCTTCTGTAGCAGCTAAATTGATTGCTTGTAAGTAAGCCGCTTCATCAGCGTTTCCATGACTCTTTACTACTATTCCGCGCAATCCTATCAGACTTGCGCCATTGTAGTGGTCGGGGTTCATCTTACTGAGCACTGATTGTATACGTGGAGCGAGGAGTTTAGACAACATCCGAACGAACAAACCTTGCGTTAAGCCACGTTTTAATTGGTGGACTAAAAGCTTAGCAATGCCTTCTGATGTTTTTAACGTGATATTGCCAACAAAGCCGTCACAAACAATGACATCAACCGTTCCGGTGAATATTTCATCACCCTCAATAAAACCGGTGTAATTGACTTGTTCAGTATCCAATAAATACTGAGCAGCTTGCTGGACCTGATCGTTGCCCTTCACGTCTTCGATGCCGACGTTCAGTAATGCAACTTTTGGTCTTGCGCGTTTATGGACTGCTTCACATAACACTGAACCCATGACTGCAAACTGAAATAACGTTTCAGAGTCACAGGAAACATTTGCGCCGAGATCTAATAAATAAACAGGTTTACCTGTTACTGCAGGTAAACAACTCACTAAAGCGGGCCTATCAACCCCAGGTAGCGTTTTAAGTAAAATTTTAGCCAATGCCATTAATGCACCAGTATTACCGGCACTAACGCACGCTTGGGCTTTACCATCTTTAACTAATTCTAACGCCAAACGCATTGAACTTTGTTTGCGCGAACGAATAGCTTGAATAGGTCTATCACACATGGTGATAACTTCAGTGGTATGAATAATTTGAATACGTGCACGAATAGCACTATCAATATCAACTAGGAAAGGATCTATTTCGGTTTGATTACCGACAAGAATAATGGATAGTTGAGAATTGAATTTCAGTGCCTGCAAGGCTGCAGGCACTGTGACGAGGGGGCCATTATCGCCCCCCATCACATCTAACGCGAGCGTCAGATCCGTCATAAGATTAGCAACAAATTACTTGTTGATAACCTTTTTACCGCGGTAAAAACCATCAGCAGTCACGTTGTGACGTAGATGTAATTCACCGCTAGTAGCGTCTACAGATAATTGAGCTGTGCTCAATGCATCGTGTGAACGGCGCATGCCGCGCTTTGAACGTGATTTTTTATTCTGTTGTACAGCCATTTGACTTGTCTCCTAGATTACTTGCTCTTCAGTTTTTCTAACACTGCAAACGGATTTGGACGCTCCTCTTGAGAGGGCTCGATTTCGCCTACAACTATGTCTTTTGTTCCTAAGTTGCAATCAACATTCTGATGCATAGGAATAATTGGCATAGCGATTATCAATTCATCTTCGATCAACTGATGCAGACGAACTTCACCAATTTCATTGCACTCAATCGGCTCATACGCATCCGGGAGCTCATCGATTTCTTCTTGAGTCTTACAAGGACTAAAGGAGAAGTCGACCGTAACCTCTGTGGTATATGGTGTCATACAACGTTGACATAGCAGAGTGAGCTCCGTCACAGCCTTCCCGCTAAGGTAGACTATCCCCTGAATATCGACGCCACATTCTAACGACACTGTCACATCGGAACAATCGCCAGCACATAACTCGTTTAATCGCTTATTCTGTTTGCCGGGCACAACACCTTCATAACGAAGACCGCTGGCTGCAGTTCGAATAGGATCAATTGATACTGGTATCTTTACTGTTTGCATAAGGCGCGCATATTATAGTTTGAAAACGCTAGAGTCAAAGGAAATTTATCCAAATTGCGGTTAATTGCTTAACTAAACAAATTGAACAATTTACTAAAACGCCAACATTAAAATTGATCGAAGCGAAATATTACCTGTCACAGCCTGCGATCACAAGCGCGATCCGGCTAAATTTACTGCATTTGAACGCAATTTTGACTTATTATAGTCGTAATTATCTAAATACATGAAAGACGCAACATGAATACCAAAATAATCTTGGCTTCTACATCTGTATATCGCAAAGAAATTCTCGAAAAATTACAGCTCCCTTTCGACTGTTTATCTCCCAATATCGACGAAACCCCCATTAAAGGTGAAACAGCACAAGCATTAGTATTACGCCTAGCAAAAGCTAAGGCTGTAGCAGGTGCCAAACTCTACAATACAATTAATAATAACCTCGATACGCATAATAAAGATGTGAACAATAATCCAGAGACTAAACTCGATAAAATTAGCTATATAAAGAGTGGATCAAACGAAATACAACCTGCGGTGATAATTAGCTCGGATCAAGTGGCAGTAATAGATGGCAAAATTGTCGGTAAACCCCACTCCAGTGACAAAGCCATCAAACAACTTCAACAAGCCTCCGGCAAAGCTATCACTTTTTATACTGGACTCAGTGTTATCCATAGCCAAACACAGCAAGCATTCAGTTTGATTGAACCATTCACCGTGCACTTCAGAGAGTTAACCCTCGCAGAAATTACCCGTTATGTTGAACTAGAACAACCTTTATACTGTGCTGGCAGCTTTAAAGCTGAAGGACTTGGAATCGCTCTGTTTGAAAAGCTTGAAGGCGATGACCCTAACACCTTGATTGGCTTACCACTGATTAAGCTTATTCAGTTACTTAAAAAACATGATATTCAAGTATTGTAAAAGTCACGTTTTTTAAAAAAATATATGAACCTTTGTTAAGGATAATCAAAGGTTCAATTTAAAATCGGTAATTTATGAATGACGATTATCGGGCGCAATATAATTTTACGTCTACATTATTGAATAACTCACTTCCAACTCATTTAATCAACAAAAATAAAAGAATCATTACAAAAAATAGAAACAAGGATTACAAAGAATAGAATAAAACAAAAATAAATTAATGCTAATGAAAGTGACAATCTGCAATATAAATACACAAACCCACTTGCAAACAATTAAAATTAGTTACCCGGCAAGTATTCCAGACTGATGGAATTACTCTAAAATGAAATACCAAGTACACTCAACCTTTCAATTTAATATTTATAATTAATATAACCTCTTTCATTTCGTATAAATAAGCCCTCTAACCTGACAATATATTTACATTGTTACAGATTAAAAAAAAGACTAAAAAGTTAATGAAACGATATGGTAATGTTTCCCCCCTTAATTAGCGATTTAGCACCACTTTGCAATAAAAAATTAAATAGCCAATGCAAACCCAGCCAACAAGCCATTAATAACAGCAACTTAAACAAAAACACAGCAATAAGCGCAAACAACTTAAGGTTGCTCTAAACTAATGTTCAGTTCTCAAAACAACTTAAATATACATTTAGATCACATTGCAACTAATATCATTTACCATGTGAGAATAAAATTGACATTCATCACATACTATTTCTTTGCAAACATTTACATTCCTCACCGAAGCAATCACCGCATTACTAATACTAGATAATAGAATTAGTAATGAATCAAAGTTAAAGCTGCAATATCAGAGGTGTTAACTAAAGCATCGATATCGCACAAATGATTTTGTGAGCACTGCTTTATTTACATCTAAATTAAATTTGGATGTTCAAACATATTAAAGCTGAACGTAGTTAAACGTTTTATTAACGTATGAATAAAAGATTGTTCGTCTCACCTAGTGTTTTACAAGACATTCATTTAAATGGATGTCATAAAAATATTAAGGTAAAGACTGCTCATTCTATCCATCGCTTTAATTTGTAGGTTGAAATAAAAATAATATTAAATGCTAGTCACAAACTAGTAGGGGAACAATGATGAAAAAAACTTTTAAATTAAGCCTTGTCTGTATTTCAGTTTTGGCTCTAACTGCTTGTAACGATGATGATACTGTTACAATCGATCCTAATCCTGAACTAGAAGTACAAATTGCTGAATTAACTCAACAAAACCAGCAATTAGATGAGGCTAATAAAGGTTTAACAGAAGATAACAAAAATCTATCTGATACCAACAAAGAGTTAGATGAGAAAGCCACTAGCTTTGTTAGCACATTCCAACAACAGTGTGCCAACATTGGTGTCAATTTCGAATATGAAAACCCGAATCCTGATACGCCGTATGTCAATAATGGTAAATCACCAGAAGCGAGTTTAGTGGGCGTATTTGGTATGCCTGAAATTCCTTTTGAGCATAATGAAGGGTCTACATGTACTTCATGCCACAACGATGGCCACGATAACGGTATGACTTGTGATACTTGTCATAGCTTTGCAGCAGAACCTGTTGAGCCAACAGATCCTGTTGATCCAGTTGAACCAACAGAGCCAGGTGCGCCAGGGGTTCCAACTCATCCAGCTGATGGAAATTGGGATAGTTATACTGGAGCATCAAATGTAGGTACTTTTTATTACAATGCAGACGGTGCTTCATTTGTTAATGCTGCATTCTTAGAAACTCGTATGGGTAAACAAAATACTTTCTATGAATGGAAAGAAGCTGCTGAAGGCGAAGGTGTTAAAACACTTAAAACGGCTTGTGGCCAAGAAAATCGTGAATTTATCACCCATGAATTCCCAGACGATGGCAAATCTTATACGCTGAATAGTTATTCTAACTTCAAAGGTGCTTCTACTTTCACTACTCATCGTATAGAAAATGGCACGCCAATAGCGAGTTCAGCTACATTTGGTCCTGGTATGAGCTTAGAAGATGACGGTGAATACTACATCGACTTATTTATTACCAAGAATAATACTTGTAAAAACTTAATCACCAACGGCAGTGGTGAAGTGCATTACTATGAGTATGATACTCGTTCTAATGTTAAGAAAGGCTCACCAGATATGGGGCCACGTAATGCTGGTGCACGTATACAAGTAACCGCTGATTTACATAAGTCAGTACTGAAAAGCTTTGACTGGTTCACACCTGTTTATGGTGCTGATGGCCAATCATTCGATCCACTAGCTGTAGACTGGAATACTGTAGGTTCTTGTGATCTAAAACTGAAAGTGCAAGTTATCTACCCACTAGGTTAATTAACACTTAGATACAAAAAAGCCGGTGAATGATTCATCGGCTTTTTTATGATTAATTCATAAGGCAATAACTAGTTATGATTCGAGACTATTTTTTATAAACTGAAACAAGTAGCCAAATAGTACAAGATAACTCTACGAGCTAAAGATGCAATAATATATCAGTCGGCTTATTGACTGTTGCTGTAGGATTCTGACTTAATAAATCTTCTAAGCTATGTGCACCATAAGTGACCGCAATGCTACTCACACCCGCATTATTTGCCATTGCAATATCAAGCTTTGAATCACCAATCATCACTGTCTGTTCAGCATTGATATCTAACTCATCAAGTAAAGATGTGATCATCGAAGGGTGCGGTTTTGACTCAGCTTCATCAGCAGAACGAGTAGCCACAAAATATTTACCTAAACCCGTTTCAGACAACATTCTATCAAGACCTGCTCTGCGTTTACCGGTAGCAATGGCTAACGTGTGCCCTGCTGCTTGAATTTGAGATAACACATTCTCAATACCGTCAAACAAAGGCGAAGGCGTCACATTAATGTTTAAGTAGTAGTTTTTGTAAGCTTCCAAAAGTTCGTCGTACATATCAGCATTGTGAGGAAACAACTTTTCCATCGCAGGTAAAATAGACAAACCGATAATATCGCGGACTTGTTGCTCTGAAGGAACAACTAAACTTAATTCTTTCGCCACACATTGCATGCAATCAACTATTTTACCGATTGAATCCATTAATGTGCCATCCCAATCAAAGATGACTAACTGATACTGTTTTGTCTGATTTGGGTTCATGCGCGCTTTAACTTCTCTAAGGTTGCTAATAAAACATCATCTAATGGCGCTTTTACTGTCGTCACTTCATCATTTTCAGGATGTATAAACTTAAGTTCAGCCGCATGCAAAAATAAACGATTTAAACCTTTGTCACGCATAGCATCATCAAACTTCTTCTCACTGTACTTATCATCACAGGCAATTGCATGACCTGCATATTGACAATGTACTCGAATTTGGTGAGTTCGACCTGTTACTGGACTCGCTTTAACTAATGTGCAGCCTTGGTAACGCTGCATAATCTTATAACGGGTTTCAGATGCTTTACCTTCAGGGTTTACTCTGACTATTCGCTCACCGGATTTAAGAGTGATTTTAAGTAACGACGCTTTAATGACTTTATCTTTAGCTTGCCAATCACCGCGAACCAAAGCCATATAATCTTTCTGCATCGTTTTCTTACGCAGTTGATCGTGTAAATGTTTTAATGCGCTGCGTTTCTTAGCAATCAGTAACACACCTGATGTGTCTTTATCTAATCGATGAACCAACTCTAAAAACTTTTGTTGTGGTCGTAATGAACGAAGGCCTTCAATCACACCAAAATCAACACCACTGCCACCGTGAACAGCAATTCCCGCAGGTTTATTCAATACGATAAGATGATTATCTTCATGAATAATACGTGCTTCTAACTGAGTCACTTTCGATAATTTAGCTGAAGGGGCTGTACGATGATCTTTTTCAGCCATTCTCACTGGCGGAATACGCACCACATCATCAATTTGTAATTTATACTCAGGTTTTATCCTTTTCTTATTTACACGCACCTCTCCTTTTCGCACGATTCTATAAATCATGCTTTTAGGAACACCTTTTAATTTGGTGAGAAGAAAATTATCAATGCGTTGCTCAAAATGATCTTCATCAATGGTGACCAACTGAACTTTTGTGGGAGTTTCTGTATTCATGATGCGCCTATAGTAATTACGGCGCACATTGTACCCTAAGTTTTACCTTGATGGGATAATAAGAATTCGTTGTTTTGATTGCTGTCTAAATTGTTTATTGCTATATTTGCGCAGTGATTGAGGATAAACAGTGAATAAATTGTTCACAACCTCAATTTATTATGGTGTTTTTTCAGTAGAATTCATGAGCACGGCAGGTCGCAAATCATTGATTTGCAGACTGTAAACATCACAAAGCAATAAGAATTGCTTTTACAGTTAAACCGTCTGTTTCATCATTATTTAAAAAGTTTTCCTGAAACATTGCACCCCCAAATTCGAACAAATTTTAGCTTGTTATCAAACAGACCGATTCGACTTGGGCATTACCGGATAAGAAATTTTAAAATTTATGGGGTTGGTTGCGTATTAACAACGAATTCCTTGTTTTTGTAATCATTAAAAAATAAGCCATAAATAGGATGCGACACGCAGCGAATGCGTCTTACAGCAATGCGCACCTAACTTGCCTAAAAACCAGCCGTGAGGCTTTGTGAATAATAATTTTAGGCCCGTAATGCAACGATAAGTCTTTGTTTGATGACCTTATTAGAAGAATTAAGTCATCATGAAACGTATGTTAATAAATGCAACTCAATCGGAAGAGTTGCGCGTTGCCCTAGTAGATGGGCAACAATTGTATGATCTGGATATCGAAAGCCCAGGCCATGAACAAAAAAAATCAAATATCTATAAAGGCACCATCACTCGCGTAGAACCTTCTTTAGAAGCTGCGTTTGTTGATTACGGCGCTGATCGTCACGGTTTCCTTCCGCTTAAAGAAATCGCACGCGAATACTTCCCTAAAGGATACTCTTTCCAAGGTCGCCCAAATATCAAAGAAGTGGTATCTGAAGGCCAAGAAGTTATCGTACAAATCGACAAAGAAGAACGTGGTAATAAAGGCGCCGCCTTAACAACGTTTATCTCTCTTGCTGGTTCTTACTTAGTGTTAATGCCTAATAACCCACGTGCTGGCGGTATTTCTCGTCGCATCGAAGGTGATGAGCGTACTGAGCTTAAAGCAGCAATGTCTGAGTTATCTGTACCTAACGGTATGGGCCTTATTGTACGTACAGCTGGTGTTGGTAAAGACGCTGCAGAACTAAAATGGGACCTTAAAGTTCTTCAACATCATTGGGATGCCATTCAGGAAGCAGCTCAAAGCAAGCCTGCACCATTTCTTATTCACCAAGAAAGTAACGTAATTGTTCGCGCTATCCGTGATTACTTACGCCGTGATGTTGGTGAAATCTTAATTGATCACCCACGCATTTTTGAAGAAGCGAAACAGCATATTGGCCTTGTTCGCCCTGATTTCGTTGAACGTGTTAAGCGTTACGAATCTGAAGTACCGCTATTCACTCACTTCCAAATTGAGTCTCAAATTGAGTCTGCTTTCCAACGTGAAGTACGTTTGCCTTCTGGCGGTTCAATTGTTATTGACCCGACTGAAGCATTAACGTCTATCGATATTAACTCTGCACGTGCTACAAAAGGCGGAGATATTGAAGAAACAGCATTAAACACTAACCTTGAAGCCGCAGACGAAATTGCACGTCAATTACGTTTACGTGACCTAGGTGGTTTAGTGGTTATCGATTTCATCGATATGACACCAGTTAGACATCAACGTGAAGTTGAAAACAGAATGCGTGATGCGGTTCATTTAGACCGTGCTCGTGTACAATTAGGTCGTATTTCTCGTTTTGGTTTGATGGAAATGTCACGCCAACGTCTACGCCCTTCTCTTGGTGAATCTGCAGGTCATTTATGTCCTCGCTGTCATGGCCAAGGTACGATTCGTAGTACTGAATCTTTAGCTCTTTCTATCCTTCGCTTAATGGAAGAAGAAGCGATTAAAGAAAATACCTCGCAAATCGAAGCTGTTGTACCTGTTGATGTTGCTGCATTCTTATTGAACGAAAAGCGTAAAGCAATTCGCATCACTGAAGAACGTCACAATGTTGAAGTGTACGTAATCCCAGATTCGCACATGACAACACCTGACTACCGCGTATCACGTTTAAGAAGCGATGATGAAGTCGTTGAGTCAAGCTATAAGCGTGTAGAAAAACCTGAAGCTAAGTTGTACGAACCACGTAAACTAGAACGTGCAGAAGCACAACAGCCAGCTATTAAAGGTTTTGGTACGCCAAAAAATGTTGCGCCAAAACCGACTGTTGAACAGCCTGCTAAAGTTGAAGCTACTGCATCAGAGCCTGGTTTCTTCGCTAAAATGGTTTCAGCGATTAGCAAACTATTCTCATCAGATGAGCCTGCAAAAACTGAATCTAAGCCATCAGACAAAAATCGTAAAGATGGTCAAAACAACCGTCGTAACCGTCGCAATGATTCACGTCGCACTGACAATCGTCGCAATCGTAATGACAACCGCAGCGATAACCGTAACGATGCTGATAACAAAGGCAGAGACAACAAAGGTCGTAACAAGAAGTCTGACAGAGATGTTGCTAACAAAGAGCAAGCTGATAAACGTCCGACTAAGAATGACCCTAAAGTTAATACAAATAAACCTGTTGCAGATAAGCCACGTGCTGAAGGCGAGAAATCACCTAAGCAGGAAGCTGCCAGAGAACGTCGTCAACGTCGTAACATGCGCCGTAAAGTTCGAATTGAAAACGAACAAAATGAAGCTAAGTTAAATGACGTTGCCACAACTGAAACTACTGCTTCAGTTGAAACAGCTAAGCCTGTTGCAACAGAACAAGCAGCTAAACCGGCTCGTACTCGTCGTCCAAGAAAAGATAACACAGCAAAAACTGAGCAAGTTAAGTCTGAATCAGTTGAAGCGGTAACATCTGAATCAGCAAAAGATGCTCAAGTTATCAAAACTGAAAAAACTGATTCTGAAGTGAAAGTTGACTCTGCAGTTGTCGAAACCACGGTTGAAGCAACAAGTTCAGCGCCTGTAGCTGCCCCAGCTGAAGCATCAGCAGAAGCACCTGTTGTTACATCTGAAGATAATGCTGAAGACAGTGATGAGAAACAAGGTCAGCGTCGTAGCCGTCGTAGCCCTCGTCATTTGCGTGCAGCGGGTCAACGTCGTCGTCGTGATGAAGATGAAACTGCGCCAGCAACAGCTGTATTTACTCCAGTTGATGAACTTGAAAAACAACTCGATGCAGAACAAGCTGAAGCAGCAGTTGAAGTTAAAACTGAGGCTCCTGCTGTTGAAACAACACCTGTTGTTGAAGAAGTTAAAGTTGAAGCACCTGTTGCTCAAGAGCCTGCAGTTGAAGAAGTTAAAACTGAAGAGCCTGTAGCTGAAGAAGTTAAAACTGAAGCGCCTATTGCTCAAAAGCCTGTAGCTGAAGAAGTTAAAGCTGAAGCGCCTATAGCTCAAGAGCCTGTAGTTGAAGAAGTTAAAACTGAAGCGCCTATTGCTCAAGAGCCTGTAGTTGAAGAAGTTAAAACTGAAGCGCCTATTGCTCAAGAGCCTGTAACTGAAGAAGCTAAAGTTGAACCGCTAAAAGCACCAGCTAAAGATAATTCAATCGCTTCAGCACCTATGGCTAAGCCTGCGGCTATTCAACGCAAAGTTGTTGCTACACCAACAGCATCTGCCGCGAAAGTTGAAGCGCCAGCTAAAAAACCTGCTGCCGCTAGTCGCTTTGGTTCTATGGTGATGTCAGATACAACTAAACCTGTTTCTGAAGCTCGTACTCAGCAAGCTGTCCCTAAAGGTCGTGAATATGAAAAATCACAACCTGATGCTGAAGCATCTAAGTCTAGAATGGCAAATAGTGCTTCGTCTGATACGACAAAAGCTTAATGATTTAAGTTCAGTCTAAAAGACTCATTTAAAAACCACGCTAATTAGCGTGGTTTTTTTATATTTACAATTTAATGAATTATTCTATTTATAATCAATTAAGATTAATTTCAGGTTTAGCGCAGCATTAAATTTTGTTAACATACGCACACTTTTATTATCAAACACATCAATTGTTTTCAGGGGCTAAATGTTCGATCTACTTCGTCACAAAACAAGCAGTAGCAAAGCAGATATTTTATCTGGATTGACTGTTGCACTAGCACTTATACCAGAGGCTGTTGCTTTTGCATTTGTCGCTCAAGTTGAACCTATGGTCGGTTTATACGCAGCCTTTATCATGGGTATTATTACTGCTGTTATTGGCGGGCGCCCAGGCATGATTTCTGGCGCAACCGGCGCTATGGCAGTTGTCATGGTATCGCTTGTTGTTGAGCATGGAGTACAGTATTTATTTGCAGCGGTGGTGCTGGCGGGGATAATTCAGATATCCGCAGGTATATTCAAGCTCGGTAAATTTATACGCATTGTTCCTTATCCTGTGATGATTGGCTTTGTAAACGGTCTCGCTATTGTTATTTTCCTTGCCCAGCTTGGACAATTTAAAGTCAAAGATGCCGCAGGAAACATGATCTGGTTGGCACAAGAGCCATTAATGATTATGCTCGGCTTAGTCGCTTTAACGATGGCGATCATCCACTTTTTACCAAAATTAACCACTGCGATTCCGTCTTCATTAGTCGCGATTTTAACGGTTACCGCAATCGTAGTTGGTTTAGATTTGGATACGCGTAATGTACTCGATTTCTTAAAAACCATGAGTGGTGATGAGCATGCAACCATTGCAGGCACCTTGCCTAGCTTTGCCATTCCAAGTGTGCCATTTACTCTAGATACCCTATTTATTATCCTTCCGTATGCATTTATTCTTGCTGCAATTGGTTTAATTGAATCACTGTTAACCCTTACCGTTATTGATGAAATGACCAATAGTCGTGGTAAAAGTAACAAAGAATGTGTTGGTCAAGGTGTGGGCAATATTACCAGTGGCTTCTTCGGCGCTATGGGTGGGTGTGCAATGATTGGTCAATCAATCATTAATATCAACTCAGGGGGTCGTGGTCGTTTATCTGGCATAACTGCAGCTTTAGCACTACTTGCCTTTATTTTATTTGGCTCAGCATTCATTGAAATTATCCCTCTAGCCGCGCTAGTCGGTGTAATGTTCATTGTGGTACTCGGGACATTTGAATGGGCTAGTTTTAAAGTCATGGGCAAAGTACCAAAGCATGATGCATTCGTTATCGTCTTAGTCACTGCTGTGACCGTATTTACCGATTTGGCATTTGCTGTTTTTGTTGGCGTTATTGTTTCAGCACTCGTGTTTGCATGGGAACACGCAAAACACATCAACGTTGAAACTAATACAGATGCCAATGGCTGGAAAGTTTACAAGTTAAATGGCCCATTGTTCTTCGGCTCTGTATCTAACTTCTTAGATCTTTTCGATGCAACTAATGATCCTGAAGATATCATTGTCGATTTCCAAAATTCGCGCGTTGCTGATCATTCAGCACTTGATGCTATTGATACGTTAGCTGAACGATATGTTGCAGCAGGTAAAAAGTTACATTTACGACACTTAAGTCCAGACTGTAAAGATTTACTCCATAAGGCACGTGATTTAGTTGAAGTTAATGTGATTGAAGATCCACATTACAAAGTGGCAGATGATGCACTGGATTCTTAATCCGAATCAATAAGTGATGTTATTCCATCAACAAAAAAGCGAACTAGAAAGTTCGCTTTTTTATTGGGTTACCGCTTTGTCAGCGTAGGTATTTCTTACATCAACTAGACTAATCTTTCTTTAGTAATGCCTCAAATTGTCTCATCGCCTGTTCAAACTTGGGCTTGATAAGTAGTTGGCAATAAGGTTGTTCTGCATTTTTAGCAAAATAGTCATCATGAAAGTTTTCTGCATGATAAAAAGTTTCGTACATAGAAACTTCAGTCACAATAGGTTTTGGCCAAATCCCCTGCTGTATCAATTTACTAATTGCAATTGTCGCTTGATCGACTTGCTCAGCATTATGAGTAAATATCACCGAACGGTATTGTGGACCTTTATCATTACCTTGTTGATTCAAAGTGGTAGGATCATGAATCGCAAAAAATACCGACAGTAAGGTGTTGTAACTAATCACAGCTGGATTAAATGTCACTTGTATGACTTCGGCATGACCTGTAATACCACTGCATACCGCATCATAATGTGCATCTTCTGTTGTGCCGCCACTATAACCAGAATAAACACTCTCAACCCCGTCGAGTCTTTGGAAAACGGCCTCTATACACCAAAAGCAACCTGCACCAAATGTGGCCATTTGCATCGATTTGGCCGCTTTAGATTTCTCTGCTTCTATTTCATCGTAACTTTTAAAAACCATTGAAATAGAGTTGACACAATGACGCATATTTTTACCGGTGAGCATTTCACCTTTAAACACATGACCAAGATGACCGCCACATTCATAGCAAGTAATTTCTGTGCGTTGACCATCTGCATCTACAGTACGCTTGATTGCACCATGTATTTCATCATCAAATGCAGGCCAGCCACAAAAAGCATTAAATTTATGTTCGCTTTTATATAAAGGCGCTAAGCATTTTTTACACAGATATAAACCTTCAGCTTCATGATTGACGTATTCTCCACTAAATGGACGTTCAGTTCCTTTCTGCTCAATGACATACTTTTCAAACTCAGTTAATTCATTCATTTGCATCGTCCTAACTTCAATCTTAGCCTTCTCACTTTAAAGCAATAGTTAAACAGATGGCAGTATGCCGAATAAAGATCACTATTTCGACTTATAAGACCGCTTTTTAGATCAAAAAATTGCGACAAAGTGTGACGGAGGTTAAAATCACATTGGGTCAAATAAAACAATAAGTAGAAAACATGAAATTAGAAACAATTGATTACCGCTCAGAGGGCTGTGCAAAGCAGTTTGTTGAGTCATTAAGAGAAACAGGGTTTGGTGTATTATCCAATCACCCAATCAGTAAAGAACTCGTCGAAACCATCTATAAAGAATGGTATGAGTTTTTCCAGTCTGAACAAAAAAATGATTTTTTATTCAAACCAGAAACACAGGATGGGTTTTTCCCGGCCTCAATTTCTGAAACGGCAAAAGGCCATAGCGTAAAAGATATCAAAGAATATTTTCACGTTTACCCTTGGGGCCGTATACCTGAATCATTAAAAGCCAACATTCTGGCTTACTATAAACATGCTAATGAATTAGCTGCGGAATTATTAGGTTGGATTGAAGAGTATGCACCAGCTGAGGTAGCTGCAAAATTTTCAATTCCGCTGCCAGCCATGATAGCTGAAAGCGAAAAAACATTATTACGTGTTCTGCACTACCCACCAATGGCTGGCGATGAAGAACTAGGCGCAATTCGCGCAGCAGCACATGAAGATATTAACTTAATAACTGTACTACCCGCGGCTAACGAGCCAGGTCTTCAAGTACAAACCAAAGATGATAATTGGATAGATGTACCCAGTGATTTTGGTAATATCATTATTAATATCGGTGATATGCTTCAAGAAGCATCTGGTGGTTATTATCCATCAACGTCACATCGAGTCATTAACCCTGAAGGAACAGATAAGACCAAATCGCGTATTTCGTTACCACTGTTTTTACATCCCAACCCAGAAGTGGTGTTATCTGAGCGCTACACAGCAGATAGCTACTTAATGGAAAGACTACGAGAGCTTGGCGTTATTTAAGTTCTTGAGTATTTCCAATAAGTTTAAAGCGCCAAATGGCGCTTTTTTTTATCATTTAACGGCATAACAAGGTAGAATATGCCCCCTTTGTTAGTAGTGGTTTTAAAAAAGGCAAACACATGGCAATTCAATGGTACCCAGGACACATGCACAAAGCTCGAAAAGAGATTGAAGAGGCAATGCCTCAAGTCGATCTTGTCATCGAAGTATTAGATGCGCGTATTCCATATAGTAGTGAAAACCCTATGGTTTCAACCTTAAGGGGCGATAAGCCATGTATTAAACTACTCAACAAATCAGACCTAGCCGATCCTAAAGTGACCGCACGCTGGATTGAATACCTAGAGCGTGAACAAGGTGTAAAAGCAACTGCGATAACCACACTTCAACCAGGTCAAGTTAAAAGCATTCCTGATATTTGTCGTAAGTTAGTTCCTTCTCGCGACAAACTTGAAAAAGATATTCGTACCATGATTATGGGGATCCCGAATGTCGGTAAGTCCACTATTATTAATACCCTTGCGGGTCGCACTCTCGCAAAAACAGGTAACGAACCCGCTGTCACCAAGCGTCAACAACGTATCAATTTAAAAAATGGTATCGTACTGTCTGACACTCCTGGTATTTTATGGCCAAAGGTTGATAACGAATCAAGTAGTTATCGTTTAGCTGTCACTGGTGCGATTAAAGATACTGCAATGGAATATGAAGATGTCGCCATGTTCGCTGCAGAGTATTTTCTTCACGCCTATCCTGAAGAGATTTGTGAGCGATATAAACTCAAGTCACTGCCTGAAACCGATATTGAATTACTCGAAGAAATTGGCCGTAAACGCGGTGCATTAAGACCAGGCGGTCGTATTGATTTACACAAAGCATCTGAATTACTACTCCATGAATTCCGCTCAGGAAAAACAGGCTTATTGACCTTAGAAACCCCTGAAATGGCTGAGATTGAAAAAGCTGAAGTAGCGCGAGTGATGGCAGAAAAAGAAGCCATTAAACAGCAAAAAATTGAACAAGAAAAATTAAAACGTTCAGGTAAACGTCATCAAAATGGTTAACCCTAATTAGTTATTACGTTACGATAGAACGTATAAAGGCTTATCACATGATAAGCCTTTATACGTTAAATTAGAGAGATTCTGCCGATTTAATCCGCTTTGCCAACGCAACTAAACTTGCATCCAACAAATCTAAAACCACTTCAAAACCATTCTCGCCGCCGTAATAGGGATCGGGCACTTCCATTACACCGTTAACGTCATCTGCTGCAAAGGATAAAATCAACCTCAATTTATGTTGGTATTGAGAAGGACAGCGAATGATTAAATCATCCATATTAGTGTTATCAGCTGCCAATATTAAGTCAAACTGCTCAAAATCTTGGTCTATTACTTTACGTGCTTTCATACCACTGAACTCTAATCCACGAGCCTCACCTGCTTTGATTGAACGAGGATCCGGTGGGTTTCCTTGATGATAGGCCGCTGTTCCTGCTGAATCTATATGAATTTCAAGACCTAACTCAGCAACTTTATGGCGAAAAACAGCTTCAGCGCTAGGCGAGCGGCAAATATTACCGAGACAAACAAAAAGTACTGACTTAACCTGACTCAAGTTTAGCGTTTGTATCGCATCAGCTTTAGAATGGGATTGGGATTCCAATACTTACTCCTTTATTTCGCTTGGAAAAATCGTAGATTTAGCGAACCTAATATTAACTAGGTTTAGGTCAAAAAGCCTATATTTATTCATTCCTTAACCTTAAAAAATGCGCGAATCGTGGAATGCCGTTTTTCGTCAGCCCTAAATATTGGTAAGTGATGATTGAGCCAATTGCCGGCGGGTTAGCTCTTTGATGATCACTAAAACCACTGCCAATTTTAAACTGTTTTCCATCAGGCATTTCAACAGTGAGAGAGCCTAGTAAACCTGAATATTTCCCCTTACCTTCGTTATAAGCGATGACAATGGCTTCAGCATCATAGCGAGGTTTGAGTTTAACAATATCTTGGCTGCGGCCCACTTTATACAAGGCCGATTTTTTATGTAGCATCAGGCCTTCAGCTTTTAGTGCTATAACACGATTAAGTTCTTGATATAGCGCTTCGTGAGTTGAGAATGATTGTTGGGGGATCATGTTTATGTACTTAGAGTGAGACGCTATTTGTGCCATGTCTTGCACACGCTGACTAAATTCGCCCTTATGTTCTGGCATATCAAAAATCATAAACTTAACTTGTCGCCACAAGGGGTTATCGACCCTCTGACTTCGCGATAGCGCGGACACTGATTCAAAATCATTACGTTTAATCCATAACTCGCCATCCAGTTTAGACGCTGGAAAGTCTGCAACAAACCAATCAGGCACGAATATCTTTCTACCAGAGCGAGACAACAGATGTTCACCATTCCAATAGCCTCTTACACCATCAAGCTTTTCACTGACAAAGTATTGTTCAACCTTGATGTCATCTTGAAACCGGCTAGCAAGTTGAATGGGAGGCTTTTCAGCTGCAAACAATGAAACAGAAAGTAATAAATAGATGGGAAGAAATATAATAGACAGTAAATATCTTTGCATAGTAGCATCCTTGCTAGTAATAATTTGAAAATGAAACCTATTGGACTTGATCAATACACTGCTGCCACAACAGCGACCATATTGAATAGCAACAGTAGTCGGCTCCTACCTTAGTTAACAGCTAGCATAGTTAACCCCAGCTATAGACAACAACTCTGACACTAAACAGCATTCAAGATAATTGATTTTAGTAAAGATTTTATATTTTGCTATGTTAAGGGCTGATATAACAATCTACCTACGTTACACACAAAATGAGATATAGGCATAAAATGAAACCGGTAAATAATAATGGCTTTAAACGGATCATCCGAGCGACTGGCTTTTCATTACAGGGGTTAACAAGCGCCTGGAAAAATGAAGCTGCATTTAGACAAGAACTTATCTTAGCAATGGTATTACTCCCTATTGCACTTTTCACCAATGTCAGCTTTATCGAATCAATATTAATGATAATGACTTTGTTCATCGTACTTATCACAGAGTTACTTAACTCAGCCATCGAAGCGGTCGTCGATAGAATAGGTGATGAAATCCATCCTTTAAGTGGTCAAGCCAAAGACGTGGCTTCTGCAGCGGTATTTTTAAGTTTGGCATTGTGCGCTATAACGTGGGGCGCAATATTGATCAATGCTTACTTATTATAGCTATTCGTCCGAATCACTCTCTTGTAGTAAAGACAGCTAAAAACATTAAATGATCCAGCTAAGATCAACGATAAATTTTATGTGTTAGTACTAGCAGAGCTTGTTCAATTTCATCAATTCGCTCACTGTTAATCCAATGCGCGGCGTAAATATGTCTGCGCATTGGCTCAACGCCTTCAACTAAAAACAGTTCAGATTGTAAAAGCTTTTCCTCAACCATCGTTTCAGGCAAAAAAGCACTACCGCCATTGCTCATTAGATAATCAAATGCTATTTGCGCAGAACTGGTATGTAGAGATGCCATGGGAAAGTATGCTAACTCTTGCGCATGCATGATATTAAAAGCGGTACCCCAATCCACTTTCACATACTGGTATTGGCTTATATCATTCACCGATAAGTCAGGCTTGTCAGCCACCAATATTAAATTCACGCGGTGTAGTTTAGTGATTTCGATATCATCGATACGCAGAGGATCAAAACTTAGCGCGATATCTAGCGTTCTTTCCGACAACTGTTTTGACATCACAGCCGTGGTTATCACATCAGTTCTTAAAGACACGTCTTGTAAGCCAGAACATAATGGTTGCATCAATTTATTTAAGTAGCTATCCCAAACATTGTGTCCAATACCAAGGCTAAGTTGTACTAGCTGACTGTCTGACAATGATACATCTTGCTTTGCCCTTTCAACTGCGGTTAACACGGCATTGGCATGCTCTAGTAATCGCTCACCCGCTGGTGTGGGCTGAATATTATTTCGCTCTCTATTAAACAGCGAAACACCTAACATATTCTCAAGCTGTTTAACTCTGAAGCTCACCGCGCTACGAGTTAAAAATAGATTATCTGCAGCTTTTCCAAAATGACGGGTGCGATAAACTTCTAAATACGTTTTTAATAAATCAGTATCCATAATGGATTAATACTCAAACAGGAATGTACGAGGTTATTTTAATATCGCTTTATAGCAAAATTATGGCAAAGAGTAATTAGCTTTAACACTTGTAGACGTAATATCAAATCAGCAAAAAATTGACAAACCCTCTCAATTACAAATTTTTAACACTTAGTCAAAATACTGACTGTAAATTCCATAAAATAATCAGTAAATATTCCATTAATGTTCCCTTAAACACACTGAACACTTCATTTTAAAGATTCATTAAACCAAGCCAGGCCTCACCGTAAAACCCAACTTAAAGCTTTTAAAACAGGCACTTAAATTTATCATACAAATATTTAGCTTTAGCCCGATGTTTGTCGACACTTCTAAACTTTGATCTAGGATCACTTTTTAGCACATTTTAACCAACAAAGTCTTCACATTTAGTTACATAGTGCTAGTATTAGTACGCAAAAAGATATAACCCTGATTATAAAATAAAAATAAAAAGCACGTCTAACTCACAATGAGTTCATATTAAGTGCGGAGATAAAATGTTTAAGCGAGCCTCTTTAGGACTTTTAGCTGTGGTTTGTACTACTGGCCATGTTAAAGCTGACGAATACAAATTTACCCTTGGTGCATTTTACGCTAGCTCAGATTCAACGATGCTAGTGAAAAGTGCTAAAGATACCGGTAATTATTATTTGCTCGATTTTGAGGATGACTTGCTGTTAACCGAAGATCAATTCCTGCCTTTTTTTGAATTCCAATATAGCTTCAAAGAACGCCACCACATTTATGTCGATTGGAAGTCATTACACCGTAATGCCGATACCCCACAGTTAGGTTTTGATATCGAAATCCCTGAGTTTGGTGATAATGATCAAAGCTATGTCATTGACGGCAGTGCTAAATTATCGACCACATTAAATATCGATATTTTAAGAATTGGTTACGGATATGATATTTGGGAAGGCAATGATTACACTGTAGGCGGCTCAATTGGTTTGCATACTATGTTTGTAGAAACCATATTTGAAGGTGACATTAGCCTCTGTGGCGAAACTAGCGAACCAAATAGCTTGTGTGATACCGTCTCATTTACGCCTAAAGTTGTTGATAACGCGTTAACAGCACCTTTACCAAATATTGGTTTATTCGGCATGTACGAATTTTACCCAGGTTGGCAGTTTAGTGCTCATGCACAATACTTTGCTATTAAGTATGATAACTTTAAAGGTTCATTAGTCGATATTCGAGCAGGTGTTAGTGCCATGATCTGTGAAAACTTCCACTTATCTTTGGCGTATAATTATTACGATGTTGACGTTGATATTGAGCGTTCTCGTAGTATCTTGGATAAAGAATTTAGAACTTTAGATTACAATATAAATTATAGTTTTACTGGCCCCATGTTTGCCGTATCCTATTCATTCTAATGTTCAAAAAGCACCTTAATAAAGGTGCTTAAAAAACGTTGAAGATTAATAATTAAGTCACTTTCAAGCATCAACATTCATTAAAATTATGCCTCTTTTCTTTTGATAGTTTGCAAAGTGACCTCAACTGGTATTGAGGAATTGCATGTCAACTGATCAACTAAAATCTGCCGCTTTAAATTTAAAAAAAGCCGTTCCTTTAATGTTGAAACACAGCATTCCAACCACGCCGACCAATTATGCACTTTGGTACACATATGTGGCCGAATCCAATCCCAAGCTTAACCTTGCCCTCGATTCAGCTATTGCACAAAACCAGCAATACTCTCCTGTTTCCAGCGAATTACTTTACCGAGAACACATTTCAGATCCCGTTGAGCTAGATGTGCGTGATATGAGACAAAACCTTGATGCAATGGTTTGCGAGCTGTCTCAATCCTTAAAAGACACTAATCATGACACCAACAATTTTCAATCAAAAATCGAAAAGGAATTTAGTAAGTTAAGCGAACTTGAAAGCAAAGGCTTTTCACTTGAGCAAGTTATCAAGGTCGTTCGCAATATCGTCAGTGAGTCAGCAAATATACATTCAAGTACCGTTAGTTTTACCCAGCAATTGGACAAAGCACAATCAGAGATAAATACCCTCAAACAACGCCTAGCTGAATCTGAAAAAGATGTTTTATTTGATGCATTAACCGAAGCATTAAACCGCCGTGCATTTAACGAAGATATTAATGCCCTTATCAGTCAATCTCCGTCAGGGGCTTGTTTGATAATCGCCGATATTGACCATTTCAAACAATTCAATGACACCTTCGGCCACCAGCTGGGGGATTTAGTCCTCAAAGTAGTATCTAAACGGTTACAGGAATCTTGTCGTGATGGGGTTAAACTTTACCGATTTGGTGGCGAAGAGTTTGCAATTTTATTGCCTAACAGCAAACAACGCATTGCAAGACAACTGGCTGAAGCCATGCGCCGCTCTATAGAAAAACTGAGCGTCAAAGACCGACGCAGCGAAACACGTATTGATAATATTACTGCTTCATTCGGCGTCAGTGAATGGAAAGAAAAACAAACAACCAGTCAGCTGATTGAAAGTGCTGACAAGTTGTTATACGAAGCAAAACGATTAGGTCGTAATAGAGTGATGCCCATTTCAAATTAAACGATGACCACTGTTTACTTTCTTGGCCGTCACCACATAGCGATAATCGCTGTTAGCAGATAAATCTTCAAACGGATAACACGTTATTAAAGTTAACTGGTTATCCGTTGTCATATTAAGTACTTCAGTTTGTGTTTCGTGAACGATATCAATATGTGTGATTAAGTAGTTCTGCTGCATTCCGTATGATGTTTCAAGCTCAACAATGTCCCCTTTTTTCACTTGTTGCAGGGGTAAAAAATGTGTATCTCTATGCCCTGCAATAATGGTATTACCTTGCTCACCCACTCCAGCACCACTTAATACTAAGCTTGGGCCAAATGCTAAGTTTCTCCCTGAAGCCCCCGCGAGAACAAACATTGGCTGGCCGATTGGATATAAGTCAGTTTCTTTATCTGCGTATAATTTTAACTTAGCCACAGGGTGTGTATCTGCCCAGCTCCAAGGTTTATGCGGTAATTGATCTTCTAAGGTTTTACTCCATGCCTGCTCAATCAAATATTGAGCAAAATTAGCTTTAATTTGCATATACGCTCCTTGCGATAAAAAACTCACTCCTATCAATGCCACACAACTCGGAATAATCCATTTAAATGACATCATAAGACCCGCCTTGCTCGTTATTTTTGGGCAAAATGAGTCGCTGTGCGGGTAACAAACCTTTTAGCCAAAGGCCATGTAGCAAAGCAATGATAAGTAGGCTTAGCCCGATTAAAATGTTTAGCCGACTAGATGTTGCAGTTTGAGGCAAAACACCTTGAGGTCTTTTCCAGCCATCAGGCATATGTCTTTTCACCTGTTGATTGCGATTAAATTCGGCCATAGGGTTCACTGGTGTTTTATCAACCGCAACTAGGCTTGTTTGCGATGTGACTAAATGATATTTCATTCCCAATGCTTCCACTTGCTTTTTCACTCGCTGTAAGTTGCTGCGACTTTGGGTGGCTTCAATAGCATCAATTTGCGCATTTGCCCAGATTAAATCCAGACCCGCAGCTTGTTTGGGTGCATTACGGTTTATCTGATGTTGCCAATATTGTCCTTGGCTATAACCTGAAACAATTAAATCTTGTTGGTTATATGAAGGCGATTTATAACTCACTAATAATGGTTCATCTTGATATAAATCGGGGATCTGAGCAGGCCAATAATCAGGTACTGTGCCATCTTGATAAGTTAACTTAATATCTGTACTCACTGGTTTCTCGATTTTAGCGAGTAATTGCGAAATTTTGCTTTTTACTTCAGACGTTTTACCAATGTATGTATATGTACCGCGCCCAAACATAGCTGCACGTTCCATAAAGTATGAATTAGGCGCCGAACCGATCCCTACGGTGAATAACCTGCTGTCGCCTAATTCAGCTTCAATTTGCTGAAATAAGCCATGCTCATTACTCACCGCGCCATCAGTGATAAAAATAACTTGCCTTAACAACGTTGAATGCTCTTGTGCGCGATTAAATTCATCCTCGTGATTTCCAGCTTGATTTCCAGCGTGAGTCAAAGACACTGATAAGGCTTTACTGATTTCAGTTCCACCATTAGCTTCAAGTTGACGGACAAACTGATTAGCTTTGCCGATATTGCTACTTGAGCCTACTAATGATTGTTCAGATAACTGACTCATCGCGTGATTAAACTCAATCACATTGAATTTATCTTGGCTGGTTAATCCTGCAAGCGCATAAAGCATCGCTTGTTTGGCCTGTTCTAAAGAGCCGCCTGACATTGAGCCTGACGTATCAATCACTAAAATTAACTCTCGTGGCAAGTGATGTTTACTGATGTCATCGTTTGTATTTGGGTCCCTTTGAACAAATTGGCTTTGATTTGACGCTGCTGGAGGTGTCAGCATGACTAAACCATATTCCACTTGATTAAGCTTTGCCTTGTTATCAATATGCTTATTACTCTTTTCATTACTCTTTTTATTACTATGTTCTTTACTCTGTTGATTAACGACTTCATGAGTCTGACCTTGCTGAGTAAACACTGCTGTCAGCGGCGATAAGCTTTCATTAGCCTGCGCTCGCCAGGTCAGCACAAAATCTTTATTGGCTTTTTGTTGCCCCACAAGCGATATTTGCCATTTATCCCCTGCACCAACCTTTTTAATCTCTTGGTATGGGCTGTTGATATCTGCAACATTAAAGCCTGCTTCTAATTCCACTAGTAAGTTGACCGTTACCCCGTCTGAGTTTTTATCATCCAGCTCGTAATCAATCTCACTTCGATCGTCTGCCGCTGGGTACAATAAAAATTCAGGTGAAAAACTTAACAGTGATGACGGCAATGTTGGCGATAAAGATTCATACGATTGTTGCGATAATTCAGACGTTACAGTCACACCATTTAATGGCTTATGATTAACAGTCTCGCCATCAACCGCCGAAGATCCTGGCTTATACCTAGGGTTAATCGTCATCGGAAATCGTAAGCTAAACTCACCGTCTCTATAGCGCAGTTTTTCTTGATAACTAATTTCAACCGTTAATGTTTCCTTCGGCCCAAGATTAGCGACTTCTGTGGTGAATATATTAGCGCGTTGCTGTGATACGAGACTGGCTCTTTTCCCCTGAGACTTTGCTTTTTCAAATGTGGCTTTAGCTTGCTTTTTAGGTTGAATATCGCCTTCAATAACCCGCTCGCCGATAATGAGGCGCATTTGATCGACCGCACTATTAGACGATAACGGGAAAATATAACTACCATTAATCCAATCACTAGATTGGTTTGTGAAGGTTTGCTTAACACTCACCCTATTTGTCCAGCCAGAGACTTTCATCCTGACATCAGTTTTTAAAGGTAAACTTTCAAATTGCTGACCATTAACCTGATAACGCAATATTCCTTGGGTCACTTCGGATAAGTCATTTCCTTTATGCTCAGAGCCAGTATTTCTGCGATCTGATGATCCCATGGCATGCACTGGAAACAACACATTCAAAAGCATCAATGCCAACAGAATTAGACCTGAACAGCCATAGGCTGCTAGATCAAGCTTGTTAGTGGCATTCCTAATTATAGGTATTTTCCTGTTTCGGTAACGGGTTAACCTTTTCATCGTTTCTCTCCTTGAACTCGGTACTCCCTTCGATGAAACGCTGCCAACTCAGCAAGGTTTCACGAAGGTTGAATCTTTAATAAAGGTTAATTAGTTAGCAGCGAGAGCTTCACCGACAGGCATAATTTTCAATGTGACACGACGGTCAAAAAAGTCATTTTCAAAACTTTGCTGGGCATGTAATGGCGCTGATGCTCCAAATGCTTTGGCATGTAGACGCTCAGCTGATACGCCTTGGCTTTGTAGATAACTTGTCACTTCAATCAGTCTTTGCTCAGAAAGCGCCTGGTTAAATGTGCTATCTCCGCGACGATCTGCGTAGCCCGTCAAATCCAACATTAATTCAGGAGATAAAGCCATTAAGTAAGCCACGTCATCAAGTTGTTGCTCAAAGTGTGGCTCGATAGTGGACGACCCTGTTTTGAACTGCACATTCAAGCCAATAGCTAATTCTTGTAACTGTTGTTGCTGCGCTTCACGCAAGTCAGTTAATTGCGATTGCACGAGTAAATACTCATCCGTCACCTCTGCAAGTGATTGCTGTTTTTCATGTAAGGCAGTTAACTCAGACGTTTGGATTTCAATAGATTGCTGTTGCTGCACTAACATTTCTTTCTGAGTTTGAATTTCAGAATCATCACCTACTGTTTTACCAATTAAGGTACCGGCAAACGCGCCGATAATTGCACCAACAGGCCCGCCTACCACTGCGCCTAATACAGCACCTGACGTCAGTCCGACTAACTCTTCAGTGTGTTCACGCTCAGTGACTTGTTCGGTCATTGGCTCAGTATTCAAATTAGATTCTGCATTAGCGACTGAGATAGTAGAAATAAATAAACTGCTGATTACGGCTACTGCGATTAATTGCTTTTTCATGGTGATTCCTTTTGTGTTCTAGTTAAGTCATAAAATGAAGGAGACAATGAGTGATTCAATAAACAAACTTGAATGTCGCTGCGTCTCATTCGATGTCACTATTAAACACAATAGAAATGGCAACCAAGGGGCATAAAAATGGCAATGTAGAGATGAAATGTGGCAACAATATGGCAATTACTTTGTGACGATTTTTTTGGATTAAAAATCATGTATAGTCAGCCATATAAGTCACAAGAAAAACCAATACATGAAAAGAATTGCCATCGTTGAAGATGAAGTTGCTATTAGAGAAAACTACAAAGAATTGCTACAACAGCAAGGCTATAATGTGCAGGGCTATGCCAACCGTCCCGCAGCAATGCTGGCCTTCAATGCTCGCCTTCCGGACTTAGCTATTATTGATATCGGTTTGGAAAATGAAATCGATGGGGGTTTTACCTTATGTCAATCACTTCGTTCAATGTCGAGTAGCTTGCCGATTATTTTTCTCACCGCAAGAGACAGTGATTTTGATACCGTTTGCGGCCTTCGCTTAGGCGCAGATGATTACTTATCAAAAGATGTTAGCTTTCCGCATTTAATTGCCCGTATTGCCGCGCTTTTTAGACGTTCAGAACTCATTGGCGCTGCCACCGTCGAAGATAACCTCATCGAACATGGTGCATTAACCATTGATGGCAATCGAATTCAAGTATATTGGAACCAACAACCCATTGAGTTAACCGTAACTGAGTTTTGGATGGTGCATGCGATGGCAAAACATCCCGGGCACGTCCGCAGTCGCCAAGACCTAATGCAAGAAGCTAAAATTTTTGTCGATGACAGTACTATTACTTCTCATGTTAAACGGATTCGTAAAAAGTTCATCAGCGCAGATAAAGACTTTAATTGTATAGATACCGTTTACGGCATGGGTTATCGCTGGGATAGTGTTAGCTAATGTTTAATATTCCCATAGGTCTGCGTGCCAAAGTCGTTATCTTGTCTTTATTCTTACTTTGCTTGCCTTGGCTGGGTTATGAGTATGTTTGGGAGATGGAAAAGTATTTACGACATGGGCAAGAAAAAACCTTAGAAGGCACAACCCAAGCATTAGCAACTGCGTTGCATGAACGGCCGAAACTGTTTAATCATCAAGCGAGTTTTTTAAGCCAAGTTGAAAAAGGCCGCGACCTTTATGCTTACCCATTATCAGGCCCAATTCAATTAGATGGTAAGCTGATTGATTGGCAGCAATACCAGCACCGTATGATCAATTACGCTAGTGATCATGTGATTTTTAATCGAAATGAAAATCAACCGGTTGATATTCACTTTACCCACATGGTGGGTAAATATGCTGGCTACTTATATGGTTTTTTTAAAGTACACGATAAACAGTTGGTTTATCGCAGTAAAAATAGCTTACGTGTCGATAAGAACGACCACTTAGTGATTGCCACTCAATCACCAGATGGCCAATTTAGACGTTATATCGTTGCTAACACACAAGATGGCTGGTTAAGCGCATTCGAATTGCCTCAAGATCCAGCTCAGTCCATGCCAGTAACACCAGAAATTCGTATCCAAGGACAATGGCTAGCGACGAAAGATGGCTACAATATCGAGTTTAGAATGCCGCTTTCTATGGTGGGCAGTAAACTTGGTTTTGCGATTTATAATGTCGACGATGTTAAAACTCGCACTGTGAATACCATTATTGGCACTTCCGCTATCGACTCTGTGGCTCAATTAGGAACGGTATTGGTGCCCTCGCCTGAAATTGAAAATATCATTAAAGGCATGAGCCATAACAGCTCGCGTATTTGGGTGGTTGATAACCACGGCCGTGTGTTAGCAAAATCAGGGGATATTCGCGCGACTAACAATGTCTGGTCTTCAAGTTTAAATGAAACAGAAACCGCCAGTGCTTGGCGCCAATTTAAAAGTGATCACTTATTGCCTTTGTATTATAAAATTCTCACTAAACCACCACAGGATTTTGTTGACTCATTGCAAGATTCAACCGAACTCAATGGCAGTCACATTCAACAGGCTTTAAATGGCAAACGTGCCTCAACTTGGCGTCTAACACCAGATAACAAAGCCGTTGTTTTAGCTGCTGCTAGCCCTATTTGGATTGATGATAAAGTCATGGGCGCTGTCATTGCAGAAGAAACCACCCATGGGATCCGCACGTTACGTAACCGCGCTTTAGAAAAGTTATTTAATGTCATCTTAACTATTATGAGCATGGGCACATTGGCGCTATTCATATTTGCCTCAAGTATCTCAAGCCGCATTCGAAAACTGCGCGACCAATCTGAGCAAGCCATTGATAGCCAAGGCCGAGTGAGACAACAAATTGTGCCGTCTAAAACCCGTGATGAAATAGGCGATTTGTCACGTAGCTTTGCCAATATTGTTGGCAGACTAGGACAATATACCCATTACCTTGAAAACATGTCATCACGCTTATCCCATGAGCTTAGAACCCCTGTGGCAGTGGTGCGTTCTTCTCTTGAACACTTAAGTCTACAACCTCTTGAACCTGCAAGTGAAAAGTATGTCGCCCGCGCCCAAGAAGGTGTGAGCCGTTTACATCTTATTTTAAATAATTTAAGTGAAGCTACTCGTCTTGAAGCCAGTTTATCCCATGTTGAACAAAGTGATTTTTCACTGCAACAAGTTGTCAGCGGTTGTATGCAAGGGTATCAATACACCTATCCTGATAACGAGTTTGCTGTCGCCATAAATGAGCACACTATGTCTATGAACGGTGTGCCAGAATACATTGCCCAATTAATGGATAAACTGATTAATAATGCGATTGAATTTAGTACTGAAGATCCGATTGAAGTTTCGTTGAAACAATCAGGAAAAATGGCCAAGTTAACGGTTAGCAACCGCGGCCCTTTATTACCTCAAGATATGAGTGAGCAAATTTTTGAATCCATGGTGTCGATCAGACCACAAGGCATGCAAACAAAGCCTCATTTAGGCTTAGGGCTATATATCGTGAGATTAATCACCGAGTTTCATCAAGGGGAAATACATGCACAAAACCTCGCTGATGGTTCTGGTGTGCAATTTAGTTTGGCGTTTCCAATTACAGACCCTAAGTAAGCTAAGCACACGATAAATCGTCATTTATATTCGACTAGCGCTTTATTATGGCCGTATAGATGGTAGGATGGCTAAATTAATAGATAACATCACCTTGTATCAATTGGGAATGAGTTTATGAGTAATCAGCAAGACAAACTAGCCACTCAAATTGTCAGTGTCGGTAGAGAAAAGAAATACTCGCAAGGGATTATAAACCCACCAGTATATCGCGCATCGACAGTCGTATTCGATACCATGGATGACATGCGTTTTGCGATTAAAAACAAAACCAATGGCGAAATGTTTTACGGCCGCCGTGGCACCCCTACTCATTTCTCTTTTCAACAAGCAATCAGTGAATTAGAAGGCGGCGCAGGTACTGCGCTTTACCCATCTGGTGCTGGTGCTATTAGTGCTGCTCTGTTGTCCTTCTTAAAAAGTGGCGATCATTTATTAATGGTCGATAGCGCCTATGAACCGACGCGTGATTTATGTAATAAATTGCTGGCAGGCTTTGGCATTGAAACCACTTACTACGATCCGCTTATTGGCGAAGGAATTAAAGACTTAATCCAGCCGAATACAAAAGTCTTGTTCCTAGAATCTCCAGGGTCTATCACCATGGAGATTCAAGATGTGCCAACATTAAGCCGAATCGCACATGAACATGATGTTGTGGTAATGCTCGATAATACTTGGGCATCGCCAATTAATTCCCGCCCTTTTGAAATGGGCGTGGATATCTCCATCCAAGCTGCAACCAAGTACATCGTCGGCCATTCAGATGTGATGATGGGCACAGCAACAGCTAATGAAGCCCACTGGGAACAACTGCGTGAAAATAGTTATATCATGGGCCAGACTACGTCACCTGACGATGTGTACCTCGCCGCGCGTGGTTTACGCACATTAGGTGTAAGAATGGCCCAGCATGATAAGAATGCGCTTAAAGTCGCCAATTGGTTAGCTAGCCGACCTGAAGTGGATCATCTGCGTCATCCTGCCTTTGAAACCTGCCCTGGTCATGAATTTTATCAACGTGATTTTAGTGGTGGTAATGGCCTATTCTCATTTGTATTAAAACAAGGCAACTTAGCCTCTGTCACTGCATTTGTTGAAAACATGCGTCATTTTAAAATGGGCTTTTCATGGGGCGGATATGAGAGCCTTATTTTAGGTGTATTCGGTATTGATAGACTGCGCACTGCAACAACATGGGATACCAGTAAACCACTGATTAGACTTCATATTGGCTTAGAAGATCCTGATGATTTAATTGCGGATTTAACTGAAGCATTTGAGCGCTTTAATGCTGTTATTGACAAATAACACCACAGCTTAACAGCCAATAAAAACTAAGGGCCTTCTCAGTGAGAAAGCCCTTTTTTATATTTTTCAAATACAATTAAACGCGCTACAGCAATTTAGTTAGCATTAACAATAGACTGTAATACTTTACGTAATTCATCACTGTTAGCTTTAGATAATCCAATAATCACACTGGGTTTCTGACCACGAGTTTCAATTTCAACCTTGTCCCAAATAATACCGCTACGGTAATTAAACCCTGCAATTTTATTCCATGGTACTTCATCCGTGTTATTCCACAGTCTAAACACACCGGGGGTATTAATCGTGATTTTATCTTCATCGGTTATGATTTCTTGGGGAAGAAGTCGAAACCTAAACAACAAAGAGGCCAACACTTCCGTGTTGAATGCCATGGACAACTGACCCACATCAACACTTATCTGGCTAAAGCGATAACGACAGTGCATGCACACCTTGGCACCAGCAGGTAATGTCCCATAACAGTCGGGGCAGACATGCTCTGATAAATACTCATGACAATGAGCGCATTTGAGAGCGCCTTCATTCAGTTCACTTTGGCAAAAAGGACAATCCATGTAATCACCATTTATTTTATAAGTTAACCATTAACTTAAGCTATGCCCATGATACTTCAAGATGCAAAGTCAGTAAGGCAAATAGTGCCAAGATGCTAGGCATAAAATTGAAGTATAGTTATTCTACATCGATATTTTATAACAACGCAGATTGGTGCTATTTGACTTGCCCTACGGGGCGCAAGCTCGAAAACCATTGCTTCGAAAGCCATTGCTACGTTGTAACCTTTGAAAAGTGAATAACAATTACCTCAGCTTACGCCTTGCATTGTTATCCGAGCTTGTGCCTGACAAAGCATCTTGAGGTAACATGGGTATATCAGTATCTCAACTAGCAAGCTTAAAGCTAAATCGCAGGCTGCGGCTGACGATAAGCCTTTGTAGCCCACAGAGGTACAGTGGATAAACTGTGCTTGTAACTGCCAGATGTTTCTTTCGTTGAATATGAAACATACATCAAAGTTTGATTTTCTTTATCAAAAATACGTCTAATTTTCATGGTTTTAAAAAAGATACTTTTTGACTTTTTAAATACAATCTCGCCTGATGCAGACATATCAATTTGTGCAATCATTTCTGGTGTGATTTCACCCGTTTGTCGACATGAAATAGCCGAATCGGATGGATCTGAAAAGCTTAAATCAGCTTCAATACTGGCAACATGACACGTTACACCTGAAACGATCGGGTCGACCATCATATTTAGCTTAATATCTTTGGTCGTAAAAACACCTAAACTGACTTTACCAACATCATCACTGCAACTCATTGTTAGCATGCTAGCCGCCACAACAAATATTGCCGCAGTAGTTTTAGTCAGCGAAGGCAGTAACGCTTTGTTATTCAGTGTCGACTTTAATGGAGTAAACATCATTTCACTTTTCCTTAAGAATTAAATACTTTACCAGCCCAGCGCACAAGACCACTGGTCACACTACCAAAATGATCACCAACAACGATTTCTGCATCAGTAAATTGCTCGGCAATGCATTGATGAATAACCGGACTTTTTGCGGTGCCGCCAGTAACATAAACCACATCAGGCATAACGCCAGTCCCCTCCACCGCTTGCTTCATAATTGTCACCAACTTAGCAACGGGTTGATCAACCGCAGTTTCAAAATCAGTTCTATTTACCGGCACAGTAAATAAAGGCTCAATAAATGACAAGTCTGCGCTGTACTCAGACTGTGATGATAAACCTATTTTAGATTGCTCCGCTTGGCGTACAAACTGATAACTCATTTGATGTTGTCTTAATGATTTAAGACGTGCTAATAATGCAGGTTTTGACGAATCTTTAATTAACTCATCAATTAATTTTGCCGTGGCAAGCGAGCCAAAATCACGCTGAGCGCTGATATCATTTACCGCAACACCATTCCAAAACGGTTGTCTTGGTACGGTTAAATTGTTTTTCAATTGAGAACCAAGACCAAGGTGCGGCATAAAACAATTCATTGCTACGGCAATATCTAAATCGTTACCGCCAACACGTTGTCCACTATGGCCTAGTACATCTTCACTGCGATCTGTTTTGTGTTGTAAATCTGGCCCCATTTTCACCATAGAACAATCCGTAGTACCACCACCGACATCAACCACTAATACGGTTTGATTACGTGTCATTGAAGCTTCATAATCCATCGCTGCAGCCATTGGCTCAAACAAAAAACTCACCTCTTCAAAACCCGCGCGTTTAGCTGCAGTTTCTAAAATAGTTTGCGCTTGTTGGTTGCTTAACTCTCCGCCAATGCCTTGAAAGTTGACCGGTCTGCCAATAACGGCTTTGGTAATAGGTTCATTGATCACTTTATTCGCGCGAGACATCACTTCTAACATCATAAGCGTCACGATGTCTTCAAACAGTCCTACCTGCTCAACTCTTAACCCACTGGCACCCAAAAATGATTTTGGCGAACGGACATAAAACCCTTCGTCAGGCAGCTCCAAATATGCTTCAATCGCCTCAGGGCCAACAAACACCACTTGCTCATCTGGGTAAATATCCAAATCATGGCGAACCATTCTTGCGCGGCTAAGTTGTGCAGAGCGCAGCTTGCCATATTCAGCTTTTAGCTCTGGTGCAATACGCTGATAAACAGCTTCGGCGATTAATTCTCGGTCCATTGCATATAAGGTCGATGATAAGAAATTACTGTCGCCATTGATCGGAATTAACGTCACTTCACCATTTTTTTCAATTCCTACGGAACAATTAGCACTGCCATAATCAAACCCAATAAACATTTCTTACCACTCAAAAATTCAAATCAATGCTAAAAATAACACAAGCGCTATATAGGATCTTATAAAGTTTAGCGTTCACTGTTATTTCGCTGACATTTTCATCAATTGGTTTAATTTGCTTAATCAATTTGTTGCGTCTTTGAATTTACTGAAAACAGTGTTCACACTCAATGTGTTCACATAGCTGTCATATAACTGCAGTAAAATACCTTCCTATTTTTATTCATATTAAACAGCTGATTAGCTACCTCTATCCGATAGTACTATTTAAGCGCTACCTATTTAGTGATAGATTAATTTTTGCAGCATTGCTTTGCAGGAGCCCATCATGAACGAACCTCGACATCACAGATTTATCGATAAAGAACTCTCTTGGTTATCATTCAATGAGCGCGTATTGCAAGAAGCTTATGACACATCAGTGCCTTTAATCGAGCGAGTTAGATTCTTAGGGATTTTTTCTAGCAATATGGATGAATTTTTCCAAGTCAGAGTGGCTGCAGTTCGCCGCGCTATCTTGGTATCGGGGATCAGTTCAAAGCAACTAGAATATCAAAGCTTGATGGCTAAGATTCAAGCTAAAGTATTAGATTTACAAGAAAAGTTTGACCAAATATATCCAGTGCTAATGAAAGAGCTCGCGCGCTGCAATATCTTTTTAATCAATGAAACTCAACTAAGCGAGTTTCATAGTGCCTGGCTTAAGAAGTATTTTAAAAATCAACTTAAACGACATATTGCACCGCATATTATCAATGAAGATAGTGACTTGGTTCAGCACTTAGTTGATGGCACAACTTATCTCGTGGCCAGTTTACAAAACGGTGAAAACAAAGAATACGCATTAATTGAAGTGCCGAATAAAAATGTACCGCGCTTTCTTGAATTACCTACTGAAAAAACTTCTAAAATAAAGCACTTAATATTACTCGACAATATTATTCGTCATTGTATTGATGATTTATTTAGACCCTTTTTTGAATTCGATACCATTAACGTGTTTTCAATGAAAATGACCCGAGATGCTGACTACAATATCAGTAATGAACTTGAGCAAACAACTTTAGAGCGCATGACTAAAGGGATTAAGAAACGCTTAAAAGCTCAGCCTGTAAGGTTGGTTTACGATAGAAATATGTCTGATGATATGCTCGAGATGTTAAAGTCTCATTTGCATATCAGCTCGACAGAATGCTTAGTTCCTGGCGGTCGTTATCACAGCTTTAAAGATTTTATGGATTTCCCTAATCCAAGTCGTAAAAAACTAGTCAATGAAAAGCTTCACCCTATTGATAGCAGTCAGTTTTTAGCCTTTGATAATAGCTTCGATGCCATTAGACATAAAGATATCATGCTCAATTATCCATATCATAAATTCTCGCATTTCACTGAGTTAGTCAGACAAGCCGCTTATGATCCAGCAGTTAAATTCATTAAAATAAACTTATACCGTGTGGCTAAAAAGAGTCACATAATGCAATCTCTTATTGATGCAGTTAAAAACGGTAAACGCGTCACGGCTGTAATTGAATTAAGAGCGCGCTTTGATGAAGAGTCTAATATTAACTGGACTCGCCGCTTAGCTGAAGCAGGTGTAAAAGTTCATCACGGTATCCCTAGTTTAAAAGTGCATTCAAAACTGTGCCTAATTGGTCGTAAAGAAGAGAATAAAACCCAATATTATTGTCATATTGGTTCAGGTAATTTCAACGAAGGAACTGCACGCTTTTACACTGATTTCTCGTTATTCTCAGCAAACCAAGATATTGCCGGTGAAGTAAAACAAGTCTTTGACCTCATTGAACGACCTTACCGCAAAGATGAATTCAACCATTTAATTGTCTCACCTTATAATTCTAGAAATAAGCTCATTGGTTTAATCAATAATGAAATTGAACAAGCTAAGCAGAATAAGCCTGCCAGTATTCAACTGAAATTAAACAATCTAGTCGACGACATCATGATTAATAAGCTTTATGAAGCGTCACAAGCGGGTGTCAAAATCACCATGCTAATACGCGGTATGTGCAGTTTAATTCCTCAAGTCCCTGGGCAAAGCGATAACATTAAGGTTTTCAGTATTATTGACCGCTATTTAGAGCATTCGCGCGTTATGTTGTTTCATGCTAGCGGTGAACAAAAACTGTTTATAGGGTCGTCAGATTGGATGACACGAAATATTGATGAACGAATTGAAGTCACTACGCCTGTATATGATAAGCAGTTAAAACAGATGGTTATTGCTATACTTTCACTGCAATTTAAAGATAATACAAAGTCTAGGGTGATTAACCAGCAGCAAGACAACCGATATCACCCAAGAGGAAATAAACGAAAGCTTCGCAGCCAAGTGGCCATTCATCAATACCTCAATGGCTATGAGAAAAAAGTAACAAGTGCACTCGCTGCAATAAGTAACACAACAACTCATTGTTTAAATAACAATAAGAAACTACAAGAATTACCACAAGAGGCGTAGATTTGGCAGATGTTATTGCAGAAGACTCACAACATTTTGTCGCTATCGACATGGGGTCTAATAGTTTCCACTTAGTCATAGCCCGTGAACAAGATGGGCTTTTACAAGTGCTGCACAAAGAAAAGCGCCAAGTGCAATTGGCTAAATATTTAGACAACCAAAATGTGCTAGATGAAGTTGCTATCGACAATGGTGTTCAGTGTCTTAAAGATTTCAGTCAACGTTTTTCAAACTTAGCCAAGACGCAAGTCAAAATAGTCGCAACCCACGCACTTCGTGTTGCTAAGAACCGACAATCATTTTTAAAAGCCGCCAGAAAAATACTGCCCTATCCCATTGATGTGGTCTCAGGGCATGAAGAAGCTCGCTTGATCTACACTGGTATTGCCCATAGCCAAGTACTGAAACAGAAAAATATTGTCATTGATATTGGTGGTGGCTCAACAGAAGTCATTGTGGGGAATGAAAAACGCGCAAAACATTTAGCCAGTTTAAAATGTGGTTGTGTCAGTTATAACAAGCGTTTCTTTATTAATGGTCAGCTATCAAAAGATGCTTTTAAGCAGGCGATTTTAGCAGCAGACAAGCAGTTTGCAGGCTTAAGTCAGGTCTACTTTAATCAAGACTGGTCACTTGTATTGGGTAGCTCAGGTTCTGCTAAAGCCATTTCGCTTGCGATTAGT
Organism: Shewanella electrodiphila; assembly: GCF_023283985.1. Lineage (GTDB taxonomy): Bacteria > Pseudomonadota > Gammaproteobacteria > Enterobacterales > Shewanellaceae > Shewanella > Shewanella electrodiphila. The sequence goes on from NZ_JAKIKU010000003.1 coordinate 439,270, forward strand.
GAAATTACCGATAACGGCGAAGGCATTACTGCTAAAAACCTGCTGGCATTAAAGAAACACCTGATTAATATAGGCAGTATTGAAAAACTTGTATTTGAGCATTTAGATGACAGAAGAATCCCATTATTGGCTGCAGGCCTAGCTATTCTTATCAGCTTTTTCAGGCAGTTAGGTATTGAAAGCCTACAAGCGGCTAAAGGCGCTCTACGTGAAGGGGTATTGTACGAACTGGCTAAAATTGAGCAGCAAAATGATATAAGACAACGCACGTTATCAAGTTTAACTCAGCTATATCATACTGATTCAAATCAAGCGCTTAAAGTAACCAATACTGCGCTGACATTATTTGAGCAAGTCACAAAAAAGTGGCAGTTAACGGGTTATCGCTGGCTTTTAGAAGGTGCCTGCCAGCTACATGAAATAGGTATTTCGATTAACTCAAAGTCTCACCATAAACACGGAAGTTACATTCTTGAAAATAGTGATTTACCGGGTTTTAATCAGCAACAGCAACAATTATTAGCCTTGCTCGTTGGCAACCATAGAAAGAAAATCAATTACCTTTCAATCACCATTGCTGATGAAACACAGCGCCTTGCCTTTTTCAGATTATTGACCCTTTTGCGATTAGCAGTGCTATTTAATCTTGGCCGCACATCCAGTAGTTATCAGCACATAATCGTAAAAGCACAGCAGGCAGATTTCAATGTCATATTTTCTGGTGAGCAAGCCAAACATAATGAATTATTACTGCAAGATTTATACGCTGAGCAAAAGAGATTGGCCACAATTGGTATTAACCTCAGTTTTGGTTAGTCTCGGTTGTCGTTAATCTGAACAACTAGTTAAAAAACTAAAAAAGCATCCATATGGATGCTTTTTTACTTTGGTTAATCACTAAAACTCTGATACGAAGCTAGAAATTTAACCAATAAATCTTAGCGTGCAACATAAACTAACTTACTTAACTTTTACTTTTCATTTTGCGCTTGTTTTAGTGACTCTTTGTCTTTACGACGCTGGGCAATCACTTGCTTTACTTCGCTACCAATATGCGCTTCGCCGCGCTGTTTCGCTAGCTGAACTTGGCGTTCACGTTCGATAAAACGTTGGCGTTGCTCATCAGATATTTTATCAATACAATGGGGACAACTTACACCTTGCACATAAGCTTCTGATTGCATTTCTTCTTGAGTGATAGGCATACGGCATGCGTTGCACTGATCGTAAATGCCTTTTTCAAGGTCATGATTCACTGCAACTCGATTATCAAATACAAAGCACTCACCTTCCCACATGCTTTGTTCAGGTTTGACTTCTTCAAGGTATTTTAAAATGCCACCTTCAAGATGATAAACATCTTCAAAGCCTTGCTCTTTTAGATAAGCAGTCGATTTTTCGCAGCGAATACCACCGGTACAAAACATAGCCACTTTTTTGTGTTTTGCAGGGTCTAGGTTTTCTTTTACATAATCAGGAAACTCTCGAAATGTCTCTGTTACTGGATTAACGGCATCTTTAAAGGTACCGATTTTAACTTCGTAATCATTACGCGTATCAACCAGTAATACTTCAGGGTCGGAAATAAGTGCATTCCAATCCTTTGGTTTAACGTAGGTACCAACGACTTCACGAGGGTCGATCCCCTCTACACCCATGGTCACAATTTCTTTTTTAAGTTTTACCTTAGTGCGATAAAAAGGCATGTCTTCATCAAAAGAAAACTTACAGACAATATCAGCTAAGCCTTCTTGAGTTGCCAGCCATGCAAGTAACCCATCAATGGCTTGCTGACTACCTGCAACTGTGCCGTTAATACCTTCTTTAGCGAGTAATAAGGTACCGCGGATCTCGGCATTTTCCATATGGGCTAATAATGGCGCTCTAATGGATTCGAAATGAGGTAACGCAACAAATTTATATAAAGCACAAACAACGACTTGTGACATGGGGTTCTCCGCAAGCTGGAACTTAATTTCCAGAGCATTTAATGTAAGCTGACTAATGCAAGACCACTTAAGGTGACAGACCTCAAATAAAGGCGCGAAATTGTACCCTAATCACAGTCTTCACGGCAATTTAATTTGAATCAGATCACACACTTTGATGGTCAACTTAGGATTTATCACTAACAATTCATTTATTAACCTCTTAAAATGAATCAAATACTTAATAAAAAAATAACTCAAATTATGATCCTATATAGTTTTAGACGTTGCCCATATGCTATGCGCGCCCGCTTAGGGTTACACTTATCTTCATTAAACCCGCAAATACGTGAAATAATACTAAAAAATAAACCGACTCAATTACTCGACGTTTCACCTAAAGGCACGGTACCTGTATTAGTGGTAAACACGCAGCAAGATACTGGCGGCGCTGGTGTAGACCATCACCCTTTTGTACTAGAAGAAAGCCTAGACATTGTCCATTTTTCTCTAGGTAATTATCCTGCAACCAATAGCGAATATTTATGCAAAGGTGAATATGATTTATTAATTCACTCTCTAAATGATGCCAATGCTAAAGCACTAATTGAAAAAAATGATAACGAATTTAAAACCTGGCTAGATAAATACAAATACGCAGATAGACACCTTGAGTATTCTGAAGAGTATTATCGGGAAAATGCATGTAAATTCATTGCATTACTGGAACAGAGATTAAGCGACTCCACGCACTTATTTGCTGACAGCCCTACCTATGCTGATTTTGCTATTTTTCCGTTTGTCAGACAGTTCGCCCATGTAAATAAAAATTGGTTTGAGCAGAGCCAATACTCCAAAGTGAGGCAGTGGCTAAAACTTCACATTGAAAGCAATTTATTTCAGGTAGTTATGCGTAAGTATCCACTATGGCTTGATGATATTAATCAACAAATGAGTTTAAAAAGCACACTATAGTTTAGTAACTGCTTAATTAAACAGCTTAACTTCAAACTTTTGTATAAATATTCATAAAAACCATTGAATTAGTAAGACTAATTAGAGTAAGTTATATCAACTTAAAGATGGATTTTTAATTGTTTTTACTGCGAAATCCTAAAATGAGATTAAGCTTAAATAAGTCTCTTTGCAGTAATCAAGGATGTAGACATGGAACAAATGGATTTGGTGATGTTATTAATACTGTTATTAAGTATTTTGCATATCATGTTTTGTCATCGAGCAATAACAACGGGTGCTCATATCGACAATGTACGAAGGTATTTATGGGGAACAATTAGCTTGATTTTTGGGCCTTTAGGTTATTATATTTATCAAAATTTACTCCCGCTAGACTCCTTAGACCCAAGTGAATAAAAGCTCAAGTATATGACGCTGATAAATAACAGCGTCATATTTTATCTACAGATGATTTCACCTGATAGCGCCGAATCCTTCACTATTTATTAAAGCCTATATTTGGTGAATCAATACTCAAACTTATTAGACTCAAGGTTTGTATAAGCCCAGAGTTTATTTAGGCTCATAATTTTCCTACGTTCATATTTTATCTAAGTGAATCATTTATCTAGGCTGAGCAGATATCAAAGAAAACGAGCAAATTGACGTCCAGGCTTTAACGGTTTAACAGGTGCGTTAACTGCTGGCGTACCTACGTATAAGAATCCCACTATTTGCTCATCTTCGGCTAAGCCTAAACCTTCATTAACAACCGCGCTAAAAGCAAAGTCACCTGTGCGCCACACTGCGCCAAGCCCTAATGAAAAAGCCGCTTGCTGCATTGCCATCGTGGCACAACCTGCTGCCAGTTGTTGCTCAAGTAAAGGAACTTTAGGGTGCTGCTGATTTTTAGTCGCGATAGTGATGACCATCGGGGCACGGTGTGGCATATTTTTAGCTTTAGCGATAAAGGCTTCTTCTGCTCCGTTTGCAGTCGCTGCTTTAACAAAAATATCGCCTAACTTATTAAGACCATCACCAGTAGCAATGATAAATTCCCATGGCGTTAAAGCACCATGATCAGGCACACGTGCGCCAGCATTAAGAATGAAATCAAGTTGAGACTCTGAAGGAGCAGGTTGAGTTAATCTCGGCGTTGATTGTCGGGTAAGTAATAATTCTGATGCGTCCAATGAAATGTCCTTTTTATCAATCACATTAATTAAATTCTGACTGATACTAACAAAAATCCCACATTGAAGTGGGATTTTTTAATGACTCAATTTATGACATAAAACGCTTTCGAATAAAGTAATCAACGCTAGTGTATCGACCACCACCCATCATGAGTAGAGCCAGCAACATAAATAAATAGGTAATGGCAAACTCTATACCATTATTTAAGATAACAAAGTTACCTGAGCTAGTAAGCCATTCATAATTACCATGCTGTTGCAAAATTGACTTCGCAGCAGCCAATTTTTCAGCAGATGCGGCAACATTATCATTCGCAAGCCAAGAACTAGCATCAGCAATAGCTAACCAGCCGTTATCAATATGAACAGCAAATGCCGCAACCAACATGGTAAACATCATTGGAATAGCCACTAATCGAGTCGCTAAACCAACCAATAATAAGAAACCACCAAATAACTCAGTACCTGCAGCAAGTGCTGTCATCACCTCAGGCATTGGTAGTCCCAATCCCCAATCTGGATTACCAAACCATGCAGCAGTATCGCTAAAATGCGACAATTTATTATAACCAGCCTGCATTAATACCGGCGCAAGATAAATACGTAATGCTAATGGTGCTAAACCTTCAAGGTGTTTTAAAAAATTTAAAAACTGCTGGTAAAGGTTGGTCATATTTATTCCTTAAAATATTCATTCATTACGTCAATAGACCAAGCTTAGTCGAAAATTATTTCATCACAGGTAATTAAAACAGCCTAAAATAGTACCTGAATTATTTTATCTCACTTGAAAGATCACTTAAGTCAGTAATTAGTTCTTCCATTTTACCGGTAAAATGTTGCCTTTGTTTGGCGGATAAACTGCGATTAATATCAATCACCAATTGACCAAATAATCGAGAATTTTGATCAACATGTTGCTGGTAAACCTCTGACTTTAATTCATCTGGTGAGGTCATTAATAAACGCATACGTTGTTCTAATAAGCGTTCATCATCACGCATTTCAATCGCTTGTTGAAACTCTCTTAACCATTCAAGTCGATATTCGAGCCACATATCTAAGGTCGCAATACGCTGTTTATTATACTTTTTAACTAAACTTTGTTGTTCTGTAGATACGCTGCCTAGCCAATCATCAATACGATCTAATATCTTCTCATTGGAATCTTCTAATAACTCTTGTTGTGTCTTTCCTGCATACTTTTTGTTTAAGTCTTTATTATCTTGTTTGAGCTGTTCAATCATGCCATTGGCTTGTTCATCAGATAAGCTTGCAAGGATGGGTAATAAATCAGGTAGGATAAAGTCGAAAATACGAAACCAGTGAGCCTTTGCATCCGTAACTTGTTGCTGCCACATTTCGGGCGTCACAGTTTGCGTTTCAATCGCAGTAGAAAGTGTGTTGAGTTGTTGGCTATACCTTAATAATTCATCTTTTTGATGCCAGATGAGGAATTTATCTAGTAGAACATCAAATTGTTTTTGCTGACTCTTATCTAAAGTCACATATTCCTCTACCCGCCATTCTATGGCCCAATCAAGAAAAAAATAACTAAATTTAGTTGAGCAGCCAACTAAAAATACCACCAGCAATATTGGAACGAATGACTTCTTCAACGGACGTTCTCCTTAATCTTGGCTATTGATTAAGAATAATAGCCTTATGATATTAAAGATAGGTATTTGTTGAATAACGTAAAATATGAAGCTTTTACCTCAGCAATATCTGTCAGCTTGTTACCTACAATCGGTACTTCAACTTCCATTCCCGTGTCTTCAACCTCTGTTCCTGCCATCATTAGTGCCCAAGCGGCAGCAAACATCCAAAAACAATTAATGATTTGCCTTACATACTGGCTAGCGCCAGCTTTAAGATTTGGTTGCTCAGCAAAATATTGTTTACATAAGCTGGTCACTTGATGCGAAGTTAATTGGTGAGTTGTCAAAACAGAGGCCAAATCAAACATTGGGTGACTGGCCGCACAATATTCAAAATCAATGCATTGCAATTTATCATCGCAAAACAACAAATTATAGGGTGATAAATCTCGATGGCAAAACTGAGGAGCTATCAAGCATGATTCCAAATCAGCCAACCAAGCATTCATCTCAACTTGTCGTTGCTTTAACTGTCTGAACGAACTCTGCCATTGTTGATTTTTTTCAACTTGAGAAATGGTTGTTAAAGACTCGAGGTAAACTTGCCATTGCTGCGTTAAGCTGATGACTCTAGGTGGCAAAGGTAGCCTTGATAACTCGCAGAGTAATGTTAACAGGTGCTCAACGGGGTCAAGTGCTTGTTGTTGCTTATTTTTTAATAGCGTTTGATCCTCTGCGGATTGAGATATTGGATTTAGATGAAAAACAGAATTAACCGGGCGTTCTCGGGAATTAAAGCCGTATTCAGAGTATATAGATGACCAATCAAACCTATCTTGCTTAATAAATTCGCTCAAATAAAACTGTTTATTAGCACTTTTCCAGATCAGCTTTGGCGCTAATTTAACTGCTTCAACCATCTGCCAGCAAATGACTTCATTGTCTCTATCACACCATTGTTGAACATTTTTATTATCACGCAGCACCCAATCTTGATGAAGCATGTGGAGCCGATAATTACTATTGCTTAAACCAGCAGATAGCTTAGTGACGCCAATACAATGTGAACTTATCTCATTCACTAAATTAGACGGCAGTAGTCTTTGAAATGATGCAGGCAATACAGACCAAGGATTAAATTTTTTCATCTATTTCTGCATTTTAGTTCAGGCTCCACTCTTGCTCCATTCTGGCTCCATTCTGGCTTTAAAGTCATTCTAAACGCCTTTATTTTGCTAGAGATAAATTAACGTCAAGGTTATCTTGCTGCATTTTCTTGCGCCACATGAAATAACCACTGACAGCCATGAACAGATATAAAATAAGTAAACCAGATGTGAGCATCAAGCCTTTCTGTAAGTATAAATAAATCGATAATGAATTAATCACCATCCAGTAATACCAATTCTCAATGACCTTTTTCGCCACTAGATAGGTTGTCATCACAGCAAAGCATGTCGTTAATGCATCAAGATAAGGAAACGAAGCTGAGGTATTCGTTGCCATTAAATAACCTACGACTAGAGAGATTATGCTTGTAACGGCAATAATTATTAGATGTGTCTTCAGTGACCAACTGATAATGGGAGAAGCCGTGTTGTGGACATCGCTGGCACCATAACGCCACAACCAAAAACCATAAATAGCCATTGCCATGTAATATACATTCAACAATGACTCCATCAATAATGAGACTTTCCAAAACAACACGGTGTAAATTGCCGTACTGACAAATGCTGCAGCCCAGCACCAGATATTAGTTCTCATGGCGAGAACTAAATATGCGATGGCCAATATGACAGCAACCGCCTCCCAGCCAGTCATAGCGGTGGCTTCAGCGATGGCCGTTTGTATTGATTGAAAAATCTCAGCAAGCATAATAAGGCGCTTCTTTTTCTATATTGAGCGAATTAACAAGTTTTATTCTGTATGGCTTAAATCTAATTCGCCACCGATAAACTTACATACAAAAACAGCCTTGCCCCACTTTTGATGGGCGGCTTCCATTTCAACCGCAAGCATTGACATCACATCTGCATATTCGCCACAGATTTGTGTTGCCATCGCATTGGTTTTTCTTTCAATGTTTGAATAGCTATCAACACGACCAATAAACCATTTAATCGGATCTAAATAGTTTTCGTTAAATGGATACATACTGATTTCAGCAGTTAATTTCATCAGGAATTCCTTAGGTACGTCTCAATTAAAAATACCGCCATAGTCTAGCAAGTTATGGCGGTATTTCACTGAAATACGTTGTAAAAATATATTGTTAAAACTATTGTAATTATTAAAGAAAATGATCTTTAACGATTACTCATTAACGCTACATAAACTTCACATCAAGGGTAATACCTAATTGACGAGGGTCGCCATAACGAACGTATTGTTTGTCAGCCCAATCTAAATCTGGCTCGTTGCCAAAGTAGAAACCTCTTACACCATATTGCTCATCAAATAAATTCCTGCCCCACAGGTATGCTGACCACATTTGTGACTCATAGCCAATGCGAGCATTGAAGATAGTATAAGCATCGGACTTTGATTCATTACTGTCTGAGTAATAAAAATCACTTTTGCCACTCGCATTAAGGTTAGTAAACCAACCTGAATCACTGACATAACTCATACCAGCACTATAGGTAAAGTTAGGCGCATGCGCTTGGTCACGACCTGTCAAATCAATCACGTTGCCATACTTATCGTTATATTGATAATCACCGTATTCAGTTTCTAACCAACCAACACTGCCATAAAACTGAATATTATCTGTCGCATAGTATTTAAAATCAGCTTCTGCACCGTAATTTTTGGCGCTGCCTGCATTTTCTGTATACAGAATAAAGCGCTGCTGATCATCTGGATCTTGTTGTGACGCTGATACTTGCTGGTTTTGACGGTCCATATAAAATAACGCCATATTCGTCGCAACCACACCATCTAACCAAGATGACTTAAGACCTAATTCGTAGTTATATAAGATTTCAGTATCGAACTCTTTTTTATCAGCCAATTCCGGTGGTAATGTCATGTTAAAACCACCAGCTTTATATCCTCTCGCGATTCTGAAATAAGCATTATGATCTTGGTTTAAGCTTTTCGAAATCGCTAAATGACCGCCCCACATATTCTCTGTTGGGTCGAACTCATCGCCGTTGCTATCGCTGTATTCACTTTCTCGGCGTTCTAAACGCACACCAGCAGAAAAGACATAACCGTCGCCAAACTGGGTATCTGTTTGAGCAAAAACAGCATAATTGGTTGCTTCATATTCAGATTGTAAAACCTCGTCAGGCCAGCCGTTATATTCAGAATATAAATCATTATCTTCTTTTAGATTCATGCCATATAAACCCACTAACCAATCAGTTGAATCATTAAAGATTCGACCCGCTTCGTTTGAACTGATCCTAAACTCTTGTGAAATAGTTTTACGATCGCCTTGTTTATCCCATGTGTAATCGTAAACACACGGCTCAGTGCCAATAACAGCCCAGCTGTCATCATAGGCTGGACATTCTTTAGATGCCCAATATTCAGGGTTAGCCCAGTCACCGTCATAATTATGATGATGATCAGTTTGCGCATATGAGGTTAACGAGGTGAGTTCAAATTTTTCGAACTGAGAGAAAATAGCTTTTAAACCTACACCTGTGGTTTTTTGAGCATCAACACCTGGTGCATCTGTGATGGTTTCAAAGCCGTTGTTATCCAGTGTCCAAGCATCATAACCATTATCAAAGTTCGCGTGTAATAGGGTTAAATCGAATTGGACATCATCAGATGCGTACCAGCGCAGTTTAGCTCTAGCCGTAAACTCGTCGCGGGCATTGGTATCTTCACGTTCAAGGTAAGTATTATCGCGGTAACCATTTTGAGAATGCTGCTCTAGAGAAACGCGATAAAGTAATTTTCCTGAATCAGAAATTGGACCAGAGCTGAAACCGGAGAATGTCTGTAAGTCGTCGTCGCCCATTGATACTTGCGCGCCATGTTCAAACACATCTGTAGGGTCATTACTTTTTAAATAAATCAAACCTGCTAACGCATTGGCACCGTATTGCGTACCTTGAGGCCCGCGCAAGACTTCAACTTGTTGCATGTCGTACATGCTCGAAACCATGCCAATACCAGACAAGTCGATATCATCAACAATAAAACCAACCGATGAATTAGGTGCGCCTTGATACTCTTCTTGTTCACCCACACCACGGATTTGGAAATATTTAGGGCGAGAGCTGCCACCAGACCAGTTAAAGTTAGCAATGGAGTTCAAAACGTCTTCAAAATGTTGAGCGCCTTCATCTTGCAATTGTTGACTGTCAATTACGGTGACACTAGATGGCGCTTTTTCAAGTTCTATACTGCTAAAATCAGCATTAACAACAATCACTTCCATTTTTTCAGCGTCGGGAGCAACGCGTTCGATATTTTCTGTTTGAGCAACAGCGGAAGTTGATAAAGCAGCGAGAATGGCTATCGCAACAGGCGATTTAGATTTTAATAAAGACATAGGACCTCAAATAATAATTTTGAGATCCGGCAAGCATAGCGAATGAGTGATGTGCATCTGTGACAAACGGGTCTTATGTGCGTTGTGCTAACCGCGCTATCGTAACTGTGTTGTCGTAAATAAATGCAGCCTATTCCTACGCCGGTATGAGCCGGATCAGGTTCTAAGGGTTTGTCATTAGACATCTCAGTTAGCTCATTAATGAGCTAACACCCCTTGGCGAGGCGGATTATAAACGATTCAACTTAAGTACGACACTATTACCGTGAACTTTTCATTAACTATTTAAGTACAAATTTGTATCACACAGCAATAAAAAATATATAGCGATAAAAAAACACCCAATTAGGGTGTTTTTAATACTCAAAATACAGATTAGTTAGAGAATGCTTTACGCACGTAAACATCAAAACGTGTCGCATTGGCATTAGGCGCTAACGCTGTTACTTGCATTTGCTGTTTGCCATGTAACTTTAACGACTTCCAACTTGTGGCCTCATCTTCGATAGTAAAACCGCTGACATCATACCAAGTGAACTTATATTGTAGGCGTAAATCGCTGCCAACTTGGCTCATAATAAGTGCTGAACCTTGTAGCAAGTCCCCTTGAGTACGTACTCTAACTTGCTCAACGGCAACTTCTTGACCAAATGAGTAATTATCCACTCTCGTGACACCATTTGAACCCGCTGAAACCCCTGCTGTGTGATTGGCACAAGCAGACATCATTAATACTAATGTTACAACAACGATAGACAGTTTCATGATTGTTCCTCTGGGTACTATTTTCTTATTAAGAATACTTATTAAGAATACTGTAAAAAATGGCTTATGTTTAATTTACACTTTATTGGTCTAATAAAAAATGGGCTCTAGCTGTTGCTATCAACTGCTTTCTATTCGTTTGCCAACAATTTATCGTTACGTGGGCGACTCTGCGCCCCTGACGAGTAATTTTACACTCTGCAAAGGTATCTTGGTGTAAGCCAGCACGTAAGTAATCAATTGAGAAGTCAATGATCTTAGGTACCTTCTTCGCCTGCATAAATACCATTAATTGCACAATCGCCGACATTTCCATAAAGCCCGCGATAACACCGCCATGGATGGCAGGTAAAATAGGGTTACCGATATTGTCGTCTTTTTGTGGCAATTTAAACACCATTTCATCACCGAAACGGTTAACACTCATGCCAATAAATTGCGTGTACGGCACTTTTGCCAGCAGATAACTGTAATCATTAAGATCAATAGCACGCTTTACAATATCATGAACGTTTAATTCATCGTCAACGAGTACTTCGCTGTCAGTTTTTGAAGAAGTGCCAGTACTAAGGTTTTTATTAACAGCGAGCTCATCGCTGGTGCTAGTGTCTCCCATTAATGCTTGGCGGAATTCTTCGCCGACCATTTCTGGACTTATTCGCATAAAAGAACCAACAGCATGAGCAATAGGATCATCAACACTATCTTGATAAGCAATGGCTCTTGTAAAAGCAACGTTGGCTGATAAACGATAACACTCAGCAATCGCATAAAGTGGCTTATCAGGTTCAGCGGGTTTCATATAGTCAACACGCAAATCCAAAGTTGGCGATATCTCTAGAGACTCATATTTAGCTAAAATTGCACTCACAACCGACGTACCTGATGCCGTGTCGATTAACGTAGTTACCACACCACCATGGATAACTCCGGTATCAGGATCACCAATAATATCTTGGCTGTATGGCAGTTCGAGTAAAACATGATGCTCACTCGCCTCAAGTACACTGATGTTCAGGCGGCGACATTGGGCTAACTGGTTCACGAAACGAGTCGCCACTTGCGTTAGCGGAAAAAATTCACTGTTTATTTTCATTGGGTTAGAACTATCCTGCATGATTAAGCATTGAACCTAACGGTTTGCCGCCTACTAGATGCATGTGGATATGATAAACCTCTTGGCCACCATGCTTATTGCAATTCATGATTAAACGATATCCGTCTTCAGCTATCCCCGCTTCATCAGCAAGCTTTGCCGCAACAGACATCATGCGTCCTAAAGCTAACTCATCGGACGCTTTGATATCGTTAGTCGTTGGAATAAGGTGATTGGGGATAATTAAAATATGCGTTGGAGCTTGCGGGGAAATATCACGAAAAGCAGTCACCAACTCGTCTTGAAATAAAATATCCGCAGGAATTTCGCGGCGAATAATTTTACTAAAAATGGTTTCTTCGGCCATGGGTAATCATCCTTATCGTTATTTGTGAGGTGAACTTTACTATAGAGCGCGCCAACTAGATTATCTTATAGTATCAACTACGACCTTTGTCACTCCAGTAAATGTACATTTTAGATTTTGTCGTCTTGTACATATGCATTTGCACATTGGCAGTGATTTTGGCAGCATTGTGGTTCTTCTAGCTCGCATTTCTTTTTAGCAACACCAACTTATTTGGAAATTGTTCATGCATTATCACATCATTGCTATCGATCCTAAAGCGCATTTATTTGAAGTCACTCAAACAATTAGCAAAGCAAAACTGCAGCAAACACTGTCATTGCCTTCTTGGTTACCAGGAAGCTACATGATCCGTGATTTTGCAAGAAACCTAATCGATATAAAGGCAATAGATAAAAATGGGCAACCAATTGAGGTGCTTCAGCTAGATAAACAAACTTGGCAATGTCAAAACAGCGACAGTTTTATTAACATTTCTTATCAGGTTTACGCTTGGGACTTATCCGTGCGATCTGCTCACCTAGATACGACTCACGGATTTTTTAATGGCAGCAGTGTTTTCTTATGCGCTGAAGGGCTTGAGCAAGAAAAACACACATTAACCATTGAAAAACCAGTATTGCCTGAATTGAGTGATTGGAAACTTGCCACCAGCATGAAACGAACCTCTGGTGAACAATTTGGCTTTGGTGAGTTCTACGCTGGTAGTTATGATGATTTTATCGATCATCCTGTAGAAATGGGCAACCTCGCGATTGCCAGTTTTGAAGCATGCGGCGTACCTCACGATATCGTTCTCAGCGGTAAACATCGCGCATCACTACCCCGTTTATGTAAAGACTTAAAAGCCATTTGCGAGTACCAAATAAACCTTTTTGGTGGCAGTGCACCATTTGAGCGATATGTGTTTCTTACCACAGTATTAGGCAATGGTTTTGGCGGTTTAGAACACAGAGCAAGCACGGCGCTAATGTGTTCAAGAAAAGATTTACCTACTGATATGCACCATGAAGTGAATAAAGATTATCGGGTTTATTTATCCTTATGCAGCCATGAATATTTCCACAGTTGGAATGTAAAACGGATTAAGCCTGCTGAATTCACCCCGTTTGATTTATCCAAAGAAGCTTATACAGAGCAATTATGGGCTTATGAAGGTATCACATCCTACTTTGATGATTTTTTAACTTATCGCAGTGGCTGTGTCGATCAAACTCAATATCTCACTATGTTAAGCGAGATAATGACTCGAGTGTATCGTTCACAAGGGCGTTTTAAGCAAACCTTAAAATCATCAAGTTTTAATGCTTGGACTAAGTTTTATAAACAAGATGAGAATGCCAATAATGCCATTGTGAGTTATTACACTAAAGGCGCCTTGTTCGCCTTATTCTTGGATCTCACCATTAGAATTGAAACAGAAGGCAAACAGAGTTTAGATGATGTCATGCGCACGCTTTGGCAAGAGTTCGGTGCAAAAGGAATTGGCACTGAGATTAATACTCACCAACAAATTGTCGAAAGCCTGTTAAATCGCAATTGTGACGAGTTATTTGCTTACCTCGATAACACCCAGGATATCCCGCTTGAGCCTTTGCTTAACCAAGTCGGTATCACACTTCGCCTTAGAGCCAGTGCCGGCAATGCTGATTTAGGCGGTGGAGAAACCAAAGGTTATCAAATAGCATTTGGCGCAAAAACGAAACCTGAATCTCTAGGCCTTAAAGTCTTGACGGTTACCCAAAGCAGCCCTGCTCATCAAGCTGGACTGAGCGCGGGTGATTTATTGATCGCAGCAAATAACTTACAAGTTGATGCGCAATTTGAAGCACAATTACAATCAATGAGTTTGGCCGATGAAGTCACGTTAACTTGGTTTAGAAGAGATGAGTTAATGCAAGGTGTTATGACAATTAGCTCTGCAATAACTGATACCGTTAGTCTTGATATTCACGACCAAGAAAAACTGAATATTTGGCTGTAACGCTATAGCCATGACCTAAATATCAAATAAAAATTGAATACGCTTTTATTTCTGAAGATAAGACATATTCAATTATTTACAGCAATAAAAAAGGTGCCATATAGGCACCTTTTTTTACTGTAAATAATGGAGCTTTAACGTGTGTTAGCCGCGCTTAATTCTTGCACTCACTCTGGCTTCACTGTGGGCTTCTAACCAATACTTTTGCAAAGTTTCATTTTGCAGACCTGTGACAGAATCACCTAAGTTCCAAGCACCTTTCCAAATACCATCTGCAATTAAATGTACTACAGCACTTTCAATCGCTGACACAACACAAAGGCTTACAGGTTCATTTGAGGTGTAACCGACTTCAGCTTCTAGTAAATCTTGAGCGTCAATAAACTTAAATACACCAGCGGTGATTTCTTTTGAAATTACCGATTTAGTTGTAGTAACACTACTTAAAAGGCGACCAGTTCGAATATCAACTGCACGTAGGTTTACAGTAATACTATCCACACGATACTGACCAGAAGCACCAATACCTAAATATCGCGCGCCAGCACCACCTGTTTTGATGTTAGTGTCATAAGCAACAATACCGCCTTCCATCAATACTTGGGCGCTGTTTAATTGAGGCAGTTTATTCTTATTACCATTTAAGCCAGCACGTAAAATTTTACGCTCGGTTAATAAGTTTTGCAGCCCTTCTCGCTCAACAGGTATAAACCATGCTGAATCATTCAATGATTGCGCTAAAAATGCAGTTCCAGATTGCGGCACCGCAGTTGAAAAGTTACTAGACGGGATTGGTTTATATTGACCTGTTTGATCTCTAAAGTCATAAACTGCAGCAATCATGGCACCTTGAGGAAAAGGCAAGCTGACCAAATCGTAGTAAGTCTCACCTTTTGGCATTAAACTCGATGTTGCGTCTATGTCTGCAAACTCATCATCAACAGAAGAACATGCTGTTAACGAAAGAAGAAATAAACTGACTAAAATCTTATTCATTTTATCCTCCTGTAGACACTAGGCCGCCGACTTCGATTATCGTCGTTTCACCCGTTAGTAGATCTGTAATATGTACGAGTAACGTTCCATCTTCATTAACAACGTTAATTTCGAAATCATCGGTTTTAAGATAACCTTCATTACCATTAGCTGCATCATTAAAGAGTTGAGACATTAACCTAGATTCTAACGAACTTGCTAAACGTTCCAAAGCTGTTGGCGCGACATATCCCGTTCCACCTGAAGATTCAGGCTCATGATCATTTTGAGCAAGTGCATTATTTAATAAATACTGACCATTTAAGTAGCTACCACCAAAAGCGGGATTAACCGGAGTATAAACTAACTGAGTGGCGCTAATATTTGCCGAAAAAACTAACGCCGCGGAAGTAAATAATATTTTTTTCATGTGCGGTCCCTGCCTATATTTCATCGGGAGCTAAGTCTGGGTCTAAAAAAGCTCCCAAAAGCGCCCGTTCATTTTCCTGTTTAATCACTGTGTTAACTCTTTTCGCAGCATAATTGGCTTGATCATCCAAGTTTCTACTGATTGGGGAAACAAAGGTGACGAAAATAGTTTTTCGATTCTGTTGAATCAACATTTTACTACCGCTTCTGGCAGTAGCTTGTTCGATAATAGTAATGCCTGAATGTTTCGTTATTCCGCCAATATCTCTATAAGCCCCGACAAACTGACGATAAAAACGATGCCCAAGACGTGTCATTGCACGATTTAGAATGAGTCCATCGATTAAGTCAGTTTCATCTTTAGGAATAGAATCACTCGTATCTTGAGGTTTTACTTTAATTTCTTTTTGTATATTTTTATCTGTAGCAGAGGTTACAGGCTCTTTAGCATCTTCTTGACGTTGAGCCTGTGTTTGATCAATCACTTCATTTGGAGCTTTATTGATGGTCTCTACTGTATCCACAGATTGAGATACAGAAGAGTTTTCAGCAAATACGTTGCCTGAAATTAATAGTGATAAAAACATCAAATTGATGTTTTTCATACTCTAACCTCATGCATATGAGTTTGTGCCCAAGCAATTGCCTGGCCTCGACTTGAAACACCTATTTTTCTAAAAGCACGATATAAATGTGTTTTAATGGTACTTTCACTGACAAACAGTTGGTTAGCAATATCCAAGTTTGTGCTACCTGATAGTAAAGCTTGTAGCACTTCCCTTTCTCTAATCGTCAAGTGCTCACTCTCATCATCAGCAATATCACTCAATAATGATTTATGTAAATCATTCGGAATAATACTTCTTCCTTTCAATATTTCATTTAATCCACTACTAACTTGACTTAATTCTGCATCACAGTAAAAAACACCGGCAGTTGTAGCAGGATGAATTAGAAATTTTGCATCGACTTGCTTAGGAAAGTTTAAAAAAACAGTTTTTACAGCATAATGTTCCCTTTCTATCAATTTTTGTAATTGATAGACCTGCTGTAAGTCAATTGTCGCTAAATCAAATACGACTAGAGAATTTTGATGAGATGACAGTTGCGAACTCATTGTTGCTGGGGTGGCTTTAGCTAACTTCACAAGAAACTCTTGCGGCCAACGACAGTCTAATAAATCAACTAATAACTGAGAACGAGAAACTATCATCCAATTGACAACTTTAAACATTAATTACACTCCATTGTGACTAGATGATTAAATTGAACATGTATTGATAAATCATTTACAAGGTAATCTGACAATCCAAGTACAGATAACATTAACTTGTAAAGCAAAGAGCTAGCACTTAACAACGTACTAGCTCTTGTTAAATATTATCAAGGTAGATATGTAATAACTATTAGCCTAACGGGTGTTTTTACTTACTCCAATAGACGAAAGTATTACGATATTACATGCCTTGGTTAACCGTAATGTTGTTACCCGCACCTGAGGTTACTGCAAATGAACTGTTACCATTACCTATTTGAGATACCGATACAGTACTACCTGAACTCATGTAACCACCAGCGAATGAAAGGTTGCCTTCACCTGTTTGAATAACTGAAACAGTGTTAGAGTCACCCATTATTGCACCAGCATATGATTCATTTAAATCACCAGTCTGAACTAAATCAACTGTAGAACCTAAATCATCAGTCAAAGTGAATGAATAGTTGTCATTACCAGCTTGAGTAACGTTAACCATATCGCCTGCACCGTACTGTTCATTTTCAGCAGTATTTAAATCACCAGTTTGGGTTAATGTTGCATGGTCACCAGCACCAAACTGTTGCGAAGAAGCCATGTTGCCTAAACCGCCAGGTGTAGAAGTTTGTACCACGGTAGCTGTATTATCAGTCCCTGATTGTGTCACCCCTGCCTCATTAGAATCTTCATTTTGAGTTACAGAAGCTTCATTATTATCACCTAATTGTGCAGTAACTGCGGTGTTCGCATTACCAGTCTGAACAACGGTAGCCATATTAGAGATAGAGAAATCTTGAGCAGTCGCTGCAATGTTATCGTTACCTGTTTGAGTAATGACTGCAGAAGTATCATCACTACCTGCACCTAACAAATGGTTGTCAGTTCGTTGCCCTATTAATGCATCATTACCTGAGCCAGTTTGATTAACAGTACCGACAGCAGCATTAGAAACAACTTGAACAATCGCAGCTCTATTAAAGCCAGAACCGCCACCATATTGATTAATCGTTGCCACAGCATTATCTGATTGAGTATTTACTGCAGCTGCATAATCATCATTACCGTACTGATTAATTGTTGAATTAGCTGTATCACCACTATCTTGAATAATACGACCCCAGTTGTTATCACCCATTTGAGTAACAGTGGCTGCTGCATCAAGGCCGTTATTAAATCTTTGTTCAACTGTTGCTAAGTTACCAGCACCAACTGACGTAATTGTCGCTGTTGCAGAATCTGTTGCGTCATGCTGATAAACACTACCCATATTTTCAGAACCATCTTGGGTAATAAAAGCATGTGAATTAGTGGTATCAGCTTGTTCAATACTTGCAACACTGTCAGAGCCGTACTGCATAATAGTCGCATCATTATCCATGCTATTTACGACTTGCGTTACGGTTGCAGACTGGTTCGTCCCCATCTGCTCAACCCATGCTTCATTATCATCGCTAGATGCATTAACAGAAGATGCTAAAACCGCTGCCGAAACAAGTATTGCTAATTTTGAATATTTCATGTCGTCTTTCCCTTTACTGAATTAAATTAAAGATTTCCTTGGGTTACTTGGTAATTCTTAAAAGCACCCACCTGATGAAACGTTATATCGTGATTTGAGCCTAATTGGTTGATCTCAATATTGTTATAGAAACCAGCTTGGGTTACTTCAGCATTGTTGTAATCTCCTTCTTGATATAAATCGATAGAAGAACCAACCCCACCTTGCCCAACAAACGCTGTATTATTTGTCCCTATTTGCATTATTTGTAATTCTAAATAAGCACCAGTTTGTATTACTTCTGCGCTATT
The DNA here is from genome assembly GCF_023283985.1 of Shewanella electrodiphila. GTDB lineage: Bacteria > Pseudomonadota > Gammaproteobacteria > Enterobacterales > Shewanellaceae > Shewanella > Shewanella electrodiphila. The sequence goes on from NZ_JAKIKU010000003.1 coordinate 458,148, forward strand.
TTCTTGCCCTTGTTGCTGTACATTAAGAAAGTTGCTTTGACCAAATTGATTCACGTTTGCCACATTACCTTGCCCAGACTGACTTACAATCAAGTCATTAGACCAACCAAACTGCGTAATTGTTGCCTCGTTAAACCCATGGGACAATTCATCAATCTCACTGATATCTTGACCTGCAAAACTCGGAAATGATAAGCACAATCCAACAGCACTTAATACGGCCATTTGAAACATACGAAAATTCGCATTATATCCATTGCAGATTGAACACTTATTCAAGGTCATGCTTCCTGCCTCCTTGTTTTTCGATGTATATCAATTATGACTTGATATATGAACTTTTAAATCCGCCCCGAGTATTAAAGGGAGCTATACCAATAGGTTAAAAAAATTCTCAACCCCCACTTTAGTACTAGACTGACAAATAGCACTAATAGAGATAACAAACTGTTATTAAAGACAAAAAAAATATTGAGTTACTTAAAGGGGATATTACGAAAGAATGAGGAAGAAACTATAGACGGCAAGAAGCATCGAACTTTATCAAACTCTATTGCATTCAAATAAGTCAACTTAGCAGTAAGTACATAACCCATATAAGCAGAGTTGCGCACGTACTTTGCCAGAACTTAATTGGGTTTCTTTGAATAAAAGGAATGAAGGTTTTAGAGTCGGTTTGACTGGGCGTAGTTAAGGCGTGAATGAACTCATTGGTGTCAACAAAACGTAATGATGGCTCAACTGATAAAGCCTTTTCTAATGCTTTATCCATCCACTCTGGCACCATAGGGTTGGTTTTATACACAGGCACATAGCATAATTTAACAAAATCATTTCGACTATGACACTTGGCTAATTGACCTTTAAAAGGTGGTTCACCCGCCAGCATTTCATAAGCTATGACTGCAAATGAAAATAAGTCTGCCCTACCATCTGATTGATAACCTAAGATCACTTCAGGCGAGGTATAGTCTGCGGTGCCAAGAATTTGATCGCGTTTAAGTGGTGTATTAATTTCAGCTATACCTTTTATATGGCAGGCGCCAAAATCAATAATTTTAACCACACCTTCACGAGTGATAAAGATATTGTCAGGTTTCAAATCTTGATGAAGGGTTTCTTTACGGTGAAACGCACGAATACCAGTTTCAATTTGTTTTAATAACTGCAGCACATCTTCAACTGGGCCACGTTGATGCTGCACCATCCAATCGGCGAGGCTTAACCCTTGTAAGTATTCAGTAAGATAATATAACGCTGACTTATTCAGGTGGTGATCGACGACTTTCACCACATGTTGACTACTTATTCGGTGACCAATCCAACTTTCAAGCATAAAACGCTCAATATAAGCAGCATCATCAATATAATTAACCGATGGGGTTTTCATGCAGCGTTCTTCGCCCAGCTTATTTTGTACAATATACACCTGGCTTCGCTGACTTTGATGAAGCACCTTAGTGACTTCATAATCATCCAGCTTCATGCCAACCTCCATGGGTGGCGGAAATGGACGACTAGACAGTTTTTGATATACATCATCGATAGCTTGGGTGGGCAATTGTTTTATGCTGATAAGTTGTGCACTTAAATTATCGCCACTGTCCAACTCATAAGCTTTATCGACTAGGTTTTGACAAAAGGTTTCACAGGCATCATCTGTTAATAAAGGGCTACTCTGTTGAAATTTTACTAAACTTTTTAATAATTCATGATCGGTCACCACATCATGAATTCCATCCGTGGTTAGCAAATATATGTCATCAAGTTCAATATTAAATTGTTTGTAATCCACCTCTAGATTGACATCCATCCCTAACGCACGGGTTAAGTAACTGGTAAATTCATTAACAGAAGTACTATGATCGCGGCTAAGTTTAACAAGTTGACCTTGGCGAAAACGATAAATTCTTGAATCACCAGCATGTAACATGTGCGCCGAGCAAGATTTAAATACTAATGCGCTGAAGGTACAAACGTAACCTTTACGCGCATCACGATAGTCTTGACCTAAACCATAAAGCCAGCGATTTAATGCTGTTAAAACACGGGTACTGGAAGTCAATACGCTCCAAGACTCAGGTGTTGAATAGTAATCAGCGATAAAGTTAGACACACTAATAGCGGATGCCTTAGCACCACCTTCAGCCGCACTCACTCCATCGCTGATGACACTCACAATTCCTTTTGTCGTTAAGGTTAATCCCGTAGGTATTTTAATCCCAATTGCATCTTCATTTTCTGGTTTACGGCCTTTGCTCGACACTTGTCCAGCAAACACGGCTAATGCGCCAGAGATGGGTAATTGTTCTTGTTTTTCTGGGCTAGTTTGAATCGACTTAGATGTGATTTTAGAAAGGCTAGTCTCATGTTTTGTCATAGCATCAGTTTCAGACTCTACATTTTGTTTAAGATTCAATTGCATCTCAATCCTTTAAAAGTCTAACACCGTAGAGTGAATACAATACGGTGTTAGCTGTTGGTATAAAAGCTTAAACACTAGGGCCGGTTCAATGCTTTATGATGATTAACCTAGCGCTTTAGTTAACACTGATTAATGTCACCTCACCTTTTTCATTCACTTCTGTCATATGACCTTTAGGTTCTGCCATAAAGAATAAAGTGATAAACCCAAGTACGGCGCTCACAGCAATCACATAGAAAAAGGTTGATGTGGGTACCATCGAATAAACTGTCAGAAAGAATACTGCACCAACATTACCATATGCGCCTGTCATACCCGCAATCTGGCCAGTTAAACGACGCTTAATCAAAGGAACTGCAGCAAATACCGCACCTTCGCCACCTTGTACAAAGAAAGAACAAGCCATAACCACCACAATTGCAACTGGTAATGACCAAGTGCCATCAATTTGCCCGACGGCAAAATAACCCACCGCTAAACCCGCAGTTAAAATTAATAAGGTATTCTTGCGGCCAAACTTATCACTTAACCAACCACCGCCAGGACGGGACATTAAGTTCATAAAGGCATAGCTTGAAGCGACCATACCTGCTTGTGCCATACCCAAACCAAATGTTTCCGCAAAAAATAACGGCAACATAGACACCACTGCCAATTCAGAGCCAAATGTGGTGAAGTACAACACATTTAACACCGCTACTTGCTTAAATGGATAACGCTCAAATTCAGGCACTTCTTTAACAAAAATATCCTTGTTAACCTGATAAGTCTGATACAAATCGACAAAGAATACTCCTACCAACGCAGCATAAATAATGTTAGTGGTTTGCTCATCTAGCATACTGACGCCAGCAGGAGAAAGCTTCCAAGCAAGTAACGCAAGGGTTGCATACATAGGGATTTTCATGAAGATCAGTAAAGCAAAATCACCTTTACTGGTGACTTCCAAGCCACCCGCTTTTTTAGGCTTAAAATAAGTCGAACCTTTGGGCGTATCGGTGACATTAAAATAATAAACAAAAGCAAACACTAAACTCATCAAGCCTGTTAGGCCAATGGCATAGCGCCAACCATCTTCACCACCAAAAAATATGGCGATAGCAGGTAAAGTAAATGCCGCTGCTGCACTACCAAAATTACCCCAACCACCGTAAATTCCTTCAGCAGTGCCAAGCTCTTTCGCTGGGAACCATTCACTAACGATACGGATCCCAATCACAAAGCCCGCACCGATAAAACCAATTAAAAAACGCGCTAAAGCTAACTGCTCAAAGGTATCTGCTACAGCAAACATAAAACACGGTATCGAGCATACACCCATTAACACTGAGTAAGTGAGCCTAGGGCCATATTTATCCGTCACCATACCAATGATAATTCGAGCTGGAATCGTTAACGCCACGTTTAAAATCAGCAGGGTCTTTATTTGTGATGTAGTCAGACCTAAGGTATCTGCAATCACACTGAGTAAAGGCGCAGCATTAAACCAAACTACAAAGGTGATAAAAAAAGCCATCCAGCTTAAATGCAGCGTTTTCATCTTGCCCGAAAACGAAAATAAGTTAAATTTTTCAGCACTCATATAAAGGCCCCTTATGACTTAGCCAAGATCAGAACTTGGCCAGCTTCTTTTTTAATTTCATAGGGAGAAGCCACTAACGCTTCATCTTCGATACAAATACCCGTTTCAAGGCTGTAATGTTGTTTATAAAGCGGTGATGCGACACATAACACCCCTTCCATATCACAAACTAATCCTCTCGCTAATAAGCTAACGCCAGTAGCAGGGTCAACATTATCAATGGCATATAAACCATGTTGACCTAAATCAAATATTGCGACGGCTTTTCCTGCAACCCAAGCTGCAACACCGGTTCCTTGAGGCAAAGTAGACTCATTACACACGTTTACCCAACTCATACTAATTCCTCCGCTACCGCTTGCTCGTTTTGTTCAGTGGTGATGTCTTTAATCGCAATATTTCCGGCACCTGAAGATTCAGGGCTTAACGGGAAACGCTGATCACGAACTCGTTCATATAAGTGTGTTTCACCATCAGGTTTAGCATCAGGGTTTACGAACTCATTAAAGCGAGATAAAAATTCTGGCTTTTCAAGACTGGTCTTCCATTCACACTGGTAGGTATCAGAGACACTATTCATTTGTGCATCAAGTTCTGCAGCAATGCCTAGGCTATCTTCAATTACGACTGACTGCAGGTATTCAAGACCACCTTCTAACGACTCCATCCAAACAGATGTACGTTGAAGCTTGTCTGCCGTTTTAATATAGAACATTAAAACGCGATCAATGTATTTAACTAAGGTTTCGGTATCTAAATCTGTAGCAAATAAATCACCATGGCGTGGGCGCATTCCGCCGTTACCCGCGACATACAAGTTCCAGCCTTTATCGGTTGCAATCACACCGATATCTTTACTCTGCGCTTCGGCACATTCACGAGTACAACCCGAAACAGCAAACTTAATCTTATGAGGACTACGCAGGCCTTTATAACGATTCTCTAAATCAATCGCAGTACCAACTGAATCTTGAACACCATAGCGACACCATGTGCTTCCCACACAAGATTTAACCGTTCGCAGTGATTTACCGTAGGCATGACCTGTCTCAAATCCTGCATCAATGAGCTTATGCCAAATAATCGGCAAGTCTGACAATTTTGCGCCAAACATATCAATACGTTGACCGCCAGTAATCTTAGTATATAAGTCAAATTCTTTTGCAACAGCGCCAATAGCAATTAAGCCATCTGGCGTGATTTCACCGCCCGCGACACGTGGCACAACGGAGTAAGTACCGTCTTTTTGTAAGTTACCTAAATAGGCATCATTAGTGTCTTGAAGCTGCACATGACTGCTTTCTTGGTTTAATACATATTTGTTTTGTAATGAAGCAAAGATTGAAGCAGCAGCAGGCTTACAAAGGTCGCAACCAAAAGTCGTTTGCTGACCTGTTGGGGATTTTTTACCATGCTTGGTAATTAAGGTATCAAAATCAGTAATATTCTCTACCTGACATAAATGATAAAGCGACTGTCTATCATGCTCAAAATGTTCACAAATACCGGTGTTACATTCTACACCTTCAGCAATTAATGCTTGATCCATTACTTGTTTTACTAGCGCTGAACAACCACCACAACCTGACGCTGCACGTGTACAAGATTTAATTTCAGCAATGGTGTGATTGCCTTCTTTCACTGAATTAACAATGTCAGCTTTAGTCACTTGATGACAAGAACAAATGATTGATGTGTCTTTTAATTCAACAGCAGATTCATCACCTGTCATCAGTAATTCAACCGCATTACCTTCAATTTCATCTTGTGAAAGGTAACAATCTAATAGACGGTTATAATCGCTGTTGTCACCAACAAGCACAGCACCTTTCAAATACTTGCCAGTTTCGTCTAGCCACAGCTTTTTATAAATCCCAGATTGGTTATCTGAAAGCTCAACAAACTGCGCATTTTCAAAGCCGCGACTTTCACCAATTGCAGCAACATCCACACCCAGTAATTTAAGCTTGGTGCTCATGTCTGCGCCAGTAAATGTCGTCGTTGAATCTACCTCATTAGCACTGGCTGCGATATGTGACACTGCAACACGCGCCATTTGATAACCTGGTGCAACTAGGCCAAAAATACGATTCTGCCATAATGCACATTCGCCAATGGCGTATACGTCTGGTGCAGAAGTTAAGCAGTTATCATCAATGGTAATACCGCCGCGCTCGCCCATGGCTAAACCACTTGAACGCGCTAATGCATCCTGGGGGCGAATACCGGCTGAAAACACAATCATGTCGGTTTCCAGGAAAGTGTCATCATTAAATGTCATACGGTGCATGGCTGACTCGCCATCAACAATCGCCGTCGTCGCTTTTGAAGTATGAACAGAAACACCCAGCTCATTAATTTTGCTTTTCAGTAAATCGCCAGCTTTGTCATTTAACTGTACAGGCATTAATTGCGGTGCAAACTCAACAACATGAGTGGTCACACCCAATGCCATAAGCGCATTTGCGGCTTCTAACCCTAATAAGCCACCACCTACAACCACACCCACTTTAGACTGGCTGGCTGCGGCTTCAATATCTTGTAAATCTTCAATGGTACGATAAACCACACAGCGTTCACGATCATTACCGTTAATCGGCGGTACAAAAGGATATGAACCCGTTGCCAACACTAAGCTGTCATAAGTGCTTGTTACGCCATCTTCAGTAGTAAGGGTTTTATTTGCTGTATCAAGTGCTGTAATACGGGTTTCGAGGTGTAATTTTACGCCCCAATCTTGATAATCTTGCGCACTTGTCAACATCAGCTCATCAGCGCTGCCGGTTTCAAAATACTTAGATAACTGCACACGGTCATATGCTGGACGTGGCTCTTCACCAAAAACTTCAATATCAAATTGATTTTGTAAGCCTTGAGTGCATAACTGCTCAATAAAATGGTGCCCGACCATGCCATTTCCGATCACAACAAGTTTTGGTTTTACACTTGTCAGTTTCGTTGAATTCGACGTTCCTGTTGAATCAGCCATCGTAGGCTCCTTTTTTATTTTGAATTAAAAACAAAAAGGCGCCACTCTCTGAATAAACAGAGATGGCGCCTTTGCCTAAGATTCAAATTTTAAATTTTAAAAATATAAACTAAATAACATTCATGATGATAACGAATTCAAGTTCGAGTTATTCAGACGCCATTGCCTGCGTTAACACTCATCATGATTAAATTACTGATTACGCTTAACACTTTATGCTTTACCTAACTATTGCATTGACTACTGCATTGACTATGCCAATCAACAAATTAACTTAAGCTTCTGATTTTATGTGAAATATTAAAGCTTCCGGTTAACAACTTTACGCTTCTTTGTTCACCGCAGGAGCATTCGCACCAAATTGATGCATTTTCTTTGCCTCAAGTTGTTGCGCTGCAATAATGACTTGTTGTGCCATGTCAGCCAAACTGATGCTTTTACTCATTGCCTGTTTCTGAATTAATTCATGTGCTTGAGACTCAGAAAGTCCTTGTGTTTGTAAAAGTGACTTTGCTTTAGATAATTGCTTTAATCCAGTGCATTGCGCATCAAGCAGTTTGACTTTCTCCAGCATATTAGAGGCACTGTTAAAACGAATTTTAGCGAGGCCAACTAAAGAGTTTAATCGCTTTGGGGTCATTTTTTCTGGCACAAAAGTGACTCGACCACATTTCAGTAAATTCTCGAGATGCGTTTCATCCCAAGAGTATGCATTGACAATGATCGGCAACGCAGTACTTGCCAGTAGTCGTTCAATAAACACTTGCTGTAATGGTTGTAATGCCTCAGTGAAAAAAACCAAACATAAACCATTACCCTTCAAGGCTTGGCGCTCTAATTGACTCAATGATGTCATCTCGATACAAGGCTCTTCACTGCTCAGTTCAGACATGCAATCAATAAACAAATCTTCGTTTTTAAACGAAGGATCACGATAAACTAAATTAACCATGGGCTAGCTCCTAACTTTCTGGTTAAACAACAAATTTGATAACGTTAAGTTCAGTTGCTTCATGTTCTTTGTTCACAAAAATTTGCATTAGCATTGAACGAGAACATAAACATTTCATCAGGCTGACTGAATGTATTTTTCAAAGAGTTACTATTGTTACGAAGCAGCCAATCTTTGTTCGCTCTTTTTATCGATTTATCAATAGTTAATGAAGGCGACAATAAGACATAAACCAATGCCATAGTTGCAGTTATACTGCTGATTGCTTGCTGTAACTGTAAGTCAGTCAAATCAGTTTCTTCAATGTCAGAACCGCGCCATAGTTGTGCAAGTAAGTAAGCAGGTAAATCAGACTGACCGACTTTTGCACCAACAAAAGCTTCGAGTTGAGTGGGTAATTCAAACTGAGTGCTTTGAGGTAAAAATGTTGAACCTTTAGCACTAAAACGAAGCATGCTCACTTGAGTCGCTACTCGAGGATTTATTTCGGTTTCACCCTGCAAGCCTTTAAAAATCGCAATACTCGGTGGTTTACCTACTGCGCTAGGCAAGTGATATTCAGCCAATAATGATGCTACTTGTTGGTGCTGTTTATCTAAACCTGGATGAAAATAACTGCGTAAACTGAACGGCGAATTGGTTGGATTGATGCAGCGCACTGACATCTGGATCAAGCTGCGTAAACCTAATTCTTGATGCAAACGGCGACAATCATTTAATACCGGAACAATATCTGCTGAGTTAACGTATATGATCCCTGAACTAGCAAGATTGACTTTCGCTTGTTCGGCGGTAAAACAACGCGGGATATCTAATGCAGAAATAAATCCTTCAACATGTCGTCGGTGAGGCAATGATTGACTATCACCGTGTAAAATAATGGTTTGACCGTTTTTGGCTAAGGTTTTAGCCGCTAACAATAACCAAGGTAATTGCTCTCTTTTACCAGCATAAACGGGCCAGTCAATATCGGCCTTAATCGATTGCCATTCTGTGGGAACTAACTTTTTAAGTCCGCAAGCGACGCCCGCTAATTCTTCAATTGATTCACCACGAACCCGCATTAACATCATCGCTGCAGCCATTTGACTGTTTGAAACATCGCCTTTAGCAAATGCGGTTATCAGATGAGAAGCTTCAGCAAAATTTAAGCTGCGACTACCTTTGATGCCTTTACCCAATGTTTTAACTAATTTACGATGGTCAAAATCTTCAGATTCGAGCATTGCCTGTGTGTGTTGTTCAACCATTAACAACCTCTGCCATGTCATAACGGCCAAATGCATCTGCACTACGATCAATATTATCAAGTAATTCAGTCAGCTCTTGCCCTACTGCAACCACTTCACCAATAATAATTAACGTCGGGCCACTGTCTTTAATTAAACTGGCTTTGTCAGCCATATTACTCACGGTTGCAAACGTGACTAACTGATTAGGTCTGCCACCATTGGTAACAAACGCAACAGGTAATTCAGCTGGTGCATCGACGGCCATTAAGCCTTGCGAAATTGCAGTAGCTTGCTCTTTTCCCATATAAAATACGAGGGTCGATTCCGCAGCAAGTAATGCTTTCCACTGTGTGGGGGCTTGATGATTGCCTTCACTGATAAAACGAGTTCCTGTCACCAAAGTAACCGAGCGTGCTGTACCACGATAGGTTAATGGTATGCCAGTTGTTGATGCGCAACCTAAAGCCGCTGTTACCCCTGGAGTGAATCGACTGACAATGCTTTTTTTAGCAAGATATAACGACTCTTCAGCGCCGCGGCCAAAAATGTGTGGGTCGCCACCTTTTAAACGCACAACTTTTAATCCTTGCAGCGCAAGTTTTGCAAGTAAGGCATTAATATCATCCTGCTTGTAGCTAGGTTGGCCACAACGCTTTCCAACAAAGTGACGTTGGCAATCTGGTGACACTAAAGAAAGGATATCGCTACTGACTAAGCTGTCATAAACCAAAGCTTCAGCTTGCGATACAATACGCGCGGCTTTAATGGTCATGAGATCTAACTGACCACAGCCTGCGCCTACAATTTCGACTTCGCCAGCGCCTAAGGTGTTAGCACTCGATTCGTTAACAGAAGTGATAGCTTGGTTAAAATTCACTAACTGATTAAATGAATGGCTCATCACGCCACCTCCTCTTGTGTTGATTTACGTTGCTTTTGTTTGCCGTCAGTATCTTGATTGCTCAGCGCTGCAGTTTCTAAACCCATATCTTCAAGGCCAATCAACCAAATATCACTGGCACATTGCACAACTTCACTGTGGCAACTTCCGCACTGCTTACCGCAGCCAAGTGCAGATTGAGTCTCATTAAGCGCCGTATCAAAATCATCTTGGTTAATCGTTGCATTAACTTCTGAGCTGCGTTTACTGAACACCATATTGTCGAGCTTTTGCAGCATTGCATCTTGAATCTTTGCTTCAGTTACACCTGTACAAGCGCAAATTAATGGGCTGTTACCTGCTCTAATTAACTGATGTAACTGCTGCATTAATCCTGTATCCACTTCTTTGCCAATTAACAAATGCAAGGGTTCTAATGCCACCTCAACTTGGGTTTTACTTAATAATTTAAGTGATACCAGCAGGCCTTTATTGATGTTGCATTGAACATGAATAAGTTGCTGGCTAATTAAGCTAACCGTCCACTTTAGTGAATACGCAGTTGATTGGAATGCAAAACCTTGTTCAGCATCAGCAAACGCAATGTGGTAACACTCCCCAGTTGAAAGCGTATGCTGAACATTCCAACATGCACCTTTAAACGCTGGGTCATGCTCACCAAAAATAACCCCCTGTAAAGCTGTTTCAACTTTTGATATAGAGACGGTTTGACATTTAAATGCGGGTTGCTTTGAAACAGGATCGTAAGCACTGGATAATGCTTGATTCACGCCTAGGCCAATTGAAAACTGTGAAGACCAATGCATTGGCATAAAGGCGATTTCAGGTGCTTGGTTATCATCAGTTACTACCCTTGCTGAAGCATGTTTATTGCTGTCATTAAAACTGATTAAGTCACCTTCAGATAAGTTAAGCTCTTGAAGTTTAACTGGATGTATTGCAATGAATGGCTCAGGAATGCTGGCGCGTAAACTGGCTATATGCCCCGTACGAGTCATGGTATGCCATTGGTCACGGCTACGACCACTATTCAGTTTAACCTGATGTTTACTGACAATTTCTGTGGATTGGCTGTCATTGGTAGCGATAAATTGTGCTTTATTGCTGGCGGTTGAAAACGTCCCAGTTTGAAAGACCCTTTGATTGGATTGCCCAAGCTGTGATGGCGTTGATATAGGCCATTGGGTTGGCAATAATGCATCATACTGCGCATCGGTTAATTCGCTCATGCCTGTTAAATCAAATTGTTTTTCAGGAAAGCGAGCTTTGACTGTTTTTGATAATTGCGAAAATTCTTTAAATACAGCAGCACTATTGCTAAATTTAAATGCGCATTCAAAACCCATTAATTTACCGACTTCAGCCAATGCCCACCAATCTGCTTTGGCTTCTCCTTTAGCTGGAATAAAGCCGCGCTGACGAGTAATCGTTCGTTCACTATTGGTGACTGTGCCACATTTTTCTGACCAACCTAACGCAGGAAGTAAAATATCAGCTTCCTTAGCCGTTGCAGCATCTTGCGTAATGTCAGACACCACCACAAAAGGACAAGTATCAAAAGCTTGTTTGATTTTTGCAGTATTAGGTAAAGATACTAATGGGTTTGTTCCCATAACCCATACCGCTTTAATTTTACCCTCTGCCATCGCATCAAAAAGCTCAACAGCGGTTAAGCCCTTTTCTGTTGCAATCACACTTTTGGTATTATTTACCTGCCAAAAGTCTGCGAGTAATTCACGTTCTGGAGCTGAAAAGCCCATATGACAAGCAAGTTGTGTGGCTAACCCGCCAACCTCACGTCCGCCCATTGCATTAGGTTGACCTGTGAGCGAAAAGAAACCACTGCCGGGCTGGCCAATATGACCCAATGCCAAATGACAGTTAATCATCGCATTGGTGGTATCTGTTCCTGAAAGTGTTTGGTTAACTCCCTGACAGCTCGCTGTCATCACTTTATCGTTGCCAATAAAGAGTTGGTAAAAATAAATAAGCTCACTACTTGTAAGGCCTAACTCTGTAGCAAGGCTGTCAATGTCATAACTGAGTTTGTCTTTTGACAAGTGCGCAAGAAGCTCATCAAACCCTTGTGTGTGGGCTTCGACATAATTTGAATCTGTCGCATCGTTATCCACGATAAATTGCAATAAACCATTGAACAATTTGCAGTCTACACCTGGCGTAATTTGGAGGTGTAAATCAGCTTGGCTAGAGGTGGCTGTTTTCGCGGGATCGATAACCACAATTTTAGTGCCCCGTTGTTCGCGGGCTTTTATCATGCGTTGAAATAATACAGGATGAGTCCACGCACTATTAGCGCCAACTAACACAATCACATCGGCTAACTCAAAATCTTCATAACACCCTGGCACAACATCTTCGCCAAATGCACGCATGTGGCCACTCACAGCAGAAGACATACATAAACGGGAGTTAGTATCCACGTTTGCAGTTCCAATAAATCCTTTAGCGAGTTTATTGGCAACATAATAATCTTCAGTGAGTAGTTGTCCTGACAGATAAAATGCGACCGAATCAGGTCCGTGCTCAGCAATGGTTTGCGTAAATGTTTCAGCAATTGTGCTTAACGCTGAATCCCAGGAAGTCGGTTTACCCGATTTAAGTTTTGGGTAACGTAAAGTATTAGGTTGAACCAAGCTTTCAAGAAGGCGTTCGCCTTTAGCACAAAGCTGACCTTTATTGGCAGGGTGAGCTTGATCGCCAAATAGTTCATCAACAGATTTTTGCGCCTCAGCAGCAGGTAAACCCATTTTATGCGAGCCTGAATTTAAAGAAACAGTAACGCCACAGCCTACTCCACAATAAGCACAACTCGATTGGATATTAGACATGCAACTTCCCTTTACTGACAAAATGTTATGTCAATAACATCGCAAAAGTTGTGCCAATTACTAAGGTTATGATTTAACTGTGGTTTAACAAAAGGAAATCTAGGAAGTACCGAGAAGTGTGCAACTCAAGTGCATTATTTTGCACCAAACCTGCGCAAGCTATTGAAAACAAATGAATTTAAATACCTCTTTAGGGGTAGTTAAATTCATAGCATTAGTCATATCTAGAGCAAAAAACCTCATCACAATAACCAGCTTAAGATTAATAGGCATAAAAAAACGCCAACATCTGTGGCGTTTTTTACACTATCTCGCATCGTTCTGTACAAGCGCTCTTATATAAGCAATATGTGTTTCCGATGTAAAATAGCAGTCGATTCATCTCATTTACTGAGCAGAACGTCCATCATCATGACAACTGTCACATGTTGGCACATCACCAACATTCATGTCATGAGGTGCGTGACAATCGGCACACATTAACATTCCATCATGTGGTGCGTGATTATCATCCATTTCAGCAAGTGTTCCGTGACAGCTTTGGCATTGTTCAAACTCATACTCACCATCAGCTGATGGTTCGCCGTCAGCATGACAGCTTTCACATCCACCCATTTCGGCGTGGAAATCTGCTAGATTTTCATCAGCAGCAAAAGCATTCGATGACAATGTTAATACAGCAAGAGCTGCTGCAAACAATGCGACAAGAATTTTATTGCTCACTATAGTACCCTCCATTTGTGATAATCGAGAAAGTAATCATCAAGTCACTTTTTCGATATCGGTTATCAGCACGACATTTATTTGCTCATTATAAACTTAGCTAACACTGGTTGATTTAGCAACAGCAAGCGCAACCACTTAAACCTAACAACCAGCTCAACCCTTTAATATGCGTTACTTTATGTATCCGCAAGATTAAAGTGGTCATTATTCTACTCGTTCAAGCGCAAATTGAAAGCAATAAAAAAGGAGCCTTCAGGCTCCTTTTTTTAGATATATTAAGATATTAACTGTTTTTAAGCGCGCTAATACGCTTATCTAATGGCGGATGGCTCATTAGAAACTCAGCCATTGAACGTTTACCATTAATACCTAAGGCTGACATTTGTGCTGGCATAGCGCCTGCTTCTGGGCCTGTTTTTAAACGCTCTAATGCAGCAATCATTTTATGCTTACCAGCTAGTTTTGCAGCGCCTTCATCTGCCTTAAATTCACGAATACGTGAGAAGTAAGCCACGATCATTGATGCTAAAATACCAAATAACATGTCCATGACGAATACAACGGCCATATAAGCAAACATGCCTAGGCCTTCACCATCTTCACTGTTATTAGCAACAACGTTATTCACAATGCCAGCAACCACACGTGCAGCAAAAATAACAAACGTGTTCACAACACCTTGAATTAGCGTCAGTGTCACCATGTCACCGTTAGCTACGTGGCTAACTTCATGAGCAAGTACACCTTCGATCTCATCTTGAGACATACCGTAAAGTAAGCCTGAACTTACCGCGACTAATGCATTGTCTTTACTCGGGCCAGTAGCAAAAGCATTCATTTCCTGTGACTGGTAAATCGCCACTTCAGGCATTTTGATGCCAGCTTGCTCTGCTTGGCGAGCAACAGTTTCAACTAACCAGCGCTCAGTGTTATCACGTGGCGAAGTAATGACTTCACAACCCATGGTCTTTTTAGCCATCCATTTTGAAATAGCTAAACTGATGAATGCGCCGCCAAAACCGAACATCGCAGCAAAAATTAATAAACCGCTCATACTTGAAGTACTGACACCAAGTAGAGACATAACAATTGAAGCCACTAGCAAGATTGCTAAGTTAGTTCCAATCAATAACATAATACGTAACATTACAACTCCTATCTGGCACACATGCCACTTTACACTTAAATAGCTTGAACCAATCAGTTCGCGTTAATCGCGGTACTGTTTACACTCTTTCGAATTTCTTATTCAAACAATTGATGAACACTTAATGACATAATATGTCCTAAAAATCGTTTTTCAAGGGCAGGAAGTTAAAAATTGAAAATTAATTAACGACGATATAGAAAAATATCACAGCAAACCTTACCTAACCTGAATGTGTCGCTTGTTTGCCGCAGAGTCTAGGTAGCTAGCATTAATCTAATCTTAAAATTTACACCTAAGTCATTAGTTAAGTTATGGAAAGCGATTAATCTTTGTTAATATCGATATATACAAGAATAAAAAGTTAATAATTAACCAGTTAAGGATTTTTACATGGCTATGAATGCATTGATGTTAAGCAGTTCTCGTGAAGGCAATACCGATTATTTAGCCCATGCTATTGAGTACATCAAACCTTTGACAACTCATGCTAAAAAATGGGTCTTTATTCCCTATGCTGGCGTGAGTGTTAATTACGATCAATACCTTAGTATGGTCACAGAAGGCTTAGCTCCACTTAATATTAATGTGAGCAGCATTCATCAATACAGCGATCCTAAACAAGCCATAAAAGATGCTGATGGTATTTTAGTTGGTGGTGGTAATACTTTCCAATTATTAAACGAGCTATACCGCTACGACCTTATCCATTTAATCAATGAGCAAGTCTCAAATGGTAAACCTTATATTGGTTGGAGCGCAGGATCTAACATTACCGGCTTAAGTATTCGCACTACTAATGATATGCCGATTGTTGAACCAGCATCTTTTACTGGGCTTAAGTTATTGCCGTTCCAATTAAACCCTCATTACACTAATTACCAAGCCCCTGGTCATAATGGTGAAACGCGCGCACAGCGTTTACTCGAGTTCACTCTGGTTGACCCGATTACCCCAGTGATTGGCATTCAGGAAGGCACAGCCCTTTGGCGCCGTGGTGATACCTTAACGCTTGTGGGTGATAAAGAGGCATACTTATTTCACGGCAAGCAACAAGAAGTCGTTATTCCTGTTGGTAGTGATTTGAGCAGTTACCTTGATTAACATTAACAAGAATTGGAATAAAACAGTAACAAGTATCTGATTCAAAAAGCCTAATCTAATTAAGCAAAAAGCCTTAAACTCAGTAAGAGTTTAAGGCTTTTTCAATCAATAAACCGCAATAATTCTGCGTTTTAGAAGGTGTAGTTCACTTTCACACTGAAATAACGACCTGGCTGGCTGTAGGTTTCTTCAGTCACACCTAAGTTAGACATCAAGAACTTAGATTGACCTGCCACATCGGCATAATCAATATATTCTTTGTCTAATACGTTGAATACACCTGAACGCAGTGTCCAATTATCACTCAATACAAAATTAGCGGTGATATCAACCACGGCATAACCAGCAGTATTAAATACTTCGTTAAACCCCATATCTGGCATACCAGGAATCGGTGGGAAAATATCTAACTCTGTTGTGCGGTCCATACTGTCAGCAAAACGCACTGTTAAGCCAAAGTCCATTTCTGTATTGGCAAGATGAGTATAATAATTAACCCCAACGTTGCCTTTAAGCGGACTGACTGAATTTAAATAGTCACCGTTTTGATCTTCGCCGTGGGTATAAGCAATATTACCCCAAAGTTCAATCTCATCAGTAAACCATTGACTAAATGATGCTTCAGCACCGTATAAAGTCACTTCATCATAGTTAATATATTGGTATTCAAGTGAGCGAGGCATTACACAACCTAAAGGACCGCCACAGCCAACAAATTCCCAATCAATGTAGTCATTGGCTTGAGTGTAGAAAGTGGTGAATTCATATTGAGTATCACCATGATGGCCACGTAAACCAAGCTCAATGGTATGGCTTGATTCTGACTCTAAATCATAGTTGGCTTGGATCATTACAGGGAATGGCATTTTGCCATCTTTCACTTCAAGCTCACCCCATTTTTGATCCGGCGTCGGCATTTTGTAGCCGTAAGCATATTGTGCATACACATTAACGTTTGGCGTCATGTGGTACACAAGGCCTAGCTTTGGCGACCAAAAACCATCACTCATTTCTTCGAAATCAGCTGGGTCACGGCCTGCTTCTTCAGCTTGGTTTTGATCTGGCGTGTTTTTAAAGTAGTCATAACGCAGACCTAAAATCGCGTTTAACTTGCCATCATAGAAAGTGATGTCATCTTGAATGAACGCGCCAACTCGAAGGCTTTTAGTATCAGCGAATGAGAAAGTGTCAGTATCTGAAGGTGACCAATTACCATCTTCAAAAACTTGATAATCACGTGGACGACTCATTTCTGACTGCTCAACATCAACACCGTAAATGATGTTGTGATCGTGACCCGTTAACGATAAAGACTTACTAAATGTGCTGGCGAAACCAACACGATATTCGTCAAATTGGTAGTCTCTGTGCTCGGTAATATCACGAGCACCACCTTGCGCGCCGTCGTAATAATCACGCTTTTCACTTTGGTCAGTCTTACCGTAGTACAGCACAAAGTCGACATTGTCATGGATAACACGGTCTTTAGTCGAACGAAGACGCAATGACGTGTTTAGTGACTGGGTTTGGCGATCATAATCAATCGAACTTGTGTTATCTAAGCTGTTTTCCCAACGGTCTAACTGCTGATTCATGTAATCAACAGTTAACTGCAGGTTAGTATCATCATTGAAGTGATATTTACTTTTAATGAGAAAGCTATCTGTGACTAAGTCGCTATCAGGGAGTGTTTCTGAGTAGTTTTGCTGCTCTTCACCTTCACGGCGTTGGTATGAGACTAAGTTGTCAAAGTTACCTGCACTAAAAGCACTGGTAAATCCAGCGCTGTACTCATCATTCATGCCGGTATAGCCAGCATTCGCTGAGAAGTAATAATCTTCACCACGTAAATAGTCATCAGCATCTTTAGATGTCATCACTAATACACCGCCAAGCGCATCTGAACCATACATGGTCGATGCAGCAGCCTTTAACACTTCAACTTGTTTTAAGCCTTCAACTTCAGTTAAACCACGGCCAGTACCTTCAGCACCTGGGCCTAATGGTGAAGCATATTGGTTGTTAACGCGAACACCATCTTTCACCATCATCACACGGTTACCACCAATACCACGGATTGTCACCGAGCTTGGTTTACCAGCACCGCCTTTAACATCGACTGCCGCTTCATTTCTGAATAACGTTGAAAAATCAGTGCTCATGTTACGTGCAATGGCTTCTTCATCAATCACAACGACAGAGCCCGCAACTTGATCAAGCGTTTGCTCCATACGTGAACCCGAAATAACAATCACTTCATGGAAGTTTGAGATAGATTGTTTAATCTCTTCTTGTGATACAACCTGTGACTCTGCCATTACTTGTGGCGCAAGCGCTGCGGCTACGGCGGCGCTAATTAATTTGATTGAAAGCTGCTTCATCATCGCGAACCTTAATTAAAGCTTAATAGGAATTAATCTCATCTTGAATGGCGCAGGAGTCTACCATGAAGAATATTTCACATCGGGATCACGATCCCAATATTCGTGTAATGATATAAAACCCTTATCTTTTAATAGGAACGCTGTTTCACACTTGTAAAAACATGTATTGCTAATGTTTAATTTTCACAACTTAAACAGCAAGATAAGAACAATCATTACACAAAGCGGTATTTAATTAGTCCAATTAAATGTCACAATGTTTTTATTCAGTGGCAGGTAGATGGCAGGCTTCGATGCCTTTTATAGATATATCCCCTTTGAAATTAGACGGGAGTTCGGACAGATTTTACCATTAAAAAAGGGCTCGCATTAAAATGCGAGCCCTGATGATGAATAGCGTCTGTTCAGGTATTACAATTCAACGATTCTCATGTCTAATCCTAACTAGAGTCACTTTGATTTGAACTTGAAATATCAGCTAATTCTTCTTCTGTTAACACCCCACCACCTAATGAACGATATAAGGTGATCATTGATAACAAACGGTCACGCCTCACCTGACTTAGGGTCAACTCGGCATTAAATAAACTTCGCTGGGCATCCATTAAATCTAAAGAACTAGAAACACCATTTCGATATCTCAACGTGGCTAAGCGAGTATATTCTTTTGAAGCTGCGACTAAATCTTGCTGCGCCTCGATAGCGAGTTCTGAGCGCCTGAAACTATTCATCGCATCATTCACTTCAAAATAGGCACTTAGTACCGTACTGCGATAGGCAAGATTTGCCTGTTTATATTCTTGTTGCGCAATCTCGTATTGAGCTGAAATACTACCAGCATTAAATATAGGCGCAGTAATACCACCAAGCAGCGACCATGTTAGTCCTTGGCTATCAAAAATGCTGCTGAGGTCATCTGTTTCAGTGCCGTAACTGCCGCTAATGGTAAATTGTGGGAAAAATGCAGTCTTAGCCACACCCACATTCGCATTAGCTGCAATCAATGCTTGTTCCGCTGCTTTTACATCTGGCCGTTGAGATAACATTTGCGATGGCACGCCAACCACAAAGCTATTGGGAAATAACGTTATATCTTCAAGTAGCTCATCACCTGTTTTAGCTTCTAACGGATAATTAAATTCCCCCAGTAATATTTTTAGCTGGTTAGATTTGGCTTTCCTTTCAAAATCTAAATCTGGCAAGGTCACTTTCGCGCTTTGATATTCGACTTCAGCTTGGCGTACTTGTAAGCCTGAAATCACCCCGTTCTTTTTGCGCAAACGCGATAAGTCACGCTCTTTTAAACGAATCTCAACGGTATTTAATGCAATTTGATAACGCTGTTCAATATCAAGCCACTCGTAATATCGACTAGCGACATCACTTATCAAACTAATAACTGCAAGGTTTAACGCATCTTGTGCAGACAAAAAGTTTGCGTACTCAGCTTCACTTCGGCGTCTATTGGCTCCCCAAATATCTAATTCCCACGAAACCGTGCCATCAAGATTAAACTCATTGCCATGCTCAGGATCTGTGCTAGTAATCGCACTATCAATAGCGCGCTCAGCGCCAGCTTCAAGCCCTAGTGATGGATATAGGGCAGCGCCTGTTACTGTAACCTTTGAACGAGCGGCAATTAAACGCGAGCGAACTGATTCAAGATCTAAATTTTGCGATAACGCATGCGAGATAAGTATTTGTAAGTCTGGGTCTAAATAAAACGATTTCCATTTCGATAAACCAAGATTCGTCTGTGGCTCTTGGGCTAAATCATCGTGATACTGGGTAGGCAGCTCCATCTCAGGGCGTTGATAATCTGGCCCCATCGCACAGCTTGTTAGCAATATGCTTAAACCAAGTGGAACAAAGGCTCTAACTGGTTTCTGAACAAGACCGTTTTGAACAAATATTTTTTGCACAAGTAATTTAAACACTGTCAGCCCCCTTTACATCAGTAAGCTTGTTGATGTGTTTATCTTCTGACACTTTAGACTTTAACCAACCTGCGGTGGTGACAAAAAATAGCGGCACCATCACAATACCGATACTGGTCGCAAATACCATTCCGCATAGGATTGGAATAGAAATACTTTGGCGACTGACAGCGCCCGGGCCTACTGATAACACCAGCGGTAACACGCCTAATATGAATGCCATCGAAGTCATTAAGATAGGTCTAAAACGCATGGTCGCGGCTTCTAATGCAGCATCCACTCGACTTTTACCTTCTTTATGAAGTTGATTAGCAAACTCAACAATTAAGATTGAATTTTTAGCCGCCATACCAATCAAGGCAATAAAGGCCACTTGGAAAAATAAGTTACTTTCCATGCCGCTTATCAAGGTGCCTAATGAAGCGCCTAACATCGCAATCGGTGCTATTAACAACACTGCTATAGGAATCGTCCAACTCTCATAAAGCGCGGCTAAAAATAAGAATACAAACACCATAGCCAACGATACGGCAATGCTGGTTTGGTTTGCTGATTGCACTTCCTGATAAGTAATACCTGTCCATTCGTAGCTGAACTCATTCGGTAGCATAGGTTTAGCCACCCGCTCAATGGCTTTAATTACATCACCTGATGCGTAGCCTTGTGCTGGCGTTGCGTTAACAGAGGCGCTACTGAACAAGTTATAATGGGTTACTGAAGCTGGTCCAACGGTGTAGTCATACTTAGCAAGCACACCAATAGGCACCATCGCACCAGTATTTGATCGAACGTAGTAATCTTTAATTTGTTCAGGGAATTGACGGTACTGCTCTTCAGCCTGCACTTTTACCCGATAAACACGGCCAAACAAATTAAAATCATTCACCGTTGAGGAGTCAGTAAAGGTTT
Organism: Shewanella electrodiphila; assembly: GCF_023283985.1. Taxonomy (GTDB): domain Bacteria; phylum Pseudomonadota; class Gammaproteobacteria; order Enterobacterales; family Shewanellaceae; genus Shewanella; species Shewanella electrodiphila. The sequence continues at coordinate 479,285 of NZ_JAKIKU010000003.1, forward strand.
TAATCGTGCTATAAATATCTGCGACATCCACTCCAATGGCCATAGCCTTAGCTTCATCTACTGTTAAATGAAGTTGCGGAATGGCACTTTGCAACGACAAACTTGCTGAGGCAATTTCAGGTTGTAACTTTAACGCTTCAACCAGTTCATCCGCCGTTTCCATTAACCCTTTAAAGTTAGTTCCTGATGTATCTTGCAGTTCCATCTCAACACCTGAGCCATTACCAAGCCCAGGCACAGCAGAAGGTAAATACAAATTAAATTCAGCTTCTAGCACCTTATGTAATGAAATGCGAATATCTTTCATCACTTTTTGTACTGTGGCATCACTTTCAGCCCTGTCCGCCCAAGGCTTTAAAATAACTTCAAATTGACCATTAGCCTGGTTAGAACCTGAGCGTTTATTTTCGCCCGCTAAGGTAAATGAATATGCAATTGCAGGATGGGATAACACATGAGCTTCAGCTTTTTTCAGCACAGCTTGCGAGCGGTTAACCGTTGCACCATTTGGCAAGGTCATATCAATAAAGAATCGGCCTTGATCTTCATCAGGCATAAAGCTTGAGGGCAGCGACGACATAATGAAATAAACACCACCGACCATTAATGCAAACAAGAAATAACTGCGCTTTGCATGTTTTGTGGTCAGCGCGACTAGAGCACTGTATTTGCTGGTACTGATATCCAGTTTATCGTTCATCCATTTGAAAAAGCCGCTCGTGGCTTTATCACCCGGTTTTAGCAATAATGCACATAAGGCAGGCGACAGGGTTAACGCCACGACGGTTGAAATGAGCACTGCGACGGTAATCGCAACCGCAAACTCACGGTACATAATGCCAGTGATACCTGACAAAAATGACACTGGCACAAATACAGCGGCGAGCACTAAACTGGTAGCAACTAATGCTCCTGATAGCTCTTTCATTGCCACTTTTGTGGCTTCGACAGAAGACATACCATTTTCATTCATTAAGCGTTCAACATTTTCAACCACCACAATGGCATCATCAACTACGATACCAATCGCAAGCACTAATGCCAGTAAACTCACTGTGTTAATCGTAAAACCAAACGCCAACATCGCTGCTAACGTACCAATCAAAGAAACAGGCACCGCAATAGCTGGGATCAATGTTGCGCGGACATTTTGTAAAAATAAAAACACCACTAGAATCACTAGAATCAACGCTTCTACCAGTGTTTTAACCACTTCATCTATTGAGTTTTCGATAAACACAGAAGCATCAAAAAAGACTTCCCAGTTCATGCCTTGGGGGAATTTTTCTGCCAGCTTTGCCATTTCAGCTTTTACGTTTTTTGTCACTTCTAACGCATTAGCACCCGGTAATAAGTACACCTGTAAAATGGTCGCATTAGCGCCATTTAACTGCGATTGTAATGTGTAAGATGAGGAGCCTAATTCGATTTGAGCAATATCACGTAAACGGATAATTGAGCCATCGTTATTTGCTCGCACAATGATTTCTTTAAATTGCGGCACACTGCTCATACGACCTGCCGCAGTAATCGGCAATGTCATGCTAAGTGAGTCACTGTTAGGTTGTGAGCCAATAGAGCCAGCTGGTGATTCTTTATTTTGCGCTTTGATTGCACTTATCACATCGGCAGTTGTTAAACTGTAGCCAGCCATCATGTCAGGCCTTAGCCATACTCGCATTGAGTAACTTCTTGCACCTGTGTTTCTCACTCGGCCAACACCTGGGATCCGCTTAAGTGCTGATTCGATGTTAATGGTGCCGTAGTTACTGAGATAAATTTCATCAAAGCGTTCATCACTTGACGTTAGTGCAAGCTTTAATAGCTCAACTGAAGCTTCTTTAGAAACCGAAACACCTTCGGTTTGTACGTCAATCGGCAAACTTCCTGTAGCCTGTTGCGTTGAGTTTTGTACATCAACAGCAGCAAGATCGGGATTAGTCCCCACGTCAAAAGTAATGGTGACATTGGCGCTACCTGAGTTGGTGCTTTTTGAACTCATGTAAATCATATTCGGCAAGCCGTTTAGCTCTTGTTCAAGCGGCGTTGCGACAGATTCTGCTGCAGTGGTTGATGTTGCTCCGGGGTATGACGCTGATACTTTGACTTGCGGCGGCGTAATGTAGGGATACTGATCAATTGGTAGCTGAAACATGGCAATAAGCCCAAGTAACACGATAACAATTGAAATCACGCAAGCATAAACAGGTCGATTAACAAAGAACTGAGCCATCAGTTTTGCTCCTGTTCTTGTTCTAACTCCTGCTGCTTAAGCGCCTGTTCTTTAAGAATCACATCTTCTTTCTTATGATATTCCTCTGCTGTTAATGGCTCAGCTAATTGACCATGGCGAACACGGTGCATGCCTTCAACAATCACTAACTCCCCTGCTTTTAAGCCACTTTTAACCACAACGCCCATTTCGCCTTGATGCTCAATCACAATAAATCGACGTTCCACTTTATTGTCTGGTAGAACGACCATCACGTAGACACCGCCCTGCTCCACTTGCGTGGCTTTTTGAGGGATGACGATGGCATTGTTCACTTCGTTGAGTTTAATGCGCACATTAGTATATTGGCCCGGAAGCAACTCTCTATCAGGGTTGGGTAATTCGGCTCTGACTTGGAATGTACCGGTTTCTGGGTTGACTGAAGGATCAGTAAAACCAACATCGCCTAAAAAACGGTATTGACTATTATCAGGCAGTGTAATTCTCACAAAGCCCTCAACTGCTTTACCTTCAGCTTCTGCTTCTTGCTGTGCAGAATAACTGGTCATACGACGGCGGGCATTAAGGTAATCCAGCGCCGACATATTAAACGTCACATAAATTGGATTGACTTGTTTTACGCGAGTCAATAATGACTGGCCGCTGCTACCGACTAACGCGCCAATATCCACTTCAGAACGACTAACAAGCCCAGATATTGGCGAGCGGATTTCGGTATAACTAAGTTCAAGTTCAGCTTCTTCTAATTCAGCTTTACTGGCTGCTAAACTTGATCTTGCTTGTGACAATATCGATATCGCATTATCAAAATCTAGCTGACTGGTGGCATCTTGCTCATAAAGAGGCTTTAACCGCTCAACATCACGTTTAGATTTATCTAGCACTGATTGTTGCGACTCAACATTAGCTTTTAATCTATTAACCACAGCAAGATAAGGTCTATTATCGATGGAATATAACAGCGCACCTTCTTTCACAGCGCTGCCTTCAATGAAGCTTTTTCCTTCTACAAAACCGTCAACACGGGCTCTAACCTCGACATCTAAAGAAGCTTTCGTTACCCCGACATAATTACCATATAAAGGCACAGTCGCGGTATTCACTTGCTCTACTACCACTAATTTAGGGGTTATTTGAGGAGCTGGCTTTTCACAGCCCGATAAAGATGCTGCTGTAATAATAACTGCGAGTGAAATTGTTGGAGGAGTGAAAAACGATGCCATAGCTATCCCTAAATCCTTGATGGTGAGTGCTAATCCATTACTTGCTTTTTGTCCATAAAAACACAATAAAACAGCATGAGGTTACAGTTACACTTTTATAACAGTGTAAGTTCAATTATCTAACACATCAAGGAATGGATAGGATTAGTTTTTACAGCAAGCACAGGGAGTTAGCGACTTTGTCTACAATGGAAGAATAAAATAATGCTACTGGCTAGAAACATCATTTATCCAAGGTAAATATGCTTAAGCCGTAGAATTAGTTAGCGCAATGAAGTTTATTATAATAGGTTCGCAGTTGAGGCATATTCTCAAAACAAAACGACTAGTTCAGTTCAGTCGAGTCACATCAGTGTTATCGTCTCTGGCACTTTCGTGAAAAATATCCCCTAAATAAGTCGCAAGCTCATGTTCTGATAATTCACTCGGGATCACAACATCATATACCCGAGTGCGTAACCCAGTATTTGACTCTATAAATAACAGCCATTCGCCGTTTTGTCTATTAACCGACATCGACTTACCAAAGACATCAAATTTTAACAACATATCACCTCTTTAAACTCAATGAGAAATGATCCAATGACTAATGACTAATGACTAATAAAATAGTGTCAAAAAGTCCTAATTTATAAACCTTTAACCTCTAAATACTGTGCAGCCTCTTTCGCTGTTGCAGAAGCGAAGTTTGGCACATAACCCAAAAAGGACCACTCATTAATTCTGTTAAACTTGCTAAATTCTCTTTTATTTCGCTCATGTCTGCATCGACTTGATTCGCCACCCAGCCCGCAATTTTAAGTCCGTCTGCCACTGGAACAGCACCTCTTTATCTGTCCAGAGCTTCGCTTTTTCAGCGTCAACTTTTAACAGCACATATAAATGGTTACTCATCACTGCATAAGCACAAATATCAATCGCAAAAATGGTCGCCAATTCTACAATACATGAATCAACCCACTCTCGGCGATGCTAAAAATTTTTACCTGTCGATTTATCAAAACCACACAAAAACGCCTTACGTACCACACGCGAACAACAGTGGTAGTAAGGGGTATCTTCTAAGCTCACGAGGGTTTGTCTTGGTCTAGCCATCTTCAAATACCATTTTGAAAGGGTAAATAAAGCCTAGTTAAGCGGTGAATATTTAGCCAATTAGAATGGGTGGCCATATTATTTGCTAAAAGTGAGCTGTGAGATTAGAAAATGTATGGTAATAAATTAAATTTTACACTGACCCAACATATTCAAAACCCCGATAATCAGCTAGACTATCGGGGTTTTATTATTTACAGCTTTCAGTTAAAGCTCAAATTAAAGTCTTATTCGACAGCAACAACCGCTTCAGATGTTGACGAATTATAAAGTGAAGCTGCATTATCTGTATCGAGTGAATCACCATCTGCATATTTCTCAAAGTCATCAGTGAACACTTCTGTTGTGCCAGCTGTATCAGAGTAGATTGTAAAGTTATCTACAGAGACAATACCAGTCGCTTCTCTTACACCTGAGTTATCACCAAACCTAACAGATACATGTGTAACACCGCCAAATGAGCTGTTATCAGGAGTAAAACCAGCAGTCGTCAAGCGAACCCCGTCTATTTCAACTGTAACTAATGGATTAACCGTAGTATCACCACCAGGGTATTCCCAAGTCACCACAACGTTCATAAATTGGTCAAGTACATGAGTAGCGACAGAAGTATCAACGTCACTTGGACTACGAACACTAAAACTGTCATCTTTGATACGAAGGTCTAAAATAGCCCCATCATTATTTGTATCAGAGTTAAACAACGTAATGAATGCATCTCCATCACCAAGGTCATCATCTAAACGTTTTATTGCAACTTCAAATCGACCTGCCGCTAATGGACCATTAGTATCAAGGGCATAACGTAACTCGCCGGTATCATCAGTTGTATCAGTAATTGCAGCAAATTTATTACCAGCCGTTCCAGGACCGCCCACAGGAGGAATCGTTTCTACTGTTGCTTCTGAGGTACTGCTATTATAAGGCGAAGCAGCATTATCAGTATCAAGCGAGTCGCCATCTGCATATTTCTCAAAGTCATCATTGAAAACTTCTGTTGTGCCCGCGGTATCAGCGAAGATCACTAAATCATCAACAGTAAACTTACCAGTAGCTGCTCTCACCCCACTATTGTCACCAAATCTAAAGGAAACATGAGTAACACCACCAAATGATTGGTTATCAGGAGTAAAACCTTCAGCAACAAAGCTTACGCCATCCACTTCAACTGTAACCAATGGGTTAACCGCAGTATCATCACCAGGGTATTCCCAAGTAATAACTACATCCATGAATGTGTCTAACATAACCGTAGCGACTGACGCATCAATGTCACTTGGACTACGAACACCAAAACTGTCATCTTTGATACGTAGGTCTAAAATAGCACCATCATTATTTGTATTAGAGTTAAACAATGTAATGAATGCATCTCCATCACCAAGGTTATCGTCAAGACGCTTGACTTTTACCTCAACTCTACCAGCAGAAAGAGGTCCATTGTCGCCAAGTGCGTAACGAAGTTCTCCTGTATCGTCTGAGGTATCGATAATAACGGCAACATTGTTAGCACCTGTATTAACAACAATAGTACCTGTAATTGTGATTATTAATTCAGCAGTAGTACCATCAAAAGATTCAATGGTAAAGGTATCGATTTCATTATCACCCACAACAAGTGCAGCAATAGTAGGATCAGTGGTATCAAGGGTATAAGTCCATGAACCATCATCTAATATTGATAATGTACCGTATGTACCCATTAAGGATGACTGAACAATAGAATCTTCGCCACCATCTGGGTCTAGTACACTGACTACACCTGTTGCCGTTGCCTCATCACTTGCAATTCTTCCAGTTAAATCAAAAAATGCCGCTGGCGTATTTTCTACTGTGCCGTCACCAGCATCAAATACGATAACTTCTGAGTAAATAGCTACGCCATACTTGCTGCCTGTACCATCTAAAGTTTCGCCTGCATCATAAACTTCAAAGTCATCTGAAAATATACTAGTTGTGCCAGCGGTATCAGAGAAGACCTCGATGTTATCAACATAAAAAGAACCAAAAGGAATCGTTCTATCATTATCACCGAATCTAAATTGGATAGCTTTCACACCATCAGCGAACCACTGGTCTAAGCCAGTATAATCAGAGTCAACAACCGCTGCAGTAGAGAAAGAACCGCCACCAATCACTTCACCATCAATAGTCACGGTAATTTGTTCTGTTGCGTCTAAGTCCCATGTGATTTCTACATCATAAAACTGGTCTTCAACAAATGGTGCAGTGATTAAATTTCCAGGGTAAGCGTCACTGTCAGTATTTCGAACAAAGAAACGTGGATCAATTATAGTGCCGTCGCCTCCAGTTTGAGTTCCTTGAATACGTAAATCCATTAACGCTTCACTAGAACTACCAGAAGAACCATAAAGCGTAATATAAGCATCTTTAATATTTCCATCACTACCAAGCGCAACCTCTTTAGTGAAAGAAGCACTTAGTTTACCTTGACGAAGGTTATCAACGCTAAATCTAAGCTCACCCGTATCGCCGCCTGTATCGCTTATTTTTACAATCTGAGTAAGCGAAGCAACACGAATATCAATGTAAGCAGTGGTACCGTCAATAGAAGCGATAGTGATTGAATCTCTTACAGAATTACCTAACTCAAGGCTAGCCACTGTTTCGTTTGCAATATTAACTGTATACGACCAGCTACCGTTAGCGCTGATACTAAATGTACCATAATCAAGTGCTACATCAGTTTGCGCAACAAAAGCTTCTTCTTGAAAGTTTGGATCAATAATGGTTAATGAACCAGTTAATGGATCCGTAGTAGTATGCTGAACAGTACCACCCAATTCTCCTTCGATGATTGCAGCAACAGGGTCATTGTTATAACCCACAGACGCGCCAATGACGTCAAGTAACGCCTCATCAACTGAATCAGCAACTTGTGAAGTCGTTTGCAAATTAATTTGTGCTGTCTCAAGTGTATCTAAAGACTCTTCAGAAAAAGAACCATCAGCGACGTCACTAGCAAGATCTTGCATAACGGTAGATAAATCTGCGTCTGCGTTGTCTGCATCAACTTGTGATAGTAGTGCTAGCACAGAACCATATCTATCAGCATCTTCAGCACCATCAGCACCAAGTTCAACAGTACCAACTAAAGTAGGAAGCACTTCTGTTGTATCAAAACGAATACCAAAACGAGCATTAATTATTTCAGCTTCGTCAGCAAACTGGTTTAAATCACTACCCGCGTTTTGAACGGCCATTTCGGTTAAAGGAGAAACAACATAGGTAGGTGGTGGTAGTATAGTTTCCACACCATTTTCATCAGTCTGAACAATATTTTCAACTACATTCACTACAGATCTTAGTTGAGGAGCATCTAAGGTTAAACCTGTTGATTCATCTGCATAAGTACCGCCAGTACATGTAATTAAACCTGTACCTTCGAAGTGTACGTCGCTAAATGTAACACCACCTGAAACATCAGAGGTTGCAGCAGCTTGTGCAGGAAGAACCGCAGCACCACTATCATCAACTTCAAATATGTCACAAGTTGCACCATCAATAGGGCCCTTAATAATGCTAGCAGAAACATTTAAGGTTGGATTGATAGTAGGTGTAGATGCACCAACACCTTCGGTAAAACCTGCCTCATCAGTATAATTAGCAGAAACAGAAATGACTGAACCTTCATCGGCTTCAGTAATGGTGATGGATGTACCAATAACACCTGTTGACCATACGTAAGTAAGTGTATCAGCTATAATTCCGTCAGCATCAGTAGCTGCTGCAGAGATTGTTTCGCCAGCGATAAAATTGCTTCCGGTTATTGCTATACTACCGCGAGTATTTCCATCTAGTTCAGCACCGTCATCACCGCCACAACCTAATAGACCTGTCGCAATGATGAGCGGTATAAAGGATTTATTATTCATTTTTATGACTCCAAAAAAGATTCTTTTTCCAAATTTAGCTTGTTTTATTTAAGTACTAGACTTGGCTAGTACTTAAAGCTGACACCTGCAAACAGGCGAGGACCGTAATCACTTACTTGACCTAAGTTACCTTGGGTATAGAAGTCATCACTGCGAGGCTCACTGAACAAGTTAATTGCTGAAACTTTAATACGAACGTGTTGATTGATTTTGTAAGCAGCACGAGCTTCCCAAATACCTGCCTCATCAACATAACGCAGTCTTGTGCCGTTAGAAGTGTATGGTTGGAAGTATTCACTACGATACTTGTAGATAAGAGCAGTATCAAAACCGCCTATTTGATAGTAAATCTGTCCATTGAATACATGTTCAGAAAACCCAGGTACTGAGGCAGGAGGAACAATACCTACGGTATCCTGAATAGCAACACCATCTAAATCAGTAGTAAAGGTACTACCGTAGTTACTATCTTCAAACTCATAGGTTGTATCTGCATAGTTATAACCAAGCTTCACACCAATGCCTAAGTCCCAACGATAGGAGAATGTCGCTTCAAAACCATAAAGGTCACTATTTTCGTCAGTAGTGACTGAATTAGTAATAGGTAAAGAAACTTCTACACCGTCAACGATAAAATTCTCTAACTGTGTTTGCTGTTGGTAACCGCCATTGAATTGCTTGTAGTAAACACCTAACGCTACCATAGAGTCATCGCTTGGATACCATTCAAAAGCAGCGTCATAGTTCCATGACATTAATGGTTGAAGATCAGGATTACCTGAACCATTAACACCAACCAACAAATCTTCAACTGATTCAGGGTCATCCGAGTCATCGGTTACGAATGTGCGGCTATAACCTAGATCAGATGGATCTGCACGTGACATACCTCGGTAAATACCGGCCCTTAGGAGAATATCGTCACTATAATCAACGACTAAGTTAAAGCTTGGTAGTACTTCAGTGTAATCACCACCACCAACAATCTTTTCAATACTTCCGTCTGGTACTAATTCGACGATACCTGTCGCCGGATCAGTGACAACGTCGAAACCTTCTCTAAAGCCAATAGAGGTAATGTCAGAGTTCACTACACGAACACCAAAGTTACCACGAATAAATTTACCAAACATTTCAGTGTCGTAATTAAGCATGGCGTAAGCAGAGATAGTTTCTTCTGTTACGTCAATAGTACCCGCATTCTCGTATGTAACCTCTGGGTATGCGAATTCGCCGCCTTGTGATGCTGCTACTGCTTGAGAGAAACACTCGTTATTGTAAGTTGCCCACGAAGCGCCTGTACCGCTTTCTACAACATTACCTGAACTGTCAACATGGGTGATAATATCACCGTCAGAAACACTAGATAAAAAATCAGTCTCAGGGAAGGCTATTTGGCAACCTTCAAGTACGTCGATGGCCGATGTTGCAGATTCATCTAAATTAAATGTCGTTCTTGAGCCATTACCGTTCGTGCCACCAAATTGAACAAATGTTAGCTCAGAAACGCGAACGCCAGCTTGAACGCTACTGAAAAAATCACCGTCTAGAATATAATCAATATCAAGGCGTGCACCCATAATTTCGTTGTCGCGGACATTTTCTCTGTCGATACGAGTACGAAGGCTATCAGTAAAATTGGAAATATCAGTCACATCAAAATCAGTAACTGTGAAATGAGGAATATGTTCACCTAAATCCCAAGAAAAGAAAGGACGAGAGCTCGTTCTTCCTCGGTTTGTTATTTGTAGTTCTTCACGGCTAGTTTTAGAATAGCCAAGGTCAAGACTAATCTTTAGATCATCAGAGAAAAAATGTTCAACGTTCAAGCCATATCCACGATAATTTTCTTCACGCGAAAATTGCTCGCCCGCAGATTCGATACGTTCTTCACCTTCCCAATGTAGAATACCGCCAACATCGTTTGTGATCAGATTTTGTCCCGTTACACCCGGTGTAACGCGCTTTTGTAAGAAAATTAAATCATGACGCGCTTCTGCTTGGGTACGATCTGAAATTTGCGCGTCAAAATTGATATCCCATTTATTTGAGGGTTGGTATTGTAGAGCAAAGAATAAAGCATCTCTTTCATCAGATGTTTCATTTTGACGGAAGCTTCGGCTTGAGCCAGTCCATGCGTATTCTCTGCCATCATCTACTGCAAGACCGGTTTCTGGATCAATTTCATTATTATAACCTTGGTTATTCGAGCCAACAATTTCATCTTCACAATCGCCCGCTTCACTGCGGAAAAAGCCAGTATTGGTATCGGTTGGATCATTCAAACATGCCCACAAAGATGAACCCGTTGGGCTTGAGCTTCTATATTCAGCTTCTGGCTGGCTAATATCTTGACGCTGAAAACCCACACTTAAACCAAATGCTTGGCCGTTATCAAACTCAAATTGATCAACATAACTTAGTGTTCCACGGTAGCCCAAATCATCTTGAAGTGAATTGTCAACGTTTGCTTGGTCTGGGTTGTAGTTAGCTTTTACTTCAGCCTGAAAACGTTGCTTACCAAAATCTAAAGGCTTAAGTGTCTCCAGGGTAATAACACCGGCAACACCACCTTCAATCATGGAAGCGTCTTGTGTTTTATAAATAGCTACTTTCTGCATCAACTCTGATGGGAACTGAGAAAAGTTAACTGAACGGTCACCACTACCATTGGTCGCTTCACGGCCATTGATGTTAGTGGCACTTAAGAATGGGCCTAAACCACGAATACTGATTTCAGTAGCACCACCATTTTCACGGTGAGATGATGCACCCGTTAATGTTTCTAGCGCCTCACCAATTGAAAGTGCAGGTAAATCACCAATATCTGAAGCAGATAAACCGTCAACAACCGTGGTAGATTCACGCTTTATTGCAATTTGGTCTTGAATTGTTCTACGTGTACCAGTAACTACAACAACTTCTATATCATCATCAACTTTATCTAGATTTTCAGTTTCTGCTTCTTGTGCTATTGCCGAAAATGCAAAAGAACTGGTTAAAGAAGTAAATGCAGCAAGCTTCATCCATTTTGCTATAGGTGAAAGCTTGAACTTCCCTATTTTATGGATGGGTTTTGTTTTTTTACTTATTTTCGTCGACATACCGTACTTCCCCTTAGTATTTTAATAAGCATGTTAATGCCATATATTGGTATATTTTTTATTGCTAGCAGGTTACTGCCATTAAAGTCTTATATTTATTATTGCAAGCAGATTACTGCCATTAAATTCTTATATTTATTATTGCAATCAGGTTACTGCTATTAAATTCTTATATTTAAATTAGAGTTATATTAATTTCAACAGACGAAACCCAAACAAAAGTTTTAACCTATTAATTTAAATAAAAATATAACCAATAATTGTAGTTACGAATTACGAGTTACGAATTTTAAATTGATGTGTTAAATGCGCTAAAACTTATAACCTTTATGCATGTTGTGGATATGATAAAAAGTGGCTTGCACATAATCACCTTCGGCGCCGCCATTGTTTTGGTTATAAACACCCGCTTTAAAGTACATATACTGGTTACTAGCACTGTAACCACTATCTTTCATATCGTAGTACTTAGTAATATTAGGCTTACCTTCCCTGATTATAGTGACGAACAACACTTCATCTTCGACGGAAATTTTATAAGAGAATTTTTCGTTTAAGGCGATGCCGTCATCAGGGTCTGACAAAGTATGTGAACGTGAGCCAATCATATTTATCCAAATATCATCACCATCATTTATTTCATGGGCAAAATAAATAGCCCCTTTCGAGTTGGCTGGTAATTTTCGATAATATAAACGAATAGGTTCGTCATCCGTCGCGTGAATTTGCCCGATGACCACGCGTCCAACCTTTTTTTTATCACCTGTGGTAGATACTCGGTTTATTGCCAGCGTCCCTTCCAAACTGCCTTCAACACCCCCAGACTTAGCTTTCGCCGAACCATGCGCATTGCTGAAAACCCAGTTATTTTTAGTCAGGCCACGAGTTTTAATTCTGCTATTACCTCTACGTAGCATTTCGCGTAGTTCGGTTCTCGCATATTTTGTATTTTTTGAGGTCTTGGCACCTACGTTTGGGCAAGCGAATACCAAACCACCATCATCTGCTGTATAAAAAAATGGCTTTAAGTTAAAGCCTTTACCTAATGATTTCTCATAGACGGTATCAGCTTTTTTATCTTTGTTGAGATCGGTTGGCAAGGTTAACGACCAATCGAGTAAGTCAAAATTTTCACCTGGCTTTTTAAGCGGATCGAGTTTTGACAAATCCCCCAGTAAAACACCTTCAGCAAGACTAGTGTGTGACTTAGGAATAAGCGTATTATCCTCAATCTCCTGAGCATTGAGTGATGCGCTAAAAACAGTTAAAGCAAAAACTAGCACAGCGAAAACGTCACACATTTTCTTTTGAATATGTCGGTAAGAGTTATATGTGTTGATATTGGAATCCTTTATAATTTACGATCTCTTTGTTGAATATGATCGTGTATTGTTCGGCTTAACTATTTTCATAGCTTACTTAGAATACCTATATGCGCAGCATGAAGTGACGCACCTACACATGAACTTAACTAACCCTGAAAAACGTAATAAAAATAGGTAAGACTTTGCTTCTAATTAACACCAAAAATTATCTAATTTCGTTTTAAAAATAAGCAGAACTCTTTGTTGTATATGATCAAAGAGCTATGATTAATTGTTACGCACAGAATCACACACAACCCACCTAACACAACCACATACTTAACAACCTGTTCACACCTGTAACTTTGTGTTAAACAAAATATAACCAACACAACATATCATTGTCAACCAAAATAGTGCCGCAAGCATTACCAAAAACCAGAATTGGTAGTAACAAGGGGGTAAAAAAGACTAACGCATTGGCTTGACACATTTTTCACAAAACAAAAAGAAAATGATAAACAGAAACTTATAGGAGGAACGAGCTGTTATTGTTGAATGGTTTTTATATTCACTACCAATGGATATGACAACATTACCAAATAACAGAACAAAGTTAGTCAGTGACTCAGCTGTATCCTAAATTCACAAAAGTTTATTACCAATTCTCAATATAGGTATTACCAATAGGTAGTGTAATGAGATTACAGTTCAGAACTAATATGCAGATTATAAGCTGTACGATAATTCGTATTGATTGTGATTTATCATTAATGCTCTTGTTGAACGAAGCTGCGCTGTCAGGCGCATTAGTGCTTATTTCGATGCATGTCCTGATAACCTTTCAATCGATGATTTGAAGCGCTACTTTGCCAGTTTGATTGAGTCACATTCATGGAGCACCGTGAAACTTGACCGTAATGGGTTGCACAATCACTTGTAAATAAGTCTATCGATATGTCCTTGACCAGCACTGGCAGTGGCTTAATATTGTTAAGCCGCCACAAGTCCATAGACTGCCTGATATTCTTACGCCCACAGAAGTCTCTATCGTTATTAGTCTTACTCATAAGCTTCGATATCAAGTGTGTTTTCACACCTAATACTGTATGGGGTTGCGCCTCGGTGAGGCTATTTCACTTCAGGTTGGTGACATCGATTCACAGGTGATGCAGGTGCACATTCGTAACGCCAAAGGTGGGCATGATATAAGGACCGTACAAGAACTACTTGGGCATAATGATGTAAAAACAATCCAAATATATACCCATGTTGCAGGCTTACACCAAACAGGTGTTTTAAGCCCTATGGATATAAAGTGCTAAATGTAAAAAGTGATTAACTTTGAATGCGATTGACTTTTAATGCGCTAGGGCCTGTTGATCTTTCGAGGTTGTTTTTGCAGCGAATTGTTGGTCATTTGTACAAGGCAGAGACTTTGTGGTGTAGTTATTCTACATAAAAAGTTGATAACGCAGTAAAAAGGACCAACAAACGCTGCCCGAAGGGTTCGACTAAAAGCGTTTTACTCTTTGTTGAATGCATCTTTGTGAATAAAAGGTGCTTAGATGACTAGGCATCAATTCATTCGCCTCGATTAAAACGCTTTTATTTCGAACAAAACTTAACCAGCAAAGATCAACAGGCCTTAGTAAAGCGAATAGATTGAGCAGCTTGTTTTGCGGTTGGGTTAGATAAGTGAGGGACATAACCCATAAACTCAGAGGTCATTATTTGTGTTAACGTCGCGAGGTTTTCATCTTGATATGCCATGTCAGGGTCCACTTGATTCGCAACCCACCCCACGATGGTTAATCCATCAGCCAATATCGCTTCTTGGGTTAATAAAGCATGATTAAGGCAACCTAACTTCATGCCAACCACCAAAATAATACCGACTTGATGTTGTGTTGCTAAAAATTTAGCACTGTCAGATAAGTACTCGCCATTGCCTAGCGGTAAACGCCAGCCACCAGCGCCTTCGATTAATCCAAAATCAGCCTTTTCAAGCTCAGTTAGTGGTAAGGAGTCCACTACACCTTGTGCCGTCAACGCTAGCCCTTGTTGCTTAGCCGCAATATGCGGTGCAATAGCTGGCTTAAATGCAACGGGGTTGATTTGCTGATAATCAAGCTTGATATTTGACTCTGCAATTAGTGCCAAGGCATCGCTATTTCTCAGGCCGTTTTCGGTTTGTTCACAACCAGAAGCGATGGGTTTAACACCAATTTTAGTGCCTTCTGCCGCATGTAATAATGCTGACGACACTAAGGTTTTTCCGCTATCGGTATCAGTGCCTGTGATGAAATAAATCATTGCAATAAACCTTCTATTTTTTTGTTAACTGCAAATAGGTAATTTGGTAAGTCAGTGGAATACCTTCTGCTTGCCTCATCTTTTCAGCATGTTGCTTTAATGCTAACCAATCTTTACGGCCACGAAGCGTTACTCTTTCTACTGCTGTGCTGCTTATATTAGAGCTGTTTGTATAAGAACTGGTTTTATTAGAACTGTTTTTTTCAGAACCGTTATTATGCGAGTTTTCTTGATGAGATTTAACCGAAGCACCGACACCTTTTATTGAATAAAGCATCGTTCGTAAATCATTAAAATAGAGCGATTCACTGCATTCATTAACTGAATCAACTTGCCAATATTGGCTATCGATTGCTGCTGTTATTTGTTCAACGGTTCGAAAAGCGTTGTGCCCTAACCCCAATGTTTCAAGCTCAGGTAAACTGCCACTGGTAACAATACTGATTAAGCATGTGGCTTTAGGTTTTAATACTCGATGAAATTCGTTAAATACTGCCGTTAAGTCACCGCACCATTGCAATACTAGATTTGAATATAGCCCATCAAATTGTTGCTGAGATAAAGGTAAGTTAGCGGCATCGGCGCACAAGGTAAGATATGAAGGAAAAGACTGGTTTACTACTGCCAGCATTTGCTCTGATAAATCCACCGCAGTCACTTTGGTAATGTCTTGTCCGTACGCAGTGAAATCGGTGCCAGGTCCGCAGCCAATATCAACAAGACTGCCTTTAAGCGCCGCTTTATTTAATAATTTTTCAGCGGTGATCCGCTGCAACACATCATGTTGTTTATAAGTTGTCGCTGCCTGAGAAAACTTCACTGCCACAGGGTTATTTGAGTTCATTCACGCTCTCGAAACGATACATTTATCATAAAAGTATGCTTATATCATAAAAGTATGCTTAAAAATTAAATTAAGGTGGCTATTACACAAACCAATTCAGCAATATCATGCTGACTATGCTGCGCGTTAATTGTAATGCGAAGCCTTGCTTGCCCTGCGGGTACTGTCGGTGGCCTTATCGCCCCAACTGCAAAGCCTAAATCAAAAAGTTTGCTCGCTATTAACACTGTCTTATTACTATCACCAATGAGAACAGGTTGAATAGCAGTGGTTGAATCGGTGAGTTCAATATTGTTTTTGCCACAAGCCTGCCTAAATTCGGCAATATTGGCATTAAGAGCTGCAAGCCTTTGTGGTTGTTCTTGGGTTAATTTTACTGCGGCTAGTGCTAAATATGCACTGGCAGGTGATAACGCTGTTGAATAGATATATTGGCGAGACTGAGCAACCATAAAATCAATCACTGCTTTGGGACCTAATATGGCTGCGCCCTGACAACCAAGTGCTTTACCAAATGTCACCACTTGGATATCGCAAAACTTACCATTGGCTTGAGTTGGCGTGACCCCAAAGCCATGGGCATCATCAACCACAAGCAAACTATTATACTGCTGACACAAAAGCTGTAACGACTTTAATGGTGCTTTATCACCATCCATGCTGAAGACACTTTCGGTAATAACCACGCTATCGGGATTGCGTTCGAGTAGCTGCTTGGCATGATCTAAATCGTTATGTTTAAAGCGTTTAAAGACTGCCCCGCTATCTCTTACTCCATCAATGATTGATGCGTGAATAAGCTTATCGGCAATCACCACATTATTTGCATCAAATAGAGTTTTAATTAACGCTTGATTAGCGCTGAAGCCTGAGCAAAAAAGTAGCCCCGCTTCGTGTCCTGTGAGTTCACATAAGCTTTGTTCTAATTGAAGATGTGCTTGGCTATAACCTGATACTAACGGTGAGGCTTTACTGCCTACGCCATAGATTGTTGCCCCTTGTGTAAGGGCATCAACCATTTCATTGGCACTCGCTAATCCTAGGTAATCATTATGGCTAAAATCGATAACGCTTGGATTGCTATTGTCGTGAGACAATTTACGCTTTCTGAGTAAGCCATCATTATTCAGTTGCTGCATTCGCTGACTGATTTTATCTAAGATTGGATGACTTACCATATCAAAACCTATTAACGATTAAATTGCGCCAGCATCAAAAAACTGTTGAGTTGCTTTATCTTTTTTGGCATTTGCTTTGGCAAGTAAAGCACTGTCTGAGTCGATATCAGCAGATGGGCCTTGCTCTGGATGTAACCCCAAGCGTTTGAATAAAGTCATATCATCGTTTTCTTCAGGATTTGGTGTTGTCAGTAACTTACATCCGTAAAAGATCGAGTTTGCACCAGCAAAGAAACACATAGATTGCAGTTCATCGGTCATGTTCTCACGACCTGCAGATAAACGTACACGAGATTTAGGCATGATGATGCGCGCCACTGCAATCGTGCGCACAAATTCAAGTGGGTCTAAATCATCAATTTTTTCAAATGGTGTGCCTGCTACTTTAACAAGCATGTTAATAGGTACTGAATCTGGATGTTGTTCAAGGTTAGCCAGTTGCTGTAATAACCCTGCTCGGTCTGTTGCTTTTTCACCCATACCCACAATACCCCCTGAACACACTTTCATGCCTGAGGCACGTACATTCGATAAGGTATCAATACGGTTTTGGTATGTACGAGTCGTGATAACGTCGCCGTAGTACTCAGGCGATGTGTCTAAATTATGGTTGTAGTAGTCAAGACCTGCACTAGCTAATTCATCAGCTTGATCAGGTGACAACATGCCTAAGGTCATGCAGGTTTCCATGCCTAACGCACGAACATCTTTCACCATTTGAGTTAAATATGGCATGTCACGTTCACGCGGGTTACGCCAAGCTGCTCCCATACAAAAACGTGATGCCCCTGCAGCTTTGGCACTTTTCGCTTCGGTAATCACTTTTTCGATTTCCAGTAAACGTTCTTTTTCAAGACCAGTATCGTAGCGCGCACTTTGTGGGCAGTATTTACAATCTTCAGGACAAGCACCGGTTTTAATCGACAATAAACGACTAATTTGCACTTCGTTAGGATCAAAGGTTTCACGATGAATACTGTGAGCTTTAAACAGTAAATCATTCATTGGTAAAGCAAATAGTGCTTCAATTTCTGCTTTAGTCCAGTCGTGACGGATCGCTGACGATGACATGATTAATCCTTTTTTATTCATTTTATATTCACTTTATATTGGGTTAGGATACCTTCAGCGTTTAAACTGTCAATGCTACCAAGCACCACACCTTGACTAACGGTTAAAATATGAACAACTTAAATTCTCAACACTCTGACTCGACAATTAATTCCGAAATAGACTTTGCTTTCGATAAGCAACATATTTGGCACCCATACACTTCAATGAGTCAAGCCGCAAAAGTCACCGGGGTTCACTCAGCCGATGGTTGTGAATTAACCTTGTCAGATGGCCAAGTTGTGGTTGATGGCACCAGTTCTTGGTGGGCTTGTATTCATGGCTATAATCGTCCTGAAATTATTGATGCCATGCAGCATCAATTAACCACATTAAGCCATGTGATGTTTGGCGGCATTACCCACGCACCTGCAATTAACCTGTGTAAGCGCTTAGTGGATATGACCAGTCCTAATCTGACCAAAGTGTTTCTAGCCGATTCAGGTTCGATTGCAGTAGAGGTTGCCATGAAAATGGCCATGCAATATTGGCAAGGTAAAAACCAGCCATTGAAACAACAATTGCTCACCGTTAAACGTGGTTATCATGGCGATACGTTTGCAGCCATGAGTGTCTGCGATCCTGATAATGGTATGCATACTATGTTTGGTAATGCTGTCACTGAGCAATTATTTGCCCCTGCGCCGCTGTCAGGCTTTAATCAGGCGTTAGTAGATGGCGATACGGACGCCTTAGAAGCAATATTAAAAGCTAATCATCAGCACATTGCCGCCCTTATTATTGAACCTATTATGCAAGCTGCTGGCGGTATGCACTTTTACTCAGCCGATTACTTAGTCGCTTTACGCGCCTTGTGTGATAAATACCAAGTGCTGTTAATTTTAGATGAAATAGCAACCGGTTTTGGCCGTATAGGTAAGCTGTTTGCCTATGAATATGCCAATATTGAAGCTGATATTTTGTGTTTAGGCAAAGCCTTAACGGGTGGTTATATTAGTCTTGCCGCCACAATCTGCAGTGATGAAGTTGCACAAGGCATTAGTGACTCCCCAGCTGGCGTGTTTATGCATGGTCCTACTTTCATGGGAAATCCATTAGCCTGCGCAGCTGCTGATGCCAGTTTAGCCATATTACAAACGGGCAAGTGGCAACAACAGGTCAGCGACATCGAATCGCAAATGACACTTGAACTCGCAGAGGCTATTCATTATCAACATGTAAAAGATGTGAGAGTGCTTGGCACTGTCGGTGTGATTGAAATGGACAGTGCAATTAATACCGGCGCACTTCAGCAAGCCTTTATTCAACTTGGAGTATGGATAAGACCCTTTGGCAATGTTATCTACATTACGCCGCCCTACACTATTAATGCAGCTCAACTCACCAAGCTGACCACTGCGATGAAAACCATTGCAGCCGATATGACTCAAGAACAAAGTAGCGCAGATACTTTTAGTAATGGCTAGCTTTTTTAATGACAAAATTGCAGTAACGGCTGCCTTTTAACATAACTGACTTGTTTTTATTCTGACTTTGAAATGCTGGCTGTGTTTAATCTCTGCAATTCATGCCAGTAAATAGTGCCAGTCAAAAGTTAAATACGGCTAGATTAAAGACCTGTTATCAGCTTTGATAACGGGTCTTTTTCATTTAGAAGAGAAATTATGGTTTATCGATTTAGCAAACAAATTTACGCTGAACTTATTCTGTATAAAGAGTCATTAACCCAAAAATCCTAACCAGAATCTGCGACAGTTTTAAATAATAAACAATCTAATGTGAATAACTATGATAATTGTTCTTAGGACATTAATTCCTGTGTCACGATAAAGCATATTAAAGTTCAGTTATTAAGCTGATTCGCTCTCTTGCGCATTATCATCTAGCCATTTAAGGCTGCCTAATGGGTAACCTAAAAACCACTTACTGCGCTCTAATACGATACGGGTTTTAATATTTTTAATGCTTAACTCTGGACGATCTGATAATTCAGTACAAATTTCATTAAGCTTTTTGATATTTGGAAAACAACTAAGGGACATATAATCCACATCACCACTTAGCTGCATGCAATCCATAAATTCTGGAATGTCTTGAATCGCACTCACAAATCGGCGGCTAGAAGGCGCACTGTTGTCACGTAAGGTAAACTCGACATATGCCAGTACGTGTTCACAAATTTGTTCTAAATTCACATCAGCGTGAAAGGTTCTAAAATAACCAGCTTCTTTCAGCGCTTTGACTCTTTGAAAACACGCACTGGGTGATAAGCTGACTTTATCGGCTAATTCGATATTAGTGAGATCGCCTTCAAGGTGAAGTGTGGCCAAAATTTTCTTATTGTAACTATCAATTTTTACTTTCTTTTTCATTTTCAGAAACCTAAGCCTATATTTACCGTGCCTATAATGGATTATCTCTCATTTGGTTGCAAAATTTCGTTAGTTTTATCTCAAAGCGATAATTTTTCACTGCATTTAAATAGCATTACAAAATATTATTTTTCCACAAAGCGCCACAATGGTTGTAACGGATATCACACATGCACAATATTTACATATTTATGCATATCAGCCTATGAGGGCAAACACATGAACCACAGCCATCGTCAGTTTTTTTCAAAAACAATTTTAGCCTCTGCCATCAGTTTATCATTTATTAATATTGCTCATTCGGCAGAAGAGCAACAATCGAGCAATGCTGATACTGGTATTGAGCGAATTGAAGTAAGCGCTCGTGGCCGTGTGGAAACCCTGCAAAATGTACCTGACTCTGTTACCGCATTCAGTGGTGATATGATCCAAAATCAGCGCATTGAAAACTTTCGTGATGTTGCTGATCTGACCCCAAACTTAAGCCAATTAGATAACTTTCGCCCTGGCTTAGCGCGTATTACGATTCGAGGCCTCATCACCCCACAGGTAGGAGATGCGCCATTAGCGTTTGTCGTCGATGGCGTTACAGCCCCTGATTTAGAGTTTATCAACCAAGACTTAGTTGATATAGAACGTATCGAAGTGATGCGTGGTGCCCAAGGTGCGCTATACGGTAAAGGCGCTATCGGCGGCGCAGTCATTGTGACCACAAAAAAACCAACTGAAGAGTTGGAAGGTACGCTAAAAGGCTCATACGGTAATGGCAACACCTATAATTTAAATGGTGTCGTCTCTGGTGCATTAAATGATGACAGTAGCGCTTTCTTTCGCGTCGGTGGCTACACCAAAAATTCAGATGGTTTAATTGATAATGTATTTTTAGATGAACAAGCAGATTACTTTTCCGAAGACTCGGTTTTTGGTCAGCTAGAGTTCGAATTAACTGACGATACCAGTTTAAACCTTCGCGGCAGATACACCACCAGCGACGCGGGTTTTGCTTATTATCAAGGTGTAACAGAGGAAACTGCTGAAGATTTTGATATTCCAACCTCTCAAAATATTCGTAATAACGATCAACGTGATGTTTATGAAGTCAGTGCAAAATTAACTCAACACTACGACCTTGGTACATTCGACTTAATCACAGCCTATAGCAGCTCTGAGAACAATCACTTTTACGATGGTGATTACTCGGCTGATCCAACCTTTATTGACGAAGAAGACTTTTTCCGTGCCCCATTTGGCACTGAAGGCCTATTTGATGTGAAATCATTCACGGTGGAATCTCGATTCACTTCTCAAAGTGACCAACCATTAAGATGGGCAGTATCTGCGTTTTATCAAGACAAAAAACGTGATAACACCATTAACTTCTTCGACGATTTCTTAGGTGATGTCCCGTTAGACAGAGATGACTTTACTGACGATATGATTTATCTGACCATTGCTGATAAAAATAGCAGTAAAGCCTGGGCACTATCAGGACAAATCAACTATGACATTACCGATAAACTTGAGTTGACTGCTGCGCTTAGATACGACAATGACAAGCGAGAGTCTTACGATCCTAATTATCCAGTAGACACATTTGCTGAAGATACATTCAGTGAGTGGCAACCTAAATTCACTTTAGCTTATCAAATGAACCAAGATTTATTACTTTATACCGGTTACTCAAAAGGCTTTAGAAGTGGTGGTTTTAATGAACCAGCAGAAGGAATTAATCGCGTATTTAATCAAGAAGTATCCGATAGCTATGAAGCGGGTTTTAAAACGACATTATTTTCAAATACAGTAACTTTAAACGGTGCAATCTTTATGATTTCACAATCTGATGCGCAAATTACCCAATTTAATGTTGATAGCTTTACCCTAGAAAATCTTGCTATTGATAAAGTAGAAACCAAAGGTGCAGAAGTTGAATTAGGTTGGGCTGCGACAGAGAATCTTGATGTGCGTTTTAATGCTGGCATTATTGATTCTGAAATTAAAGAGTTCTCAGATAGACCTGAACTTGAAGGCTACTCACAAGTGTGGGTGCCTGAATACAGTTATACACTTTCAGCTAACCACTTCTTCCCTATTGGGGCTAATTGGTCAATCGTTTCGCGAGCAGATATTCAAGTACAGGGGCCACAATATTTTGATATTGAAATTCCCGATGTCACCTCATCAACGTTCACCTCTATTAACGCTGGCGTTGGTTTACAGTCTGACGATTGGACAGTACAACTTTATGTGAATAACCTTACCGATGAACGCACAATTGAAGATATCTTCTTTTATGGGGATGGCGTAACTGACTTAGCACGTATGCCAAATAAACCTCGTACCTATGGTATCGAAGCAATATATAACTTCTAATTCATTAATCATTAAATCAAAGGCCTCAATTGAGGCCTGTCGAGGGTTCATGTCAGTAAATCAGCCAGTACAACTAAATAGTCAGTCAAGCTCGGCACCATCAAATGCTGATAAATCAAATTATGATGGATTACTTGACGACTATGCCACCAGCCCTGTTCCTTTACATAAAACCGTAGGTGGCATCCGTATTGGAATGATTAATGGCGGCCTTGCCTTTGCTGTTCCTGGACTCATTACTGGCTTAGAATTAGGCGGCGCACTCGGTATAACACAAAGTATTTATGCATTCTTAATAGGTGGTGTCATTCTATCTGTGCTCGGTGCGATAACGGGCTTAGTAGGCATGCATAACCGCTTAGCATCATGTATGACGATGAAGTTTGTGTTTGGTACGAAAGGCGCCAACCTGCTTACTTTGGCATTTGTCTTGTCTTTACTTGGTTGGTACGGCGTTAACATCAATTTGTTTAGCGAAGTATCGCAAAGCTTAATACTGCAAATGTTTAATTTTACCTTTCCTATCTGGGCGTTAGAGATCTCTGCAGGGGTCCTTATTACGCTGACCACTATCTGGGGCTTTTCGCTTATTGAAAAAGTATCCAGTTTGTTTGTTCCCGTACTGTTTATATTGACCGCATATATGCTTTACAAGAGTTTTGGCTACGTGATCCCCGCGACAGAAACTGCAGCACAGACTAACCAAATGGACACTATTTCACTTAGTTTTGGTGAGGCTGTATCCGCCGTGGTCGGAAGTTTTATCGTCAGTGTGGTACTGATGCCTGACTTTACTCGATTCGCTAAAACCAAAACCGATACAGTTGTCGCCTCATTCCTGCCCTTTTTACTGCTCAATACATTTGTGTATATTGCTGCGGCAATGGCTGGCTTAGCAGTTCAGCAAAATGACATTTTACAAGTGATGCTTACGCTTGGAATTGGTACATTAGCCTTTATATTATTAATCATGTCCAGCTGGGTCACTAATGTAGTTAACCTTTATAGTGCAGCATTAGGATTTAATGCCATTAATGCTAACTGGGAAGAATGGAAAATTATCGTAGTGGCTGGTGTACTGGGTACTATCGTTGCTTCATTCAATCTATTAGCAAACTTTACCGACTTTTTATTTAGTTTATCGATCATTTTCACGCCTGTTGCTGCTATTTATGTCGTCGATTTTTTTATCCTTCGCAGACAAAAAACTTATCAATTAGCACAAATTTCTCATTTACCTGCAATAAATTATTTAGCCGTTATAGCTTGGGGAATTGGAATTTCGACCTCGCTACTCGTCAATAACGGTTATTTCACTTTTACTGGAATTGAAGTGTGCGATGCAATCATCATCACAATGCCGAGTTATTACCTATTGATGAAAGTTTGGCAAAAAAATCGTTTGTCTCGCTCAAACTAAACCATCAATTGTTTTGTGTAGTCGCCATTTTTAAAAACATATTTTTTAGCTAGTCCCTAACATTAACGCGGTTAGCCCCTTTTGACTTTCCCTTAACCTATAGCTTAAGAGACGTATACAATGAAAACACTGACTCGATTAGACTTATCAGACATATTGCACGGTTGCGCTATTTTAGGAACTGGTGGGGGGGGTGAGCTTGACGAGGGCTTCTATTATATTGATAAAGCACTAGCAGAAGGTAAAACCTTTAACTTAGTCAGTGTTGATGATGTGCCAACAGGTAAAAAAATCTGCACTCCTTATATGCTCGGTGCATTATCACCACTCACAGTAGAGGAAGAGCAGGAATATACGCGTCTGCCTAAGTCAAATAGCAGCTCAATCATGACCGCTTTCAGGCGCTTAGAAAAATACACGGGCGATGAATTCTACGGCACCATTTGCTGTGAATTAGGGGGGTCAAATACCGCTATCTCATTCTACGTTGCAGCAATGGCAAATGGCTATATTATTGATGCTGATGTAGCAGGACGAGCAGTGCCAGAGATAACCCATTCAACTTACTATTTTAATAATATTCCAGCAGCACCAATAGTCACAGCTAATGAGTTTGGTGAGTGTTTTATCTGTGAAAATGTCGTAGATGATTTACGCGCTGAAAGCGTTGTCCGTGCTTTATCTATGATTAGTCGCAATGACATTGCCGCGATTGATCATGCTATGCCCATTGAGCAAGTAAAAAATGCCGTCATTAAAGGAACAATTTCTAAATCATTAGCGATTGGTCAAGCTTATCGTCTAGCCAAAGAACAAAGCGAAGATATTGCGACTGCGATAGCAAGTCACGGTGAAGGTTATGTGGCATTCAGAGGCGTGGTCACTGATTTTAACTTTAAAACCCAAGATGGCTTTACTATAGGCGAAGTATTTATTGACGGAACGGGTGAATATAAGAACAACCGTTACCATATCGAAGTAAAAAATGAGAACCTTGTGGCCAGGGTCAATGACAAGGTTGATATCACTATTCCTGACTTAATTTGCAGCTTAGATATGGATAACTTAACCCCTATTACCAATCCTAATTATCATAAACAGATGAACGTGGCCATTGTAGTACTTCCCGCACCTAAAGAGTTCACCACTGAGCGCGGACTTTCAGCTTTTGGACCTGCTTACGTCGGGATTGATACCCCTTACCAACCTGCCGTTACACGTTATTTTGCTAACAAATGAGACTGCATTAACTAAAAACTAATCTCATTAACTAAATTGCTGAACTTGATATTGAGTTCCGCAATTAATCCCTCTGCCAATGTTTAACAACTATTTATATTGAGCACCAATATGTTAATTTTTCACAGGTTCGTTACATTATTACAAGTTTGAAAAATCCTCGCCTGAAATTGCAAGTTTTTAAATATGAGTTTAACACCTGTTTTATAAGTACTTTTTACAACATTACCTAATTTAAACTTGATTTATTTCAATTAAAATCTAGGACTACGTGAATAAGTTCTGTAATAAAAACAACACCAACTGGTATTACCAATACGTAGATTGATACATTACCAAAATTTAGACAACTGTATTTAAACTATCAAAGCCCCACATCTACAGCACGACCGCCGATAAAGATTAAACCCCATAAAAACAAATAGATGAGCCAGAATACAGCTCAGAACAGGCCCCTGTCTTAGCACTACTAAAGAACAGCCAGTATCGTTCATAAATAGCGACAAACCAAGAAAGATTAGACCTTGGTATACCAATGTGAACATTTTGGTAATAATAGGTTGCATTCGAATTACCCTTGTTATATAAATGTTGCTGTTGATAAAAACAACAACAATTGGTCATACCAAAGGGTAATGTATGACCTGATACCATTCTTGGGGGAATTATGAAGCTGAATAAAATAAGTGCCATGTTTAGTGACACTAAAAGTAAAGCGACTAATATATCGATTTTCGGTGCTGCATTAACAGCACTGTTAACACTACCAGCTTACGCTGCAGAACCAACTGAACAAGCAGATACTGATGACATCGAAGTGATTGCTGTTAAAGGTATCTTCGGTAGTTTGAAAGCGGCAAACTTAATGAAACGAACTGATGATCGTATCGTTGACGCTATTGTTGCTGAAGACATAGGTAAGCTACCAGATAACAACATTGCAGAAGCATTACAACGTATTACAGGTGTTTCAATTGGCACTGACTTTGGTGTTGGTGAATCTGTCACAATTCGTGGTGTATCAGAAAACCTTGTACTACTTAATGGCCGTTCAACTGCTGGCGCTGGCCGTGGCGGTATCGGGTTAGATGACTTCCCATCAAGTTTCTTAAAAACAGTAGAAGTAATTAAGTCACCGACTCCTGACATGATTGAAGGTGCCTTGGGGGGTACTGTCAACATGAAAACGATTCGTCCACTAGAACTTTCAGAGCCTCTAGTAGCGATAACGTTAGACGGTGAATACGCAGACAAAACAGAAAATACAGCACCTAATTTCTCTATGGGTATTGGTAATAACTGGGACCTCGGTGATGCGGGTTCATTTGGTGCGTCAGCTAACTTAGCTTATCTAGATCGTGAATTACGCCGTGATGAGTTTTTTAGCAAAGTAGATTTACAAGACAATATTGACATTGATGGTGACGGTATTGTTGATGATTCTGGTGGACCAAATGGTAAATACCTGCGTCGTACTCAGAATACAGTAGAGCAAAAAACAGAAGAACGTGAACGTACTGCTTATGGTATCTCGCTACAATGGGAACCTGTGAGTGCAGAAGCTAATATTTATCTTGATTTGAATGCCACAAAGCTTGACGGTGGTCAATCAGCGTACTCTATTCTTGATGTGGGCGGTTCTAGTGTCGCTAGAAGTGATTCATACTATGATAGTAATGGTGAGTTACATAACTACGATTTAGATGGCGTATTAGTGATTCCAAAAACATGGAGTGACTTCACTACATCTGATACCACTTCACACGCTATTGGCGGTGAATGGTTCTTAACAGATTCAATTGAAATTTCTGCTGAGTACTCTTTATCAAAATCTGAAGAAAAACAAACAGCAAACGAATTCAACTTACGTCCTATCGAACGTACCGATCCTACAACTGATTTAGTGACTCACACCAGTACGAGTAGCTCTTATTCAGGTGGCGGCATTCCTGGTTATATGTATGCCGACTCGGGTATGTTAACTAACCCTGATAACTTAGTGTTCCGTGAATTTTTCCACAAAACACTTGAAACAGACAATGAAGAGCAAGCACTTCGCTTTGACTTTAAAATGTCTGATATCGGTGTAGATTGGGTATCAGCGGTTAAAGCTGGTGTTCGCTTTACTGATAGAGACTACACAGCTAATCGTTATGATCTTAAGCCAATTAATGGCAATACCACGCTAAAAGATTCATATAAGAAAGCCGTTGATGATAATGGTAATTTTGCGCCAATCTGGATTGATAATGCGCTTCTTAGCGACAGCATGAACATTGTCAATTTAAATAACTCATTTGATCAAACAGGTGTGAACGGTCAAAACGATTTATTAACATACAATGTTTACGATGCTGATCAGTTGCAAAATACTGAAGCAACTTATGAACTTGTTAAGCAAATGCTTGCAGGCACGTCTTATGCTATGAACGGCTCTTTAGCTGACAACATGGTAGAAGATAATGGTGCATATAAAGAAATTAATGAGAAAACCAGCGCGATTTATGCTCAATTCCATTTGGATTTCGACGACCTAACAGCGGTATTCGGTGGTCGTTATATTCAAACAGAACTTGAATCAAGTGTTGTTGCATCGGTTGATGCTGATGGTAATAAAGTTTTAGATACAGGTAAAAATGATTACTCGGATTTCCTACCTAGCTTAAACGTAACTTATACGTTAACTGACGAAACCTTAATGCGTTTCGCAGCAGCTAAAGTAATGCGTCGTGCAGACTTTGATGAATTAAGCCCTGCATTATCAATTGATAACTCGTTAGTGACTGGTACTCAAGGTTCTTACCAACTTGAGCCATACCGTGTAACGCAATATGATTTCTCGGTTGAGCATTACTTTGGAGACGGTGGTCTAGTGTCTGCTGCACTTTTCTATAAAGATGTTAACTCATTTACCCAAACTGACAGCAGCTGTTTAGCAGATGCAAGCACTGTCTCAGGTCAAAACACCACTGAGTGGGGCAACATTTGTTTACTCGACACAGCAGGACAAAGCCAAGGCGATGTTAACTTTGCTACAGAAGATCAAGGTTTAGCTTACGTTGACCAACAAAAAGCGGCTGGCCAAACGGGGATCGTAATCGATACTGACGTTAATGGCGGTAGCGGTGAAGTAAAAGGTATTGAATTAGCTTATCAACAGCAGTTTACCTTCTTACCTGGTTTCTGGTCTGGTTTTGGTGTTAATGCCAACTATACCTATGCAGATAGTGCACAGCCTGACGGTAACCCTCTTCTAAATATTTCAGAAAATACGGCTAACGGTCAAATTTACTGGGAAAATGAAGATCTTCAGTTCCGTTTAGCATACAACTGGCGTGACCGTTACTTATATTCACAAGCTGAAAAACGTGTTCAAACAGTGGGTGCTTTAGGTTATAACGTATTTAACCAAAATGACCCTACTGCAGACAACTTTGATGCAACTGTGGGTAACAACTACCGTGAAGCGCGTGGTCAGTTTGATTTCTCTGCTAGCTGGGATATTAATGAACACTTTGCTGTTGTCGGTAACGTTGTGAACTTAACAGGTGAACCAATTGAGTACACAACAGAGCTAGGTTCAGCATGGAAATACAGTGAATCAGATCGTCGTTACACTCTAGGTCTACGCGCTAGATTCTAATTTAGCCACACCTTCAAAGAGAGCCTATTAAACATTAATGGGCTCTCTTAAATAAATACAAATAGCCACACCACTTTGTTTACTTCAAAAAACAACCAACATCACAAAATCACAAATTGGTAAACCAATTAAGATAATTGGTCAGTAATAGTTTGGCTTTACAGTCTTATTGTAATACAATTAAAAAATCAGAAGTAAGTAAAGAATTCGAATCATTAATTGAATATATAAAGCCAACACTGAAATTCAGTCATCGCTTTATAAAAATAACTTAGCACGCCTATTCTAGATGCTAGATTTTATTAGCATTCGGATAGCATTTACCAATATATTTAGGAGTTAGATATGACAAAGCCTGTCATTGGTTTCATCGGACTTGGCCTTATGGGCGGCAACATGGTTGAGAACCTTCAAAAGAGAGGTTATCAAGTCAATGTAATGGATCTTAGTGCAGAAGCTGTTGCTCGTGTTATTGACCGTGGTAACGCAACTGCCTTTACTTCAGCAAAAGAACTAGCAGCAGCGAGTGACGTTGTTCAATTCTGTTTAACGACTTCAGCTGTTGTTGAAAAAATTGTTTACGGTGATGACGGTGTTTTAGCCGGTATTAAAGAAGGATCTGTATTAGTTGACTTCGGTACTTCTATCCCTGCTTCTACTAAGAAAATCGGTGCTGCACTAGCAGAAAAAGGCGCAGGCATGATTGATGCACCTTTAGGCCGTACTCCTGCACACGCTAAAGATGGTCTATTAAACATCATGGCTGCTGGCGAAATGGAAACATTCAACAAAGTTAAAGCGCTTTTAGAAGAGCAAGGCGAGAATGTATTCCACCTAGGTGCATTAGGTGCTGGCCATACTACGAAGTTAATTAACAACTTCATGGGCATGACAACCGTTGCAACTATGTCTCAAGCATTTGCTGTAGCAAAACTTGCTGGTGTTGACGGACAACAACTGTTTGACATTATGTCAGCTGGTCCTTCAAATTCACCTTTCATGCAGTTCTGTAAGTTCTACGCTGTAGACGGTGAAGAAAAATTAGGTTTCTCTGTTGCTAACGCAAACAAAGATCTTGGTTACTTCCTTGCAATGTGTGAAGACTTAGGTACTAAGTCTTTAATCGCTCAAGGTACTTCAACAAGCTTACAAGAAGCGGTTGATGCAGGTATGGGTCAGAATGATGTACCAGTAATTTTTGATTACTTCACTAAACTAGCAAAGTAATTTAAAACTGACTCAAATAACCTTACTAGGGTGTCACTGTTTGAACAGTCACACTCGGTAAGGTTTTTTTATGCCTGTAATATCCCTTAGTCTATCATTGCCACATACCCAATTTGCTCAGTGATTCTAAATAACCAGTTTTGAATATTGGGATATACTGACAAGTCAAAACCGCCTTCATGAGCAACATGAGTGTATGCATAAAGGGCAATATCAGCCAAAGTAAATTGCTCCCCTATCATAAACGGCTTAGCCAGAAGCTCTTTATCGAGCAAACTTAATATCTGCTCACCTTTCTCATGTAACACAATATATTCAGATTGACGTTCAGCAGGCATATTTTGATAAAACTGAATAAAACGCGCCACTGCGATGCAAGGTTCGTGTGTGTATTGCTCATAAAACATCCATTGATACATTAATGCTTTGTCGAATGTATCATGAGGGATCAACTGCGAACCTTCAGCTAAGTAACCAATGATTGCGTTTGATTCAGCCAATATTTTGCCATCAGGCAATTCAATAATGGGGACTTTACCTTGTGGGCTTTTAGTTAAAAACTCAGAGGTTTGCGTCTCCCCTTTAAGTAAGTCTACGTTTTTCCACTGATAGTCTATGTTGAGTAAACTTAGAGTTAACTTAATTTTGTAACAGTTACCTGACTTTTCATCCCCAAAGACTGTAATCATTCTTCATCCTTTCAATTTGTTTTTTCAATACTTAAGTCTGTGACTTATTATCTAAAAATTTTATTTTACTAGGCTTGAAATAAGTGCCCTCAGCGCTGCGGGTTTTACCATTTTCGCCATATAGTGATAGCCCCGTTTTTGAACATCATCAACGAGATCTTTATTAGTATTGGCTGTAATCAAAATGCCAGGTAGATGCTCACCATAACGAGAGCGAATACCGTCCATCGCATCCACGCCATTTTGGTCATTATCTAAGTGATAATCCGCTAACACAATATCTGGTGCCACGCCTTTTAAGCCCAGCTTAATACGTGCATCGGCTAAATCAGAGGCGCAAACCACTTCACATTTCCAGCGGGTTAATAAACTTTCAAGCCCTGCTAAAATAGCTTCTTCATTATCAATACATAACACTTTCACCCCCGCTAACGGTTGAGTTAATGTTGGTACTGGCTTTATCACTTTCTCGCTAACCGTTTCTCCAAGGGGCACAATTATCGAAAATACAGAGCCCTGGCCGAGCTTTGAGCTCACTTGAATTTGATGGTCGAGTACTTTGCTTATTCTATCTGCAATCGCCAACCCTAACCCCAATCCGCTGACATTACGGCTACTAGGATGATTTAGCCGTTTAAATTCTTTAAAGATTTCTTCGGTTTCGTTTTCGTCAATGCCACAGCCTGTATCCAATACTTGGATCTCAACAAAATCACCACGACGGCGACAACCAAGCAATACTTGACCACCTTTGGCGTAACGATAAGCATTGGTTAAGAAGTTTTGTAAAATACGTCTTAATAAGGATAAATCAGAATTAATCGTGGCATTACAAGGCATCATGTTAAATCGAATTTGATTATCTTTCGCCATCGCCTCAAACTCTACTGCTAAACCATTTAACAGTTCACCCAATGCGAAATCTCGGCGATTAACTTCGACCATGCCTGAATCAAGCTTGGAGATATCGAGTAAATCCGTTAACAGCTCACCAGCTGTGCGCAAGGAGTTATTAATATGCGAAATGGTGGTTTTACCTTCCAAATCCAAATTTGGATATTGAGCAAGCGAAGCGGTAAATAATCGAGCGGCATTTAAAGGTTGCATCAAGTCATGACCAACAGCTGCTAAGAAACGACTTTTCGAGGCATTAGCAAGCTCTTCTTGGGCTTTAGCCTCAAGCAGTTCACTGTTAAGCATCGCCAGTTCATAAGTACGCTCTTGCACACGAGTTTCTAAGGTTTCATTCGCTTCAATTAATGCTTTTTCTTGCAGGCGATATTGCGTAATGTCAGTAAAGGTCATTACAAAGCCACCATCAGGCATTGGATTACCTTGTATCTTAATGACTTTGCCATCACGGCGCTGACGCTCAGAAGTATGCTCTGTGCCATTACGCATGTGTTGCACCCGAATATCAACTTGAGTTTCGATATCTCCTTCACCGCAATAACCTCTAGCAGCATTAAAGCGAACCACTTCACTAATCGGCATACCTTGCTGTAAAAAACCTTCAGGATAATCATACAGCTCAGCATATTTAAAGTTCCATGCAACAAGGTTTAAGTCTTTATCGACAACACTCATACCTTCATATGCATGCTCAATCGCACCACGAAGCATGTCTTGGCTTAAAATGATTTTTGAAGAGGCTTCATCCACTAAGCTGAACACTTCATCAAGGGCTAAGTCACGCCCTTGTAGTACAGAATCCATGACCAATGAGGCACTTGAAGCACCTAACACACCTGCCAGCATATGTTCTGTGTGAGAAATAAGCGGCTCCCCTGCCACTTTGTGCCACGAGTCACTGCGCACTGCGTCGGGTGAAAATTTACTAAAGCTCTCATAAGCCCGAGTAGGACTGACAAATCGACTCGCAAGGATTAATAAATCTTGCTGTGAAATAGCACCATGTTTACGGTTAGCATCTTTTTTATCGCCCTGCTTATTAACCCCTGGATTAATAAAGTGACTTGCTTGAATACGTTCAGCGACACCGGCTCTAAACCATAAAGAACCTAAAACATAACAAATTACATTGGCTAAAAGTGCAATCAAGGTATCAGCAACTTCAGGGCTGATTGAGGCTAATAATCCTGTGTCTCCTCCAAGTCCGACACTGCCTTCAAATAAAATGTAACACCAAAGCGAAAAGCCAACCGCTAAACCAAGAAACACCCCAGAACGGTTACCATACTTCCAATACATTCCGCCTAATAAAGCCGGTGCTAATTGCGCAAATGCACCAAAAGATAACTGACCAAGATGTGATAATGACTCACTATTACCAAACAATAGGTAACTTAAGTAACCTAACGCCAGAATGATAACGATGGCTAAACGGCGTGCGTTTAATAAGAATCTAGCAAACTGATTAAAATTGGTACCGTTAACGCGCCCAGTACGTAGCATAAATGGGACTAACCATTCATTACTTATCATTACACTAATGGTCACAACCGCTACGATGACCATCCCTGTAGCAGCAGATAAGGTACCCAGTAGTGCAATAACCGCAAGCACGGGTTGATCGAGTGCTAACGGCAGATTAATCACATAAGTGTCAGCAGCAACGTTATCTCCTAGCAATAAGGTGCCAGCTAAAGCAAGCGGAGCAACAAACAAACCAAACATGGCGAGGTATAGCGGAAATATCCATCGCGCTTTATTCAGTACAGTTTCTTCAGCACACTCTACGACCATCACGTGGAACTGACGTGGCATACACATAAAGGCCGCAATACCCACCAACATTTCGGGTAGAAATGAAACAATATTCAAATTACCTTTTTTAATAATGTCCTTTTCTGATGCTTGTTGCCAAATGTCACCAAAGCCATCAAAAAAACCATAGGTAATCACAAAACCAACAATCAAAAAAGCGGCTAATTTGACTAATGACTCAAATGCAATAGCCACCATCATGCCAGGATTATGCTCGGTAGCATCTAGCTTTCTTGTGCCAAATAAAATCGCAAAAATGGCTAAAACGAAGGTGATTAATAAAGGGACACTCACAGGACTGAGTGGCTGATTATCGGGTTGAAAAAGATTTAAACTAAATACCATCGCTTTAAGTTGTAAGGCGATGTAAGGCATTATTCCAAATAAAGCAATTAAGGTAACGATGGCGGCTAAGGTCTGAGACTTACCATATCGCGCAGCAATAAAATCAGCAACAGAGGTAATATTTTGCGCTTTTGAGATGATAACCATCTTGCGCAGTACCCCAAAACCTAGGGTAAAGACCAGTATCGGACCTAAATATATTGGTAAAAATGACCATAAATCGTTTGCAGATTGACCTACTGTGCCCAAAAAACTCCATGACGAACAATAAACCGCTAGACTTAAGCCGTATATCCAAACCTGCACCTTTTTGGTGATCTTGCTAAACCACCGCTCAGCACCCCATGCCAAGATGAACAGTAAAGAAACATAGCAAATTGCAATGACAGCAACGACTAAGGTTAAATTCATGGCTTTCTCTTCTTATTATATTTGCTTAATAATTGGGCAATAATTCTGTATCAATTTGATGCCATGCTAACATGCGCAACAGGTTAAATATTAAGGATATTTTAAAACTAGACCAAGGTCTAATAGTGTTAACCTCACCTTGCAGACGATACTTTCGTAACGCTAAATTCGACAAAGGGAAGCCATATGAGCTCGCAGTCTCTCTATAAAGTACCAGCAGATTTTGCAACCAACGCACTGGTAGACAATGATACCTATAAGAAAATGTACCAAGAATCTGTGGTAAATCCAGAAGGTTTTTGGAGAGAACACGGTAAGCGTATTGATTGGATCAAACCCTACACCAAAATTAAGAAAACATCATTTGATGATCATAACCTTTCCATCAATTGGTTTTATGACGGTACATTAAACGCATCAGAGAACTGTTTAGATCGCCACCTTGAAAAGAATGGCGACCGTGTTGCTATTATTTGGGAAGGCGATGATGCCACTGAACAACGTAAAATAACTTACCGCGAATTGCACACTGATGTGTGTAAGTTTGCTAACGCCCTTCGTAGCCAAGGTGTTTGTAAAGGTGATGTCGTTACAATCTACATGCCTATGGTCCCTGAAGCGGCCGTAGCAATGTTAGCCTGTGCTCGCATTGGTGCAGTCCATTCAGTAGTGTTTGGTGGCTTCTCACCAGACTCTATCGCCTCTCGTGTAATTGATGGTAATTCAAAAGTTCTTATTACTGCCGATGAAGGTGTTCGTGGTGGACGAAAAATCCCATTAAAACGCAGTATTGATGATGCGCTGAATAATCCTGATGTTGATTGTGTGGAAAAAGTCATTGTACTTAATCGTACTGGTGGCGACATCGATTGGGTTGAGGGACGTGACGTTTGGTGGAGTGATGTGATGGCAACAGCATCAGAACATTGCCAAGCAGAAGAAATGGGCGCAGAAGACCCGCTATTTCTACTTTACACTTCCGGTTCAACTGGTAACCCTAAAGGCGTTTTACATACGACCGGTGGTTACATGGTCTACGCTTCAATGACTCACGAATACGTCTTTGATTACAAAGAAGGTGAAGTCTACTGGTGTACTGCTGATGTAGGCTGGATTACAGGTCACTCGTACATGGTTTATGGCCCATTAGCTAACGGGGCAACTGTACTTATTCATGAAGGCGTTCCTAACTCCCCAGGCCCTTCTCGTTTAGGTGAAATGATTGACCGTCATAAAGTTAATATCCTTTACACTGCACCGACATTAATCCGTGCATTAATGGCTGAAGGTAAAGAACAGTTTGAAGGTTTCGATGGTAGTTCGTTACGCGTCATGGGCTCAGTAGGCGAACCAATCAACCCGGAAGCATGGCGTTGGTATCATGAAGTCATTGGGCATGAGTCTTGTCCTATTGTCGATACCTGGTGGCAAACAGAAACTGGCGGGATTTTGATTAGCCCGTTACCTGGCGCAACTGATGCAAAACCAGGCTCTGCGACTCGTCCTTTCTTTGGCGTGCAGCCAGCTCTAGTGGATAACATGGGCAACATTTTAGATGGCGCTGTCGATGGAAACCTAGTCATTCTTGACTCATGGCCTGGACAAATGCGCACGGTTTATGGCGATCATGACCGATTTGCACTGACATATTTTAAAACCTTTAGAGGTATGTATTTCACTGGCGACGGTGCACGTCGTGACGAAGATGGATATTACTGGATTACCGGACGTGTGGATGATGTTATCAATGTTTCTGGTCACCGTTTAGGTACTGCTGAAGTTGAGAGTGCCCTAGTTTCACATGAGCTAGTTGCTGAAGCCGCTGTAGTTGGTTACCCCCATGACATCAAAGGTCAAGGCATCTACGCTTATGTGACTCTGACCAAAGGTGTTGAAGAAACCGAGGAGCTACGTCAAGGGCTTCGCCAATGGGTAAGAAAAGAAATTGGTGCCCTCGCGACCCCTGATTTAATTCAATGGGCTGGCGGTCTACCTAAAACACGTTCAGGCAAGATTATGCGTCGATTCTTACGTAAAATTGCCGCTAATGAAGTCACTAACTTAGGTGATTCGTCGACATTGGCAGATCCAGCCGTTATCGATACCCTAATTGAATCACGTTTGAATAAAACAGAATAACGCTAACAATATTTGTTAGAGGTTATTCAAAACCTTTTACGTCCTACCCACCTAGAGAATCTTGACCAGATTCTCATTGCCCCCTCAATTGAGGGGGCTTTTTTATGTCACATAACAATTTTAGCAATCTCATTGTTCCTGATTTAGCGGGCTTCCATGCTAAAGTAGCTATTCAGTCATGAGTCATGCTCATATTTCTAATTATTGAATTATTATTAAACAACGAGTTTATGTCAGTAACCATTTCGCTT
The DNA here is from genome assembly GCF_023283985.1 of Shewanella electrodiphila. GTDB lineage: Bacteria > Pseudomonadota > Gammaproteobacteria > Enterobacterales > Shewanellaceae > Shewanella > Shewanella electrodiphila. The sequence goes on from NZ_JAKIKU010000003.1 coordinate 516,382, forward strand.
CGTGATTATCAGCAAGATTCAGTCAATGCGGCTATTACTCACTTTAAGAAAAGTAATGATTCAGCAGTATTAGTTTTACCTACCGGTGCAGGAAAAAGCATTGTTATTGCAGAGCTTGCACGGATCGCTCGCGGTAATGTTCTAGTACTCACTCATGTAAAAGAGTTAGTGGCACAAAATGCTGAAAAAGTGGCTCTGCTCACCGAAGAGGCCAGTATCTATTCTGCGGGTCTAAATCAAAAGAAAGCCGTTGGTAAAACCGTTGTTGCCAGTGTGCAATCTGCAGCTCGGGCACCTGAAAAATTTACTCAAGTGTTTTCATTAGTCATCATCGATGAGTGTCATCGAGTCAGTAACGATGAAAATAGTCAATACTGGCAACTACTTGAACATTTAAAAAAACAAAACTCACAACTTAAACTGCTAGGTTTAACAGCCACGCCCTATCGATTAGGATTAGGATGGATTTTTCGCCACCACTATCACGGTAAAGTCGGCAATACTGAAAAGCCTATATTTGAGCAATGTATTTTCGAATTGCCTATGCGTCCGCTAATCAAGCAAGGGTATTTAACCGCCCCGAAAATCTTTGATGGCTTATGTGCACAATATGATTTTAGCCAAGTCACGCCTTCTGAAACAGGGGAATTCCCCCAAAAAGAAGTTGATGATTTGCTCAATCATCAAGGCCGTGCAACCACAGCCATTATCAAACAAGTTCTACAACTTGCAGAGCAGCGTAAAGGCGTGCTTATTTTTGCAGCTACGGTTAGGCATGCAAAAGAAATCATTAAATTGCTGGCAGATGATGCCGCTTTAATTACTGCTGATACTCCTCATATTGAACGCGATGAAATTATTTCCCGCTTTAAACAGCAGCAACTTAAATTCATAGTTAACGTTGCGGTATTAACTACAGGGTTTGACGCGCCTCACGTTGATTTAATCGCGATATTAAGACCCACTGCATCAGTGAGCTTATTTCAACAGATGATTGGCAGAGGATTACGTTTAGCGCCTAATAAAGCTGATTGCTTAGTCATAGATTACGCTGCAAATGGCTATGATTTATATTTCCCAGAAGTCGGCCAAGTAAAAACTAACAGCAAGTCGGTTCCAGTTCAGGTTCATTGTCCTGTATGTCAATTTGCCAATACCTTTTGGGGGCTAGTTGATGGCGACGGTGATATCGTTGAACATTTTGGTAGGCGCTGCCAAGGGCTTATCGAAAATACTCACGATACTCAAAAACATCAATGCGATTTTCGTTTTCGCTCTAAATCGTGTCCAGACTGCGGCGCTGAAAATGATATTGCTGCGCGTATTTGTCAAACTTGCCAATCAACCTTGATTGATCCCGACAAACGCTTAAAACAAGTGCTTTCATCACAGCATCATCATTTATTTAAATGCCAAGAAATGCAGTTAGTCGCTGAAGGCAATAAATTAATAGTCCAGTATTTTGATATTGACGCCAATGACTTTAAACAAACGTTCAGAATGGAAACACCCGCTCAACGTCGCGCCCTATTCGCCATTTTTATTGCACCTCATTCTCGCACTCCAGGAATGAAACACCCACAATATAAATCACCTCAGGAATTAGTCGTGTCGTCTGAAAACTTTAAAACTCCTGATTTGCTGTTATTAAAAAAACAGAAGAATAAATGGGATTTAGTTGAAAAGTTTTTTGACTACAAAGGCCGTTATAAAACAATCAATGAGAACAGTTTTTAATTGGGTAAGGTATAAATTATCAATTCAATAAAACTTATGGTATAAATCGTCAAATCAAAAAAAGGAGTCACTATGTTTGTTGTAATTTTTGGCCGTCCAGGCTGCCCATATTGTGTTCGTGCTGTTGAATTATCAGAAAAATTAACTGCGCAGCGTGACGATTTTAAATTCAAATACGTAGATATTCATGCTGAAGGCATTTCTAAAGCAGATTTAGAAAAAACAGTAGGCAAGCCTGTTGAAACTGTACCGCAAATCTTTGTCGATGAAACTCACGTAGGTGGTTACACTGAATTCGAACAATATGTTCGTTCAAACAACTTGTTAGGCTAATTAGCAACTTAAAAAGTTGATAATTCACGTCATTAAAAAAGGGTTAATTCAATTGAATTAACCCTTTTTGTTGTAACAAAGCTCATGGGGGGAGAAGTTACACGTAAACTGTTTTACAGAACGTATTTAGCTGAGAACATAATTCGGCTTAAATCACCATCACTACCATCTTCTCTTTCGTTCATAGCATACATATATTCAACACCAAAAGTTAATGGCTTAGTTGGAGAATAAAGTAAGTTAATATAGCTTGAGTAAGACTCGGCATTCACTTGATCGCTTGATAACATTGTGTCGTTATCTGCTTTAAATGCTGATACGGTTAAACTTGAACGCCATTTATCATTCCACCAGTGGCGATAAGCAGCATAACCACCATAAGAACTGATGGTCTGGATTTCACCTGAAGCATCAAGGTTACCAGCATTAGCATAGTTAAGCGCCATATAACGCCCTAAACCTTCACCGTAAGTCGCTGAGAATTTAAAATCATCACTACCTACTGGGATAACACCAGCAATACTCGCACCATAACCCATTTCAGTTGAATCTATGTCAATTGGATCATCACTGGTACCAATATTTTGTTCCACATTTAACTGACGTAAAATACCTGCAACAGAAATCGCTGTACCACCTTCTGTCTTAAAGTTATAACGTGCAACCACATCAGGTACGATACCACTGCCACTGGTTAATCGAGAGGATGTTTGATATTTATTGACTGTGGTTTCTGGGTTTTCAATCGCTAATTGGAATCCGCCATTGGTATAACGAATCATTGCTTGGCGAACAAACGGCGTACCTTCTGCTGCGCCAACAAAATCTAAGTTTTCTGGTAATGCACCTGGATTTTGGAAGGTCGTCCATGTTTGGCCCACTGTCCAATTATCGTAACTAACAAATGCCTGGCGAATTCGAGGTGAATAACTATTAGAAACACGCTCATTACCATCACTATGCGTCATAAAATCTAATTCAATAAAACCCGTTAATTTATGGCCGTCAAAATCAGACACGGTTTTGAAATTAAATCGAGTTTCACGGGCTTGAAAATCGACGACTTGATTACCATTCCCTTCAACCCCATAAATGGTGCCAGGCACATAAAACTGACGAGATAAATACCCTGAGTCTGGAGCTCCGTTACCATAATCACTGAACATCACATCAGCTTTAACATAACCACCAAACTGCATGTCAGTATCCGCATAACTCACATTACTTAATGCCAGCATCGAAATACCTATTATTAAACCAATTTTTGCTTGTTTCATCATGCTCTCCCTGTTCTTATCATCCATAGCAATATGACCCAGTTAACAACTAATCAACATTAGCAATAGGTCTATTAGACAAAAGTAGATGAGGAGCCACTAAAATTATTAGAGAAGAATGACACGAGTTATGGGTAAATATTTAAATTAAAAAGGTTTAGCAATGAAAGTGAAGAAAAGAAAAAGAATGCTTAAAAGCTGTAGATACTAATTTAGTTTTATAGAAGAGTGTCACTTTTAATATCACGGTAGTAAGTGTAAAGCGAAGTTAAATATTGAGAGGAGGAACTGAATTAAAGCCAAACGGGCAATCTCACTTTCAGAAAAGTGGTGGGTCGTGAAGGATTCGAACCTTCGACCAATTGGTTAAAAGCCAACTGCTCTACCAACTGAGCTAACGACCCATCTATATTTCATTAAAACTTATGTCTTAATTGGAGAGAAAGCCAACTGTCTATTCTTGTTAACAAGAGCACGAACAACTGAGCTAACGACCCATCTAGTTTTACGTAATGATTTATTACGTCTGAATTAAAGCCAAACTGGCAATCTCACTTTCAGAAAAGTGGTGGGTCGTGAAGGATTCGAACCTTCGACCAATTGGTTAAAAGCCAACTGCTCTACCAACTGAGCTAACGACCCATCTATGTTTTACGTAACGATTCATTACGTCTAAATCTATGCCGAACTGGCAACACCTTTAGAAAGTGGTGGGTCGTGAAGGATTCGAACCTTCGACCAATTGGTTAAAAGCCAACTGCTCTACCAACTGAGCTAACGACCCATCTAGTTTTACGTAATGATTCATTACGTCT
>NZ_JAKIKU010000004.1 GCF_023283985.1 Shewanella electrodiphila
TTCAGGGCGGTGTTTTTTGATGAGGTTTATCGCTTCTTTAATCCCTTTCTCATCGTTATTGACGGTGAAAAATATATCAAGCGGACGAATATAAATGTCGAGTTGAAATTTACCCGTATCGACACCAATGTTAATGTTTTGATTAGTTTTTGAATTCATAATAAGCTAACTCTTGCTTGCAAATGCGGGTTCGAGACCCAGTAGACTATTCGAGTGTTTTGCTTGGAGTCCTTTGTCGCGTTCTTTCTTGTTATCGGTCTCTCAATAGAGGAGCCATCGCTCAATCGAACTACGACAAGGAAAGCTTTAGTTGCAGCTAAAGCCTGGGTCTCACATTACCCGAAACAGGGAAGTATTTGTAAATTAGGTGGGTTTATTATCCATACAAGCTGTTCAAGCGGGAATAATTCATGAAATGGAGTTTCTTAATCCTACTCGTTTTATCATTTCCATCGAGTGCAATTATAATGCGACATGATGTAGATGAGTCTCAATATCTAGAATTTGCAAAAGATAATAAATCGATAGTTACCTTTTACGGAAATTATAGAGATAAAGAAATTGTCGAAGGAACTGGGACTCTAATTGCCGAAGATTGGATAATTACCGCTGCTCATGTTGCCAATTATTTGTTAATTGATGGAAAAGTCAGGTTTAAAGATTCTTACTACAAGATAAAGAAAGTTGTTAAACATCCAGATTGGAAAGATAAGCAATTTCCAAATGATATAGCGCTTGTCCAGTTACAATCGACTATCCCTAATAGTGAAACTGTTGCTTTATATGACAAAGAAGATGAACTTCATAAAACTTTGACGTTTATCGGTCGCGGGGACTTTGGCACTGGTGAAGTAGGAATTGTTGGTGCTGATGCTCGATTAAGGGCTGCGCAAAATGTTGTCACAGAAACTTCTGGGCAGTGGGTTCGGTTTAAGTTTGATAGTGAACAAGACTCTTTGGCATTAGAGGGTATTAGTGGTCCGGGGGACTCTGGTGGACCCGCACTACTTAAAATGAATAATCGACTTTATATTGTGGGCGTTAGTTCATGGCAAAATGCAGAGCCAACAGAATGGCAAGAAGCTAAATATGGGGTAATTGAAAACTACTCTCGCATTTCATATTTCAAAAAATGGATAGAAAAATCTATGGAGTAGCAACAACATGGTCATCCATTCCATGTGACTAAATATCAAACACTCTACAAGGCTTTAGTTACTGCTTAATATTCAGTGATTAATGATGAAGTATTTAGTCCTTTGGCCATCAGTAAATGAATTTTGGTGTGGGTGATCAAAGTAAGAATAAGTAAAAGAAACCCAACAACTTTCAAAAAAACTGTAAGCATCCGCACAAAAAGCTATTACCTCATCGACACATAAAGCCATATAACTTAACGAATATCTAGTTGATAATAGGAGGTCACAGTAAGATAAACCATAATTATTTCATTGATATAGAATTATCATATAATGCTTTGAGGATAAATTTTTCAAATTAAAATAGAGATTAATATGCCTTTTAAGCAGTATCATATTCACAATATTAGTATGTTTTTTCGTGCATGTATTACAGCTCAAACTAACACTTCAATAACGTCTTCAATCGCACAAAGAAAATCAACTGAGACTCTAGCTGTTAATGCATTACTGGCTTTATACCTTGGACTATTTACGTTATTTATGTGGTTCGAGCAATTCAGAATGCCTTATATTCACATGGAAAACTTAGAATTTTATTGGGAATTATTAAAATCAGGTCCGTTTTCTGATGCAGAGATGAACTATAGACCAGTTGCTATGCGTGAAATTGCTGACCTTTATATCTTGCAGTGGGCCCTCTTTGTATTAATACCTTTGTTTGCTTTAATCATTTTTGTCGTTGCTCGGTCTAAACTTAAACAAATGCCAATGCATGAAGCTTCTCAAGGCGGAAAACTGTCCACATTCGGCAGAGTATTAGCACTCTTTATTGAAGGTAAAGCGCAGTTTTTAATGTTATTTGTAATTGGTTATAGTTTTTTTGCCACGTCAGCGTTTTCCCAATGGATGATAGATGCAGCCAAGGGCCATGCGGACTTCAACATTTATAGCTTGTTTTTTCCGTTAGCGTCGTTACTGCTTGTTTGGCAGTTTATTCGGCCTTTTGCCACTTACTATGTAATTACAATTAACAAAAAACAGTAATCATGCCCTATCGTGATTAAACTGTCCTTATCCCCAAATCGTTGTCCAGCTCGAAAATTTCAAAGCTCGTGGGGGAGTGTCTAGGCCTCGGTATTCAACCTTCTTTGAAAATAATTTTTTAAAGAAGGTTGTAGTTCATTAATTAGCCCACCCAGTCTAGCTTTATGTTATAACTTCAAAATAATGGGTGGCTATGTATTACTATGTATTAGCTATAAAAAGATCTTTTAATGAAAGTCTAATTAACACTATAGCCTTTACCCTCTAGGCAAGCTGCGCGAGCTTGATAAAAGTTTTCCTCGCCTTGGGCATTTGCAGTTTGTACCTGAGCCTGTCGTTGCGCAGCTTGCTGCTGAGCCGCTTGTTGTTGCTGTTCTGCTTGTTGAATATTACTGCGGCGACTTTGACGTCTTGCTGCCACAGCGCCAATAGCTGCTCCATTTTGCGCTGCGTCACTACGATCATCATCACCAAATTCGGCAATCATAGCGCCAGCGGCTGCACCAGCCATAGCTCCTCGCATGCCAGAGCCTCTATCAGCAGAGTCATTACTATCAGGTGTAACTTGTGTCGGTTGCGTTGTTGTGGCGATAGTTTGTGGCTGACTTGGGTTATAGCCAGTTTGCGATACAGCCCAACTATTACAGCTTGCCTCATCACTAGCCTGTAGCTCTGAACTTTGATTTTGCTGAGGAAAAACATACTGCTCAGCATAACTACTATTAATGACGGTAAAATTCATCACTGCGGCAACGGCAAAAGTAGATACAAGACCTGCAGTTTTTAGCAATAAAGTCTGATTAAGCTTAGACATAATACCTCCAATAAAAGTTAGATAATCAATTGTTGTTATTCAAGAGCGCAACTGTCATTTACTACATAAGCTATTTGCAACATCAGCTCTGTTTGACAACCAAATGAATAACTGCGCTTTAACAGCACAAATAATCGCCGATTACTGGCAGTAATAGTTACCATTTAACGCCAAAAATAAAATCAAATGACACCTAACTGAGATATGAATCCCCCTAAAAGGCATGAAGGGAAAAGGGAAAACGAAGAAGAATTTAGAAACTATGCTTTGCAGAAGAGTGAGTCTAATTGGCTAAAAACGAGCAAGATGCTCGTTTTGTATTTATTTACTTCCAAAAAAATTGAGAGCAACGAACTGCAAACTCAGAACAGCCCAAGAAAGCTGGTAAATTAACAAAACATAAACGCAGTTCCACCAGCAAAATTTCTCACTGCAATAATGCTTTTCCCTTGCACCAAACCACAAAGCTATTAATCCGTTTTTCAATACTTTGTTGTAGTCGAGATTTTAATTTATCCAGATCAATACTCTGAGATTTATATTGATAAAATCGATGTAAATAGATGACCCCGAGACGCTTAGGTGTCATTTTTTGAGTACTGGACTTATCAATTGAACGAAAGTAATAACTTAATTGCTTTCGCTTTCTTGCAACTCGATAAAAACGCTCTGCATTAATCTCACCTTCTCTAAACTCCAATATTGTCTCTTTAAGCGAACCTGTATGCTGTAAAGCCCGCGCAATTCTGTGGCCGACACCAGGAATGCGGTAACTGGCAACACAGGATTTAAAGCGTTTTTTATGTAAAGTATCAGGAATAAACAATGGATCGTAGATAATGGTTAATGGCGTTTCACAATGGCTTGCATCAATATGAGACATATCTTGAACTTGCAGTTCGGTGTGTTTACTCAGCTTTGGATCCCACGGAGCATTAGGTTGCCAATAGGTACTTAGCGGCATGAGTAATAAGGCTTTATCTAGCTTTAACGCTTTGGCATGAAATGCTGCTGCAAAGCCGCCTTTACTACAGCCATAACCAATCCGAGCGGGAAATGGGAATAATGAATCAGACAAGTCATCAATAAATACGGCAAACTTTGCTGAGTCAAAATAATGGGTTTCACCACCAATATGATTAAACGAAATCACATTCATTTTCTTTTTAGCAAAAAACTGAAAACTCCATGCCTGCTGGTCAGCATCAACTTGCTCTTGCGACATCGCATTACTAGAAGGGGGAAATGTCACCATTAAAGGCTCATCAGTATCAAAGATATGATATTGAACCAATACATTGTCAACTTGTAAGCGTACAGATTGGTGATAAGTCAGCATTGATAATTCCCTAGCTTGCAGCACACCATTTAAAGGCACGAACTTGCCAAACGACATAATTTAAATCGCATGCTACAAGACTAATTGGGGATTAAAAGTGTTAACTCACTTAAGGTTAAATCTACACCCAGCGTGTAAAAAAACAGCAAGAATGGTGTTACATATGTTAAAGGAATGAGCGTGTTACGCCATTAAAAATTAATTCAACTGTTGATTTTGTCGTCAGCAAATTCACAAGCTTGAACTCAGTTGAGTCAAGCATTGTTAAAATTTCATTCGAAGCTATTAGCCCTCTTTAAATACGCCCACAAAAAACCGAACTAAGGCTATCGCCATGAATACCTGTACCAACATATTTAATGACACCGTAATATCAAAACTTGGTGTAAGGTGCAGCGCACTCATGGTTAGCACTACCAGTAAATTAGCACCAATCATTTTTTGCAAAGCTAATTGAGGTGCTGCACAAAGTCGCCAAATCACCACTATATTGACAAAATAGAACATGGCTAAATGCCACACTTCTGTAAAAGAAGGCATGATAAATACATATTCCAACGTCACTAAAGCACCAAAAATACAGATACCGACCAAAGCTTCATTGACAATAAATTTTGGTAATGCAATTAAATTAACAGCCATCACCGCAGACAACATCGGAAACATATAGCCATTAGGTAATGGTGTGTATATCCACAAAGCAAAACTGGTCGCTAATGCCGCCATTACAATTAAGCCATCTTTAATGCGCAACGATAGTGGAAGCGCAATATCCCATTGTTTAACTAACTCCTGCCATGTCAAAGTCACGTTAATATCAGTAAAGGTTTTGCTGTTTTTATCAATACGTGTTGAGGTGCTCAGCAAATAATCTTTAGCTACCTGAATACGCGTCACCATTGATGCGCTCTGCATCAATTTTTCGTTCAGTTGAATAAGGCTATCTTCATTAGAAACCGCTTGCAGTAAAGACACTTTAATCACTTCAGCATCTGCATCTGCATCTGCATCTGCATCTGCATCTGCGTTGTCGACGATACTCTTAGCTTGCTCAAGCCATTGAGTTAAACGCTCAATCGTTTCGTAACTCGCAATGGTCAATAGCTTCCACTGTTTACGTTGATGGGATAATTGGTAACTCCCTGCACTGGGCAAATCTAAAATTAAACTTTGGGATTTGATGCTTTCGGTCATCTTAGCTAAGTTAGCCTGATGGGCTAAAAGCTGATCTATACTCACCTCTTTTTTGCCATTCAAGCAGTCGGTTAGCTCTGCAACTAATTCAGTTAATTGCTCTGTGATGCTGTTGTGTTGTGCATAAAAATTGACTTCTGAATTTATCGGCCAGACAAATCGATACACAAGCGAGAACATCACCACGCCCAGTAATGTTTCTTGCAAGCGAAGAAAAATCATATTGACTGATGTTATATCGTCAAAGCTTCCCATAAAGCATATTAGAGTACATACAATAAACGTAATTCTGACAAAGTATCCGTGCCTGCGATCATAAGACATCACGGTACTAATGCCTGCAAGCAATATAAATGTCCCAATAAATAGCATTCGCTCTTGGGCAAAAAAGGCAATCATTGCAATAGCAATGCTAGCCCCCACTATTGTGCCCATAATACGGTTTTGTGCAGCTTGAATTGAATGGCTATATGATTCATTTGCCGCCAATGTAACAACGGTAATGGCTGCCCAATAAGGCTTTTCCCAGCCAAATAACAATGCCAATACAATGGCACTGGTAAAAGCCAGAGCGACTTTAATGGCTTCTTTAGTAGCAAGACCCAACATATTAATCCCCTTTTGCACCATAAATATCAGGTCTGCAGCTTATTAAGCGCCATTAAAAATTTGCACTGAGGCGGTGGTGCCAACACGCAGTTGTACGTCTTCAGGAACATGTTCAATATGGATCTTAACGGGAATACGCTGTGCTAAACGGATCCATTGAAAATTAGGGTTCACATTAGGTAATAGGGTATTACCTGTGCTGCCATCTGACTTAGCAATACCAAAGCCAATGCTTTCAACTTTCGCTTCTATCGGGCTATCTGGGTTCATCATTAACGTCACGCGAGCTTCATCCCCCATATTCACCCCTTGTAAATCAGTTTCTTTAAAGAAACCTTCAATCCAAAAACTGTTCTCATCAATCAAGGCAACAACAGGGTTGTTAGCCACAACCTGGGCGCCTTGCCTAAGGTTTAGATTGGTAATAAAGCCGTCTGTAGGCGCTGTAACATGGGTATAAGCCACATTAAGTTCAGCTTGTTCAACCACTGCATCTGCTGCAGCCAGGTTAGCTTTAGCTGTTTGCACCGCGTTTTGAAAGTTATTCAAATCAAGCTCAGAAACCGTGCCGTGCTTGAGACTTTCAAGTTCCACTGCGCGGTGATTTTCATTTTTAGCTTTATCTAATAATGCGCTCGCCTGCATCTGCTTTGCTTTAGCATTACTTAACTCAGCTTGGTAAATACTCGGGTCAATTTCAAACAGTAATTGGCCTTTCTTAACGCGGCTATTATCGTCTACCAGCACGTTCGTTACAGGGCCTGTCACTCTTGGGGTTATTTGAATAATGTGCGCTCTTACTTGGCCGTCACGGGTCCAAGGATTTTCAGCGTAGTTTTGATACTGGCTTAACACTGCGACTGCAGCAATTGCAACCATCACCAGTGTGGTAATTATACGAAACATATCGAGCTCCAAAGTCTGATGGGTTAGGTAAAAGCGATAAATCGGCTTAATAGCACGGTAAATATCACTACCATGCAAAGTTCAACTAATGCTGGCAACGCTATAACACGCTGCCAACCGAGTTTGCCAGCAACAAATGTAACCGCGACGGTAAGAAAATAAGCTAACATTACAACGATTAACAGCGGCGGAAAGTACACTTCTCCAATCGCAAATTCATGAGGCATTTGTGTCACCAATCGAGTTATAACTAAAAAGGGAGCAGCATCACAAAATAAGCAATACTACTAATGACGATAATTGTATCGATTGATTAATGTTTGTTGTAATCGCTTAAAGAGGATGTAACCCATCAAACTTGAACCCAAGACAGACCCTTTTTACCAATGACTGAATAGAGACTATCTTTAATAATATTTAGTGAGGCACGAACATCGTATTCAATGAGCCAATAATCGCTCAAATAAACCATTTTGAGTGGGTTTGTTAAAACAAATGATGAGTATAAGCAAAGCAGGTAAAGAAATACCTCATAAGCAACTGAATACGCTTGCTTACTGTTTCAATTAATACAGGGTTTAATTACACTGACTCTTGAAGGTAATTTTCTCAATCTGCATCAAATGACGTAGCTTGGCGAGTCACTTAACCAGAAAAAATGATAAATGGAGCCCATACCCGATGAATTTTAGCTTAGAGCAATTACGCGCATTCGTTGCGGTTTATGAACAGCGCTCATTTAGTAAAGCTGCAGTTAAGTTAGATAAGCACCGTACAACTATTGGGCAAGTGATTACCAACCTAGAAGACGAGGTCGCAGTCGCTTTATTTAATCGTGTTGGTCGCAGTGTCGAAGCAACAGAAGATGGTGAGCTGCTTTATCGCTATGCTAAAATAACGGTACAACAAGCACTGACTTTCGATAAAGTGGCGCTCAGTTTATCTTTTGGTGGGCTTGAATCTATTACTATCGCTTATGGCAGCTTTATGTCACCAGGGCTCTTAACCGACATTCGTCTTAAGTTGCTGGAAGAGTTTCCCAATATGAAAGTGCACTATGTTGTTCGCACGAAACCAGAAATCAAAAAAGGCATTGAAGATGGCAGTATTCATCTGGCTATTGTCAATGTTTACAACAGTAAAGTGGTTAATAGTATCGACTTTACCTTCCTAAAGAATTTAGATTTTTACTTATATACAGGTAAAGATCACCCTTTAGCGACTGCCCCTAAAAATAAAACCATGTCTATGATGAAGTCATCAAAGCAGTTAATACTGAAAGCCATGCTCGATGACGACATGGCACAAAAAGTCATATTATCTTCAGATCATGAAATCATCGATCAAATGACATTAATATTAAAACTACTCGAAGCGAATGTTGGCTGGGCTTTACTGCCTAGCTTAGTGACCATATCACCAAGCTACCAAGAAAAAGTCGTTACGTTCAAATCTGAACAGTTGCTTGATCATGTTAGTGTCCCTATAGCGTTATGGGCACCATACTCAAAACAAATTGCGCCAATTAAAGAGATTGTTTCCAATATCTTTGCAGAGTATCCCTACCCTAAAGGTTTAGACTAACTTATTTGTAACTCACTTTTCTTCAAACGGCTTATTGGGTTTTACCATTAAGCCGTTTTTGTATCCGCTTCACTTTTCACTTTTCACTCGGTCTGAATAGAATACGGCTTCACGACTCACCTCTTTTCATATCTCTTAAGGGATGTTTTCACAAAATCTTGCTCAAATAAAATAATCTCCTCGCTAGGAGCCTCACTTCTAGTTGCTCATAAAAATCAATAACCTAATACATAAAACTATTCTACTTTCTCTCAAACTATAAGACTATGAAGGGTTTGATCCATCAAATGGGATTAATTGTGTCTAGTTTCCTGCCCTAATATTGCTGCCGAAACCACGAACTATCACTCACATTCAGTTCAATAGTGAATAAGTAAATGGTTCAAATTAACCAGTGACTATTCACTTTTGAATTTAATTTTAGGCAGCAAATATTATGAGCATTATCGAAAATCTATTTGCCGTATCTCCTTACATCGCTTTATTTATTACACTCGCGTTAGGTTACCTCATCGGTAAAATCACCATCGGCCGTTTTGTGCTGGGTGGCGTAGCAGGAACCTTAATCATGGGCGTGTTAATTGGCCAATTTGGAGTACAAATAGATCCAGGTGTAAAAACCATTTTCTTCGCGTTATTCATTTACGCAGTCGGTTATCAAGGTGGGCCACAATTTTTCAGTGCGCTTAACTTCAAAACCATCAATATCTTATTGTCAGCGGTTGTCATGACAGTCACAGGTTTACTCTGTGTACTTGCTGCAGCATTGATGTTTGATCTTGATAGCGGCACAGCTGCAGGTCTTGCAGCAGGTGGCTTAACACAATCAGCCATTATTGGTACTGCAGGTGATGCTATATCACAGCTAGGTAACGTCACCGAAGAAGCTAAACAGTTGATGCAAACCAACGTAGCAGTCGGTTATGCCGTGACCTACATCTTTGGTTCATTAGGTCCAATATTAATGGTGTCATGGTTGATTCCAACCTTTATGAAATGGGACATCCGCGGCGAAGCACTTAAGCTTGCTGAAAAGATGTCAGACGGTAAAGCAGAGCTTGCACCTGGTGAGTTTAACGCTATTAGCGACCTGGTATCTCGTGCCTATCAAATTGATGACAGCAGCGATTTTATTGGCCGCACCAGCCAACAAATCAATAAAGATTTGCTCGATATCGCTATCGAAATGATTGACCGTAACGGTAATGCCATTGAGCTTGATAAAGACATCACAATTCAAGCTGGCGACATTGTCATTGTCACAGGCCGCCGTGAAGCGATTGCAGGTTATATGATCACTGCAACCAGCGAAGTCGCTATGCCAAAAGGCATCAACTTAATTGAAGAAAATCGCCAGCTTATTGCTAAAGATGCCAGCTTAGTGGGTAAAACCATTGCTGAAGTTAAAGCAAAAGCCAATGCGGATACTTACCGTGGTGTTTATGTCACAGACATTATTCGCGGTGGTCATTCACAAGATGTTGATGCTGACTTTATCGTCGCTAAAGACGACATCATTCAGTTAACGGGCACCGCTAAAGACATTAACCGTGTAGAGAAAAATATTGGTAAACGTTTAGGTTCAGCCTTTGCCACCGACTTTATCTTCTTTGGTTTGGGTATGGTTGCAGGTCTGCTAATTGGCCTAATCAGTTTCGAAATTGCAGGTATTCCCGTCACAATTGGTTCAGGCGCAGGTTGTTTAATTTCAGGCTTATTCGTGGGTTGGTTACGTAGCCGTAAACCTGCTATTGGCTCACTACCTTTAGGTGCATCTAACTTCTTACGTGATTTTGGTTTAGCGGTGTTTGTCGGCATTGTTGGTCTACAAGCAGGTCCAGAAGCCATTAATACCATGAAAGAACACGGTTTAACTTTATTGTTCTTGGGTATGGCAGTGACCATTATTCCACAAATCATTTCATTCTTTATTTCTTATTACGTATTGAAAATTAAGAATCCAATTGAAGCTTTAGCTTGTGTTTCTGGTGGCCGCAGCGCTAACCCAGCATTCGCAGCCTTACTTGAAAAAGCAGGCAACGCGACACCAGTATTTGCTTTCACAGTGACTTATGCCATTGCCAATGTATTGCTCACCCTTTGGGGCCCAATCATTGTCGGCATCATTTCAACTCAGTAGCTTCAACCTGACTTTTCAACGTAATAGTTTCAAACAAAACACATTTCGGCGAGTGAGTTCACTCAACTGACTCGCCAATAATCAGATTTTAAAATATCAATAGGTACATACTATGAACAAGCAAAATACTAACGACCTAATGGCAATCGATTTCACACAATTTGCCGACTTAAGCCCATTTGAACTGAAAGATAAACTTATCGAAGTTGCACAAGCAGTGCCTGATCGCACTTTGTTAGATGCTGGCCGTGGTAACCCAAACTTTTTAGCCACCTTGCCACGTAAAGCGTTCCTTCGTTTAGGTGACTTTGCATTAGAAGAGTCAGAGCGCAGCTACTCATACCTCAATGAAGGGTTTGGCGGTATCCCAGGTGGTGACGGTGTGGTTGCCCGTTTCGATACTTTTGCTAAAGCGAACCAAGGCCGTGAAGGCGTTGAGTTTTTACAAAAAGCGGTTAGCTATGCCAAAGACCGTTTAGGCATCGAAAAGCAATCTTTCTTACATGAATTTGTTAACGCATTCCTTGCGTGTAACTACCCTGTACCTTCACGTATGCTGACTAACATCGAGAAAGTGGTAAAACAGTACATCGGCGAAGAAATGTATGGTGATTTGCCAATGAATTCTGACTTTGATTTGTTTGCTACTGAAGGCGGCACTGCGTCAATGACCTATACCTTCGCTACAATGGCAAACAATGGTCTGCTTAAAAAAGGCGACAAAGTGGCACTTATCACGCCAATCTTTACCCCTTACTTAGAAATTCCAGAGCTTGCTGAGTACGACCTAGAAGTCGTTGAAATTCGCCTTGATGAAACCACATGGCAGTTACCGCAATCAGAAATTGAAAAATTAGCTGATACTGATATCAAACTACTTTGTGTGGTTAACCCAGCAAACCCAGCGTCAGTGAAATTTTCTGACGATACACTGAACCGCTTAACTGACTTTGTAAACACTCAACGTAGTGACTTATTTATCATTACTGATGACGTATACAGCACCTTTGCAGACAACTTTGTGTCACTGTTTGCAAAACTGCCATACAACACTTTGTGTGTGTACTCATTCTCAAAATACTTCGGTGCAACCGGCTGGCGTTTAGGCACCATTGGTATCCATCACAGCAATGTGTTTGATGATGCTATGCGTGCCCTACCTGAAGCTCATCAGCTAGAACTTGATAACCGCTACAAAACGATCACTCCTGATCCACGTAGCATTAAATTTATCGACCGTATCGTTGCTGATAGCCGCGCGGTCGCACTAAACCACACCGCGGGTTTAGCATTACCACAACAAGTTCAAATGGCGTTGTTCTCTTTAAATTGCTTAATGGATTTAGAAGATAACTACAAAGCAGCTTGTAAACGCATTATCCGTGAACGTTACATCACCCTTTACAAAAACATGGGGATTGAAGTTGAAGAAAACGTCGACCGTGTTGATTACTACACTTTACTAGAGCTAGACACTTTAGGTGGCAAACTTTATGGTGAAGCGTTTGTTGAATGGTTCAAAGACAGCGGTAAAGGCAAAGACTTCCTATTCCGTTTAGCTCACAAAACGGGAGTTATCTTACTTCCAGGTAAAGGCTTTGACGTGGTGCATCCATCAGTACGCGTTTCTTTAGCAAACTTAACTCATCACGAATACGAGTTAATTGGCCGTGAAACACGCTCAGTATTGAACGATTACTTTACTGAGTTTCAAGCAGCTACTGCGTAATGAATAACACCTGTATTGGCTCACTAAACTGAGCCAATACTCGTGACAGTAATCGTGACAGTACTAGTGCCAAACTATTACTAAAACTATTACCAGTAATAACCGTCAATACTATTATAAATACTAACGCCAATCATTAGATTGGCGTGTTTGTATGCTCGAATAGCTTTTCTAAGAATCTTCATAAAACCTTGTGAATAAGAAAGCCTTACTGGTGGATTTCATCCATCAACAAGGATTATGACTATTCAAGATCACAGACTATCATTAGCCATATTGAAATCAATCGCGTAAGCCTTTATAAGCTAACGTTAACCAGCAGCATCATTGTCAGAACATGGCATTCTTCCAGTATTGTGCTCGCATTGTTCATCACAACTTTACTTATAATAGGTCATTGCATGAAAGGTATTATTTCAATTCAATCTCACGTGGTATTTGGGCATGCAGGTAACAGTTCTGCCGTGTTCCCTCTGCAGCGCATGGGCATGGAAGTGTGGCCTATTCATACGGTACAATTTTCAAATCACACCCAATATAAACAAGGTTGGAAAGGTCGTGCATTTTCTGCTGACGACATCAACCAACTTGTGGCAGGTATCGACAACATAGGTAAACTGTCGGATTGCCAAGCGATACTTTCAGGTTATCAAGGCAGTGCAGAACAATGCCAAGCAATTATCCATACCGTTAACAGTGTAAAACAACAAAACCCTGCTGCGATTTATGTGTGCGATCCTGTGATGGGCGATCCTGAAAAAGGCTGCATTCTGGCAGACGGGATCACTGAGCAATTAATCAATGATGTCATGCCTATCGCAGATGTCATTGTGCCTAACCAATTTGAATTAACTCAATTTACAGGCATGGAAATCAATAACCTAGAACAAGCAAAACTCGCCTGCGAAAAAGCACTGACTCTAGGACCTAAAATCGTATTAGTAAAGCACCTGCACTCTATTGCTGATGACACCTTTACCATGATGTTAGCCACTGCAGATGGCATGTATATTTCCCAGCGACCACAGCTTGAATTTAACCGCCAGCCTGTTGGTGTGGGGGATTTAATATCAGCGTTGTTTACTGGGGGGCTATTACAAGACATGAGCGCAGTAACAGCATTTGAACATGCCACTAACGCTTGTTATGGGGTATTAAAAGAAACCCATAAAAGGCAAGAGTGGGAGCTACAAACCATTGCAGCTCAAGCTGAACTCGTTCAGCCAACTGAAGTATTTCACGCCAAAGTTGTTTAAGACTTAGACATAAAAAAGCAGGAATCAATTAGATTCCTGCAAACTAGGTGGGGGGGGGAGTTACAACAGTCACTACACACCCAAAGTAGTGACTGCAAGATGTTTCATCCGCTTAGCATTAATAGTTAGCTTGGAATGTTAACCATAATTTATCGGTATCATTTGAAAAGTCATAGCCTTCATCTGCACCGCTGAAGCTGGCATATTTCACACCTAAGCTGTAATGCTTAGCAAATGGGTAAGTAGCAGCAACGCCCCACTCTGTTCCCATATCAATATCGCCATAATCTGATTCAAACTGGTGATATTTGGCTAGTAATTTAAGACCGGCAACTTTACCCGTTAAGATCACATGGGTATCGACTAAACCGTTATCCCAGTTACCTTTTCCGCCAAACAAGAATTTGTCAGTCCAACCGTTAAAGGCATGAAGTGTTGCTAATGGTGTAATAAAGCCAGCTTTACCACTATCAGAACCTAATACTTCATAACCCACTTTTGCGCCAAAGGCGTCAAAATCGATACCCGCACCTAACTTGTAGTAATCCGCGCTGTAACTTACAGGGTTATCACCCCCTTCAGACTGCTGCGCATATTCAGCTTCATAACTGACTTTCAGCGCATCTAATTTGATATTACCCGCAGCTCGAATACCAAAGGTATCAGTAGAAAAGGCAGCAACATCAGTATTATCAATCAAGTAACCATAACCGGTTAAATTAACGAACTCTAAACCTTTATAATTGATATTGATTAAGCTGGTTTCGTTTTCATGTTCTTCTTTACCTGAACCTTCAGGGAAAATACGATTTACATTAGCGACATACGCATAGTAAGCCGTCAAGTTTTCAATGGCGGTGTTTTTAATCGAAACCGCATCATAAGTTTGTTCATTTTGACGGAAGCCCACACCGCCAACAAAACGCTGGTTATCTAATAAAATGCGTTGGCGACCTAATTTAGCTAACGTCTCAGCAGGGCCTTTATACCCAATAAAACCTTGGTTGATTTGGGTATATTTATAATCACCGATCAGTGGTTCATTATCCGTAGAGCGAACATCATCAACTTCCGCTACTGCAAATAAATTATATATATCACCTGTTTGATAAGTTAAACGTGTGCGTAATGTGGTTTGGTTTTGTTGATCCACATTGGCAACATCGACATCTTCATAGCGCAATCTAAATTGCACATTCACTGACGAGTCATCGATAAAAGCTTTTTTCAATGGGTCAACAGTTTCAGTTTCAGCATAGGCCGTAGAAGTCGCTAAACTGGCAAGAACGGCTAATGTGAGGGTACTTAATTTCATTTATTGTAATCCTTTTATTTCATCATCTCGAGTGATGTTATAAAGGTGAAATGAAATGAAATAATTGATCTAGAACAATGTTACAAAAGAGCTACAATTACGCATCAATATTTGTGAGCCAGATCATTAACTTATACTAAATTAGCATACCTCAAAATAGGTATTTTTAGCATTGACTCATATATTATTTACTAAATAATTGATTACCGTTTTACTTTTATCCTGCCAATAAAGCCTAAATAAAAATGACTATCCAAAAAAAAGCCTGAAATAAGCATTTCAGGCTTTTTAAAACTTAGGCAAATTTAGCAACCAGTATCAGTTATTTGATAGAAAGCGGGCTCTGAATTGTTACCATCAACCAAATAGCGTAATGAGCAATTACTGCTTATGTCATAACCTTGAGGAAATATATACACGCCAGAGTTTGGAATATTGTAAATCCCCCAATCTTCACTAAATTCATCAGTTGCTCCTGCCATCTGAGCGAACGAGCCTTCTATAGCTTTAGGTAAGTTAACGTTAGTTGCTGTGATATAACCTAGGGTAGTCGATATTTTGATGCCGTTATGATCAATCTCACCGGGATCAAGTGTCTCTTGAGAGCCAATAACCGCTTTTGAATAAACTAACGAATTAGCTGATTGAATACTGCCTTGTAAGCTGCTTAAATTCGCCTTAACGGCATCGGATTTAATATCAATAAATTTAGGGGCTGCAACCACCGCAAGTACACCTAAAATAATAATAACAACCACAAGTTCAATTAAAGTAAAACCGCGTTGAATGGGGTATTTCATAACAAATATTCACTGACAGCATCATATTTATCTATTGGAAAAATATGAAATAGTTAAAGGAAGGCCGATAATACTCCAACCATGAACCCGCCACTACAACATAAATAGCACTGATAAGTACATTTATTAACTTTTACACAGTTTTGTTATCAAGATCTTATTTTTTGTCGTCTGCTCTACAGCTTATTAGAGCAATTCTTGTTTAATTAATTTGAGTAAAAAAGTTTCACGCTCAATGGATAAGCCTTTTTTGTCACTGTTCGCCATGGTATCGAGATTATGTTGGATAGCTTCATCAATATCCATCCACACGGGTTTCATACCATTGTTAATCTCATGGGACTCAAACTGGGTTTCACCCAATTCACTATCTATCTCGCAGGTATAGCAATATGACAACATATGAATCAATGTCATGCCATCGCGACTCCAAGGGCGATATTCCTCATACAAGCCAAACTCTTTAATATTACGAATTGATTTAGCGCCAGTTTCTTCTTGTAGTTCTCGTACTAAACCTTGCTCAACCTCTTCATGATCATCAACCCCGCCACCAGGTAAAGTGTAATCATGATAACGCTCGGTATAGAGCATTAAAATAGTATTACCTTGCAGTACAATTGCCCTCGCAGCTCGGCGAGTTAACATTGAGTCTTGCTGTTGAGCTACAAACTGACTAGGTGTGTCGGGGTGGTGGCTGGTTTTTAAATGGCGCATAACAAGATCATCAAAATAAAAACGCGCATGATACGCTATTTTCTAATCGAAATATTCACCAAACAACTTATTTTAGACTGTCCATCAAAATCTTAGATATTCATTTAAGTAACAGTACTGTGATCCCTAGTCATTTTTTGTTGTTTTTTAAAACGATGCGGACTTATGTCCTAACAGCATCCTGAAGCGACAACTATTATCGAGTGAATCAAACCTGAGGACTCTATATGACAGCTCACATTAATGGTAAAAAAGGTGACTTCGCCGAAACAATTATCATGCCAGGCGATCCACTACGCGCTAAATATATCGCAGAAACATTTCTTGATGACGCCGTAGAAGTAACCAATATTCGCAACATGCTCGGATATACTGGTTATTATAAAGGCCAGCGTATTTCAGTCATGGGTCATGGTATGGGCATTCCTTCTATGGTGCTTTATGCTCATGAACTCGTAAACGACTTTGGTGTTAAACGTATTATTCGTGTCGGCAGTTTAGGCGCCACTCAACATGACGTAAAAATTAATGATGTCATTTTGGCGCAAGCAGCAGGCACAGATTCACCAACCAACACCAAACGCAGCAGTGGTTATCAAATGGCGACATCAGCCACATTCTCACTCTTAAACAAAGCCTACAATATTGCCCAAGAAAAACAGATTAATGCCAAAGTAGGCAATATTTTTACTGGAGACCTTTACTACGACCCAGACGCAGACATGATCCCTGCACTAGAACGCTTTGGTGTGTTAGGTATCGATATGGAAGTCGCAGGCCTTTATGGTCTTGCCCATCAACATGGTATTGAATCATTAGCTATTCTAACTGTTTCAGATCACTGCCTAACAGGCGAAGAAACCACTGCTGAAGCGCGTCAACTGACATTCAACCAAATGATTGAGCTGGCATTAGAAACAGCAAATCAATAAGCAAGCACTATAAAATAGAGACAGCATAAAGGGCTTCACAATGAAAAATAAAATATCCTTAACTTTGCTCAGCTTCCTTGCCAACTTTGTTATGGCAGGTTTTGCCACTCAGTTCGGTATGTTAATCGAACCAATTGCGACCAAATTCTCCGCCAACGTTAATGAAGTTGCATCAATCTTTTCTTTATTAAATGGTGGCGCTTTAGCAGGGACTATTGCAGCGTTCTTTTTAATTGAAAAGATTGGGGTTAAACGCATGACCCTTATCAGCTATATTGCCATCGCTTTAAGTGCTGCAGCATTACATTTCACAGGCTCATTAAGTGTAGTGATGGTAGCAATGACAGTCATCGGTTTATGTGGTGGTATTGGTCTTTGTATCGCAGGGACCATTGTTGTATCAGTGTGGAAAGATAAAATCCAAAGCACAATGTTAGTGGTACAAGATGCAACCTTTAACGTGGCAGGCGTTATTTTCCCGCTTATCACAACATATGCATTAACTAATTCATTATCTTGGAGCTATAGCTACTTAGCGGTAGGCATAGTTGCCTTGGCTACTGCCGCAATTGCATTGCTGACTAATTTTGATTTATGCGAAAGCAATACAACTGAAGCTGCTGAAGAAAAGTCAGAATGGAACCTAGGAATTATCAGTGGCGGTTTAGGTTTATTCCTTGGCATGTTGAGTCTTTATACCTTCTTAACTTGGGCTCCAATGTTCGTGTCGCAAAAGTTTTCAATCCCATTTGAAGATGCAGGTAACATCATTACTCAATATTGGTCAGCTGCATTAGTGGGCGCATTAGTGTCAACAGCGATAGTATCGAGAGTGAAGATCAAACACTTCATTATGGGAATGATTTCACTGGCTTTGGTTATCACTAGCTTAATTGTGACTACAACAAATCTAGAATGGATTGGATATTTAACATACGGTTATGGCTTTGCTTGTGCCGCACTTTATAATGCCTTTATTGCATACGGTGTCTCATTTGTGAAACATGCCAGCAGTAAAAATGTTTCTTATATCTTAATCAGTGGTAGCGCAGGCGCAATGTTCAGCCCTGCTATTAGTTCTATGTTTGAAAGTATTATTGGTCTTCAAATAGTGATGTATGCCATTCCTGTTATATACGCAATGATCATTACTTTGCTGCTTGTTTCAAATCGCCAACAAGTGTCACTTACGTCTCAAGCGACTGCATAATAACCCATTGGTATTATCAGCCGCTCATAAAAAGCCCTTTATTAAAGTTAATAAAGGGCTTTTCTCACAAAATTATGACTCTATAAAGCGAATTAAACCGGTTAAATCTTGAATAATAATGCCTTCTTTTTCTCGCTTAATCAGCGCTAAATCTTCCAATTTTTTGACTGCCCTACGATACACTCTATCGGTTGTCGCAAAACGTTCAGCTTCTAAATAACACTTATTGAAACCTTCAACTGGCTGATCATTTAAGTACTGATGATACAAGTCATAGGCAATATTGTATGCAATAGGATAAAGCATTCTACGAGTCAGGATATCCACTGTATCTTGATAATCAATGGCGATAGCACTAGCAAAAAAAAGCGCAAACTGCGGAGTTTTAACGAGCGCCTCCTGTAACTTATCACCATTAATAATCGAGATAGATAATGGTTCTTCAGCAATAATATCTAGTTGACATAAATACTGAGTAAAAAATTCCATTTCTCCAAATATTTGCGAATCACAAGTCATGGTACCTAATTGAAAACTGCGCCCATTACGCGCTGTATATCCCATCGATATCCGTCCAGACGAAACATAAATCAGCTCATTTACCTGTTGACCCTGTGCCATCAACTTATGATGAAATTCGACAATTTTAGTTTCAGTAATGCATTGCCTCATGATTTTCTCGATAGAGTCATGATGCTGTAACCATTGATCTCGAAATCTTCCTTTAGCAAGGGGTTTTAATTGCATATCGACATTTTTATAAGCTCATTATTATTCAATTATAACGGCTTATTAATAACTAACGTAACCTCAGATTAGTTAACTCAAATTCAAATGCAATAAATCGACTTTTTTTGATAAACAAATAAATCTTTACTTAATAATACCTATCACGCAACATAACAATACAAGACATTGATAAATAAGGACTTTACTGATACACAACGCTACAAGTGTTAAGTAGTTGTAATCAACAACTAAAAGAATATTTTTCACTTAAAATAACAAGGACGTCGCTATGAACAGGCTCAAGACTCACGCACCAAAGTTAGCAACAAAGTTAGCAACAAAGTTAGCAACGGCAATATCAATCAGTTTATTGGCTTTTACTGCGCAAGCTGATAATCAGCAAAACTCAGCATCTAATGGTTTTCATCACGATATCAGCGCTGCGTATATCGACGATAATGACAACAGCGACAATACTTCAGTATTGGCTGGTTACCGCTATTACTTAAATGCAGTAGATACTGATAAAGGACCTTTGGCGCTGAATACCTTTTTGGCACAATCATCCAATATTGGGGTGAATTATATAAAGTCAGATTTATCCGAAACGACAAACTATCAAATTGATGGTACCTATGTATTTGCTTCAAAATGGTTTATCGGTGCTAATTACCAGCAAATCAATGATGATTCTGATGGCTGGTTTTATCCTTATGATGAATCACTTTACGGCATTAATCTTGGCTATTATTTTAATGACACATCATCCGTCTCGGTTTTCTATCAAAACCAAAGTGGCTCTGATAATTACCAAAACCCAAATGCTGACAGCCAAGATTGGGTGATGAATGCCAACTTTGATAATCAAGCTGACATCTTTGGTGTTAATCTACAAAGTTATATTCCGATGGAGTCTTTCAGTGGGATTAATTTATTTGCGAGTTGGCAATATCGTGATAGTAACAACAGTAATTTCAGCCAATTGGTAGCTAATGATAACGATCCTCAACGAGCTTTTACCAATACCAATGAGCAAACAATGCATCACCTATACCTTGCTGCTGATTTTTACATTAATAATGCATGGTCAATAGGGGCAAATTACGCTTGGCAAGATGTCGGTGGGACTTATGTAACTAAAAACAGCTTGCTTCCTGATGACTCCGTAAACCACTATTCCGATAGCTTTAATCATTATGGGGTTAACACCGCTTACTGGTGGCAAGTGTCTCAACACTTTTCTGCTAAATTTAGCATTGCAAAGCAATTTAATGATGAGTTCTCAGACAGCTTATTGCTAGGAATTGACATCAATGCTCGCTTTTAAATAGACATCATTTAAATTTTTCTAAATAGCCTGTTGCGACAGTTCCCCCAAAACCTGTCGCAACAATTAAGTAACAATCACGCTGTTTCTCCTCATTTCCTGCACCGTTTCTGCACTTTTTAACGCTAGGATAAACCAAACTCAATTAAGCAAGCGCTTAACAAGTAGACCTCTGTACCTAGAGGCTTGTAAACAGCTCTTGATAACTGCCTATTTATAAATTGCTTTTTATAACAAGTGGAAGCCCTTGCCATGAAACTCTTTGCCCCGACCAAGCAACACTCAATTAGCCTAATAAAGTCAGCCTTATTTGTACTCATCACAAGCACATTACTGGCTTGTGGCAGTAGCGATGATGATACTGCTGTTGAAGATGCTGATGAAGTTATCACCACTCCAGACGACTCTACTGATGATTCAGGTGATGATTCTGATAATGACTCTGGTGATGATTCTGGAGACGACTCTGATAATGAAACGCCTTCAACAGGTTCAACAGATGGTGTGCTGTGTGATTATGTAAATAGCACCTATAACGAATCTGAATCGGTTTATAACACCAGTAATGCCGAGTGGACTTGCGAGGAAGGTGAACGCTTGCTTGATGCTAATGGGATCCCTGATCATGAAGTGGGATTATTTCCTAATGCAAATAATCCAAACAGCATTTATGAGCAAGATGTTTCTTCCAGTTACACCTTAACCCCTGAAGAAAGTAACACTGCTACAACCCTTGGTGGCCCCAGAGGTGTTTTAGGCTATGTACTTAATGGGGTAAAAATTGATGCGAGCACCGCAGGCACTTGTGATGACTCTGGTGATGATTGCAGTTTAGTTGGCAATGACGGCAACTGGAATATTGAAGCATTGGGCCAATCAAGTTTCAACTTTGGCACCGATGACAATAACGCCCATGTTCAACCTGGCGGTGAGTACCATTACCATGGCATGCCAGAAGGCTTCGTCACTTTACAAGGTGGTAGCAGCGATAAAATGACCATTATCGGCTGGGCAGCAGATGGCTTTCCTATTTATGCTCGTTACGGCTATAGCATCGCAGACGATGCCAGTTCTTCCATTAAAACCATTACAGGCAGTTATCAATTAGTGACCAACGCCAGCAGTAGCAGACCATCAACCGACATATATCCATTGGGTACATTCGCGCAAGATTGGGAGTACGTAGCAGGTTCAGGTGATTTGGATGAGTGTAATGGTCGTGTTGGGGTCACTCCTGAGTTTCCTGATGGCATTTATCATTACTATGCCACTGACAGCTACCCCTACTTTCAACGTTGTGTAAAAGGCGAACTGTAAATAACTGTCTAACTATTGGCATCATGATGAAGTCAATGGAGCCATCAAGCATAAAACCGATTAAGAGTATGAGTACATGAAATTAATAAAGAAACTCGCTGCAGGGATCACTACTTGTATCATCTTGAGTGGATTAACATTCTCATCTGTTCAGGCACATATGATGGTGGCCCAACATGGCACAATTAACTTAGTCGATGATGGTGCCTTTATGGTGCTATCACTGCCGGTGTCGGCGTTTCATTTTCTTGATAATAGTCTGATTGAACTTGATGACTCTGATGCTGCTGATGGCTCTGATGCTGATGCTGCTGATGGCTCTGATGATGCTGATAAAAAAATCGGCAATATATCAATGTCGAACCTGAGCATTGATCAAAATAATGACGGAAAACTATCATCTGATGAATTACAACAGCATCGACAACAAATAAGCCGCATCATTCTACAACGGGTAAGTTTAAGCGATGCTACCGGACCATTGCCTCTGCAAGGGTTGATCATTTCATTGGCTTCACATGGATCTCCTAAACAGCCATCAGATCAAATCATCGTTATGGGCAGGTTCAAACTCAGCAACAGTCAAGATCCCCTCATATTTGAGAATCAATTATTTGGTAAAAGTTTCAGTGAACAAGTGATTGATATGAGTGTCACTCGGCAAGAGAATAAGCAGAAACAAGTATTTCAAGTTTCAGCTAACGCGCCATCACACAGATTGTTTCCGGCCAAATAAATGCGCTGGCACGCCCTAGTCATTCATCATGGACTCACACTCAAAGCCTTGGCGCATTGAGTCAAATCGACACTGAGAACCACATTGCCACGGCGCATTATCATATTTAGCTGATACCGTTTGAGCGTGAACTTTGCAGGACTGATAATCGGTGAAGTCGGTGTCCATTTCGTAGGCAGCTGAAGTATAGCCATTTTTATACACAAACGAGCTCCATACTGCAGGCCCCTTATGTTGATTAGACTGATTAATCATTATCACCGCTGTGATTACAGCAATCAGTAAAATTAAGACAACTACGATAGAAATGGCATTGGAATTTTTTGAAACGGTCATAAGTATCAGCACAGCTTTCGAAAAGAATTAGCATAAACTTTAACATGATATTTGCAATCAAAAATGCGGCCAACATCTAGTCTACAGTGATTAATAAAAGCTTACTCACGCTCTCTATTATTAACAAAACCTATAAACTAATTCTACTGAACTCTCGCTTATCAATCGCTTTATACCTGCTAACATTAATATATTGAATGTGCGGGCGATAGGTTTATAAAACATCAATTTTTAAGCCTTAAAGTCTTAAAGTCTTAAAGTCTTAAAAATGAAACCTTAAAGGCAGTCCCGTAACTTATTAATCACTAGGAACTCATCATGCAAAAGACGATTCTTGTTACCGGCTCTACCGATGGCATTGGTTTAGAAACAGCAAAGATGTTAATTGCTGAAGGTCATAAGGTGTTATTACATGGCCGTAATCCAAATAAACTGACTGACGTTGTTAATCTATTAGCAACAGCGGCAGATGAATCACAAATTGAGTCTTATGTTGCCGACTTATCGAGCATGGAAGAGGTAAGAGCTTTGGCTAAACAAATCAAAGCCAAGCATAATCACCTTGATGTGCTAATTAATAACGCAGGGGTTTATAACCCAAGCACATTAATTACCCTAGATGGCTTAGATTCACGTTATGCGGTTAATACTTATGCGCCCTATTTATTAAGCCAATTATTACTGCCTATCATGGATTCAAGCAGTCGTATCGTTAACTTATCTTCTGCTGCACAGGCAGCATTTTCTGCCAATGATATGGCTAAACCAAGCCCATTGTCTGACTCAACCGTATATGCCCAAAGTAAATTGGCACTGACGATGTGGTCACGCCATTTAGGGTTAGCGATTAAAGGAACTGGCCCAATGATTGTGGCAGTTAACCCAGCATCAATGCTTGGCAGTAAAATGGTCAAACAAGCATACGGCGTTGCAGGTGGCGACTTATCGATTGGCGCAGATATATTAACTCGCGCAGCGTTAGCTGATGAGTTTGCAGAGGCAACAGGGCAATATTTTGATAATGATAGAGGACAGTTCGCCTCTCCTCACCCTGACGCTTTAGATGTGGCTAAAACAGCAAAAGTGGTAGACGTGCTAGAGCAAGTGCTTACAGAACTGAGCTAAATTAACTCCCTTTGAAACTCAATAAGAGGATAACTCACTATCCCCTTATTGAGCGAACTCGACTAAATATTCTTTATGGTTTTAATCTAACAAAGATAAATGTTAAATAGTGCGGTTTATAGGTCAATAACATCGCTAGCAGAGTCGCTACGAGAGTAGCTGTTGCAAAACTATATACCAAACCTAATGCGAGTCCCCAACTCTTTATTCCCTGAATAATAGCCAGTAAAAGTATACCGTAGCCGCTCAATCTCAACGTCCAAACTATTGGCTTAGATGGACGTTTTACGCTATTTATCACTTGATCATAATGACGAGAAAGCGAAAGGCTTAACAAGGTAAAACCAAGTAGTTGTAATGATATTTGGCTTAATATTTCCATCTTAAGTACCGAGCTCCGGA
Source organism: Shewanella electrodiphila (assembly GCF_023283985.1). GTDB lineage: Bacteria > Pseudomonadota > Gammaproteobacteria > Enterobacterales > Shewanellaceae > Shewanella > Shewanella electrodiphila. The sequence continues at coordinate 24,704 of NZ_JAKIKU010000004.1, forward strand.
TGTGGTTTTTTGCTAATTTCACTCGTATGCTCTGGTGCAATATGCTCTTTTTTGAATAACGCAGCTGCAACAGCAAAGCAGCTTGCAAATACCAGCACACTGACATCAAAGCCTAACATTAACCAATCCCCCTCTTGAGCACTGGAAAGCAAGCTATGTTCAGTGGTTAGCATATTTCCAATCGGTAAAAATGCGTATATAGCTGCAGCTAGCCATAACATGTTTTTCCATGCTTTAGCTGGCCGACTCACGAGACAAAAGCAAATACACATAGTGAAGACAATAAATAAACTGTGTAACTCCCATGCTCCACGGTTAACCATTTCTAATGGTAGTAATCGGTTACTCCAAAAATAAGCTGCAATAGCAATAGGTAAACCAATGATCACAGCAGCATTTACTCTATCGATTAGATTAATCAATCTAGTCGAATTTTTTTGTCTTTTTTTCACCCAAATAATCATGCCAGAAGCGATCATTGCAGCGCCAAGTAATCCGGAGATAAAATACAGCCAGCGAAGATAAGGGCCAGCAAATAACCCCTCATGTAAATGCTCTAGCACGTCATAGACTTTTCCTGCGCTATACTTCTTTCCGATTGACTCTTCTATCTGAACTTGGCCATTTACGACTCGATAAGTTATCAGTGTCGCAAATTCTATCCCCTCGCTTCCGTCAAGCCATACTTCAAAGCCCATCTGCTCAGTGTTGTTATTGGGGCTTCGGTCTATCACACCAAGAAAGCTTATGTTGTTATTTTTATATCGCTGTTTTGCATCGAGCAATACCGTACTTAAAGACAAATCCACCGCTGGTATATTTGTGGTATCAAAGCGTTTATTTTCAGTCTGCGACACATCATAGAACTGTCGATGCAGTTTTCTACCTTCACCATAAGTTGCATCAATAACCGGTGAAAAAGAGATTCCCATCAACAAAATAAGCCCGCTGTAGGTAATCATTAAATGAAAAGGTAATGGCAAAACACTAAAAACATTATGAATATCTAACCAAGAGCGTAGTCCTTTTCCTGATCTAAACGTAAAAAATTCAATAAAAATCTTTTTATGAATAATGACCCCTGTGACTAAGCCGATTAACATAAATAAGCTTGCTAAGCTGGTCAAAAGGTAGCCCACTACAATTGGCACATAGTGCAAGTTGTAATGCAGACGGTATAGCGTTTCACCGCCACTGGTATCGCGTGTTGGAGTAATATTACCTGTATAAGGGTCAAGGTATTCTTCGTGCCATTGCTTTGAGATGCCTAATTCAGCATTGGCTAACGCCAACCAGGATATTTTGATAAAGGGATCCCGTGTTGTCGGATAAGCGATATACCACTTATCCGCATGACTCGCTAACGTGTTGAGTTGTTGTTTGGCTAAATTGAATACTTCGACATCATCAATAGTTTCGTTAACCACCACGATTTCAGGCTTCATCCAACGATCGATTTCGTTTTCAAAATAACCCAAACTTCCAGTTATAAAAATAAAGAATAATAACCAAGCAAAAGTAAAGCCTGCCCATGTATGTAGCCAGGCCATAGATTGTCTAAATGTTGACTTCATTAGACAGTAATTCCATTGAGGTAATGATAAAAAAAGTACATGAGAGTACAGAGGGAAAAAACGATAGCACCAGCACGCAGTGTTGTTTTGGTCGTAAAAACAACTATCACGGTCACTGTGTAGATAACAAAGCTCAGCATTAACCCAGTGATGATACTGTTTATTTTATCACCAGGTAAAAGTAGTGCGATGAGTATCGCACTTAAGCTTGATAATATGTATCCACCGACTAATGCAATTAACACTCGACAAGTGACGTTGGATACTAAGATTTGTTTTTTAGTAAATTTCATAGAAGTATATTGAAAGTGTTCATAAAACAGAGTCTTATGAACACTTACTTAGATTAACGATTAGAATTGATATGAAACACTGAAGCGCATATCTTGCCCAGGCTCATTGATACCCACAACCGCTTCATAACCAGGAATATGGCCATAATCGGCGACACTGCCATGGCTTCGATAGGTTTCATCAAACAGGTTTTGCACCGATAAATTAAATTTTAAGCTATTTATTGGCGTATAAGTCACGTAGACATCAACCAAGTCATATCCGGGTTTATCAACCGTTTCTAACTCTGTTACCCACCCTAATTCCATAGAGCGATGGAACACTTCGATATCATTTAAACTTGCAACATGGTTATAGTTAAGACCTAACTGAATTTGCTCATTAATTTCATAATTGATGTTTACATTCAGTGAATCACCAACGGCATTACCCAAACCGCCATATTCATAAGAGGCGAGATCAACACCATCTATATTTACAGTGCTGTAGCCCGAGGCATCATTGGCGTCAGGCCAAACAAATGTGGCGTTATTTAACTCAACATTGTTGTGGTTGTAACTGACAATAATGTCAAAGTCGTCACCTTGATATCCAACAACAAGCTCGACACCTTTCGTTTCTAAATCACCAATGTTCTCGTAAAAAACGCCTTCACGTCCTTTAAACTTATCAAAGACAACATCATTAATAACGCTCAGATACACTGATGTTTCAAATAACCACGTACCGTCATTGAAAACGAGTCCAAGTTCAGTGTTATCGACTTCTTCAGGCGAAAGATCGGGATTAGGGGTTAATTCGCCAACGGTAAAAGCGTCTGCAACTTGTCTGCCACGCAATGCTTGTGCATAACCCGCTGACAATTTTAAATCTGGCGTAAAGCTGTATTCAAAACCAATATTACCGCTAAAGCCATCTTGTTTTTCGGTTGAGAATTCAGAGCTTGTCGTAACTGGATCGCCATTGGCATCGGTTTCAACAACCCAAGTGTCATCAATTTTTACCCAGTTGGCCTCAATACCTTTATGATCAAGTTCGTAAGCATCGTAACGACCACCAAAACTCAGTAATAAGTTATCAGTCACTTGCCAATGGTCTTGTAAATAAACGCCTGTTACATTGCCTTCTTCGTCAAAAATACCACCAAAATCTTCATAAGATTGTGCGTGTACCTTATCCACTTTGTGTTCTACACCATAGGTAATTGAGTGTTCTCCAATATCACTGGTGTTTCGTAAATCAAAACCTGTGGTCTCAATTGACGCATCCCATGTATATAGTTCACGTTTAAATGAAGACTCAGTATTGTAAATAGTCGTTTCAAGGTTGAGGAAATTATTGCGATACCAAGTATGATTCAGGACGATAGTTTCACGCTCTCCCCAAGATTCAAATAATGGGTCGTCTGCAAGTGGGGCCCAGTTAGTTTGTTTACCAAACTCCCCTTCTTCTTTGCGATTTTCGTAACTGACAGTGAGATCTTGGTTGGCTGTCAGTTCTGCATTCAGTTTAACAAAACCAAGTGTTTGCTCTGAAGCAGTACCAGGAATTTCATCACCATTACCGTCATCCATATTATTACGTTCAACGTTCACGTATGAGGCAAGTACACCGACTTTATCTGCGACTTTACCGTATAAAGTAATACTTTCTTTATGACCATCGTTAGTGAAGTAACTGCCTTTGACAATACCGCCAAACTTTTCATCTTTGCTCAGTAAATCATCAGCACTTTTGGTTTTAAAACGGATAGCTCCGCCAACTGCGCCGATACCAGAAGTTGCTTCACCCGCACCTGCTTGCACTTCAACACTCTGCAAAAGTTCAGGTTCTATGGCAACACGGCCAATATGATGAAACAAAGTACTCGTCTGCGGAGCGCCATCAACGGTGACATTAACCATCGAATCTTCCATACCACGAACAAATATTTTTTGTGCGATGCCTAATGATCCCCCCACAGTCACGGAAGGAGTATGACGAAAGATGTCTTCTAAATCGTTTGCTTGATAGTTATCGAGTTCTTGCGTGGTAATTTCTGAGTTAGTCGTCGCACCAACAACGGTAATTTTTTCAATCTTTTTTTCTTCAGATTCAATATCCGTTTGCTCAGCATATACGTTCACACTGCAGCAAATCGCTATCACTGCGCATGCAACTGGTGTTTTTAGAAAGGGGCTTCTCTTTAATACAAATGACATAAGTGACTTCTCAAACAATTTACATTTATTTAAATGAGAATTATTACGATTCGCAACAAATAAAGCTACTACTATTACATTTGTTACACTTATGCCACAGGTATCGTTATCTTGACCGCCAAACCACCAGCTCCTTGATTGTAAGCGCTGATGTTTGCCCTAACGCTATTTAAATGACGTTTTGCTAACGCCAGCCCAAGACCAAAGTTATCACTTTCAGTAATTCGTGAGTTATCTACTCTGAAAAAGGGCTGAAACACTCGGTTTAAGTATTGCTCAGGGATCCCCGGGCCTTGGTCATGAACAATGATAATATATTGAGAGTCACATTGAGTTAACCCGACTTGTACCGACTGGCCAACTGGCGTATACCGTAAAGCATTACGGATAATATTTTCGATCGCCGGGGCCAACGCTTTATGACTGCTATTGTGAATCACTGCATTATTGGGGCAGTCTAAAATAAGCCTTCTATCAGGATATTCGAATCTTGCATCTTCTACTAATACATCCAGTAAATCGACCAGGTCTACGTCTTCTTGTTTAATAATCGGCTTTTCATTATCCAACCATGCCAACGTGAGTGTATCTTCTACTAACTTACGAATATGCTGCGACTCTCTAGATATTCGTGCGATATGATATTGGCTATCTTGCGCTTCAAAAGAATTAACTGCGATATCTAAGCGTGTGAGTGGCGTTCTTAGTTCATGGGATAAGTCTGAAATAAGATCCCGCTGATTTGATATTAACTCACCAATTTGGCAGGCCATCTGATCAAAGGTTTCAGCTAAATGTGAGAACTCATCATTACGATTCCCTAAATGTTTTTTAACCCGCACATTAAAGTTACCTTCACTAAAGGCTGAAGTGGCCTTATCAAGACGCTGTAAAGGCGTAATAATGTGTCGATAAAGTAATATTGACAGCCCAATTAAGATCATCATTGGAATGAGCACTTGTAATAGGATACGTGTTGTTCCCCAATAATTACCTGGACGCATCCGTTCAGGTAGCCTTATCAATAAACTGGCCTTATTGTCTTTAAAAGGCAGCTCCATAATAGGATTGCTTTCAAAATATAAATGAATTTTCCAATCAACACTTCGTCCAAAGTGGTAACGTCCAACAATCTCTTGCTCTGGTCGCTCACCTGCAATATGAATTGTCTTGAACCCTGCAATTGATACCCATGTATTTTCTTGTTGTTGAATCGCAGTCAATAAGTCGTCTAGTTTTGAATGCTGGCCTGATTGCAGTAAATGTTCAGCTTCATTGGCCCATGCCTGTAATTCAAGTTGATGGTTATCAGCAATAAAACTCATCTGCTCTTCAGTTTGTGTCGTGAGTGATTGCAACATGTAAAAAAAAGCGACTAGACCAGTCGCAATGATAAAGCACAGTTTCCACAATATTTTTCGATTCATTTAAAGCAATACCCTTTACCATGGACTGTTTGTAAGCGCTCGCCTAACCAGTTAGCTTCATTTAATTTTCTTCTTACACGGCTTAAATGCATATCTAAACTGCGATCATAGGCCCCTAATTTTTTATTAAGTACAGCCTCATATAAATCAGCCTTCGTGACGATTTGATCTTGTTTAGAGACTAACTCCCAAAGTAATTTAAATTGAATTGTGGTGCATTCAAGGTGCTGATCATTAACATGTATAGTTTGCTTTTTGGGGTTAAGTATTAAACCATCTACAGCTAATTCAGAAGGATTGTTAGGGATAATGCTAGGTAGACTCCGCCTTAGAATATTTTCAATTCTCAACAGCAGTTCCTGAGTGTTGAACGGTTTAGCAATGTAATCATCAGCACCATGCTGTAAACCTAAAATCCGCTCTTCTTCAGCGCCTTTAGCTGAAATCATAATCACTGGTTGCTGGCTGGTTTCTCGCAATGATTTTAGTAAGGATACGCCATCTAATTTAGGTAACATTTTATCAAGAAGAATAAGATGAAACGGCGTAGACTTGGCGATTGTTAACCCTGTGATGCCATCGAAGCACTGCTCAACATGGTAGTCAGACTTAATGAGTAAATCAGCAAGGTAATTGTTTAACGTATTATCGTCTTCAATCAATAGAATTCTTATTCTCGACATAGTTCCCTCAAAATCAATTGAAAATGATAATCGTTACCACTTTAGCTAGCACTAGGGTATTTGATGTAAATACTCTTGAGCAAGCCCTAATTGTGTAAATTTTTTGCACAGGAACGTTTTGATGCGGTTTTCATGGCAAAGCACTGGCTATGTTGTCTCAAGATTTGGCCTTCTAGAGAAAAAGTCATCACCCAATGGTTACGCCGGTTCATCCAGCATCAATGCTTGGCAGTAAAATGGACAGTCAGAACATGGAATATTGTTATTGGGTTAGGTGTCGAAAATATTGGCGTATAATGAGGAAATAAGGCATCAATCGTTCACTTGAACTTGAGGCATTTCAATTATGAAGTCGGATAGCCATGCAACATAAATATGAATGGAGAAAAAAAGAGAAAGCTCTTTATCTTCCTAAGAATCAACCAGAAATAATAGATGTTCCCGATGTTAACTTTATCACTATACAAGGTGAAGGAAGCCCTGCTGATAGTATATTTACCGATTACATTGGAGCCCTATACTCACTGGCGTATACCATTAAAATGCTCCCTAAAAAAATGGAAAATCAACCTCAAGGATATTTTGATTTTACCGTTTATCCATTAGAGGGCGTTTGGGATATTAATGACACAGCTAAGGCCAATTTTAATGGTGTGATTAACAAAGCAGACCTTGTATACAAGTTAATGATACGTCAACCTCACTTTGTTACTGAGGGTTTCTTTTCAGAGATGTTAGCTATCGCAAAAACCAACAAAAAAAATCCCCTATTAGATCAGGTATGTTTTGAGACAATATCTGAAGGACGTTGTGTTCAAATGCTCCATTTAGGTCCATTTGAAGACGAACCAGTAAGCTTTGAAATAATGGAAGCATTTACAAAATCTGAAGGTCTTTCACGCGTTTCAAAAGTGCATAGAGAAATTTATCTGTCAGATACGCGTAAAGTCGAACCTAAAAAACTTAAAACAGTGTTGAGGTTTCAAGTCACATAGTTGAATGCCGTTTACCTGACGAGGTATTGAAAGCGGCTTGATTTTACAAGTAAGTTGAATGCCAATTTCATCTAAAAAAATACTAACTATGGCTTAAATCTGATTCAGCCAGCCAATCATCAGTTTCAAGTTTATTATCTCGCTGAGGGTTTCTAATAAGCTTCATGGCTATCAGCATTCGTTTACAAGCCCGCTATATACAGTGCTGCCATATACAGCGCTGCCTTATAAAATGAAGTCTTATTATCAACAAAATCAATATACCAATTCACCCTAAAGCTTAATGACCTATCAAGCTTAGAGTGAATCACTGGCGACTCAGAGCAAATACTTGTGTAAGGTTTTTTAATATATGTCTGAGTGTTCTGAGCAACCCACTTAGCATTTTACAATCGCGAAATATGGCCCTATCTACTTAAAAACATGACGTATATCTCCTTTTGAAACTTTAAAAAAAAATTGTTATCCAGATCGCATTTTTATTTTGAAACTCCTGATAAATTCCAGATTAAGCACACACTAATATAGTGTTCACAACCACCAATACTAAGTGCTTGTAGTTTGGGCTTTATGATTGATATCGAACGGACTTTCTATTTCAAGGGCGACTTATTCCCCAACAAGAAAGCCATGTCTCGATAGAAAGGATATTTTATGGCTGAAATTATTGACCTTGTTCCAAATAACACTGAAATCGATGGATTTGAAAAACCATCTACTCCAAAAGCAAAAGAAGATATGTTGCATAGACGAGAGGTGAAAAGACGCCTTGAAGACTACTTAGAAGCACAACAACTTAAACGTGCTATGGGTGGCGATGACTTCTTTGCTTAACACGTTATTGTATTCAAACACTCTGTTTATCTATTCTGCATAAGCGTGCATTTCTCCACCATGCTTTCCGTGCATCATTAAGCTCAAGTGACTTCTCCAACACTGAGCTTAATGAACCACGCATCCATTATTTCCGCTGTTACGCTGCTTTATTTATACAAAAATGGCATAAAAAAACCACAGTTTTCATCAACGTTCAACGCTACAGATACCAGTAACTTCACGTTTAAAAATCCGTGGTTAGGAGTAAATTGAAGGGGGGAACTCCTGAAGACTAATGCCCATTTTTATCGTTTTATTTGATATACCCCATAACTTAAGCGAGGCATTGAGACTGTGATAGCTTGTTTTTCAACCTCAATTAAGTGGCTTGAATCTACATTGCTAGAAGGTAAGCCGTTATAATATAAATCACCCGCAGCCTTAAAGGTTTTCAATACATCTTCAATCGCCGTGATAGGCTCACCTTTATCTGTCATATCAATTTCAATGCTTGCAGATTGATTACCAGAATTAAACACAATTAAATATTCTTCACCACTCGTTTCATCCACTCTAGCAAAGGCAAACATGCCGCTGTCCGCTTGAATTGATGAGGCTTGTATTATTGATTCTTGAATTGCTGAATCTTGGATTATTGAATCTTGGATTGATGAGGCTTGAATTGATGAGGCTTGAATTGTTGAATCTTGGATTGATGAGGCTTGAATTGCTGAATCTTGGATTGTTGAAGCTTGATAGTATCTAGGTTGATATACGCCACGACGTAAGCTTCTATGCTCTTTCCTAAGCTGACTGAGGGCTGATATCGCCTTAAATAGTGGATGGGATTGATTAAAATTATCTTCAGCAGTCGTCGCTGAAGTCCCCATTAACACATTATCGTTATAACTGTTTACCCTTGATGGAAACATGTCTTCTCTTGCATCAATATCGTTACCATCACCAGTAAAGCCTTGCTCATCACCGTAATATACAACGGGGATCCCGCGCGATAAAAACATAAACGCATGGGATAAAATACTCCGCTGTAACTTTTCAGCTGCCGTCAATTCAAGTCCTGAGCCATTAATAAAATACCCCGCTCGCCCCATGTCATGGTTACTTAAAAAGGTCATCAATAAATCTGCTTGGCTATCTTCATCTTGATACAACACATCTTGCTCAAATAACTGTTTTGCTAATAGCGGGCTTTTACCACGATAAAAAATATCAGCAGCGACATCCTGAAAAGCAAAGTCTAATACCGAGGGCAATTTACCTTCTGTGGTATACAAACTGAGATGATGTGGGTTAGTGTCGTAGACCTCGCCAAATACATGAAAATTAGGAATGCCTTGCTGATTGGCATAATCAATAATTGCTGGTGTAAAAGTTTGCCAGAATGACAAATCAACATGACGCACAGTATCGATGCGAAACCCGTCAGGCTTAAACTCGGCTATCAATTGCTGATAAATTTCAATCATCCCTTTGAGCACTTGAGGATTTTTAGTATTAAGATCGTCAAGGCCATTAAAATCACCATTAAGTGAGCTTTCACCTTTAAAGCTACTATCACCTTGATTATGGTAATACTGCGGATCGTTCAACCACTCTGGCACTTTAATATCAGCGTGTTCATCAAGTATAAATGGTGAATATTGTTCTGTTTTAGATGTGCTTAATGGCTTGTATTCACAATGGTCTAGACCTTGACGGAATTGACCGTCTTGTTGATGGCACTCGCTATAGCGGATGATGTCTGCGGTGTGATTAGTGATGATGTCAAAAAACACCTTCATTCCCCGCTGGTGAGCAGCATTGATTAAGGCTTTAAGATCATCATTACTACCAAAGTGTGGATCAATTTCACTAAAATCGACAATCCAATAACCGTGATGTGCAATGCCGTCTTTTTGAATCGCCTGATTTCTCAGTAGTGGTGTCATCCAAATAGCTGTGATCCCTAGAGACGCCAAATAATCTAATTTCTGCTCAATCCCAGTAATATCGCCACCATGAAAACCGCGCGCTGACGTCTTATCGACACCACCGTGAGATATTCCTGACAATGCGCCATTATCGTTAGCTTCATTGCCATTATTAAATCGATCTGGCAATACAAAATAAAAAATGTCATCCCGAATATCTCGATGTAGATAATCTTGGTAAATATCTAACGATGCTGGGGGTTCGCTTACGTTCGATTCCCTGGATATTGATTGCGTGGATGCTAATTCAAAAGCCGCTGACTCGGTTTGGGATGATTCAGTTTGAGGTGACTCGGCTTGAGATGACTCACTTATGAGGCAACCTAGGAGCAGCACTCCTGCATTGACAGTGACTAAACCAAGCCTTGCTACACCCAATGTAGTTTTTGATAATATTGAATTCATATTTGTTCTTAATCCATTAATAGTTCAAACAAAAGTGCCACAACGAAGTGATATAAAGTTAAGGTAACTCTTCACCTTTTGCGCTCACATATAAGGCATACCAATGTTCACGGGAAAGTTTCAAGCTAATAGCTTGCTGACAAGCTGAAATTCTTTGTAAGTTCGTAGTACCAATGACGGGCTGAATTTGCGCAGGATGCTGCATTAACCAAGCAAGTAAAATGGCTTCCTTGCTAACCCCGTAATCTGCGGCTAATCGCGCTACTAATTTACTGGTTTGTTGAACCGCAATTGGTTGACTACTTGCATCGACTCCAGTGTAAAGCCCCTGACACAAGCTCCCCCAAGACTGCACTTGCAGACGGTTCTGCTGGCAATACGCTAATGTACCAGGGGTAAAGTTAACCCCTGCGCCTGCTTGATTACCCGCATAAACAGTTTCATCAAGCCAATCTTGCTTGTGTAAACTCAACTCAATTTGGTTGACAACTAAAGGTGTATCAAGCGCTTGTTGAATGGCTGATACTTGATGATGCTGCATATTAGAAACACCCAAGAATCGTACTTTTCCAGCATCACGTAAACGATGGAACGTGTCTGCGATTTCCTCTGCCTCCATGAGTGGATCAGGGCGATGCAATACCAACACATCAAGGTAATCGGTTTGTAATTGTTGCAAGCTTTTATCAACACTGTGGTTAATCCACTGCGCTGATAAATCGTAACGCTTTGGCCCTAAGTCATCTTCAAGACGGATACCGCATTTGGTTTGAATAAACATCTTTTCACGTATTTCAGCACGAGCTGACAACACCTGACCAAACACTTGCTCTGCTTTACCAAAGGTATAAATATCAGCATGGTCAAAGTAGTTAATTCCCTGTGCTAAAGCCGTATCTATAACCTCGTGAGCTTGGTTTCGATCAGCTGCGCTAATGGCATGATTATTCCAGCCACCGCCTAGTCCCATGCAGCCATAAACCACTCGGCTAACGCCTGGTAAGTGTTGCGCAAGCGCCAAAGGCTTAACGTTGACTTGTTTTGCATTTATTGCTGAGTTTGAACCCATGACTGATTTTGAATTAATAACTGATTTTGAATTAATAACTGTAGGCTCGGTTAAAGATGCATTCATTGAAAGGCTTCGCTCGTTATCGGCACATTTTAGATAACAATCAGTGTAAGCATTGCGCAGCAATGAGGAACCGTATTCACCAAAATCATTGTTTGATATAGCTACCAATAAAAGAATACAATTCGTTTTAAAAGATAATGACGATTAGTTTAAGATAATTAATTTAAGATGATAATTTTAGGGTGTTGATTTTAAGATGATGATGACATGAGTCGAGAACACAAAAAATTTGAACGGCTATTTCTGTTCAGTGAAGTCGCAAAACAATTAAGTTTTACTGAAGCCGCTGCATCGCTTGGGATCTCAAGAGGATATCTTTCTGAGCAAATTAGACAGCTTGAAAAAGAGTTCGCCAGACCCTTACTCATCCGCACCACTCGCAGTGTAAAACTCACGCCTCAAGGTGAGCTTATCCTTGCAAGCATGAGCCATGTAAAACAGTCGCTTTTAGATTTAGACCGACAGATCCGTCATGAGAATAACAGTATTGCGGGACGGATTAAAATCACCGCACCAAGTCAATTTACCCAGCGTTATTTATTAGCTATCTGCAGTGAGTTTCAGCAACAACATCCACAGATTAGCTTTAGTCTCGATAGCAGTTACACCACCCATGACCTTGCCAAAAGTGATTTTGATTTAGCGATTCGCGCGACTAACACACCACCACAAAATATGGTGGCAAAAAAGCTGTTTTCTTATCAGCACATTTGCTGTGCTTCCCCTCAATACCTTAACCGTAATGGTATGCCTCAACGGGTGACAGATTTAACTAAGCATGAATGCCTAACAGCAACGGAGTTTACTGAATGGCCATTAAATGGCGAGTCATTACCTGTACTAAGTAGCCTTAGCGTTAATGACAATCACATGCTCAAATCGTTAGCCATTGCCGGACAAGGGATTATTATGGTGCCCGAATACTTAGTGGACAAAGAAATAGCCTCAGGACAACTCATTACAGTATTACCACAGGTAAGCACTGTCTCTTCAGCCACGTATTTGATGCATCCACAATTGATCCATCAATCGGCTAGATTGTCTCGCTTTATCGAATTTACCTTGCAATGGATAGCCAATAATTTACCGCCCTCTCAGCAAGCTGCCAGCTAATCATTCTTCCTTGCCGATAAATTTAGTCGACAAAAAACCTATCAATACTTGATAGGTTTTAGTGCGAATAAGCTCAAGTTTAGTTAGCCTGATCAAGGCTAAAGTCTAGCCTCACTTGCAGCCCTTTTTGTTCAATGGCTTGCCCTGCAACCGTTTTAGGTTTGTACTTCCAATTATTAATCGCTTGTATTGCCGAGCGATTAAACACTCTTCTGGGCTCAGCCTCCATCACTTGAGCATTGATAACTTCGCCCGTCTTACTAATATCAAACATCACAATCACATAGCCCTCTTTACCATCTCGCGCTGCAGCCATGGGATATTGCGGTGAAACCTGCACAACAGGCATAGCATCTCCATCATTGTAGCTACGATCATAGTTCTCTTTTGGCACAGGTAAGGCTTCAGGCGTAAAACCTTTAATGACGTCAGCATCTCCCTCTGAAGAAGTTGGCATAGGAGTACGATCAATAATTGCAGGCACTTTTTGAGGTTGCACCCTGATTTTTTTGATCACTTTTTGAGGCTCTTGTGGCTTTTGAAAAAAGTTAATCACTGGCAATGGAGCAGGTTCATCAACATATACAGCGTCACTTTTAACTAATTGCGCCATGAAAACGAATAACGCTAAAGTGACAATTGCGCCTAACAACATAATTCCAGCTTTAGTAATTAGCTGACGTGGTGCTAACAATCCCCCCTCTGAAACAAGGGCATTGCCCATATGCTGCATCACTAAATTTACTTGGTTATGCAACTGAGTTTGCGCCTGAACTTGAAGCTTAAAGATGATATTGGATTTGATCATAGACATTCCTTGTTATTTATTATTAAAACAATAGGTGGTGCCTTTTAACCTCTAGTTGCCAATTAAGTTAACTGGCAAATATTTTGTTACAAATAGCTAAAACTCGCCCAAATTTAACATCAACCAAACAAACTATTCACGCAAAACCAACCAACTAGAAACACAAAAGGCACATCACAAGGGGGAGTGACAAACATATTAAGTTGATAATATCGCGATATTTTTCAGATTCAGGGGGGATAAACTTAGTGATTGTTCGCGCCTAAAATCTAGACTGATATTGAAATTACTCAATAAAAACAAGATTTGCTAACAATTATTAAATTGACTTTTTTCTTCAGTCTAAGAGTATGGATAGGTTTTTTACCGATAAAGCCCACTTTCGTTAAAATACCCATAAAAAATAACATCGAATAATTATAAAAATATAAACCGATTCCATCCTTTGTAAGGAAGCAGACAACAATGAAAAAAACACTGATCGCAATTGCACTGGCCTCAACATTTTTGAGCGCTTGTGGCACTTCAGATGTAAAAACCACAGATAACGCCACAGATAAAGTTAAAGCAGCAGTCGCCACCCTAACCCAAAAAGCTGAATTGGGTGATTTCGGCGTTGATTTAACCGCCCGTAATGAAGCTGTTAAACCAGGTGATGATTTCTTTATGTATGCCAGCGGTACTTGGTATGACAATTTTGAAATGCCTGCTGATAAAACTCGCTATGGCGCATTTACCGCATTAGGTGAACGCAGCGAGCAGCAAGTCAAAGAAATCATTGATGATATCGCAAGCCGCAGCGACCTGAATGCTGAAGAACAATTAATTGCTGACTTTTATCAGTCTTATATGGACACAGATACCATCAACAAACTGGGTATCAGCCCAATTCAAGGTACTTTAGACACCATTACAGCGATCAAAAATACCGATGACTTAACCCAAGTTTTTGGTAATGCATGGCTAACCGATGCTGAATCGCCAATTTCTGGTGGTATGTGGTTTAACCGTCTTGATCCAAACCAGTATGAATTATCAATTGGTGCCGGTGGTTTAGGTCTTCCAGATCGTTCTTACTACCTAGAAGATAGCGAGCGTTTTGTAAAAATTCGTAGCGCCTACGTAAGCCATATTGCTGAAATGCTTGCTTTTGCAGGCATTAAAGATGGCCAAGCTCGCGCTGAAGCTATTGTGGCATTAGAAACTAAAATAGCTGAAGGTCAATGGCCACGTGAAAAACGTCGTAACCGTGATTTAACCTTAAATCAGGTAAAACGTGCTGACTTAAACAATGAATACCCTAACTTCAACTGGGACTTATTCTTTGAGCAATCAGGTTACCAAATACCACAGCTTAACGTTTCTCAGCCTGAACCTATCAAGGCAATGATTGAGTTGGTTAATAATCAGCCACTCAATGTATGGCAAGATTACCTCACCTTCCACACTGTCAGTAACAATGCAGGTTTATTATCGGAAGATATCTACAATGCTAGCTTTGCGTTTTACGGCAAAGAACTCAGCGGTCAAGAAGAGCCTAAGCCTCGTTGGAAGCGTGCTGTCGCTGAAATGTCTGGTACTCAGTCACTTGGTTTTGCAATCGGTAAAGTCTATGTTGCTCGCTACTTCCCTGAGTCATCTAAGCAACAAATGGCTGAGTTAGTAGAAAACCTTCGAGCTGCATTAGGCCAACGCATTGATGGTCTTGATTGGATGGGCGATGAAACTAAAGTGAACGCTCACGCTAAGCTAGCTGCCTTCAAGCCTAAAATTGGTTACCCTGATGTGTGGCAAGAGTTTGATGGGTTAGCACTGACTAACAAAGATTTGCTAAGCAATATCAAAAATCTACGTCAGTACTTCCATGCTGATAGCGTTGCTAAAGAGCTGAAGAAAACCGATCGTAATCGTTGGGGCATGACCCCGCAATTTGTCAATGCTTATTACAATAGCTCATTTAACGAAATTGTATTCCCAGCGGCAATTTTACAACCGCCATTCTTCGATCCTAATGCTGATCCTGCTGTGAATTACGGTGGTATTGGCGCAGTTATTGGCCATGAAATGGGCCATGGTTTTGATGACCAAGGTTCTAAGTCTGATGCTAATGGTATTCAGCGTAACTGGTGGACTGATAGCGACCGTGCTGCATTTGAAGCGAAAGCAGATATGCTTGCCGCCCAATACAGTCAATATGAGCCTATCCCTGAAAACTTCGTTAATGGCCGTAATAGCTTAGGCGAAAACATTGGTGATGTTGGTGGTCTATCTATGGCATATCACGCTTACCAGTTAAGTTTAAATGGCAAAGAAGCACCAGTTATCGACGGATTAACTGGCGATCAGCGTTTCTTCTTAGCTTGGGCACAAGTGTGGAAAGAAAAACGCACCGAACAAAGCATGTTAAGCCAGCTTCGCGCCGGTACCCATGCTCCAGGTCGATACCGCGCATTAGCACCACGTAACCATGATGCATGGTACAAAGCATTTGATGTTAAGCCTGGTGACAAACTGTATTTACCTGAAGATGAGCGTGTTCGCATCTGGTAATCAGTTAACCATTCAAACGTGAGTTTTCATATTGAACTCCCACAAAAAAGCCAGTCACTGACTGGCTTTTTTATTGACTCATTAAGGCGGTATTAAATCGAAATTTTATTTCGCTAGCTTCACCACTACGCGGCCACGCACCTTGCCAGCAATCAGATCATCAGCGGTATTAATCACTTCATCTAAACTGATTTCTTTGGAAATATCATCAAACATTTCCGGCTCGATAATCTCAGCCAAACGCTGCCAAGCCTCTAACCTATCTTCAAGTGGGCGCATGACGCTGTCGATACCCGCTAATGTCACCCCGCGTAAAATAAATGGCATCACTGAAGATGGAAAATCCATTCCCTGGGCTAAACCACACGCTGCCACTGTGCCGCCATATTGGGTACTAGCACAAATGTTTGCCAAGGTATGACTCCCTACAGAATCAATCGCACCAGCCCAACGTTCTCTCGCTAATGGACGACCTGGCTCTGATAAAGTATGACGATCAATCACCTCTGTAGCGCCTAACTTTTCTAGATAAGCGGATTGATCAACACGACCTGTTGAAGCCACAACTTTATAACCAAGCTTGGCTAGAATAGCGATAGCAAAGCTCCCTACTCCGCCATTGGCGCCTGTTACTAATACTTCACCTTTATCCGGTGTCACACCGTTTTTTTCAAGTGCAATAACAGACAGCATGGCCGTATAACCTGCAGTACCAATTGACATAGCTTGTCTTGGCGTAAACGCTGCTGGAAGCGGAATTAACCATTCACTTTTTAAACGTGCCTTTGTCGCTAAGCCACCACAATGAACTTCGCCAACTCCGAAACCATTAAGTAGCACATGGTCGCCTTGAGTAAATTTATCACTATCTGATTGCTCAACCACACCGACTAAATCAATACCCGGGATCATAGGAAACTGCCTAACAACCGGTCCTTTTCCGGTAATCGCCAAAGCATCTTTATAATTTACCGTGCTATAAAGTACCTTCACGCTAACATCGCCTTCAGGTAACAGACTTTCATCAATTGCTTTAACTTCTGCGCGATAACCTTGGTCATCTTTTTCAATCAATAAACCATTAAACATGGTGTCTCCTTAATATAGACCGAGCGTCTATAAATGGTTAAAATTTTTTATCGCGGTAATCCAGCGATAAAAAACTCGAGGTAATTCTGTAAAGGTTGGGTGCTTTGAACTAGCTTAGCGCGGCTTACCGCACCTTCCCAGCCAACCCAAAACTGTTCAGCAAGTAATTCACAATTTGCACTTTGTGCGATTTCATCTTGAGCTTTAGCCGCCTCAAGGCAAATGGTTAACCTTTGTTGCCAATCTAAAAATATATCAATCAACTGCTGGCGATAGCTCTCAGGCAGCAAGTCCACTTCTTGGCCTAAATTGCCCACTAAACAACCTCGTTTGAACTCAAACCGAGCCATGCCAGTTTTGGCGCTTTCTACAAATTGGCCAATACGTGCTAAGGGAGAATAGGCTTGATCTAACAAGTGCTTATCAAGTTTGTGCGCAAAATAAGTCGCATAATTGTCAATCACAACCTGACCAAACTCTTCTTTACTGGAAAAGTAATAATAGAAAGATCCCTTAGGCACGCCTACTTTTCGCAATATTTGATCAATCCCTGATGAAGCAAAACCTTTTTCGGTCAGCTGCTCAAGGCCGCTGCGAATTAACTCAGCGCGAGTATCTTGATTGTCTCTTGCAGCCTTTGGTGGTCGACCTCGACGAGGTTTAGCCGCTTTTACCAGTTGTGATTCTGTCATGGCTTAATATTAGACCGATCGTCTAGTTAAATACAAGTATCGTCTGCAATCTCAATCCAAATTTGAGAATTTGATCGCAAATGATCTCTTAAAGGAAAAAAGGTAGACGCAAGCTGTTGAACAACGCTTGATTGAACAACGCTGGATTGAACAACGTTGGATTGAAACAAGTCTCATAAATTACAGTTCAAATCATGCTAGAACTTGCTAAGAATATTCATCAATCTTAAGCCATTCATTTTGTGGCTTAGTGTTTAACTATTATATTAGTGTTTAACTCTTATATTAATGATTAACCTTTTTGATAGCTTAACTTTTTGATAGCTTAACTTTCTGATAGTTAAACTTTGCGATCGCATAAATCCATTTTCACTATCATAAAATCTATTTGCACTATCATGAAACCAGCTTGCACCAAGTTGAATCATTAAAACCTTAAAACTGCCCTTGAAAATCTAAACCCAACCGAAAGACTCACAACTATCGCACCTCTATAGCTCATCGAACTCACTGTTAGCACAGTAATTTTACTTACCTGCACCAATAATGAACCTGCCAAGCGTAACATTTTTACAACATAGGAATAATTCTTGCTTCACTAAGCCTATGAATTTTAATAAGAGAATAGCTTTGGGGAGCATAAATGGACAATATTAGTGACGCAATCGGGGTCATTGCACAAAGTGCAGACACCCTTTTTATCCTACTTGGTGCAATTATGGTGCTTGCGATGCACGCAGGCTTTGCATTTTTAGAGGTTGGTACCGTTCGACACAAAAACCAAGTTAACGCATTAGTTAAAATCTTAACTGATTTCGCCTTTTCAGCTGTCGCCTACTTCGTCATAGGTTATCAAATTGCTTATGGTAGCCACTTTTTTGTTAGCGCCGACACGCTAGCAGCAAATAATGGCTATGACTTAGTGAAGTTCTTTTTCCTATTAACGTTCGCGGCAGCGATTCCAGCAATCGTATCAGGCGGTATTGCTGAACGTGGCAGTTTCCGTCCATTCTTGTTTGCATCAGCGTTAATTGTTGCCTTTGTTTATCCACTTTTCGAAGGGATTATTTGGAATGGTAACTATGGTTTTCAAGCATGGCTTGGCAGTACTTTTGGCGCTGAGTTTCACGACTTTGCAGGTTCAGTTGTCGTCCATGGCATGGGCGGCTGGTTAGCGTTAGTCGCAGTTTACTTTTTGGGTGTCCGTGGTGGTCGTAAACCAGGGGTAGCCTTTGCACCTTCAAACATTCCGTTTCTTGCATTGGGTTCATGGATCTTAATCGTTGGTTGGTTTGGCTTTAATGTCATGTCAGCACAAACCTTAGATGGCATTAGTGGCCTTGTAGCATTAAATAGCTTAATGGCCATGGTGGGCGGCACTATTATTGCGCTTATTGTCGGTAAAAATGACCCCGGATTTATTCATAATGGTCCACTAGCAGGCTTAGTCGCTGTTTGTGCGGGTTCTGATTTAATGCATCCTATTGGCGCTTTCGTGGTAGGCGGGGTTGCTGGCGGACTGTTTGTATTTGTGTTCACTAAGCTTCAGCGCAGCACTAAAATTGATGATGTCCTAGGCGTATGGCCACTTCATGGTTTATGTGGTGTTTGGGGCGGTATTGCAGCGGGTATATTTGGCCAACAAAGTCTTGGCGGCCTTGGTGGTGTAAGCGTTATGTCGCAACTTGTCGGCACTGCTGCTGGCGTCGTATTCGCTGTGGTTGGTGGGTTCATCGTTTATGGCATCGTCAATAAAGTATCTAGCTTACGTTTAAGCCAAGAAGATGAATATATCGGCGCTGACTTAGCCATTCATAAAATTGGCTCCACCAATGCAGACAAATAACCTAAATCAATAAAATCATTCTTGTACTGATTTTCAGTAACAAAAAAGCTCAAGCAATGGCTTGAGCTTTTTATTGAAATCTGACAATTATAAAACTGTAATCACGTCAGCTTCTGGTAAGCGGGCTTTCGGTAAGCCTTTGTTATAATCTTCGCCGTCTTTGTGGTAACCAATCGCTAACGCGAATTGACACACATAACCGCCTAATTCTTCATTAAAAATCTCACCGATTAAATCCGGGTCAACCCCTTCCATTGGCGTTGAATCAATACCTAAGCGAGCAAGTACATGCAAAGTATTACCAATTGCTATGTAAGTTTGTGCCTTAGTCCAGCCGCCATTATAACCATTTTCATCGGTATTAAGGTCCACAAAACCAAAAGCACCGTTAAGCATGTTGTCATACATTTCAGCAGGTAAATGACCTGAAGAAACTTCAACATCAACGACTTTTCTGTAGTCATCTTTAGTGAAATTAGGGTTATGAGCGAACATAATAATATGTGACGCTTCAGTCGCATGTGGTTGGTTAAACTGATGCATATTAGCAAATGTGTCGTGGAAACGTTGTTTTGCTGCATCGCTCTCAAGCACAATGAATTTCCATGGCTGTGAGTTAATAGAGGAAGCTGATAAACGAATAGCTTCTTTAAGCACAGTCATATCTTCAGCCGAAATACGCTTTGATGAATCGTATTTTTTAGCAGTGTAACGGCTGTTTAAATCTTTAATAATTTGGTGAGACATGATGATTTTCCTCATTGAACGATGTCGATGGAGTGCATATTAAAGATCATTACGAAAGAGAAAAAGAGCCGATAGCTCCAATCATTATGGTCTTAATCATCCACAATGAACCACTTTGTTGTTCCAATTTGTTTTCTAGTGAAAATTACCGCCATAATAACAAGCGCGCTTTTAGGACTGTTATAAGTAGCGGGTTACTGTTTGAGAACCTATTTAGAAAATAACATTCACAATGGCTATAGCCATTACTATGACAATGACAATAGCCATGACCTGACAATAGCCATGCTATAGCCCATTCATGCATCATGGTAAAAATCAAAGCTCAAGGAATAGCGAAAATGAAATCACCAACTTGGACCTTAATGGCTGCTTTTATCACAGCAACCTGCTCGATGAGTCTGTCTTACTATGCTCACTCAACCGACATAGAGACCGATTTCATTTGGCCAGCTAATTATCAAGCCGCTGTCAGTCTGTCCTATGATGATGCGTTAATGAGTCAATTAGCCCATGCTATTCCAGCACTGGATAAATATGGCTTTAAAGCCTCTTTTTACCTCACCTTAGCAAATCCCGGTACACAGCAAGGAATGGAGCAATGGCGCTCCGTAGCCGCTAATGGTCATGAGCTAGGTAATCACACCATTTTTCACCCTTGTAGTAAAAGTCAAAAAGACCGTGACTGGGTTGCCGCTTATCATGATATTGACACTAAAACCTTGACTCAGATACAGCAAGAAATCAGCGTCGCCAATACTTTTCTGCAAGCAATAGATAGCCAAACCAGTCGCACATTTACTATTCCCTGCGGCGATACTGAAACCGCTGAAGGTAATTATGTCGAGGTAATAAGAAACGATTTCGTGGCGATTAAAGGCTTTAATCCGCAGTATGATGCCAAATTTGATTTGTTGTTGATGCCCGAAAATGTCAGTGGTGAAACGCTGATTAACTTTGTAAAAAAAGCCCACAGACAAGGTGGCATCGCCAATATCTTGTTTCATGGAATTGAAGGAGATTACTTAACTGTCAGTAATCAAGCTCATGATGAATTATTGCAGTATTTAAGTGATAACCGAGAAACGCTATGGGTCGATAATTACCGAAATATTATGCAATATGTAAAGCTCAAGCATCAACCACTCAATCCCCAAGAATAAGCTAAGTGATCGATCACTCATACTGCTGAAGCAAAAAGTGATTCATCCCTCTTCTCAACCATTTTCCAGTCGGTCGAAAACCGATAGTTAGACACACTTCAAACTTTAATAAATTAACTGATATTTATACTTTTTTTCTAAATAAGCCTGTGATTTTTGTTCTATACTGAATTTAAGCTAATCTCGGTGTAAAAGGATTTACAAAGATAATGATGGTGTTATGGAATGACCAAAAACTGATTAATTTAATTAAGTTTGCACCTGCCTTAACAGTGTGCTTTTTCATGATTATTATTAATATTGTTATCATCAGTGACAACCAAGAAAAAGCCAACAACAGTATAATATCCCTCAGAGAAGACGTCATTGCTCGCCAAAAACAAGAAATCAAACAGCAAGTCAATCAAGTTATAAACATCATTGAATTCAAAAAAAGTGCAGCGCTTTCACAGCTAAAAAACCTATCTAGAATGCGAGTAAATGAAGCCCACGCTATTGCTCTCAATATCTTTAATATCAACCAAGATAAACCTGAATCAGAAGTCAAAAAAATGATTGTTGATGCATTAAGGCCAATTAGGTTTAATGATGGCAGAGGTTATTTTTTTATTTTCCAAATGGATGGCATAAATGTACTACACGGATTAAAACCTCATTTAGAAAATACCTCAGTATGGAACGCTCAAGATCTTCGTGGGACTTATATCCTGAAAGAACACATCCAGAAAATACAGCTGCATAACGGTGAAGCTTTTTATCATTGGTGGTATCAAAAACCTGGCTTTCCAGCTAACCAAGAGTTCGAAAAAGTGGGCTATGGCAAACAATTTGGCCCCTATGACTGGTTTATCGGCACAGGCGAATATCTCGCCGATGTAGAAGAAGATATTAAAGATACCCTCCTAAACTGGATTTCTGAATATGATGACGACAAACATCAGCGTGTCTTCATTATTAATAAGAGTGGTCATCCACTGGCCAACCCTATCAGCCATCAACGACATGACTTCGTCGAACACCATGAGCACACGACTCAAGAATTAGTCAATCAGTTGCTCTCTCAAGTTAGCATTGAGGGGAATTTCATGGAATTTGATTTAGCTAATTTAACCAAAGAAAAAAGAGCCCCTGTTGAAATTAGTTATGCCAAATTACTTGAGCCATGGGGCTGGGTTGTCGGGGCACATTTCAATTCACATGACTTTGAAAAATATCTGAATAATAAACAGGAGAAATTGCTTCTAAATAATCATGAAAAACTGATGAAGGTGCTAACTTTAAGTATTCTATCGACCTTTTTTATGGTGGGAGGCTGCCTATTCGCCAGTAATTTAATTGCTAAAAGATTTAAAAAGTTCAAGTTTCAAATTGAGAAAGACTTTAAAAGGTTAGAAAACTCCAAAGCCACCATGAAACATATGGCGATGCATGATGGCCTAACAGGTTTTCCAAATCGATTATGCTTCGTAGAGCATATTGCTAAAGGGATCAAAACCGCTAACAAAAAGCATAAAAAACTCGCAGTATTATTGATTGATATCGATAATTTTAAAAAAATTAATGATGTTTATGGCCATTCAGTTGGGGATGAATTACTCAAAGAAGTGAGCCGAAACATAGAACAATCTATAGTGTCAGAAGACACAGCTTCACGCTTTGGCGGAGACGAGTTCGCATTTTGCTTTCCAAACTTAGACAACATTCATCAAGTGCATCAAAAAGTTGTCTTGATCCAGGATATCTTTAATCGAGAATATAGCTTGAATGACAATCATCATGAGATTAAAGGTAGCATTGGGATCAGTATGTACCCCTCTGACAGCCAAGACCCTGAAGGGTTAATTCGTAAAGCCGATATTGCACTTTATAAATCCAAAGCCAAATTGAATGGTTTGGTCAATTTCTTTGATGAAGAGGTCGATGCTCAAATAACTTATGAATATCAACTTGAAGAACAGCTAAGATCCGCTTTAGCCAAGAATGAAATTAGCGTCTTATATCAACCCCAAATCACCACAAATTCTGAAAAACTGCAGAGTGTTGAAGCATTAGCCCGTTGGAACAATCCAATACTGGGTAACATCTCACCAGAAATTTTCATTAATATTGCCGAGAAAACGGGCCTAATAAACAACATAGGTTTGTTTATATTCCGTAAAACCTGTGAAGATATTTTAGCCATCTCACCCAATGGCGATAGTGCGATCCGTGTGGCTATTAATATTTCTCCCCATCAATTATTGGATATCAATTTTGCCGAATCGATTACTCAAATAGTTAATGAGGTCCATATTGATCAGCAACGTATTACATTAGAAATTACTGAAAACTTAGTGCTGAAAGATTTAAAAAAGACATCCATTATTCTAAATGAACTAAAAGCACTAGGATTTGGTATTTCCCTTGATGATTTTGGTACAGGATATTCTTCATTAAGCTATTTAAATGAACTGCCAATAACTGAAATCAAAATAGATCGCTGTTTCATTAATAATATGATCAGCAGCCCTCAAAGTAATGCCCTAGTCAAAGCCATTTTAGCTATAAGTGAAGCTTACGATATCAAAGTCGTCGCTGAAGGGGTCGAAGAAAAAGAACAGTTTTCAACTTTAAAATCATATGGTTGTGAACTAATACAAGGTTACTACTTCGATAAACCCTTAACGTTAGCGCAATTAGAATCAAAATACTTCCATAAACACTAAAACCTTAATAACAGCTCAGCCTTGGGTACTGTCTGCAACTCTATCTGAGATTGAAGTGATTGAGTCTTTACTCTATGGTGATTAACATAGAAAGCGGCTTTCTAATTACAGCCTAATAACTAATGTACATAAATAACTAAATAACTAAATAACTAAATAACTAAATAACTAAATAACTAAATAACTAAATAACTAAATAACTAAATAACTAAATAACTAAATAACTAAATAACTAAATAATCAAAATGAAACCAGTTAACACAAGCATGGATACCAATTTACTTCAGCCATCTCCCCCACCTCACGCCTTGATTGTAGAAGGTGGTGCCATGCGAGGGATTTTTGCCTCAGGAGTGTTAGATCGTTTTATTGATTTAAACCATCGCCCTTTTGATTTTTGTATCGGTGTTTCCGCTGGTTCAACTAATCTCGCCTCTTGGCTTTCAAATCAAAAGCAACGAAATTACCGTATTATCACCCACTACTCATGCTTGCCTGAATTTATTGATTTAAAACGTTTTATTAAAGGTGGACACTGGCTAGACCTAAACTGGTTATGGGATATTCTTGCCAAAGAATGTCACTTTGATATGGACACCTTTAGCCAACAACCGGTCCCACTATTTGTGGTCACAACAGACATTACTACTGGAAAAGCGGTTTATATTAAAAGTAATGCTGACAATATCGAACATATCTTAAAAGCATCATGTTCAGTACCTATCGCATTTAGAGATTTTCCAGCCTATCAAGGCAGCCCCATGACAGATGGCGGTATCGCTGACTCGATTCCAATTATCAAAGCCTACGAAATGGGAGCGAAAGAAATCACTGTCGTGTTATCAAGGCCACTGGGTTACCGAAAGAAATCCCCGAAACTACCTTGGCTAATAAAGCGTGCATTAAAAGCTCACCCACAATTAGCCAATGCAATGGTTAATCGCGCCAATAGTTATAATGACGCGATTGATTTTATTCAGTCACCACCCCTGGATTGCAAAATCAATGTTATCGCTCCACCAGCAGAATTCAATGTTGGCCGTCTAACCACAGATAAAGCCATCTTAGAGTCTGGTTATCAAATGGGCATTGATGCCGCCAATCTAACAGTTGATAACAGTTGAACCGGTAAACTCAGCCTTAAATAATATCTGCCTTAAAAAATAGACAAAAAAAACCGGACATAAAGTCCGGTTAACGTGTTGCTTCCGTGCACTGGTTACGAAAAAAATGCCTTAAGGCAAGTTGGCTATTCGTGACACCACAAAACATGATAACGAACGCCAATAACCAACGAGTAGATTGATAATTCAGTGATTGCTTTTCTTATACTAATTATGGGTAAAACATACTTATAACGGTGTTACTTATGGCAGTTTTTGTGACCACACGGTGTCATTTACCACCTTGTCAAAGCCATATTGATAAAGCGCTTTCATGTATTCAAGGTCAAACATTGCTTTGGTTTTTGATGGCGCTGAAAACTCATCATCAACATAGGTAAAACGTAAATCGATTTGCTGAAGTTCACTATCGTAAAGCATCTTGTATAAGTCTCCACGACTTTGCAGTACGGTTAAGCTTTTTAAACTGCGGGTTAAGAGTTTCATGCCTTTATCTGGCGTCGGTTCATAGGGCATATTAAACATGCCGTTGCGAATAACATGAATATAAGGCTGCTGCGTTAACCCTAAAGCTTTGGACACTTTGTTAAAGTCAGTTTGAGTCGGTTCAAAGAACATTTGCGCCGATAAACCGCCATCTACATGTAATTCTTCGTACTGTTCACCTTGATAATTCACTTGAATGAACTGCGGCGGAAAAACCCCAGGAATTGACGAACTAGCAGCAATAATCTGATGAATTAAAGCCTGTTTATTTTCTATATCGCTATTGGCAATTTGACCAATATTCCAAATTGATAAACGATCTGAATCAAATTGAGTGGTGCCAATAAAGAGTCGACGACCCGCTTGATGTTGCTTGGCGATTTGCTCAATCATTTCTGGGTTATATACATGGGTAATAAACTCGAACATATTGTCGCCATTGCTAAACCCATCTTTGAATAACGTATTTAAAAAATTACGTTTACCAATCACTTCTTTATCTGTGATACCTAACATGACTTCTTTTAGTCGAGGAACTTCATCGCCACCTAAAAATGCAAATGGTGCAATAAGAGCACCAGCGCTCACGCCTGTTACAATGGTGTATTGTTCAAGTTTATCTTGTTCATATAAGCCATTTACGATACCAGTACCAAACGCACCTTTAGCACCTCCCCCCGATAGCACGAGAATATTTAACGCATCACCTTGAACCTTCAGTGGAGTTGATTTGTTAAGCTCTGAATATAAAAAATCATCCTGCTCACCGGCCCAAAAACGTAAAGGTTCTTTCGATGTATTATCGGCAATATCACCAACGATAGCCTGTTCATATCCTTTTTCAGGAATACGAATATCTAGTGTATGCGTCGTGCTACAGCCCATTAAAATGGTCACTAACAATAATGCAGCTAATTTCTTAATATGAGTCATGCTATCTCTCTTTTGGTCTGTATAGCGACATGCATCTCACTCGTTTAACTGTTTTTATTAGCAGTAAACAGGAAGGCTTATCGTTCAATAAACGGGGTTATATCTGTTATGACTAATTACCCCCTAATAAGCACACCATGGTGTATTTATTTTAAGGCTAACGTCATATATGCAGCTTGAATTGGGGCACTATAAAGACAAACTAGCCTGCACTTAAATCACGTTTGTAGGATTAAACCCTCGCCTAGAACATCCATACCTTTAACTCTCTTGCTGAGTGTTTTGGCTTGCTCCAATAAAAAATAACAAATCAAATCACCACCTCTTCCAAGAGTCATCTTCCGTTTAAAAGCACAAAACCTTAGCTAAGCGTTTAAAGCTAAGCGACTAAAGCTAAGCGTCTATAACTAAACGCCTTAGGCTAAATCTTTAAAGTTAAGCGTCTAAAACTAAGCGCCTATAACTTAGCGTTTAAAGCTAAGCGACTATAACTAAGCGCCTTAGGCTAAATCTTTAAAGTTAAGCGTCTATAACTAAGCGCCTAG
Organism: Shewanella electrodiphila; assembly: GCF_023283985.1. Classification (GTDB taxonomy): domain Bacteria; phylum Pseudomonadota; class Gammaproteobacteria; order Enterobacterales; family Shewanellaceae; genus Shewanella; species Shewanella electrodiphila. The sequence goes on from NZ_JAKIKU010000004.1 coordinate 52,026, forward strand.
AACTAAGCGACTAAAACTAAGCGATTAAAACTACGCCCTTAAAACCAATCGACGATTGGCAATTGGTTAATTGCCATTCAGCTCAATTAACTCGCTCCCACGACTTAATAAAGAACAAATAAACCTCAGCGAGCAAAAAACAACCTGAGGGTTTCATCCTACAAACGCGATTAACTTGAGTTAATGATTACCCCTAGAATGCTCGCCAACACATTAAGACCAGTGCAATGACATCCATGCCAAAAGATGAGCAGCACATAAGATGCGCCACTTTTAAAGCAGAAATTGTGTGAGGTTTACAACTGACCAAGGTTCGTCAGTTGATATCAATAACGATTGAATACGCATAGTTTTGCGGTTCAGTAGGAGCAAAAAATGTACTTTACTAAAAATTGGAAATCATCTTTGCCTAAGCAAGTCTTTTCCATTGGCCTTAGCTTGTTAGCACTCAATTACCCAGTGCATGCATTAGCTGAAGAAGCACAAGAATCCACTATTGAGCAGCATCAACAAGCGCCAGTGACAGGCAGAGCTATTTTTGCTAAATACGGTATCGATGATGACTTACCTAAACTTGGCTTGAGCTCATTAGCGCAAGGTGAGCACTTGGTCGAGCATGTAAGCCGCACAACTAAAGTGGGTGACCAAGAGCGTCGTTCAGAAGTCTTCTTGGTTCAAAATACTGATGAGAAAGGCAACATTGACCTTAGGATTAAATACGACCCATCCAAGGTTGATGAAAATGAAGACATCATCAATGAAATTGAAGCCAACACCAAAATTGAGTATCGCTTACGTAAATATGCCCAAAGCTACGATCCAAACTCTGTTACTGCAACTGAGCTGGGTAATGGTCAGGTAGAAATTGCATTTAACTATTCAAAATTTGGCTTACCACAAGACATCGCTTATTTCCGTTTTATGCGAGTTAAAATCATTGCGGAAAACAATCAACCAGTGCGTATGGTTATTAAAAATACTCGTGATTTTGCATACCAAAATTTTCGAATTAATGACTATCAACAAGTGGTTGATTTTGAGGTTCACGATGAAGGCGTCAGAATTAAGCAAAAGCACATCCAAGCTATTGGCATGAATAAAAAAGCCCAACCTGTGAGTGTTACTACCTTGGTTGAACCTGTGGTTTTTTACGATGATGAAACACACTCTAAAGTGCTAAACGAAGCACGTTTATCACAGGTATCTGATCCGAGATACAAAGAGGAAAGCGTAAAGTTAGACAGAGTCTTTCCTTTAATGAGTGACATGGTTCGCCAGCAAGGCATTGATGTGCCTTTACCGTTTGGTATCTCTATGGCGTACCGCAACCAAGATATGAACTTTGGCTTTACTGACTTTGACATTATGGGCATTAAGTTAAATGAGCTATTCGATCCCTATAAATCGGTAGCCCAAGTGAATGCTGAAACATTAACTTTACGCGGTGAAATGAACATCCTGCCATTTTGGAATGTGTTTGGCTACTACGGAAAACTGAATGTTGATGCCCAGGTTGATGCGGAGTACACCGGTGAAATTGGTCGCCAACTACAAGATGCACTGAATAACAAACTACCAGGATTAGGTAACGCACTATGTGATGAGCTATCTGCATTATGTAACTCGGGCACATTATCAGTGCCACTTGATTTACATTATGACTTAGCCGGTATCGGTACGACTTTATCAGTTGGCTACAAACAGCTTTTTGCCTCAGTAACAACCACTTACACCAAAACAAAAATGGAAGGTAGTGATAAATGGAGCGACGGTATCTTAACGATTCAACCTATGTTGGGTTACCAATTAGCTGATTACCGTGCACAAATTTTTGTTGGTGCTGAGTATCAAGGCTTAAAGCCGAATATGGAAGGCACGATTGCTGGTGTTGAACTAGGCGGAGAAGAATTTTTCTATAACGTCGGCGTAGACCTAAACAAATGGGCTTACTTAATCGGATTTAACAAGCAATTTGGCAAAAACTACAACCTGAGTGTGCTTTACAACAAAGGCGAAACACGTAACTCATTTACGGTTAACTTTGGCTACCACTTCTAAATATTAATTGTTCGACAAAGCACATGACGAGCTAGCCAACTAAAGGCTAGCTCAATATCACTGACTATGGCTATGTAGGCTGAAAACTCAATGAGGACTCCATCCTACATATGCGATTACAGATAGATAGCTTGAGCAATTATTATACACCCACATTCACTGACAGCGCAGCCAACAGACCTTAACAATAATCAGTAAGCCTAACTTGGCGAACTGCTGGCTACGTCAATAGCCTAGCTTATAACAGCTAGAGTATTACAGGATACAACGATGACTTTGTTCAATAAAACACTACTAGCCGTTACCATTACACTGACTTTAGCCGCTTGCGGTAGTGATAGTGATGAGACGCCAGAAACAACACCGACTCCACCACCACAACTTCAGCCGTTACCATCTGAAGAAGTCAGCCTTGAAATCGGTAACAGCATTATTACAGCAACAAAAGAATCTCACGTAGTCACTTCAAGTGACGGCGAAGAGTCTTTAGCCAGCATTGAAAGCTTTAAAGGCATTACTTACGCAACAGCAGAACGATTTGTTCACAGCGGCGTAAGCGACATGACAACTGAAGTTAATGCCACAGAGTTTGGTTTTGCTTGTCCCCAGCTTAAAACCACACAGGAACTGCAATCTGAAGATTGTTTAAGCCTTAATATTTGGCGTCCTGCAGATGTCGCAGAAGAGACATCATTACCTGTTTATGTATTTATTCATGGTGGCGATTTCGAGTCTGGTGCAGGTTCTGAACCGCTTATTCATGGCGATACCGTTGTCGCTCAAGGTACAGCTGAAGGTAACCCATTTATTGCCATTACCCTTAACTATCGTTTAGGCATGTTAGGCAGCCACTGGCTGAAAGATTCGCAGGGCGGCAACTATGGCCTTGGCGACCAAAAAACAGCCCTTAAGTGGATTAACCAAAACATCGCAGAATTCGGCGGTGATATTGAAAATATCACCTTAATGGGTCAAGGCGCTGGCGCTATGTCTGTCGGTATTTTACAGCAAACTGACACCGAAGAGCCGATGTCAGGTGAGTACTTTACTCGCGCGATCATGCAAAGTAATCCAGCAGGTTTCGATTATCGTAGTTACGACCAAGCAGAAGACTTTGCCGATAAAATAGCAGATTATCAGGCCGAAATGCCTGAGCTTGACCAAGTTGATTTAAAAGATTTGCCACTTGATCAATTGTTAGAAGTACAAAGAAAAGCATCATCAGCGCTTTCGCGCATTGGCGACTGGACTGGATTATCTTGTGTTGACTTAGACAACTTAGTTGGCAGTGGTGTTTGTTTAACCAGTAAGGTTTCAAATGAAACGACGCCATTGGCAAACTTAATGCCTTTCGCGCCTTACATTGAATATAAAAAACCGATTTTTGGTTCAACCATTAAAGGTTATCACTTAAGAACTCAGCCAGCACTTGATCACTTCACTGTGCCAACGGTTGTGGGGTCAAACACTGACGAAGCTAGCAGCACCGCTATGCTGCCAAGCTTAACGTTTTTAATTCCAACCATTATTAACTTAATGACTGAAGATGACCAAGACTTAATCGAAAAAGGCGATGTTAACCAAAACATGATTGAGTGGCTTGCAGACAAAAATAACATGGCATTAGTAGAGCAAGAAATAGCCCAACTAACTGCTGATGATATTAAAGCGCAAGTCGAACTTGGCGATATTTTACCAAGCTCTGCATACGAGGCGATTACCAAGTTTTACTTTGGTTTAGGTAATGGTGACACCACGAATGGCTTATTAGGCTTAACTGATTTTTACCCAAACAAAGAAGGTGAAGTGTCAGGCGCGTTAGCCAACATGAAGCAGTTTAAAATGATGTTGAATGACGTGTTATTTGCAGGACCTGCACGTAAACAGGCTCGCGACAGCCAAGAGGATAATGTAGAAGCGACCTTTTACCAATTTGGTTATCACGCAAGCTTTAACGTATGGACTTACAATACCGATGGACAAGAAGGCGCTGTGGATATTGGCGATGTACTTAAGACTGTAAGCTGTATTAGCGGTGCTTGTAATGCATCAGAACTGCCATTTGTGTTTAACAAACCGTTAAAACTGGATGGTTCTTCAGTAAAAGTAAGCACTAAAGACCAAGCATTGATGGATAGAATGTCTCGTCTATGGTTCAGCGATGAACTATTTAGCGACTACCAATACAACAGTGACAGCGTACTTGTGTTTGATGAAGATGGCGTTGAAACCTTCACCCAAGATTGGGATAGCAAACAACCAGGCGTCGACCCAGAATTACGCGACGGCCGCCTACAAGGACTAGAAAACCTAAATCTAATATTAGGTTACATGTAAGCATTAACCAGGTGTCTAGCACAACACACTAATGACATGTTAATAAGGCCAGTTCGCTGGCCTTTTCTATGACTTTTTCTTGCTAAGGTAAAATATTTTCAATGACATTATTCAAACTTAACCAGCACAATTCCATTTGGGCTTTGCTATGTGGCATCTTGCTGTTAAGCGGCTGCGCCACCCCGAACCCAAGCGTACCAGACGATTTTGAGGCCAACTTTCAAAAGCGTGATTATCAAGCTAAAGCTTATATCATCCCTAGAGCCAATGAAGCATTTGCACACCGTATTGAGTTAGTCAGGCAAGCCAAAAGTAGCATCGACATGACCTATTTTTCATGGAATGGCGATACCTTAGGACTAAGCCTGCTAAATGAAATTAGCAAGGCTGCCGATCGCGGCGTCAAAGTTAGGTTAACCCTAGATGACTTATTAGTGTTTAATGACAAATGGTTAGCTGATATTGATAAACACCCTAATGTACAAATCAGAATATTTAACCCTTTTAATTCGCGCAAAATGGGTTGGGCTGGACGGGCTTTTGATTTTCAAATTCATCAGCAGAAGCTAGATAATCGCCTGCACGAAAAATACTTTAACATTGATCATCAGTACATGATTTTAGGTGGTAGAAATATCGGTGACGAATATTTCGGTTACAGTAAAGCGGCCAACTTTTACGACCTAGATGTTTTATTTTCAGGTGACGTCATCGCGCCTTTCGCGGTCAATTACGAGCGTCAGTGGCACAGTGAACACTTAGTGCCTATTGCCGAGCTGATTCATGTTAAAAAAGACATTAACGATACCCGCTATTTTAAAAAAGCCTTCAATAAGGCAACAAAAAAGCATGCTGAAATTATTGCCGATATTGAGCACACCATCAACACAATGCCAGCAGCGCAGTGGATTGATGTTACCGTTTCCCCAGTGTTTGATTCGCTAAAGAAAATGGAAAACCGTTTACCTTACTTTAGACAACGTGCTGAAATTGCAATCCAGGATGAATTGGCTAATGCCAAAGAGGCGGTTATTTCAACCCCATATATTGTGCCAACCGACGGTGATTTTTCGGTGATATCAAAGCTTACAAAGCAAGGTGCAAAAGTACAGCTAGTCACAAACTCATCAGCATCGAACGACTCGTTATTTATACCAGCCTACTATGAAGAACACCGTAAAACCTTACTGGATATGGGCGTCGATATTTTCGAATATAAAGACACGGCTAAAAATGATGACCACTTTTATCATGGCGATACTTATTATCACAATAAAACCATCATTTTAGATAGCCGCGTGTCTTATGTCGGGTCGTCTAACTTTGATCCGCGCTCAGACTTTATCAATGTGGAGTTTGGGTTATTTGTTCACAGTGCAGCCTTTGCTGAGAAGTTGCATCATTACCTATTTGCCCAGCAATCATCTCTGTATTGGCAAGTGAGCAAAAACGCTGAAGGCGAGATTGAATGGCAGTCGCAACAAGAAGTACTAAAGTCAAACCCAAACTATGGTAGCTGGCATAAGCTACCGGATTGGGTATTCAGAAAAATGGATGGTGAGTCAGAGCTGTAATAGACGACAAAACGGGGTCCTTAGTTACCCACTAAGGACCCTTTATTATTGATGTGATTATCAATCTTTTGCTTACGACCCATTAACCTCAGTCAAACTCACACGCTTGGTTAGCTTGAATTGTTTCCGATGCGATTTGCCCCAATAGCTGTTGTGTCGACTCCTCAACTGCGATATCAGCCATATACGGCAACAAATCTGCAGACTGGCCAGTTATCACTTCATAAAACACCAAAGCAGTCAGTAAGTTGCCCATCAGCGAGGCATGATTTCCATCTGTACTGTGTAACTTAAAACTTGGATCCGTCATTAAGGTCTTATTCCAAGCTAATCCCACAGGGGCAACACAGGCTTTTTGCACTGCTGCAATACTTTGATGCAGTGAGTGTACTTGCCGCCCTTCATCTGGTCTGCCTTTTTGTGGGTGTTCAGGAAATAGAATCGGCGTAATTGCCGCCTCTTTCGCTGTTGCTATCCATGTTCTTGCAGCAATGGTTGGATAAGATACAGTCCCTGATTGTGAGTACTTTTGAGCTTGTAAAATAATATGACTCCATGACTTTGAAGCCAAAATATCTACCCTGCGCTGCTGACTAACTGGATTATCTAAATACCCACCAGCCGCATTCACTGCAGTAACTTGTACGTTGCTATTACCTGCCAAAATCAGTTTAGTTATCAAGCTTGCCTGAGCAGAGACATGACTATTGCCAAAAAGTAACACTTGATAATGTTGAACATCTCTATTATCTGGAATTGCTAGATTACTAGCAGTATTTGTCTCTGTTATTTTTGGTGGGGGAGTTTCTTGCGCAGGCTCACTCATTACAGAGTCACTTCCACAAGCTGATAATAGTCCCGTTGTAATAATCACAGTGGCGAAACGGATAACATATTTTAAATACATAATGACTCCTTTGAGCGGCCTGATTAATGTTTGGATTAGTTAAAAATCGGCGTGTAAATTTGCTTTAGTGCTGCCGCATCATATACCGCCTCATGAGGTACATTATTCAATTCTGAAAAACGTACAGGCTTAATACATCCTTGCCATAACTTCGTCTCAGTGCCATTACTCAAGGCGCTCACTGCAGGATGTGCCGTTATTTCAGTTGTCTCGTCACAACCATTGATTTGACGCCAATGGGCTAAGGTGCCATCCACTGATTGGATTTCGCCCTCGACTCTACCATTCATAGGGACATCGGTATCTCTAGGGCTATGTAAATGATGTATGGTCACTGGTGTAGAAGTTGTGCACTGTTCAAAGTCTCCGCGAAACTGGCCAGCAAGGGATACGACTGCAGAAATTTGCTCTGGGATCTCACAGGCCAATTTGTACCCCATAAATCCACCAGCAGAATAACCAAACACATACACTTTATCGCTAGTAATATTATTTTCTGCTTTCAAGCGCGTGATAAGATTCACTATAAAATCTGTATCTACAGCGCCTCCTCTTTCTGTATTTAAACTATCCCAGCCCCAAAACTCATTACTGCCCTGCGGGCTAGCTGACAGTAATTGCTGTTCTTCGGTAATGGTTTTCGCATCAAAAATCCCAGACACTTTTTGGGGTGTTCCTGGCGCACCATGTAAGAATAATGCGATACCTTTTATCTCTTCATCAGGGGTGTAAATAATCACGTCACGCTCATCAAGCCTTAAGCAGCTAGAACCCTCTAAAGGCGCTTTACTTGCACATTTAGGCGTTTCATCTGTAACCTTTGGGGCATCAACTGATTCGTTGCTATTACTTCCGCTACATCCCATGAGCAGCCCAGTTAATACCGTACAAGCTGCTAAGTTTTTATACTGTCGACTTGGCTTGTTTATCAGTTGAAAATTAATCCTTACTTGCTTTGTGCTTTTTTTCATATCATTCCCTTTAACATTTTTAAGTGCTTTGCTTTCGTTCACATAGTGTGTAGCGACCTTGCTTTCAAGCAATAAAGAGGTAAGAATGGTTTGATAATGGAATAATAATGATTAATAAAATCATAAGGATATAAATGCGATTTGCCTTTGGCGATATCATTGTTGACGTTGAACAAGTCAAAATAACCAAAAAAGGCGAGCACCTGGAATGCGAACCTAGGGTATTTGAACTGTTATTATTTTTTTGTCAGCGCCCTTTAGAAGCCATTTCTAGAGAAGAATTAGTCAACACTGTTTGGCAAGGCAGAATAGTCAGTGATGCTGCAGTCAATCGCGCTATCGGCGAGTTAAGAAAGCTCATTGAAGATACCCCCTCGTCACCACAATGGATTAAAACCGTCAGTAAAGTTGGATATCGATTTACTGTCAGCCCAACTCAGGAAGATGCAGAAACAAACAGTGAAAACACAACTGATTCATTCGCTGAAAATCCGTCTCTGCTATTAGATAATAATGGTCATAAAGAATCTCGAACAGAGACTCAAGCAATTGCTATTAATCCAAAAAGAAAAAATATAGCCGTCCTACTTTTAATTAGTATTTCGTTCCTTACTTTAACCTTAGTTGCTCTTTGGGGCACTTTTCCAATCGTTAAACAAACTAAACCTTTGGCAAAGCATCAACTGCAAGTGATACAACGTAAACCACTAACGTCCATTACTGGCAGTGCTTTTAATCCTGCTTATCATCAAGCTAACCAGCAATTAGTGTACTTATATCGAGCAAGCAGTGATGACTATGCTCAAGTTCATCTACAAATAAACAATGGCGCCCGTTCAGCGCTAACCCAAGATAGTTTTTATTATACTGATGTCGTATTTGGCAGTGGCAATCTTGTTTACGCATCGCGATTAAATAACTTACAAGACCGTCATTGTGAAATGGTTCAAATAGATACTGTAAGTCAGCAAGTGACCTCACTTTTCAAGTGCGGCATAAATGTAGTGACACAACTCGCCTTCGATAGCCATAAACAACGATTATTGTATCAATCTCGCCCGAGTATCTCTGAGCCATACAGCATCCATGCCTGGCAAATAGATACAGGCAGAAAACAGCAAATCACTCACCCCAAACAATTCGGTAATAACCTTGGCGATTACACCTTTTCACTGTCTCGCGATAATCGATATCTTTCGGTGATTGAATATGATGCTGACAACAAGGACACGATGAAACTGATTGACCTTGGCGATAATCAGTTGCTGCAAACCCATCCATTTATTGATGATGTTTTTGGTTTAATGTGGCGCTCAGATACTGAATTACTGGCCAGTAATAGTGATGGCTTATTTATATTTGACATAACTAAGCAGCAATTAACGCCAATAGAGCATAGCGATCAATTTGCTAGATTAGCAGCAGGGAAAAATGATCAAGCGATACTCACTGAGCGCAGCCAAATTAGAATGAACATCGTCAGTTATCCTATTACGGTTGAGGCCACTAGTGTTGAAGAGGTTAGTGTTGAAGAAGCTAGAGCTGATAGCGCCAGTCTCAATAATACTGTTGTTAAAACAGATACCATCACCCCACTAACAGCAAGTTCAGGTATCAATCAAACACCAGTATTAGGTAATCAAAGCAATATTATGGCTTTTATTTCTGATCGAAGTGGTGAAAGAAATATCTATATTAAAGATGGTAAAAGTACGCTCATACAAACAGCCTTCAAAGGTGAAATAAAGCACATCAGTGCAATGGCTTGGACACATAACGATAAGTATTTGATTGCGAGTATTAACAGTCAACTGTTTCGCTACTCAATAAACGATCAACGCTGGCAAGCAATAGCTGAAAGCTTTGCTCAAGTACATCATGTTGCCGCAAGTGAAAATGCCATCTTATTTAGCGCAGAAATAGACAACAAGTGGAATATTTGGCAATTACCAATTGATGCACAAGGTAATATTAACCAAGACACAGCCTCACAGTTGACCACCAAAGGCGGTTATAGCGTTCAAGCAGATAACCAAACTCTCTACTTTAGCAAATTCAATCACCCTGGATTATTCCAATTAAACTTAAATGTAAGTACTGAGAACTTAAATGATGAAGTGGCAGAAAAGGTACTGATTGATGATTTCCCTATTGCAGCTTGGCGACATTGGCAGCTAAAGGGAGACTATATATATTACCTACTTGGCAAAGAGTATCTGTCATTAAATTTAACCAACAACGAAATAAAGCCTCTGCATCATTTTTCAGGCAGAGCACCCAGTGACTGTAATTTAGCCGTTCAGCGCAACTTTTTGGCCTGCGATAGAATTGAATTGAGTCAAAGCAATATATGGCAATTAACGCTATCACATTAAACAAAATGCCCTCTTCTGAGGGCGTTTTGTCAATGAGTAGCTTTCGTTAGTCAGGTTATTATTGTAATGATTTTTTGATCTGAGCCGTATCTCTTTTTGACAGCTTAATATACATAATCAATGACAAGAAGATCACCACGCCACCCGCTAGCTTTTGCATTTCTACGCTTTCACCTAACATCAAGATACTCAACATTAAGGTCCAAATCGGCTCTAAAACCATAATCAGCGCGGCGGTTTCCATGTTCACAGAATACTGACCTATGGTCTGTAATAAGTAACGCAGCGATGTCGCAAACACTGTAGATAACACAAACCATATCGCCAAGTTACTGCTGACTTCAAACGGTGCTTGCTGCGTGAACGCAACATAAATACCGCCGACTAAACCTACCATAAACAGCTGTAAGCAGATTGAATCTAACGGTTTAATACGATTGCTGATCTTCTTATTTAATACAAAATGAACAGACAATAACGCTGAAGCGAATAAAAAGAACCATTGAGATTCATCCACTTGCCAGCCATTGGTTAATGTCATGAGCATCATCCCAGCAATACTCATGGGTAAGGCATACCAAAAAGCTTTGTTAGGTTTAATCTTAAATAAAATCCAGGCTGTCATCGGTGCAATGATCATGGCTAGGCTCATAATGAATGCCCCTTCCGACAAGCTTTGGGTCACTGACACCGCATGTACCCATACCAATAGTGCCAGACCTAGAAAGATCCCCACGCCACAAGCAAGCAGAATTTGTTTCGCCCGCAAACGCCATAAGCTTTTATAGCAAAATGGCAGTAACACTAGACTTGCTAGCATGAAGCGACTGGCAATAAAGGTCTCGCCTGGCATATCCATTACCACGACTTTCGAGGCAATCCAGCCAAGTGCAGCCAACAAAGTGGCGATGAATAAAAACAAGGCTCCGCGCATGTATGGCCTCTAAAGTGGAATTGATGAATATGAAAAGAAGTGACGCTGTTATAAACGATTATCGATAAAGTCACGAACATCGTTGTTGTAAACTGTGAAATCAACGAGATTTATCACGGTGGATTTAAATAATTAAAATACCAAAAAAATAGCAACCAAGCGTTAGCGAGGTTGCTATTAATCTCTATTCTAGTTGATCGCAGCGGATTCAACTAGCCAATCTTTTTAGCCATGGGCTAGTTTACTGCTCACTGTACTCTGGGTAATCAGTTAAGCCTTTTTCATCTCCGCCGAATAAGGTAGCTGGATCATGGGCAACTAACGGGTAACCATTTTTGATGCGGTTCGGTAGGTCAGGGTTTGATACAAACGGACGACCAAAACCAATCATGTCAGCTAAGCCATCGTTAATCGCTTGTCCGCCCTTTGCTGCGTCATACTTACCTGCGTAAATTAACACGCCTTTGTAAGCTTCACGTACGGCTTGTCTGAATTCAAGTGGGGTTTCAGGCGCATCATCCCAATCTACTTCTGCGATGTGTAAATAAACAATGTTATGGCCATTAAGCATTGCTGCAGCAGCGGTATAGGTTTCAACAGGCGTTGCATCAACAGTGCCGTTAAGTGAGGTAAATGGCGCTAAACGCACACCCACTTTATCAGCGCCAATGGCATCAACCATCGCCGTGACGACTTCACTTAAAAAGCGCAGACGGTTTTCGATTGAGCCACCATATTCATCAGTGCGATCGTTCGCTTCTGAATCAATGAACTGATTGATCAAATAACCATTTGCCGCATGTAACTCGATTCCATCAAAGCCTGCTTCAATGGCATTTAATGCAGCCTGACGATACTCGCCAATCACTTGTTCGATATCAGCTTTGGTCATTGCACGTGGCTCAACCACATCCACAAAACCCGGTGCATTGCTGCCGTCATCAATGAATACTTTTACATTTTCAGCTTTCATCGCTGATGATGAAATTGGCTGTTCACCGCCAATGTTTGCTGGATGGGTAACGCGACCTACGTGCCAAAGCTGGGCAAAGACAACTCCACCATTAGCATGCACGGCTTCAGTGGTTTTCTTCCAACCCGCAATTTGCTCAGGCGAGTAAATGCCTGGTGTCCAAGCATAGCCTTGACCCATTGCAGAAATTTGGGTGCCTTCAGCCACAATTAGACCTGCTTGTGCGCGCTGACCATAGTACTCAGCCATCATATCGTTTGCAGAGTTACCTGGCTGTGTTGCACGAGAGCGTGTCATTGGTGGCATAACAATACGGTTTTTTAGGGCGTGTTCACCTAATTGAATAGTTTGAAATAATGCATCTTTCATGGTCTTTCCTTATAACGAAAATGGGAAATCAATCGGCAATATGCCAAGGAAAACTTAATCTAATTGAATCAGTTCAATCTGGTAATTATCTGGATCAGTAACAAAAGCAATGTGAGTTTCGCCGCCTTTAACAGGGCCTGGCTCGCGAGTGATGTTTCCGCCTAATGCTTTAATCTTGTCACACGCCGCATAAATATCGTCAACACCTAAGGCTAAATGACCAAAAGCGTTACCCATTTCATATTCATTGGTATCCCAATTATGGGTCAATTCGATAGTCGTGCCGCCTTGCTCATAACCAACAAACACTAAGGTATAGCGATAATCAGTATTTTCATGACGCTCTAACACCTTCATACCCAATACATGAGTGTAAAATTCTATTGATGTATCAAGATCAGCAACTCTGATCATCGTGTGTAGAAATTTCATAAAAAACCCTTAAGCATGTGCAAATAAATGTGCTGCTATCACTAGCGAATAAAGCTATTTTACGACTTAGTATTATAAAAATATAATCATTAAAAATTCTTAAAATCATAATTTTTTGTTATCAAAGCTAAGTATTCCCCATTTTATAGCCAGAACCACAGGTTAATTTGCAATTGTCGACGTACATTAAGGTCTGAAACTAAACAATGAAGTGTGAAATAGAGACATTAAAGATTGAAAATTTTCATACTAGCCATTGGAGCATTTAACAAGCTTTTGCCCCAAAACGTGTTTCAAATTTTGAAGTTATCATTTGAAAAAAATCAAAGTCGTGGCGCTTCGCCCACACCAGACCAAGAGGGTATCAACAGCAATACCCTCTTGGAACACCCTGCCGCCCCTAACGAAAAATGCTGAAAAACGCATGTTTTCAACGGAGAATGATCCAGCTTTAGACTTCGTTTGATTACTGCTTCGGCCTTATTCGAAAATGCTAACGCTTCCGATGGTGCATCCCTGCACCGCGAAAGCTAGCCTGACGTCCTGTCAGGCTCACGCTATTTTCTTCAACGTCCTCAATTCAAATTGAGTCTTTTAAATGCAAGATCTACTAGCTTTAGCTCTTTAAATTATCACCAATGCTGTCAAATCGAAGAGACAATAAACCCAGTGTAGATGCGTTCAAGACCTTCGAAAACATGGATGTTTTCGCAGAGCCCACAGGGATGTGTTTACGGCGTGTCTTGGATGTATCTGCACAAAAGCCTGCGGCAGGCAATGGATTAGATTGAAGTGACGACTCTCATTAACAGAGCCAATACTGATGAAGTACAAAGTTGATTCTAGTAACTCGTTTTTGCCCCTTTCCTTGTTAACGTATTTACTCAGTTGTAGTTTTTGCCACTGAAAACGCAGTACTTCTCCTCATAACAGGTCGTTGAGCTAGTGCCAGAAAACATTTAGATATTGTGTGTGATAGCGAGTACTCGTACGCTAAGAGGTGTTCTTCTTTGACTCAATTAATTTAAATCTCTTAATATGCAATAATACGTCCATCATGTTGATGGTGATTTACAGAGGGTAACCATTGGATACTTCATTCGCTAGTAGCATAACTGCAGATTTATCTAACGCTTTCTTTTACTGTCCTAAAGATGGGGTTTCATCTATTCAGATAGGTAAACCCATGGCTGGAGATTTCATTTTCTGGCTTAAATATAATGATGAAGATGTAAATAAATGTGCTAGCAGACTGATTAAAGAGTTAGGGCATGAATTAGGTATCAATAATATTCAGAGTGCAAAGGAAATACTCCTAAAATTCTGCTCGTATGCATTTAATATTATTAGTGCGAATTTTTTATCGTTAACTAGTCTGGATAAACCAGTAAGTACCATATTCTCACAACAACACCGAAATAATCTAAGTACTTTGTTTGTAGACTACATTGAGCCTCAAAAGGCTCTTAAACCATACGTCTACACAATTCGTTATGCTTATACTGATGGAGTGCATAGGCTCACTAATAACTTATGTATTTATGGTTCAGGTCAAATAGAAAGTCTACTTGGCGATATGAGAATGCGAACTGGAATAAACTTCCCTTTAGAAGCTCTGGATGATAAAGATTTGCTCCGTGAACCTATCGGGATATATAAGCTACTGACTGATAGTTCTGCTATTTTGGTTTATGCACGCTCAATAAATGAAGCTGCCGAAGAGTTAGACAGGTTATTTGGTGCATTATGCACGACTATCGATGCTCCTTTGAGAATCAATCAAGATACAGTTGATTGTAGAATAAATTCTTTTGATTCTACGAGAATTACTACTAGCCAAATAAGGTCTAATCTACCTTCTGTTTATGAGATAAACCTGAGTGATGAAGTCGCTGGCAATCTACAGAAAATTTTTTCTTCTCCCACTAAGAGGATGAAATCTGCACTATCTTTTATCGCTCATGGTTGGACTCATGATAGACGAGAGAGGTTCCTAAACCAATTTATTGCGTTAGATGCACTCTACGGTATGGAAAGAAGTAACAAGGCTTCTATAGTTGGTGGGGTAAGTAGAGACGCCAGTGATATCGTAAGAATCGAATCAAAAATAAAAACTATTTACGAATTGAGGAGTAAGTTTGTACATGGGGGAATATCAATATTCTCAGACCATGGTAAATACCCTAAATTTGTTGATGAACACGGTATCGACCCAATTGAAGCATTGTTTGAAATTGTCAGAGTATGCACTCTCAACTATCGAGGAGTATACAAAGTAGAGCAACCTGATACGGTTAACCTTCGAGTACCCAAAGGGTTAGTTAGAGAGTTTGAGAAGAAGATAAGCGAATATTGCAGAACATAGAATATTCACAATCTGATCTGTACCATCAACATTGGACACCAAGTTAAGTGATTTTCCATGTCTGCAATTAATCATAGGATGCTAATTTAGCACATCCGCTGGTATGTTTGTGTCCAGAAGTGAGTTTCAAGCTTTAATGTTACTTGATGAATCTGTTGTAACGTAAACATCAAGGCTTCAGCTAGGTAAAGTTTCGAACTTTATTGTATGGCGACAGCAATCAAAACCATAAGTGACTCAGCTAAATTCAGATACTCGGTCAGCAGATTTTTAAGTAAACGATGTGAGGATATATTCGACCAGAACTGCTTTAGATAGCGTTTAAAAGCATCAGAGAGAAAAACTTGTATTAAATTAGGGTATTTAAAAGAAGGTAAGAAGTGGTCAGTACCGCCAATCTAAAAGACACTCATTAGAAGTCGATACTGACGAAAGGATAATTAAGCGTAAGAATTAAAATAAGCCACTTGCACAGGATTTTTAAGCGCTTTAGGGCGAATATTTTGCACTTCAGCAATCACCTTATCGGCTGGTATGCCATGTGCCAACATGATTAAACCGATCACTAAACCTGTACGCCCAGTGCCGCCTTTACAGTGAACGGCAATGGTGCCTTTTTGTGAGACTAGCTCAAGTATTTCATCTTTGTGCGTTTGCCACGCTGCTTCAAATACTTCATTAGGCGCTGCATCGTCAAGAATAGGTAATTGAATCCAGCAAATATCATTCTCAGCGCAGACATTCGGTAAAGACTCAGCATTATTAGCCACCATTTCTTTATCAAACATTAACGTCAGCAGCATATCAGTACCAGCTTGCTTTAAGGTAGCAACTGAATCAGTTAATGAGGCCTCTTTAGTACCAGGACAAGGGGTAAAAATCAGTTGTGCGCCATTGTCTAAGGTTAAGGCGTCAAATGGGTGTGAAGACATAAACATATTCCTAAATGATGAAGGGCAAACGTATGGGCCTATTATAATCCAAAGCTCGCATCAGTATTATGACAAAAGCCGATTTCATATTTTTACAAACACTGATACATGTTCAACCACTTATAATGCAGCAAATAAAAAAGCGAACCTTGAGGTTCGCTTTTTTCGTTAATACATTGGCTGAATGTAGATTACTTAGCAGCCAACTTACGCGCTTGATGCAGCTTTTTATAGCTTTCAATCAGACGTAAATGCGGCTCAATCCCTTCAAGGTTCATGCTGGTTTTAGTTAAACCATAAAAACGCACGCTACCGTTTACACTGCCGACAACATTTTCCATCACTTCTTCCCCGAACATACGATTGAAGTTATGAAGGTAATGCTCAAGCTCAAGGTCTTCTTCTAGTTCAATTTCAAGTACGGCGTTTACCGCTTGATAGAACAAGCCACGTTCAACCGTGTTATCGTTAAACTGTAAGAAGTCACCGACCAATTCGCTGGCTTCTTCATGGGCACCCAATGCTAGGTAAATAAGGATTTTCAGCTCCATAATAGTCAGCTGTCCCCACACGGTATTTTCATCAAATACAATGCCAATCATGGTGCGAATGTCAGTGTAGTTATCTTGCTGACTTTCATCTAAACGATTCACTAAATCCACCAGCTCTTCATCCGATAATGAGTGCAGATTTAAAATATCTTCGCGGTAATCCAACGCTTTATTGGTGTTATCCCAGATTAAGTCTTCTACTGGGTACACTTCAGAAAAATCAGGTACCAACATACGACATGCTGACGCGCCTAATTGATCAAATTCAGCGGTATAAACTTCTTTGCCTAACGCTTCTAAAATGCCAAACAAGCCGTTAGCTTCTTCCTCTGAGGTGCCAGAGAAATCCCACTCGCAAAATTCGTAGTCGTGATTACTGCTAAAGAAACGCCATGAAATAACACCCGTTGAATCAATAAAGTGCTCAACAAAGTTTTCTGGTTCACTAACAGCCATGCTGTTAAACGTAGGCTTAGGGACATCGTTTAACCCTTCAAAACTGCGACCTTGTAGTAACTCAGTAAGGCTTCGTTCTAATGCGACTTCAAAGCTTGGATGCGCGCCGAATGAAGCAAACACGCCGCCAGTTTTCGGGTTCATTAAGGTGACACACATGACTGGGAATTCACCACCCAGTGAGGCATCTTTAACAACAACTGGGAAGCCTTGTTCTTCTAAGCCTTTAATACCCGCAAGAATACTTGGGTATTTCTCAAGCACTGACATTGGCACATCTGGCAGGACTATTTCTTGCTCAATGATTTGACGCTTAACTGCGCGTTCAAAGATTTCTGATAAACACTGAACTTGGGCTTCTTGCAGGTTATTACCCGCACTCATGCCGTTACTTAAGAATAGGTTTTCAATTAAGTTTGACGGGAAATACACCGTTTCGCCATCAGAGTGACGAGTATAAGGAATCGTGCAGATACCACGCTCAATATTACCTGAGTTAGTATCAACCAAATGCGAGCCATGTAGTTCTTCATCTGGGTTGTAGATATCTAGCGTGTACTCATCCAAAATCCCTTTAGGCAGCGCATCATCTTCTTCAAGCTCAAACCACTTTTCATTTGGGTAATGCACAAACTCGCTGTTAGCGATCTCATTGCCAAAGAACTGATCATTATAGAAAAAGTTACAATTTAAGCGTTCAATAAACTCACCTAATGCTGAACATAATGCACTTTCTTTGGTTGCGCCTTTACCATTTGTGAAACACATTGGCGATGCAGCATCACGGATATGTAATGACCACACGTTTGGCACTATGTTACGCCAAGATGAGATTTCAATTTTCATCCCAAGGTCGGCTAGCATGCCTGTCATGTTTTTAATGGTTTCTTCTAGGGGTAAATCTTTACCTAGAATGAAGGTGCTTTCATCACCGTCAGGTTGACCCATTAGCATTGCATTGGCATCTGCATCGAGGTTTTCAACGGTTTCAACTTTAAATTCAGGACTGGTTTGTACGACTTTCTTCACTGTACAACGATCAATTGAGCGTAAGATCCCGGTGCGATCTTTTTCAGAAATATCATCAGGCAGTTCAACCTGAATTTGAAAGATCTGGTTATAACGATCTTCAGGGTCGACAATATTATTTTGCGACAAGCGAATATTGTCAGTAGAAATATCACGCGCCTTACAATACACCTTGATAAAGTACGCCGCACACAGCGCAGATGATGCAAGGAAATAATCAAACGGACTTGGCGCAGTGCCATCACCTTTATAGCGAATAGGCTGATCGGCCGTGACCGTAAAATCGTCAAACTTGGCTTCAAGCCTTAAGTTATCGAGAAAGTTAACTTTGATTTCCATTGAATACACCCACAACTGACTAGCAAAATATAGTTAAAACAGCGCTAACGATCGCGCTTATCTATCGAATTAGGGTGAATTATCGGTGTTTTTGGTCAATTAGTCTTGGGTTAATTACAAAAAGGTAGGAATTAGAATGAAAATATACAAATCCGAAAACTCTAACGCTGAAGGCTATCAGTTTCTCGTTTAACCAAAATAAAAGTGAGGTACATTTTCGTCGGAAGAGATAAGGCCATACCAAAAGCCACGCACATTGCACTAATGACTATGCCCTGTACGCCCATTGCTTCAACCGTTTCATTAAAATTGTGCAAGTACAATCCGGTTAGAATAAGACATATTCCAATAGAGATGCTGGTTTTTAAGAGCAAGATTAATGCAGAATCTGTCACTTTGGCCTCATCTTTATTAGCGAATATTGATATACATTATTGGCAATATCGAATGAGGCCGTGATGATACAGATCAAAATAGACTTAATAACGGCTAATTTAGAGTTAAATAACTAACCAGCCCATTGCAAATGGCTTATTTACTATTAAACATTTTCTCGCCAGACTTATCAGTAGCTGACCAAAAGTTAATATTAAATTGAGCATCATCACTTAACTCAATTCTGTGCCAATACTCAGATGGACTAGTTGCAAAACTGCCAGCAGGAATAACCACTTTAACTTCGTGATCAGTCGCTTCTGAATCAGCAAAACCAAAGTAAGTCACAACACCTTCCATGACACATAACTGACCAAATACACCTGCGGCGGTATTATGGTGACTGAGTAAAGCTGTTGGTACGTTTTCTTTAGTAAAAAATGGGGTTGAGCGTTGGATAGTCCAAGAGCTCGGAATACGTTGATGGCTGTTAGTAATAGCTTGATGGCTCATATAAATATCCTCATAAGCAGGCCATTTATAGCCTGCATAAAATCAGTATTAGTTGTTTGAACAATAGTCGATTACATAGTGGTTGATTAGGATTAAGATACTTTTCTCAATAACGAAAACGCCTGCTGCACATGGTTATTGGTGACCACAAATCCAGTCATGTTGTCATTTTCATCAAAGGCTTCAGCACTGACACCTTGCTGATTAAAATTGACCTTCCAAGCAGAATCAGTATTAAATTGACCACCCACTTGAATCGGATATGAAGGTGTTTTCACTTTCACCATCATTGGCGGTAATTTAAGTTCAGACTCTTGTCCTAAAAGCTGCTTAGCAAGGACATTAGCACTGAGTACAATGGGCTGTAAGTAAGCCATGACTTTGCCGTTTATTTCGGCGCAATCACCTAAAGCATAAACCTGACTATCTGAGGTCATTAGCTGACTATTAACCATAATGCCTCGATTAACATCTACTCCAGCTTGCTTTGCTAGCTGGGTGTTAGGTCTAAGCCCCGCAGCGGATATCACGCAATCAACCTGAAACTGTTTACCCGCTTTAGTCACCACATTCAGTTTGTGCGAGTCAACTAAACAATCTTGTAGCTGAACAGTGGTAACCGCATCATTTAGCGATAACCGGACGCCACCACTAAGTAACTCCTGCTCAAGTTTAAGTGCAACAAAATCGGGGGCGACATTGGCCAATATTCTGCCATTGGGTTCAACCACAATCACTTGCTTACCACTGGCATGTAAGTCCATCGCAAGCTCAATGCCGATAAGCCCTCCCCCCATAATCAACACAGCATTAGCAGAGTTAATCAGCTCCTGTGAGCGTTTATATTCTGCAAGGCTATTCAAGGTCAGTACTTTTCCAGCGCCATTACCTAACACTGCTGGCACAAAAGCGCTGGCGCCTGTAGCGAAAACCAGTTTCGAATATGGATACGCTTGCCCATTAACGAAAATACTTTGTGCTTGAGTATCGATGTCATCAACCCAAGTATTAGCAAATAGGCTAACCTTGTATTGCTTTGCAAATGCAGCACCAGAAAGCTGTATTAACGCATCAGCATCTTGCTGTTTAGTAAATACATGACTTATATCTGGTTTGTTATATTCATCACCGCTATCGCCAGTAAAAACCTGAATAGCCATTTCGCTATCTTGTCTGCGGATATTTTTAATCAACTGATAAGCTGCAAAGCCACTGCCAATAATAATAATGGGTGCTGTCATTTTGATGTCCTCGCTCATAATGCTGACGATCCTTTTTTAAGCGTTATGCTCGGCAAACACGTCTTTACCCAAGTTACATTCAGGGCAGAGAAAGTAATCAGGTACTTCAGACCAGCGAGTCCCCGCTTCAACACCTTGATTTGGCTCACCGATGGCAGGGTCATAAATCCAATTACATACAGTACAAATCATGCACTGACAGTCAGCAGGGTGCGCTTCAGCTTGACTATCAGTTGAGCTTTGTTGGGTATCTAATTGATTGTCAGTTTCAGTCGATGATAGTGGATGTAAAGCCCACTGTTTAGCGATTTGACGACCATGTTCACGACATTCACGCATGGCTTTACCATCTGGACGCCATTTGGTTTTAAGGCTCAATGCCGTTTCAAAACCAGCATCGGTTAAGCGGGTATGAATACGATCTACAGCACCGCCATTCCAGCCATAACTACCAAAGGCTGCTGCTTTTTTCTCTTTAAAGCGAAGGCCGGTGATTTCTTCGAGCATGCCAGCAATTTTTGGCATCATCACATTATTCATAGTTGAAGATCCCACCAACAGGCCTTTTGATCGGAAGGTATGCGATAAGATTTCATTCTTATCGTGCTTTGACACATTAAACACTTTCACTGCAACACCAGGGTCAACATCATGGATCCCCTGGGCAATAGCATCTGCCATCATGCGGGTATTATTCGACATCGAATCGTAAAAAATAGTGATTTTGTCTTCCTGATAATTGTCCGCCCACTCAAGGTACTGATGAATAATTTGCGTAGGGTTGTCACGCCATACGATACCGTGAGAGGTGGCAATCATGTCCACGGGCACATTAAAACTCAGTACCTCATGAATTTTAGCCGTCACCAAGCTGCTAAAAGGCGTTAGAATGTTGGCGTAATAACGCAAGCATTGCTCTTTTAATTCATTTTGATCCACTTCGTCGTTAAACAAGTGTTCATCGCAATAATGCTGACCAAAGGCATCGTTACTGAATAGTACGGCATCCTCAGTCATGTAGGTCATCATGCTGTCAGGCCAATGCAGCATTGGCGCTTCAATAAAGATAAGTTGTTTACCATTACCGATATCCAAAGTTTCACCGGTTTTAATGGTTTTAAAATTCCATTCAGGATGATGGTGATGGCCAACAATCGAATCAATGGCTGCTTCAGTACAGTAAATTGGCGTATTAGGAATTTTTTCCATCAATGCTGATAGCGCACCAGAATGATCTTCTTCAGCGTGGTTTATCACGATGTAATCGATACTATTTAAATCGATTTCCATTTCTAGGTTTTGAATAAATTGATGGCTAAAACGGTGATCAACAGTATCGATTAACACTGTTTTTTCTTCACGAATTAAATAACTGTTATAAGATGTACCGCGAGTCATTTTATATTCAGTGCCATGAAAGTCCTGAATTTCCCAATCACGTTGTCCGACCCAATGAATATTGTTTTTTACTTGAATTGTCATTTCTTATTACCTAGTGTTTCAATAATGATTTGTTTGCTTAGCTGGGTTTTGATAACTGAGTTTTCATAACCTAGCCTTTCATAATTGAGTATTTGCACTAGTCGTGCCAACAATGTAACTATCTGAAATTACCGACTATTACTAAAAAGCTTTTAATAAAAATACAATTCAATGTCATAATGACAACTATTGTAGTTGTCAAAAAGACAGATTAAATTGTCATTTTGACAAGCCCAAGATTACACTGATGATACAAGCAACAAATTCAATGAGCATTTCAAATGAAATCACTACTAGGGCAATGGCAACAAATAACCCAAGACTTAAACTCAGGATTAGCTAATCAAGACAGATTTGATCGCTTACTTGCCACCATTCGCCAAGTATTAAATTGCGATGCTTCTGCCCTATTGCTATACCAAGATCAGCAATTCACCCCACTTGCCATTAATGGCCTTGCACAAGAAGTCCTAGGCAGGCGTTTTGTAATTAACGCTCACCCGCGACTGGAAGCAATTGCTCGTGCTGGTGATATCGTCCGTTTTCCTGCCGACAGCACTCTTGCTGATCCTTATGATGGCCTTATTTCTAATCACGATGATAAGTTACAAGTACACTCGTGTATGGGATTGCCTTTACTCATTGATGACAGATTGATTGGGGCAATTACTATTGATGCTTTTGACCCTGGCCAGTTTGACAAGCACAAAAATGAAGACTTACGTTTTATCAGTGCGCTAGCTGCAAGTGGCTTACACACGGCATTGTTAATAGAACAACTGGAGCAGCAAGCCCACCTCGACAAAGTCAGTGCAGACCATCAGCCATTAACCTCCCATCATGGAGGCAAACAAGAGATGATTGGCCAGTCTGATGGTATGAAAGCTCTACAAGAACACATCAATGCTGTCGCCAACACCGACCTTACCGTTCTAATCATGGGCGAAACAGGTGTAGGTAAAGAACTGGTTGCCAGCGCAATTCATCATCGCTCTAGCCGCTCAGCTAAACAACTGGTTTATCTAAACTGTGCAGCGCTGCCAGAATCAGTGGCAGAGAGTGAATTATTTGGCCACGTCAAAGGGGCATTTACTGGCGCAATAAGTCATCGCAAGGGAAAATTTGAACAGGCAGATGGTGGCACTTTATTTCTCGATGAGATCGGCGAACTGTCATTGTCACTACAAGCAAAATTACTACGAGCATTACAGTACGGAGATATTCAGCGTGTGGGTGATGATCGCCATATTACTGTAAATACGCGTATTGTTGCTGCAACAAACCGTAGCATGCACGAAGAGGTCAAAGCAGGTAGATTTAGAGCCGATTTATATCACCGCTTAAGTGTATTCCCCATTGCTGTGCCACCACTGCGCCAACGTGAAGATGACATTGTACTATTAGCGGGGTTCTTTGCTGAACGCACTCGGCAGAAACTAAACTTAAACAGCATTAGATTAAGCGAGTCATTAATCAAACAGATACAGCACTACCCGTGGCCCGGTAATATCCGTGAATTAGAACATGTCATCAGCCGTGCTGCTGTTATCGCAAAAGCAAGCCAAAGTGGCTTTGAAACCAATAGAGCAGATCAAGTATTAGAACTAAACGTTGAACATCTGACGCTACCAGACATAAACGCTTCATCTGCTGCTCCTGAGCAAGCAAGCGGGGCTGAACAGACTTTAACAGAGCAACATTTAGTAGAGCTAACCAGAGAAAATAGCAGCTTTAAACAAGCCACAGAAGCATTCCAAAAACAGCTAATAAGCCAATGTTATCAGCAAAATAATCAAAACTGGTCTGCTACTGCCCGTGAACTTAACCTAGACACGGGCAATTTACATCGATTAGCAAAACGTTTAGGAATAAAATAATTGAAGTTAACTTATAGCACTTTAAGTAATTTAACTAATTTAACTAATTTAACTAATTTAACTAATTTAACTAATTTAACTACGCAACTATAAATATTAATGTCATGAATTCACTTGGTGCGAGGCGAGTTGAAGTGTGGCTAATTTATAGCACCAGCTAAACGCAGCCAATAATTAAGCCTTGGTTAATAAAAAATCTAGCATTATACAATAATGCTAGATCTATAAAGTCAATCTACTTACCCCAAGGGTTAGACGGGTCTTGTGATGGTGCTGGGCGATTGCCTTTAGGTTTGTTTTGCGCATAACCGTCCTGTGCTCTTGGCTTATCTTTGCCGTACTGCTTAGGGCGGTCATTATTATTACGCTTCATTTCTTCATAGTCAGCAGTGGCTTTTTCACGCATTTCTGCAATCAACTCAACGGTTAATTCTTGTGGTTTGCGAGGCACAATACCATCAGCAAAACCACGTTCGCGAGGCTTTAATTCAAACTGAGCCGCACTACCTTTAGGCATACTTTTAAAACGATATAAGTAAAAGCTTTCAACACGTTCCCTCGCCCATTCAGTTTTCTTTAAAAACTTAAGGCATGACTCCATGCTAGGATTATTGTTAAAACACTCTAAACGCAGCGCTGCGTACAAAATCTTCCAATCATAAAAGTCCACTAGCTCTGACACCATAGTTTCTGACTTTAAACCATGTAGTGGGTTATTTTGCTGTAATTCAATCATGAAAGATCCTATTAACTGCCAATTTGCTATCAATCGTTCGATTTAAATAATGCTAATAAGCATTGAGTAAGATAGCAATGATAGCAAGCAACTACCTAGCATAGCTATCATCAACCTATGTTTATCCTAAAAAGCCTCATCTCAACCAAAGTTAGCCTTTTAAGGCTATTCTACTGATTGAGCATTCCATCTACTCGCTATTTACGGTATAACGGCGCAATGAAAATCCCCAAACGAATCCAACCTCTGGTTGAAGAAGGCTTAGTCGACGACGTCCTGCGCCAATTAATGAGCGGCAAGGAAGCCAGTGTATATGTAGTGCGCTGCGGCGATGATATTCGCTGCGCAAAAGTCTACAAAGATGTTGATAAGCGCAGCTTTAAACAAGCTGTTCAATACCAAGAGGGAAGAAAGGTCCGCAATAGTCGCCGTGCCAGAGCCATGGAAAAAGGCTCTAAATTCGGCCGTGACCAGCAAGAAGAAGCTTGGCAAAATGCCGAAGTGGATGCCCTATATAAGCTTGCCGCAGCAGGCGTTCGTGTACCTGAACCCTACGGCTGTTTTTCAGGCGTGTTGCTAATGGAGTTGGTGACCGACACTGACGGTTTTGTGGCTCCTAGATTAAACGATGTGGTGTTTTCTCATGAAGACGCTGTACGCGATCATGCCAGTATGATCGAGTATGCCAAACTGATGCTGTGTGCGGGGTTGATCCACGGAGATCTGTCTGAATTTAATGTATTAGTTGATGACAAAGGCCCTGTGATTATCGACTTACCTCAGGCTGTCGATGCCGCTGCAAACAACAACGCTGTATGGATGTTCGCCCGAGATGTGAACAACATGACTCAGTATTACAGCCAGTTTGCACCTGAGCTTGCTAACACCCAATACGCAAAAGAGATGTGGGCACTTTTTGAAGCCGGTGAACTTACGCCAGAGTCGGTACTCACAGGCGAATTTACTGAAAGTGAACATGTAGCTGATGTGGATTCAGTGCTTGAAGAAATCAATGCAGCTAAAGAGGAAGAGCAAGAAAGATTACAGCGCATTGTTGAGGCAAATGAAGAGTTTTAACTAGCTTTAGCTATTAATAATATAGCGAGGCCCTCTGATGCGTTAATAAGCAATGCCCTTATTAACGCATCCATTCAAGCTTGTTATTAAAGGTTTCAAATAAACAACTCTAAAAAGAATTCCTAACAGATAAAAATCAAAATACCAGACTGTTTCAATTGTTAATCCAAGGTTAGTGATATAACTCAATTACTTTGCATACTTATTGGTTATTTTTTCGAGCTGATTCACATCCTTAACCAAACCAACGAACTAGCACCAACGCTCTGCACTCTCATTAGTATTCACACTTTTTAGAAATCAGCATATGAGCACGATCGAATCAATCACCTTGGTATTAGCCTTGGTATACAGCATAAGTTTACTGTATTGGAGTAAACAAAAATGGGGCGCAGCTTTGTGTGGCGCACTGTTAATGGCAGCTCTAGTTATCAGCTTGCATTGGCCACTATTTGTCGGCCTAGGTTTATCTTTACTCTTACTACCATTATTCAATAAGTTTCAGCCAGCGCTTGCCCAAGGCGGTGTCGTTAACGGTCAACGCGTTAAAGGCAATAAAGCCAATCAATTAAAAGAAATGATCAGGCATGCCCTCGCCCTGTCGATGATGCTTGTTGGGATTCAATTTGCCATCAATGCCGCATTGTTAAAGGCTGAAATAACCCCTTGGTTAGTACGCCCTGATATTGGTGATGCCTTTTTGCCTATTGCTGGCGGTATTGAACTTAAAGCCATTTTAGGTCTAGGGCTGTGGGATCAAAATCATCCAGCAGCTGCAGTCATGCTAGTTGTGGTGTTACTGACAGGGTTATTATGCAAACGTGCATTTTGTGGCTGGGCCTGCCCGCTTGGGTTAGCGGGCGATTACTTATATAGCTTAAGAAAGCGCTTTATCAAACAGGAGCTTGCACCACCCGCTTGGTTAGACTGGATACTACGCATGATAAAGTACTTGCTATTGGCAGCACTGGTTTTGTTAGTGTTCACTATGCCACTAGCCAGCATTCCACATTACTTAGATGGTTATTATCACAAGGTTGCCGACCTTAAGATGGCGCTGTTTTTCTTAAGTCCCACTGCAATAAGCTTAATGTGTTTTAGTTTAATTCTGGCAATAGCGGCATGGAAGCGACAGGGGTTCTGTCGTTATATCTGTCCTTATGGCGCACTGCTTGGACTAGTTAGTTTTTTAAGCCCATTTAAAATTCGCCGCACAACTGAGCAATGCCTTATTGAAGGTAAAGGCATGAAATGTGACAAGTGCACCCGCGCATGTCCCGCTAATATTATCGTGCATACCCAAACCACCATTCGCAGTGATGAGTGCCAAGCCTGCATGAACTGTATCTCAGCTTGTCCTAAAAAAGAGGCGCTACATTTTAGTACTCGATGGGGAATGGTAATGTCATATAGAGGCTTAACAGTCCTAGTCTTAATGCTGTTATTTATGATCCCACTTTGGGCGTATGTCGGCGGATTTTGGCATAGTGAAACCCCAACAGAGATCCGAATGATGTTAATCCAACACCTCAATAGTATTGGCCACTGATTATCAAAATTAAATTGTCTAGAACAAGCTGACATAAAAAATGCCGCTAACCATTAAGTTAGCGGCATTTTATTATCAGCGGAAAAATCTAAATTGCTGTGCTTATTTACCTGCGAGTGCAGCGGCTTCAGCTTGGCTAGCTAGGTATTCATCAAAACTGCCGTGGAAGCTGACGAGTTGTTGATCTCTTACATCAATAATGTGCGTCGCCAATGATGATACAAACTCACGGTCATGACTGACGAATATTAACGTACCTTCAAACAACTTAAGTGCATTGTTCAACGCTTCAATGGCTTCCATGTCCATGTGGTTAGTCGGTTCATCCATGACTAACACGTTGATGTCTTGCATCATTAACTTGCCGTATAACAGACGGTTTTTCTCACCACCTGAACAATTTTTTGCTTTCTTGTTGGCGTCATCTTCAGTAAATAACAAACGACCTAACATACCACGTACCATAAGGTCGTTATGTTTAGGGGTACGCCACTGCGACATCCAATCAAATAGCGATAAATCATTATCAAAGTCTTTGCTGCTGTCTTGCGGGCAATAACCAATTGCAGCGTTTTCAGACCACTTAATCGTGCCGTGATTGTTCGCTAGCTCATTGACTAAACAACGCAGCAATGTGGTTTTACCCACACCGTTTTCACCGATAACCGCAAGCTTAGCGCCCGCTTCTAAAATTAAATCGCCACCAGCAAATAACGGTTCGCCATCAAAGCCATGGCCTAATTCTTCAATCACTAATGCTTGGCGATGCATTTTTTTACTTTCATCAAAGCGTAGCGATGGCGTCATACGGCTAGACGATTTCACTTCATCTAAACTGATTTTATCTAGTTTTTTAGCACGTGAGCTTGCTTGTTTCGCTTTAGATGCATTGGCACCAAAACGGTTAACAAAGTCTTGCAGCTCTGCCATTTCAGCACTCTTTTTAGCATTGCCTGCTAATAGCTGCTCTTGAATAAGGCCAGACGCTTCAAGGAAGTATTCGTAGTTACCCGGATAAACACGCAGCTCACCATAATCGATATCAGCCATATGAGTACAAACTGAATTCAAGAAATGTCTATCATGTGAAATGATAATCATGGTGCACTTACGCTTGTTAAGCTCGCCTGCTAACCAAGAAATGGTATGAATATCCAAGTTGTTGGTTGGTTCATCAAGTAGCAAAATATCTGGGTTTGAGAATAATGCTTGCGCCAGTAACACCCTGAGTTTCCAGCCTGGTGCCACTTGTTGCATCAAGCCAAAATGAAAGCTTTCTTCAATACCCGCTTCTAAGAGAATTTCACCAGCACGAGATTCCGCACTGTAGCCATCCATTTCAGCAAACTCACTTTCAAGATCGGCCACTTTCATGCCGTCTTCTTCGCTCATTTCTGGCAGAGAGTAAATACGATCACGCTCTTGCTTCACTTCCCACAGTTTTGCATCGCCCATGATCACAGTATCAACCACACTGTATTGCTCAAAAGCAAACTGGTCTTGGCTCAAGGTACCGACTTTTAAGCCCGGTGTAATTGAGACATTGCCAGAGCTTGGTGCTAACGCACCACTGAGGATTTTCATGAAGGTGGATTTACCACAACCATTTGCGCCGATCAGACCGTAGCGGTTGCCGTGGCCAAATTTAGCAGAAATGTTTTCAAACAATGGCTCAGCGCCAAACTGCATGGTGATGTTGTTTGTACTAATGATAACGGCAATCCTCGGGGTAAATAGTCGAATAAATGAGCTTTAAAAGCAGCGCGGCAGTATACAGAGTATGCAGTTTTTTAGATAGAGCTAATCCCACATAGATAGCTATAGATAATGATAAAGTCTAGGTCGGGGCATTATTTAATAAGCAGAATGTGATGCAAAACACGTGTTTTATGGAAGTTAGTTAAGCTCCCTCTGTTACTCTAAGCGGGCAGCCAATTAAATCTGATTCTGCCTTCACCAAGTATCTGCATCAAATCTTGCAGTTCTTGCTTCAGCTTCAATGCACTGAGTTAACTGAATAAGTACTGATAAAGTGATATTGGGAGGTTCAGTAATTAACCGTATTAGTTTATCGACATGCTCGACCAATTGAACATCCTTAGCCTTTAAAAATGAATTTATCCTGGACGTTAACTACCTTGAACGTTTCTATTATTGCTTTAAATAAAAGCGCATTCCCATTACAAGGAATGCGCTATAGATTACGTAACCATTTATTATCGTTAAATAGTTAAGCCTTTGGTCGCCAAAATCAGGTTTTTAGCTGCTTTAAAGTAACGCACATATCCAGTACAACGACAGACATGCTCTCCTAAGGTATCTTCAATCACCCGCTCTACTTGGTCTTTCGCGATGGGTTTTTGTTTCAGTTTTTCAATCAATGCCACTGTTTCATTAGTAAAACCAGGGGCGCACCAACCACATTGAAACGCAAAGTTTTTGATAAAAGCATCTTGCACAGGATGCAGGGCGATAATTTCACCCACGTTATTTTTGGTTGCATGGCCTTCAATGGTTCTAATATTCAGGTTATTAAAAAGCATGACATTTGCAATACAAGTCCGCCTAGTGCTTGAGGTGCCATCATCATTATCTACAATCACCACACAAGCATGACAAATACCTTCGCCACAGCCAAATTTAGTCCCAGTAAGGTTAAGGTACTCATGTAAAAAGTTGACCATTGGCATGCCTGGGTCTATCTCAAGTGGGCCATATTGCTTACCATTGATGGTTAAGTTTAGCGTGCTCATGCATTGGCCTCCGAAATATCTTTAGCTGTAATAGGTAAATGGTAGAAACGTTTTTCAGTGGCTTGATAAATCGCCTCAACAACCGCGGGAACAATTGGGATCATCACCACTTCAGCTAAGCCTTTTGATTCATCACTTCCATCAATAGTCGGTAGGAGCGTGTAGTCAAGAGTCCACACACCATTGTCTTTGGCAAACGGGACTTTATAACGGTCAATGTTCCACTCCCCATTACCCGCGCCAGTATTATCTTGTGGTAATGCTTCATGAAGTACATGGCCTATCCCCATGGTAAGCCCACCTTCAATTTGTCCTTCAACTAATTCCCGTACATGCACTTTTCCAGGTTCTATCCATGTGTGCGTTCTAAGAATTTCAACTTCGCCAGAGACCTTGTGAACAGCAAGTTCTACCATAGTTAAACAAGGAGTGTAATAACGTACCATCGCGCTATTGAGCTTTACTTTTGGATAATTGACAGCTTGTCTTTCTTGCACCACAAAGCCCTGTTTATTTTGCTTAGCTTTTACTGCGTCATTGGCGCCGATGCCGTATTCCAATGCGATGGCATCTAGTGGGTATTCTTTTTGCTGCTGATTAAGTTCAAATTTTGCTGTTGCCCATTGCCAACGATTAAAACCATGGGTCATGACACCCGTTATCATGCCTTCGGCGTGCGCTTTCTTACATATGATAGACAGTGATAAAGGCTCAGCATCTTTAGCATGCAATTGGCCACCTTGCCAGCTCACATCGGTAATGGTGATACCGCTAGATCCTTGCTTTTCCCATATCGTTTTTGCGGCCATAAACAATGACTCTTCAAATAAAATTTTGGCTGCATATTTAGTCGAATGACTTTGAAAAAAAGCTGATTGGCTTGCTGATGATGCTGATACGACCATAGGGGTCCAACGTGGATTTTTTGCCATTTTGTCTTGATGTTCTTGGCTCATTATATACGGGCTAGCATCATCAAAAATCTCCAATGCATCAAACACTTCTATTTGTGCAATATCAAGGTTATCTGCTGCTGAGCCCAAGTATTCTGAAATTAAGCTGGCCTGAGAAGTATCAGTACCTGTACCCATTTCAACAGAGAACACTTTAACCACCACTTTTCCATCTGGCGTTACACCAACATAGGAGGACGGAGCATTAGAGCCAGTGCCGTAATCTTTACTGACAAAACCAAAACCAACGCCCATTGATTTATCTGGATTGGCTTGGTCAAACTTGGTTTTATTGGCTTGCCTGTTTTGCCACATTTCATGTTTTTCAGCCAAATCGAGCATTTCTTGGTAGCGAATATTTTCAAGAGGCACTGAGCCTTGGGTATTTTTGTCACCATTAACCATGGCGTTGACGCGGCGAAGTTTGAAAGGATCCACTTTCATTTCATCTGCTGCTTCGTTAAACATCATTTCTATAGATGCCATTGATTGCAAAGAACCGTAACCTCGCATTGAACCAGCCGTCGGCAAATATGATGGTAAACAGGTCGCCACAATATCATTTCTGGGAATGTAATAAATGCCTTGAATAGCACTCGCTCCCACCATGGCAACTGATGAGGAAAAATTCTCTCTACCACCACCATCTAAGTTCATATCTGCCACTAAACCTTTGAGTTTAAGGCTCGACTTATCAAATGCTAACTGATTAGTAAAATGGAACGGGTGGCGCTTAAGTCCTGACTGAAATTGCTCAAATCGATTATTTGCCAGTCTTACCGGAGCATCTGCAAAAATCGATGCAATCATGCCGTAATACGGAAAAATAGTATGGTCTTTACCGCCAAATCCGCCTCCAATATAAGGAGAATGAACCACAAGATTTTTAATCGATTGGGTTAATGGGCTTTCACTGAGTACCTTGCCAGCTTGAAGATAAAAATCTTGGGGGGACTGTGTCGTTATTACCACGTGTAAAGTTTGGCTTTTTTTATCGAAAAAGCCGTTGTAGGCTTCTGGCTCTAACATCATAGGTTCAATCGATTGCGTTTTGTATTGTTTATTTAATACAAACCAATCATCGTTAGATGTCATCTCTTGACGAAGAGTCTGCGCAAGATACATCCCTCGCTCGCCAATATCATCACTGCCTTTTACTGGGTTAGGCCAAAGCAATTTTTGCCCCTCATATTTAGGGAAAAATTGCCCCGAATGATATGTACTGTAGATATCATCATCTTGGGAGCCTTTAGTTGACTCTTCACGGACAATCCGCCAGCCAGCATAAGGTTGTTTTGAGGCAGCATTATAAGGCACGGTTTCAGGGCCGTATTGCACAAAATGCTCATGAAATTGCAACATCATTTTGGCTTTTAAAAACTGAGCAAAATCATTAAATAATAAAATGGCCACTTCATGGCCTAAATAATCAGGCGCGCTGCCTTTTTTAAGCAGCATATTATCACCGTAAAAAGGCGGTAACTTTAGCGCATTACTCTCTAAATCTTCAGCTGTAATAATTTTGTAAGGCATCAGATCTTTAGGAATAACACTGAGGTCGAGGCCTTGATACACTTTATCGGCAATGTGAGCTCGCACAATAAAAGCATGATGCTGAGTGTCTGGCCAAGACGGGATATCTTTTGCGCGATAATCACGGCCGTAAATTTTCTCGCCAGTGATTTTTTCTATCGCATCAAATCGAAATGCAGGCTTGCCATCTTGATACCAAGTTTCAGCCAGTGAAGAAGCAACACCTTTAGCCATTGCACTTTGCTGTTGCAATAACATCGGTGCACTATAAACAGTTACCCCACCGATAACGCACTTTTTCATGAAGTCCCGTCGGGATAATTCCCACTGTTTCATACCTAACTCTCCTAAAGTTACCTGATGAGTAAATATCGTTAACATTCATTTTCAAATAAAGAAATGAGCCTAAGAGAAGCAAATTACCTAAGTCCAAAATACCTAAGTTCAAAATACAAAACCAAGCAAAATAATGGCTCGTAAGCAAGTATAGACAGCTATTGAGCAACTGATTCAAATCTATTGTGATTTTAATTAGAGATGCACGATATACCTGGGAATAATGATGATGCTAAAGACATTGTCGACACACAAAGGAATGAGAATAAGGCTTAGCTTTGATGATAAATAGCCTAATTGATGCCATTCAATAAACGTAATAAACAACCAGTGACAGATGGGTTAACAACAGGCGTTATTGGGAATAAAAGATGGGAGCAAAAACTCGAATAAGCGATTGATATTAAAACAAAAGTCCATATGGGTACATATATAGCCACACTTAATAATCTGCTTAATCATCATATCTACCAAATATCAGTCTCAAATCGCGCGGTGCGGGCTTCAACTTCAGTACAATCGGTTAATTGCATCAATTCTGCTAGGGTAATATTAGGCGTTTGAGTAATAAGCCGTTGTAATTTTTGCGTTAAGGTTTCAAGTTTATCTTCATGGCCAATTAAACCAATATCGATTTTCTTAATCAGATAAGCAAAAGTAATTGAATCATTGGTTTTAAGCGACAATCCTATGGTTTGCACATTGATAGCATCGCCTACAAGCGTCCAGTTTCTGGAGCGCCTTACTCGTTTAAGTTCACATTGATATTGAGCGCAAATGACTTTCGCTTGATTAACACTGTCCCGTCCTATTCGGTGAATAAGTGACGGTAAAGCAATGGTAATGTGTTGAACCTTCAAAATGAGATATCGCATTGATAAGAGGTAAGTCTATTTTACTGATTTAGCCCACTGATGATAGCGCTATTAACGACTTCAATGACTAAGCGAATCTTTATGCACATTGCGTATGGTATACATTGCGTATGATGCACATTGCGAATAATAAACACTCTCCAATAAGGTTTTACTTATAAAAAATGCCAGTCGATAAACATCGACTGGCATTTTGCTGCCACAGTGACAGATTTGAACGGTGATAGTGGAGAGTCTATTTATTCAAATCGCACTGATTCATTAAAGCGTCAGTAAATGAATTACTTAAGCTCTACTGGCCATTCTTTTTCTACACGCTTTTCAATGAATAGCTCTTTTGACGCTTTCATTGCTTCAAGGTCTAAACCAACAAGAGGCTGAACTTTCGCTTTAGTGTCGTATTTAGTTGCATCGTACTTGTATTCTGGTGCGTACTTTTTCAGTAATGCATCAGCTTCAGTAATTGCAGCATCTAAAATATCGTTAGATTTCTCTAACAAACGGATGGCTTCTGCAGGGTTATGAGCATGGATACCATGTGAAGCTGTTGCACTATCCCAGAACCACTGTGCATTTCTCACTTTGGTTAGTAAGCTGTTCATTTCGCCAGATAGTACTGATTTAGTTTTCAATGCGGCTTCGTAGTTACCTTTCGCCACTGCAATGCCTTTACCAGCTTCTAAACCTTCAATACCATTCGCTGACCAGATTGCTTGCGCTTTAAAGTGCACTTCAGTCAAACGTGGATCTGTGCCGTCAGCTTCAAAACGTAGCTTATTGATTTCAGCTTTACGCTCATCAAGGATTTCTTTGAAGTCTTCTGCTTCATGACAGCTTTGGCAGCTTGATGGTAATGTTTCAGCTTCAAACGTCACTTTATGATTAGAGTACTTGCCGCCCTTTTCATTTTCAGCTTTAGGCATATGACAAGTTGTACAACCAAACTCTAAATGGCTATCCATTGCATGCTCAGTACGATCAAGCATGTTTTCAAACTCTGGGTGTTGCGCTTTAATCATTGGTGCACCAGAAACAGCATTGGTCCAATCTTTAAAGCCGCGCTTATCAAAGTAAGCCAGTTGTGCTTCAGCAGCAAAACCTTCATATAAACCGTCAGTTCCTTTGTAGCCTACAAACTCTTTATAGTCTGTATTAACACCAGGTACCCAGTAATCCATTGGGTATTTAACTTTCTTCTCATCGGTTCCGTCGAAGTAGTATTCAACGTGACACTGAGCACATGTCTGACTGGCCTGCATTGTGGCGTCTTGTTTATCGAAGTCTTTACCAATCGATTTCATAGCGCGGTCGGTGTATGGACGACTTAAACGAATCTCTTCTTTGCCTAATTCATGACAATCAGCACAACCGATGGTGTTAGACATCTCGTGGCCCCAAGTTGACCATGCATTGTCTGAAAACTTGCCTTCGCCGACTTCGTCATACATGCGAGCGACATCAGGTGTTTTACAAGACCAACAGCTTGCCGCCATTGCTTCACCAACCATCTTACCGTCATGGCCTACCATTGGGTGACCAACGCGTAATGTTTTAACGATATCAGTTAATGCAAAGTGATGACCACGAGCACGATTGTAGTCTTTAGCGAAACCATAACCTGCCCAGGCGCTGACTAAGTTAGGGTTGCTTGCTAATAAATCATCTAATTCACCTGAAGCTGGTGTAGTTTCTTCAGTTTCGGCCCAAGTTTTATATTGTTCTGGGAAAGTTTTTTGCCAGTTTTCACTTTTATATAAATCGACTTCGCCCGCCACACTGTAACCGGTAAAAGCAGTTGTTAGCATTACTGCGACAGCTATTTTTCTTAATTTCATCATCATTCCTCAATGGGATTATTATTATTTATAATTTGATAAATACATCTGTTCATCTCACTTACCAAATACATCAATCAAACTTTCAAAATTAAAAAATCTAATTAATTTAAAACAATTAATATCACAACAAGTTAATCACGACAGGGCTTTACAGTATTAATGTGACCATAACCAAAGCAAAGCTAATTACTTGTCACACTTCAAATTTTTACCTACAAAAGACATACCTCCTAAGGGGTATTAAATTGATTTTATTTAGATGAAATAGCGCATTAATCCATCTAAATAAAGCAGGAATATTTATACAACCAGCCACAAAAAACACATGAAGTTAAAAAAACACATGCATACAGATAGTTAGGTTGATATCAACATTAATAAAAAACATTAATACTAACCTTAATTTAATAACAACCAGCATCGAGCAAGCTCACACTTATCTAAAAAACCAAATAAACATCAAATCAAACCCTTATTTACACTTCTATTTTTCAGTACGAAATCTATTACCTACAAGGTAAAACTTAAAACAACATTAATTTACACTTAATTTGTTAAACATCACAATAAACTTATAAAAACAAATACACTCACAAAAAAGAAATAACTAAATTAGACATAGAAACATTATTATTAAAATGAAAACCTGAAGAATGAATATATAAACACATTCATACACAAAAACTAATTAAATAGAAGATAATAAAGCAGCAACTAATTTAGAACGAATTAATTTAAAAGATACCTATATACGCTAGTAATCAAAGTTAGTAATCAAAATTAATCTCACAAACTTTAAAAATCATATCATTGGCTATTAAGCTTATTTAACATTAGCTATAAGCTTCAACTTCATCATTTGTATTAATTATTCTGAAAATTGAAATTAATTAAACGCTCTTCAACTGATTATATGAGTTACAACCTCATTGCCTGTGCCCATGCTATCGACTTATGCCATGCAGCCATCACTTAGACACAACTAACAAAGCCATCGGGATAGATTTCCAATGTAATCAGCAAGATAGATTACCAACAAAATCAGCAGGATAAATTACCAAACAACAATATACTTTGTGTAAGTCAGCTTAGAAAAATTATCAAGATTCCTGTTAACCTCCTCCTGTAAATAAATCAAAAATTTAAACAAATAAGATTCGACAGACAAATTATTTAACAAATATTTACGCTGAGGTACAAGGATGGGCATTAATTAATTAAGCTAGATTTAATGAAGTGCTAATCTATCGTTGAATTACGGAATAACGACTTGCTGATCTTTCAATTTAACAACACTTTACTCTGCTTAGAGGAGATACAATGTTTGATGTAATGCTTTCTATTTGGCATCAAGATTTTGATGTCTTATTGGAAACAGTCACAATCTATCACCTAATGTTGATATTAGCGCTCATTTTGTTTCTTGAATCTAGCTTTGTCTTTTTACCTCTTCCCGGTGATGGACTCGTGTTATTTGTAGGTAGCTTAGTGGGTTTAGGCGTTGTAGAACTTCAGCATGCCTTTCTATTATTAACCTTTAGTGCCGGGTTAGGATCTTGCATCGCCTATATTCAAGGAAGGTGGCTGTCTCATCACCCCATTGTGACTAAAATTGAAAACGCTCTGCCAGACCATACACTACAAAGAGCGTCTAACTTATTAGAAAAGTACGGCTTTTTAGCCCTGTTTATCTCGCGCTTTATCCCGTTTGTTAGAGTGTTAACGCCTATGCTGATGGGTATTAGAGAGCTTGGCGTTAAACGCACAGTGTTGATGAGTTTTACCAGCGCAATGATCTGGAGCGCGGTGCTGTTATTTATAGGTCAATGGGTGATGAATAACCCGATGCTGAGTAATCATCAGGAAACATTAAATAAAGCCTTTTTAGTCGTGAGCTTAAGTTTAATGCTCTCTGCAACAATTGCGATGTTGTTTCGGTTTTCTAGAAAATCAAAACAACAAAGTGCAAAGCAGCAGTCACCACGCTAAATATCAGAGTTTTAGCTTAAGCACTAAAACTCTGACTAAAATACCTACCGATATAATTCAATGACTTACTTGTAAAATAAGCTTTTAGCTCTGTCTGATGCCAATCTTAACCTTCTAGTACATCAATTAGTTTGCCAATAATGTCGATTTACAATTTCTGGTCAAATAAGTCCTAAATAACTCAAGTAAAACAAGCCCTTCATTAGCATTAATAATGAGACTTTCATCACACTTAGTTGTTGATTGTGCTAAGCTAAATTCGATAACAATACACTTATGTCACTCAATCCCAATGAATTTAACTTTCATTGACTGAATCGTTGTCACTAACGAGATAATGTTTGTTAGCCCTAAGGCAAGAATCCCTTATATGCAGGAGGCATAATGCAAGATTACGTAGATCAAATCGATATCAATCAATACCTACCATTAATTATAGATGTTGGCATCAATGTACTACTCGCCGCATTAATACTGATCGTTGGCCTTTATATCGCGAATAAAGCCAGTGCAATCATTAATAAAATTGGTGAAAAGTACGATAAGCTCGACAATACTTTATTCCGTTTTTTAGGCAGTGTTGCTAAATACATCATTCTCGCGTTTGTTGCGATTGCGGTATTAAATCGCTTTGGTGTGCAAACAGCTTCAATCGTTGCCTTGTTGGGTGCTGCTGGCTTAGCGGTTGGTTTAGCGTTACAAGGAACATTATCTAACCTTGCTGCTGGTGTAATGCTATTGCTATTCCGTCCTTATAAAGTCGGTGATTTTATTAGTGCAGCGGATCGTTTTGGTAATGTGCAAGAGATTGACCTATTCACTACCATTCTAAGAACTTTCGATAATCAGCATATTATTGTACCGAACAGCCAAATTTGGGGCGCTCAAATCGTCAATCACTCATTCCATGATATTCGCGGTGTGGATATGCACTTTGGTGTGGCTTACAAAGAAAACACCGATGAAGTAAGAAAAGTGATTGATGCTGTACTTGCCGCTCATCCGCATATTTTGAAAGATCCGGCACCATTTGTAGAAGTTGAAACCTTAAATGACAGCTCAGTGGATTTCTTAGTCCGTCCATTCTGTCATGGCGAGCATTACTTCGACATCCTGTATTCAATCCCTGAGCAAATCAAGAAAGCACTGGATGAAGCAGGTATTGAAATTCCTTTCCCACACAGAAAACTTATCATCGAAAAAGAGTAACAATCTTGGGATTTTGATGGAAACAGCGAGCAAGTGCCTTTGGCCTTGCTCGTTTTACCTTTAGCAATACTAAATCACACGTCATTAATATCAAATAGCGACTCAACTCCAATTCCATCTCTTCAGACATACTAGTCGAGTTTAGTGCTATTTTAGCGTTATAATCGCTGCGCAAAATACCAGATAACGATTTAACCCATTTTTTAAAGAAGCAGAATTAACCCCATGACGCCAGAACGTTTAGCCCGCATCAACGAAATGCTTGATAATCGCCAAGTCGACCTCACGGTTTGTCTCGATAAAGTCCATAAAACCAATAATATTGCTGCGACAGTACGTACTGCCGATAGTGTTGGTATTCATCAAGTTCATGCGGTTATGCCTGAAGAAACCCTATGGGTATCAGGTAATACCTCATCAGGAAGTCATCGCTGGGTTAACACGATCAAGCATCAAACATTTACTGAAGCTCACGAACAATTTAAAGCTAAGGGAATGCAAATTCTTGCGACGACTTTTTCTGATACTGCGGTAGATTTTCGTGAAGTGGATTACACCAAACCCACAGTGATTGTGCTCGGTAATGAACGTGATGGTGTCAGTCCTGAAGCTATTGCAGCTGCCGATCAACACATTATTATTCCGATGGTGGGCATGGTGCAATCATTGAATGTTTCGGTTGCTGGCGCATTAATCATGTACGAAGCACAAAGACAGCGTGAACAAGCCGGTATGTATAACAACAGACGACTTGATCACCAATACTGCCAAACTAAGTTGTTTGAACAAGGCCATCCTATATACGCCAAAGCTTGTCGTAGAAAACAAATCCCTTATCCAGCTATCGATGAGAACGGCCAAATTGAAGCTGATAGTCAATGGTGGGATCGCATGCGAGCGCCCGATCCTGATGCATAATCTGTAAAGGCATGAGTTAGCAAGCTTAAGTTAAACTGGTATAAGCTAAACTGGTATAAGTTAAACTGGCGTAAGCTAAACAAGCTTACGCATCAAGTGATATCGCACTGAAAAGCCCGCTTGCCTCCCACTGTAAAACAATAAAGCGAACCCAAGAGTTCGCTTTATTCAATCATCACTATCTATACCACTAATACTGATTAGCGATGAATCAACTTCGAAGTATCTTCAATAATATTCAGTGCCTGATCGATCTGTGTATTTGTCACATATGGCGCAGAGCCAAACCTTAGTTGGTTACCTCGACTATCACAAAGCAAGTGACTCTCGCCTAACTGTTTAACCCAATCACCAGCTTTATCTGTAGTTAAAGATAAAAATCCACCATTGGCTTGCACATCGTGAGACGGTAATCTCAGACCTAATTTGTCTTCACCTATCGTTGCAATACCTTGCCATAAACGTTTAATTTGAGCTTGATTTAACTCTCTTAAAACTTGGTCAGTTAACTGCTTCTGTTTAAAAAAATCAAACACAGCAACGGCGCGATAATGGCTGACAGGATCATATGTCGAACCAGCAAAAGCAGATTGCCCCAGACCATACCCCACTTTACCAGGTGCTTGGTCTAACACATCGAACTCAGCGTACCACCCTGTAATAATTGGACTGCCTTGATAACTAGCAGGGATCCGCATCATGCAATTACCTTCACCCGCTTGGCAGTATTTGTAACCACCACCGACCACAAATGCTGATTCAATCTGCCAGTGTTGTAAATTAAATGGCACCACATTTAATGCATGATAGGCATCCACTAGGCAAGGCACGTTTAATGATTCAGCCGCTTTAGCGACTAAACCAACGTCATAGAAAATCTCACTGGTGTTAAAGAAAACTGCCGATAACATCACTGCATCGGTATCAGCATCTATCTTATCAATCACTCTTTGCGCTAACGTCTCACTTGGATGAACAGGCACGACTTCAATGGTGCAATTAAGCTCTTGTAAACGTTGTAGTTGGCGTCTTAAAGAATGAAACTCTCCATCTGTGGTGACGATTTTTAACGGTCTATTTTGCTTGGTTTTAACGTAGTTAAGATCCGATAAAAACCGTAAAATCAGTTCATGAGTTGATGAGCCTAAGGCTATTTGGCCATCTGGCTCCCCCATCAAGCTGCGATAAAAATCTCTTACGCTGTCAGCTTTCGCTAATGCTATGCCCCACTTATCATCTATGTGTTTTGCCGCATCGTCATAGCACTCTAACATGCCTTGTTTGGCCACATCTGGCCACGCTTGATGTGAATGACCAGACAGTAAAATACGCTTAGCTACATTAAATGCACAATAATGAGCTTGTAGGTTTTCGGCTAAATGCGTTGTCATAACGTTAATCTCTTAAATCAAATAATGGGCGAAGAAGTTGGCCACTTCCTATCAGTGCTATAAGTGAGTGCGTAGCTCAAACAACTCAGGAAAAAAACTGATATCCAATGACTTTTTCAAGAACTCAACTCCTGAAGAACCACCAGTTCCGGCTTTGTTACCAATAATTCGCTGTACTGTGTACATATGTTTAAAGCG
Source organism: Shewanella electrodiphila (assembly GCF_023283985.1). Classification (GTDB taxonomy): domain Bacteria; phylum Pseudomonadota; class Gammaproteobacteria; order Enterobacterales; family Shewanellaceae; genus Shewanella; species Shewanella electrodiphila. The sequence continues at coordinate 93,471 of NZ_JAKIKU010000004.1, forward strand.
CCATTGCTGAAAACTATCTTCAATATCCACCAGTTTTTCAGCTAACTCGTATAGTTCAAAATGCTCATCTGCATCTTGGTAAACATTAATCCATGCTTGTAAAACAGCTTGATGACTTTGATAAGGTTGGCTGACATCTCTAGCTAGCACAGACTCATCATCAATTAGGCCTTTCTGATGTAATACCTTAATGCTGACATCGTATAAGCTCGGTGCGTGTAACAGCTGATTTAACTCACTGTAAACTGCTGGATTTGCTTTATGAACCTCCAGTAAATCAGCATTTTTATTACCTAGTAAAAACTCAATTTTACGATAACCGTAAGACTGAAAACCCGATGAGTGGCCTAATGCATCACGAAATTTAAGGTAATCAACAGGGGTTAATGTGGCGAGAATATTCCATGATTGAGTGAGTTGATTCAGAATTTGTTTAACCCGAGAAATAACTTTAAAGGCATGACCAAAATCGCCAGACTTAATGTTATCAATCGCACACGTTAGCTCGTGTCCAGCCAGTTTTAACCAAAGCTCACTGGCTTGGTGGATAACAATAAATAGCATCTCATCATGTTGATCAGATAGTGGTTGCTGCGCCGATAAGATTTTCTCAAGATTCAGGTAATCGCCATAGGACATATCATCTTTAAAATCTCGATGAATGCCTTCCTCAAGCTCTCTATAATTAGCTTTAGTCTCATGCATTTGACTAGAACTTGAGTGAAAGTTGTCTGCATTATTTGCAGACTTATGACCAAGTGGGCAGCCCATGAACAAACTCCTTTTGTGACCTAATTCGGTTAAAATATGCGAGTTTTTAATCAATATTAATTGATTAAAACACCAACTAAATAACCTATCACGTCAATGAATGCCTGACTAACACTGCGAATACTTAAGCGTCAGTTTTAATTTACATTTTAATTGACGATAGGAATTAAACTCTGCGAATAAGAAATAATCCGTTGTAATAAGCCAACTTTGACACTCGTTTTTAGTGTTTATGCTGTAGCAGCGATTCCCCTTGTTTACCCTTTCTCTTATGTCACCTTGGCCGTGTTGACCTTTGCTAATTAAATTTCGTTCGAGATAAAAACGGATTAAATGCGGCGAGTGAATTGCAGCCTTGCAATCTAAACACTCTTTATTCGCAAAAAATCCCTCAATAATGCCGAATCCGTTTTTAGCCAACCCTTGAAGGCTGCGTTTGTTGTCCATTTTTACGACGTTATCGGCTTTTATGTAGCTTAACGACACCACATTTGTCTAAATGAGCAATAATTCGCTGCAATCCAACCTTGAAATATCAACATGCCCTAGCAGTAACCACACTTTTAGCTATTACGTTCAAACCAAGTTGTATAAATCATGATAACCATTGCCCAATCATCCATTTCTAAACCGATATCACTCTTAGCTATGCCCCTGTCTAGACGCTAATGTAAATTTAAAAATAAATTAAAAAATGAAAAAATATTTTTTATACCGTTAAATCATAAGTTTAATAACACTTATCATTTTATCCCTCCAAGCTTTGAGCCTAGCCCCTGTGAAATAAATAACGCATCACACTGAATATAAAATCATACCCGCGACCTCAGATAGCAACAAAGTCACCTTTATAAGAATATTTATTCATGTTAATGCGTGACTTACCAAGCTCAATTTACAAAAGAATATTTATTTACATTTATTTTACAAATGTAACAACTAAAGATAGATTGATCGCAACAGGGCATTAAAATAGATTTTTGCGCTGTAAAAATAACAAAAAACAATTTTTTACTCTGAATAACATGGAAATAGTTATGACTAAAAACAAAGTAACAACTGTACTAGGAGTGTCAGTACTGGCACTTTCGATCTCTAACAGTATCAACGCTGCACCCTCTTTCACACCAAACTTGCATAGTAATGCAATACAACTAGACCAACAGGACCCACTCCCAAAACGCTATATAGTAAAATTCAAGAATGCCAATGCTGCATCAGCAGGGTTTTCTACAGCTACTGCTGATGCGATTGACGATGCGCAATATGAGCCAAGAAGCAATGAAGTATTTTCACATTTTCGTGCAATGAATAGCGTTGCAGCAAAAGAAATGAAACGTATTGGCCGCAGTAATAGCTATAGCGTAAAGCTCGATAGCAAAAATTTACAAGCATTAAGATACCGAGCTGATGTTGATTACGTTGAAGAAGATGTCCAACGTCGATTATTGAATGAAACCACGCCTTGGGGTCAGACCTATGTTGGCGCAACTTCAGTCAGTGATAGTCAAGCTGGCAACCGAACCATTTGTATTATTGATTCGGGTTATGATTTAGGACACAACGATCTGAATGCCAACAACGTAACAGGCACAAATAACTCAGGTACCAATAACTGGTATGAACCAGGTGCCGGCAATGCCCATGGTACTCATGTTGCGGGCACTATCGCAGCTATCGCCAATAACGAAGGCGTTGTGGGTGTAATGCCCAATCAAAACGCCAATATTCATGTTATTAAAGTATTCAATGCTTCTGGCTGGGGCTACTCTTCAGATCTTGTCGCCGCAGTGGACACTTGTGTCAACAATAATGCCGATGTCGTCACTATGAGTTTAGGTGGTTCGGGTTCAAGTAACACTGAAAGAAATGCCCTCGCTGCACATGAAAATAACGGTGTGTTATTGATTGCCGCTGCCGGTAATGATGGTAACAGTACCCTCAGTTACCCAGCATCATACGATTCAGTTATGTCTGTTGCCGCTGTGGATAGCAATAAAGACCACGCAGCGTTTTCACAATACACAGCGCAAGTGGAAATTTCAGGTCCAGGTGAAGCCATTCTATCAACCGTCACCCGCGGAGAAGGCCGTTTAGCGGATATCACTATTAATGGCCAGTCATATTTTGATAATGGTATTGTGCCCCATAATCGCTACGTGTTGTCAGGTTCAAGCCATGTCAGCACACCATTTATCGGCACAGCTACTGGTGCATTAGCAGAATGTTCGGTCAATGGTAGTAGCTTTAACTGTGGCAACATGAACAATAAAATTTGTTTAGTTGAGCGTGTTGGTAACCAAGGTAGTACTTACCCAGATATTGATGCAGTTAAAGCTTGTGAGGCAGCTGGTGCAAGCGCATCGATTGTCTACAGTAATACCGACTTACCAGGGCTTCAAAATCCTTTCTTGGTAGACAGTAATAACGAAGCGCCTATTGTGTCAGTGTCAGTTGACCGCGCTACGGGGCTAGCATTACGTAATCAAATCGGCTCTTCTGTTACTGTAACCAATACCGATAATGAAGATTACGAATATTACAATGGCACCTCAATGGCTACCCCCCATGTTTCGGGTGTAGCTACTTTAATATGGAGTCATCATCCAGAATGTAGTGCAGCTCAAATTCGCGCAGCACTTAATGCAACCGCTGAGGATTTAACAATAGCTGGGCGCGATAACCAAACTGGTTATGGTTTAGTTGATGCGCAGGCAGCCAAAACTTACCTAGATGCATCTTGTACTGGGCCTACTGATCCGGGCACAGATGTTGGTGATGACGAATTGGTCAATGGTGTTGCTAAGGCTAATTTGAGTGGCGGCACTAACGACGAGCTTTTCTTCTCAATTGATGTGCCTGCTGGCGCAACAGATTTAAGCTTTACTATGAGTGGTGGCAGCGGCGATGCCGATTTGTATGTTCTATATGGCGCAGCCCCAACCACTAGCAGTTATGACTGTCGCCCTTGGAAAGGCGGTAACGCAGAATCTTGCCCGATAGCAACGGCACAAACTGGTATTTACCATGTGATGGTACGTGGTTACAGCGCATTTAGTGGCGTGAGTTTAGTCGCTAATTACACTGAAGCATCTGGTGGTGGTACAGGCGGTGGCACTGGTGGCGTTGCGACCTATGCAAATAATAACAGCTACAGTATTCCTGATAACAGCGCTGCCGGTGTAAGCAGCACATTATCTGCTGCGCGTACTGGCGATTCTGGTGAAATTACTGTGCGTGTTAATATTAGTCATACATACATTGGTGATTTAAAAGTTGAGCTGTATAGCCCAACAGGTCAAGTTGCCGTATTACATGACAATACTGGTGGTAGTGCAAACGATATTGTTAAAACATACACAGTCAATATGACTGGCGTTGAGTCTGCCGGTGATTGGAGACTTAAAGCAGTTGATAGCGCAAGACGAGATACAGGAACCATCAATGCTTGGGAACTCTCGTTTCAATAATTCATGATTAACGATAATCACTGAGTCTAATGGTTAATGCTAATGATTAGCCTTATGTCTGCCAGTTCCCCGCTGGCAGGCATTTTTTATTCCTCTGTAAACATCTCGCGAATAACAGACAAAGATTGAATAATGCTAATAAAGTATTTAGGATCGTTTTATCGATACTCAATCAAGAATTAACCCCATGACCACCGAGCTTTACTTTATCTACGACTCACATTGTCCTTGGAGCTATGCGGCAACGCCAATAGCAAATGCATTACAAGAAGCCTACCCAAAGATGCAGGTACACCTATTACATGCTGCCCATTACATGGGTAAAGACAGTGCGGGCGAAGAACAAATGGAAGCGGCAGAAAGAGCCAGTGGACTGAAGTTTGGTCGAGATTATATCCGCTATGCAAACAGCCCTAAAAGCTCAATCAAGACCGCCAACTTAATGGGTTGGATGCAAAGCAAGCAAGCTGACAAACAGCTACCAGTGCTAAATGCCCTGCAAAGAGCACACTTTATTGAAGGCAATCCATTAAATACTAAGCATGATTTCATGGATATTGTAGAGAAATTTAAATTGTCTCCATCTAACAAAATATTCAGAGATGAGCTGAATATGGATGCAGAGTACGTGCTAGAAAGCATCGAAGAAATTCAGCAAATGATCGGTACTAAAAACTTCCCTGCAATGGTGATGACCGTAGGCGACAACGCAATTTTTATCGACCATTCAAAATACATCAGTAGCCCACATGCGGTAGTCGATGCTGTAAAACAAGAAATTGCAGCGTTTAAATAGCCGTTGTTAAACTGATTTGATAATAATGCTCTTTTTCAAGGCATTTGCTGAAAGTACTTGTTGATAGCTAAATAAAACACGGTTAACGACCGTGTTTTATTATGGCTAAAACTGGTGTGATAAGAGATTGATAACAAGGTAATAAGAGTGTGCTAGCCACCAGGTTTACACCCACCCAGTAACTCCTTTTCTGTAATATCCCATGACTAAGCAGCGCTTCTGTTACAATAGCGCGCATAATTTTCGATATGTACTCATTTGGGATCCATGAAAGAATTTATCATCATTGGCGCAGGCCAGTCTGGCTTGTCTATGGCTTATAACTTATCCAACAATAATAAAGATTACTTAGTACTAGATGCCAATGAACATATCGGCGCTCCTTGGCTTAAAAGATGGGACTCGTTAACCTTATTCACTCCTACTGAGTACAACCATCTTCCTGGGATGAAGTTTCCCTTCCCTAAGGGCTATTATCCTAATAAATATGAAGTGGCTGAATACCTTAAAAGCTATGTCGAGCAATTTAAGATACCAATTGAGTTCAATCAAAAAGTCACATCAGTTAAAAAAGTGAACGGCATTTTCGAAGTCATTACAGGTTCAAGCCATTACCAAGCCAAGCAAGTAATCGTAGCCACAGGTCCGTTCCATACCCCTTATACCCCACCATGTCATCTTGATATTGCCGATAATGTCACCCAGTTGCACAGTGAAAACTATAAGAACCCATCACAACTGCAGGATGGTGACTGCTTAGTCGTAGGTGCGGGAGATTCTGGGGTACAGATTTTATCTGAAATAGCTGAGACAGGCCGCACAGTGCACTTTTCTGGCACCGATAAAATTGCCGCTATTCCACAAACATTCTTAGGGAAAACACTCTGGTGGTGGTTCAGTAAAATCGGCTTTTTGTCTGTGTCTCGTTATAGCAAAGTCGGCAAATGGCTCAGTAAAGGCGTGCAGCCTGTTATTGGTACAGATGTTAAGTCACTACTTGCTAAAGATAATGTGATTCATATGGGCAGAACCTTGTCGGCAGATGAGTCTCATATCACCTTCCAAAAAGGCAGTGTCAGTAGTATTAAAAATATTATTTGGGCGACGGGCTTTAAACCTAACTTTTTTTGGATTGATGGGATTTCATTTGATGAAATGAACTACCCGAGCAATTATCGTGGCGTCAGTAGTGATGTTGAAGGACTTTATTTTATTGGCTTACCTTGGCTATACACACGGGGCTCTGCCACCCTCGGCGGTGTTTACAAAGATGCTGAATATTTGATGACGCATATTTTAGATGTCAAAGCCGCTTAATCGTCACGGTTAATTTTCATAGTTAATTATCATGGTTAGCAGCTGCCCTCATCAATAAACAAAAAACACGGCAATTGCCGTGTTTTTGATTATTAAATACTTTGATTCACCTGTGGGCAGAGTTTGAAAGCCGCTTAAAAGCCACTAACGAACCTTAAAGTTCCTTTGGGTATTTTTAACCACCAACATGATAATTAAGGCGGTTAGTGCACCACCGACATGGGCAAAATGAGCAATATTACCGATAGAATACTTTGTCACGCCAAAGAATAAATCACCTAAAATAATCAATGGTACAAAGTACTTAGTACTAATCGGTACCGGCAAGAATATCAGTGATAATTTCGCATTTGGATATTGCATTGCAAAAGCCACTAACACTCCATAAATAGCTCCTGACGCCCCTACTGCTGGGGTATGATAAATGGCCATTAGCTCGATTAACCGATCTTTACCGAGTGCAGTAATCAAATTTTGATCCGCCATACCCTGAGATAAAATCGCGTCGATATGTGAGCTGCCATAACCCAGCGCCATGATCTCATTAATAATCATGTTGAACTGATAATAATTAGCAAGGGTGTATATCGCCGCTGCGCCTATTCCAGTCGCAAAATAAAACAATAAGAACTTAGGTGTTTGCCAAGTTTGCTCTAACGGTGTGCCAAAAGACCACAATGCAAACATATTAAACAGAATATGAGCAATGCTGCCGTGCATGAACATATGCGTAAAAGGCTGCCAAATCTGAAATTGATCGTTAAGCGGGAAGTACAACGCCAGCGACTGTAATTCGGTCACATTTGCGAACTCACTTAAGATAAAAATAACCGCATTGATCGCCATTAAATAAATAATGGATTGATTTCTCGCAGGCATAAATAAGCTCCTAATAAACTCTAATAATCCATTATTTAGATAAACTGCCTGAACGGCCAATAGCCAGTAATAACTTACCAACAAGAAAACTACCAATGGCAGTGATTCCTGTGCCCAGTATAGAAATGCCCTCATATAAAGGAGGTACGTTACTGCTCAATAGCATACAACCGCCTAAGAAAATCGCGCCACTTAACACCCCAAAAACTAAGCGATTGATAATGGTATCAAGGTTGCGATGATTAAGGTTTACGTCAAAGTGACCACTGCTGATTTGATGGGTTAATTTGTCGATTTCATCAGGTAAACCATTGATCACCCGCTGCCAACGTGTCGAAATGGTTTGCGCTTGTTTTAATGCATGTAGTGGAGACAACTGCGCTAATTTTATTTTAATCGCATACGGTCTTATCGCATCGCCAACGCTTTTATTACTGCTTAATAACTTCGATGAGCCCTCAAGCATAATTAACACGCGAAACAGCATCGACACTTCTGTGGGGATCACCAACCTATGCTGTTTAATGATCCGAATAAATTCGTTTAACACATCTACGATGGAGACTTGTTTCATGTCCACCTCAAGGTAGTCATGCACAAACTCGCTTATATCTTTCTCAAGTAGCTCATGATCTAGCTGCGGCTGGCTCTGACATAGTCTAATGACATGGTAAGTAAGCTCTTTCGGGTCTTTATCTGCCAATGCGAGCAATAACTCCTGAAATCGTTGCTGCATGTCTTTGCTCAGTCTTGCTGTCATTCCCCAATCCAGTACCCCAAGACGATTGTCTTCTAGTACCCAGATATTGCCAGGGTGAGGGTCTGCATGGAAAAAACCTAACTCAAAAATCATATCTAAATAGACTTTAATGCCCACATCAGCAATCTTACTGGTGTCGTATTGTCCCTGCTCCAATGCAGTTTTGTCGGCAATACTAAAGCCTTTTAAGCGCTCCATTACCAACACTCGTTTACTGGATAACTGCTGATAAACATCGGGAATGTGAACGTGCGGGTTGGCTTCAAAAAACTGACTGGCTTTTTGCATGCTACGCGCTTCTTTAACGTAGTCGAGTTCATTCAGTAATGACTTAGTAAACTCTAAAATCAAGCTGGTAGGTTGATACAGCCTGAGCTCTTCATGATATTGCTCAACAAGTGAAGCTAACATCTTAAGGATTTCTACATCTGCCAGAATCTTATCTTCAATTCCTGCATGTTGTACTTTGACGACCACTTCATCACCGTCTTGAGTGGTCGCAATATGCACTTGGCCTACAGAGGCTGATGCTAATGGAGTGAAATTAAAATCGATGAATAATTGCTCAAAAGGTATACCAAACTCAGCTTCAATGGTTTTCTTAATTTCAGCTTCTGGATCTGCTGGAGTGCCGGCTTGAAGTTTAGTCAGCTCTTCGGCAATGTCTTGGCCGACCAAGTCTGCTCTGGTACTCAATATCTGGCCCAGCTTGATGAAAGCTGTACCTAATTCACTAAAAGCCAAACGCAAACGAACAGCAACAGAAAGCGAGGCGAGTTGTTGGCCATTTTCATTAACGAATACACTTTTAATAAAAGCGGGGTTCTCTTCTCTTATCCAATTAGCCAAACCATATTTAACTAACACTGTAATAATTTGCTTCGAGCGAGATGAATGATTCATTAACTGTTTAACATTGAATAACTTCATCGATAATCTCATCCTGGTATCAAAGGCCAAAACAATGACCTTATATTGCTAACCAGATTATCCCCAAGCGCAGCGAGTGTACAGTCGTCAGCACGCATTTTTGGTGCGCTAGAGCCTAATTAAGCGCCAAGGCGTGTTATAAACTAAGTGATTCAATTTACGTGCGTATTTTGCAAGGCTATTGCCAGCACAATGAGCATAAAATGGCTTAGGTCGCCAATAGCACAATGAATAAGATTGTTGAAATCAATGATGAAAAATGAACAAAGTAGTGAACTGAAAAGAGTAGTGAAAAGAATAGTGAACAGAAAATGTGCAGATAAATGAGGGGAAAATGACTTTTCACAAAAGAGCTTATTCGAGGATAATGATGAAGTGAACCCTCACGATATTATCGCTGAACTAGACTCTAGTTAAGGTTCTAGTTAAGGCTCTAGTTTAGGCTAAATGAGAACCACTTTTAGGGATTCTCACAATAGCTTTAATTAAACACTTTAATCTACAGTCTTTAACCTAAAGCCTTAAGCTTAACCCATTCAATTAAGCAATACTTTGCACTTGTGAAGCCAGTAACCAAATCGCTAAGGCAAAAAATATCAGCCCCATAAACTTATTTTGGTAAGTTCTAAATTTATCATTTTTAAGCAGTGGCTTACCTAGGGTTCCCACTAATGCCACCAGCAATAAATTGAATAATAACCCCATTACGTTAAGCAGCAGGCCTAATGCTAACATCTGCTCGCCTGAACTAGCACTAAGCTGAGTAGAGACAAATTGCGGTAAAAAGAGCACGAAGAAGATTAGCGCCTTAGGGTTAAGCAAATTACTCATTACTGCTCGGCGATACAATAATTTGGCTAAGTTATTTTGTTGTTCTATTTCGGGCGCATCAGCCGCACTACTGCGCATACAATCCCAGCCCATTTTTAGTAAATACGCACCGCCCAATACTCTTAATACTTCTAAAGCAAAAGGGTTCATTGCCACCAAAGCTGACACGCCCATAGCCGCTAGTAAGGTTAAGATTAACCCCGATGTTGCGTTACCAAAGCTGGCGTATACGCCCACTTTACGGCCATAGCTCAAGCTAGAGCTGGCAATCAACAGCATGTCTGGGCCAGGAATTAATAGCAAAGCAACCACAGTGGTTAGATAAACAGGAAGTAGGGCCAGATCGATCATGATGAGTATTAGGTTCGTGATTAAACAAGGCGCGGATTTTACAGCCTTCCAACATGAATAAAAGTCATGTTGTTGTTAAATGAGAGCTAACATTGGCAAATTTTGTTTACAGCTGATGTTCACAACTTAAAAAGCCAGCAATAACCTGCATAAATCAAACTGGAGACGCCTTAATTCGGCTTAACTTGGGGGAATTTCTTAACCTGTTGTTTAATACTCCATTTAAGCATCATCGGGCCCACTAAGGTGGTAATCGCAATAATCACCACTAATTCAGTAAATAACTTACCATCAATAATGCCCATTTGATAACCAAGCTCTGAAAATACTAAGCCCACTTCACCTCTTGGGATCATGGCGCTGCCTACCACAGCTTTGGCTTGCCATGTTCTGCCGCCAAACCAGCCTGCGAGCAATTTACTTAAAATCGCTAGCAGCGTCAGCCAAACCAACAGCATGATCCCGCCAGAGCTATAATCTAGCTGACTTAAATCTAAACGAATGCCCACGTATACAAAAAATATCGGCGCAAACACATCGACCATGGTTTTAGTGGATATTTCCATCTTGTGAGTAAAAGAAAAAGGGTTCACTAAATAGCGATTAAACGGTGAGGTAAATTGCCGGCTTAACGCTAACCCCACAGCAAAACCACCTAATAGTGCAGGCGCACCAAACCAATGTGCTAACCATGAAAATAGGCAAATCAACACCATGGTGATGATCACTTCATAACCTGATTTATCAGCAAAGGGTTTGAGTGCACGAGCCAGATACAGCAAACCCCGTGTCACTGGCGGTGTTAAGATTAAAAAAAGCAGCACTTTGGCGGTCAGTATTAACGAACTGGCTAAATCAAACTCTCCAAAGCTTGCAAAGTTAAACAACAGACTTAGCAAAATAACGCCAGCGATATCATCAATCACCGCAGCACCTAAAATCACATTACCAACGTCAGTTTGTGCTTGCTGGGCTTGGCTTAGCACCCGTAATGAAATACCGATGCTGGTTGCTGTTAACGCACAGCCTAAATACAGCGCAGTAAAATATGAATCCGTCAGGTAATAGGCACTACTGATTCCAATCATAATAATTGGAATGACGATCCCCAAAACAGCGACTAGCGCAGCCCGCCCTCCCGCTTGAGATAAACGCTTAATTGACGTTTCGCAGCCAATGGAAAATAACAGTAAAATGACCCCGAGTTCAGCCAACACCGCCAGTGTTGCATTGGGCGTGACAATGTTGAGAAATGTAGGTCCCAATAACAGCCCAGCTAGGATTTCACCGACGACAGCAGGCAATTGAAGCCGCTCAAATATGCTCCCTAAAACCTTACCGCAAAGCAGAATTAAGCATAACGCGATAATAAACTGCTCTACTGTCATACACGCCTCCTAATCGCTGCGCCTTTGATTAAATATTGAGCTTATCAATGATAAAGATCAAGGAGTAAATCAGCTGTTTTGGTACATTTGACTTAGGTAATGTATGAAGGAATATATCAGGAGGTTGCCATGGATAAGCTATATATTATTGCTCAAAAAAATCAACAACAAGCCAATGCGGTGAGTGCGGGAATTGAGCTAGCTAAAAAAATGAATCTACAGCCTGAAATAGCAGCCTATAGCTACGAATCATTCAGCGGCGATGCCTACTATAATCCACGAATCGCCGCCGATGTACGCCAGCAAATTCTAGCTACGCAGAAGCTAGAGCTAGAACAACAACTCAGCGACATAGCTGCTGACATGACTCCAACGGATATGCCATTCAAGATCCCATTCAACATCACATGGTGTAAAGATTTAGCCGAGCATGCCTGCCAGCAGGCTAAACCTCAGCAATACGCGATGATGTTAAAGGCTATCCATGAGTCCGATTATTTTCTACCTGCTGATTGGCAACTGATCCGCCACACTAAAGTACCATTAATGCTGTTAACTCATAATCTGCTTAGTAAAGCAGGGACAATTTTAATGGCCGTGGATTTGGGCAGTAACAAAACCGTTAAAAAAGTACTCAATCAAGCGGTGATTAACCAAGCACGCCGTCTAGCAGAAGTCACAGGTCACGAGTTGCACCTTGGGTTTGTAATCAGAATTCCTAAAATACTACGCGATATGGATATATTAAATAGCCGCGTACTGATTAAAGAAGCTTACGATAAGCATCAACAAGCCATAGAACAAATTGGTATTGCTCGAGACCATGTTCATATTTTGGCAGGTAACCCTGATATGTGTTTGTTTGAACTCAGCTGTCGATTAAATGCCGAATATTTAGTGATGGGCGCTGTGCAGCGACAAGGCATTATGGGCAGAGTGATAGGCAATACAGCGGAGGCTATTTTAGCGCGAAGCCGTAGTCATATTTTATTAATTCCTCAGCAAGCCGTTGATTGATTAACTGATTGATTAATTGATTAATTGATTAATTGATAATTGATAATTGATAATTGATAATTGATAATTGATAAGGCGCCAAACTAACCCACCATTGAGTTAGACACAAAAAAGGCTTAGTCATGATTACTAAGCCTTTAAAATGCGCAATGTTACCGTACTACTTAACGGTAAAATGCTTCAACTGTGCCTTTAACTGTCATTAATAAAGGTTGACCGCGACGATCTAACGCCTTGCCTGCTGGCACTTTAACCCAACCTTCACTGATGCAGTACTCTTCAACATCAAAACGTTCTTTGCCATTAACCTTGATGCCAATGTCATTTTCAAAAACAGCTTCAACATGATGTGGGCTGCGTGGATTAACAGAAAGGCGATCAGGTAAAGCGGGTTGTGAAGTTGTATCGTTCATGAGCATGCTCTGTAGTAATAGAATCTAGCGCTATTGTAGGCAATACAGGCGCTTTGCTCAAGTGTAGCCATCATATACTCATGAATAAATGCAGCAGCAAGGATGTTTGATTAACGGTGTCAGTGTCACCTATACCTCTAGGCGTCGTTTAAAACAGACATAACCATAAAAGTAACCGAAAATCATCGATAAACTCACTAACAAAGCAATGATAAATCGAGTAGAGCTTTACCAGAAAGCAGACGATTAAAAACGGATTTAAAATCTTAGTTTAAAAGTCACGTTAATAGGCAAATTACTGCTTCTAGCTAGGTGGGCAAGAATTAGCACCAACAAAGGTTAACGACGAGTTAAATTCGTTAAAAAACTTTACATCTTTTTGACTAAATGAGTATTGACACAGAAGTGCAAGATGGAGGATATTCTCACCTAGAATTATTGAAGGTAAATCACACTTTATAAATAAATAATTTGCTAAAAATAAATAATGTTTCAGTAGCGTATTGAAACAGTACTCAACTGCTGTTATCGGACAACTATAATAATAATTATTGAAATAATTTTAATTGCCGGTGACGCAATATTTACTCATTTTTGGGGACAAGCACATGCTATTTGAAGGTAAGTTAATTTCTGACTGTCCAATCCGTCAAAAAATTCGCGATTTTTATCGTATAGATGAAAACATCGCAGTAGATCATATTCTCCCTCTAGCAGAAATTAACGTTAGCGCCCGAAGTAAGGCGTGGGAACGCGCACGCCAAATGGTCTTGAAAATTCGTCAAGATCAATCAGGCAATGGCGCAATCGATGCCTTACTTAATGAATATTCACTCTCAAGTGAAGAAGGCGTGGTATTGATGTGCTTGGCAGAAGCACTTTTACGCGTACCTGATAAACATACCCAAGATGTGCTTATTCGCGACAAAATCTCCCAAGGCCATTGGAGCAACCATTTAGGCAGCAGTGATTCATTATTTGTGAATGCTTCTTCATGGGGCTTATTAATCACAGGCTCAGTGGTAGATTATGCCGATAAACGTACCAAAGATCGCTTTGGATTATTGAAGAAAACCATTGGCCGCCTAGGCGAACCCGTCATTCGAAAATCAATGAACTACGCCATGAAAATCATGGGCAAGCAGTTTGTGATGGGTGAAACGATCGTCGCAGCAACTGAGCGTGCTGCCACAAAAGAGCAACAAGGTTACGTGTATTCCTATGACATGCTAGGTGAAGGCGCTCGTACTATGGACGATGCCAACCGATATTTAGCATCGTACCAAGACGCCATCGAAACCATTGGTAAAGTCGCCCAAGCGTCTGGTAAAAATGATCCTAGAAAAGTCCCTGGCATTTCTGTAAAGCTTTCTGCTATTCATCCTCGTTACGAATTTACCCATAAATCACGAGTGATGAACGAAATAGTGCCAAAGCTTAAAGCCCTATGTTTACAGGCCAAAAAGTATAACATTGGCTTGACCGTTGATGCTGAAGAATCAGAACGATTAGATATCTCACTTGATGTTATCGAAGCCGTATTTAGCGACGATGACTTAGCGGGTTGGAACGGCTTTGGTATTGCCTTACAAGCTTACCAAAAACGCGCGATTTTTGTGGTTGATTGGCTACGTGAATTAACGGTGCGTGTTGGCCGCAGAATGATGGTGCGCTTAGTCAAAGGCGCCTATTGGGATACAGAAATTAAGAATGCCCAAAAGGACGGTCATAATCACTTCCCTGTATTCACCCGTAAGTCATCGACCGATGTGTCATTTCACGCCTGTGCTAATAAATTATTAGGCTACCGAGACACAATTTATCCGCAGTTTGCGACTCATAATGCTTATACAGCTGCCACCATTGTAGAGCTTGCTGGTGATGATAAAGAAGGTTTCGAGTTCCAGTGCCTACACGGCATGGGTGATTCACTTTATGATCAAATCGTCAGCGGCGAACATATTCAATGCCGCATTTATGCGCCAGTGGGTCACCATGAAGATCTGCTCGCTTATTTAGTTCGTCGTTTATTGGAAAACGGTGCCAACTCATCATTCGTTAATGCCATTGTTGATGAGTCAAAACCGGTTGAGTCACTACTTGAAGACCCAGTAGAAAAAACTCAGCGATTAAAAGAGAAATACAATCAGCAAATCCTTAAACCGATTGCTTTATATTACAGTGAAGATGGCGAAAATCGTGATAACTCAAAAGGTTTAGATTTAACCAACATCAACGAGATCACGCCACTAAAAGAATCACTTGATAACTGGTTTACTAACAAACAACTTAATGCCACTGATGTGCCAGAAGGCGCTGTGGCAGTGAAAAATCCTGCCAATCATAATGAAATCATTGGCTATCACCATTTCCACGATAAAGATGCCATGCTGGCGATGATCGACACCGCACAAACGGCATTCGCTTCATGGTCACAAGTATCTGTCATAGAACGCGCCGCGCTATTAACTCGTATCGCAGATATCTTAGAGCGTCATACCGACGAACTGATTGCGTTATGTATAAAAGAAGCCGGTAAAGTTGCTCAAGACGGTATTGATGAAGTACGAGAAGCGGTCGATTTTTGCCGTTATTACGCTAACCGAGCGATTGAATTAGCTGAAGATGACCGCATAGAGCCGCGCGGTGTGGTGTTATGTATTAGCCCTTGGAACTTTCCATTAGCTATTTTCTTAGGCCAAGTTGCTGCAGCCATTGCCACCGGTAATACCGTGTTAGCAAAGTCAGCAGAACAAACCAGCTTAATTGCTCTGCGCGCCATTGAGCTAATGAAGTATGTCGGTCTTCCTACTGGTGTTGTTCAAGCTGTGATTGCTCCAGGTAGCTTAGTCGGCAATGTAATCTTGCCAGATGAACGCATTCAAACCGTGATGTTTACAGGTTCAACTGAAACAGGCACAAAAATTTCGCAAATCTTGTCTGAACGCGGTGGCCATCAAGTGCCTTTGATTGCTGAAACTGGCGGTCAAAATTGTATGATAGTTGATTCAACCGCCCTACCAGAGCAAGTTGTGGATGATGTTATATCATCTGGCTTCCAGTCTGCAGGTCAACGTTGTTCGGCGCTTCGCGTGTTATTTTTACAAGAAGATATTGCTGATAATGTCATTACCATGCTCAAAGGCGCACTGGCTGAATTACATGTTGGTAATCCTGAGTTCCTCAGTACCGATATTGGCCCAGTTATTGATCAAAAAGCACTGAGCGCATTAAACGCTCACAGTGATTACATGAAAGACTATGGTAAGTTGCTATATCGATGCGATATATCTACTGAAGTCGCTGACAATGAACACTTCTTCTTTGCGCCGCGCCTTTATGAAATCAATGATATTAGTGTATTAAAGCGTGAAGTATTTGGTCCATGTGTCCATGTGGTTCGTTTTAAAGGTGATGAAATCGAAAATGTCATCGATAGCATTAATGGCACAGGTTTTGGTTTAACCATGGGCATACACACCCGAATAGAGCACAGAGCAATTGATCTCGCCCGATTATCACGCGCTGGTAATGTATATATCAACCGCAATATGATTGGCGCCATTGTCGGTGTACAACCATTTGGCGGTCGTGGTCTTTCTGGGACGGGGCCAAAAGCTGGTGGGCCAAATTATCTATCACGTTTGGTCAAAGAAAAAGCCACACCAGATGTCGATGATTTTGACCTATTGCCGCCACAAGCTATTGAAAAAGATTGTGATGCACAGTCTATATCCGAAGCAACATTGTTGATGGATAGAGCCAATGAAGTTGAAAAACAGTGGCGTTTAACGGACTTAAACACCCGTACCTCTTGCGTACGTCAGTTACTGGCTAAAATCGCCCATGTTGATATTGTTGACGACTTAGCAGACGATTTAAATTACACCTTAAAGGTTTCTCGAGCTCAATTAATCGATATTGAAAAGCGCTTGAAAAAGCCAAAGGTGTTGCCTGGGCCAACAGGTGAATCTAATATCCTTTACTTGGAAAATCGCGGCAATATTATTTGTTTTGCCGATGAAAACGTCAGCTTCCACTTCTGGGTACTCTCAATCGTAACCGCATTGGCAACAGGTAATACAGTTATCACCGTGGTGTCTGATTTATACCATGATGAAGCATTGGTATTTAGAGATAAGTTGATAGCAACTGGCGCAGACAAAGATATCTTCCAAGTGGCAAGACATCGTCATTTACCGACATTATTGGCTCATCCTAAATTATCGGGTGTGGTTATTGATGGTAACTGCGATCGTAAACACTACATCAGTGAGAAATTAGCTGAACGTCAAGGTGCGATATTACCTGTGATCAGTTCTGAGTATTTCGATAACTTGATCCAGCGTCTACTGACAGAGAAAACCGTGAGTATTGATATCACGGCATCGGGTGGTAACACCTCTCTGATGACGTTAGTTGAAGATGATTAATACGCTTCAAAGTAGCTTACCCATAAACAGGTAAGCGTGTATTAGCTGTCATAATAAAAAAGCGAACCACTTATGGTTCGCTTTTTTAATGCATTTATTAAAAGCCCAAATGACTGGTAAGCAGTGACTCAACTTAGCCGACATAAGCGAACGATAAATAACATTAGTGCACTAAACGGCAGCCACACACTGTATTACTAGGCTGAAATAATACCACGGCAAAATCCTTTGCTTTATCTTGTTCAATAATCTGCAAGCTAAGGTTATGCATTCCGTCTCTGCTTAAGTTGAGGTTACTGACATAAGAAAGGTAGCGATAGTGCTCAGGAACCTGTTGATGTTCAGCTAACGGGCTTTCTTGTTTGGTATTCACTGAAATATCGTAAATCATGTTTTCAGTATCAATGCTGTTAACCTTGCCTTGCATTGACACTGTGCCAGCTGAACTGCCATCGATATTAAAATAGCGATAATGCACTTGAACCTGGCCATCTTTAGATAATAGATCCACAAGTAAATAATGATTACTATCTTGTTGGTCATTATGATGATTAAACAGCTCAGAGCTGCAGCTGAGCATAAAGCTTGGCGAGCTAGAAGCAGTAAGATTTGCTATCACACCGATACAACTCAACAGTATGGTCAATATGATGATATTGATTACCCAACGCCAATTTTTAACCATGTGAGCACCTCTTAAAAGTACAATCATTGTTAATCCAGCACATAAAATTAATCACAAATTTCAACTCCTTTTAGCCATGCTTGGCTAACAAATTTCTTGGGTTGTCGTAAGTCACTAATTTTTAGATTACGGATAACAGATTGGCCATAATGTTCGCCACGTAAGGTAATATTTAGCACCTGTTCGTCATGGGAGAGAGACAAAAAAACACGTTTCCAAGACGTTGAATTACATTGCGCTAGGCTTTGTTGTAATTGCATCCCCTGCTTTTTTAATAATGCTAAATTGGTTTTAGAACTAGAATATAAAATCACATCAACTGTTTGGCCTGAAGTCAATTTTACTGTTGCCGTGCTGTTAGGTAAAACAGGTAACGCTTTAGGTGGCGAGAAACGGATAAACATCAAGCCACTAATTAACAGTGCAACTGCCAAAGTGATAATAGCGATGATGGCAAAGCGTTGAGGGTGAGAAAAAAAATTCACCGATTGCTTACGACTTCGGTGATGCTTTAATAAGTACCCTTGCCCTTTGACAGTCTCAATCAATGACTCATATTGTGGACCTAAGAATGCTCTTAAGGTAAAAATAGCATGGGTAACCGATGCATCACTTAATGGTTGCTCTTGGCCATTGCCAGTTTTTAATAATGGCTTAGCCACCACTTTACCCTGGTAATCAATTAACAATGTAAGTACTTGTAACTCAGCACGAGGAAGGCGCCAAACTTCATCACTTTGGTTATTAACTAATTCGCCTTTATTAACATCGAATTTGCAATGCCCTAATTGCATCACTTTCCCCACTAAAACGCCTCATTAACCCAGTCTAAAACAACCCATAGATAATTCTGTGATCCTGCTTAATTTAGTGCTTTTAATTGCAATTTTTATGAAGTAAAAAGCAATGAACAACAACAAAATGCGACGTAAATCACACAAATTAACAATATAAATGCAACGTAACGAGTCGTTAAAACTGCCTTTAATGTTAATTAATTTAAAAAATAACGTGATCACAATCACGTTAGCAGCCAACTCAACCCAAAATTCACATTGTTTACTCACTTTATAAATGCAATCAACTGCGAATTTAAAGTCCATTTCACAGCCTATATTTCTTCGCTTTACATCACAAAATTAATCCCCCCATCACTTACATTAGATTCATCGAGCAGCGCATTAGCCTCAGATATAGAAACATTGAAGCAGCGCTAAATGAGATAACTCGAACCAATTTAAAGATATAAGCAAGTCATAAAAACAAAACACAAACTGAGTAACAATAACATTAAATATAGGGTGATTATTATGAGTATGAACAGACGCCAAGCATTAACCCAAATCATTGGAATGAGCACTGTTGCAGCCGGTGCAACATTAGTCGGAACATCCGCTTTTGCAGCTACAGATGCTGATGGAAACTTTAGATTAGAACTCGGTGACAAATTAAAGTATGTACCACTAGATGCAATGGCCACTGCAAAACTGGCTTATGAAACAGGTGGCGGGTGTATGCATCAAGTATTTCATTCCATCGTCACTAAACTAGCCGAGTCTTCAAGTGTTGATGCAGAAAACTTTGCCTCAATCCCTACGGCATTAGCAGGCTATGGCTGGGCAGGTATTGTCGGGCAAGGCACTATTTGCGGTAACTTAAACGCAGCAGGTATGTTGATCAACATTCTCGGCGATATTAATGACCAAAATTCAGCCGTTATTTCGGCCTCTTTCCGCTACTACGAAAGAGAAGATTTACCACTATCATCTGACGAGTTTGTGGCAGGTATTGGCTCAACAGCAGAGAAAAGCGAGCTTGTGGGTAAAACTTCAGTGGCCAACAGCCCATTATGTCATTCATCAATCAGTAATTGGTCAGGTGCTAACGGCGGTAAACCTTTCGTCGAAAAAGGCGAACGTTGTAAACGATTATCAGCCAGTATGGCTTACTACATTGTTGACTTACTTAACCGCGCTTATGCTGGTGAAGTCATTGGAGCTCTACCTGAAGCGATGGCTTCAGAAGAAACTCAAGCCTGTCAAACCTGTCATGGCACAACTGAAACTATGGGCTCAGCTGCCAGTGTTAAAGGTGACTTAGAGTGTCAAACTTGTCATACCGGACATTTCAATTAAGGAGCTCATTATGAAACTTAAATTATTGAGCGCCTTGCTGGCTAGCTCCCTACTGCTTATAGGGTGTGGAAGTGACGACGATACCAGTGCACCGGATCCAGTCGATCCGCCTGTAGTTGAACCACCAGTAACCGATCCTGTTGATCCACCAGCGAGTGAAGTGGTGAAGATTGATGATGCCGATATGATAGTGTTAACGGTTGATGAGTTTGATGCTGCCACTGGCGCATTAACCTTCACCCTAGATAATGGCGATGAAAAAGCCATCACCGATGCCAGCACTTACGACATTATCTACTTAGGTTATCCCGATCCTAATGCATCATCATCTAACGCTAAAGCTTGGAAACGCTGGCATGTTAGTCAAACGTTTAGCTGTGATCCTACAACTGAAGATGAATGCAGTGGCGTATTAACCGAAACCGAAACTGAAGGACAATACACTTTTAACGCGATAGACCTAGATCTTGAAAGCAAAGCCTCAGCAGGTGCTGTAGCACTTTATAAAGTCGCAATTCAAGTTCATGGGGTAAAGGCCACTAATGAATTCGAGCTCATTCCCGCAGGAGAATAGCCATCACCCGGCCTGATCCGATCCCCATAAAAGGCATTAGGCATTCACAGCCGTAGCGGTTTGCTACGGCTTTTTTTGTTTTGGATAATTTTGTTTGAGATGTGCCAGAACTGTGCTTTTATTTTTACTCAACAGCTCGAAGTAAGAATGCTGTCGCTGCTTCAGCGTAATGCTCAATTTCACTTAGTGTCGGTGCAATCATGCCCATTAACACCTTATTTCTATGGTTTAATAACATCCCTAGCCACAGCTCAACTGTGGTTTCAATGTCAGTGACATTGAATCTTTGTTGGAAAAACTCAATTAATACTCGCTGCACGTCATCAGGCCCAACACTAAAAAAGCTAGTAATTATTTCAGGGCTGTTTCCACTTTCAGCTACCAGTAATCTAAAAGTCGCAATGTGCTCATCAGATAAATGGAAACTGATGTATTCAATTGCAAAACCAAGCAAAGCGGCATGATTATCATCCAGTGATAAATATTGCGTTGCCTTATCATCGAACTGGCTTCCCATATGCTCTAGGGTTGCCTTAAATAAGACTTCTTTAGAAGCATAATAGCGATAGACGGTTTGCTTGGTCATTTGTGCTTCACTTGCAATACAATCCATATTCGCAAGACCATAACCCGCAGTTAAAAACTGTTCTTGCGCAGCACGTAAAATTGCCAGTCTCTTCTTTTGTTTATTTTGTTCAATTTTGCTCATCTGGCTCCCTCATTCGCGATTCTAACTTCAAGCCTTACCAATAGTTCTAATTCGCTCTTTAATCAATCCAAGTGAATCCAAGTCTCTAAAATATCATACCATAGAGTATGATTTATATTGACAGCTTACCAAAATAAAATCATACTCGCTGGTATGATTTTATTTTGAGGTATTAAGATGACAAATTCAACAACCAAAGCACTGACTAATTCAAGAAAAATAGGCTTTGGACTCGCATTGTTAGGCGCTGTGTTAATGAGTATCGATCCCATATTTATTCGCTATGCAGGCGTTAGCGGATTCGATACCGCCTTTTTGTTTGGATTATTCAGCGCAATCTCGATGCCGATATTACTTAAAATGAATGATAAACGTGGGATCAGAAAAGCGTTAACAGCAAGCGGCTGGCCAATACTGGTATCAGGCATACTCATGTTAGGGAGTGCAACAGGCTTAGTGTTTAGCATTAAAATGACGTCTATCGCCAACACATTTGTCATTTTAAGCGCCACTCCTGCCATTGCCGCCATTTTCAGTTGGTTGATACTAAAAGAAACCACTAATCGCTCAACCTTATTCGCAATCGTCGCTGTCATGATAGGGATAACTATCGTGGTATCGGGCTCTGTGAACACAGGAAATTGGTTGGGTGACTTATTGGCCCTGTTCTCTGTTACTTGCTTAGCACTGATGTTTACATTACTACGTAAATATCAAGATATCAGCAGGCTAGCCAGTGTTGGTCTTGGTGGGCTATTACTCGCCATAGTGATGTTTTACTTTGCTACTCCCTCAAGTTATAGCATGGAAACTTGGTTGATTATGGGCGTTATGGGTTTATTTACAGCTCCCCTAGGCCGTGTTTTCTCCATGGTAGCAACTCGTCACATCTCAGCTCCTGAAGTATCGATGACGTTAATGCTTGAAACTGTACTAGCACCTATATGGGCATTTATGTTTTTTAGTGAAATTCCTGCTAACACCAGCCTTTTAGGTGGTGCAGTCATTATCACGACGATATTTTTTTACACCCTATTTAGTTTAAAGAACGAGCATTAAGGAAAGACCATGCCTAAAACCTCTATAACAGCAGCAACATCAACAAAAGCCACACTAAAGTTTATTGGCCAAATTAACACCCCATATCTTGCCATCGATACATGTCCGAATAACATTCAAGATAATGGTCCAGTGTGCGAGATAGCGCTTTATGATGATTATAAAGAAGGCCTACTTGGACTCAGTGACGGGCAAGATATTTTAATTTTATACTGGCTAGGTGATGCGTCACGTAATGAACTCGTTCAAACAAGCAGGCAACAAATGGTGAAGGGAACATTTGCTTTGCGCTCTCCCAATCGCCCAAATCCAATTGGCGCAGCGGTCTTGCCTATTGAAAATATAAGGAATGGGGTCATCACGGTGAAAGGGTTAGATTGTTTAAACCATACTCAATTAATTGATATTAAGCCTGCAATTAAACGAGAAGTGAGCAATCAATAAAGTCACTTAATCGTCATTGATATTGCATGGCGGTTTAAAATACGAACAATAAAAGCCACGAAAAACCTATTATCGTTAGTCATGGCTTTACGCTTTTTCAGCCACCTGTTTTTGCGGTTTTACAACTCGTGCAGATTTTACGTTTACTTGCGAATTTTTAAGTTGATACATCTTGATGTCTGCAACGTTAAACAAGTCATTAATAGAGTAATCCTTACAGTCAACGGCAACATGCCCCCAAGCAAACTCCAATTGAAACTTGTTACCTCGATAATCGACCGCACAACAATGGTGCTTTATTCGTTGAATAATTTTGTGAACAAAATCGTCAATATCACATTGTTCAGGAACAGAAAAAACCAGCACAAATTCATCACCACCAATCCTAGCAATGATATCTGCACTTTTAAGCTCTTTTGAAAGGTAACTCGAAAATGTCTTCAACATATGGTCACCTGCAAGGTGGCCAAAATTGTCATTTATCTGCTTAAAATTGTTTAAATCTAGGTAGATGAAGCACAGTGCTGAATCACAGTCTCTATTGTTATCATCTAAATTTCTCAGTTTCTTTTCTAATCCATAGCGATTAGATAACTTGGTGAGATGATCTTGCTGAGATTTATCGAAAAAATGCATTCTCGACACAGTGAGAGCGGTTTGTTCAGTTATGACATCGAAGTAATTCAGCTCAGTCGGCGATAGAATGACGGTTTGTTCGCCAAAACTACCAAAAGCCATCACTCCAAGTGCTTTGCCATCAACAAATAATGGATAATTCACTACAGTTCGAAGGTTAAGTAACGGAGTAACATCTTTATTTGCCTCGGGCTCAATCAACAAATCTTCGGTATAAAAGATTTTTCGTTGGCCAAGCATCTTCTTGAAAATAGGATCATCATTGTAGTTAATGTGAGGCACTATAGTAGACATGATTTCAGCGTTAGGACCAACACCAGCCACATGATTCAGCCACCCCGTTCGTTTCGCATCGGTGATATAAATCCACACATCGGTCAATTGAAACAATGTACTGGTTTCTGTTTGTAAGAAAGCTGCCATTTCCTTGAGGGAACTGACCTTATTCAATCCTTTACTCACACGTACTAAGGAGTCAAACAGTTCCGCATATTGCGCGTTTGTTGTCATGCTTTTTATTGGTTTCATAGCCTTCTGATACTGTTAATCAAAATAGAACATACAACAATCACTTCCATGGCCTTACTTGCTTTGAAAGCTAAACATTTATCAACCTAAACTTGAGTTAATTCAAGTCAATTAACTTGTGTATTAAACTACATCATCAAGCCTAGCTTTCATTATCCCATCCTATTTAAATTAACAAAAAACCGCTAGAAAATTATGAGTTTATTGATAAAACTTAGATTTAAATCAAACTTTTATAACTATCTAATCAAACCGTATCCATGCCAATTTACACGCGACGTTAACTCAACGCTCATGCAAAAATTAGATAATTATTGATTCAGGGTAACTCAGAAAATAACCCGATAATGCTGCTATTAATTTGATAAAATTTACCATCACAAGAATTATTGTTATTAACAGCTGCACCTTTACAAGCACTGAATAAGAGAAGTAAGTAAGCGCCCTATGACTGAAAAAGAATCTTTGCTGCAAAATCTGTTAGATATATTGATAGTCCAACGCCAAACGGCACTGAGTGCAGCTGAAGATGCCCATAATGACGCCACCAATGAACAAAGCGTGGCAGAAACTCAATATGACACAATCGGTTTAGAAGCCGCTTACTTAGCACATGGACAATCACAACGAGTCGCTGATATTGATATCATGATAAAACGCTTAACGGCGCTTCCTCTTAAAGACTTTACGGCCGAAGATGACATCAACCTTGGTGCGATAGTGACCTTAGAAGCTGGCATGAATTGCTGGCTATTACCTGTTTGTGGCGGCATAAAACTCGACGATGGAAACATTGTCGTTATCACTCCACAATCACCTTTAGGACAGAAACTAGATGGCGCAATGGTGAATGAAAAGCTTAATGATGGTCGCTTGATCTTGGCAATTAGATAAACTTAAGTTATTCAACCTGCAGTAAACATCCCGAAACTAAACGACATACCAGTCATGTTACGATTATTCGACTCTGGTTTTTGAATCAGGTTTTCGAATCTGGTTTTCGACTTTGTTTTTCGAATCTGGTTTTCGAATCATTGAGCTTCATCATTTTCAAAAACTAATCTGCCATAATATGATCTCAGGCAAATTACTCATTGCTAATACTTGTTAGGATCGCCGCAAATTTTAGTGGGTAATAAACATGCAATTAGATTTAAATGGTATGACACCAAAACAATTTCTCGAACAGTACTGGCAAAAAAAGCCACTGGTGATCCGTCAAGGTTTTAAACACTTTGAAGATTTGCTATCACCAGAAGAAATGGCAGGGCTGGCTTGTGAAGATGTGGTTGAGTCTCGCCGTGTATTTAAGAAAAATGATCAATGGCAAGCTGAATTTGGCCCATTTGAATCTTATGAAGAACTGGGTGAAACAGACTGGACCTTAATCGTTCAAGCCCTAAATAACTGGGTGCCTGAAGCTGAAGAACTGCTTAAATGTTTTGATTTTATTCCGCGCTGGCGTTTAGATGACGTGATGGTGAGCTATGCCACACCTGGCGGTGGAGTGGGTCCACACATTGATCTATATGACGTATTCATTTGCCAAGGTTCTGGCCGACGACGCTGGAGAGTTGGCGATCTTGGTCCACACAAAGAAT
The DNA here is from genome assembly GCF_023283985.1 of Shewanella electrodiphila. Classification (GTDB taxonomy): domain Bacteria; phylum Pseudomonadota; class Gammaproteobacteria; order Enterobacterales; family Shewanellaceae; genus Shewanella; species Shewanella electrodiphila. Next base: position 119,198 of record NZ_JAKIKU010000004.1, read on the forward strand.
TCTCTGCACACCCAGCACTACTGCACACCGAAGCATTCGATCCGATTATTGATGTAGAGTTGCTTCCAGGCGATATCCTATATCTACCACCAGGCTACCCTCATGACGGTGTGACACTTGAACCATCAATGAGCTTTTCTGTGGGTTATCGAACTGCCTCAGCTAAAGACATGGTTAGCGCAATGGCAGATCACATCATCGACAAAGACTTATGTAACGATCAAATAGCCGATCCTGATCGCGTTATCAGTGAACATTCTGGCATAGTGAATAACAGCGATCTTGAACGTATTAAGCAACAACTGCTTGCTACCCTTGATGACACATTAGTCAGTGAATTTAGTGGTCGTTACCTAACACAATCTAAATGTGAGCTAGATTTACCAGAAGAAAGTTTAGGGTTTCAAACCCTAGATGTCACAGAGCAACTTAAACTACAACCTTTAGTAAAGCTTGGCGGCCTGCGCACGCTGTACTTTGAAACCAGCGTTGCTGACGGTGTGCTGTATATCAATGGCGAGCAACTTCAATTATCAGCAGATAAAGAAGCCTTAATTGCACTGCTATGTGATACCCAAGAGTTAACCGCACAAGACTTAAGCCCATGGCTAAATGATGATGAAGTGGTTGCGCAATTAACCCACTGGGTTAACGCAGGCTATTGGTATTTCGACGAAATCGAATAAAACTTGCTTAAGAGTGTCGCAATGAATATTGCGGCACTATAAAAAATGCGTCACGATGAATATCGTAAAACCATGAATTAATACTTAGCTAAATAATCACAGCCCCTACTTCTGCATCAACAGCAATCGCTGGCAGAGTTTGACAAAATCCGATGAAGTCACAATCCCCAGTACCTTATTTGCCTCATCAACCACCGGTAAACAACCTAGTTTATTATCAATAAAATACTGCACGACAACGGTCAGAGGTTCATCTAAACCTAACTTTTGCGCCTCGGTTTCCATAATATCTGCGATGGGCGTATAACGCTCTTTTCTATCGAGTGCGCCTTGACCGTACTTGTTCAAGGTATTTAACACACTTGCTATCATCTTTTTGTGTGTCAGTAAGCCGATGAACTCTCCTGTTGTTTCACTGATAACAGGTAAATGACGCACATTACGACTTTGCATCAATAAGTGGGCATCCTTTAAGCTAGCCTGATGACTAATACAAACAGGCTTGGGTGTCATAATGTCGCTTACTTTCATCGCTTTACTCCTTAAGCTGTGACTTAATAAAGATTAATCAAAATAGGCAGAAATAGCTAGATGAAGCACTTAGTCGCTCATTTTATATTTAACGAATTAAATAGAAAGCGGACTTTTGTAGGAAATAATCAGATAAAAATATGAGGCCGAGTATAAGGAGAATGCAAACAGCTTAGAGATAAACACCAGTGATCTAGTTAACAGATTAAATCGCTGATGATGACAAGGCATAGGTTGATTTTGTAACTGTGAATTGAGTCAGATTCATTGAAAAAAAATGGTGATAAGCTCAAGCCATAATATTTTATGGAACTGATATGTTTACCCTTTTTCGGCAACGGACAATATATGTTTTTACCATACTGACGCTGTTCAGCCAGTTGGTATTTGCGAATCCGAATTTTATGATGCCAAAGGTAGGCAATCTCGCTCACTCTGACAATATAATCAGTTCTGAAACCGATGATCCCCATGACAGAAAGCTGGCACCGACTTTATTAACAGCCTGCAGTTCTGCAAACCATCTACATGAAACTCTATCCAATAATAAAGCCCATCATTGTGATGGCCTAACCCCTTGCTCATCGGATTGTGATAACTGCTTTTATATCAGTATTGCTGACACTCTGTTGATGCATAAACCTTGGCAAATTTTTCATCATCCAGATAATAAAATTGTCAGCCTTACCGCCTACTTTCAATCAATATTGCCAACGCAGCACCTAAGACCTCCCATTGCTTAACCTTAACAGTAACAACAATTAGTCACTTTATTTATAAATCACGGACACTGACATCATTCAGAACAACGTGCCCGAATCTTTAATGGAAATAAGCAATGAAAAACATAATTTATATCGTCCTAAGTCTCTTTTTAATCAGCTCGACGGTACAAGTGGCCACTGCGGCACATCATAATGTTGCCGAGCAGCAACAGTCACATGCTTGCCCAATGCATCCAGAAGTAACAGGTCAGAATGGCGATACTTGCCCTAAATGCGGCATGAATTTAGAACATGCTCACCAAGCAGATGGCGACCACTGCCCAAATAAAGGCAAGTGCGAAAAATGTGCTAACAAAGCCAAATGTGACAATTGCAAAGGGTGCAAAGGTGAAGGCAAGTGCAACAAGTGTGCTAACAAAGCCAAATGCGAAAACTGTAAAGGGTGCAAAAGTGAAGGAAAATGCGACAAGTGCGCTAACCAAGCCAAATGCGAAAACTGTAAAGGTGAAGGCAAATGCGACAAGTGTGCTAACAAAGCCAAATCCGAAAACTGCAAAGGGTGCAAAGAGTGCAAAGGGTGCAAAGGGTGCGCTAAAAAAGGCGACCACGCACATAAAAACTATTCACATAAAGAGCATGCTAGCGCCAAGCATACACACGCTTGCCCTATGAACGCTGAGATTACAGGTATTGCTGGCGATACATGTCCAAATTGCGGCATGGATTTAATGCCAATTAAAGCTGAATAAACCATTATTTAGCGGCTAGGTAAAATTAGTCTAGTTATTTTAAATCGCTAAAAACCAAACCTGAAACAATTTTTCCGCCCAAGGCCTTAATCACTGTAATGTAATGATTAGGGCCTATGTTTTTCTGTTGAACGTTCACAGCTACAGACCAAAAATAAATAAAATATTCAATAATCAAAACTAAGCTTTAGCCATAATGACTAGTATAGGGTTTTGTCTCATATTGATATAATTGAAAATGCCCACAACACTAAGGGGCTCGAAATCATCGAACTACAGCCTTTCTGTAACACATTTCATCTTTAGAGCAGAACTAAAAATACTGAATAAACTTTACTAGCTGCCGTAAATTTTTAAATAAAGTGCACTCATATGTCTCTTTATATGAATAAAACAGTTTTATCTTAAAAACCTAAATGCTATAAACGCTAATAATTCTCAATAACATTTAAGTGCATTACTTCATGCTAAATTTACTGTCTCTAAGTATGGGATGTGAATACCAACCTTTCATTTTGACTGACACACAACAAATTGCGGGATATGAAGCCTTATCTCGGTTTTATGACAAAACCAATGCACCTATCCCCCCAAACCAAGTTTTTGAGCAGCTTCACAGCCAAAATGAGCAGTTAGCTAGAGTCGAATATCATGCCAAGGCTTTTCAAGTTGCAAATAGCAATCAGCAACTTCCGCTATTTCTCAATATCGACCCTCATGCATTAGACGTCAATAACTGTGGCGCAATGCTATCACTGCTCAGTAGCCGAGAAGCAACAACTGTTGAGATTATTGAAAACACATGCATCAGTGATGCTCAATTATCAGAAAAACTTGTTCAACAGTTAAAGCAACAAAAAATAGGTGTTGCCTTAGATGATATTGGTGCGCCACATTCTATGCTGTCTTTGCAACTTTTAAGCTCAGTTGATTGCCTCAAGTTCGATATTAGTTGGCTGCAATTACTCGATAAGCCTGAAAAGTGCGAGCTATTTATTGCCTTGCTCAATTACGCTAAAGCTACCAATAAACAAACTGTACTTGAAGGTGTAGAAACTGAGATACAGCTTGATATAGCCACTAAGTTTGGTGTTGATTTAGTGCAAGGTTTTTTGTTTAAACCTTGGTTTGTTCAGCCCAAAGCTAGAAAGCAACTCAGCGACATACTTTTATCTTCAACACAAATATTACCGCCATCACAACTAGCGTCTTTTGCCACTGTTTAAAAAATTAAAAAACGAAATAGAAATGAAATAAGTCGATAGCAGAGTTGCTTTTATCAGAGCCGCATTTATCAATAATATATTCATCATGAATAACGCTAATAAACCTGAACATAAAAACAAGTTCAGCATTCAAATAAAAAGCTTAAATGAATTGTTTCATCTAGCTGGTTCCATTCATCAATAGTAATTAACCAAATTATCGATGAAGTACCATATAACGCTACTCACTATTTCGATAGCAAACTAACAACTTGCTACAAACTATTGATTTTAAATCTGTAAATTATTATTTACCTACGACTAATGTCTGAGTCCAAAACTGCTTTTATTGTTCGCTATGGCCACATGCTTCAGATAAGGTGCCTCTAATCTATATCCAAAGCACTTTTAGCAAGTGAAATTTAGTAAGTGAGTTTTAGTGAATGAACTTTCTTGAATGAACAATAGGAATAATATGAGCAGTAATTCTGAATCAGTACATGAGCAAGAAAGTGACCAATCAACAAAAGCAAACAAGTTAAATTACCAACAGCAACATCAGCCAAGTTCATCGTTTAATAGTCGAGAAGAATATCTAGAACACGAGCTCAGCATCATGGACCCAAAACGCTGGCGTCCTAACCTACCTTTCAAAGATTTTCGCTTTGAACCAGAAGATTCAATTGCAGCTATGGCAGCAACCATTGGTAAAGTTGTCATGGTGGGCGCGATTGCGACAACCTTTGCAACATCACTAGGGCTTGAAGAAAGTTTCATCTTAGAAAATGTCCGTTATGAACTGATTATTGCTGCATTCTTCATTGTTATCTTTTCAGGTTTTTTATTACCTACAGCAAACTTAGCTGGCACCCATGGGCCGTTGATCCCAATCATACCGATTGTGGTTGCAGCAGGTGGCCACCCAATGGCCTTTGGATTACTGATTGGCGCACTAGGATTAATACTCGCTATTAGTAAAGGCGGCAGTATGCTGGCAAACCTCACCAGTAAAGGCGTGTGCGGAGGGCTACTCTTGTATCTAGGCTTTGTCGGCACCGCATCACAAGTAAAAAAATTGTATGCGTGGGCTGATGGTATCGGCATGGAGCACATTGCTTTTATCGTGATTTTTTGCACCATTATTCTGTACGCATTACTGGAACATTGGCGAAAACGTTGGCTTGCTGTGCCATTAAGTTGTTTACTGGGCGGCACATTAGCCTTTGCCATGGGCGCGCCATTTGAGTTTCACACTGCCCCAGGTTTACCTAATATGAACCCAATGTATTGGTGGGGAGATAACTCAGGTTGGATGCTCGGTTTACCGACTATCGAAAGCTTCATGGTCGTGCTGCCTTTTGCCATTTTAGCCGTTGCTATGTGGTCCCCTGATTTTTTAGGCCATCAAGTATTTCAAAAGATAAATTATCCTCCGCGTACTGAAAAAGTACATATGAACATTGACGATACCATGACCAGCGCCTCAATTCGTCAAACAGTAGGCTCACTACTTGGTGGGGCTAATTTCACTTCATCTTGGGGGACTTATATTGTCCCAGCTGCGATTGCTAAGCGCCCTATTCCAGCGGGTGCATTACTTACCGCATTGTTTTGCGTTATTGCTGCGCTATGGGGTTATCCAATGGATCTTGCTATTTGGGAACCTGTGCTGTGTGTTGCACTGGTCGTTGGGGTATTTATTCCATTACTTGAAGCAGGTATGGAAATGACTCGCGAAGGTAAAACTACCCAATCTGCCGCTATTGTGGTGTTTTCATCAGTATTAGTGAACCCTGCATTTGGCTGGTCACTCACCATGCTATTGGATAATTTAGGCTTGATTGGCTGTAAAGACAGAAGCGCAAAACTGACTAGAATGAATCGCTGGATAGCACCCAGTATCATGTTTGTCATTCTCACAGGTGTTATGGCGCTAGTGGGTTTACTACCCGGTATTCCGGCCATCCTTTCGGACTTGAAATAACGCTGGTGAGTTGTGTATGAAAAGTCATGCCCTAGGGAAATTAACGCCATAGGGCATGTTTACAGTGAGCTTATTTGTTTAACACAAATTGATTTATTTGATTCTGGGCCAAGGCTTGATCCATCGTGCCCTTAAGCAGTTTATACATCAAAATAGACGCATCAATTTCTGTTTTACGATTGGTTAAGCTTTCAATATTCAAGCCTAATGGAATATTAAGTGGAATAACGGCGTCCAAAATCTTCTGCAAATTACTGTAATTAACTTTAATTGATTCATACAGTGGGTCATCTGCAGACAAAATACGGTTACTGGTTTCTTCAGGTACTGATACCCCTAACCAATTAATAAATTCTAATGTTTTAGCACTTCCACAAGGTGAAAAAGTCAGGATCACTCGATTGGGCTTGATATTATTCAGCTCACACTCTTCAGCGTAACTGGTAAGCATATCGATAGTGGCTTGGGCGTTATACACCGCTTGCGTGATGTAGTATTCACAGCCTTTATTGGACTTACCTAATAGACGGATATGTTCATTCTTTTTACTTAAATGGCGCTCAGCAATGGCAACACCACCAAGGTAAAACTCCTGAGAGTGTTCCGATAACACACGGTATGCATCATTTAATGGTAGAGAACTTGCGACTTGCGCGGACGGCGAACCGACTAATACGATGTCTCTGACATTATTTTGATACCAAGCCCGAGATAACCACTCGTTAAAACCTTGTTCATCAAGGCCTGCAACACTCTTATAAGCAATTACAGGCTTACCAGACTTTTGATTGATCAATTGAGCATAAGTGCCAGAATCATGGGTCGCTTTAAACGGAAAAGGTCTTGGCGCATCAATACGGCTAGTTTCATCTTGAATATCGTAAATGATCAAACCATCAAAGCTAATCTCATCAAGGCGCGCTAATAACTTATCAGCAATAGTACTGACCATTTCAAAATCGGTATCGATTTTAGGTGGGGTTGTGCCAATAAAGTAGATCCCACGGTGATGATCGGATGAACGCTGTTTTAGGGATTTTCTCATGTTTAGCCGTCTAGATGGATGTTATCTACATTGTGTCTGAAATTCTCACGTTTGTTAAGGCCAGATAGAATGATTTTTTGTAATGTTTAAAATGAATAAAGCTCATAATTATTGCTTTGCAGTCATTCTGAAATCACCTGCGGGAATTTCCCCTTTTGTAAGTACGTTATAATTGCTGATTGTTGATGGCTAATGGCTAATGGCTAATGGCTCATAGGCTCATAGGCTCATAGGCTCATAGGCTCATAGGCTCGCCTATCTCACACTATCTGAACCTGAGTCGACCTTTAAAAAGATGTTTGGTGGTTTATTATTTACAATCTCAGCCCGAAGATAAATAATAGCGCAACATTGATTTCTTTAGAGCCAAACCATGCCTACCCACAAAAACGTTGCGATTTTTACCAAAGCGGAGCAAATATGTCGCGACAATGGCGTTAAGTTAACGGAGAAAAGAAAAAATGTTTTAGGCGTATTACTGAACTCCAGTAAGCCGCTATCCGCCTATGAAATTGTTGATATCTACCGCACCACACATCAAGAAGCATTAGCCCCTATGTCTGTGTACCGCATGCTCGATATACTGAGTCAATTGCCGCTTGTGCATAAATTATCTTCTGAAAATAAATATTTGGCTTGTTCACACATCACTTGCGAACATGCCCACGAAGTTCCTCAGTTTTTGATCTGTAAAACCTGCGGTAAAGTGGCAGAGAAAGGCATTCAAACCAGTGTCATTGAGGCATTAAAAGACAGTATTAAACAAGCTGACTTTCAACTCATCAATTCTCAGATTGAAATACAATGCTTATGTAAGGATTGTGCAGCTTCAAATTAACTTTTGCTTCGCTTGGCCTGGTGATGATTTTGGGTTCATACAATGCAAAGCTGGGTACAATCAGTGCAACTCTCCATTCAAACTAGGGCGTGTCATTAGTTAAGTTACCAACTCACATACTCTACCGTCCTTACTCTAGAGCCCTTAATCTAGAACTCTTAATTTAGCCCCATTAATCTAGAACCCTTAATTTAGAACCCTTAATTTAGAACCCTCAATTTAACGCCCTTAATCTAGAACTCTCAATCTAGAGCCCTCAATTTAAACCCCTTAATCTAGAACCCTCAATCTAGAACCCCTAATCTAGAACTCTCAATTTAGAGCCCTTAATCTAGAGCCCTTAATCTAGAGCCCTCAATTTAGAGCTTTCAACTAAAGCCTGACAAAACTTACCGCAGAAAACGCCACTAAAATCTAAACACAAGGCAATAACACACCTTAAAATCGTGAAACAGCACCTTAATTAACTGGCGTTTTAAACTAAAACCAGTTTAAAAGTAGCCTACAGCCTAGGCTCAGCAAGGACTTAGCTAAGTAACTGAAAAATTCCTTCATATAACGAAAAATATGCGACTTTACACTCACTTAGTATTTAAACTTAAATCATTTGTGTTATAAATAGATTGGCGGTGTAAATTAATTGTTTCTACAAAGGTTTCATTTGTTAAGCCTTTGTTATAGCTGCAGTGTTTTAGCAATTACTTTATTAGTTGAAAGCAGTCAGTATATCGATACCTATCCAGGTACAGATTGTAATAATACCTAACTGAATAAAATCGACGATAAAACACTGCCTTAAGCAAAGTCATTGATAGGTTAGCAAGCGACTAACAGCCTGCACCTGAACACTTGCTGTTGCTAACATTGATAAATATTAGTTTTGCTAATGTTTATCTGTGATTAAGCCATTATAAAAAGGGGGCTACATGAAGATCATCCAACTCTTAGCGCTATTATTGCTATCTTTCTCGTTACCAGCATCTGCAAATACCGATAAAAATGAAGCACAATTAGTACTTTCATCTTGCATGTCGTTAAAAAATGCGCCGTCTGACAGCTCAACTAAAGCCTGTACTTATTACATTCAGGGATTTCTCGCAGGCGCTTTAAATACGAGTTACCAATATAAGATTAGAGAAAGTGCTGGCGGTTTTTCAGACCGAGCCTACCAAACCCGAGTCGGTAACGAGACGTCAAAAAAGCAAATCACCGAAGTGTGTATCCCAACAAAAGCAACCCGCGATCAGCTGATTGAACGCATAGTCGGCCGAACTGTTGAACAACTCCCAGCCTCTGCCGACTCTTTACAGTTGTTGCACAGCAAAATTTATCAGGCGTTATCAGCAGAATTACCATGTGAATAAAATATTGAACAGGCTATATGAAGCCAATGATCAACTTAGCACTGCATCGACTTGAATAGTTCGTTGTCATAAAACTCAATCATTTTTGAGTCGCTAAGTTTACACAGTCCTTAATTAACACGAAGTATTCGAGAATATGACACAAGAAAAGAAAAGCAGCTTTTTTCCGAGCCATAGGCTTATTCTGTTATTAACCTTAGCCCTATTTTGGTGGATAAACTCCAACTACAGTAACCCGTTGTTACTGTCATTAGGGGCAGCTTCGATCATGCTGGTGCTCTATATAGCCCAGAAAATGGATGTTATCGACCACGAATCTCATCCGATTAGTCTGTCGGTCAATATGGCAACCTACCTGTTATGGCTATCAAAAGAGGTCGTGTTATCCAACATCAGTGTGGTTAAACATATTTGGTTGGGTAACAGCAGCATCTCGCCAACTCTGGCCACCATAGATACACGCCAGTGCACTGACATTAATAAAGTTATCTACGCCAACTCAATCACCTTAACGCCAGGGACTGTCGCCATAGACTTAATTGATGATCAACTCACTGTTCATGCTTTACATAAGGATGATATCGATACATTAAAAACCGGCGATATGGATCGCCGAGTAAGGGAGCTCGAAAACTAATGTTAGCTGCCGCTACTATCGCAATTCTTGTCGTCATGCTGTTAGCGATTATTCGCTGCATTGTCGGCCCTACTCTTTACGATCGCATCCTCGCTTTCAATATGTTTGGCACCAAATCAATCCTATTGATATCTGTATTGGGCTTTTTAATGGGCCGTCCAGAGTTTCTCGACATCGCCCTTGTATACGCCTTGATTAACTTTATCAGTGTGATTGGGGTATTACGCTACTCTGACTCAGCTGAATTTAAAGTTGCTCCTTATAAGCCTCATTCAACCAAGGAGGGTGAAGAATGAACCTCGTAATCGAAATTATCAGCGGTTTAAGCCTGCTAATTGGTTGCTTCCTTTGCTTATCAGGTGGCGTTGGGATGTTGCGATTTCCTGATTTTTACACTCGCATGCATGCTGTGAGTGTCACCGATACTTTAGGCGCGTGTTTAGTGCTATTTGGGTTAATGCTACAAAGCCCCAATGGTTTAGTGCTGATTAAATTAATACTCATCTTATTGTGCACGCTATTTATCAACCCGTCTGCCAGCCATGCTTTAGCAAAAGCCGCATTACGTAATGGCTTATTACCGCTAGAAGGTAAGCCTGATAATCAGGGAGGGAACAAGCCATCGAAGCTTTAGTTGATATTGTACTACTGATATTTTTAGTCGTTATTGCCGTTGCAATCATATTCACAAGAAACCTATTAGCCGTGGTCATGTTAACTGGGATTTATGGCTTATTGTCTGCCTGTTTCTTTGTGGTGCTTGATGCTGTAGACGTCGCCTTTACCGAAGCATCTGTTGGTGCAGGTATCTCTGGCTTACTCATGTTAGCGGCCATCACCATAACAGGCCGAAAAGAGGCGCCAAAACGGCATAAACCCTTTCTGGCGCTATTTGTGGTGTTAGTCACTGGTAGCATGCTGATTTACGGCACTTTAGATATGCCTTATTTCGGTGATCCTGAGGCACCTGTTCATCAACATGTTGCCCCTCGTTATATCCATGACTCGATGGAGGAAGTCGGTGTACCTAATATTGTGACTTCCGTTTTAGGTAGTTACCGTGCATTTGATACCTTAGGTGAAGTCGCCGTTATCTTTACTGCAGGCATTGGTGTGCTTTCTCTGTTATCACTGCCTCGTCGCCGGAAAAAAATCAAATCTGAAGAAGCCACAGAAGAACAAATGCATGAACGTCATATGGTGGTGCGTATTGTCAGTAAAGCGCTCATCCCGTTCATCTTATTGTTTGCATTGTATGTGCAATTTCACGGTGACTTTGGCCCTGGTGGCGGATTCCAAGCGGGCGTTATTTTTGCTGCAGCAATTATTTTGTACACCATGCTTTTTGGTTTAGATACCGCTAAAAAAGTATTCAACCCAGCCTTGATTCAACTGTTAGCCGCAGTTGGGTTGCTGCTTTACGCCTGTGTCGGGGTTGTGTCCATGCTCAATGGCGCTAACTTCTTAGACTACAACGTACTGGCTGATGATCCTGTTTCAGGTCAACACATTGGCATATTACTGATTGAATTAGGCGTAGGCATCACCGTTGCCTCAGTCATGTTGAGTATCTTCTTCAACTTTGATGGTCGCAGACAAGCTCAAGCTGAAATTCAAGCAGAGAAACAACAATCAGAACAAGAACAAAAACTAAAAGGGGAGCAGGATGTTTCTCGGACTCTATAACTATTGGATCGTCGTATTGTTGATGATGATTGGTTTTTATATCGTTATCGCCCACGGAAACTTGGTTAAAAAGCTAGTTGGACTCACCATTTTCCAAACCTCAGTGTTTATCTTTTATATCACCGTCGGCATGGTCGAGCGCGGTAGTGCGCCGATTATTGCTGAAGGGATCAGTGATTACTCTAACCCTCTGCCCCACGTGTTAATTCTTACCGCCATTGTGGTAGGTATTGCAACCACAGCACTTGGTTTAGCACTGGTCATCAGAATCAAAGAAGCCTATGGCTGTGTCGAAGAAGATGAGATCCAAAAACAAGATCAGCTCAGCGAGGATGAATCATAGTGTTAGCTCACCTGCCTATTTTACAAGTTGTGGTGCCGCTAATTGCAGCCCCGCTATGCTGGTTCTTAAACCGCTCTAAACTGGTGTGGATATTTGCCTTAATAGTCTGTGCTGTAACCTGCGTCAACAGCATATTACTGCTCATTGAAGTGATGAAGTCAGGCACGATTATCTATGAACTCGGGGGCTGGGAAGCACCTTGGGGAATTGAATATCGCATCGATAAGCTTAACGCCTTCTTACTGCTGATTATTTCCACCATTGGAACCGTGGTGTTGTTTGCCGCTAACACCAGCATACAAAAAGAACTCGACGAAGATCGCCACACCTTATTTTACAGTCTATACCTACTGTCATTAACTGGCATGTTCGGCATCGTCGCAACCGGTGATGCGTTTAATGTGTTTGTATTTTTAGAGATTTCTTCTCTATCTGCTTATGCCTTAATAGGTTTAGGTAGAGACAGACGCGCGTTATGGGCAGCCTACCAATACCTGATCATGGGCACCATCGGTGCGACCTTTATTTTGATTGGTATCGGCATGCTCTATCAAATGACGGGCACGTTAAACATGAGCGATCTGGCCACCCGATTAGTGGATGTTGGTCATACCCGAACAGTATTTGTTGCCTTCGCATTTTTGATCGTCGGCATTTGTTTGAAGCTAGCCCTATTCCCTTTACATCTGTGGCTACCAAATGCATACGCTTACGCGCCTTCGATAGTAACGGCATTTTTAGCCGCTACAGCAACTAAAGTCGCTGTATACCTGCTGATCCGATTTACCTTTACCGTATTTGGGATTTCTTTCTCGTTCACCTCGTTGCCATTACAAAGCATTTTAATGGTGCTTGGACTTGTGGGGGTATTTGCCGCTTCTATCACTGCGATTTATCAGCAAAATGTGAAACATATCTTAGCTTACTCGAGCATCGCTCAAGTGGGGTATATGATCATCGGTTACTCGATAAATACCAGTACCGGGGTAATGGCAACCTTACTGCATTTGTTTAACCATGCATTAATGAAAGGTGGACTGTTTTTAGCATTAGGCGCAGTAATGTACCGAATTGGCAGCGTCCAGCTCAAACAGTTCCAAGGGCTAGGCCGAGAAATGCCATTGACCATGTCAGCCATTGTTATCGGTGGTCTCAGTTTGATTGGTGTGCCGTTAACCGTCGGTTTTGTCAGTAAATGGTATCTGCTTGTGGCTAGTGTTGAAGCTGGTATGTGGCCTGTTGCGGTACTTATCCTATTAGGGTCATTGCTGGCCATTGTGTATATCTGGCGCATTGTAGAAATGGCTTATTTCAAGCCGCCATTACCTGGTCGTGAAGCCGTTAAAGAGGCACCTTGGACTTTCCTTGTTCCAATCTGGATCCTCGTCTTCGCTAATATCTATTTCGGTATCGATACTCGCCTGAGTGTGCAAGTGGCACAGGCGGCTTCTCAAAGCTTGTTTGGAATAAACCCATGAATCCATCTTTAGCGCTGATGTTACAGCTAACTATCCTATTACCGCTGCTGGCAACCTTTGCAATAGCTGCAACAGGAAAGAAACCTAACCTACGTGAGGCTGTCACTATCAGTACCAGCCTTGTGGTACTTTATTGCGTGATAAACCTCTATCAAGCGCTCAACGCTGGCACCAGCATTGAGGTCTCATGGTGGGAGCTTATGCCAGGTTTAGAGGTAAGCTTTGTAGTAGAACCTCTAGGCATGTTATTCGCGTTAATTGCCAGTTTTCTTTGGTTAATTACGACCATTTATGCCATTGGTTATATGCGTGGTCATGAAGAAGAAAACCAAACCCGCTTTTATATCTGTTTTGCTTTAGCGATTAGTGCGGTCATGGGCCTCGCTTTCTCTGCTAACCTATTTACCCTATTCGTGTTTTACGAAGTACTCACACTGTCTACATACCCGCTAGTGACTCATGCGGGTACAGATAAAGCTAAAAAAGGGGGTCGGGTTTACCTTGGCATCTTGCTTAGTACCTCTGTGGCCTTTTTCCTATTAGCCATCATCTTAACTTGGTTTGTTAGTGGCACCCTCGAATTTACCGCTGGTGGTGTATTTGATGCCAATGTGAATACCACTGTAGCGGGCGCTATATTAGTCCTGTTTATATTTGGTATTGGTAAAGCGGCTATGATGCCATTTCACCGCTGGTTACCAGCAGCAATGGTCGCGCCAACGCCTGTCAGTGCACTTTTACATGCCGTGGCAGTGGTAAAGGCTGGGGTATTTACAGTATTAAAGGTGTGTATCTTCATTTTTGGTCTCGATTTACTGCCACAGTTACCGACTACAGAATTTTTGCTTTATTTAGCGACTTTCTCTGTGGTGATGGCCTCGATTGTGGCCATGCGACAAGATAATTTAAAAGCAAGATTGGCCTACTCTACGATAAGTCAGCTGGGCTACATCACCATCGGTGCCCTACTGGCCACATCATCAGGTGTTATCGGTAGCTCAATGCATATCGCCTCCCATGCCTTTGGCAAAATTACCCTGTTCTTTTGTGCCGGAGCCATTTTGGTAGCTAGCCATAAATCTAAGGTAAGTGAGCTACGCGGACTTGGCTATACCATGCCAATCACCATGGCCGCATTTTTCATTGCTAGCCTTAGCATTATTGGCGTTCCACCAGCTGGAGGAACATGGAGTAAATGGTTCCTATTAATGGGCACTATTGAAACCGGCTATTGGGTTGTCATGGTTGCCTTAATGCTCAGTTCGCTACTTAATATCGCTTACCTTCTGCCAATTCCTTACCATGCCTTTTTCCCAGGTAAAGGATTTAAGCCGTCAAATAACGGTATTAAAGAAGCCCCTATGCCATCTTTAATTGCAATAGTTATCACATCCTTAGGCTGCTTGATTATGTTCATTCATCCACAGCCCTTTTATGAATTGGCGAAAGCTATTTTGACTGTATCTGGAGTCAACCATGGACAATGAGAAGCAGTACCTCTTTGATAAACCCAAAAACATCCAGCGGATTTTATACCTGTTATACACCTGCTGTGCATTGTTAGTGGTACTTGATTTTGTCATTCATCGCCATGTTTACCATAGCTGGGAAAACCTACCTGCTTTTTACCCAATTTATGGCTTTGTCGGTTGTGTGATCCTTGTTGTGGTCGCCAGTTGGATGCGCAGCTTTTTGATGCGTCCAGAAGATTATTATGGGCCCGTTGAAGAGCTTGATAATAGCAAAATTGAAATAGTCGACGTCAGCGATGGCCACGCCAAAGAAGCTAACAATAACAATAAAGGTGATCGCAATGTGGATGCTTGAGTTACCGCCGTTTGTGCTGTTTATCATTGGCGGATTGATTGCTGCTACAACTCGTGGAAAGTTGCGCGGTGCCTTGATGATAGCGATCCCTGTGATCAGCGGATTGCATTTGTGGACGGTGCCAGAAGGCGTCCATTTGCAATTGATGTTTTTAGACTATGAATTAGTCCCTTATCGCGCAGATAAATTAAGTCTGATGTTTGGCTATATTTTCCATATTGCCGCATTTATTGGCATCGTCTACTCATTACACGTTAAAGATACAGTGCAACAAGTTGCCGCTATGCTATACGCAGGTAGTGCCATTGGCGCCGTATTTGCGGGTGACTTGTTAACCCTATTCGTGTTTTGGGAGCTACTCGCCTTTACCTCTGTATTTCTAGTGTGGGCTCGCCGTACTCCAGCAGCATATAGCGCGGGGATGCGCTACCTCATCATGCAGGTACTCTCTGGGGTTATTCTGTTAGTTGGCGCGCTATTTTATATCAACGAGACAGGTAGTATTGCCTTTGACTATATCGGTTTAAATGGCATTGCTGGCTGGCTTATCTTTATTGCCTTTGGCATTAAGTGTGCGTTTCCTTTTGCGCATACTTGGCTTACCGACGCTTACCCAGAAGCAACACCAACCGGTACCGTCTTGCTCAGCGCCTTTACCACTAAGGTTGCGGTTTATGCCCTTGCTCGTGCCTACCCTGGCACAGAAATACTGATTTATATCGGCGCGGCAATGACCTGTTTCCCTATCTTCTTTGCAGTGATCGAAAACGATCTTCGTCGAGTGTTAGCCTACAGTTTGATAAACCAAGTGGGCTTTATGGTAGTCGGGATCGGTATCGGGACTTCCCTTGCATTAAATGGCGCAGTGTCTCATGCGTTTAATGATGTGATTTTTAAAGGCTTACTGTTTATGAGTATGGGCGCCGTACTGCATATGACTGGCCGAATAAATGGTTCAGATCTCGGTGGTCTCTATAAGACGATGCCCAAAACCACAATATTATGTATTGTCGGCGCAGCGTCTATTTCAGCATTCCCACTGTTTAGCGGCTTTGTGAGTAAATCAATGGTAATGTCTGCAGCGATGGAGACTGGTCATGACTGGGTTTGGTTAATGCTACTGTTTGCCTCGGCGGGTGTATTCCACCACGCAGGTATTAAAATCCCTTACTTTGCCTTCTTCGCCCATGACTCGGGTATTCGAGCCAATGACCCACCAATCAACATGTTAACAGCGATGTTCATTGCCGCTTGTCTATGTATTGGTATTGGTATTTACCCAGCAGCGCTTTACTCTCTGCTACCTTACGATACGGGCTATAACCCATATGACGCGACCCATGTACTGGCTCAGACTCAGTTATTACTGTTCTCAGCATTAGCGTTCGTTTGGTTGAATTTAAAAGGGATGTATCCACCTGAGCTGCGTTCTACTCACCTTGATGTAGATTGGGTATACAGGCGCTTAGTGCCTAATGCACTACAACGCGTTTTTGCAGTCATTTGGAAAGTGGATGGCGATATTCGTCAATCAGTACGAGGCAAGTTAGACCAATGCCAGAAGTTTTTATCTCGCCAGAATAAAGGCGGTGCAGGAAGCTTTATCTCCAGTGATTACCCATCAGGTAATATGGTGCTGTGGGTCGCAGTGATTTTGGCAACTTACTTGTTTATTGGCTTTGTGAGCTAGAAGGTTCAATGAGAAGTATCAAGATTTAAGCGAGCCAATAAAATGGCGAGATTCAACCAGTATTGAATCTCGCCATTTTAAGTTAAATACAAAACTAACCTAACGTTAAGAGCTTATTTGAAAGATTTTTAACACAAGGCTAAAAGTCCCAATCCAAAGAAAAGCGATTACCTGTAGGTAAAATCGGCTCAACTGTCTTTTTGTACTTTGCTTTCACACGACCCTTACTTTGACCTACAGCTTTTAATTGATTAAACCCGGGCGTTGCATCAACAATAAAGTTTTCCTGATAATAGTGTCTTGAAATTGCACCAAGTGTATAAGCAGCAGCTGACGCCATATTGGTATACAACAAGTGAGTAAAACTAGCGACAAAAGCATCTGCTTGGCTTTTAGATAAACGCTTAAAAGTCTTCATTTGCAGCTTAGCCATTAGGATCAAATACTGGGCTTCATCTTTCGAATCAGATTGAAAATGATGATGTTCTAGGATAACTAATGCCGCTTCTGGGTTCGCTGCTTTTAACGCTGTTGTCGCTTGCTTCAGATATTGCACATCAAGTGACTCGTTAGGATTCGAGCTACTAGATGACATTAATTTCTCTATCACATCAGTGTAATCATTCATCGCAACCGCTGCGCAAATATCAATCCACTGTAATGTCGACATATGATATTGATAAGCACTATCAAATGCCGCATTGGGTGTATCATCAGCTTTTAACGGAACAACGCGGCAACCAAACTGCAATGCTAGCTCAATTTCTTTAATCACTTCAGTAGAGCCAGCATAGTTAACTCGAGCATCCCCCATCGCATTTTTGGTACACAAAACCAAAAACAATTCAGCATCATTTAAACCTTTAGGAATACGGGCAGCGTAATGCTCGCCACCAGCGATTTTATCTTGATCAAACCAAACCTGATGCCCAAGACGTTCTAAATTTGCCTTGAACGATAAGGCAAGAGCACGATCTTTTGAGCTATAGCTAAGAAACAGTTTCTTCATGACTTCCCTGCTTGTGCAACTTAAGCTGTTGATTAATATTAACAATAGTCTCGAACGCTTTTGTCGTTGATATCTTGCTATCTAAAGCGATATTGGCTTCGCCCATAGATTTAATTTGCGTTTCGATATCATCTAACTCTTCTTCGCGCTCTTCTTCATCCATACAGGCATCTTCTAGGATACTTTTCTTTCTCGCCTCTAGGGTTTTTAAGATAGATTGGTTACTAACCCTCTCTTTGTTCTCCTGACCATTTGCAGCTTCAACAATACTGTTCAAGCTCTCTTGAGTCAGAATAGTTAATTCTAATTTGTCGCCGCTGCTGACCTGCAGGTTAATATTAGTGGCAGAAAGCGTATCTTTACCAAACCATTGTGGGCGTTCTACATCATCTTTGGTCACACTAATTACATCTTTATAGAAGAAGCTTTTTGACGATTTACCAATAAGTTTTTGATTAATGAAATCATAAAAGCCCGTGAATAAAGCCACTTTATCAGCAGCAAGAAAAATGAATTGAATATATTGCACTGCAAACACTAAAGAACCGTTTTTATCCCCCCAAAAGCTGAACTCATTTTCAGGATGTAGTTTCTTTAACCATGGATCACGACGCTCACTAGACTGAATAACCGCCCAATCACTTAATACAATAGCTTCATTATTCGAATATATGATGTCTTTTTTGGTTAAGCTACATTCATGCAGCGCTTCTTCTTCAAGCTTAGTATCAATCACTTCTTGAATGATAGCGTTTACCGATTCACCACTATAAAGATTGCGATTTTTACGCAAAGGGACACTTTTCCATAGTTGAGCACGGTGGGCTTTGACCCGGTTAATTAGCTTGCAATACTCCGGTAGTAAACTATTAAGCAAGGTTAAGTTGCCCGCTTGTTGAAGCTGCAGCGATTTTTGACTGCGGTTTTTAATTAAAAAGATCAAACAAAACAGCAAAGGAACGCTCGTTGCTCCCGCGCATACCATAATGACCCTATCCAGCCCAAGCGGTCTCAGCTCTGGAATGTATTGTCCCATTAATTGATTAAATAAAGCAGGTGCATCTGCTCCAGTTGATAACATTGCGCCAACACCACCAACCACTAAAGTCAGCAATAACATAATTAAGCTAACTACTTTATTAAAGTTTCTCTTTTTCTGATGAACTTGCCTAGCAGCGTCAGCCTCTTCAACTTTCTGTTGTAGCAGCTTTTCCGCATTCCGAGAGGCTTTCACCTCTCGCATCATCGCAGTGGTTAATTCTCGTGGGATTGGTCTATGAAAAAAGTCCCATATTTCTTTTTGTTTAGCATCATTTTCAAACTCTAACTTTTGTTCCTCTAACTCCTTTGATGGAATCAAAAAGCTTCTACTGTTTCTATTTCCAATGAAGTTTCTTAAGTGCTTATAATGGTTAATCGATGGGTACTTAGCAATGTGATCCTCAACTTGGTCAATGGCTTTTGATAGCGTGTTAAATAAATCGGTGACTTCAGCCGATTCCACATGGGAGTCAATCAAGGTGCCATCAGTTTGCCACAAGGACACTTGCTCATTGGCATTTTTAATCAGTAATTGCTGCTCTGCAACTTTCTGAATAAAGCCATTTTCATATGAGAAATCAAAATTAAAGCGCTTTAAAATCTGACCTGAATCAGACCAAAGAGTTGGATTTTCACCCTCACTCCAAGTTATCCACTTGTCACAGTTAAGCTGAAAAAGTGACTTCAGCGGTTTTTTCTGCCCCGTTAGCTTAACGACTTGTTCGCCAGAAAAACGACAAATGCTGACTCCATCAGGCTCGTTGATGGCTAACTGCTTTTGATGAGCAGAGAATTGCACTGATTCAAGCGTGTCAATTTTTGCCTCAACGGTAGAGTAACAAGCTCCCGTTTTTACATCCCAAAAGCGGAGAGTGTCATCTTTACTTGCGGTGATGATTTGGCCATCGCTAAGTTCAATCACACCAATAATCACATCATCATGTTCATCTAAGCTAGCAACTTGCTCACCATAGAATCGAAATACCTGAACAGTATGATCTAGTCCGATCGTAATAAAGTAATCTCTATTGTCTTTGTGCTGTAGCGGGATAACTGCTGTCACCTTGTCTTCATGTATATCTAAAGTTTGATGAATATCTTCATCTTCACATATCAAATCAAACTCATGGCTATTTTGCCACTCTACATGATAACCGTTATTCAGCTTTATCTTACAAAGGCTTAATTTTTCAACTTCTGCTAATGTTTTTGCTGGGTAACACCCTAATACTACTGAACTCATTATCAATTCCCTGTTACGTCAGATATTCTATTGTTTTTGCTTTAAGTCATTATTCATTTCTGAACTTGTCCAAGAAACATGTTCGAACATGGCTTCACGGGCTAAATCCAATAACATTTGTTTTTTAGAAGGTGTTAGTTTCCCTTCAAGTAACACTAAAGCACGACGATATAGATCTTCGAGGCTTTCGTACCCTTTAGCGGTCATTTCATATCCAGCAAGCTCACTCCATAACATAATTAAACCAGCCATCATTAAGCTGTATTGTAAAATCAACATCAGCCACTCATTAAGCTGAATAAAAACAGTGGCTTGCAGAATCAATTGCAATGACATCAACACGATCAGCACAACACCAATAGCAATAGAGCAGTAAAAAAATCCCCACGAACATCGATTTGCCATATTTGCCGCGTACTTCGGCCGTTTATAGATCAATTCTTTAAATGAACCTGCACTTTGCTGAAGTCTTGAACTTAAAAAGCTCAGCTGATCTCGTAGCCACTTTTGTTCAATATCTTGTTGCTGAAAGGATACTTTATGACGCCACCAATCGAGCTCTGCAATTCCAATGGCATGATTAAGTAACGGTAGGTGCAATCTAAAACGGCGAGGAATTAAAGTTGTGGCTGAAGGCTCTATGTCTGCCATATTCAAAAAACCACGAATACGCATTGCTTCTGCTACACCTCGAGCTAATTGGTAGTTCCACTTCAAGTCTTTTTTTGCAGCTCGATTAATGACCCACCAGCAACTTAAAATCGCCACGAAGATAAGCGTAAATATACCTAAGCCCATATCCGAGTTAACCCAATTTCCAGCAATCTCATATAAGGCATATCCAGGGATTGCCAATAAAAAGAACATGAGTACAAATTTACGATATTCAGTTTGAGCAGCTAATGCCAACGAATCAGCCGTTTTAAAAATAGACTTGGTACCTTGCAATCCCATATTGCCATCAGCATCATCCGCCACACTATGTTGACTAGCTTTGGCATTATGAACAGCTAACTCGTTCACTAATTTTACGAACTCTTTTGATAGAAAGTCTTGTAGGTAACTGTCATTTTGCTCACTTTTTCGCAAACTAGAATATAGCGTCCCCACCGATACAGGCTTACCTTCGGTATATTCAATGAAGCCATCACCCGCATCTACCTTAGAAGATTCACTTTGAGTGACCCGAGCTACATTAATGTGATGTACTAGACCTGAAGTTTGACCATCAAAGTCTGAAGTGGGTTGTAATGCTGGGTTCTCTGTTCCTTCAGGCCATATAACTTCTGCGCCGAGTTTGTACAACACAATGTCACCAGTGCCACCAACACCTAATGAAGGCTTACCGTCCCAGAGCGACAATAAAACATTACTGTATTTAGAGATAAATAGACCTTGATTCAGATAGAGGCTGTTACGAAGAGCCCCATAAGATGAGTCATTAATAGCAACTTGGTAATCTTCTTCACTCAAATTATGTCGCACTTGAATGAGTTCATTTTCATCTAAATTAAGCGCGGAGACTATTGTATTAAGTTGCTCGACGGCATCAGGAGCATAACTTAATCGATTAAAGTCTGGTTTATAGTGTGCTAATGACATTGGTAAACAGCCAATAATCTTAAATGCACCGAGTTCATTAGCTTGCTGCATCTCAAGTGCTACTTCAGTTGTTAGTAAGTCAGCGCCAGCAGCTAATCCTGTCATTAGCCAAATAGGGGTATCAGAACCAACCACTTCACGCCAATGCAACAAAGCTTGACGAATATCATTTTTATAAGGAATTTGTTGTTCTGACGTAATCGTATTATGTATATCGCGATGCCCGGTAACACCAATAATGAATGGTAGGCAGTTTTCTAGTACAGCATTGTGGGTGGGCATCAAATTAATCCATTAAAAGCCAATGTTTTCATAGTAACTAGAGAGTAAAAAAAATGAACCCCTAATTCAACATTTGAAACAATTTAAACTAAAAATGTGATGCGTGTGCAACAACCTGCAGTAAAAAGCTACATTACAATTGAAAACAATAGTGCAAAAATAAAGGAAAAATTTTAGGGCAACAAAATAAGTTTATCCCGACAACCTACTCATCATTTACTATCACTTAATAGCGGTTTATAACTTATTTTTATCGATGCTTTATGGGAGTGCATTAACTCAAGACATTGAGCATTTGAATTAAATAAACAACATAAATATTGTTCTAATAATGGCGTAGTGAGTAATACCTCACCTGTCATTAAGTGGTAAACAGTAAGCTTGTCATCTTGCAATACTGCGACCAATTCTCCACATTCAGTAATATCCAATGCAATGATTTTGTTGTTTTCAAAAATATCTGATGTTTTATTCTGCCACAGTAATTCAAGAGTGCTGAGATTATAGGCGCAGACTATACCCTGAAGTGGATCCGCTACAACAAAAATCCGTGATGTATTGTGGTAACTCAATATGAAATTCATTGCTTGAGGATGTAAACCCGAAATAATTTCTTTAAGTGTATTCTCAGTTAAGTCCCATATTTTTATTATTGGAGGGATATACCAATTAGTATCACAGGTAAAATAGATAACAACCTGATCGTCTTCATTAAATGAGCCACCCAAATGAAGTCCAGGGTTATCGACTCGTTTATGCAACACATTTTGGTTTGATAAGTCCAAAACTTCGATAGTATTATCACCATAACGTCTATATTCAAATCGCATGGCCTTAAGTCCATTTTGACTAATCACATCAGGTACCTTATACATCAAAAATTCCTTTTAGTTTTATCTGCTATTCACAGTCATTAAGCAGTGTAATGACGCTGTCATTTAATTGATAGAGGTCAATTATAAGTAACTGAGTCGAATAAAGGGTTTATAAAACGATAAATAATTGAATATGTGGGGTCAGACTCTGATGCCCCACCAATAATCATAGGCAGCTATGTTATTATCTAAAGTTCTAGGCAAAATAGATTAAGGATGATCTGTGAGAATTCGCATAACAATTATATTTTTAACCGCATTAGTAAGTAGTAATGCACAGTCAAATAATACTCCACCACCTTATTGGGACAAGCTTCAAAAATGCGAAAGCTTGAATGGTGAGTATGGTCACGTAAAAGCTTTCGAACATCTGGTCAAAAAGGGGACGAGACCAACGTTATGCTTTGTTATTAGCGGACACTCAAAGGAAGCATTCTTAGAACTTCGAAGAAACGCAATAACGGATAATGATAGGGTTTATATTTCTGAAATCCCAAAACCCTGGCTTGGTGTTGGAACATATATTCCGTCTTTGCCCTTCAAGACAATAGATACTGATCATGATTACCCTGCTACATATATTGCGCTGACTGAAGAGCTCGGATATACCGAAAATGAAAAAATAGCTATAAATATATCTTTTAATGTCGCAGATCACGACAGAGAGTTTTTCTTTTTTTACAATCAAGATGAGCATGGTGCGTTTCTTGGTTCTATCTCATTATTCACAGAAGATGAGCCAGCAGAAATTAGCCATGTAGAACAAGGTTATATAAATAGGGTCAGAGACTGAAGCCACTTATTACAAAGGATTATTAGCGATAAAGTCTGTAACACCCTACTTTTAAATGATTTTATATCAATTTTTCAGACTAAACAGTGCGCTAACCCATTGCAATAAACAGACTCAATAGCGTAATGTATAACCAATAAAAACAAACGCAGGCCAAGCTCTTAATCCAATAAGAGAACGCCTTTCAGGGAAGAAGAAGCCAATCATTAGCTTGTAGAAAACCAGTTCATTTGAACCACTCAAGCACAAAATGAAAAGTTTACTCCCTCTCACTAATTAAGACTCTGACAGCATTTATTCCTTACTTAAGACCCCACTTTTTTATTGAATTTCTTTTCTAAAATGTCTGTTGCCAAGAATTTAGCAAATGGGTATTATTCCCGCCCAATTTTCCTTAAAAGTCATGTAAAAGAAACCTTCGTTTCCCCTAAAAATGACTTTTCGAGTCACACTAACAATGAAAAAAGTTTTATTATGTGCAGTCATAACTATGGCTATCACAGGTTGTTCTACACCAAAGATTAGAGTTCCTGTCGATGCAAATAAAATCACTTACTACAACCCTGTAGTATCAACATTAATGAACTGTATGCCAGTAACCTCTTTTACTGTCCCTGAGCAACATCCAAACAATTTTGAAAGCTACATTAAAGTGGAGCTTTTTAAACAAGGAGCAACACACTATTCAGTACATGTTACAGATGAAACAATGAAGGGATTACCTATCTCTGGCGAAGTTGACGCATATTTCTGTCAAAAGAAAGAAGAGGATAAACCCGTACAGCAGCCTCAGCAAACACAACAAGTACAACCTCAATTACCGGTATACATTATTAATAACAATAACAATAACAATAATTAAGCTTGAAACTCTGAGGCTAACAATAAAATGTTAGCCTTATTGCCTAACAACACCAAAGCTACTTCACTCTCGACTAGCTTTTATCGCCAAAAGCAAAAGTTTAAGTTAACTCTTAACCTACATATTCAAGATAAGCTATGCAATCAACTCATCCTCAAGTCGATGTAAAACAGCAGAGAAGACGCCTAACTATAAAAGCAAAACAAAAAGAAGCCGCTTGTAAGAGCATAAATTAGCAACGTCGAATCTAACACACTATTTTTAAATGATTTTAATCACAGATTGATGATTAAAGGCATTGCGCTTTTAAGACCCAATAGCGTAATGTATAGCGAATAAAAAACAAACGCAGGCCAAACTCTTAATCCAATAAGAGAACGCCTTTCAGGGAAGAAGAAGCCAATCATTCGCTTGTAAAAGCCAGTTCATTTGAACCATACAAGCACAAAATGAAAAGTTTACTCTGACCCCACTTCTTTGACCCCACTTCTTTAGAATTATTTAATTCAACTCTACCGCTATATAGAACTCAATCCTGTTAGGGCAAATATGGTGACTGACCCAGCTGAATACCCTTGGTCAAGCTACCAAATCAACGCACTTGGTAAAGCTTCACAACTTTGCACCCCACATCAGGTTTATCTATCAATTCATCTAGAGCCAGAAAAAAGACTGTCGAATTACCGCGCTTTAGTTACGCATCATCTAGATAGCAAACTCATAGAAGATATCCGCCAAGCAACTAACAAAGGCATGGCCATTGGGAATGATAAATTTAAAGATGAGATAGAAAAACTAACAGGAAACAGCATGAAACCAAAGAAAATGGGACGACCTTACAAAGCAAAAATTTAAGTTTACTCTGACCCCACTTACTCTGACCCCACTTATTCTGACCCCACTTATTTCTCTATTTATTGTCCACTTATTGGAAGCTTATTGTATTGCACTTCACGAAAAAAAAGGTATGTTAATACTTACTGTGGTTTGCAGTATAGGTTTAAATTACAGTGTCAACTTAAACACTTATATTAACTTAATTTTTAAAAGGGATTTTACTTTGAAATACAACATATTACTCTTTTCTTTCTTCATAACATCTTTTAGTGCGAATTCCGATGTAATTTGCGACAACATTGTAAATAATGACAGCTTAATCACTTCATATAGCACTAGTAATTCTGCTGGAATAATTAGTAGTAATGAATTTACCTTATTAAACACTTATTGGAATGTATCCAATAAAATGAAAACAAAAAAAGAGTGCTCAGAGAAATCTGGAAAAGAAACTTGTTATAATGTACAAGATTTAAGCTATACATATGGTCATTACTTAACCTCATCAATACCCTCATATTTGCCCCCTTACCCAGGAGAGTATTTAGACATACACAGGGTAAAAGGTTTTAATTACTCTGAAGATTTCAGTAAAAAATTTACTCAGGAAGGTAAATTCTATTATGGAATAATTACAAGAAAAGCAAATAATGCTGGAAATTATTGCGATACAACTCATGTATATTCGCAGCATAAACCTACTAATACACTTGTGCCAGATTATAGTATTAATGGAGAACGAATTATTGGCACATTAACAGCAAACTCTTCGATATCAAGTTTTTCTAAATCTGCAGTGTATAACTTAGAGCCTTTATATCAATTTCAAATTAAAAATATCACTGAATGGACAGGTCAACATTGTGATTATGTAGAAGACCGTTCTAGTTGGGTAACTATAAATAATTCTTCAAATAAAAATTATTTAAATTTCGATTATTATGGCTGTGAATACTCTGTTCGTTCTCGTGTATTTGATGGGAAGTTTTATAGTAATTGGGGTACAAAAATATTAGTAGGTAATGCTGGTTCTGGTGGTTCTGGTGGTTCTGGTGGTTCTGGTGGTTCTGGTGGTTCTGGTGGTTCTGGTGGTTCATGTACTGGAAGAATATGTAATGAAGAGCCTTGACTTAAAAAAAGCAAAAGTTAAATTTAAATTTTCTTATCCTTCATAGTTAAACAAAGGAAATGAAGATTTTGTGTTTACTCAATAACGTTATATGAGTGGAGCCAGAGTTTACTTTAACCCAATGAAAGCGGCCTAAGGTCGCTTTTTTACTTTGATAAATATCTAATTCAATTCACCATAATTGCGTCGCTGGCTATGCTCGTGGATAAGTGGGATTAGAGTAAACTTAAATTACTCAACTATACTCTGTAGCTTATTCGCCTTTGCAAATGGAACTTGCACATGCCTAGAAAACTTAGAGTAAGCCCAATCGGAATCCCTCAACATGTCACTCAACGTGGTAATAATCGCCAAGCTTGTTTCACATCAGAACAAGATTTCAAAGCATATAGTGGTTGGTTAAAAGATCATGCTAAGAAATTTCATGTAGAAATACACGCTTGGGTATTCATGACTAATCATGTGCACCTGTTATGTACCCCGCTTCACCCAAATTCCATAAGCCAGATGATGCAAGCACTCGGCAGACAGTACGTTCGATATTTCAATCACACCTATAAACGTACAGGTACACTTTGGGAGGGAAAGTTTAAATCCTGCTTGGTTCAAAGTGAGGATTATTTAATTCAACTCTACCGCTATATAGAACTCAATCCTGTTAGGGCAAATATGGTGACTGACCCAGCTGAATACCCTTGGTCAAGCTACCAAATCAACGCACTTGGTAAAGCTTCACAACTTTGAACCCCACATCAGGTTTATCTATCAATTCATCTAGAGCCAGAAAAAAGACTGTCGAATTACCGCGCTTTATTTACGCATCATCTAGATAGCAAACTCATAGTAGATATCCGCCAAGCAACTAACAAAGGCATGGCCATTGGGAATGATAAATTTAAAGATGAGATAGAAAAACTAACAGGAAACAGCATGAAACCAAAGAAAATGGGACGACCTTACAAAGCAAAAAATTAAGTTTACTCTGACCCCACTTATTTTAGCTTTCGACTGCACAGAACAAACTTTGTCGGCGAGTTTTGTGCATTAACGGGGTGACAATCGATAGGCATTTTGATAAAACTTGTTTCGCATTCATGGCATTTACTCGTGGTAATTTTTGTTTGGCGATAAATTTGATCACCAAATGCCATGAATGTTCCAATCTTTTTTCAATATCCTGTTGTTTCTAATAATTATTTCGTGGGGATTCGTCAGACTCTGACCCCACTTATTCCCGAGTGTTTCCCTAGGTCTGGCCATCATAAATCACCGATTATTAAGCAATAACTAAAGCCTAGTTCAGTGTTGATAATTTAGCCACTTAGAGTGGGTGGCCATGTTATTCAGCATTTCAGCATTTCAGCATTTTACTATTCATCAATTAAATGCATAAGTATTGATTCCTTTAACAAGCTTTTATAATAGTCCTTATAGGGTATTACATACGTATTAGATGTATACAAAGTCCCACTATAGGATATTTCTAAATCATCAAAGTTAAATTCTGAATTTATTGGAATACTTTTATCTATTCGACTTCTTAACCTAAACGATTGATAATCAGCAGTCATCAAACCTATATATTCTTTATTTTGCCCCGTTGATTGTAAAATTGCAAAATCCTCCATAGAACCATTCAACTTAACTTTATCCTTAAGTTTGTCCTTTAACGATCCAAGTGAATTATCAGGTAATCCCTTTTCAGATTTCTCATCAGTTTCCTCACCAGAATGTGTCGAATGTTTTATAAAGTCCTTATCTAACCATTCATCTTCAACTGATTCGCTATTTGATTTATTGTACTTTTCATATACATATAAAGATTTATTATTAATCTTTTGTTTCTGCATACTTTTTTCGATTACTGCTTCAAATATTTCATCCCCTAAAAGTGTTTTAAGAGAGCCTAAAGAGTGACATATGATTATCCGAATTGACGTGTACTTAAAAAACCAATCAAGCAATAAACACTTTAAAGACTCACGCTTATCCCCTTCAGCGAAATTGTTAGATAAAACGTCTAGATAAAATGAAATGATATTTCGGATAGCTTGCTCATTTGTTACGGCATATACCTGAACTCTGCCTAACTCCAACACCTCCTTCATAAGTCCTTTTCCGTTTATAAAACGAAATTCGCCATATTGCAAAGAAGCAAAATTACTGACAGCAATTGTAAAATTATTTGTTTTTCTAATCTTTTGGTGAAAATTATCAATAGAGTCCCTAATCACATTGTCATGAAGAACATGTTCAATGTATTCATCTTTGTCTCGATTAAGTATTAATAGCTTTTTAATGTCAAGCCTAAGTTCATTAGCGTTTATTAAATTTTCCACATTACTATCAGAAACTGAATAAACTCCTTCATCGTACATAGATTTAAATCGTCTTGAGAAAAATAAAACATTTAATTCTTTAACATCCTTAATTATAACTTGATAATATGAAGTATCCTCTTTGTCATTCTCATATAAAAATTCTAATTTACTTTGCTTTTCTTTGACTGATTCAAAAAAACTTTCTGACCCATCTTTTAAAAATGGAATAAAATTCATAAGAAGTTTTAGCCTGCTAGTTTTTTTTATGTGATTCTGAACTTTAGCAGAGGCTATTTTTTTGACTTCAACTATTCTCCCAACAGAATGAGTATTAAGTACAAACATCATAAACCCTAAAGAAAGTAAAACTGACAACATTAGTAAATACGGATCTTTAGGGAAAGCATTACCCCATTCTTGCATAAATACATATTCGAATAATTCTGAATTAGTCTTAATATTGGTATTACCTCTCCCGAAGTGAAAGAATAAGTCAAAACCAATATAATGTTCTTCAGGCTCCTCATTGGCTTCTTTAGTAAAATGTAATTTACAAATGACTGTCCTGGTAATTCCCCCTATAGGCTCAATGTCAGTATATGGATTTGTAATATCACATAGGTATTTTACTTTATCATTTGGAGCACTCTGAAATAGAGGGCAAGTAGAATCGCAAAAATAAGGAGCTTCTTTATTTATTAATTTGAACCACATCCTCTTTTCGATATCTGGTATCTCGTCTAATGCTCTACCAGGAAAAGCAAATCGAATATTTCTATTTCCATAATAAAAAACTTTCTTGATTTTAAAATCATTAAATGCACTATTAATTTCGACTTTGCTGTCTTTGTCTTCTTCATTGGGTTTAAATGAATCATCTAACGCAGCTTGAAAACTACTTTCAGTTATTGCTTCGTCTTTTTTTAATTTACTACATACCTGTTTCGATAATTTTTTTGCAGAAAATTCTAATATAGAAAGAGAATTTTCAGAAAGGGGCTGGCTCCTAGTTATATTTTCGTCACTAGTAAAGTAAGATACTTTATTCGCTATATATTTAGTTGAACCCTCCTGAAATGTATAATCTTTTTCATTATCAATTTCGTTTCCCTTTATCAGGTATTCATTTTTCTCTATGTCTTTAATGGTTATTTCAGATTGGCTTACAGCAAGTTCAGCTAATTCGTCTAAATATTCTTTAATTTTAATCTTGTAGTTATCATTTAGATATTCAACAAGTTCTTTATTTCGCTCAGGCTTTATTATTGATGCTAACCCTTGTTTCAATTTCCATTCATTAAAGCTATAGGAACCAATTAATAGTGCGAAATACAAGAAAAAGAAAACTATAAAAAATAAGCAACATGCGCCCCATACTAATTTACTCTTAATAAAGCTTTCATCAATTTCACGATTTTTTATTACTTGGCTTATTAAAGTTTTTCTCATGTAAAATCCTAATAACTTCCATATTAGCTAGCTACAAAAATAGATAAGTTTTTCGAATTCTTTTAATTTGACAATTCAGTTAATGCTTTCTTTGCAGACCAATAAGATAAATTGGTAAGTAAATTTGTTTGTAAAGGCGTTAATACAATTATGCCTTTGAGATTCTCAAAAAAAGTCCCGTAATGTGGAAAATCTTCTAATCCTTTTTGAGTACCAAATAATTTTTTCTTCTTCGAAATAACTTCAGCTAATTCTCGATCACCCAAGCTGTCTTCCCATGCCTTACTTCGACAATTATAGACCCATGTAACCTCAACATGTTGGCCTGCTTCTATGCCATAAAAGTTATTAGATTTAGTTACCAAATTTGATTTGGCTACCAAAGTATTCTTAGCGATAAACTCACCACTTGAGCTTTCCTTTTCAACTTCTTCTGTAAACTGTTTAATAATTTTTAATAATTCTTTTTGCCCATTTTTGAAAACGATATTAGTTTTAAATTTAGATAGTCCAAATAAATTATTTATAGGTAAAAATAATGCCTTTAGTGACTTATTAAGAGAGGAATTTAACGGTGAATCTATATCAGGAACGAATGCCTTTTTCGTATTAATGAACACTATAATCTTAGATACCTTCCTCGCTAGGAGAGGCATTATCCCTAAGTTCTCAAGGTGGCCCCCATCTGAATGAGGATACTCTTCTGCCACTTGATTTTGCCCTTTAGGAATAGAAATGGGTATATGATTAAATTCAGGAAAACCAAGTGCACCCAAGCCAATGTTAGATGTTATCTCCTGCGGTGCAGCTCCAGTACTTGCTATAATATCAGCCAAAGAAAAAGCGCGTTCATTTGTAAAATCTAACAATGACTTTGGTACTCTTTTAACCAATAATTTTTCAACGCCATTTACAGATGATTTTTTATAAGGCCCAATACAGTCATAACCACAACTAGTGATATAGCCTCCACCAAAGTAATCATCTTGACCTATAAACTCTTTGTCTTTATGACTGACTCTGCTCCCTGAGTAATAAGGCGTATATTCGATATGATATTTTTTATCTGAATTGAATCCATCCTCATTTAATAATGTAGCCCCTAAAATTAAGAATGGTGTACCTTGCCTAGAAACATCAAAAGAAAACCCTTCGTTTTTAGAGCCTTCTTTTAATCCCTCTTGTGCACTTTTCAAAGTCTCTTCATTAAATGTAAAATGTGTGTCGGGGTTATGTAGTTTGAATGGTTTCAAAAAGATATTACCTAAGGAATAGGCAAAGCTTTCATCTCCTTTTCCAGATACTCCGCCTCGAACTAAGCTCATTAATATTGGGGCTTTAGTAATACACTCTTGGAATGAGCCTTTAATTACAGATTTACAAATTGACGAATCGATATCGTTTGGCTCTAAAACTCGTCCAAAATATTGTTCCATTTTATCAGAACTTACAAATGTATATGGCGTTGCCGCCCATCCACCACCTGATACAGCCGAAATATATTTTACTTCATCGATAATATTTAAATCATGCAATGCTTTTAATTGACCTAATGTACAAGCCGCTGAGCGTGTACCACCTCCAGAGAAGGCCACACCTAAAGATTTGTTCGCGTATGAGGCTTGAAATGCTTTTAAACTTTCTTCTGGAAAGTTATTTTTATCAATCCAGCCTTGCGACCAAGCCTCTACTATGAATTTTGTCATGACACGTCCTTGTATGTTTTTTGTACAGCATAGTCGCGATTACTGGAATTGTAAAAATTTTACTATTTTTAGAAATTCTGCCTTCTTTTGAACCATCACCAGTAGTATTCCTAGAATCCCCAGCGGTTACTTGAATGTTAACTTGTAGTGAATTAATTGAAAATGCCATTTAATTAAAGGCATTGTACAAAGCTATGGCTAATATTAGCTAGCCACTACACACGACAAGTTCAGGACGGAGTGATGTTCACCCACTTGCTTTTTGTTTGTTTATTGACCATAACTTCTGCTAAAAGACATAAAAATTTAGAAAGGAATCGATAAATGAATAATACAAAATTAAAAGACTGAAAATGTAGGATCAGAGTAAACTTAAACCCTGCCAACAAAAAAGCGAACCATTCGGTTCGCTTTTTTCTTTAATAAATAGCTAAACTTCAAACAAAGCCTGCTACTCATAATAGCGTTACTGCCGAAAGTAAGACAAAAAAGCCGCTGCTTTTCGCCACGGAGTTGACTGTTGTCAATGAGTAGCGAAAAGTAGCGGCTGATGCCGTATTACTGAGGTTAAGTAGCTATTTACTCGTAATCAGAAATAGGTACGCAACTACACATCAAGTTACGGTCCCCATAAACATCATCAATACGATTCACTGTCGGCCAGAACTTATTCGCCTTAACCGCTGCTGATGGGAACACGGCTTCTTCACGGCTGTATGGGCGTGTATCAAACGCTGGGTCCATAATGTCGGCCATGGTGTGCGGTGCGTTATGCAGTGGATTGTTGTCGCTTGGCCACTCGCCTGATTCTACTTTGGCGATCTCTTTGCGTATTGAGATCATCGCTTCTGCGAAACGGTCTAGTTCAACTTTTGACTCTGATTCTGTTGGCTCAATCATTAAGGTGCCCGCTACTGGGAAGCTCATGGTTGGCGAATGGAAACCGTAATCGTTTAGACGCTTAGCAATGTCCATTTCGGTAATGCCTGAAGACTCTTTAAGCGGACGTAAGTCGATAATACATTCGTGCGCTACACGGTCGTTACGGCCAGTGAATAATACTGGGTAGTGACCTGACAGTTTCTTCATTACATAGTTAGCGTTTAGCAGTGCCATTTGAGTAGACTGTTTCACGCCTTCGGTGCCTAGCAGTTTAATGTACATCCAGCTGATAGGTAGGATGCTAGCACTGCCGTATGGCGCGGCTGATACTGCGCCATTGTTGTCGCTTTCGCGGCCTGGCTTAACGATTTGGTGACCTGCTACAAACGGCGCTAAATGCTTTTTAATGCCGATTGGGCCCATACCTGGTCCGCCGCCGCCATGTGGAATCGCGAAGGTTTTATGTAGGTTAAGGTGCGATACATCTGCGCCAATAAAGCCCGGTGACGTTAAGCCAACCTGTGCGTTCATGTTTGCGCCATCAAGGTAAACTTGGCCGCCATACTCATGGACGATTTCACAAATCTCAGCGATTGATTCTTCATACACACCGTGAGTCGATGGGTAGGTGATCATGATGCACGATAGGCTGTCTGCAAGCTCAGCGGCTTTTGCACGTAAGTCTTCTACGTCGACGTTGCCTTCTTTATCACATGCAGTCACGACCACTTTCATGCCTGCAAGCTGCGCCGATGCAGGGTTAGTACCGTGAGCAGATTGTGGGATTAAGCAGATGTCTCTGTGCCCTTCGCCGCGTGACTCGTGGTATTTCTTAATCGCCAGCAGTCCAGCGTATTCGCCTTGTGCGCCTGAGTTAGGCTGGATACACACGGCATCGTAACCTGTAATGTTAACTAAGAAGTCAGATAACTCATTGATTAACTGAGTGTAACCTTGCGCTTGGTCTAGCGGGCAGAATGGATGCATGTTGGCAAATTCTGGCCAGCTTACCGGTAGCATTTCAACGGCTGCGTTAAGCTTCATGGTACATGAGCCTAATGAAATCATTGAATGGTTTAGGGCTAAATCTTTGTTTTCTAGACGCTTGATGTAACGCATCATTTCAGTTTCGCTTTGGTAGCGATTGAATGTTGGGTGAGTCAAGATGGCATCTTTACGCTCAAGCTCTGCTGGGATTGAGCTAAAGCCGTTACCTACGATGTCGCCATCGATAGCCGTAACATCAAGGCCATGACCTTCACCGATAATCACAGTCAATAACTGGTCGATATCTTCACGTGTGGTGGTTTCATCTAAGCTGATACCCAAAATGCCGTCAGCATCGATACGTAAGTTTAATTCTGCATCGACAGTGCGAGCTGTAACTGCTGCTACGTCTAAGCCTTTAACACTGATGGTGTCGAACCAAGTGTTGTTAACTAACTCAACGCCTTTGGCTTTAAGGCCAGTCGCTAGAATGTCAGTTAAACGGTTAATGCGGCTAGCAATGGTTTTAAGCCCTTGTGGGCCATGGAACACGGCGTAGAACGACGCCATATTCGCTAATAATATTTGTGCAGTACAAATGTTTGAGTTGGCTTTTTCACGGCGAATGTGTTGCTCGCGTGTTTGCATTGCCATACGCAGTGCGTCATTACCGCGTGTATCTTTTGATACACCAATAATACGACCTGGCATTGAACGTTTGTGTGCATCACGGGCAACGAAAAATGCAGCGTGTGGTCCGCCGTAACCCATTGGTACGCCAAAACGCTGCGCACTACCAAATACGATATCTGCGCCCATTGAACCCGGTGACTTAAGCAGTACCAGTGACATGATGTCAGCAGCAACAGTCACAATCGCTTTCTTTTCAGCAAGCTTAGCGAACAGTTCAGTGTTATCGGTGATTTCACCAAAACGGTTGGTGTACTGGAATAATGCGCCAAATAGCTCGTAGTTAGCGGCTTCTGCTGCTGGGCCAACAATCACTTCAAAACCGAAGCACTCTGCACGGGTTTGCACTACATCTAATGTTTGTGGGAATACGTCGTCTGCCACAAAGAAGATGTTAGCTTTTTTGGCTTTAGACACACGTTTTGCCATTGCCATTGCTTCTGCAGCGGCGGTAGCTTCATCAAGTAGTGATGCTGATGCAAGGTCAAGACCGGTTAAATCCATCGACACTTGTTGGAAGTTAAGAATGGCTTCTAAACGACCTTGAGCAATTTCTGGCTGGTACGGGGTGTACGCTGTGTACCAACCCGGATTTTCAAACACGTTACGTAAAATGACGTTTGGTACTTCAGTACCGTAGTAGCCCATGCCGATGTAGCTTTTGAATACTTTGTTTTTATCAGCAATGGTGCGGATGTAGGCTGTGCCTTCCGCTTCGCCACATGAATCACCAATGGTCAACTCTTGCGGTAAACGAATTGAACCAGGCACAGTTTGTGCGGTTAAGTCTTCAAGCGATTCTGCGCCAACATAGTTCAACATTTCTTGCTGTTGAGCTTGGTTAGGGCCGATGTGTCGGCTTAAAAATAATTCGTGTTGCTCTAATTGAGTTAGGGTTTGCTTTGTCATGAGAAGTCGTGTTCCAAATCTGCCAGAATCAAGCTGTAGGGCATTAAACTGGTCTAGGGAAAAATGTTGTTGTGCAATACTTTAATAGCAAGCGTAAGGATCGCTTATGCCATTAATAAATTTTTAAAGGCAAAACAAAAGAAGCTCCCAGGGGAGCTTCTATTAGCGTCGACGATTATTCTTCGTCAATCACTTCTTGGTAACCGTCAGCATCTAACAGGTTAGCCACTTCAGCTTCGTCAGATGGCTTAACGCGGAAGAACCAACCTTCGCCAAATGCTTCACTGTTTACTAATTCTGGTGAATCTTCTAATGCTTCGTTTACTGCCACTACGTCGCCTGAAATCGGTGCGTAGATGTCTGACGCTGCTTTAACTGATTCAGCTACTGCGCAATCTTCGCCAGCTGTTACTGTGTCGCCAACTTCTGGTAATTCTACGAATACCATGTCACCTAATAGCTCTTGTGCATGCTCAGTGATACCCACAGTGTAAGTGCCGTCTTCTTCTTTACGGATCCACTCATGAGATGAAGCATATTTAAGTTCAGCTGGAATGTTGCTCATTATCGTAATTCCTATATCTATAAATTTAAAGCGCAATTTTTATTTGAGTTAATGGGATAAGTACTTAATCATCAATTCGTTGATTATTGATTGATATTATCTAAATAAGTGCTTATACCAAAATATGTTAGTCGCAAAACGTGCTGTGAAATCGATTAAATTTGAGCAGCCTGTACGGAGTTGATAGCTTATGTGTCAGTATCAATGAGTACAGGCGACAAAAAAGTTAATCGATTTAGCGCAATTCGCTGCTAACATCAGAATGCTTGTTTACCGTTACGTACGAAACTTGGTGCAATGACTTTAACAGCTACGCGCTTTTTACGCATTTCGACTTCAGCCGTATCACTAATACCCTTAGGTACACGCGCCATGGCAATAGAATAGCCTAAAGTTGGCGAGAAAGTCCCGCTGGTGATCGAACCTTCATGTTCAACGCCATCTGCGTCAGTGAAGAACACTGGCATGCCGTGACGTAATACACCTTTTTGTTCCATGATAAGGCCAACTAATTTGTCTGGCCCTGCTGCTTTAATTTCTGTTAGTGCTGCGCGGCCAATGAAGTCACGATCTTCTGGCTCCCATGCGATAGTCCAGCCCATGTTTGCTGCTAACGGGTTAATGGTTTCATCCATGTCTAAACCGTATAGGTTCATGCCCGCTTCTAAACGTAGGGTGTCACGTGCGCCTAGGCCACATGGCTTAACGCCTGCTTCAAGCAGTGCTTGCCATAATGCAGCGGCTTCAGCTTCTGGGACGATGATTT
Organism: Shewanella electrodiphila; assembly: GCF_023283985.1. Classification (GTDB taxonomy): domain Bacteria; phylum Pseudomonadota; class Gammaproteobacteria; order Enterobacterales; family Shewanellaceae; genus Shewanella; species Shewanella electrodiphila. Next base: position 155,934 of record NZ_JAKIKU010000004.1, read on the forward strand.
CGTAACCCGCTTCGCCGGTGTAACCTGTAGTCGCAATAAATAATGACTCTGACTGCACACCAAAGAACATTTTCATGCCTTCAACGGCGGCGTTTTGCTCGGCGCTGAATACTGTAGCCGCTTTGGCTTTCGCGTTAGGGCCTTGCACAGCAATCATCGCAAGCTCTGGGCGCTCAGTAATGGTCACATCAAAACTTGCTGACTGTTTTTCCATCCAGGCTAAATCTTTCACGCGAGTGGCTGAGTTAACCACCACACGGTAATGGGTGTCAGTAAGGTAGTAAGTAATGAGGTCGTCGATAACGCCAGCGTTGTCGTCTAGCATGCCGCTGTAAAGCGCTTTGCCAGCGACTTTTAGCTTAGCAATATCGTTTGCTAATAATTTGCGTAGGAATGCACAAGCATCGGTACCTGTCACATCAACCACTGTCATGTGTGATACATCGAACATGCCTGCGTCTTGGCGCACTGCGTTATGTTCTTCGATTTGTGAACCATAGTTAAGTGGCATATCCCAACCGTGGAAATCTACCATCTTGCCGTTTGATTCTAAGTGCTTGTTAAAGAGTACAGTTTTATTAGCCATTATTATCTCTTTTTTATGAGCCTTCTGAGGGTACAACAGGTGAAGGCGATTTATATACCGTGAACATTGGAAATATCAGCTTTCCGATATTCACGGCTATGAATGGGGCAAAATTATACCCATAGGGTGAACTTTGTATAGTAGGAAATTTTCTAATCCGAGATTTTAACATTAGTTTAACTAATGCGAAGGATGTAGTTTTTTTACAAGAATTTCATCTACTTCGGCCGATCCCCTGATATATAAGAGGTTTTAGGCCGAAGTGATGTCAAATTTTACTCACGGCAAAGTTTAGGAAGTTTCAGTTTATTGCCTATAGCCTGTTTGATGAACACTGTTTTTAGTCCAGCGACATTATCAATCAGGTTTAAACCCAAATCACGTAAGGCTTTTTTAACTGGATTGCTGCCTGCGAATAGTCGTTTGAAACCTTCCATTGCACTGATCATTTCTATCGCTTCAGCTTTTCGCCAGCGCTCTAGTGCACGAAGGTTGGCGTAATCACCGAGATCTTTACCCGCGTCATGTAACTCGCTAACGGTTTCGATAATACTGGCCGCATCTAAAAAGCCTAAGTTAACCCCTTGGCCTGCTAACGGATGAATGGTGTGGGCGGCGTCGCCTGCCAATAACAAACGATGACGAGCAAAGTGGCGTGCATAACGCATACGCAGTGGGTGTGATTGACGCTCGCTGACCTGTTCACATATGCCTAAGCGACCATCAGATGCTGCGGTTAAGGCTTTAGAAAATTCTTCAGGCGATAAAGCTAATAGCCTTTCGGCTTCTTGTGGCGATACTGACCATACGATAGAACAAAGATTGTCTTCGTATAGCGGCAGTAGTGCTAATGGGCCGTCGGCTAAAAACACCTGACGGGCAGTGTCTTCATGGGGCTGACTCGTGCGAATGGTGGCTACAATGGCGTGGTGACCGTAATCCCAAAAGGTCAGTGGAATTTGGCACTGGGTTCGCACCCAAGAGTTAGCGCCATCAGCTGCAACCACTAACGCAGCACTTAAGTTTTCGCCGTTATCTAAGGTTAACCAAGACTCACGCTCACCAAAAGCGATGCGCTCTAAACGCTGGCCTTCAAGATGGGTAATGTTAGTTAATTCGCTGGTGCGCTTGGCTAAGGCGTAACTGATGGATTGGTTTTCGATTATCGCCCCAAGGGATGGCTCGCTGATGCTGGCGGCATCAAAGGCAATTTTGCCTAAGCCGTCTTTGTCCCATACGGCCATTTTTTGATAAGGCGCAGTGCGGGCTTGGTCAATGTATTGCCAAGCACCTAAGTTTGTTAGTAATCGCTCACTGGCTTTGTTAATCGCACTCACACGTAAACGTGGCTCACCTGACACTGCCTCTGTTTGGCCCGCATCAATCACCACCACATTTAAGTTTGCCTCGGCTAAACCGATTGCCGTTGCCAAGCCAACCATTCCACCGCCAACTATGGCTACATCATAGGTCTGAGTTTGAAACATGTTAATCCTTAATCTTCAATCGGTTTACTGAGATGCTTTATAACTGCACTTGCAATCTTTAGGCACTTTTCCAACCCATTGCTTTATGGGCAATAGGCGCTTTGAGCGGCGGACACCATGACAACAATCTTAGCCCTAGACTGCGCCCAGCGACTAATGGCCAGTACTGATTTGAGAAGCCGCGCACTAAAAACTCTACATTGTTGATGGTATTGCTACGATCAGCTTCACGTAGTGACAGATAATCATGTATTACAGTGTGTTGGCCAATATCTAATGCTTGTTGCTGTTGCTGGCTGTGTTTGATGACTGTTTCTATGGCATCAATTAAGCCGACCACATCACGTAAACCTAAGTTAAACCCTTGGCCTGCAATCGGGTGCAAGGTTTGCGCAGCATTACCAATAAATACGGTGCGATGGTATATCGGTCTCGGCATATACGACAATGTCAGTGGATAACTGACACGCTCGCCTACCTCGGTAAAGCGCCCTGCTCGGTTGCCAAACGCGCGTTGTAATGATGCTAAAAACTCAGCTTTGGGCGCGGTTTTAAGTGCTTGTGCTTGCTCACTATCAAGCGCCCACACCAATGACAAACGTGGCTGATGGCTTTTACCTTGTACAGATTCAGATGACATCGGCAGTAACGCTAAAGGCCCAGTGTCGGTAAATCGCTCATAAGCCCAACCTTGATGCGGCTTATCAGTTTGCACATTGGCAACGAGTGCGACTTGGTCAAACTCGACTTTTTCAATGTCTTGTTTTAATGCTTGGCGTACTTTGGAGTGTGCGCCGTCAGCCGCTACAAGCAACTGAGTACGAATGTGCTGGCCATTACTGAGGGTTAAGCTGTGACCTGTTGCATCAGTTTTAAGGGTGTCTAAGGTCGCGGGGCAATAAAGCTTAATGTCATGTTGCTTTAACTCATCAAACAAGACCTTACCGACTTTAGCCAGCTCAACGACTTGGCCCATGGACGAGAGATTAAACTGCTCAGCGTTGAGTTCTGTCATGCCGAAATGACCACGATCGGATATGTGGATGTTTTCAATCTCGGTGCCAAGGCTTGCAAGTTTTGGCCAAATACCTAAACGAGTTAATTCAAATACTGAGCCATGGGCGATAGCAATAGAGCGCGCGTCAAACCCTGGATGATTGGCATCTGGTGCTACGGCTTCAATAATGGCAATTGATAACGGTCGGTTAAGTTTGGCTTGATATTTTTCAGAAAGCTGGGCTAAACCCAATGCGAGACTGGCCCCTGCCATCGCACCACCAACAATGGTGATATCCACTTTTTCTGCATCGTTATTAGCAATAGGCTTATTTGTCGTTGTGTTACTCGAAATAGGCTTAGTAGACGTTGAAAGTGTTTCTGGCTGGGTCATAAAAGCGTGTTCTTTTTATTAATTAGATTGACGCTTGCGCACAAGACTTATTATCTGTGCGCGTGTTTTAGCTGACTAATGTACTGTTTTAGTACTTAGTGAAGCTCAAATTATTAATGCAGTGGCGCTGCTGGCTCGCTGTCATCTAATGGGATTTCTGGGCCGAACTCTGAATAACACAATACGGCAGCCATTCTGACAAACTCATGCAGTTCGATAAACGCACCTTCTGATTCATCGTCATCGCTTACGTCAAATTCAACTTGTGCAATCGCACCTAAGTCTTGAATGATTTCACGTACATCTGATGATGCGCCATTCAGTTTAGGCTGAATTAACGCAATGGCAGTAAGGTAGCTTTGTACCCATAAAGCTAAACATTCTAGACGAGTGCTTAGTGGCTCTTCTTCTTCAGGTAGTAACGGATTAAACCCATATTCAGCATCGCCCAAACGGGTGGCAGTGTCTTGAAACAGTTCCGTGATTAATTGCTGTAACTCGCTGGTTAATGGCTGACCATCGTTCATCAATTCAAGTAATGGTTTTAGCCAAACGGTATTAGCTTGTTCTACCCCACCACAAATTAACCCGACTAAGGCGCCATGCACCTCGACTGGATGCTGACCAATTTCAGCTGAGTCGAGTGCTTTTTTCAGTTTTTCAATACATAAAGAAGGAGGGGTTGCCATGGTAATGTTCCATTAAATATTCAATCTGCTGCAATGCTAGCAGAGTTAATAACTGCCACCAAACTCTGCACAAGAATTTGCTGAGTAATTTAGCCACCGGTGACGTGTTTTTATACAAACTTTGATGTGAATCTCTTTAGTATAAAGCACCTTGGGATGATTAGCTTAGATAACAGGCTAATTGCTTGTTAATCATTAGGTTCTGTTTTCAGTTTTTTAATGGTGCTGAATTAACTAAATCAAAAGCTAATATAAACCTTGCCACATATAACTCGATAAACTAAGCGAATGGTGTCAAAACTAGTATGCTTAATCAGGTCGAAATAAACATATTCGGTATCTAGTTGCGGTATCTGTTGATTCAGTTTGAATAGCGATAAATTGCTAGCAATTAACCTCTGTTGTCACCAGGAGGTTACATATGTGGCCTAAGCTGCTCATACATCAAGCAAATAGGTGTTAAGGACGCGAGTTACCTTGCACTTTTAATATATGCGCTATATAGTCCGCAAATAGGCTAGTTCCATTCTCTTGATTGAGTGTTAGATAATAAGCACTTAGTGTTATACGATAAGCTTTACGGCTTAATCTTAAAGAGAAATGGCTTTAATGCTAAAGCGTTACAGTCAAGGGGTTAGATAAACTGCTACAATTTTTATTTTAGACGAATAAGGATCCTCAGCGACATATGAGTAATAGTGCTATAGATATCTCCCTTTTAGGGCGCACCTACTCTATCGCTTGTCCAAAAGGACAAGAGGATGCATTGCGTTCGATCGCTAAAGGTGTTGAGCAACAGCTGACTAACCTGAAAGCACGTACCAACAATTTAAGCCGCGAGGAATTAGCCATTATGGCCGCGCTGAATATTGGTTACGAGTTACATGAAGAACAGCAAAAGAATAAGCAGTACATGGCGCAAATGGATGAGCGTATTTCGTTATTACAGTCGACGTTAGAAAACTCGCTGATTGAACGAACTAGCAAGGACGACTAAACAGTTTTTAGACTTGTGTTAGACCAATTTTAAGTTGAGTTTGACATGATTCACACCGGTTTTGCTCCCTGGGATATGCGCTTGTAGGTTATGTCCCTGTGCCGATATTTACAAACCCAGGGTGAATGCTTTCATTGACATTGCGTATGCTCGGCTTGTACCGAGAAACCTTAGGAGATGAACATTTTCCCGCCTTGAACCTACGGTTCAAGGGCTACACCGACGGTCGGTATTCTGGGGAGCATCCTAATTAAACAAACCACCTTATTGGGTGGTTTTTTTATGCCTGAATCTTCAGCATTTGACTCTGAAATTTAGCCATATACTTTTACGATTAATTGTCCGTTTTCAGTACTTAACTCAGTACTTAACTCAATACTTATGAGTACAGTATCGACAGCTTAACAATGAAGTCCCGCCACGTTACCCTCCCCTTAAGCAACTCAGTTAACTATCCAATACTTTGTCAAAAACTGTATCAAAACTTGTGTAATCAGGCTGCAAAATTGTTACGTATCGCAAACTGACAAAGATACACACGTTAAAACTATGGTTGATATTGTTTCAGGGAAAACAATCATGTATAAAGCCTACAATATTAATAACTTGTAAATATGGATTATGACAGGTCGTACCCGACATTTTACCTTTTTCAACCTCATAGTTATCACTGGTCTCGTTATCTTATCTGGCTGTAAATCAACTCCAGAACCCGTTGAACCAGCTTATGTTGTCCCCGCTGCACTTGCTCACTTACCTCTTGATGCAGCTAGTCAGGGCCTAGATATTATTGATACCCAAATGGCGCTTGGCGATCGTAATTTATACCTCAACAATCATGGCCATATTAAGATGCTATCAACAGCACAATGTCCTATTGATATCTCAGCCCATCGTGGTGACTTTCGACAGCCGGAAAGTAGCTATAACGCCATTGCTGCAGCATTAAATGACAACTTCAATAGTGTTGAAATTGACGTCATGCTACTTAAAGATGGCACTTGGGTTAATCACCATGACAGTCAAACTGGTCGTGCAACCGTGCACTACACTGGCGAGCGCTACAAGCTTGAACGTATGTCTCGCAAAGATTTTTCTGAACTGAAACTGCGTGATAAAGACACGAATGCTTTACTCAATGAGCGCCCAATTACGGCCACTGAAGCATTTAAGATATTTGCCGCTTATCGCCTGCCTTCGCAAAAACTCAATGTAGAAATAAAGTCCGATGCCAATGGCCAAGAGCTTGTCGATTTAGACAATATGCTGCGTAAATATATTGGCCTCAGTGGTTATTATTATTCAGCGGCAGATCAAGACACTTTATACAAACTTCGTGGGATCAACCCTTATGTGTACCTTGGTTTTTTACAAGGAGGCCACCCAACGAGTATAGAAAAGCTACGCAGTGATTTACGTAAAGGGGTTAAAAATGACGCCTATTACCTTGATAACCAAGATGACATCGAGCTAGCTGGACGCTACGGCACTAAGCGCTATCGTTCACGTTACAAAGACTACACCAGCAGCGAAGCCCTGAGAAAGTTGCAAAATAAGCTCGGTAGCAATTCTGGTATTCATCTGGATATTCGCAGCTATATGCAGCATTTAGCAGTAAAAAGTCGAGCTCATAGCTTAGGAATGAAAGTCTATACTTATTCACTCAATGGCACCGACTATCATCAAACACAGCTGCTTAAACTCAACAAGAATAAGCTGCCTGACGGTGTAATTGTGGATGCGACGCCTTATAAAATTTGCCAACGTTTATTTACTGCCTCCGTGCCTGCAAAGCACTACCAACCGCTAAGTAACCTTGGTCGTTATATCGCATCATTGCCTCAAGATGCAGACTTTGATCGTTTTCAGGAAATGTTGGGCTATCAGACTGAAGGCTATTACCTTTCTCTCAACGACGGGCTTAAATCCATCACTGGCGCCAAAAAGGCACAGGTGAAAAATACCACGCCACCCCCCTTGCTTGAGCATGGTTTTCCGACCATTACTGACGAGAAAATTGAGCATAAAACCGGTGAAACCATTTTACTCACTTTGCCTGATAGCAAAGCAAAATAGCGCACACAAAGACAATAATAAAAACAAAAAGTAAGCAACAAAATGACTGATAAAAAACAAAGCCCATTTGCAACCAACTTGCTCAATAAAACGCCAACACAGCAGAAAATGCAAGTGGCAGAAAAGCAATTAGAAAAAGTACAAAAAAAGCAGAAAAGCTCATCCGAAAAGGCCGCTGCCCAGCAAGCCCGTGAAAATGAAATCACCAAATTAGGCAAACCTTTTTGGTGGATGATGCTGATGTTTATTTGCTCGGTATTGTATTTGTTCCCTGAGGCGGTATTTAATGCTGCGCTAACTGATGTGGCAGGCGGCAAAAACTCCAGCGAAGATGATTTACGCGCGGTTGAATTATTTGGCCGAACCATCAGTGGTATTGGTGTCACCTTGTTGTTGGCCGATATGCTATTAAAGGGCAAGCGAGTTGCACGTGTAGGCCGAGCCATTGGCTACTTCGCCTTGATTGCAGTCTTGGTATGGCCAACGGTGTTTTTTGGGCAAAAATGGCTGGTTGATCATTTTATTATTGATGCCTCGTCACCGTCTGAGCGTCAACAAGCTTATTTATCTCAAGTATTACGCAGTGCGTTGATTGAAAAATCAATCCAGTTTGAAGGCATTGATTACGACCCTGACTCTGACCATAACGCCACAGAAAAAACCTTCTTATCGGTGTTTGGTGGCTTAGTTTACGCTGACGATAAACTGGTCGATGATCTTAAACAAAAGAAGCGCATGATCATGGAAAAGTTTGTCCGCGATCGCGCGTTGTCTCGCTTTGACGAGCACTACGCAAACTATGATGAGTTTCGTCATTCACTGCGGGATAATTACAAAGAGTATGCTCAAGGTTCTAACGAATACAACCAAGCACTGGCAAGCTCACCTGAACGCTCAAATGAGTATTGGCTAGATACTCAAAATCAAGTGAAACAAGGTTGGGGTAAGTATCAAAAAGGCGTTAGCGCTTATGAAGCTCGAGTTGAATCTAGAGCGCAAAAAATCGCACCTAAAATGTATGATTTTTTTGAGCGTCGCAATAAATGCGGCGACATGAAAAAAGGCAGCCGTAAAAACAGCTGTTATGAACGTTTACAAAAGGGCTACGACAAAGAAATCGCTAAATACAGCATCCCTTATATTCCGCCTGATGATTGGTTAATCCGAGAAGAGATTTCGACGTCTGAAAATGTCGGTAACTCTATTATCACCGGCATCATGACGTTTGGTTTATTTACCGCGATGCAAGCCGCTGATGCTGCGACGGGTGGCGATGCAGGCTTTAAAGATCATCGTATGGTCTATACCAATGATGTTAACCACTATAAGAATGTGTTGATGGTGAAAATGGAACCTGACTTTGTCAAAGAATCAGGTGGTTACCCATTAGGAATTTCGTCTATTCATGAATTTAGACATCATGAATTAACCAGCCTTAAAGTGAATAAAACCCTCAAACAAAAAGGTTTGTCTTTACCCACCACTTGGGTGATGGCTGATCGCACCAGTTTTGATAATGCCGTTGCCAAAAAAGTTCGCCAAGAAGCGGATAAACGCTGGCGCTCAAGCATGAAAAATAAAGGCTTAGATATGCCGCCTAATTTGAGTTGGTCACAATTCCAAAAGCAAGGCGACATTCAAAAACGTATCGAACGGAAAATGAAAGAGCTTTATGTTAGCCCAACCCTCGCAGATTGGAATAACCGCGAATTTAAGCAGCGTATTATTGAGCCTAATATTCAACGTAAAACCACAGAGTACCTTAATGTACTTGAGGCCCAGCAAGCTGAATTTGCTGATGGCGGCGCATTTGAATCAACGGGTAAATCTGCACTGCGCGCAACCATAGTGCCACCTATATCCATGTCGATTAGCTTAGCATTAGTGTTATTAACGGTACTAAAACTGCCGATGAAAGCCGTTGAGTTGGTCCAAGCTAAGCAAGCCAATAAAACCAATGCTGAGCCCGCCGATGATAAACAAAAAGCTAAAGCTGGTTACATTAAAGGCGGAATTTCTGCGGTGTTATTGTTGTCGATTTTTATCGTACCAATCACCGTGAGTAGTAACCAATACACCATGAAAGATTCCGCTATGCATTACTTTTTTGAGCAAATGGAAAACAATGACTCTGCCAGTATTTCATTCGCACTTAAATGGTTATTGGTGACTCAGCCTATGGTGCAACCTATTGGTGCTCGGATCGATGAACACCTAATGATTACTCGGGGATTTGATGCGATTAGCGAGCCGATTAACCGCTTTGATTTAGCCATCATGCCAGAGCATGAAACCAGCTCTCAGCCAAGCTCAGCATCTGTAGCTAAAGCCTTATTGCCACTCACTATTACTACTAATATTAGTGGTGCGAATATCGCCGTAATGAACATAAAACCGAAATATGCGGCAGGTATGATGCTGCCGCCTGGAGGCTATGACATTAAAGTGTCAGCTAATGGCCATCAAGCTGTTAGAAAATGGGTATACCTCAAGGCCGATGAAACAGATTTCACCATAAAGTTATAAAACGAACGACCAGTTTAACGTCACATTCACGCATTGATTGATAGGAAGTATTACGTGAGTAAATTAGAACAATTCCAAGAGTTTATCCGCAATAACGGTAAAGACTTAACGGGTGTAAATGTACCCGTTGTATTAAGCGACGAACAAACAAAACTACCAGAGCTCAATTTTACCTTTGGCTGGACCATTGAGATCGGTGTTACAGAACATGAACACGGCGGCCATTGCCCTTCTGGGATAAAATCTGGCTCGGCATCAAATGCCTATAGTTGTGCTAATGATACTGCTAAACAATATGTTAGCGGTCAAAATAGCTTGTTCAACGATCGCTTCCTTAAAATCCTCGGCCCTGATATTTCTGAGAATTTTTTGATTAAAGATAGGGGCTTAAAATCAGCTCCTGAGACTTATGTAGGCAGTAAAGTCTGTTATACCTGTGACGGTACAGGTAAAGATACTTGTTCTAGTTGTCATGGTCGTGGCAGTACTTCTTGTTCAAGTTGCGGCGGCAAGGGCCGTAATCATGTCACTCGTTATGAAAACAATCGCACGGTTCATACTACGGAGTCATGTTCTGCTTGTTGGGGGAGTGGTAGTAATACTTGTGGCGGATGTGGCGGAAGTGGCAAGGTCACTTGTCGCACCTGTGATGGTGGTGGTTATCTCTACTTTAGTTACACCATTGACGGTAATGCAATACGCAGCACAAAGTGGGCTTATAACACCAATGATTACCATGAATGGACTACCGATTACGTTAAGAAAACCGGCCTAAAACTCGTTCACCAATTAACTGAAGTCACCGAAGTTAATGTAGAAGGTGTGTTAGATGGTTGCACCTTTATATATGCATTTACCGCTAACCTGCCTACTTTGCAATTTACTGCCAATATCGATCAAGTTGATACCACAATGTGCTTTGCTGGGAGCAATAATAACACCCACGATGCCGGTGGTGTTTACGATCCAGCGGTGTGGAGTGTGGCCAAGCAATTAGGTGGCGGTAGTCAATCAACTGATAAATCGGTACTGGCAACGCCTGCGATTAAAGACATCATTGAAGCTAGCGAAACCAAAACAAAAATTGGATTACTGGAAGAGAACTGGGTATCAACCGATATTAAAGATGCGATCGTTTCTAACTATCAGACCTTAGTGACCCAGCTTAAAAAACAAAGTGTTAAAGGCATTGCACCTAAAATGTTTGGCGGCTTGATCAGTTTCACTTTTCTATTCCTTACCTTAGGCATTTTATTCGCTGCCATGTACCCCACTTTTGCACAAGATTCTGCATACCGCATGAGTGTACTACAGCTTCCTGAATGGTATTTTGCATTACTAACAATGAAGTTTGCCTTATTTGGCCTGCCAGCTTTATGTAATTACTTATTCTTTTTTGGCTTTTTCTGGCTGAGCTTTCAATGCGTCAAAAAGTGGTATTGGAAGAACATTGGCCCTGGGAAGACATGGTTACTCGCGTTCAGTTTAACCATACTCGTCCCACATATTGGGTTCAGCTTGTTCTATAACGGGCTTGAAGTTATTAACCATCCATTAGAAGTAACCAATGCATTATTGGCAGCATCAATATTAGTGGGCTTTTACTTTATGATGTTTGGCGCTAAATTGCCTAACAGATGGTATACCAAGTTACTTGGGTTCATCGCCGGTATTGGTGCCTTCTGCGCCATGCATTACGGCCTGTATTTATTGAATACTCGAGTCGGTTTTATTGAAAATCATGGAAGGTATCCGTATGAATTATTGGAGTTTTTACATCCTGGCACTCGATTCATGGCCGAAAACCTAGTTGAATGGGCCATGTTATCAATAATATTTGCCTACTTCCTTACACGTCGCCAATTCTGGCTAAAAGCGAAATGTTTAGTTGCTGAATACGACAGCCCAGTATTACTAAAATCAATGAACATGGAAAAATAACCCATCATTGCTAAGTAATACACAATTGAAAACGCAGATTATGGGTAACCTAATCTGCGTTTTTTATCTTACAACTGATTAATTCTCGTCATATAAGCAAATGCTGCTTAAACAGTTGATTATCTTCTTTGAAATTTTGCTTTATCGCGATAACCTGAAAACGGTTTCCTTATTAATAACGCCTTTTTATCTTTCATTTGTAAGTGATGGAGTACTTCCTACCTATGAGCATGACGCGTTTTATGACTAATTCAGATGAGCAGCCATTAACTCAAGCTGCAAATCAAACCTCAATTACCTATTTTTCCTCTAGCAGCACTGCAACTGATCCTGCGGTATCTCATCAAATAATGTTGGAAAATGACTCTTTTACCGATCCTTCATTATCTGAGCCTATTTTTGATAGTAATGATATGAGTCGTGACAATATACGTCGCCATATCAGGCAACAACGTAATGGGATTTCAGCAGCGGATCAAAATCAATTGGCTTTAATTGCCAGCCGTCACTTGTTAGCTGAGATCCAGCGGATTTCTGCTAAGCGGGTCGCACTGTATTTAGGTTTTGATGGCGAATTAGCAACTGGCAAGTTAATTGAAGCGTTATGGAAACATGATGTTGAGGTGTATTTACCGCGCTTGCACCCTTTTGCTAAGGGTCATTTACTGTTTATGCGCTACACCCCGGATACCCAGATGATTAACAATCGCTATGATATTGCTGAGCCTAAGTTAGATATCCGCAATATGGTTACAGTAAACCAACTAGATATGATTGTGACCCCATTAGTGGCGTTTGATGATCAAGGTAACCGTATGGGGATGGGCGGCGGCTTTTACGATCGCACGCTAGCACAAGTAACTGACAATAAACCTCTGGCTGTAGGTTATGCCCATGACTGCCAACAAGTGAGCTTTTTACCAATAGAGTATTGGGATGTGCCCTTACCGGTGATCATTACGCCAACGAGAAGAATTTTCTCAGCACATTTGGGGTAATGCGCAGCTGGGTTAATCAAAAGTTAGCTTAATGAAAAGTTAGCTTAATCAAAAGCTAGCTTAATGAAAAGTTGGCTTAACTAAAAGTTGAGGGATACGCTCAAGATTTGGCATTGCCAATATTGACTGAGCGCAAAAGTTAGCTTAACCAACTACAAACTCAACTTAGGTTGGATAAAGTCGATGAAGGCAGAGATCCGCTTGGCGACTGTGGAGGAACGATAGTACACAGCGTTAATCTGTTCCCTTGCTGTATTAGATAGCTTTTGTGTTTCTAGTATCGATATCAATCGCCCAGCTTCAATATCTTGTTTGACCATAAAACCTGATAAACACGCAATGCCATTACCTGCTAACGCTAACTGACGCACCGTCTCACCGTTGCTGGATGAAAAACTCGGGTTAAGTGCTTCAAATCCTTTTAACGGCCATTGATTGAGTGCTTTTGAGCCTGTTAAACCTATGGTGTCGTGTGCGCTTAAATCGGCAGTTTGCATCGGTATGCCTCGAGTAGCGAGATATTCTGGTGCTGCCACTAAGTACAAGGCGCTTTTACCCAGTGCTCTAGCATGTAATGAAGAATCTGATAAATGACCGATGCGAATGGCTAAGTCGGTGCGTTTTTCAATTAAATCGACAATGCCTTCGTTGGAGCTTAGCTCTAATTGAATGTTAGGGTATGCCTGATTAAATGACTTTATGAGTGGCACCAGTTGATGGAATACAAATGGGCTAGCGGCATCCACGCGTAAGCGCCCTTGGGGCATTTCTTTTTGTGCCATAAGATCATCTTCAGCTTGTTGGATCTGCTGCAACCCTGTGCGAATTGAATCAATAAAACGTCGCCCCTCGTCAGTAACATTCACGCGTCTGGTGGTGCGATTAAGAATAGACACGCCCAACTGCTTTTCAATTTTACTCACCGCACGCGATACTCTTGCAACTTGAATATCCAGTGCTTCTGCTGCTGCAGAAAACCCTCCGGTATCTACCACGGTCAGTAAGATGGTTAAATCATCGGATCTTGTCAGCATGTCTATATCCTTAATCTTTCAATGTCATTTCGCCCCTTCATTATAACCATTAATGACAAAAGTAATTTGTAAAAAGCACTATTTTTAGCAAATAAGCTTGTCGGCATAATAGCGTCATTGAAACAAAACACGCACTGAAGTTAATTACTTGAATGAGACAATATTATGCCTTTAGCACTCCTTGCATTGACGCTTAGCGCCTTTGCTATCGGTACCACTGAATTTGTCATCGTCGGCTTAATTCCGACTATGGCTGCCGATTTAAATGTCACTCTGCCATCAGCAGGGTTACTTGTTAGTTTATATGCATTAGGGGTCGCCATTGGCGCTCCTGTGCTAACAGCCCTTACGGGTAAATGGAATCGCAAACATGTGTTACTTGCCGTAATGGCATTGTTTGTAGCCGGCAACTTCTTGGCGTGGCAATCGCCTGATTACACTACCTTGATGCTGGCGCGAATACTGACTGGCTTAGCCCATGGTGTTTTCTTTTCGATTGGCTCAACCATTGCGACAGGTTTAGTGCCAAAAGAAAAAGCTGCCAGCGCTATTGCCATTATGTTTACCGGCCTCACTGTAGCCTTGGTGACAGGGGTGCCGTTAGGTACTTACATTGGCCAGGAATTCGGTTGGCAAGCCACCTTTTTAGTCGTCGCTGTACTGGGTTTAATCGCCCTAATTGGTAGCGCGATATTAGTGCCTAATAACTTAAAACAGCCACCAGCGGCTAAGTTATCGGCTCAAGTTAAAGTCTTAACTCAGCCACGCTTATTGCTGGTATACGCGATTACTGCTTTGGGTTATGGCGGCACATTCACCGCTTTTACTTTTCTAGCGCCAATTTTAGAGCAAGTTTCAGGTTTTAATCCTGATGCGATAGCACTGATTATGTTGGTTTATGGTGTTTCGGTAGCCGTCGGTAATATTTGGGGCGGTAAAATGGCAGATAAAATGGGTCCGATTAAAGCGCTAACCATCATATTCTCTGGTTTGGTAACGGTATTGATCATGTTTAACTTTGCCGCTGTTAACCCTGTGACTGCTGTAATCACTATCTTGATTTGGGGCGCATTTGCTTTCGGTAATGTCCCTGGTTTACAGGTATACGTAGTCAAGTTAGCTGAAAAATACACGCCAGATGCCGTTGATGTGGCTTCAGGTTTAAACATCGCCGCATTTAACGTCGGTATTGCATTAGGCGCTTGGGGCGGCGGATTAATTGTGGCTAACGCAGGCTTAATGCACACCCCTTGGGTTGGCGCTGTGATTGTATTGATCGCACTGGGATTAACACGTTTAAGTGGCCGACTAGATAACAAGACGGCAGGTTTAAATACAAAAGCTCAATCTGACGCTCAAAGTCTATGCTCTGACTAACTTTTGGTTGTCATGACATAATGTTTTAGTGACGACATAAATAGGCTAAGCCTTGCGCTTAGCCTATCTTCACTGAACATCGTGATATCATCACTAACCGACAACATAGCGCAGTATTTTAAAGGCTACTTTAACTGCCTACCACCATCTACCGCATAACTTCTGCCAGTGACATATTGGCTAGCAAGCAGATAATCCACGAGCTCGATAATCTCACTATTACCCGCCTCTTTTGGCAATATCGCTTTAGCTAATGCTTTGGCTTTATATGCCTCGTCATCACCTTCGTTAAACAAAATCATTGCAGGCGCAATAGAGTTCACTTTTACTGCTGGGGCTAATTTGGCAGCAAAGGATAAGGTCATATTGTGCAGCGCCGCTTTACTGGCCGCATAAGCAATGTGTTTCTGACTGCCCTTTTCAGCAACGTAATCTGTAATGTGGATAATGTTACTGCTACCGACACTTTCGCCTGCTGAGGCGGTTAACATGTCTGCTAAGGCAAGGTTTATTTGATAAGGCGCGCTGACATGAATGTTCATCATTCTTGTCATGATATCGGCAGAAGTGATGTCAGCACTGGTTTTATCGTTATGCCAATCAGATGCGTTATGAATAATGCAATCTAACCCTTGATGCTGCGCCTTAATCCGATTCAGCATGTCATCGATTTCTGCGGGTTGGCATAAGTCGCACTGATATAAATCAGCCCCTAGTTCTAACAACTCATCGATTGATGGATAGTGAGTTCTGAAAGTGCCAATCACATTAATATCTTGGGCAATAAAGTGTTTTGCCAATGCATAGCCAATTCGTTTGCCGACACCGGTAATCAGTATGGTTTGTTTCATTTGGGATCTCTTATTCTTGTGTTAATCCAAATCTGCTTTATGGATATTAAAAAATAAACTCGAAAAAAACAAAGGCCATTAGCACTGACTAATGGCCTAATCATCATTGATGACTTTTTATAGACTTATCTTTTGTAGCTTTTGTAGCTTTTGTAGCTTTTGTAAACTCAGCTTTTGTAAACTTAGTTTGTAGAATCAATTTTAAGTTATAAAAGACAAGTTAGCTTATTTAACCCTTAGAGAAAAACTCTGCCCGTGAAGCTGGATTATTTTTAAAGCATCCACCCAGAGCTGACGTTTTAGTGTGGGATTGAGTATCCATAATCCCACGAGACTTAACGCAGTAATGGGTAGCATTAATGCTTATCGCTACATCATCGGTTTCAAGTAAGGTTTGTAGCGCTACCAGCACTTGCTGTGTCAGGCGCTCTTGTACTTGAGGACGTTGGGCAAAAAATCGTACCAGTCGATTGATTTTAGATAAGCCGATAATTTTCTTTTTCGGCAAATATGCGACATCAGCTACACCATCGATGGTGATAAAGTGGTGCTCACAAGTGCTCACGACGCTGATATCACTGACCTTAACCATTTCCTCAACGCCCATCTTGTTGTCTATTTGGGTCACTTTAGGAAATTGATGATAATCAAGCCCTGAGAAAATCTCATTAACGTACATTTTTGCAATCCGATGCGGCGTTTCGCATAAGCTGTCATCAGTTAAGTCCAACCCGAGAGTTGAAACAACTTCAGTCATTAAGCCTTGGATACGTTCAATTTTTTGCTCATTAGTCATGTCATTTTCAACTAATGGCGTTTCAAGACCTCGCTCAATTAATACTTGCTGCACTTTGCGTGCTTCTTCTGAAATCATGTGTTTTCCTTATGACAACCCGTGCCAAATAAAAACCACACCGTTACGTGAAAGCTTGCTAGGCGATCGCTTATTTGCGCTGCTCTAAAGACAGTGAAACAGAGTCGGCAAAACGTAAAGCATGAGGTTTATCAATCGTTACTCGTGACATGGTAATAGATGGGTGTTCACTACAAATAGCCAGTACATCTGCTACTAGCTTTTCGAGCAATAAGAAACGCCCTTCTTCAACATGTTGAATAACTTTTTTAGTGATAACTTTATAGTTTAGTGCATCAGCAACATCGTCGGTTTCAAATGACTTGTCGGCTGGATATTGGATCTCAATATTGATCACAACATCTTGCTGTTTTTCACGTTCGTCTGGGTTAAAACCAATAAAGGTACGTAAACGAAGATTTGTTACTTTAATCATTGCTTGGCTAATAGACATAGTGAGCCTCTTGTAAATACATAAACGTGATACGTGAGAATGAGCAAGTTAGATCACATAAAAAAGAGCCAACTTTCTATAGTTGACTCTTATAGTTATAGCGATAAATCGCTAGTTTTGCTAACTAAAACTCTTTGTAGTTTCTATACTTAACTTTAAATATGATCAGATAGAACACTGGCACAATGATCAATGTCAGTATGGTTGCCACACCTAAACCGAACATTACCACGGCAGCCAACGACTCAAAGAAGGCATCGGTTAATAGCGGTAACACCCCTAAAATAGTCGTAATTGCCGCCATACATACTGGCCTTACACGGCTCACGGTTGAGTTAAATACTGCCTCAAAAGTTTCGATCCCATTATTAATATCGGTATTGATTTGATCCAGTAATACAATGCCATTTTTAAGTAGCATGCCTGATAAACTCAGCATCCCTAACAGCGCCATAAAGCTAAATGGTTTATCTAAAATCAATAAACCTGAGGTAATACCAATAATCGCAAGCGGTACACAAGCCCAGATAACTAACGGCTTTCTAACAGAGTTAAATAGGAACACCGTAATTAAGAACATGAACAAGAACCCTAATGGCAGCGTCGCAAATAATGACTCCTGCGCATCACTTGAAGATTCATACTCACCGCCCCATTGCAGCTCATAACCCACAGGCAGCTCCAATGCTTCAACTTTCGGCTTAATGGTTTTAAATAGCTCTGCAGGTAAAATGTCATACTCAAAATCAGTATCAGCAAATACCGTTAAGGTACGCTTACGATCCCGGCGTTGAATAATCGGATCTTCAAACTTCACTTCAAAACCATCGACGACTTGCTGCAGCGGTACAAACGCGCTCAGTGCTGGGCTCCAGATGCGGATGCTTTCCATTGACTCGATATCAATACGTTCATCTTCTGGTAGCCTACCGATAATAGGCAGCAGTGTTGTTCCTTCTCGATAAACACCAATTTGCATGCCAGTAAACGAGAACTTCAATGCCTCATCAACTTCACTTTTTACAATACCTAAACGACGCGCTTGGGTTTCGTTAAAGCGTGGTGCAATGTATTTCACTCGCTCACGCCAGTCATGACGTACATTGACTGTGGCGGGGGTGGCATTAAAGATTTCCATCACTTGTGCGGCAATACTTCGCAATACATCTGGGTCGGCGCCACTAATGCGCGCTTCTATTTTCGCATCCGTTGATGGACCAATTTCAAGACGCTTAAATTTAAGCTGCGCTTGAGGGTAATCCGTTTCAACATCCTTCCTGAACTTAACCATTACATCGGTTAAGGTTTCAAAGTCAGTCGTACGAATAGAAATTTGCGCATAAGATGCGTAATTTTTTTCAGGTGAGTACGTCAGCAAAAAGCGCGGGAAACCTTTACCTATGGTCGAGGCGACAAATTCCACATTATCAAGCTCAACCGCGATGCTCTCCATGCCTTCGACAACCGTTTGGGTTTCACGTATATCCGTGCCTTCAGGCATCCAAACATCAACTAAGAATATCGGAGTCGTTGAAGGTGGAAAGAAGGATTGTTTAACGTATGCAAAACCATAGATAGAGATACAAAACGCAATCACTACTGAGATAACACTGACCCAGCGAAAACGCATACATAGATCGAGGAGCATTTTATAAAACACAAAAAATGCGCCGCCATAAGGATCTTTTAACTCACCTTCTACTTTCTCACCCTCTGCGCCAAAAAATAGCTGCGCAAAGAAAGGCGTAATCGTAATTGCGGTAATCCAAGATAAGAATAACGAGAACAACAATACCCAGAATAGCGAACCGGCAAATTCACCTGTCGAGTCAGGCGATAAGCCAATAGGGGCGAATGCGGTAATCGCAATCACTGTTGCGCCTAACAGTGGCCACATGGTTTGCTTTACAATAGCTTGAGCTGCTTCTAGTGTTGTTTGCCCTCGTTGCCTGCCAATGAGGATCCCCTCGACAATCACAATGGCATTATCCACCAGCATCCCCAGTGCAATAATAAGCGCACCTAATGAGATCCGCTGCAGCTCAATTTCGGCTTGTAGCATCAACATAAAGGTGCCTAGGCAGGTTAAAAATAAGATTAACCCAATTAAGATACCGGACTTGAAGCCCATAAATACCAGTAACACCCCGACCACAATCACCACTGCGGCAATCAGATTCCATACAAAGCTGCCTACTGAAGCGTCCACTTCGTTTGGTTGGTTGTACATGGTTTCAATGACCATCCCAGCTGGGCGGACACTTTCAATGCTCGCCAGTTTGGCATCAATCGCTTTACCAACTTCAACTACATTCACCCCAGTTGAAAATGAAATACCGATATTAATCGCATCGTGTTGATCAAATTTAAGTAGATTGGTTGGAATGTTTTGAAAGCCACGAGAAACCGTTGCGACATCTTTCAAATAGATAAGCTTGTTGCCTTGGGTGCCAGGAATAATTAATTCTTCAAGCTCGCTGACGGACTTAAACCCGCCACTGGTGCGGATTTTTAAGTTGTCGGCTGACACTCTGATATTACCCGCATCAGACACCATATTTTGCGAGTTAAGCAAATTTTGGATTAATGAAGGGTCAATGTTAGAACTAGCCGCTTTGTTCAGTGACATCTCAACAAAGACTTGCTCTTGCTGATTACCTGCAAGGGAAACTTTACCCACACCAGGGACTAACTCAAGTTCACGTTTTACATAATCAACATAATCGAGAATATCTCGGTAGCTATAGTCTGCTCCGCTGACCATCAACATGATGCCGTATACATCACCAAAGTCATCATTAACGATCGGTGTTTGAACCCCTGGCGGTAAACTGGCTGACATGTCGTTCACTTTACGACGTAATTCGTCCCATATCTGCGGTAGCTCTTCTGGGCCGTATACATTTTTCATGGTCACGGTGATTTGTGACATACCAGAAGTACTTAATGAGCGAATGTAATCCACATATGGCAAAGCTTGAATCGCCTTTTCAATGGGATATGTCACTTCTTCTTCAACTTCTGTTGAAGTCGCCCCCGGATACAGCGTTACCACAACGGCATCTTTAATCGTAAATGGTGGATCTTCTAACTGACCAAGACCGGTGAATGCCATTAAACCGCCAATCAATAAGATTAAGGTAAACATCCAACTGATAACGGTATTTTTAACAAAGTAACCTGCAATATTCATAAGACACATTCCTTTGTTTTCGCTGTTAGTAAGTCACTATTGTGGCCATAAGAGCCCATTAATATTCCCATCATTTAGGCTCCTTCTATCAGCTTTACACGCTGACCTTTCACTAACCTTGCGGCGCCAGTGGTAATAATCGTCAATCCATCTTCAAGGCCACTGGTGACTTCAATATCATTTCCGACAATGACACCTAGCGTCACTGAGCGATATTCAATTGATTTATCACTTGGGTTATAAAGCCAGACACCACTTGCTTGGGTATTGATATCGCTACCGTCTTGCATGACCACAGCTTCAATAGGCACTAGATACTCTCGATTATAGGTGTATGTCATATCACTTAAGTTGACTTCCACTTTGGCAGGCATACCTTCCAGTACTTTGTACTGAGGGTCTAAATCGACCGCTATGGTGGCAATGTAAGTTGATGTTAGTGGGTCTTTTTCGGTATTAACTTCAAGTAAACGCCCTTCAAATGTCGTATTAGGAAACGCTTCAAAGCTCACTTTAAGTCGTGCCTGCTGCTTTCTATCCTCTTCCTTTTTAGACACTGCAATCAGTACGTCAGGGATTTGCACATCGACTTCGATTCGCTCAACCTTTTGCATGCTCAATACCGACACTCCCGGTTGAACATTTTCAAAAGATTCCAAAAATACATCACTGACAATGCCTGAAAATGGTGCTCTAAGTTCGGTATACTGCAAATAGAGTTCAGCTTGTTTCTCTTCCGCTTTAGCCACCAAATACTGTGCATTCATTTGATCATACTCAGATTGTGCCATCAGCTTACTATCAACCAGCTGTTTGCCTCGCTGGGCTTGCTTATAACTGACTTCTTTTCGGGCTTGTCGGTCACTCAATGCGATTGTAAAATCCCGTTTTTCTAGCACTGCAAGCAGCTCGCCTTTTTCAACCACTTTGCCTTTGGTTGCAGGAATTCGCTCAATTCGTCCTTCGACTCGAAATGACAGGTTAGTTAAATCCTGCGCTCTTGCAACGCCATTAAACTCCCTGATCACTTCATTATTAGCACGGGGTAAAGTGTAAGTTTTTACTAAAGTTTCAGTTGGCTCTATGGTCACTTTCGGCGTACATGCTGTTATAGCAATAAGGCTTACTAATACCGCTAAGGTGTTTCTCACTTTATGACTCACCAGTTTATGAGAAGAAAATCTCTTATGAGTAGAAAGTTTCTTATGAGTAGAAAGTATCTTATGAGGAAAAAGTGTCTTCATCTTATAATCCTCGCTCTTTAATCCATTTAACCGCAGACTGACCATCCTTGAGCTCGCTTGCTCCAGCAACCACTAACCAATCACCATCATTTAAACCTGTCATTAATCGAGTGCCTTGTATTGTCACAGCCACTTTTTTAATTCGCTTCTCTTCTGGTAACCAAACAAATACGAAAGTATCTTGGTTTTCTTTAACCATTGCACCAGCAGGAATTTTGGGGTGAGCATCAGCCGTTCTCGCGGGCAGTTTAACTTTCACCTGCGCTGACATCCCGGGAAGTACATTAAGTTCATCTGGCATAGGTAAAGTAAGAATGATGGTGTAACTGCTGGTCGTTGGATCCGCAACCGTGTTTAGCTCTTTGAGTTTTGCCGCATACCAGTGATCGCGACTATCAAATTTCACTTCGATATTATTGATATCTTGTAAGCTCTTATCTGATTTTTGTAAAAATCCAATAAACTGTTCGGGTAACTGAAAGCTAATATCTGCTGCGGACTCAGTGCGGATCCCCATCACCTCTTCTTGCATTTGCACAAACTCAAACTCACGCTTCATCCGCTTAGAAATCACCCCTTGATAGGGTGCGATTAAATTAGTGTACGTCACGTCAGCTTTAGCTTTATCCAACGCTGCTTGGGCAATAGTGTAATCACTCTTTGCTTGGTCATAATCATTACGAGATACAACACCTTGCTCAACCAAGGACTCATTACGCTCAAAAAGTACTTTAGCCAATTCAAATTGCGCTTGGGCGACGGCTAATTGCTGCTGGTATATATCACTATCCAGTGTCGCCAAAATATCACCCGCTTTGACAGGATCACCGGGTCTCACCAATATTTGGGCTATTTCACCTGACACACGAAAAGATAAAGCGGCTTTTTCAGATGCTTTAACTTCTCCGGGTAAAAAGCGCTCACGGTATTCTGTGCCGATATCGACTTGTTCCACTTTGACAGGTCTTGGAATGCTAGAAACACTAGTGGCTTCATCGCTGCTTGCAGCGGCGGCGGAAAAAGTAAAAAGACAGGAGAACGTCGTGGAGGTTATGAGTAAAAAAGAAGCAAACTGGTTGAGTTTCTTCATATTTTGTTCCATCAAAAAGTGAGCAATTAACTCGATAGTAACACTCAATACCTTGGCATTAAAGGTGCGCTGATACTCATAAGAGATCTATTGTGTGACATTGAGCGTACCCATTATGACTATTAATAAATCTGAAAGAGGTCTCACAATGGAATTAAGGATTTTTTACGATAGCGCGTGCCCATTGTGCAGTAATGAAATGGAGCAACTTAAAAAGTATGACCGCTTGCATAAAATTGAACTGGCGGATCTAAATCAGCAGGGTTTTGAGCAAAAGTATCCTCATATTGATTTAACTGTGGCCAATAAGATATTACATGCTGAAACCAACACAGGTGAAATTCTTACAGGCCTAGATGTGACAGCTAAAGCGTGGGCATTAACCGGCAAGCACAAATGGATACAGTTACTCAGGTTGCCTTGTGTCAGGCCTTTTGCAGATATCGCTTATCGAGGTTTTGCTAAAAATCGCTATAAAATTTCTTACTTATTAACAGGTCAACAGCGCTGTGAAACAGGCAGCTGCAACCTAAAATGAATCAATAAAGTTACTTGAATCAATCGAGCAACTTGAATACATCGAGTAAGCAGACTCAATCGATTAATAAAGCAACCTAGGTGGTGTCAATGCTCAACAGCACTCAATCAGCAATCATCATTGGCGCATCATCAGGTATTGCAAGCGCCATTGTCGATCAATTAATTACGAATAATGACATCGAACAAATCATTACTGTCAGTCAAAGTACACAATACCAAGCTACTGTGACTGATGCGATTAAGAATAAGGTTAATCTGCAGCATATGGTTTCAGATTATACAGCTGAAAGCATAGCAAAAATTTGCGATTCCTTAGCTCCAATCAAAGGCCATATCGTTAACGTGTTTATCTGTAATGGTAGGTTACACAATCAAGTTGATAAGCAAGCCAACGGCAGCTCTACTGCTGAGGTTCAATCCCTGACAAGTTCAAAAGACACAACATCGAGCCCATTACTTGCGCCAGAAAAGCGCTTAGAAGAAATTAATCCAGAATCGATGCAGGCACTATTCCATTCAAACACCATAGTGCCGATGATGTGGCTACAACAACTGACTACATTGCTTAAAGGTAAACAGCCTTGCATCATAACGGTATTAAGCGCCAGAGTGGGCAGTATCAGTGATAATCATTTAGGCGGCTGGTATAGCTATCGAGCATCGAAAGCGGCATTAAATATGCTAATCAAAACCACTGCAATTGAATATGGTCGCAGAGCTAAAAACGTCAAACTGATTGCGTTTCATCCTGGTACCACAGACACTGATTTATCAAAACCATTTCAACACAACGTACCCGAAGGAAAACTGTTCACAACTGAATTTGTCGCACAGCAATTACTGACGATTCATCAAGGGTTATCATTCAATCATGAAGCGGAATTTCTAGACTGGCAAGGTAAAACAGTAGCTTGGTAAACAATACTTTGATAAACGGTACCTTGGTAAAAAGTAGCTTGATAAACGGTACCTTGGTAAACAATACTTTGATAAACAGTACCTTGGTAAACAGTAGCTTGATAAACAGTAGCTTGATAAACGGTACCTTGGTAAACAATAGCTTGATAAACAGTAGCTTGATAAACAGTAGCTTGATAAACAGTAGCTTGATAAAACGGTACCTTGATAAAACTCTGTGACGCCAAGAGCATGATGGTACTTTTGCTAAGAATTCAATGTTCAAACAGGCACAAAAAAGCGAAGCATTACGCTTCGCTTTTTTAGTCAATAAGCGAAATGCTTATTTAACGAATTCAACACCTAGGTTGATATCGCCTTTTAGTGTATCAAGCATTGCATCACGTGCATTGGCTTCAAACGCGCTAACTTCGCCGTATGAAAGAACTTTTTCAACGCCGTTTTTGCCTAGTACTACAGGCTGTGCGAAGAATTCAGCATGTTCACTGCCGCCATCTACGTATGCACACTCAACAACGTTTGCTTCACCTTGAAGACCACGTACTAATGATAGACCGAAACGACATGCCGCTTGACCCATTGAAAGTGTCGCACTACCGCCACCCGCTTTAGCTTCAACAACTTCAGTACCCGCATTCTGGATACGTGTAGTAAGTGCTGCAACTTCTTCATCAGTAAAGCTTACGCCTTCAACCTGTGAAAGAAGTGGAAGAATAGTCACACCACTGTGGCCGCCAATAACGTTAATGTTTACATCAGCAACGTTTAGACCTTTAAGGTCAGCAATGAAAGTTTCAGAACGGATAACATCCAGTGTAGTAACACCGAATAAACGATTCTTATCGTAAACACCTGCTTTTTTAAGTACTTCAGCAGCAATTGCAACCGTAGTGTTTACTGGGTTAGTGATCACACCGATTAATGCTTTAGGGCAAGTCGCAGCCACTTTTTCAATCAAGTTACGAACGATACCCGCGTTGATGTTGAAAAGATCTGAACGATCCATACCTGGCTTACGTGCAACACCAGCAGAGATTAACACAACATCAGCGTCAACTAATGCAGGCGTTGGATCTTCGCCAGCAAAACCAGTTACTTCAACGTCTGTTGGGATGTGGCTTAAATCGACAGCAACACCTGGAGTAACAGGAGCAATGTCATAAAGAGACAACTTTGAGCCTGCAGGAAGTTGAGTTTTTAATAGTAAAGCTAGGGCCTGGCCAATACCGCCAGCAGCACCAAGTACAGCTACTTTCATAATTATCTCCAATAACGTTCTAGTGTATGACTTCTAAATGTATGATTCGCAGTTTGTGACATAGATCATATTTCTTGTGGCGTCACATTACTGCATCAGCGAGACAATTTCAATTATCCGTTAGTGGAGTAAGGTGAATTACTTATTCTATGATATGTATATAAATAATCACTGATTTAGCCATTTACACTGTAAAGTGAATTTTTATTCACCGATTTAGCTTATTTCTTGACTTGTGACGTTTATCTATTCAAAATGAACCCGTTTTGTGAATATATTGTATTCATTTTAATTATTACTATAAGACGAAAAAAATATGCCAGCGACCAAGAATCAGGATGAACTCGTTAGAACGTTTAAGTCGATACTAAAGGAAGAGCGCTTTGGTAGCCAAAGTGAGATAGTTAACGCGCTGCAAGCAGAAGGTTTTGGCAATATCAACCAGTCAAAAGTTTCACGTATGCTGAGCAAATTTGGGGCCGTACGTACTCGAAATGCTAAACAAGAAATGGTGTACTGTTTACCTGCAGAATTAGGTGTTCCTACCGCAGGTAGCCCAGTAAAAAACCTCGTCCTCGACGTTGACCATAACCAAGCAATGATTGTGGTTCGCACCAGCCCTGGCGCTGCACAGTTGATCGCTCGCTTATTGGACTCAATAGGTAAGCCTGAGGGGATTTTAGGAACGATTGCTGGAGATGACACTATTTTCATTTGTCCAGCTAGCATCAAGACTATTGACGATACACTGGAAACGGTTAAGTCACTGTTTAATTACAGCGAGTAATTAAACGATATCGGCGAACTAACCGATGTAAGACGGGAAGTCAGCCAATAAAAAAGCAATGCCATCGCATTGCTTTTTTTGTGTCTGATAGTTAACAACTAAACAGGTTAGTCATTAGCAAACTGAGCTAAGAAATCTAATGAAGGGGCGAAAAAAGATGAGCCCGTTAATGCTTTAGTGAATTGCATTAAATGATCATGGTTACCATGGCCATCACCGTGCACCATACTGCGAAGCATTTCTTCAAAATGAGTTGGCTTGCTACAGGTCGAGATAAACATTAACCCTTGCTCTTTTAATGAGCCAAACGGCATGCTTTGACGTAGGATTTCCATTGACTTACCATCAGCGTCTTTTAAGTTAACACGTTTAATATGGCTGGTTAATGGCTTATCTTCAGAAGCATATTCAATATCATCTTGCTTTGTTCGGCCGATAATATCTTCTTGTTTCTTCTGTGGTAGGCGATTCCACTTACTTAAATTATGAGCATATTTTTGCACATGCACATAACTGCCGCCTTTAAATTGATTATCTTCATCAGCGACTAGCGCAACTTCTTGGCGACTACGCCCTTTCGGGTTTTCAGTGCCGTCAACAAAGCCTGTTAAATCACGGCTATCCATGAAACGGAAACCACGTTCTTCTTCAATTAGCTCAACCAAACCTTCAAACATTTGGCTAATTTCATTGGCAACTAAATGCAAAATATCATAACGATCACAGCGGATATGCATGAATAAATCGTACTCAATGGCAGGAGCATCACGATTCCCCTCTTGCATCGCTGGGAATGGACGCAATTGAGCTGGACGCTGTTCACCATAAATAGTGTCCCAATAGTTAGCACCAATAGCCACAAAACCATTAAAGGCACTGTCTGCATATTGATCTGATAACTCGTAAATATATTGGGCTACATTGGCTAAACAAGGACGCAGTTGAGCTTCAACGCCGTCATTTGCATTAAACATCAAGTAGACGCTATGCAAATTTCCTTCAGCACAAACTCCTAACTGTTCGCGAGGCATATTCTGTGTTTCCATGTTGGAATCAACCACCTTTGACAATAATAAGATGCTAATATTGTAAGGTAGTTGAGCAATTTATTCCTTATGCTCTATACGATAATTAACCAATTTAGACTTAGGTCACTAAAATATCACTAAAGGGTGTGCCGATATGGATAAATTCACTTTCTGACCAAGCTTCAATGCAGTTAATTGACTTCTCACTTCGAGCGTTTGTAACCCTACTTTAACCCAATAATGACAAATTGTACCCAGAAAACGCCTTTCGACAATTTCACCATGCCCTTGAGATGCTGGTTGTAAATCAATTTGTTGCGGTCGTAGTAGTAATTCACCTTGGCTATTAAGCGCCAGATTTAACGTTTTAGTACTCTCAATTAACCCTAAAACCGAAGAGACCTGTGTTGGGCTTTTAACCGTAACAGTTAAATAGTTGCCCTCGCCTAAAAACTCAGCCACATAACGCTCAATAGGTTCAGCATATAGCTCTTCAGCTAACCCATGCTGAACAATGCCGCCTTCTTTAAATAAAGCTAACTTATCAGCAAATACAAATGCTTCATCTTTACTGTGAGTAACAAATACTGCGCTAACGTTACGCTGCTTAAGGATTTGCCTAATTTCTAACATCATTTCGCTACGTACTTGCGAATCAATATTTGAAAAAGGCTCATCGAGTAATAGCAGTTCTGGCTGATAAGCCAGCGCGCGGGCAATCGACACTCGTTGTTGCTGGCCACCCGATAATTCATGAGGGTATCGCTTACCTAACCCTTCAAGTTTAACCAGTTGCAACATATCTTCTAGGCGTTCACTGCGTTCTTTTGCAGTTAAGTCTTTTACTCCAAAAAGAATATTGTCGCTCACGGTTAAGTGGGGGAATAACGCATAGTCTTGAAATATCATTCCAATGCCCCGATTTTCACTCGGGACAAACACACCGTCAGCACTTAGCGACTGACCATTGATAGCAATACTGCCTTCACTAATGGCTTGCAGTCCGGCAATCGCGCGAAGCAATGTCGTTTTACCGCAACCACTTGGGCCTAAAAGAGCTACAATTTCACCCTGCTCTAAAGTCAGATTTAATCCTTTGAGAATCACCTGTCCTTGGTAGTCACTTTTTACATTTTGAATGGTCAATGTGGACATATCAGCTCTCTTGCTCCAATGAACGGTTTAGGTAAATCAACGGGATAAGCCCAACAATTACAATCACAATAGCAGCTAAAGCACCATGTTCGAGTTGCTCATCTGAAACGAATTGAAAAACATGGGTCGCAAGGTTTTCAAATCCAATAGGACGTAGTAATAATGCCGCAGGAAGTTCTTTCATGCTTTCGATAAAGACCAGTAACGCGCCAGCAAATATACCTTTACGCAATAAAGGTAAGTGCACGCGCCATAATAACTGTCGTGGCTTTTGCCCCATGGTAATACTGGCCATATCTAATGAAGGCGATATGCGTTTATAGCTGTTTTCAATACTGCCGATTGAAATCGCCACAAAGCGAACACAGAAAGCAAAAATCAACGCAAACACACTGCCGGTAAATAGCAGGCCTGGTCCACGGGCATCAAAATAGTCATAAACATCATTAATCGCGAAATCAAGATAGGTTAATGGCACTAACACACCGATAGCTAATACGGTGCCAGGGATCGCGTAACCTGTGCTACTTAACCGAGAAGGTAAAATGTCACTTTTACGCGGGCTCACTCGCCTAATAAACATCATCAGTAAGGCTAAAACAACGCAGATAAAGCTCACAACAGCGGCAATGTATAAGCTATTAAAACTGTATTGCCAAAAACGACTGTTCCAGCTTTCATCGAAATAGTCGATGGCATAACCCGCAAGCACCATAAATGGCAGTAAAAAAGCCAACACAATAAGTAAACTGCAATAGCTAAAAGACACCCAAGCTTTAACGCCTTTAAGGTGATAGCGATCAGACTCAGTTAACCTTGATTGTTTTTGGAATAACTCTTGTTTACGACGGGCAAAACGCTCAAAACCCACCATAGCGAATATGACCAATAGCATGATTGCTGATAATTTTGCTGCCGCTGAAAGGCTGCCATATCCTAGCCAAGTATCGTATACAGCAGTGGTAAGTGTTGGCACAGCAAAGTAGCTTACAGTGGCAAAGTCAGCAGCCGTTTCCATGGCAACTAATGCCATGCCAACGGCTAGCGCAGGTCTTGCCATCGGTAAACCTAATCGCCAAAAACTTTGCCAAGGACTACAACCCATAATACGTGAGGCGTGCAATAAGCTCGAAGATTGCTCCATAAAAGCGGTGCGAGCCAGCAAATAGATATACGGGAATAACACCAATGACAGCATGATAGCTGCACCAGTTAAAGTACGAATATCAGGGAAATAGTAATCTTGAGGGGAGGTCCAGCCAAACACTTGCCTTAACATGCGCTGCACGGGGCCTGCATAGTCAAGCATGTCGGTATAAACATACGCAACAATATAAGCGGGCATTGCTAGGGGCAGTAATAATGCCCATTGAAAATATCGACGAGCAGGAAAGTCACACCTCGCCACTAACCAAGCAGCAGGAACAGCAATGACTAAAGAACCGAGACAAACCTGCAACATGAGCAACAGGCTGTTACTGATATAGGTTGGAAGTACGGTATCAATTAAATGACTAAAAACAGCTTCGTCAGGGAATGTTGCTTGTACTAAAAGTGCAAAAAGCGGCAATATTAATATTACCGCAATCGCATAACCAGCGAGCGACCAGCTTCTGGTTAAGCCTAAGATCATAAATACTTTCCAGTCAGTGCCGCATGATTATCATGCGGCGTAATAAAGCATCCTTACAGATCAAATTTTACTTCATCAAGTAGCTTCACTGCTGCTTGATGGTTTTCTGCTAGCTTAAAGATTGGAAGACTATCAGCTTTGAAGTCACCCCAAGAGGCTACCATTTCAGAAGGCTTCACATCCGCTTTAACCGGATACTCCATATTCACTTCTGCGTAAGATTTTTGAGCTACATCAGACGATAAAAACTCCATTAATTTTATCGCATTATCTTTGTTTGGTGCAAACTTAGCGAGTGCCATACCTGAAACATTGATGTGAGAACCACGGTTTTGCTGATTTGGGAAATTGATATATACCGCTTCAGCCCAGCTCTTTTGCTTAGGATCTGACATCATTTTACCGAAGTAGTAGCTGTTACCGATAGCAATATCACATAAGCCTTCTTTCACCGCTTTAACTTGTGCTCGGTCATTTCCTTGCGGCTTACGCGCTAAATTGGCTTTAACACCTTCAAGCCAAGTTTTAGTTTCAGCTTCGCCGTGATGAGCGATCATTGATGCAACTAATGCGATGTTATAAGGGTGTTTGAAGCTACGCGTACAAATTTTCCCTCTGTACTCTTCAGAGGCTAAATCTTCATAACTTAGATCAAGCTTACCGACACGATCTTTAGAAGAATAAACATTACGAACACGCATAGTCAGCGCATACCAGTCATTTTCTGGTGAGCGATATTGCTCAGGAATATTGTTGTTAAGCGTGTCACTGTTAACATCAACAACTAAGTCTTTTTCGACCAATTCCATAAGGCGTGAAAAATCAGAGGTGAGTACAACGTCAGCAGGAGAAAGACGACCTTCACGAGCAATACGCTCTGCAATACCATCTTTAGCGAATACGACATTGACGTTAATGCCTGTATCCTGGGTGAATTTTTCTAAAATCGGCTCAACAAGAAAAGCTTGTCGGTATGAATAAACAGTAAGATCTTCAGCTGCTGTAGCAGTCATTGATCCCATTGATGACACAGTAGCTAAACCTAACAATGCTAGACTTTTAAACGACTTCATTCCAAATTCTCCTTGGCGTTGCATAACTCACTTCACCTTGTCACAAATATATATGTAACAAAATAGTGAGTGATTGCTTATGGAAATGATAATAATTATCAGTTGCGAAAGGATAATAGATCGCTGCTAAAGGAGCAAGTGTTGTTTATGAATCCATCTTTGAATACCAAGGGGATTTATGTATTTATAAGCAATAAATCATATCCCAAGAGCTGCATAAATTAGATTTCATACAGCTTGCTCAAGGCAGGTTACCAATATTTCTCAACGGTGATTTGGCCAGGGGCTCGACGTAAGTTCTTCACTAAACCTTTTTCAATTAATGCTGTTTGCGCATCGGTAATCATTCCAGGATTGCCACAAATCATCACCTGAGAATTATCTTGATTAAGCGCAACTCCAGCTGTCTGTTCAAGAATACCGCTTTGTAATCCATCAGGAATTCGACATGACAAACCACCGCTATATGCTTCGCGGGTGACTAACGGAATAAATATGAATTGGGTTGGGTATTTAGCTTTTAATGCTTCTAACTGTGGTAAATAGGCTAAGTCTTCAATCAAGCGAACACCATACACTAGCACCACTTTATCAAATCGCTGCCAAGGTTCTGCTGTTTCCATCATAGAAATAAATGGCCCAACAGCTGTACCTGTCGCTAAAAACCATAGATGCGGCCCTTGTAAGGCGCCGGTGGGAATTTCATCTAAAGTCATAAAGCCAGCCGCCTTGGTGCTCACTTCAATTGTGTCACCAATACTCAGTGCTTGAAGATCTGGGGAAAGCTGTCCGTCTTCTACAGCAACAGCCAACACTTCGATATAGTCTTTCCCTGGTGGGTTGACCACTGAATAGGCACGCGCAATACGTTTCTCATCACGAATTTGACTCAGCTTGATAAACTGTCCTGCAATAAATGGTTCTACATCTGCTTTGATGCGTAGCGAGAATAACTTCTCATTCCATTCAATACGTTCAATGACGGTACCCGTTGTCCACATAAGCTATTCCTTGAATCTTAGATGAAGAAATCGATTGTATTCATTCAACTTGCGGCGGTGCTGTATTTTGTTTAAAGGTTTCAAGCCCTGCCTGAATTAAACTATAGGTTTGTTCGACCCCTGCTGCAATGTCACCTTCAAGTACTTTCAAACCCGATAATATCTCGGTTGCCTCTTTAAAGCCTTGATCGATAGCACCAGAAATTTTGTCCATAAAAGTATCTAATTGTTCAGAAAACTCCATTTGACTATTCTGCTGCTGGTGCACCGAAAAGAAATTGGTCGCAAAACTGACTATACGCTCTGCCGTCGCTTCTGGCGAATAATCAACATCGGTTTCTGCTGCTTTTTGTATCGCGTTTTCACCCATTGTAGGTTCAAGCTCAATATTTATCGCATCAATTGCAGCGCGATATAGCAATGCCATCGATTGATCGCCCGCTGCAATACTGACCTTTTCTTGTGCCGCTAAAATACTGCTATTTTTCAACTCGCGGCTTATTTCACTCACTGAAGGTTTTTTTATTTCAGTAGTCTCAGTTATTGGCTTTGAATTCAATTTGTCCGCCGCCTGTTCAGGCGGTGATTGACGATTCGATTTAGCATTCATTTGCGTCGGATTATATAACTCCATCACCAGCTCCAATTAACGATTAATTACATTTCAGGTTAGCTTATTTTATCGGCAACATAATTAAAAACTTAAGCTTATAGCTTTAATCGGTAAACCATTTTCACGAAGAAAACTGAGCCACGAATATCTGAAGATGAAAATGAGGCTAGAACAATGGGTTAGCTTCATCCATAATCAATTAAGTCAAAAAGTAAACAATATTACGAATAGCATTCAGCTTAAACGATGCTAAGTTTTGTCACGGTTATCCATTGAACATTTTTAAGGAACAAAAATGCAACCACATTGGTTTATTGTCGGATTAGAGATATTTACTGGGTTATTTTTAGCCTGTATTGCTTTCGGTGTTATCGCGGTTATTTATATGTATATCGTCGATAAAGTACAAACAAAACAGGCGATTCGACATAACTACCCCGTAATTGGCCGCTTTCGATATTTATTCGAGAAACAGGGTGAGTTTTTTAGACAATATTTCTTTGCTCAAGATCGTGAAGAGCTGCCATTTAACCGTGCAGAGCGCAGCTGGATATATCGTGCTGCTAAAAATATTGATCGCACCATTTCATTCGGTTCAACCCAAACACATGACAAGACTGGAACTGTGATGTTTTTGAATGCTGCATTTCCCAAGTATGACTCAGATGAACATACAGACAATATTCTTACCATTGGCGCTGAATGTAAGAGCCCTTACCAAACATCCACAATTTGTCATATTTCGGCCATGAGTTTTGGTGCTTTATCACGTCCCGCAGTGACGGCGCTGTCCCATGGCGCAGCGCAAGCAGGTTGCTGGCTCAATACTGGAGAAGGTGGATTAAGTGAACATCACTTAAAGGGTCATTGTGATTTAGTGTTTCAAATTGGCACAGCCAAATACGGTGTTCGAGATGAAAACGGCAAACTGGATGACAAAAAGCTAACTGCTATAGCAGCCCACGATAATGTAAAAATGTTTGAAATAAAATTAAGCCAAGGTGCTAAACCGGGCAAGGGCGGTATTTTACCAGGGGTAAAAGTTACCAAAGAAATTGCAGACATTCGAGGTATACCTGTAGGACAAGATTCTATTAGCCCAAATGGCCATGCAGAGTTTAATAGTGTCGCCGATATCATTGATATGATTTGCCACGTTCGCAATGTAACCGGTAAGCCTACTGGTATTAAAGCGGTATTAGGTGACGAGCAATGGCTCAATGATTTATGTGCTGAAATTAATCGCCGTGGAATAGAACATGCACCTGACTTTTTCACCTTAGATAGTGCTGAAGGTGGTACTGGCGCAGCGCCACAAGCCTTAATGGATCATGTTGGCTTGCCCATAAAAGAAAGCTTACCGATAGTGATTAATTTATTTAGACAAAAAGGCTTAAAACAACGAATAAAAGTCATTGCCAGTGGCAAGATGGTGCTGCCTTCTCAGGTGGCATGGGCATTAGCAACAGGCGCCGACTTTATCGCTTCAGCGAGGGGTAATATGTTTGCACTCGGTTGCATACAAGCATTGCAATGTAATAAGGATACCTGCCCTACTGGGATCACCACTCATAATAAACACCTGCAACAAGGGTTAGATCCCCATAATAAATCAGCAAGAGTGGCTAACTATAATCGCTCTTTGCATCATGATTTAAAAATTATTGCCCACTCTTGTGGGGTCAGTGAGCCTAGGCAGTTAACTCGCCAGCATGCAAGAATCGTTACAGAAAGTGGCATTTCTATCTCCCTAGATAAGTTTTATCAACAGTATTAGTTTTAGTAAAAGACATAAAATGATGCTTTAGTAAAAACTACTAGACTTATTGCTAATATATTGACAACGAATATCTTTGGACTATTGTTAATTTAGGTGTAAAATTGTGATGTAGAGCACATTCCTAGGGACTTATTTTTGAAATCAGAAAACTCAATAATGACGGCTAACAGAACGAATAAAGCAATTTCGTTAACTTGTAGCAACTGCGAAAAGCTATCTGAAATTGAAGGCGAGAAAATCTGTTTCGAACAAGGACAAATCACCAGATTAACGGAAGATGCTAACCCAAATTCAATGATTAAGATGGTCTGTCATAGCTGGTCTAAAAACAGATAGTTTCAAAACAGATAGTCTAAAAAATAGTCTTTTAAGCTAATTAGAGACAATTTCAGCAATAAAAAAGCAATCCTAAGGATTGCTTTTTTTAAGTGAATTTCATTTTTACGTCTTTAAATAAGCCCGTTTGCTCATGAGGCTTATCGACAGAAGTTTATACCAAAATATCTGCCGCGCTATCATCCGCTTTCAATAAACTATCTTCGCTATCGTTATCATTTATTTTTGCGAGTGTTAGTCCACGGGTAGTCACAATCAAACCTGCGCATAATTCATCATAGACAGACTGCAATTCATCTTGATTCATTTCTCGCTTTTCCAGCGTCGCCATAATCGCAAACCAATCCGTGGTCACTTTATGCTGTGTACCCTCTAAGGCTGCTATTAAAGAAATGTTTTGCACTAACGACCTCCATTTTTAGGCTTAATTACCTGATAATTTCCTATTTACCTAAACGATCTCAATCCTTTCCAGGCAATTAAAGCTAATTATACACAAAAACTGCACTATCAAAGAGAGAAAACGTCTACAAGCTGCACATCAAAGTGTGATTGTTTGCTCATTTTGAATTCGCCACAGTTTTGCATAGACGCCATTTTGTAGTAAAAGCTGTTGATGGGTGCCTTGTTCTGCGATTTTCCCTTGGCTTAACACGACAATTTTATCAGCATCAATAATAGTAGATAGTCGGTGCGCAACAACTAAACTTGTATGGCCTTTTTCTGCGACTTTAAGCGCTGTTAAAATAGCCTGTTCAGACTTGCTGTCTAAGGATGAAGTCGCTTCATCAAACACTAGGATAGGAGCAGATTTTAAAATCGCGCGAGCAATAGAGACTCGTTGTTTTTCACCTCCAGACAGCTTCAAACCTCGCTCACCCACTTTGGTTTGCCATTGATTTGGCAACGACTCAATAAAGTCGCTCAAATTAGCTAATTTTACCGCTTCTTTTAATTCTTCATCACTCGCTGAAGGTCTACCATATAAAATATTATTATAAATCGTGTCGTTAAATAGCACGGTATCTTGCGGCACTATCGCAATCGATTGACGTAGTGCTTGCTGAGTTAGTTGTTTAATGTCTTTTCCATCAATCGTTACCGAGCCACTATCAACATCATAAAAACGAAATAACAGTTTAATTAATGTTGATTTACCCGCACCACTTTCACCGACTACCGCCACTTTTTGACCTGCAGGAACGGTAAAACTTACCTCATTGAGAATCGGTCTTTCATCATAATTAAAACAAATATTATTGAAACGCAGCTCGCCTTTTGTTGGCACCAGTTCAGACGCACCTGCAGTATCTTGAATACTCGGGACTTTATCTAATAAGCCAAACATACGTTCAATATTGGCTAATGCGCCGCGGATCTCTCGATAAACAAAACCTAAAAAATTAAGTGGAATGAATAACTGCATCATAAATGCGTTAATTAATACGAAATCACCCAAGGTCATATTGCCCGCGGTCACTTCAGACGCTGCAAGCCACATCATCGAGGTCATTGCCACAGCGATAATTAAGGCTTGTCCTGCATTTAATGCAAATAATGACAGCCTATTTTTACGTTTAGCGACTTCCCATTGATCTAACGCCGAATCATAACGTTCAGATTCATAGCGTTCATTATTAAAGTATTTAACCGTTTCGTAATTCAATAAACTATCTACCGCACGAGTATTTGATAAAGAGTCTGCATTAGCGGCATCTCGAACAAAACCCGTTCGCCATTCTGTCGCCACAATGGAATAACCAATATAGGCCACTACAGCAATCAAGGTTATGAGCGCAAAACCAATACCATAATTGAAAAAGAAAATAATGATCACTAAAGTGATTTCTAATAATGTCGGCACGATATTGAACACCATAAAGCGCATTAGAAAGCTAATACCACTGGTGCCGCGCTCAATATCACGAGATAAACCACCTGTTCTGCGATCTAAGTGAAAATCGAGATCCAGCCTGTGTAGGTGTTCGAATACAGCTAAACCCAAGCGTCGAATAGCACGTTCAGTCACGCGGCCAAAAAGCGTATCCCTTATTTCACCTATAATGACAT
Source organism: Shewanella electrodiphila (assembly GCF_023283985.1). Classification (GTDB taxonomy): domain Bacteria; phylum Pseudomonadota; class Gammaproteobacteria; order Enterobacterales; family Shewanellaceae; genus Shewanella; species Shewanella electrodiphila. The sequence goes on from NZ_JAKIKU010000004.1 coordinate 192,912, forward strand.
TCAAAAATCGCACTGAGCCATAGGCAATAACAAGTGCGACTGGCACCGCAACAATTGCTGCTGTTTTCTGGCCATCTAAACTATCAACTAAGTCTTTTAAAATGAAAGGAAGCCCAACGCTGGCAAGCTTAGCAATCACCAGACATAACATAGCTAAAAATATACGCCCTTTAAATTCAAATAGGTAAGGCCATAATAATCTCACCACTTTCCAGTTTAGCTTGCCTACTGGTCCATCAAAATACGCTGACGGTCTCATTTACTTCCACCCATAAATACTTGCGCTTCAAAAATACATTGGCCTACATTCATCACATCAACAATAAGTTAACACTTTTTGCTTGAGGTAAGTTCTATTTAATATCAATAAACAGTGAGAATCCTTAGTGTTGTTCAACATGAATGTAAGCGTATTATATTGAAAAATTGACCACCGAATAATACTTTAGACTTACCAATGTTGCGAATTGGTAGTATAAAAGAATGGTTTATATAAAATATTTCATTAAATAAGCAATTATTCTCGTGTTTCTAGTTCAGCAACTAAAAAGAATTTGATACTCTTTAATGGATACTTTTTGGCGATTTATACTGGCCATTAACATTTTTCCCAGTTCAAAGGAAGTAACATGTTAGACGCAGCAAAAGTTCAGCACCCACCATTACAATTAATACAAACATGGGTATGGATGATGATCGAATCAGGTAATCCTGAGCTTCAAGATAAAGGAAGAAACAATCTTATTTCGGCATTTGGAAGCCTAGCTAAAGCCAATGAGTATTTAGCAAACACCAACAAATAAATAAGGCGCTGAATAGCGCCTTATTTTTTGAGCTTTGATTTACTCAAGAGCTTGATGATGAGTGATTAATGGCACATTAACCGTTAACCACGTCTTTTGATGACGCTTTCGCTAAGTGTTGCCAGCAATTTCTCTGTATCGCTCCAACCAATACAAGCATCTGTAATACTTTGGCCATAACAAAGCTCTTTGCCCACAACAAGATCTTGTCGGCCTTCTTCAATATTACTCTCAACCATCACACCAAAAATATTGTGATTACCAGAACCAATTTGTCCCGCAACATCTTCAGCAACGAGCATTTGCTTGTTAAAGTCTTTACTGCTGTTGGCGTGGCTAAAGTCGATCATGATATTGGTTGGTAGTTTCGCTTTTTCTAATTGGGCTTCAATTTCAGTGACGTGTGATTCGCTGTAATTTGGTGCTTTACCGCCGCGCAAAATGATGTGGCAATCAGGATTGCCTTTCGTTGATACAATCGCTGAGTGACCAAACTTTGTCACTGATAGAAAATGATGCGGTGCACTTGCTGCGCCAATCGCATCAATAGCGACTTTAATGGTGCCGTCGGTACCATTTTTAAAACCAACTGGGCTCGATAAGCCTGACGCGAGCTCGCGGTGAACTTGTGATTCAGTTGTACGTGCGCCAATAGCGCCCCAGCACATCATGTCAGCAACATATTGCGGTGTAATCATATCGAGGAATTCACCCGCAGTAGGAATACCAGACTCATTCAAATCAACCAGTAGTTTACGCGCAGTTCTCAAGCCATCATTAAGCTTAAAACTGTTATCCATATATGGATCGTTGATTAAGCCTTTCCAACCTACTGTTGTACGCGGTTTTTCAAAATAAACACGCATTACGATTTCAAGTTGGTCTTTGTACTTGTCGCGAAGTGCAATTAAACGCTTACCATAGTCTAAAGCAGCAACAGGATCGTGAATAGAACATGGCCCAATAACCACAAGTAAACGATCATCTTGGCGATTCAGAATTCGGTGAATACCATCACGCGCATTAAACACGGTTGCTGATGCCGTTTCTGACGCCGGAAATCGCTCTAAAATAGCAATAGGAGGCAATAGTTCTTTTATCTCGTCAATTCTAACGTCATCATTTTGGTAATACATAGTTGATACAGCTCCAGCAAACAGATTATTTACGCCAAATTTATCAGTTGGCAGTAAAGCATAACGAACAGCTTTATAATTCAAACAGTACCATACAATAATTCACTCAATCTATGGTTTTATCTATTTTATGAGTATAAATCACTGTTAATAAATAACTTTAAATTTAACATTACAAAATATTCAATAAATTCATTTATTTCGGTTAACTCTGCCTTTAGCCGCACTTGTATTTCAGCCATAAGCACAGCGCATAAAAAACTATTTTCAGTGCTAACTGAAAATAGTTTTAATAACCGCGGCTGCTATGTATCAGCCAATAGCACTATTTAAGCGATGAAACTTAATAAGAATAATGCTTAATGCCGTAACATTGCTTGCAGTTTTCCTTTGTATCTATGCTGACTGGTCTCATCAAGGCTCAAGTCGATTGCTTTTTCCATATTTTTTTTCGCTCTTCTTTGGTCACCTGTCGCCCAATAAGCCCGCGATAACCCAAAATAGAACTCATGACGATAATCAGCTCTATCCACTGCACGCTTATACCAAACTAACGCCTCTTGATACTGCTTTTCAAAGTAGGCTTGTTGAGCCATATCGAAGTAATAAAATGGGTTGTTAATCCGTGCGATCTCAAGCACTTTATGTACTTGTTGCCATTCTTCTAATCTATCTTGTTCCCCAAGAATAATGGCTAAATTATATAAAGTGGTAATATTTTTAGGCTCTAACTGCAATACATGACGATAAGCTTTTTCGGCTAACTCATCCATGCCTTTATGACGATAAATCACGGCCAGCGTATTAATGCTATTAACATAATAGGGATCGAGTTCAATTGCTCTTTTAGCAAGCGCATATGCTAAGTCATAGTCATTTTTCACTAAGGCTTCTGCAGCAACATTATTAAAATACATCCCAGCTAAGGTCTGTTTATTGATTTGCTTCACTCTGTAAGCTCTTATTGAACGTTCAGGTAAAAAGTCCACTAATATTTCAGAACCTCTCATGCTATATGTATTGGGCTGATCCACATGAAGTAACTTCATGTTGACGTGACCATTAACTAGATAAAAGCCCCCTCGTCTGTCCCATATTGGCTCGACATCTATATCTTGAAACTTAACAGGTACACCGAGTACATCAGCAATAGCAGTTGATAAAACCACTAGTGACATACAATTCCCAGCACGTTCCTCAGCCGTTATACTCGCCATTCTGGTGAAATGGTCACGATATTCGAACCCACCATTTTGCGCATCAATGTATTCAGCTAACCATTTATTAACAGGAACTTTAGTCCCGGTAATACCACCTGAACGTGCATAGTCTCTTCTTATCTCTATTTTCAGTTTTTCAGGCAGTGCAAATATGGCATCAGTATCTGGAATCGTGACAGCCGTGAACTCACTATCATTGAATAAGGAACTGACATTAGGTGTTTTTTTAGTTGGGATCGTGCTGCTACAGCCTGAGATTACGGAGAATATAAAATAGAAAACGATAAAATAAACACAATAAATCAGCAACCTAGTAGGTACTAAGATACCGCCATAAATAAATTTCTCACTTTCATCTTTTTGTAACATTTTTATGCTCCAGCAAACGCCTTTATTAAGCATAGATGCAAGTACAAAAAATGAGACACTTAAACGTTACAAAACTTATCAAGCCATCAAGTATGGCGCATGACTTCCACGGTAAATTTGACTAAGACTTATGTGCTATGGCTATAAATATGACTATGACAATGAGCTAGGAGCTGTGAGCTGTGAGCTGTGAGCTGTGAGCTGTGAGCCATTCAAGTCACAACTGTATGTGATGTTAGCAATGCGAGTGATATAAGCGATGCAATGAGTTAACACCGTTAGCGCTATTTTTAGGGCGCTGTCAGTGATGCTACGGTCAGTAATGGCGGAGTTTATCCAACTCCTCGCCATTTATGTAATGAGGTAAAAATTCCGCTTTAATCAGAATATAATAAGAGGCTTTTTGAGCCTCGTGCTTAAGCTTTGTTGCTAGTTAAGGTTTTTGTGACGGCTTTCGTGGAACTTGCTGCGAGCTTGGCTCATCAATTTGAATATATAGCTCTTGGTCTTGATAAGAATAAGGACGATAAGCATTGCCTGAGCAGCTGAAATAGCGATATGGTACGGCAATTGGCAAACAACCAACAGGTAAGGCCTGTAAAATTTGGATCTGTTGCTGCATACGTAACATTTCTTGCCATTGATGATCTTGTTGTACTTGATCTCTAACGGCAAAAGCATCAAAAGGTTCAGAGGCTTTACGCACCACGACTTTACCTGCATAAACAGGTGAAACTGACACACTCAATAGCATAGCAGTGATACTCATCATGACGACCAGCTTCATTCGCGTGTTCATAATTCGTATGTTCATAGTGTGACCTTTTAAGGCTTATCTTATTTTCAGTATAACAAAAAAAGCAGAGCTAAATAGCTCTGCTTTTCTAACCTCACTCCAATTTAAATCAAAATTTAACTAGCTGATTTAATTGAAACAAACTCTGGGTAGGCATCTACACCACAATCTGATGCATCCATACCGTTATACTCTTCTTCTTCGGTTACACGGATACCTACAGTCGCTTTAAGGACAAACCATACTGCGAATGAAGCCGCGAATACCCAAGCAAAGATAACTGCTGCGCCGTATAGCTGAGCACCAAAGTTCGCATCGGCATTTGACAATGGAACTAACATTAAGCCTAAGAAACCACATACACCGTGAACAGAAATCGCACCGACTGGGTCATCAATTTTGATACGGTCAAAACCAACAATCGAGAAGATAACAACACCACCAGCGACAATACCTGTAACAGCTGCCATCAATAATGATGGTGATAATGGGTCAGCAGTAATAGCAACAAGACCTGCTAATGCACCATTTAATATCATGGTTAAATCTGCTTTACCCCAAACAATCTTACAAACAATTAACGCTGACACTGCGCCAAATGCTGCTGCTGAGTTAGTGTTAACGAAGATTTTAGCGACTGCTGAAGCATTTTCTGCATCAGAAACCAATAACTGAGAACCACCATTAAATCCAAACCAGCCCATCCAAAGAATAAACATACCTAAGGTTGCCATTGGCAAGTTCGAACCAGGAATTGGGTTTACTGAACCGTTTGCACCGTATTTACCTTTACGCGCTCCTAGTAGTAATACACCGGCAATAGCTGCAGCTGCACCCGCCATATGAACAATACCACTACCAGCGAAGTCAACGAAACCTGCAGCAGATAAGAAACCGCCACCCCAAGTCCAGTAACCTTCAATTGGGTAAATAACGGCTGTCAGTACCACAGAGAAAAGTAGGAAAGACCAAAGCTTCATACGTTCAGCAACTGCGCCAGAGACAATTGACATAGCTGTTGCTACGAATACCACTTGGAAAAAGAAGTCAGACTCAAGCGCATGGTCAGCACCATCTGCTTGTGAACCAATTAGCGAACCAAATGATGGCAACCAACCCGCTTCAACATTATCGACATACATGATGTTGTAACCGACTAACAGGTACATCACACACGCAATTGAATATAAACATACGTTTTTAGTTAAAATTTCTGTGGTATTTTTTGAGCGAACTAAACCTGCTTCAAGCATGGCAAAACCTGCTGCCATCCACATAACTAATGCACCTGAGATTAGAAAGTAAAACGTATCTAATGCGAAACGTAACTCAGTGACTGTCGTTCCTAACGCTGCTAACTCTTCCATTTCAGCCCCCTTATAGTGCTTCGTTATCAAGCTCACCCGTACGGATACGGACTGCCTGTTCAAGATCAGTTACGAAAATTTTGCCATCACCAATCTTGCCGGTATGGGCAGCTGTAGTAATTGCTTCAAGTAATACTTCTAAATTTTCTGCTTTAGTGGCAATTTCTAATTTCACTTTAGGAAGAAAATCAACTTGATATTCTGCGCCACGATAAAGTTCAGTGTGCCCTTTTTGACGACCAAAACCTTTTACTTCAGTTACAGTCATTCCTTCAATGCCCATTCCAGCAATTGCTTCTCGGACATCATCTAATTTAAATGGCTTGATGATAGCGCTGACGAGTTTCATCTCGACCTCCAAAAGTGTGATTGTTATATATTTGTTTCCAATTACAATTCAATCATTAGGCCAAACTTATAAGCCTCTGTTTTTAAAGGGATATGATAAAAACAATAATATTTATAACGACAAAAACGCACCAACAAAGTGCAGCTCCATTTCAGTGCGCACAAGATTAGCGCAGAGAATTGAGTGCGATGGATTTACTTAAACTTGGTTAAATTGACGAGTTTAGTGGGAGTTTAAAAAGCCAGAATAAGGCGAATGACTAGCGGCAAATAAAAGTGTTAATAAAAGTACCCATAGAATAATAAAGCAATAAATATAAGTGGGTAAAAGGTGAGACGGTATAAATATAGTCGGCCCCAATGGCACAAAAAAAGGCCCTCAATTGAGGACCTTTTATCAAATACCTAAGTTAGGTATTTCACTCTTTTCAGTCAAATATAACAATCTAATTCTGTTAATCTAATGACTGATTGTAAAGGTTACAGATTACCTGTTGAAGTGTCTTCAACAGTATCAACAGCCTCTACTGACTCTGTACGTTCTTCAGCCAATAAATCAGCTAATAAGCTGTCTACTTGAGTTTTATCTACCGCATCAGTTTCTGTCGCTTCTTCAGCTGCCACAATAACTTCATCAGCTTCAGCTGCAATATCAGCCTCTAAGCTCGTACCTAAATCAGCTAATAATGCTTCCTGGTCATCAGCTACTTCTTCTAAGCCAGCTTCAAACTCTGACGTGGCTTCAGATTGTGCAGCTTTATCTAATTGAGCCAATGCGGTTTCAGCATCAACTACATTATTAAGCTCTGACACGTCTTCAGCTTCTACAACTTCTTCAACGACAACATCTTTAACTGCTGGTACAGATGCTTCATTTTGAGATGCAGGCTGATTGAATTGAGCCATTAAGTCTTCTGCTAATTCAGGCTTCATAACCACTGCACCTACTGCAGCAGCTAACACAACACCAGCAACAACAAACTTAGTAGAACCCGACTTTTTCTCTTGCGCTTTTTCTGCCGCAGCTTTAGCTGCTAATTGCGCTTGAGGATTAGGCTGAGGCTTAATTTCAAGTTTAGATTTTGGCTTTGAAGCAGCTTCAGTATCATTGCTTTGTACTGGTGCTGATGTTGCAGCAGTACGTTGCTCTTGCGGCGCAGCAGCTTTAGGTTCTGCTTTTAAAACAGGCTCATTCGTTTGAATGTCTGCTTGCAAGTTGTCTCTGATATCAGAAATTGGTTCAGGTTTAACTTCTGGTTTAATCTCAGTTTTGACTTGAGGAGCGTCAACAGCAACATTCGTAATCGGCTCAGCCATTACGTTAACATTACTCACTTTTGCAGCCTGTGCTATCGGCGCCTCTGCAATAGGCGCTTCAGCCTTTGGGGAGGCGTATGCTGGCTCTTCGATAAATGGAGCGTTATATGAAGCAACAGGTTGTTCATCTGCCGCTAATTCAGGTAAAACGCCTTGCTCAGGGCCTTTAGTTCTAGCACCTAAGAATTGACCACCATCATAAATTTCCATTTTATGACTTGAAACATCACCTTCAACTACACCAGAGCTTACGATGACGAGACTGTTACAGTGTAAAGAACCTTTAAACACACCACAAACTCGTAATTCTTGACAGTAAAGCTCACCGTCAATTTCGCCACCTACTTCAATTTTAACTTGGTCTGTTGAACGAATAACACCTTTGACTTGACCAGCAATCAAAGCAGGCCCTTTTACTGTCATTTCCCCATCCAGTGAAGTTTCGGGACCAATAAAAGTCACCCCGTTTCCTTTGTTATTCATACCCAGCAGTATCCTTTTTATTATAAATTTTCGACTTATAGTAAACCAACTAAATTAAAACAACAAATAACATTGCATTTACATGTCATTCACTTTAAAACGAGGCTTATTTAGCTAATTCATTAATAACTTCAGTGTTTCTAAAATATATGTAATAATCCGCTTCGCTAACATAAGCAAACTATTGTTAAGGACTTCAATAGTTGGTTGTATTCAACAAGGACGTAAGATGATTTTATCGGATATATTCTTAGGCGATATTCCTGAGCCTCTGACTAAACAGCTCTGTCAAATTACTGAGCTACTCAAATGTAATACTATCAGCCATGATCCTCTCGACTTTCATTGGCAACAAGCTGATCAGCACAAAAAAATCCTTCTGCATTTTGTTGATGATCCTAAGCAACATATCCCAAATCTATCTGCAGAACTTATCTCTGAAGGCAAACACCTTGCTTTTTGCACTGCATTTAACTCAGATACTGAAACCTTACTAATCGCCAATGGTTTTCACGGTGGTTTGGCAGTGTCAGCTTCTATTATCGAAATCATCGAAGCATTAAAAAATATAGATAATAATAAACTCTATTTTAGCCATGATGCTATGTCGCACTATATTCAATCCCGTAAGCGCCAACCTATCACCCAACGCCAGACAGAGTTACTTTCATTAACCACTAAAAAAGAACAGCAAGTGTTGTCGTTAGTGTGCCAAGGCTTATCTAACGAGCAAATTGCTGCCAATTTAAGTATCTCAATCAATACCGTTAAAATGCACATTCAGAATATTTTCAAAAAAACCAATGTTTCAAGCCGAGGCCAGCTGTCTTATGTTTTCACTCAGGTATAAACACTATTTCGATAATTGAGAATGAAATCCCGCTATAAGCTAATTTAATTGCTGATATACTTTGCTATATGGAATGACTTTTTGGCTAATGAGTAGCAATAGCGTGACAACCAATTTATTACAGTTATATCGCGCTAAAATAGTGCAATCTAAATCAAGCTCTCGGGACTCAAGCCACGATGTTCTGATTAATGATCCCGCTCAAGAGCAAGCGCTCACGGCACTAAACCAGTTGTTCATGCAACTTAATAATCAACAAACGATAACCTCTCCTTCAACTAAGTCCTCCAAAAGCCAATACGCCGCACCGTTAGGTGTGTATCTGTGGGGGGATGTCGGCCGAGGCAAAACCTTCTTGATGGATTTGTTTTACAATAATCTAAAGACTGAGCGTAAACTCAGATTACACTTTCATCGGTTTATGGCAGCTGTTCACCATCAACTTAATAGCAGTAAAGGAATTAACGACCCTCTAGTTCATATTGCACATCTATACGCTGACCAATATCAGGTTATTTGCTTTGATGAGTTCTTTGTTTCAGATATTGGTGATGCCATTATTCTCGGCCGTCTATTCGAGCATTTATTTAATCAAGGCGTCATTTTAGTCGCTACATCTAATATTGAAATTAATCGACTCTATGAAGGTGGGCTACAAAGAGAGCGTTTTTTACCTTTTATTGAACTATTAATTAAGCAAGTTAATCAGGTAGAACTTAACGGCTTGATTGATCACCGTATTAACCAAGCCCCTGCCGCACCACTGCTAGAACAAATTACATTGCCTCTTTCGATGGAGCCCCAAGAATTTATTCAATTAGCTGGGAAATACTATCCCCATGAAGCAGCTGTTTGTATTAACAATGACAACATCATCATTTGTAATCGTCCAATTCCTTTTAAAGCCCGAGTAAATAAACTTATTTGGTTTAACTTTGCTGCGCTATGTGACGGACCTCGCTCTCAATTAGATTACATAGAAATTGCCAGTCAATTTGAACATGTCGTAATTGATGAAATACCGCAACTAGGTGGAGAAGTTAGATCTTGGATTAAAGCCAGAGGCACTGAAGATGCAGCTATTGGCACAAAGACAGGTGAACGTCAGCTAAATTACGCCACCAATGATGATCCAGCAAGGCGGTTTATTAGTTTAGTCGATGAGTTTTATGACCAAAAAGTATCACTGACAGTCTGCTCCTGCTTCAATATCAATGAGCTATACACTGGTGGTGCATTGTCTTTTGAATTTAGAAGAACCATCAGTCGTTTAATAGAAATGAAGCGGTGGATTTAACACGTTGAAATGTTGGTAAAAAAAAACCAATCAGTTATAAGGCTGGATTCAAGCTCAGAATCGGTTAATGCTAAATGCCAAGTACTAAGCACCAAGTACTAAGCACCAAGTACCATGTACCATGTATGGGAGCCTAACCTTATTGAACAGTATGTTTCATCACGTCACTAAAGCGGCGCATAAAGTTTTCAAATGCTTCATTATCAGGGTAGTCAAATTGATATTTATTATGAAAGTAAATATTAAGCGAAGTTCGGCCATCACTTAGGGTAATGGTATATCCGTCATAACCCGTTTCTGCGTGCAAGCCACAAAGGTGATAGGTAGAGTTATAGCCAGCGTCACTTGCCTGCTTTTCACCAAATTCAGTGATTTTATTAAACACTTTCAGTGCTTGATAAATGTCTATGGCATTTTTCATGGAAGACTCCTGACTAGATACTGCAATTACGACGATGATAATCTGTTAAATAAGCAATACTTAATTTACGCATTTAACGCTGAAAAAGATCACCTACTTATTCATTCATTTAGTCTAGGCGAGTGATAAAATAGAACAGTGATAAAGCTCGGAAAATCGTCAACGGAATGGCCAGATAATGTATCAATTTGCTTCAGCGCTCGTGGTGATGTAGCGCTTTTACTTGGTACATTTCTTTATCTGCTAGTTCTAAATACTGAATAACATCAAGTTCTTGTTTCGCCTTTCGAGAAGCAAACCCGACACTATAAGCAAGCTCAAATGGCTCATTGCTTGTAGCATTATGCATTTTAAGTGCACGCTTAAAGCGCTCTAATGCAAATGTCACATGACCATCATTACATTCGCAAAATAATACCAAAAATTCATCACCACCAAAGCGAGCAATAACATCAGAGTCTCTGAACTCTTGGGTCAATAAATTTGCAAAGCTTTTTAGTGCCCGATCTCCAGCATCATGACCATGAGAATCATTGATTTCTTTAAAAAAGTCCAAATCAAAAAAGACTAAGCAACTGCCTACGTTATTTCTATCCCACGTCGCCATAGCCTGGTTTGCCAAAACTTCAAAACCACGGCGATTAGAAATCCCGGTCAATTCATCTAAGGTTGTTTGCTGAATAGACACTAACTCTGACACAACCATTTCAGCTAAATCTTTAAGTGCGACTTGATCTTCTTCGCCAAACTCACGAGGTTTATCATCAATGATACATAAAGTGCCCACTCGCATACCGTTAGGCATGGTTAAGGGGTGGCCAGTATAAAAGCGAATATGCGGCGCTTGTGTAACAAGAGGGTTATCACTAAATCGAGGATCAGCTGAGGCATCATTAATCACAAATGGCCCATCATGATGTATAGCATGACCACAAAATGAAATATCACGTGGGGTTTCAGTAGCAACAAGGCCTTGACACGATTTAAACCATTGACGATTTTCATCAACTAAGCTCACTAAACATATAGAGACTGAAAATAACCGTTTAGCTAATCGAGTAATACGATCAAAGCGCTCTTCTGCTGCTGTATCTAATACATTTAGATTCCGCAGGGTTTGTAAGCGCGCTTCTTCATTGTCGCGTATCGGTGCAGTTAACATGTTTCCAGCCCAGAGTGTCGAAGAGTAAGGTGTTGTTTTTATTATTAGCAGTAACGTATTTAAATTTCAATTCAATCAGTTACTAGATAACATTCAGCGTAGCAGCTTTAGGTTCACTCTGCTAAATATCTGAACCATTATTCTAATTAATCAGTCAAAAGTGAAGCGAGCTTCCATATGTTGTAATTAACTAAGCAGCTTCAGCCGCTTTTTACTTTTGTGATACTTATATTTTTCCTAAGCATCATGGCTAATTAAAGTTTTAATTAGCCATGGCAAAATTAACTAAAAGCCATCACTGATAACCACAACTGATAACCACAACTGATAACCAAAACTGATAACCAAAACTGCTACGAGTTAAGTTCAGCACCTAAAATATGCTGATAAATGTCAATAACCTGAGAGACGTTTTTATCTGCAACATCAGCATCTATTTGGCCCTTTTGTTGTTGTAAAGTCAGTCGATGATTTTCATCTCGTAACCAACAATAAGTTTGCGTCAGATGTTGTGCGGTCATCATAGGTAAAATTTCAAGCTCAGCTAGCACTTGAAAAATGCGTACATTATCAGACCAAATGGCTAACTCTTTATGCTCATTAGCGTTAGCAAGCACCAAATATTGCGCCATGAACTCAATATCAGCAATGCCGCCCACGCTTTGTTTTAAATCAAACTTATCACTACTGACTTTTAGCAAATGGTCACGCATCTTAATACGCATGTCTCTGACGAGCTTTGCCAGTTCAGTGAGTTCTCGAGGCTGCGACAATACTTCAGTTCTGATCTCACTAAAGCGAGCAGCAAGTTGATTATCACCATAAACAAAACGAGAACGAACTAACGCCTGATGCTCCCAATTCCACGCTTCTGTTTGCAAGTATTCTTTAAACTGCTCGACTTCGGTAACTAATAAACCGGATGCACCTGAAGGTCTTAGGCGCATATCGACTTCATACAACTCGCCAGATGTTGTGCGCGTGGCAAACAAATGCACAATGCGTTGTGCCAACTTTAAATAGAAATGGCCAATACCGATGGGTCTCTTGCCATCGGTTTCCCCGGTGTTGAGACTATTACGCAAGAATACTAAATCTAAATCTGAACCATAACCGAGTTCGATTCCGCCTAACTTGCCATAACCAATAATGGCAAAGCCCATTTTATCAGGGCTAGTGCCTTCTGGTACTCCATGTCGAGCCGACACTTGATGCCATGCTTGCAGCACAACTTGTTCGATAATCGCTTCAGCCAAAAAGGTAAGGTGATCGCTCACCTCCATCACAGGTAAAACCCCTGTCACATCAGCAGCTGCTATTTTTAGCTGCTGAGACAACTTAAATTGTCGTAATGCTTCCATCTGCATTTCCATGTCATCTTCTGGCACACGCAGTAGATACTGTCTTAATTCACTTGGGTAATCGTCAACTGAGGTGGTGTCGTAAAGTTGCGATGGGTCGATTAGCTCATCTAACAACATTGGAAAGTTGGCTAACTCTTCTGCAATCCAAGGGCTAGCGCAACATAAGCTAATCAACTGCTGTCGAGCACCAGGATTTTCACACAATAGTTCAAGATAAGTGGTGCGAGTTAAAATCTGCTCTAACACACCAGACACTGCTTTTAATGCAACACTTGGAATAGGTTGTTCGAGCAATTCAGACAACAACCTAGGCATGAGTTTTTCAAGGGTTTCGCGTCCTCTAGGACCAATAGAGCGTTTTGTGGTGGTGGAGCGCCACTCAATTAATGTAGGCCAAAAGTTCGCATCATCCACTAAATGCTCATCCAATAACGCTGCTGCATTGTCAGGATCTTCAATCACCCATAATTGACTGGTCCAATGCTCAGTTTGATCATGTTCATCTTCACCGCCAACAGTCTCTTTAAAATGGCCGTGGATCCGCGCCATAGCATCGGTCACTTTGGCTCTTAATTCAGTTTCATCCTCGCATTTCATCGCAACACACAACCGCTGCCAATCCACACTATTGTCAGGTAGGGTTTGCGTCTGTTTGTCATCAATGGCTTGAAGTAAATTCTCGACGCGCCGCAGCAGAATATAACTGTGCTTCAACTCGTCTACCGCAAGATACTCAAGTTGGCCTAAGTTATATAAAGTATCAATCGCACCGAATAAACTTTGTTGACGCAATGACGGCTCCCTACCACCACGAATAAGCTGAAAACTTTGCACTACGAATTCAACTTCTCGAATACCGCCTGCGCCCAGTTTAATGTTATCGGTCAATTGACGTCGGCGAACTTCTTGGGCAATTAACTGTTTCATTTTTCTTAATGAATCGATTGCTGAGAAATCGATGTATCTTCGGTAAACAAAAGGTCTTAACAGATCATGTAAATCGTCACTGTATTGTGTCCAAGGGCCAAGCACTCGCGCTTTCACCATGGCGTAACGTTCCCAGTCTCGTCCTTGCTCTTGATAGTAATCTTCAAGACCACTGAAGCTCACAACCAATGGCCCACTTTCACCATAAGGACGCAAACGCATATCAACACGAAACACAAAACCATCAACCGTAACTTGATCCAATAAGTTAACTAATCGCTGCCCCATTCTGATAAAAAATTGTTGATTGGCTTGAGCGCGTCGGCCGCCAATGGTTTCGCCGTGCTCTGGGAAGGTAAAGATTAAATCGATATCAGAGGAAAAATTCAGTTCACGGCCACCGAGCTTACCCATCCCGAGAATAAGCAAAGGTTGTGGGTTACCTTCTTCATCGCTAGGCGTGCCTAATTGCTGGCACATTTCTTTATAAAGCCAATCCCGTGCGGCAATCACTAAAGCTTCAGCAAGTGCAGATAAATCTAATAACGAGGATTCAACATCGGAATAATTTTTAAAATCGCGCCACGCTAAGCGCACCATCTGCAGGTTTCGATATTGACGCAGTGCTGATTTGACGGCCTCCTCTGAAGTTAGTACTTCAAGTTTAGCGTCAAGTTCTGCAGAAAAAGTCTGTCTGTCGACGTCTTCAATTAAGCCATTGAATAAACTTTCAATCCAGTGAGGGTTACGACAAAGTTGCTCGGCAATATAATCACTTAACCCAAAAACAGTCCTTAACTCTTGCTGCTGGGTTTGATTAAGTTTGTCTGCAACCTCAGGCCATTCATCAGACAGTCTTAACCAGTAACGTTCTGCAATGTTAGATAATTCGGCAGATAAGGCATTGTTACTTTGGTTTTGCATTATTATTCGATCCCTTCAGCAATTTACATACGGCGTTACACTTTCCAATCGACATATTATGTCGAAATGTGCTATACCATTCATAACAAAAGTTTAATGTAAGTCTTAATTGAATATGCCATTAAGATTACTATAACCTGTATACTAGTTATACCTAACCGTATAAATATTTGGTCGTAATTGAGCACATATTTATGCGGTTTGTTATTATATTTATAGATGAATTTCTTACCATTTGGAGAAAACATGGCTGGCATGCTTCCCCGTGTCCTCGCAGTATTTTCAACGATAATATTGTGCTTAACATTAACAGGCTGTGGTGACGACAGACCTGAAAAAATTGCTCAGTATCAGCAATTGTCTCAACAACGTTTGGGGCAATTAAACTCGATGCTCAATGCGGGTGAATTGCGTAATGCGACCTTGCTCAATCAGTACGCTAACTTACTTAAGCAAAGTAAACCTGATTTAGTCCCTTTATTAGATGAGCTCGCAAAAGATGCGGGAACATCAGGACCAATGTTCCAGTCCCTACAAAGACGTAACAGTGAATTATCTGATTCAGCCAACTTCATCGATTTAGATCAACAGTTAGAAGAAGCGCAGAATATTTACCAAGCAGCTGATTCAAGTCTGTATAACGATATGCTGTCTGATCCAGTCAATGTTGTAGCCGATTTATCTGGCGGGCAGCTTGCACGAGTTAATTCTATCAGCCGAGAAGCTGCAGCACTGGCAAATGGCAGTGAAGATTTTGGCGCAGGTAGTCAACTTGTCGGTAACCCGTCTTATGGTAGCTGGCAAAGTAACTCCAGTGGCATGTCATTTTGGGCCTGGTACGGCATGTACTCGATGTTCTCAAATGTGATGAACCCAGTACGTTACGACCGTTGGTCAAATAACCGTGGTTACAGCTACTACAACGATGTAGGCCGTTACCGTTATACATCGCCAAAGCAGGCTAGTGCGCAAAATCGCACCTACGAGAACACCAAGAAAACGTTTAACTCTCAAGGTAAACAGTTTAATAGCCCGTACGCAAAATCTCGCACAGGCTCTACAAGTTTATCAAGACAAAGTACTTCAGCGCCAAAAGCCAGTACAACGGGCACCAGAAGTGCAAGTTCAAGTAAGTTCCGTTCGACCTACTCTAAAGACAGCAGTTTCCGTAATTCATCAAGCCGCACAACTCGCGGTGTACGCCGAGGCAAATAAGGAATAATCATGACATTTTTAACTGACTTCGGGCTCACCCTAGACCTGGCTATTATTTTAGCAATCGACATTACCATTGCGGTAGTTTTGTTAGCGCTAATGCGTTATCTGCAAGGCTGGAGTGTGCGAGTCAATAGCCGTGCAGAATTAGCCGAACGCGATAACTTCGCTTTTGGTGTTAGCACAGCAGGTGCGGTTTTAGCCTTGGGTATTGTATTAACTGGTGCTATCACTGGTGAAGCTGCAAACTCTTACGCAATGGAAGCTATAGGCATGACTTTCTATGGTGTATTCGGTTTAGTATTGATTAAATTTGGCCGTTTCTTACATGATAAAGTTGCGCTAAATGAAGTGGACAAAAACAGTCAAATCGTTAATGGCAATATGTCGATTGCTATTGTTGATGCCGCTGCCGCAATTGCTACTGCGATTATCATCCGCTCAGTATTAATGTGGGCTGAAGACATCACCCTTGATACCTTTATTGCTATTTTCACTGCGTTTTTGATTTCACAGCTAATGCTAGTGATCTTAACCCGATTCCGTGAGCATCAATATGCGAAACGTAATCAAGGTGATTCAATGCAAAAAGCCTTAGAACAAGGCCAAGTTGCTATTGCAGTGCGTCACAGTGGTTATATGATTGCGATGGCATTTACCTTTAATGCGGCAAGCCATTTCATCATTTATGACCCTTCTGCTTACTTTATGAATATTGTTGGTTGGTTAACCTTCTCTATAATCATGTTAATTGCACTATCAGTATTATTGGCCGTCGTTAAAAAGCTAGTACTGGCGCAAATTAACTTAACTGACGAAGTAGAGAAACAGCATAACGTCGGTGTTGCAGCCGTAGAACTTGCTATTAGTGTCAGTATCGCCCTTATTCTTGCGGCATTAATGGCGTAACTTGATGAATAACACTTTGCTTGAAAATGGCCAGGAGGGCAGCAACAAGCAGAGCAGTCCTTCTAAACGCAGCTTAGCTTGGTTCGATGATGCTCTTTTATTGGGCATTATGGCACTCCTTGCTGGCTGCGGTCTTATTTACGAATACCTCTTATCTCACTATGCGGGCCGTATTTTAGGCGCGCTTGAAGCCGCGATTTATACCATGATTGGTATTATGATTGTGTCTATGGGTATTGGTGCTTTTGCAGCTCGCAAAATTCGCTGCGCCTTTACTGGTTTTGCCTTACTTGAACTGACAGTGGCATTTTGTGGTTCATTGGCCATTTTAATCACCGCTGCAGTTATTGGCTTTGGTCAACAACTGCCATTAATGATTGCCAATACGCTAGGCCTACCACCTGATCATATTCCTGATGGCGGCTTTATTGGCACCTTACAAAACTTAAGTGAATACTTACCTTATGTTTGGGGGGTTATTCTGGGCTTGATGATCGGAATGGAAATCCCACTGATTGCCCGTGTACGTCAATCGCTTTCAGAAGAACATCTGCTGCACAATGCGGGCACCATATACGGCGCTGACTATGTCGGTGCAGGTGTCGGAGCAGCCATTTGGGTGATGTTCATGCTATCGCTGGACATTCAACTTGCAGCAGCACTGACTGCCAGTGTGAATTTATTAGCTGGTTTTGTGTTTATCTGGCGTTTTTGGGATCAGATCCGCTGGGCAAAGTTGATCTTAACAGGGCACTTTATCGCCAGTGGCGTATTGGTATTATTGGCAATGCATGGCCCAAGTTGGGAGCAAAACTTCAATAACCTGCTGTATAAAGACAAAGTTGTGTATGCAGAAGCCACACGTTTTCAGCAATTAACCTTTACTGAAAGATTGCGGGGTAATGGTCAAGCGCCTGTTTACTCGCTCTATATTAACGGCAGATTACAGTTCTCAAGTATCGACGAGCACATCTATCACAGCTTTTTAGTCCACCCTACTCTGGCAGCAAGTGCGAGACAGGACAATGTACTGATTATTGGTGGCGGTGACGGTCTAGGGCTCAAACAGGTATTAAAGTGGCAGCCGAAATCAGTCACGTTAATGGATCTTGATGAAAAGTTAGTAGATTTATTTAAGCAGCCACAAGACAACATGCCAGAGCATGTAAGCAATGCCATGCTGGCATTAAATGGTGATGCGCTAAACGATCCTCGAGTGACACTTATCTACGATGATGCCTTTAATGGCGTAGATAAACTGATTAGTGATAATCAAAAGTTTGATTCGATCATTATCGATTTGCCTGATCCAAGCCATCCCGATTTAAATAAATTATATTCTGATTTGTTTTACCGCAAACTGGCAGAGTTATTAAGTGCTGATGGTGCAATGACGGTACAGTCGACCTCGCCTTACCATGCCCAGCAAGCGTTTATCTCGGTAGGTAACACTATCGAATCAGCTGGTTTTACGGTTGAGCAATATCATCATAATGTGCCTAGTTTTGGTGAGTGGGGCTGGACCATAGCAACGCGTTCAGGGCTCGATGCAAGAACACGTCTAGCTCATAACGAACAGTTACCCATCGAAGAAGATTGGTTAACGCCGGGGTTAATCCACGCTTCTTTTGAATTCCCAGGTAACTTTTATGATGACAAAGACAATATTAAGATTAATACAATTGGATCATTACAGCTTTATCATTACCACTTAGCGTCATGGTCTGAGAATCAAGGGATGAATCTTTTTTAATCTACCAAAAATAGCCTTGACATAATATGTCTAAGTGCTATCTTTGAAACCTAAGACATAATATGTCAACAAGGACAAATATGAATATCCATAAGATTGCTAATCACCTAACAGAACTCGGCGACGAGAGTCATACCGGTTTGAAGTTTGATTGTTTCCCAATTGACGGTGATGTCGAAGTATTACAAGTCAACGTTGCTGGTCGTGAAGAATTACCCGTATTCGTATCGGTAACTGACAACCAAATTTTGTGTATCAGTTACTTATGGGATGAGAGCGAAGTCAAAGAAGACACTCGCACTCAAATGTTTGAAACCATGCTGGAACTTAATATTCCAATGCCACTTTCATCGTTTGCAAAAATTGATGATAAGTATGTGGTTTACGGTGCACTATCCGTCACCTCAAGCATGGAAGAGATTGAACAAGAATTATCAGTATTGTCTGATAACTGTTTAGAAGTCATCGACGAACTTGTCGAATTTTTGAAGTAAGGAGCCATATCATGGGCATTTTAAATAAAATTTTAACGGCATTTCGCGGTGGTGCTAATGAAGTCGGTCAAAATATTGTCGACGCAAATTCTACCCGTATTTTTGAACAAGAAATTCGTGATGCAGAAAAGCATCTAACCAAAGCGAAGCGTGAATTAACTGATGTGATGGCCAAAGAAATGCAAGCCAGCCGTGAAGTTGACCGCCTAAAGCGCAGCATTACTGAGCATGAAGGTTATGCCACTCAGGCGCTTGAAAAAGACAACGAAGCTTTAGCTATCGAAGTCGCAGAGAAAATTGCTCAACTTGACCAAGAGCTTGCAGACCAAGAGTCAGCTAATACAAGCTTCTCTGCTCACGCAGTACGTTTAAAAGATTTAGTGAAGAAAACTGAACGTCAGTTAACTGATTACCAACGTCAGCTAAGCATGGTTAAGACCACTGAAAGTGTTCAAAAAGCTACAGCGACTATCACTGACTCATTTGCTTCAAGTAACTCGAAGCTAATGAATGCTAAAGATTCTTTAGAGCGTATCAAAGCGCGTCAGCAGTCGTTTGATGACCGCCTACAAGCTTCTGAAGCCTTAGCTGAAGAAAACAGTGACAAGTCGCTGCACGCTAAACTAGCTGAAGCAGGTATTGGCGAGCAAAAATCTAATGCTAATGCTGTATTAGAGCGCCTAAAAGCGAAAAAAGGTTAATTAAGCTATGGGATTTCTAAGTGGCCTTTTCGGCAAGAAAGAAGCCCCAAAACGTCAGCTTAATCATGTAAACAAACTACTCAAGGGAGATATGATCTCCCTTGATGATAGTTTTGCTTTACCTGAACAGTTACGTGGGCAGCAACTTAAAGTTGAAGAAGTACATACCTATGAGTATGAACGTTCACAGCAATGTGAGTGGTTACTTAGAGGTCATAGTGGCACAGCCATTTACCTCTCGTATCATCAAGAAGATGAAGCGTATTTAAGTTTTTCAATCAAAGTGAATCGAGCCGTTGTAGAACAGCTATTTGATTTAGACCAATTTGGTCAAATTTTTGAAGAACCAGGTAACGCTGAGCTGAAAACCCTTTCATTGTCCAATGAATTAGATAGCGAATACGGACGTTGGCTTGCTAGCGCATATCATCAAGTTGAGTTTGGCTGTTTTGGTTACTTCCATCGTGAAGATTACCGAGGTCAAAAACCACCTCAAGATGATAGCAGTCAACACCGTGGTAATGCATTTGAAAGCTATTCATTGGTTAATAATGAAGATTCTCAAGCCGTCGATATTGAAGTGTACGAAGGCGGCGATACAGATGTAATGTTAACCTTGTATCGTCCAGTGACTGACATTCGCGAGTTTTGGCCAGCAAGTTAATCTTCGCAATTTAAGGAGTAACACCTGACATGAGTAAAGGTAAATCATTACCAGATACATGGATTAAAAATCAGCAAGCAGCAAAAGCAACTCAAGTGGCTTTTGACCTCGATGAAAAGTTTCAATACTTAATTCGTAAAGCTGCGCTTGATGCAGGTGTTAGCCCTTCAGATCAAATTCGCTCTATCTTAGGTTTAGAAGTGACAAAACGTCCTAAACGACCAAGATTGACCGTGTCATTAAGCCAAGATGATTATGTCATTCTGGCCCAACGGTATGGATTAGCATCAGACGCACAGCTTGAAATTAAAAAGCGCGTGCTTGATGATTTAGTCCAATTTGTTGATGTGTAATTTGTTAGCCACTGATTACGGTTAATACCGTAATGTTATTTATCGAACATAAAACACGCCTTTGAGCGTGTTTTTTTATGCCTTGAGATTGTCTCGTCACAGTTACATTGTTAGCATCATTGCAAAGATTTATTGTATAAACGGATTTTTAACATGAGTGAAAAAAAACGCTGGTCACTGAAAGCCTTAAATGGTCCTAGTCCATTTGATTTAGCCATGATGGTGTTATCACTGTTTTCTGTCGTCGTGGTATTAGTCCTGACATTCAGTCATGTCGACCCTGAGACAAGACAGCTATTACTGTTTATCGATCTCAGTATCTGTATGATATTCATGTCGCGATTCTTTTATGGCCTAATCAAAGCCAGCAATAAAAAATTCTATCTACGCCATCATTGGATCGACTTTGTCGCCAGTATTCCTGCGATTGAAGCCCTGCGTATCGCCCGTGTATTCCAAATTCTTCGAGTCATTAGGCTTATTAGAGTTAGCCGCGCACTCATCGTACCGTTACTAAAACAACGTAAACAAACCACATTAGCCAGCCTATTACTAGCAATGGTGTTTATCTTAACCACCGCGTCTATCGTGATTTTATTAGTTGAGGCGGGTGTTGAAGGTGCCAATATTGAAACCGCTGAACAAGCTATTTGGTGGACACTCGTGACCATTTCAACTGTAGGGTACGGTGACTACTACCCTGTGAGCAGTGTCGGCCACGTTGTTGGGGCAATTGTTATTATGAGTGGCGTGAGCTTTTTTGGTGTTATCTCAGGCTATATGGCGTCAGTATTTGTTGCGCCAGATGAAAATGAACGCAATGAAACCAATAAAAATGAGATTAAATTTGAGCTTGAAAAGGCGATTTCCAGAATGGAGCAGAATCAAGCTCAAATGGAAAAGAACCAACAGCAGATGCTGGAAGAAATCACCCGCTTGCGTAAAGAGATCAATAATAAATAGTCGGCGCAGAGTAAATTAACCTGTGCTTTCATATTAATGTTTGATAAATCATAATAAAGTCTGAGCATTTATAATATAGTTTGATAATTTCTAGATTTGAATCGAATCAAAATCTAAATCAAGGTCGTGGCGCTTCGCCCACACCAGACTAAAAGGGAGTGAACTGCGACTCCCTCTTAGAACACCCCGCAGCTCCGGCGAAATTTAAACAGCAAAATTTCCAACGGAGAATGATCCAGCTTTAAACTTCATTTTGAGTCCGCTTCGGCAAGCTACAAAATCACTAACGCTCACGATGAGGCGTCCCTTCCCCTCGAAAGCTAGCCAGACATCCTTGTCTGGACTCACGCGATTTTCTTACTTGCCTCAATTCAAATTGTGCATTCTTAGAAGATCGAAACACCTATACAACTTGAGCTTTTTAGCTCTTTAAATTGTCACGAATACAGTCAAATCGAAGAGATGAAAATTCCGGTGTAAGCACGGCTGTGACCGTCCATGACATGGACGTCATGGCCGAGCTTTCAGGGATGAACTTGCTGCGTGTCATAGTCGTGCTTGCACGATAGCCTGCGGCAGGCAATGAATTAGATTGAAGTGATGGTCTTAAGTAATTTAGCCAATATAGATGAAGTACAAAACATAAACGGGTAACTCGTTTCTTTCCAAAAGTGAGTTTAAAAATGATTAAACTTTATTATAAGGAAGTGCCTTTCATTCTTAGATAAATTATCAAACTATTGCATATTTATCATTCATAGCACCTTAAATTTTTATCAAACATTGTTATGGTCGTACATAACCAATAAAAACCTATCATTTGATAGGTTTTTACATTTAAAGCGATGGCTAAAATGAGCTATCTAGCACTGACTCTTGGTATATACCAGTGGTTAGATACAAGTTGTTAGGTACGAGTTGCTAGGAGTTTATCATTTCCAGTAAGGTTGATTTTTAAGCGCACTTTTACGAGAGTGCTCCATCGCAAAAAGTAAACTTTGTGCTTTATCTTCCAACCAACTCGCGATTTCAATATCACTGTCTTGGGTGATTTCAGATAATAATTGATAACTGCCTAATGTTTGGATCCCTAACGCCAGGTCTTGCCAAGGGGCGCGAAAGGCTTCTCTATCTTCAGCTTGATATAACTCACCATAAGCAAAGCCAACCAAAATACTTTCGTCTAATCTCTGGGCAACCTTTTGATAATCCAAACTGTCCATTGCAGCTGTTACCGGCATTAAATTAACAATTTTTTGCCAAGAGTCCTGCTGTAAATGATTAGCAAATAAGCCAAGTTCAGGGTAATCCACCATCTGATGGCTACCGTTAGTGGTTTTTAATAATAAATCGACTAATGATAATTGCAGTTGTCCATACTCTGGCACTTGCCAAAGGTGAGCCAGTTTATGGCTTGAAACCAACTCAGTGACTTTTGTCATCACGAGTTCGGTGATCACGGTTTTATCAGCGCGTTTACCAAGTAACTTTTTTTGTTCATCTAAAATAAGACTTAAACTTTGCAATGGCTCAATGAACTGCATTTGCTGTTCTATTAATTCAAAATATTGCAAAACTTGCTTATTAAGTAACCCAAATTGACTCAAGGTCAGCCTTAATAATCTGACACATGCCCTGAGCTGCATCCAAAGTTTAGCTTGATGTGGAATATCTCGGGTTTCAATCAATAAGGACTCAATGATTTGCCAACGCTCGATACCTGTTTCCAGTAATACTTCTAAGGTTTTTGGCAAGCTCTTGTCTGTTGGCAGACAAATGTAATCTATCTTCTCTAGCGGAGCTGAATGTTGGTGCCCAGATAATTGATAACCACGCTGCGCCTTGCTGGCTTTACCTAGTCGAACCGGAATAGTGCGCGCAACCTCTATAGCAAGATGTAATAAAGCCGAGGCTTCACCTGCTAATAATTCAAACTCAATTTCACAAATAGGCTCTGATTCACCGTTAGCAAGCACCTCACCGACATCAAATGCCACTTCAACTAAGCTACCTTCGATATAAATATGCCAAGCTTGGCGGGTAAAATTGGTCTCAAAAACACAATGTAGGTCTTGTTGTAATCCGTCGATATCCGCTTCATTTGGCCAGATGTCTTTAGGAAACAAATTAAGAGAGGGTATTTTTTGTTCAATAGGGACATTGTATTCAGGTCGTGTATGAATACCACCAATAACTGAGCCTGCAGTTTTAATGGTTTGCTCTGTAAAGTTTTCACTACTTCTTACCCGCAATCCCATCTTCCAACGACGAAGTTGTAATGCTGCTGTATCGAAATATTTATTGGATAATTCACGGGTATTTTGTGGTGTGGATTCGCTCATTCCATTGAGTAATTTAACTAGTAAATCATGGTATTGCGACTGCATAAACAGCTTCAGTTCTATCTCAGCGTCCATTGACTTTCTACTCACCTTGTCATTAAATCTTCATAAATGCGTCATGTTAAGTTCATAATGTCACATTTCTGTAATAAAAATCCCTTAGGATTGCGCAACTCAGTTCTATATACTGAGCGCTAATAACTGTAGATTAAATTAAAAACACAGTTTCAATATGCGGACGCTTGAGGTAACATGCGCCCGTTTTTCCAACTTTGGAATCATTAAATAGGTTAACCGCAATGCCAGTAAACTCTATTTTAGGTGTGTTTGCAAAATCACCCCTTAAACCATTAGAACAGCATATAGATAAAGTTCACGAATGTGCATCTTTACTCGTACCCTTCTTTGAAGCAACGACTTCGGGTGATTGGGATGAAGCTGTAAATGTACGTAAGCAAATTAGCTTATTAGAAAATGACGCTGACGCGCTGAAGCGTGAAATTCGTCTTACCCTTCCTAGTGGGTTGTTCATGCCTGTTGAGCGTACTGACTTGCTTGAGT
Source organism: Shewanella electrodiphila (assembly GCF_023283985.1). GTDB lineage: Bacteria > Pseudomonadota > Gammaproteobacteria > Enterobacterales > Shewanellaceae > Shewanella > Shewanella electrodiphila. The sequence goes on from NZ_JAKIKU010000004.1 coordinate 217,651, forward strand.
TATTAACTCAACAAGACAAAATCGCCAACAAAGCTAAAGACATCTCAGGCCGAATTATTGGTCGCCAATTAGTGTTCCCTCAACCAGTTCAAGCACCGTTTAACGCTTACCTCAAACGTTGTTTAGATGCTGTCTCTCTTGCTAAGCAAGCAATTAACGAACTCGATGACCTTCTAGAAACAGGTTTCCGTGGTCGTGAAGTCGAATTAGTCGCTAAGATGATCAATGAATTAGATCTGATTGAAGCTGATTCTGATGATTTGCAGATCCAAGTACGTCGTTTACTACTAAGCTTGGAAGCAGATTTGAATCCTGTCGATGTCATGTTCATGTACAAAATCATCGAATGGGTTGGAGGCTTGGCTGATTTAGCTGAGCGTGTAGGCTCTCGCCTAGAGCTAATGTTAGCTCGCAGTTCATAACTAACAAGGTTATCAAGGAAACAACATGGTTGATGTATTAGTCACCAATGGCCCAATGCTAATTGGTATTGCGGCTGTATTTGGATTTTTGATGGCATGGGGTATTGGCGCAAATGACGTTGCCAATGCTATGGGTACCTCAGTAGGTTCCAACGCCATCACAATCAAACAAGCAATTATTATTGCAATGATCTTCGAATTTGCCGGTGCTTATTTAGCAGGTGGTGAAGTGACCAGTACTATTCGTAAAGGTATTATTGACGCAAGTTTCTTCGTTGAATCGCCTGAATTACTGGTATACGGCATGATCGGCTCTTTATTAGCGGCAGGTTTATGGTTAATCGCGGCGTCGGCATTAGGCTGGCCTGTATCAACGACTCACTCTATCATTGGCGCCATTGTTGGTTTTGCTGCTGTAGGTGTTGGTGCTGAAGCGGTTGAATGGGGTAAAGTTGTTGGCATTATCGGCTCATGGGTGGTAACACCTGCGATATCAGGTTTCATTGCTTTCATGCTGTTCCAAAGTGTTCAAAAGTTAATTTTCAACACCGATGACCCACTCGCGAACGCAAAACGTTTCGTGCCTTTTTACATGGGACTTGCGGGCTTTATTATGTCGCTTGTGACTATCACAAAAGGACTTAAGCACGTTGGTTTACACTTCTCTACCGTTGAAGCATACGGTTTAGCACTTGCTGTTGCTATCGGTGTAGGGATCTTCGGTAGAGTGGCTATTGGTCGCTTAAACATGCCAACCAATGTTAACCGTCAAGCTGAGTATGCAAACGTAGAGAAAGTATTCGCTATCTTAATGGTTGTTACCGCTTGTTGTATGGCATTTGCCCATGGCTCAAACGATGTTGCTAACGCAATTGGCCCATTAGCGGCAGTTGTTTCTGTTGTTAACAGTGGCGGTGAAATTGAATCTAAAGCAGCATTAGCTTGGTGGATCCTTCCATTAGGTGCTGTTGGTATCGTATTGGGTCTAGCTATCTTTGGTAAGCGCGTTATGCAAACCATTGGTAAAAACATTACTCACCTAACGCCAAGTCGTGGTTTTGCTGCAGAATTAGCAGCTGCTTCAACGGTTGTCATTGCGTCTGGTACTGGTCTTCCTATCTCGACAACACAGACACTTGTTGGTGCTGTATTGGGTGTGGGAATGGCACGTGGTATCGCTGCAATTAATATCGGTGTAGTCCGTAATATTGTCATCTCTTGGGTAGTAACACTCCCTGCAGGTGCTGCATTATCTATCTTATTCTTCTTCACCATTAAGGGTGTATTTAGCTAAGATAGCGATTGCTATATTGCTTAAAAGGCCGGTCATGAAAATGTCCGGCTTTTTTGTGGCTCTTTTTTGAGTGTTTAAATGCCTAATAAACTGTGCAATAAAAGCAATGATTGCAGCGTTTTTGACTAATAATGCACATTTACATCAGTAATACCGCTTATTTAAATAAGTCTTTGACGTTCTTCCTTGCAATCAAGTCACTAAATAAATAGCATGACGGATAGTTCTAATGGTATGGAAAAATAACGTGTTCAGAATGCTTACATTAGTAGCCCTGCTACTGCTCTCAAAAGGTTTAATGGCTCAGACGCATTACATTACTGACGATGTGTTTATTTACATCCACGGTGGTCCAGGTACTCAGTATCGTATATTAGGCAGTATTGAAGCTGGCCAGACAATTACCTTATTAAACGAGACGCAAAACGATTACAGTAAAGTGCGTGATCATAAAGATCGTGAAGGCTGGGTAAAGTCAGACTTGATTGAAACAGGTTCAAGCTTGCGAACTCGCTTACCGATTATTGAAGCTGAATTAGCGCAAACAAAATCAACCTTAGCGCAATTAGATCAAAGTTCAGAATCTGTTGCACAACAGCTAACGTCTTCGAACAACCAAATTGCTTCGTTGCAATCAGAGTTAACAAAAGTCACTAATGAACGTGATACAGCTAACCAGCAGCTGCAATCGATTAAAGATAATGCCCAATCTAAAATGTGGCAACAAGGCGCATTGATTGCAGGTTTAGGCGCATTAATTGGCATTATTTTGGTTTATTTACCAAGACCACAGCGTAAACAGAAAAGTCGCTGGATGTAACTTCAGCTATTTAAGCGCACGCTATAAAGCCAATGCTCTGCATTGGCTTTTTTGTTGATTCCAATACAAGATCAAACCTGTTTTCTAATGCCCTTTATTCACCTTGTCAGTATTCAATTGCCCCTTACACGCGCATCAAAAACAACTGTAATCTGAAGCCAAATTAAACCAACGTGTTTGCGATCCATTAGCATAGCCTCACAACTTGCTTATTAATCCCGCTCACACAACATTTTTTATACGCAAATGTTAATTTTACAAAACGAAACCTAGTGTATTTTGTAAAAGTTAGCTCAGAAGCAAAGAAGTCTAGACGTCTAGATTGACACTAATTTGTAGATCTCCTATGCTTGCCAGAACTTAAGAAGTCATCATAATACGACTATTAATGAAGAGTTTGCTAAAGTACTCAATTGCATCCATAGACGCATAACCAGTATCACTGAAATAAAAAAAGAGAGACGACCTTGACGACAAAAAATACAACTACGACGAGCCCAGCCTCCTTTATCGCTTTATTGCCTCTATTCGCCTTTTTAGCGCTATTTATCGGTGCTGGCGTTTACTTTCAAAGCCAAGGGGTAGATTTCGCTTTTTATCAATTACCAAGTGTCATCGCTATTTTACCTGCGATTATTTTGGCGCTATTGCTATCAAAGCAAAAACTAAATCAGTCTATTGATACCTTTATTGCGGGTATCGGTCACAGCAACATCATCGCGATGTGTTTAATTTACTTACTCGCAGGTGCTTTTGCATCTGTTGCTAAAGCCACTGGTGGTGTTGATGCAACCGTTGCACTAGGTCTTTCAATGATCCCTTCAAGCATGTTGCTTCCTGGCTTCTTTGTTATTGCCGCCTTCATTGCAACCGCTATGGGCACCTCAATGGGCACCATTGCTGCTGTTGCGCCAATTGCTTTAGGTGTTGCTGACCAAGCGCAAATTGATTACGCCCTAATGGCAGGTGCTGTTATGTCAGGTGCGTTGTTTGGTGATAACTTGTCGATTATTTCTGATACCACCATTGCTGCAACCCGAACACAGGGCTGTGAGATGAAAGATAAGTTCCGCGAGAACTTAATTTTTGCCTTACCAGCATCATTAATCACGCTTGTGCTATTTGCTTTTGCAGGCCAAGGACAAGCTGAGGTCGCCGCTCAAGAAATTGATATCATCAATGTTATCCCTTACTTAACGATCTTATTTCTAGCAGTAGCGGGTGTGAATGTGTTCGTTGTGCTAACCGTGGGTATTTTACTTGCTGGAGCAACAGGGCTGTTTGTAGCTGATTACGGTGTAATCCAGTTTGGACAAGATATTTATGCTGGTTTCACTAACATGCAAGAAATCTTCATCCTTTCAATGCTTGTTGGCGGTTTAGCTGCACTAATGCAGCAGCAAGGTGGACTGAAGTTTGTCAGTGAAAAAATTGAATTACTAATCAAACGTTTCTCAAAAGCTAAAGGCGGTCAGTCAAGCCGAGCAGCTGAATTAGGTATGGCCAGTATTGTTGCAGCCACCAATACCTGTGTGGCAAACAACACTGTATCGATTGTCGTTGCTGGTGATATTGCTAAAGATTTAGCTCAAAAACATGGTGTTGAACCTAAACGTGCTGCAAGTGTATTAGATATCTTCGCTTGTATTGTTCAGGGTCTTATTCCTCATGGTGCCCAAGCATTATTGATAGCATCTACATTTGCTATTAGCCCATTAGCAGCCATCTCTTACGCTTGGTACTGCATGATTTTAGCGGTAGTCGCTATAGCCATTGTGATTTTACGCAAGCGCAACTAATCAGCGCGGTTAGACCATAAGTTTAACGCTTTTAAAACCTGATATAGAAATGCCAACTGGCAATTTATATCAGGTTTTTTGTATCTCCCTCTTAATAAAATATGTCGATTAGTGATAATCTGTCACTAACAATTAGTTAACGAAAGCAGATATTAAGCCATTCATGAGTCAAACAATTGAAGCCAATAAACATTACGATTTACATTTAATGATTATTTTCATGTCTTTAGCGACGGCGTTGATCAGTGGTTTGGGGATTAGTACTGCACTTATTGCTGAGGTTGCTCGATTAGGAGTCAGTCCATTAAGTATTCGCGCTGACACCTTAGGCGACTACATGAGCTCGCCTTTAGCGATTGTATATAACATGGGCTTAGTGATAGGCGGCGCTTGTTTGATGCTTTCGATGCTGGCGCGATATTATGTTTTTACCGATGTATATAGCAGGATCATTACCATTACTGGCGCTATTCTAGGGGTATTGATTGTACTGATTGGTATTTTTCCAATTAACTTTCTTGAGCAACATCGTTTCTTTTCAACTGGTTATCTCATTTGTACTTTTGTACTGCACAGCTTTTGTTTCATTGATTACTTTAGAAAAAACAGTTCACTTTCAACATCTTTATTTGGCTTTAACATTATTGGGCTAATTTTCTCTATTGCGTTAATGTATTTACTCAACTGGTCTACGCTTGATTTTGATCCTTGCACTCATAGAGTCGGCGATATTTGTTGGGTGTCTTTAGTCATGTGGGTACTGACTCAAGCCAATATTTTATGGTGTGTCTTACTGGGGCTAAATATGAAAAAAATGATTAAGTTTCAGCAAAAACAGCTATCAAACCTCACCTTTGCGAGCGATTAACCTTGTCAGTTAATATGCGTTTAGAACAATACCTCGCCCATTGTGGTGTCAGCTCAAGACGTCAAGCTCAGCGACTTATTGCTGCTGGTCGTGTCAGTTTTAACGGCCAACAGGCATCACCATTAGATAGAGTGAATCAATCTGCTGTTAATCCCAATATCTTATTGGATGGTGCGCCAATTGCCCCTATTGAAAGTAAACAGTATTGGCTGTATCACAAACCTGTAGGCATTGACTGCCGCTTATTGCCCGACCTTCCATCTAGTCTTATCCATATTCTACCGCCCGCTCCTAGGCTCTATCCTGCTGGTAGATTAGATAAGGATTCACGCGGGCTGTTATTGCTCACAAATGACGGTGAATTAACCCACCGATTAATGCACCCAGATTTTGGCCATGAAAAAGTGTATCTAGTAACAGTAGATCGCCCTTTTAATGATGAGTTTATTGAGAAAATGAGCCAAGGGGTAAGCTATCGTGATGTCACCACTAAACCTTGTAAAGTTACCGCAGTCAGTGAGAATCAATTTCAAATTACGTTGACCCAAGGTTTAAACCGACAGATCCGCAGAATGGCTAAAGCTTTAGGCTATAACGTGATTGATTTGGTGCGTATGAGTATGATGAATTGTGAACTTTTGAACTTAGCAGAAAAACAAATGCGGCCCCTAGAGGCCGCAGAAATTTCGGTTCTAAGGCACCTACTGAAACTCTAGATGCCTGTAATGTATGAACCTTCTACTTAACGATTTCCATCTCTTCAAGTAAGTTATCAGCGTTATCTAAGTATTTCATAACCCATAACATGTAACGGCTATCCACTTGAATTGAACGGTTTGTCTCAGGATCGTAACCCCAATCACCAATAATACTCTCGTAAACACCATCAAATAGTAACCCCACCAGTTCAGCTCGACCATTTAAGGTAGGTGAACCAGAATTACCACCGGTTGTATCAAGAGTTGATAAGAAGTTAACCGGTACAGAATCTAGAGATTTAACATAGTAATCGCCGTATTGCTTTTGGTTAATTAACTCAAGCTGTTTAGCTGGAGAGTTAAAAGGCTCGACTCCAGTATCTTTCGCAACAATGCCTTCTAAACGAGTAAAAGGAACCGCCACTAATCCATCTTGTGGACTATAACCTTTCACATTACCAATGGTGACACGTAAACTTGAGTTAGCATCAGCATACACAGGCTTATCAAGTTCACGGTTGTAAGCGATAATCGCATCCATATACTGCGGGCGTACTTTCATTAAATCACCAGCAAGCTGCTTATTATCAAGCTCACGCTGCATTCTTTCATCATACGTACTAACAGCATATTGAATGAATGGATCTTTTGACTTCTTAAATTCAGCAACCGACTTATCCATCCAGGCTAAGCGCGTTTCTTTGTCAGATAACGTAGTTTTAGCGTACATGTTATCAAGGTGCTTAGTGAATTTAGCTTCATCAAATGGCTGACCGATTGCAAAAGCTTTATCAAAGGCTGCTAGACGGTATTCGCTTGGTAATGCTGCGTACCGTTTAATCAAATCAGCAAGGATGGCTTTATCCACACTAGGGGCATAACGACGCTCAATACGCTCCATTCCAGAAGTGAAATTAGTCATATCACGTTCTTGATAGCCTGGTTCACGATCCATATCTGGCAAGGTTTTTTCATTAGCAAGACGGTATAAACGACCCGCTGTACTCATCATGCTGCTATAGCCCATATAGCTCATCAGCACGTCACGCTCTTGACCTTGTTGCTCTTTAGCGATCAACTTATCAAGTTCAGCTAAAGTCTCACCATACTGCGATTGACGCGTCTTATCAGCTTTAATCCAATTAGCCAGTTTTTGCTCTAAGCCCTTACGCTCTTCAAGCATTGGCGATTTGCCATAAAACTCAATCATTGAAGTAAAGTTTTTAGCGTAGTTCGCTAAACCTGCAATAGCACTTTCATACTTAATGCGATCGTCACTGCCTTCTGGCGCGGTTTCTTTGATGATTTCAATTAAACGTTCACGTAGTACTTTCCCTTCTGGGTAAGCCCATTCAAACTGATTTTCTACTTCGTTAGCTGTGCGGTAACGGTTTGTACGACCTGGATAGCCTGCTACCATCACAAAATCACCGTCACTCACACCTTTAGCTGATACTTTTAAAAAGCTTTTTGGCTCATAAGGCACGTTGTCTTTACTGAAATCTGCAGGTTTACCATCTTTACCCACATAAGCGCGGTAGAATGAGAAATCACCTGTATGGCGCGGCCACATCCAGTTATCAATATCACCACCATATTTACCCACGCTCGCAGCAGGATTATAAGTTAAGCGAACATCACGAATTTCCATTTGTTTAACTAAGTAATATTCAAGTCCACCGTGGAAACTATAGACCTTACAACGGTAACCATCTTCAGCTTCACACTCAGCTACAAGGGCTTTCTCTTTTTGCTCAATCCCTTTATAAAAGTCGTTACCCACTTTATTCATTTCGCCAGATTTAACTTGATCAGTTACATCAGTCACTTCTTCTGTTACAAAGATGCGTGAACCAGGCGTTGCAGGTAATTCATCTGCATAGGTTTTTGCTAAGAAACCATCTTTTAATAAGTTCTTTTCTGGGGTTGAGTTGTACTGAATTGAGCCATAAGCACAATGATGGTTAGTGACAACTAACCCTTTTGGAGAAACAAATGATGCAGTACAACCACCCAAGCTAATCACTGCGTTCATTGGGTATTCTGTCAATTTAGATATCGATTTAACATCAATCTCTAGCCCTTTTGCTTTTAACTCATCAGCCATTGCTGGGAGTTGATAAGGCTGCCACATCCCTTCATCTGCTTGTGCAGCAAATGAGGCCACGATTGCGGCGCTTAATAACCATGTTTTCATTGTAATAATTCCATTTTATAAGTGAGTGCACATCTAGCTTATTAACCTGATTTCAGGTTTATTATTCTTTTACGCCTATAAACTGCAGCACAATTATTGAAATGACAGATGATATAAAGCTCTTCTGTCCTTTGTGCTTGTTAAACACTTTGCGTATTTAACACATAAAAAAGTCAGGCATATAGCCTGACTTTATCATATCGAAAGAAGTTAAGAACAGTGGTTGTAAAACTCCGTTACATTCTTGTTGCATTACTTTCAACAATATCCACTTTTTAAAGTCGCTTTTGAAGTAACTTTTGAAAAATTAGCCTAATGCCACCATTAGCTGAGCTAAAACAATCAGCGCACCCAAGATACCAGCAACACCCATAGCAAAGTTACCACCACTCACTTCATAACCGCCCATTTGCGCTTTACGTTGTTTTAGCGCCATCGCAATTGGCAAGAAAATAATCATAACGACTAACGGTATTGCTGCAAATCCCAGTACTTGGAAAAAGCCATCAGGGTAATACAGTGCACAAAGTAATGGTGGTACAAAGGTAATCAACCAGGTTTTAGCACGACCAGCAGCATCATCTCTTGCACGGGTTAATTCTGCAACATAGTCAAATAAACTCATGGTCACACCTAAGAAAGAAGTGATCAGTGCAAGATTTGCGAATAAATCAATAAACTGGCTCACGATAGCTGACTGAGCCACAGCTTGCAGCGCACTGACTAACTCAGGTAATGAACCAGCAAAGCCATGAACGGTTTCGCCGCCCAGTGTACCAAGGGTAACAAGTAACCATAAGATGTAGCAAAATAGCGGAATAGTCGAACCTATTAATAGGATCTTTCTCAGTGACACTGCGTCACCATCAAGGTATCTAACGATGGTAGCAATACACACGTGGAAACCAAATGACGTAAACACCACTGGAATTGCTGCCAGCCATAATTGATCCAGCTTATCGCCTTCAGCAACATTAGCTGAGAAGTTAGTTAACGAGGCAACAATATTAACTTCAGGTAATAAGAAAGCTACCACTAATACTAATAACACCACCATAGCGGTAAAAAGGACTCGTGAGACTTTATCAATCCACTTGACGCCCACGGCGATAATGCCGCCAAAAAACAGCGTAAATAGTAATACTGAAATTTGATTATTTAAGTCTACGCCTAGTAGCGGCTCTAAGCGGGATTCAAGTAATGAAGAACCGCCCATTAAATACACCATTGTCAGTGCAAATAATAAACTTAGAAAGGATGCACCTTGGATCAGTTGGCCTACTTTACCTAATGTTTTACCCGTAATGCCATGCACGTTGTCACCAACACCTGCACGTAAATTAATCTCTAACATCAGTAATGAGGTGTAAGCTGATAATCCCCAAATCACTACCAGCAACAAAATTGCTGGCATAATACCTAATGCTGCTGTCGCAAGGGGCAAAGCGAGCATGCCCCCACCAATCGCAGTTCCAGCCACAATGGCTATTGAGCCAAGCATTTTTAAATTCAAAACATGAGTCCCATTTAATTATTGGTCGTTATTATATTGCGCAGCTGAAGTCTTATTAATGATTCATGCTACTCATTTGACAGTATCAGATGCTTCTTGTAACAAGCAATAGGTATAGAGAGATAAAGGCTTACAAGCCCGTTAATAAACAATTACGCAACAATTTATTAAAAACTTTAACGCAACAATTTTGCAATGGCGTAGCATTACAACACTACATTAATTATTATCCAGAAAATGGCAGCGATAGGAAGGAAGAATGGCGATATGAATTTTATAGCCTAATCGTTTACTCGAAATAAACAAGCATAAAAAAAGCCGAAACCTCAGTTTCAGCTTTAATAATATTGATTCAATCAAAACTTGTCTATTTCAGGCTAGTCACCAAAATCATCAAGTAAGATGTTTTCCTCTTCAACACCTAAACTTTCAAGCATGCTGATCACTGAGGAGTTCATGATTGGAGGGCCACACATGTAAAACTCACAATCTTCTGGCGCTTTATGATCTTTAAGATAATTTTCAAGCAATACAGTATGAATAAAACCAGTATAGCCTTGCCAGTTATCTTCAGGTAAGGGATCTGATAACGCCACATGCCAGACAAAGTTGTCATTTTCTGCAGCAAGCATGTCAAAATCTTCTTGGTAAAAAATCTCTCTAGCAGAGCGAGCACCATACCAAAATGACATTTTACGTTTGGTTTGCTTACTTTTAAGTTGGTCGAAGATATGTGAACGCATTGGCGCCATACCAGCACCACCGCCAATGAATACCATTTCAGCTTCAGTTTCTTTAACAAAGAACTCACCGAAGGGGCCTGAAATCGTCACTTTGTCGCCCGATTTCAAGTTAAAAATATACGATGACATTTGTCCTGGCGGTAAATCGTTGGTTGGTGGTGTTGCAATACGCACGTTGAGCATAATTGTCCCTTTTTCATCAGGGTAATTTGCCATTGAGTAAGCACGTAAGACATCTTCACTAACCGTAGAAACTAGATTAAATAATTCAAACCGTTCCCAGTCATCGCGATACTGTTCAGGAATATCAAAATCAGCGTATTTCACTTCATGTGCAGGTGCTTCAATTTGGATATAGCCACCCGCTTTAAAATGAACCTCTTCACCTTCAGGCACTTTAAGCAACAGCTCTTTAATAAATGTCGCTTGGTTATTATTTGAAATAACCTCACATTGCCACTTTTTAACCCCAAAGATTTCTTCGTCAACTTCAAGTTCCATATCCGTTCTAACGGCAACCTGACAAGCTAAACGACAACCTTCTTTTGCTTCTTTTTTGGTAATGTGGTCAAGCTCAGTCGCTAAAATATCGCCGCCACCAGATTTAACTGTCACACGACACTGACCACAGGTTCCACCACCACCACAGGCTGATGGAATGAAAATATTGTTACCTGCAAGTGCACCAAGCAGTTTATCCCCAGCAGGTGTACGCACACTTTTATCCGCTTCACCATTAATTCCAATGGTGACATCACCGGTATTCACCAATTTACTCTTGGCGAATAAAATTACCATTACCAGCAAGCTTACCACTATGGTAAACATGCCTATGCCAATTGCCATTTCCATTAAATGTACCTTCTCAACAATTTGTCATCACTCAGAGAATTCATATTCGATTGCATTGTCATTTTTAAGCACCACACTATAAGGTAATACCAGCGAAAGACATGAAACCCAGCGCCATTAAACCAGTCGTTATAAAGGTTATACCGATCCCCTGTAAGCCCAGCGGAATAGCATGAAACTTCATCCGCTCACGAAGACCTGCTAACAGAATAATCGCCATTGCCCACCCCACAGCACTACCACCTGCAAAGACCATCGACTCAACTAAGTTGTAGTCACGGTTTGCCATAAAAATAACCCCTGCAAAAATCGCACAGTTAACGGTTAATAGTGGCAAGAAAATACCTAAGGACTGGTACAGAGTTGGAATATAACGTTCAAGAAACATTTCCAAAATTTGCACCAAGGCAGCAATCACCCCAATAAAGGTAATAAGCTGCAAGTAGCTTAGATTTAATTCTGGAAATCCAGCCCAAGCCAGCGCGCCAGGCGCGAGTACATTTACATAGATAATTTGATTCAAAGGCACAGCGAGCATCATCACTACGATAACGGCAATACCTAAACCAAAAGACGTTGATACCTTTTTAGATACCGCAAGGAACGTACACATACCTAAGAAGAATGACAGCGCCATATTGTCGATAAACGCAGCTTGAATAAATAAATTAATATAATGTTCCATCGCCATTATCCTCTCTTACGCTGCACAACATTGATCGCCCAAATCATCACGCCGATCAAGAAGAACGCACTTGGCGGTAAGGTGAACATTTCGTTTGCAAGATACCAACCACCGTTTTCAATAGTGGTAAATATTTCATGGCCAAACAAAGTACCGCGACCTAATAGCTCACGCACAAATGCCACACCAAGCAATATCACGCCGTAACCCATGGCATTACCTAAGGCATCAACTAATGCCAGATGCGGAGGATATTTCATCGCGAAAGCTTCTGCTCGCCCCATGATGATACAGTTGGTGATAATCAAACTCACAAACACAGATAACTGCTTTGAAAGTTCGTAAGCCACGTCTTGTAACACCATATCAACGATAATCACCAGTGAAGCAATCACGGTCATTTGCGCAATAATTCGCACACTGTTAGGGATGAAGTTACGAATCGTCGAAATGATTAAATTCGACATGACCAACACAAACGTCACCGCCAATGTCATCACTAATGCCGTTTGCATTGAGTTACTAACAGCCAGTGCAGAACACACACCAAGCACTTGCATCGCGACTGGGTTATTAGCAAAGATAGGCGAGGTTAAGATCTGCTTTGTAGAAACTGCACTACTCATTATTTAGCCTCCGTAACAGCAAATTGCTTAAGAAAAGGTTGATAACCTTCAACACCAAACCAGAATTCAACAGCGCGTTGAATACCAACACCTGTTCTGGTTGCGCCACTCACGCCATCTACACCGTGAACATCGCCCTCTTTGGCGCCGCCTTTAACAACTTTAATCGCAATATTGCCTTTTTCATCAAATAACTGCTTACCTTTCCATAAGTCAGTCCATTCAGAATCCGTGACGAAATCAGCAATACCAGGCGTTTCACCGTGCTCATAGAAAATGATATTTTCTACCGTATTTAGATCAGGTTTTACCGCCAAGTAACCATATATCATTGACCATAAACCTTTACCGTAAATCGGCATTACCACACTGGTAAGCTGACCACTCTCATCACGTACTTCGAAAATACGGATGTCATTAGCACGAGTTTTAATCTTCGCGGTATCTTTTTTAGGTTTTGATGAGGTTTCTGGATTAATGGCCGCCATGCGCTCATCGAGATCCAGTAAGTTCTCTTGGGCAACAAACTCTCCTGATTCTAGGTTCACCATTTTCGGCGTCACACGCTCAGTAAATAATTCTCGGAAGTCACCAGCGCTAATATCAACATTAGCGGCGCGAAGTACAAACTGCTGTACCTCATCACGCTTTTTAACCAGTTTACGTTCTTTAAGAATTTCAACGGTACCGGTGATCATAAACGAACAAACTAAACTCAGGCTGATGATAAATATCATCGTGCCTGCGACAGTATCTTTCTTAAAGGCCATGACGTTTTAGTCTCCGTTTAATGTTGGCGCGAGCCACCAGATAATCGAATAGCGGAGCCCATAAATTGGCAAATAAAATCGCCAACATTATGCCCTCAGGTAATTTCACGTTCAGCACTCGAATTAACACCGTCATAAACCCAATCAATGCACCATAGGCATATTTCGCATTTCGAGTATAAGAAGCGGTAACAGGATCTGTCGCCATGAACATCATACCCAAGGCAAAACCACCAGTAACAAGGTGCCAAGTCCAAGGCATTGCAGCAATTGAGTTCTTGGCAGGGCCAAATAAGTTAAACAAGATAGCCGTAGCAATCATGCCCAACAAAACGCCAGCAACCACTCGCCAATCAGCAACTCGAGTTAATAACAATACGCCACCACCAATTAGGATAGCCAAGGTACTGGTTTCACCAATTGAACCTGGAGTGAAGCCTAAAAAGGCATCCATCCATTTAGGGTCAGATAATGCGCCAAGCCAACTCACATCTGCATAGAGATTTGCGCGACTGGCAGCTGCTTCAGTCAAGGTGGTCGCACCCGCAAAACCATCCACTGCAACAAACTGACTAATTGCCGCCACTTCAGTTGGATAAGCAAAATAAATAAAGGCGTAACCTGCAAGCGCAGGGTTTAAGAAGTTATAACCCATGCCGCCAAACATCTCTTTGGCGACTATGACACCAAAGCTCACGCCAACAGCAATAATCCATAACGGGGTTGAAACTGGCACTATGATTGAGAACAGTAATGCGGTGATAAAAAAGCCTTCATGCAACTCTTGCTTTCTCATCTTGGCAAAAATCACTTCCCAAAATAAACACACAATCAATGTGGCGAGATAAATCGGCACATAATAACTTGCGCCATAGGCAAATAAGCTGACTAAACCTGATTGGTCAGTTAACTGACCGAATAAGGCGCTAAAAATGGCTAACTGCCAACTTTCAGGCTGAGTTGCGCCAGCAGCTATAGCAACTTGCGCTTGTAAACCTAGGTTATACATCCCGAAAAACAATACTGGCAATAAACACATGCCAACAATGTGCATGGTACGCTTAACATCAATGGCATCACGAACATGCACTTTACCTTTAGTACTGCGACCACGTGCGATCCATAAAGAGCGCAAGTAGCTTTTCATCGAGTGACCGTGAGCGTAATAACGCTCTTGCTTACCCGGTTTGTTCTGTTGCTGACTCATTAACCTTCCCTCTCGATGATATCTAGGCAAGCACGTAATTCTTTACCAAAATCATATTTACCTGGGCAAACAAAGGTACATAAAGCTAAATCTTCTTCATCTAGCTCTAGTGCGCCCAGTAACTGCGCTTCATCGGTATCTCGAACCACTAAGTCTCTTACCAATAAGGTCGGTAAAATGTCTAATGGCATTACACGGGCTAATTGACCAAACGCCATCATTGCCCGCGGTGAACCACCTGCATGAGTAGTAAAATCGAATAACTTTTTAGTACGGCTAAAACCAGACATCATAATGCCGGTTAGCGAAAACTTTTCTTTGTTGCGTCGTACCCAAGGCAGAAGTTCATGACGTGCATTTTCAGTAAGCACACAAACTTGAGAATGGTAACGACCAAGGTAGTTATATACACCTATCGCTGTATGACCAGACAACACTGAACCAGAAACAACCCGTGATTGAATGTCTTTGAGTTCACTTTCAACCAATTCACTTAAGTCGCTCCCCATTTGCGTGCGAACCAAGCGTGGTTTAAGCACATTAGGGCCAGCTAAAGAAATCACTCTTTGATTAAATAATTCACCAGTTTGAAATAGCTTTCCAAACGCAATCACATCTTGATAGCCAATATGCCAAACCACTTTTTCGATATTAACTGGATGTAATAAATGAATATGCGTACCAACAAGACCCGCTGGGTGTACGCCGCCAAATTGATGCGATTCAACTTGTGGTAAATCATGACCGGGTAAACTGTCACCCTCATCATGGCACAACATCACTTTACCATCGGTTAAACGGGTTAACGCCTGCATGCCGACATTAAAGGCCTGTTGCTGCTCAGCAATGATAATTCGAGGATCGGCAGCAAGTGGATTGGTATCCATTGCCGTAACGAAAATCGCCGTAGGCACAGTTTCAATCGCAGGGATGCGAGAAAACGGTCGGGTACGAAGCGCAGTCCATAAACCACTTTTTACAAGATTAGCTTTCACCGCATCTCGCGATAATGACATCACATCTTCTGACGATTCAAAAGAGAGGGATTCATCACCTTCACAACGAATAACAACTGACAATAACACGCGTTTCTCACCACGGTTTATTGCTATTACCTCACCGCTTGCTGGTGCTGTAAATAGCACGCCAGGTGTTTTCTTGTCTTCAAAAAGAGCTTGACCCTTTTTGACCATCTCACCTTCTTCAACAAGCATTGTCGGTTTAAGCCCAACATATTCTTCGCCAAGAATAGCAACACGAGAGGTTTGTTTAGCAGATTCAATGCTTTGTTGCGGTTGCCCCGCAATAGGCACATCGAGGCCTCGTTTAATAGTTATAACCTGATTTGAGGATCCAGCCATTACTTGTAACCTTTAAAATTCAGATAGCACATAATAAATAATTCTGTGAGCTAAATCCGCTATTTAAGTCACACCTTTAAAACAAATGTGAAATAAATGTACGGCAAAAATTGCTTCACGCTTGTAATTTTGAACTACATCCGATATTAAATTTCATTTTAGAAAGTTTAACACGTCGTAAAAAGAGGGATAATTAAGCAAATAACGCTTACCTAGCACAAGATACTATCAAATAACATAGACTGAGATCACAGTAAACTCAACAGAATCTGAATGACAATTACATGAAAAAACAAATGAGGATGTTATTTACGGGTTAAGTTTACCAGTTGTTGTTAAAAATAATCCCTATTCGCAAAAAATAAGTAAAAAAAAGACTGAAATAGTCATTCAGCCTTTTAACCGCAATTGTAATCATCAATATGGATTTAGTCCCAGATAGATTACTTATCGCTAGAATCAATAGATCGATAAATGTTTTGATTATTCTCAATTCACTGATGATGACTCAACAGTTAAATTTTATTAAAAATATATAAATTACAGCCCTAAAGCGGTAATTTCAGAATGTATTTGCGATGGCGCTTTTTCAATTGGGTTAAACCAGTTTAATGAATCTGCAAGTTGAACCACTTCGCCAATGATCATCAAAGCTGGCATTTTTAACGCTGGATCTGCAGCGAGTTGAGACAACTCACTTAACTTGCCAATAAAACGCTGCTGTGA
Organism: Shewanella electrodiphila; assembly: GCF_023283985.1. Lineage (GTDB taxonomy): Bacteria > Pseudomonadota > Gammaproteobacteria > Enterobacterales > Shewanellaceae > Shewanella > Shewanella electrodiphila. The sequence continues at coordinate 234,232 of NZ_JAKIKU010000004.1, forward strand.
TGATGTCGTTGCCTTTGACACTATCGCCACTGGCGTATCAGGGCAGCGCCCATGACTGATTAAACCTTCACTAATGATATTGGCATTTAAAATTCCCATATAAACCACTAACGTGTTATTCGAGTTAGCGTAACCTTGCCAGTCCATTGGGCGACTTTCAATTTGGCAATGCCCTGTAATAAAAGAAACCCCTTGAGCGTAATCTCGATGGGTTAATGGGATCCCTGCATAAGCTGAAGTGCCACTTGCTGCTGTGATACCGGGTACAACCTCGAATTTAACATCGCTTTCAACCAATGTTTGTAACTCTTCACCGCCACGGCCAAAAATAAATGGATCGCCACCTTTTAAGCGCACTACATTTTTACGGGTATAGGCTTTAGTCACGAGTAGTTGATTGATTTCATCTTGTGCTGCACTGTGCTTACCTGCACGCTTGCCAACAGCAATCTTCTCTGCATGTTGTGGAATGAGATCAAGAATGTCTTGGCTGACCAGTGCGTCATACAAGACTGCATCAGCGTTCTTAAGCACTCGATAGGCTTTTAAAGTCAGTAATTCAACATCGCCAGGGCCTGCGCCAACTAACCATACTTTTCCTTTAGCCTGCTGACCTGGTATTGAAACTAACGCCATTACCTTTAACCCCACTTTATTCAATTAAGGCTAAATATAACGGTTTACATATTCCATATATAATAGATAAAACTTAGCTTTTATTCTTTTTGGTTATATAGAGTCGCGTTATCACTTGCTTTATGTTTATCTCAACAACATAAACTCACCTTCATATAGACCTAGTATTACATCTGCATCTAAATACATTTTAATCGCAGATTTTGTTTCACCTTTGTTATCGCAATGATAACCTGTCAAAAAATATAGAGATTAAAGAGGGTTAAATGTCCAAGTCACTCTGTCTGCCATTCATCTTTTACTTATTTGCTTTCGCAAGTTTCAATGCAAGCGGTGAGGATTCTTTAGTTGATGAAAGAATCCAAAGTGAAGTAGAAACTTCAGATAAAAGTTTCGTCATTACGCCCCATAAGGTGAACTATATTCTGCCTTATACCTACAATGATAATCCGAATTCAGAGCCATACATCGATTTTAAAACGGGAAATGAAGGGAGTGATGAACAGGTAGATAATGCTGAAGCAAAATTTCAAATTAGCTTCAAGTTCCCCCTTTGGTACAATGTGTTTGGTGATAATGGCCACCTTTTCTTTGCCTATACCAATCAATCCTATTGGCAGGTATACAATAAAGACATCTCTTCTCCTTTCAGAGAAACTAACCACGAACCCGAAATATTTATGCTGTTTAATAATGATTGGGAAATAGCAGGGCTTCGAAACTCGTTCTGGGGCTTTGGTGCTGTTCATCAATCTAATGGTAAGTCTGGCAGTTTATCCCGCAGCTGGAATCGAATTTATGGTGAGATGGTATTCGATCGAGGACCGTTCGCTTTAGCTTTTAAAGCTTGGTATCGGATACCTGAAGATGAAAAAGAAACACCGACATCTCCTGATGGTGATGATAATCCAGACATTGAAGACTATATGGGCAACTTTGAACTGAAGGCTGTATACGGTTTAGGCGAGCACCGCTTTACAATGATGGGACGCAATAATCTCGAAAGTCCAAATAAAGGCTCAATAGAATTTACTTGGAGTTATCCAATATTAGGTAACTTGCGCTTATATACGCAATACTTTAATGGCTATGGCGAAAGCATGATTGATTATAACCATCACAACCAACGTATCGGTATTGGGGTTTCAATAAACGACATTTTATGATGTTTAGCTAGCGCTAGAAATTTTGGTAGGATTTGGATAGGTTGATCACGACAATTCTGTGATGAAAGCTCTGCAATGATTGCTCTGTGATAAATGATAGCTCTGTGATAACAGTTCAGCACTAGCATTAGTCTACAATAACTTAAGCAACTGCAATAACTTAAGCAACTGCAATAAAAAAGGTGAACCACTAGGCTCACCTTTTTTGATCTTCGAGATTAATAACCTATTTAGCTTTGCTGTTGGCTTTGGTCGAGATAGAAATACCTTTAGCTGTGACATCAAGACCAAATTGCATACGCATATCGTAATCTTTAAGCATTGCTAGCTCTTCAGGTATCGGCTCACCACTTTCTTCTATCAAAGAAAACACTGGCGTAAGTAGCTTTTGGTAGTCTAAAGCGACACTATTTAAGCCATTCGCCTCTAACTTCTCTGTAGCTAGTTTATCTGCTAATGCTTCACCTTTGTCACCACTAAAGATAACCAAGTGATTATCTTTCATCGCCATTTGAGCAGTCACGCCCATTTCTGGTGGTAACATTAAATAAGGGCTCACATCAATTGCATCGCCATTTTTCTCCAACTGAATATTAGCCAATTGCGGTACAAAAGGACGTACCATATTTAGCAGCATTTCAGGGTCGTCTGCAGATAAGCTAATAAGCGCATCTAAATGCTTAAAGCCTGGCTCACCGTTTTCGTCAGTTAATGAGAAATCAACAATCGTTGCGCTGATCCCTTTTACGCCGTTAGCCATGCCTGTCATCATTCCCAGCATAGCAGGGTTTTGTTCACTTACCCCGTATTGCATTTGGGCTAATGCTTCACATTGATAACTCGGTGTTTGTAAGTCTTTCCAAATTTCAGATAAAGCCGGTGCCAGTTGCATCACATCCATACCAAAGGCTAAAGAAGCAACATTGTCATTGATGTTTTGGCTAAAACTTGGAATAAAACCGCGCATTTTAGTCAATGCACCTAAAATAACTTGGTTATTTGATTCAATCACGATTTCAGCATCAAAATTAGTTTCTTTTCTGTCAACTGAAAACGATTTAAGCCCCATCACAGAACGTGGCCAATTAGCCGCGATAGAATTGAATTCAGCCTTACATTCTGACGTTTTGAATTCAGCGAAAGGATCCTCACCAGAGCCTTCCATTTGAACCAGTTTAGTCAGTTGTTTAGCGAGCATATTACCATCACTAGACGTTAGGCCATTGACCAATTCAACGTGATTGATAAAACTAATACTGTCTTTCAAGAAGCCATGAGTTAATGCTATCTCTTCAAGCATGCCTGAATCGCTAATTGAGTTTTCAACCTTGGTTAAGCCCAGTGCTGTTTCAAGCAGTTCAGGCTTATTAAATGAAGTATTTAAGGTGACGGTTAACCAGCCCTCTTTTTGCGAAAATACCATATCGATAGATTCATCTTCATCAATCAATGAATAAGCTCGGTAATCTTGGCCTTTTATCGACTCAGCTTTGTGTACTAAGCCACTTTCATCAGATGCTTTATCCAATAAGGACCAAATTGCATTTTCATCTTCAATTTGAACCTTGAACACAGGTAAAGCACCTAGAGTATAAGTGTATGATTCAATGTGTGATGGTAAGCCAAATGTCTTTAAAAATACGCCAGGGTTTTCAAAGCTCATTAAATAGCTTTTATATAAGCTAACAAAAAAGCGCTCTTGTTCTGAACCGAATGGGCCCGCTTGCTCAATTTGTTCTAAAGATAGTTTACTGTTCACGCCCATTGGCATGGAGTACAAGTAATCTTCTAGCGGAAATGGGGTTAATTGCCCTGAAAACAATAATGTATCAGCAGGTATATACTCAAGAAGTTCGTTGTTAGATGATGTACCGCCATCTTTACCAGACAGCACATACGCGCCAGCACCAACAGCGATAACCGCTGCTGCAATTGCGAGTTTTTTCATTATTTTTTGCTCCATAAATCACATGTAAATTAAAACAAGTCACTCTTCCTTGAGAGTTATTGGATTAAGTATTGATATTGTCATCGAACAGCCTACCGAGCAGGGTTCAATTTTTAATAAGTTTCGCAATAACTTAGCATTTTTTTATTTTTGGATCATATAAAAACGGCAAATAGGCTTGGTTTTTTACAGAGATGGTCAGCGGAAGTTAAGGTTAAGGGCAAGAAATGAATTAAGGGAGCGATTTCTCGGTTAGTCACCATAAAGTAACTAACCGAGAAACCTAAATAGATTGTACTTACGCTAGCAAGCCAATCTTAGGAAGCTCGTGTTAACGAGCAAGGCTTTTGGAGGTACAGGGTTTGCAATCACAAACCTAAAGTGTCGACAAAAACCATCTACGGGAACTTCTCAATTTAGACTATAAAATTAACTTGTGCATATTTTTGTGGATAAATTGTTGGTAAAAAATGTCTCAACATCAAAAATCAGTCATAGGTTGTAAAAGTACAGAGTAAACATTTGTTCGATTATGCACATCAACAAACCACTAAGCCGACTCACTATATCCAGTAGCACTATGATAACGTTAAAAAGTGACACAAATACGATAGCTCAATGACAGTTAAATAATAGTGAGTACAATATAAAAATATCAGCCTTAGCTGATATTTTAACTATTGATAAACCTAGATTTCGTAGTGCAGTCCACACTCACGCTTCATGCCATTAAAGCGAGTATCTTCTTCGCTCATTCCAAGCTCTAGGGGTTTACTAGAATGAGTATCACCGACAGAGACATACCCTTGTTCCCATAAAGGATGGTAAGGCAAATCATGCAGAGTGAGGTACTCATGCACATCTTTATTAGTCCACTCAATAATTGGCAATAACTTAAACCGATCACCGTGAATCGCTAAAATTGGCAAAGCTTCACGAGTACTTGCCTGACTCCGGCGAAGACCAGCAAACCAAGTCCCAACATTTAACTCATTCAAGGCTCGTTGCATCGGTTCAACTTTATTGATGCGGTTATATTGCTCTAAGCCCTCAAGATCTTTTTCCCATAACTTACCAAAACGTGCTTCTTGCCAAGCTGAAGATTGCTCCGCTTTGTACACTTTAAGGTTTAGATTTAATCGCTCAGTTAATTGATCGATAAACTGATATGTCTCAGGAAATAAATACCCTGTATCTGTCAAAACAACCGGAATATCTGCTTGTGCCTGACTCACTAAATGCAGCATAACAGCAGCTTGAATACCGAAACTCGATGATAGTGCATGCTCGCCGGGTAAATAAGCTAATCCCCATGTCACCCTTTCTTGTGCAGTTAAACCTGACAAGAATTGATTAACTTTCTCGAGCACAATCGCTTGCTCAGATTTAGGCGCTGTTAACAGCGCTAATAACTCATTTTGCTCAATCATATTCTTACCCTCACTGGTAAAGCGCAGGAAAATAACGCCTTAACCATGAAAATCTTTCGCAGCATCATTCACTGCTTTGACAATACCATGTCGCACTGTGAAGTTACCAAAGGTCTCACCAGCATCACGCTCTTGTACATACAAACCAAACAGGTTATCAAGCTCAGCGAGTATTTCCGCCTCTTGAATGTTTTCTTTGTACATTTTATTTAAACGCGTACCTTCAAAGCTTGCGCCTAAATACAAGTTATAACGCCCTGGCGCTTTACCCACTAAGCCAATTTCCGCGGCAAATGGTCTAGCACAACCATTTGGACAGCCAGTCATACGCACAACGATGGCTTGTTCGCTAATACCGTGCTTAGTTTGCAGCGCATCAATATGATCAATAAACTCAGGGAAATAACGCTCCGCTTCAGCCATCGCAAGTGGACATGTCGGCAAAGCAACACAAGCAATCGAATGGCCACGAGTCTGGCTAATTAACTTGCCAAAAAATCCATGTTGGCGAGCAAGATCTTCAATAGCAGCTTTATCTTCTTCAGCAACACCAGCAATAATCATGTTCTGATTTGATGTCATTCTGAAATCGCCTTTATGGATTTTGGCGATTTCACGAAGACCAGTTTGCAGTGTTTGACCTTGCTCATCTTTAATACGGCCACTTTCGATAAATAACGTCAGATGCCATTTATTATCGACACCTTTTACCCAACCATATCTATCACCGCGATCGCCAATAACCGCATCACGCTTCGGCTCAAAATTCACTCCTGCACGTTTTTCAACTTCCGCTTTAAATTCTGCGACGCCATGATCAACAATCGTGTACTTTAAACGTGAACGCTTACGGTTAACACGGTTGCCCCAATCACGCTGAACAGTCATTACAGCTTCTGCAAACTTAATCACATCTGCGGTTTTAATAAAGCCAAAGTCATCAGCTAAACGCGGGAAAGTCTCAACTTCACCGTGAGTTGACCCCATACCACCACCAGCAACCAAGTTAAAGCCGACTAATTCTCCAGCTTCTTCAATGGCGACAAAACCAAGGTCATTGGTATAGACATCAACATCATTATCTGGCGGTACTGCAACTGCCATTTTAAACTTACGAGGCAAGTAGGTTTTGCCATAAACAGGCTCATTGGTTTCGGTGTCTAATAGCTTTTCTTCATCCAACCAAATTTCAGCATAGGCGCGGGTATGTGGCAGTAAATGATCTGACAACTCTTTTGCTACTGCATAAGCCTGTTGGTGCAATGTAGACTCAATTGGGTTTGGGTTACACATCACGTTTCGGTTTACATCACCACAAGCAGCAATAGAATCTAGTGCCGCTCTATCTAACCCTTGGATCAAGGTTTTCAGGTTACGTTTTGGAATACCGTGATATTGAAACGTTTGACGAGTCGTTAAACGAATACTGTTAGAAGTCGTTAATGTTGATGAAATCTTATCGACATCAAGCCATTGCTCAGGCGAACAAATCCCACCAGGAACACGAGCACGAAGCATGAAGCTATACAATGGCTCTAGCTTTTGCTCTTTACGCTCGTTACGTAAATCACGATCGTCTTGCTGATAAAAACCATGAAACTTGATCAATTGCTGATCGCCATCACTAAACGATCCAGTGACTTGAGTGTCTAAGCCTTCTTTGATCGAACCGCGCAGATAATCACTGTCGGTTTTTAGATATTCATTTACTGCTAACTTTTGCTCACTCATCATGTGGCCTCTTTAATACTTGCTGCGCTGGCGACTCTATTCACCAACGCTGCTTTATTCTTATTGTCTTGTTGAAGACTGCGATAATCTGTATTTAGTAAACGTCTTTTTGGTAACGTTTAGCACTGCGTAAGTCTTCTAAATAGCTTTCAGCACCAGCTTCATCTAATCCGCCAAACTCAACAGCAACATTAATCAGTGCTTGATGGACATCTTTCGCCATCCGCTCTGCATCACCACAAATGTAAAAATGCGCGCCATTTTGTAGCCACTGCCAAATAGACTCGCCTTGCTCGGCGATACGATGCTGCACATAAACTTTATGTTCTTGATCCCGTGAGAAAGCGACATCTAAACGAGATAAATCGCCAGATTTTAGGTATTGCTGCCATTCGACTTGATATAGGAAGTCTTGTTCAAAATGAGGGTTACCGAAGAATAACCAGCTGTCACTATTAACCCCATCTACTGCACGTTGCTGCATGAATGCTCTAAATGGCGCAACGCCTGTACCAGGACCAACCATAATAACTGGCGTGTCATTATTTTCAGGTAAACGGAAATGCTTATTAGGCTCAACATACACCTTTACTAATTGACCTTCTTCTGCAGATGCTAAGAAATGTGAAGCACCGCCAAATCTTGCTTGGCCAGCTCGCTCATCTTCAACTAATGCAACGGTTAAGTGCACTTCATTCTCAACTTCAGCTTGGCTTGAAGCGATAGAATATAAACGTGGAGTCAGCGGTCTTAACAGCTCAACTAATTTAGCGGCATCAATAGTGACCGGATATAAACTAATTAAGTCAGCTAATTGATGACCCAGTACAAACTGACGAGTTTGCTCTTTATCTGCAGCGATTGCAGTTAACTCATCGTTAGCAGCAAGTTCAGCCCAAGCTGTGACTAAGCCCGGATAAAGCTGTGTCAGTTCTTTCTTTTCAAGCAAGGCCTGCTCAAGAGAGAATGTATGCTTGCCAACCTTAACCTCTGTGTTCGCATCCAAAGATAAAGCAGCAATCACCTCATTGACTAAGCCTGAGCTATTCGTAAACCAAATACCTAATGCATCACCTACTTCATAGCTAATGCCTGATTCGCCTAAATCAATCTCTACATGACGAACATCACGATCAGAATCACGACCAGTTAATTTTTGGCTAAGTAATATTTCAGCTTCGTAAGGTTGCTGTTTAGTGAACTCGCTTTCTGAAGTTGCTTTAGCAGTGTCGATTGACACTACGCTCGCGCCACTTGCTTGCACTAAAGGCTCAACAGCTTCTAGTACTTGCTCTTGCCAGCTTTCAGCCGCCTCTTCGTAGTCAACGTCACACTCAACGATAGGTAGTAATTGTTTTGCACCTAACGCCGTTAAACGTTCACTGAAATCTTTTCCGGTTTGACAGAAGAACTCATAGCTCGTATCGCCAAGCGCTAATACAGAGAAGTTAAGTGCGTCGAGCTTAGGCGCTCTTTTTGATGCTAGAAACTTATGCAACTCAATGGCATCATCAGGCGCTTCACCTTCACCATGGGTACTGACGACAGCGATTAGGATTGTTTCTTGCTTCAATTGGCGAACATTATAATCGGCCATTGAGGCTAAATTGACAGCGAATCCTTTTGCCGTTGCTTGCGCCGCAAGTGATTTAGCAATCGCTTTACCGTTACCTGTTTGGCTACCAAATAAAATCGTCACTGTTTGCGCTGCTGCAGTTTCTGGCGCTGAGGCAATTTGACCTTGATTTGAGGTTGCCGCCAAATAGCCACTAACCCAAGCTAATTGTGTTGCAGATAACTCTGAAGTGAGCTGTTTTAGCTTGTCGACTTGTCCTTGAGACAATGGCGAAGCGAATGAAGAAAGTTCTTTTAACAACATTAGATGGCCTTATAACAGTTTAATGTCAACAGACTACTCCTAATGCTTACAACCAAAAAATAATAAAAATTACTTTTTTATTCCATTAAGGAATATGCAAAGGCGGTTTTTTAAGCTACAAAAGTGTGGTGTAGCGCAAACTTTTAGGTCAGACCTCGGTAAAAATGAGATTTAGCTCATTCTTTACTTGTATCAAACTTAAGAGTTGCCAGAATGATGCACTTTATAAAAATGGTACTAAAGTTGTGTGAATAATCAAAAGTCGTAATGGCTGCTGTTCAGGCAACTCGAAATACTAAAACGACCCGACCCTTCCCTACATATAACTAAGAGGTTGTCCTTTTGAAATTAGGTCTACCGAAAGAGAGTCACCCAGGTGAGCAACGCGTTGCGCTAATCCCTGCTAATGTGACCATTTTAATGAAAAAACAGCTACAAGTGATCGTAGAATCAGGCGCTGGACTACAAGCAGGTTTCACCGATGACGATTACGTCAAAGTTGGGGCCACAATAGCTTCTTCACGAGAAGCTCTACTCACTGAAGCCGATATCATTACAGTGGTAAACTGTAAGGGTGATCAATTTGATGAAATTCAAGCTGTTTTGAAACCACATCAATTGGTTATAGGGATGATGGATCCGTTAGTTAATCCTCAAAATGCCCAGGCAATCGCCAACACTGGCGGCAGTGCAATTGCGCTTGAATTGATCCCGCGTATCACTCGTGCTCAAAGCATGGATGTCTTATCGTCAATGGCAACCATTTCTGGCTATAAAGCCGTATTACTTGCCGCGCACAAAGCCCCGCGCTTGTTCCCAATGATGATGACTGCTGCCGGTACATTAAAACCGACTCGTGCCTTTATCATGGGTGTCGGTGTTGCAGGCCTTCAAGCTTGTGCAACAGCAAAGCGGTTAGGCGCTGTTGTTGAAGCTTATGACATCCGCCCTGCTGCTCGCGAACAAATTATTTCAGTCGGCGCCAAACCTGTTGAGCTGGATATTGAAGCTGAAAATACTGAAACCAAAGGTGGCTACGCTGCTGAGCAAAGTGATGACTTTTTGAAACGTCAGCAACAAGCTATGGCGAATGTGTTAGCGCAACAAGACATTGTCATTACCACTGCGGCTATCCCTGGTCGTAAAGCACCAGTGCTTATCACTAAAGAAATGGTTGATGGCATGAAAAGCGGCACAATCATTGTTGATTTAGCCGCTGAAAGTGGCGGTAACTGTGAGTTAACTCAAGTAGATGAAGTCATTATGCATAATGGAGTGATGATTTTAGGCCCTTCAAATGTACCCAGCACTGCAGCGAATCATGCCAGCCAAATGTACGGTAAAAATGTTGAAAACCTACTTAACCTACTTATCACTAAAGAAGGTGAGCTAGTACTTGATTTTGAAGATGAAATCGTCAGCGATACTGTTGTAGCTCATGGTAATGATGTTAGTAGTGCCCGTCTTCGTGACTTACTGGGTTTAGCACCTTTGGCGACACCTGAAACCCCATCAGAGGAGACAGCCTAATGGATATGACCTTATTACTATTACTGACACTTTTTGTTGTTGCAGTATTTTTAGGCGTTGAACTGATTACTAAAGTTCCTCCTACGCTTCACACACCGCTAATGTCGGGTTCAAATGCGATTTCAGGTATTTCGCTAGTTGGCGCATTATTATCAGCTGGCTCTGGCGCAGGTATTATGGTTAACGTACTTGGCTTTATTGCTGTAGTGCTTGCCACCATCAACGTGGTGGGCGGTTACATGGTAACTAACCGCATGCTAGCCATGTTTAAAAGGAAATAGACTCAATGACAACATTTATTTATTTAGCTTACCTTGTTGCCGCAGTCTTATTTATTCTAGGTATTAAAGGGCTTACAAAACCGCGTACTGCGGTTCGTGGCAACCAACTATCTGCGATGGGCATGTTCATTGCTGTTGTCGTGACCTTGTTTGATCAAAGCATTCTTAGCTACGAGTGGATCATCGCAGGTGTGTTACTGGGTGGTACTATCGGTGCCGTGATGGCGACAAAAATCAAAGTCACCGACATGCCGCAAATGGTGGCATTACTGAATGGTTTTGGTGGCGGTGCTTCACTGGCAATTGCCGCTGCAAGCTTCCTTGATCCTGCAGCAGCAACCAATGCAGTAGCACTTATCTCTATCGGTGCCACTATCATTATCGGTTCTGTCACGTTATCAGGCTCATTTGTTGCTTTCGCTAAACTGCAGGAGCTTATCTCGGGTAACCCGATTAAAGTACCCGGCAACAAACCGTTAAATGCGATTCTATTAATCAGTGCAATTGCGCTTGCGATTGCGATGGTCATGGATCCAACCAACACCAACTTAATGTATGCCTTAGTGGCTGTAGCGGTGGTGTTAGGTGTACTACTTGTAGTGCCCATTGGCGGCGCAGACATGCCAGTTGTGATTGCATTACTTAACTCATATTCAGGTATCGCAGCCGCAACGACGGGTTTCATCACAGGCAATACTGTGCTGATTGTTTCAGGTTCTTTGGTAGGCGCTTCAGGTATTATCTTGACGCAAATCATGTGTAAAGCAATGAACCGCTCACTGTTTAATGTGTTATTCGGTGTGATGGCCGAAGGCGGCGAGAAGATTGATGCTGATGAAGTATATGCTGGTAAAGTGAAATCAACATCACCAGATGAAATCGCCATGATGCTCGAAACGGCTGAGCGCGTTGTGATTGTACCTGGTTATGGTTTAGCAATGGCTCAGGCTCAACATGCCGTACGTGAACTTGCCAACGTATTACAGAGCCGCGGTACTGACGTTAAGTATGCAATTCACCCTGTAGCAGGCCGTATGCCTGGCCACATGAACGTACTACTTGCAGAAGCTGAAGTGCCGTACGAGCAGTTAATTGAAATGGATGAAATTAATCCACAGTTCGAGCAAACTGACGTGGCGATTGTGATTGGCGCCAATGATGTTACTAACCCAATGGCACGTGAAGATAAAGGTAGCCCAATTTACGGCATGCCGATTCTGAACGTTGATAAAGCCAGAACCGTTGTAGTCATTAAACGTTCTTTAAGCCCAGGTTTTGCAGGCTTGCCTAACCCATTATTTGCCATGGATAACACATTAATGTTATTCGGCGATGGTAAAAAAGGTATTGTTGAACTGACACAAAGCTTGAAAGAAGCTGAATAATTGATGCACTCTTGATCCGCTCTTGATGCTCAATATTCATAGAAAAGGCCGCTAAGCGGCCTTTTTTCTTGTCGATAACTCGCTAAACAAGCTGATTAATTTTCATCATGTTCATTTATCGAACAAAAAATAGTTTAATTAAATGACAGCTTGTCGTCATTCCCTTATCTTTCACGCTTTCTAATGGATAATATTTAGACTATTGTCATGATAATTGACTATTAAGTCTAAAAATCGTACAAATGTTAGCTGGTTTATTTTTCAAAATGACTCGGATGATTGACGAATATGGATATCAACGCTTCTCAAATTGAAGCACTAACTGCACAAATTGCTCTGCTTAAAAGTGAAAATGAATCACTAAAGCAAAAAAATAAACAGATCCAGCAACAGCTATCTGCAACATTGGATGGCACTGGGTTGTGTTTGTGGGAACAAGATGTGCCCACAGGCGACTTGTGTATTTATAATCAAGAATGGGGCTCATTGTTAGGTTACACCCGCGAAGAATATTCAGCCAACATGCAAAGTTGGAAAAATAGCCTGCACCCTGAAGATAAAGATTGGGTCATTAAAGCATTTGAAGATCACGTTAATGGGCAAGAAGATGTTTATCAAGCAGTGCACAGAATGATCCATAAAGATGGCAGTACCCGCTGGGTCTCAGATCGCGGCAGGATAGTTGAATATGCAACAGATGGTACTCCGCTAAAAATTCTCGGAACCCACATCGATATCACCCAAGAAAAGCGCTACCAATTAGATTTAGCACGACTCGCACATCGAGATCCATTAACAGACTTATTAAATCGCACTGCAGCAGAGAAAGTTTACAAAGACTTTCAGCGCAGCTCAAAGTTTGACTCTGGTACATTACTCTTTATAGATGTCGATAATTTTAAATCTGTTAATGATCGTTTTGGTCATCGTTTTGGTGATTTGACACTGATTGAAATCAGCCAAGTATTGCAGCACTACTCAGAGACTTTACTTCCCAAAAGTAAAACTAAGATTGCGAGAATTGGTGGTGATGAATTTGTCATTATTACCACGATATCTGAGTATAAATTAATAAGTGTTTTAGCAGGTTCACTGGTCAGTCACTTTAAACAAACACAAACCATTGATGATAAAAATATCGCCCTTGGACTCAGCATTGGCATAAGCTGTTTTACTAGCAAAGATCTTTTTGTTGAAGTTTGCGAGCAAGCAGATAATGCCATGTATGGGATCAAACAAGCAGGGAAACATAATTACTCTTTTTGGCAACAACCAAAAAGCATTTCGCAAATCATCCGCTAAGCTGCAATTGTATTTGATTAAAGACGTTAACAACTTGCTATAAAAATCAGCGGTTATGTCATATTAAAAAAAATGCCATGCTATAATCCTTCCAAAGTTACTGTAAAACCTGACACTTAGTCGCTTTACACTTCCTACTCAATTGTTAATTATTTATTTCATTTATTACTGGTAGTTAAGTTTATGTCTAAATATTCGAAGCTTATTCCTTTCTTTTTATGCATTTGTCCACTATCTGTGACCGCCAGTGAAAATGTAGAAGTTGAACCATTAGCAAGCAACAAAACAAGCGAAAGCGCACACACTGATAAGACCGTAGAGTACTTTCCAAGTAAATGGGGCGTAGGGATTGGAATGCGCCGTGCTGATATTCCCTATGCCACCGAAGACGATGTCGTCACCGATATCATGCCACTAATTGAGTTTGAAAATGACTATTTCTTTTTAGACGGATTAGAAGGTGGTGTACATTTATGGAAGAATGATGAACACCAAGTAAATATCTACAGTCGCTTTCGTTTTGTGGATATTCCACAAGAATATCAAAACGAAACTCAATCTGATGCGTTTGATTTTGGTATCCAGTATCGGTTCCAAAAAGAGGGTTTAGAAGCTGACGCTGCTTTTATGAGTGACGGTAATAAACGCTATTATGGTTATACTCGCACCCAGTATCACTGGACTGCTGGCGACTGGCAATTAAACCCTTTTGCAGAGTTCCAGTGGAAAAGTAACTCCTTTAATGAGCATTATTATGGTTTTGACCAGATAGACCCAGGCGCAGGGCTTGCCTTTTCTGCTGGCTTAAATACTCGTTATCATTTGGCCAGCAATTTATACTTATTAGCTAATTTCGGGGTCACTCGCCTTGAAAATGATATCTATGATTTACCGACCATTGAAAACCAATATCAATTTGAATCCTTTTTTGGCTTCGGTTTTTATCCCGATGCTAAGCGCCCAAATACCAATCCCGTACCTAAAGAAAGCGGTGAATTTTTACGTGTTGCTCACGGCTGGGCTACGCCTTCAAATCTCAACGAAATCTTAACCGGCAATGCAAAAGGCGACAGATATAACAATCAGCTCACCTCTTTGTTTTATGGTATTCCATTATCCGACAGCTTATTTACGTTACCTATTGATCTGTACTTTACTGCGGGTGGCGTTTGGCATCACGACTCTGAAGTACAAGACAACCTCGCTGAAGGGGTTATTGGCGTAAAAGCGTTTTACACCCTTGATTTAGGTTGGCGTTTCCGCATCGGTGTCGCAGAAGGATTATCTTATGTTTCCGAAGTCACTTATATTGAAGGTAGTGAGCTTGATGAAAAAGATTATCGCCCATCTAAACTATTAAATTATTTAGACTTCTCGTTCGATGTAAACATTGGCGATGTCTTTAACTATGCACCTTTACAAAATGCGTGGTTGGGTTACAGCATCCATCACCGTTCAGGCATTTTTGAAACCAGCTCTGCTTTTGGACGCATTAAAGGTGGCAGTAATTACAACACCGTTTACGTGCAATGGCATTTTTAGTTCGTACTAAACATAACTACAATATATATATATACGAGGCCTGTCATCATTGATATGACAGGCTGTTTTATTCAGCATCAATATTTAGCATCAAAGTAGGTAGGTGCCTCAGCAAACTGCTCAATGAGCCATTGATTTGCATTCTCATCCCCCATTAATATCGACAATGTAGGCTGTAAAACTTCAATTAATCTAACCTGGCGCCAAAACATATAATTGGGTAAAACCGGCATAACTCCGCGATTAAATGTGCGCTGAATAAGGCTCGCTATTTCTTTCATTTCAGTGGTTTCAATAGACGGACTGAGTGGGTAGATTGCGCTAATGAAGTCACTATAATGTTCAAACTGTTTTATTTCTTCTAATGAATAATGAGTCAGCAACCATAACAACTGTGGGGAGCTCCAGTGGCTGATATTATCTCTGTCGTTAATCACAGCCATATTACGTCGATGAAGCTGTTGCCAAGCAAGGATTAAACTATCCGACTGCGCTAGACGCCAAACAAGGTATACATCAGCTAACCATTCATGTTCATAGGCTGTTAGTTCACTTGGTAACCCTTTGCCTTGCAAAGCGATATTCTGTAAGTGGCCTATTTCGTGCCACAAAGTTAACTGTGACTGCTGCGCTAAGTCTAATTGGTAAATCTGTCCATTAAGCGCCACATTTTGATATATCAAAGGAAGAACACGATTAATGACGATCAAACCTGCCACATTCTCATTATTAACAGGAAATACCACTGCGCTTTTAAAACCTAGACTATTAGCAATATCATTATGACTTGGTAACTGACGAGTTACAGCTACAGGAAACTGTGCAAGGCACTTTGCATAATCTGATATACGACAAATAAGTGCACTTTTTTCTGCAATGGGTTCACGAGGGTATAAACTTGATTGCACACTTTCTTCAGAAGAATTTATCGCAGGTGTAGAATTTAATGAAGACGTTAGAACTGAATTTTGTGTTGGCGTAAGTCTTAGTGTTGATGTTGATATTGGTGTTGAAGTTGAAGTTGAAGTTGAAGTTGAAGTTGAAGTTGAAGTTGAATCAGAATGATAATTAGCGTCAGCGTTAGCCAACAACAATGGGCTAACGCTAACGGCACTGATAAGAACTAGCAGTGCCGGTTTTAACACTATTTTTTAGCCATAATATTTTCAATTATTGCCGTGGTAGATACGCCATCTTCAAAGCCAAGAATTTCAACCTTACCACCAGCAGCCATCACTTCAGTACCACCAGCCACTTCTTCGACTTTGTAGTCACCGCCCTTCACCAACGAATCTGGTAATAAACGGCTAATAACGCGTTGCGGAGTATCTTCACTGAAAGGAATAACCCAATCGACAGACGCTAAACCAGCTAGCACAGCCATACGGCGATCTTCTTGGTTTACGGGTCTTCCTTCTCCTTTTAGGCGTTTCACTGAAGCATCATCATTTACTGCAACGATTAAGCGATCCCCTAAGGCTTTTGCTTGTTGTAAATAACTCACATGTCCTGCATGTAAAATATCAAAACAACCATTGGTCATTACGACTTTTTCACCGCGTAACCGTGCTTGCTCAAGGGCATAAGCTAGTTGATCTTCAGTGACGACTCCGAAACCTGACTCGCCTTGATTTAACGCAAGCGCTTCAATTAACTCAATGCGACTAACAGTGGCGGTGCCTAACTTAGCAACAACCACACCTGCTGCGATGTTTGCAATAGAACAGGCCTGCGCCATCGTACTTCCTGCAGCTAACGAGGTAGCTAGCGCTGAAATAACAGTATCGCCAGCACCTGTGACATCGTAAACTTCACGCGCCACAGTCGGAATGTGCAGCTCAGCTTCATCTTGGCTGATAAGCGTCATGCCTTTTTCTGAGCGAGTGACCAGCATGGCATCAAAATTATGTTCTTTAATCAGCTGTTTTGCTTTAGCGATTAAATCTGCTTCGTCTGTTACCGTACCAACAACAGCTTCAAACTCACTCATGTTTGGTGTCAATAAAGATGCACCGCGGTAACGAGCAAAGTCAGTGCCTTTAGGGTCAACTAACACCGTGACACCTTTAGCACGTGCTTTGGCAATAAACTCAACAGGAGTATCGATAGCACCTTTGGCGTAATCAGAAAGCACGAGAACATCGACATCATCTAAAATAGCTTCACTACTACTGAATAAGTTTTCACTGTCAGCTTTGGCATATTTTTCTTCAAAATCTAACCGGATTAACTGCTGGTTACGGGAAAACACACGTAACTTAGTAATCGTTGGCTTATCAGCCACAGTTAACCAGCGAGGCTCAACCCCTTGTGCTTGAACCCCTACAGTCAGTGCTTGAGCAGTCTCGTCTGCCCCAACAATACCCGCCAGCTGAATTTGGCCACCTAACGCTGCAATATTTAATGCTACGTTTGCTGCTCCACCTGGACGGTCTTCAATTTCATTAATGTTCACTACAGGTACAGGCGCTTCAGGAGAAATACGACCCGTAGGGCCAACCCAATATCGGTCAAGCATGACATCGCCGACAACTAAAACACGGGCTTTTTCGAATGCTGGTAGAGATACCTTCATAATAAACTTTTTCTTTTTGCTGACATTAAACGGTGATTGTACCTAATTTTGCTATAAAATTAAGTTAGAATAGCAACTAATTTTGAATTTGGGGTGAGTTACACGTGGTAGAAAAAGCGCAATTTGGTTCTCATTTATTACACCCGAAACATTGGCCGTTATGGTTAGGTGTTGGTTTTATGAGACTTACCCAATTATTACCTTTACGCTGGCAAATGAAAATGGGCGCTGGACTGGGTCGATTAGTACTCAAATTTGCAGCAAAGCGAAAGCACACAGCTGAACGTAACTTACAGCTTTGCTTTCCTGATATGCCACAACAAGAAAGAGATACTCTACTCAAACAGAATTTTGAAGAAACGGGTAAAGCCATTTTCGATACTATCAATGCATGGTGGTGGTCTAACGATAAAATACAGCGTCATATGACCATGAAAGGCGATCAACATGTCACTGACACGCTTGATAGTGGCCATGGCGTTATTCTCTTTGCCGTGCATTGCTTGCCACTAGAGATGGGCGCAAGAATGTTTGGTCAATTCCAACCTGGAATTGGTGTATACCGCCCCCACGATAATCCTGTGATGGAATACCTACAGGTGAATGGACGTCTGCGTTCAAATAAAGGATTAGTGCCTAAACGTGACCTGCGTAATATGGTAAGAAGCTTGAGAAATCCTGATGTTATTTGGTATACCGCAGACCAAGATTTTGGCCGCTCAAGTGCGGTATTTATTCCTTTATATGCTGTACCAGATGCTGCAACTATTACTGGCGCCACCACTCTTGCGAAACTTGGCCGCGCTAAAGTGCTGCCATTTTTTGTCGAACGCAATAGTAATGATGATGGTTACCATATGGAGATTATGCCGCCATTGGATAACTTCCCAGGTGAAGATGAACTCGCTGACGCCATTCGTGGTAATAAAATAATTGAAACGATTATTGATAAAAATCGTCCTCAATATATGTGGCTACATAGACGATTTAAAACTCGGCCAACCAAAGAGACACCATCGCTATACGAATAAATGCTGCATTAAAAGCAGTTTAATTGAATCAACAAACTGACTAAGTAGTACTTTAACCGTCAAAAATGAAAATAAAAGGTGGCTAAACTCGGTCACCTATTTCAACAAGCAATTGAGAAAACGCTAATAAAGTGTATCGGCAACTTGAAATCAATTAAGAAATGATCAAGGATGCCAAACTTAATCGCTTCAACAAATGACTCAGCATGATCTCTACGCTGAGTGATGATTTAGATACGGATTTCTAATCGCTTTGGCAAATACTTATATGGACGCCTTGTTACATTGTTAAGTTACTAAACCAATAATTAGGAACACATCGCCCTTATGTTAAAGTCGTTTTGCGCTTCATTGATTGCTGTTTCTACCCTCTTGGCTAGCTTAAACGCTGCCGCGGTAGAATATCGTTTGCCCGCTAAAGACAGCCGCTTAATTGGTGAAAACCAATATTATATTGTGCCTGAAGGTAAGCTCACTTTAGAAGCCATTGCTGCTGAATTCCAATTAGGCTTGAGCAACATGATGGAAGCTAATCCTGGTGTTGACCCTTACCTACCGAAACCCGGCAGTACCTTAGTCATTCCTCACCAGCTTATTTTGCCCGATACTCCTCGCAAAGGCATTGTAATCAACAGCGCTGAGATGCGTTTATATTATTATCCAAAGGGTAAAAACACTGTAGAAGTGTTACCCATTGGTATCGGACAAGTTGGCCGTGACACCCCAGAAAACTGGGTCACTCAAGTGTATCGAAAGCGCGCTAATCCGACTTGGACTCCGACGCAAAACACTCGGAAAATTTATGCCGATAAAGGTGTAGAGCTTCCTGATGTATGGCCTGCTGGCCCTGATAATCCAATGGGGTTGTTCGCACTTTACGTAGGTAACTATTTTGCCGTACATGGAACGAATGCCTCTTTTGGTATTGGCCTTAGAGTCAGTCAAGGTTGTGTGAGATTACGCGATGAAGATATTGAGCACCTATTTAATTCAGTGCCCGTTGGCACTCGAGTAGAGTTCGTAAATCAACCAATTAAGGCCACCATTGAGCCTGACGGTAATCGTTACTTAGAGGTTCACCAACCTTTATCAGAAACCATTGAGCAATTTGAGTCATCTGAGCAATTACCGTTAACGCTAGATAAGAAAATCACCTCTATTGTGGCTCATGCTGAAACCGACTCATTTACTTTAAAGCGTTTATTAGAGCAAAGAACCGGGATGCCTACTCGCATTAACAGCATTCAACATGCGCAATTAGATGAAGACGCTGCGCCAGCGGATTCAGAGTAACTCTTTCCATTAAAGCCTCAATCTAACCTCAATCAGATTTGATTGAGGTTAGGCATCTCCCCAACGCTAACCTGCATATTCCAACTTGAGTAACGCACCACAAATCAGTAATCTAAAAAGCCATTGTTAGTTTACTCATGGTGATAGATTGAAAACTGGTATCAAGCAGAATACATCTCAGCTGTTGATGGGAGTTAAAGATAAAACCCTCCCTTTAGCATTAATGCTTACCTGTTTGTTTTCACTAGCCATAGGGTTAATGCCACTCAATCTGGCCGCGTCTCAATGCAAGCTTTCCAGCCAATTTAATCAGCTTAGTCAAATTGAACATCAAATTAGCCTCACTGAGTTGGATAATGGCTTAATCGTCAGACAGCTAAATAGACCGCAGCAATCCACTGTCGCTATTGCAAGTCAATTTAACGTAGGTTCACGTAACGAAATAGCTGGGCAAACAGGATATGCGCATTTGTTTGAGCACCTGCTATTTAAAGGCAGCGAAAACGCCCCTAACGAAAGTTACCCTCAGCAAATGAGCGCCATTGGGGCCCGCTTTAATGCCAGCACACATTTTGACTATACCAATTACTATGTCACTGTCCCCGCGCAAGCATTAGAGTTGAGTTTATTTCTTGAAGCTGACAGGTTTATCCGTCCTGTACTATCTGAAACCACAGTTAAAAACCAACAAGGTGCAGTGCTAGAGGAAATGGCCACTAGCATAGATAATCAACCTTATCTTCGACCTGCAATGGAGTATTTACTTTCCCAAGTCGCTGGCAGCCCGTATGCTCATGCCATCATTGGCAGTAAAGCGGATGTGACAAGTGCAACCGCAGCCGAACTTGAACAATTTCACCAGCGTTATTATCGCCCCGATGCGATGCAGCTATCCTTAGTAGGTAAGATTGAAATTGATAGCACAAATACCATCAAACAATATTTTGCTGATTGGCAAGCACCTCAACACAACCTAGACGAGTTTTCTGCCGTATCAGTAACTCCAACGGCCACTAAAACTGAAATCATTGATAAGCGAGGCCCTTGGCCTGCATTATTAATGGCATGGCACACTGTCGGCAGACAGCACCCTGACTTTGAAGCTGTAAGCCTTTTACAAAGCCACTTGTTTCAAAATCTCAAAAGTGCGCTCGCAGCCAACACATTAGAAAACCCACCACAAATGCTCAGCTACTCGATCCCATTGACCATGGAAAATCACGGTGTCACTAACCTTGTCCTCGTTCCTAGAGCAAACACCTCTTTAGATGAACTACAAAATTTGGTTGAATCACTATTTAGTCAAGTCATAGAAAACGGCCTCAACGACCAAGCTTTATGCTCGTTAAAAACCGTTGCACTCAATGATATTAACCAGCAATTATCAAACAGTCAGACCTTAGCAAAATACCTGTCGAACACCTCTAAGCGTGATAAATTCTTTCCATTAACTCAGCCATGGCGCCGAACCGAAGCCGTTACTTCAGCTGATATTCAACGGGTCACTCAAGAATACTTTATTGATAAAGCAGTGCGAGTCGATTTATTGCCGCCTTGGTATATTCGCTGGGGGAAAGGGTTACTTGAAATCTTACCTCAAGGGTTTTCTGAGAAACTAGAAAGGTGGGCGCTATAATGAGAACTTATCACTTGAGCCTATTAATCATCTTAACTAGCTTTTTGTTATTAGGTTGCCAGCACTCCCCGATCATTTTTACTGAGTCACAACCGCCTAAAGTGCCTCAGTTTGCTGAATTAGACAACGCCCCTAAACTGCCATCATTATCGGCGCCTTTAATCAGAGATAATAACATCGGGGGAAATACCAGTACGCAAGTTTTTAATGAACCAAATAGTATTAATATCAATGACAAACTATCAATTCACCAATGGGCTGTTAATCAAGAAGACGCTGTAAGCCAACCAAAACTCAATCGAGTTTATTTTATTGGGATATCACCTAGTGCATCGCTTGAAAACCCTGATGTGCTTATCGAAGCATTTTCTCAACGCCGTAAAGAGCTAGCAAACCAACAGCAACATAAGCCAGATATTGCCGCCTGCTATGACAGCATCCATTTTAGAGCCAGCTTGCATAGTATCGCTATCACAATGCAATGCTCTGCGCCATTTAATGAAATGCAATCATTAGTTTGGGCGTTTTGGGATAAAAATGCGTTAACTAACCTCAATATTGAAACTGTACAAAGAAACTTAAAGCTCAATAAACACATAGGTGCATTCACAGGTTCAGAAATCGATAAAGTCTTTCGCAGTCAATTACTCGGCCCACAGCATCCTTATAATGTAAGTCTCGACAGCCAGGGATTAGTAGACGCTCTTGAAAACACCGAAGCAGGTTTTAAGCAATTGCAGCACTTACAACTTACTACCCGTGAGCGATTGCAATGGCATTTGTTTACTAATGATGTAGAAAATTCATTTAATCATGATTCGCAAAAGCCTTTGAATCAGCCTCTAATCGAACGTGAAACAGCTGAAAACCTGCATAGCAAAACGATTAATGACAGTTTACCTCTCTGGCTGCTACATGACTCCAGTACCAGTGATAGCATGTTGAATAACATAGCCAGTCACACTGTCCAGAATACAAAAATTTTAACCACTGAGGTTACTCCCAAAAATCAAATAACTCCCACAGCCACTATTTATCTCATTGATGCGCCAGATACAGTGCAAACACAGGTGAGAGTCGGTTTTGTTAGCGAAAATGCGAACAACTTATTGAATCACCACCAACAAACGGCAACGAATAATAGTGTAGGTTGTAAAACCATCGCACCATTATTAGGTAGAAGTTACAGCGGCAGATTATTCTACGATTTACGTGAAACCCGCGGATTAACCTATGGGATCTACGGCCGCTGTGTTGATGCACCACTTAGTCAGTATTTATATTTTTATGGCAGCACAGCACTAGAAAACTCAGGGGCCTTTATTAAAGGCATACTTGACCATACTCAGCTACTGACCGAAAGCACTGTTAGTCAAGCTGAGTTAAATGCAGTCTCGACCTATTTAATTGGACAGCAACAACTGGCATTGGACACGACTTTTGGTAAAGAAAATAATTACATACGTAATATTTTATCAGGCAAAACAACTCAGCAAGCGCAACAGGAAGTCAACGCAATAAGCCAGCTTACCCCAGAACAGTTTTTACAAATCTCGAATCATGTTTTATCCCATCCCCCCACAGTCGTCATCCGTGGCGACGCAGATAAAATCAGCGCAGATATTCGACAAAAACTACCAAGCTGGCAAGTACAATTGATTTCAGCGCGCGACTAACAAATAAGAAAACTGACGCCACAGGCTACGAAGTTCTTTCTTGCTGATAACGTTCGCAGTCATCAGTAATCGATAACCACTTCACTTGGTTTGATGTATAGATATGATAGTTAGGTTTAATTAAGCTCGGCTCATCTAAAGAACCAATGGTCAGTGTGAAATAATCAGGGTAGCGCGTATCCCGATAACTTAATGTGCAACCGCATTGCTTGCAAAAACCACGACGAACATTATCTGAAGATTCAAATTCGCTCACCTCGCCTTTAAGCCAGGTTATTTGCTCGTGTTTAAAATCCATCCATACTTGAAATACGGCACCAGACGATTTTTGGCACTGCTTGCAATGGCAATAATCGGCATCAAATGGCTTGGCAGATAGCTGATATCGCACTGCGCCACATAAACAGCCGCCTTCTAAAATAACAGGTTTATTTGTTTCAACTGTTTCAACCGCCTGCTGTTCCATACCCATAACTCATTCCTTAATGGTTAAATTGCCAATTGATTGAGTATTTATCATTACCTCAGCCACAAATGAAGTCAAAACTATCTGAATAACTCCCCCCTGAATCAATAAATAACCAATAAAAAAGCCCTCAAATGAGGGCTTTTAATAGAGATATTTTTAAAGGAGCAAACTTATTTAGTAAGTCGCTTCACGCTTTTCAGCTTCAGCATCCCACTTAGGAGCAAGTTCTTTTAAGAATCTTTGCTTATCAGCATTCATCTTATCCATGTCCATACCTAATGCTTCCTGCGCTTTCTCTTTAGTAGAGATATCAGGGATAGCGATTGGCATTTTCACGCCTTTAGCTGCAAGTAGTTGAGCCAGTTTGATACGTGCATTAGCTGCTTTATCAACTGCGCCACCTAAGATGCGTAACGCTTCTGCTGGAGCATGAGCTGCAACACCGTGAGATGCTGTAGCGTAATCCCAGCGCCACTGACTGTGACGAATATCCATTAGGATAGGCTTCATTTCAGCTTCAGTTGCACCTGCTTCCCAAGCTGCGCCAGCTTCGAAGTGAGCATGTACAAGTTGAGTTTCAGCTCTTAGCTTAATTTCAGTCACGTTCTTTTGATTCTCGTGAGTCACTTCCATCATGAATTCTTTCGTTTTACCTTCATGACAAGTTGCACAAGTTTCGTCGAAACGATCGAAAGGGTTACCCACTTTATGGTCAGTGAATTTGCCTTTACCATTCGCTTTAGCAACACGTGGCATATGACAGTCAGTACAACTTACGTTGTTTTTACCGTGCATACCTAGCATCCAGGTTTCATAACCAGGGTGTTGTGCTTTTAGCATAGGTGTTTTAGAAATCGCGTGAGTCCAATCAGCAAAGTTGATTGCATCATAGTAAACTTCCATTTCTTCAACAGTTGTGCCGTTGTCCCATGGGAATTTCACGTAACCTTTACGGTCTTCAGTTTTCTCGAAGTAGTATTCAACGTGACATTGACCACAAACCATAGACTGCTTGTCTTTACGAGACGCTTTATCAAATGGCTTATCGATAGCTTCTAAAGCGCGATCAACATATGGACGAGAAATACGTAATTTTGGTGAACCTTTTTCATGACAATCGCCACAACCTAAAGAGTTAACGATTTCAGCTCCGCCTTTAGACCATTTACCTTTAAAGTAACCGTCTTCGCCTTGCTCTTCGATCATACGAGGTACATCTGGGCTTTTACAGCTCCAACATGCCATAGGCATTGGGCCATCATCTGGTCCAGTTGGTGCGCCAGTACGTAATGTATTACGCAAGTCAGTCACGGTGTAGTGGTGACCACGTGCCTTATTATAATCCTTAGCAAAACCGTAACCTGCCCATAACACAACCAGGTTTGGATCTTCTGCTAACACATCTACGATTTCATCGCTTTCTGATGTCGCATGCCAAGTTTCATATTGCAATTTATACTTATCTTTATATACTTCATTTCTTGGTTCAGTTTTATCACTAGCCATCGCACTAGTCATCATAAAACTGGTTGCCATCAACGCACTAAGCGCAACAACTTTTGCTTTCATTTTCATCACCGTTCATCTCCGTGTTACATTTTATTTTAAATATTCACGACATCTCCATGAACAAACTTATCCATTTAAGGTTAAATTAAGAATACCCCTTTGTGAGTATTAGACGATAAGCTTGCGCTAGATCAATATGTTAATATGTTGTACATCACACTTTTGGATACTTGTTAATATATTACAGTAATCTCTAATGTAAAATATTGCTTAAAATTCACGTTAAAACAGACTTAAGTTGGATATCAAATGATTAAAAGAGGCAGTCTCACCTCCACCATTCTAAGACTAATGTTAGTCTTAATTTTCATTTCTTCCAGCTTAGCTGTGTATTCAATTATCAATCTAAGTTTCAGTATTGGTGACGCCAGAGCCATCAACGCTTCGGGCTCATTGCGTATGCAAAGTTATCGTTTAAAACTGTATTTAGAGCGTGATGAACAACTACTGCAAGAAAAGATAAATCAGTTTGAAACGACTCTGCATTCTGAGGCGTTAGAGCGTTCATTAACCTGGTACAGTCCTGATGCATTATCTCAGCAATATCTGTTGGTGGTGGATAAGTGGGAGCAAATGCGCTTTTTCATCGAGAATCAACAGCGTCAAGAGTACAGTGACTCTTTAAAAGACTTTGTTGATACCATAGATATATTAGTGTTGGAAATGGAGCGTTTTGCTGCACTAAAACTGAGGATATTGGTGATTGGTCAAATCATTGGTTTATTCTTAATGTTAATTGTCGCCATCGCCGCAACACGTTATACCCGCAAGAGAATGGTACAGCCTATACTCCAATTGATGGATGTCGCTAACTCTATTTCAAAAGGTAAATTCAAAGTTGATGTACCACAAACAGAATATATGGAACTGCATGCACTCGGAGAAGCCTTTAAGAAAACCGCATCAGAGCTCGATACCCTTTATCAAGATTTAGAAGGCCAGGTCAATGAAAAGACCATCGCACTGACACGAGCAAACAACGAGCTAAGTTTTTTATATGACAACCTCATCAGATTACACGCCGATAGCCTCGACTATAAAGCCTTAAGCTCAGCATTAACTCAAATTCAGCAGTTTGAAGACTTAGATTATGTTCGCTTGGTCATCGAGCACGACGATGGAACCATAGACAGCATTGAGGCAGATAATGGCTGGTTAGACTCTGCGGGTTTAAATTCAGAACAACACGCAGCAGTAACCCCTGTTAAGTTTAATTTGCAGCTCGAAGATAAAAATTTAGGATATCTTGAAGTTATTTCTCTCAGACCAGTTAACAATATGTTATTTGTTAACTTCGCCATGATGCTGACTCGTTCCATTGTTATCCACAATGCCACAGAAGAAAGACAGCAACTCGCGTTAATGGAAGAACGTGCCGTCATTGCCAGAGAGCTGCATGATTCTTTAGGTCAGCTACTTTCATATCTCAAAATCCAAGTCAGCTTATTGCGCAAAAAAATTGAGCCTAATTGCATGACTGAAGATGTGCAGACCCAGCTAGTGGACATTAATGATGGCGTCAGCACTGCTTATGGCCAGCTTAGGGAGTTACTGTCTACATTCAGGTTAACCATTAAAGATCCTAACTTAGGTCAAGCCATTGAAGTGATGTTAGCGCAACTTCGTAAACAGACAGGGATCATTATTGAGCTAAATTACCAGTTATCACCGCATTTACTCGCTGCCAAGCAACACATTCATGTATTGCAACTCACTCGCGAGGCAACAATCAATGCAATTAAACATGCAAAACCTTCACGCATAGAAATTGATTGTTTTTTGGCAAATTCTGATATGATACATATCAATATCAAGGACGATGGCATTGGCGTGTCGCATTTAAAAGAACGCGATCAGCATTTTGGTCTCGGAATAATGTACGAGCGTGCAACGAAACTGCATGGCACTGTCAAGTTTGATAATAATCCGCAGGGCGGCACAACTGTCTCCCTCGTATTTCCACCCCAGCAGGAGCCTTTAAATGGGTAAACCTTATTCAGTATTAGTAGTAGATGACCACCCGCTACTTCGACGTGGTATTTGTCAGTTAATAACTTCAGATAGTGACTTTAGACTGTTTGGTGAAGCAGGAACTGGGTTAGACGCACTGACTGCGATTGGTGAAGATGAGCCAGATATTATCTTGCTCGATTTGAACATGAAAGGCATGTCTGGCCTAGATACTTTGAATGCCATGCGCCAAGAAGGCGTCACCGCAAGGATTGTTATTCTAACCGTTTCTGATGCGAAGCAAGACGTGATTCGTTTACTTCGAGCCGGTGCAGATGGTTATCTTCTTAAAGACACTGAGCCAGATTTATTACTGGAGCAACTGAAAAAAGCCATGCTTGGCCATCGCGTTATTAGTGATGAAGTTGAAGAGTACATCTATGAGCTGAAAAATGCTGATAATGATGAAACTTGGATTGCATCATTAACCCCGCGTGAGTTGCAGATTTTAAAAGAGTTAGCTGAAGGTAAGAGTAATCGCGTCGTCGCTGAAGATTTGCATATCAGTGAAGGTACGGTGAAAGTTCATGTGAAAAATTTACTCCGTAAAGCAAACGCAAAATCGCGAACAGAAATGGCAGTGAGATATTTAAACCACTAGTTTATTTTTGACTGATTTAAAAAAGGCGACTCATAATAGAGGCGCCTTTTTAATTTCTGCAATCACGAGCATTTGTTTGTAAACACTAAGACTGAACTGCCAAGATTAACAGTTAACTTAACACTTAATTTTTAACATTTAGCTCTTAACGCTTAAGGATGAACTCCATCCAGCTTTTAAGTGCCGTCTCAAAATCCTCTAGACCACAATAAGCTTCAGACTCTGAATCGTACATGCTCATCGACTCTTCCAAATCAAAATCTTCATCAAAGTCGATAGCAATTGCGAACACTCTGACTTGTTCACTGTCGATCAACAAGGCTAAATCACGACTATGCATTAGCCAGTCATTTTGCTTATTAGCCCTAATAATTTCAATCTGCTTAATAATATTATTGCACTGCTCAATATCATTACCCAATCGCTCGGCAAAAAAGCGACCTAGAATGGCATGTTCCATACTAAATTCAGCAAATAAAGTGCCGTCTAAACTGTTACGGCGAAACTCGTATTCCATGATAAAACTCAACATTAGGCTTTGATCTTATTTTAACTGATGTTAGCTAAAACTGCGCAGTCACAACGCGTAAATAATGAAAATGTTGCAGATGAACAAAAAATCCGTCATTTTTATCTTCAGTGCTACTATTGCCTATACATTCACCACTTAATCTTACATTCAGCACGACAAATCACAGTACACGTTCATCATCGCGAGTCAGGACTTATATGGATACAGGTTTTATTTATTGCTTACTCTTATCAGGCCCTAATGCAGGTCAGAGCATCACCCCATCTGAACTTAATCAATGGCAACCTGAAGACGGATTATTGTGGGTGCATTTACGCTACAGCGATGAAGAAGCAAAACAATGGGTTATCGATGCCCAACTGCCGCAAACGGAAACTGATACCTTATTAGCGGAGCATACTCGTCCACGCTCATTAAGCTCTCAAGATGGGGTATTAATGGTTTTACGCGGCATTAACCTAAATCCTAATTCTTCACCTGAAGACATGGTATCGATGCGTATTTTTGCCCAGCAACATCGAATAGTTTCAACCTGTGAGCGTCAACTTCAGTCAGTAAAAGACATCGCGGAACAAATTATCAGTAAACCTAACAGTATTGATTCTAGTGCTGACTTTTTAGTATCACTTTGTGAACGATTAACGCACCGAAAAATGGAGCTAATACATAATCTCGAAGATCAATTAGATGATCTTGATGACCAAATTACTGCACCAATAAGTTCGTCGCTTCGCTCTGATATTGCTGAACTTAGAAAACAAACAGTCACGTTAAGGCGCTATTTTTCACCTCAACGGGATGCCTTATCTCGACTATTAAACGATGGACATGTGTTGTTCAATTCTGAACATAAACTGCGTATACGCGAAATAAACGAAACGTTAATCAGGGTCATAGAAGACTTAGATGCTGTTCGCGATCGCGCTAGCGTCACTCAAGAGCAACTTCAGTCTCAGCAGGCTGAGCAACTTAACAAGCGCTTGTATTTTCTATCACTGATATCGGCAATTTTTCTGCCGCTTGGGTTTTTAACCGGATTGCTTGGAGTGAATATTGGCGGTATTCCCGGAACCGAAAACACATGGGCTTTTGCTATGTTCTCTGGTGGGTTAATTCTACTCGTCGCTATTCAAATGTGGTTATTTTACCGCTGGAAATGGTTATAAAATCTGCATAAATAATTTTATTAAATTTTGTTTACAGTTAACCTTTGCCCACAAAAAAGGACGCATATAGCGTCCTTTTTAATCGATAGCTGCTACAAACGCAGCATCAACACATTACTGAGCAGCTGGTGCTGCTTCAACTTGTGCTTTTTCGATAGACAATAATTCAACTTCAAACACTAACGTTGAGTTAGCTGGAATAGTACCAGTATCACGTTCGCCATAAGCTAATTCTGATGGGATAACGAACTTGTATTTAGCACCAATAGGCATTAATTGAACACCTTCAGTCCAACCAGGAATAACGCGGTTTAGAGGGAACTTAGCAGGCTCGCCACGGCTGTATGAGCTATCAAACTCAGTACCGTCGATTAATGTACC
The DNA here is from genome assembly GCF_023283985.1 of Shewanella electrodiphila. Taxonomy (GTDB): domain Bacteria; phylum Pseudomonadota; class Gammaproteobacteria; order Enterobacterales; family Shewanellaceae; genus Shewanella; species Shewanella electrodiphila. The sequence goes on from NZ_JAKIKU010000004.1 coordinate 264,001, forward strand.
TTTGTAGTGTACTTCAACAGTGTCTTCTGCCACAGGAGTCTCGCCTTCACCGGCTTCTAGTACTTCGTACTGTAAACCAGACTCAGTCGTAACAACGCCTTCTTTAGCTTTGTTGGTTTCAAGGAATTTCTTACCTTCTTCAACAGCTTGGCTTGCTAATAACTCTGCTTGTTCAGCACGTTTTTCATTTAATTTAACATCAAGACCTTGAAGTACAGTTTGCATTTCTTCTTCTGTAAGATCTAAAGTATCAGCTAAACCATCGCTAAACCCTTGAATAACTAACGTACGATCAACAGCGAAACCTAGGTCTTCTTGCTCGGTAATATGACCAGCCATGTAACGGCCAATTGAGCCACCAACACTGTAAGCTTCTTTTTGCGCGTCAGTTGTTAATTCAACTTTCTTTGCCACGACTTCTTGTTCTTGGTTACATGCAGTAAGACCAACAACAGCCAGTGCAACTAACGATAATTTGTAAATAGATTTCATTAAAGCTTCCTCAGCGTCCTATAGCGGTTACAATAACCTGTAGGTAAAAAATTTGTATATATTTGGCCACTTTATACTAAATAAAGTGTTTTTTGCAATGGCCTGAATAATAACACTGGCTTTGAGACAACTTTTACAGGAGCAAGTTCATGTTTCGACTTACTATGCTGATATTGTGTATCTGCTCCCTTTTGGGTTGCCAACCCGCGGCTGAAAAAGTGTTTAGTGTCACTAAAGATTCAAGCTATAGCGCAAGCTTATCTGAAGATGGTCAACTAGCTTTAGTGAGCACGGCTAGCAATGGTGTTCAGTTATGGGATCTCAATAAACAAGCCTTAAAATTTCGCTGGCAACATGGCAGTGATGCGCAGTCCACTGACAATAATGTTTTCGACACAGCCCTTTCTTCCAACGCGCAATATGCTGCCACCTTAACCGCAGACTCATTGGCGATTTGGGATGTAAACACTGGTGAATCTATTGGTTGGTGGTCACTTCCTGCCTCAGCGCAATCGGTGGCAATTGCTAATAATGCCCAAACTTTAGTCGGTTTAGTTGATGGCTCAGTGATGTCTTTTGCACCACAGAAAAGCCTGATCAAATTTTTAGGCCACCAAGAAAGAGTATCCAGTGTGTCTATTTCAGCAAATGGGCAATTGGCGCTGAGTGGCTCAAATGATGGCTCAGTGATCCTGTGGCAGGCGCAAACGGGTCAGCCAGTTCACCAATGGCAACTTGAATCTCGTATTGGCAAAGTCACCCTTAGCCAGAACGGCCAACTTAGTTTTGCCAGTGATATTACAGGCAACGGCGCGATTTATTACAGCGATACCGCCGAGGTATTATCAACACTTGCCATTAATCGTCGTCAAATGACTTTCAGCAGTGCACGCTTTATTCAACAAGATAAAATCCTAGTAACCGGCTCGCCATCGAAAGAAATTATTCTATGGCAAACCCAAACAGGTAAAAAACTGGCAAACAGGCAAATTCAGCTAACTAAAAACAGTCAAAATAGAGGTGCCGTTGTATACTCTATTGCAAGTGATGCCCAACAGCAGATTGTGAGTATCAGTAATCAAGGTTTAGTTGAGTCATGGGGGCCATTGCCATAATCGCAATGCGCAACTCTATGGCGATGAGAGGAAGTAATGCAAGACATGCAACAAAAGATTGATGATCTAGAAATGAAAGTCGCTTTTCAGGAGATAACACTTGAAGATCTTAACCAAGAAGTGATTAAATTAAATGACTTAGTGGCATTTCAACAACACCAAATGTCATTAATATTAAATAAGCTACAAGCCATTGAGCCCAGCAACATGGCTTCAGCATCAGAAGAAACCCCGCCACCGCATTATTAAGTGTTGGCTAAAGCATGTTTACTAAAGTGATGTTTGCTATATTCACTGACGAGTAAACCAACAAGCTATCTTATACAAATCACTATCAATGAAGCATTAAGGAACGCTATGCCTGCAAGTGACATCATGACAATAGCACAATCTGGCGAAGCCATTTTGAATCGTCAAGCACAAGCAGTCATATCATTTGATCCAGCTCTGGTTCAGCTTACTGAGAATATGATAGCCACGATGACAGCTGCAAATGGTGTCGGAATTGCAGCGCCGCAAGTATTTAGTGATTTAGCTGTATTTATCATGCATTCAAGATCTAATGACCGATATCCAAATGCACCAGAAACCTCGGCAACCGTTGTGATTAACCCACGTATTATTGCTTATTCAGATGAAATGGAGCTGGGGAGCGAGGGTTGTCTATCTATCGCTGAACGGCGTGTTGACGTATTAAGGCACAAAACAATTAATGTTCAGTATCAATCTCTAAGCGGAGAGGTTATCAAGCAGCAACTGAGTGATTTTGTTGCCCGCATTTTTCAGCATGAATTTGATCATTTACAGGGAATTACTTTGCTTGAACGGATAACTATGGCTGACCAAACTGCATCACAAGCTGGCAATCAAGAAATCAGTACTGAACAAAATCAGCACATGCAAGGTGCTGTCGAATGAATAAACTGCTTAGCATAGGTCTACTGTGTTTCAGTCTTACTGGCTGTGCATACAATAGCATATTGATAAACTATCCTTCGCAGATCGCACCGATTAAACAGCAACTTGCAAGCCCTACACCCAGTGCTAAATTGTCAGAGTTAGCGGGTGAAATAGATACCAATGATGGCTTGTTATATGCTCAAGAAGCGGGCCGCGTCGCCCAGGTTTCGGGCGATTTCGAAACCAGTAAAACCTACTATCAAGCAGCTATTCAGGCTTATAAAGCGTTTGATGACAGAGCAACCATTAGCGCATCTGACTTAACTGCCACCGCAAGTAGTTTAGTGTTAAACGACAACGCAATACCTTACCGTGGACCAGGTTATGAACGGATCATGGTTCATCAATATCAAGCATTTAACTATCTGTTTTCTGGTGATGCGCAAGGGGCATTAGTCGAAGTGCGTCGAAGTAATCAACTACAAGCCAGTGAACAGGCACGCTATCAAAAATCGCAAAAATCGGTACGGGCAATGGCTAACGGCACTATCGACAGTGAAATCAATAAGCTAGATCAAGCCACAGGCACCGTTACCAGTTCTTTTTTAAATGCATATAGCTATTACACAACAGGTCTGCTTCATGAACTGTTAGGCGAGCCCAATGATGCCTATATTGATTACCGTAAAGCGGCACAAATCACACCAAACAATAAATACCTGCAGCAAGATCTAGTCAGGTTAGCTAAACAATTGTCTATGCCTCAATACGATGAGTTTAAACGTCGTTGGGGAGATGCAATTTTACCTAAAAAAGGCCAAGGCCAAGTGGTGATGGTGGTCGAAAAAGGCTTCGTGCCTGAAAAACAAAGCTTAACCGTTCCGTTTACTATTGATGGTAATTGGCAAACAGTGTCACTGGCTACATATCAGCCACACCGCCAAGTGATTCAACCTTCGACTATCCAAGGTCTCGGAACCGTATTAAAAGCGGAACCAATTGCCAATATTGATGCCTTAGCTATTAACGCACTAAAAGAAGATTTACCTGCAGCCTTGGTACGCCAAGCTGCGCGGGTCTATACTAAGTCTGAAATGACTCGCAGTGTTGAAAGTGGCAGTAAGCGCCGTAATAACGAAGCCGATGCAGCAGCAATTTTAATGCAGATTTTTAATGTAGTGACCGAGCAAGCTGACAGACGTAGCTGGCTGACATTACCAAGACAGGCACAAATCGCCCGCCAATATATTGAACCAGGCGAGTACCAAATCCGTTTAGGCAACAGTCCTGCTGCCAAAATTGATGTACAACCTAATCGGGCAACATTAATTTGGGTGATAGAGACTGGTAATCAAACCCGTTTTTATTCAATAATTATTTAACTCAACTATTTATTTAACTCGACTACTTATAAGTCATATCCAACATGGAACTTACTATGAAACATTTTAAACTGATTTTTGTTTTAGCCGCTGTAATCGGGCTATCAGCTTGTCAATCTAAGGTTGAATATGGCGATGCAACCGAAGTAGAAACCGTTAATGAAAACTTCGGTTCAACTGATTTACAAGCCATTGCTGCAAAAATGGTTGATAGCATGCTGACGTTCCCGCCTGTCATCGTCATGACACAGAACGATCGCCCAATTATCTTTGTTGATAAAATCAAAAACAAAACCTCTGAGCATATCGATACAGAATCCGTCACTGATACCATCAGCAATAAATTATTACGTTCAGGTAAATTCCGCTTTATCGATATGACTAAAGTTGACTCAGTGCGTAAGCAACTAGACTACCAAAACAATGCTGGTATGGTTGACCCATCTACTGCGATTAAATTTGGTCGTCAAGTCGGTGCCCAGTACATGCTGTACGGCAACTTATCTAGCATCGTCAAGCAAGATGGCAGCACAAAAGACGTATACTACAAAATGACCATGCGTCTAATGGACTTAGAAACAGGCCTAATCGAATGGTCTGATGAAAAAGAAATCCGTAAAGTTAAATCTAAGTCTTTCTTAGGCTTATAAGCCTCTGATAAACTTTAATTAGCCGACTTCCAGTCGGCTTTTTTACAACTGTAAACAATAGTCATTGAATAAAACGCTAGTTCCAAAAAACAATAATAAATATTTAGGGAAGAAATTGTGAACCTGTTTAAGTCGTCTATCGTCGCGCTTGCTTGCGCAAGCTTATTTGCTTGTAATAGCACTCCTAAGATTATTGCAACAGAACGTGATGGCAGTGCCAATATCAGCGAAGCCCAAGCAATGGCACGCTCTAATGTCGTTTCAGAAGTGAATTATCAGCTGAGTTTTAATCTTACTGGCGAAAGTCATTTTAGTGCTATCACTAAAGTAGATTTCAACCTTAGCAGCAATAAAGAGCCGCTGACACTTGACTTGAATCAAGCCACAATTAGCAAACTCACCATTAATGGTAAAGGCATTTACCCGAATTATAACGATGCTTATATCAGTATCAATTCGCAGTTACTCAGCAATGGTAAAAATACCATTGAAGTCGAATACAGCCGCGAACACAGCACCAATGGCGAAGGCTTACATCGTTTTGTCGATCCTGTTGATGACAAGGTGTATTTGTACTCTCATTTCGAGCCAGCTGCCGCTCAGCAAATGTTTGCCGTATTTGATCAGCCCGACTTAAAAGCCACTTATCAAATCACAGTTAACGCCCCTAAAGATTGGAGCGTCATTAGCACCATGCGCGAGAGTAACATTGAAGAGCAAGCTGATAGCAATCTATGGACATTTCCAGTCACGCCTAAGCTTAGCCCTTACAACTTCTCGATGCATGCGGGGCCTTATCATGTTTGGGAAGACAACAGCGGCAAATACCCAATGCGCTTATTTGCCCGTCAATCGGTTGCTGAACAAGTCACCGCTGAAGACTGGTTCACCTATACCAAGCAAGGCCTAACATTCTTTGATGATTATTTTGGTATCGACTACCCATTTAAAAAATACGACCAACTGTTAGTCCCTGATTTTTTATATGGCGCGATGGAAAATGCAGGCGCCATTACTTTTGCTGAAAACCGTTTCATGTACAAAGACACGATGACGGCAGCCCAGCGACAGCGCTTAGCTGGTGTTATCATGCACGAGATGGCGCACCAATGGTTTGGTGACTTAGTCACAATGAAATGGTGGAATGGCTTATGGCTCAACGAAAGCTTTGCATCCTTCATGGGCACTTTAGCCACCAGCGAAGCAACGGAGTTTAGTCATGCTTGGCGAACGTTTTATGCGACTGGTAAACAAAGTGCTTATCGTCAGGATAGCTTAGTCACCACTCATCCTATCGAAGTGCCTGTACCTACCAGCATGAATGCGTTTGATAATATTGACGCCATCACCTACTCAAAAGGTGCATCCACCCTGAAACAACTCAGGCATTTATTAGGCGAAGACACCTTTCAACTAGGTGTGCAGCAATATCTAACCAAGTACAGTTATCAAAACGCCACACTCGATGATTTTATTGGTAGTTTATCTCAAGCCAGTGAGCGTGATTTATCCCAGTGGACTCAAGACTGGTTGTATCAAGCAGGTGTAAACACCTTAAAAGCTGAGTACAGCTGTGACAATGACAGAGTCAGCGAATTTGCGTTAATTCAAACTGCGCCAAGTGATGCATTACCGACATTACGCGAACAACGTGTACAAGTGGCATTATTTGATGCAACCCGTTACTCAATCCATCAAGGCCCCAAAGTTGCGGTCACATACAAAGGCGAGCGAACCGAAGTGCCTGAACTTATCGGTAGCCATTGCCCGAACTTGGTTTACCCAAACTTTGAAGATTGGGGATATGTGAAAGTCGAACTTGACGAACGCTCATTTGAAACCGCCAAACAACAGCTGAGTAAGGTCAGTGATCCACTGCTACGTTCAATGTTGTGGCAAAGCATGTGGGACAGTGTCAGTGACGGTAAAACCTCTCTTAAACAATACATCAATGTCGCACTAGTCAATGCACCGCTTGAACAAGACTACACTATCTTAGGTCAAGTCATAGGTAACTTAAAACAGGCTCAGTATTACCTCGACAGCATGGCGCCGAATCATAAAGCGTATGCAGTCAAAGTTGGTAAGGCTCTGACTCAAATGAGCTTACGCATGGCAATGGAACATCGTGACAATGCTGACTTCCAGCGCCGCTGGTTTGATGCCTATGTTAGCTTAGCGAGTAGTCAGCACGCATTGGATCACCTCGCCGATCTACTGGAAGGCAACGCGACGATTACAGGCTTAAATATCAGCCAAGATTTACGCTGGAAAATCATTATCAAACTCAATCAATATGATTATCCACAAAGTGGCCTTATTGCCATTGAAGAAAAACATCGCGACTTATCAGATTCAGGCCAGAAATCTGCAATAGCCGCTGAAGTTATTCGACCTCAAGCAAGATCAAAACGTCAGTGGCTCCATACCATTGAAAATGACACTGACATGCCATTTTCAAAACTGCGCGTAGCGATGAATTACTTATACCCAAGTGAGCAAAAGTTATTAAGTGCAGCGACAGCAGAGCAGCGTTTAGCCAATATTGCAGAAGTCGATAAAAAGGGACCTGTATTTATGCGAGCTTATAATCGTAGGTTAATTCCAACCGCATGTACCAATGCCAATATCGCCGCGATTAATCAGGTGTTAGATACCGAAACAGGCTTGTCGAAAATGACCCGTAGAGCATTATTAGAAACCCGTCAAAAAGAGCAACGCTGTGTCAAAATCAGCGAAATGTTAACTCACTAGTTCACACATATATGCAAGATAACTCTACATTTTAAAATGTAGAGTTCACCAATGCCGCTTCATGAAATGAAGCGGCATTTTTTTTAACACCAGGAATTAATAAAAGGAAGTAATGACAGTAAATAGCTTGGTTAACTTCTCAATGTAAATGTCATCATCACAGGAGCATGATCGGTACTATCACTGTCTCTTGCATAATCAGCCCTAACAAGATGTCGGTCATGGGTTTGATAATCACTGACTTCAGCTAGGTTTCTTGGGTGTGATGCATCAAATTCACATGAGGCTAATATGTAATCCAACACCGAGCCTGTATTACCAAAATAGTGAGTTGACTGGCGAGCATATTTTAAAGGGTCAACAGGCGGCAACACATCTTCGGCAATATCAGAGTCCTCTTCATGTAGACCTGATTCATACTCATCTTGAGCCAAGGTAGCATTGAGCTTTTGACCGGTTTTAAATAAATCATAACTGTCGAATAAGCTAAATTGCGCAAACGCATCCGCCAGAGTTTGGTCATTCATTTTTTTAAGTTCAGGATCAATAATATCGTTTCTAAAAACACGTTTCCCATTGGCACGAAAGGCCTCTAACGCAGTGCTTTGCAAGGTGTCATTAAAGTCGCCCATGAGTAACACAGGTAATTGTGTCTGACTCCGTTGCTTGGCGATTTCATTAAACAATAATGCAGCCTCGCTACCCCGCTGCATGTTTGAAGCCCAGCTTCCTAATGCTTGCCTCGCCATAATATCAGCGCCGCCTGTCATGCCAGAATCAGCTAATCGTTCGACGCCCATGCCACTTCGCTTTGACTTTAAATGCACCACATAACATTCGCATTCGCCAAAATCAGCTAATGCAATTTTTACCCGTAGCGGTTTGCGGCTAAAGCTAAAATCATTAGCAATTCCCATTAACGGAAACAAGGTTTCATCGGGAGTCACTAACGCAGATTCAGTAATGGGATATTTCGACGCAATAGCAACTACAGGGTCTTGATAGACATAATCGCTGATTAAACTCGGCTCATCCAAAGCGGCAAAATACTGATAACCCAAAGGCGCAATTAATGCCTTTAATGCATCAGGACTAAAGACTTCTTGAAAACCAATAATATCTGGTTGATGCTCGGTTAAATAATCACAAATCCAAGCACATTTTTTCTGCCATTGCTGGTGAGAATAGATATTTTCAAAGTCATAATAAGCCGCTGGCGGTTCGATAAAATTAAATAAATTAAACGAAACCACTTTAAAATTTTGTTGTTTATTTTGCTGTTTTTTACTGCTGGTCTGAATCACCGCAAACTGCCTAAAAGCCCTATTCTGACAACAGATTAAAGCCAAATCGATTAAGTGTCGATGTTAATTACACTCTATATCAAAATGATCTTGAACCAACTTTTTGTGAAAATTCATTAATCGAAAAATGATCTTAAATTAGCAACTGCCGTATTACCCCTCGAAATCAGCGCCTGAAATCAGTAATCAAGAAATCAATTTTATAATTCGTTTGCAGAAACAAATTCGAGGAAAGAACGATGAAAAGGATCTACTCTCTTGCCCTATGTTTTTCACTGATTGGATTAACTGCTTGTTCAGATGATGACGATGACACAGTCACTGATGCAGAGGTCGAAACGCCAGTTGTCACTTATGCTGAAGTACGCGTTATTCATGCTGGCAGCGACGCGCCAATGGTCAATGTTACTGCTGATGGTGCAGCTTTACTGTCTGATGTCGATTACGCTATGTCTAGTGGTTTACTCGAAGTACCGACGGCAACTTATGCCATCAATGTCGATGCGATACTTGCTGATGGCAGCACATTAACAGTACTTGAAGCTGAGCTAGCAACAGCAGAAGACATGGAGTATACCGCCGTCGCATTAGGTAATGTCAGTGATGAAACGTTAATGCTAAAGCTCATTGCTAATGAAGAAAGTGCCATTGATAGCGGCAATGCCCGCGTCCAAGTTTTACATGCCACTCCAGCAGTAGGACTGGTTGATATTTATGTCACAGCGCCAATGGCCGACATCTCAATGATGGAGCCGACATTATCAGCAAACTATATGGATAATAGTGACCAACTCACCGTACCAACTGCTGATTACCAGATTAGAATTACAGCATCCGGTGACAAGAATGTCGTATTCGATTCAGGCACAGTTAACCTAGCCGATGGAATGGATTATTTAATTTCAGCAATTCCAAATGAATGGTCTGGTAACTCTCCTGTTGCTTTATTAGTTGCGCTTCCTGAAGGTCAAGTACTACTGAACGATGTTAGCAGTGGCAGTGATATCCGTGTAGTACATGCCGTTGCCGATGCCCCAGCTGTCGATGTATTTTTAGATGGCAGCTCAACGCCGGCCATTGATATGCTTTCATTCGGTAACCTTGCAGGCTACGTCAATATCCCAGAAGGCATGCACACAGTAACCGTTGCGGCTGATGCCGACAATTCAGTAGAAGTTATTACCGACGCCGAACTCGATTTAATGCTAGGAAGCAGCTACTCAGTACTCGCCGTCGGCTCTCTCACTGACAACGACATTGCACCTTGGGCTTTTGCTGAACATACACGCCGCATTGCGACTGAAGCCCGCCTGAATGTCATTCATGCCTCTTACTCTGCAGGCAACGTCGACGTGTATTTTACCCCGACTGCTGATATCAGTGATGCAACACCTGCTCTCACTGATGTCCCATTCAAAGCGGCATCAGGCAGCTTGAGTATCGCACCGGGTGATTACACTGTCAGCGTGACTGTCACAGGCACTAAAACAGTAGCGATTGGCCCGCTAGCTGTATCACTTGCAGGCAACGGTTTATACAGTGTTGCAGCAGTAGATGCAGAAAATGACACTTCAATGTTCTCGGTTATCTTAATGGACGATTTTGTCGCCGAAGAATAATCAAGGCCATTCACTCGTAAACGATTATCTCCGTCCGACCCTTTTGCGGCTTATCCTCCACCCGAGATAAGTCGCTTTTTTATGAGGAAAATAAATGATGAAAAATTCACTCGCCAATATGCATCAGTTATTACAGCGGTATACTTCAGTAGTAATAGGCGTACTATTGAAAAACCTGTGTTTATGCAGTCTTTTTATAAGCTCCATCGTATTTTTTCAACCTTCAGTGAGTGCTATGGAAATACAATTTAACTCCCAACAGCAACTTCAAGCAGCCAAAATCAGTAATGACACGGTAATGGGTGGCATCTCATCAAGTGAAATTAACCGCGATAAACGCCAAGACAAGCCCGTTTTTAGCGGCAATGTTTCACTTGCCAACAATGGTGGTTTTGCATCAATGGAGTATCGTTTACTCGCGATAATTCCGCGAGCCAACGCCGTAAAATTAACTGTAATCGGTGACGGAAAACGCTACCAATTACGCTTTAAGACACCGAAACTTTCCTTTGGTGAAGCTTATGTGGCTCACTTTGATACCATTGCAGGTCAGCGCACTGAACACAGGTTTACACCTGATGATTTTAATTCGCAATTTCGTGGTAGAAACGTCAACGCACCTGAATTACTATTTGAAGATATCGACCGAGTCGGCCTACTGATTGCCGATAAACAACAGGGAGACTTTTCTCTGATGCTCGATACTATGACCTTTACTGATTAAATATCAGATAATCTTTACCCTATCACGGCAAGACAACTGGACCCCAAATGAAAACAATGACCCATATTAAAGGCGTAATATTCGACCTAGACGGCACTTTAGTTGAGTCAGAATTGGACTTTGGTAAAATTAAGCAACAGTTAAACTGTCCATTTGATACTGACGTTCTCGACTTTATCGAAGACATGCCATCATTAGATGCTCAGCAACAAGCCCATCAAATCATTATTGAGCACGAAGCACTTGATGCAATGAATGCCAAGGCGCTGCCTCATATGCATGCGTTATTGGCCAGTTTGCAACAGCTGTCACTGCCTACAGCCATCGTGACCCGAAATAGTAAAACCGCAACAGCAACTAAACTGTCGCAAAATAACATTGCCATGGAATTAGTGTTAACCCGTGAATGTTACCCTGCTAAACCCGCACCAGATGCGTTACTTGCCATTGCCAAAATGTGGGATATTGAACCCGCTTCTCTTATCTATGTGGGTGATTACTTATACGATATTCAAGCCGCTAAAAATGCCGGTATGGTATCAGTATTTATTAACCACAATAAGCAGCCAGATTATCAATCTCAGGCTGATTTTATTGTGAATGATTTACTGCAATTACAACACGCGATTTTGGCGTCGAATCGGTAACCAAGCGACAGGCGAGTGAGAGTGAGGTTGGGGTTGGGGTTGGGGTTGGGGTTGGGGTTGGGGTTGGGGCATGTTTAGCTAGCAACATTTCAGCGTCACTGCAAGAACCTACCTTCTTACTTATTATTTTTCAATTGCTTAAAATGTTCTTTAAAGTTGCGACTAAGACATTGTTAACTAGCAGCACTACTGCCTAAACTTACCTTTAAATTATTTATACTTCAACCACTTAATGCTTTCTTTAAAATTTCGGCTAAGGCATTGTTAACTAGCAACAGCGCTGCCTGAACTTGCCTTTTTACTTGGTTATATTTTATTTACTCAAAATTTTCTTTAAATCTTCTGGAATAGGCATTATTTTCAATGGATTAACATTGGCACCGCCTGTATTCCCTACAGGAACCCAAATTCTGGAAAACAATACCGAAGCGATTATTCTGGTTAACTGCCCAAAGACCTCCCTAAGACTGCGCTTCTTGACGCCTACTTTAAGCATCCACCAGTGGCATCTTGTATGAGGTATGATATAGCGCTGAGCAAGAATATGGGCCCGTTCTAAATGATGAAAAGCGCAATCAAGCTGACTTAATTCATAAAAACGAATGGCTTCATCCATTTCTAAGTGGTAAGCCTCTTTTAATTTTTTCTGCATGACTTCACTCATCCAATTCTGATTAAAATAATGAAATTATAAAATGTTTTTTATACTGCAGCTGTAAACATAACATAGTTTTTATTGGTCAATATTCACATACCATCCATTATATTCATTCACTAACCAACTGATATAAGTTGATAAATACTTAGCTCGTTTTAAAAAACCGAGGTTGCTTGATAAAATAATTAGTTGGAATGGGTGGCCATGCTTTTCATTGATACTTTTTCAATGAGACACTGCCAAATGTAGGAAGTGCTTTGGATAGTAGGATCAATGACAACTTTCAAACCTTCGACTTTGTATCTTGAAAGGCGATGGGTATTGTGTCGTTTGAAGTAGAGTAATACACGGATATCAGCATGAAAACCGATGAAATGACTTGTTCAATCGACGGTGTTAACTCAATTTTAATTTTTGCGCCAGCGTTAACATTAGCCCTTTGAGGTCGTAAGCCAATAACCCACCATCTTTGCCTAAGGTAATTTACCTGATATAGTTAATATAATATATTTTATACAATATTAGTTATGCAACATGATTTTTAAACAAAGGGTAATATGATGGAAACAAATAGTACAGATTGGCGATATACGGTTATGCCGGCCGTGTTTACATGGCTAAAAGAATCAGAATCCGGTGCCCTTGAACTTGACCTTGCTGCAACACAAAAATACGCTGCAGCTATTTTAAAAGTTCAAGGAAAGGGCGGAAGCAGAATGGGGGGACTTGTCGGCTCAGGTACTCTAGGTGAGAATAGCTACCTAAGCTCTGAACAGCGTCTTTCTTTACTTGAAGCCCTTTCTGATGTTGCTAAAGATTACAATGTCCCATTGATCAGTGGAGCGGCGGCAGAAACTAAAGAAGAGCTTGCCACAATCGTTAAAGAGCTAGCGGCGGTTGGAGTGGATACAGTAATGGTGATGCCACCAAAAACTCAGGAAGTCCCTTCTGATGAAGAAATGTATGCGTACTATGAGCTTTCTGCAATAGCTGCAAAAGAGGCAGGCATAACCATTATGCCTTATAACAACCCTGATGCAGCCGGGTATCATGCACTTTCAACCGATCTTCTTAGAAGACTTGCAGCGCTACCTGAAGTAACAGCTCTTAAAATATCGACAACTGATGTTTCAACTATTGAAACGCTGACGTTAGAAGACAAAGATCTAAAAATCTTGGCAGGTGTTGACACTGTAACAGTACATGCAGGGCTTGCTGGAGCATGCGGTGGCATTACAGGTGTAGGTTGTATCTTTCCAAAAGCTAGCGTTAGTATGCAGGAGTATGTTAATAAAGGCGAATGGGCTGAGGCAAACAAAATTTCTCAGGCTATGAATTCCATATCATATCTTGATGCGCAGCCGCTACTTATGGAATACCTTAAGTTTGCTTACGGTATTCACCATAATGATGCTGATGGTGGACTTCGTACTCTTGGTAAGAAATTAACTCAACAGCAAATTGACGATGTACGTGCAAGATATATTTTGGCAAAAGAAAGACTAGAACTTCTGGATTTAATAGACTGATCCTTTCAAATATTAAATAACACCAAACCCCGTTTTTACGGGGTTTTTGCGCCCTAACCCAGCGTAAAATCTCGCGTTGTTCTAATCTAATTCCACCGTACACTTAATTTTGAGACCGTATTGTTAATAAATTAAGAGGTTTACTATGAGTCTGAAAAAATCACACAAGTGTTATCCGCAAGTATTTAAAGATGAAGCCGTCTTGATGGTGCTTGAACAAGGCTACAGTGTCGCCGGTGCAGCACAGTCGCTTCAGGTTGGCACAAGCCTGCTTTACAAGTGCACGAGTCAGCCCACCAAGGTATCGCTCTAGAAGATCCTAGAGAGTCAAGGATAGGCAGATACTCATGAATATTAAAGATATAGAAGCTTTCGCTAAAGAAGCCGCTAAAGCATAAAAACACCAGATGACTTAAACCCATTTAATCAGATGCTCAAAAAGATTACCGTTGAGGCTGCGCTTAATGCCGAAATGGATGAGCATCTCGGCTACAATAAACATCAGCAAATCCACTTCAGCCAAAATCCACTTCGGCCAATAGTCGCAACGGCAAGACCAGTAAGCGTATACAAACCGAGGATGGTCAGTATGTGCTTGAAACACCTCGTGACCGAGAAGAAGGTAGCTTCGAGCCTCAACTCGTCAAGAAACACCAATCAAGATTCACCTCAATAGACGATAAAATATTATGATTCTACACCCAAGGTATGAGTACTCGCAATATCGTTCAAGCCTTTGATGAGTGGTGTGGCGTAGAGATTTCACCCACATTAGTTTCTCGGGTAAGGAATGCCGTCATAGAGCAAGTCGTTGAGTGGCAAAACCGTCCTCTGGATGCGATTTAGCCCATTGTTTACCTTGATTGTATTGTCATTAAAATTCGCCAGGATAAGCGTGTTATCACTAAATCTATTTTTCTGGCCCTAGGGATTAACCTGGAAGGCCATAAAGAACAAATGGGGCTTTGGATAGCTGAAAATGAAGGGGCTAAGTTTTGGTTGGGCGTGTTAACGCAGCTACAGCAACGCAGGGTGGAAGATATTCTTATTGCCTGTGTTGATGGTTTAAAAGGCTTTCCTGACGCGATAAATGCCGTTTACCCTAATCCCCATATTCAACTCTGTATCGTCCATATGGTCAGAAATTCATTGAAATATGTATCATGGAAAGACTATAACACTGTCAACCGTCTTCATTCGAAGACGGCCAGCCTTTGCTGAAAAGTCTTGACACTCGACATGAAATTCAACAAGACCTAGCCAAATCGATCAATCCTATAATCACTGATATCCATATCGGTCGGCAGCCCTGACATCGCTTGACTCACCAGCTTGGCTGTTATGCCTGACCAGGTTAATCCCAAATGCTGATGACCAAAAGAGAAGAATACATTGGCATGATTTGGACTGCCTCCCAATATCGGTAAGCTATCAGGTAGTGACGGTCTAAAGCCCATCCAGCGCTCACCATCAGCTACGTTAGCGCCAGCAAATAGCTCAGGCAGTAGCGCCTTACCATGTGGAAACAGGCAATCTGCTCGAGCGTTAACTAAAGGTGCTTGTAACCCACCGAATTCGACGGTACCCGCAAGCCTAGTTCCCTCAGACATTGGGGTAATAATAAACTTGCGATTATAGGACGCGACTGGGCGAGTTAAACTACTTATTTGTGGCATCATCAAGTGATATCCACGCTCAGATTCAAGGGGCACACTATAGCCTAACTGCTTCACTAGCGGTTTAGACCAAGCGCCTGACGCTATCAGCAATTTATCTGAAGTAAGCTTTTCCCCGGTTTGTAAGCGCATAGTGACTTTACTATCGCCGCTGATACTGCTGCCACTACAGTCGGAATACTCGTTTTCTATCGACGTCAGCTCTTCAGTGAGTATTTCCCCTCCGAGTGCGATGAATTTATTCGCAATGGCTTGGCAAAGTTGGTATGGGTCCTTGGTATGGCCTACGTGAGTAAAATATAATCCATGACTGATATTATCACTCAAACTTGGCTCTAATTGCCTAACTTCATTCCCCGTAAGCATCCTCACTTTAACGCCTGCACCCAAATAGTGTTCATACTCGTTAGTCACAACCTCAATGGGCGTGCCTTCAAAAACCAGTAAACTGCCGTTAAGCGTCACGAATTCAGAGCATCCACAAAACTCCGTGAGCGCGATTAACGCCTCAATAGATTGCTCATTGAGTCGTTTAATAGCTTGAGCGTTATGGGCTCTTTTACTTGGCAACATATTGACTAAAAATCGCATAAACCAAGGAGCTGCTTTGACAAAATAGCGAGGTTGAATACGAAATGGCCCTAAGGGGTCGATTAACATCCCTGGCAATTTGGGCAACATCGCAGGATCGGCTAAGGGAAACACCTGCTCGGTGGCAAAGTGGCCTGCATTACCTTTAGAAGCGCCTGCGCCAATCCCCTCTTTATCAATAATTTGAACCTTGTGCCCTGCTCTTTGTAACTCGATACCCGTTGCCAAGCCTACGATACCGGCGCCGACAATTGTCACCGTTCCTTTAGTGGCGCTCATTGTGCTCTGACTCATAATCTCTCTCTAGTAATATTCAGTGGTTAAATGCCAATGAAAA
Organism: Shewanella electrodiphila; assembly: GCF_023283985.1. Taxonomy (GTDB): domain Bacteria; phylum Pseudomonadota; class Gammaproteobacteria; order Enterobacterales; family Shewanellaceae; genus Shewanella; species Shewanella electrodiphila. The sequence continues at coordinate 280,379 of NZ_JAKIKU010000004.1, forward strand.
CTGCCCGCTAACGAAGCATAAACCCGTGTTGGCATGGATCATCAGGGCCGACAATAAACTGATGACGACCGGTTATATATCAGTGACCTAACACTTTAAAGGACCACCGCTTTTTTACCACAACACTCACTTTCTGAAGTCACACTGACCATCATTCTCCATCGACAATATTTTCTATCATCAAGGTTTCATTGAGCATCACTGCGTCTTTAGCATGTATAGTGCAATACGGCCCGCAACGCCTGTGCCCGTTGGCGAACTATCCACCTCTCCATCAGCAAAAATACAAGACGAGAGTGCGCTAATTTATCTGTGACTTTATTAGACGTAAATATGGTGCCATAGAGAAAACTCAAATCTATTTCCCTTGGGTACACTAAGGAGTGGGATACCATGACCGCCAACGTGATACGCCTCCCCATATCAATCAGCTGGGCCACATTCTCTTGGTCACAGGAAATAGCCTAGGCATCAACATAGGCATAATAAGCGCCACCAAAACCGATGTCATACTCAACCTCACCAAAGCCTTCGACCATCACGCTGCAGCCTAACGAATCAACCCTGGAAGCAACGTTTAAGAAACTGGCATGAATTCTCCCTTGGCTGTCTCGACGAGCCGTTGCGGTGATGAGTCCAGCTGGCGCATCAATTCTTATCACTCTTGGCTCGGCCTCGAGTGCTATCGCCCCCGCTTCACCAGTGACTTTAACCAAAGCGAGAACGCCGAGACCACACATGCTGACACCCCCTTCGCTGCGCATAAATAACACTTTAAAATCAGCACCTTCTGTGAAAACAAATGTCAGTAAAGCCCCATGCATACCAGCATGTATACGGGGTTCATGCATCAACAAACTACGATAACTGTCTATGTGTCGAGTAACATATTGTCCTATCTCAAGTATAGTCCCCCCCCCCCTCTATTTAGGGATAACCAGAGGAAAAAATCCTTATGGCCCTCCCTTCTGTGTGCATCAATTCTCTAAGATCTCAGCAGGAAGATCGCTCAACCCCATGGCAGGCTCGTTTATTACTACCTGCATAAAATATATTATATTCTCATATAACGTAGACGATTAAATTTGAAAGAGGGGTTTTATTTCCCGAAACATTGTATACAATATACTGTAGATTTTCAAAACAAGCCAAATGCATACGCATTGTTCTGGTTAATGATATTTTTTTATAAATTATAACAAGCGCATTTAGGTCCTAGACATGAAAGTAAATTGCCAAGGTGTTTTCCCAGCTATCTCAACTCAGTTCAATGATGATGATTCAATTAACGATGAATCTAATGCGCGCATGAGCGAAGATCTTATTAAAAATGGTATTGATGGCATAATTGCCTTAGTCACAATGGGTGAGAACCCATCACTTAGCCCTCAAGAAAACCGTAAATTTATCAAGCACACTGTAGAAACAGTCAATGGTCGTATTCTTGTACTTAGTGGTTTTACTGAAAATACTGCAGAATTTGAATCTCAATATGCTAAAGATATTGAGCAGTTAGGTGTTGAAGATATCGCCCTAGAAAACCTGCTATTGAAAGCGACAGGTTGGATTTCTGGCCGAGAAAACGTCTTTCCACGTGAGTCAATTACCCTATTAAAACTGGCTCGTGCACGCCGTATTGAGCAAGCCCGTAAGATTTATCACTGGTTCATACCTCAGTTACTTTTAGATATAATTCAAACACTTGTACAGTGCGTTAAATTTGCAGAACAACTTTTCGGACGTGGTAGTGAAAATGTCCGTTTGCCACGCATGAGCTTAACTGGTAATGAGCGTGCTTATGTTTAAAAGCTCATTCAAGAAGCAATGAATACACGTATTAACCTAAACAAATACAACCTAGATTAAGCCGTCTCAGCGTTGCTCTTAACCGCGGTAGTTTTCATTGACGTTTGTTAATTTAAGCCTCCGCGATGGCATAATAATGATGGGTTTTCCCACGATAAAGGAAATGGAGTCAAGTAAAAATGTTAAAAGGAACTTACTTTTGCATCGATGCACATACCTGCGGTAACCCGGTTCGTCTGGTCACAAGTGGCCATCCGGAACTGAAGGGTCATACCATGAGTGAGAAACGCCAACACTTTCTCAATGACTATGATTGGATCCGCCAAGGATTAATGTTCGAACCTAGAGGCCACGATATGATGTCGGGGGCATTTTTGTATCCGCCATGTAGTGATAATGCCGATGCGTCTATCTTATTCATTGAGACAAGCGGCTGCCTACCTATGTGTGGCCACGGCACAATAGGTGCCATCACTGCAGCTATCGAATCTGGTCTGCTGATCGCCAAATCCCCAGGGAAACTCACAATTGATGTACCTGCGGGTCAGATCAATATCGAGTACCTACAAACAGGTGAAAAAGTTGATTGGGTGAAGATTTACAACGTCCCAGCTTATTTAGCACATCAGGATGTAATTTTGGATATACCTGAACTCGGTCCACTCAAAGTCGATGTCTCTTATGGCGGCAACTATTATGTCATCGTTGAACCACAAGCAAACTTTCCCGGCTTAAGGGAGTGGACAGCGGCTGACATTCTTCGCTGGAGCCCAATCATACGCAACATTGCTCATGAGCAATTAACCTGTATTCACCCCGACGATCCTACGGTATCTGGGGTGTCCCATGTCCTCTGGACTGGCGGTACCATCACTGAAGGCTCAAATGGTGCTAATGCAGTTTTTTATGGCGATAAAGCCATAGATAGGTCTCCTTGTGGAACCGGGACCAGCGCACGTTTAGCCCAACTTTATGCTAAAGGGAAATTAAATGTCGGTGACAAATATACCCACGAAAGCATTATAGGCAGCCAGTTTATCGGCTGTATTGAGTCATCCACCTTCGTTGGTAGTCATCGTGGCATCATGCCAAGTATTCAAGGATGGGCCAGGATTACCGGTCAAAATGCCATAACCATCGATGACAGTGACCCATACGCTTTCGGTTTCCAAGTGAGTTAATACACAACTAAAAATGTCTATTCCATACAGATGTCGGCATAGACTTAACAGGGATCAATATGACAAATTCAGTGACGAACGATGTGACTTCAACAATAACTGGGCAGCACTTTATCAACGGCTGTTGGACTGGTGATGCAAATGCATTTAACAGCTTTAATCCAGTCACCAATACCCCACTTGACTGGCAGTTTGCCAATGCCAATCAGCAAGAGATAGATAAAGCCGTCAAGGCTGCTCAGTCAGCTTTTTGCCAATACAGAGCGAAAAGCCCGGTTCAACGTGCAGATTTTCTAGATGCTATTGCCGATGAGTTGCAAATAGATATAGCGATCATAACCACAGCTGCGAACCTTGAATCAGGTCTGCCTATGGCACGCGTCCAAGGCGAAACAGGCAGAACTTGTAATCAATTACGATTATTTGCTGCGACATTGCGTGAGCCTCTCGATCCGAAATTTGTCGATGTTGCTAATCCTGAGCGTGCACCATTACCAAAAGCGGATACCCGTTTAAGCGTATTGCCTATCGGACCTGTTGCCGTGTTTGGTGCGTCCAATTTCCCATTAGCCTTTTCAACCGCAGGTGGCGACACCGCATCAGCCCTCGCCGCGGGCTGTCCTGTCATTGTTAAAGGGCATCCAGCGCACCCAGCGACCAGTGAACTCGTCTCTCGTGCTATAGAAAAAGCCATTATTCGTTGTGATATGCCCGCTGGCGTATTCAGTTTAGTCCAAGGTGCGACACCAAACGTGTCCACCATGTTAGTGAGTCACAGCGGTATTAAAGCCGTTGGTTTTACTGGTTCATTAAAAGTCGGTCGAATTCTAGCGGACTTATGTGCAGCTAGGCCGGTGCCAATCCCTTTTTATGGCGAGTTAGGCTCAACTAACCCTCAGTTCATACTCAGTGATATTCTAGCGAGTAACGCTGAAAAACTGGCTGAGACACAAGTTCAATCAATGATCATGGGTCATGGTCAATTCTGTACCAGTCCAGGCGTTGTTATTGCTATCAAAGGTGCAGCATTAAACCGCTATATTGCCACGATGGCTGAGACCATTGCCGCTTTGCCAGCATCGGCCATGCTGACACCAGGCATTGCTTCAAGCTATCAGTCACAAGTTGATGCTTTATTAAAAAGTGACAACGTTGAGCTTATTGCCCAAGGACAATCTGCAGAGGCCAGTCACCTCACCTGCCCAACAGCTGCGCGAGTGAGCGCACAAGCCTTTCTTTCATCAACGCAACTACAGCAAGAGATCTTTGGACCTTGCGCTGTCATTGTTGAATGTAGCGATGCAGCTGAAATGCTAACGATTGCCACAGAACTAGAAGGTCAACTCACCGCGACGATTCATGGCCACGAAGCAGAACTTGCACAAAGCCAACAACTCATTGAAGCCGTTGCCTTTAATGTTGGGCGTATTATTTTCAATCAGATGCCTACCGGAGTTGAGGTGTGTCACTCTATGAACCACGGTGGGCCTTACCCAGCCAGTACTGACAGCCGTACAACTTCAGTAGGCAGCCAAGCAATGAAGCGCTTTGAGCGTCCAATTTGTTATCAGAACATGCCTGAATCTTTACTCCCTAATGATTTAAAAAATGATTCCGTAAAAATCATCAACTTTTAATGACTAGCGTGAAGAAATTAAATAAAGGGAAACAGAGTTTCCCTTTATTTTAACCTGCTTTAACGGTAGCCTTGGATGGATAATAGAATAACAAAAAAATCCAAACTGAAACTATGAGCCGATTTACACCAATTATCCATAAAACGCGTACTCAAGTAGTTGTTGAGGTGCTTAGAGAAAAAATCCTTTCTGGTGATATCGCTGCCGGTGAGCCCCTTCGTCAAAGTGCATTAGCTGATGAATTAAACGTTAGCCGGATCCCAGTACGTGAGGCGTTATTGCAACTTGAAGCCGAAGGCCTAGTAAAATTTGAAGCTCATAAAGGTGCGACAGCCACTGAGCTATCAGTTAATCAAGTCACTGAAATATTTGAGCTTAGAGCCCTAATCGAAACTGATATGCTCGCTAAAGCTATTCCAAATTTGCAAGAAGAGCACTTTCTTCAAGCTGAAAAAGTACTCGACGAATTAGAGTCTGCATTCAAACACGAAGATGCGGTCAGCACATGGAGCGAGCTTAACACGCAGTTCCATACTTGTTTATACAGTGCTGCCGGACGCCCACATACGTTAGATGTAGTCCATGGCCTAAATACGAACTGCGATCGTTATATTCGTTTGCAGCTTCTTCTGGCTCGTGGTATTCCCCGCGCAGAACAGGATCATAGGGATCTTCTTACTTATTGTAGAAACAGAGAAACCGAAAAAGCTATTGAACTGTTACGCGCGCATATTTTGCATGCTGCAGATGCAATACGCAAGCTTGTCGCACAACAAGTGACATAAGTCACGAATAATGCATAGCCATATATGGACACTCCCGGCGAGTCTAGACAATAGGCTGCCTACCGAAGGCTTTTAACCTTGATTTTCTGCTAAACCATTCACACTTGCTGTTGTTATTGATTTCACTCATTTACAGCTTAAAGCGGTTGTACTGCCATATATACGGCTTAACAGTTTAACTGCGCCCCTAATGAATTCCGTACCACTGCACCGTTTAATTGTGAAACACCCATTTGGATTAATTTTATCCTTGGCCTTTCTGGCTTACATTGGTTGGATTGAGCCATTACTTCATCGTTTACAACAACCCTGATGAGTTATTAATGTACTATCTCGCCACTCATATCACCCACTCGGGCTAAATGCCCTTGGCCAGACCGAGCTGTGCAAGATAGCGACAACGGTTTTAACATGTACCATGATAGGCACCATACTGAGGCTGATACGGGGTTTGTTTTTGCAGCAATATCCACATCAACCTTGCTAAGCGATGGGCTGTAGCCACCACAGTACAACACATGGTTTTTCGATCCCTAAACTGGGTTATCCACATGTCCAAGTCATGACTCTTCTACACAAATGTTTACCACAATGAACTTTGTTACAAATCGATGATCAGATCAAGGGACTCAATCAACTTGCAGATTAATCATGTCTATTTTCAACCCAGAGCAATGGTCATACAGTCACTTTTAAAATGGTTCATTTGGTGACTCCCACCGCACTGATCTTGTCATCGAAGTCGCTGCTGATATGTCTCGTTGTAGCGGCAAGTCTATCGCTGAATCATGCAGAGGTAATGAAGCTAAAGTTGAAAGAGCATATCGATTGATCCATAACGACAAAATACCTCCAGAAGTGATTAGAGCGTCTGGTTTTCAACATACTGCCGAGCTTACTCAGCCCTATGAAGAGATATTAGCCCTCGATGATAGCACTGCGTTGAGTTACAAACATCAAGTAGCAGAAGACCTTGGCAAACTGGGGAGAACGACTGACAAATCACGTGGTTGGTGGGTTCATCCAACCCTACTATTAGACAGCTTAACCACTCGAACTATTGGACTTATTCATCAAGAATACTGGCTTGGTCCTAATAACCCTGAAGAAATTAACTGTGACACCCATAATTTATATTCCACACACTATCATTTAATCACTTAGCAAAACCTGTGGAGAATTAACTTAAGAGATTAAAAGGTACTGATTAAAATGACTAGCAATTGCACCAAGGGGGAGTGTTGGCTACAGAAAAGTAGCCCGATAACTGTCACTTCAAACCGGGTGGTTCACGCTCTGTTATTGACATAATAAAGAGTAACATCCCAAGTGTTCTGGCTCTTAATTTATGCCAATTAGCACACTTGGGTTAGAACGGGGTTTCGCGTGGTCTACCTATTTAGGATAAACTTTAACAATCATGAACAGACAAACTACCTTGAGGAGCGTCTTCTCGCTGTTCTGAACCATAATCTCTAATAACTCCAGCAACTCTCAATCTGTAATTTTCAAATACACTATTAATGCCTTTAGACTGTGCCAGTAGATGAGATTCTATATTACGCCAATCTTGTATTGACTCCTCATCTCGCCAAAATGATAGTGATAAAATCTTATCTTCATTAGTGAGACTTTGAAATCTTTCAATTGAAATGAAACCATCTATATCAACTAAAAGAGGCTTAAGCTCAGAGGCTATGCCTAAGTACTTAGCGCTCTGCCTTTTGCAATTTGTACCTCGAAAATAACAGCAATCATTCAGTGTCTCCAATTAGTTCAAGTACTCAATTATCATTCAGCTACATTTTTACTTACTCATAATCGTGGTCCAGTGGTCCGGACAACTAAATAATAGCTATGGCGCCCATAATGCTGTTTACACAACAAAAATTGTACTTTAGGAAAGTAACTGTCACAGCCATTTTACGTTAAATATACCGTGGGGGTCTTCGTTAACAGTTGAAGTAATTAACGATGAGTATTTAACGATGACACTCATAATTAATTTTTCGAGAGTCAACTTAAAAAATTACTAATTAGCTTCAAAGCATAATGTTCCCCCGTTGGAAATATGTCGCTTTTCAGACGTTTTGCTGAGAGCTGCTGGGGCTATAATTTATAGAGAGTCCAAGATGGGTCACCCATCTTGGACTGCTATTAGCAATGTTGTCTACGAAGCACCACAACTTTGATTTGTTCTAAATAGTTCACACCACAGAAGTGTACTTAGAACCCTGAATTGAACCTTTTATCGAACTTCACCGTAATCACTTAAGTAGGAAATAGACTCGTTATAGGTAACCAAAGTAGGATAAAATCAATGAACCCACTGCACCCTAAAAAGCTGTTACACAGTAAGTGGACTAAAGTGCATGTCACCAATAAATTGAAGCACTTTTCAGTGATAAAAGTGGCTTATGATGAAGATGAAAACGTACTAGAATGTATTATTCGTGCAGAAATGAATGCTGAAGAATTTACTATTAATTGGCGTAACCTAAAAGACACTCAGCTTTGGCGTCAAGGTTGGAAATAAGGCATTGCTAACGCCTGGGTATTTCCGGCAGAAATCTTGATATATCAGTCGAAAATGCTAGAGGTTTTAGGCCGTAATACTTGATGTTTTAGGCCACAAGGCTTGAGGTTTTAGGCAGCAAGGCTTGAGACTAGGAACAAACCAAACAAAATCAAACTCCCTTTTGCTGTCGCCTTTTTAGTGGAATGACGAAGCTGACGAGATTCACTTGCAAGCAAGCGTTCCATATGGCTTTGTGTCGTATCAAAATGGCTATTTTTATTCGCGCTCATCCCTAATTCTTGCTCATTTTTAGGATCGCTTTTTTCAGTTAACTGTGGCTGATTAGCCTCAAAAGGCGCAGATATTTTAGGTGTAATAATGGATAGCACTTGAGTTTGGGCTTGAGTTTGTTTTTTAGCTAAATGCTCGGCTGTAGATATTGGCTTAGTCATACCTTTAGATTTGGCCATTATTCTCGCTTTAAGCTTCTTTTTAGCTTTGGTTCTGGCTAGCTTTTTCAACTCAGCTTTTGATTGGGCTGACATTTGAGTTACAGGCTCAGATAAAAGAATAATTTCAGTTTCCGTATTCGCAACCGTTTGAAAATTAACTTCGATGCCTTGTGCATCAAACAACTCATCAGTAGTCACTGAATCCGATGGCGAAGTCGCTGCTAATAACCCTTCTGCTAACGGTTTAATATTTTGGTCTTCACCAAAAAATTTTTGTATGTATTGGGCACACATAATGTAGGCTAAACGTTCACTTTCTTCATAGCGCTGACTATCTAAAATGTACGCTTTGAAAGAATATGCCAGAACGGTCGATAGACAAGCTAAACTCTCGTATAACTCATTCAACTGAGGATATTTGTTTGCCACTTCCCTCCAGTGTTCCATCACCACTGAATCTACTTCAAACTCATAACTCATATCAGGAATATCGACTAAGGCCGCTAAAGATTTCTCAGCCAGATAAAGTTGCCACATGTCGTCATAGGATTTACGCTTTGTAGCACATTTTAAAATCTCATAAGAAACGGCAATATTGGCAAGTTTTATATCAATATCTGCGAATTTACTTTGATACTCAGCTGAGTGATAAAAAAGATACAAGCTTTCATACGCATCAGTTATCGCATCATGATCAGCATCTTGAGTAATCCCTAAGCTATGATATAAATTTTCCATTAATGCTTGGCCCTTCCTCATACAGCTAATGCTTTTTAAAATTGATTACAACAACGACCTTTTGAAGCAAGATAAGTCGCTCAGACAACATCATAATTCAAATAAACATTACATATGGAATAGCCGTTATTCCATATGTGGACTATAGCAACAAACAGCCATAAAAAGCCTTAACTAGACCTTAAATTAGGTTTTTAAAACAGTACATTAATGAAAGTTAATAATGAGGCAAATGATTATTGAGGGCATAAGATAGGTAAGAAAATACAGCCACTGATTAAAACGATAACCTTCTGCCTGCGTTTTATAAGATGAAGCTTTTATAAGAAGCTTTTTACAACAAGCTCTTGGCGCTCAATTGTTATTAATCAGTTTCATGTAAACCAATAACCGTCGAACTTGTCACAGAAGCATTAAAGTGGCGTTGTTTTACAGACAAATAGGACTCATCACTAAAAAACGCATTCATCACCTCTTCTGAAGGAAAATCAATGGTGAACACTCGATTAATCTGCGAATTGGTTTTAGACTTTAGTACTTCAGATACTGCAAAATCATAACCAAAGTCACTACCGTAAAAGTGCAAAATGGGCAGCATGGCATCGCGATAAGCTTGATATTCAAGTTCATCATGAACATGCAAAGCCATTATTCGTTGAAAGCCCATTGCTACCTCACTTGCTAATCTTCAGTGTGTTAACACTAACGCTGCCAGTTAAATAAAATCACTGATTTCTGCTAACGATTTCTTCTGTAATGCATGTTCAGGCACTGTGGCGGCCTCATCAGGGTAACCCGCAATAATCAGCATGTATGGGCGTTCGTTATCACTATCACGGCCACAAACCTTGCTTAAAAAAGACATAGGTTTAGGTGTATGGGTAAGTGTACCTAGGCCTGCGTTATGCAGCGCTTGCAGTAAAAAACCTGTCGCAATTCCCACTGACTCATGAACATAATAATTCTGCTTTTGCTCACCATTATCTTCGCTGCGCTTTTTAGTAAAAACAGCAATCAACCAAGGGGCTTTTTCAAGGTAAGGTTTTTCAGCATTGGTGCCCAATGGTTTTAAATTATCTAACCATTCTTCACCACCACGCCCCGCATAAAAAGCTTGTTCAATGGCTTCTGCTTGCTCACGGATTTGAGCTTTTACATCAGCATCGCTTATCGCCACAAAATGCCAAGGCTGATGATTCGCCCCATTGGGCGCAGTGCCAGCGGCCAAAATACATTGCTCGATAATTTCTTGCGGTACAGCACGCTCTGAAAACTTACGAATAGAATGACGTCTTTTGACATCCTGATAATTTTGCTTGGCACGTTCTAGCATCTCAGCTTGAGAATATTCGATAAAGTCAGTTAATGGCAGGTGAGCTTCGGTCATATCTAGTCCTTATTATTTTAGTTCGTGCTTGGAGCTTCACTACTCGCTCTGCTGCTTTCTTTTAAAGTCATTTAATGTGATTTGTAGCGCTTCGATCGCGGTTTGCGTATCAATATTATTCTCTTCAAGTAATTGAATTAAATCGACCGCAAGTTGCACCGATTTTGGTGCATCATTCAATGGTGATTGTGGCTGATTTTCTGTTGTCATCTATGGTGCTTTCCAATACAAGTAGCGGCTAAAACAGTCGATTTAACCAAACGACGGTTAATGAAAACAGCCGTTAGTTAAAGCAAGAATTACAGCATGAGTTACTGCATAAGTTAATGCATAAGTTAATGCATAAACTAATTCATAAGTTATAGTGAAAAGTTAGCAATCGCTTTTTGAATACCAATCACATCAGTGCCTTTCTTTAACTCTTTAACGATAGGTTGCTCTGTCCCTGAGATGAATATTTTAAGCTCAGCATCCATATCGAAGGTACCTGCAGTTTCAACAATAAAATGGGTCATCGATTTATAAGCAATTGAATGATAACTCACCTTTTTTCCTGTCATACCCTGCTTATCAATCAAGATTAAACGCTTATCAGTAAAGACAAACATATCGCGGATCAGTTTATAACCCATTTGTACTGATTCATTGTCGGCTAGAATTGGTGACAGCTCTTGCTGTAACTCACCTAAATCCATTTCAGAGGAATTACCTAAAATCGCATCAAAAAGTCCCATCACATTCTCCTTGGTTATGACCTTTATTCTTAAGATATTAAATGAATAAAAAAGTGGATAAAATAGTGCGGCATCTACACCCAATTAACAAGCAAAAAGCTGTTAAAGTATTCTAACGACACTGTAAACCAGATCACCAAGGCTAATTATGAATGCTGCTATCATTGGCGCAACCGGCTTAATCGGCCATTACTTATTGTTAAATTTATTGGCAGATGCTCGCTATCAAACCGTGTTGGCCATAGGGAGAAGAGCGCCTGAACTTGCGGCAGAAACAGCAGGAATTGAAAAGCTTATCTTTGTCGAAACTCAGTTACAGCAGCTTACCGAGTTAAACTTACCTGTCAGTATTGACCACTCTTTTTGCTGTCTTGGCACCACCATTAAACAAGCAGGTAGTCAGGAAAATTTTATCAAGGTTGACCACACCGCCGTCATCGACTTTGCCAAGCTTGCGATTGAGTATCAAAGCCAGACTGGGGTGAAATTATTTGTGGTCACTGCCCTAGATGCCAATGAGAATTCGACGGTGTTTTACAATCGAGTAAAAGGCCAAGTGCAGAAGGAGTTAAGCCTCCTCCCCTTATCCAAACTCTACATATTTCAGCCAAGCTTGTTATTAGGAGAGCGAGCCAGTCAGCGAACCTTAGAAGATATAGGCCAGAAGTTTTTTGCTATTGCCTCAGGGATATTTATCGGCCCTTTAGCCAAGTACAAACCCATTACCGGCAAGCTTGTGGCTGACAATATGCTGGCTGTTGCAATACAAGACTATGAGTTAGTAACTGATGCTGATTTAGATAACGACAGTAAGCTTGATAATGTAATGGTTAGGATTATTGATAATAAACAGATGCATCGATTGGTTAACTGAGGTTTGTTTCAAATTTTGTTTCAAATTTTTAAAAATATCTAAATCAAGGTCTAAATAAACGTCTAAATCAACGTCGTGGCGCTTCGCCCACACCAGACTAAAAGGGGGTGAACTGCGACTCCCTCTATACTCTTTATTAAAGAATTAGGCCCCGCAGCTCCGGCGAAATTTAAACAGCAAAATTTCCAACGGAGAATGATCCAGCTTTAAACTTCATTTTGAGCCCGCTTCGGCAAGCTACAAAAATCACTAACGCTTACGATGTGGCGTCCCTTCCCCTCGAAAGCTAGCCAGACATCCATGTCTGGACTCACGCGATTTTCTTACTTGCCTCAATTCAAATTGAACATTCAAAGAAGATCAAAAGCACCTAAAAACCTATGTATTCAATTTATCGCACAGACTAAATAAACGAACCTGCGGGCACAATGATCTCCGTTGGAAGTGTCCGAATGCGTTGAGCTAATTTACGTGATGGAGGCAGGACGCCGACATAGCCTCAGATTGAGCCAAGGATGGCGAATCTGAGGCGTTAGAAAATTCGCTCATTTAGCGTGAGGACAACACTTCGTCGGAGCGGCAAGGCTTTTTATATATGAATCAGCGAGAAGGGAAATGCTGTTGTTTCCCTTTCGTCTGGTGTGGGCGAAGCGCCACGACTTTGTTAGCTACCAAGCATTGCTAAAAATGAACGACAACCTTAGGTATACAAACTAAAGTTGTATGACAAAAACAAGGTAGCGAACTCTAATACTCTGATAATTATCAATTTAAAAAAAGCATTAATTTGTAGCCACCTTTATCGGGAAAGCCCGTTTAATTATAAGATGTAAAAATTAAATTAGTATTTATATCAATCATATAAAAATTGTAGGATGATATTAATCAATAACTTAAGCCGCCACCTTTATCAGACGAGCCGTTTAATAAGCTGTTATGTATTACAAGGAGGTTTTGTGTCAATAATCTTTGATTTGAGAAATGAGTCCAGTGAATGGGCTGACGAAATAAATAGCGATATCGAAAATAACTTTCCAGACTACTTCAAAACTAATCCTCTAATTGGTTCTACAGAGTGGTGGGATAGCTCAGAATTTGATTTATCAAATGGTAGAATTCAACATGTTGGCCCTATGGTCGAAGATGGTGAACTTATCGATATTATTTCTATAGAACCACTTGATGAAGACTTCAATAATTCTGGTGGCTCTCAAGGTGTTGGGCAACCCGAATATATGATTGATCAAGAAGATTTTTGGCTTAATGAATGCGTTGCTGTCGATAAGTTAATGGAATCAGAATCAATCACTATTTTACCAACAGGTGAACTTGATGAGCACTCTATTTACATAGAAACAAAAGTCAGAGTTTGGTAATACATAACAAGAAAATTAAGCGGGACTGCTAACAGTTGGCTCGGTTCCGCTTCGCTTCACATTTTAGCCAACTTGTTAATCAGCCCCCTCATTTGGGCTTTATATGCCATGGAGGCACCTATGCAATTTGAAGTTTGGCATTATATTCTTATTGCTGCATTAGTGATAAATATTGCGGTTTCTATTTATATATCCAAAGTTGAAGGTCTCAATAAATTCCAAAAAAAAGCGCAAATATTAATCGTGTGGCTAATTCCGTTTTTAGCGGCAATCGGATTATGGTTATTCAATCGTTCATTAGAACAAGAGGCTAAACAACATAAAGAGTTTGGTTCTGGTCCTCAAGATAGTGGCCCAGAAGCTGGTGAGTAAATGGAAAATAACAACCAAATAGGCGAATAGGCAAAGCTTTAGCTAAGGAGTGTAAATGTATAAAGGAAGTTGTTTGTGTGGCTCAATCCAGTTGTCATTGAATGGTGGAGTTACCGATATTATTCATTGCCACTGTTCTTTGTGCCGTAAGGCTAGCGGAAGTGCTTATGCCACCAATGGTTTCATTGACGCTGAAGACTTAAAGTTAATTGATAACGATAATACTCTTAATTTCTATGAGAGCAGTGAAGGCAAACGTAAGTATTTTTGTAAAACTTGCGGAAGTCCAATCTATAGTTCCAATTCTCAATCTCCGCAAAGGTTTCGCCTTCGTTTAGGTATCTTGGATACCGATATATCAGAACGACCTATTTCTCATAACTTTGTTACTTCAAAAGCTAACTGGGATGACTTGGATGCTGAGTTACCACGTAGTGAAAAGCATGAAGTTGGGCGAACGTAGAAATAATTAAGACACCTATAATTATTTTAAATCTCGCTGCCACCTAAATTTAAAGCTTAAACAAAAACGCTAACCGCTTGGTTTAATCCCAAGTCGATTAGCGTTTTTAGTTGCCATTATCGTTTCAAAAGTGTTTTCCAACCCTTTTCTAGCGATAGCCGTTCGATTAAGTTTCTTTACCTAAATGCTTATATAAGCTTTGTTAATCAACACTTTCAGCCATTAGCTGTAGATGGTTACTCACTTTTGTCACTGTCTTTAAGCGGGTTGATTTTAAACACCCCTCGACCATCAATGCCGATATACAAATAGCCATCTTGACCCTGATGTAAGCTGCGCACTCGACCAAGATTTTCCAATAGATCTTGTTGGCCGGTGACTTTATCACCATCAAGGCTAACACTAATGAGTTTGGCAAACTTTAATGAACCAATTAATAGCTGTTTAGCCAGTTCTGGGTAACGCTCACTTGTGACAAACACCATAGCTGAAGGTGCAATAGACGGCACCCAGTAGGTGATGGGTTGCTGCATACCGGCTTTTTCGGTCAAATCGGTAAAGCTGGTGCCACTGTAATTCACCCCATAGCTGATCACTGGCCAACCATAGTTGGCGCCTTTTTCAATAATATTAAGCTCGTCACCACCTTTAGGGCCGTGTTCGTGGGCCCATATTGCCGATGTATGTGGGTTTAACGCCATACCTTGTGGGTTACGGTGGCCGTAGCTATAGATGGCGGATTTTGCGCCTTCTTTATCAACAAAAGGGTTGTCTTTGGGCACGCTGCCGTCATCATTAAGGCGGTAAATTTTACCTGAATCGCGGCTGATATCTTGTGGATTAACATCGCGCATACCGCGATCGCCAATAGAAAAATACAGCAGCCCTTGTGTATCAAACGCAATGCGGCTACCAAAATGTACTGATTTACTGGCATAGGCATCTGCCATGTAGAGGATTTGCGTGTGGCTCAATGCCATGTTATCGCCTTGCTTATCCAGTTTAGTGCGCAATATAGCGGTATTAGAAGCATCTTCAGTGCCTGCACTATAGCTGATATAGATCCACGGTGTTTTTTCATATTGTGGGTGCAATACCACATCAAGCAAGCCACCTTGACGTTCGGCGACAATATTAGGTAAACCGCTTACCGAGGTCGACTTTCCGTTCGCGTCGATGTGATATAACTGACCTTGGCGATCGGTGACTAACAAGGCATTGTCTGGTAATTGAGTGATACCCCACGGAATGGTGATCTGCTCGTTAATCGGTTCAAGCTCATAGGGGGCGGCGAGTACCGGCAGGCTTAAGGCCAAATAGGCACAAGCACTAATAAGTACTTTAAACATGATTGTGTATCCTCAATTATAGTTATAGTGTGGCTGCAAGGGTAAACATAAATAGCCTTTCTGGGCCGGGCTCATAGTAGCGCCCACCAAAGGCATTAATTCTTATATTGTCGTCATAGTATTGATTAAATAGGTTATTGACCGTTAGTGATAACGACATTGCCAGCGGTTCAAAATCAAGTGCTTGGCTGACTCCCACATTGGTCAGCCAATAGCTATCAGCCGTCTCGGTATTACTATTGTTGGTGTATCTGTCTCCAACATAGAGTAGTTCCAGATTGATTGAAAGGTCGTTATCATTTTGATACAGCAACTGGCTGGCACCTTTGTGGCGTGGGGTACCTGGCTGAGTTTTACCACTATAGTCACCTTGTGGGGTGGTATAGTTATCGTAACTAAAGTCTGAATAGCTGTACTGATTTTTCCATGAAAAATGACTGCCGAATTGATGCTGACTGCTCACCTCAACCCCTTGACGTGTGGCTGCCCCCGCATTGCGATAGTAAGTGATTTCATCCAGGCTATCGTCTTTAAAGTAAGGGCTGATGGCATCGCTAATGTCGATATAAAACAGCGCCAAATCATAACGGTGTGCAGCCGTTAACTCGCCCCTTAAGCCGATTTCATAGTTTATTGCGCTCTCTACGTCTAAATCTGGGTTAAAGCCGCCACCAAATCCACCATTAGCTGTGATATCGCCAGTGTTCGGATTGGCTAGCTCCGTAGTGGTGGGGATTTGAAACGATTGGCTAATCGTTGCGTACAGTAGGTTATCGTCTGTGAGCTGATAACTGCTGCCAAGATTGGCACTGCTGTTGTCCCAGTTACGCTCACCTGACTGGTCGCCATCTACTAAGTATTGATCTTTTACCTCAACGCGGTTGTGCTCATAGCGTAAGCCTAAATCGATAAGCCATTTGTCACTGGGCTGGGCTGATAATTGGGCGTACAGTGCACTTGAGTCAATCAACTCCTGTTGCGATAGTGCCAAGTCACCGCGAATGCCGCCATCTAGGTTGTCATAGCGGCGGCGTTTATCATCTTGGTATTGCAGGTTGGCACCTAGCAGCACTTGAGTTTGATAGTGGGTTAACCAGTTGTGTGTGGCGTATTGCACATTGGTGCCGTAAAACTGCCTAGCCAGTTCAACTTGGCCGCCTGCACTAAACGGTAGGCGGTTATTAAAATCTTTATCAAAGTAATAAAACTGCGCGTTAAGCTGGCTGCTATCATCAAATTGATAGCGACTGGCCAAGGTATGTTTTTGCTGTTTTACTTCTTCACCAGCTTGAAAACTGACATTGCGATCCCGCGCTGCTGTCGGCTCACTATCAGCTTGCTCGCGAGTTAAACCGCCGGCATCCTCAGCGATTGGACTATCAATATATTGGCTGTTAACGCGCAATAACCATTGCGGTAATACTTGCCAATCTAGATGGCCATTAATGGCACTTTTTTCATATTCACTGTGATCACGATAACCCTGTTTCTGGGTATGGCTAAGGCTAACGCCAAAATTGACGGTGTCATAATGTTTATTGGCGTATAAATACGCTTGCTCGGTATCAAACGAGCCTTTAGTGAGTTTAAGTGCTAGTTTGTCGTCATCTGGGACTTGGGTATTTATCTTAATCACACCACCAGCGCTGTTACCATAAAGCGCAGACGCCGGGCCGCGTAACACTTCGATACTGGCTAGGTTCTGTAACTCGAGACCGTCTAACTGACTTTGACCGTCAGGTAGAGTGTGCGGTACATCGTCGACCAAAATCTGAATGCCACGAATACCAAAACTTGATTGCGCCCCAAAGCCACGAATTGAAATACGCTCATCTTGAGAGAAGTTTTGACTGGCTTGCAGGTAGACACTTGGCAGCGAGTTGAGATACTCGCTCAGTGTTAACGGTGCTGCAATCAGGTTGAGCTGGGTTTGTTCAAGGTAACTGTAAGCCCTTGGTTGTTTCGTGGCGTAATAGGGTAATGTTTTACCAAATACAGTAATTTTTTCATCTATTTGCTGAGTCTGTCCGTCGAAGTTTGCATCAGCGAAAACTATGGTTGGTGCAAAAAAAATGCTTAGTGCAAAAACGATGTAAAAACAGCAAAGGTGTCGCGCGTCTGATCTAACTGGCGATATCCACATTAACACTTAGGTAACTCATTGATAAAGTATATTTAACCATGCATTATGCAGAGGTTAAGGCTGAGTTCAATAGCTAATAATGTAACAGTGTATTTGGCTGTGATGCCTGGGTAAATAAAAGTGTTTAGCTTAATTTGGTTACTTTGACCTAATTTAGTAGATTTGTTTGACTGGTGAGGAGTGTGATAAAAGTGAACCTTAGAAGATATAGGACAAAAGCTTGATAGTGTAATGGTTAGGATTATTGATAACAAACAGATACAACGATTGGTTAATTGAGGTTTGTACCAAGGTTTGTTTCAAATCTAAATCAAATTTTAAATCAAGGTCTAAATCAAACGTCTAAATCAAGGTCGTGGCGCTTCGCCCACACCAGACTAAAAGGGAGTGAACTGCGACTCCCTCTTAGAACACCCCGCAGCTCCGGCGAAATTTAAACAGCAAAATTTCCAACGGAGAATCACCCAGCTTTAAACTTCATTTTGAGTCCGCTTCGGCAAGCTACAAAAATCACTAACGCTTACGATGGGGCGTCCCTTCCCCTCGAAAGCTAGCCAGACATCCATGTCTGGACTCACGCGATTTTCTTACTTGCCTCAATTCAAATTGAACATTCAAAGAAGATCAAAAGCACCTAAAAACCTATGTATTCAATTTATCGCACAGACTAAATAAACGAACCTGCGGGCACAATGATCTCCGTTGGAAGTGTCCGAATGCGTTGAGCTAATTTACGTGATGGAGGCAGGACGCCGACATAGCCTCAGTTTGAGCCAAGGATGGCGAATCTGAGGCGTTAGAAAATTCGCTCATTTAGCGTGAGGAACAACACTTCGTCGGAGCGGCAAGGGATGTCGAGAAGGGAAATGCTGTTGTTTCCCTTTCGTCGGGTGTGGGCGAAGCGCCACGACTTTGTTAACTACCAAGCATTGCTAGAGATGAACGAAAACCTTAGGTAAACAAACTAAAGTTGTATGACATAAACAAGGTAGCAAACTCTAATATCCTGATAATTATCAATTAAAAAAATCATCAATATTTTTCAGCCACCTTTGTCAGGTAAGCCCGTTTAATTATAAGGTGTAAAAATTAAATTAGTACTTATATCAATCATATAAAAAATGTAGGATGATATTAATCAATAACTTAAGTCGCCTACGTTATCAGACAAGCCGTTTAATAAGCTGTTATATTTGCACCAATGGAGTCACTTTGAAGCAACTATTTAAATACATGAACGAACCTAGAAGTCTCTTTACCGAGGGGTTTATTCGTTTGTCGCAACCCGTTGTTCTTAATGATCCATTTGAAGCTTCTTTTTGTAGTAAAAGTTTAGATGAATTGGCTTCAAATTTTGATCAGCCTATGGCACAAGATCCTCTCTATGGAAATATTAGCTTTTCTAAATATATAGAAATGCGAATGCATAATATCGGTGTAATAAGCTTATCTGAGAATAAAGAACACCTTTTAATGTGGGCTCATTATGCCAACGAACATAAAGGTATTGTTGCTGGGATTTCGTATTTCCCAAGAATGGATTCGATTTTTAAAAACCTGTTTAAAGAAACGTCTGCAATTAGTTTCTCCTTAGGTGAAGAGTTTTCACCTTTTGATGGTATTCCGAAGCCGGTCTCATATAGAAAAGGGCTACGTTATAGAAATGATAAGTTTGATTATGATTATTCAAACATATCAGCAGAAGGAGCTGATCGGATTTTATATGAAGTGTTCATGCAAAAAAGCGATGAATGGATTTATGAACAAGAACACAGGGTTGTACTTAGGCTCGAACAAGCAGATAGAGTAATAATAGAAAATATTGATCAAATAGAAAGTGAGCGTATTAGAGATCACATTCGTTCATCAGAGTATTTAGTTGAAGATCCTGCTTCTCAATCTTGTACTATTAATTTGTATCAAATAGACGAGGTTGCAGAGAGACTTAGTGTCGCAGTTGAGTTAGCAAAATTGAGTATAAATCCTAATATTATTTATTTAATGAGATTGAACCCTAGTTGCATAAACAATTGTTTACTGGGACTTGTTTCGAGGTTTTCCAAGTCAGATGTTCAAGGGGCGTTTGCTTGCTCTGTTGGATATTTAGATATTTGGGAGGCAAACAAAAATTTAGACTATTACAGTCTCGAGTTTAAGCAAATATAACAAGGTATTTAAACGGACAAAAAACAGTTGGTTTTGCTCGTGAATCACAAAATATAACCAACTGTTTTTAGCCGCTTAATGCGGCGTTATCGTTTCAAAAGTGTTTTCCAATTCCTTTCAAACGATAACAGCCCTCTCTAGCAATAACCGTTCGATTAAACTTCTTTACCTAAATGCTTGTACAGACTTTGGTAATCAGCACTGTCAGCCATTAGCTGTTGATGGTTACCACTGTCAGTGATTTGTCCATTTTGAATCATATGAATACAATCCATTTCGGCCATGGCAGTTAAACGATGGCTTATCATTAACATGGTTTTACCTTTTGCTAAGGTAAATAATAAACGTAAGATTTCACGTTCTGTGCGCTTATCTAATCCTTCGGTTGGCTCATCTAATAACAAGATTGGCGCATCACGTAATAAGGCTCTAGCCACACCGATTCGGCGCTGCTCGCCACCTGATAGCTGACGTCCGCCTTCACCAATCCAGCTGTCTAGGCCAACTTCTTCACCGCGATCTGTGGTGGTTTTTGAACTAAGAAGCACCTCTAACCCGACTTGCTTTAACACTGCTGTTAATTGCTCGTCATTGGCGCGTCTTTTTTGCCCTTCAACATATGGCAAAGCAATGGCTAAGTTATCTCGTACTGTGCCTGCAAATAAATGAATACGTTGGCTAACAACGGTCATTGAGCGACGTAATGTCGCTTCATCAAACTCACTGATATCACGGCCACCTAGGGTTATTTGACCTTGCTGAGGTTGCCATTCTCGGGTGATTAAGCTTAATAAGCTCGATTTACCACAGCCTGTTGCACCTAATAGCGCGACTTTACTGCCCTGAGGTAAATCTAAATTCAACCCCGTTAATACCTGCGAGTCAGCCTGATAACCGAAGTGAATATTGCTGAGATTAATGTCGGTACCCTCAAGCTGATTTTCTTGACCAAATACGACATCAGGCGTTTGCTCGGTGACTTCTGAAATACGTTTTGCCGCTAACACACAACCTGATAAATGCTGAAATGCACCAGAGATTGGCATCATCATTTCAATGGTTGCCATGGTGGCAAATACCATCATTGCCATTAGCGGGCCTGGTGGCACACTGTCACCCACGCCATGACCTGCAAAATACATCATCATCACAACTGCGGCGCCATTGACCATGATCAATAATGCTTGGCTTAAACCGGTCACATGCGCCATCGCGGTTTGACTGGTAAAGAGTGATAACTCAGCTTCACGTAGCTTTTGGCGGTAGCGATCATTTGCTGAAAATAATGTCAGCTCTGCCTGACCTTGGATCACATCTAAGATCAACACTCGAAAACGGCGTTTACTGTCTACCACCGCTTCACCCGGTTTTCTACCTAAGCGATAAAATACGAGCGGTAAAATCAGCCATGCAGCAATTAACAAAGCACACAGGCTTAATGCCAGTGATGCGTCAAACCAAGACAAGAATGCATAAAGGGCAACAACGGTCAGTAATGAGGCTGCCATTGGCACTAATAAACGCAAATAAAGATGATCCAGCGTATCAATATCGGCCACTAACCGATTGAGCATGTCGCCTTGTCTAAGGCCTTGCAGGTTACTGGCACTTAACGGCAATAACTTTTTCCACGACCAAACACGAAGTTCTGTAAGCAGTTTAAAAGTGGCTTCATGGGTCGCTAAACGTTCACCATAACGACTGGCGGTTCGTGCGATTGATAAAAAGCGTACGCCACCTGCTGGGGTAAAAAAGTTAAACGCTAAGGCGGTTGCTGCTGTTAAACCAGCAATGGCTGTGGCTGATAAAAACCAACCCGAAAGAGATAATAAACCAATGCCAGCAATGATCGTTGTGCAGGTTAGCAATAACCCAACTGACATCATTAACCACTGACGTTTAAATAACTTAATGAAAGGCAGTAATAGCTGCATTACACATCCTCCCTTTGAGTTTGTTCATCGGTCTTTGTTGGCTCTTGCTCATCAATATACAGTGATAAACCGTCATCATCTTGTTGCTGCATGTTTTTAAACAAACCCGTTTGAGTGCTCAGTAAAGCATAATCACCTTGCTGCACAATACGCCCTGCTTCAATCACCAGAATGTTATCCATACTTTGTAATTGATCGAGACGATGCGTCACCATCACACAGGTTTGCGCTGTCATCGCTTGTTTAAGTGATGCTGACACGAGTTTTTCACTGTGACTATCAAGGCTTGCTGTAGGCTCATCGAGTAAGAATAAGCTCGCAGGTTGAGCGATTGCACGGGCAAGCGCGATACGTTGAGCTTGTCCTACAGAGACGCCTGCTGCTTGATCGCTAATGACAGTATCTAAGCCTTGGGGGTGTTGATTAACAAATTCGGCAATGTTGGCTTGTTCAAGTAAGGCCATCACTTGTGCATCAGTTAATTCAGGATTAGCTAAGCAGACGTTTTCACGAATACTGCCATGGAATAATTGAGGGTCTTGCCCAAGCCAAGCTAAGTGTTCACGCCACTGTTTTTTATCCAGCACACTTAACTCAACACCATTGATTTTGAGCGAGCCTTTGTAGGGTAGAAAACCTAATAATGCATTGAGTAAACTGGTTTTACCCGCGCCGCTTGGGCCAACCACCGCGACTTTTTGCCCCGCTTGCACCTCAAAAGAAATCGGCCCAAGTAAAGCGGTTCCTTCCAATGTCAGCACTTCGAGCTCTGTCGCTGAAATGGCAATGTTATCTAACGAAACCTCATGCTGTTGCGCGGTTTGTTCACTGAACTTACCGTCGACCTGCTTTAAAGGGTTTGGATGCTCTAGTAATTCAACTAACGCCTCTGCTGCGCCAATGGCTTGCGCTTTGGCGTGGTAATGAGTGCCTAAGTCTCGAAGTGGTTGAAAGAATTCAGGGGCTAAAATCAGAATAAATAGACCGGTAAACAAAGTGATACCAGCGCCATAATGGCCAAAATTTAGGTGGTCTAAATAGCTAAAACCAAAGTACACCGCCAGCACAGCAATGGATAATGCAGCAAAAAACTCTAATACCGCCGAGCTTAAAAATGCCATTCTCAGCACCGACATGGTTCTTTGTCTAAAGTCTTCTGAGGCCGTCTCAATTTTGTTCACTTCAGTTTCACCACGGTGAAATAATTTAAGTGTACTTAAGCCTTTTAAGCGGTCCATAAAGTGGCCACTTAATCTTGATAATGCACTGAAGTTTTTACGGTTGGCATCAGCCGCGCCCATACCAACTAAAATCATAAACATTGGGATCAGCGGCGCAGTGGCAAATAGAATCAGTCCAGCTGCCCAGTTAAGCGGAAATACTGACACCAAAATAATCAACGGAATAAAACCCGCTAGCATCATTTGTGGTAAGTACTTAGCATAAAAATCATGTAAGTCTTCAACCTGCTCAAGCACGATGCTCGCCCATGCTCCCGCTGGCTTTCCTTTGATAAACGCAGGGCCTAAATCGGTGAGTTTGTTCAACACAGCCTCACGAATGTCACTTCGTAGTCGTTTACCCGCTTCAAAGCTTAATCGCTCACGTGCATAAGCTAGCCCTGCTCGCACAATAATCAGTGCAATTAACCCGATAAATTGACTCCTAAAGCTCGCCATGGGTAATTCGAGCATAATCACGCCGTGTAAGATATGTGCCAACAAATACGCTTGCACGACAATCGCCACACCGTTAAGTGCACCGGTAAAAATGGTGAGTTTCAAGAATATGCCGCAAGATGACTTCTGTTGTTTAAGCCACTGGCCAAGAGATTTTTCTAAGGTTTTATCCATTACATTCCTGAAAATGATCGCACTAAATGAGGAAAATTGCCGCAGTATCGCAAGCTAACAGCTTCGATAACAGCCGCTTATAGAGAAGTGTTAACTGATTCACACATTGCTAATAAACACTGTGTTAATGATGAACTATAATTCTACGCGATAGTCATCAGCAGGACAGTAAAAGAAAGGTAAATATTTGTTCATCAAATTGAATCAATATTTCTATTTGATAGTGAGTATTAACGTTCTTAAAAGCACAGAACTTTATGTTTTTTTTGATTATAGTTTTAATCAATAAAGTTTCTCACTCAATGCTTACATGCAAGAAAGCGGTTAACTAAGCAATAGCCATATCAGCTTACTTAGCGTAAATGACAATCACGATAAATTATACGATTGCACTTTCTAATAGGATGAAGAAGGTAATTAAAAAATGGACGTTAATCTTTCAGCCCACAGAGCACAAGCATTCAACTACTTATTTGACTCGGTTGTGGTCACTGATACCACAGGTATTATCATTGACTGGAACTGCGGTTCACAACAACTTTATGGCTACAGTAAAGAAGAAATACTCGGCCAATCAGTGAGTATTTTACATGTCCCCGAAGACAGTGCCTCTATCACTGAGTTGGTCATTTCCTCGGTTGAACAACATGGCAAATGGACGGGCGAAATACGCTTTTTACATAAAGACGGCACTATCGGTTGGGTAGAGTCGATGTGTGTGCCATTGTTTGATGACGAGCAGCAATTTATTGGTGCTTTAGGGATTAACCGAGACATCACTAAACGTGTTGAAGATGCCCAACGAGTATTAAATCTCGCCTGCTATGACCAGCTGACGCAAATACCCAATCGCTATTTGTTAATGGACAGAGTTAAACAAACCATCGAACGCTGCAAACGCATGAACACTAAGTTCAGCTTGTTCTATATGGATTTAGATGATTTCAAGAACATCAATGATACCTATGGGCATTGCCAAGGGGATTCTGTTCTAATTGAAGCGGTAACCAGACTGCATAAAGTCATCAGAGAGTCGGATACTTTAGCCAGAATTGGCGGGGATGAGTTTGTATTATTACTGGAGGACATTACTGACAATAATGACATCTCGCGCATGGCTGATATCTTAATCAGTGCATTAGACAAGCCGTTTACAATAAACGCTCAACCCGTTTTGCTTAATTGCAGTATTGGGATTGCGACCTTTCCTGATTCCGGTGACGACTTTGATACCTTAATCAAAACAGCAGATTTTGCGATGTATAAATCAAAGCGCCAGGGCGGAGCTACTTATCGATTTGGCTAAGCTTGATAGTTTATTCGGTGTAAAAAACAGCTGAAAAGTTAGGTGAAAAGTTAGTTGAAAAAGTGAGGTAAATAGTCATGAATGGGCTTTATTTAGCTAACGATTTGAATTTGCCATTAAACGCCAAATTTAACTAATACATGCCACATCAGTTTAAGCTGTTGTACTTGCTGAGCCTGCTTAGTTCTTTGACTCCAAGGCACTGGTTTTTCAGTAAGCACCTGTGCAGCTCTGCCAATGATATCTGCATTTATTTGCTTGTCTCTAGCAATCACCTTGGCAAGCTCTGGCATTGTCGCCCCTCGAAAGTCATCAGGCACCTGCTCCACATCAAGCTGATAGCCTTGATGCCACAACAGTTCAATATCATACTCGTGGCACATTGACTGCATCAGCTCACCTATATCTGTATCTTTATAGCTTGGATCAGCAACAAGATAGCCAATATCATGCTCTAACGAAACTTCACCATGAATTTGCGCTTCTATATAATGATCAAGATTAGATAAAGCAGGCATGTCGAAACGTGCTCTCACACCTTGAGGTAATTGCTGCCACAGATGATTAACCATATCCGCAGGCTTAATCTCTTTCATTCCTAAAGCATATTGGCGCTCAAAACACTCGCTGAGTAACGCGGCCAAGATCACCTCAAAGCAACTTAACGTGCCTTTTTCTTTAGGTAAGCGATAGGAATCCATATAACTGAATGTACAACGAGATAAGACTTCTACTTGGGTAAGAAAGTAACAACTGCCAAATCGAGGTGCGGGCCCCGTTGGGCATAGACCAAGATCTAATGCACCATACTTAGGGCGTAGTTTAACTCCTGAGTAACTATGACCAAAAAGTTGGTTTTCCCAGTGGTCTCTTGGGCCACCTAATTCCGGTGACAATTGCCCATTTGAGATATGAGTTTCAAACTGGCTTTTATAAAAACCGTCCTTAAGTAACCCAGCTGCGACTGATAATCCACGGCTATCAATACGATCGGGGTGAAAATGCAAGGCCACTCGGCCATGTTGATGCAAGGCTTGCATAGCCTTATGAACCGCAGCAGTATCAATATTAGACATTAACAGGACATTTTTAATTACCGCACTTGAGTGCTCGCGCAAACAGGCAACGCTATGCTCGATATGGGTTTGCGCTGCTGACTTTCGATTCATAACCTGCCCTCCTTTGCATCTGTGATTAACACTATCCAATATCTAACGACTTGCAGAATAAAAACAGCTAAGTGCTTGTATTTCATTGTATGTAAAATACACGGTTTTAGCACAAAAGATTAAAACTAATTCATCTATCTATGCGGTTAACCCTCATCAAGATGTTGAAACACCGTACTCACCATTCTTTGCAGAACAAAACCTCAAATAATTAAACCCTAGATACTGATGAAATAAGCCCATTGCATATGGCTTATATTCCACTAGTAACGGCCATTAAAGAAGAATATTTAAGCGATTAGATGGCGCTCTAGCAGTGTTTCAGGTAAGCTTCACGCCCGCCATTTCGTGGCCCCCTATTCAGTCATAGCAACGTATACGTTGCCCAAAGAGATCATTCTATGAGTTTTGCCTCACTAGGCTTAAGCGCAGCAATTTTAAAAGCTGTTGAAAAACAAGGGTATGACACCCCTTCAGCAATCCAAGAACAAGCTATTCCTGCCGTCCTAGAAGGCAAAGACGTAATGGCCGCTGCCCAAACGGGTACAGGCAAAACAGCAGGTTTTACCCTGCCATTATTAGAACTACTCTCAAAAGGTCAGCGCGCTAAGCGTGGCCAAGTTCGTGCTTTAGTATTAACACCAACACGTGAGCTAGCAGCACAAGTTGCTGAAAGCGTGTCGACTTACGGCGCAAACTTACCGCTTAAATCTGCGGTTGTATTTGGTGGCGTATCAATTAATCCACAAATTACCACCCTAAGAAATGGCGTTGATATTCTAGTGGCGACCCCAGGACGCTTATTAGATTTATGCCAACAAAAAGCATTAAGCTTCAGCCAACTTGAAGTCTTAATCTTAGATGAAGCCGACCGCATGTTAGACATGGGCTTTATTCGCGATATTAAGAAAGTCTTGGCTATGTTGCCAAAACAACGCCAAAACCTAATGTTCTCAGCAACGTTTTCAGATGAAATCCGTGAACTTGCAAAAGGCTTAGTGAATAATCCAGTTGAGATTTCAGTTACGCCACGTAATGCGACTGCTAACACGGTTGAACAAAGTGTTTATGCCGTAGATAAGAGCCGTAAAGCGCGTATCTTAACTAAGCTAATTAAAGAAAATAACTGGCATCAAGTGTTGGTATTTTCTCGCACCAAACATGGCGCTAACCGCTTAGCGAAAAACTTAGATGCTGACGGCATCAATGCAGTGGCTATTCACGGTAATAAAAGCCAAGGTGCGCGTACCAAAGCCTTAGCTGATTTCAAAGCGGGTAAAGCACAAGTCATGGTTGCTACCGATATCGCTGCCCGTGGTATTGATATCGACCAATTGCCTTTTGTCGTTAACTTTGATTTACCTAATGTCCCTGAAGATTATGTGCATCGTATCGGCCGTACTGGCCGCGCTGGCGCAACAGGTTTAGCAGTATCTTTAGTTAGCGATGAAGAAGTGAAGTTATTACATGACATCGAAAGACTGATTAAGCGCACTGTCGAGCGTAAAGTCATCGAAGGCTATGAAGCATGTCATGACTTACCAGAAGCAAGCTTAAAAGGCGGTCATCGCGCGGCTAATCATAAAAAGCCAAACCCGAATCGTCGTAAGCACGCCAATCAAGCTGATGGACAAAAACAAGGCCAAAGCACTAAACAGGGCCAGCGTCCAGCGCCGAAAGGTAATTCAGACAAGCCAAGCCAACGTCAACGCGCCCGCGCTCGTGCAGAAGCTGAAAATGCTCAATCAGATGGTAATAAAAAGCCACAAAATCGTCGCCAAGGCCGCACAGACAAATCAAGTTCACAAGGCAAGGTTGATCCTTACGCGAATGCGAGACGTTAATAGCGACTCACTGATTTAGCGTTAACTTAGCTCGATTTTCAGCAAATAGTTAATGATTTAAAGGCATGAAAGCCAAGCTTTCATGCCTTTTTTGTTATTCAAAAATACCAGCATAAAAACCTACACCTTGCTTACTCATTAACGATAAACACTTGAAAGTTGCCAGATCCACTCTCATCGTTCATGATAATTACACGGAATAAAGACAATTTTTCATGGAAGAGTTATGAAGTATTTAGGTGTATTGATTCTAATATTATTACTGGCTATTGCCAGCCTGTTTGTTGGTTTACAAATGGGAAAAGGTCAGCTTAATCAAGCAGAAGAGTCTCAAAGTAATCAACTGAGTAAAACACCAAGAAGTGAAGGTGTTACCTCCCTGCCATCAGAGTTAGCCATAGAATCCAGTCATCTCGTCAGCGAACTGAAACAAGAAGTGCTGCAACTTAAACAACAGCTTGCTGAAAAAAACAGTTTAATCGACGCTATGAACTCATCAATGGGATTACTCGAGCAGCAAGTTGAACTGGCTTACAGCGAGATAGATCAAGTCACAGAACAAACCCATGACTCGCCATTTCATCCAGAGCCAGACAGCATCAGCACTGATCAAGCAAACCAATGGGTTCCTGAAAATTTTGCCAATGCGATAGCTTCACAACAAGGAGACATGGTCGCACTATTTAAGCGCCATCACCAAGCTGACACCAATCAAGAATGGGCCACGGAGCGTGAGCAAGCATTAAAAGATTCTTTTGCTTTGAGTGAATATGCTGACATGGTCAATATCACCTCAGTCAATTGTAAAACCAGCACTTGTGAGGTTCGCGGTGAAGAGCTAGAACCCAATGGTTGGATGTTAGTAAGCCAGCGACTGCAAGAGACTTCATTAAGTAAAAATGCCAGTACATGGACCTATCTGATAGGAAACGAAGAAGGTGAAACCCTGATCCATATGTTGTCAGAAGTTGATGATTCAACGGTTGAAAATCAGTAATGACCTCAACGTGATGGATAGATAACACCATTCCGACTAAAGACTAATACTGCCAGCGTGATAAAACCAATATCATCAGCGTGCTTAAACTCGTAAGTCATTAGTTTAAATATCACTTTATATTGATCTACGCCTAGCATCAGCTCGTAAGTTACACACGATGCTGTTAACCCAGGATGCTGTTAGCCAAGGCGCTCCTGTGTAGGTAGCGACTTTTGAATTAGCGAAAAATCAATGTAAAGGAATACTGTTCACCATGACGATATCTTCAATTAATTCAGCAAGTAATGATACAAAAAAAACAGCAGCCCACTCAGCAAGTTCAATCAATCCCAACTTGCACATCCAAGTAATGCAGTTGCCTAACTCTGAACATCTCATCTGGGTCATAGATGATTTCATTACTGACTTTGCGTCTCTTGTCGATTACAGCAAAACAAAAGCTTATTTCAATAATGTCGGCGCCGATGGAACCTTGTTCCCAGGCATGCGAGATGAAATGCCACGCCCCTATTACCAATCTTTATCATCGTTAATTACCTTACTGGCAAAGCAGCCTAAAGGTGAATACTTCAAGCAGCATCAAATTGCAAAGTGTTGGTTATCTAAAGTCACTTTAAGTCCATTACAGCTCAATGCGAGTCAAACCATGCCACACTTTGACTCCCTTGCTGAACACGATATGGCAGCAGTGCATTATCTCAATGATGTCCAATTGGGCGGCACCAGCTTTTATCGTTATAAAGGCGCTGACAAACTGCACTTATCCCACGACGATAAAGACATTATTTTTAAAATGGTTGATGAGGTTAAGCAAGTTGCAGCAAGCCGAAAAGGCTACATCACAGATTCAGATGACTTATTCGAAAAAGTATTCAGTATTGACGCTAAGCCAAATCGCATCGTTATCTATTCAGGTAATATTCTTCACAGCGCCAATATTACTGATGAAGTAGAGTTTGATAAGCGTTCTGAACATAATCGCACATCAATTAACTCTTTCTTTAGTATCGCCTAAATTGTCAAAATCAACATTGTGGTTACTGTTAATAAAGTCATTGTTGTGTTTTTTGAAAAACAGGTGATTAAGCTTCATTCATAAACGCTAGATTCACATTACTGGCAAGACTAAGATATGCGTTAAATATTTCTGGATGATATGGATGCCACCCTAATGAAATTTAAGCGCTTTGAAGAACACTCCCATCAACTTGAAAATACTCGAATTAAAGCAAACTACGACCGCCTTCTATGTCGCTTTCGCTTATTAACGCTGCCTGATAATACTCAGTCAGAGACTGAGGTTATTACAGATAAATACTTACTATTAAGTCCTTTTCACAATGGTAGGTTTACCCTAAACGACGTGGAATACCAACTCAAAATACGTTGGTTTCTTATTTGGCACTCATCCATTATAAAGCCCAATAGCCGCAGTCAAGATAAAGCAAAGCGAGACTCAAAAAATGTAATCATTCCTGAACTACTGCCCTATAAACGTAAAACATCCATCATGCTATGCATATACGTGTTTTTAATTACGTCATTAAAAATCGGCCTAAGCCTTTACGCAGTTTAATCAGCTCAGCTATCTAATAAACACAAAAAAGCGAATTCAGTAACCACTGAATTCGCTTTGTTTTAAAGCCTATTTATAAAAACTGGCTTACTAAAACTATTTTCTTACAAGCTAGGCTTATAAAAACCAGGCTCGGTAAGTCTTACCTTTAAGGCGGCCTTTGGTAATTTTGTTCAACGCTTTTTTAGAAGCATCACGTTTAACGGCTACAAACGAACGGATATCAGTGACCTTAATTTTACCAATATCAGCACCATCAATACCGTTTTCACCGGTTAAGCCACCCACAATGTCACCAGGACGGATTTTGTGCTTTTTACCCGCATCAATTTGGATGGTGATCATTTCCGCTTCTTGCGGTTGCTTGTTGAGCACATTCATTGACGGTAAGGTTTCACCATCGATTTCTTTGCCAATCAGCTCTTCAATTTCAACCATTCTGTGGCCATCTGCATGACTAAAGAAAGTGTACGCAGCGCCTTTACTACCTGCACGGCCTGTACGACCAATACGGTGAATATGCACTTCTGTATCGTAAGCAATGTGATAGTTAAATACCGCTTCTAAATCTTCGATATCTAAACCACGAGAAGCCACATCGGTAGCCACTAATACGCGGGCGCTCTTGTTAGCAAAACGCAGTAACATTTGATCGCGATCGCGCTGCTCTAAGTCGCCATGTAAAGCCAATACACTAAAACCTTGCTCAGCTAAAGTGTCAGCCACTTTTTGGGTTTCACGTTTGGTGTTACAAAAAACCACTGCGCTTTCAGGTTGCTTTTCAAGGAGCAATAATTGCAATGCCTCTAAGCGAGCCTGATTGTCTTCTGTATGGTAAAAATGCTGCTCAATTGTGTGGTTGTCGTGAGTCGCCTCAACTTTAACCATCAAAGGCTTATACATAATCTGTTCAACAACTTGTTGAATTTGCTCAGGGAAAGTCGCACTGAACAATAATGTCTGACGCTCATGAGGGGTTTCAGCAATGATTTGATCAATATGATCTTGGAAGCCCATTTCTAACATGCGATCGGCTTCATCTAACACCAACATATTGACATTACTCAGATCTAAACGATTACGATCAAGATGATCAACAATACGTCCAGGTGTACCGACAATAATGTGCGCACCATGTTCAAGCGAACCGATTTGCGGCCCCATTGGAACGCCGCCACATAAGGTCAGCACCTTAATGTTATGAATACCACGGGCTAAAGTACGAATATCTTTAGCCACTTGATCGGCTAATTCGCGTGTTGGACACAGCACCATGGTTTGAATGCGAAAACGTTTCACATCAAGTTTGTTTAATAGACCTAAACCAAATGCAGCTGTTTTACCTGAGCCGGTTTTTCCTTGGCCAATCACGTCATCACCCGCAAGAATAGCTGGTAAGCTTTCAGCTTGGATTTGAGTCATAGACTCGTATCCCATGGTTTTAAGATTATCAAACAAACCTGGTTTAAGATTAAGTGATGCGAAAGCCGTATTAGCGGCCTGTTCAGTAGACTGACTCAAGGTGAATATCCTCTGATATCAAAGCAAAATGGGATAATAGAAACAACTCGGCCAAGGATAAAATACCTTGGCCAAATGTTTGAATGTCTATTGTAGCAATTTTATCCGTTAGTCGCTGACATTTATTCGCATAAAACGGATTGTGATAACCCTATACAATTTCCCCAAAACGTCCTTGCTGATAATCATCAATGGCCTGATTTATCTCTGCTTGGCTATTCATCACAAATGGCCCCATATGTACGATTCTCTCATTAATAGGGCAGCCTGCTAGTAATAAAATGCCAGTGTCTTGATTCCCGGCTTTGATATGGGTATTGAGTTCTGGTTCAATAACTAATAGCTGGCCTTCTGTCGCTTTTGCCTGCATTCCACTGATATCGACGTACTCAAGCTCGCCTTGATAAATGAAAACACTAACACTTTGATGTGCCGACAAATCAAGTTGTGCTTGGCCATTTTCATTTAGCATTAAATCCGCAATCGCACCATTACCCGCCAAACCTTGAATGCTGGCCGCTATGATTTGAGGGCTATCGGCAAACTGCCAGTCGCCTGCCAGTGCTTTAAGGTTAGCGCCGCTATCATTGCTTACGACTGGATTAGGCGTGCCTGTTGTGTCTTGATAAATCGCGGGGCGCATTTTATCTTTGGCTGGCATGTTAAGCCAAATCTGAAACCCATGAAGGCCTTCGTTAGCATCAGCAAGGGGCATTTCAGAATGCACTACGCCACTTCCTGTGCTCATCCATTGCACATCACCTGCACGAATAGCTTTAACATTACCGAGTTGATCTCGATGCTCAAAACCGCCTTTACGGATATACGTAAAGGTTTCAATACCTCGGTGCGGATGTGGTGGAAAGCCACCAATAAAGTCTTGCTGATCGTTTGATTTGATCTCATCAATCATTAAATAAGGATCAAAACGGGTATTCATAAAATCCGCTACCCGTTTAATGTTCACTCCATCGCCATCCATCGCTGGACGAGCGGTAAATTTGCTTAATACTTTCATGATAAAGCGCTCAGTTAACCTTTAATGAGATCACTTTATCAAGCATATAGTCGAATGAATATTGCATTAAAGCGTAGTTATCTTTCGATTTTATACTTGTATTAGATTATATAAAAATAGCTATTTCAGTAAAAAATAATTAAAATCAAAGGCGTGGCGGTTTTGTTGCTTATAGCGAGTAACGATATAACAGTGTCGATTTTAATCTCACCACATGAAATTAATCTTCACGGAAAATATTCTTCACATAAGAATATTCATCACGGAAGTCTTACAGCTTATTAAACTCTTCTAACCATTCAATAAAAGCGTTTGAGACTTTCTCAACCGTCCCCAAAGCCTGGTTATAAAACCACACAGGTGCATCTTTTTGACTCGCGGCGCAGTCAGTTTGCTTAAAACAAAACATGTTGCCCTTACAGTCAGAAGCAAACAGAATATGGCCTTTCGGCATACCGCTCATTTCATATAAGTTTGATAATAAACTCACATCATCAAGACTTAAAAAGTCCTGAACTTCAGATATATCAACACCTAAATCACAAATCTTAGTTAACACATTGGGTGTATGCACTAAACCATAAGTGGCAATTAAATACTTATATGAGTCAGGTAAAACAGCATTTAGTCTTGATTCTAGTGCGTCGATATCATCACTTTTAATCGGTACCATGGCATGTTTACTGCCCCAGTTTTTGACAAAGAGATCAATGCTATTCATTTTAGAGATTCCAATATAATTTAAGGCGTAAACGAGAAAGGATTATACACTGGCTCTGATGATTAAAGCGCTTCATACTGAAGGGTTATGGGAAAAGCGATTTGAGTGTTAGAGGAATATTGAAACAAGCTC
Organism: Shewanella electrodiphila; assembly: GCF_023283985.1. Lineage (GTDB taxonomy): Bacteria > Pseudomonadota > Gammaproteobacteria > Enterobacterales > Shewanellaceae > Shewanella > Shewanella electrodiphila. The sequence continues at coordinate 314,434 of NZ_JAKIKU010000004.1, forward strand.
ATGCCATTGAATCATAGCATGAGCTAAAAATGCTGATTATTCAGAGCACTCTTTATTACGGCACTCTTGCTTAAGGTACTATTTTTTACAACACACTTGTTTGCGGCATAGTTTAACATTACGCCAATGCGCGTAAGCAACAATAAATGCGCCAGCTAACGTCAGTAGTTTCTCACCAACTTCACCAACAATGTCATGTCCGTAAACCGATGATGCAACCAAAGTCAGCAGGCCAACAATAGCAAACATCAATACTTTAGCATCACGGTGGCGTTGGCAGCCCATTAACACCGCTATCGTACTGGTAGGCAGTACCAACCACACCATCACCTCATGATATAAATGATCGTTTAATGGCAATGCTGATAACGAAGGTAACAAGGCAAGTAATATTGGGGTTGCAATACAATGTAAGGCGCAAAGACTTGATAACCCGATAGCCAGCTTATCCAGTAGCGATTGCATATTATTTGTCATGTGAAATCCTTTTATCTCTTAGTCGTGAGCGCCAATTATTGATTTAGCATAAGCTAAATTGGAGTAGTATTTAACACTAATTTAACTGAATAAGAAACAGTAACAAGACTTAATTTACTCAGTAAGCTCGTTAATTGATTTCACGATTTAATCGAGTTGAAACTATCCATTGAATAGGCATAAAAAAGAGCGCCGAAGCGCCCTTAAAAAATCGATTAAACATTATTTTTATCGTTTAACTACGAAGCCCGATACCACGGGAAATTAAGTAGTAAGCGACAAACCATAACGAGGCACAAAAGCCGACCATGATTGCAATCGATAACGGTACGCTGATATCAGCAAAGCCTAAAAAGCCGTAACGGAATACATTAATCATATACACCACAGGATTTAGCGCCGATACACCTTGCCAAAAATCAGGCAGTAACGATAACGAGTAAAACACCCCACCTAAATAAGTTAACGGCGTTAAAATGAAGGTCGGAATAATGCTAATGTCATCAAAGCTTTTAGCAAATACCGCATTAATTAACCCGCCTAATGCAAACAGCACTGAGGTTAAAAACACCGTCATAATCACTAAGCCAACATGGTGTAGTGATAAGTTCACAAAAAACATCGCCACCAGCGTGACAATCAAGCCAACAGCCAATCCACGGGCAACACCACCACCGACGTAACCAGCAATCATCACATAGTGTGGTACAGGCGCGACCATCAATTCTTCAATGCTGCCATGCATTTTTGCACTGAAAAATGATGAGGCTACATTTGAATAGGAGTTAGTGATCACCGACATCATAATAAGACCCGGGGCAATAAACTCCATATAAGACACGCCGCCCATTTCACCGATTCGATTACCAATTAAATTACCGAAAATCAAAAAATACAAGGTCATGGTAATGGCTGGCGGAACTAGAGTTTGCACCCAGATACGGGTAAAACGATTAATTTCTTTAGTCAGAATACTTTTAAAGGCAACCCAATAAAGTTGATTCATTATTTTGCCTCCTTGGCTTTTTCAACTAACTCAACAAACAACTCTTCAAGACGGTTAGCTTTGTTACGCATTGATAATACTTCAATATCTTGTTTACTTAGCTGAGCAAATAACTCATTTAAGTTTTGTGCTTTGGCCACATCCACTTCTAATGTATGACCATCGACCAAGCGGCTATTCATGTTTTCCAACACAGGTGCAGCTTTAATATCTTGGCGTAAATCAAGAATAAAAGTTTCTACATCAAGCTTACTGAGTAACGCTTTCATGCTGGTGCATTCCACCAACAAGCCTTTATCAATAATACCGATATTACGGCACAGCATTTCCGCTTCTTCAAGGTAATGGGTGGTGAGAATAATGGTCACGCCTTGGTTATTAATATCTTTTAAAAATTGCCACATTGAGCGGCGAAGTTCGATATCTACCCCTGCTGTAGGCTCATCTAAAATTAATAGCTTTGGTTCATGCATCAGTGCACGAGCAATCATTAAACGGCGTTTCATGCCGCCAGATAATGCTCTAGCTTGGCTGTCGCGTTTTTCCCACAAATCTAATTGGCTCAGATATTTTTTGGCGCGCTCTAGGGCAAGGTTTCTAATCACCCCATAATAACCCGCTTGGTTAACTACAATTTGCAGCACGGTTTCAAACTGGTTGAAATTAAACTCTTGCGGCACTAAACCGATGCACATTTTGGCTCGTTCTAGGTTGTTATCGATGTCATATTCAAACACCTTCACGCTACCAGAAGACTTTTGCACTAATGAACTAATCACCCCGATGGTCGTCGACTTACCGGCACCATTGGGCCCTAACAAAGCAAAAAAATCACCTTGTTCAACGGTTAAGCTAACTCCTTTAACAGCGTGAACGCCGCCTTTATAAGTTTTTTGCAGGTTTTCGATCACCAAAGCATTGGTGTTGTTGCTCATTGTCATTCCTCTGATCCATAAATTGCGAATTACACGTTTACATGACTTGCTATCAATAGCCTATTGTAAACAAGGTATTGTAAATGACGCAGCGTATACGTAAAAGACGCAAAACTTTATGACGCCCAAAACAAAACTCCCGCCTATAGCGGGAGTTTACATTCAAAAGGTGACATTAATCTAATGGCACAACTTTCGCGATGTAAGGCAAGTTACGATACTGCTCAGCGTAGTCGATACCATAACCTACGATAAATTCGTCAGGAATGGTAAAACCGATAAAGTCGACAGGTACGTCTACTTCACGGCGCTCAGGCTTATCCAGTAAAGTACACAGCGCTAAGCTTTTTGGCTCACGCAGTAATAGCATTTCACGTACTTTATTTAAGGTATTGCCTGAATCAATTAAATCTTCAACAATCAATACGTCACGATCGATGATCTCAGATGATACATCTTTTAAGATCTTCACATCGCGTGTGCTTGTCATTGCATTGCCATAGCTTGAAACTGACATAAAGTCGATTTCAACATGGCCCTTAATACGGCGACATAGGTCAGCCATAAAAACCACAGACCCTTTCAATAAGCCGACCATTAACAAACGCTCGCTGTCTGCGTAATGGGCATTAATCCTTTCAGCTAATATATCCAGTTTTTCGTTGATTTCTTCTGCAGAAATCATCACTTCGGTTGTGTGTTTCATATTACTCTCAATTGTCGTGATTTTCGGGCTTAACTTAAGTTAAATTGCGGTGTCGTCGCGAGACTTTTGTGCAGCATAACCCCAGCGATTTGTCAGCCCATGTTCAATACCCAAATGATCTAGAATTCGGGAAACCATGAAGTTTACCAGATCTTCTATCGATTGGGGATGGTGATAAAAGCCTGGCGCTGCAGGCATGATGGTCGCGCCGTTACGTGTCAGGCTTAACATATGTTCTAAGTGTATGGCGCTAAAGGGAGTTTCTCTTGGTACTAAGATTAATTGACCCCGCTCTTTTATTACCACATCTGCCGCTCTTTCTAACAAATTATTGCTCATTCCTGTTGCAACGGCTGCTAAAGTGCCTGTTGAGCAGGGACAAATCACCATTTGCTTTGGCGCAGCGCTGCCTGATGCGGGCGGCGAAAACCACTCATCTTTACCCAATACCACCAACTCACCAACTTCTGAACCAGTCATATTAAAATGGCTCAGCAATTGTTCGCGGGCTTTTTCAGCATTGGCACTGAGCTGCAAACCTTCTTCAGTGGCAAGTACCACGCGCGCGGCGCTTGATATCATCAAAAACACTTGATATTCGGCCATTAGTAAACTGTGTAGCAGCTTTAACCCATAAGGCGCGCCAGAAGCGCCAGTCCATGCAAGGCTGATCGCTTTATCTGTTTTTTTGTACTGTGTTGTATTACTCATAAACTCTCTAACAGCTAACGTTGTCGTTAGCCCTGTATACGTTTCATCACTGAAATAAATGCAATAAAAGCTTCAATCGATGACAATTATTTTAAAGCAGCAATCAGTTTCTGGTGAATACCATTAAAACCGCCATTACTCATGATAACGATCGTATCACCTTCACAAGCTGTTGCCGTCACTAAAGCAATTATGTCATTAATATCTGTCGATACTGTCACAGGAATACTGGCATTAGCCATATTGGTTTCAATATCCCAACCGATATTGTCAGCTTGGTACAAAAACGCGCAATCCGCCAATGACATAGATTCAGCAAGAGTATCTTTGTGAACGCCGCTTTTCATGGTATTTGAGCGCGGCTCAAGCACCACAATCAATTTACCTGAAGCCTTTTCGCCTGCACCTACTTTGGCACGTAAACCTTGTAGTGTCGTTTCAATAGCCGTTGGGTGATGGGCAAAATCATCATAAACAGCAATGCCATTAACCGTATCAAGTAACTCTAAACGGCGCTTAGGCGGGGAAAATTTGGTTAATGCTTCAATGGCATGATGAGGGGCTACGCCCACATGACGAGCCGCAGCTATAGCCATCACTGCATTTTCGATATTATGCTGACCGATAAGTCCCCAGTTTAAAATGCCTTGAGACTCACCATCAAACATCACTTCAAATTCATGTCCATCTGCAGCGATCGTATTGGCATACCAACCTTGAGCCACTTGCAGGCCTTTGGTTGGCGAGGCATAAAACTGCTCTTGCTCGCTCCAGCAACCAAGTTCGATGACTTCTTTAACCGCATCGACCTCAGCAGGCCAAATCACTTTTCCCTCGCCAGGAACAGTACGAATAACATGATTAAATTGACGTTGTATCGCGGCGAGATCGCTGAAGATATCGGCATGATCAAATTCGAGATTATTAATCACTAACGTGCGCGGACGGTAATGGACAAACTTAGAACGTTTATCGAAAAAAGCACTGTCGTATTCATCGGCTTCAACCACAAAAAACGGCGAGTTGCCTAATCTTGCTGATACACCAAAGTTTTGTGGCACACCGCCAATTAAAAAGCCGGGCTCGTAACCACAATACTCCAGTACCCACGCCAACATACTTGAGGTTGATGTTTTACCATGGGTGCCAGATACCGCTAATACCCAACGTTCAGGCAAAATATACTCAGATAAGAATTGCGGTCCAGAAGTGTATTTAATACCACGATTAAGCACGGCCTCAACACAAGGATTACCACGGCTCATAGCATTGCCAATCACAACCAAGTCAGGTTGGTTTTCACCCTCTTTACCTAACTGCACAGGATCAAAACCTTGAATAAGCTCAATGCCTTGCTCTTCTAGCTGAGTGCTCATTGGTGGGTAAACATTGGCATCACTACCAGTCACTTTGTGTCCCATCGCACGGGCTAATAATGCGAGGCCGCCCATAAAAGTGCCACAGATCCCAAGAATATGTACGTGCATGCAATTGCTCTGTCTGAATAAAGAATGGCTTATTCTAAAGCATTGCGACTGAGATTGTCAGCTCACAATAACAAGCTTTAATGTTTAGCCATCACTAACGCACAACTTAGTTAGAACTATGTAATCGTTGCCAACAACGCCCTACGCTATTGTCCTTAATACCTGAACATCAAGATTGTTAGTTATCCTGCATAATCAATTCTAGCTGGTCATGTTTCTTTATTGATAAAAAAGCCGTAATAATGGCTTAGCCGATTTTCAACAAGGACTTAACATGAATAACCTCATCAGCAATAAGACCAAGCAGTGGATATCACCTTTTAAACGCTCAGCAAGCCTGTTGGCATGTATGAGTATCACTGTACTGGTCAGTCACTGTAGTGTTGCCGATGAACAGGATATTCGTTTTAATCAACTTGGTTTTGGAGTGAATGCAGCAAAAACTGCCGTGGTCAGTAATACAGCGTCTGAGAATTTTAGTCTCATTGAACAAACGTCAGGTAAAACAGTTTATCAAGGCAAACTCAGCGCCGCTAAAGCGTGGACACCCTCAGCAGAAACCGTAAAACTCGCTCAATTTGATGATTTTACTCAAGCGGGGGAATACCAGCTAAAAGTTGACTCCCTTGCAACCTCCCACCCTTTTTCAATCTCTGAATCTCGCTATAATCAGCCATTAAAAACAGCCATGCGTGCTTACTTTTATAATCGCAGTGGCGCTGTAATCCAACAAGAGTATGCAGGTATATATGCCCGCCCTGCGGCGCACCCAGATACCATTGTTTATGTTCATAAATCTGCAGCGTCAAAAACTAGGCCCGAAGGCACAGTGATTTCATCGCCAAAAGGCTGGTACGATGCTGGCGATTACAACAAGTATATCGTCAACTCCAACATTACCGTGTATACCTTACTCAGTGCACTTGCTGAACAAACTGACGTCCTATCGAACCTCTCGCTTAATATTCCAGAATCAAGTAATAACTTGCCCGACACCCTTGATGAAATCCTGTGGAATATGGATTGGATGCTCACAATGCAAGATCCCGCTGATGGCGGTTTGTACCACAAGCTCACCACCAAACGCTTTACCGGCGAAGATGAAATGCCGCACATGATGGACCAGCCCCGTTATATCATCGCTAAATCTACCGCTGCCACTTTAGGTTTTGCAGCGACGATGGCTAAAGCGAGCCAAATATTGGCTCAGTATGATGCAAACTTGCCAGTCACCTCCTTTGATAACACTAACTACAGCCAGCAATTACTTCGCGCGGCCAAATATGCATGGCAATGGGCGATTAAAAATCCCGACATTCATTATCAACAACCCGATGATATTCACACAGGTGCTTACGCGACAGCAGGAGACAACCTGAAAGATGAATGGTTATGGGCTGCTGCTGAGTTATTTGCAGCCACTGGCGAAGATGAATACCTCAATACAATTGAGTTACCCAAACAACTACGAATTCCTGAATGGGATAAAGTCGAAACCTTAGCCTTAATCACCATAGCAACGACTGACAAGTCACCCCAAAAATTAAAGCAGCAAGCCCAGTCACAATTATTGAAGTTGACCGATAGCTGGACAAAGGTGGGCGAAGATTCAGCTTACGGCCTTGCGATTAGTGAGCAAGATTTTGTCTGGGGCAGTAACTCCAACATGCTTAATAAAGCAGTGACTTTACATCGTGTTAGTCAGTTATTATCCACCACAGAACAACAAAACAGCTTTTATACCAAACATGCAGAGGCCATTGTCGATTACATTTTTGGCCGTAACCCTTTAGGAATGTCTTTCATGACAGGTGTAGGGCTAATGTCACCGATGAATGTTCATCACCGAGCCTCTATGGCTGATGGCATTAAAGCGCCAATCCCAGGGTTCTTAGCTGGCGGGCCTCAACCGGGTCAACAAGATGCCGGCGACTGTAAAAAACAAGGCGGAATTTACCCGTCGAAACATCCTGCTAAGTCATATATTGACCATGGTTGCAGCTATGCCAGTAATGAGGTGGCGATTAACTGGAATGCGCCACTGGTATACATGCTTGCTGCGCTTTCTCAGTAAAATGAACTTAAGCAACTTAAACAACTGAAGCAACTGAAGCAACTGAAGCAACTGAAGCAACTGAAGCTAAGAACCATATTGTTAACGTGCCCGTTAGCTTCGTTTGCTAGGTGTGAAAGGCGCTAGAAAAGGATAAAGAATAATCCAATACTGAGTACGGTGGTCAATAAAGTATTACCAGTGAAATACGCAAGTAACGTGGCCACCACACCACAAACTAAGTAGGTATTATCAAACGTTAAGTTCAACTGGCCTTCGGGCACAAATACAATCGGCGCTAAAATGGCGGTTAATACTGCTGGCGCCGAATAACTCAAAAAGGTCAGCGTTTTATCGCTGAGTTTTAAAGGCAATTTAGGCTCTAACAGTAAATAGCGGCTAATAAAGACCACCGCAGCCATAGATAAAATAATCAACCAAGTCATGACTGCTCTCCAGTTGAGTTAACTTTAGCTTTTTCATCTGTAGTCATTCTTTTATGCTCATTACTCAGTTTGGCATAAGCAAAGCCTGCCCCCATCCCAGATAGTGAAGCAATTAATAACCCTGCTTGAATCTCAAATACTGCACATATCACAGCCAAGGTTAATGACACCAAGACACAAATCAGAATCGAAGGCTTTTTAACGGTAGGAACCACTAAAGCAATGAACGTTGCCGCTATTGCAAAATCTAACCCTAGTTCACCTAAGTTATCAATGGATTGACCAGCAATAATGCCCAGTAAGGTGGCAATATTCCAACCAATATAAAACGTCAAACCACCACCTAGTGCGTACCAACGGTCAAACTTGTGCCGCTGGCTTTCAGGCGATTGCTTTTCGGTTTTTAAGCCCTCTTGTTTCTCTTTTTGGGGATTAAGGCTGTCGGGTTTTGATCGCGCAGGGGCCTGACTATGATTTGAAATCGCGAATAGCTCATCGGTAAGTAGAAAGCCAAGTCCCAAACGCCATTTAAGCGGTAATGGGCTAATCTGAGTGCGCAATGCCATGGCATAGAGTAAATGCCGTGAAGTAATTAATAGAGTGGTAATTAAAATACTGCCTAAGCCCACACCCGCTTTAATCATTCCAAGTGCAACTAACTGCGCACTACCGGCAAAAATAATCGCCGACATTGCTTGGCTTTGAGTTGCTGTTAAGCCGATTTCTAATGCTAAAGAACCCGCTAAAATCCCCCATGGGATCACTGCAATGGTTAAAGGCAACACCGCCAATAGTCCCTTGATAAAGGATTGGCGTTTTTGTTTAGCCTCCCGATTATCGAGCATATCATTCGCGGCATTAGTATCATCAACATTAGTATCAGGCATAGTTTCGGTACTTCCTTGTTAAGAACACTTTTCATATTTTGACTGCGACACATATACGGGACAATAAAGTAAGGTCGCTAACAAACGTCGAAAACCATTGAAAATTAGCATACCTGAATAAACAGTTTGAGGAGAAGTAAAGCGTGAAAAATAGAATAATCTGCGTTGACCATTAAGCTATTAGCAGTAAAGAATTAGCGACTATTATCCTGTTATACAATATTCAGCCATAAAAAAGACTTCCAAATAGAAGCCTTTTTATTTAATGATTCATTTAACAAGTCGATTGGCTAGCTCAATTAAGCGAGCTAAATCCCGCTGTATTAAGCTTTCTTGGCCAGCATCTCAGTCAACTTATCTATCTTATCATTGAGTAATTTTATATCTTCAGCCGTTGCGGTTTGCTCATCTGGCGAGTCATTTTCATCCGCTTGCTCTTCACGCATGATTTTAGTTTCTTCGCCCATCACATCTAATACGGCGCCAACCATCATGTTCAGGAAAACAAAAGTGGTTAAAAAGATAAAGGTTAGATAGTAAATCCAGCTTAATGGATACACTTCCATGGTTTCATACATGATGGATGTCCAAGACTCAAACGTAGAAATACGAAACAAGGTCAGCATCGCAATGGAGACATCACCCCATAAAAAGTCATTTACATGAGCAAAGAACATGCTGCCAACAGCGCCGTAAATATAGAAAATCACGAACATTAATAGCGCTATATAACCCATGCGCGGAATGGCTTTGAGTAGCGCATTAATCAGCATTCGTAGCTCTGGCACCATAGAGACCAACCGCAGTACTCTGAATATACGCAGTAAACGCGCCAGTAATATCGTTGAGCCGCCTAACGGCACTAAACTACCAATCACAATGATGGTATCGAAGATATTCCAGCCTTTCGAAAAGAAGGATTTGATGCCATCACTGGCCATAAAACGGATAATCAGCTCAAATAAAAAGAAGGCCGTTATGGCAATATCAAGTACCCATAAGCTTTGATCAAGCCAAGGCGGTAAATGATAGGTATGCGCACCAATCGACAAAGCCGACACGATAATGACAAAAATAACAAAGCCCTGGAAGGTTTTACTTTGATCAACTTTTTTAAGTGTATTAAGAACGGCTGAGGCTTGCATACTGGCTTTTGGGCTCCTAAAAAATCCCCCTCAATTTTGAGGATGGATGAGACTACTTAACCAAGATTAAAATAGTCTTAAAATACGTTTATCTAAGCTTTGGCCTAGATCGCAGTTAATTTGAGAGGCGGTAATATACAAGCTCGCAGGCTTTTACGCTAATTAACTAAAATTAAAGCTATAATTTCAACAATCATTTGTAGTGGGACAATACGTTAAACTGTGCAACTTCATTACATAAACCCCTTTAACAAATCCAAGTAAAGACTCATTAGTAAACTTGAACTAACGACTTGAAAGTCCATCAATAGTCAAAAAAATTGAAGACTTAAAAACTCTATGTATCGCCAATTACCTTTGCTCCCCATCTGATGCAAGTTGGTGAATCCAGATCTAACCCAGCGATTTCCTTTTGCTCCTCTTTGCGGGATTTCTCTACTAAAAAGTCCTGTAAGCAAAATAACTCTGAAGTATCAAAACGGGCATTATTTGCATTGGAATCAATTCTATTTACCTTTGTGTTATTCCTGCTCTTATCTATGATATTAGTGCTTGAATCAGAGTGTATGATTACTGTTTTAGTTACATCTTCAGCGCTTGAGCTACCTTGTTTAGTAGGCGTTTTGCTTTCTTCAATAGCATCGGAGTCGATCCCAGTAGCAATAATCATCAATTCAAGTTCGCACGATAAGTCAGGTATTATCGTTAAGCCGATAATCACCATAGCGCTTGGGTCCAATTGTTGCTGTAATAACTCACCTATCGCATTGTATTGGCTTAACTCGATATCTTCTGTAGCCATGACACTGACAATCGCGCCTTTAGCGCGACTAAAGTCCACTTCTTCAAGCAAAGGATTATTAAGTGCATTATTGATGGTATGGGTTAAGTCTTGACCTTCACTTTTCCTTGCAACGCCCATCGCTGCTCGTCCTTGGTGGTTCACCACAGTAATAAAATCGTTGAGATCGATATTAATTAAACCTGATTGGCTTATTGTTGCCGTTAACCCTTGCAGTACGTCTTGTAAAATACGGTTACTTTCAAAGAATGCATTTACAAGAGTGATTTTCTTATCCAGTGTTTTAGCCAACTTATCATTAGGCAGCACAATGACAGAGCTTGCTTGCTGCATTAAATTCTCGACGCCTGCGTGGGCTAGTTGATTTCTTTGATGGCCTTCAAACTCGAACGGAGTGGTCACTACTGCGACGAACGGCTTGTTTAATTGCACTGCAATCGAAGCAATAAATGGAATGGCTCCTGTACCCGTGCCGCCGCCCATACCACCCGTTATAAAAATCACATCCGCTAATTCAACAATTTCTTTAATTGTTTGCTCTGACTCTTGGGCTGCCTCAAATCCTTTTTCAGGGTCAGCACCTGCGCCTAATCCCTTGGTGGTTTCAGTGCCTATTTGAAGTTGGGTGTCGCACTGTGAAATGGCCAGCGACTGGGCATCTGTATTCACTGCAATCAGTTTAATATTGTCATTTAATGTTGACTGGCTGAGTTGGTTAATCGTATTACAGCCGCAACCTCCGACACCAAATACGGTAATACACGGAGCTTTACTGGCGGTTGGAATTAAATCGTACATGGGTCATTCTCCTTAAGTAGACCCTTGTAACTTATCCTGCGATAGCGACAATCTCTGACGTAGCGTTTGCATCAATGTCATTTGAATCAATGCCGTTTGAATTAATGTCGTTTGAATCAATGCCGTTTGAATTAATGCCGTTTGAATCAATAGTACGACTTTGATATTGGATACTCACTTTTGAAATCAGGCGAGTAAAATGTGCCCTTAACTTTTCAGGAGCGACCACTTCGATGTTATCTGCCATCTCCCACAAAAATGCTCTCAGCCTTTTATTGTCATTCACCGTAGCCTTAACTTGATAGCGCCCATCTTTAAGCAATTGAATAGTTTGATTTTCGCTTAACTTAGCTTTACGTAAAATAAAGCTAGCTGACGCCGATACTAATAGCTCGATATTAATAATATTTGATTGAGTTTCAGTCCCGCTTAAATTGATATCAAAATCATCTCTGGTGACAGCAGGAGTATCAAGCACTCTTATATCATTGAGTAAATCAATGGATTGCACATAACGTTTTGTATGCACGCTACCAACAGTAAACGCTAAAAGCGCCACCCCTTCTGAAATGGTAATTCCCTCTGGATTAATAGGACTGTAATCCACCCAATAGCATTGGCCTTTAATCACTTTTTGAATTTGACAGGCAATCTGACGCTTATGCAGCAAAGCATATTGTACTAGTTTAAATGCAGCTGAATCTTGCTCTGAGTAGATTAATGGTGAAGGTTCTGGTAGCTGTGCCACCCGGCAAGCCCAATACAACCATGGGTTATCTGGATCACTTGCAAGCACTTGATCAGCGCGTTCAAAATAAGGCGTTAGTTGCTTAACGCTCTGTGGAGGCAGTAACTGCGCCGCGCTATGTTTAAGAGTATGAAAGGCTAACGCCATGTGATGATCCATCAAGGTTAAATTAAGACCACGCCAGCATGCAGAAATAGACCAACCAAAGGGTTTACACCTGTCATCAAGCTCTAGACCAAAAAGCCCCATATCACACATTGATTTCAGCTCACGCTGCACAGTACGTAAGCCGACATCAAAATCCCTGTCTTGTAATCGCTCAGTCAACACATTTGCTGTGATCTTTCGTGGATGTCTGGGAATTTGTTCAAGCATCGCTAACTGACGCTGAATATTTGTTTGCATTAACCATCTCCATTTCTTTAATCACTAGCATACACTCAAGCTGCGTCAGTTTCTGTCGCACAAGCGAACTTATTAAATAATAGGGAATTTATCAAATTTTAAACGATAAACACAAAGTACTTGAACTTTTAAATAGGTTGATCAATACTTGATAGCTCAAGCATTATACAAATAATAAATATGAGAGTCTTATGTCAGAATCACTATCAGCGTTAATGGCACTTTCAAGCGCCTTTGGCCGCTTTAATAAAAAAATTGACCGAGCATTGAGTGTGCATGGAATAAGCTTTACTGAATTTCAAGTACTCGAACACTTAGCTCAATCTCCAAATCTAATGATGAGCCGTATCGAATTAGCTGAAGCCACTAACCTTACAGCCTCAGGAATAACTCGCCTGTTAATGCCGATGGAAAAGATTCATTTAATCGAAAAAGAAAAAAATAGCCGAGATGCGAGAGTCAGCTTAGTAAAATTAACTGCGGCTGGAAGTGAGATTTATCAAGATGCAGCTGTAACAAGTCAGAATTGCTGTAACAGCCTTACTCAAGATTTAACCGCTAAGCAAGTAGACCAATTACATCTGCTAGTCAGTAAGTTAGGTTAAGATTCTAATATCAACTATGCCCATAATTACAGGTATTTCTCTACCAATTTAAGTTGCACGCCATACTGAAAAGCCCCAGAGTTATAAACTTAGGGGCTTTTATTAGCAGTTGATAATCATAACTGAGCAAATTGCCGTATCAAGTTGTGATAAACGTGATGCAACTTATCTAGCTCGGTGCGATCGGTATTACCTGCTGCAATTAATGCTTGGATAGACTGATCGAGCTGATATAAGTTTTGCCTTAAGCCTGAATCTGCCACCATACTTTGCATCCAGGTGATCGCAGCTACACGTTCGCCGCGGGTCACGGCAGTCACTTTATGCAAACTACTTGATGGATACACCACAGCATATCCAGCAGGTAGCTTAATAGATTGCTCGCCAAATTCAGTGGCAATAATGAGCTCACCACCGTCATACTCTTCCGGCTCAGACAAAAATACCGTCATCGACACATCACTACGAAGCACAACTTGAGTATTAGGTACTCGCATCACTGCAGCATCAACATGAAAACCGTACTCTTCTGATTCAGAGTAACGATTAAAGCAAGGCGGGAAAATCTGATGTGGCAGTGCAGCAGAAACCACTTTTGGCGTAGCGCCAATTTTAGTGAGTAACTGATTAGCTAGCTGTTGCACATCAGGATCGCTAGCCAGTGCTTGGCGGTTGCTTTTCACATCAGCCGCCATGCCCATGGCTGTATAGCGGCCATCATCCCAATTTACTGTTTGCAGTTGCTTTCGATATAAAGCCACTTCTTGTTTCGACAGTATTTGCTCAATCACAATCATAACGACATTAAACTCTGTTATTAAAATTCATAAGTAGCTGATAGCTTAGCATTTCTTGCATCACCTAAATACATAAATGAGCCAGAACGGTATGCCGCTGTAAAGTACTCTTCATCAAGTACGTTACCCACATTTAAACGGAAAGTCAGCGCCTCCGTTGCATTGTAATTAGCAAATAAGTCAACCACTTGATAGTCAGGCACTACGATACTGTAACGGCCATTTTCGGCATCATAACCTGCTGCTGTATCGGGTTGTCCGCCGTACATTTCGCTTTGGTAGGTGTAACCTGCACCAATCACGAATGCATCATTAATTTGATAACGTAATTGTAAATAGGCACTTTCATCAGCAAAGTTACTTAATGCAAGGCCCACGTTTTCTTCGGTAAATGACTCCAGCACTTCTGAGTCCATAATTGCGGCAGAGAACTGAACACTAAATGCTTCAGTGATGTTACCAACCATACCGAATTCAACACCTTGCACGCGGTTTTTACCGGTATTTAATGTACCTAGCGTCGAGTAACTATCACCTACACTTTCCATTACATCACTTTTAGTGATTTGGAATACCGATGCTGAAAACATAACTTTGTCTTCAAATAGCATCCACTTAGTGCCTAGTTCAATGTTTTCTACTAATTCAGGGTCTGCTGCACGGGCTTGTTCAACATCACCACACACGCCACCATAGCCACAACTTGCGCCTAAATCAGACTCGCCACCATTAATATTGGTTGCCGTGCTGTAATTGGCGTAAATATTACCTTCATCTGTAATGCTGTACACTAAGCCGATATGACCGTTATACATAGTGTCATCGTACTCATAGAGTATGTCGCCATTACGTGTACTTGATGTATCGTTTTGATAATCAAAACTATCCTGTCTTACACCAAAGAAGAGTTCTACATCCTCAGTTAGCGCAACAGTATCCATAAAGTAGGCAGAAACGGTTTCGATTTGGTACTCAGCATCGTTAATGCCTTTACTATATGTACGCCCCATTAACTTATCGATGTTATCTACAGTATTGCCGTCGCCATCAAGAATACAGTATGCGCCAGCATCACCTCGGCGGCCTGCCGTTATACAGTTAGTTTCATTGGCGTATGCGATGTCGTAAATGCCGTTATCAACTTGCTGATCGGTATACTCAAGTCCAAATACAAATTTGTTTTCCATACCCAAGATTTGAGTATTCCAAAACAGATTGAACTGAGTGCTAATGTAGTCAACTTCTTGATTGCCCTGGTGCGTACTTAACGTCAACGTATCTGCACCTGGTGCTTCAAGGTCAGTTTCGCTTCTTGTTGTACCGCGCACACCCGTGGTGATATAACCATTTTCGGTTTTACCAACTCGAGTCGCGTTATAAAATGTCAGGTTATCATTGATGTCATATTCAGTACGTAGAGTAAATGTCATTACCTCTGAATCTAAAAAGTCAGATTCTTGGGCATAAACAGGAATATCTGCAATAGGTTCACGTGTTGTTTGATCAAAATAGCTGCCTAAGTCAGCCACATCTTTGGCATCTAAATAGTAACCATCAGCGGTAAAAGATAAGTCATTACTTGGTTCAAAAACTGCCGATAATTGCACACCATTACGCTCGCGGCTAATGCCCTCACGCCCAGGCTTATCTTCATCAGACAATAAGCCATTAAATCTCACGCCAACTGTATCTGAAATAGCATGGTTATAATCTACCGTTAAGCGGCGGTGTTCATCAGTGCCTAAACCTAAATCAACGCGGCCTAAGTTATACGATGTTGACGCTTTTTTAGTGACGCTGTTAATCGCACCACCAGAAGAACCACGACCAGCAAATGTTGAGCTAGGGCCTTTGGTGATTTCAACAACTTCTGTGGCAAAGCTTTCACGTGTCGTCATACCTGGGTCACGCAGGCCATCAACAAACACATCACTGCGCGCTTCATGACCACGAATAATATAACGATCGCCAAAGGCATTACCGTTTTCACCCGTGCCTAATGTAATACCAGCCTGGGCAGATAAAATATCTTTTAAATCGGTCTTACCTGACTCTTGGATCTGATCTTGTGTCAGTACGGTAATCACCTGCGGAGTATCAACTAAATCTGCCACTCGGCGTAAATCACCAGATGATTCAGAAAGATAAATCGAGCTCTTAACGCCATGAACCTTAATCCGTTCAATCGCCTCAGCTGATTGATTTTTATCACACTCAACACCACTGACTTCTGGGTTACAGCTTTGCTGATTCACTTCTTCAGCTGATGCGACTGGGCTACCAAACACTAGTGCGGCAGCAACGGCTTGTGCGCCTAATGATAAGTTTTTACTCTGTACAGGTTTCATCTTATGAACTGTCCTTTGTTAACAACGTCCTAAAAATTAGGCGCATCCTAACAAAGAATTAACATTAATGTAAATCGTTATCATTTAGATTTACATTAATAATTAAGCTCATTTTAAATTAGCTAACCATTAAGTGAAGATTCAAAATAATAAACAGGGACATAAAGAGCCTAAATAATTATAAATACTAGGCTTTTATTTCATAGTAATGACTGGGTTTAACAATAAGAGAGGGAGGAATAAAAATACGAATTACACTTGGTAAATCTCTAACGGCAAATCATCAGGATCACTAAAAAAAGTAAACTTTTTACCTGTGTACTCGTCCACTCTAACAGGCTCAACATCAATACTGTGACTGACTAAATACTTAACTACCGCATCAATATCATTAACCTTAAACGCCAAATGGCGTAAGCCTTGCGCTTCAGGATAGCTAGGTCTTTGCGGTGAATTAGGGAGTGAAAACAACTCTATTTGACTGCCATCAGGTAAGGCTAAATCGAGCTTATAGGAGTCTCTTGCTTCACGGTAATTTTCGGCGATGACGTTGAAACCTAAAATCTCAGTGTAAAAATGCTTGGACTTAACATAGTCATTGCAAATAATCGCCACATGATGAATTCCGTTAAACATATCGCTCCTGTTTAAATACTTGATAAAAACAAACCCTGATAGATCACTCTATCAGGGTTTGCGGTAGACCTCACTATTGAGGAGTCACTGCTGAGAACTCACAGCTGAATGAGATTCAAACAGTTTTAACCCAACTAATGACTAAACGCCCACTTCAGCGCCATCGTCTTTACGAATAATCACAGTGGCCGCGCGCGGACGTACTGTGGTGCCATCTGGCGTTTCTTCAGTTGCAACAGCGCTATAAGGCCAGTTACGTGGATGCTGAATGTTCGCAAATACTGTGGTGTAATCAGGCGTAATAGCAAAACCTGTTACTTCACAACCATTTGGACCAACAAAGAAGCGCTTTAATTCCGCTTGGTTATCAGCACTGACGACCTGTTGTTGACCATTGTCGTCTGTCATCGGTGAAGGCACGATCGCTAGCATTTGATCGTTAGTGTATTCTTCAACTTCATCAGCGCCATTATCGGTTTGCACCCATAAAATACCGCGCTTATCAAATGCTAAACCGTCAGGACTCGCAAACTGATTCATATCAGTTAGGCCTGAGCGGTTAGTCTCTTCATCGCCATCAGCAGGTGAACCAAATACAAAGATATCCCATGTAAATTCAGTAGCATTGCTGCCTTCATCCCAACGGATAATATGACCAAAGCTGTTATTTAAACGTGGGTTAGCAGGGTTAGTGCTATCAACACGCTTAGTGTTATTGGTTAGGGTTAAGTAAACAGTCCCTGTGAATGGATCAACACTTGCCCATTCAGGGCGATCCATTGGCGTTGCGCCCACTAAATCAGCTGCACCTGCTGTATTGAGAATGATTGAAGCTACTGAATCAAAGCTGTCTGCTAGCGTGTTTCCATCGGTAGTCACACTGTCTAGGGTTAATGGTAACCATTCTCCCACGCCATCTTCACTAAACTTGGCAACATATAATGTGCCGTCATTCATGTACTTATCACCTGTTATGATGCGATTAGCTGAGTTAGCATCAGCTTCTGTCCACAGCGCGGTAGACTCGTATTTATAAAGGTATTCAAAGCGAGAATCATGACCTGAATAAAATACTACTGGCTTACCTTCTTCAAGCTTACCAAAGGTACAACCTTCATGGCGGAAACGACCAAGTGCTGTACGTTTTACAGCACGTGAATTTGGGTTGTAAGGGTCAATTTCAACAATGTAACCATGGCCATTGGCTTCGTTACGATAATCATTAGCCGCACTTGTACCTGAGGGCGTGACATCAAAACGAGCAAATTCATCTAAGCGTTCATCATCGTTACCAGCTAGGTGATCCCAGCCATAACGCGTACCTGAAGTTGATAGACCGATACGCTCTTGCTCTTGCGTTAACTCACCTCGGTTAACAAAGTAACCAGGCCAGTTTTCTTCACATGTTAAGTAAGTGCCCCAAGGCGTGTAACCATTACCACAATTGTTCAGTGTGCCACGCGCTTGGCTACCATCTGGCGAGTAACGCGTTTCAAGATAGGAGCTATAGGCTAAAGGACCGGCGATATCCATGACTGTTGCGCCTGTAAAGCGACGATTATAATCGTCATTTTTAACCGTTTCCCACATACCATTGTTAAGTTTGATACGAACAACAGAAATACCATGGGCATTGATTTCTTTGCGGATTTCATCAAGTACAGTGCGGTTACCATCAGCATCAACCGTTGGTCCCATTGGATGCAAAGCTGCTTGGTCAATATATTCGTGGTTCACACATAATAAGCCGTCATCACCCGCTTCGTTTAATGGGAAAAAATGCATTCCATCATGGTGCATGCCCATAGAATTAGCCTGATCTTCAGCAGTATTAGAACCGTCCTCTTTAAACGCATTAGCTTTATCGTTTAACGGCTCCCCCCAAGGCGCAAGTACATAAGCCGAGTAACCAGCAGCAACAGTTACCGCATCAGTTTTAGAACCAGCAATAGATTCAAAGCCTAGAGTAGCCTGACTCACATTCGGTGTATCTGGCGTTGAAGGTGTGCCATCGACAGGGTTTGAGTCATTATCAGAACTAGAACTACAACCTGCGATACCGAAACCACTGAAAGCCGTCATAGCACTTAATCCAAGACCACTTTTTACAAAGTTACGTCTTGAAAGGTGTTTATCTAATACTTCGTTAAACGGTGTATTGTTGCTTTTATTAAAACGAGTTGGATCAAATGTAGCCTTGCTCATAAATTATCCTTGGGATCAAAAGTTGCCAAACATTGTTGTAATTTTTCGATAAAGATAAGAATTAAATATGACAAGCCGATGTGATGGAGATGACAAATAAATGTGACAAAAATGACAACAGGAAACAGATGAACAACAACTGAATCCTACAAGATACACTTAAAGCAATGATTTTTTTATAAAAATAACGGCAATAAATGAGTTAATTGCCGAGATAATGAAACTAAGTTGCGTTGAAAAATATCTTTTTTAGCACTGCTTTTTGGCAGATTTTGCCAGTGCTTTTTGGCGCGCTTGCTGCTTCAGTGAGCCTTTTTTAGTTTTACGCGTCACAGGCGCGACTTGGCTTAAATCAGGCTCAAAACCGCTATACCATTGCTGTGGTAATCGCCTGTCTAAAAAGGCTTCAAGCTTTATTAACTGTGGCTCATCATCAACACTTAGCAAGGTAATCGCTTGGCCTTCTTTGCCTGCCCTGCCCGTGCGGCCAATACGATGAATATAGTCTTCATTTTGAAATGGCAGCTCAACATTAACCACATAATGCAATTCATTAATATCTAAGCCTCTGGCCGCGACATCGGTAGCCACCAGCGCTTTAACTTCACCCGATTTAAATTGCTCAAGTACGGTTTCACGCACTGCTTGCGATAAGTCAGCATGAAATGCCGCCGCATTAACGCCCGCTTGCACCATTTGTTTTGCAAGCTTATCTGCACCTTGTTTAGTACGGCTGAACACTAATGCCTGTTGCCAATCTTCTTTTTTAATAAGGTGGCATAACAAAGGCAGCTTTTTACTAGCATCGACGTTATAGACTCGCTCCACAATTTTGGCTGCCGTTGTATTGCGCTCACTCGCTTCAATCACATGGGGTGATTGCAGTAATCGCTTACTAAATTTAAAAATGCGATCATCCAATGTGGCTGAAAAAAGACATGTTTGGCGAGTTTTCGGTAAGCGTTTCAAGATGTCGATGATTTCATCTCTAAAGCCCATGTCTAGCATGCGGTCGGCTTCATCAAGCACTAGATAGTTAATGTCTGATAAAGACAAAACCTGCTGACGAACTAAATCCAGCAGGCGCCCAGGCGTTGCAACAATAATATCAGCGCCACGTTTTATCGCTTCGATTTGCGCTTTAATAGCAACGCCGCCATAAACAGACACTGTCTTAATAGGCGTTAACTTAGCGTAGCTTTCGACACTTTGGCTTACTTGTTGCGAAAGTTCTCGGGTTGGAACCAATATTAATGCTTGAGTTGAACCAGATTGCGGAGCTGCTGGGTGTGGAGCCGCTGGTTCAACCTGATTAAGTAATTGCTGCAAGATAGGTAATGCAAACGCCGCCGTTTTACCTGTGCCAGTTTGCGCGCCAGCTAATACATCTTTACCAGCAAGAATGACAGGTATTGCTTGTTGCTGTATTGAAGAAGGCTGTAGGTATTTCAACTCGGTTAAACGTTGTAAAAGTTGAGTCTGAAGCTCAAGTTCGGCAAAAGGCATTAATCTATCTCCAAAAATATTGACCGTTATTTTACCATGTCAGTCACATTTTCACGATGCAGCTGTGATCATTTCCGCCACTAAATTCTCATCATAAACGTCATTCTCATGCAAAAAATTTAAATATTATTCAAAAATATCACTGATTCAATGGGAACAAAAACTGCCACAAATACAGTATGTTATAACATATCAAAAAATTAATCCTTTATAATTCAGACATTAATAAACAGATTATATCAGTACAATTTATTCAGTTTTAAGTGGTCACATTTCGGTCATCAAAACATCAAATAACTGCAAGCTAACATTCACAACATCCGATTAACCTTTGTGCGTTTTCATTGGGCAGCTAACTCTGCTTTCAACCACCACTCGTCAATAGGATAGACAACATAATGAATAAGACCTGGAAAGCATCATATGGTGTGCTTGCTTTAGTCATTTCAAGTGCCTTAAATGCTGAAGTGCTACCGTCATATCAAACTGAGAATGCTTGGTTTACTGATGCGCAAAGCGCAATCGACACAAAACTGGATACTAATAATCAATTTAAAGCCAAAAACGTAATCATTTTTGTCGGTGATGGGATGGGCGTTTCAACCCTAACTGCATCGCGCATTCTTCAGGGACAAATGGCAGGACAACCTGGTGAAGAAGGTTACTTAAGCTTCGAAACATTCCCTCACACTGCGTTAGTGAAAACCTATAACGTTGATGCTCAAACGCCGGATTCTGCGGGCACGATGACAGCCATGATGTCAGGCCTTAAAAGTGATGCAGGTGTTCTAGGTGTTGATGAAGATATCGTTCGCGGTGACTGTTCAACGGTTACTGGAAATGAAGTGGTTACTGCACTTGAACTAGCTGAAATCAAAGGCTTATCAACGGGTGTTGTTTCAACGGCGCGTATTACTCATGCAACACCAGCTGCAACCTATGCAAAATCAGCCGATCGTAACTGGGAAGATATCTCAGACATGCCAGAAGATGCGGTAACTGGCGGCTGTAAAGACATTGCCGAACAACTGGTGAATTTTGAAGCCAATCTCGAAGCACGTTTTCAAGGTGTGGATATCGATGGTATCGAAGTTGTCATGGGTGGCGGTCGTCGTCATTTTTTACCAAAAGACGCCACATTTAACAGCGCAGATGCCGTCAGTGAGATTGAAGGCGATCGCACAGATTCACGTGATTTAACCGCAGAATGGCAAGCCAAATACAGCGAAGGTGTTTACGTCATGGATCAAGCAGGATTTGATGCCATCGACACTGAAAATACCAAGCAAGTCATGGGACTATTTAATGAGTCTCATATGCAATATGAAGCAGACCGTGACAATGATGTGGCAGGTGAACCTTCAATTGCTGAAATGACAGGTAAAGCGATTGATATTCTTGATAACAATGACAATGGTTTCTTCTTAATGGTGGAATCAGGTCGTATTGACCATGGTCATCATGCTGGTAGCGCTTATAACGCATTAACTGACGCTATTGCCCTATCTGATGCTGTTAAAGAAGCTGTCGCAAAAACCGACCCAAGCGAGACCCTTATTTTGGTTACCGCTGACCACGGCCACGTATTCACTATTGCTGGTTACCCAAAACGCGGCAACCCAATTTTAGGTAAAGTCGTCGCTATTGGCGAAACCGAACCAACAGTGGCATCTGATGGCTTACCGTACACAACACTCGGCTACACCAATGGTAATGGTTTCCATGATTTAGGCGACGAAACCAATGCCGATGCTGGTTATGGCGAAGACGTAAATGCTGGTCGTCAGGACTTAACAAACGTTGATACCACTACATCAGGATTTCACCAAGAAGCCTTGATTCCAATGAGTTCAGAGACCCACTCAGGTGAAGACATTACTTTGCATGCACAAGGCCCTGGCGCACAACTTGTGCAAGGTGTTGTTGAGCAAAGCGTAGTATTTCACCTTATTGAACAATCTCTCGACTTAATTCAGGAATAAGCAGGAAATGAATATGAAAAACTTAAATCTATCTCTTGTCGCCCTTGCTGTAATCGGTCTATCTGCTTGTTCAGACGGTGATGATGGCGCTAACGGAACCAATGGTACTGACGGAACAAATGGTGCTGATGGTTCAAATGGTTCAAATGGTTCAACGAGTCTTATCGTACAAACAGCATTAACCATTGGCGACGCTAACTGCCCTAACAGCGGTGTACAAATTGATTCAGGTATTGATGCTGACAGTGACGGTGCATTACAAACCGCTGAAATCACTGCTACAGAATACGTATGTGCACCAGGTAATACTGAAGTTAGTACCAGCGAAATCTTAACCAGTGTTAATAACGACTGGTTTGTAGCGGGCCAGCAAGAAATCACCACCGCACGCCAAAATTGGCTGAATGCAACCATGCCAAATCTAGCGGCAAGTAACAGCGCTAAAAAATCAGCGCAATCAGTCGCAGCAGTCAATGCAAGCGCGTTAAATGAATTACGTGGTAGTGCTAAAAACGTGATTTTGTTTGTTGGTGACGGTATGGGTATTTCAACTGTCACAGCAGCGCGTATTTTAGAAGGACAAATGCAAGGTAAAAACGGTGAAGAGCATAACCTTTCATTCGATACCTTCCCATTTGCAGGCCTTGCTAAAACCTACAATGTTGATGCACAAACGCCAGATTCAGCAGGCACCATGACTGCGATGATGAGTGGTGTGAAAACGGACGCGGGCATTTTAGGGGTTGATGAAAATGTTGAGCGTGGCGATTGCAGCACTGTGGCAGGCACTGAGTTAATTACCGCATTGGAACTGGCAGAAATAGCGGGTAAATCAACGGGCGTTATCTCAACTGCACGTATTACCCATGCAACACCCGCTGCTACTTATGCTAAATCTGCCGATCGTAACTGGGAAGATATCTCAGATATGCCTGAAGAGGCCGTTACCGCTGGTTGTAAAGATATTGCTGACCAACTGGTTAACTTTGAAGTCAATCTTGAAGCGCGCATTAACGGGATTGATGTTGACGGTATCGACGTCGTTATGGGTGGCGGTCGCCGTCATTTCTTACCTAAAGATGCAGCTTACAACTCGGCAGATGCAGTCAGTTCAGTTGAAGGCGACCGCACCGATGGCCGTGATTTAACAGCTGAGTGGCAAGCGACCTACACAGATGGTGTGTATGTGATGGATCAAGCAGGCTTTGATGCCATTGATGCAGCTAATACGACTCGTGTGATGGGCTTATTTAACGAGTCTCATATGCAATACGAAGCTGATCGCGCCAACGATGTTGCAGGTGAACCTTCTGTCGCTGAAATGACTGCTAAAGCCATTGATATCCTAGATAACAACGATGAAGGTTTCTTCTTAACAGTTGAATCTGGTCGTATCGACCATGGTCATCACGCAGGCAGTGCGTATAACGCATTAACTGACACTTTGGCATTCTCAGATGCGATTGCCAAAGCAGTTGAAATGACGGATATGTCTGACACATTAATCATCGTTACTGCCGATCACGGCCACGTGTTTACCATTGCAGGTTACCCAAAACGCGGTAACCCAATCTTAGGAACAGTCGTTGGCATTGGTAGCGAAGAACCGTCAACAGCTTCAGATGGTATGCCATACACCACACTGGGTTACACCAATGGTCGCGGCTTTAAAAACCTAGGTACAGAAACCGATGCAGATGCTGGTTACGGCGAAGACATTACCGCAGGTCGATTTGACCTCACTGATGTCGACACAGCCTCTTCTGGTTTCCACCAAGAGTCATTAGTGCCTACCAGCTCTGAAACTCATGCGGGTGAAGATGTTGGGATCTATGCTTACGGCCCAGGAGCAATGTTAGTCAATGGCACCAATGAACAGAGTGTGATTTACCACATCATGGACTTTGCTGCTGATTTAACTAACAAAGCTAACGCTGCGCAAACCAACTAGTCATTACTGTAATTGTACTAAGAGCTGTAATACTAGCTTTAATAAGATCAGTTCTTTGAACAGTAATACGAGCAGTTGTAATAAACCCTTTGGCTGTAACCCAGTTGCAGCCATAGGGTTTAATTAATTATTTAGTCTTAACCTATTTACACCGACATTGAGCAAAATAACCAATGTCATAGGAGTTTTTGTGAAGTTATCACTGCCTTTATCATTCATGCTATCAAGCTTACTCATCACGTTATCGAGCGCTGCTGAAGCTCAATGTGAGTTATCACCATCAAACTTGCAGGCAAGTTATCAACTCACCTCCTCTGATAATTCGCCAAACTTATCGAGTAAAAATTCGAGCCACACAAGCCAGCTAAACCTATGGCGTCAGGGAAACACTGTCGCACATCAATATCCGCAAACAGACATTACCGAATCGTGGTTTTTGCTCAATAATAAGCAAATCAAACCCACCCGCTTTTTTGATCATTATCAACGCGGTATAGAATACCAACCCGGAGAAGTCGTACACGGGAAATCTGAACACGACTGGTCATATCGTTATCAATTTATCTCTGACAAGCTTATTTCACAGTTAACCCTTAGCGCCGAAACAGGCAAAGGCTGTGAGCGTCAGCAAGTATTAACTCAGACCTCTACCAACAGTAAAATTGAGTTAGTTTGGTTACCAGAACTTCAACTTATCAGTCGTTTTAGCTGGACAAAAAACCAAGGAAAACATCAAACACATGAGCAATGGCAACTGACTGAACTCAGCCATGATGCAAATAAAATCACTGCTTTTTTCAAACAGCTTAATCATTACAACATGACCGATTACGCCGATATTGGCGACGACCATAGCGATGAGTTTTTAACTAAAATGGTGACATTAGGATTTGTTGAACACGGCGCATCTGGGTTTTATGACACAGAAGGAAAAGCAATCAGTGATGGGCATTCACACTAACATTAACTTAGACATGGACATGCTGATTAAACATTCAGTTTATATAGTGTTTCCAAACCAGTTTTGAGTTAAAGGCGCTCTTTATACCACGCTTTAAAAGGGAGTTGCTCGTAACTCCCTGCTAATCTTGCTTATAAGCAATCAACAAACTTGAGTGATCATTTTCATTCCGGTCGACATTCCCTATCTTCTACAACCCGCCCTACCTTCTAGTCTGCAGTCGTCTATGAGGCTTGATATAAAACAAGTGCATTATTGAGTTCAAATAGCTACCTTTATACATATAAGGATAAAGATGATATTTAGGGCCTGTTGATCTTTCGAGGTTATTTTTGCAGCGAATTGTTGATCATTTGTACAAGGCAGAGACTTTGTGGTGTAGTTATTCTACATAAAAAGTCGATAACGCAGTAAAAATGACCAACAAACGCTGCCCGAAGGGTTCGACTAAAAGCGTTTTACTCTTTGTTGAATGCATCTTTGTAAATAAAAGGTGCTTAGAAGACTAGGCATCAATTCATTCGCCTCGATTAAAACGCTTTTATTTCGAACAAAACTTAACCAGCAAAGATCAACAGGCCCTAATCATTCGCGAATAAATGGAACAGAAAATGGGAGAGGCAAATGGATAAAGCACTGCAAACCATGATTGATAACATGCCAGAAAAAACCGGCAAGTCATTACCAGAGTGGCTCGACATACTTGCACAGCAGAATATTGAAAAGCATGGAATGGCAGTTAAATATTTAAAAACCGAACATGGAGTAACCCATGGCTTTGCCAATACGATTGTGACCTTATCAAAACAAAAAGATGAGTCTACTGATGAGTTAGTTACCCAACAATATCAAGGCAAAGAAGCACTGACGCCAATTTACGATTTACTGATTTCTATTGTAAGCAACTTTGGCCAAGACGTAGTAATAACCCCTAAAAAAGCGACAGTGAGCATCATTAGGAAAAAACAATTTGCCCTGATTAAACCAGCCACCAAAAACCGTATCGATCTTGGCTTAAAAATTAAAGACACCGAGCCCCAAGGTTGCCTAGAAGACTCAGGGCCTTTTGGCGCAATGTGTAGCCACCGCATACAGCTCAAAGATATTAGTGATGTGAATGATGAAGTAAAACAATGGCTACAACTTGCTTATCAGCAATCGGTTTAATGCTCATTATTTAAGTAACAGTTTGGGCGCATGAGGTTAGAAGGCTAATTAAGCGATATATTTAAGTAGGTTGTTTGGGTAACCTAAGAGTGAATCATGTCCCTTGCTTTGAAGGGACATGATTAATCGTTAGCTTAAAGCCTATTAATCATAAAACTTAGAAATTAAATGCTAACCCGAACTCATAAATATTTTCACTATCTGCAAAATAACTGTAACTAAAATATGGCGCTAATTTCCAGATTTTACTCGTGATAGATAGTTTATGATAATTCATACTCCCCTTCCCATATAAATAATGATGCTTATGGCTAACATCATATTCAGGTAAGGTAATATCAGTATTTAGGCTGGCACTTTTAGTCTCATAGATTTGATTAAAGCTATAACTAATACCTAAATACTCATGGGCTTTCCATAACAGTCCAAGTTGGATATCCACTGAATCTGCGGGTGTATAAACACTACTAACTCTGTCCGCTTCAATCGATAAATCGTTGGTATTCCAGTTGTAATTAGCATCAGCAAATACTACATAATCTTCTTGTAAGGGCATAGCCCAAAACGTCCCTGCGGAAAAGCCATAATCACTCGCTTTTGCAGACAGCTCGATTGCAAAAGCTTGAGTATAAAAACTTTTACCCACGCCTACTTCCCAGTAATGCTCATTGTTATATTCGCCAAACACTCGCCAAGTTTCACTAATATCGACACTAGCATTCGCAGTATAAATAGCTTCACCATCGTGCATAGAGACATCAAATCCGACAGATTTATACAAGGGTTCAGATTGTTGATTTATCTCCATTTCAGGAAACATCACCGCAATATCATTGCTAATCGAGGCGCCATGAGCTGCACTTGTTATACATAACAACGCAATAGATAAAGTTGAAATAGATTTCATAAGCTTGAAGACTTCCAATTCAGATATACCATGGTGCTCTCTTTAACAAACTAAGAGTCACGTTATGAATGCAAGTCTATCAAGTTGAGTGATATTGATAATTAGAGCGAAGGTAGGTTGATACATTCACAGTGTAAATGCATAAGTCAGAAGCTTGAGATTGTTTATTCACGTTATGTCAATTATAAAATTGACGTAATAGTATCCCGCAACCATTTATTAGCTTGATTTTGCGTCAGTTTATTTTTCCAAAACATACACACTTCTAAGGGTGGAGCTTTAAATGGTATAGGAAATATTTGCAATCCGAATACTGTTTTGTATTCATCTGCATAGCTTTTTGGAATGAGCCCAATAGCTTCACATTTTGATACCGATGCCATTATCCCTAGAAATGAAGATTGCTCTCCATGCAGTTCACGTTTACTCATAATCGGTATATTTAAGGCTTGAGCCATTGGTAAATTATTCGTTCGGCCACTGAATAATATATGTTTTTCTGCTAAAAATTGTTCAACAGTTAGCCCATCTTGTAACCGCGGGTGATTTAATGCAGCGACACAAACCACCTCTTCATCAATAAGCTTTTTACGGGCAAACATTTTTAACTCAGAAAAATCCAAGTGCAATACTAAATCCACTTGCTCAAACATTAATGAAGATTCAATTTCAGCTTCATTATGAGGCGTTTCTTTAAAAATAATTTCAATGCCAGTATTAACGAGGAGCCTATCTAGTGCTCCTTGCAATCTTCTAATAACGACATCGTTGGCTAATACTGTAAACCTGCGTTGAGCTTTCCGGTAATCAAACTCTTCTAAGCCCATCAATACTTGTTCAATGTCTTCAAGGGGCTGGTGCAACTGTTGATATAACTCTTTTGCAAAAACTGTTGGCTGAATTCCTCTGCCTACCCGCACAAATAACTCTTCACCAACTATGGCTTTTAAACGACCTATTGCATTACTGACTGACGATTGCGTTAATTCCAACTCCTCTGCCGCCAGAGTAAATGAACCGCGATGACAAACGACGTTAAATACTCGTAATAGATTCATATCAAACTGTTTTGCATTAGCCATCATCACTCACTTATTCACAGTGTAAATACATCAACTAAAGCTAACCCTAATTATCAATGAGTTCAAGTTGTTTAATATGTATCCAACTTCACGAGGCAACAGGCTTCTGAAACTTAAAACCATATTGCAATTCATCATGCTGTGCTCTTAATGCGAAACCGCAAATGGAGTTGAGGTCAGCAAATGAATCTCTTAACAAATTGAGGAAGACTATGTCTATCAACAAACTTGCTGTTTCAACTCTTGTGTTATCAAGCCTTTTCATTAGCGGCTGTTCATCAACAAGCTCTACAGAATCTGCTACGCCAACACCAGAGACACCAAATTACACATTAAGCGATCAAGCTAAAGATGCTTATGCAGCAAGAGTTGACGGTGGTTGGGGACTAGACAGTGGTCTTGATAACCCAATTGAGAAAGAAACACCGCCTAACCAGCCTAAATACACGATTGCAGATCAGCTAAAGGATGCATATGCAGCACGAATTGATTCTGGTTGGGGGCTAGGCGGAACACCAGTAAACCCGATTGAGCATGAAAAAGAGTTACCTATTTATCTTGAACCAACAAATCCAATTGAAATAGAAAAAGAGTTACCTATTTACCATGAGCCAACCAATCCAATTGAGAAACCTGACTATGGTGATACACCAGAGTTTGGCTTATATAAAGTGGTTTATGATGCAGATAGTGGCCAATTGAAAATTTATGATCGAAGTAATCAAGATGCAACTGTTGCCATTATAACTGTTGAACAGGGGAATGATGACAACCCAACGGTTGTAATTAGACATGGCGCAATGGAAGACGATAATACTTATGCCATTATCAAAACTGAAGATGGTATTGCTATCGATTGGGATAGCCCATATACCAAAATCGACAACGGTTTTGATGGACCATTAGCTACAGACACTGTGGTGGCATTATTAAACCGCCCAGCATTAACAGACCAACAAGTGGCTAATGTTAAAGCTCGTTTTAATAACCCTGCTAACAAAGCTCAGTTAAACAAACAGAACATTAACCAACTGAAAAAAATAAAATCACAGCTTAATATGCCAAGCCAAATGCGCTAATCATAGGTTTAAGCTGTAGAGAAAGGGCGAGCAGACAAAACTGCCCGCCCTTTTTCAAGTTAAATAACCTGAATTAGATTATCCACCTGTTAATTCGATAACTTCATTTCAAGCAAAGGGTTTTGCGAGTTTTGACTAAAGTGCTCACTCTCTTCGACTGCGCCGCAATGCTCAAAATCTAGTTTTTCTAAGATACGAATAGAGCCTTTATTTTCACTGGCAACCTCAGCAATAATCGGCCTTTTAGAATGGCTTTTAACAAATATGCTTACTGCTTGACTGGCTATACCCTTGCCCCAAAACTCACGTCCGAGCCAATAACCTAAAAACCAATCAGGGTGGGCGCTAGCCGCATTCATCGACCATAACAGCACACTGCCCACCAGCACGTCATCTGCGATTATTCCCTGGGCAAAAACATCCTCTCGGCCTAATACATTGGTGCGCCAATGTTCAAAAAAACTGTCTCGATCTCTTGCTGGAAAGTCCGCCATTTGATTAGCGACTGGATCATCTTGAAATTGATAAAGTGCCTCTAAATCTGCTTCGGTTAAATCTCTAAGTTGGATCAACATGAATTATCCTTATTCATTTTAGCAAAGCCCGTTTCATCACCCTACTTAAGAAAGTTCAGTAAAAATGATAAACTGCTCTGCTTTTTTAGACTGCTGTTTTACAATACACGCAATTGCCTAATGCTAAATAAAATTGAATTGAAAGCAAGTCTGTTTTCAATCTGTTCTTAGCTGCTTTTTAAATTTTTAATAGGACGACCCAAGTGACCGACTCATCAATGCGCCTTAATAAATACATCAGTGAAAGTGGCATATGTTCACGCCGTGATGCCGACCGTTTTATTGAGCAAGGCAATGTGTTTATCAATGGTAAACGTGCACAAGTGGGCGACCAAGTTTCTTTTGGCGATAAAGTTAAAGTAAACGGCCAAGATATTGAGCCAAGAGATGCTGAAGATTTGGTGTTTATCGCACTGAATAAACCTGTCGGTATTGTCAGTACCACAGAAGGCACCGAGCGCGACAACATTGTTGATTTCGTCAATCACTCCACCCGTATTTTTCCTATTGGCCGCTTAGATAAAGACTCTCAAGGTTTGATCTTTTTGACCAATAACGGCGACTTAGTGAATAAAATCCTCCGTGCTGGGAATAATCACGATAAAGAATATATTGTCACGGTGAATAAACCGATTACTGATGACTTCATTAAAGGCATGGGCGCTGGCGTACCTATTCTTGGCGTCGTGACTAAAAAATGTAAGGTTGAACAAGTCTCGCCTTACGCATTCAAAATTGTGCTTGTACAAGGTCTTAACCGTCAAATTCGCCGCATGTGTGAATATTTCAATTTTGAAGTCACTAAGCTTGAACGTCAGCAAATCATGAATGTCAGCCTAAAAGGGCTACCGATTGGCGAATGGCGTGACTTAGACAAACAAGAATTAGATGTGTTATTTGAGATGATCAAAGACTCATCATCTGAAGACAAAAAAGCAGCACCAAAGAAAAAGCCTAAACCTAAGCCAAAAACAGCGTCAGAGCGTGGAAAGATTGAAGGCCCAGAGCACTTTATGCAGCATAACCGCAGCACCAAACATAAAGGCCAAGCCAAAGGTGGCGGCAAAGGCCAAACCAAAGGTCAGCAAGCGAAAGGACAAGGTAAAGCTAGCGGTAAAGGTAAGCCAAGTGGCGGCCGTAAACCGAATCGTACACGTTAATCCTGCATTAAAACAAAACGGGCGTCAGTAGCAATACTGGCGCCCGTTTTTGTTTATGCTCAGTGATCCATGTTTGAACACATGATGCTTGACCTATTAACACTTGCACTGCTAACGAATAACTCCTACATCCTAAACTCGGTTACTTCTGCAATAAAAATGTCAGTGGAATATTCAAGCGCTCTGCCCAAGCACTTTCTGTGTGCGCTTTACCTTTAAAGTAATGAGTTTGCCACAGTGACTTATCGTAGTCTGAAGCTTCAAACAATTTATCAACTTTAGCTTGAAGCGGTGGGTACATGGCATCTAATGTCTGATCGCCATAATCAAAATACAATTTTACCTGCGGTTTCTCGGCAATTTTTCTCGCTAAATATTGATTGAATACCTGTGGGATAGGATTTCCATTCTGAGCAAATGAACCAGGCCAATGAGTGGATAAACAGGCTGCGCCGCCAAAAACGTGCGGATATTCAAGCGCTGTATACCAAGAGATTAATCCCCCCATACTTGAGCCCATAATGAAGGTATTTTGCTTATCCGTTGCCACCTTAAAATGACCGTCAATATAAGGCTTTAACTCAGTAACGATAAACTCAGCATATTGATCAGAGTACACAGCTTGGGCTAGTAGTTTTTCGGTTTCGCTGCGCTGTGTTTGGTACAAACTGGTTTGCTTATCAGCGGTTAAAGATTCAAATGGTTTTTGCGGAAAGTACTCACTATGACGTGATGCATCAGCATTATGGATCCCTACTACAATAAACGACTTAATATCGTCTTGTTGATTCAATTGAGCTGCGGTTTCGTCGACTTCCCAAGCAGTATTATTCCAAGACTGAGACGCATCGAATAACATCTTCCCATCATGCATATATATAACTGCATAAGGCGCCTTAGCGGGGTAATCGGCAGGTAACCAAACATCAATAGGTCGAGGTTTAATGAGTTCAAATGGTAAGGCTTGCACATCTAATCGCTGGAGTTTCCCATCAGACACGTTAGGCATGAGTTCATTTGCTTGTACAGTAGCCGACGTAACTGTCATTATCATTGCCCCTGAGAGCAACACAAGCGCCATCAGTGCTTTGATTTGCTTAGCGTAAAGCGAGGATAAAATACTCTGGTAAATATTCTGAAAACCACTTTTAAAGCCACTCTTAAAGCCATAGAAAATAAGGTTTTTAGTGTTAATAAGGGAAATACTCATTGGCTATCCTGTTCACAATACTTGTGTGTTTAACCTACAACACTTGATGTAAAAACATAAGTATTAACCTACCACTTCATACGTATTCAGTTTCGTCACCAATTGAAATATCTGAAATTAAGCAGCAGTGGTTACACGATAATTATTCTATCAGTATCTACTAATTATCCTGTTTATCTTCAGCCTTCATCCGCTCAACATCTTCTTTGGTGAGTCCCATCGCTTCTGGCATATAACAGGTTTTTACTAACTGAAACATTTGCACTAAAGAGCTCAATTGCCCTGCATGCATTTGCAAGTTTAATAACGCCATGGCGGCGCCTAGTTCATCGCCATCAGCAATCTCAGGCACGTTACTTAATGCTTTATTGGCTTGCGTAAGCTGGGTAATCATACCTTGGTATTCTGTGACTTTTTCAGGCAGATAACAGGTCGACGTTTCAGGGAGCTGCGCTAAAAAATGTTCGAACTCAGCCACAAACAAGTTGGCTTCAATGAGAGTTTCATTCCCCAATAATTGCAGTTGCTGCACCTTACCACTGTTAAACACCGCGCTAGCACTCTTGCCCGCTTCAGCCATTTGATTAAAGTCATCCATTAACTTGACCTGCATGTCTGAAAGTAACTGACTTCTTTGTGCAATGGGTCTGACTTTAGCATCAAATTCGAGCATTGCTGCTCGGTTATCGGCATAAGCATTAATACTCAGCCCAGCCATGAGTATTGTTACTGCAACATACTTAGCAAATGTCATTTGAATGGTTCCCTTAAAAATGTAGTGCTGGCACTCTGAGTGCCATTAAACGAGTTAATTCATAGTCACAGAATACCAAAAAAGTGAATAGGATTTAAAATTAACAGTATCCTATTTTACTATTTCAAATACGGACATAATTAACAATGAAGGCTAACTCTATTGATGCTAACTCCCCCCGCTGAATATAGCGATATCGACATATTTGATACGGCGATGGCTTTAGTTACCCATATTTATAGAATTACATCACTAAGTATTATTTATATAATAATTAATAGCTTATAGAATACAAAAGTCGTTACTCAACTGGTTAAGTTTGAGTACTTTATATTCAAGGATTAGGAAAATAAAATGGATTTTACCCCCAATTGGCGCCCGTCAATCATTGCGGCTGCGCTTTCAATTGCATTAGTTGGTTGTGGCTCATCAGACTCTGATGACAGCGCTCCAGAACAAGACAAGAATATTGCACCTCAAATAACTTCTTCGGCAATCGTTACTGCGATTGAAGATATAGCATATAGCTATCAAATTACTGTGACAGATCCTGACGACAGTAATAATGGAACAGATCTAAACTATGAATTAACCAACGCTCCTGAAGGCATGCTTATATCAGATATGGGGCTCATTACTTGGATGCCAATTGAAGGAGTTCTGACATCAGGAACTGTGACAATAAGTGCTTCTGATGGTGGTGAAGACGGTGCCACTGCTGCAACTCAAAATTTTGAAGTCATTGTTACACCTGTCAATGATAGCCCTTTGATAACTTCCACCCTAATGCTGACCGCAGTAGAAGACATACTGTATACATCTCAAGTGGTTGTAGAAGACAGTGATGACCTATTAGAAGGCTTAAATTTTTCGTTAGAAAATGCACCAGAAGGCATGGTTATTGATGCGACTGGACTTGTTTCATGGACACCAACTGAAGGTGTTCTTACTTCTGGCGAAGTAACTCTAACAGTCGCAGACGGTGGTGAAGATAACGCTGTTGCTGCAACAGATATATTTGAAGTCATTGTTACACCAGTCAATGACGCTCCAACGGTATCGTTAATAACAGAACAAACCGTTAATGCGGGTGAGACATTTACATACCAATTAGCGGTATCTGATGTTGATGATTTAAATGTTGAAAATGATATTAGCTTTGAAATGATTTCTGGCCCAGCAGAATTAACCATTTCTGCAACAGGCTTAATCAGTTATAACTCTGCTGTAACTGAGACCACATTAACTGATATATCCATTAGTGTGGCTGATGGTGGTGAAGATGGCGCTGCACCTGCAATCGTTAGCTTTAGTCTTGATGAGAAGTTTTTTGTGGCTGTTTCAGGTAGCACAATCAACTACTTCAATGGCGAAAACATTGTTGACAGTTCCGTCATGCTATCTAACGGTGATACCCTGTCGCAACTGGCCACTTCTGATGCTGATGGAAATTTTTCAATCTTAATTCAAGATACTGAAATAACTGATCGCTTAACTTTATCAGCTGATGCAACTGGTTTCGCTGAAGCAGCCATTAGCTTCTCTAGTTCAGAATTAGCTCAAGCACACAACTTACTCTTATTACCTGTACATCAGACGGTAAGTTTTGATGCCTCACAGGTTAATGAACTCAGTGTTGAAGATACATTATTAATCACTTTACCTGAAGATAGCCTAGTTAATGCCAATGGCGATTTAGCTGAAACTGCAGTTCTCGCTGAGCTAACAATCATTAACCCTGCCATTGATATAGAAATGATGCCAGGTGACATGTTGACCATAAATGAAGCTGGCGAGATTGTGCCGATTGAATCATTTGGCGCAATTACCGTTAGCTTTGAAGATGAAAATGGTAATCCACTACAACTCGCCGAGGGGAAAACTGCAGAAATTCGAATTCCTGCAGTCGGTAGCTTCCCCCCTAGCACTATTCCACTTTATTACTTTGATGAAATATCGGGGTTATGGGTTGAAGAAGGCGAAGCAACTCTAATGAATGACAACGGACAATCTTATTACGCAGGTAATGTGAGCCATTTCACCACTTGGAATGCTGATAGAATTTATGAAACCGTATTCATCAATGGCTGTGTTGCAGATGTTGAAGGCACTCGTCTTACAAGCGCTAGATTAAATTCAGATGGCCGAGATTATTTTGGACGCTCTGTCACTTACTCTGACTCAAATGGTGATTTTAGCTTGCCAGTACGTCAAAACTCTTCAATGTTAATCGGCGCATCATTGGGCTTTCAGAGTAGAACAGAAATAATGGCAACAGGAAGCGAGGATATCACTTTGCCTGAGTGTCTAGTGCTTTCTGAAGCATTAACGAAAATCACCTTAAATTGGGGGGAAGCGCCTCGGGATTTAGATTCACACCTCTTTATTAGCCAAGGTGATACTGAACTAGGACATGTTTATTTTGGAAATCGTGAAGTGACTATTGAAAGTAGTGTCATTTATCTTGATGTTGATGACATCACAAGCTATGGACCTGAAGTTATTTCAATACCTAGCTATCCTGTTGCGGGTGTTTATGATTACTTCGTTTATAACTACTCTAGCTCACCAGCGATAGACCCAGCAACGACTCGAGTAGAAGTTATTTTTAATAATGAGCAATACTTATTTACTCCACCAACAGAAGATATCACTCTATGGTGGCATGTTGCTCAAATAGAGAAGTCTGCTGAAGGCATTCTAACATTTACTCCGATGAATGAATGGGTCGACGCGCCAGACAGAACGCCGCAATCTTTGTCTCTGCCTTCGTCTTATTCGACTCAAGCTGCACCACTAAAAGCGTTGCCTTTAAAAGCAATAGATTCATTAGTGAATGAGCTGATTAACAGTAAATATTACGTCAAATAGTATTAGCTTAGTTCGCTTTCAATTAGGAAATAGCTTTAAAAGGGTTTAGTTCATCAATTAAATCCTTTAGTCATCCAGATTGAAACGTACACAAATTTATTGTCGGTTAAAGCCATGCGCCCGTATTTGTACGGGCGCATTTATTGTTGGACCCTTAATATGTTTTCACCATTTATATCAACCAAAATGACAAAATCAGTCTTTATTGCACTCATTATTTCAGTCTCTATTCCTATACAGGCAAAAATTAAAGCGCCACTATTTAATCCACCTGAAGAGGTGAAAAAAACGGAAAGTTTAGTCCGAAACTACAGTCCTTATTCGTTGATCAATCAAACGGTGAAGTCGATTAACGCTTTACCAGTAGAAGGCAGATTGACACGAATAAATTATCGCTTAGACCCGAAATTTACACCTCATAACTTACACAATAATTATCTTGAGCAAATTAAGGACTTAGGTGGTGAGATCATTTTTAGCTGCATTAATAAAGCCTGTGGTAAAGAGTCGAAACTTAAGAACTATATTGAGCCAATTGACAATATCGGTGGTCGTAACCCTGCCTTAACCACCACAAAAATAACACTTGAAAACCATGATGTGTACGTATCGATATACATCAGTGACTGGAAAAAAGCCACTAATATTCAATTGGATATCATTGAAGTTATTGATGAGCCCTTAGATATAATTGCTATTGATAA
Source organism: Shewanella electrodiphila (assembly GCF_023283985.1). Taxonomy (GTDB): domain Bacteria; phylum Pseudomonadota; class Gammaproteobacteria; order Enterobacterales; family Shewanellaceae; genus Shewanella; species Shewanella electrodiphila. Next base: position 351,540 of record NZ_JAKIKU010000004.1, read on the forward strand.
AGACTATCTAAAAGCTGAAGTGAGCGAAATTGCCGTAAAGGATAACAGTAGCAAGGATGAAAGAGGCTCGAGCGATCACCCGATGCTCACTCGAATTCCTGGGGCTTACATTCAAGACTATAAGACCTTTCAATTTGGCCAAACCACTGTCGCTTCTAAAAAAGTCGGTAAGAAATTCACCACAGAAGTCATTGAAGGGAAAATTACCGATATTGCTTATCGATTACCTCGCAGCTATTCAGAATACGAAGTGGATGCAAACTATCAAGCTGCACTTAACAAGCTAGGGTTTATCGAGACTTTTAGCTGTATTGCAAAAGAATGTGGAACCGATAGCAAGTTCCAAAGACACTTCAATGCACTCGCCACAAACGGCACCACAGAAAGCCAATTCTATCGCCTTTATTCACTAAAAAAGCCAACAGGCAATGTGTATGTGATGACGTACATAATTGGTTATATTAATGGCCTTTCGAGCGAATTACGGATCATTGAAGAAAATACATTAAACACTGAACGCTTAACCATTGATTTAGATGGCCTAACAGACAAAATAGCGCAAACAGGCCATGTTGCGCTTGATGGCCTATTGTTTGAATTCGACAGTGACAAACTGATGCCAGAGGCAATGGAGGTTATAAAAGTGGTTGCAGAGTATCTTACAAATCACCCTAAACAAGGTTTCTATGTTGTTGGCCACACTGACGATCAAGGCGGGCAAAGTTATAATAAAGCGCTGTCAGAAAAACGCGCCAAAGCGGTTAGGAATACATTAATAAATGACTTTAATATTAAGCCTTCTCAAGTTGAATCAGCAGGGCTTGGTGAATATGCGCCTGTTGCTAGCAATATGAATGATGTTGGTAAAACACAAAATCGCCGAGTCGAGCTGGTGCTGAGATCAGATAATAAATAAGCCCTATATTAAATCGCAGGATTACAGGCACAAAAAAACCAGCATCTCTGCTGGTTTTTTCTTATGTTAAAACAAAATAATCGAAACTGATTAAGCTGTTTTCACTTTCCAGTTAACCGTTTCGCCCGCAAAGAAAGGCACGATTGGGTTCTGATTTGGCAAGATGATTTGCTCAGGAACAACCCACTCTTCTTTAACTAAGGTCACTGTACCTGTATTGCGCGGCAGGCCATAAAAGTCTGCACCATGTAAGCTAGCAAAACCTTCAAGTTTATCTAATGCACCTAAGTCATCAAACACTTGGGCATAAAGCTCTAATGCAGACCATGCGCTGTAACAACCCGCACAACCACAGGCTGACTCTTTACGGTGTTTTTCATGGGGCGCAGAATCTGTACCTAAGAAGAACTTGCTAGAACCCGTTGCCACAGCAGCTTGCAATGCTTGCTGGTGAATATTGCGCTTCAGCACAGGTAAACAGAAGTTATGTGGGCGTACGCCGCCAACTAATAAGTCATTACGGTTTAACAATAAATGCTGCGGGGTAATCGTTGCTGCAATATTGCTTGGCGCTGATGCCACAAACTCAGCGGCATCTTTAGTGGTGATATGTTCAAACACGATTTTAAGCGTTGGCATGGCTTCAACAATGCGCGCCATATAGCGATCGATAAACTCTTTTTCGCGATCAAAAATATCAATGTGCGATTCAGTCACTTCACCATGCACCAGCAATAACATGCCTTGCTCTGCCATCACTTCAAAGATTGGAAATAATGCATCTAATGCTTTAACCGCAGCATCAGAGTTAGTGGTGGCTCCTGCTGGGTATAATTTTGCGGCAACAACGCCAGCCGCTTTGGCATCAATGATGTCTTGCGCAGTAGTATTATTGGTCAAAAATAGCGTCATTAATGGCTCAAATGAGCTACCTTGCGGGCGTGCCGCTAAAATACGTTCACGATAAGCTGAAACCATCGTAGCGTCAGTAACAGGTGGCACTAAATTTGGCATCACAATAGCGCGCTGAAATAAACGAGCGGTGGCTGGTACGGTTTCAGCTAACATGTCTCCATCACGGAAATGAAGGTGCCAATCGTCCGGCGTAGTAATAGTGATTTGCGTCATTTAGGTTCCCTAAAAATCGATTACGAATAATTGCGCGCTATTGTGCCTGAAAACCCGTTTTCTTGATAGACACGTTATTTAAACGCTGACTTTGCTACAGCAAAAAATCCCTACAATTATTATTGTAATCACAAGTTATTTATCAATCACAAGATTGTATTTTTGTCATGACTCCGTGCTAAATTAAATCAACAACACGATTTGATATTGACGCATAATGCAAAACACAACTAGAGCTAGTCGTTCGGTAAGCTTATCGTTATAAAGGGAATTTTATACGTGAACCACTTTTCGCTTTCCAAAGTCACCTTAGCCACAGCCTTATTGCTATGCGGTCAAAGCGCTCAGGCCAATATCGACTTTTTTGATCCCATTGATGGCTACTTTGATGCGGGCGAATACCTTGCAGAAAACGCCTACGGCTTTTTACCTGTTCCTAGCATTATTACTGAACCCTCTGTTGGCACAGGTTTACTATTGATGGGGATTTTCCTTCACGAAACACCCGAACAAACTGAGCTGCGCCAGCAAGTCGCAAAAGAGTCAGTGGATGGCGGTGCCCAGCTCCTTACACCCGGTATTTCGGCAGCGGGAATTGGCGCTACCGATAATGGCTCAAAGTTTGGCTTTTTAGGCCACCGTGAAACATGGAAGCAAGATCATATTCGCTATCTTGTCGGTGGTGGCTATGGCGATGTAAACATGAACTTTTATAGCCAAGCTGACTTTGGCCAAGATTTATCCTTAGATCTAAATATGCAAGGTTATGGCCTGATGCAAAAACTGCAATTTAGATTATTTGATAGTTCAGTATTTCTAGGTGTCACCCAAAAATTTGCCCAGGTCGATTTAGCCAGCAATAAAGACACTTCATTATTACCGCCAGAGTTAGTCGATCGCCTCACTGACATAATCGATCTTTCCCCTACCGTGTCATCCCTTGGCGCCGTGCTGCAATACGACAGCTTAAATAACTTTTTTATGCCCACCAGCGGTTATGACTACACCTTAGAATACGACTGGTTTAATACTGCCATCGGCAGTGATTACGACTACCAAACCATCAAAGCTACGGGGATTAACTATTGGCCACTCATAAAAGATGTCACCTTAGGCGTTAAGTTAAATTATCAAACCATCAGCAGTGATGTTCGCTTACCCATCTTCACTTACCCCTATATTGAAATGCGTGGTATTCCGCGAAACCGCTATCAAGGCGAAGCCGTTTCCACCGGCGAAGTTGAACTTATGTGGCGCATAACCCCAAGGTGGATGGTGTTATCTTTTGTCGGAGCAGGTCTTGCGGGCGACAGTAATAGCAACATGTGGGACAGCGACAAGCAAACCGCCTATGGCGCTGGCTTTCGCTACACTATAGCAAGGCGTTACGGTCTGCATATGGGGGTTGATGTGGCTAAAGGCCCAGAAGATACCGCATGGTATATCAATGTCGGCACAGGGTTTTAACCCTGACCTATATCAAGTAAAAAATGAGTGTTTTATTAACTAAAACTGAAACTAAAACTAAAACTAAAACAAGAATACAGAGGCATATTGCGATGAATGACTTAACGGATTATCTAAAGACGGATAATAGACACTCTTCACTCTCACCAGTTATAAAATCGAATGCGTTTAAAGCAGCACTTTTATCTGGTTTAACCATCTTGTCCTTATCCAATGTTCAAGCCAATGTTCAAGCCAAGACGTTGCCCATTGAACAAATCGTATTGCCTGCTGGTTTTAGTATTGATGTATATGCAGAGAATGTTGAAAATGCCCGCCAAATGGCATTGGGCGATAACGGTACTTTATTTGTCGGCAGTCGTCGTGCGGGCAATCTTTACGCATTAATCGACACGAATAAAGATTTTAAAGCCGACAAACAAATCGTACTTGCCAAGGACTTATTCTTACCTTCTGGCATCACCTTTCATGATGGCAGTTTATATGTGGCAGAAGTCGATAAAATATGGCGTTATCGCGATATTGAAAAACACCTACCTAATGTACCAGAACCTGAACTCGTCTATGACCAGCTGCCCGACAAATCTCATCACGGTTGGAAGTTCATCAAATTTGGGCCTGATGGCAATCTGTATATTCCAGTCGGCGCCCCCTGTAATGTTTGTGACGATGCATTGCCGTTCGCTTCAATCTTAAAGCTTGATGTTGATACCAAAGAAACCACCATCGTCGCCAAAGGCGTGCGTAACAGTGTTGGCTTTGATTTTCACCCTGACACGGGCGAATTATGGTTTACCGATAATGGCCGCGACATGATGGGCGATGATTTACCCGATGATGAGTTAAACCGCGTCAGTCAAGAAGGTCAGCATTTTGGTTTTCCTTATGTGCATAACGCTAACGTTAAAGACCCAGAGTTTTATGATGCAGAAAAAGCCAAACTTAATACGCCACCAGCGCTAAACCTTGGCGCCCATGTGGCAGCATTAGGCATGGAGTTTTACCAAGGCGAGCAGTTTCCTGCTGAATATAAAGGCCGTATTTTCATAGCCCAGCATGGTTCATGGAATCGCAGCAGCAAGGTCGGCTATCGCATCATGCAAGTGACGTTAGACGGTAATAAAGTAAGTGATTACCAACCGTTTGCCTCAGGCTGGCTGCAAGGTGAAGTCAGTTGGGGCAGACCCGTCGCGGTGCTCACCATGCCAGATGGTTCAATGCTGGTTTCTGATGATGCCGCTAATGCGGTTTATCGAATTAGTTATTCTGAAAACTAATCTGATTCATTTTGTTTCCAAACTTCGTTTGGATTAATGTCATGGATGACTCTATTGATTTCGATCAATTTGAGTAACGGTATTTCCAAACTTCGTTTGGATTAACGTCATGGATGGTCTATTGATTTCGATTAATTTGAGTCACTGTATTTCCAAACTTCGTTTGGATTAACGTCGTGGGTTTTCCACCCACACCCGAGCAAAAGGGAGTGGACGGCAACTCCCTCTTGCATCACCCTCGCCGCTCCGGCGAAATTTAAACAGCAAAATTTCCAACGGAGAATCATCCAGCTTTTAACATCGTTTGTAGCCAGCTTCGGCAAGCTTTAAAAATCACTAACGCATCCGATGGGGCGTCCCTTCCCCTCGAAAGCTAGCCAGACATCCATGTCTGGACTCACGTAATTTTCTTGCTTACCTCAATTCAAATTGAACATTCAAAGAAGATCAAGAGCACCTAAAAACCTACGTATTCAATTTATCGCACAGACACAACACACGAACCTGCGGGCTCAATAGTCTCCGTTGGAAGTGTCCGAATGCGTTGAGCTAATTTGCGTGATGGAGGCAGGACGCCTACATAGCCTCAGTTGAGCCATGGATGGCGCATCTGAGGCGGTAGCTAATTCGCTCTATAGCATGAAGAACAACACTTCGCCGGAGCGGCAAGGGATGTCGAGAAGGGAAATGCTGTTGTTTCCCTTTCGTCTGGTGTGGGCGAAGCGCCACGACTTTATTTCTTATTTCCATACTTCCAAACTTCGTTTGGATTAACATCGTGGGTTGTCCACCCACACCCGAGCAAAAGGGAGTGGACGGCAACTCCCTCTTGCATCACCCTCACCGCTCCGGCGAAATTTAAACAGCAAAATTTCCAACGGAGAATCATCTAGCGTTAACCATCTTTTGAAGTCTTCTTCGGTAAGCTGTAAAAATCACTAACGCTTACGATGGGGCGTCCCTTCCCCTCGAAAGCTAGCCAGACATCCATGTCTGGACTCACGCGATTTTCTTGCTTACCTCAATTCAAATTGAACATTCATAGAAGACCAAAAGCATATAAAATGTTTTAGCAAGGGATCAATCAACATCTTGGAATCTACAGATGAACCTGCAGGCACAATAGACTCCGCTGGAAGTGTCCGAATGCGTTGAGCTAATTTGCGTGATGGAGGCAGGACGCCGACATAGCCTCAGTTGAGCCATGGATGGCGAATCTGAGGCGGTAGCTAATTCGCTCTATAGCATGAGGATCAACACTTCGTCGGAGCGGCAAGGGATATCGAAAAGGGAAATGCTGTTGTTTCCCTTTCGTCGGGTGTGGGCGAAGCGCCACGACTTTGATCTACTTAATTAACTAACCTAATAAAATGACTTCTATTGATAAAACCTAGCAAAGTCACCCACAAAAAAACCAGCCACTTTTCCAAGTAGGCTGGTTTTTAAATCGTGATTGTTAAGCCAACGGCTTAACCAACAATTACCCTTGTGGGCGCATCGCTGGGAACAAGATCACGTCACGGATGGTGTGCGTGTTAGTGAATAACATCACTAAACGATCGATACCAATACCTTGTCCTGCTGTTGGTGGTAAACCGTGCTCTAGGGCTGTGATGTAGTCTGCATCATAGAACATCGCTTCGTCATCACCAGCATCTTTTGCATCAACTTGCGCTTTAAAGCGGTTGTCTTGATCTTCTGCATCGTTAAGCTCAGAGAAACCATTTGCAACTTCACGGCCGCCGATAAAGAACTCAAAACGGTCGGTGATGAAGTGGTTGTCGTCGTTACGACGTGCAAGTGGTGAAATATCAGCTGGGTAACCGGTAATGAACGTAGGTTGCATTAACTGTGTCTCAGCGGTTTCACCAAAGATTTCTTCAAGTAGTTGACCACAAGTCCAGAATTTTTCGATAGTCATGCCAATGCTTTTCGCAAGGTTACGCATGAACTCAACGTCTTTAACTTCTTCGTAAGTCATAGACTGAATCGTTTCGTTGTCTGGGTTGTACTTCTTGATCGCATCTAACATGCTTAAACGCGCGTACGGGCCACCAAAGTCAACGGTGTGCTCGCCATATGGAAGTTGTGGTGAACCACAAAGTTCAGTGGCGATTGAGCTTAGCATTTCTTCAGTTAGATCCATTAGATCGTTGAAGTCAGCATACGCCATATAGAATTCCATCATAGTGAATTCTGGGTTATGACGTGGCGATAAACCTTCGTTACGGAAGTTACGGTTGATTTCAAATACTCGCTCAAAACCACCAACAACTAAGCGCTTAAGGTAAAGCTCTGGTGCAATACGTAAGTACATTGCGATATCTAGCGCATTGTGATGCGTTTCGAATGGACGAGCTGAAGCTCCACCTGGGATGCTGTGCATCATTGGGGTTTCAACTTCCATGAACTCTTTTTTCACCATGAAGTTACGGATAGCCGAAACCACTTTTGAACGCATGATGAAGGCTTCACGTGACTCTTCGTTAACGATTAAGTCAACATAACGCTGACGGTAACGAGTTTCTTGGTCTGTTAGGCCGTGGAATTTTTCTGGTAGCGGACGCAATGCTTTAGTGAGCAATTGGTACTGCTCCATGTTCACGTATAAGTCGCCTTTACCAGAAAGGTGAAGCTTACCTGTCACACCAATGATGTCACCGATATCTAAACCTTGGAAAGTCGCTTTTAAATCTTTTTGAACATCTTTACCCGCGTATGCTTGGATGCGACCAGATACGTCTTGGATAACTAAGAACGGGCCACGTTTAGCCATAACACGACCAGCGATTGAACGCTGAACGTCCATGCCTTCAAGTTCTTCTTTAGTGTGATGACCGTATTCAGCTTGAATATCGGCGGCCTTGTGTTTTCGATCGAAGTTATTTGGGTGACCATTTGCTGGGCAGTTTTCGCGGATGTGGTCTAACTTCGCGCGGCGCTCTGCAATTAACTTGTTTTCGTCTTGAGTTTGTTCAGTCATCTTCTTCTCTCGTTAAAGGCCAGATTTAAGGCTAGCTTCAATAAACTTGTCCAAGTCGCCATCTAAGACGCTTTGGGTATTTCGGTTTTCAACACCAGTACGTAAATCTTTAATACGGGCATCATCAAGTACGTATGAGCGGATTTGGCTGCCCCAACCAATATCTGATTTGGCATCTTCCGCGGCTTGCTTATCAGCATTTTGTTTGAGCATTTCTAGCTCAAACAATTTAGCTTTTAATTGTTTCATTGCAGCGTCACGGTTCTTATGTTGCGAACGGTCATTTTGACACTGCACGACGGTGTTCGTCGGTAAATGGGTAATACGAATTGCAGATTCGGTTTTGTTGACGTGCTGTCCACCCGCACCCGACGCACGGTAGGTATCGACACGCAAATCCGATGGATTGATATCAATCTCGATTGAATCATCAATTTCTGGATACACAAACACTGAGCAAAATGAAGTATGACGCTTACCTGACGAGTCAAATGGTGACTTACGCACTAAACGGTGAACACCAGTTTCTGTGCGCAGTGAACCAAAAGCATATTCGCCATTAAACTTGATGGTTGCGCCTTTAATACCGGCAACATCACCATCGGTAACTTCCATTAATTCAGGCTTGTAATCATGGGCTTCACCCCAACGTAAATACATACGTAGGATCATGTTAGCCCAGTCCTGCGCTTCGGTGCCGCCAGAACCTGATTGGATATCTAAATAACAGTTTGCTGCATCATGAGGGCCTGAGAACATACGACGGAACTCAAGTTCCTCTAAACGCTTCTCAAGATCTTCTAGTTCAGTGCTGGCATCGTTAAAAGTTTCTTCATCGTCTTCTTCAACGGCAAGTTCAACCAGTCCTTCAATATCTTCAAGACCACTGTCCATATCATCGATGGTTTTCACCACTGCTTCTAATGATGAACGTTCTTTACCTAAGGCTTGGGCGTTATCTGGATCGTTCCATACTTCGGCACTTTCAAGCTCTCTTGTGACTTCTTCTAAACGCTCTTGCTTAGCAGCGTAGTCAAAGATACCCCCGAAGAAGTTCGGTGCGGTCAGCGAGTTCCTTGATTTTGAATTTAACTGGGTTTACTTCAAACATGATTATTTCTACTTTAATGGATATTTAGATTGCTGCAAACCGAGTATTCTAACCTATAGCAAGCGCTAAACCTAGGGGCAAGCACCCTCGTTTTAGTGACTTTTTATCACTTTATTGGTCTGTGCTAACTATCGGTTTAGATACGAGTATAAGGACAGCTATAAGTAGAGGTATAAGCAACTGTGTAAGTATCGGTTAACAAGAAACCTAGCCTTTACGCTTATCACCTTCTAAAAGTCGCTCAATAGTAGATATTTACTGACATAAAAAAGACGACTCAACATTGTGAGTCGTCTTAATGGAGCGGGATTAAATTAACGTTTAAGTTAGCCCTAATAATAACCTTGTCATTAAGCCTTTTTTAGACCTTAAATTGACTTACTAACGTCGATAAATAATCACCAGAACTTGCTACAGAAGTACTCACCTCAGCTGCTTGCTGACTCGATGATAGCAACTCATTGACGATCTCTTGTACCGAGGTGATATTACGATTAATTTCTTCAGTCACTGAGCTTTGCTCTGTTGCGGCCGTAGCAATCTGAGTACTCATGTCGTTAATACTGGTCACCGATGAGGTTACAGCACCTAAACTTTCAGATATCGCTTTCGATGAATCCACCGAACGTATACCACTTTTCTGGCTTTGCTCCATCGCATCAACCGCTTGACCGACTAACTTATGCAGTTCAGATAGCATTTCATTAATCTCAACGGTACTGGCTTGGGTTCGACTGGCTAAGCTACGCACCTCATCAGCAACTACCGCAAAGCCGCGACCTTGCTCGCCTGCCCTTGCAGCTTCAATGGCTGCATTTAATGCCAGTAAATTGGTTTGCTCAGCAATGCCGCCAATAACTGTCAGCACTGAATTAATTTTTTTAGACTGCTCACTCAGCGAACTAATATTCTCTGCAGCGCCATCTATTTGCTTCATTAACAGCGAGACTTCATTTAATGAAATATCGACACAATCTTGTGCTTTAAGGACAAAGTCAGATGCGACATCTGTTGCCTCAGCCACACTGTTGGTGTTTTGCGCCACGTCATTTGCCGTAGCTGACATTTCAGTAATCGCTGTAACGATTTGATCGACTTCGCTGTTATGGCTATACAACTGATTTGAAATCGTCACAGTTTGATCGTTAATAGTTTTAGCCGCACCTTTGACTTCATCAGTGGCGCCGGATACTTCAGTAATAATCGCTTGGAGTTTTTCGACAAACAAATTAAATGCGATGCCTAGCTGCGCAATTTCGTCATGGCCATTGATCGCTAAACGTTGAGTTAAATCCCCGTCACCGCTGGCAATGTCATTCAGTGAGTTAGCCATATTTTGGATCGGTTGTACCATTCGATGTGCAATTACCACCAGGGCTGATGCGGTTATCACGCCTAATATTGAGGTAATCAACAAAAAGAACATCACACTTTTGTTCATCTCTTCTTGCTGTAAGACCTGAAATTTTTCTATCACACCTTCAATATCATCAATATAAGCGCCCGAACCTAACATCCAATTGGTATTCGGGATCATTACTGCATAACCGAGTTTTTCAGTTAACCCTTGGGTATTTGGCTTTTGATAATAGTAGGAAAAATTACCTTCACCCGATTTAGCAGCATTAAGCAAACCAACAATGATTTTGGTGCCATTGGGGTCGGCCATATCAATTTTATTCTGCCCTTCTAGCTGTGGCTGCATCGGGTGAAAAATATTGACCCCTGCATCATCATAGATAAAAAAGTAACCAGCACTGCCAAAGCGTAAGTCCCTCAAAGCTTGATTCACATTACCTTGTGAGCCTAAATTAATTTGGTACTCAACAACGCCTTGAGCTATTTCAACAGCTTCTTTGAGCTGATTTTTGCGCTCTAACACTAACTCATGTCGAAAATCTTTAATGTCACTATTAAGAGACTGCTGTTCGCCAATATAAAACAGCACTAACACAACGGTGAGAATTACAATAAGTGGAATAAGAGAAAGCGCAAGAAGCTTATTTCGAAGAGATAACCGCAACATATAACTTACCTTTAAAAGTGATAACCTTTGAAGTATATATGTCATATTCAGAGCTGTTACATGAATATGACAATAACCGTAAGCTGATCACAAACATATCTTAATTGTGATACAAATTAGAAAAGTCTTAACAAGAAGTCACTAATAACATTATTCCCACGCGCTTTTTTAGCTTATTTTTGTCGATTGGTTAGCAAGTTTTCTCCCAGTAAATTCTCTACAAAGCTGCCTTCTAAAGTGAGTGGAGATAACACACTTCCCTCAAAATGAGACCTCGACCAGACACACGTTTTTTATTAACCGCTTTAGCGCACATAACAAACTTGAATGTGAAGCCGACTGCAAAAATAAACACCGCCTATCTCACTTCATTCTGTTCAGAACTAAATCAGTATATTTTGTAGTACTAATAAAAGGCTAATAAAGCCAATGATAAATTAAACAAGGCCTACAAGATGATTACACTCAAAATAGACGGCAAATCTTTGTCGGTTAATCGTGACAGGAATCTTCTCCAAGCTGCACATGATGCTGGCATTATCATTCCTAGCTTATGCGACCCAAGCCAAGCAAGTTCAGCCCCTAATCCTGATAAACAAGATTGCGATCTTTGTGTGGTCGACATTAAAAATAATGACGGTAGCTGTCGTAAAGTAAAAGCCTGTAAAACCCTCGTTGCCGACAACATGCAAGTCACTACCCAAACGGCTGAATTAAGCGAGCTACGACGCAATGCGTTAACCCATATTTTGTCTGATCATTTTGCTGACTGTGAAGCGCCCTGTCAGCAAGCCTGTCCTGCCGGCGTTGATATTCAAAGTTATCTATTTCATATCGCTCAAGGTAATCACACCGAAGCGGTAAAAGTAATTAAACAAACCTTGCCACTGCCGTTATCTATTGGCCGTGTGTGCCCTGCTTTTTGTGAAGCTGAATGTCGCCGTGGATTAGTAGATGAGCCCGTGGCGATTCGCCAATTAAAACGCCATGCAGCTGACTTAGATTTAGCTGATGAACACAGCTACCAAATTGAGCGTAAACCCGATACAGGCAAAAAAGTAGCCATTATCGGTAGTGGTCCAGCGGGCTTAAGTGCGGGTTACTTTTTAGCAAACCAAGGCCATAACGTCAGTATTATTGAGTCTATGCCCCAAGCTGGCGGCTGGCTACGTTATGGCATTCCTGAGTATCGTTTACCAAAAGATATACTCGATAAAGAAATTGCCTTACTGACTGATAATGGCCTTAACATTCAAACCAATACTCGCCTCGGCGAAGATGTTCATTTAAAGCAATTAACTGACGATTTTGATGCGGTTTGTTTAGCTATTGGCGCGCAAAAAGCGGTACCGATGAATTACCCAGGTAGCGAACTCAAAGGCTGTTATTTAGGCGTTGATTATTTACGTGATTACTGCACTGATAAAAGTTATGCCGTGGGTAAAAAAGTTGCCGTAATTGGTGGCGGTAATACCGCGATTGATTGCGCGCGCACCGCAGTGCGAGCAGGCCATGATGTCACCTTAATCTATCGCCGTACTCGCGATGCTATGCCTGCAGAGCCCTATGAAGTACATGAAGCTGAAGTTGAAGGGGTTAAATTTCACTTTTTGACCAACCCAGTTAAAAACATTAGCGATGAAAATGGTCAAGTTAACGCGATAGAGCTTGCAACAATGGTATTAGGCGAGCCAGACAGCTCAGGACGTCGCTCGCCAAAAGCCAGTGGCGAAACCTTTATTGAAGCGTTTGATACTGTTATCGCAGCTGTGTCGCAAACACCAGACATGAGCTTTTTAGAACACCCTGACAGCTATCTAACCAGTGGCGAAATCGCTCTAAGCCGCTGGAATACCTTTATTGGTTGTGAGCACACCATGTCTGCGGGGGTTGAAAAGTTATTTGTTATTGGTGACTCACGCACTGGCCCAGCCACGGCTGTTGCTGCAATTGGTGATGGCCGTAAGGCCGCGATTGCTATTGATAAGTTGCTGCACCAAGGTTTAAGTTGTGAATTAACCCCACAGCAGTTTAATGCGACTAAAGCCGCAAAAACCAATTCTTTAAGCGCTGAATTATACCCAAATACGCAAGCAGAACCGCGCTATAAAATGGCTGAACTCACTGCTATCGAACGCCAACTTAACTTCAATGAAGTTGAACAAGGCTTTGAGCACACTGAGGCGATGAAAGAAGCGGCTCGTTGTCTTGAGTGTGCTTGTCAGGCCAATACCGATTGTAAGCTGCGTGACTATGCCACTGAATATCATGTTGATGCTAAAGCACTCGACACCAGCAAGATGCAGCAATTTTCAGTAGATAAAACCAGTCCGTTTATTCAGTTTGATGCCAACCGCTGTATTAGCTGCGGCAAGTGTGTTGATATCTGTGGTCAGCAGAGCGGTCATAATGCGATAAAGTTTGAACAAGACTGCTTCCAAGCTTTACCAAACAGTCACGATACTGAACGCCAAGCACCAAGAGTTGGTTTTAATGTCACTATGGCTGACAGTGATTGTGTTCAATGTGGTAACTGTGTGCAAGTTTGTCCAACAGGCGCATTAGTTGATGCCCGCGATAAACGTCAAGGCTCAACTGAAGAGTTAAACACCACTTCAACCATTTGTACTTATTGCGGTGTGGGTTGTCGCATTAATGTCAGTGTGTCGCCAACAACAGGCAATATTTGCCATGTTGAAGGCAGCAATGATTCAGATGTGAATGAGGGGATGCTGTGTGTTAAAGGTCGTTTTGGCTATGACTTTATTCAAAGTGATCAACGCTTAACCACGCCGCTTATGCGTAAAAATGGTGAGTTAATTCCTTGCAGTTGGGATGAAGCCATCGACACGATTGCAGATAAGTTAACCCAAATAAAAGCCAACAAAGGCGGCGATGCCATTGCCACCTTAGCCTCTGCAAAAGCCACTAATGAAGATAATTATTTACTGCAAAAATTTGTTCGTAGCATATTAGGGACTAACAACGTCGATCATTGTGCGCGTTTATGTCACGCCAGCACAGTATCGGCGCTGCAACAAAGTCTAGGTAGCGGCGCGATGACAGGCGATATTCCTGGGATCAAAGAATCTGATTTAATCTTTATTTTGGGTTCAGACACCTGTAATGCTCACCCGATTATTGCCTCGAAGATCAAACAAGCGATCCGCCATCACGGTGCACGTTTAATGGTGGCCGATCCTAAACGCGTGTCGATTGCCGATGAAGCAGAGCTTTATGTGGCGCAAAAGCCTGGCAGTGATGTGGCGCTTATTAATGCGATCATGGCTGAGATAATTCGCAACGACTGGCATGACAAAGCATATATTGCACAGCACACAGAAGGTTTTGAGGCTGTTATCGATACTGTGATGCGACCTGAATATACCTTAGATACTGCAGCGAAAGTCTGCGGCATCAGCGCTGATAACATTGCCAAAATGGCCAAATTAATCGGTACGGCAGAGAAAACTGCTATTTACTATGCCATGGGGATAACCCAGCATACTTCAGGCCATGACAATGTTACTGCCATTGCTAACTTGCAAATGCTCTGTGGCAATATTGGTAAAGCGGGTGCTGGTATTAACCCACTTCGTGGTCAAAGCAATGTGCAAGGCGCTTGTGATATGGGCGCATTGCCTCAGTACTACACTGGCTATCAAAAAGTGGATAACCCAGCGGTACAAGCTAAATTTGAACAATACTGGAACACGACTCTTTCGCCTAATGTCGGCTTAACGGCTACTGAGGTGATGCATGCGATCAGTCACGATCAAGTGGATGCGTTATATGTGATGGGTGAAAACCCTGTACTTAGCGATCCCGACCAAGCACACGTATTAGAAGCCCTGGAAAAAATCCCATTCTTAGTGGTGCAAGATATTTTCTTAACCGAAACAGCCCAATTAGCGGATATTGTTTTACCAGCAGCATCATTTGCTGAAAAACTAGGCCACTTCACTAATACTGAGCGCCGAGTACAGCGCTTACAACCTGTATTAACTCCACCAGGTCTTGCCAAGCAAGATTGGAAAATCATCCATGCTATTGCCAATAAAATGGGCGCTAATTGGGATTACGCTAACGAGCAAGCCATCACTGACGAGATAAACCAAGTGACCCCGCAGTATCAAGGGATTACATGGGACAGACTCAATAATGATGACCAAGGTAAACCAAGCAAAGGCATTCAGTGGCCGTGTGCCAATCAGCAACACCCTGGCACCAGAGTATTACATCAAACTGCGCCTATTAAAGGTAAAGGCTTGTTTACGGCAGTCACCCACCGCAGTCCTGCTGAAACCACCTGTGATGAATACCCATTAGTGTTATCTACTGGGCGCTTATTGGAGCAGTTCCACACAGGCACTTTGAGCCGTAAAACCCCAGGATTAGATATATTAGGTACGTCAAGAGTGATGATGTCGGTATTTGATGCTGAACAATTGGGCGTCAGTAATGGCGATATGTTAAAACTGTCTACCCGACGTGGTGAATTAGAAATTGCAGCGTTCGTGACTAAGCGTGCTCAAGCTGGGGTGCTATTTTTGCCGTTCCACTTTGCTGAAGCCGCAGCGAACAAGCTCACCATTAATGCGATTGACCCTGTGGCTAAAATCCCAGAGTTTAAAGTGTGTGCGGTTAAAGCTGAGTTAGCTCAACCTCAAGTTGCACGAGCGGTATAAGCTTTCAGGTGACAAAACGGTAGCACTTAGAAATAAATAGTGATTTGAAGTTAAAAGGACTTTAAAAGCTGTGGTAGCCACATTTTACTGGCGACCACAGCTTCACTTTATCAAGCTTTAATCGCCAGCTTTTTAACATCGGGCGCGTAGAGGTAAACCACCTTGGTATACCTATACAACTAAGCAAGCATTAGTGAACAAGCAGAACTAAACAAGCTGTACTAAACGAACATCAGTGAACAGCTATTAGTGAACAAGCTGCACTAAACAAGCTGTGCTAGACAAGTATTGTTCCAACCGCTAGCAATAAAAATAATCCCGCTGTCACTCTTCTTATCGCTGTCAAAGGTAACTTGTCAGCCGACAACTTACCGATGAGCACCACAGGAACATTGGCAATCAGCATGCCGATCGTCGTCCCTAATATCACCATCAATAATGCATCGGCATATTGCGCCCCTAAAATCGATGTCGCAATTTGGGTTTTATCACCGATTTCAGCAATAAAGAATGCAATAAAGCTGGCGACAAAGGGGCCACGATTGGAAATTTTTTCGTCATCATCGAGCTTGTCAGGAATAAGCACCCAAGCGGCCATAGCAAGAAAACTGATGCTAACCACCCAAGTTAATACTTGTGGGGTTAAGTAGTCTGCGATCACGACACCAAGGTAAGCCGCTAATGCATGATTGGCTATGGTCGCTAAAAAAATAGCAGCAATAATGGGGATTGGTTTTCGGTATCGACTCGCAAGCAGTAGCGATAAAAGCTGAGTTTTATCTCCGATTTCTGCTAGAGCAACGGTCGTTATGGATATGGCTAAAACGCTCAAAAAGGTCTCTTATAGAGGTGGGGATTATGTTTAACCTAAGACAACGCTCACTCCCCACCTCGGGTTGTGATCATTGTCTATGGTCTCACTAAATTTTTCAGTCAACGACAATTAACCATCATTGAGCTAGGAATGAAATCTTGAACGCCATGATGATTTTGCATCAATTATGTTGACGAACAAACCGACTCAATAATGTGAGCGGCAAGTTACTCCCCAAAGACAGCGGCAGTGTAAAGATTGTCAGTATCTTTTGCAAGAGTCGCAATTACGGTAAATAAGATAATTGTGATGTAACGTCACTATGTCACTCTCGCTCAAAAATGGCCTTGCGACATTGATTTAGTTTGATAGTCAAGGTAAGTTAACAAAATACTTTGATAGTCAAACTAAGGTGTCATTTTGAATTTTGCAGTCGAGCATCATCACGATTTTAATGCCCAGAAAAGTTCAGGGGAAAAAAGAACCCTTTACGTATTAATACTCACAGTCACAGCCATGGTGGTTGAGATTATTGCTGGTACGGTTTTTGGTTCGATGGCACTACTAGCTGATGGTTGGCACATGGGCACCCATGCCGCCGCTTTTTGTATTACCTTGTTTGCTTATCGTTATGCACGCAAGCATGCTCACAGTGATAAGTTTTCTTTT
Source organism: Shewanella electrodiphila (assembly GCF_023283985.1). GTDB lineage: Bacteria > Pseudomonadota > Gammaproteobacteria > Enterobacterales > Shewanellaceae > Shewanella > Shewanella electrodiphila. Next base: position 368,619 of record NZ_JAKIKU010000004.1, read on the forward strand.
GGGCCAGGTAAAGTCAGCGTGTTGGGCGGCTATACCAGTGCTATTGTCCTTGGTGTTGTGGCATTGCTGATGATAGTTGAATCCGTAAGTCGACTATTTAATCCTCATACGATTCAATTTAATGAGGCCATCATTGTGGCCTTTATCGGCTTGGCCGTGAATGTTGCCAGTATATTTTTGTTGGGTGACCACCACCATCATGATCACGACGGGCACTCACATGGCCACTCACACGGACACTCTCATGAGCATTCACATGAGCATTCACATGAACAGGCTGATAAGCACTCGCACGAACACTGCCATGAAAAAAATCATCACAATAGCCACTCACATGACCATAGCAAAACAGATGATCATTCCCATGAACATTCTCATGGACACTCTCATGAAAATGGCGAAAAACATCATGACCATAATTTACGCGCAGCCTACATGCACGTAATGGCTGATGCGCTCACGTCGGTATTAGCGATTGTTGCATTGGTGTTCGGTAAGTTTTATGGCTGGCATTGGTTAGATGCTGTTATGGGAATAGTCGGCGCACTTGTGATTACTAAATGGACCATAGGCTTGATGAAGCAAACCAGCCCTATTTTATTGGATGAGAATATTAATGAGGAATATCGCCAGTCAATTAAAGCGGCCTTAGCACCTTATGCTGAAGTAAAAGATCTCCATATTTGGAAAATCAGTGGTCATCATTATTCAGCAGCAATTACCTTAGTGTCGACAAAAAATGATATTTCAATCGATGAATATAAGACCTTGCTGAGTCAATTTGATAAAATCAATCATCTGACACTTGAAGTTCATCCATTACCTGATCAAATGACTGATCAGATGGCTTAATCCAGTGACTAATTAAATGGCTATTTAACTAAGTCGATTAACTAAGTCGATTAACTAAGTCGATTAACTAAGTCGATTAACTAAGCCGATTAGCCAAGCTGATTAAGCCTGCCAATTAAGCGAATAGATTGAATGTATTTATGAGTTATCACATGAAAGATATTGAAAAGCTGAATCAAACCATTACTGAATTTTATGACAAAATGTCTTCTTGGGAGCAATCCGTTGTAAAGGAAACGGGTTACTCGTTGGCACAAACTCATACGATTGAAGTGCTTGGTATTCACGGCGCCTTAAGAATGAAAGAGCTTGCCCAAAAGCTTGGTATTACAACAGGTACCTTAACAGTTCAAGTGGATAAGTTGGTCAGTCTTAATCTGGTTGAACGCTGTGCTCACCCTGAGGATGGCCGCTCAACGGTCATCAAACTCACAGATGCTGGTGATAAGATTCATCGACAGCACAACCAGTTGCACCTTGACTTAATGAACGACTTAACTCGCCATGTTGACCCTGAACAAGCAACAGTATTACTGGCATGCTTAGAGAAAATGAATCAAGAATTTTAAGGCTATAGCAATAGAAAAATCGACTATAGCCCCAGAGATAAAAGATTTGGCAGGATTCAAATAAGCATTATAAAAAGCTCACCAAGGCGCCAGTCGCAGCAAAACCTAACACCAACAACACAATGTTTGGTTTACATGTTTTAAGCACCGCAAAACCCGTTAACACCAATGCCATATCAAGCGGTTCTACCACTGCGGAAGTAAAAACAGGACTATACAGCGCGGCAAACAATAAGCCGACAACGGCAGCATTTACCCCAGAAATGGCGCCTGAAATTGCTGGCCTTTCACTAATGGCATGCCAGCTTTTTAAGCCCACCAGCATTAATAAGAAACCTGGTACAAATATCGCAATTGTAGCAACCAGTGCGCCGAGTATCGGCTGTTCTAACCATAAGTCAGCCCCTAAAAAAGTGGCTAAAGTGAACATTGGGCCAGGTACCGCTTGCGCCAGCGCATAACCCGTTAGAAAGCGATCTGAGCTGACCATTTCACCCACATTGGCTTCAAGTAATGGCAGCACAACATGACCGCCACCAAATACTAAACTGCCCACTTGATAAAACTGCGCAAAAACCTGACCTAAAGTGCCCGTTTGGTTAATAAAATAAAAGCTCGCCAGTAGACCAACAATAAATATTGAAAGCCATGCATAGTTCAATTTAATCGGCGTATTATCTGGGGTAATATTCGCGCCTTTAGTCAGTACCATCACACCGATAATCGCTGCTATCAGTAACACCACAATTTGGGTTAGTAATGACGGGAACAGCATAATGCTTACCGCTGTGCCTACCATGAGCACTCGCGCTGTTTTACGCTGACAGAACTGACCAAACATGCCGAGGGTGGCATCTGCAACGACAACGACAGCTAATAATTTAAGACCATGTATCACACCAGAAACAACTTGGGTTTCTAGCCAGTGAGCACTGGTTACAGCAAGCAGGAAGAGTAAAACAAAAGAAGGTAAGGTAAAGCCAACAAACGCAGCAACCGCCCCCGCAAAACCACCACGGTGGTATCCGATAGCAAAGCCAACCTGACTGGAACCAGGTCCTGGCATAAATTGGCTTAACGCCACTAAACTGCCATAACGTTTATCATCAAGCCAGTTCAGCTCATTAACAAAGGTCTGTCTAAAATAGCCAATATGTGCAGCTGGGCCGCCAAAGCTAATAAAACCTAATGCTAAGAATCGAGTAAAAATCTGCCACATAATTAAACTACTTCCATATCGCCTAAATACTGTTTTGCATCAGTACAACGGCGACAGACTTTAATAAGGGTGAGTTAGATAAAGTCAGTGCGATTGAGACTAAAGATGCTTTCACGCTAATTATATGACAGTTTAATTTAACTTTTATGACATAGAGATAATCAATTTAATCTTTAAGATTCATTAGCGCGTTTTCACAAAGCTGTTTTAATTGACGCAATTGCTCTGCATCACCACCCACTTTACAACGCATTAATTCAGGAATGCCTTTCGCTTGTTGGTGTAAGGCTTTGCCCGCTTCAGTGAGATGCAGCACGCGAACACGCTCATCGTCTTTATTACGATCACGAATAACCAATGCTTTAGTTTCTAATCGTTTTAATAACGGCGTTAAGGTTCCTGAATCTAAATGCAGTTTTTCACCTAATGTTTTCACGCTAATGCCCGACTCTTTCCACAACACCATCATCACTAAATATTGTGGGTAAGTCAGAGATAATTGATCAAGCAAGGGACGGTAAGCTCGAATGAGCGCATTCGTTGCACTGTACATAGCAAAACAAACTTGATTCTCTAACGCCAAGGGATCCATTTTCTGACTCATGGTGACTCCTTTCTCGATAAAATGAGTGATACAAACCTATGGCGCTATCTTAACATATTTAATTGCGCACAAGTTAATATCCAGATTGTCGAATTATCAAAAAATAGTCTATAGTTTTTCCAGTTTCAGCCGATAACAAAATACTGCTATCTACATGTCGTATTGTATAGCCGCAACTTATGAGTGAATACCCATGTCTTTATCTATCAATGCACCATCATCAATGCCAACTAATATTGATTCTGGCAGTAGTTTAAAAGTGGCTGTGATGGCTAAAAACCAACAAAAAGTGGAAGGACAAATGGCAATGCAGTTAATTGAAGCTGCACAACCTGAGCCTCAACCTGTTGGCAATGCTGGACACATCATCAACACCAAAGCGTAAGTTGAATTAATACTCCCGCTTTAAAACAGTACTAATAAACACTGAATACGCTATGATTTGTTCTATGAGTTATTTAGAACAGGATGTTGATAACAATGTTGACACCAATGCAAACAATTATGCGTATTCAGACTTCACGACTTTCAACTCTCGCTTTTTCAATTTTATTTTTATCGTGCTCAGTTAATGCAACTGACGCCGTCTCCCCCGCTTTTGATTGTCAAAAGGCCCAAAGCCAAGTTGAAGTATTAATTTGTCAGGACAATCAACTTGCCAAGCTAGATATGCAAATCAATGCAACATATCAAAAAGTGATCAATCAAATTAGCAGCAAAGAAATAGCCAATGTGAAGGCTTTTCAGCGAGGTTGGATTAAAGGTCGCGATGATTGCTGGAAAGCGGCAAAAATTAAGCAATGCGTGCAATCGTCTTATGAAACACGATTAACTGAATTACAAATTGCTGCAGGTGAATTTGAAGTGCCTGAACCCATTCAATATGAATGCGGCCTTGAAGCAAATGATACGTTAACCAAAGTAACGGCATATTTTTATAATGACACAGCAATTCCCGCAGCAATGCTCACGGTTTCGCCTACATCCGATTATATTAACGCGACTAATTTAGCCTTGTTAACCCGCACGGCATCAGGGGCAAAGTATCAAGGGCAAAACTTTAGCTTTTGGACTCATCAAAGTGAAGCGACATTAAGCCAATATGCGCAAGCCGATCTCAACTGCAAATCACATTAATAACACCCCGAGATAAAACCAAAAACCATAAAACAAAAAAACCATGTCATATGACATGGTTTTCATTGTTATTCTACAGAAACACTGTTGCAATAAGTGGTTAATTTAAAATAGTGTAACCACGATTAGCCATACAATTACGTACTACGGTTTCTTTTTCTGCCTGATAATTTGCTTCGTTTGCGCGTCTATCACGTGAGCCACCCAGTAACCCAGAAGCAACACCAACACCAGCGCCGATTTTAGCACCGTCAGAACCACTGCCACCTGCAATCGCAGTACCTGCAGCGCCTACAGCCGCACCTTTAGCAGCACTGCTTACCACGCCACGAGAGTTGCTATTTTTTTGCACTTGCTGTGACATTTCAGTGCATTGATGCTCGTCATACACAAAGTCTTTATCGTCTACGCCTGTTTTATCATAAATGATATTTGCGCTTGCAGAGAAAGCAAAAAAAGTCAGTGAAACCAGTAATAATTTTTTCATTTGAATGCCTCAAGCGGAAATTAATGTCGTCACATTGCAGTTGTTATCATTCGCAATGTCATTGATATTGTATAGCCTACCTTAATTTTAGCGTAAAAACGGAATATCACCTTTTACGAATGGAATAATGGTGAATGACACAAGGTTTACTCCACTTAATCTCACAAATATAGCTCACAAATATATTACATAAAGCTATATTTTAAAAACAAAAATCATGTTTTAAGCATAAAAAAAAGCAGCGTTATTAGCTGCTTTTTATCATCAATAACGCTGATGAGCTTATTAATTTAGCTTACTACTTTCATAAGTGTGGCACATCTGTTGAGCTTGTTCTTCGTTATACTCACGTAGTCCGCTTAACACTAAAGTTTTCACTCCACTGCCGATCACTTTGCCTTCGCTTTTTAACGCAAATTGCAATGTCACATCACCACGCTTACCGTTAATCTCCATGTGCTGCTCTACTAACTCTAAGCTCATTTCAGTGAACTCAAACGTGTCTAAATGAAACGACATGCTTTCGTATATCACTAATGGTCGCGTTGGATTAATCATCATGCCGTATTCTTTCATCATAGGCACTAACACATGAATAAAGTTAAGCCCAGAAAAAGCCACATAACTTTTAATAAAAGCCGCAGTTTGCACATCACACTGACAAACTTCGCCTTGGCGTTCGATGTGTAAATACTCTTTACCTTTGGTATCACAGATACTGAACTTCTCGCCTGCATCTTTATCTAGCTCAAGCTCGATGCCATCGCCAACCATACCGGCAAATTTAAACTGCATGTTTTGGCTTAAACCAAACTCAGTTAACACTAAGGCAAATAACAAATCACCAGGGACACAAAAACGTTTGGCACCGACATTATGAATAGGGTTAAAGTCTTCAGCGACGTGTTTTGCAAAGTCACTCGCTTGTTGGGCTGAAATAAACACGCTCTGATCTTGCTTGGCATAATAAGGTGACAAAAACATATACATCCATTCTTAAATCGTGAAAGAAATCCCTCTCTCGTCGAGCTGGGCTTTTTTTATTTGCACCGAGTGTACTAGAAAAATCCCAAAACACTCAGCCGATGACTCATTGATTGATTTTTTTATCTGAATGACTCGCAGATATCGGCGGTTTAGCTTTACGCTTAAACAGCTTTTTGTATACCCCGATGAAAGGCGATACATAAATCCCCACCAGCGTATCATGTCCGTGTTCACCTGACACGCCAATGGTGAGCTGACGCACCGATGAAGCTTTAATTAAGCTGCCATAAGCTCTATCCCATATTGATAGCGCTGAACCTAGGTTGGTATCTCTGTGTTCTATTGCAATGCTGTGGTGAACTTGATGTTGAGCAGGACTGATAAACCAGTTTTCAACTCTATCCCCCCAACTCAGCCAAATATGGCTATGACGTAAATTTGACCCCATCACGTTAAACGCAAATACAAATACATTAGCACCTAATACATCGAACATTTTTAAGTTAGGACCAAAAAGATAGTAGCCAATACCGACTGCAATACCTTGAGTCAGCGCCATACGACAGGCATACAAATAACTTTCAACGGGATGACTGCGATAAATAGTAAACGGTGTCATGACAGACGCAGAATGATGCACCTTATGAAACTCCCATAAAATGGGAACTTTGTGTAACACCAAATGTAAGATAAAACGGGTCAGATCATCGAGAATAAATAGCAACACGGTGAACACAGCAATCACGACCCAAAGGGTTTCTGTGATAGGTTGAATCGTACCAAATATCTTTTCTAAAAAGTCGCTTAAACCTAACGCGACAGGCACCATGGTAAATAATAATGGCGCAAATAAAATAGCTTTTAACAGCTTATTACACACCAACAATAGATAATCATGCTTGGCTGATTTTGATAAATAAATATCAATTGGAAATAGGAATTTAACAAAGCCTTTTACCGATTTATCAGTGCTTATTCGCCAAAAAACGGGCAAGGCTAATAATATCGCGCCCAATAAATAGACGCCAAAAATTCGCTTATTGGCGTCAAAGGGATACGATAATAAATCGCTGATATTTGTCGACAAAAAATCTACTACAGGCATCTTAACCTCTATTTGCCGTTAAAATTTGCTCACAAGTACGGTGCGAATTAACTGGCATTAAGCCTCGTCGTGCCTGTGAGCAATACAATATCAACTATTACCTAAAAACGATATTGGTAACCAATTTGAAATTGTTGCGGTTTACTTGGTCTAGCACCATATGGTCTACGACTGACAATTTCTTGAGTATCGAATACATTATCAGCTTTGACATACACTAAGCCATACTCGTTAAAGTTATAACTTGCTGACATATCAACTACCGTTAATGCTTCAGTCTTGCTACCTGATAACACTACACCATCACCCGAAGCTTCAAGCATTTCGCCAATGTAACGAACAATCATGTTGACGTCCCATTGATTACTGACTAAGCCTAAATTGAGTGATATTTGATTTTCAGGTAAGTAAGGTAATTCATCACCCGCTTCAATGTCTCCCCACATGTCAAAACCTGAATCAAAGCTGGTCTTAAATTCTGACTCAGTGTAGGTGTAAGACAATGATACCGGAAAATCTAAATTGTCAGTGATGGTAAAATCATAGCCTGATGTGAGCTCTAGGCCAATCACATCCACTTCACCACCATTAAACTCAGTATCGTCATCACTACCACAGCTTGAGAATTGGCAACCTTCTTTCAGGTTACTAATATCATTGAAAAAGCCAATCACTTCGAGGTTAAAGTTACCATCGTTGTAACGGCCACCAAGCTCATAATTAACGCTGCTTTCAGTTTCAATAGAAGGATCTTGCTTGGGGCTTGTTGGTAAAAAGCCTTCATGCACACCAAACAATAAGCCAGCATTATCTGATAAAGCGTAAAACAAGCTTAAACTCGGCAACCAAATATTAGTTTCCTTGTTTAAATAATCCTCTTCAGCACCTGGCGCACGGTTTTGATATTTAGCATCAATAAATTCACCACGAACACCCGCTGTAATATCAAGATCATGAATACTGATGGTATCTTGGAAATAGATTGAGATAGCATCCGTTTTTTCACGATCTGTAGTTGAGGCTATTGTAGGCTCGCCATCTGAGACTAGGTTAGCACTCTGCATCACATAGTCATCTGTCGTATGGTTACGCTCAATTTGATCTTGATGGAAACGTGCGCCAACTTCAAAATGATTGTTATAACCTAGCAACTCCATGTTCCAATTCAAGTCAGATTGAATACCTTGAGTGAAGTAAGTTCTATCATTATTGCCTAAGGTCATTTTCTCATATTCAGCGACGCTATCTTGTTGCCCTGTTAATATTTGATAGAAGCGCTGGTTTGTTTCGTCTTTATCGGGATCAGCTAAAATCTCTTGTAGGCTACGATTTACTAAGCCGCCTTTAAAGCCATTAACCTTATACCAAGCACGTTCAAAATCATTACGATACACGCGGGTTGTTAATTCAAAATGCTCGTTAGTCACAAAATGGTTAAACTGAAATTGAGTATGAGTCCAGTCCATATTATCCAGTTGGCTGGCAACATAACGTCGATTAGGATTGGCCGCAAAGTCATCATCCGTTAAACCAAGATAGGTTTCGTCAGATGTCTCATTTGCGTAGGCGAGTTTTAATTCAAAAACTTGATCCACTGTTTCACCATCTAAATCATAGCGAAGCTTGGCCATGACATCGTTTTTTTCAAATCCAGTGTCACCGCCACCATCGAGTTCTTTAAAACCGTCGGCCTGCATGTGCACACCTTCAATTAAAAAACCGAAGTTATCAATGGTATCGCCATAGTATGCATGGGCTTTCATAAAACCATCGGTGCCAGTAGAGACATCGACTAGCCCTTCAGAGTCTTGCGGTACAGCACGAGTCACCATGTTGAGCGAACCCGCAACGGTATTAGGGCCATATTTAATCGCAGCTGGGCCTTTAAATACTTCAATAGCGGTCATTTTTGATGTCATCGGAAAATAATATGCCGATGCGGCTGAATAGGGAGCAGGGCCTATTAACACCCCATCCTCCATGATATTGATTTTTTTACTTCGCTCAGGCGTCGCACCACGAAAACCAATATTAGGTCTTAAGCCATAACCATCTTCTTCACGAATATTGACACCCGGTACGCTGTATAATACACGGTTAATATCGTCGAACTTAAACTGTTCAAGTGCCAGTTCGTCAATCAGCGTCGCTGAACCTGCAGCTTTGATTAAGCTTTGATCACGACCAATGATCTGCATTTGCTCCATGTAGCTGTCATTCTTTGCTGCTTTTTCTTTTTCTTCATCATCAGCAGCGAATGCACTGTAACTGACTAAAGAAGACTGAATGGCTAACACTAACGCTAACTTCTTGGTCATTAATAAACGATTCATTAGTCATTATCTCCAGCTGATGTTTGCGGTAACTCTAACGCTAAGGTGTTGATAAAATCTGATTTCAAAGTATCAGTCACAGCTTTTACGTCACTATGAGTATCAACAACTTGTTGCTCATTGCTCGCTAATGCTGCCGCTAACGTTTGTTCATAGGCTTGTGCATTGGCAATTGCCGCATCAATACTTTGGGTAATTAATGCTGCTGTAGCAGCGTCATTTTCATCAACTAAGTAGTCATCAAAACCAATACCTTCATCGCCTTCATAAAGGGCTTTTAGTGCAATTAAGTTACTGGCAATATTCTCAATTGAGTGAAAGGCAAGAGGAGACTCAACATCTTCGGGACACACACTGGTTCCGCATGTATTAGCAAAATAACCAAGTGGCGTGGCTAGCTTTCCATCTTTAGTGACACTATCAATATAAAATAGCGCATCACTGAGTTTATTAACCGCTTCATGCACGGTTGCAAAGCTGCTACCTGTCTCACCAGCAGACTTTAACGTTGCTGCGTAACCATTATCACCGCTCCATTCAGTCACAAGTTGATTAGCATTCACGTTGATGTCTTTGGCGACTTCTGCTGCAAACTCACAACGCGCTAGGCGACGAGACTCATCAGTACGATTATCCCAACCTTCTGGGGTAACTGTACCGGTACAACTGTGCTCAAGGCTCGGATTAAATAACAAATACTCTAATGCAATCATGCCTTTTCTTGCTGGAGTACGAGTCGTAATATCATATGGCGTACCATTGATATCATTGTTCTCAAAAGACACCACATCAAGGTCTACACCACAACGACTCATAATCGGCCATGAAAATATTTTGTTTCTTAATGCGCCATCATCATTTAATAATGGGCCAATTTGCATCATTTCTACGCGCTGCCATTGGTACATGCTGTTGCGCCAGCTTTGCTGGGCAGTTTCAGTTGCTGATGTGAGTGTTGCATTATCAACACTGCCTTGCTGATTACCTTGTTCAGCTTGGCAGAGCGCTTCTATATCATTAGCTTGCGTTAAGCTTTTGGCAGCAAACTGTTGGAATGTTGGCGTAATAACACCATCAACAATATTACTAATTAAGGCACTTTGATCAAAGTCTGAAGAAGTGTCGCCATTATTACCATAATCTGCCCCAGCATCACTGCTAGTACTTTCATTGCATCCCACTAAAAAGGTGGCACTAATTGCCAAAAATAACGTGGATAATGAATGCTGTGATTTCATAAAATTCCCTTACTCTAAAAACGACAAAAGCTCGGTGTTTTTCTACACCAAGCTTTTTTGACTAATCTGAGATTAAATCACAATAGGATTTACCAGTTAGCGACATTATCTGCATCAAGTTCATAGCTAGCTTGTAACAGATCACGTGCTTCTGCTAAGTCAGCAATATAAGCATCGACATCACCTGTTAAATCAGGCTCTGTACCGAATAGCTCATGTAAAGTTACGAAGTCTTCGTCACTGATAACGCCGTATTCACTGAACTGTAAACCTAAGCCAAAACCTTTCATTTCTGAGTAATGTTTTGCTAAGTCTGCATAATTGAAATCAGCGCTGTCACCACCTGCGGCAAGAGGAGCAAGATCTGCTGTCACATCATTAATGTAATGAATAACAGTAGCAACAATCGCATTTTCCCATGCTTTAACACCAGCCATTGCATACATTTCAACATCAGCCATTTGCGCATCAGTTAAATCACTACCCACATTGTCATTAATGATTTTACGACCGGCAATGAAAGCTTCCATTGCTTGCATAGTGTAATCAGTCGGCATTGCATTATCAGCTGTACCTAAATCACGTTTAGCTGCATTGACTGATTGACCAAAGTTGTACTCTGAACGTAAATCAATTTTGCCATCGCCGTCTGTATCGTGTGAACCATTCCAATCTGCACGACCTTCGTCTTCAGTTACATTACCAGCAATTTCTACATCACTGTATTCAAGGTAATTACGTGCCGCGCCGAAGTAACCAAAACCTTCATCGAATTGATGCTCTAAGTTAGAGTAAGCAGCGCCATCTTTTGCAGGGTTAATATTGTCTGTTGTTAAGCCTTTACCGTCAGTATCCACGCCAAAATAATCGTCAGATGCTTGTGAGTAAGTAATAGACATTAGTAAGAATTTTTGGATCAGTTGCGCTAAATCAACACCATTTTCGTCGATGTAAACTTTTGAAATATCATTACCTAAAACATCTTGGCGAACTTCACCATTGATTTTAGCAACCGCATTGTCTGCTAAGCGATCAAATAACATATCGATTAGATCTGAAGGCGTAGTTGAGCCTGTTGCTCCCCAACCTGCAAATGCACCATTGTTCCAATCTTCATGTTGTCCGCCAGTATCGTTACCTGCAAGTTTACCAGTCAGGTTTTTGTAGCCAGTCAGTTCAGAAATCAAACCGTCTTTTGAATTATCAATAAAGGTAATCGCAATATCTGGATACTGAGTTTCTTCATCAGGATTGAAGAAGTATTGTAACTTAGCCAATACATCATCTTTTGTTGCCAATGCATTGCTATCAACGTCAGCTTCTAGTGTAGAAGTGATGTATTGGTTTAATTCAGCAATAAGAATATGACGTGCACTTTGTCCGGTATAACTAACACTCGACTCACCATCATTAAATTTGCTGTCAAAAACATAACGATCCATTAGGTCGTTAACGGTGACAGTCACATCTTTTGTGAAGGTAGCACCATCACTATCTGTTGTCGTAATCGTCAGCGTATACTCAGTCATTTCAGCAGAGTCGGCATCTAGAACAACACCATCAATTAACTTTAACGTCGTGCCATCAATAACAAACTGCTCACTGGTCAATGAAAAAGTATGAGAATCACCAGAGTCGCTATCAGTTGCAGATAAAGTCCCTACTGTCGCACCAGCAGTGTTTTCATCAACAGTCATATTTGAAAGAGTGATATCTGTAGGAGCTGAATTCGTCGGCTCAGTAGTGCCATTATCAGAAGAGTCAGAGCTACCACATGCTGTAAGTAAACCTAATGAAAGTGCGATAGTTGTTGCTAATACTGTTTTATTAAGTTGCATAAAATTCCCTTGATACAAAAACTTTAAGTATGAAGCTAAGATGTTAACGAGTTATCGAAATGATGATACACAAATGCAAATGATAATTCATCTTATTCGCAATATTTTTTGAGAATAAGCTAAATTAAATATCTCTAATAATGCCCAAGCTAAGCCCATGATATAAAAAACAATTAACCATATTTTTTATAATGAAATTTAATTGCAGCAGTGTTTGGAAGGGTAAAATTAAGATATAAACGATTAAAATCAAAAACATAAAACTTACAATGTAAATCAAAAATTAGTCATTTCTACTGATGAGCAGATGATGAAGTGTAAATTTAAGCCGTTGTCGACCGCAAAATAAAAAAGGCAACTCATTTACTGAGTTGCCCTTTTTTTAATCAAGATTGATTAATTTGGTACTTTTACCTGATATTAGTTAATGATTTTTTGCCACCAAGAACGTTCTTCACCGCAATTATCAATTGGCTGATAGCTGTCAATGCGGGCTGGCATGGCAACGACATTGTCACAATCAGATTGCTTTGCTACACCGGTAGTTCTATCGAAATAACCTTGGGTAATACCATTGGCAGGAGTCATTCTTAACCCTAAAGGCGGACGATTGTTCAAGAAGGCTTGGTAAACCGCCATAGCTCCGCTGGAACCATATAAGCCTGTCTTAGAGTTATCATCTTGACCAACCCAAATCGCGGCAACGTTTCTTTCATCAAAGCCTGCAAACCATGAGTCACGGCTATCGTTACTGGTACCCGTTTTACCCGCTAAGTCAACATTTGGGAAAGCGCGTCCTAAACGTTTTGCCGTACCATCTTTTACCACTTGATTCATAGCATATTGCACCAGGTAATCGGTTGCTGGCTCCATTCCTTGTGTGGCACTTTCTCGGCTCACTTTCAAAGGTTGATTGTTGCTATCTAATACCGCCGTAATCGAGGTCAACGGACGGTATCGGCCATTATTTGCAATCGTTTGAAATGCTTGTGCCACCATATACGGCGAGCCATTAATCGCACCTAATAACATGGACGGATAACGCGGTATAGCCTCACTCCAACCCGCATCTGCCATAGTTTTAGCCACATTATCCACACCGACTTCAATACCTACATTGACCGTTGGTACATTCATTGAGTTTTTAAAAGCCGTCAATAATGGTACTTCGTCTCTAAAGACTCTATCCACATTTTGCGGTGACCAAGTTTTACCCTGGCCATTTTGCAAGGTAATCGGTTTATCAGCCACAGGTGATGCCAAGTTGTATTTACTGCCTTGCTGAAGCGCCGTAGCGTAAACAAACGGTTTAACTAGAGAGCCAATCGGGCGTCGAATTTCTACCGCACGGTTAAAGCCATCAAAACTTGGCACTCTATCACCGACCATTGCCGCGATACCGTCAGTATATTTGTCGGTGACGACCATGCCGACCTGCACATTTTTGGCACGTTCATCTAACGTCTTCATAGTCGAAACAACTGCTTTTTCAGCCGCGTCTTGCGCCATAGGATCAAGTGTGGTGTAAACCTTTACCCCAGATTGCTGCAATAAACTGTCACCATAACGACGGCGCAGTTCATTTTTCACTACCGCAAAGAAAGCAGGTAACTTCTGATGTACTGACTTATTAAAGTCACGTAAACCAATGGGCGATTCAACCGCTGCCTTATACTGTTCAACAGTGAGTTTGTCGTCTTCCATTAACAAGCGCAGTACCAAGTCGCGACGATTCTGAGCACGCTCTGGCGAGCGCCACGGATTGTAATAAGATGGCCCTTTAATCGCAGCGATCAAAAATGCTTGCTGCGATACTGTCAGCTCTGCAATTGGACGGCCAAAATAGAATTGCGAAGCCAAGCCCATACCATGAACGCCGCGAGACTTATCTTGCCCCATATAAACTTCATTTAAATAGGCTTCTAAGATTTCATCTTTGCTGTAGCGAAAATCAATAATGATCGCCATTAAGGCTTCACGAATTTTTCGCACAATGGAACGCTCACTGGTCAAAAAGAAGTTTTTAGCCAACTGCTGAGTTAATGTCGAGCCGCCTTGAACTGTGCGCCCTGCGGTGATGTTAACGATCGCTGCTCGCGCGATCGCAAAAGGGTTGACTCCGTAATGCTCATAAAAACTGCGATCTTCTACCAGTATTAATGCATCAACAATGGCTTGGGGCATTGCTTCTGTTGCCACAAATAAACGATCTTCGCCCCCAGAAGCTAATATTCTATCTAATAATACTGGCTCTAAATGGAACACTGCCATCTGGCGTTTATCAGACATTCGCTGAACTGATGAGACACCTTGGCTATCGAATGAAATCATCACTCGCTGTGCTACTTGATCGCCTTCTGGATGTAAAAATGGTCGACGCCATAACTCTATTTTTGTGCTCGACGCTGAAAACTCGCCCACTTGTCTCGGGTTAGCAACTTTGCGATAACCCAGTAACTTAAGTTCAGACATTAATTGTGGATGGTTAATCGCAGCGCCGGGATAAATGGCCATTGAGCGACTGAAAACCTGTGCAGGTAAATGCCACTTTTGCCCTTCAAACTTACGCGCAATGATTTGGTCTAAGTAAATGCCATAGGAGCTCACAATCACTAAACCAATCAAGGCTATTTTCCAGAAGAATGACCAAAATACCTTCCATTTAGAGCGAGGTTTCTTTTTCGCATTAACACGTTTTACACCTGACTTTTTAGCGGGTGCTTTTTTTGCTGTGGTCTTTTTAGGCGCTGCTTTTTTTACTGCAGGTTTTTTCTTATTATCAGTCATATTTGGGTAAGTCTGTTCGTCCTTGGCTATTACTGTAAGCCTGGTGTTTTCTTTTTAGTGAATTTAGTGGCCGTAGTGTTGGCCGGATCGTCTGGCCATAAATGGCGCGGATATCGACCACGCATTTCTTTTTTAACATCAACATAAGGCCCTTGCCAAAAGCTGGCTAAATCCGCAGTCACAGCAATAGGTCGCTGCGCAGGAGACAATAGTTCCATCGTGACCACCAGCTTACCATGAAGTAATTGCGGGCTTTGTGATAACCCCAATGCCTCTTGCAGTCGCACACTTAATAACGCTCGAGCTTGAATACCGAGACTTTTTCCGTTCTGGCGATTCGTTATTTGATCAATATCTGCATTATCACTGGCAATGTCATCAACTTGATAAGTGATCGGCGCTGATGTCCCTGTTGCCATTTTCCAATGTGTTGGTAACAGCTCATTTAATGTTTGTTGCTGCGACCAAGTTAATAGGTTCTTTACGTGGCCTAATATATCCACTTTTTGCAGTTTAGCAATCGAATTAACCTCAGTTAAATACGGCGCTAACCACTGCGACAAGCTGGCAAGTAAATGCTCTGTATCGATAACAGGCCAATCATGTTCAGGGGCAAACTGCTGTGCTAATTTTAAACGATATTGTAACTGATAAAAGCGCTCATCAAGGTTAAGGATGCTTAACCCTTTTCGTTGAATATGGCTCACTAACGCTTGCACAATTAAAGAAGAGTCAACATTACTCTCTAATGTGCGGCTAACAATAATGTCGCCTATTTTTTGTTGTCGTTCAGCATAAAATCGCCCTTTCACTTCATTCCATTCACAGATTTTATGTTCCGAAATCAAACTCGCTAAATCATGATGTAAATGGTCAGAGTTAATGGCTGCGGCTAAATAGACTCGACCGGCATTGCGCCCCTGTGATTCTTGAAAATCTGCCACCACTAACCAGTCATGATTGGACATATTATCTTCAATATCTATGGTAACGCCTGTGCCGTTACTCAGCTGAAACCCTTGTTTACCCCGTGCTTTAGCTATGCGGTCAGGAAAGGCTAACGCCAGTAAACTGCTGATGTCACGACTTGCTGCATCACGGGCGATTTGTTTTATATCACCTGACACAGCTAATAATTTCTGCCACTTTCTCACTTGATTAGCCATTAGCCCTTGGGATGCGAGAGAAAGGTACTGACTAATATCCACGCCTTTTTTAGGTAAGCCTCTCGCTTCTAATACGGCAGTGAGTAAGCATGCTAACGACACCAAATCCGCTTGTTGATGCGCATCAGCAAGTGCCTTAGATTGCAATAACATATGCGCTAAACGTGGATGGCAACCCAGTTCATAAGCGGCTTGGCCTTGTTGGGTTATCTTATGTTGAGCATCAACAAGTGCAAGCTGTGCTAACAAGCGCCAAGCAACTTGCTGATGTATCGTTGGCGGCGGCGTCAGTAAAGGTAAGTTTTCAATATTGCTTTCGCCCCAATAAGCGCAATCTAACGCCATTGAGGTTAATTCACTAATGCTGATTTCTGGGGCTTCTGTTTTGGCTAAGCGGCTTTGCTCTTCTTGTCCCCATAAACGTACACAACAGCCTGGTGCAAGACGACCTGCACGTCCTGCACGCTGAATAGAGGAGGCTTGGCTTATGCGTTTAAGTGATAAGCGACTCACACCTGTGCGGGGATTAAAGCTCGCTTCACGCTTATAACCACTGTCGACCACAATGGTGATGCCATCAATGGTCAAACTTGATTCGGCAACGTTAGTCGCAATAACAATTTTCCGCTTGCCATCTGGCGCTGGCGCTATCGCTTTATCTTGCTCAGCTGGGGTTAAGTCCCCATACAATGGACACAAGATAAATTGCTGACTATCAAGCTTTTGACTAAGGAGTCGTTGCAGTTTATTAATTTCGCCTTTGCCCGGCAAAAAAGCTAATACTGAACCTTGCTGATACTGGACTGGCACTGTTTTTGACTCAGTGCTGACGCTATCGATGATGACACTCGCTAACGCATCTAACCACTGCTGTTGACCCGCTACTGGGCGGTAGACTTTTTCAACATCAAAACTTCTGCCTTCACTGACTAGCATCGCAGCATCAGGCATTAAGTTCTGTAACGGTAAGCCTGAGAGCGTCGCCGACATGGCAATCAGCTTTAAGTCATCTCGTAATGATTCTTGCACTTCTAACGCCAGTGCTAAGCCTAAATCTGTGGGTAAATGACGTTCATGAATTTCATCAAAGATGATCACTTCAATTCCTGTGAGTTCAGGATCTTGTTGGATCATTCGAGTTAGAATGCCTTCAGTAACAATTTCTAATCGAGTGTTGGCGCTGACTTTTGCTTCACCACGCACGCGATAACCGACATTATCACCAACCTTTTCGCCCCTTGATTTAGCAATAAATTGCGCGACACTGCGGGCAGCAACACGCCTGGGTTCAAGCATCAGAATTTTGCCGTTGATTTGCGGCCATTGCAGCATTGCCATCGGCAATGCTGTGGACTTACCCGCCCCAGTAGGCGCTTCAAGGATAATTTGACTATGGTCGGTCAATGCTTGCTGCAACGGTGCAAACAAAGCTTGGATCGGTAATGAACTCAAAAGGATAACTTTAACAACGGATGATGCTATTCAGTTTACGCATATTCGAATCTTGATGCCATCTCATAGACTGACACCATTGCGTTGAATTGCGTTGAATTGAGTTATGTTGCGTTAATTTAGTAACCAAGGGCTGCGAACCCCTGAGGATAATTCAATTAACCGTGCAGGCCTGCCAATAGCATAACCTTGGCCATAATCTACGCCCAGCTCACGTAATAATCGGCCAATGGTCTCGCTTTCAACAAACTCACCAATCACTTCAAAATCCATGTCTTTACCCAGCTGACATATGGCCGACACAATGGCTTTATCACTGCGGTCATCACAAACATTCACTACAAATTGACCGTCAATTTTAACGTAATCAACATCAAGACATTTAAGGTAAGCAAAGCTTGAGAAACCTGAGCCAAAATCATCTAACGCCAGTTTACAACCTAGTGGCTTAAGTAAGTCAATCAAAGCTGTCGCTTGTTCAAGCTGACTCACAGCCGCTGTCTCAGTGATCTCAAAACACAGTTTGGACACTAACTCAGGCTCGACCATTAAACGCATTTCTAACCAGCTCATAAATTTACTGTCAGATAATGACAATGCAGATAAATTTACTGACACCATAGAAAGCTGTTCCCAAATTTCCATGTGGCGAGCGCCCCATTTTAATAAGTTATCTATGACCCAACGATCGATTTTTGAGGCCAGGTTATAACGTTCTGCCGCAGGAAGGAAAACCCCTGGTGAAACGTATCGGCCATCTTCTTGCACCATACGCAGCAGAATCTCCATATGAATACCCGATTCATCGGACGATAATGGCTCAATAAGTTGATAAAATAGCTCAAATTGATTCAGAGCCAATGCTGAAATGATATCCACTGAAGCGAGCATTTGATTGTACAACTGGTGCATTTGTGGATCGTTTTTACAATAAAAGTGCCAGCGATTTCGGCCGCCTTCTTTGGCAATTCGACAAGCTGCATCAGCTTGGCTCATTATGCTATATATATCTGAAGTGCGTGAGTCAAGTTCTGACAAGCCCATACTGATACTGACATTATGGGTGATTTCCCCCCAAATAAATTCGTGTTCCGATAGTTGCTGGCAAATTCGTTTTGCCACTAATTCGGCCGATTCTTTATCAGCATAGAACATCAAGATGCCAAACTCATCACCCCCTAACCTTGCGACAATATCACCGGTGCGTAATAGCAAGCTTAGGCGTTTGGATACTTGGCACAAAAGTTCATCACCCGCTTTATGACCACTCACATCATTGATCACCTGAAACTGGTCTAAATCAAGAAAAGCAACACACGCAGGCAGGCGATCTTTAGCATCAATAGCTTCTTCTAACATCGCTTCAAACTGCACACGATTGGGCAAACCAGTAAGAGGGTCATAGTTGGACTGGAATGACAGTTCATCGGCTAATCGATATCGCTCGGAAATATCTTCAACCATCATCAGTAAATGATTTTCGATATCTAACGCACGACAAAAGCTCATTTTATACCAATGTTTTGTTCCAGCGATAATTAATGGAATTTCGCACCAAGACTGATGCAAAGCGCCTTCACGCACAATGTGTAAACAATCTTCCAGCAGCAAATGATCATCTGAGTTAATTACCGAAAATAAACTTTGGTTTAGATGTAATGGTAAGTTCTGGTTGGCAACTTGGTTCTGTTTACTGACATTGTTATCTTTATCGATTAACGCACATGCGACGGGGAGTTGTTGAAATAGTTCTAAATATTGTAATTCTTTATTATTTAATAACTCAGTGACACGAGTCAGCTCCACTTGAGAACAAAGCGTAAGCGCACTTTCATTCACGAGATAAAATTTAGCATCTGCTTGAGCAACAATGCCTGTATGTTGATGTTGATACGGCACCAAACATAATCGGCTGTTGCCAATAACGACAGTATGGTTAATGTGTAATTGAATAGGCAGCGTGGATGATGTGATGAATTGATTTAATTCGTCAATTAATCGTACTGAAAAATGACTTTGCTTAACCTCGCTGGACTCTGGCTCTAGGTCTTTATCAGGAAATAAGCCACTGTGTTGATTAAGTAATAATTGCTCACACAGGATTGGAAATGATGCCAATGATAAACCAAGGATTTCGGCATTTTGGCGATTGTTCTCATACACTTTCAATGCATTGGCTTGTAAAACAAAGCCACTGGTAATGTGCTCTGATACTTGGGACAAAATAACGATCACGCCATCGCAGCCAAGTTGCTGTTGCAACGCTTCAACTTCTGTAGCCACTTGCTCTGACGATAACAAGCGACTTAATTCAGAAGATTGTTTACTGACCCATATCGATTCCAATTCGCTATCAATCATTAAATAACTCATTATGTAATTGCAATTTATCTCTCACTATTTAGTCGTATCGCTTTTAGCATTACGATGGTGAACTGTTGTTCCATAACGTTAACTACAATCTTAGCTCATATTATTAACGTCAGGTTAAAAACGACAACTTTCTTGGTTATCCTTAACTTAAGTAACCTATAAATTATCTTAGAGTTTATCTCTGTGCGAGATAATTCAATGCATAACGACTTAGTAAGGCAAACGAATGTCTGAAAATGATAACAAACGCACTTTTATTGGCTTTTCTATATCAATTAATAACCAGCAAAGGCTAATAAACATCCAACAGCGATTGGCATCTCACATCAATCCATCTGCCACACCAGTGCGTAATACTAACTTACACATAACTGCGGCTTTTTTAGGACTGACCAGTGCTCAAGGCATTGAAAAAATTGACACAGAGATATCCTCAATGTCATTGCATCGCTTTAGCCAAAGGCTTGAGCATATTAGTTATTGGCCGAAGGCAAAAATACTGTGTATCGAAGGAGTAGCCTCAATTGAATTAAGGAGTATTGTTGAGCAACTCACGCAGTTAACCAAGCAGCTAAACCTGCATCAAAGCCAACATGATTATCGGCCTCATGTCAGTTTATTTCGTCATGTAAAAACACCATCTTCAACTCAAGCGTTAATGAATGAGATAACGACAAAAGCTTCCAACATGATAAAACTAGCGCCTATTAGCTTCGATATCACTGAGCTGACTTTATTTGAATCAAAATCAACACCAATGGGAGTTGAATATTTAGCCCTTAAAAGTTGGCCACTGAACTGATAACTGTAAACTGCAAATCGGAAAGTTAAACACAAAAAAGCCGCATATAGCGGCTTTTGGGATGTAAATCGATTGTGGACTAACCAATACGACAGCTCTAGATCTCAGCTTATTTATTTAGTATCGCAGCAATAGTCAGAACACCGTGAGCCGTGGCACCCGCGCTCCATAGTGAATTAGCCGATGACGCATAGGCGCCAGCTAAATCCATATGTAACCAGTTAACATCAGGGCGAACAAAGCGCCACAAGAAGCCTGCAGCATTTGAAGCACCACCAGCACCGCCACCTTTCATTGCACGGCTGTTAGCCGTATCAGCATAAGGTGAAGGACACATATCTTTATGCCATGCATCTAATGGTAAAGGCCATACATTTTCAGCAACGCTTGCAGCTTGTTGCTGTGCTAACTGTAATGTTTCCATTTGCGGTGAGAAAATCGCGTTATAATTTGTCCCAACAGCCATGACGGCTGCGCCTGTTAATGTCGCTGCATCTATAATCAGTTCAGCTCCGGTATCGGATGCGGCTTGTAAACCATCAGCTAAGACTAAACGGCCTTCAGCGTCAGTATTAACCACTTCAACGGTAACGCCATTTTTGTAAGTCAGGATGTCACCTAACTTATAAGCATGACCACTGATTAAGTTCTCAGCGCAACATAGGAATAACTTCACGCGCTTATTCAGCCCAGCTTTCATTGCTAGACCTAATGCAGCGGTAACAGTGGCAGCGCCGCCCATGTCACATTTCATATCAAGCATGCCTTCAGATGGCTTAATACTGTAACCACCTGAATCGAATGTAATGCCTTTACCCACAAGTGCTGTTGATACTTCTGCATCATCACCTAGTGGATTAAAATCAAGTACCAACATCGCAGGAGGACGCTCACTACCACGACCGACAGCATGTAAGCCAATCCATTGCGCTTCTAATAGTTCTTGGCCTTCCACGATGTCATAACTAACATTGTCACCACCAATGGCCTTAAGCCATTTCGCAGCATGATTTGCCAATATCACTGGAGATAATTCTTCAGGGGTTTCATTGACCAACATGCGCGCAAAGCTGGCAGCTTCAAAGCGATGAGTTAACGTAGTCTGAATCTCACTGTCACCACACCACAATACCTCAAACTCACCTTTAGCAGTGGTAAAGCCTTGTGAGAATGCCCATTGAGAGTCAATGCTCCAAAGCGCACCATCCAATTGAACCTTGCTTACTCCCTGGCTGCGGATTTTTCTTGCAGCCGCCTGCACTTGGCGTAGTTCATCTGTACCTGATAAATGTATAAACGCTTGGTTGCCTTGATAGGTAACATCAGCTTTACCCCAAAGGCTCTGTGGCGCTTCTTGTGTTAGGGTAACAGTCATTATTTCCATTATGATTTCCTTGTTGTACTTGCATTGTCACTTTTGTTTCCAATGGGCTAAGTGTACTGTAATTCGATAATGAAACGTGACAAAAACTACTATAGATTTCAATAAAAATTGTAAACACTATTATTACGGAGAAGATTTTTTCATGGAGTTTACCCCAGCGCTGCAACAGGGAACCTTGATCAAACGTTACAAACGTTTTTTAGCTGATGTTAGGCTTGATGACGGAACAGAAACAACCATTCACTGCCCTAATACTGGTTCAATGAAGAATTGCTTATTTCCTGGTGAACTCGTGTGGTTTTCTACCTCAGATAACCCTAAAAGGAAATATCCAAATACGTGGGAAATCGCTCAAACAACAGAGCAACATTTAATTGGCATTAATACTGGTAGGGCTAATGCTTTGGCTGAAGAAGCCATCAATGCGGGTGTCATCACTGAGCTTACTGGTTATTCAACCCTAAAACGAGAAGTTAAATATGGTGATGAAAATAGCCGCATAGATATACTGCTCAGCGATGAAAATCGCCCTTTATGCTATGTAGAAATCAAAAGCTGTACATTATTAGAGCAAACAGTAGGCTATTTCCCTGATTCGGTCACTACAAGGGGGCAAAAGCATTTGCGCGAGCTTATGCATATGGTTAGTCTAGGTCATAGAGCAGTATTGCTGTTTGTTGTTCAGCATACTGGTATCAATATTGTGCAAGCTGCAGAGCATATCGATCCGCAATATGCATTATTACTAAAACAAGCGGTAAATAGCGGCGTAGAAGTTTTAGCTTATCAAACAGAATTATCGGCTATTTCAAGTACCCTAAGTCGTTCGTGCAAAGTGATTGTTTAGGTCAAAAAAGCGTAAAATACTAAACAAATAATTTGCCACGCTATAGCGTTTCTGCTATAGATAGCGGCCATAAATTTTACGACGCACATAAATCGCTAATTATTACAGGAGATGCGTTATGCCTGAAGGCACTAAAAAACTCGGCGTACTCGCTATCGCAGGTGTAGAACCTTACCAGGAAAAAGCTGGTGAGGAGTATATGGGTGAAGAGCAACGTGGTCATTTTAAAATGATTTTAGAAGCTTGGCGTAACCAGTTACGTGAAGAAGTTGACCGCACGTTAAACCATATGCAAGACGAAGCTGCTAACTTCCCAGATCCAGTAGACCGCGCGGCGCAGGAAGAAGAATTTAGTTTAGAGTTACGTGCTCGTGATAGAGAACGTAAACTCATTAAGAAAATTGAAAAGACATTACAAAAAATTGAAGAAGACGATTTTGGCTTCTGTGATTCTTGTGGTGTTGAGATTGGTATCCGCCGTCTTGAAGCACGTCCAACAGCTGATCAATGTATCGACTGTAAGACGCTTGCTGAAATTAAAGAAAAGCAAATGGCTGGCTAATTCAGCGACCACTGACAATCGGTTTAAGCACTTTCCGATATCAGATATTGGGCGAGATGATTCTCGCCCTTTGTTTTTGTATTTCCCCTACCGCTAAATTGATTTAAGCAAAAGGTATATCGGTGAACTCACCTCATTATATTGGTCGCTTTGCTCCATCCCCTTCTGGCCCATTACATTTTGGCTCTCTTATTGCTGCACTTGGCAGTTACCTTCGCGCTAGACATCAAAATGGCAAATGGCTTGTTCGTATTGAAGATATTGACCCGCCAAGAGAAGTTAAAGGCGCAAGTGATGACATTTTAGCCACGCTCGACGCCTATGGATTACATTGGGATGAGCAAGTTCTTTATCAAAGTCAGCGAACAGAAATATACCAACAGAAAATAGATACTCTATTAAGTAAAGACTTAGCCTACTTTTGTCAATGTACTCGAAAACAAATTGGTCAGATGGGCGGCGTTTATGACAGCCGCTGCGGACAATTAACCTCACCACTCAACCAAGGCGCTATTCGAATTCGAAATACCGCTAAAGTTGATCAGTTCAATGACTTGTTGATGGGTAATATCACAGTCAATGAAGGATTTGCAGGTGAAGATTTTATTATTAAACGCAGTGACGGCTTATATGCTTATCAACTTGCGGTAGTGATCGACGATGCTTTTCAAGGCATTACTGAAATTGTACGAGGCTGTGATTTGCTCGAAACCAGCTGCCGACAATTAAGCATGAATAAAATTCTTGGTTTTTGTTCGCCAAACTGGCTGCATCTACCTCTAGCATGCACTAAACCCGGATTTAAGCTTTCTAAACAAAATTATGCAAATGCAATTGATGTCATTAGGCCACAAGCCAGTATCAATGCGGCTTTGCAATTTTTAGGGCAAGCCCAAGTAGACATAGACCATGTGGATATCATGCTAAAACAAGCATGCGAGCAATTTAGTATTGTTGATATTCCACAAGTATCTGAGATTCTGATAGCGCAGTGATATACTCATTGGCGTACAATTGGTATATCATAGCCGCCAGATTTTTAACCATTTAATTTTAACCATTAATCGTATCGTTCGAGGTGTATTATTTTTCGCCGTATTAGCCAATTCTGCAAACAACTGTTTGAAGACAATAAATCCACTCCGGTCATTGAGCCAGAAGCTCAAGATGACGGATTGCGCCTGGACATTGTCACCAGAGATGCCCATACAATTTCTAGGCGTCAAATCAGTGAAAATGCACTAAAAGTTCTTTACCGTTTGAGCAAGTCAGGCTACAAAGCCTACCTTGTCGGCGGTGGTGTTCGCGATATCCTATTAGGCATGGAACCGAAAGATTTCGACGTTGTGACCAATGCAACCCCTGAAGAAATCAAAAAACTATTCCGTAATAGCCGCCTTGTGGGTCGTAGATTTAGATTAGCGCACATTGTATTTGGCCGCGACGTGATTGAAGTCGCCACTTTCCGTGGTCACCATGGCGAAACCGACGAAAAAATTTCGAAATCAAATGCTGAAGGTCGTCTATTACGCGACAACGTCTATGGCGAAATCGATGAAGATGCAGAACGCCGTGACTTTACAATCAATGCACTTTATTACGATATCAGTGACTACTCTATCCGCAGTTATGGCGGTGGTATTAGTGACTTAGATGCCAGAACCATTCGTTTGATTGGCGATCCAGAAACCCGTTACCGTGAAGATCCGGTGCGTATGCTTCGAGCTGTGCGCTTTGCAACCAAACTGGATATGCAAATCGAATCAAAAACAGCGGCGCCAATTAAAGAGTTAGCACCACTGCTTAAAGATATTCCAGCAGCACGTATGTACGAAGAAGTACTTAAGCTGTTTTTTGCTGGCAAAGCACAAGCTAACTACGAAATGATGCGAGACTTAGGGTTATTCCAACCACTTTTTCCGCAAATTTCAGCGCAAATTAAAGAGCAACCAAACGGTTATACCGCCAAAATGCTCAATGCTGTCATGAGCAACACAGATTTACGCGTTAGCCAAGACAAGCCTGTCACACCGGCATTTTTCTACGCTGCCCTGCTTTGGTATCCATTAAAGCAACGTGCTGATGATATAGCGCTTGAAAGTGGCTTAAGCCACTACGATGCACATGTCGCTGCAATGGGTGATGTGATGGAGCAACAATGCCGCACCATCAGTATTCCGCGTCGCTTTAGCACGCCAGCTAAAGATATTTGGCAACTACAACTTCGACTTGAGCGCAGCCAAGGCACTCGTGCATTTAAATTGCTCGAACACCCTAAGTTCCGTGCAGCTTATGATTTATTACTCCTTCGTGGTGAAGCAGAAGCTGGCAACATAGGTAAAATAGCAGCGTGGTGGCAATCATTCGTTGAAGCGGATGAACAACAGCGTTCTGACATAGTGAAAAGCAGCAAAAAAGGTCCTAGCCGTAATCGCAATGCTCAACAGCGTAAACGTCGTCGTCCTAGTAAGCCTAAATCAGAGTCTGCAGGTACGACTGAGAAAAACTCAGCACCTAAAGCTGAAACAAAAGGCTAACCATGAGCACCACGGTTTATGTGGCGTTAGGGGCAAACCTAAATGAACCAGTACAGCAAATCCAAGACGCTGTACTGGCGTTAAAAAAGATTGCTCTCGATGCGATTGTTAATGTGTCACCACTGTATCGTTCAGTCCCTATGGGCGATGTTGAACAGCCTGATTACGTCAATGGTGTGGCACGATTTAACACCGACCTTGCACCAATAGCTTTGCTCGACGCATTGCAAGCGATTGAAAATACCCAAGGCCGTGTCAGAGAGATACGTTGGGGACCACGTACGTTAGATTTAGATATCTTACTGTACGGGACACAAATCATCGATGAGCCTCGACTATCGGTTCCCCATTATGGAATGAAGCAACGCAGTTTTGTTCTCATTCCACTTGCAGATATTAATCAACAATTAATACTGCCATGTAGCACCGAATTAAAAAGCTTAATTACCCGTGAAATGCGAGCTGAATTAATTCAAATTTAATCAGCTTTTATGCCGTTTGCATCGCATATCCATTACTTGAATATGAATTGCTTCTAAGAGTTTATTATGTCAAAAGTCACTAGCTCAACCCTCATAAAATTCAAACAAGAAGGTAAGAAATTTACCGCGTTGACCGCCTACGATGCGAGCTTTGCTGGCGCATTTGATAGCGAAGGCGTCGATGTCCTACTGGTTGGTGATTCTTTAGGTATGGTTCTGCAAGGCCACAGTGATACATTGCCTGTCACAGTCAATGATATTGCCTATCATACAGCCAGTGTAAATCGCGGTTGCAAACGAGCCCTACTTATTGCTGATATGCCTTTCATGAGTTACGCCACCCCAGAACAAACTATGGCTAATGCTGCAATTTTGATGCAGGCAGGTGCAACCATGGTCAAACTGGAAGGCGGTGAATGGTTACTTGATAGTGTGAGAATGTTGACTCAACGCGGTATTCCAGTATGTGCTCATTTAGGCCTCACGCCACAATCAGTGCATGTTTTTGGCGGTTTTAAAGTACAAGGTCGTGAAGAAGATAAAGCTCAACGCATGATTGATGATGCCTTAGCATTACAAGCTGCTGGTGCTCAATTATTAGTGGTTGAATGCATTCCGAGCTCACTGGCAAAACGCATTACTGAAGCATTGACCATCCCAGTCATTGGTATTGGCGCTGGTGGTGATACCGACGGGCAAATCTTGGTTATGCACGATGTACTAGGTATCTCAAGCGGCTATATTCCTAAGTTTTCTAAAAACTATTTGCAGCAAACTGGCGAAATTCGTTCTGCAGTGAAAGCCTATATTGAAGAAGTCGCCAATGGCACATTCCCAGCCGATGAGCACTCGTTTAACTAAGCTTTATAACAAACAACATTGGCATGCAGTGTGAGTTCATCTTAGTAACTGCATTAAAATTTATTGTACAACTAGGTAAATATCGATGATTACCACAGCGAATATTGCTGAAATCAGAGCACAAGTAAAACAATGGCACATGCAAGGCGAAACCGTTGCCTTTGTGCCAACGATGGGTAACTTACACAATGGTCACATAACATTAGTGACTGAAGCGCTAAAACGCGCAGACCATGTGGTGGTGTCCATTTTTGTCAATCCAATGCAATTTGGCCAAAATGAAGATCTTGACGCTTATCCAAGAACGTTAGCAGCAGATAGTGACGCACTTATTAATGCAGGTGCAGAGCTATTATTCACCCCTACTCCTAGCATCATCTACCCAAAAGGTTTAGCGCAACAAACTTTTGTTGAAGTACCGAATATTGGTGATGAGTTTTGCGGTGCAAGTCGACCAGGGCATTTTCGTGGTGTAGCCACGATTGTATGCAAGCTATTTAATATCGTTCAAGCCGATGTGGCTTTATTTGGCCGTAAAGATTATCAACAGCTCATGGTGATTAAAGCGATGGCTGAAGATTTATCATTACCGATTGAGATTATTGGTATTGACACAATAAGAGAAGCATCTGGTTTAGCCATGAGCTCAAGAAATGGTTATTTAACTGCTGAGCAAAAGCAACAAGCTGCTGCGATTAAACAGTGTATGGATAAGCTTGCAGCTGATGTTGCTTGTGGAAAAAACATTGCTGAAAGTGAGGCTATTGCGGCTGAAACGTTAGTGAAGGCAGGTTTTAAAATGGATTACTTGTCTGTTAGAAACGCCACTAATTTAGCCCCTATTACTAATGAAGATCACAATCTAGTGATCTTAGTTGCTGCCTACCTTGGCAATACCCGCCTTATAGATAATCTTACCTTTAGCCGCTAATCTATTCGCCACTGACTTTGTAAGACTTAGCTGATTGTTCACTAAGTCTTACAAATTTAACGCAAAGTTCTTCTGTGCCAATAAAAAATCTACTGTCAAAAAACTGGTTTTATCGTTAAAATTAGGCCATAGTAATTAAGCATATTTAAACATTATAGCTACAAGCAGCTATAATGATTTACAACCACCTAGCGCCAATGGGTTTTGGCCGACTAGCGGTAACCATCTGATATACCTTCAACACGGTGTTGAAACGATGTTAGATTACAAAAGGATCTGTGGCCGCATGCCAATAAGACTACTCATCACATTCATTATTGTATTATTCATGGGGCCAACTTTCGCCTCTGCTAATACAATTTATAAATGCATGAAGGACAATAAAATCGCCTTCAGTCAGACTGTTTGCCCAAAAGAATATCGTCAGCACAAAATTGAATACCAGCTTGGGATCACCACAGAAGTTGATTCGGATAAGGTTGTCTTAAAAGAAGACCCGCTTAAAGCTTTGCTGAAAAAACAAACCATTTCCAAAGAGAAATTAATCCAATTATTGGATAGTGAAGTTTATCGCCTCAAGCAAGAAAATAGTTATTTTGAAATTTTACGTGCCAGTGAAATTCAAAAACTTGATCGTAATCGCTATTGGCACAAGAAAGAAAAAGACGATCCAGATTATGTAGAAGATTTAGCTGAGATTAATAATCGATTTGATGAGTTAATGAAAAATAATCGTCACGTGATTATTGTACTTATCGAACACAAAAACAAAATCCTAGCAGAAAGCGCCAATGATGGCGCTATCGCTAAAGAATAATAGTAAGCAAATCCCTCAGCGCAACACCCACTAACTAAAGCGTTCTCGAGCTATTCCAGTTCCTATCATCCAGATATTCGCCCAACACCTTACATTAGCCATTCATTAATCAGGCTTAAATACGCCGATGACATTACCTGTGGCTTTTTCAGCGACTTTTGCCTCTGTTTGTTGTTCACGGTAATCACAGTCAGTACACTCAACGGTTTCAACACCATTTTCTTTAAATAGTTGAATAGTATCTTGAGCATGACATTGAGGGCATTTAGCCCCAGCTACAAAGCGTTTTTTTATTTTAGCCATAATCTTATTATTGTTCTTCTGTGCATTTGCGATATCAGTAGCAGTATTTTGCCACGAATTGGTTAATCCAGTCTCGCTCTAGTGTTAAAAAAGTATCAATTACGCTATTATCGCTGCACTTTTTGTATTATCACCAGTCAAGTTGCCATTCATGATTAACATCAGCCAAGCCCAACTCATCCGCGGAACGAAAACCCTACTCGATGAAGCTAACCTTACCGTCTATCCTGGCCATAAAGTTGGCCTAGTCGGTGCGAATGGCACAGGGAAATCATCTCTATTGGCGCTCATTTTAGGCAATTTACAACTTGATAAAGGCGAATTTAGTTTACCTGCGGGTTGGCAAGTCGCCACTGTTGCCCAAGAAACACCGGCACTTGAAGTCTCAGCGCTAGAATATGTACTCGATGGTGATATTGAGTTTCGTCAACTTGAGGCTCAACTGGCTATCGCTCAAGAAAAAGATGATGGCCATAACATCGCGCTGATACATGGAAAAATTGATGCTATCGGTGGTTATGCCATTCGCTCACGAGCGAGCTCCCTGTTAGCTGGTCTAGGGTTTAGTGAGCCAGAACAAAGTAACCCAGTAAAAAGCTTCTCTGGTGGCTGGAGAATGCGTCTTAACTTAGCGCAGGCACTATTATGCCGCTCTGACTTATTGTTACTAGATGAACCCACCAACCATTTAGATTTAGATACCATGTATTGGTTAGAAGGTTGGATTAAAGCCTACCAAGGTACGCTTATCTTAATTAGTCATGACCGTGACTTTATTGACGGGATCGTTGATGAAATTGTTCACGTTGAGCATGCCAAACTGAATTATTACAAAGGTAATTACAGCTCATTTGAGCGTATTCGTGCTGAAAGATTATCTCAGCAACAAGCCGCATTTGAACGTCAACAAAAAGAACGCGCTCACATGCAATCTTTTGTCGACCGCTTCCGTTATAAAGCCAGTAAAGCCAAACAGGCTCAAAGTCGATTAAAAGCCTTAGAAAAAATGGCTAACTTATTACCTTCACAAGTCGACAGCCAGTTTCATATGGCTTTTCGTGAGCCTGACGCTTTACCTAATCCTTTAGCGACCATGGAGAATGTGTCTATTGGCTACGGTGACAAAACCGTATTAAGTGAAGTCAAACTTAACCTAGTTCCAGGTGCGCGTATTGGTCTGTTAGGCCGAAATGGAGCCGGTAAATCGACTCTGATAAAATTACTCACTGGAGATTTAGCCCCTATAACAGGTAAATATCAGCCTAATCCTGGTCTGAATATTGGTTACTTCGCTCAGCATCAAATTGAATTTTTAAGTTTGGATGACACCCCGCTACAGCATTTAGTCCGTCTAGCGCCCAATGCGAAAGAGCTTGAACTACGTAGCTTTTTAGGCGGATTTGGTTTTAATGGTGATATGGCTATGTCGGCTGTTAGACCTTTCTCGGGTGGCGAAAAAGCCCGTTTAGTTCTGGCACTACTCGTATGGCAAAAACCAAACGTATTACTTTTAGATGAACCGACCAACCACCTTGATTTAGAGATGCGTCATGCACTGACCATGGCATTGCAAACTTTTGAAGGTGCAATGGTCATTGTGTCACATGATCGACATCTTTTACGGTTAAGCTGTAGTGACTATTACCTTGTAGACCAAGGTGCTGTAAAGCCTTTCCAAGGCGATTTAGATGATTATCACCAATGGTTGCTCGATGCAGCAAAAGCAGCGCAATCATCTGCCGCTAAAGAGGGTGACACTAAGCCAACAATCGACAAAAAACAGCAGAAACGTTTTGAAGCCGAATTAAGACAGAAAGTGTCTCCATTGCGTAAACAGCAAATTAAGCTTGAGACACAACAGCAAAAAATCAGCACACGTTTAGCTGAACTTGAAATCGACTTGGCTGATGGCTCGCTTTATGAAGCGGAAAATAAAGCTAAAATGACTAAAGTGCTTAATGAGAGAACTGAACTGACACAAGCGATGGACGAAAGTGAAATGACTTGGCTTGATCTTCAAGAGCAGATTGAAGTTATCGAACAAGAGTTTACCCTCAATTAATCTGCCAATTGTTTGAATGAGCTAAATATGTGCCTGCAACAATCATTCAAACAAGAGGAAACAGGTTAAAGCCTCTGATTTAATAAGCTTTAACCTGTAGTTATCAAAATTTAACTATCACCTGAAATGCACCAAGCTTTTCAAGGACAATAAGATTCAAGTTATCGTGCTATCGATAATACAAGATAACGTAATCCTCATTATCAGTCTGAATCTTAAAGAATGGATACTTACACGTTGGAGAAAGTCTAGTGCAACCTTTTAACTCATTAATTTGGCGTGATTGTGACAATCTATACGCGACCAATCCAGTAAGCTACATCAGCGTACAAGACGACTACCAAGTTAATGTAAACCTACTATTGTTGGCCCAATACCTTGACCAACAGTGCCACTATTTACCATTAGCGCAGTGGGAAGTACTCGCCTCGACCATTGAAGACTGGGATACTAAAGTTGTTACCCCATATCGTAAATTACGCCGCTTAGCTAAATCACATTTACAAGCAGGCGAATATCAACAAATGTTAGATATAGAGTTGATGATGGAGCGCAAAACTCAGCAAATGTTGCTGAAGAAATTAAATCAGTTTGAGCAAAGCTCAATTAATGCTGACGCTACTTCCGATATTGCCTCTGATAAAAAAGACACCTATAACACCGAAAATTACTTGTGCTTATTTGGTATCGACGCAGATTATTTTACTCAATTACAAAGTGCTTAAAGCGAGCAGCGAATACCGATATTATCAATATTCGCTGCACCACTTATACATCCGCTAAAGCAATACTATCTGCCGTTAAAGCAATACTATCAGCCGTTAAAACAAAGATTATGAATGACTTTGTTGCGGTAAGCGTGTCGAAATGATTGCTGCTAACGCAATCATCACACTCGAAATCCACAAGCAGGCCTCAAGTCCGTATTGCTGAAATACCCAACCCGATAACAAAGTGCCAATAAGCCTGCCCATCGCATTAGCCATATAATAGAAGCCAACATCTAAAGACACGCCATCTTTATCTGCGTAACTCACAATTAGATAGCTATGCATCGATGAGTTCACTGCAAACAATCCGCCGAAAACTAATAACCCGCCGATAAGCATAATATGACTATGCCAATCGAAAGTGAGAGCCAGTGCAATCACTCCAGGAATAATAGCCAATACCGCAGCCCATAAGCAGGCACTTTTACCATCAGGGACCTTACCTTGTTTTTTGCCGGTAAAATGGGGCGCAAAGGATTGAACACCACCATAAGCAATAACCCACAAGGCTAAAAAGCCCCCAACATACCAATGATCCCAGCCAAATTGACTGGCAAGAAAGACGGGCAATGCCACCACAAACCATACATCTCTTGCTGCAAACAAAAACAGCCTTGCTGCAGATAAGTAGTTAATGGTACTGCTCTTAGAGAAAATCTCTGTAAACTTGGGCTTCGCAGTCGCTTTGCCTAACTGGCTTTTTAAGGTTAATACGCTAAATATCCACACCAGCAATAACGCGACTGCCATTATTAAGATTGCTGCCTGAAAACCAAACACAGTCAGCAACGCGCCACCTAAGAAAAAACCCACACCTTTAAGGGCATTTTTAGAACCAGTAAGAATAGCAACCCATTGATATAATTTACCTTCAGCTCCAGCGGGAACCAATGTTTTAATGGCACTTTTGGCGCTCATTTTATTCAAGTCTTTAGCAATGCCAGATAATGCCTGCGCCGCCATTACCCACACCACAGTGAGCCATTCACTGGGTACCAGCAGCATAGACAGAGCAAACACTTGCAAGCCGAGGCCGATATTCATGGTGCGATTTAAACCCACTCTCGCACCAAGCCAACCTCCGACAAGATTAGTCACAACACCAAAAATTTCGTAGAACAAAAACAGCATTGCAATTTCAATCGGGCTAAAACCTAAACCATGAAAATGCAGCACCACCAGCATTCGCAGTGCACCATCGGTCAATGTAAATGCCCAATAGTTGCCAGTCACAATTAAGTACTGTTTTATCTCACTGGGCAAGTTTGCCAATTTTGTGAATAAAGACATCGGTATAACCCTATTAATCACATGTGACTACACGTCAGCTTTATCTTGCAAGCCCACTAAACGCATTAATTCAGCAGTACGATTTGCGTAACCCCACTCGTTGTCATACCAAACATAAAGTTTAAGCTGAGTATTATTAACAACCATGGTTGATTGCGCATCGATAACCGCTGAGCGAGGGTCTGTTTTATAATCAATCGAGACTAACGGACGCTCTTCATAACCAAGCACCCCATCAAGCTCGCCTTCTGCAGCTTGTTTAAGCAATTGGTTCACTTCCGTTTCAGTGGTGCTGCGACTCAGTTCAAAAACACAATCTGTAATTGACGCATTTGCTAATGGCACACGAATCGCATGACCATTTAAGCGGCCTTTCAGCTCTGGGAAAATATGCGTAATTGCTGTTGCAGAGCCCGTGGTAGTAGGAATAAGGCTCATGCCACATGCTCTTGCACGGCGTAAATCCTTGTGGGGAGCATCAAGAATAGTTTGAGTATTCGTAATGTCATGAATCGTGGTCATTGAACCATGAACAATACCTAGTGACTCATGGATGACTTTAACCACAGGTGCTAAACAGTTAGTGGTGCAGGATGCTGCGGTAACAATTGGGTGAATTGATTTATCATAATCTTGATGATTCACGCCCATAACTACATTTAACACACCGTCTTCTTTCACTGGAGCCGTCACTACAACACGCTTTACACCTTGATCAAGGTAAGCTTGCAGCTTTGCTTTGGTCTTCATCACACCTGATGCTTCAATAACAACATCACAGTTTGACCAATCAGTATCGGCAATAGCTTTATTGGCTGTGCAGACAATCTTATGACCATTAACTTCGATGGTATTATCATGCGCAACAGCTTCATGAGCCCAACGACCATGAACTGAATCAAAATTGACTAAATGAGCCAGTGTGGCTGCATCACCAGCTGGATCGTTAATTTGAACAAATTCAACGTCAGCCCAATCGAATGCTGCACGAAATGATAAACGTCCCATACGGCCAAAACCGTTAATTCCTACTTTAATTGTCATAATCTAGCCTTTCGTATAATAAAATAAGTTAAATCAGTGTTTGAAATCACTAACAACGATTACAGTTTGGTCTATTGACCATATCCGCTAAGCGCTTCAGATCAGCTTCAATGAATACGGTATTGCCTGATGCGGTTTGTGTAATAACGGTTTGAGCCCATTGAGGTAATGCATCATTAAGTCGGTAGTAAACCCACTGACCTTGCCTTCTATCGGTTAACAAACCTTCTTTTCTAAGTTGAGCTAAATGGCGTGATATTTTTGGCTGACTATCATCTAGCGCAGCCATTAGCTCACAGACGCACAACTCCTGATTAAGTGAAATTAAAAGTAAACTCTTCAATCGAGTTTCATCAGCTAAGCATTTAAAAAATATGCTGGGTTGCATAGTTAACCTCTATCATCTTGGTTTGTATTCAAGGTAAATAACCAAGAAAAGTATCAAAGTTCAAAATCGTTATAGATAATGCAGCAAGGATATGCGTAAAAACAGATATATGCAAATTCATATATATGCAAAATGAAATGTTTAATAAAAATGTCTTATTACTGAACATATTTTGACAAGGGGTAGCAACAAAAAACCGACTGGTTACAGTCGGTTTTATTGATTAAGCCTTCATATCATCAGTCTTTTAATCTGACTTTAGCGATTTATACTAAAAAGGTATTTATCCCAAATTAAGTGTCATTTATGTTTTGGCCGTTAAACGTTCAGCGAGTAACGTAGCATTTCGCGCCACTATGCCATAAATGGATAGTTGTGGATTAGCCCCTAAACTTGTTGGGAACATCGAGCCATCCATGACTGATAAGTTTTCAAAATAATGGGATTGCCCTTCACTGTTAATCATAGATAATGTTTTATCATCACCCATAGCACAGCCTCCCATAACATGTGCAGACGCAACAATCGTCTTGAGCAAACCGATATCCATAGTGGCTATGGTTTCCTTGGCTTGCGCCCAATTAAGCTGCATACCAATACCATCATTAATCGGTAATACTTTTTTAGCTCCTGCAGCAAACTGTAATTCAGCCATGGTCGCAAAGGCACGTCTTGCGGTATCCCAAAAAGGTTGTTCCAGTGGATAATCGAGCGCAAATCCTTTGTCAGTCAGCCTAACTTGACCACCGGGGCTTTGGTCAGAATAACCATCTCTTACAAGTGCTATCATCACTTGTAAGTTATTAAAGTGAGTCATAAGCTCTGCATGACTGCGACCATAACCAATCGTCTTAGATGCTATTAAAATCGGGTGAATTGGAGGCACTTCAAGTTTATAGCCCATTTCACCCGCTGCGCCATCTCGCCAAACAAATTCATCGGAATAGATAGATTGTGGTGCGCCGCTGTGACCATCAATTTGTTTATCAAAAAGACTGCCAGATAACAGCGTTGGATGTAAAAATGTTTTACCTAATAACTTATGTGGATCAGGGGTTTTAGCCCGCATTAAAATAGTCGGAGTGTGTATTGCCCCAGCGCTTAAAATATAATGCTTAGCGCTAAAAGTCAGCGTTGCTGCACTTGAACTGCCCGATTGCGCTTTAGCAGACAAGCCTTCAACTTTGTCCCCTTTATGCTTTAAATCAATAACTTTAGCATTTGAGATTAAGGTTGCGCCTTGCTCTAGCGCACTGGGAATTGTGGTCACTAGCATCGACTGCTTAGCATTTACTGGGCAACCCATTCCACAATAACCCGTGTTCCAGCAACCTTTCACATTGCGTTTGATAACAGTGTATTCCCAGCCGAGCTTTTCACAGCCTTCTTTCAAAGCCGCGTTATTCAAATTAGGCTGAAATTGCCATTCACTGATATTCAATCTGGCTTCCATTTTCTCAAACCAAGGTTGCAGGGATTCAGTGGATAAGCCTGTGACAGATTTTTCTTTTTCCCAAAAAGCTAACGCGTTATCAGGCGTTCGAATTGAAGTGGTCCAATTAACCGTCGTCGAGCCGCCAACGCTTCGACCTTGAAAAATTCCAATACCTTTATCAGAGGTTTTCATCGCCGCAGCTTGTTGGTATAAATCAGGATAGGCGGTGCGTTCCTCCATATTGAAGTCACTTGATGACTTTAAAGGGCCACCTTCTACCATAATCACACTAAGACCTGCTTGTGCCAGGATTTCAGCAGCTGTGCCGCCTCCAGCACCTGTGCCTACAATGACCACATCAGCTTCAAAGTGTTGATTTTCTGTCAATTGATTAGCATCAATATGCTGCCAACCAGCAGCTAAGCCAGTGGTAATCGGATCAATGATATTTGCAGCCATTTGTTACTCCAGAATTCATGTTAATTAGTGAAAATACAAACAGCTTAGGCATCCAAAAATGTAGGTTTAGCGTAGTGCAGACGTCCCCAATGTTCTGGGCAAGCGTAATAGCTAGAGATGATGAGTTCACGCAGCCCAATATAAGCAGTCTGCATCATCTCAAGAAAGTGATGGCGCCAATGCTCCAACATTTCATTCAGTTGTTCAGGCGATCTAAGCACCAATGGCGTAATGCTGCTGGTGAGAATAAGCAGGCCAAATCTTGATTCCAGCATGGTCAGTAACTGGGTTAATTCTTGCTTTTGATCTTCAGGCAATACACTGATTGTTTGGTTAATGGCAATAATGGTCCGATTTAAAAAAGCATCACGATAGTTGGCAACTTCTGGTAATGCGCCATCCATAAATATCGGAATAAGCACACTGAATAATAAGCGATGTGTGTCATCTGGGTTATCGTTTACTTCAGGCGTATACAAACTCACACCTAAAGCGAGCGCAGCTGTTCCTGTAAACGCCCCAGTTAAAAAGGTTCTTCTTTTCATTGTTATCCCTTTTCTATTGCCTACTTCTGTACGAAAGCACGGCCACAAATCAAACACTCCCAAGTGCCACATTTGTTGCCACAAAAGCATCTATGCTAAAGTGAACTCAATCAACATTTAAACATACGTTTGAATATTAACAAACCATTGCACATAAAATACCCATATGAAAAAGACTTTTTCACCACCATGGTGGGCTGTAAGTGCCCATATTCAAACGATTTTACCCGTATTTTTCAAAGTGGACAAACCAGAAGTTTTAAGACAACGCCAAGAACTATCAGATGGTGATTTCGTTGATTTAGACTGGGTGGGTGAAGCGGTAAATGGCCAACCTATTTTAGTCATTTTGCATGGTTTAGAAGGCAGCAGTGATTCTCACTATGTGCGTCGCATGCTTCAAGCAGCAAAAGAACAAGGTTTATGTGCCGTGGTACATCATCACCGTAGCTGCTCTGGCGAACCAAACCGCCTAGCACGCAGTTATCACAGTGGTGATACTCAAGATATTCACTTCACCCTCACTCAGTTAAACCAACAGTTTCCTGACTCAGCGTTATACGCTGTAGGCTATAGCTTAGGGGGTAATGTACTGGCGAAATATCAAGGCGAACAAGGTAGTGATAGTTTGCTAGACAAAACCATCATTGTTTCAGCGCCGTTATGTTTGGCCGCTTGTGCAAAAAAATTAGAAAGTGGCTTTTCTACGGTATATCAACAGCATTTAATTAAGCAGTTACAAGACAAAATGCAGGCAAAAGTTGCTGAAGCGCACTTGAGCACTGATATGCCAGTGACCGCGAAAGAAATTGCCGAATTAACAACATTCCATCTATTTGATGATAGAGTCACCGCCCCGCTACATGGCTTCAGCGATGTATATGATTACTATAATCGAGCGAGTGGTAAACCATTTTTAAAACAGGTACAAAAATCGACTTTAGTCATTCATGCTCAAGATGATCCCTTTATGACAGATGCAGTGATCCCATCCAATGAAGAATTGTCTGATCATGTCGAGTACGAACTACATCAAAACGGTGGTCATGTCGGCTTTATCTCTGGCGGTGTACCTTGGAAACCGACTTTTTATTTAGAGTCTCGCATCATCCAATTTATTAAAGGCTAATTCATGCTAATCCCTTACGAGGCGTTATTACAACTGCCGCAAGAAACACTTAATAACTTGATTAAAGAGTATTTATTAACTCAAGTTGAAGATGGATCTTTTGGTCAACTTGATGATCAACAAATTGCTGCAGCCATTGAAAAGTGTAAGCACTCTCTTAAGCTAGGCGAGCTCAAAGTAGAATTTAGCGAAGAAGATGAATCAATCGCTATAAGGCATAAAGATCAAATCATTTACCCAACTGCTGAGTAGGATTAACATTGCAGCATTGACCTC
Organism: Shewanella electrodiphila; assembly: GCF_023283985.1. Classification (GTDB taxonomy): domain Bacteria; phylum Pseudomonadota; class Gammaproteobacteria; order Enterobacterales; family Shewanellaceae; genus Shewanella; species Shewanella electrodiphila. The sequence goes on from NZ_JAKIKU010000004.1 coordinate 407,690, forward strand.
AATCGATTCAGCCCGTATAAATAGAGTCTGTTTTTCTTCAAGTTTAATCATGAAAGTGTTAACGATGAGCAGAACGATAAAACACTGAACTGTCTCAGTTATTTAGCTAATTTTCACGTTTGATCTAGGTAGGATAAATGTCAACAAAACATCCCATTATTGCTGTTACTGGCTCTTCAGGAGCTGGCACAACAACAACGACAACGGCATTTACTCATATCTTCCGTCAACTGGGCATCAATGCAGCTTTTATTGAAGGTGATAGTTTTCATAACTTTACCCGTGCAGAAATGGAAGTGTTAATCCGCAAGTCTCAAGCTGAAAATCGCAATCTTAGTTATTTTGGCCCTGAAGCAAATAACTTCGTCAAACTCGAAGAGTGCTTCCAAAGCTATTCAGATACAGGCCAAGGCCAAACCCGCAGTTATTTACACACTTTTGATGAAGCAGTGCCATTTAACCAAATGCCAGGCACATTCACTCAGTGGCACCCTCTTCCTGAAAATACCGATATGCTGTATTACGAAGGGTTGCATGGTGGTGTTGTTACCGAAGATGCCAATGTCGCTAAGCATGTAGACTTATTGATTGGCATGGTGCCGATTGTCAATTTAGAGTGGATCCAAAAGATCATTCGAGATACATCAGATAGGGGTCATAGCCGTGAAAAAGTCATGGGTTCAATCGTTCGCAGTATGGATGATTACATCAAACATATGACGCCACAATTCTCGCGCACTCATATTAACTTTCAACGGGTGCCGACTGTAGACACCTCTAACCCATTTAGCGCCAAAGATATTCCCAGCCTAGATGAAAGCTTTGTGGTGATTAGGTTCCGCGATATTAACAATGTCGACTTCCCTTATTATCTCAGCATGATTGATGGCTCATTTATGTCTCGAGTCAATACCTTAGTGGTACCGGGTGGTAAAATGTCATTAGCAATGGAGTTAATTCTAACCCCATTGATCAAAGAGTTAATGCATAAGAAAGCCGCAGAAAACGCTTAATACTGAGTCACATTCTTACTAAATGAACGATTATTACTTATGGTTGTTTAAGCTTGTTTTAAGCCATAGGTATTATCATCTCCACTATCGGGATTTCAGGCGAAAGAACGATAGTTGATGTGCTCATGGGTGTTAATTCCCCCATCTTTATCTGTTAGCGCACTTGGGCATATCAGCAAACCTACTTTTAGCACGCTCTTCTTCGTTAGTTTAATGACACTAGCAAGATTTTGATTTCAGCCCGCACGCTGTCCACTTGTTCAATAATTTGATTCGCTGCTGCTTCATTTTCAGGCATATTCTGCCATTGAGTCGTCCATACTTGTGTTAATTGCTGCGACTGCTCAATTACAGGCTTACCGGTTAAACTACTCAAATCTTCTATCAGTCCAACTTTTACCCAGCCAACTCTTGGGTTGCCAAGCTTTAAGTCTTGATCATAATAAGCGGCATAAACCAATTGCTGCAATTGTGCTAACTCAAGTAACATTTCAAAACTCGCGGTTCTCACATTACTATTGTGTTCAGTTATTTCCATTCGCCAAACATTGTATGAAAAACCCATCAACGAAAATAATAAGCTAAAAATGACTGTTAACTGATACCACTTCAATTGTTGATTCATCAAATCACCTCAAAGCTAAATAAAACACCAAAACAAAGCCACCATGCCTATGCTTGAATGATTAAAAACTCGATTTCAATCATTCAAGCATAGGCATTAATAGTTCTTACAGAGAGATGGAATAGAAAATCTTTGAAGTAAAAACAAAAAAACGGCCAACAGGCCGTTTAAGATAGAAAGGTTTGCGTGACACTTAATCCATTAAGGGAATGACTTCTCGGTAAGCCTGACGCTGACGGTACTGCTCGAGACGCATAATAAATTCATCACTCTGTGCCACTTCCGGATCTTGCTTTAAAGCTTCAATCGCTTTTTGCTGAGTATCAACAGCTAACTCAAATTCACCCATTTCAGCATAACCTGCAGCAAGATTATCTAAGTTAGTCGGATCATTGGCATTATTTTCCAGCAACTGTAATGCTAACTCAACAGCACGTGAACCATCTCTATATTGCTCTTCAGGACAAGTGGCTAAAATCCAAGCCACATTGCCTAATGCGATACTGTCACCGACTTGATTAAACTGATCGAGTGCTTTACCACAGTTACGTTCAACCCCATCACCACCAGCTGAATAGATAAAACCTAAACGAAAGTGAGCGCGAGGATCGCCTTGCTGCGCTAACGTCTGATACCACTGCTCAGCCACTCCAAGGTTTCTCGGTAATAATTTACCTTCAAATGATAAGTCTGCGATAGTTTGCTGAGCTTTAATATGATCTTGCATCGCCGCTTGTTCAACCCAGTACAGTCCTTGCTCTGTATCTTGGTCAACAAAGCGCCCTGCCAAGTTCATCAGGCCTAACAGGAATTGTGCATCGGCATTGCCTTCAGCAGCACGTAATTGAATGTGCACAAGTTTAGTGCCTGCTTGGGATTCTAATGAAGCAGGAATAGAAAAAGCATGAGCAGGTGTTACAGCACTGCCAAGCATAAATAACGAGCAAGCAAGCCCTAGATTTAATAGCTTTTGAGAATATTTCAAATCAACCCCTACAACTCAACTTCATTTGGTAATCGAATTAACAATAACTATCAATTAGTGGTTTTACAATAAAGGAAATGTGTTTAAGTCTGAAAATATCAGCATTAATAGCGAACTGAGAGTAAAAAAACAGTCAAAATATTGATTTAATAGTTACTTAAAGACTTGCTAAATAATTTAACGCACACTAAATTAGATTGACATAGTTATCTAATGTAGCAAAAATAAATCTTAAATTTAATAAGTTAATACTGACTTAGTCGCGTTTTTCATAATGTTAAACTCGATCTTCATCAAGGTTTTACAGCGACAAGTCACGTACAATTACTTTATTAGATAGTCCTTACTTTCATTTTATCAATCGAGGAAATAAACATGGCTCTGATTGGCAAGCCTAAACCTGATCCAACTTTGGAGTGGTTTCTTTCACACTGTCACATCCATAAATACCCAGCAAAAAGCACCTTGATACACGCAGGTGAAGAATCTGACACGCTTTACTACATCGTAAAGGGCTCGGTAGCTGTATTGATTAAAGATGAAGAAGGTAAAGAAATGATCCTTTCTTACCTTAATCAGGGTGATTTCATCGGTGAACTTGGTTTATTCGAAGAACAAGCAGAACGTACAGCTTGGGTTCGTGCAAAACAACCATGTGAAATCGCAGAGATTTCTTATAAGAAATTCAAGCAACTGATTCAGGTTAATCCTGAAATCCTAATGAAGCTTACTGCTCAAATGGCTTACCGCCTGCAAAGCACTAGCCAAAAAGTAGGTGATTTAGCATTCTTAGATGTTGCTGGACGTATTGCTCAAACTTTATTACATCTTGCTAAACAGCCAGATGCAATGACTCACCCAGATGGCATGCAAATAAAGATCACTCGTCAAGAGATTGGTCAGATTGTAGGTTGTTCGCGTGAAACTGTTGGCCGTATTTTGAAAATGCTTGAAGAACAAAGCCTTATTCAAGCTCACGGTAAAACTATAGTCGTATATGGTACTCGTTAAGTTAAGCTTCAGCTTGATTTAAGAGTAATTAATTAAAGTGATAATTAGTCAATCTGATTATCACTTTTTTTATGGGAGTCTTTCCAATGAGGCTGCTGCCAGCGCTTTTTCTCAGTCTATTTGCATACACTCTCAGCTCAACGACACATGCAATGACAAACGAGCTTCAACATGATGAAGTTCAGCGCTTGGTCACATCTGGTAGCATTCGTTCACTTGATTATTCCCTTACTTTACTTGCACAATACTGTGAAGGTGAATTAATTGATGCCAGCCTCTATCAAGAGGATGATAAATGGCGTTATGATTTACAATTAAAGTTAAAAAAAGGGCATGTTATCCATTTATCTATCGATGCAACAAATGGAATGCCAGAGTCTATTGACCAACTACCAAGTGAATGCCAAATAAATGAAACTGCTACTCGTCGAAGATAATACCCTTTTAGTTGCTGAACTTGAGAAACAACTTAAACAAGCTGGCTATGTTACAGATGTCACTGACAAAGCTGTTGAAGCAGACTATCTAATTAAAGAAACCCAATACGATTGTGTCATTCTAGACATAGGCCTCCCTGACGGTAATGGCTTAACGCTAGTACAGTCTTGGCGCGAAAAAGGCATCGATACTCCCGTTATCATGCTAACCGCCCGAAGTCAGTGGCATGAAAAAGTTGAAGGTTTTAATGCTGGCGCTGATGACTACCTTGGCAAACCTTTCCATGCCCAAGAGTTATTAGCACGTGTTCAAGCACTTATTCACCGTGCCCATGGCCGACTTAATACCTCATCAAAGCAATTAAGCTATGGCGGCATTACATTAGATGAAGCCGAGCAGAGAGTGCATATCGGTGAAAACCATTTTGAATTAACCGCGATGGAGTTTAGATTGCTTAAAATCTTCCTGATGTCGCCTAAAAAGTTACTCTCAAAAGCCCAATTGACAGACAAACTATACCAATTTGATGATGAGAAAGAGTCAAATGTTGTAGAAGTTTACGTCACTCATTTACGTAAAAAACTCGGTAAAACGGCCATTGAAACTCGACGCGGCCAAGGATACATCTTTCACGGCATCGTGGAATGATATCGATCCGCAGTAAGCTAAGCTTATGGCTCAGTGCACTCATTATTATTGCGACAGTCATTGGACTCATACTGTTTGAGTCCATGCTGCGACAAGCTTTTCACGACTCTATCATCAATCGACTCGAAGAAGATTTAGAGCACATCATTCTGGCAAGTCACATTAATGCTGGCGAAATCATTATCGACCAAAATGAGCTGTCGAGCTTTTACAAACCCGCATACTCTGGGCGCTACTTTCAGTTTAATTCAGAAAGCCAAGTCATTCGTTCTCGCTCCCTATGGGATGTACAACTCGACATTGAACTACTTGAGCAAAACCAAACTCGCGTCTGGCAAGCCAAAGGGCCAAAAAATAATGATATGCAGTTATTATCTATTGGCTTAGGTTCCACCAGCGGTCAGAAAGTGGCAACGTTAACTGTTGCCCAGGATTTAAGTATTGGCAGGCGGGTATTTAGTGAAGTATTTGGTACTAAGCTTGCAATCAATATCGCCATGCTGCTAGCAATGATTGGCGGTATTTTTATCATTATCAGGCAATCTTTTAAGCCTGTAAAATCCATTCAGGATTCACTCGCTAAACTTAGGCAAGGTGAAATAAACTCTCTCGAGATTAATCAGATCCCAGTAGAAATAAAGCCGTTAGCAGAAACCTATAACGAACTATTGGATTACACCGCCAATCAAATCGAGCGTAGCCGTAATAACCTGGGTAATTTAAGCCATGGTCTAAAAACCCCGCTTGCTGTGATGCAGCAGCAAGTTGAAGTGCTCGGTTTATCCAATCCTGAATCTGCCGAAGCTATGCAACAGCAACTCGATCAAATTCGCAATATGATTGAACGTAAACTTGCCGCAGCTCGTATCACCGGCGATATGCTCCCCGCTGCACAAATGGTCATTCCAAGAGATTTCGAGGCGCTCACCAATACTTTAGATAAAGTCCACCACCATAAACAAATTGATTGCAGCGTCAATATCATTGCCAATATCAACCGACTGCCTATTCACCGTGAAGATGGGATGGAACTGTTTGGTAATCTATTAGACAACGCCTATAAGTGGGCACAATCAAATATCATTGTCGATATCGACGTCATAGCCAGTAACAGTAAAACGAGTGAGGTTAATTCAGGTCAAACTCTGACACTCACGATAGAAGATGATGGACCTGGTGTGAATGATGATCAACTCAATCAGTTAACCAATCGCGGTAAGCGTTTAGATGAGGCTGTTGTAGGCCATGGGCTTGGCTTATCCATCGTCAAAGAGATTATTGAACAGTATGGATACAATTTGACGTTTGACCGTTCAGAGCGCTTAGGTGGGCTCAGAGTAACTATTGCATTTAACAATCCGAAAGTGATGACCAGCGTCTAATCGCTCAATCTTCTATACCAGACACTAAAAAGCCCTGAGTCATTTAAATAACATAAAATGACTCAGGGCTTGTTCAATAAAAAGCAATAACCACAATAATCAGCTTGTTGCAGTTTCAGTTTCAGTTTCAGTTTCAGTTTAAATAAACCAAAACTTTAGCCTGCAGCGTTAGTGCTTTCAAAAATTTTATCGGCAGAAGCCGCAACAAAGCCTGTATACAAATTGCCATCCGTCATTGGGTATCGGCGAGCAAACTCATAAAAACAGGTTGGGATTTCTAATTCACCATCCGCAAAAGTAACCATCATTCTGTCAGCCATCGTCGAAGATTGCTCTAACAAAACTTCCGCTGAACCTTTCACTTCACCGCCTGAAGTGTTCAATTTAAAGCCGGCACTTTTCAATGCTTCATTGACTGACTCAATACGTTCAAACTCTGGCAGCGCATTGATTGATACTGTGAAATGGTTTGCGCGATAGCCAATAGCGGCAACCCAAGCGGCATATTCACTTTCAGCTAATAGTGTTTTGTAGCTTGCAAGATCCACATTCCAATGACGACCAGAATAAAGGAAATTATCCGCTTTAGTTGCGCTCTCATCCACTTGGTCAATTAAACCATGAATTATGGTTTGCGCTTTAGGGCTAAACTCTTCAACTAATAGCTCAGAGATAAAGACTTTTGGTTGATTTGCATCAGGATGCTCAAAGTGTTTGGCGATTAATTTCTTTTGCTCAAAGTTGTAATCACCACAAGCCACATAACCAATGGACTCGAAATGTTCGGCAAGCACTGATAAGTTAACTTTAGCAATGTTAAAGGTTCTCAAAGCAATATGATCATTAATGATCGGCTCGCCGTTACTGAGTAACTTATGAATACTATCCGCTGATGGCGTCATGTTGATATAGTCTTGCCATAATGCAGCGAACAAAGCGTTTACGTCGGTATGCATAATAAAATCCTTCTTTATAAAAAAGGCAATGAGTAAGGGCCTGTTGATCTTTCAAGGTTGCTTTTGCAGCGAATTGTTGGCCATTTGTACAAGGCAGAGACTTTGAGGTGTAGTTATTCTACATAAAAAGTCAATAACGCAGTAAAAGTGGCCAACAAACGCTGCCCGAAGGGTTCGGCTAAAAACATTTTACTCTTTGTTGAATGGCTTTTGCTTAGGTGACTAGGCATCAATCCATTCGCCTCAATTAAAACGTTTTTAACTCGAACAAAATTCAACCAGAAAAGATTAGCAGGCCCTAGTCATTGCCTTAGCAGCTTTATTGTTATTTTAAATTGAAAGCCCTGGGCTTAAGTTTGCTGGCAAGCTAACACTGTCTGCTTCCACTGAAGCAACAGGGTAAGCACAGTAATCAGCAGCATAAAATGCGCTTGCACGATGATTACCAGAAGCGCCAACGCCACCAAATGGTGCTGAACCTGAAGCACCCGTGATTTGCTTATTCCAATTAACGATACCTGCACGAATGCGCGCTAAGAAGTAATCATAATCTTCACGGCTGTCAGCTAAGATACCTGCAGATAAGCCATAACGCGTGTTATTCGCCATATCAATCGCATTGTCAAAATCTTGGTATCTAACAAGTTGCAGTAATGGACCAAAGTATTCTTCATCTGGTAATTCAGCAATCTCAGTGACATCAATTAAACCAGGAGACACTAAGCCAGTACCCGCTTCAACATGCGTTAACTCAACTAAAGATTGACCACCAAGCGCTTGTAATTCTGCTTGTGCAGCAACCATACCTTTAGCTGCGCCCTCAGAAATCATAGAACCCATAAATGGTTGTGGCTGTGCATTCCAGCTACCGACTTTAATTTGCTTAATGGCAGCAATAAGTTGCTCAATTAATGCATCACCCGCGCTGCCTTGCTCGATATAAAGACGACGAGCACAAGTACAACGTTGACCTGAAGAGATATACGCTGACTGAATAATATCGTGAACAGCGGCTTTAGTATCTTGAACATCTTTGATGATTAATGGGTTATTACCGCCCATTTCAAGTGCTAAAATTTTGCCTGGGTGACCTGCATATTGTTGATGCAGTAAATGACCCGTACGCGAACTGCCCGTAAAGAACAAACCGTCGATTTGTGGATGAGACGCTAATGCCTTGCCCGTTTCAAGCTCACCTTGAACAAGGTTAATCACCCCTTGTGGCAATCCTGCTTTATCCCAAAGCTTCAGCATTTCTTCTGCCACTTTCGGAGTCAGTTCAGACGGCTTAAATACCACAGTGTTACCAGCAAGCAATGCAGGAACAATATGGCCATTAGGTAAGTGACCTGGGAAGTTATAAGGACCAAATACCGCAACAACACCGTGAGGCTTGTGACGCAATACTGCACGTCCAGCTGGAATATCGTTGGTTTCTGTACCAGTACGTTTATCGTGAGCTGCTGCTGATAGGCCAATTTTACCTATCATCGCGCCAACTTCTGTAGCAGTTTCCCACTGCGGCTTACCGGTTTCTTGTGCAATCACTTCAGCAAGCTCAGCTTTATGTGCTTCAAGTTCACTGCGGTATGCTTCAACGATAGCTAAACGCGCTTCATAACCCAGCATAAACCAATCAAATTGTGCTGCACGAGCAGCATCAATCGCAGTATTCACTTGAGCTGCAGTTGCAGTTTTACCACTCCAGATAACCTCACCGTTAGCTGGGTTAACTGATGTTACTTCATGGCCTTCGCCATTAGACCATTGGCCTTTAATAAATTGTGTCATTTGTTCTGTCCTAAAGTTCTAGTACGCGAATGTTATCGCCATTAGCCACTTTCAATGCTTCAGCCAACTCTGGGCTGAGCGTTACCTTGTCATGCTTATCCGACACCTTCACTTTTGCCGCTGTCGCGCGATAATCCGCTAACAAAGTATTGGCAATAATGTATTGGTGGTCTGCATGAGGCATTTTGCCGATGGTTACTGTGAGCTCTCTGCTCAGCTGAACTGAACGAATATCATTTAATGCACACTCTACAGTTGGGCCACCATCAAAAATATCGACGTAGTTTCTAAATTTAAAGCCTTCAGCTTGAAGCAATTTCAATGCTGGCTTGGTGTTGCGATGCACTTCACCGATCACTTTTTGCGCTTTTTTAGGTAAAAGGCACACATGAATTGGACTTCGCGGCATCATTTCAGCCATAAAGGCTTTCTTACCTAAACCTGAGAGATAATCAGCTTCAACAAAATCGATACCGAGGAAATGATCTTGTAACCATTCATAAAAAGGCGAGTCGCCCTTTTCATCGCTAACGCCACGCATTTCGGCAATGACCGTGCTGCCAAAACGTTGCTCATGTTGCGCTAAAAATAAGAAGCGTGAACGTGACAGCATGCGGCCGTTATAGCCACGACGATAATCTTTATTCAAAAATAAAGTACACAACTCTGCCGCACCAGTGTAGTCATGGCACAAGGTCAGGGTTTCAACTTCATTACGAACTGAGATTTGTTTTGAATGATAAACTTCAGTACCTAAACGGTAATGATAAAAGGCATCTTCCATTCCAACAGCGGCTTCGATACCACAGGTACCGACAACTTCATTGGTTTTCAGATCTTCAAGCACCATCAAATAACCTTCATCAAAAGGCTTTTCAACTTGCTTGGAAAAAGAGGCTTCTGCACGAGCGATTTTCGATCGCAATAGCTCTTCGTTGACAGGCAGAGATGTAAACCCATGTCCTGACTCAACAGCTACCTTGTATAGAGCATCGTAATCACTGGCGCGAATTGGTCGAATGATTAGCATCAAACTCTCCTAAAATAACACCTATAAAGCCAGTATTTATGCCTTCAGGCTTAAATACTTAACCTCATTGGTTACCCAAACAAAAAAGCGCAACCCAATGGTTGCGCAATTTTATCAATTAACCTGCAACTACTTTAGCTACAGCACGTTCAAAACGCGCTAAACCTTCAGCAATATCGGCTTCTGGGATCACAAGAGAAGGAGCAAAACGCACTACGTTAGCACCAGCAATCAGGCTCATTAAACCTTCTGCAACTGACGCAACAAGGAAGTCACGACTACGACCAGCGTATTGTTCATTCAGTACAGCACCTAACAACATGCCTTGGCCGCGTACTTCTTCAAATACATTATATTTAGCATTAATTGCCGCTAAACCATCACGGAATAATTGCTCGCGATGCTTAACACCGTTAAGTACTTCAGGTGTATTAACGACATCCATTACAGCGTTACCAATAGCACACGCTAGTGGGTTACCACCATAAGTAGAACCGTGAGTACCAATTTTTAAATGTGCTGCAATTTTAGCAGTAGTCAGCATTGCTGCGATTGGGAAGCCGCCACCTAATGCTTTAGCACTGGTTAAAATATCAGGTACGATATCTGTGCCCATGTATGCGAATAGCTCACCAGTACGGCCAACACCTGTTTGTACTTCATCAAAAATAACTAATGCGTCATGCTTATCAGCTAAAGCACGAACCGCTTTAAGGAATTCTGGGTCACCATTGATAATTCCGCCTTCGCCTTGAAGCGGCTCAAGCATAATGGCACATGTATTATCTGAGATGACTGCTTCAAGTGCAGCAATATCATTGAATGGTACGTGAGTAACACTTTGTGGCTTAGGGCCGAAACCATCAGAATAAGCCGCTTGGCCACCAACAGTAACAGTAAAGAAAGTACGACCGTGGAAGGCTTTATCAAATGCAATGATTTGATCTTTTTGTGGACCGTGATTTTCTAGTGCGTAACGACGAGCTAGTTTCAGCGCAGCTTCGTTAGCTTCTGCGCCCGAGTTAGCAAAATAAACACGTTCAGCAAAAGTGGCATTAACTAACTTAGTCGCCAACTCAAGTGCTGGTTCGTTAGTCATTACATTTGAAAGATGCCAAAGTTTTTCGCCTTGTTCTTTAAGCGCGCCAACTAGAGCTGGATGACAATGACCTAAACAGTTCACTGCAATACCACCAGCAAAGTCAATAAACTCGTTACCTTGTTGATCCCAAACTCGGCTACCTTCACCGCGAACAGGAATTACTGCTGCAGGCGCATAATTAGGCACCATAACTTCATCAAATTGGGCACGTGTTAAGTTCATTTCAACGCTCATTACTTTTCGTCCTTTGGTTATTAAGTGATTTAAAAATCACTCTAGTCCGCTGTCTGTATTGGTTTTGGTTTAGTATCGCAGCGGTTGCTTGTCTAACTTGAAGGTCATTATTAGCTAAAATGTGATCAAAATACCAGTTTTTAGCTGTTAACTATTCATTACTGAAATGATTAGTGAATAAAGAGTGATAAAAATGCGCATACAAAGTACTTATATTGCTAAATTTGAGCATAAATAGTCATAAAAAAAGTTATTTGAACTCGATTTACTTAGCTATTCATCAAATATGCATAATTAGACAAGTCAATTTAGTCAATCACAGTCCCATTACTGTGATTACACTAAATCCAATTTGCGGTAGTTTTGCCCTTTCAGCCTGATAAGTTCCTGCTCAGTAAATTCATAATAATCAAACATCACACGCTTTTCTTGGGGTTCAATTAGGCGAGATTCTTCTAACAATAACACTTTCGCGAAGCAGCTCGCTTTCGCGACGATGGCACTTTCAGCAGAGAACTCGCTAAAGTGGTAATTAAAATCGAGCTCTTTTAGTATTTTTGTCAGCTTACTGTTTTCAAATTCAAGTAAATCCAGCATTTGCCAATTTAACTGCTCACCATGAGACATTACCTTGCTAAATACTTCATTTGCAGGAAACTCAGATGCCATCACAGCATCGTAGAGATTCTTATCTCCTTTAGCACTCGTTTCTCGCAGCCAAGTGCCCCAGGTTTTCTCAAACTGCCTTGCGCTAGCATTCAAGATAGTCGCACTGCCTAATTGCTTCATGAGCGACGCGCTGTAAACCAGCGCCGCATCTTTCTCATGCAATACTGCTAGGGCTTTGGCTGCAATTGCAGTCATCATGCTATATCGCCATAGCTTTCTGGTGGTCCAGACTAGATTAGCATTACCAGAAGGCAACCAATTACGTAGGCAAAAGTAAGGTATTACCGCTTGTAAGTTTTCAATGCCAATATAATTAAGGACTAACTTAATATCAGTGACTTTAACTTCCGAGCGCTGAGGTCTTCTATGGCTTGATGCTGGGCTATTAATTAAATTGACTAAATCGGTATACAACCAGGAGATGTTTTCGACTAAGGGGCGGATACGACGAAGATCAGGGTCTTTATTCAATAGTAAATCAAGTAGTAAGACTTGTGACTCAGCTAGACCAGATTGTTCCAGCATTTGTTTAGGTGAGCTAATTTGATGCTCTAGGGCATTCATCACTGTGATGGTCAGCTGCTCAGAAATACGCTTAAGCACATGCTGAGCTTTTGCTTGCTCTTCCATGCGCGCCTTAATGGCTTTACGCTCGACTTCTAATTTATTGGCATCATCCTCAAGCTGTTTATCGCGATCATCAAACTGCTGGGTCAGCTTTTCTTTCCCTACAATAAGTTGTTTATATAATCGATTTTCAACTTCGATGACTTTTCCTGGTCTGACTCCACCTGCTACCGACACTGCCACTACTGCAAACCTTTAACCTTGATACATGTTGGTGATAATAAAGGATATCGGCCGCTTTATGTATCAATTGAGCGTAATAATCAAAAAAGAAAGACATAAAAAAGCTTCCAATAGGAAGCCCTTTTAAGGTGAAGCGCTTCATGCATGGCATAAAGTGCTAATTTTCAATATTTACTTAAGCTCTTGCTCAAATAGTTTGTATATACGACGGTATTCATCTAACCAACTTGATGGCTGTCTAAAGCCATGCGGTTCAACTGGGTAAATCGCCGTCTCAAACATTGGTTTTTCAAGTTCAATTAAACGTTGTACTAAACGTACACTGTCTTGGAAGAAAACATTATCGTCCAGCACACCACTCATGATCAGCAGCGGCTTTTCTAAACCTTGAGCATGCTCAATTGGCGAGCTGCGCTCATAAGCGATAGGGTCGACATCGGGCGTATTAAGAATATTCGAAGTGTAAGGTGCATTATAATGTGCCCAGTCCGTCACTGGACGTAATGCTGCGCCAGCTTGGAATAACTCTGGTTCATTAAATAATGCCATGAAGGTTAAGAACCCGCCGTAAGAACCACCATAGGTACCCACTTTAGCAGTATCGACATTGGTGTGTTTTGCCATCCAGCTAACACCGTCTTTTAAATCTTCAACTTCAGGGTGCCCCATATTACGGTACACAGCGGTGCGCCAGTCACGCCCGTAGCCCTTAGAACCACGATAGTCCATGTCCATTACCACATAACCTTGCTGTGTCAGTAGGTTATGGAACATAAACTCACGGAAGTAACCTGAGAAACCATTATGGGCATTTTGTAAATAACCAGCGCCATGATTAAAGATGACCGCAGGGTATTTATCAGCATTAGCAGCATCGTACCCTTGAGGCAAATACACTCTGGCATAAATATCTTTAGCACCATGAGTTGAAGGAACTTTTACTACTTGCGGCGCTTGCCATGCGTATTGGCTAAACGCTTTGCTGGTGTATTGAGTTAATTGTTTAAGCTCGCCACCTATTGGCTGTATGTATAGCTCATTTGGGTTTACAGCTGTAGAAGCTGTCAGTAACAATGATTGACCGTCTGGGCTTAGTTTGTAATCTAAAGTGCCTGCCCACTCGGTTAATTGTTCAGTCTTACCAGTTGCAATCTCTACACGGTAGACATTGTAAGTGCCAGGATGGTCTTTATTCGCACGGTAATATAAATGGCTTGCATCTGGTGATAATGTTACTTGATCAACGACATACTCGCCTTTAGTTAAAGCGGTAGTTTTACCATCTGCTTTGACATATAACTGAGAGAATCCAGATTCTTCAGACAAGTAATAAAACTTATCTTCACCGGTAACCCAACCAAACTGGTTAAAAGTATAGTTAATCCAAGCATCATCATGTAAACGATGTTCAGTCTCAAGCTTGCCAGACTGTAGATCGACACTTGCGATCCAACGATCTTTGTTATCATGGGCTTCCATCATTACAAGCAATTTATTGTCAGTGTCATGCCATTGAATGGCACTTTGACCCCAACCCCAGTCTTGCATTAACTGCAGAACACGCGGCTCAGGCTTACTTGTGTAACTTTCGCCTTTGGCTTTAGCATTTTCTGCTTTAACTGATGCCAATACATCTTCATCAAAGCCAGTTAAACCTTCAATCGTGATGTCTTTTTTTACATGCTCAACTAGGTCAAGTAATACTAACCTTTCGCCTGGATAGTTGTCTTCTGCCACTCTTGCTCTTGCAGGTACAGCGTCTACATAACCATCTTTGCCTAGGTAGTTAGGCATGATGTCATGTTCAGCTCGCCAGCTATAATTTTTATCTGATAAAGCGACAACAAGATAACGACCATCAGCAGATAAACTCATTTCATCGACAGTTTCACTGTCACCTAAGTACCAGGTTTTAGGTGCAAATGTCGGATCTTGTGCTGCTAATTCTTCTGCATATTCTGCTCGAGATTTATTCTTGTCATGCTGTAGTGCAACATAAGCAATTAGGCGGTGTTGCTGTTTAGCAATATATGACTCAGGGTCTTTAACGCCCGCAGGCGCTTTAGCCATTTGAATATCAACAAGTTGCTCAGTCATACCTGTGTCTAAATGTAATTTGAACACACTGTTACCTTGCATATAAGCAAGATCGCCTGAGTTTAAAAACTTAACGTCATCAATTGCATTATTTTGACGAGTTAATTGTTTAATCTCACCGGAGTTAAGTTGTTTAACAAAGATATTGCCTTTGTAAATATAGGCTTTTTGAGACTTGTCAGTATTAAACACACCACTTTTTTGATCTGCTAAATGTAACTGGTTAAGTTTAAGAATCGTAGCTTGAGACTGATTGATGCCTTGTTGGTATACATCCGCAATCGCAGATTGGTGCTCTTGGCGACTAAAATAAACTGACTGGCTATCGTCAGACCAATAAGCATTCTTAGCTAACAATCCCATCCAATCAGGATTAGCCATAATTTGATTCAAGGTCAATGCTTGCTCAGCTTGCGGTGGCATAGCGAATGGCACTACCACACTGGCTGATTGATTAGATACGGTCGAAGAGTCATTGTTGCTTGCTGTAGCGCTGCAACCTGAAATTATTGCGAGAGAAAGCGCACTCAATGCGGCATTTCGCAGTAGCCTGGTCATATTAAATCCCTTGTCATCAAAGATGAATGATATATTCTCGCCTAAACGTTAAAAAGTTTGGCAAGTACTTTTATTATTGGCCTTTTATATCACAAATAATGACAATGTTTGTGGGGATTTATCGCTTAAGTTGTAACAGAAGTTAGCATCGAGTCAGAAAATTATTCAATAGTTCATGACCTTGCTCAGTTAATATCGCTTCTGGATGAAATTGCACACCATAAATTGGCAGACTTTTATGACTCATTGCCATGATTTCTCGTCCATGAATGGGATCATCAAACCAGGCATCTAATTGAAACGATTCAGGCAAAGATTCAACTAGCAGAGAATGGTAACGCGTGACAGTTAATGGCTGATTTAATTGCTGAAATAAACCTAATTCGTTATGGGTTATTGCGCTCGTTTTACCATGCATGACCCGTTGCGCTTTTATCACGTTAGCCCCAAATACCTGTGCAATCGCTTGGTGACCTAAGCACACGCCCAATAATGGTACTTTACCCGCAAAATGCGCAATGGCAGCAAGTGATATACCCGACTCGTCTGGAGAACACGGACCAGGCGAAATAACCAGATGACTTGGATTAAGCGCTTCAATTTCACTGAGAGTAATTTGATCATTTCTTTTAACCACGACTTCATAACCTAAGCGCTGAAAATACTGCACTAAGTTAAAGGTAAATGAATCATAATTATCAATCATTAACAGCATTAAACATCCCAACTTCAAGGTGAAATTTGCACGAGTGTGGTCTTGTGACCACATCGGTTTGCAAAAGATTCCAAACTCAAACCATTATAAAGTTGATTAATAATCAACAGTCACTCTGTAGATGACCAACCAAAGGGTACAAGCCGCGGATAATATCATAGCTTAGTAGCCCACTTAAATTTTTAGCACTCTGTATGATTTATTTCAGCTGTAACGTTTCGTTGCTAGGGTATAATACGGCTCAATTTACTTTATTTGTCTTCTGGGTTTCAACATGCACAGCCACAAACAACAAATCGACAATACCAGCTTATATTTCATAGGTGATGTCTATGGCCGCTTAGATAAATTGAATGACTTACTCACTGAAATTGATTTTGATATTGAAGATCCTGAATCAAGCATTCAATTCGTGAAACTGGTGTTTTGTGGAAACTTAATTGCTGCAAATGAAGCTGAAAATATAGAGCACATTGCATTATTGTCATTTGTAAAAGAGTTAGTAGATAAAGGCCATGCTTTTTGCTTGTTGGGTAGCAACGAATTTGAAGCAATAGGATGGAGTAAGCATCACCCCATTACGGATACGCCCTACTTACCTAATGGTTCTACTGAAACCAATAAGTTAACACCGCTATTCTTAAAAGAATTCGCTCAAGGTGATGAGCAGTTGTTCCAGTGGATTGACTGGTTTATGGCATTACCGATTTATCTCGATTTTGATCATATTCGGGCAATACATGCATGTTGGGACGAATCCGTTATAAGCCAACTTAACCCTTATCTATGTTTATTAACTCAAGAGTCTACATCTACGATAAACACTGATTCAGAAAAAGGCAGTAAAAATGCTTTGTCTCAACAGTTTTGGCCTGCTGCATTTGATGAGACACATCCGTTATCAGCAATGATGACTTCGTGTCTCAACTATACTGTTCTGGAATTAATTGAACACCATCCACACCATCAATTATCGACACCTGTCGTAATTGGCCATTACCCTCAGGACAGTTTCCCTGACATTCAAAATGAGCATTTAGTTTGTGTTAACTACAACGCAGCGGTAGGCGATTATCCGTTAGTTAGCTTTGCTTGGCATCAAGGCCGTAAAAAGTCGATTGAGGTAAGCGCCTCTGAGAGTGCTAAATTAAGTTTAGGTGAGTTTTGTTTCATCGATCAGCCCTCAGCAGAAGAACATATTGCTGACGGAGTTGAAAACTTGCTAGCAGGCTTAGTGGAATTATTGCCAAAAACTGAAATCAGTCACACAAAATCAGAGCAATTAAAATCACATGTGGCTGATTGCATCTGCGCAGATTGGGATCCATTAGATCTAAATCAACACATGCATAATCATCATGCTTATCGTCAATTAATCGAGCCAATTGCCTTGCTTGCACTCGCTCAAGATTCTGAACAACTTTGTGCCTATTTGGCCATAGTCGCACGTTATCAATTAGAAACTGACAATGACAATCTAGAGAACCGCAGCTTAAAAGTCGCGTTTAAATTGACTCGGATGGCAAAATCTTATCTCGACTAAATTAATGGTTTACTTCAACAATCATTTTTAGTGAGACAGAAATGAAAAAACCAGTCACTCATTTGCGACTGGTTTTCTTATGAACCGAACTGACACATTACATCGTTACTTGACGACAGTTAAATGTGCACGTCCTTTTGGTTTTTCAGAATTGCTTGTAGGCTTTTCTTCTGTAACGTCAGCTTTATCCGTTGTTTCAACTGCAGAGAAAGAGCGTGGTGCTGGAGCTAAATCTTCCGATTCATCTTCAGGCATATAAGCATCTTCCATATCAAACACAGTTCCAGCACCGTTTTCGCGCGCATAAATCGCAACGATTGCAGCCATAGGTAAAACAACTTGCTGAGGCACACCACCAAATCGAGCATTAAACTCAACGAATTCATTGGTCATTTGTAAGTTGCCCACTGCACCGCCAGCAATATTAAGCACGATTTGACCGTCCTTAACAAACTCTTGAGGTACCTGAGTGCCCTTTACAAATGCATCCACAACAACATGTGGGGTAAAGTGGTTATCCATCAACCACTCGTAGTAAGCCCGCAACAAATATGGACGGTTAGGTGTAATCGCTTTCATTACATACCCATGCGCATTTCGCGCTCAACCTCAGTTAACGATGCTTTAAATGATTCACGCTCAAAAATGCGTGTCATGTAAGCATGGATATCTTTAGATGTACGAACATCTAAGTTGATACCTAACTCAGGTAAACGCCATAATAACGGACCTAAGTAACAATCAGCTAAGCCAAATTCTTCACTCATGAAGTAAGGCATTTCAGCAAATACTGGCGCTAAAGCAACTAAGCTTTCAGTTAACTCTTTACGAGCTGCGTCAGCTTTTTCACCTTTACGGATACGATCAACGAGTACATACCAGTCTGTATCGATACGGTGCATCATTAGACGGCTTTGGCCACGAGCAACCGGGTATACAGGCATCAATGGAGGATGAGGAAAACGCTCATCTAAATATTCCATAATGATACGAGATTCATACAGCACTAATTCACGATCAACTAGAGTCGGTACTGAGTTGTATGGATTAACATCCAATAACTCTTGAGGTTTCTCACTAGGTTCTACCTGCAATACATCAACAGTTACACCTTTTTCAGCCAAGACGATACGTACTTGGTGGCTATATAAATCATCGGCACCAGAAAAAAGTGTCATGATAGAGCGTTTGTTGGCAGCTACAGCCATTGTTACCCTCCAGTAAAACGGAAAAAACAAAACAAACGAGGGGCAAAGCCCCTCGTTTAAAGTATGCGAATAATGTATTTTACCCGTTATTCGTGTCTAGTGCACATCTTTCCAGTATTCTTTCTTCAACAAATAAGCAACGATGAAGAAAATAAACAAGAATCCGAGTACCCACCAGCCTAAAGCTTCGCGTTCTAATTTCACTGGATCTGCAGAATATGCAAGGAAACCAGTGATATCGCGAACGGCTTGGTCATACTCTTCAGCGTTCATAGAACCGCCAGTCGTCACAACAGTGCCATCTTCTTGCTTAACAGGGATACCCTGTAAATCTTCAAGAACGTGAGGCATGCCCACTAATGGGAATACTGTGTTGTTCACACCAAATGGACGGCTTTCATCTTTATAAAAACCTTTAAGGTATGAATAAACCCAATCTTGACCACGAACACGTGCAACTAGCGTTAAGTCAGGAGCCGCTCCACCAAACCACTTTGCAGCATCTGCAGGTGGAATCGCGTTTTCCATCAACTCACCAACTTTAGCATCGGTAAACATGTACTTTTTACGCATGTCATCAACTGAAATACCTAAATCTTCAGCTACACGACCATAACGTTGATATTGAGTACTGTGACAGCCAGAACAGTATTGCTGAAATAAATTCAAACCACGTTCTAACGACTCTTTATCATGTAAGTCCACATTGGCACTTTCTAAATGAACATTGCTGCCACCTGCTGCGATAGCAAGTGATGGTAACAATGTAACTAATGCAATTAATAACTTTTTCATTAGTGCGTCACCCTCGTAGGAACCGGTTTTGTCTTTTCATTTTTACTGTAAACCCACAGTGCAACGAAGAAGCCAAAATAAGTAAGTGTAAAGATACGAGCTGCAATAGTTAACGTTGGTGTTGCTGGTACAGCACCTAAGTAACCAAGGATTAAGAAAGACACAGTAAATTGTGCAATGTTAATCTTGTGGATTAGACCACGGTAACGAATAGACTTCACTTTACAGCGATCTAGCCAAGGTAGAACGAACAATACCGCAATCGCAAGACCCATACCGACAACACCTAACAGCTTGTCTGGGATCGCACGTAAGATTGCGTAGAACGGAGTGAAATACCAAACCGGAGCAATATGTTCAGGAGTCTTCATTGGGTTAGCCGCTTCGAAATTTGGCTTTTCAAGGAAGTAACCGCCACCTTCAGGCATAAAGAACAATACGTAACAGAACACGATTAAGAAACCGGCTACGCCCATAATGTCTTTTACTGTGTAATAAGGGTGGAAAGGAATAGCGTCTACTGGCCATCCGTTTTCATCTTTATTCTTCTTAACTTCAACACCGTCTGGGTTGTTTGAGCCCACTTCGTGTAATGCAATTAAGTGAAGGAAAACAAGTACAACAAGCACTAATGGCAAAGCAATAACATGCAATGCGAAGAAGCGGTTTAGCGTAGCACCAGAAACAACATAGTCACCACGGATCCACAATGTTAAGTCATCACCAATAAACGGTATTGCACCAAACAAAGAGATAATTACCTGTGCGCCCCAGTAAGACATTTGTCCCCAAGGAAGCAAGTAACCCATAAAGGCTTCAGCCATTAACACTAGGAAAATCAACATACCGAATAACCAAAGTAGTTCTCTTGGCTTTTGGTAAGAACCGTAGATAAGACCACGGAACATATGCAGATAAACCACCACAAAGAACGCCGAGGCCCCAGTGGAGTGCATATAACGAAGTAACCAACCGTATTCAACATCACGCATGATGTATTCAACAGAAGCAAACGCGCCTTCTGCTGTTGGCACGTAATTCATGGTTAACCAAATACCAGTCAGTAGTTGGTTAACTAAAACAAGTAGAGCTAATGAACCAAAGAAATACCAGAAGTTAAAGTTCTTTGGAGTTGGATATTGACCAACGTGACGATTATAAGTCGCCGTCATTGGGATGCGAGCATCAATCCAATCAACGATATTCTTAACCATTATGCAGCTCCTGTGTCTACACCGATGAGTACCGTGCCGTCATCAACATATTGATGTGGTGGTACAACAAGGTTTAATGGCGCAGGTACACCTTGGAATACACGACCAGCCATATCAAACTTAGAACCATGACATGGGCAGAAGAATCCAGCCGTAACACCTTCGACTTGCTCGCCAAATGAATCAGGCAAATAAGTTGGTGAACAACCTAGGTGAGTACAAATACCTACAGCAATGAAAAACTCAGGCTTAATTGAACGAGCAGGGTTAGCTGCATATTCAGGCTGTTGTAATTCTTCAGAGGCAGGATCGCGTAATTGACCATCTAATTTG
The DNA here is from genome assembly GCF_023283985.1 of Shewanella electrodiphila. Classification (GTDB taxonomy): domain Bacteria; phylum Pseudomonadota; class Gammaproteobacteria; order Enterobacterales; family Shewanellaceae; genus Shewanella; species Shewanella electrodiphila. The sequence continues at coordinate 428,847 of NZ_JAKIKU010000004.1, forward strand.
GGCAGTTCACTTAGAATTGCATCTGTACGACGTACAACCCATACAGGTTTGCCACGCCATTCAACACGAATTAATTGACCTGGTTCTACTTTACTAATATTAACTTCAACCGGTGCACCTGCAGCTTTCGCTTTAGCGCTCGGATTCCATGACTTGATAAAAGGCACCGCTACAGCGACGGCACCAGCTCCACCAACTACGGCGGTTGCGGCTGTCAGGAATCTGCGGCGTCCGGTATCGACTGGCGCATTGCTCATCCACTTATCTCCCAGAGGGTGTTGGAATTCTTATATTTTAATAACTTAGCAACATTAGAATCACTAATCGCTAAATCTATACTTTGAGGCGGGGCTCATTATAGCGAAAAATTAGAACCAGATCATAGTAAAACACACAACTAAGTTGCGGGAATTGTATGTTTTTTTTAAGGCGCACAAAAAACAACCAAGCATTTTGATACTTTTTAGAGAATATATGTAGAAGTGGATTTTATAACTTACTGTTAATTAATAAAATTTAATGAAATACTTTGCTTCTAAATTAGTCATAGCTGATTAATTAAGCCAAAGTGCAAAAAATTCAATTTGTTTATATAAAAAGTCGCAGACATAAAAAAACCCGGTAATAACCGGGTTTTTAATCAACTTAATGACAATTTACTTACCATCAATTGATTTCATGTACTTAAAGAAGTCACTATCAGGTTCTAGAACCATCACATCACTGTTGCCAGCAAAACTTTCTTTGTAGGCTTCTAAGCTACGTAAAAAACCATAAAATTCAGGATCTTTGTTATACGCATCTGCATAAATTTTAGCCGATAGTGCATCACCTTCACCTCGAACAGTTAACGCTTTACGTTCAGCTTCTGCAACTTTAACTGTTACATCAGCATCAATCGTTGCACGAATGATTTCAGATTGCTCTTTACCTTGTGCACGATGCTCTTTAGCAACAGCTTGACGCTCTGCTCGCATACGCTGAAAAATACTGCTACTCACGTTAGCAGGTAAATTGATTTGCTTAACACGGACGTCAACCACTTCAATACCCAAATCCTGTGAGCTTTCAGCTGCATTTTCTAAAGCATCATTTTGCAGTTCATCACGTTTGCCAGAAACAATTTCTTTAATGGTGCGACGACCAAACTCAGTACGTAAATCATTGTTGATTTTACGTTGTAGCAAGTCTTCTGCAGTTACGATGTTACCGCCACCTGTTGAAAGGTAGAAGGTTTCAAAGTCGTTAATACGCCATTTAACGTATGAATCAACCATCAAATCTTTCTTTTCAGAAGTCACGAAACGGTCAGCTGCGCCATCTAGAGTTTGAATACGTGCATCAAGGTATTTAACCTTATCGATAGCAGGTATTTTAAAATGGATCCCCGGTGCAAGCACACGAGTAACAGCTTCGCCGTTGACATCATCTTTTAAAATTTCACCAAAACGCGAAACAATGGCACGTTCGCCTTCATTTACGACCATCAAAGATGAAAAACCAATCCCTAAAAGGATGACTAAAATAATCAGTCCAAATCTACCCATGAGTTAGTCCCTCCCTTGGCGAGAACGAGCTTCGCGAGTTTGGCGGCCATCAAGCGGCATTGAAGAACCAAACGAATTATTTGAAGGAGTATTGATATGCGTTTCCGCTACAGGCTCAACCACTTCACGTTTAGTTTGATTATCCATCATTTTATCTAAAGGCAAATACATTAAGTTACCACTGTTTTTGGTATCAATAAGTACTTTATTCGTGTCAGCCATGACTGCTTGCATCGCATCTAAATAAAGACGCTTACGAGTCACTTCTGGTGCCATTTCATACTCAGGCAATAACTGTTCAAAACGCGCTACTTTACCTTGAGCTTCTAACACTTCACGCTGTTTATAAGCGCTAGCATCTTGAGCCATACGTTCTACTTGACCACGCGCTTTAGGTTCAATTTCACGTGCGTAAGCTTCAGCTTCACGAATGAATCGTTGCTCATCCTCTTGTGCAGAGATCGCATCATCAAAGGCATCTTTTACTTCTTCAGGCGGACGCGCAGGCAAGAAGTTGACGTCTTGAATTGATAAACCTAATTTATATGGTTCAAGAATACGTTCTAGTTCAGACCAAGTATCACGACGAATAGCATCACGACCAGTGGTCAGGATGTCATCCATAGTGTTATGTCCAATCACATAACGTAAAGCACTATCTGTCGCTTCTCTTAAACTTGCATTGGCATCAACAGCGCTGAACAAATACAAATAAGCATCATCTACGCGGTATTGAACATCTAATTCAACTTTAACCAAGTTTTCATCAGATGTTAGCATGCTGCCAGAAGATGGAATTGATCGAACTGCTTTGATGTTCACAGGGAAAACTTCATCAATAAAAGTCGCTTTCCAATGTAAACCAGGTCCAACTTCGCCAGAATGTTGACCGAAACGTAAGGTCACCCCACGTTCAGCTTCTTTAATGGTATAAAAACCTGAAGCCCCCCAAACCAACAAACCAATAACTAAAACAACAATAATGCTGGTTGAGTTAAATGAAGGACTTGACGATCCACCTGAACCACCTTTACCACCGCCAAAGCGCTTTGAAAGATTACGAAATACTTCGTCTAAATCTGGTGGGCCTTTATCGTTACCGTTTTTGTTTCCCCAAGGGTCTTTATCTTTTCCCTTGTTACCGGGCTCATTCCAAGCCATTTAGCACTCCATAAGTGGATGAAATAAATGTTATTAGCAAGTAACGTCTACTGCTGAATCTTCAAGTGAAGGTTCAGAGATAAACGTCTCTAATTCGCCTTGACTCTGTTTTGTTAATCGGCGCCAATTGGCTTCCGACAAACGAACAGACAAAATACAGTTCCCCAGATCGTCATACTCTTTCTGCTGTATCGCGTCCAGTCCATAAAACTGACCAAGATAATGCCCAGCCGTCGCTGGTATTTTCAATGTTTGCTCTACAATCACTTCACCGATTAACTCGTTGATAGCCTGTAATAGCAATTCAAATCCAATTTGTTTTTGTGCAGATACCCAAACTCGTTCAGGCATCCCCTCATCGTCGTAATCGATTCGAGGTACAAAGTCTTCCAATAAGTCGATTTTATTACAAACGACCAGTTGAGGAATAGTATCTGCGTCAATTTCTTCAAGTACATTTTGCACTTGTTCGAAATTTTCCGTCATATTTTCATCTGCACAGTCTATGGCATGCAATAACAAGTCAGCTTGACGAGTTTCTTGCAATGTAGCTTTGAAGGCTGCGACTAAATCATGAGGTAAATGACGAATAAACCCAACGGTATCCGCTAAAATGACGGCACCATCAGGTAAATTTAGTTTACGCAACGTTGGATCCAACGTGGCGAATAACTGATCCGCTGCATAGACTTCTGAAGCGGTTAACGCATTAAACAAAGTTGACTTACCCGCATTGGTGTAACCCACCAATGACACAGTTGATAAGTCACTGCGTTTACGCGATCGGCGGCTTTGTTCACGTTGCTTGTCTACTTTATCAAGTCGACGATTAATACTCTTAATTCGCCCACGCAACAAACGTCTATCGGTTTCGAGCTGGGTTTCCCCAGGTCCTCGCATACCAATACCACCTTTCTGTCTCTCCAAGTGAGTCCAACCACGAATAAGGCGAGTCGACATGTGGCGCAATTGCGCTAGCTCCACTTGTAACTTACCTTCGTGCGTTCTCGCTCGTTGAGCAAAAATATCTAAAATCAGTGCTGTCCGATCTAATACTCGGCATTCACAAATTTGCTCTAAATTTCTTTCTTGTGCAGGACTTAACGCGTGATTAAAAATCACCACATTTGCTTCAGTAGCTGCCACCATTGCGGCTAACTCTTCAACTTTACCTGTACCAACAAAAAACTTTCGATCAGGTGAACGACGGCTTCCGGTAATAACACCAACAGAGCGAGCTCCTGCTGATTCAACTAATAATTGTAACTCAGTTATGTCTTCTCTTCGGTCGTCATCAGAAAAGTCAATATGTACAAGAACTGCGGTTTCACCCGCTTCATAGCGATCAAACAAGTAGCAAACTCCTTAAATATTATTCTGATGCAGGTGCTTCATCATGCTGTGTATGAGTACTTTGAGCTGTCACATTAAATGGACGCGCAGGTACTACAGTCGAAATAGCATGTTTGTAAACCATTTGGCTTACTGTATTTTTTAACAAAATAACGAATTGGTCGAATGACTCAACTTGTCCTTGCAACTTAATACCATTCACTAAATAGATTGAAACTGGTACACGTTCACGACGCAGTGCGTTCAAAAATGGGTCTTGTAAAGATTGCCCCTTAGCCATTTCGATTTCCTTTTTTTATTTTCAAAACAAATTTTTTGAATAATGTTTTATTGTTTAGTTTGAGTATTATACAGCAACGGCGAATAATCTAGCTCGAATGTCGTATAAGTGTAACTAAATTTCCTTCGGCTCCACTTTCAAGCCAATTTAAGTCTGGCCAACTTCTCAACCATGTTAATTGACGTTTAGCTAATTGCCTAGTAGCTGCAGTGGCTTTTTCTATCAAAGTATCATAGTCAAATTCTTCATCTAAATACTGCCAACACTGCCTATAACCAACGCAGCGCATAGAAGGCATGTCTAAATGCAAATCGCCTCTGGATTTTAATCGCTCAACTTCTTCGATAAAACCCTGTTCCATCATCAGTTTAAATCTTTTCGCGATTAATTCATGTAATACTTTTCTATCAAGTGGTGCAATAGCAAATTGAACCACATCATATGGTAACGCCTCTGACTTAGTTGCTGTCAACTCAGTCATTGTCTTACCTGTTATTCTAAAAACTTCTAAAGCACGAGAAAGTCGCTGCGGATCATTAGGGTGAATTCGCTCACCCGCTACAGGGTCAACCTCGCAAAGTTGCTGGTGTAACACATCCCAACCAAACTCTTCTGCTTCTTTAATTATTTCAGCTCTAATATCGTCATCAGCCGCAGGAAGCGGAGATAACCCTTCAAGTAGTGCTTTAAAGTACATCATGGTGCCACCGACAAGTAGTGGGGTCTTACCACGAGCAATAATTTGTTCTATTTCAATCAGTGCATCACGTCTAAAATCAGCAGCCGAATAGCTTTCACTCGGATCTAATATATCAATTAAACGATGCGGTGCTAATGCTAATTCATCAGCATTAGGTTTAGCTGAACCAATGTCCATTTGACGATATATCAGCGCAGAATCAACTGAAATAATTTCACAGTTATGCTTTTGCGCCATTTCAATGGCTAAAGATGTCTTGCCTGAGGCCGTTGGCCCCATCAAAAACAATACTTTAGGTTGTTTAGCTTGGTTCACATTAATTCTCTTCTAACCAGATTTTCCATGGTAACGACTTTGCTTGTGACTCAAGACTCAATTTCTGTTCGTTATCTAATTGACTGTATTTAAACCAAATCTCTGATGCTGCTGTAAATGATTGCGTTTGGTGTTTTGCAATCCACAGTGATAATGCTTCATCTGAAGGAGTTTCTAATTTAATCCAGTTTAATAGTTCTGGAATTAATACAGCTAACTGGCTGTCTCTCAGATATGGGGGCACATTCTTTATTATCAACTGTTGGTAGCGAATTGATAGGGTTAATCCTAGTCTGCGCAGTAAAATATCTCGTTCTTCCAGTAATGCTTTCCAATCCACATCAGCTTGAATTGACACAGGCATCAGCAAAGGCTGCCCCACTAAACCAGTGTTAATCTTAGAAAGTATTTCATTTTTTGCAACAATAACTGACACTTGCGATATATCGAGCAAGAGTAATTGGCTTTCTTTGGCCATCACCCAATATTGACCATCTAATAAAGGCGGCATGGTATTAACAACTGAAGTATTAACTTCATTAATTTGTGTTAACGATGCATTTTCTTTATTGGTTTGTAGTAATTGACCATAATTTGCTATCGCAGTGGGTGTAACTTCTGCAGAGTCAATGGCCCTGGCATTACCACCTTGAGAACCACCATATTGATGACCTTGTGCCGGTATCGACATGCTACCAAAGCGATTATTACTCACCTCTCTAGGCTGGTATTCCTTATCACTATCGGTATGGTTTGCACCTATTTGGGTTAAATATGCACTAGCTTGAGTTCCTTCACCACGATACAAATCCCCCTGATGACGTCCATTCTGATGTGGATTATTTGCCTGAGCATGTGACGATTCATGGGAGTCGGTAGTTGTAATGCTTTGCCCATTTACATTCACACTATCTGAAAAGTGACCTTCAGATTCGATAGTCAATTCAGAAATCTGCTCAAGTACCGACTGCAAAGCCTGAAGTATAAAATCATGAACTAAACGGTTTTGATGAAACCTGACTTCATGTTTTGCTGGGTGAACATTAACGTCAACTTGATGCGGGTCAATCTCAAGCATCAACACATACCCAGGTTGATGCTGAATATTAAAACGACCAAAAGCTTGTTTAACCGCATGGTTAACTAGTCTATCTCGCACTAGTCTGCCATTGACATAAAAGTAGCAGCTATCGGTAACATGCGTATCACTTGGAGACTGTAAATATCCTGATAGTGTCAGACCATCATGCTCACACGATAAGTGCAGCGCTTGCTCAGCAAATCCGCGCCCACAAATTTGCCCCAAGCGTTGCTTATACTGGATTTCGGTATTGGCAGGTCGATATTGGCGCACCAATTTACCATTATGCGTTAGGGTAAAATGCACATCGGTTCTAGCAATCGCAATCCGTTTAAGCCACTCATCAATATGGGTGAACTCAGTCTTATCACTCTTTAAAAAACGTCTTCTAGCGGGGGTATTAAAAAATAAATCCACCACGTCGATGGTTGAGCCTTTTGGGTGTGCAGCTGGAGTAATTTTTACATCCATTTGCGAGCCAGCAGCGTTTGCCTGCCAAGCTTCTGATTGTTCAGCGGGCTTCGAGGTTAAACTCAGGCGCGCAACAGAGCTAATACTCGCTAACGCCTCACCACGAAAACCAAAACTTAAAATCGCTTCTAGATCATCTAGCGAGTGAACTTTGGATGTCGCGTGACGTGATAAAGCTAATGCAAGTTCATCTTTTGCAATGCCTTTACCATTATCTCGAATACGGATTAATTTACTGCCGCCTTTATCAATCTCGATATCGACGCGCGTCGCTCCAGCATCTAAGCTGTTTTCGACGAGCTCTTTAACGACTGATGCAGGTCTTTCAACGACTTCACCTGCTGCAATTTGGTTGGCAAGTTGCGGTGGTAGAATTTGAATTGCCATAATTTATGCCCTCGGAATGACCAGCTTTTGGCCTATTCGTAATACATCGGACTTTAAGTTATTACTTTTCTTGATGCTGGCGACACTGACTTTATAACGCTGGGCAATCACAGATAATGATTCACCGCTTCTTACCGTATGCTTCACATTACTTGTCTTAGCGAATGCAGTACCTGCAGGCGGGTTGGCCTCAAAATAGTTCACCACCCCTTTGTGAATCGCATTGGCTAATTTCTGCTGGTGATTGCCATTTAGTAACTGTTTTTCTTCTTTTGGATTAGAAATAAAGCCGGTTTCAATCAAAATTGAAGGAATATCTGTTGATTTTAATACCGCAAAACTTGCTGATTCAGGTTTATTTTTATGCAGCTTAGTCACTTTACCTAAGCCTGATAAAATATCAGTCGCAATACTGTGGCTTTCCGCCATTGAGTGATCCATCGACATATCAATCAAGGTCATCACAAGGTACTGTTCACTATCAGTGTTTTGAATAATGTCGCCCACTCCACCTAACAGCTCCGAGTGTTTTTCTTTATCTTCAAACACACGACCAATTTCAGTATTAGCACGGCGTTTAGACAACACCCAAACTGAAGCACCTTTAGGGTGAGGTGTCGTAAATGCGTCTGCATGAATAGATAGCAATAAGTCCGCTCGGCTATTTCTTGCTAACTCGGAGCGTTGGTTCAAGTTAACAAAGTAGTCACCACTTCGGGTCATTACCGCTTTCATACCGGGCGTTTCATTAATCTTGCGTTCGAGTCTTTTTGAAATAGCTAATACGACTTTTTTCTCAAACGTCCCTTTAGGACCAATAGAGCCAGGATCTTCACCACCATGGCCAGCGTCAATGGCAACAATTACATCAGTTGATCGCTTGCTCGTTTGCACCACTTGCTTTTTAGCTGCTGGCTGGTTAGCAGAATTATCTAAATCGACCACTAATCGATTGCCGTAAGGCGCTGTTGGTGTCAAAGAAAATAAACTCGCCTTAACCGGAGACGCCAACTCTAAAACCAAACGTAGGGTGCCTTTTTTAGGCGGAGAACTGAGTCGAACTTTATTAATCAGCTTGCTATCTTTGGCTAAATTATCAAATTTCACTTTTGTGGAGGCATCTTTGAGATCGATAACCAAACGCTGAGGGTTTGTTAGCGAGAAATGACTATATGATGGCGCTTTCGATAAATCAAAAACGACCCGGGTAGAATTGGGGGCATCCCAAATGCGGATGCTATCTAATTTATTAGCTGCATCAACTGTATATGAGAAGCTAAGCAACAATATAAACGCAAAAAATCGAGTCATTTTATCTTAAGTCTTAAGTCATTATTATTTTAATTTATTGACGATGAACTGCCCTGAAGGTGTCAGTCCAGTAATTTCAACTTGTCTCTGCTCACCTTGATACTTCAAATGAATCGCAAGATCAGCTGCTGGCAGTAAACCATGCCCTCTATCAGGCCACTCTACGATACTGATGCTTTTTTCAGTAAAATAATCACGGATCCCCATGTACTCAAGCTCTTCAGGATCGAGTAAACGATATAAGTCAAAGTGAAATACTTCCATATCTTTTAACTCATAAGGCTCAACCAGAGTATAAGTCGGACTCTTTACATTACCTTCATGACCTAAACTCTGAATTAGGCCACGACTTAACGTCGTTTTACCCGCACCTAAGTCACCGGTTAAATATATCACCAAAGGCGCTGAAACCCAGAGCGACAACTCAATGCCTAATTCAATTGTAGCTTGTTCGTCTTGAAGATTTTTTGTTATAGAAGTCATGTTAACTTACCAGCACTTGAGGGATTAATCATATAAAAAGTATCATTTCACAGAGATTAAATACGCTTAACTGTAATATTACCCGATTTAAACAGCTGAAAAAAATAGAGTCAGCTTAATAGCTGACTCTATTTGGAAATATTAACATAAAATAGAAATGGGCAAAATATCTGTTAAATATCTTCCATTCTTAATGCACTATGCACGAGTCTTTTTTGTTGAGTTCGTTCAACTCTTACCAAGTCTAGTAAAGCCTCTTTAATCTCTGTAACTGCAGTACTGTTAGCAGTCTTTTCTATCAGTCCAATTAATCTATTTTCTAAATCAAGATGCAGTTCGAGTACATCATCTTCATTCATGTTGGCAGCTAGAGTTGAGTCATCGCAACGCTTTTTAAAGTCTTCGAAAGTGATATCTTTGTACCAAGTATCCAGCATCCGCGTTGGTGCTTCATCAATGTAATCTTCAATACTGTCATGCACATGTTGTTGATGTTGTTGCAAATACTCCAACATCATTTTTACTCGAGTCGAATCAGCATTGCGCTGTAATCGGCTATAGAGTTGTTTCATGTCTAAACGTGACTTAGCAATAAACTCAAGTAACTCACTTAGTTGTTGGATACGTATCATAAACACTCCACGGTATCTGCATTCTCATGCAGCTAATAAATTAGTTTGTAAAAGCTTGTATTTATTATGGTTGAAAAATCACAAGGAATATTTGAGCAAGCTCATATTTTACATATAAAAGACAGGTAAATTAGCAAATATGAAATAAACAGACATTAAACCTGTTAAAACCAGCCTACGTGTTCATTAAATCTAAAGAAATTTTTAATTCGGGGTATAACTAAAGGAAATTAGCTGCGACCTGATATTTTCAACAAGCATGGTTTGAACTGATGACCTATACCTTGGAAAAATAAAGGGATCACTATGCTAAAAACGCAACTGAGCTAATTGTTAAATAAGGAGGGTTTCTTGCAAAAGGTATTACTGAAAGAAGTTTGGAGCGACCTAATATTTTCAACAAACGTGGTTCGAACTGATGGCATATCCAGAAAAGATATAGTTGATTTACTTTTTGGGAAGTTTGGAGCTACCTGATTTTCAAAAAGAGTGGTTCGAACTGATGACCTATACCTTGGCAAAATAAAGGTATCACTATGCTAAAAACACAACTGAGCTAATTGTTAATTTAAAAGTTTACTTGAGATAAAACAAAGAGGAATTTTGCAGCGATCTTATATTTTCAAAAGAGTGGTTCGAACTGATGACCTATACCTTGGCAAGATATAGCTGATTTAGGAAGTTTGGAGCGACATATCAGGTTCGAACTGATGACCTATACCTTGGCAAGGTATCGCTCTACCAACTGAGCTAATGTCGCCTTACAAAACTTGGTATTGAAATTGGAGCGACATATCAGGTTCGAACTGATGACCTATACCTTGGCAAGGTATCGCTCTACCAACTGAGCTAATGTCGCATCTTGTTGCTTGATTAAAACATTTGGCAAGGTATCGTCTGATTCAAAGCCAACTGAGCTAATGTCGCATCTATATTTCAATTTTTAAAAATTGGAGCGACATATCAGGTTCGAACTGATGACCTATACCTTGGCAAGGTATCGCTCTACCAACTGAGCTAATGTCGCATCTTGTATGCTTTATTAAAACATTTGGCAAGGTATCGTTTCAACCTTATCAACTGAGCTAATGTCGCATCTTAATCAATTTTTAGTTTGAAGATTTGGAGCGACATATCAGGTTCGAACTGATGACCTATACCTTGGCAAGGTATCGCTCTACCAACTGAGCTAATGTCGCATCTTGTTGCTTTATTAAAACACTTGGCAAGGTATCGTCTGATTCAAAGCCAACTGAGCTAATGTTGCATCTCTTTTGCTTTAAGAACACACTTGGCAAGGTATCGTTTGAACCAAAACCAACTGAGCTAATGCAGCAAATCTTCAAATTACAACTTCAAATAGCAAGTGGCTCGCTGTAAAAAGTTGAGGCCGCATTATATGTAATATTCACTACACTGCAACCCCTAATTCAAAAAAAAGGTTTGATTGCTTAAATTTTAAATACTTCTTGGCGATAAAACTGCAATTCAGCAATAGATTCCTTGATGTCTTCTAGTGCTTGGTGGGTATTCTTTTTGCTAAAGCCTTTCATAACTTCTGGCTTCCATCGATTTGTTAGCTCTTTTATGGTGCTGACATCAATATTGCGATAATGGAAGAAGTCTTCTAGCTCAAGCATGTATTTGTTCAAAAAACGGCGATCTTGGCCAATGCTATTTCCACACATAGGCGAAGCACCTTTAGGGACATATTGCTCTAAAAATTCAATCGTTGCTCTAATAACGTCTTCTTCAGAATATTTACTGCTCTTAACGCGATCAATTAATCCAGACTCACCATGATGCTTTTGATTCCAATCATCCATGCCATTTAACACTTCATCAGACTGATGAACCGCCATAACTGGCCCTTGGGCAATAATATTTAATTCTTGGTCAGTCACAATCGTCGCAATTTCAATAATACGATCGACACTGGGCTCTAAACCAGTCATTTCTAAATCAACCCAAATCAGATTGCTCGAGTTTACAGCCATAATATCTGCCTTATTCTGTCAAAAGCCCTAAATTCAGGCTTTTTTATTAAAGAGGGTGTATCATACTGTTTTTTTATACGACAAAAAAACCACTAATTAATGAAGATTTGCCTGTGAGTAAAAAGAAACCACTTAGCCAAGGTCAAAAGCGCAGAATGCGCGACAACCAAAGTAAACGTTTAAAGCGTAAAGATAATCCTGATCAGACAACCGATCTACAGGATAGTCTACTTGGACCAGAACAACAGGGTATCGTCATTTCACGCTTCGGTCAGCATGCTGATATTGAAACCGAAGATGGTATTGTTGCACGTTGTAATCTCCGTCGAAATATCACTAGCCTTGTCACTGGCGACAAAGTGCTTGTGCGCTTAGCCACTGAAACAGATCGTGGTATTGGCGGGATCGTTGAAGCAGTTCATCCACGAACATCTTCCCTTACCCGTCCAGATTTATATGACGGCGTAAAAATTATCGCAGCCAATATTGATCAGATATTAATTGTCTCTTCAATTTTACCTAGCTTCACCACACAAATTATCGACCGATATTTAGTGGCTGCAGAAGACACTGAAATTCCACCTGTCATTATCCTTAATAAAATGGATTTACTAACCGATGACAATCGTGAAGAAGTTGAAGTCGCTTTAGCCCGTTATCGCCAAATTGGTTACCCTGTTTATATGGTGAGTAGTCACACCGGTGAGGGAGTCGAACAAATAAAATCACTGTTATCAGATAAAATCAGCGTGTTTGCAGGCCAATCTGGTGTCGGAAAATCATCGCTGATTAATGCACTCATGCCAGAAGCGGATCTTCTCATTGGTGATGTATCTGGAAACTCTGGCTTAGGCCAACACACCACAACTACAGCCAAGTTACTGCACTTTGAAAGTGGAGGAGACTTAATTGACTCGCCCGGTGTCCGTGAGTTTGCATTATGGCATTTACCCGCACCTCGCGTCGGCGAATGCTTTGTTGAATTCAGAGAATACATCGGCACCTGTAAGTTCAGAGATTGTAAACACGGTAATGATCCGGGATGCGCCTTGCAAGCTGCACTCGCGGATGGGAAAATAACTGAAGATAGATTTAACAACTATCACCGCATTATAGCTAGCCTTGATGAACAGCGTCATGCTCGACACTTTAGAGCATTAGATGAATAAGCTAACAAATTTAGTTTTAAAAATATCAAGATAAGCACCAAACATATAACTAAAAAGGGTACTCAATTGGATTCTGTTAAAATTGCTTTGCAATATATCTTACCTAAACATTTACTATCACGTCTTGTGGGTAAGCTTGCAGCTGCGGAAGCGGGAGCGATTACTACCGCAGGTATTAAATGGTTTATCAAGCAATATAAAATTGATATGTCAGAAGCGGCACAAAGTGAGCCTGAAGCATACAAAACCTTTAATGCATTTTTTACCCGTGCTTTAAAACCTGGCCTTCGCCCTATTGTGGCAGACGACAAAATCATGGCTCACCCTGTTGATGGTGCAGTCAGTCAATGTGGCCCTATTGAAGCTGGCAAAATTGTCCAAGCTAAAAACCATGATTACACGACGCTTGCATTACTTGGCGGACAGCAAAAAGATGCTGAGCGCTTTAATGGTGGTGATTTTGCCACGATTTACTTAGCGCCTAAAGATTACCATCGTATTCACATGCCTATCACTGGTACCTTGTCAAAAATGACATATGTACCTGGTGAGCTATTTTCAGTTAATCCACTCACGGCACAAAACGTTCCAGGGTTATTCGCCCGTAATGAGCGTGTTGTTGCCATTTTTGAAACCGAAGTGGGCCCAATGGCCATGGTATTAGTTGGGGCGACCATTGTTGCCAGCATTGAAACCATTTGGGCAGGTACCGTTACACCGCCGTGTGGTAAGCAAGTGTTTACTTGGGATTACCCAACCGAAGGTGCTGAAGCGCTAACACTTGAAAAAGGTGCAGAAATGGGTCGATTTAAATTAGGCTCCACTGTAGTGATGTTATTTGGTCAAGATGCCATTGATACCTTTGCAGAAGGTGTAGAGCCGACTGAAACGACTCGTATGGGTCAAGCATTCGCTCACTTAAAGTAAAATATTAAATATGCCTATCGGCATGATAAAAGCGCAGCGCCCTGAAGTATCAAATGCTTCAGGGCTAATTCAGTTACATATTGCAGTGCTGCTATTTGGTATTACTGCATTATTTTCAAAAATACTTCCCCTTAATGCATTAGATATTACCGTTCTTCGGTGTACCGTCGCATTTTTCGTTCTGGGATGTATTGTCAAAATTTCTCGTCAAGCATTGCTGTTATCTCAGCCCAAGCATTATTTAATTGCCCTTGGATTAGGTATTTTGGTGAGTTTACATTGGGTAACCTACTTTGCTGCAATGCAGTTATCTTCTGTCGCCATCGGAATGATTGCTTTTTTTACCTACCCTGTCATGACAGTCTTAGTTGAACCTCTCGTCAATAGAACTCGCTTAAGGTTTATAGACTTACTCTCAGGCATCGCAGTACTCACAGGAGTATTTATGCTTATTCCTGAACCTAACTTTGATAATGATGTCACTTTAGGTATTGCTGTAGGTGTACTCTCGGCTGCTTTATTTACTGCACGTAATTTATTGCACAAAAAATACTTCTCACAATACAGCGGGCCACAAGCAATGTTCTATCAAACATTAGTCGCTGTGATAATCTTGTCTCCTTTTTTAGAAGTCGAACTCACCTCAATTACGCTAGATATATGGTTAACCATAGCCATTTTAGGCGTATTCTTTACTGCTGCGCCCCATGCGTTATTTGCCTCCTCACTGCGTCAACTAAGCGCTAAAACCGCAAGTTTAGTGTCTTGCTTACAGCCTTTTTACGGCACAGTTTTAGCCTTCTTACTGCTGAACGAACAAGTTAACCTTAATACCATTATTGGTGGATTGATTATCTTGCTCACAGCAATATTCGAAACTCAGCAAAATCATAAAAAAAATAAAGCGTAAACTCAGGTTTTTGTTACCATTGTATTAGTCTCTCACTAGCAATCATTCCCTATGTTACGTATTGCGTTTTTTATACTCAGCTTTATCTCCTTTGTTGCGTCGGCTAATTCTCCCCTGCAACTGGATAAACGCTTGGGATTTTCTCAAAGCAACAACTCATCGCAAGTCGTTGACCTACCCACTCAAATAGAAAACGTCAAAACCAGCATCACAAAGCTGAGTAATGAAAAGAACGGTTACTTGGAGCTTGAGCAAAACAGCGACGTTATTACTCAAAAGATTTCAGCAGAGATTAATCAACCAATAACTGACATTAACATCAGTGCCGATATTGACATGGGTCAGCAAGCCTCGATGGCTTATTACCATTTGTCTGAACTCAAACAATCTGAAAATGATTTAAGCGAACAATTAGTGCGCCTTTCAAAAAGGCAGCAGCAATTACCAAGCTTAATCAGACAGGCAAAGGATGCCTCGAATCAACATAAAAGAACCCAGCTAGCTCCCGTAGATACGCCATTGGGCCAGTTGCATTTACTCCAAGGTCAATTGCTTGAGCAACATATTGAAACCTTAACGGCTGAACTGTCTAGCAGCCCTAAGCAAAAACAAATCGCCCAATTACAATTACAGTTATTGCGTATTGAACATGCACAGCAAGAGAAGCTGATCGAATCGTTAAATAAACAAAATAATCAATATCGCCAGCAACAAGCAGCCAATACCATTGCCAATAATATTATTGATCAGCAGCAGCTGGCCGATACGATTTCTCAAGAGATAAGCCAAAAAAACCAGCAATATGCTCAAGAGTTAATTCGCATCACTAATGGCATTACTCAAGTCATTACTCAACAGGAAAAAGCAGAGAAGCAATATCAATCTCATGCTTTGCAATTAACCAACGTTGAAGAACAAATAACCTGGGTGGAAACCAACTCAGCTTTTGGCGACCGATTCTTACAAATGCTGCAATCGCTGCCTAAACCGCCAAACCAAGATGTATTACTGGCTGAAATTGCTGACTCTCGTTTGAAACGCTATCAGGCTGAACAGCAGCAAGCGTTAAACAAGCAACAGCTCAATACTGAAGATTTTCTCAATCACACTCAAATAAAGTTACTAGAATCACAACAAAGCTTGATTGAACAATTGGTGCAGAACTACGATGTATATCTGAATGAGCAGGCAAAGCTGAGAAACAGTTACGAGCAACTTAATCGAATATACTTGCGTCTGAAAAACACCCTGAACGAACATTTATTTTGGGTACCGAATGCGGCCAGAATTTCAGGTTTATGGTTCATCGATTTAAAGAATGCCACTGTTTGGCTCACTCAGGCGCCTCAAAGGGAAAAGTTAAAACAAGCATGGCAGTCACAGAATATTTACTGGGCTTGGTGGGTCATTATTCTCATCCTTTGCTTAATGGCTCAGGATTTATTAACTCCAAGGTTCAACAAAGCCATTGAACATTACGGTCAAAATGTCGGTAACGTAACCCAAGATAAGTTTATCTATACCGCGAAAACCCTCGGCTTAACGCTATTTTACTCGCTATTAAAACCTATGCCCTTGTTACTGGGCGGGTTAATTTTCTTTTCATCAGAGTTTAATTTTGTCCACGCGATTGGGGTTGGTGTACTTTCTATTGGCTGTAGCTATTGGGTATATCGATTTTTTGCCCTTCTGTCATTAGACAATGGCATCCTCATCAGCCATTTCAGGCGGCCACAACCGCTAGTGAAACGACTACAGCAAAAGACCTTACGCTTTATTTTCATCAGTTGGCCACTGATCGGTATCATGGGGTTCAGCGAAGCCATTGATACTTCCTTAATCCGCAATAGTATTGGTCGTGGCGCATTTCTGGTTTTCACCATTACGCTACTTATCCTTTACCGCGATATGTATGCATTTATTAATGATTTTCGTGCCAATGCTAATGATGGCAAAAACATGAAGTTATTTAATAAAATTACTTGGACCTTTCTAATCGCAGTACCTTGCTGCTGTATCGTATTAGCCTCAATAGGTTACTATTTCAGTGCATTCCAAGTGTTATTACAACTGCAACTTTCCTTACTATTAGGTTTAGGTTTCTTGCTACTGTATCAATTAATTAAACGCTGGATGTTAATTGAAAGACGACTGATTGCCTTTGATCGCGCAAAAGCTCGCCGAGCAGAACGCTTAGCCCAACGTGAACGCGGTGAACTCAATAATGCTGCTGATGTGAATGATAACTATGAAGAACCTATTGTTGACCTTGAGACTATCGCAAGCCAATCACTAGGCCTTGTACGCTCGTTATTAATTTTAGCCTTTTTTGGCAGTTTGTTGGCTTTAGTATCACAAACCCATACCGCCTTATTCTCATTTTTAGACGGTATTACGATGTGGAATACTCACTCGGTTATCAATGGCATAGAGCAGCAAATTCCCATTACCTTAAAGTCTATTCTATTCTCATTCATCGTTGTCGGCTTTTCGGCCATGATAGCCAAAAACCTTCCTGGTTTATTAGAGTTAACCATCTTGCAACGATTAGAATTAACCCCAGGTACAGGCTTTGCGATAACTACGGTTAGCAGCTATCTAGTCATATTTTTAGGCTTACTCGTGGGTTTCTCAACCATTGGGGTTGAGTGGTCTAAATTACAATGGTTAGTGGCAGCGTTATCTGTTGGTTTAGGTTTTGGTTTACAAGAGATTTTTGCTAACTTCATTTCTGGTTTAATTATTCTGTTTGAAAAACCCATCCGCATAGGTGATACCGTCACCATTCGCGATTTAACTGGTACTGTCACTAAAATCGAAATTCGTGCCACGACAATTGTGGATTGGGACAGAAAAGAAATCATTGTGCCGAATAAAGCCTTTATCACAGAACAATTAGTCAACTGGTCACTATCAGATCCTATTACCCGGGTGATTGTTAGCGTATCAGTACAACGTGATGCAGACCCTTCAAAAGTTGAAGCGTTACTTCATCAAGCGGTAAGAGAATGTGATTTATCATTGAGCTTCCCTGAGCCTGAGGTTTGGTTTGCAGGTTTTGGCCAGCACACACAAGATTACGAAGTCAGATCTTATGCAAAAGACATGAACGATCGTTGGCCGTTAAGGCATAATTTACACAAGCGTATCTGTAAAAAGCTAAAAGAGAATCATGTTGAGTTGGCATATCCGCAAATGGAAATTCATATCAACAATGGTCAATCTCGTGATTTACATCAAATTATAAAGGGTTAGGTAAATGCTGATTTTTGCACATCGCGGTGCCAGCGGTTACGAGGTTGAGAACACCTTAGCTGCTATGGAAAAAGCACTGTCAATTAATGTCCAAGCTATTGAACTGGACGTATATAATATTGAAGGTGAGCTGTTTGTGTTTCATGATCGTCGATTAGAAACAAAAACAACGGGTCGCGGGGTGACTCACCTTGCTTCAAAAGATGAACTCAGTAAAGTGACCATTCAACAGCACTCAATTCCAACGTTGTGGCAAGTGATGACGTTAATTCGAGGCCGTTGTATCGTCAACATTGAACTTAAAGGCTACCACACTGCTGGGCCATTAGTTGCTGTATACCCCAAACTTATCAGTGAGCTAAACTTCACTAATGAGCAATTACTGATTTCATCATTCAATCAGCCCTATTTATCTGTGGTAAAACAGCATTTACCCCGCGCGAGGGTCGCCCCTATTCTAACTGGCGTACCATTGCACTATGCTGAATCTGTCACAGCACTAGATGCGTATTCTATTCATGTTGATCTTCATTTCGTTACCCACGAAATGGTTCAAGATGCCCATCAACGTGGCGCCAAAATTTATGTTTATACCGTAGATAACCCTGAAGATATTCATGCATTAAAAGGACTTGGCGTCGATGGAATTTTTAGTAACTATCCTGATAAAGCCGCTATCGTGTTAGCCAATTGCAGGCATGACAACTCCCATACAACAAGTCATGAAAAATGGTTTGGTTAATTTTTCACTAAATAACAAATGGATTCAGCGTAAATAACGCGTTTACACTTGCCTGTTTCGCTGAGCCCATGCACCTATTCCAATAAACACCCCAATCACAACCAGTAACATCCACTGTGATGGCATTTCTCTAAGTTGACTCGCTAGCCATGGACTGATACTCACAATAGCCAGACCGTAACCAAAAGCATTGACCAGAACAAATGCTGAGGTTCTAATAATGAAGCCACTGCCTGACAATGACCGCCTTAATGCCCGATTGATATCTGTGGCGAAAATAACAATCGTACAGGCCACTAATGCAGTCGCAATCTCACTCATCCACGGATGCAACATAGCGCCAATTTTAGATAAAAATGCTATGATTTGATTCATTAACCTACCTCTTAAATTACGACTATCAGGGAATATTTATGGCGCATAAATTACTGCTATTAACCCAAGAAAATGACAAATATCGAAAGTTATTAACTGACTATAACTTACCAGATTTGATTATTTTAGGGGATGATCCAAGCAGTATTTGTGAAGCAAATATTTGGTTTGCAGAGCCACAACTGGCCGCGCCTCTGTTAAATTTAGGCTCTGAGTTACAGTGGTTACAATCAACATTCGCTGGTGTCGATAAAATAACGGGTTCAAGACAACGCCGCGATTACAGCCTAACCAATATTAAAGGGATTTTCGGGCCTTTAATGAGTGAGTACTTATTCGGCTACTTACTCGCTCATCAACGAGAGCATGCAAAATATAAACAGCAGCAACTGCAACAACATTGGGCACCAGGAAGCTACCGTACTCTTCAAGGGCAACAATTATTATTGTTAGGCACAGGTTCAATTGCGCAACATATTGCTCAAACAGCAAAGCATTTCGGTATGAAAGTCACTGGGCTAAGTAAAACAGGGACTGTAAAACCTTACTTTGATCATGTTGATACCATTGAACACTTAGCTGAACATTTACCCAATGTAGATGCTGTTGCAAGTATATTGCCCAATACTTTGGATACTGAAAACATACTCAATAAATCCATGTTGGCATTATTACCTGCTGAATCAGTATTATTTAACCTAGGTAGAGGTAACGTATTAGATTTGGATGCGCTAGCAAGCCAGCTGCAAATTCAACCACTGCAACATGCAGTGTTAGATGTGTTCAATCAAGAACCTTTGCCTAGCGAACACGCTATTTGGCAATGCCCTAATGCTATTATTACCCCTCACATTGCCGCGCCGAGTTTTCCTGAGCAAGTAGTAGAAGTCTTTGTTGAGAACTTCCACTTATGGCGTCAGCAGCAACCTCTCAATCATCAAGTTGATTTCATCAAAGGCTATTAGCACTCGCCATAAAGCCTTACTTATGACTCGTTATTACAAATTTCGTGAGCCAGTTTGCAGTTTGTAATAACTATTACTTTTCGATAAAAGTCAGATTTGTTCAAAAAGTTATTAGCAATGAGAACTGTTTTCATTTACAATTACATTATTGTTGATTAGCTAGCATATTTACTATTTCCAAGAATAAATATGTCATCATACTTTACGAAGAGGCTTTATGTACGTTTGTCTTTGTCACGGAATTACTGATACCCAAATCAGAGAAGCAGTAAACAAACATGGCGACAGCTCTTTAGCTGACGTTAAAAAACGCTTAGGTGTTGCTGATCAGTGTGGTAAATGTTCTCGTATGGCGACCAACATCATTAAAGCGCAAGTCGATGTCGAACCTAACTTCTACGAAGTCGCATAATTTCTATTATATTTTCAGTCCTTCATTTCTCAAAAAATATAAGCGTTAACTTCAAATCGTATTCATAAAAAATGCTGCCCTTAGGCAGCATTTTTTTATGCAAGAAAAACTCTGAGCATATTACTCACTCGGTTCTTCAGTTCCATCTTCAACAGCTTGTGAACCCTGCTCAATTTGAACACTGTCAACGCGCTGTAAACCTCTTGGCAGTTTAGCGCCTCGACGTCCTCTTTCACCGCGATAGTGTTCTAAGTCAGATGGTTTCAAGGTCAACTTACGTTTACCCGCCCATAAGGTCACTGATGCATCCTCAGGGATAATATCTAAGTGGATTAATAGCTCTTCACGGTTCTTAGCGCGATCCGTTGGAATGCCAATAATTTTGTTGCCTTTACCTTTGGATAATTGCGGCAGAGCATCGACATCAAATATCAACATCCGACCTTCGTTAGTGATGGCAATAATCGATTGTGTCACCCCTTTATTCACCAATTTTGGCATTAGCGACTGCGCATTAGCCGGTAAACTCAATAACGCTTTACCCGCCTTATTACGGCTTATCATATCGGCGTAAGAACCAATAAAACCATAACCAGCATCACTGGCGAGTAGATAACATTGGCTATCAACCCCCAGTAGCACATGTCGCATCACCGCGCCTGGAGATAGGTTAAAGCGTGTTGTTATTGGCTCACCCTGGCTTCTTGCTGAAGGCAATGTATGGGTGTCAGTTGCAAACGCTCGCCCAGTTGAGTCAATAAATACCGTCGGTTGATTACTCTTACCACTGGCACTACACAGGAACGCATCACCCGCTTTATAATTTAAGCCTTCACCATCGACATCATGGCCTTTAGCACAACGTACCCAGCCTTTATCCGATAACACTACGGTAACTGATTCAGCTGGGGTCAGTTCTTGCTCAGTGAGTGCTTTAGATTCTAAACGTTCAATAATCGGTGAACGTCTGTCATCACCAAAGGTTTCACCGTCTTGAATTAACTCTTTTTTCACTAAGGTTTTTAAACGACGCTCTGAACCTAAAATTAATTCCAGCTTATCGCGTTCAGCTGCAAGCTCTTCTTGCTCGCCTTTAATTTTAAATTCTTCAAGCTTAGCTAAATGACGTAATTTTAAATCTAAAATGGCTTCAGCTTGCTTTTCGGATAACTCAAAACGAGCCATTAACTCAGCTTTTGGTTCATCGTGAAATCTGATGATTTCAATGACTTCATCGATATTCAAGAATGCAATCATTAATGCATCAAGGATATGAAGTCTTGCCAACACTTTATCTAAACGGAACTGTAAACGACGTGTCACTGTTGAGATACGGTAGGTCAGCCATTCCGTTAATAGCTCTTTTAAACCTTTAACTTTTGGGCGACCATCCAAACCCAAGACGTTTAAGTTAACTCTAAAACTCTTTTCCAAATCAGTTGTTGCAAATAAATGCGCCATCAACTGATCGCAATCCACTCTATTCGAACGCGGGACAATCACTAGACGCACTGGGTTTTCGTGGTCTGATTCGTCGCGTAAATCCGCAACCATAGGCAGTTTTTTTGCCTGCATTTGATTAGCGATTTGCTCTAAAATCTTGCCGCTGCCCGCTTGGTGTGGCAAAGCTGAAATGACTACTTCACCATTATCGATATCATAAACCGCTCGCATTTTAATTGAGCCGCGGCCGGTGTCATAAATCTTAGCGATATCTTTGCTAGGGGTAATAATTTCAGCATAAGTCGGATAGTCTGGGCCTGGAACAAATTCCATTAGGCGCTCTAGATCGGCCTTTGGATTTTCCAGTAATTCAACACAAGCTGATACCAATTCACGCACGTTATGCGGCGGAATGTCAGTCGCCATACCAACAGCAATACCGGTAATACCATTCAATAAAATATGTGGTAAACGAGCAGGTAGCGATTTTGGCTCTTTCATGGTGCCGTCAAAGTTGACGCCCCAATCGACAGTGCCTTGCCCTAACTCTGACAGGAGTACTTCTGAAAACTTAGATAGTTTAGCTTCGGTGTAACGCATTGCAGCAAACGATTTAGGATCGTCAGGTGCCCCCCAGTTGCCTTGACCGTCAACTAACGGGTAACGGTATGAAAATGGTTGTGCCATTAATACCATTGCTTCATAACACGCGCTATCACCGTGTGGGTGATATTTACCTAACACGTCACCAACTGTACGAGCAGATTTTTTATGTTTAGATTGAGCCGATAAACCAAGCTCACTCATTGCATAAATAATACGACGTTGAACGGGTTTTAAACCATCGCCAATATGTGGCAATGCACGGTCCATAATCACGTACATTGAATAGTTTAAATAAGCCTCTTCAGTAAAACGGCGCAGAGGCATTTGCTCAACACCATCAAGGCTTAATTCAATCGCATCACTCATTATTTAATATCCTGTGATTGTTCTGTCGCTTTGTAATACAAGCGGTATATATTGCCTTTTAAGTCATCAGAGATGAACATTGCCCCATCAGGTGCATTTATCAGGTCATAAGGTCTAGCGACGGGAAACTCGCCGTCTAAAAAGCTTACCACTCTTTCACGTTTAGTAACTTGGCCATCGTCAAGACTTAGCATGACAACCTGGTATCCAATCTTACTAGAACGGTTCCAAGAGCCATTTTCGGCAACAAAGAGTTGATTATGGTAACGCTCGGGAAATAATTTACCTTCATAGAACAGTAAACTTGTCGGCTTCACGTGAGCAGGAAGCTCAAACGCTGGTGCGGTAATATTGAGGGTATCAGGCTTTTTAAATGCGGGCTCAGCAACATCAGTGCCATGAATATATGGGAAGCCAAAATGACTGCCTTTGATGTCAATCCGATTGATTTCATCAGCGGGCATATTATCACCCATCCAGTTTCGACCTTGATCTGCAAACCAGAGCTTATCTGTGGTCGGTGACCAATCAAAACCAATCACACGGCGAAGCCCTGAAGCGACTTGTTCGGTATCTCCTGATTCAATATCAATGGCCAGCAAGCTACCAAAAGGCGCAGGTGCCTCACAGACATTACAAGGTGAGCCTATTGATAAATATAAACGGCCATCAGGACCAAACTCCATACCTCGAGCGTGTTTGCGCTCTATGCTGGGTAAACCTGAATACACCTCTTTGGGCCTACCCGGACGGCGAAGACGGTTTTCAATATCTTGATATCGTAAGATTCGGTCATCTTCAGCAACGTATAAATCACCATTATGAAACGCAATCGCCTCTGGATAATCTAAGCCTTTGCCAATCAAATATCGTTTATTTACTTGACCATCATTATCGGAATCAACCAAAGCGTATATGGTGCCACTCTTTCTTGAACCAACAAACAAGGTGCCTTTACTGCCTATAGCCATCTGCTTGGAGTCGCCCAAATCAGAAGCATATAAAGTGAGTCCAAATCCTTTTGTAACAGTAATCATCATAGGATCAGCAGCAAATGCTTTAACTACAGCGAACTGAGCTAAAGCGATGACAGACAGTGTTTTTAACGCTGTTGAAATTTGCTTGATATCCATTTTAATTATTATTCTCGACATTATATTTATTCTTTGCCTTTATCTTTTGTGGCAATGCGCAACTGCTTAATACGTACCCTAGTAACGTGTTAGATCTCTGCTAAGTCGCCTTTCGACTCTAACCAAACTTTTCGGTCTGGCGAGCGCTTTTTAGCTAATAACATATCCATCAATGCCATCGTATCGTCATTATCATCAATGGTAAGTTGTACCAATCGACGAGTATTAGGATCCATAGTGGTTTCACGTAACTGCAGTGGGTTCATCTCACCCAATCCTTTGAATCGAGTGACCTGCACTTTGCCTTTTTTCTTTTCTGCAACAATTCTATCTAATATACCGTTTTTTTCACCTTCATCTAAGGCATAAAATACTTCTTTGCCTAAATCGATACGGAATAAAGGCGGCATCGCGATATAAACATGCCCTTTTTCAACTAAAATGCGATAGTGCTTCATAAACAAGGCGCACAACAGTGTAGCAATGTGAAGACCATCAGAATCGGCATCAGCTAAAATACAGACTTTACCGTAACGTAACTCTGAAATGTCTTCGCTATCAGGATCACAGCCTATTGCGACTGAAATATCATGGACTTCTTGCGATGCTAGCACTTGAGATGCATCGACTTCCCAGGTGTTTAAGATTTTACCACGTAGCGGCATAATCGCTTGAAACTCTCGGTCTCGAGCCTGTTTTGCACTGCCACCAGCAGAGTCACCTTCCACTAAAAATAACTCGCCTCGCATAGGGTCTTGGCCGCTACAGTCAGTTAATTTACCCGGTAAAGCAGGACCTGAAGTGACTTTTTTACGGGCGACTTTTTTCGCTGCTTTTAGACGGCGCTGCGCATTACTAATACACAATTCTGCAAGTTGTTCAGCCTGCTCAGTATTTGAGTTTAACCAAAGTGAAAATGCATCACGGACAATGCCAGAAACAAACGCTGAACTTTGACGGCTTGATAGTTTCTCTTTAGTTTGACCAGAGAACTGAGGGTCTTGCATTTTAATTGATAAAATAAACGATGCTTTATCCCAAATATCTTCAGGAGATAATTTAATGCCTCGTGGAACCAAATTCCTGAATTCGCAAAACTCACGCATTGATTCCAACAAGCCTTGTCTGAAACCATTAACATGGGTTCCACCTAGTGGCGTTGGGATCAAGTTTACGTAGCTTTCATAAATACTGTTTCCGCCTTCCGGCAGCCAAGTAATGGCCCATTCAGCAGCATCGGTTTTACCCGAAAACTCACCAATGAAAGGTTCTTCTGGTAATAGAACGGATCCCTTCACTGCTTCTTTCAAATAATCTGTTAAACCACTTTCGTAAAACCATTCATTAACCTCACCATTTTGCTTATTAGTGAACTTAATACGTAAACCTGGACACAACACGGCTTTAGCGCGTAATTGATATAACAGCTTAGTGATTGAGAAGTTGCCAGAGTCAAAGTAACTAGCATCTGGCCAGAAATGCACACGAGTACCTGTATTACGTCTGCCACAGGTGCCTGTCACTTTTAGGTCTTCAACTTTATCGCCATTCTCAAATGCTATCTCGTAAACTTGCGCATCACGACGAACGCTGATCTCAACCCGCTTCGACAAGGCGTTGACGACCGAAATCCCTACACCATGTAAACCACCTGAAAATTGGTAACTATCATTTGAAAACTTGCCACCAGCATGTAGTTTGGTCAGGATTAATTCGACACCTGGGATCCCTTCTTCAGGGTGAATATCCACAGGCATACCACGACCATCATCGGTCACTTCTAGTGAGTTATCCGTATGAAGAACGACATCAATTTTAGTCGCATGACCAGCTAAAGCTTCATCGACACTGTTATCGATGACCTCTTGACCTAAATGGTTAGGTCGAGTGGTATCGGTGTACATACCTGGACGGCGTTTTACAGGGTCGAGTCCGTTGAGAACCTCGATGGCGTCAGAAGTGTATTGATTGGTCATAGTCCACACATTTGGTCAATTGTTAGCCCACATTATTGGGCCATTATGAAAACTGATTAAGAAAGCTGTAAAAACTCACAAATCTTATCTAGCTGATTTTTATAGCCAATAAAACTGTGGTCACCATTGGGTTCTAAATGAAGCTCACAACAGTGATATTTGGATAACGCTTGACGATAATCTAACACTTCATCGCCAGTTTGCAAAAATACTAAGAAACGATCGGGACGATATATCACCTCAGTGTTGAATTCAGCCACATCAAACTTATGTTGTGGCAACACTTGGTAATGCTCGTCAGTATAAGGGTTATGTTGAGGCCCTAAAAATTCATCAAACAATTCAAATGGTTTTACCGCTGGGTTAACTAAAACGGCTTTTCCACCATAAGTTTCAGCGAGATAACTTGCAAAATACCCACCTAACGAGGAGCCTATGTATGTTAAAGGCTCACCTTGCACTTTAGCGCGCTCTACAATACCACATAATAATGCCATCGCTTCTTTAGGCGATGAGGGTAATTGAGGTTGAATGAAGGGTAAATTCGGAAAACGGTGTTGAATATACTGCGCCGTTTCGGTTGCTTTATCTGACTGAGGGGAACTATTAAATCCATGTATATAGAGAAGCATACTTCCTCTCGCGTTAATTAACCTGAATGCTTAAACAGCGATTATAATCAGGCCTACACATGAATAGTTAGCGTTTAATAACCGCTGGCATCATTGTCTGGAGAGAATTTTTCACCAGGCACCCGATAAACATTAGTTTGAATGCTACCATTGCTAGCTAACTCCAGCAAACGATAGCCAGGTTGAAGTCCATCTAACGCAAAATAGGATGATTTTGGCTTAAATTGTATACAAGTAGATGGCGTCGCCATTAAATGAATCCCACCTTCTGCAGTAGAATACTGGCTATCAATGGTTTGATGAACGTGTCCCCATAGCGCACCTTTTACTTGTGGGTACCGACTTACACGCTTTAAGAAATCTTCACCATTAGCCATGCAATGCTGATCAAGCCAACTACATTCAACTAATATAGGGTTATGATGCATAACAAGTAGAACATGCTTATTGGGCTCAGCAGCAATTGCTGCGTCAATAAGTGCCATTTGTTGTTCAGCCATATAACCACCTGGCTTACCACGCACTGTAGAGTCCAACATCAAAATTTGCCACTCACCCGCTATGATGCGCTGCTGACCAAATAAATGATTACCCTGCATATGCAAACTCATTAACCGAGGGTCATCATGATTACCCGGTAAGTAATGGCATGGAAGGTCTAGTTTGGCAATGGTCGATGAAAAGTGTTGATAAGACTGCGGTGAGTAATCTTGGCTGATATCACCCGTAGCTAGAACCATGTCGGCAGGATATTCAGTTGCAAGGAATGTATCTAAAACGGCCTGAAAACTGGCAGCCGTATTCACACCTAATAGCTTCGCTTCAGGATCAGCAAACAAATGCGGGTCAGTAACTTGAATAAGTCGCACGACATCCGTATCAGCAATTGAATAAGACACAGGCTCTTTAAGCACTAATTAATCCCAAAATAAATTAATTCAATGTTTAGACTGAAGAAGAACAGATTTTCGCAGGGCGACATCCAATCTTTAACAGCTCTTCAAGAAATGCATTAACTTGATACTTCTCATCCGTTTGATGCATATGTACATTTGGATAATCATACACTGCTTTTAACCGGTAGATCTGTTGACTAGTTAACACTTCTGCCAATTGGGCATCATGATAGACTCGCACACAGGCTTTAGGTGTGATAAGGAAATCGTTATTGGGTAAATGGCGTGTTATTTCAATTAATTGAGTATACTTTGTATTCTCTATAATTGTGACATCTAATAATCCAAACTGCCCTTCAACAGTCCAAGACTCATTGACTTCTGCAACATCTGGCAACCACTTTAAAATCAACGCATAATTTCGCCCGCACAGTGCTAGAAAAGCACTCACGTTAGGCTGATATTTATCTTTCGCAGTTTGTTGCTTCAAAATTAACTCACTTACTTTTTGCTTCTTTATTTCAAACCTTTGACGATAAATCTATCAAGCTATGCTTGTCTTACTGTATCTAGGTTTAACGCTAACCATTGTAAGCCAATAACAGTAGATGCATTATCTATTCGACCTGAATTAACCATAGCCATAGCCGCATCAAAGTCTACAACATGGACTTTGATATCTTCATGCTCATAATCGAGACCATGGATGCCTTCGGCTTTGCTTGCATCGACTTTGGCCCAATAAAAATGATAACGTTCCGATGAACCGCCTGGTGTTGCTAAATAACTATTCACTAAATGGACTTCGCTGGCTTTTAAGCCGGTTTCTTCCATTAATTCACGCTCCGCGACTTCAGCTGGAATTTCATCGGCTGCAATCATACCTGCCACAAGCTCAAGAAGCCAAACTGAATTAGTCGTTGCTAATGCAGGTAACCTGATTTGTTCAATTAATACGACTTGATGAGTGATGGGATCATAAGGCAAAACAACCACGGCATTACCACGTTCAAAAACTTCCCTGGTGACGACCTCGCTCCAACCACCTGAAAACAATTTATGTTTGAATTTATATTCATCTAATTGGAAGAAGCCTTTGTACAAGGTTTTAGTGGAAATGACTTCAATATCGCTTTTTGCGTTAAATTGTTCTATTAATTCACTATCTTTCATATTTTTTCTTACAGTTTGTAAGCCCTTTGAAATATTTAATGCACTATTATGTTAGTTAAGCATTTAAGCATGTGAGTTTAAAAAAGTCTGTTACAACTTGAAAGTTGATATTTAGCTTAAAGATGATAGTCTTTTTATCATACACACTAGATACATAGCGGGATTGCACAAAGTTTTAGCGAGTTCACAATATGCTAAAGCAATCTTGCTTATCAATATAAAATGTGAACAAACGAGATTATCTTACCTCCCAAGTGGAGACTATGTCTAAAAGGGCAGCAAATGAAATTTAAAATACGTTCTTTATACGCAGCGCTAACACTAGCCGTTGCTGCACCTGCAGCAAATGCTGATGATTTACTGCAAATCTATCAGCAAGCGCTAACTAGCGATACTATCGTACTTCAAGCACAATCTCAGCGTGATGCACTGTATGAGACAATTGAAGAAAATCGTGCTCCCTTACTACCTACTATCAGCGCGAATGTTGGATATGCTAAAGCATGGAATGACATTGATGACGGCTCTGCTACTTCTAAACCTGATGGTTTCACTGGCGGCTTGTCATTAAACCAAGTTATTTATGACCACAGTGCATGGGTTGGCTTAGACTTAGCCGAAATGGCAGCATCACAAGCTGATTCAGCTTATGCCTCTGCGCTTCAAGCATTAATCATTCGTGTAACCACAGCATATTTTGATGTATTGACTGCAAAAGACAACTTTGAATTCCAAGGTGCAGAAAAACGCGCGATTGAGCGTCAACTAGAGCAAACTAAACAACGTTTTGCTGTCGGTCTTACTGCGATTACTGACGTGCATGAAGCACAAGCACAATACGATTTAGCTTCGGCAACCGAAATTCTGGCAGAAAATACGCTAGCAAACAGTTATGAAGCATTACGTGAAATCACCGGTATTGATCACAAGTCAATCAATACACTTGATACTAATCGTTTCTCAGCTGGTGCAGCAAACCCAACAACGTCATCTGAGTGGTTAAAAATTGCTGAAACTAACAGTATTGATTTAATGACTCAGCGTATCGGTCGTGATATCGCTAGTGAAACTATTTCGCTTTATAAAGCTGGTCACATGCCTTCACTTAACTTTGGCGCTGGTTACACTAAAGGTGTAAAGCAAACCGGTTCAGCTGATTATGATAATGCCAACATTGCATTGACTTTGAGTGTACCGATTTTTGAAGGTTTTAAAGTGACTTCGCAAGTTAAGCAAGCGCAGTTCCAATATGTTGAAGCTAGCGAAAAACTGGAACAAGTTCATCGTGGTGTCGTTAAAGATGTACGTAATAACTTTAACAACGTCGGTGCATCAATCAGTTCAATCCGCGCTTATGAGCAATCAGTGATTTCATCTGAAAGTGCACTAAAAGCCACTCAAGCCGGTTTTGAAGTAGGTACACGTACTATCGTTGACGTATTAAACCGTACCCGTGATTTATATGATTCAAAGCGTCAACTATCTGATGCTCGTTATGGTTACATCAACTCTATCTTGGCGCTTAAGCAAGCCGCTGGTACATTGAGTGAAGACGACATTATCTCTATTAACAATGGTTTAATCGCACAATAATGATTAGCTGGCGGTAAGCTAAAACACTTACCGCTGTTATTCAAAACAAACGATTGAAAATAAGAGACAAAAAAACCGCCAATAGGCGGTTTTTTAATGTCTGTAAACTGAGTCAATTAGAACGTCAATTCAACACCTGCAAATGCGCCTTTAAACGTCATATTCTGCGTAGTGTCAGAAAAGTCATCAACGTCGAAGTTAAACTCACGGTAACCAACGCGAATTGCAGTATCTAGTGCAACACCATCAAACTTCCAACCTAGACCTGCGTTGTAATCGTACACACTGGTTTCATCAACACCTAACATGACATCAGCAAAAGCATATAAGCCAAGTCCAGGAATGCCCACTTCAGCGTTCGCATAAACCATAACGATGCCGCTATCTACGTCCACTTCTTCTGGATGTCCAGGATCTTGAACGCGTAGCGAGCCATGCATTTGCTTGTAAGCAGCACCTAAATCTAAGGCGACTAAATCATTGTCTAAGATTTCATAATAAAGAACAAAATCAGTGTTACTTAAATCGTTGTATACCGTGGTATCACTATCAAATTGATGACCATTGAACATAAAGTTAGAGCCAACTTGGCTGCCTTTACCTTCTAAACGGTTCTCACGAATTTTGATATTAGGTACTAAAGGAATTGGATGCTCAATGGCAATCCAAACGCTACCTTGAGCTTTAGACTCATAATTATAGGTTTGCGCCACACCATCATCACTGTTAAATGAGCCACTGGTATCAGCATCCCAGTAATCACCACCAACTTTGAAGCCCACAAGCGTTGAAGCTTGTGCAGAAGATATGCTTAACATGCCTACAGCGGCCATAGCAAGAAGTGTCTTTTTCATCATTATCCCTGAGAGAGTAAGTTAGTTAAATCAATTACCGCGGCATTTGCACGCGATATATAGTTGGCCATCACTAACGAGTGGTTAGCCACTAATCCAAAACCATCACCATTTAAAACCATTGGGCTCCAAACAGTTTGCTGAGTTGCTTCAAGTTCACGAATAATTTGACGTAAACTCACTTCAGCATTTTTCTTTTCTAGCACATCGGCAAAATCAACTTCGATAGCTTTCATGAAATTTAATAATGCCCAAGCTGAACCTCGGCTTTCATAAAGCACATCATCAATTTTCCACCAGCTTGTTTTAATTTCGTTACTGGCTAAAGACGGTGTTGACTGTCTTGCTGTGCTGTCGCCTGCTAAATCTGTATTTAAACGATCTTGACCAACACTAGCAGATAAGCGTTGCGACATACTGCCTAAACGTTTCTGCACTTCTTTTAGCCATTCATTTAGGTTATCTGCACGAGCATAAAACTGTGCATTACTGTTTTCTGTATCACTAATTTTAGCGCGATAAAGTTTCAGTAATTTGATTGCTTCACGATATTCGCCTTCTGCACTTGGCACTAACCAGCTAGTGTGCTCAATATTGAGCTTTGAGTGCGCGGCAAGTAAATCTGCATCAGCTGTTGATTGCGACTGAGAACGACTGAACTCTTTACGCATAATCAATGCTAGGTCACGTGATTGCTCTAGTGCCCCAAACTCGAATGCTGGCATGTTATCCATGATCACAGAGGGAGGCATAATATCATTTGATAGCCAGCCACCTGGTTTGTCCAATAGGGTTTCCATGGTAGAAATTAACGAAGAAGTTGTCGCATAACCAACAATGTCTTCACCACGTTCATTTTGCAGTACTTCTGGCTCAAGAATATCAGGCTCAACACTCCACCAAACCGCAATGAAATAACCAATTAATAAGATTATTCCTACAACGCCAAATACTTTATTCCTTGTCATTTGCATCAATACAACTCCTTAGTGATGATGGTGGTGATGGCTTTCTTGCTTATCATTACTCGCCCTTTTTTCTACCGCCAGTTCGATTGCCAATGTTTTGCCATCCTTAAACGTCAGCACTAAAGGAACTTTATCCCCTATCGCTAGCGGCGTCGTTAATGATAGCAGCATAATATGGTCACCCGATGGTTGTAGCGTTAAGGTGCCATGAGATGGAATGTCAAAGCCGTCAACTTGACGCATTTTTACCATGCCATTCTCTTCAACCAAAGTGTGTAATTGCGCTTCTTTAGCCACTGGTGTTGTCACAGAAACTAATGTTACAGCATCATCTGAGTGGTTCATTAATGTCAAATATGCTGCTGTATTAGGCACACTGGCGGGCATCGCTCTTACATGTCCTTCACTGAGCATTATCCCTGCTGATGCTGAAAAAGAAAATACGGTTAACGCTAAAAAACTAAACAGTTGTTTGAATATTGCTTTCAATGTCATAAACTCCATTTACACCCTACTCGTGTCCATAAGGAAAACAACGAATGAGTCAGATTCAGGTTAAGGATGATCAAGGCGTACGTATTATCAGTTTCAATCGCCCTGAGAAACGTAATGCATTTAATCTTAAAATGTACCAACAGCTTACAGAATACCTGATCCAAGGTGAGAGCGACAACGACATTCGTACCTTTATGTTACGCGGTGAAGGGAACTGCTTCACCTCAGGTAATGATATTGCTGATTTCCTCGCCAGTGGCGAACTTAACGAGTCTCATCCGACAGTACAATTCTTACATTGTCTGCTTAATCTTAAAAAGCCCATCGTAGCAGCAGTATCTGGTGCAGCTGTAGGCATCGGCACAACAATGCTACTCCATTGCGACCTAGTTTATGCTGACAACAGCGCCAAGTTTCAATTACCTTTCGTAAATCTAGCCCTGGTGCCTGAAGCAGCTTCAAGTTTATTGTTACCACTTATTGTTGGCCAACAAAAAGCAGCTGAATTAATTCTATTAGGCGAAAGCTTTACGGCAGAAACGGCTTGCGAACTA
The DNA here is from genome assembly GCF_023283985.1 of Shewanella electrodiphila. GTDB lineage: Bacteria > Pseudomonadota > Gammaproteobacteria > Enterobacterales > Shewanellaceae > Shewanella > Shewanella electrodiphila. The sequence goes on from NZ_JAKIKU010000004.1 coordinate 462,009, forward strand.
AATATTATCAATCGGGTGATTGAGTCATCAGAATTAAACGATTTTGTTTTTGAACAAGCCAAAAAACTCGCGAATCAACCGCCATTATCACTGCAAGCATCTAAAAAGCTTCTGCGCTATAACCAAGCTGACGTTAAGCAGCAAATGCTAGCTGAGTTAGAAGTATTTAGCGAAAGACTAAAAAGTGATGAAGCAAAAGCACGCTTCCAAGCTTTCTTAAAAAGATAGAGTTAAGTGTCACTCGCTAATGAGCCAAACAGCTATTTGCTAACGTTAGTTGAATACTTTTATAAGACTCGTAAGCGCTGTTTGAAAATGGTGACTGCGGCACTTGGAAGGAATAAAGAACACTTTTATCGTGATGGTACGATAGTGATAAAACGACCTCTTCCTGTGCTGCGTGACTAGCGAAAATTGATGTTAGGGTAAATTCATCCCTAACATTAATATTTTGTTTTTTGCTGGCTTACGACAATAGCGGTAACAAAGTAAGCAATCAGTCCCATCGTCGGGCTTAAAAATATAGCAATCAATGTTAACACACGAGACCACATTACAGACCAACCAAACTGCTTTGAAAGCGAGTTTACTGCACCGCATATAATGCTTTTATCTGACTTTAAAAACGTTTCTACATCGGACATGTTCATTTTGTTTCTCCAGCAAATTCTAAATTGATTATTTCTTCAGAAATTGCATCGACACTTTTAAATTGATACCACTGCAACCCACATATCAGTAACGAACAAATAATAAAACTAATCACGGGAAGCAGAAGTAATGAAATTAATGGATCTGCTAAATGAAAAATCATCATTAAATCCATGAATTAATCCTCATTGCTCGCTAATACAGAATCTGTAGTTGTTTCTGATACTGTATCCGATGCTGTTTCAGCTAATTCTAGTGAACTGTTTAACTCAAATGCTTGCTCTGCAATTTGACTATGAAGCGAAAGTACGATTTCTTGTTTTGCTGATTGCAACATTTCAGAAGCCGTTTCACTTAAACGCGTTTCTAACACATCAATCATATCTTGACTGTTTAAATCGTTAGCCTGAGCGCTCATACTTGCAGTTGCAATTAACGCGACTAAAGCGACTTTTTTCAATACACTTTTTGCTGATGAGTTTGCGTTAGTATTAGTTGTAGAGATTAAACCATTTGTATTAGTAGTTGAGTTAAACATGATGTCTTCCTTTTCAATTGTTGGGTACACCATGGTTATTACAAGCTACGTGCCAAGTTTTAAATTATTTTTTAACAACTGAATTTAAAGTGTTTTTTATCAATTCAAGATTTTCAACAACAAAACCTCATTGAGCATTTTTTAAACTATTAGTATTTTTAACCACTAAAATAGTGAAATTAGCTAAAACTTAATTAGCCAAATAACGCCCACAAAAAAAGCGCCAATGATTGGCGCTTTAAATCTCGTTTAAGGTTCCTCTTAAACAATTATCTTGCGATGCTTTTACACATTATTAGGGTAAAAAGTCACATCCGCTGGCGGGCGACTCTGCTCCATTCTTGCTACGGCATCCCATATAACTGAAACACCCGCGCCTGCTTTATGGGCGTTCTCACTTAAATGTCTGCGCCAGCCTCTTGAACCAGGTAACCCCTGGAATAAGCCAATCATGTGACGAGTAATATGGTTTAACCTGCCACCGTCTTTTAAATGCTGCTCAATGTAAGGCATCATTTGCTCAATCACTTGTTCACGGGTGATAACCGGCTTTTCTTCGCCGTATATCAACTGATCCACTTTAGCCAATAAATACGGGTTCTGATAAGCCTCACGACCGATCATCACACCATCAAGTTGTTGTAAATGGCTCAGTGAGTCCTCTAAGGATTTAACACCGCCATTAATACTAATGTTCAAATCAGCATAATCACGCTTTAACTGATAAACGCGCTCATAGTTAAGTTCAGGTATTTCGCGGTTTTCTTTCGGGCTTAAGCCCTGTAGCCATGCCTTACGGGCATGCACAATGAACGTATCGCAACCAACAGCCTTAACGGTATCAACAAAATCAGTCAAAAACTCGTAGCTGTCTTGCTCATCAATACCGATTCGCGTTTTAACTGTCACGGGAATATCGGCCACTTGTTTCATCGCATCAACACATTCAGCTACTAACGCAGGCTCACCCATTAAACAGGCACCAAAACGCCCATTCTGTACTCGATCAGACGGACAACCGACATTAAGGTTAATCTCATCATAGCCACGCTCAAATGCCAATTTGGCACACGTCGCTAAATCTTTTGGATTCGAGCCACCTAACTGCAATGCAACAGGATGTTCTTCTTGGTTATAGGCTAAGTAATCACCTTGACCATGAATAATCGCACCAGTCGTCACCATCTCGGTATACAGCACAGTATGTGCCGACATCAGTCTAGCAAAATATCGATAATGCCTATCAGTCCAATCAAGCATTGGGGCGACTGAAAAACGGGATGATGTGTGCATATCAAGAACCTCTTTTAAATTCATAAACATAGCGCACATTCTGCCGCTTTGCGTTGTTCTACATTCAGTCCAAATTCAGCCGCGTTGGCATTTAGGAACAAGTTGGGGGATCAATTGGGGGACGAGTCACCACTCAAATTGACAAGGCGACGGATTATACAGAGCAACCTCGTTTGCTTCAATGAGGGAAAACAAGCCAAATCATCAACCCACTTCAAATCCACTTCAAATCCACTTATTAATCAGTCATTGCGAAGGCTATGCCATTGATAAAGTAATCGACAAGATATAAAGCACTGTTGCCCCTTTATAATCAACATGTGACAATCGATAAGATTAGGAAGAACAGCACTAACGCTGACCTGATTTCGATAATCTATTAACCTATAACACGATGTGCCTTTTAAGGGGCGCTAGTTGTCATATGTGAACAAATGGTTTTTATTAAAAAGATAGGTAGTCTTGCAACTAAAACGAACCAATAGATGCTTCTTTGACCTTATCGATTAGCCAAACTATCGAAGGGTCAATGCTTCTCGATTTCGACCAGAATATCGAAGCTTCGACTTTTTGTTCGAGAAAATCATTTTCCAATATTTTTAAGTTAAAAACATCAATATTCGCAACCGCCATTTTACGCGTAAAAATAGCTAAACTATCACTATCTTTGACCGAAGATAATAACCCCCAATAACTTGCGACTTGCCGTTTCACTTTTCGTTTCTTTAGCATGTCTAAACAGGTGATAGAAAAGCGCTCGAAAAAGCTATTGTTCTCAGAAAGGCTTGAGAGAGTGATATGTTGATTATTTAAAAACTCCTCCTCTAAAATAGTCCCTTTCGAAAACAATGGATGCTTCTTACCGCAAACCACTACCAATTCATCATCGTAAAATGTTTGAGACTTAATAAAAGACTGAGTTTTAACGCTCCCTTCAATAGCAATATCAATACTGCCTTGTCTTAACATGTCTTTAGTCACTTTAGTGCTGTGATTCTCGACCAGAAGTGTTACATCTGGCGCTTCTTTCTCAACTATCCTAAAAATAGTGGGAATTAAAGTGTGCTCAAAAAGACTTATTGTAGAAATTCTAAATACACGCTTGCTCGAGTTAGGGTCAAATTTAATCCTTTTAGCAGATAGTGCGTCTAACCTTGAAATCGCATCTGCAATATCAGGATATATCTCTAACGCAAATGCTGTAGGCCTAACACCTAGTTTTTCCCTAATGAAGAGTGGGTCGTTATAGATATTTCTTAGCTTCGACACACTTTGACTGACTGACGGCTGAGTAATACCTAATCTTTTAGCTACCTTCGTATACTTTCCTTCCTCTACTACTGCTGCAAAAACAGCCAACAAATGATATTCACTTGACTTCATGCCTATATCTTACCGTTTAGATATAAAAAAAATTATATCTAATAGTATCAGTTTTTTATCTAGAAAAATTAGACTTATCCAACACGAATAGAGCAATACACGAAGGACGTACGAATAATGAAAAGAATGAACTGCTTAGCAGCTGCGATTACTGTAGCTTTGGTCGGTTGTGGCGGGAGCGATGACTCTTCATCACACACCATTGATGACGCATTTATTCAAGAAAGTGTAACCGCAACTCAAGGAATGACTCGCGCACTTTTGTCTAAGTATTTTAGCAACATGTTTGAGTATGGCACGGACGGAACAATTTACCCGATTAGCACGGATGGTTCGTATTGCGGTGGTGGCGCTTGCCTCGATGGTCAGAACATGAGCAATGAAGAATACGATGCGGCATGGGCAGCGCTTTCTGCACTAAACATTCAAGAAGGTAAAACCCTAAGATACCGTACTGAATCTGAGGTGAATGGCGTTTCATTAAGGGAGCCCGTTAGTGATGACGGTTATAGCCGCTTGGTCACTGTTTTTATCAATGATAATGAGCATTTGACACCTGCGCGTCGCGCCCTAATTTTGGACGCGGTTGAGACAATCGAGACGCAAGTTGGCGTAAAAATATTCAACGATGAAATCTTGGACGTAAACTTGGCACAGTTTGATGCTGATTTTTATCTAAATGAAGAGCGCAAACTTAAAGACTCGATTGAATCAGGTGGCGAGCGATACGAGACTGCAAAACAGTATCGCAACCTGTGGAAAGGTCACACGTACAACAGTGACGCAAGCCGTAACTACGATGCAGACACCGCGACTCACACAGATCTAGATCACCCTCAGTATGGAAACGTCATTGAAACCGACAGCTATGAAGATATTTCAGAGCACTATGGTGTTCGTGGTGCGATCACAATCTCCTACGGCACTACTCACGCATTGCTTGATTCATCACAGTGCAGTAATTACAAAGCAAACCACAGTACATTCCCGTTTTATGGTGGTGACACTGGCTTCAAGGTTGATGACAAAGCCTACTTCACGAACAGCAACTGGCACATGGTTAACCTAGGTAGCCATAACAGTATTTGTAAGAACATGGATACCATCACTAAAGACATTATCATTCATGAGTTAGGTCATGCGTTAGGTCTTGGAGCTCACTTTAATGGTTTCGGTATGGACGGCATTTGGGATGAGCGAGCAATCGCAGTTTTGAAAGCCATCTACCACAACCCAATTGCAACACCGATCAGCGAGCTAACCGTAGTTGAGTAATAACCTCACATAAGTCAAAACAAAACGATGCCACTTGGCATCGTTTTGTTAGGCAATACTCTTTTGGTCAATTTGCACCCTTGTTTAACATAAAGGAGTAAAGCCAACACTCTATCAGTAGCATAGTAAATTTTATCTCTAAACCAAAGTAAGCAACCAACTCACAACATTTACACAAGGCTTAAACTCGATTGTTCGCTCTGCAAGTTAATTAAACGAACTCAAAATTTAAACTTAATACTCTAATAATAAATAATCCTTAAAAATCAGATAAATAATATTTACCCTTTTAAAGAAAAAGTTTATTTTTGAGCGCTACAATTAATTTACATTGTCAAACGCAAAATTTACAAACAGTTGCGATCTTGGTCATAAAACCACAAACATGTATCAAATGGTTATGAGAATGATTTGCATTTGTAATAACGCGGTATCAGAATGCCACCGGAAATAAGTTAATAATAAATAGGACTTTCTGATGGCGAAGCATACATTCCCGATCGCACCTTTAGCTCTTGCTGTAGTTTCAGTATTACTTACAGCATGTGGTGGAGGCTCTTCTGACTCAAACTCTGCACCCGTTTTTGATACAAGCTCACTGGCCGTTACACTAGAAGAAGACACTAGTTTTGATGGTAATTTAGCCGCTACAGATACAGATGGCGATCAAGTCAGCTTTTCCATTACCCAAACACCTGAAAACGGCTCACTTTCATTAAGTGCTGATGGTAGTTATAGCTACACACCAGAGGTTGATTTTTTTGGTACAGACACTGCGACAGTAGAAGCCAGTGATGGTACGGCTGCTACCTCTGCCAATCTGGTATTCACTGTTACCAATGTCAATGACGCCCCCGTAATCGTGAGTAGCAGTGTCGCTGTGAATGCAAACGGTGTGACCGAAGGTCAAATTGTAGCAACGGATGCAGACGAAGATGCCTTGAGCTACTCGATTGAAGTCGCCCCTGAATCAGGCTCATTAGCACTTGATGCAACAACGGGCTCATTCACTTACACCGCAGATCCATTATCGTTTGCCAAATCCTTCACGGTTGGTGTGAACGATGGAAATTCGGACATGGTCACAGCCGTTATTGAACTTAAACCTAGCTACGAAACCAACCAACAAAAGCAAGACTATTACTACGCATCAGAATTATCACACCTTAAGCAGTCTCAAGCATTAATCAAAAACCTTGAGCAAGACAACTTAGCAGATCCTGCGTACCACGCGTTGGCCCAAGGTTATGCCAATGCAGGCTTAACTGACGAAAGTAGCCGTATTGTCAATGAAGACATTATCAATCAGGACAACAAAGCCAGAGCATTAAGAGATATTGCGGCAGACTACAATGATAATGGTTTATTTGATGAAGGTGATGTACTGCGTGATGAGGCATTAAAAGTCTACAATATTTACGTGGCGGATAAAGGCTTTAGCAGCTTCAATACCACCGATGGTCGGTTTTATTTGTCTTTATTAGGTGATTACCAAGACAGTGGTAATGAGCTTGGTGCTGAAAACGTATTAGCAATGCTTGGCTTGATAAAAGAAGCATTACAATCTGATGAATATACGACGAGTTATGGCTACTTGCTTACCAGTAACCGTAATTATGTCGAGGAATTGCAAACCCAATATTTAACGGATAAAACGGAAGATAATCGACTTAAGTTTGTTGCTGCCGTTGATAATTTTGTCGAGTATATTGAAGATATCGGCTATGAGTATTTACCGTCTTCTAAAGCCAACGCGGGAAGTTCTGACTACTACAAACGCGCGTTTTATTACGGTTGGGCACTTGAATACTATGTTCGTGCTGGCGAAGAGGATAAAAGCAAAGAGCTTATTGCGCGAATAATTTCACTTCACGGTGAGGTCACTTACGATGAAGAGTATAATCGTCCAGCTAATGAATACGCTGAATACACTAAAGAAAACGGTGTCGCTTATGCTTTACAACTCGCAGCAGGCGCACTAGAGCTGCTTTACCCTAATCTATCTCCAAACCCTGCATTAGCTATTGTCACTGGATCAGAGTTTTTAAATCGTTATGAATCAACGGTTCAAGCTGAGATTGATGACTACCATGGATTATCAATTATATTAGAAGGTGGCAGTGTTGAAACGGCAACCGACTATTTAATTGGTCTATCGCCAGATGCTTACCGAACACAGTTCAGAGATGTTGCAGAGCAAACAATTACGAGTCCAGGACTTGCAGCACATCTCATCAATTATGGTATGTATGATGAAGCGAAACAAGCAATTGAAATTGCTAAGGGCATACTTACCAGTGCAGAAATGATTGAAGAAAGGCTGACGTCTCCAGCAAACATTGTTGGCGCCTCTGGTTGTGGTAAGTTGATCGAATTGCTTCAACGAATGGACGCTCAAGATGAGGCCGTAGCATTATTCCCAACTTGTCAGCAACTTTTAACGGATAACTATCCACTTGACGCTGAAGACCTAACAACTGCTAACCTGTTAACTGCACGACAAGAGTTGATGAGCGTTGCAGGAGAGTTCGGAGAGTCAGAAGTCGCAGCAGCTATCACCATTGAAGCACTAACCTTAATTGATAAAGTCAGTGATTTTGAAGACCGTATTGAATGGCGTTATGAATTTTCCCAAAGTGCAGCACTTAACGGTTTATTAATCAGTCCAGCTGAGCAAGCAACAACAATTGTTGATGAGTATCTAACGGGTTATGAAACATACGTTGCCGATCAAGATGGTGATGAAGAAGCAGGGTTAGAGATAGGTATTGAGATCCTTGAGCAGCTTGCTAGTCCTGATGATTACAATACATCAACTGATGCATATTCTGTGGTGACACAAATGCGCTACCACGCTGCAGCAGATGACTATGCGACTAGCTTAGCCAGTGTACAAGCTGATATTGCAAGGCTAATTAGTTTCATTGATACCAAAGTGCAAACACAAACTGCGACGATTCAAGCCAACATCTATGAGGATTGGGTTGCACTGCTAGCAGGCGCACGTAACTACGATTTTGCAAAAGCAATCATAGCTCGTGATTCAAATGCTGAAGCAGCCCAATTAGAATTGACTGCTGTATTAGCTGAAGAAATCGCCTTACAAGAAGATTTCCCAGCCACTGCTGCTGCTAACGTCGATACAGATCAAGACGGTAAGCCTAATTTCTTCATCAGTGTAGCAACTGAAGAACAAATCACGGCCTCAGGCTTAACTGCTGACGATGATACTGACGGTGACGGTATTCTTGATAGTGAAGATGTTAACCCACTATTGCCTGATAGCGCTCAGTAACGGTTAACACTATGAAGTTAACTCTTAGCCCTGTATACGTCAGCATGATGCTGGCGTTGAACCTAACAGTAACCTTTTCCGCTTTTGCGGAAAAGGTTAGTCCCTTTAAACAACAGCAACAAACAATACTAACCAGTACAGAAAAGACTGCAGAATTATGGCAGAGCTGTGCTCGCAACTTACGTTTTCCCGAAGCAGAGTTATTGAATGAAGAGCAAGCCAAATTAATGAAAGGCTGCCTTAACAATGATGGAACGCCAGTTGAAGTGATAGAAGTGACGGGTCGCTACTTTGGTCCTGAAGTACTTGAAGCTCAAGGTAGAATTTTCCTATCGCAGGATTTTATTGAAAATGCACCTATTGGCAATGGTGATATAACCGAACTATTAAAAGGTCTTCCGGGCATTCAATCTAGTGAAGCAGACAATAGCTTGTCGAGCCTAACAGATATTCGTTCCCGTGAAGTGTCAATTTCTGGCGGTAAAGCTTACCAAAATGGCTTTTTCATCGATGGAATGAACGTCAATAGTCGTATCGATCCTGGCAGTTCTTCAGTCGCCACAAGTAGCCAAAACTCTGTCGCGGGTCATACGAACGAGTTCTTTTTAAACAAAGACTTAGTAGAAAGTATTACCGTTTATGACTCCAATATTCCGGTAGAATATGGCGAGTTTGTAGGTGGCGTGGTGGAATCTCAAAGTAAAGATGCCTGGGATTTACCTTCTGTCAAACTTGGGTATCGAGGTACCAGTTCTGACTGGGTGGAATTCCATGATATCTATGGTGACAATGCTGAACCATCTGAATCAACCTTTGAGAAGCCGGTATATGACAAACATCAATACAAGCTTCAGCTAGCTAAGAAACTGGAAAATGGTCGAGGCATTGGCCTAAATGTCAATCACACTCAGTCAACACAAAGTATCGAATCCCTTGGCGTATTAGAAGATACCGATAGTACCAACTCAAACTTCATGTTGAAGTACGACTCAGAATTAGATTGGTTTGATCACCTCAGCGTGTCAGCGCTATATGCTCCATTTGAGGATCACGATATTCTCAATGATACCTTGAATAGTGATTACACCACCAAAGGCGGTGGATACGCGCTAAATGCGGTCGGCCATCGTAATCTTGGTTGGGCTGACTGGAAAATTACCGCTAACACTCGTTACAGTGAAAATAGTCGCACAGCCCCTCAAGATCATTTCTCTTGGGCTAACGTCCCCGGTAAAGATTGGGCAGAACCTTGGGCGACCGTATCCAAAGAAGGCGCTTATGGCGATCTCGATACACAACAAATTACCTACTCGCTAAATAACAAACTTGATTTTGACGCCAATTTTTGGGAATTAGATCATCAGTTTAGTATGGGGCTACAATTAGAAAGCCAGCAAATATTGCGTGACCGAAATCAGCAAGCTGTGACCTACTCTAATGCTAGAATTAATAGCCAAGTAGATTGTAATGGCAACAATTATGATTGTATTGAGCAATCCAATAATATCTCTATTGAAGATCTAGAAGCCATATTAGGTGAGCCGTTTAATCCAATTAATCCTGAACACCTTGCGCTTTATGAACAATCAGTAGCTATCACAGGACAGTTTTTTCAGCGACGAGTTATTTACCAAGAAGAACATATAGATGTCACTGTGCGTAAAGCATCAATGTACATCCAAGATGTTGTCGAGTGGGATAACTTAAAGCTAAATTTAGGTTTGCGTTATGACACTGAAGATTTCTTCAGTAACCATAATATCGCACCACGAATTTCCGGTGGCTACGATCTTTTTGGCGACAATCAAACCTTAATAACTTTCGGCGCTAGTCGCTATTACGATGCCAATTTAACAACATATGCTATTCGTGAGCAGCAGTTACCTTATATCACTCAGTATCGTGACTCATTCAATAATGTCGTCGGTGATTGGATTGATGATAGCGATCAAGACTTAACGCGTTATCGATACGATGGCGTAAGAACCCCCTACTCGGATGAATTAACATTGGGCTGGAAACAAGAAATGCTCGGTGGATTCTTGTCGTTACGTGGGGTTTGGCGTCAAAACAAGGATGAAATTGGTCAGGGTGACTCCGTACGTGAAGGTGGCTATACCTACCTCTATCAAGTCAATAAAGGTGAAAGCGAGCAAAAACGTATTTCCCTTTCTTGGAACGGCCAATGGCGCGATCATAGTTTCTGGGCCAATACTTCTTGGTCTGAAACCTCTACCAGCCAAGAAAGCTATGACGACAATATCGACGATACACCAGCTGAAGATATTGTTGCTTATGAAACCACAATCGTTGATGAAAATGGTAAAGAAGAAACAGTTTATACCGCAGTATCTCTAGCCGATCTTGATAGGCTTGCATCAAATTATGCGCGTCCTTGGATAGTCAATATGGGCTGGACTGCAAAGTGGACTGACGATTTACAAACCACTTTAACTGCGACATATACCCAAGGCTACACCTCTGTGTCTTCAACGTCTGAAGTGCATGAGTTTGAAGATATTGTTGAAACAACACCTTCTGGTGAGTTACTCCCCCTAGAAGCGACGATTTATCGAGAGTTTGAATACGATGATGCCATTTTATTTAATGCATCGTTACGTTACCGACTACCTGACTTCAATAAGCATGGCCTAGCGTTGAGCTTTGATGTCAGTAATTTACTAGACAGCCGAACATATTCCGTACTCCCCGGTGAGTCAGGGGTTGAGGTTGGTCGTAGCTTCTGGTTGGGCATTAACTATACCTATGACTAATAACTGATTATAAGTCGCAAAACATCCGAGTAGCGCATTAGCAAACTTTTTAGTTTACCAAAGCGCTGAACTCCTTTTATTAAAACGGCGTTATTAAGCTTAATTAGCCTAATTACTATTTTGTGTTCCAGATTTAATTGATAGCAATCACTGCAAATAAGATGCAAACCCTATCAACAATATTTCTGGTTCTTTTTTAACTCGTTCGTAAACCGAACATAACTTTCTCCTAATGTGCACTCAATGAATGAATACAGAAAAATGCTGACGAGCTGTGCTCGTCTTATCGCTTGTATTGTTGTCTTCGTAAGCGTGACTTGTTCAGCCCAATACCAATGGGATCCTGCTTTAACAACTGGAAAATTAGACAATGGTCTGCAATACGTTATCTACAACAGTGATAAAAATACTGATCCTTTTAATATACGCTTAATTGTTAATGCTGGCTCCGTAGACGAAAACCAACGTGCTGGTGTTGCACATATGCTTGAGCATATGGTGTTTCACAAAACGCAGGCTCATCCAGAAGGCATTCACAACTATCTCGAAAAACTGGGCTGGAAAACCGGTTTGCAAGTTAATGCAATGACTCGTCAAACTGAAACCCAATATATGATCCGTACTCGGCCAAATGATGCCTTAGATATGCAAGGTTCACTCTCATTAATGGCACAACTTGCAGGCCATGCCACCTTAGATGAGGCTGACTGGCAGCGAGAGCGTGGGGTAATTGTGGAAGAATGGCGCCAAGGAAATGGACTCGCTGGCGAAGTCAACCAGCTGAAAAAAGCCGTTGTTCGCAATAACTCTCGTTATGTAGATCGCCCTACCATTGGTACTTATAAATCCATTAAAAAAGCAGATATCAGTGAGTTAAGAGATTTTTACAACACCTTTTATGTCGCTAGTAACATGCAACTAGTGATCTCAGGTTATCTCGATACCGAGAAAACCGAACGTGCGATTGAAAGCGCCTTCGGTACTTTACCTTCTAAACCAAAGCCTAAGCGCGACTATGTTGCTTTGCCTTTATCCCCTAAGCTATATATCGATAAAGTACAGCACCCAAAAGGCAGCACTTCCATGGTAGTTTATGGACTGCGGATACCAATGCCTGATCGCATTACAGAGCAAGGACAGTATGCGTACCTACAAAACTACTTTTTACGTAAAATGATGCGAAATCAGATTAGACGTAATCAAACGCTAGTAGAATCAGATGACATTGAAAGCCTCAGCTTAACTGTCAAAGAGCCAACAAACAATCGCCTGATTGTTGCTATCGCCTCACGTACTCATGACCATGACTTAGGCCTTAACGTTGTCGCGACTGAACTGGCTCGGTTATATCGTGATGGTCTAGATGAGCAAGAGTTTACGCAAATGCGTGACAAAGCATACGAGATTACTAAACGTAATATCGAAGCCGCAAAGCATCGTGATTTTGCCGCTTGGGAAGATAAAATTACTGAAGCGTTTATACAAGGCAGCTTGCTTGAATCTCCGCTAACGCGTAGCGAACGCACTCAACAATGGTTAGATAAAATAACCTTTGAGGAGCTTAATAAACGCATGCGTGAAATACTCGATGCTGATGATAATTTTCTATATTTTCAAGCAGCTGGCGACCAACAAATCACCTTACCAACAGCAGCAGAGGTACGTCAGTTACAAGCCGATATTCAGACAAATATCAACATGCTTGAAAAAAGCGTTTTGCTAGCCGATGTCAAACCAAAAACAGAACAGAGTTTAAATACAGACTCTGAGGTAACAATACCTGAACTGCCAAAGGTGACGACAAAACCAGGTAGCTGGTACCCGCTTGAGTCTGAGCAGTGGCAGTATCAACAGCAGACATTAACCTTAAAAAAATACCAGCTAAGCAATGGTGATCAACTGCTATGGCTTAACAAGTCCACCCCAGATAATAAACTGTACATCAAGGCGTTAACTCAAGTCGGCTTTCAAAATGACGCGATGCCAGTATGGCTTGCACAAACCAGTATACAATTATGGGAGCAAAGCGGTTTACCCCAATGGTCTGAAGCTGAGTGGCAACAATGGCAGCAAGACAAACCTCGTTGGCAATGGGAGTTTAAAGCTAATGAGCTGGATTTAGCTGCCGTGATAGCACCAGAGCAATTTGCAAACTTAATGCAGTTATATCACTTACGCATGAATGCAGGTATTGATAACAATGCCTGGGATTCAGTTAAAGACGCAATTGTTGAACAGGCAAATCGAGTTCAACCAAAATCGCAATTTATAAACCAACAACGTTTTGGTGAATCAATGCTTGATGGGGTAAACCAAACAGAAGTTGATGCCTTAAGCCAAGCAAAGATTGAAGAACAAGCTAAAGCTATCATTAATCAACCTGTTACTTTCTATATTATCGGCGAGCTATCGCAAACGGATTTAGAGCAGCAAATGAGTCAATCATTGGCAAATATCACTCGCAAAGCAAGTATTGATAACCACACCAATAAGCAACTTGCAGCTAAGCGTGTTGAGTATATTCAAGCCCATGATCTGCAAAAAGCTGAGATTAGCCAATACGGATACTTACCGATGCAATGGACGCCTGAAAATGCATTCTTAGTATCTACACTGACACCGATTGCGAAAAAAATGCTCAAGAAAAAACTAAGACAAGAACTTGGCGGTATTTATTCGATTAAGTTTGAAATGCGCTTAGACCCGCAGCACAACAGAGTCGAAACAGAAGTGCACTACACTTGCGCCCCTGAAAGAGCTGATGAGTTACTTAAAGCTACTAATGAAGTACTTAACGACCTTTCATCAGCGATTGCGAAGCAAGATTTACAGCGCATTGTCGATGATATCTACTTCGCTGAAAAAAACCGCAACAACAATGCCAACACATGGTTAAGAAGGCTTATCTTATCTGACAAACGTTATAAGAACGCTAGCTATATCCAACGTTCAGGGCAATTACATAAGCAAGTCACCCTTGAAGGGTTGCAAGTACTGGCAAAGCAGATTTTTCCATTACCGCATCGATTGACCTTTATCGATATGCCCGGAGGAAAGAAATTATAAATGATGTTTCGGCCATCCAATGTTGAGGTGGTCGAACGATTGATTTGAACTACTGACTCAAACATAATTTTAAGGACAATACATGAAAACGAAACAATTTATCGCCGCGGCAATTTTACTTGGTTCTTTAGTAGGCACTAGCCAGGCAGCAACAGACTTTGGTGAAGGCGTGAACCGAGACTATCTAGTTCCAGTATCAATTTTGATGGCTTCGCCAGAAGATTACCTTGAAAATGCCGTCACTATTGAAGGCACCATTGTCGGAGTCTGTGAGCACCGAGGTTGCTGGATGACCATTGCCTCAGACAAGCGATTTCAAACATTGCGAATAAAAGTCAAAGACGGCGAAATGGTATTTCCACTGACCGCTCGTGGTAAAAAAGCCTTAGCAACGGGTCAACTTCAAGCACTAAGGTACGACCTTGAGCAAACACGTGAAATTAAGGCCCACTATGCCAAAGAAGCTGGAGAAGCATTCGATGCTGCATCAGTAACCGAACCGATGACCATGTACCAACTGGTACCGACAGGAGTCAGTATCCTTGATTAAATGGTTTAAAAGCATTAACTGGTATCGCCTTAATCGCAACTTACACCGTGATATTGGATACTTTTGCATTGGATTTTCAATCATTTTCGCGGTATCTGGGATTGCGGTTAATCATATTGCAGACTGGAACCCTAATTACGCTGTAGAAAGGCAGACTAAGCAGGTTGACGACAGTGACTGGTTAACACTGGATGATCAGCAGATTATCCAGCGTATGCAAAGTAGCTTTGACTTAACGCAGGCAGTAAAGTCGAGCTTTTGGCAAAACAAGAACCAGTTTGAAGTTTTTCTAGATGACGGTGACACGTTATTTTGGGATAGACGACAACATCAGGTGAGCTATCAAGATATTGAGCCGAGAGTGATTCTTCAAGCTTTGAACAAGTTGCATTTGAATGAAACACGCAATGCTTGGGTGTATTTTTCTGACTTGTTTGCTGGGATGCTGATATTTCTGGCGTTGTCAGCCTTGTTTATGGTCAAAGGAAAACATGGACCAGCCAAGCCGAAATCAATTGTGCTGATGAGTTTAGGCGTATTCATCCCCGCCTTTTTCTTATTTTTATCCTGACACATGCTTTATAAAAAATGTTTATTGGGCTCTTACTTAAAGAGCTCAATAGGTATTAACATTAAGAAAAAATTGAATTAACCAGATAAACACAGCTATAAAAATATATGTAAGGTCGGCTAAGTAAAAAACGTATTATATTGAATTAAAAAGGCTGATTAACCATTACCCAAAACTGGCTTTCATCACCACCAGTGACAAAATCACTTCTGATAACAATATCTTCAACTTCAAAACGGACACTCACACCATAAGAGGTTTTCATGTCTTTGTGTAAGTCATCAAGGCTAAACTCGTCGGTCACATTTCCTGCTTCAATCAATAATGCCCACTGCCACCAAGGCACATCATATAAATTAAACACTGGTAAATTTTGTAGTGGCTGCCAACGAGGAGTCATACGATATTCAAGCGCATAATTGACCGCGCTTCTTCCAGTAAACTGCTTCGAGTCATAACCTCTTAACCTATCAAACCCACCGAGTGAAACGCCTGCAAAGGTTGGGGGGCGCTGGTAACTTTGGCTATCGCCATCAAAGCTATTCCAACTTGGTGTATCGGCAATATAGACGTTGGCGGCGAGTACTTGTTCTTCAAACCAGCCATTACTTCCCAGTGACATAAAAGCACTTTGTTCAAATTCCCACATAAACCAACTTGGGTTATCGCTTACTTCACTGCCAAGCGTTAATGTAAGATTGGTTTGTCCGCCCTCTGAACTGTTATTCATTGAGTCACGATTATCCCAATCTAAAGCCAGCTCTATGCCATTTGCTTCATCAGGTAAATAATCCAGCGTTTCAAGTTCGCGATACTTATTAAAGGGCGTCAAACTTATCGATGTGACACCTGACTCTAGTGGATTCCAGCTTATTGCATTTTTCTTTCTGGCTAGAGACGCTGCAGCGCCGTTTGCCCCGCCAGCCATCGGCAAAACATATTTAATATGTAATTTTGAAAAGCCTTCATCGCCTACACTGATTATGCGTTCAGTTTCAGTCTCGGTGTTTGCTTGCGGGAGATAGTATATGCCTTGCTCATAATGGCCACGAAATAACTCCGCGCTGAATAACCATTGATCGAGTTTGGGAATTTGATAATTGTAGAATCCAGCATAACTTAGCCAGCTGTCATTGGCTGAATATAAACCTATACCCAGTGCAACGGCTTGAGCTTGCCCAGCATGCTTTATGACACCTGCACCACCAATTGTTGTACTCAACGTTTCAGTTGAAAATATAATAGGCACAGCAACAAATTCAGCATCATAACTGTCGGCTGAATTCTTGGCTTGTTTATTCTTTTCTAACTCAACTGACGTTGATGTTGTTTGCTTATCGTCGCCCGCAATGTCAACAGATACAATAGTATCTTCTGACATAAGGCTTTGAATAGGCTGTGTTTGAGCAAAGGCCCAACCACTATAAATAACGCAGTAAGTCACTAGCGCGGCTTTATACAACTGCACTCAATCTTCCTTCTAATACAAGACACTGTTAAACGTGTGTAGCCTTGCAACATCTAGATGCCCCTAAGGGCTTTATTCTTGTAAATCGACAACCACTCGTGGGGTGAGTTTGGTCACGAGTTCGTAAGCGATGGTACCAATATGTTCAGCGACCTCTTCAACGGCTAGTGCTTGTCCCCATAACTGTACAAGATCACCAACTTGATCTGTCGCTTCTGCGCCTAAATCAACCGTTAGCATGTCCATCGATACGCGGCCAACAATCGGCACTCTTCGACCATTTAACCAAACAGGCGTTCCTTCAGGTGCATTACGGGGATAACCATCACCATAACCAATCGCGACCACACCTAATTTAGTGTCTTTATCGGCAGTCCAATGCGCACCATAACCCACACTTTGACCCGCTTTATGCTCACGAACAGCAATCAAATTAGATACTAACTCCATCGCAGGTTGTAAACCGTGATGGGTCCCCTTATCCCCAAATACAGGAGAAACCCCATATAAAGCAATACCAGGTCTTATCCAATCACATTGGCTTTGAGGCCAAAATAAGGTACCCGCTGAATTTGCTAAAGTGCGGTCCCCAGGAAGATCAGATATGAGTTGAGTAAAAGCATCCATTTGTTGCTGAGTGAGATTATTGTCAGGCTCATCAGCACAGGCAAAGTGTGTCATTAAATGAACCGGCTTTTTCACGTTGGGGCAATCAATTAAACGCTGGTATACATCATCGAACTGTTCTAAGCCAAAACCCAGTCGATGCATACCTGAATCCACTTTGAGCCACACGGTGATAGGAGCTGATAATGTCGAGTTCTCAAGCATCTCAAGCTGAGATTCATGATGAACTACGGTGTCGATTTGATGCTGTACTAATAACGGGAGATCTGTCTGACGAAAGCAACCTTCAAGTAATAGCAGTTTCGCTTTCACCCCACCTTCACGCAATTGCAGCGCCTCCTCAAGCCTTGCTAAACCAAATCCATCGGCATTATCTACACACTGTGCAACATTCAGTAAGCCATGACCGTAACCATTAGCTTTAACCACTGCCATGACTTTACTGTTAGGAGCAATCTCTCTCAGCCTGACAAGGTTATCCTGTAAAGCCTGACGACTAATTTCAGCACGGGGAAACGGTTTCAAATAATTAACCTTAAATGACGAATATATTCAGGTGTTCTTCACCATGAAAACAAAAAATTGAGCCTCTGTTTCATTAACAGAGGCTTGTTTGATAATAGCAATTTATAGACACAATACTGATTTATGAAACAGGATTAATCTTCATCAAATATTTGCGTTCCTGAGTAATTATCAAAGCGCGAGAACTGGCCTTGGAAGGTCAAAGGCACTCGACCAATCGGGCCGTTACGCTGTTTACCAATAATAATTTCTGCGACACCTTTTTGTTCAGAATCATCGTTATACACTTCATCACGATAAATAAACATGATCAAATCCGCATCTTGCTCAATCGAACCAGATTCACGTAAATCCGAGTTAACAGGTCGCTTATCAGCACGTTGCTCTAGCGAGCGGTTAAGCTGTGAAAGTGCAATAACTGGAATCTCGAGTTCTTTGGCCAGAGACTTCAGTGAGCGAGAAATTTCTGCAATTTCTAAGGTACGGTTATCTTTTAATGAAGGCACTTGCATTAACTGCAGGTAATCGATCATGATCATCGATAAACCGCCATACTCACGGGCAATCCGTCGAGCACGACTGCGTACTTCTGTTGGGGTTAAACCAGAGCCATCATCAATGTACATCTTGCCTTGCTCAAGCATGATACCCATGGTCGATGACACACGAGCCCAATCTTCATCATCGAGCTGACCGGTACGAATTTTAGTTTGATCCACTCTGCCTAAAGACGCCAACATACGCATCATAATTTGTTCTGACGGCATCTCTAAACTGAAAATAAGTACCGGCTTATCCTCATTCATCGCAGCTTGTTCACACAGGTTCATCGCAAAGGTAGTTTTACCCATCGATGGACGCGCTGCCACAATGACCAAATCGCCAGACTGAAAACCAGCGGTCATTTTATCTAGGTCACTAAAGCCACTCGAAACCCCAGTTACACCGTTATGTGGGTTATTGTATAGCTGCTCAATTTTATCGACAGTCTTTTCAAGAATCGATTTAATCCCTTCAGGGCCCTCATTGGCATTCGCTCGCGACTCTGCAATTTTAAAGACTTTAGTTTCAGCTAAATCGAGTAAGTCACCTGAATTACGTCCTTCTGGGTTATAACCTGCATCGGCAATCTCATGGGCGACACCAATCATGTCACGCACAACCGCGCGCTCACGTACGATATCGGCATACGATAAAATATTACCTGCACTCGGGGTGTTTTTAGCAATCTCACCTAAATAGGCAAAACCACCGGCATCTTCAAGTTGATCTTCAACTTCAAGTCGCTCAGATACCGTAATCAAATCGATAGGTTGGCCGGTTTCAACAAGACGGCTCATCGCCGCATAAATCATTCGGTGAGAGCGAGAGTAGAAATCATCTGCCACGATAGCCTCTGAGACTCTGTCCCAAGCTTCAGCATCGAGCATCAAGCCACCTAAAACAGACTGTTCAGCTTCAATAGAGTGAGGCGGTAATTTGAGCGCATCAACTTGTGCATCTCTTAACCTTTCTTTAGCCTTAAAAGGACCTTTTTGTGACATTAAAACTCCCAATTCCCAACCTGTTTGTAAAATATGGTATAACACCGAGGTCATGCAAACATGTTGCACCTTAAAATGTGCAACATTACCGCTCATGCGGACTAACAATAATAATATTTAAGGAAAGAACATGCGTATTGCACTCGTTGCAGCCCTTGTGCTGTCTTCCGGGCTAGCCCATGCCGATGAAGGCCAATGGCAACCCTATCAAATGCCTTCTATCGCAGATAAATTAGCACAACGTGGCATCGAAATTCCTGCAAAACAACTTGCAGATCTAACCCAATACCCAATGAATGCGGTTGTCGGCCTCGGCTATTGTACCGCCAGTTTCGTTTCGCCCCAAGGTCTAGTTGTTACCAATCATCATTGTGCCTACCGAGCAATACAATATAACAGTAAAACAGAACATAATTACTTGGCCGATGGCTTTCTTGCCAATACTAAAGCAGAAGAACCTTCAGCTGGTCCAAACGAGCGATTATACATTACTGAAGCCGTAACGGATGTCACTAAACAAGTAAATGCCGATTTAAGTAATGAGCCGCTTGCGCGATACGAAGATATTCAATCAAACCGCAAAGCACTCATTAAAGAATGTGAAACCGATGAAAACTACCGCTGTTCGGTTAGTAGTTTCCATAACGGTTTAGAATATTACTTGATTAAGCAGTTAATCATTCGTGATGTACGCCTTGTTTACGCACCACCTGAAAGTGTTGGCGCATTTGGCGGCGACATCGATAACTACGAATACCCTCGCCACTCTGGTGACTTTACCTTCTTACGTGCTTACGTAGGTAAAGATGGCAAACCTGCCGGTTATGCTGAAGATAACGTACCGTTTGAGCCTAAGAGCTTTTTAAAAATTAATGCTGACGGCGTTAAAGCAGGTGACGGAGTCTTTGCTGCTGGTTACCCAGGTTCTACCAGTCGTTATCGCCTAACCAGTGAACTAGAGTTTGCCAGTGATTGGATGTATCCAACTTACGCCAAGCGCTATCAGCTACAAATCGACACCATTAATCAAATGGCGGCAGATAATAATACTATCGCGATAAAATATGCTGGCAGCCTTGCGTCAATGGCTAACCGTATGAAGAAACTTAACGGCTTGTTAGATGGCTTTAAAGCCACTGATATTGTCGGCATCAAGCAAGATCGTGAGAATGATTTCTTAGCTTGGTTGAAAAAAGACACTCAAGCAAACCAGAACTTAATCACTGAATTAGAAGCGCTGCTTGCCAAGCAGCAAACTCAAGTTCAAACGGATTACTTTTTCAATAATGCGCAATCAAGTTCGTTATTGTCAGCAGCGAAAAAACTGTATCGTTTAGCGAAAGAAAAACAGCTCCCTGACGCAAAACGTGAACAAGGCTTTCAAGAGCGAGACATGAAAATGTTCGCCGCTAACTTAACACGCTTAGAACGCAGTTTTGATGTATCTGTTGATAAAACGCTATGGCTTCAAGATTTAAATGCATACATGGCACAAAGCCAGCGCGTGGCAATTTTAGATGATGCACTGAATAAAATCTCTGATGCAGAGGCACTATCAGCGAAGTTAGATGGCTACTACGCTTTAACAGGTCTTACTGATAAAGAGCAACGACTTGCTTGGATGGAACAAGATGCACAAGCATTTGAAACCAGCTCTGATCCATTTATCCGTTTAGCTGTTGCACTGCACGACACCAATATGGCGCAAGAGAAAGCAGAAAACACATTAAAAGGTGAGTTGTCTACTGCACGCCCAGAATATATGGAAGCCATTATTGCTTACTACAAAGCCAATGATTGGCCTGTGTATCCAGATGCAAACCGAACCTTACGTATCACATACGGCATGGTTGATGGTTACCAATCAAGAGATGCCCTTTACAAGCAGCCGTTTACACGCTTAGAAGGCATTGTAGGTAAGCACACTGGTGAAGCGCCTTATAACGCGCCGAAGAAGTTATTAGATGCAATCGCAACTAATGACTATGGCAGCCATACTGTTGCGTCTGTCTATCAAGATCCTCGCTCATGGATTTGCAGCTTGTTCTCGTGTCTTGATAAACCAGAAGAGTTTAACTCAGTACCGGTTAACTTCTTATCAAGTGTTGATACTACTGGCGGCAACTCAGGTTCGCCGGTATTCAACGGTAAAGGTGAGTTAGTTGGTTTGAACTTTGATTCAACTTACGAAGCAATTACTAAAGATTGGTTCTTCAATCCAACCATTACCCGCGCAGTCCATGTCGACTTCCGCTATATCCTTTGGATGATGGATAAGGTTGATAACGCACACAACTTAATGGATGAGTTAGAGTTAGTCAGAGACTAATTCTCTTGTTCATGAAACAAAAGGCACTTTTATCAAAGTGCCTTTTTTATGCGTCTTTTTCATGAACTTTTTGCCTGAACTTTTTGCCAGAGTAAGTCTAGATTACTTTCGTCAAAATTACTTTCATTGCATTATTTCAAGTCAAAGTATGCAGCCCATCTCATTGCAATTTACATATTCCAGGCATAAAAAAACACCGCCAATTGGCGGTGTTTTCTTTAAAGCAAATTGCTATTAGTCTTCTGCAACAACAGAAACTTTAACAACAGCTTTAACTTCAGTGTGAAGCTGAACTTCAACTTCGAAGTCACCTAAAGTGCGTAAAGCACCTAAAGGTAGACGTACTTCAGCTTTAGCAAGCTCAACGCCAGCAGCAGTAACTGCATCAGCGATGTCGCGAGTACCAACTGAACCGAATAGTTTACCTTCGTCACCAGCTTTAGAAGCGATAACAACTGCTTCTAATGCAGCAAGCTTTTCAGCTCGTGCAGCACAAACACCTAATTCAGCAGCTAATTTAGCTTCTAATTCAGCGCGACGTGCTTCGAAAACTTTAACGTTTTCGTCATTAGCAACAACAGCTTTGCCTTGTGGCAAAAGGAAGTTACGTGCGTAACCGGCTTTAACTGAAACTTGGTCACCTAGGTTTCCAAGGTTAGCGATTTTATCAAGCAGAATAACGTTCATTATCTAATTCCTCTGATTAATACTGCGATTACTGATGTAAATCAGTGTAAGGCAGTAGAGAAAGATAACGAGCACGCTTAATCGCGCGAGCTAGTTGGCGTTGATATTTAGCACTAGTACCAGTGATACGGCTAGGAACAATCTTACCGCTTTCTGTTACGTAGTTTTTTAAAGTAACGATATCTTTGTAATCAATTTCTGCAACACCTTCAGAGGTGAAACGACAGAACTTGCGACGACGGAAATAACGTGCCATGTTGACAGTCTCCTAAGTTTTCAATTCGACATTTTCGGCGTGCATAACCAATTTATTTTGGCCATTTCGTCCTTGCTGCATAGAGATAAACCCTTCAACTTGGACCTGCACGCCTGCTTTTAATTCTTCTGTAACGCTATTAAAACGTTGTCCACTTAATATGACTTGGATGAGGCAATAAACGTTTCTCAACATCTGGCCTTCATACCGCTGCGCTTTGTGCTCTAACGTGATTACCTTATGTGGAATCCCGCTTGGGCTATCAAACCGCTTAGAACGAGTTATCGTTCCTGACAATACTAAGTGATTAACCACAGATTAATTATTCAGCAGATTCTTCAGCGCTTGCTTCAACTTCTTTTTCAGCAGCTGGTGCAGCAGTAGGAGCACGACGTGAATCACGCTCATCTTTTGCTTTAGCCATTGGAGAAGCTTCAGTAACAGCAGTTTTAGTGCGCATTACCATGTTACGCAGAACAGCGTCATTGAAACGGAAAGCTGTTTCTAACTCTTCGATAGACTCTGCAGTTGCTTCTACGTTCATAAGAACATAGTGAGCTTTATGTAGGTCTTGAATTGGGTAAGCCAATTGACGACGACCCCAATCTTCTAGACGGCTGATAGTACCGTTAGCATCAGTAATTACACTGCTGTAACGCTCGATCATACCTGGGACTTGTTCACTTTGATCTGGGTGAACCATAAATACGATTTCATAATGACGCATTTATTGCTCCTTACGGTTAATTAGCCTCACGTGTGGCTCAGTCAGACCAAGTTGGAGGCAAGGAACGAAATTAAATGACTGATTTGAGCGCGACATAGTACATAAACACAACAGCAAACTCAAGTAATACTTTGCCATCAAGTCTATTCGTTTAGTCTCTACTAAAAGTGAGACTGTCATTTAACTTAACAACACATAAATACGATATAAAAATGAATAACTTAACCCTTCAAGACAGTGTTTAAGTAACGGATTGCTTTGCAGCCTACACGAATACAGGTATTATGACGCTTCATCCGTATTCCAGGCGTTCCTCATAACAACCCATAGATAAGCGTAATGAATAAAGTCATCATTTTTACTTCTACTTTGCTCGCCTCATCTTCTGCATGGGCATTAGTACCACCAGATTACAAAGAGCCACCAAGTGACTTTAACGCTGAAATTGAAGCGGGAATGCAACTAAACACCGGTAACAACCAGTCGCAAAACTTCAATGGCCGTACTTACTTAAATTACGACACTGAAAAAGCCCGACAAGAATTAACCTTAAAAGCCTATTATGCAGCTGATGATGAATCGACGACAGCTGAAAAATATGATCTTTACGCGCAATCTAGTTATAAACTGGATAGCGGTTATGTATTCGGACGCGGGGAATTCACTTGGGATGATTTTGGTAGTTATACCAAACTGTCAACGATATCTGCTGGTTACGGTTTCGATATTATTTCCAATTACCAAACCAAACTCAGTTTAGAAGTGGGTCCTGGTTATCGTTATGATTTGCCTAAAGCCACCGATTCCGATTTAAATCCAGAAGCCAACCAAGACATCATTTTACGTACTGCAGCAAAGTATTCGGTCAAGCTACAGGAATATACCAGTTTAAATGCCGATCTCACCTCAGAAGTCGGTGAAGACAACAATACCCTGACTTTAGATTTAAGTTATAAAAATACCTTTTTACAGGATTGGGCATTTAAAATTGGCGTTAATGTTAAGTACACCGCCGTTGTTCCTGAAGACAGTTTTAAAACCGATACCATTACCACGTTTAACCTGCTTTATACTTTCCAGTAGCATTCAAATTCAAAGCAAATAAAAACGGGCATAAGCCCGTTTTTTAATGCTGATAATTTATCTTAGCAAGATTAGCCTTTACGCTGGCGCACCGCTTCAAATAAACAAATACCCGTTGCAACAGATACATTTAAACTTGAAACACTACCCGCCATTGGGATAGATACGATTGAATCACAGCTTTCACGTGTTAGGCGACGCAAACCTTTATCTTCAGCGCCCATTGCGATAGCAAGTGGACCTTTTAAGTCGGCTTGGTACAATTCACAATCTGCTTCACCTGCAGCACCAATAATCCACACACCTTTTTGCTGAATATGGCGCATAGTGCGGGCAAGGTTAGTCACTTGAAACAAAGGAACAGTTTCAGCTGCGCCACATGCCACTTTACTCACGGTTGCAGTCAAACCAACTGAATTATCCTTTGGTACAATAATACCTTGAACCCCTGCAGCATCCGCATTTCGCAAACATGCACCAAGGTTATGAGGGTCGGTAACACCATCAAGAATAAGTAGAAATGGCTGCTCTGTTTTTTCAAGCAAGGCATCTAAATCATTTTCAGTGAGTATTTTGGCTGGTTTCACTCGTGCGACAATACCTTGATGTTGGCTACTTGCTGATTTGTCGTCAAGTACCTTACGTCCAGAGCGCTGCACAGAAACACCATATTGGTTTGCAGTGTTAATTAATGGCAGTACACGTTCATCTTCGCGTCCCTGTACTACCCATAATTCAATCACACGCTCTGGTGCATTTCGTAGCAAAGCTTCAACAGCATGTATGCCAAAAATGATATCTTGTTTTTTCATTTACTTATTTTCTCTTACGCTTTGCTTTAGATGGTTTTTTTGCAGCTGTTGTAGCTGAACTGTTTACTGGTTTTTTAGATGATTTTCCTGCACTTTTTTTCTTAGCGCTAGATTTAGAACGTGGCTTTTTAGTACTTGGACTACGTTTTGCCCCACTTTTCTCATCTTTAGCATCAGAACTATCTTTACCCGCTCCTGACTTGCTTGAACCAGATTTTCCAGCCCCCGCTTTAGCGCCTTCAAGGTTAGCGCGTTCACGTGCTGTTAACGGTTTACGATTAGCTTTTTTACGGCTTTTCCCATGATCGCCAAGCATGATAAGGTCTATTTGACGATCATCCAAGTTAACTGCGGCCACTTTTACATTCACTTCATCGCCCACTTGATATACGTTCTTGGTGTTTTCACCAATCAAACGTTGACGCATTGGATCAAATTGGTAGTAATCACTGACTAAACTTGAAATATGCACCAAGCCATCGATGTAGAGATCTTTCAGCCTCACAAATAAACCAAAGCTTGTTACCGATGCGATAACGGCTTCAAAATCATCACCAACATGATCTTGCATGTATTCGCATTTAAGCCAATCAGCTACATCACGCGTCGCTTCATCTGCACGGCGTTCAGTCGTTGAACATTCTTCGCCTAACTTATCCAACTCTTCAAGGTCATAATGATAACCCCCTTCAGGAGTCCATTTATCCTTAACATTGCCATCTTGTGCAGCTAATAAATAGCGGATCACACGGTGCAACACCAGATCTGGATAGCGTCGAATTGGCGAAGTGAAATGCGAGTATTCGGTTAATGCTAACCCAAAGTGACCATCATCATCAGGGCTATATACCGCTTGGCGCATTGAACGCAGTAACATGATCTGAATCAGTTCCGCATCCGGTCTACCAGCAATTTTCAGCATCACATCTTGATAATCAGATGGTGTAGGTTCATCACCACCATTCATTGATAATCCGCGTTCAGCTAAAAACTCTTTAAAGTTTGCTAGCTTAGTTTCAGATGGCGCTTCATGCACACGATATAGCACTTCACCTTTATGTTTCTTCACAAACTTAGCAGAAGCGACGTTTGCGAGGATCATGCACTCTTCAATAATCTTATGAGCTTGATTACGTCCACGGGGCACAATCGCTTCAATCTTACGTTGTTCATTAAAGATGAACTGGGTTTCAACGGTTTCAAATGCAATTGCACCGCGTTCAGCTCTACGCTCGTTCAAAGTTAAATACAGAGACTGTAAACATTGAAGATGCGGGAATAGTGCTTCATGCTCAGGCGCGATTTCGCCGCCTTCGAGCATTGCTGCGACTTGGGTATAAGTAAATCTTGCATGTGAATGCATCACTGCAGGATAAAACTTATAGCCAGATAACTTACCCGCCGCTGAAATTGTCATTTCTGCGACCATACATAAACGGTCAACATGCGGATTAAGCGAACATAAGCCGTTGGAAATTTTCTCTGGCAGCATTGGAATAACTTGCGATGGGAAGTACACCGAGTTACCACGGGCACGCGCCTCTTCATCTAATGCAGAATCAGTACGCACATAATGACTCACATCAGCAATCGCTACCCATAAACGCCAGCCACCGCTAGGTTTTGTCTCAGCATAAACTGCATCATCAAAATCACGGGCATCTTCACCATCAATCGTCACTAAAGGTAAGTGACGTAAATCGACTCGACCTTGCTTATCAGACTCTGGCACTTCATCAGGAATGCGCTTGAGCTTTTTCTCAATCACTGATGACCATTTATGGGGTAAATCATAATTGCGCAGTGCAATTTCAATTTCCATACCGGGGGCCATCGTTTTACCAAGTACTTCTGTGACTTTCGCAGCGGCTTTAACAAAGCGGCCAGGTCTGCGAGTTAACTCAACTACAACCACGTCGCCTGCGCGAGCGCCATTGCTGTCTTCTTTAGCAATTAAGATTTCTTGGGTAATACGTCTATCATCAGCAATAACAAATGCCATGCCAGCATCAACGTGATAGCGACCTACTAATGGTGCTGCCCGTTGCTGAACTAGACGTACAATACGTGCTTCACGACGTCCACGACGATCTGAGCCCGCTTTTTGTGCTAGGACTTTATCGCCATGAAAATACATCTGCATATCGCGGTTATTAATAAATAAGTCATCTCCGCCTTCATCAGATTTAAAAAATCCAAATCCATCTCGGTGACCAATCACGCTGCCTGAAAGTAAATCCATCTTTTCAGGTAAACCATAGCTATGTCCGCGGGTGTAAACCAGTTGTCCATCACGCTCCATTGCACGCAAACGTCTTCTTAACGCTTCAAGATGATCTTCATCGACCATGTTTAATGCTGCGGCAATGTGCTCTCTAGTCACAGGTGATTTCTGGGCGCGTAAATACTCTAAGATGTATTCACGGCTAGGGATTGGGTTTTCGTACTTGTCTTGCTCTCTCTCAAAATGAGGATCGTTGATCATTCAATTTCCAAATAATTTACTCCAATGTTGGAGTATTAGCGTTTAGTGCAGCTGCGGCTGCTGTGCTCGCGCGACTATACTCGCGGGCATCTTAGCGGCTAATGTCTGCAATAATGAAGACGCTTTTTTCTGTGTCGCTTCATCATTAAATACGCTGTTATATAACCAATGGTAACCTAACTTGTAATCTACAGGGCTACCATAACCTTCGCCAAAAAGGCGAACTAACATTAATCGTGCTGGCACATCGCCATTCGCAGCAGCAGGCATCACATACTGCACTGCACGATTTTTATCTTTGACTACCATTTTACCGTGATAGTAATACTCGGCCAGTTTTAGCATCGCCTCTGCGCTACCTTGCTCTGCAGCAATTTGTAATTGTTTCATGCCTCTGGATGCATGCTGCGGCACACAAACACCATGATTAAGCATCTCACCCCATAAGAATTGATACATGGGCTGCTTTAGCACTTCGGCTCTCGCTTCGATGTCTTGTACTAGCTGGCAATCATCGGCTTTAACTTGCTGTAAATATTGATTCGTTCGGATCAATTTAAGTAATTGCTCATCATTATAAATATCCACTGAAGCCATTTCGGCAACGGTAATATATGGAATAAAACACAACAACAATAAACTTAAACGCAGCATAACGATTCTCAATGACACTTTAGTTACTCAATGCATCGGCATTATAGCTCAATTCTTGAGTATTAACTGCACAAACCGCAATTATTCAACACAATAGAAAACTGAATCGCTTGTATTAGATAGGAGAAAATGACGAAGGTAACTGGAGGATAACAGTGAATGTTCGATGTAAATTTTCAATCAATAAAACTAGGTCAACTACACAATAAAAAGGCCGCTAATTAGCGGCCTTCAATGTGTTAGTTAAATGGATTAACTAATACGATTGTTTCGTTTCTGTCAGGACCCGTTGATACGATATCAACTGGCGCTTCAAGTAACTCTTCGATACGCGCAATATAATTAAGTGCTGCTTGTGGCAGTTGCTCAATTGATGTCGCACCGAAAGTGGTTTCGCTCCAGCCAGGCATAGTTTCGAAAACAGGTGTTACCTGCTCGTAACCTTCAGCAGCTAAAGGAGTCACTGTTTCAACAGTTCCATCTGGATACTGGTAACCAACACAAATCTTAACTTCTTCTAGGCCATCTAGAACGTCAAGTTTGGTTAGACAGAAGCCGCTTACACTGTTGATTTGAACTGCACGGCGCATTGCCACAGCATCTAACCAACCTGGACGACGTTTACGACCAGTTGTAGCACCGAACTCTTGACCTTTATGGCCTAAGTAGTCACCAATCTCATTCTCAAGCTCTGTTGGGAATGGACCAGCACCTACACGAGTGGTGTAAGCTTTCATGATACCTAATACATAATCTAAGTGACGAGGACCAAAACCAGAACCAGTAGCTACGCCACCTGCTGTAGTGTTTGATGAAGTCACATATGGGTATGTACCATGGTCGATATCAAGTAATGTACCTTGTGCGCCTTCAAACAAGATTGGCTCACCCGCTTTACGGGCAGTATCTAGTAATTCAGTCACATCAGTACACATGCTTTTCAGATAATCAGCGATAGCTAATGCATCATCTAGCGTTGTTTGATAGTCAACAGCTTCACAATCATAGTATTCGGTTAGCATGAAGTTGTGATATTTCATCACTTCTTTTAGCTTAACAGCGAAAAGTTCAGCATTGAACAAATCACCTACGCGAAGACCACGACGAGAAATTTTATCTTCATAAGCTGGACCAATACCACGACCCGTTGTACCGATAGCTTGATTGCCGCGCGCTTTTTCGCGAGCCACATCAAGAGCACAATGGAAAGGTAGAATTAGTGGACATGCTTCTGAAATAAGAAGACGCTCTTCGACAGGAACACCACGCTCTTTAAGCATGTTGATCTCTTTCATCAAAGCATCGGGAGCGAGCACTACACCATTACCGATAATGCATTTCACATTGTCGCGTAAGATCCCTGACGGAATCAAATGAAGTACTGTTTTATCGCCGTCGATAACAAGAGTATGACCAGCATTGTGGCCGCCTTGGTAACGAACTACATATTTTGCCTGTTCTGTTAGAAGGTCGACAATCTTACCTTTTCCTTCGTCACCCCATTGAGTGCCGAGTACTACTACGTTTTTGCCCATCGTCTGCTGCAAGGTTGCGGTATAAAGGCGAATTTTAACAGATTTTTGGGGGTGTATTGCAAGTATTTTATGCGAAAATTATTAATAGTACTATGCCAGCAGACACCAATGATCCACCTAACCTCCTGAGAACATTCTTATTTTGGCTCGAAATCTCAGCTAAATATTTTTTCCATTGCTGCGGAAATAGTAACGGTCCAATCCCTTCTAAAACCAAAACTAAACCAATCGCAAACATCCACACTTGAAAATCCATCATTCATCCCACAATTTATTATTAACTCAACAACAGAACAGTGGCAACATCAAACAAATGAAACACCATTATCATTTTGTATCATAGCTGTATTTGATAAAAAAAAGGCAATAAAAAACCCAGCATATAGCTGGGCTTTTTGAATTCCAAAAACGAATTAACGTTTTGAGAATTGTGGCTTACGACGTGCTTTACGTAGACCAACTTTCTTACGCTCAACTTTACGAGCATCACGGGTAACGAAACCAGCGCCGCGTAAAGAAGGACGTAGAGCTTCGTCTAACTGAAGCAATGCACGAGTAATACCGTGACGAATTGCACCTGCTTGGCCAGTGGTTCCACCGCCTTTAACAGTTACATAGATGTCAAGTTTATCTGTCATTTCAACTAGCTCAAGTGGTTGACGAACAACCATACGAGCAGTTTCACGACCAAAATATACATCTAGTGGACGTTGGTTAACAACGATTTGGCCACTACCTGCTTTAGCGAATACGCGAGCAGTTGATGTTTTACGACGGCCAGTGCCGTAGTACTGAGTTGCAGACATTAGCTTACTCCCGGATTAGATATCAAGAACTTGTGGTTGTTGTGCAGCGTGGTTATGTTCAGCGCCAGAGTAAACTTTAAGTTTACGGAACATAGCGCGGCCCAAAGGACCTTTTGGTAACATACCCTTAACTGCTTTCTCGATAATCATCTCAGGCTTATGATCTTGCAGCTTTTCAAAAGTAATCTGCTTGATACCACCGATGAAACCTGAATGTGAGTAGTAAACTTTGCCTTTAGCTTTGTTACCAGTCACTGTAACTTTCTCAGCGTTAATAACGATGATGTAGTCACCAGTGTCAACATGAGGAGTATACTCTGGCTTATGCTTACCGCGTAAACGAGTAGCAATTTCAGTAGCGATACGACCTAAAGTTTTACCTTCAGCATCAACGACGAACCAGTCACGTGTGACTGTTTCTGGTGTAGCAGTAAATGTAGTCTTCATTTTACAAAAACCCAATGATTAAAATTCTGTCTCAATGCTGACTGCACATGCAATCAACACAATGACCATTTCAAAGCCCCTTCGAGCTGAAATTGGTTTAAATCTTCCACCCAAATTCGGTGGAGTAACGAGGGCAGGTGGCGGATTATAGACAAACTTGAGTTAAAAATCATCTAATTTTTTCATAATTATAAAAAAATCACCTATGAAGGTGATTTCTGGATTTTATGCTGAATATTCACTATCCCATCGACATGAGTTGTTCAATAAACACTCAACCCTATCAACTCAAATATAGCTAGCGAATAAGTTACCTATATAAGTAAACCTAAACAGCAATTTGATATATGCCCTATTTAAGGAAGATGCTCTAAAGTTAAATAGTCATGAGACTGCATTTCAATCAGTCTTGAACGGCAGCGCCTAAACTCAAAGCTTAATAAGCCATCGGTATAGATATCTTCTAATGAGACTTCTGCAGAAATAATCAGTTTTACATTACGTTCGTAAAATTCATCGACCATGGCCAAAAAGCGCCTCGCGATATCGTCACCTGTGGTTGAAGACCCCATTTGCTCGAGGCCACTCACTAAAACAGTGTGATACAGCCTCGCCACTTCCATATAGTCACGTTGCGAACGAGGACCATCACATAAGTCTCTAAAGTTAGCTAATAAGACACCTTGAGATTGTTGGCGAATAGCAATCTCACGGCCTTCAATTTCAATAGAACCTGTAAGCACTTCTGATTCTGGGGCGAGTTGACCAAAGTAAGTGATTAAATTGGTATCTGCTTGCTGATCTAATGGGAAATGATAAATCTCTGCTTGTTCAAGAGTACGTAAACGGTAATCAATTCCCGAATCGACATTTAATATTTCACAATGTTCATTAATCAGTTTAATTGCAGGTAAGAACCGTGCGCGTTGTAAACCGTTCTTATATAAGTCGTCAGGAATGATATTAGAGGTCGCCACTAAGGCAACACCTTCTTTGAAGAGATATTGGAATAAGGTGCCCAGTAACATCGCGTCGGTAATGTCTGAGACAAAAAATTCATCAAAGCAGATTATCTTATATTGCTGCGCCATTTTCTTAGCAATGCTAATGAGCGGATCTTGTACCCCTTCCATTTCACCGAGGTCATGATGCAACTGGTGCATAAAACGATGGAAATGTGCACGCAATTTTTTATCTGTAGGCAGTGCATCATAAAAGGTATCCATCAAGTAGGTTTTACCGCGCCCTACTCCACCCCATAAATACAGCCCTTGAATCGATGAGTCGGATTTTTTCAATCCTATCGCACTAAACAACTTGCCAATACCTGAAGGTTGGACATCGGCAGCAATGACTTCTTCATAAACCCGTTGTAGCGATTTTACCGCTTGCTCCTGTGCTATATCGTGAGAAAAACCATCACGGGTTAAATCTTGCTGGTAATGCTGCCAAGGGCTTAACTGCGACACAAGTACGACTCTCTTATACTGCTGAAAATTCGAAACAATCATAGCATGCAGCTACAATTGAGGTAACGTTTATAACTACAAAAAATTAACCTTTGTTAATATAGGCTGAACTTATTGAAACAGCGTAGACTCCGAGGTTATATATACCATGTACGATTATCAGATTAAATTTGATCAAAGGCGATAACTGTAAACTTTTACCGAGCCATGATTTAATTTTTCAAGGAGCAATAATTAATGAAGCCAAAATTAACTTTACTCTCAGCAGCAATTTTATCAGCCTCGCTATCTTTAATGCCGGCCTTATCACAAGCGGCAATTCCCCAAGCTGTTGATGGTCAAGCATTACCAAGCCTAGCGCCCATGCTTGAAAGAACAACACCTGCTGTTGTATCGGTTGCGGTAAGTGGTACCCAAACATCGAAACAACAAATCCCAGATGTATTTAAGTATTTCTTTGGCCCTAATGCGCCGCAAGAACAAGTCCAAGAGCGACCATTCAGAGGCTTAGGTTCAGGGGTTATTATTGATGCCAAAGAAGGCTATATCGTCACCAATAATCACGTCATTAACGGCGCAGATGAAATCAAAATTGGCCTACATGATGGACGAGAAATTGATGCTAAATTAATAGGCGCTGATCCTGAATCTGATATTGCGCTACTGCAAATTGAAGCAAAAAACCTAACGGCAATTAAACAGACTAACTCAGATGATATTCGAGTGGGTGACTTTGCTGTGGCTATTGGTAACCCATTTGGCCTTGGACAAACCGTAACTTCAGGGATTGTTAGTGCTCTAGGGCGTAGTGGCCTTGGCATTGAAATGCTTGAGAACTTTATTCAAACCGACGCCGCGATTAACAGCGGTAATTCTGGCGGCGCACTCGTTAATTTAAATGGTGAGCTTATCGGTATCAATACAGCAATCGTTGCACCAAGTGGCGGTAACGTCGGGATTGGTTTTGCAATTCCCGCCAATATGGTGAACAACCTCATTAATCAAATTATTGAGCACGGTGAAGTGAAGCGTGGCGTACTTGGTGTCACGGGGCGCGATTTAGATAACGAGCTAGCAAAAGCGTTTGGCCTTGAAACCCAACATGGCGGGTTTATCAGTGAAGTCATGCCTGATAGCGCCGCTGATAAAGCAGGCATAGAAGCTGGCGACATTATTGTTAGCGTTAATGGTAAAAAGATTAAAAATTTCCAAGAGCTTAGAGCCAAAGTAGCCACAATGGGCGCTGGTGCAAAAGTTGAAATTGGCATTATTCGTGATGGCGATGAAGAAACCGCGAACGTAGTTCTAGGTGAATCAACCTCGAGTTCAGGTTCTGCCGATGATGCCCTCCACCCAATGTTAGAAGGGGCAGAACTGAGTAATAGCCGTAAAGGTATCGAAATTACGAGTATTGCACAGGGCTCTCCAGCAGCACGAAATGGCCTTCAAGAAGGTGACTTAATTGTCGGCTTAAATCGCAGTAAGGTCAAAAACCTGAACGCGTTAAAAGAAGAGCTAAAGAATCCACAAGGTGCTGTTGCGTTAAAGGTGCTCCGCGATAACAAATTAATGTACTTAGTACTGAGATAAAGCCTTAAATTAAATCTTATTATCAAACATAAATTAAGCATTGTAGTTTGTCGCTACGATGCTTAATTTTTTTAGTCATGATAATATTTGCTCATCTTTCCTATATGTAGTCGACCAATGAACTTCAAAGACACTATTCTTTACTTAAGCAAGGCTGTGGTATTTGGTTTGGTCATGGCTGCTGTATTCTTATTTGTTAATTCCATTACTAACAACAATAGCTTCAATAACGGCTTAACGACGACTCAACATCATAATGAATTGTCATTTGCTAGCGCTGTACGTAGAGCCGCTCCAGCAGTTGTAAACATATACAGCTTAAGTTTAGATCAAAATAGTCCACTGAACTCAAGCTCACTCCAAGGCCTTGGCTCCGGAGTGATCATGAGCAAAGAAGGCTACATTTTAACTAACTACCACGTGATCAAAAAAGCCGATGAGATTGTTATCGCCCTGCAAGATGGTCGTAAGTTTACGTCTGAAGTTGTGGGTTCAGATCAAATCACTGATTTAGCGGTCCTTAAAATTGAAATTGATGGCGACAATGTGCCTATTGTGCCTATTAATCTTAATAACCCCGCACAAGTGGGTGATGTGGTTTTAGCCATTGGTAATCCATATAATTTAGGTCAAACCATCACACAAGGCATCATCAGTGCCACAGGTCGCAATGGCTTAAGCTCTGGTTACCTCGACTTTTTACAAACTGATGCAGCAATTAATGCCGGTAACTCTGGCGGCGCGTTAATTGATACTGGTGGTGAGCTTATTGGTATTAATACTGCTGCTTTCCAAATTGGCGCTGAAGGTGGTGGTCACGGGATTAACTTTGCTATTCCTATAAAGCTTGCCCATAGCATTATGGGGAAATTGATTACTAACGGCCGCGTGATCCGTGGTGCACTAGGTATTTCAGGCGAACCTTTGAGTCCTGTAATGGCGCAAATTCTCAACTTACCCGACCTTAAAGGCGTATTAGTCACAGGTGTTGATCCAAATGGCCCAGCATCAAAAGCAACGCTGCGTCCTCGTGATGTGATTATTCAATACGAAGAAGAAAGCGTACCAGGCGTTGAAATGTTAATGGATAGAATTGCTGAAACCACACCAGGTAATCAAGTGAATATCACTATTATTCGTGAAGGAAAACCACTAGAACTACCCGTTGTTATTGGAGAGAAGCTCCCTACTGATAGTTAATTTAAACTGGTTTATCCTCAAATAAAGCCTGCTCATGCAGGCTTTTTAATCACTCCAAATTCATGATGACTAAATATTAAGACATAAAAAAGCCGCTCAAAAAGCGGCTTTAGTTATCAATACAGATATTAGCTTAGCTAACGCGAACCACTTTGCCGCCTAAGCCTGCAAACTTATCTTCGATATGTTCATAGCCGCGATCTAAATGATAAATCCGATCGACAGTTGTGACACCATCAGCCATTAAGCCCGCAATCACTAAACTTGCTGATGCACGTAAATCCGTCGCCATCACTTGAGCACCATTCATGCGCTCTATACCTTTAATGATGCAAGTATTACCTTCAAGTTCCATCTCGGCGCCCATACGACTTAGCTCAGGTACATGCATAAAACGATTTTCAAAAATCGTTTCAGTCACATGACTGGTGCCTTCAGCTAATGCATTAAGTACACAAAACTGAGCTTGCATATCGGTTGGAAATGCAGGATATGGCGCTGTTTTAATATTAACAGCGACAGGACGTTTACCCTGCATATCAAGCTCGATCCAATCATCACCTGTGGTAATTTTCGCACCTGCATCTTCAAGTTTGGCAAGTACAGCTTCAAGTGATGAAGGGTCAGCATCAACACAACGAATACTTCCGCGCGTTACTGCTGCTGCAACCAAAAACGAACCGGTTTCGATTCGATCTGGCATCACTCGATGGTCACAGCCAGACAAGCGTTCAACACCTTCAATTTTTAGTGTTGCAGTGCCTACACCAGATATTTTGGCCCCCATGCTAATTAAGCAATGGGCTAAATCATTAATTTCAGGTTCACGCGCAGCGTTTTCGATGATTGTTTCACCATCTGCAAGTGTGGCGGCCATAAGTAAGTTTTCAGTCGCGCCTACACTGACCATATCCATAAAGATATGCGCGCCCTTAAGACGGCCATCAACACGCGCTTTGATGTAACCTTCTTTCACTTCAATCTTAGCGCCCATTTGCTCTAAGCCTTGCAAGTGAAGGTTTACAGGGCGGGCACCAATGGCACAACCACCAGGTAATGATACATCTGCAGTACCAAACCTTGCGAGTAATGGGCCTAAGATTAAAATAGACGCTCGCATGGTTTTAACGAGATCGTAAGGAGCACAAAACTCATTTAAGTTTTGAGTTGAAATACAGTACTTGCTGTCGCCTAACTCTTTCACTTCTGCGCCTAAACAACGCAATAACTTACACGTTGTATTGACGTCTCGAAGACTCGGTACGTTAGAAACGATAAAGTCAGTCTCTGCTAGCACACTTGCGAACAAAATCGGCAAAGCGGCATTTTTCGCCCCAGAAATGGTCACATTTCCAGAAAGCGGCTGACTGGCTTGAATTGTTAGTTTATCCACACTGACTCTCTGAAATTACATATTAAATAGTTTTTCACGCTTCCACTGTGTCGGCGTAAAAGTTTTGATGGTCAGCGCATGCAACTCACCACTGGCTATGAATTCATTCAATGGTGCGTAAATCGTCTGTTGTTGCTTTACTTTACTCATGCCATCAAAGCATTCGCCTACGGCAACGACCTTAAAATGACTACCGTCAGACGTGACATGAACTTCATCTACAGTGAGTGCGTCTGATAAAATTTGTTCGATTACTTTGCAATCCATGGAATTTGCTACCTTAAATTCAATGCTAGTTTTCTAGAAAAAAGGATTCTAAATCATATAACTCAATGAGTTTTTTTAGATGTGTACTCGGATTTGCCAATGTTCTTGGCTGAGTAGTGCTTTTACTGCAATTACCTAAGCATATCAGCTCAAGTAAAAATGCGACGCCTGCGCTGTCGGCATACTCTAAAGCAGACAAGTCTAACACTTGCGTGCTATCAGTAAACAACTGTTGTCGTTTTGGCCATAAATCAATGACCTCTGTTTGCCTTAATTGCCCTTTAATTTCACAAGTGTCACCTTGTTGTAAAAACTCAATCACGCAGCATTTTCCTTATCCTGTTTGTAATTGATTTCTTGTTGGGTGCGATCTTTTAGCATTTCAATCACCGAATCCACGCCTTTCTGGCGAATTAAGTTTGAAATTTCAGACTGTTTTGACGCAAGTAGACTCACCCCTTCAGCGACTAAATCAAATGCCTTCCAACTATCATCTTTTAGGCGTCTTGCTTTAAACATCACTTTAATCGGTGGGCGGCCATCTTCAATAATTTGCACATTTACATCGACGAATTTCTCATCGGCAAAATCACTCGCAGGGGAAAACTGTACTTTTTGACCTGTATACTCGGTAAAGGCTTGAGCGTAAGTCGCCACCAAGTAACCTTCAAACGCTTCGACAAAACGCTCACGTTGTTCTGGTGTCGTGTCGCGTAAATACTGCCCCATGACTTTATAAGCAGCATATTTGTAATCGACATATGGCATTAATTCTTCACGCACAATCACCTTTAAATGACTTAAATCTGCATCAATTAACGCTTTATCAGTATTAAAGCGATCAAAGGTTTTATTCGATACTTGCTGGACTAACTTAAAAGGATCATGAGTATCTATTACTTCACTTGTCACTTCACTCGCTGACATTGTGAGACTCACAGCACTGCCAACTAACAACACCATAGTTTGCAAAATACGTTTAAAGACTTGGCTCATACTTCTCTCCTAATTGTCCTTTGAAGAAACGCTATATAATAACTGCCCAATTAAATCCTCTAAAATCAATGCAGAGCGAGTGTCATGCACTCTATCCCCATCTGCTAACATCTCTATGTCATCGTCCATAAAGCCTGGGGTCAGCCCTAAAAATTGCTCACCTAATAACCCTGACGTTAAAATTGATAAGCTACTCGTTTCAGGGAACTGATTAAACTCTTTATCCATGGTTAAGGTAACTACGGGCACCAGCTTCTTATTATCCAGTGTAATTTTCGAGACTCGGCCAACGACAACACCGCCAACCTTCACAGGTGAACGCACCTTTAAACCGCCGATATTGTTAAACTCAGCTCTTAAAGTATAGGTCTCTTTACTCGACTTTAGTTCCACATTGGCAACGTTAAACACCAATACACAAAATGCCAACAACCCTGTTAGTAAAAAGAGCCCAACGAATAATTCTACTTTCCTTGTCAACATATGCTTCAACCACTTAATTAATGAATGCGAAATTTGTTACTGACCAAACATGATTGCTGTAAGCAAAAAGTCGAGTGCGAGTACCGCTAAACTTGCTTGCACCACTGTCGAAGTGGTTGCCTTACTTATCCCTTCTGGGTTTGGCGTGACCTCATACCCGCGGTACAAAGCAATCCAAGTTACTACCACGCCAAATAGAGCACTTTTAATCAAACAATTCACAATATCTTGGCGCCATTCAATAGATGCTTGCAGTATTGACCAAAAAGACCCGCTATCGATGCCTTTCCATTCAACCCCAACAAGATGACCACCTAAAATACCAACGAGGCAGAACATCATTGTTAATAAAGGTACACTTATCACCCCTGCCCAAAAACGCGGCGCAATCACTTGCCTTAATGGATCGATAGCCATCATCTCTAAGCTAGATAATTGCTCAGTGGATTTCATTAAGCCTATTTCTGCGGTTAATGCTGAACCTGCACGTCCTGCAAATAACAATGCCGTCACGACAGGGCCAAGTTCACGCAGCAAACTCAGCGCAACCATCGGGCCTAAACTTTCAACAGTGCCAAAATCAGCTAAAACGGTGTAACCTTGAAGCGCCAAAACCATACCAATAAATAAGCCTGATACGATGATTATCACCATTGAGCGCACACCAAGCACATAAATTTGCTTAACCACTAATGGCAAACCTTTACTGATATTAGGCACATTGATAATCGCGCCCCAAAGCATTAAGCCTGCACGGCCTAGCCCTGCTAAAACATCCAATGCAACTCGGCCTAAGTCCGCCACACGACTAACTACGCCCATTTAGCATCTCCTGTTGGTAATCTTCAGCGGGGAAATGAAAAGGCACAGGCCCGTCTGGTCGGCCATTAATAAACTGTTCAATTTGAGGGTTATTTGATGCTCTAAGCTCGTCGGGAGTCCCTGAGGCAATCACTTTCTTTTCAGCAATCACGTACACGTAATCAGCAATGCTCAGAACAGCGTCAACATCGTGGGAAACAACGACAGAAGTGAGTTTTAAGGTACTGGATAGCTCACCGATTAATTTCACCAGCATCCCCATTGAAATAGGATCTTGCCCAGCAAATGGCTCATCATAAAGGATCATTTCAGGCTCTAAGGCAATCGCTCTCGCTAACGCTGCTCGCCTTTGCATACCGCCCGATAACTCATTAGGGTTCATCTGAGCTGCGCCTCGTAAACCCACCGCTTGCAACTTCATCATCACCACTTTACGAATAATGCTTTCAGGTAAACCAGAATGCTCACGTAATGCAAAAGCCACATTATCAAATACATTCATGTCGGTGAATAAGGCACCACTTTGAAATAGCATGCTCATGCGTTTACGCAGCTCAAATAATTGCTGACGTTTGAGTTGGTGAATATTTTCACCACTGAATAATACTTCACCGCTGTCTGGGGTTAATTGACCACCAATTAATTTAAGGAGCGTCGTTTTACCGATGCCGCTGGGGCCCATAATTGCGGTAACTTTTCCCTTAGGAATGTTCAAACAAATATCATCAAAGATGACACGTGAACCACGATTGAATTTCATATGACGAATTTCAACCAAAGGGGATGTATTTTGTAATGAACTTGAATCTGACATAGAGGAAATAATAGCCTTCCTGGCCCGCAAGATGTAGATCTGAATTGTACGAAATTGTGTAAGAACCTACAACAAATCAATCACCATGAGTTACAATCCACAACAATTATCGCATCTGCTCATATTTTTGTTAAAATTCTGCACAAATATAGCTATCAACACTTTTTTTGGACAAACATGCTTTTTAATATCTTGATGCTAATCGCTGGCCTAGGCGTATTAGTTTGGAGCGCAGATCGCTTCGTATATGGCGCAGCCGCTTTCGCTCGTAACCTTGGACTGCCGCCAATGCTGATTGGTTTAACCATTGTTGCAATGGGAAGTTCAGCACCCGAAATGTTTGTCGCAGCCACTGCATCAATGGAAGGCATGAGCAATACAGCCGTAGGTAATGTGCTGGGCTCAAACGTTGCTAACATCACCTTAATTCTTGGTATTACCGCCCTACTTGGTGCTATTTCAGTGAGTTCTCAAACACTCAAAAGAGAAATACCGCTAATGCTAGCAGCGACTGTTTTAGCCGGTTACCTCATCCATGACGGCATGCTAACTCGTTTTGAAGGCGGTGTTTTATTAGTCGCATTTTTTGGATTAATGGGCTATTTCATTTGGCAAGCCATGAGAAATAAGCAAATAGATCCGTTATCTGACGAATCTGATGCAGAGATCCCTAAAAATGTACCCACATTACATGCTATTATCTGGATCATTGTGGGCATGATCCTACTGCCGCTTTCTGCCGATTGGATGGTGACTGGTGCTGTAGGCATTGCCAAGACATTTGGGCTTTCCGACTTAGTCATCGGATTGACCATTATTGCAGTGGGTACCAGCTTACCTGAGCTTGCTGCATGTATTGCTGGGGTGTTGAAGAAAGAAGACGATCTCGCCATTGGTAACATTGTCGGATCGAACTTATTTAATATTTTAGCAGTATTGGCTATTCCTGGGCTCATCGCTCCAGGTGAGATTGATGCGCAAGCAAGTAGCCGAGATTTTTATATGGTGCTGGGTACCAGTACCGCATTAGCAGTACTCGTTTTATCCAGTGGCGCCAAAAAGCAGCTAACTCGCTGGCATGGCGTCATTTTATTAGTCGTCTTTATTGCGTACCAGATTGTCTTATTTCAATCTCAATAACGGGGCATAAAGACTTTTATCTCACTAATGCTAATGTTTAATTAGTGTTAGAACAGAGCGAGAGACCTATGATAGATCAGAAACAATTGCGCCAATGGGGCCGTCAGGTCATTGATATCGAGAAAACGGCATTAGATAACCTCTATCAATATGTTGATTCCGATGAGTTTGGCCAAGCTTGTGAACTTATTTTGCAATGTAAAGGCAAAGTCATTGTTATGGGTATGGGAAAATCGGGCCATATTGGTAACAAGATTTCAGCCACTCTCGCCAGTACAGGCACACCAGCGTTTTTTGTTCACCCAGGTGAAGCAAGCCATGGCGATTTAGGGGCTTTGGCTAAAAATGATATCGTCTTAGCAATTTCAAATTCTGGTGAATCAAGCGAAATTCTCACTTTGCTACCAGTAATTCAAAGAATGGGCGTACCGGTTATCGCGGTTACAGGGAAACCTGACTCGAATATGGCGCGCTTATCGAAATTGCATCTTTGTATTGAAGTACCTGAAGAGGCTTGTCCGTTAGGACTCGCACCCACTTCAAGCACAACAGCAACATTGGTCATGGGCGATGCACTAGCTGTCGCTTTGCTTCAAGCAAGAGGCTTTACCCGTGATGATTTCGCTTTATCTCACCCAGGTGGCTCTTTAGGCCGCAAATTACTGTTAAAAGTGTCAGATGTTATGCATCAAGGTGCTGATGTACCTATAGTTAACAGCAGTGTCTGCATCACTGAGTCCTTATATGAAATTTCAAATAAAGGTTTAGGCATGACTGCTGTGACTGATGATGGCGGTCAACTTGTGGGTATATTTACTGACGGGGATTTACGCCGCGTGATTGATGCAGAAAAGAATTTACGTACCACAGCCATTGCCGATGTCATGACACCAAACTGTATTACCATCAGTGCCGATATTTTAGCTGCACAAGCTTTGCAAATTATGGATGAAAAAAGCATTAACGGCTTAATCGTGGTTGATAACAATCAACAACCTGTTGGCGCACTAAACATGCTCGATATGGTTAAAGCAGGAGTCATTTAATATGTCTGAAACACAAGTTCATCAAGGCTTATATGGCCCTGTCAGTGATGACATTTGGCAGCGCGCTAAAAAAATCAAACTGCTTATCTGCGATGTTGACGGCGTTTTTTCCGATGGCCGCATCTACTTAAGTAATGCAGGTGAAGAACTCAAAGCATTTCATACTCGAGATGGTTATGGCGTCCGCTCAATTTTAACCAGCGGTATTCAAGTCGCTGTGATCACAGGCCGTAAATCTGCCATTGTAGAAAATAGAATGACAGCTCTAGGCGTCAGCCATATCTATCAAGGCGTGGATGATAAACTTACCCCGTTTAAAGAC
This sequence comes from Shewanella electrodiphila, assembly GCF_023283985.1. Taxonomy (GTDB): domain Bacteria; phylum Pseudomonadota; class Gammaproteobacteria; order Enterobacterales; family Shewanellaceae; genus Shewanella; species Shewanella electrodiphila. The sequence goes on from NZ_JAKIKU010000004.1 coordinate 504,932, forward strand.
TTGCTGAGCATTTATAATGTCAAACCTGATGAAGTCGCCTATATCGGTGATGACATGGTCGACTTACCCGTCATGAAAGAAGTGGGTCTTGCGGTTTGTGTTGCAGACGGTCACCCTTTTGTAAAACGTCACTGCCAAATGATTACTAGTATAAATGGCGGCAATGGAGCACTACGCGAATTAACTGATCTGCTATTGGTTAGCCAAGACAAATTTGAATCGGCCCATGGAATGAGTATATGAGCCGCACCACATTGGCCATTTTAGCCTTCTTTGGCGCTGCACTGATTTTATATTGGCAAGTCCAAGTCAAGCGCAGCCAGATGGAAGCATCAAAGCTGCCTGATCCTGCTCGTCCTGAGTTTATAGCTAATGACTTACGTAGTACTGAATTTAACGAGCAAGGCTTAGTCCAAAGTCGTGTATCAGCAAAACACATGGAACATTTTCAGCAAACAAATGAAACCTTGTTCACTGAACCTGTTTATCTTGTCTATCCAGAAAATGGTGAAGCTGAGTGGCAATTAACTGCTGATTTAGGCAAGCTTAATAAAGAAACTGGCAAAGTAGTGCTACAAAATAATGTTATTATTGATGCAATAAACATCAATGAACCAGTACAATCTTTGACAACCACTATGTTGGCTCTCGATTTGAACACTATGATCATGACGTCTGATCGACAAATATATGTCACAGGTCAAGATTTTAATATACAAGGCTTAGGCCTTTACGCTGATTTAAATGCCGAAGAATTAGAGCTTTTAAGTCAAGTAGAAGGAACGTATGAAGCAAAGTAATAACCTTACTGTCTCACTACAACATTTTGTAAAGTTGAGCCTAGTTGGAATAAGCCTAATTGGAATGACTGGCGTTAACGCTAAAGAAGGCGATCTACAACAAGAGCTAAAAGTCGCAGCTGTGAGCCAAAAAGCAGACATTAAAAATAACCAAGTTATTTTCTTTGGCCCTGTTAACGTCACCCAAGGCACGATTAACATAAATGCAGATGAATTACGCGCATTTAGTGAAGAGTCTGGCGGTCAAAAAACCATGGTTGCCACTGGTAATCCGGCTACATTCTCGCAAGAGTTAGATGATGGTCGTATTGGTACAGCCAGTGCCAATGAAATCAGATATGAGCTAGCCAGCAGTATTTTAACCTTAAAAGGTAACGCTAAACTTGATCAAGCAGGTAGCCAAGTTACCGGTAACCTCATCAGTTATAATATTGAAAAACAGCAATTGATCGCTGAAAGTACTGGCGACGGAAAAGACCGAGTCATCACAATTTTCCAGCCTGAAAACTACCCTGATTTAAATGAATCGAAAGACACTTCAGAGCAACCAGATAGCGCCTCATCTGAGCCTGTTTCAACAGAAGAAGTCACAGAGCAAGCACCTGAAGAAACAGTTGAGAAGTTAATTGAAAATCAATCTGATGCCGTTATCGAAAACACTGAAAATGGTTTAGATTCGGCAGCAGCAACTGAATCTGAAACACCTGCAATAGCTAAACCTGCATCAATTGATGAGCAACCAGCTTCAGATGCATTACCTGAAACACCAGCGCTAGAGCAAACTCAATAATGACCCAAATTACCTTAACAGCTGAAAACTTGGCTAAAAGCTACAAAAGTCGCCAAGTGGTCAAAAATGTCAGTCTTACCGTTAAAACAGGTCAAATTGTTGGGCTATTAGGGCCAAATGGTGCAGGCAAAACCACCACCTTTTATATGGTCGTTGGCTTAGTTAAAAGTGATAAAGGCCGCATATTAATTGATTCAGACGACCTCACGGCAGATCCAATGCACCTGCGAGCACGCAAAGGTATTGGCTATTTACCACAAGAAGCCAGTATTTTTCGCAAGTTAACCGTACACGATAATATTATGGCGGTGTTACAAACCCGCAAGAGTTTAACGACTGAGCAGCGCATCGAAGAGTTAGAGCACTTATTAGAAGAGTTTAATATTACTCACATTCGCGATAGCCAAGGTATGGCATTATCGGGTGGTGAACGTCGACGTGTTGAAATCGCACGCGCATTAGCGGCAAATCCTAAGTTCATTCTGCTAGATGAGCCTTTTGCTGGTGTCGACCCTATCTCTGTGATAGATATCAAGAAAATTATTCAACAATTAAAAAATCGTGGACTTGGAGTACTCATTACCGACCATAATGTTCGTGAAACGCTTGATGTATGTGAGCGCGCGTATATTGTTAGCCACGGTGATTTAATTGCAGAAGGCACGCCTGCTGAAATCTTAGACAATCAGCAAGTCAGGTCAGTATACTTAGGTGAGCAATTCAAGCTATAGTTAGCATTCTTTAGTGCACAATATGGCATGTCGCGACCAGTATCAGTCCCACTTTTTAGTGCAATGTTCTAGACTGAACTTAAGCCAAGGTTCAGCTTAAGCCTAGAAGCAGTTTAAAAAGGTGCTAGACCCACACAATTGTTAGTCGCGATGATGAAACTCAATTAGGGATAAGCGGTAAATGAAAGCCTCACTCCAACTTAAAATGGGTCAACACCTGACTATGACCCCACAGTTGCAACAAGCCATTCGCTTATTGCAACTTTCCTCATTGGAGCTACAGCAAGAAATTCAACAAGCACTTGACTCAAATCCACTCCTTGAGCTCGAAGATGAGTTTGCTAAAGCAAAAGAACCAGTAAAAGAAAACGCCCAGCAAACCGATACTGATTTTAGTGATAACAGCCAAGTGACTGTTGAAAAAGACACCTCAACCGTAGACACCACTGAATCGTTGACCAAAGAATCCATGCCTGACGAATTACCAATGGATACCACATGGGATGAAGTTTACACAGCATCCCCAAGTTCAGGTTCTGGCGCAGTGGCTCGTGATGACGATATGCCTTTTCAAGGTGAAACCACAGAAGGCTTATATGAGCATTTAGAGTGGCAAAAAAATCTCACCCCTTTTTCTGAAAACGATCTGGTAATTGCTACGGCGATTATCGATGCCGTTGATGAACGTGGTTACTTAACCCAAACAACTGAAGACATATTGCAAGCTTTAGGCTTAGAAGATATTGAACTCGATGAAGTTGAAGCCGTACTCAAACGAGTTCAGCATTTTGATCCTGTAGGCGTTGCAGCAAGAGATTTAAGCGAATGCCTGATGATTCAGCTGGGCCAATACCCTAGTGAAATACCTTGTATCGATAACGTTAAGCTACTGATTGCAGAACACCTAGACTTAATTGCAGGCCGCGACTTTAGATTATTAATGCGTAAAACCAAGCTTAAAGAAGATGATTTACGCGAAGCGATTCAATTTATTCAAACGCTTAACCCACGTCCAGGGTTACAGATCACTCCTATTAAAGATGAATATGTCATTCCAGATGTGACAGTGTTTAAAAAGAGTGGCCGTTGGGTCGTTGAGTTAAATCCAGATAACATGCCAAAAATTGGTGTGAATCAGCAATATGCAGCAATGGCAAAAGGCTCAGCAAACCAATCAGACAGCCAATTTATCCGTGGTCATTTGCAAGAAGCGAAATGGTTTATCAAAAGTATTGAAAGCCGCAATGAAACCTTATTAAAAGTGGCTAATTGCATTGTGCAATTTCAACAAGGCTTTTTTGAGTTTGGCGAAGAAGCAATGAAGCCAATGGTACTTAATGATATTGCTGAAGCCGTTGAAATGCATGAATCAACCATTTCTCGTGTTACCACACAAAAATACATGCACACCCCTAGGGGACTTTTTGAACTAAAATATTTCTTTTCAAGCCATGTGAGTACTGATGATGGCGGAGAGTGTTCTTCTACTGCAATTCGCGCATTTATTAAAAAGCTTGTTGCCGCAGAAAACCAGCAAAAGCCACTTAGCGATAGTAAAATGGCGACGCTATTGGCGGAACAAGGGATCAATGTTGCTCGGCGTACGATCGCCAAATATCGTGAAGCAATGCTCATCCCTCCCTCAAACCAACGCAAAAGCCTATAAGCCTTTGTTATTGGAGGATGATATATGCAAATTAACCTGACTGGGCACCATGTGGAAATTACTCAATCTTTACGTGAGTATGTACAAACTAAGTTTTCAAAGCTTGAACGACACTTCGAACAGATCAATAATGTTCACGTTGTGCTCAATGTTCAAAAGCTGCAACAAATTGCAGAGGCAAAATTACACCTCAAAGGAGGTGAAGTTTTTGCGGTATCACAGAACGCTGATATGTATGTTGCAATTGACGCCCTGATCGACAAATTAGATCGTCAGGTAATTAAACACAAAGAGAAGTTAATTAAACACTAACGATGGAACTTCGCACCATTCTGCAGCCGGCGTGCACTACCTGCGCCACGCCGGGCAGTAAGAAAAAAGTACTGGAACTTATCAGCAATTTAATGGCTGCCCAGTACCCAACCCTATCTTCACAGGCTATTTTTGAAAGTTTAATAGCACGTGAAAAAATGGGTAGTACAGGTATAGGAAATGGCATTGCGATTCCGCATGGTCGATTAACTGATATCGAAGAACCGATAGCAATTTTGATCAAGTGTGAAGAAGGCATTGAGTTTGATGCTATCGACAAGAAACCCGTGGATATATTATTTGCGCTGTTAGTTCCTTCTGACCAATGCCAACAGCATTTAAGTACGCTGTCGAGTATGGCTGAAAAACTGAGCGATAAATTAATCCTTAAGCGACTTCGAAAGAGTCATGACGCTACAGAACTTTATCAGGTTATAACTGCATGAAACTTGTCATCGTATCAGGACGATCAGGCTCAGGTAAATCAGTAGCACTAAGGGTATTAGAAGATTTAGGTTATTACTGTGTTGATAACCTACCTTTACCACTTATTGGTAGTTTACTTGAACAGCTCAAAGGCAATAACGACCTTGTCGCGATTAGCGTCGACGTTCGTAATATTGAAGAGCAAGGCAAAGTGCTAGAAGAGCAGATAGCCTTGCTTTCTGACGATACGACCATCATTAGTCTATTTTTAAATTCTAATGATCAAGTGCTGTTAAAGCGCTACAGTGAAACCCGCCGTTTACACCCTCTGTCAAAAAACCAAATTTCACTGCAAGAAGCGATTCAATTAGAAGGCCGTTTACTCGAGCCTATCGCTAAAATGGTCGATCACTACATTGATACTTCGCAGCTAACGATTTATGACTTAAGCGATCAAGTCAGACAAATCTTAATGGGCAGCATTGATAAAGAATTAGTGATCCACTTTGAATCTTTTGGTTTCAAACATGGTATGCCTACTGAAGCTGACTTTATGTTTGATGTACGCTTTTTACCAAATCCTCATTGGGAAACTGAGTTACGACCTCTAACAGGTCTCGATTTACCCGTGCAGGAATTCTTAGGTAGACAGCCTTTGGTGAATAAATTCATTTGGCAAATTGAAAACTTGTTCGAAACTTGGATGCCACACCTTGAGCGTAACAACCGTAGCTACCTAACGATCGCGATTGGTTGTACTGGTGGTCAGCACCGCTCAGTTTATATTGCCGATCAACTAACAAAACGCTTTTCTAATACTAAGCATCAAGTCAGTGCCCGCCATAGAGAACTCAAACTGTGACAACTGAATTGAGTATCTCGAAAGATATCACCATCAGTAACAAACTTGGACTCCATGCAAGAGCTGCCACTAAACTGGCCATACTAGCCACTGAGTTTGAAGCAAGCATAACCCTCATTCAAGGTGAAAAGCAGGCTAGCGCTGCCAGTGTATTAGGCTTATTAATGCTAGAAAGTGGCATAGGTAAAGTCATCACCGTCAAAGCACAAGGCGCTGATGCTCAACTCGCTTTAGATGCGGTATGTAAATTGATCAATGACAAGTTTGATGAAGAAAGCTAATCTCGACATTAATCACCAGTGTTGATATCAAACCCGTTGTAATCTCAATTGCCTCAGTCAACCCCAACGGTATACAAACTCTCTATTTATAATTATTCCCACCCTTTCTCCAGTTAATTCCCTTCAAGTTTGTTTTGTTCACTATACTGTTTAAAGTCCAACAAAAATCAATAAAGCGCTTAATTTTTATGCAGTAACTTGACGACGCTTAGAAACTGCTTCTCCCTTTCCACCCTGTTAAGTTAATATTGGCAATCGAATTTTTGAGGAGTGGCGAATGAGTATCGAAGTAATCGACAGCGAGCTTACCGAACAGCGCCTAAATCAGCTGACTCAAGCTTTGGGCAGCGGTATGTTTGTCCATGTTAGAAACATGCTCCATGATATGGCAGCATCAGATGTCGCCCTCATTCTTGAATCTTCTCCACCTAAAACTCGTCAAGTTCTATGGCAACTCATTGACCAGGAGCAAGCGGGTGATATTTTAGAAGATCTTGGTGAAGAACTTAAAGATTCGCTCATCAGCGGTATGACACCCGAAAAAGTTGCGCAAGCTACCTCTGGCATGGATACCGATGACTTAGCCTATATCTTAAGAAGCCTTCCTGACGCAGTATATAAAAAAGTACTGCAATCAATGAGCAGCCAAGATCGTCACCGTGTAGAGCAAGCATTGTTATACCCTGACGACACCGCTGGCAGTATCATGAACACCGATACCGTCACCCTCAGACCAGACGTTAATATTGATGTAGTATTACGCTACCTTCGCCAGCGCGGGAATTTACCCGATACGACAGATACCTTGTATGTCGTTGATCGAAACGATCATGTATTGGGCGGAGTTCGCTTAGCCGACTTGCTCACTTGTAATCCGAGCGAAACGATCCGAACCATTATGGATCCTGAGCTTGAAAGTATCCCTGTGGCAATGCCTGATAATGAAGTCGCGCAATTATTCGAACGCCATGACTGGATTTCAGCCCCTGTCGTAGATGAAGAGCAAAAGCTGTTAGGTCGTATCACCATTGATGACGTGGTCGATGTTATTCGTGAAGACGCCGAACACTCCATGATGGGGATGGCTGGTATGGATGATGACGAAGACACCTTCGGCCCCGTCATGAAAAGTACCTTCAGACGCTCTCTATGGCTCACAATTAACTTATTTGCTGCGTTACTTGCTGCATCAGTAAGTAACATGTTTGAAGGCACCTTAGAGCAGTTTGCCACCATTGCTATTTTAATGACCATTGTGCCAAGTATGGGCGGTGTTGCGGGTAACCAAACATTAGCGTTGGTTATACGTGGTATTGCACTAGGGCATATTGGTCAAAGTAACTCCCGTTGGCTTATCGGTAAAGAGTTAGCCATTGGTTTCCTTAACGGGATCATGTGGTCTGTACTGGTATTTTTTGCGGTATGGCTCTGGAAAGATGACATGGCATTAGGCGGCTTAATTGGCGGGGCCATGCTAATCAATATGACTGTCGCAGGCTTAGCTGGTGCAAGTATCCCGTTGATACTTAAAAAACTCAACATCGATCCAGCACTTGCTGGTGGCATGGTACTGACAACCGTCACTGATGTGATTGGCTTATTTGCATTCTTAGGGCTTGCAACAATATTCCTCATGTAATCAGTTACTTAATATAAACGGTAAGTAAAACATCCCGCCATCGCTAGCCTCATCATACGAGGCTAGAATATCTATCTTAAGCTAATGGATAACATAAACAGCCAAACCCCTGCAGTTTTCGAGCCTTGTACTCTATACATATTGGCTATCTTAAAGTTCAAACTCTCAAACGCAGATTCCACATAACAACTTCAGACATTAATCCATACAAACCTACTTAGCTATACCCATGATGTATAAGCACTTAAAGCAGTCATCTTTGTAACTTTTATATAATTTATCACTGAAAGCTAAAACCACTGTTCCCGCCTATATTGCTAATTTACCTTCTTAGCTAGACGATCAAATTTCTGACACAAACTTAAGGTAAAATCCTTGCTGACAACACTGGTTATTATTCTTTACCAATTACACGCAACTTTGCACCAGATCAGACATTTTGCACCAATGAGGGGCGACCTTAGATTTTAGAGTTATCACTTTAAAAAGTTAAGCCACTGTTTTTAAATAAAAAAATATTTATCACAAAATTGGCACAAGTATTCCATATAGATATATACCACCTTAGGGGTAGTTTGATATTTGACCAATTCCCCCCCAAAAGACCCATTTGGAGCAACAGTGAAGACACAAAATATGATAAAGGAGAAAAACATGGAGCATCTAAAAGTCATCTTTGAGCAATGCCAATACCAATGGAACTTTTTTCATCATCTTGGTTTTAGCTGTTGGGATGTGGATAACAATATCAAGTCATAGAGTTATCGGCTTAAGTAATAAATTGAATACGAATAGTAACAGCATCAAGTTAAGTAGTAGGTAGTGTTATGACAGCAATAAACAGAACTTATACAACCGAGCTTAAACAGCAAGTGATCATGGAAGTTCAACAGCAAAACCGGTTAATTTCGGATGTTGCAAAACAGTACAGCGTGTCTGCTAAAACCATTTATCAATGGGTGAGAAAGAAAGACCAGAGACTTAGCGCTACTATGAACAAAAGCGCCACTATGAACAAAAGTGCCATCACTGCTGAAATAGCGAACTTACAACGTAAGCTGTCTCAACTAAACCAGCAACTGGTTGCAATCAATAGTAATTAGTTCGAAGCCAGTAATGAATATAAATAAGTGAACACAATAAAAATATTGGTTCATTAGCAGTTCCGGCAAGAATAGAGGCTTTAGCTTTCGCCCCCATCGAAGGTTAAGCCGTTAGATAATAACAGTCACTCTTCTTGTCAATTTTAAAGTGAGAATTTGAGTAAATGAGTAAGTGGTTTGCCTCAAAAGATCATTAGCGGTTCAGGCAAGAAAAGTGGCTTTAGCTTTCGTCCCCCATCGAAGGTTAAGCAGTTAGATAATAACAGTCACTCTTCTTGTCAATTTTACAGTGAGAATTTGAGCAAATGAGTAAGTGGTTTGTCTTAAAATTTCAATAGCGGTTCAGGCAAGAAAAGTGGCTTTAGCTTTCGTCCCCCAGCGAAGGTTAAGCAGTTAGATAATAACAGTCACTTCTCTTGTCAATTTTACAGTGAGAATTTGAGTAAATGAGTAAGTGGTTTGCCTCAAAAGATCATTAGCGGTTCAGGCAAGAAAAGTGGCTTTAGCTTTCGTCCCCCATCGAAGGTTAAGCAGTTAGAT
>NZ_JAKIKU010000005.1 GCF_023283985.1 Shewanella electrodiphila
TTGCTTGGTGACAATAGCATTGTGGTACCACCTGATCCCATCCCGAACTCAGTAGTGAAACGCAATCGCGCCGATGATAGTGTGGGGTCTCCCCATGTGAAAGTAGGTCATCGCCAAGCGCCTAATACTGATAAAGCCCTAACACAATGTGTTAGGGCTTTTTCTTTGCCTAAAAAAGTTCAACCGCGGGTTTAGACACATCAACAGTTGATAGTGTGAGCTATATGCCCATGTAACAGTAGATAATCGCCAAGCGCCCCATATCTTTAAAATTAGTGCCTCTTATTTGAGAGCAGATAGCCCGTTACTCACGTAACGGGCTTTTTTGTGTCCGGAATTTGAGTGAACTATCTGGCCGCTTATGGAAGCAGATAGTGTGGTCGATATGCCCATGTGCCCTTACAAGGATAGTAAAAAATAGGTCATTGCCAAGCGCTTAATTGAGAGCTGACAGCTAATTAATGATGTAACGGTTTTTTGTCTTCAATTTTGAGTGATTCAGAGCGTGTGTTGACAAAATAATGCTTCAATTAAAATCGATTGCCTACCTTGATTTGAATAAGGTTTCGTTTAATCTGTGAATTTTAAGAACTGCAAAATTAAATAGTTAATTGAATTTGATGTTTTTATTTCAATAAATAAGCGTATTGAGTCGCTTTATTCATTTACTAAAACAACAAGAAAAGATTCAAGTTTTATACTGAACGCAGATTTATAGCAAGCCCGCGATGTTACCCTTTGGTTAAGGTTGGTCGGTTGTTGTTGGGTGTTGTTTTGAAAATGTAGCATGTTATTTAATTGTAAATTGATCTAGTCGGCATATACAGTATTTGATTATTCAATTTATCTATTTTGGTTATATAATCTTACATCTGGTTACTGCCTATGCGGTAGGGATAAGCTTTTACAATGCAAAATATGATGAATTTGATATCACAACGTTGGCAATACAACATCGATTTAACTGCTGAAGCGTTAAATACGAATATCTATATCTACTCATTGAATGAAGCTGGTGAGCTTGGATTATCATTAAGTTCTAAAAATCAACAATCGACTCCAGATCCTAAACTTCAAGCGCTTATATTCGATCATGTTAACCAAGCTTATACTTCCCAAAAGCAGCTGCTAGTTGTCCAGTTTGTTTATGGGCAGCACGCATATTACTTCCGATTAAAAGTCATTACAGATTCTCACCATCGTCCTATCGGTTATTTGGTTACAGAGCTTAACTCTGAAACACCAAAAGCTTCAGATGATGCATTTCTATCCTTGTGTGTCGAAAACATATCCCTTGTTTACGCTGAAGAAACAAGTCGAGTTCTCCATGCTCCTGAGTCAATCAACCTACAAAACTTTATCAATTCTTTTCAAGAACATATTTGGGTTAAGAACTTACAAGGGCAATATGTTATATGTAATGAAAGTGTAGGCCTAGGGTGGAATAAATCACGTTCAGAGATCATAGGCAAAAACGATGAACAGTTATTTGATTCTGCAACGGCCAAAAGTTTTAAACAAGGTGACAGCCAAGCTATATCAGCGAATGAACCCATTGTTGTAGCAGAATGCGAACGTATCGATCAGCATAATAACCGTCATTGGTTAGAAACGATTAAAGCACCGTTAATAGATGGTTGTGATGACTTAGTCGGGGTTATTGGCATTACACGTAATATTGGTCGGCATAAAGAAGCGCAGACACAGTTGATGCTAGCTGAAAGCGTATTTGAAAATACTGTTGAAGGTGTACTGGTTACTGATAGAGACGGTAATATCACTGAAGTTAATGCCGCTTTCAGTAAAATAACTGGCTTTAGTCGAGAGGAGGCCATTGGTCAAAATCCACGGATTTTGAACTCAGGAAAACATGATGATTTATTCTTTGCACAAATGTGGAATACCTTATTAGTTAAAGGTAAATGGCATGGCGAGATTTGCAATAAACGCAAGTCAGGAGAAGTGTTCCCTCAGTCAGTGACTATTAACGCTGTATATAGTCAGAAAGATCAAATTAACTTTTTTGTTGCGGTTTTTACTGATATATCTGCGCAAAAACGAAATGAAGAAATGTTGGTCAATTTATCTTATTACGACAGCTTAACTCAACTCCCCAATAGAGTATTATTTCGTTCTAACTTGCAACAACAAGTAGAAAGGGCCTTTAAGCAACAGACGCAACTGGCGGTCGTATTTTTCGATATTGATTTCTTTAAGCATATAAACGACAGCCTTGGTCATGATGTGGGTGATCAATTATTGGTTGAAGTAGGTAAAAGGTTATCTGAGCTTAGCTGTGAACAATGCATTGTTGGTCGATTAAGCAGTGATGAGTTTGTTCTCTTGCTGACAGATATTACCCAAAATGAAATGGTAACGAGCCATATCAATAAGATTAAGACCTTGATAGAGCAGCCCTTCAAGTTTGATGATAATCCTTCTATTAGAGTAACACTAAGTATGGGGGTTTCGGTCTTTCCTCATGACTCTTTAAACAGTGAGCATTTACTGCAAAACACTGATACAGCCTTGCATATGGCTAAGCAAAGTGGCCGTAATAACATCACTTTTTATGACTCAACAATGACGATGAACTCTGCTGAGCATTTCAAAATCCAAAGTGCATTACATGAAGCAATTCAAGATAACCAATTTCATTTGGTCTATCAGCCGAAATTATCATTAGTCACAGGAAAATTAGTGGGGTTAGAGTCTCTTATTCGTTGGCAGCACCCTGAGTATGGTTTAATTTCACCTGCTGAGTTTATTCCAATTGCTGAGAAAACTGGGCTAATTCATGAAATTGGATTACAAGTATTAACTATGGCTTGTAAACAAGGCGTTAATTGGCTTAACGCAGGCTATCGTTTTGGCCATTTAGCGGTGAATGTCGCGAGTTTGCAGTTTCAGCGCACAAGTTTTATCGATAATGTTGAACGAATATTATCTGAAACCGGCTTTCCGGCTGATTTACTAGAATTAGAGATGACCGAAAGCTGCATGATGTATGAACCTGATAGAGTCATATCAGATTTAAAACGCTTAGGTAACCTTGGGATTCAATTATCCGTAGATGATTTTGGTACGGGATACTCATCATTAAATTATCTTAAGAAGTTACCGATCAATGTACTTAAAATTGATCAGTCCTTTGTGTCAGATATTCCATTTGACAGTAATAATACTGCCATTGCTAAAGCAATAATTGTACTTGGGCATGCGCTAAAGTTAACTGTCATAGCTGAAGGGGTAGAAACAAAAGAACAGGCGGCCTTTTTACTGGAAAATGGCTGTGACCAAGCTCAAGGGTATTATTTTAGCAAACCACAGTCTGTGAAAGCTCTCACTTCGCAATTACCTTTATTATAACGTTGTACTTAACCCTATCTTTTTAAAAGCGGTAATTTATATATTACCGCTTTTTCATGGGTAAAATTTTATTGAACTAACCTACAACAATCCTGCATTAAGCGTAGGTGTCGATACCTACGCTTTCTTGTTGATCAGATTGAGAACTAATTTGGACGAGTGTTTCCAAAAATACACTGCCAATATCTTTGGCAGATAAATCCTCAGTCAATGGTTTTAGTTCATCTAATGCATTTTTTAATTCAACTTGTTGCTCTTTCGTCAGAGAACTTAGCATGTCTGAAACTTGCGTTTGTTCATCTTCTGATAATGTTGCTACAGCAGGTTCAAGACCTGGTGGAGTTGAGCCAGGTGGTGGTGGAGGCGGGCCTTTCGGTTTGTCTGCTGCGCTTATATCGAACTGATTCGTAGAGCTTGAGATATTGAGTGAACTCGTATTAATTTGCATGTTAGCCTCTATTATCTTTTTTGACGTTGAGGTGGCTTATGATCCTCTGGGACTGCCACAAGTTGGTCATCCATCATTTGGCATGTCGCTGAAATTTCATCTCCTTTAGGAGTGGTGATGTTTACCACGTCATTTTCTGTTTTATCTTCACAGAGGGTATAAGCTTCTTGAGGCGGTTTTCTCTTTTGCCTTTGTTGTTCTTGAGCCAATAAAGCGCTAGAAAAACCAATGCTGGTAATGAGAACTGAGCTGATAACAAGTAATTTTTTCATGTAAGTTCCTATTTATTGATGAATCTAGGTATTTCTTATTGATGAATCTAGTTTTTGGGTGAGTTTTACCATACCAAGTAAATATGCAGGAAATGTGCAGAAACGAAGGAGATTGTAATTAGCTTGTTTAACGAACTAGTGAGAACAAGCACAGATAGATATACTCAGTTAACATGTAAATTGCGATCCAATATTATCACCATGAGAATAATGGCTTGTTCATAAATTTTATTTTTATATCTAAACCTTGGTAAAACCTGAATGAAAATTTCTCAGAAGTTATTTTTAGCCTTTGTCGGCCTGACGAGTGTGGTGCTTATTGCAACCTTATCTCTTGCTCGATGGGGTTTTGATCAAGGTTTTATAAGCTATACAAACTCCTTACAACAAGAAAGGTTAGAAGAGCTCGCTGTTTCATATTCTGAGCTTTATCAACAATCAGCTTATGATTGGAACAATGTTTCGAAAAAAAAGTTTGCGCAAATTATTCGTCAGTTTACGCCATTACATGGACCGTTTGAGGGGGCTGAACGAAAAGGTCCCCCGCCAAGACCTAAACATAAGCCTCCTCGGTTTGATGGACCTCCACCGCATTTGACTGGTGAAGCTAGAGGTGATCTGCCGCCTCATTTAAGAGACTCAAATCAAACAGTGCCGCCTAAACGACGCAGGCCTGTTACTGCATTGTATTCAATTTCAGGACAGTTATTGGCCGGCGATAAGTTTGATATTCTCGGTTCAACCATTTCTGTTGACGTCACATATAATGACCAAGTCATAGCCACGCTATACACAAAGGCGGTTGTCAAAGTAAACAGTATTTCGGCAGAAGCATTTTCTAAGCAACAGCTCTGGACAAGTATTTGGATAGGTTTGTTGTGCCTGATTCTGGCCAGTTTAATTTCTTGGGTGCTAGCACGTTTGCTACTTATTCCCGTTCGTGAAGTCGTTAACGGGATTTCTCATTTATCGAAAGGAAATTATAATGAGCGCTTCAAAGTAGCTAGAGAGGATGAATTAGGGTTGTTAATGAATGATATTGATCATTTAGCCATGACCTTAGATAAAAACCGTACGGCAAAAAATAGATGGTTTGCTGATATCTCCCATGAACTTCGCACCCCACTGAGTATTCTATGTGGTGAAATTGATGCGATAAAAGCCGGCATAAGACCTTTTAATCAGCAACAACTGACTTCACTTGAGCAAGAGGTGATGCGGATTAAGCATTTAGTGGATGATTTATATCAATTATCACTATCCGATGTTGGCGGGCTTAAATATCATTTTGAACCCACCGATATTACACTATGTATTGCAGAAACCTTGAACTCATTAGCTGATAAAGTGTCAGATAAAGGGTTATCGCTTAACTTTATTCATACAAAAACTATCACAATCAATGGCGATAAAATGCGCCTTCAACAACTTTTATACAATGTTATATTAAATTCAGTGGCTTACACCGATAGCCCTGGCAGTATAAATATTGATTTGATTGAAGAGTTAGGCTCACTATCAATATTAATCAATGACACCAAGCCCGGTGTGCCACTCGACGAGTGTGAATTGTTATTTGATGCATTACATCGACAAGACAGTTCAAGAGTCAGACGAAGTAATGGTGCAGGGTTAGGGTTAACCATTTGCCGTAATATTGTAGAAGCCCATAATGGCCACATCACTGCAAGGCCTTCGAACCTAGGCGGTCTTTGTATTGAAATTTCCTTACCCACTTTATAAGAGTCATATTAATGATGAATGTAAGTCATCCAAAGATGAAAGTGTTGATTGTTGAAGATGAACCTAAAATTGCACAGATATTAGTTGATTTCCTGACTCTGGAAGGCTTTGATACCCAGGTTTTACACGATGGACTCAACGCAGTTGAAACAATCAAGCAAGGTAACATTGATTTCGTCATACTGGATCTCATGCTGCCATATAAAAATGGACTGACGATTTGCAAAGAAGTGCGACAATTTTCAAGTATTCCACTGCTGATGCTGACTGCAAGAGTTGAAGAAATCGATCGTCTTATTGGTTTAGAAGTAGGGGCAGACGATTACGTATGTAAACCGTTTTCAGCAAGAGAGGTGGTCGCTAGAGTTAAAACCATTTTGCGACGAGTCGATGCAGCGCCTCAAACTAACGAAGATGAAATTGCTTATAAGCATCTGCTAATCAATATTCAACGCTTTAAGTGTAGCGTGTCTAGTATTGAGGTTGATTTAACCCCTGTTGAGTTTAGATTGCTGCATACAATGCTTAAACGCCCCGGTGTTGTTCACTCAAGAGATAGCTTGATGCAAGTCTGCTATATTGACGATCGCGTTGTCAGCTCACGCACTATAGACAGCCATATTAAAAATTTACGTTCTAAATTAACGCTAAACAATACCCAAGTAAATTTACTTCAATCTATTTACGGAGTGGGTTATAAATTTGAATAACTTTACTTTATAGGTTTTATTAGGCAGTTATTAAGCCTAACAATATTCAATATTTAGGCTTTTTTTGTAAACTCAGTTTGTTTTCTCGCACCTAGGCTAGCTTTTGTTTAGAATAGCCATGAATTATTACTCCCCTTAGCCATCGCTATTTGGGAAAAGTTAACTGAGGCGGACTGTTTTTCTGCCTAGGAGCCTTAATGCAACTGTTTGTAAAAGATTTAACCGTTATCGATTTTTCTTACTTATGTCCAATTCGTGGCATGGTAGGTGAAAGCTGGATTGTAGATGTACTACTTGATGGCGGCTTAGATGAGCAAAACATGGTTCTTGATTTTTCCAAGGTCAAAAAAACCATCAAAAATACCATTGATGATGTTGCCGATCACCGTTTACTCATTCCTACCGCTTGCGGCGAAGTTCGCTGGCAGCAAAAGGGCGATCGTGTTTGGATGGACTTTTCAAGCAAACTTGGTGATATCCATTTAGCTTGCCCATCTGAAGCATTTGCACTTATCCCAACTGAAGTAATTGACTTTGAAAGTGTTAATTCATTTTTGATTAAAGCATTACGTGAAGCTTTACCTGATAATGTTGAAGGGATTAGCTTAACATTACGTAACGAAGTATTAGACACGCCTTACTATCACTACACTCATGGCTTACGTAAACATGATGGCAATTGTCAACGGATTGCACACGGGCATAGAAGCCCGATCACCGTATTTGAAAATGGCATTGCTGCGCCTAAATGGGACCAGTACTGGGCTGATAGATGGCAAGATATTTATTTAGGTAGCGAAGAAGATGTAGTTGATGTCGCGACGCTTGAGTTATCTAAACAAGCGGATGTTAATGACAATAGTCATTATGGGTTTCATTACCAAGCCCCACAAGGGGATTTTCAATTAGCGATGCCAAGAGACTGTTGTGACATTATTCCTCATGACACTACGGTAGAACTATTAGCGCAGTTCATTGCTGAAACAATGGCGCACAAAACCCCAAGTTCTGAATTCAAAGTTATTGCATTCGAAGGCATAGGTAAAGGTGCGATAGCGGTAAAATGAATGTGTGAGCAATGAGTGTCATATAGAGACTCATTGCCTTTTCTTTTAAGCTGTTAATCTTCTGAGCAGTAACTCCTTTTTTTCCTTCTAATTATCCATCATTTGTCTATTAGCATTCTCAACTGTCATTTTTCTATTGGCATTTATTTTTCGTTATATATCTGTACTCATTAATCCGTGTCGATACAAATTTGAATAAATTACCACAACCCCTTAGTATTAAAAGATAATTTGAGTGTCTCTAAATTCATGGTTCTTAAGGTACATAATGGCTGCTAAATTTTTAACCCGTGTCGGGGTAACATCGTTGATGGGACTGATATCGTTCGCATTTACTGCACAAGCTGAAATCAATTTACAAGGTAAATTTGAGCAAGGTGCGTTGGTAAGGGGTCATGTTCCAGCAGGAAGCACGGTCAAACTTAATGGTGAAGATGTTGCTATTACGGCAAAAGGCGAATTTGCCATTGGTTTCGAGCGTGAAGCTAAAGCAGAGCAAATGCTTGAAGTCGTTTACCCAAGCGGGTTAACCGAGCTAAAACCGCTTAATATAGCGACCAAAGAATATAAAATTGATCGGGTTACTGGGATCAGTAAAAAGATAATGAAACCCAATCCCGCAGCGCAAGAAAGAGCCGCAAAAGATGCTAAACAAACTCGTGCAGCAAGAAATACCTTTAGTGAGCAAACTGCATTTATGCAAGACTTCATCTGGCCAGTGACCGGTCGGATATCTGGCGTCTACGGCAGCCAGCGTGTGTACAATGGCAAACCTGGTAACCCGCATTATGGCGTCGATGTTGCCCGCCCAACGGGTACAGTAGTGGTTTCACCAGCCGATGGTGTTATCACACTAGCTGAACCTGATATGTTTTATTCTGGCGGCACTGTGATTATTGACCATGGCTATGGGATAAATTCAACTTTTCTTCACTTAAGTAAAATCTATGCAAAAGTTGGTGATGTGGTTAAGCAAGGACAAGAACTCGCTGAAATTGGTGCGACAGGGCGCGTAACTGGGCCACATTTAGACTGGCGCTTGAATTGGTATCAAATGCGCTTAGACCCTGTAACCGTCGTTCCACCGATGAAAGAAGTACTTGCAGCACAGAAAGCAGCTCAATAAATTTGATTCGAGGTACTGACAAGTCATTTATAAAGATGTTGCTTGGTGTCTGGTTACTACTTATTAAAAAGTATGGGTTCAATTTATTATTGAACCCATTTTTATGTCTAATAGATTATTTCCATGAGCATTGTCATGGCATTGCCATGAGATGATTAATCTTGCTCACTGGCAATAATGGCTTCAATCGTATGAGTATGGACTTTGACGCAAATCCCATTTGATTTAAAAGCAATAGTTGGATTGGCAAGGCGCTCATTGTCACCTTTAGGAGAGCTTAATTTAACCTTGATATCGGTATTACCAGCGAGGATTTCTGCAAGGTTTGGTGCTTTTTCTAAGAGTTGTTGTTGTAAGTCTTCACAATTTTCCGCATTCGACGGAAATACCAGTTCAACATGTTCCCAGCCTTCTTGTGGATACACTTTATCAGAAGGATATGGCAGCTCGACGCAATAAATTTCTAACCCATTGAGCATCAGGGGCTTAGTCAATTTGATGATTAAAATAGGGCGGCCATTAATCATATTATTGGAAATGACTTGACCATATTTTTCAAATTCTTGGCTGAGTTTATTCGCAGCATCATTGCTATTTACACGAAGTGCGCAATGATCGCACTCTAGATTTAAACTATCTAAACCTAAGCGTTGAATAAAGGCGCTGATACGCTGACCAAAATCAGGCCAGCTTTGGGTTAACTGGTCATAGTGCATAATATCCTCTGACACCTAAGGCGTGTTTAAAAATGACTGGTGTTATAGATTTAGAGTTAACTAACATAGGTTAGAGCTAAAATAGATTAGAGTTGCAATGGATAATAAATATTACCGAATACAAATGCGATAGGTTAAGGCCAAATTTCAATTGGCGTGCCTTCTTCGATGACTCGCCAAAGTTCATCCATTTCTTTATTTGTTACCGCAATACATCCGTTAGTCCAATTATATTGCTGCGCTTGTTCTGGTGTGAGTGACGAATTCGGGTTTTGACCATGGATCATAATCATTCCACCAGGGCTAACCCCCAAGGCATTGGCACGTAAACGATCTTCTTCATTCGGGTATGAGATATGAATTGATTTATAAAATGCACTATCAGACTTTTTGTAATCAAGAATATAACGCCCTTGCGGGGTGCGTTGATCGCCTTCTTTCAATTTATGACCTTGTGGCGCATCTCCCATGGCAATTTGATAGGTTTTAATTTTTTGGCCTTCATGATAAATCGACATGCTGGATTCAGATTTATTCACCACGACTAAATCGACTTTTGAGTTGGCTAATTGGCTGATAGAGGCCTGAGCGAGGGTTGAGCTAAAAATGGCTAGTAAAATAAAGCATTTAACCAAGTACATGAAGTCTCCAAAAAGCTTTTTTATGAATTTGTGGTGTGAGTTTGTATTGTTAATAGTGTTAACATGAGTATCGTTGAATAGGCAATTTATCAGAACAACATATAATTACGATAACAATTTGAAATTTTTTACAGATAATACCGTACTTTTAACATGTATGCGGGATTAAATTTTCAGTCATCTTTGAGTGAGCTATGACGTTAGAAGAAAAACAAGATACGCCATTTAAAAAACAAATTAGAACGGTGATATTTGGTACTGAAACCCGTATGGGTCGATGGTTTGATATTGGCTTAATAATTTGTATATTGCTTAGCGTTTTACTGATTATATTAGACACCATTGACAGCTATCATCAGCAATATGGTCAAGTTATCTATTATGCCGAGTGGGCGTTCACTTGGTTATTTACTATTGAATACTTATTGAGATTGTATGGTTCGGTAAGCCGTTTAGCGTATATGCGAAGTTTTTACGGCATTGTTGATTTACTGTCCATACTTCCGAGCTTTTTAGCGTTAATTTTTCCTGGTGCAAACGTGTCTCTCGCATTCAGAATTTTGCGCTTGTTTAGAGTCTTTAGGGTGCTGAAGTTACTACGCTATTTAAGCGAAGGTAATTTGTTATTAAAGGCCATGATACAAGCAAGAAGAAAGGTGTTCATATTTTTCTTCTCTGTAAGCCTGATCATTATGGCGTTAAGTGTCGTAATGTATGTGGTTGAAGGCCCTGCAAATGGTTTTACTTCTATCCCTAAATCAATGTATTGGACTATTGTTACTATCACTACGGTTGGCTACGGTGATATCACGCCTCAAACAAATTTAGGCCAAGCGATTGCGTCGTTAACCATGCTAATTGGTTATTCCATTATTGCGATTCCAACAGGCATTTTAACCGCTGAAATATCTCATGAGATGGTTGTTGAACGTGATTTACGTAAATGTATGAACTGTGGAACCCGCGGTCATAACTTACAAGCATTATATTGTCACCATTGTGGTAGCGAGTTAGAGCAACAAGATTCTGAAGGGAACTCATGACCGAAGCTAAGTTTGTCCAAGGCTCCATTTTACGTCACATATTAGTGATGAGCTCTACAGCGGCTGTAGGTATTTCTGCGTTATTTGTGGTTGATTTACTTGATATCTTTTTCTTAAGTTTATTAGGTGAGCAAGAACTGGCAGCAGCAGTTGGTTATGCAGGTGCTATTTCATTCTTTACAACCTCTATTGGTATTGGTTTATCGATTGCCCTTGGTGCGCTTGTATCTAGAGCTATAGGCGCTAAAAATATGGTGCTGGCAAAGCGCATGTTACTCAACAGTGCGGTAGTATCTTTGCTCACCAGTGTGGTGGTTGCGGTAACAGTATTTATTTTTATTCCAGAACTTTTGGCGCTAATTGGTGCTAATGGAGAAACAGCAATACTGGCAGAAAGTTACCTCAGAATATTAGTCCCTTCATTACCATTTATTTGTCTCGCTATGGCATTAGGCGGTGCACTAAGAGCCATTGGTGATGCCAAGTTATCTATGATGTCAACACTGGCAGGTGGCGGAGTCAATTTAGTACTTGATCCTATATTTATCTTCGCTTTAGGTATGGGGATAGAAGGTGCTGCAATTGCGTCTGTGTTTGCTCGTATTGCGGTATTTATCATTTCTGCTCGTGGGATTGTGGTTAAGCACAACATGCTGGGGCAGTTTAATCGCCAGCACTTTGTTGAAGACATTCGAACTATTTTCGCGATTGCATTGCCCGCTATGCTAACGAATGTCGCTACGCCAATCGGTAATGCTGTTGTGACAAAAGCCATTGCGGATTTTGGTGATAGTTATGTAGCGGGTTGGGCGGTATTAGGTCGCTTAATCCCTGTGTGTTTCGGGATGATTTTTGCTTTAAGCGGTGCAGTTGGCCCCATTATTGGTCAAAACTATGGTGCACTCGAATTTGAGCGTGTTAAAGAAAGCCTGACTAAAGCGATTCAGTTTTGTGTTGTGTTTGTACTTGGCGTATCGATTTTATTATTTTCATTGAAACATCAAATTGTCTCAGCATTTGATATGCAAGGTGAAGCGGCGGAGTTGATTTTATTCTTCTGCAAATATATCGCAATTTTCTTTATTTTCAACGGCATTTTATTTGTTGCCAATGCATCATTTAATAATTTAGGTAAAGCTAAGTACTCCACTTTCTTTAATGTGGGTAAAGCCACTATTGGTACCATACCTTTTGTGTATTTTGGTGCTCAAATAGGCGGAGTGTATGGCGTGCTCATTGGCCAAGCTCTAGGATCGATTTTATTTGGTTTAGGTGGTGTTTGGGTTGGTTATCGATTGATAGATAAAATTACCGCAACAGAACATTTTAAAGCGGATGAAAAGCCCGTATCTGAGGATGATGAGATTGAACTGGAAATGAGCCCGACATCTTCACCGCAATCATCTTCATACATTCAGTTAGCTCAGCTCAATGAAGAACCTTTATGTGAAGAGATAGTTCGTGATGGCGACTTAGACAATCCGCTGTCTTCAAAGGATAAATGATTAAAGCCTTAGAGTTTACGATTAAGACGAAAAAGCCCTCGTAATGCTAGCAGCATTATGAGGGCTTTTTTTAAAGCTAATTCGATGACTAAACGGGTATTTTTATTTAGTACTAGAATTTAGTTTTAGTATTACTTTGCTTCTGAAGTTGGATTTGCTTCTGCTGAAGTGTCAGTGGCTTCACCAGCTTCTGCAGCCAGTTTCTGCTGATCTTCAAGTTCCATTTGCGCACGGACGGCTTTGGAGATGTAGCCCACTTTAGGATTCTTTTGCGGGTTATCTTTTACAATTTTGTTTTGCTTAGCTTTAGTCCGCTTTGCGGTTTTTTTGATCATCAGCTGTTTTCTGTTCATGGGTCTATCTAACTCGCTTAATTATGCCGTAGGCACTTTAGAACTGTATAAAACATGTAGCCAGTGATTGCCTACATGCTCTTAAAATTGGATTTGGTTAAGTTTAGCTCAAACTGACGGGAGGTTATAGTTAAACCCTTTATTTATCTTGTTGGATGGTCACTTTTAATGGTTTACATGTGATGTTGTGAACCATAGGTTAAAAATTACGACTAAACTTTTTAATATCTTCTTCTGTTGCGCCATCATTACATTCGCCGCGAACTTCGCCTCGGCCTTCACTCACACTGCGGTTAAGCACTATGTATCCATCCTTGCAATAGCCTGTCATATCAATGGTTTTTTGTAGGCCTAAATCCACTTGTCGGCTCCATAGCTCCAATTGTTCTTGGCGGCGTTCTTGCTCAATGGCATAACTGCGGGCATCTTGGCGACGTCGGTTGACTCTTTGCTGGTGGGGCAGAGGATCTTCAATGCCGCGATCTGTCGCTGTAGCGACTTTAGCTTGGTAAGTAAAAAGCTTTATGCCTTCACCTTTAATGGAAGTACTAAATCTATCTTTAAATTGTCCAGCAAAAGCTTCAGGTTCGATGGGTGCAGATGAGCAAGCTGATAACAGCAGAAAACCAACAAATAATACAGAGTACTTTGGCACCAGTAATAATCCTTTATAAAAACTTGGAAGGGAACAATTCATATTAAAACGAAACAGCTTCTAATTGATAGTATTTGAAAGTGATTTAGCAGGATATACAAGATATCAGCATTTGTGTATCGGCTTTACTGTGATAAAGCCAATACACTCTGTGATATGCCAGTGATTAAATTAAGCGTATTGCTTAGATAAATAAGCAATGATGTCACTGGATTCGTACATCCATTGAGTTTGGCCATCTTTTTCAATTTTTAAACAAGGCACTTTAAGTTGACCACCTTGTTGTACAAGCTCTTGTTTATTGTTTTCTTGTTTGGCATCAACCGTGACGATGTTTAATCCTTGGCTGCGAATTGCTCGGCGCACTTTTACGCAAAAAGGACAGGCAGCATATTGGTATAAAGCTAACGCTTTGGTTTGCTCATCTATCTTTGCTTGCTCTGTAACAGGGCGTTGATATTTTTTACCTGGGAACAAAAAATTTGCTAATAAGATAATACGGCCAAGAATCCAGCGAATGACAAACATACTACTTCCTTTAAATATCGAATTGAACGATTTAGCCATTAGGGCAATCGGTACTGCAACATTCTACTTAATTTGCAGCGACAGTTTACGTGATGTTGTTCACAGATAATAGTCATCTGTGAACGGAATCGGAGTCGACGTCGTTTTAGTGTTTAACAGTCCCTAATAAGCTGTATAAAAAACAACATAAACTTAATTGTTGTGTTCTTAAATTATGCGACCTTTAAGTGCACCGTTAATTAGCATCTAAGGTCAGTATCGCTTGTGCATCGGTTTGTTCAAAATGCACTCGACTTTCTAAGATAAATACACGACTAGGGTCAATGTTGGCTTGTTCAACTAAATAGGTTTTAATGGTTTTAGCCCTTTGCTGAGCCAGTATACCAAGCTGAGCTTCAGAAACAGCTTGCTGATTTAAGCTGAAATTATACAGTGCAATATGCCAGCGAGTTTGTAATTCGAGGGCCTCGATTTGTGGGTTTTCCTCAGTAATCTTTTGCTTAATTAATAATGGGTCTAATTGGGTTTCAATTTGATATAACGCGATTAAGGCATCGACTAAAGGACCTTGCTGTGGATACTGGCTTGCAAATAAGTCAGTTGGTAGCGCTGTGACCTCAATGCCTGCTTGGTTTGCCAGTTTTTGATGTAGCTGTTCTTGTTGTAATGCTAATTGGTCATTGGCTAAATCAACGCTACCTTTGATATTAAGTATCAATAGTGGTCGATCGTCTAACGCCTTAGCAAGTGAGGTTAATGTTGTTTGTTGCTCTTGGGTAATAGTTGATTGGCCATACTCAAAGCTTACTTTGTCCATGCTGTCTTCATCACCCCCCACTAAACCTGCTAATAAAGAAAATGGCGCTGTAATGGCTTTGGTAATGACATTAGTGATAGCGCTCATAACGATACTGCCAAAACTGAAGCTAGGAGAGTCTAAATCGCCATCTACATCGACACCTAAATCGATGACGCCGTGTCTGTCCTGTAATAAGGCAATTGCTAAGGTGATCGGCAGGGAAGTGGCCAGTGAGCTATTGCTTGGTTTACCTAACTCTAACTGATCAATGACTAAATGGTTACTGCCAACTAATTGATTATTCTCTAATTGATAATTGAGCGCTAAAGATAGTTGGCCTTTATCGATGTAATAGCCCGCATAGGTTCCTGAGTATGGATTAATAGAGGTGAGCTCGACTTTATTAAAGGCGAGGTTTAAATCAAGATATGGATTTGCCAATAAAGGATTAATATCACCTTTTAATGTCACTGGCGCATACTTATCGATTTTCCCTTCTAGATTAACCGATGCGCGTGTTTGCGGGTTGGTAGATATTTGAGTGATTTCACCATTGAGTTGTTCAATACCTGATGCAAAATTAGGTGTTAAAGAATTATCGGCAAAAAAAGCAGAGCTGTCTTTAAAGCCTATTCGCTTTATATCGATAGCAAAGTCTGACTGCTGTGATATTTGCTGATTTTCAGGTAAACGAGACGAACCTTGATTATCTGAGTCAGCGACTACCGGAGCAGTCGTTGCAGTCGTTGCTTTAGTTGCAGTAGTAGGTGTAGTTGATTCGTTATTGTCTTTACCTGCAGGAGTGACTATCAAGTCAGCAATGTTAGTGCTTCTGTCTTCGGCAATAATCAATCGGCTAAATAAGCTGTCAAATAACACCTCATCGATAGTTAGGGATTGACCTAAATTATCAAAGGCCAAATCAGTAATAATCATTGACTCCCAATTAAGCAGGGGCTGTTTTAATAGATTATCTTTGATTTGTAATTGATTAACTGATGCTTGTCCTTGATAAACAAACTTCTGTTTTGCATCTGCACTAATGTGACCTTTAGTATTGAACAAACCTGATTCGAGGGTGATATTCATAAAAGGTGCAATATAAGGCTGTAACTTGGTTAAATTGACCTTCTGGTAGTCAATATCCGCTTCTAGAGTGATTAACTTAGCGTCAAATACTCCAGTTGAGCTAAATTGGCTTTGATCGTTTATTGAAAGGTCTAGTTGATACTCAATCGGTAATGATAAGTCTGATTTTATGGTTTGGGTGGCGAAATTGATGTTGGATAATTTCCAAAAGTTAGCGGTTTTATTCGCGACGCTTTCAGTCAGTTCAAATTGATAATTTTCAACATTTAATTGGTGTAATGTCACTAACCACTCTGGTTTTGACTCTGTTGTACTGCCGTCTAAATCAGAAGGTTCTTGTACGCTAGCTTGCAAGCTGGCTTGGTCTTCAACACTGTCGTTGTCAGTTGTTTGATTAGTTGATTGCGTAGCTTCTGTATTAGCTTCTGTATTAGCTTCTGTATTAGCTTCTGTATTAGCTTCTGTATTAGCTTCTAGATTAGCCGCTTTATGGCTAGAGTCTTGTTGTGTGTTAACAAAAATTGGAGTGAATAATTCGACTAAATTAACTTTCTCAGGGGCAACCGTTAGCCAAAAATTAGCATCACTGGTGCGAAATTGTTTTATGTCGATGTTTTGTTCTTGGCTAGATACTGTAATACCCTCTAAGGCCAACAAATC
The DNA here is from genome assembly GCF_023283985.1 of Shewanella electrodiphila. Taxonomy (GTDB): domain Bacteria; phylum Pseudomonadota; class Gammaproteobacteria; order Enterobacterales; family Shewanellaceae; genus Shewanella; species Shewanella electrodiphila. The sequence goes on from NZ_JAKIKU010000005.1 coordinate 16,725, forward strand.
TACCGTGGTAACTTGTCGCTGATCATCATTGGCAACAATATTACTCAATGTAATGTCAGTATCAGTAATATTAAAATCAACTATTGGAGAGTCTGTTACTGCTTCAATCCCCGTTTCTGTGGCGGCAAAGGAAGATATTAGGTTCAGGTTTGCAGACTGTAATGAGACTTTAAATAGATCCTCAACGAGCGACCAGTATTGAGTTAACTCCATCTGAGTGATAACAAGTTTACCTTTAGCATCTAGCGGAAATAACTGTGCTTGGGTGTCTAGTTTAATCTGACCATTTTTATCATCGCTTATAGTAAGGTTTATTTTATTCGCGTCAGGGCTTTGTGAAAGTAATGCATCAGTTTTCACCATGGTCGCTGAAACATTTATTCTTGGGTAAAGTAATTGGGTCTCAGTTAGCTTATCGTTTATCTGTAAAGCGGCATTATTAAAGTTAAAGCGATTTAGATGAATGGCAATGGGCTGAGTGTCTTGTTCTTTCTCTACATCAGTCTCTATTTCACTTTGTTTATTGTCATCTTCTGAAGGATTAGTTTTAGCTAGGGCTTTGGCTCTTTGATCAAATGTGTTGATGATGTCAGTAAAATTGAATTGATATCCCGATGGCATACTGGTGTCAGTTTGATTTGCCAAAATAGCTAATCGCTCAAGTGACAATGTCGTTCCATCGACAGTTAAATAATCTAAGCTGATATTCAGGTTAAACAGAGACTGCCAGAACATGAAATCTACTTCGGCATTATCAAGATGGAAAAAGGCTTTTTGACTATCTTGTTCATTAACCGTCAGTTGACTCAAGCTCAATTCAAATGTGAATGGGTTAACTTTAATGTTCTCAATTGTGACTTGTCTGCCTAGCATTTCTGATAATGATTTAGGCGCTTGTTTAGTCGCAATGAAAGGGATGAGTAACCCTAACGATAGTACAAAGAGTAAATAAATAAACGAACAGATAATTGCAATTTTCTGGTAACGGGGGCGATGATTAAATCTTTGTTTCATTGTGCTCAACGACGACATCATAGGGACGACTGCTTATAGTAATAGTTAGACAGTATTTGTTAGACATTTTAACGAATTTAAGGTTCAGTTACTCGTTTGTTTAAGATTTTTTTACAATTTTTCTTCATTAGGTGTTTTCAATGGACAAAAGTGGAATTTATCTTTAAGCTAATGTATTAATAAGATTTTTAAGTTTAAATTAGATTGTATTTACCAAGCAGGCTAAGGCCCCATAAAAGCCTTGTTGATTTATTGTTGTGTAATTCATTTAAGGCTCTCATTGGTTTTAATTTGTATTCAACACTCAGATGATAATTTTGCCGCTGTGTAAATTAATAATTTCAAGGATGAAAGCATGAATATTCGACTAACTTCAGAGTTAGATACCGATGTTTTAGTGAGCTTATTTGACGACTATAGACAAAGTATGGGGTTTAAATCTGAACCTAAAAAATGCCGTCAATTTATCAAAACTCGTTTAATAGAAAATGATTCGATGATCCTAGCGGCTTTTGAAGAGCAAAAGTGCTTAGGTTTTGTTCAGCTTTATCCTTCTTATTCTTCGTTGTTACTTAAACCTGTTTGGTATTTTGACGATGTATTTGTTGATGCGAGTCGTCGAGGCGAAGGCATCGCGACTCTGCTTATCGAAAAAGCAAAAATGTTAGCCCAAGGTACCGACGTCATGTTAGTCAAACGCACAAAGGTGCTTGATAACGGACTAGAAACTAATTTGTCTAATCAAACCGAAGCAGAAGGGATGTATTTGTATCATTCTGGATTGTAGTAAAAGGTTTTAATAGTAAGTTAGGGCGGGTTGAATTTGGTCGAGATAAAACCCAATCAAGCGCGGCGAGTGAATTTCCGCCAAGCAATCTAAGTAATCTAAGTAATCTAAGTAATCTAAGTAATCTAAGTAATTTAAGTAATCTAAGCACTCTTTGTTCGCAAAAATTTGCTCAACAATGTTGAATCCGTTTTTAGCCCAACCCTTTGGGCAGCGTTTGTTGTCCATTTTTTACCAGCTTATCGGTTTCTTTATCTAGAATGACTACACGACTCAGCCTCAGTCTTGCGCCCTTGATGCATAGAATGGCCAACAACTCGCTGTCAAAACAACTTTAAAAGATCAACACACCCTAGTATCTAACCTTTGGAAATTGATAGAATGCCAAAGGTTTTTTTATGTCTGAGGATTTTAGATTGAACAAGAGTTTAGTGACTAATATCATTGCCGCAGCATTAGTGTTGATTGGCTATTTTGCAGAAGTAACCATGGTATTTACCATAGGGTTATTTGCGCTATCTGGCGCGGTAACCAACTGGCTAGCAGTCCATATGTTATTTGAAAAAGTCCCAGGCTTGTATGGCTCAGGTGTTATTCCATCACGCTTTGAAGAGTTTAAAGCGGGTATTAAACATCTGATGATGGAGCAGTTTTTTACTCAAGAAAACATTGATCGTTTACTGACTGAAAACAGCGCGAGTGCTATCGATTTAACGCCTGTAATTGATAAAGTGGATCTTGAACCGTCATTTGACGCTTTAGTGACTACGGTTGAAAACTCATCTTTTGGCGGCATGCTATCTATGTTTGGTGGAACAGAAGCATTGATCCCATTAAAAGAGCCTTTTATTGATAAAATGAAACAGTCATTGACTGAGCTAACTCAAAGCGAAGAGTTTAACCAAATTTTGATTAATGAGCTTGAACAACCTAATGTCATGGCCGATTTACAACAGAAAGTATCGAATATTGTTGATCAACGCCTTGATGAGTTAACCCCAGTGATGGTGAAGGATATTATTCAAGAAATGATCCGCAAGCACCTAGGCTGGTTAGTGGTTTGGGGTGGTGTATTCGGTGGATTAATTGGCGCTTTAGCAGCTATTATTCAATCTTAATTAGGTGACTAATTAAGTGACTAGTTGCGTGGGATATAGACTATAACACTCGCTATAAAACGTTTTTATGTCAGTTTTTAATAACTGTTTTCTATACTGATTTTGTATTGCATCAGATCATTAGTCGAATTTAATCTGCACTCGAAAAAGTGATAAGGGCTTAAATAAGATCTTGTTTAAGATTTGTTTAAGTCCTTGTCTAAACTCTTACCTAAGACCTTGTTTTAGTTTCTTATATCAAAGTTTTGTTACTTATTTAATTGTTATCAGAGTTAGGGACTTTTACTGCCAAAGTTCGACATCCCCTAATTATTCCTCTATTTTGAATATAGATACGTGTCATTATAGGCTAACCTATTCAACCTAATTTAAGAGGTTACTTATGTCCCAACATCATAAAATTAATTACTTAGAAATACCTGTTAAAGATTTAGTAAAAACCAAAACGTTTTTTACTGAAGTGTTTGGTTGGCATTTTAAGGATTATGGCCCTGAATACAGCTGCTTTTTGGATGTAGGTATTGATGGCGGATTTTACCAAGCGGAGCAGGGCTTCAATTTGAAAAGTGGCTGCCCGTTGATAGTGTTATACAGCCAATGTCTTGAAACCAGTGAGCGGAAAATATTGGCTGCTGGTGGCGCAATCCTTAAACCTGTGTTCAGTTTCCCTGGTGGTAAACGATTTCATTTTGCAGATATTAATGGGAATGAATATGCAGTCTGGTCCGAATGAACCTCGTTCACCCTGTGTGGGGAATTGCTGCCTTGATCAACAAGATATCTGTTTGGGCTGTCATAGAACTCATCAAGAAATTTTAGCTTGGCACAAAATGAGTGTTGATGATAAAAATGCCCACTTAACGGTTCTCGCAATGAGAGCCGCTCAAGCAAAAAAGCGTCGACAATATCAGGGCGTTACACAGTAGGCCATTTATTTCATTAACTGACTGTAACAGTTACGCTTCAATTTCTGTCTTGAATAATGAAAATCCTCGAGCTTGGTAATTTTTCAACGCAATAGGGTGATCCAGCGAGCAAGTGTGCACAGAAACACGCTCGGTGTTATCCAGTAACCAAGCTTGTTCTATCGCTTGGCTAAGCAAATACCCACCCATGCCTTTACCAATAAAGCGCACACCAAGCCCAAAATACATGATCTCTACGTTATTATTTTCTTGCTGTTGCAGCTCAAAGTAACCCGCTGGAGAACCGTCAAAATAGGCGACATATAAGTGAAGTTGGCTATCTTCACTGTATTGCTGCCATTGCTTATCAGTCCATCCTAACTTATCTGTCCATTCCCACGCCGAGCCAACAAATTGATATAGAAAACGATTAAATTCGTATTGTGGTACCAGTGCTTTAGTCACTGTTAACCCTTTAGTATCCGTTTTGGCTTGTAACTGAGTTGGTTGTAACATCTCTAAATGGAATATGGTGACATCTGTCATGGCAAGCCTTTCAATATAATCAGTATTTATGTGGGGTAGACTAAATCAATTAGCTGCAATAAAAAAGCCACCCTGCGGGTGGCTTCAAATTTATTGTTGAGTTAGTTGAAATTTTACAACTTAATAAGCACTGTCATGGACGTTTTTAACGGCACGTCCTGATGGGTCGTTAATGCCTTGTAAGCTTTCATCCCAAAGAAGTGCTTCAGGAGTCGAACAAGCCACCGTTTTACCACCGGGTACTGTTTCAGCTGCAGATTCAAGTGGGAAAAACTCTTCAAAGAAACTACGGTAATAATAGGCTTCTTTAGATTCCGGTGTGTTATATGGGAATCTAAATTTAGCATTGGCCAGTTGTAAATCATCTACTTGTTCAGCAGCAATGTCTTTCAAGCCATCAATCCATGAGTAACCAACACCATCACTAAACTGTTCTTTTTGACGCCATACCACTTCATGCGGGAGGGCGTGTTCAAAGGCTTCACGTAAGATGTTTTTCTCAATACGGCCATCTTTAGACATTTTCGCTTCAGGGTTGATGCGCATCGCTACATCCATGAACTCTTTATCTAAGAATGGAACGCGGGCTTCAAGTCCCCATGCTGCCATGGCTTTGTTAGCTCGTAGGCAATCAAATAAATGTAATTTATCTAACTTACGGACTAACTCTTCATGGAATGCTTGAGCATTTGGCGCTTTATGGAAATACAAGTAACCACCAAATAGTTCGTCAGCGCCTTCACCTGACAATACCATTTTGATCCCCATGGCTTTAATTTTACGGGCCATTAAATACATCGGTGTAGCGGCACGAATGGTCGTAACATCATAAGTTTCTAGGTGATAAATCACTTCTTTAATCGCATCTAAACCTTCTTGGAAAGTGAAGTGGATTTCATGGTGAATCGTGCCAATATCGTCAGCAACTTTTTTCGCTGCAATTAAGTCTGGTGCGCCTTCTAAACCTACGGCAAATGAATGCAGTTGTGGCCACCATGCATCTGTTTCACTGTCATTTTCAATACGACGTTTAGCAAAGGTTTGCGTAATCGCTGAAATAACGGATGAATCTAAACCGCCTGATAATAATACCCCGTATGGCACATCCGACATCAGCTGACGTTTTACTGCAGCTTCTAGGGCATCACGTAACTCTTCTTTGCTAGCAGGGTTATCTTTAACTGCATCGTAGTCACGCCAATCACGCTGATAGTATTGAGTTAAATCAGCATCTTTAGAATAGTGATAATGACCAGGCTTAAACTCTTCAACTGTTTTACATACTGGCATCAGTGCTTTCATTTCAGAGGCAATGTAGTAGTTTCCTAAGCTGTCACGACCAGAGTATAGGGGAATAATCCCCATGTGATCACGACCAATTAAAAAGGCATCTTTTGTTTTATCGTATAGAACGAAAGCAAAAATACCGTTTAGCTTGTCGAGAAAGTCTACACCGTATTCTTGGTATAAAGCTAAGATGACTTCACAGTCTGAGTTGGTTTTGTATCGGTACTTTTCACCCAACTCTTCTTTAAGTTGTTTATGGTTATAAATTTCACCATTCACTGCTAAAACGATACTGTCATCTTCGCTGATTAATGGCTGAGCTCCGTGATCAACGTCAACAATGGCAAGGCGTTCATGAGCCAGAATCGCTTTATCATCTGCATATACACCTGACCAATCTGGTCCACGGTGACGTAATAGCTTCGACATTTCTAAAGCCACTTGACGCAATTCTTTAGCGTCTGATTGAATATCTAAAATTGAAAAAATTGAACACATAATGTGGCTCCAGAAATCGTATAGCGAATCGTAATAATCTTTATCTGGGATTCACTTTGACAGCATTTTTCACAATGTTCAACGCTGATTTTTAAATTATTCTCAACAAAAGGCGGTTTTAGGTGTGGTTAATCTTTGTTTTTGCATTGTCATTTTGAGGATCGGTTAAACTTGTAACGATATTATTGATGAATATTGATTTTACTCTCTGAAATTGCCATTTCGATTTGAGAATATTGAATCAGAGAGAGATAAATTCTAAAGATTAAAATATGTATTCATTTGACGTAAATTTAAACAAAAATCCCTTATGAACATTATCACAAGGGATTTTAGGCTTTAGGGATGAAACTTTCGCAGTTTAATCTTTAGCAGGGCGCAAACTGTTAAATTCGGAGCCTTTGTAATAACCTGGCCAATCCCCATTATTGGCTAATGTTTCAGCAGCTTGATAGTAAACGGCTAAATCTTGTAATGCGCCAGATAAATCCCAGTCAGCTCGGTAATGATCACAAACGTTGTGATAACACCCTTTCATTTGTGCTTGCATCGCTTGTTTATACTGCGCAGTTGCATCATCTAGAGGTACACTACCACCGCCTGCAAACACTGCCGGCACGCCAAGTTTTGCAAAACTGAAATGATCAGAGCGGAAAAAACCACCTGATGCAGGGTTACGCTCACGGGTTGCTGTTCTGTTTTGGCCTTTAGCGACATAAATTAAATAGGCTTCAAGCTCCGACTGGCCTTTACCTACAATAGTGTAATCTTGGGTTTTACCATACACATTGGTGCTATCAAGATTAAATACGGCAACTGTTTTATCTATTGGATAAATTGGGTTGGCAGCGTAATAGCGTGAACCTAATAGACCTTGTTCTTCGCCTGTAGTCGCAATAAAGGTCACTGAACGGTTTAACCTATTACCTTGCTGTGCTTGCTTAGCAAACTGGCGAGCGATTTCTAGTATCCCAGCGGTGCCTGATGCATTATCTAATGCACCGTTATAAATATTATCGCCATCTTTGGTCAAATCGATGCCAATATGGTCCCAATGAGCGGTAAATAATATATGTTCAGCAGCGGCGTTTTTACCGGGTAGAGTAGCGACGACATTGTAACTATCGGCGTACTCAGCTTCGCTAGTGAAAGCGATGTCTGCTGTTTGTTTTAAGTCTAGGTTTATTGCACTGTCTGATGCGCGAGCCATGAGGTTTGTTAGTTCAAAACCCGCTGTTTTGAATATGGCGGTCGCACTATCTAACGTCATCCAGCCTTCTACCGCGATACGTTGATCTTGTACTTCTTTACTGAAAACTAAATCTTGTTGAGCGCCAGTCCAGCTATTTTCTACCACCGACCAAGGGTAAGATGCTGGCGCGGTGTCATGAATGATGATTGCGCCTAACGCGCCTTGTCGGCTAGCTTCTTCAAATTTATAGCTCCAGCGACCATAGTAAGTCATCGCTTTGCCATTAAATTTATCTGACTCAGGGTGAGCAAACCCTGGGTCATTGACCATGATCACCGCGATTTTCCCTTTCATGTCTATGTCTTGGTAGTCATTCCATTGATATTCAGGTGCGTTTATGCCGTATCCTACAAAGACTAATGGTGCATTATTGATGTCTACCCCACCTTTATCATGGCGTGTACCTAGAACAATATCCTTACGGTTTTCCATGGTCATGCCAGCTAAGCTAATTTGTTGTGACTCACTAGCGGTGTAACTCACCATAGGCACGGGTTGTAAGTAACTGTCTTGATAAGTCGTATTTAAGCCCATTTCTTTAAAGGCTGCAGATAAATAATCTAATGTGAGTTTTTCGCCTTTAGTGGTCGGGGCGCGGCCTTCAAACTCATCTGAAGAAAGGGTTTTAATATCTTTTCTAAAACGTGCTTCATCAAAAGTGACTAGGCTTGCGGCAGCTGAAGCACTGTTGATTGTTGAAGGTGCAGAGGTTTGCTCATCAGCACTTTGAGGGCTGCAGGCGCTTAATAACGCTAATGCGCAAAAAGGGAGCAAGTGTTTCATAGGTCATCCTATTGTTATTTTTAAGTATTATTGGAACATTATGGTATTAGAATCACAATGCAGTGACTGCATGTTGGTTTCTATAAGCTTATTACTAGAGGTCTATTAACGATAAAATGATTAGTTATGTACACTAAGTATTTTCGGGCAACTAGCTTAATGCTATCAACGCATGATGTATCAAGCTTATGCAGCAAACAAGAGCATAAGCTTGAAATTATGTTACCTAATGTTAACCGAATGAAGATGTAGCAGATTCAACTGATTTAGATGGTTTTTAAAGAGTATCACAACATAAAACCTTGCTGACATACTCTTAAAACTCGTTATATTAAATTAGCTTTAATTGCCATGTTCCAGCAAAGTTAATACTTTAGACAACATCAATATCGCCAGCACACTTAAAAACGTGGTTGGGTCTGAAAGGTTCTTTATCAATATCGCCCATTTGGCTGACGCCGCTAGTGACCAGAATTGTTTCAAGTCCAGCTTGGAAACCTGCCAAAATATCAGTGCGCATGTTGTCACCAATAATCACGGTATTTTCTGAATGGCCTTTAATATGGTTTAACGCTGAACGTATGATCCACGAGCTTGGTTTGCCAACATAAAATGGCTTTTTACCTGTTATCCGCTCAATCGGAGAACACAATGCGCCGCAAGCAGGGCTGTATGCTGGGCCGTGAGTATCAGGGTTTGTTGCAATAAAACGCGCGCCATTGGCAATAAATCCAGAGGCTTTATGGATCATGTCCCAGTTAAATGAACGAGTTTCACCCACAATAACAAAGTCAGGGTTGATGTCTGTAATGGTAAAGCCCGCATTATAGAGCTCATGGGTTAGGGCACCTTCACCGATGACATAAGCTTTATTACCTTGTTGGTGCTTTAAGAAATCCGCAGTTGCCATTGCAGAGGTATAAAAACAGCTTTCAGGCACATTAATTCCAGCTGCGCCAAGTCGATTTTGCAGATCTTTCCCAGTCTGTACAGGGTAGTTGGTAAGAATAACGAGCGGATTACCTTGTTCTAGTACTCTATGGATAAAAGTATCACTTCCAGGAATGAGTTTGTTGTCATGCAGTAAAACGCCATCAATATCGCAGATAATATTTTTCATTTCTAACCCTTTGGCTAAATTATTAACTTAATTAAAAAATCGATTTGCTGTTAATTCATACAAACATACTTTGGCTTAAAAATCATCTTGAGAAGGGCTAAATTGTGAGCGTAAAAAAGCTGGGCGGGTAATGAATATTGGCCTTTATGAAAGCGGGTATGATTTATTTAAATAAGGTGATAAAAAACGGCTTACTTGCTGATGACATAATCCGACTTCAACAGTAATGCCGGCTTTTTCGAGGATACTGATCCCTTTACCGCTATTTCTAGCATCAGGATCTAACATTGCGACTATGACGTGCTTTATTCCTGACTCAATAATGGCATTAGCGCATGCAGGAGTGCGACCAATAAACGCGCAAGGCTCAAGGGTGACATAAGCAATGACATCTGACATAGCGCCTACAATAGAATCAGACATATCGCTAGAATATGCTTTCAGAGCTTCTATTTCTGCGTGATTATGACCAATTTCCTGCGTGAAACCTTCGGCGACAATCTCATTATTTGTTACTAGCACACAACCAACAGGCGGGTTTGGCTGACATTTTGGCAAAGCCTTATGTGAAATTGCTAATGCTCGCAGCATGAACTGTTGTTGCATTGTTGTACTGAACATTATCGAGCTTTGAATGGTTGAGTTGTTATTATTTGGGCTCATTGGATGTATGTACTTATCGTTTATTGTTTATTTCTTTAGACCATGATTTCCACTCTACACTTCTCCCAGGAAATACTATTTTGGTAAACGGCCAGCTATTTTTAAGCCAACGATCAATCGTGTCATAAAGATGGTCTTCTAAATAAACATTATCATCCCTAATCCAGAAATAAACTTCGCAGTGATAATTTGGTGATTGACTTGGATCAATGTACACAGACCCAATACAGCGAGTATTTGACTTATCAAACACCGAATAGGCAAATGCTGTTCTTGAGTTAAATTCTTGCTGATGGACTTTCAAGCTAGCGGTGTTTTCTTCGAGTGTCATGGAGTTTAGTGGCCAAACGGAACTTGGGCCAAAAAGATACCTTAAACGCTTAATGCTTGACATTACAGCGTCGTAATCTTGTTTAGCCACACTTGGTTCGAGCATTCTAAAGTAGAAATTTCTGGTGATGAATGTTGTTGGCACGTCGAAATCTAAAGCAATAAATTCAGTTGTTTGTATTGGCACTTAACACCTCTTTTAACCATGAGCATATTAACTAATGGCTAGAATAGAATATAATGATCAAGCATGATTTACGATAAAGTTGAACGTTCCTTTCATATTAAAGAGTGACTCATAAGTTAATCAGGTATCAAGTTAGAAGGATTAGATAGGCCTTGGTTTATCGTATGTTGCATATAAATAACATGAAAAAATGAGGTAAATATTGGGTCTAACCAAAGTCGGTCGCCTTTGTTCGAAGCTGATAGACAGTTAATTCTATTACGAACCATAAATATCCATACCATATCAAAAATTGTTGAGATGACATGAATACCAATGGAGCCTTTCAGTATCAGAGGATCATGTAAATTGATAATGGCGTAAATCAGGCTGCTCAATGACATGGTAAATAAAGCTATTGTAATAGCCATAAATGTAGATGATATTTCTAGCTGGGTATTGTTGTTTATCTGAGTTGAGAATTGATAAAGCTTATAAATAAAATATACCCCAATGGTTAATACACAAAGTAGGAGTGTTTTAACGACTGAGTCAGCTTTGAAAACGTTTTTAATATCCATTTCAATCAATTCCTGTTAGTAACAACTGAATTTTTTAATTTGTTTTTATTTATAGAATTGATTATTTTGGACTTTTAGCATTAATGACTTTTTTGATAACTGCAGTTGAAGCGATGGCGATAACCAGCACTAAAAAAATGGTAGAACCAATAATATCCTTGTCGATGATGTTATAAACTAATCCAAGAAGGGTAATTGCGGTAATCACTAAGTAACTACTTTTGTCTGATAATTTATCCATAAATATTTCCTGAAACTCCTGTTTCAATCATTCAATAAAGTTGACTAATTAGCGTAAAGTATCACTAGTTAGTTGAGAAGCAAAGGTGAAGTAAAAAATATAGGGAATAGCGCTGGAAATGATTCAAGGTCAAATCTGTAAGGCTTGGATTAGAGTTTCTTTCGCTGGGAAAAAAGTGAGAGGAAGATTTAAGCGTTAAAAAAGAGGCTGTTAAGCCTCTTTTATTCATCAACTATTATTCATCAACTATATCAGTGAGATAATATTATCTCATTAACACTCGACAATATTCACCGCTAAACCACCTTTGGCAGTTTCTTTGTATTTGCTGCGCATATCTTTGCCGGTATCCATCATGGTTTTAATCACTTTATCTAAACTGACTTTATGATTACCGTCACCACGAAGCGCCATTCGTGAAGCATTAATCGCTTTAACCGCGCCCATGGCATTACGTTCAATACAAGGCACTTGCACTAGTCCGCCTACAGGATCGCAGGTTAAGCCTAAGTTATGCTCCATGCCTATTTCAGCCGCATTTTCTACATGTTCGACAGTGCCGCCCATAATTTCAGTGAGCGCTGCTGCGGCCATTGAACATGCCACGCCAACTTCGCCCTGACAGCCAACTTCAGCGCCAGAAATAGATGCGTTTTTCTTATACAAAATACCAATTGCTGCTGCAGTTAATAAGTAACGACAACAAACATCCATATCGACTTCTTGAACAAAGGTATGGTAATAGCAAAGTACGGCAGGAATAATTCCCGCTGCGCCATTGGTTGGTGCGGTAACCACTCTATCACCAGCAGCATTTTGCTCATTGACTGATAAAGCGAATAAATCGACCCAATCCATCGCGGTTAATGGGTCCATATTGTTGCGGCCTTCAGCTTGTAAGCGACGATATAACGCTGGAGCTCGTCGGCGAAGTTTTAATCCGCCAGGTAGCATGCCTTCTTTTTGATAACCGCGTTCAATACAGTCTTTCATGGTTTGCCAAATTTCCCACAAACCCTGTTTAACATCATCTTCTGAGGCGATACTTAACTCATTTGCCATCATCAGCGATGAAATACTTAACCCATTATCACAGCACAGATCCAACAATTGACTGGCTGAGTCAAAATCATAAGGCGCAGATTTTATCGGCGTGGCAGGGGATGCATTGGTTTGGGTTATTTCATCTTCATCAAGAATGAAACCACCGCCAACGGAGTAATAAGTACGTTCATAAATGCATTCGCCTTGGCTATAGGCATATAACGTCATGGCGTTAGCATGTGCAGGAAGACTTTTACGGCGATGATAGGTAATACCATTGTCGCGAGTAAATTTAACTGAGCGACCATCTGCGAGTATCAGTGTTTGATTAGCGGAGACTTGTTCAAGAATGTTATCAATAGCATCTGTATCGACGGTATCAGGGTCTTCACCCATAAGACCAAGGATGACCGCTTTACCAGTACCATGACCTTTACCTGTTTGGCCTAATGAGCCAAACAGTTCTGAACGTAATTCATCGGTATTCTGTAACAAACCTTGGTTTGCTAAATGCTGCATAAACAGCTTACCCGCTTTCATTGGTCCGACAGTATGGGAACTTGAGGGCCCAATACCGATTTTGAACATATCAAATACGCTAATCATTGTTATCAACCTTAATACTCAGTCGTTTTTATTATAGTCGTTTATTATTTTACCGCGGCGAATATCACAGCTATAAACCAGATTAACAATTCTTGGTAAACTGTATCTCTAGCCACTATTTCTCTGCATAATAGTCAATATTACATACAGATTTTAAAGCAGTATTTGCCTGACGGTTTTCAAATTTCGTCTGTTATTTAATTGAGTATCCCATACTTTTTATTAGATCGTTCATTAGATTTTTTTATGCGATGCACTTCAGATTAGTTGAAGTAATTGTAACCCAGATCACAGTGGCGACTTTTTTGTAATATGGACAATCAAGCCCGTGACGTTAAGGCAATAATAGGAGTTAACGTGAGTTATTTAATGATGGATTTAGCTGGCCTGAGTGTCAGCGAGGAAGAAGCCGCTTTATTACAGCATCAACAGGTGGGAGGAATTATTTTATTTTCCCGCAATTTTTCTAATAAAGCGCAGTTAATTGAGTTAGTAAAATCAGTTCGTGAAATTCGTGCAGATTTATTGATAGCAGTGGATCATGAAGGCGGGCGTGTGCAGCGCTTTAGAGAAGAGTTTACTCTGATACCTGCGATGGGAGATATCTTACCTGCAGCTAAAGGAGATATGGCATTAGCACAGCGCTGGAGTCGAGAGCTTGGCTTTTTAATGGCGATTGAATTGGTCGCTTGCGATATTGATTTAAGTTTTGCGCCAGTTCTGGATGTTAATGGTGTCAGCGATGTTATTGGTAAGCGCAGCTTTAGCGCTAAACCTAAAGAAGTGGGTTTATTGGCTGAATCTTTTATTGAAGGTATGAATCAAGCCGGTATGGCTGCGGTGGGTAAACACTTTCCCGGCCATGGCAGCGTGAAAGCGGATACGCATGTGGCAATGGCTGAAGATAATCGCAGTAAAGATGAAATCTTTAACTTTGATATGCAACCTTTCAAGCAGCTGATGGCGAAAAAACAATTGAATGGTGTGATGCCTGCTCATGTGGTTTATAAGCAGGTTGATCCTAATCCTGCTGGCTTTTCGTCTTATTGGCTGCAAGACATATTACGTCAGGAACTCGCCTTTGACGGGGTTATTTTCTCAGATGATTTAGGCATGAAAGGTGCCTCGTTTGCAGGGGATTATTTGGGGCGTGCCCAAGCCGCTTTATCGGCTGGCTGCGATATGATTTTGGTATGTAACGATCCTGAAGGTGTTAAAACCTTGCTGTCAGAGTTTTCATGGCCTGAAAAGGGGCCAACGTCGAATGCTCAAGGCTTAAAAGCAGATATGGCGCAAGTGATGATTGGTCTTGGTTCAACTGAACGTTGGGAAAAAGCGCAAATGCTAGCCAAGCAAATCTTAAGCTAGTTTTTTGGAGTAAGCGTGAACTGTGAGAGGACTAATAGGTGATTCTACATCGCTAGTTGGTTAATTGCTAAGCAGTTAACTCCTGATAGTTAGCAAATATGATATGAGTATGTTACAAAATGATACAGGTGAGTTTAACATGCGACTTAAATTCACTTATATCAATGTCATATTATGCAAATTTTTGCTTTATACAGCTAATCGAATGATTAGCTGTTTTTTTATGTAAAAAAACCGAATGAGATGTATTGTCAATACTACCCATTCGGTTCTAATTTTTGCTAAAGCGACTCGCTAACGTTTAATTAAGACCGCTTTTAATTAAGCTGGCGTTGAGTCGAATTGATACCAGAAGCCATCGATTCAGTTACAGCTTCAGCATTTAATTCAGTCAGTGAATCATCTTCAAGTACTAACTCTGCTGGTTTTGTCGTAGTAGGTTGTTCCATCTTTCTGATTTGCATAATAATCCCCATATTGGGGTGATCAAAATAATGTACTTCACCAGATCTTACTCGGCGGTTTTGCACCATAGGTATTGATTGTAAAAATGGACTCATGACTTTTTCATCATTGGCATCAACACTGTATTGATAATAGTCACTTTGATTGGTTTGCTTTTGAATCGGTTTGCGTAAAGCCAACTTAGTTTCAATAAACAAATAATGACTTAAGTAAATATTGATATTACCGTCAAGCTCCCACACTGGCTTGGTTTGAGGTTCATCAACAAAACTGCCAAATGACGATGTGAAATCAAACGTTGAAAATTCATCATCAACTTCTTCAGCGACTGGATTACCGGCGTAATCAAATTGCTCTGAAAAATCCTTACCGGCAAAAATACGAATTGGCTTAGCGCGATTACGTGACTGCATATCTTGTTGCCAAGTGATGTGCAGTAAGCTACGAACGTCTTTTTCTCGACGGACGGTGCTGATTATTTCTGCAAATTCACTTTGAGACTCGGCTAACAATAACGGCCCTTCACCTAAATACGCCACTTGCGGCGATTCAGCTGCAATCGAAAACGGTACTTGGCTTGGGAATGTGGTTTTGTTGGCGCTAACTAAGGGGTCTTGGCAATCGACTTCGCTGCTTGTCCAGTCGGTTGAGGTACAACCGGTTAGCCCAAGTGCAACGCCAGTAATATCATTACTGATCATGGGCGTGATTAAATCGATATTTTTGCGATTAGCAGGGGTTGCAGTGTTTTCTTGCCACTGCTCGAGACTGTTTGACTGTCTTTCAAATACGAAGACTTCAACCTCAAACCAAGATTTAGCTTGAGCATTAATCGACGCAGTCATCGCTGTTAAAGCGGCAATGGAAATAGCAAAGTTACGCAGCACTATTTAGTTTCTCCAATACGGTGTTTAGCTAATTGCTCTAGCAGAGTCTTGATTAAGTCTAGACGTTGTTTACTGGTTTCTGCAGGCATAGTGAACTTTAACTTATTTGAGCCTTCCATTCGATAAATTTGTGGCTGACTTTGTAATAAACCAATGATAAACATAGGATCGATTTTATGATCGTCAGTAAATTCAATGCTGCCACCTTTTGCATGCATCTCAATTTTACTGGCGCCTAACGCCGTCGCTTGATGTTTGTATAAGGTTAGCTCCATCAAGTTACGGGTTGGATCTGGCAGTAATCCAAAGCGGTCGATAAACTCAACTTTAAGTTCATCAAGCATTTTTTCGGTTTCACAATTGGCAATGCGTTTATATAAAGATAAACGCATATTAACGTCAGAGACATAGTCATCAGGTAACAATGCTGGGATACGCAAATCAACTTCACACTGTGAATTAAGCATGTAAGCGAGTGAAGGCTCCTTACCTTCTTTTAACGCTTTCACTGCTGATTCAAGCATTTCCATGTATAAGCTAAAACCAATTTTAGAAATATGACCGCTTTGCTCATCACCGAGCAGTTCACCTGCACCGCGAATTTCTAAATCTTGTGTCGCTAGCATGAAACCTGCACCTAAATCTTCTAGGGCATCAATTGCAGCAAGGCGCTTACGGGCATCAGCACTCATTAGTTTTGGGTGCGGGGTCATTAAATACGCATAAGCCTGATGGTGTGAGCGGCCAACACGACCACGTAATTGATGCAGTTGCGCTAAGCCGAACTTATCGGCACGGTCGATGATAATTGTGTTTGCGCTCGGTACATCAATACCGGTTTCAATGATGGTGGTACACACCAACACATTAAAGCGTTGGTGATAAAACTCTGACATCACTTTTTCAAGCTCACGCTCGCGCATTTGACCATGAGCAGTAACAACACGGGCCTCAGGCAATAAATCACGAATGTCTTGGGCACACTTTTCAATGGTCTCAACATTGTTATGCAGGAAGTAAACCTGACCACCACGTAATATCTCACGCAAGATAGCTTCTCTGACGGTAGCAATATCATACTCACGCACAAAGGTTTTCACAGCGAGACGTTTTGCTGGTGGCGTAGCAATGATTGATAAATCACGCATGCCAGACATGGCCATGTTTAAGGTACGCGGGATTGGGGTCGCGGTTAATGTGAGAATATCGACATTGGCACGTAAGGCTTTAATTTTCTCTTTTTGACGTACACCAAAGCGATGTTCTTCATCAATAACCAATAAGCCTAAATTATCAAAATTAGCTTCAGCTTGAAGTAATTTGTGAGTACCGATGACAATATCGACTTTGCCTTCAGATAGCTGTTGTAATACTTGGTTCTGTTCTTTGGCTGAGCGAAAACGTGACATCACTTCAATGACTACAGGCCAATCGGCAAAGCGGTCTTTGAAGTTTTCGTAATGCTGCTGGGCAAGTAGGGTAGTTGGCACCAGCACAACCACTTGCTTGCCTGCATTAACGGCAACAAATGCGGCGCGCATGGCCACTTCGGTTTTACCAAAGCCCACATCACCACAGACTAATCTGTCCATTGCCATTGGGGTTTGCATGTCAGTTAACACGGCTTCAATAGCGGTTTCTTGATCGACGGTTTCTTCAAATGGGAAACCTTGGGCAAACTGGGCATATTCCTCAGCTTCGATTTTCATCGCATCGCCAGGTCGAGCTTGTCTGCGGGCATAGACATCTAACAGCTCAGCTGCAACATCTCGAATTTTTTCAATGGCTTTTTTCTTGGCTTTAGCCCAAGTTTCGTTTCCTAGCTTGTTTAAGCTGGGCGTTTCATCAGCGCCAACACTGTAGCGGCTAATGAGATGCAGTGATGAAACTGGAACATAGAGCTTATCGCCGCCAGTATATTCAAGCTGTAAATATTCAGCGACTAAGCCGCCGGTATCAAGGGTTACTAAGCCTTTGTAAAGGGCTACGCCGTGCTCCAAGTGCACAATCGGCTCACCGACTTTGAGTTCAGCGAGGTTTTTAACTAGAACATCAGAGCTGACTTGTTTTTGTTTTTCACGGCGGCGTTGCTGCGAAATACGTTGACCAAATAATTCAGTTTCACAGATGACACTGACTTCGCCTTTAGGCGAGTCATGAATAATACAGCCTCGTGAGAGTGGTGATACAACAAGACCAATCGTGTCTTTAGCGGTTTTAGCGTTAAGGTAATCATCAAGGTGGTCAAACAGTTTTGGTTTAATACCTATCTTGGCTAAAAGCTCGATAAGTGCTTCGCGTCGACCTTCTGATTCGGCGCAAAATACCAATTGTTTATGAGTTTCACTGTATTGTTGCAGGTTGATCAGTGGCTGCTTTAATTTATGATTCGCATTGATGTCAGGTAGGGCTGAGACATTGGCAGATTGTGCTTTAGCATTGTCTTCAGCACCTAATGCCAACTGTGAACGTTGGTAGTTTTTAAAATTCGCGAACAGTTCATCAATCAGTAAATACAACTCTTGCGGCGCAAGGAGTGGCCTTAATGGATCAACGCGTCTGTCTTCATAACGCGCATTGATTTCATTTAAGTGATGTTGGCTTGCCTGCTCAATATCACCCAACGTCATTAGCTGAGTGTCAGCAGGTAAATAGTCAAACAAGTTGGCTGAGTCATCAAAAAACAGTGGCAGATAGTTTTCTATCCCTGCTGGCATCAAGTTGCGACTAACTAATTGATAAACTGACTCGGCTTCTTTGGAAATGACTTCGAAGCGGCGACGGTAGCGTTGTCTAAAGCCTTCGATACCGGCAGCATCCGTTGGAAACTCTTTTGCAGGTAACATGCGTACTGCATCAACTTCTTGTTTCGAACGTTGGGTATCAACATCGAAATAACGAATCGACTCGACTTCATCGTCAAACAATTCAATACGCAGTGGCTCATCAGATCCTGTCAGGAAAATGTCCATAATCGAGCCGCGAATGGCAAACTCGCCGTGCTCGTAGACTTGGTCAACTGAGTAGTAGCCAGTATCGGTAAGATGTTGCCTAACTTGCTGCAAGCTATAAGTGTCGCCTTTTTTCAGCAACATCACATTGGCGGTTAAAAACGATTTTGGCGGCAGTTTCACCATTAATGTATTCACCGGCACAATAATGACATTGTGTTGGCTTTGGCTCATTTGCGCTAAGGTTTCTAATCGCTGGGAAATCAAATCCTGATGGGGTGAAAAACTGTCATAAGGCAGGGTTTCTCTATCGGGAAATAAACACACATTCACATCAGACTGAGATAACAAGTAGGCTAGCTCAACTTCAAGTTGTAATGCACTCGGGGTATCACTGGTGACAATTAAACTGGTACCAGGATGTTGAGCAATTAAACTTGCGAGAGTGACGGCTTGAGAGACGCCCCCTAGGGTTGATAATGTCTGAAATTGCTGGCCTTTTTTGACACTAGGCGGTGTTAAAACGTTAAAATTCTTCATTGAATTATTAAGTTGGCTTCTTTAAATGTGTGATTCACCCAGTTTGATGATGTTTGAGTATATTAAAAACCTTCAAACTGGTGTTAATTAAGGCAAGCTTTCCCCGTTACCTTAAATGTCTGGCAGCTATTATATGCGAGCAAAAACGAAGTTGCAGGAAAATTCGTTATTCAACGCTTTGTTGGCGGCTTTGCTTGCGCATCTTTAACATCTTTTGTTGAACATTTAGGCTGGCTTTAACCAGTTGCTCGACATCTGCATCCAGTATTTGACTGAATTCTAGACTGATGTTGTATGAGCCAGTTTGTGACTCGTTTTCAATACGCTGGCATTGGGTTACTTGGCATAAACATAAAATGGCAACTAACTCGCTACTGATATAGATAGAGGTTTTAAAGTAATCACCGACATTTAACGCAGTTTTTGAAGTTAAGCTAATACCACTGCCGCCAAAGTGAGAACCCAGGAACTTGTCACCCGTTTGCACTTCTTTTTCTAACACATGATGTAACACTAAATCGACTTTGCGAGACTGAAGTTTGAGAAAGTCGACAACCGCCTTAGCATCATTGTCTAAGCCTCTCAATTGTAGAAGGCAACTGGCTTCAAGCTCTTTTACTTCAGACAGTAGTTTTAACCCTACAGATTGCATTGAGCGCAAGTCAGCTTCAGTCGGAATACCTTTGGATTCTGGCCAAGATTCTAGGTAGACATTGAATTGATGAGGCACAGTAAAGTATGCATTAGATTCAGTGAACAAGGTTTGCCTCTTTATTTATCAAACTAATACCCCTATTATCATGCCCATCTTTATCATTTAGCAAGTTTTAACCCGCTTGCGTAAATAAACTGCTGTTTTATATTAAACAATATACAAATAATGCCGTTTTATTCGCCTTACAAACTTGGGATGTGCTTTCCTTTATGAATTTTCGGTTTTCACTGTTTATAGGTTACCGCTATTGGCGCACAAGAAAAGCCAATGCTTTTGCATCTTTCATTACTTTTTTTGCTGTTTCGGGTATTTTTTTAGGTGTCGCTGCGCTGATTATTGTTAGCTCAGTGATGAACGGTCTAGAAGGGCAACTCAAAGAGCGAATTCTAGGTGCTGTGCCGCAGTTAACCCTAGTTAATGACGCAGGTTTTAGTGATTGGCAGCAACAGACGCAATCATTAACTGCCCAGTCTCAAGTGCATGGGTTAGCACCTACTGTAACCACTCAAGCCATGGTGCAATCCAGTCAGAATATCAGTGCTGTGCAAGTTTATGGCGTATTCCCAGAATATGAACAAAATTTGTCGGCCATAATCGCTAATACCTATTCCAGTGCGTTTGAGCAGTTGACACCGGGTAGTTACAATATTGTACTTGGCAGTGAATTAGCGAGAAAGTTATCCATCAATATCGGTGACAGAGTCAGACTACTTAGTGGTGATGGCGTGGTGTATTCGCCACTCGGTCCTGTGCCAAGCCAGCGAAAATTTACTGTAGCGGGTGTATTTGAGATGGGCTCGCAAGTCGACTCAGCGTTAGCTTATATTCATTACACAGACGCAAGACGATTAATGCGATTAAAGCCAAGTGAAATCAATGAGCTTAGAGTGTATTTGGCCGATCCGTTTGCTGCGCCGCAAATGGGTGAAAGTATTGCCGCAGAACTTAAACAGCAGAACATTGATATCACAACCCGAGATTGGCGTGAAAGTTTTGGCCATTTATTCGCTGCGGTCAAAATGGAAAAAAACATGATGTCATTGATGTTATCGCTGATTGTCGCTGTTGCAGCGTTTAACATTGTGTCAGCGTTAGTAATGATGGTTATAGATAAAACCACTGATGTGGCGGTATTAAAAACCCAAGGGTTAACTACTCAGGCAGTGATGAATATCTTTATTGTGCAGGGCTCGCTTAATGCGATTATTGGTCTGGCATTAGGGGCGCTGGCTGGTGTTACCATCACCTTAAATTTAAATATTATTTTGGGCGTATTAGGCATTTCAGTATTGGGAGGAGGGCAAATGTTACCGGTCGAGATCTCGGTTACCCAAATCGCTATTATTGTTGTTGGCACCTTGGCGATGACGCTTATTGCCACGATTTACCCAGCATTAACCGCTGCACGCGTTCAGCCAGCAACCGCATTGAGATATGAATAATGAAAAAAGAAGCTTCAGTGATATTGCAAGTCAGTAACGTAAGCAAACAGTTTCATGATGGTGAAACCACAACCAAAGTGCTGACGAATGTTGATTTGAATGTGTATAAAGGCGAACAACTTGCCATTGTTGGTAGCTCTGGTTCGGGTAAAAGTACCTTATTGCATATCATGGGAACATTAGATATTCCTACCGCTGGCGAGGTCTTGCTTGATGGTGAAAACCTCTATCAATTAAACGCCACTCGTCAGGCCGAAATACGTAATCAAGATTTAGGGTTTATTTACCAATTTCATCATTTGTTACCTGAGTTCTCAGCACTTGAAAATGTGGCAATGCCAGCATTTATTCAAGGCCGAGATAAAAAGCAAACCTTGAAAGAAGCGACTGAATTACTCGAAAGAGTCGGCCTTGGGCATAGATTACAGCATATCCCTGCGCAGCTTTCAGGCGGAGAGCGTCAGCGCGTCGCGATTGCTAGAGCGCTTATTAATAAGCCTAAGCTAGTGCTTGCAGATGAGCCAACGGGTAATTTGGATGCTAACAGTGGCGACAGTGTGTATTTGCTTATTCGCGAACTTGCTCAGCAATTAGGGACTGCATTTGTTGTGGTCACTCATGACTATAAGCTGGCTGAAAAGATGGATAGACAGCTAACGATGAAAGACGGTGTATTGCAGTCTTTAACGGGGGCTAATAACCCTCTTGCTGCAAAAGCTGAGTCAACTGCGATGGATAATAGTTAATGAAGTCATTACTGCCGCTCACAATAGGTTGGCGTTTTTATCGGGCTAGACAATCTAATGGTTTCATTGGGTTTATTTCATTTGCCTCCACAGCGGGTATCGCACTGGGTGTTGCGGTACTTATTTTGGTGTTATCCGCCATGAACGGTTTTGAGCGAGAGCTTGAACAACGTTTGTTAGGTGTAGTGTCTCATGGCGAGTTGCTCAGTGTGAATGAGCCTTTACATGATTGGCAGTCTATTGCAGAAACAGCTAAAGATATGCCCGAAATCGTCGCCACAGCGCCTTTTATTCGGATGCAAGGACTCGTGCAAAAGCCGGGTGGTTTTCAAGGTATTGAGCTTAACGGTATTGAACCTGAATTTGAGCAAAAAGTATCAACACTCGCAGAGTTTATGCCGGCCGCTGCCTGGAATGCGTTGGCTGAGCCAGTAAACAATATTGTCTTAGGTCGCAGTCTATTAGACAAGCTTGGCTTAAGTGTTGGCGATACATTATCTATGTATACGCCGGACATGAGCCAATCTAATAAATTGTCAGCAGCTAAAAGTCATCGATTTATTGTGGCAGGGGTTTACGATTTAGGGGGCGAGATTGAATCGACGCAGGCATATGTTTCGATGTCATACCTTGCTAGCGTATTAAAAATTCCCCAAGGTTCAGCAACCGGCCTTAGAATTACCGTTAACAATGTATTCAGTGCGCCAAGAATTACTCGCGATCTTGGCTATGCGCAAAGTCAGTATTTACACTTAAATAACTGGACTCGCTCACAAGGGCATTTATATCAAGATATTCAACTAGTCCGCATGGTGATGTACTTAGTGCTGGCGTTAGTTATTGCAGTGGCTTGTTTTAATATCGTGTCTACTTTAGTGATGGCTGTGAGAGATAAAAGTGCTGAAATTGCAATTTTAATGACCATGGGCTTAAAACGTGGCGCCGTGATGGCGATTTTTATCATGCAAGGCGGCTTGAACGGTTTATTAGGTTGTACCATTGGCGCTGGTATTGGGGTGCTGCTTGCAACCAACTTAAGCGCAACAGCCAGTTTTGTTGAACAAACCTTTGGGATCCAGCTATTAGCTTCAGATATTTATTTTATCGACTTTTTACCGTCTGAATTACAACAACAAGATGTGATATTAGTGGTCACGATGGGACTCGTCATGAGCTTGTTTGCGACCATTTATCCAGCTTATAAAGCCACTAAAATTGCTCCTGCATCAGCACTAGCAGGTCGTTAAGGGCTTATTTTTACCCTACTAGTTTTCAGAGCAAGCAAGGTTTGTTTGATTCTGTAAGTTGAGTTTGTTGTCTTTATCAATAAGATAGCTAATGTAAGATGACATAAATCAATAACTTAAACGGTCGACTTTAACAGGCGATCATTGTAATAAGCTGTTATACGTACTTATGAAATTTAAGAATATCGCAGCATTTGCACACAACTTTACCCACTCATATGTTAGTTTTGAAAACTATGTCGATGGTGAATTTGTCTTTAAAGATCTAAAAGCGTTGGCGTATGAATCTGATGATAATTTAGTCTAAATCTATTGGATTTCACCTGATGATGTTAAGCACTCTGAATTACCTAGCCGTGTTCGTAAAAGTATTACTTATTATAAAGAGTGGCTTCCAAAACTAATGGAGCAGCATAAAATTGAATCAAGTTTTATTTCAGAATTAAGAACTGACATTTATCTTGCTGCAAACCGTCAATTAGAAGTTCGTTCTTATGCTCGTGATCTAAACGGAAAAGAGTATATTAAAAATATTTATGAGTTTGCCGATTTGTTACCTTGCAAGCCAGTTTAGTTCGGTGCGCTGTACGTATAACAAGTCATTTCAGCAGGACAAAAAACAGCTGGTTTTTGCTCGTGCCTGGCTAATTTTAACCAGCTATTCTATTGCCTCTGAATGAGGCGTTATTTGAGTAGAGTATGAAATTAACCTTTGGCGCATTATTATTGTTTTTTAGTATGCAGCTCTTAGCTGATGATTCTCCTAGTTCGATTTTAGATTCATTATTGGGTAAATGCATAAATGAAAGTTCAAGTGTTTGTGAGTCTGTCCTAGTTGGAGATACTGCAAAAGAAAAAATTCTGCTTAGCTTTCTTGATGCAATGAAGAGTAGTGCTGCTTTCGAGGAGCTGTACGTAAAAACATACGGAAAGAAAAAATACGCTGAGCTAATTGACGCATATAGCCTTACAATATCTCCTCTTACAAGTTCTGATTTCCAGCTTCAAGGTACAACCGCAACCAGTGCAACATTTTTAGGCGCTGACAACACAACTCTTTCAATTATAAAGATACAAACTGGTTGGGTGATTGACCTTGAAAATTCAACATTCTCGCTTGGTGGAGAGTCTGGTAATCATGATCTGTTGGAATTTGTGAGTTTGCTTTCTGGAGCGCACTCTCACTTAATACAACTTATAAAAAATAATTCAGCAGAAAAAGAGGTATTTAAAAAGGGAGGCTTGTACTACTTAGCTTCCATTTACCACCTTGTTCCGGATGCTCAAAAGCCTCAGTTAGAGGTTGTTTTTAAAGAGAATAATTCAGATGTTGCTTCTGTGATAAAAGAATTACTCACAGCTATAAACAACTAAAACTCATATAACAAGCAATTATCTGCCCTTAAATGGGCGCTGAGGGTGTAGAATTAATCTATAGTGGTAAAATGTAGATGATTTCTGTGTTTACACCGTCCGTACAATTCATTTTGTAGTGGGATACTCCCTTTGATTTCACGTAGCAACGCCATTAGAGGCTTAATTTTAACGATTCTGAAGCTGGTTTACTGAAATAGAAATTCTACTGGCTCGTTAAATACCTCTCAATGTCAGCTCATGGAGTCCAATTCTCCTGTAGAAATCTAACCAGCTACCTTAGTCAAAGTAACTTTTAACACTGTCCCAAATCCCTAAAGACGTATCAGGAAATAAGTCGATACCCAGTGCCGATTTTAATAGATACAACAATAGTAGTCCAAACAGCATACTAATAATGATAAAGCCACTGACACTAGCAAACATCATCAGCATAGATAGGTTCTTTTCTCGACGAGTATAGGCACGTTTGTTTTTACCTAGTAAAAACACGTAATAAAAACGCCACTTAATGAAAGGAAATTTGAATGTTCCCCGTTTATCTACGAAGTGTCCGCCCCAAGTATTAGGGCCCAATGACATCTTTATGGCATGGAGTTGTTCATTAGTGAAACTTGATGCAACATAAGATGGTGAGCGTTTGAGCACTTTTTCAATAAGTGGATCTTGCCTTATGGTATCGCTGGTTGTTTTTTGAGCAGGGATTGTCATCGATACCCCTTGTTTATCATTATTAACGATTAAGTTAAATCTAGCATACAATTGTAAAGTTACTGAAATTGAACACAATAGACTATTAAAGGCGCTAATGATGACAGATTTTCAGCAAGTGATTTCATTTTGGTTTGATGACATAGACAAGTCTATGTGGTTTAAAAAAGACAACGAGTTCGATCGGATTATCATGTCTAAATTTGCCACGCTGCACAGTCAAGCCATGGCTGGAGAACTATATGAGTGGCGAAAGCAGCCTCAAGGTCGGTTGGCGGAAATTATTGTATTGGATCAATTCTCCAGAAATATGTACCGAGATTCTGCAAAAGCGTTCGCATCAGACACACTTGCGTTGGTATTAGCCCAAGAAGCCGTGGCGCAGGGGCAAGATAGGCTGTTAACTGCAACTGAACGTAGTTTTTTGTACATGCCTTACATGCATAGCGAGTCTGAAGTCATTCATCAGCAGGCACTCGTCTTATTTAATCAAGATGGCTTGGAGTCAAACTATCAGTTTGAAAAAAAGCACTTTGACATCATAAAGCAATATGGCCGCTATCCTCATCGAAACAATATTTTAGGAAGAGAGTCTACTGCCGCAGAAATCGCCTTTCTCACTCAACCTGGGTCATCGTTTTAAGGCCGAATTAATATAATAAGCAGCTCAGTTAAAAACAAAAACGCCTATCAATAACTTGATAGGCGTTAATCTTACGTCACGAATATGCGTTGTTTACACAATAAGCGCGATTAGTCGTAATGTTGCTCGTAACGAAGTAATGCCAAGTCATCGTTACCGTTGAGTACATGTTTAATAAATGGATTATTAAACAAACTCTCACTCTTAGCGCTATGCAAGGTGATTGGGCCGCTTGTTGGCACTTGTTCAAGGTAAATATCATTAAACAAATGGCTATAATAGTTAATGAAGCTTGGTAAAAGCAGTACAAGTTCTGACGATAATGTTTGTATGAATTTGAAAATATTCATACGAATAGTTTTATCAATTGCCACGACACTTGCCAGTTTCAGGTAGCCGTTTTGTGCAACACAAAAGGCAAGGTGCCCGATAAGTGAATTGTTATAGTAAAAACATACAACCTTTAAACGCTTACATCCAATGTGTTCAAGGGTTTCATTAAAGTCGTAACCGCTTTGCACTTTATGCGCTTGGTATATCGACTCTTTGTCATCTTCAGCCATTTCATCAAACCAAAATTCTTTAATTTGATTAATGCTGTAATTGTAAATGTTTGGCATTTGGCCATCATGAATACGATTTTTACGAGCTTTTCTGATAACTTTTAATTCATGTTCGTCGTATTGATAACACTGGTTAAAAAAGTTCGCTAAACCTACTCTTCGATTTAAAGATGGCAGAATAGTACCTTTTTCCCAAAGACTCACCATTGACTGGTTTATGTTTTTGAACAGGCTGTGATTATTGGCTAAATCATCAGCTAAAGTTTGTTGAGATAGACGATACGATTTACGGTATTGTCTTAACACACTCGAAAAACTTTCTTTGTTAAATTCGGTTTCAGTAAACTGATTTGCCACGTGCTTCCCCTGGATACATATGTGAACTAAATGTCGTTGTCATTTAAACGACGCAAATCTTAGTTAACACTTGTGATGCGGGCTACTTATAATAACTATAAGCTATGCTAATATTAGGGCGTATTTATCAAGGATTAACGCATGTACGTAAAGTATTCAGATCAAATAAACCTTAACTATTTACGTGTATTTAATGAATTGTATATTACGCGTAGTACAACTGGTGCAGCGGCAAAATTAGGTATCTCTCAATCAGCTGTAAGCCAGATATTATCTAAGTTACGTGAGGCAACTGGCGATCCACTATTCATCAAGGGTCAAGGTCATTTAGTGCCTACTGTTAGAGCTACAACGATTGGTGAAGGTTTAGCTGCTGAGCTGATGTTATTAGAAAAAAAGTTATATCCTGATGAGTTTTTTAATCAGGCCGATTTTGACGGCGAGATCACATTTGCGATTTCCAGTCCACTGATTGATATCATTTCAAAACCACTCGTAGAGATCAGCTCAAAGATTTTGCCAAAGGCGAGAATTTCGTTTGTTCATTGGAACGATCATACTCTTGATCAAATTATCAATGGTGATGTTCATATTGGTTTTAACCTGTTTCCATTAAATGCACCAAAAGAAATTAGACAAATACCTATCAGAGAATCAAAACCCATTTTTGTTAGCAGAACGGAAAATAAATGGATTGAAGAGGGAATGGAAAATAGTGGTTTCAAAGACCATGTTTTTGCGGGTGTCATACTCAGTGGGATTAATCGTATTAAGGGGATCCTAGAAAACACTGATTTAATGGAAGGGTTTAGGTTTAAATATCGCTCTGAGTCACAATCGATATTGGCGAATCATTTACTGACCGACAATAGCGTTATTCTGGTCGATGAGTTGTCTAGCCATCATTATGAAGAATATTATTGTTACCAGGCGCCTCAGCGACTTAATAAGTTATTACCGACTTCCTTGAGTTACGCCATTTATTACTTGCAAGCAAATCATCAACATCCAATTTACTCTGATGCAGAAAGGGTTGTTCGTAACATACTGGATGAGCTTCTTGCCAACATTAAGATTATTCCCAACCAAAACCGCTATTAAGTCATCAGAGTGCTGTGACATTGATAACGTCGTTGAGTTAACTGAGCATAAAAAAGCGCTACATTTTGGGAATGTAGCGCTAATAAGCGGTTTTTAGAACTCACTGAAATTGATTAGTGCAAAAGTCGACGGAGAGAAACGACTTAACCGACTTACAGTTTCACCATCAACTTACCTTTGTTGCCACCGCTAAAGAATAAATTTAACCCATCAATTGATGATTCAAGGCCTTCTAATACGTGTGCACGATGTTTGATTTTACCCTGTAGCACATAAGGGGTTAACTTCTCTAATAGGCTTGGTACTTCGCCGTAATGATCTGGCATAGTAAAACCTTGCACCGTAATCCGTCGTTTAAGGATATTCATCCAACTCGGTCCTGGGGCAGGTGTCTGTTTGCTGTAATCTGCAATCAGTCCACATACCATGACGCGTCCATGTGGATTCATTCTATCGACAATTAGGTTTTGAATCGGGCCTGCGGTATTTTCAAAAAATAAATCAATCCCTTGTGGGGCTAACTTATCCAATTCTGCAGCTAAGTCTGCTGTTTTATAATTTATTGCAGAATCAAAACCAAGCTCGTTCACTATCCAGTCAGCTTTTTCATCACTGCCTACAACGCCAATGACATGTAAGCCATCAGCTTTAGCTAATTGCCCTACAATCGAGCCTACAGAGCCCGCTGCGCCGGTGACAATGATTGTTTCGCCAGCTTTAGGTTTGCCGACATTAAATAAACCTTGAGTTGCGGTTAAACCTGGTAGGGCAAAGACCGATAAAATTGCTTCGTCAGGGAGTGGTGCATCGATTTTGTTTAAGCCTTTACCTTCACTGACAAAGTACTCTTGCCAACCCATCATCCCCATCACGCGATCGCCGGCTTTAAAATCAGGATGATTACTTTCAACGACCTCGCCAACACCACTACTGCGCATTACATCGCCTAAATTAACCGGTGGAATATAGCTATCAGTTTCTGGTTGCATCCAACCAAACATAGCCGGATCCAATGACATGTAGTTTTGCTTAACCAGTAATTCACCTGGTTTAACAGTAGGCATTGGCTTTTGAACCACTTCAAAAATATCTGAAGTGATTGGGCCACCTTGTGGGCGTTTGACAAGGTTAATGGCGGTATAGGTGCTCATTGAAATATCCTTTTACTCATTGGGTTCGATATATTGTTTGTTGAAGTTATTATTCCTTTTCTTTTTTATAAGATATAGTGGCTAAAAAGCGATTCTTTATTGCTTTTATGACAACAATGGATGATTTATGGATCAATTAAGAGCCCTTAAGTATTTTGTCAAAGTCGTAGAATTAGGCAGCTTTACTCAAGCGGCTAAGACTTTTTCAGTGCCTGCTTCATCATTGTCACGTCGTGTGGCTGATTTAGAGAAAAGTTTAGGGGCAACCTTATTAAAGCGATCTACACGTGCGGTTAGCTTAACTGAGATTGGTACTGAGTATTATCAACAAGTATCTTCGCTGCTCAACCAATTAGAGCAAAGTAATGAAGCCGTTAGAAGTTATCAAACAGAACCAATGGGGACGTTGCGGATCAGTGCGATGGTAGGGATTGGCCGTGAAGTACTTATTCCCTTAATGGATGAGTTTTCTCGTTTATACCCCAAAGTTATTCTTGATATTGAACTCAGCGATGAGCTGTCTTCGGTTGGTCGGGATGATGTTGATATCGCGATCAGGGGCGGATACGCCCCAAATGACAGAGTGGTAGCGATTCGGTTAATGGACAATCAATTTATTCCTGCAGCGACCGAGCAATACTTGCAGCAAATGGGCACTCCTCATCATCCATCTGAATTGTCACAGCATAAAGGGTTATATTATCGCTCGCCTAATGGCAGAGTACCTTGGTTAAGTTTTATCGATGGTCAATGGCAAGATGTGTCAGCTCCTGCAGCTGCCATTAGCAATGCTGGGGAGTGGTTGATTGAAAAAGCCAAACAAGGTGATGGTATTGTCATGATGCCAAGATGGGTGTTATCGCCTTTTTTACACCGAGGCGAGCTACAAGAACTTGATTTTGAGCCACCGCTATCAGCCAGCCAAAGCGCTGACTTTGGGGTTTACTTGATATATCAAAAGCAACGCTATCACGTGCCCAAAGTAAAAGCTGCGGTAGATTTTTTAGTGGCGAGAATTAAACATGCGACATGGGGCTAACTAGTATTAGCTTTAAGTATTAGCTTTAAGTATTGGCTTTAAGTATTGGCTTTAAGTATTAGCTTTAAGGAAATATTCATTAGTATGGCTTGGGTGAACATCGTTTAAAGTTTAGCAAGTAGCAAGTAGCAAGTAGCAAGTAGCAAGTAGCAAGTAGCAAGTAAAAAAGTGACACATAGAAAAGTAACTGCTGGTCAATGATTACAGGGTATATAAGGTTACCAATATGGACTTTAAAATAGTAACTCAGCATTTGAGCATACGTGCCTTTAGGGAAGAGGATTTGACCTTCTTTGCCGAATATAGAGCCGACCCGAAAATCGCCCAATACCAGAGCTGGACTGACTACAATATTGAACAAGCACGTGCGTTTTATGCAGCAATGGATTATCAAACCTTCGGTCAACCAGGTCAGTGGTTTCAATTGGCTATTGCAGATAAACAAACTCAGCAGATTATGGGCGATGTTGCACTGCATTTTGTTGATGAGCAGCAAATGGAAATCGGTTTTACATTGGCGCAGCAATATCAACAACAAGGCTTTGCCTATGAAGCCGTTACTGCTGTAATTGAGTACTTATTTTTTAAATTGAATAAACACCGTATTGTGGCGACAACTGACGCCAACAATAAAGCTTCAATGGCTTTATTAACCAAGTTAAGTTTTAGAAAAGAAGGTCATTACCATCAAAATATCTTTTTTAAAGGCCATTGGGGTGATGAATGTTTTTTTGCTCTGCTAAAGGATGAGTATATGACCAAGCTTGAGGAAAACTAGATGGCTTGTGATGAATGCCAAGAATCCATTTTTAAGCAAAAGATTGGACGGTGTAAAGCCTGCATGTGGCAATTAACGGGTTTGTCGCTGGTTGGCTGGCCACTATGGTGGTGGCTTTATGCTGAAGATATGACCTCTGTTGAGTCAATTGCTATGGTATTTTTCTGCTGTGCTTTTAGTGGATTACTGTGTGTGCATTTAATGGTATTGAGTTATCGAAAACTTAATCATCTTGAATGAGCTTGAACTAATAACGCAGGGATAATACCAAATTAGTCGGTAAGATTATAAAAAAAGTCAGCAAACATGCTGACTTTTTTATGGTGTTTTTTACAGACTAATTCCTGCTTTTCCATTTGAATAATACTGAATATTTCCAAAGACTCTTAATCACAAAAAAGCTGATAAAAGCAAAAATAAAGGCGTAAACAATACACCCTAATAGGAATGGTGGGCCTATGGTGCCAATAGAGCTTTCAACCCATTGCCAACTGGCTTCAAAGTTAAAGTGAGTGGTTTCCATGCCTAATATTTTCGAGCCCAGTAAATAAGCCGCATAAAACATGAATGGCATAGTGATTGGATTTGTTAACCAAACGAGTGCAACTGCCAGTGGAATATTGACGTTAAAAAATATCGCCATGCCAGCAGCAATGACCATTTGAAATGGAAGCGGAAGCCAAGCAACAAATAACCCAATCGCAAATGAGCCAGGAGCTGACTTACGATTTAAGCTCCAAAGGTTAGGTTTATCTAATAATTTGCCGAAAACACGTAAATATTTGTGATTACGTAATGTTTCAGGATTCGGCATAAATTTTTGTAATAATTTTTTTGGCATATACGCGATTACTGTCTTTAATTAATCAATGATAAATCGATTCATTTATGGTTTTTGCGCCAGTATGCTTTTTAGCAATATGTTGCCAAGCTTACTTCCTATATGGATGGCGTCTATCATTCTGATTGTCGCTTTATCTTGCCTCATAAAATGGCCGTTCATCAGCGGAGCATTTAGTGGGCTTTTATTAGTTTCTTTTTGTTTTTATTCATTATTTTATTCACACGAATCTGAAATTCCTGTTCAAAAACAATTCAAGGCAGAGATAGTATCACTAGTTAGCACAAACAGCGACTGGATAAGTTTCGACATTCGTTTGATTTCTGAGCAAAATAGTTTTTATGACACTAACTATAGACTCTCATGGCAACAACCGCCTGAAGTAAAAGTGGGCCAGGTATGGCTGTTTACGGCGCGAATGAAGCCGATAACCAGTCCGATTAATCAAGGCGGATTTAATCAGCAAAAGAATTTATTGAGTCGTCATATTGTTGCTAAAGGTCGCGTTAAGCAGGCTGAACTTGTTCATTATGATGTGCCATTAAGACAATCGATCATCAATATGATGACGCCAATATTACATTCACTATCCCATGGGGCGGTGTTGAATGCGTTATTGTTTGGCGACAAATCTGAACTTACTCAAATGCAATGGCAACAACTAAGGCAAACAGGTACAGGGCACTTAGTGGCGATATCTGGTTTACACCTGTCAGTCGTGTTTGGCTTGTTTTGGTTTATCTTCCGTCATAACCTGCAACACTTCGCACCTGTTTTTAGTCGCAGAAACCTGCTACTTGCGATGATGTTTTCATCGTTAACCGTATTGGGATATGGCTATTTAGCTGGTTTTGCTATTGCAACCCAGCGTGCACTCGTCATGTTATTAATGTTGGTGATGCTGTCCATCGTAAATCATCATTCATCCCCATGGCAGCGGCTTACTTGGGCACTGTTTGCTGTATTAGTGATTGATCCTTTTGCGAGTTTAAGTGCTGGTTTTTGGCTGTCTTTCAGTGCGCTGGGGATCATATTGTTTACCCTTGAATACACCGCAACTAAAACAAACACTGAGAATAATGCAGTTGATGAAGCTAATAATTATGGCACTAATAATAACAGTAATTATGAGCTTGAGGATCGTGAGGACGAGTTCGATGAAAAGGAAAGTGACGAGCTTGATGAAGGGCTAAAGACCAAGGAAGTATCAGCAGATAAGCGGTTATTATATCAAAATTTCAAATCGACTTACCGCCATTATCAACAACAAACCCTGTTATATCTGCAAACATTTTGGGCCATACAGTGGCGATTGGCTGTTGGGTTAGGTTTATTGCAAGCGATACTGTTTGGGACCATTTCCATTAACAGTATTTGGGTCAATTTATTGATGGTGCCTTGGTTTAGTATTGTGGTCATTCCGCTCAGTATTATTGGCTTGGTGGGGAATATAATCCTAATGATATTGCCGCTCACTGAAGGCGTTAGGCAGCTAGTTGGTGCTAAATTGATGGCTTTAGGGGATATTTCTCTTGCGCCTTTTGAGTCTCTTATTAGTCAAAGCGATCAGTGGCCAATGGCGTTAGTGTATTTACCCGATACGATGGTTGTCTGTTTAATGATGTTTGCTTTAGGGTTATTTTTATTAAAGTGGGCAGTGGATGCCCCTTGGCGATGTGTGGTTGGTTTGTTGTGTGTGCCATTTTTTCTACAATTAACAGTGAGTATATTTGAGTCGAAAGCACCGTTACAGCAAGAGCCATTTGGTCAACAACAGACCTGGCACGTACATGTGCTAGATGTCGGTCAAGGTATGGCGGTGCTGGTACAACGAGGTAATAGGGCGATACTTTATGATACTGGCGCAGCTTACGGTCAAAGCTTTAGCTATGCTGATCGCGTCATAGTGCCAACTCTGAGAGCAAAAGGAATTAATCGTCTGGATTATATTATTGTGAGTCATGACGATAATGACCATTCGGGAGGGTTAAAGGTGTTAGCTCAGCATTATCCCAAAGCAGTGATTATCAGTGATACAGCAGCGCATTATGATGCAATGACTGCAAATAGTATTATTGATCTTCACCTAAGCTCAGGCTCAGATACCCAAAAAGGCACAAAAATAGGCATCCCAAAAGACACAGGAATAACAACAGACACAAAAACAGACACAACCACAGAAACAGCCACAACAATAGACAATGCACTTAACCACTGTGTAAATCGTCAATTCCAATGGGCTGATTTAACTGTGAGCCTTGCTGCAAACCCCACTGCCACCAATGACAATAACCGCTCATGTATTGCATATGTTGATGATGGTAAGCACCGGGTACTACTGACTGGCGATATTGAAAAAAGCACTGAACAATATTTAGTAGAACACAAACTGTTATCACCCACTGATATTTTGTTAGCACCACATCATGGTAGTCGCACTTCATCATCTGAGGCGTTTATTGATGCTGTATCGCCAAAGCAGGTTATTTTTACTGCGGGATTTGCAAATCAATATGGATTTCCTAAAAAAGATGTTGTTGAGCGATATAAAACAAGAGGAGTTGAAACACTGATTAGCGGGAACTCTGGTCAAATAACTATCGATTTCAACTCGTCAAGTTATGCGATTCGTCAATATCGTTCAGATATTGCACCGTTTTGGTATAACAAGCTGTTTAGATTTGGTGAGAAAGTTAAAGCAGAGTAGAATGTGGCCTTTGTTTGCTATTCAAGTGTTAATGTAATCAATGACAACAATTAATAATGAAATGTCGAGCGTATTTAAACGCCTTCTTACTTATCTCATTCCGATGAAAGGAATGTTCCTATTAGCCGTTGCAGGTCTGTTAACCTATGGCCTTGTCGATGCAGCTTTCATTGCATTCATTAAACCTTTTATTGACGAAGGTTTTGGTCAAGCTCCTGCTGTAGTCGGTGGCGTCGAAGTCGATGTTCCAACTCACGGCGGCTTTAACGCCAATAAAGATATTATGCTAATGGCGCCGCTGGTGGTCATTGGTATGTTTACTTTGCGCGGCATTGCTAACTTTGTATCGACTTATTGTGTCTCGTATATGAGTGCGAAGTTGATTATGGATATGCGTCAACAAGTGTTTGAGCATTATCTGCGTTTACCTGTGAGCTACATTGATCGAGAAAATAGCGGCAATTTAATTTCGCGGGTGACCTTTGATACAGAGCAAATCGCTCGTGCATCAGGCAGTGCGTTGATTTCTATTGTTCGTGACTCTATAACCGTCATTGCGATGCTGGCTATTATGTTCTTTTATTCATGGAAGTTATCCCTGTGTATTTTAGTGATAGGTCCATTGATGGGCGTTGTTATTAGTGTGGTCAGTAAGCGCTTTCGTAAAGTCTCTAAGCAAATTCAGTCAGCCATGGGCGGCGTAACCGCTACCACTGAGCAAATGATTAAAGGTCATAAAAATGTGTTGGCATTTGGTGGACAAAAAACGGAAGTGGACCGTTTCTTTAAAGTTAATGATTCTAACCGCCATCAGAACATGAAACTGGCTGTAGCCCAAGCAATCAGCCAACCGGTTATAATGGTCATTGGCTCATTCGCACTGGCATTTGTACTATATGCAGCAACATTTCCTGCTTTAAAGGATGACATCACAGCGGGTACTTTTGCGGCAATTCTAGGCGCAATGATGGCTATGCTTCAACCAATCAAAAACTTAACCCGTGTTAATGCTGAATTCCAACGTGGTATCGCAGCTTGTACTACAGTGTTTGAATTACTTGATACCGCACCTGAATCAGATACTGGTGAATTTGAAACGAAGCGCGTTAAAGGTAACTTGAAGTTCAATAACGTGACTTTTAGTTATCCTGATACCGAAAAACCTGCTTTAACCAATATTGATTTTGAAGTTAAGCAAGGCAAAACCATTGCCTTAGTGGGTCGAAGTGGTTCAGGTAAATCAACGATTGCTAGTCTAATGACCCGATTTTATACTGGCGTGTCAGAAGGGGATATTACCCTTGATGACGTTAGTATTTATGACTACAAGTTAACGTCTTTACGTAATCAAGTGGCGCTTGTTTCGCAACAAGTGACATTATTCAATGACACTATTGCTAATAACATTGCTTACGCTTACCCAGGTGAAGTAACTCGTGAACAAATTGTCAAAGCGGCTGAACTTGCTTACGCAATGGAGTTTATTGAAACGCTACCGGAAGGGTTAGACACTGAGGTAGGCGAGAATGGCGTGTTGTTATCTGGTGGACAACGTCAACGTATTGCCATTGCACGCGCCATGTTACGTGATGCACCAGTGCTGATTTTAGATGAAGCGACCTCAGCATTAGACACTGAGTCAGAAAAAGCGATTCAACATGGTTTAGACAATTTACGCCATAACCGTACATCTATCGTGATTGCCCATCGCCTTTCAACGATTGAATCAGCAGATGAAATCCTAGTGATTGATCAAGGCTCGGTAGTTGAGCGTGGTACACACACGGATCTTGTTGCTAAAGAAGGTATTTACGCTAACTTGTATCAAATGCAGTTTGGTAACTAAATGCAAGGGTTAGTGAACAAAATTTGGTATCAAGGCCATCCAGCTAAGTGGTTGTTATTGCCACTTAGTGGGTTGTTTTCCCTAGTGTCATACATAAGACGCCTCGGCTTTAAACTGGGAATTAGCCAAGCTGAGACCTTATCTGTTCCTGTCATCATCGTCGGTAATATCACCGCAGGTGGCAGCGGTAAAACCCCCACTGTTATCTATTTGATTAACTTATTGCGCCAACATGGTTATAAGCCTGGGGTGATAAGTCGTGGCTACGGCGTCAATATAGACGGTGTAAAAGCCGTTAATGTTGCAGATAAAGCTACCGAAGTGGGTGACGAGCCAGCAATGATAGTTGCTCGAACGCAGGTTCCTATGGTTGTCGGTGCTAAACGTATTGATGCCGCTAAAGCACTGTTAGCTCAATTTGATGTTGATGTGATCATTAGTGATGATGGCTTGCAGCATTATGCTTTAGCCCGAGATATAGAACTGGCTATTGTCGATGGTCAGCGCCGATATGGTAATCAGTGTTTGATTCCAGCAGGGCCTTTACGTGAAGGTTTATGGCGCTTAAAAACGATTGATTGGGCCATTAATAATGGTGGTAGCCCGCAAGAAAATGAAATTGCTATGACTCTTGAACCTTCTGATCTTAAAGCGGTAAAACTGTCATCGAATGATGAAAAATGGCAACAGCAAGAAGCGATAGCAATGGCTGGCATCGGAAATCCGCAGCGATTTTTCGATAGCTTAGTGACATTGGGTTATACAATTAAACAAACAAAAGCATTTGAAGACCATCAAGCCTTTGATGAGAAGGAGCTTACGCAGCTGTCTTTGCAGATGCCATTGATTATGACCGAGAAAGATGCGGTTAAATGTCGCGATTTTGCACAACAAAACTGGTGGTATTTGCCAGTTAATGCGAAGCTTAATGAAAGTTTTGATACAGCATTTTTGAATCGACTAAAAGAAGTCGTCAAAGTTAAACAAGGAAACCTCCATGGCGTTCGATAAAAAATTACTTGAGATTGTGGCTTGCCCAGTATGTAAAGGTAAGCTGGAATTTGATAAAGAAGCAGATCAATTGATTTGTAAAGCTGACAAGTTAGCTTACCCAATTACTGAAGGTATTCCTGTTTTACTTGAAAACAGAGCAATACCACTGGAGTCTTAATTGACGACTGAATAAGTTCTCGATTAATTCGTAGCTAATTCAAGAGTTCTGATACAACTCCTTATGACTGGAAAAAGCGCTATTGTTGGCGCTTTTTTTGTGGGCGTCATTCGGGCTGATATTGGTTTTTGTTTAACGGTACATAGATATTCGCTGGTTAAATTTTGTGCATATCATGTTATTTGAATGTAAGAGGTGTTTGTAGAGTAATTGCACTAATTACTAGTTAAGTAAAACTTACTCTGATACTGTTTGCTAAATTTGCTTCGATTGACGATTTGTCCGGATACTGAATATACAAATCAGTTGTGGATACTTGTTATGACTCAAATGCAATCTTTTAAAGACAAAGTCGCCCTAATGTTGGTATTAAACCAAGGGGAGCGGATCAGTCAGTTTGAACATCATGGTAAGCGTTACTGGTTAAAACAAGTTGAGCAGCTAACAGGTGCAATGCGTTTTTTAAAAGCAGATTCTGCTAAAGCCCTAATTAAAGAAACCCAAGTATTAAAGCAGCTAGACGCAGAGGGAGCGCCTGTGCCCAAAGTGGTGGCTAATGGTGAAGGATATTTGGTGATTGAAGATGCTGGGCGCACAGTACGTGATTGGTTAGATAACAATGATATTGCAGCTACAGAGCAGCAAAACATTTTGAATGATTCAAGCCAAGCGCTAGCCGACTTACATCAAATGCAACTAGCTCACGGCCGTCCAGCACTTAGAGATATTAGCTGGCGCAGTGGTGAAGTTAAATTTATTGATTTTGAAGCTAATCAACAAAAGGGACCTGTGGTAGAGCAACAAATCCGTGATTTGTTGGTTTATATTCACAGCTTGTATCGCTATTTAGGCGCAGATAGCGAACGTATTTCTAAAACCATCACAGCTTACCGACAAGCAGGCGGTGAAGCTATTTGGCAAAAATCCAAAGACTTTTTGGCCTCATGGCAATGGTTGTATTACTGCGCGAGTCCGATTAAAAACGTTGGCGGTAAGGATTTAAAGCCGGTTTATTGGGTGTTATGGCATTTTAGAAACAACTAGTGAATCAATCGAAATTAAAAAAGCTTGTGATATTCACAAGCTTTATAGTCATCTAAGCTTTGGTGATTTAATACGTTACTTTTTCAAATCCTGATATAGCGTATTAATCCATTTTTCTTCAGTGATGAAGTTCCAGCTCCAATCTTTCCACTTTGCCGGTACACCTTCAGCTTGGATTTGTTCAAGTGTTTTACCTTGAGTGAGTTTCTTTTTCATCCAGTTAATCGAGTCATCAAGCATATGCTTAAATTTCATTAAGTCATTTTTGTTGGCGAGTTCACCATGGCCTGGTATCACTTGAGTCTGTTTATCCATCATGGTTAATGCTTTGGCAACATTGTCTCGATAACCAATAACTGAGCCGCCACCGTTTAAATCCACATATGGGAAACGGTCTTTAAAGAATAAATCACCCATATGAACTAAGTTATCGTTTTCCCAGAACACCACACTGTCACCGTCAGTATGGCCAGGTCCCATGTGTTTTAAGGTTAATGTGTCATTGTTAAAACGGATGGAAACATCTTTAGAATAAGTCACAACAGGGAGGGCAGCTTTGGGTGTGCCTTCTTTGGCACTTAGGCGTTTTAATACATTATGGTGGGCAAAGATAATCCCTTGTTCGCCAAAGAGCGCATTTCCGCCAGTATGATCGCCGTGATAATGGGTGTTGATAACGTATTTAGGTTTACCCGCTTGGATTTCATTTAACGTAGCACTTATTTTATCGGCTAAAGGCGCAAATTGATCATCGATGATTAAGATGCCATCAATGCCTGCTGATACGCCGATATTGCCACCTGAACCTGTGAACATATAAGCATTTTCGGTGAGTTTCTGGGAGGTGATAGTGACATCTTTAAATCGGTCATCGTCAGCGAGAGTTGAAAAGCTGGTGATGGAGAGTGCAAGTAAGCAGCTAAGTGATGTACGGGTCATGATGAGTTCCTGTGCTATGTGGCCAAACTGTCCATTTAATGGAGCAGTTTGGCCTATTTATCCTTTTATTAAGTCCAAGGTAGCAGTTTTTTAGCCCGTTTGTCAGCTAAACCTAATTTAACAGATGATTGATAACGGATTCGGTATAAGGCTTGGTAACACAAAGGCACCAAATACAAACTGGTGACAGTTGAGAAACTTAAACCACCAATAATCGCTATTGCCATTGGTGAGTATGGTGGCCCACCGCCACCAATTTGGGTGTCGCCCATAGCTAATGGAACTAGCCCTAATACCGTAGTTGCTACCGTCATTAACACTGGACGTAAGCGGGTAATACATATTGATTTAATCGTAGCTGACAGGTCAGTTAATTTTGGTGTCATTTGGTTTATTTGATCGACCAACACAATGCCGTTGTTAACTACAATTCCCATCAAGATTAGGATACCAATCATGGCCATCACTGACATTGGTGTGCCTGAAATCCATAATGCCCAAAACACCCCAGTAATCGAAAACAAAATCGAACTGATAATCGCAGTTGGAAGCAACAGTGATTCAAATAGCGCTGCCATTACGATGTAAATCATTGCTAATGCCAAAATCATGTTAACCGCCATAATCGATTGGTCTTCATCTTGACGTTGAAAACCGCCTCGCAGGCTGTAGTCATATCCATAAGGAAAATTAACATTCTGCATGACTTTTTCGATTTGTTCTTGGGCTTCTTCGGTAGTGATTTCGTTAACGTTTGCGCCAATAGATAATGCGGTTTGACGGTTATAATGCCTAATAGTGTCAAAGCGTGGCTGAATGGTTATTTCAGCTAAGTTATCTAAACTGTAGACGCGCTCTCCTTGACGAATAATAGGCAGCTGTTTTAGTTGTTCTAAAGAACGTTGCCAGCTTTTATCGTAAGCTAACTCTATACGTAATTCGCCGTTTGGATCATGTCTAAATGAGCGCAGCGGGGTTCCACGCAGTGCCATTGAAATGTGAGAGGCAACTTCGTTGAGTTTTAAATCTAAACGAGCGGCCATTTCACGATTAATAGTCACAATCACTTCTTGCTGGGCAGCATTCACTTCTGAACGGACATCCTCTAGACCTTCAATAGCACTTAGTAACGGGACTACTTGCTGGCTTAAGGTAATTAACTCAGAGGTAGAGCGACCCGTTAAGGTGATCCTTAAACCAGAGTTTTCATTTCCCCAGCCAAACTGTGGCGTAGCTGCGGCGTACTTAGGGAAACCTTCTCGAATGGTTTTCTTTAGTTCTGACATTGGAGTTTCAATGTCTTTTTGCAGCAAAATAGTGGTTTGGATACTGTCAGCTGAATAATAGCTATAAACAGAATCAATCATGAAAGCTTCTTTATTGCCATAAAGGTAGTCTTCCATTTGGTTAATCATCGCTTCAGTGACTTTAAGGTTATGTCGACCTTCTAATTGGTAATTGATATATAAACGGTCATTTCCTTCGCCATCAGATTGATCTTGTTTAACTAAACTCAAAGGCAGGGCAGTTGAAACCAGTATCAATACTGCTAATACCCCTGAGATTTTTGAATGGGCCAATACCCAGGTTAAACTACGCTGATAATAACGCTGCAGTCTGGATTCTTTTTCTTCGGTTTCAATTTCAAAATGCAATTTGGTCAGCATTAGTGGTATTAGGGTTTTCGCCACCAATAATGAAGCCGCAAGTGAAATACAAATCGCAATAGCGACGTGCTCAAGGAAAATAGTCAGTTCGACTTTAACGCCAACGATATTCGGTAAAAATACAATGGCTGTAGTTAAAGTGCCGGCAAGTACCGCCAAAGCAACTTTTTCAACGCCTGTGAGAACAGCAGATTCGTTTGTTTTTTGACATTGAGGCTTAGTATCTTCTTGGCCTGTTAAGCCATTGCGTTGTTTTTCCTGCAATACGCTTTCGGTAACCACAACCGCATTATCAATCAGCATACCCACCGCTAATAACAGTCCCATCATTGATAGAATATTTAAGCTGTAACCCAGTAAATACATACCAGCCAGAGTCATACAAATTGAAATGGGTACTGACGATACCACGACTAAGGTCATTTTTAAGTTACGTAAAAACAGGTATAACACGCCAAAAGATAAGAAGGCACCGATTAAGCCCGAGATTAATAAGTCTTGCAGTGAGGACTTAACGCCATAAGCTTGGTCCTCCATCACAAATAGCTTAATGCCTTGGAATTGTTGATCTTGTTTAGTTTGCTCAATTACCTTTAATACACGTTCAGAAACATGGACTAAATTAGCGCCAGATTCTTTAAATACATCTAAGCCCACAGCGTATTTTTGATCTAGATGACGACCTTCAAAAGGTTCTGGCAAAGTAAATTTAACCGAAGCAATATCGCCAAGGGTTGTGTTGGTATTGAGTTTAACCGCTTTGATATCTTCTAAAGATAAAAACTCACCTTTAGGCGACACCTGAAATACCTGGTTATTGTTACGAACCGTTCCCGCACTAATAACAAAGTTTTCAAGTTGCAGACGTTGTCTCAGTTCTGATGGGTTAATCCCAGATGCGGCTAACTTATCAGCATCAAGACGAATTTCAATCTGCTTTTGGTCAACGCCATATAAGGTGACCTTCGACACGCCTTCGATTCGCTCAAGGGGTTTACGTAATTGTTTATCCAGCAAATCAAATGCATTGGATAATTCACGCTCACTTGAAATACGAATGGTAAGCACTGGCATATCAGCAGTTGAAAATTGCTGAATAAAGACGCGTTCGACATCTTTAGGCAGTAAATGCCTTACTGAATCAATTTTTTCACGGGCTTCAAGGCTTTTTGTCGCGACATCTTCACCCCATTTCATATTCAGCTGAAT
Organism: Shewanella electrodiphila; assembly: GCF_023283985.1. Classification (GTDB taxonomy): domain Bacteria; phylum Pseudomonadota; class Gammaproteobacteria; order Enterobacterales; family Shewanellaceae; genus Shewanella; species Shewanella electrodiphila. The sequence continues at coordinate 59,168 of NZ_JAKIKU010000005.1, forward strand.
GTTGGCGCCATCTTGAGAAGAGTTTGAGCGGACTTCTTCAATTCCGCTCATGGTGGCTAAAGACTCTTCGAGCACGCGAGTGATATCACGCTCCACTTCAGCAGGTGTTGAGCCTTTATAAGGCACATTGACCTGTATTTGTGGAATGTCGATACCAGGGAACATTTCCAGTGGCAGCAAGCGACTTGATGCCATTCCAAATAATAAAATAGCAAGAAAGAACATGCTGGTGGTCACAGGTCTTTTAATCGCGAGCCTTGTGATACTGAAACCTTGTTGCTCTGTGTTAGTCTCTTGACTCATGACTGACCCTCCGTAGTAAGTGTAGAGGTCGCATCAGAGTTCGACTGTTCCGAAGCCGTTTGTTGATAATCTTTTTTATCAAAAATGCCGTACAGGGCAGGGATAACAAGCAAGGTCAGCATGGTTGACATACTTAAGCCAAATATCACAGTAATTGCCATTGGCGCTCGAATTTCACTACCATCACCGACACCAATTGCCATCGGTAATAAACCGAGTGTGGTGGTTAAGGTCGTCATCATGATTGGACGAAGACGTGATTTTGCAGCTGTGCTAATGGCTTGATCTTTCTCGATGCCTTCTTTACGTAACTGGTTAATTCTATCGACTAATACAATGGCATTATTAACCACAATACCGGCTAACATAATTAATCCGATAAACACCACCACGCTAATATGAGTGCCAGTGATAAACAAACCAATCACACTTCCGCCAACAGCCATAGGCACTGCCACAAGAATTAATAGCGGATGCAACAAGGATTCAAATTGACTCGCCATCACCAAGTACACGAGGAACACCGCTAAAATAAGGGCAATTTTTAATGACTCAAAAGAGTGTTCCATTTCCTCGTTCTGGCCACCAAAGCGCGCTTGGATAGAAGAGGGGAACTGCTGTTGATTAAGGATTTGCTGCGCTTCCTTTACCGCTTCACTTAAATCACCATAACTTAAGTTTGCCGACACAATAGCCACACGTTGTTGGCTGACACGGTTAATCGCCGATGGACCAACTTGTAGCGATACGTCAGCAACGGCGCTCAGTGGTATAGCATGTTCACTATTGGGGTTGATAATTAATGCATTAACATCCTCAATGTTGTTACGTTCTGCTAGTTCGCTGCGCACTAAAATATCCACTTTGCGATCGCGCACAGTATATTGACTGGCAATCGTGCCGCCAACGCGGTGGGCGATACGGCTCGCAACTGTTGGCGCATCTAAATCAAGTGCAGCTAGTCGTGCGTGATCAAAACGGATACTGATCTCAGGTTGACCATCACGAAGTGAAGTATTGATATCGCTAAATCGGTTTGATTGCGACAACGCTGAAACGAGTTGATCGCCACTGTGTTTTAGCTGAGCTAAATCATAACCAGACAACTCGATTTCTAATGGCGTTTTAAAGCTAAATAATTCAGGATGCTCAATTTTTGCATCCAATGCCGGAATACGTCTTGCTGTTTCACGTAAAGTGGCTGCGACGCTGTCAAAAGCGTGCGTGTTTTCTAGTACCACTTGAAGACGTCCCCAGTTTTCACCACCGCGGGCAGTATCTGAAGTCATCAAGCCACCGCTACCCGCTTGGCTAAAGGTGTGCTTAACATCTTCGTTGTCACTGATTGAATAGGCGAGTTGCTCTAGTACTGCATCAGTTTTTTGTACTGCTGTGCCTGGTGGTAAAAGGATTTCGACGTAAAACTCACCTTGGTTCATCGGTGGGATAAGTTCAACGCCTAATCTTGGGAATAAACTTCCTGCGCCAAGAGTTAACATAACTGCGATGATGACTGTGACGACTTTATGAGACATGGCATGCTTTAAAACACCATGATAAATTCTTTCAATAAAGCGATAGAAAAAATTAAACCCTGCACTTAATGGACGCATTACCAGACTGAATAACCACGAGAAGAATCGCGTGAAGATAATGACCAAGTTCAGTAGGGCATTAGGTAAATAGCTCAGTAGTACTTTAAAAGGAAAGCCAAGTATCATCGCTGCGTAATAGCCAATCTTACCTTTTGTTGTCGTGGGTTTTGCTTTTGGCGCTTCAGTGACTTCTTCAGGTAATTGAGTAAAGCCTTGGCGTGATGCCAGCATTGGAATGGCGGTTAACGCTACAAACAGTGAAGCTAAAAGAGCAAAAGTTACAGTTAAGGCTTGGTCTGAGAAAAGTGCCCCTGCAATACCGTCGACAAACACAAGGGGAACAAACACGGCCAGCGTGGTTAACGTTGAGGCAAAAATCGCCCCTGCCACTTCTTTACTGCCTTTTACAGCAGCATCTAGCCTTGCTAAGCCTTGGGCTTTATAACGGTCAATGTTTTCTAATACCACAATCGCATTATCGACTAATAAGCCAATAGCTAAGGCAATACCACCCAGTGACATAATGTTTAAACTGATTTCAGCAAAATACATCATGTTAAATGTGGCGATGACAGAGAAGGGGATCGAGATTGAAATAATTAAGGTGGCAATAATGTCACGCAAAAATAAATAAATTACCAACATGGCAAGCAAACTACCAAATAATGCTGCTGCGGTAACTTCACTCACCGCGCTTTGAATGAACTCAGATTGGTCATAAATGACTTTTAACTGGTTTTCTTCAGATTCAGCATTGATGTTATTCAGCTCTGCTTGTATTTTCTGCGCCACAGAAACCGTATTGGCATCGCCTTCTTTATAGATAGCCAATTCGATAGATTCTACATCACCAATACGAGTGACATCACTGCGCTCTTTATAGCCATCGACAATGTCTGCCACTTCTCGTAAACGGATCAAGGTTTGGCCGTTACGATAAACTATGACATCTCGTAGTTCTTCAAGAGAGTTAAACTGGTTTAAGGTTCTAACTAGGTATTCTTTATCACCTTGAATCACTTTACCCGCTGATAAATTGATGTTTTCTTCATTAATACGACGTTTGATGTCATCGGCATTAAGATTTAATTGCTGCAGTTTTTGTTGGTTTAACAAAATATGCACTTCTTGTTCTAACCCGCCCGATAACCTGACCGCAGCGACGCCAGAAAGCGCTTCAAGACGACGTTTAAGTTCCTCTTCTGCGAAGGTCCTCATGCTTTTTAACTGGGTTTCGCTTGCATCAGGTACAGACAAAGCTAAACGCATTATCGGATCTAAATTAGGGTTAAAGCGAAGTAGTAATGGTTTATTGATGTCTAATGGCAGCTCAATAGTGTCGATTTTTTCGCGCACTTCAAGGCTTGCCATATCCATATTGGTGCCCCATTCAAACTCAAGCACAACATCTGACATGCCTGAGCGTGAAATAGAACTGATTTTACGTAAGCCTTTAACCACACCGACTGCTTCTTCAATCGGTTTCGAGATGAGTTGCTCCACTTCTACAGGCGCAGCGCCATCATAAGCGGTGCGCACTGTGACGCTTGGGTAGCTTAAATCTGGTAATAATTTCACTGCTAAGCGTGTAAACCCGACCATGCCAAATAGCATTATGGCGAGCATAAACATCCACACGGTAACTGGACGTTTAACCGAGGTATTAATCAATGACATAATGGCTTCCTTACTTAGCGTTTAGACTGTTTTTGGCATAAGAAAGCGGGGTAATAATTTCAACTAATGATTGATCTTTGAGGTTCTGTTGGCCACGGATAACGATCTGCTCTCCTTGGTTAACCCCTGATATTATTTCGACCTTATCTTTTTCACGATACCCTAGGCGTACTTCGCGGCGGGTTGCTGTGTTATCTTCAATAACATACAAGGCTTGGGTATCATCTTGATTAATAATGGCATTGAAAGGCACTGTTACCACATCTTCATGAGTGTCGTATTTTAGCTCTACGCGAGTGAACATGCCTGCTTTAAGGTTTGCTTTAGTATTATCAATGGCGATAGTGACTTTAAATGTGCCACTTTGTGCATCGACAATCGGGCTAATACGCAGCACATTTGCAATAATTTCATTGGCTGTTGATTGCTTGCCACTGTTTGAATATTGATTGCTGATTTTAGCTTGTTGACCTAAACGCAGGCTGGTTAATTGCTGCTCTGGTAAGTGAACAATGCCGTGAAGTTCGTCTTGATTGACGATATAAAATAGTTCTTCAAACTCTTTAGCCATATTGCCTTTCTTCACATGTCGCATGGCTACGATGCCATCAATGGGTGACACGATTTGGCTTTCTATGACATGTAGCTCTGCTAAATCACGCTGTGCGATAGCCGCTTGTAGGTTGAACTCTAATTTGGCCATTACATCTTGGCTGACAAATTCTTTGTTTTTCATTTGCTTTAAACGATTCAATTCCTGTTCAATGATCTGAACTTCTGCTTGCGAACGTTTGTAATCGTAGTGCTGACGTTTAGCATCTATGGTTGCTAAAGCCTGTCCTTTAGTGACGCGATCACCTTCTTCAACGTTAATTTCTTCAATTAAGCCCGCAATTCGAGTAACGACATGGGCTTCTTCTGGCGCTTCCAGTGTTGCAGTCGTGCTATAAAATGAAGACACATTACCCTGGGTGACTTGTGAAACTTCTACCGGGACGGCGTATTTTTCTTCTTCTTTAGTTTCATCTTCTTGACCAGTGCAACCACTTAAACCTGAAGTCAGTGCTGCAATACAAAGTAGTGGGATTGTCATTTTTTTCATGCTGATTAACCTATCCATGGGGTACCTGCCAGTTCAATATTTTTGAATTAATGACGCTTGAGAAAGTTAAGTCTGAAAGGTTAACTTGTAAACGTCACGTTATCATTTGTAACTAATGTTTAATTTCAACTAACAAAGCACTAACTGTGCCAGTTTTTATTGTTGTTATATATCAACTGTTTAGGGTGTTGTGGTTACTTGTTTAGGCATAGTTAATATTATTATGTAGTGAAAATGTTTAATTTTTGGTGTGAATGACAAATTTAACTCTGATCGAAATTTATTCAGTTTGGGCTGACGTTGTGTAACTTTTCAGGTAAGTTAACTATCTAAAGGAAATCAAACAGATGTTAAGACTTACTGTCATTTGTTTGGCAAAGCTTGAGTCATAGCTTGTGTTAAATCATTAGTGACAATATAAAGCCAACATTAATATGGCTGCAGATATAAGGAGACTGTTTTGAAGATCATTCAAGCAACGATTGAGCAATTAAATTTGGTTACAACCTTATTCGATGAGTATCGTCAATTTTATGGGCAAGCTGCAAACATAGAGCAATGTAAAAAGTTTATTAAAGAACGTTTAATCGAGAGTGACTCAGTGATTTTTATTGCAACCAATGAAGAAGGTGAGGGTTTAGGGTTTGTTCAGCTTTACCCAACGTTTTCGTCAGTTGCGATGAAGAGAATGTGGATTTTAAACGACATGTTTGTTGCGACAGCCGCAAGACAACAAGGTGTGGCTAATAAATTACTCAAGCAAGTGGATTTGTTTGCGCAATATACTGATGCTAGTACCGTTAAATTGGCTACTGCTGTAGATAATGATGTGGCAAAGGCTTTATATGAGTCACTTGGCTACACCAAAACCACCGCTTTTGATCACTATACAAAAGCATTTTAATTGGCGTTATCAGGCTAACGTATATAAATTAGAACTTACGTGCTGAAAATCGTTATTCCGGTTAAGGCAGGCATTAGCTTTGCAATGCTTGGCTTAACGAAATGCTTTATGGGAAGTTAGTTAAATAATCAATGCGATAATAGTTAAGCTATGCCTGTAACATCTGCTATTAACACCAAAGCGATTAAGTAAAATTGAGTTTCGCTTAAAACGTAATCCACTTTTAATCTAATTGTACTTACCAATACTTAATCAGTAATAGTGAATATAACCTGGTCTGCTGATTAATCATTTAAACTAAAACTAATCCGATTTTAAGTAGAAGCCAAGCTGAGTTAAAGACACTCTAATGAGACTTCCGTATTTGGGAGTCTTTGCTTTTTTGAGCTGGGTTTATAGATAAAATCGCGATCACGGCTTATTCGGTCAGTTATTTAGTCAGTTTGTTGGTGATTAAATTCACCATCTTACTGGTTAGCTATGGAACTAGTGCTATAACGCATAGAGTTTATTGCTCATTTTTAAAGCAAAATACCAATTTAAAGGCCGTTAAAGAAACTATTTTCACTTTTTTAAAAAATAATTGAATTTTTAATCATTTATTTTTGTGCGCTAATACTGAGCGTTCTGCACTTAAATTGCGCAAAAGTCGTTACAACCTCAACTTAAATTTTTAATCGCTTATTTCAATGACGATATTTTCCTATTTCTAATTAGGTATAAAAAAATGCAGACTTTTAATTTACTGCCATGGCTAAGAGCATTTTTATAATTATGATTACATTCTTATAACCAAATAGAATAAACATTTCGTTTATAACGTCGTTTTTAAGGCCGAAATTACCAAGATGGTGCAGTTTATGGCTATGATTTTTTATCTTTTTGGTGAATATTCATTCATTATTTAATTTGTTGTTTGTTATAAAGGTTGTGAATTGGTCAGTTAGGTTTGTTAGTTTGGTATGCCCTTTATTAGTATTGGTAATATGGCTATTGGGGGTTGGTGATACATGATTTTGTTATTGGTAATGTGAGTTTTGCTGTCTTTACTTAGCGTATTCATACCGCTCTTAACTAGAGACTCATGATGTGTAGTTATGGGAGTGACCTTAAGAACAAACCAAATATTTATCACTTTAGCTATTCGTTAACTCTATTCTTTCTAGCTCTTGTTCTAGCTATTTTAATGGCTTTTTAATAGACAGGGCTCACGCACTTAACGTTTTGTATTGAGGCGATATGCGGCGTTATAACTACATCGGAAAAAGGTTAACGGTTTTTTTTAAGCTTTTAAACTGCAATTGAAAACTAATTATTTCAAGGCTAAGCACTATTAATCTCATAGATATATTTGGATGTAAGTAGTTAATAAGTAAGGGGTTAGGCTTTTTAAGGTTTTGTGGGTTTTGTGGGTTTTGTGGGTTTTGTTGCAGTGGAGCTGTATTAGCTGTGCTGAAATAGATCTACAAAAATAGAGCTGTTGAAATAGATAAACTAATTTCGTGGTGTGATTCTTATAAGTGTGATTGCTAAAGTGTGATGGTTGTAAGTGAGATGGTTATAAGTGAGAGCAAGTTAAAGACGAATAACCTTTTTTGAGAATATAGAGGCTTACCTGTGATCAATTCATTGTACGCCCTAGTTTTACTATAAATGATGTTGGTTCAAACTGCTGTATTCAACAGCTTCATGCAGATGTTTATAATAAATGTTAGCAAAAAATATGCATAAAAAAAGCGCCCATTAAGGCGCTTTTTATTAAACGATAAAGATTTATCGTTTATCTAAGCTGACAAAATCACGGTCTTCAGAACCAGTGTATAACTGGCGTGGACGGCTAATTTTGTGACCTGGTTGGTCTAACATTTCTTTCCAATGTGCAATCCAACCAACAGTACGTGAAAGTGCGAATAACACTGTAAACATACTTGTAGGAATACCGATTGCTTTCATGATGATCCCTGAGTAGAAATCAACATTTGGATAGAGTTTCTTAGATACGAAATATTCGTCTTCTAATGCAATACGTTCAAGTTCCATTGCTACGTCTAGTAGAGGATCTTGAACATTAAGTTCAGCTAAAACTTCATGACAAGTTTCACGCATTACTTTTGCACGAGGGTCGAAATTCTTATAAACACGATGTCCGAAGCCCATTAGGCGGAACGGATCAGCTTTGTCTTTCGCACGAGCAATAAACTCAGGAATGCGGTCAACACTGCCAATTTCTTCAAGCATGTTCAAACAAGCTTCGTTAGCACCACCATGAGCTGGACCCCATAGTGAAGCGATACCCGCTGCAATACATGCAAATGGGTTAGCACCTGATGAACCGGCTAAACGAACTGTTGAAGTTGATGCGTTTTGTTCATGATCTGCGTGTAATACAAAGATTCTATCCATTGCTTTTTCAACAACTGGATTAACTTTGTACTCTTCACAAGGAACAGCAAACATCATCGACAAGAAGTTACCTGCGTAACTTAGTTCGTTGCGTGGATAGACGAAAGGTTGGCCAATTGAATACTTGTAGCACATTGCTGCAATCGTTGGCATTTTAGAAACGAGGCGGAAAGCCGCAATTTCACGATGTTTTTCATCATTTACATCAAGAGAATCTTGGTAGAACGCAGATAATGCACCAGTAACGCCACAAAGCATTGCCATTGGGTGTGCATCACGACGGAAGCCTCTAAAGAAAGAAGCTAATTGTTCATTAACCATTGTGTGGTTTTTTACCATTGATACAAACTCTTCGTACTGAGTTTTGCTTGGTAATTCACCGTATAGCAACAAGTAACAAACGTCTAAATAGTTAGATTCAGTAGCTAACTCATAAATTGGATAGCCACGGTGTGTAAGCACACCTTTTTCACCATCAATGAAAGTAATCGCAGACTCGCAAGAGGCTGTCGCAAGAAAACCTGGATCAAAAGTGAAATGACCTGTCTTTCCTAATTTACTGATATCGATTACGTCAAAACCAGCAGTTCCCTGCTTGATTGGCAATTCGATTGAATCGTTCCCCGGTAACTCTAATTTGGCTATATTGTCAGCCATACCCCGTTCTCCTTACTTCATTCTTTTCTGTGAGTGCGGCATGTTAAGCGGACATTACTTTACAGTGAATCGTGATCACATTTCAATTTAAATAAGCGTTTAAATTTATTAGACCATGGTATAAACCTTGCTAGACGCCTTGCTAGCGTTGGCCTAGAAAGAAAAAAAATGCAAAAAAACAAATTTTGCATAGTGTGACGTTTGTATTTGACAATGGGCTTGAGTATACTTGGCCTCGCCCACAAAGGGCGACAAACATCACATTTTTGAAATCCTTTTGTACCTAGCTAAATTAGTGATTTCTCAAATAGTTAAGTGTTTGATAGTAGTCTGTTAACTTTCAACAATTTGTTTACATAAGTAGTTTCATGTATCAAATGGAAGCAAAGCAAGATGAATAATAAAAATAATGCTCAATGGAGCTGAGTGAGCAGAACGTGAAAAAGCAAAGACCTGTCCATATAGACCTACAGACCATTCGCTTTCCTGCAACAGCGATTGCGTCAATTCTTCACCGCGTATCCGGTGTCATCATGCTGTTTGCTGTCGGTATTCTTATTTGGATGCTAAATGAATCTTTAGCATCGCCTGAGAGTTTCGCTGGCCTACAATCTCTTTTTGATAACTTGCTGGTTAAGTTTGTTATCTGGGGAATTCTTACTGCGTTGGGTTATCACTTAATCGTTGGCTTACGTCATCTGATTATGGATACCGGCCGTTGGGAAGAATTAGCCTCAGGCTTAGCATCAGCAAAAATCGCCTTTGTTCTATCAGCGGCGTTTTCAATCATTGTGGGGATTTGGGTATGGTAACCAATGCAGCAAGCCTTGGACGCAGCGGTGTTCATGACTTTATTTTAATCCGTGCGAGTGCCGTGATTTTAACCTGTTATACCATTTTTATGGTTGGTTTTATTGCATGTAGCGCCCCTTTAACTTACGAAATTTGGCATGGTCTTTTTAGTACCTTACCAATGAAAGTATTCACTTTATTGGCACTTGTTGCTGTATTAATTCACTCGTGGATTGGTATTTGGCAAGTTCTGACTGATTACGTGAAAAACGTTTCAGTACGTGGACTACTTCAGTTCGTATTTGTCGTAGCAGCTTTTTGTTATCTTGCTGCAGGCATCATCATAGTGTGGGGTGTTTAAGTGGCTATTCCAGTACGCGAATTTGACGCAGTAGTGATCGGCGCTGGTGGCGCTGGCATGCGAGCGGCTTTACAAATTTCAAAAGAAGGTAAGAGCTGTGCGCTTTTATCTAAAGTGTTCCCAACACGTTCTCATACCGTATCTGCGCAGGGTGGTATCACCGTTGCACTAGGTAATGCGCATGAAGATCACTGGGAACAGCACATGTACGATACTGTTAAAGGTTCTGATTTTATCGGTGACCAAGAAGCTATCGAATTCATGTGTAAGACAGGTCCAGAAGCGGTTATCGAACTAGAGCAAATGGGTTTACCTTTCTCTCGCTTTGAAAACGGCACTATCTATCAACGTCCGTTTGGTGGCCAATCAAAGAACTTTGGTGGCGAACAAGCGGCACGTACTGCAGCTGCAGCTGACCGTACAGGTCATGCTTTGCTTCATTGCTTATACCAACAAAATGTAAAACACAAAACTGAAGTGTTTTCTGAGTGGTATGCATTAGATTTAGTTAAAAACGATGACGGCGCAATTGTGGGTTGTACTGCAATTGAAATCGAAACTGGTGAAATTGTTTACTTCAAATCGAAGGCAACAATTTTAGCAACAGGTGGTGCAGGGCGTATTTACGCTTCTACTACTAATGCTCACATTAACACTGGTGACGGTGTTGGTATGGCAATGCGCGCTGGTGTTCAGATGCAAGACATGGAAATGTGGCAGTTCCACCCTACGGGTATTGCTGGTGCTGGTGTACTTGTAACTGAAGGTTGTCGTGGTGAAGGTGGTTATCTTTTAAATAAAGATGGCGAACGTTTCATGGAACGTTATGCACCTAACGCAAAAGATTTAGCCTCTCGTGACGTTGTTGCGCGTTCAATGATGACAGAAATTCGTGAAGGTCGTGGATTAGATGGTCCACTAGGCCCGCACTGTTTACTTAAGCTTGATCACTTAGGTAAAGAAACATTAGAAGCACGTCTTCCTGGTGTTTGTGAACTTTCTCGTACGTTTGCGCATATTGATCCAGCAGATGGTCCAATCCCTGTATTGCCAACATGTCATTACATGATGGGTGGTCTACCCGCTAAAGTTAGTGGTCAAGTTGTTCGTCAAAACAACGATGGCACTGAACAAGATATCGTGGGTTTATTCGCTGTAGGTGAAATTGCTTGTGTATCAGTACACGGTGCAAACCGCCTTGGTGGTAACTCGTTACTTGATTTAGTGGTATTTGGTCGTGCAGCAGGTCAACATTTAGGTAAAGCCCTAGATGAGACAGCTGACCCTAAAGAGCCTTCTGACGCGCAAATTTCTGCATCTCTTGATCGTCTTAATCGCTGGGAAAGCAATAAAGATGGTGAAGATCCTGCCGTTATTCGTAAAGACTTACAGTTATGTATGCAACTTAACTTCTCTGTATTTAGAAGTGGCGATGCAATGGCTGAAGGCCTTAAAGAGCTTAAGAAGATCCGTGAACGTTTAGCGAATGCTAAGTTGTCAGATAACTCTTCAGAATTTAATACTCAACGTATTGAATGTTTAGAGCTAGATAACTTAATGGCAACCGCAATTGCGACAGCTTACGCTGCTAACTTCCGTACAGAAAGCCGTGGTGCGCATTCACGTGAAGATTTCTTAGACCGTGATGATGAAAATTGGTTATGTCACAGTGTCTTTGACCCTGAAACTGAACAAATGACTAAGCGAGAAGTGAACATGGAGCCTAAGCTTCGTGCCGCATTCCCGCCTATCAAGCGTACCTACTAGGAGTCGTTGAGATGAAATTGGAATTTGCAGTTTATCGCTACAATCCTGATGTAGATGCTAAGCCTTATATGAAGGATTACAGCTTAGAAGTGGAAGAAGGTACCGATATGATGGTACTGGATGCACTGATGAAGCTGAAAGAGTTAGACACGTCGTTATCTTTTAGACGCTCATGCCGTGAAGGTGTTTGTGGTAGTGATGGCGTTAACATGAATGGTAAGAACGGTCTTGCGTGTATCACGCCTGTTTCTACCTTCAAAGGTAAGAAAATTGAAATTCGTCCTTTACCAGGCATGCCTGTGGTACGAGATTTAATCGTAGACCTAACTCAGTTCTATACTCAGTATGAAAAAATTAAGCCGTTTCTTATCAATGATGAGAAAACTCCGGCTCGTGAACATTTACAGTCACCAGAAGAGCGTGCTCATCTAGATGGTTTGTATGAATGTATCATGTGTGCTTGTTGTTCTACTGCTTGTCCATCATTCTGGTGGAACCCTGATAAATTTATCGGGCCAAGTGGTTTACTCCATGCATATCGCTTCTTAATCGATAGCCGCGACACGGCAACTGAAGAACGTTTATCTGGTCTAGACGATGCTTACAGTGTATTCCGTTGTCACGGTATTATGAACTGTGTTGATGTTTGTCCTAAAGGGCTAAACCCAACTAAAGCTATTGGCCATATTAAGTCAATGCTTCTGAAGCGAGCAGTATAAATGCACAGTGTAGAGCTTGGATTATCGCTTAAATAGCTCTTGATGAGAGCCATCTTCATCATTGAGGATGGCTTTTTGTGTGTATTAGGAAGACCTTTGTATTTAACTCTATAAAATTATATAGTTAGATACGATTCGATTGCGGTGCACTAGGTATCGTAATTATGATTATGGCGAAGCACGTGTATCAAGTTTGTAAGGAAAAGTAATGCACCAAGGCATCATGAAAGCTTGGCTCGAATCGTCACATTTGAGTGGCTCAAATTCGACTTACGTAGAAGAGATGTACGAAGCCTATCAAGAAGATCCAAGTTCAGTTTCTGCTGATTGGCAAGTCGTTTTTGATAATCTCCCTGCGGTAAACGGTACTTCTCAAGATATACCTGAAGCTGCACACTCTAAAGTACGTGATTATTTCCGCAGTTTAGCATTAGAAAGTCGTGCCAAAGGCGCCAGCCGTGTAACCGACCCTGAATTAGATGCTAAGCAAGTTAAAGTTCTCCAACTTATTAATGCTCACCGTTTCCGTGGACATCAAAATGCTAACCTAGATCCATTAGGTTTATGGCAGCGTGAAGCAGTGCAGGAGTTAAACCCTGCATTTCACGGTCTTGATGCTGAAGACATGCTACGTGAATTCAATACGGGTTCATTTGCATTCGGCAGTGACACATTAAAATTAGCAGACATTGTTCATGCCCTTAAGAGCACATATTGTGGTTCTATCGGTGCTGAATACATGCACATTACCGATACGGATGAAAAGCGTTGGATTCAACAACGTCTTGAACCATCTTTAGGTAAAGCAAATTATGACAACTCCACTAAGAAACGTATCTTAGAAGGCCTAAACGCTGCTGAAGGTATGGAAAAATACCTTGGCGCGAAATTCCCAGGCGCAAAACGTTTCTCACTTGAAGGTGGTGATGCTTTAGTCCCAATGATGCGTGAGATTTTATATCGCGCAGGTGAAGCGGGCACCAAAGAAATCGTCGTAGGTATGGCTCACCGTGGTCGTCTAAACGTGTTAGTAAACGTTTTAGGTAAGCGTCCAGCTGAGTTATTTGACGAATTCGCAGGTAAGCATGATGAAATTCAAGGTTCAGGTGATGTTAAATATCACCAAGGTTTCTCATCAGATTTTGAAACGCCAGGTGGCAATGTTCATTTAGCGTTAGCATTTAACCCTTCACATCTTGAAATCGTTAACCCAGTGGTTATTGGTTCAGTTCGTGCTCGACAAGATCGTCGCGGCTGTACAGACGGGTTACAAGTGATGCCAATCACCATTCATGGTGACTCGGCAATTACAGGACAAGGTATCGTTCAAGAGACATTCAACATGTCTCAAGCTCGTGGTTTTAAAGTTGGCGGTAGTATTCGTATCGTTATCAACAACCAAGTTGGTTTCACAACTTCAAACCATGAAGATGTTCGTTCAACTGAATACTGTACCGACATTGCGAAGATGGTTCAGGCACCTATTTTCCACGTAAATGCTGACGACCCAGAGGCTGTCGCCTTTATTTCGCAGTTAGCTGTGGATTACCGTAACGAATTCAAACGTGATGTGGTGATTGATTTAGTTTGTTATCGCCGTCATGGCCATAACGAAGCTGATGAGCCGAGTGCTACACAGCCGTTGATGTACGCAAAAATCAAAAAACATCCAACGCCACGTAAGATTTATGCGGATCGCTTAATCGAAGAAAGCAGTATTTCTGCTGATGACGTGACAGGCCTAGTCAACACTTACCGTGACTCGTTAGATGCGGGTGATTGTGTGGTTAAAGAATGGCGCCCAATGACACTGCATACAGTGGACTGGACGCCTTATTTAAACCGTGAGTGGGATGAAAGCTATCAAGCATCGATGAAACTTGAGCGTTTAAATAATTTAGCGCAGAAAATTGTCGATATCCCTGAAAGCCATAAGCTTCAGTCGCGTGTTGCCAAGATTTATAAAGACCGTGTCTCAATGGCGAATGGTGAAAAACCATTGGATTGGGGTTTTGCTGAAACCTTAGCTTATGCGTCTATCTTAGAAGATAACAAACGTGTTCGTATCACTGGTCAAGACTCAGGTCGCGGTACTTTCTTCCATCGTCATGCTGTATTGCATAATCAAAACGACGGTACGACTTATTTGCCATTACGTAATGTGGCTGATGAGCAAGGTGAGATTGATATTATTGACTCAGTATTATCAGAAGCATCAGTATTAGCATTCGAATACGGTTACGCAACTGCAGAACCTGGCGGATTGACCATCTGGGAAGCGCAGTTTGGTGACTTCGTTAACTGTGCTCAAGTGGTAATCGACCAATTCTTATCATCAGGTGAACAGAAGTGGGGCCGTTTATGTGGTCTAACTATGCTGCTACCTCATGGTTATGAAGGCCAAGGCCCAGAGCATTCATCTGCTCGTCTAGAACGTTTCCTACAACTATGTGCTAACCATAATATGCAGGTGTGTGTTCCTTCAACACCGGCTCAGGTTTATCACATGTTGCGTCGTCAAGTTGTACGTCCTATGCGTCGTCCACTTGTGGTGATGTCACCTAAATCATTACTGCGTCATCCGTTAGCTGTGTCATCACTTGATGAACTTGCAAATGGTGGTTTCCAGAGTGTAATTGGTGAACTTGATGCATTAGACGCGAGCAAGGTTGATCGCGTTGTCTTCTGTAGCGGTAAAGTTTATTTCGAGTTGCTCGACAAACGTCGTAAACAAGAAATCGAAAATGTTGCTATTTTACGTGTGGAACAACTGTACCCGTTCCCACAAGAAGAAATGCAAGCAGCACTTGCTGAATATCAGCATGTTAAAGATTTTGTATGGTGTCAGGAAGAACCGCAAAACCAGGGTGCTTGGTATTGTAGCCAACATCATTTCTGGGCAGCGATTCCTGCAGGCGCACAATTAACTTACGCTGGTCGTGAAGCATCTGCTGCACCAGCTTGTGGTTATCCGGCTCTGCATGCTCGCCAGCAAGAAGAATTAATCAATAGCGCATTAAAACTGTCGTAATAAAATTTATAAAAAGGAAAGCTTTCCATGAGTATCGAAATTAAGGTACCCGTTTTGCCAGAATCAGTTGCTGATGCGACTATCGCGACATGGCATGTGCAACCTGGAGAACAGGTTTCTCGTGACCAGAATCTAGTTGATATTGAAACTGATAAAGTGGTTCTAGAAGTTGTTGCGCCAGAAGATGGTTCTCTAAGTGAAATACTATTCCCAGACGGTGAAACCGTTCTTGGTGAACAAGTTATTGCTAACTTTGTTGCTGGTGCAGTTTCAGGCCAAGAAGTAACTAAAGCTGAAGCAGAAGCTGCTGCTCCTGCTGCAGAATCTGACGAGTCAAATGATGCACTAAGCCCTTCAGTACGCCGTCTAATTGCAGAGCATAATATTGATGCAAGCAAGGTAAAAGGCAGCGGTGTTGGTGGACGTATCACTAAAGAAGATGTTGAAGCATTCGTTAAGTCGGCTCCAGCAGCGAAACCTGCAGCAGCGCCTGCGCCTGTAGCACCTTTAGAAGGTCGCAGCCAGAAACGTGTTCCTATGACGCGTTTACGTAAGACGATTGCTAATCGCTTACTTGAAGCTAAAAACTCAACGGCAATGTTAACGACGTTCAACGAAGTCAACATGCAACCAATCATGGACATCCGTAAGCAGTATCAAGAAATCTTTGAAAAGCGTCACGGTATCCGTTTAGGTTTCATGTCTTTCTACGTGAAAGCGGTAACTGAAGCGCTTAAGCGTTTCCCTGAAGTTAACGCGTCAATTGACGGTGATGAAATTGTTTATCACAACTACTTCGACGTCAGTATTGCGGTATCAACGCCACGTGGTCTGGTTACCCCAGTATTACGTGATACCGATACAATGAGCCTTGCTGAAATCGAAAAGAATGTTCGCGAATTAGCCCTTAAAGGCCGTGATGGTAAATTATCAGTTGAAGATATGACTGGTGGTAACTTCACAGTGACTAACGGTGGCGTATTCGGTTCATTGATGTCGACGCCGATTTTAAACCTTCCACAAAGCGCAATCTTAGGCATGCATGCTATCAAAGATCGCCCAATGGCTGTGAATGGTGAGGTTGTTATTCAACCTATGATGTACCTAGCATTATCTTACGACCATCGTATTGTTGATGGCCGTGAGTCAGTTGGATTCTTGGTTGCTATTAAAGACTTCCTTGAAGACCCAACACGTCTATTGCTTGACCTGTAAGAGTCAACTAGACAGTACCCTCGTAGCTGGCTCATAAGAGCCAGTAGGATTTTTTAAGAAGTATATGGATAGATCATCATGAATTTGCATGAGTATCAGGCAAAATCCTTATTTGCCGAATATGGTTTACCAGTTTCAGAAGGCTTCGCTTGCGATACAGCCCAAGAAGCGGTAGAAGCTGCTGGTCACATTGGCGGTAATATGTGGGTTGTTAAGTGTCAAGTACACGCAGGCGGCCGTGGTAAAGCAGGTGGCGTTAAAGTTACCGGCGATAAAGAAGAAATCAGAGCATTTGCTGAAAACTGGTTAGGTAAGAACTTAGTGACTTACCAAACTGACGAAAAAGGTCAGCCGGTTGCTAAAATTTTAGTTGAAAGCTGTACTGATATCGCAAACGAATTATACCTTGGTGCAGTTGTTGACCGTGCAACACGTCGTGTTGTATTTATGGCATCAACTGAAGGTGGCGTTGAGATTGAAACTGTTGCTGAAGAAACTCCTGAGTTGATTCACAAAGCAATCATCGATCCATTAGCAGGTCCACAGCCTTACCAAGCACGTGATCTTGGCTTCAAGTTAGGTTTAAACCCAACTCAAATGAAGCAGTTCACTAAAGTTTTCATGGGTCTTGCTAAGATGTTCGAAGACCATGATTTCGCTTTACTTGAAATCAATCCGCTTGTTATCACTGACGAAGGCAACATTCACTGTCTTGATGGCAAAATTGGTATCGATGGAAATGCTTTATTCCGTCAACCTAAAATCCGTGAATTCCACGATCCATCACAAGATGATGCTCGTGAAGCACACGCAGCTAAGTTTGAACTTAACTACGTTGCACTAGACGGAAATGTTGGTTGTATGGTTAACGGTGCAGGCCTAGCAATGGGTACAATGGACATCGTAAACCTACATGGTGGGAAGCCAGCTAACTTCCTCGACGTAGGCGGTGGAGCAACGAAAGAACGTGTTGCTGAAGCATTTAAAATCATTCTTTCTGATTCAAATGTTAAAGCCGTTCTTGTTAACATCTTTGGTGGTATCGTTCGTTGTGACATGATCGCAGAAGGTATTATCGGCGCTGTTAAAGAAGTTGGCGTTGAAGTACCCGTTGTTGTTCGTCTTGAAGGTACTAACGCTGAATTAGGTCGTGAAGTTCTTGCTGGTTCTGATCTTGATATCATCGCAGCTGTATCATTAACTGATGCTGCTGAGAAAGTTGTTGCTGCTGCGGAGGGCAAATAATGTCCGTATTAATTAACAAAGATACTAAAGTTATCTGTCAAGGTTTCACTGGCGGCCAAGGTACTTTCCACTCTGAGCAAGCAATTGCTTACGGTACTAAAATGGTTGGCGGTGTTTCTCCAGGTAAAGGCGGTCAAGTTCATTTAGGCCTTCCTGTCTTTAACACTGTTAAAGATGCTGTTGCTGAAACAGGCGCTACTGCTTCTGTTATCTATGTACCAGCTCCTTTCTGTAAAGATGCTATCTTTGAAGCAATCGACGGTGGCATTGAGCTAATCGTTTGTATTACTGAAGGTATCCCTACGTTAGATATGCTTCAAGTTAAAGTTAAGCTTGAAGAAACTGGCGTTCGCATGATCGGTCCTAACTGTCCAGGTGTTATCACTCCGGGTGAATGTAAGATTGGTATTATGCCTGGTCACATCCACAAGCCTGGTAAAGTGGGTATTGTTTCTCGTTCTGGTACATTAACGTACGAAGCGGTTAAGCAAACTACTGATGAAGGTTTCGGCCAATCTACTTGTGTAGGTATCGGTGGCGACCCAATTCCTGGTACTAACTTCATCGACGTATTGGAAATGTTCCAAAACGATCCACAAACTGAAGCAATCGTAATGATTGGTGAAATTGGTGGTACTGCTGAAGAAGAAGCTGCTGAATACATCAAAGCTAACGTAACTAAGCCTGTTGTATCTTACATTGCTGGTGTTACTGCACCAGAAGGTAAGCGCATGGGCCATGCCGGCGCAATTATCGCTGGCGGTAAAGGTACTGCTGAAGATAAGTTTGCTGCATTAGAAGCTGCTGGCGTAAGCACAGTTCGCTCTTTAGCTGACATTGGTAAAGCTTTACGTACTAAAACTGGCTGGTAATTCAAGCTAGAAATAACTGTTTACTAATAACAGTTAATTGATTAAAAGGCGCCTTGGGGCGCCTTTTTTGTTGCCTATAGATTAGCATTAAACAATATTCGTTTGATTCAATCTAGCCTAGGTATTCCCGATATGTTTTAATCAAAGTAATGTAAGCATTATCACTTGTAAGTCTCTATTTATATATCGATTTTTATATATCGATTTTTATAGATAAAGCTCATTGATTAAGGATTATCATGACACAAATTACACAGCCAAAATTAGCTGAGATTATTACTGAAACCGACCGATTAATATTACGACCATTCAATGAAGGCGATTTTGAATCAATTTATTTAATGAATAGTATTCCTGAAGTACTGACTTACATTCCACAAGATCCGTTAACTGATATCAGTCAGGCAGAAGAGGTATACCACAATATCATTATGTCAGCATATCAAGAACATGGCTTTGGACGCTGGGCAGTTCACCACAAACAAGATGATAAAGTGATAGGTTTTTGTGGGCCTAAATATATTCCTGAGTATGACAAGGTCGAGCTTGGCTATCGATATTTCCCTGAGTATTGGGGTAAAGGGATTGGCTTTGAAGCCGCAGAAGCGACGGTTAAGACTTTAAAACCGCAATATAATATCGACCTTGTTATAGCGTTGATTTTACATGGCAATATTGGTTCTGAAGCGATAGCTAAAAAGTTAGGCATGCATATTCATGAAGAAAATGAATATCAAGGCGCCAAAGTGCATCTGTATCAAATGGATTTATAATTTAATTTTAAAGCCTAAAACAAAAAACCAGCAAATTTGCTGGTTTTTTTATGACTATAATCAGTTCTACGAAAGGTTATTCGTCTGCGTGATCACATTCATCATTAGTGCAGTGACCATATAAATATAAGCTATGGTGAGTCAGCTTAATATTATGACGCATGGCTATTTCATCTTGACGGCGCTCGATAACATCGTCTGAAAATTCAATTACCTTATCACAGGTTAAACACACTAAGTGATCATGATGTTTTTGAGTCGACATTTCAAATACAGCTTTACCACTTTCAAAGTGGTGACGGTTTAGAATGCCAGCGTCGTCAAATTGGTTTAATACACGGTAGACAGTGGCTAAGCCAATTTCTTCGCCAATATCGAGTAACTTTTTGTATAAATCTTCAGCACTGATATGTTGGTTTTCAGGGGCTTGCATCAATTCTAGAATTTTGACTCGTGGCAGGGTAATTTTTAATCCTGCTTTTTTGAGTGCTTGATTTCCATCTGTCATTGCTAATCTCTTGATTGCAGAACCTTAGCGGTTCTTCCGTGGATAGTTGAGATCATTATATGTGGTGTAATACCAAACTGGAACCTTTCATCGAAGTTAATCGGTATATAACTATGAATTTTCTTCCATCTTTTGCTCAAAACGAACAGTTAAGTTAATAAATGGACAATAGTCTTACTTATACTAAGGGATTATTGAGTGTATTGCGTATTTATATCAGTATAAGCGTTAACGTCATTCAGATCGTATTTCAAAGCTAAAGACGAAACCTGTTGCTTGATGATATGGTATTAGCATCTGGCTTCGTATAATAAAAATAAGGAAATCAATATGTATCAGCAGATTGTGGTCTTAACTGGCGCAGGTATTTCAGCTGAGTCTGGTATTAAGACATTTCGTGACCAAGATGGTCTGTGGGAACAACACCATATTGAAGATGTAGCAACACCAGAAGGGTATGCTCGTGATATTGACCTTGTCGAAAGGTTTTACAATAGCCGCTGGGAGAATCTTCACAGTGGTGAAGTTAAACCTAATCCTGCACACGTTGCTTTAGCCAAATTAGAAGCTGAATTCCCAGGTAAGTTACTGGTGATAACTCAAAATGTCGATGACTTACATGAGCGTTCTGGCTCGAAACGTTTACTGCATATGCATGGGGAATTGTCTAAAGGACGCTGTCCTCAATCACTGCAGACTTTTGTGTTACGTGAACCTTTTAGTGAAGATAACTGTTGTACCTGTTGTATTCCAGCTAAACGCTTACGACCGCATATTGTCTGGTTTGGTGAAATGCCTTTTGGCATGGATAGGATCCACGATGCTTTAGATACCTGTGATTTGTTTATTGCTATTGGCACCTCTGGCACGGTTTATCCTGCTGCTGGGTTTGTTGATAGTGCTAATCATCATGGTGCGCAAACAGTTGAAGTCAATTTAGTCGAAGCAGACAGGCATAGCCAGTTTCAATATCATTTAACCGGTAAAGCGGGTGATATTGTGCCGCAGTTAGTTGATACTATTTTAGCGGGGGAGACAGTCGGTAATCAGTCTTTTAATCAGCAACTAGCCAGTGCTTTATCTGCTTGATGACAGTACTAGTTGAGCCTTGTATTTTAACGAACTAGTCCTTAATACTGCTAACAATTTACAACGAGAAACGATATGAGTGACCAACAAGGCAAATTGGCAATTATCATGCGTGGCTTGCCAGGAAGCGGTAAGTCTTATTGGGTGAATACTTACCTTAAAGGATTGGGTCTTGAGCAAGCTAATCATATTAAGCAGTACGGTTATTTCTCAACCGATAGTTTTTTTGTAAAAGAGGGGCATTACAAATTTAACCCTAAGCTTCTAAGTCAGTATCATCAAGCAAATTTAACCGCATTTATAAATGCGATGGCGAATAATGAACCCACAGTGATCTGTGACAATACCAATGTGGCTAAATGGGAGTTCATGGCTTACGAAGCTGCTGCAAAGTCGTTAGGCTATCAGGTAAGGGTGTTGTTGATTGGGAGCCCAAAGGATCCTCATCATCAACAATTATGTGCCCAAAGGAATAATCACAAAGTGCCACTAAATCATATAAAAACCATGGCTAGATTGTTTGAGTTGGATGATTAACTGTTCTAACTGACTAGAATGTTAATTAAAAAAGGCGCCTAAGGCGCCTTTTTACTGTCTATTTACTGTTTTTCATCAACAACTCAATGAATTGCGTATTATTAGACCTGATGTGAATATTGAATTACTGCTGTAAGTCAATATTGTAAATTGCAAAGCCAAACTCATCGGTTAAGTCTGTTCGTTTTGTCATTGGTCGAACTTGATAATCTTCAACAAATTTGTCAGCCGTTTCACTGTCTTGGGTTTCAAAACGAATATCAAGTTTAGTAGGCGTATCAATGGTGACAAAGTCCCAATTGTTGTCGGCACTTGGGTCGACTTCACCATTAGCTTCAGACTCTTCCGAAATATATTGAGCTAAAGCCTCACGGTTTGTATCCGGTAATTCCATAACTACAAATTCAGCACCTGTACCTGCGAATTTACCACCAAATGCACGGTAGTTGTTCGATGCAATGATAAACTCTTTGCTTGCTAATTCATCATCTGTGAAAACAACCCCGTCAGCATCGGTATAACTTAAGTCTACAATACGGTTAGCATCAGGATTCACTACAACACAGTCACCATCAAACTTAGTTGGTTGGGTCACATCAATTTTATAGCTCACTCCGTCAATAACATCGTAGTTATACGTTCTATGAGTATCCCAGTTAATTAAGCTTTGAGCTTCGGTAGAGTTGGGATTAATTTGGTTGAATTGATTAGCACTACATTCAAGCCAATCTTTTACTTCTGCCCCAGTCACTTTCACTGCAACCATTGTATTTGGGTACAAATATAGATCCGCTGCATTTTTATAGGTCAAATCGCCAGCAGGAACTTGCACATAGCTATCAGCATCTGAAGTTGTGCTGTGACGACCACCAGCCTTAAATGGAGCAGAAGCTGAAAGTACTGGAATGTTTTTAAGTGCATCTATTTTTGAAGCAGCTTCTGCTACTGCGTCAATCTGCGCATTAGATACGATTTGAACTGTTGGATCGTCTTGTACTAGAGATAAAAAGCTATACATATCTGTAGAAGACTTACCAATAGGTGCATTAACATATTCAAGCGTGGCTGTATGTTCAAGCTCAACCATCGCATGGATATTTGCGTCAGGCTCAACCGAGAACTCTTCAGTAGTATCAGTTGCTTTTATAAAGATAGGGCGTGCTTTAGACAAGCTATTCGTAACTGCCCATGCACCGTCTTCTTGTACTAAGGTCAAGTCCACAACGCCTAAGTTGTCACCCCAACGGCCTGGCATAACGGCTGCTACACCATTAATTGTACCTTTTTCAATGTCGACATTGGCGACATCGGCGAATTGAGAACTTGGAAATACCGAGTGACTGTGGCCGAACATGATAGCGTCGATGCCATCAACCGTTGTTAAAGCCCAAGTTGCATTTTCTGCACTCATATCACTTGGATTTTCAGATGAACCGATACCTGAATGAGGGATCGCTACAATAACATCAGCGCCTTCAGCTTTCATTTGAGGCACATAACGTTCAGCTGATTCAACAATGCCTCGTGCAACGACTTTGCCATCAAGGTTTTGTTTGTCCCAAATTTTAATTTGTGGAGGAACAAAACCGATATAACCGATTTTTATGGTGTGTTCATCGCCATTATTATCAACGACTAGTTGCTCTTTAATGATGTAAGGCTCAAATAATGGTTCACCGGCTTTAACTTCTCTGAAGCAATCGTCAACTTCACAATAGACATTGGCACTAATATAAGGAAAATTTGATTCAGCAGTAGCCTGATCTAAAAAGTCCAATCCATAGTTAAACTCATGATTACCTATGTTACCGACTTCATAATTAAGCGTATTCATTGCTTTGTAAGCTGGGTGAGTATCAGTTAGCTGGTTGGTTGATTTGAACTCATGAGCAATATAATCACCCATAGGGCTGCCTTGAAGTAAATCACCATTATCTACTAATACGCTATTGGTAACTTCTTCACGGGCTTCGTGAATTAATGCTGCGGTACGAGCTAAACCAATGGTTTTATCAGTTTGGCCACTATAGTAATTGTAATCCATGATATTCGCGTGAATATCACTGGTTTCCATAATACGTAAATCAACTTCTACAGTTTTGACACTGTTATCATCTGATGAGCTACAACCACTGATCCCAAGAGCACCCGCTATAACGACTGCTAAAACCTTTTTATTTAACATATGACTCTCTCTTTTTCCTGACCCCGGAGCTTGTTTTTTTGTGCTCCATTATTGTTGTGAATAAAGCAGAACTACCTTCACTGCATTAAACGTCATGAATTATATACAAAGTGAATTACAGTGTTGCGACAAAAGAACAATTAATTAAAAAAAAGTAATTCATTTGCTTTTAATGTTAATAATTGGTTTTTTATTCTGGAATTAGCTCCCGTTTGGTTATTCTAGCTTCAGGAGGGGCTAAATTAGTGACTGTTCGGAAAGGTGTTTTGTATTTTTTGGACTATAAAACGACTTTTGCGGCTTAAATAAAAAAGGCGCCGAAGCGCCTTTAAATTCAGCTCGTGTTTACTTGTCTTCTAAAAGACCACGGCTTCTTAGCAGTGGCTCGATACCCGCATCTTTACCACGGAATTGACGGTACAGATCCATAGGGTCGGCGCTACCACCTTGAGATAAAATATTGTCTCTAAATGCTTGCGCAGTGGCTGGGTCAAATATGCCATTTTCTTTGAATGCTTCAAATGCATCAGCACCTAAGATATCAGACCACAAGTAGCTGTAATAACCCGCAGAATAACCACCCGCAAAAATATGCGAGAAATAAGTACTGCGATAACGAGGGGCGATTTCTTTAATTAAGCCCATGTTAGCAAGTGACTCAGCTTCAAATTTAGCGGCATTATGCACTGTGTTGTCATTGAGTGTATGCCAGTCTAAATCTAATTTGGTTGCCGCCATGTACTCAACCGTGGCAAAGCCTTGGTTAAATTTACTTGCTGCTTGAATTTTTTCTACCAACTCTTGTGGAATCACTTCGCCAGTTTTGTAGTGCTTAGCGAACTGAGCTAATACTTCAGGCTGCGTCATCCAGTTTTCCATCACTTGTGATGGGAACTCAACATAGTCGCGTGGTACAGCCGTGCCAGCTTGCGATGCATATTCTACGTCAGACAAAATGCCGTGAAGGGCATGACCAAATTCATGGAATAAGGTACTAGCTTCGTCGAATGTAAGTAATGAAGGCTCATCACCAGTTGGTTGTGGGTAGTTTAAAACGTTAACAATAATAGGCTTAGAATCAATGCCATTCATATTGTATTGCTTACGATATGAATTCATCCATGCGCCGCCACGTTTACTGTCACGAACGTAATAATCACCCATAAATACAGCTAAGAAAGAACCATCTTTGTCGTAAACTTCCCATGTTCTAACATCTGGGTGATATTTAGGTAAATCAGTACGTTCTTTTACTGTGATACCGAATAAACGGTTAGCAGTATAGAATACGCCATCTAAGGTCGCTTCTAATGAAAAATAAGGACGTGTTTGTTGTTCATTAAAGCTGTATTTAGCGACACGAATTTGGTCAGAGTAATACCACCAATCCCATGCTTCAAGCTTAAAGTCACCACCTTGACTATCAATTAATGCTTGCATGTCTTTCACTTCAGCATTGGCTTGCGCCAGTGCAGCTGGCCATACTTTATCAAGCAGACCATACACGTTTTCAGGTGTTTTTGCTGTGCGCTCTTCAAGCACAAAGTGAGCATGGGTTTTGTAACCCATTAATGCTGCTTTTTCAGCGCGAAGCGCCGCAATTTTAGCTAAGCCTTTTTTGTTATCATTAGCGTTATCATTATTAGCTCTTTCAATGTAACCCTTAAAAATAGCTTCACGTAAATCACGGTTTTCAGCGTAAGTTAAAAATGGCGTAATAGAAGGGCGCTGTGTGGTAAATACCCACTTGCCATCATGGCCACGTTTTGTCGCTGTGGCCGCTGCAGTATCAATCACATCTTGTGGCAAGCCTGCTAAACCAGCTTCATTGTCGATAACTAATTCAAAGGCATTAGTTTCAGCTAATAAATTATCGCCAAACTCAAGGTTTAGTTTTCCAATTTGTTCATTAAGCGCACGTAAGGTGTCTTTATCTTCTGCTGATAAGTTTGCACCGCCGCGGGTAAAGCGCTTGTAGGTATCTTCTAATAATTTAGCTTTAGCAGTGTTGAGGTTTAATGCATCTTTTTGTAGATAAACTGCCTTTACACGCTTGAACAAGTCGTCATTAAGTGAAATGTCATCTCTTGCAGATGACAACATCGGTGACACTTGTTTTGAAATTTCTTGGATCGCAGGATTAGTGTGCGCACCTGTTAGGTTGTAGAACACACTGGCAACTTTAGTTAGCAACGCTCCTGAAAATTCCATCGCTTCGATAGTGTTTTCAAAAGTTGGAGCTTCTGGGTTGGCAACAATAGCGGCTATTTCAGCTTGTTGGGCTGCAATACCCGCCTTGAATCCTGGTAAATAGTGTTCATCTTTAATTTTATCGAAATCAGGGATTTCCATAAACGTGCCATAAGGCTTAAAGAAAGGGTTATTGGCATTTTGCTCAATAATATTGTTTGCAATAACGTTAGGTGCTTGAGTTGTTGTGGTCGTTTGAGCGTTATCGTTCGCACATGCACTTAACATTAACGTCAGTGCCATGGCTGAAACAAGCGGCTTGAGGGTTAATCCCTTCATATTTTATTCCCTGTTTGCATAAGAATGGTTTAAAAATGAGCTTTTGAGCGATTTTTTGGCTTTAAGCTTCTATATTTTCATTTTGAGCTTTTTATATATCATTTTTAGAGGGGTATTTGGGATTATTTTACTGATTTAAAGTCAAAAACTTGTTTTAGTTTGTAACAAAAAATAAAGGGACCTGATTTGTCATCAGATCCCTTTAAGCTATTTCAATGGAAGGGGGGAGAACTGAAATAGCTTATAAAGCTATAGCCTTAACATTAAGGCTTTAAAATCACTTTAATACTTGCATCTACATCAGCTTCATCGATGTAACCAATTGCATTTGGATTAGAGGCAACAGCTGATTTCATCGCCGCAGCGTTTGAAACAGTGGCTGGTGGATTACCTTTACCAGTAAATACCTGTTTTGACCAAAACGCTTTAAGTTGAGAGTCTGACTTACCGGTAACGCTGCTATGAAATTCAGAGCGAGTTGCGTTACCTTCATCAAGTTCGTAAACAACAGCAGATTTTGAACCTTTACCAAGGAACAATTTTTTAGCATCAGAAGCAGAAATATCAGCAGCACCAGGTGCACCGATAACAACAACAGCAGCTTGCGCAGACATCATTGAACAAACGCTAAGCGCTAAAATTGAGATTAACTTTTTCATTTTATCGCTCCTTAAAATACAACATCAAATTGAACAGTATAAACAGTCGTGTCATCAAACTCTTGAGCAACATTGCTTTTTAGCCCACCTGATGTATCGCCAAAGTCAGTTGAGTAGGTCACATCAAACTTAACTGCTAAATTATCTATAGCGTCCCAACGAAGTCCTGCGCTGTATGACTTACGTTCACCATTAAATATTGCGGCATAAACGGCTGATGTTTGATCTACAATTTGACGTAAGTCATCATCGGTTGTTTCATAAAAAGATGCTGTCACGTAAGGTGTGAATGTTTCTATTCGGTAACCTAGCGTTAAATAACCAGAGTCAGTATTTCGAAAAACACCCTCGACGTCGATCCGGGTCCATTCAGCAATGGCTAAAAATGACCCATTATCATAACTGCCACCAATGGCCGAAAATTGACCTTTCTCTTCATCTAAGACAAGTAAAGGAACTGTTACTTCAAGGTATATAGGCAGCCCTGTACTAGGATCGATTCCTGCAGATGTAGTCGATTGTCGGGTCATTGTCCCGTCTAGCGAGCCTTCCCCATATAGACCTCGTAAAGTCCAGGTTTCATCAGTCCAAGTCGCATTGATACCTAAAATGTTCTTTAAATCAACACCGAAAGCATCAGATTTACCACCATAAGCTTGGAAGGTGAGGGTAGAGTCATCGAATTCAATATCGTAGCTAACATCAGCACCAGTGTACGAAGTAAATGGTACAGGTCC
Organism: Shewanella electrodiphila; assembly: GCF_023283985.1. Taxonomy (GTDB): domain Bacteria; phylum Pseudomonadota; class Gammaproteobacteria; order Enterobacterales; family Shewanellaceae; genus Shewanella; species Shewanella electrodiphila. The sequence continues at coordinate 86,828 of NZ_JAKIKU010000005.1, forward strand.
GTACACGTCTTCAGGCGGACGAACAAATATCTGTGCATAACCAACATCTAAATAATCAGAATACATAAATAATGGTAAACGTAGTTTACCAGCCCTAGCTTGTAAGCCATTTTCAAAGGTATGAGACACATAAGCCCATTCCGCTTCCACATCCCAATTATTTTCACCTTTCATCATTAACTGCATTACGGCTTTTGTTTGATCAGAGATTGCAAAAGTTCCTTGTAAACCGAACTTACTGCCATCATCAAAATTAGCTGAAGTGGTTGCACCAGCATAGCCTGCGTTATTATCAGAGGTAATGAAAGCGCCGGTCATAAAACCATTAAAGGTTATGCGTTCAGTTAAACTGGCTGTTTGGCTAGCTTGTAAAGATTGAACCTGTTGCTCTAGTTGCGCAATCTTATTATTTGTTTGATCATCTGCTATTGCTTGTATGGGTAAAATTGCGACTGAAATTGCTAAAGGTAGCGTTTTCAAAGTAAGTTTCATCGTGTTGCTCCTGCTCATCGTTCAATGGTGATAACGTTATAATTATCAACCTTATGGTTATAATTTTAGACTTTGAATTGACTCGTAATCGTCTGAAGCTGTCTACTCACGCCTTCAATGTCGTAACTGATCCCGCCCATTTCATCCGTGGTCATTTTTACTCTTGCTGCGGTAGTTTCGATGTCTGTGACATATTGTTGTATTAGTTCAGATGTATTTTGTTGTTCTTCTGTCGCAGTTGCTATTTGATCGTTTACTACACTAATCGCACTGACTTTATCGGTGATATTGACTAATGTATCTCCGGCTAACAAAGTTTCTTGAACGCCTTCTTCAGCCGTTTCGATTCCACGCTGCATTGCTTCAACTGCCTCAATGGAGGTTGAACGAAGCTCTTGTAAAACTTGTTGGATTTCCTGTGTTGATGTTTGGGTCCGAGAGGCAAGTGTTCTGACTTCATCAGCTACTACGGCGAAACCTCTTCCTTGTTCACCCGCTCTCGCAGCTTCGATTGCTGCATTTAGTGCAAGTAAGTTAGTTTGATCCGCAATACTTCGTATGGTGTCGAGGATGTCATTTACATTGCCAGTGAAAGCGTCTAATTTATTTACCACAACAGCAGTCGTTCTGACTTCTTCTGCTAATTTGTTGATTGTCGTGATTGCTTTAGAGACAACCTCCTGGCCTTGTCGTGCTTCTTGATTTGCATTTTCTGCTTCTGATGCAGCGTTAGTTGCATATTCTGCGATGTGAGTAACACTCAAGAACATTTCCCGCATGGCATTTGAAATTTGTGTTACCGATCGATTTTGCTCTTCTACGGTTATTTCAGCATGTTTACAGCTTTCAAGTAGTGTATGAGACACTGCACCTAAGCTATCGGTAGTTTGCTTGGTATCAGTAATACTCACTTGCAGCTTAGAAACAAACTGATTAAACCAATGGACTAAGGTCGCAATTTCGTCTTTACCTTGATAATCGATACGAGCACGCAAATCGCCTTCGCCTTCCGAAATATTTTGTAAAGAGTGGGTGACATTTTGAATTGTGACGATGATTGACCGATTGATTAAAAAGCCAACGACAATTAAGAAAATTGATACAAGAAAACCAATTGTTAGCATCGAGGTCGCAGCATTGTTAGAGCTTGCTAACGTTTTTTCTATACTTGATGTAAATTGCTGTGAAAAATGAGTTTGTTTTTTATGGAAGACTTGAACGAGTTGTTCATAGCGCTTGGCATTATTGGCAGCCTGAAGCTTTATTTTATCGAAATCGACATCGTCTTTTAAAAATTCAGCCACTAATAACTTTGCATTGTCATGATATAGAGATAAATCGTTATGCATTTTATTGGAATCTATACTTTCAGCAGGCAATAAATTGCTAATGTTATTCAAATTTATAATAATTTGATCAACCATATTTGCTGCTGTTTCTAAGCTATCTTCTTCTCCAGTGGTTACTGCAGATTGAATATTTTGTTCTAATTGAAGTAATAACCCCTCATTAATAGTCGCTAGATTAAGAACTGGGTAAAGTTTGGTTTGAAGTCCATTTAATCGTTGAGCATTTTGCTTCACACTTTGATTGTTGATTGATAAAGCAATAATAAACGAAGTAATAGCGACGACGGTTAATAAAGCAATTCTATGCTTTATTTTTATGTTGTTTAACTGCATCTGATTGATCCTATGGAATAATAATCAATGGTCGAGTTGTTAACGAGCAATGATATTATTTTATAAGTGTGACCAATTCTTTGATTTAGAGTAGTGTTTTTGTTTATTTAAATAAAAAGGGGACAGATAAATATCTGTCCCCTTTTGTTAGTTTTTTGCAAATATTTTGCAAATATATAATTCAGTTTACGGTTTTAGAATAACCCTCACACTTGCATCTACATCAGCTTCATCGATGTAACCAATTGCATTTGGATTCGAAGCAACAGCTGATTTCATCGCCGCAGCGTTTGAAACTGTAGCTGGTGGATTACCTTTACCAGTAAATACCTGTTTTGACCAAAACGCTTTAAGTTGAGAGTCTGACTTACCGGTAACGCTGCTATGAAATTCAGAGCGAGTTGCGTTGCCTTCATTAAGTTCGTAAACAACAGCAGATTTTGAACCTTTACCAAGGAACAATTTTTTAGCATCAGAAGCAGAAATATCAGCAGCACCAGGTGCACCGATAACAACAACAGCTGCTTGCGCAGACATAATTGAACATACGCTAAGCGCTAAAATAGATAATACTTTTTTCATTTTATCGCTCCTTAAAATACTGCGTCGAATTTAACTGTGTATACCATACTGTCATCGTACATAAACTTGCCCGTAAGTGGGTTGAAGTTGTTGTTTGATAAGCCGCCATGAGTATCACCGAAATCAGTAGCGTAAGTAACATCAAATTTCACTGCTACATTTTCAATAGCATCCCAACGTAGACCTAAGCTATATGCCATACGTTCTTCATCAAATGCGTAAGCTAAAGGAGGTATACTGCTTCTTTCATCCTCGTCAGTCGTTTTTAAGTAAGCAACTGTAGCGTAAGGGGTAAACTCATTAATTCTGTAACCAAGAGTTAGATATGCAGATTCTGAATCAGCTAAAACACCATCAATTTCGACAGTCGTCCATTCTGCAACAGCAATCCAGTTACCATCATCATAACTACCACCTAAACCAGTAAACGCCGCTGTTTCTTTGTCTACAACAACTGTCCCAGCTCCAACAGAACCATCTAATTCGGTTTGTCCATAAACAGCTCGGAATGTCCAAGTTAAGTCAGTCCAAGAAGCATTTATCCCCATAACATTAGATAGTTCTAAATCAAGGCCTTCATCTTCATCATTGACGTCAGATTCACCACCAAACGCTTGTATTGTTAACGTTGAGTCTTCTAATTCGTAATCATATGCTATATCACCACCAGTGTATGATGAAAACGGCACTTGTGAGTAAACTTCTGAAGGTGGACGTGCAAATGGTTGTGCGTAACCCACATCTAAGTAATCTGAGTACATAAATAGTGGAACACGTAATTTACCACCACGGATTTTTACGCCGTTATCAAAACTGTGTGCAAGATAAGCCCATTCAGCTTCAACTTCCCAATCATTGCTGCCACGCATCATTAATTGCATCACAGCGGTTGTTTGGTTTGAAATATTAAACGTCCCTTGAAAACCCATTTTTGAGTCTTCACTGAAGTCAGCGCTGGTCGTCGCACCATTGTATCCAGCACTGTTGTCAGAACTAACATACGCAGCGCTAATGAAACCATTAAATCTGAATCGTTCTGTTAAGCTCTCTGTTTGACTTTTTTGAAGCGATTGAACTTGCTGCTCTAATTTAGCGATTTTTTCATCACTTGTTTCTTCAGCAGCGACGTATGCAGGCAGCATAGCGACTGAAATAGCTAAAGGTAGCGCTTTCAAGTTGAATTTCATGGTGTAACTCCTGTTCATCTCATCATTGTTTAAGTTGATATTCGTTGTATCGACTTAATATTTTATTTTTTAGACTTTAAATTGACCCGTTATGCCGTCAAGTTGTTTACTAACACCTTCAATGTCATAACTGATCCCGCCCATTTCATCCGTGGTCATTTTTACTTTAGCGGCATTGGTTTCAATATCTGCAATGTACTGCTGAATAAGCTCTGAAGTGTTGTGTTGCTCTTCAGTTGCAGCGGCAATCTGATCATTAACGACCGTAATTGCGCTGACCTTACTGGTGATATTGATTAATGCATCCCCTGCTAATGAAGTGGTTTTAACACCCTCTTCAGCGGTTTCTATTCCACGTTGCATTGCATCAACCGCTTGAGTCGACGTAGAGCGGAGCTCTTGCAATACTTGCTGAATTTCTTGCGTTGAAGCTTGTGTACGAGAAGCAAGCGTTCTTACTTCGTCGGCCACAACTGCAAAGCCTCGTCCTTGTTCACCTGCACGAGCCGCCTCAATAGCTGCGTTCAATGCGAGTAAATTGGTTTGATCTGCAATACCACGAATGGTATCGAGTATGTCATTTACGTTACTGGTAAAGGCTTCAAGTTGATTGACAACTACGGCCGTTGTTTGCACTTCTTCTGCTAGCTTTTTGATGGTCGTAATGGCTTGAGCAACGGTTTCTTGGCCTTGCTGTGCTTCATTGTTAGCATTATCAGCTTCTGATGCAGCATTTGCGGCATATTCAGCAATGTGTGCCACACTGACAAACATTTCACGCATGGCGTGCGAAATTTGTTCAACTGACTCATTTTGCTGTTGAACAGTGACTTCACTGTTTTTACAGCTATCCAGTAGGGTATGTGATACTGAACTTAAGCTCTCAGTGGTATTTTTTGTATCAGCAATCGAAACCTGCAGTTTTGATACGAATTGATTAAACCAATGTACTAAGGTGGCAATTTCGTCTTTACCTTGATAATCGATACGAGATCGTAAATCGCCTTCGCCTTCAGAAATGTTTTGTAAAGAGTCAGTGACATTTTGGATGGTGACAATGATTGAACGGTTAACCAGAAAGCCGACCACAATGAGAAATGCCGCAGCTGCAATCCCAATAGTGAGCATAAAGTTAGCTGCACTATTTGAGCTTTCAAGAGTTGTTTGGATACTTGATTCGAATTCTTGTGAGTATTGCACTTGTTTTTCATCAAAAATTTCAATGAGTTGCTCATAACGTTTTGCGTTATCAGCGGCTTGGCGCTTTATGTTGTTAAAGTCGACATCATCTTTTAGAAATTCAGCAACCAATAATTTTGCATTGTCATAATAAACATTCAAATCACGCTGCATTTTATTTGCATCATTGGCTTCAGATGCTAGTAAAGATTTAACAGAGTTTAAGTTGTTATTTATTTGGGTAACCATATTTTCAGCAGTGACCAAATTATCTTCTTCACCCGTTGTCACAGCTGACTGGATATTTTGATCAAGTTGTAAAAGTAAGCCTTTATTAATAGTGGCCAAATTTAACACTGGATATAGTTGAGATTGAAGTCCATTTAGTCTTTCAGCATTTTGTTGCACACTTTGATTGTTAATAACTAAAGATATAACAAACGAAAAAATGGCAACGACTGTTAATAAAGCGATCCGATGCTTTATTTTTAAGCTGTTTAACTGCATTAAAATTTGATCCTACAGGCTAAAGTTTGTGTGAAAGTTAAGAGTTTGTTCTGGACTCTACATATAATAATATGATTTTTATGCTAAAAATATAGCTTTCTTGGTGTTTTACTTTATCTCAACTCATTTTTTTGGTGAATAATATTGTTTTCAATGGCTTATGCTGTTTTTTTGTTAAAAAGATTTTTTTGAAATAAATCTCATATTTTAAACGTGTATTTGATTATTTTGAATATAGTCTTTATTCGTCAAATAATTGTCAGTGTCAATTTAGTGCCTGCGTTTAATTGTTCATAAAGATTAATTTAAATAGTAATGTTATTTTATGTTGCTGATTTATATTTTAATTGATATTGATTTATAACGCGTGTTCCTTTAGGAACAATGTCGGCAATTAGTTTGTAAACTTTAGATGGAATATCCGATTTAATATTTATTGAATGTAACTAAATGGTAAAAACTTACATTTGTAAATGAAAATGATTTCTATTTATTGCGGCAGGTGGAGTTTATTTATTCAAAGGAGGGAAGTTTGAGTGATTGTGTTAAACGCTAGTGTTTAACATTGTCAAAGCAATTGAGGGAAACAAGAGTGTTTGAAATAGTGTGATGGTGGTAAAATTGAAGGGTAGATAAATTTAACGATTAATCAATTTAACGATTAACCATTACTCAATTTATCTACCGCAACATATCTAATCAGAAAGTGTGTTTAACCCCTTCAGATTAATAACACTTTAATGCCCAAGAGTCTCTGAACCTGCGCGCCTTGGATCTGAAGCGCCATAAATACCATGTTCATTAATTAATATTGACTGAGTGCTTCCCATGGCACTGGATCTTTTCACTTTGTGTCCTTTAGATTCAAGTAAGGTAATGGTGTCATCATTAAGGCTGGTTTCAACGCCTATATAATCTGGTAGCCATTGATGATGAATTCTCGGCGCTGCAGTCGCTTCTGCTACATTCAATTGGTGATCGATGACATTCATGATGACTTGCAGCGTGGTGGTGATAATTCTAGAACCACCAGGGCTGCCAGTGATAAGAAATGGTTTTCCATCCTTCATCACAATGGTAGGACTCATAGAGCTTAAAGGTCGTTTATTCCCTTGAACTGAATTTGCTTCACCGCCAATCAGCCCATAACCGTTAGGCGAGCCAGGCTTTGCTGAAAAGTCATCCATTTCGTTGTTAAGTAAGATACCTGTGCCAGCAGCCACGAGGCCTGAGCCATAGCTGAAGTTTAGGGTGTAAGTATTTGAAACGGCATTTCCCCATTGATCGACAACAGAATAATGGGTGGTTTGATCGCTTTCATAAGGCGCAATATCGCCAGCTTTTATTTCAGCACTCGGAGTGGCTTTATTAAAAGCGATTTGTTTTGCAATGGTGTCTGCGTATTTTTGACTAGTTAATGCAGCAATTGGCACAGGATTAAAATCTGGATCACCCAAATATTCACTTCTGTCTGCATAGGCATGTTTCATCGTTTCTGTCATTAAATGCAAAGTTTGTGCAGTGTTATGACCAAGCTTTTGAATTGGGTAGTTTTCTAGCACATTGAGCATTTCAATGATGTGAATACCGCCTGATGAAGGAGGTGGCATAGAAACGACTTCATAACCTCGATAGCTGCCGCGAACGGGCTCTCGTTCAACGACGGTATAATTTTTTAGGTCATCTAGGCTCATAATCCCGCCCGCTAGATTAATCGCGCTCACAATTTTCTCAGCGGTTTCGCCCTGATAAAACCCTTTACTGCCGTGCTTTGCAATCAGTGATAAAGAATGCCCTAAGTCAGTTTGTACCAGCTTGTCGTTAACCGAAAAGCTGTCACCATTTTTTTTGTAAAATATTTCAGCGGAACTTGGCCATTGAGAGATGCGGCGCTTTAAGCCATCTAATGAATCTGCCAAATCTGAATTAATGACAATACCGTCATTAGCTAACCCGATGGCGGGTTTAATGACATCTTTAAGACTCATAGTGCCATATTTGGTTAGCGCGAGTTCTAAGCCCATTACCGTACCAGGTACCCCCACAGCGAGGCCATGTTCACGGCTTAATTTAGGGTTTGCATTGCCTTTTTCGTCTAAAAAAATATCTTTATGTGCCTTTGCTGGCGCCGTTTCACGATAATCGATAGCAATGGTTTTATTGGTTTCAGCTAAATGTACCATCATGAAACCACCACCACCGATATTACCGGCTCGAGGAAGGGTGACCGACAGTGCAAAACCTACAGCAACGGCAGCATCAACAGCATTACCACCTTGTTTGAGAATATCGACACCAATGCGGGTTGCAAGTGATTCTTGACTGGCAACCATGCCATTTTTAGCCCAAATGGGTTGAGCTGTGGCAGCGCGACTGAAAATAGATTGCTCGTTAGCTGCACTTACGCTGGTTGTAGATGCAGCAGTTAAACTGAGTGCAATGGCAATGCTGGTGGAAATAGCGATAGGTTTAAACTGAGAAAAAATACCCACTTTCAGTCCTTTGTAAATTCATTGATAGGTTGCAATGTGCCATAAGTATGATCTAATACACAATATCTAATGCCGCTTTTTGAGGAAATATGTCAGAGTTTTTGAGTGAAGATATCCAACTTAATTTTTATGATTCAGTTGCAAGTATCGGTAAATCAAAATGGAGTCGTGTGTTTACTGACGATAATCCGTTTACTCAATTCGAGTATTTATTGGCATTAGAACAAAGTTTGAGTGTGTGCAGTGACTCTGGTTGGCGCCCACAACATCTTGTGATTACCTCTAATAGTGATGTTATTGCTATTTTACCTTGTTATGAAAAATCCCATTCATGGGGGGAGTATGTGTTTGATTGGGCATGGGCTGAAGCTTATGAGCGCAACGGGCTTGAGTACTATCCTAAGCTCGTAGCTGCAATTCCTTTTACGCCAGTTTCGGGTCAACGTATAGGTATGATTTCGTCGATATCAGAGGTGAGTCGTGAAGTCGTACTGAATAGAATCACTCATTTTTTAAATCAAACAATAAAAAGTGAGCAGTTCTCATCCTGGCATTGTTTATTTTTACCTCAAAATGATTTCAAGCATTTAAGCCATTCAACAATTTCGAGATTAGGTACGCAGTTTCATTGGCAAAACAAACAGTACCCGCACTTTGACGACTTTTTAGCGCAGTTAGTCTCTAGAAAAAGAAAAGCCATTAAAAAAGAACGTAAAGCTGTGGCGTATTTTAACTATGACTTTATTGATGGCGACAAGGCAAGCAAAGAACAATGGCAAGGTTTTGTGCATTGCTACCAGCAAACCTACCTAAAACGCTCAGGTCATACAGGCTATTTAAATGCTGACTTTTTTAGTCAAATCGCCAGTTCAATGGGCAGGCAAGTTAGGTTGCTATTAGTGACCAACGATCAAAATAACCTTATAGCATCAGCATTATATTTTGTGTCCAATACCCACCTTTATGGTAGATATTGGGGCTGTTTAGAGGAAGTCGATGGCTTGCATTTTGAAACCTGTTATTACCAAGGCATTGAGTATGCTATTCATCATGGATTAACCGTCTTCGATGCCGGCGCGCAAGGTGAACACAAAGTAGCACGGGGTTTTGAGCCTGTTGAAACCTATTCAAACCACGAAGTAGCACATGACGAGTTCAGAAAAGCGATTTATCATTACTGCCAGCAAGAACAGCTGCATATAAAGCAATATATGCAGGATTTAGCTTGCAAGCTGCCCTACAAAGAAAAGGACAATTTACAATAAAGTGCCTTATCCCTAGGCACTAAATTAATTCTGCCCCCTAGACACTAAATTAATAAAGCGATGAATGAATAAAACCCTTATCTTCACGATTAAGGTTAATGACTTGGCATCGCCACTTATTTTCAAGAGTTCTAACTTTCAAGATTCCTAACTTTCAAGAGTTTTAACTTTCATAACTTCTAATTTTAAGAAGTGGCTAGCCAACAGTTCCACATAGACTTAATAATAAGCTGTTTATTTTCAGAACCGGTCTTTTTAGAATAGACAGAATAAACGTGCTAAAGTTTACAAGTCGTTAACTTACTTAGTTACCCATATGAATCTAAAAAAAATTATAAACCTGGGCACCAGTAAACAGTCTTTTTCATCTGCTAATCGCACGAGAACAATGAATATAATCGGCTTAATCACAGTCGTTATTTCTTTGCTTTATTCATTAAATTATATTTTATTACTTCAAAACACCCTTGTTGGCTTTATCAATCTTGGTTTTACCATCGCATATCTGTGCACAATTGCATTTACGGCTGCGCATCATTCAAGACTGGCTAAAATATGGTTTTTTAGTGTGCTAATGCTTCACCTGTTGGTGTGTACTAATGTCTACGTGACGAATGCTAGCGGATTTCATTTGTATTATTTCCTGGTTCCAACTGGGGCATTTCTTTTATTTGAGTTGCGTGAAAGAGTAGAGCAGGTGAGCTTGAGTTTGACGGCGTTAGTCTTGTTTTTCTATTGTGAAAACACGCCAAATGATGCGCCTTTAATACAGCTATCAGATCAAATGAATCACATGTTGTATCAATCAGTGGTATTTTTCACCATGTTAGAAGTCATTTTTGTGTTGTACATTTTTGCTAAACAAATCGATAAGAATGAAAAGTTATTGATATTACAAGCCTCCACGGATTCGTTAACCCAACTCGCTAACCGACATCACTTTTTTACAGAAGGCAAAAGTTTGTTTGATGATGCCGTAGAGAAAAAGCTCCCTTTTACATTAGTCTTATTAGACTTGGATTTTTTCAAGAAAATTAATGATCAACATGGCCATTTAGTTGGAGATAAATGTTTAATTGAAGTGACCAGCACGATTAAAAAGTTGTGCCGTGAAAATGATCTATGTGCCCGAATTGGTGGTGAAGAGTTTATTGTGGCGATGCCAAATACGTCGATACAAGATGCTGAAAAAGTTGCAGAGCGGATGAGAGAACACATTGAAGCGTGTAAAATTAACCTATCTGAATCAAGCAAGTTAACCTGTACAGCCAGTTTTGGCCTTGCTGATAAGACTCAAAGCACCACCGAATTAAAAGACTTACTTATTCGAGCAGACAAAGCTTTATATGTTGCTAAAGAGAGCGGTAGAAACTGCGTCAAGCCGTATTATCAGCAGGCCGCATAAAAGATTAACTGTCGATAATCGTATAATGACGAGTCGCAGTTTGACTTACTGTAAACCAGTTTGATTGCTGGACTCGTTGTTGATGAAATTCGAATGCGGCTTTATCGACAAACTCCTCATTAACATCAAATCTTAAGTCATTTACGGGACTTTGAGTGACACTAAAACTGATACAACCTTCTTCATTCAAGGTGAGTTGGGTGTGCTTTACTAACTCAAAACGGACATCTGCTAATTCGTATGCAGTGGTGTTGTGCGGAAATTGTATATAGCCAGTAAGCTTCACTCTAGACATTGATTTCCCTATTTCTCTTTTTATCACTTTTGTAGTCTAAATTTAAAACCAGTAATAGTCGTTGTTACATGCAAGGTTATCCCAGCGCAAGCCAAAAGCCCACTCCAATCATCAAGCTGCCTGCAATACGGTTCATTAACTTAATGTTGTCACCGCGTGATAAGAACATGCGTAGGCTTTTACCGCCACTTGCATAGGCAAGCATTGATACACTTTCAGTGAGCATAATGATCGACAGTAACCAGAATAATTGTGGTCCAACGGCTTTATCGACGCTGATAAAAGGTGGCAGTAATGAAATCATGAAAGCCCAGCCTTTAGGGTTACCTAAAGGAGTTAGTGAGGAATGTGGATAGTATTACAGTGAAAGGGTAGTTATTCGCTGAACTATATTCATGTTAGTGACCGCAGATATTCCTTAATGGAATATAGCTATTAAGGGCATAAAAAAAGCCCTACTAATAAAAGTAAGGCTCAAGTCTAATTAACTCTGGTACAAATTTCGGGTTTACTTTCGGATGATTTGGAAGGTACATTCATTAGCCATTATAGGTAATCTAGTTATAACATCTCTATCACCCGTATAAATAACCGTAACACCTTGTATAGAGTTCGTCTTGGTATTTAGAATAATATCAACAAACGTACTAGTCTTACCTTCAGTATGCCTATCGAATGAAAACCTAACTCTATCCCCATACTCTTTACTTTTCCTATTTGTTATAGTCTGCCCTTTATCTCTAGCACTACCGTAGGCACTAGGATTTGTTGGTCTGAAGCTACGAAGCTTGCCGTCGACATAATCAATCTCGTAATGCAAGCAATCTGATGCAATCGCGTGTATATCGCCTTCAAGGTATTCTGAGGAATGCGCTCTGAAAGGGGTGAGAATAGTTATGGTTGCAGCAAGTGCGATTATGATTATTTTTTTCACGAATTGAATTTCCGAAATAGATAAAATAGTTCCATAACTCGTATTTCATTGAACGAGTCTGTGAATGTTAGTTGTTTAGGCCGCAATGGATGGCAAGTTTGGTGTACGCTTTGGTAAAGCCTTTAAGCCCAGCACTGTGAAGCTCAGAGGGGCTGCCGGTACGCTTGTTCATCCCCTTGAAAATTAACTTATCTCCTTTCTTTAGCTGACCTATTAATTCAGTTTGTTCATCGTCATGTAGCATAAATGATGAATTATGTGAGTTACTAAAGTTCTTAGTTGACACAACAAATGCTTCATTACTATCAACCCTTACAGTTACATCTATAGGCGCGCTAGGTACGCCAGTATTCTTGCCGAACCTAAAGCCAACAGTTATGTACTGTTCATTACATTGGAGTGATAAACCTTGAAGATATGCCGAACCTGTGACTTTATCTGTCATTGGGTCATTGGGTCATTGGGTCAGTGGTCAGCCTTACAGGATTATACTTACCATCCCATTCAGGGGGCGAAGCTGTGTATGCTGATGCATTGAATGATACCAATAAGGTGATTGATGTAATGATTAAAGCTTTCATGGCCTATTATTCCAAATTTTTGATATCTGACAGAGCGAGGTAACGAGTTCTAGCTATCAGGTAGATGCACCTAATTGAAGTGCATCGATTGTGTTATTTGTTAGTAACCCCAAACATAGCTACCCATTTTCAGTACATTACTTAAACCATCAGTTACACGTAAACCAGCATGTCCAGAAACTTTGTGAGACATACCTTTATAGTTGATAGTGTAGTTGTAAGCAGTACTTGCAGCAGAGTAATCTCTTGCATCAATAGCATCGATGTAAGCTCTAGCTCTTTCCTGGTTCCACTTAGCACCTGTGTAAGTTACAGGGTTACGAAACATTACAGCTACGTGACCTAATGACCAATCAGTGAACTCATTATATGAAGATGTTTGAGTTAACTCTGTGTTAGTGTCTCTAAGGTAAGTGGCATGTCCCATACCTAGAGAAGTATACTCATCTTCATCCGTAACAAATGTATTAGTAACTAAAAGACTCTCAGGGTGCTTGTTGTAAGTGGCAGTATCTTTACTGAACTCATAAGTCATCCAAGTACCAAAGCCTTGTGAAATGCTTATTGGCTCATCGCTAGCTACTAATGCAGGGATATAGACTATTAGCTTGCTAACATTTTCCTCCCAAGTACAGAAAGCAGTAGAGTCTTCTGCGTTGTTAAGACTGTAACCACATACATCAACAGTTAGTTCAGCAGGGATACCATAAGCTGATTCAACTTCCAATGCCCATTCTGGTAAAGGCTTATCACCTTCTTCAATAGGTGCATCAGGGTCAGTCGGCTCAACAGGCGAACCATCACAATCTTCAGTACATGGTTCAGTCGGTTCAACTACAGGAGGACGACCGCCACCGATAGGTGTATCTGGGTCAGTTGGTATACCTTCTCCACCACAGTCAGATGTACATGGGTCGGTTGGGTCAATTACTGGTGGACGACCGCCACCGATAGGTGTATCTGGGTCAGTTGGTATACCTTCTCCACCACAGTCAGATGTACATGGGTCGGTTGGGTCAATTGCTGGTGGACGACCACCATCAATTGGTGTGTCAGGGTCTGTTGGGATTTCTTCCCCCCCACAATCCACTGTACATGGTGGTAAAGTTGGTAAAATTGGTGATCTTCCGCCATCAATCGGTGTGTCAGGGTCAGTTGGTATACCGTCACAATCAACAGTACATGGTGGAGTGGTATCCACAGGTGGTTCTTTATCCACAGGTGGTTGTGTTACTGGTGGTACTTCAACTGGAGGTTGCTCTGGAGCAGAGTCAGATGAACTACCACATGCTGTGAGTAATAATAAAGGTAGAGCTATTGTTAATGCTTTCATTGTGTTAATTCCAAACTGATTTCGTTCTCTGTATCTTGAGGCGCTGATAACGACTGATTAGGTGAAGATTTTATAGATAGTTTTCTTTTGGGAATATTTACTATTATCTATGAGACTGATAAACGCTGGTTATCACCTTCTTTTGTAATAACTCAAACCCTAGATTAAACCTCAACTTGAACCATTTCACTTATGTTTGTTTTGACTTTAAACTTTAAGGCATTGACATAAAACTGAGCTTATTAAAGTGATGTTGTTACTTTTATTCTTGCTTGGAATCATCAAGAGTATGGGCAGAAAACGGTTAGTCGAGGCATATGTATATACTTAGGAAATAGAGATAGAAGCTGTACCCAGCTAATCAATTTTCCACTTAAGCAAAAAATATTATATGAATTTTGGTCCATAGGGAGAGTGCTGGTTAGTTAGTCTCGATAACTACGGCTCAAGAGTACGGTTAGCATTGGGGCTATATGGACTAGTTTTAGCTTTATGAGCGGAGGATAGAATTAAGGTTTGAATGATTTTGGTGCTTTTGAACGATGTTGGCTAATCTTTATCTAAGGATATTTACCAAACAAACCAGTTAAATTATCAAAACAGATTTATGAATTATCAATAGGTACTTTTATTGAGAAGGTTAGCCATTGCGGCTAGCCTATTTGATAAGGTTAGTTTAGCTTTGGTGTTTTAGCAGGTATATCATTTAATTCAGCCTAAATAGTTTTAAAACTACTATCCCAGCGCAAGCCAAAAGCCCACACCTATCATCAAGCTGCCTGCAATACGGTTCATTAACTTAATGTTGTCACCGCGAGATAAAAACATACGTAGACTTTTCCCGCCACTTGCATAGGCGAGCATAGATATACTTTCAGTGAGCATTATGATTGACAGCAACCAGAATAATTGTGGTCCAACGGCTTTATCGACGCTGATAAAAGGTGGCAGTAAAGAAATCATGAAAGCCCAGCCCTTAGGGTTGGCAATGGCGGTCACAAAGCCTTGTGAGATAAGTGCATAATTACTGATTGATAAGTCGGTTTGTTGGCCTTCAACAATGGCCATTTTACCTTTTGAGCGCCACATGTTAATGCCGATGTAAGCGAGATATGCACCACCAATCCATTTTAAAATAGCGAAAGCGTCTGGGTAATTTAGCATGACGCTGGCAACACCCATGACTGCAGCAATGGCCACTAATGCGACACCAACGAGTTCTCCTAACATCATCCATAGAGTGCGCCTAACACCAATACTCATCCCGAGTGTCATGGCTAAAGTCATGCACATACCAGGTGTAATTGAGACAAAAAAGAAGGTCGGTATAAATACCGCTAATATGGCTAAATCAGGCATGTATGGATTATCTTAAAAGGAAAACGAAGAGTGTAAGGAATTACAGCGTTTGTGCAATTAAATTCTTAATCAATATGGCCATATTGGCTAATTTAATTAATGTACAAATCAGTAGTTGCGATTTTGAAAATAAAAAGCGCATTGCAATAAACCAATGCGCTTTTAGCTTTTAACCTTAAACTAGCTTTAGATTCATTTAAGTGTAAAAAGTGTTGCCTAACTTGGGTCTACGACGATGTGTTCAAGCTCTACTGCTGCAACAGCTTGTAAAGTGTCCATTGTCGCATTCACCAAGCTTACTTTCCCTGCCGATGACTCAATTAACACTACACGGTTAATATCGCTGTAGTCACGATCGTGACGAATTAAATTCGACAGTGCCATTTGCATTGGCATCATTGAAGGGTTGAATGCCGCATTTTCTGCATAGCGTCCGCAATAGGTTCTACCGTCTTTGGTTTCAATAACCACAGCGGCAAAGTTTTTAGTGTAGGGCGCATAACTTAGCCCAGCTTGGTCAACCGCCTCAATGATCATTGGGTCGTCTGAATTCAAGCTAAATTCAATATTGCTTTTAGACAATAAAGGTTTAGTCACTTGTAAATCTTTTGGCCCAAAGGCATAAGGCAGATAATGAGCAAGCAATTGTGGCTGCTGGCCTGGTAAGTGAATCTTAATATCAATGCCGCTAACTAGTTCATTAATAAATTGACGGCAATGGCCACAAGGGCTGAAGTTAACCACGATATCAACAATCTTTTGTTCGCCATTTAACCATGCATGGCTAATGGCACTTTGCTCTGCGTGAACGGTATGAAAGAGCGCTTCAGAGGCTAGTTCAAAATTTGCTCCCATATAAATATCACCGCTTTCCCCTTTGGCGATCGCGCCCACATAGAATTCACTGATGCTAGGTTTAGCTAGCGCAGCAGCGATGGGTAACAAGCTTAATAGTAAAGCTTCTTCTGTCATGTCACTGGCTTTTACCAGTGTTGCCAGTTGACTGGCATCGATATGACCGCAAAAATCTTCATTGAGTAATGGGATTAAGGCTGTGGCTACCGGCTTAGGTAGTTGGGTGATGCTATCAATGAAACGGTTTTGCATGAGCAATTCCTTTTATTTAACGATAAGTGCAATGTAAGTTACTTACTTCAACACTTAAAGTGATTGCAAGTATAAACAAAGCGCTTTTAATAACTTCTGCTTGTGCTCATTCTCGCTGGTTTCTTCCAATAAGTTTTCGAGATTAATCACATAATCAGCATCAGACAAGCGTTGTTGACAGAATTCTCGCCAAATAAGTGATTCGTCATGATTCAAGGTTTCAGGGTAATTACGCGCACGATAGCGGAAAAACATTTGTCCTAAACGCTCATCTTCAAAATCAAGTTGCAGCGCGGCAAGGTTTTCTGGCTTGGTATTGCGGATCATTTCCATTTTGCCTTTATCGGCATGACTAAAGAAGCCGCCGCTATAAAGCATTAAATCAGGGTCTGTTGCTGCTGGGTGATCATTAACTTCAAACACCGCCTGTAATTTTTCACGTAACTCTGGGTGTTGCTTAAACAACTTATATTGTGAGCGTGCAAATTCCATATCGAACTGGTGACGCTCAGCGACTTGTTCGGTGAGTAGCTTAGGTGTACCAATAAATGGGCATTTGTTTAAATGGATTTGCTTAAGTGGAATAGGTAACTCATCCGGTGCGAGCTCACTGCGCGGGGTGTACATTCGCTGGACTATTTCCTCTACTGAAAGCGTGATTAATGGGGTTAAGTCCATTGCTAGGTTCACACATAACATCGAGTTTTTATTGGTTGGATGTGGCGCAATAGGGGCGATTAATGTGACACAGCCATTTGCCGCACTGATTTTCGAGCTAACGTGAACCAAGGGCTGCATAAAGTCACCTTGAATGAGCTCTGCGACCTTTTTCTTATTACGTAAACCAAAATAATACTCATATAATTTTGGCTGTTTTTCTTTAATTAATTTTGCCATCGAAATCGTGGCATACACGTCACTCATGGCATCATGAGCTTGTTCATGGCTTAAGCCATTAGCTTTGGTTAACTCTTCTAACCTGAAGCTTGGTGAACCATCCTCTTTGAGAGGCCAATTAATGCCTTCTGGTCTAAATGCATAGCAAGCTCTGACTAAATCAATGATGTCCCAACGGCTATTACCGTTTTGCCATTCGCGGGCATAAGGGTCGATAAAATTACGATAAAAGCCATAACGACTTACTTCATCATCAAACCGTAAAGAGTTGTAGCCAACAACACAGGTGTTAGGTTCGGTAAAAATGCTATTGATACGGCCCATAAACTCAGTTTCAGCCATGCCTTTTTGATTGGCTAACTGAGGCGTAATACCTGTAACTAAAATAGCTTCAGGTGATGGCAAGTAATCAGTTGATTGTTTGCAATAAAAATTCTCAGGCTCGCCAATAATATTAAGATCTAAATCAGTACGAATACCTGCAAACTGTGAAGGGCGATCTTTTGCTGGGCTGACGCCAAAAGTTTCGTAATCGTGCCAGAAAAGAGTGGGTTGAAAAGCACTTGCCATAATATCGCGGTATCCTAATTTTGAATTATAAATATCTTAACACTGTTAATTAGTAATGTTTACAGGCTACAAAACTGATTGAATGCTTTTTAATAGGGTGACGTAATCGAATTAGCTGGTTACACTCTGAAAAGTATCACAGGAGTCAGTATGTATAATCATTTATTTAGTCAACCAGTTAAGTATCAAATTAACCAAGGACAAACCCTGTTAATTGCGCTTGCTGATGACGTTAGTGATTTTATTTTATTACCAGCATTAAGCCAGCCCTTAGCCGAGATTATCATTTGCGAGTCAGAAGATGAGCAGTGTTCTAGCTTTATTTTGACTTGTCAGCCATTTTTTAAAGTCGATGTCATTAATTCACAGATTGTTGAACAGCCCGAAAAAGCTGAATTTAAGCGTACATTTGGCCAAGGCTTTCGTTTATATGCCAGAGTGGGAGTTGCACCAAGAATATCAGCTGAGTTATTAAGAAAAGGCATTGGTTTATCTTTCACTGCTGAAGGCACACCTCAAAAGCAGATAAACATAGGCTATTTACAGTCTGTTTGTGAATCAATAAATCTAGAGAGCGATTTGCGCCTAAACCAAGAGCCGAAAGAGTTGATGATGGCAAAAGCCATTTTAGCGAGAAATTTCGACTATGAAGAGTCTCCTGAAAACTTAGCAATTAATATCAGTGAAATTGAGCAGGTGCGGGCAGATATTAATCTGTACCTTGCGGAAGAACGCAACAAAGTGCATGCGATTATTGCAGCTCAGCTACTTAAGCTAGATAATTTGTTAAATCATAAGCAGCAATGGTTATTAAGAACCTATAGCCAGTCTCAACAAAGAACCAATTATGCATCAGCAGCTAATGAGCTTTCAAAGGATGTGGAAGACTTACAACGAAAATTAGAATGTTTTAGCTTACTTGCACCAGCCGATGTCAGCTTAATGGTTGATAAGCTCACTGAAGATACCTGACATTTCCACGTTCATTGCGTAAAATCCTTTTATTTGGGTCTCATTAATCTTAAAACAATGAGACGCACACTTCTTTAATCATTCTTATTAGAGTTATTTGATGCAATATATTTGTCCAATATGCCGTTCTTGTTTAACACTTAACGCAAAATCTTGGCAGTGTGAGAACCGCCACCAGTTTGATTGTGCCAAAGAGGGCTATGTCAACTTGCTACCTGTTCAAAAGAAAAACTCTAAAGATCCCGGTGATAATAAAACCATGATGTTTGCCCGTCGTGAGTTTTTGAATAAAGGTTATTACCAACAGCTCAGTGACAGAGTTAATCAGCTGGCTGTTAAATTTAGCCCTGATGCTCAAAAAATCTTAGACATAGGTTGCGGAGAAGGCTATTACAGTCATCGTTTATTCAAAGCAATGCAGCAAAGCGCTAAAGCAACTGAAAGTGAAGACGAAGGCGCTCAGTGTCACTTGCAAGGGTTAGACATTTCTAAATCAGCGATTAAATACGCTTCTAAACGATATTCTGAATTAGATTTTTGTGTCGCGAGTGCCTATGAAATGCCTTTTGCGGATGCAATATTCGATTTAGCGATGCGAATTTACGCGCCTTCAAAAATTGATGAACTGCAACGAGTGATAAAAAAAGACGGTGTATTAATCACGGTTTCTCCTGGTCCCATGCATCACTTTGCAATGAAAAAGATCATTTATAGTGAGCCAAAACCCCATGAAGAGGCTAAAGCTGAGCTTGATGGCTTTACTTGTCTTCATCAAGAAAGGTTGCAGTACCCACTAGTGTTATCAGACCCTATTGATATTGAACACTTTTTGAATATGACGCCTTATGCGTGGAAATTGACCCAAGAGCAAAAGGCTCAAATTGCAGAACAAGGACTTAGCTGCGAGTTAGACTTTAGTATTGAAATTCATCAACGTAATTGATTTGTCATCTAAATTTGCTATTTTACTTTTTGAATCTGATATTTAGTTTTAAACCGTTATCTTATTCGCGAATTTTAAGCGTGGTAATAACTAATTGAATTAAAATGTTGATGTTAGTTGACATCCCCGTAGAAAGGTTCATAATCTATCGGGCTTGAAGGTTGGGCTTAGTTTATGTGTTTCAATACGACCAGTTTCGTCCTGTGAACATAAGTAAAACCGGCATTTTCAGCTCTACCGCCGTTAAGGCTTTATTTTTTATATACAGGATTTATATCATGTCTCAAGTTACTGGTGTTGTTAAGTGGTTCAACTCTGACAAAGGTTTCGGATTTATCGAGCAAGAGTCTGGTCCAGACGTATTCGTTCACTTCCGTGCAATCAACTCAGACGGTTTCAAAACTCTTGACGAAGGTCAAAAAGTTCAGTTCACTGTTACTCAAGGTCAGAAAGGACCTCAAGCTGAGAACGTAACTGTAGTTTAATTATTCCTAGCTTCGGCTAGATAATTAAATAAAACTGTAGTCTTTGACTACAGTTTTTTTTTGCTTAAAATTAATTATTTATCTCCATTCTACCTCTATTCTTAACTTCTTCTTGCTAAAGCCTCAAAGCTATCCACTATCATTCTTCGTCGTTCACGCACTTGT
Organism: Shewanella electrodiphila; assembly: GCF_023283985.1. GTDB lineage: Bacteria > Pseudomonadota > Gammaproteobacteria > Enterobacterales > Shewanellaceae > Shewanella > Shewanella electrodiphila. Next base: position 107,260 of record NZ_JAKIKU010000005.1, read on the forward strand.
CTCAGTTTATTTTTGCCGTGTTGAAGGTCAATTAAACTTTTCCTAAATACTTACCTTGCTCAAAGTTAGTTTTATTTTACTGGTGAGCTATGAGCTATGAGCTATGAGCTATGAGCTATGAGCTATGAGCTATGAGCTATGAGCTATGAGCTATGAGCTATGAGCTATGAGCTATGAGCTATGAGCTATGAGCGGTGAACTGTGATGTGCGCTATGAGATGTGCCAATGGCTGTTCAGAAATGACTAAGACTTATGCCTATGACTTGAGCGTTTAGAATAGCGACGGCGTTTTGGCTGCAGTTTTGGCTGCAGTTTTGCCTAAGTAGGGAATGTATACGATATGAATAATGAGTAGGTGACTTTCAGCTTTTTACTTTTTACTTTTACTTTTACTTTTACTTTTACTTTTACTTTGTGGTTTGTGGTTTGTGGTTTAAGTTGGATGTTGGTTCAATAACTAGCCAGATGATAGCTAGCCTGATCGAAAACTAGCCTGAAAATAACTAGCCTGTAAACAAAAAGCCCAGTATTTAATACTGAGCTTACTGACTTGATGCAGAGTTTATCTAGCTAGAAAAAAGAGTTTCTTCCAAGCTTCTCCCTTTCATGATGGCTTTATATTGCCAGCCATGTTCACTAAATAGTGCGAGTAATGCCGTTTCAAGGTTAAAGCTAGTATCAAAATGATGCTCGATAATGATTTGTTCGTCATCACTGACTTTGACATTGATGATGTTAGGCATGCTTCTTACTTTATCACTCAATAGTGCGATATCAGATTGCTGCATCGTCAGAGTCAAAAAGGCTGTTTCTGCATCAGCTTTCATTGAAACTGATTGTTGCAATTGCCCTTGTTCTAAATAAAGCACCTGATCACAGAGCTTTTCTAGTTCTTCTAAATTGTGCGAACTGATGACGAATGTGGTGGTTGCTGATAAATCCTTTACGATTTGACGGATTTTTTTGGCATTAGCAGGATCAAGTCCCGCTGTGGGTTCATCTAACAAGACTAATTTAGGCGATCCCATGAGCGCTTGAGCGATAGAAACACGTTTACTCATGCCATGGCTTAAGCTTTTAGGTAACATTAAAGCTGAGGCGGATAAATCCACTAATTCCAGCACTCGTAGGGCTTCTTGTTTTGCCTGTTTGCCATTCATGCCCTGTAACTTTCCAAAAAATGTCAGTTGCGACACGATAGTAAAGTTAGGATCTAGCGACGCATCTTGCGGTAAAGCAGTGACAACGTTTTGTAATTTCTGGCTGCCAGGTTTTTCACCTAAAATAGAGATCTCACCAGAACTCGGGTGAATAAAGCCACATAGCAAGCTAAATAACGTGGTTTTACCTGCGCCATTAGGGCCGACAAGGGCGATAGGCGCGCCGGTATCTAATGACAGATTGATATTAGAAAGGGCCGCTTTAGTACCGTATTGCTTAGATACACCTTCACATGTAATTAGCTTCATAGTGCACTCCGTTGCATGTAAATACGACCTGCTATTAATACAGCAAGTGTTTGAATGAGAGGAATGGGTGCATACATCAATGAGCTTAACCCTTGCGTATTTATCATTAATGATAATTGCGAACCAGGTAGTACCCAACTTAAAAATGACATAGCAGGTAATTGGCTATTAATGATCATGATTAAAATGCCACTCACCGCCCATAAGATCACGGCGTAAATACTCGCTTGTCGTGCGCTATTTGCATACCAAGATAAAACAGCCATAACTGCGGTATAAGGTAGCAGTGCGATAAAGACATTGATAAATACTGAAAAACCACTTAATAAGGCATCGGTAAATAATCCAGCATCTCTAGTGAGTACCATCAAGATGGTGGCAATAATAGTTAATAACAGCAAACACCCTTGTATGAGCATTTGACCTAAGAAGCGACCGAAGAAAATACTATCACGACTGACTCTTAAGGTAAGAAATCTAAATGAGCCACGTTGTTTATCAGAACTGAATTGATCTGCAGTGATAAAAATGCTGAACATTGGGAACACATACAGTGCAATACACCAAAAAACGGCAAACTCAGCGACCTTCCAGCTAAAAAGTTGGCCGAGTGCATCAGGGCCATAGATACTTTGTACAAGCTCTTTAAAGCCAGGTTCTAACATATAGACTGAGGCACTTTGCACTGGGTATAACAAAATAATTGCCCAGAGTAATGAGAAGGCGATTAACGCCGCAATACCTTTGGTATTAGTGAATCGCTTACTCAGTTCATAACTGGCAATAAGCCAAGTTTGACGAAGTGAGGAAGACCGAGGAGATGCGTCCATAAGTAAAAAATATCCTTGAGAAAACGGTGATGTGTTCGCCATCATACTTGATAGCGAACCAGATGAAGATTAATTTTTGTTAAGTCAGTGTTAACTCTGACTTTAATGATTAATCTAGCAGTTGTTCAAGTTCGGCTAAACGCTGGGTTAAATCACTCACTTGAGATTCTAATGCATCAACTCTTTCAAGTAGGGCATGTGTTGCTTCATTACTCGCAGGTTTAACTACTGGAGCAGCAGTTACGTCAAATGAAGTAATGCCTTGCTCAAGATACTGTTTATCTGAGAAAAGTTGCGCGTATCGACTATCACGACGATTGGCTTCTCGAGGCAATTGCACTACTAACGGCTCATCTCTTGATGCTAAAGATTGCAGTGCCGCTTCTACTTGCTGCGGCCCATCAAATTCATGTAATCGATTGCAGCGGGTTTTAAGCTCACCAGGAGTTTGAGGTCCGCGAAGCAGTAATACAATGATAATGGCAATTTGTTCATTTGAAAATTGAAGGTCACTAAATTCGGTATTACAAAAGCGGTGCTTGTATTTAACCACGCGGCTGCCGAAGCCAGTTTGCTCGCTGATCAGTCTTTTCTTGGTGAGGTCATCTATGAGTGATTGTGTTTCTTGTTCAGATAAGCTCATCACAGGTTCACGGCTGCTTTTTTGATTACATGCCATGGTCAGGGAGTTAATGGAAAGGGGATACTGTTCGGGGGTAGTAATTTCTTTTTCTAATAAACAGCCGATGACGCGGGCTTCTTGATTGCTAAGTTCCATAAATTACTCCAAATAAAAAAGCATGGTTTGTTATAACAGAACCATGCTTTTTATCAAATAATTCAGTTTATCTGTAGCTTATTTAAGCAATCTTATGCCATCATCTTCGATACTGATTTGGCCACCTTTAAATAAACCACCAATACTGCGCTTAAACGCTTTTTTGCTCATGGCTAATTGGTCATAAATGATCGCTGAATCAGTCTTATCATTTAATGGTAAAAAGCCACCTGCACGGTGTAATTTATTAATGATTGTTTCAGCATTTTTATCTAAGTTTTGTTGACCAGCTTTTTGTAAAATCAAATCAACTTTGCCGTCTTCACGCACTTGTTTAATATAGCCTTTAATTGATTGGCCAAAACTTAAACGCTGGAATACTTCATTTTGGAACAAAACACCCCAATGGGCATTGTTGATAATGGCTTTAAAGCCTAAGTCTGTACTGCCGCCGATAATTAAATCGACTTCTTGTCCAGCTTCATACTCAGCAGGTGTTTTATCTAAAAACTTATCGACTTTAGATGAAGCCATAATACGCTCATCAACATGGTTAGGATGAACATAAACCAAGTAAGATTTACCTTCTTCAATGCTTCTGTGCTGTTCACCGAAAGGTAATAGCAAGTCTTTGTCTAAGCCCCAATCTAAAAAGGCACCAAATGGTCCAGTTGCGATGGCTTTTAGGTAAGCAAACTCACCCACTTGTGCATAGGGCTTTTGAGTGGTGGCAATCACAATATCTTCAGAATCAAGATAAAGAAATACATCAACCATATCGCCAACTTGGCAGTTTTTAGGGACAAACTTATTAGGTAATAGTACTTGTCCTAATTCTTGCGCATTCACATAAACGCCAAAACTGACTTGTTTTACGACTTCTAGGGAGTGATTCTTTCCGATTTGTATCATTTGCGGCTCTATTTAACTAAAGATAAGGAGAAAACAGGCTAATTATATACGTAATAGCTGTAGTTGTAACTTGCGTTCATAAACTAAACTCAATAAAACACAGATTAGAAATTTTAAGTTAATGATATGCACAAAATAGGCATAATTTCTTTGAGGGAACTATTTGGTTTTTAACAAAAAAAACAGAACTTTTCTGTTGCACTAAAATAATGAATTAAATTTATACTAAAATTGCTTTTTCACCCTTGCATTATCATTGTTTGCAGGGTTTAATTGCGCCGCTTTTTTAATTGAACCAAGTGCTTTTTATAAAGGTTTGTTGAGGTTGAAAAAACAGCAGATTATCTTGACGTGCGATAAGCTTGAGACTTATCTTCATTTATCAAGGTAGTGCGAACAATAAATGCGTTAATTATAATCCTTTGAAATTGAATTTCACTCATTCATGAACCTAGGCTCATGATAAGGGTTAGCCATTATTTGTTCACCTTTTTAACTTATATCTACGCTGCGAAGGTCATCGAATTTTGTGGCAGTGTTGGACTTTTAACATGCTAAACAAATCAAATATTTATTACGAAACTTTACATGCTGGTTATGGCCAGTACTTTGAAGTTGAACAAGTTTTGTTTGAACAAAAAACAGAGCAATGGCATTTAAGTATTTTTGAAAATACTAATTTTGGCCGAGTAATGGCATTAAATGGTGCCATTCAAACAACAGAAAAAGATGAATTTGTTTATCATGAAATGATGACTCACGTTCCGATCCTTGCCCATGGCAGTGCTAAAAAAGTACTTATCATTGGAGGCGGTGATGGCGGAATGTTAAGACAGGTATTAAAACATCAATCTATAGAGCAGGTTACTATGGTTGAAATCGATGCTAATGTGGTCGAAATGTGTAAAACCTATTTCCCACAACATTCACAAGGCGCATTTGAAGATGCTCGTGTGAATTTAGTTATCGATGATGGAATGCACTTTATTGAACATTGCCAGCAGCAGTTTGATGTGATTATTTCTGACTGCACCGATCCGGTCGGACCTGGTGAAGTATTATTCAGTTCTGCATTTTATGAAAATTGCATTCGCTGCTTAACTGAAAAAGGCATTTTTGTTGCTCAAAATGGCGTGGTATTTATGCAGCCTGAAGAGTTACAAGATACAGTGCGTCGTATGACGCCATATGTGAAGGACTGTTGGTTTTATAATGCTGCAGTACCTACTTACATTGGTGGCACGATGGCGTTTGCATGGGCAACCAATGATGAAACCGCCCGTGAAATTGATATAACGACATTAAAGCAACGTTTTGAACAGGCTAATATCAGCACTCGTTACTATACGCCTGCTTTACACATGGCAAGCTTTGCATTGCCCGCATTTGTAGAAGTTGCAGTGAAAAACGCCCAAAGCGTGACTGCATAATCTGCTGAATAGACGGAATGAAGAATATGAAAGATTGGTCTATCGAAAACGCACGTTCAAGCTATAACGTAACCCATTGGAGTCAGCAATATTTTGGTATTGATGACACGGGTGAAGTCACAGTGACACCAGACCCAAGTAAACCTGACTGTACGATTGGTTTGAATGAACTTGCCAAAGATATGGTGAAAGCTGGTGTTGCATTACCAGTGCTTGTGCGTTTCCCGCAGATTTTACATCGCAGAGTCGAAAACTTATGTGATGCATTCAATGAAGCTATTCAAAAGTACGAATATCAGAATGATTATTTGTTGGTTTATCCTATTAAGGTTAACCAGCAGCAGACCGTTGTTGAAGAAATATTAGCCAGTCAAAAATCTAAAGAAGTACCTCAGTTAGGTTTAGAAGCAGGCAGTAAACCTGAATTAATGGCAGTACTGGCTATGGCGCAAAAAGCCAGTTCAGTGATTGTATGTAACGGCTATAAAGATAAAGAATATGTTCGGTTAGCACTTATTGGTGAAAAACTGGGTCATAAAGTTTATATCGTTATCGAAAAGATTTCTGAACTTAAGCTAATTTTGCAAGAGTCTAAAGAGCTTGGCGTGACCCCAAGACTGGGTTTACGTACTCGTTTAGCCTTCCAAGGCAAAGGGAAATGGCAAGCCAGTGGCGGTGAGAAGTCGAAATTTGGCTTATCAGCTGCGCAAGTCTTGAAAGTACTGAATGAATTAAAAGAGCTCGATATGATGAGTTCTTTGCAATTAATTCACTTCCACTTAGGCTCGCAAATCGCCAACATTCGCGATATCCGCCAAGGCGTGAGCGAAGCAGGGCGTTTTTACTGTGAATTACGAAAGTTAGGCGCGTTAATCGACACCTTTGATGTCGGTGGTGGACTCGCAGTTGATTATGACGGTACTCGAAGCCAAAGTAACAACTCGATGAACTACGGCTTAACTGAATATGCTAATAACATCGTCAGTGTGCTTGGTGATATTTGTAATGAATACGAACAGCCTATGCCACGTATTATTTCAGAGTCTGGCCGTCATTTAACAGCGCATCATGCGGTATTAATTACCGATGTGATTGGTACTGAGTCCTATTACCCAGAAGATATACAGCCGCCAGAAGAAGACGCGCCACAGCTATTACACAATATGTGGATGTCGTGGACGGATATGAGTGAGCGCCCAGATAATCGCGCTATCATTGAAATCTATCATGATACTCAAAGCGATATTGCTGAAGCGCATTCATTGTTTTCTGTAGGCCAGCTGACTCTAATGCAGCGCGCATGGGCTGAGCAAACAAACTTGCGAGTTTGTCATGCATTAAAAAGCTTATTAAGTAATAACAATCGATTCCATCGACCGATTATTGATGAATTAAATGAGAAACTTGCGGATAAGTTTTTCGTTAACTTCTCATTGTTCCAATCAATTCCTGATGCATGGGGTATTGATCAAGTGTTCCCTGTATTGCCGTTAAGCGGCCTTGATAAGCCACCTGAAAGACGTGCGGTAATGTTAGATATCACCTGTGATTCAGATGGTATCGTCGATCAGTACGTTGATGGACAAGGCATCGAAACGACCTTGCCAGTACCTGCATGGACACCAGAAAGTCCTTATTTAATTGGCTTTTTCATGGTTGGTGCTTATCAAGAGATCTTAGGCGATATGCACAACTTATTTGGTGATACTAATTCGGCAGTGGTTCGTGTTGAAGAAAATGGTTTACCGAATATTGAATCAGTATTAGCGGGTGACACCGTTGCTGATGTGCTGCGATACGTTAACTTGGATGCCGTTGCGTTTATGCGCACCTACGAAGAGTTAGTCAACCAGCATATTGCAGAAGAAGAAAGAACCTCAATATTGGAAGAGTTACAGTTAGGTCTAAAGGGTTACACCTATTTAGAAGATTTTTCGTAAAAAGAGTGTCAGCAGAGTAATGCACATTACTCTGCGTTTTTAGGTTTAAAATATGTTTTTTGAAGGTTCTGAAAAAAAGATTGAAGTCATATTAGCTGACTCATCTCAAAAATTGCGCAGCTTTGGACAGCCATTTTGGGCTGACATTGTCGCCTGCGCTAATGCTGAAATATTATCCTCAGTCAGTAATGAGTTTTGTGATGCCTACTTATTAAGTGAGTCCAGCTTGTTCGTGTGGGATGACCGCTTTGTGATGCTGACTTGTGGCACAACGACACTTGCTGACGCTGTGATGTCATTTATTGAGAGTGTGGGTGAAGAGGCGATTGGTTTTGCCAGTTATCAACGTAAAAATGAATATTTGTCGCACTTGCAGTCAAGTTCATTTCAAGATGATTTGAAAAAAATCCGTCAAACGATAGCAGGTAATGCATACCGAATTGGCCACTTAGATTCACATCATCATTATATGTTTAGTACCAAGAAGCCGTTTATTGCGCCAGCTGCTGATACGACAAATGAATTGTTGATGTACCATATTAACGGCGATGCAGCTGATTATTTGCGTGGCATGAATCAATCAGCACAAGGCATTCGTGAATTATTGCAATTGGCGGAATTGTTTCCTGATTTCATCGTGGATGACTTTTTGTTTGAACCTTTTGGTTATTCAATTAATGGCATTAAAGGCCAAGAGTATTTCACGATTCATATTACCCCTCAGGAAAAAAGCTCCTATGTGAGTTTAGAAACCAATGTAAACCTATCGGAGCATCCGGTTGATATTTACGCAAGGCTATTGAGCAGTCTTAATCCTGGTAGCTGGGATGTGATTGGTTTTAATTCGGCTAAAAATACTGACGGGTTCCCTGCACATTTGTGTTTGGGGAGTTGCTCGCTTGCGACTGAGCAAGGGTACGAGGTTAATTTTAGTCACTATCAGCAACTTTGTCATGAAGTGCTGATACCAGAATATTTGTAGTTATTGGCGTTTCGCCTTTACGGAGAGTTGTATGAGCACTTTTGCTGAAAAAGCAGATTATTCATTGTATTCCAATGCGTTTGGTTACTTACGTCAGCCGCTTAACTTTAAGCCGACTGAAACGGATGCAGATGTCGTTGTTATTGGACTACCGTTTGATATGGCAACAACGGGACGCTCGGGCGGTCGTATGGGGCCTGATGCTATTCGTCGTGCATCAGTAAACCTTGCATGGGAAGAAACACGCTGGCCGTGGGATTTTTCAATCAGCGAGACTATCAATATCGTTGATGCGGGTGATTTAGTGTTTGATTGTGGTGATCAAGAAGATTTCACTACACGGCTTGAAGGGTTTGCAACCCGTATACTTGATAGTGACAAAGCATTATTAAGCTTTGGTGGCGATCATTTTGTTACTTTACCTTTATTGCGCGCGCATTATAAAAAGTACGGCAAAATGGCTTTGTTGCACTTTGATGCGCACACAGATACTTATAGCCAAGGTAGCAAGTATGATCATGGTACGATGTTTTTTCATGCGCCGAATGAAGGCTTAATTGCACCTGAAAATTCAATTCAAGTTGGTATTCGAACTGAATACAATACCGCTGACCATGCTTTTAAAGTGATTGATGCAGCCACAGCCAACGATCTAACTGCGGCGCAAATTGTAGAACAAATTAAGCAGCGTGTTGGTGATATGCCTCTTTACGTTACGTTTGATATTGATTGTCTCGATCCTGCCTATGCACCTGGTACTGGTACGCCAGTTTGTGGTGGTTTAACCAGTGACAAAGCAATGAAAATCATCCGTGGTCTTCGTGGCATGAATATCGTGGGTATGGATGTTGTCGAAGTCGCCCCAGCTTATGATTCAGCAGATATTACGGCGCTTGCTGGTGCGACCTTAGGTCTTGAGTTGCTTCATGTGTGGGCAGAAGGCAAAGGTTTAGTTAAAAAGTAAGTTTACTTACTGACCTTATTTGAAAACCAACGGTTATCGTTGGTTTTTTTATGCCTACTTTTTGCAATTAATGCTTATAAGCATAATTATCAGCAATGTCATGATCATATATCAGCAACTGTGAGTATAATGACAGTAATTAAAGAGGTATCTAAATGAATGATTTAACTGATATCCGCCGAGAATATACTCAAGGTGGATTACGCCGTAACGATTTGCCTGAAAACCCAATGGATTTGTTTACCCAATGGATTGAGCAAGCGAAACAAGCAGAGTTGACCGACCCTACTGCAATGTGTGTTGCAACAGTAGATGAACATGGGCAACCTTTTCAGCGTATCGTGTTACTCAAAAAGTTTGATGATGATGGCTTTGTTTTCTTCACTAATTTAGAAAGCCGCAAAGCGATACACCTAGCGCAAAATGCCAAGACCAGCCTACTGTTTCCATGGCATCCGCTAGAAAGACAAGTGGCGGTAACGGGTGAAGCAGAACCATTATCTATGATGGAAGTGACTAAGTACTTTATGAGTCGCCCCAAAGACAGCCAAATCGCCGCGTGGGTGTCGAAACAATCGAGTAAAATCAGTGCTCGCCAAGCACTAGAAGGCAAATTTAATGAGATGAAAAATAAATTTGCCAAGGGCGAAGTACCACTGCCTAAATTCTGGGGTGGCTACCGCATCAAACCTGAAAGTATTGAGTTTTGGCAAGGCGGAGAGCGTAGGTTACATGACCGCTTTGTTTATCAAAAGAATCCCTCGGGCTGGAATATTGATCGATTAGCGCCGTAAGTGGTGTTAATGACGTAACAAATTTAATTTGCTGAGATAATGTAATGAGTAAAACAATCTGGGTCGATGCCGATGCATGTCCCAACCCAGTTAAAGAAATGCTTTTTCGTGCTGCCGATAGAAAATCGGTGCCGTTAATTTTGGTGGCTAATCAGCTTATTAGAGTGCCTGCTTCACCTAATATTTCCGTCGTCAGAGTAAGCTCAGGTTTTGATGAAGCTGACAATTATATTGTTGAGCAATTAAAAGACGGTGACTTAGTGATTACTGGGGATATTCCGCTAGCTTCAGATGCGATTGAAAAAGGTGCGATGGTGTTTAACCCTCGTGGCGATATCTATACGGTTGATAATATAAAGCAGCGCTTAACCATGCGTGATTTTATGGAAGAGCTAAGAAGTAGTGGTGTGCATACTGCTGGGCCAAATAGCTTTTCGCAAGCAGACAAACATGCTTTTGCACAGGCACTTGATAAATGGCTAAGTCGTTTATAGTCAGTGTTATCTATGTATTTATGACTTTTAGCTGCTAATGTAGCAAGATTGAATTAACTCAACGTTTGGATAGCCTACGAGTTAATTAATTTTAATCTATAATTTAACTGTTTTTATTCACAAAAGGGATTAATGATGAAAAAATGGCTCAAAGTGTTACCCATTGCGTTACTGTCTACTTCTTTGATGTCTGCGGCGAGCTTTGCAGCCGACTGGCAAGTTAAACAGGGGCACTCAAAAGTCAGTTTTATCTCAATTAAGAAAGGCGATATTGCTGAAGTTCATGACTTTAAGAAAGTAAGTGGTAGTCTAACGCCAGAGGGTGCGTTTAATTTATCGATTGATTTGGTCAGCGTTGACACGGGTGTTGAAATTCGTGATGAACGAATGCAAACCATGTTATTTGAAGTGGCTAAATTTCCAGAACTTGGGTTATCAGCAGTCGTTAATCCTAAATTATTGGCTGATTTGAGCGTAGGTTCAACATTAGTTACACAAATTGATGGCACAATAGAGCTACACGGTAAAAGTCGTCAAATAACATTTGATGTTTTAGTCGCTAAGTTATCGGATAAAAAAATGGTGGTGAGCAGTATGGCTCCTGTCATAATTCAAGCAAATGATTTTGATCTTGTTGAAGGGGTCAATAAGCTCCGTGAAGTCGCAGGATTAAGCAGCATTAGTTTAGCTGTTCCAGTCTCTTTTGTTTTGACTCTATCCCAATAACTGACGATGTTGCTTATTTAGAAAATTAACGAGTGGCTTTTGCAGTTCAAAAGCCACGTATACAGGGGACATAATGGTCACTGATAAAGATGGTTACATTCATTTAATTCAATATTTAACTGAGCATTTAGGGCTGTTTGAAGCATCAGAAGATAACAGTATAAATAGCCAAACTATAATGGAATTATTCGAAGACCAACTATCAGCCCAAATCATTATGGTTTGTGGCCAGAATCCAAACCTATCATTTGCTCAGCGCAATAAAGTCATTCGTGAAATTGATGCTATTGTCTATGATCTTGAAGAGATTTTAGCTAGTGTTGCAAGCCATAATGCAACGCCAGATCAAAGTGTGTTTATCACAGAGTTTTCTGGTTTGATCAAAAACTTGTTTGATAAAGAAATCGAACAAATCCTTAGATAATTTCATTATAAAACTTTAACTCATCTTACTTGCAGGACTTTTGCATGTTCAAAACAATCATTAATGCTACCTTCATTTGTTGTATTTCATTTTCAAGTATGGCGGCTGAGAAAGAAGTACTAGGCCAAACTGAAATGATGTCAGTTAGTCAAAATGGAGTTGTATTTGAAGCACGAATGGATACAGGCGCAGTTAACTCGTCATTGCATGCTCTAGATATTAACGTCGAAGGTGGCAGTGCGAAAAAAATGAAAGACAACATAGGTAAAAATGTGTCTTTCACGACTTTTAATGAGAAAGGCGAGCAAGAAAAAATTACTGCTGAAATTGTCGGCGTGTCAACGGTGAGTAACTCTCAAGGCACTGAAACCCGTTATGCGGTTAAATTACCTATTACCTTTGGCGAAAGCACCCGTAAGGTCAAAGTAAATTTAAAAAATAGAACCACAATGGACTATAAATTACTGATTGGCCGCAATTGGTTAAAGAGCCGCTATGTGGTTGACGTATCTGAAAAGAAATTTATCGGGCCAACTGCTGGGATCAGTATTGTCGAGTCTGGTTTGATATTTGATACTCGTATCGATACTGGTGCAGTAGAAAACTCCTTGCATGCCGTAAATTTAAGAATTAAAGATGAAGATAAAACCAACATGGATAATAATGTTGGTAAAGATGTGACATTTACAACAATGAATGAAAAAAATGAAACGGTAGATGTCACAGCCCGTATTCATAGCACTTCTTTAATTCGTAATGCACAGGGGAGTGAGATCCGCTACATGGTGACATTAACAATCGGCGAACCCGGTGAAGAATTTAAAGTTGATGTTAACCTACGTGATCGCAGTAAGATGACGTACAAGCTACTGATTGGCCGTAACTGGCTGCAAGGCCACTATATTGTTGATGTTAATATGTAAGGCATTCCAACATTAAAAGCCGCTCATTTGAGCGGTTTTTTTGTGCCTTAATTTGACTTGTTTTCTTCATTAATACGAAAGACTTATTCGAGAGCACTGTATCGATATGTAATTGAATCTTAACAAATGTGCAACCCTTGCTGTTTATAGTCTTGGGTAGTTTTGGATTAAACCAAAATGATAAAAATACTATAAACACATAAAGATAGATTAATAAATCTAGGGGTTACACATGTTTTGCAAACTGAATAAGTTCAATTTTTCGTTATTAGCTTTATCCATATCTACTGTATCTATGGCGACTTTAGCAGCCAAAAGCTATGCGGATGATTTAATCATCTCTGAATACATTGAAGGAAGCAGCAATAATAAGGCGATTGAACTATACAATCCCACTAATGAAGCAGTCGATCTTTCAGGTTATCAACTTCAGTTCTTCTTCAATGGTAATAGTAACAGTGGCGGCGCTATCAGTTTAACTGGTGAGATTGATGTGGGTGCAACTTTTGTTATTGCAGATGATGATGCGTCTTCTGAGATACTAGCAAAAGCTCAGCAGTTATCTACAACGAGTTTTTTTAATGGTGATGATGCCATTGTACTCTTTAATCAAACAACGATTGTCGACTCACTGGGTCAAGTAGGAGTGGATCCTGGCTCTGAGTGGGGCTCAGGTGATTTGTCGACGAAAGATAATACTTTAAGACGCAATCACGATGGCATCATTGCCGACACAAATCCTGATGATGCAGTTTCTTTAGATAACTGGTTTGGATTTGCAAAAGATGATTTCAGTGATCTTGGCAGTTTTAATGGTTCCGTGACAGACCCAACTGACCCAACTGACCCAACTGACCCAACTGACCCAACTGACCCAACAGACCCAACTGAGCCAGTTGAGCTGATTTGTGGTGATTCATTTACTGCAATTCATACCATTCAAGGTAGCAGTGATATCAGTCCATTAGTAAGCGAGACGGTCATTGTAGAAGGTATTGTCACCAGTGATATGCAAGCGGGTCTAAAAGGTTTTTACTTACAAATGGCTGATAATGAGATTGATGCCGACCCGAACACTTCTGAAGGCATATTTGTTTATACAGATTCACAACCAATCGCTGTCAATATGGGCGATAGAGTCAGATTACAAGCGACAGTAAAAGAGTATAACAATCTCACAGAACTCGCTGATATTAGTGGCAGTATCGTGTGTGATACTCAGCAAGTATTACCTCAAGTATCTTTAATAAGTTTACCCGTACAAAGCACACTTTCACTTGAAGCTTACGAGGGAATGTTAATCGGTTTTGAGCAAGCTTTAGTGGTGAATACTGTCGCCAACTTAGGTCGATATGGTGAGGCAGAATTAGGTAGCGAACGTCATTATACAGGGACACAAGTTGCAAATCCTGGTGCTGATGCGTTAGCACTAGAAGCAAGTTATGACTTAGACCGCATCATCCTAGATGATGGCGCAACCATTCAAAACCCAGATGTCGTGCCTTATCCTGCGCCGCAATTATCTGCTTATAACAGTCTTCGTGCAGGTGATTCTATCTCATCTATCACTGGGGTTTTGCATTACAGCTTTAATGAATATCGAGTGATGCCAACTCACACTGTCAATGTTATTGCTAGTAACTCTCGTACAACGACACCAGAGCTTGTGGGAACCGGCGATGTCATTGTGGCAAGTTTCAACGTACTAAATTACTTTAACGGTGATGGACAGGGTAACGGGTTTCCAACATCACGGGGAGCAGATTCCCTCAGTGAGTTTGAACGTCAACAAGCTAAGATTGTAAATGCGTTAGCTGCCATGAATGCTGATGTCGTTGGTTTAATGGAAATCGAAAATGATGGCTATTCAGACCTGTCTGCTATCGCAAACTTAGTCAGTGCTTTAAATGATGCAACGGTTGCCAACCGTTATGATTATATTGCTGCAAGTGACACCACTGTCGGCACAGATGAAATAGCCGTAGGGTTAATCTACCAAGTTGACCGCGTTTTACCTGTAGGTGATGCCAAAGTGCTAAACACGAGTAACTCACCATTAGATGAACAAGACTTGCCCTTATTTGATGACAGTAAAAACCGCCCAATGGTGACTCAGTTATTTGCTGATGCTGCTACTGGGGATGAGTTTGTTGTTGCAGTAAACCACCTTAAATCTAAAGGCAGTAACTGTAATAGCGTAGGGGATCCTGATGTAGGTGATGGTCAAGGTAACTGTAACCTCACTCGTACTAGGGCTGCTCAAGCTATGATGCCTTGGCTGGCAGCGCAATATGATGTTAATGGTGAACAAGCCAAAGTACTGATTATTGGTGATTTAAATGCTTACGCCAAAGAAGACCCCGTGACTGCATTAACCGAGAATGGTTTTACTGAGTTGTTTAACCACTTTGGTATTTCGGATGCTTATTCTTATGTTTACTCAGGTAAAGCTGGTCAGTTAGACCATGCATTAGTGAATGATGCATTACTTGATAATGTGTTGAATGTGACTGATTGGCATATTAATGCTGATGAACCTTCAATTTTGGATTATAACCAAGAATATAAATCGGATACCCAGCTTGTTAATTACTATGCTGCTGATGCTTATCGCTCTTCAGATCACGACCCTATGGTTGTCGAGTTACAATTCACTCCTGCAAATCAAGTCCCTGTCGCAAGCTTTACATGGGCAATAAATGGTGCGCAGTTAGAAGTTGTTTCTACTTCTACTGATGACAATCAAGATGGGTTAACACACCAATGGCAGTTCGGTGATGAAAGCACTGCCACAGGGATGTCTGCAAGTCATGCGTTTACAAGTAATGGCGTTTACCAAGTCAGCTTAACGGTAACAGATGCAGAAGGTGAGTCAGATAGTTCGACGCAAACAGTCGAGGTGACTGATATTCCTGAAAATGCTGCTCCAACAGCCGCGATTCAATACATAAATTTGTGGTTCTTTGAAGTGTTTATTTCACGAAGTGTCGATGAAGATGGACGAATTACATCGCAATCATGGTTGTTTAATGATGGCCATCAGTCGAATCGCCGTATTGTACTTAAACGTGCAGGGCAAGCGAATGAGGTGCAGTTAACCGTGACTGATAATGAAGATGCGACAGATACAGTGTCATTGCAGTTTTAAGTATCTGAAATCTATATCAGAGTTAAAGCAAAAGACTGCTTTGATTTAGAAAAAATTTATCATGAGTAAACACAACAAAGGTGGCTTAATTGCCACCTTTTTATTACCATTCTTGCCTTAATAAATACCTAAGGCTGTGATGACAGAATTTATTGCCCCACCATGCGCTGAACAGATTTCCATCCTATATCAAGATGAGCATTTATTGTTGATCAATAAACCCAGTGGTTTACTGAGTTTATCGGGTAAGAACCCGCTTAATAAGGACTCTGTTCATTATCGTTTAGTGCAAGATTTTCCGACGGCAACACTGGTTCATCGTCTCGATTTTGGCACCTCTGGCATTATGCTGGTGGCATTAAATAAAACGATCAATGGCCAACTAACCAAGCAGTTTCAAGATAAAACCATTAATAAACGTTATCACGCAGTGCTGCATGGTCATTTATCAGATGAGTTAAAAAGCACGGGTGTGATTAACGCCGCAATTGCGAAGGATGTCGATAATTTTCCGTATATGAAAATCTGTAGCGATACAGGTAAACAAGCGCTAACAGAGTTTGAGGTGATTGAGGAGAGCTTTGTTAACGCCAATGCTAATGTTGGCGCCAGTATTAATGTCTATGCCAATATCAACGTCAATGTCGAAAAGTCCGAGCAAAAAGTGCCAGTGACGCGGGTAAAATTCACGCCGATTACCGGTCGTACACACCAATTAAGGATCCACAGTCAACATATTGGTCACCCGATTCTGGGATGCGATTTATACCGCAATGCAATATCAGAAACCCTAGCATCAAGGCTATTACTGCATGCCAGTTATTTAAGCTTCACTCATCCAGTGACAGGGATTCGATTTGAAATAGACTGCGATATTCCGTTTTAATAAGCGCCTTTTTAAGAAACGCTATTTTAAGAAACCCTATTGTAAGAAGCACCTTTTTAAAGGGACGTGCATTTTTAAAAAAGTGGAATAAGTTCAGAACGTAAAAAGCCCGCTGTTAAAAACAGCGGGCTTTTTTATTTACCAAGAATAAGGCTTCATTAGCCGTATTCGTTAAAGCACACCACGTTTCATTTGGTCACGTTCAATAGACTCAAATAACGCTTTGAAGTTACCTTCACCAAATCCTAAGTTATTCTTACGTTGAATAATTTCAATGAAAATAGGACCAAATAAGTTTTTGGTGAAAATTTGTAATAAGTAACCATCGTCATCACCATCGACTAAGATTTGGTGATGCTTAATACGGTCATGATCTTCAGTCACTTGTGGCAACTTATCGAAAATGGTGTCGTAATATTCAGGAATAATATCTAGCGTCTTAATTGCAGTGCCTTCCATTGCGTCTAATGAACCTACGATATCGCGGCTTCTAAATGCTAAATGTTGTACACCTGGGCCGTTATACTCGCCTAAGTATTCATCAATTTGGTTGTTATTGTTGCCTTTACCTTCATTGATTGGAATGCAGAAACTGCCATCTGGAGAGCGAAGCGCATAAGATACCAATGCGGTTTGTGCGCCGCTGATGTCAAAGTAGCGCACTTCAGTAAAGGCAAAAATGTCTTTATAAAAGTTAGCCCATTTTTCCATGGTGCCTTTGTAAACGTTGTTGGTTAAGTGATCGACTTCCATAAAGCCTTTCTCTTCAACAATCATTGGCTCTGCTAAGTCTTCAAAATCATTGATGTAGATATTTTGCGCTTCACCGAATACGTCGATGAAATAAATTAAGCTGTCACCGATGCCGTAAATTGCAGGGTATGCCATGTCTTTTGCTGCATCATCAGCAGGTTTTGCACCACGAGCAACGGCTTCGTTAAATGCAAACTCAGCATCTTCAACACGCCAGCCCATAGAACAAATTGCAGGTCCATGAGACTTAGCAAAATCAGCAGAGAAACCTTGCTTAGATTTGTTCAGTAAGAAATTAATATCGTTTTGTTTGTAATAAACAATATCGTTCGCTTTTGCTTTTTTAAGCATAGAAAAACCGAAGTCAATAAACACTTGATGCATAAAATCAGTGTCAGGGCTGGCAAATTCTGTAAATTCAATGCCTAAAAGACCAAGTGGGTTTGTTTCGCTCGCCATTGTGTTTTCCTTAATTTTATTTGCTTTGAGCGTCACTCTTTGGTGACGTTTAAACTGAGTACAGGTGAATCAAATTTTGTTGTTATGATTCAATCCATGAACGGTTGTAATCATCACTCATGCAGTTTTTTACATGAGCGGTTAATTTAAGTGGTGCAAAGGTATCTACCATTACCGCATATTCGTAGGTTTCTGTTTTGCCGATTGATGCTTCGGTTTTTCCTGGTTGCGGCCCATGAGGCACACCTTTTTGATGCAGGGTCATATAACCGGCTTCAATCCCTGTACGGCTCATGAAATCGCCATCAACGTAATATAGGACTTCGTCACTATCGATATTGTTGTGGTAATAAGGCGCTGGAATAGATTGAGGGTGGAAGTCATAAAGCCGTGGCACAAAGTTGCATACTACAAAGTTGTTAGCTGTGAATACGATATGGTCAGAAGGCGGTAAATGAATTTTGCCGACCTTAGGAGCATACTCGGTGATATTAAATGCCCACGGGTAAACACAACCGTCCCAGCCAACAAGATCAAATGGGTGCCACTCTAGTGTTGTCACTTGATATTTATCACCAAACTTACTCACTAGCGGAAACTCACCTTGTTCAACAACGGCTTCAGTTAATACAGGTGTTCTAAAGTCGCGCTCGCAATAAGGCGCAGACTCAAGCATCTGCCCGTATTCATTTCTAAAATGCTTAGGCACTTCAACCATTGAGAATGACTCAATGACAAACAAGCGAACGTTGGCGTAATCATCAAACTTAAGTTGATAAGTCGTACCGCGTGGGATAATTAAATAGTCCCATTGCTTAACTTCAAGTTCGCCATACTCACTGAGCAATTTACCCGAACCATTGTGAATAAAGACAATTTCGTCTGCATAAGCATTACGATAAAACTCAGCGGTATCTTCAGAGACTTTTGCGGTGTACATAGCGACATCGCTATTAAAGAATATTTTATTACGGGCACTAAAAAAGTTGCCTTCACAATCAGCTTGGCGTGAGTCCAGCTTGTAGTTTTGGATTAATGAATCCTGCCAAGTTTCACCATGGTCAACTGAGTAAGGTGCAACAGCCAGTGCTTTAGTTGGCATGTTGTGATGATATTTGTTGGAGTAAATATTAGAAAAACCGTGAGTTGAAAATAATTCCTCACGATATAACTCGCCCGATTCTTTTTCGAAAGCGATATGACGTTTAGCAGGTATCTGACCTTGCTGAACATATACAGGCATACTGACTCCTTAAGCTAATTTACTCTTTAAATGGTATTTAATTTGATACTGGCGCTGTTTTTGTTGGTGTTTTCTAGCGCAATAAAATCAAACACTTTGTGATCTAGTTATCAATTTAGTTGCTAGAATGGACAAAAAAAAGAATAATAAACCACGTAACTTAATCAATTTTTTAGATGGTATTGGTTTGTTTACAATAGTGTCACAGCAATTGGACAGAGCTTGCGAGAGGGTAAAAAATGAAAATTGATGTAGAAGCCTTTAATGTTCTGCAAGTGCTTGTTGAAGAAGGAAGTTTTTCTAAAGCGTCAGAGCGATTACACAAAGCACAGTCAGCGGTAAGCTATCAAGTTAAAAAGCTTGAGCAGCATTTAGGGGTGCAATTATTTAATCGAGATCAATACCGTGCTGAGTTAACCCCTGAAGGCAAAGTCATTTTGGCTGAAGGACAGCGATTACTGCAGCATTTATCGAATATTGAACATTTGGCCAGCCGATTTAGTGAAGGATGGGAGCCAAAGCTTGAGTTGGTCATTGATGGCGCTTTACCGATGGAGCCCATCATGACCGCGCTTAAGCGTATGTCTGAGAATAATGTTCCTACTAAAGTGCAGCTGAATATGGAGTTCTTAGGCGGGGTTCAGCATCGATTTGAGCGTGATAAAGCTGATTTAATGTTGGTCAAAGATTATGTTGCTGCGCCATATTTCTCTGCAAAACAATTACCCACAGTGACCAGCATTTTAGTGTGTTCAGCGCAGCATCCTTTAGCCACCATGTCATCGGTGAGTTTATCTGAATTGCAGCAACATGTTGAACTGACCATCGAAGATTCTGCACCGACAAAACAGCGAGATGAGTTACAATTTGGTGGCGATAAAGTGTTTTATTTATCAGGGTTTATCATGAAGAAGAATGCGTTACTAAAAGGATTAGGCTTTGGCTGGATGCCAGAATATTTGATTGCTGAAGAGCTCGACAGCACTCAGCTAGCGATTGTTGATTTTGTTGGTGGTCATCGTTTTCGTTTCACACCGCAGTTAGTGTCGACACTTGAGCGACCATTAGGCCGAGCAGGGCAGTTATTCACAGATTTAATTTTAGAAGAATTCGCTTTGTTTGATGAAAGCTAGAAAAATAGGAACGAGATATGGCTTATTGGTTAATGAAATCTGAACCTGATGAGTTCAGTATTGATGATTTACAGCAATGCAAAAATAAAACAGAAACTTGGGATGGGATCAGAAACTATCAAGCTCGTAATTTTTTACGGGATAAAGTAAAGCTCGGCGATACAGTCTTTTTTTATCATTCAAGCTGTAAAGTGCCAGGCATAGTGGGTTTAGCAACAGTATCATCAGAGCCTTATATTGACCAAAGTGCTTTTGATCAAACTTCAACCTACTTTGATGCTAAATCTTCCATTGATAATCCACGCTGGGTAGCAGTAGATTTAACCTATAAATCAAAATTTAAACGCATCATTACGCTGGCTGAATTAAAAGCAGATCCTAATCTGGCTAAAATGCTATTAGTCAGCAAGGGAGCAAGACTTAGTGTACAACCTGTCACTCAGCAAGAGTTTGATTACATATTGTCCCTTGAGTAAAGGTCTTAAAATTGCGATTCCTATTATTAATATCAGTTATAAAAGTGGATACCAAAAAGGAACTCAATTGAGTTCCTTTTTGGTAAGTGTCTAGGGCCTGTTGATCGTTTTTACTGCGTTATCGACTTTTTATGTAGAATAAGCTTTTTATGAAGAACTACACCACAAAGTCTCTGCCTTGTACAAATGACCAACAATTCGCTGCAAAAACAACCTCAAAAGTTCAACAGGCCCTATCTATACGCTTGATGCCATCCGCATTGTGTTGTTTCAGTTAGTCACTCTTTTTAGCTAGATTAGTAACTTTCTTTAGCTACAATTGTTTGGCCGATAGGCGTGAGGCTTAATAGTGCTAATTTGACATGTTGTATCGCAAACGGAATACCGATAATAGTCACAAAACAAGCCAGAGCATGGGTAAGGTGACCAATAGCTAACCAAATACCACAGAATAAGAACCAAATAACATTACCGACCATACCTAATGGGCCCGTACCAAAGTCTTCAATTCCTGATAAATGTTTGCGATTGACATTTTCTTGTCCAAAAGGCCAAAAAGCCATTTCGCCAATCACAAAGCAAGCACGTCCAAAAGGAATACCAACAATACTGATAAAACATAATAGCCCTGCTAACCACCACGCAAGTCCCATTACAAACCCGCCCATGATGAACCACGCAATATTAAATATTAATCTCAACACTGACATTGATAATCCCTTAGTTTCGAATGAATAAAATTGTTAAGTCTTTTTTAAGTCTTATGTTTAGATAGCTAGAAATGTGCCAATAATTTTTCATTGCTTATATTTTAAAGTGGGAGTTATCTTAGTTTATGTTTTATATCGATTTTATTCATTTATGCAGCTTGACCTTATCAAACAAATATATCCAACAAGGCTCATGGAATGTTATTGAATACGTTCTAGGATAAGTTCGAGATAGCGGTTCTCACTAATTTTTAGGTAAAATAGTCATTAAGGTTTTTAATCATTGAATAAGTGAATCATTATGTTTGCGCCCACGCCCGTCGAGACCATGACATTTGCGCAGCGAGAAATATTTGTTAAACGTGACGACCTGATCCATCCAGACTTTAGTGGCAACAAAGCCCGCAAGTTTCAGTATTTTCTTGAAAAAGAATATCCTGAAATCACTAAGCTGGTGGGTTATGGTTCTGCGCAAGCCAACTCTTTGCATTCGCTTGCTGTGTTGGCAAAAATGCGCGGCTGGCAGTTGGATTATTATGTTGACCATATCGCCAATTACTTACAGCAAAACCCACAAGGTAATTATTTGGCGGCACTTGAGAATGGTGCCAATATCATCGAAAAGCCTGAGCATGTCACTGAAAGCATTGATAGCTATGTGACAGAGCTTGCCAAATCAGCGTTAGACAATGAATTGTATATTCCAGAGGGCGGTCGCTGTGAGTATGCCGCTATTGGCCTTGAACAACTAGGTCAACAAATTCTCGACTGGATACATGAAAAACACTATTCAACCCTAAACCTATTTTTACCATCAGGCACTGGCACCACAGCATTATTCTTACAACGCTTCTTTAAGATAAAGCGATTTGAGCATGAAGATTTACCAGAAGTGAATGTACTGACTTGCAGCTGCGTTGGTGGTGATGATTACCTAAGGTTGCAGTTCAATCAGTTAAGCGAAAATGCGCTTCATCACCCACGTATTATCTCTAATGGCAATAAATATCACTTTGGAAAGTTAAAACGTGAGTGTTATGAGATGTGGCAGCGCGTGTGTGCAAGTGGCATTGAATTTGAGCTGCTATACGATCCTGTGGGTTTTATTATGCTTGAACATTTTTTTACGCAATCAAGTACCGTGGATAATATAGATAACACTGCGCCGCTAATGTATTTGCATCAAGGTGGCGTGTTAGGTAATCCAAGCATGTTAGCCAGGTATCAACGCAAGTATCAGGCAAAGTAACATCGGAAGTATCAGGCAAAGTAACACTCAAATAAGACTGATGAGGAAGTATGTCAGTTCAGGTTTTGTATTTATCGTTATTTATATTTTGGTGGGGTATTGTGCGTAAAACTGAAATTGACAAACTAGGTAAGTGATTCTGAGAACAGGTTAGTGGTTCGAGAGAGGGTTCTTTTCATATTGCTCAGTTCTAATAAACGTCCGGTAATGTGTGAGAGGAAATACCGAGAAGCGATGTTTATTGAGTAACTGAGCAAATGAATAACGCAAGCGTTATAGAAAGTGTTACTTGTTAGCCGTAATCAACCATTTCATAAATTTTAACGCTTCAGTGCGCTTTGAAAAAGTTGTTTTAGTTTTACCTTGGCTGTCAGTAAAAGCTATTGAGTTTTTGTTTGATGATATTGAGTTTACAGGGAAATTAACTGTAATTTCATGACCATTAATGTTGTATGACATGTGCCACACTCCTTGTTTAAAATTTCACCTAATGGTGAGTAAGTAATAACAATAAATATCCTTAAGCAGTTGTGTTGCGTAAGTTTCTTTGTGTATTGGTTTAGTTTTGTCTGCTTAAGTTAATTGTGTTCATTACACTTACAAGTAGGCTTAAATTGATTAATTGTTTTAATCGCCAACATACTTGCTTTGAATAGTTGAACATAGCCATATGACAAACTAATGACAATTATCGACAATGTTGAACTTTGCAAAATGACTTGTAGTGTGGGTTTACTGGTGCAGTTATATGACTAACAGAAGGGTAAACGAATAAATACAAGTTAACTTAATAACATAACGGATAATATGCGTATATTTTTTATATAGCAATACATTTTTTTCAAAATAGAACAGTTTCAGACTAAAAGGTGAACTAATCAGTGTTTTTTCGGGGATAAATTCACCGAAAAATGTAAAACAACAGCAATAGTTACCAAACACTATATTTGTCGATAACTATCGCTGTGCTTTTACTGTAAATGATTTGGTGTAAATAACTCACAGTGCTTAATTCATTTAAGCAAATTACTGGTTCTATCTCGCTTTAGTAAATCAACTCACCGATAGGGTTGAGCAACTTGCTAATGCCTTTGGTGAAATACAAAGGTGCATCTACAACGGTATAACATAAACAACCTTCTACTGTTTTAGGGCTGTGTTCATGTTCGCCATTAAGTAAAATGAAATCGCCTGCAGTGTAAGTGTTGTATTCATCACTGAACTCGCCAGCTAACAACAAGGTTAACTCTTCACCTTTGTGGCTGTGTTGTGGTATCTCGCCATTTTCAGCAATGTGTAGCAAACTAGCACGAGCTTGATTTTCACCAGTGTCTAAGCGTAAACGACTGACTTTGCCAATTCCTTGCCAGTGATTAACCACTTGCTGCCTGAATGCGCGGGGTAAGGTGTAATCCTGCCCTTTAACATTGGTACTGATATTTGCCGAAGCGCTTATGTTTTCTGAAGCACCTATAGTCGCTGCTGGAGCGTTATCAAGTACGCTATCGTCTGACATCATATCAGCTAGCAATGCTTCAAGATCTGCATCTAATGCCGCGTTCATTTGAGTGTTATCAGTTGATACCTGTGACATCGCAAAATTTTCATCAGACGCCGCTAATGTTAGTGCAGTGACTTTTTCAGTACATTCAGCACAAAGTTCACAGTGGGCTGAAACAGCAATTGAAAGAGATAAAGGAAGCTCGCCTTTTGCATGGAGTGTTAACAAGTCCTGATTGGGGTGATACTTAATCATAATGTTTCTCCATGAAGCCTTTTAACTTTTCTAAACCGAGTCTTAATCTTGATTTTACCGTACCAATGGGCACTTTAAGTTTGTCTGCAAGCTCTTGTTGAGTCAGCTCTTGCATATAGATCCCTTGTACCACTTGTTTTTGAAGTGGTGGCAAGTCATCAACGTGTTTGAGTAATGTCGCTGAAAGTTTAAAGTCGTTATCTGTTTCATCGCTTTCATCTGATTCGAACAAAGGCCAAATGTCATCACCATAAGCATCTTCACGGTTATTTTGCACTTTACGCAGCATATCAAAGCACTGATTTCTCATTACAGTAAACACCCAGGTACTTACGGCTGCTTTGTCTGCATTATATAGATGTGCTTTGGTCCACACACGAGTCATGGTTTCTTGAACCAAGTCCATTGCTAGACCTTGTTGACTTAACCTCTGCATACCGAATGCACGGATCTTAGGAGAAAAGTGTGCAAACAATTTTGCAAACGCAGCTTTGCTGCGATCATTAGCGACTTGCATCATAAGTTCTGCAAGGTACTGCGCTTCGTTGTCACTAGAATCGTTTGTGGTCATGGCACTATTATTTTTAGATAACATACCTTTATCATAACGATTTTGTGGCGTTTGTGATTGAAAATTTTCCATTTATTTTCACTCGCGTCTACAAATGAAGTCTTATAAATAAACTTCGAAAAATACAGATGTTCACTTTTCTTTTGAGATGATTAAAACGGTGAACATGCGACTTGAATATTGATACGCAAACCAGAATAGAAAAGATCATAAATTTATTAAATTTTGTTGAACTTGTTTTGTTATGAGCTTAATCGGGTTTTGGAGGGTGAAAAAAAGGGAGTGAGGTAATGAGTCAATGTCGTACTCATGGCATGATGAATAAACCAAGCATCATTACTTAATGATGCTTGTAATCAACTCTTGGGTCATTTCATGGTTATGGCTATTGATGCATTGATACTTTTCTTCAGCCGTAATCGGCATAATCTCTAACCAACGCTGACAAACCCAAGAAATGTTTTCAAAGTCGTCTTTGTTATAATGAGACAAGTGAGTCGGGTATTGCTCAAGAATTTGCAGCAGTGACTCACTCAGGAATTGCTGATTAGGGATTAAATCACTGCTTGGCCAATCAGGGAGTAAAGTAACATCACCGCGCTTAAGGCCATCAGTTTCAACGTCAAACTGATTGACTTTAAAACGTTGTCGACCTTCAATGCTGATCCCTAGCAAGCCATCATCTAATGTTTCAAAGTCAATGATGTGTACCCAAGTGCCAATGGGCATCAGTTCGTTGCTACTGTTGAGCATACATAAGCCAAATCCTTCACCAGACTTTAAAGATTCGGTGACCAAACGCTTGTAGCGAGGCTCAAAAATTCTTAGTTGCGTAAAGCCTTGTGGCAGTAGACAAATTGACAGTGGAAACAAGGGTAAAATCATAACTGCACCTATATGATGATTGACTCAATGTGAGAGACAAGGTTTATTGTTAAATCAGGTATGTATACGACCTTGTCCCACGTGATGATCACTATTTATTGCTCGTTTTGCTTAACCCAAATTAATTCTTGTTCTTTAATACCTAAAGTATTCATTTTTTCAACAAAGCGTTGCTTTACTTCGGCAGAAATACTGGTGCTACGGGCTAAAATCCAGGCATATTCATTATTGGGCCCAATAACGAGTGAGGCTTGGTAATTTCCTTGCTCATCAGTCGTAATGTCATGCACTTGATAAGCGCCATAGAAAGGGCCAAAAAAGGACACTTTTAAACGGGCGATATCATTCGATTCCATAAAGTAAGCTTTACCTTCAGCTTCTTTCCAACGAGATTTTTGTTCAGAAAACCCTTTATTAATGACCACAACTTTGTCGCCTTCTAAAGAGTAGGTTGCGGTAACTTGGCTTAAACCTCTTTCAAACGAATGGTCTAACCTGGCAATTTCATGCCAAGTACCAAGATAATTATCTAGATTAAAGTCATCAATAACAGCCACTTTGGTGTCAAGCATAGTGCAGGCGCTGGTAGATAAAAGTAATAAAGCAGAAGCGATTATTTTTACTGTTTTTTTGCGCATCTTATTTCCTTTATAGGGATGTTTTTTCGATGATTCAAAGCCTTGACTGCGGCTTGTTGATTTATAGCTAATGATACGGCGTTTCGTGCCGATAAGATCTTAATAAAATTATAATTGTTGTAAATTTATACTAAATAGAAATAATTTTGGAACGAGACTGTTTTATTACGATGAACTTTACAGTTTTTTTATCTAAATCAATTATAATTTAACCAAATCGATGTTGAGTTAACTGAGACACCATAATGAAGAAAGTTCTTGATACTGTAGATCAACGCACCCAATTAGTGGGCGAAAACCGGTTGGAATTACTACTGTTCAAAATAAATGCAACTCAATTATTTGCGATTAATGTTTTTAAAGTAAAAGAAGTGGTTAAGTTACCCGCGTTAAGTGCGATTCCCGGTAGCAAATCCAATATAAGTGGTGTGGCCAATATTCGCGGACTGTCGATTCCGGTGATCAATCTTAGAGGGGCGATTGGGTTTAGCCCAATGCCAGTGTCTGATGATTGTAATTTAATTATCACAGAATATAACCGCAGCGTGCAGGGTTTTTTAGTTGGTAAAGTCGAGCACATTGTTAATATGACATGGAGCGACATTATGCCGCCACCAAAGTCAGCAGGCCCTAATAATTACTTAACAGCAATTACCAAGTTGCAGGATAATGATGTCGAACGTTTGGTATCGATTATTGATGTGGAAAAGGTACTTGCCGAAATTATTGACTATGACATTACCCTTTCAGAAGGTGTGTTAGATGAACAACTTGCATCCCAAATGCCAGGCAAGAAAATACTGATTGTGGATGACTCTTCAACCGCAAGAAAGCAGGTTAGAGATACCCTAAGTCAGCTGGGCATTGAGATTATTGAAGCCTCGGATGGATTACAAGCGCTACAATTACTACAGCGCTGGGCAGATGAAGGTAAAGACGTATCAACTGAGTTATTAATGATGATAACGGATGCTGAAATGCCAGAGATGGATGGCTATAAACTCACCTCTGAGATACGCGCCGATAAACGCATGTCATCCTTATTTATCACACTAAACACATCACTTAGCGGCAGCTTTAACCATGCTATGGTCGAAAAGGTCGGTTGTGATGAGTTTATCTCTAAGTTTCAACCTGATTTATTAGTGGGTGTGGTGCAGAAACGATTAAAGACTGTATTGGAGTCGTAGACTAATTAAGTGACACGAATCTATACTCGCTGATTAAGACGCTTACATTAAGTTAGTTAATGTTAGTGTCTTTTTTACAGCGTTTAACTGAGTCAAATTATTATCTGTCTAAAACACTATCTTTTAAAAACACTAGCTGTCTGAATAATTACCTGTCTACAGAGCTTAAGGTATGTCTGAAATGACGGCCAATATCATGAGTTTAAAGCTTAGTGTTTTATAAATCTCAATGCCTAGCAATTCCTGCACTAGTTGAATATCCGCTGCCTTTTGTCATTATTGCGTTGTAAAGGTATGCCGAAAAGGTGATTTTACTTGTTTCGGTAGTTTACTGATTAGCAGCGCTTTCTTAATTGTTCCCTAAAAGATGTTTCATGAATAGGACACCGACAGAGATATCCATCATAGTGACAGATGCACCTAGTTGAGGGCGAGAACACATATTGCCACGATAAATCTTTAGTAGATTAACCATATATTTATAGAGATAAGCTTGTCACTGCACGCTTAGAAAATGATATTCAATCAGGCAACATATGATAAATGGGGGTTATGATATTTTCTTATTTTTCATAAAAATCTAAACGCTACAAATAAACGATGAAGTGAATATTATATTTAAGTGAAAAGGACTACAATCAGTGCTACGTTCACTTTATTTTAGATACTCTTATATGTTTGATATCAATACCAATATCAATACCAACTGGATGATCTTAAGTATTCTGATTGTGGCGCTGGCACTCACTATGATTGCATCTAACATTCATGCGAAAAGCAACGAAACAGAATTGTCATCAGAAGCCACAATCCCCCTGAGTGAGCAAATAAACAATGCGCTAAGCAAGGCAAAATCACTGATATCCCAAAAAGATTACCATGCTGCTGAAGTTATTATTAATCAGTTGCTTACAGATGATTTTGGCTCGCAAAACACAAGCGTGTTAGTCGATATCTATACCACAGCGGGAAAGCTTAACTATAAACAGAAAAAGTTTAATAACGCCGTTGTGCAGTTCGAAAAAGTTATCCCGTTGATTACTGGCAACGACGATGACTCAAAAAAACAATTAGCAGCCATATATCATGAAATTGCGCAGTGTTATAAGCACCTAAAAGATATCCCCGAATCTATTGCTAATTATCAAAAATCACTAGTTATTCAGCAGGGTAGAGAGGATGCTCTAGCGGTAGCCATTGCCTTAAAAAATATTGCAATGGCTGAAAATAAGCAGAGAAACTATATCAGAGCACTTGATCATGCCCGCCGAAGTTTAAACATCCTGTCTTCGATCAGTCCATCAACATCGCGTTATGCACAAGTCGCACTGGCTTCAGGTATTATTTATCGCAACATAGGCCATTACGAGAAATCTTTAGATTATATTCAACAAGCAAAGCATATTTATGAGCAAGAAAATGATTTACGCCACTTAGCTGAAGTAGACAATCAAATCGGCCTAATCTATACCAAGTTAGATCAGTTAAATAATGCAAAATCTTTTTACTCTCAAACTATTGCTTTGCCAAAAGATAAAGTGAAACCTGAAACGCGCGCAGCGGCATTTCGTGAATTAGGGGTTATTCATTATTATCAAAATGACTTAGCAAAATCGATTAATATGCTAACGACAGCACTGCAGCTCTATCAATCAATGAACAGTTATTCAAAAACAACCCGCATCCATTTTTTGCTAGGAACCAATTACCTAAAACAAGAAAAGGCCGCCATAGCGACAGGTTATTTTAAGCAATCTCTCGCATTAGCAATTGAATACAAGCAAGCTGAATTTCAAGTCCAATCCCTTAATTACTTAGGCAAAGCTGTGCTCGAAAAAGATGTCGAGAAAGCGATTTCATTTTTGGAACAAGCATTGCTACTGTCTTCTGAGGTTGATGATAAAGAAAATATATTGATGACCTACCATTGGTTAAAAGAAGCAGAAAAAATCAAAGGAAACTTAACAAAATCTCTGCTGTACTCAGAGGAAAAATATCAATTATCACAAATTATCCAAAAAGAACGAGAGGCATTTGATTTCACAAAAAACCAAGTCATTTTGGCATCTTACAAGCTAGAAACTGAATTAGATGCTTTGCGTGAAGATGCAGAGTTAAGTGCTCTTAAATTAGACCAACAACAAACTCAAATTGCGCTCATGCTTCAGTCGCAAAAAATTACTGAATTAGAGATAAAAAAGAAACGTTTTTCCATATTTTTACTCATCACGACACTATCGGTTTTTGTCATCCTGGTTTTTTATATCCTCTATCGATACAAGAATACCCGTGCAATAAACAGAGAACTCGATTACTTAGCGTCGAGAGACCCGTTAACCAACTGCTATAATCGTCGTATATTATACCAGCGCTTTAACGAAAGCTTCGAGCCGTCAAAGATGCCCATACAATACTCTGTGCTACTGGCGGATATAGACTCCTTTAAGACCATCAACGATACCTACGGTCATACCTCTGGCGACAAAGTGTTACAAGGCATCGCAAAAGTGTTGATGAATAACGCCAGTGAAGCGGATACGGTGGCGAGGTTCGGGGGCGAAGAGTTCTGTATCTTATTACCCGACTCAAGCGAGAAAGAAGCAGAACAAATTGCAGAACAAATGCGACAAGGTATTGAAAGTAGTCAATTTGAATCAATTACAGTCACTTGTAGCTTCGGTGTAGCCTCATTTAGCGTTGATGTTGAATGCAACCTAACCTTAATTGAACGTGCAGACATGGCGTTATATCAATCAAAATACCAAGGCAGAAACAGAGTCACTCGATGGGAATCCAAAAGCATGAAACACGATTAACGCTTATGTAGAGTGCTATATTAAGTCTAACTGCAAAAATAGGCCTTTCCGTTCTGATGTTATAACCTTTCATTCTCATCTGTTGCCGCATGTCAGTTATAAATGGACTTTTAGTCGCCATGAATAAACATCTTTGTCTTTACTACTAAACTGTATGCTTACACAGTGTTATTGGGGGGCCTTTTTTCAAGTAAATTATTAAACTTTATTTGCGCACTTAATTTTTTGTCATTCATTTCTAATTCATAAAATCATAAAATCATAAAATCATAAAATCAATCGTTAATGTCTGGATTATTGCGTAAGATAGATGCCCATGCGCATTTTGACAGCTGGAATATGGATGTTTTTTTGAGTAATGTAATTAAATTATTTAGTGTTGCGCACTTTCACAGGTCTGATGTGATAAATGTGCATGCTCACTATACAGTTGTTATATGCAAAGGAAGGTTTTGTGACACTCGAAGCTACTTGCTGTTGTAAGCAAATTTCTATATCCCTCTCAGGTGAGCCTGAAATGAACTCAGTTTGTAATTGTACAAACTGTAAACAACGTACTGGAAGCGCTTTTGGTATCTCTACTTATTTTAAAACTGATGCAGTATTAAAAAAATCAGGTGATACTAAAATTTATAAATTATGGCATAAAGAGCAAAATCACGAACAAAATCGTCACTTTTGCACTAAATGTGGCACAACGCTTTATTGGACTATATCAACATTGCCTCATTTAATTGGTGTTGCTGGTGGGTGTTTCGCCGAATCTGAAATTTTAGAGCCAACTCATACATTGAATAGCTCTAAAAAATGTAATTGGGTCATTTTGCCTGAGAATTGGCAAGTTCAGGGGTGAGTCGCACATAACAAGCTAATAAATAAGAACAAATTACGGTTAATTTTTGCTCCTTCGTCGAGTATTTAGACCAACTACAATTTACCCATTATTAGGCGTTAAATACATGGAGGTTTGGTGATAAACGTATATCTTTTTGATTGGGGCGACACTTTGATGGTTGATTTCCCTGGTGTTACAGGAAAAATGTGTAACTGGGAAATTGTTGAGCCTGTCACTGGAGCTAAAGAAGCTTTAGAAGTGCTATCTAAAAATGCTCAAATCTATATTGCTACAGGTGCTGCCGATTCAACTGAGTTAGAAATTCAACAGGCTTTTGAACGTGTGGGTTTGAGCCAATTCATATCAGGTTATTTTTGCAGAGCTAACTTGGGGTTACCTAAAGGAAGCCCTGAATTTCTCAATTCTATTTTGGATAAATTAAAAGTCCATTCAGAAAATGTGGCTATGGTTGGTGATAACTTTGATAAAGATATTAAACCTGCAATAGCCACTGGCATTCAACCATTCTGGTTCACTTCAAAACATATAGAGTCAGCTACAGATAATATTAAATTAATTAGAGAGTTAAGTGAGTTGTACTTATAGTAAGCTGTTTAAAACGGGACAAATAACAGTTAGTTTGTTTCGCTCTGCTTCACATTTTAGGCAACTACAATTGAGAGCTTTATGCGGGAGGCTGAGTGTTGGTTAATATCGAAGTTGCGTTGGTAAACTCATTTACAATAAATGAAAAAGGTGGAAACCCTGCAGGTGTTGTCTTGAATGCCGACCAACTATCGGATGCTAAAAAACTCAAAATTGCACAAGCAGTAGGATATTCAGAAACGGCTTTTGTTTCCAGTGATGACGAAGCTGATTGTGAAGTCTCTTTCTTTACTACAACAGGCGAAGTTGACTTTTGCGGTCACGCTACATTAGCAACTTTTTATATTCTGTACCAAAAGGGTATTCTTGCAGCAGGCTCTTATGTTCAACGCACGAAAGTTGGAATGTTACCAGTGATCATCGAGCCAAATGGTAAAGTAGTGATGGAGCTGCAATTGCCGCAAAAGTTAGATACCTTCTCATACCAAGAAATTTCAAAAGTTATTGGCATTGAAAGCAATATTTTAGAAAGCACGAAGTTACCTATTGAAGTTATTTCAACGGGACTACCTGATGTGATTATTCCTGTTCCTAACGGATATTTAGATGTAATAGAACCAGATGATGAACTAATCGCTAACTTTTGTGAAAATCATAAAGTTGTTGGTTTTCATGTTTTTGAGCTTTGTGACGCTGAAAGTAAACTTACAGCAAGCTGTCGTAATTTTGCTCCATTATTTGGTATCTCAGAAGAATCAGCTACGGGCAGTTCTAGTGGTGCTTTAGCATGTTATCTCACAGAGTATCTAGCTTTGGGATGTGACTATGTTTTTGAGCAAGGTAGATCTATGGGTTGTACTTCTATAATTACAGCATCTGTTAAATCTGATAACTCTAGTGTAATCAATGTGAAAGTGGGTGGCTTTGCGAGTATCGTCGGTAAGTTGGTAATTCCCGTATAACAGGGCATTCAAACGGGCTAATAACAGTTGGCTTTCCGTTCGTGCCTCACTTATTGTAATCAAACTGTCATTAGCCCCTTTAATGGGCGTTGTATGTTTCGGAGAAACCGTGGAAGTATCTGATATAAAGAGTCTATGTTTGAGCCTTACTGATGCAACAGTAGCAGAAAGTGGTGAGCCTTCGAACGTACTTACATATAAAGTACGGGCTCGAAACTTTGCTTACTTTAAAACAAGCGAACCAGAACGTTGGCGTTTTAGTATCCGTGTATCCCCTGAAAGGTTTTTGGAACTAACGGATCAACCAGGTGTAAAACCTGCTCGCTACATGCATCGGTTTCATTGGATTACTATTGTCAACGTTAGCGAATTTGATCCAACGTATTTAACAGAGTTAGTTGGTTGGTCTTATCGTAAGGCTTGTTCAACATTAAGTAAAAAAGCACAACGTGAGTTAAACATAAAACAAGAAAATTAACAGGACTATGCTCTTCCCCCAGTTTAGTCATCAGTTGGATAGGTTTTCTCTCGATTCATAATTTAACCAACTGTTTTTGTTTGATTAAGTGGGCGTTGTACTTCAATCAGGTTATTGGGGATATCGGAAATATTGGCAATATGGAAATAAACAAAGATTCTGATCTTATGGCCTTACATCGAGTAATCGTTGAAGCTAAATTTACTGCGAATAATATGGCCATATATTGCATGTTTAATTACAAGACTGACAAATTATAATTGGCTTTTCATTAGTGCCTTAATTATTGTAGCCAACGGCAATTTACTGCTTTAAACAGCGTTAAGTCACAAGGAGGTACAGTGGAAAGTTTAAAAAAATATCCCATCTCGCTTCATGAGATATATAAAGCTAAAAAGGTTGTTTCAGCTTATATAAATCGGTCACCTCTGATTAAGTATGATGGTTTATCCAAGCTGCTTGGTTGTGAGGTGTATGTGAAGCATGAGAATCAAAATATAACCGGCAGTTTTAAAATCAGAGGAGGCATAAACATTATGTCACACCTCAAAAAGCTAACGTGAACGGGGTTGTTACTTTCTCTACGGGTAATCATGGTTTATCTGTTGCCACTTCAGCGAAGATGTTTGGCATTCCTGCAATTGTCGTTGTGCCTGTCGGATCTAATCCTGTGAAAATTAAATTAATTAAAAATGCAGGTGCTGACGTGATTGAGTCAGGTGAAAATTTTGACGAAGCGGCTAAAGTTGTAACTGAAATTAACCAAACTAGAGGTTATTACTACGTTCATCCAGCAAACGAGCCACTTGTAGTAAATGGTGTTGGTACAGAGTTTCTCGAAATAATCGAAGATATTCCAGATATTGATGCTGTGATTTTACCTTTAGGTGGTGGTAGCGAAGTGGCATCAGCGGTTACTGTACTAAAATCAATATCTCCTCGAATCAGTATCTATGCTGTCCAAGCAGAATTATCTTCGGCAGCTTATCAATCATGGTCTAGCAAGGAAATTGTCGCAAGCTCAAATCAAACTTTTGCAGGTGGTTTTGCCACAGGTACAGCCTACGAAACTACTTTTAATATTTATCGTGATAAATTAGATGACTTTGTTCTTCTATCAGAGCAAGAAATTTTGCAAGGTATAGCCTTAGCTGCTCACCATACCAAGAATTTAGTGGAAGGCGCGGGGAGTTCAACAATTATGGCAGCATGGAAGTTAAGAAAGCAGTTAGCGGGTAAGAAGATTGTACTTCAGTTTAGCGGCTCAAATGCATCACCTGATGAGTTAGAAAAGGCTTGTGAATTATCTGGTTTTCGGGATGGAAAAGTAACTTAACATTTAAGAGTGAATCGTAACGCTTGTCGTTTTCGCTTATCTCAAAGTCTAGACAAGCGCCACGTACATCTTAATGCAGCGTTAAACAACAGCTGCAGCTAAATACCTTTGCACGTGTTGAATTTTGCCAAAGTTACTGTTCAAACTCTTCTTTCACTTGCTGTAGCAGGAGTTTTTGATGTTCTTTGGTGATGCCAATATTCATTCGGCATAACCTAATGGCATAGGCAAACTTGTCTTTGCCAACAATGGTTAATAATTCGCTTAATAGATGTTTGTTAAGCATTAGCGTATCGCAATAATGGTTTATTGCTTTAGTGAGGGAGTTAAAGGTTAAACCATCAAACTCAAACTGACCGCTGTAGCCTTGTTCGATATCCACTGCATTGAGTACTAATGGCCATCCTTCTGCGTTAATACGGCCTTTAGCTATGTTGTACATCATCCATGCACTTTCTTTAAAGCCTGAAAGAATACGACAATCAAAGCCTGACTCTTCTAGTTCTTCTTCAGTCCAGTTAATCCCGATGGCTAAATCTTTATGGTAAATCTTCATTAGCTCATCTTTTACGCCGTCGCGGCAATCCCAAATCGATGTTAGCGGATTCTTTTTCGCTAAGCGGGCACATTCACTGCAAGCGGGAACCGTCAGGGAAGGGTGCGGTGTACTCGGTTTAGCGTAAAAACTAAAAACGTCATTAGACGGTTCAGCACAAAACCAACATTGATGGCGTAAATCAAAAGGGATTTCAACTAAAGGCGGTAAATGGTTCACAGCAGACCTATTGGTAAAAGAGGTTCAATAAAAAAGCTGCTGAAATTCGTTATATTTCACGAATGTTCTAGCAGCTTTATGTAGTAGCAACTATATGCTGTCGCAACTAGATGAGCAGCGATTATTCCGCTTCTACGTCAACTAATTCTTTTGCTAGTACGATTGGGTCAACTTCAATACATTCTTGATCAGCAATCCAGTCTAATCCGACTAATACGCCGTCTTCGTTTAAATCGCCAACCCAGTATTCTAAAAATTCATTTAGGCTAATTTTAACTGCTTTGTACTCAGCCCACTCTTCAGTGCAATGGCTTGATGCTGCAGATTCTGTTGACCATAAAGGCATAACATCAGTTTCTTCGAATTCAGAAGAGTCACATACAACCCAACCTTCGCCCGTTTCATCCGCTAAGCCCCATAGGACTTGATGTTCTTTAACGTTCTCAATAAAGCTTGCAACAGCAGGGGTTTGTTCAATCATGATTAGTCTCTTTGATGAATTCAATTAACGGGTCGATTATACGGTAACTCTAAACAATACAAAACACTATTACGCGAATGTGACAATATCAATTTCAAGATGAACTGAAATTAACCAGATAAACACAAAATTTCAATATTTAGGACTTAAAGGCTCTTGTTTCCTGAATCGCTATCAGTCACGATGTGAACAGTCATTATTTGTAGAAGTATTCATTTATGGTGCGTTTTAAATTTTCTCCTGTTTTTAAGTCAGTGATTTTACTTTCGAGTTGCTTTGTTAGTCTTCAATCTATCGCAGCGCCTGACAATTTTGCTCAATGTGTTGATAACCTTAAAGTCAAAGCACGCAGTGAAGGTTTGTCTGAACAAACCATTAATACCAGCGTCGCAAACCTTAAATTTATTCCTCGGGTTATAGAGCTTGATAATCAGCAACCTGAATTTAGTCAAACTTTTGGTAATTATTTTAATAAACGCGTGACAGATTGGCGCGTTAAAGAAGGCCGACGCTTACTTGCTGAAAATCGCGAGTTGCTTAACGAGTTAACTACAAAGTACGGCGTACCTGGTCAATATATTATTTCGTTCTGGGGATTAGAAACCAACTTTGGTGGCTATAAAGGCAAAATGTCGGTGCTCAACTCTTTAGCGACATTGGCGTGCGACCCAAGACGCAGTGACTATTTCACCAATGAGTTAATGCAAGCATTAAAGCTGAAAGAAAAGTATAACTTTGATGATGCCACTATGGTGGGGTCATGGGCTGGCGCAATGGGGCACACCCAGTTTATGCCTACCAATTACGCTAAGTATGCGGTTGATGGCGACGGCGATGGCAAAGTCGATTTATGGAATAGCACTGCTGATGCGCTAACTTCAGCGGCTAATTTTTTACAACAACTTGGCTGGAAAGCCAATGAACGTTGGGGACGTGAAGTTAGCTTACCTGAAAACTACGACTATCAATATTTAGGCCGTAAACATCCTCAACCGTTAACTCAGTGGGCTGAGGTTAATATTACTCAAACTAGCGGTAAAGCGTTATCAACACCTGATATGACAGCATCTTTGTATGTGCCATCTGGTCACACTGGGCCTGCATTTTTA
Source organism: Shewanella electrodiphila (assembly GCF_023283985.1). Taxonomy (GTDB): domain Bacteria; phylum Pseudomonadota; class Gammaproteobacteria; order Enterobacterales; family Shewanellaceae; genus Shewanella; species Shewanella electrodiphila. Next base: position 144,422 of record NZ_JAKIKU010000005.1, read on the forward strand.
GGTTACGACAATTTTGATGTCATTATGCGCTGGAATCGTTCAGAGTTTTACGCCATTGCTGTCGGCCATTTAGCTGACCGAATTAATGGCGCTGCGCCGCTTGCAATCAGTGCGCCTGAGCATGGCATGTTTAATCGCAGTGACATTAAAGTCATGCAAGCAAAGCTTAATGAATTAGGCTTTGATGTCGGTAAACCTGACGGCGTGTTAGGGCGTAACTCCATTGCAGGTGTACAAGCATTTCAGCGCAGTAAAAACTTGATCGCCGACGGTTTCCCTGATGAAAAAACCTTTGAAGCACTCGGTATGACGTTGAGTCAATAAGCTTTAAAGTGAGTGATGACTTCATAGTAGGGATAAGAGAGTGTCATTTCCTTTTGCTCATCACTCAGTATTAGCAGAACGTAATTAGGTTCTGCTTTTTGCTGGCAGCTTGGTAATCGATTTGTTAAGCTGCGGCAATGATAGAAATCGAAGTAAATTAAGGACATTCGATGACAGCTCAAGATAATATGGTTGTACGTTTCAACTACACACTTCGCGATGAGAAAGGCGAAGTGATTGAAACTAACGAAGGCGGATCGCCAATTGCTTACTTACATGGCCATGACAACATGATGCCAGGTATTGAAGATGCAATAACAGGTAAAGAAGCTGGGGCTAAATTCAGTGTAACGCCTCCTGCAGCAGACACTTATGGCGAACGTATGGAAGCGGCTGAGCAGCGCGTTTCGGTAAAACATTTGCAAGGTGCTAAAGTCTGGAAAGCAGGCATGCCAGCTATTGTAAATACCGAACAAGGTCAACGCCAAGTGACAGTGGTTAAAGTTGGTAAGTTCATGGCAACTATCGATACTAACCATCCTTTATCAGGCCGTGAACTGACTTTTGATATTGAAGTGGTTGATGTTCGTGAAGCAACTGATGAAGAAATCGCACACGGCCATTCACATGGTGAAGGCGGTCATCAGCACTAATATTGATTAACATCAATATTAGTGTGAATAGTTTAGTGCTATAAGCTTTGTATAATCCCAAGTGAACCCCACTTGGGATTTTTGTTTTCAGTTTGGCTAAATCGGAAATGTATTAATGATTATTGAATTTTCACAAGGCAAGTTAGTCGTGACACCATTTGAAGTGCAATGCCGCCTTAACGTGAACAGTATTGTCTTAACTGCAATGGTGGATGATATGAAGTGTATTGCAGATAGATTATTACTGATTGCAGATGCTGGTGCGGTTCGCTGGAGTTTGCAGTTGGATAATAATCAACAGTTTTATGAAGTGATTGAAATTCTGGGTATCGCACCAGAGTAAAGTCTCTGTTGGTGCGATATCCATGCTCAATCATTTATTGTTCACAAGCCACAAGCCACAAGCCACAAGCCACAAGCCACAACCGATAACTCATACTAATGAGTAAATGAATTCCCCTAGACTCGAGTTTCTAAAGTTCTGAGCGATTGTGTGGACGCATGTAATCGATAATCGGCCCTTCTGGTACTACTTGAGTTGGATTAATGTGCTGATGGCTAAAGTAATAATGCTGTTTTATGTGCTCAAAATTCACGGTGTCGGCAATCCATGGTTGTTGATATAAGTCTCGTAAATATCCCGACAGGTTTGGATAAGATTCAATCGTACGTAAGTTGGTTTTAAAATGTCCCACATAGACGCAGTCAAAACGGATAAGCGTTGTAAATAATCGCCAATCAGCTTCAGTGATTTGATTACCCAGTAAATACCTTTTGTTAGCCAATATAGCCTCTAAGGTATCAAGTGTGTCAAATAATGGCATTACAGCTTCTTCATAGGCTTTTTGAGTGGTAGCAAAGCCTGAGCGGTAAACCCCGTTATTGATGTTGGGGTAAATAAGCTCGTTTAAAGAATCTATTTCTGATTGAAGTTCTAACGGATAGTAGTCTTCTGTATTACCAGTTACTTTATTAAACACTGAGTTAAACATTCTAATGATTTCTGAAGACTCATTACTCACAATGGTATTTTGCTGCTTATCCCATAAAACAGGCACAGTCACTCGGCCGCTATAATCGGGCTTTGCTTGCAGATATATCTGATACATAAAGTCTTTATTAAACAGTTCATCAACTTGAGCACCATCAATAGCATGAGCATCTGTTGATTGATTAGGGCCTTTAAATTCCCAACCGTTTGCAAGCATATGTGGCTCAACCACAGTGACACCAATATGCGCGGTTAATTGTTTTAGCTGCCTAAATATCAAGGTTCGATGAGCCCAGGGGCAGGCTAATGATACATATAAATGATAGCGGCCAGACTCTGCTTTAAAGCCAGCACTTCCAGATAATCCGGCGCTGCCATCAGGCGTGATCCAGTTGCGAAGCTGCGCATCTTCTCGTTGAAATTTACCGCCATTTTCTTTGGTGGCATACCATTGGTCGACCCATTGTCCGTTTTGTAACAATCCCATTCCCACACCTATGACTTCAGAATAAAAATTAAGTGTAGATTACTAATTTATCGAAAATAAGCGGATTAAATTGTCATTAATTTTCTATTTTTTCGATGTTTTATGGCGTGTAAAACTGGGTCTATATCAAATCGGCTGAAAGTCAAACTGTGATCTCGGCCTTGTTGAGCAGTAATTTTATGGGGTGTTTTACTAAAAAGATAATCAGGCAAAGCACTGTTTTGCACAAAGTCATTTTAAATTAACAGATTATCACCCTTATCTTTTTATTGATTCCATTTTCGATATAACGAAGAAGTAGCGTAAAAACCATTGTTTATAAATGGTTTGTAATCAGTAGTGTAACTTATTGTTGTTATTGGGTTAAATATCACAAACTGTAATTAAAGTGACATAAAAACAGTCCAGTGTTTGCTACGATTCGGCGCAGAGCTGGGTAGCTCGTAAATATAAAAATATATTGATTAGGGGTTAGATCATGAAAAACACGTTATACAAAGGACTCGTTGCAACAGCAGTACTTGCAGCCTTATCAGGTTGTAGCAGTGACGATGATAAAGACCAAACAGCATGTGAAGCTGCGGGTGATGCTTGTACTAGCTTTACCGTTATTCATACCAATGATAACCACGGTCGCTTTTGGGAAAACAGCGACGGTGAGTATGGCATGGCTGCACGTAAAACGGTTATTGACCAAATCCGCGCAGAAGTTGAAGGTCGTGGCGACGAAACAATTCTTTTATCAGGCGGTGATATCAACACGGGTGTACCAGAATCTGATATGCAAGAAGCGATTCCTGACTTTGTTGGCATGAACTTACTTGGCTATGACGCAATGGCTGTCGGTAACCATGAGTTTGATAACCCATTAAGCACGCTAGATATGCAATCTACATTGGCTAACTTCCCAATGCTTGCTGCAAACATCTACGACAAAAATGCTGAAGAACGTTATTTTGAGCCATACCGTGTATTCGAAATTAACGGTCTTAAAGTGGCGATCATTGGTTTCACTACAGTAGATACTCCTAAAATCGTTAACCCTGAAAACGTTGAAAACTTAGAGTTTACGGATCCTCAAGTTGAGCTACCAAAAGTATTAGCTGAAATCGAAGCTAACGAAGAAGTGGATATGGTATTTGCTGTCACGCATATGGGTCACTATGCTGATGGCAACCACGGCACTGAAGCACCTGGCGATGTGATGTTGGCTCGCTCAGTTGAAGAAGGTCAATTACACGCGATTATTGGTGGTCATTCACAAAACCCGGTGTGCATGGAAGGCGATGATTACGCAGATTTTGCCCCAGGTGAAGAATGTAAACCAGATCAACAAAACGGCACTTATATCATGCAAGCCCACGAATGGGGCAAGTATGTTGGCCGTGCTGACTTTGAATATATGGATGGTGAGTTGACACTTGCGAACTACTCGCTAATTCCTATCAATTTAAAAGAAAAAGATGACAACGGTGATTTAGTTTTCATTACTGAAGAAATTGAAAAGAATCAAACCGTGTATGACATGCTTAAGCCTTACCAAGAACGTGGCCAAGAGCTACTTGATGTGGTTATCTCGTACACAGATGGCAAGTTAGAAGGTGACCGTGAGGTTGTTCGTGTTGAGCAAACTAACCTAGGTAATTTATTAACAACGGCATATTCTGAGTTTGTTACTAATAACTTCAACGTGACGGCTGATTTCGGTGTGATGAACTCAGGTGGTGTGCGTGCATCTATTGCTGAAGGTGATATCTCTTACCGTGACGTGTTAACTGTACAACCTTTCGGAAACTTCGTTGCTTACGTCACAATGACAGGGGCTGAAGTTGAAGACTATCTTGCTAATATTGCAGTTAAAACTGGTGGTGGTTACCCACAACTAAATGATGTTGCAATGGATGTTAATTGTGATGCAGGCACTGTTGATATTGCTAGCTTAGGTGGCCGTTCGTTTGATGTTGCTGAAAACTACACTTTCTCAGTGATCCACTTTAGCGCTGCTGGTGGCGATGATTACCCAGTCATCAATACACATGAAAACTACATTGATACTCAGTTAACTGATGCTGCTGTATTCCGTGAGTATTTCGTAGCGAATCCAGAAATCTCAGCTGAAGATTACGCGCCTGTAGAAGGGCAATTAAACTTCTACCGTAATGGTTCAGAAGTTAAGAGTTGTGCTCAATAATTCAATTTGAGTAACACTGTTAATCAAAAAAGGTAGCTTAGGCTACCTTTTTTATTATCTGAAAGGACAGAATTCTATTGATAGGTTAACGAGTTAAACTCTTTCAGTTAAGATAGCGGCAATAAATAATAAAGGATTAGATTATGCCGTCTGCAAGCACAGCACTTGAACGTATTACTATTGAACCGACCACAGCTGCAACCGCATGTGTTATCTGGCTTCATGGCCTTGGTGACTCTGGAGCAGGCTTTGCCCCTGTAGTGCCATTATTAGGCTTGCCACAAAATCACAGTATTCGTTTTGTATTTCCTCACGCGCCAGAACAAGCGGTGACCATTAATGGTGGCTATATCATGCGTTCTTGGTATGACATTAAAAGCATGGACTTACATGATCGTGCTGACATTAATGGCGTACTCGCATCAGAAATAGCCGTAAAAGCGCTGATTAATGAGCAAATAGAAGCAGGTATTGCCGCTGAAAATATTATTCTGGCAGGGTTTAGTCAAGGCGGTGTCATGAGCTTATTTAGTGGCTTACGTTTTGAGCACAAACTTGCTGGCATTATGGCGTTATCGTGTTATTTACCTGCCGGCGAAAGCTTACCTGATGATTTACACTCAGCAAATGCACAAACAGAATTATTGCAACATCATGGTGAGCAAGATGAAGTCGTGCCACTATTTGCCGGAAAAATGGCTTTTGATGCACTCACTAAAGCGGGCTATACATCGACTTGGAAAACCTATCCAATGCCTCATAGTGTTATTCCTGAACAGTTAACTGAAATTGGTGCGTGGATTTCGTCTAAATTGATGCGCTAATTGTTTTGTAAATAGCATAATAACTCGAGCTTAGACGATATATGCTCGGTTAAATAACCATCATAAAATAAAAGGCTTAGGGTGAAAGTTTAATAAACTTACACCCTAAGCCTTTTTTGTTTATACATTATCACTATCATTAAAAAACTCTTGTTTTTTAATGAGGACAATTGCTGCAAAATTATTGAATAAACTCTTGTTCTATAAGGTTTTGAATTCAAAAAAATGACATATAATGCTGGTATTTTGTTAAGATGGTCACTCATTTTTGTGACACAGTTTTATTGCGTATTGATTGAATTTGTCTACGCCCTGTTAAAAACGGATAGAATAATGATAAGAAAAATTCCGCACACAAAACGATTAACACAGAGCCTTAGTTTAGTTGTCGCTTGTGTCAGTTTGTTCAGTTTAAGTGGCTGCGAGCAACGCCCAACCTGTGAAGATAATAATTGCACAAAGTTTACCGTATTACATACCAATGATAACCACGGCCGTTTTTGGCAAAATAAAGCGGGTGAAGCTGGTATGGCTGCGCGCTTTACTGTGATTGATAATATCCGTAAACAAGTGGCTGCAGAAGGGGGCCATACATTGGTGCTTTCTGGCGGTGATATCAATACAGGCGTACCAGAGTCAGATTTACAAAAAGCAGTACCAGACTTTATTGGTATGAATATGATTGGTTATGATGCGATGGCAGTCGGTAACCACGAATTTGATAACCCATTGTCTGTTTTGGATGAGCAAGCTGAACTAGCAAACTTCCCAATGCTTGCCGCGAATATTTATCGTAAAGACACCAATGAGCGTTATTTTGAGCCTTATAAAGTGTTTAACCTCGGTAACATCAATATTGCTGTTGTGGGGTTAACCACCGACGATACGCCAAAATTAACGAATCCGCTTCATACCGAATCTTTAATCTTTACTAACCCGATTGAAGAAATGCAAAAGTTATTACCGCAGATTAATGCTGATGACAGTATCGATTTAGTGTTTGCGGCAACACATATGGGCCATTATCAAAATGGTGAATTTGGCAGTAATGCCCCTGGTGATGTCACTATGGCAAGAGCCCTAAACGAGGGTGATCTTGATGCTATTATTGGCGGCCATTCACAAAACCCCGTGTGTATGAGTGGGCGTAAAAGTGAGTATGATACGCGTTTTATGCCTGGGGATTCGTGTCGTCCTGACAAGCAAAATGGAACTTACATTATGCAAGCTCATGAGTGGGGGCGATATGTAGGTCGTGCAGACTTTGAGTACGTGAATGACAAGTTGTATTTAGTCGATTATCAATTAATCCCAATTAACTTAAAGCGTATGGCATTTGGTAAAAAACTAGCGTGGCCAGTTGCTGAGCCTATCGAGCGTAATGCAGATGTTGAAGCGGCGCTTAAGCCTTATCAAGATAAAGGCAGCGCAGAGCTTGATGTCATAATTGGTAAAGTGGATGGCTTACTGCAAGGCGATCGTAAAGTGGTTCGCGCGCAGCAAACCAATTTAGGGCGCTTAATTGCGAAAGTACACAGTGAAAAAGTGCGTGCTGATTTTGGCATTATGAACTCAGGTGGCGTTAGAGCATCAATTCAAGCCGGAGATGTGGCATACCGTGATGTATTAACCGTTCAGCCATTTTCAAATACGATTGGTTTTGCTGAAATGTCTGGTGAGAAGTTAGTTAAGTATTTATCTAAAGTGGCGACTAATACTCGGACCAGTGGCGCTTACGCGCAGTTTTATGGCATTGATATGACGGTGATGTGCCGCGATCAGCAGGTTGAAATACACACAATTAATAATCAGCCTTTTGACATTAATGAAAACTATACTTTCTCAATACCAAGCTTTAGCGCAGCAGGTGGTGATAACTATCCCAAGATTAATATTCTAGAAGCGGGCTATGTTGATGCGATTGAACTGTATGACTACATTAAACAGCATGAGCAGATAAATATTGCTGATTATGCGCCAAATGGAGAGCTTAAATTCAAGCAATCTAAGAGTAGTTTAGGCTGTAGTATCTATTAATTTTCAAGCTTAGTTTGAATAAATTAGTGTAGAAAACTGAAAGGCAATCGCAAGGTTGCCTTTTTTGTTGCCATTTTTATAAAATTTATTTTTAACATAAGCCACTGTATTTGTTGTGTTATAAAAAATAAATTCAAAATAAATAAAAATAATTTCCGATATTTACTTGAAAACAAAAATATCGTTCTCATATCTAGTTATAAGTTAGGCACGCTCAATAGAGGTACTAACTTCCATTACGCCGTAAGGGTAATGACAAACGCCAATAATGGCATATTTATTTTCACATATTGCTTTAGACAAGGGTATGAACATGCGCAAATTTAACTTAACTCCAGATTTAACTCCTCTTTACCGCAGTGCAATCGGTTTCGATCGTTTAGCTAAAATGGCTGAGCACGCTGCAGTGCAAAATGGTAACACTGGTTACCCTCCATACAACATCGAATTACTGGGTGAGAATCGTTACAGCATTACTATGGCTGTTGCAGGTTTCACCATGGACGAACTTGATATCACCAGCGAAGGCGACAAGTTATTAGTCAAAGGCAGCAAAGTTGCAGCCGTAAACGATGAGCGTAAATACTTACACCAAGGTATTGCTGAACGTGGATTTGAACGTACTTTCCAATTAGCTGATCACGTTAATGTCGTGGGAGCAGGCTTAGAAAATGGCCTTTTAAATATTGAATTAGTGCGTGAAATTCCTGAAGCATTGAAAGCGCGTAAGATTAAAATTAACGGCGCTAACGTAAACAATACCATCGAAAGCTAACCTTTCGACGCTATCTCTTACTCATTGCAACGAGAGGTTGATGATGAGAGATAGCAAACCTTGTAAGACATTGTTTCATCCGTGCTATTTAATTCCCCTATGCACTCATCATGCATTTTAAATAGCACAAGTTTCACATCTTCCCTGATTATTTTGCCCAACGAGAATCTATTTCCTTGTTGGGCTTTTTAGTTTTCAAATCAACATAATTACAGGTTTAATCTTGAATGAGTGCTTTATCTAAGATGACAGAGCCTACGCCATCAATGCCTAGCGCATCTTCTGGGTTGTAAATTGGACAACTCGTCATAGATAAACAACCGCAACCAATACATCCGTTTAGTGAGTCTCTGAGCTCAGTTAAATAATGAATACGCTGAGTGAGTTTATCGTGCCATGCTTGTGATAACTTAGCCCAATCTTCTTTGTTTGGCGTGCGATTATTGGGTAAGTGACTAAGGGCATGCTTGATTTCCTGTAAACTGATCCCCATTTTTTGTGCTGCTTTAATCACAGATATTCGCCGAATGACATCCCTGCGATATCGCCGTTGATTCCCTTGATTACGTAAACTGCTAATTAATCCTTTAGTTTCGTAAAAGTGCAAACTAGACACCTTAATGCCGCAACGTTTGGCGACTTGACCTACGGTTAGATCCGCTTCATTTAACATGCTTCTCCTTAGCAGTTACTACTCATCTCGTTTAAGCCTCATACATGTGAATCTTAAATATCAAAAATAAATGACAAAAAATGACTATTTAGCGCTTTACCTCAACTTAGGTTGAGGTTCTATAGTGGCTTCATCTTATATAACCCATCACTAAATTGAAACCAAAGAGTGGTTGGCGGCTCAAGGGTAAAATGGATAAGGAGATTGAATATGAGTAAACCAATATCAGTGAATCGGCCTTTAATGGATAAGAGAAGCGCTGTTTTGATCCAAGCGAACACAGCTGGCTTGGGCATTGAGTTATTGAACAAAAAAGAGGTTCAAACCCAAATAGCTATTAGAAATGTCTTTGAAAAAACGCAGCAACTATTTAGTCAAACAATGGCAAACAAATAACTCTGAGATTTTCATATTTTTAAAAGTGCCAGATAAAAAGTAATCAATTAAAAGTAATCAATTAACAGGAAGTCATTATGCGCTTAGAACATTTGAATTTAGTCGTAAACGATTTAGAAACAACACTTAAATTTTATCAAGCGGCATTTCCTCATTGGAAAGTCAGAGGTGGTGGAGAAGGGGAATGGCATGGGGTGCAGCGAAAATGGATTCATTTTGGCGATGACTATAACTACCTTTCTTTCAATGATAATGGCAAAGGAAAAATCCGCCCAGTTGAAGGCTATGATTTAGGACTTGCTCATTTCGCCTATGTGGTGACAGATTTAACAAGCTTAAATCAAAGGCTGATTGCAGCAGGTTTTGAAATCGCGATTATTGGCAGCAAAGACGCGAACTACAACAGCGTGTATTACATCGATCCTAATGGTCATGAAGTAGAGTTTGTTGAGTATTTAACGGATATCCCGAGTGAGCGTAATTTCTATTTATAGATCACTGTCTAATTGGAATAAATACTATGAGATTAAATCAAGTCACACTCCCTGTTAATGATATGGCTAAAGCCTGTGAGTTTTACCTAACCTTGGGGTTTACACAAATTGTAAGCACAGCAGCCAAAGGTAATCATTATGCACGATTTGCTTGTCCTGAAGGTGAGGCGACATTCTCTTTGTCTTTTTTGGGTGAAGAGTCTTTGCAAGGATCTGATTCTGTACAGAAGAGAGACAATAGCAGCGTGATCTACTTTGAGCACCAAGATTTAGATGTGTGGGTTGAAGCGTTAATACAACAAGGAATTATATTTGAACAGTTACCTGTTGATGAGCCTTATCTTTGGCGTGAAGCGGTGTTATTTGATCCGTCAGGGAATAAAATCAAACTGTATTGGGCGGGAGAAAACCGCTTAAATCCGCCATGGCGAGTGAATATAAAGCAGTGAACTTGTGCTAAGCGAAATAAAATATAATAGAAAATTAAATCTAAATCTAAAACTAAAACTAAAACCAAATCTAAAACAAAAAGCCTGCATCATTAATTTGAAATGCAGGCTTTAGAATTTAGATTACTGTTTCCATGGGTTCACACTGCCGCTACCATTTGGGACTGATGCAGGTTTTGACTCGGATGAACCTTGTGAACGGCGATCATCAGAAGTGCGCTGTGTACTTTTAGCGCCATAAGGTGAACTCGCTGCTTCTTCTTGGTTGAATTTTTTAGCTTTATTTTTGTTGTAGTGGTTATTCTTTGGTTTGTCAGATTTACCACGTGACATCTTAGGCTTATCTTGATCTGTTTTAGGCTTTGGCGCTTTTGGATTTTTAGGCACAAAATCTAAAATGGAAATAGGCACTTCTTTTCTTGGCGCAAAACCTTCAACCTCTTTGCGTTCAATAATATGGCTTAAACGACGCTCAATTGCGCACAGGTTTTTAAAGTCATCTTTTGACACCAATGAGACAGCAGTACCTTGTGCGCCAGCACGGCCTGTACGACCAATACGATGAACATAATCGTCAGCAGGAAATGGTAAGTCATAGTTAATGACTAATGGTAAGTCATCAATATCAATACCACGGGCAGCGACACCAGTAGCAATTAAGTAAGTGATTTTACCTGCTTTAAAGTCCGCTAATATCTGCTCGCGTATCGGCTGACTTCGACCACTATGGAAAGACTCTGCGATGATGCCTCGTTTCTCTAATTGGGTAACAAGTTTCGCTGCACCATGCTTGGTTTCAATAAAGATTAGCGCTTGTTTCCAATCATTTTCTTGGATTAAATGACTTAATAAAGCGGATTTTTTATCTTTATCAACGGTGACTAACCATTGAACAATTTTAGGCTTAGCGTCAGCATCCGTTTCAACAGAAATCTGCACCGGCGTTTTCATTGCTGTTTTAGCTAATGCGCGAACTTGATTTGATAAAGTGGCCGAAAACAACATGTTCTGACGTTCGTCAGGTAACAACTCAATAATGCGATTAATGTCTTCAATAAAGCCCATGTCGAGCATGCGATCGGCTTCATCGAGCACTAACACTTCTAGCTCGTCAAAGTGGACTGCACGTTGGGTGTACAAATCGAGTAAACGACCGGGTGTGGCAACGAGTATATCAATGCCTTCAATGAGGCGCTGTTTCTGCGGTTTGCTATCAACGCCGCCGTACATCACCATTGAATTGATGGTTAAATGCTTACTGTATTGCTGAATATTTTGCTCTACTTGTACTACTAGTTCGCGAGTTGGAGCAAGTACCAGCGCTTTAACTCGTTTACCACGTACTTTACGAGGCTCTTTGAAACGTTCAAGTATTGGCAAGACAAAGCTAGCTGTTTTACCGGTACCTGTTTGCGCTGCAGCAATGATATTTTTACCCGACAAGGCCACTGGAATTGCTTTTTGTTGAATTGGAGTCGGCGCGCTGTAGCCTAACTCATTAAGAGCAAGTGTGATGGGTTCGCTTAATCCAAGCTTGGAAAATGGCATGTGTTATCTCAGGTAAAATGTCAGTAGTGTCTGCAATGTTAGTTGATAACATTGCGACTTTGAAAAGCAGAGTATTATAGCAGAGTGGATAAAGTATAGGATAGCTGAGTTTGTGGCTAAGGATTAAAAAGGGAGCAAATGCTCCCTTTACGGTTCATGATTTAACGCTATTAAAGCGATACACTGTAAATGTTAATTTTTACAAGGTTTATGCTTTCATGGCCTTATCACCACGGGCAAGACCTACAACACCCGAACGTGATACCTCAATCACTTTAGTGACCTCAGCTAATGCACTGATAAATGCATCGATTTTATCGCTAGTGCCCGCCATTTGAATGGTATAAAGGCTTGAAGTGACATCGACAATTTGGCCACGGAAAATATCAGCAGTGCGCTTTACTTCTTCCCGTAGTTCGCCTTGAGCTTTAACTTTAACTAATGCCAGCTCACGTTCAATGTGTGCATTCTCAGTGATATTGGACACTTTTAATATATCAATGAGCTTGTGCAGTTGCTTTTCGATTTGCTCATGAACATTGGCTTCAGCATTAACGGTAATATTTAGACGCGATAATGTGGTGTCCTCTGTTGGCGCTACGGTTAAACTTTCGATGTTATAACCGCGTTGAGAGAATAAACCTACAACACGAGATAACGCGCCCGGTTGGTTTTCAAGTAATACAGAAATAATACGACGCATTAGCTTCTCTCCGTTTTGCTTAACCACATATCTTTCATTGACTCACCACGAATAAGCATTGGGTAAACGTGCTCAGTTTCATCAACACTGATATCAACAAAGACTAATTTGTCTTTCATTGCTAATGCTTCTGCAAGCTTAGACTCAAGTTCATTAGGATCGCTAATCGTCATGCCAACATGGCCATAGGCTTCTGCAATCTTGGCAAAGTTCGGTACTGAGTCCATATAAGAATGAGAGTGACGACCTGAATAAATCATGTCTTGCCACTGCTTTACCATACCTAAGAATCGGTTATTCAAGTTGATGATTTTTACTGGGGTATCATATTGCAGTGCCGTTGATAGCTCTTGAATGTTCATTTGAATTGAACCATCACCAGTTACACAAACAACGGTTTCATCTGGCATTGCCATTTTAACACCCATGGCTGCAGGTAAACCAAAGCCCATGGTGCCTAAGCCACCAGAGTTTATCCAGCGACGTGGTTTATCAAATGGATAATACAGTGCAGCAAACATTTGGTGCTGGCCAACATCAGATGTGACGTAAGCATCACCGTCGGTCAATTTATGCAGTACTTCGATCACTTGCTGCGGCTTAATACGATCGGTGGTTTTATCGTACGCCAAGCTATCACGTTCACGCCATTGATTGATATCAGTCCACCATGCATCGAGTGCTTCGCTGTCATTGGTTTTTTGAGTCTCATCAAGTAGCTTGAGCATGCTGTCTAAAATGTTTTCAGCAGAGCCAACAATTGGGATATCTACTCTGACTGTTTTTGATATCGAAGATGGATCAATATCAATATGTAAGATGGTTGCGTTAGGGCAGTACTTCTCGACATTATTCGTTGTCCGGTCATCAAAACGCACACCGATACCAAAAATAAGGTCACTGTTATGCATTGCCATGTTGGCTTCATAACGGCCGTGCATGCCAAGCATACCTAAGAATTGCGGATGACTGCCAGGGAATGCACCTAAACCCATTAATGTGTTAATCACAGGAATATTTAAGCGTTCTGCCAGTTGCAGGATTTGCTGGTCGCACTCAGAGATAATCGCGCCACCACCTACATATAAAACAGGTTTTTTAGCCGCTAACAATGCATGTAAACCACGACGGATTTGGCCCTTATGGCCTGATGTCGTTGGATTGTAAGAACGCATGTTGACTGATTCTGGATAAACGTAGTCGTGAAGAAGCTCTGGGTTTAAGCAGTCTTTTGGTAAATCGACAACCACAGGTCCTGGGCGGCCAGTTGCAGCAATAAAGAAGGCTTTTTTGATAATTTCAGGGATTTCACGGGGATCTTTCACTAAAAAGCTGTGTTTTACAATCGGGCGAGAAATACCAATCATGTCACATTCTTGGAATGCATCATTACCAATAAGGTTACTGGGTACTTGGCCTGACAAGACCACCATTGGGATAGAGTCCATGTATGCAGTAGCAATACCTGTAATCGCATTAGTTGCACCAGGACCTGAAGTGACTAGTACTACGCCAACATCACCGGTTGCGCGCGCATAGCCATCAGCCATATGGACAGCAGCTTGTTCATGTCTTACAAGAATATGTTCTACACCTGCAATTTTATGAAGAGCATCGTAGATATCAAGAACTGAGCCACCAGGGTAGCCGAATATGTGTTTTACGCCTTCGTCTATTAACGAGCGCACTATCATGCTTGCGCCGGATAATTTTTCCATTGCTAAATCCTCTTAAGTTACCGTTGTGGGTAAACAGTATCTTGTTACAACGACGGTAATCGTTCTAAAAGTAGGTTCGAATGGTAATTCGAACTCGTTTATCTTTGCAGTCGATAACCGCCTTAGATAATTGTCTTGTTTTCATTTGATATTGAGATAACACCAAGTGAAACAAGATGATTTCATCATAATTAATTTTGAACTTGATACAAGAGTGATTTTGAAATTAACTAAGAAACTTGAGTGTATTTCATGAATATTGATTAATAATGACTAATAAGTCAGAAAAACACATTAAATTAAGTGTTATTTGCAGTTTATTGAATATAACTTTTGTTATAGAGCGTACAAATAGAACATTTTAGGACGCACATATTGGCTAAAAGAACTGGAATAGGAATTGATCAATTTAATAATGAAAATGGGGTCGTGGCATTATTGAATAGAGTGATACATAGCATCACTCTTATTCATAAAATTCTAATGTGCTGGTTGAGTTCGCTGAAATAGCAAACAGACCATGACTAACATAACTGAAATCAGCATCATTGCAGAAAAAGGCACTGCAGTACCTGTGTAAAATACTGCTAGTAAAGGTCCTGCAAGAGAGCCAAACCCAAAGCGCAATGTACCAATCACGGCAGTCGCAGTTCCAGTTTCCTTTTTAAATTTCATTAATACAATCGCATCAGCATTGACTGACATAATCCCTAAACAGCCCATTAATGGAATGAGCATTGCCACTGTGTAATGGTAACTTAGGTCAATAATATTAACGATCAACAACCCAGTGGCTGAAAGCGTTGCAAACACCGTGGCCACAAACAACATTCGGCTAGAACCATAGCGACCGACAATCCTTGAATTAACAATATTAGCGAGCATTAACGCGCCAACATTAGTGCTAAACAAAATCGCGAATAGTGATTTATCTAACCCGAACACTTCCATATATATGAAAGGAGAGGCTGTTAAGTAACAGAAAAAAGCAAACGATGTGAGCACGCCACAAGTGATATTAACCTTGACGCCCTGACGAGTTAACACGGTTTTATAGGACTTAAGAAAAGACTGAGTACTGCGACTGTCTTTCGCCTTATCGCTTGGCATCTTAAGTTTAAACAACACCAGCATTAACAATACAATCGCGTAGCAGCTTTGGCTTATAAAGATCAGCGGCCATTCACCAAACTCTAAAATTAAACTGCCAAGTGTTGGTGCTAATAAAGGGGCAAGCATCATGATTAAACTGACATAAGACATGCCTTTAGCCGTGTTATCACCATAAACCTCTTTGATATAACCAGGAACAACCACAGTTGCAGCGGCGCCAATAAACGCTTGAATAAACCTCAAGGCTAAAAATGTTTCAATGCTGCTACTAAAAGAGATAAATAAACTAATTAGCGTAAAACCACTGAGGCCGAAAATGACTAAAGGCCTACGACCAAAACGATCCGCAAGTGGGCCGAATGTCAGCATGCCAAGCGCATACCCAGCTAAATAAATACTTAAAGACTGTTGTACGGTGGTGACGTGGGCATCATAGCTTATTGCAATAGCTGACATCGCTGGTAAATACATATCAATAGCTAATGGCGTGATAGCAACAATGGCCGCAAGCATTGGAATTAACATGGCAAGATGCGGAGAATTTTGTGCAGTATTATTTGAATGAGTGTTTGAAGACGGGCTCACACATACCTCAGTAATAAAAAAGAGTGAAGGCAAAAGAAGAGGAACGAAGAAAATTCCATAAAGGATTTTAACATGATTAGTGTTTGCTAATGGGAATTATTTAATAAGAACTTGTATTAAAATCTTTACTGGATCAACCAAATAGGATGTAACAATAGCTTAACAAGAGTGTCGCGTGATTGTCATTGAACTTGGGTAGCTTACCTTAAATTTTAATAACAAGTACGTAACAGGAAAGTGATGATGAAAACCAATATTTTACCCATAGCCGCTATTGTTTCTATGATGCTATTAACTGGCTGCGATGGTGACGACGGCTCTGATGGCAGCAAAGGTAGTGATGGTATTAATGGACTAACTTCGTTACTCACGACAAGTTCGTTAGCTTCTGGTCATGCTATTTGTCCTTTTGGTGGAAAGCAAATCGATACCGGCATTGATACAAATGGAAATGGCATTTTAGACAGTGACGAAATCATTTCTGCCCAAAGTCAGATTATCTGTGATGCTCAGCAAGGTGTTTTATCTTTAGGACTTATAGGTCGTTACGAGTCTGGCGTGTTTGGGAAAAGTGCTGCTGAAATTGTTGATTATCACGTAGCAAGTCATCTAGCGTTTGTGGTCAATGCTCAAAGTGGCATGGTCGATGCTATTAGCCTTGAGAGTGTTGAGACTCAAGCTGTTGATGCAGCAGAGGCCTCTACATTAAGTAACTTAGAAAAAGTATACAGTTTAGATGTTGCTACAGATGCCGAATTAACTGGTCTAGGTAGCGTTAATAGCATCAGTATTTATGGCGACCTTTTAGCTGCTGCCGTTGAAAGAGCTGATGATGCAGGCAATGCGACGCAAGGGAACGGTGTTATCGCCTTCTATCAATTATCTGATGTTGATGCGCCAAGCTTTATTAAAACTGTCAACGTAGGTGCATTACCCGATAACGTGGTGTTTACCCATGACGGTACCAAAGTGATTATAGCCAATGAAGGTGAGCCTAACGATGCTTACACGGTAGATCCCGAAGGCAGCATTTCAATTATCGAAGTGGTTGATAATATTCCTGTCGATACTGCTACCTTGATTACCTTTAACGAGTTTGATGCAGGCAATGCACGCCATGATGAATTAAGCGACCTGATTAAACTTAATGGCCCTGGTGCTTCAGTTTCTGAAGATCTAGAGCCTGAATATATTGCAGTCTCTAAAGATAACCAATATGCCTATGTCAGCCTACAAGAAAACAATGCTATTGCAGTGATTAACTTGGCTGATAATACGGTTGAAGCGATTAATGCACTTGGTCTTAAAGATTACGGGAAAGCGGGTAACGAAATCGATGCCAGTGATAAAGATGATGCTATCAACATCATGGCATACGAAGGTGTTTACGGCATGTATCAGCCAGATACGATAGCAAGTTACCAATGGCGTGATCAGGACTTTATTGTTACAGCCAATGAAGGTGACGCACGTGATTATGACGGTTTTTCAGAAGAAGAGCGGGCAGAAGACTTACTGCTAGACCCAAACCATCCACAAATTTTAGCCGCACAAGATAAGACTCAGCTAGGACGTTTAAAAATTACCACTAGCATGGGCGATGATGATGGCGACGGTGATATGGATAAAATCGTCTCATATGGCGCACGTTCATTTTCGATATGGACCCATGATGGCCAACAAGTTTTTGACAGTGCTAGCCAGTTCGAGCGCATTACAGCGGCGATCTTAGGTGATAACTTCAATAACCATAACGAAGAAAGCAAAGGCGATAGCCGTAGTGATGATAAAGGGCCAGAACCTGAAGCGTTAGCTATTGGAGAAATTGGTGATAAAAAATATGCTTTCATCGGATTAGAGCGCACGGGTGGTTTTATGGTTTACGATATTACTAACCCATTTGATGTTAGCTTTATTGATTATGTGATAAATCGAGATTTTGATATTGATTTTGAAATCGATGGTGATGATATTTCAGGTCAACCTGAGCTTGCTGGTGACTTAGGGCCTGAAGGCATGAAGTTTATCGGTGCTGATATGAATCTGACAGGCAAACCATTGTTAGTTATTGGCAATGAAGTGAGTGGCACGACAAGTGTTTATCAACTGGATTTTAATCAATAAAAGCACACTGTTGTATTAATACTCAACGGCAGCTCTCGCTGTGCAAAGCCAATACTGAAAAGTATTGGCTTTTTATTTGGTTAGCGAAAGCACCTGATGAATATTCCTGATATGGCTAACTAATACTCAGTGAACAACAGTGGCTAATACAGTTATCGTTTTATTGTATAAAAAGGAGATTTTATTCTGCTTAAGATCATGTATTCTGTATTTATGTGAGCAAGTTAACGACTGGGCGGGAGAGATAATGGCAGAAGTAAACAGTGACGCTTGCTTAATTGGTGAGCATGTCATTTTAGAACCGTTGACACTTGAGCATGTGACTGCGTTAAGTCTAGCTGCAACTGATGGGAGTTTGTGGGAATTGTGGTTTACCACTGTGCCTCACCCAGATGATATGAAGGCTTATGTGGAAAAGGCTTTAGTGCAAGAGAGTCATGGTGAAGCTTTAGCATTTGTGGTCAGAGAAAAGACTTCAGGTGAAGTCATTGGTTGTACTCGTATCTGTAATTGGGATCAACCCAATCGTCGCTTAGAAATTGGTTACACTTGGTATGCCAAAAGAGCACAGCGTACAGCGGTGAATACAGAGACTAAATTACTGATACTCACTTATGCATTTCAAACCTTGGATGTGATGGCCGTGGAGTTTAGAACCCATTGGCATAACCAAGCATCTAGACAAGCCATTATGCGCTTGGGTGCGAAACAAGATGGTGTACTGAGAAACCATAAATTATTGAAAGACGGCACAGTACGAGACACTGTGGTCTATTCGATCATCGATAGTGAATGGGCCACGGTAAAAAAACATTTAAAACATCGCCTAGATTATTATCAACAGCAAAATGCCAATGCCATTTTGCATACAGAGATAAATTACTAACCATAAATCTGAGTCAATTTAACGTTGATTGTGGTTTAAGTCGTAATCAGTTAAGTATCAGGAATAAAGGATATTTCATGTTAAACAAAGGATTTCAATTAGCTGCAGCAGTGGCTTTACTTACTGCAGCAAGCAGTAGCTATGCACAAGATAAAGCTGAAGAAGCTTTCAGTAACGAGTTAGTGCAATGCGCTGCGTATTACGAAATCGCATCTGGTGTGATCATGGGGATGGATGCACCACAGATGCAAGCCGTTGGCGGCAGACTTAAAGATTCAGGTCTTGAAGCTGAAAAGATTGCTGGACAATATATGCCTGCCGAGAAAGTAGAAGCGGCAGTTGCGACTGCAAAAGAGCAACAAATTGCCAGCCTTGGCGGCTCAAGTGGTTTAGGACCATTAATGGGTCAGTACAAAGATTTATGTAAGAAAGTGGTACTGGATCCAAAGTCTCGCCTTGAATATTGGGCGATGGTAACCATGTAATTTAGCTGTAGAGTTAATAGATGATGCGCTCAGCATCATCTATTGTTTAACAGATTTCTTAGTCACTATCTTCAAGATGCTGACTTATGTTTTAAAGCCTAAAACATATTAAATTTCTACATTGTACTTTTCTGCAATACGTTTCAATCTTCCTGAATCGCGAATTTCATTAAACCACTTTTGCACATGACTTGCCGAAACCACAGAATTCGGTTTGAGCAAGATGCTATGAGAGTACGCTTGATCCAATCTCTCTGAGATCAGTAATTGCGAGCGTGCATCAGGGTGAGTTTGCAAATAATGCATAAGGTATGAATGGGTGACAGGGGCAATATCGGCGCGACCTTTGAGAACACTTTCTATTGATGCTTTATTGGTATTAACAAACTGAATATCAAAATTGAGTGCTAACTCTTGGCTGTCGGTGTTCCAGTCTGCAAATTGATAATGATAGCCACTCACAAGACTTAATGATTTATCTTTAAAAGATGAAAAATATTCTTGGTTTTTATCATTATCTCTAAGGGTGATAAACACTTCACCGTCGACAATATCAAGTGGGATAAAGGTGGTATCAAAGTTTTGCCAACCCCAAATAGGGCTTTCAAAAATCATCATATCGAAACGACCAATGTCATATGCTTGGTAGCGATTTTCAATGCTGGTATTAACAAATTGGAAGTCGACTTCTGATTGAAGTTCATTGAACGCTGCGATTAAATCAATGGTAAACCCTTGAAACATGCCGGCCTCAGAGATATTCACATAAGGGGCAAACAAGTAACCGCCCACGTTAACGACAGGTTTAGCCTGAACAGGGTTTATTAGTATTATAAGTGCTGCAATGGCAGATAAAATCTTGTTCATATTCTCAAAGGTATATACGTCTGATGTAAAAATGACACCAGACAAAAAAATGACTTATCTCACAAATGTAACACTTTTGTTTTACGAATAAAATACCCACAAGCGCTATAAGGACACCTAAAATTTGTACAATTTAATGGCAAATTTATCAATAATAAAAAGAGAAAATTAACTTAAGAATGAGTATTGCGAATGAAAGCAAAAAGCGAGGTGATAAAGGTTAATAACAACAAGCGCTTATATGCCACAT
Source organism: Shewanella electrodiphila (assembly GCF_023283985.1). Classification (GTDB taxonomy): domain Bacteria; phylum Pseudomonadota; class Gammaproteobacteria; order Enterobacterales; family Shewanellaceae; genus Shewanella; species Shewanella electrodiphila. Next base: position 164,995 of record NZ_JAKIKU010000005.1, read on the forward strand.
ATCGTAAAGGGTGGGTGTTATGGCATAAAGTGAAATATATAATGCCATCAATTTTTATCCTAGTTTAAGTAAACTAAATTGATGATAAAAAATGATGACATTTACATTTTAAGGTGGAAGAGCACTCAAAAGTCGCTTATTTCTGCAGCCATTTCCCGGATGAATTTTGAATGAAATGATTTTTATCCGCCGCCGAAATCGCTTTTTTAGCCGCTCTATTGGCAACATCAGTGGTTGAGAGTTTATTTTTTTTAGCTATTTTTTGATAATGTTGTTTACGTTTTGCGTTAACGTCTAACATTAACTGTTTTGCAGCTTTATCATTGACGACTAGGCCTAAATAGCCATTGGTTTGCTCACCAACTAAGCCTTGGCTTTTTGCTTGCTGTAGGGTTAACGCATAAGCATTTGCTGACAATAAAAGCCCTGTTAATAAGGCTATGATGGGTAACTTCATAATGTGATTTCCTTATTAATTAAAATAACTCGTCATCTTCTAAAAGTATGTCGAGCTCTTTATCAATTCTAATAATGATTTCATGCTCGATTTTGACATTGAGGTTTATCTCAATGGGCTTGTCGGGAGGGGCTATTTTGACTGTTGGCGAGCAAGCGCTTATTAACAGACTGCTCGCGCATAAAAGCCAAAGTGTATTAATCGAATGCGTTTTCACTGAGTTGTCCTTTTACTTCACGGATCGTTCGATATCATTTTGCAGTTGGTTGCCAATCTGCGTACTTTTATATAATTGAAATAAGTTCTCTTCATGAGAGTAGTTTAAATGTATTGGCCTTTCAATATCTTGGCTTTGACCTTTCACTTGCACTTTGAGTGAAGCATCCCCATTTTCTGCCATGTCAAAACTACTACTTAGCTGGCTGTACTCTAAATGTTCTAGTGTTTGTACAACAAAATCTAAGTGTGGTTGAGTTGTTCTAATTTGCTCAAGGGCCGGGTTATTTGACACTTGAATTAAGCCTCCCGGTTTCCTTGCTGCCAAGTGTCCACCTGCAATAGTGACTTTACCATCGACTAAGCTTGCTGGTAAAACACCGTCAAAAATACCATTGGCGTAGACACCAACCTGGGGCTGTGCAGCGAGTAACGCTTCTAAGCTAATGCCATTTAAGACAAAGTAACCTTCAGATTTATCGTGTAATTTTAGATAAAACTCAGGCACTAAAAACTCTCCATCTAATAAGTCGCCACTGGCTGTTAAATTAACATCAGTATCGCTAAGCCCGCTAATTTCCTGTAACCAATTTTTGGCGGGTATTTCATCATTTTTTCCCAGTGAAATATTGGTTTTTAGTTGAATGTTTTCAAGATTAATACCGACGTAAGCATCAGCAATATTGAGTTCTGCTTGTTGGCACAACAGACGGCTTTGGCTGTAGGTCGTAGGTTGAATTGGTGTGCTATGAACTTGCTGCCAATTGAATTGACAATTAGCCGTTAAATTCGCGTTGTTAAAATAGTTTTCGTTATATTGTGCATCAAGCTGCGAGACTTGCTGTTCAAATTTCATTTCAAACAAAGACACGCCTTGGCTTTCATTAAGTGCAAAACCAGCCTTAAGCTTGTTATAGCCTGAAATGGATAAGTTTTCGGGGAGCATTTGAGTTTGCTCTAAGGTATTAACAACGGATGCTAACTCTGTATCGACCAGCCATTGACCTGCTAAAGAAACTGGCATGTTTTGCTGTGGTAACCGCAGCAAGTGATAGCTGGATAAAATTAGTTCATCGAGCTGCCATTGTTCTGAACCTGTTAACAGCTGATGCTGCAGGTTTAAGTGTTGGCTAAGCGATATATCATCAAGTCGCAGTACTTTGTAACGGCGTAATTTTGTTTTGCTTGGAATGAGCTTATCAATTTGAACATCTTGTAACGACCAATTAAGTTGAGTTTGATTTGATTGGGCGAGTAATGTTTCAAGGGTAGACATTTTTGAAGTAGCGCTACCATGGCGATGGTCAGTTTCGTTGATGTTCGAAGAACCCAATAACAAAGCGATATTTTGCGTTGCGTTGATCTCAAATTGGCCTAACTCAACTTCAAAAGTCTCGTTTAGCACTTGTTTGATGTCATTTGTTTTAAATGAAAAACGGTCAAAGCCCAATGCAAAATTGCCAATATTGAGTGTAGATTTTCTAGTAGCTTGGTTTATATCTGTGCTTTGGTTTATATCAGTACTGGTCTCAATAGGCGCTTGAATGTGTTCAATACTTGAAGGTTGCGTAAGCTGCCAATGCAGGCTTTCAAAAGACAATGTCTTTTGTGGCATATAAACATTGAGCTTTTCTGTGTGAATTCCTGACTGAGGCAATAGGGTGACTTTTATTGATTGATTATCAGCTCTGGCGTTTGCAGTAAATTTTATTCTGCTTCCATCAAGTGTAATACGTTTGTCAGAACCGCTAGATTCAGTAGACGTTAATGCTAAGCCCTCACTCAATTCGATTAGTTCAATAGGGTGATGCTGATTCAGACTGAAATCTAGTCTTGAGTTCAGTGTCATTCTATTAAGGGTGGATGAGTTATCGTTTGATGCTGAAGAATTCGCAATTGAGAGGCTGTCCACAGTGAAATCATTGATATCTAATGCTGTTGTGACAGTGTCATGCTTCACAAGTAAGCTGGCACTTGTTGGCAAAACGTTGATTACAGATGTGTCATCCAGTGGCATTTCAATGGTTAATGGTTTCTTTAAAGATATAGACCAATCAACAGGTTCAGTCATATTACTTAGCAATTGGTTAGCGTGAGCTGTGAACGGGGTATCAACGAATTCTGTGCGACTCAACAATGCATTGATATCGGCTAATTGCAGTTGAGTCGTGCGTTGCTGCCAAGTTAAAGGTTGCAGTTCAAAGGTCGTCATAGCGGGCGCTGTATCTGACATTGGCAGATAGTTTATCGAAAAATCGATAGGCGAATCTGAGCTGAATTTAATCCCTGAAAGTAATCGACTGCTAATGAGGGGAAGTGCGTCGCCATTTGATGCTGTTACAGGAATAATCTGGTGCTGACTGCCGATTGAACCGTGAATCAAATCAAGTTGTGTATCACTTTGCCAAAGGCCGTTAACATCAATTGCTAATGCATCAATACTAGTGACGAAGTCATCTAATCCAGTTACAAAATCTGATTGCGAAACGGCTGAGTTATTGCCTAAAGCCTCATCAGATGCCATGAGTGTTAACGCACGATTAAACTCAGTCACACTACTAAGTAAGGTATTAAAGTCAGTTTGATGGCTAAGCGTCCACTGTGTTTGAGCGAGTGCCAGTTCAAACGCCAATACCTGCTGTTCCATCAAATTGACTGTTCCAGACAGTACTTGATGTGTATCCGTTTTCTGCAGTGCATCGGTAGATTTTTTTGCTGATTCCACATGGGTTAACTGCAATTTACTCGTTCGTAGAACTGGGGAAGGAACCTTTTTTTGTAACGACTTAGGTAAATATACACTGATATTGTCGAGTGTTATTTGTGGAATTTGGTTAATGCTCAGACCTATATTATCCGAGTTTTCACCTTGTTCTTGTCGTTTAAAAAAACTGTCCCCTAATGTGACTTGAATATCACGAATGTGCAGCGCATTGATATCTTCAACAGCTAAGGACATATTTTTTAGGGTATGGTAACCATCTTTTAGATCTAACTTGATATCACGAAACTCAATAAAGCTATCTTGATAACGTAATTGCAGCCATGGGAAATATAAGTGATTAAGATCGGTGAGCTTAAATTGGGTTAATTCAGTCAGTTTAACGTCAACATCAATCACTTCGATATTATAGGGCTCAGTTAATGAGTTGATTAAATTTAGTGCAATGGGCCTGAAGTTTTGTTGAAGCAGGACTAAACCTAATGCGATTATAAAAAAGCACAATAAAAATAATCGCTTAACAGTAAAAATTCGAACTGCCATTAGGGTAATGAGTCTTTTAAGGTTTTGATATATTTGAATCAGGAAAGGATAGCATAGCTTAGGTGTAATGGCTCAGTTGTCATTTAGTTAACAGTCAAACAGTCAAACAGTCATTCGAGCATTCAACTAATCATTCAATCATTCATTAAACTAATCAATCAACTAATCATTCAATAATGCTTAAACTAACGAACGTAGATTGAGTTTATTAATTCAATCTACGTTCAGTTTACTAACTGAGCTTACAGATTTAGTTTCGTTGAGCTTAGGCACTAATCCTAGAGTGTTATTGTAAGCCTGCTTATGCCCAGCGGATGTGTGTCGTGAGTTTGTGGCTTTCACCTGGTGCTAATGACACTTCGTCTTCAAGCACATTGGCTGCTTCATGACATACCATTGTGAGGTAGTCGTTATTGATAAAGCGGGAGAGTCGCTCGGATTTATCTATCCAAGGGTTCCAAAGCACAGCTGATTGACTGTTTTCACGACTGACTTCAATAGTGCCATTTGGAGTATGGAGCAACTGAGTACTCGCTAAATCGGTATAGACTCTATCCGTTTCACGAGTAAAGCTAACTTCATCTGAATCTTGGCTATATGGTCCTTTACCAAATTCGATGTATTTCGCGCCGCTAAAACCTGTAGCCGTTAATTGATGGATATCTTCAATGGGGAAGTAAGTATGTAAAGCTTGAGTTAGGTTTACAGGGTAATCGGCATTATTTTTATTAACGATACTCACTGACAGTGTTTCACCTAGAGTGAATAACACACTGACTTCAGTATCATGGGGCCAGAACTGTTTGTTGGCTTCGGTAATTTTAAGAGTGAACGTCAAATCAACCAGTTGATCACGCATTTTGACCGATGCTAAAGACCAAATGCTGGTTCTAGCAAAACCATGCTGTGGAAACCCTTCGGTTGGACTGGCTCCGAACCAAGGCCAACATACTGGAATGCCTCCGCGGATCCCATTACCCGGTTGATAGTCATCAGCATTTGATACCCAGAGTAATGGTGCTTTATCTTTTGGTTGGAAATAATCTATTTGTGCGCCTTGAAGAAAAATACTTGCTTGGCACAAGTCAGTATTAACTTCGACATAATCTAAACCGTTTGGGTGTTTTTTAGTGGTAACCGAACCCATAATGCGTTTTCCTTATGTGTGATAACAGAAAAATTTATTCGCTATTAGCTTACAAATTTTTCATCAATATTTTAAGAGGTTAACTCTTTGTTATTACGGTTTTAGTGTTTGAAAAACGACATAAACAAGGGTTATTTATGTCGACCAAAGTGCAGTAAGCGGTTATTGGCTGGCATTTCAACGTCATTGATTAAAGTAAAGGATTGTTGTGCAGCCAAAGCGGTTATCCATTCAATGTCTCTGATCCCGCTCTGAGGGTTATTTTGTTTTAACCATTCATCAAATGACGCATTACTTTCACTACTATATTGGCCTTGATAATTAAAAGGTCCATAAATCACTAGCTGTGCTTTAGGTAAAAGAGCGTTGCCGACACCTTGGAAGAAGGCTTCAACCATAGATTTACTCATGATGTGTAAGGTATTGGCACTAAATACACCATCGAGTTGGGCAGAGATCATTTTTACAGGCCAATCAAGCATGACATCTAAACCAAAGGCTGGTAATAAATTATGAGTTCCGACTAATTCGATGCGGGCATTTAAATGAGTTAAGTAGCTGTTTTGATCACTCGCTTGCCAAGTTAATTGTGGCAGGTTGGCTGCAAAGTGCACACTATGTTGGCCTGTACCACTGCCAATTTCTAATACTTGTTGGTTGTGTTGAAAAATGCGTTGTAGCTCAACAAGTATCGGCCCTTTGTTATTCTCACAGGCTTGTGAAAAGGGTAACTGAGAAACATGGTTTAAGATAAGTCTACCTTTTCCATTTCAAGTTGCTGTAGTGCGATAACGGCTTGGGTGCGGTTTCTTACGCCTAGTTTACGAAATATGGCCGTCGCATGGGCTTTAATTGTCGCTTCGGACACACCAAAGTCATAGGCGATTTGCTTGTTAAGTAAACCTTCAGCAAACATCTGTAATACGCGATACTGTTGTGGCGTTAAGTCTGATAATTTGTTGGCCATCTGACTTGTAGGATCATCATCGACTTCAAGGATTTCTGTCCCTTCTGGTAACCAGATGTCACCATAAAGCACAGCATCGAGCGCTTGTTTTAAGGTGTCCATAGAGGCTGATTTAGGAATGAAACCAGAGCTACCGTAATGAATCGCACGGCTAATAGTCTGAATATCTTCATGGGCAGAAATAACCACCACTGGAATATCTGGGTAATGGCCTCGCAGGTGAATCAAAGTCGAGTAACCGTGAGAACCCGGCATTTGAAGATCGAGAAGAATCAAATCAAGATCTGTGGCTTTATCATCAAGAATAGTTTGCAGCGCTTCAGCACTGTCAGCTTCAAACCAATTCGTACCTTGAAAAGCATTATTCAATGCTTGTCTTAGTGCATTACGAAATAAGGGATGGTCATCAGCAATAATTATATTTAAATTTTGTAGCTTCATGGCTTTTTAGTTGTCTTGGTTGCACGTGAAGGTAATTTTAATGTAACAGATAACTTGGTTATCGATCCACGCTAAAGTGCAAGAGTATAACGAAAACAGTTAAATAATATTACGGCTTAGACTTTTGTCTAATAATAAACTTTGAGGTGAAAGTATTGTTCGCTAGAGCAGAAAATACAGGAGTCATGATATGACTCCTGATGTTTAACGATAAATCTAATTAATGGCAAGTGTAGAAGTATGTTTATAGACTTAAGATTTAATTTCAATATTGTCGTTCAACAGCTCGATGATATCGATGTTGATTCAGTTCAAAGCGATTAAAGTTGTTTGTTGTATTCGACTCTGAATTCACCTTTACCAAAACGGGTATTTTCATCCCAGTTGGCAAATAAACGTAGGTTTTGTGTCGGAGTAAATTGATAGCTTACCGCAAACTCATGGGTTAATACGCTATCATCGCCTGAAAAACCACTCGATTTAAAGGCTTCAGAACCTGAAATTGCACCCAAGAACATTGGGTTATAGTTCAGCCATATTTTGTCGTTAATTTCTATTTTAGAATACATACCAACAACATAAAAACTGCCATGCATGTCGTAACGGTCGGTAACTCCAGAACCAGTACTACCATCAAATGGCTCACCAACAGCAATACCAGCACCCGCTAATGGGTAGAGGTTAACTGGCCCCATTTTTGGTAAAGCTTGAATAAAGCTATAAGATGCGCTGCCTTGGTTAGAAGCGAAATCCCATTGAGCATCAAATTGAGAACCACGGCCATTAGTCAGATCAACACCAAAGTTTCTAAAACGCATAGAGTCAATGGAGTTAGTATCTGATGAACCATTCCAACCGGTTAATTCGCCAGCAAACCCTTTCACTTCAATGATATTCATGCCCATAGTTTCTGGGTTGTTTGTATCATAGGTTTGACCAAGTTTTAAATTAAGTCCAGCATCAGTAATGCCACCGCCAACTTGGGTGTATACCGCTAATGGATCTGACATATCTTGTACTTCTTTCTCGATGACTTCTTCGGCATAAGCACTTGAAGTCATAATACTAATGCTGAGTCCAATGAGTAACTTGTTCATTAATGGCGCCTATTCTAGTAAATAATTTAATTATTCCTATGATATAGTCCGCCATAGTTGAACTGAATTGAGCAAAGGTTATTTCGTGTATAACCCTTGGTTCATTATGCTTATTTGCTAATGTAAATTGATATGGTCAGTTAGAGGAGTTCTTTAGCAATGTCTGCTGACTGCCAAACTGGAATAGGGTTTCTGTCTTCATCGACGGCGACAAAAGTAAATACGCCTCGAATAGCATGTTCTCGTAAATCTTGGTACATATCCTCAACGAATATATTCACTTCAACTTTTAATGAAGTATTACCCACATGAATCACTCGCGCGACCAATTCAGCTAAACTGCCAGCGGGAATGGCTTTTTTAAAATCTATTCGATCTGAACTGACCGTCACTAACGCTTTTCGGCAAAAGCGTGTCGCGGCAATAAATGCGGTCTCATCCATCCATGCTAATGCATCACCACCAAATAATGTGTTGTGATGATTGGTATTTGAAGGAAATATCGCTTTGATGACCTTTGCTTCAGATTGCTCAATTCGAGCAGTGATATCTTCTGGAAATGATGGGTTATCTTGTGGTGATACGTTACTTGTAAAGGGCATTCAACTACCTAATTTTATTTTTAGTACTTCTAGTTGGATGGCGGATTATACGGATAACGTCACAAAATAGGTAGTGAAACTCAGCACGCCCTAGTCATCACTTAAGGTTAAATGGGTAAACTTTGCATTTTCAGTAAGTACCTTGATGTGTTTTATATTGTGGATTTCGACGGTGACAGGCTGTTGATTCTTGCTTAATTGGCCTTTAATGACCTCTACTTTTTCAATTGATTTACAGGCCGAATCGGACTTTTCCCCGCTAAATCCAGTATCAAAAAACACCCCTCCGATAATAGCGTTATCTTTCATGGTCAACTCTACGCGATATCGGTAAAGGCAGATTATTTCGATGTAATCGTGTAAGTCACATTTAAGCATAAACACTCCGAAAGAATTGTCTGGTCGTTGAATTTCAGTAAAGCTAAATTTAGATGAATATTTAGATTAATATCAGGGGGAGGGAGTGATGAAAATCAATAGTATTAAAATCAACTACAATAAAACAAAGTGCGGCATAATTTTTTAAGCTAGTACCTTAACAACTAGTACCTTAATAAAACTGAGCTGGTTTGTTGTTCCTGGTGATCAATGGTCAGAATGTATAATCGATTAAACTCAGTTGCTTCCACAATTTCATCTTCTGCAATGCCACCTAATAAACTGACCAGTTCAGGAGTGGTATTACTATGGCCAACAATGAGTATCCGCTGGTGGTGATTGGCTTTTATTGCTGTTGCAAAGTCAGACAATTTGCGTGGGTTATAGCTAGTAATCGTTAATGACTGAACTGATGCTGTTGGCTTTGCGGTATCTTGGGTACGATTATAATCTGTGCTGTAAATGGCATCTAAAGGCACTGATTGAAGCAAATTTGATAAGTTTTGCGCGCGTATTTTGCCTTCAGCTGTGAGGAAAGGGTCATTGCCCGATTCTTTTTCAGCATGTCGAACAAGAAATATCGTTTTGGTTTTAACGTCTGTTAGCTGTTCTGAATTAGTTTTTTTTGTATTGGATATCTCGGCTGCAATTAAACCACTGCTAAACATCAAAATAGCTAAAATAGTGATCAGGCCAAATGTCATCAATAGCCCTGTAAAGTATCTTCGGTTTAATTGTTTTCTATAGTGACTGTCCATCTTGTCCTCCTATGGTTAGGGTTAACTTAATCAGCAAGGTAGTATTCAATCGTTGATACCACTCTAACGCGTTTGATATGTGGATTATTCTTATCGCGATTGCTGATGCTAAATTGACCCTGACTTGCGCGTTTAATTTTTCCTAGTTGGCTATCAGAGTCTTTGGCAAATTTGTCGGCCACTAAACGTGCATTGCGGGTCGACTGTTCTATCATTTGCGGTTTAACTTCATTTAAACGTGTGAAAATATATTCAATTTGTGCGTCGTAATTGTTTTGTGAAAAAACGATACCTTTTTTACCTAGTTGGGTTAACTCTGGCATTGCACTTCGTACTTTTTCAATGTCAGTTGAGTACACTGTTATGGTCTGCAATGCGGTGTAGCGGTATTCTACTGTTTGGTTGCCACCATATTGCTGCGCTAGTTTATCCGTAATAGTAGGCGCGGATTGAGTGACTTCATCAGTTGTGATTTCGTTACTGATTAGAAATTGATTAATCAATGCTGTCTGACTATCAATTTGCTCATAAAGCGCCTCTAGACCATTGCTAGCAGCAGTAAATTGAATTGGCCAGATAACGACATCAGCTGGGTATTCATTTTGAGCAAGCCCCTTAACAGTGACACTTCTATCCAATAACTTGTATTCAATAATCGCCTGTTTCAGTAATAATCCCATCACTGATAAACCGACAACTAATAACACACCTAAAATAGCGGCACTGGATTTGTTTGTATTGTTCAAGAGGCGCTCCTTTAATTGGATATTATTTGAATACTATTTTGAATATTATTGCCGAATTGACGATCAAATCATTTAAAAATGAATTCAAAATTAACTGGTTTGTAACAAACATTAGCTAAAGACCATAACGGTAAGTTGACGTGCTCGTCAACTTTTGAGTTAAATTGATTGTTTTGCAGACAAGTGGCAAGGAGGAATTGGTTACAAGCGCCAAGGGAGTCGTCAGTATTTAAACACTTAAATAAAAAAGGAGGCTATAGCCTCCTTTAATCGGTAGTTCAAATTAACCAAAGGTATAATCTAATTGGACCGTTGATTCTGCTTTAACAGGTTTACCATCAACAAACTTTGGGGCATAACGCCATTCTTTCAGCACTTTGATACTTTCAGTTTCAAAAGCTTTACCACCTTTAGATGTTAATATTTCTGGATTGATGACAAAACCTTGTTCATCAACGGTAAAGCTAAGCTGTACCATGCCCTCAGTGCGACGTTTAGCTTTAGATTGCGGAAATTTAGGATTTACACGGTAAATAGGGGTTTGCTGCTGATCAGGGCTCCAAGGCTTCATGCTGCCGATGGCAATGCAATGTTCAGTGGCTTGCTCTGGCTCATCACGTTGGCTATAAAGTGACACTAGTTTAGCGTGTGAGGCTAACTCATAAGGATGAGAATATTCGAGGCGTTCATATTGATTGATAACTTCTAATAATTCAGCTTCGGCTTTGTCATATTTTTTATCTGCAAAATATACTGCAGCACTGTCGTATCTCGCGTTTACTAATACGGCAGCATCGTTGGGAAGGTTCTCACTGTAAATTTGTTTCGCTTTTAAAATATACCGGCGCACAGAGGGCTTGTCGTATTTAGAATTAATCAATTTGGTAAAACTGGCTGACAAGGTATGTGCATAAAGAATTGACTTGTCGCTGTCTTGCGCTATGTCACGAGCCTCAGATAACAGAGATTTAGCCAGTTTTATATCTTTAGTTTTGTCTGCATAGGTGAGTAAAGGGTCAATAATTTCAATACTTTCATCGCCATAGTGGGATTTGTACAAATCAAGTGTCAAATCAAAATAGGGTTGCGACTCACTATCTTGCTTATTTTCTGCTAGTGCAATGGCAAGGTTAAAGCTTAAGTTTGCCGTATCTATACTGTCTTTGCCGTATAGTTTTTTACCCAGGTCAAATGCTTGTTGTGCTGATAATACCGTTTGTTGTTTATCACCAGCAGTCACTGCTTGATTATAGGCTTGGTAAGCTTGGGTGAAATCCTGAGAAGAGGCAAAGGTGTATGTCGAGAAACATAAGCATCCTGCTAATAGGCTGATACAGGCTAATTGAGAGCCAGACTTAATCATAACAAATCCTTTTGATATTTCATTTTGTAGTGTAATTTTCAAAGCTTAATCACATCAGCTTTAGATAACAACATAATTTACTTAGTCATTTATGTGACCATTTATTTTGGCATTCTGTAATTTATTGCAATTTCGAAGAAGTTAACAATAATTATTGATACTGGAACAAGCGTGACAGTTAAACGCGTTGTACTTCAAGGAAGAATTATGTCAGTGGTGGGAAACCTATTCTCTGAGTCAATAACCCTCAATGATTCGTTATCTTATTGGCGAAGAATTATATTCAATCGAATATTTGGTTTATTAGCTATTATTTGCATCCCCGTATACTTCACAAGTGTGTACTTGTGTATTCAATCTGATCTTTTATTAATGGCGGTTTTTGACACCATAGTGTATGCCATTTTACTGTTTATTATTTGGGATAATAAACTCAGTGACAGAAGACGATTTTTAATTGGTTGCGGTTTATCTTACTGTATAGGTGTAGGTTTTTTAATCGCTATTGGCCCAAGCGGAGCAGGCTTCTTTTGGCTGTTTATGTTCCCGCCGTTGACCTGTATTTTACTTGGTAGTCAGGCCAGTAAGTTTGCCCAAATATTTAATTTTATTTCTCTGATACTTTTGGGTGCGGCATTTTATCTTGATTGGCATATATGGCCAGATATTGAAGGTTACAGCGTGGTTATTTGGTTGGTAGTGGTGATTAATTTTGTTGCTACCAATGCGATTGTGACAATGTCTACGGCGTTTTTACTGGATAAATTATCTAACTCTTTAGAAAGTACATTAACGTCAAGAAGAGCGACAGTGATTGGCTTAGCTAAGTTGGCAGAATACCGAGACAATGAAACAGGTGCGCATTTATTGAGAATGCAGCAATATGCTTCTATGTTGGCGAAACAAAGATACAGTGAGCGTGATGCCCCTGACGAGTTAACACTCTCATTTATTGAGGAAATAACCCTATCATCGGTACTTCATGATATTGGTAAAGTCGGCATTGCGGATGCTATTTTACTTAAACCTGGAAGATTAACACCTGAAGAGTTCGAACAAATTAAAGCGCACCCAGTAATAGGCTCGTCTGTTCTTGAAAGTATTACTCGCTACGCGCCAGATTGTAATTTTATCAAGATGGGCAGTGATATAGCTGGAGGACATCATGAAAAATGGGATGGTAGTGGTTACCCCAAAGGGCTTGCAGGCGATGATATTCCGCTGTCTGCTCGTATTGTGGCGCTAGTTGACGTGTATGATGCGTTAACGTCCCCACGATGCTATAAAAAACCGTTTAGTCATCAAGATGCTGTTGGGTTAATTCTTGAAGGAAAAGGGAAGCACTTTGATCCGACGTTGGTTGAGAGCTTTATGACAATTAATCATTTATTTAAAAAATTATCACTCATCTCAATTGAAGAAGGACAGTCATCTGCTCTTTTGGTTTGAATGAATGGTAGGTCATGGTTAACGAGTAATACAAAAAGAAAAGCCAATCATCACTGATTGGCTTTTTTGACATTACGTAATCGAAAAATTACTTGTTAAGTAGTGCTTTACGGTCTTTTGACGCTTGCGCTAAGTCACGTAATAATTTTTCAGAATCTTCCCAATGCAAACATGCATCAGTAATGCTTTGGCCGTAGGTTAAAGGCTGATCTTCAACAACTTTTTGATTGCCTTCAATCATAAAGCTTTCAGCCATGATACCAGCAACTGCAGTACTACCACTGCGCATTTGTTCCATGATGCTATCAGCAACATTTAACTGATTCTTATGTTTCTTCTCGCTATTACCATGGCTAAAATCAACGACGATACGTTGAGTGACACCAACAGTTTCTAGCTGTGAACGGACGATTTCTACATCTTCCGCTGAGTAGTTTGGTTTTTTACCGCCACGTAAAATGATATGACCATAAGGGTTACCATGAGTGCGGTAAACAGCCATTGCACCATCTTTATCTGGTGAGTAGAAAATATGTGGAACTTGCGCTGCACGAACTGCATCAACAGCAATGTTGATGTTGCCATCTGTGCCGTTTTTAAAGCCAACAGGGCACGATAATGCTGAGGCCATTTCACGGTGAATTTGGCTTTCAGTGGTACGTGCACCGATTGCGCCCCAAGTGATGAGATCGGCAATGTACTGACCATTGACCATATCTAAAAACTCAGTGGCAATTGGTAATTTAAGTTCAGTGATTTGTTGTAATAAATGACGCGCCATTCTTAAGCCTTTATTTGGGCTAAAGCTACCGTCTAAGTCAGGATCTGAAATTAAGCCTTTCCAGCCTACGATAGTGCGTGGTTTTTCAAAGTAAACACGCATAACGATACACAAATCGTCTTTAAGTTCGTGATGAAGTGCTGCTAAACGTTGAGCATAATCTAAAGCCGCTTCAGTATCGTGAATTGAACAAGGGCCGATGATAACCAGTAATCGTTGATCTTCGCCTGCAATAATGGCTTCAACTTCACGACGTTGCTCAACTAAGTAGTCAGCAGCATCTTGGGTTAATGGATATTCAGATGCGAGTTGCGCAGGTGAAATTACCTTACATAAAAGGGAGGTACGTAGTTCGTCAGTTTTAATTGTCATTCATTTTACCGAGCATGTTTGCGATGAATTAACATCATATTGCTCGGGATTATAACTAATTAGTTAGCGTTAGACACGTTGAAATCGACTTAGATAGAGAACAAAAGCGGTCAAATAGGAATAAGTTAGCCGAAAATGTTGTGTGTTTAACATTCTCGGCATATATAGGCAGACTTTTTATCAATGACTGCCTAGTTGTAGCAGAGTTAAAACATATGTCGTTTCAAGCCTGTAATATCAAGAATTCTTGCCGATATCTCTTCTACTGAATGGTAGGTTGTATTGACGAACGGAATGCGCTCTTTCTTATATAGCATTTCTACTTCTTTCACTTCGATACGACATTGTCTTAACGATGAGTATCGGCTGTTCTCCATACGTCCTTGGCGGATCTCATGTAAGCGATTGGGATCAATCGTTAAGCCAAATAATTTAGACTTATTTCGTTTTAATGCTTCTGGCAACTTTAAGTTATCCATATCGTCTTCTACAAAAGGGTAGTTGGCCGCTTTGATGCCAAACTGCATAGAAAGATACAAACTCGATGGTGTTTTTCCGCAACGGGAAACACCGAGTAAAATAATGTCGGCTTTATCCATGTGTTTCATGGTTTGACCATCATCATTATCTAAAGTGAAATTAATCGCATCAATACGGTTGTCATAAGCTTCGTTAGCGGTGCTCTTGCCGTGAGTTCGGTTAATAACTGGCGCTGCTTTTATACCTAGTTGTTGTTCTAGTGGCGAAACAAAGGTGTTCAAAAAATCATAATCTAGCCCTTCGCTTGAGAAAATAATATCGCGAATGTCGGAATTTACTATCGAATGGAACACAACGGGTCTTAAGCTTGTTGTAATAAAACTATCATTGATTTGTTGTTTCACCTTTTCAGCTTTGGCTACACTGTCAATAAATGGAATGGTAAGTGCTTCAAATTCAACTGGAAATTGCGACAGTACTGCGTGGCCAAATACTTCTGCGGTGATCGCGGTCCCATCTGATATGTAGAATACTTTTGGTGTCATTTCAGCCTCTTGTAGTAATAAAATTACAAATAAAATTATACATTTACGGTTGTTGTGGTGGAGTGTAGAATGCCTCTGCCCTCGTGTGAAGGGGCCATTGAAATAAACTTGTGGAGAGATAACTGTGCAGCAATACATACTCTGGTATCAAGAACTAGGAATGGGTGATGTAAACAAAGTTGGCGGTAAGAATGCGTCACTTGGTGAGATGATCAGTAACCTAGCAAACGCAGGTGTTCAAGTCCCAGGTGGATTTGCTACAACTTCTTATGCGTTTAATGAGTTTCTAGAGCAAAGTGGTGTTAACCAGAAAATTTTCGATATTCTAGCAACATTGGATGTTGATGACGTTAATGAATTAGCGAAAGTTGGTGCACAGATTAGACAGTGGGTTATCGATACCCCATTTCAACCGGAACTAGAAGATGCGATTCGTGAAGCTTACGAGCAACTTTCTAGTGAGACGCAAGAAGCCTCATTTGCAGTGCGTTCATCAGCAACTGCTGAAGATATGCCAGATGCATCTTTTGCAGGCCAACAAGAAACATTCCTAAACGTTAAAGGCTTTGATGCTGTATTACTTGCTATTAAGCATGTTTACGCTTCGCTCTTTAACGATCGTGCAATTTCATACCGTGTTCACCAAGGTTATGAGCACCAAGGTGTGGCATTATCTGCTGGCGTTCAACGCATGGTTCGTTCAGATAAAGCGTCTTCTGGTGTTATGTTCACTATGGACACTGAGTCAGGTAACAACGACGTTGTTTTCATCACTTCATCATTTGGTCTAGGTGAAATGGTAGTACAAGGTGCGGTTAACCCTGATGAATTTTATGTTCACAAACCAATTTTAGCGCAAGGGCATCAAGCCGTTGTGCGCCGTAATATCGGCAGCAAGTTGATTCAAATGGTTTACTCTGACGATGCTTCACATGGTAAGCAAGTGAAGATCGAAGATATCCCTGCAGAACAACGCAGCATTTTCTCAATCAATGACGAAGAAGTCATGGAATTGGCTAAACAAGCCGTCATTATTGAGCAACATTATGGCCGTCCAATGGACATCGAATGGGCAAAAGATGGCAATGACGGTAAGTTATATATCGTTCAAGCCCGTCCAGAAACGGTTCGTAGCCGTGAAGATGTACAATTAATCGAACGTTACCACTTAAAAACTCAAGGTGATGTCGTTTGTGAAGGTCGTGCCATTGGTCATAAAATCGGTACCGGTGTTGCTAAAGTATTAGCCTCTATCGAAGATATGGATCAAATTGAACCTGGTGATGTACTCGTTACTGACATGACGGATCCTGATTGGGAACCAATCATGAAGCGCGCAAGCGCTATTGTTACAAACCGTGGCGGCCGTACTTGTCACGCAGCAATTATTGCTCGCGAACTTGGTGTTCCAGCCGTTGTTGGTTGTGGTGACGTAACTGACCGCATTCAAAATGGTCAAGTTGTGACGGTTTCATGTGCTGAAGGTGATACAGGTTTCATTTACGATGGTAAGCAAGACTTTGAAGTCATCACTAATCGTGTTGATTCATTACCTGAACTACCAATGAAAATCATGATGAACGTCGGTAACCCTGATCGTGCATTTGATTTTGCTCGTCTTCCTAACGAAGGTGTTGGTCTTGCGCGTCTTGAGTTCATTATCAACCGCATGATTGGTATTCATCCTAAAGCATTGCTTGATTTCAACTCTCAACCTGCTGAGCTACAACAAGAAATCAACGAGATGATTGCAGGTTATGAATCTCCAGTTGAATACTATGTTGCTCGTCTGGTTGAAGGTATCGCAACGATTGGTAGTGCGTTCTATCCTAAGAAAGTTATCGTACGTATGTCAGACTTTAAGTCTAACGAATACGCTAACCTTGTTGGTGGTGACCGTTACGAGCCTGAAGAAGAAAACCCAATGTTGGGCTTCCGTGGTGCAAGTCGTTATATCTCTGAATCATTCCGTGATTGTTTCGCGCTAGAATGTGAAGCGATTAAACGTGTCCGTAACGATATGGGTCTGAAGAACGTTGAAATCATGATTCCATTCGTGCGTACGGTTGATGAAGCTGCGCAAGTGATTGAATTGCTAAAAGAGCAAGGTCTTGAGCGTGGTAAAGATGGTTTACGCGTCATCATGATGTGTGAATTACCTTCGAACGCATTATTAGCTGATCAGTTCTTGGAGCACTTTGATGGTTTCTCTATCGGCTCTAACGATTTAACTCAGTTAACGTTAGGTCTAGATCGCGACTCTGGCATCATCAGTCACTTGTTCGATGAGCGTAATGATGCAGTTAAAGCATTACTTTCATTAGCAATCAAAGCGGCTAAAGCAAAGGGCGCTTACGTAGGGATTTGTGGCCAAGGCCCATCAGACCATGCAGACTTCGCTCAATGGTTAGTTGAGCAAGGCATCGATACCGTATCACTTAACCCTGATACAGTAATCGACACTTGGTTATACCTTGCTGAAGAACATGCGTAATTGCTAAGTATATTTATGCGTTAGTAGGTTAAAACCTAAGAAAAGCCGCTATTTAGCGGCTTTTTTCATTTTTATTGTGGCATGATTGAACGCTTTGCAACATAACTGACTGAGTTCATGGAAGGTAAGGTCAATGAATAAAGAACTGATCCCATATGATCAGCAATACCGTCATCAATGTATTGAAGCTTTTGAGAGTAATATTGGTCTTTATTTTGCGAAAGATGAACTCAGAGAATTTATTAAGTTTCTTGATCATGACGTATTTGAAATCGAATACTATACCCATGTCACCTCAAGATGCTTTGTCAGGCATAAGCTCGAATAACAATGCAAGGCGTAAGCTGAGGTAATTGTTATTCACTTTTCAAAGGTTACAACGTAGCAATGGTTTTCGAAGCAACGGTTTTCGAGCTTGCGCCCCGTAGGGCAAGTCAAATAGCACCAATCTGCGTTGTTATAAAATATCGATGTAGAATAACTATACTTCAATTTTATGCCTAGCATCTTGGCACTATTTGCCTTGCTGACTTTGCATCTTGAAGTATCATGGGGATATATCGTGATACACAATAATGAAGTGATCGGCTGCGGTGGATTTTGTCTTAAAGATAATATGGTGAGATTAGTTGATGGAATGATCACTAAAACACATCATAAAACGGGTGCAGGAGCGTTTCTTTTAGCCTCACGTCTTGAAAAGATTAAATTCAAATATCCAAAGCTGAAAGTCGGTATTAACACTTCTCAGCATACAGCAGGCTTTTTTGAAAGGTATGGCTTTGTTATGACTAAAAAAGTGAAAAATTTTTACGCATTGGGAATAGATAAAGTTTCGATGGAATATGTGCCTAGCTAGTTACCTCACTATTACTAACACTAAGACTATCACTTATCTCAGATAAAACACGCTGAAAAGTAATCTTGAAAATTTAACAGCCTCTAATAAGTTCGTTTAAAAGGAATTAACGATGACATTAGCTAAAATTATTAGCTGTAAGGTAACACCATCGCAAATCAACCCGTTCAGTCACTGTCAAAGCCAATGGGGGCTAACCGCAACTTGTAACGGTTTTTTAGGACAATTTGGTGGATGGGTTAATCCTAATGAAACCTCAGAATATCAGCGGGCAATCATTATTGCACTATGGCAGTCTCAGGCACATTTAACCGCTTTTATGCAATCAGTTCACGATGACATTATTGAACATAATCTTCAGGGAGATACATACCTTCACTGTCAGGTTAAGCGCCAGCAACATGTAATGTCTATTAATAGTAATCAGCTAATTATTCCTAAAGTTAACTTGATCCGCGTTGCCTACTGCAATGGAGTCATAGACAAGCAAAAGTTTATTCGAGATCAACAGCAAATTTGGAATCCTGGTATGCATGAGCAGGCCGGCTTTTTAGGTGGTGATGTGTGGCAAGAAGAGGCGCGTCATAAGAATACTGATTCTGGCAAAAATGAAGGCATTAATGCATCTACAGAAACAAACTATGTGGTCGTCACTTATTGGGCTTCTGAACAGGCACATTTAGCATACTTGAATAATACCTTTCCACGCTTAAAGTCACAGGTAAACCCACTTGATTATATAAAGCACATTAGCGGTGACACTATTTTAGTTGAGCGTAAATGGGATGTACTCAGCAGCATAATCTGAGCTGATTAATGAGTAGCAATGTCGACAGATTGATAAGCATCAATGATGTGCTGCACATTGGCGTTAGGATCTAACTGAATACGTTGATAATGACTGAGTATTTTTTGTAAATATTGCTGACTAACATTAATGTTTTCAGCGGTGTTAGCTTGCCAAATTTGTGTTCCTACAGCAGATACTGGCTGTAGTTGTCCGCTTTGTTGGACTTTATCTTCTCGGTCTACACCTTGCTGCAGGTTTGAGGCGTGAATGATTTCATAGAAACGTTGGTTTTCTTGTATAAGAGCTTCATTTTTCAAACTACAATTTATTGAAATAAGTGCCTGTCTTAATTTAAATTGGTGATGAACAGGACACAATAGAAAATCAATATTTAGCTTAGGGTAGTTGTGATGAATCGATTGAATAAATTCACTGATTAAATCACCGCCAACACCCGCAATAATGACTAAATGCTTACCACAATATTTGTCTAAAGGAAGCTTTGCTACATCTATACAGTGAGTAAACCAGTTGGATTGGACTGTGGGCTTAAGCTTTGAGCTTGAATTAAGTCGGACTAATTTTTGCTCTAGTTCATTCATTAACTCAACAACGATATCAACAAAGTGTATATTTGGCGCAGCTTGGCGCATTAATAAGGCCCCACCTAGAAATCCATGATCGCAACAACAATCCCAAATATGATCGTACCCAGATAAGACCATATCATCTAATTGCTGCAATCTTTTACTGAGTTTCATGGGGTGTATATCCGAGTGTAAGTGGGAGTGTTTATTAAAAAGCGCCGCATTGTAATGGTTTTCAATCTGTGGGTATATGAATTAGTCGTAATAGTGTGAATAATCTGCACCATATACCTGCACCATATACCTGCACTATTTAACCTGTAATGGATGCTTTTGAGCTCAAGTTTCAAATCTGCAGATTAAATTGAGATTTACCTGTATTAGATTTGAAAAATAGGGTTAATCATCATATTCAAGAAATATGAATCTTACATAATCAACTAATGGCTATTTTTTTAAGTTTTTAACTGTTCATTTAGCTAATGAAGCAATGGCTTACGTGTATTGTTTTTATTAATGATTAAGTCGTTACTGTATTGAATGTTTCTAATGAAAATTTTTAACTCAACTACTTAGCGGCTCTATTTTTGTTTATAATGATCACAAAATTACTATAAACAGAAGTCGAATATGCTGCCGTTGCTATCTCACCATCAAACTTTAGAGCCTATTTATTTACGTTTTCTAGATGCCCTTGAAGCATCGTCTTTTGCCGGTGAAATAGATAAGCGTTACAGCGCCAGACTGATTCAAGCCACAGATAATTCTGTTTACCAGTTTTTACCACAAGCAGTCATTTATCCCCTTAATCAGACAGATGTCGAATTAGTACTCAATTTGGCGTCAGACCCTCAATATAAGCAAGTGACTTTTAGTGCTCGTGGTGGCGGAACGGGCACTAACGGCCAGTCGTTAACTCATGGGTTGATCCTTGATGTTTCAAGACACATGAATCAAGTGATTGAAGTCAATGCAGAAGAAGGCTGGGTTAAAGTGCAAGCGGGTGTGGTAAAAGATGCGCTTAATGATGCCCTAAGACCACATGGTTTCTTTTTTAGTCCCGATTTATCAACTTCAAACCGCGCCACCGTTGGCGGTATGATTAATACTGACGCATCTGGTGCGGGCTCTTTAGTTTATGGTAAAACCTCAGATCATGTATTAGGGCTCACCAGTGTGTTAGTTGATGGTAGCGTATTAACTACAGCTCCAATTGAGGCAGATGCTGCCTTAACTCAAGAAGTTGAACCTAATCCATTTGCTCAAAATATCATTCGCCATATCGCTAAGCGTTGTCATGAAAAGCGTGAATTAATCATTAAGCAATTTCCTGCCTTAAACCGCTTTTTAACCGGTTACGATTTGCGTCATGTGTGGAATGATGATTTAACCCAATTTGATTTATCACGCATATTAGCAGGCTCAGAAGGTACCTTAGCCGTACTAACTGAAGCTAAATTGAATATCACGCCGCTACCTAATACGCGGATGATGTTGAATATCAAATATGATTCGTTTGAATCAGCGCTGCGTCATGCACCATCGTTAGTTGCCGCAAGTGCGACAGTGGTAGAAACCATCGATTCTAAAGTGTTAAATCTTGCCCGAGAAGACATCATTTGGCATTCAGTGTCACACCTGATTGAAGCTGTGCCTAATAAAGTGATTGAAGGACTCAACATGGTTGAGTTTGCTGGTGATGAAGATGATGTTAAGCAACGTATTGGTAAGCTGGAGGTCGTTTTAGCAAGGCAATTAGCCAATGAAGAGGCGGGTGTTGTTGGCTATCAAATCACTTCAGATAAACCGAGTATCAATAAAATTTACGCTATGCGTAAAAAAGCGGTAGGGCTATTGGGTGCAACAAAGGGACGCCGTAAACCATTAGCGTTTGCTGAAGATACCGCTGTTCCGCCTGAAAACCTCGCAGATTTTATTATGGAGTTTCGCGACTTATTAGATGGGCATGATCTCAAATATGGCATGTTTGGCCATGTGGACGCGGGGGTTTTACATGTGCGTCCAGCGCTGGATATGTGCGATGAGGCTGACGAAAAATTATTAAAAACCATATCTGATCAAGTGGCCGAGCTGACGCTTAAATATGGTGGTTTGATGTGGGGCGAGCACGGTAAAGGCGTGCGCGGCGAATATGGTCCTGCGGTATTTGGCGACGAGCTTTATGGTGAGCTTGAAGACATCAAAGGTTTATTCGACCCTGAAAATAGATTAAACCCAGGCAAGTTGGTGGCACCTAAAAACAGTGGCCCAATGATGTTTAACGTAGATAGTGTTAAACGCGGTAAATTTGATCGTCAAATCCCTATTGAAACCAGAGATGCATTTCCTGATGTGATGAACTGTAATGGTAACGGTCTGTGTTTTAACTACAGCAGTTATTCATTTATGTGTCCGTCTTTTAAAGCGACTGGCGATCGTATTCACTCACCCAAAGGCCGTAGTGGCTTAATGCGTGAATGGCTACGATTATTAGAAGCTGAAGGCGTTGATCTTGATGCTCTTGCAAAATCAAAACCATTAAGCATCATGCAACGGGCGCAAAATAGCCTTAACAGCACCCGAGATTATGACTATTCCCATGAAGTGATGGAATCTTTAAAAGGTTGCTTAGCCTGCAAAGCCTGTTCTGGTCAGTGCCCTGTTAAGGTCGATGTACCCAAGTTTAGAGCGCAGTTTTTCAATATTTATTACAAGCGCTATATGCGACCAGCGAAAGATTACCTTGTCGCGGGTATCGAAGATATGTTGCCAATGATGGCAGCGATGCCAAAGGTCACCAATTTAGCTTCGCAGAATAAACTGAGCCAATGGGTTATCAAAAAATCAATTGGTTATGTTGATGCACCCGCTTTGTCAGTGCCAACATTAAAACAACGTTTAGATGGCCATGAAAGCCGTGGTTATGATTTAGAAGCGCTACAAGGGATCCCAGGATCTGAACGGGAAAAGTATGTCTTAGTGGTGCAAGATCCTTTCAATAGTTTCTATGATGCAGAGTTAGTATTCCGCTTTATTCAATTGATTAAAGAAATGGGCCTTAAACCCGTATTATTGCCGTTTAAGCCTAATGGTAAACCGACTCATATTAAGGGATTTTTAGATAAATTTGCTAAAACTGCGCAGTCTAGCGCAGACTTTTTAAATCAAGTTCATGGCTTAAATATGCCGATGGTGGGGTTAGATCCCGCGTTAGTCTTGTGTTACCGCGACGAATACAAAGAAGTATTAGGTGACAAGCGTGGTAACTTTGAAGTCCTATTGGCCAATGAATGGCTAACAGATGCCATTAAAGGCTTACCACAACTTGCACAAACAGAGCAGAAATTCAGTTGGTTCAGTCATTGCACAGAATCAACTGCTAAACCAGCCACGCCATCAGAATGGAAAAAGGTGTTTAGTCACTTTGGTGCCAATTTTGATGTGATTAACGTCGGTTGTTGCGGTATGGCGGGCACTTATGGTCACGAACAAGATAACCTTGGCCGCTCTAGCAAGCTCTTTGCTATGTCATGGCAGCCGACATTAGATGGCATTGACGATAAAACCCAAGTATTAGTGTCTGGTTATTCTTGTCGCAGCCAAGTTAAACGTTTTGCAGGCTTTAAACCTAAGCACCCCATTGAAGCTTTACTACAGTTACTAAAGGCAGCTAACGAAGCTCAATAACGAAGCTAATAACGAAGCTAATAATGAAAGTCGAATAAGCTTTAGACATGACTGGTGCGAGTTACTTTTTAATCCTTCGCGCCAGTTATTGTTGCCGCTAAATAACGACATACAGTGGTATCAAAAGGGAGTTGATAGATGACAAAAACCGCCTCGAAAAATGCTATCAGTGTTTCGGCACAGCTAAAACAACTCAGCTTAACCCAATCAAAAACTCAAACGCATTTACACTCCAAATCAAATACTGATGAATCTGCACCGCTATGCAGTGAAACGCCCGTGTTTGATATTAATAGTGAAGGTGAGTGGTTTTACCTTGATAGCCCATTACCAGCCAAATTTGCTAAGTTATTTGCTAGTGTCCTTAATTGTATTAATGGCGAATACTTTCTGATAACGCCAGTAGAAAAAGTCAAAGTCACGGTTAAACGACACGCAATTGTGTTAGTTGATTACCAGCTAGACGATAAAGATGGATTAACATTCATTAGTAGTATTGGTACTGAGCATGCTATAGCTAATATATCTGAAGTGGCGTTGTTAGAAGATGCCATTGAAATAAATATAGAAAGGGGCGTTAAAGCGGGATTAGGCCGTGCTTGTTACTACCGATATATTAATCAATTTGTAACAGACTGACTAAAATTACGGTCTTATACGTACTAGATCCTGTATTGAATGATAACCTGTTTATATGATAGTAATCTAAAGTACAACTCAACAGTCGTATTCTTAGCTTGATTCGTTATAAGACCAGTAGCTAAGGGTTGATGAGCATGTAGGAGCGGTTTATGAAACGTTATGAAAGTCTTTATTATCAAGTATCTCACCTTAATATCATGCTGCAAAATGAGCTTGATCAGCGCCTTAAGCGTTATGACCTGGACATTAAACTCTGGCCAGTTCTATTTTCTTTATGGCAAGAAGAGGGCATCAGTCAAACAGAGTTATCTAAGCTTTGTGATGTCGCCAACTACACTATGACTCGTCTGTTAGATCAGCTTCAGGTCCAAGGCTACATTACCCGTCATCAGGAGTCTGATAATCGCCGTGCTTTTCAAATATTTTTAACCGATGCAGGAAAGGCGTTAGAGCAAGACCTAATTCACGAAGCTGAGTGGGTTAATCAAAAGTGCCTTGCACGGTTAGATGAGCAAGAACAACAAACCTTGTTACAGCTTCTAAACAAGATTAATCAATAGTAATTAGTGTTTAACTCTCAACTAGTCGTGAAATACATTTTTATCTTAGAAAGACAGTAAATGCATAAAAATAAAGGCCGATAATGATTTCATTAACGGCCTTTATTCGTTTTACAGAAAGCTAACTCTGCCTTGAGTTACAGTGACCAATATAATTGATACTAGCTGATATCTTATGCTTCTAAGTCTTCATGTTTATGTACTAGATTAAAATCTGCCAGTACTGCATAAGCACTCGGGATGATAAACAGCACTAATAATGTTGAAGTGAAAATACCAAACACAATTGAGATGACAATGGGCTTAACTACTTGCGCCTGTAATGAGGTTTCCATTAACAATGGTAATAAGCCTGCTGCGGTGGTTAAAGACGTCAGGAATACCGCTCTGAAACGATCGCGACTGGCTTTAACGACTGCTTCTTGAATGTTATCGCCTATGTCTACGTGATGGCGAATGTATTGCACCAACAAAATAGAGTCGTTAACCACAATCCCCGCAAGAGAGACAAAGCCTAATATTGATGGCATCGACAGGCTATGGCCTGTGAGCAAATGGCCCCAGAATACGCCGATTAATGCTAAAGGAATGGCTAGCATGACAACGAATGGCTCTAAATAACTTCTAAACTGAAAGCTTAAAATCGCAAATAAGCCAAATAGACCAATGATGAAGCCTTGCATAAACGAAGCGCCAGTTTTAGCCGTTTCTTTTGCAGCGCCTTCATAATCTACTTTGATCCCTGGGTATTTTTCACGAAGCTCATTAGCAAATTCAGTTCTCACTTTACCTACAATTTCACTGCCATTGGCTTTAGTATTGTCGATATCTGCCATCACAGTCACTGTGCGTTGACTTTCAATACGTTGAATACGCACGTATGAACGCTCGTAATCAAGGGTTGCTACCGCGCTGAGCGGCAGTTGGTTGCCATCGCCCAACATAATTGGGAAATTAGCCAATGCTTGCAAATCACCCGCTTGTTGTTTATTGAGGCGTACCTGAATCTCAATATTTTCTGGGCCAGCTTGTACATCGTCGGCGGTTTGACCAAAGTAGGCGGCGCGCAATTGCGATGCAATCATTTCGCCATCTACGCCGTAGTTTTCTGCGCCATCTCTAAGCTTAACTAAGACTTCTTCTTTACCCGGCCTCATGTCATCTAAAATGCCATTAACACCCGAGAACTGACTTAAATAGGACTGTAAATCAACCGAGGCCATCTTTAAGGTTTCAAGGTCATCATGTTGTAAGCGTACTTCCACATCGCGCCCAGCAGGCCCCATTGAAGGTTGTTTAAATACTAACGAAATCGGCGTGGCAATATCACCACTTTCGATACGCCAATCTTCGATGAAATTGTCAATTAAGGTTTCACGGGTTTCGGCTGATAATAAATCTAATCTCACGGTTGCAACATGCGGTCCTGATTCTCCGGCATCAGCATTCATATTGTATTGCTCGGTGATATAGCGAATGAGATCCGCGTCTTCTTGATTTTTCTCTGTGTATTTGGCACCGACTTTATTCGCACTGGCGACGAGTTTTTCAACCACTAGCTTGGTTTGATCTAGTGTTGAGCCCGGCGGCAAAATAATCCGCGCTTCAGCGATATCTCCGTCAAGCTCTGGAAACCCAACAAACTTAACCGCGCCACCTGCGACTAAAGCCACAGAGATAAACAGTAAGCCTAAAGTCGCGCCAAGACTGGCGTAGCGCCATTTCACCACAAAGGTTACGGCATCCACTAGGGTGTTATTACGAAAGTATTCGAATTTTTCTAAGAATACTTTTTTAAATTTAAGAGGCGGCTTCTCTTTCTTTTGTGATTTAAGAGAATGACTTAAGTGATTTGGAAGAATTAAAAATGCTTCGATAAGGCTGACACTCAGCACCATAATCAATACAAGTGGCACCACGGATAATACATCGCCCATTTGCCCATCGAGCCACAATAAACTGCCGAAAATAAATACCGTGGTTAAAAAGGATGAAAATACACCTGGAGCGACTTTTTTGACTCCTTGGGTGACCGCTTCATTAACGGGCAAACCTTTTTCGACATGGGCTGCAACAGACTCTGCAATCACAATGGCGTCATCCATCATGATACCAATGGCCATCAATAAACCAACAAGGCTCATGATGTTAATGGATACCCCAAATACCCACATTAAGAATAGGCCACCCATAAAGGCGACGGGTAAACCTGCAGAGACCCAGAATGAATAGCGCAACGAGAAAAATAGCCACATTGAGAAGAACACCAAAATGATCCCCTGCCAGCCATTTTTAAGCAGCATAGACAGCCTGTCTTGCAACAGTGATGACATATCATTGGTTAAGGTCAATGTTACGCCATCCGGGGCGACGAGTTGCTCTTGGGCGACAAACTCAGTGACTCTGGCTTTAATTCTAAGCGCATCATCAGCTTTGTTCTTTTGTATTTTAAGTACCGCAGCGGCTTTACCATTAAAAATGGTGTGTTCTTCTTCAAGTTCAAATAAGTCTTCTATCTTGGCTATGTCACGTAATCTGACGACGCCGCCTTCAGGGTTTGAAGAGACAATGATTTTGCCCAAATTTTCAGGCGTGATGCGGCGTTCATCAAAACGAATCAATAGGTTTTTATCTGATAACTCCACGCTACCGGCAGGCATTTGTACATTTTGGCGTCCGACTTTGTCTGCTACTTCAGCGACCGTGAGCCCCAAACGTCTAATATCTGCTTCATTAAGCTCAACCCGTATTTGGTGGTCAGAAAAGCCAGATACTGTGACTAAATTAACTCCCGCATCAATTTTCAGCCGTCTTTTTAAATCTTCTGCGTATGATTTTAAATGCGGTAAACTGGCATCAGCAGCAATGGCGATATCGACCACAGGTTCAGCCCAATCAAGCTCTTTAACTGTAGGTGGATCGATTTGCGATGGAAAATCTTTTATGGCGTTAATTTCGGTTTGAATATCCACTAAACTGCGCCCCATATCAGCAGAGCCTGTTAACTTAACCGTTAACGAAGCAAAACCTTCTTGGGCATCACATTTCGTTTCTTCAATATCGCTTAAACCATCAATGGCATCTTCCATGCGTAAACACAGGCTTTCTTCCACTTCAGCTGGCGATGCGCCGGGGTAAACTACACTGGCGATAATGTAGGGCGGGCTAAATTCAGGGAAGGTCTCGCGTTTAATTTTACCGATGCTGCTTAAGCCAACAACAAAAAATGCCAACATCATCAAGTTAGCGATGGTGGGGTGGCGAGTGAAAAAGTTAATCACTGATTGTTCTCCCCATTATCTTTTTCGTCACTCATTTGTGTGTCACTTGTCTTGGAACCTGCAATTTTAAGACTCATACCTGCAATGGCAGGAATTAAGTCGTTGGTCACGACTTGGTCGCTATTTTTTAACGCAGGCTCACCAGTTTGACTGGCTATGGCAACGCCATTTTTAGTCCGATACACCACATCAACCGATTTGATTTGCAGTTTGCCTTCGTTATCCATCAGATAAATTTTATCGCCGTGCAGTGCTTTTTCAGGGATCACAAACTGATTTGATGAGTAACCATTGATGTAGGCTGTTACAAACATGCCATTAGTTAACGGTGGACGCTTAACTAAGTTCATGTCGTTAAAGTCTTGTTCAACCTCAAGATAAAAACCGATAGTAGCCTGATCAGGGTTAATCGTGTCTGCTATACGGGTTAACTTGGCTTGCCATTGATGATGATTTTTGCCCATGTTGATTTCAACATGGCTGTTAAAGTTTACTCGCTCAATTGACGGTAATGATGCGCTGTCTCTTGGAATATCAGAGATGCTGGTAATTAAGGTTTCAGCATCTTGCAATGATAACTCAGCTTTGATTTCAACCGCGCCTAACTGATGCGCTTCAAATAGCACTGCACCACTTGATACTGCTTGAGCTCGTTCGATATTCACTTCGGCGATACGAGCATCAAATGGCAAGGTAAACTGGGTATTATCCAATTGTCGCTGGGCATCATTTAATAAGGCCTGATTGACTTTAACTTGAGCCTGCGTGACTTTGCGATCATCTGGCAGCAAACTTAAGCTGCTGTTCAAATCTTGAACTAGATTTCGCTGGGCTAATAATGCTTGTTTCTGGGTTTCTAATTCAGATTTTGAAATCAAGTTTTTGGTGTTAAGGGCTTTTTTACGTTGGTATTCTTGATCCACTAAGGTCAATTTTTGCTGTTCAATTTCTAGACTAGTTTTTAAATTGATTTCTTGTTGATTAAGCTGAACTAATTGCGCCTGAGCGCCGTTATAGTTTGCTTCTGCTTGGGCGAGCTTTAATTCATATTCGAGTGGGTCGATGACCAGCACTAAGGTGTCCGCTTTAATTAATCGACCAGTTTCTAATTCTGGGTGACGATAAATGATTTTGCCACCGACTTCAGCGATGCCTTGCCAGCTGTGTTTAGGGGCGACTCGGCCGTAGGCTTTGATCACAGGCATACTTAGCTGTTTATCTAGGCTTATCACTTCCACTAACCGTGACTTATCGTGACCTGCTTCTAGTTCAGGCGATGAACGCAGCGCAATGGCGGCAAATAAAATCATAAAACCGGCTGCTATTCCGGGAAATACGTAACGTCTTTTTAAGCTAGTCATGTTTAGCGGTCCTGGCTTGGTTGAAATTCATCGGCAATGAGCCCATGACGTAAAAGCCTTGCATTGTGTTTAGCAAGCTTTTGTAAAAATTCGGGGCTGCTTTCAATACCTATTGCTTGTTTAAACAATTCAGGCATTAAAAAAGGAAAAACCAACAAACTGACAAAGCTCATTTTGGCGCACATAATGTCAACTTCGGGTCTGAGAATATCCGCCTGTTTGAGTTGATCAAATACTGTCATTCGCGTTGCTGGAAACAGATCCAATAAATTGGCCTGCAACTCTCGATTACTGTCTGTAGGCGATAGGTTCGCGGTGCGATAAATAAGTTTCGGGAAATCCGGATTTTGACTCATTATTGAATAATATGTCGTGAGAATTTCTTCAGGGGAGCTTGCGGCATATTGCTTGTTTGTTTGCACAATTTTGTCGAACATTGGTGCAAGGGTCTCTTTAACCATTTCACTGAATAACCCCATTTTAGACTGAAAGTAGTAGCGAATAAGGCTTGCATCAACACCTGCTTGTTGAGCAATGGCGCGAACTGACACTTTTTCATAATCGCTTTCTACAAATAGCACTCTTGCGGCATCAATTAAGGCGCTGCGTTTGTCCATTTGGGTTAATGGTCTTCCTGCTGACTTTTTAATCGTGGCCATGGTAATGCTGAGGTAATGTGTAATTCTTCAAGTGTAGAATATAGTAAGCTAATGTGGTTATATCGCTAAGCTAATTAATTCTTCAATATTCAACAATTGATGAATAAATTACGATTTTAGGCACTGGATCACAATTTAATCGGGCAGGTTAAGCGTGGTTTGGCGAGAATAGAAAAGGCTAGCACGATGCTAGCCTTTGTATTCGCTTATACTTATTCAAACCAAAAACCTAGGTTGATAAAGTATAAGCTGGTGGGACTCAGTGATTAACTTGAATTACAAAGCGGTGGTTAAAATTTCACGGCTTACTGCTAAATCGATATCGCCATGTTCACCTAATTTTGTCATGCCATGCTTTTCAAGAGCAGACACTAAGATATCAACTTGCTCCGCACCCACATCAATATCACTTAAACGTGTTGGTACCTGCATCAACTTAAAGAAGTTTTCAGTGGCGATAATCGCTTGATCAATTTTCTGCTCATCGCTACCGGTTGTGATACCAAATACACGCTCAGCATATTGAACTAATTTGGCATGTTTTTGCTCGCGACGAACTTTCATAACCGCTGGCAGTACAATTGATAAAGTACGTGCATGGTCAATACCGTGGCTGGCTGTTAATTCATGTCCAATCATATGGGTTGACCAATCTTGTGGGACACCCGCACCAATTAAACCGTTCAATGCCATGGTTGCTGACCACATGATGTTGGCTCTAACTGCTAAATCTTCTTTAGTCTCAGCTGCTAGTGCTTTTGGACCTTCTTCAATTAATGTCTGCAGTAAACCTTCGCTGAAGCGGTCTTGAACTTTACCATTAACGTCGAAGGTTAAGTATTGTTCCATAATATGGATATAAGCATCTACAACACCATTACCAATTTGACGATCCGATAAAGACAAAGTCACAGAAGGGTCTAATACTGCAAATAATGGACGCACTAATGGGCTACCAAATGGTAATTTGTTACCGTCACGAGTAATCACAGAGCCACCATTGGACTCAGAACCTGTTGCAGGAAGGGTTAAAACTGCTCCTATAGGTAATGCCTGTTCAACTTTGGCGCCTTTTGCGACAATATCCCAAGGATCTTGACCATCAAATTTAGCTGCCGCAGCAATAAATTTAACCCCATCAACAACTGAACCACCACCTACTGCAAGAATGTAGTCGATGTTTTCAGCTTCAATGACAGCTTGCGCTTTCATTAACGTATCGTATTGAGGATTTGGTTCTACACCAGAAAATTCAAACCAAGTGTGGTCTTTTAGTGCCAGCTTAACCTGATCATAAACACCATTTGATTTAATTGAACCACCGCCATAAACCATAAGTACTTTTGCATCAGCTGGGATTTCTTGGCTAATAGCACTGATTTGATTTTCACCAAATAAGATTTTTGTATTGTTTTGAAATGAAAAATTAAGCATGAGAATGTCCTAGTATCAATAATAATCTTTATTAAGCGTTTATGTGTGATGCTAACTTTTGTGCAGTTATTGATGAACTTGCAGGGTTCTGACCAGTAATCACTAAACCATCTTGAACTGAAAACGCATGCCAGTCAGCGACTTTTTGGTAATCTGCGTCACGTTTTTGTAATTCATCTTCAAGCAAGAAAGGCACCACACTTGTTAATTGCACGGCATCTTCTTCTGTGTTGCTGAATCCTGTGACAGCTTTACCTGCAACTAACATAGTGCCATCGCTGTTTTTAGCATTTAACAGTGCTGCAGTTGCGTGACATACCGCTGCTACCGGTTTGTTTTGGCTAATGAACTGCTCAATTAACTCAATTGATGTTTTGTTGTCGGTTAAATCCCATAATGGACCGTGACCACCAGGGTAAAATACACCATCGAAATCATCAACGTTAACTGTCTCTAACATCTGTGTGTTTGCTAATAGAGCTTGTGCTTCTTTGTCATTATCAAAACGGCGAGTGTCATCAGTTTGAAAATCTTCTAGCTCACTACTTGGGTCAATGGGTGGTTGGCCACCTGCTGGTGAAGCTAGAGTAATATTAAAACCAGCATCTTTAAAAACAAAGTAAGGCGCTGCAAACTCCTCAATCCAAAAACCAGTCTTTTTACCTGTGTCGCCTAAAGCATCATGAGAAGTTAATACCATTAATACGTTTTTAGTTACTTGAGTCATGGGAAGTCCTTGTTTAACTGTTCTGGCAAAGCATTGGGTTTTGCACGTGCCGTAATATTGAAGCCATTATATAAACGAGATTAATATCTGACAATGCAGAGTAATTTGACTTCATTGTTTAAATTATTGATACAATGAATTGATTAAGTTAACGTTAAGCTCATAATAGGGTTATTTGCGATAGGAGGAATTTGACGGTGAATGTTTCTTTTGAACAGCTCAAAAGTATGGTGGTGTTTTCACAAGTAGTGGAACAAGGGAGTTTAAGTGGCGCCGCTAAACATATCGGACTGTCTCGTGCTGTAGTGAGTTACCACCTCAAAAAACTAGAAGCGCACCTGCAAGTTAAGTTACTCAATCGTTCAACAAGAAGTATTAGTTTGACCGAAGAAGGGCAAGCCTATTATCAATCCTGTAAGGTTATTGCAGAACAAGCTTATTCGGCGAATAAGCAAATTGAAAATATGAAAAGCGAACCAATGGGTTTGATAAGAATGACTTGTCCGGTTAATGCTGGGCTTGAGAACATTGTGCCTGCACTGAATGAATTTAAACGTATGTACCCAAAGATTGAACTGGATGTCATGTTAACAGATGATATCGTGAATATTATTAATCAAGGTATCGATATCGCAATTCGTGGTGCACCTCTGGTGGATTCGACATTACAGGCAACTAAATTGTCTGTACTGCAAACGTGTTTATGTGGCTCGCCTGAATATTTTAATAAACACGGTAGGCCTAAATCACCCAGTGACTTAAGTGTTCACGATTGGGTTATTTATAAACCGTTAAAAAAAGTGCTTGAGCTTAAAAAAGGTAGCCGCTCTTTTAGCATCGAAATGAAGGGCAGTATTAGCACCAATAATGCATCAGCACGAACCGCGTTTGTTGAAGGGGGCCATGGTATTGGCCGGATCCCAACTTATGATGCTTTACCCAAAATCAAACAGGGAACCTTAGAGTCAGTATTAGATGATTATCAATTCAGTGATATTAATATTTATGCGGTGTTTCCGCCTGGCGCTGCAGATTCTAAAAAGATAAGACTTTTATTAGACTTTTTAAAAGCATATTTTGACAAAAAAAGTGTGCGTATGGAATTGAACCATTAATTGTTCCTGATTATTCAGGCGTTTAATCAAACATGTAAATCGACTAAAAATTATACTTGCTAGATAGTAGGTTTGTACCCTGCCTGATGTCTTGAAACTTTGGTATTTATGCTTTTTTTATTTGAAACATTATTTTAGGTAGGGTAATCAACAGACCATACCATCCGGTAAAGAAAACCCAACCAGCAAACAAGTTTATAACCTTGCCATGTGTTGTTTCGTAATGAAAAGAATAGACATCTAGGTTAGTCATTATTGATAACCAAAAAGTCGATGAAAGCACAATCATTAAGACACTCAATGCAAATAATGAAATGGCAGTAACAGCGTTCACATTCCTTTTCTGTTTTGTTTTTATACTGTTTTGGCAGTGACAAATTTTCAATAGTTCGACTCGTTCCATTTCGCAATGTACGCACAAAATTTTTCTTTTGCCAACTTGACTCATCGATGAAGCTTCCAGTTTATCATTAATGTTATTATTAGTTTATTAACTATAAAGAATAAAACGTTAAGGTTCTGTGTATTAAATCAAAGAAAGTAAGTTGATTTTAAATATTGTCACAGTTAATTATTCTTTTTAGAAATAAAGTGGCTGATTTTAAATGATTATTTATTTTTAAATAAAAATAATTCAATTGTTTTTGAAATTTTTATTGTTTATCGAAGGTCTAATTATTCGTGTGGTATGAAATGAAGTGTTTTACGGAATACATGAGATTAAATTGGAGCTTAACATGAATACTAAACTTACATTATCGGCAGCACTCGGATTATTATTGACAAGTTTTGCTGCGCAATCTTCTAGCATAACCTTCCATGACGACCTTGATGTTGATAGTGTCAATGGTGTTGTGATTGAGTTTGAACGTGAAGTCGACTTAGGCACTGGCGAACAGTTAATCGAAGTTAGCTACAGCGACTTGTTCCAAGATAACGCTGATGACTCTGGGCATTGGGTTAAGTCACAGCCCTTGTACTTAAAGTTAGATGTGTCAGGGAATGAAAAATATCACCTAGAATTACCAGAATTATATTCAGCTGATGATGCTAAAGATTTTTTACAAAACCCAGTTTTATCATTAACGATAGATGGTCAACAGCATCAAGATATTACTTTATTAAGTCAGTCTCAATTATTTACACTGTTACTTTTAAACAAATAGCTTATGATTTTAGTTGCTATTCAATGTAGATGATTTAAATACTGATGTAGACTTATATTTATTATGCTGGCCTTGAACGTTTATTAGTGATTTTTTTGCAGCTTATTTATATTTTATTATTACTCCATGTTATTTTATATGAAATGGCACTTATTGTGATTAATATCATTGGGCAAACAATGTTTTAAGATGTCGTTATAAAGATGTCGTTATAAAGATGTCGTTATAAAGTGGACGTTATAAAGTGGACGTTATAAAAATGTCGTTATGAAAGGTGACATTTAAAAGATGACATTTGAAAAGTGAGATCAAGTAAATGCTTCACCCTAAATAAAACGCTATTTAATATAGTTAAATGGCGTTTTTGTTTGCCGATAGACAAGATGTGCTCAACAGGCGCTGTGGTTGCACTAAGTTCATTTGCTAATGAGGGAAAACCTCTATAATTGAGTGTTGTAACTTGCGTTCCCCTGTTAGGATCCTTATCATCGCGATCCCAAATTTAAAAAGGCAGCATCATGGCAATCAGAATCAAGCTTAGACCCAAGCGTGAAAAATCACTCGAACGTAAACATCCTTGGGTATTTGCTAGTGGTATACATAACATTAAAGGTAAGCCGCAAGCAGGTGAAACGGTTGATGTTGTTGCACATGATGGTCATTGGTTAGGCCGTGGTGCATGGTCGCCAGAATCGCAAATTCAAGTACGAGTTTGGACATTTGATAAAGAAGAGCAAATCGATAAAGACTTCTTTACTCGACGCATTCAGCGTGCACAAGCGGGTCGAGAAGCGCTTATTGCCGAACAAGGGCTAACGGGTTATCGACTGATTGCTGCAGAATCTGATGGACTGCCAGGCATCACCATCGATAAGTATGCCAATGTATTAGTGTGTCAATTATTAAGCACTGGTGCTGACTTCTGGCGTGACACCTTAGTTGAGGTCTTAGCTGAGTTATACCCTGATTGTGCTATTTATGAGCGCTCAGATGTGGACTCTCGTAAGAAAGAAGGGCTGAAGCCTGTCACTGGTTTGCTTCATGGCGAGTTGCCTGAAATGCCTGTAGTGATAGAAGAAAATGGTATCAAGATTTCAGTGGATGTGACTAAAGGCCATAAAACAGGTTTTTATTTAGATCAACGTGACAATCGTGCAATTGCAGCGCGTTTTGTTAAAGGCAAGTCGGTATTAAACTGTTTTTGTTATACAGGCACATTTGGCTTATACGCAGCCAAAGGCGGCGCGGCCAGCATCGAAAATGTCGATGTATCAAAATTAGCGTTAGATACTGCCCGTTTAAACATGGAAATTAATGGGTTTAGTGATGAGCATGTTAATTACCATGAAGCTGATGTGTTCAAGCTATTACGACAGTATCGTGATGAAGGTAAAACATTTGATGTTATCGTTCTAGACCCACCTAAGTTTGCCGATAACAAGGCGCAGTTAAATGGCGCGTGCCGTGGTTATAAAGATATTAATATGATTGCAATGCAACTGCTTAATCCTGGTGGAACCTTACTGACCTTCTCTTGTTCAGGGTTAATGGCTGCCGATTTATTCCAAAAGGTTGTTGCTGATGCTGCGCTGGATGCGAAACGTGATGTGCAGTTTATTGATCGTTTAAGCCAAGCTAGCGATCATCCCATTGGCAGTGCATTTCCAGAAGGGTTTTACCTTAAGGGCCTTGTTGCTCGGGTGTTCTAAGGTTTAAGCGGTTTCTTAATGAGTCGTGTTTTACTCATTAACGCGTTAAGGCTACCAATTGGTAGCCTTTTTTTGTTTCGAGAGTTTCTAGAGTTTCGCCATTATAGAAAATGTAAAATGATGTTGTTTTGGATAAAAACTCGCAAATTAACGCAGTTTGCATAATGATTATATTAATCGAGCTAACAGCTGAGCGAGTAGGTAATGAAAATGAAGGCTTTAATGATAAAACTAGTGGCAGTAGCCAGTTTTTCAATGTTGATGACTAGCGTGCAAGCACACGAAACGTTTGAACTAACCACATCAAATGATGGTACGTATATTCAGTCATTTGAGTTTAGTAATGGCCAAAGTTTAGTGATTGCAGAGGGGCGAATTGAACCTCGCTCAATTGGCTCGATTACCATTAAATTGTTTAAAGATTTATATGTAGGTGACTTTACCCAAGGGATTGTTATACCAAGAGATGGCACCATTCTTAACGTTGGAGTCATGGAGGATACTGATCAAGTACAAAAAGTGAAAATAACCACTGTGACTGCAGGCAGTGGTAATTATCAGTCTTCGCAATTGATTTGTGTCGAGAATAACAAACTATTTGAATGTGAATAAAAACAGGCTGCAAGAGCAGCCTGTTATTTAAAACATATTAAATGAAATCGCTAAGTTAACTGATCCAATAAAGCCCTAGGCTACTCATACATGCGAGCATCATCGTGGCTTCAAAAAACGTTTTGCTACTCAATAAGCTCTGTTTTCCTTGCTTCAAGCTTGCGATCAACTGATTTTGCTTATAAAGCCGACAGGTAAGTTGTTCTGTTTGAGGGTCAATAAGTAATTGTAATCGACAGGGTTTACCGCTTTTAAGTTCAATTTTATGGGTACTACGTTGTCCAAAGTTAACCTTAGTCGACACGATTTTGTCATTAACTAAAACACGTTCTAATCCGATCCAGTCACTAGCCAGCAATTCAATCTTTTCCTGATTTAATTGATATTTGAAACTCGTCATAAACATCTCCTTGGCTTGTGAACCTACCTTAAGGTAAGCAGACAAATGTGACGTTTTCCAGCGAGAAAAATGAAGTTTTTTTGAATCGATCGGTATGTGTTTGTTGAGATTAAAGATTTTATTTTAATTATTTTTAATTGACAAAACTTACTTTTGAACTAGTAGACAAAGTATCTAACTTTTGATGGCGACACTATATTTAACTTCTTAAAATCATAGGCTTAAGTTTAATTCTCGGCCTTATTGCTATCCACTTTTACCAAGCCGCAATAGTGTCCAAGCAAGTCTCGCCAGCTGACGATCCCAACTAACTCATCATCTTGTAGAACAGGGAAACAGGTAATGCCTTTACTAAGCATTAATTGCGATGCACTTTGGATATCTAATGACGGGGTAATAGTAATTGGCCCATGGGCCATCACCTGATGAACGCGTTTATTGAGGGTCTCAATGTCTCTGGTGAGCTCTGCTGCTGTGCCTAAATTAGGGCTGAGAGCATTGAGCAAATCAGTACGGGCTAAAATGCCTGAAATGGTTTTGTTTTCATCAAGCACCACTAAATGATGAAAAGGCACATTATCAAATATTTCTTTTGCTGTGCTAATGCGGTCATCCATTTCAATGGTGACCACTCTCGGGCTCATTATTTGCTCAATTGTGACCATGATGATCCTCCTTTTCAATTAATCTATTTATATCAGACAATTGTAAAGTGAACAAATCATCACAGCCTTTATTTGCGGTATTCAAACCATATAAAAAGTCGCTGCTAGTCGATATTTTTAGTCTTTAAGTGATAATCGATGTAGCGCTGACGTTTTTTAGGCTTAAGAGCATGAACATCCACCAAAACCAGTCCGTCAATACAATTGCCGAAGTCAGTATCAATACCAAAATCGAGAAACTTCACACCATCATCTTGGCAAAGTTCACCATATTGCTTATAAAGCGGAGGCACTGCAGCGCCCATGTTTGCCAAGGTGTGCTTTAACACCTTAAAACAGCTTGAGTAATCATTATCCTGATATAAACCGTTCAACTGGTGTAGACGTTCATCTGTGAACTGATAGGGGCTATTAGATTGTGCCAGTTCGTTTGGCATTGAAAAGTGTTGTTGGTAAAAATGCACCATCATTTCTTTGGCTTGCTCAGGTAATTGGTCGCTAATCGACACAGGGCCAAATAAATATCTAAATTGCGGGTTTTTAGCTAAATATGCGCCAATCCCTAACCATAAATAATCAAGACTCCGTTTACCCCAATATTTAGGTTGTACAAAACTTCTACCTAGCTCAAGTCCGCTTTCAAAATATGGCTCAAACTCATCTGAATACTTAAATAATGACTGGCTATATAGCTTTTCTGGGCCTTGTTCTTGATGGACTTTCTTAGCACTGGCGAATCGGTATGAGCCGACAATTTCCAATGCATCTTTATCCCACAACACTAGGTGCTGATAGTAAGGATCGTATTGATCGTTATCGCGGCGATTACCGCTGCCTTCGCCGACCGCGCGAAAAGCGATTTCACGTAATCTGCCAATTTCACGCATGATTGGACTGCAATGATGGTGCTGATATAAAAATATCTGTTTGTTGTCGTTAGTCTCACCCAGTAACTCACACTGCTGCAGCGCTTGTTGCAACTCACTTCGCGACTCAGGATGAGCGATTGCGTTTTGTGTAGCAAAAAGCGGGCTGCGGTTTTTACCAATCCGATAAAGATGATTCTTAAGCAACTGTACTTTGGTTTTACGGGAAAAGTCATTGCTGGTTATGGCTTCTTTGGGGATCAATTGCCCAATACGAACAGGCATAGTGCGCTTGGCTTGTTTAAACATCTCTTTGACTAGCATTAAGCTCGCAAGGGGTTTGTAAATCATCGATGCGCCGTAAAACGCTGCTGAGTTTTTAGCATCAACGAATATGGGTAACAAAGGTGCATTGCAAGTGTTAGCCATTTTTAAAAAGCCTGAATGCCACTTTAAGTCAGTCACGCCAGAAGGTCGTAACCGTGATACTTCTCCAGATGGAAAAATCAGAACTGCACCTTCACTTTTGAGATGAAGGTGTATATTTTCAAGATGTTGCCTTGGGGTTCCACCAGACATGTTATTAACAGGCAACAATAAGGAATGCATGGGTTCTAATGCCATTAATAACTCGTTTGCTACCACTTTAATATCGGGTCTGACTTTACTAATGAGTTTTATTAATGCCAGTGCGTCGAGTGAACCAATAGGGTGGTTGGCGTAGATCACCACTCGACCTTCAATGGGAATGTTTTCGATTTCATTACTTGGCACTGAATAATTAAAGTCAAAACACTCCAGAACGTGCTCAACAAAATCAACGCCTTTTAAATATGCAAATTCAGCGGCTATATCATTGCACTGCTTTTCATTAAGTAAGTAACGCAGCATGGCCTTAGTGGGGGTCGCAAGCCATGGGGTTTGGTTCAGTTTGGGTAAGTTTTGCTGAACTACGTTCTCTACGGAAAAAATCATTTTGATGACCTTTGTTGTTATCAATGCGCAAAAGCGGTTTTACTTAACTCACATTTATTTCGCTAACAGTATTGGCTAAGCGACTTTCTGCTTAAATTCACTGCTTGGCTGCACGTTAAGTTGGAATTGTTTAATGACTTTGGTGGTGGATGCTTCGTCACTCCAACGTAATAGTTGTAATTGACCGCTGAAGGTTTCTGCTATTAAGGTGCAGTTTTCAACCCAGTCACCGTCGTTGGCGTAAATAATGTCTTCGTGAAGTGACAATTCAGGTTGATGAATATGACCGCAAACAACCGCTTGTACCTGTTGAGTTTTGGCATAACGTAAAACGGCATCTCGGTACATTTCTATCGCATGTTGTGCTTTGTTGACCCGTAGTTTGACGTAACTTGCTAGTGACCAGTATGGAAAGCCACAAGCGTGTCTGATTTGATGTAATTTACGGTTAAGGAACAGTAATACGTCGTATAAATGGTCCCCTAATTTGGCATACGCACGGCTAACACAAACTTCAGAGTCAAACTGGTCGCCATGAAGCATTAAGATTTTTTCGCCTGTGATGCATTCATGGATATATTCATTTGCCATGGTTATTCCCCACAAATGAAAGTCGGTATAAGACTTAAAGGCTTCATCGTGGTTACCAGGGATATATTTTATCTGGGTGCCATCTTTGGCCAGTTGCAGTAATTTTTGTAAGACGAGGTTATGGGTTTTCGGCCAATAAACTTTCCGCTTCAGTGCCCAAATATCAATAACGTCGCCGACTAAGTAAATTTGCGCTGCTTTTGTTTGAGTCAGTAAATTCAGCAGAAATTCAGCCTTACAATCAACACTGCCTAAATGAATATCTGATAACCAAAGGGCATTGAACTGTTGTTTTATGTTTTCAGGAGGAAGCGATCGACCATTGGCAGTTATCGCTTCAGAGAATGGATTAAAGTTTGCTTTGTTATCAACATGACTTTGAGACATTGACGCTTCCCTGAATATGGATTTCAAGGCTAGCTTATGGGACGTTTTTGAATAACAGATGACGATAGTATGTCAAATCGGTGACAAACTTTATAAAACAACAGGTTGGCAATAGGTGATGAATTAAGCGTTTTAAATGATTTGCAGTGAATAGAAATCTGCTAACACTTTATTAATAGACATAAAAAAGGGAGTCACTGTTTAGTGACTCCCTTTCATTTCTAACTCGTTTCGAATAAGCAGATTATTTTGCTGCGTTAATGATGGCGCGAGCCATGTCATCTGCAACATCACCTGTTGTACGGTTATCTTTTTCAGCTTCATCAAAAATTTTGATTAAGGTGGTGTAGATTTCTTCTACTTTTGCGCTTGATTTAGCCGCATCATAATCACTTTCGAAAGAGACATTAATAATACCGCCAGCATTAATCACGTAATCTGGAGCGTATAAAATGCCTTTATCTTTCAGGATTTCACCATGACGGACTTCGGCTAGTTGGTTGTTCGCGCAACCAGCAACAATCGTTGCTTTCAACTGTGGGATAGTCGTGTCATTAATCGTAGCGCCAAGTGCACAAGGTGCATATACATCAACATCTTGGCTATAGATATCTTGTGGAGCAACGACTGTCGCACCAAATTCTGTCGCCACTTTATCTAAAGATGCTTGGTGAATATCGGTAACGATAAGTTCAGCGCCTTCTTCATGTAAATGCTTACATAAGTAGTAACCAACGTGACCCACGCCTTGAACTGAAATCTTAAGACCTTTAAGACTATCAATACCGCGTTGATGCTTAACGGCTGCTTTGATGCCTAAGTAAGTTCCTAAAGCTGTGAAAGGAGAAGGATCGCCACTTTTACCTTCAAGACCTGCCATGTAAGGCGTTTCTTGATGTGCAATCATGATATCTGCAGTTGAAACACCCACATCTTCAGCTGAAAAGTACTTGCCGCCAAGTGTATGAATGCAACGGCCAAATGCACGGAATAGCGCTTCACGATCTGTTGTTTTAGGATCGGCAATAATCACTGACTTACCGCCACCCATAGTTAAACCTGCAAGGGCATTTTTGTATGTCATGCCGCGCGAGAGGCGTAATACATCGTTTACTGCTTCATCATCTGAATCGTAGTTCCACATACGACAACCACCTACGGCAGGGCCGAGGTTAGTGTTATGAATTGCAATGATTGCTTTTAAGCCACTTTCTTCATCGTGACAAAAAACGACTTGTTCGTGGTTATCAAACGATACATGATTAAATAAAGCCACTGGTGATCTCCGCTGTGCGATAAAATAGTCGTTAGAGTTATACGGGATAACGACTGCTTGTTATTATTTATTGCAGAACGATAGCATTTAGCGATACTCTCAACAAAGATAGATTCATATAATTTTGTGATCTACGTGGCAATTTAGCTTGCCACTTTACGTAAACGTAAACTTTTTATGCGTTTCGTTACATTTGTCACCTTTTTATAGGTGTTGATGTTATTTTTATGATGACAAATATAACAATAAAATAGGAAGAAAGAATGACCGAATCAGTGGCTGAGCCTAAAGTAGAACAACCCGATCCAGAAGTGCAAAGACAACAATGGGTCCAAGCGCAATTTCAAAAAGCCAATCGTTTCCTTGCTGAGAAAGGGGTCATCCCGTCTAAAGTACTTGCTGATGAAAGCCGTTACCTTGTGCCTTACCTCGCTATTTGGAAAATGGAGTCTAAGCAACCGACTAAACAAACGTTCTGGGTTATGTCTGGTGACTTACCTTCAGATTATGTCGACGTGAAAGTAGCGGGTACTGCACGTGAAGCAATTCGTCATTTTTCAATGATGTGGCAGTTAAAAGCTGAGAACCTGCATAAGTCAGGCGCGACACGTGATGAAACCCAACTAAAATTTGCTAATTTATTGGTATCTCGTGCAGAGAGCCTTTACAAAATGCAAAATGATGAAAAGTTGTGGGAAGGTCAAGCCTAGCTTTGACAACAAACTTTTAAGTTAACAAATGAATGTTAGCGAATAATAAAGGCACCTTAAGGTGCCTTTATTATGTCTAACGGATTTATCTTCATATAGATGTATGCACCTATGAATGAATTAAAGCGTTATTTACTGTTCAAATGACGCTGCATTAAATTCTGGTTAACTTCAGCCATAGAAAGTTGCTGATCTTCTAACAAAACAATCAAGTGATACATCAAATCAGAGGCTTCATTAATCAACTCTTCTTTATCATGAGTTGCTGCAGCTAAGGCTGTTTCTAAGCCTTCTTCACCGACTTTTTGCGCAATTCGTTTAGTACCTCGTTCAAATAAAGAAGCGGTGTAACTTGAATCTGCACTTTGTCCTTTGCGAGAAATGATCACATTGGTTAAGTTATCGATAAACGAATGTGCGTTGCCGTCAGGCCAGCAACTTTCAGTGCCAGTGTGACAAGTTGGACCATTTGGAATGACTTGTACCAGCAAGCTGTCATTATCACAATCTTTATCAATAGCCACTAGATCTAACGTGTTCCCAGAGGTTTCACCTTTAGTCCATAAACGTTGTTTTGAACGACTATAAAAGGTGACTTTTCCTGTGGCTAAGGTATGTTCTAAAGCGGCCTTATCCATATAACCCAACATGAGCACCTTGCCAGTCAGGTGATTCTGAACAACGGCAGGGAGCATGTTGTCTTGTTTATCCCAAGCCAGTTCTGAAGTGTCAAATTTTACTGTTGAAGATTGTGTCATTATTCTTTTCTCTTGTTAATTAGCACATCTGTCTTATTTAGCTGCGTTTAAATGACTATATTTAATTATAGACGTATCGCAATATTCTCATTGGCTAAGTATTTTTTTAACTCATTGATATCAATTATGCCTTTGTGAAATACACTAGCGGCAAGTGCTGCATCAACATTGGCTTGTTCAAACACTTCTTTAAAGTGCGCCATGGTTCCTGCGCCGCCAGAAGCAATTAATGGCACATCACATATCGCTCTGACAATGCTGAGCTGTTTAATATCATAACCACCACGAACGCCATCTTGGTTCATCACATTGAGTACGATTTCACCGCAACCTCGCTTTTGCACTTCTTCAACCCAATCTTGAGTAAACCATTGCGTATCTTTGGTCGCAGCCTCGTCACCGGTAAATTGTTTGACCTTATAACTGTCTGACTCGGCGTCATAAAATGAATCAATGCCTATCACGATACATTGACGGCCGAACTCATCTTGTAAGCGAGAAATCAAGCTAGGGTCGCTAAGTGCAGGGGAGTTAATTGAAATTTTATCCGCCCCATAAGCCAACATTTGTCTTGCTTGCTCGATAGTTTTAATCCCGCCAGCAACACAAAATGGTATATCAATTTGTGCTGCAACACGGCTCACCCAAGATTTATCAATGACTCTGTCGTGGGCACTGGCAGTGATATCGTAAAATACTAA
This sequence comes from Shewanella electrodiphila, assembly GCF_023283985.1. Lineage (GTDB taxonomy): Bacteria > Pseudomonadota > Gammaproteobacteria > Enterobacterales > Shewanellaceae > Shewanella > Shewanella electrodiphila. The sequence goes on from NZ_JAKIKU010000005.1 coordinate 209,071, forward strand.
TTCATCGGCGCCTTCGAGCGCGTATCTTGCGGCTAATGGCTCAATGTCACCAATGATTTCATGGTTACGAAACTGCACACCTTTAACAACTTGACCGTCACGGACATCAAGACAAGGGACTAAACGTTTGGCCAACATGCAATTGCCTCCGCAACAGTAAAGTTCTCAATTAATAAGGCTTTGCCAATAATGATACCGTTAGCTTTGCTGTTTCTTACCGCTGCAACATCATCAAGTGTGGCAATGCCACCAGATGCCTGCCAATTTATTTCAGGATATGTACTTGCAAGCTCTTGATATAAATCAGTGTTTGCCCCTTGAAGCGTACCATCACGGCTAATATCGGTGACTAAAGCATGTTTCAGTCCAACGGTATCGAATTCGCTCACAAGGGATTCAAGTGACTTGCCGCCTCCAGTTTGCCAACCAGAAACTGCGACAATTTTTTCACCTTGCTCATTAATGTTCACATCTAATGCTAAACAAATCGCATCGCTACCGTATTTCACAAACCAGCTTTTAACCAGTTCAGGTTCTTTAACCGCAAGCGATCCGATAACGACACGCTTAACGCCAATATCGAGTAATTCTTTAACTTGCTGCTCACTGCGGATCCCACCACCGACTTGAATGTCAGTGTTAAGTCCTGCTGCTAATTCTGAAATCAGTTTGATTTGACGTTTTTCAGGATCTTTAGCACCGGTTAAGTCGACAATATGAAGTAACTTTGCACCTTGAGCTTCATATGATTGCAGCTGTGCTAAAGGACTTAAATCAAAGGTCGTTTTTTGTTGATAATCACCTTGGTATAAACGTACAACTTGGCCATCGATCAAATCAATTGCTGGAATAATCATGCTTGGCTCCCCATGTTCAGGAAATTCTGTAATATTTTTGAGCCGATAGCGGCACTTTTCTCTGGATGAAATTGCACCCCGAAGAAGTTATCTTTACCGATGGCAGCACTAAATGATTCACCGTATTGTGATGTGGCAATCGTGTATTCACTGATTGGTGCTTTAAAACTATGGACAAAGTACACATAGCTACCATCTTCAATACCATCAAAAAGAGGGTGGTCTGAGACTGAGATTTGATTCCACCCCATATGAGGTAATGGCAAACCTTGACTGTCTAAGTCATTTATTTGTGTAGGAATCAAGCCTAAACACTCGATATCACTATCCGTTCGCCCGCCATGTTCATTGGATTTCTCTGCTAGCATCTGCATGCCTAAACACACGCCCATCACAGGTTGAGTTAGGCTATTAATAATTGTGACTAAGTCACGGCTAACTAACGCATCCATCGCAGCACCTGCGGTACCAACACCTGGTAAAACTACACGTGCGGCAGATTTAATCACTTGATGATCGGCAGATACAATGACATTGGCTTGTAAACGCTCGAAGGCGAATCTTACAGAGCTTAAATTTGCACAGCCTGTATCAAGAATCACAGTCGTGTTTGCTTGATTCACAGCACTCACATTATTCACCCTACTTAAACCATTGTCTGTTGTCGTTGAGTTTGTCATTTGTACAACCTTAAAGAACACCTTTACTTGAAGGTAAAATATCACCCTCGACTTTAACCGCTTGACGCAGTGTTCTACCTAACACTTTAAACAAGGCTTCAACCTTGTGGTGATCGTTATCACCTTCAGTACTGATGTGCAGGGTACAACGAAGACCATCTGCGAATGAACGGAAAAAGTGTGGCACCATTTCAGTGGCCATTTCACCTACCATTTCTCGGTCAAATTGTGCATTGAACTTGATGAGTGGGCGACCAGAGATATCCATTAGACATTCACCGTTTGCTTCATCCATAGGTAAGCTAAAACCAAAGCGCGCAATGCCACGTTTATCGCCTAATGCTTGACGTAGTGCATCACCAATAGCGAGTGCGGTATCTTCAACACTGTGGTGATCATCAATTTCTAAATCACCATCAACACTCACGTCCATTTTGAAATTACCGTGGGTTTGGATTTGATCAAGCATATGGTCAAAAAAGCCAATGCCAGTATCAATTTTGCCTTTGCTGGTGTCGTCTAGGTTAATGTTAACTTTGATATCAGTTTCTTTGGTCGTACGTACCACTTCACTGGTGCGCCCTTTATTCAGCAGGGCATCGGTAATGGCTAACCAATCTAAGCTTTCACGTTGATATTGAAAGCTGGCAATGCCCATTGCATTAGCCAGTTCAACATCGGTATGGCGATCGCCAATGACTGCTGAAGTGGTAAAATCGACTTTACCTTGGGTTAAGTACTCTTTAACTAAGCCAAGTTTAGGTTTACGGCAACTGCAATTTTCATGGTCAAAATGTGGACAAATGACCACGTCATCAAATTTAATCCCTTGGCTTTCGAATATTTGCATCATCATATTATGTGGTGCATCAAAGTCAGCTTGTGGGAAAGAGTCTGTGCCTAAACCATCTTGGTTTGAGACCATGACTAGACGAAAGCCCGCATTTTGTAATTTTAACAATGACGGAATTACTTGCGGTTCAAAGACAAGTTTTTCTAATTTATCTAATTGCTTATCAATTGCCGGTTCTTCGACTAATGTGCCATCTCTATCAATAAACAATATTTTCTGCTTCATGGGACTTCCTTAAATTTTTTGTCATTCTGTATGGTTATCAGTGACGTTCTCACGAGGTTAAACACTAAGGGTTAGTGCTGTTTACTGCTGTATACAGCACTATCTTATGCCTTAATTTATGCCTTAATTTATGCCCTAACTTGAGCCCTGATAACGCTATTATTTGTTTTTACTAAAGATGGCAATGAGCCTATCGGTATCTGATTCTTGGCTGAAACTAAAACGAATTCGATTTTTTAAGCGTACATCTTTATATGCTCTTGCGACTATCCCAGCCTGTTGCAGCGATTGGCTGACTGCATCTGTGTTAGTAAATTCTGCTAACACAAAGTTGCCATTAGCGGGTAGTACTTTGGCACCGTAAGCTTCAAGCGCTTGGCTTAAGCGTTTACCTTGCTCAGCTAATAGACTCACTTGCTGACGCATTAATGCAACCCCCTGGGCTGATAACGCTTTTTCTGCCACTTCAGATACAGGTAGTGGCACAGGGTAAGGGGCGATGACGCACATGATTAAATCGATAATGTCAGTGTTTGCCATTAAAAATCCACAACGCGCACCTGCAAGTGCAAAGGCTTTAGATAGGGTTCTTAGCACCACAAGGTTTGGGTATTTCTCGATTAAATCCGCGACTGAATACTCAGCTGAAAATTCAATGTACGCTTCATCGATAACCACAATAGCATTAGGCATAGCGGCAATAGCCTGTTCAATGTCTTGTTTGCTAATGATGGTACCCGTAGGGTTATTCGGATTACAAATAAAGACAACTTTGGCACCCGCAGTTTGCTCTGCAAAACCATTAGGTAGTTGATATTCATCAGTTAACGATAAATTAATAACATCAACATTCACGGTTTTGGCACTGATGGCATACATACCATAAGTGGGCCCGAAACAGGCAATACTGTCTTTTGCTGGGGTGCAAAAAGCTCGAATAAGAAGTTCAATGCCTTCATCTGCGCCACGAGTTGAAACAATTGACTTTGCTGCCACGCCCGAATATTCACTGTATGCTTTTATCAAACTTTCAGGCTGGCATTCAGGGTAACGATTAAGTTTATTGAGTTCACTATTATTAAAAGGTGATTCATTAGCATTAATCCATACATCACCACGACCACCAATACGTCTTGCGCTTTCATAAGGCGTAAGATCAAGTAACTCAGGTCTAGCGAGCCTTTGTGCGAGTGTTAATTCGCTGTTTTGCTTTATGGAATTAGCCATTATCTTCTTCTTTATTTAACCAGTGGTGATGTATGCGTTTATAACGAAGCCAGTCTAATGGCTACGGCATTTTTATGTGCATCAAGTAATTCGTTTTCAGCTAATACCATGACTGTTTCCCCTAAGCTTTGTAAGCCTTGTGGGGTGAGCTCTTGTACCGTAAAACGGCGCGAGAAATCAGCGAGCGATAAACTTGAAACACTGCGGCTGTAGCCATATGTCGGTAATACATGGTTTGTGCCACTGGCATAATCACCAACAGACTCAGGTGTATATGCCCCTAAAAACACACTACCGGCAGCACGTATATTGGCTAAAATGGCTCTTGGGTTTTCAGTCTGAATAATTAAATGTTCAGGGCCGTATAGGTTTGAAACCATCGCAGCTTCAGTCATGTCTTTCACTAAAATAGTGCGGCTACAACTTAAGGCTTCTGCTGCAATATCTTGGCGAGAAAGTTCAGCAAGCTGTTTTTCTAGTTCAACATTGACCGCATCGGCGATATTGGCTGATTCAGTTACAAACATGACTTGCGAGTCTGGGCCGTGTTCTGCCTGAGACAATAAATCGGCTGCGATAAATGCAGGGTTTGATTTATTATCTGCAATGACGAGTACTTCTGATGGCCCTGCTGGCATATCAATGGCGACACTGCAGCGACCATCTTGCGATACTAATCGTTTAGCTTCGGTAACAAAGCGGTTTCCTGGTCCGAAAATTTTATCGACTGCAGGAACTGATTCAGTACCAAAAGCCAGCGCGGCAATCGCTTGAGCACCGCCCACTTGATAGATCTCAGTAATACCACACACTTTAGCTGCGTAAACAATCGCATCATTGATGGGTGGTGGGCTTACTAGCACTCTTTGCTCACAACCTGCAATTCTTGCGGGTAGTGCTAGCATCATGACGGTAGAAATCAATGGAGCACTGCCACCAGGAATATATAAACCCACTTTTTCAATCGCTTCAGAGCGAAGTTCGCAGCGAATACCCGGCTGAGTTTCCACATCAATAGCTTTGAAAGCCTGTGCTTGGTGAAATGTCTCGATATTGCTAACCGCATTTGCAACTGCTTGTTTAACGTCATCACTGACTCTTTCACAAGCTTGTTCAATCTCAAGTGCCGATAAACCCAAAGATGAAACATTAATACCATCAAAACGTTGGCTATACTGCTTAAGTGCTTCATCTCCATCTGCAACGACGGTATTGATGATGTCACGTACAGACTGTTCAACACTGTTGTCACCAATCAAAGGCGAGCGAAGTAACGCTTGCTGCTGTGCTTGTTGGCTTAATTGATCCCAATTAAGTATTTGCATTGATTGTTTGATTTGCATTTACCGCTCCGCTACTGCTATTTCGTTAACGCTAGTATTTTTATCTGCTGATGAGTTATTAAAACTAGCCAGCCATTTTTTCAATTGGCATCACTAGAATTGAGCTGGCACCGAGTGCCGTTAACTCTTCCATTGTGTCCCAGAATAAATCTTCTGTGCTGACTGCGTGAATTGCGACGCGATCAGTATCGTCGTTAAGTGGTAAAACCGTTGGGTTTTCAGCACCTGGCAGTAGGGCTACAATTTGATCTAATGTTTCTCTAGGTGCGTGCAATAAGATGTACTTACTTTCGCGGGCACGAACTACGCCGTTCATGCGAGATAAGATTTTATCGATTAATGCTTGTTTACCGGGCTCTTGCTCTTCAGCTGACTGGATAATACAAGCCATTGATTGGTAGATAACGTCAGTTTCGTACAATCCATTGGCTTCAAGGGTTGCACCTGTTGAAACTAAATCGCAAATCCCATCAGACAGACCCGCACGCGGTGCGACTTCAACAGAGCCTTTTAACATACAGTCACTGTAGTTAATGCCTTTTTCCTGCATATAGCGGCGAAGCAGGTTAGGGTATGAAGTCGCAATGCGAAGTCCTTCAAGTGAGCTGGCATTTTCATAGCTAAACTCATTTGGTACGGCTAATGATAAGCGACAAGCACCAAAGTCTAATTCACGCAGCTTTACACACTCAGCTGGCTTGCCTAAAGTTTGGCGTTCAATTTGTTCTTCTTCGAGAACATTCTCGCCAATAATACCTAAATCAACGACACCATCCATGACTAAACCTGGAATGTCATCATCACGTACACGTAGTAAATCGATTGGCATATTGTCAGCGTGAACGATGAGTCGTTGCTCATTCACATTGAATTTAACGCCACAACTTTTCAGTAATTTTTGTGACTCTTTTGATAGTCGACCAGATTTTTGAATCGCAATACGCAGTCTGTTATTTTCGCTCATGGTGTAACCCCTAATAAATTTAATATAAAACAATAATTTAAGCCTAAAAACTAAAAAACCCCTGAAATTTCTTTCAGGGGTTTGTGTATTTTTTTACAACCGCCTGAAGGAAATAGTCCTCCGGCAGTGAGCATCCGAAGGCTACCGCAAATGGTGATGATGATGGTTTGTATCGATTCGGATGAACATAATAAATTCTCTTTAAATTAGCTTGTGTAATTTCATTACAAACAATCTAACCCCTTTTAAATTTGTTTGCAATACAGAATAAAGACTTATTGTGATTTTTTTCAAAATAAAAAATATAACTTATATCAGTATGATTTTTAGACTTATTTTTGTTCTGTTTGTATATACAAGTAAGCGAAAAACTGCTGATATAACGACAGCTTTGATTGTGAAAATTTTACAATGGAAATGAAAGTAAGAAAGTTAATTTCGAACTTAGTCTTACTCGTCAATTCAACTTAATATTTAATGTTACCTAGTATTTGAATTGTTAAGCGTGCTAATTACATAGATAATATGAAAGATAAAAGCCGTTAGTCTGATAACCCGATAAAAAGTGGTACCAATGAGTTCATCTTTAAGAGTTAATTGTGAGCAGTAGATTACAAAAAGAAGTCGAATTAGCTTTTTCATCTGAAGGCGCTTTAGCGAAAAGTATTCATCAATACCGACCAAGACAGAGCCAGTTTGATATGGCAATGGCGGTGAGTGATGCCGTCGCTAATAAGCACAATCTCATTTTAGAAGCGGGTACAGGTGTTGGTAAAACTTATGCTTATCTGATCCCTGCATTATTGAGTGGCAAACAAGTTATCATCAGTACCGGCAGTAAAAACCTTCAAGAGCAATTATTTTTTAAAGATTTACCCTTATTGCTGAAAATGTTTTCTGTCGCGCCAAAAACTGCTTTATTAAAGGGTCGCAGTAACTATTTATGTCAGCTAAGGCTTGAGAAAAACCTGCAGAACATCAGCAAAATGTCTCCTCAAGTGGTAGATGAACTCATTAAGATCAACCAATGGGCCAGTATGACCAAAGATGGTGATATTGGAAACCTGACTGCCGTTGCTGAAAACTCTGCCACTATTGGCACGGTGACTAGCACTAAAGAAAGCTGTACTGGTAAAAAGTGCGCTTATTACGATGCTTGCTTTAGTCGTAAAGCAAAAATTAAAGCCCAGGATGCAAAAGTGGTGGTGGTCAATCATCATTTGTTTTTTGCTGATCGCTTATTAAAAGACACAGGCTTTGCTGAATTATTACCTGAAGCGGACGTGGTGGTGTTCGATGAAGCGCATTTAGTGCCAGATATTTGCATTAATTATTTTGGCCAACAAATTGCCACGCGAGATATAGACCGTCTATTAAATCAGGTGATTGATGTTTATCGCACCGAACTGCGGGACACCATTCAATTAGAGCAATTAAGTCAGCGAAGCTTAGTGAAATTATCCCATTGGCAAAACGAGTTACTGGAAGCTGAAGTGACCGATTGGCGCCAAGTCATATCGAACAAATCACTTGCGACTCAATCATGGGACTTATTAACCGAGCTGACGACAATTTTGAAGGTCACCACTGAGCATGTCGGGCGTAGCGAGACATTAGATTCAATCGTCACTCAACTTGCTACTTTGATAGGCAATTTGCAGAGCTATTTTGAATGCCATGATCAAAACGCCGCGTACAGTGTTGAACCTAGTGGCCGCTTCACCATGTTGAGAGTTGCGCCAATTAATATTGCCAAACAATGTCAGCAGTTATTTGATAAAAACACCCAATGGATTTTTACCTCAGCGACATTGCAAGTAAATCGTCAGCTTAAACATTTTGCAGACGAATTAGGTTTAGGAAAAGCAAAACAAATTATTCTAGATAGCCCATTTGATTACCCAAATCAGGCGTTATTTTGTGTGCCAAGACATCTGGCTAAATCAGGCCAATCTGCGGCTAATGTCAATCAACTCGTTGATGTTTGCACTCAAGCGATTAATGCAGCGCAAGGCCGTACCTTTATTTTATTTACCAGCCATCACATGCTACAACAAGTGGCAATAGCGCTGCAGCGTAAGGTCAATTATCCTTTATTAGTCCAAGGCCAAGCCAGTAAGCAAAGCTTATTGAATAAATTCCGTCAGCTCGGCAATGGGGTTTTACTGGGTACTAGCAGTTTTTGGGAAGGCATTGATGTTAGGGGGCGTTTATTAAGTTGCGTGATCATTGATAAACTGCCATTTGTATCACCTGACGATACCTTATACCGTGCAAGAGCCGCCAATGCAGAGCGCAGTAATAAAGATCCATTTCAGACTATTTCATTACCTCAAGCAGTGATCAGTTTGAAGCAAGGAGTAGGGCGTTTGATAAGGGATGAAAAAGATCGCGGCGTATTAATTTTGTGTGATAACCGTATAGTGAACCGTCCATATGGTGAGGCTTTTATTAACTCTTTGCCGCCAATGAGCCGTACTCGAGATTTAGATACTGCGTTAAGCTTTTTAAAACGTATCCCATAAGTTATTATATCGTCCATTATTTAAAGATATATTCTAGGGCCTGTTGTTCTTTGCTGGTTAAGTTTAGTTCGAAATAAAAGCGTTGTAATCGAGGCGGATGAGTTGATGCCTAGTCATCTAAGCATCTTTTATTGACAAAGATGCATCCAACAAAGAGTAAAACGCTTTTAATCGAACCCCTTGGGCAGCGTTTGTTGGCCATTTTTACTACGTTATCGACTTTTTATGTAGAATAACTACACTACAAAGTCTCTGCCTTGTATAAATGGCCAACAACTCGCTGCAAAAACAACCATGAAAGATCAACAAGCCCTAGGGTTAACAAGGCTTACATGACTCAAATTGATTCAGATTTAACAATACTTGCATTAGATACTTGTACAGAATCTTGTTCTGCGGCTTTAATTAAACAGCAGCAACGATTTAGCCGCTCAGCGAATGCACCAAGAGAGCATAGTCAGCGTTTATTGCCAATGGTTGATGAAGTATTAAAAGAAGCCGAGATCAAAATTGCAGATGTAAACATGATTGCATATGGCCGTGGACCTGGGAGCTTTACTGGGATCCGTATCTGCACAAGCATGACGCAAGGTTTAGCCCTAGGACATGATATTCCTGTTATTGGCATATCGACGTTAGCGACAATGGCACAAATGGCCATTGACTCAGCTGATGCAAAACAAGTTTTTGTCGCTATTGACGCTAGAATGAATGAAATCTACTGGGGTCAGTTTATTGCAGTCGACGGCATTGCAACTTTGGTTGACGAAGAGTATGTGACCAACCCAGATAAAGTCACGCTTACGTTAGATCCTAAGCAACAAATTATGCTTTGCGGCACAGGCTTTGATGCTTACCCAGATTTGTTAGCTGAAGTTGATTCAATCATCATGACAGATATTAAACTTCCTGATGCTGCAGCTATGCTTAAGTTAGCTAAGGTTGGTTTTGAGCAAGGTTTATCTACGACAGTTGATGATTTAGCACCAGTTTACCTTCGGGATACTGTGACTTGGAAAAAGCTTCCTGGCAGAGAATAACCTAGGTTATCATCACATTTTGAATCTGTGCACGTGAGTTAATTAACCAAAGGAGGACAATTTATGCAACCAGCTATGCAATCATCAATGCAATCATCAATGTATTCGGCCGTTCAGCCATTGTCTTCCTATAACCCTTTCTCAATCAGTAATGGTTCGGCGCCTCAGGCTATTAAGCCAAACGCTTCAGCTCAAGTAGATGCTGTTAGTGATATATCAGCCATTAAAGCGCAATCAAAAACCAACGCTGCAGTTAATAACGTTAATCAAAATGATGGCCAACTTGTTCCGGATAATGAGCAAGTGCTTTATTTTGATGAGTCAGCGATAAAATCTGTTGTTGATGCCAAAGTACAATATGATCAACAAACATCAAGTCATGCTCATCAGCATCATTCTCAAGGCAGTGAAGGTGCAATAAAAGAATACTTGCTCAATCAGCACGCTGCTCAACGGGATCAAATTCAACAAATGGTGGGCATTGATTTATATGCATGAACCTAAGCCGAAAAGCTTATCTGCTATTCCGTCCAAAGGGTTATTTTTTCTAGAACTTTTTGTGGCATTTCTTGTTACCAAATTGCCTTTTATTAGCATCCCATTTAAATGGTTTGAAAGTTACTTTCATGAAATTTCTCATGGAATAGCCGCTATTATTACCGGTGGTATGGTTAATCAAATCCAGTTATTTCCAAACGGTGCGGGCTTGTGTTTCACCCAAGGTGGCTTTGCGCCATTAATCACCTTCAGTGGCTATTTTGGCGCTGCGCTTTGGGGATATCTTATATTTTTATTAGCCACATGGCGCGCCGGAATCCGCTTTACTTTAGGTTTACTAGGCTTAACAGTCGTGGCATCTATTGTGTTTTGGGCGCGAGATATACTCACCATTGGTATTCTCATTTCTCTGGCAATGTTTTTATTACTGCCGCTGAAATTCGACCATAGTGCCTGGTTGAATAGTTTATTGCGTATGCTCGGTCTTATGATTGTGCTCAATGCCATGACAAGCCCTACGGTATTATTTGGGCTATCTACTCAAGGTGATGCAGCTAAGCTTTCTCAGCTTACTTGGTTGCCTTCTTGGCTCTGGGTCATCATGTGGTTGGTGTTTAGTTGTTTTATGTTATGGATGTGCTGGCGAAGAGTTGACGACAAAAAGCCAGAAACAGTTTAGAGTGATCAACTTAGCAACATTTGCCGTATCAGTTGCTGATTTTAAAAGACAATTTCTTCAGGGAGAAGACAATGAAACGTACGTTACTATTAACCACTGCGCTGGGATTAAGTACACTAGGTTTAGCCACAGTCAGTAGTAGTGTCATTGCACATGACCATGCAAGCAGCGAAAAAGTCCAAGCTGTCAAAATTAACCCACAACTTGCAGCAGCCGTTGCGAGTGAATTTCGTAGCGAAAAAAATGCTGCACGTGATGAACATCGTAATCCAGCTGAAACTCTCGCGTTTTTAGGTATTCAAGCAGATGATACCGTTATTGAACTATGGCCAGGCGGTGGTTGGTATACTGAAATTTTAGCGCCTTACTTAGCTGAAAAGGGCAAGTACATTGGTGGTATTTTTGAGACTAACCCGAAAGAAGATACTAAACGTACGCAGTACTATGCTAAATCGGGCAAAAAATTTGAAACTTGGATAAGTGACAATAAAGAAGCGGTAGGTAATGCTTCTACCGTGACTTTCCAGCCTCCTGCATCAGTTGATTTAGGTATCGATAATAGTGCTGATTATGTACTGACTTTCCGAAATCTTCATAATTGGGCTGGTCAAAAACAGCTAGAAAACGCGTTCACTGCATCTTATAAAGTACTTAAAGATGGCGGAATATTTGGCGTTGTTGAACATCGCGCAAACCCAGGAATGTCGTTTGACAGTGGTTACATGGATCAAGCTGAAATGATTGCATTAGCTGAAAAAGTGGGCTTCACTTTGGTTACTGCATCTGAAATCAATGCGAATCCAAAAGACACTAAGGACTATGCGAAAGGCGTATGGACATTACCTCCACGTTTAGCCCTAGAAGATCAAGATAAGCAAAAGTATCTTGATATCGGCGAAAGCGATCGTATGACACTTAAATTTGTCAAAAAAGCTAAGTAATCATTTAAGTTAAGTAATCGTTTAACTAAAATACGTATTTGTATTTAGCAAGATAAGAAGTCTGAAATGAATGAGTCAATTGCAAAATCGCAGCAGTATGAGGATGTCGATTTTCAATTGGCTCATATTCGTTTAGCCGCCAAACGTTATGGCGATAAAAATAAACCGATATTACTTGCGCTACATGGTTGGCTAGATAATGCTGACAGTTTTGTGCCATTGGTCAACGCATTTCAGCAGCTTAACCTATTCAATGACTTTCAATTGATTGCGATAGATTGGCCGGGTCATGGCTTTTCACAGCATCGTCCGGGGCATTATCCACTGCATTGGATAGATTACCTTTATGATTTAGATGAGTTGATGACAAAGCTAACTAGAGATCAACCAGTCACAATCATTGGTCATTCACTCGGCGGTATTGTTGCTGCAGCTTATAATGCTGCTTTTCCAAACAAAGTCACTCAACTAGTGTTAATTGAAGCTCTGGCGCCTTTATTTGAGTCTGTTAAACATTCAAAAGAGCGACTCACTCGCAGTTTTAAACAGCACCATCGATATAATCAAGCAGTGCTGCAACAATCTAAGCAACAACAATCTAAGCAAGCCCAAGAACCCAATAGGCAATTATCCATTGAACGTGCAGTCAATGCCCGTCATCAATTAACTGGTATGGACAAACAGTGGTGCGAGTTAATTATTAAGCGTAATCTTGAAATTAAAAATCAGTGTTATTGTTGGAAAAGTGATCCGCGTTTAAAGCTTGATTCACCTTATAGATTAACCTTTGAACAGGTTGACGCTTTAATGAGCGTCAGTGACACACCATGCCTATTAATATTAGCCGAACAGGGCTTTAAACAGTTAAAATTAGCTTTGCCTCAAGCAACATTGTGGTTTAACGATTTAACTGATGTGCAAATAGAAGGGGATCACCATTTGCATATGGGCAGCGCGGACCAAGTTGCTAACACGATTAGAACATTTATTCTAAATTAAGCCTTTAGCAGTGCAAAATCACTAGGCTTTTTTTTTCATTTATGTGATTATGGTCTAAATTTAAACGGTCGTATGATTTTTTGTATGGCTGAGAATAATAATTAACAATAACGTTTTTACTGTCGCTAGTATCAATAAAAATAATTTACGCTAGCTTAAGATGCAGTGTTTTTGACACCGTGATTATTGAAGCCATTGCTTCATAGCATGTGTCAGGATAAATAGGAGAAACTTGTGGACCAGCCTTGGATAAATAATCTACCAGAAAACGTACCGGCGGAAATTGATACTAACCAATTTACTTCTTTAGTCGATATGTTTGAATCTGCAGTATCAAAGTATGCTGACCAACCTGCATTTATTAATATGGGGGCGACATTAACTTACCGTAAGTTAGAAGAAAGAAGTCGTGCATTTGCAGCCTATTTACAAAATGAATTAAAGCTTGAAAAAGGTGACAGAGTCGCCTTAATGATGCCTAATTTATTGCAATATCCGATTGCATTATTTGGCGTATTACGTGCTGGTATGGTTGTGGTTAACGTTAACCCGCTTTATACCCCACGTGAACTAAAACACCAATTAGTCGACTCTGGTGCCAAAGCCATTGTTGTCGTATCTAATTTTGCACGTACGTTAGAAGAAGTGGTTGCTGAAACGCCTGTAGAGTCAGTGATCATTACCGGTCTTGGAGATCAACTAAGCGCACCCAAACGTACATTAGTTAATTTCATTGTTAAATACATCAAGAAGATGGTGCCAAAGTATGATTTGCCTCATGCACTTTCTTTTAGGCAGTCATTAACTAAAGGTCGCCGCCTGCAGTATATTAAACCTGAAATTAACGCTGAAGATTTGTCATTCTTGCAATACACAGGTGGTACAACTGGTGTATCTAAAGGGGCAATGCTTACCCATGGCAATGTGTTAAGTAACGTTTTACAAGCTAATGGCGCATATTCACCAGCGCTTAAAGACGGCACAGAATTTGTTGTTACTGCATTACCGCTTTATCATATTTTCGCATTAACGGTTAACTGCTTATTGTTCCTTCATAAAGGCAGTAAAAACTTATTAATCACTAACCCTCGTGATTTACCCGCTTTTGTGGGCGAACTTAAAAAGTATCCTTTTACTGCGTTAACTGGGGTAAACACCTTGTTTAATGCCTTAGTCAATGATGAAGATTTTAAGAGTCTAGATTTTAGTCGTCTAAAATTGTCAATTGGCGGTGGTATGGCGGTGCAAAAAGCGGTTGCTGATAAATGGCAGAACATTACTCAAACCCGCTTACTTGAAGGTTATGGCTTAACTGAAGCTTCACCATTGGTTACGTGTTGCCCATATAACCTTGATGGTTACAATGGATCTATTGGTTTCCCTGCACCTTCAACGGACATTCAAATCCGTGATGATGAAGGCAAGGTGTTAGCACAAGGTGAGACCGGTGAATTGTTTGCTAAAGGTCCTCAGGTGATGAAAGGCTATTGGCAGCGCCCTGAAGAAACAGCTAAAGTCATTGATAAGAATGGCTGGTTAGCGACAGGGGATATCGGTTACATGGATGAAAAGGGCTTTTTCTTCATTGTTGACCGTAAAAAAGACATGATCCTCGTTTCAGGGTTCAATGTATTCCCTAATGAAGTTGAAGATGTCGTTGCATTGCACCCAAAAGTGATTGAAGTTGCTGCTGTTGGCGTACCAAATGATGCCAGTGGTGAACTAGTTAAAATATTTGTTGTTGCTAAAGATAGCAGTTTAACTGATGCCGATATTATTAAGCATTGTCGTCATCATTTAACAGGATATAAGGTACCAAAGCTGGTAGAATTCAGAGATGAGTTACCAAAATCCAATGTAGGTAAGATTTTACGACGAGAACTTCGAGACGAAGTTAAATCAGCGTAAAGTAGAGCCGGCAATAGCCGGCTTTTTATTGCATCTCATTTATGCTTACATTGGCGCTAAGTTAATACTGGAGAGAATTTTGTTATCGTTTGAATACATTAGCGACCAAGCAAGCCTTGCGCAATTAGTCGCTCAATACCAGCAAAGTGAGTTACTGGTATTAGATACCGAGTTTGTCAGAACAAGAACCTATTACGCTAAGTTAGGTTTAATTCAAGCATATGACGGTAAAACGTTGGCTTTAATTGATCCAGTTGCTTTACCTGATTTAAGTTGTTTTTGGCAGTTATTATCCGATCCGAAAATCACCAAACTAGTCCATTCGTGCAGTGAAGATTTAGAAGTGTTTGCCCGTTATGGTCAATGCCAGCCATCGCCGTTATTTGACAGCCAAATTGCAGCCAGTTTATGCGGTTTAGGTCATGGTGTTGGTTACGCAAAATTAGTGCAGCTGTTTTTAGATATTGAAATTGACAAAGGCGAGTCGCGTACTGACTGGATGAAACGTCCGCTTACAGATGCGCAGCTTCAATATGCAGCCAATGATGTTTATTACTTATATAAACTTTACCCAGAACTGTTAGCTAAAGTCACTGAAGCTAAAAGAATGGATTGGTTACTTGAGGAAGGTGAGCGCATGACTGACGGGCGCTTAACGCCGCCTAATGAAGAGCTTGCTTATTTAAAAATTAAAAACGCATTTCAGTTATTCCCAAAGCAGTTGGCATACTTGAAAGTGTTAGCGACATGGCGATTACAAAAAGCGTTAAAGAAAGACTCAGCGCTTGGCTTTATCATTAAAGATCATGCGTTGATTGCGCTCGCTAAAAAACAGCCTAAAACGGTAACTGAGCTGAATCAGTTAAATGATTTAACGGATCATGAGAAACGTTTTCATGGCAAAGAGTTAATCAAAATACTGCAAACAGCAGACTTAGAAAACTTACCTGAAGCCGTTGACGTTATTGCACTTAAGAATGGTTACAAAGCATCATTTAAAGAAGTTAAGGTGATTTTAGCGGCCATTGCTGAAGAAAAAGAAGTAGCAATTGAGTTTATTGGATCAAAACGTTTGATACATGAATTCTTGCTATGGCTTCATCATAAGAAACAAACGCCAACGCCTTTGTTATTGTCGGGCTGGCGCGGCAAGCTTGTAAATGAAGCGCTTGATAATATCAAATTTGGATAAAATTTCCTGTAATTGACTGTGTCAATTGCTTTAAATCGAGTCAATAAAAAAGCCTAGATAATCCAATGTTATCTAGGCTTTTTTTATGCATATAAATCAGATACTGACTTACTCATACGACTAGCTCATTCGAGCGTTACATCATACGACCATCAATATATGCCTAAGGTTACTTACCGTCAGGTAGGGTAACATTGAGCTCTAATACTGAGAGTTTGTCATCATTTTGGTCAAGTTGCACTGACACTTGATCTTCAGATATTTGTACATACTTACGAATGACTTCAATGATTTCTTGCTTCATTTTAGGGAAGTAATCAGGCGCATCACGCTCGCCGCGTTGATGGGCGACAATTATCTGCAAACGCTCTTTTGCTGTAACAGCAGTATTCGGTTTTTTATTGCTTCTGAAATAATCGAGTATTGACATAATTAGCTACCAAAAATCCTTTTCAAGAATCCCTTTTTCTCTTCAGTAAGGAACCTAAACGGCACTTCCTCACCAAGTAAACGTTGTACTGTATCAGCGTAAGCTAAACCTGCGTCGCTTTCGTCATCGTTAATGACAGGAATGCCTGAGTTAGAGGCTTTGAGTACAGCTTGCGACTCAGGAATAACCCCCAATAATTTGATGGCTAAAATTTCAGACACATCCTCAACACTGAGCATCTCACCTGTTTTAACTCTAGCAGGAGAATAGCGAGTTAGTAATAAAAACTCTTGAATTGGTTCAAGATTTTGTTCAGCGCGGCGAGAACGGCTCTGTAACATACCTAAGATACGATCTGAATCTCGTACAGAACTCACTTCTGGGTTTGTGGTTACGATAGCGATATCTGCAAAATAAAGTGCCATCATTGCACCTTGTTCAATACCCGCTGGTGAGTCACAAACAATGTAATCGAAATCTTTGCTTAATTCGTCAAGTACACCGCCAACGCCTTCTTTGGTTAATGCATCTTTGTCACGGGTCTGGGAAGCAGGAAGAATAAACAGTTTGTCGCAACGTTTATCTTTGATGAGTGCTTGATTTAGATTCGCTTCACCATTAATGACATTGACAAAATCATAAACAACACGGCGTTCACAACCCATAATTAAATCAAGGTTACGTAAACCGATATCAAAATCGATTACGACGGTTTTTTTGCCTTTTAATGCTAAGCCGGTTGCAATCGCAGCGCTTGACGTTGTTTTACCAACGCCGCCTTTACCTGATGTGACAACAATTATTTGTGCCATTTGTTATTATATCCTTTTAAGTTGCCAACTATTGAGGCAATGATTCAACCATGAGTGTATCGCTAGTTAAGCGGATGCAACCTCGCTGATCGCTACAATGCTGCTGCAAATGTTCTGCTAGCCAATATTGCCCAGCAATTGAAACTAATTCTGCATCGAGTGAGTTTGCAATGATAATACTGTTTCTATCACCAGCAGCTCCAGCCATAGCTTTACCGCGTAAAGCGCCATATATATGAATGCTACCATCTGCAATGACTTCAGCACCATTACCGACAGCACCAAAAATGATTAAATCGGCATTTTTTGCATATATTTGCTGCCCAGAACGCACATTTTGTTTAATGATTTTGGTTTCTTTTGTCGGAGCTGGCATGTTTTTGGCTTGTTTGCCTGATTTTACGATGGCTAAGCCTAATGTTTTAGCCTGCTGACTAATGCTTTCATTAGCAGATGTTACACCAACTATGATCAGTTGGTTATCAGTAAGAAGTTGTTTTAATGCAGCGAGATCAACATCATGACTTTCAATTGCGCTTAAATTTAAGATTAAAGGCGCACCAATGAAAAACTGGGGTGCTTGAGATAACTTAGTATCTAAATCAGCAGCAATGGCGTTAAAATCATGTGTATTAATATGAAGTACTGAAAGAGTAAAAGATGTGGCTTTCAACTCAAGACTTTGTGTGGCCATCCAGGCGTTAATCTCCAAAAATGTCAGTATGAGAACTGAATTGCAATAATTTATTAATTGTCCATGTTATAGTGTGCGTAGTTGACTATCAAGCAAGAAACAGAGGAATTTAATCCCAAAATGATATGTGCCGTATATAAAAGTAGCCGAAAACTTGATACCTACTTATTTGTTGAGAAACGTGATGTTTTTGATGCTGTTCCAGAACCTTTAATGAAAATGTTTGGCACGCCTAAGTTGGTCATGTTGGTTCCATTGTCTAAAAGAGAAGAACTTGCGATGGCTGATATCGAAAAAGTCAGATCTGAATTAGCTGACAAAGGTTTTTATCTTCAGTTACCACCACCGGTGACAAATTTATTGGATGAGCACCGTAAAAGTTTAGGGCTCAGTGATTAAAGTCGCTTATATTATAAGTGATGATTTATTTTGGAATATTGGTTTGTTTTGAATTCCAGTTTGTATAAGATAATATCTTGATTTTATGTGGTTATGTATTGGGTATTTCGACGTTAACACAAATGTGTTAACGTTAAGTTAATAAGAACAAAAACAGCAATAATGAGTTAATTTAGGACAATTTATGATTGGGAAGATCATTTCATCTGTAATAGTAACTTTTTTTACTATTAATTTGGCATATGCTCAACAGAGCGTCAGTTTTGATGATTACTTAGCTACATTAAAAGATAAAGCCTTGCTTGCTGGTGTATCACAGACCACCATTAATGAACATTTTTCAAAAATTAAAGTGTTTAAGCGCGCTACTGCAAATGGTTCTAACAGAACAATAAACCTTGAAAGTTACATTCCTCAAAATGCACCAGAAATTACTGTCAGCACAGCCCGTGCAATGTTTAAAGAGCAACATGAATCGCTAATTGCTTTAGGTGACCGTTATGGCATTCAACCGCGTTTTTTAGTTGCCTTATGGGGGATGACCTCGGAATTTGGTGAGCAAAAAGGCAATTTCCCAATTCTATCTGTAACAGCATCTAATGCATATTCAGGCAACAAAGAGCAATTTTTTGTTGATGAGTTTATTGCAGCGTTAAAAATTCTGGATAGTACCCAAATACAATATGAACAACTTATCGGTTCATCAACAGGTGCCATGGGGCATATGCAATTGATGCCTTCGCAGTATTTACAATACGCTCAAGATGGTAATGGCGATGGATTAAAAGATATTTGGAATAACCAGTTTGATGCTTTTGCAACTGCAGCTGCGATGTTAAAAGATGCTGGCTGGAAAAATGATGAGACTTGGGGCCGACAGGTGAGCTCAATAAATCCAATAGACAGTTATATGGTTGGCACTGAATATAATGAGACATTCACTGAATGGCAAAAATTAGGTGTTAGACGTTATAACGGTAATGACTTACCTAAACGTGATGATATGCAAGTATCATTATTAATGCCTGATGGTGACAAAGGTCGTCAATATTTGGTTTATAATAATTTCCGCTTATTACAAGCATGGTCAGTTAAAGAACATTTTTTACTCACTGTGACTTACCTTTCAGAACGAATTAAAAATCCTCCAATCAATTAATGGTACAATGTCGGCAATGTAACGCTAATGCTGTATTGAACTATGTCATTTTGGATTGAAAAAAAACTGCACGAATTAACCACCGTACAATGGGAATCATTGTGCGATGGTTGCGGCAAGTGCTGCTTAAACAAATTAATTGATGATGAAACTGAAGAGTTGTATTACACCGATGCCGCTTGTCATTTATTAGATGATGAATCATGTAATTGTCGTCGTTATCCTGAACGTTTTAAATACGTACCAGCATGTACAGCCATTACGGTTGATAATGTCGCTGAATTGACTTGGTTACCTGATTCTTGTGCTTATAAACGCCTCAATGAAGGCCGAACGTTACCAAGTTGGCATCCGCTTATTACGGGCTCTAAAGACGCTATGCATGCGGCGGGGATATCAGTAAAAGGCAAAACCATTAATGAAAAACGTGTCCGTGATGTTTTTGACCATATTGTACTTTGGCCTTTAAAAGACATTGATTAGTTTGCATCGAAAATCGTTATAATACCCAACAAAAAGCACTCAATGATTAGTGCTTTTTTGTTGGGTATATAGAGTGCGAGCTCAGTTAGTACAATAACAAATACTATTCACTATCTTGTCTTAAGCGGTTTGATTGCAGGGATAAGCATCACTGCTAGTACAATGAGATAAATAACAAATGTTACCACCATCCACTGCGCCATACTGACTGACAAAAATGTCCACGGATCATCACTACACATACCCGTAGGTGAGAATACCGAAGGAAGCCATTCATCAAGAGGCATCCAAGCTGGAAATTCAGGAAAGAATGAGCAGGTAGAAAAAGGCGAAGGATCAACTTGTAACTCATTTAATTCAAGGGATAACTTAAGTCCCCATGCAGCGCTTACACCCCAGCCAATTAATCCAATAAAACGCGTTAACCATAACTTAGGTGCTAATGCGCCAAATACGCCAGCAATAATTAACCCAAGTACAGCGACTCGAACATAAATACACATCACACAAGGATCGAGTTCCATGATGTATTGAAAGAATAGGGCAGCAGCTTCAAGCCCAATGGCTGAAAGCAATAAAATAATCCATGCAGCGCGCGAACGCGTAAAATGTTGTAAACCAGTCAAATCAATCTCCTGTCGATTTATGACGATAAAAAAACACCCTCGAATGAGGGTGTTTTCTAAAGCAACGTTAAATCATATCAGTATTAATGTCCAACAGAGCTGCCAAGAACTTCTTTTGCAGAGTGATGGATAATAATTTGATTATCGTAGAAGTACTGGGTTGATTCCGTTAAGAACCCAGATTCAATCATAACAATACCAACGATAGACAATACGATTGTGTATGGTAACGCCATCCATACCATACGACCGTATGACAGTCTTACTAACGGTGCTAGAGCAGATGTTAATAAGAACAAGAATGCAGCCTGGCCGTTTGGCGTTGCAACAGATGGTAGGTTAGTACCTGTGTTAATGGCAACCGCAAGTAAATCAAACTGATCACGAGTAATTTGGCCATTAATCAGCGCAGCTTTTACTTCGTTAATATAGACCGTGCCAACGAATACGTTATCACTCACCATAGACAGTAAGCCGTTTGCGATATAGAAGATCACTAACTGTGCATTACCTTCAAAGCTCAGTGCCCATTGAATCACAGGCGCAAACAAATGTTGGTCAATAATGACGCCGACAACAGCAAAGAATACAGCTAGTAAGGCGGTAAACGGTAGAGCTTCTTCGAAGGCTTTACCTAGCTGATGTTCATCAGTAACCCCATTAAAAGCAGTGGTTAGAATGATGACAGATAAACCAATTAAACCAACTGATGCTAAATGGAATGCAAGACCGATAACTAACCAAACGCCGACAAGTGCTTGAACCAGCAGTTTCATCTTGTCTGCTTTGGTACGGTTTTTATCTTCGTAATCGGAGTAATCGCTTAAAATTTTATGCACGGCATCAGGTAGCTGGGCACCGTAACTGAACCATTTAAACTTTTCGACGATAAAACATGTGGTGATACCGGCAAAAAATACAGGGATTGTCACAGGCGACATACGAATAAAGAATTCACTAAACTGCCAGTGTGCTTGCGCTGCAATGATCAAGTTTTGTGGCTCACCGACCATCGTACACACACCGCCTAATGCAGTACCAACACCGGCATGCATTAATAAGTTACGTAAGAAACCACGAAAAGCTTCTAGCTCTTCGTCATTCAATTGTTCGCGAGTTTCAGAGGTATGGTCATGATCGCTGCTAAAGTCTTTACCTGAAGCGACTTTGTGGTATATCGAGTAAAAGCCAATAGCGACAGCGATAATAACTGCAATAACCGTTAGTGCATCTAAGAAAGCGGATAAAAATGCAGACGAGATACAAAACATCAACGAAACAACAATTTTAGAGCGCACCTTTGTGATCATTTTAGTGAACACAAACAGGAGTAATTGCTTCATGAAGTAAATACCGGCGACCATAAAGATCAGTAGTAGTAATACTTCTAGATTTGCTTCAATTTCATGTAAGACTTGTGCAGGCGAAGTCATGCCGATAATGACAGCTTGTATCGCTAACAGGCCACCAGGTTGAAGTGGGTAACACTTTAACGCCATTGCGAGCGTAAAAATAAATTCAATGACAAGTACCCATCCTGCGATGAATGGACTGACAAAGAAAAATAAAAGTGGATTGATTACAAGAAACGATAATATTGCATATTTGTACCATCTTGGGGAATTGCCCAAGAAGTTACTAAATAATGCAGCACCAGGGGTTGACGGCATAATAGCCTCTCCAGTTGTGAATTTGATAAGTGAACTTTTGAGGAAGGAATCTGACAGACAAATCGTAGCCGAAATGAGAGTTTGTAAGATAAAACCGATTCGACAGTGCTTAAACTATGTTGTTTATTAGCTACTTATCATCAGTTTAATCAAGTTGATACAATTATTTCTTAGCGCTTATTATTTGTATTTTCAAAATTCGTTAGTTGTGCCACTAACTTACATCCATTTTGTTTGGCGCGTAGTTTAGCGCAAACTTTTTATATTGTAATGCGATAAAACTTATCCTTCGACAAAAAGGTAACCAATATAACTATTGGCTCACAAAGTTTTTGCGACTTGTATAATTAATCGCCGTTGGCGCATCTAAATCGATTGTTTAACGACTCACAATGGTGTGAAATGACATGACCTCTGGTATGATCAGTTCATTGGGTAACCACGGGATGTTCAAGTTGACAATTATCAATGCAAAAGGTCCTGCAAGTTTTGCAGAGAAGTATATCGTTCGTTCGATATGGGAAAATAAGTTTCCACCAGGTTCAATTTTGCCTGCAGAACGCGAACTTTCAGAATTAATTGGTGTAACAAGAACCACGTTACGCGAAGTACTACAGCGTTTAGCTCGTGACGGTTGGTTGAAAATACAACACGGTAAACCAACTCAAGTTAATAACTTTTGGGAAACCTCAGGACTTAATATTCTTGAGACAATAGCGGATTTAAATCCAGATGGATTTCCGTTGCTTGTCGATCAGCTATTATCAGCAAGAGCAAATGTTAGCGCGATATATTTTCGCGGTGCGGTGCGCAATAACCCTGAAAAAGCACAAGAAGTATTAGCAAAAATACACCAACTAGAAGACAGTGCTGAAGCTTATGCTGAATATGATTATGAGCTGCACCATGCTTTGGCATTTTCGTCGGGAAATCCACTGTATGTCTTAATTCTTAATGGATTTAAAGGTTTATACAGCCGAGTAGGACGTTATTACTTCTCGAGTCAAGAAGCCCGTTCTATCGCATTAGATTTTTATAAAGCATTAGAGAAATTGGCGATTGATGGTAAGTACACTGATGTTCCTGCGTTAATGAAGACGAATGGTATTAATAGCGGCATTATGTGGCAAAAACTGCGTGATGATATGCCTGCAGAAATCGCACAAAATGATAAATAAATGCGATTAATATAGCCGTTACATCTTTGATATTGATATAAAAAACCAACCTGACGGTTGGTTTTTTTATGCTACAAACTTACGTAAGTACAACAACTACAGAGTGGTCATTTTTCCTTCTTCGTTAGGAGCAGGGCATTGGGCTAGTTTTACGATCTTTCCATTCGCATCAAGTTGCTCAAGGCTAACATCAAATCCCCATAGACGATGTAGATGCTTCAAGACTTGCTCATTACTTTCCCCTAAAGGGATCCGTTTATTAGGCACATAGCGTAATGTTAATGAACGGTCACCATTAATATCCACCCGTTGAACTTGGATGTTGGGCTCAAGATTAGAGAGATTATACTGTTGTGACAGTTTCTCGCGGATCAAATAATAGCCACGGTCGTCATGAATGGCAGATACCGACAATCTGTTACAGCTGTCGTCATCGAGAATACTGAATAATTTAAAGTCCCGAATAACTTTTGGTGACAGGTATTGGCTAATGAAACTTTCGTCTTTAAAGTTTTCCATGGCAAAGGTCACCGTGGTAAGCCAATCACTTCCTGCAATATCAGGAAACCACTTTTTATCTTCTTCAGTTGGGTTTTCACAAATGCGTCTAATATCGATAAACATATTAAAACCTAATGCATAAGGATTAATGCCACTGTAATAGGGACTGTTATAGGCTGGTTGCGCGACAACGCCGGTGTGGCTTTGTAAAAACTCTAACATAAACCTATCAGTCACGGTTCCTTCATCGAACATGTGATTGAGTATGGTGTAATGCCAGAATGTGGCCCAACCCTCATTCATCACTTGGGTTTGTTTCTGAGGGTAAAAATATTGCGCCATTTTTCTCACTATGCGGACGATTTCTCGCTGCCATGGCTCTAATAATGGCGCGTTTTTTTCGATGAAATATAAAATATTTTCTTGTGGCTCATCGGGGAAATTAATGCCTTCGTCTTGCTTGTGTTCATCAGGATTCTTAGGAACCGTACGCCATAAATCATTCACTTGGCTTTGTAAGTAACTTTCACGATCTTTTTGGCGCATCTTTTCTTCTTTAAATGACACTTCAGCAGGGCGCTTGTATCTATCAACGCCGTAGTTCATTAATGCATGACAAGAATCGAGAGTTAGTTCAACTTGCTCAACACCAAACCTTAACTCACATTCATGAATATAGTTCTTGGCGAAAACTAAATAGTCGATGATTGAACTGGCGTCAGTCCAAGTTTTAAAGAGGTAATTATTTTTAAAGAAGCTATTATGCCCAAAACTTGCGTGGGCCATCACTAACGCTTGCATTGTGATGGTGTTTTCTTCCATTAAATAGGCGATACATGGATCGGAGTTAATTACGATTTCATAGGCTAAACCCATTTGACCGCGACGATATCCTTGCTCGGTTTCAATGAAACGTTTACCGAAAGACCAATGTGTATAGCCGATAGGCATGCCGATCCCCGCATAAGCATCCATCATCTGCTCAGCTGTAATCACTTCGATTTGATTGGGGTAACTGTCTAGCTTATAAAAAGCTGCGACTTTTTCAATTTCTTCCATGTAGGTTTCAAGTAATGGAAAACTCCAATCAGGGCCGTCATCTAGTGGCATTTTTTTATTATCGTCAGCTTCGGTTGAATCAATATTTTCTGCTGTCATTGTGTTCTCCTTAGCTTGGCTGCTTTTTGAATAATTCACGGAACACGGGGTAGATATCATTAACCTCTTTAATATGTTGTACAGCGATATTGCCAAACTGCTCTTGTAAGGCTTCGTATTCTCGCCAAAGCGTTTGATGCGCGCGTCGGGTGATTTCGATATAACTGAAATAACGCGATACCGGTAAGATTTTATCCGCTAATAACTGTCTACACGCTGGGGAATCATCAGCCCAATTATCGCCATCAGATGCCTGTGCAGCATAGATATTCCACTCTTCGGCAGGGTAGCGTTCCTGTTGAATTTCATGCATTAAATTTAGTGCACTTGAAACAATGGTACCGCCTGTTTCTTGGGAGTAGAAAAACTCATGTTCGTCAACTTCTTTAGCTTGAGTATGATGACGAATATAAACCACTTCTAAATTCTTATAGGTTTGAGTTAAAAACAAATACAACAGAATGTAGAAACGTTTTGCCATATCTTTAGTGGCTTGATCCATCGAACCTGACACATCCATTAAACAAAACATCACGGCTTGGCTTGATGGCTTTTCACGTTTGGCAAAATTATTAAAACGTAAGTCAAAGCTATCTATAAAAGGCACACTGTCGATTTTTTTCTGTAAATCTTCTATTTGTTGTTTCAAATCCATGATGATTTCAGCTTGCGTACCAGGGGTATTTTCAAGCTCATTTAATGTGGATTTAAGCGCTTTCAGTTGCTTCTTTTTTCCGGCCGTCATGGCGATACGGCGGGCGTGAGACGAGCGAAGCGACCGAACAATATTAATGTTGGCGGGTACACCAACATTAGTAAAACCAGCACGATAGGTTTCAAATTCAACCATTTGCTTCGCATTTGTTTGCTGAAGATCTGGTAGGGCTAAGTCTTCAAATAATAATTCTAAGTATTCATCATTTGAAATTTCAAATAGAAATTCATCTTTGCCTTCACCAGAATTTGAAGCTTCACCTTCACCACTGCCATCACCAGCGCCGCCACCTTTAGGACGTTCAATTTGATCACCTTGATTAAATTGGTCGTTTCCAGGGTGAACACGCTCACGGATCCCACCTTGTCCTTGGTGAAAAATAGGCTCGCTGATATCCCGAGTGGGGATACTAATTTTTTCGCCTTTGTCGATGTCTGTAACACTTCGGCGGGTAACAGCGTCGCTTACTGACTTTTTAATTTGTTTTTTATAACGTTCAATAAAACGTTGTCTGTTAACCGTGCTTTTGCCCTTTGCATTGAGGCGTCTATCTATAAAATTTGCCATACACAACTCCTAATGGACTTTGACCTATACCGATTTATCGTAATACAGGTCAAAGTGAGCAAGATTTATGACGATTTACGCACTCTCAAGTACCATTCAGACAGTAACCTAACTTGCTTTTGGGTATAGCCTTTTTCCATCATTCGATTGATAAAGTCATCGTGTTTTCGCTGATCATCAGCAGATGTTTTAGCGTTAAATGAAATTACGGGTAGCAAGTCTTCGGTGTTGGAGAACATCTTCTTCTCGATCACAACGCGTAGTTTTTCGTAACTGGTCCATAATGGGTTGTTACCTTCATTATTGGCCCTAGCACGTAATACGAAGTTAACGATTTCATTACGGAAATCCTTGGGATTACTGATCCCCGCAGGTTTTTCAATTTTTTCAAGTTCTGCATTAAGTGCTGATCTATCAAATAATTGTCCTGTTTCAGGGTCACGGAATTCTTGATCTTGGATCCAGAAGTCTGCGTAGGTGACATATCTATCAAAGATATTTTGTCCGTATTCAGAGTAGGACTCTAAGTAAGCTGTTTGAATTTCTTTCCCGATAAATTCAACATATTTAGGGATGAGGTATCCTTTCAGGAATTCTAAATAGCGTT
Organism: Shewanella electrodiphila; assembly: GCF_023283985.1. GTDB lineage: Bacteria > Pseudomonadota > Gammaproteobacteria > Enterobacterales > Shewanellaceae > Shewanella > Shewanella electrodiphila. Next base: position 236,001 of record NZ_JAKIKU010000005.1, read on the forward strand.
CACTCATTTCACTTGGAAATTGTTCTTGTTCAATTTGTTTTTCTAAGACATAGAATAAATGGACGGGGTTAGCAGCAATCTCTGTGTCATCAAAATTAAATACCCGCGATAAAATCTTAAACGCAAAACGAGTGGATAATCCTTGCATGCCTTCATCTACCCCAGCGTAATCTCGGTACTCTTGAAATGACTTAGCTTTGGGATCCGTGTCTTTCAGTGTTTCACCGTTATAAACACGCATTTTTGAATATATTGATGAATTTTCAGGTGCTTTTAAACGTGACAAGATACTAAACTGAGCAAGGGTTTCAAGGGTACCTGGTGCACAAGGCGCCGAAGACAGTTCAGAATTACTTAATAGCTTTTGATATATTTCAATTTCTTCTGATACACGTAAACAATAAGGCACTTTGACGATATACACTCGGTCTAAGAAAGCTTCATTGTTCTTATTATTTCTAAAGGTCGTCCACTCAGACTCATTCGAGTGGGCGAGGATCATGCCATTGTAAGGCAGTGCAGATAACCCTTCTGTGCCGTTGTAGTTGCCTTCTTGAGTTGCAGTTAATAGTGGATGAAGCACTTTAATCGGCGCTTTAAACATTTCCACAAACTCCATCACGCCCTGGTTTGCACGACATAACGCGCCAGAGTATGCATAAGCATCTGCGTCATCTTGTGAAAAATGCTCAAGTTGTCGTATATCGACTTTACCTACTAAAGCAGAAATATCTTGGTTGTTTTCATCACCTGGCTCGGTTTTCGCAATAGCTGTTTGATCTAAAATTGAGGGGTAGACTTTAACCACTTTGAATTTGCTTATATCACCACCAAATTTATGCAAACGCTTCACTGCCCATGGAGACATGATAGTTTTAATGTAGCGAGTGGGAATATTATATTCATTAGTTAATAGCTCACCGTCTTCATCTGCATCGAATAGGCACAGAGGACTATCATTTACAGGGCTACGGACGCCATTAGCAGTTAAGATGAAGATCGGTACTTTTTGCATCAATGATTTGAGTTTTTCAGCAAGCGAAGACTTACCACCACCTACAGGCCCAAGTAGATACAAGATCTGTTTCGATTCCTCTAAGCCTTGTGCTGAATGTTTGAGATAAGACACAATTTGCTCAATTGATTCTTCCATACCGTAAAAGTCTTTAAAGCTAGGGTAGTGGGTAATAAGACGATTTGAGAAAATACGACTCAACACCGGATCTTTCGAAGTGTCGATGGTTTCAGATTCACCGATGGCCAGTAGCATTCTTTCAGCTGCAGACACATATGCACTTCTATCTTCTTTACAGATTTCGAGAAATTGCTGTAATGAATATTCTTCATCTAGCTTTTGTTCATAACGTTGTTGGTAATGTTCGAATATGCCCATAAGAAACCCCTTGAAACTTAGCTGAAAGAAAGTGATTGATAGCGCATTTTTAATGACTAAAACTGAAAATAATTTCCATCATTTCTTGTGTGTAAAAACCATTTACTAGGTTAAGTCTAGGTCAGAGATTTGATATTTGCGAGGTGGGATAAATAAAAACTTCAATAAAAACAAAGATAAACAGTTGCATTTGCAACTGTTGCAAAAGTGGAGTTATAAATAAACGGATATTGCGAACAATTTTGAGAGTTAGAAGCTATCCCAATTTGAGTAATAAAAAAGGAGCCATAAGGCTCCTTTTGTCTCATCTCTTTTGTACCTAAATAGGTAGATTAACCAGCGAAGTTCGCGTTAACGAAATCCCAGTTAACTAATTCCCAGAACGCTGCCATGTAGTTAGGACGAACGTTACGGTAATCAATGTAATAAGCGTGTTCCCAAACATCAACAGTTAACAATGAAGTCACTGATTCGTCAGTTAAAGGAGTTGCTGCATTGCTTGTGTTCACGATTGAAACTGAACCGTCAGCATTTTTTACTAACCAAGTCCAAGCGCTACCAAAGTTGTTAACTGCAGAATCAGTGAACTTAGCTTTGAATTCTTCAAAAGAGCCGAATGCTGCATTGATTGCATCAGCAATGGCACCAGTAGGCGCGCCGCCAGCGTTTGGTGCTAGACAGTTCCAGTAAAAAGTGTGGTTCCAGATTTGAGCTGCGTTGTTGAACATGCCGCCAGTTGAAGTTTTAACAACTTCTTCTAATGTTTTGTTCGCAAATTCAGTACCTTCAACAAGACCATTAAGCTTAACAACGTAAGTGTTGTGATGCTTACCGTAGTGATATTCGATAGTCTCTTCAGAAATGTGTGGTGCTAGTGCGTTCTTAGCATATGGTAATGCTGGTAATTCGAAAGCCATTATTATCTCTCCATGGACATAGGTTATCGTTTTTATGAGTACCACTTAGGCATCATTGCTCTGCCGACATTGTACTTAAAATTTTTGTGATGTGAATCATTGTTTGATGAATAATGTCGATAGACGCAATCTAAAAAAGCTATTTTTATTATAACCCTACAAACTGTGGGATTTTGTTATTGCCCTAGCTCTTGTACAATGGGTGTAGATTATTAAGTTGCACTTAGGAATTACAATGGAAACAGTAGACAAGATCAAACAGCAAATCAGTGAAAACCCAATCATCGTATACATGAAAGGGTCACCAAAGTTACCAAGCTGTGGTTTTTCATCGCAAGTTGCACAAGTCATGATTAACTGTGGTGAGCAGTTTGCATTTGTTGATATTTTACAGCATCCAGATATTCGTGCTGAATTACCAAAATTTGCTAATTGGCCAACTTTCCCACAATTGTGGGTTGAAGGTGAGCTAATTGGCGGTTGTGACATCATCACTGAAATGTACCAAAAAGGTGAATTACAACCAATTATCAAAGAAACTGCTGATAAGTTTCGTACAGAAGAAGACGCTGAATAAGCCCTTTTTTATCGCCAATGATGAATAGCAACAGAGCCTGATGCTAATACGATTAAAGCGTATTAAAAAGCCCTAACAATTCGTTAGGGCTTTTTTATTGTGTAGAATATTTTTAATTGGATAAATAATTAATGAGCACTTTCCTCAGTGTCTTTAATTGTCTTTGGCAGAATAAGATTCATTAAAATAGCCACTAACCCACATAAACTGATACCAGTTAAACTAAACTCACCAATACCGAACGCCATCCCGCCAATACCAAAGACTAATGTAACCCCAACAATACTTAAATTTCTTGGTTCATTTAAATCGACTTGATTACGGATAAGAGCATTAAGACCTACGGCTGCTATAGAGCCAAACAGTAAGCACATAATGCCACCCATTACAGGTAGGGGAATGGTTTGCATTAACGCGCCTAACTTGCCAATGAAGGCTAGCGTAATGGCTGTTATTGCAGTCCATGTCATTATCCGAGGATCGAAGCTTTTAGTAAGCGTGACAGCGCCAGTAACTTCAGAATATGTCGTATTAGGTGGGCCGCCAAAAGCTGATGCGGCCATTGTGGCTATCCCATCACCTGTTAAGGTGCGGTGTAATCCTGGCTTTTTAAGATAATCTTTACCGGTAACATTGGAAATGGCGAGAAGGTCGCCGATGTGCTCAACTGCTGGCGCAATCGCGACAGGGATCATAAATAATATGGCTTGCCAATGAAATTCAGGTGCAACAAAGTTTGGCACTGCTAACCATGGCGCTTGGTTAACTGCTGTAAAATCAACAATACCGAACGCCATACTAAGGCCATAGCCAACGAGTATCCCAGCCAGAATCGGCATGACTTTTAAAATGCCTTTTGCAAAAACAGCAATTGCTACAGTGGTCGATAAAGACATAAGTGCAATAAAGAGCGCGATATTTTGATCGACTAAAACGGCGCTGCCGTCCCCAGTTTTACCCAGTGCCATATTAACTGCCATGGGAGCGAGTCCTAGACCAATAATGATGATGACGGGGCCAACGACTACTGGCGGCAGTAATTTATGGATAAAGCCACTGCCGTTAATTTTAACTAACGCACCCAAAATGACATAAACAAAGCCTGCGACCATTAATCCGCCCATCGTGGCGGGTATTCCCCAAGTTTGAACCCCGTACATTATGGGGGCAATGAAAGCAAAGGATGAAGCCAAAAAAATGGGCACTTGTCTTTTAGTGATAACTTGAAATAACAGTGTGCCAATACCTGCAGTAAACAATGCCACGCTGGTATCTAAACCACTCAGTAAAGGCATCAATACTAATGCACCAAATGCGACAAATAACATTTGCGCACCTTGCAATGGGATGAATAAACGTTTCATGTGTAGATAATTTTCCATTCAGGTATAAATTAAGCTGTAAGATAGGCCAATAATCGTTAAATGTCTGTAATGTAAATCAAGTTTAAGTCTAGATTTAGCATTATTAGTGGCAAATCTTGCTTGAAAATTGGTTAGGCAATGTAATTTTAGAAGCAAAATTAATATGCTACACTTCGATCACTTTCATCTATTGCTGCTTATTTTCTTATGCTAAAAATATTTTTACAAATCATTGTTATGAGTGCGCTATTCAATTTTTATAGCCCTAAAGCGATTTCTGCAGAAATCGGTCTTTTAGATGAGGCTGATATTGTTGTCACGTCAAGAGCACGCTCTGAGCGACAAGCTGCGTTGAAGACTGCTTTGTCTGCGGTATTTGTAAAAAACTCGGGTCTGCCATCTGTATTAGAACACCCGTTGGTTAAAGCGCAAATCAATAAGCCTGAAGTACTGCTTACTCAATACGGTTACAGTGAAGTTGATAATGAACTGATATTGAAAGCTAACTTCGATCATAAACGAATTATTTCTACGCTACGTCAAGCTGAACTCCCAGTTTGGGGGCGTCAACGTCCTCTAACTTTATTGTGGCTATCAATTGAAGATGAAGGTGAACGCAATATTTTATCTGATGCCTCAGAGCTCGATACGCGTTCACAGATTGATTTAGATTCAAGCAACAAAGGTATTCCTGTTATTTTGCCAATAATGGATTTAGATGATGTGATGAAAATAAGCGTATCTGATGTACGAGGCATGTTTACTGACGTGGTTGCAGAAGCATCTACTCGTTACCGCGCTGATTACTTTGCTGTTGCTGACATGGATAAAGTGGGCGGTTTTGTACGTTTTCAAGTGTCACTATTTGATAAAAGTAATAAAGGTGGATTAATGCAACCTTTGATTCATCAACAAGCTGAAGTGTTGGATTATCAACAAGCTACCGATCAGATTTTAAGCACCTTGGCTGAATACTTTGTGAGCCAATATGCTTTTGCGGACAGTGGCAATAGCGCAGAAACCTTGCTGTCTCTATCAGGTTTACAGAGCATGGCTCAATTAGTTGAAATTGAAGCTTACTTAAATCAGTTGAGTGCGATTAAAACAGTCAGTTTAAGTCAGTTTAAAGCTAATACGGTAACCTATAAACTTGAGTTATTTGGTGATGCTGACGATTTACAAAAACTTTTGAACATCAACAAGCGTTTAACTGAAAATACTTTTGTCGAACCTGTTATTGAACAAGAACCAACGGAAGTTTCAGCAGAACAGGTTACCACGCTGTACTACCAGTGGCATTAGTCGCTAGTTTTCTAGCCAATAGAGACGTGATCACGATCTAACTGATCACAGTTGAATGAGTTAGGCTAGTTAAACAACAGCAGACACTAAAACGATTGTGTTATACTAACTGTCGCTTGTTTACATTATTAGAGAATTTTTGAGTGACCCAAAACTCACCAAAACAATTATCATTACCCGTATACTTACCTGACGATGAGACTTTTCAAAGTTATTACCCAGCCATGGGTAACGATGAGTTGATTCAAAAGCTTCAAGCTGCTGCAGAAGGTAGCTTAGCGTCAAGTTTATACTTATTTGGCCCTGAAAAATCTGGCCGAACGCATTTAATGCATGCTGCTTGTGCTCATGCCAATGATCTCGATCGTCGTACCTTATATATTCCCCTAGGGATCCATGCCAGCATTTCTCCTGCTCTTTTTGAAGGTGTTGAGTCACTACAATTAATTTGTATTGATGATATTGATGCTATTGCTGGTCATCCTATTTGGGAAGAAGCATTGTTTCATCTATATAACAGAGTGACTGAACAAGAAGATTGTCGTCTTATTGTCAGTGGTAGTTCGTCGCCAACGGAAGCGGGTTTTGCCTTACCTGATTTAATCTCTCGTATGCAGTGGGGGTTAATTTATCAGCTACAACCTATGGCGGATGAAGAAAAGTTAGTGGCTCTGCAGCGAAGAGCTGCAATGCGTGGTTTACAATTATCTGATGAAGTAGGGCGCTTTTTATTAACTCGAATGGCACGTGATTTACGCACATTGTTTGATGTGCTTGATAAACTGGATAAAGCATCAATGGTCCACCAAAGAAAGTTAACGATTCCTTTTATTAAAGAGATGTTGAGATTGTAAATCGTTCTTTTTGAATTTTGTCAGTTAAATAAAAAGCCACCTTATCGGTGGCTTTTATGATCTCATGTACCTGACGAGTATCTCGCTTATCGTTTAGGGATTGGCATATCTCTGTGTTCACGACCTATTAGAACAGGGCGTCTTTCAACGCTTGTCTCTGAGCTACTTAAACTACTGACTTTAGACAGTGATTGAGCAATGCTAGGACTAATGTCAATATTTTCAAACCAATCTCGACCAGGCGTCATATTAATAGGTTCAGGTAAACCATTTAATAAAGTCTTACCGTCTATTTCTGGCATGATTTCATCAATGACGAATGCAGCTCTATCGAGTAACTCAGCAGAGCCCACACGACCTCGCTGCCCCCAGTCAACTATAAGATTAGTTGGATCGGTAACAGCTACGTCGCGTTGTATTTGATAACGATGACTCATAAATGACTCTTCAAATAACATGGCAGCATCTTCACGAGTAGAAGAGTAGGCATAAAAATCATTCGCATGATCAGATAAGAAAAAGCTGGTGACATCATCCGGCATATAGGCTTTTTGTGTCTCATTCGCTGTTTCACCTAAAAAGCTAACACCAGCTAAACCAAACATTTCACTACTGGTTAGCGGATCTACATTTTGAAGTTGATCAGAAATAAGGCCATTGCTGTCTGTACGACGGTAAAAGTCGTCTATTAATGTTGGCCCAGTTAACGTGCTATGAATCGAGCGCGGGAAAAAGTCATTTGCATGGGCTAATTCATGATAAAGCAAGCTGGCTAAACTAGGAGTGATATCTGCCAAGGTTCTTGTTGTTCTTTCTGTTTTTGCAATACGGCCATAGGCATAATCGTTATCTTTTACATAGCGCCATGGCATGATGAACTGTAAATCATTACCGAAGTCACTGCGATAATCTGGCGCTTCATTGATGCTGTCTCGCTGCTCTGGCGTGAACCACAAGTATTCAGGATCGAGATAAATAGCACCCGTCGCGACCCAGTAAAAAGAAGGTCTCACATCGTAGCTGATGACAACTGCCGTGACAGATTGCAGTAGCTTAATAAAGTCGCTATTGGGATCTGATTGCTTTAGGAAGGTTTCAAAATTCTCTCCCATCCAGTCATGAGATACCACAACACGCTCCATCACAGATTCAATATTCTCTGAATTTGAGACTTGGCCAATTAATGGTAAATCAGCAATATCACAAGTTTGGTTAAGTTGGTTTGAATATACGCAATCTGAAGCATTAGCAGAATAAACAGAAGCAGAATTATAGGAATAGGTTCGTGCAATGGGTTGATCAAAGTAAGGTGATGTGATTGCAGATTCATTGGTGACTAACACAAACACTTCATCGGAAAGTGTTTCTCCAGCAAACTGGCCTGTGGCCTTTAAACCGATGACACTGTCTGAACTCACTGATGGGGCGGTAAATAAGGGGCGTTCAGGATCGGTTAAATCTAATTCAACGGCTTGGTTAGAAAAGTAACACCACTCTATATCATCAACAGTTTGCTCATTGATACGAGCTACCCTGAGGCTGACGCCATTACCTTGGACAACTTGGTGGTCACTGTTGATATTTAATTGGTTAATTGCACTGCCTGCTGTAATTGAGACAGTTTCGCTGAGGTCTATTTGTGGGCCTGACACATTAACAGTAAAACTGTAGTTGCCATAACTCGGAATAATAAATGATAAAACAGGGCTATTTTCTGAACTCAGCGAGACGTCAGGGCCTGATGTTTGTTGCCATTGATAGGTAAGACCTGCTGAATCGCGATTGTTAATATTTGCAATGACTGTGGCAGATTGCCCCGCAGAATAACTTTGCTCAATATTAAAGTTTAAATCAGACGCTGTGTCGACTATTGTCAGGCCAGAACTTGAGTCACAAGTATTAATTGGCAAAGCATTATCTGGTGTAGTTTGACCATCACTGGACGAGTCACTTGAGCTGCCGCCACAGGCACTTAACATTACAGTTGCAATCACTAAACTGCTCATTGCAAATGTTTTTGTGACCCCTCGATAATTTTTTTGAATCGCGGCCTCAGCTGAAATACGCTTGTTAAACAAAGTCTTCATACACAATCTCCGTTGCTTAGCACTACACTCAATCAAATGACTGACATTTCACTATAACATGTGAATACTTGTACAAAAAGAATGAATTAACGACTCGTTAACAGCAATGTGGTAATGATTTTACACCAAGATAAAATGAAAAAAGCGCCATCAGGCGCTTTTTAGTGCTGTATTAATGAGACTAATCTGTTTTAGATTTCTTTTTTAAACCTAAGCCCAGTTCTCTACCACGCATACGTGCGTAATATGGAAATCCTATTAACAAGGCACTGATTAACACTGATTCTATTAATGCAAAATAAAGAGCGTCTTCAGTGATATACACTAAGGTTAAGCCATGTAATAAATATAAACACAGAATAAAACTGGCCCAAGCATAGGTGTAAGGGTTACCCGTTAATATGCCTTTGATAGGTAATAATAATGGGACGATCCACAGTAGACTAAATGCCATTGAGTATTCGCCGGTAAAGCCTTGTTGGATAAACCATCCAGAAAGCAACATGAGTAATGCTACATAACCTACTCGGCATAACTGAAATAAAGTGTGTGTTGTCATTTTTGGGCTCATAAAATCGCTAAGACGTTTTCTGGAGGACGACCGATAGCCGCTTTGTTGTTAGCTAGCGCAATGGGTCTTTCAATTAGCTTTGGCGTAGTAATCATCGCTTGGACTAACTGAGCATCTGTTAATGACTCGTCTGCTAAGTTCTGTTCTTTGTATTCTGTTTCTTTAGTGCGCATTAGCTCTCGTGGCGAGATAGCTAATAAGCTTAAAATCTGGTTAATGTCTTCAGCAGTAGGCACCGTCTTCAAGTATTCAACAATGGTCACCTTGGCATGGTTTTCTTCGAGTAATGCCAGTGTTTGACGGCTTTTTGAGCAGCGAGGGTTATGGTAAAGCGTTACGTTTGTCATAGGATCACTTCTTGTCTTTATTTTGGCGACAGTTTATCAAACTTTGAATCAGATGGTTAGCCACATCAGGGGGATGTGGCTAATTTGAGATTGAATAAGCTGAGCTGTTATTTTAATGCGTCTAAAGAGCGCTTAGCTTGTCTAAATTGACGTATACGCGCTTCAATTCTGGCAATTTGTAACGTTTGGCCTTCAGAGTGACGGTAAGCATAATTGAGTTGATCAATTGCACCATCATAATTTGCTGCAAGTGCCATAGCTTCTGCATTACTGTAATGCTCAAGCGCCTTATTACCCAGTTTACGGTAAGCTTGAGTCATAATTTGATAAGGTAATACGTTCTGTTTATCTAAGAAAATTAAATCTTCTAATAACGGAATGGCATTGCGCGGCTGGCCTGCTTCAACATAGATATTGGCTAAGTTAGCCGCAATGACTAATGACGTTGGTTTTAATCGATGATGATGCTTTAACAGCTCGATAGCCGCATCGTAATCGTCTTTTTGCGCCAGTAAATCTGTTTTAGTATCGATAAAAAACAGATTGTTTGGGTCGCCTGCTAATAACTCATCAATAATCTTTTCAGATTCTTCAAACTTCTTGATTCTGAATAAAGCTAAAGCTTTGCCGTACAATGCAGCACTTTTAAAGGTATAGCTTTTTTTGTTTAGTTGTTTGTCGAACAAAGAAATCGCAGCCTGATCGCTATAACTTGAAAATCTAATTTGAATACGGGCTTTAGCTAACTGGTAATTAAGTTGATCAGGTATATAACGATTAGGATATTGTGTGGCGCGGTTTCTTGCATCTGTAATACGCGACTCAGGTAATGGGTGAGTCAGTAGCATTTGTGGTGGTGTAGTAGTAAAACGGTATCGAATGGCTAATTTTTGGAAAAAGTCAGATGCACCATTTGGATCAAACCCTGCATCAGCTAGGATTTGCATACCAATTCTATCTGCTTCACGTTCATGTAAACGGGTGAAGTTGATTCTCGCTTGGGTTGATAAAGCTTGAGTTGTTGCAAGCGCAGCCATACCGGCTTGTGGCGCGGCAATGGTCAACAAAATAGCACCTAGCATACCAACGATAGTTGCTGTTGAACTCTTATCTTGCGCTTCTAGTGAGCGCGCTAAATGTCGTTGAGTAACGTGAGTAATTTCGTGGGCAAGCACTGATGCGAGTTCACTTTCAGTATCAGCGTGCAGAAATAACCCTGTATGAACGCCGACATGGCCACCGAAGAAGGCAAAAGCGTTAATTTCATCATTTCTTAATAAAAAGAAATAGAAGGGGGTTTTAACCCCTGTGGCATGAGCTACCAATTTGTTACCTAGTTCAGATAAGTATTGATTCAATACAGGGTCGCTTATAACCGGCGCAGATGAACGAATGACCCGCATGTAAGCATCGCCATACACCATTTCTTTTTCAAGACTAAAAGTGTTAACAGCAGCCGTACCGAGGTCTGGAAGGTCATTATTCGCGAAGCTTTTAGCAACACCAGCCGTGAGTAATAAACTAACCGCTGTGGTTACGACGCCTTTAGAAAACTGAGAAAACGATAATTTGCGCAAATGAAACCTTTATTATAATTATTTCAATAGGGTGGCGAGCAAAGTTAAAGCAACACTATAACGGTATCGCTTGTGGTTTATTGTCCTTGCTAGGATAATAGCCATAGAATGTGTAAAGCAAGTTCATAATGAAATTTATTGATTTAACTGCTCATCAATGTCCCTATCCCTTGGTGCAAACTAAATTAGCATTAAAAAAGATGCAACCAGGTGAAACGTTGGCAATTAGTATCTCTGACTCTGGTTCACGTCGAGATGTTCCGCTATTTTTAAAAAAATTTGGTTATCAAGTTCAAATAACTGAGGATAATGACAATTCAATGTCATTGGCCATCACAAAGCTTAACAATATATAAGTATAATTATATCTATCTACTGAGGTAGAATCCGATAATAACAACCACAACTGTGATTTCTTTTTAGGTAACACAATGCTCTCATTTTTAAGCGATTGGTATAAAGCCAGATTCAGTGATCCCCACGCGATTACATTATTGTTTATTTTACTTGGGATTGGATTATTACTGTATTTTGCTGGCGGTTTATTAGCGCCTTTATTAGTGGCGTTAGTTTTAGCGTTTTTACTAGAATGGCCTGTAGCGCAAATCGCGCGTTTTGGTATTAACCGAACTTTAGGTGCATCGTTAATATTAGTCTTGTTTATTGGTCTGATGGTCTTAGTTGCTTTTGGACTCGTTCCCAGCCTTTGGCGACAGGGGATTGCTTTAGCGACAGATTTACCGCAAATGATTGATACAGGTATGCAATCGCTAGTATCTTTTAGTGAAAACTATCCGCAATACATTAGTATCGAACAAATTGATGCCATGGTTGTTGAACTTAAAAAACTGGTCGACACTCAGCATCTTTTAGATATCGGTAAGCAATTATTAGGCTTTTCTGCATCATTACTCGTGTTAATGGTTTACGTGATTTTAGTGCCTTTATTGGTGTTCTTTTTCTTAAAGGATAAAGAGCAATTGATTAAGAGCAGTAAACGTTTCTTTCCTAACAACCGCGACTTAGCAAGAAAAGTTTGGTTTGAAATGGACCAGCAAATCTTCAATTATATTCGTGGCAAAGTCATTGAAATTGTTATTGTTGGCACAGTGAGTTATATCTTTTTTGCTGTTATGGGTCTTAGATATTCTGCGTTACTAGGGGTATTAACTGGGCTTTCGGTTCTTATTCCATATGTTGGTGCCACTTTAGTGACATTGCCAATCGCATTAGTCGCATTTGTACAATGGGGTGTTAGTCCAGAATTTGGCTACGTAATGATAGGTTACGGTATTATCCAAGCTTTAGATGGTAATGTGTTAGTTCCTGTTTTGTTCTCAGATGCTGTCGATTTACATCCAGTTTTGATTATTGCTGCTGTGCTTGTTTTTGGTGGGCTTTGGGGTGTTTGGGGCGTGTTCTTTGCAATACCTTTGGCATCTTTAGTCAAAGCAGTTATCAATGCTTGGCCTGATAATCGGCATGCTTTTGGGGAGAAGATAGATGATGAAGCTAAATCGAAATAGATAGCCTATAATTGTGCATTACTAGTTCAATGAGTAGATAAGTTTCAATTTTGAATCGTATTAATTTAATTATTGATGTGTTGAAGGTGAAAAATGCGAAAGTATATATTGTTTTTATTGGTTCTTGTTTTCTCTATTGCGCAAGCTAATACAGGACATAGACTAGGAGGGGATGTTTATTCTCCTGAAAATACACTCTATAGTTTTAAGTTAGCACTTCAGAAATTACAAAAAAATCCAAATTTCCATAATGCAGAATTTGATATTCAAGAATCAAAAGATGGTTATCCTGTTGTATTTCATGATGTAAAAAATATTTCTAGAGTCGTGCCCTATAATAATTTTAATCATGCAATTTTAAGTCGTTTGAATCAGAACATAATTAGTAATAAAAGTTTCGAAGATATATCGATTTCTAATTTATATTTACATGAAATTAAGGCTTTAAAGCTAGAGAATGATGCACGAATACCTGAGCTATTTGAAGTTTTGGATACAGCTGTTGAATATGGTTTAGTAAAACCAATGCAAGTTGAGATTAAGCACTTGAACACCGACAAATGCAGAATGGAAGTAATTGAAACTGTTAGTAAATATAAAGATAGATTGAATATTAACTTTTTGGCTTTTCAGAACAAATATAACAAGTCCTTTCCAGATCCGATTCGTTGGGGTGCTGAATTTCAAAAACACGACTTTAAAGTTTATACATCTACTAAAAGAAAAGTCCCTTCCAATGTACTTAGTGCTGGAATTCCCCTTGAAGCAACAAGCTGGAAGTTTACTACTTTAATAGACAAAAATGTTTATATTAATAATCCATCAACAAGAGTTATTGAATTTCCTATCTCAATAAATCATCAGAAAGGAAAAAGCTATGCATTAAATATTGGTTTAAGGCATGGGATAGATGATTCTGGTGATAAAGGGCTAGAAGTTCATCTTTATAATAAAAATAGAAATAAATTGAAATCATTTTTTTCTAAAAACAAAGGCTGGAAGTGGAAAACTACAGAGTTGAATGAATTTGAAAATTTGATTATTTCTATAGTTGACAAAGATACTAGTTTTAGCGGTAAATACCCTGGAAATAAAGCTCAGCTTAAAGTAAATTTAGTCGAAAAATAACGACGTTAACTACCATATAAAGAATTTAAACTTTAATAAAAAAGAGACTCAATTGAGTCTCTTTTTTTCGAAAATTTAATTCTTTTCTTTGGTTTCGCTATTATTGTCAGTGGCACTTTCTGCTTTATCAATACTGTTAGCGTTGTTATCACTGTTTGGTTTTTTGGGGGCACCAAACTGAGGCATCTTAAATCTAGCACTGTATTTCAGCACTGCTAAATTACTCGCAATGATGCCAACAACTAAGATAATAATAATCCATACTTCTATACCTGATAAATCCATGCCTACCTCAATAAATTACCAACAAGTTTAATCAACAGCTAAACGTTGCTCACATTTGCGAATATCTTCAGGTGTATCAACTTCTGGTGAATCAAAAGCACTGATAGCAACTTTAATTTTATGACCGTATTCTAATGCACGCAGCTGTTCTAACTTTTCTAAATCTTCTAAACGACCCAAAGGTAACTTAGCAAAAGCATTGACGAAACGACGAGTATAAGCATAAACGCCAAGGTGCTTATAAACTGGGAAGTCATCCGTATCACGACCGAATGGAATACACGATCGTGAAAAATACAATGCATTAAACTCATTATCGAAAACCATCTTAACGTGCAGAGGATCGTCACGTTCTTGCTTATCAATGATTTCAAAGCCTAAAGTTGCCATTTCAAACTCACCAGGGTGACGCTCAAAAAGACTGATAATTTGTTCAATTGAAATAGGGTCAATAAGTGGCTGATCACCTTGAAGGTTTATCACCAAATCATCATCTGCTATACCAAGTTGGCTAATCGCATCGTTTATTCGATCGGTACCAGAGGCCGCGTCAGGGCTCGTCATGACAACTTGACCACCAAATGACTCTACCGCTTCTTTAATTCGGTCATCATCTGTAGCAACATAAATATTATCTAATCCTTTAGCTAATGAAGCACGTTCGAAAACGTGTTGGATCATTGGCTTACCATTAATAGGTGCTAGCGGTTTGCCAGGAAAGCGGCTAGAACCATATCTAGCAGGGATTAAAAGAGTAACTTTCATCAATAAACCTACTTATCTTAAAACGATAAACAAAAGGGCTCTAAAGAGCCCTTAAAGATAGCTTTTAGGGCTAAACTATATGCGACGGAATAACTTAGTTAGCATTTCATCGGTAACTTTTTCTTCCCAGCCCGCGCCGTAAACATTATCCCATAATGGGCCCATGCTCTTGGTGACAGCAACCATCTTAGCAATAGTTTCATCTGGTAAATCTTTACAGATGTTTTTTGGCAACGTGATGTTATGGACTTCCATCATTTTACGGAATTCTTTAACGCCTTCAGGGTAAAACTCTTCAAGTACGTCAAATGCCAAACAGTTGCCGATACCGTGATGGTAACCCAACACGTAACCTAAGCCATATGATACAGCGTGACAGGCACCCACTTGGCTGTAAGCGATACTCATGCCGCCCATGTATGATGCCATCATTAGCTTGTCATCTTTTTCTTCGTGATTATCAACGAAGACTTCACGACATAAATCCATAGACTTTTCAGCGAATGCTTTAGCAAATTCGTTTAGGTATGTACCTTCTAATGACTCAACACAGTGGATGTAACAATCCATACCTGTGTAGAACCACTGATCAGTCGGTACGCCAGCAATGAGCTCAGAATCCATGATGATTTGGTCAAATACTGTGTAATCTGAATTCAAACCAAGCTTACGAACAGGACCACAAAGTACAGCGGTGCGAGACGCTTCAGCACCTGTACCTGAAACTGTAGGGATACCAATATGGTGTACCGCTGGGTTCTTAATCAGATCCCAACCTTGATATTCAG
Organism: Shewanella electrodiphila; assembly: GCF_023283985.1. Lineage (GTDB taxonomy): Bacteria > Pseudomonadota > Gammaproteobacteria > Enterobacterales > Shewanellaceae > Shewanella > Shewanella electrodiphila. Next base: position 251,482 of record NZ_JAKIKU010000005.1, read on the forward strand.
CACTGCCACCTTCATTAGTCAGCATTAGCGATACCGCTTTAGCTAAATCAAGGGTAGAACCACCACCAAGACCGATTACACTTACAGGAAGTTTAGTATTAAATGCTTGAACTTGTTCAGTTAGGGCATCAACTTGCTTCGTTGTAGGTTCATCATCAACATTGACGTAGATTAATAAATCATGGGCTTTAGCAGGTACACGACCAGCTAAAGGCTTATCTTGGTGTACGTCATCAACTAGAAATACGACGAAGTCATTTTCAACCTGGCGTTCTTCAGCTAGTACGTCATCTAATTGTGCAAATGATCCGCGACCAAAAATCATTTTTGGTACACATTTGAAATTTTTGAAACTCATTACAACTTCTCCGTTGAGATTAGTACTGTAAAAAGTACTATCGCGCCAATGTGATAAATGGCGCGATAGAAATAATCGGGTTAATTAAGCAAAAGCACGTTTGATGTTTTCAATACGCTGCGCTATTTCTTCTTCTGTCCAAGACAGTTTGATTAACATTGAAATAGTACGGCTCATGATGGCATCAGACTTAGGTGTTTCAACCTTAGTGTAATCTGGACGATCTTGAATTAATGTGATCGGCAATGCAGCAGGAGACTTAAGCTCTTGGATATGCTTCCAGTTATTCAGGTAATGCCAGTTGTTAACATACCAGTAAAAACAACCATCTACGCCGTTTTCAGCTAATTTTTTGTTAATTTCTACTGTGCGTTCTTCAGTCGGCATTAAGAACGTTAAGAAACCTGCTGAATCACCCTCTGGATCAGGGATTTCACGGAAAGTTACTTCTGGGATATCTGCCATAGCATCTTTGATCAGCTTTTTATTGGTACGCTGAATATCAATGATTTTGTCTAGCTTACGTAATTGAGCAAGACCCATTGCTGAGTTCATTTCAGAAATACGGAAGTTTAGCCCCATAATAGGGTGGCCTTCAGCGCCGCGGTCATTACCTACATGGTCATGGCCGTGATCTGAGAACATATGCGCGTGGTTATAAATGGTTTCGTTGTTAGTCATGATCGCGCCGCCTTCACCACAAGTGATGGTTTTAACAGAATCAAATGAGTAACAACCTACGTCACCAATAGTACCTAGTGCTTGACCTTTATAGCTGCCACCAATTGCTTGGCAAGCATCTTCTAAGATCACTAAGTTGTGCTTTTTACATACCGCTAAAATTTCATCCATTTTAGCCATAGAACCACACATGTGAACAAGATTAATTGCTTTAGTGCGTGGAGTAATTGCAGCTTCAATACCTTCTGGAGATAAACAAAGTGTTTCATCAATCTCAGCAAAAATTGGCACAGCACCGGCCATAAATACGGCTTCTACAGACGCAACAAAGGTAAACGGAGGAACGATAACTTCATCACCAGCGCCGATACCAGCTGCAGCCATAGCTGTTTGTAATGCGGCGGTGCCACTAGAAACAAGATGTGCATGCTTAGCATTCATCTTTTCGCAAAGAAGGGCTTCCATCTCACGAGTCTTCCAACGATCATTACGCATGTGATCGAAGTTATAACGAAAGGTAAAACCATTTTCCATCACATCAGCGACTTCTTGCTTTTCCTCTGGACCAAATAATTCAAAACCTGGCATGGAAATTATCTCCTAAAAAATGCAGTGCGCGAGGTCGCGCTAAATAAACCCGAAGATTATAACTGGGTTAGGGCGTTAATTGCATTAACTATATGACCTTTCGCTGTGATTGTATGGCCGTTACAGTGCTTTATATTCATTAATCGCTAATTTTTATGTAAAGCAGACTAAACAAAGCGCTATAACTGTTTCTATATATGAGATAAAAACAACAAAACCCACATATAAGGTGGGCTTTGCTATTTGCTTATTTCAGCATGAACGGCTTATTAATTTTAGTTAATAAGCATTATTCTTCTGTTTTATTGGCATTATTATTTGCATGTTCGCTGAAGACTGTTACGTCTAGATCGGTTAATAAACCGTTGTTGATACCGTAAATCCAACCGTGAATTGCGACTTCTTGACCACGATCCCAAGCATCTTGAACAATTGATGTGCTGGTAACATTAGCCACTTGTTCCATCACGTTCAGTTCACATAGACGATTAAAACGTTGTTGTTCATCAAGCTTCTCGAGATCTGAGCTATGTAAGCGATAAATATCTTTTAAATGACCAAGCCAGTTATCAATAAGCCCAAAACGTTCGTTACTCATTGAGGCTTTAACGCCGCCACAACCGTAGTGACCAACAACCATAATGTGCTTAACTTTAAGGACTTCAACAGCATATTGGATGACCGATAAACAATTTAAATCAGTATGGATAACCATATTGGCAATGTTGCGATGAACAAACACTTCACCTGGCATTAAATCAATTATCTGATTAGATGGTACGCGGCTGTCAGAGCAACCAATCCACAAATATTCAGGATTCTGTTGTTCTGCCAGTTGCTTGAAGAAATCAGGGTCTTCTTCGTTTATACGCTCAGCCCAGCGGCGATTGTTATCAAATAGAGGCTTAAGTAATTTCATTTATTGTTATAGACCCAAATAAAAGTGAAAGATGTAGAGTGTATTTTGAACAGCTATTTAGCAGATGTTCATCATTTTCAAGAGTATATCAGCAAATTTGATTATGCTGGTCTATCCATTTAATTTATAAATTGAAATCATTTCCCCCTTAACGGAGAAATGATTCCAAGGTTTGATTCACTTTTTCTGCTTGTTCAATATTTGAAAAGTGTCCCGCTTTAGCGATTTGAAGCAAGCGACTTCCTGTAATGCAGTCTTGCATTAAATAAGCCTCTAGCATTGTGCGTAATTGGTTTTGCTCTCCAATCATAATCAAACAAGGCAGTGAGAATTGTTCTACTAATTCAAGGGTGTCACGCTTATAGAAAGCCAGCGGACTGAATAAGGCGAGTTGCTCTATTTGTGTGGGCGACAAATGAATTAACTTGCTAATGAAAGCTGATTTAGCCGTTGACGTTTGTGAATTAACAAAGAACATATCAGCAATGGTGTTTGCTAGTTGCTCATGACATTGCTTCTGTTCACTGATTTGATCGACCCATGCTTGGTATTTTGCGCAATTCACTTGCGGTTCAAAACCAATGAAACTATTCGCCATGACTAGTTTTGATATCTGAGCAGGCTTTGCAAGTACCATTTCAGCAGCAATCGCACTACCCGTACCATTACCGATCACACAACATTGATGCACATTTAAATAATCAAGTAATGATAAACAATGGTCAGCGATTGTAATAAGAGAGGTTGTACCCGTTGGCATTGAATCTGACTGTCCATGGCTCCACAAATCAACACTAATACAGCGATAGTTTTCAGAAAGTTGAGCGATCTGTGGTTGCCACATCGTGTTGTCAGCTAAAAAACCATGTACAAAAAATAGAACAGGTCCTTGTCCTACATCAGTGAAATGAAGACGTTGATTGTCGATGCTAAAGCTGTTTGATTTTGGTTGAGTCATGGAGGTCTCTAAAACATTAAAATTAAAAAATCGTAAAACTGATTGAGTCAAAGTGCTTATGATAAATAACCGTTATTATTTTGAATGCGAATCTACTATCTATTACAGATTAGGTTTCTCTAGAAGGTTATTTGAGTACTTGTTACTTGATTTGGGCGCGCTTGCGACATAAAAAACATAATGCTCGACTAATTTGTCGAGTTGTTTAAGTAGGGCTGATTGTAAAGTGATTTCAGCCTGTGACAAGAGAAGTCTTAATGATTCGGCTCGATATTGTGATAAAAACAACGAAGACTCAGGATAGTAACTGATATGCCAAGCCTCAGGGCTAACACCACTTTGGTCAGGCTGATAAGGTAAGTAGAAACCGAAGCGGGCAGCGTTATCAACTAACCACTGGGCTAATAAGGCGCATGGACCATTGTCTATGTACTCTGCAGTGACTAACTGTAGCTCTGCTTTACTGATGTTATTGGCATCAAATACATCGATATCGGTTCCCCAATGATGCCGTGATGCACCTGGAAGAGCAGACCAACATAATATTGCATCCACTAATTGCTCATCGGTTAAATTGGCAGAATCTACAGGGATATTATTGATATCAAGTAACGGCCGCTTTCCTTGTGCCTTACCATCCCAAATGGCCATTTGACGTTCAAAGTTACGATAAGCAGAACAAATTTGAATATTAATACCGTCACTTTGCGCTTGTTGCTGCATATTTTTAAACGCTGTAGCAGTCGCTGAGGTCAGTAAAAACTGTTCAAATGGTACAAGGTGAGTCTCATCCAACCCATAAAGGGCTGGATGAGCTATTTCAGTCAGTTGAGACTTAGATAATTGCTCTATTTGACGAGTTACTCGCAAAGTAGCTTTTCCAATATAGATTCATAGCATAAGGCTAGAATTTCTAAATCAGAGATTTTCACACACTCATTTATTTTATGAATAGTGGCATTGACTGGGCCAAGCTCAATCACTTGTGCACCGGTTGGCGCGATAAAACGCCCATCAGATGTACCACCTGAAGTTTGCGGGTCAGTTTCATATCCGGTGACATCTAAAATAGCGGCTTTTGTCGCCTCTAATAAAGGCCCATCTCCAGTTAGAAACGGCAAGCCATTAAATACCCAATCAATATCATAATCTAAACCATGGGCATCAAGAATATTAAGGACGCGTTTTATTAGCTCATCTGCAGTCACTTCAGTTGAATATCTGAAGTTAAACATCACCTGTAAATCACCAGGGATCACATTTGATGCGCCAGTGCCGCCATTGATATTAGCAATTTGAAAGCTGGTTGGTGGAAAAAACTCGTTACCATTATCCCAATGCATTTGAGCAAGCTCTGCTAAAGCAGGAGAGGCTTTGTGGATAGGGTTATCAGCTAGGTGCGGATAGGCAACATGGCCTTGGATCCCTTTAACCGTTAAATTCCCTGTTAAACTACCACGTCGGCCATTTTTAACCACATCACCCAGTTTATGAGTTGATGAAGGCTCACCGACTAATGACCAAGTGATTTTTTCATTACGGGCCTCGAGCGTGTCAATGACTCGCGTTGTACCATTAATAAATGGTCCTTCTTCATCACTGGTGATAAGAAATGCAATTGAGCCTTTATGGTCTGGATGCTTAGCTACAAAGCGTTCGGTCGCAACGACCATCGCTGCTAAAGAACCTTTCATATCAGCTGCACCGCGACCATGAATATAATCATCAATGACGGTAGGTTCAAATGGCGGAGTATGCCACTTGCTTAAGTCGCCCGTTGGCACAACATCGGTGTGGCCAGCAAAACAAAATACTGGGCTTTCAGTGCCGCGTCTTGCCCACATATTAGTGGTGTCATCAAACACCATTGATTCAATGTTAAACCCTGCGGTTGCCAGTCTGTCAGCCATCAGTTTTTGACAGCCCTCATCAAGTGGAGTGACTGATGGACGAGAAAGTAAATCTTTTGTGAGCGCTAATACTTCTTGTGTCATTACTTAAACCACGCTTGGTAATCGGCAGCTTTAAAGCCAATAAGAATTTGATTGTCTTGAACAAGCACAGGACGTTTGATTAATGTTGGAAACTCCACCATTAATTGCAATGCTTTTTCTTTGGTAATATCAGCTTTTTGAGCATCGGTTAGATTTCTAAAACTGGTGCTGCGTTTGTTAAAAAGCAATTCCCAGTCTGCAAGTTCAAACCATTGATTAATGATGTCAGCGTTGATTCCTTGTTCACGAAAATCATGAAATGTGAAAGCTTGCTCATCAGCTTCTAACCATTTACGTGCTTTTCGAACGGTATCGCAGTTTTTAATGCCATAAATAACGCTATTACTCATTGTGGTCTTATTTCCTTGGATCTTGTTATTGTGATTTAACCAACTCTGTTTTAATCATTACTTGTTTACAGTTGACTTAAATCCCATTGAAAATTGTAAGGTTTTGCTAAATTTTTTACGCTTATTTTATAAAGCTTTTTACTTATATTGGTTACATAACTCTTTGTTAGTTAAAGCTCTACAGTAAAGATGACATCTTTACCTGCAGTGACTTGTCCTTGTGCTTTTACTAGGTATTGCACATCTTCCATATTGGCCAGTACTACAGGGGTCAACAAACTCTCAACTTGATCGGTTAAGTAGTCTAAGTCAAATTGCAAAATTGGATCGCCCACTTTCACTTGCTGTCCTTCTTCGGCCAAACGTTTAAAACCGTTACCACGAAGTTCAACCGTACCCACACCAAAATGAACAAACAGCTCTAGCCCTTGATGAGACTCAATACTGAATGCATGATTGGTTTCAAATATTTTTCCTATGGTGCCATCAATTGGCGCTAAAACCAGCTTGCCTGTTGGGTTGATAGCTAATCCATCACCGACAATCTTTTCTGCGAAAACAACGTCGGGGACTTGTTCAATTTCTACTAGGTCGCCAGAAACAGGAGCATAAATTTCGATACCGCCAGTTAAAGCGGGTTGTCCTGAAATAAGTCGGCGTATACGGCTTAAAAATCCCATGAGATATAGCCTCTTTTTATAATGTTTTTATGGTTTTATTCTAGTGTTGTCTGATTTTTTTATAAACAATAAATATTGAAAAATACTAAATAAAGTCAAATTAACTGAATAACTGGTTTAATTGTTCTATGTGACTAAAGCCTAAAGCTTGCTGTGCTTGTCGGTAAAATTGCTGATATTGGCCATTACAGATAGTGGCCTTAACGTCTAATAAGCTTGCGGTGTTTACACTTAGCTCATCAATTCCTAGACCGACCAATAAGCTAATTAGTTTCGTATCACTGGCTAATTCCCCACACAAACACACTTTGATTTGATGAATTTTACAGGTATCAACGGCCATCTTTATCAAGCGGATCATTGCAGGAGAGACAGGAGGGTAATCTTTTACAAGTTCAGGATTTCCCCTGTCAGCGGCTAAGGTATATTGAGTTAAGTCATTACTACCAATACTAATAAAGTCTAACTTAGGTAAAAGGTGAGGTAAGTTAAGAACCGCTGCTGGTGTTTCAACCATGATACCAACATTGAGCTCTCCAAAGCCTTTTTCTTCTTCTACAAGTTGTTGCTTACACCAATCAATGAGTTCAAAAGCTTGTTCTAGCTCTTCTATTTGGTTCACCATTGGAAATAACAAACGGATTCGACCATGGTTTGCGGCGCGCAGTACAGCTTTAATTTGTGTGGTAAATAACGTTTGATGTTGAAGGCTGTAGCGGATCCCACGAACGCCCAACGCTGGGTTATCTTCATATTGCTGACTCAAGCAAGGAATTTCTTTATCTGCGCCGATATCAAACGTACGAATAGTGAGGACTTTTCCATTGAGGCTATGTAATGCATCACAATATTGTTGATATTGTTGTTTTTCATTGGGAACAGAATCAACTTGCATCAATAGAAACTCAGTTCTGAACAGTCCAATGCCCGCTGCGCCGCTGTGCTCAATTTGGGTAATGTCATTCATGCTACTGACATTGGCAAGTAAACAAACAGGGTGTCCATCACGGGTAACACTGGGTTTATCGACGTATTGTAATAATGCATCACGTCGTTTTGATTCCTGCTCTGATTTCTGCTGTAGAAGCTGCTGAGTATCAGGCGCTGGATTGATATGAAGCTCACCACTAATCGCATCGAGAATTAACGGGCTACCATCTAAAATATCATGAGTATTGAACTGACAACTGAGTAAAGCAGGTATGCCTGCCGCTTTGGCTAAAATGGCAGTGTGACTGGTTAACCCACCCGTTTGAAGCACGATACCTTTAATTTTATTTAACGGAATGGTAGCAAATTCAGCAGGTGTAATGTCTTCAGCCAGTAAAATACTGTTGTCGGTAAGCTTTGATACATCCCATTGCAAGGTGCCGTTAACGGCTGACATTAGTCGCTTGCCTAAACAAAGCACGTCATTGCTTCGATTAGCCATGTAAGGATCGTCGAGTTGGGCTAACTCTTCTGCATGCTGAGCAAAAATTCGTTCAACTGAAACGACCGCAGAAAATCTAAAACGGGTAATATAATTTTTGAGCTGCTCAGCTAAATCATCATCTTCGAGCAGCATGATATCAGCATCAATTAAATGAAAATGCTCACTATCGGGTTCTATCTGTGTTTGGCAATGGCTCAAATGACTGGTTAGAAAGCGAATGGCTTTCGTGGCTTTTTCACACTCTTTAGCAATGTCGGCAACAGGAAGTAAACGGTAATCTACCGTTTGGTTATGCAGGTTAATATGAACTGCTTGACCGAATGCAATTCCGGGGGAGACAACAATACCTGTTACTGCCATAAGCCTTCCTGTTAGCTAAGTGTGATAAGTAATTCAGAGACAGTTTCTACTGCTTTTTCAGCCTGTTCTCCGTCAGCAAATATCTTAACAGATTGACCTTGATATAACCCTAATGTTTGTAATTTAAACAAACTTTTGGCACTTGCTTGTTTACCATTACATTCGACAATGACGTCGCAGTCAAAGTTTTTTGCGGCTTTGACTAATAAAGCTGCTGGGCGGGTGTGGATTCCGTGGGGTGCAATAATGGTAACGGTTTTTTCGTACATCTAAGCTAACTCGTTCATAAATAATAGTCAGAATAATACCGTAAACCATGGATTGCTAACAGTGAGTTTATGTTATTACTGAGCTTTGGAAGTTAAATATGATTCATCTAGCGAAGAAGTATGCGTGAGCAAAATCACTCACGCATAAAAGCTGAACAAAATTAGAGAGGTAAGATTAGTTAGTTTTGAATTGGCTTAAATTTTCAGTAACGCTCTGGCTAATGGTTTGTAGTGATTGCGCTGCTTCAGAGTTCGTTTCGTTAGTTCTGACTGCAATTTCAGTTAATTCAGAAATAGTGGTGATATTGCGGTTGATTTCTTCGGTAACTTGAGACTGTTCTTCTGTTGCACTCGCCAGCTGGGTATTCATGTCACTGATATTAGCAATGACGGCTAAAATTTCAGTCATCGCTTCTTGTGACCGAATCGCTTTAGTTTGTAACTGAATAGATTGTTCTTGGGTTTCAGTGTTGCTCTTAATCACGAGTTCAACGCCATCGTGAATATTAGTAATGATTTTATTGATCTCATTGGTTGAAGCCTGTGTGCGAGTGGCAAGGGCCCTAACTTCATCAGCAACAACTGCGAACCCGCGGCCATATTCTCCAGCACGTGCCGCTTCAATTGCTGCGTTCAACGCCAGTAAGTTGGTTTGATCAGCAATTCCGCCAATGGTGTCTAAGATTGAACTGATTTCAACTGATGATTTGCCTAAGTCATGGGTGACATTTTCTGCATTTTTTAGCTCAGTGACTAATAAATCCGTTTCGTGTACGGTTTCTTGCATAAAGGCATGTGACTGCTGAGCTTGCTGTTTCACATTGTTGGCGCCATCAGCTGCTTGATAAGTGTTTTGCGCCATATCATGGGTTGTTGCAAGCATTTGATTTACTGCTGTGGCAACACTTTGGGTTTCACTGTGGATTAATTCTGCGCTTTGATTTGACTCTTCAACGGCGACTAAAAGCTGCTGCGCATCGGTATCAAGTTCTTTGCCTAATGGTTTTAGTTCTGATACTACAGCGGAAATTTTAATCACAAAATCATTAAAGGCATCAGCCATTTTGGCCACTTCATCTTTTCCACTATTATCTAAACGTTTAGATAAATCGCCTTCGCCTTTTGCGATGTCTTCCATTGCTGCAATAGCAGCGTTAATCGGCGATGTGATAGAAATATTCAGTAGTACAAAAAAGCCAAAGATAGGAATAGAAATCAGCATCATGATGATCAGGTAATTAATCACTACACTGCCCATGCTGTCTATGACATCACTGGAACTGCCATGCGCAATAATAGTCCAACCCCATTCAGGGTAGTATTCCGAACCCGCTAAAATCGTTTCTACACTATTCGTTGATGATAAATTGCCTTGGTATTCAGATTGGCCTTTGGTCATTCTTCTAGCATTACTGACAAGCTCTATCAAAGGCTTCGTTCCGTCAGCAGCAATATAACTGTCAGATGAACGTCCTTCTAACATGGTATTTTCAGGAAAACTGATAATGACGTTATTTTGGTCAACAACAGTGTAAGATTCATTCGTGCCATAACGTAAATCTGCTATTACTGATAAGGCTTGTTGTTTTATTTCTTCTGCATCAGTTTGTTGATTACTTTGGCGGGTTAATGCATTGAGAAGGGAAGTCGCGGTGGACACTTGCGCTTCAATTTGAACCTTCTTTTGATTGATGAGGTTGTTGTACTGTTCATTAATAGAAAAACTGGCAAAACATACGGTTCCTATTGCCGCGAGCGCTAACATTATGATGAGACGTTTCAAGATAGTTAATTGTCTGAGGAAGGCGATCATAGGTACTCTTTAAAATTTTTCAGCAATGTATTTTGCAAATATAGACAGTTTTAGTTCTAGAAAGAACATCTTATTAGTAGAAGTGTGATCAGCTGATATAAATTTACAAAATGATACATATAGTGAGTGTTTTCAAGCACTATGACCAACTTTAGAAAAGCTTAACTATCAAACTGTTAATGCGAAGTATGTTATGTGTGTTTTTTATTTTTGCTAATGAGTTGTTTTGGCTTTGATTTATTATTCGATAAGGCTCAGAATGAAGGAAAAGTAAAACTAGGTAATATATTGTTATGAATTCAGTCCAAATTGTTACAACAGATGACATCCTACTCAAGTTATGTCATTCCGTTTCCCACGTTCTTTCAAGCACCAGTGACAGCCAAGTGACCCATGCTGGTATGGTGCAGAATATTACTCGTACTTGTTTAAAGCCTGACTTAGGTTGCTTTTCGATATTTGACGGTGGTTTTTCTGGCTTAGTGGTTATCAATTTTTCAAAAGAAGCCGCCATAGAGATTTATCGCAGATACATGATTAACATGGGAATGCCTGAATCTGAGCTCGCTTTTTCACACACATCTGATGATGTTGGAAACGTGATGGGTGAGTTGATGAATCAAATACTGGGTGATTTCATCAAAACAATTTCAAAAGAATTACAAACATCAATCAGCCAAAGTCAGCCAAAAATGTTAACTATCAATAAAGAGTTAACGATATCGATTGATACTAATTTAGATGAAGCAGTATCAAGAAGAGTGTCATTTAAAACAGCTGATAATCATATATTTTATCTAGAGTTTGCCATGGATAAAACAGAATTCATTATGCTGAAAGAGTTTGAATTAGATGAAGAATTTGATCCTGATTCATTGATTGAAGCACATGGCAGTAACAATCAATCTAAAACGGCGACTAAAAAAGATGCGCCAGTCATAGTGGCAGACGATGCTGATGATTTATTGAATGAGTTAGGTTTATAAATTAAAACGGTGAAAACTGTCGTTATTTTAGGTATAAACAAGGTGTGAGTACCTAAAATAACTATAAAAAGGCCTGATGCTAATATGACATCTAAAGCTACTTCCATCGACATCGCTTACCGAGCCGGTGTTTCGCAATCGACGGTTTCTCGCGCATTGAGAAATAGTCCCTTAGTTAACCTCGAAACCAGGCAACGAATTCAAGCCATTGCCAAAGAACTCAATTATAAAGTCGATAAAAACGCCAGTAATTTACGGACTCAAAATAGCCACACTTTGGCGTTGTTGATCTGTGAAGATCCCACTAATGATGAATCATTAATTAACCCATTTTTCCTGTCTATGCTTGGCTCGATAACCAGAGCAACCGCTCAGCAGGGTTATGACTTATTGGTTTCTTTTCAGCAACTATCCAGTGATTGGCATGCTGACTATGAGGATAGTAATAAGGCCGATGGCATCATATTACTGGGCTACGGTGACTATGTAGATTATGAACATAAGCTACAAAAATTATTAGAGCAAAATACCCACTTCATCATTTGGGGCGCTGAGCATAACAATAAAGAAGTGCTCTCCATTGGTTGTGACAACCATCAAGGCGGCGTGATAGCCACTGAACATATTATATCGCTTGGATTGAATAAAATTGCTTTTTTAGGCGATGCATCTGAACACAGCCCTGAATTTCGAGACCGCTATTTAGGTCATGCAGAGGTGTTGAAAAAAGTGGGTATTAAACTGAATAAAAAATGTCAGTTTGATGCTATCAGTACCGAAAGGTCAGGCTTTGATGCTGCAATGAAATTATTGGATAGTGGCCATGAGTTTGACTCTATCTTCGCTGCTAGTGACTTGATTGCTATTGGAGCAATTCGTGCCCTTAAAAAACGCGGTGTTAGAGTGCCAGAAGATATTGCTGTCGTAGGTTATGATGACATCCCAGTCGCAAGCTTTGCTAATCCATCTCTCACCACGGTTAAGCAAAATACTAAACTTGCTGGTGAAATTTTAGTTGAAAGTTTATTAAAGCTCATACGCGGAAAAGAAGTGGGGCCACAGCTGATACCTACCAATATGGTTGTAAGACATTCTTGCGGCAGCAACCCAGAGGCAGACAATTAGATTTTCTGTTGTAATAAATTGATATCTATTAATTGGATTTACATGGTCATGCCAATATATAAAGCCGATTACCTTTAAAAGTGACGGCTTTGTTTGCATCGATATGAAGTGATGGTTTATCCAGTTAAATAACCTTAACTTCATGACTACTTTGTAATGAGAGTTAACCTTAGTCATTATGGATAATGCTTTGAATCAAGATACTATACGCCCAAATAGAGTTAACATTTTACACCTTCATTTATCGATGTATCTTGGTTTAAACCGTCTCGTATACAAAACTAAATTATTGATAGCGTTTATCCTATTAAGCCTCATTTCCTTTCAAGTTAAATCGCAAGATTTAGAGCCTCGCAGTTATACCAATATCCCGATCGACATGCATTTTATGGCAGCAGGCTATCTGCACTCTGAAGGTGCATTGTCTCCATCTCCATCTGTTCCTTTAAAAGATGCTCATCTAACATTGGATGCAGCAGTGTTAGGTTATGCCCATTCATTTGGCTTAGCAGACAATTCTTCAAAATTTGATATGTCATTATCGCGTATCTGCATGAAAGGGTCTGCTGATTATCAAAATGAAATTGTGACAGCTGATCGTTGTGGCTATGGCGATCCTAAAGTGAGGTTAACATGGAATTTTTACGGTGCTCCAGCGGTTGAAGCAAAAGAATTTGCAAAGTATCAGCAAGGCTTAGTCATCGGTACCAGTTTACAAGTTAGCCTTCCCATTGGTACTTATGACGAAACTAAGTTAATCAATGCTGGAGCCAACCAATGGGTCTTTAGACCAGGCATAGGAATGTCTTATCGCGTTGGTGATTGGTATTACAGCGCAATGACATCGATTCGTTTATACAGTGATAATGATGAATTCTATAATCAAGTGCAGCTTAGCAAGCAAGCCCAATATACTTTTCAGGGGCATATTATTTACAGTATTGCACGTGGACAATGGCTGTCGTTAAGTGGCAATTACTTCATCGGTGGTGAAACCAGTAAAAATGGTATTGATGCTGATGATGACCAAAAAAATTCACGATTTGGATTAACATATTCATTAGCATTTAATCGTCATCACAGTATGAAATTGTATGCGAGCACAGGTGTAATAACCCGCATCGGCAATGATTTTGATACCTTAGGCTTAGTATGGCAGTACGCCTTTTAACACGCGTACAAAGCAATGAAGCAAAATGATAATAATTAACCGTTAACAAGGAAAGCATATGGCTGGTGCAAGTTTACTAATGTTGTTGGATGATATCGCTGCAATATTAGATGATGTTGCTGCTATGAGTAAAATTGCTGCAAGAAAGACTGCAGGGGTGTTAGGTGATGATTTAGCCCTCAATGCTCAGCAAGTATCAGGTGTTGCATCAGAACGTGAATTACCGGTTGTTTGGGCTGTAGCGAAAGGCTCATTCATGAATAAATTAATCCTTGTACCTGCAGCCTTATTAATTAGTGCATTTATGCCGTGGGCGATTACGCCTTTGTTGATGTTTGGCGGGCTTTTTTTATGTTTTGAAGGATTCGAGAAAATTTATCACTCCTATGTTCACCGAAAAGATAAAAAGTCCGAAATATCAGAAAAAGAAATTATCCAGAAGTCTGAGCAAGACATTAAGGCGTTTGAGAAGAAAAAGGTCAAAGGCGCAATCAGAACGGATTTTGTTTTATCTGCTGAGATTATTGCCATTAGTTTAGGTGTAGTCGCACAAAGCAGTTTGTTAAGCCAGTTTCTTACCTTAAGCGTGATTGCGATCATTATGACTGTTGGGGTATATGGTTTGGTGGCGGGTATCGTCAAAATTGATGACTTGGGACTTTATCTAACTCAACGAAAAGGTGAAGGGCCGCTGGTTGCCGTTTGGCATAAAATAGGTTTTGGTTTGCTAACTTCAGCGCCTTATTTAATGAAAGGGTTAACGATTGTGGGCACGATTGCCATGTTTATGGTGGGGGGCGGTATTCTCACTCATGGCATTCATGCCATAAGTGCTCAGATAACCAATATTGCCCTCCTGGTGAGTGACATAGCTTATTTAGGTGGATTACTAGCAGCGCTAACGCCGAGTCTGTTAAATGCGATATTTGGCGTAATAGCAGGGGCAATTGCAGTCATGACGATGACTGCAATAACAAAACTCAGAAGTTAATAAAAAGCTTGGCTTGAGTTTACAGTCTCAGCCGTGAGCCTTTATATTGGATTGAGCAAGGACTTCTTGGCCGTCATAACAACAGCTTCCTTTGAACTGCTTTGCTTTGTACATGTATTGGTCTGCTCGCTTAATTAAACTGTCTCTTGATCTGGCTTGAAAAGGAAAATAACTGACTCCCATACTTGTCGTAATTGACAATTTATTACCATTAAACTCAATCGGTTGGCTTACTGAGTCAAGAATTGATTGCGCTTTGTGACCGATTTGATCAAAATCTTCAATAGTCCCTAAACAGACTAAAAATTCATCGCCGCCAAGGCGGCCAACAATATCAGCTTTACGGGTACATTCTTGTAAGCGCTGAGCCACTTGCTGTAATACCGTATCACCCGCATCGTGACCTATTGAATCGTTAATAATTTTAAAGTT
The DNA here is from genome assembly GCF_023283985.1 of Shewanella electrodiphila. Classification (GTDB taxonomy): domain Bacteria; phylum Pseudomonadota; class Gammaproteobacteria; order Enterobacterales; family Shewanellaceae; genus Shewanella; species Shewanella electrodiphila. Next base: position 266,592 of record NZ_JAKIKU010000005.1, read on the forward strand.
ATCGATATCGAGAAAAAATAATGCCACTTTACTACCTGATATATGGGCATCATTAATCACGTTATCTAAAGCTCTTTCTAGTGCTCTGCGATTCATTAAGCCCGTTAAATGATCTTTTTCAGATAACACTAACAGTTGTTGTTTTTGCTTTTCCAGTTCACTGGTTTGTCTGTTCACTTCTTGTTCTAATTCTTGTTTTGAAACCATAGTGGTTTCAAGCTTTTTGGTCATCTGATTAAAAAATGAAGCGAGCAAGCGAAACTCTTCATCTAAGTTTTTAGCATGTATTTTATGATTTATTTCTCCTTTTGAGAGTGCATGAATCCCTAATTTCATTCTATTGAAACCAATTTTAAAGCGTTGGTATATCGAGAAGTTCATCGCCAACACTATAATTGCGGCTAAGATCAACCCAAGGGAGGAGTACAACATGACAGATGTAATTGCGATTTGATTACTGTCTAAAGTTGTTTGATTTAAATAAGCGACTTCTTCTGACATGTTCTCAATCAATATATTATATCGGTAGCGCAATAATTGCTGAGCTTGAGTGACATGGCTATTTTCTGAGGTGCTAGATTGTGATGAAAGGGCTTGCTCTTGTGTTAGCAAAGATCCCATATCGTCAGTTAACTTTTGAAGGTTAAACACACTCTGTGTGTAGATGTTTTGTGTTATTAACAACTGAGATAAAGATTCATGAGATAAAACGACTTGTTGTAAACTGGCTTGATCTTGCCGTTGCGAAAACAACCACAACTGGCTACGTAAGGCATCTATATTCTCCTGTAAATCTGAAAAATAGCGCAGCGTCTCAGTGGTTTTATGTTGAGCTGAGTGGATTTTTAAAAATGAAAAACTGAGCAACAAGGTAAAAATAAAACTAATGCAGAGCAGAATAATCAGTTTTCCATTAATGGACTTTACCATGACACTTCCTTGGAACTTTTTGCTTGTTCAAATGGCTGTTTGTAAATGACATCACGAAATTCTGGCTCTTTACCTTTGACTAAGCCCTGTTGCTTAGCCCAGTGGGATTGGGTTTGTAAACTCGACAAAAGTGAGTTGCCAATAGACAACCTAAAAATATAATCATTCCATGACCATTTTATCTGATTTAGCGGAACATCTAAGTGTTTGGCCACTATCACCATAGCAGTCTCAGGGTGTTGATTAATCCATTGAATTGCTTGTTCCAGTACATCAATGATGACAGCAGTTTGAGCTGTTTTCGTTGATGACGATGGGCTAAAATACGATTTTTTGGATATTAGGTTAAAACTGAGCTGATAAATCCCCTGAATGCCTAGATTGGTTATCGTATTATTGGTCAGCATTTTTACTTGATATCCGTATGGCTCCCATATTGAAATAGCATCGACTTGACGGGTGATTAAAGCATCGACCAACGCTTTTGGTGAAAGGTAGACTTTTTCGATATCGCGCTTATTACCTCCTTGAGCAACCAATAAAGTATCGAAATAATATTCACTGGCACTGCCTTTGACGATGCCGACTTTTCTAAGGTTATTGTTGCTATTGCTATTGCTATTGCTATTGCTCTCTGTACTGATTGATACGCTTTCTTTAATCGTTAAATTTTCATTAAGAGTTAATAGCTTTAAATCGTTTGAAGACTGCACAAAACTGGTTAATAAGGCGATGTCATGGGTTTGATAGCTTTTAAACATCACTACAGATTCAGAAGCCGTTGCAAAATCTACTTGATCGTTAATTAACGCTTCACTGCACTCAACGCCGCCAAAACACGCTATAAGTTCAACATCAAGGTTTGCTTTTTCGAATAATGATAAGTGTTCAGCAATAATAAATGGCGCACTGAGTGGGGTTTGTGAAACGCCAATTTTGAAGGGGTTATCTTCAGTTTGAATTGCCACTTTTGTGGGTGATAGCAGGAGTATTAGTGAAAGGGTGACACAGCTAATGAAAAGGATGGCCAACTTGATAGAACCTTTATTTTTTCTAACGTTATTGAGCAGGCTGTTCAAAGTCCGATCCTTAGACAAATTATTCACTTAAGGTTAATTCTAGATTAAGTATTAATTTTTGTAGGGTTATTTAGTTAATATTTTTAGTATTGATATCAATAGCGTTAAAAACAACTGTGTAAGTGCTTAATACAATGTCATTTGAAAAGCATAAAAAAGGCCACTTAAAGTGGCCTTTACTGACGTCTTAACAAGACTAGTTACATCGTATTACAGCATCAAGGTTACTGGTTTAGTTTTTCTGCAACTACAGGGTAGAAGTCCCAAACTGCTTTATCAGTCATAGAACGTACGAGTTTAACGTACTCAGCATGCGTCCAAGCAAGTGGTGTCGCCGAGTTAGTGCCTTGGCCCATTTCATAGTTGTATCGTGTTGGGTTACCCACACCATCCCAAGCTTGTTCTGGTAGCATTAATCCTTCATTAGCAAAGGTTTCCATACCTTGAACGTATGTATTGATCAATTGCTGATGCACTTCAGGTGTCAAGGTGTCGGTAGATTTTGCTAATGCGAGTTCATAATGTCCGCGTTCACCAGTAAAGAAAGGCCATACACGACCACGTTGATCTTCGGTATTGCCTTTCTCTGCATAACTCAGACCCGTGGTGATATCTTCACCGTAACCATCATTACCATAGCGTCGATAACCAGGTATTTTGCTGCCATCTTTAGCGGTAAACTCATACTTAACTCGCAAGTTATGCTCAAGTTCAGTGTCATCAATTAGCATCACACTATTTTGAATGACGCTGTCGTTAGCATTCTTAACGCCATATCGTACTAACTCTAAGAAACCACCATCCAAAATAGTACGCTGATCTAACCCTGGCTTACCATTGTTATCCAGTAGCTTGTCGTCATTATTCGGATTACCATTTGGGCTAATACGCACGTAATAAGGTTTGTTGTCTTTCGCTAATTCACCGTTATTAGTGACCATGGTACTTTCAAGACTGGCTTGAAGTTTCTTAGCAATAGCTAAGTACTCTTCGGCTTCGCCATCTTTAGCAAGTTTGCCTAAATCACTCGCAGCAACGAGCCCGGCAATAACTGCCGCTGTGGTTGAAGGTGAGACCCCAGCTTGTTCTTCCCAGCGTTCTTGTTGAGTACTTGGCGGGATAATTTCGGTGTCATTCCAGTCGAGTTTCACTTTGCCGCCTGTGACTAAAAACTCTGCCGCAGGTTTTAACATTTCTTGATACCACTGAGTAATTTCGGTATCGGTTAACACGCCAGCTTGCCATAATTTCCAACCCAACATGATTGGCATGGCGGTTTGGTCTAGCTGTACTCCGACCCATTCAATCTCGCCATCCACATGGGTTTTTTGTAAGAACCAACCAGGGGTACCGACGTATTCAGGTGTTTGTTGACTGACCTGAACCTTTTTTAAGTATTCAAAGGCTACTTTTGGTGTTTCAGTATCGCCCATCGCAAGAAATGCCATTGCGCATTGATAGAAATCACGTGGCCATACAGCTTTATAACCAGTACTACCAACTTTTGCCGAAACTGAGTCGCCCCAAGGGTTTGATAGCGAAGCGATTAAAGCTCCTGCATGGGTTTTATCTTCCTGGGCTTTTAGTACAAGTGCGCTGGTATAGAGAAGTTGTCCATCATCTGTTGTGTTTGCGCTCATTGCATTAATTGCAGGTAGTGAGGCTAAATAATCTTTCCAACCTGTGTGTTTGTCGTCGCCCAAATAGGCGCTTAAGACTTTGTCATAACCCGTCGCTAATGTTGCATCTGTATTGGCTAAACTGCTTTGCTTATCAGCGCCAAAACCGATGGCTACATTCATCTCAAGGGTATTACTGCCTTGAGCTTTATTGAGGGTTGGATATTGCGCTGTAAGGGCAATGTTACCCGCTGAAGCTTTATCGGCGCTAGTACTGCTATACAGACTATCTAACTTTCCATTGTCTTTTAAATCACTTAAGCCATCAGATGTGCCGACAAAACCAGCGCTCGCTTGGGTGAAAGCAACATTAGATTTAATCGTCATCACTGATGACTCAGCCTTATCGGTGAATGCAACCAATGCTTGTTCTTCAATGACTGCAATGTCATTTGCACCGCTGTTATCAATATGAGGGTTAGCGTAAAGGTGGGGGGTAATGCCATCTGCATAGGCGGTAAAAATAACTTTCATCATCATACTGTCGCGGTTTGGATCAGTAAAAAAGTGCTTTTCTATTTGATATTGGCCATTTTTAGCTTTGTTAGTCACTTTGTAAGCTAACGAAAGTGGACGTCCTTGCTCATCTTGATGAAGATATTCAATGGTACTGATGGTGTCTTCTTTTTCTGTATCAACAAAACCTTCACCCGTTACGATGAATTGCATTTCTTTAAGCTGCGCATTATGGATCATGCCATACATGGTTTCAGTTAAAATACCTTGCGCTAACGAGAACCATACTTTACTGACTGGGTTTTCTGCACTGCTTTGGTATTGGCCATCGACATAAGGTTCATAAGAAGTACCAATACCCGTTTTACCTGAGAATGCCCAAGTTGGATCGATACCAGGTGCACCAGGTGCAATGCTGTTTGTTGTCGTGGTTAATTCTTTAGCCTTGCTAGTACCTGTGTCGGTAGTACTGGTATCAGAGCATGCGGTTAACGCAAAGATTGATGCACCTATGACCGCAGCATTGACTGCATGAGCGATGACTGATTTTTTATGTGTAGTCTTGTGTAATACGGTTTTCATTTATGACTATCCCCAAATTAAATTTTTATTTTATCAAACTGTTATTAACTTATTTGTAATTAGCGAACGTTATTGCTAGCAAGTTCAGCTATTTAACTTCTGATTTTTTGAATTTGTATCGTGAGTTTAATTAAACATCACTGCTAGGTTGGTCAACAAATAGCACTGCAACACCGGCAATAATCATAAATACACCACCCGTTATTAATGCGAAAATTGGCTGACCGTCAAACAAGGTTTTTAAAATCACGCCTAATACACTGGCAGCAAGTAGCTGGGGAATAACAATAAAGAAGTTAAAAATCCCCATGAATACGCCCATTTTTTTCGGTGGTAAAATCCCCGATAACATTGCATAAGGAACTGAAAGAATTGATGCCCACGCGATACCAACCCCAATCATTGGGATCCATAACAAAGCCGGATCTGTAATAAAGAAGAAGCTGATTAAACCAAGCCCACCTAAGGTAAGGTTAATGGTGTGAGCAAAACGAATACCGACGGCTTTAGCTAAAAAGGGAATGGCAATCGCGGCTAATGCAGCAAAGCCGTTATAAGAGGCAAATAACATCCCAACCCAATCTGCACCATCATTGTATGCTTTGGTTAATACATCTGATGTGCCGTAATGGTATGAGGTCACGGCTGAGGTGGTATAAATCCACATTGCAAATAGGGCAAACCAAGAGAAAAATTGCACAATCGCCAGTTGGTGCATGGCTTTGGGCATATGAAATAAATCATCTACCACATTAAAAACCATTCCGAGTGACTCTCGTTCTGCAATGTTGGTGCTCGTCACTTTTTTGAGTGCCATTGAGCAGTACAGCTGAAGTGGACCAAAAGTGAAAATACCTATGGTGAGAATATACAGTTGTTTGTCCAAGTCAAAACCCATGACCAGGCCGGTTGCGATAGCGCCAACAGCCATCCATAAAAGCGCCGCAAACTGATACTGGCCAGCAGTACGCGAGCGTTGTTCGTCTGAGGTTTCTTTGCCGCTTTGGGCTTCATCTTGAGCTTGAAAAGCACTGATTTCTTCAGGTGAGTATTCTTTTGAAGAGATTACAGTCCAGCCAACAGCAAGAAATAGCACCGCGCCACCAAAGTAAAATGCATAGCGAACTGAGTCGGCTATTTGTCCTTCAGGTGCAGTATTCGCGACGTCAAAAAAGTTGGTTAAAATATAAGGTAGGGCAGAAGCAACAACGGCACCAATACCGATAAAGAAACTCTGCATTGCATAGCCTTGTGTGCGTTGGCTTTTTGGCAGGTTATCGCCTACAAATGCTCGAAAGGGCTCCATAGCAATATTAATTGATGCATCCATAATCCATAGCATGCCAGCAGCAACCCAAAGTACGGGTGAGTGCGGCATGATGAATAAGGCTAGTGTGGTACAGATTGCACCGATGAGAAAGTAAGGACGACGTCGCCCAAGACCATTCCATGTATTATCACTTAAGTACCCAATAATAGGTTGTACAATAAGGCCCGTAAGGGGAGCTGCAATCCATAGAATTGGTATTTCGTCTATTTCTGCGCCTAAGGTTTGAAATATGCGACTGACGTTGGCGTTTTGTAACGCAAAACCAAATTGGATCCCCAAAAATCCGAAGCACATGTTAAAAATTTGCCAGAAGCTTAATTCCGGTTGTTGACGACGCTGGATCTGTGTAGAAGCCTGAGGCTGGTTACTATTATCGACAGACATGATTATTCCTTTATCTTCCATTTTAAATGGCTCGTTCAGCATCAAGGCTGAATTCTTATTTTACTAGTGGCTATCGCTAGGTGCTTAATACGTCTGATAAAACGATAGTTAAAAAAATGGCGAATACTCATCTCCCTTAGACGGGTATTCGCCAAAGACCTCGTATTGATATCTTCGGTTGATAATGAAGTTATCAAAGGTACTCAAAACCTGACACAATCCGATGAAGGTGATGTGTCAGTAACGACCTAGCCCAATCCATCCCCACAAGCAGAGGAAGAAATTTAGCAGGTTTTATATTAGCCTTGAGGCGGAATTTGGCACAACTCATTACATACGTATTCATCATTTATGCACAACGAAAAGTGATCATACTTGTAACAGATAGGCAGCAGTGTTGGTGCTAGCATTGTATTTAAGAATGAAATATAAGGCACTGTAAATGAAGAAAAACCTGAAGGCAATGAAGACATTGCACAACAGGCTTTTGGGGGAGATTGTTAAATTAATTGGTTCGTTAAACAATATAACGAGTAAAGCATTGATAACGGGTTTAACTAACGATGCAACCTAGCCAGCGATGTAAACTAGCAAGCGATGTAAACGTAAGTCATGAGCCTAATCCAAATCACAAAGCTTTGAAGCGAATCGCAGTGCCGCCACTGCTAGCAAGTGATAAGCTCAATTCATCTTTTGCGGTGACAGTCTTGGTTTCAATCACATAATCATAGGGATTGGCTTCCCAATTCGCTTTATCACCATCACGATAAATTTGCGCTTGATATTGTTTATCTGCTCCTAAGAAATCGAGCTTAATGACGACTTTACGTGGACTTTCGTCTGTCAGCGCACCGAGATACCAATCTTCTGATGCACGGTCTTTGCGGGCAAAGGCGACATAATCACCGATTTCTCCCGCTACAGCGATACTCTCACTCCAATCCGTAGGTACGTCCTGAATAAACTGAAATGCATCTAATCTTTCTACATAATTTCTTGGTAAATCAGCGGCCATTTGAATCGGGCTGTATAACACCACATACAAGGCTAATTGTTTTGTAAGGGTGGTTTGTACGCGGTTCACTGCATCTAAGCCCTTAGGAGCTAAGTCGAAAATACCAGGAGTGAAATCCATTGGGCCTGACAACATACGGGTATATGGCAAAATAGCGGTATGTTCTGGATTGTTAGGCGGTGTGCCCCAAGCATTAAACTCTTGTCCACGGGCACCTTCTCTGGCAATCCAGTTCGGATAGGTTCGACGAAGACCGGTATCTTTTACTGGTTCATGAGTATTGATACTGATCCCGCGTTTAGCGGCCTCAGTGACGCTATGGAGGTATTCGTTCACCATAAACTGACCATCGTGCCATTCGTGGCGAGTTATACCATTTTCGTCGATACGCTTAATATCACCGCCATCAGCAACGTAACCTGTTTTAATTTGAGTCACATCGTGCTTTTTATACAGGTCGTAAGCGTCGCTCATCTGGTTACGGTAGTTGGTAACTGAACCAGAGGTTTCATGGTGACCAATTAATCGCACATTTTTGCTCGCGCCATATTCACTTACTGCGTCGATATCAAAATCATCATAGGGTTTAGTAAAGCTGAAAACATCGCCATTATGAAACCAGCTACCATCCCAACCGATATTCCAACCCTCGACCAGCACGCCATCAAAGCCATATTTGGCGGCAAAGTCCATATAGCGTTTAGTCTCGCTGGTGGTTGCGCCATGTTTTTCACCCGATCCCCAAGTGTTTTCATTCAAATGCATGCCCCACCAAATACCAACATATTTTCCTGGTTGCACCCAAGAGACATCGCCGAGTTTATTGGGCTCGTTAAGGTTGAGGATTAAATCTGAATTGAGCAAGCCTGTCGCTTTATCGGCTATTTGAATCGTACGCCATGGGGTGGTAAATCCGGGTGCTGTTTTAACTAATATACCGTCAGACCATGGGGTTAAATCAGCTTTTAATGTGCCGTCTCTGCGTTGATCTAGCACCATAGCTGCGTAATCGGTTAAGGCGGCTTCATGAATACTTAAATGGGTGCCACTCTTTAGTTTGTATGTGAATGGTGTATGTGCGCGGTCGACCTTATTAACACTTGTGGTGTTATATAAATATTCGTAACGGTTCCAACCACGCCCAGGGATCCACCAAGCTGTTGCATTATGGGCATCAGGTACTGAAAATTCAGTGAGCTCGTTAATTATATTAAGCGATGTAACATCGGCGAGAGAGGCTTGTTTAGGGACGGTATATCTAAAGCCAATACCGTCATCAAAGGTTTTAAATTCAAGCGTAAACTCATAGGTGCCATTTGAAAATGTTGTGGTGAGTTTATTGTGCTGATCAAGTACCCATTCTCGTTCGCCCCAGGGCTGCTGCCAACGGGTAGAGGATGACTCAATATCAGATGACTTAATTTCAAAACCGCTGCCGAATTCCCCCAAAGACTGAAATACCAAACCTAAACGTGAATTTAATACTGCATCTTGGCCATTAAAGCTGACTTTATACTCTGGTCTATCACCATCATCAGTAAGGCTGACAAGAATTTTTTTATCAGGCGAGCTGACGGTTACAGTTTGGGCATGCACATGAGTATGGGTTGCAAAGAGTGTTAGGGCGCTCAATGTCGTTAGTAGAGCTCGCTTACAGTTGATGTTTGATGTAATTGAATGCTGCTTGTTATTTGAAGCGAATAACATTGTGACTCCATTTTATTATTTGTATTTCCTTAACCCATAGTAGAGCTGTTAATTATTCAGCTGCAATTTATTGCATACGTATTCAGATAAGCGCCTTTTAAATTATGAGTATTTATATTAATAAATACGAATTTAGCAATTTACTTTGAGTACAGTTTGCTAAAAAAATAACTGTTAAAAAACATAAGTATGTAAGATTTTTATTGTTGTATCAGGGGAGGTGTGTTAGTGAGTTGATGGGTAGAGGTGTTGACTGATACGAGTGTTACTAACATGTATGAGATAGTAACGTCTTTGTGATTAAAATTGAGAAATTTACATTGTCAAATTTGTAAATGATTATTGCGGTTGAAGTCTTGGATTTTGTTAAATCTTTGAACTGTTAGTGTTTTTTGTATGTTTTTTTACGTAGTTGATTTTGTGATTGTTATGATTTTTTCGAGAATAAAAAAAAGGAAATACCATGGCAATGAACAGACGCAGTTTTATAAAGGGCAGTAGTGCTTTTGCATTTTCAGCCAGTATCATGGGGTGCTCTAATAGCAGTGATGATGACATTGTTGAAGAACCGCCAGTAGTTGAGCCACCAATCGAAGTGCCACCTGAAGAAAGTATTCCAGATGGTGTTTATCATACGACATGTCCACGTAACTGTGGTGATCGATGTAGCCTTATGGTTACAACAAAAGATGGTGTTGCAGTATCAATTACGGGTGATACAACTCACCCTGTAACTGCTGGTACACCCTGTGTGAAAGGTCACTCTTACCTCCAATCAGTTTATAGTCCAGATCGTATCCAGCAACCAATGAAGCGTGTAGGCCCTCGTGGACCTGGCGCAACATTTGAACCTATTTCATGGGAAGATGCTTACGCTCAAATAGCAAGCCGTTTAAACGAAATTATCAACACAGATGGCGGTAATGCAATCGTTCCTTATTCTTATTCTGGTTATAGTGGTATCAGTGCAGGAACAGGTGCTAATCGATTTTTTAACCGCATCGCAGGTCGTAACTTGCAACGCAATATTTGTGCAAGCGCTGGCTACTCTGGCATGAGTTCGATATTGGGTGAATTTAATGGCCCAAGCCCTGAAGACTATGCGAATACAAAATGCTTTGTTTCTTGGGGTACCAATGAGCAAGCAACCAATATTCATCACCTTAAATTTATCAATGAAGCACGTGATAACGGCGCGAAAGTATTAGTTGTTAACCCAGCTCGTACCCCATTAGCATCGCAAGCTGATATTTGGTTACAGCCAACCCCTGGTACTGATGCGACGTTAGTTGTGGGTATTAGTAAAATTATCATTGAAGAAAACCTTCATGACACAGCATTTATTGCTGCAAACACGCAAGATTATGATGCATTAGTTGCACGTCTTGCTGAGTTTACTCATGAAGAAATTGAATTAGAAACTGGTGTATCTAAAAGCGAATATCAAGAATTTGCCAGAGCATATGCACAAGCAGATTGTGCAATGATCCGTATTGGTTATGGTATACAACGTACATTGAATGGCGGCCGTATGGTTAAAGCTATTCCAACAATAGCAGCTTTGACTGGCAATATTGGTAAAGTCGGTGCAGGCGTTGTGTACTTGAATGTTATGTCAGGCGGTTTATTTGATTGGGGTTATAGCGGCGCAAGCCATTTGACGCCAGAAGGTGCTGAACGTGGCACTGTCAGTATCAATGAAATCGGTAAGTTCTTGTTACCTGAAGATTATCAACATGAAAACGGTTTAGTTGGTCCAATTTCTTATGGTGAGCCTTCAGATCCAATCAAAGCGATGATTGTTTACTCTAGTAACCCTATGGCCATTGCACCAAATACTGATTTAATTGAAAAAGGTCTAATGCGCGATGACTTATTCTTAGTCGGTATTGATTTGTTCCAAACAGATACTATGGATTATGTAGATTACTTATTACCTACATCTAGCTACATGGAACAGTCTAACTTAATCGATAGTTACCAATGTTATTACGCTAAGCATAGTGCAAAAGCGATAATGCAATTGCATGACTCAAAACCAGATACCGTTATCTTTAACGAATTAGCGAAAGCAATGGGCTTTGATGATGTTGAGTTTGATGAATCTATTGATGACATCTTGCGAAACACTTGGAAAGGTAATATTAGTTACGACGAACTTCTAGTTCAAAAATGGGATAGCCCTATTGTTGATTACCCATACCGTAAAGATTTAGTTTTCCCGACAACAAGTGGCAAGATTGAATTTAAAGATACCAGTAATAAGTATTTTGATTCTGAGAAATTCAACCCTGTCATCGATACAGGCACTCCAGAAAGTAATGAGTATGACGATAAAGGAATGACCGATGCTGAAAAAGCACGTGAATTCAGATTGTTATCTCCAGCGCATGCTAAGTTAAGTAACTCACAATGGGCCAATGTTAAGTACATTGCAGGCACATTCCCACAACACACTGTTTATGTACATCCGTCAGATGCAGGTGCTAAAGGCATTAGCGACGGTGATGAAGTGATTGTAACTGCTAGTCGCTATGGCAGTGCGGACGTTCAAATTCAGTACGTTGCAAGGGTTGAAGAAATGACACCTAAGGGCACAGTATTTATTTGGAAAAACGCTTGGAAAAAACTTAATGAAAACGGAAGTAACACATCAGTTAACCAGCTAACAAACTGTGACTTAACCGATATGAACTATGGTTCAACTTTCCATGCAACCCGTGTTGATATCGCACTGGCGTAATTATAATCATTAAGGAATTTTCTAATGACTGAACAAAAAGTTTTTGTATTTCGCCAAGAAAACTGTGTTGGCTGTGAAGCGTGTACAGTGTCATGCCAAGCGGGTAAAGATGCGAATGAATTTGTAACGCTAAGAGATGTATCTCAAGGCGAGAAAACTAATAACTTAGGTAGAGAGGTTGCCGTTTTTCTATCGCAATCTTGTCATCACTGTGAAGACCCTGTTTGTGTGGCAAAATGTCCTCAAGGTGCAATGAAAAAGCGGGAAGATGGTATTGTTTACATCGATGATACTCTGTGTGTTGGTTGCGGCATGTGTAGTTTAGTATGTCCATACGATGCACCTAAAATTGATGCTAAGCGTGGCATTCTTTCAAAATGTGACATGTGTAAAGACAGACTTGATGCCGGAGAAAAGCCTTTCTGTGTTCAAGGTTGTCCTGTGCAAGTACTCGATGTTATGGACCAATCTGAAGCATTAAGCTTACCTGGTGCAAGTCTAAGTGGTGATGGCCATGAAGATTTAGGTACAGGACCAACTACTGTATTTATTAAATTAAGAAATTAGTATCACAAAGATATTAACAGCCTAAAGTATAATTACTTTAGGCTGTTCTTAAATAAATTGATAATAAAAATCCAGCTAATGCTGGATTTTTTGTTCAGACAAGTGTTATTTAGAAAACTGTAATGAGGTTGGCTGTTATATAATTTACATTTCTATAAAGTTATAACTAGTCATCAATTCGTATTAGTTTATACCTTAAAGCGACTACTTCTACGTTGATTGATATTTTTTATATGCTTATCCCAGTTATTTGCTACTTGAATAACAGAGCTTGCATGGTCTAATAACTCTTGGTTATGTGATAAATCAATATCTAAAGCAAACTCCCTTGCTAAGGCAATGATAGAGTAATCTATTTTATTCATGGTTTGTTGATTAACGCTTTTATTGATTAGCATACTGAAACCAGAAAAGAATGCGCCTAACAGCTCTGCTTCTGTTAACGTAGTAGGTAAGGGGTTAATTCGTCTAAAGTCAGTAATAACAAGGCTGGCTAGCTTTCTACTTATGTCATCAACAGACTTTGCTGGGTTAGATGATGATTTCCAGACAGATTCATTAACTAAGCTTTTTTCTATCGCGCTAGCTAACTCTGCTGCGCGCCACCTTTCTTTAAAACTCATTATTAACATAAATCTACCTAACATGTTTAATAGCAATCATTTCATCATACGAGTTATTGAAAATAGAATGATGATCTAAGTCACTGTATTAAATAAATCGTACTAATTGTTTTATATAAATTGGAACGTATCACAGATATAAATAATAACCTGAAATACTATGAAGGTAAGTAAATAATAAGGAAATAACATGACTAATGCTGATAACGTTAAATCTAAGGCGTTAATGTTTAATCTTTTGGCTGAAATCTTTTATAGAATTCCTGATGAAGATTTAAAGGAAACGATATCTGAACTGAATACTTCATTATTCATAACAAATCGAAATAATTCGCAAGAACGAGCTTTCATTTTGTTAGGTGAAATTAAAAGGCTGGCAATTGAACAACCTTTAGTGGAGTTAAAACAGGATTTTAACCGGCTATTTATTCAGCCAAAAGGTAAGACTGCTTACCCATGGGGCTCAGTGTATCTCAATAAGCAAAATCGTTTATTTGATCTAACCACAGTGGCATTTATGGAATTTTGTAAGACACACCAATTAAACTTTACATTAGAGAAAAATGAACCTGTGGATCATTTTAGTTTAATGCTGGTGGCATTGATCCATTGTATGGAACTTGATGAGGCCGAGGATAATAGTAGCTTAAATGACTTCAATGAGTCGTTATGTGAACACCCAGAAGCTAATCGAACGGCAACACTGTTAAAAATGCACTTGTTACCTTGGAGTGGACGTTTTCTTGAGCTAGTTAATGAACACAGTACGTCTGGTTTGTATCGCGCAGCAGCAAAGCTCAGTCAGCTTTTGCTTGACGAATTGAAACATGAGTACAAGATAACTTTGGAACCTGTTGAGTTATACAAGTAAACACTCAGATAGCCTGTTGGCGAATATGATGAAGTTGGTTGGTTAATTTGATGAAGAAGCCAGAAGGTCATTTAGGATGACGTTCTGGCTTTTTAGTTTAATTTTTACCCTGTCTTTAAAACCAAGAATCTACTATAAAATCTTGAGTTTAAGGCTTATAAATCAACGGCTAAAACTTGCGATTCAAGCGGATTCAGTTTGATGCTGATTGTGCCAGCCGCTGCTTGATTGATACTAAGTTGTTGTGATTGCTTTTTATCGTCAAGTAAATCGACTAATTGATATTGAGCAGCAGTTAATTTGGCAGCGCTGATTAATTCAGTCGGTAGCGATAAAGTAAAAGATGCCTTATCTGAAGAGCTAAAGTTTGTAACCACAATGATGAATTGTTCATCGTTATAACGACTAAAAGCGAATGTGCTGTCATTGTATTGATTATTGGCATTTAGACTAAGACTATCAGTTGAGCTATTAACTTCATTTTCAGCTTGTTCACTCAAACGGTTTATACTATCTAGCTCATAATACTCGCCTGTAAGTGCAGGGGCGGTATGGCTGAGGTTTAATAGGGTTTGGTAATACTGACGAAGTGATTTTTCACTTGCTGACGATTGACCGCCATCAAAGGCACCATTGTTCATCCAGCGCTGGTGTGCTGGCACGCCCACATAATCAAAAATACTGGTTCTTGTAGCTTGTCCAAAGCCTGCATTTTCAGCGCCTTGTTCACCAACATCTTGACCAAAATATATAAGGGTTGGAGAGCGACTTATGGTTGTAGACACAACCATAGCTGGCAACGCTGCCTCTGATGTACCAGCAAAGTCATCAGTATGAATACGTTGCTCGTCATGGTTTTCTAAAAAGTGCAGCATATGTTGTTCAATATCCATCACTTTAGCTTGATCAACCGCGATTTGTGCGGTTGATGTTTTGCCATGAATAATGTCTTTTAATGTGTCGTATAAATCGACTTTATCGTACAGATAATCCATTTTTCCTAAATGAATAAAATCGCGATAAAGGCTAGGGTTATAGACTTCAGCCAGTAAAAATGCATTAGGTTTGATATGTTTAATATTACTGTTTAAGTAACTCCAAAACTCGACGGGCACCATTTCGGCCATATCATAACGAAATCCATCAACGCCTTTAGCTAACCAATATTGTGTGATGTCTTTAAATTTGATCCAAGACTCTGGTATCTCAGCGGCATTTTGTGATTGCCAAAATGCATAGTGCTCAGTAACACTTTTGTCTGCAAAAACTTTTGGTAGAGCTGGGAAGTCGTAACTGCCGTCTGGTTTAACACCGTAGTTTACCTTAACAGTTTCATACCAATCATTTGCATGAGGTTTAGCCAAACGGGAACCGTTACCTGTCCATTTAGCTGGTTTTTCTTCAAACATTCCATCGGCCAGAGGGTGCTGTTCACCTCCTAGCGGCTGATAGCCATTAATGGCGTCGGGTACGGCAAACTCTGAATCAACCACATAATAGAAGTTATTGTTTTTGTCGTATTCAACTTGAGTATTATCATTTTGGCCAAATTGACGATTTTTAGGTAACAGGGCTGCTTGAGTCGGATCATTTGCGTCTAATGATTGGTAATCTCTTGCTACATGATTCGGCACAATATCAATAATAACTTGCATGCCATTATCATGAGTTCGTTTGATTAATGCTTCAAATTCGGCTAAACGTTGCTGTGGGTTATCTGCTAAGTCGGGATTAACATTGTAGTAATCCTTTACTGCATAAGGTGACCCCGCACGACCTTTTACGACATCAGGGTCGTCATTACTAATACCAAATTCAGTGTAGTCATTGATTAATGCATGGTGCGGAATACCCGTATACCAAAGGTGAGTAGTGCCTAATGATTTGATGTCTTGTAGGGCTATGTCGGTAAAGTCGCTGAATTTACCCACACCATTTTCTGCGATGGTTCCCCAAGGCTTATTTGTGGTGTTGGTATTACCGTATAAACGGGTGAAGACTTGGTACACCACGGGTTTTCCTGTTAAAGGCTCAGACATCAATTCCTTTTCAGTTTTAGCTGACGATGAAGATTCCATTAATGAATTTTCTACTGGAGTCTGCTTAGTGCAGCCGACCATGAATAATGCGGCAGCGCACATGCTTAATCTTATAATAGAAGATTTCTTGTTTGCTAATGCATTCGTGTTATGTAATAAACTTATGCTTGGTAATAAAGTCGACATAGTTATCTCTTATGACAGCGTTATAATTTTAGTTGTTTCTGCGTTATCTCAAAGGAAAGAGATTATTTTGATAGCGTTAAGATAATGACACCTTTCTCTTTTAATGTGAGCGACTTATCTAATGAATACGAATGTTGTGAGAAGATATT
This sequence comes from Shewanella electrodiphila, assembly GCF_023283985.1. Taxonomy (GTDB): domain Bacteria; phylum Pseudomonadota; class Gammaproteobacteria; order Enterobacterales; family Shewanellaceae; genus Shewanella; species Shewanella electrodiphila. The sequence continues at coordinate 282,932 of NZ_JAKIKU010000005.1, forward strand.
TTCGCCGTTTTTATTGTCACCAATAACATCTTTAAAACGAGATAGATCCAGTTGCTGTGGCTGGTCGTTTTTATTGTAAATTATCAGTACGGTTTCATCTCTATTAGCAGCTTTGTAACGTCTTGCTTGTATATAAACCCCGTCTTTAGGCACGTAGTGAGATAACGCACCTTGCTGCAGCGCTAATGAAATTTTTCGAAAATTAAGTAAGGTTTTATTAAATGCTAATGCATCTGCTTGGCGTTCAGATAAGTTTTGCTGTTTGAATACGTTAACTTCATCATTTGCCCATCCGCCTGGGAAATCACCACGCACGAGACCGTCATTACGATCTTTTGTCGGGCTAGTCATCAATACTTCAGAGCCATAAAACATTTGCGGGATTCGGTTGCTGGTCATTACATATGTCATCGCCATTTTATACAATGCAATATCATCATTCATTAAACTGAAAAGGCGATTAGTGTCATGATTACCTTCAAATAACACTAGGTCGGTTGGCTTTGCATAAACCACATCATTAGCGAGCATTTCATATAAGTTTATAAAGCCGCTGCCCCAGTCTTCATTTTCTGTCAGGCTTGAAATAAGAACTTCATACAATGGAAAGTCCATCATGCTAGGTGTGTGTGATACATAGCCGTCGGCGTTTTGTTTTCCTGCTTGCCAGTAGCTGACTGTAATTGGGTTATCAGTCCATTCCTCACCGACAATATTGAAGTTTGGGTATTCATTCATAATAGCTTTGGACCAACGAGTCAAAAATGCCTTGTCTGCATAGGAATAGGTGTCTTCTCGAATGCCACTTAAGCCAGCATATTCAACCCACCAAATACTGTTCTGGATAAGGTAAGTTGCCATAAATGGATCAGTTTGATTCATGTCGGGCATAGTGTCAGTGAACCAGCCATTTTCAAACTCAGATCTATCATCGGCTATGGCGTATGGGCCTTGAACTGTGGTTCTGCGATGGCTGGTGTAGATGATGTCTTGAGGGTTTTGTTGCCATTGTTTTTGGCCATTAATCCAGGTTGACGTTGGGAAGTCAGCCATCCACCGATGCCCTGAACCCATATGGTTTACAATGACATCCTTGATGATCCCAATACCAAACTGCTGTGCTTCTTCCACTAATGATTTGTATTCTTCATTACTGCCAAAGCGAGGATCTATGTTGTAAAAATCAGTTGTTGAATAACCATGGTAGGAATATTGAGCTTGGTTATTTTCTAGTAACGGGTTTATCCATAATTGGGTGACACCTAAGTCTTGTAAATAAGGTAGCGATTTACGTATTCCCATAATATCACCGCCATGACGACCATCTTTATCGCTGCGATTGACGCTTTCAAGCATTCTAGGGTGATTATCATTATCAGGGTTGCCATTAACAAAACGGTCGGGGGTGATGAGATAAATGACATCTTTGTTGCTAAAGCCTTGTCTATCACGTGAGCCAACTTCACGAGCTTGTATTGAGTAATCAAAGCTTTGAATAAATGTGTCGTTATCATAAAGACCGAACTGCAAGGTTTGAGGTTGAGCATTTTTCAAATCAAGGTCGATGAAAAGGTGATTTGGGCTAGTTGATTGATGAGTTTGCTTTAGTTTTACACCCTGAGATTGATCTAACTTAACCTGCATTTGACTAATGCTCTCGCCATATACCAGTATTTGTAAGCTGCTATTTTCCATATCAGCCCACCATGATTCTGGTTCAACAGAAAAATTGGTAATTTCGGCAAATGAAGGAGCTGAAAACATCAACGTAGCCAGTAGAGAATAGGTAAATTTGTTGGGTTGATAAGTCATGTTGAAACCTTTTATTCTTTTTTAATAATTACTGTTTGCTAGAGAATATCTGTTAGAAACTGCGAGTAAATTTATAAACGCTTGATGAAATCATCATGGCTTGGCATTTGACTGACTGCTGTTGTAATGATTTGCTTCACGTTAGCTAAAAACTCCTTAAGATCACTATCGGTAATATTGTTAGCAAGAGGATTATAATCATCTGGTTCAATACCTTGGCCTAGCAGCACTTGGACCCAAGCTGCCTCAGTAAAAAGCTCATCTTGGTGACGAGTAACCGTTCCAGTTGCACGAAACAATTCAATTTTTTGCTCTAATGAATCAGGTATTTGCATGTCACGACATTGTTGCCACAAATCTGGATTATTTGAAGAATTGGCTCTGTTATTGACGTGATAATGCAGAATGATGAAGTCGCGTATTTGTTCAAATTCGAGTTTTGATTGTCGGTTATATTCATCAACATTGGCTTGCTGTATGCCATTGTGGGGGAAAAATTTAGTGAGGCGGATTATTGCAGATTGAACTAGATGTAAACTTGTCGATTCAAGCGGTTCTAAAAAACCACTTGATAGGCCGATCGCGATACAGTTTTTGTGCCACTGCATTTCACGACGACCGGTTTTGAAGTTGATTTTTTTAGGTTCTGCTAATGCTTTACCATCAAGATTATCAAGTAATATTGCTTTTGCAGCCTCGTCAGATATATGTTTACTGGAATAAACCAGACCATTTCCTGTGCGATGTTGTAATGGAATACGCCATTGCCAGCCGGCATTATGAGCAATTGAGCGAGTAAAGGGCACTAATGGTTCAGATCGTTCACAAGGAACTGCATATGCGCTGTCGCAAGGTAGCCAGTGTTGCCAGTTTTCATAACCAACATTAAGTTGTTTTTCGATAAGTAACGCTGCAAAACCTGAGCAATCAATAAATAAATCACCGTTAATTACCTGATTATCCTTTAAGGTAACAGACTTTATGTTGCCTTGGGAATTGAGCTGAGCTGAGGTAATTAAGCCTTCAATTCGATTAACGGACAAATTTTCGCTGTATTGCCTAAGCATCTTGGCATATAAACTTGCGTCAAAATGGTAGGCATGGGTAAGACCAGCTAATGGTGAACCTGCAATTTTATCTATGTCCGAGAACTTGTTTTCTTTAGCAGCCTGATAATTTAACGAATAGTCCCAAAATGACATGGCATGTTTGGGTTGTGACTTCTTCCAATAATGATGGAATTGGGTGTAGCCAATATCTTTCCCCACATCGCCAAAGGTATGCATATAGCTGTCTTGCTCTTTACCCCAGTTCTCAAACTGTATACCGAGTTTATAACTGGCTTGAGTTTGCTTGATAAAATCGGCTTCTTTGATGCCTAAAACACTATTGAATATTTGCAGAGGAGGTATGGTCGCTTCACCAACCCCAATAGTGCCTATTTCTTTAGATTCAATAAGGGTAATACTTAATTGATTTTTGAATAATTTACTGAGCATGGCAGCAGTCATCCAGCCAGAAGTCCCGCCACCTACAATTACAATGTTTTTTATTTTGTTATTTTCCATAGTAATCGCCTTAGATTAGTTATTTTAAAATATGAGTTTTCTATTTGGATTATGGATAGTCATAAAGTAAAAAAGCCCCTGTAACAGGTTACAGAGGCTTTATTGTCGTCGTTAGATTAGAACTTGTAGTTCGCACCTAACATGTAGTTACGACCATAGTTTTGGTAGTCACGTACATGACGAGCATCATCACCTGTGTAAGATGTGAAAGGCTCATTAGTTAAGTTATTCACCTGGAATAATACTGATAAGCCGTAAAGGGCATCAATACCACTTTCAGAGAAGTCATAACCCACTTGTGCATCGACTACAGTTTCAGCTTTCACGTTAACATTTTGACGAGTCAAACTGATTGCGGTGACTTCACCTAGGAAATCACTACGGTAACGAGAGCTCACTCGTGCTTCAAAGCCTGAGTTTTCATAGTAAACAGTCGCGTTGAATGTTTTCTCAGATAAACCAGGTAACGTTGTTGGGTCGCTATCTGGGGTTTCTTTCACTTCACTATCGTTATAAGAACCACTCATTACAGTACCAAAGCCACCCAGTACATCAGCAAATTGACCGAAATCTAATGAGAATGATGCTTCAATACCTTGAACATAACCGCCATCACCATTTTGTGGTTGCGTGACTAATCCAATTGGGTTATCACCCGGATTTTGCGGTAAAATAGTACTGAAATCAAAAGCAGATTGTTGATCATAAACGTAGTTTTCTAAGTCTTTATAGAAAACGGCAACAGCAAAGTAACCTTGATCACTGAAGTAGTTTTCGTAACTGATGTCATATTGACGTGCCATCCAAGGACGTAGTTCAACATTACCTGCGCTACCTGACCAGTTAACGCCGTCGTTAGGGTTTTCGTTATAGCTAAAGTTAACGTTTGCATTCATCTTATCCATACGAGCACGGGTAAGAGTACGTGCAGCAGCAAAGCGAAGCATTTGGCCATCTGCGATGCTCAAACCTAAGTTGATACTTGGTAACCATTCAACGTAGTCGTCACCTGCAGTACGTGGAGTGAGAACCACTTCACCATTTTCTACAGTTGCAACAGTACCATCTGAACTTTGATCACTGTGAACCGCCTGTAGGCCGACGTTACCAGTTAATGGTAGGTCAAATATTTCAGTATCAAGGTTTGCCATGACGTATGCTGTTGAAATTTCTTCGTATACGCCCCAAGAGTTGGTCGCACGAGATAAGTCTACGTTTGCTACGTCAGTTTCTGTGTAATTTCCGTCATTATAAAAAGCTAATGAATCGTAACTTAACACATCACCCATACCAAAGAAGTCAAGCGAAGTAGGGCTAAGTAAGTATTGATCCGGTACAGTCATTACATAATTAGGATCAGTGCCGTCATAACCTTTAAGCGTTAAATAGTAACCTTTATCTAGCTTGGTTTTATCACGGTCTGTACGGTTAACACCAAATTCGATACTACGTACAACACCTTCGTCAAAGATGTATTCAGCACTTAAACGGAAAGATTTTAGTTCATCTTCAATTTCAGGTTTGTTGATGAAACCATCTTGAGTGTTAGCACCTAATGGACTACCCCAACCAAGTGGATCGCCTAATTTAATAACGTTTGGATCTGAATAATCTAAACCGTGAGTAAAGTTGTAGCCACCATTGCCGTTGTAAGCAAAGCCTAAATCATCGACCGCGCCAACACCTGTACCACGACCTGTGCCGCTGTAGCTTTCCATACCGATATCAGTACGTTCAGCTTTTGAAAGGGCAATATCAGCTTCAACAGACCAATTTTCACTAATGGTAAATTTGTTATTCCAGCCTACTGATAGTGATTCAGCATCACGTTTATTGACATCGTTACGAACGACAACTTCAGCACCTCGGATAACACCTTCAGTGACTAAACCATCTTCAGTAGTAATAGCTTCAACACCACCGTTTGCGCCCCATGCAGCAGGGATTTCAATACCACGTAAACGTTGATCATCAGTAAATTTAGAGTAATAAAGATCAACAGTTGAATGGAAAAAATCATTCGGTGCATATTCAAAGACTGCTAACACGCCATCACGTTCAAGCTCAGAAGAACGAACAAATGGTTTAGCACCACCTAAAACACTGTCACCAGCATCATTTTCAGGGTAACCCCATGCTTGCCAGCGCTCTTCTTGGTTTGGAGACTGCATACGAGCATAACCAAGTGCAATACCAATTGTGTCATCAGCGAATTGGTCGATATATGAAATGCTGCCACGGTAACCCGTGTCTTCAGAACCACTGTTTAACGCGCCAAGGTCATTCATTTCGCCACGTAAACCAATAGCGAATGTTTGCTCGCCGTGTGCTAAAGGACTAATGGTTTGCATATCAACGGTACCACCAATGGCTTGAGCCATCACTGATGCATCCGGAGTCTTATATACCACGACACGGTTTAATAATTCAGAAGGGTATTGGTCAAATTCAACACCACGGTTGTCGTTAACTGAAGCCTGTTCACGACCATTTAATGTCGCAGTTGTAAAGTCAGGCCCCATGCCTCGAATAGAGATGACGTTTGCACGACCATCTAGACGTTGAGCTGATACACCAGGTAGACGCGCTAGTGATTCTGCAATACTAACATCGGGTAACTTACCGATATCTTCTGCTGAGATAGCTTCGACAATTGATGATGATGACATCTTCAAAGATTGAGACTCTTGCAAGCTACGGCGAATACCGGTGACTTTTAGTACTTCAATTGATTCATCTGCAGTAACAGTATCTTCTGCTTCAGCTGCGTAGCCGTACATGCTTGTACTGGCAGCAACCATTGCTAACGTCAGTAAGCTTGGTTTAAATAGCGACATCCATCTTTCCCCTTCTGAATGGCCAACAGCTCTTATAAGTAAGGTAGAGCTGTTAGATTTCTATTATTTATAATTACAGTCTTTATAGTATTTTTCTTCAGCTTGCTTAATTGACTGCATAAGCGCTGAGGTATATTTCCGTTTTGTTGCGGAACAGTGAAGATACTACTCCTAGCATTCTTTGCTCGACAACGTTATGCATACGTATTCAAAGATTGGATAGGCAAAAAAAGACCTTTTTTTTACTTTTAATTAACATTCGAAAGTCATGTTACCGGCTATTTAAGTATCTGAATTATAGCACTAAACTCTCTAGTGTGTATTTTTGAAAAATGTATTAATTCTTTGCATACGTATGCAGCTCTATTGAACCTCATTTCCATATTCACGTATCCTCGAGTCAATTAAATAATAACGACGACCTGTTACTGGGTCGCAACAAAGAGTTAACTGTAGCAAGGTTGTTTTGTAGTTAATTCGCTTATTACAGAGGGTGTGCGATGAGTCAGTTATCATGGTGGCGTGGCGGAGTGATATATCAGGTATATCCACGAAGCTTAATGGATTCCAATGGAGATGGAGTAGGGGATCTACAAGGGATCATTACTAAACTTGATTACATTGCTAGTTTGAACGTCGATGCTATTTGGATTTCGCCATTCTTTAAATCACCAATGAAAGACTTTGGCTATGACATCAGTGATTACCTCGACGTTGATCCTATGTTTGGCACAATGAAAGACTTTGATGAACTTATTGCTAAAGCACATAAGCTGAATATTAAAGTTGTCATCGATCAGGTGTTAAGCCATACCTCTGACGAGCACGCTTGGTTTAAGCAAAGCAAATTAAGTCGTGATAACGATAAAGCAGATTGGTATGTATGGGCTGATCCGCAAGAAGATGGTACTGCACCAAATAATTGGTTAGCCATATTTGGTGGCTGTGCATGGGAGTGGGAGCCACGTCGTCAACAATACTATTTACACAACTTCTTAAAAAGCCAACCAGATTTAAACTTTCACAATCCTGAAGTAAGGGCTGCGGTATTAGATAACGTTGATTTCTGGCTGAAAAAGGGCGTCGATGGTTTTAGGTTAGATGCGATTACGTTCTGTTACCACGACGAACAGTTACGTGATAACCCAGCGAAACCAAAAGATCAGCGTCAAGGTCGTGGTTTTAGTGAAGATAATCCGTACGCTTACCAATATCACTATTTCAATAATACTCGACCACAAACCGTCGGTTTTATTGAAGATTTACGTGCCTTAATCAATAAATATCCTGGTGCTGTGACGTTAGGTGAAGTGTCATCTGAAGATTCTTTGGCGACGATGGCTGAATATACTCAAGGTGACGAACGCTTACATATGGCTTATAGCTTTGAATTATTAACTAACGATTTTAGCGCTGCTTATATACGTCAAACCGTAGAAGAGCTAGAAGCCAGTATTGGCGACGGCTGGCCATGTTGGGCTATTGGGAACCACGATGTACAGCGGGTTGCAACTCGTTGGGGCAAAGGTGAAACCAATTCAGATCTTGTTAAGATGCTAAATGGCTTACTGTGTTCATTACGTGGCAGTGTTTGTAGCTATCAAGGGGAAGAGCTGGGATTAACAGAAGCCCCGATTGAGTTTGAACAACTACAAGATCCATTCGGTATCGCCTTTTGGCCGATGTTCAAAGGACGTGATGGCTGTAGAACGCCTATTCCTTGGGTAAAAGATCATCTTCAAGCAGGCTTTAGCGAAGCTAATAAACCTTGGCTACCGATACCTGACGAACATAAAGCTTTATCGGTTGATGCTCAGGAAAATGATACTGATTCTACATTAAATGCCTATCGTCACTTTTTGGCATGGCGCAAACAATACCCAGCATTAGTGGCAGGCGACATTAAATTTATCGATACTGATGAACCTGTTTTAGCTTTTACACGTCATTTTGAAACTCAAACTTTGTTAGTGGTGTTTAACCTGGCAAATACCACTAACCAGTTTGATGTTTCAAACCTTAATATTAAACAAGTTATTGATAACCATGGCTTAGCAAGCGCTGAACTCGTTAATGACAGTGTGCTAAATTTTGATGGGTTTAATAGCTTTTTTGCCATCATCGACTAAGTTGATATTACAGCAACCCTCGGGTTGCTGTTTTAGTTTATAAGCTTGACTCATTATTCAAGCCGATAACTCAGTATAAGTTTCTTAATACAATAACAAGAGTACCTAAATTATGGCCTCAACAATTTCAAGCGGAACCGCAACCGTCAGCCATTCAGGCGATGGGAAATATCGTTTTGCACTCGTATCGCTCACATCATTATTTTTTATGTGGGGTTTTATTACTTGCTTAAATGACATCCTTATTCCGCATTTAAAAGCAGTATTTTCGTTAAGTTATACCGAAGCAATGTTGATTCAATTTTGTTTCTTTGGTGCTTACTTTTTAGTGTCTCTCCCTGCTGGAAAACTCGTTAAAAAATTGGGCTATCAGCGCGGGATTGTCACAGGGCTTGTTATTGCTAGTTTTGGTTGCGCGTTGTTTTATCCTGCTGCTGATTTTGCTGTTTACGGATTGTTTTTAGGGGCACTATTTGTGCTGGCGTCGGGTATTACTATTTTACAAGTCGCTGCCAATCCATACGTTAATGCGCTGGGTAGTGAAGAAACGGCATCAAGCCGCCTTAATTTAACCCAGGCTTTTAATGCTTTAGGTACAACAGTTGCGCCATACTTTGGCGCAATCTTAATTCTGTCAGTTGCCACTGGCGCAGTGGGTGAATTAAGCCATGCACAAGCAGAAGCTGAAGTCGTTAAAATGCCGTACTTGTTTCTTGCTGCTACTTTAGCTGTGTTAGCCGTGATATTCGCGAAACTTAAACTGCCGGTGATTGAAGCACATGTTGAACCAGATTCAACAGGTGAAGTGACTTATAAAGGCAAAAGCAGTGCACTACAAAGCACTCATTTAGTCTTGGGAGCTATTGGTATTTTTGTTTATGTTGGCGCAGAAGTATCAATTGGTAGTTTTTTAGTTAACTTTTTAGGCGAAGAGCATATTGTAGGACTTAAAGAAGCCGATGCTGCTAAATATATTACTTATTACTGGGGCGGAGCTATGGTTGGACGCTTTATTGGCTCCGCTGTGATGCAAAAGATTTCTGCTGGTAAAGTGCTGGCTTTTAATGGCCTGATGGCGGCTGCATTAGTGTTAGTTGCAATGTACACCAGCGGTCAAGTAGCGATGTATGCGATTTTGGCAGTTGGTTTATTTAACTCGATTATGTTCCCAACGATTTTCAGTTTAGCATTAAGAGATCTTGGCCCTCACACTTCACAGGGCAGCGGTGTGCTTTGCCTAGCGATTGTTGGCGGTGCAATTATTCCTTTATTGCAAGGTGTGATGGCCGACAGTATGGGAATACAACCTGCATTTATTTTGCCTGTAGTTTGTTACGCATTCATTATATTTTATGGTGCTAAAGGCTCAAGAATCTAATCTTTAGACCCTATAATCATCTGTACTTATACGAAAGCAGCCAGTTGGCTGCTTTTTGTTTTTAGTTTATTGGATTTTAGCGCTGATTTATAAGAATCTACACTTGCGCTAGCGTCCGTTAGCTCCTATGATCCAATCGCTTTTCTGTATTAACTTCTTTTTCTTTACTCTGTGAGATCCCCAATGCTGACTTTCCCACTTTCTGGCAGTTCATCTGAACTGGTAATTGATGTGCTAACCATGGTGTTAACTGATGGTAAACCATTAGACAGAGCATATTCTCACAACTTTTCTGGTATGCAATTTCCGCCTGCAGAACTTGCTCGTATCACTACAGTAACGGGTGATATTCTTCGTCGTTTGAATTTATATTGCTACTTAGTTGATATGAAAGCAGATGATATCGAAAGAATGGGGTCAAAGTTACTCAATGGATGGCATTTATTCCATGAACTTGAAATACCTAAGATGGAATATGCATTACAAGTTGATGCAGACGATTTTGCCGCGCGTATCGCAGAAGCTAAAACGCAGCCAGCATTATGGGACGGTTGTCCTGAGTGGTTAGATACTTTAGGTGCTGAGCAATTAGGTGATAAATGGCCAGCAGAAAGAGCAGCGTTAGCAGCAGTACCTAAACGTTATATCCGAGCTAATTCTTTAAAAGGGACTAGAGAAGAATTAAAGCAACGTTTAACCAAAGAATTAGTCGCAACAGCAGAAGTTGAAGGGGTAGAAAGTGCCCTTGAAGTTCGCTCTGACTCTGCTTTATTTAAAACAAAAGCATTTAAAGAAGGTTACTTTGAGCAGCAAGACGCTGGCTCACAACTTGTCGCAGCCGCTGTTGATGCAAAACCGGGTATGCGAGTTGTAGATGCATGTGCAGGGGCAGGTGGTAAGACATTACATATTGCAGCGCAAATGAAAGGTAAAGGCCGTTTGTTAGCGATGGATGTTGAGCAGTGGAAACTCGACAATTTAAAGACTCGTGCTCGTAGAGCCGGTGCGCATAATGTTGAGACACGCATTATTGCCAGCAGTAAAACCATTAAACGCTTAAAACTTACCGCAGATCGAGTGCTACTTGATGTGCCTTGTTCTGGTCTTGGGGTGCTTAAACGTAATCCAGATTCAAAATGGCGTGACACGCCAGAACGCCTGCCGGTATTAATTGAGCTACAAAAAGATATTTTACAAAGCTACAGCCGTATGGTGAAAGTCGGTGGGATGCTTGTGTACGCAACTTGCTCGATTATGCCGGATGAAAACCGTAACCAAGTTGATGCATTTATTGCTGCAAATCCTCATTTTAAATTAATCGATGATGAAGAAATTTTGGTTTCAGAACATGGTTTTGATGGTTTTTATTTAGCCCGTATGGAACGTGTAAGCGAAGCCTAACTTTTGAGTTAGTTGTTGTTTGAATATTTTCAGTTATCTTGGAGTAAGTACTCAGTAAAATTCTAAAGAATTGTTTCAAATAAAATCTAACGATAAACACATCATTAAAAGCAGTATTGTCAGCAGACAATACTGCTTTTGTTATTTTTAGAGCATAAAAATAGCTAATTCTCATTCAAACCAGATTAATCAAATGTTTGTCCTTTTTGCAAAGAGTACACTTGTTGGTCACTTGTAATGCTTTTGTTGATTTTATCTTTAAATATGCATAATCTTCATAATATATATGATGCAGTCAAACTGTCATAAACAGTTCGCACTAGGTTTTTAAATCGTAGGAGCTCTATGGATAGCGCGCAGTATAAAGTGAATGATTTTGTGAGTAGCGATGTTTTAACACATCGCTCTTCAAGCATTGAGCGTTATAGCACGATTTTATCTATGGTACTGGAAGGCTCACCACTTCGCGAAATACTCCATTCTTTAGTTTTATCCATTGAAGCACAAAAAATAGGTACCAAAGCCTCGGTTTTATTAATCAGTAATGATAAAAAGCGTTTACTTAATGGTGCAGCACCTAGTTTGCCAGAAGAGTACAACCAAGCTATTCATGGGGTTGAAATTGGCCCTGAGATTGGTTCATGTGGCGCAGCAGCTGCCACAGGTAAGCGGGTTATCGTTGAGGATATTGAAACCTCTCCTAATTGGGCAGCCTTTAAAGAATTACCCCTAAAAGCGGGACTAAAGGCCTGTTGGTCAGAGCCTATTATTGATTCAAATGGTGACGTTTTAGGAACGTTTGCCATGTATTATGATACCAAGAAATCTCCCTCAGCATTAGATCTCGAATTAATTCAAGAAGCGGCCAAGTTAGCCAGTTTATCAATAGAGCGTAGCCAGGCTTTACACTTACAACAACTAACCAGTCGAATATTTAGTAAGTTACCTATGGGATTAGTGATCACAACAGATTCCCATTCCTTATTACTTGTAAACCCAATGTTCAAAACCATTACTCGAGATTTTACTGCGGACAAATCTGTATTTGAGCCAGAAGTCTTTTTTGAAAGATCTGATGAAAAAGCATTAAGCTCGATGCTTAAAAATTTAACAAGAGGCAATACGTGGCAAGGGGAGTTGGTTGGTTATAAAAGAAATGGCCAAACATTTGATGCTGAAGTCACGGTGACTACGTTCAGAGATTATCATGGTGAGCAAAATTGTTTCTCTTGGTTAATAACAGATATTAGCGAACATAAAAGTGCGAATAAGCTGATTCACTTTCAAGCTAATAATGATGCATTAACCAGCCTTGCTAACCGAAGATGTTTTTTAGATAAAATATATGATTATGTCTGGCAGCATGAACGCACAAAACAAAATAATATTGCTTGTAGTGTGCTGCTAATGGACATAGATAACTTTAAGTTAATTAACGACAGCTTGGGTCATGAAAATGGTGACTTTTTGCTTAAAGAAGTGTCTGACCGTTTAAGTTTAATTTCGCCATCCAATAGTATGTTAGCAAGAATCGCTGGTGATGAATTTGGTTTGTTTATCCCAGGTCTAATCACCGATAATGAACTTATCGCACTCGCGAAACAGATTAACCAATCAGTTACGGAAGTTGTGGTTATTGAGCAGCAACAAATACATCCATCGATGAGTATCGGTATTGCGCGTTACCCTGAAGACTCAACCATTGTTGAATCACTGATTAATTTTGCTAGTCAAGCAATGTATGACGTTAAATTAAAAGGTCGTAACAGCTATCAATTCTTTAATAAAGAAATGCAAAAAAACGCTGAACGTACGGCTTACCTGCAAATGGAACTCAATAAAGCGTTAAACGAAGAAGCATTTGAACTGTATTTTCAGCCTATTGTTTCAGCCAAAACCTCGAAAATAGAAAAGGCTGAAATTCTATTACGCTGGCAATTAAATGGTGAGTTTATATCTCCTGAAGAGTTTATCCCAATCGCAGAGCAGTCAGGGCTGATTGTTCCTATTGGTAAATGGGTAAGACAACAGGCATTAATGATCATTGCAGAGTGCTGGCGACAGGGTGAACCGATTGCATTATCAGTAAATGTCTCTACTTGTGAATTTTTAACTGACGATTTGCAAAAACAGTTTCTCCAGTGTTTTGAAGAGTTCATGGACCAACAAACAGAATCTGACTTCCCATTATCATTGCTGACGCTTGAAATTACCGAGTCATTGATGATGGATCAGCACCAGAATATTGAGAGTCTATTGAATCAACTCAGAAGTTGCGGGATTAAAATTTCGGTAGATGATTTTGGTACTGGTTACTCATCGTTATCCTACCTTGCCAATTTTCCTGTGGATCAAATTAAGATTGATAAGGCTTTCATTCAAAAAATTGAACAAGGACCCCGTCATAGGGCACTTGTTGAAGCGATTGCAAGCATGAGTAATGCATTAGAACTTGCGGTAACGGCTGAAGGGGTAGAGACCCAAGCACAATTGGATTTCGTAAAAAACAATAAAGTTGATGCTATACAAGGTTACTTTTTTTACAAACCTATGCCGCAGCAAGCATTCTTCGACTTGATTAGCCAGAATAATTTATGACTTAAGCACTACTCACCTTGAATTGTAATCACCATATGTCGCTGACCGCCATGATTACGATGCTCGCCAAGATAGATCCCTTGCCACATTCCTACCGCTAATTGACCATCACTAATTGGAATCGACAGCTCACAACCTAATAGGCTCGATTTTAAATGTGCAGGCATGTCATCACTACCTTCATAGGTGTGCACATAGTAAGGCTCATTTTCAGCCGCAGTTATATTAAAGTAAGACTCAAAATCTTGCCTAACACTGGGATCGGCATTTTCATTAATTGTGATAGACGCTGAGGTGTGTTGTAAGAACACGTGCATTAGCCCGATTGAAAAATTCGATAATTCAGGGATCTGCTTTAATATTTCATCAGTCACTAAATGAAACCCACGTGGTTTAGCCGTTAAGGTTATTTGTTTTTGAAACCACATTTTCTTCTCTTTATTTCGTTAATTTAGGTTCAAATTGTAGAGATTTTTGGTGAAAACGCCAACAGTCAAAAACACTGCTATAAAAAATTTCAGCAGGATAAAACGCTATTGGCTGTTAAATTCTATTTTATAGTCCCTTTTATTGACTTGCATTAGCTGAAAGCCTTGTTGTATATGGGTTGTGAGTGGTGTTTGGGAATTCGTGTCATTTTACGATGATTTTTTTCGAGGTATTAAAAAAGTCCAAATTGACTGTCTGATTGTAGTAAAAAACTCAGCACACAGGTGTAAGCTGTGTGTAAAACGAACGATTGATACAAAGTGTTGCAATTGTTTGTGGTTGATTAATCTCAACTTTAGTTTAAAAGAAAAGAGGGTAGGCACAAAAAAACCGCTCTAAGAGCGGTTTTTAAACTAAAAATGGCGACGTTAATTAACGGCCTATTTAGTATTAACCAAGCATAATTTTTGGTTCAGTAAACTCAAGCTCTAATGCTTCAGCCACTTCTTTACAGACTAGTTTACCGTGAATAACGTTAAGGCCATTCAGTAAGTGCTGGTCAGCAAGTAGTGCTTTTTTATAGCCTAAATTAGCAAGTTTAAGAATGTATGGCAGGGTTGCATTGTTCAGTGCAAACGTTGATGTACGGGCTACAGCGCCCGGCATGTTAGCCACACAATAGTGAACAACATCATCAACAATGTACGTCGGCTCTTGGTGTGTTGTAGCGTAAGATGTTTCAACACAACCACCTTGGTCGATAGCCACATCAACAATAGCACTGCCAGGTTTCATGCGTGAAATCATGTCACGCGTCACCAATTTAGGCGCAGCTGCGCCAGGGACTAATACGCCGCCAATGACTAAGTCAGCATCAATTACATGACGTTCAATCGCATCTGCAGTTGAGTAAATTGCTTTAACTGACGAGCCAAATTGAACGTTTAAACGACGTAATGCATCAATGCTACGGTCAAGTACAACTACGTCTGCGCCCATGCCCACAGCCATTTGTGCAGCATTTGTACCTACCATGCCGCCGCCAATAATAACCACTTTGGCAGGTTCAACACCTGGCACACCGCCAAGCAACATACCACGGCCGCCTAATGACTTTTCAAGGGCGCGAGCACCAGCTTGAATTGACATACGACCAGCCACTTCTGACATTGGTGCAAGTAGTGGTAAGCCACCACGATCATCAGTCACTGTTTCATAAGCGATACATACTGATTTACTTTTAATTAAGTCTTCAGTTTGTGGCATATCAGGGGCTAAATGCAGGTATGTAAATAGGATCTGATCTTCTCGCAACATAGCGCGCTCAATGGCTTGAGGTTCTTTAACTTTTACAATCATGTCTGACTGAGCAAACACTTCTGCGGCAGTTTCTAGAATAGAAGCACCAGCGTCAATATAATCTTGATTGGTAAAACCAATGCCAATACCAGCATCGGATTGTACGAATACATCATGACCTTTAATCGTTAGTTCTCTAACGCTTGAAGGAACCATACCTACGCGATATTCGTGGTTTTTGATTTCAGTAGGGATACCAATAATCATTTTGTGCCTCTATTTAATCAGTTGTCGTTGTTGACAGTTCAATTGTTATTATAATCGTTCGCCTGAACGTGCTTATTTCAGGGAAGTCTAGTATAGTGCCCAAGACGCAGTTTATGCTGCTAAACTTTACACATTAAAAGATGAATATGTTGTTTTTGTGCTAAAGCAAGGTTAATAATATGGCAAATAATAAAAAAAATTCTGTAAAAGATTTAGATCGGATTGACCGTAATATCCTCAATGAACTTCAAGTTGATGGTCGCATATCAAACGTGGAGTTATCGAAACGAGTAGGGCTTAGTCCTACTCCTTGTTTAGAGCGAGTTAAGCGTCTTGAGAAACAAGGTTACATTAATGGCTACACTGCATTAGTTAACCCTCATTATCTTGGTGCATCTTTACTTGTATTTGTGGAAATCACGTTAACACGCGATACGCCTGATATTTTTGAGCGCTTCAACAAAGCGGTTCAATTACTCGATGATATTCAAGAATGTCATTTAGTATCTGGAGACTTTGATTATTTATTGAAGACTCGAGTATCTGATATGTCAGCATATCGTCGTTTATTAGGTGAGACACTACTTAAGTTGCCATCAGTTTCTGATACTCGTACTTATGTGGTCATGGAAGAAGTCAAACAAACTAATAAAGTCGCATTAAATTTATTAGCGGATAGCTACTAAACTTTCTGACCAATAAAAATAAAGGGCATTGCCCTTTATTTTTTTGTCCAAAATTTGTTCACACTTAAAAAATGTCACTTATCGGTGTAAAAGTAACCAAATGATTCATGGATAATTAAATTTTGGTTAAGCATCCATCTATCTGAAAACATTAGGTTGAGCTTGGCTTATTGCCATTGCATAATCACTGCAACATCAATGATATTCTGTTATTGTTATCATTCTTCTTAAATTCTTATTCGGGTGTTTTCGTTTGTCTCAGGGAAAAAGTCTTCAAACACTTAGTGGCCTTCAACGCCTTCTCGAAGGTGGATTGATTATATGTTGCATGACAGCAACCTACATTCTTCTTGCGCTCAGCAGTTTTGATCCTAGTGATCCTGGCTGGAGTCAGTCTCATTTCCAAGGTGAAATCAATAATCTTACAGGCGCAGTAGGGGCTTGGACTGCCGATGTGCTGTTTTATTTCTTTGGTTTTATTGCCTATTTAATTCCGGTCATCATAGCGGCCACTGGTTGGTTTATTTTTAATCGCACTCACAAATTATTTGAAATAGATTACTTTTCTGTGGGATTAAGGATCATTGGTTTTATGTTGATGGTGTTGGCATTAGCAGCGCTTGCGAGTATGAATGCCGATGATATGTACGTTTTTTCTGCAGGTGGTGTTGCTGGTGACGTTATTGGCCAAGCCATGTTGCCGTACTTTAACAACCTGGGGACCACATTACTGTTACTGTGCTTTATTGGTGCTGGTTTTACATTAACCACAGGGATCAGTTGGTTAACTGTGATTGAAGCGACAGGCTATGGCACCATATGGTGCGTGAAGAAACTGATCA
Organism: Shewanella electrodiphila; assembly: GCF_023283985.1. Classification (GTDB taxonomy): domain Bacteria; phylum Pseudomonadota; class Gammaproteobacteria; order Enterobacterales; family Shewanellaceae; genus Shewanella; species Shewanella electrodiphila. The sequence continues at coordinate 300,178 of NZ_JAKIKU010000005.1, forward strand.
GTCTTCCAAGTTATTTCAATGGTTCAAATGAAACTGAAGACACGCGTGGCTTTATGTCTGTGGTTGATAAGTTTAAGCAAGGCCGTGACAAAAATAGTGAAGAAGAGGATGTGATTGATGGTGAAGTGCAATCCTCAAATGAACAGCCTTCAAATAATGAAAAAGCACCGGAACGTCATTATGGCGGTAAGTTAGAACCGCAGTTTGATGTTGTATCTGACAACACTGACAATCACATAGCAGACGATGAGTACGAAGAAGAGCCTGCCAAACAATCTGTTTTTGCACGAATGAAGTCTAAAATCAATCCGCGCCGTGAAGAATCACAAGATGATGATCAAGATGCTGAAATTGATAGCGAAACTCAAACTCAAACTCAAACTCAAACTAGGGTAGAGCCTCAGGTTAGCATTAACAACACCGCAGATGAATCAAGCCAACCATGGGTTGCGTCAGGTGATGCGCCAGCAGTTGATTTAACAAATGCTAATCAATTAGATCCGCAGCAAATTAATGACGAAAGTATCGAGTTTGGCGATGAGTTTGAACGCACGACATCTATTGGTGCAACCGTGATGGCTGCGGCAGTTAAAAATCAGCAAAGTGATGACCAACAAAGTGAAAAGCAATTAACTGAGCAGCAGCAAACGAATGCGGCGCAATCTACAGCGCCAGTAGCTTCAGATAAACCGTATATAGCGGAAGGTATCGTGGTAATTCCAGGACAAGAGCCACAGGTTGTTATGAGTCAGCCACGTGTTGCCATGCCGCCTTTACCGAGTATTACCTTACTTGATGTCCCTGATCGAAAAGAAAACCCAATCACAAAAGATGAGTTAGATATCGTAGCTCGCTTAGTGGAAACCAAGTTAGCTGACTTTAACATCGTAGCCAATGTTGTTGGCGTATTCCCAGGTCCTGTTGTTACCCGGTTTGAGTTAGAGCTTGCTCCAGGTGTTAAAGCGTCAAAAATTTCTAATTTGTCTAAAGATTTAGCGCGTTCTTTGCTGGCTGAAAGTGTCCGTGTCGTAGAGGTCATTCCAGGTAAAGCTTATGTGGGTCTTGAGTTACCTAATAAGTTCCGTGAAACCGTGTTTATGCGCGATGTACTTGACAGCAAAACCTTTGAAGAAAGCCAGTCAAATCTATCAATGGTGTTAGGTGAAGATATTGCAGGCGACCCAGTGGTTGTTGATTTAGGCAAAATGCCGCATTTACTGGTTGCGGGTACGACAGGCTCTGGTAAGTCAGTTGGTGTGAATGTGATGATCACCAGTATTTTGTATAAGTCTGGACCAGAAGACGTACGCTTCATCATGATTGACCCGAAAATGCTTGAGCTGTCTGTTTACGAAGGCATTCCACATTTATTATGTGAAGTGGTGACAGACATGAAAGAAGCGGCCAATGCACTACGTTGGTGTGTCGGTGAAATGGAACGCCGATATAAGTTAATGTCGGCATTAGGTGTGCGTAATCTTAAGGGCTACAACACCAAGATTAAACTTGCAAAAGAAGCGGGAACACCGATTGTAGACCCGTTATGGAAATCATCTGAAAGCATGGATGAACAAGCACCTGAGTTAGATAAATTACCTTCGATAGTTGTAGTGGTCGATGAATTTGCTGACATGATTATGATTGTCGGCAAAAAAGTAGAAGAATTGATTGCCCGTATTGCCCAAAAAGCACGTGCAGCTGGTATCCATTTAATCTTAGCGACTCAGCGTCCTTCGGTCGATGTGATTACTGGTTTGATTAAAGCGAACGTACCTACTCGTATAGCATTCCAGGTATCTTCACGTATCGATTCACGTACCATTTTAGATCAACAAGGCGCTGAAACCTTGCTAGGCATGGGTGATATGCTTTACTTGCCACCAGGTACCAGTGTGCCTATTCGTGTGCATGGTGCATTTATTGATGATCATGAAGTACATAAAGTGGTTGCCGATTGGCATGCCCGTGGTAAACCGCAATATGTCGAAGAAATTCTTAATGGCGTTAGTGATGGTGAGCAAGTGCTGTTACCTGGTGAAACCGCAGAAACCGATGATGATACTGATCAGTTATATGATGAGGCTGTCGCTTTTGTTACTGAAACCCGCAGAGGCTCTATTTCCAGTGTTCAGCGTAAATTCAAAATCGGTTACAACCGCGCAGCCAGAATTATCGAAATGATGGAGACACAAGGTATTGTCAGCACGCAAGGCCATAATGGTAACCGTGAAGTGTTAGCACCGCCACCACCACGTGGTTAATCAGATAATGCCAGCAAACGTTAAACGAAGTTTAATCTTAGTTTGTTAGGCCTAAATGCTACATTGAAATAACGATTACGCTCTTAGAAGTAGTAGGAAAGAATATGAAAAAATGTGTTGGTTTATTATCAATTATCACGGCGCTGTTTATTACGCCGGTTCACGCTGATGATTCAGCAGAACTACGTGAAAAACTGAAAACATTGGCATCTTTAAAAGCTGACTTTAGCCAAGTCGTTACCGACATTAATGATAAAGTCATTCAGTCAGGCCAGGGCGTTTTTGCCCTTGCTTATCCTAATAAATTCTACTGGCATTTAACTCAGCCGGATGAATCTTTAATTGTTGCTGATGGTCAAGACTTGTGGATATTTAACCCATTTGCTGAAGAAGTTACCGTGATGGACTTTGCTGATGCTGTCGAAGCTTCGCCGATTGTTTTACTTGTTCATAGAGATGAAGAAACTTGGGCGCAATACCATGTTGGTCAAGTAGAGCCTGAGTCAGGAAAAGCCTGTTATATGATTAAACCTAAATCACTCGAAAGCAGTGTAGTTACGGTAAAAGTCTGTTTTGATCACACTCAACTAACCGATTTTAATCTATTGGATGAGCAAGGTAATCACAGTCAGTTCATGTTAACCAATCAAGCCAGTGTGACAGAAGACGAGCAATCATTGTTTGAATTTGTCGTACCGGCAAACGTTGATATAGACGATCAACGTAATAGCCCTGCGCAATAAGGTTTACCGTGTCTAACTTAGGCTTTGATTTCTCACCCGACTTTCGTCCTTTAGCTGCAAGAATGCGCCCGAGGGAAATCAGTGAATACGTTGGTCAAAGCCATTTGCTTGGTGAAGGCCAACCGTTAAGACAAGCCCTTGAAGCCAATCGTGCTCATTCAATGCTCTTGTGGGGGCCGCCTGGCACAGGCAAAACCACTCTAGCAGAACTCGTTGCTCATTATGCCAATGCTCACGTTGAGCGGATTTCTGCGGTGACCTCAGGGGTTAAAGAAATTCGCGCTGCGATTGAGCAAGCAAAAGCAGTTGCGCAAAGTCGTGGTCAACGCACATTATTATTTGTTGATGAAGTACATCGATTTAACAAAAGTCAACAAGATGCATTTTTGCCGTTTATTGAAGATGGCACGGTCATTTTTGTTGGTGCAACGACTGAAAACCCATCGTTTGAGCTCAATAACGCATTATTGTCACGAGCAAGGGTGTATCTCATTAATCGCCTAGATGGTGATGATATTGCTCAAATTATAAATCAAGCATTAACTGACACTGAACGTGGTTTTGGCAAGCGACATTTCAACATGCCAGATGATGTTATGCAGCAATTAGCTGCCACATCAGATGGAGATGCCCGCAAAGCACTTAACTTATTAGAGTTAATGAGCGACCTAGTCAGTGACAATGACAGCTTTACCCAAGAGATGCTTACTCAAGTTGCTGGCCATCAGATGGCCGCATACGATAAAAATGGCGATCAATTTTACGATTTAATTTCAGCAGTGCACAAGTCAGTGCGTGGTTCATCGCCAGATGCTGCGCTGTATTGGTATTGCCGCATTTTAGAAGGCGGCGGCGATCCTTTGTATGTTGCAAGGCGACTGCTTGCGATAGCTTCTGAAGACATTGGTAATGCCGATCCAACGGCAATGAATATTGCCCTCAATGCTTGGGATTGTTTCCACCGAGTTGGGCCCGCAGAAGGTGAACGAGCCATTGCGCAAGCGATTGTTTATTTAGCCAGCGCGCCCAAAAGTAATGCTGTCTATACCGCATTTAAAGCGGCTCGAACACTTGCTAGAGAAACTGGCCATGAGTCAGTACCTGATCATTTACGAAACGCACCGACTCAGCTTATGAAAAACATGGGGCTTGGCGCGGAATACCGCTATGCTCATGATGAACCTGGTGCATTTGCACCCGGTGAAAATTATTTTCCTGAGTCACTGCAGCAAAGCCAGTTTTATTATCCAACTGAACGTGGTTTTGAAAAAAGAATTAAGGATAAGTTGGCCCATTTAGCTGAACTTGACAGAACAAGTGAGGTAAAACGCTATGATTAGCTTGACCAATATCATGTTTGTGGCACTTGGCGGCTCAATTGGTGCAGTTTTTCGCTATGTTATTTCAATTTTAATGCTTCAGCTATTTGGAAGCAGTTTCCCTTTTGGTACACTGTTAGTCAATATATTGGGATCATTCTTGATGGGCATCGTTTATGCCATCGGTCTTGAAACAAGTCACCTAAGCCCAGAAATGAAAGCCATGGTTGGTGTTGGGCTATTAGGCGCGTTAACGACTTTTTCAACGTTTTCCAATGAAACATTATTGCTCATGCAAGAAGGACTCTTCTTAAAAGCAATTCTCAACGTGTTGTTGAATGTCACGCTATGTATTTTCATGGTATATGTCGGCCAGCAGCTAGTAATTTCTCGCATTTAACTATTAAGAATATAAAACATGTTAGATCCAAAATTTTTGCGTAACGAACTTGAAGTCACAGCTGAGCTTTTAGCTAAACGTGGCTTTATCCTTGATGTTAGCCGCCTTACTGCCTTAGAAGAAAAACGTAAGTCGCTACAAGTGGAAACAGAAGAATTACAAGCGTCCCGTAATGCAATCTCTAAATCCATCGGTCAAGCTAAGTCTCGTGGCGAAGATGTCAGTGAAATCATGGCGAAAGTAGGGGATTTAGGTTCTCAACTGGATGCGAAGAAAACTGAACTAGCTGAGTTATTAGCTGAGTTAAATGGTATTGCGATGAGCATGCCTAACTTGCCTGATGATGCAGTACCTGCTGGCGCTGATGAAAATGACAATGTTGAAGTGCGCACATGGGGCGAGCCAACTAAATTTGATTTTGAAGTCAAAGATCATTTAGACCTTGGTGAAGGCTTAGATGGCTTAGACTTTAAAAGCGCAGTTAAAATTACCGGCTCACGCTTTATCGTAATGAAAGGTCAAATTGCGCGTTTAACCCGTGCAGTTGGTCAGTATATGTTAGATCTTCATACTGAAAAACACGGCTATACAGAAATGTATGTGCCGTTATTAGTGAACGAAGAAAGCTTACTGGGTACGGGTCAATTACCAAAATTCGGTGAAGACTTATTCCACACCAAACCAGCGACTGAAGAAGGTCAAGGCTTAAGCCTTATCCCTACTGCTGAAGTGCCATTAACCAATATGGTTCGTGATACGATTGTTGAAGAAGCAAATTTGCCTCTTAAAATGACAGCATTAACATCTTGTTTCCGAAGTGAAGCTGGCTCTTACGGTCGTGATACTCGTGGTTTAATTCGTCAACATCAGTTTGATAAAGTAGAACTTGTTCAAATCGTTAAGCCAGAAGATTCAATGGCAGCACTTGAAGAATTAACTGGTCATGCTGAAAAAGTACTACAAGGTTTAGGTCTTCCATACCGTACTATGATCTTATGTACTGGCGACATGGGCTTTGGCGCTGCTAAAACTTATGATTTAGAAGTATGGTTACCTGCGCAAAACACGTACCGTGAAATTTCTTCTTGTTCAAACATGAAAGATTTCCAAGCACGTCGTATGCAAGCGCGCTACCGCGGTGTTAATGATAAAAAGCCAACGCTTTTACATACACTGAATGGTTCTGGTTTGGCAGTAGGGCGCACAGTGGTAGCGATTCTTGAAAACTACCAAAATGCTGATGGCTCAATTACTATTCCTGAAGTGTTACGTCCGTATATGCGTGGACTTGAAAAGATTGCTTAGTAGATAACACTAATAGCGATCGACATTGCCAAAGGTTAACAGTCCCTTTGGTAATGGGATAAACAATAAAACCAAACATCATGTTTGGTTTTTTTATGGCAACAAATCATTTGCTGTTGTCCACCACTTAAAAAGTAAAGATGAAGATGTTAGAAATCGAATATGTCATAGATGGGATGTCGACAAAGATGTATGTCGACAAAACGCATTTCTTTAAGTTATCTGATAACCAATGGGTTTTAGCTGGTGATTTGGCGGTTAGAGCAAGTATCATCGCTAGTAGTGGCACTGCTGCATCTATAGTCACAGTGATTGAAATTGACCCTAGGTACCATTATTGTGATGTTAAATTGAGTCATAATCATCATTTCTTTGTCACCAAAAATCCAAGTTCAGCACTAGATAAAAATTGTGAAATAGCGCCAACCGACCCCCTTGAATTAATCCCCTATGAGTTAGCCAATAAACCTTCTTACCACCCCAATGGTGAACCAACAGGGCACCATAGCGGCCCGTGGGTTGCGGCGAGACATATTAATCATAAGGGTGAACACATCTTTGGTTGGGGCAGAGCAGATGACGTAATGTGTGCTGAAGATGCAGCGGTCAATGATTTGAAAACTAAAGTTGGCGGCGATACATTATTGAACCGTAAAAATGTCACCATATCCCATGCATATATTCGTAAATACACTAAAAAAGGCCGGCTAATCAATAAAATGAGCCCTTGTACATATTGCCGTGAAAACTATGGCTCAGCTTTAAATGATAAAACGGTGGGAGAAAGTGACTTAATTAAACCTGGGCGAGATTACCTGCCAGAGTAGAAGTTAGCTTAAAGGTAACTGTATGATTTTAAAGCTAATTATTGTTAATTTAACTTGCTCTTATCTCAATTTATACAAACCTAATGTCTCTAGGTCGTATTAAACTAAAGTGACCTAAATCGAGTAAAGTAATCCAAATTGTGTAAACTAAGATAAGAGCAGTGTTTCATTTTCTACTGTAAAATCAGATGCATTTAGCTGGTTTTGGTAACCCAGCTATCTTAGTTGCCTGTTTAGCCGGTCCGACAGGGAAAAGGGTATACAAGTATTTAGAGTTACCTTTATCAGCGCCTAATGACTGACCTATAGCCTTAACCAATACACGTATTGCAGGACTGGTTTTAAACTCTAAGTAAAAATTTCGCACAAAATTAATCACTTCCCAATGTTGCTCGGTGAGTTCAATCTCTTCAGTTGCTGCCAATGTTGGCGCCATTTCTGGCGACCAGTCTGTGTAATTTTTTAAATAACCTTTAGCATCAACTTCAATGTGTTGACCGTTAAATTCAAATGATTCTACCAAGTGATCACCTTAGTGTGTTGCAATGTAGCCAGTACAAACTGGTCATAATCAATGATTGAGATATTGGCTGATTGAGGTAAACGCTCGCTTAGGCCTCTGGCTTCAATGTCTTCAATTAACACATACAGTTTGAAGTCAGCCAAGCGTTGTTGCCATTGAGTATTGAGTAAACAATTTAGCGCATCGTCAGCGAGTAAAATGCTGTCTTGAGCATCAATGTAACGTAAACAAGTGCTAAGGGCGTTATCAGCCGTTACTGAGCTTTGAATATGGTGCAATATCATAGTTAGTAGACCACCACTTCATTTGCCTGCTGAATTAATAGCTGTATCTGTTTAACACTCGCCATTTCAGCTTCAAAATTAAATTCACTTTCTTTTAAACCAAATTGTTTAGCTGATTCTTGGCAAACCAAAACAGTGTCAATATCATATAAACTAAGCGCTTTAAAAGTGGCTAAGTAATCCTTACTGCCGACGAGTTCAGGCTGCTGTTCAGGCAATAAATGTAAAACCGCTTCATCAGTAAATACCACACTGACTTCTTGCTCAAAGCTTGCACTTAACATGGCAAAATCGAGTCCTTCGCGACTTGAAGTATTGCCTATTGGGCTATGTCTAAAGATGACACATACTTTTTTCATTAACTGAGTACCTTTGTCTTACCGCTGTATTTAATCATTAGAAACAAATCAATCTATCTGATTGTTCAATACCGGTAACGAGTTCACCGAGTCCGCCCATTGTGAATTTGTCACTGGCGTTGAAAGCATCTTTACGGTTTTCGTTTGCATCCTGTGCCGACAAAACCCCACGCCTTAAGGCAGCAGAAACACAATTAACAAGATGTAGATTATGTTCAGTAGCGAGTTTAGTCCAAGCTCGATGTAAATCATGCTCGTCAGAGGCGGGACAAATTAAAGCGCTACTGTTCATCACACCATCTTGATAAAAGAAAACATGACTGACTTGATGGCCCAAAGACAAAACGCTTTCAGTAAAACGAAGGGCGCGGAAACTGGCGGTAGAGCCATAAACTGTGCCATTAACTTGGATAATAAATTTATTCATAACAATAAAAAATGGCTCCTGTAAGGGAGCCATTTTAGCGTAGTTAGCTGATTAATCACAAGGTCATAAATAAGTGATTAATACCGATACTCACTGATTAATCATCGTTACCCATGCCTAACAAGTGTAGTAGGGCCATGAATAAGTTAATGAAGTTTAAGAATAATGAGATTGTTGCGCGAATATAGTTTGTTTCGCCACCATTTACGATACGGCTTGTATCATAAAGGATTAAACCAACCATAATCATCGCTACAGCTGCTTGCAGTGCCATAAACATCGCGCCGCTGTTTACAAAGAACATGTTGATTAAAGAAAGACCAATAACCACAAGTAAACCAGCAAATAAGAAACCACCCATAAAGTTAAAGTCTTTCTTAGTGGTGATTGCGTATGCTGATAATGAGATAAAGATGACTGAGGTTAAACCAAAGGCTTGCATAATAAGCTCTGGGCCATTCGCCATACCAACATAATGGTTAAGAATGTAACCTAGTGATGCACCTTGCATACCTGTAAATGCGAAAACCCAAGCTAAACCCGAAGCATTATCGGCTTTTTTCAAGGTAACCATCATGACTACGATACTGCCTAGTGATAGACCGATAGACATGAAAGGACCGATGTTCATCGCCATTGCAACACCAGCCATTACAGCTGCGAATGCTAATGTCATGGACAATAACATGTAAGTGTTTTTAATGAGTTTGTTGGTTTCCATCGTCGTAGCTTGTTGGCCCGACAAAGTTTGTTGATTCATAACAGTCTCCAAGACGTTAAAAAAATGATGTTCCTATATTAGAAAGCTTTGGAACATACTGATAAATTACTAATGACTTAAGTTGATGATACCTGAGCTTTACTACAGCTTAAAGTAATCTTCGTAAACGAATTGCATCGGATCAATAAGTATTGTGTAAATCAGAGAGCTAACTCACCTGATTACCTAAAAAAGGCTTATTAAAAGGCTAATTGGATCACGCTAAATCCAATGATCATAATGCCATTGTTAAAAAATTAGCTTAACTGAACATTAAATCTGACATTTGGCTCATTACAATTGAATAACTGGCTTAATTAATTGATAAAAATGAAACATCAGCAATTTCGTCGTTTACGCTAACCACTCTCGATGCAGTTTATCTGTATCACCTAGATAATCTAATACCCATTCCAATGCCGGAGACATCTTTTCTTGGTTCCATGCTAAACAGCAAGGGCTGGCATTCTTTGGGTTCTCAAGTGTTTTAGAAATTAACGAACCTGATTGAATAAACGGTTTAGCAAGGTTCAGCGGCATATAGCCAATACCTGAACCATCCCTGAAACAGTTTATTGCGCGGATCCAGTCTGGCACGACCAAACGTCGCTGATTATCGAGTAACCATGTCGTGCGTTTTGGGATTTCTCGCGACGTATCTTCAAGACAAATAGAAGGGTACTGACGTAGTTCATCATCTGAAAGCGGTGTTTCAATATCGGCCAGAGGATGATTTTTACTGACCAAGAACGCCCATTCAATGTCGCGCATGTCTTTATATTGAAAAACGCCACCGACAGGGATAGCGGTGGTTGCGCCAATGGCAATGTCACTTCGACCAGTTGCCAATGCTTCCCAAACACCATTGAAGACTTCAATGCGGATGATAAGTTCTACATCGCTAAAGTGGCGGTAGAAGTCGGCAATTAATACGCTAATCCTATCTGCACGGACAATATTATCTAGTGCAATGGACAAAGTAGGCTGCCAGCCATTTGCGACACGCTGAGTACTGCGCTTTAAGTCGTTCATTTCAGCTAGTAGTTCTCTTGCATGTTGCACGAAGTGTTTACCTGGTTCAGTTAAGCTTACACTACGATGATGCCTTTCAAACAAAATGACACCAAGTTCGTCTTCTATTTGTTTAACGGCATAACTGACGGCTGATGGAACTTTGTGTAATTGATTGGCCGCAGCGGTGAAACTACCGACACGCGCGACTATATCTATCATTTCCAATGCTTGTTCTGAAAGCATGAAGGGCTATCCTTTGCTATGAAAAATTATGAATGCAGTCATCAAAAGTAAACGTTTCACAAAGTTTTTGCAAGTCATTAGACTGCACGCAGTTTTTAATAGTCTCAACTTGGAATACCTTTTTACATGAACAATGCATCATCCATTACCACTAATTCAAAGTCTGCAAATTTGCAGTACTTTATTTTGTTAGGTTACCTCGCTTTACTGAGTATGCTGGGCTTTATTGCTACAGATATGTATTTACCTGCATTTCAGAATATTGCAGATTCATTTTCTACTAGCTTAAATAATGTGGCCTTTTCATTAACCACCTTTTTGGCAGGCTTAGCGCTAGGGCAATTATTATATGGCCCACTAGTTGAAAAAGTAGGTAAGCAAAAAGCATTAATCATCGGTCTTGCATTGTTTGCAGCGGCCAGCGGCACGATCGTTGCTAGTGAATCAATTGTGATGCTTAATATTGCGCGATTTTTTCAAGCGTTGGGTGCATGTAGTGCTGGCGTGATTTGGCAAGCGATTGTGGTTGAAAAATATGATGCTGAAAAAGCACAGAAAATATTTTCAAACATTATGCCGCTTGTTGCACTTTCACCAGCAGTTGCGCCACTGATAGGTGCATCAATTGTCAGTAATTTTGGCTGGCGTGCTGTCTTTATCACATTGGTGATTATTGCATTGTTATTAATTGTATTAACTAAGTGGTTAGTTGCGGCTGAGACCAAGCAAGCGGAAGTACAAGAGAGCATTAGCTACAAGTCGATTTTAAAAAATACGCATTATCTAGGTAATGTGGTCATTTTTGGCGCTTGTTCCGCTGCTTTCTTCAGTTATTTAACGGTTTGGCCAAGTGTAATGATCAAGTACGGTTATGAAGCGCAGGCCATTGGCTTAAGCTTTATTCCTCAAACCATTATGTTCATTGTAGGTGGCTACATGAGCAAGGTGTTGGTGAAAAAGCTTGGCGCACCGACAGCACTTAAGTATGTATTAGCGCTGTTCTTTGTGTGTGTTGCTGCAATTGCTATCGTGACATTAGTTATGAAAATTGAAAGCATTTACCCATTACTGATCGCTTTTTCAATTTTAGCTGCTGGTAACGGTGCAATTTATCCTATCGTAGTGAACAATGCGCTGCAGCAATTCAGTAAAAATGCGACTAAGGCGGCTGGTTTACAGAACTTTATTCAAATTGGTATGGCATTTGGTGCATCGAGTATTGTGGCTCTGTTAGCCCAATATGCTGAAATGACCATTGGTTTAGGGGTGTCATTAAGTGCTGTAGGCGTGTATTTGGGCTACTTATTATCAAAGCATGATAACTGGACTTCAGTTAAACAATGTTTTGTAAAGCCCGATCCTGCTCGAATTAGCGCCTATGCTGATAAAAATTCAGCAGAGTGATGCCATCTTAAGCAAACGGTAAGTTTTATGTAAAGTTATGCTTTACAGAACACTTCGAGGACATTATTATTCTCGGCGTTCGGAGAGATGGCAGAGTGGTCGAATGCACCGGTCTTGAAAACCGGCATGGGTTTGTAGCCCATCTAGGGTTCAAATCCCTATCTCTCCGCCATATTTAGAAAAGCCCGCTAATTTATTAGCGGGCTTTTTGCTATCTAGAATTTAATATATAAAACAACATAGGTTTGTAGTTCATCAATGTAGGGTTCCTCTTTCAAAAATACGCTATCTCTCCGCCATATTTAGAAAATCCCGTTACTGCAAAGTAACGGGATTTTTGCTTTGTGGAATATGAAGTTTCACTGAAAAGGTTTGTAGCGCATCAGTGTAGGGTTCAACTCCTTATCTCTTCGCCATATTAAAGACGAAAGGCTCATCAGATATGATGAGCCTTTTTTCGTTCTTGCGTATTTATAGTTAAACATGGGTTTGTAGTTCATCAATGTAGGCTTCCTCTTTCAAAAATACGCTATCTCTGCCATATTTAAGAAAATCCCGCTGTTTTATAGCGGACTTTTTACTATCTAGAATTTAGTAAATAACACTGCATAGGTTTGTAGCACATCAATGTAGGGTTCAAACCACCATCTCTACGCTATATTTATAGAAGTCCACTAATTTATAGCGGGCTTTTTGCTATCTAGATATTCGAAAAATAGTTAAGTAATGGTTTGTAGCACATTAATGTAGGGTTCAAATTTCTATCGCTGAGCTATAACAAATGCGAGTAAGGTCGTTGATTATCAGCGGTTTTTTTCTGGCATTTGAGGGGCTTTCTGAGAGGATTGGCTCAGACAATGTACCTACCTTTCACATAAGCAAAGCTCCCAATAGCGTGTACTTCATACGTACCTTTTTAGACAAATCGTTACGCGATAAAGTTTTTCCTTTTGATATTAAAGTTTCTTTGTTGACTCGTAACAGAACACAAGCGGTTATTCGTAATATCGATGTCGCAGGCGCGCTGAAAAAACAATCAATGCCATAGGTCATCAAACCTGTATTAAGGACTTTATTCGTTATGCTGAATTTGTAACGTCAAAAAGAAGTCAGTTTTTAGACCACTATCTATTAAATAACTTGAACAGCGAACCTGTCACTTTATTGAGTTACTGACAACAATCGGTCACCGGTCACCGGTCACCAAAATGCACTCAAACTATTTGCACTAACGATATTACCTCGGTCGATGCGATGAAGTACCGTGATGAGCTACTCACGCAGGGCAGAAGTTATAAAATCAATAAAGAATACTTAGCGGCCAGATTTCAGTTTTTTAAGTGGTGTAAGTTGATGAACTACTGCAGCCAAAATCCATTTGAAAACGTGACTGTAGGGCAAAAGCCCAAAGTTAAAGCCAGCCAAGAAAGAGACCGTTGGAATGCGAGTGATTTAAAAAGGCTAATACATTCAGCAGGATTTAAAGCTTCAGCAGTGGACTTTAAGTGGGTTAGCCGATTGATGCTTTATGGCGGTCTAAGACCATCAGAGTCGTGTCAGTTAAATCCCGTGATTTCGTAACTAGACCATTCATACAACACCTTAGTTTCGATGATTAGTAATCACTGTTTAATTTGATAGGGTTTTATTTGCGTTGCTTGTTGTAGATTACGCCGCTGAAGTTGTTCATAAAAGTTATCCATTTCTTGTTGGTATTCCCAAGATTGTTGCAATAGATTGTTTTGATTTTGCTCATTCCACTCATTCCATAATCTTGCTAGTTCAGATTGTGCTTGGGGCATTTGATCTACTCGATTTTTAGACTCATAAGGATCATTTTTCATATCGAAAAAACTGCGTCCAACATTCGGTAAAGGTTGATTCATATATTTATAATCTACTGTACGAACAGCATAGATATCACTGGCCTCTTCTAAACGCCAAAATAAAGCCTGATGAGGGCTACCTGAATTGTTACCCGTAAGGTAGGGGATAAGATTCACGCCATCAAGTTGTTTGTCTGATGCCTCTGCAATCGCCACAGACGTTGCCGCAATATCTAGAGATGACACTAATCCATCAAATGTTTGTCCTGGTTGAATTCTTTTTGGCCAGTGCGCAATGAAAGGAACGTGTATACCACCTTCTAGTAATGCAACTTTTCCGCGGCGAAAAGGGCCATTACTTGCCCAATTACTCTCTGGTTGCCACTCTTCAGGGTAAACTCCACCATTATCAGATAAAAAAATGATTAAGGTATTATTTAATAGTTCATTTTGACGAAGAGTGTTAACCACTATACCAATACCTTGATCCATTACATCAATCATTGCCGCATAAATTCGTCTGTTGGGATCTTCAATATGACTATATTTTTCTATAACGTGTTCAGGGGCTTCTAGAGGGGTATGAGGTGCATTGTACGATAAATACATGAAAAAAGGCTTTTGTGCATTATCAGTAATAAATTTAGCGGCATCTTTACTTAACGCAGTTGTTAAATACTCATCAAATTCAGCTATACCGGTATTTCGCATAATCGGTAATGTATATCCATCACCTCCAACAGTGACTTTATTTGGCATATAGTGATGGCCACCATCTAAAAAGCCATAAAAATAATCAAATCCTCGATTATTAGGTTGGAATTGTGGTGCACCGCCGAGATGCCACTTTCCAATCACCGCAGTGGTGTATCCTACTGATTGTAATCGTTGAGGAAAGGTTTTTTCACTCAAAGTTAAGCCCATATATTTATCGTTAGGTGCATAACTGACATTATTCTCCATCCCAAAACGGGCTTGATACCGTCCTGTTAGTAGACCAGCACGTGATGGCCCACAATACGGGTGAGTGACATAGCCATTTTTAAATATGATTCCATTTTTAGCCAGATTATCTAAATTGGGTGTTTTTATTTGTGTTGAGCCTGTAAACCCAACATCACCATACCCTAGATCATCTGCAAGAATTACCACGATATTTGTTTTTTCAACATTTGCATTGGTATGAAAACTTATAAACAACAAAGTTATTAAGCTATAAATCAAATGTTTTTTCATTGTTCTAAACTTCCTTATTATGGTTATATTATGGTTTACGCTAGGGAACCATACGGCTCATCGCCTGACCTTCATATTCATGTTTGAGTTGCCATAAAGGTCTCTAAAGAGTTAATTCCCCATACTAATCCATTGACTTGCGGCAACGTCATGTTGTTGTAACTGGCTATTATCTCGCCACGTAACGGTTATTGTTTTTACTTGATTTGCTTCACCCAAACCAAAGTGAGCTATGTTCATCAAGCTTTGAGAGTGTGCCGCGCTAATAGAGCCTACAGTAAATACTTGTTTGTCAATTTTACCTTTCGCTTGAGTGGCGGACTTTTGATGATATTCAATCACTACTTTTGCCCCTAATGGGTCAATACCTGAAGCGCTGTAACCTACATTCACAATAATAAAGTTGGCTTTACTGGCAGCTTGTGCAACACCTCCTAGGTTGTTAAACACCTGCCACTGACCGTTATCATCGTCACCACTAATGATGTCTACAAAACCGTCTTTATCAATATCGAACGCCGTGCCCATATCGCCATGGGCTTGAGAACCTAATGCAGTAGCGCCATGGCCTTCAACCTGAGTAAATTGACCTTGATGATTAAGCAGTAATATATCTTCAACTCGTTTATTAAGTTCACCAAATCGGTAAACAAAAAAGTCTGAATAGGTATTATTGTCAAAGTCTGCGCTGATTACTCCCCAATTGTTATGCTTAGATTGAGGAGGAAGCCTTGAAGATGCGTCTACAAAGCGGCCATTATCATTAACAAGTAATATGTCATCTACCCCTAACGCTTGTGGCTGCCAATCAGGCTGAATGGAGGTCACTCCAGTAATAGAAGCTCTGATATCCCAAGCAAGATTGTCGTTTAGTTTCCAATCCAGTCGCCATTGATGCTGGCCCTTATTTTCTCCTTGTTGAATTTGCCCCACATAATGGATGTACCAGCCAGACTCGGTTATTGTCGGTTTGCCTTTGGCTAATTCAGGCGTCAAGGTAATGGATCTTTTTGGTGGATCGATTCGGGCATGATGTTGGCCAATAAACACCGGTAACTTGATAAGCTTTGGTCCACGAGGGAAATGATAAAAGTCGCCTAATTTAATGGGGCCTTGGCTGGTAAAACTAATACCGTCTTGGCTTTTATTACCTTCATCACGAATATCTAAGCGGGTAGTTTTTTTATCAAAAGAAAGCGCGTTATTAGCTATTTGATAATAAGACTTGCCCCTTGCTAAATATAAGTCTGTATCGCCATCATTTTCTATGTCAGTTTGGGCTATCGCAGTAACAAAGCCAACATCTTGCAAGTGAGCTGGTAAATACTGTTTCGTGGCATTTTCATATTGGCCATTGATTTTTCCTAGCCATATTTGTAGCGCTGAATAAGCATTAAAGGTAATTAAATCTGGATATTGATCATCATTTAATTGGCTTATCAAGATTTTTTCTGCATCAATGTCTTCAAATAATGGACTTGAATGATATTTGAATTTCCCATCCCCCTGATTAATAAATAACAAATTACGCGGTACATCTTCGGTTATCATTTTTTCAGCGTTAATTTGAATTAAGTCTAAATCACCGTCGTTATCGACATCTAACCAACGGGCTGAGCGTCCTCTTGCTCCCATATTTGCTAGCCCACTTTGTACCGTTACATCAACAAATTTACCTCGCTGCTGTTTGAATAAGCGCGGTGGTTTAGGTTGTGTACCATTACCACCACCTAAAGTGATAATGACGTCAACTTCACCATCATTGTCATAATCAGCAGCGGAAATACCATGGACATCAGCTTGCGCTAACAAATGCGGTCCGCTAGTAAAAGCCCCCTTGTTACTGCCATAAAATAACTGAGTTGGCCATTGGTCATGATTAGTTAGCAGCAAGTCATAATTGCCATCTCTATTTAAATCAACAGTTACAGGGCCGCCATATTTCCAAGCTGGAAAAGAACTTAAGCGACTTTCTTGGGTTACCTTGTTAAACATCGGTGTAGGGGGAGTAGCTGCAAGTACATAATGATTATTAAATGCCATCATGCAAATTAGCCCAACAATTGAAATTCCATTCCTATGCTGAGTAAGTCGTCTGTTGTTCATAAAGTACCCCTTTTAAATTTTGTTAACATTAAACAATGCAACTATAAATGTAAATGGCTATTAATCCTTCATGTTTAATTAGTGATGGCTCATTAGTAAGCAGTGTTTTGTTTGAAATGCGACGATTACCGAGTGAATTAATTTGTCCTTTGAAGTTAACTTAAGCTTTACATTAAAATTACATAAGTGTAAATTGTTAACAATAAATCGAAAACATTACCTGGTAGCGAATCTCTATATGACCAACGAAGTGACAAGAATTGAAGCGATAAATGTTGAATACTATCAAGTGCCGTTAGCTGAAGTCCTTTCAGACGCTAAGCATGGTGATCATACCCACTTTGAACTCATTCTAATGCGTATTCGAACCGCTGATGGTTATGAAGGTGTAGGTTATACCTATACAGGTGGTAAAGGCGGAAGGGCTATTTATTCATTACTCAATGATGAAATGAAACCGTTGTTATTAGGTAAAGACGCAGCAGATATCATGGCTATATGGGATGAAATGCAGTGGCATTTTCATTATGTCGGTCGTGGTGGTTTATTGAGTTTCGCTATTTCAGCTGTTGATATCGCATTATGGGACATCAAATGTAAAAACTTAGACTTGCCACTTTGGAAAGTCGCTGGTGGTCATAGTAATACTGTCAATTGTTATGCTGGTGGCATCGACTTAAATTTTGACCAGCCCAAACTGCTTAATAATATTAAAAGTTATTTAGAACGCGGCTTTGAAGCAGTAAAAATCAAGGTAGGTAAAGCCGATTACAAAGAAGACGTAAGGCGCGTTGAAGCTGTTCGAGAGCTAATAGGTCAAGATCGTATCTTCATGGTTGATGCCAATTACTCAATGACGAAAGCGCAAGCAATCAGATTCTCTAATGCTATTACTCATTGCGACATTAAATGGTTTGAAGAGCCGACCATTCCAGATGATTATCAAGGATATGCTGACATTGCTGATGCAACTAGTATCCCCCTCGCAATGGGAGAAAACTTACATACTATTCATGAGTTTACCTATGCAATCCAACAATCAAAATTAGGTTTTTTACAACCAGATGCTTCTAACATTGGCGGCATTACCGGATTTTTGATGGTGGCACAGTTAGCTTATGCCAATAATCTTCCTGTTTGTAGTCATGGCATGCATGAGTTACACGTGAGTTTGTTAGCGTCACAACCCCATTCTGGATATTTAGAAGTCCATTCATTCCCCATCGATGAATACACTACAACACCGCTAAAAATTGTTAACGGCAAAGCTGTTGCGCCGAATATTGCTGGTACCGGTGTTGTCTTTGACGATGCGTTATTAACACCCCATTTAAAAATGAGTTCATAAGGTAAATTATATGCAAGCTGCTCAATATATAGGTAACAAGTCATTCAAAATTATTGAGGCTTCACCAGTTGCTCCTGCAGACGATGAAGTTCGATTGAACGTAGGTTATGTTGGTATTTGTGGTACTGATATGCACATTTATCACGGCGTAATGGATCAACGTGTTAATCCGCCGCATACCATTGGTCATGAAATATCTGGCACCATCGCCGAGTTAGGCAAAAATGTCAGTGGATACAGCGTCGGGGAACGTGTTGTTGTGCGTCCGTTAGATTGGTGTGGTGATTGTCCTGCCTGTGATGCTGGCCATACGCATGTATGTCAAAATCTTAAGTTTATGGGGATTGATACTCCGGGCGCTTTTCAAAATTCATGGACTGTTAAATCGCGCACTTTGCACAAACTGCCCGCTAACGTAAGTTTGAAGCAAGGCGCGTTAATTGAACCATTGTCAGTGGCTTGCCATGATATTTCACGTTCACGTCTTAAAGCAGGTGAAAAAGCGGTTGTCATTGGTGGCGGTCCTATTGGTCAACTTGTTGCGTTAGTGGCTAAATCAGTCGGGGCTGAAGTGATCATTTCAGAGCCTAATGAAAGTCGTCGCAGCTTTTCAAATAAATTTGATATCCCAACGGTTAACCCAATCGAGCAAGACTTAGCAGAATACGTACAAGATTGGACAAATGGAAAGGGCGCAGATGTGGTATTTGAAGTTTCTGGTGTACAACCTGCTGTCGATTCAATGGTGCAAGTAGCGGCAGTTAGAGGCCGTATTTGCATGGTGGCTATTCATGCTCAAAAACCACAAGTTGATTTATTCCAATTCTTCTGGAAAGAACTTGAGCTGCTAGGTGCACGAGTATACGAACATGCTGATTTTGATATGGCGATTGAACTTGTTGCTGCTGGTAAGATAGATTTAGAACCTTTCATCACATCTATCAGTGACTTAGAGAATATTAGTAATGCTTTTGCTAGTATGGATAATAATCCAATAGGTATGAAAGCACTGGTTTCATGCGAAGAAAAACTAAACGGTTAATAAGGTAACAAAATGCTTAATAAATTTGATTTAACAGGTAAAGTTGCCTTAGTAACGGGTTGCAGTCGCGGTATTGGTAAAGCAATGGCAGAAGCGCTCGCTGAAGCTGGCGCTGATATCATTGGTGTATCAGCAAGTCTTGCTGCATCAGGTTCTGATGTGGAAAAAAATGTTCAAGCGGCAGGTAAAAACTTCTATCCATATCAATGTGATTTTTCTGATAGACAAAGTCTTTATCACTTTATCGAAACAGTAAAAACGCAGCATGCAAATATTGATATTCTAGTGAATAATGCGGGTTCTATATTACGCGAGCCAGCAACTGAGCATCGTGATGAATACTGGGATAAAATCATTGAGATAAACCTAAATTCTCAATTTATTTTAAGCCGTGAAATTGGCAAAGAAATGGTTGCACGTGGTGAAGGTAAAATTATTTTCACTGCCTCATTGTTAACATTTCAAGGTGGTATTACTGTCCCTGGCTATGCTGCAAGTAAAGGCGCTATTGGTCAGCTAACAAAAGCACTTGCAAACGAATGGGCTGGTAAAGGCGTTAATGTTAATGCTATTGCACCAGGTTACATTGCCACTGATAATACTGAAGCACTGCGTGATGATCCTGTGCGTTCTAAATCTATTTTAGAGCGTATCCCACAAGGGCGATGGGGAACTCCTGATGATTTTAAAGGACCGACAGTATTTTTAGCTTCCGCAGCTTCTGATTATATGAATGGCGGTATTTTGTTGGTTGATGGCGGTTGGATGGGAAGATAAAGTCATGGAAATTAGAAATAACGTAAATTTCATTAATGGTGAGTACGTACCGTCAAAATCTGATGGCACTATTTCAGTATTTTCACCTAGTACTGGAGAGTTAGTCGGTGTTATTCCGAAAGGATGTGTTGCTGATGCTCAAGATGCATTAGAAGTGGCTCAAAGTGCTCAAAAAGCGTGGGCAAAACTCACTCCTAGAGCGCGAGCAACCATATTACGTAAATTTGCTGCGGGTATTCGCGGCAATTTAGATGGTTTAGCTGAATTGTTAGTAAAAGAACAAGGCAAGCTATTAGAAGTGGCAAAGATGGAAGTGAATGTCACAGCCACATTTGTCGAATATGCCTGTGATAATGCGTTAACACTGCAAGGTGATATTCTGCCATCTGACAATGAAAATGAAAAAATATTCATACATAAAGTACCAAAAGGTGTTGTGGTAGCGATTACCGCGTGGAATTTCCCGTTAGCTTTGGCTGGCCGAAAAATCGGTCCTGCGTTAGTTACAGGTAATAGTATTGTTATTAAGCCGACTCAAGAAACGCCATTAGCCACCTTAGAACTGGGTCGTATTGCTAACGAGGCAGGTATTCCTGCTGGTGTGTTGAATATTGTTAACGGCACCGGCTCACTGGTTGGGCAACACTTATGTGAAAGTGAAATTACTCAGTTGATCACCATGACGGGTAGTACGCGTGCTGGTCAAATTATTTATCAAGCAGCAGGTAAGCATTTAACGCCAGTTATGCTAGAGCTTGGTGGCAAAGCACCCTTTATTGTGATGGAAGATGCTGACCTTGATAAAGCCGTAGATGATGCCATTACAGCACGTTTTGCTAACTGTGGTCAGGTGTGTACTTGTGCTGAGCGTTTATATGTTCATGAGAACATTTACAGCGCCTTTATGGATAAGTTTTTGCCGAAAGTAAAAGCCCTTAAAGTGGGTGATCCAATGGACCCATCAACAGACATGGGCCCTAAAGTGAATGCCAATGAAATCAATAATATCGATACATTAGTTCAGAAAAGTCTTGCTCAAGGAGCAACCTTAGCTACCGGCGGTAAAGTGGCTAATGTAGCAGGCTTTGAAGGCGGGCATTGGTATGAACCAACGGTTATCACCGATGTTAAGCAAGATAACATTCTGGTTCATGAAGAAACGTTTGGGCCGGTTTTACCGATCATTAAAATCAATTCAATTGATGAAGCGATCGCTTATACCAACGACAGTGAATACGGTTTGTCGGCGTATTTATACACCAAAAACTTGGCTTACATTCACCAGTCAATTGCCGAAATGGAAGTGGGTGAAGTGTATGTTAACCGCGGTTTAGGTGAACAACACCAAGGCTTCCATAACGGTTGGAAAATGAGTGGTATGGGCGGTGAAGACGGTAAGTATGGTTTAGAACAATACGTAGAAAAGAAAACCGTTTATATTAACGAAGCTGAATAAAGTGATATTTGTTACCAAGCTTTGAGGGTTCTCCTCAAGGCTTCAATTTTTAAGTTAATTCATCCTGTTGTATTCCATCATTAACCATTTTGCACTGGCAAGCCTGTGCAATAGATTGTTGCAACTGTGATTTAGTATTCGGCAGGTATGAAGTGAAATTTTAAGGCGTTAATTAATCATTATCAGCGTAGTCGTTTTGCTGACTATATTGCAGGAGGCGATATGCCTGAACTATTTTTAAATAATGTTCCAATAAAGGTTTCAAATAACATATCAAATAGATCGCATGCAGTGTGTGGCTTGCTTTTACTAGGGAGCCTAGCGACATTATTGGGCTGCAATGGCCATACTCCAGCAGAAGCCGCAACAGCTAATACGTCTGATACAGCCAAAGATACGGTTTCAAAGGTGGATAATGTCTATCTTGAACGTACGCTGTTCGACTTTGAAAATGCTGACCAATTACAAAACATCATTGGAAAAAATGCCCTGTTTTCCATAGCGAATAGCGGCAGCAATAATGCCCTTGAAGTTACCTTTAAATCTGAAGTTAATTATAAAGCCAATATTAGTTTACAGGCAGCATCACCATGGGATGTAAGCGGTCACCAAGATGTTGCCATTGCGGTGGACATTACTAATCATGCCGACGCATCAACGCCACTCTATGTTAAAGCGTTTGATTTAAACGACCACCAATCACGCAGTACGGTTATTCCGGCGTCTTCCTCCAAAACCTATTACATTGTGTTAAGTGGTGATGAGTTAGACCACAATACCGGAATTCGTTCAAACCCTAAATATTGGCTCACAGACTATGAACAAATTGAATGGCGGGGTGGCAAAAAAGACCTAGATTTACACCACATAACAGCCTTTGAGTTTCAGGTTGGCGGCTCTTTAGTCGATAAACATCTTTCGTTTGATAATGTGCGCTTAATAACGCCTAAAGCGGTAATAAGTGATTATTTAGTCGGCTTGGTTGATCAGTTTGGTCAAAATGCAAAACACTATTTCAACGGCAAGGTGAATTCTGTTGAAGCATTACAACAGCACAGTGCAAAAGAAATCGCCCTACTTGAAAAAGCCCCACGACTTGCCGATCGAAGTCAATTTAACGGCTGGATAAATGGCCCCAAACTAGCTGCAACAGGCTATTTTAGAGTGGATAAGTATCAAGATAAATGGACCTTAGTTGACCCCGAAGGCTATTTGTTCTTTTCAAATGGTATTGCCAATATACGCATGGCTAATACCTCAACTATTACTGGCTATGATTTTGATCCCGCGCTGATAAATATTAAGTTAGCCACTGACTTAACACCTGAAGACTCACTAGGATTGAACCAAGTTGACCATCAAGCCTTACCCAGTCGTAAACTCGTCTCGGCACTACGCAGTGACATGTTTAGCTGGCTGCCAAGTTATGATGAACCCTTAGGGCAGAATTTTGGTTATCGTCGCAGTGTTCATACTGGCCCGGTACTTTCTGGGGAGACTTTTAGTTTTTATCGGACAAACTTACAACGTAAATTTGCTGAAAATGACCCTGAAAAATTATTTGAAAAATGGAAAGATAATACTATTAATCGTATGCACAGCTGGGGCTTTACCTCATTTGGAAACTGGGTAGACCCCGGGTATTACCAAATGAATCGCTTACCATATTTTGCGAATGGTTGGATTATAGGTGACTTCAAAACGGTCAGCAGTGGTAATGATTATTGGAGCCCACTACCAGATCCTTTTGACCCAGTTTTTGCAGTACGTGCTAGAGCCACTATTGCGCAAATAGCCTTAGAAGTCGATAACAACCCTTGGTGTATTGGGGTATTTATTGATAACGAAAAAAGTTGGGGCATGATGGGCAGTACACAAAGCCAGTATGGAATTGTGATCAATACCCTAAGTCGTTCAACTGAAGACAGCCCAGCAAAAGTGGCGTTTGTTGATGCATTAAAGAGCAAGTATTTAACGATTGACTCTTTAAACAAGGCGTGGGAGCAAAAGTTCAGTTGGGATGATCTCATAAAAGGCGTGCGTTTAAAGAATATCAACGATGCTGTTAGCGCTGATTTATCGATGCTACTTACCTTATATGCTGAACAATATTTTAAAACAGTGAGTTCGACCTTGAAGCAATATATGCCCAACCATTTATATATGGGGGCGAGATTTGCCAGTTGGGGTATGACGTCAGAGATCCGCGAGGCAGCGGCTAAATATGCTGATGTGATGAGTTATAACTATTATAACGAAGGCTTAGATAAAGGCTTTTGGGCCTTTTTAGAGGAAGTTAATCGGCCAAGCATTATTGGTGAGTTTCATAATGGTTCACTCGACTCAGGTTTGTTACACCCAGGCCTAGTGCCTGCACAATCTCAAGCTGATAGGGGCCTGATGTATCAAGAGTATATGAAAAGTGTCATCGAGAATCGATACTTTGTCGGTGCGCATTGGTTTCAATATATTGATTCGCCTTTAACCGGCAGAGCTTATGATGGCGAAAACTATAATGTCGGTTTTGTTTCGGTGACAGATAAACCTTATACCGAATTGGTAGATGCCGCGAAAGTTGTTAATAGCACTCTGTATAAAAAGCGTTTTAGTGAAGAAAAAAAGTCAGTAAAAGACGTAAATTAGCCCAGTACGCCCTAAGTTAAATCCAACTAACATTTTCAATCCTAACTATACCAATACCAGTGCTTATTACGGATAAATATGGCTATTTATCCGTTTTTTTCATAGATATAAAAACATTTATCTACGTACTTTTGAGCGTCATTAAAAAGCATTAAAAATTGTCAACAATAGACAAACTTCAAAAAACTATTGACATATTGCTTAATAAGTAGCTAGATTGTTAACAATTCGATCACAATTGTGCGCTAATGCATGCGGTCGGACTAAGGCTTAAAATCCGATAACAAGAAGGTTTTTCATGATGAAAAATAAAAAATTCAGATTTAACTCTGTTTATTGTGCGATGTTGATAGCAGCAAGTGTTGGGGCACAAGCTGAGGAAGTTGACAGCGTTGATGGCAATAGTGCAGAAACCGCAGTGGAAGTTATTCAAGTCAAAGGTATTCGAAGTTCTCTGACTAAATCAGCTCAAACTAAGCGTTATTCTGATGGTGTGGTCGATGCAATCAGTGCTGAAGATATAGGTAAATTGCCTGACACTAATTTAGCGGAGTCGCTGCAACGCATCGCAGGTGTATCCATTGATCGTGCAAATAATGAAGGTAATAAAGTCACAGTGCGTGGTTTTGGACCTGAATTTAACTTGGTGACCTTGAATGGTCGTCAAATGCCAAACTCTTCAGCTTTACAATCTGAAGGCGTATCACGAAGCTTTAACTTTCGTGAAATTGCTGCAGAGAGTGTATCTGGCGTAAATGTGTATAAAACTGGTAAAGCGGATATTACCTCTGGCGGTATCGGTGCAACTATTGATATCACTACAGCCAGACCTTTTGACTATGATGGTTTTAAAGCCTTTGTAAGCGCAAAAGGAATTTACGATACAAGCGTTGAAGAGGGTGACTCTGTTACTCCTGAAGTTTCAGGCATGATTAGCCAAACCTTTGCTGATGACAAAGTGGGCTTCTTATTGTCGGCATCTCATTCAGAACGAGATAGTCACACTGATATCGTTGGAACTGATGGTTGGGTAAGAAATCGTAGTCGTGACAATGTTGATTTATCGGCAATTGACACTAACAAAAATCCAGAACAAGCAATTTGGACGCCTTGGACTGCTAAAACAGAGCATTTAGATACTGAACGAACTCGTCAAAATGCCCAAGCCGTTTTACAGATTCAACCTGTCGACTCAGTAGTTGCGACGGTTGATTATACTATTTCGCGTTTCGAAGAAACGAGTTATACCAATCGCTCAGCATTTTGGTTCGATAATCCAAGTGGATCAGCCAATGCAAATGGCACCTTATGGAACCCACGAGATCAAGATGATGAGTTGAATTTCTGGGCTTGGGAATATTACCAAGAGAAAGAAAACGATTCATTAGGTTTGAATATTGAATGGCAAGCCACAGATACTTTGAGTTTTGAACTTGACGTCCATGATTCAACATCTGAATCAAATCCTGATGGTCAAACCGCTGAAACCTTAGCGAACCTTAAAAACCCATCTGGTTCTGTTGCATTAATCGGTGCAGATTTTATTGGTGATATCCCTAAAATTATTGTTGATGACTCTAATTTACCAGGTGGCGCATACAATAAAGACAATATCGTGTCTGATTTATATCAAAAACGCGGTTACTCAATGGAAAACAATGTTAAGCAATACCGTTTTTCAGGTACTTGGGAAAACGCTGCTGCTGACAGTGCGCTCACTAAAATCAATTTTGGCGTGATGAATACAGATTACACCATTGATACACGCTTGAGCGAAGTATTTTCTTTCGTTGATGTGCCATTAAACGGTTTAGATCTTGGCTTTATTCCATTAGGCGATACAGCGGATCAGTTCCCAGGTGCTAACCAATTATTCCCATATATTTCACAATATGATGTAAATCAGTTTATTGATATCGTTAAAAATGAAGGTTTATTTGCTGAGCCTAACATCAAAACGAATGGTGTAAATGAAGAAACCTTTGCTGCGTATTTATCATTCGATTTTGACACTGACTTTAATGACATGCCAGTGAAAATGAATGTTGGTGTCCGTTACGAAGACACGGATGTTACGGCGTATTCAGTACAAAATGGCATTATTGCAATGAACTACCGTCATGCTCAGGAGTTAAGACCTGTTTATGATGACACAGCAACAGCAGATGAGTTGTCTGGTAGTTACACCCGTATTTTGCCTAATTTTGACTTTAATATGTCAGTAACAGATGAAATTGTGACGCGTTTTTCTTATAGCCGAACTTTATCGAGAGCAGGGGTGAGTGCAATGTTCCCTGCAACGAATGTGTCAGCAAGACCTGGTGGGCCATTTAATGCCTCACAAGGTAATCCGAACCTATTACCAATTACTTCAGATAACTTTGATTTATCACTTGAATGGTACTTTGATGACGGTAGTTTCGCATCTGCAGGTTACTTTAAAAAGTACGTTGAGAACTTTATCGGCGCTGGTACTGAGAACCGCTCAATTAATGACGTTAATGGCCAACCATTGACTGATCCAAGTGTAAATCCTCGTGCTAGTTGTCCTGATGCATCTGATACACCAAATCCAGATTGTCTCGGTACGGCAACTGATCCTGTTATTACTTGGGAAGTTGCGACGCCAGATAACTTACAAAACCGCGAAGTAGATGGTTGGGAATTTAATGCTCAATACATGTTTGGCGACAGTGGGTTCGGTACAGTTGCTAACTATACCCTCGTAAACAGCGATGAATCGTTTGATCCATATAACTTTGATCAAACAATCGCATTAACCGGCTTAAGTGACTCTGGTAACTTAGTTGCATTTTACGAAAACTATGGTTTCCAAGCCCGAGTTGCCTATAACTGGCGTGATGAGTTCTTGCTAGCGCTTGGTAATGAACCAACCTTCACGGAAGCTTATGGTCAGCTTGATATGAGTTTAAGTTATGACATCAACGAAATGCTCACTGTATCACTTGATGGTATTAACTTAACTGATGAAACCGTTCGCCGCTACGGTCGTTTTGAGGAACAGTTACTTGCTGCTGAGCAGTACGGTCCTCGTTACACCATAGGAATTAGTGCTAAGTTCTAATGCTAGTTATCCATGCAAAAGAATTAATAGTTGGCGATAATGCCAATAAAAATATTCACTAAAAAAGAACAGGCTGCTACGTTTTTGTAACAGCCTTTTTTGCTTTGTGCATATTGTGATTAAATTATTTGATAACAAGAATTGGAGAAAATATGACTAATAAGAATGAAAATCATCCAATCGGCAATAAAGTTGTGAGTCAAATTGACAGTAAAAAACTAACTAAGAACATTGTGATTGTTGGTGGCGGAACAGCTGGTTGGATAACTGCTGGCACATTAGCTGCTAAATTAACGAGTCAACATGTAAAGAATTTCAGCGTGACATTAGTCGAGTCATCTAATATACCGCCTATTGGAGTTGGTGAAGGTACTTGGCCTACCATGCGCCGGACGCTTAAAAACATGGGGATCAAAGAAACTGATTTTATTCGTGAATGTAATGTGTCCTTTAAGCAAGGCGCTAAGTTTGCAAAATGGGTGACAGGAAAGCATGACGATTATTATTACCATCCATTAATGCTACCTGAAGGTCCAATAAAAGATAACCTGGCATCTCATTGGTTATCTATACAATTTCCATATAATGAGAATCCAAAGAAACAATATTCTTTTTCAATGTGTTTAAGCCCACAAGAAGCTATTTGTGAAGCGGGTTTAGCGCCCAAATTAATCACTACAGCTGAATATGATGCAATCGCAAACTACGCATACCATCTTGACGCTGGACTATTTTCAGAGTTTTTGAAACAGCACTGTATAAAAGTACTCAATGTGAAGCATGTGGTTGATGATGTCATGGCGGTTACCAATAATGATGATGGTGATATTGCTTGTGTCTCAACAGCTGAACATGGTGATTTATCAGGTGATTTATTTATTGACTGCAGTGGTTTTAAATCTCTTTTGCTTGGTGAACATTATCAAGTGGGATTCAAAAGCTGTAAAGATGTGTTGTTTGTTGATAATGCCATCGCTGTACAAGTGCCATATTCCGATGAAAACAGTCCTATTGCGTCACATACTATTTCTACCGCTCAAACAGCCGGTTGGATATGGGACATTGGATTATCAAGTAGAAGAGGGGTAGGTCATGTCTACTCAAGTCGTTACATCAGTGAACATGCTGCGATTGAGGAGTTAAAGCAATACTTATCGGCTACGGTCAACGATGTTGAGCAACTTACCTTTCGTAAAATTCCAATTAACCCTGGTTATCGAGAAAAATTTTGGCACCGTAATTGTGTTGCTATTGGTCTGTCGGCGGGGTTTCTAGAACCGCTAGAAGCTTCTGCACTACTATTAGTTGAGATTTCGGCCAATATGATAGCTGAGCAATTGCCAGCAAATCGTCAATGTATGGAGATCGTTTCTGAGCGATTTAATCAGACTTTCACTTATCGATGGGAAAGAATCATCGATTTTTTAAAACTGCACTATATGTTAAGTCAGCGTCAAGACAGTGACTTTTGGTGCGATAACCGCAAGCCTGAAAGCATTCCTAGTAGCCTTAAATCGCTATTGTCACTATGGCAATATCAACCACCCAGTGATAATGATTTTATTCATGCCACTGAAGTGTTCCCCGCAGCCAGTTATCAGTATGTGCTTTATGGTATGGGATTCAAAACCGCTTCATCACACTGGGGCTATTCAACAGAGGCAAGTGAAAAAGCCTACGAGAAATTTAAACAAGTGAATCTACAAACGTCTCAGTACAAAGCTAATTTAATGTCTAATCGTGATCTGATTAATTCAATCAAACAATATGGTTTGCAACGAGTATAAATAAGGATTTTTTATGAAAAACGTTATTGTAGATAGTAATACACACAAAAACACCAAAGTTCTCGTTGGTCATGGGCAAGATTTTGGTGAAAATATTCATTTCGTCCCCGTTATCGCAGATGAGCTACGGAGCCTGATTCTAGAATATCCCTGTTGTTTGCTTAAAAACAATCAAACTGGCCAGTTCGGATTACATGCATTACTGGGTTTTGAATCAGGTGAGAACTTATTTCTTGCAGATGCTAATTGGCGAAGCCATTACATTCCATTACACATTAGACGACAGCCGTTTATGGTTGCGCGTAAAGATCATTCTTCTGAGCCAATGAGTGAAACTAATACCGTATTAACCATAGATATGAACAATCGACGTGTTGTTGATGGAAATACAAGCGCCGATTCGCAAGACTTGTTTACATCAGACGGAAAACCAACTGAATACCTTACATCAATGAATAGAATGGTTTTTGAGTTAGCTCAAGGGATTGTTCGTACAGAATCTTTTATCCAATCACTAGTGGATAATGAGTTGGTTGAGGCAATTCAACTTGGGATCTCAATGAATAAAAGACACTCTGCAGATAAAGAACAAGAAAATATCAATTTTGATGGCTTATATGTCATCAATGAAAAAGCATTAGCAAATTTAAGTGCTGATTTATTGCAGGAATATCACCGAAAAGGATATTTACAGGCATGTCATTTAATGATGGCATCAATGGGACAAATTCAAAGCTTAATTCGATTACGCAACCAATCTAGCTAAGCTTATTAAATCACACCTAATCTATAAATTATTACTTTAGCGCTAAGGTAAATTATAACCCTGGAAGTTACTGCTATTTAATGCATAAGGGACAAAAATGTTAGGTAGGGGGAGTTACATCAAAGTAATGGCGACATAAGAATATAGTTTAGTTCATATCTCGCCAGCACTGTTCTTCCAACATCTATTTTTCGTTTGATGGCAAGATAGATTGTGTAAGCGAAGTGTGTAGACAAAATGTGTGAGTGTAAAATAGTTGAAGTGGTTTAAAGATTTTTGAAAAGTAAGCTACATTGCACAAAAATGGTTATGCGGTTGGAACAGTTGAAGCGATACAATATATTGAATTATGTTTCCTAATGAGTTTGCCTGTATTCATCTGATAAAGCACCCAAACTACGTTAAAAATTAACATTGGGTACTGAACAAGCTTACTTATTTACTGCGCTAGTGAGAAGCGTTGATTATCGCCATTATAACAATTCCACTGAGTAAGAACCGCGCCATCGGCATTTGACTTACCTGCTATATCTAGGCATTTATTACTCACTCTGTTTCGGATTTCGTAATAGCCATCCCCCTTATCAATCATATTCCACATTTGATTTTGGTTACTGCTATTACATACCCATTGCTGGATTTTAGCACCGTTATCAATGTTTCCAGCTGACAAGTCTAAACAAAGATTACTGACTTTAGATGTAATAGTATAAAAACCATTAGACAATGCAGTAAATTTAAATTGCTGGTCGCTATTACTGTTATTGCCACTACATGTTAACTGCTGAAAAGTTGAACCATTTGTTGCCGCACTATTGATAACATCAATACATTTATTACTGTGTTTCGCTTTAATTTGATATTGAGTATTGGCCTCAATACCTCCGTCAGAACCTCCACCTGAACCATCACTAACGGGTTGATAAACACGTATCCAATCAACATACATTTTATTTTTACTGGCATCGGCTAAATCTGCATCAGTTGCTACATTTCCAGCTTCACTGCGCCATGAATGATCTTCAGTGTCTAAAATAATGAACATTTCTTCATCCATATTATACTGATCTTTATTCATGATCGCGCCAGTGTAGTCTTTGTCTTTCATTACGACTTCATCCCATGAACCCTGTGGGGTTTCTTGGCCATCAATATAAAAGGTAACATCTGTTGGGCTTTTCCAATATGCACCGAACCGATGAAAACCTTCACGCCAATTGTTACCCCATACCGGTGTATTATGGGTTTGATCATTAAAGTCACTTCTGATGCTATTGTCATTGTTTCTTAAGAAAACATGAAAGTTAGTCGACATATTTTGTGCAAACCAGGTTTCACGTGCTCCGCCATATACTTCTAAAATATCAATTTCGCGCTCATCATTTTCGCTCAGTAGCCAAAAGTTTGATGATAACTCTAGGTTACTCACCTTAATATTAGCTTCTAAGAAAATAGGGTACTTAACTTTAGTTTTTGAGGTAATAACACCTGCATTCACCAAGTCCGGTGCTTTGCGCGATGCGCTAATAATCAAATTACCATCAGACACCCAAGACTCTCCGCTGTTCCAACGTGTTAGTCCAGGTCCTTCCCATGCATTGAAATAGGTGTCATTCCATTTACTGTTAAATGTCGATGTCTTACCGTTATAGTTAAAGGAATCGGAGTACTGCTCATTCAATTGCCAAACGAGACCATTGCCTGCAACTGCTGGCAGTGGAATATCATCCCAATCAGCTGCATAAATTGAACTGGATAAAACACTCGTGCTTATTAACGCTGTTGCGCATACGAGATTTAAATGATGTTTCATATATTTCCCTTTCATTGTGGATCTTTATTATGGGTAAAGTTTGGAGCTAAAGACTATTCCTGCCCCAACAGGAATAGATCTCACCATTGCGATAACGACGTAATATCACAATCGTAAGATGAGTTTGGGTGCAGTTTTCACTGGACCTAAAATATCGTTTAGTCTGTTATGTGTTTTATTCGCGAATGAGTTTTTTTGATTGTTCAAAATATTGCATTGAAACAGAGGTAACAAAGCCACCATCATCATCAAAAGTAATCTCTACTTGATTGTTTTGGTTTACATAGCTGTTGTTAATCGGAATTTCGATTAATCCGAAAAATTGTAGTCGACCATCCCCATTAGCATACTGATCGTAGCCACGGTAATCAGTATTGATAACAACGGGATTACCATTAACGCTAACAGTCGGTTGTAGTGATTTACCGTGTTCGCGTCCTAAGCCAATTCTTAAAGTCGCTTCACCATTGTCGGCAATAACAACATTATTAAGGTTAAAAGTCAGCGGGCTATCGGCAACAATACTTTGCTTATAAATGTCTGCGTAATATTTGGTTTCATTTTGGCTATGCCCTTGAGTAATGAGCTTATTAAATGAGAGTTTAATAATTGTTGTGGCTTCTGCGCCGATAGTGAGTGATGCAATATCTGCGAGTAATTGCGGTTCAGTTTCAGTTAACACAGGGGTTTGATTGTCATGAGATAGCTGTTTAATACTAATTGCGCTTATGGATGTTTCATCAAATCCCAGTAGTGATAAATCAACAAGCTGTGATGTTTGTTCCAAACTATTTATAACAAGGTAAGCATCGCTATTGCCCGCATCATTGGTATTAATGTATGCATCTAACTGAAAATCAGCATCAGTAGCAAAGCTATCAACTCGGGTTCCGTTAACTTCTGACCATAATTGGTAAAACTTCACCATTTCGGTATAAACGTATTCCTCACCAGTTTGACCTGACGCCTCTTTATTTTGACGCATTAACCTAGTGTAATAGGGGACGGTTTCACTTAAGCGTCCCCATTCAGCTTTAACTGGGATAAACGGAATCGCCATTTCAATTTGGTTTGGACGCTCTAAAAACGACATCAATTGCCCGTTAATCGCTTTTAAATGATTCCAGTCACGCTGTGGTAACCAAGGTTGGTTAAACAGAGAATGCATTTGAGCGCCATACTCAGAAATGATAAAGGGTTTAACTTCTCCTAAAGACATCGCCATATATTGCTCGAGCATATCGAAAGTTGCTTCAATATTACTGCCCGTCCTTAACTCTTCTCTGTTTTGAAAAGCAGGGAAGTCATATAGGTGTAGTGAAATAAAATCCATGTCTTCGCCAGCAACATCAATAAAGGCTTTATCCCTTAATTCCCAACGTTCAAAATTTTGTTTCTCAAAATCAGGAAACGCAACTGTATAGCCGCCAATCAGCACATTATCGTTAGCGAATACGTCATCGACTTTTACTGCTTTAATGGCTTTTGCAACGTTACTATGAAATTCAAATACTTTAGTTACTGTGGTTGGTTCTTCTGCATAATCAACCAAGTCGTAAAGTGGCTCGTTCATCACTTCAATGTATTTAGGCTTAGGTTGTCCATAGACATCAATGCCATCATTTTTGTTAAAGTATTTGGCAACAAATTGCCCCATATAATCACCGGTAGCGGTGCCAAAGGGTTCAGAGGCGCTGTCCTTTTGTGAAAATGCCCAACCTTGTCCCGTATCTTTGCCATCTGGCCAATAAGGGTGTTGCTGAGCAGCCACAACCATACTGGCATTTCGATGTGCGTGTTGACGTTGTGATTGAGCTCTGTCATCTTCAGATGAAGTGTAATTCCAGCGGCTACCACCACCGTTACTGGTTGCCATGTCTGCATCTACAAATCCGCTTTTTAAAGCTGACTCTGCTAAAAGGCTCAATTGGTAACGCATACCTCCGGTGTCTCTACCAAAATAGACATCGTATCCTTCCACGAATTCAGTAATGAGATCATCAGAAGCATTAACGCCAACATTAAACCAATCATTTTCAGTATGAGAGGCATGGATGGTAATAAACTTCTCACGTGCAAATTGATTAATACCCGCTACGGTATGGACAGTATCAAGATTGAATATGAGTGTGGTATTTTGTGTTTCAGGCTCAGATTGTAATGTCGTGACTTTAAACGGGGTTGTGTAGTCTCCAATCGTTAATTGAGCGACAACTTCTGAGCTGGCATTATCAGATGACATTAAACGCAATGAGATTGAATCATCTGCGGCGACAGTACCACTCGTATTAGTAAATTCACCGCCATTGATAGCATACTCACCAAGGCTAATGTTGATTTCTACGTTGGTATTAATACCCGTAATGATTATAGGATTTGAAGTAATGTAACGACTTAATTCAACATCTGTTTGCGCTTCAAAAACGAACTCATCCGGTGATGAGTCAAGTTCAGCAGGTGGTTGAACGATGGGTTTATCAGGTTCAGTGATTGGGCTACCTGAAGAGCTACCTCCACAAGCCGTTACCGAGGCGCTAATCATTAATGTAATGATGGATTTTTGTATTATAGATCGACTAAACAATCCTTTGTTATCTTGTATCATAGTGCTCACTTACAGTTGTAATAACTAAAGAGGGACAACAACAACGCCGACAAAAATCTAATCAGTTAAGCATTAGATACAAACATAACTATCCCAGAGGTATTGAACTTAACTTAGCATTGTTTTTATTAAATTGTTAACAAAATAATTTGATGTATTTAATGTTATGCCTTATCGATGAATTTATTTGATACTATAAAGCCTGTTAAGTAGACGTGTATGTACTTGTTTTTAGTTATAGGAAATGCTGGGTGAATATAAATCATTGGTAGCTTTTGTTTTTTATTGCTTCATTAGGTCAGCTATTTATTTGAACCTTAATCCTTTTGTCTTTAGTCTTTTTTCATTTATTATTAATATGAGTGTGAATGAATATTAAAGAAAAGTTTGTTTAATCTAATACGTTTACATTTTTATAAAACCAATAATTGTAAACTACTTAACTGGTATCGCTTGTATTTGATTTGGCGCTATTTTCTGTTAGGAATTATTAGAGAGTAATGTGAAGAGTTTTGCGCATGATGATAAAACTTAGCCACAAAAAAAGACAGCGGCTGACTGTCTTTTTATGAAACAAACATGATCTAGTTCATGTTCATTGTATATCGCTGAATGGGTGGTTGAGCCTGTCAAAAATTAAGTAATAATATCGCTACTTAATATTTTCTTTAATTGCTTTAACTGCGCGAGTAATATCACCTTCACGTAACGCTTGTAGGATCCCTCTGTGCTCTTCTACACATTCTGAGCTAGTGGTAATACGTTTATAGTTAAGGCGCATACGCATGACGTATGGATACCAGATATTAACTAAATCTTCGCCACCTGCTTTATATATTAGGTAGTTATGGAACGAGATATCAACTTTTGTCACTTCAGTAAAATCTTCTCTATCAAAGGCCCCTTGTAACTCATCAAGAATCGTTTCCAATTGGGTTACATCATCTTCAGTTAATGGGTTATTTTTGAAATTTTCGATAGCATAGACTTCAATGTTACGACGGAGGTTAATCATCAGCTTTTGCAGCTTTGGCTCTAGAACACTGTTAACTGATGCACCACAGTTATTTTTAGATATCAGTAAACCTTCTTTGGTTAACTGTAAAATCACATCTCGAATCGGCCCGCGCGATAAACCAAAGCGTTTTGCTAATTCTTGTTCGTTAAGCTTAGTGTTTGGCGCTAAATCACCAGCAATAATATCTGAACGCAGTTGATCTGCAATTTGATCTTTAACTGAAAGAATTTTTGTCGGTTTTGCTGCAGCCATTGTTGTACCCAATTTTCATCATTATATATTAACATTCTAGACACTTAGTGAAATCATTACAATTGTCAAATGTCACATTGTTAATAATATACATAAAAATTTCTTGTAAGTTGTTGATATTAAATGATTCAATAATAGTGCTCAGTTATTAAAATCAAAAAAATGCCCTGAAGCAGTTTATTGTTAACAACAAACATAGTTGTTAAATAACTGACAGGGCAACTCTGGAGACCTAACCAGATTTCAAGCAATCAAAACGAGATTGGATAAAACTGAATGCTTCCTGAGGATAAGAAGCATTCATAAAAAAAGATTAAATTAACGCGGTTACTCTCTTCATTCTTGTTTACCAAACCTTCTTTGATACATATTGCCATTCACGGTTTTAGCCGCTTCAACCATATATGGGTAAGGGGTATCTGTAACTGAAATGAATCCGACATTGTAGTTTTCGCCATCATAAGCGCGACCAGTAATAGGTGAATCGATATACTGGAACCAATGCGCACCGATGAAGTAAGGGTTATCAATAACCGAATTCATATAATCTTGATACATCACGCCGCGATCTTGCTGATCTGCAGCATGAATTAAACCAGGATGATATAAACCAGAATCTTTAGCGCCAATATGAAACTCACCAATAATGCTTGGCATGTCGATATCTTCCAGGAATTTCCAAGATTTTTTAGTCAGTCCTTCTTTATATGAATTAAAGCTCACGACATCAACAAATTTTGCTGAAGATTTGACGACTTCAATAGGCATTCCCCAATCAGGAAAGCGAGAGCCTAAATACATATGGTTTGGCATGTATTTTTGTAATGCTTTTTCTACCGTGCTGAAGTACTTGTCAGCATAGGCTGAAAGTAATACGCCATAATCAGCTATTTGACGTTCGTTATTGATACTTGAATCAATGCCGCGGTCAAATGCTTCCCAACTGGTGAACTCTTTCTCCCACACAGTATTGAGTGCTTGAATCTCACCATATTTTTGCTTCATAACTGCAGTGAATGCAGCTTTTGTTGGTACATCTTTGCCGTCACGTGTGAGTGTATTAACCACAATGCCGTAATGACTTTTGACGCTATCTGAACGGCCAAAACTTTTTTCGTTATCGATGAATACGCCGACACACCAAGGGTTATTTTTAACTTCTTCATAAACGACTTTCGCCGTTTCAAAAGCTCGGGCTTCAAATTCAGGGTCAAATACATCTGGCATAGCACCCCAAAAGTCATCACCACTTGACACTGTTTTGTAGTTACCAATAATCCATCCGTTAGCAAAGTAGGGTATTTTATTGTTGTCGTAATATCGTGGATCAGTCCAGTTCCCCAGAGATGTAAAACCCCAATCTAGCATTCTGTTGATTGTTGTATCTTCCCAAGCTTGCATATAGCCTTGAGGCTGATTGCCGTATTTACGTTCAAGGTTTGCAGAATAGAAGCTGTAAGTTTCACCATGTTTCAATGGTCCAGAATGTGCGCTTCTGCGATATCCGAAATGTTTACCTAAAGGTTCGTCATATGTAGGTAACCAATTGAACATGTTTGCTCGAGTATCTGATGCTTTAATACGACTGGCGATAGCAGCATCGGATACCCGATTTAATTTTTGTGAATCTTCTGGGGTCACGTTATCTTTTGTTGGTTGGATGATGTGCTGTTGATCAAAATCAAACCCCGTCATGGTTGAAGAGTTAGATAAACGAATAATATCAACGCCAGTGGCGAGATACAGGTAACCATCGGGATCAACTAATGACCACTTATCATTAACCTTTTCGGTTCTAAAATAACCCGTTGCG
Organism: Shewanella electrodiphila; assembly: GCF_023283985.1. Taxonomy (GTDB): domain Bacteria; phylum Pseudomonadota; class Gammaproteobacteria; order Enterobacterales; family Shewanellaceae; genus Shewanella; species Shewanella electrodiphila. The sequence goes on from NZ_JAKIKU010000005.1 coordinate 337,620, forward strand.
GCTAGTTTAGGACCTGCTAGCCATCCACCATATTGGCTCCTTCCATCAGCGACTTTTCCAGATAAGGTTTTTGCTTCAGCAACGCGTTGGTTTTCTAGTTGAGCTTCATTGTTTACCTTGCCCACAAAATCTTCTGTGTTGTTCTGACCAAATTGATCAACGATGTGAGTTAAGAACTGCTTATTGAACTCTGGATTTTGACGAATTCTAATGTTACTCAATATAATTTCTTTATCATGTAAGTTACTTTGCACACTTAAACTAATTTTCGCGATACCTTTGGTATTGAGGTTCTTCTTGCCCCACATCGAGGTAAACTGTACTTCTTCACTTTCCCAAGTATCTGGGTTTGAGCGTAAACCTGAATTAAAATTTAACTCTACTTTATGATCGCCATCTGGTGTGGCTAAATCATGACCTGCCATTTTCGCATAATAGGTATTTGAGGTGCTGCCGACAGGAATATTGACTGTGCGAGTGTAATTAGCACCGTCAATATCACTGATATCAAGGTAAAGCTGCACACTGTGCTTACCAGTATTGGCAATATCAAATGCGAGGTTAAAGTCTTTTAACGCACTCCAATCCCACGGCGTATCAGGGTTAAAACTGATATTACTGTAACTATTATTTTCAGATTTAAACTTAACACTGATGACACCATCATTAATCTGCGTATCTGCAGCAACGGTATTTATGAATTCAATCTGCTTATCAAAATCGATAAGCTGCATACTTTGGTTAGTTGTTGACTCAACTTCCGGCTCAGGAGTGATCGCAGAATTAAGTGATTCAGACTGACAACCACTCATTGCGACAAGTATTGATGTCACTAATAAAGCACGTTTGGTTGACTCTATCGTTGACAGGCTTGAGCTCAATATATTTTTCATGACCACACACAATGTTAAGTTTATTTTGTTAACAATCTACATTGAGGAATCCGTTGATGCAATAATTTATTACCAGATTGTGATAATTTCTATGTAAGAAGTCGTTTTATTTTCAATTAGAATATTTAACTAACATGTAGATTAAACTAATTTATTAAATCATTTTATACTGAATATTCAGTGTAATACATCATAAATCGCGTTAGATTAATGAATTACATATATTGCAAAAAACAACCTTTATAGTAAATTGTTAACAATAGTTGCTAAATCTTTGTTGTTAATGCTACTGTAATGTTAATAGTCGTTGAGTCACCTTTTATTACTATCTGTGTCCTTGCTAATACGGATAATTTAAAACTCACAAACGGCATCATTACAAATTAATACTAAAAGATGGATACACATATGATTGCTAGAAGTCACAGCGTTTACTATTGTGCGTTGGTTGTTGCTATCGGAGGATTTATCTTCGGGCTTGATGCAGCACTAATATCAGGTACTGTTAGGTTTGTTACCAGTGAATTTGGTTTATCTGATATGCAAATAGGAACCGTCGTAAGTGCTCCAGGTTTCGGCGTTATATTTGCATTACTCGTTACCGGCTTTATTTGTGACAAAATCGGCCGTAAGAAAACCCTCGTGCTTATCTCCTTTATTTATATTATCTCAGCTGTGTTATCTGTTATCGCAACCAGTTTCGAATCACTGGTCATAGCCAGATTTATTGGTGGCTTAGCATTCACATCATTATCCGTAGCTGCCATGTATATTGGTGAAATTGCGCCATCGCATTTGCGTGGCAAGTTGGTATCTATTATTCAGATAAATATTGTTGTGGGCTTATCAATAGCGTATTTCGTCAACTATGGGATATTGTCTTTTTCAGAAAGTGGTCATCCATTGGTGACGTCATTAGGCATAGATACCCATACATGGCGCTGGATGTTGGCTGTTGAAATAATACCGGCAATTATTTGGTTTTTTCTGTTGCTGAATATTCCTCAAAGCCCACGCTGGTTAATCATGAAGCGTAAAGAAGCTAAAGCAAAAGAAATCATTAATCAATTTAACAATACTACTCAATGTGATGATGAAATTGCTCAAATTAAAGAGAGTCTTAGAAGCCATGATGATAAAGCTTCTTTTTTAGTACTGTTTAGAAGTTTGTTTGATACTAAAGTTCGTAGCGTAATGATTATTGCGTTAACCATTGGCATTGTTCAGCAAATTACCGGAATTAACGCCATTATGTTTTATGCACCTACTGTGTTTGAACAGTTAGGTATAGGTACTGACGCCGCTTTTTTCCAAGCTGTTGTTGTGGGTTTAGTGAGCATTGTATTTACGATTGTTGCTATTTTACTTATCGATAAATTAGGGCGAAGACCTTTAGTGATTTGGGGTTTAGCAACCGCTACGGTAAGTTTGTTCGCTTGTTTTTGGGGATTTCACAGCGCGACATATTCATTAACCGATCAAGCTTTAATTACACTAGCTGCTGAAATTAATATTGGCGACTCATCGTCTATGGCTAATGTTATTTATCAAAGTGATGTCGAGTTTAAAGATGCCCTTATTCAAATAATGGGTGAGGCGGATGCCAAGCTCTATGAAAGTCAGATATTACAAAGTGCAGCCTCTATTAATGCAAACTTGATTATTGGCGGCATTATTGGCTTTATTGCTGCGTTTCATTTTTCAATTGGCCCAATAATGTGGGTGCTATTTTCTGAGATATTCCCAACTCACATTCGCGGCGTGGCAATTCCGGTATTTGCTTTCATAACCAGTTTTGTAAGCTACTTAGTTCAACAGTTTTTCCCTTGGCAACTCAGTGTGTTTGGCGCAGATGAAATATTCTTATTCTATGCCATATGCGGTGCGATTGGCTTTGTGCTCCTATATAAAATCATGCCAGAAACCAAGAATAAGACGATTGAAGAAATTGAAATGCTATTAGCAAGAGAATCACAACCTGAGAAAGTGGCTTTGTTAAAAAGAGAAGCGTAACCATGAAATCAATACTTGCTATCGGTGAATGCATGATGGAGTTAATTGAAAAATCAGATTCATTATTAAACCGATCATTTGCTGGTGATACTTATAATGCTTTGGTTTATGCCAAACGCTATAACTCAGAAACCGATTGTCGTTACTTTACTGCTGTAGGTGACGATGCTACGAGTATAACAATGTTGTCCGAGTGGAAGAAACATAACTTGAATACAGACTGCGCTCTGATATCAACATCTGCAACAATTGGGATTTACGCGATATCAACAGATGATACAGGTGAACGCAGTTTCAGTTATTGGCGCTCACAATCAGCAGCGACACAAATGATGCGTTTAAAGCCATTACCAGAATTAATCAACCAAATCGGCCATGCTGATATCGCTTTTTTTAGTGGAATTTCATTGGGTATTTTATCTGATGAAGATAAAGGGCTATTACTTGAATTGACCAAGAGGCTCCAAGAAAATGGCACTAAAATAGCCTTCGACCCTAATTACCGACCCGCAATGTGGAACGGCCCAGAACATGCTATTCATTGGCTTGAGTTAGCATATCAGCACTGTGATATCGCTTTACCAGGAATAGAAGAGCATGAGTTATTACTTGGTCATACTTCACCTATAAAAATCATGCAATATTGTCAGTCATTAGGCGCTAAAGAAATTATCGTTAAGTGTGGTAATGACGGCACATTTGTATATGAATGTGGCGAACTTATTGCGCATCAAGCGTTTGTCGCTGCCCCAGTTCAAATTGATTCTACAGCTGCAGGAGATTCTTTTGCTGGTACTTATTTAGCGGCACGCAATATCGGTTGTGATATTGAGACAGCGCTTATTGATGCTTGCAGTGTTGCAAGGGAAGTTGTCCAACATAAAGGCGCAATATTAGACATTGACGTATATGCAGCAATAAATACATACGCTAAGCGTAATCAGCTATTAATTTAGTGTTCAGTAGAAACATCATCAGTAATGTGTGCAGATGACATAAATTAATTTTGAATAATTTCTAATGATTTTTATCTAATACATAATTTCTAGTTGCTTAAGTTGTAAGGGAAAACCAGTTTATGAGTTTACAGAAACCTTTGAGCCTCGCGAGTCAACGCGCTATCGAACGTGGATATGATGATAACAATGCCGAATGGATGGTCGAGTTTGATGTAAGTCCGCTAAAAGGGGATTTTGCTTTTGAAGAAGGGGTTATTAGACGAGATCCATCATCAGTGATTGACGTCGGTGGCGTGTTGCATTGTTGGTACACCAAAGGCCAAGGAGAAACCGTAGGGTTTGGGTCAGATAACCTTGAGGATAAAGTCTTTCCATGGGATTTGACTGAAGTTTGGCACGCGACATCGAACGATGGCGAAACGTGGAAAGAGCAAGACGTTGCGATTGAACGTGGTCAAGCTGGCGAATATGACGATCGCGCCATTTTTACTCCAGAAGTGCTGGTGCACAATGGGCGCTTTTACCTTGTATACCAAACCGTCACCACGCCTTATACCAATAGGCAGTTTGAAGAAATTGCATTAGCCAGTTCAGACAGCCCTTATGGTCCGTGGCTCAAATCTGCATCGCCAATCCTAAGTCCAAGTAAAGATGGCCAGTGGCGAGGGGATGAAGACAACCGTTTTCATGTGAACAGTAAGGGGAGTTTTGACAGTCACAAAGTGCATGATCCTTGCTTACTGTTTTTTAATGACAAGTTTTACCTTTACTACAAAGGAGAAACCATGGGCGAAGAAATGAACTTTGGTGGCCGCGAAATTAAACACGGCGTAGCGATTGCTGACAACATTGAAGGGCCTTATATCAAGTCTGAGTTAAACCCTATTTCAAACAGTGGTCACGAAGTGGTTGTGTGGAATTTTGAAAGTGGCATTGCTTCACTATTAACAACCGATGGCCCTGAAAAAAATACCATTCAGTTTGCAGATGATGGCCAAAATTTTGAGATTAAAGCCCACATAAAAGGGGCCCCAGAAGCCATTGGTTTGTTTAGACCAACTAAGCCTAATAGTGTTGCAGCAAATAGCTCAAATGTACGTGTAAATGACAGCCAAAGACCAGGCCTAACTTGGGGGCTTTGTCATCAATATGATGCTTCTTGGAACTGGAATTTTATTTGTCGCTTTAGTATCAAACGACAAGTGTTAGATGCTGGAACTTTTCAAAATAGTAACTAGCAAGTGACTAGTACTTAGTGTTTAGGGCATCGAACGCGAATTAATTTTACTGTATATGGTCTCGATCCCTTTATGATTTGGCGTCGTAGCTTTTGCTTTATAACAGTGAATGTTCGGCTAAAGGCTGATGTTGTCATCACTTAATCGCTTTATTGAGTACAAACGGACTCTTGTAAACAAAACTGAGGAAGGTATGGATAGACGCAGTTTTATAAAACTTTCGGCTTTAACTACGGGTGGATTGTTATTCCCATCTCAAGCTGCTAGAGCGGCAGCCAATAGATTGTCTGTTACTGACGTTTCTTTAGTGGAAACATTAGCCAGTAATAGTAAACGTCCTTGGCTTGGTTCTGCCTTTTGGGGTAATCGCCTGCAAGATTGGCAATTGAATGCAGGTAAGATTGAATGCATTCGAAACGGGCGTGGATTTGAAATGCGCACGGTGTCGATATTAACGCGACAACTTAATAACAGTATTAAGCCTGCACGTATTAAAGCAAAAGTTTCGAACTTAACGCCTAACAAAGCTGGCTTTTGTGGTTTTTTATTGGGGGCGGGTTCGGATCGTTTAGATTATCGAGCTAGTGCATTAATCCAAAGGGCATCTGGTGAAAATGGCGGCTTTATGGCTGTCATTAATGAAAAAGGTGAACTTAGTTTTAATGACTTTACTAACAAACAAAAACCATTGGCTTATGAAAAAATCGTGAGAACCAATAGCGTTAATATTGGCGCTGTTCATGATCGTGAGATTATCTTAGATTGCCATATTGATCCGGTATCTAAAGCGTCATTTGATGTCCGTTTAGTTGCCATTGACAGTAAAACTGGAAAAGAGCTTGGGTTTATTGTTAGAACAGGCGTTCCTAATGATGAACTACTAGGTGGGGTAATGTTGTTATCTTCAACACCACCTAAGCAAAGTGGGGCGCGCTGGGCATTTTCAGATATTCAAACGGGTGGTGAAAAACTATCGAAACTTGATCAACAAGCCATTGGGCCTGTTATGGGTTGTATGCACAGTGTCAATAAGTCGGTATTAAAACTCAGTGCCCAGTTTATGCCAGTTGCTGACGATGAGTATCAAACTGCAAAGTTACAATATCAACTCGTCGGCAGTAAAGAGTGGGTCTCTGCGCCTTCATCCCAAATGGAGCCAGGCTACATCATTCAATATCGCGTCGATAACTGGGATAACACCCAAACACACAATTATCGAGTGGTTACCGTTAGCGCATCAGATCAGGTGGACGTGTTATACCAAGGTCAAGTGCTAAAAGATCCAGGTAAAACAAAGCCATTGTCTATTGCTTTGTATTCTTGCCTTGTGGCCACCAATCAGTCATTAGATATTGAACATTTCAAGACCAGATTAAAACAAGAAAAGCAATTAGGTCGTTTTAGTCCTGAGAATATTTTGTTTCCTCATACAGAACTGGTGAATAATTGCGACAAGCACGAACCAGATATGTATGTATTTTGTGGTGATCAATTCTATGAAGCAACGCCAACACAAGTATGGCGTAATCGACCTGACTCACACTTAGACATGCTTTATCGCTGGTATCTTTGGTATTGGACATTTAAAGACTCTATTCGAGATAAACCAGCAATATTGTTAGCGGATGACCATGACGTACTACAAGGTAATTTATGGGGAGTAGGTGGCCGCGATCCCGTTGTATTAGAAGGTGATAAACGCACCGAAGAAGACGGTGGCTATATGCAAACCAAAGCCTTGGTCAAAATGGTTTATCGAATGCAACATGGTCATAATCCTGATGCATACGATCCAACACCAATAGAACACGGTATTCCTGTGACTTATGGTGCCTTTGTTTATGGTGGTGTCAGTTTTGCCATGGTAGAAGATAGAAAGTTTAAATCCCGCCGTAATATCAATATTGATCCGATTTATGCCCAAGGTGAGTTATTGGGTCATAGGCAAGAGCAGTTTTTACGCGAATGGGCAGATATGGATAAAGCGCTGCCTAAAATCTGTATTGCTGCATCCATGTGGGGCTCGCCTCAAACCAAAAGTAATTTAGAACCATTGTTAGATTACGACTCAAACGGCTATCCACCTGACGGTAGAACTCGCGCAGTCAAATTGATTAAAGACGCAGGCGCTGTAGTCATTTGCGGTGATCAACATTTAGCCATGGTGGCTAAACAAGGGTTAGACACCTTTGAAGATGGACCATTATTTTATGCTGGCCCTGCTGGAGCCGCGTTTTGGCAGCGATGGTTTGAAGGAATAAATAAACTTGATAATCAATTTAATAATGATCCTAACACGGGTAATTTTACCGATACATTTGGTAATAAGATGCGGGTACTAGCCGTAGCCAACCCCAAGGTGACCTATGATGATTTTAAACAGCAAACCAATAATTCCTGGAGTAACTATTTAGCTGATAGGAGTTTAAAAAGTGAAGGCTACGGTATTGTAAAAGTAAACCATCATGCCGAACAATTTGAATTCGAATGCTGGGAGTGGGATACCGATCCAACTCAGGGTAAACAATTTGCTGGTTGGCCATATATTCATAAATTTGAATCTTAATCAGTTAAACCCATACTTTGTTTAAAGCCATCCTCGGATGGCTTTTTTATGTTAAGTATCTATTAGATGATTTAATTAACAATTTGCATGCTGTAAAAATAAACCTGTTAACATTTCAAGTGCCACATTTGAACTTTTTTTATAATTAACCTCAGAAATCAGTATATACCTCTAGCTTCTCATTCTTATTAAAGTGTTATCTTCTACCGATTCGGCAATGTCAGATAATTTAACTGTGTAAATAATTGTTGGCGTAAAATTCTTTAAAATCAATGATAAACAATCGAAAGAACAATAGTTAACGGTATGTTAGTTGAGGTACAATGCGACAAAGACGAGAAAGAGTTTCATCGAAATAGTTAAATAAATCGATTTAAGTTTATTGAAGATTGTTAACAAAATTATGTTGACAGTTATTCCCTTGGTTAGTAATGTCTGTAAACAGGATTGCAACATTGTATTAACTTTTGCAATTCAGGTTAGGCAGAAACACAAACGCTCTTGGGGGAGTAGATATGCCAATTAAGACATTAAAATATAAGTACAGCTCTGTATATCTCGCATTGTTAACAGCAATGTCTATGCAGGTCGTTGCTGAAGAAAAGGCAACCGATGAAGCTGCAGAAGAAATTGAAGTAATTCAAGTTAAAGGCTTAAAAAGTAGTTTAAAGAAGTCAATCAACGATAAACGTTTTTCAGAAAACCTGACTGATTCAATTAATGCTGAAGATATCGGTAAATCAACCGATCAAAACATTGCAGATGCTTTATCACGAGTTACTGGTGTTACTGTTCAGTCAGTTGATGGAGAAGGTTCTCGTATTACGGTACGTGGTGCTAATTCACAACAAAATAATGTCAGTATGAATGGCGTCCAACTCGGTTCGACTGATTTCAGTCAAAGTGTTGATTTATCGCAGTACTCATCCGACATTTTATCTAAAATTGAAGTGGTTAAAACACCCAGCGCCGATCACGAAGAAGGTGCTCTAGGGGCGAATATTAATTTAATCACCAACAAGCCACTTGATTTAAATTATCAAATTAGAACGGTAACGGTTGAAGGTCGCTATAACGATTTATTAGATGACGAAAACTATAAGGTTTCAGGAACGATATCCGAAAAAATGTTTGATGATACTTTTGGGTTGATTTTTACCGCAGTAAAAGAAACTAACTCTTACCGTAAAGATCAATATAGTGCTGATAATTGGGTATCTGAATTTTCTCATTTAGCTTCTGATACAGAAGGGAATCTTGTTGAAGATGTGTGGGGCATCACGAATAAGAATTCACGGTATGAGTTGTATAATAATGATGTAGACCGTATGAACTTTAATTTGGGTTTACAGTGGGCACCAACTGATTCAACAGAGTTTAATCTCAATACCAATTACACCAAACAGTCTTTTGAAAGTTCAATGCATGGCGTTCAAATTCGTAGTGGTCAACAAGGTAATATGATTGAAGGAATCGACCCTGGTTTAGGTGGCGGCCCATCACAGTGGACGGATCCACAGCAAGATTGGCATACCATTGATTTAAAGACCAATACATTTACTAAATACTTAAACCGATTTGGTGATGGTGGTTTAAGCCAGTCTGAAAACAAATATGATGAAGAAAACACCGTTATCTCATTCGATGTTAGGCATGATATTACTGATAATCTTATTTTAAATGCCGGTCTAGGTTACTCAAAGTCTGAACGTATTCCTGAAAACCAAGTTTATATTGCGATGCAAAACTTTAGCAATATTAACCGCTGGTTATTAAAAAATGTTCCAGAAACTGATATTGAGCCTGTGGGTTATGACTGCACTAATGGCCCATGTACTTTAGTGGGGGGGGCTGGTTTGATTGATTATGGCGAGAATAACGAATTTGGCGATCCATTAAATGTTTGGGATAACTACGGCACAACAGGCTTTAACGTTGATGAGCTCAATGCCCAGCATCTAACTTTTTTAAATCGCTCAGTTGTTGCCGTTGAAGATGAACAAAAATCAGCTTTCGTCGATTTTGACTGGATAGTCGACGCTGGACCATTATCAAGTATTGAGTTTGGTGCTAAGTACTCTAACCGTGAAAAATACGTAGATAACCAGCAAAATGCATTTAATAGTGTCGGCGAAGGTGTAGTTATTAATAACCCTTATACAGGAGCTCCTACGGTTTTAAATGATGGTTTGAATTCGTTAAGTGGTGATCTTTTTGCAACTGGAGAAAGCTTTCCTGTAGATGACTTCATGGACAGTAATGGCTATGGGCGCGATGCGATTACGGATGGTTGGACAACCTTTTCAGCATTTAAAGCATTTGATGTTGCTTTAGGTTCTCCTTCTGTTGGTTTCGAGCCTGATAATTCAAATACACGTTCTGCCGAGCTTGAAAATTTCGCTACCTACTTGAAAGCCAACTTTGGTTTTTTTGACGGTCGTTTATCTGGTGATGTTGGTGTTCGTTATGTTAAAACAGAAGTAGAAACATCAGGTTACTCAGGTGTTCAATTTGCTTATGATCCTGGTAACGTTGGCCGGTTAATGGACCCTTTCAAATTGGCTGAATTACGTGATTCAAGTCTGCCTGAATGTAGTGGTATTCCATTTTACGGTACTGATTGGAACGCAGAAACTCGTTGGGCTCGTGTTGATGGCAATGGTTACGATACTAATGGTACTAACGATTTAACTGATGATATTGCTCGACCAGATGAAGGTGCTTGTTTTGATGCTAATGCTGTACGTGGTAATCCAAACGAAAGTGGTTGGTGGTTATGGCGTCACAGTGATATATCTACTGAAAAATTCTATGGTTATGGTGATAGACAACTTGACGAAAATGGTCAGCTTGTTGCAACTGAAGATAGAAGTAAGCGTAGCTTTGCTGTAACTGGTACTCATGATTATGACGTTTTCTTACCCAGTCTAAACTTGAATTATCTGCTTACTGACGATTCGGTACTACGTTTTGCAGCATCTAAGACGATGGCACGCCCACAAATTGATTCATTACGTCCTGGTTTTAAAGTGCGTGAAACCCAGTGGGGCGGTTACAATCGTAATAACACCATTACCCTCACAACACCTAAATTAGACCCATTAGAATCAATTAACTTAGATTTATCGTACGAATGGTACTTTAACGAATCAGGTATGTTGTCTGCAGGCCTATTCTATAAAGACATGACTAATTTCGAAGAATCTGAAACTGTTGTGACTTATATGGATGACCTACGAGATGTCGGCTTAACAGAAGGCGAAGGTTATAATCCTGATGATTTAGTATTGGTAGCAGGCCAAGACAGTCTTGAACAATGTATGCCTAAACGCTTCCAGGGTAATGATGAATTCCGTGAAGATTGGATGTATTCAGGTGACTTGGAGCAAATGTGTGCTCAGTTCAAAACAACTCGTATCAAAAATGGTAAAGGTGCGAACATTAAAGGGGTTGAACTGCAGTATATTCAAACTTTTGACATGCTACCCGGTTGGCTTTCAGGTTTAGGTATTCAAACTAATTATACCTATCAAGACAGTAAATATGACCAAGAAGTATCGTCAATAGATGACACTGTTCAACTACCTGAGTTACAAGTTGCCTATACACCTGAGCATAGTTATAACTTAACTGCATTTTGGGAGAAAAATGGTCATCAGTTGCGTTTATCCTACCGAGGTAATACAGATCAGCTAGCTAAACGTTCTTGGGAGTCGGGTTCATTATGGGAAGAAGGGCGTCAAACATTAGATTTTTCGGCGAGTTACAAGCTAAATGATATGGTGACTTTCTCCTTTCAAGCGGTTAATTTAACGGATGAAGGTGTTCGTCAGTATTACACTAGTCGCTTCCTTAATGTTAATGGAGATGTTTTAGACGAAGGTAGCCCAATCAGTGGTAACGCGACCGATTCTAGAACCGTTAATCAATATCAAACAGGTCGAACATTCCGCCTTAATGCTCGAATGAACTTCTAATCTAGCTTCTCAATTAAGGGTCACTTTAGTGGCCCTTTTTTTTATTAAATTAACATCAATTGCCCATATTTACTGTGTCATTAATCCATGACAAGGAGTGTAATATGAAACTGATTTGCGTTTATCAAAATGCCTTATTGCTGAGTGTATTAACACAGGCGGGGTGCCTGCCTGTCGCTTCAGCTGAATCACAAAAGAACTCGACCGATAATTCAGCATCACCAATCGAATCCACTAGTTTAGTGAGCAATCAAACTACAAGTTTAATGACTTTAGTCGATTTCGCTTCTGCTGAGCAGCAAACTTGGCTACAAAGCAGCTCTGCAAAATTTCAGTTGGTAAAAAACCAACTACAAATTGGTTTTTTACCACAACATAATATTTCAACCGTCAGCATCAAACCAGAACAGCCATGGGACTTATCGTCACTAAGTCGATATAACTTGGCATTTGATGTGGCTAACCCTCAAGATAAATCAGTGCATTTTTATTTATCCGTTGAAAATCAGCAAGATGAGTACCAAAGCCGCTCAATCAGTATTGCACCTCATTATAAGGGCACGGTATTTTTCCCGCTAGATGGTAAAGAAGCTGTTACTGAAGCTGGTTTTTGGGGCGATGCTACGCCTTGGAAAACCGACGATTCATTAATGGTTTGGCGTTCATGGCGTGCCGAGAATGTAGACTTAACTCAAATTGCTGCTTTGAATTTTTTTACTATTGGCTTGTTAGAAAACCGCTCAATTGAAATTAAAGATATTCGCATAAGGGCGAATCCAGAGCCCGATCCGAAATGGCTTAATAATATTGTGGATCAATATGGTCAAAATGCCCTTATTGATTACCCGTTAAAAATCACCTCCGATGAGCAATTAGCACTGCAAACGGCCGAGGAGTTGGCTCAACTTAACGCATCAACAGGTACGCCTAATCGTTCGATATATGGTGGATACACTAAAGGGCCTAAGTTAAAAGCCACTGGTTTTTTTAGAACTGAAAAAGTCGACGGTAAGTGGTGGATGGTTGACCCACAAGGTTATGTGTTTTTCTCACATGGCCCCGCTAATGTGCGAATGGCCAATATGTCGACATTAACGGGGATTGATTACCAAGATGATGCTGTACGTTATCGTGACTCGAATGAAACTACCCCAGAAGATTCAATGGGCACTGTGCAAATTCCACAAGCAATAAAAGACAGGCGATATGTGGCATCACCGCTACGTCACAATATGTTTGAGTGGTTGCCGGAATATTCAGATCCCCTAGCTAAGCATTATAGCTACCGCCGTTCAACCCACAAAGGCGCAATGCCGTATGGTGAAACCTATAGTTTTTATCAGGCGAATTTACAGCGTAAATACGATAATCAACCTGACGGTGCATACTTAACCAAATGGCATGAAGTGACATTATCTCGGATGAAAGACTGGGGCTTTACTTCATTTGGTAACTGGGTAGACCCAGCTTTCTATAACGCTAAACAAGTGCCATATTTTGCTAATGGTTGGATTATTGGTGATTTCAAAACCCTATCTGGCACAGTAAATCATTGGGGCTTAATGCCAGATCCCTTTGACCCAGAGTTTGCCCGCCGCGCTAAGATAACTATTGATGAGATTTCAGGATCTGTAAAAGACTCGCCTTGGTGTGCCGGCCTTTTTATTGATAATGAAAAAAGCTGGGGTGAGCGAGAAGGCTCAATTGAAGCACGCTATGGGGTAATTTTAGATGCCTTGTCTAAAAGCGTAACTGAAAGCCCAGCTAAAAAAGCCTTTAGTGAATTTTTACAGCAAAAGTATGCCCAAGTTGAGCAGTTAAATACCGCATGGCAAACTAATTTTAGCGATTGGGACACACTCAACCAAGGCGTTACCTTTAACCAATACAGTGAACCACAAGTAGCTGATTTATCGCGTTTACTGGAGTTATTAGGTGAGCAATATTTTAAAGTGGTGCACAACACCCTAGCGGAGAAAATGCCTAATCATTTATATATGGGGGCCAGAATGGCGAATTGGGGCATGCCAGATGAAATTATTAAGGCTTCGCTGAAATATTCTGATGTACTGAGTTTCAATATTTATGAAGAAGGGATGCAACCTCACTTTTGGCAGTTTTTAGAGCAGGTTGATTTGCCGGTGGTCATTGGTGAGTTCCATATTGGCAGCACAGAGGGATCAGGCCTGTTTAATCCAGGGATTGTGCATGCCAGTGGTCAACAGGATAGAGCCAATAAGTACAAAAACTACATGAAAAGCGTGTTAGACAAACCATATATGGTTGGCGCACATTGGTTTCAATATGTTGATGAACCGCTAACTGGGCGAGCCTTTGACGGCGAGAATGCCAATATTGGGTTTGTGACGGTGACAGATACGCCTTATCCGCAACTAATTGATGCGGTTAAAGAGGTGACTTCAACCATGTATCAGCAAAGGCTAGACACTAAATAACCTTTACCGATTGAAGTGATAGGGCTAATGGCTTGGTAGCATTAGCCCTTTTTTGTGGCTGACAAATACCCCTAAAGCATCAAAATGACATCAAAGTGATATTTCTGCACCTAATATGTGTATTTTACAGCTAATTGCCACGCTAGAATGTTACTTCGTATTAACATTTTTTAAGTCTAGCCATAAAAAGGTATGCAATGACAGCCAAAATCAAAGGTATTAGCCTGTTTAACGATGCGTTTTCCGACAAGCGTTCAACATCGAGTTTGGGACAGATGGACGATCAAAATGACCCGGTAAATATGATTTTAGGCTTAAAGGCACTAAGAAAAGCGGCGCATGATAGTGCTACTTTTCAGTCTGGCGCAACCCCCGGGCGTATTGTTATTCCTTCAGAAGTCGCCATTAGACAAACTCGTCAAATTCCATTTGAGATTGACCCTCCTGAGCACAGTGGTTTTCGTGAATTACTTAACCCCTGGTTCAAACGTCCATTAGCTGCCGTTTATCAAGTCAAGTTACAGCAAATAATAGATCAAACAATTGCACATGCTTTAGAAAAAGATTCAGTTGATATTGTGGCTGAATTCGCCTTACCGCTTCAATCTAAAGCATTGTCCTTATTGTTAAATACTTCAATAAATAAAGCGCAAACCTGGATTGATTGGGGAACACATGTATTTAGAAGTGAATCCAGTAACTTAGATGCAGATAAAGCCAATGTTTTATATAACTACATAGATGCTGAAATTGATAAAACAATGGCTAAGGCAAGACCCGATGATTCCGCCACAGAAGACCTCTATTCGGTACTGCTTAATGCGGAAGTTGATGGTAAAAAACTGACTAAGGAACAAGTCAAAGGTGTGATGATTTTAACCTTTGCTGGTGGTCGAGATACGGTGATTAATGCCATTACCAACACCATTGCTTACTTTAGTGAAAACATCAATGACTTACAGCGAATTGCTAACGAGCCAGACATTGTTAACCGAGCGGTTGAAGAGTTATTACGTTATTTTTCTCCTTTAACCCAAATGGGTCGTGTAGCAACTGAAGATACTACTGTTTGTGAACATGCCATTAAAGCCGATAGCCGAGTTTCATTGTGCTGGGCATCTGCAAATCGTGATGAAAAAGTATTCAGTCACCCTAACTCAGTCGACTTTGACCGCAAAGTGAACCCTCATGTTAGTTTTGGCTTTAGTCACCACAATTGTTTAGGGGCGACTCATGCAAGGCAAATTTTAAGGCAGCTGGTGCTGACACTGGCAAATAAGGTGGCTGACATTAAAGTTGTTAGCGCTGATGAAGACATTGAACAGTTAGGCGAGTTTTCACGCAAAGTGGGCTTTAACCACCTAGTGGTCAGTCTGTCAGCTAAATAACTAACCTATGCTGTGGATAAGAGATTAGCTAACAGACTAATTTATTCAAGATTGAATTTAAATTACATTTCTAGAGAGATATTTTTGCTTAGAACAAGGCAAATTTTTGCGTCAATAGCGAGTCTATTGCTAACAAGTTTAACGCCGTTATCAGTAAAAGTAGCCTCTAGAAAGCAAGTTGTTATGCGCAGCTCAGGTTAACTAATAACGCAATAAAACTAAAACCAACAATAAAGGAATTACACAATGGCTAAAGTCATCTTTGTTACTCAAAACAACGGCTCGGTGGAAGTGGAAGGCGACAGCGGCTCTTTAATGGAGTTAGCGGTGGCAAATGGTGTTGCAGGTATTGATGGTGACTGTGGCGGAGTGTGTTCATGTGCTACCTGCCATATTTATGTAGACCCAGCCGACTTTGTCACAATTGGGTCTGCTGAAGAAGTGGAAGCTGATATGTTGGAATTAGATGACCAGGTGACTGAATACAGTCGTTTGTGTTGCCAAATTGAAGTATCTGAACAAATTGATGGAATGACTTTTGTTGTCGCTAACTAATATCAATTAAAGGGTTAAACCATGCAATTTCCAGCTGAAGAATTTCATTCTAACAATGGGGCAGTAGTGATTATTGGTGCCAGTCATGCAGGGGTTAATTTTGCATTTCATCTGCGCCAACAAGGGTGGGCTGGCTGCATAACTTTAATAGAACGTGATCCCGAGTTACCGTATCACAGGCCACCGTTATCTAAAAAAACGTTGCAATCAGCAGAGTTGAAGTCGACACCTTTGAAGGCTGAAAAAGCCTACAGCGATAACAATATTGATTTAAAACTTGGTTATGAGGTGACTACAGTAAATCAATCAGCCAAGCAGATTACTCTCAATGATGGTCAATGCCTTCACTATAACAAATTAATATTAGCGACTGGGTGTCGAGCCTTTATCCCGCCTGTTTTAGGGTTGGAAGTGATTGATCCCCTTAATAATCGCTCAATCTTTACTATGCGCACTTATGCTGATACGACAGCCATTAAGGCCGCACTGAATAACAGCAGCGATAAGCAGGTGGTTATTATTGGCGGTGGTTATATTGGCCTTGAAAGCGCCGCATCCTTGATTGCAATGGGTGCCAAAGTGACTGTGATTGAAAAACAGCCGAAGATATTATCTCGAGTGACGTCAGCCGTGATGTCAGACTTTTTAACTGAATTACATCTCAGTAAAGGTGTTGAATTACTGACAGATAAAGACGTTATTGAAGTTAAGCAACTCAGTCACCAATATCCTCACCAACCCCCTCACCAATACCAACATAAGCAAGTTGTGGTGTGCAGTGACGGCAGTGAATATTGTGCCGATTTTATTATTGTTGGTGTCGGCGTTAGGCTAAATACCCAATTAGCGCTTGAGGCAGGTGTTGACGTTGAGCAGGGCATTAAAGTGAATGAGGCTTGCCAAACATCTAATGAAGACATTTTTGCCATTGGTGATTGCACCCAGCAATTTAGCTCACTTTATCAAAGATGGATTCGGCTTGAGTCAGTTCAAAATGCCGTTGATCAAGCCAAGATTGCCGCGCAGTTTTTAACGGGGAAATTACCCCAAGGTGAGCCTGTTCAGCAAACCGTCCCTTGGTTCTGGTCAGATCAATATAACTGTAAATTACAAATTGTAGGCTTGTCTGAAGGCTATGATGAACTCCTTGTGAAGCAAGAATCAGCCCAGCAGTTTTCGGTTTGGTATTTTAAAGCGGATAAGCTGCTTTGTGTTGAGGCAGTTAATTATGCCAAAGCTTATGTGTTAGGTACGCAGGCGATAAAGCAAAATCTATTAGTTGATAAGGCGGCATTGCAAAGTCGGGATGCACTATCCAAAGAAACCCTGTTTTTAGCTGTCTCTAACTAACATATACTCTGCTGAATTAGTCGATACTGCAATCGATTAGCTGGTTAATTGTTTGCGGTATTGATGTGGGGTGATATTAAAATGCTGTTTGAATTGCTTGATGAAATACGACGAGCTTGAAAAGCCTAATTCATAAGAAATATCTGTTACTGATGTGGTCGTTTGGCTTAACAAACGGGCCGCATTATACAGTTTATGACGGATCATATAGTCGGAATAGGGCACTCTAAAGTGATTTTTAAACACTCTAGAAAAATAAGACGGCGATAGGTGACATTGTTTGGCTGCGTCTTCTAATGACAAATTTACACCCGTGGGTTGAGTTAATTTAGCCATTAATGGAGCGAGTTTTTGGTAACTGTTCGACACATTTAACGGAGTTTGCTTGCTAGTTAAGCTACTTTTTCCATATTCGCACACTATGGTCACAAGACTATTGAACAACTGTTTGCAGGTATGACTTTGGGGATTTTCATTAAATTCAGTCAATAACCAGCCTAGTAATTGATGGATTTTCTGTTGTACTTCTGTGGGAAATCGCAAATGCAAACCGGTTTTTAGTATCTCAGTACATTGACTTATCGATGGGGCATTGAGGCATTCAGGCATAAATTGGACTATATACCAAGATTTAGGGCGAGGATTTAGTTCGAAGTTATGGCTTTCCATTGACGGAGTAAATACCGCTTCATAGTCTGAAAGCTTACTCTCACCTTGATGATAAAAATAGCTACCGTCAATGTGTTCAAAAAATATAAATTCGTGAACCTGATGAAAGTGCAAAAAGCATGAGTAGCTATCGTGTTGCAGATAACTGACATAATGAATTTCAAAGTCATAACCGTCTTTTATGGAATAAGGTTCGCAGTAAATAGTGGTTTTTTTCATAGTATTATGCTTATTGTTAACAATTATGAGTTTACATGTACAAGGCTATAGCTGCAATTAAAGATGGAAAAAAGGACTTTGTGACAGTGTTACAGCGAATAAGCCAGCGCTGGTGGGTAAAGTAAAAACGGTCAGCTATTTTTAGACGTATTGTGTTAAATAAAGCATGACATGAAAGTTCGTCATTAGCTTTCTAGGTGAGCACAATAGAGGTTATAGGCAGCTAAATATTAAAAAGTCGGGTATCTTTGTTGCTAACTTAGAAGCCAATAACCAAATCGGTTGTATGTAGAGTAAATTACACTTTGATCAATTTTATTGGATAGCTTTGAGAGGCATTCCATTGGCCTACATACAAGTTGTCATCCTGATCGACACAAATGCAATGCACATGATTAAACACATCTTCTGTGCTTTGCATAGGTTGTAATTGGCCATTAATATATTCGGGCTGTGTTGCACCCAAATTAGCAATTAAAGTATTATTTTTATCAAAAATGCTAATAAAGCCAGTATTGTCGGCATTATGTTCGTTTATATGGGACCAGCAAACAGGAGCGTAAAATAAACCCTCTTTGAATACTGGCCCGCCAATGTAGGCACCATTCGCATTTATTTTATCTATATACTTTCCATTAAGTGAAAACACTTTTAAGCATTGTTCAAACCGTGAGCTGACCATTAGGCATGGCTTTTGTTCATCGCGTAAGTCAATTTCGATGCCGTGGGTATTATGCAGGTTGTAATTGGGGTCGGTATTATCATGCCCTCCCCAATGATTGAGGTAACGACCTTGTTTGTCGTAATGCAATAAATAGTCACTGCCATAACCGTCAGTTATGTAAAGGTCCCCATTAGGTGCGATGGCAATGTCAGTAGGGCGAAATGGCTGCTCTGGTGTATAAACTCCGTAAGTTTGCGGATGGCCAATAGTATAAACTAGCTTGCCGTCTAAGGTCATTTTGGCCACAAAACCACTTTGGGGTATCACCTTATTAAATGGACTATCCTCTTTATCTATACTGTGGCCATCCCAATGTCGATTTACAATCCATCCACAATCAACAACATAAAGAAACTCTTGCTCGCCTTCTTGTACTATTTTTAAGGCGTGCCCACCAGGAAAACTGCTACCAAATGCATCAAGTAATTTACCTTGCTGACTATATACCAAGATATTATTGCTGGTGTTGTCAGTAATCATGAAAATACGCCCTTCAGCATCCATAGCAAATCCATGACAGTTTTCAATTGGGTACTTTTCAGGGTTAAGTTTTCCCCAATGTGCATCCACCTTGTATGTAAACTTACCGTGGCCAATAATTTTTCCGTGAGGGTCTTGCCCATTTAAGGGCAGGGCATGTTGAGTATGAGTCTGTTTAGCTGGCATGATTTTCTCTTATGATAAAACCGCTCAAATGATGCTTTAAACGGTTTGGGTTAATTTACCTGAAAGGCTAAAAATGGACTAACTGGTTTACCAATTCAAAATGGCATCGTCTTCTACTCGGTTTAATGGATAGTAGACTGCTTCATTTTCAATAAACGGTTGATTACTGATGGCGTTGTACGCGCTAATCATGCTCCAGCGAGGTTCAGCTGAACGGTTTTGGTTTGATTTATGTAATAAATTACAGTGGAAAAATAATACATCCCCAGGTTCAAGTTCCACATTAACCAGCGGATGATATTTCATTGCTTCTTCAACAAACTCCATTGCCGCGCCTTTTTGATCGCCTGTTTTGTTATGATCTAAACGACCTAAATGATGAGAACCTTGTAAGACTTGTAAACAGCCGTTTTCTGGTGTGGCTTTATTTATGGCAATCATGCAACTAATGGCTTTTGGGTAAAGCATAAAGTTATCACGGTGCCAGTAGCCAAAATCTTGATGCCATTCCCAAGCTCCCCCAACAAAAGGCTCTTTCATCATGATTTTAGTGCTGGTGTGATAAACCTCTTCACCAATTAGCGTTTCGCACACATCAACCAAACGTCTGCCTCGGGAAAACATACTGTAAAAATCATCACCAGTTTCTTGCCATAGGCAGACTTTACTCACTGTTCCTTGTGAATCTTTTTTCTCCCAAGCTCGGGTATAAAGGGATTCATCATTAAATGCTGCTTGCTGCAGTAGAGAGACTTCATCATCATTGTAATAACGCTTTAATATGACAAACCCTTGTTGTTCAAACTCAGTAATTTGATCTTTTGTTAGTGATGAGTGAGTCATTACGCCTTTCCTTATGTGTAAATGTTGTTTGTTCATTGTTGACAATAATCACTTCTTGTAACAATAATTTCAACTAAAATTTATATAAAAATATAGAATTTATATATGAATGTGCTGTTGTGAACTAAAGCTATGTTTTATCAAGATGTTTAATCAGGCTGAATTCTTATATTAATTTTTAATTTATATAAGAATATTTGAATATAAGGAGCCGTAGTGAAAAACAAAAATAGCAAAAGATATGCTGTCCCTGCGTTAGATAAAGGGCTGGATATACTCGAATTTTTGGTCGGTAATGCTGTACCTTGCAGCCAAAGTGAGATTGCGGCGGGGGTTGGTCGTGGACCGAATGAAATTTATAGAGTGCTCGTTGGATTAGAGAAGCGTGGTTATGTTCAGCGCCACCCCACAACAGGACGATATGAATTAACGTTAAAGTTGTATCACCTTTCTAGAAACATTTCGCCCATTGATCGTGTTCGACAATCGGCATTGCCGTATATGGAAGATCTAGCCGTGAGTAGTGGTCAGTCGTGTTATTTAAGCATGCTGTATCAAAGCCAAGCGATGGTAATTGTTTATGCTAGAAGCACTGGTGCCATTCATTTGAGTATTGCTGAAGGTGCAATGTTTCGCCTTAGCCAATCAACAGCGGGAAAATTACTATTAGCCAATAGTAATGCAGAAGTACAGACGATGTTAATGGAGCATGATCCGACATTTTGTCAGTTGGGGCCGTCTAATCGAAGTCATTTAACCACAGACTTAGAGGCTATTCGACAATCTGGATTTATTGTGCAGCCAAATAGTTTATTGACTGGGGTAAAAGATTATTCAGCACTCATAGGCCAACCGAATGCAAAAGTGATTGCTGCTTTGAGTGTGTCAACTTTTAAGGTGCAAGACAAAGGGGGTAATGGCAATCAAGACCTGCTTGAATCACTTTTTAAAACAGCCAGTCAAATTACCAAGTTAATTTCGGAATAAAACACAGCGGTAGTATTGTAGACAATGAACAATATTGTCGTTATGGTATTATCATATTATTATTTCACTAAGTTATAAGAGTTGCTGTTAGATAGTTGATAATGCTTTCTAAATTCTTATCTGTATTTCATGGATGTTACTGGTATGAATAGACGTCAATTTTTAGTTAACCTTTCCGTTGTTTTAGGTTGTAGTGTTACCTCAATTAATAGCATGGTGATCGCCGCTACATCTGCGTTTGACAGTGAAACAATGAAGACAGGTTTTACTGAAAAACAATTGGAATGTATTAAGTTAATAAGCGATATCATTATTCCTCATACGGATACACCCAGCGCCAGCGAAGCCGATGCGCACTTGTATGTTGACTATTACGTTCATCATTTTATGACCCCTGATGAAAGAATTAAGTTTGTTGGCCAGTTTGATAATTTACTTAATGCTAATCCAAGCTTCTTAGATCTGTCAGCCAGCCAACAAGTTAACTCAATAGAGATACTTGATGGTGATATGTACCAAGGTTCTGAGCAAACTACATTCTATCGCAAGCTTAAACAACTGATTGTGATTGGTTATTACACTTCAAAAATCGGTGCTACCCAAGCTCTAAAATTTGACCCCATCCCAGGGCCATATCAGGAGCTTAAACTCTCCGAGGTTGGCCGGGTTTGGTTTTAACAGTTTAAGCTTAATTTAAAGGAATAAGCATGAAAGCGCATAATATGGATTTTGATGTGATCGTCGTGGGTTCAGGTATGTCCGGTGGGATTGCAGCGAAAGAATTTTGTGAGAAAGGTTACAAAACTTTGGTACTTGATCGCGGTGAACCTATTGAACACGGCCAATATAAAACAGAAGGGTTAGCGCCTTGGCAATTGCCTTATCGGGGTGAAGTATTAACTGAATTTAAACTGCAGCAACATATTCAGAAAAACATCTATATTTATAATGATTTTACCAAGCATCACTTGATTAACGATCTTGAAAACCCTTACGAACAAAAACAACCTTTCATTTGGTATCGAAGTGCAACCGTGGGTGGTAAGTCTTTAATTTGGGGGAGACAAAGTTATCGCTGGTGCGAACAAGACTTTAAAGCCAATAAACGAGACGGTCACGGTGTTGATTGGCCTGTTCGTTATCCAGATATTGCCCCTTGGTATGACCATATCGAACCCTTTGTCGGTATTTCTGGTAGCTATGAAAACTTGCCCCAATTACCAGATGGAAAATTTTTACCGCCTCAGTCTTTAAATGTGGTTGAACGTGACATGAAAGCCAAGGTTGAACAAGCCTATCCAGAACGGAAATTTATTCCTGCACGAATGGCAAACCTTAGCAAAGCCAATAAAGTTCACACCGATTTAGGCAGAGTGCAGTGTCAGGCTCGTAGTGAGTGCTCAAGAGGTTGTTCATTTGGTGGCTATTATTCTTCAAATTCGGCGGCGTTACCAGCAGCAAAACGGACTGGAAACCTGACACTTATCGCCAATGCTCAAGTGCAAGAGGTGCTCTATGATGACGTTGCCTGTAAAGCAACAGGAGTTCGTTATGTTGATAGTAAAACTGGAAAATCGCACAGTATCAGTGCGAAAGTAGTATTTATGTGCGCTTCTACCTTAGGTTCAGTTCAAATCCTACTCAATTCTAAATCGACTACATTTCCCAATGGTATTGGTAATCGATATGACATTCTGGGACGTTACATTATGGATCATTGTGGTGGCGGTGGCGCCAGCGGCAAAATATCTGGTTATTTAGACGATTATTATAAAGGTCGCCGTCCTGGAGGGGTATATATACCGCGGTTTAGAAACCTTGAGAATACGTTATCAATTGCTAAATCTACCAATAACCAGACTGAAAACGGTTTTTTACGTGGTTATGGTTTTCAAGGTGGTGCCAGTCGCAGTGGTTGGCAATGGGCTAAAAATGGCCAAGGAGTAGGTGTTGATTTTAAAGCTAAGGTCAGCCAACCCGGTAATTGGTATTTCAGTATGTGGGGCTTTGGTGAAGTACTGCCTCGCTTTGAAAACAGAGTGATGTTGCATTCCACTAAAACTGATCAATGGGGCTTGCCTATACTCGTGACAGATGTGGTCTATAAAGACAATGAGAAAAATATGGTCGATGACATGACCGCCACCGCTGTTGAAATCTTAGTAGCCGCAGGCCTTGAGGATATTAAAGGGTTTGAAGGCTATGCTCCTCCTGGAGGGGCAATACACGAAATGGGAGGATGCTGTATGGGTCACGATGTGACATCCTCATACCTGAATAAGTGGAATCAGTGCCATGAAGTGGCAAATTTATTTGTCACTGATGGTTCAGCATTTTCATCAACCTCCTGCGTTAATCCATCCATTACCTTTATGGCATTTACCGCAAGAGCAGTTGATTATGCTGATAAACAGTTAAAAGCAGGAATACTTTAAACAGTGATAAAGCATGCAAGGTTAGAACATTATTTGGATAGATGAAAATATGATTGTGTTTTATTAAGTGATGTTAATCATCAGCTTGGCTTTAATACTTTTGTACAGTCCAGAGTTAGCAGCCAAGCAATTTACTGTGCTGTTATTTACCAAAATAGCGGGGTGGCATCATCAAAGTATTGTAGATGGGGTGAATGCCGTGAAAGTGCTGGCCGAAAAACATCACTTTGACTATGAATGGCATGAAGATGCTAATCAATTTACTGATAACAATTTAGCGCGCTTTTTACTCTCCGTATTTGGACTAATTATCTGTTCTTTGGCATTCGTGGGCATACATCAACGTTTAGGTGTGGCCTTTATGCTAGTATCACAAGCTTGGGATTCAGCTTATAGCCTTTACTCACCTTATATAGTGGGTAGCACATGAGTTTTACTGGTGCGGTTAGCTAATCAACTATTAAGCAAAATGGAGTTGTCTTTTGTATTCGTGAAACCGGATATGCGAACATCATAATTTATGAGTTTTAAATCAAACAAATACAGCATTGAATCTACAGATTATCAAATCGGACAGGATAATGTGACTAAATTGGGCATGGATGTTCACAACACAGTTTTTACCGCTTCAGTCGGGCTCTCTCTTCTCTTCATCATCACCTTATTAGCACTTTCCCCAGCGGATGCCAAAGCTGCAATCGATTCAGTAAAAGGCGCAGTACTATCTAATTTCGATTTCCTTTTCATGTGGGGCGCAAACATAATGCTGCTGCTTGCAGTTGTTATTGCGTTTTCACCTTTAGGGAAAATTCGTTTAGGTGGTGATAAAGCCAAGGCTGATTATTCCTTGGTATCCTGGATAGCCATGTTATTTGCTGCTGGTATGGGCATAGGCTTGATCTTTTGGGGTGTGGCTGAGCCAACTGCATTTTATACCAACTGGTTTGGCACCCCGTTAAATGTTGACCCATTTACCCCTGAAGGACGTGAAGTGTCATTAGGGGCGACTGTTTTTCACTGGGGTTTTCATGCGTGGGCCATTTATGGCATGACAGCGCTTTGTCTTGCTTATTTTGTTTATAACAAAGGCCTGCCTTTATCGATGCGCTCGGTGTTCTATCCGTTACTAGGCGATAAGGTTTGGGGCAAAACAGGGGATGTCATTGATGTATTAACTGTGCTGGTGACTCTGTTTGGTTTAGCTACTTCGCTCGGTTTAGGCGGAACTCAAGCTGCAAGTGGTATCAGCCATGTGTTTGGCCTTGAAAATAATCTCTTTCTTCAGCAATTCATTATTATGTTGATCATGGGATTAGCCATAGTCTCTGTACTTAGAGGGATGAATGGAGGTATAAAATTTTTAAGTAACCTTAATATGGTTATTGCCTTTGTCTTTATTATCTTTATTGCCGTGCTGAATTTCACAACGGTACTAGATTCAGTCGCTACAGCACTTACTGGTTACGTTAAAAATATCATTCCTTTGAGTCAATCTTCTGGTCGAGAAGATACCACATGGTTACATGGTTGGACCGTTTTCTACTGGGCCTGGTGGGTCGCTTATGCTCCTTTCTTTGGTATGTTCGTGGCACGTATATCTAAGGGGCGCACTATTCGTCAGTTCCTTTTATGTGTATTGATAATACCAACAGCGGTGACATCAGCGTGGATGTCTATTTTTGGCGGTATCGCAATTCAACAAGTGATTGATAAAGTGGGGCAGTTAGGTATAGATCAAGGTATTGCTGACGTATCTTTGAGTTTGTTCTACATGTTAGAAGCTTACCCACTCGGAAATATATTATCGCTTATCGCAATCGCACTAATTATTGTTTTCTTTGTGACGACATTAGATTCAGGCTCAATTGTGATTGATGGCATGACTGCAGGTGGTAAGTTAGAAGTGCCTGATCGACAGAAAGTTGTTTGGGTCTTTATTTCTGGTGCCATTGCTATGGTAATGCTGTGGATTGGTGGTACTCAATCAATTCAAGCTCTACAGTCGATAACAATTATTGCTGCGTTGCCATTTACTATTATCTTACTTTTAGCTTGCTTCAGTTTGATCAAAGGATTATTGACTGAAACTGATCGAAACAAGCAGATCGATAATGTCAAAGAAGCAGCCTAAAACTGTCAAGCCTTTTGGTTTAAGCTTTTTGGTTTAAGTCAATTGGGTTTGAATAGATTTGGCTTGAGCTGTTTTTACTTGAGTAGATAGGTTTAAGTATAAGAACCAAATTAAATGATTTAGCGTTAATAAAACACATTTACTGGTTTTAACGTACGCCATGTGGTGTAAACCGTTAAAAAAACAGCATGGTGATGTTATGTTGAGCAAACGAGTCATTTAATTGAATTTATCACTTTACAGTGAACCCCGAGGACATTATTATTCTCGGCGTTCGGAGAGATGGCAGAGTGGTCGAATGCACCGGTCTTGAAAACCGGCATGGGTTTGTAGCCCATCTAGGGTTCAAATCCCTATCTCTCCGCCATATTTAAGACGAAAGGCTCATCAGAAATGATGAGCCTTTTTCGTTCTTGTGTATTTATAATTATACATGGGTTTGTAGTTCATCAATGTAGGGTTCTAATCCCTATCTCTCCGCCATATTTAGAAAAGCCCGCTATTTTATAGCGGGCTTTTAGCTTTGTTGAATTTGAGTTAGTTTGACGAGAGAGTTAAAAGGTTTGTAGCGCATCAGTGTAGGGTTCAACTCCTTATCTCTCCGCCATATTTAAAGAAGCCCGTTACTGCAAAGTAACGGGCTTTTTGCTATGTGGAAATTGAGTGAGTTCGGCAAGAGAATTAAAAGGTTTGTAGCGCATCAGTGTAGGGTTCAACTCCTTATCTCTCCGCCATATTTAAAGAAGCCCGTTACTGCAAAGTAACGGGCTTTTTGCTATCTAGATATTAATAAATAAAACAACATAGGTTTGTAGCGCATCAATTTAGGGTTCAAATCCCTATCTCTCCGCCATATTTAAGACGAAAGGCTCATCAGAAATGATGAGCCTTTTTTCGTTCTTGTGTATTTATAATTAAACATGGGTTTGTAGTTCATCAATGTGGGCTTCCTCTTTCATAAATACGCTATCTCTCCGCCATATTTAGAAAAGCCCGCTAATTTATTAGCGGGCTTTTTGCTATCTAGAATTTAATATATAAAACAACATAGGTTTGTAGTTCATCAACATAGGGTTCCTCTTTCATAAATACGCTATCTCTTGGCATATGTATAAAAGCGCGAATTTTTTATGTTTAATCACTCAACATATCCAGTGGGCTAATGGTTCCTGCATAATGCTGGCCTAGCACATGCGTATAAATCTGAGTTGTGTTGACGTCATTATGCCCTAACAACTCCTGAACGCTGCGGATATCCCTGCCAGATTGTAATAAGTGGGTCGCAAAACTGTGCCTAAAGGTATGGCATGTCACGCGCTTAGTGATATCTGTTTTATGTACCGCATTAGCGAGTGACTTACGTATGACACTATGATGTAAATTATGTCGGCAAAGCGTTCCCGTATAGGGATTATTGACGATAGTTGTAGAAGAAAATATGAACATCCATCCAATTTGTTTAAATGCACTTGGGTATTTTCGTTCCAATGCGTTGGGTAGGGATGGACCCACACCGATAAGGTTGTCTTTCTGTTGAACACTGATCGCACTTTCAATAAATTCACTAAGTTTGTCGATGCATCTTTGGCTGAGAATGGTCTGTCTGTCTTTTCTGCCTTTACCGTTTCGAATGGTGAGTGATTGATGCACAATATCGATATCTTGTATTCGCAGACTCAAGCACTCAGAAATACGTATGCCACTTCCGTATAGCATTGCAATGATAAGGTTATCGCGGCCTTTAAGTTGACTCAATACCTTTGCCACTTCTGTTGTCGATAATACGGTTGGAAGCTGCCTTTGTTTACTTGCGTAACGAAAGCCTAAATCACCTAACGTTTGTTTTAAGTGTTTTTGATAAAGGTAAACTAATGCATTGAGTGCCACTTTTTGTGTATTCACAGCGACATGACGGGAGTTTGCAAGATAGCTAAGGAACTGCGCGACTTCAATTGATCCCATCGTTTCCGGGTGTCGTTTATGTTGAAAGTTAATAAACGCCTTAATCCAATATAAATAGGCTTTTCGGTTCTTATGCTGTACCCACGCATTCGCATATTTTCTTGAACTTTACTGAGAAACGGGCTTGTCATTTTTGGCATGCTAAATAACTCTGTAACTGTGTTTATATACAGTATTATTTATTTTTGCCATTTTTCAAGTGATAAAATGATTGCTTTATGCGCGTTTATCCTTGTGGTTTTTTAAATACTCACATATTATCAATAGCTTAATGTACTATTTATTTAAATAATAGGCTTGAAAAGTGCGCATGCGCATTTATCAAGAAGTGTATTAGCTATAATGTTAACTTTTACAATATTTTCAGGCAATTAGCTGTGCGCGTTTTTACTGGTCTAATGAGGTAAATGCGCATGCGCACTATACAAATGTTAGGCATCATATGAAATCTCGCGTTATATTATTTGGAATGCTGTTAATTTCTTTTCATTCGTTTGGTGCGGAGTCTTTATCTTGTAATATTGGTCCAATTCATACCGAAATAGCTACTGCAAATTGGCAGGTAACATCGTGTAGTGATGGTAAATCACTAGTTTTTGCTACGATGAAAGACAATCCAGCTATGCCTTTTATGTTCTTTATAAACCGAGCAGGAGAAAAGAAAAAAATATCAGGAGAAGGAAACGGGGCTAAAGAATATACTTCGAAAGCATTCAAAGAGCTTAAATTAATGTCTGAAATACAGCTTAATGAATTAGTTCAAGCTACCCAAGAAATAGGCAAGAGTAATTAATGCCTAACAAGCTAATAAATAAGGACAAAAAACAGTTTGCTGTTTTCGTTCCTCAACATTTTAGCCAACAATTTTTTGCCCATTATTAGGGCGTTATGTGTTTAGGGAGGTTGGGTGAATAAGCATCGGGATTGCAGCAATAGGCTAACATATGATTTTGATCAGATAGCCTCAAATGATTACCATAAAATCACTCAATCTGTTGTTAAAGAATTCAACTTAATTTCCCATTCAGAGTTGACTCAGGGTCTTGACGAAACATTCCAAGAGTTTATCTTAAACCAATCAATTGTTGGCTTAGAGTGGGATATTTGGTCAGGTTATATTGTTAATGCTAAAAATACTGATGCTGAGGCACTAGTAGATAAAATCGCTAATTACATCAGTGCTATAAACACATAACAAGCAAATTAATCAGGACAAATAACAGTTGGTTTTTGCTCCTGCGTCGCTTATTTTAACCAACTGATATTTGCCCATTATTTGGGCGTTAGCAGGTTAAGATAAACGGAGATTATTAAATGGACTTTATTCTAAATATTCTAGTGGCATTAGGTTTAGTACCAGCAAAAGATTTAGCAGATTCAATGCAAAAATCAAAAACATTAACCGTTATGGTTATAGTTGGGCTTATCTTATTTGGTGGTTTTGTTTTCTTTCTGTTTCATATGGCAGGTAATCAATAAGCCTTCTATGGTGCAATAACCAGCTAACAAGGCAAATAAAGTGGGACTGCTAACAGTTTGCTCGGTTCCGCTCCGCTTCACATTTTAGCAAACTATTAATCAGCCCCTTATTGTGGGCGTTATATGCCTAGGGTACATTTTGAGTCAAATTCATGAAAAGTTGATGTTGAGTGGTAGTTGGATCTATGGTGGTATCGCTGAAATGGAAGTTCATATTATAAAAAGCAACTTTAAGCCGGGATCGGGTGACTACGAAGATGACCCAGAAGTTAGAGAAGATCAATTTGGAGAGTTTTATGATATTCATATTGGTAAATACATTAAAGGTGAGGCACACCTTAGTGGAAGTTACACAAGTATCAATTCAGCAAAAGAGTATGCTTTAAAAGTTTGCCCATCATTGAATTGGGGCTAGGTGTTTTCAGCATATAACAAGTTACTCAAACGGACGCTAAACAGTTGGCTAGCACTCGTTCCTCGTACATTTTAGCCAACTATTTCGCGCCGCTTAGTAAGGCGTTAGGCAAACAAGGAGGTCTTGTGCCAATTACTATTTTTTACGCATCATTTCTCGCGTTATTTTACATCTATTTAAGCTTACGAATTATTGGTATTCGTAAAGAAGTCAGAGCATCAATTGGTGATGGCGGGAGTAATAAGTTAAATCGTTCAATCAGAGTACATGCTAATTTTTCGGAGTATGTCCCTTTAACTTTATTACTTTTATATTTTCTTGAAACGTACAATGCTAATGCAATTGTTGTTCACGTACTAGCAGCACTTCTACTTATCGCAAGACTTGTCCATGCTTATGGCGTAAGTCAAACTGAAGAGAACCTGAAGTTTAGAGTTTTTGGCATGTTTTCTACTATATGTGTGATTGTCGTGAGTTCAATATATTTAATGTTTCTAGGTGCAGGTATTGCCTAACAAGAGACTATGGCGTCAATAGTTAATTTTAAGCTTTTGGCGCTTCCCACAAAACACCGTCTCTTAGCATCGAATTTAAGATCACAACCATCTTCCTAATGCAGGC
>NZ_JAKIKU010000006.1 GCF_023283985.1 Shewanella electrodiphila
AGCCAAACTGGCAATCTCACTTTCAGAAAAGTGGTGGGTCGTGAAGGATTCGAACCTTCGACCAATTGGTTAAAAGCCAACTGCTCTACCAACTGAGCTAACGACCCATCTTTGTTAATTAGATTAAGTGAAGACTATAAATAGAGTTCAATCAATCTGTCATCAAAATAAGTTAATCTAACCTGTTTAATGACCCCAGAACGTCGCTCCGTTCTGAGGGCGCCTATAATACCTTTTTCATCTTCTCATGCAAGCGCAATTTATGGTTTTTTTGCCGTTTGCACTAAAAATAAACTAAGAGGCTGTTTTTTGGTTAAATTAGGCTTATAAAGCCGACAGTTGTTGTTGTGCTAGTCGAGCGGAGGCACTATTGGCATATTCTTTTAATACACGGTTATAGAAAGTCTTTGCTGTAGCACTATCACCTTCTTTTTCTGCGATCATGCCTAGCTTGACTAAACTATCACCACGCTTATTAGAATTAGGGTATTTTGTCACTACAGTATCAAAAGCTTGCTTAGCTTCAGCAAACGTTCCTTTATTAAATAATAACTGACCAAGCCAATAATTAGCATTCGCTGCATAAGTGGAATCTGGGTATTGTTTAATAAAATCACTGAAGGCAGGAATCGCTTCATCGTATTTTCTTTCTTTCAATACTAAATTAACCGCTTGCTCATAGCTTGCCGTTTCACCTAGCGTCGAGTTTGATGAAGAACCTGTACTTGAATCTGCAACAGTAACGGTTGTTGACGCTGCACTTGCTGATAAATTGGCAATTTCTTCGTAGAGCTGACGTTGACGTTGAAGCATTTGACTAATTTGGTAATCTTGCTGCTCATTAATGCCACGCAAATCGAGAACTTCACGTTGTAATGCATCTAAACGTTGTTGTGCTTCAAATTCAGTTTGTTGTTTCGCTTTAATAATACGCTCTAAACGAGAAATTCGATCATCATTTGACCCACTAGCAATATCTTGTACTGGTGCAGGTGCCGCGGTGGCGCCTGCAGCTACAAACATTGCAGCAACTAAAACAGCATGTTTCATCAATAAACTCCTAAACTGGCCAGCTAGGCTGGCCTTCCGTAAACGTCAGTTCTTTTAACGTTATTAATAAACTAAAACACCACGACGGTTTTTAGCAAAACCACTTTCTGAGCGAGAAAAATCTAATGGCTTTTCTTCACCATAGCTCACTACGCTCATTTGGCTTGCTTGAACGCCCATGCTTTGTAAGTACTTAGCAATGGCTTTGGCACGGCGCTCGCCTAAAGCGATGTTGTACTCAGGCGTACCACGCTCATCTGCATGACCCTCAATAAGTACTCGAACGTTTGGGTGTTCAACTAAGTAGTTACCGTGTGCTTGGATAATTGCAGCATTTTCGCTTTGCACTTCACTGCGGTCGAAGTCAAAGTAAATAATGTTTTGAGCGCGTAATTCTTCTTGCTCAACACGTTGCTGCTCTTCAGGGGTTAAAATAGGTGCAACGCCACCAGTTTCAACACCACCAGAACCATATTCACCGCCAGTTGTCGTGGTAGTAGTACCACTTGTAGAACCACTCGCGTCAGTTTCAGATTCTGAAGTTGTGCTACATGCACCTAATGCCATAACAGGTACAACAACTAACATAGCTTTAAACAACTTATTCAGATTCATGGGTAATCCTTAATTAATTTTATAGAAATGGAGACCAGGCAGGCGATTTCACTTCGCCTTGGCCCGCTGGTAGTCTTGCTTTAAATCGTCCATCCATAGATACCGCTGCTAACACTTGTTTACCGCGGTAAGTAGTACCATAGATAACCATGGTTCCATTTGGTGCAATACTCGGTGATTCATCAAGTTGAGTCGAAGTCAGCACTTGCATAAAGCGAGTTTTAAGATCCATTCTCGCAATATTGTATTTACCATTAGTACGGTTAACAAAAATCATACTACGACCATCTGGAGTAATAGTACCACCTAGGTTCCACTCTCCTTCAAATGTGACGCGTGATATTTTACCTGTGCTTAATTTTACTTGATATATTTGTGGTTTGCCGCCACGTTCAGACGTAAAAATTAACGATTGACCATCAGGCATCCAAGAAGCTTCGGTATCAATGGCATAATGATTAGTCACACGTTTTAATGCTCTCGTGGCAATATCAATAACATAGATTTCTGGCTGACCATCTTTAGATAAGGTAACAGCAAGTTTTTTACCATCTGGAGAAAAGCTAGGTGCACCATTAATGCCATTATGAGAGCTAACTTTTACTCGCTCTTGGGTATAAATATCCTGAACAAAAATTTCCGCTTTACGGTTTTCAAAACTCACATAAGCTAAACGACGGCCATCAGGTGACCAAGCAGGTGACATTAAAGGTTCAGGAGAACGTAGCAACATTTGCTCGTTATACCCGTCATAATCAGAAATCATCAAATGATATGGTGATTTTTCACCTTGTTTGACAACAACGTAAGCAACTCGACTTAAGAAAGCACCACGAATGCCTGTGAGTTTCTCATAAACGATGTCGCTGATACGGTGACCATATTGTCTAAACTGTGCTTCACTAATGACAGTTTCACGACTTTCCAGCAATAAATCGCTTGATGGCATTGGACCTTTATCAGTTTGCAGTTGAGCTTTCACTAAATCAATCAGATCGAAGCTAACTAAATATTGATTAGTACCATATGGTTTTATCGAGCCGACTAATAACGCTTCTGATTCAGTATCGCCCCAACCTGTCGCAACAAACTCTTTAACAGTACTAATATTGGCCTGTGGTAACCCACGTGCATCAAGTGGGCTAAAAGTACCACTTCTAGCTAAATCGCTATTCACGACATCACTGATCTGCTCTGGTGCTGGCCCTGTTCCCTGCCAAACAAAAGGCATAATCGCGATGGGTCTTGCGGCGTCAACCCCTTCAGTAATAACAATATCTAATGCTGCGTTAGCGGTAGTACTGGTGAAAAGTACCAATATCGTTAACCATTTTGCCAAAATCTTCATGTGACTCCTTTAATTAAATTCCGGTGATACGGTTAAATTAATTTCTTTCATTTTTTCATAGACATCTGGTTCAGAAGAAACCGGTAAACGTCCAGCGTTGTTAATTGCAGCCTTCGCCGCACGGCAAACCACAGGATCACCGCTTACAGTTTTACTCGAAGTAACAAAGCCATCTTTAGCCAAGCGAACATTGACTACGCAACTTTTTCCTCGCATTGACTCATCAACAATTAATCGTCGCTGTATCGCAGATGTAATCATAGCGGTATATTTATTGACTTCACTTACAACCTGTCTGCTACGAGCAGCTGATACCGCCACTTGCTCGGCAGCCATAGCTTCCGCCATTTCACGCTCTTGACGAGCACGTTCCGCTTCTTCAGCCTTACGCTTTCTTTCAGCTTCTTCTTTACGTTTACGCTCATCTTCACGTTTTTTAGCCGCAGCAGCAGCTTCCGCTTTACGTTTTTCAGCGGCTTTTTTCTCAGCAGCTTGACGTTCAGCTTCTTGCTTTTTACGTAAATCTGCAGCTTTTTGTGCCTTAGCTTTTTCTTCTGCTTCTTTAAGCTTGGCTGCTTTGGCTGCGTTATTCGCTTTGAGTGTTTCTTGCTCTTTTAACTTTCGCTGATTTTCAAGCTGTTTAATACGCTCTTGCTCTTTACGTACTTCATCTTTCGCTTTGCGGGCTTGTCTATCTAGCTCTGCTTGACGCTCTCGCTCCAATTGCTGAGCATCAGCGCGTTGCTTCTTCAATTTTTCCGCATGTTCGTTAATACGTTGCTGATCAACCACCACTGCTTGCACTATTGGCTCAGATTGCTGTGCTTGTGGTAAATGCTTTGGTTTATCATCAAAGCTAATGCCTAATGCTAACGCCACAATCACACCGACATGAACACCAGCAGAAATGGTAATGGGTAAGGTTAATTTAGATTTAGCAGTCACTAAATTACTCCTTAGGTGAATCAGTCATTAAGCCAACAGCTGGCACACCTGCGCCTTGCAAGCTGACCATTAACTGAATCACATTTTCATATGGAATTCGGCGATCTGCTTTAACAACCACAGGTCTTTCAGGTTCAAGCAATATCATTGCCCCAACTTGAATTGATATTTCATCCAATGAAAGTGGATCGTCATTTGAGCCACTGCCCACATTTAAGAAGTACTCACCAAATTCGTCTATCGACGCGACAATCGGTGGCTTACTTTCAGCAGGCAAAGGCTCTGCTTCACCTTGAGGTAATTCAACTTTGACACCTTGAGAAACAATAGGCGCGGTAACCATAAATATGATCAGCAGCACCAACATGACATCAATATAAGGTACAACATTGATTTCGGCGACCGGACGACGGCGCTTACGTTGATACATTACACCGCTTCCTTCTCACTGTAGGCTTGGCGTTGCAATATGTTAGAGAACTCTTCCATAAAGTTAACGTGTGCCATTTCAATCTTTTCAACTTGTGTAGAGAAACGGTTATAACCAATTACTGCAGGAATAGCAGCAAACAAGCCCATGGCTGTCGCAATCAAAGCTTCAGCAATACCTGGAGCAACCATTGTTAAAGTCGCATTTTCAACAGCGCCAAGTGCAATGAATGAGTTCATGATGCCCCATACTGTTCCAAACAAGCCAATGTATGGGCTAGTAGAACCAATGGTAGCGAGTAAAGGAAGGTGAGTTTCTAAGCGCTCAACTTCACGGGATAAACTCACTCGCATAGCGCGCGTTGTTCCGTCCATGACAGCTTCGGGTGACTTACTATTAGCCTGACTTAAACGAGAATACTCTTTAAAGCCTGCGACAAATAAGGCTTCAAGACCTGAAACCCCTTCATTTCGAGCGGACAATTCTTTATACAATTTATTTAAATCTACACCAGACCAAAACGTATCTTCAAACTTCACTGATTTAGCGCGTGCACTATTAAGTAACTTGCGGCGCTGAATAATCACAGCCCATGAGGCGATAGATAAGCATAATAAAGTTAGCATCACTAACTTAACGAGAACACTTGCCTCTAAAAAAAGACCGATAAAAGAAATTTCAGCTTGCACGATTAAACTCCTGCACAATATTTAATGGGATAGCTCTTGGTCGCATACGTGATAACGCGATACAAGCGACAATAATAGTGCCTTCACAATAACAGTCGCCTTTATCATCAAGCAAACGCTGCTTAAATACCAAAGAGGCTTTTTTCAATTCTACGACCTTTGACTCAACAAATAAGTTCTGTTCAAACCTTGCTGCAATACGAAAATCTAATTCAGCATGCTTAACAACAAAAGCAATATCTTCTGCTAACAGTTTACTTTGTACGATTCCCATGGACTTAAGCCACTCTGTACGGGCACGTTCAAAGAAATTTAAGTAGTTAGAATGATAAACTACCCCACCAGCATCGGTGTCTTCATAATAAATAGAAATAGGCCATGTAAACATAATAAGCGATTGTGAATTTTGCGTAATAAAAGATGGCTTACTATACCGAGTACCACAACGCTTGTGAACAAAATGACTGGGTAAAGCAGGCTTTATTTTATGGTTCGATGCTTAATTTGCCAT
Organism: Shewanella electrodiphila; assembly: GCF_023283985.1. GTDB lineage: Bacteria > Pseudomonadota > Gammaproteobacteria > Enterobacterales > Shewanellaceae > Shewanella > Shewanella electrodiphila. The sequence goes on from NZ_JAKIKU010000006.1 coordinate 5,589, forward strand.
TAAAAAACCCCTTTTGCAGGCATAAGCGTAAGAAATGAAGAAACTTTAATGTTAACCCTTGATATATTTACATTCTATTAACTTATATTGATGCAAGCTTGATTCAAGAATGGACAAATTATCAGCAACACATTAATTAATCTATCGCTCTATCTCAATCTCCTGCGCCATTCAGCCCACCCAAATATCCATGGGTATACTTATAAATACTAATCATGACAACAAGGCAGATCTTTAGACCATGTTTTCGATGGCGATTTATACAGGTTTTCATACATTAGAAACTGGGGGTTCCAGCAAGCTTGAGCTTTCAGGTGACGTAATCAATATTGGTATTTAGCAAAATCAGCTTCGAGTTCTCTATACTTACTATTGAAAGTAGCTTTTTTAAAGTCGCTTTCTTTAAGTAGCTTTCTATTTAAGAAGCATTCTATTTAACAAGCTTCGAATATAAGCAACTCTGCGTGTAAGTCGCTTGGAGTAGAAGTAACTTTGTATGTACCTAGCTTTGGATATATAGAATATCAGTTTGGATAAGTTAATTTATTGCTTTTATCGATAATAAACTCGTGCTTCCTCGTAAATAGCGATGCTACCAACACAGATAAAATCAGCCCTCTGAATCAAGAATTAACGGCAACTGAATATTTAGTAAGCAAATTCATTGTTAAACAGTCAAAACGAACTGACATTATTCGCTTTGATAACTTATCCAATATTGAACAGCCTAATCAATTAGTGATCTCTATCACCATTTCAACCAACGCCCCTAATTACACAGGCTTTTAAAGTAAATTAAATATCAAAAAATATTATCAATCATGCTTGGCACGCTGAGATTTAACAATTGTATATCATAGCTAAAAAGGCAGAATTCGACTAAATATGCACTCAGTACGCTTATAAAGTTTATTTTATTCCATTTTGAACACTTTAATGTGATTACGGTAAAAACCCCCTTTAAAAGTTATATTAGTTTTACTAATGATAAACTGAAATTTTTCTAGTTTGTCAGACTAGAGTAAAATCTCTAATATGCATCTTGTTTTCAGGACATAGCTAATTTAGTTATTGAAAACCAAGAACTCCAAGATGATGTACCCCAATACCTCATCTTATCCCTGGTTCTTATGCTTGACTTCCTTCCTTGAATTTGTGAATACAAATTGTTTGGCCCGCTTATTTTAAGCGGGCTTTTTTTTATCTAAAATTTAGCATTTACAAAATCTCAAATAATCACTTTTTGATAGGCATAAAAAATGGCTTAGCTGGGTTTGCTAAACCATGATCATACTTAGATATTTTATATTGTTTTTTAAGTAAAGTGACTTGGGGAACTTTCAAATAATAAATCAGCCAAATCTCATCAGCAAGATTAAATGCTTTTTGATATTTTTATCACAACACGGCGATTTCGCGCTCTTTCTTCAACAAGGTTATTTGAAGCGACATGTCGCCTTTCGCCATGGCCTGTTTTATGAATACGGCTTTCTTCAATGCCGCTGGCAACGAGTAAGTCGGCAACAGAGTCTGCACGACGCTCAGATACTCTTTGGTTTATTGAGCGTCCACCATAACTATCTGTATATGCATCAACAAAGATTAATTCAACATCAGAGTCATAGGATAAGTACTCTTGGACACGATTAAGTTGCTGTTTAGAAAAACGGGTTAAGTTAGTTCCGCCTTCCTCGTAATTTAACACGGTAAAAGCGATATCATCAAAACCATAAGGTAATAAGGTTGATAGGCATGAACGAAATTGTCTGTATTGACCACCAAAATTTGCAGCCGACAAGCCGACAGCGACTTTATCATTTTGATTATACCAATCAGCATAGTAAAACGTCGGTTGCATACCTTTACTTAGCTCAGACAGCATAGACCAAGCTGCTTGTTTAGGTACTTCACCATTAAACTGCTTTTGATACTTAAGTTTGGTAATAGCTTTCTCATTAACCCCTGGACGCCATTGAGGCGCTTTGCTGATTAATTCAGCATTTGTCACTTGATCAGGCTTGTTCCACATATCGAGGGTAAAGTTAAGGTTTAAGTCTTTACCTGCTCGACTCGTAAACACAGCCTTACCATAATCAGGAATATCATGCTCTAAGCGGCATTCAATTGGGCTGTTTTGGCTGATGCGCCACATTGAGTCGTCTAGAGACGCAACATAGTGTTGTAGATCAGCTTGTGCTGAACATACAAAGCCTAAGCTCGATAAAAGAATTGCTTTACGCCACATAAAAACACCCTGTTTGATGGTCACAATTCTATATCGGCATAGTTTTATTATTCTTTAGCAGAGAAATCACACAATCAAACATGACACTTGGCCACAGTTTTAGCATAATAGCCGACATATTAGAGAATGAGGTTTTTAATGAGCGATATCTGCGACGCAAACAAATTCAAACACCGCTTTAGAGGCTACTTTCCAGTTGTTATCGATGTCGAAACAGCAGGATTCAATGCCGCAACTGATGCGTTGCTAGAAATAGCGGTCACCACCCTTAAAATGAATGCCGATGGCTTTATCGAGTTAGATAAAACCCAGCACTTTCATATTGAGCCATTTGAAGGGGCAAACCTTGAGCCTGAAGCATTAGCATTTAATGGCATAGATCCAACTAACCCATTACGCGGTGCGGTTGATGAAAAACAAGCATTCCTAGAAATCTTCAAAAATGTCAAAAAGGCTCAAAAAGCCGCTGATTGCCACCGCTGTATCATCGTTGCGCATAACGCAGCATTCGATATTGGCTTTATAAATAAAGCGATTGAGCGAAATGATTTGAAACGTTCTCCTTTTCACCCTTTCGCCACTTTCGATACCGCAACGTTAGCAGGTCTCGCTATCGGACATACTGTACTTGCTAAGGCATGTAAAATGGCAGGTATAGATTTCGATAATAAAGAAGCTCACTCAGCTTTATACGATACCGAGCGTACCGCTGAATTATTCTGTTATATCGTCAATAAATGGAAAACATTGGGTGGTTGGCCAATGGTGAGTGAAGAAGCTGACGAAGTTGAAGTAAAAGAAGACTCAGAAAGCTAATCACAATCTAAAGACACAAAAAAAGCTGCCTAGGCAGCTTTTTTGATTTCTAACTATCGCTATTAAAGCTTGTCAGAATTGTCTTTTAAGTAAGAAGCAACACCTTCAGTTGTTGCAGTCATACCTTTATCGCCTTTTTCCCAACCTGCAGGACAAACTTCACCGTGCTCTTCGTGGAATTGTAGCGCGTCAATCATACGTAGCATTTCATCAACGTTACGACCTAGTGGTAAGTCGTTCACTACTTGGTGACGAACTTGGCCTTCTTTGTCGATTAAGAAAGATGCACGGAAAGCAACACCAGCTTCTGGATGCTCAACATCGTATGCTTTACAAATTTCGTGCTTAACGTCAGCAACTAATGTGTAGTTAACTTCACCGATACCGCCTTTATCTACAGCAGTATTTCTCCAAGCGTGATGCGAGAACTGAGAATCGATTGAAACACCGATAACTTCAACGCCACGTTTAGTGAACTCTTCAATACGATGATCAAATGCAATCAACTCTGAAGGACACACAAAAGTGAAATCTAGTGGGTAGAAGAAAACAACTGCTGACTTACCTTTAATCGCGGTAGATAGATTGAAACTATCAACGATTTCACCAGTACCAAGAACCGCTGCGGCAGTAAAATCTGGGGCCGGACGGCCTACTAATACGCTCATTTTATATCTCCATCTATGGATTGAAAAAAACTTAAAAACAATGCCTGTTAAACTGAGTAGCATTATACCCAAACAAAAGCATTATGCGAGGTTGCTCACACATTTGCTTTTGCCTGATAAAAAAATGTACCTTGCATATTTGCGGTATACCTTACCCCTAATTGCTTAAAGAAATAAGTCTTTTAAGATGAAATTTGGTTTACATGCTGAAAAAACACGCCAGAACGATATTGGCCAGAGACAAAAGATTAATTTCAACATAGTGACAGGCCTTGTTACATCAATGAAAAAACCTCCTTACATGCCTACACTTTTTGTAAACTCATTAGAGATAAACTGGACATGGCCTTTGATACAGACAAGAATAACTTCACTATGTCTATCAAATAACAAAACTTAATAAGAATAAATTAATATGAATGCGGTCGTAATTGCTGTCACCTTAATGCTTGCATTAAGTCTCATGCGTGTGAATGTTGTCATCGCGCTTACTGTAAGTGCACTTGTTGCAGGTCTCGTTGGAGGCTTAGATATCCATCAGACAATCGCAGCTTTTAATGACGGTCTTGGAGGCGGAGCGCAAATTGCGTTAAGTTACGCCTTACTTGGCGCGTTTGCAGCCGCTTTATCACATTCTGGTTTAACGACCTTGATATCGCACAACATCATTAAAAAAGTAGGTAAAGAGCCAAACAGCACAAATACTCTAGTAGTGCGCTGGCTATTACTTGCATCAATATTGTTAATGGCCATTAGTTCTCAAAATATTTTGCCGATTCATATCGCATTCATTCCAATTTTAATTCCGCCATTACTGCATGTATTAAGCAAGCTACAAATAGATAGACGTCTGGTTGCGTGTATTATCACTTTTGGCCTTGTTACAACTTATATGATTCTACCAGTTGGTTTTGGTGGCATTTTCTTAAATGACATCTTACTTGCCAATTTAAACAACAACGGTCTAGATGCGGTTAAAGAACAAATCCCAGCGGCTATGTTACTGCCTGCATTAGGTATGATAACTGGTCTACTTACTGCAGTATTTATTACCTACCGTAAGCCGCGCGTTTATAAAGCCACTGACATCACAATAGAGCAAGAAGCGGTAGGCATTAATAAAAAGACCATCATCATTTCTTTAATTGCAATTTTGGCTACCTTAGTTGTTCAGCTACAAACAGATTCAATGATTTTTGGTGCACTAACCGGTTTTATCATCTTCCGTTTCTCTGGCATCATTAAGCCAGATGTAAGACAAGATATGTTCAACCAAGGTGTATTAATGATGGCCAACATTGGCTTCATTATGATTGCAGCTGCTGGTTTTGCTGCTGTGGTTAAATCAACCGGTGAAGTCAGTACCTTAGTCACCTCGCTTGGCGACATCATTGGTGACAATAAAGCCTTAGCCGCATTACTAATGTTGGTTGTCGGCTTATTGATTACCATGGGGATTGGCTCGTCTTTCTCAACCATTCCTATTATTGCCACGATTTATGTACCTTTAGCATTAACCTTCGGTTTCTCTGTGGCGGCAACTATTGCATTAGTGGGAACAGCTGCAGCATTGGGTGATGCTGGCTCACCAGCGTCAGATTCAACCTTAGGACCAACAGCCGGCCTTAATGCTGACGGCCAGCACGATCATATTCGTGACAGTGTTATCCCGACCTTTATTCACTACAACATTCCGCTAATCGGTTTTGGTTGGATTGCAGCCATGGTGCTGTAGTCGATTAAAAATTAACAACACCCAATAAAAAAGGAGCCATATGGCTCCTTTTTAGTTATTAAATCAAACTTCTTAATAAGTAGTGTGATTTAACACTCTGAATTACTTAGTACCAAAAATCTTATCACCTGCATCACCTAAGCCCGGTAAAATATAACCTTGCTCGTTTAAGCAGTCATCAATAGATGCAGTGAATAGTTCGATATCAGGATGCGCCGCTTCTAATGCTTTAATTCCTTCAGGGGCTGCAACTAACACAAGTGCTTTAATTGATACGCAGCCACGTTTTTTCAATAAGTCGATAGTGGCAATCATTGAACCGCCAGTTGCAAGCATTGGGTCAACTACAATCGCAACACGCTCATCTACATTGCTTACTAACTTATCGAAGTAAGGCACAGGCTCTAACGTTTCTTCGTCACGGTAAATACCCACAACCGAGATTTTAGCGCTAGGCATATGCTCAAGGACGCCATCCATCATGCCAAGTCCTGCACGAAGAATAGGTACTACAGTAACTTTTTTACCTTTGATCTGTTCAATCTCAACAGGGCCATTCCAGCCATTAATAGTGACGGTTTCTGTTTCAAAGTCTGCAGTTGCTTCGTACGTTAATAAGCTGCCTACTTCTGTAGCCAACTCACGAAAACGCTTAGTGCTGATTTCCGCTTCACGCATTAACCCTACTTTATGACGAATTAACGGATGTTTTACTTCAACGACTTTCATTTTTGCACTCCTAATGATGAGATATTTTTCGCAAATTGTTCAAATTCTAGTTTATTTATTCTCTTTATAAAACATAAAGTTTTATAATTGCAACCAATCTCACGCTAAACAGCTAAAACCATTACAGAAAACTGTTTTCATAATCGGATAAACCTGAAACATGACTTTCGACGCCAATCACAAGCTGATAGAATAGCGCCGCATAAAATCCCATAAAACGATGTACCTTAGAGGATCCTCCGTGAGCACTCCTACACCACTTAGCTATAAAGACGCTGGCGTTGATATCGATGCTGGTAATGCATTAGTCAATAACATTAAATCTGCGGTAAAACGCACTCACCGTCCTGAAGTCATGGGCAACCTAGGTGGTTTTGGCGCTCTTTGCGAATTACCAACGAAGTACAAACACCCAGTATTAGTTTCAGGTACTGACGGTGTTGGAACCAAGTTACGTTTAGCCATTGATTACAAAAAGCATGACACTGTTGGTGTTGATTTAGTTGCTATGTGTGTAAATGACCTAATCGTATCTGGTGCAGAACCTTTGTTCTTCCTAGATTACTACGCAACTGGCAAGTTAGATGTAGAAACGGCGACTTCTGTTGTCAACGGTATTGCTGAAGGTTGTCACCAATCAGGCTGTGCATTAATCGGTGGTGAAACTGCTGAAATGCCAGGCATGTATGAAGGTGAAGACTATGATTTAGCAGGCTTTTGTGTTGGTGTTGCTGAAAAAGAAGCAATCATCGACGGCACAAAAGTTAAGTCTGGCGATGCATTGATCGCTTTAGGCTCTACAGGTCCTCATTCAAACGGTTACTCTTTAGTACGTAAGGTATTAGAAGTGAGCAAAGCAGATCCACAACAAGATCTCGCTGGTAAGCCACTAATCGAACACTTATTAGAACCGACTAAAATTTATGTTAAGCCTTTACTTAAGCTGCTTGAACAAACTGAAGTTCATGCAATGGCGCACATCACTGGCGGCGGGTTCTGGGAAAACATCCCACGCGTATTGCCAGATGACTGTAAAGCGGTAGTCAAAGGTGACTCTTGGCAGTGGCCTGTTGTATTCGACTGGTTAATGGAAAACGGTAACATCGAACAATTCGAAATGTACCGCACCTTTAACTGTGGTGTCGGCATGATTATCGCCCTTCCTGCCGAAAAAGTAGAATCAGCATTAGCACTGCTAACAGCTGAAGGCGAAAATGCTTGGTTAATCGGTGAAATTGCAAATCGTCAAGGTGACGAAGAGCAAGTGGAGATTAACTAGATGCCTGTATGCTGTCGCGTTCTCGTTCTTATTTCGGGTAACGGTAGTAACTTACAAGCCATTATTGATGGTTGTGATGATAACGTAGACGCTGAAGTTGTTGGCGTTATCAGTAACAAGCCTGATGCCTACGGACTCGTCCGTGCTCATCACGCTGAAATCAATACTAGTTGTGTTATCGCTCGCAAGGATGAAAGACGTCAGCAGTACGACTCTCGCTTACAGCAAGCAATTGAACAGTATCAACCTGATTTAATTGTGCTTGCTGGATTTATGCGTATTTTATCTGATGAATTTGTTAGTCAATATATTGGGCAGATGGTGAACATCCACCCTTCTTTATTGCCTAAATATGCTGGTTTACATACCCATCAAAGAGCATTAGATGCAAAAGATAAAGAACATGGCGCAAGTGTTCACTTTGTTATTCCAGAACTGGATGCTGGACCTGTAATTTTACAGGCTAAAGTACCAGTTTATGAAGACGACACTGTAGAAACATTATCTAGCCGTGTTCATGAGCAAGAGCATGCTATTTACCCTCTTGTGGTTAAATGGTTTAGTTTAAATCGACTTAAAATGTTAGAAAATCAAGCCTATCTTGACGACCAATTGATTGGTATTCATGGCTATGCGCCTGATTAAATCGATTTAGAATAAAGCCATAAACAAAAAATCTCGCAAATGCGAGATTTTTTATTATTTGATATTTGGCTTTTTAAAATGCTTACCTAACAGGTAAGTCCATCCCTGCGAACATTTCATCGATTAATTGTTGGTCACGCAGTGCCACCGCTTTTTCAACCACATCACGAGTTAAATGTGGCGCGAAGTTATACATGAAGTCATACATATAACTACGTAAGAAACTACCACGTCTAAAACCAATTTTTGTTGTACTGTGAGCAAACAGATGTCTTGCATCAATTGCCACTAAATCTTTATCTATCACAGGATCGATTGCCATCGATGCTATCACGCCAACACCCAGTCCTAATCTAACATAGGTTTTTAACACGTCGGCACTCGTGGCGCTGAATACCACTCTTGGTTCAAGTTCAGCTTTTTTGAATGATTTTTCAATTTCAGAGGCTTTATCAAAACCGAACACATAAGTGACTAATGGAAACTCAGCTAAATCTTCAATAGTTAACGTTTTACGATTGGCCAAAGGGTGATCGCGTGTAACGACTATAGAGCGATTCCAGTGATAACACGGCAGCATAATCAAATCGGAATACAAGTGCATCGCTTCAGTGGCAATCGCAAAGTCAGCATCACCACGGGCTGCTTGTTCACTAATTTGCGAAGGCGTTCCTTGGTGCATGTGTAAATTAACTTTTGGGTAGCGTTTAATGAAAGGCTTAATTACTTGTGGCAAAGCGTAACGAGCTTGGGTATCAGTTGTAGCAATATTCAACTCACCTTGATTTGGCTGAGTATATTCTTCTGAGACTTTTTTTATACTTTCAACTTTGCCTAAAATATCGTTTGAAATATCAATCACTAATTGGCCAGCGGGTGTCACATGAGTTAAGTGCTTACCGCTACGACCAAAGATTTGAATGCCAAGTTCATCTTCAAGCATTCGAACCTGTTTACTGATCCCAGGTTGCGAAGTGTAAAGGTCTTCAGCCGTAGCTGAGACATTCAAATTGTGTTTTACCACTTCTGCAATATATCTTAGTTGCTGTAATTTCATGCTACGACCTTTACTTTATGCCAAACAGAGTTTGAATTTGGTTTTTTAAGACTTCTAATAAAACTAATCAATTTACAAATTATAGAACTAAAACTGTTTATAAAAAGACTCGTTATAGCTAAATGTTATATACGATCTAAAATATTAATGCAAACAGTAATAAAGAGATTGAGAATTTTGCATGTTCTAAGGCTCTAATGGTAACCTTGCGGACTCAGTCCAAAGTTATAGTAATTCTTAACAAATTGAATAACTTTTTTACGACACTCGCTGTGTCTTGCGCTAAGATATAACGACAAATAAGATAAAAGTGGTACTCAACCACTCTGCTATTAATTATTGAACGGAAACCATATGACCTTTACCTTGGTATTGATCCTGTTAGGTGCACTTTTTATCCTGATCATTGGTATCAGTGTTATTCAGCAACAAAAAGAACGCGCTGAAGCTGAACGCAGAATGGAATTAAAGCGCCATAGAGCAATCATCAACGAAACTGAAGCTGTTTTATCTAACACTGGATTAGCATCATTTCCCAGCAGCGTTATTTTAGTGCTCTATAAGCGAATCAATGAAGCACTGGAATTGTCGTTAACTCACCTAGAAAACCAGCCGCAACAAACTGACTATCAACGCCGTTTAGCTGATATTCAAAACCAAATAACCACACTCAGTTCTAGTCCATCTCAAGCATTAGCTATTGAAAATTTTCGTTTGCCTGACAATGACAAACAAATTTTAGAACTAGTGCAAATGCTTAAAAAGCTTAAGGCGATTATTCGAGCTGAGAACAACAAAGGTAAGCTGGATCCACAAGTCTTCGGTGAAGCTGAAAATCGAATTGATAGCTACCAACTACGTATTAACGTCGAGTCGATGCTTTCGCGTTCTCGCGCCGCTAACTCACTTAAACAGTTTGGTTCTTCTAAACAAATGGTGTCAAAAGCATTGGCAACATTGCAAGCCATTAAAGCTAAAACACCTAACGACCCATTTATTAGCCGCAAAGTGGATGAGGCAAAAGAGTTATTAGAAGAAATTAATTCTCAGCAAAAACAACTGAACCCAGATATTGCTAAAGCGCCTAAAGAGGATGAAGACGATATCGATATGCTGTTTCAGCCTAAAAAGAAGTGGTAATAGCAGCATCCATTATTTATGTAAAAAAGCCTCGAAAGAGGCTTTTTTATTGCGTAAATTAAAAGCTTTTTGAGCTAAGCAAGAGCTTACATTACCTAGGCTTCTCAATTTGAATACATATTTCTAGCTTATAAAGCGCACTCCTCAATCCCTAGTGTTATGTTTACTTCTAGTACAGTTTCCTACATTGACATACTAAATCCGCTGAAATCTTAAGCACAAAAAATGGGACCCAAAGGTCCCATTTTAAAATGCTAACTAAACTAGCTTCAGTTCAGATAAATTAAGAGGCTTTTTTCTTAGCCGCTTTTTTAGCAGGTTTTTTCTTTGTCGATTCGCTTACCCACTTACCACCGATAAACTTCGAAGACCAACCTGTTGCCTTGCCATCAACTTCAGTCGCAACGTATTGCTCCTTAGTTTTTCGGCTAAACTTAACAGCGGCTTTGTTACCATTATCATCAGTAACAGGCGCGTCAGCTAAGAATTGGTACTTTGGCCATAATTGGTCACGGTAAGTAACAAGTTCTTCAACTAAAGGCGCTCTTGTCTCGCGAGATTTAGGGAACGTACTTGCAGCAAGGAAAATACCTGCAGCGCCATCACGTAACACAAAGTGCGCATCTGATTTAGTACATTTTAAATCTGGTAAGAAAATTGGGTCTTCTTTTGGTGGCGCCGCTTCTCCGCTTCTCAGCAGTTTACGGGTATTCTTACACTCAGTATTAGTGCAACCGAAATACTTACCGAAACGACCATTTTTAAGTTCCATATCATTGCCGCACTTATCGCACTCAATGATTGGTCCTTCATAGCCTTTAATTTTGAACTGACCAGCTTCAATCTCATAACCTTCACATGTCGGGTTGTTACCACAAACATGTAACTTACGAGATTCATCGATTAAATAGCTGTCCATTGCTGTGCCACATTTGCCACAACGATGTTTTGCACGTAATGCATCGGTTTCTGCATCTTCGTTATCGCTAACAGCCTCTTCACCAGGCGTTAAGTTCATGGTGGTTTTACAGCGCTCTTTTGGCGGCAATGCATAACCTGAACAGCCTAAGAATACACCTGTTGTGCCTGTACGGATCCCCATTGGGCGACCACAAGTCGGACACTTGATATCTTCAGCTAGTACCATCTCGTTAAGACGCATACCGCCTTCTTCAGGATCTAGTTCAGCATTTTTTAGTTGCTTAGTTAAATCACCGTAGAAACCATCAAGAACAGTTTTCCACTCCAACTTACCTTGCGCTACATCATCGAGTGTTTGCTCCATGCTCGCAGTAAAGTCAAAGTTCATAATATCACTGAAACTTTCGACTAAGCGGTCACTGACAATTTCACCCATTTTTTCAGCAAAGAAACGACGGTTTTCAACTTTGACATAACCACGATCTTGAATCGTCGAAATAATCGTTGCATACGTTGATGGACGACCAATACCACGCTTTTCAAGCTCTTTAACTAAAGACGCTTCACTAAATCGTGCAGGTGGCTTAGTAAAGTGTTGCTTTGGCAATAAATCTTTAAGATCTAATACATCGCCTTTATCTAGTGCTGGCAGCGTATTGTCTTCTTCGTTTTTCTTGCCCATTGGCGGCTGAACTTTCGTCCAACCATCAAATCGCAGCGTACGACCACTCGCTTTAAGCTCGTATTCGCCTGCAGTCACAGTTAAACGCGTCGCATCATATTTAGCTGGCATCATTTGACAGGCGACGAATTGACGCCAAATCAACTCATAAAGACGCTGAGCGTCTCTTTCCATATCAGTTAGAGATGCTGACTGAACGATGACGTTCGACGGTCTGATAGCCTCATGCGCCTCTTGAGCGCCTTCTTTACTTCCATAACGAAGTGGCTGTTCAGGTAAATACTTCTTACCGAACTCAGAACCAATCATATCTCGCACGCCTTCAACGGCTTCTTTACTCAAGTTTGTTGAATCGGTACGCATATAAGTAATATGACCCGCTTCATACAAACGTTGCGCCATCATCATAGTCTTCTTAACACCAAAACCAAGACGCGTACTCGCAGCTTGTTGCAAAGTAGAAGTAATGTATGGAGCTGAAGGTTTACTTGAAGTGGCTTTATCATCACGACCTGTGACAACAAACTTCGCATCTTTCAATGCATCAAGTGCAACTTGTGCTTGCGCTTCATTAATCGGGCTGAAAGCGGCCGACTGAAACTTAGCCACTTGCATTTTTAACTTGTGCTGCTCAGGTGTGGCTAAATCGGCATGAACATCCCAAAATTCTTCAGGAACAAAAGCTTTAATTTCGCCTTCACGTTCTACCACTAGTCGCACAGCAACTGATTGCACACGACCTGCTGATAAACCACGCGCTACTTTTTTCCAAAGTAACGGAGATACCATGAAGCCCACAACACGGTCGAGGAATCGACGAGCTTGTTGAGCATTCACCATATTAGTATCTAGTACTGATGGTTCACTAAATGCATCTTGAATAGCTGACTTGGTAATTTCATTAAAGACAACACGTTGATAACGAGATTCGTCACCACCAATGATTTCTTGTAGATGCCAAGCAATTGCCTCTCCCTCTCTATCCAAATCGGTTGCGAGATAGATATGGTCAGCATTTTCTGCAAGTGCTTTTAATTCTTTAACGACTTTTTCTTTGCCAGGTAATATTTGATATTTGGCTGCCCAGCCTTTTTCAGGATTAATCCCCATACGGGCTACTAATGCGCGTTTATCGCGTTGTAGCTTGTACTTGGCTTTTTCTTCAGGGGCCATTTTCCTAACTTCAGCAGGGGTTTTAGTCGCAACCTTGCTGTCAGGCGATGATGATGTAGGCAAATCACGGATATGCCCTACACTCGATTTAACGATGAATTCTTTACCAAGGTATTTATTAATAGTCTTGGCTTTGGCCGGCGATTCGACAATAACTAGCGATTTACCCATAGTTTAATTTGCGCCAAAAAGTCTCTGATAGATTAAATTGGTTCCATATATAGAGTGTTGAGACGAATGTTTCAAGTAAATACCTCTATTATGTGCCCAGCGAGCCATTTTTTAATCAATTATAAAAAATGACAAAAAATAATATTGCGTTAATTAAAAGTAATATTTCATTATTTATGGTCTAGCAAGTAAAAGTTGTGCATGTTTAGTCACTTTTTCGATTTTTGCGACCAAAGTCACCGCTTGTTAAGGCCTATTTCATCAGTATACTGGCTGTATTCTTGCATTGCCTAGCAGCAAATGAACTCATTTTCACAACAATTTTTATAACAATAATAAATAAATTTAAGGATAATAAATGAAGCACTTCGAAGCGAACTTTGATGGACTTGTCGGACCAACCCATAATTATGCAGGGTTATCTTTTGGTAATGTAGCCTCATATAGCAACGCTGCGCAAGCTTCAAATCCAAAGTCAGCTGCCAAACAGGGACTGAAAAAAGCCAAATCACTTGCTGACTTAGGTATGATTCAAGGTGTTTTAGCACCTCAGGAACGTCCAGATTTATATTCACTTCGTCGTATGGGGTTCTCAGGTTCTGATGCTGAGGTGCTTAATCAAGCCGCTAAGCATGCTCCTGCGTTACTTAATGCATGTTGTAGTGCATCATCCATGTGGACCGCAAATGCTGCTACAGTGTCCCCTAGTGCTGATACTCGTGATGGTAAAGTTCACTTCACACCTGCAAACTTAGTCGACAAGTTACACCGCAGTATTGAACCTATCACTACTGGTAATATCCTCAAAGCGACTTTTAAAGACGAGCGTTTCTTCAAACATCATCAACATTTACCAGAACATGCAAGTTTTGGTGATGAAGGCGCGGCTAATCATACTCGCCTGTGTAATGATTACGGTCACTCAGGTGTTGAGTTATTTGTATACGGCCAAGAAGCCACAAATCCAAATGCGATAAAACCGACAAAGTTTCCAGCTAGACAAACATTAGAAGCATCGCAAGCTGTTGCACGTTTGCATCAATTAGATGACGAAAGCAGTGTTTTTATCCAACAAAACCCTCATGTAATCGATCAAGGTGTTTTCCATAACGATGTTATTTCAGTAGGTAACCAGAATGTGTTGTTCTATCACGAACAGGCTTTTTTAAATACTGATGCGAAATTTGAAGAAATTCGACGCAAAATGAATGCTGATGTTCACTTTGTTAAAGTTTCTACTGAACAAGTCTCGATAAATGATGCCGTTAAGAGCTACTTATTTAATACCCAAATTATCACCCTACCCAATGGTGATATGGCAATCATTGCCCCAACTAACTGCCAAGAAAATCCTGCAGTATTTGCCTATCTAAACGAATTAGTTACGTTAGGTACACCAATCAAGCAAGTTCAATATTATGATGTAAAGCAAAGCATGCAAAATGGTGGCGGCCCAGCATGTTTACGTCTACGTGTTGCTATGAGTGAATTAGAAGTATCAGCAGTAAATCAACATACACTTATGAATGATGCGTTATTCAATAAACTCAATGTTTGGGTAGATAAGCATTACCGTGACAGCTTAGAAGTAAAAGATTTAGCAGATCCACAACTTATTATTGAATCACGTACAGCATTGGATGAACTCACTCAAATCTTGAAACTTGGTAGTGTTTATCAGTTCCAAAAATAATATCGATAGTTTTAACAGATAATCATTAATAATTTGATGAACTAAATATCTAGAAATAAAAATGCCGCTCATTGAGCGGCATTTTTGATTATTGAATATATCGCGATTTAACTACAAGATATTAATACCAATCGCTAACACCTCTGTGAGCACTCCACCTGGGGTTTCTGTTGTGACAGAGAAAACACCAGAGTTCGGTTCATCTTCACCTTTTAGTGATACCGCAAAATTACGTCCACCATTATGGTTAGAGCTAGGCCAAGTGATGGTAGAAGTACTTGTAACTGAACCTGCAGAAGCAGAGAAAGTAACAATTGTACCTGCAGGTAATTGCTGATTATGTAAATCAGACAGTGTAAACGCTACTGATGCAGAACCTTTACCAATTATCTGAATTGGAGTCGTAGCATCA
Organism: Shewanella electrodiphila; assembly: GCF_023283985.1. GTDB lineage: Bacteria > Pseudomonadota > Gammaproteobacteria > Enterobacterales > Shewanellaceae > Shewanella > Shewanella electrodiphila. The sequence continues at coordinate 20,955 of NZ_JAKIKU010000006.1, forward strand.
TGCTCTCTATCAACTACAATCGTATTCCCGTCAGCATCTTCGTCCTGAACTTCATCAATAATTTGAATTTCTTCAGGTAAAGTAACAACCGCCGTACTTCCCGACATCACAATCACAATGCTACGTCTTACGAACAAGGATTTTGAATCACTCACACCATCTGCACAACCAGCATGAACAGGATCAGAACAGAGTACACCATTATAAAGCCCATCAGCAGTATCAAAGACTGTATTCACATTAAAGTCTATTAGCTCTTCAAGCGCACCACCATCAAGACCTTTTAATGAGTCTGCAGCTTGTGGGTTAAATACCGTATCTTCGTTGTAATCATTAAATGCATCATCTAAATCAAATTTTTCACCAGTCACATCTGTACCGTTTAAAAACTCATTCATTTCATCAGCATCAAAACGACCATTACCATTTAAATCGGGGAAAGACTCTTCACCAATTGCTGTAGCAGTAATAGTGGCACGACCACCATATGGTTGACCATAAAAATTGCCATAAACAATATTATCAGCTTCACAGGTTGGATCTTCTGACTTGTCAGTTAATTTATAACACTTAAGATTTTGAATCGGGCTTAGAGTTTGATTGCCTAAAGCATCGTAAAAACTCTGACCTTCTGGACGTGGTAATTGTGAAGTCCACATAACGGAACATGTACCATTTGTCGTTTGACATGCATCTTCAATAGAACCGCCTTCAGTGGTAAATGAAACAGTTGTTCCATCTGGTACAGGGTTGTTGAAAGCATCTGCCATACGAGCAGTCACTTCAACTTCAGTCCCTTCACGGTTCCAACCTTCAGCATTGCGAATAGTTGAAGATAATGAAAAACTGTCTTGGTCAGGAATACCTGTTGAAACAATAAGCTGTTTCGATTGGCTTGATATAGCTGGAACTGCATCATTGTCAACCGTTGCAGTCACACGTACAGAAGTCGCTACCGTACCTGTAGTGACAACGGTTTGAACTATGCCTTCATTATTGGTCGTAGCAGTAACTGGATCAATTGAGATACCGCCAACCACTGTATTTAGTGAAAAATCAACAGCTTGGTTTGCTACAACATTACTGTTTTTATCTAGCACTTGAAATTTAACTACAGATGATTCAATGCCACCTGTTCCTAGTATGCCAATATTTTCAGGTTCTGCTGAAACAAAGACAATACTACCAATATCAGATTGAAGTACATTAATCGTCGCTACTGCAGATAAACTAATTCCGCCTGCATTGGCTGTCACATTGATTTGATCTTCACCAGCACAACCTTGGGCCAGATAAGTAGAAGTAGCCACACCGTTAGTTGATGAAACAGGAGAACTCAGTTCAGCCTGACCACTTGTCACACAAGTCGATGAAAAGTTAACATCAATTGGCTGATTAAACGGATTTCCGGCTTCATCTTGGATCAGTACTGTTACAGTTGCTGTTCCGCCAGCAGAAAGGTCAGTTGTACTAACTTCCGCAACGCCTTCTTCAAGAGGAGAACCACTTCCCATAACAACGTTGGTTGCCCCGACAATGACAATTGCTTCACCTTTTTCACCAGAAGAAAGCGAAGCAGTCACAATCCCGGCACCTAATGAACTTCCTGCATATATATCAACAGATGCTTTCCCTTCATCATTTGTAACGGCTGAAGTTATTGGTAAATCACCAATTTCAGAACTAAAAGAAACAATAGTAGGTTTATTAATCCCAGTAACAGTAGCAACTAAAACACCAGGAACTAAGGTACTGATTGTATCAACTTCATCCCCTGTTGCATTGTATAACTTTAGTGTCACCTGCGCTCCGCCACCGGCTTCACCACCATCGCCTACCATAGTGAAAGGTTTTGAATCATTTTCGCCTGATTCAATCGAAGCAGAAACGGTACCTGAACCTGCAATTTCCGCAGAAAATAAATGAATAGTCGCTATACCGTCTGCACCCGTTACTGCAGTAGCTGTTGTGACATCAAATGTGCCTAAGTCAGGATTATTTAATACAAACGTGACTAATTCACCCTCAATGACACCATTGATAGAATTTGATACTAGAGCTGTTAAAGTTGAACCATCAATAGCATTAATAGTGGTTGTTGATAGCGAAAGCTCCACTGTCGTGACATTGACTCCGCCACCGTCATTTCCATCACCCTTCATTGTCAATGCAATAGAAGTAGACTCACCACTTTCAATGGTTGCACTAACACTTCCTGAACCAGCAATATTGGCTGACAGTATATTAATAATTGCGATACCTGATGAATTAGTTACAGCTGTCGCAGTTTCATTACTGAAAGTACCTAATTCAGCATTATTTAATGCAAAAGTGACTAATTCCCCGCTTACAGCTCCATTTGTAGAGCTCGTAACTGTTGCTGTTAATACTGCTCCAGTTGTTGCATCAACTTCTACATCAGATGCAACCGATGACGATAACTCTATTGAAATAGTTTCTGTTGGAGTCGTCCCTCCTCCACCATCATCGGAAATGCTTCCCCCACCACTACAAGCAAAAAGAAAAATTGAACTTAAAAGCGCTAAAAATAGTCTTTGTGCTGACCTCATTGTCAGTCTCCCTGTTACATTAAAATCGTACTTAAGATTTATAATAGTTACTTATCTCGCCATATTACACAAAATTCTGGCAACTTTTTTGTTACTCTACTGTTTTCTTCGGCATTTTTCCTTAAAAACTTTAACTTTTATCCCGTTTCATAAGATTTATTTTCCTGCTACGCTTTAAAAGATAAAAAATATAAATCATCAAAAATTGATGAATGAGATTGGAAGGAAGTAGTTTTGAATAAAAATAGTAAGCTTGGTTTAACAAGCAAGATCTTGATAGGTATGGGTGCGGGTATTCTTCTCGGATTGATTTTGAGAAACGTATTTCCAGATAGCCTATTTGTAAAAGATTATATTACTGAAGGTGTTCTACACGTTGTTGGGACAATCTTTATCTCAAGTTTGAAAATGTTAGTTGTGCCATTAGTTTTTGTTTCATTAGTTTGTGGTACTTCTTCCCTAAGTGACCCTTCAAAGTTAGGACGTTTAGGAGGCAAGACCATTGCCTTTTATATGTTCACGACAGCCATTGCACTCACCGTTGCGATTTCATTAGCTATCTTAGTTCATCCAGGAAACGCCTCGTTGGCAAGTTCAGCGATGGAATTCAGCGCTAAAGATGCACCAAGTCTTGCTGAAGTTGTGATTAACATCGTCCCAACAAACCCAATTGAAGCGATGAGCCAAGGTAACATGCTGCAGATTATTATTTTCGCAGTCATCTTTGGTTTTGCTATATCTCATATTGGGGAACGTGGTGCTCGAGTGTCTGCTTTATTTAATGATTTAAATGAAGTGATCATGCGCGTTGTGACATTAATCATGCAACTGGCTCCTTACGGTGTATTTGCGTTAATGGCCAAGCTAAGTTTGACCTTAGGCTTAGAAACATTAGGCAGTGTGGTTCAATACTTCTTCCTAGTTATTTTTGTATTGCTGGTACAAGCACTTGTCGTTTACCCAACATTACTGAAAACATTTACGGGTCTAAACCCATTAATGTTCCTGCGTAAGATGCGTGATGTACAATTATTTGCATTCAGTACAGCAAGTTCAAATGCAACCTTACCGGTTACGATTGAAACCTGTGAACATCGCTTAGGTGCTGATAATAAAGTCGCTTCATTTACCTTGCCTCTAGGTGCAACTATCAACATGGATGGCACAGCCATCATGCAAGGGGTTGCGACGGTATTCATCGCGCAAGTGTTTGGTATTGAATTAAGCCTAATGGATTATGTTACTGTTGTCGTAACAGCCACATTAGCATCAATTGGTACTGCGGGTGTTCCAGGTGTTGGATTAATCATGCTTGCCATGGTACTAAACCAAGTAGGCTTACCCGTTGAAGGGATCGCACTTATTATTGGTGTTGACCGCTTACTCGACATGATCCGTACTGCAGTAAACGTAACCGGTGATTCTGTAGCAACAGTGGTTATTGCCAAATCTGAAGGTGAATTCAACGAAGAAACTTTCAATGACTCACAAGCTGGTAAAGTTGGTTCAAGCTTTGAAGAGCAAGTTAAAAATGCCTAATGGCAATTAACGAATACTAATAAGTTTATAATCAAAACGTTATTACAACCAAAGGCGCCGTATGGCGCCTTTTTAGTTTTTAAGATAACCTAGCCTGAGTCTATATTTTTCAATACTTATATTTAAGTATATTCATTACACTTTAATTCGGATAATAAATGGATTTTGCTCTTCTATCAACGCTCGCTGTTATTCACTGTCTTGCACTCGTTAGTCCAGGTCCTGATTTTGCGATTATTGTAAAAACCTCAACCCAACAAACGCGACAAACAGCATTAATGTGCGCTTTTGGTATCAGCATCGCAATTTTAGTCCACAGTTTGCTGTCGCTTTTAGGGATTAGTTTAATGATCCAACAGTCAGAAATGGCTTATCTTTCAGTACAGATAATTGGCATTAGTTATCTTGCTTACATGGGATTTAGTGCATTAAGTTCAGTATTAAAATCATTTAAAACACATTCAAACCCTTCTTCAACAAATAACAATGCTGTAGGAGAAGATGTTGCGGACGCGAATCTAGAGCCTAACATAACAAACAATGTAAAAAGTAATATTAAAAAGGCTAATACTGAAACGGCTAATACTAAAAATAGTAAAGTTTTAACAGAAAACTTAAATGTACTCACTCCAGCAAAAGGGTTTCGTTTAGGCTTATACACCAACATGCTTAACCCTAAAGCACTGATTTTCTTTATCACTATTTTCACCGTTTTGGTGACCCCTCAAGTCACGACCGAAACAAAAGTCGCTGCCGCGAGCCTACTATTTATCTTGTCTTTATTTTGGTTTAGCTTTCTTGCGTTAGTATTAACAAAGCCCGTGATTCAGCAAAAAATGGCAAAAGGTAGCAGGTTAATCGACGCGATAACTGGTGTGATATTCATGGGCGTTGCTATCACGATTTTGGTTAGTTTACTAAATGACTATCTCGCTTAGTCGATCCGTTTACATTAACCCCTGCTAGAAATAGCTGCTTGTCGAACTAGCTATTAACAATTACAGTCAGTAATGGTTAAGTAAAGATAAGTTAATATTTTATCAAATTCATCGTAAGCAAACCGTTATTTAAGATTAACTTACTAATAGCTAAACATTGCAAAATCGTTTTTTGTTCCTGAGCTAAATATCGAGTTCACACATTTATTTCTAAGAGTATTAATATGAGAATTTTAGTCATTGAAGACGATCCAATCTTATCCCATCATCTAAACGTACAGCTGTCTGAATTAGGTAACCAAGTACAAGTTGCACTTACTGCCAAAGAAGGCTTTTATCAAGCGACTAATTACCCTATTGATATCGCCATTGTGGATTTAGGCTTACCTGACAAAGACGGAATAACCCTGATATCTGAAATCCGTAATGCGGATGTTAAGGCCCCTATTTTGATTTTGACTGCCAGAGTAAACTGGCAAGATAAAGTCGAAGGATTAAATGCAGGCGCTGACGATTACTTAGTCAAACCATTTCAAAAAGAAGAACTAGTGGCACGTTTAGATGCTCTAGTTAGACGTAGTGCTGGTTTTGTAAAACCGACAATCAGTAGTGGTACTTTACAGCTCGATTTAGCGGCAAAACAAGTTAGTCTGAATGATGAAAACATGGAAGTGACCGCATTTGAATACCTCATTTTAGAATACTTAATGCGACATTGTCATGAGGTGGTGGCGAAGCAACGCTTATTAGACGTGGTCTATGGCGACAAAGAAGGTGACCCTAATACCATTGAAGTTATGGTAAGTAGAATTCGTAAAAAGCTCAATAAAGGTGGAATTGAAAACCCAATTGCCACTATTCGCGGCCAAGGATATAAATTTAATTTACCATGCAGCTAAATTTTATGCCCAAAAAGCGTCTACTCACGCGGATGTTTATTACTTCGTTAACCATCATTGCATTGGTGGGCTTTGGGCTTGCATGGTCTGTGACCATTTTACATGCTCAAAATAGCTATAATAAAGAAACCTCACAACTGATTGCTGAAATGCCTCAAATTGCGGCAGAGCTCAGAGAGCACGATCTCATTCCTGCTGACAATAATTGGCTCAATGAAAATAATAAACAAAAAAGCTATATGATGGCCAGTTGTACACAAACCTTTGACGAAGTTTGGGTTTCCACACTGGCAAGAAAGAGTGGTCTTAACAATATATGTCAGCGATTTGAGTCAATAGCTGACACGAGCCCTCCCTATTACCTCACCATGTCAGATAAAAAGTCCTACTTTGCCTATCTTTTACCCGTTGAGTTAAACCAAACTCAATACAATATGGTGGTATTAAAAGATGCTGATTCTGTTGAAAACGAATTCAAACGCTTCAAAAAACTCACCTACCTTCGTTTAGCTGTCGTGATGATGCTCGCATTTATATTACTGATTAGTGCCGCCTATTGGGGAATGCGCCCTATGGCAAGACTAAAAAGTGAATTACAAGCCATTGGTGATGGCAAAAAAGAGGCACTTTCTGACGGTTACCCCCATGAACTAGAAGGCGTAACCCAAGCACTAAACCAATTATTAGTCCAGTCAAGCGATCAGCAGGAACGCTACCAAAATGCGATGAATGATTTGGCCCATAGTCTTAAAACACGATTAGCAGCTGTGCATGCCATTACAGATGATCATTCTTTGAGTAAAGCTGATGCCAGTGACAAGATTATGCAGCAAGTGGGTCAAATGGATCAGCTGGTAAAATATCAGTTAAAACGCGCACTGGTTGGGCGCCAAGGCCTAGTGCACGAACAAACACTCGTTCGTCCAATGGTTGAGCAACTTTCGCAAATGCTATTTAAGATTTACCGTGACAAAGGTGTGAAGTTTACGGTTAATGTTGACCCTGAAGTTAGCTTCCCGATTAATAAAGGCGATCTAATGGAGCTTTGCGGTAATTTGATGGAAAACGCTTTCAGACTGTCCATTAGCGAAGTGATAATTTCAGCAAGAATCGACCTTGACGGCAATGCAACACTCATCGTTGAGGATGATGGGCCTGGAGTTGACGATGCAATAAAAGAGCGAATTTTACAACGCGGCGTAAGAGCAGATACCCAATCACCAGGACAAGGGATTGGGCTAGCTGTCTGTAATGAGATTGTAAGCAGTTATCATGGCTTACTGTCTATTACCGAAAGTCATTTACTAGGCGCAAAATTCACCATAAAAATTCCACCACAATAATAAAGTAACGAGGATTTATCTCCTCGTTATCATATTATTTATTATTTGATTGGCGCATATAAATGCTCTGCTTTGTTAAACATAATCCATGAAGTCGCAATATACTTATCACTGCTGATAGGTGTATTACCTTTATGGGTATGAGTAAATCCAGCAGGCGCTATTACCATGGTTCCTTTTTGAGGTTTAATCGACTTGTTTTGATAATAAAACTCAGTTTCACCGCCGTCTTCTACATCATTAAGGTAAAACATATATAACAGCACGCGATGCAGTGCTTCATGTGAACCTGTTTGTGGGAAATGTTCTGAATGCCAATGCGGGTATCCGCCGACACCTTGATTATATTTCTGTAAATTGATGACACCACTTCGATATAAATACTTAGTTAAAGCTTCAGCTCTTGGCTCCCCCAATAAAGCAAAGTTATCAGGCGATAAAGTCGCAGGTTTTCCTTGTTCGTCAGCAACAGACACAGATACAGCTCCCATTAGAGCCATTGGGTATTGTTTAAAGTAATCTGCAGTATGTTTTAAGGTATTTTGTAACAGCTCATTTTTAAGCTGTGTCATATCCTTATGATTATCTAGAGTTAAATCAAAACTTCGTTTCTTATCTCTATCGACTCCTTGACCAGTTTTACCTTCAATAACACCATCATGTTGTTCAAATGCATTGATTAACCTGCCACAGAGATCATCAGTTAATGCATTTGGAATGACTTCAATAAAATCCATATTAAATCAGCACTTTTTATAATGTAATGATAATATGCTGCCATGGAATTGATAAATTGGCAAAACAGTCAGCTCATCATTGGCAATTCAAATTATAAAAGATGGCTTCGGGTACTTGCTTTAACCTATGAAAAACTCTGTAAAAGTTTCTATTAATCAAATTCAAGTGGGTAACTTTATTCGCTTACCTGTCTCGTGGAAAGACCACCCCTTTCTGTTCAGCAATTTTAAAGTCAAAACCCAATCTCAAATTGAATTAATCAAAAGCCTCGGGATTGAACAAGTCTATTTTGATACCGAACGCAGTGATGTGAAGCTACTTGATAAAGAAGAAGCTAAGTCAAAAGCCGGATCGATTAAAGAAGATGGCTTAGATGAACTCAAGCTTGAGATGGATCAATACAAGCAAGAACAAATTGAATCGCAAAAAAAACTTCGTCGCAGTATCAAGAAAACTGAACAACAATTTGACCGTTCTTTGTCTATGATGCGATCGACAGTTTCAAAGTTAGGAAGCCGTCCCTTAAACTCTGTTAATGATGCGAAAGACATGGTTAGCTCAATGACAAATATGTTACTGAGCTCTGATGATTTAGTTTTACATTTAATGGGCGATGCTAAGCCCGGTGACTTGATTTACCATCATTCTTTAAACGTTTCCGTTATGTGTATGATGTTGGCTAAAAGCCTAAACTGGAATCGAGAAGATATAGAATTAATCGGTTTAGGTGCCTTATTTCATGATGTTGGCAAACTCAAAATACCCAGTAATATTCTCAATAAGCAAGTGCCGCTAACTAAACCAGAACAAAACCTGATTAAGCAGCATCCATTAATGAGTCTGAACTTTCTCAAATTAGCAGATACCTTCCCTGAGCAAGCTAAACCTATGATTGCTAACCATCATGAATTTATTGACGGTTCAGGCTACCCTAAAGGCTTAAAGGGTGATGATTTAGACAAATTCTCTCAGTTAATCGCTGTGGTCAATGAATACGATGATTTATGCAATGGCACCAAAACCTCAAAAGCCAAAACCCCATACGCATCACTTGGCTTAATTTATAAAAACTACCAAAAAAAGCTTAATGCTGAATATGTTGGCAAACTAATCAAAACTATCGGTATTTATCCACCGGGCAGTGTAATTGAGTTATCCAGTGGTCAGTTTGGTATGGTGATGTCGGTTAATCTGAATAAAATCTTATTTCCGCAAATCATGCTGTACGATCCTTTAGTACCAAAGGAGCAAGCACCGATAATTGATTTAGAGCGTGAAGAAATCAGTATAGTACGCTGCTTACCTGTATCAGCCTTGCCTGAAAATATTTTTAAATATCTAAACCCACGAGAGCGAATTAGCTACGGTATCGGCCAGCCATAGTCTGTATATAACAAGCACAAAAAAGCCATTAATAACTCAGTTATTAATGGCTTTTTATCTTAAAGACCAAACCGTTAAATGGCTTTATAACCAACCTTTACGTTTAAAAAATAAATAAGTACCACTGGCACTGGCAAGCATTAACCCAATAGCCATAGGGTAACCAAAACGCCAATCTAGTTCTGGCATATTGGCAAAGTTCATTCCATAACTACTGGCAATCACGGTTGGAGGTAAAAAGACCACCGCAGCAACCGAGAATATTTTAATAATTTTGGTTTGTTGAATACCACTAAAGCCCATTGCAGCATCAAGTAAGAAATTCAATTTATCAAAAATGAACTGACTGTGAGGCATTAAGGATTCAATATCAGATAACATCTCACGTAAGTCTTTAATGTTCTCTTCAGATAAATGCTCACGGTAATAACGCTGAATGTACCTTAACGAACGCTGCGTATCGAGCAAGCTCAAACGAATTTTGCCGTTCGAATCTTCTTGCAAGGTGATCATCTTGAAAACTTCATCTAATTCTTCATCATTAAACACTTTCGAGCTGACATTATCTAAGACCGCATACACGTCTTCGATTAAATCTGATAAATAATCAACTTTCAGATGGAATAACTCCAGCATTAAACCTTGAGGTGTCGTGGCATCTAAACGACCTAAGCGTAAGTAGTTACGCAGCAGGCGAATAAGACCGACATCTTCTTCACGAATGGTCAGTAAAAAATCTTTACGTAAGTTAAATGACACGTTAATTGCACGCACATCAGACCCAGAACGCTGCGGGAACAAAGAGTTAATATGCAGACCATCTTTACTCTGAAAAAAACGTGCTGAGGCTTCAATTTCATTGATATCTTCTTCGTCAGGTACTTCCTCTACCGAAAAACGACTCAACCATTCCCTTTCATCATCATTGGGCTTGAACATATCTAACCATAATGTTTGCTCGGGTATACTGTCGTGAACATTGAGTTCGTGGACCGTTAACTTTCGCTGATTATAAACATAGGCTGTTATCATGCTTCCCCCCTAGTAACCACTTAAAAAGCAATCACCGTCAATAGGTTAAATTTTTGGCTAGTGTACTAAAATAATCTAAAAATAAAACTGATAAATGTCATAACAAGCAAATAACATCGAATATTAACTGAAAACCTTAATTTCACATATTAAAAGCAAAAAAAAGCGTCCAAATGGACGCTTTAATTTAAATTTGATGTTTTATTCACCTTTAAGGCGACGATCTAACTGATCTTTTAAGTTTGCTGGTACACCTTTAATCAATAAGGTATCTGAAATAGGATCATATATGACTCGTTCACCTAAATGGCCGCCATCAAAACTTAGTGTCACGCCGCCACCAGTACCTGAAAACTTCTTCAAGGTGCGTAAGCTAGCTTTATCGGCAGGAAACTCTTCATCTAATTCATAAGTTCCACCACAGGCAAAGTCATAAAAAGAATCCATACCCGAGTCAGCAAGTTCATCAGCTAAATCTTTTACTTCAATGTCAGCACCTTCATCAGCGCGTTCACTGCAGTAATCAAACACTTTATCACGGCATTGTTGGCGTTCATCTTTAGTCAATTCACTGCTGGCAACAAAATCCTCGACTGCGTGCATTAAGGTTTTATTCTGTGCTTTAGTGTTAACACCTTCAACACAACCCATGAAGTCCAAGAAGAAATCAGCCACTTTACGGCCTGCACGACCGCGAACAAATGATATATATTTGCGCGATTCTTTATCTGCTTGCCATTCTGTTAAATCGATACGTGCAGCTAACTGAACATTAGTTAGATCCAAATGATTATTCTGCGATAGCTCCATATCATCTAAAACAGTCATCGATGGTTTAGCATTCAATAAGGCAACAAATAAATAGTCACTTGTCATGCTGGTATAACATGACATCAATAAGAAGCCACCTTGGCTAAAGTCATATTTTGCGAGTTCCTCTTGGAGTAATTTACTCGCCGCACTACTGAACTCAACAAAACCTAACTCGCCGCTACGATATTCATTTAATGCATTAGAAAAAGCCGGATTTGCTTCACCATCTTCGCCATGAGTACCAAAGAAACCAAAGCCTTTACCCGCTTTTCCAGTGTAAGTTTGATGTAATTCTTCCAACATAGACTCAACAGCATTGCTATTTAATAGCGGCTGCGGTCTAAGACGACAACTTAACTGTCCCTGACTGTCTTGGGAAATTTCGTGGATAATTGCTTGCTCGATATTGATGCTCATAAGCCCTGACTGATCTCTATTAATGGAAGCGAAATAGCGTTCAATATCATAACAGACCAGAGTAAAAAGTCTTAAAAAAATCTTCGCAAAAATGCGCAATTACAAATCAGTTAAGCTAAATAAACTTCAGCAAAGCGATAAGAGCCAAAGGGGTTAATAAACCCAGATAAACCGCTGAGATTTGATGTAATTTTGAACATTAGAAACTTGCAGCAACAGCGGATGAAATCCGATATAATAATGGGCTAATTCATTACTTTTTGAACTTTTCTGATTATGGCTATCCAATCTAAATATACCAACACCCAAGTTGAAGCATTAATAACTGAGCTTTTAGCAGTACTTAATAAGCACCAAGCACCAACTGATTTAAGCCTGATGGTATTAGGCAATTGCGTTTCACACTTACTTGAAAACAAAGTACCGAGTGAATCTCGTCAAGCGGTAGCTGAACAGTTCGCTAAAGCATTAGCACAATCAGTTAAAGCTGACTAAGTAAAACTCAAGACCCAAAGATAGGTCTAAGTTAAAGATCAAACTAAACGCCATTTTAATTGTTCAAAGATATGCTATTTTTATACTTTGAATCAGGGCTAATAGATTTTGATTCCAGATAGGATTAGGAAAACGATACCGCATGGTTGAGCGTAAAAAACAGATGACCCGTGACAAAGTGTCACGCCTTGTAAATTGGGGCCATTGGTTTGCCTTCTTTAATGGCTTTTTAGCTATGATAATTGGCGCCCGCTATTTAAGCAGTGTTGGTTACCCAGAAACCATTATTGGTTGGGGTTACCTAGCTATTAGCACCATTGGTCATTTCAGTTTTTTAGCCTTCATTGTCTATGTCGTCTTTCTATTCCCTATTACCCTTTTACTACCCTATTCAAAAATATTACGTGGTTATGCCGCACTCGTTGCGACATTAGGCCTGTGTATTTTGCTTTATGACACCATTGTCTTTGATGATTATGGTATTCATTTAAGTCCTTTTGCGTTCGATCTTGCCTGGACAGATCTCAATGCTCTGTTAAAAAGTACCTCCTATATCGCTACCCCGACAGCGATTATATTAATTGAACTGACCGCTGCTAATTTTATTTGGAAACGAATTGAAAAATTAGAGAAAAAGCAGTTTGGTAATAAAGCAATAGCCTTCGTCGGCATATGCTTTATCAGTAGCCATTTAGTCCATATTTGGGCAGATGCCTCTGATGTAACTCAAATTACCCGTTTTGATGACACTTACCCGCTATCTTATCCTGCTACGGCGCGTTCTTTCATGGAGAGCCACGGCATTGAAGGAACCAATAGTGACGATAACCGATATCAAACCAAATCAAGAAACCTCAGCTACCCAATACTGCCTTTGCAATGCAAAGATCCTGCACTGCTTTCACAACAAACTAATGTGCTAATTATTTCTGTTGATGGTTTAAGAGCTGATATGGTCAATGAACTCACCATGCCATTCTTAACCCAGTATCAGAATGACAATAAACAATTTACTGACCATTTCAGTGGCGGAAATCAATTTAAAACCGGCATGTTTGCCATGTTTTATGGCTTACAGGGTAACTATGGTGATAGAAAAGAGTTTTATCACACGCCGCCAGTTATGACTGTGGCGATGGTTCAAGCGGGTTACCAGCAAGCTATTTTTCTATCTGAAGAAAATGAAAAAGTATTCGACAATCGCTCAATATTTGACGGACTCTCTGTCATAACTAACGAGAGTGAAGAAGGCAGCGCGCAAACAGACATGAAAAATGTTCAGGCGTTTATTGATTGGAGCGCAAGTCAGCAATCTCATTGGTTCTCGCTAGTCAATTTATCTGCCCCAAAACATTATGACACCCCAATTGGCTTTTTAGGAATTGAAACGATTAAGCCGCACATTGATGTAAAGCCAGCACAAAAAGTATTGTATAACCAATATCGACAGTCTTTGTACTTTATTGATCAACAACTTAAAGAGTTACTTAATCATGTTGGTGATGACACTCTCATCATGATTACTGGTACCCATGGACAAATATTTAGCAGTAATCCATCTGAGGTGAACCAAGATCTTTCCCCTGGTAATGTTAAAGTACCGTTTGTCATGCATTGGCCAAATGTATCTGCTGATACTGTCAGCTATCGCACCAGTCATTTTGGTATTGTACCGACAATAATGAGCCAAGTATTACATTGTAATAACTCAACTAGGGACTACAGCTCTGGCTATAGCCTGCTACAACCTAGTCAGCAAAAATGGGTTTATATTGGTGATAGCCGCACCTTTGCTATATATCAAAAATCTGAGATTACTGTTTTAGACCGCCATGGGAAATATCGTATTTATGATATTAATTACCAGAAACAACTTAAACAAAAACTGAGTGCTCCCGAGCTTATTCAAGTGATGCGAGAAGGACGAAGACTTTACAATCAATAATATAAAATTGATTTATCGTTTACTTAACAATCGATTGAAAGTAATTTTCATCAAACAGGTTGCCTGTAAAATACCTTATTGATAGTCTATGCAGCGAAACAGAATGCTCGGGATATGGCCTAGTCCGGTAAGGCGCTTGTCTGGGGGACAAGAGATCACAGGTTCAAATCCTGTTATCCCGACCACTTTTTTTCACCTCTGTAATTTCCCTTGTTTTTATTCTCAGTTAATTCGATTAAACCTAGACTATTAGACCTTTGTCACCTAAAGCACACTTCAAAACGTCGTTTTGTGATTTACGCATGAGAATATATTCTCCTTTGCCGCTATATTGCCGCCTCTTAGCCTAATTTCACTTAAATTGTAGAAGGAAACTACCATGTGGTGGCGCCTTGTTTTTATCACTTTAGCTTATATATTACTGGCAGCGCATTTCATTCGTTACGGTCAAATAAATCTAGCAGTGTTGTGCACCATGCTGCCGTTGCTGGCATTACTCAAAAATAACCTCATAAATCGAATCCTTCAATTAGGTCTCCTCGCTGGCACATTTGGCGTCTGGGGCGTTGTTACTTTCCAATATATTGACCTTAGGATTTCCATGCAGCAAGACTGGTACTTGCTCGCCGTAATTATGGGCAGTGTTATTGGCTTCAGCTTATTCTCAAGTTACTGTATAAATGGTTTAGTGAAGCCTCCAAAACATAAAAATTGTTTATTTAGATAGATAGATAGATAGCCAGAATTAGACACAAAAAGCCGAGTTCAACTCGGCTTTTTTGTGTCTGGTTAGTGGTATTTTGCCAAATAATTTTGTTAGCTAATGCCTAAGAACGCATTCACAATACTGAAGTAAATCCACATACCAGAAATATCGACAATCGACGCCAGCAATGGGCTAACAAGTACTGCGGGATCTAATTTACATGCTCTAGCAATAATCGGTAACACACCACCAAGAGTTGTTGATATGCTGATTTGAATAAACAATGCCACAGCAACTGCACTGGCAATAAGCTCTAACTCAAAGCCTCCAGTCGACATACCATCACTGAAAAACATCACCCTTGCGACAATAACAAGCGCAATCACCAAACCAATAATTAACGCCACTCTGCTTTCTTTCCAAAGTACCGACAACCACTGACGCTTTTTAAGCTCTCCAGTGGCGAGTGCTCTAATCACTAAGGTTGCCGCTTGAGCCCCAGTGTTGCCACCAGCAGCAGCAATAACAGGCATATAAATCGCTAACAACATTAATTGGCTCAGGGTATCTTCATAACTGGCAATAATTAACCCTGATACAATCCCTAGCAACGCTAAACCTATAATCCAGCCTATTCGCTGCTGAACGTGGGCGAAAACCCCTGTGTTTAAATAGCCTTTGTGGGGTTCAACCTCTGAGAGAATGATCCCTAACTGATGAGCAAAATGCCTTGCTCTAACATCTTCACCAACAATATCTAATTCAGCAATCAACTTTTGCACATGCACAACAGAGCACCCACCAAGAATATTAACTGCGTCTTCAATAGGCATTGAGGTCAACAACGCTATTTGTTCATCTTGAGTGTATTGAGTAAATATTTTGGTATTTGGGGTAGACTCTTCATTCGGTAATGACACTGAATCATAAGCTAAGGCTTTATTCATTAGCTTCATGGTATATCTCTCTATCATGTATAGCTTAACCAACCAATTGATAAACGGCAGGTATTATCCATTAGCCACCTTTAAAAGATGCTAATCATTTTAAATACAAATGTATTTGTGGTGTCGAGTAGAGATTTGGGAGAAAAAATAAAAAGATAACAGCATATTGAATGTGTTCTAAGCCACTGAAGGGCTAGACAAAATTGACAGGCCGACAGGTGTTATTTTTCTCCCTTTCTACTAGGAGGATAGTCGGTCGTTTTCATTCTCGTCTCCAATTATGACTGGCTATTCCAGCGCCGCATAATATATCAAAGAGATAGGGAAAGTAACAAGAAACCAAGATGTGAAAAAGCCAAAAATAACAAAGGTATGACACAAAATTAAAGTCAGTAAACAGAAGCGGTTTAGCCTCCCTTTATTGATAACAAAAAATCAATCAAGGTTTCAGCGGGAGCACTAAACCAAACTATCTCTGGCTATAATTAAGATCTATAGTAAAAGTCTGTAGTTAAGGGCTAATGCAATGAGCTTATGTAAAGATCTTATGTAAAGTGCTTATGTAAAGTGCTTATGTAAAGTGCTTATGTAAAACGTTTAGGAAAAAAACTATGCTCTACCAAATAGCCACTGTTTGATAGATTTTCGTCTGTACCAAAGTAACAAAGCGAAGATGCCAATATAAATACTGGGTTCGATAATTTCAGATTTAACTGACCAGTAAAAATGGATCGGCGCGAGTATTGCCATAACATAAATCCAATTATGCAAAGACTGCCAGCGTTTTCCCAGTTTACGCTTTACCGCTTGAAAAGACGTTAAAGCTAACAGCGTCGCAATAATCAAACTGGCAGCGCCGACTAAAATATACGGACGTTTAACAATCTCTTCAAACAAAAATCCCCAAGCAAAAAGCAAATCTAAACTAATAAAGGCGGCAATATGTAAACAAGCAAAAGCAAACACATATAAGCCCACTAACCTTCTAGTTTGCAGTAGCAAGCCTTGCTTAAATCGCTTAGCAAGCGGTGAAATTAGCAAGGTTACCACTAAAGCATTCAGCGCGCCCATGCCAGTATAATGAATAATATACTGCACTGGATCACCACCAGCATTATCAGTTAACACCATCAAAACTAGATAAATTATTGGGCTTAAAAAACTAATATGCAGGCATACTTTAAGCCAAAATAATCCTCTTTGAGTTAAGCGCTTCAATAGAACTTCCTTAAATCTAAACCTTTATACAGATCGGCTACTTGTTCACCATAGCCATTAAACATTTGGGTCGGAATACGTTTCGCTGAAAATAACCCACCCTCACCAATACTTCGCTCAGAGGCTTGTGACCACCTTGGATGATCGACTTGCGGATTTACATTGGCATAAAAGCCATACTCATGTGGTGCCAATTGGTTCCAACTGGTTGGTGGCTGCTTATCTGTTACGCGAATTTTAACTACTGACTTGATACTTTTAAACCCGTATTTCCAAGGTAAGACTAGTCTGACAGGTGCTCCATTTTGTGGCGGTAAGGTTTTGCCGTAGAGTCCAACGGCTAAGAATGGTAATTCATTCATCGCCTCAGCAATCGTTAATCCTTCAACATAAGGGTAATGAATACCCCCGCCCATTAAACGATTTCTTTGACCAGGCATCTGATCTGGGTCGAATAGAGTTTCAAATGCAACATGAGTCGCTTTATTCGACACTCCTGCCATCTTAAGTAATTCAGCTAATGAAAACCCTACCCAAGGAACAACCATCGACCATGCCTCTACGCAGCGTAAACGATAAATCCGTTCTTCAAGATCAAATTTGGTGGTTAAATCATTCAAATCGAGAGTTAACGGCTTATCCACTAAACCCTCAATCCTGAGCTCCCATGGATTAACTTGAAACTGCTGCGCATTGTCAAACGGATCTTGTTTGCTGGTACCGAACTCATAAAAGTTATTATGGCGAGTGATTTTATCTTCAGGGGTTAAGCGATCAACTATTTGGAATTGATTAGGCTTACTGTAATCAAGTCCCTGTACAGCAAAAGGAGGCTTTTCTTCGCCGCCAAACAAATCAAATAATCCTGCTTGAACTTGCCCTGGTAAACTTGCCCCTAAAGCGCCAAGCCCAAGTGCTTTAATGATGTTACGTCTATCACTAAATACACTTTCAGGTGTCACTTCATTTTCCTTAAGAGACCAAGAAGGCGTATTGCCAACGCCCTTAGTAAAGCCTTTTTTAGACACCATAAACTACTCCTTGCTATTCCCGAAAAACGAGATTATTCACTGCGATTAACTATAAGACAGTTTAATACGAATATAAATTTCAAAAAGTTTAGCTTTTGAGTTTATTAATTAAGCGCTTAAGTATTAAATCCACTTTAACTCCCTTGCGCCCATACTAGCGGCATGAGAATCTTAAGCATCATTTTTATCTGGTCGACATCATGACGCTTCCTACTTCTTTATCTATCGCTGAAATCATCGCATTATCCGCAGCGGCCTTTTTAGGTTTACTCATAGGCGCATTACTTAATCAACGGTTAACTCGTCAACGTTGGGAACAACATCGAGACAAAATTGCGGCTGAGATGACTCAGCAACAATCTGATTTTGAGATAAAACAGCAGCTATTAGCGCAACAGATTGAAGACAAAGAACAAGCACTGGCTCAAACAAGAGAAAGATCAGAATTACTCATTGCCCAATTATCAAAATTAGAAGCTCAAGCCGAGCGTATTCCTCAATTAGAACAAACCTTAGCTGACGGCCAGCGTAAGTTCATGGAGACTCAACTGGCGCTTTCCAAATCAAATGCAATGCAACAAAGTATTCAAACCCAAGCGAATACCGAAAAAGTCGCATTGAATGACAAAATAGCTTTACTAGAAAGTGCAGAAGAAAGATTAAAGCTTCAATTTGAAAACCTTGCTAATCGTATTTTTGAAGAAAGAAGCGAAAACTTTAAACAGCAAAATGTCACTCAAATTGATGGCGTTCTAGGGCCGCTTAAACAACAACTTGAAGGGTTCAGACAACAAATCCGCGAATCATATACTCAAGAGCAAACTGAGCGAAGTGCTTTAAAACACCAACTTGATCACCTTAAAGATCTCAATCTTAAAATGAGCCAAGATGCAATTAACCTCACCAAAGCGCTTAAAGGTGACAATAAGCAACAAGGTAATTGGGGTGAAGTCATCCTTGAACGTGTACTACAAGAAAGTGGTTTACGTGAAGGTCATGAATATGACACCCAGCAAGATTTAAAAGATGAGCAAGGCAAACGCTTTAAACCCGATGTCATTGTTCACCTTCCAGAGCAAAAAGATGTGGTCATTGACGCAAAAATGTCACTGGTTGCCTACGAGCGATTCTTTAATAGTGATGATGAAATCGTTCAACAGCAAGCGATTAAAGAACTGGCCTTATCGATTCGCCAGCACATTAAGGGCTTAAGCCAAAAGGATTATCACAAACTACACGGTCTTAAGAGCCTTGATTATGTGTTGATGTTTATTCCAATTGAACCTGCATTTTTATTAGCACTTGAGTCAGACCCTGCTTTGGTAAGCTTTGCCCTTGATCATAATATTATGCTTGTCAGTCCAACAAACTTATTAGTTGCTCTGCGCACCATTAACAATATTTGGCGTTATGAATATCAAAATCAAAACGCTCAAACCATTGCCGCTCAAGCAGCTAAGATTTACGACAAGTTATGCGGTTATGTTGAAGATATGGACAAATTAGGCCGCGCGTTAGAAACCGCAGACAAAACATATCAGCAAGCAATGAGTAAATTGTCACAAGGTAAAGGTAACCTGATAAGGCAAGCACACATCATGCAAAAACTTGGGGTCGAAACCAGTAAAAATTTAGATCCACAACTCATTAATAAAGCATTAGATGATTCAAAAGAGCACTAAAGCGTAATTTAAAACGATTAAAGCCGATTTAGCAGCGCATAAGTGAGCATTTGCACTATTATTTTTGTTGAGCTTACCTGAAACACAGGGTAGAAATACCTAAGCCGTATTATTCCTACTGGCGAATAATACCAATACTATAAATACTAAAGTTGAGTTTTCGCAACGAAGTCGTACTGAGACGGAGATCTCATTATTATGCGTAACATGGTGTATTTTTCAATTGTCACAGTTGCTCTGCTATTTTTGCAGGGCTTTAGTCATTGCGTTAGCGCTAAAGAAATCACTTATAGCGCTCAACAGCAGCTTTATCTGGATGCACATATAGCACTGGATAAAAAACAAATGAAAACTTACCAAAAATTACGCCAGCAGCTTGGTGATTACCCACTTAATGTATACCTTGATTATCATGAAAAAAGTGCCAGCATATCAAAGCTTAAAGGCAAGCAAGCCCATCAAGCCATAGAAGCATTCAATCAAACCCCGCTATACAATACTCTGCGCTATCGGTATTTGAAAAATGCAGGTAATCGAAAACAGTGGGACAACTTTCTTGCTATCTCACCGACAGTCCCTAACGATACAGCTTTGCAGTGTTATTACTTTCGCGCCCAATTGTCCCAAGGTAATGAAAAAATTGCCTACGACGGCGCAGAAAGGTTATGGCAATATGGCCGTTCTCGTCCAAAAGAGTGTGATGTTTTATTTAGCGAATGGACTAAAGCAGGTAAGCGAACTCAAGCATTAATATGGTCAAGAATGCTATTAAGCTTTAATGAAAGCCAATACGGTTTAACTCAATATCTGGCTAGAAAGATTACTAAGAATAAAGCTGAAGCAGATCTGCTTATTTCGGTTTATCGCGACCCGAATAGCTTGCGTCATACTCGTAAGTTTTCGTCTAAATCTCCCATGGTTGGCGACATTGTCACTGTAGGGCTGCGCAAACTGGCACGCAAAGATTTAAAACAAGCAGTCAAACTTTACAAAAAGTATGACAAAGCGAATCGCTTTAATGCCATTAAAGGACAACAACTTAATCGTTATATTGTCCGCCGTGCTTTAATTTACAAAGAAGCTGATTTACTTGAACATATCGACGCGAGCTTACCTATATTAGACTCAGATGACTTGTTTCAAATTCGTCTACGTTGGGCCATTAGCGAAAAAGACACTGCCACCATCAAACATTATCTCGCATTACTAAGTGACGACGTGATTGATGATTCCCGCTGGCAATATTGGCAAGCACGCTATCTTGAAGAAAACGCTAAAAATGATGCCGATAAACAGACATCAGCACAAATTGCCAAACAGTTAAGTCAAGCGCGTAACTTTTACGGTTTTCACACCGCACAAACCATCAAAGCGCCCTTGGCAATGAACGATGACAACTTACAGTCAAACCCTGTTCTTGCCGCAAGATTAAATGATGATCCAGCCATGGCGAGAATTATTGAACTGATTGCCATGGATAAAACCCGTGATGCTCGCAATGAGTGGGTGCACATGCTTCGCAGGCAGAGCAACCCAATGCGTGCAGAGTATGGACTGTACGCCCTTGAACAAGGCTGGTTTGACTATAGTGTTGAAGCCAGTATTCAAGCAAAGCAATGGAACAGTTTACAACTACGTTTTCCACCTGCTGCCCAAGCTGAATTTGAAAAGGCCAGTAAAAAATATAAGGTCAACATTGACGAAGTGCGAGCTATCGCACGACGTGAAAGCGCATTTTACCCCTATGCTACATCAGGTGTCGGCGCCCGTGGTTTAATGCAACTAATGCCAGCAACCGCTAAAGAAACCGCGCGAAAAAACAAACTTACATTTAAACGTAAAACTGATTTATATCAGGTTGAATACAACGTACAACTGGGCAGTGCCTATTATGCTGAACTACTTAAACAATTCGATAATAATCGCGTATTAGCCTCTGCGGCTTATAATGCTGGGCCACATCGCGTGAAGCGTTGGCTTAAAGAATCAGACGGTAAGTTAGACGTAATGAGCTTTATCGAAACGATTCCTTATAAAGAAACCCGAGAATACGTCCAAGCGGTACTCAGTTACCGTTTGATATACCAACAATCCCATAGCCCTGAAAGCAGTATGTTTAGCACTAAAGAGCTTAATTTTATGTATTAAATGTTTTGTACAAAATTAACGCAAGATTTAATAAACATTTACAGCTTAATGCCGTTAAGTGCTTTCCTTCTAATTAATGACAAGGTAACGTTATAGTTTCGATGTATTTGTTAACAAATATGGCCAAACCATTTGTTAACTAACGGAGTCCTGAGTGCCAGCGTCAAAACTAAAACAATTATTATCGCAATTAGAAAGTGTATTACTGGGTAAACCTGAACAAATTAAACTGGCGGTTGCCTGTATTTTGGCAAAAGGTCATTTATTAATTGAAGATTTACCCGGCATGGGCAAAACCAGTTTATCGCAAGCGCTTGCCACCTCTTTAGGCATGAGTTATCAACGCATCCAGTTCACCAGTGATATGTTACCTGCCGATATTCTTGGGGTATCAATTTACCAACAGGAGCAGCAAGAATTTACTTTCCATCCTGGTCCAATTTTCAATCAGATGTTGCTAGCTGATGAAATCAATCGTGCAAGCCCTAAAACCCAAAGTGCATTGCTTGAAGCCATGGCTGAGCGCCAAATCACCTTAGACAGCACCACTCACCCATTACCAAAACCTTTCTTTGTTATCGCAACACAAAACCCTATCGAGCAATCAGGTACTTTTCCTTTACCTGAGTCGCAATTAGACCGCTTCATGATGCGTATTTCGATTGGTTACCCAAATGAGCAAGCAGAACTGGAAATGCTCAAAGGACTCACTTCACGAAATACTGCTGAGCCTTTAGCACAATGTTTTACACCCAATGAACTCATCAGCTTACAAAATCAGGTACAAAAGGTCAGTGCTTCTGATGCTGTGCTTAAATACCTTATTCATTTAGCCCAGTTCTCTCGCCAGCAAGCCGATGGTAATGGCCTGTCACCTCGAGCGAGCATTGCCTTATTGGACGCAGCTAAAGCATGGGCATTTATTCATCACCGCAATTATGTAGTGCCTGAAGATATCCAAGCGGTATTTCACTGCGTGGCTGAACACCGTATTCGCAGTAACAATCAGTTACAAGGCCAAGCCTTGTCAGATCATATTCTTGCCAGTGTTAATCCAATTAGTTAACTAGCATGAAAAAATCAGTAAAGACTGAAGCCCATTATCAGCCTAAGCCCAAATGGTATACACGCTTTATTCCCCAAAGAATTAAGCAACGTTGGGGCCGCTGGCTGAATAAGCGGATCCCTCCCAATAAACAGGTTGCTCTGACTCATAAGAGTATATTTATTTTACCCAGTGGCTTTGGCATAGCGTGGTTTATGCTTATTGGCGTGCTGTATCTTTTTGGCACTAACTATCAAAATAACTTAGTTATCGGTTTAAGCTTATTACTGGCGAGCCTGCTCCATACCTGCATTATTTACAGCTATAAAAACCTCGCAGGGTTAACTTTAACCTCGCAAACGCCACCAGAAACCCAAGCTAACCAAAGCATTGCTTTTCCTGTGACCTTAACCAGTAAAGCAAAACCAGATAACAAACATACCAGTCATCAACAAATCTGCCTTAACTTTGCAGAGCAGCGACATGTGCGCCTGACTGATATTGGTGAGTCTAGTCAATCAAGTATCACATTCACGCCTCAAGAACGCGGTCGTTTCAACCCCGGGCGCATTAAGGTGTCATCTAATTTTCCATTGGGTCTGTTTCGTACTTGGTCTTATGTTGATTTAGATATTCACCATATTATTTATGCCGAGCCAAAAACTAGCCAGGTCTCGTTAACCAGTCTCGATGACGATAACAGCAGCGAGTTTGAGCATGGGAAATTACAATCTGGCGTCGATGATTACAAAGGCTTAAAAACTTATGTAGAAGGTGAATCGTTAAAACAAGTCGCCTGGAAACAATGGGCTCAAGGTCGAGGAATGCTCACCAAAGAATTTGCTCAGCCAGAAGGAAAACCTGTGTGGTTAAGCCTGGATGATACCGATGGTAATAGCCTTGAACAAAAACTCAGCAAATTGGCATGGCAAGTTAATGTACTATCTCAAGGGCAACAAGTATTTGGTTTAGCCCTTAAGCAACAAGTGATTGAACAAAATAGTGGTGAAATACACCGCAAACAATGCCAGCAATTAATCGCCTTATATGGCAAAAAAATCACTGATGCAACGGTAGAAACAGGAGTCAATGATGAAAAGTAATGACTCATTTTCTCAAACAGCTCAGGCGAAAAATGATAAAAAGCTATTTATCGAGCAAGATAACTTTAACGAAAACATAGGCCGAAATACCCTATTTTGGTTGTTGATGACCAATGCATTAGTGCTATTTCCCCTTTACCAAGATGCCACCTTATGGAGCATTGGCATTTGCGGTATTTGTTTTGTTTGGCGTGTCGGTATTTATTTCGGCAAAGTCGCCGCACCGCCCAAATTACTGGTTACCAGTCTTGCTGTTGGCGCCGCAGCCACCTTGGCATTGGTGGCTAAAGAAATCGGCATGCTTAATGCGCTGGTTAACTTACTTTTACTTGGGTATGCACTTAAATACATAGAAATGCGTCAAATACGCGATGTAAAAGTCGTCGTGCTAGTGGGTTATTTTCTTATAGCGTTTGCCTTGCTTGAACGACAAAGCATTTTAGACACCATTCAATTGTTGTTTGTTTGTCTTGTTAATACCTGTGTACTAATCAGCGTGTATCAACATAGTAGCCGCAAAATAAACTTAAGTTTTGGATTCAAACTTTTTTTGCAAAGTTTGCCGCTGGCGTTATTACTGTTTGTGGTATTTCCAAGGCTGCCACCTTTGTGGCTTGCACCGAGCATGAAAAACGCGACAACGGGCCTTTCGGATGAAGTCTCACTGGGCGATATCAGCAAGCTAACTCGCTCTCCTAGTCTCGCATTTCGCGTCGGCTTTGATAACGAAACCAATAACACCGATAAATTACAATTAGTTCCCAATGAGCAACTATATTGGCGCGCGCTCGTGATGGAAAATTACGACGGAACAACCTGGAAGCAATCAAATTTCAGAAAGAATGAACAGCGGATTTCATATGGGCCTTTACCTAAACGTAAATTGCCACATACCATTGAGCAGTCGAATCCATATAATTACCAAGTTATCACTGAGCCAACTTATCAAAAATGGCTGTTTGGTTTAGATCAATCTTTTACCAACACAGAACAAGTGGCTGAACTTAATGACTTTCGACTGTTTTCATTACGTAATATCGACCAACGCTTTAGCTACCGCGTCACGTCTTACCCTAATAGCTCACTTGAATTGTCATTACCACCGATAGCCAAGCGGATAAATTTGACTTTACCAAAAGAAACGAACCCTAAGACACAAGCATTAGCTCAACAATTTGCCAAAGATTACCCTCTCCCACGTGATCGTATCAACGCGATGATGGGCTATTTTGCAGAGCAACCTTATTTCTATACCTTAAGTCCACCGCCTATCGGTGCTAACCAAGTGGATGATTTTCTATTTGATAACAAAGCTGGTTTTTGCTCTCATTACGCGTCCGCATTAGTGTTTATGGCGCGCTCAAGTGGCATACCAGCACGTATGGTGGCAGGTTATCAAGGCGGCGAATACAACCCTAAAGCCGGTTATTACAGTATTTACCAATATATGGCACATGCTTGGACTGAAGTCTGGTTAGAAGGACAAGGCTGGGTCCGTTTTGATCCAACTGCGATGATTGCCCCAAATCGAATTTTAGATGGCTTTGATGCCATGTTTGCTGGCCAAGATAGCTATTTACAAGACAGTCCATTTACCAGTTTACGCTTTAAAGAAATCCCTTGGCTTAACAACATCCGCTTGCAATTGGCCAGCTTAGATTTTTATTGGAGTGTTTGGGTTTTAAGCTTTGATGAAGAGCGACAGCAACAGGTATTAAGTGAGCTGTTAGGCGAAGTAAACAGCAGTAAAATTATTGTTTTAATGATTATTAGCTTTAGCATTATTGCTTTAATCATTGCCTATTTTGCTGGCGTGTTTACTGTTCGCCCAAAACAAGACCCGATCATTAAACGTTATAACCTGATTTGCACTAAGTTAGCTAAAAAAGGTTACTCACGGAACACCATGCCACCCCAAGCCTTTGCTACTTTTATGCATCACACAGTGAGTGAGCAACAACCACAATTAGCCGAAGATTTTAACAAAATGACAGAGCACTTTATTGCACTGCAATATCAGCAGTTGAGTGATAAGCAGATAGAACAACATCAAATCTTGTTTAAACGCTACTTTAGAAAGGTAAAAATGAGCTTGTGAGTTTAATTTTGGAATTCATTATGCAAACGCTTGCCATTAGATCATATATACAATTAATCCATAAGGTTATGAAATGAAAAAAGTACTAATATTACCGCTATTATTTATGACGTTTAGCGCACCAGTAATGGCCGAAGAAGCGGCAATAGACAAAATGTTCAAAGTCATGAATATGGACACTCAGATGAATGGCGGTTTCGAGGCAATGCTCCCTGTCATTGACCAAATGTCTGCCCAGTTTCAATTAAATGAAGCAGGTAAAGCAGAACTTAAACAAATCTTCCGCACTTGGTTTAATGAAGATATTGATCGCGCCAAAATAATCAATGAAATTAAAGCACTGTATTCAGAGTCTTTCACAGACGATGAACTTAAAGCTGTCACTGAGTTTTACCAAACTCCTGTTGGTCAAAAATTCTTAGAGAAATCCCCTCAGTTGATGCAATCGGGCGCACAAATTGGCATGCAAGAAGCACAATCTAAACAAACTCAACTGATGGAACGAGTTCAGCCATTTCTTGAAAAACATGGTGTTCAGCATTAATCATTTATATTCGTTTAATTGAGTAAAGCTAAAGATTAACGTCGTAGCGCTTCGCCCACACCAGACCAAAAGGGTATCAACAGCGATACCCTCTTGGAACACCCCGCTGCCCCTCCGAAAAATGCTGAAAAGCGCATGGTTTTCGATGGGGGTTGATCCCGCTTTTGACGTCGTTTGTTGCTAACTTCGGTCTTAGTCGAAAATGCTAACGCTTCCGATGGTGCATCCATTCACCGCGAAAGCTAATCTCACATCCATGTGAGCTTCACGCTATTTTCTCTGCGTCCTCAATTCAAATTGAGCCTTGAAGATTTTTTATTATCACGAATGGAGTTAAATCGAAGAGATAAAAATTTCGGTGTAAGCGCGGCAGTGACCGTCCATGACAAGGACGTCATGGCCGAGTTTTAGGGACGAACTTGCAGCGTGTCGCAGTCGTGCTTGCACAAAGGCCTGCGGCAGGCAATTGGTTAACTTAAAGCTATGGTGATCCATAACCTAACCAATACAACTATGGTAACTTGCCTATGCCCTAAAGCTGATAATTGAAAAATTAATTGTGAGTGTCACAGTTATTTTTATAAGCAGATAGAACAACATCAAATCTTGTTTAAACGCTACTTTAGGAAAGTAAAAATGGGGGTGTAGGGTTAGTTATTTAATCATATTTCAATAGCTTAATCCTATAAAACTAGTTTAAAGTCGTGGCGCTTCGCCCACACCAGACGAAAGGGAAACAACAGCATTTCCCTTCTCGACATCCCTTGCCGCCCCTACGAAATAGCTCTGGAAAGCGAGCAAGCCTCATGCTTATTCAATGGGGACATGTTTGACCGGCAGGTTCATTTGTTTAGTTAAAGCCTAAATAGAGTTTTTTAAAACTGTGAATGTTCAATTTGAATAGAGGTAAGCAAGAAAATTGCGTGAGTCTAGCCATGGCCTTTCTCGCACATCCATGTGCTTCAAGGCATTTAGTGCATCCTGCACTTAAGATTCCAGCTTGCTTTCGAGGAAAAGGGACGCCCCATTGAAAGCGTTAGTTATTTTTGAAGCTTACCGAAACAGCCTACAGACAAAGTTTAACGCTATGAATAACTCCATTGGAAGTTTCGCTTTTTAAACTAAATTGGAGTGGGTGTTCCAAGAGGGAATTGCTGTTACTTACTTTCGTCGGATTTGGGTGGAAAACCCACGATGTTAATCCAAGCAGAGTTTGGAAATAAACTAAGCCTCCAACATCAATACTCATTGACCATTTTTTGATACTCGTTTATTCAACGTCACTCTGATAGAGTACTTATAAATCATTATGTTACTTCAGTTTTCAAAAGATTTATAAAACATGTGTGTTTTGCTAAAGATATTCACGCTATACAAAGTTACACATAGCAAGAGTAGATAGAAACCTGAAGGCGATGAAACAACAAGGTGCCGAAAATATTGTAATAATATATCCATCACCAAAAGTGTCAGCTTCAAAGTTTGTCTAAGGTGAACAAGTAGCTGCTGCCGTACAACCTTTCCACTGCGTTAAGTTTTAATCCCAATTTGACTTAAAGTGAGGCCATTAATGAAACCAAAAGATATCGGCAAAGCCTATGATCAAATTACTCATCTTTGGGCTAATGAAACGTTTAATATGGCTAATGGTATTGAACAGCACAAGAAAGCCATCAGCTTTATTCAAAAGCGAGGAAACGCTTTAGACATTGGCTGCGGTTGTACTGGGCGTTTTACTGAGTTGCTAAAAAATGAAGGCTTCACAGCTTCTGGGTTAGATGTTTCAACTGAAATGCTTAATATTGCGCGTGAAAAACAACCTGATATAGACTTTATGCAGGCTGATATTTGTGAGTGTGAGTTACCAGAGAAGTACGATTTTATCACTGCATGGGACAGCATTTGGCATATCCCATTAACTGAACAACGTAACGTACTCACTAAAATAGTAAAGATGCTCAATATTGGTGGTGTATTTATATTTTCGTTTGGTGGTGTAGAAAAAGAAGGTTGTCATACTGATAACAATATGGGGCCTACAGTCTATTATTCGTCTCTTGGTACTAATGGTTTTTTATCATTATTGATTGAACTTGGTTGCACGATTAAACATGTAGAGTTTGACCAATACCCTGAAGTTCATACGTATCTTATTGTAGAAAAAACCGAACTATAAGCTATAGCAGCATAGTTAGTAGTGAGGGAGAAGTTAACTTTATTTTGTTCTCATATGGATGACCCATGTTCTAATGAACCACGCTCTAATGAATCATGACCTAATGAATCATGCCCAATATAGACACCTGAAAGTCACTTTCATATGGTGAACACAGCTTATTATTCCGATTAACATGAATCACCACACAACAATATTTGCTTGCTATTTTAGCGTTTAAACTCACTATCTAATAAAAGCCTTTCAAACCTAATAACAACCTCTTAGAATGGTTTTTATCATCAGTTGCCGAGTCAGTAATGCTTAGATTAATTCAATCGAATCAGATGGAAGTTTTGTCTGAACAGCTTTCCAAGATGTTAGCCATTCCTCTTGATAATGCTAACTTACTGGCCAACGAACATGTGTTAGTTCAAAGCCCGGGGATGTCGACTTGGCTGCGTTTAGAAGTGGCAAAATACAATGGTATCGCTGCTGCTCTTTCGTTCCCTTTACCGTCCAGTTTTACTTGGCAGTTATGCCATGAACTCTTACCTAACGTCCCTAAAGACAATGCTTTTACCAAAGCGGCAATGACGTGGAAGTTAATGGATTTATTGCCAAGATTATTAACTGATGAAGATTTTGCACCACTACAAGCTTACCTAACACCCGAAGTCACAAACACAGCTTCAAATGTAAGTGATATTAAAAGTGCTGATTTAAGCTCTAACACAAATGAATCCATCCCTAGCAGCAACAGTTTGACTAGACTTGCTAATCAACATCAACGGCATTTTGATGCGATGAAGCTGTATCAACTTTGTGGCCGCATTGCCGATATTTTTGACCAATACTTAGTTTATCGTCCGAGCTGGATTTTAGGTTGGGAAAGTAACGAGCAGCCAATCAAGCTTGAACAAAATCAGCTATGGCAGCCCAAATTGTGGCGTGCGCTAATCGAATATAACCAAGTTGAAATTAACGGCAGTCATTATCACCGCGCCAACTTGCATCAAGAATTAATTAATGCGCTCAAACAGCCGCACACCGTTATCAGTTCTTTGCCTGAACGCTTATTCGTTTTTGGCATATCATCAATGCCGCCGCAAACTCTTGAGGTGCTTTATCACCTTGCTGAGCGCATTGAAGTCATTATGTTTTCCCTTAGCCCCTGTCAGCATTACTGGGGCGATATTGTTGACCCTAAAGCTCGAGCACGAATGGCGCTGCAATATGCCGATAAAAAGCAACTCGGTGAGTCATGGGAAGATAAGCTCGAAGTCGGTAACCCGATTTTAGCCAATAACGGTAAAATGGGCCGCGAGCTGTTAGATTTAATGCTCGAGTTACCCGCTGAACATACTGACTTTAGTTACGATTGCTACATCGAACCTGAACAATCCGCCGATGAGCTAAACCTGTTGCAAGGATTACAATTTGATATCTTGCAAATGGAAACGTTAGGTCAACCATTAGGGCCTGATGCGCACTTTTATCAAAATACTCAAGCAAGAAGAAGCTTACTGCCAACGGATGATTCAATCACTTTACGCAGCTGTCATAGTCCGCTGCGCGAAATTGAAACCTTACACGATCACTTATTAGCATTGCTGTCCAATGAACAGCAATCAGCGGGCCTGCTACCTAAAGATATCGTAGTAATGATGCCTGATGTTGCCGCTTATGCACCGTATATTGATGCGGTATTTGGCACCAGTAACAGCCAATCACACCAGCAGCAAGGTAATTATTATATCCCTTACGCCATTGCTGATAGAGGCGCTGCGCAAGAGTCGCCACTCATCAACAGTTTCTTAAATTTATTGGATATAAATCAAAGCCGTTTTGGTTTAACCGATATTTTAAGCATTCTTGAAGTCCCTGCTATTTTACGCAAATTCCAGTTAGATGATGATGGCCTTCAGCTTATTAGGCGCTGGTTAGATGATGCCAATGTTCGTTGGGGGCGAGATGAACACACCCGATTGCAACAAGGTGTGCCTGGGTTTAAGCAAAACTCATGGGCATTTGGGATCAGTCGCCTTATTCAAGGATATGCTTTTAATGATGAATCTTCGATTTATCATGACACCCTGCTCGTCAAAGGCGTTGAAGGACAATCGGCGCAAACATTAGGTCACTTGCTCAACTTTTTAGAGTTCATTGATGACTATCAGCAGCAACTTGCCAGCACTTGCCCAACGCTTGAGCGCATCGAACAGTTATATCAATTATTAGAGGTATTTTTTGAAGCTGACGATGATGAGCGTGAACAAGTACAAACCATCCGTGAAGCGTTAACAGCGTTAAAAGAAGAACTTGAAGGTGCGGGTCATCAAGGCGAACTCGACATTGAAGTGCTTAAGCAATGGTTTAATCAACGCTTAAATGAATCCCGCGTGGGGCAGCGCTACCTTGCAGGTAGTGTTAACTTTTGTACTCTGATGCCAATGCGCTCTATTCCCTTTAAAGTCGTTTGCTTACTGGGGATGAATGATGGCGTTTACCCACGAGTTCAACACCCTGTAGGGTTTGATTTAATGGCCCACAATGGTGCCATTAAAGGCGACCGTTCAAGACGTTTAGATGACCGTTACTTATTTTTAGAAGCCCTGCTTTCTGCAAGGCAACAATTATACGTCAGCTATATCGGTCATTCTGAACGTGATAATGCTGAGCGTATTCCGTCGATGTTAGTCTCTGAGCTGATTGAGTATTATCAACTGTGTTATTTTGCCGACTATTGCTTTAATAGCTGTAATATAAGCAATAGCGATTTAAACAATAGCCATTTAAACAAAAACACAACACGCGAAAACATATCCAATGAAGCTGCAGATCAAGCCATTATTGATCATTTAATTATCCAGCAACCGCTGCAACCATTCGATGTGAAACTATTTCAGCCCGAGGTGTCTCACTCACCGTCGCAGCAACAATCTATTTTACAACAGAGCTTTAGCCACCAATGGTGTCCGCCTAAGTTTAATGACCCGCTAACAGCACAATGGCAGTCCACATTTATTAACGCATCGCAGCCTATTGCTATAGATTTACAATCAGAGTTAACTGATGCAGCAAAAGATCATCAACATACTCTTGAGTTATCTGCATTACTGCGATTCTTTAGAAGCCCTGCGCAATTCTTTTTAAACCGAAGCCTAAAAGTGGATTTTAATCTGCGTATTCAAGCTGATGATAATGATGAACCTTTTGGCTTAGATTCACTTGAGCGTTATAAACTGCAATCAGCCTTATTAGATAGCGCTATTTCAAACCAACTTGAGCATGCTGATATGGAGTTTGTTGCCAAACTAAAAGTCAGCGGCTCACTCCCCATGAAGCCATTTGATGATTTACTCCTCAACCAATATCAAAAAGATATTGCTCCTCTTATTGGCAGAGTATTGTATTTAACTGGAGAAGCGCAAAAGACTTCCGAACTAGATGTTGATCTTAGGTTTGATGACATCTGTTTCAGTAGCAGTAATTTTAACAACAGTACTCTTAACAGCAGCATTACTCGACAAACCATTGCAGTCAATTTGGTTGGTCGAATTGATGACATTTACGCGAAAGGCCAAGTCAATTATCGCCCAGGTACAGCCCATGGCCGAGACTTTTTACGCGTCTATTTACGCCATTTATGCTTAAACGCATCAGGAGTAGAGAAAAACAGTTACCTGCTGGATATCGGTCATTTTCATGCTTTCACAGCGATAAAACCAGAGGCAGCGCAGCAATTACTGCAACAATTTGTTCAGGGCTATTTTAATGGCCAAGCGCAGCCATTGTGCTTTATGCCGCGCACCGCACTCGCCTATGTTGAAGCTGAAGGTTCACATTCAGAAAAACTCCATGAAGCGCAAAGCCAGTGGCTTGACGAGCAGACAGAGTTTGGTGAAGGAAACGATCCGCATAACAAACGCTTATTTAATTTCCCGAATGACTTTACGGAACAAGGATTTGGTGACACAGCCATGCAATTACTTAAGCCAATGCTGAGCGTATATCACAAAGGCACCTTGGCTGATTTAGACGAGTACATCAATGAAACAACATCGGTGAATAATATCGATGCTATCAGTACAGAGGGGCAAGCATAATGACCAAGGTCACTACACTCAACCCCCTCACCTTACCATTCACTGGCAGCAGCTTAATTGAAGCCAGTGCCGGTACAGGTAAAACCTATACCATTTCGGGTTTATATTTACGTCTATTACTGGGTGGTAAAGACGGAGAAATCGAAAGAGCGCCATTAACCTGCGAGCAAATCTTAGTGGTGACCTTTACCAATGCCGCCACAGAAGAGCTGCGCGATAGGATAAGAAAACGTATCCAGGTTGCGTTTAAGTGTTTTATTGGGCTTGATACTGATGATGAATTTGTCTCTCAGCTTTACCAGCAAATACCAGAGTCAGAACGCTCAATAGCCCTAAGACGATTAGATTTAGCATTAAAATCATTAGATGAAGCCGCTATTTTCACCATTCATGGTTTTTGTCAGCGGATATTATCTGACATGGCATTCGAGTCATCATTGCTATTTGAATCAGAATTTACTCTCGATGACAGCGAGTTTTTACACCATGCAGTAAGAGATTTTTGGCGTGAAACCTGTTATCCATTGCCAGCGGTCTTAGCCCAAGTCATCGCCAATGAGTTTGGTAGCCCTGATGAGTTAGCTAAACAATTAAGGCAGCTATTAGGCGCAACTCAGGCTAAAACACCGTTTATTGCTAAAGACTTTAATCAACTGACTGACGAACTCACCCAAAGCTTGTCACGCTTTAAAATGCGCTGGGCAGCAGACAGTGAAGCAGAATTAACGCTGCTGCACAGTTTGCCGCTAAATGGCGCCCGCTTTGGCAAAAAAGCTGATGAATACCCGAAGCTTGCGGCTATGTTTGATAATTTGACGAACTGGGTTAGCTCAGGTACTGGGTTACCGCCAGTAAAAACACTTGAAATGCTGGCGTTATCAGGGTTAAAACTGAATAAAGGTGGCACAGTTCCTACGCCACAAGAAGCGCCTCTATTGGATCACATTGAGCGCTTATTTGATCTCATTAGCCAAATAAAACCGGCATTCTTGGTGCGCGCAAAAGACGGGATTAAACTGCGATTCGCGCTGCAAAAAGCTCAACGTAATTTAATGACCCCAGATGACTTGCTGATCACTTTAGCAGGCGCGCTAAACTCAACTGATACTGATACTGAAACTGATACTGATACTAGCCAATCACAAGAGCAGTTAATTTCAAAACAGCTCGCTAATGCGATTGCTGCGCGTTTTCCTGTTGCGTTAATCGATGAATTCCAAGATACCGACCCACTACAGTTCGCTATTTTCTCGGCAATTTATCAACAACAAGCACAGTGGGATAAACTCAGCTTATTAATGATTGGCGATCCTAAACAAGCAATTTATGCCTTTCGCGGCGCTGATATTCACACTTATATTCAGGCCCGAAAACAAACCAAGGCGCACTATAACCTCGAAACAAACTACCGCTCATCGACTGCGTTAGTGAATGGGGTAAACCAATTATTTAGCCAACACGATGACCCATTTATCAGTGATGCGATCCCTTATGACGTGGTCAATACGCCTAAAAGCGCTGATAGTAAAATCCTCAATGAAGCCACAGAAAATAGCGCAGCCTTACGAATAAAGTTACTGGCAGAAGATGACTCTGGCCTCAACAAAGCCACAGGCCGTAAAATACTGGCTGCCGATGCCGCCAGTGAGATCAAACGTCTATTAACTGAGTCGCAAAATGGCCAGTGCTACATGGCAAGTAAATCAAACACTCAAACGGGTAAGCCACTTATCGCCAAAGACATCGCCATTTTGGTTCGTGACCGTAATGAAGCTGCGGTAATGAAACAAGCCTTGAGCGAGCGACAAATTGGCGCAGTATTTTTGAGCCGAGATAGTGTATTTAAAACCCAAGAAGCGTTTGAAATTGCGATCATTTTACGAGCCTTAGCCAATCCTAAAGATGAACGTTGTTTACGCTCCGCTATGGCTACAGAACTTATGGGCTATAGCGCACAGCAAATCCATCAGTTCAATCAAGATGAAGAGCAGCGCCAAGACTTATTAGATAAATTTGCTCAGTGGCACCAACTGTGGAATCGCCATGGCATTATGCCGTCGCTACTATCTCTTGCCAGTGAAACAGAATTGATTAAGCGATTTTTAGCTAAAGGCGATCTCAGTACATCGACGTCAAAACTAACATCAGCTTCAACAGATGAGACAAGTGCCACCGAGAGCGGAGAGCGCCGGTTAACCGATTTCCGTCATTTATCTGAATTATTGCAGCAAAAAGCCACTGAACTCGATGGCAGCAGTGCATTAATTAATTGGTTTGAGCAACAGCTTATTGATGGCCAAGGTAGTGATGAGCAGCAACTTAGGCTTGAAAGCGAACAAAACCTTGTGCAAATCGTCACGATTCATAAGAGTAAAGGCCTTGAATACCCTGTGTGTTTTGTGCCTTTCATTAGTTTAGCCCGTGACAATCGTCGCAAGCCAACGCCAATGCTGTATCACCAAAACGATGAGCTCATATGGGATGTTGAAGCCAGTAAGGAAGGTTGGGAGCAATATAAACAGGAAAATCTTGCTGAAGATTTACGCCTTTTATATGTGGCACTCACCCGTCCTGTTTATGTGTGTTACCTATATATTGCCAACCATAGCCGTATGCTAAAAGCGGGCATCAGCAGTCAGTTATTTGAAACCGCTATCGGTTATTTACTGGGTATTACCACTAAAGAGTGCGATTTTGAGCAGCTTAAATTGGCTGCAACAAAGCTTACTAACGATAAACACGGTCATCCTGTCGATGCGATTAGCATCAGTGAAATCGATGCGATTGATGATTCAGCATTATTGAGCGTAGAAAACAACGACCAGGAACCACTACCAAAAACCTTAAGCCGTGATTACCAAACACCATGGCGAGTAGGCAGTTACTCAGGGCTTGTGAAAAATTTAGCCCATGAAAAAGTCGCTCCTGGCGCCGATGACGAAGATTTCAGCCAAGAAATTCAAGCGCAATTCGAACCCAGCAGTGATATCAACCCCTTTGATACTGAAGCCGCTGAAAACGCAATTAACCGTTTCACTTTCGAGCGTGGCGCCAATGCCGGTAGCTTTATGCATTTAGTATTGGAGTTATTTGATTTCACTCAGGCAGATAGCGAATTGCCTGAAGCGTTAGCCAAAGCGATGGACCAATATGGTTTTGACAAAGAAGTTTGGACCGAGACTTTAACCCACTGGTACCAACAAATTTTGCACACACCGCTATTAACCGGTTATCAGCAGTGCGACCAGCAATTACTTAACTCAAGCGGCATACCGTTAACCTTGAGTGAATTAACGGAAAAACAAAAGCTGGTGGAGATGGAGTTTTATCTTCCCATTAGCCAATTAAAATCTGAGCAATTGAATCAATTACTCAGTCAATACGGCTATGATGCTGGGCTAGAGTTTGATGAATTACAGGGTATGCTGAAGGGATTTATCGATTTAACCTTTGAATTTAACGGCCAATTTTATATTGCCGATTATAAGTCTAACCATTTAGGCGATGACTATTCAGATTACAACATGGAAGCCATGGGCAATGCCATTAGCAGTCACCGTTATAACCTGCAATATATCTTGTATACCCTAGCGCTGCATCGATACTTGTCTCTACGTATGCCACATTACCAATACCAACAACATATTGGTGGCAGCTTTTACTTGTTCTTGCGTGGTATGAGCCCGCAAACACCACAATCTGGGGTATTTTTCGACAAACCGCCGCAAGCATTAATTGAGCAATTGGATATATTATTTAGTCAATCGAATGAGGCATCAGCTGCAGTGAGTCGCACGCCTTTGAATAATACGACAGTGGAGTCAACATCATGAGTCAATTACTCCAGCTGCAAGCGGCCATACATCAGCTACTAAAGCATTGGCAGCAACAAGGGCTTATTACCCCACTTGATCGCCATTTCGCTTTAGAAATGGCCAAGATACAGTCCAGTAAAAGTGATGAGTTTTTATTGTTCATCTGCACCCTACTAAGTCAGCAGTTATCCAGTCAGCACAGCTGTTTGGTCATCAGTGGGATAGATTTAGCTAATCCGTTTTGTGAGCAACAAGCCCTATGTAAGCTCAACGTCGATCATCAGCAGTTAACTGACTCAATTACCAAATTAGATTGTGTGGGAGAGCCTAGTGAAAATACTCCGATGATTTTCGAACATGGCCGTTTATACCTAAACAAGTATTATCATTTCGAAACCGAAGTGGCGAGTCGCTTAAATCAGATGGCGAATATTGACTTAACTGTCGATACCAATCTGTTACCCGCTTACCTTAACGACTTATTTGATGAGGCTAAGCCAGCTTCATCACAAACCATTAATTGGCAAAAAGTGGCTACTGCAACGGCATTAACCAAAGCCCTAGCGGTGATTACCGGTGGCCCCGGTACTGGTAAAACGACCACAGTCACTAAACTATTATTATTGCTACTCACCCAGTCTGAACTCAGCATAAAGTTAGTCGCCCCAACCGGCAAAGCAGCGGCGCGATTAAGTGAGTCAATCAAAGCCTCTAAAGCCCGTTTGTTTACCCAAGTGAGTCAAACAGGTAAGCCAGAACTTCTCAAGGCGCTCAAAAATATCCCTGAAGAAGCTGCGACTTTACACCGATTACTTGGGGTTATTCCAAACTCCCATGCTTTTCGCCATAACAAAGACAACCCGTTACGATTAGATTTATTGGTGGTCGATGAAGCCTCAATGGTCGATTTACCCATGATGCATAAACTGCTCAATGCCTTACCCAGTCAAACAAGGTTGATATTGCTAGGCGATCAAGACCAGCTCGCTTCAGTTGAAGCTGGCGCAGTCTTAGCCGATATCTGCTCTGGGCTTGCAAATACGGACTCATCGTCTGTGCAGCCGTGGAAAATGCGCTATTCCGCTAAACAAGCTGATTTACTTGAGCAACTCACAGGTGAAGCAACCAGCGAGTTTATTCATCAATCGCCCATGATTGGTGACAACCTGTGTATGTTAATGCACAGTCACCGCTTTAAAGGTGATGCAGGGATTGGCTTATTAGCTAGTTCAGTAAACTATGTCGATATTCAAGGAGTCCGCCGAGAATGGCAGCATGGCCATCAAGAACTTACTTGGATTGAGCATCAAGCTGAAGGTCAAAGCTTGCCGTTAATGCAACTTTCGGTGGCAGCTTACAGTGAATATCTGCAGATGATCCTCGATAATCAGCATGTTTATGAACAAGCTAAACTGCTCAATGGTGAACAAGGTCATGAGCTAGGTTCCGTACAAGACAGTGATTACAATTCCCAGCGTCATCAGGCTGCAGATATTATCGAAAGCTTTAACAAATTCCGGATTTTGTGCGCCATGCGATCAGGTGAATTTGGCGTTGATGGTATTAACCTCGCCATCACCAATGTGCTTAAGCAAAATCATTGGATTAAGCCTAACCAGGAGTTTTATCTTGGCCGTCCAATCATTATCCAAAGTAACGATTACAACTTAGGATTATTTAATGGCGATATTGGTTTGATTTTGCAGGACGAACAAAAACCTGAACGGCTCATGGCTTATTTTGTCAAAGCAGATGGTAGCTTATTGAAAGTACAACCCGCGCGATTACCCCATCACGACAGTTGTTTTGCGATGACCGTACATAAAAGCCAAGGCAGTGAATTTGAACAAGTGGCGTTTGTGCTGCCGCAAAAGCCCAGTAATGCGCAATGGCAACTGCTGACTAAAGAGCTGGTGTATACAGCAATTACCCGTGCTAAAGAACACTTTATCTGCTTAGGCTCGCCTTATGTATTTGAACGCGCCTGTAAACAAGTGACCTCACGAGCATCAGGGTTGGCGCTGAGGTTATGGGGCAAGTCATAAACAGAACGAACAGGTTTTAAGAATATAATCGAAACTTAAGATATCAGTTTAGGATGTAAGATTTAGTATTGAAAAATAAATCCTAAGCTATTCAGCTAAGGCCGCTGTTAGCGGCTTTACTTTTTACTCTGACTCTTCCCCAGCACTACCATTAACATCCCCGTCAACACCACAATCGATGCAATCATTAAACGGCTAGTTAGGGTTTCAGCAACAAATATCACCCCGCCAAAAGCGGCAATAACGGGTACAGAAAGTTGCACGACGGCAGCTTTAGTGGCGCTAAGTCCATTAAGCGCGACATACCAAATACTGTAACCCATTGCAGAGGTCACGCTGCCCGCGATAATCGCTAGCCATACACCTTTGTCACTTAATTCAAGCTGCCCTAAACTGACTAGAAATAATACCAGAACTAAAGGTATAGACCTGACGAAATTGGCACATGTATCGCGTAGCGGCTGAGTTGTTTGTTTACCTTTTAGGGTATAAACACCCCAAGCAATTCCTGAAATGGTCATAAATAATAAACCATCCATCGAAGGTGAATTGATATCGGGAACAACTAAATACACAAACCCTACAAATGCCGTAATAACCCCAAGCCATTCAATCAGCTTGAGCCGCACTCCCTTAATGATTGCAAGCAGGATCATGGTTAATTGAACTGAGGCAAACAAAATCAATGCCCCTGTGGCGGTATCAAGTAGTGTGTAGGCATATGAAAAGCTGGCAGCGTAAACAAACAGCATCACACCACCTAACCAACTCCCAGCTGATTGATGTTGCTTTAGCATTAACTGTTGCTGCTTAATTAAAGATTGTTGATTATTCTTGCCCGTAACTTGAGCATCTGGATATCGAGGTTTTGTTAAAACTCCATTGATTTTTAAAATCAGTAATAAGGTTAATGCTCCAGATAATAAACGTATAACCGTAAAGCTCACCCAGTCAATGCTACCATCGCCCAGTGCTAAACGGCACAAAACAGAGTTCGCCGCAAAAGCTATCAATGCCAATATTGTCATCGATAAGGTTTTTACATTGGATTGTTGAATAAGGTAAACCTTCTAAATATTAATGGATGATTGTTGTGACTGATTGCAATAACTCGCTGCACTTACTTATATGCACTTACTTAGTTTCACTTACTTAGTTTCACTTACTTAGATGCAATGGCTGAGTGAAAGCTCGACTTATATTAAACAAGATAACTTGAATCCCCCCAATCCACATAATGTCCTGTCGTCATAAGTTGTGACAAATCGTGATAACGGGTTAACTTTGCAAGCTAAACACCAAAGAAACTAACACAGTAATGACTAATAAGATCGCAAACACTAATCGAATAGCTTTAGCATGCTTTGGCGAAGAAAAAGCTGGCTTTAATAAGCTGCCAAACACCAACCAAAGACTATCGACCAATGCTGCAACAACAATGCATATTACTGCTGTCATCAAATAACTGGTCGAAGAAGATGAAAGCGGTAGTAGAAACTGAGAGAAAATCGCGATAAAAGCGGCATAGGCTTTAGGGTTAAGTATATTCAACACTAAGCCATCTCTAAATTTAGGTGCTGACTGTTCTGTAATGTTTGGCACTACTGAAGCTGTGGCAATTTTAAAGGCAATATAAACCATATACAGCGAAGCAATAATTTGACAGATAATTCTAAAGTTTGGATAAGAAGTAAATAAGGCTGACAAGCCAAGTACCGTAGCCAGGATAACCAACAATAATCCTGACAATATGCCACACAAAAATGGCAGGCCTTGTTTAACACCAAATGTAGCCCCTATTGCAGCGAGCGCAATGGGCACAGGGCCTGGTGAGCCTAATAATAAGCTTGTGGCAATAACTAACGTCATTAAGGGTTCGAGCAAAATAACATTCCCTATAAAAAAGGCTTATAACGTTATCGTTATAAGCCTTGAAAAATCGATATTTAAAATTGTCTCTGATGATTAGGCCACTTTAAATAATTAAAAGCTATCGCCCGGAACTCTAACCCAGCCTTCCATTAATACTCTTGCACTGCGACTCATACTGGCCTTGTTAACTTGCCAGTTGCCATCAGTTAATGTCGCTTCTGCGCCCACTTTAAGTGTGCCAGAAGGATGACCAAATATCACTTGAGTGCGAGACGTGCCACCAGCAGCTAAATTTACCAATGAACCTTTAACTGCAGCGGCTGTGCCAATTGCCACAGCCGCCGTCCCCATCATCGCATGATGCAGTTTACCCATAGATAACGCTCTCACTTGCAAATCGATATCAGTGCGAGCAATGGCTTTACCACTTGATGATGTGTAATCACTGGGGACAGATACAAATGCAATTTTCGGCGTATGTTGACGGGCTCTAGCCTCATCGATGTGCTCAATTAACCCCATTTTTACAGCGCCATGAGCACGTAACATTTCAAAAAAAGCTAATGCATTTTCATCATTGTTAATGTCATCTTGCAGCTCATGACCCTGGTAGCCAATATCAGTAGCGTTGACAAAAATGGTAGGAATACCCGCATTGATCATTGTCGCCTTTACCGATGAAATACCTTTAGCTTTAAACTCAGGGGTAGATTGTGGCAGAATCAACTCATCAACCACATTACCAGTTGGAAACATAGCAGCATTCGCATCTGCTGGCGCCATGAACTCAACTAAGACTTCAGCAGCTGGAAATGTCACCCCATCAAGTTCAAAATCACCGGTTTCTTGCACTTCACCATTCACAATTGGCACATGGGCGATAATGGTTTTATTAATGTTGGCTTGCCAAATACGAACGACAGCAATGCCATTTTGCGGAATACGGCTCGTATCCACTAAACCATTTGAAATGGCAAATGAGCCCACTGCAGCCGTTAAATTACCGCAGTTACCACTCCAATCAACAAAGGGTTTATCAATCGCCACTTGGCCAAATAGATAGTCAACATCATGATCAGCTTGAGTACTTTTAGATAAAATAACCGTTTTACTGGTACTTGAGGTTGCCCCGCCCATACCATCAGTTTGCTTGCCATAAGGGTCTGGGCTACCAATCACTCTTAGCAATAACGCATCTCGCGCCGCGCCCGCAATTTGAGCGGTTTCAGGTAAATCAGTTAACTTGAAAAACACCCCTTTACTGGTGCCGCCACGCATATAGGTTGCAGGGATTTTTATTTGTGGAATATGAGACATATTATTTCCTAGACTATCGATAAGAACCGACAAAATCGGTAAAAACCGATACAAAATCAATACGAAAAGGCCGACGCTTAAATTACTAAAGCGCCGCCTTATGTTATGAATTCAACACCAATAATTAATGGTTCGCTTCTAAAAAGTCTTGAGCAAAGCGCTGTAAAATGCCGCCCGCTTCATAAACCGACAACTCCTCAGCAGTATCTAAACGACACTTCACCGTCACTTCAGTCTGTGAACCATCACGGCGATGGATAACTAACGTCATCATTGCACCAGGCGTGCGCTCGCCAATAATATCGAAAGTTTCAGTGCCATCAATTTGATAAGTTTGACGCGTTTCACCATTAATAAATTCAACCGGTAACACGCCCATTCCCACAAGGTTTGTACGGTGAATACGCTCAAAGCCTTCAGCGACAATCACTTCAACGCCCGCTAAGCGAACCCCTTTGGCTGCCCAGTCACGACTTGAACCTTGGCCGTAATCTTTACCAGCAATAATCACCAATGGCTGTTTACGTTCCATATAGGTTTCAATTGCTTCCCACATGCGGCTTTCTTGCCCTTCTGGCTCAATGCGAGCATAAGAGCCTTGTTTGGTTTGGCCGTTGTGTTGCACCATTTCATTAAGCAATTTCGGGTTGGCAAACGTCGCACGTTGAGCGGTTAAATGATCGCCTCGATGGGTCGCATAAGAGTTAAAGTCTTCTTCTGGCAAGCCCATTTTATCAAGGTAAGCACCGGCGGCACTATCAAGCATAATCGCGTTTGATGGTGATAAATGATCGGTAGTGATGTTGTCACCTAATACCGCTAATGGACGCATGCCTTTCATGGTGCGCTCACCCGCTAATGCGCCTTCCCAATAAGGAGGGCGACGGATATATGTGCTCTGAGGACGCCAATCATACTGTGGATCAATCTTTGCTGAAGAGCCATCTTGTAAAGAGCCATAGTCCACTTTTATATCAAACATAGGCTCATACACTTTGCGAAATTGCTCAGGTTTAACGCTTTGAGCTATCACTGCATCGATTTCAGCATCAGATGGCCACAAATCTTTTAAGCGAATGTCATTACCCTCATTATCTTGACCAAGCACATCTTTTTCAATATCAAAACGAATGGTGCCAGCAATAGCATAGGCAACAACCAGTGGCGGTGATGCTAAAAACGCTTGTTTAGCGTAAGGGTGAATACGACCATCAAAATTTCGGTTACCCGATAACACTGCAGTGGTGTATAAGTCGCGTTCAATCACTTCTTTTTGAATAACTGGATCAAGTGCGCCACTCATACCATTACAAGTGGTACAGGCAAAACCGACAATACCAAAGCCTAGGGCTTCAAGTTCAGTTAATAAGTTGGCATCTTCAAGATAGAGCTGAACCGCTTTAGATCCTGGCGCCAGTGACGTTTTAACCCAAGGTTTACGAGTCAGGCCTTTAGCATTAGCGTTACGGGCTAATAAACCAGCAGCAATGACATTGCGTGGGTTTGAAGTATTAGTACAACTGGTAATAGCGGCAATAATACAAGCGCCATCAGGCATCAAACCCGCTTCGTTTTCAACTTTGCCACTAATCCCTTGCTTAGCCAAATCACTCGTAGACACACGGCGATGCGGGTTAGAAGGTCCTGCGATATTGCGGCCAACGCTTGATAAATCAAAACGTAAAACACGCTCGTATTCAGCATTTTCTAGTGAGTCTGCCCATAAACCATTGGCTTTAGCATAGGTTTCCACCAATTTAACTTGGCTATCTTCACGACCTGTTAATGTCAGATAGTCTAAGGTTTTGTCATCGATGTAGAACATCGCTGCAGTCGCACCAAATTCTGGGGTCATGTTTGAAATTGTTGCACGATCGCCCAATGTCAGATTAGCAGCACCTTCACCGTAAAACTCAAGATAAGTTGAAACCACTTTTTGTTCACGTAAAAACTCAGTGATAGCTAACACGATATCGGTGGCGGTTATGCCAGCTTGGCGTTTGCCAACTAACTCAACGCCAACGATATCAGGCAGACGCATCCATGATGGA
Source organism: Shewanella electrodiphila (assembly GCF_023283985.1). Lineage (GTDB taxonomy): Bacteria > Pseudomonadota > Gammaproteobacteria > Enterobacterales > Shewanellaceae > Shewanella > Shewanella electrodiphila. The sequence continues at coordinate 64,953 of NZ_JAKIKU010000006.1, forward strand.
CGGCCAAGCATTACGCTTTCAGCTTCTAATCCACCGACACCGATTGCAATGACACCAAGTGCATCTACATGTGGTGTATGACTGTCGGTACCCACTAAGGTATCAGGAAATGCCACGCCTTCACGTGCTTGTATCACTGGTGACATTTTCTCAAGATTGATTTGATGCATGATGCCGTTACCCGGCTGGATCACATCAATGTTTTCAAACGCCGCCTTAGTCCAATTAATAAAATGGAAACGGTCATCGTTACGTCTATCTTCAATGGCGCGGTTTTTCTCAAAAGCATCTTTCTCAAAACCTGCGTGTTCCACTGCCAAAGAGTGATCGACAATAAGTTGGGTTGGTACTACAGGGTTAACTTTTGCAGGATCCCCACCTTTTTTTGCAATCGCATCACGTAGACCGGCTAAATCGACTAACGCAGTTTGGCCTAAAATATCATGACAGACCACACGTGCAGGATACCAAGGAAAATCTAAATCGCGTTTGCGATGAATAATTTGTTTGAGTGAATCAGTAAGTGTTTCAGGTGAGCAGCGACGTACTAAATTCTCGGCATAAACACGAGAAGTATAAGGCAGTTTTTCAAAAGCCCCTGGCTCAATATCGTTGATTGCAGCTTGTGTATCAAAGTAATCAAGCGAGGAACCTGCAAGCGGTTTTCTATAGTTAGCGTTCATAACTACATCCATTGTTATTTGTTTTATGTAGGCAAATCTTAAGTGACAAAGCTGAGCTAAAGGTTAGCGAAAAGATTTGCTAAAAGACTGACGAAAAAGGCTAACGTAGTATCGTTAGCCTTTAAGGTTTATCTTTCGCTAATTGGCGTTACTGTACGAGGTTCAGCCCCGGTGTAATCAGCACTTGGTCTGATAATACGGTTATTAGTACGCTGCTCCATCACATGCGCAGCCCAGCCTGTTAAGCGTGAACAAACAAAAATAGGCGTAAATAACTTAGTTGGAATACCCATGAAGTGATACGCCGATGCATGGAAGAAATCTGCATTACAGAATAACTTTTTGCTATCCCACATGAACTCTTCACACGCAACAGAAATATCATAAAGGCTGGTATTGCCAAATTCATCTGCAAGCTTTTCAGACCAGGCTTTAATGATCACATTACGCGGATCTGAGGTGCGGTAAATCGCATGACCAAAGCCCATAATTTTTTCTTTACGCTCAAGCATGCCAGCCATTTGTGTTTTAGCATCGCTTGGTGAAGTAAATTTTTGAATCATATCCATAGCCGCTTCATTCGCGCCGCCATGAAGAGGTCCACGCAGGGTACCGATAGCACCCGTAATACAAGAGTACATGTCTGATAAAGTTGATGCACAAACACGAGCGGTAAAGGTAGAAGCATTAAATTCATGCTCAGCATATAGAATAAGTGACACGTCCATTACTTTACGATGCTGCTCAGAAGGCGTTTCACCGCGTAATAGCTTTAAGAAATGGCCACCAATTGAATCTTCATCGGTCACACAATCAATTTCTACGCCTTCATGGCTGAATTTATACCAGTAGCACATGATGGCAGGGAAAGCGGCAAGCAGACGATTGGCTGCTGTATTTTGCTCTGTAAAATCAACTTCTGGCTCAAGGTTACCTAGGAATGAACAACCCGTACGCATCACATCCATTGGGTGTGCATCTGCAGGAATACGCTGCAATACTTCTTTAAGCGCTTGCGGTAAATCACGCTGTGCTTTTAGGCCTGCTTTGTATGTTGCTAACTGGTCTAGGTTAGGTAATTCACCGTTAAATAATAAATATGCGACTTCCTCGAAGGTGGCATTTTCAGATAAATCAGCCACATCATAACCACAATACGTTAAACCAGAACCTGATTTACCCACTGTACATAATGCTGTTTCACCTGCGCTTTGACCGCGAAGGCCTGCGCCACTTAATTTCTTGTCTACCATAATGATGTCCTATTCTTTTATGTTCTATTTCTTATGATCAATTTCTTATGTTCTGAGCTTTGTAGGGGGCGGTTAAACCACACTATTTAACCTATCCATTTGCGAGTAACTTACCTTGTCCCAAAACAAGATTTGTGCATTTTTCATACAAACACACTCACAATTGGAGATATTTTATAAATAACTCATGTTTACTTGTTTTTGCCTTCAGCAAATAAGCTATCTAGCTTTTGCTCGTAATCGTGGTAACCCAAGTAATCGTACAAATCCATGCGGGTTTGCATCGTGTCGACAACGGCTTTTTGATCGCCATCTTTTAATATTGCGCTGTAAACATGTTCAGCGGCTTTATTCATCGCACGAAATGCACTTAATGGGTAAAGCACCATGTCAGCGCCCCACTCACCTAGCTGCTCTTTGTTCCAAAGTTCTGTTTGACCAAACTCAGTGATATTGGCCAAAATCGGCACATCTAATGCTTCAGAAAATGCACGATAATGTTCTTCAGTTTTAACCGCTTCAGCAAAAATGCCGTCAGCACCCGCTGCAACATAAGCTTTAGCACGAGCGATTGCAGCTTCTAAGCCTTCTTGAGCAAATGAGTCTGTACGTGCCATGATGAAAAAATCTGGGTCAATACGCGCATCAACTGCTGCTTTAATGCGATCGACCATTTCATCAGTTGACACGATTTCTTTATTCGGGCGATGACCGCAACGTTTTTGCGCCACTTGATCTTCCATGTGCACTGCTGCTGCGCCGGCTTTTTCCATATCGCGAATGGTTTTAGCGATATTGAAAGCACCGCCCCAACCAGTATCAATATCAACCATCAAAGGCAAATCACATGCTGATGTAATACGTTGTACATCAACAATGACATCATTGAGTGACGTCATTCCTAGATCTGGTAAACCGTATGATGCATTTGCTACGCCGCCACCCGAAAGATAAATGGCTTGATGACCAATTTGCTTTGCCATCATTGCTGAATAAGCATTGATAGTACCGACAATTTGTAATGGTTTATTGTCAGCTAGTGCTTGACGAAATTTTTTGCCTGCGCTCATGACTTCCCTCTCTTTTTTATGCTTTAAGCAGTATGAATTGCTAACTGGTTGATTATTCTTTTTACTATTTACTGTTCGTAATATATTTATTAATTGTTACTTTTAGTTGATAGCTACTTTCTAGTTGATAACTAATTTGGTTTCTAACTTGGTTTCGATATTTGCTTTCGAGTACATGATATGACGACGCATTAGCATTTCTGCCAGCTCTTCATCACGATTCGAAATCGCTTTAACGATATGTTTATGCTCATCAAATGCGGTTGTGACTCTTGGCCCCGCCATACCGAGTTGTACGCGATACATACGAATAAGGTGATACATACCTTCAAGAAGAACTGTAATGAGGTGCTTGTTTTTGCTGCCAATTATGATGCGGTAATGAAAATCGACATCACCCGCTTCTTGGTAATAGGACTCGCCTGTTTGAACTTCATCAAAATGACGGTTAAGTAATCCATTTAAATCTGCAATCTCAGACTCTGTCATATTCTTAGCAGCCAATCTTGCTGCCATGCCTTCTAAAGATTCTCGAACTTGATACAGTTCAATTAAGCCGTCAGGCGTTAACGCCACAACTCTAGCGCCAACATTAGCTTTACGTTCCACCAAATGGCATGACTCTAAGCGATTGATCGCCTCACGAATGATAGCTCTACTGACTTGGTACTTTGTCGACAGCTCAGTTTCACTAAGCTTTGAACCCGCTTGAATCTCACCTTCAACAATATCTTTGCGTAATTCAAAGAAAGTCTTATCTGCTGCAGTTATTGGCTGTTCGTTAAAGAATGTCATTGGAATATGATTGAACTCTACTTCGAATAATTGTCGACAATATAGGCTTATTAATGAGTATGGTCAATATAAAACCTGCACATTGTCGACAAAGGTCTAACGTGCACGTCAAGATTTCAATACATTTCGAGTGAGCATAAGAGGATTCAAACAAGCAAGGTTAATAGTTGTTATTTATTAACAATAAAAGCACAATGGAGTAACACTGATATTTCTAACTAAATAATAATAGAATCAAGGCTTAATATGTCAGATAGCGCTGAGTCACCAAGGGTAAATCCTGCTGAAAAAAAAGGCTTTTTAAACAGCATTAATCATTTTCGTGGTATAGCGATTATTTTTATCGTTATGGCTCATTGTTATAGGCCTGCAGGTTGGGAAGTTGAAACCCTTGCAGATAAAGCTTGGTTCAACTTAATGATGAATGGCACAGTATTTTTTGTGTTTATTTCTGGTTTTTTATTCCATCACGTGTTTTATCACCGTTGGGACTATAAAAAATACATGAAGAACAAAACCAAATTTGTCTTTTTACCATACATACTGTTATCGCTACCTTGGATATTCTGGCATTTGACGGTAGGTACTGATCCAGCGCTACATGTGATGTATGCCGACATTGAAAAGCCTGCAGTAGCAGCAAGCTGGTATGTCATCACAGGGAGGACCCTAACAGCTTACTGGTATATCCCAATGGGAATGATGTTATTTGCCCTTTCGCCATGGGTCATGCATTTAATTAAACGCCAGCACCTTCTGATAGTTGCTGTACCACTGTTTATTATTGCGATGTTAATTCACCGACCTGAATCAAACCTCAATGCGATACAATCACTTTTTTATTTTTTACCTGTTTATTTATTGGGTGTTTGGGGTTCAGCTCATCGAGACAAACTTTTCCCATTCATCGATAAGTACTGGGCAGTCATGCTGCTGTTAGCCATTGGATTAGCTGCTGCACAAGCTCATTGGTTTGGTGCTGGCACCCTTAATAAAGCGGCGCTAGAGTTCACTGTTCCGGATTTAATGTTGCCACAAAAAATGTTGCTCACATTTGTGATATTGGCCATTTTGAATAAGTTTGAACATATCAGTATTAAACCCCTACAAAAATTAGCAGAGGTCAGCTTTGCCATATATTTCATCCACCCTTGGATAACAACGCCTTGGTGGATGATATATAACAGTCCAGATATTTTCGGTTTTGAAGGAAGTGGCAACTTGCTTACGACATTAGTCGTTACGATGGGAGTAATAATCGTTTCATACTTTATCGCTACCGCTATTAAGACAATATTGAGCAAGAAAAGTCGCTATATTATCGGTTGGTAGCTGTCATCAATCGCAGTTTCATTACGTGTTTTAATCTAATAAAAAGCACCTATTAACGAGCATTTCATAAAAAGTATCTCGTAAAGACAGCTAGCGCAAAAACTAAGCCTTGTTATGAATAATAAGGCTTTTTATTTTACTCTTTGAAGCTCACTGAATCCCGTATAACAATTTATGACCCCTGTGTAAGAATTAATGACTGCGATTGTTGATTTGATAAGCAGTTATCTAAAACCTTGCTTGCACTAAACCTTCTCAGTTCATTATCATGAGTACACGACAAACCAGTTTTACACGGTCAACTTCTCTCGGGGCTTTATGACAATTATCAATGTACTTCTAATCTGCGGCGGCGGCAGCGCTGAACATGACGTTTCAGTATTGTCAGCAAACTATTTTGAATCGTCATTAGCTAAGTCAGATAGAATAAACCTACTTAGACTAGAGCTTGATGGTAACGGCCATTACTTTGATCAAGATGGTCACCGCTGCGAGTTAACGAGTCGCCGTGAAGTGCGTTTTGATGACCAAAACAAACCCGCTTGGCCTGTTGATTATGCTATTCCTTGTATTCATGGTTTCCCAGGTGAAACCGGTGATATTCAATCGTATTTTAATCTTATTCAACTGCCTTATTTTGGCTGTGAATCTGAAGCATCAAGCAACTGCTTTAATAAAATCACCGCCAAAATGTGGTTCACAGCGCTCGGTATTCCTAACACGTCATATATCTTCCTAAATGATATGAACCAAGATGCCATTGAGCAGACTCAAACGGCACTCAATGAGTGGGGTTCGGTATTTGTAAAAGCCGCATCTCAAGGTTCATCTGTTGGCTGCTACAAAGTGGATAATATCTCGCAAGTTGAGCAAGTTTTGAAAGACGCATTCAGTTTCGCTCCCTCAGTGGTGGTTGAAAAAACCATTGTTGCTCGAGAATTAGAAGTTGCGGTGTATGAGTATCAAGGAAAAGTGATTGCCACACTGCCAGGGGAAATTATTTGCGCCAGCAATACGTTTTACACTTTTGAAGAAAAGTATAATGCCAGTAGCAAAGCCAGAACCGATGTTGTAGCCCAAAACTTATCTAAAGAAGTGGCAGAGCAAATCAGAGAGTATGCGATTAAAGCATTTAAAGGGATGAAGCTCAGACATTTATCGAGAATTGATTTCTTTTTGACTGATAAAAATGAGATTTTGTTAAACGAAATTAATACCTTCCCTGGCTCTACTCCTATTTCAATGTTCCCCAAAATGCTCCAAAATCACGGTGAGGATTTTACCGCTTACCTTGTAGATAGCATCGAAAGTCAGCTTTAGCGCGACATATTAATAGAAATGATATTGGAAAATGTTTGCTGATGGCCAGCATTTTCTAATTCATCTCGCCAAGGGTTATCCTGCACTTTTACCATATAAAAATGCTGCCTGTATGTGTCTGTCACAAACGCAATACCGTGCTGCATCAACTCATAATGAATATCATTGATAAACACCAACGAGAAGCCTTGTCTTCCAGTTAATTGATTAATATCTTCTCTTGTTAAACTGACACCAGACTCTAATTGATCAAATTGCAGCTTAAGCCAATTAGCAAAATCTTTAGAACTCACCATAGACATAATACCCCTCCAAACAAAGCTCATATTGTTATCAGCGGATATCTCATCCGTTGAGAGCTGGCTGAATATGATAAGTATAGTTTGTTAAGGAAATTTTATACGAGACAATACTTTTTATAGACTAAACAGGAGTAGATCTAGCACTTTAGTACTGATTGCATTCCAATAAACCTGAGCGATTAGCGGATTGTTTTATCATTTCGTATGATATCAGTTCAGATGTCAGTCCATCCCTCATAACGAAGCTCCGTAGGCTAAATTGATTTTCGCCATAAAGCCATCTTGATACATTTCATTTAGTGCATTGACCAACGCCTGATGTTTAGATACATCTAAAGCCTCATTACACGCCATCGCCCGTAAAGATGTGTGGAATATAAGTTCAGGTTCACCTAATTGCATTTTTGATTGCGTCATTAATGCTTTAGCACTAATCAACTCTGCTGCCCAAAGGTCAATTCGGCTTCTATCAAGTTTCTTAATATTTAATCCATCTTCGTTTGTTAGCTGAACCTGATAACGAAACGAATCTAAATATTCACTAATACCACTGCCTAAATAAGTGCCAATAGACAAATGCTTAGCATCTTGAAGCGTTACCAAAGGGATTGATTTACTTTCCGCACTGAATAAACCATATCTTGAAATTAAAATAGGTCCAACCCAGCGATATTCACTTTCTATCTGTTGTGTGCGAACTATAGGTAACACACAGACATTTTGGTCTCTTGCGGTCATCGTTAAACCACGTTTAAGTGGGTTAAATATCACTTTGTATTCCATATTTGCACGAGTAAATAACTCATCAATGATGTCAATAATCATGCCTTGATGATGAGCATCAGTTTGCTCTGCAAAAGGTACGTGCTGATAGGTATATACAGTGATTTCAGAAGCAGATACAGAAGTGACAGCATTGATTGATAAATACCAAACACACAACAATAAATAAGCTAGCTTTTTACCAAGCATTTATTGCCTCCTCAAAAGGTAAGGTTTTTCCTTTTACTTCTTCTGGCATTAACTGCTTTGGCGAGCCAGGTTTATTTAACCAAATAGAAGGTTTTACCTGCTTATTCACTTTTGGCCCGCAAATTAAATCTTGATCTTGCAAACGAATTAAATGCTGATCTATTTGCGCAGCTAAAGCATTCATTCCATCAGTAACAGATAACTCACCTTCAATAATACGACTGATAGCTTGCCACCAATAACCAGCCATACCGGGATAGTCTGGTACATTGGTGCCTGTTGGTGTCCAAACATCCCTTGCATGGCTTCGATAAAACTCTACTAGCCCACCAAGATAAGGAGCTTGTTCAGTCATAATATCTGATGCGATGTCCGATTGACGTATTGGCGTTGCGCCGACTAACGTTTTCTTTAATGAAACCGTTTTAGACACAACAAACTGTGCATATAGCCAAGCTGCAATTTGATTTTCTTCTGGAGTGTGATTTAAAAAAGTCCAAGCACCAGTATCTTGATAACCTGATTTCATGCCTTTTTGCCAATACTTGCCTACAGGTGAAGGTGCAACACGCCACTTAGGGGTGCCATCATTATTCATCACCGATAAACCCTTTTTTGTGTAATCAGGCACAAAGGCGGTATACCAAAATATTTGTTGGGCAATATTGCCTTTGGCAGCCCAATCCCCAGACTCTGAGAACGTTAACTGTTTCGCTTCAGGAGGCGCGTATTTTATTAGCCACTCTTTATACTTCTCTATAGCATAAATCGCTGCTGGACTATTTAGTGCTCCACCTCGTTCAACACTAGCGCCCACTGGACGGCAATCTTCAACACGGATGCCCCACTCATCTACAGGAAGTCCATTAGGTAAGCCTTTGTCACCTACTCCAGCCATAGACAACCATGCATCCGAAATACGCCAACCTAAAGAAGGATCAGATTTAGCGTAATCCATATGACCATATACTTTGGTACCTGCGATTTCGCCAATATCATTGGTAAAAAAGTTGGCAATATCTTCATAGGCTTGCCAGTTCTGAGGAATTCCTAAGGGGTAACCATATTTTGATTCAAATCGCTTTTGATAATCTGAATTAGCAAACCAATCACTCCTATACCAATATAAGTTTGCAAACTGCTGATCAGGTAGTTGATAAATTTTCCCGTCAGGTCCTGTAGTAAAAGCAAGCCCAATGAAGTCGCTTAAATCGAGCGTTGGTAAGGTGAAATCTTTTGCGTGATGATTGATTAGATCAGTAATCGACATTACATGCTGCTGCCTAAAGTGACTGCCAATTAGATCACTATCACTGATATAAGCATCATAAAGTCGCTGACCTGTCATCAATTGAGCTGAAAACTTTTTAATCACATCATCTTCATTGGTCAACTCATGAATAACGTGAATACCTGTAATGTCGAAGAAAGCTTTAGCTAGCACATTGGCTTCGTATTGATGAGTATTTATTCGCTCCGACACCACCCGAATTTCCATTCCCTTAAAAGCTTGTGCTTTATGCTGAAACCACAGCATCTCTTTTTTCTGTTCAGCTAAAGATAAAGTAGATGGTTGAAATTCAGATTTTAGCCATTGAAGCTGCTGAGGGTTAAGCTGCTGTTCATAGGTATCTTGTTGAGTATGGTCAAGCTGCGAGTTTACGAGAAGTTTGCCTTGAGGATCAGCTTTATCAAATATTTGAGGTTCGACAGCGCTAACAGTAGTAGCGACAACAGCCGTACTAAGCGTGACTGAGACTACAACTCTCAGTAAGACTTTAGTGATGATTACAATACTAGTGTTCAATAATGGTATCAATTTCTGCATGCATCCTGCTTCAGTGTTCGATTCAAGATAAGTTAGCCAAATTAAGTCTTTATTACTACTGAATTATTTATCTATTTAATATAGCCCTATATGTATGAAAAAGGCCAGCTAATGCTGGCCTTTTATTGTTAATTTAAAATCTAGTTAAGATAAAATTTAAACGTTAAATATAATTAAAAACCTTCTACGCCAGCCATGTCAGGTAATTGATGTGCAATACCTTTATGACAATCAATACAGGTTTTCTCACCACTGGCGAGTGAAGTTGAATGCATTTGTGATGCACGTTTAGATTGACGCGTAAAATCCATGTAGTCGAAGTTATGACAATTACGACACTCTAATGAATCATTCGCTTTTAATCTATTCCACTCATTCTCGGCCAGGTGGCGACGTTTAGCTTCAAACTTTTCACGAGTATTAATGGTGCCAAATACCTTACCCCAAACCTCTTTAGAAGCTTGCATTTTACGGGCAATTTTATCAGTCCAGTTATGGGGAACATGACAATCAGGACACGTAGCGCGCACACCACTTCGGTTAGTGAAATGAATGGTCGTTTTCAACTCTTCGTAAACGTTATTTTCCATCTCATGGCAACCAATACAAAACTGTTCTTGGTTAGTTACTTCTAAGGCAGTGTTAAAGCCCCCCCAGAAAATCACACCAGCAACAAAGCCACCAAGAGTTAGAAAACCTAGACTGTAGTGAACACTTGGACGATTAAGTACCTTCCAAATTAACTTCAGGTTTTCTAGTAATTTTGAAATCATAAACGCTCCTAGTGCTCAGTTGTTGAAGAATGTTTCATTAACTCTTTAACATCAACGAAATCATTCTCGACAAGTATCTTGGCATCTAATTGAGATACATGGCATTGAGTACAGTAATAACGACGCGGCGATAAAGATGCCAAGAAGTTATTTTCTCTATCCATATAATGCGTCACACTCACCATAGGTGCTTGTGAGTGCCCAGTACTATTACGCGCATGGCACTGCATACATTTGTTTACTTTCAAATCAATCTGGTAACCATCAATGCGATGCGGAATAACCGGTGGTTGCATTGGATAATTGCGCACCTGTTTTACGTCAGAGTTAATCACCTTTTGCATCGCTGGCGGTGTTGGCTCAACTTCAATTGGTGCTAAACGCAACGTGGCAATTTTTTCTTCAGGTACTGATGCAGCCATCAAACTAAAAGAGAAGCCCAATAACGCAATCATTGATAAAATTTTACCTGCTTTCATGGTCGTTCTCCTTAGGCTTTGACAATCTTAACCGCACACTTTTTAAAGTCAGTTTGTTTCGACAATGGATCTGTCGCATCAAGTGTGACTTTATTAATCAGCTGGCTAGCATCAAACCATGGTACGAAAACCAATCCAACAGGTGGCTTGTTACGTCCTCTAGTTTCAACGCGGGTTTTAATCTCACCACGACGTGAAATGACTTTAACTTCATCACCTCGACGTAAACCACGCTTTTTAGCATCATCTGGATGCATGAAACACACAGCATCAGGGAAGGCTTTATAAAGCTCAGGAACACGTTGAGTCATTGAACCTGAGTGCCAATGTTCTAATACGCGCCCTGTGGATAACCAAATATCAAATTCTTCATCTGGCATTTCAGGCGCTGGCTCATATGGCAAGGCAAAAATCACTGCTTTTCCATCTGGCTTACCGTAGAACTCGAATCCTTTACCGGCTTTAACATAAGGATCAGCACCTTCTCGGAAACGCCATTTAGTTTCTTTACCATCAACCACAGGCCAGCGAAGACCATGCTCAGTATGATAGCGATCAAAGTCAGCTAAATCATGACCATGACCACGGCCAAATTCAGCATATTCTTCAAATAACCCTTTTTGGACATAGAAGCCAAAGTGCTTAGCTTCGTTATTCATAAACTTAGGATCAGTGTCACTTAACGGGAATTTCTCTACGTTGCCATTTTGGTAAAGGACTTCAAATAACGTTTTTCCTTTAAACTCAGGGTTAGCATCAAGCACATCTTTTGACCACACTTCGTCAGTGGTAAAACGCTTAGAAAATTCCATCAACTGCCATAAGTCAGACATTGACTCGCCTGGAGCTTGAACCATTTGATGCCAGAACTGAGTACGACGTTCTGCGTTACCGTATGCCCCTTCTTTCTCTACCCACATGGCAGAAGGAAGAATCAAATCGCCCGCTTGAGTCGTGACTGTTGGGTATGCATCTGACACCACAATGAAGTTATCAGGGTTACGGTAGCCCGGTAAGCCTTCTTCATTCATGTTCGCAGCAGCCTGCATATTGTTATTCACTTGCACCCAATAACAGTTTAAATCTCCATCTTTAAGACGTCGATTTTGCTCAACAGCATGGTAGCCCGGTTTAGGTGGGATAATACCACTTGGAATATTCCAAATATCTTCTGCAAGCTTACGGTGCTTAGGATTAGTCACAACCATATCTGCAGGTAAACGATGTGAGAATGTACCCACTTCACGAGCAGTACCACATGCAGAAGGCTGACCGGTTAACGAGAAAGGACTGTTACCAGGAGTCGAAATCTTACCGACTAACAAGTGAATGTTATAAATCAGGTTGTTACACCACACACCACGTGTGTGCTGATTAAAGCCCATGGTCCAAAATGAAGTGACTTTCTTCTTCGGATCAGCGTATAACTCAGCAAGTTCAATCAGTTTATGCTCTGGCACACCCGATAATTTACTGACACTTTCAACATCGTAATCAGCAACAAACTTTTTGAATTCTTCAAAATCGATTGGGGTTGAATCACCAGCAGTATCAACATTCTTGGCTTTTTTCTGCAACGGGTGTGATGCACGTAAACCGTAACCAATATCCGTTTCGCCTTTACGGAAATTAACATGCTTACTGATAAAGTCTTTATCGACTTTGTCATTTTGAATAATGTAATTCGCAATAAAGTTAAGCATTGCTAAATCTGTTTGCGGGGTAAATACAATCGGTAAATCAGCCAAATCAAATGAACGATGTTGGAAGGTCGACAGTACTGCCACTTTTACATGTGGTGCACTTAAACGGCGGTCAGTCACGCGAGTCCAAAGAATGGGATGCATTTCAGCCATGTTTGAGCCCCATAATACAAATGCGTCAGCCGCTTCCATATCATCGTAACAGCCCATTGGCTCATCAATACCAAAGGTACGCATGAACCCACCTACCGCTGATGCCATACAGTGACGCGCATTAGGGTCAATATTATTTGAACCAAAACCCGCCTTCATCAGCTTAACAGCTGCATAACCTTCCCAAACGGTCCATTGGCCCGAACCAAACATACCTACTGCAGTCGGCCCTTTAGCTTTAATGGTCTTTTTCCATTTTTCAGCCATGGTGTCGAACGCCATATCCCAGCTAACTGGGGTAAATTCACCATTTTTGTCGTATTTGCCGTCAGTCATACGTAACATCGGGGTTTGCAGGCGATCACGGCCGTACATAATTTTTGAAAGGAAGTAACCTTTGACACAGTTAAGGCCTTTGTTAACTTCACTTTTTGCATCGCCATGAGTAGCAACCACTTTACCGTCTCTGGTGGCTACGATAACTGAACAGCCCGTACCACAAAAACGACAAGGCGCTTTATTCCACTCTAATTTTGTCTGCTCTGAACTCGTAATCAGGTTACTTGCTGTTGCAGGTAATGCCATACCGGCTACGCCAGCTGCTGCTATAGCAGCATTGGCTTTCATAAATTCACGTCTGTTCATACTCATTCTTCACCCTCTTCTAGCTCTTCGCTTTGGTGATAAACCATAGTGGCTGTTAACACACCAGGGATAGCATTTATGGTAGAGATGTCATCCATTAAAGAACGCTGAGTCGGTCCTTCAATCACCACTACAATCTTCATTTCGTTGTTTACTGATAGTTCAGCATTTTCCATCGCCATAATCTTTTCACGCACATCACCCATTTGATCAGGATGGACTTGGACGATTAGGCTGGTTACATGAATTTCTTTTTTGCTCATCAAGAATACTTCTCTTTTATTTTTGTTATTAATTAATGGCTAACCAGCACCCGGTGGGCCTGAAAGGATTTGACTGAACCATATGGTAAAACCGAGTGCACTGACTAATAGTGCCGATAAGATTGGCGCTAAAAAAACCGTCAAGAAGATAAAAATCTTAAATTCCAGGCTTTTTTCGCTTTGCGGATCTGTACTCATGGAGCCTCCAGTAGAGGTTTAGAATAAAAGTGATGTAACTTAGTTGTTACATACTAAGATTTGCGAGAATTTTATCTTTAATCAAAGACTAAACTATATACTCACAAATTGGTAAAACGTATCTTTGTTGATCTAGATCATAAAAACAGATTAAACACTTGCAATACAAAGGTATCTTTTTGACTTATTCAACTAGAACTGATGGAAGGGAAAAGCATTAGCATACTTACAACAATCACAAAGGTTTGTTCAAATCAGAATATAATACTTAAGTATATATAGTCGCTTCCAGAGAAGTTATCAACTTGTTAAGTTATAATTTGCTAATATAGGAGAGTAAAAAGAGTTATTTTGAGTGTTTAAAGCTTCAGCGATTTCCATTTACGCAGCTTGGACTCGCTTACTTTGGTTCAATTGCTTTAGTTCAATTGCTTTGGTTCAAGATAAAACGACAAGTAAACGCATTTTCATAAAAAAGCACAACTGAATATATATTCAATTGTGCTGTTAAATTTCCAGTTTATTGATAATTATAATTACGGATTAACACTATATCGAAGTACTTTTAGCGACTTCTGCTCATCGATATCAGCAAAGACTGGTGGATTTTCAATACGCTCAACAAATGTCAAACTTGGCGCGGTTTCAGCAACCTGTTGCATCAAAAAATCGCAACCTAATTCAGGCGCATTCAAACACAGCAGCACTTCACCATCTTCTGCAAGTAACTCAGGTAGTCTACGTAAAAGTCTTACATAGTCTTTAGTTGCCACAAAACTGCCTTTTTGATTACTCGGTGGATCGGCAACAATTAAATCATAAGGGCCTAATTTAGTTAGCTTGCCCCATGACCTAAAAATATCATGACCTAAAAATCTAGCCCCTGATTCAAATCCGTTAAGCAAATGATTTTGTTTGCCAATGCTCAGTGCGCCTTTACTCATATCCATGTTAACAACTTCGGTAGCGCCGCCTTGTAAACCAACCACTGAGAATGCGCAAGTATATGCAAAAAGGTTTAATACTTTTTTATCTTTTGCATGCTCCTTAACCCAGCGACGACCATTCGCCATATCAAGAAAAATACCGTGGTTTTGACCACGCAACAGATGCACTAAAAAATCTGCGCCATTTTCTGAGACAATGTGCTTTTCAGGCACTTCACCTGCCACAATTTCAGTAACCGTTTTACCTGCATTACGGTATTGAAATACCAAGTTAAAGTTCAATTCACTATGATGTTGTTGCCAAACAGCTGCAACGGCATCAGTCAACATTAAGCGCTCACCTTCAGACAGCTCTTTAAAGCTGGTTAATAACAGTACAGGCTTAAACCAATCCAAACATAGGTGCTCTAAACCTGTAAAACGACCGCCTCGGCCATGGAAAATGCGGCTAAGTTCATCAGTTAATTGTACTTGGGCAAGTGCTTGGCCAAGTGGAAATTCATCACTATCAAAATTCATTTTTTACTTTCACAATATTCAATTATTTAATTAATTTATCGACGTTTTGCTGTTTAAGATTTTTCTGCCGTCTTAACAGCTTCTGCTTGTTGCAATTCGGATGAGTCAGAGTTTAAATCTATGCCATCAGCTAAGTCGTTTTTATCAGTCTGGCTTTCACTTGCTACATAATCATTTGCTACATAATCACTTGCCACTGTATCAGTAGACACTTCATCAGAAAGTAAAATAGCAAACCATTTACCGTCTTCACTGGACTCAAGTGCAATTTTGACAACCATGGTTAACGGTACAGATAGCAGCATACCAACAGAGCCTAGTAACCAGCCCCAAAAGATCAACGACAGAAATACCACTAATGTCGATAAACCTAGGCCTCTCCCCATGAATCTCGGTTCGACAGCGTTGCCCATAACCGTATTAGTCCCAAGATATAAAAGTGCAGTTACCCCTGCAGCACCTGGACCCATTTGAATAAACGCTAATAATACCGCCGGAATAGCCGCAATGATTGAGCCGATATTCGGAATATAGTTGAATAAGAAAGCCACTACAGCCCACAACAAAGCGTAATCAACACCAATAATAGATAAGCCAATGCCAATGATAATACCCGTAGCGATACTCACTAACGTTTTTATCACCATGTATTGATTTACAGAATGTAAAAATTTATCGATTTGCTTTAGACGCATATCTGGATCATCTAAAGCAAAATGCAGCTTCTTCGGTAAAGACTGAGCTTCAAATAACATAAAGATAATAGTCAGTATGATTAAGAATAAGTTGGCCATCACATTGCCAACACCAGACAACATATTAGTTGTCATGCTCAACGCCATACCAGGGTCAAAATATTCAAGAACTTTGTCTTTCGAAATATTGATATTCATTGAATTGAGTTTTTCTAACACCCAAGAAAACTGCTCAATTAATTGTTGACGATAGAATGGCATTTGTTGAGAGAACTCGTTTATCGAACTCCCTACCAAACTCGCAAGCCATAGCCCCATCATGACAATAAACATCATCAATAAAATAACAGAAAGCCATTTAGGTACACGATAGCGTGTCATGAATTGAATAGCTGGATTACAGATTACGGCTAAAAATGCAGATAATACAAACGGCACGACAATGGGGCTTGCTGTTTTAATTCCCGCTAAAATCACCACTAAACACGCCATGATAGCGAAACCACGAAACGCCATCGATGAAGAATTGCCGCCACTCATATTTAAACCCTTTGGTAATATTGGAATATCACATAGAAGTGCGCATGTATTTATAAGCTCGATTTAGAAGCATGATAGAAAACACAAGACACTTAATGTTGTTTTAAAATGGATTAAAAGACGTTTGCATTAATCCTGATGATTAAATCTACTATTAAACTAGCACAATAATAATAACTTACGCATTATACTCATAATCATTAGTCTATGAATGACTATATTACGGCTATTTTATTAAATGTGCTTCACAAAGAATAATCACATTACAGCGACTCTTCTGTCGTGAGTTTAACTTAGATTAACTGAACCAATACTAAATACGAACCCAATGAGGTAGAAATGCGTTTAGTAAACCTTATTATCCTTAGAGGTTTATAAGCAGAGGTTTATAAGATTTGCATGACAGCTGATCTACTGATGCTTTTATATCGTATCAAACTGTGTAAAAGAGTGGGTTTTATTGATTTTTAGCAACTGAGCTGTAGTTTCAACTGACAATTTAAAGTGGTGAGAATATGAAAATATTAATAACAGGTGCAACTGGGTTTGTCGGTAAACAGCTAGTCGCATTATTAAGTCAACAATCGCATCAGCTCACCATTGTGACTCGAAATATCACCCAAGCAACACAGACTTTAGGTGCTGAACATCAGTATTTAGATGACCTCAATCAACTAAAAAACTTAAATGATTTTGATAGCGTGATAAATCTTGCTGGCGAGCCTATTGTAGGTAAAAGATGGAATAACCAACAAAAACAGCAAATTTGCGACAGTCGCTGGAATATCACCGCATTGCTAACTCAGTTAATAAAACAAAGTGACACGCCACCAGCAAGCTTTATTAGTGCATCTGCGATTGGTTTTTACGGACGACAAGGTAATACCCCTGTAGATGAAGATAGCCAAGCTCACGATGAATTTAGCCATCAAGTTTGCAGTGAATGGGAGCACCTTGCCTTAAAAGCACAATCTGAGAAAACGCGAGTTTGTGTGCTCAGAATTGGGATTGTGCTGGGTAAAAATGGCGGCGCATTAGCTAAGATGTTACCGCCATTTAAGTTGGGTTTGGGCGGTCCTATTGGCAAAGGGGTACATGGTGTTAGTTGGATACACATTGACGATTTAACTCAATTAATTTTGCATTTGCTGACAACAGAACAAGCCCATGGTGTATTTAATGCAACGGCGCCTAATCCAGTAAACCATAAGCAATTCGCCGAATCCATTGGCTCAAGCTTGAACCGTCCTGCCTGCATTCCGACTCCTGTCATTGCACTAAGACTTGCTATGGGTGAAATGGCTGATTTAATTGTAGAAGGTCAATTTGTACTGCCTAAAAGAACATTGGCATCAGGTTTTAACTTTAAATACCCAGATATCTCACCCGCACTAGATTCGATACTTAAAGCTTAAGGTCGATAAACGCTTTAAAGAGTTCACTATAACGCTAAGGCAATCAATGGTTATTAAACCCATTGATTGCGCTTTCCATTACCATACTAATCCAATAACTTTTCGTTTGCCGCTTCGGATATCAGAAGCTATACCAAACCATATCAGTATATCAATGTAGAAATATATCAATAACTCACTTGTTCACTAACGCTGTCGTGGTTTCAATAAACCAATCATAACGTTTAGGTAATGGACGAAATTTTTTGCGGATCATAAACAGTGGCTCTTTAACTTGATGAGTTAACTTGGCTACAAAAATACATTCTGGTTGACTAAAACTGTTTACCGCAAACTCTGGTAATACGGTAAATCCAAGCCCTTTTGCAACCGGGAGTAATATTTGATTTAACTGATTGACATAGCTTGCAATTGGAATGCTACCAGCTTGCTCAGTTTTAAAATTACTGTTGATCAATAATTGCAGGTAATGCTTGGCATCAGGGTGAGAAATCAGCCCCAGTGAGGTAAGTTGTTCAAATGAAATTTCCTTGTCTTTATAAGCTGCCGGCACAATTAAACAAAAGTTATCATCACCTATTGGCGTCACTTCCAACTCAGGGTTAGAGACAAACTGAGTCACAATACCAATGTCGATATCGTTATTAAATACTTGCTCAATCACTCTTTTATTCGGCCCAGCTTCTATTGACACTGATAACTCAGGATGCAATATCTGGTAATCGATAAAGTGTGGATACAGCCACAAAGCAAGAGAGCCTGAACAACCAAAGCGACATTCCCCTATAAAAGGTGAATCCTGTTGAATATCACTGAGGAACTGCTCTTGTTGTTTTAACGCTTGCTCGCCATATTGCTGTAGTTGCATGCCAGCATCTGTAAGCTCAAACCTTTTACCAAAGCGCTGAATAAGTTGCACATTGAGCTGCTGTTCTAACTTCTGAACATGTTGACTAACACCGGGTTGGGTCATAAACAATTGTTCTGCTGTTTGAGTAAAATGCCCGACTTCAGCAAGTTTAAGGAAGGTCGTTAGCCATTTTTGATTGATCATAAAATCCACTGAGTCGCATCTGACAATCCCGCTACTATAGCAATAAACCCATATAACAATAAATTATTATAAATTTCATTCTTGATAAATATAGATACGAAAATGCCGTTAAGCTGACTTAACGGCATTTAATTAACGGATGAATATGATGAGTTCAACAAGCTAAATTAATCATCCAAGCTTTACTCATTCACCAAAGAAAATTTATTAACTGAAACTAATTTATTCACCGAAGCTGTATTTTCTTTTTACCTCGACAACCTCAACGGTATAGGACGCATACCATTTATCTTGGCCTAGTTTCTGCGCAACGCTATGCTTTGAATCCTGATGCCAGCGTTTGATGTCATCTTCTGACTGCCAGTAAGAAATTGCAATTTCTTGCTCCCCTTCTGACACGGCAATAAAATCAATACAGCCATATTGCTCAAATGCTAAATCACGCATAATCGCAACAGTATCAAGATAATGTTGATTTTGCTCGCCCACTTTAGCCTTAAAGATAACCGCAAACATATCCAAATCCTTTAGATGTTAATGGGTTTTAATACTAACCCGCTTTGAGCAATTCACTGCATGACTGATTCAGTAATTGACGACAGCGCCACATGCCTAAAAAGGCCACCACAGCGGCACCAGCTAATGGCGCAATCCCCCACCACGGCCAATGCATATATACCACTAATTCAAACACTTGAGTTTTCAGCATATACAATGCAAATTCAGCCACGATTACCGCTAGGATACCCGCTATTGCACCTAATAAAGCAAACTCTAGCCCAGTCGCTGAGCGAAGCAGCCAACCAGATGCACCAAAGGTTCTAAGCACTGCGAGTTCGCGCTGCCTGGTTGCCATTCCAGCTTCTGTTTGTGCTATCAATACTAATGCACTTGCTAGCAGTACTAGCGCCAGCACCAGTGACAAGGATAGTGAAACTTGCTCAATAATTTGTCTTAATTGCCCAACCATAGCACCAACATCAATCACAGATATTGTTGGGAATTGTTGGATGAGTTGTAGCACCACACCATTGGCAGTCAAATCACTCCCCGCTTGCTTTAAATCTTGATCATTTAAATGGAAGCTGGCCATCGAAGTATACGAAAATGGCTCCAAAGCTTTAGGCTTAAAAATCATGAAAAAGTTAGGTTGCAGGGTTTCCCACTGCACTTGTCTAAAGCTTGTTACCTTAACGCTTACACTTTGATTATCGATATTAAACGTCATCGTATCGTTGAGTGATAACCCTAAACGCTCAGCCACTTCAGCTTCAACCGAGACTTCATCATCCGCCTGATTAAAAGTCCCTTGGGTAATTTCATTATTCGGCGGCAGTGTTTCTCTGTACGTAAGGTTTAGCTCTCTTGAGATCCCAACTCGACCTTCTGCGCCATCTTTCTCTTCTCGACGAGAAATCAATTCTTCATCATTAATGTGAGTTAATCGGCCTCGGATCACGGGATAAATATCAGTTGCGATAATCTTGTTACTATCAAGAAAATCATCCAATGGTTTGGTATCTTCAGGGGCAATATTGACCAAGAAATAATTTGGCGCATCTTCAGGTAGTTGCTTTTGCCACTCATTCAATAAGTCTTGTCTAAGTGCAAGAATCGTCAATAACAACACTAAGGCACTACTAAAACCAACCAGTTGCACCGCATTTTGTCTCGCTCGGCGACGAAGTCCTGCCAAGGCTAGCTGAAATGGATTGGTGGTTTTCATGCCCACGCTATGACCTAAACGGATCATGGCAAAGCCTAAAATACTCAGTAATACACCCAGTAATAACACAGCCAGTACAACGGTCATGGTTAACGCGATACTGCGTGAATACAAATAGCCTAACAACGCCATTGCGCCAAGGCTTAACAATAAGTGTAACCACATGCCGAACTGCAGCCCTTCAAGCTGTCGCTGCAATACTCGTAAAGGTGGAATAGCCAGCAAACGCATTAAAGGATACGCTGAGAACATAAAGGCGCTGATTAAACCTGTGCTGACACCTAAGAGTAATGGTCTTGAATAAGGCGGTGAATAGGCTGCTATTTCAGCAGGTAAAAATTGATTGATACCAATATCCAGTAGCAAGCCACCGATTAGACCTAAAACAATACCCAATACTGTGACTAGCATTAAGTGAATGCCAAACAAGGTGCGGATTTGTTTTGAAGATGCGCCAAAGGTTTTGAGCATTGCAACAACATCATAATGTCGTTGGCAATAACGCTGCGCAGCAATACCTATCGCAGCACACGCTAATGCAATACCTAGTAAACTGGCTAATAATAAAAATCGTTCTGCACGTTTCACCGCTGAGGCAATTGGTGAATCACCTGACTGCACATCAGTCCAACGCTGACTGTTATTTAATAGCGGCTTAGCTTGAGTTTCAAATTCAGTTAACGCAGCGGCTTCACCTGCGAATTGATAGACGTAACTTACCCGGCTACCTGGTTGAATAATTCCAGTCGCATCGACATCATCTAAACGCATTAATAACACTGGCGATGAAGCAAACGGGTTAAAGCCAGCATCAGGTAATCGACTAATCTCAGCAGATAAATTTAATTCAGTATTACCTAACTCCAAGGTGGTTGGGTAACCTAATAACCCACCTAGTCTGTTTTCATACCATGCTTCACCTGTTAGTGGTAATGCTTGTGTAATGCCAGATGATAATTCGATTTCACCACGCAGTGGATAGCCATCACCCACGGCTTTTATTGTCACTAATTGAAAATTATCACCCGAATAAACCATCGAGTTAAATTTCATATTGGTCACATGCTTAATATCAAGTGACTCTGCGAGTATCAGTACTTGCTCATCTAGCGGCGCAGGGGAATCAATGATTCTATCTGCCGCAATAAAATTGGCCGCCTCACCGTTAATTGCCACTTGTAAGCGCTCGCTCACTCTCGCAAGCCCACTGACCGATAACACAGCTAAAGTGATAGCAAGTACAATCAGTAATAACTGACCTTGCATCAATTCGCGCTTAAATAAACGCCACGCTAATTGTAATTCCATTAACACGCCTCCTCTGAGACGTTTTGCTCTTCACTGACAGCGGGCTCAGATAAATGGCCGTTCTCCATCACTAACTGTCTTTTGCAGCGTTTGGCTAGCTCTAAGTCATGGGTGACTAGCACTAGTGTGGTGTCACTTTCCTGATTGAGCGCAAACAACATATCAGCAATTTTATCGCCGTTGGCACTGTCAAGGTTACCAGTCGGCTCATCAGCAAATAGCACTTTAGGCTCGCAAATAAAGGCACGTGCAATAGCAACACGTTGCTGCTCACCACCAGATAATTGCTTAGGTAAATGGGTTAAGCGGTGCGATAACCCCACACGTTCTAACATGTTCTCTGCTTTCTCTCGCGCATTCACGACACCTGCAAGTTCAGCTGGTAACATTACATTTTCCAGCGCGGTTAAGGTATCAACTAACATGAAAGACTGAAAAATAAAGCTGACTTTTTGTTTTCTCAGCGCCGCTTTTTGTTCTTCATTAAGCCCAGACAGGGCTTGACCATCCAGTAATATCTCACCAGAGGTTGGTGTATCGAGCGCAGCTAACAAACCCAGTAACGTTGACTTGCCAGAACCTGACGGGCCAAGAATAGCAATACTGTCACCCTGCTTGACATCCATATTAATGCCATTGAGGATAGTAAGCTCTCCCTCTTGGGTCACTACAGTTTTATTGAGGTTAGTAACATTAATGGCACTTGAATTATTTGCAAAATTAGTCGACATACGATCCTTCTTATATTTACCGGCTAAACGCCTGCTTACTGCGGCATTTTTGTTTGTAGCATCTACAATGTTTGTTTCCACTTCTAGCTATGCTGCCACGATTTTGATCTTAGGTGATAGTCTAAGTGCAGGTTATGGCATGTCAGAAGAGCAAGGTTGGGTACAATTGTTACGTGATAAGCACCCTGAACATGACATTATCAATGGCTCAGTCAGCGGTGAAACTACCGCAGGTGGTTTGCGTAGACTCCCGAATTTACTGGCTTCAACCCAATTTGACCTAGTCGTAGTTGAGCTGGGTGGCAATGATGGTCTTCGTGGTTTTCCGCCTAACAAACTGAAATCAAATCTTACAAAAATCATTAGCTTGTCTCAAGACAGTGGCGCTGATGTATTACTGACTGAAATTATGGTGCCACCTAATTACGGTCCAAGATACACTAAAATGTTCAACGATGTTTACCATCAACTTGCTGATGACTTTGACATTGCATTAGTGCCTTTCTTTATGTTGGACATTGCACCAAACCCTGACTTAATGCAACGAGATGGTATTCATCCAAATGTCGAGGCTCAACCACAAATTACGCAATGGATGGCGCCGTGGATCATAGATGCGTTAAAAAAGTAATCAAGGTTAAAATATTTCACTAGAAATGAGCAAAAAAGCGCAAATAGTAATTTTATTTTAAGGTTTTAAGATTAAACTAAACAAAATGGATTTGTTTAAAACGTTTCAATAATACCAATGATATGAAGAACAAGACTGAATTGTTCTTTTCGAGTTTTAATTGGTACACCCTATGGCTAAAAGGAAAAATTATGTCCGTCAGTCGTCAAAAGAAAGTGTATTTACCGACAGCTACACGTAAAAACCAGTACATCACAGTTGGATTTACGTTAACCGATGATTTATTAGGGTCATACAGTGACTTAGATAATTGCTATCAAGAGTTTAGTAAGCTGGTTTTCCAAGTTGCAGATAAACTAGAACTCTACAATGTTCATGTTATCGCGACTGATAAGCTACCGATGGTACGTTTCCATAGTGAAGCTTATTGTTTATCTACAGAAGAACAACTGCGCTTTTTCTACAACCCTGCTCATCATGAAGCCAATCGTTTACACACGCTTCCAGGGTATCGAGCGAAGAAGTTAAAAGTCGTTTTTCTGGCTACTGGTAATGAACTGCGTAGTAATTCAGCAGAGTTTCATGCCAAGGTTCAAAATTTCTTAGCTGAAATAAAGCCGTTACTCCCCAATAAAGAAGTACCGACAAAAATTCGCGATCATCAGCATATTTCTTATGACTTTTTCGCAAAAGCAAAAGGACTTAAAGAAACCTATGGTTACAAGTTACGTGCCGTAGATAGTCGCTATAAGCGCCGTGAATGTAACTTACCTGAATCGGTCAGTGCACTTAACTATGTCACTGTTAGCTTACCGATGGGCCGTCGTATTAAGAAGCAATTAGCTGCTGAAAATGCTACCTCATTTGGAGAGAAGTATCAGCGGGTTGCAGATCACTTTATTAAAGCCACCAGTGACAACAAATTACACCGAGTTGCAATGGTTGCGAATGGAAAAGTGCCGTTAGTCCGTAACAGTAAATATGAGCAATTAAACAGTACTGCTGAATTTCAGATGGTAGGGTTTGACCCAAGCGACGCAGCTCCAGCACCTATTTGCCACTGGGACGATACTAAATTAGCTGAAGCCATTCGCTTTGTGATTGTTGCAGCCAAAGACGATCGATATGATGAAGGCTATGGCCGCTTTATGAATCAAGTTCAGGATGCTGTGCGTCAATTCACCAGCCAATTTGATATTGATAAAGAACATATTGATGTCATTGTTCGCTTTCACCAGCACTTAAGTTACAAAGCCTAAACCAGTACTTTAATATACTAATTTTACGAAGTTTCTACCGCACAATAAGTTAGTACTCAATCAACGACAGCTTAGGCTGTCGTTTTTTTTCTCTGAAAAATATCTCCCTTATAACCAAAAACGCATGTTAAGAAAATGTGGCCAGATCTCACATTGATTAACAATTAACAAACAAGGCATGTTGGAGTCATACGAAATAAATCGTATCCACTCCACTGGCGGAACTTTAGGAGTAGGAAATAAATAATAAAAAGCAGGAGATGCTATGTTCAACAAGAAGATGCCATGGCTGGTGCCTACCATTGTAGCAACAGCTGTCACTATGAGTTTATCAGGTTGTGGTTCAGATGATGATGACACCACAGTTACCGAAACCCCACCAGTCGTTCAACCACCCGCAGAAACCGGCCCAACCTTTCCTGAAGGTGCGATAATGGTCGAAGCTGGCGATAACCTTACTATCAGTATTCAAGAAGCCCTAATTAACGCACAAAGTAATGATGTTATTGTGCTGCCTAAAGGTAACTTCAAAATCGAATCCACTTTATTGTTTGATGGTGATGTCGACGGCGATGGTAGCTTTGCTAAAAATATTACCATCATGGGGTATGGCCAAGATGATACCGTACTCGATTTCTCTGAAGCTAACTCTGGTGATGGCATATTCGTGCAAAATGCGATTAATATTATTATTCAGGATTTATCGGTTAACGAAGCAAAAAATAATGGTATTAAGCTAAAAAACACCAATGGCATCATCTTAAGACGCCTTGCGACAGTGTGGGAAGGCGAACTTGATGAAGGTAATGGCGCTTATGGCCTATACCCTGTGGAATGTGAGAACATCCTGATTGAAGATACCTATGTTCGCGGTAGCGCCGATGCGGGTATTTATGTAGGCCAATCTGAGTACATAGTGGTTCGACGTAATATCGCTAAAGAAAACGTCGCGGGCATTGAGATCGAAAACTCAAAATATGCCGATGTATATGATAACGAAGCTGTGGGTAACACAGGTGGTATTTTAGTCTTCGATTTACCGATTAATAATCACCGCTATGGCTCCAGTGTGCGTATCTTTAATAACAAGGTTTATGACAATAATACCCTGAACTTTGCCAATGCATCGTCAAATCCTGCTGGGGTTCATATTGTACCACCTGGGACTGGGGTGATTGTTTTATCGACTGATGATGTAGAGATTTTTAATAACGAAATTACTAACCACGACACTGTTGGCTTAACCATTTCAAGTTTCTTTATTGCCGAGCCAGACATCAGTACATTTGTGGGTAATTACGGTCAACCAGGTCAAGCGATTGCAGATGGTTGGCGCCCTACTCCGCGTAATATTTCGATTCACGATAACGTCATCTCAGGATATGGCCAAAAGCCTAAAGGTTATTTAATCGAAGACATCATTAAAGCCTATGTATTAACCCATGGCTCACTCCCCGGGATTTTATATGATGGCTTAGGGGAAATGTTGTCTAATAATGGCACAGCGGCATATCTAGGTTTACAAGAATTGCCGTTTAATCCTGATGGCAGTGACAATATTTGTGCGCAAAATAATGGTGATGTCAGTATTGGTCAATTATATGCCAACAATAATACCGATATGAATATTGCTGATGTGCTGTATGAAAAAACACAAGCTGAATTAATGAATTGTGCTCAAGTCAGTTTGCCTGTCCATACCGTCACCTTTGGCGATGAAATCTTTGGCTGTGGCGTCGACGACGATACCGCAGGTTGTGATGGTGGCACCTTAGTCGGTGGCGGAGGCTCTATCGGTGAAGGCGAAGGTGGCCTTGAAGGAGATGGCGACTTAAGTTTATGTGAAGCATCAGGAAGTAATGTCAGTTGGGATGCACTATTAAAAGCTAACTGCCCAAATTTGTCTGACTATAATCTATTTACCGACATGGCAAACCCTACCGATGCACCAAATTCTGGTGGATTACCTTACGATCTCAATACACCATTATTTACCGATCATGCCAGCAAATATCGTTTTGTTTATTTACCCGATGGAACGAAAGCCGACTACAGTGAGAATGAGTCATTCGACTTCCCTGTTGGCACTGTGATCAGTAAAACCTTCGCACTTCCAGAAAACACTAATGCACGCGGCTTCGCTAATGAAGATTTAATCGAAACACGGTTATTAATCCATCGCGAAACTGGCTGGAGTGCGCTTCCTTATGTGTGGAAAGCAGACAAGTCAGATGCTGTGTTAGCTAAAGCTGGCGCGATTCAAGGTAAGCAAGTCACCCATAAAGGTGAAATGCTCAGCTTTGATTATGTGGTACCAAACATGAACCAATGTAAACAATGCCACCAGTTTAAAGCTGATGAGGACAGTAATGCGGTATTCATGCCTATCGGACCTAAAGCACGTCATTTAAATCGTGATTATGCTTATATTGATGGCAGCATGAACCAGTTAACCAAATGGCAATCTGCAGGCATATTACAAGGACTTCCGAGCCTAGCAGATGTTGATATGGTACCTGAGTATCAAGATGGCGATGAAGACAGTATTAGTTCAATGTCAGATACTGAACTAATGGATGCTGCAAAAGGCTATTTAGATATTAACTGCGCTCATTGTCATCGCCCTGAAGGCAACGCGTCTAACACAGGCTTAAAGCTTGAGTATTGGCGTAGCTATGCTGAAGATGCAGGTTTTTCACACGGAACATGTAAGTCACCAGTCGCTTATGGTGGTGGTAGCTTAGGCTTTGATGTTGTACCAGGTAACCCTGAAGAGTCTATTTTACACTTTAGAATGGAAACTAATGATCCTGGAGATAGAATGCCAGAGATTGGCCGAAGTCTGTCTCACGATGAAGGTGTTGCCTTGATCAGTGAATGGATTAAGCGATTACCAGCGGCGTCTTGTTCATAGAATGCCACTTTAGAGGATGAACCTAGGTTCATCCTCTTTCATTTCACTAACCAATCATAACGACCAATCATGACCACCAATCATAACGACCAAAATTTATTCAAAGTTTGGGGCAAATAATTATAAAATGCAGGATACTGTTGATGACTCATTACGCTGAAATCAAAACTAACTTTCTAATACCGCTACTCATCTTACTATTAAGCTCAGTATTAATGGCTTGTGGTGGATCAGACAGTAATGATTCAAATACGTCAACAGCTCCTTCAGCACCTAGTACGCCAGCCACGCCAACAACACCTGAACAGCCAGAAGGTTCAGATGATGTTTGTCAGTTAACCAATACAGAAGTAAATTGGCAGGCGTTAATGAGCAAAGACTGCCCTAATTTAAGTGATTATGGCTTATTTATCGACCCTTCAATACCAACTCATGCACCACAAGAGCCAGGCCGTGGTTATCAGTTGTCCACGGAATTATTTTCAAATTATGCCAGTAAGTATCGATTCATATATTTACCCGAAAGTCAGTCGATGTTTTTTAACCCACAACAGACTTTTTCACTTCCTATTGGCAGCGTGTTAGTAAAAACATTTGCTCTGCCATTTGACACTCAGTTAACCGGAACCAGCAACGAAAAGCTGATTGAAACCCGACTGATGATCCACAGGGAAACGGGTTGGACTGCGCTAACATATCAGTGGCAACAAGACATTGCCTCACTGATTATCGCCGGTGCCAATGTCACTCATACCTTAAATAATCAAGGCGAGTCCATTACCTTTGATTACCATATCCCCAGTAAAGTGGAGTGCAAAATTTGCCACCAAATCAATGAAGAGGATATTAGTAGAATTAATCCAATTGGTTTAAAAGCACACCTATTGAATCGGAATATAGTTCAAGAAAATGGTAATAAAGTGAATCAATTGAGTTTTTGGCAAGATAGGAAAATGCTGTCTGGATTACCTGAATTAGATACTGTTGATCAATCTTATGCTCTAGACAATAGTGAAGCAGATTTAACAAATCGCGCGAAAGGATATTTAGATATTAACTGCGCACATTGTCATAACGAACAGGGCTTTGCGAGTATTTCAGGGCTGCGGTTAAGCTACTTTGTCGACCACACATCTTTTGAATATGGCGTTTGTAAACAACCTCCGGGCTGGGATGGTGGTCCTAATGGTTTAGCTTATGACATTGTGCCAGGAAACGCGGAGCGCTCAATAGTGCATTATCGTCAAATCTTATCTTCCCCAAAAGACAAAATGCCGCCGATTGGTCGAGAAATAATTCATTCTGAAGGCACTGAGTTAGTTAAACGTTGGATTGATAGTATGTCGGCAACCATAGCAACTTGCCAATAATGCAAAGCGAGTAACACCAAGCTAATATACAGGAGATAATTGTTAACAACGGACTCCCTGCTTTTTACTCAAAAAATTACTGTTTTGAGGCTTGATTGAGTCTTAGGAAATGTCCAGGAGGATAACCGATCCAGTGTTTAAAGCTTTGCCTAAAGTGAGATACATCGCCATAACCCAAAGTCTCAGCAATATCCTCAATGGATAGCTTATCAGTCAAAATTAAATTAATTGCCGCTTGGCAGCGAACTTGGTCGATTAACTTCTGATATGTCGTGCCAGCAGCAGATAACTTCCTACGTAAACTGCGATCGCTCATGTGCATACTTAACGCAAATTGCTCTAATTTAGGTGGGTTTGGCATAGAGTGCC
This sequence comes from Shewanella electrodiphila, assembly GCF_023283985.1. GTDB lineage: Bacteria > Pseudomonadota > Gammaproteobacteria > Enterobacterales > Shewanellaceae > Shewanella > Shewanella electrodiphila. Next base: position 94,200 of record NZ_JAKIKU010000006.1, read on the forward strand.
GAATATTTGTTAGCACTTTATCAATAAAAGAAGTGGCGTCTGGCACCGATTTATTGTGTTTAACTTGCGAAAATTGAAATGCTAAGGGAGAATTTAGCACTTCCATTTTGATGCCCCACTCAAAAAAGTCGCAGTCAAATACCATGGTAGCACCGGTCTCTTGGCTGAGAAAGTCGGTATTGCAACATGGGCAAGCAAAATGGATCTCATCAATATAGACTGGGTCATCAACGAGTTGCCTCGCAGCGCCAAGTAAAGCGCAAACACTATGATGAAACTGAAAGGCAAACTTGTCTTCGCTGACTTTACCGGTATTGAGCCAACGCACCCATAGAGTGTCACCCTCAATTAGAACTAAGGTATCAGCAAAACTGCCTGCTAAATCAGGGTTTTGAATCACAAATTTAAGACATTGCCCCAAAGTTGTGAATTGATCAAAGAAGGGTAAAAGAACATCGAGGGAGGCAACTTGATAACTGGCACCCAAGCGGGCACCAATCTCTTTATCTGGACTGAGGGTGCGTAGTTCCTCCATCGCGAACTCAACTTGCCATACATAAACAAACTGCATCGCCTTAAGTTCTAATGGCCCTAAGCCCAGTTTTTGGTAGATATCAGCAGCAACCGTTTCACCTAGGTGAATATCGATAAAATTGAGTAAATTACGTAATTCAAAGGCAGGATAACATTGATCACCTACCATCATATTCGCTTTATAACCCGACTCTTGCTGCATCCATATCCTTAATTATTTAACTGCGTTTTCACGCTCCATCAAACGATTTAAAACCCCATCAACAGATAGCGAAGCACCATGTGCTATCTTATCTGCTAACTTCTTTTTCATTTGATATTTAATTTTGATCACTTGATGTTCTTTAGCTAGGCCTAAAATAACATCATCGCTGGTAGAAATAGCATCGACTAAACCCAGTTCAATCGCTTGCTGACCGTACCAATGCTCACCGGTTGCGACTTTAGCAATATCCATATCTGGACGATATTTGCTGACGAACTCTTTAAACAACACGTGCGTTTCTTCAAGTTCTTCCTGAAACTTCTCACGACCTTCATCCGTGTTTTCACCAAACACAGTCAATGTACGCTTAAAGTCGCCAGCAGTGTGCTGTTCGTAATCAATATCATGCTTTTTCAATAGTCGACTAAAGTTCGGTAATTGCGCTACAACCCCAATTGAACCTACAATAGCAAAAGGTGCTGCATACACTTTATCAGCCACACATGCCATCATATAACCACCACTAGCAGCGACTTTATCGATACAGATAGTCAAAGGAATTTGGGCTTGTTTTAGTCTATCTAATTGGCTTGATGCTAAACCGTAGCCATGCACCATACCGCCGCCACTTTCAACATTAACCAACACTTGGTCATCTTTATCAGCAACGGTTAAAATAGCAGTAATTTCTTCACGTAAAGAAGCAACTTCACCGGCATCAATGCTACCTTTAAAGTCGATAACAAAAACTTTTGATGGAGAAGTGTCATCTTTCTCAGCCGCTTTATCATCAGCTTTTAATTGCTTTTCATAAGCCTTAAATTGCTTCTTAGTAAACAGCTCTTCTTTTAACTCTTTTTCAAGCTGCTTTAACTCGTCAGTGACATCCGTTAGCTTAAGCTCACCTTTGTCTGCTTTTTGCTTCATGCTGCTAGCAAGTACAACAATCACAACGGCAAGAATTGCAACGACAATCGTGACGGCTTTAGCTAAAAACATGCCGTACTCAGATAAAAACTCCAAAATACACTCCGTAAAGAAAAACATAATTGTGGGTTATCTTAGCAGGAAGTTGAAGCTAGTAGACAATAAAAAACCCAGCAAATGCTGGGTTTTTAGTCAATTAACAATTAAACATCATTAATTAGCTACAAGGTACAATAACATCTGCATTATCAACAAGAATCGTTGCTGCACCTAAGCCTGCTGACTTAGCAAATGCCGCTACTTGAGATTGCATTTCAACTGTAGCTTGCGCAGCCATACCATCTGTTACGCCATCAATTTCATCAGGGCTAACAATCGAGCTGTGATGACCTTTAGCAAATCTCACCGCGCCAGAACCTGCATTAGTTGAACTAACGCAACCTAAACCTAGTGCAGAGATAAGAGGCTCTGTCCCTGATAGTGGGAAGCCTTCAACACTATTAGGTAATACTTGATCCGGTAAGTTACCAGCACCATCACCCGCCACTTCAATTAAATGAACAGGCAATTGGGTTTCAGCTAACATTGCACCATGGTTAATTGGGTCAGCTGAATCAATCGCGGTTTGCACTGCGAATGCAAAGGTAGGAATAAATTCAGCGTAAACCGCTTGCACAAGTGCAGCATACTCAGGCGTACCAGGTTCAAATCCACCTGTATTAGCCGCATCAACCAATGCTTGGAAATCTGCTGTACCTGTTACTGTTTCAAACAAAACAGGACCAAATGTTGGTGAGCCTGCAAATGAGCCAGCTAAACCACCAGCCGGCGCAACAAGTGAAGCAGCATTAATACCGTAAGCATTAGGTAATTCAGTACCTGTTGTTGGGTCAACTAAACCAGTAGATGCATAAGTTGATAATGTAGTACCAACAATGCCACCCAAGCTTAAACCTTGAGCACTGATTTTACTGATATCAAATACTTGTTGCCCACCAGCCTGCGCGATTTGTGTGTACATACCAGTTAGTAACAAACGAAGACCTAAATGATCTAATGTTGCTTGGCGGAAATTATCACGAACGGTTAAAGTGCTTGCCACGTTAACAAACACTAATGGGTTACCGTTAGCGTATGCAGGACCAAATACATCACTGGTTGCTGAGATATCATAAACACCGTTGCCAGTAGCATCGTATGAACGGTCACCATGTAAAGGCATATCGATGGCAATCGTTGCAATACCTGCCGCAGCATATGTACCTGCATAAGCTAATGCCATTTGCTTAGTACCGCCAAGACCATGCAGCGCCATCGTCGTTGGCCAACCATTTGTTGGTGCGACAAAAGGCAATCCCGCTTGCGCGCTGAATGCTGCTAACTTAGCCGCGTTAGGCAAAGTAATTTGAACATTAACATTTTCATAACCCATGATCGCAGGGATTGGGTTGAACTTGGTCAAATGCTTTGTGGTATCGGCATCAGTGCCATCATCAAGCATCCAAGACTTACCTGCCATTAACGCTGGGTTTTGCAATGCGGCGGCTGGGTCAACACCCTGCGCAACTGCTTGTGAGCTGAAGTTTGCAACACTCATCGTACCCGCTTCAAGTGCGAGTAATACAGATACAGGGCTATCACCTTGGGCAAACCAACGGCCATTTGGCGCAGTAGGCGCACCATCAACAATTGGAATAACACAACTAACAGATGAACAATCACCAAATATAGGCAGACGAATAACTGCGGTATAAATTTCAGCAATATCTGAAACCACATACGCTAAGCCGTCAGCCTCAGTTAAGCCAGCTGCTTGTGCAACAGTCACCACACCACCGAAACCATTATCCATCGGCATTGGCAGTTGAACAAATGAAGGCTTATAAGGATCGCTTGAAGCCATTAACAATTTAGAGGTTTCATAAACATCAGCAACGGACTGAGTGGTAAACAAACCTGAATAAGAAACCGTTTCTGGATCAACGCCGTGTTCGGCAGCAATACCTTTTTCGTAGCTGTTAACTAAACCTTGAAGCAATAACTGCTCGTCGGTTGCAAGCGGATCGGTATCAATATCTAATTTAAGTAAGTTATAAGTACTTGATGGCTCTATCGCACGACCAGCAGAATCTTGGATCAGGCTGGTAGTGGCATAAATATAAGATTGGTTTGATTTAAGCGGTTTAATTGGCACTATAGCGATGCTATTACCAGAAGCCTGTGCGACAAAATCAACCCCAAATTGAAGTTCATCGCCAACTTTACACGCTGAAAGCGTTAATTCTGCAGCACATTCTGGATCGGTTGATAATGCTCCACCAACTGTTGCTTCAAACATGCGCACAGCACCTGGTTGGAACACAGAAGCTGCATCTAAAGTGAGCATGACACCATTATTATCTTCTGGCAGATCGACTGAAATCGATATTGGAGAGCTAGTAGACCAGCCATCTAATGCGCCAAGAGCTAATGAAGGGTCGACATAATCAACACCGTCTTCACCAGGAATATTTAACGTGCCATCTGTAGTGCCGTTAAATAAAAGGTCATTTGGCAGTGGCACATCACCCGCTGCAGGGTCGAAAACCACTTGAGAGAATGGAATGAGTGGCTCGACTGAATCCTTCGCTTCATTTGAACTATCTTCACTACAGCCGCTAAGCCCAAGAGCAGATGCAATTGCAACACCCAATATGAGTCTTTTCATCTTTTTTCCCCAAATCTTGTTGTAATAATTTTAATTTCCCCAAAAATTGGTCACAATAGCGTAAACACATGACCATAAGGACTTATTTTTGTCCTTAACTCATCTCAAGTTAACGTAAAACTATTGAGTTAGCTACATATTTGTTACATGCAAAAGTACTACACGTTAACATTTATCAGTCATTTGTTTAAAACGATCGTTTATCTTTTGTTCGAATCTAGAATTGACGTGCTTTTGCAGCCGAAGGAAAAATAGAACCATGTTGGAATATCAAGCTAAAAAAGATTCATTAAATAATAAAACAATTCTTGTCACAGGTGCTGGCGCTGGCATCGGCCGTGTTGCAGCAATTACTTTTGCTAAACATGGCGCTACAGTCATCTTGCTCGGTAAAACAGTTAACAAGTTAGAAGCCGTTTACGATGAAATAGAACAAGCGGGTTATCCAAAACCTGCCATCGTGCCACTGGATTTAAAAGGTGCCACTGAGCAAAATTATAAAGACATGGCCGATACCATTGCAGAGCAATTCGGTCACCTAGATGGCGTTTTACATAACGCTAGTTTATTAGGCGCATTAGGCCCATTCGAACATATTGATTTGGAATCTTTAGAAGATGTAATGAAAATCAATGTAACTGCGCAAGTGATCCTTACTAAAGCGCTACTGCCTATTATGCGAGCAGCACCTTCTGCTTCATTAGTGTTTACATCAAGTAGTGTCGGCAGACAAGGTCGTGCTTACTGGGGCCCATATTCGTTTTCAAAATTCGCAACTGAAGGCATGATGCAAGTTTTAGCTCACGAGTGTGAAGGCACAAGTGTTCGTGTTAATAGCATCAACCCAGGTGCAACGCGCACAGAAATGCGCGCAAAAGCGTATCCAGGCGAAGATCCAGCAACATTAAAAACAGCTAAAGACATCATGCCAACCTATCTTTATTTGATGAGCGATGATGCAGCTGACATAAATGGACAGCAGTTAAATGCGCAATAATTGTATTTGAGTTTTGTGAAAATTAGATTCGAAATCATTTGAATTTAAATGAGTATAAAAAAGGAGCCACTGGCTCCTTTTTGTTAACTGATACTTTGCCAATTAATCAGTTGATTAAAAGCTAATCTGTTTCGCATTTTGTTCAATTAATTTATCGCCGACACCCGATACTTGGCTAAGTTGTTTAAGGTTACTGAATTTGCCATGCTTTGCACGATAATCAACAATCGCTTTAGCTTTAGATTCACCAATGCCTTTTAATTGCTGTAATTCAGCAGCACTGGCTTTATTAATATTAACTTTGGTCAGTTTGATATCATTAACTGCTTTTGTCGTTTTAGCTTGAGTTTGAGCTTGTTTGGCTACAATCGCTTCTTTTGCAAAGCTTGGCTGTGAAATCCCAATAGATAAAACGCAGACGCACATCACGCCCATTAGAAATGGATGTTTCATTGTTTACTCCTTTAAGTCCTATTTAAAACCGATCTTCTTCCCTATCCGTGATCGGGCAATTCAGTAAAGTTTCAAAGCGACAAAGCCACTTTAAGATGCCCCTGAAAAATCACTGTCATAAAACTGTAGTCAACAATCTAAATAGTTCAAATATTAATCAACTTTTATTATCAAACTCAATTTAACTTAGTCTTTATGGGTCTCTGACGCAGACTTAACTTTACTCTTTTGCATCATGGATGCAGAAAACGTTTTCAAGTCAGTTAATAATTGTTGATGGATCTGGCCAAGTTTAGGTCTATTTTGTTCTTTAAAACTTAAAGGACGACATAACGTCATTGCTTGATAACCCAATCTTGCAGTCAGTAAACCGCCACCAAGACCTTGTGCAAGTCTTGCAGATAACTTGCCTGTCATTTCAACAGATAATAATTGGGTACCGAGATCGGCAACCACTTCTGTTGTCCCAGCATAAACGATATTAATAATAATACTTTTAATCAGCTTAATTCGACTCCAATACCCTAATTCGATACCATAAATATCAGCGATAGCATTAATCATTCGTTGGTTACGCCAGAGAATAATCGCCATATCTAAAACAGCCAATGGACTAGCAGCCAGTAATAACGCTGACTCTGCTGCATACCGGCTAACAATTTGTTTAGCTTTTTCATCACGCTCAGAAACAACTAAATCATCAAACAGCAGCACCATTTCAGCATCGTTATGCTCACTAGTATTCATTGCGCTAAATTGCTGTTTCCCCGTACTTTCTGGGTACTGAGATAATAAAGGCGATATAAACTTTTCCGCCTCTCCTCGCTGCATACTTTGTGATAACCGCTCGCCAGTGACTTGAGTATCGGCAACATGTTTTAATTTTACTAATTTTCGCCATTCAGCCAACGTAACCGTAGATACCCAAGCAAGGATCACACCTGTCACCGAGGCATAAAAACCAAATAACCATGGGCTTTGTAAAAAAGCAGCATGCAGCCCTAGTAAGGTTTGTACAATCACAGCTAAACTTATGCCAACTAAAGAAAGCTTCGCTAATGGCGACCAACGTTTAGCTGACCGTGTAGGCTCAATAACATCAATGTCCTCTACAATTTCAGCTAAGGCTAACTCACACTGGAACTCAACCTCGGCGTAAGACTGACTCGGTTTGACTTGAGGCTCTTCTGTAGTTTCAGACGCAAATACTTGCTGCTGCTTTAATTTAGTTTGCTGCATTGATTCGTTATCACTTGAATGGTGCGATTGAGATAGCTTCATTATTGTAATTTATCCCCCAGTAAAAACTGCAGTAAGTGATCTAATCGAATATGTTCAAAGCGTGGATCTGACGTCGCGTTGTTATTCAATTTAGGCGGATTAAACGAAACAAAGTTGAAGCCCTGCTTTTGCCAAAATGCATTTTCTGGTAATGATTGCGGTACTTCACCAGGAAAAATAGTCAACATATTATGATTTTCATCGATACCGCGAACCACTTCTTGCTCGCCAGATGAGGTATTTACCATACCGTGCTGTGTTGCTTTAATTGCACTAATAGCCATGGTCTCTACTTCACAGCCTTCATAATTGGCGAAATGTTGACTATGTTTAAGCATATCGGTCAATAAGCTCAGTACATGGCTTTGTTGATCGCGCGTCACCCTATCCACTTTACTTGCCGCAAATAATAATTTATCGATTTTCGGCGATAACAAACGCTTTAATAAACTTGATTGACCAAAATGAAAACTTTCAACAATGCTATTTAACGCATTCCCCATATCTTCAAATTGTTCTTTACCGCTATTTAGCCCATTGAAGCAATCCACCAGCACCAATTGACGGTCAAAGCTTGCAAAATAATCGCGATAAAAAGGCTTAACCACGACTGTTACATATTCCTGATAGCGTTTTTTTAATACTTGGTAATAACTGTCATCTGGTGACGTTTCAAGCTCCGTGAGTTGCTCTAAAGATAAATTAACCAATGGGAAAAAGGCTAACAATGGCGTATCAGCAAACTCGCCTGGTAATAACATTCTCCCTGGCTGAGCAAGATAGAAACCTTGCTTGTTCACCATATCAATGAGTAAAGTTTGATATAAATCGGCAACTTGCTTTAACTTATGTTCATCTGCCACCTCCGCTAAATTAAGTGCGTTAATCGCGTCCTCAAAAGCAGAAAAATATGGCGAATGTCTTAAGCGGTTTTTCACTTCAAGTTGGCCCGCTACCCATTCAACGTAGCTTTGCTTCAACATAGGTAAATCCAACAACCATTCACCTGGGTAGTCAACAATATCGACATATAAAGTCGCCGTATCTGATATTTTGGCTAATATGCCCTTTCTGGGACGATATTTTATCGCTAAACGGAGCTCGGAAATATTACGTGTTGAAGCTGGCCAAGTCGCAGGAGATGAAGTCAGAGCATTCATCCCACCTTGATAATCAAAACTTGCTATGGCTAGGTCTGGCTGCATAGTGCGTTTAATACCAATAAGCCGATTATCCCTTGAGACTTGCCATAGCGGTAAAGGGTTTTGTTTAACGTTACTGCCAGCATGAAGCATTTGATTGACCAGCCCAGTAATAAAAGCAGTTTTACCCGCGCCAGATAACCCCGTTACAGCTAAACGCACATGTCTATCGGTGCTACGATGCACTAATTGATGCGTTTTTTTGGAAATTTTACTGATTGAACGATCAATAAAGCTCATAATTTATCTCAAGTTATCTGTTAAAAACCAACTCTTATACAAAAAGTATTTCAAAAAAGTGTTGGTGATCATTTTGGGGAGTTATTGCTGTGCTAATTACTATAACATTTAGGCAGGAAAGGAAAAAATCAAGGGCGGGATACCGCCCATTGGATTTTAGTTGCTCTGGTTAGAAAGAGCCTACTTACAACAGATTGAACAAGATTACAGATTATTAATTTCATGTTTCAAATCGAAATTATCTGAAGTCACGTGGCGCTCTAAACGTTGTAATCTAATCTCAAGCGCATAGAACTGACTGTTTACTTCATGAAGTGCGCGTTTAGCTGGCTCACCTGCTTGCCAAACTTTTTTCTTCACTTCAATATCTTTATGGTGCGGTTTTGTCGTCACCTCCTCAACCTTGCTGTCCAAAATTAACCATAATGCAATGTAGATGATTAATATTGGTCCAGAACCACCCACTAAAAAGATTGATACCGCAATAACACGTACTAACCAGGTTTCAAAATTAAAGTAGTCGGCAATCCCTGCGCAAACTCCTGAAATTTTACCCGCTTTGGGGATTCGGTATAATGTACGACCGTTAGCCTTGCTCATGTTTTCCCCTCCACTCTGGTGCTTCCGTGTCTAAAATAGCTTCCAATGTTTCGATTCGCTGGCCCATTTTATCAGCTTGGGCAATCAGTTCGTTCAGTTGTGTAAACTCTGCCTCAGTGAGCCCCTGGCTCACTTGTCGCTTACTGCGATAATGAAGAACCAACCAGATAGGCGCCACAATCACAAGAAAAATAATAATTGGGGCAATAAGAAGATCCATATCCATAACTCACCTCTGAAAAAGTTTACTTACTTGATTTAGTAGTTGTTTTAGTTGTTGATTTAGCTTTAACTTTTGCTTTTAAAGCCTCTAATTCTTCGTTGACTGAGTCTTCAGCTTCTAATGCAGCAAACTCATCTGCAAGATTACTTTTCTTACCGATATCATAAGCTTCAACTTGTGACTCTAAACCTTCAACACGACGCTCATAATTCTCAAACTTCACCATCGCGTCATCAATTTTGCTTGAATCTAACTGCTTTTTCACTTCTAAACGTGAAGTTGCAGTTTGCTTACGCATAATGATGGTTTTCTGACGAGCTCTAGCATCATTAAGCTTTTCTTGTAGTTGCTCAACTTCTTGCTTAAGACGGGCAATATGCTCTTCAACTACTTGCAGTTCCATTTCTAATGTTTCTAGAATGGTGACTGTTTTCTGTTTTTCAATTAATGCAGCTTTTGCTAAATCTTCTCTATCTTTCGATAAAGCTAATTCTGCTTTTGCTTGCCAATCGATAACTTGCTCTTGCACTCGGCTAATACGACGCAGTAGTTCTTTCTTTTCTGCTAACACTTTGGCAGAAGTTGAACGAACCTCAACTAACGTGTCTTCCATTTCCTGAATAATCAGACGAACCATTTTTTCTGGATCTTCAGCTTTATCTAGTAAAGCACTGATGTTCGAATTAATGATGTCTGCAAAGCGTGAGAAGATTCCCATAATGTGTCCCTCAAATATTTTGTTAATGTCGAATATTACTATTCACAAGCCGTGCCAACTTTTTATATGTGTTATCTTTCAACAGGTTAACCAAAATATTAACTTTTCCTTTATTTTAAAGCGCTAGCCAACTATTATGATTTTCACCACTTGTTAGCGTATTAGACTAAAAATTACAGTGACTAGACAATTTGAGCAAGACAATCTTATCGGACAATCCAATGCTTTATTAGAAGTATTGGAACATGTGTCTAAAGTTGCCCCACTATCTAAGCCGGTTTTAATCATCGGCGAACGTGGTACTGGTAAAGAACTTATCGCAGAACGTCTACATTATCTATCTGCCAGATGGGATCAAGAGTTTATTAAGCTCAATTGTTCATCCTTAAGTGAATCTTTACTAGAAAGCGAATTATTTGGCCATGAGTCTGGCGCTTTTACTGGCGCGAAAGGAAAACATGAAGGTCGATTTGAACGCGCAGATGACGGCACACTATTTTTAGACGAACTTGCTAACACTTCAGGGTTAATTCAAGAAAAGTTATTACGTGTCATTGAATATGGTGAGTTTGAACGTGTTGGCGGCAGTAAAACAGTACAAACTAATGTTCGACTCGTCTGTGCTGCCAATGAAGATTTACCTTCACTCGCTGAAAATGGTGAGTTCCGCGCCGATTTACTCGATAGACTTGCATTCGATGTAATCACGCTACCACCGCTTAGATGCAGAACAGAAGACATTATGCCTTTAGCTGAATATTTTGCTATCAGTATGGCAAGACAGCTGAATTTAGATTTTTTCGGTGGATTTAGTCCCATCGCAATAGAGCAATTAATGTCGCACCGCTGGCCGGGCAATATTCGTGAACTTAAAAACGTGGTTGAGCGAAGCGTTTATCGCCGAGGATCTGACGGTGATGAAATTGACCATATTATTCTCGATCCATTTGCCTCCCCTTATCGACCAACCGGTCGAGTGAAAACTCGAGAAAGACAAGCCCCAGCGACTTCTAGTGCAGAATCACATGTCAGTGCAGCGCCAATTGAAAGTAATAGCCCTGAGGACAGTAATACAAGCTCAGCAAGCAGTGCAGAAGGAACTCAACATCAAACAGGCCAACTCAATAGCCTGTTTAGTTTCCCTATCAACTTTAAAGATCATACAGAAAACTATGAAGTTGAACTATTAAAGAAAGCCTTGGCGGAGAGTCAATATAATCAAAAGAAAACCGCAGAGTTACTCGGATTAAGCTATCACCAGTTGCGCGGTATTTTGAAAAAGTACAACTTATTGGAAAAGGCTTAAGATGATATTTGCTCCTAAGTTATTAACACTGCTAAAATAGTCGTTTACAGCCTAAAAATTGAATGATGAAAAAATGCGTGTGATTAGAGAACGTTGGAATCCCTTAGCATTACTTTGCTTACTATCTTTTTTAGTAACAGCTTGTGGTGAGCTCAATGTTCCATCTGGGATTGTGTATTGCTCAGAAGGTAATCCTGAAACCTTTAATCCGCAGCTCATTACATCAGGCACCACCATCGATGCTAGCTCTAATCAACTCTATAATCGTTTAATTGATTACAATGATGACTCATCTGACTATAGCGCCGCACTCGCGACAGATTGGGCGGTATCAGATGATGGGCTGCAATATCGATTCACACTGCGCCAAGATGTACAATTCCACTACAACAATTTGTTTAGTCCATCCCGCAACTTTAACGCAGATGATGTCATCTTTTCGTTTGCACGCATTATCAATACAGAACATCCCTATCATTTAGTAAGCAGAACAGGTTATCCTTTTTTTCAAAGTATTGATTTTGCTAATTTAGTAAGCAAAATTGAAAAAATTAATGATTACGAAGTTGTGTTCCATCTTGCCAATAAAGATGCGTCATTTTTATCTAACCTTGCCACCGACTTTGCCGTTATATTATCCGCTGAATACGCTGCACAACAACTGGCAGCTGGCACACCTGAAAATATCGACTACTTTGCCATTGGTACAGGGCCATTTTATTTAGCTGAATATGCTAAAAACGAATATATACGCTTCAAACGTAATCAGTACTATTGGGGGGAACAAGCCAAGATTGATTTACTCGTTTTTGATATCACCCGTAAAAGTGAAGCAAGACTAGCTAAAATCATTACTCGAGATTGCCAAGTATCCGCACTACCCAAAGCCAATGAACTTGCTGTCATAAACAAACATAAGCACCTTGAATTACGTACTAAGCCAGGTTTAAACGTAGCATTTTGGGCATTCAACACCCAAAAGCCACCGCTGGATGATGTCAGAGTGCGTCATGCTTTGGCCCACGCTGTAGACAAACAAAACATTCTCAATGTGGTTTATCATGACACTGCCGTTGCCGCTTCGGGCATGTTGCCACCCGCATCTTGGGCTTATACAGAAACAGAAGACGCCAAGCATTACGATCCTGAAGAAGCTAAACGTTTGTTAAAAGAAGCTGGCGTCACAAATTTAAGCTTTGATATTTGGGCGATGCCTGTCGTCAGAATTTATAACCCTAATGCGCTTAAAACCGCTGAGCTCATTCAAGCGGATTTGGCGAATATCGGCGTAACGGTTAACATCGTCAGTTACGATTGGAGTGTATTCACGCAGAAACTTATTTCCAGTGAATACGACTCTGTACTCATTGGTTGGAATGCTGACAACACCGACCCAGATAACTTTTTTACGCCACTGTTAAGTTGCAGCGCACTTGAGTCCAATAACAATCGCTCCCGCTGGTGTTCTACTGAGCTGGATACTTTGTTATCACAAGCTAAAGAGACGCTTTCCAAGCCAGAACGAAAAAGGCTTTACAAACAGGCCGAGAAAATCATTCATGAGCAAGTACCTTTGGTCAATATCGCGCACGCCCAAAAGCTACTGCTGAAAAATACCAACGTGAGCATTAAAAATGTCAATCCATACGGTGGTATGTCATTTTCCGGTGTTGAGCTGATTAAACAGGAGGTTCAACCTTAATGTGGCGCTATCTTATAAGACGACTGAACCTTTTTATTGCTACATCGATAGTAATGATGGCGGTATTATTTTTTGCAACGGGCATGTTTCCTGTAGAAAAAGGCTATGCGCTTACCGGTATTCAGTTCCCTACCGAAGAACAACAAGTTCAAACTGTTGAAGACTACAAATTAGATAAAAACCAGTTCAGTCAGTTTTATGCCTATGTAACACAAAGATTATCAGGAAATTTAGGTATTTCAGTTAACTCACAGCAAGATGTGGCTGAAGAGTTAAGTGCCGTATTACCTGCATCATTTGAACTATCATTATTTGCTGGCTGTATTGCAGTCTTCTTCGGCGTACCGTTAGGGGTGTTAGCCTCGCTTAGTTCCAGTAAACCAGTGCAGCGTAGTATTTTAGCCATTACCTTAACCGGCTATTCCATTCCAGTATTTTGGCTTGGATTAACCCTCGCTCTTTGGTTTGGTGTGCAATTAGAATGGTTACCGATTTCTGGTCAAATTAACCTGTTATATGAAATAGAGCCCGTCACTCGTATTATGTTGATAGATACATTGTTATCTGAGTCAAGTTACAGCATGTCGGCGTTTAAAGATGCTTTACTGCATATCATACTGCCAGCTGTCACCTTAGCCGTATTGCCTTTTACTGTGGTTATCCGGATCACCCGCCAAGCTATGGTGACCGTCATGACTCAAACCTATATCCGTGCTGCAGAGGCCAGAGGATTAAGTACATACCGTATTCTAATCAGACATGCCCTGCCCAATGCGCTTATTCCAGTGTTAAAAGCATTCGGTTTAATGCTTGGCTCATTTGCAAGTTACGGCATTATTGTCGAAGTGATATTTGCTTGGCCTGGAGTCGGTTCTTGGTTGATTAATGCTATATATCAACGAGATTACACCGTAATCCAAGCAGGTATCTTGTCGGTTTCATTATTAATTATCTTTTTGAGTATTATGATTGAATTACTGCATACCACTATTAATCCCATTAATAGGAAAGAACTGTATGCCGATTAAAAAACTCTACCAAGAAGAACAAATAGACTCACCGCTTGGGCAGTTATGGCATGCTTTTGCATCTAACCCTTTTGCAGTTGCAGGTTTATGGGCGGTGATATTTCTATTACTTCTGGTTATTTTAGGTCCATTGCTCGCCCCTTTTCAGCCAGAGTTACAAAATCCAGATGCGATTTTACTGCCCCCATCTTGGGATCAAGCAGGTCATGTTTCGCACTTTTTAGGCACCGACGATTTAGGCCGTGATTTATTTAGTCGAATTTTACATGGCGTCAGGCTCACTTTTGGGATGTCATTAATCGTCGTGGTATGTGCCCTTGTTGTCGGTTTCATTATTGGCTCCTTGTCAGGAATGATGCGCGGCTTAAAGTCGAGTATTTTAGGCCATTTATTAGATGCATTGCTGTCAATTCCATCACTATTGTTAGCTATTTTAGTGGTCGCAGTCACAGGTCCTGGGCTATCAAATGTGTTTTGGGCTGTGGGTATTGCCTTAACCCCACAATTTGTTCGCGCGATTCATCAAGCTGTGCATGAAGAGTTACAAAAAGAATACGTTACAGCCGCTAAACTTGATGGTGCTAGCCAAATCCAGATATTTTGGTATGTGATCATGCCTAATGTGTGGGATGTGGTTATCATTCAAACCACCATTGCTATTTCAGTTGCGATTTTGGATATTGCAGCCTTAGGCTTCTTGAATTTAGGTGCACAAGCACCCAGTTCTGAGTGGGGGTCAATGATTTATCAAGGTTTAAGTAGCCTGCTTATTGCACCTTGGACAATTACAATCCCAGGGCTTGCCATTTTATTTACGGTGTTATCCATCAATTTAGTGGGTGACGGATTACGCTCGGCGTTAGCGCCGATAAGAAATTAACCTATGCCATTACTTGATATCAGAAACCTCACCATTGAGCTGGATACTCCACAAGGCACAGTCAAAGTGCTTGAAAAAGTCAGCTTAACCATTAACCCGGGTGAAGTGCATGGGCTGGTCGGTGAATCAGGTTCTGGCCGCAGTTTATTAGCGAAAGCGGTACTCGGTGTTTTAGGGCCAAACTGGAATATCATCGCAGACCGTATGATGTGGGATGGGCAAAACCTACTTGAAATGACATCTAAACAGCGCCGAAACTTAATGGGCACTGATATGACGATGATATTTCAAGACCCTTCAGGCAGTTTAGACCCGGTTAAAACCATCGGCAGTCAGCTAATAGAGTCTTTAACGCCAAATAAAGCGGTGCCTTTTTGGCGTCGTTCTAAAGATACCCATTTAACCGCTCAAAAATGGCTTCATAAAGTAGGGATTAAAAAACCTAAAGCCATTATGAAAAGCTACCCTTGGGAACTCACTGAAGGCGAGTGCCAAAAAGTCATGATTGCTATGGCTGTTGCAAACCATCCAAGACTATTAATTGCCGATGAACCTACTAATTCCATGGAACTGAGTACTCAAGCGCAAATTTTTCGGTTACTGTCACAACTCAATCAATTGCAAAACGTGTCTATTTTACTTGTGAGTCATGAATTAGAAACCTTGGTTAAATGGTGTGATCGCATCAGTATTTTATATAGCGGTCAAATTATGGAATCAGGCCCAGTTTCGGAGCTACTGACAAAACCTTATCACCCTTATACCAAGGCCCTGTTTAAAAACTTACCTGAACACACAGGTAAAATGCGCCATAAATCCTATTTGCCTTCTTTGCAGGGTTCGTCGCCATCATTGCAACATTTACCAGCGGGTTGTCGCTTAGGCCCTCGTTGTCCTGATGCGCAAAGAGAATGTGTTATTCAGCCCAATTTAGCCCATGAAAAAGATCGCTATTTTGCTTGCCACTTCCCATATAACAATGAGATAGAAGATGACGACGACGCCATTACTTAATGTCACTGAGCTCAGCAAGCGATACTTTATTGGTTATAAGCGTTTTAAAGCGCAGTATAATCAAGCGCTTTCAACTGTATCTTTTGAGCTTGAACGAGGCCAAACCTTAGCTATTGTTGGCCAAGTAAGTTCAGGAAAAAGTACCTTGGCAAGAATTCTAGTTGGTGCAGAGTCTCGTTCTACTGGTACGATCGAATATGAAGGCGAAGAGCTAGAAGCGCGTAATTTAAAGCAACGCTGTCATTTAATTCGTATGATTTTCCAAGACCCTAACACCTCCCTCAATCCACGATTGACCATTGGTGCATTACTTGAAGAACCTTTACGCTTTAATACCGATATGACAAGTGCTGAACGAAAAGCACAAGTGACTGATATCCTACGTAAAGTGGGCTTACTTCCAGAACATGCCAGCTTTTATCCGCATATGATATCGGAAGGACAAAAACAACGTGTCGCTGTGGGACGCGCTTTAATGTTAAACCCCAAGATTATTATTGCTGATGAAGCGCTAACATCACTAGATTTATCAGTACGGTCGCAAATTTTAAATTTATTGCTCAAATTACAAAAAGAAATGGGCTTATCTTATATTTTTGTGACTCACAATTTAAATGTGGTCAGACACTTCAGTGACAAAGTTATGGTGCTTAAAAAAGGGGTCATGGTTGAGAAAAACACCACTGAAGAGCTGTTCGAAAATCCACAACATGAATACACTCGCAGATTAATTGCAGAGCAAACTCAGCTCTCTGCAAAACGCTAAACTGCTCCAACCACTGAGTTAAATGGCCATTTTTAACAAAAATGAGTGCCATTTCGGCGGCTAACTATTTATCCTAGGGCCATTGTTAAAGGAAGAAACGAAATTATGATTATTAAACCAAAGACACGTGGCTTTATTTGTACCACTACGCATCCAGTTGGCTGTGAAGCTAACGTAAAAGAACAAATTGAATTAACTAAAGCGAAAGGCAAAATTGCTAATGGCCCTAAAAAGGTCCTTGTAGTGGGTTCTTCAAGTGGTTATGGCTTATCTTCGCGCATCGCATCTGCGTTTGGTAGCGATGCTGCCACTATTGGTGTTTTCTTCGAAAAACCAAGCACTGAAACTAAGCCTGGTACTGCGGGTTGGTATAACTCAGCTTATTTTGACAAGTTTGCTAAAGCTGAAGGCTTATATTCTAAAAGTATTAACTGTGACGCCTTTAGCCATGAAGCTAAGCAAAAAGTGATTGAGTTGATTAAGGAAGACCTTGGTCAAATCGATATGGTAGTTTACTCACTAGCATCACCTGTTCGTAAACTGCCTGATACGGGTGAAGTTATCCGCTCAAGTCTTAAGCCAATCGGCGAGACTTACACTGCGACAGCTGTAGATACTAATAAAAACACTATCATCGAAACATCAGTTGAGCCTGCAAGTGAGCAAGAAATTGCTGACACAGTCACTGTAATGGGCGGTGAAGATTGGGAATTATGGATGAGCGCCTTAAGTGAAGCTGGCGTATTAACCGACAACTGTAAAACAGTCGCTTATAGCTACATTGGAACTGAAATCACTTGGCCGATCTACTGGCACGGTGCGCTTGGTAAAGCCAAAATGGATTTAGACCGTGCAGCACATGTATTAAACACTAAGTTATCAGCAACCGGCGGTTCAGCTAATGTTGCAGTGCTTAAGAGTGTGGTAACGCAAGCCAGTTCTGCTATTCCTGTTATGCCACTGTATATTGCAATGGTGTTCAAGAAAATGCGTGAAGAAGGTGTTCATGAAGGTTGTATGGACCAAATTTACCGCATGTTCAGCGAGCGTTTATTCCGTGAAGATGGAACAGCTGCAGAAACTGATGCTGATAACCGCTTACGTTTAGATGACTGGGAGTTACGTGAAGAAATTCAGAAGCATTGCCGTGAGCTTTGGGCTGAAGTGACCACTGAAAATTTAGCTGAATTGACCGATTACAATGAATACAAAGAAGAGTTCTTAAAACTGTTTGGATTCGGTATTGACGGCATTGATTATGAAGCGGACGTTAACCCTAACGTGACGTTTGATGTTGTAAGTTTATAAGAAGAAACTAATAACATATCAATTAAAACCAAGTCTGATGACTTGGTTTTTTTATGTCTGTAGTTCTTATTAACGCCAAGCATGAGATTAAATATTTTCAACCTCCCTCTTCAAAACTCCCCCTTACTAATCAGTGTTAGCAGAGTGAAACTCTAAATTTAATAAAATTATTATTTAACGATGTAATGGGTATCAAACTAAAAATGAGTTGAAATCTATTGCGATGAACAAACAATAAAAAGGCCAAGTAGAAGATACTTGGCCTTTGTGGGGATATTAGTGATGATGAATTTTAATTACAGCTTATTTCTTTAAAGCATGTTTCGCTGCATTTTCGCCAGCTTTACGGCCAAATACAACCGTTTCAGCAATCGCGTTACCGCCTAAACGGTTATGTCCATGTAAACCACCAGTCACTTCACCAGCAGCAAACAGACCATCCATTTTCCAGCTTTGAAGGTTTAACACGTTAGCATCAGTATCGACTGCAACACCACCCATAGTGTGATGAATACCAGGTGCAACTTTAACTGCGTAGAATGGCGGTTTGCTTAAGTTAAGTGGCATATCATCACGACCGAATGCATCATCTTTACCCGCTGCTTGATACTTGTTGTAATCAACCGCAGTTTTAGGTAAATCGCTCATGCCAGTGATTTTAGCTAACTCTTCAATAGTATTTGCCTTACTTAGCATGCCTAAATGCTCGTAACCACGTACCATTTTCTTCTTCTCAACTAACTGCTCGTCAAAGACTAACCAAGCATATTGATCTTTTTGCTTAAGGATGGCATCTGAAGCACGGTCACGAGTGGTTAATTCACTAATGAAACGCTGACCATCCGTGTTCACCATGATGGCGCCAACACCACGAACGGTTTCAGAGATTAAGATACGGCTATCTTTACCAATTGTTGGATGCGCTTGTACCCAATCAATATCAGTCATAGATGCACCAATTTCTTTAGCAAGTAAAACACCGTCACCCGTTGCTGTGACGTTGTTTGAGCTTGTCATGTCTTTCATTGTTGGGCGGTAATAAGCAACCATCTGCTTATTCATACCATAACCACCTGTCGCAAGTACTACAGAGTCAGCTGCGACCATGTTGTAACCAGAATGACGACCATGAACAACAACACCAGCTACTGATTTATCATCGTTAAGAACGATTTTTTCAATGCGCGAATTCACTCGAACTGAAATATCACGTTCAATTGCTGCCTTGCGTAACGTATCAATAATATGTGGTCCAACTGATGCACCACCTGATGGACGGTGAGTACGTTCAACACGTGCACCACCAGAACGTTTTAAGTCGTCCATATTTGCACCTAAAGACTCAAGCCATGCTACTGCGCCAGCTGATTCTTCTGCTAAAATTTGAACAAGCTTAGGATCATTTTTATTACGACCGCCTTTCATTGCATCTTCTGCATACCATTCAACACTATCTTCAATGCCTTTGGCTTTTTGCTGCGGTGTGCCTACAGCGTTAATCCCACCAGCAGCTAACATTGAGTTACCGCCTGTGTATGGTGCTTTTTCAAATAACACCACATTAGCACCCGCCATTTTTGCAGAAATTGCAGCGTTGAAACCAGCAGAACCACCACCAACAACGATGACATCAACCGTTTCTACAGGGCCTTTAGCAATGGCTTGTTGAATTTTTTCTTGATTCCAATCACCATCCCACTTTTTCTTCGCTTTTGAATCAGCAAAAGGCATCTCCATCTCAAAGTTGTGGCAGTTATTACATGTTAGTTCTGGCTTAGCGTGACCTGAGTGACAAGAAGTACAGTTAATTTCACCTAAATGAGATGCATGAGGGTCAAACTCAAGTTTATCGTTAACTAAGTCAGCGTAACCACCATGGCAATCCTGACACTGTGTGTTCTCATGAGTTTGGCTATCAGTCATGCTTTTCTTGATATCTTTCATTTTGCCAGTTACGTGACAAGTTTGGCAGTCGCCCATCTCTGCATGGAATGACGCTAAATCATTTTTTGCAATCGCACTGCCCGAAGTAAGCATCATCACTGCTACTGCCGAAGCCAAATATTTAAGTTTCATGTGTTCGATCCTTTATGTGTGTTTTTTATGTCTCTTTGTTGAGAGCAAGATTACTCATTAAGGAGTATCAAAACTTAGACCTTTGTCATATTTAAGCTTCAGTTAAGTTTTAGTGAAAACCTATTCAATTTTCCTTAATCAGCAACATAAAACAAACACCTGTGACTCATGTTCATTTTATCAATAACCAAAATCACTACGATGTGAACCATCAAATCTTGTTACCTATTTAGATAGATAAACAATGACTCTACATAAATTTGTAACCTAGTTCATTAATGATGAAACCATTTAAAAAAGTGGCACATTAACCTAGTTAAGATTTTTATATTAATAATAAACAAGATAAAAATTCACTATTAAAACAATGGGATTGAACATGAAAAAATCACTACTATCGCTATCAGTTATAGCACTGCTTTCTGCAAACTCTTATTCAGCACTTGCCGATTCACCGCAGTTTTATGGCCGTTTAGAAATGGCTGTCACCAATTCAGATAACGGTACGACAACTCAAAATGGTAAGTCAGGAACGGTATTGGAGAATAACTTCTCACGACTTGGTGTACGTGGCAGTGAAACAATTGCTAACGATATTGAGTTACTTTATCGCGTTGAAGTTCAGGTCAACTCAGCAACAAATGAAGGCAACGATGACGTATTCAAAGCAAGAAATACCTATTTAGGTTTAAAAACAAATCTAGGTACGGTGTTGGTGGGACGTAATGACACAGTGATGAAAACATCAAAAGGGACTGCTGAAGCGTTTGCTTTAACCAATGCAGCATACAACCGTATGATAGCTGGTCAAGTTCGTAAAGCTGACGGTATTACGTATTACTCGCCAAAAATCGCTGATTTAATTACTTTCAACGCCACTTATTTAATGGATGATAACTACGCAGAATATGATGACAACGGTGAGCGCAGCGATTATGACGAACAGCAGTATGCTGTCAGTATTATTGCTGGTGATAAAAAGTTAAAAAAACAACCTTATTACCTAGCTGCAGCCTATAACACTATCGGTGGGGTCGATGCTTATCGCGGTGTGGCTCAAGTTAAGTTCGGCAACTTAAAATTAGGTGGTTTATTCCAAAACACTGAAAGCCAAGAATACAGCTATAAAGAAGGTAATTCATACTTCTTGAGTGCAGTTTATAATTTAAATGGCGTTAATTTAAAAGCTGAAATAGGTAAAGATGAGGCTGGTTTTGGTAAGTATTTCAAAAATAGCGCAATGTCTTCAAGTGACTATAAGCAAGCAACAGATGTTGATATTAACTCTTTAGTAATCGGCGCAGATTACCGTCTTTCAAAATCAACGATGGTATTCGCTCATTACGCCAAATACGAAGGTGAATATAGAGTCGAAAACGCTGGCCCTGTTATCGATTTAGATGAAGATAATATCTTTAGTGTTGGTGTTCGTTACGACTTCTAAAAAGATTAGGATGTAAGGTTATTTCTCTTTAATAGCCTTACATCCACTTGCAAGGTTACACTTTTACTAAAAATATGAACAAGGTTACAAAAAAAGGAAGTTAAATAATGATTTTAACGTTGTTTATTCATATTTCGCTATAATCCCAAACATCATTAAAAAACCTTTGTTTCATTATGAAAATCACCCTTAAACAACTTACTATTTTTAAAGCTATACATGATAACGGACAGATCTCAAAAGCTGCGCAGCAGCTTCATATGTCTGTTCCAGCTGTCAGTATGGCGCTAAAAGAGTTGGAAGGTTCTTTAGGCACACGCTTATTTGAACGAAGCAGCAATGGGTTAACCACCAATGATAATGGCGAAGTTATTCTCCCTTATGCCAATGAGATGTTGTCTAAAGGGACTCAGCTTGAACAAATGTTTGCAGAGCGAAATGCGGTTGGCGGTACGATAAAGATTGGTAGTAGTAAAACAGCAGGTAATTATATTTTATCGCGTAAGATCCCCCAGTTTAAAAAATCCCACCCACTGGTAGATATCAAGTTAGTCATTAATAATAGCCTGACAATTGAAAAGATGGTCTCAGAAAAAGAGCTGGATTTGGGTTTTGTTGATGCAAAACCAGGGCTGAACAACCTTAAGTATGAGCAATGGATTAAAGATAAGATTTGCCTTGTCACCAGTTGCGATAACCCGATACTAGAACAAACGATTACCGCTGAGTTATTGTCTGAACAATTATGGGTGCTGGATTCTACCATGTCAGTTTCAAGGCTCAGAAATACCCAATTATTACGCAGTGCTAAAATCAACATCAATAATGAATTATCGATGAATACCATGGGCGCAATTAAACGTGCCATAGGTACAGGCATTGGCGTTAGTGTTCTGCCATATCTTGCAGTAAAAGAAGAAATTCGTCGTGGTGAGATAGTTGAATTAGAATTAGCAGGCTGGGATTTTCAACGTAAATATTGGTCAATTAGCCGAAATGACGAAGCTTTATCGCCATTATTAGAAGAGTTCATTCGTTTTTGTAACGCATAATGCGTCACTTAACACTGTAAGGTAGCCAAAGCGTTTATGATCAACCAAGATCCTGTCATATTTGGCTTACTCACCACCATCATTGGTTTAGTTTTTTATACTAGCCAGTCCTCTCATCCAGTGTGGAAACAGGTTTACCGCTTCGTCCCTGTCATGGTGATGTGCTACGTACTCCCTTCTTTACTTAATACCTTCAATATTGTCGATGCCAGTCAAAGTGAATTAAATACGATTACATCCAAATTTTTAATGCCAGCTTGCTTAACCCTATTAATTATTAGTGTCGATATAAAATCAATGCTGTTACTGGGGCCCAAAATAATCATTTTATTTCTATTAGGCAGTTTTGGGGTGATCATTGGCGGCCCATTAACCTTACTGTTGTTTGCAAAAATAGCACCTGAGACGATAAGTTGGGTTGGCGCTGATGCGGCTTGGAAAGGAATGGCAACCTTAGCGGCTAATTGGGTCGGAGGCACCGCGAACCAAATCGCTATGAAAGAGATTTATCAGGTCGAAGAAAGCCTTTTTGCGATTATGATTTCTGTCAATGTCATATACTCGGCTATTTGGATGTCATTCCTACTGATTTGCGCTAATAACGCAAACTTCATTGATAAGAAAATAGGCGCTGATGCCAGCCAGTTTAAAAAACTCATTGAAGTGACCGACAGAGGCATATCAAACCAACAAGGTTTACCCACACTGAAGAGTTACATGTTGATGTTCAGCGTTGCCTTTGGCGTTACTGGTTTTGCTCACTTCGGCGCTGACATCATCGCGCCTTTTTTTGCCGAAAATTACCCCCAAACTGAAAAATATAGCTTAACCTCAACGTTCTTCTGGATTGTTATCATTGTCACCACAACCAGTATTGTCCTATCCAATACCAAAATACGGGAACTTGAATCAGTAGGTGCTTCTAAAGTATCAACAGTAATGTTGTATTGCTTAATTGCAAATATGGGTCTGCAGATGGATCTGTCTATGGTTGATGATTTTCCTATCTATTTTGCTATCGGATTTGTCTGGCTTTCTATTCATGTCATCGTGGTGATTGTAACAGGATTGCTGATGAAGGCACCTGTCGCTTATATGGCTTTAGCCAGTCAATGTTGTATTGGCGGAGCGGCATCATCACCAGTCGTAGCAATGGCATTTCACCGCTCACTGGCCCCTGTGGCAATTTTGTTTTCGGTATTTGGCTATGCTTGGGCAACATACATGGCTTGGATATGCGCAGAATTGATGAGAATGACAGCTCAATAGCTGTCATTTAAAGTTGAGTCTAAAGGTTACGTAACGCTGTTACAATTACGCTACCTCCGCTGCCTTAATTATTAGCTCTAAATACCTTTTTTAAGCGCTAGTTTTGTAAACGCTTGTTTTGTAGTACCTGTTTTTGTAAGCGCCTGAATGAGCGACGATTCGAGATTTAAAGACTTCATTTTAATCGATAAAGACAATAGTTAAACAAACCCTAAATAGACTCTGGTTTTTATCTGTTGGGGTTGAGTTATGTTTAGCTTTTCAAAAATCAGCGGTAGTTTTTTTAATTGGATAGCTTTATTCTGGCTTTGCTCATTAAGCCAAGTACCGTACAAGTATTTCACTTTCTTATTTAAATCCTCATCCGAGCCTGAATGTAAAAAAGTTGCATAACGCCCTTCTGATATCATTGACTCCATAAAATAGTCTGAAACATCAATGACAGAGCGTAAATCAGCTTTTTGCGTTTGAGTAACGCTGACTGCAATATCAATATTAAATTGCTGCAAAGGTTCAGCTGCAGATTGATAAATAAAATTAAACGTACGGCTTGTATCGGGTGAAAGGTGATGAGCTTGTCTAAAAGCTCTCATTGCCTCAATCGTTTGTGGTAAATATTGAGCTTGTGTACGATGCTCAATAGCAATTAGAGGAATAGCTTCAAGTTCAACCAATTCTATATTCACTTGATCAGCCGTTAATTCGTCATGACCTTCCGACAAGGTTTTTAATGGCTGCTGTTTCTCGAAAAAATTCCCCCAGTCAGGCGTTAACTGGAACTGACTTGGACTTTGACCTATCGCTTTAGTAAACGCCTCAGTAAAACTTGCTTCACTAGCAAAGCCGGCAGACTCAGCCACTGTTGAAATAGGTATCGCTTTATCAAAACCCAGCTGTTGCGCCGCTTCAAGATTACGTAATAAGCCAATATAATCTTCAGTCCTTGTATGAAATAAACTATGAAAGATAAAATCGAAATGACACTCAGGAACCTGAGCGATGCTCGCCAACAGTTTACAATCTAAACGAGATGTTAAATTGTTATCGATATGGCTTAGAACGTGCTCAAAGCGTTGGCTGATTTTTTCCACTGCTATTAACCTTAAATAGATGATCTTGAATTAAAAACTTATACTACAAATAATGCACTCAAAACGTTCGCGATGATTTATACAAACCAGTCATTAACTGACTTTATTCCAACAAAAATAAGCTTCATCAGCCAGTGCTAACAACTGCTTATCCTCTGTTGTGTCACCGTAGGCATAAACTTTTTCGAATGAATCCAGTTGATATGATTGCTTTACTCTACGCGCTTTTTCATCGGCGCTGCAATCGCCATTTAAATAAGCTCCTGTTAACAGTCCATTTCTTGATGCTAATGTTGCACAAATTAATTCGTATTGGTGCTTTTCACACCATGGCGTTAAATAGGCATCGAGTGATGCAGATACGATGACAATCACATCTCCTTGCGCTTTATGCCAGGCTAGCCTTTGTTTGGCTTCCGGTTTGATGATTGAATCAAGCGTCGAAGCATATTCTTTACCTTGGGCCCAAACGGCTTTATGTGAACGTTTAAAGAAACAAAAATAACTGACAACAGTGCGGATCCTTGATCCGCCAATAAGCTTCAATTTATAAAGCAAAATCAATGGCACTAGCAAGGGGTAACAAATCACTATGCGCCATTTAGGCGCACTGAAGTATATGAATGGCGTGTAGGAGTCTGTTTCTGTGATGGTGCCATCGAAGTCAAAAAGCGCAATATTCATGAAGATCCTTCTGCATGAGCCAATAAATGATTAATCATAATTGACTGACTTTGTTAAAAAACAAATATAAAAAAGCCAAGGTTTCCCTTGGCTATTTAATCTATCTAGTGTGCTAAAAATTATTCAGCTACAGGATATTCAATTTTAGCTTTTGCTTTCAACGCTGCAATAATAGAGCGGTAATCAGCTTCACTGTACTGAGGAGCTAAACGTTGTTTGATGCTATCAACAACATTGCTATCAATACCTTCAGCGGCATTCACTTTATCAAGTGCAATAACGGCAAAACCATTGGCTAATGCAGCGGTATCAAATGCAACTGCACCTGATTCTGGCGCTGGCATTTGGAATGCTTTAGTTGTAATAGCTTGGTCGATATCTTGACTGAAACGAGGTAATTGCGCTTTAGTTGCAATAGTCACTTCAGTGATTTCATTACCCGCTTTTAACTCAGCTAATAACTCGTTAGCTTTCTCACTGGCTTCAAGGTTAGCCTGGTCTTGCACTAAACGTGCTTCGATACCTGCTTTTACTTCACTCAGTGGTAAAGTACCTGCATCTTGGTGTTTCAATAAACGAATAACAACAACATGATTAGGTTCAAGCTCAATCACTTCGCTGTTCATACCGCTACCGATAACATCATCAGAGAAAGCAGCACGGATCAAGTCTGGCTTGTTTAGGTTAGCAGGTGCATTATTACGTGAGAATAACTCAGTCGACTGAACTTCAACATTAAGTGCTTGCGCAGTTTCATCTAACGTATCAGGCACTTCGTAACTAGTATCAGCTAAGATGCTTTGTAAGCTGTAGAATTCATCTACTGCTTTCTTATTCTTTAGATCAGCCACAATTTTGTCTTGAACATCTTCAAATGGCGCAGCAGCACCAGATTGAACGTCAAGTAACTTAACGATGTGATATCCGAATTCACTTTTAACCACTTGAGAATATTCATCTTGGTTAAGTGAGAATAATGCAGTATCAAATTCAGGATCCATTACGCCTTGTTCAAACCAGTCTAGTTGACCGCCTTGTTCTGCACTAAATTGATCATCTGAATCAGTTTTAGCAACGTCAGCAAAATCTTCACCTGCATTGAGTTTAGCAAGACTGGCTTCAGCTTTCGCTTCGTCTGCACTGTCATCGCCTGATGCAAATAGAATGTGCGCAGCTAAACGTTTTTCAGGAGTTTGGTACTGTTGCTTATTTTCTTCGTAAAAGTCTCGTGCATCTTCAACAGAAGCGTCAACACCTTCAGCAATGTTTGCAACATTTAGCTCTACATACTGCAAGCTCACTTTTTCTTGATCCATAAATTGCATCAAGTTGCTGTCGTAGTAATTTTTAATCGCTTCATCAGATACTGTAGCTGATGCTAAGTATGGTTCTGAATCAACAACTAAATAGCGAATATCACGAGTTTGTCCTTGGACTTCAGCTAATTGTTTAGCTTCGCCATCTAATACAAATTCAGTGCCGACTAACGAAGTCAGTAACTGACGACGCGTCATGTCAATGCGCATCATATTTCTGAAGCTAGCAGTTTGGTAGCCTAGCTGACGTAAAACAGCTAAGTAACGCTCATTATCAAACACACCATCCGTTTGGAAAGCAGGTTCATTAACAATCGTTTGTCTAATTTGGTCATCTGAAACACGTAGGCCTAAATCGTCAGCAGCTTGACTCATTAATTTGTCAGCAATAAGACGGTCTAATACATTCTGCTTGATACCATTCATGTAGTTATCGTCAGCAGATAATGCATCAAACATTTCACCCAGTTGTTGCTCTAGGCGGCCACGTTCGTTTTGGTAAGCTTGTTCTAGTTCATTTGCAGTAATATCGTCACCGTTAACTACGGCGACAGCAACATCAGTTGAAGTCCCTAGGTAACTACTTACACCAGCAAATGCGAACGAAAGAATCACTAGCACTAAAATACTTTTAGCAATAACGCCTTGTGAACCTTCGCGAATTTTTTCTAACATCTGAATTCTCGCTTGTTGCGATTAAAAATAAAAAGGCGCACCACTTCGGGATGCGCCTTCTTGTAATTTATATGGAGTTATCAGACGCTACCTCGGGTATGACCCAATTCCTCCGAATATCAAAACTAACTGTGTTCTTTCTGATATTTTTTTCGCAAAAAGCACTGTTAAAACAGTGCTTTCTACAAATGCCTTACAAAAGGCAACGATATTAACTATTTAGTTAACAGCGTCTTTTAGAGCTTTACCAGCTTTGAAAGCAGGAATATTTGCTGCTGCAATTTTGATTTCCGCACCAGTTTGTGGGTTACGGCCAGTACGTTCTGCACGTTGACGTACTTCAAAAGTACCAAAACCAACTAGAGAAATTTTATCGCCTTCTTTAAGTGCTTCAGTAACAGCACCAATGAAAGAATCTAATGCACGGCCAGCGCCTGCTTTAGAAATGTCAGCACCAGAAGCGATTTTCTCGATTAGTTCAGATTTGTTCATGTCATCCCCTTGAATGTTTATTTTCGCGCCGCAACCAAATCCGTCTTTAGAGCGGTCTGCGGAGGCTTTTTTGTTATAAGTTTGATACCACACCAAACTTAATTGGAAAACCATAAAAAATGTACTTGGATACAGCTCAAAGTCAGTTGCGCCAAGGGTTTGGTGCTAACTGACTCTCCACTTATCTAGGCTACCACAGCTTTCGCGTTTGTTAAGCCCCTTTTTTCACTTTTTTTAGGTTCAAAGCAACTTTTTTTGCTATTTAGCTACTTTTTGACCACTTCAAAGCCCTTTACAGGTCTCTCTAAGGCCAATTCAAGCACTTCATCAACCCATCTAACTGGGTGGATTTTAAGATCTGCAATAACATTCGCAGGAATTTCTTCTAAGTCGCGTTCATTTTCTTTAGGAATAAGAACAACTTTTATACCGCCACGGTGTGCTGCAAGTAACTTTTCTTTCAAGCCACCGATAGGCAACACTTCACCACGAAGGGTAATTTCACCTGTCATTGCCACATCACTTTTAACAGGGTTACCTGTTAAGCTTGAGACTAATGCAGTACACATCGCTGCACCGGCTGAAGGACCATCTTTAGGTGTTGCCCCTTCAGGTACGTGAACGTGAATATCACGTTTCTCGTAAAAGTCGCCATTAATGCCTAATTGCTCTGCTCGCGCTCTAACAACAGTCATAGCAGCTTGAATTGACTCTTGCATTACGTCGCCAAGAGAACCGGTATAAGCAAGCTTGCCTTTACCTGATACTGACGTTGCTTCAATTGTTAGCAAATCGCCGCCAACTTGAGTCCATGCTAAACCTGTGACTTGGCCAATCTGGTTATTAGACTCAGCTTTACCGTAATCAAATCGCTGCACACCTAGGAATGATTTCAAGTTATCTTGATTCACTTTTACGGTTTTAACAGACTTATCTAATAAAATCATTTTAACGACTTTACGACACACTTTAGACAGTTCACGTTCCAATGAACGCACACCAGCTTCACGGGTGTAATAACGGATCATGCCAATAATGGCACTATCTTCGATATTGATTTCTTTAGGCTTAAGTCCATTGCGCTCAATTTGCTTAGTCAGCAAATGCTTTTTAGCGATATTGAGTTTCTCATCTTCGGTATAGCCCGATAGACGAATCACTTCCATACGGTCAAGTAACGGTCCAGGAATATCCATTGAGTTAGATGTCGCAACGAACATCACATCAGATAAGTCATAATCAACTTCTAGATAATGGTCGTTAAATGCTGCGTTCTGCTCTGGGTCAAGGACTTCAAGTAATGCTGATGATGGGTCACCGCGCATATCTGAACTCATCTTATCAATTTCATCTAATAAGAATAATGGGTTTTTAACGCCCACTTTCGCCATTTTCTGAATGACTTTACCAGGCATAGAACCTATATAGGTACGACGATGACCACGGATCTCAGCTTCATCACGCACGCCGCCTAGTGCCACACGAACATACTTACGCCCAGTAGCTTTAGCAATTGACTGACCCAGTGACGTTTTACCGACGCCTGGAGGCCCTACTAAACATAAAATAGGCCCTTTAAGCTGCTTAACTCTGCTTTGAACCGCAAGATACTCAAGAATGCGTTCTTTCACTTTCTCTAAGCCGTGATGATCGGTATCTAAAATTTCTTCAGCTTTAGATAAGTCACGTTTGATTTTAGAACGTTGGCTCCAAGGCACTGACGTCATCCAATCAACATAGCTTCTCACCACTGTCGCTTCTGCTGACATTGGTGACATCATTTTTAATTTGTTTAGCTCAGCTTCAGCTTTTTCTTTGGCTTCTGCTGGCATTTTCGCTTCTTCAATCTTGCGAGCGAGTACTTCAAACTCGTCTTGACCTTCATCAAGATCGCCAAGTTCTTTTTGAATGGCTTTCATTTGCTCATTCAAATAGTACTCGCGTTGGCTTTTTTCCATCTGCTTTTTAACGCGGCCACGAATGCGTTTTTCAACTTGTAATAAGTCGATTTCGCCTTCCATCATCGCCATTAAATATTCAAGACGCTCGCCGACGTTAATCATTTCAAGTACAGACTGTTTGTCTTCTAACTTCAGCGGCATATGTGCAGCCATAGTGTCAGCAAGACGAGCCGCTTCTTCTATTCCTGTTAACGACGTCAGTACTTCTGGCGGGATCTTTTTATTAAGCTTAATGTAACCTTCAAACTGACTGATAGCGCTGCGAACGAGCACCTCTTCTTCTTTTTCAGCAAGTTCTTCAGATTCTAAGTATTGTGCCGTTGCAACAAAGAACTCTTCTTCTTGGGTGTATTTGTCAACTTTTGCACGCTGACCACCTTCAACTAATACTTTTACTGTACCGTCAGGCAATTTAAGTAATTGCAGAATTGACGCCACTGTACCAATTTCGAAAATATCGTCTTTTGTTGGTTCGTCTAAATCAGCTTCTTTCTGTGCGACCAATAAAATTTGTTTATCTTGTTCCATTGCCGATTCTAAACATCGAATTGATTTCTCTCGTCCGACGAATAACGGAATTACCATATGGGGATAAACCACTACATCTCGAAGTGGCAGCACGGGGAGTTCGATATGCGCTTCACGCTCTTGGGTCATAGTTCGATTCCGTTTGATGAATGGATTTTATAATCAGTATATTGGGATGTTTCTTGAACTTTCAATGGCTAATACGAAAAAAGGAGCCCAATGGACTCCTTATTTTTCATAAACGGCTAAAAGCGTCTATTTATTGTTCGCCACCAGCGACTTGATTGTCGGTGTTTTCATAAATCAATATAGGTGCAGACTCACCTTTTACTACTGATTCATCAACTACAGCCTTAATCACACCTTCTACAGAAGGGATGTCATACATGGTATCTAACAAGATATCTTCGATGATTGAGCGTAGACCACGAGCACCTGTTTTACGCGTCATTGCTTTATGGGCAATCGCTTTAAGTGCATCTTCACGGAACTCTAACTCTACCTCTTCCATCTCAAATAACGCACCATATTGTTTCGTCAGTGCATTTTTAGGTTGAGATAAAATTTGTACCAAAGCTGCTTCATCTAACTCTGTTAGCGTTGCAACAACAGGTAAACGGCCGATGAACTCAGGGATCAAACCAAATTTGATTAAATCTTCTGGCTCAACTTTACCTAGCGTTTGTGAAATCGTCGTTTTGTCAGCTTCGCCTTTGACTTCAGCGCCAAAGCCAATACCTGTTCCTGTTAAGCCGCGTTGCTCAATCACTTTTTCAAGTCCAGCAAACGCACCACCACAGATAAATAAGATCTTAGAGGTATCAACCTGTAAAAACTCTTGCTGTGGATGCTTACGACCGCCTTGCGGAGGAACAGAAGCAACAGTACCTTCAATTAATTTCAATAAGGCCTGCTGAACACCTTCACCTGACACATCACGTGTTATTGAAGGGTTATCAGATTTACGGCTGATCTTATCGATTTCATCGATGTAAACAATACCACGTTCCGCTTTTTCAACGTCGTAGTCACACTTTTGTAGTAGTTTCTGAATGATGTTCTCGACATCTTCACCCACATAACCTGCTTCAGTTAACGTAGTCGCATCGGCCATCGTGAATGGCACATCTAAAGAGCGCGCTAACGTTTCAGCAAGTAACGTTTTACCACTACCGGTTGGACCGATAAGTAGAATATTACTTTTACCTAATTCAACACCTTCAATCGGTGTGCCATTACGCAAACGTTTATAGTGGTTATATACTGCTACCGACAACACTTTCTTGGCCTGATTTTGACCGATTACGTAGTCATCTAGATGCGTTCGTAATTCATGTGGTGTTGGTAATTTATCATGATCGCGCTTAGGCGATATTTCTTTAATTTCTTCGCGAATGATGTCATTACAAAGCTCGACACACTCGTCACAAACATATACTGAAGGTCCAGCGATTAGCTTTCTAACTTCATGTTGGCTTTTTCCGCAAAAAGAGCAGTACAGTAGTTTGCCACTGTCACCGGTACTTTTGTTATCGCCCATTACCCTACCTCTGTTGCAGCCTGTTCACTGTTTTTAGAAAACCATCTGTACAATTAATAACCTGCACAGGAACAGTCAAATATTTTTTATACGCTATTCATCACAGAATAGCCTACTCAGGCCTAAAGATCAGCTACGCTTTTCAAAAACTGAATCAACTAATCCATAATCAGCAGCTTCTTGCGCACTCATAAAGTTATCACGGTCTGTATCACGCTCAATAACTTCAATCGGTTGACCAGTATGCTCAGCTAACATTTCGTTTAATTTATTCTTAATGCCTAAGATTTCTTGAGCATGAATTGCGATATCCGATGCTTGACCTTGGAAACCACCAAGTGGTTGATGGATCATCACACGTGAATTAGGTAAACAATGACGCTTACCTTCCGCTCCGCCTGCTAATAAAAACGCACCCATGCTACATGCTTGGCCAATACACACAGTACTTACATTCGGCTTAATGAATTGCATAGTATCGTAAATTGCCATACCGGCAGTAACTGAGCCGCCAGGTGAATTAATATAGATAGAAATATCTTTATCTGGGCTTTCTGATTCTAGGAACAATAATTGCGCCACGATCAAGTTAGCCATGTGCTCTTCCACTTGGCCAACCAAGAAAATTACTCGCTCTTTTAATAAACGAGAGTAAATATCATATGAACGCTCACCTTTAGCCGTTTGTTCAACAACCATAGGTACAAGAGCATTGAGTACAGATTCTGGCGCTTTATGCATTTTATGCTTCCCTAAAATAAAAATGGCTCGTATGAGGAACCTCATACGAGCCATTAAATGGCGAACCGCCAATCAAGTCAAGCGAAGGTTACGCTTTACCTGTTGCCTTGTTCATAAATTCTTCAAATTCGACATCTTTAAGTGTCACTTTTGCAGATTTTAATAAAACTTCAACAGCTTGCTCTTCAAGCGCTACGTTGCGCATGTTTTGCATAAGCTCTTTGTTGCCATTGTAGTATTCAACAACTTCACTTGGATCTTCGTAAGCAGAAGCCATTGAAGCGATTAAACCTTGAACACGTTCGTCTTCAGCTTGAAGTTCATTAGTCTTAATAACTTCACCTAAAAGTAAACCTACTTTTACACGACGCTCAGCTTGTTCAGTGAACAAATCAGCTGGAAGCTCAGGCATGTTTTCAGTTTGACCACCAAAACGCTGCATTGCTTGCTGACGAAGTACATTCACTTCACCATCAACTAATGCTGAAGGAATTGTGATTTCGTTAGCTGATAATAAGCCTTCGATAACTTGTTCTTTAACATTTGCTTTAAGCGCTTGTTCAAGTTCACGAGTCATGTTTTTACGGATTTCAGCTTTAAGCGCTTCTAAGCCACCTTCAGCGATACCGAATAAAGAAGCGAACTCATCGTTAACTTCTGGTAATTCTGCAGCTTGAACTTCAGTAAGGGTAATAACGAACTTAGCCGCTTTACCTTTTAAGTTTTCAGCATGGTAATCTTCAGGGAAAGTCACTTCGATTTCGAATTCATCACCGGCTTTATGACCAATAACACCAGCTTCAAAACCTGGGATCATACGGTTGCTACCAAGCTCTAGTTCGAAGTCGTCAGCTTTGCCGCCTTCAAATTCTTCACCGTCTACTGAACCTACGAAGTTCATTTTAGCTTTGTTGCCTTCTTCAGCAGCAGTTTCAACTACAGCGAACGTAGCGTGTTGCTTGCGAAGCGTTTCAATCATTGTATCAACGTCAGCGTCATTAACTTCAGCTTGTGGTTGCTCAACTGCGATTGCATCTAAACCAGTTAACTCAACTTCTGGGTAGATTTCGAAAGTCGCAATGAAGACGAAGTTTTCGCCTTCATTTTCGCCTGGAGCGAAAACAGGTGCGCCAGCTGGGTTTAACTTCTCAGCCATGATCGCTTCAATGAAGTTGCGTTGCATTACTTCACCAGTCACATCTTGACGGATAGCTGCACCGTAACGTTGGTTGATCACAGATACAGGTACTTTACCTGGACGGAAACCTGAAATTTTTGCACGTTTCGCTTCACGTAATAAGTTGTCTTTAACTAATTTCTCAATTTGTTCAGCAGGAACAGAAATTGTTAGGCGACGTTCTAGGCCTTGAGTTGTTTCAACAGAAACTTGCATTGTTTTACCTCGAAATATGTCTGACGTCCTTTGTAATAGTCGAAAGCTCAACTATTAAATATTCATTTCTTGATGATTAATGTTTACTAATAAAAGTGCGATACAGCAGCTTTTCAGCGCCATTACCCGTAGTAATTCGTATTAGATATTTATCAAGACGCGACATTATAGCGACGGTTTACTGCTGAGTCGAGTGTGAAAACGGGGTAAAATGGGGATTTTAGACATAAAAAAAGCGACCTAAGGTCGCTTTCTCTACAATCGTGCATTTTTAATGCAAAATTTGGGGTGACTGATGGGGCTCGAACCCACGACAACCGGAATCACAATCCGGGGCTCTACCAACTGAGCTACAATCACCATAATATGGTACGCCACTCAGGATTCGAACCTGAGACCCACGCCTTAGAAGGGCGTTGCTCTATCCAGCTGAGCTAGTGGCGCATGGTTTACAAATATTATCTGTATAACCTGTAAGCTTAATAAATTGATTTGGTCTTCAACTTATGTTTCAAGCTTATTCGCAAAGCCTATGCTTTACAAATATAAAATTGGTCGGTGATAGAGGATTCGAACCTCTGACCCTCTCGTCCCAAACGAGATGCGCTACCGGGCTGCGCTAATCACCGAGATGTCTACTGCAAATAAGTATTAAGTTGCCCTAATCGGCTTATCTGTGAGAACGGAGCGCATATTAGCGAGTCACTTTAATATCGTCAACGACTTTTTTTGCAAACTGGTTCATCTGCTGTTTTTACAAACAAAAAATTCTGTTTTTAATAAATCGTTTAGCCATTATTCATGACATGCCTATGCCTGACTGGTAGAATACGCCACGTTAAATTTTACCTCAATCGCGCCATATAAAGGAAACTATACACACATGACAGCCCAAAATATTGATGGCAAAGCGATAGCTCAATCTATAAGAACCACATTAAAAGAAAAAGTATTGGCGCGCAAAGCAGCTGGAAAACGTGTTCCTGGTCTTGCTGTAATTTTAGTTGGCGCTGATGCAGCATCACAGGTTTATGTTGGCAGTAAACGCCGCGCCTGTGAAGAAGTTGGGTTTGAGTCGTACTCTTATGACCTTGAAACCACCACAACAGAAGAAGAACTGCTTGCACTGATTGATCAGTGTAATGACGACCCAAAAATCGATGGCATTTTAGTACAGTTGCCATTACCTGATCATATTGAAGATTCAAAAGTCATTGAGCGTATCAGACCAGATAAAGACGTTGATGGTTTCCACCCATACAATGTAGGACGACTAGCTCAGCGTATCCCAGTACTTCGCTCATGCACGCCAAAAGGCATTATCACCTTAATCAAATCGACAGGAATTGACACCTACGGTTTAGATGCAACCATTGTAGGCGCTTCAAATATTGTCGGACGTCCAATGACGTTAGAATTATTGCTCGCTGGCTGCACAACCACAACATGTCATCGCTTTACCCAAAACCTTGAACAAAAAGTTCGTCAAGCTGATTTGCTGGTTGTTGCAGTGGGTAAACCTGGGTTTATCCCTGGTGATTGGATTAAGCCTGGTGCTATTGTAATTGATGTGGGTATTAATCGACTAGAAAGCGGCAAGCTTGTGGGTGATGTAGAATTTGATGTCGCTGCGAAAAAAGCCGCATTTATCACGCCTGTACCTGGTGGTGTGGGCCCAATGACCATTGCAAGCTTACTTGAAAATACCTTGTATGCCGCTGAGCAATATCATGACTAACACCTAGTCATGCAGACAATGACTGACGCTATTAATTTGTCGACAAATAATTCATAAGACCAGCATTATTGCTGGTCTTTTTTTGCAAATTTAAACATTAGCTCAAATAAATAGTCACTCACCCGCTCTCACATACTGGTGTTTATTATTCCTTAAATGGCATATAGTCAAAATTAATCACCAGAAAATGGCTAGTCATTTATAACCATATGAAACAAGTACAACCCTATACAACGCTGGCTTCATGGCCTATGGCGGTCTCTAGAGCGCTCGAAGCACAAGGTATTGATGCTAAGCCATTGTTGGCTGAAGCGGGAATTGATATTGCGCTGTTAAAGCTTTCGCCAGAAGAGCGTATTCCGGTAATAAAAATGACCCACTTCTGGAAAATCGTAGAGCAGAAAACAGCGAATCAAGCATTTGGGCTAACTGTCGGTGAGTTTGTGCACTCAATGAACTTCCGGGCGCTAGGACTATTGTTTGTTACGTGCCAAAACCTTGCTGAAGCGTTAGAGAAATTGATTCGTTATCAGGTCATTATTAGTGACTCAGTTAATACTCGTCTGATTAGAAAAGTCGACAGTATAGGGTTAGTCATCGAGCCATTAGATACCGTCGATATCAGCCCACTTGCCATTGATGCTTTTTTTTCTTCCCTACTCAAACATTGTCATGAATTATTAGGCGATAACAAGCTCATTGAACGTATCGAATTAATGCGTTCAGCGCCTGAAAACCCAAAGGCGTGGAAAAATTTATTCAATTGTTCAATTACATTTGATGCTGAATATAATGCCGTATGGATGAAAAGAGAAAGCTTAGAGCAACCAACGAATATGGGGGATGTTTTTTTAGCCCATCAAAATGAACAGGTGGTGCTACAGTATCTTGAAAAAATGCAAACGAGCTCTTGGGCCTATCGCACAAGCCAAATAATCCACAAAACCTTGGTCAATAATGAACCGACCTTGGCCAGTGTTGCCGCCGTATTTAATATCACCGAACGTACACTTAGCCGACGTTTAAAAGAAGAACAAACTTCGTTCAGATTATTGTTACAACATAAACGAATCGAACTTGCTGAGTACTACCTCAGCAATAAAGCGATCAGTATCACTGAAATTACTTTCAATTTAGGTTTTACCGATATTAGTAACTTTAGCCGTGCTTTTCAGCGTTGGAAAAACCAAACACCAACTGAATACCGCGCTCAAATTAAATAACTTCCCCTACTTCAACCCAATTTAGGCACTTTAAGACAGTTATATGTCGTAAAGTGACAAGTCACATCCATCTATTTCTCGCTAGGTTAGCAATACACATCACCTGAAATACTAACGATGTTCTAGCAGTAAAGGTTAACTAGCATATCCATTATAAGTCTAGGCCACTGGTCTTTATTTCGAGTGATAACACAAAAATAATTATAAAGAGAGAATTCGAAATGGAACTTAGAAAAACTAACACTCAATTAGTCTTGTTAGCCTTACTCACAACATTGAGCTCAGGATGTGATGATAACGCTGAATCCACTCCCAAAAACACGTTAGAAGCTATCAACTATGGACCACTTAACAACTCAGTCGCAATAAAGCCAACAACAGAAGAAATTGCGTTAAAAGATAGGTTACTTGTTAACGGTAATACCGCTGCACTCGTTACAGCACTCGACTTGAGCAGTCATGTTCCTGACAGCGGAATTGCACCTGCTTTATATAGCTTAGCCAATAACACCTCTGAAAAGGCTATAACTAATCAATGGAAGCCCAGCGATATACCTACTCACATAGAAACAATAAATAGTGAGTCAAAAGGGTTTTATACATTGCACAGTGATACCCGTAATAGCGATGAAGTCATGTCTGTCACACCACCAGAAATGATGATGGAATGGATTGCTGACAGAAATATAATCAGTTTGGAGGGAGGGGTATTTGATCAAAACAGTAATATCTATACAGTGCCACTTGATCCTGTTGATGACATTTATCTAGTGTCAATAAATCCTGATACGGGGGCTCGACGTTGGCACTTACCAAATAAGCGCATTGGACAAGGTGGCTCGCCGCTCATTCTTCCAAGTATTAAAGATGACAGTAACGATATTATCTATATTGGTAGCTACGAATATATTACGGCTGTAGATACTCAAGGCAATGTTATTTGGGATGTTGAAACCGGACTTAAGGCACCAGAAAATGCCCAAGAATTCGATGTTCATAACTTCGGTTTAAACTATCACGCAAACACAAATAGTGTCATCGCATTATACGCTGATGGACATATGGTCGCCCATGACCGAGATACCGGCAGAGCAATTATGGCGCCATTTTCATTACCAGGCTCACCAGCGACTGCGACAGACTTTAAAGCAGACTACTCAAAATTAACGCCTTTGGTTGAAAACGGCTTAAGTAAGGTTTTTGCTAATAGCGAAACCTTCTTTGGAGGTTTAAATATCATTCTAGGTGGAGGCCATGAGGTAGCTAACTATTTTGGTATTGACAATAATACCGGTCGTTTATTTGTAGCAGGTACCGCCCCGGATGAAGTCGATGGACACACAGATGAGCTCTCAAGTTATGGTGCCTTATATGCCATCGATTTAACCCAAATTGATGGCGAAGCAAACATGTCGATTTTATGGCGTAAAGACTTTGAAGGTGGCACTGCTGCAACACCGACCATTTCATTTGATGGACAACGAATTTATACCGCAGACTCTGTTGATAACATTCTCGCTATCGATGCAAATTCAGGAGAATTGATTTGGGACTTTTCAACTGGAAGTGGTCAAGTGATTGGCTCAATTGCAGTATCTCGCGAAGGTAATGAGATTTACGCTTCCACTGGAACTAATATTATCAAAGTTCTCGATATGGATGTTTGTGCTGGTGACGGTTTTGAGTGCAATCAAGCTATCTGGCTAGCGGATATGGAGAGTGCCTATCAATCTGAAGTGTTACAGCAGTCCACCCCGCAAGCACACATTTATACCAATGTACTCAAACCAGCCATTGAAGGCTTTTTTCGCTCTGGTGGTAATACCGAGTTTAACTTCGAGCATAAAGCTGGAAACATGGTATTAGCAGGCATAACGGCAAATGGAATCACCGCACAAATTGGTTATGGCTACATCAGCCCATTAGGGAAGGTTTTACCCTTCCAAATATCTCAAGTGTTGTTTGAGCGTGAAACAGGCAAGATCCGTTACATCGCACCAGGAGTTGAAGAAAGTATCTCTGTCATGGCACAGGCCCCAAATGGCAATCTATACATGAGTAATTCACCGCTACGCCGCATCCTTAATATTGGTATATTACGTGCTGTCGGTGTGAATGCCGCCAATGACGCACTGAAGTATTTCGGAATGGATATTTTAGGCGGTATTGCAAAATACTCTCAGCAACCAAACCAATCTATTCATTATGCCAAAGAATCTGCAGAAACGCTGTTAAACCGAATTACAAACCTAATTGACAAACTTTCAGGGCTAAGTGATGAAGTCATTAATGCGGAAATAGCAAGGTTAGCAGTGCCAACGACTCAATTTGAAATGAACTTAATTAAAGCAAATAACAATGGTGAAATTAATCAAGCAGAACTGGATTTAGGGCTGATGACACATTCAATTGCAACTGTGAATAACATGACTGAATTGAAAGCTGCAGAAGAAGCATTACAGACTTGGCTTGCACACTAAGTACGCTACCAACAAGTAAATTAATGCTTTGACAAAACGTGGGCTTATACATTTTAAGCCCACCTTTTAAGTGTCGTTTTAATACTATCTCACTTTTTGCTTCTCAATCGCTGTAGAGGGACCTCAATGTTTAAACCTTTAAATTTTTATTTCATCAGTCTTGCTCTTTTGCTTTTAATCGGTTGCGATAGCGCGCCAATTAATCAAACCGATGACATAACTAGAACCACCAAACGTAAGCATCAACTGGTTTACCAACAATTAGATATCAATGACCAAGAAGACTTCAACCAAGCAACTAAAGGGTTAATTGCCCCACTTGAAAATGCCTTCATTAAATCTGATGACGGAGCCGTCATTTGGGATACTGCTGCGTATGACTTCATTGGTGGTAAAGCACCTCATTCGGTTAATCCAAGTCTTTGGCGACAAGAAACCCTGAATAATATCAGCGGCCTGTTTGAAGTTACCAAAGGTATTTATCAATTGCGTGGTTTTGACTTTGCTAATATGACCATTATTGAAAGTGATAATGGCTGGATTATCGTTGATCCACTTACCTCAACTGAAACCTCAGCTGCTGCACTTGCTTTTGCACGTAAGCATTTAAAAAGTAGACCTATCAAAGCCATTATTTTTACCCATGCGCACATTGATCATTTCGGTGGTGTGCTGGGCGTGGTAACTGAAGCAGAAATTGCTCAACAAAAAATAACTATTATCGCCCCTTCAGGCTTTATGGAAGCCGCCACCAGTGAAAATATTCTTGCAGGAGTGGCCATGGCGAGACGTTCAGGGTTTATGTATGGTAAAGACCTAGAAAGGTCGGCAGAAGGACATGTTGGGTCTGGCTTAGGCACTGGCCCTGCCTATGGCACTTTTACCATTGTTCAACCGAATGACACGATTAATGAAACTGGCGAAACCAGAAACATTGATGGGGTGGAGTTCGTATTTCAAAATGCCCCTGAATCTGAATCACCTGCAGAGCTGACCTTTTACCTACCGCAGAAAAAAGCCTTTGGTGGAGCAGAGTTGGTCTCGCGCAATATGCATAATCTATACACTTTACGTGGAGCTCACGTCAGGGACGCACTAAG
Organism: Shewanella electrodiphila; assembly: GCF_023283985.1. GTDB lineage: Bacteria > Pseudomonadota > Gammaproteobacteria > Enterobacterales > Shewanellaceae > Shewanella > Shewanella electrodiphila. Next base: position 135,094 of record NZ_JAKIKU010000006.1, read on the forward strand.
GTGGAGCAATTACATTAACGAAGCTTTACTGATGTTTGGAGATGCAGAGGTCTATTTTGGTAGCCACCACTGGCCTATTTGGCAGAAAAACAAAATTCATGAATTTTTAGAACAACAACGAGATTTATATAAATTCACCCATGACCAAACGGTGAGAATGATTAATCAAGGGCTAAACGGAGAAGAGATTGCAGAAAAAATAACATTGCCCGATTCATTGTCTAAAAAATTCTATAACCGAGGCTATTACGGTACATTAAGCCATAATGCCAAAGCCGTTTATCAATTTTACATGGGGTGGTATGACGCAAACCCAGCAAATTTAAACCCTTTGCCCACACAAGATAGTGCTTGTGATTATGTCGAACTGATAGGTGGTCATGATCAAATTGTCTCTAAGTCGCAAGCCTTCTTTGATGATGGAAACTATAGATTCAGCGCTGAGCTATTAAATAAAGCAATCTTCTGTGATGAAGACAATCAGGCGGCCATCAACCTACTTGCCAAAACATATCAGCAATTAGGCTTCCAGAGTGAAGCAGGCTCGTGGCGTAATGCTTATTTATCTGGCGCTAAAGAATTACTAGATGGCCCTACACAGCAACAAATTAAGCTCTCAAAAATGAAGGGATTATTGAGCAATACTTCAGTAAATAAATTTTTCGATACGCTAGCTATCAGACTGGATGCAGAAAAAGCTCATGAGCTAGAGTTGCACATTGGTATTCATTTTTCAGACCTAAATGAACATTACTTGCTGGTCGTTAAGAATGGTGTACTGAGACAAGAATCCCAGCCTAATCTCGATACATTGAATGCTAATGTCAGTCTCACACATGAGTTGTTTATTAATATGCTCATAGGTCAGTTAAGCGCTAAAGAGCTACTGCTGTCTGATGTTCTAGAAATTGAAGGTAGTAAGCTAGACTTACTTACTTTCCTCAATTTATTTGATAAACCGACTGCTGATTTTAATATTGTTACGCCATAGTGGTATTTAATACAGTTACAACAAACTTAATCAATTTAACACCTATGGCGTTATGATTATCTCAATCATAAAAACACATTTGAATTGATAAAAAAGCCTGCAAATTTGCAGGCTTTAATCGAATGAATAAACAATATAGTTTAGCGACTATTTTTTACGCCAAGTTGTGCCTTCTTCGCCATCCTCTAAAACAACATTTAATGCGTTTAGTCTATCGCGCGCCGCATCTGCTGCAGGCCAGTCTTTTTCTGTACGTGCACGATTACGCTCAACAATAAGCGCTTCAATCTCTGCAACTTCGTCATCACTTCCTTCACCTTGGAAGAAAGTATCAACATCACGATTGATTAAGCCTAATACATTAGTCAAGGATTTTAGGCTCACACCTAACGCACTTGCTTGTGTCATATCGACTAATTTCAAACGATTAATTTCGCGTACCATTTCAAAAATAACTGAATAGGCTTCAGGCGTATTGAAATCATCATCCATTGCTGTGTTAAATTTAACAATAAACTCATCAGCAGGTGCTGCAGCGACTGTCAAATCTAAGCCTTTAAGTGAGGTATAAATTCGCTCTAGTGCAGACTTTGCCTGCTTCAAGTTATCTTCAGAGTAGTTTAACTGGCTACGGTAATGACCAGACAGTAAGAAATAACGAACCGTTTCAGGGTCGTAATGCGCTAATACATCACGAATAGTAAAGAAATTGCCTAATGACTTAGACATTTTTTCTTTATCAACCATGACCATGCCTGTATGCATCCAGTAGTTCACATATTGTGAACCATGGGCACAGCAGGATTGAGCGATTTCATTTTCATGATGGGGGAACTGTAAATCACTACCGCCGCCATGAATATCAAAATGCTCGCCTAAATGCTTACTGTTCATTGCTGAACATTCGATGTGCCAGCCCGGACGACCTGGTCCCCATGGCGATTCCCATGTTGGCTCACCTGGTTTAGACATTTTCCATAATACAAAATCCATAGGATCGCGCTTAGTATCTTCTACTTCTACACGCGCACCAGCTTGAAGTTGCTCAAGGTTTTGCCCTGATAGGCGTCCGTATTGCGCATAAGAAGACACACTGAATAACACATCGCCATTATCAGAGACATAAGCATGCTCTTTGGCAATTAATGTTTCAACCATTTCGATAATTTCATCGATATGTAATGTCGCGCGAGGTTCAAAATCTGGGCGCATCATGTTTAATGAATCGAAATCATTATGCATTTCGCCAATTAAACGCTTTGTTAACGTATCGCAACTTTCTTTGTTTTCAGCAGCACGTTTAATAATTTTATCATCAACGTCAGTAATATTACGAAGGTAATTCACGTCATAACCACGGTAACGTAAGTAACGAACAATCATATCGAAAGAAACAAAAGTACGACCATGACCAATATGACATAAATCGTATATGGTGATCCCACATACATACATGTCAATTTTGCCTGGATTAATCGGCTTAAATTCTTGCTTTTCACGACTCATACTATTGTAAATTTTCAACATCGATGGTTCTCTTTTACTCGTTTTAATACCAATATAATGGGAACAAAGTCTATCATGAGCAACACTGTTTTGAACACTGCACTTTAAGCCTCAAGTTAGATAAGTTAGAATCGCGCAACAATTTTTATCTAGGTATTTAAATATGATCACTTTGCACACAAACATGGGCGACATCAAAATTGCTCTAAATGCTGAAAAAGCGCCTCTTACTGTTGAAAATTTCATCAAGTACGTTAAAGACGGTTTTTACGACGGTACCGTTTTTCACCGTGTGATTGATGGTTTTATGGTTCAAGGTGGTGGTTTCACTGAAGATATGGTTCAGAAAACACCTAACGCTGCTGTAAAGAATGAAGCGAATAACGGCCTATCAAACAAAGTTGGCACATTAGCAATGGCGCGTACTTCAGATCCGCATTCGGCTACGGCGCAGTTCTTCATTAACGTCAGCGACAATACTTTCTTAGATCACAAAGCAGAAACTGGCCAAGGTTGGGGTTACTGTGTATTTGCTGAAGTAGTTGAAGGCATGGACATCGTAGAAAAAATTAAAGCTGTAAGCACGGGTAACCGTGGTATGCATCAAGATGTACCACTGGAAGCAGTAGTCATCAACAGTGCGTCTATTGCTGAATAATCAATAGTGCATACTGTATTTATGGGCGATTTGCACTTAAGTGCAGATCGTCCTGATATCTCACAAGCCTTTATCGATTACCTCGATTCAGATTTATCTGACGTTGAGGCGATGTATATCATTGGTGATTTGTTTGAAGTTTGGACCAGTGATGACATTGCTGAACCATTTACTGACGTCATAGCGGCGCACATCAAACAAGTGTCTGAAAACATGCCAGTGTTTTTTATTCATGGTAATCGTGATTTCATGATAGGCAAAGAATTTGCTGCTAAATCTGGCATGCAATTGCTACCAGAGATTAAAATACTCGATTTATATGGCATCAAAACGGTTGTGCTGCATGGTGACAGCTTATGTACTCTTGATAAATCTTACCAACGATTCCGTCGTTTTAGAAATTCGGCCATTGTGAAATGGATATATTGCCACTTACCTAAGTCGACTAGACAAAAAATTGCAGCTGATATCAGGCACAAAAGTCAAAATGGCAATAAAGATAAAAGCTATGTGATTATGGATGTTGAGCAAACAGCGGTTGATGCATTACTCGGTGACACTGATTGCCAAAGAATGATCCACGGCCACACTCATCGCCCAGCCATTCATGAGTTAAACAATAATAAACAACGTATCGTTGTCGGTGATTGGTACGATCAAGGCAGCATTTTAATTGTAAAAAAAGACAGTGCTGAATTACAGCAACTGCCCTTCTCTGCTAAAAAATAATCAGCTCTAGTTGCTGATAACTTTTATTCAGCCACCCAATAATCGCATTAAATCATCCTATGGTGAGCAATCATGCTCTGATTAAACTGATTGTCTTGAGGTTTAAACAGGTAAGCCACTATGAAACTTAAAGTCTTCGTCGGGCAATAAAATCAAATCTTCTTCTACAGTGGCAAAAAAAGCGACCCTTTCACTGATATCTTTGCCTGAAATAGACTCTGCAAGTGATAAGTAGTCTTGGTAATGCCGCGCTTCAGAGCGAAGTAAAGAGATATAAAACTTTTCTAAATCAGCATCAAGGTGTGGAGCAAGTTTTGCAAAACGCTCACACGACCGAGCTTCAATAAACGCTCCAATAATTAACTTATCGACTAATGCATCAGGTTCAAACGTTTTAACATGCTTCATCATGCCTTTAGCATAGCGACCCGCTTCAAGAAGTTCATAAGGGACATTCTTTTTTTCCATCAGCTCCATGACTTGATAGAAATGATGTAATTCTTCTTTAATCAGCAGCACCATTTTATCAACGAGATCTTGTCCATAAGGACAGTTTTCTCTCACAGTAACTTGCTTGGTAATATTACTTTTACCTTTTAAAGAGCTTAGATCGCCAATACGTTTGTAAGCAAACTCTTCATAAGGTTTAACCCACTCAGTTAATCTGCTAGCACTTTCTTTATCTACAGCGTATTTCCGAATAAGGAACATCGCACTTTGCGCCGCTTTAAGCTCACAAAGTAAATGGTCGCGTAATATAACCGATAAATTATCAGAATGGCTCGCTTTTTTAATCCAACTATCTGGTGTCTCACACTTTAAAAAACGATAAATGGGCGCCAATAATTGCTGCATGTACTTAAACTTTTGTTAGGGTTTGAACGTATTTTACCTTCGTTGAGGATATTTCTACAGATAAAACACGATTAACCCTTGACGAATCGATGCTTATGTTCAATAAATAGTCTATACATCTTCGTAACAATAGTTGCTAAAGTTGTATTTCGATTGCCTTTAATGGATAAACTTCTATAGGGATGAAGTTATTACTGTAATTAAATCGCTCAAAAAGCAGAGCATTTAAGACAGTATGTGTTGGACTGATTAAGGCGGTTGATATATGGGGCTATGATCAGTTCGTCTGAAGTTTGGCGAGCTATGTATGAATGCTAAACAAGGATAATAACAATGATACTAAATCACTTAATGGGGCTATACACTCATCCGAAGGAAGAGTGGAAAACAATTGAACGCAACCATGAGGCTGTCAAAAGCAGTCTCAGTCACATCTTACTTATCGCATTAATTCCTGCAGTATGCAGCTTTATCGCAACAGCTTATATTGGATGGCACCCAGCAAATGGTGAACCATTATTTTTAACCCCACAAAGTGCGATGTTTATGTCTGTGGGTATGTATTTCGGATTAATTGGCGGTGTTTTAGCGCTAGCTTATTTATCTTATTGGATGGCTAAGACCTTCGACGCCTCTCCAACATTCACTCAAGCCTTAGAATTAGCAGCTTACACAGCGACACCATTATTCATGGTCGGTATTTCAGTTTTATATCCAGTGTTATGGTTTATCATGCTGGTTGGACTTGCTGGTTTAGCCTACTCAGTATATTTACTCTATGCAGGCGTACCTATCATCATGAATATTCCCGAAGAAAAAGGCTTTATTTATGCCAGCTCTGTAGTGACTGCAGGACTCGTGTTATTAGTCGGCTTAATGGGAAGTAGCGTTATTTTATGGAGCTTAGGCTTTGGACCTATGATGCAATAAATATTTATATACTATAATTAAAGGCGCTTTCGGCGCCTTTTTTATTGCGTAAATAATTTTGCCTTTTTCGCGCAGTTTGAAATAATTATGTTTAGGATAAAATATGACCAAAAACACCTACCAAAAAATACTCTTTGTTGTATTACTCCTAGCCAGTCTTTTTGCCATTAATTACTGGGTAAAATCTCCTCCTTCGCCAATTGAGCAAGAGAATAATTCATATGTTGTAAAGTCACCTAGCAAATCTGCTAATACCGAACCTTCAAGCACCTTACCTTCAAATACCAAGCCTGCTAATGCAAAACCTAAACCTGTAATAAACAAGAGTAGCCAACCACCTGCTAAAGACATTAGTTTGAACTCTTTAGATGAACTAATCGAATTGTTTAACTCACTTAATTACAACACAGAAAGTTGGGCCGCTGGAGTTAGAGAGGTCCCTCGCTTAACGTTTGAAAGTGTCAGCGAGAAATGGCAACAAACATCTAATGAAATACCGGTACAACTAAAAAAAATGGTGTTTTTTAGGTTAATGGCGCCACTTATTCTTATCAGCAATGAGAACATAACAATAGAAAGAGAAACAGTTAATGAGGCTTCCTTAAATGATGAGCAACTGATCACTATTGCTCGTAAATACCGAGTCATTAGTGATCCAGTTGAAACAATAACCGAAGATCAACGCCAGCAGCTATTAAAACGTGTTGATATCATGCCACCTTCTCTAGTATTGGCTCAGGCGGCAGAAGAAAGCGGCTGGGCAACCTCGAGGTTTACTCTTGAAGGTAATGCTTTCTTTGGCCAATGGGACTTCAGTGGTAATGGCATGATCCCAAAACAACAACGAAAAGAGTTAGGCAATTATGGCTTAGCTCGTTTTGACACGCCTCAAGCTTCTGTTGAAGGCTATATGCTCAATATCAATACTAATGCTGCCTATTTGAAATTACGTGAGCTACGAAGAGATTTAAGAGCAAATAATCAGCCAATTACAGGTTTAGAGTTAGCCAATACATTGGATAAATACTCGGAACGAGGCCAGGCATATATTGATGGAATTCAACAAATGATTCGATTCAATAAACTTGAACAAGTAGATGAAGCTTATCTCAGCGAAAGTGCTCCGCTACATTTGATAACAGCTAATCAATAACTTATTTTCAATTCGCTTTTGAGCTTTTAAATGCTAATAAAAAAATGCCAGAGTATTCACTCTGGCATTTTTAATTTTAAATCCCGTTTTAAGCAACGAGGCATTAACTGCTATATTGACTGATTATGCGAAAGAGTCACGCAATGGCACAGTCAAATTGAACACTAAATGCTCTTTACTAGAATCTTTATTGTCCGCACAGAAGTAGCCTTCACGCTCAAACTGATAAGCTTTTTCAGCTTCAGCATTCACTAGGCCTGCTTCTGCAACTCCCTGTAAGACAACCAATGATTCACTATTGATAACTTCATCAATAGTATCGAATGCCGCTGGGGTTGCATCAGTAAATAAACGATTATAAATGCGGAACTCAGCAGGTTTAGCAGTACTTGCTTCGACCCAATGAATCACACCTTTTACTTTACGACCGTCACTTGGGTTCTTACCCAAGGTTTCATTATCGTAAGTACAATAAACCGTTGTGACATTACCTTCGTCATCATGTTCAAAGCGCTCAGCTTTAATCACATAAGCATTACGTAAACGAACTTCTTTGCCTAATACTAGGCGTTTGAAATGCTTATTTGCTGATTCACGAAAATCTTCCGCATCGATAAATAACTCTTTACCAAAAGCTAATTCGCGCGTACCCATTTCTGGTTTATTAGGGTGCATTGGTGCATTGATCGTTTCAGGCGTTGCTGAAGGATAATTCTCAATAACCACTTTAATTGGTCTCAATACAGCCATTGCTCTCGGTGCATTTTCGTTTAATTCTTCACGAATACAAGCATCTAGAACACCACCTTCAATCAAGTTTTCTTGCTTGGTCACACCAATGCGTTGACAGAATTCTCGAATCGATGCAGGTGTATAACCTCTACGACGTAACCCTGCAATAGTAGGCATGCGAGGGTCATCCCAGCCGTTAACTAAATTATTAGTCACTAGGTCGTTCAATTTACGTTTTGACATCAAAGTGTATTCAAGATTCAATCTTGAAAACTCATATTGACGAGTACGGTTAGGCTGATTGAAATCATCCAAATGATCTAATACCCAATCGTACAAACGACGGTTATCTTGAAACTCTAAGGTACATAATGAATGCGTAATATTTTCAATGGCATCAGAAATACAATGAGTAAAGTCGTACATCGGGTAAATACACCACTTATCACCGGTTTGGTGATGATGTGCAAAACGAATACGATAAATTACAGGGTCGCGCATACACATGAACGGCGAAGCCATGTCAATTTTAGCTCTTAGTGCACATTCACCTTCTTTGAATTCTCCTAAACGCATTTTCTCAAATAACGCTAAGTTTTCTTCAACAGAAGTGTCGCGATAAGGACTGTTCTTACCTGGCTCTTTTAATGTGCCACGGTACTCACGCGTTTCTTCTGCATTTAAGAAACAGACATAAGCCAGACCTTTAGTGATTAACTCAACCGCATACTGGTGTAGTTGATCAAAATAATTAGACGAATAACGAATTTCACCAGACCAATCGAAACCTAACCAACGAACGTCATCCTGAATTGAATGAACATAATCGATATCTTCTTTTTCAGGATTGGTATCATCAAAGCGCAAGTTACACTGACCTTGATAATCTTGTGCAATACCAAAATTCAAACAAATAGACTTCGCATGACCAATATGTAAAAAACCATTTGGCTCTGGCGGGAAACGGGTTTGCACACTAGTGTGCTTGCCACTTTTTAAGTCTTCATCAATGATATTACGTATGAAGTTACTTGGACGTACTTCGTTGTCCACTTGACTCATGGAGTTCCTCTTAGTGCACGATGGTAAAATTTTCAGACCTTCGATGATCCTACAGTTTTACGCGAGTTACAATGCCTGTTTGATAAAAATAATAGTCTAAAAACAAAAAACCAGCATTTATCAAAATGCTGGTTTTAATTTGAACATTAAAAAGGCTTATTCAGTGATAACTCTTACACCTGGAATAATCTGTTGGTTCTTTTTACCTTGTTTCTTAAGCCAGAAATAATAGCCCACTAAAGCAATAGTAAAGAACGAAATCCAGCTGACCGATTGCACTGGGTGTTTGGCAATATTAGCACCTTGATACACCACGGTAGCACTGCCGTAAGCTAAAGCAAATGTCCATAAAGCCGCGAATCGAGCCCACTTGTTACCGAACTCATTCACTAATGCACCCATTGCAGCAACACAAGGCGTATATAGCAATACGAATAATAGGTAAGAAAATGCAGCCACCTTAGTGGTAAAGCCAGCTTGAAGTGCGCTAAACGTTGAGCGATCCACGCCCTGCTCCTCAGCAGCTTCTTCAATACTTTCAACATTACCCACATCTAATGACAATGGATCCTCAGGTGCAATACCAAATAGATTCTCAGGAATTGTACCTAATGCTTCTGAGAAGCTTTCAGAAAGGCTTGCAAGCTCTTCATCACCATCAGATGGATCTGAATAAAGACTGTTTAATGTGCCTACAACAGCTTCTTTCGCAAAAATACCTGTAATAATACCTACTGTTGCTGGCCAGTTATCTTGCTCAACACCCATTGGCGAGAATAACGGAGTGACTTTTTGGCTTAATACACTTAGTACAGATTCTTTACTGTCTTCATGACCAAAGCTACCATCAGTACCAATAGCATTTACAAAGTTAAGCAAGGTCACCACAATCACAATGGTTTTACCTGCACCCAAAATAAAACTTTTTGTACGCTTAGTTGTACGGGAAAACACTGCTTTAAGCTTAGGCATTTCATAGCTAGGCAATTCCATTACAACCGCGCTGCTACTTCCTGGTAATACTGTGCTTCTTAGTAATAAACCTGTACCCACTGCAGCAATAATACCGATGATATAAAGTAAAAAGACTAAGTTTTGTCCTGACTCAGGAAAAAACGCAGCAGCAAACAATGCGTAAACCGGTAAACGTGCACCACAAGACATGAATGGCGCCATCATGCCTGTCACTATTCTTTCTCTTTCACTGCCTAAAGTACGGGTAGCCATAATCGCTGGTACTGAACAACCAAAACCAACAATCATTGGAACGAATGCTTTACCCGGAAGACCGATACGACGCATCAAACCGTCGACCACAAAAGCGGCTCTAGACATGTAACCCGACGCTTCTAATACTGACAAGGCTAAAAAGAGCGCTGCAATGACAGGAATAAAAGTCGCTACTGTTTGGATACCCTGGCCAATACCGCCTGCAAGGATTGTTACAAGCCAAACTGGCGAACCAATCGACTCCAGTAGTGCACCGAACTGATCAACAAATACAGCACCTGCAGCGATATCGAAGAAATCGATAAATGCACTACCAACATTGATACTGAACATGAACATCAAGTACATAACAAATAAGAATACTGGCACCCCTAAAACCGGGTGTAATAATACTTTATCTAACTTGTCACTGGCACTTTCGTGCCCTGCAATATCAACTGAACCATCGAAAACTTTTTGAACGAAATCAAACCGTGTTGTAGCTACCAACACTTCAATATCAGTACCTGATTGTTCTGCTATTTGGGTGCATTCTTTGACAACATCTTTAAGGTTAGTGCTATCACATTGACCGCAACCATTACCATTGCCCAACATAGCTAATGCACGACCGCGGCTGAGCTCTTCTGAATGGCGCTGTAAAGTTTTTACGCCTGATTCAATACTTTCATCGTATTGAAGCATAAGCGGTGATTCTGTAACTTCACCATTTAATAATCTTAATACTTGATCTTGCACTTGCTTTACGTCTGCTTCTTTTCTTGAGCAAACAGCAATAACAGGACAACCTAATTCTTTACTCATTAACGCTAAATCAGTGTTGATACCCAATTTTTTGGCAGCGTCGATTTTATTAAGCACCACAACCATAGGAACACCAAGTTCTCTAAGTTGTACAGTTAAGTAAAGGTGTCTTTCAATGTTTGTCGCATCAACTAAATTAATGATGCCGTCAACACGTTGCTCAGCGAGATATTGTTGTGCAATTTGCTCATCTAAAGAACAGTCACAACTATTGCCAGCTGGTAGTAAATCATATATTCCCGGTAAATCTGTTAAATGAACATCTGTACTATCTAGGGTGAAATAACCTGTTTTTTTCTCAACAGTCACACCAGACCAGTTCCCCACTTGCTGGTTAGAACCTGTCAAAGCATTAAATAAAGTAGACTTACCTGCATTTGGGTTGCCTACTGTTACGCAATGGAATTCTTTAGTCATTTGTTACTACCACCTCAATAATATCCGCTAAATCACGGCGCATACATAAACGACTGCCTCGTAACTCTAATTCAACGCCTGATCCCATCGGTGCACGGCGGAGCATTTTGAACGCTGTATGAGGTGTAATCCCCATTGATAACAATTTACGCTTTACCGTTTGAGGTAAAGAGAGTTGACCGATTTCAGCAATCTTCGCCGTGTCTCCGGGGTTGAGTTCACTGAGCTTCATTAGACATTCACCTTGCGTTCATAAATTTTGTTATGGGCTGATTTTATATGAGCCATGTAAGCAATACCTTTACCTAGATCATGTTTTGTAAGTGGAAACGAGAATTGTTTTCAATTGTATTGGTAATTATGTGATAAATATCCATGTTTAAGAAGATATTTTGTGTATTAATTTTGTAAATTTACAGATAAAAGAAATTCATGTTGTCTTTCGTGTTATCTAGGCTTATGAACGAATGTCAGATTGAAGCAGGCCAAATACGTGTTCATCAATTTTCACATCACCGATTCTATGGTTTTCTCTAAGCAAACCTTCCTCAATGAAACCACACTTTCTCATGACTTGTGCTGAAGCATTATTCTTTACAGCGCAATGACCAATAAACTTTTCAATATTAAACTGGAAAATTCCCCAATCAATTACCGCTTTAAGACTTTCTGTACCATAACCAAATCCCTGCTTACTCGGTGTGATCAAGTAACCAACTTCAGCCCTATTCATTATTTCACAATCACGAATAAATCCCGTCAACCCAACAAATTCATGAGTATCAACAGTTTCAATAACCAATGTTAGCCATTTACCTGATTGAAAATCCCAAGGTAATAAGCGTTGCTCAAAAGTAGTTTTAATATCTTCTTCTGAAGTAAATTCCCTAATATATTTCAAAACCGATGGGTCTGAATTTATGGCGAAAACATTAGCCCAATCTTCCTTTTTAATTGTTCTGATCACTAACCTATCCGTATACAGTTCAACCATTTCACATTCCTTATGCGCTTCATATTTTAAAGACAAAAAAGGCAGCCGAAGCTGCCTTCAACGATTAATGTTGAATTAACCGCGGCTAGTCACCTCAAGCAGGTGATAACCAAATTGAGTTTTTACAGGACCCTGCACTTCATTTAATGGAGCACTAAATACCACTTCATCAAATTCACGAACCATCATTCCAGGACCAAATGAACCCAATTCACCGCCTTGTGCACCTGAAGGACAAGAAGAGTTCGCTTTTGCGATTTCAGCGAAATCAGCACCTGCAACGATTTGTTGCTTCAATTGTTCACACTGCTCTTCTGAACTAACTAAAAGGTGTCTTGCTGTTGCCTGTACCATGGTGAACCCCTACTTTTAAATAATAAAACGTAAAATATTAGGGAGCATCAATTGCTCCCTAAATTTAAATAACAATCGCTAAGCTAACAGTAATTAACTATTTTGCCAATTCAGTTTCAACCCAACGTGCAATCTTTTTCTCCATGACCGCCATTGGTAATGAACCAGTGGTTAATATTTGGTCATGAAAACCTTTCAGATCAAATTTCTCACCCAGTTGCTCTTCAGCATCAGCTCTTAGCTTCAAAATCGTAAGTTGACCGATTTTATAAGATAAGGCTTGGCCCGGAATTGCCATATACCGTTCAACCTCGGCGACAATATCTGACTCCGCCATTGGCGAGTTATCTTTCATGTATTGAATTGCCTGCTCTCGACTCCAACCTTTAGCATGCAAACCAGTATCGACCACTAAGCGCATTGCACGTAACATTTCATCTGACAGCTTACCGAAATATTGGTAAGGGTCATTAAATAGGCCCATTTCGATCCCTAAATACTCCGCATATAATGCCCAACCTTCTTCAAATGCCGTGTAACCTTGAAAGCGTTGAAATTCAGGTATACCAGTAAGCTCTTGCTTGATGGCAATTTGAAAATGATGACCAGGAGCGGCTTCATGTAAAGAGAGCGTCGTCATGCCCCACTTTGGTTGAGCTTTTAGGTTATAAGTGTTGATGTAAAACACACCTGGGCGAGACCCATCCACAGCAGGAGATTGATAAGAAGCGCCTGCTGCTGATTGTTCTCTAAAGCTTTCTACAGGTTTTACAACATAATCTGCTTTGGGCATAACATTGAAGTATTTTGGTAACTCTTTATTAATGTCATCTTTCAACGACATATAACCATCAATAAGCCCCTGTCTTTCACTGAAGAAATACTCAGGTTCACTCCCTAATGATGCAAAAAACGCAGTTAAATCGCCTTCAAATTTTACTTGTTCTCTCACCACATCCATTTCAGTTAAAATACGTTTTACTTCAGACAAACCAATTTGATGAATTTCATCTACTGACATTTTTGTTGTTGTATGGCTATTGGCTAGAGATTGATACCATTCTTTACCATTAGGAAGTCCCCACCAACCGTCAGATGCTCTAGCATGAGGTAAATACGTCTCATTAAAGTAGTTTCGTAATTGTGTTAATGCTGGTAATAAATCAGCTTCAATTAACACACTATATTCATCTGTTATGGCTTTCTTTTCAGCTTCGCTAAAATCATCTGGTAGTGCATTAATTGGCGCATAAAATAAGCTTTCACTTGGTGATGAAACTAATTGAGCATCTAATTGAGGAATAATACGTTCAACTAACACTTTAGGCAGCACAACTTTGCTCTTAATACCTTCATCCATTTGAGATTGGGCTAACACAGTCCAATTAATAAAACCTTTTAGACGACCTAACCAATTTTGATAGTCTTCAACTGTTTTGAATGGTTGGGCACTCTCACCGCTGCCTAACTGAATCATACTAATGACAGTGCTATAAAACTGATTCATAGGCATCAAGTATTCAGGATAAGACTCAGCAACTAAATCCATGTGACGATCATAGATAAACATGTCAAAACTCAGCGCTAAGTTTTCAGGTAGTTGCTCGACATCAATAGATTTAGCTTGCTTTAAATAGCGAGAATTAAGCTCATGTCTTTGTTTAAGGTAGGCCGGTGTTAATGAACCACCAAACTGATCGTTGTAATCATTTACCCCTACATATGTGGCATAAATGGGTTCTAAAGCCAATAAATCTTTAAAATAGCTATCAGCCATTTGGTTATATAGCTCTGCTTCTGATTGTGTTGCAGATTCAGGTGCTTCTGTAGTCGAAGTATTTTTGTTACTAACATTATTAGTAATATCTTTATCACTACAAGCTGATAAGGCAACAACAGCTGCTATAGCTACTGCTAGAATATTTTTGTTCATTGGTATTTCCCTATTTGCGGCAACAAGTTTACCGAAATCAATTGTTAATCTAGTTTTAATTTTTATGAGTAATTTATGGAATTTAGCGACTAATAGCCAGTAGAAAACTGTAACAGAGGATAACAAAGAAAACTGATTATTACAGATAACTATAAGATTAACAGGCATAAAAAAAGCCCCATAAAGGGGCTTTTTTATTAACAAATATTATAACGTAATATTGTTAATACGTGCTTTTTCTTTAATATAAGAAATATAGCTATTAGCACTACGCTTCGTCTTGCTGTACTTAGCAGCTCGATTTGCACGTTTGTAAGCAGACTTATACTGCTTCAAACTTAAATGCGCTAATGTTAACTCAAGTTCTGCTTCACCTGGCTCATCTAAGCCAATTGACAGTGCCTTTTCAAACACAGGAATTGCAGATTTTGGCTTTTCAGCTATTGCTAAAATCTTACCTTGTTTAAGGTAAAGATCAGCGTCACCTGACAACTCAGCGGCTTGGCCATAAAGTTTAGCAGCTTTCGTGAAGTCCTTAGCATTATGATAGAAACCGGCTAAAATCTTAATTGTCTTTTCAGACTCTTTGATTAAACCAGATTTCATATGCTTTTCATAAAGCTTAGCAGCATTAATCGGAGCACCGTTTTGCGACATAAGCTGAGCTAGACGAGTAATGTTACCGTCAGACTCAAGAAAACCATTTTTATAAGCTAAATCATAAGTTGCTAATGACTTAGTGTAATCTTCAGTCATCAAATAAAATTGAGCAAGCTGAACCCAAAGACGTTTGTCGTCTTGGAATAAAGGCACCATAACTTCTAGTATCTTTACAGCTTCTTTATACTTCTTCTGGTTGAAGAAAGCAGTCAACTTCATTTGGTAAAGGCCTTTATCAGGCTTTTCAACTAACGAAAGACCTTTATCGGCTACTTCAAGGACTTTATCCCACTGTTTAAGTTCACTGTAGGCAATACCGACACGTCGGAATACTACTGGGTCAACTTTACAAGTGAAATCCATCCACTTGTAGTAGTAAGGAATAGCGTCTTTGAACTTCTTTTCCTGAAGTAACAAATCAGCATACAGACGTAATGTCGCAGCATGATCTGTACCACCAAGAATATCAGCATCAACAGCAGTTTTTAAGTATTTAACTGCTGTCGCCATTTGACCCTTTTCAGCATAAAACGAACCGATCATACGATCGATATACGCTTTATCGAAATCATTTTTAGTATTAACTTCTAATAAGATTTCAATCGCTTGGTCAAGACGGCCTTCTGTATATTCTTCAAAAGCTTTTTGAACTTTTTTACCAGCACTTGCCCCAACAGCTCTAGATTGACGGTCATCAATCGGACACTTTTCAGCGGCTTGAGCTGTAGAAACAGCAAGTAGAGAGCTAGATGATAAAGTCAGTAATAACGCACTAGCTAGTGTAGATATCTTACGCATTAGTTACCTCCTTTATCCAATGAGAAATCAAGCTGTACTGTCATATTAGGAACTTTCATTGCTTTTCCATCAATGATCTTAGGCTTATATTTCCATTTCTTTAGTGCTCTAACTGCTTCGCGGTTAAATAAACGCTTAGGTTCAGCTTTAATAACTTTAACATCTTCGATTCCGCCGAGTTCATTAATAGTAAATGAAAGTTGAACATAACCTTCTTTACCATCACGTGCTGCAGCAATTGGGTATTGAGGATCAATACGTACAATTGGTGTTGCATCACCGTCTCGCGTCATCATGTTGCCAAGTTTAAAACCTGTGCTAGCACCGCCTGCCACAACACCACTCATATTAAATGCCATATTCGTATCAATATCTGATGACGTGTCAGGCGGAGTCGTATCCGGCTTTGGTGGTTGCTCAGGTGGCGCTGGTGGCTTCGGTTTAACCCTTGGCTTGTCCTGAACTTTCGTATCCTGCTTATCCATACTGATCTCAATAATAGGAGAATCAGTTTTGGTATCGGCGCGCTTGGCGCCGCCACCGACCAAGAAGGCCATGAAGACAAACAGGGCGAAAGTAACAGCAGCACCTAAAATGAGTGATACTATTGCTCTCAGCATATTAGTCTTTCCCCGCTGAAATCGAAATTTTATCGATACCCGCTTTCTTAACGTTGTCCATAACCTTAACTACAAGGCCATGCTCGGCTTCTTGGTCTGCTTCGATTAATACAGCCGCTTCAGGTGATTCAGCTAACATACGTTCTACGTTTGCTGTTACACGCTCGATGTCAACCTGACGGTTTTCCATCTTAATTACGCCTGTCTTACTCACACCAATAAAGATGTTTGCAGATTTCTGTTGTGTCGCTGTAGAAGCTTCAGGTTTCTTATAATCAAGACCTGAAGGCTTAATGAACGAAGTCGTCACAATAAAGAAGATAAGCATAATGAACACGATATCTAGCATCGGAGTCATATCTACTTGTGCTTCTTCTTCTACATTTAAATGCTTTTTACGTGCCATTTTAAATACTCTCTCTAGTGGTGTGGCAAGCTATCTTTAAGCTTTTCGAGACTGATTTTCATTTTTGCATCTAATCGAGTGCTAAAAAATACACCAGATAATGCTGCAACCATTCCTGCCATTGTCGGCATGGTTGCCATTGAAATACCAGCCGCCATCATACGAGCGTTACTCGTACCATGAACTGCCATCACATCGAACACTGCAATCATTCCGGTTACGGTACCAAGTAGACCAATCATAGGACAGATGGCTACCAAGGTTTTGATCATCAGCATACGAGCATTCATATCTTGTTTTGCTTGGGACATCCAAGCTTCACGGATACGGTGCGCATACCAAGAGGTTGAATCCTCTCGATTATTCCATAAGTTAATAATACCTTTATGCTCTTTTGGTGCTACCCAATTGACATACCAAAAGCGCTCTAGCATCAATACCCACATTAGGAATAGTACAGCCGCTACCAGCCAGAGGATATCTCCTCCGGTGGCCATGAAGCCCCTGACAGAGTCCCAAACATCCATCAGGATTAGCATCATTAGTCAGCCCTCTTCTCAGCATGCTCTGCAATAATACCAGCGCTTTGCTCTTCAAGAACTTGAACCACTGTTTTACTACGTGCTACTACGATTGCATGCATAAGCATTAATGGTAGTGCAGCAACTAGACCTTGAACAGTTGTCATCAATGCCATTGAAATACCACCAGCCATTAAGCGTGGGTCACCTGTACCGAACAATTGAATTGTTTGGAAGGTTGCAATCATACCCGTTACTGTACCTAGTAGACCCATCATTGGAGCGATAGCTGCTAGTACTTTAATGATTGAGATACGAGCTTCAAGAGCAGGTGTTTCTTTCAAAATTGCTTCGTCAAGTTTCAACTCAAGTGTTTCAACATCAACATCTTTGTTCTCTTGGTAAACCTTAAGAACACGACCTAATGCATTGTTACCTGGATTATTGATATCTTTACGTTGCGCTTTAACTTTAGCACCAACAACATATAGCGTTACTAGACGTTCAATCGAAATTAAAGCACCAAGAACAAGTAAGCCAATAATGATGTAACCAATTGGTCCACCCGCTTCAATACGTTCTTCGATTGTCGCTTTTTGAGTGAATACGCTAAGTAATACGCCACGTGCAGGGTCAACGAATAATTTTTCGTAACCTGAAGTTGCACTAGTGAATGACTTAACACTTGAAACCTGAGCGCCACCCGGTTGTTGTGATAGTTGTTGAATTAAACCAAGGTCTGCGTTGTAAACAACATATTGACCGTCAGCTAATAAGTTATATGCACCAACACGAATAACAGAGGTGTTCTGAACACTACCGTCTAAACCTGTAACGTCTGCATCAAAACTAACAACTTTGCCAGATTCAACCATTTCGAAAAGCTGTGCTTCCCAAAACTGCTCTAGTTCGTTAATTTTAGGTAATTCTTTACGAGCACCTAGTTCTGCAATAAATGCATCACGACCTGGGAACTGTGCAGTAATGTTAGATGAAACTAACTTACCAGCAAAATCACCGGCTTCACCTTTAACAACACCAAACATTTCGCCTAAATCACCAGAAGCAATCTTACGATCTTCTTCTAGTTGGGCAATTTTACGTTCGTTGTCAGTAAAAGCTTGAGCTAAATCTTTACCACGTTGAGTTTCAGCAGCTAAAGCTGATTTTTCACGCTTTAAAAGAGCCGCTTTATCGCCACGCTCATTCAAAAACTCTGCTTCACGCTTTTTGTTTGTTTTACTTGCGTTTGCACGATCTGTTTGTACTTGTTTCAACAATTGTTCAATCGTCTTTGGTGCATCAGCAGCACTAACCATTCCAGACGTTAGTGACAGAGTTGCAGCAACGATTGCTGTAGTAATAAACTTTTTCATTATTGCGCAGCCTCCGCAGCAGGGATTGGTAAGGCGAATAGATCAGGAGCACCTTGACCACGAGCCTGTTTAATTGCTTTGCTTAAGTTACGAAGATAGCTATCTTCTAACTTATCCCAGCTTTTAGAATCTTCGTTATACATCCAAGCCGACTTTTGATCTTGGCTTTGAGCATATAAACTTACTCGACCGAAATTTAAGAAATCAACTAGGATTTCTTTACCGTCAAGTTCTAATTGGCCTGTTTCTGCAATAAGTTTTGAACCGTATTCACGTTCAATATTGTATGCATCAAGGATTAAACGGTACTTTTCAGCTAATGTAACTTCAGCACTGTTTAATGTATCTTTTA
Organism: Shewanella electrodiphila; assembly: GCF_023283985.1. Taxonomy (GTDB): domain Bacteria; phylum Pseudomonadota; class Gammaproteobacteria; order Enterobacterales; family Shewanellaceae; genus Shewanella; species Shewanella electrodiphila. The sequence goes on from NZ_JAKIKU010000006.1 coordinate 154,175, forward strand.
AGCGTTGAACACGAGTTTCACGCGCTTCAAGATTGAATGGTAGGTCTAAAGCAATGAATTGCTCTAGTGCATCAACCATTTTAAACATTAAAGGAACAACACCTTGTCTAAGAGCATCAACACCGTCGATATCATCTTGAATTAGTTTCATAGTTGCTTCTTGATCTGCAACTAAGCCTGCAACGTAATCGTTGTATGATTTAAGAGACTCACGTTCATCAGCAACTGAGCCATACTCAAATAGCATGTCTTGTGCTTGATCAAAATATTTGTCTACTTTGTTTTGCGACGCAGCAGCATCTGTATGAATCTTAGTATCTGCTTTTTGTACATCGCTTAGAGGATCTGCAATCACGAAGTTGCTGCTAGCTAATGCAAGCGCGCCAACAAGTGCAGTAGCGATTTTTGTTCTATTGCTTACCTTGGACATAGTTCCCAACCAATTTATAGTGAATTAGAAAGCTTAACTAATGAGTAACAACCAAGATTAATTTGTTAATCTTTGTTGCTGCTACTAAGTCTATCTTTCTCTTGTGATTGTTAGTTTTTTCTTCCCTATTCTATACCTGCTAAGGCATAGACCCGCTCGCATCATTTCACAATATGTTGACCTGTGTCAACAATTGAGAACATCAAAACAGCCATAAAGAAGTGTTTCATTTAAACTCACTACTGAAAGCTCAATTTATACACATATCAAAAAGGTTCTTACTTTGAGAAATAGATTAGAAATATCCAGTAAGCTCAAAATCACTTCAACAGGAGTAAATATCATCTCATCACATTAATAAAATGGCTCAGTACGCCAATAATATAAATGGAAAAATGTGTAATGGATAAACTCTCTTCGAATAAACATGCAGTTTAATCTTATTTATCCTTTCAAAATAAATATAAAAGTAAAGACAATTACCACAAGTAGTAAGGATTACCTCCGTAATAAAATAAACATCAACAATGATAAAATCACCTATTCAGAACATAAAAAAATGGCTGAACAAATTCAGCCATTTTGATAAAAACAAATTATCTCTATTGTTCTTCAGTCTTAATGTCAGTTATTGTTACTTCACCAGCATTCTCTAATCGAATCTCATCAACTTTCATCAACATTTCAATTTGTTCAGGTGAAAAACGACCATAAGTAACACCTCTGTCAGAATAGACTTCAGCAGCTAGCCCTAAGGTCGGAGTTGATGCATTAGGAACCCCTTCTCCTTTTCCGCCAGAAGTGATGCCAACAGAATCCATTAATGCTGCGCTATTTGCTGCACTAGACATACCTCGACTTTTCTGAGATTTAAAAAGGTCAGTTATTTTCCAATCATTAATATTTGGTTTAAGCGTCGGGCCTTCTCTTAAATAATTACTCATTGTTCCATGAATATATTTACTTAAATGTGCAGTTAAGTCTGATTGGAACTCTGGAAAGTACTTCTCTTTTCTCTCATAGAGACTTGAAACTCTAAAGGTACTTTTTCCTTGGGAGTAAGTGCCTCGATTAGAGTTAATGAATTCACTAGCATTAGACCTTAAATTCTGATAAACATTTCGGGAGGTAAAAGCATTTTTACGAATGCTTGGTCCTCCTACATTTCCCTGGTACATACCGTATATGATTATTGGGTTAGCATCATAATTTTTAAATAATATTTCATTTTCAATATCATTTAAACTTAGTTCAACACCCTCAATAGTCAGAGTTTTCTTTGAAAATATAGTTTCATCATCTTCAAATTCATCATCTATTTTCTTTATTGGGTACATGTCAATTAGCTCAATTAACACGGTTAAATTATACAAATTTAACCAATAAGCTAATTGTTCATCTCGATTAAGCTTACTTAATGAAACCTCACTAGGGACAGTTTCAAGACTTTTCTGAATATTTTCTAATAATACCTGATTATCATCATCTTGAAATTGTTCATAAAAAAAACGGTTTCCCTCTAAAGCTGTTAATTTATTAATCCTTACCTTCATTCTTGTGCCAATAGAGGCATTAGATTCTTTAGCTTTAGCTCTAGTTGACTGCCCAACAGCGAGTACGCTGGCTTTCAATACCGCATCGTAATCATCATATAAAATTTCAACGTTTGAATTTGCATCGTATTTAGAGAACTTGTCAGAAATCTCACTCGCTATAACACCTGTGCAAGTTAACAGTGCAACATTTAAACACATTAATTGAGTTGTTATTTTTTTCATAATTGAATCCATTCGAATTTGAAATAAAAATGGCCTCATAAGAGGCCATTTATCAATGAAAATATTTATACAATAATTTTAGAACTTCAATGTTGCACTTGCATGTAAGTAACGACCTAACGTGTCATAGAAACCAGAAACTTGGTTACCATTTGACGCTAGTGTATTACCAACCATTGGAGGCTCTTTATCAAGAAGGTTATTAACACCTGCTTGTAAAGATAAATTATCAGTGATGTAGAATGTACCGATTAAATCAAAGTAGTTTTGAGCATCGATACCATCAGCGACTAAAGTATCTACTGGGTTAGTTGATGTGTAATCAACTTCGCCATAGTAGCGCCATTTAGCAGTAGCCATCCACCAAGTGTCCATACCATAGCTAATAGAAAGGTTATGTCTCCACTTAGGTTGAGCAAAACAATCTACACTAATATTACCTGAACAATCGTAAGTTAGCTCATCAAGACCTGATACAGGCTCAACTTCTTTCTTGATGTTATAACTACCAATTAATTTCGTAGATAAAGTACCACCAAATAAATCTGTAACATGGTTAGCACTTAAATCAACACCCTGCCAATGACGACCACCAAGATTAGAAGTTAGGTTGTTTACGAAACCAGTTTCACCAATCCATAAACTACCTGCTGCACTACGATTGACACTATCACAGAATAAATTATCATTAATACAGGCATCTAATGATAGTTGAGCACCTGGTGTACCAATTACATCTGTAACTTCAATATCCCAGTAATCAAGAGCAAAGCCAAGACTATCAAATGGCTGACCAACTAAACCTACCGTATAAGTGTCAGCCGTTTCTGGTTTAACTTCAGGGTTACCACCACCAAATTGGTTGTATTGACCCGCTGGTGAAGCAGAGATATTACCGTATTGCGCTGCAGTTACACCAGAGCGAGCACAAGCTTCTGCTGATGCAGATGGAGTTGTTCCAGTACATGCATCATTACCACTCCACAAACCTACACTTTGTGCTGAGAATAACTCGGCAACATTTGGAGCACGGATTGCACGGTTATAACTACCACGTACCTTCCAGTTTTCGAGTACACCCCAATCAATACCGACTTTGTAAGTAGGCTCTTTACCTGAAGTACTGTAATCAGAGTAACGACCACCTAATTCTAAGATTAGGCTATCAACTAAGAATACATCTTCAACTAAAGGAATACTTAATTCACCAAATATTTCATTAACATCATATCCACCGTTCAGGCTTGGCGTTGGACCACCCTGACCAAGTAGTAAACCTTCTTCGAAAACTTCATCAGAAAGTCTATCGAATTCAACTTCTCTTCTTTCGAAACCTAATACTGCAGCAATTGGGTTTTCAGAGCTAGGTAAAGCAAAATCAAACTCACCAGTTACGAATGCGTTGTAAACTACTTGAGTAGTTACACCTGAAAGCATTGCTGTACCAGTTAACTGACCTGCAGCTTCTTCTGTTACGCCATTATAAGTAAATACTTCATAAGGAATACATTCATCAGTACATTCATCAGAACCGATTGCGCCAATTGCAGTACCGATACGAGGACCAAAGAAATCATTTACATAGCCAGCTCGTGAGCTTGTTTGGCCGTGTACATAACTTACATCGTACGACCAATTATCATTAATGTAACCGTCAGCACCGACTACGATACGGAAAGAGTTATGTTCTAGTAATGAAGCACGAGGGCCGCCCTCTACGTTACGTTTACCAATATATGCAACGAATTGATCATCAGCACCGATACCGAAAGCATCTTGTAATTGTGTTTTTTGGCCATCGCTTAATAAAGGATTATTAAAATCTAAAAGATATTCTTCGTTAAAGAATGTACCAGACTCAGCGATTTGAGCATTGGTGTTATCATTCATGTACGAAACTTCTAAATAAGGGTGGAAGTTTTCGTTTACTTCATAATCAACAAATGCACCCATAGTGTAACGTTCATCAGGGCGTTGAAAATGGTTAACTGGAGCATAGTTATAACGGTTTGTTCCATCATCTGGAGTGAAACCATTATTTTCGTTTAAGCCCCAAAAAAGCTCATTAGTGTAATCAACTGCACCATCTACAACTGGGTAGAAGAAGAAGTTTGGAACAACAGCGTTAGCAGAACCACCACAAGAAGTACCAGCACCATTCAATGCACAAGAAGAGTAATCACGTGAACCTTGTAGTAACTCATCTGTCTTTTTCCAAGTAGCGTAAACAGTTGCATGACCTTTACCATCAGCAAAAGAACTACCCATAGTCACATCGATATTAAAAGTTTTACCATCAATACCAGAGCTACCTGTAGGGTATTCAAAATTTCTATCATCCATTAAACCTTGGATGTAGCTGTTATCATTATCATGCTGATAACCAGAAGCACCAACATTTACTTGGAAACCTTCAAATTCATCATTCATTACAAAGTTAACAACACCCGCAACAGCGTCAGCACCGTAAGTAGATGAACCACCACCAGTTAATACTTCAACACGTTTGATTAACGCAGCAGGAATTTGGTTAACATCAGGAGATTGTGAGTAAACACCACCTGACGGCAAACGACGACCATTTACAAGAACTAGAGTACGGTTAGCACCCAAACCACGTAAATCAAGTGTCGCGGTACCAGAAGCGCCGTTTGATGAAAGTGAGTTTTCTGATGTTTCGATCTGAGGCAGGTTATTCATAATGTCTTCGACATTGGTAAAACCGGCTAATTTAATATCTTCAGCTGTTGTAATATGAACTGGAGTAGAGGTTTCAATATCTGTACGTTTAATACGTGAACCTGTTACTTCGATACGTTCAACTTTAGCGCCTTCTTCAGCAGCAAAAGCTACCGGTGAACTAAGTGCTGCCGCAGCTGCACCGCTAATCATTGCTAGACGCACTGATTTCGCTAATAAATTCTTATGCATTGTCAATCTCCCTGGACTTATATCTTTCTTATTTTTCCAACTGAACAAAATCAAGTTGGTGAATGTGTGCGAGTTACACCGCTACTACATTTCAAGAGCAATAAAATCACAAATAAAACATTTATTCAACATATGTTTCATTAACATAACGAGAGATTGAGGCATTAACGCAGTTGATCTGTTCAAATATATGAACACAAACAGAGTTATACTCTGCAACACCCATTCAACCATTTGAAAATAAACAATTAAATTAATCACCATTAAAAACGCTTAATGTTAAAAATTTGTTCCTATCTGGTTCTTTTTTAAGCTCTAACAAGTAGAAGATATGCCTAATAAAAGCACAAAGCATGTACAAGTAATTAACATTTGTTGTTTCATTCATAAAAAAAAGGCCAAAAAAAACACCCTTAAGAGGGTGTTTTTCAGTTTAAAAGCGGCTAGTGCGATTAAAGCACGTAACGAATACCGAAACCAATTCCGTCATCGTCAGATAACTTCATTGCAGCTTCTTCACTTCCACTAAAGTCGCTGTTATCAACACGACCTTCTAAGTAGATAACTGTATTAGCATCCCAGATGTAATGTAGGCCAGCAACTGTGAATTGACGCTTAAACGTATCACCGTTGTAATCTGCTTTATATTCATCACCAGCATCTAAGATGTTGTATGAAAGGAACGCACGAATGTTGTTATCAAAACGGTATGATAAAAGCGTTTCCACGCCATAAGCTTCAGAAATCAGACGACCTAGATTATCTGTATCATGGAATTCTTGTTTGCTGTAGTTAGCCGCTGCGTATAGGCCTTCAGCATCCCAACCACCGTAAGTTAAACCGAAGCCATAAATGATATCAGTTTCTTCGATTTTTTCATTTTCAACTGTAGAACCTTTAAACTCACCTACGTTAACACCTGCAGTAACAACAAAGTTGTCAGTGGCTTGGTAAGTTAATGCTAAGCCGTAAGTGTTGTTGTATTCAACGGTCGCAACAGTTTGTTGAGCACTGATCAATGGCGCTGTAGGATTTTCAGGGTTGATACTGCCATCTGAAAGCACATCGAATTCATCTTGTTTAAGCTGTGCTTGGACTGCAAAACTAAAATCACCGAATGCATTACGGTATTGAACTGTTTTGTCACCACGACCGGTACCGTTTACAGAACCATCACCTTTGTTGTACGTGTAAGTACCAGATGCATCACCATCCCATACAAAGCCATAGTTAGTGTTGTAAACTACGTCGTACCAAGCACCCCACTGCTTACCAATTGTCACTGAACCGTAAGTGTCATGATTCACACCAACATAACCTAAACGGTTAGCTAGGAAGTCACCATTTTCATAAGACAATTGGTCATTGTTGTACTGGATTTTACTGTCACCGAAAGGATTTACGCCCCACTCTAATTTAGCAAATGCATTCCAGCCATCACCCATTTGGCGATCGAAACCGAAATTAATACGTGAAGCGCCATTTACAACTTCAGTATCACCTTGTCCGTGATATACACGCGCATCAATAAATCCGCCGATTTCTACAGCGTTTTTATCATCTTTATAGATTTCGATAGCTGAAGCTGCAGGTACGAACATAACAGTTGCAAGTGCTGAAGCGATTAAAGTCTTTTTCATTAAGCTAAACCTTCCCATTTTATTTTCATCATAATTTCTGATAACAGTCCATTTTGTTTGTATTATCCTTTCATCAAAGGCTAGCATGCTGAAATATATCAAAACAAAGAAATGCGTGCTTTTTACGCCTGAATAAACTAAAACAACACATCAAACAGCACAATCAACTACCAAACCACTCAAAAATAGTAACGATTTACCACAAACGCAATATTAAGTAACACTAAATTAACATCATCTGATTACTGCTTAGACTTTCAAACCCTTCTCCAACTAACGCTAAAACAGGTTCAGCAATCGGTTTTATCTGTTTCTCAACATAATATTGATAATCAATTTTTTCACCGGTGGCCTCTATGGGCTGAGCGCCATTTAATGTCATACGGTATTCAATCATAGTGCCCCGCTTGCCCGCTTTATCATTTCCTGTTAATTGACAAAGTCTAATCGCAGCTTTTACATGAGGTGACGATTTCGCAGTGTATTCTTCAACATGTCTTTTTAATCTTTTTCTAAATATAAGTTCATCATCCAATTTACCGTCATCAAGATCTTGCAGCTCTTGTTGCAAATACGCCTTCACGTCACCTTTAGTAAAAAGTAAAAAATACAAGCGATATTGAATCCTTCTCGCAACTGGGCTCCAATCACTTCGCACCTGCTCCATTCCTTTAAAGGTAAGTTCAATTTGTCCTTCTTTATCTTCTGTTGCGCCTACATAACGTTTTTTACTGCCCGCATCAGAGCCTCTTAAAGTCGGCATCACAAATTGTTTAAAATGACTTTCAAATTCTAACTCAAGATAGCTTTCAATTCGGTATTGCTCCTTACAGGTTTTCGTCCACTTGTCAGTGACCATTTTTGCAAGTTTATTTCCTAACTTGGCGATATCTTCAATTTGATGATGTTGACCAAGCCAAACAAAAGTTGAATCAGTATCGCCATAAATCACTTTATAACCTTCTGCTTCAATCCATGTTTTAGTTTGCTTCATTATCTGATGGCCACGCATCGTAATTGAGCTTGCGAGTTTTGCATCATGAAACACACAACCTTTAGAGCCTAAAACCCCATATAAAGAGTTCATGATTATCTTAATAGCTTGAGAAAGAGGTTTATCATGATTAAGTTTAGCTAACTCTCTTTGCGCAGCGAGCTGAGCAATAAGTTTTGGTAAAATGGGATTGTCACGACTAAATTGAGCCTCTAAAAAGCCTGGGACCGTATGCTCCTTAAGTTGATTTTCCGCTTCTATTAATCCTTTGGGGTCGATTAAGAAAGTACGAATAATTGAAGGGTATAAACTTTTAAAATCGAGAACTAATACATCCTTATAAAAACCAGGAATAGAGTCCATCACATAACCACCTGGTGACTCTAAGCCATGGCTTGTTGCTCTTGCGGGGGCAACGTAGCCACTTCGATGTAAATGCGGAAGGTAGAGATTATTAAAAGCAGCAACCGATGCTCCTACTCGGCCAAATTCTAACCCCGTCAACTTTGCTCTTTCTAAGGCAAAAGCCAATAATTGTGTTTTTTCAAAAATATCCCAAACCAGTCGGCAATCTGTCAGGTTATAAAAAGCGAGTGCTTTTTTGTCATTAGCAAATAAATGGCAAATCTCTTGCCCTCTATTTTCAACATGATCAATGGCTTTACCTTCTTCTAATAAATGCTGCGAGACATGTTCGAGTGAATAACGCTCAAATTGATAAAATGCCGCTTTTATCCAGTCAATACCATCTAAAACAACCCTTCCTGGTAAAGACAGCGTTTCTGGTCTGAATTTATCTTCAACTTTCCATGTCAATTCTGTACCGCCACGACCGATTAACAAAGGAATTCGATGATACTGACAACGCCTATATAGAAGTGCTAAATCAAAGGTAACCACTGCCCAGCCAATAATAATGTCAGGATCATACTCATTGAACCAATGAATTAACTGATGGATTAATGCCACTTCGTCATCAACCCATTGAATATATTCAAAGCTATCATCAGACTCATTAATCTCATCAGCGTCAAAATCAGGTCGACCAAGCATAATGACTTTTTTATATAAGGGGCTTTGATTATCAAGTGCTGATTGAGAGCCATATAATCCAACTGAGTACAACTCTCCAGATGGGCTGCATTCAAAATCCAGTGAAATCATTGATAATGGAATGGCTAAATCTGCCTTTCTTGTTTTGAATGCTGCATAGCATGCTAGTGAGTCATTCGAATGGCTAGCACTAGCAAAAGTAGCCACCTCAGTCAGTGATAAAGGTGTTTCTGCACTGCTTGAGTCAGCAGAAACAATGAACTCTGCATCTAACGCAATAAATCGCTCAATTAGATAACGTTGCTCTGCCCTTATATCGGCTTCATAGATCTCGATTCCTGCATCATTGGCAATTCTAAGCAATTGCTTCTGTACTGTCGTTGATTTTAAATAGATGCATGAAACAGCTTGATGCTTAAAGTTTTTTAAGCTGATAGGCTCAATACGTATACCTGAATTGAAATGACCGAGAATCAATTCACTGTCACTTTGTCTACAAAAACAGATAACTTCAGCTTGTTCTAGTTCAATGAGTGCCGGTCCTGTTTCTGTTTTTATATAATATTGCAGCATTAATCGGCCGTGACGATAAGTCGCATGTCTAGTCAGCACCCTTCCTTTAATCGAAAGTAAAGCATCATTGTTAGTTTTAGTGCTAGTGCTAGTATCAGTGCCTATTGAATTTTGTATTGTCATCTACAATGTTGCCCTGAAATCGTCTGTTTATGCATGATTAACCTATCGTTGGGGCAAATAAGTATTTTCAGTTACCTAAATAAACTTATCTTTACCACTAAATTACTTACCTGTGTCGTTAAAGACGCTATAAACGTTCGATTATTTATTCCGAACATTTAAAATCACTGTTATTATGTACAGCATATACCAGCAAATAAAGAATTAGTAAGTAAAGATTACTAATGGGCCATACATGTTAACGGATCATATTAAAACTCAGATCCGCACTATCTATAAAGATATTGCGACTGCGATGCCAAATTTTCGTTCTCGTAGAGAGCAAAACTACATGGTGGCTGAAATATCTAAAACATTAGCTGGTGATTATGATAAACATCGCAGGATCATGGTTTGTGAAGCTGGTACCGGTATTGGTAAATCTCTTTCTTATATCTTAGGTACTATTCCACTTGCATTAGCCAGCAAGAAAAAAGTATGTATTGCTACCGCAACGGTGGCCCTTCAAGAGCAATTATTGCACAAAGACCTGCCTTTTTTTTTACAGCAATCAGGTGTCGACTTTAAATTTGGTCTCGTAAAAGGCAGACAGCGCTACGTTTGCCTAGCAAAACTTGCAGCAATGATTGGTCCAGAAGACACATCACAATTAGCAATGTGGCAAACCAAACCTGACCAAAGTCAAATAGACTTACTAAAAGTACTGCATCAAGATTTTCAGGCAGGTAAATGGAATGGCGAAATTGATACTTTAGAGCAACCATTACCAGATTTCTTATGGCAACAAATTTGTTGTGACAAGCACAGCTGCCATCGTCAAATGTCCAGTCACCACAACTGTCCATTTCATAAAGCGCGCGAAGACGTCGAAACTTGGGACGTATTAATTGTAAACCACAGTCTACTATTTGCTGACTTAGAGCTTGGAGGCGGGGTGATTTTACCTGAGCCTGAAGATATGTTTTACGTTATTGATGAAGCCCATCACCTGCCAACCGTTGCCAGAGACTTTTCCAGTGCGCAAGCCACACTAAGAGGAGCCAGTGACTGGTTAGAAAAAGCCTCGAAAACTTGCTCAAAACTGCAAAATCAACTTAAAACGACTCATATCATTGCGCCAGTACAAGCCATGCTTGACCATATTGGCGATTTAGTGACTCAACTTAATCAAGTGGCGCATTTTTGCGATACGCAGCCTAAATTATTTGCTAACCCAGAAACCCGATTACGTTTTGAAAATGGCAAATTACCAGAGTCATTACTAATACAGGCCGAAAATTTAGCGACCACCTCAAATCTAGCCGTCAAACAGTTTAACAAAATTCAATCTGTGCTCAGTGAAGCCATTAAAGATGGTGAATTGCCTAAGCATCAATCTGAAGCCGTTCTCTCAGAAGCGGGGTTTATTCTGCAGCGACTTGAGAACTTAAGTAAGCTTTGGAAAATGTTAGCTAAAGAGGATTCGAAAAAAGGTGCTCCGATGGCACGTTGGGCAGAATTAATTACCGGAAAACAACAGGATTACTTATTCTGCGCCTCCCCTATTGAAGTTGGCTTTATGCTTGAGCACATGCTGTGGCAAAAAGCAGCGGGGGTCGTCTTATGTAGTGCAACGCTTCGAGCATTAAATAATTTCAATCATTTTGCTCATCAAGTAGGTCTATCCCTTGATGATGGCAGTCGCTTCTTAGCACTACTATCGCCATTTGATTACGAAAATAATGCCACTTTATTTATCCCACAGATGAATAACGAGCCAACAGAAGATGCCTATACTGATGAACTAGCAGAACAAATCATTGCACTAGTTGAAGATGAAATGGCGACATTGGTTTTATTTGCCTCATATTGGCAAATGGAAAAGGTCACAGATCAAGTCAGTGGCAAAATACCTAAAGAGCAACTTTTTGTTCAAGGAACCATGCCAAGACAACAAATATTGCAACAACACAAACAACGCTGCGATGAAGGTAAACCAAGCATAATTTTTGGTACTGGCAGTTTCTCAGAAGGGTTAGATTTACCGGGAGATTATTTAACTAACTTAATCGTGACTAAATTGCCGTTTGCGGTGCCAACCTCACCCGTTGAACAAGCACATGCTGAATACATAAAGAGTAAAGGTGGCAATCCATTCCTGCAGCTAACTATTCCAGATGCTTCACGCAAATTAATCCAGAGTTGTGGTAGATTACTCCGTAAAGAAGATGACTATGGTCGCGTAACCATTTTAGATAGACGTCTTATTACTAAGCGTTATGGCAAATCATTACTTGATGCCCTTCCGCCATTTCGTAAAGTTATAGAATAGGTAATTATTTGGAATTCTTGTTAGATCCAAGCCACTGGGTAATCTTGGCCGTTATTGGTCTTGTGGCCGGTTTTATTGATGCTGTAGTGGGTGGTGGTGGATTATTATCTATTCCTGCATTATTAACAATGGGAATACCGCCCCATTTAGCACTTGGTACCAATAAACTAGCAGCTTGCTTTGGTTCAATGACTGCTGGGTATACTTATTATAAGCAACAGCTTATTAACTTAAGATTTTGGCGAACCGCCTTTATCGCGACTTTTTTCGGTGCAATTTTAGGCAGTATTTTTGTATATCTTATAGATGCTGCTTGGCTCGAGAAAATCTTACCTTTAGTTATTATCAGTATCGCCATCTATACCTTATTTAGCCCCAAAGCAATGGGCGAGAATCTAAAAGCCGCTCCGATGACATCCCCATGCAAACAAAAACAAACTGCTCAAGGTGTACTATTAGGTGGATACGATGGCTTTGCCGGTCCTGGGATTGGTGCATTTTGGACGGTATCAAGCATAAGACTATACAAATTGCCACTACTAAATAGTTGTGCATTAGCGCGTGTAATGACTTCTGTTAGTAATGTCACTGCATTAGTCATCTTCGCTTTACTAGGAGAAGTCGACTGGGTTCTAGGGTTATGGATGGGGGTTTGCATGATGGCAGGCTCATTCATTGGCGCTAAATCGGCTATTAGATTCGGTATTCCCTTTGTAAAACCTCTGTTTATTATTACTGTTTTATCAATTGCAGCACATCTTGCTTGGACAGCCTGGTTATGAGAAATACCAACCAACTTATTTATCAATTAAAGCAGCAGCTCAGCTCGCTTGAACAAGATGCACTGCATCATGATCAACAATTGCCAGCCCAGCAAAAGAAAATGCTGCAAGATATTGAACGTTTTAACTCACAACTATTTATTCAACAAGGAGCACAACTTAGCCCTTGTATTCAGCAACTGAAAAAAGACATTCAACAATTAGAAAAGCAACTTTCTCTTAAACTCGATGTCAAAATAATCGAACTGAGTTGCCAACGTATTCAAGATCGCTTTACCGCATTGCGCCGCGCACTCGTTACAACCAATATCAATGTTAAGACTGCAGAGCAGAAACGTGCCAACAGTCGCGCAAGGTATGCTAAGAAACAACAGCAACAACATTCAGACAGTGGTTTTGGCTGGATAGCCAGTAATGTGATGAAGAATAGCCACCAGATATATCAAGAGTTAAATAAACATTTGAATTGGGCTACAACTTTTGAACAAAAAATTGCAGAAATGGAAACTAAGCTTGCAAACTGCCACAGTACTGACAAAATCATGATACAAAATGAAATACTTTCTCTACATCGTCGATTAGGGAAATGTCGTCAAGCAATCAGTTATATTGAAGAAAGAATTCAAATGTTTGAACGACCGCATCGAAATAACAATCGTTAAGGAGCAACAATGAAATTTACCCTTCCGCTCAGTGCAGCGTTATTAGCTTTAGCGACTTCAACGTCAGCTATGGCGGCTAACCTAACTATCCCAATGTCATTTGAATATCTTGCACTTGACGGTAAAGAAATCGATACCAACATGTTTACTCATAAGACTGACCTTGAACTTGATAACGGCAGCCATAAAATTGCTATTCGCTATCATGATATGGTTGATGATGATTTTAGTGACAGTCAAAGCTTTGTAAAGTCATCACCTTTTATTGTTGCTATCAATGTTGATGGTGATCATGAGTATCAACTTAAGCCAATTGACGGTGAATTTGTTAAAAAGCCAAAGTCATTTGCTAAAGACCCGCAAATCGTTATTTCTCGTAAAGACAACGGTGCTGTTGATTACAAAGTGACGCAAACTGATTATGAAGAGAGTACTTTTATCAGTAATTTGTTTAGCGGTAATAAAGGTGAAGATATTGATACGCTAGCAGCTTCTGCGACTGACAGTAATACGAAAACGCTACCTGTTGCTGCAGTAGCAACAAGCGCAACAGTTACAGCAACTGCCCCTGCGGCTTCAAAACCTGCAGTAAAAGTTGCAACTCCAGCTGCAGGCGAGACAGCAACACACCCAGAACAAATGCTTCAATATTGGTGGTTACAAGCAGATGAAGAAACAAGAAAAGAATTCATGAGCTGGGCAATCAAGCAATTGTAAATTGATTATCAAAATAAGCGTGTAAATTTCACATTGAGTATTCCACTTGTTTATCACGCCAGCTATTCTAAGCTGGCGTTACCTTCTACCCACCGATTTCCAACAAGTAAATATCAGTTGCTGCAGCAATACCTGCTGAACAATCAAATAGCTAAACCCTCCGATTTTCATTCACCGGAAATGATTCAAGTTGAAGTACTCAAGCAAGTGCATCAAGACAAGTATGTTGATGATTTCATCGACAACAAACTTGACCTTAAAGTCATGCGCCGAATCGGATTCCCTTGGAGTGAAGCACTATTAAATAGAACCTTACACGCCGTTAGTGGTACAAGCTTATGTGCAAATTTAGCCATCGAACATGGCGTTTCTTTACATCTCAGCGGTGGATACCATCATGCCCACTATGATTTTGGCAGTGGATTTTGCATATTCAATGACTTAATAGTCGCTGCCAATGGCATGATTTCTAATGGTAAAGCGACTAAAGTGCTTATTATTGATTGTGATGTTCATCAAGGAGATGGCACCGCAACCCTATCATCACAATTCGACAATATTATCAGTTGCTCTTTTCATTGCTTAAAAAACTTTCCTTCAAGAAAACCTCATTCAGACCATGACATAGAATTTGATAAAGGAATTGATGACCGCCACTTTCTTCATTCACTCGAACAAGTGGTTCCTTACCTCATCAATATTCACCAGCCAGACCTAATTTTATATGATGCTGGGGTCGATATTCATAGAGATGACGATTTAGGCTATCTCAACATTTCGACAGCAGGTATTTTAGCGCGTGATAAGTTTATATTTAAAACCGCTAAACAAGCTAATATCCCTATTGCAGCAGTCATAGGCGGTGGTTACAGCCGAAATGAAGCCGAATTAACTCATCGTCATAGTCAACTTTTTATTGCAGCCAATTCAATCTGGTAGCAAACTGATATAAAAATTCATTCTCTTGGAGTAAAACATGCAAGTTGATATTCGTAATTACTATGAAGTGCTATTAATGGAAATATTAAGAGATGAAGGTTTATTAGAAGAACTGCCAGAAGAGTATTTAGCAGATCTATGTTGCGTAACCTTAAACCAGCTTCCAGTGCGTTACATCAGGCATTTAGTCGATACGTATTTTTTCGAAGATTACAACGAACTGCAAAGCATGAAAAATGAAATACAACTCGCATTAGAGAAATCTCGTGAATTTTTGAAAGCCAACTTAAAAAGACGTATTGCGGAAGAAGAAGCTGAAGCAAAGGCAAAACTTGAATCGATACCGAGAATTGAAAGTACTGAAAATTAAAAGTACTGAAAATTAAAAGTACTGAAAATTGAAAGTACTAAAATCAAACAGATCTAAACTGAGAAAATTGAATACAAAAGTTTTCTCTATAAAATATGTATGAGTAAGACATTAAGAATTTTGATGGTAAAACAAGAAGAATTTGGAGGTTCCCCTAGAGCCACACCCCGGCACACGAGTCACTTGCTGCGGTTGCTCCCTTCCAGGCCTGGCCGAGTTCACAAGTTATCATTGCGGGGGGACCCTAAGGTCACCATAGATTTCACATAAAACCTGTTTTATGTGAACGGCAGGATTATCCCCCACACCTGTGACATGATCAAGTTAAATCGCCATACTTTCATCATCTTTATGTTTGTTTGAACAATGATTACTCAATTGAATGCTTTTTCGTACATTGCCAAAATCAATAAAGCCATTCATAAGTCACTTTTCTCTGCTTTAGATTAATTAGAACAACCTTTAATTTAATCAAAAGCCACCAAAGCCGATCTAGATCACACTTCCTAACAAAAGTGAGATTTTAACGCTAAAAACCACATAAAAAGTCATTCAAATACAAACAAAAGTCACACAATTCACTTATTATTAGTAATGGTAATTTTAGCAGTAAGTAATGTATTGGATGGTACGTTAGTTAATGATTCTATTAATTAAGTTTACTCTAATTAAATAATCCATATAGTTTAGTGAAAAACACTACAGCAACGCTCAAGCAACAATTGCGACGCAAGCGCTTTTCACATTTTACAATTTCAACATTTTAACTTTCAAATTGTAGAATTAAGTAATACCTCTTTCGGAATAGTAAGATCTAAATCACAGTGATTTTAGCCCTAACTAAATAAAATAAAAGAGCTTTACATAGACTTGGATATTATCCATACACTTGATTTTATGATGAAGAATCAAGTTTAAAACAAAATCTCTTGCAGGGAACAATGATGAAAAAATTCAATTTTAATACTACTGCTAAAGCGGTATTTAGTGCTGGGCTTTTAGCCTTCGCGCTAACCGGCTGTGGCAGCGACGGAACTGACGGCGAAGATGGCGAAGATGGCACCGTTGGTAAGCCAATCGGCTCTGTAACCACTCTAACGAGCACGATTACCACTGCTAGTGTTGATGAAAGCCAATTTCTAACTGTTGATTTTAAGCTTGCTGACGCCAATGGCGTAGCTGTAACTGGTTTAACTCAAGCAGATATCGCCACTATTTCTTTTGGCCGCGTCGGTTCTGCTAATGAACCAGGTGAAGACGAAATCGTTAATCCAAGTATTGATAGACAAATCTGGTTAAGCTATTTCAATAAAGATAAAGGCGACGGTTATTTTACTGGATCAAATTACTTTGATGGCAGTAAAAGTGAGTGTGAGGATTGTTTCGTTGATAATAATGATGGCAGTTACTCAATCACAATCGACCAAGCAATTGATACTTTAGAAAAGTATGAATACATGGCTGACGCTACCAATGGCGTTTACATGTCAATCAAGACATCCAACAACAATGCTCAAACTATCGTAGACAATAGTTTTTTCTACTGGGTACCAGCTACTGATGTTGAAGTTGAAAAGCCACTTCAAATTTTAGCAAATTCTGACTGTCAAACTTGTCATAGAGCAGATCAAGCAGGCGAACTCTCTATGCATGGCAGTAAACACGTAACGGAAGAAGCTTGTTCTTTCTGTCATACAGATTATAACAGTTATAGTAAGCAAGACACTGATGCAGATGGAACCCCAATTGGTGATGCTTACGAATATGATGGTTCGATTAAAGGTATGGTTCATAGTATTCATACTACGGCTAACTTCTCAGATGACGGTGTATACCCACAAATGACGTCAAACTGTTTGACTTGTCATAATCCGAATGAAGATTTTAACCTAACTGATAGCTGGAAAGCTGATATTGATACCACTGCATGTTGGAGCTGTCACAGCCCTAGCCCTGCTGCTGAAGCGGCTGGTGTTCCAAAATCACATAGGCAAGGAAATAATTGTCTAGATTGTCATACAAGTGAAGGCAGTGGTCGCAGTACAGAAGAAGCTCATTATGATTTGAACAGTAACTTCTTAGCAACTGCGCTAAAAGTTGAGTTTTCATCGATGACAGTTGCTGATGATGAATCAGAAATTAAAGTTAATTTCACCGTTAAAAATGGTGATGAATTAGTAGCAATAAATCAAATTGATCCACGCCCTTACCAATACGGTGGCTTTAATAGTGCAATCGTTATCAATGGTGTACTGACTGATGACTTCTTGGTTAATTACCAAAAAGTAGGTTATGACACATTTGCTGAAGAAGCTGATGGCTCAATTACAGCGACTATTAGTGCTGCTGACTTTGAAATCGCGACATTAATAGATGCTGGATCTACTATTGTACTAAGCAGCCAATTACATGTTTGTTCTGGCAAAGGTGTGGTTGAATATTGTGATGCTGATGATTTAGATGCGGGTGACCAAGATGCTCCATACGTAACGTCTGATACTTACTACTTCAATTTAGATGGTAGTTCAGTGGTTGAATCTCCACGTATGCAGCATGCTGAAATGGCTGATTGTCAACAATGTCATACAACGCAAATTACGCATCGTTATACCAATGATATTGATGGTTGTGCATCATGTCATAATGGAACACGTGCAACATCAGGTGGCGAAGCATCTAACTTAGCAACTAAAGTTCATGATAAACATTATGTCTATGACTCAAGTGGATCTTTATTCTTTAAGAAAACTGAGTGTCAAGCTTGTCACGGCGATGATGGTTTCTCTATCCAAGGCATTGCTACTGATGCAGCTCCCGTAGCATTTGGTAAAGATGATGTTGGCCTGTTAGTTGTGTCTCCTCAATCAGCAGCTTGTTTAAGTTGTCACGTACCTCCTTACGGATTAAGTGAATCAACAATTAGCCACATTGAAACTAATGGCGGTGTAGTTGGAACAATCGATAGTCTAGGTGTACCAGAGGCGGATTATGACGCATTAAATGTGATAGAGACTTGCTCTACTTGTCACAACGATAGTCAGATCCTTGAAGCACACTCCGACTGGGGTGGACAATAAAGGTTAGCTAGCAATACAAAGAGTCGCCACCGTGCGGCTCTTTTTTGCTTTAAGCCAATAAAAACAAGGTTTACTTGAGAAAATGTATACCTCTTTAGAAATAGACTGATCTGCTTCACAGTATCAGTCTAGGTTTAAAGATTTTTCTCTGATTGTGGATTAACCTTGTATTTGATGAATTTAAAACCCAAAAAGCTAAATTGACTCAAGAGACTACGTATCTCGGCAATACAAATAGCCAAGTCAAATTTATGCAATGTCTTATTACGCAGGGACAAATGATGAACAAGAAAAATTCTAAAATAGCACTGATGCTTGTAGCAAGTGCAGTCAGCGTAGCCTTAACAGGCTGTGGCAGTGACGGTGATGATGGTAAAGATGGTAACCCTGGTCTTCCAGGCGGTACTCCAGCTGAAGCAATTGAGCAGCTTAACCTAGAAGTCCTTTCTGTTACTTATGAAAATGACAACCCTACCATTAAAGTTTACGCAACTAATGAAGATGATGAGCCTGTTGTTGGTCTTTCTTCGTTTGAAGTTAAAAAAGTCGCTCAGCTGATTCCTGCTGGAGCTACAGGTGCAGGTAATAGTGCAGAATGGCAATCAATAGGTTCTCAAAGTTCTTTTACCGATAATAAAAATGGTAGCTACAACTTTACCATTGAAACTGAAGGTTACAATGCAGAACTAACCCAGCGTTATAACTTGATTGCTAAAGCTGGCACACTTTTAGATGGCGTTACAGAAGTCCCTCATACAGAGCTTTCTCAAGACTTTAGTGGTGAAGGTTATGATGCGCTTTACACTAAAAATATTGTATCTCACGAAGTATGTACCAAATGTCATGCTGAAGGTGAACCAATTACCACTCGACATAGCAGTTACTATACTCAAGAAACCTGTGCAACTTGTCACTCGACGAACTTAAGTACTGAAAGTCAGTGGAAACACCTTATTCACAATATTCATAATAGTAATAAGTCATTTACAGATAAAAATGACAAAGAATATACAGGTGTTGAAGCAGAAGCTCTGATTCAAAATAACTGTCAATCTTGTCACGTTGAGTCAGAAGAACTAACTGAATGGGGCAACTGGACTCGTATTCCAACAATGGAAACCTGTACAAGTTGTCACACTGGCATCGATTTCGTCGCTGGTGAAGGTCACTCACAACAGTCAGATAACTCAAACTGTATTGCATGTCATAACGCGAGCTGGACTGAAGAAATCCACACAGGTGGTTTCGAACAGAAGAAAGCATTTATCGACATGTATGGTTTAACTTCTACCTTGATGGTTAACTCAGACAAAACAGCCACTATCTCAGTGACGATTACTGATGCTGCTGGCAGCGCTGTTGATGCATCAACATTAGTAAGCAAGATTCAACGTATTGAAACGATCACTAACGTTGGTCCTAACTTCCCAATAATGGGTTACAACGCAAGCCCAGGAAATGGACAAGCAAAAGTTGCTTACGATTTAGTACGTAATGGCGAACTTGGCGAAAACGTTTCTGTTGAAGCTGGTGCACTACAGTACACCTTACCGGTTCTTCCATTTGGAGAATACTCACCTGCTGGCATCCAAGACACAGATACCGCCTTTACCTTCATTGGTTTAGAAATGTGTAACGATGGCACTGCTGCAGTTGATTGTGGCGATGATATCGCAACTACAAGTATGAAAGCTGACTTAGTATTCGGTACGCTTTCAGGTGAAGCAGCTAGTATGCGTCACACTGATTCAGTTGCATTCAATACGTGTGAAAACTGTCACGGCGAAACATTTGAGATACACAAAGGCTACCATGCAGGCTTTATCATGACTGAGCAATTAGGTCGTGAAAATGCAGATGGTGAAGTGATTGTCGGTGTTGATGGTTGTGTGACTTGTCATACTCCAGACGGTACTTACGCTTCAGGTGGAAACCAAGGTGCACTTGAAATGAAACTTCACAGTGTTCATGGTGAGCAAGATATCATCAGTGATTGTACCCAGTGTCATAATGACTTCAATCTTGATGCGTTCAAACTGAAAGGTGCATTAGCGACTTCAGCTGGTGAATACACCACTCCAATCACTGCTACTTGTGCTTCTTGTCATGGTTTTGACGAAATTAAAGCGCATGCTGAAGGCCAAGGTGGCGTTGTGAACGGTACTTACGAAGATGCCAACGCATCTGCTCAAGTCGAGTTCTGTATGGGTTGTCATAAACCTACCATTTTCGATCACACCGCGGTGAACATGTAATTTACTGTTAAGGGAGGAGCTTGCTTCTCCCTTTCATTACATAAATCACATCTACATCATGGATAGATTGGGAAGCCATACTATGAAAATCAAAATGAAACTAAATTCTATAATCCCGACATTTGTAGCAGTTGTTATGCTATCTCTTGGGATGTCGCACTCGGCTTATGCGTCGAAGTGGGATGCTAAAATGACCCCTGACGAAGTTGAAGCTGTTCTAGATAAGAAATTTGAAGAAGGCAGCTACTCTCCTAAAGGTGCCGACTCTTGTCTGATGTGTCACAGACGTTCTGAAAAAGTCATGGATATCTTTAAAGGTGTTCACGGCGCTATTGAATCGTCAAAGAGTCCAATGGCAGGCCTTCAATGTGAAGCATGTCACGGCCCAATGGGTAAACATAACCGTGGTGGTAACGAACCAGTTATCGCTTTTGGCCCTGATTCTACCCTAGCGCCAGAGAAACAAAACAGTGTTTGTATGGGGTGTCACTTAGACGATGACCGCATGTCTTGGAATACTAGCCATCACGATAATGCCGATGTTGCTTGTGCTTCTTGTCACAGTGTCCATACCGCTAACGACCCTATTCTGTCTAAAAAGACAGAGATGGAAGTGTGTACTAGCTGTCATACAAAACAAAAAACAGACATGAATAAGCGCTCAAGTCATCCAATGCAATGGAATCAAATGACTTGTAGTGATTGTCATAATCCACATGGAAGCATGGCTGATTCAGACTTGGTTAAACCAAGTGTGAACGAGACTTGTTATACATGTCACGCTGAAAAACGTGGACCTAAACTTTGGGAGCACGCACCAGTAACTGAAAACTGTGTAACGTGTCATAACCCACATGGTTCAGTGAATGAAGGAATGCTTAAGACTCGTGCTCCACAACTATGTCAGCAATGTCATGCCAGTGATGGTCATGCAAGCAATGCTTACTTAGGGAACACAGGAATGGGTTCTAATGTTGGTGATAATGCCTTTACTGGTGGACGCAGTTGCTTAAATTGTCATAGCCAAGTACATGGTTCTAACCACCCTTCTGGCAAATTACTTCAGCGTTAAGGATGTACGACTATGAAATTTAAACTGAATATAATCACCTTAGCGTTAGTTGCCAATGCAGGATTTGCAATGGCAGCAGATGGTTACGGTGTAGGCAGTGCCAATACTGACAAAGTCAAATTCGACAAGTGGGTTTGTAAAGGTTGTGCAGTAGAAACTGGCGTAACAGGTAGTGTTGGCGTGGGTGTTGGTTACAACAGCGAAGATGACATTCATTCAGCTAACGCATTTGGCAGCGACAATGAGTTTGCACCTAAGCTAGATGCTGATGTGAATTACATTGGCGAGTCTGGTTACCGTGCAAAAGTTGAAGCGACTGACTTAGGTCTTGATAACGGTCGTTTAGACGTGAATGTCGGTAAGCTTGGTCAGTACAACCTGAACCTAAACTACCGCTCTATTGCAACGTACGACTCAAATAGTGTTGTATCACCGTACAGTGGTATTGGAGGCTCAGACTTAACTTTACCCGATAACTGGCAAACAGCGGGTTCAACTGACGGTATGACTGAGTTATACAGCAGCCTTAATCCATTTGAGCTTTCGCTTAAACGTGAACGTGCAGGTTTGGGTTTTGAATACCAAACAGAATCAATGTTCACTACTTACGTGAATTATCAGCGTGAAGAAAAAACTGGTATTAAGACAGCATCAGGTAGCTTCTTCAATCAGTCAATGATGATTGCTGAACCAGTTGATTACACCACTGATACCATTAATGCTGGTATTAAGTTTAGCGGTAAAAATTGGTTTACGAGCTTAAATTACGATGGCTCTATCTTTAAAAATGATAATGCCCAATTAAGTTACGATAATGCCTTTAACCCGACATTTGGTGCACAAACCCGTGGTTATATGGCACTTGATCCAGACAATGAGTCACATATTGTGTCTCTGCTTGGTCAATATACTGAAAACGGCACAGCAGTCAGTGGCCGTTTGATGTTTGGACAGATGAGTCAAGATCAAGACGTTGTCACTTCAGGTTATGGTTACAGTGTGCCAACAGAATCTGTTGATGCAAAAGTTGACCTAACTGGCATGACGTTAAAAGCCGTGTCCCGAATCAATCGCAGTGTCCGTGTATCTGGTAGTTACGACTACTCAGATCGCGAAAACAACACCAATATTGAAGAGTGGACTCAAATCAGCATCAACGATGTAAACGGTCAAGTGGCATACAACACCCCTTATGATCAAACAACACATCGCGCTAAGTTAGCAGCTGATTACCGCATTAGCCGCGGAATGAAGCTTGATGGTGGTGTCGATTACAAACGTGATGAACGTAGTTACTCAGAGCGTGAAGTGACCGAAGAAAGCACCCTTTGGGCTCGTTACCGCGTCAACAGTTTTGAAAACTGGGATATGTGGGTAAAAGGGAGTTACGGTAACCGTGACGGTTCTGATTACCAAGCATCTGAGTGGACATCATCTGAAAATAACGACCTATTACGTAAATATTACCTAGCAGATCGTGATCGCAGCATGGTAGAAGCGCGCGTAAGCCATACCCCTATTGAAGCATTAACTGTTGATTTAGGCGTGCGCTATGCACTAGATGACTATACTGATACTGAAATTGGCTTAACTGAGTCAAAAGACACCAGTTACGATATCAATGTAAACTACATGTTCAATAAAGATGTCATGTTGAATGCGTTCTATAACCACCAGGTTATTGAATCACAACAATCAGGTAGCAGCACTTTCTCAGGTCCAACTTGGCAAGCTGATATCGAAGACACTATTGATGTAGTAGGCGCTAACTTAAGTTATAACAACTTAATGGATAGCCGCTTACGTTTAGGTTTAGATTACACCTATTCAGAATCTGACAGTAACACTCAAGTTCGCCAAGGCGTTACGGGTGATTACGGTGATTACTTTGCCAAAGTACATAATGTTAATTTATATGGTCAATACCAAGCCACTGAAAAAATGGCTGTACGTTTAGATTATAAAATTGAAAAGTACTTAGACAATGATGCAGCAAATGATATCGCACCTGATAATATTTGGAATGTCATGACCTTTGGCAGCAATAGCCATGATTATACTGCTCACATGATAATGCTAAGCGTTAACTACAAGTTATAAGCAACGCATTAATTGATTAAAAGCCTGCATTTTTGCAGGCTTTTTTGTTGTAAAACACTTTCTATTTGTGCCCTCTTTCGCAAATACCAACAAATAACTCGATATTGCTAAATTAACAAAAGCTATTCTAAGCGATGTCTATTAAAATTTACTTTTAAGTGACTTAGTAGACTCAAGATATCATGCAAAAAAAACACCTTATTCTATCAGGCTTAGCAGGTTCTTTATTGGCTATGCCAGCGTATGCTTCAACCACATCAATGGCAAATGACAGTATTCTCATTTTGATTGCCTTAATGGCTTTCTCATTTATTAATGCCATCCTACAAGCCTGTTGTTACTTCTCTGGTCAATATGTGCAATCTTCATTTAGTCAAAAACATGTCACAGTTTCGTTATTGTTTCCACTTGCTGCCCTTATAGGCTTTGTAAGCCAGTACGAATCATTTGCACAATTTGTACTGTATTTGGGCGCGGTTGTGCTGTCTATTGGTACTGCACTTATCCCTATGCCATTAACGAATAAGAAGTCCCCATCGCGTCTCTCGACGTTAATTTTACTGACTGGGGCCATTGTCATATTACCCTTGAGCATTATCGTCGCACCTATCAGCATTTTTTCTATTGCTTTGTGTCATATTGGGCTTAAACAAACTGACATACCGCCTTTCGCTAAGTTCGCGACTGTATTGACTTTATTAACCAGTTACGGTTTATTGTTTTACTGGCTTTATCAATTAATAACTCAGGTAATGAGTTAATTTTGCAACTTCTCTGAGTGGACATATGTATGTAATTGACAGTGCAATCGCCAACAGGATTGTAGACAGAACAATGAAAATTATTGGGCATAATATCAATGTGATGAATGCCCAAGGCGTTATTTTAGGTTCTGGCTCTAATGAGCGAATAGGCTCAATACATGAAGGTGCATTACTGGCAATTAGTCAAAACCGAAATGTTGAAATTAATCAAGATATTGCCCCAAGCTTACACGGGGTAAAGTCAGGGCTGAATTTACCTCTGCACTATCAAGGTCAGATAGTGGGTGTCATTGGCATTACAGGTCAGCCTTGTGAATTAGCCCAATATGGCGAGTTATTAAAAATGACCGCTGAAATGATTGTTGAACAAGCTAACTTGCAAGATCAATTACAATGGCAAAATAGACAGAAAGAAGAGTTCATTCTTCAACTGATCCGAGATGAAGATAAAGATGTCGATCAATTAACTCATTGGGGACATCAGTTAGGCATAGATATTACCGTTGAGCGTGTTGTCGCCATTATTGAAATAGAATCGGTCAAGCAGCAACAAGTTCACAATAATCAAGCGTTGAAACAAATCGTCCACTTACTGCAGCACCCAGATCGTAATAACCTGATTGCGATGACATCACTTAATCAGCTGGTCATTCTAAAACCCGCATACCTTAATGGTAAACAATGGGATCCGGAACTTGAGAGCCATCGAATAGATAAGCTGTTAAAGCGTATTCCTGCCAATATGGAATTAAACCTCAATATTTCACTTGGTCACTTTTTTATCGGTATTGAAGGCATTGCAAAATCGTATCGTACCGCGAAAGAGACCTTGGCTATTGGTAAAAGCTTAAACCCTGAATCCAGTAAGTATTTATATGAAGACTATGCCCTTCAAGTGATATTTACCGGCTTAAAACAACATTGGCGCGGTGATGCCTTGTCTGCCCCTTATTTAAAATTAGTTGAAGCAGACAAAAATGGTGTACTTCAAAAAACACTATCTGTTTATATTCAGCATATTGGCGATCATAAACAGTGTGCAGAAGTGCTGTTTATTCATCGCAATACGCTCCGCTATCGATTAGATAAAATTCAGCAAATCACCGGAACAAATTTGCAAGAATTCCATCACTTACTTAATTTGTACCTTGGTCAAATCATGCATCAAGCTTAATGGCAGCAAAGTTAACACGTTAGCTTATTTCGTCAGTAAAACAGTCCAGTCCTTTTATTAACCATCTACATGTCAAAAATATGTGCATACGCACATATTTAAATCTTTATATCCATAAAAATCTGTTCAATTGAACAAAGCATATATTGTGCAACTTTTTAATAATACGCATACAAAAACAACTATCTTTATACCCTGACCAGAGACGTTATCATGAGCATGATCTTGATATTAATTGGCGTAATTGCATTTATCGTTATTGCGACTTCAAAATTTAAGCTACACCCCTTTTTGACATTAATTTTGGCTTCTTTTTTAGCCGCATTTGCCTATGGCTTACCTAGTGCCGACATTGCCAAAACCATTACCAGTGGCTTTGGCGGTATTTTAGGTTACATAGGGCTTGTTATTGTACTCGGTACCATCATAGGCACGATTTTGGAAAAAAGCGGTGCCGCTATCACCATGGCCGATGTAGTCATTAAAGTGCTGGGTAAACGTTTCCCAACGCTCACCATGTCGATAATCGGTTACATCGTCTCTATTCCTGTATTTTGTGATTCAGGTTTTGTCATTTTGAACTCGTTAAAACAGTCAATGGCAAATCGAATGAAAGTTTCAAGTGTTTCCATGAGTGTTGCTCTTGCAACGGGTTTATACGCAACCCATACTTTTGTGCCACCCACACCTGGTCCTATTGCTGCGGCCGGTAACCTAGGCCTTGAAAATCAATTAGGCTTAGTCATTGCTATTGGTGTATTTATCGCTGCAATAGCCGCGCTTGCTGGCACATTATGGGCAAATCGTTTTGCCAATGAGCAACCTGATGGTGAAGGCGCTGAAGAACTCAATAATAAAGTTGAAGATTATGAGACCTTAAAGCAAAGCTACGGTGCACTACCTAGCCCAACAAAAGCTTTCGCACCAATCTTTGTACCAATATTGTTGATTTGCTTAGGCTCTATAGCCAACTTCCCTTCTGCGCCACTGGGTAAAGAAGTCATATTTGATACCTTGATGTTTTTAGGTCAGCCAGTTAATGCCTTAATGATTGGTCTGTTACTCGCCATTCCTTTGTTGAAAAGCGCTGACAAAATTAAAGAGTTCAGCGAACGTATTAGCCAAGGCTTAATTGTTGCCGCGCCTATTTTATTAATCACTGGTGCAGGCGGCGCATTCGGTGCTGTTCTCAAAGCTACTGAAATCGGTACTTTCCTTGGAAGTAGCTTGTCGGCATTAGGTGTCGGGATATTTATGCCGTTCATTGTGGCTGCAGCATTAAAATCAGCACAAGGTTCGTCAACGGTTGCATTAGTGGCTACATCAGCTTTAGTCGCGCCACTGCTGGGTGATATTGGTCTTGCAAGTGATATGGGACGTGTATTAACCGTTATGGCCATTGGCGCGGGTGCTATGACCGTATCACACGCTAATGACAGCTTCTTCTGGGTGGTTACCCAGTTTAGTCGCATGAGCGTTAAACAAGCATATCGTGCGCAAACCATGGCAACACTGGTTCAAGGTGTTACAGCCATGACACTGGTTTACCTTTTAAGCTTAGTTTTGCTTTAACCCGCTATTGTTATCCATTGTAGCCACCCTTAAGTAGGTGGCTCTTTTAAACCCAAGAGAGATAATATGAAAATAGTCATTGCCCCTGATTCGTTTAAAGAAAGTCTGAGTGCATTAGGTGTTGCTAATGCTATTGAAGAAGGTTTTAAGCGTGTGTTTCCTGATGCTGAATATTGCAAAGTACCCATGGCCGATGGCGGTGAAGGTACTGTACAAGCCATGGTAGATGCCACTGGCGGCAAAATGCAAAAGCTTCAAGTCACAGGGCCTGATGGACAACCAGTTAACGCACATTATGGCATTTTGGGTTCAAGCAATAATGACTCAGGCACTAGCACTGGCTCTGGCACAGCTGTTATTGAAATGGCTGAAGCATCCGGTTTACATCACATTGAAAGAGATAGAAGAAACCCTATGCTGACCACCAGCTTTGGAACTGGGGAACTTATTCGTGATGCACTAGATAAAGGCATAAATCACATAATTCTAGGCTTGGGGGGGAGTGCGACAAACGATGGCGGCGCGGGAATGGCGCAAGCTTTAGGCTTTAAACTGCTTACAGCAAACGGGAGTGTTATTGGCCATGGCGCTGCAGGACTCAGCCAGCTAGCTGAGATTGATAGTTCATCTGCACACCCACTCATTGCTGATTGCAAAATCGAAGTGGCTTGTGATGTAGATAACCCTTTATGTGGTCCTAATGGTGCCTCTGCAATATTTGGCCCGCAAAAAGGCGCAACAGCAGAAATGGTCACTGAGCTTGATAATATTCTCAGCCACTTTGCCAATGTTATTAATCGCACCCTACCTGAAAATTCCGATAACGACATTGCACTTTTCCCTGGTGCTGGCGCTGCTGGCGGCATGGGCTTTGGCGTTATGGCATTGCTTAATGCACAACTTCAGCCGGGAGTTGAAATTGTCATAGAAACAGTGAAATTAGCCGACATAATGCAAGGCGCCAATATTGTCATCACTGGTGAAGGCCGTATGGATAGTCAAACCTTGAGTGGAAAAACCCCCATGGGCGTAATGCAACAAGCTTTAAAACAGGATATCCCAGTGATTGGCATTGCGGGTTGTTTAGGTTCTGGAGCAGAAAAAATACTGCAACAAGGAATGACAGCAATTTTTCCTATTATTCCCTCGTTAGTTCCGCTCGATGATATTTTAAGCAATGCACACGAAAACCTGGTTCAAACAGCTCAAAATGTCGCCGCTACACTTAAACTATCAATATAAAAACGCTCGTTTAACTCAAAAACTTGCTGAGCAATAATCCATGAAGTAAAGTTAGCCCTCATAATTGCCAAGAAACCACTTTCATTTTAGTGGTACTTGGCTGAAAAATAAAAATGATGGCACGAAGACATGACCGCAAAAAATTACCGACAAGCCCAAGCATCTGAAGCAAGCCTTCTACGTATATTTACCATTCCAGAAGATGCGGAATCAACACTAAGTATCATTGAGCAAAAGCTTTCTGAAGACTTAGCGGGCTTTTTAGGTAAAAGTATTGCCGCGCTTGAAAAGCCATTGTCATTAATCGAAAAAGATTTTCGAGCCTACCAAATTCCTGATTCACCGAGATTTGTTTCAGACTATACCGATGAAATAATGAAGAATTTAGTGGCCCATTCGGTACACACTTCAGCACCGAGCTTTATCGGTCATATGACATCTGCTCTGCCGTATTTTGTATTGCCACTGTCTAAAATGATGGTTGGGTTAAATCAAAACCTCGTTAAAATTGAAACCTCTAAAGCTTTCACCCCACTTGAGCGCCAAGTGCTGGGGATGATGCATCATTTGATTTTTGATCAGGCTGACAGTTTTTACAACCAATGGATGCATAGCGCTAATTACTCCCTTGGCGCATTTTGCTCCGGCGGCACCGTGGCAAATATCACCGCTTTATGGATTGCTAGAAATCAATTATTAAAAGCAGACGGCACCTTCAAAGGAGTTAATCGTGAAGGGCTCCCACGTGCATTAAAGCATTATGGCTATGATGATTTAGCCATATTAGTGTCTGAACGAGGTCATTACTCAATAGGAAAAACTGCTGACTTATTGGGGATTGGCCGCGACAACATTGTCAGTATCCCAACCAATGCCAACAACAAAGTTGATGTTGAACAAATGCGCCAAACGGCTGCGAAACTCGCCAAAGAAAACATCAAAGTGATGGCGATTGTCGGCGTTGCTGGCACAACAGAAACAGGCAATATTGACCCATTATCTGAACTAGCCCAATTAGCATCAGAATTACAATGTCACTTCCATGTTGATGCAGCTTGGGGCGGCGCAAGTTTATTATCAGATAAATACCGTTACTTGCTTAAAGGCATTGAACTGGCTGACTCAGTGACCATTGATGCCCATAAACAAATGTATGTACCGATGGGCGCTGGAATGGTGTTGTTTAAAGACCCTGAGCTTGCCCATGCCATAGCACACCATGCTGAATATATACTCCGCGTTGGTTCTAAAGATTTAGGGAGCCAAACATTAGAAGGCTCTAGACCAGGCATGGCAATGTTAGTACATGCTTGTTTACAGATCATCGGTAGTGAAGGTTATGAGATTCTGATTAATAACAGCCTTGAAAAAGCGCGCTACTTTGCACAAGAAATTAACCAGCACCAAGAATTCGAATTAATAACCGAACCAGAGCTGTGCATTTTGACCTATCGCTATGTACCACAAGCTGTGCAATCCTTTATGGAACAAGCTTTACGTAATAATGATATTGCGAGTGTTAAACTGTGCAATAAATTGCTCGATGGTTTAACTCAGTTCATTCAAAAACATCAACGTGAACAAGGAAAGTCTTTCGTTTCACGTACGCGTATAAAGCCCGCGAAATATCAGCGACAAGCAACGACGGTATTTAGAGTGGTATTAGCTAATCCGCTAACCACTGATGAAATATTAAATGACGTACTGCAGGAACAAACTGAAATAGCGAAGCTTGATAGCCATTATTTACCGCAATTACTCGCAATGACTGAATAAGCTTCAATTTAATTGACCAATAAAAAACCAGCCTTGTGGCTGGTTTTTTATTGCTGCAAAGCCTTATTGACACAAACTTAACTGATGCAATTTCATTAAGAATACGTTTCTTCAATATCGATAGGCTGAGGAATGTAATCGGCAGCTTTTAGACCAAACAGTTGCGGTAAAGTCACCCCTAGCGCAATGGATGAACAAGTTCCGCATATGATGCCAACGAATAACGCGATTGAGAAACCTTGTAAACTAGCACCTGCCAATAACCACAAACTTGACACTGTCACTAATGTCGTACCTGAAGTGACTAACGTGCGCGAAAAGGTCGCTTTAACCGCCTCGTTAATAATCTCATTGGTGTCACCTTTTGGTCTCATCCGCATGATTTCTCTGACTCGATCAGCAATGATGATTGAGTCATTGAGTGAATAACCTAATACTGCTAATAACGCTGCTAAAACCGTTAAATTAAATTCTAGCTGTAAGACTGCAAATACCCCTAGAACGATAATGATATCCGTCATCAAAGCAAGTAAAGCACCAGATGCTAAACGCCAATCAAAACGCATACTTAAGTACACCATGATCATCACTAAACAAACCAGTACTGCAAGCCCGCCTTGTTCTACCATTTCATTACCGACTTGCGGCCCTACAATACTGTGACTGATAAGTGTTACCTGCTCGCTAATCTGAGCAAGTGCATCCGTTATTCCGACATCACCAGCCAATTCATCACTATAACGCAGTATCCATTGACCTTCTTCTGACGCCTTAATCACTTGCACGTCTTGGGCTAAAACATTATCCACATGCTGATTTAATTCAGTAAGTTCTATGCTTGAGTCAAGTGTGACCTCAGTTACCACGCCACCGGTGAAATCTAAGCCCCAGTTAAAACCTTTAATTCCAATCATCAAGATTGAAACCAATAAAGCACATACTGAAAATCCAGTTAATAAAAACCTAAGGCGAGTTAATCCACTTTGCGAAGGATTATTATCAAATTGGCCTTTGAAAAAACGTGTCATTATATTGTTCATATTTTTACCATACGACGCTTATCACGTCCCCATACTAAATTGATGATGGCTCTTGAAAGAAAAATGCCGGTAAACATGCTGGTTAACAGTCCAAGCCCTAGTGTTAAAGCAAAGCCTTGAATGGGCCCATTACCAATGGAATAAAGCGCAATTGCGACGATCATGGTTGTCAGGTTAGCATCGAAAATAGATGAAAATGCACTATCAAACCCACTATTAATTGACTGCGCAAAACTATTACCGAGTTTCATTTTGTCTCTTATTCGCTCGAATATAAGCACGTTAGTATCAACGGCCATACCAACAGTAAGTACTAACCCAGCGATGCCAGGCATAGTCAGTACAGCACCTGGGATTAACGCTATAAGACCCACTAGCATCACAAGGTTGATACACAAGGCTGAATTGGCAACCCAACCTAAGCGTCGATACCAAAAGGCAATAAATGTCAGTGTTAAACCGAGCCCCAATGCCAACGCAGCAAAACCATTTTTAACGTTATCAGCACCAAGACTTGGGCCAATGGTCCGTTCTTCAACGATGGTGACTGGTGCGGTCAATGAACCCGCGCTCAATAGCATGGCTAACTCTTGAGACTCAGCAAGGCTACCACTGCCTGTTATCCTAAAACGATTCCCTAATTGCGATGTAATCGTCGCAACACTAATAACGGAGCTTTGTTCTACACTTGCGCCATCTCTACCTTGCGTAAATTCGTTATAAACCGTTGCCATAGGATTACCGACATTATCGCGAGAAAACTGTGATATCTTGCGGCCGCCCGCTGAGTCGAGAGTCAGGTTAACCTCAGGCATTCCCATTTCACCAAGGCTAGCTCTGGCATCAATAATGTGCTCGCCGCCGAGAATAGCCCTTCTATTAAGCGATATAGCTTGACCATTTTCATCATCCACTGACATCGCCATTGGTGAACGTGGCTCAACAAGTTCATGAAATGAGAGTGATGCTGTTGCGCCAATTACGTTTTTAGCTGTCGCGGGATCTTGTACGCCAGGCAGTTCAATTCTGATCCTTGACTGCCCCTGCCTTTGAACAGAAGCCTCAGTAATGCCCAAGTGTTCTATTCGGCTCCGCATAATTTGCAAGTTCTGTTGTACCGTCGTGGCTCTCAATGCATCCCGCGCTTCTTCTGTTTGAGTCATCACGAGCACATTGCCATTCACCGAGCGTTGCCACTGGGGGAACTCTTCCCTTGCTGCAGCTACACCAGCTTGTAAGTCACCACTATTACGAAAGTTAAGTTGTACCTTTCCATCGATATGCCTACCCTGTGAACCTCTGACCAATTGACGAAATTCATCAATCACCATTTGCCTATGGGCTTGATAGACAGGTTCCATATCTACATCTAACAAAAATTGCACTCCACCTCGTAAATCTAAGCCCAATTTAATCGGGTCAAAACCAAGCTCAGTTAACCAATTAGGCGCATCTGATTCCATGGCCAAAGCCACGAGAACATCGTCAGCTAAATAAGATTCAATCGTTGACTTAGCAGCAGCTTGTTGACTGGCATCGTTAAGCACAACGGTAACTTTATCTTCAGTTTGAGAAACAAGGCTTGTCGAAATACCTGCTATATCAAGCTGTTTAACTAACTGTTTTATTTCCACCTGATGATCGCGATCATTGATATGCAGCGCAGCATTTTCGCCAAATATTGACGGCAATGCGCTGAGAAACATCACAGCAATAGTAAAAAGCAGGACAATGTATTTCCAACTCGCATAGCGATTAATTGGACTTTGTGGTGTTTTTTTATTCACGTTTATATTCTCTGTTAAGAATTAACCGTGCACTTGATAGCTTTCAATTCCAGTGCTAACACCTTGGCTAGATAGAATAGCCAAGATTTAGGCACAGATACAAGCACACTAAAATACGCCGAATACTCGGCAATAATATATTTGTTAAAACGACAGAGATTTAGCTGTAGCGGAGGTGATGATGACTGTAGAGACTATTACCGTCCTTCCAGCCTGACAGGCGAGAAACAGTACTAGAAAGCTTGCTTGTCCAATGATAAGTAAACTTGGGTTTATCTATAGGTGTGATAAAGCGATTAAAAATCACTGGTTCAAAAAAAGCAATTTGAAGAAAATAATTAGGCTTAACGCCTGTTCCAGCGCGGTTATCGCTACTGACAACTCGTCTAACATCATTAAAGAAGTCAACACTAGCTAATTGGCTAATAAGGGGTTGCTCTTTCTCTGGTGTTAAATTTTTATGCCTTAAATCCGTGCTAACAAGCATAGAGATGAAGTCTTGGCCATCAGATAAACTCGTTTGTAGGTATGACAGAGAAGATACTGAATGACTCACGCGTAAACTATTAGCGGGAGCTCCACTCCCCTCTTGCACACAAACGGCTATTTCAGTTGAGGAAATGTTTCTTTGGTCATCATTTAGCTGCACTTGACCAACCGCTGAGAAAGTACTCAACGATAGTAGCAACAATAAAATGATTTTCAGACGCTGAAACAACAAGGTATGTCCCTAAACTTTAAATATGAAAAGGAATTATATGTTGAAATAGATTAATGCTCATAGTGTTAAATTATTTGTTTCACACTCGTTAACAGCTAAACCTGATATAAGCATTAAAAATCATAATCTTAGTAAAACATTAATAATAATTTAGAACAGCCAAAGACTTGAAAGTAAATAAACCATTACTTTGCAGTAATGAGTTCTTCTATATATAGCGGAGAGTTAGAGACTTGAGTCCTACATTGATGCCTACAAACCAATACTTTACTATTTTTGAATTTCTAGATAGTAAAAAGCCCGCAGTTTTTCAGTAGCGAACTTTTCTAAAGATGGCCGAGAGATAGCATATTTTTGAAAGAGTAACCCTACATAGATACGCTACAAACCTGTGATGTTTTATTTTCTAAATTTAAAAAAGCAAAAAGCCCGCTATAAAATAGCGGGCTTCTTTAAATATGGCGGAGAGATAGCATATTTTTGAAAGAGGAACCCTACATAGATGCGCTACAAACCTGTGATGTTTTATTTTCTAATTTTAAAAAAGCAAAAAGCCCACTATAGAATAGCGGGCTTCTTTAAATATGGCGGAGAGATAGCATAATTTTGAAAGAGGAACCCTACATAGATGCGCTACAAACCTGTGATGTTTTATTTTCTAAATTTAAAAAAGCAAAAAGCCCGCTATAAAATAACGGGCTTCTTTAAATATGGCGGAGAGATAGGGATTTGAAGCCTACATTGATGAGCTACAAACCTATGTTTAATTATAATTATACAAGAATGAAAAAAGGCTCATCATTTCTGATGAGCCTTTCGTCTTGAATATGGCGGAGATACGGATTTAAACCCTACATAGATGCGCTACAAACCTGTGATGTTTATTTTCTAAATTCTAGATAGCAAAAAGCCCGCTAAAAAATAGCGGGCTTCTTTTAATATGGCGGAGAGATAGGGATTTGAACCCTAGATGGGCTACAAACCCATGCCGGTTTTCAAGACCGGTGCATTCGACCACTCTGCCATCTCTCCGAACGCCGAGAATAATATAAGTATCAGGCTCACTTGTAAACAGGATTTTTTAAAAACTTATTCAAATGGTCATCAAATAGACTTTTCCGTTATTATTTAATCTAATTCAAATAGAGCTGGTGCTTTTTGAACTCAAAAATGATGAATAAAACGCTTTTAAACCTTCACTAGACTTGAATCATTTCAATGATATGACGATATAGTGTGCTAAAATCTTTTTAATGATTTCTAAAACGTAAAGCTATGACCACAACTTTAATCCCAACCTCGCAACTTGCACCACAATATACTTTGCCTCAATCTTTACCAAGTACCATTTATTTAAGCCAATTGCTACTTGGCCAAGAGCGTTGTGTTGATGCTTTTAACTTAATGAGCAAAGTTGAGCAACAGCATTTATATTTGGCCGACTATGCAAGTATCGATCGTGCCCTCTTTATAAAAGCCCTGGTTGGGCAAGCCAATACGCCTTCTGATTCATACCTCGTTGCCACGAAAAGTAAAAACGAAAACCATGAATTTAGTTTTCGCTGGCAAACAGAGCTTCCTTCAGCCAATGTCGGCACTATAGCCAGTCAAAACCAGTTATTTAGTTATGTAAGTGGTCAAATTCGCCGAGCTGATTTAATTGGTAAAATGCAGAAAACAGATAAAGCCAGTCAATATAAAGCTGGCATACTTGCATCGAACCACTTTGTATTTATTGATGTCGAATCGCTTTGGAAACGCGAAGGACTGTGGGAGTTTGTCATGCAAATTCTTGAACAGGGGTTTTATCGTATAAACAGTGAACTCGCACCAATTCCACTGAATTGTAAAATTATCCTTGTAGGTTCTGCTAATCTATTTACCCATTTGCGTACTGAAGACAGAGTTTTCTTTAAGTATTTTCCTTTGCTTGCTGAAGTCAATTCAGAGCTAGATTTAACAAAGTATTCTGAAAGCCAATATTTACAATGGTTAATGAGTTTAGCCAACGAATACGATATTCAGTTAGAGCTTTCCTCATTAATGCCTTTATTTTGGTATAGCGCTAAGCTCACCGAGCACCAACAACGCTTAAGTCTATCGATGCAGCAAATAACTCAAGTGCTATTGCAAGCTAAGGCATACACGAATAATAAAGCGGTCACAGCATCAGCAATCGCTAAAGTCATTTTACATGCCAAAAAACGTCATGACAGCTCAGCGCAATATACAGCGCAAAATTTTGCAGACAATTTCATTAATCTGCAAACATCTGGTGAGATGATTGGGCAAATCAATGGCTTAACTGTCGTGGACACCCATGATGCTAGTTATGGTGAACCCGCCAGAATTACGACTACCGTGCATTACGGCGACGGTGAAGTCATCGATATTGAAAGAAAATCTGAATTAGGCGGTAATATCCATACTAAAGGCATGATGATCCTATCAGCGTCTTTATACCGTATTTTCGGGCGTGATGTGCCATTACATTTAAATGCCAACATTGTATTCGAACAGTCTTATCAAGAGATAGATGGTGATAGTGCTTCACTAGCAGAGTACTGCTGTTTAATGTCTGCCATTGCTGAGCAGCCTATTAACCAAGCGTTTGCCATTACAGGCGCGTTAGATCAATTTGGCAATGTGCAAGCTATCGGTGGCGTCAATGAGAAAATCGAAGGCTTCTTTAATTTGTGCCAAACGCGTGGCTTAAATGGTGAACACAGTGTCATTATACCTAAAGCTAATGTGTTACAACTAAACCTTGAGCCTGAGATCATCGATGCCATATCGAAGGGTTTATTCCATGTACATGCTATTGAACATATGGATGAAGCCATCTCATTGCTTATGCAGATACCTGCTGGCGAGAGAAATCAAGACAATGATTTTCCTGAAAAATCTTTATATGGCTTAGTCCAACAAAGGTTAGAAAAAATGGCAGGTCAAGATGATGACGATATCGAACCATCATTTTTGCAAAAAATATTAATAAAATTACGCATTATTTAGTGATCGGAGTTGTTTAGCTTACACGTGTTCGCTATCTTGTCACCCTACTCAACATAAAGTGGTAATATTTAAATGGTAAAAGCTAACAGTTTCACTAAAGAAGAGTTAATCGCATGCGGCAATGGTACCCTTTTTGCGCCTAACTCACCTCGCTTACCTATCGACAATATGTTGATGATTGACCGTATAACTAAAATTAATGAAAACGGTGGTGAGTACGGTAAAGGCGAAATCGTAGCTGAACTCGATATTACTCCTGACCTATGGTTTTTTGATTGCCACTTTAATGGCGACCCTGTTATGCCTGGTTGCTTGGGGCTTGATGCAATGTGGCAATTAGTCGGATTTTACTTAGGTTGGGAAGGCGCTGAAGGTAAAGGACGTGCTCTGGGTGTTGGCGAAGTCAAATTCACTGGCCAAGTATTACCAGAAGCTAAAAAAGTCACCTACAAACTCACATTAAAGCGTAAGATTCATCGTAAACTAGTGATGGGTATTGCAGATGCTGTGATGGAAGTCGATGGCCGTGAAATATACAGTGCTACAGATTTAAAAGTGGGTATTTTTACTGATACTTCGTCATTTTAAAAATCACTTAACTCCAAATCTTAAAAGCCCTCACCATTCTTGTGAGGGCTTTTTTTTATTTCATTACCCATCAAAACTATTTATTAAATAAACCGCTTAAACGGCCATCAACACCTTCACGCCACCCGCCTAACCATTGTGATTTAGAATCTAAAGTTCCATATGGACAAAGTTCTTTTGAACGTCCAGCAATTCCTGCTTGGAAGCCTTTAGAAAAAGCTCTATCTAGTCGATCTCTTTTTTGTCTTTTCATTAACACATCCTCATTTTGTTAATTAAGCGCAATTAGTGAATAGATCACTAATGGCTTCACAATAAGAGATAGGCGATTTTTCATACAAGATCAATGTCGGTTTATGACATTTTTTCGCATTTTTAATTAAGGTATTGAGAAAAAAGACAAAAAAAAATCGAGGAAAAAACCTCGACTTTTTGTTTAAAGAATGCTCAATCTATTTCATTTTACGGCGACGCAACCAAAGTAATGGTAAGCCCAATAACCAAGCTAAAGAAGCAGCTCCTTTACGTACATAAGGTTCATCTTCGACAAGATCTGACTCTGTACACGCTTCTTGATTACCTGACGTTGGTTTCAGCACAACCATACGGGTTAAGAATGATGTTACAGGATCCCCGTTACCATCAATTTCAAATAAAGGCGTACCGTTCTCACCTAAAATCAGGTTCCCATCAGAGTCGTATTGATAAATTGGCTTACGTACGAAAGCAGTACCTACTATCGTGCCTTCTTCATTAATGCTATTCGCTTCAACAACATAAAATTCAGCGCCGTAAGACAGGATAGAACCATCGCCATCAATCACTTCAACTTGATGACGACTCCATTCACCGTCTTCATCTTGCTCGTAACCTTTTGACTCACAGGTTAAGTTATTATTGATATTGATAAACTCGCTGTCGTTCATGTTATACAAGAACGCTGCTTTTGGGCGTGGTTTATCTTTGTCATAAGTAACCTCAATATTACCTACAACTTGACCCGCGTTGTTAATCGCTTTCGGTTTACTGGTTAAATCAGACAACCCTTCTTGAAAATCATCTGGCACCACAATTTCAGCAGCAGGATCATTGATATCATAGTAGAAGAACTTCTCTCTTAAATAACCGCTGATATATTTTTGAAAGCTACCTACAACAATACCATTATCATTGACATCATAAGCGATAGAGCTATAAACAGTATCACTGAAAATATCCGGATCAATCCAGTTATACTGGTAATCACCATTGCTATCTTTTTGCCAATATGCGGCATCTTGGTATAAATCGTCTTTGTCACCATTTCGATAAGTGTGAGAGCGACCTACGACCACATCATCATTATTAATACCTAAACCTTGAGCAATATAATTTAATGTCGAATCTTCATCAGGTGTTAACCCTAATGGCAGCTCTACAATATTATCTTCTGGAATTGTATTATCTGCTTCTATTTGCCACACATGAGCACGTGTTTGGTAAGAGATATTACGACGACCATTTGAAGGGTATTGGTCTGCTTGCACACAAATTTCTACTGGTGCAGGAAACTCTAGATCTTCATCCAAACTTGTATCAATACAGTTATCAATACGATCAGAACTGAATTCAATAATATCGGTACTAGCATAACCAGCCACTAAATTATTATTGTTAACCGCAGCAGCAGCTGACCAGCCACCCAGTTCAACCACAAAATCATCATCTTCACGAATATAGGTTTGATAAGATGGGATTA
This sequence comes from Shewanella electrodiphila, assembly GCF_023283985.1. GTDB lineage: Bacteria > Pseudomonadota > Gammaproteobacteria > Enterobacterales > Shewanellaceae > Shewanella > Shewanella electrodiphila. The sequence continues at coordinate 193,399 of NZ_JAKIKU010000006.1, forward strand.
ACTCGATTTCAGAACCATCATCTGTGACCGCAACCCCGCGCAGCTCAAAGTCACGGTAATACCAAAACTCTTGGTCTTCATCGCTACCTTCGTAATCCATCGTTTTTTCAGGTGCTGTATAAGAACCAACTTTTACACCATCATCATTCATGCCGTAAAAGAAAGTATCAACAGAGTTGATAATTAACTCACCTTCATCATCAACATCAGTTGGCGCGGTGGTCCCATTGACGCTAAAAAAGTTTGGATTCCATGGCGATTCAGCATCATTTTCTTCTGCTGTGAAAGTGTAATTATTGGCAATAATCGGCAAGAATACCGAATAGACAATGGCCTCTTCTGGCGCAATCCCGTCTTCAACATCAATAACGCCATCATCGTCTTCATCATCTACAGATAATTTTTTCTTACCTTTAGATACACCGACCAATTCATCATTGGCATTTACGCCAAGCGCATAGCCGCGGCTGGTGCCATCGACATTACCTTTGAGATCAAAATCTTCAATATTTACAATTTCATATACTGGAGCAGCATGCACACTGCCGATGGCGCCAAGCACACTCAAGGCAACGACAGATAATGCCTTATCAAACTTCGACTTCATTTTAATTCCTATTTTTATTATGCGCTTACTTCAATGACTCGAGTTCTTCCCAACGTTCAAAGCAAGTGTCCAATTCTTGTTCTTTTGCCGCCAATGCCTGTAGCACTGAGTTGACAGTATCTTGTGGTTGGCTATAAAAATCAGCTGAAGCCACAGTGTTTTGTAATTCTTCTACTTCCTGTTCTAACGTCTCCATTTTACTCGGCAATTGCTCGAGCTCACGTTGAAGTTTGAATGATAATTTCTTAGGCGCATTGGTTGTTGCTTGCTTAGGCTTTTCAGCTTTCGTTTCAACAGGCGCTGATGCTATGACAACAGATGCGGCGTCAGGTTCCTCAGAATAAAATTTAGCTCCTTGAGAAACAGCATCATTATAACCACCAACATACTCATGCCATCCACCATTACCCGCAAACCACCAACTGCTGGTTACCGTGTTATCTATAAATTCACGGTCATGACTGACAATTAATAATGTGCCTTCAAAATCAGTCAGTAGAGACTCTAACAATTCTAGGGTCTCAACATCAAGGTCATTGGTTGGTTCATCAAGAATAATTAAGTTTGCAGGTCTCAGTAACAGGCGTGCCAGCAACAAACGGTTTTTCTCACCACCTGATAACGCTTTGACAGGCGTTCTTGCCCTGGCAGGTGAAAATAAGAAGTCTTGTAAGTAACTTAAAATATGACGGTCTTGGCCATTAATTGTTACGGTACTTTTACCATCACCAACATTTTCTTCAACTGTTTTTTCTGGGTCAAGCGCTTCGCGGTATTGGTCAAAATAAGCAACTTCAAGCTTGGTACCAACTTTTACTTCACCTGATTGAGGTGTTAGTTGCTCAATCAATAACTTAATCAGCGTCGATTTACCACAGCCGTTTGGTCCAATTAATGCGATTCTATCACCGCGCATAACCGTTGAACTGAAGTTTTTAACTAAATCTTTTTCAGGAAGATTATAGTTTAGCTCTTTAATATCAAATACTAACTTACCAGAACGCTCTGTATCACTGACGTTCATCTTGGCGTTGCCTTGTCGATTCAAACGCTCGCTGCGCTCACTTCTCAATGCTTTTAATGCTCGGACTCGGCCTTCATTACGCGTACGACGTGCTTTAACGCCCTGACGGATCCAAGTTTCCTCTTCTGCCAGTTTTTTATCAAAGTGAGCATTTTGCTCAGCCTCAACCCGCAACCACTCTTGCTTACCTTCTAAGTACATTTTGTAATTGCCAGGCCAAGACGTGACAACACCACGGTCCAGATCAACAATTCGGGTTGCCATACGGTGAATAAAACCACGGTCATGGCTGACGAATACGATGGCACCTTTAAAGTTAAGCAAGAATTGCTCTAACCATTCAATGGTATCAATGTCGAGGTGGTTGGTTGGTTCATCAAGTAATAATAAGTCTGGCTCGCTGACTAGAGCACGTGCTAAAGCAACCTTGCGTTGCCAGCCACCAGATAACTCACTTAATGGCTTATCTGGATCGAGTCCAAGTAATTCACAATTCTGGATAATTCTTGAATCAAGTTGCCAACCATTATTATGATCTAGTGACTCTTGAAGACGCGTCATTTGATTGAGCATCTTTTCCATTGCTTCTGGCTCAGCAGTAGCAACGTCATGGGAAAGCTGATGATAACGCTCAAGTTGCTCGCCAATTTCTTTAAGTCCCGCTGAGATATACTTATAAACCGTCCCCGTTTCCGCTTTAGGCGGATCTTGCTGTAAACGGCTAACATTCACATCTGAGGCGATATTAAATTCACCATCGTCAAGTAGCACATCACCTGATAGGACTTTCATCAAACTTGATTTGCCTGCGCCATTTCGGCCGACAATACAAACACGCTCACCAGGTAAAATAGTGAAATCAGAATTTTTCAATAATGGCGTATAACCATAGGCTAACGAACCATTATTAATACGAACTAGACTCAAACGACGCTCCTAATAAAATCAGTTAACTGTGGCACATCAAATGGCCAAAACAGTTCTTTATCACCCATAACTAACACTGGAATTGAAATACCGTAACGCTCAGCAAGTACTTCATCATCGCATATATCAATATGTTGATAACTCAGGGCTAATTGCTCAACCAGCGATTGAGCAATTTCACACAAATGGCATCCCTCTGTGTGATATAAAATTAAATCTGAGTTTTCAGTTTTTGTGTTAGTTAACATATTACGACTCTGCATGCCTTAGCTGCTGTAAGGCGACTTAGCATGAGTGATTGACCATGTGTTATGGATGTGTGGATTACGCTTATAATCCATTGGTAAGGTTTGGTTATCAATGTTCTTCACGTCCATTTTATATTGGCCTAAAAGGTTGATATCCATTTTAAATTTACGTTTGTTGTTAGAGAAAATGATCTCACCCGTTGGGCTCAACAATTTAATCAAATCAACCAATAAAGCAGCATGGTCACGCTGAACATCCCAACTATCTTCCATACGCTTAGAATTTGAAAAGGTTGGCGGATCAATGAAAATCAAATCAAATTGTTCTTCACAATCTTTTATCCATTGAATGCAATTGGCTTGCTCAAACTTGTATTGTCTAACGTTGAGGTTGTTTAACTCAAAGTTTTCTTTAGCCCAAGCTAAATACGTATTCGACATATCGACTGTCGTGACAGATTTAGCGCCACCAAGGGCTGCATGAACCGATGCACTACCAGTGTAAGAGAACAAGTTTAGTACGCGTTTACCCGCTGACTTTTCACCAACCAGTTTACGGGTTAAGCGATGGTCTAAAAATAAACCAGTATCCAAATACCCAGTCAGGTTTAACTTGAATCGCGCATTATATTCTTGAGTAATAATCTCAAGCTTCTGCTCGTCTAACTTTTGGTACTGGCTAGCACCTTTTTGACGTTCGCGTGTTTTTAAGGTGACTAACTCAGGATCAATACCCAAGGCTGCAGGTAGTGATAACAATACATCGGTTAAACGACGTTTTGTCACAGCTTCAGGAATGGTAGCAGGTGCTGAGTATTCTTGAATCACAACATGATCGACATACTTATCAATCGCCACATTATATTCAGGCAAGTCGGCATCATAAATACGGTAGCTATCGATACCTTCTTTTTTGGCCCACTTAGTCAATTGCTTCATATTCTTTTTAATACGATTAGCAAACGCTGGTGAGATATCGGCAATGTCGACACCTTCCGGTAATACTGGCGCTTCACGGCGGGTACTTTTTGCGTGCAATGTATAAAGGTTAAAACCACATTCCAACGCACCGTTAAACATCTTCATTTGTTTGTCAGCTTTAAGCTTTAATGCCGATAGCAATTCAATATCGCTACACAGCATGGCAATCTTCCAGCCACCAAAATCTTTTTTAAACTTATCGCCTAACTGATAATAAAGCTGTAAAAGCTCAGTAATACTGCCTAAACGCTCACCATAAGGTGGGTTTGAGACTAAAAAGCCAGTTTCTAACGGCGGTGTCACTTCAAGCGCATCTGATACCGTAAAGTCAATTAAGTCAGCAACACCTGCATTTTCAGCATTCTGTTTTGCTAGCGCCACCATCCGAGAATCAATATCCGATCCGTAAAACTTAACATTACAACGAGATTTACCTAAGCTCGCTCGTGCTTTAGCTTCTTGTAAGATGTCTTGCCAAACTTGATCGTCATGCTGAAGCCAATGCTCAAAACCAAATCTTGCACGCTGCAATCCTGGGGCAATATCAGCAGCCATTAATGCTGCTTCAATCACAACCGTACCACTACCACAAAATGGATCTAATAAGTCAATCGGTTTAGCTTGCCAGCCACAACGAGCTAGCATATTGGCTGCTAAGTTCTCTTTTAGTGGTGCTTCACCCGTTGTTGAACGGTAACCGCGTTGGTGTAATGAAGGCCCAGAGAAGTTAATCGACATGGTAAGTTGATTATTTCGAAAATGAGCATCGATTCTAAAATCTGAATGGATACGTTCTACATCAGGACGTTCCTGACCATCATCACGAAAACGGTCAACAACAGCATCTTTAATTTTCAGTGCGCCAAACTGGGTGTTGTTAATAAACCCACCAGTACCGTGAAAATCAATACCAAATGTACTTTGATTAGAGAAGTGAGATGGCCAATCAACAGCATATGCTGCGTTATAAAGTTGCTCGGCAGACTCACAAGCACCTTTATAGATAACAACGACAATGCGGCTAGCAAGTCGAGACCACAATGTAATTCGGTAGGCAAGTTCTATAGGTGCTGAAAAATACACACCAGCGACGCTTTCCTTAACATCAGTAGCACCAAACTCTTTAAGCTCATTAGATAAGCTATATTCAAAACCCTTAGGGGCAGCAGCAAAAAAATTTAACATGGAATCGACGTCATCATCTCACAGATATAATTAAGTCGGCATTATATACCTAAACCGATTGTCAGGTGTGAAAATGTCACTGAAATGGATAAATTCTAGTCTTTTGAGTCGTTTTAGCTATTGAGTACCAATAAATCTAAGATTTATTGGATAATTTGATCCAAAAATTAGCTAATTGAAAGCAAAAACACATAGACAATGCTTAAAAGGCCACCGATTAAGGCTGAAATAGTCTATATATGCTCATTAACCCAACAAACGATCATAAATATGCTAATTCGACTTGCCAAGGGCACTATAGGTCGTTATAGTTCGCCCCGCTTAAACGGACGCGGGATGGAGCAGTTTGGTAGCTCGTCGGGCTCATAACCCGAAGGTCGTTGGTTCAAATCCAGCTCCCGCAACCAATTTTATATTGGTTATCAGGAAGTTTAAGCATCAATTAGTTTTTATTCGGACGCGGGATGGAGCAGTTTGGTAGCTCGTCGGGCTCATAACCCGAAGGTCGTTGGTTCAAATCCAGCTCCCGCAACCAATAAAATTAACTAATTGAATAATAAGTACGGACGCGGGATGGAGCAGTTTGGTAGCTCGTCGGGCTCATAACCCGAAGGTCGTTGGTTCAAATCCAGCTCCCGCAACCACTTACTTATTAAAAATTGAAAAATCGGACGCGGGATGGAGCAGTTTGGTAGCTCGTCGGGCTCATAACCCGAAGGTCGTTGGTTCAAATCCAGCTCCCGCAACCAATTTCTTATAAATGCCAATTTATAAGTTTGTAACACTCTGAAATCAGAGTTAATACATTTCAATTTGTCTCAAGATAGTTAAATCGGACGCGGGATGGAGCAGTTTGGTAGCTCGTCGGGCTCATAACCCGAAGGTCGTTGGTTCAAATCCAGCTCCCGCAACCAATTTAATATTCAAATAGTTTTCCTCTAGTATCTCAATGTAATGCTTCTCTTCTAAACATCTTTCGTTGATTGATTTTTCATTATTTAAACCTTTTGCTTTATCCGTGAATAACGTTTGCACACATTTGAGTCACTGCCTTCAAGCCAAAACTTATCACTCGCGCTTACCCTCGATACTTGTATAAGTTGTGGTTTATGCCTTTTAGTGATTATTAAGCGAATACACAGGTCAGAATATCCCCTTCTTAGTAAACAGGTCTTAATAAACAATTCTGAATACAAACATCAACTCTTATACTTTTTAAATTTAAAAGCCTGCGGGTACAAAAAAAGCCCTGAAAACATGTTCCAGGGCTTTTGTTGGTGTTCATGGCTACAAATAACTGTAGCGCATTCAATTAATGCTAGGTAAGTTTATTTAACCAGCTTTTTGATAATCTCTTTAAAATCTTTTCCAAGCTTCTTATTATTCAAGCCGTACTCGACAAAGGCAGCCATATAACTTAACTTGTCGCCGCAATCGTGAGATTTGCCCGTCATGTTAAACGCTTCTACAGCGTCAGATTCTATTAACATATCAATGGCATCGGTTAATTGAATCTCATCACCTGCACCAGCAGGCGTTTTGGCTAATAAATCCCAAATTTTTTCAGAGAGAACATAACGACCAACAACAGCAAGATTTGAGGGAGCTTCCTCAATTGATGGCTTCTCAACCATTTTAACAATCTTAGTTGAATCACCCGCCAAGACTTCAACACCATCACAATCAGCAATACCGTACTTATGCACTTCTTCTGTAGCGACTGGTGCGACCATGATTTGGCTTGCAAAGGTAGATTCATAACGGCTGATCATCGCGGCTAAATTTTCTGAGCTTTGATTAGCAGTATACTCATCCAAAATCACATCGGGCAGCACAACTGCAAATGGGTTATTACCGATACAAGGTTTAGCACACAACACGGCGTGACCTAAACCTTTAGCTTCTCCCTGGCGAACGTGCATAATCGTGACATCTTTAGGGCATATGCCCTGCACTTCTTTTAATAATTGACGTTTAACACGCTTCTCGAGTGTTGATTCCAACTCATAAGATTTATCAAAATGGTTTTCAATAGCATTTTTACTCGCATGTGTGACTAAAACGATCTCTTTCACACCGGCTTTAACACATTCGTCCACAATATATTGAATCAATGGCTTATCAACAAGTGGCAACATTTCTTTTGGAATTGCTTTGGTTGCTGGCAGCATTCGGGTACCTAGTCCCGCAACAGGAATAACAACTTTCATATGAGTCCTTTTATAGTCAAAGTTAAAATTAATTGTAAAAATTTTGAAATTATTATTTCAAGAAAAACTTAAATTTCTTATTACCTTTCGCTTAATCTCCGCGATGCCTTCGTGGCCGTTTTTTCAAGTCAGAAGGAAGGTTATAAGATAACCAGCACAAGGTTAAAATAGTTAAAAAAAGCAGAGTATTAGCGGGGGATTGCAAGTTGAAATCAACCATGTTGTGTATGCACATGTGAACAATAGCCATAGCACTACCAAAGGCCACGCCTTTATAGAATTTATTATTTCGTTTATGCATTGTTTTACACGCTAAATAGAGCCCGTATAAAACCCACAAGCCAAGCATTGCAGAAATAATCACTCCATACTCGATTGAGAATTGTATATATTCATTATGAGCATGATCATAAAAACCGCTGTATGGTCTAGGCTGGTAGCTAGGAAAAGTAGTATAAAAACTCCCACCTCCAGTACCCGTTAACCAGTTATCTTCAATTATTGGCATACTATCAATGACAACCAGATCACGTGTCTCAGAAGCAAAACTGGTATCTTCAATTCTTTGTTTTACCTTCTCAACGCCAAATATAGAACCGACAATAATTAAGTCCAAAATAATAATACTGATCACTAACGGTTTTAATAAAATAGGTGGTCTTCGATAGCAAAATATTGCGAAGACAGAAACCACTATTAATGCAGTAAAAAAGCCAGCATTTCCCATTCTTGAACGACTTAAAATTAAACCAATAATCATTAAAATAATGGCTAGTCGCAAAATCAACTTTCTACTAAACATTGTTGATAAGGCATTCAAGAAAGCTTGCCTGAATTCAAACGCTTGTCGTTGAGTATTCAACTCAGAAATAAGCCAACCCACTGCAATAGCAAGACATAATGCTAAGTAGTTAGCAAAATGATTTTGATAGACAAAAGTTCCTCTTGCTTTATCACCTTCAGCAAAATGAAAAACAGGTGAAACATCTAAATCTAACAAATAAACAAAAGAACCGTAGAATGCTTGAAAACATCCCGACAAAATAATGCTAAAAACAACCCAACGTAACATTCTTTCATCTTTGCAATACTCACTTAGTAACAGGACAAATATTAAATAAGTGAGCGTTTTCAATAATTGATGAGTCGTTTGATAAGCATCTACAGTGTCAATTCCAGGTATGACTCCAATAACTTGAAGTAATAAATACACCAACATAACCACAATCGGAATCAACAGAGTCTTTTGCCAATCAAAACTTAAAATTGGTTTTTCATGCTTCGCACAATAAGCAAGGTGAAAACAAGCCAAACTGAATACAGCTAATTCTAAAATCGACCAAGCCCAAATTCGATTACTCCCCAAAGGGAGCGGAGCGATGATAATTAAACTACAGAGAAAGAAAATAAAATACTTTGAAATTCGTGAAGAAGTTTCCATTTATTTATCAACCAAACCTTTTATAAAAATGGTGACATAAAGATTCTGAAACCCATTGTTGTCCGGCCTCTGAAATCTCTATAGCAGTGTATTTCATATAACTACACACAACCGATGTACGCTGATAATTTCTTGTTAATTGCTGCAATTCTAATTTCATAGACCATTGTGACTCAACTGCAACCAAACTCGTTTCAAGTACAAGCTTTTTCTGTTCCACAGATAATTGAGGCCAAAAAAAGAATCCTACTGCAAGCACTTGCCTTAAGACCTCAGGAGTATAAGGGCCATAACGTAAGCCTTTTTCTAATAGAGGCCAAGCTGTATCGAGGTCACTATTTAAAAACGCGAGACTAGCCCCATAATCTGCATAAGCATTAGGCCACAATGGCCGTAACTTTATAGCTGTCATATAGAGCTGACTATGTTTTTTGACATCAATGTCATAGAACTGATGATAAGCCCCCCACTCCAATACTTTTGCAAATGATAATATGTAATGAGGGTTTGAGTTATCTAGCGAATAAGCATTCACAGCTGCAACTTTCGCTTGTTGAAATTGAGCTTTTGATGGCTGCTGATTGCCTTCCCACAATTTTAAATAAAATAAGGTTTTAAAATGATAGGCATTCGCTACACCTTTTTGTATAAGTAAAGGTAGAAAAGCTAACAAAACAACAATCAATGCAGCATAAATTAATCTGCGTGTTGAGGGCATTTTATGCATCATATTCCATTTATGAAAAAAGTCGCTTAGAGATTAGATTAGGAAAGTCATGTACTAACTGTTGAGCATATTCTTCATCTATAAGTTCAGCGATCACGTTTCTAGCTTCTAGAAGTTTTGGTGGTCTTCGCTTAATAGAATGACAATCTGAGCCGACAATAGTATATAGCTTTTCTTTTAACCACCGTTCACTCGTCAATTGAGGTAGCTCTCCAAATTGCCCTAACAATGAAGCTGCCGTTAATTGAAATAAACAGCCCCTTTGTTGAAATACCTTTATTCTTTCTGGATATCGTTGCAGTTCTCTATTTCTTTCAGGGTGTGCAATCATCGGAATGATGTCAAAATTGAGTAACCAGTCAATCAGTTTGTCAGCACCAGCAGGTATATGGCTACTTGGTAGTTCAAGCAATAGAACCTTTTTTTCTTGATAATCTCCAATAAAAGGTAATAAACCTTGCTGGGCAAATAAAATAATTTCAGGGCAGATGCGCACTTCAGCCGCAACGCTTAATTCAATATTCATGCCTTGAGCTTTAAGCTCATCTTTTACTATATTTGCAGCGTCATTGATAATTTTCAGGTTGTTATCATATATTCCAATGTGAATATGAGGCGTGGCCACTATTCTGGTAATTCCCTGTTCAACGGACAAATTAATGAGTGCAATCGATTCTTGTAAATCTTTTGCACCATCATCAATTCCAGGAAGTACGTGGCAATGAATATCTATCACGAGGCTTTATCAACAGGTAGCTGAACTTCAACCTCGTTACTCTCATAAGGTTGATAATAACCATATTGACCATGATACTGTTGAGCGTCTTTGATATTCAGTTGATTTAGCACGACACCGAAGACTTTGCCTCGAGCCTGGTATAATTTAGCCAAGGTTAATTTAACAGCTTCTGAGCGAGTGGTAGCAGCTTTAACCACGGTGACAACTGCATCACTGTGGGGCGCTATAACAAGCGCATCACTTACTGCTTGAATCGGAGGGGTATCAACAATAATTTTAGTGTATTGCTGCTTCAGTATTGTCATGACTTCAGCAAAGTAAGGAGATGACAATAATTCTTGAGGGTTGAGCGGAATGGCTCCTGCAGCTAACACATCAACATTAGGCTTAACATCTCTCACAATGCAGGAATTAATATCATCAGCACCTGATAGCACATTTGATAACCCAGGTTGATAGTTTGGTAAACCAAAACGGCTGCCAATATTGGGCTTTCTCATATCAGCATCAATTATCAGCACTTTTTCCATACCTGAAAAAGCAAATGCTAAATTCATCGCTACTGTAGTTTTCCCTTCATTGGGAAATGAAGATGAGACTTCAATAATCCGAAGTTCTTGCCCCAACGCCATTAAAGAAAGCGATGTTCTAATCGTTCGTACTGACTCAGCATGCATCTTGGCGTTACTGTCAAAAAATGCAAAATTAACTTCATCATAACTGGCTTTCTTATCCGCTTTAGGGATATAACCTAACGCTCGCTGCGATAGTACTTTTTCAACATCGTCAGTTGTTTTGATTGTATCGTTTAACGCATCAAGCACTAAAACAACCACAATAGCAAAAATAAAACTGGCTAAGAAAGCAGCCACAACAATGAGTTTCTTGTTAGGTTTAATAGGGTTGTAAGGTGTTACAGCCCTATCGGTAAAGCGTGCAACAGGCGAGTCAAAATCACCTGTCACTTCTGTTTCTTTTTGGCGAGAAAGAAAACTTTCAAATAATTGTTGATTAGTATTAACTTCACGTACCAAGCGTTTGTATGTGGTATCAATGGTACTTAGATCCTGAAAGTCACCTTTAGAACTATTAAACTGTTGCTCTAACGCTTTTAGGTTTTGAGTCGCTGTTTGCGCTTCATCTTCGATACCCTGCACCAAACGGCCAATTTGTATGCGCAAGTTTTTTTCAACTGTGGCTAATTCTGCATTAGCTGCAATTAATTTTGGGTGTTTAGGGCCATATACTTGCTTTAATTCAGACACTTTACGTTCGACAATACTGACTTCACGTTTGACATTTTGAATAGAAAGATGAGAAGTGACTTCTGGTAAACTTTCTAATCTGCCAATGTCATTTGCACCATACTTCTTAACAACGGCCATGAAACTGTCAGCTTGCGCTTTACGAGATCTCGCAACGGTAATCTCATCACTCAAACGCTGCAACTCTTTTGCATCTAGCGCTGTAACCCCTTCAACATCCACAAGGCCGTTTTTAATTCTAAACTGCTCTAAACGATGTTCTGATGCATCAAGATTGACACGTAGGTCTTCTAATCGTCCACCTAGCCAAATATTGGCTTTTTGAGTCATCCCAGCTTTAGCTTCTAATTGACTCAAAATGTACGCATCGCCTACAGCATTGGAGACTAAGGATGCGAGCTCTGGGTCGGGGGTTTCGTAACTAATATTAACTAACTGAGTTTTACGAATTGGTCTAATAAAAATGTTACTTGCAAAACCACTCACTCTTTGTTGATACACTTTATTGTGATCAACTGGGGCACTTTCTTCTTTTGGCAGAAAATCAAAGTTATTTTTAAATTGCTTGAATAACGATGGCTGTGGCTGAAATTGCGGATGATTCTCCAAATCTAATTCGTTAAAAACCCTTTCAGCAATGGAGCGGGATTTAAGGATTTCGAATTGAGTTAAATAATATTCCCGTTGCCCTGAATTAATGCCATACACTTCATCAATTTTAATCGCACTCGCTTGTTCAGACTCTATCAATAGCGTCGATGTGGCTGAATAAATAGGCTTCATACTCATCACCACAAACACTGTCAGTGCGGTAACAAGAATAGAAAAAGCTAGAATGCGCCACTTAAAATACAGTAACGGCTTAAAGAGTTTTTTAAAGTCAATTAACTGCTCAGGAAGAATAGGTGATGTTTTTTCGATAGGTGTTGTTGATATCATTAAAAAAATCTCTGTTCTATGGTTACCGTATCACCAGCATTGATTTTAGTTTTAATCTCCGCACTTTCAGACTGAGTTTTGGTTCCTTCACGAGAGATAAAGATTTTATCTGTTGAAGCTCTCTCTGTTAATCCTCCAGCCAATGCTACAGCTTGGTTTATTGTCATCCCTGGTTGATAAGGATACCCGCCAGGTTTTTTTACTTCGCCATGAATGTAAAATGGACGGTAATGCACAATACCTACATAAACACTAGGCTCGACAAAGTAGTCACCTTTCAATCCGGAATAAATTAAATTCTCAACTTCTTTCACTGTTAAGCCTTTAAGTGCTAACGTACCTAAAAATGGATAATTAACCGTACTACTGTTGGTCAATCTGGTTTCTAACGTCAGCTTTTCTTCACCATAAACTTTTATTACGATCGTATCGCCAGCCGATAACCTATGATTATCTTCATCATTTTCGGCAAAAGCATTAACGCTTGTAAACACAAGCGCTAATAACAACAGAACTAATTTCATAACCTTCCTTTACAAAGTCATTTCAGCATTGATGTAATACACATTTCTATCAAATTCGTATATATCACTCGATGAACGACTTTCATTAATATCAACGCCTGCTCTTAACATTAGCCAACGCGCGACTGAATATCCTATCGCGGCTTGGTACGTTGATGTTTTGTCTTCCCTAATAATGCCAGTAAAGTCGTCCTCTACTCTTTCATAACCTAGTTTAGTTGAAAAAAGCTCTGTCCAATTATGCTCCCATGAAGCCCCGTAACTTGTCTCACGTACATAGTCTCCTAAAAGGTTAGGATCTTTACTGCTCTGCCCTGTTTTTAGCGTCAATGCACTATAAGTTAATGGCCTCCACGTGATATCTACATCCCAGGTTAAACCGCTAAAGTCATCTCGAATACTATTATCAAAACTTTTCTGTTGATAACCTACTCTCACTTTACCTTCTGTAGAGGCCGTAGCTTCCCAGTCTGCTCCGAGTAAATAATTGGTCGTTACACTGTCTCGATTTTGTAATTCGATGTCTTGTGGACTCTTGTTATACTCAGTATCAATGCTTTGAATGCTTGCAACTAAGCTCGCTGTAGGGCTCACATCGTAATAAAACGAACCACCAAAAGTTACATCTGTGTAGTTTTTATATTGAGTTAGCTCTTCATATCGTTTGTATTCTTTTTCTAAGTATTTAGCGTTAATTCTTAATCTTGCTGGCGTACTTCTTGCTCCATACTCGTAATAACCGCCAATGGCATATACATCATAGGTATTGGGCTCTACCTGCAGGTTACCTGCGCCTTCGAAAATACCTGTACCCCTATCTTCATGACCCGCAATGTATGAACCAATGATATTAAACCGATTGGACTGGTTAAGTTCCACATCTGCTTTTAATCGAAATAAACCATCTAAATAGTTATCGTCACTGCTGCTGAAATATTCAGCATATTCAATACCAGCTTCGGCGGTATAAGAGCTATTGCCACTAAGAAGTTCAGCTTTAAGAGCAGGAGTTACCACTAAAATCATACTGTCTTCAGTATCAAGGTTTGCACTTGCGATATTGTCATCATATTTCACACTCGCATTTAACCCTGGGGTGAAATCGATCCCTGAATCAGTTTTAATCACGACGGCATTTTCAGTGTTCTGAGCCTGTGCAACAGGGACAAATAATGCACCAACTAACACTGCTATTATATTTTTATTGCCTATCAAGGTTCTCATTTTACTCTCCATGTTAGTAAGCATTATTTCCAGTAAAGCCTTTAAAAACTGTCTTAAAAATTATTTTAACGTCCCACCAAAGAGACCAATGACGTATGTATGCTAAGTCGTATTCGACACGTTTTTCCATTTTATCAATCGTGTCTGTTTCACCACGCCAACCATTAACCTGTGCCCAACCTGTAATGCCGGGACGAACTTTATGACGCAACATGTAATAAGCAACCAGTTGGCGATATTCTTCATTATGAGCAACCGCATGAGGCCTAGGCCCAACAACTGACATAGTGCCTAATAAAACATTAAAAAACTGAGGCAGTTCATCTAGTGAAGTTCGCCTTAGGAACCCCCCAATAGAAGTCAGACGGCTGTCATTTTTCGTCGCTTGGGTGACCTTGGCAGCATTTTCAGTCACCGTCATTGACCGGAATTTGAATACTTTAATCCTCTCACCACCAAGACCATACCTATCTTGTTTAAAGATCACAGCTCCCGGGGAAGTCAATTTAATCGCTATTGCTATCACCATTAAAACAGGTGAAATAGCAATAATCGCCAACGAACTAAATAAAATATCAAAAGTTCGTTTATAGAAGTTTTTCATTCCATGTACTGGTGATTCAAAAACACTAATCGTATCCAAGTCACCAACATGGCCTATACGCGCATGCATCAAATTTTTAAGTAAAAAGTCCGGTAAAATTAAAACATCGACTGTCGAATCGCCCAATTGATGAATAATATTTGAAATTCTTTTTTCTGCTAACATAGGCAAACAGATATAAAGCTTTTTCACTTCACCTTTTTTAGCCATTGCTACAACTTTATCAATAGAGCCATTTAGCAACTTTAAATATTCGCCATTAATTCTCTCTGGCTCTCTATCATCGTAAAAACCTACGCACTGAAGACCCAACTCAATATTTTCATTAAGTTCTTGGTATAAGTTGGTGCCAGATTGAGTCATACCGATAATGGCAACTTTCTGTAAACTATAACCATTACGTCGCATACTTCGCTTAACAATTCGAACTAATAATCTCCAACCAACAAGAAGTAACATTGATAAGCTAAACCAGCCAAACATCACCACTCTTGAATAGTAGTCTCCTTGTTTAAATAAAAAAACAGCTGTGATTAGTATAAAAAACGAAACGACTAATACTGTGGACATCAATCCAAGGACGTAAAGAAAACTACTTAATCGCCAAGAACGGTATATTGATATCGATTCTGCTAAATATAAGTAGAAAAAGAGTTCTGCCATCAGTAGCAAAAAATACTCTCTATCAAATGCAACTTCGTGAAAAGAAAGCATGATAAAAAATGCTGCAATGAGAAAGCTAACATCTGCCAGACGAAACGCAAAAGCTAAGCCATTTCGTGCAACATGGAAGTTTGAGGGCTTATCCACAAATTACTCCTTTTAAAAAGTGAATACTGAATTGTAATAATAAATTTGCTTGATGATATTAAAAATACAGAATGGCTTAATTGAAACTTTAGTTGGATAGATATGACGCTGAATAGCCTTTAGTGCTAGACACAAATCACTACATATATTTATTTTCTTAACGCTACATTCGCAAAGAAAATTGGAATGCCTACAACATACCGAGAAAACATCCTTTTTGGCTCTTTACTTAATCGGTAAAGCCACTCTAAACCGTTATTTCGATAAAAATCTGGAGCTCGTGAATGGCGACCAGCTTGAAAATCAATGATTGCACCACCACAAATAATTAAGGTTCTTGCGGAGTTAGCATGCTTAAGGAGCTTCGCGACTCTTTCTTGCTTTGGCATCCCCATCGCTAACACAACAATATTGAACCTTTCATCACGACAGTTTTCTTTGAAATGGTCTAAATAAGCCTCATCGTCTTTGAAACCGTCTAAAGATTGATAGTCGTTGCCAAGAAAAAGCTTGTTTGCGCCTATGCTCAACCATGGCTCTACTGTGCCATAGACTATAAAGTTGATATCAGAGTGGATAAATTGCGCTTGCTTAATAATAGAAGGAATTAAGTCAGTACCATTTAAGTTCTCACCAGCTGAAATATGATTGTATTTACACGCTATTTTGATGCCTATGCCATCACGCAACACATAATCTAATTGCCTAAAAGATTCGTCAATCTCAGTGGACTTAGCGATTAGGTTATAGCCATGTTGATTCAAAAAACCCAAGCTCGTTGGCTGATTAACATTAATTAAATGATTAATGAAATCGTCGACTTTAGATTTTTCTATATACGAAACTTTTTCGAGTATTGAACTACTGTTCATATTTGTCATCTCGCTCTGTTCTTACCCATTCTTTTTGTCTTGCCGTAAAGAATTTTTTATAGATTGAAAACTTACTAAACACATACGCCAAAATGCCAAAAACATCTTTCAACTTAATGATACTTCGACCATTAAATAACCAAGAAATAGCTATGGCTCCAACTAAAACGAGTAATAAGGTCAAACTAATGTAACTGGCAGTTGGCAACCCGAGGAGTAACAATATTAAGGTTAGAAAATTAGTTAGCACTACGATAAAAATCCACAGCACTGTTGGTGGGATAGCTGCATCTAATGCCAATAAAAATACATTCACTCTCCCTTTAACCAATGCTGTCAACATCATGTGAGGCAATATAGACATGGCGCTAATATGGCCATGTTCCCAGCGAGTTCGTTGAGATTCGGTGCCAGAAGAAGACTCAGGAAAATAACTATTAACCACAGCATGAGGATAGAATTTAGCTTGTTCATCAATACTAGCAAGCTTTAATCCTAGCTCCAGATCTTCAACAATACTGCCGCTAGCAAAAGACACCTTTGTGAATAATCGCCATGGAAACGCCATACCCGAACCTTGCAGATGACAACCTATTTTCATTTTTGCTAAACCGGTAGGTCTAATCTTATTTTTAACTAACCAAGCAAATTCGGCAACACGAGTTTTAATCGATGCGCCAATAGGAGACTTCATTAAATAAAGAGATTGAATAACTGAATTTTGAATTTGGCTTTGATTAACAAGTTTATCAAGGCTTCCTTGTTCAAATTCACAATCGGCATCTAAAACCACCAATGTTTGTGGAACATCCACTGATTTATTCAAATGTTGTACCCCATAATCAAGTGCAAACCCTTTACCTGCTTGATGAAGGTCATGCCGCTCTATCACTTCAACCGAATGAGTTTGGCAAATACTGACTGTATTATCGGTACAATTATCTGCAATGACGATGAATCTATCTCCCTCAATTAGCTGAGGTAAAAGCGCCAGTATAGTTTGCTCAATCACGAGCTCTTCATTATGGGCTGGCATCAATATTGAGCACGGTTGTCTATTTATGCTTTCTAACTTATTTCGACTGAATCTTTGGCCTATGAGCAACTCTAAGCTGATCATCAATGTAGGTACACCGATGATAATCAAAATCAAAAACGTAATTATGTTATCTAGAGTAAACATCTTCTATCCTTGTCTAATGTGACAAGCTAATTTTGCCGCTTCGACATTAATATTATGCCTTGTCGCAACACTTGAATAAGCATTGTGAATGAGTATAGACAAAGCAGCCTCATCTAGCTCAATGAAGTCTTTCATTGCTTTTGTCGTGGCACTTACATCGCCAGCAGGAAATAGAATAGCATTTTCATTTGTAGTCAAAAGCTCAGGTATGCCCGCTATATAAGTCGTTAATACGGGGGTACCAATTGCCATAGCTTCCATAATCGCAACGGGCAAACCTTCAGCAAAACTAGGTAGAATCATTGCATCTGAATCAGTTAATAAACGCTTAACTTCGCCCGAACTTATCCATCCAGTTATGTCGACATGTTCATGTAAACCAAATTGACTAATGTATGACTCAACTTGAGGGCGCATATCACCGTCACCGGCTAAAATCAGTTTTACATTCGGATCAACCGCCACTAAATCCTTAAATGCTTCTAGTAACAGCAATTGTCCCTTCTGTTCACATAAGCGACCGATGCACAAAAATTGTCTCGTGCTTGAAATACTAGGATCTGTTACCTGGCCCTGTAAAAACGTTTCATCCAGACCACAATGAACAATTTTAATTTTTGACCAATCTTCATAATCTGCCCAGCGAAACAGCTGCGAACGACAATAAGATGTAATTGCTGATACAAACTTTGAATTGGCAATTTTCTCATTTAAATGAAGACTAAGTGGTTTATCAAATTCTTCAGGTCCGTGAACAGTAAAGCTATAAGGTGTATTGATAAGCAAATTGGCTAACATCACAACTTCTGTAGAATTAGTGCCAAAATGAGCATGCACATGACGACTATCAAACTGCTCCATAAAGCTGGCCAACTTGCAAGCTTCAAGAAGATAAACCAAATGATAAGGTAAACTCCGTTCTGACATTTTTGATAGCTTAACGGCACTTACTATTGCACGAATGATAGAGGCAGGCTGTTTCACTAATCGCTTAACAAAAAATGGAACAAGCGATTTCACCCCATCTTTGAGTAAATATTGCGTCTTAGAACGTTCTATCTTATCTGTTTCATCAGCGATATCAGCATCCCAGCCACGAAGAGCAATGCGTTGAATCTCAAAACCTTGTTGCTCTAGCGCTATGATTTCACGTCTTATAAAAGTGTGACTGACTTGAGGGTACTGATTAATAAAATAAGTAATTTTCACTTAGAATGACCTTTTGAAAACGATTTTTTTGAAAACTGAATAAATTTAGATCTTCTTTTCCAGCACTCAGACATGATAATCCCTGTCAATAACGCAAATAGCACCACGGCAAATGCTGGTAAATTGGGGATCAATTTATCAATTAAAGACTTAGCTTGAAAATGAACTAAATAGATAAATAAGGATGACATGGCGATAATATTAATAGGCCAATGCAATACCTTTGGAATTGAAATTCTGTCGACCCAAACCGTTGCAATAGCTCCCAACATTAAAAATAATACTTTGCTATTAAAATCAAACAAAACAAACTCTAGGGCTATCAAGCATAATATAGCTGAAGTAATTACTTTCTTTTTAGTCTCAGTACTAAAAGCAACTAAAGCACCTGCAAAAAATATATACATCATTAAGTGAGGAAATCTATCTAAGTAAAAGCTTGTGTCCCATATCATTCGGCACACAATGGAAAGTATGTAAAACATAACAAATCCGAACAAAAGTGATTGGTAAGGCTTTTTACTAATCCAAAAATAGAAATAATTTAAAATCATAACTAAGCCAAACAAAACATATATTTGAACCAAAACCTCAATAAACCAAAATGTTAAACCATCAGCATAGTTAGGGCCAATAAAATTAGATACAAGAAAAACGCCACCAAGGTAAAACCGGCCTAAAAATGCGTAGATAAAAAATGTATAGAGTAAAACAGGAACAATTATCTTGATGATGAACCCAAAGTATATTTTTACAAAGGAAACAATATCAAAGTAAGCCTTACCAGCATTTGCCCGTTTAACTTTAGGGTAATTAAATCTAACGAAATTATATCCTGACAGAAAAATTAAATAGAAAGAACCACCAGCTAAATGAATAAACCCCAAATGACCAGAAACAATTGCAAAAATTGAAAATGCTCTTAAAACAATCGTCAAATCTATTTTAGACATTAACTGCATGTAAACTCCTATGGAGTGAACTCGCTTCCAATCTTGAAAGATAATAAAAAGAACCCATAACTAGCCAAAAGTACCAATTGTAAGATAAGTAAAAAAACATGTTATCCGAATAGCAAACGAGCATATAAGATAAAATAACACCCAACAGGATAGCCGTACCGGGCTTATCAAACTTATAGTAAGACAACATCTCTTTGATGATAGACAAGAAAATGGTTAAGAAACCTATAACACCTACAAAACCCATATCGAAAGCTATTTGAACATATGCATTATGGGCATCAAATTTGCTGGAGCCCTCTAATGGAAAAAATTCGAGGAAATAGTAAGAAAAAGTATCATAACCATGGCCGAAAAACGGCTTAGCAATAATATAGTCCCATGAAGCAATCCATACAATTTGACGCCAAGCATAAGAGTTTAAAACCTCTCCATAAGCTAAGTCATCAGCAGTGACACCGCTAAAAATATCTACTACTCGTTCTTGTATCGAAGGGATGAACATAGCAACTGCACCAAGTACAAACAGGTACAGTAAATATCGCCTTTCAGAAAGGAGACCATAAAAGATAAAAACAAATAAAAGCGCTGCCCAAGCACTTCTTGTTTTTGTTATTAACAAACAGATAATACCGAAGAATAAAATGAGTTTCGCATGCTTTATAAATGACGCTTCAAACATAATAACTTTAGACTTCATCGCATAAAAGCACATTGAAATAACTAAAACTAAATAAAATGCAAAGATATTAGGATGCGAAAATGATGCAAACAATCTAAAACCATCTTTTGTATAACTTGCTGCAGGCAGCGCGAACTCTTTAAATACAAAACAAAATGGAATTACAGCTGAATAAACCACTAACTTTATTATACTTGCGAAGTCCTCTCTACTTTTTATAAAGTAAAATGATAAAGAGAAAATTGAATAATAAGTTAATACCGCAAAAAAAGATCTAGCCGAACCAAGTTTATCAGGAGATATAACCAAAGAGATCAACCCAGTAACAATAAAGAGTGACCATACCTTGAAAAAACTGCGTGGCAATTCAAACTTTTTAATAAAACATACAATTACAAAAAAACAAACGACAAGTAAATTAAGAACGGCCCCCATTCCAATACCTGCAACTTTAGTTAACTCAAGAACAGGATCTAAAGAAGAACGTAAGAAAACGATATAAAATAGCAATGGAGAAAAAATATAAAATGAATTAACCATTCAACATTTTCCATTTTAATACTTGTGCGATTTTTCTAAACTTAAAACCTAATAGCAGAACAAAGATCTCATTAATATTAATGTCTATCTGCTTATAACGATAAAGAGCATCTGTCACACTGACCTTTTCCGAGAAGCTCATTGGATGTAATTTCTCTTGCAGCAGGGAGAAAGCACCTCTAATACGCGCACTTTTCTTTTCAGAAATTCTCACTTCACCATGGATTTGATCGATAATATAAGAAAACTTCTGAATATTTATCAGTTCCCCATATTTTTCAGTTAGTCTAATCCATGTATCCCAGTCTTGTAATGCTGGCATTTTTTCATCAAACCCAGCAATCGCTTTAAGATATTCTGTCTTGGTAAAAACTTGATTACCTACAGCATTACTGTGTCTTAACTGATCATATGAAACGAAACTAGTTTCATTGTATTTATGCTTGCCATCACTTCTTAACTCAATAACACTATCAAATAGGCCAGCAATATTTTTATTGTCTACCTTTTCTTTATTCCAGTAGTCTAAGAAAGCTTCAATTCGCCAGTTTTCAAAGTAGTCATCATCATCGAGACCGGTGATGAACTCACCTTTCGCTAATTCAATGGCTCGGTTCCTACCGTAACAAGCACCTTTTGATTCACCCGCGTTTATTATCGCCGTTAGTTTTCCCTCGGCTTGCATGTTGCGGAGATAATCATGAGAACCATCGGTTGAACCATCATCTGCGACAATAATCTCAACATGAGCATAGGTCTGAGAAATGACGGATTCTACAGCTCTTTTTAGTAGCTCAAGACGATCTTTGGTGGTGATATAGACACTGACTAACATCAATACTCTTCCGTAAACAATGACAATTAATCAGTTTTAAAAACTGATTCTGATAAGATTTTAGTAATTTTTTGCTTCTTATCTTTAAAAATACTCTCGACACAGAGTCCACTAAAGATACTTTCAACTAACTGTAAGTGTTCATTAATGTCAGTTGGATTTGCGATATCATATATCACATCACCCAACCCAATATCTTCAAACACACCTGTCACTTTCGTATGTCGACTCCTATCGATATACGGAATGACCATCGCACCTCTAGATAAAGCGAAAATTAACACATGTAGCCTATTTGAAATGACGAATTTAACATTCTCATATGCACTGAATATTTTGTCTGCGTCATGGTCAAAAAAAGTAATACTCGCTGTGTCTAGCTCTATTTCATTAGCAAGCAAAGACATGTAATCATCATCGAGGTTAACTTGAACTATCGGTGTTAGCTGATAAGACTGCTTGATGGTGTTTAATGCATCACAAATTGCTAGTGTGTTTTCAGCATTATTAGCATTTGATGACACAACTCCTGAACGAAAAGAAAACCCAACGCCACACTTTTCTGTCTTGTCACCTGATGAATAATCTAAACATAGACCAAAATCTGGAAAGTACTCAAAGTTATTAATCCCGACACTCTTTAAATATTGGTGACTATATTTTTCACGCACACCGGTATAAAAATAGGCTCTACTCTTTTGCACCTCAAGTGCTAATGCAGAGTCACCATAGGGCCCTAATGAGACACCGAGACGAACATAACGGATCCCCAATAAGCTAAATAAGCGCATTTTAATGAACCTAAACCAACCACTTCTATCCGCAGTTTCATAAAAAACATGCCCAGGAACATCTAAAAAGTAAGTTTGTTTACGACTGAATATTGATTTAATCACTCTTTTATAAAAAGGTTTTTTTTCAGTTAAAACCTGTTCAATCTTGATATCTTTAATCAAGGCTTCAACGAACCATGTTGGCACACCTTTGGCTTCTATCACTACAGAAGAATTTACCGGCAATGCTTTCAATAATTCTTGGTTGATCACTAAATCACCCAAGTTCTCATATTGAGTAATCGGTCTAAAAAAAACAGTGCTATCCATGAATCCCTCTGTGAAAATTCCATCTAAATGGGTTAAGTAAATTTGATGCTATTCTAAAAAATGGTCGAGTTTTTCTCATCAGTAATACGCCAATGTATCCAGAACAAACTTGAGCAGCAAAACTTGCCCATGCAGCGCCTGTAATTCCATACTTAGGTATTAATATAAGGTTCAATAAAATATTGATACTCATTCCAATAACGACATAAACAATGGTGTACTTCTGAAGTTTTTTCATCGTGACCCAACGAGAGCGAATCATCCCTAGAACAGTAAAAATTGCACCCCAAATCAAAATATTAAGTACAGAGCTCGATGCTTGATATTGCTCACCAAATAATAATGGGATAAACCAAAATGAAGTCAAAGTAACAAATATTGCAATCGATATAGCCAATATTATGGGTATTTGGAAATAACGATTAAATGCTGTCGCAATATCAGTTTCTTTCATCGCATTAACCACTCTTGGAAAAAAGCTCACTATAATTGCTGTGGGTAAAACAATTGCTGCATCATAGAGTTTCACTGCTACTGAGTAGTGTCCCACAGCCTCTTTACCAATCATTTGCATTAGCATGAGTTGATCTATTCTGGAATAAACCATCACAGCTAACATTGAAAATATTAAAGGCCAAGACTCCAAAAAAACACGTTTTGCAAAGCTATAATCAAAGGTGTATTTAGCGGCCATTTGTGGTTTGAAGCGAAGAAACACGATTAATAATGCAATTGCGATATAAATTGAATCAAGTAATAAAGCAAAAGCAAACCAACTCAAAGGAGCATTAATTAAAATAAACGTCACTTTAGTTAAAGCAGAGAAAGTAAAAGCAAATGAATTTGCGATTGCTGAGAACTTAATTTTCTCAACAGATTGAAAGAATAAATTCACTACAATAGAACTATTGAACATCATAGAAACTGAAATAATTGCAACTAATACAGCCATGTCAGGGCTAGGGGCAATTATCCAAGCTGTCACAGTTGAAAGGCAGGCAGACAAAGCGCCACCACTCAATTTCATTATGATAGCCGAAGGTATGATTCGGTGAACATTATCTCTATCTTGGGTTAACTCTCTTACGATAACATTATCGATCCCCAAAGCTGCTATTGCAGAAAACATCATCACTAAGCTTTGGCTATAACTCAGCACCCCATAATCCTCAGGGCCAAGATAACGCGCAACATAAATAGCGACGCCTAAACCAAGAAACAACTGCAACACTTTCTCGATAAGCAACCAACCAGTATTGGCAAAATTATATTTCGATTTCTTATGTTGGTTCGACATACTTGTAGCGCTCTTCAAACTTATCATCCATGGTAAAATTCTTAGTTAATTCTACGGTCAACATTTATTTATGCAGTTTATATTCTTCTAATTCATCTGCTTTGGTGTACGGCCAATACTGTAATACTTAATGCCTTTTTGTTGCATACGCTGCACATTAAATAAGTTTCGACCATCGACAATGACAGCTTCATTTAAAAGTGACTTCATGTTATCGAAATCGGGTGCTTTGAAGCTTTGCCACTCAGTGCATATCACCAATAAATCAGCGCCATTCAATGCAGCTTCTTTTGTCCCCATAAGGCCTAAATCGTTGCGATTACCATATATCCGCTGCGCTTCTTCCATTGATTCTGGGTCAAACGCTTGAACCTTAGCCCCCGCTTGCCATAAAGAATCCATAAGCACTCGGCTGGGAGCTTCACGCATATCATCAGTATTAGGCTTAAATGCTAAACCCCATACCGCCACAGTTTTACCTGATAAGCTTTTATTTTCTATAACAGCTTGATGATTCAATTCAGGAAAATAATGCTGACAAATATATTCAAAAAGTTTATTTTTTTGCGAATAATTGACTGCTTCTACAGCTTTAAGTATTTGAGATTCATACCCTATCGCATCTGAAGTTTTCACTAATGCTTGTACGTCTTTAGGAAAACATGAACCACCATAACCACAACCAGGATAAATAAATTGAAATCCAATTCTTGAGTCAGATCCAATACCTTGTCTTACTTGCTCGATATCAGCGCCAACTTTTTCAGCAATATTAGCCATCTCATTCATGAAACTAATTTTAGTCGCTAACATACAATTTGCGGCATATTTGGTTAATTCAGCGCTTTTGACATCCATCACAATTATTTTTTCGTGATTTCTATTAAAAGGTTCATAAAGTTCACGCATTAAATCTTCGGCATATTCAGAATCGGTTCCGATAACAATGCGATCGGGCCGTTTACAATCTGATACAGCTGAGCCTTCTTTTAAAAACTCTGGATTAGATACTACTGAGAATTTAGGTTGAGACTCACTGCTCAAAAAACGTTCGTTAAGGACATTTGTTATCATCGCTTGTACTTTATCAGCCGTCCCAACTGGAACCGTTGATTTATCAATCACAATTTTACTAGAATTCATATGGGTAGCGATTGTTTCTGCTACTTTCAAAACATACTTAAGGTCAGCAGATCCGTCTTCATCAGGAGGAGTACCAACCGCAATAAACTGCAACTCTCCAAAGTTAACACCAAACTCAGCGTTCGTTGAAAACGTTAAACGCCCTTCGGCATAGTTCTTTTCTACTATAGAGCTCAAGCCAGGTTCATAGATTGGGATGATGCCCTTTTGCAAGTTATCAATTTTATTCTGGTCAACATCAATACAGCATACGTCGTGACCCGCATCCGCTAAAATTGCACCCTGCACTAATCCAACATAACCAATACCAAAAACAGTGACTTTCATCTAAAACCTCTTACATTTATTCCATTAATAGCAAGAAAAGACACGCTACCGCCCCTGAATTTCAGCTTCCAGATTGCTGTACATCTCTTCCATAATTCCTAATTTCTATATATCAATAATCTCAATAAACTTGAGCTAAACTAAACTTAATCGCCTCACCGCACCACAACAAGGCAACAAGTGCGCAACAAAGCCAGAACAGACACCAACTTTAGCTTGGTTTAGGTTAAATTTTAATGACAATGTCTATTAAATATTTCAACCTTACGTCAAAAACCAAGCGCAACCAACTGTTTCTACTTGTAAAAAATCATTGTGAAATTTTATTACATGCCAAAATAAACAGTGAACCACATCAAGACAAGCAACAATCAAACCAAGTTTAAATTATTATAAACCTAATAGGTGTCAATATTATGACACTCAAAATTAACACTTACAACCATTGATATAAAAGGTTTTTTACTAAACAAGGTGCAAGCGTCAAAATATAGTCACTTATTATATGTGCTTCATACACTTACATGTTAAAGTGATAGACACTTGATGACTGAGGAAAAAAAGAACAAGGTTGTTACACTTTTATTACGGAAACCATTTTTTTGAAATTGAATTACAGTTAGAGTAAAAATGACTTCCTATGAAGCGGCTGGTAAAGTAAACGTGATATCAACTCAAAGTCTACGCCCTAAGTTAGTTCGTTTTTTAATCATAACTGCGATCATTAATGATACCTAATCAATATCTAGCATTATTTATGAGTGTTTATATTGTTTCTAATAAGCGGAGCATGATAAGCCGACTTCCAATAGCATTATTGCTGTTTAGTTTTTGCTGCTTTTCTTTTATTTCAGAAAAAACATTTAATATAGAATTTTATGAACAGCTCAAGAATCGTTACACCACTGAAAGACTGGATATTTTTTATAAATGGGAAGCGTTAATTAAGGCAGAACAACAATCAGAGATACTGTCAAAATTAAATCTTGTAAATCAGTTTTCTAATCGAAACATTAGTTTCAAATCAGATATCAAGCATTGGAAAAAACAAGATTATTGGGCAACGCCTATAGAGTCTTTAGGTACAGGAGCGGGTGATTGTGAAGATTTCGCGATTTTTAAATACATGACTTTATTAGCATTGGGTATAGATGAATCAAAGTTAAGGTTAATGTATGTCCGTGCACTCACGATTAATGAACCTCACATGGTTCTTATTTATTCAGATACCCCCAGTTCAATGCCACTGATATTAGACAACTTGAACACTAGAATTCTCCCAGCAAATAAACGTCGTGACTTGAAGCCAATTTATTCGTTTAACGGTCAAGGGTTATGGTTAGCGAAAGCTCAAGGGTTAGGCAATAAAGTAAAAAGCGGATCAGGTTCCAAAGATTGGACCGCACTGATGGAAAGAATTGAGCAAGGCCAATAATAGGAGCAAAGTAGTGAGCATTAAGAAAGGGTTATCTTTAAAAACACAGCTTTATTTATTAATTGCTTGTTTAACTATTTTTACCTTTAGTGCATCTCTTTATAACAATATAACGAGCATGCAGACCTACCTCGAAGACCAACTTTCCTCACATGCACAAGACGCTGCACATAGTTTAGGCCTCTCTATTTCGCCTTATATGGATGAAGAGGAGTTAGTTATCGCAAAAACGATGACAAACGCACTATTTGATTCAGGTTATTATCAATCGATTGCATTTTATGATCTTAATGACAAAATAATTTTTTCAAGAACTAACCCACACGGCACGCAACATATACCCAACTGGTTTATCAAGCTATTTTTATTATCACCGCCAGTAATGACAAGCGAAGTCTCTAATGGCTGGGTTATAGCCGGAAAAATCAAGGTTCAATCTCACTCAGGTTCGGCCTACAACACCTTATGGGATCATAGTAAAAATATTTTATGGATAACCTGTATGCAATTATGTATCGCATTAATTGCAGGTTTCTTCATATTAAAAGCGGTTTTATATCCTTTAAAAGGAATTGAAAGACAAGCAAATGCTGTTGCAACAAAACAATTCGAAATTAATTCTGAAATTCCTTACACCACGGAATTAAGAGCTGTAGTCAATGCGCTTAATAAAATGGTCGAAAACATTCGCCAAACTTTTCATGAACAAACACAATTGGCAGAATCGTTATCAAAACAAGTCTACTTAGATAGTCAGACTGATTTACCCAATCGTAGAGCATTGTTAAAAAGGTTTGACTCTTACATTGTCGAAGCGAATGAAACCGGTTCGGCTTTATACATGAACCTCATTTCAATGACATCATTGAAGCAAATCAATGATTCTGAAGGTTACAGCGCTGGAGACAATTATATTACAGAAGCGGTAAACCTATTTAAAAAACAAATAACGCCTTTCAATCAAATTACGATGTTCAGGGTGTCAGGCTCAGAATTTATTATTTTATCGCTAATGTCATCCTATGAAGCAGAACAACTAAACAGTTCATTAAATGAGTCAATCAGCCTTGCAAGTAATACACAATATCCTCAAGGGTTCGCTAAACATGTGGCTACGAAAGTAGACTTATCAGAGTCATTTAGTTGTGCTATTCAACGATGTGATACCGAGATTGCCACCCAGCAATATTATTTAAATACTCAAAACAATCAAATTACAGCATCTGATAGTCAAGGGCACTCAAGAATCAAATGGTTAGAAATTTTAAAGCAATTTATCGCTTATTCATCATCTAACAATATTCAACGAAATCTTGAGAATATGCACGAACTGGACAGTATTTTCGAACTGATGCTGCAACCGATTATTAATAACCAAAAAGATCTGATGTATGTTGAATCGTTTCTGCGATTTAAACTAGAAGATGAAGTTTTCTCCACTCCTGAAGTTTTCGCCATGGCAGAGCGATTACACTTATCTAGCGAATTAGAGCAGGCTGTTGTGAGCTTTATTTTTCATAAATTATTAAAAGTTAAACAGGCTAAAATTGCCATTAACATTGGTAATAGCGCTATTCACGATGAATCATTCACCAATTGGTTATTTCAAATATACCAACAACATAAAGCACAGCTTCCTCAGTTAATTTTTGAAATTAATGAATCAGCAGCAATGGCATCTGTTGAGTCTACCAAGCAGTTTATCAGTCGAGCTAAACAAATGGGCATTGAAATAACCCTTGAACGATTTGGTGCCAACTTAAGCTCTTTTTCTTATATCAAAAACATGGATATTGACTATATCAAACTGGATGGCGGTTATATTAGAGATCTGGAAGAAGCTGACTCTCGCTTTTTTGTCCAAACCGTAACACAAATATGTCACGGTATTGGAATAAAAATAATTGCTCCCCACGTTGAAAATATAACCATTTCAACTCACTGTTTACAAATGAATATTGATGGCTTGCAAGGGAATGGGCTGTACCCTGTGAGTCATTATAATACTATCGTCTCTTCCAAAGAGGGCGAAATAGATACTATACTTTTACTTAATAGATTTAATACTTCGACACAAATTAAGGAATAATGATGCGTAACTTAAAGCTAAGTTTATTACTTTTATCAGCAATGGTTTCCAGTAATGGAATAGCTGCAGTAACCGAAACCGAATTCGTAGCCGGTGTCACTCAAGCAAATGAACAAGGAGTATCACTTGCGGAGTATGCATTAGCACAATTTAACGCAACCCCTGAAGATGCTGGTGAAATTCTTGCTTTAGCGATACAGGCAACCGATGGCAATGAAGAAATGATAATTCAGGTTCTTGCCTCTGCGGCGGCTTCAGGTATGGATCCAGATGAAATACTGGCAATTGCGCTTGCGAATGGTGTCGACCCTTCTATCGTTGCAAAAGCGGTAGAAGAAACATTAACTGCCGGTGGTGGTTCATTTGGTTCAGCTCCAGCACCTGGTGCCATTGGTTCTGGTGGTGGTTCTGGCGGCGGTGCGGAAACCGTTTCGACCAACTAATTAACCTGAGCCTAATTTAATATAAGCCGTGTTCAACCTAGGCCGCAGTTAACTTAAGCCAAATACATATAAGCCCGCTAATAGCGGGCTTATTCATTTCAATTACCTTTAATAAATGCTTGCTCGATATCAGCGATCAAATCTTCCACATTTTCTAGCCCCACAGAAATGCGTAATAGGTTATCAGTGATCCCAGCTTCTTCTTTGGCTTCAGGAGAGTATGCACTATGAGTCATTGATGCAGGGTGTTGCACTAATGATTCTGCATCCCCTAAGCTGACAGCTATTGTGAATAGAGATAAAGCGTTAACAAAATTAATCGCTGTCTTCATGTCACCGTTTAACTCGAATGCGACCACCCCGCCTGCACGTTTCATTTGTTTGCCAAGATACACATGTCCTTGATGAGATTTAAGCCCTGGATAAAATACTTGGCTAATTTGAGGATGATTCTCGAGAAAGTTAGCGATTATTTCAGCGCTATCACAATGTCGTGTCAATCTTACATCAAGGGTTTTTAAGCCCCTTAAAATGAGCCATGCATCGTGGGGAGACATAACACCACCAAAATCTTTCAAAATGTCGTGCTTTAGCCCATCAATATGTTCTTTGCTACCACAAACAATGCCAGCAATAACATCCCCATGACCATTTAAATATTTGGTTGCGCTATGTACCACCATATCAATCCCCATGGATAATGGCTGCTGTAAAAGTGGTGTCATGAAAGTATTATCTACAATACTAACCAGTCCATTACGCTTAGCAATATCTGCGATAGCGCGTAAATCATAAACCTCTAAATGTGGGTTTACTGGTGTTTCACAAAACACCAGTTTTGTGTTTGGCTGCACTGCTGCTTCCACTGCCAATGTATCCGTAAAATCCACAAAGCTGACATCGATGCCAAATCGGGTTAATTGAGTGTTTAATAATGCAAAGGTGCAGCCATATACAACATTTGATGCAACAAGATGATCGCCAGCTTTAAGATGTGTCATTAATGCAGCAGAGACAGCTGCCATACCTGATGCGCATGCGGCGGCGCTTTCTGCGCCTTCAAGTAAAGCCATTTTGCGTTCTAACTCATCGGTTGTCGGATTACCGAGTCGAGTATAAATATATCCAGGTTCTTCACCTGCAAAACGTGCTCCACCTTGCTGTGCATTGTCAAATACGAAAGTGGCGCTTTGATACAGAGGTGTCACTAACGCGCCAAACTGTTCTTTTTTATGCCCACCATGAATTGCTAACGTGGCTAAATCCCATTTTTTTTGCATCTTGCTCTCCCTGCTTATTTAAACTCTCGAGTTGAACTCAAGTACTTAAGTACAAAGCTTAAGATACAGGTACGATTAATTTAGCCAACACTAATCAAATTTCGAAAGTCCGCAACGTTGTAAATTTATAATTACATCTCAATGTAGCAAACAAAATAATTAAGGCATGAAACTTAAACTTAGAAAGCTAGCCAACAGTGTTCCATAAAGAACAAACAACATTAATGACACAAGCAATACAAACAGCTCATCAACGATACAAACAACTAAATAAATGATTAAAACAGGATACTTAGCACAGTTTAGTCAAAACAATGACAAACGAGTTGCTAGCGACAAAAAAATGGCTAAAATTATTTTTCAAATGTATTAATTAGGATGCTGCATGATTTATTTGAAAGCTTGCCCTCAATGCAAAAAAGATACAGAGCTAAGAAAACTACATAGATCGTTAATAGAGAAACATTTTAAATTTAGACATTATGATAAATACATGTGTGAAAGTTGTTCTTCTGTTTTCATGGTTAATCAACTTTTCCCACAAAGAATGAAGATTATTGCAAAAGTAGCCTAAACCTAATTTTATCAATTTAAAATAAATACTTTCCTGAGAACATACCGCGATATGAGTGAAAATATCACACAGCTAAATTTCCTTATGAGAAAATTGGACACTTCCTAAAATATGAATCAATGTAATACATACAACACACTTTAAACCACTAAGTTAAACACATAGTAGAAACGAAAATACTTAATATAGTAAATTTTGAACTAGCAAGCACCATATTGTCATTAAAGAGTCACAGCAGCCCTAAAGCCCATCAATCCAGCCTTTCCCAAACTTCAACCTCTGACAACACTCCAGCTTCAAAGCGCTCGGTATGCCACTCATTACCGACCAATTTATAAGAAAAGGTAAATGACTCCCCTTCTTGAACATTGAAAGAGTTTAACGATGGAAATTCGATATAATGCTGCTGAGTCAGTTGGTACTTACCTGTACCTGCAGCCCAAAACGTTTTCACGCCCGAAGAGGTTTGCATTGTGGTAAAGCTAAAATAATTCTGCGAAATCACTTTTATCGCGCTGAGGTTTAAGTCCTGATAATTGATCCACTTTCCTTTATCGTTGAGATACTGTCCAGAGCTCAGGGTCCAACTTCCAACCAGTTGATTTTGGTAATTTGCGCTTTCACTTTTAATGGCATCTTCTGAATGCTCTTCAGCACGAATGTGGGGACTGGCGACAATCATTGCCAAACTGAATATCAGTTTAACTATTAGTGTAAACCCGCGTTTAGCTGCCATTAATTTTTCCTTTATAACTAATTCAAAGGCATCATGTTAACGTTTCGCCCGCTTAGGTATAGCCGACTTAAGTCTACTGGCATTATCCTAATGCTATAGAACTGCTTAATTGTATGGAATGACAGGCAGAAAGGTTCTAAAGTTGATATTCTGCCACAATAAAATATTCGCCCTGCAGCTATAGTCGATAAGTTCATAAGTCATCGCTAAGTTCATAAAACATCGAGAATGGAGTTCACAATGACAGAAAAAGAAAAGATGCTTGCAGGTCAGTCCTATGATGCTTGGGAACCTGAGTTACTTGAATTAAGAGCCAATGCAAAGAAGCTATGCCATCAATTTAATCAGCTATGTCCATCAGAAATAGAACAGCGCACAAACGTATTAAAAGCATTAATATCACCTAAGGGAAAATGCCATATAGAAGCGAACTTCTTCTGTGATTACGGCATAAACATTGAAGTAGGCGATAATTTCTATGCAAACCACAACTTAGTCATCCTAGACGTATGTCAGGTCAAAATAGGTAACAATGTGATGTTTGGCCCCAATGTAATGTTATCTACTGCAACTCATCCTCTGGATGCCATTGCAAGGCGCACGACTGAATATGGAAAGCCGATAACGATTGGAGATGATGTGTGGTTAGGCGGCAATGTATCTATATTACCAGGAATAACCATTGGCGATAATGCCGTGATCGGCGCAGGAAGTGTAGTAACAAAAGATATTGCCGGCAATGGTGTTTTTGCCGGCAATCCTTGTAAATTTATTAAAGCGCTCACCTAAGAAAGTATTAATATTTTAGGTCAATGCGTCATTAAATCATTCTGCTCATTTTGATTTATAATGATTTTTTAAGTCGTTTCATCCCTTCATCAATATTAATTAAGGCTTGATAACCAAAATCTTGTTTCGCTGCACTAATATCAAAATAATGGCTAGTTGACAGCTGCCTTGCCACAAAACGCGTCATAATCGGTTCTTGTTGTTTGTTGAGCAAACCATAAACGGTTTCTAACACCACGCCTGCTGTATAAGCAACGCCTGCTGGCACTCGTTTTGAAACGGGGCCGATATCGACACAAGCAAGAATTTTGTTGAGCATTGAAGCCATTGTAATTGGCTCATCATTACTTAAAAAATAGGCCTTACCTGCGGCATTTGAAGCAGCATTTAAATCATTCGCGGCCAAAATGTGGGCATAAGCGGCGTTATCAACGTAAATGGTATCAACCAATTTATCCTGTTTACCGACTAGTTTAAGCTTACCCATTTGAGCTCGCGCGATGACACGTGGCACAAGATGAGGATCTTCTGGGCCCCATATCAAATGAGGTCTTAATGCTGTGGTCTTAAACTCAGTATTATTAGCGTCTAACACCATTTTTTCAGCTATGGCTTTTGAGTGACCGTAATAATTCAAATAGGATTTGGCATAAGGGGCTGATTCATCAATACCTGACTCATCTTCACCTGCAAAGGTCACACTTGGGGTGCTGGTATAAACTAAGCGCTTAATATTTAATGCCTTACAAGCGCGAATAATATTGGCAGTACCATTTACGTTTGGCTCAAAATAGCTGTCTCTGCTGCCCCAAACACCAGCTTTTGAAGCAACATGAAATACTAAGTCGCAATCTTGCATTGCAGACAATACACTTTCATAGTCAGCTATATCCCCTTGAAACATGGTTACGCCCATGTCAGTTAACGCGGGATAGTCACCGCGGGCAAAACCCACAACTTCGATTTGTGCGGCACGTAATCTTTTACAAATGGTTTTACCTAAAAAACCACCAGCACCGGTCACAAAAACCCGTTTAGCTGATGCTTTAAGCGCTGTTAACGCTTGTTGTTCTTGTACTAATAAGTCATCAAACATTAATGGGCTCTTTTGATTTTTATCTGAAGATAAAGACGGTTGATTAACACTCACAAGTTATTCCTTCCATTGCTTTTGTGCCCAGACACTGAGCTTTTCACGGAATATTTTTGCGTTATGACGCACATCAACCGGAAAGTCAGGATGAATAAGGAAGCGATGAATTCCTGTTGTATGAGGGTATTTTTCAGCGATATCAAGCAACTCTTGATAGAGTAGTTTACTGGTTGAGCAGACAATCCCTTTATCAAGTTCAACACATAATAACGGCACAGTGGCGCCATTAACTTCAATAGCAACCAGTGCAGAGCGTTTGACTTGTTGATGAGTGTTAAACACTCGCTCACAAGGAATCGAAAAATAACGTTTATTGCTATCTACCCGATGGGCTTTACGGCCACACATCCATAAATGACCTGCATCATCAAGATAACCTACATCACCCATTCGGTGACGAACAATATCACCATCGGCAATTTTAGCCGAAGCTGTTGCTGCGTCTCGCTGGTAATAACTCTCACTGACCATTGGGCCTTTTACGACTATCTCACCGATTTCACCACTGTTCAGGGGTAATGATTCATCCCACTGACTGATCACATCTTCGGTAATATCGATAATGGCAATATCAACACCATCTATTGGCTTGCCAACACAAATCCCTTTACCTTTATCAGTGGACTCAGTGGTATCAAATAACGCTGAGCTCGGCATCATACTGATAGGTAAAGACTCAGTCGCGCCATAAGAGTTTAACACTTCAACGCCTTCAGATAACATCTGACTGAATCGTTTAATGGATGAAATTGTCGCTGGCGCGCCGGCTGAAATAACTCGCTTAACACTCGGTAACTTATGCTCTTTTTGCTCCCCCGCTTGACCTAATCGTTCTAGTAAAGCTGGGTTAACAAACATATTTGAGCATTGATACTTTTCAATCGCAGCAAAAAGATAATCAGGGTTAGCCGTTATCGGTTTACTGGCATCCATGGCAGGTACAATAGACGCCATACCAAGTGCTGGCCCAAATAACGAAAATAATGGGAAGGTCGCTAAATCTCGCTCGCCAGGTTTAATGCCATAATCATGCTTTAATGCCTGAATTTGCGCCTCAAACATTGCATGGCTGTACACCACACCTTTAGGCGTACCAGTGCTGCCACTGGTAAATAATATCGCCGCCATTTGGCTGTTATCAAGAAGCTGTATTGGATATGGCGTATTAAGCTCGGCTTTAGGCAAGCTATCAATATTTTTTGCCCCAGCCAACCAGCGCTCTAGTCCACTGCCACCAACATTCAAACAATGCTTTACAGAAGGCTTACCCCAACCTAATACTCTACGGGCAATATTCGCTTTCGAAATACCAATAAAAACGTCGGGCTTGGCTTCTTCAAAGCATTGCTTTAAGTTCTTAACCCCCATTCCAGGGTCCACCAAAATCGGGATAATCCCTGCTTTAAATAGCGCAAAAGTAAGCACAAAAAAATCGATACTCGGTGTCACCATCAATACCGCTTTCATCCCCGCTTGAATCCCAGCAGCATTTAGCCGATAGGCCATATCGTCAGAGTCAGCATCTAAGGCTTTAAAGTCAATTTCTTGATATGAAAGTGAACCGGATTGAGCCGTTTGTACAGCAACAGCAAGTTCAGTGGGAATGTGTTTCGCAGCATGAGATAAATGCTGGCAGATATTGGCTGTATTTATAGTCATAAGCTCACTGTCATGAATACGATTTAAGGTTCACTTTTATAACATTATCATTGTTAACTGATTCATTGCTTAAGTATCACTGTATTAAGAGTAATGACTTTCTAAGTTCAGCTAACGCTATAAAGTAAAAAGGCATCATTACGATGCCCTTACTTTATTCACTCTGACAAGTTAAGCCTTTGGCTGCTCTGCCATAAAGTGCTGAATAAGCCCAATCACATCTTCAGCCGCATCTTCCAGAATATAATGACCACAATCATCAAACTCTCGCACCTGCGCATGAGGCATATGTTGACGCCACTTGTCTAAAAAGTGCTTATCAAAAACAAAATCCTGAAGTCCCCAACAAATTAAGGTCGGTACATCAGAAAACTTAGTTAAGCTGTCACTGATGTCAGACACTAACTGGTAATTACGGTCTTCAGGCTTTAATGGAATATCCTGTACAAAACGTAATGTTGAAATACGGTTTTTCCAGTTATTAAACGGCGCAACATAGGCTTCACGCACTTCTTTTGACATCGGTTTACGCTTAACACCCACATAAGAGGCAATGGATGAAAAAGCATTAAAGCCTCTTACCAAAAATGTACCTAATATCGTTTCACGGCAAACCCATAATGCCCAAGGAAAAGGCTTGGTTTCAGGTAAATGAAACGCTGCAGTATTTAAAAAGACTAAACGTTTAATTCTTTCAGGGTAACGAGCTGCGTAACCCATACCAATCATGCCACCCCAATCGTGCACGACTAGGGTAATGTTTTCTTTCACATCAAGACTATCAAGCAAGGCTTCTAGATCATCAATACGATTTTTTAAGGTGTAATCATATTGTGGATCGTCAGGCTTATCTGATAAACCACAACCAATGTGATCAGGTACAATACACTGATGAGTTGGGCTTAATGCCGTTACTAAGTTACGGTAGTAATAACTCCAACTAGGATTACCATGAACCATAACAACTGGCTCACCTTGACCTTCGTTGACGTAATGTAATTTATTACCATTTCGGTCTAAATAATGGCTGTCAAAAGGCAACAGATTTTCTAACATGATGCTTCCTAATAATTCTTATAATATTGTTAAATAACCAGTTAGATGATTACCACTTGATGCCGAGCATCATACAGTTCAATCCACTGCCTATTCCTAGAAAGCTCACTTGATCGCCGAGTTTCAAGAACCCTTGATCATGGGCAATCGCTGCGGTCACAGGTAAAGACACTGTGCCCATATTGCCGAGCGTTTCATAGGTAGGAAATTCTTTTTCATGAGAAATGTTGAGTGCATTTAAAACTTGCTTGCGATTAGATGCGCCAACCTGGTGACAAATCACTTTATCAACTTGTTCTACAACCCAATCACGTTGAGTCAAGAAGTGCTCCCAAGTATGCTTAGCTAAATCAACACCCTCTTTGAGCAGTGTGACGGCATCAGTGCGCATAAACTCACGATATAGCTTCTGGCTCGTTTCCTGAAGGCCCCATTGACATAACTCATGGTGCTCAGGAGCAGATAAATGACTCGCCCCTAACAGTTGATGCTGTCGGGTATTTTTAAGCGGTAAGCTGCCATCGGTTAAAATAACCGCAACAGCACCGGAGCCACCAGTTAGCGTCGCCAATGATTGAGCAAAGTTTTGCATCGTCGGCTCATTCAACATATTGTCGATAGTGACTTCAACGATATCGCGGGCAGATTCACACGAAACCACCATGCCAGCTTTGATTTGTCCTAACTCAATGCGGTTAGCAATATCTAAAATGCCTGATAGCACGCCAAGACATGCGTTACTGATATCGTAAATCGCAGTATCTTTTGAAACACCTAGCTCAGCCGCAACACGACAAGCCGTAGCAGGTTCATGTTGGTCGCGACAGACACCGGTGTAAACCACAGCACCTAAATCACTAACACTGATACCTGTTTCATCTACAGCTTTACGCGCTGCACATAATGCGCCGTCAGATAATCGATAGCCTTTTGGCCACCAACGACGTTCTTTGATACCAGTTAATGCAGCTAATTGCCCCATTGGAATACGAAACTTTTGATAAAGCGGCGCAAGACGAGATTCTAGGTCTAGGCTAGACACCACTTGGGGTGCTAACTCATAAGCCATACTATTAATAAAAACGCGGGAATATTTCATGAAACCGTATCAATCGCTCACTTTAAGGTCGCTTACAGCAACCATATTTATTGGTATTTGTTATTAACCCGCCATTTGAGCAAGAAAAACCCAAATATTCAATATAAAACCACTTTTAGTCGTAGATAAATCTACCTACGCCACAGTTTATGGCAGTTAATTTTGTGATGGCATGAGTTTGTTTAAGTCTTAAGCTAGCAATTTAAAACTATATAACAGCAAGTTAGCTAACTATTCGAACAAACAAAAAATCAATTATCGCTTTTTAGCCTGAATAAGGCTATTTCTTGGAGTAATACTGTTCGAACAAAATTCAAGCACATCCACTTGGTAGTTATGTTGTTCTAAAAAACACATTCTATCTAAAATTAACCACTGTTCTAAAACGCGTCTAAACAGGTGTGCGACCAAATCAATTCTCTGTGTCAGTCTTTGTCTTTGCTTACCGATTTCTAAATAGTGTTCAATATCTGCAACCGAGGTTATATCGACCTGTTTTTGTACAGCTGCCCAATGACAGAAGTCCACAAAACGACCTGAAAGCTGACTACGTTTAATGCTTGGGATAGGTAAGTAGCATTTATTACCTGATGCGGCTCTTTGCAGGCTATCAAAGCCCAAACGCCAAGCAACTTCTTGATGCCTTAACGTTAACTGCCTTTCATTGGCGATAACGCTTTGCTGCAGAGGCAACTGCAAATCATGGCGAGAAAGCGTAAAACCCACTTGCTTAGCCACATCAGAAAGTGGCTGATATTGCTGCGCTTCAATTAAATGATAACAACAAGGTGAAAATGAAATGGCTTGTGTAGATGACTGAACGGCCAAATCAATTAACCTCACATGTAAATCACCGCATGCATGCAGTGCAATGGCATGTTGCTCAGCCTTTAAAGGATTCTCTGATAACTTAAATACATCGGTGCAACGAAACTGCTGTTGTAATTGCCAATGTTGAGCAAACTCATGACCTTGATCGCACAAGTTCTGTTGCCACTCTAAACTGGTCACCGGCAAGTTACGGCTTTTGGCGAGATAACGCCCTAAATGTCCTTTACCTGCACACCACTCTACAATCGGTAGGCGATCATTTGGAACATGTGCTGCAAACTGAGTGATCTGTTGCCATTTACGGCCTTTAATATGGGCACTAAAATGACTCAGCTCTGTTTCAGTAAGTTGTAAGTCAATCGGCTGATGGCTCGATGTCTCGCTTTGATTAGTATTATCGATACAACTAGCCGTAATGCCTTCAGTCAACAACGCGGCAAGCTCTTGTTCACTCCATTTAAAACAAGAGTTTGACGATAAATCTTCTATTAGACTCGGCAGTAAATAATTAACTAAGTTTTGTTGCTCAAGATCTAGTGTCTCAATATCAGCGTCATCTATTTGCCATACCGTTTTTGCTAACTTCGGAAACGCTTGTTGCCAAGGCAAAACCTCGCATTCAAACGCTTTTACTTGCCACAGAGCCTTGAGTGACGATAGACATTCACTGATCTGCGCAAGTTTAAGCTTGTTAGCTGAACGAATAGACAATACTGAACCCTTTTATGCTTGTTTTTTTACAGCCATTCGTTTGCCTAACCAGACACCGAATCCTAATGGCGCAAAAAATACCGCGATTAAGAACA
Source organism: Shewanella electrodiphila (assembly GCF_023283985.1). Taxonomy (GTDB): domain Bacteria; phylum Pseudomonadota; class Gammaproteobacteria; order Enterobacterales; family Shewanellaceae; genus Shewanella; species Shewanella electrodiphila. The sequence goes on from NZ_JAKIKU010000006.1 coordinate 232,957, forward strand.
AAATGAAATACAAAATCAAACTTTTAAGAGTTTCAGTGATTTGCTTAAACACTTGCTCAACTGTTTTCTGGGTCAAGTCATCAATATCTTGCACTGCAGCAATCCGTTCTCTGGTGACCATTTCGACTAAAGCTTCACGCTCATTAGTCAGTAGCAGAGTTAAGGTTTCACGCTCTTTACTGAGTTGCTGTATTTTATCATCGGTTAACTCACTTAACTCTGCCAGTAAAGGGCTAAGTTCAGTGCGCATATCCGTCGCCAACATAGTCATCATCTCAGGCGTTTGCTCCATTAACGCTTGAAATTTAACAGTAGTCTCACTGATATTTTTAAGGGCTTGTTCTACATCTGCTGCATTTACATCAGCATGCAAAGCATACAGCTCCGCTTTCCAGCCTAGAATTTTAGGCATTTGCTGAGTCGTCATGGCCATTCTATCGGACATATCACTCATCACTTCAGGCATCGAACCAAAAGTGGTTATGGCTTCAAATTCAGAAATATTGCTATAAGTTAACCAATCTTGAAAAGCAGAAGAACGGCTAAAACTGATATCTTTAATTGGATTATCAGCAACATATTGTTTTACAAATGCTTGATGCTTTCTAAAACTGCTTGGATCAACAAAGCCTTTTACGGTTTTAGCAAATTTAGTCGACAGCATCTGGCTAGCTTCAATGGCGATTGATTGTTGCTGTCCAAATACATCGCTACCTGCGCCGTCAGAAAAGTATTGATTCATCTGCTCGGTAAACACCCATGTATCTACCATTGCGGCAACTGGAGATGCTTGAAAAATAGCACGCTGAAGGTTTTGCTCAGAGTAAATTTTCCACATCAAAGTATTTGATTTTATAGCAACATCGTCAGTGCCATTAGCAATCAAATCGGCACTCGCCTCTACCTGAGTATAGAAACTATAACTAAACTCTCGGCTAAACATTCTCATGTTAATTTGCTCTTTAGGAAGCGGCTCTACGCCACTTTCAAGCTTAACTTCAAGTAATGAACAACCTGTCATTAACACTAAGCTTAAACTCATCAACAACATAAAAGAGCCACGTTTTACTGCTGAACATAGCGATGATTTCATGGTATTCTCCACACCAATTCTTAGCAATTTAGTTATTCCAAGCTAACAATAATTAGTCTAATGCGTTTACATCAAACACAATAATTAGACAAGCGAGCATTAAAAGTAACTAACTGATATATAATACATTTAATTCACACGAGACTAATTTTTATGACGTTTAGTGTCTAGTGTTATTCATAAATATATCAGCGTAATTGCGCCTTTAACTGTTAATTATAGGATGTTTATATGCACTCACCATGTGTTGCCAAGTGCGGGCTGAACGATGATGATTTTTGTATGGGGTGTTTTAGACACATCAATGAAATTGTTGGCTGGGGACAAGCCAGTGAAGAGAAAAAACAAGCTGTATGGCAACAACTACCACAGCGAAAAGAGCAAATGAAAGGTGGTAATAATAGCCAGATCATTAGCCGTGATAAGTGGATAAAAGCCCAGACTGAAATTGAACAAGCTTAAAGATAGAATAACGAACAGATTTAAATAGTGAACGGTTAGATTAATAAAAAGTTTAGCTAATTATTGTCATGTTTACCTTTTACTCATAACTAAACGTTAGATATGTAAAAAAAGAGCATGAATCAACATTAATTGCTCATGCTCTTTTAAATGACTATTTATTTTTTAACTGTTCTAAGTTATTAAATAACGTATAGAAAAAACCAATTGAGCGACCGTATTCTTTAACTAAAATACGCTCATTAACGCCATGAAAGCCTTTAAACTCTTCAGTATTTTCTAATTGAATCGCTGTCATAGTATATACATCAGGTGCAAAGCTTCTGGCTTGAAAATGTTTAGAATCAGATCCACCGACCACAAAAAATGGTGACACGATTAAGTCATTCCCCCAAGTTTGGCGAATGGTTTTTTCCAGCATTTTGTAACCAGGGCCACCTGCATTGGCAACATTGGTAGCAGGTGTTGACGCTGAAATATCTTTAATTTCAATGCGTTCGTCTGCTATTGCTTTTTTCACATGAGCAATAATAACTTCTGGAGTATCACCCGGCATTGGTCTGAAATTGACTATAGCTGCAGCTGTTGGTGGCAATACATTATCCTTAATCCCTGCATTAAACATAGTAACTGCAATGGTGGTGTGGATCATGGCTCGTGTCAGTTCATTCTTTGACATTAGGTCAATGAATTCTTGCTCCAACGGGGTAACTTCGCCATCTTTACCAAATGCTACAGCCGAGTATAAAGGCTGATTCGCTTTATCTAATTCAGGTCCCATATAGCGGTACTGAGCCCGCACAGCAGGGTGAATTCGGTAAGGGAATTGGGCTTTCTCTAATTTGGTTATCGCTTCAGCGACAATACCAATATTTGACTCCTCTGGTGGCATTGATGAATGTCCACCAATACCATTAATCGACAATTCTAGACTTATGAAGCCTTTCTGTGCAATTCCAATAAGTGCGGTATTTTCTTTAATCCCAGGGAAAATACCCGGTGTAATTGGTGCAGATTCATCCATTACGAATGCAAATCTTTCAATACCACGTTTTTCTAAAACATCGGCAATGTACCTAGCACCTTCAGGCCCGCCTACTTCTTCATCTTGTCCAAATACAAAATATAACGTGCGTGATGGCTGCCAACCTTCTGTTATCTTCATTTCAGCGGCTTCTAAAATGGCATGGATCTGGTTTTTATCATCTAATGATCCCCTTCCCCAAATGTAGCCATCTTTAATGGTGCCGGCAAAAGGATCGGCTTTCCATTGATCTCTTGAATCGGCAGGTACAGGTACTACATCTTGATGAGCATAAAAAAGCGCCGGTTGTAATGTTGGGTCTGTGCCTTCCCATGTATAGAGCAAACTGTAAGGTCGAGGATCTCCTAACACTTCCTTTTTCAATTTTGCATGTACCTTAGGATAACTTTTCTCGAGGTACGCGTGATAATCGGTAAAAGCTTTGGCATCAAAATCGTTTCGATCTTGATTAGAAATGGTTTTAAAGGTGACCGCCTTTGATAAACGTTTTGCAGCACCATCGAGGTCGACTTTGACCTCAACTTTTTCAACATTTTTCATCTGCATTGATGAAAATTCTTGTTCGCTAGCTGCGCACACTGAAACTCCAGCGCTCAAGGCGATTGCTGAAATAAGCCCAGTAAAAATTTTAGTATAACTAAACATGCATATTCCCTTATAAGTTGAGTAGTAAGTCCATATTTTTCTGATCAGTTTGCGATGTCCAAATATATTGCTTTCAACAATTATCGCGATAGCCAGTGAAACCATAATGACGCACTAGACACTACAAATATAGTCAAAATTTAACCATAAGTCTGACATTTACTTATCAAGCGGCCTGTTGGTTAAATCCTTTTCAAATAATCACCATTAACATGGTTAAGCCACGATTATGATGCAATAGCTGAGTTAATCCAATTCAACCATTTATTCGTTAATTCAACATCTTGGATGAATAAGTTCACAAATCAGCTTCGCAATAAAATGCAAAAAAAAGCCCATATAAATATGAGCTTTCTATTTAAATATGAGCAAACAATACTACTTTTTCATCATTGCTTTTAAATCAGCAAACGGATTATATGTCGCCGCTTCTTGTTTAACTTCGGTAGTGCTGCCGTAACGGATCAACTCTTCAAAACGAGAATGTTCATTATCGTGGCAATACAAACACAATAACTCCCAATTAGAACCATCTGATGGATTGTTATCATGGTTGTGATCCACATGATGAACTGTCAGCTCTGATAAATTTTTGTGGGTGAACTCACGGGTACAGCGGCCACACACCCAAGGATACAGTTTTAACGCTTGCTCGCGGTATCCCTTTTCACGGCTGGCTTTATAGTCTCTTGCTTCCGCTAATACTTTATCTAATTTACTTTGTGTGCCCGACATCGACTTTCCAACTTTGGTTGATGAAACATTGATTGATGAAACATGGGTTGATGAAACAACATTGATTAGTTCTAAAACATTACCCCAAGAATAATCTCAGTTATCACTCGGGGCAATGTTTTCTATCACAAACTGAATTTAATGATGACTGACAAACAAAATGGCCAACATTTTCTTTCAAGCTGAACGAGATTGAGTTAATGAAAATAAAATGACACTTATTAGTGCGGTTTATTTTTGAAACCGATTATTGCTTATTTGACGATATTTTTGTTCAAAAAACACAGCCACCCATAATGGATAAAAGCCTGTAGAGGCGCATTAACATTAATGACAAAGGGTAATACTTTAATCATTAATGCTATAAATTATGAATATTGTCACAAGCTGATGATGACAAAAAATAAGTGGTTATTGCGGTTTATCTGCAGGGGCATCTTGTTCAGAATTAGCCGTTTTAATGGCTTTTTTGTCATTCACAGCCGTTATCGATTTAGCGGAAATCCCTGCTGTTAAATTAAAACGCATCGCATCTTCAAAAGACCAATCCACTTCAATTAAATCTTCACGTTTTACTAAACTAGTGACACCGGCCATTTGGTAACTTAACTGGAATAAAACTGGCACCCATTCCCCTTCAGGTAGCGCATCAGTCAATGGTTTTGGCGCTGTTTGATTCATAATAAAGCCAACGACATAGCCACCATTTGCTTGTTTAATTAATACCGTCTTTTGGTTTTTCGGTTTTCCGTCGCGTTTCATCAAACCTGCAATATCTCGGATACTGCCATATACAGATTTAAACAAAGGAAACTTCATTAACTGCTGTTCAAGCCAGCCGTAAAGCCAAGCGAATGGGCTAAAAGAAAACAGCAGACCTGAAATAAACACTAACACCGCAACTAAGATAAACCCCGCACCGACAAAAGTGTTATCAAGCTCAACAATATCCAGTAGTAAATGGCCTAAACCATCTAACGAAATGAATAGCGACCAAAATAGCCAAAGGCTTAACACCATAGGAAGTAAATTGGTCAAGCCACGGGACAGGGTATTTTTCATTTAGCTCACGGAAAAGAAGAATCAAGACGAAAATGTTAACACAGTTTGCTCATTAGTCACTTCGCATATACCCCATGACTAATTAAGCAAACATGACATTGTGATCACTGTCACGCACAGAACCTACTAAGCGGCTGAACTGCTAAGCCAATAAGCAACGTCATTTTGTCTTTGGCGTGGATAGTGATTGCCATTGGTGACGTCCTAGCTCTAATACGACACCAACTGCTAAACCTGCTGCTGTATTAATCGCAAGGCAAGCTAATGCAGTGGTAAAAATTACGAATATACAAAATGGTTTGCCATCAATGAATCGTTTAGACCAGGCTAATTGGGTGCCAGCAATTGCAAGTAAGCTACCAAGCACAGCAAGTGGGATTAACGAAAGAACAGTGGCAATCCCCTGCCCCCAAAAAATAGCTATCAGCACACAAGTGGCGCCAAATATTGCTGGTGCTAACCAGGTACGCGCACCAAAATGATACTGAACAGCTAACCCGCCAGCGCCATGGCACATTGCTGCACCGCCAAATGGCGCCATTAATAAATTGGTCCAACCCGAGCTTTTTGCAAAAGCTTGTGGGGTAAACTTATCGCTATCTTCAGGAAATTTATCTTTTGCCATTGCAGAAATCGCAATCACCGCATTAGTTAAGGTGAGTGCTAATTGCGGCAAGACCAATAGTACAGCTGCCGAGCTCCATTCATAGCTCTCTGGCCAGCTAAACTGCCAAGGCGCGGCTTGCGCAAAATTAAAACTAGGGGCACTTTGACTCAGATACTGCCAAACTATGCCAAAAAAGATAACCAAGGGCATGACAATGTATTGCATTGGCATAAATCGACTTAAAAATAATGCCGCGAAAGCAAGTAAGCCTACGCCCCAAGTTTCACTCATCATAAAGCCACCCATCCACATTAACTGAATGCCAATAGCTAATTGGATGCCAATACTAATCGCGGGTGATAGTTGCTTTGCCATCCATTGAATGATGCCACTGTATGCCAATATCAGTAATATGACGCCCATTAACATTGCCGAAGCTTGTAACATCCCAGGCGTCAGGCCTTCAGCAATGACCAGCGCACTGATGACTTTCATCGGCTGGGTTGGAATAGGCCTTCGATAATAAAATGCGCTAAAAAGCGCAAAAAAGCCAAAGCCAAGAAATATGCCTTGGGGTGAGAATTGATTAAGCGCAATCAGGCCTAATACAAGTGGAAGGAAGGTACCTAAGTCAGCGAATGCACCGCTTAACTCTCCTGAAAGTTTGTTGACGTTATTTAAGCTATGGGTCTTACATCTCATATATCTTGCCGCAGGGATTGGATATATAAAGATAGCAATTTAAATGCCAATTATTTCTGTGATCGAGTTCAAAAAATATTGTGGTGTTAGTGACTTACAAAAAACAGTGCGACAAAGTGACTCAATTTTAATATTCAGACAAGGTCATTTTGTCCAACTCTAACTGTATTTTATTTTGCTTTGGGTATGTACTTATTGCTTAAAATTTCTTATTTAAGGCTTTCTGCTTGAGGTTTACTGCAGGTGTTTAGGGCGGCTGTTTAGGGTTATTGCTTAGGGCTTGTGTTTAGGACTGTTGCTTAGTGCTTTTGTTTAGGTTTAGGTTTAGGTTTAGGTTTAGGTTTAGCCAACAAAAAAGCCCCTAATTTTCATTAAGGGCTTTGAGATGCAAACCAATCAGTTTACATGTTTAAATCTTTTTCCATGTCTTCATAAGAAGTATGGCGAACATCTTTACCTTTCACGAAGAAGATAATGTACTCACAGATATTCTTACAGCGGTCACCGACACGTTCAACCGCACGAGCAGCCCAAAGTACGTCTAATACCGCTGGAATAGAGCGAGGATCTTCCATCATGTAAGTCATTAGCTGACGGATAATACCTTCATATTCTTTGTCTAGCTTAGCATCTTCTTTATGCAGCTCAAGTGCATTGTCAGCATCCATACGCGCTAGCGCATCAAGTGTTGCATGGAGTGTGCGCGTTGCATGACGCCCCATGTTTTCAATGCTCACAAGTAATGGCTGTTGATTATTTAAACGCTTATCTAAAGCAGCCTTTGCAATACGTACACAAGCATCGCCAATACGTTCTAGATCAGTAATGGTTTTGCCAATCGTAATAATTAAACGTAAATCACTGGCAGCAGGTTGGCGCTTAGCAATAATACGGGTACATTCTTCATCAATAGACACTTCCATGCCATTGACTCTGTGATCGCCGTCAATTACCTTTTGCGCAAGCTCTGCGTCAAGTGATGCAAGTGCATCAAGTGACTCTTCAAGCTGACGCTCAACTAAACCGCCCATAGCTAAAACACGGTTACGGATATCTTCTAATTCAGCATTAAACTGACCAGAAATATGCTTATTTAAACTTTTGTTTTCCATTACTGTATCAACCTTTATTCTTTAAAATATTGACCGAAGTCTCGGCTATTAATGCCTGTACTATTAGCCGTAACGACCCGTAATGTAATCTTCTGTCTTACGTTTTTTTGGCGTCGTAAAGATAGTATTGGTATCAGCGTACTCAATTAACTCGCCCATGTACATGAAGGCAGTTTGATCAGATACACGCGCAGCTTGTTGCATGTTGTGCGTAACGATAACCACTGTGTATTTTGATTTTAGCTCAGTAATTAGCTCTTCAATCGTTAATGTTGAAATTGGATCCAATGCTGATGTTGGTTCATCAAGTAACAAAACTTCTGGTTCAATAGCAATTGCACGGGCAATCACTAGACGTTGTTGCTGACCACCAGATAAACCAAAGGCGTTATCATGTAAACGGTCTTTCACTTCATCCCAAATTGCCGCGCCGCGCAGTGAACGTTCAGCTGCTTCGTCAAGTTCACGACGATTACTTACACCTTGTAAACGTAGCCCGTAAACCACATTTTCATAAATTGACTTAGGAAACGGGTTAGGACGCTGGAACACCATACCAACATTACGACGAAGCGCAGCAACGTCGACTTGCTTGTCATAAATATTTTGACCGTGAAGTAAAATCTCACCACTTGTATGACAGGTTTCAACTAAGTCATTCATACGGTTAATACAACGTAATAATGTTGACTTACCACAACCACTTGGGCCAATAAATGCTGTCACTTGGTTTTTCGGGATTTTCATGCTCACATCGAATAGAGCTTGTTTATCACCATAACGTAAATCTAAGTTACGAATTTCTAACGCAGTATCCTGTGCAGGTAGGTTAGCTAAATCGACAACTTCAGATTTAATAGCGCTTTGATCAATAGAAATCATTTTTCTTTTTTCCTCAGGATATCGCTAATTAATGTTCTAGCGAACGGAATTTTTCACGTAAGTGATTACGTACACTAATAGCTGTTAAGTTAAGTGTCACAATCACAGATACTAATAAGAATGAAGTAGCGTAAACCAGTGGTCTAGCCGCTTCTACGTTAGGACTTTGGAAGCCAACGTCGTAAATATGGAAACCTAAATGCATAAACTTACGTTCTAAATGGATAAACGGGAAGTTCATATCTATCGGTAACGTCGGTGCAAGTTTTACCACACCCACTAACATCAATGGCGCGACTTCACCCGCTGCGCGAGCTACAGCCAAAATAAGGCCTGTCATAATCGCAGGACTTGCCATTGGAATAATAATGCGCCATAAGGTTTCAAACTTTGTCGCACCTAACGCTAAACTGCCTTGACGAACTGCACTTGGGATACGGCTTAAGCCTTCCTCAGTAGATACAATCACAACTGGCAATGTCAAAATAGCTAAGGTCAGTGCAGACCAAATCACACCTGGCGAACCAAATGTCGGTGCAGGTAATGCTTCAGGATAAAATAGCTGATCTAACGAGCCACCAAGCATATAAACAAAGAAGCCTAAACCAAACACACCGTATACGATAGATGGCACACCCGCTAAGTTAATCACCGCAATACGGATCATCTTAGTAATTGGGCCCTTTTTAGCATATTCATGTAAGTAAATCGCGGCAATCACACCAAATGGCGTCACAATCACAGCCATCAGCATCACCATGAACACGGTACCAAAGATAGCTGGGAATACCCCACCTTCAGTATTCGCTTCACGTGGGTCGTGGCTAACAAAGCGACCTATTCCCACAAACCAATGAACCACTTTATCAAAGCTGTTCATTCGGTTGACATAACTCACATCTAAGACTGAATCTAACTTCAAGGTAACTTCTTCACCGCGCATATCACGGATAATGACAGAATCTCTTGCTGCTTCATCACGCAATGCAAACAAGTCTTTTTCCATCACTAAGTAGTCTTGGTTTAACTGCTCAGCTTGTGCGTCTAAATCTGCTTTTAATTCAGGGGTTAACTTGCCGTCTAACTCTAATCCACGCTCTTTTAAGCGAAGACGCTCTAGCGCATAGTTAACTGAACCAATTTCAGACTTTTGTAGTTTAAGCGCTTGCTCACCGATATCAACAGAACGTTCAATATGTTCTTCTAATGACGTTTCGATTTGCTCGCCATCAAGCGATAAACGTTGGCCATCTTCGATAACAGCAACAGGGTAACCATAAAAATTACCATTTTTAGTTCGCTCAAACATCGCTATATCTTCAGGCTTTTCACGACTAACAATGTCAGTTGCTAAAATCCAGCGGAAATCTAAGCCTACAAACTCACGGTTACCTGTTTTCACAAGGTAGCGAGTGACAAACTCACCCGGATGTTCATTAAACTTATGACCCGCTGAGATTAAGCGTTCAGTGGGTACTTCTTCACGGTCGTAGATCTCGCCTATTAGCGTTGATTTAACTCCATTGTTATCTTCAAGTTGCCATTGATAAATGTCAGCAGGCCAGAAGTAACTTAAGCCACGCCAAGCAATCAACAACAACAAACCCAGTACTGCAATCAAACTGATACTTACTGCACCACCAGTCATCCATATCCATGGAGATCCTGATTTAACCCACTTACCCATTGCTCGAACCTCTCAAAGCGATTGGCGAAATATTAACTATTGTTTTCATCTTCATTCCTTAAAGTGAGCTGTAACGTTCACGTAGACGTTGACGTACCACTTCTGCAATGGTGTTAAAGACAAAGGTAAATACAAACAAAACGAATGCAGCAAGGAACAATACGCGGTAATGCGAACTACCAATGGCTGATTCAGGCATTTCGACAGCAATGTTCGCGGCTAAGGTACGCATACCCTCAAACACACTCCACTCAAGGATTGCAGTATTACCCGTTGCCATTAATACAATCATGGTTTCACCTACTGCTCGCCCTAACCCCATCATCACTGCAGAGAAAATACCTGGGCTTGCTGTTAATAAAACCACCCGTGTTAATGTCTGCCAGTTCGTTGCACCTAGTGCTAATGAACCATTTGATAGATGACGTGGCACTGAGAAAATCGCATCTTCAGCAATCGAGAAAATCGTTGGAATCACCGCAAAGCCCATCGCAATACCGACAACAAACGCGTTACGTTGGTCGAAAGTAATCCCTAGCTCATTAGTAATAAATTGACGGGTGTTACCATCAAAGAAGGCGATTTCAATCACTGGGCTGATTTCAAATGAGAACCAACCTACAAACAAAATCACTGGGATCAACATGATCTCTTGATATGTTTCAGGTAAACGCTGCTTCCATTTAGCTGGTAACTTGCTCCAAGTAAATGCGCTGACCAAGATACTGGTTGGCAGTAATGTCAGTAACACTAATATGCCAGGTAAATGGTCTTCGATTAATGGGGCTAACCATAAACCCGCTAAGAAACCTAAAATTACTGTTGGCAATGCTTCCATAATTTCAATGGTAGGCTTAACAACACTACGCACTTTCGGTGCCATAAAGTAAGCCGTGTAAATCGCACCTGCGATAGCAATTGGCACAGCAAATAACATGGCATAAAAAGCCGCTTTCATGGTGCCGAATGCTAAAGGCATTAAGCTTAGTTTTGCTTCAAAATCATCAGAACCAGATGTTGACTGCCAAACGTACTGTGGCTCAGGGTAACCTTCATACCAAACTTTCTGCCACAATGCGCTCCATGACACTTCAGGATGGTCATTGTCGACAGCAAAAATATTCAGGCTGTTATTCGCTTCAACGATTAATGCATTTGAGCGAGGGCTGAAGGCCATTTCACCGGGTTGCGCAATATTGAATGTTTCAGTAAATAAGTTACGTTGACTGGTGGTATACAGTAGCGATAGTTCGCCCTCTGCACTGACAACAGCAAAACTCTTACGATAAAATTCTGTGGCAATGGTTTGCACAGGCGAGTCAATTTCGAAGTCACGAATTTTCTGGTACAAACGACCGTTGCGGCTACTTACCTGAAAATACTGGCTAATTGTGCCATCTTCATAATTAACTAATACCGAGCTCGCACCCGCTAATAAACTGACGTTAGATACCTTATTGCTGCCATCTTTTACATCAATCACTTGCAGCAAACTTGGCGTATCAGTATCGCGGATGCTGTAGATAAATATTTTACCTGACGTCGGTAAGATCAATTGGCGATGGTCTGGCGTCATTAATGCAGTGAAAGCCTCTTTTGGTGCATCTTCAATCACCGCTAAATCTGAATACCATTCAATTTCTTCGGTCATCATGTTTTCTTCGCCCTCAAGGCGATTCAATTTCCATGCACCGTCATTATCTTGATACGCAAAGCCAATACGACTATCGATATAATCAAACACCAAATTGTTCAATGGTTGACCTTCGTCGACCATTATCGGTGTTTCACCAAGTGGATAACGTAAACGAGGCGTAATTGTGCGGACGTTGTCTGGATAAGTCACACCAAAATCAACACCTACAACCAATGCTTCCCCTGAGCTTAACCCCAGTGCAAAACGTTGTTCATTCGGTTTTGCTTTAGTACTACTTACCACGGTTGCACCCGCCGGTAGAGGAGGATTAAAACTTTGGATTAGTTGTTTACTTGCAACTGAATAAAAATCAACTTGTCCATCAATTGTCACGCGATAAGCGATTTCATTCTGCTCATCACTACCGACCATTAATGTTGCTACATCCGTATTTTGATAGCTAATGGTTGAAACAGGCTCAACATCTGCACCATCAAAAATAGGTTTGATAACATACAATAAGTAAAAGAAAATCAACAACAAAGCGACAAAAACCATGGTACCACCCACAGTTACTCCGACTTCAGCTGCCTTATCCGTAAATGCTCTTCGATTCGTACGTCTGCTGACAAGCAAACTTTTCGTCTCAGAACCAGGCTGACTTACCTGACTTTCCATTCAGAACCTCTATAATTAATCGTCAGCGAAATTTCGCTATGATTGTTTAATCCGCTGTGTTACTAAATAAATAGCTGTTTTATTTACCTAAACTGACTGTTTTTCATTCCCAAGCGAATCGCTGGTTTAAAAAGTTGCAGTTTAGCGAGCTTATATGACATTTTTTGGATGCCAATTTTAATTGGCTGAATTATATGACGTAAATATGACAGTAGTGTTACAGCAGATTTATTTGTTAATAATTTGGGAGTTTCAATTATGTTGCGTTATCTCGTCACCTTGCAAGCCCCTGATAGAAAAGGACTAGTTGAGCAAATAGCAAATGTTATAAGTCGTCACAATGGTAATTGGCTTGATTCAGAAATGCGTCATATAGATGGTATCTTTGCCGCTATATTACAGTTAGAAGTTTCTGCATTAAAATGGGACGCCTTGCTAGAAGCATTAGAGTGTATTGACGGACTTAATTGCACTTATTGTAAAACAGGCCATATAGCACAGCCAATCAAACGCTTAAGCTTTAATCTGGTTGCTTATGATCGCGAAGGATTAGTGCTTGAAATATCTAATAAAATAAACGCTCTTGGTATTAACATTGAGCAATTTAGTAGCCAACAGGAAACAGCAAGCCACAGCGGTATTGCCCTCTTCAGAGCAACGATGGGCCTAGGCTTATCTGATCCTAGCCAAGAAGAACAGTTAACAGAATCACTTTATGAACTGGGTGATGATGTTGTATTAGATAAACTGAGTAAAAGCGCATAAAGCTTGCATTATCTGATACGCAAACACGACTAATATCCTGCTAAGCCATTCATCTTCAAGCTATATCACCAGCGTATTGGCCAATGCATTCGCTGGTGTTATAAGCATGATTCCAACCGCTTTACCCTCTACTCACTTCTATACAACCTCGTCTATAGACAAACTTAAAGTTTCATATAAGTGTCATAAACATCAACTGCACTTAACGGCTTATTCAATCTAAAAAACCGTTTAAATATCCCTACAAGCATCTGTTAGACTAAGCTCAAATGATAAAAACAATGAGTAAATGATGTTAGGAACGCTATCAAAAATGCGCACTCAGCTTGATGAGCAGAATGAAGTGCAATACAAACTGCCTGTGGGCGATGAAACCATTGACCTTAACCCTTTGATTGGTCAATCACTGACACTAACTCACACGGGCAATATCTTTTGTTGTAGTTGCGGTAAAAAAACCAAAAAAAGTTATTCACAAGGCCATTGCTACGTTTGCATGTCTAAGCTTGCCAGCTGTGATTTATGCATCATGAAGCCTGAAACTTGCCACTTTGATAAGGGGACTTGCCGCGAACCTGAATGGGCTCAAACTCACTGTTTTGTTCCTCATTATGTTTACCTATCAAATACCTCAGGGATCAAGGTTGGTATCACCCGCTACACTCAAATTCCAACGCGTTGGATAGATCAAGGCGCAACCCAGGGCTTACCTATCATTAAAGTTTCCACTCGCCAACTCTCTGGTTTAGTGGAAGTTGAGTTAGCTAAACTGATCAACGATAAAACGAATTGGCAAGCCATGCTCAAAGGCAATAATGAGGATGTGGATCTCATCGAGATGGCGAATCAATTAATCCCAGTTATTGAAGAGCGCTTATTAGAAATTAAGCAGCAGAACCCAGATTTTGTCATTGAACGTTTGGATAACTCAATTCAAGGAATTAAATTCCCAATCACTGAGTTCCCTAAAAAAGTGAAATCACATAACTTTGATAAAACGCCTGAAGTCACTGGTATTTTGCAAGGAATTAAAGGCCAATACCTGATCTTTGATACTGGTGTCATTAACATTCGTAAGTTTGGTTCTTATGAAGTGGATGTTTCTGTCTAGCACAAGTCAGTATATGACTAAAAAGGCCGTTGATAACAATCAACGGCCTTTTTATTTTGTAGCATGAAACCAGATGATTTACCCGATAACATTACATAACATGATTCGGGATTGAATTAAGCATCATCGAAGTGAGTTTATCAAAACGTTGCTCTCTATCTTCAACCGGTCTATCGGTATCAGTAAAGCCTTGCGCTAGGACCTTCCACACTGGTTGAATACTATTGGGATTGAATAACGCCACCAGCACAGAGCCTTTTTCATAATCGTCATCAACGCCTTTGGTAGATAAGCCTGCCACTAATCCCGCGCGTTTCATAATTTCTTTATCACTGATTTCAGACTCTAATGCCATACCAAAGCCCAATATAAGACTTGGAGACTGATCAGCCGACACATAATGATAACCCTTAGCATTCATTATTTTAGTAATCGATTGACGCATATGTCTGACTAACTCAGCATCATCTATCTTATTTGCACTATGGACAGTAAACATCGTTGGATGCCAACTAAAGGTTTTAGCATGTTCTGAAATCATGCCTAAATCACCTGAAGTCACCATAGTAATGCGACTTGGGACAGGATCGATTATTGTTTCATTACTTGCACAACCGCTTATTAATACGGCAACTAAGCTTATCCATAAACACCATTGTTTATTTATCATTTATCCGTTAATCCTATAATCAGAAACTGGCAAGTACCGCACAGGCAAGCACAATCGGTATAAAGCGCGAACTCTCGCATCAAAATTAATTTAACATATGAACCCTAACCTAACCTGACTCAAATTTAATAACAACAAATCCGAATATTTAAAGTATATTTTAAACACTTGAGAACAAATATTAAAAACACTTCCAACCACTTCGCCACATTTGTAACTCAGCAAAATCGATATAAATGCACTTTTTGCTTGTTCACTATGGGATAACGGCTAAAATGCAGGCCTGATAAAAAATTTCCGATTAAGAAAAACTCAATTTATGGAACTCGTCATTACCATTGCATTATTTGCCTTTTCTGCAGGTATTACTCCTGGTCCAAACAACATAATGTTGATGACTTCAGGGGTCAATTTTGGTGTAAAAAGCAGTATTCCACACTTATTGGGCATCATTGTTGGTTTCCCGAGTATGGTGCTTGCTATAGGACTTGGTCTTAGTGCTGTGTTTCAAGCTTACCCTGTCGCTCACCAAGTCATTAAAGTAGCCGGTATTATCTATTTACTGTATCTGTCTTGGTTAATTGCCAATAGCTCAAGTAATTTAGAAGGCAAGAAAACAGTCAAACCGTTTAACTTTTTTCAAGCTGCCGCGTTTCAATGGGTCAACCCAAAAGGTTGGATTATGGCCGTGGGCGCTATCGCGACATTTACTAACATTCAGCAGCCGTTGGCACCACAAATTATCACCATTGCAGTGGTGTTTTTCTTTGTCGCACTCCCTTGCGCGTCCATTTGGTTAAGTTTTGGGATTGGACTGAAAAAATTACTTAAAAATGCTCGTCAGCAACGCATCTTTAATATCAGCATGGCATTATTATTAGTGCTATCCATCATACCTATGGTGCTACCTAATTAACGCGTCGCCAAATAGTCATCAATATATCAAGAGCAACCAGCAGGAAGTCAGATGTCAGAATTAACCGAATACCACATTGAAACGGCTAACTGGGTCAGTAAAGTGATCATGAAATATAATATTTGCCCGTTTGCCCGCCGCGAAGTCGAGCGCAACAGTATTCGTTATTTTTGCAGTGAGCAGACCAAAGTCAAACAAGTGATGAAAGACTTTCTCAGCGAATGTCAGTTTTTAGACAACAATCCAGACGTTGAAACCACATTGTTTATCATGCCCCGTGGCTTTGAAGGGTTTTACAGTTATCTTGATATCGTTGACTTAGCTAATGACAAATTATTTGAACATGAGTATGAAGGGGTTTATCAACTGGCAAGCTTTCACCCTGACTACTGTTTTGAAGGCGAACCACAAGATAGTGCAGCTAATTACACTAATCGCTCACCTTATCCAACAATTCATATTATTCGCGAAGCCAGTATGGAAGCAGCACTAGCAGAATATGATGAACCCGAAACCATTCCTGAGCGCAATATTGCTTTTGCTGAGCGAAAAGGCAGTGATTTTTTTACTGCATTATTAAAACAATGTCAGGTCAATAAATAACAGACATAGGTAGCCGATATAGGTAGCTGATATAGTTGCAGATATAGATAACAAGGATAAACCTAAAGAGAATGAGTCAGGGTAAGTAATCGGTGAAGTTCAACTTAAGAGTATCAAATTGAAAAATCCACAATCGATACTGGGTCAAACCGGTATGCTATTTTTTCTCGTCATTATTAGCGCATTTCCGCCATTGACTATTGACTTGTATTTACCTGCTTTGCCCACCATGGTTGAGGCGTTAAACACTAATCAATCTATGGTCAACTTAACCCTGAGTAGTTACTTTGTCACCTATGCCACGGGTCTACTTTTTTGGGGACCACTAAGTGAAAAGTTCGGTAGAAAACCCATTTTACTCATCGGTATCTGTGGTTACATTCTTGCGAGTATTGGTTGTGCGCTTTCAGCTAATATTGAACAACTTATTGGTGTTAGAGTCTTACAGGCATTTGCAGCCAGTGCTGTCACTGTGGTTGCCACTGCCATTGTAAAAGACAGTTTTACTGGTCGAGAGCGCGAGAAAATCATGGCCACCATCATGTCTTTAGTGATCATCGCCCCCATGGTTGCGCCAGTGATTGGCGCTTTTTTGCTTCAAATAGCCTCATGGCGGATGATGTTCGTAGTGCTCGCCATATATGGCACATTTGCAGCAATATTAGCCCTGTGTTACCAGGAAACCTTAGAGAAAAAATATGTTGGCTCAGTGCTTCGCTCTTGGGGAAGACTGGCTGTGATAATTAAAAACCCGAGATTTGCTATTTTATTAGTGGTCTTTTCGATGACATCAATGGCATTAATGGGGTTTCTAGCAGCGGGTTCTTACATCTATATAAATGACTTTGGCCTCACTGAGCAGCAATTTAGCTATGCATTTGCCTTTAACGCTATGTGCGCCGCATTCGGGCCAATGATTTATATGCACTTGTCACGCTATATCACTGTAAAAAGAATCATTACCCTGTGCTTTATTTTACTTACTATCGCTGGTGTATTAACTCTCAGTATCGGTCATATGTCAGCATTAACTTTTGCGGTAATTGCGGCCCCTGCAACAGTGGCCATTATTACCATGAGAGTACCAGGTACTAACTTAATGCTAGAGCAACAAACTCAGGACACTGGCTCTGCAGTCGCCCTGATCCAATTCAGTAGCATGATGAGTGGTGCCTTGGGGATGGTTTTAGTCTCATTAAGCCAAGCATCTTTAATTAGCAACTTAGGCATAATCCAACTCAGTGTCGGTTTACTCGGTGCTACTTTATGGATAGTTATCAAGAACAAACCCTTCGTTACTGATAACTTAATAAATAAACATTAAACAAGTTTAGCCGATTTAGTGCTGATCACTTCATCGGTTAAATTCATCGATTAATTCTTGAGTTAACTCAAGAATTAGCTCAACGTTTATATCAAGATTTATATCAAAGTTTCATTGCTAATTGTTTGGCTTAAGGATTTGATGACAAATTTTCAGCCATTTTTGCAGCTATATTTTCGAACAACGCAAGCTCCTCTTCTGTAATTCCATTTGTCATTTGCTCATGTATTTTTTTATCTATTAGAGCAATATCCTCCATTATCAACTGGCTTTTTTCAGTTAAGCGTAAACATTGGCTGCGTTTATCTTCTGGATTAGGTTCTTTGACAATTAATTCTTGCGCTATTAATCCATTCAACAGTCGAGTGACTTGAGCTTTGTCACGATTTAAAAACTGCGCAATGTCTATTGCAGTACAGGGGATTTTTTTATTAATCACCTTAAGTACCCGCACATTCATCGGCGCCATATCTAGATTAAGTTTCTCAATATTATTATGTAATTGACGCTTTAAGCCATGTACCAATTGAAACAAGCTTTCTAAGGATTTTCGATCTTGCATAAATTAGCTCCGAATAAATTAGTTGACTTTATCAACTAAATCTTTATAGTTGACATTATCAACCATAATGATGGTTTTTTCAAGGTAGGAGTTACACAATGAACAATCAAACATCCATAACGTCGACCCTCGTCGCTGAAACTAAAACCCCGGTCTCTGTAAAAGTTCTGACAGTGTTAGGCATGATGACACTAATGGGTGGCACAATAACGGGGGTCATGACCTATATTAATCTCGGATATAGCAGCAGTTTTTTCAATCAGTGGTTAAGTGCTTTTTTACTCGCGACGGTAACTGTCATGCCTGCTGGTTTTATATTGATGACAGCATTGACAAAATTTGCTGAAAAGTTTCTACCTAAATTGAATAAGAAGTTTCAAAACATACTGATAGGTATCGCCATGGCGCTGATAATGGAATCAGGTTTAGCGCTATCGACGACCATCAATAACATCGGGATGACTGACCTTAATCAATTATTTTCAACTTGGTTTAATACAGTCACTGCCGCCCTACCATTTGCAGTAGCAATGATGCTGCTCGTGTCACTCACCATAAAACCTAAGGTCGAAGCTTTATTGAAAAGCTAAACAACCGTTACTTCATTGTCATATCAACATAAGGAATTCCCCATGAGTTCAATTATCCGCAAAAATCATCAATACCGTATTACCATTGAAGAAATCAACCTACCAGCACAACAAACTGGTCAGCAATTGGATTTTGAATTACAAGATAGAGAAGACTTGTTTAATGTCGTTAAAAACTTGCAAAAAGGAAGCGGCCTCGAAACATCGCTGGCGACCAAAGTTGCTGTTTCACTGCGTTTACTCGGACCTATAATGATGGAAAATAGAAAGCATCCATTATTTGTCGATTTTATGCCGCATTTTAAAGCTTTTATGCATAACCTTAAAAGCACAGTAAAAAGCGCCATCAAATAATCAAGCCAGACGTTACCGAAACACTCAACTTATATCTTTAGGAGCCAATCAATGAACATCGCTATTACTGCAGCAAGCGGACAATTAGGCAGCGCAATTGTTAACGCACTTTTAGATATCAATCCTAAAGAAAACATCATTGCTTTAGCGCGAACTCCTGAGAATGCTAAAGCCTTAGGTGTTGAAGTGCGTTCTGGAGATTACAATAACTCGGCGCAATTAGCCCAATCACTACAAACTGTAGACGTATTACTATTGGTATCAGGGATGGATGCACCAGATAAGCGAATACAGCAGCACCGTAATGTCATTCATGCTGCAAAAACAGCAGGCGTAAAAAAGATTGTGTACACCAGTGTTCAAGGTGCTGAAGAAAATACTGCTTTCTCACCTGTGATACAAAGTAACCGTCAGACAGAGCAAGACATTCGTGAAAGCGGTGTAGACTGGGTCATTGGCCGCAATGGGATCTATATTGAACCCGATATTGAATATATAGACAGCTACAAAAAATCAGGTGTGATTGCCAATTGCGCTAATAACGGAAAATGCGGTTACACCACTCGCAGCGAACTTGCCTACGCCTATGCCCGAATGCTTACCGAGAGTAAACACAATGGGCAAACATATAATCTCCATGGTGAATCAATGACTCAATACCAGCTGGCTGATTATATGAATCTAGCCTTTGGCACCTCATTGATTTACACCCCAATGACGGTTGAAGAATATCAGCAAGATAGAGTGGCAGAGTTGGGTGACTTTATTGGGACTGTTATTGCGGGGATTTATCAAGGTATTCTTGAAGGTAAAGCAGATAATCCAAGTCATTTTAATCTAGCTGCAGGCAGAGCGCACATCGGCTGGGATAAATACTTTACCGACTTGAAGCAAAGTTTGGCTTAATTCAGCGTGCTATACAGAGTACTGATTGAACCAATAAAAACGCCCTGCAATTGCAGGGCGTTATAATCAATGGAAGTTTTTTATTTACGAATGCTGAATAATTTCATAAAGCTTACTTCTTTCTTGCTTCTTGCTCACCCACTAAAGAAGCATTGCTAGCCCCTTCTGAGCCAATAACGAGTTTATCTTGCTGTACTAACCAAAAACCTAAGCCAACAAATACACCGCCACCGACAATATTGCCCAAAGTAACAGGAATGAGATTATTAAATACAAAGTTTACCAAGGTTAAATCGGCATACTGCTGTGGGTTAATATTTAACCCAAGATAAAAGCTCTCAGGTGCAAAAGCGTGAATCGCGACACCTAAGGGAACCATAAACATATTAGCAATACTATGCTCAAAACCACTACTGACAAACATAGCTACCGGTAGAATCATCAAAAAAGATTTAGTTAACAGATCTTTAGTGGCAAATGTCATCCACACAGCTAAACACACGAGCATGTTGCATAAAATCCCCAAAGTGAATGCTTGTAGCCAAGTATGATGAATTTTATGTTGGGCAATATTCAAAGCGTTTACCCCCCATTGTCCACCATTGAGCTCAAACATCCGCGACATCATAATCAACAACACCATAATCAATGCGCCAACTAAGTTCCCCGCGTATACACGTGCCCAGCACTGCAACTGCGTCGACGTTTTAATTTGTTTTTGTGCCCAAGGTATAGAGGTTAATACCGTACTGGTAAATAGCTCCGCACCGCATACCACAACAAGAATAAGACCTAAACTAAACGCAATACCGCCGATGAAACGCGTCATACCCCAACCACCGGTACTGCCCGTGGTCACAGTGACATAAAATACAAATGCAATGGCAATAAAGGCACCGGCAAATATCGACAAAATAAACGACTGCCAAGGACTTTTAGCCACCTTTGCTAAACCAAACTTTTCAGCTTGTTCATAAGTTGTTGGCGCTGGCGACTTATTTGTTAACTCGGTCGTTGAATTCGCCGAACTCTGGCGCTCTTCACCGGTTAATTTCTGCATATAAACCTCAAAACTTTTAACACTAAAATAGGATTAACAAAGTAAATCGCTTGTGCTATTTACCTAAACAAACTTGCGCTACAGACTTGAACTGAATCATTGCTTTATAACGTCATTTATAAATCATACAAATAAATTGGTAATACCAAGATTTCTCATATGAACTTAGCTAAGCACTTTCTTATATCTGCTAAGTTTTCGCTAATAAATGATCAGCTTATCTAAAAGATGCTATAAAACAGTATAGCAAAGCTATATAGCGATAAGAAGGCAACACAAAGCTAGCTAACAATAAGCTGCAAGAGTAGTGACTAATGAGTGATTAAAAAACTTTTTGCGCAAAAAGTGTTAGCCAGATAACATTTTTGTCCATATCTTATTCGATTTTGATTTAATTAAGTGAAGTTGCATAAAACCTATGCTAATATTCTTTAGGTAAATTGGTCTTACCAATTTACATTTGATGAATTATTCGCTTCTACAGTAACGATTTTATTGTAAAAGCTAACAGATTAGATGCCCTATCAATTATCCATTTATAGGGGTCTCAATTTTTTGATATGCCAATTGGTTGTAACAGTTATCCACTACCATCATATGGCACATCAGCAGTCAATTAACGAGAAGGTAAATTACCATGACCGATAAAACAGAATTATTTGCAAACGCTTGGCAAGGTTTTGAAGCTGGCGATTGGAAAACTGAAGTTAATGTTCGTGACTTTATTCAGAAAAACTACACACCTTATGAAGGTGATGAGTCTTTCCTAGCAGGTGCTACTCAAGCTACTGAAACACTTTGGGAAAAAGTGATGGTCGGTATCAAGCAAGAGAACAGCACTCACGCTCCTGTTGATTTCGACACTAAAATGGTTTCAACCATTACTTCTCATGATGCTGGTTACATCAACAAAGATTTAGAGACTATCGTTGGTTTACAAACTGACGCGCCGCTTAAACGTGCAATGCTACCTAATGGTGGTATTCGTATGGTTGAAGGGTCTTGTAAAGCATACGACCGCGTATTAGACGAAGATGTTAAGTACACTTACTCTGAATTACGTAAAACCCATAACCAAGGTGTATTCGATGTCTATACGCCTGAAATTATGGCATGTCGTAAATCAGGTATCTTAACGGGTTTACCTGATGCATACGGCCGTGGTCGTATCATTGGTGATTACCGTCGTATCGCGCTTTACGGTATCGATTACCTAATGCAAGATAAATTCGCTCAGTTCTCTTCTCTGCAAGCAGGTTTTGAAGCTGGCGAAGATTTATCAAGCACTATGCAACTTCGTGAAGAAATTGCTGAGCAACATCGTTCATTAGGTCAAATGAAGAAAATGGCAGCAAAATATGGCTGTGATATTTCTTTACCGGCAACGAATGCTAAAGAAGCAATTCAGTGGACTTACTTCGGTTACCTTGCTGCAGTTAAAAGCCAAAATGGCGCGGCAATGTCATTAGGCCGTACTTCATCATTCCTTGATATCTTCATCGAACGTGACATCGCTAACGGCGTTATCACGGAAGAACAAGCGCAAGAAATGGTTGACCATTTTGTGATGAAATTACGTATGGTTCGTTTCCTACGTACTCCTGAATACGATGAGTTATTCTCTGGCGACCCAATCTGGGCAACTGAATCAGTTGCAGGTATGGGTTTAGATGGCCGTACTTTAGTGACTAAGAACAGCTTCCGTTTCTTACACACTTTATACAACATGGGCCCAAGCCCTGAGCCAAACATTACTGTTTTATGGTCGAATGCTTTACCACAGGGCTTTAAAAACTTCTGTGCCAAAGTGTCTATCGATACAAGCTCAATCCAGTACGAAAACGATGACTTAATGCGTCCAGATTTCGAATCTGACGATTACGCAATCGCTTGTTGTGTCAGCCCTATGATTGTAGGTAAACACATGCAGTTCTTCGGTGCTCGCGCTAACTTAGCGAAGACCATGCTTTACGCTATCAATGGTGGCGTAGATGAAAAAATGAAGACACAAATTGCCCCCGTTGCTGACAAAATCACTTCAGAAGTATTGGAGTTTGATGATGTGATGGGTCGTTTAGACGGCTTAATGGATTGGTTAGCGACACAATATGTGACAGCACTTAACTCTATCCATTATATGCATGACAAATATTCTTATGAAGCAGCGTTAATGGCACTTCATGATCGTGATGTTCGTCGTACTATGGCATGTGGTATCGCTGGTCTGTCAATTGCTGCCGATTCATTATCTGCAATCAAATACGGCACAGTTAAGCCAATCCGTGACGAAGACGGTATTGCAATCGACTTTGATATTTCAGGTGACTACCCGAAATTTGGTAACAATGACCCACGCGTAGATGACATTGCTTGTGACTTAGTTGAGCGTTTCATGGCTAAGATCCGTAACAAGAAAATGTACCGCAATGCGATTCCAACACAGTCAATCTTAACCATCACTTCTAACGTTGTTTATGGTAAGAAAACAGGTACAACACCTGATGGTCGTCCAGCTGGTGCACCATTTGCTCCAGGTGCAAACCCAATGCATGGCCGTGACGAAAACGGTGCTATCGCTTCACTGACTTCAGTAGCGAAACTACCATTTGCTCACGCTCAAGATGGTATTTCATACACTTTCTCTATCGTGCCAAATGCGTTAGGTAAAGATGAGACTGGACGTCGTTCTAACCTTGCATCGCTAATGGATGGTTACTTCATGAGTAACGCTAACAGCGAAGGTGGTCAGCACTTGAACGTTAACGTTATGAACCGTGAAATGCTGGAAGATGCGATTGTGAACCCTGAAAAGTACCCACAATTAACCATTCGAGTCTCAGGTTACGCTGTACGTTTCAACGCGCTAACACCTGAACAGCAACAAGATGTAATTACTCGTACTTTCACTAAAGGCTTGTAATACTTCTTAAAATTGGTTGTACTAATATACCGTTATGTTCATCCATAACATTTAGTACAACCATTTTTTTTTTGCTTGTTTGGAGACATCATGACCACAGGTCGTATCCACTCTATTGAATCTTTTGGCACCGTTGACGGTCCTGGTATCCGCTATGTCGCGTTTATGCAGGGATGTTTAATGAAATGCCAATACTGCCATAATCGCGACACTTGGGATTTAGACGGCGGTAAGGAAGTCACTGTTGATGAGCTCATGGGGCAAATCATCAGTTACAAACCTTTTCTACAATCTGGTGGCGTCACAGCAACAGGTGGAGAAGCCATTCTCCAAGCTGAATTTGTGACAGAACTTTTCAAAGCCTGCAAAGAAAATGATCTCCATACTTGCCTTGATACTAATGGTTTTGTACGTAAATACACTCCGGTGATTGACGAGTTACTCGATAATACCGATTTAGTGTTACTGGACATTAAACAAATGGATGATGCCAAGCACATCGATTTAACCAAGGTCAGCAATCAGCGCACGTTGCAATTCGCAGAATATTTAGCCAAACGTAACCAAAAGACCTGGGTAAGATATGTCGTTGTAGATGGCTTTACTGAAGATCTCGTTTCAGCGAAAGCATTAGCCGACTTTATTGAACCAATGAAGAATGTTGAAAAGGTAGAGTTACTGCCATACCACCAACTCGGCACCCACAAATGGGAAGCATTTGGTGAGACTTACTCATTAACTGATACCAAACCACCTAGTAAAGAAACCATGGAATCCATAAAGGCTGTATTCACTGAGCGCGGTATAAAAGCTGACTATTGATAAATTAACCGAAACAGCGATTAAAGCTGTTCCCAGTAACTTTTATCTAAACGTTCAAACGCCGTTTTTAAAATAAGCGCCATATCTAAATAACACGCTTTAGCCCCTAAAGGTTGGCAAGTTATGCCCATGGAACTCATTTTGGTGGTTAATTGGTTGGTCCAATCAAACAGTGTTATTGGTAATGGGTGTTTAGCTCGTAAACCTAACCATAACAAGCCTTGAATAGGCAAACTGATAAAGAATAACAGTATCGCAATCGCCTGAGGCAGAAACGCCCAGCCATTGACATACACTTGGCTAATTGCAGCCAAGATAGCGAAAAATGGCATCAACATAATGCCAAGATGGGTTGCCCTAACAACGCGGTATTCAGGGAAATAAAACCCAAGTTGTCGAACCATAGGCCAAGCTTTCATATAACGACGGCCGTCACCTATGATTTTGAACACTTTTACGCTCAACGTTACGCCCTATAAGATTTGAAATATATATGCACCATAGCACACAGCGATAATTAGCCCCAAATTTACGGTAAATTTATCGGTTGTTTAGTCATTAATTAACTATGATTGATAGTTGAAATAACACATTTCACGTCAATTTAAATTTTGCACGACTCAGACGAAAAGGTCTCAACATGTCACAAAAACTCGTACTAGTACTCAACTGCGGTAGCTCATCTTTAAAATTCGCTGTAATTGATGCTGTTTCAGGTGATGATCACATATCAGGACTTGCTGAATGCTTCGGTTTAGAAGATTCACGCATCAAATGGAAAGTTAACGGCGCAAAAAATGAAGCCAAACTTGGCGCATTTACCGCTCACCGTGAAGCTGTTGAATACATAGTTAACAATATTCTTGCTGACCAGCCAGAATTAGCGGCTCAAATTGAAGCAATCGGTCACCGTATCGTTCACGGTGGCGAAAAATACTCTCGCTCTGTGATCATTAACGAAGATGTCATTACAGGTATTGAAGATTGTGCTTCATTAGCACCGCTTCATAACCCTGCGCATTTAATCGGTATTCGTGCTGCAATGGCTTCGTTCCCGGCTCTGCCGCAGGTCGCCGTGTTTGATACTGCATTCCACCAAACCATGCCTGAGCACGCTTATATTTACGCACTACCTTATAAGCTATATCGCGAACACGGTATTCGTCGCTACGGTATGCACGGAACTAGCCACTTATTTGTTAGCCGTGAAGCCGCTAAAGTGCTTAATCAAGACATAGCTGATACTAATGTAATTGTTGCCCATTTAGGTAATGGCGCTTCTGTTACTGCAGTTAAAGGCGGTAAGAGTGTTGATACTTCTATGGGATTAACCCCACTAGAAGGTTTGGTTATGGGCACACGTTGTGGTGACATGGACCCTTCAATTATCTATCACTTAGTTAACCAACTCGGATACACCATTGATGAAGTCAACAACCTACTAAACAAACAAAGTGGTTTGTTAGGTATATCTGAACTGACTAATGATTGTCGCGGCATTGAAGACGGCTATAAGGATGGTCATAAAGGCGCAACCTTAGCATTAGAAATCTTCTGCTACCGTTTAGCGAAATACATTGCTTCTTACACAGTGCCTTTAGGACGTTTAGATGCAGTGGTATTTACTGGTGGTATCGGTGAAAACTCTGACATTATTCGTGCAAAAGTATTGAACATGCTAGCTATCTTTAACTTCAACGTGAACGAAGAGAAAAACCTAGCAGCACGTTTCGGTAAAGACGGCATTATTACAGAAGAAGGCAGCACAGTCGCGATGGTTATCCCAACTAATGAAGAGTGGGTTATCGCAGAAGATGCTATTAAGCTGATCACTGCTTAATCACCATTGCCAATTCGTAACAGCCTGCCAAGCAGGCTTTACTTACGCTAAATTTAGAGGTCTTTATGTCTCGTAATATTATGTTAATCCCAATTGGGACCGGTGTTGGTTTGACTTCACTGAGCCTTGGGATGGTGCGCGCGCTTGAACGAAAAGGTGTTAAAGTTCAGTTCTTCAAACCAATTGCACAAATTCGCAATGGTGATAACGGCCCAGAACGTTCAACCACTATTTTAAGCCATTCACCGACTGTTAATCCGCTTGAGCCATTTTCAATGGAACATGCTGAGAACTTAATTCGTTCTGAGCAAATCGACGTATTAATGGAGCAAATTATTGCTCGTGCAAGCGAATGTGCAGCCAACACTGAAACGATTGTGATTGAAGGTTTAGTACCGACTCGCACTCACCCTTTCTCTGACGATATCAATTTTGAAATAGCTAAAGCACTTGATGCCGATGTGATTTTCATTGCCACACCAGGTAACGACTCTCCTAACGGGCTAATGAACCGATTAGAGATCGCTTACAACTCATGGGGTGGTCACAAAAACAAACGTCTTATTGGTTCAATTATCAATAAAATTGGTGCACCTGTTGACGATGAAGGACGTGCTCGCCCTGATCTTTCTGAAGTCTTTGATCACGCTGAAGCATCAACTAATGATACGTCTGCAATGTTCCAGCTTCCAGGTAAAAGCCCACTGCGTATTCTAGGTAGTGTGCCATATAACCTCGATTTGGTTTCACCTCGCGCATCTGATTTAGCTAAGCATTTAAATGCTAAAATCATCAATGCTGGTGAAATGAATACTCGTCGCCTGCGTAAAGTGACCTTCTGTGCTCGTAGTATTCCAAACATGGTCACGCACATTCGAACAAACTCTTTACTAGTTACCTCTGGTGATCGTTCTGATGTGATTGTGTCAGCTTGTCTTGCTGCAATGAATGGCGTGAAAATTGGCGCACTTTTATTAACCGGTGGTTACGAGCCTGAGCCTGAAATTATGGCCTTATGTGAACGCGCTTTTGAAACAGGTTTACCTGTATTCTTAATCGACAGTAACACTTGGCAAACCTCGCTTAATATTCAACGTTTTGATCATGAAGTACCTGTCGATGATGCAGTTCGCATTGATAGCGTTCAAGAATATGTCGCAAGTCATATTGACCAAAGCTGGATTGAAAGCGTGACTCAAAACTCACCACGCGAGCACCGTTTATCACCACCAGCATTTAGATATAAGTTAACTGAGCTTGCTCGCGCAGCAAAGAAAACCATTGTATTGCCTGAAGGTGAAGAACCTAGAACCATTAAAGCTGCATCTATTTGTGCTGAACGTGGCATTGCCCGTTGTGTACTGTTAGGTAACGTTGAAGAAATTTTACGTATCGCTTCATCTCAAGATGTCGTGTTAGGTGAAGGCGTACAAATTATCGATCCTCTAGAGGCTCGAGGTCGTTACGTTGAAGGTATGTTGGAGTTACGTCGCCACAAAGGGCTGACTGAAGTTGTTGCTAAAGAGCAATTAGAAGACAACATGGTACTAGGTACTATGATGCTTGCTCAAGACGAAGTAGATGGCATTGTCTCTGGCGCGGTAAACACCACTGCCAACACGATTCGTCCACCACTACAACTGATTAAAACCGCACCTGGTTCAAGCTTAGTATCATCAATTTTCTTCATGCTGATGCCGGATCAAGTTTTGGTTTACGGTGACTGTGCAATTAACCCAGATCCAAACCCAGATCAACTAGCCGATATTGCGATTCAATCAGCAGAATCTGCTGCTGCATTTGGTATTGAACCACGTGTTGCTATGATCAGTTACTCAACGGGTACTTCTGGTACGGGTTCTGATGTTGATAAAGTACGTGAAGCCACTCGAATCGCGAAAGAGAAGCGTCCTGACTTAATCATCGACGGTCCTTTGCAATACGATGCAGCTGTAATGGAGAATGTCGCTCGCTCTAAAGCACCAGACAGTCCTGTAGCAGGTAAAGCCACAGTATTTGTATTCCCAGACTTAAACACGGGTAACACAACTTACAAAGCGGTTCAGCGTAGTGCAGATCTCATCAGTATTGGCCCAATGCTGCAAGGTATGCGCAAGCCAGTAAACGATTTATCACGTGGCGCTTTAGTCGATGATATCGTTTATACGATTGCATTGACGGCTATTCAAGCCGCTCAAAATGAGCAATAAAAGCTAGTAAACTACCCAGTTCCATAAAATGGAAGCCTGGGAAGACAAAAAAGCACTCTCGTTAACACGTGAGTGCTTTTTTATTGTCTTTGATTCAAGCTGATTATAAAGAAACTAAACCTAACAAGTTAAAGGCCAAAAACGAGAGTTAACAACTTGATATTAGAGATTAGAGATTAGAGATTAGAGATTAGAGAATAGAGAATAGAGAATAGAGAATAGAGAATAGAGAATAGAGAATAGAGAATAGAGAATAGAGAGCTAACCTATTATGCAATTCACCAAATTGATTCTCATCTTAATAAACCACTTTCTATTCAAAAGAACACTTCTCATTCCTACAAACCAACAGTCATTTCAATAAGCTTTTATCAACAAATAGGCATTCAGCCGCAGAGTTTGGGTCAAAAAAGTTTCATCATACTTGGGATAAATATCACGTTATTAAACTGAGTTAATAATGGTATTTCAGAAAGTAGTTTTAATATAATTGCAAGGGGGAAAGAGGATAAAAAAGAAGAAATATTGAGATAATCTTAAAAACTTACACAAGTAAACTGAAGGGTGTTATTTTTTAACCACCACTTAAACTTGTTAAATATTATAACCTTACAAACACGGCTAATAGTATTCAACAAAGTTGTCCACAGATTTTGTGGATAACCCAAAGTTATCCACCAAACTTTATCAGCAAGTCAGGAATGGATAATAATACTTATTTTATAACTACTCTTAAGGTATGACATGTCTCCTTTTATCAGTCAAGATATTTATACAAAATTTGCAAAATCTAGTTTGAAACTTGTTTCTAGCTTCTGAAATAGCGATACTGGCTTATCACGTAGAAACAGCAATAAAATCATGCATAAATATTTTGTCATCTTCAGCTTATTACTCATAACGGCTTGCTCTCCAGCAGAAGACAGTCAACAAGGCAGATTAGAAAAAGCCTTAAGTCCTGAACAGGTCTCCATTGGTTTTTTTACTGCAATCTATGTTGAGCGTGATATAGAGAAAGCCAAAGTCTATGTAAGCCAAGAACTCAAAGATATCATGTCTCATTACCATATCGCTTCTGCGGTACAGCGGCATGTACTCGGTTTGTCTATGACTGACGTCAATATGAGTATTGATGATATCGATATTGACTTCTTTCGAAAATTCACCGACGAGGTTGATGTAAAGGTAAAGATGGAGGGTTTACGTGGTGGTAGCCCTTGGGTAGATGACCGCACCATTAAGCTGGTAAAAAATGGCAAACGTTGGACGATAGTTGAAGTATTAACTGAGAAAGGTCGTATAGACCTATAACATGCACTAGCTTTCATATCGCGTTACTGTGACAACAAGAAGCATTAATAAATGTCATTATTTAGAAATCGTCACAGATAGAACACCGAAGGTTTTAACTGTAAATAATCAAATTTTAAGCATAAAAAAAGCAGCTAGGCTGCTTTTTTTATGCTTGAGAAAGAGCTAATAGTATTAGTTCAATCTACTTATTCTTCATCAGTAGGTAGTGACTCTAGAACGTCATCTTTTACTTGATAATAAGCATTTTCGTATTCATGAACTTCCATAGTAACTCCTATCAACCTAAGGTCGTTTTGTAGGGGGTAAGGAATGTCTATTATTTAGGGGGTGACATTTTCCTTTACAGAGAAGCAGTAGCCATCATTACTTCTTGGTTCTGATTATACCAAGCATATAGTTCCAATCCCACCAATAATTACAAAAAACTTTCAGAAATGTATGTTCAATTTGTAAATAACTCGTTTTATAGTGCTTTTTAGTAGGGTAAAACTGTAAGTCTTACAAAAAAGATCACGAAAGCAGCATACTTATGTCACATTCAATCATCTCACCACACAATCTACTAACAACAGGTCTTTTTGTTTAAGATAATAAAAAGCGAATAATAGCGTACAGACTATTACTCGCTTAATTATCATTTAGGTGATAAATCTCTGAGTCGTTAAACTTGATTTATGTGCATCACAATCCGTTTTTCTGAAATAGGATAAGCTGTGCCAAGGACTTGGGCGAAACAAGATACGCGGTACTCTTCTATCATCCAACGAGCTTCTAATAAAGACTCAGGAATTGGCTGCATTTTAGGTACTTTAGCCAGCTGCGCTTTAAGCAAGTCTTCCACTTTAGCAATGCTTTGCATGTGCAATCGATCACGAGTAGGATCAACGGGTAACTTATCTAAGCGGTTTTCAATCGCCTTTAAGTAACGAGCGACATCGGCTAATCGACTCCAGCCACAGTGCTCAACAAAGCCTTTAAATACCAATTTATCCAGCTGGTTATTAATATCACTCATTGCAAAAGCAATATCTAAACTGATCTTGCCTTTTAAACGCTTTTTAATCCGCTGATAAATCGTCAATACTTGCTCAACTTGCAGTGAAATTTGCTCTGCATAGCCGTTTAGCTCTTGTCTAACCCAATCTTTAGCTTGTTCAAATTGCGCTTCATTTCGAACATCTAATTTTTTCTCATCAAGTAGCTGCTGCACCGATGCAGAAATAATGTCGTCAATCAGCAATTGCACTTGCCCGAATGGATTGAAATACATCGCAAGCTTAGCTTTATTTGGCAGCGCCTTTTGTAAATGCTTAACAGGAGACGGTATATTGATCAGTAATAAGCGGCGTAAACCAATACGATGTTGACGCTCAGCTTCAAATTCATCATCAAACAACTTAATTGATACTTGGCTTTTCTCGTCAATTAAAGCCGGATAAGCTTTAACTTCATAATTACCTTTACGTTTTTGATATTGCTTAGGTAAATCACCAAATGACCAAGTGGTTATCTCTTTCTTTTCAATACCATCTTCAGCCACGTTACGAATCGCTTTTGCCACAACGCCTTGTAATTTATCTTTAAGGCTGTCTAAATCGCGCCCTTGATCCACAAGGCGATGCTTATCATCCTCAACTTTGAAGTTAACGGCTAAATGAGCGCTTAACTGAGTTAAATCGAAATCATCACCGCTGATACGAGTACCTGTCATACGAAGTAACTGCTTACACATCGCATCAAGCAAAGGCATCGAAAACGGCTCCATTGCTTGTACACATGCGCGGGCATAATCTGGTGCGGGTACGAAATTACGGCGTAGATTTTTCGGCAGTGACTTAATCAATGCGACAACTTTTTCTTCTCTAAGCCCTGGTACTAACCAATCAAAATCATCAGTGTCGATTTGGTTGATTAACGCCACTGGAATATGCACTGACACACCGTCATCAACAGCTGCTGGCTCAAAGTGATAACTCACTTGTAGCCCTAAATTGGCTTTGTGCCACACTTCAGGGAAATCCAATGCTGAAATATGATCTGCACTGCGCTGCATTAATAAATCTTGATTGAAATCTAATAACTCAGGGTTTTGCTTACGGGCTTCTTTCCACCACTTAAAGAATAATGGCGCGTTATAAATACCCTGCGGGACTAATGGATCATAAAAGTCCACCAACACTTGCTCATCAACCAAGATATCGCGGCGACGAGACTTATGCTCTAGAGACTCGATATCATTCAGCAGTTGCTGATTCTTGATAAAGAAAGGTTCTTTAGTCTGTAATTGCCCTTCAGCTAATGCACTGCGAATAAATATTTCACGTGATTCCACAGGATCGATTGGGCCATATTGCACTCTGCGGCGATTCACCACTGTCAGCCCATAAAGCACTTGATTTTCAAAGGCGATAACACTGGCTGGTTTGGCCTCAAAATGAGGTTCTAAATGGTTTTTCTTAATGAGATGCGCCGCTAATGGTTCTAACCATTCTGGCTGAATTTTGGCGCAGCAACGAGCGAAAAGACGAGACGTTTCGGTCATTTCAGCCGCCATAATCCACTTTGGCCCTTTTTTCGCCAAAGGAGAACCAGGGAATACAAAGAACTTACGATTACGCGCGCCTAAATATTCGTTATTCGCATCTTTAAAACCAATGTGGCTTAACAAACCTGATAATAAGGCTTTGTGCAGGTCGTCATAGCTAGCAGGAGTATCATTTAAACGCCACTTTAAATCATGAACCGCTTGTTTTATTTGAGTGTATAAATCCTGCCATTCACGTACACGCAAATAGGCTAGGTACTCTTCACGACATTGTTTTCTAAACTGGCTTGCTGATAGCTCGTGTTTTTGATCTTTAATATGATCCCAAAGGTTCACCCAACTGACAAAATCTGAGTCCTTGTCGGCATAACGGCGATGACACTCATCGGCGGCTTGCTTCTTTTCAATCGGTCTTTCGCGCGGATCTTGAATCGATAAACCTGAAGCAATCACCATTACCTCATGTAAACAATTCATATCTTTAGCTTCAAGCACCATACGTGCTAAGCGAGGATCTAACGGTATTTTCGCTAAATTACGCCCCAGATTAGTCAATACTAAATCTTTGCGCTTTTGCTTAACGGCTTGCAACTCTTCTAGGAGTAAAAAACCATCACGAATATGTTTTTGTTCTGGTGGCTGAATAAATGGGAAACCAGCAATATCTCCTAAGCCAATCGCGAGCATTTGCAAAATAACTGAAGCAAGATTTGTTCGCAAAATTTCAGGATCGGTAAATTCAGGACGTTGAATAAAGTCAGTTTCATCGTACAGACGAATACAAATACCTGGACCAACACGACCACAACGCCCCTGTCGCTGATTAGCACTGGCTTGTGAAATTGGCTCAATTGGTAAACGTTGTACCTTGGTGCGATAGCTATAACGGCTAATTCGGGCGGTACCTGGATCAATCACATAGCGAATACCTGGCACGGTTAATGACGTTTCGGCGACGTTAGTTGCTAATACAATACGACGGCCTATGTGGCTCTTAAAGACTTTTGATTGCTCGCCATAAGACAGGCGCGCATAGAGCGGTAAAATTTCAGTATCGCGATATTTCTGCTTACGCAGCATTTCAGTGGTGTCACGAATTTCTCGCTCACCATTCATGAAAATCAAAATATCGCCAGGGCCTTCAGCAATCAACTCGTCAACGGCTGAGAAAATGCCATCACTGACATCTAAGTCAGCATCGGTATCGCGCACCAATGGACGATATCGGGTTTCTACAGGGAATGTACGGCCCGA
The DNA here is from genome assembly GCF_023283985.1 of Shewanella electrodiphila. GTDB lineage: Bacteria > Pseudomonadota > Gammaproteobacteria > Enterobacterales > Shewanellaceae > Shewanella > Shewanella electrodiphila. The sequence continues at coordinate 267,069 of NZ_JAKIKU010000006.1, forward strand.
GACTTCAATCACGGGCGCATTATTGAAGTGTTTTGAAAAACGTTCGACATCAATAGTTGCCGAAGTAATAATCACTTTTAAGTCAGGACGTTTTTTAAGAACTTGTTTTAGATACCCTAAAATAAAATCAATGTTTAAGCTACGCTCATGGGCTTCATCGATAATAATCGCATCGTACTGATTTAAGAATTTATCTGAGGTCAATTCTGCAAGCAAAATACCGTCAGTCATCAGTTTAACGTAGCTATCTTGACTAATAGAATCAGCAAAACGCACCTTAAAGCCAACAACCTCGCCTAGCGGACTATTAATTTCTTCAGCAACGCGATTAGCGACGCTGCGGGCAGCGAGACGCCTAGGTTGGGTATGACCAATTAATCCACGGGTACCTAAGCCCAGCTCTAAACATATTTTTGGTAACTGGGTTGTTTTACCTGAGCCTGTCTCACCCGCAACAATCACCACTTGGTTATTGGCTATCGCATCGGCAATATCGCCGCGTTTTTGTGAAACAGGTAACGCATCTGGATAGGTCACTGCAGGGCTATTTTTAAGCCTTAACTGCGCCTTTTCATAAGCTTGAGTCGCTTGCTCGGTTAACTTTGCTAAGACTTGATCTTTCTTTTCAGACTGAGGCTCTTTATTTAATTGATACAAACGACGACGAATTCTTGCTGCATCGGTTTGATAACAAGAGTTTAGGTATGCTTTAGAGAGCGGGTGTTGGTCCGAATTCAAATCTAATTCCTAGCAAGTATTTCAAAAACTGCGATCCTAGCAAGGAACTAGACTGAATGGTATTAGTTTAAAAAAAACAGCGGCGTAAATACTTAGATTATGCAGGCGTTAAGTAACATTGCTGCATATAGATATTCATTGCTTTGAGTACATCGGTACGATTAATGGTGCCGATAACTTTCGAGCCTTGTACTACGGGATAAATTTTCGGTTTAGCACCAAGCATTTGTTCTGCTAACTGTAAAATACTGCCATCAGGTGATGCGGTTAATACATCTGTCTTCATGCAATCTTTCACTGTTTCTGTCATATCACAGTGATAACTACTTTTAAGCATCACAGACAAACAATCTTGCTGTGATAAAAAGCCCACCAAGGCGCCGTCATTATCAACCACTGCAGCACCTGCTTTATTCTTGCCTAATAAATGTTCCACCGCCGTAGCCAGTGACATATTGGCTTTTAATAAAACTGGCTGACGATCCATATATTCTGAGATTTTGATTGAATCCATAGTGATACCCCTTAAACCTTTACTTGCGCAAGCCACATGAGTTAACAACAAAAGCTAACAACACGCTCTAGTATTATTTTTGGTCTTCATATTGATTGTAGTCAAAATCCTAATAAAGCGATGATTGAATTAATAGATTGTGATATTCGATTAAACCTTTCTTTGACTAAAGCATCTTTGAATGGACCATAAAAAAGCACCAGGTAATCTGATGCTTTTCATTTAGCTAAGCCCAATCCATTCTAACCATTAACGGCAGTATGAGCTCATTACTGGTCACGCCAAATCATAATGTTAGCTTGTTCGCCACTTTTTCGAGTCGCGCGGTACATGCCTTCTGTATTGAATAGCGTGGCAATATTACCGCGATGGTCAATAGCAATAACCCCGCCTGTTCCACCAGCAGTGATTAAGCGTTGGTTAATCACTTCATCAGCGGCTTGAATAATCGATTTTTGTTGGTATTTCACTTTAGCGCAAATATCACCTGCCACTTGGTAACGGATGAAATATTCACCGTGTCCTGTAGCTGATACTGCGCAAACACCATTTTCAGCATAGGTGCCAGCACCAATAACAGGGGCATCACCAATTCGGCCATAGCGTTTGTTTGTCATTCCTCCAGTTTAAGTCAAGGCAATTAACCCTAACATTGCTATCTAAAATAATGGGACATTAACGCTCTAGCAAGAGAATGACTGTTTCACCAAGTAATTGATGTAGTACTACTATTCTGCTGGTGTAAAAGCAATAAACAGAACCATAGAACTAGGAATGCCAATTAGGAAACAAGCTACCTAATTCGATAAATCAGTTGGGATCGTTGCGATTTGAGCAACAACGTTTATTTCAGACACAAAAAAGCCCTAGCTGTTTGGGCTAGAGCTCGAATTGTTTATAATTTATTCAGGTGCATGTTTAGCACATAAGGGATTATCATCATAAGTTGAATATGTTCTTTCGTAACATCCTTCATGTTTACATTGCAAGCTCATATCTAACTTTAATTTACCTTTTTTTGTTATTTTAGCTGCTACTTTTTCTTTAACTTTGGGAGTACTAGATATTGTTTCACCTGTTGCTGTGTTCTCTGCTATCTGTACAGCACAGTAACCAACACCTAGTACTAGGTTTATCAAAATATAGAAAATACCAGCACCTAACACAGCAAAAACTACAGCAATTGGGTTTCCACTAGCCCCAATGATTCCGACAGCCAAAATTAAAATAACAATCACCCAGTTCACTACTTTAAATATATCTAATGCAGATTTAAATTTTCTAACTTCATTCATTATTCTTTATCTCTGTTTAAAGAGGTTAGAGTTCCGCAGCAGTTGCTTTACAAGCCTGTTGTTCTAACTTCACTTATTTCACGATCTGGACTAGACCTAAAACCCTGATAATATGATTAATTATCATCATATTATAACATAGCCGCAAACCATCAGTATACACACCTGTCTAACCAGTAAAGCGTTCACGCTTCAACATATTGAAATAATTATTTATCTCGCCAAATCATCACTTGTGCTTCTTCACCATTCTTGCGAGTCGCGCGGTACATGCCTTCGGTATTGAATGGCGTGGCAATATTACCGCGATGATCAATAGCAATAACCCCGCCTGTACCACCAGCAGTGATTAAGCGTTGGTTTATGACTTCATCAGCGGCTTGAATAATCGATTTTTGTTGGTATTTCACTTTAGCGCAAATATCACCTGCCACTTGGTAACGGATGAAATATTCACCATGTCCTGTGGCTGATACTGCACAAACACCATTTTCAGCATAGGTGCCAGCGCCAATAACAGGGGCATCACCAATTCGGCCATAGCGTTTGTTTGTCATTCCCCCTGTTGAGGTACCTGCGCTAATGTTGCCTTGTTTATCTAATGCCACAGCGCCCACGGTGCCCACTTTGTATTCTGTGTCTAATTGTTGGTGCGCCGCTTGGTAATCAGCACTACTCTTGGCTTCGGCCATTTTAGCTTTAGCTCGCTGTAATCCTTCATAGCGTTTTTGAGTATTAAAGGTTTCATTGGCAACCAATGGCACACCTTGGGTTAAAGCAAACTCTTCAGCACCTTGGCCGTACAACATAACGTGCACAGATTCATCCATAACTAATCTTGCCAAATCAATAGGATTTTTTATGTGCTTAACGCCCGCAACTGCGCCTGCATTCATGGTATTACCGTCCATGATAGACGCATCCATTTCATGCTCTTCATTATGGGTATATACCGCACCTTTACCTGCATTGAAATACGGTGAATCTTCAAGCACATTGATGGCTGTTGTGACTGCTGTAAGGCTTGAACCACCCTTTTCTAGTACCGTGTAGCCAGCATCTACTGCCTCTTTTAATTTGGCACGATAGGCTTGTTCTTGTTCTGGCGTAAAACTGGATTTTTTGATCGTACCAGCCCCACCATGAATGGCTAATGCAAATGGCTTGTCATTATTAGCAAAAGATATACTGGAAAAAAGTGTCATTGAAATAGCGAAAGCGAGCGTTATTGTTTTCATTTTAAGCAAGTCCTTGATCGGTTTGTATCTTTGTAACCATTTCAGGCGGTAATTTCAATCATAACCTTGCCTGTTAGCAGTATTCTGGCGACAATAGGTTATAAGTAATTGGCCGTTGATAAGCATTCATTCATTGTTATCCAAATCGTTTAAGTATTGCCTAGTCATATGCGTTGCTCTCGTTTCGATAGCATCGAATTTCGCTTGGGCAAAAGATGATTGGCTAAATATCAAATTAACAGGTGCCTCTGACAAGCTTAACAAGAATATTCGAGCTCATCTGGGTGAAAGCCCCAACTCTGCAGTACAACGCCGTGCCTTCTTATTTACCGTCGAAGACAATGTTAATGCCGCTTTAGAATCGATGGGGCATTATCACGCAAAAGTCGATATTGAAGTAACCGAAGCAGAAAAAGGCCCGTGGACATTAAATGTGTCGATTGATGAGGGCAAACCTACCATCATTGAATGGATAGACATAAAGTTCAGTGATGAGATGCTCGATGACAGCAGTTTTAATCGATGGATGAACCTGCTGACAATCAAACCTGGCGATGTATTAAATCATGGTGTTTACTCTGAGCTTAAATCTCAACTGGTTACCTTAGCGCTAGCTCGCGGCTATTTTGATGGTTCATTCACACGCTCAGACATTGAAGTCAATCGAGATTTGAATACCGCACGGATCCACCTCTATTTTGAATCTGGTAAACGCTATTCAATTGGTAATGTCGAATTTTCAGGTCAAACCGTTAACGACGATATTTTAGAAAACCTTATCCCGTTTGATCCCCATGCCAAATATTCAACTCAGCGGCTAAATCGTTTAAATCGAAACCTGATTGATACAGGGTATTTCGCTGGCATTAAAGTCTTACCGCAACTTGATGGAATGTCGAATACTGAAATACCCATTAAAGTAGAATTAAGCCCGCGCCCGACACATTCATTTGAAGTGGGTTTAGGTGCTGACATTGGTAATAACGCCGAGAAATCTTCGATTGATCCAAGAGTACGACTCACTTGGCGTATGCCGCAGATTAACCGCTATGGACATACTCAAGAAACCACCATGGAGTGGTCACCGGATAAACCTAAATTCTTAACCACCTACACTATTCCATTGACTCATCCTTTAGATGACCAACTGAAATTTCGAGTGGGTTTATTACGAGATAAATACGGGGTAACACAGGACTATAATCCTGATGACCGTAGTTACGATTACACGGGCCAGCTTGAGTCAGAAAAACGTTTAATAGGGGTGATCAGACAACAGAGGTTAGATAATGATTGGTTGTTTGGCTACTCGGTAGAATTTAACCAAGAGTTTTATAACCAGTCCGACACCGATTATGATCCAAAGTTTTTATTATTTGGCATCGGGATTGGTAAAACCACTCGAGGCGATAATACACTCGACCCTAAATCTGGTTTCAGGCAGGTCTACAGTATTGAATACGGTAACTCAAGTTTAGGCTCAGAAATTAATTTGACTAAAATTGAAGCTAAATTTAAGTGGATTGACACTTTTTTTGACCGTCACCGCATTGTCACTCGACTCGATATGGGTGCAAATATCGCTGATTCTGATGAGATTGCTCAAATTTCACCTTCTTTGCGATATTTTGCAGGTGGCGACCAAACCATTCGTGGTTATGGTTACCAAGAACTTGGTCCTTACATCGAATATATCAACTCTGAAGGCGGTGTATCACGTCAGGTTGTAGGTGGACGTTATCTCGTGGTGGGTAGTTTAGAATACCAGTACTATTTAACAGATACATGGCGAGTCGGCACTTTTGTTGATGCGGGTAATGCATTTGATACAGAGCAGTTTGAACCTGTTGTGTCAGTCGGCGGCGGGATCCATTGGATTTCACCTATTGGTCCGATCAAATTGGACGTCGGCGTCGGCCTAAAAGAAACCACCACGATTGATCGTTCTTGGCGAATTCACTTAACAATGGGGACAGATCTATAATGACTGAAAAATCTTCCCCAACGGCAGACAATACACGTTCAACGAATGGGACAATTCCTGCGGCGACACCGCCAAAGTCAGCTTTAAAAAGATGCTGGAGTGCTTTTAAACTGTCCACGCGTCTTTTTATCTACATTCCTTTACTGATACTTATCATTGTAGCCGTCTTACTTGGCACCCCTATCGGCGCTCGGATTAGTGTTTTGCTTGCCAATCAATTTGTTCCTAATCTTGAATTGGATATTCGTTCGGGCACCATTAACAAACACCTCGAGTTTGATTATGCCAGTTGGTCAATGAATGGGGTATCCGTTGAAGTTGAAGATTTATCTTTATCCTGGGTACCTACTTGTTTGTTCAATAAACAAATTTGTGTCGACAGCTTAACAGCGAGCAAGGTCAATGTACGTGTTGCAACCGATGAATTTGATGAAGCACCTGAAGCACCTGAAGCACCTGAAGCACCTGAAGCACCTGAAGCACCTGAAGCACCTGAAGCACAATCAATTGATGCTGAACGTCTTAATGCTGTCAACATTACACAAGACGATAATCAGCAAAGCGTAAATATACAAAACTTGGATGCAAGTGTAATTGATGCTGCACTTAATACTGATGAAACTGATGAGCCCTCACCTCTTATTTTGCCAGTGATCATCGGACTTAACCATTTGGACTTGAATAACGTCAAAGTCAGTGTCAATGATATGCGTTACAACGCTGGACGTCTGCAGGGCAAAGCACTGTGGAATAAAAGTGGCCTTCGTGTCAGTTACCTTCACAGCCAAGATTTATTGGTAGATATTCCACTTGGCTCTGATGAGACTGATATTGATACCAAATCTGAGCAAAGTAATGCGACAGACAAGCAGGATATAGAAGAATGGGCAATGGCAAATTTGCCGGCTGTTTACATGACCTTCCCTATCTATGTTGATGAATTAACGACCACAGATAGTGTGATGCTTTTAGGCGAACGTGAAGATACTTTTGCTCATATTGCTTTAAAAGGTAGCTACGTAGAATACTTAATCGATATTCAAGAGTTAGCAGTTACTCACCAATATGGCGATGCAAAACTGATTGGCGATATCAGTTTAAATGATGATTACCCGATGACAATTGATGCTCAGTTCTCACTCAACAATGTCACAGAGCTTCCTGAGTTATCCAATCAAACCTTAAGCATTCAAGCTGAAAATGGCTTCGATGATTTAGCCGTAAAAGTCTCAGCATCAGGTGATATCAATATCGACTTTGAGGGTACTATTGCCTTAAGTCGTCCTGAAATGAATTATCAATTAGAAATAGCAAAGGCAGATCTGCAGTGGCCATTGGATAAGCCTGACTATTTTGCCAAGATTGATAAGTTAACCAGTAAAGGCGATATCAACAGTCAATCAGCCATATTTGACGCCGAATTATTAAGCCCTTTTCATCCACTACTGGATGTGAACGCCAACATTAGTTTTGAAAGTGAACAACTCATTATCTCAAGCATTAATATCCTATCTGATGCAGGTAACATCAAAGGTAATGGTTTACTTAACTTCAAAGATGAATTTAGCTGGCAAGCAGAACTTGAAACTGAAACCTTACAATTAGAGAAAATCAGTTATCTATACGAACTCACCGAGTTGACCAGTAACATCAATGGTCAATTATCATCTGCCGGCACCATTGGCGATGAAACATGGCACATTGAAATCGCTGATGCCGCGCTCGATGGCTCGTTAAATGCGTTTCCATTAACTGTCAGTGGCAATATTGAGTTAAATGAGCAACTGGCGGTCAATGCCGATAACTTACATGCAACCGCACTAGGTGCTGAGCTTATTATTAATGGTCAAGCCAATAAAATTTGGGATGTCGACGCAGAGCTTACTGTGCCCGACCTTAGCCAGTGGTTGCCCCAATCTACTGGCGGCATTTACGCAAAAATTGATGTGACTGGTGATGATCAACAACCGATTGTCGATATCACAGGTAAGGTGTTTGATTTTGAATACCTAGATATGGAAGTTGAACTGTTAAATCTTAATGCTCACTACTTACCGTTAAGCCAGCATCAATTTAAACTTAATATCACTAATGACCAGTTTACTTGGCAAGAAATCGATTTATCACAGCTGTTAATCAACGCATCAGGAAACCTAAATCAACAACACCTTGAGTTTTCTACCGCTGGTGAATTCGCTATCAATACCATTATCGATAATAAATTCGATGAGAATAGCCAAGTATTTGATGCACAGATAAAGTCTTTATCAGTCACTCACTTTTTAGGTACATGGGCCACTGATAGAATTGTGGAGGTTATGTGGGATCAAAAAAATGGCCAAGGTAGCGTCAATCCTTTTTGTATTAACCACCCCAACAATCACTTATGCATAGAAACTCCTGCGACGTTTGGCAAAATGGGGGATATTCAATTAACTGCTCAAGGTACGCCAGGGTTACTATTAAAGCCTATATTGCCCACTAAATTCTCTTGGACTGGGGATTCAGATATTTCAGTCTCAGCAACTTGGTCTGAGACAGAAAAGCTTCAAGCAAATGCTGATATCAATTTTTCAGAAGGTCAACTTGAGCTTAGGCGCACCAGCAAAGATTTTATCAATTTACACTACGATATTATACAACTCACCGCATCGCTAAACGAACAAGTACTGCAAGCAAAACTTATTGTAGAGGCTGAAGAAATTGCCACTATCAACAGCCAAGTTACCGTCAACACAGATCCAAGTCGGGCATTAAAAGGCAATATTAATGTTGATGCATTAAACCTATCTCACTTACAAGGTTTTTTCCCAAAACTTGAAACACTCGAAGGGATATTTGCCGCTGACTTATCACTTGAAGGCAACCTTGAAAAGCCAATGGCTAAAGGCAGTATTTCATTATCTAAAGGTGCTATTGCAACCACCAGTAATCCAACGCTTATTAATGATATAAATCTCGCCATGGCGTTAAAGGGGCAAAAAGGCTTGCTTGATGGCAGTGTAGCGATGGGAGACGGCCAAGCACAAATCAATGGCACTTTATCTTGGCCTCAAGGCAGTTTCAGCGGTGACATTGATATTAACGGCGACAAACTGGCTGTTATCGAGCCGCCTATTGCTATTTTACAAGTATCCCCAGATATCAATCTCAAATTCAATAAAGAACAACTTACTTTAACCGGTAAAGTTGACATCCCAACGGGTGAAATCGCCGTTGTGCAGCTTGCTGAAGGTGGTGTGGCGGTGTCATCTGACGTCGTATTTAAAGACTCTATCTCTGAACAAGAGCAAAGGGTTAGCCCTTATGCCATCGTCTCAGATTTAAACATTAACCTTGGCCCAGAAGTATCCATTGACGGTATGGGGCTTAGCGGAAAACTAAACGGAACCATACTGTTGCAACAACAAGCTTTTAAACCACCGTTACTGTTTGGGGACATTAGAGTTAGCCGAGGTACTTATAAGTTTATGGGGCAAACCTTAACCATAAGCACAGGTGATGTGCAGTTCTCAGGCCCTACTGAAGTGCCTAACTTAAATATTGAAGCGGTTCGTGAAATAAAAGAGGAAGATCTCACTGCAGGTGTCAGAGTCACAGGTACTGCAATGCGCCCTATCGTGACGTTATTTTCGAGCCCAGCTAAAGAACAAGCGGAAATTTTATCTTACATCGTGACTGGCGCTGGGTTTGGCAGTTCCACTAATGAACAAAACAGTGCTTTGATGATGGGAGCTGCACTGACATTAGGTTCGCAGTTTGGTGGTGGAGCAATCAATAACATTGGCTCTACTGCGACAGGCTTAATTGAAAAGTTTGGTTTTTCTAATGTTCAGCTCGATGCAAACGATGAGGGCCGCGTTGCAATTAGTGGTTATATTGGCGAAGACTTAATGGTGAAGTATGGTATCGGGGTATTTAACCCAGGTTACGAAATGACCGTACGATATTACATATTATCGCAATTGTACCTAGAAACGGTATCGGGCACATTGAACCAATCACTCGATATTTATTATAGCTTCAACGTCGATTAGCGTCAGTTTGCTATTCTCTATTCTCTATTCTCTATTCTCTATTCTCATAATTAGAACTTTAATATTTAATCCCTTTACCATTAATTTTCTCAGTAAAATTCAGACATAAAAAAAGCGCCATTAGGCGCTTTTTTCATTCAAATTAACGATTAAGCAAATTTGAAGTCAATATGTTCAACTAAAGTTTTGAACGCGTGGCGTTGCATAGCTTGAACACGTACTTTAACTTCTTTACCATCGATAACTAGAGTTAAATCTGTGTTGTAGAAATCGTCATTCAATTGAATGTTTACGATATCTTTTTGAGCCATTTTGATTGAGATAGGCTCTTTACCTGGACCGTAGATTACAGCAGGAACTAAATTCGCATGACGTAGGCGGCGGCTCGAACCTTTCCCGATTTCAGTACGGATTTCAGCTTGGATAGTGTAAGACATGTGTTTCTCACTTAATAAAAAAAATAAATTGATGTTGTTATTTTCGACCAATAACAACTCGTGCTTGTTTAATACATATGCTGGTTACACAAAAGTTGGTATTTGAACCAAATCGATTGATTAAACTAAAGCTAATTAAACCAAAGCGCGCAGATTCTAACACAGCTCATTAAGCTCAACAAGTTATTAGCATTGATTTCATACCATTCGCTCTGTTCATTAAGCGTAAAAAACGCATAGTTGCATGACTAAAAGCTACTTTACTTAACACTTGAACCAATACTTTGATTATTAATGACAGAAATGAAATTTTACCAACTTCTGACCGGGCCACAATCCACATGGATAAAACCAGAACGAGGATAATAACCTACACCGCCGAGTTCTAAAGAGCGTGCAGCATCACGTAATGTTTTAAGCTCTACTCCGGGGATGGCAAGATCCATCGCCATGCCTTTCATATGATAGCTTTTTTTAGCCACTCCGTTACTTTTCGAAGCTAACATATTGTTAGTCACCGGAGAACGATAGCCTGAGATAACATGCACTTCATCAGTGTTGCCAATGGTTTGTTGTAAATTATAAACAAACTCATAAAGACGTTTATCCATAGGAGCTGATTGGTTTTGACGATGATCACGAAGTACTTTACTAAATAAAGATAAAGTCTCCTGGTTGTATTCGCCTTCAGCCCAGAACTGTCCTTGTTCGCGCTCGCCAGTGTGACGATTATAAAAACTCAACTCCCTAAAACCTTGGGTTGAACGACTTGCTTGAGCTGGGGTTGAAAACATTGATGCGACTGCAACACCACTTAAACCTAACAATACTTGCCGACGGGCAGGACAAACTAAAGACATTAACTCACCACTTTCTAACAATATAAACCTGTGTGTTTTTCACACAACTGAAAGGGAAGTTAAACGGAAAGGAAGGCAATAGCAAGCGATCAAGCCGACAAAATCAGCTTAATTTTTGTACATGTTAGTAAGTTATAATCAGGTCAATCACTTATCGAGAGGCACTTTGAAGTCTAGATGTTGAATTATTCGCCACTATTGTTTGTTTGGTGTTGTTCAAATGATAAATATCATTACGGTACTGAGCGAGGTTAGCGTCATCTACCCAAGCATTCCAATAAACAAAATGAATCGGAACTGTTTGAGATAAAGAAAACCACTGGGTTTTGCTGGCATCTGTTTGCATGCGCTGCCAAGTTCGTTTATCGATAACGACGTTGCTTGCAAACCACTCCGCAAGCTCTTGGATTTTTTCAATCCTGACACAACCAGATGAAAGCGCTCTATCATCTTCTGCGAATAAATTTTTATCGGGCGTATCATGCAAATAGATATTCAAATCATTCTTGAAATGAAACTTATAGCGACCTAAAGCATTAATCTCCCCAGGTCGCTGCACTAAACGATAAGGAAATGGTTCAGTCCTTACAACTTCTTGCCATTCTTGTGGGGTTTTATTCACCTTAGTACCAGTGACATCAAATACATCAAACTGCCTATCGCTGATATAACTGCCGTCTTCGGCGACCTTAGGCAAGATGTCACGGCGCATGAGTTTTTTGGGTACTGTCCAAGTCGGGTTAATGACAATGTTCGATATCTGCCCTTTCATTACTGGGGTTCTTCGATACGAACGCCCCACTATGACTCTTGAGGTTAAGGCAACTTGACTGTCACTAACAAGTATCATTTCAAATGCAGGAATGTTGACTAATAGGTATTGCTCGCCTAAGTCACTTTTATAACTGGTTTTATCGACAAAATTAGCGGCAAGTAATTCAGCTCGTTGCATTGGTGTTTGATTCAACCAGTGCAAGGTTTGTGGGCCAATAACAGAATCAGGCTTTAGACCGTGACGCGACTGAAACTTTGCGACAGCTAGGGCAATAGTATTATCGAAAATATATTGCGTTTCAGAGCGAGAAGACAAATCGCCTAAAAGCCAAAGTCGCTGGGAAATAGCGCTAATCGTTTTATGGCTGTCACCTGGGCGCAATAACCCTCCGGGTTGGATGCTGGCCCATTCGTGCCTAGTATTAAGCCACATCAATCGTCGGATATGATTAAGCACACTTAAATAGTCTTCAGCATTGGGTTCCAAAGCAAAGGTTTTACGTTTTAACGAGGCATTACTCGCTAATTTCTCATAAGAAAGAGCAACCCCTCGCTGATGCCAGAATTCAGCAATGTCAGCTTGAATAGCATCAATATACTCAAACTTCTCGGCCTCACTATTACCTTTTAAAATAGCCAAATACTGCTGTCTGTCAGCGGTAGGTTCAACTAACGAAATTAACATCACATGTTGGGCGAGTGTTTTATAGGTAGCTTGATTTTCAGAAGAGGCTTTAGCAGGCAAACTCAACAGAAGTGACATCATAAACAACATGGCGAAACCTAAACGCCAACAACGCAATACTTTCATTCAGCCCCTCCTCTTTCAAACGAATATATTCAGTATGGCAAAAAATTATCAACCTTGTGTTACAGACAGTGTTAAGTCGTTACAAGTTACTACGAAAGGTGGATGAATTTAGCGCAACTACATAAACAAGGAGCCACTAAACATATAATTGTCCTTAAGAAACTAGGAATGCTTTAGCAGAACTGATATAAACGTGCCCCGCAAAAATATTTTATCTATTTATCGCAGTAGTTTTATGAATAAGAAACAACTTGTACAAACCATGGCATCTGACATGGGTATTTCACAATCTCAAACTAAACCACAATTAGAGCAGATCCTATTACAGCTTCATAAAGCCTTAACAGAAGGTGAGAAAGTGTATTTACCACAATTTGGCACCTTTGAACTTCGTTACCATTTAGCAAAAAATGGCCGTAATCCAAAAACAGGTGAGAGCATAGAAATTCCTGGCTTCAATCAACCTAGCTTTAAACCTGCTCCTGCATTTAAAAAGCACATAAACAGCTAATTTAATATTTGTAACGCTGCACGACTTGTTTAAACAAAAAGCCTTTGACTGAGAAAATCAACCAAAGGCTTTTTTGTATTCTAAAAACGGCTTAAATACCCAAAACAAAAACTTGTGACCTGCATTTGTAAAATGAATGGCTATATTAGTCTGTGCGCTTAACCTTGGCTAAATAGCCCAAGAATAGAATCACAAAAATAGAATCCAACGTGATAGTTAATAAAGATTTATCAATATATTGAGCCCCAAACAAAACGATTAGAGAAATAAATGCGACTTTACTTGTGCTAGCAAGCACTAACGCTAAATTTCGATATATGGGTCGAAATGCGCCATAAATGAGCAAGGCTCCGATCATAAAAATAAGAAAGCCCCAACTTCTAACAACAACCTGAGCTAAAGGTTCTGTTAGCGATTCTCCAAACATACTGATAAGCGCTTCTTGGGGAGCAAATACTGCAAAGATCATTGAACAAGTCAGCCCACCAGCAACAATCATTATCCATTTCATATAATCAATCGAGATCAAATTAACTCCTTACAATCCATGTTAGTTAACGTTAACGCTTACTAAGAATATCAGCTTAAAGTCGATGCATGGTTATACCGTATCAACAATGCATAACCTGAGTCGCTGATAATACTCATGTAAATTATTTTTGATGTACATCAAAATGATGAGTTACTAGATCTCCTCAATGCGTATTTATCTCTACGCGTAGCGTTATTATCAGTATTTATCTGCCTATGTTAATAAAAATGATAAAACCACTGAGTAACGTCTATGAGTTACGTCTAAATCAGCCTTAAATTCATATCTGGGTAATTTACGGGTTTTTCTTTAGCTCATTTGTTAGAATCCCCCATTATTTTGGCAACCGCATTGTTGCTACACTTTGAGTGACTACGCTAAACGCCCCTCAAAGCATGAAAGTTTGACTAAATTAAAGGCAGGATATGACCGTTCTTCTAATGACTCCACCGATGACTCAGCTAAATACGCCCTACCCGGCAACCGCGTATTTAACTGGTTTTTTACGCTCACGTGGCTATGAGGCGGTGCAGAGAGATCCTGCGATTGAACTTTTTTTAGAGATGATGACAGCTCCAGCCCTTGATATCATCCGCCAGCATGTAGAAGAAAACTACCAGCACTTTGAAGACGATGAACTGCCTGAAGTTATTTTTAATTTCCTCGCTGAATTCGACCGCTACCACTTAGCTGTTGAACCTGCGATTCGCTTTTTACAAGGTAAAGATCCAAGCCTTGCTATGCGGATTAATTCACGTCGATTTTTACCTGAAGGACCAGCTTTTGATACGATTGCACAGATGGAAGCCGTGTCTGGTGATGTATTACAAGCCGCTTTTGGTAACCTAGGGGTACAAGATAAAGCGAAGTATTTAGCCACGCTATTTATCAATGACTTATCAAACGTCATTACTCAAGGGGTAGATCCTTATTTTGAAGTCAGCCGTTATGGTGAGCAATTAGCCGCAGCTAACCCAAGTTTCGATAACCTCTACGATACTTTGATGGGTGAATCGAGCTTCAGCTCAGATATATTAGAACAATTAGTCGAGCAATACTTAGAAGAAACTCAGCCTAGCGTTGTCGCGTTAACAGTTCCTTTTCCAGGCAATATGCTTGGTGCATTACGTATTGCGCAAACCTGTAAAAGTATTAACCCAAGTATTCCTATCGTCATTGGCGGCGGCTTTATCAACACAGAACTTCGCGCGCTAAAAGATCCTCGAGTATTTGAATTCATCGACTTTATCTGTCTTGATGATGGCGAGCGACCGTTAATCACCTTATTGGAATACTTCCAAGGGGAACGAGAGATTGACGACTTAGTGCGTACTTATTTCCTTGCTGAAGATGAAAATGGTACTCCCTACGTTCACTTTAATGAAAACAAAGAGCTGCACGATATACCGCAAACTGATGTTGGCGCGCCAATATACGATGGTCTGCCATTAGGCGAGTACTTATCTTTGTGTGAAATGCTTAACCCTATGCATCGCATTTGGAGTGATGGCCGCTGGAATAAACTCACTATCGCTCACGGTTGTTACTGGCGTAAATGCAGCTTCTGCGATGTCAGCTTAGATTATATCGACCGTTACGACGCCGCAGGCGCTGACGTTCTCGTTGACAGAATTGAGCAACTCATCGAAGAAACGGGGGAAACTGGTTTTCACTTTGTTGATGAAGCCCTGCCACCAAAAGTGTTGTTCTCATTGGCCAAGCGATTGATTGAACGTAATGTAGTGATTAGTTGGTGGGGTAATATTCGTTTTGAAAGAACCTTCAGCCAAGCGCGCTGTCAATTACTTGCAGACTCTGGTTGTATCGCTGTCAGCGGTGGCCTTGAGGTTGCATCCGATCGCTTATTAAAACTGATGAAAAAAGGCGTGAGCGTTGAGCGTGTGGCTCATGTGACTAAAGCCTTTAGTGATGCAGGTATTTTGGTACATGCTTACTTGATGTATGGTTTCCCGACACAAACAGAGCAAGAAACCATTGACTCCCTTGAAATGGTGCGCCAGATGATGGCACAAGGCTGTTTCCAATCAGCTTACTGGCATCGCTTTGTTGCCACAGTACATAGTCCTATAGGCATGAACCCTGAGGAGTTCGGAATTACTCTTGCTGAGCGCCCTGATATCATGTTTGCAGAAAACGACGTGGACTTTACCGATCCAACGGGTACGGACCATCAGATGTTAGGTGAAGGGCTTAGAAAGGCAATTTATAACTATATGCACGGCATTGGTTTTGATCAGCCGATGAGCTTTTGGTTTAACCAAAAAGTCACTCCAACAAAAATGAAACCAGATTTAATTTTAACTGCAATTAATAACTTTATAGCCAGTAACGAAGAATAGTCAACTCAACAAGAAAACAAACAGAGCCTGAATATGTGCTCTGTTTGTTTCACTTTTCAAAAAAACGTTAGAATCAATCAAGCAAACTCACAAGCCACTTTTGCAATGGATCGTCATTGTATCTGGGATGCCACGCTGCAATCACATCAAAGCTATCTGGTGACTCTTCAAGCTCAATAGTGACAACATCTAACCCTTTGATTGCTCTAGACGGTAAAAACGCAATTGAGTCTGTTGTATTAAGATACATTGGCACAATAGAAAAACACGGAGCTGACACCACTACGTTGCGTTTTAAGCCAAAGGTTGAGAACCATTCATCGATTGAACCTTTAAAATTAGGCCTTGATGGAGATGCGATAATGGTTGGAAATTCAGCCACTTCAGCTAATGTTGGCGTTAATTGGGCTATCGATGAATGGGTCGATGTGACGCAAACATGATGCTCTTCAAATAGTTTAACGACCTTGTAGCTCTCAGGAATATAGTCAGGAAATGCCACCGCTAAGTTAATTTTGCCGCTTTCCATCAACTCATGTAGTTTATCTAATTCGAAATCTCGAATAATCAGCTTTAAATTTGGAGCTTGTTGTCTTATTTTGGCAATCAAACTAGGTAAGATAATTTGTTGAGCATAATCTGTCGCAGCAATAACGAAAGTGCCTTTGGCCTTCTCAGGTGAAAAGTCTTTAGCTGACAATAACGAGTTAAAATCTATAAGCAGTCTATCTACGCCTATAGCGAGTTCTTCCGCAAATGGAGTTGGGACAAAGCCATTGGTCTTTCTCACAAATAACCTGTCATCAAACACGTCTCGTAGTTTCTTCAAATGCTCGCTTACAGCTTGCTGAGTTAACCCCAGCTGATTAGCAGCTTTAGAAGCGTTCTCTTCACGAATCAATGCCTGAAACACTCTAAGTTGTTTCATATCTAAACGGTCTAATTTACTCATACTAACCACCTTCAGAGTTTGATGATGGTAGCAGTTTAACACTCCACAATAAAAAATTGTAACACCTACAAATAACATTTGTTTCCGCTTGTTTTGATTCCCACCTAAGATACATCCATCGAAAAAACACAGGTTAAGGATCAAATATGAAAACAGTTATTTTAATCGGCGCACTAGGTAAAATGGGACAGGCTGCACTAACAGGGCTTGGCAATCACAAGGTTATTACCGCTGGTCGATCAGGCGATGTTGATCATATTGTCGACATCACAGATGAACAATCAATTGAGTCACTTTACGAAAAAGTAGGCCACTTTGATGCTGTAGTGAATACTGTCGGGTTTTGTGAATATGAAACCTTTGAGGCAATGACTGAGTCTCAATGGTTAACAACCATAATGAGCAAAATGATGGGACAGATTAACTTAGTCCGAATTGGTCAAAAATATATTGCTGATGGCGGCTCATTTACGCTTATCAGTGGCATATTAAACATGAAGCCAATTCCGTTTGCCATTGCAGATGCGACCACCAGCGGCGCCATAGACACTTTCGTAAAATGTGTTGCCCATGAGATGCCAAGAAATACCCGTATTAATGTGGTAAACCCAACTGTGTTAACTGAAGCGTGGGATGTCTACGGCGAAATGATGCCAGGGTTTGAGCCCGTACCTGGAAGATTAGTCGGTAAAGCTTTTGAGCGCTCAGTAGATGGTTTCATCAATGGTGAAGTTATCATCGTAGACGCCTAGTCACCATGAAGTCTGTCTAAAACGACAAATGGCTTCTAACGTGCAGTTATAAAGATGTACCCTTGCAATTTTTGAACATAAATAAGCCCCGACTAATATCGAGGCTCATTCTCTTAATAAAAGCATAATGGTACCCGAGGCCAGACTTGAACTGGCACGCCCAATTTTAAAATGACGAGGGATTTTATCTTTTTTCAATTACTCAAATTTTGGACACAAGAAAGCCCTGTTAACATCAAGAGTGTTGAGGCTTTTTCGCACCATACTCTTTAATAATAAATCGTATGTAAGCTCTTCATGGAAGAATAATAGTACCCGAGGCCAAACTTGAACTGGCACACCCGATTTTAAAACGACGAGGGATTTTATAATCTTTTGAACTTTTAAACTTTTAAACTTTTAGATATAAAAAAGCCCCGACTAATGTCGAGGCTGTTTTATAATGGTACCCGAGGCCAGACTTGAACTGGCACGCCTATTAAGCGAGGGATTTTAAATCCCTTGTGTCTACCGATTCCACCACTCGGGCAAACTCTGGTAACTCGTCGTAACGCGTTACAAAATTTGATATTCAACGAAGCAATCGGTTGCCGCCGCTGATGTGGTGCATACTTTACTGATTTTTCAGATAGGATCAATAAAAAAATGAAACTTATTGTTTGAATGCCCATTTTACAATCAAATAGCACGAAAACACGGCATTAAAGCACCATTTAACGCCAAGTCTTTATAACTAATCCTTTAAGGCGTCGTTAACTCGGCATTTAAGCTCAGGGAGTAATTGCTCCGAAAACCATGGATTTTTTGCTAACCAAATATTATTTCTCGGACTCGGATGCGGTAATGGTATCAATGACCGAGGATAATCAGCCCAGTTTCTAACGGTTTGCGTTAATGATTGTGTAGCTGTACCTAAATGATAGTCTTGCGCATACTTTCCAATCACTATCGTAAGCTGTACTCGCTTAAGTTCGGCAAGCAGGCGTTCACGCCAAGTTGCGGCACAAATTTTTAATGGCGGCAAATCTCCACTTTTACCTTTTCCTGGGTAGCAAAAACCCATGGGAAGAATGGCCACTTGCTCAGGATCGTAAAAAACCGTTTTATCTATCCCAAGCCACAGCCTTAGGCGCTCACCACTGGCGTCATCAAATGGCACACCTGACTGATGAACCGCAAGACCAGGAGCTTGACCAGCTATCAGCAACTTAGCATTAGCGTGCAACTGTACAACAGGATTAACACCATGGGTAAGCGAAGACTGGCATAACTGGCATTGTTTAACCTTGGCAATTAAGACGTTCAATTCCGCTTGGCTCATTCGCTCTCCTTGTCCCAGTATATTGCTCAGTGCTATTGGTTCAGTGCTATTGGCTCAGTACTATTTCCACATTGCTTCTTTACAGGGTTCTATGTGCGCAGTACTTTCAGACAGTATTTTTACAGAGAACTATTTGCTAAGTACTATGCTTAAGCTTACTGACTCAGACTCTCTTCTAGTGCCTTTAACTGCTGATATATTTGGTCAAATCTTGGTCTTAATACGCTGTTGTGTTCCAAGCATTGCTGAGACAATACAGAGAGTGCTTTAAAGCAATCTGACGCCGATGATTTACCAAGCTCAATTTGTTGGCCTAACAAGTCATCTAGCATATTACCAAAGGCTCTGACTTCAATACTTTGCATCATATTTGCTTGCCTAGAACTGAGCAACGACAAGTCAGTTGCTGCGCCAAAGTCACCAAATAGCATATTTCCTTCTATATCAATCATAGTGTTATGGGCATATATATCCCCATGACTGACTTTATTTTGATGTAAATGAGACAATGCTGCAGCCATGCTCCGCATCACTTTTACAATGTGTTCGAGCGATATGTCCATACCATCTGAAAAAGTATCTCTAGTACAAGTCACTAAAGAAGGTGGTAAGCCTAGATTATAGAAATATGCCGGTATAAGCTCCATGACGAGACCCAAATGATCTGGCTCTGAGATTTGCGCTAGCACTTTAATCAAATTCGGGTGATGCCCCGCACTCAAACAGCAATGTAACTCGTCTTTTGGGTAACCGTCTGACGTCACATCCCCTCTGAACATTTTAACTGCGACGCTTGAATACTCTTTATCAATACTCTTTTTGTTTTCTATAACCTGCTGTTGTGTCGTTTGTTGCCAATTAGCTTGATAGATAACACCTGACGCCCCTTGCCCAAGCTGTTCACCTAGTTGCAGTTCAGTCATTTGGGCATATGGGAACGTATCATGAGACACATGACTATCGGTAACTGGGTTGCCACTAAAAGCCAGCCACGCTAAATTAGGTAGCGATAACAGCCAATCAGGAATTACGCTTAAATTGTTGGCTGAAATTCGTAATAATTCTAGCTCTTTACAATTAGCCATTGTGGCAGGTAAAGCGTTAATTTTATTCCCAGCTAAGGCACATTTCTTTAAGCGATGTAAATCACCAATTGAGCTAGGTAACTGAGAAATCTTATTATCAGTTAAAATTAGCCAACGTGTATCAATCGGCAAACAGTTTTCGGCAACTGTATTGATCTGGTTAGCTTTAAAACCAATCATCTCAAGTTTTGGGCACTGGGCAATGATTGCAGGCACTTCAGTAAAACAGTTAAACGAAAGAAATAAAATCTTCAACTCAGACAATTGTGCAAACTCATCTGGTAAACAACTTAAGCGGTTGTTAGAAAGGTCGAGCACTTCAAGGGTATCTGCAAAAGCCAACACTTCTAAAGGAAACTCGGTTAATTGTTCAGCTATTTGTATTCTTTTGAGTTGTGTACCGTTTAATGCGCCTGATGTTAGCTGTGCCAGTGTGTGCAAATGACCTTCCTGAATAGTTATTTGATGTAAATTTCGCACATGATAAGTCATCGCCAAGCACAAGTTAAGACAACATATTCACGCAAACCAAAAACTGACCTGTCGGCGTAAACAAAATCAACGTCATACTGTCATTTAAGCCAATCTTAGCGCAAAATATTATTATGAAGATCAAACGAACACCAAAGGCCATCAATGAGTGAATTAACCCCTATTAGCTTTTTCAGCCGCTTTGAAGACGATATTTTATCTGGCGCTAAAACAATTACTTTACGAGATGAATCAGAGTCTCATTTCAAAGTGGGTGAAACCTTGTCAGTTTCAACCTTTGAAGAGGATCGTTGGTTCTGCAATATCAAGGTCTTATCAGTCACTAAAGTCGCGTTTCATCACTTAACTGAAGACCATGCTGAACAAGAAAACATGTCATTGGAGTTTCTGAAATCATTGATTCAAGAAGTTTACCCAGGCGTCGAAGAGTTATTTGAAATCAAGTTCCAGTTGCTAAACTGATCTTAACATTGAGTTTCGTTTTTATTTGCTGATGAAACTACGGCTCAATTAGGATATAACTTAAAGTATTTCTGATAAAAGTAATTAAAAGAAAAGTAATTTAACGGAAAGGATTGCCGACATTGCATTATTTAAGCTTAATTTTTTTATGGCCAATTTACTTACTCCAAGCCATTTGGGTAAAAAAAACCACACTAAAACTGCCTGAACCTAAAGGGTTACGTGAAGGTATTGTCAGACTAAATAATGCTGATGATTCACAATTAAGCATAGATACTGAAGTCGTTTCCAGTTCAGAGCCCAATACATTATCGATATTGGTTATTGGTGATTCTGCGGCCGCTGGGGTTGGGGTTGAAACTCAGCAACAAGCCCTAACAGGCCAAACGGTTCAATCCCTTACCGCGTTAACGAGTCAACAAACCACAATGACTAGTCTACAAACAGAGCCTGCAACGCAAGCTAGCTATCACAAACTCAAATGGCGATTAATTGCTAAAAGCGGATACAGTACTAAGAATTGCTTAAACAAGCTCAACCACATATTAAGTCAAGCTCATCAAATTAGCGCCGATACTGTGATTATTTCTTTAGGTGTGAACGACGTTTTAAGCCCGATTTCAGTCAAAACTTGGATTAGCCAACAGCAGCAATTATGTGAGCTGCTTTATACATCATTAGGCTGCAGCCAAATTATTATCACCAGTGTTCCACCTATGTCAGCCTTCCCCGCTTTGCCCCAGCCTTTTAGGTGGTTTCTTGGTAGTAGAGCCAATGAGTTTAATCATGCTTTAACCCAGTGGATTGACCATAGCTCACTCCCATGTGAGCAATTAGATATGCGGGAATCATTGTCTAACGCAACCATGGCTGAAGATGGATTTCACCCCAGTGCAGAAATCTATCAACACTGGGGGAAAATGGCTGCTAGGTTAATTCAGGTGAATACACAAGCTAAAGATAATCACACCTCAGCGAATACCGTTCAGAATAAAACTAGCGACCGATAAAGCGGCCTGTTTTTATCTAACCAATTACTCTAAACAAGAGTTATTCTAGGCGACTGTTATTCTAAACAAGAGTTATTCTAAACAACAGTGAGTACAATCTTGCCTACATGATGCTTTTCCTGAAACACTTGCTGGGCAGTGGCAATGTCAGCTAAGGAAAATGTGTCAGCCACAATTGGTTTTATTTTTCCAGACTCAATCGTTGCAACTAAGTTCGAAAATACTTCAGGCTCCAATACCGTACAGCCAAAGAAGCTCAAATCCTTTAAATAAAGGATTCTTACATCAAGTTCAACTAGTGCGCCGCCAATGGCACCTGAAACTGCGTAGCGGCCACCAGGCTTTTAACACATCAATTAACTGCGGCCATTGCTTACCAGCAACTAAATCAATCACCACATTAACGCTATTTCCCCCCAAGGTTCCAACTAAGTTCGCATCTATTGGCAATACTTTGTTGGATGGGTAAATAAGTTGTGATTTGAGTCAAACTTCATTTGTATTATTATACGTCAAATGTAATATTTAGCGTTATATTGTCCATAAGCAATAACGATAATCACAGGTATTATTCATATAAGTGCACAGATGCTCATAAGTGAAATGCCGACACCATTTACTAAAACTCTCACAGATAATAAGAAGTAGGAATGTAGTTACCATGAAAAAATTATCAGTAATTCCTTTAACGATCCTTGTGTCAGGCTTTTTGACGGCATGTGCATCGACCACTGAACCATCGATTAATCCATATCCTGACGCTACAGGCGAACGAACCCCACCAGCAGATTACGCACAATTCTCAAACATTCTGTCAGCATCAAAATTGCAAATTTCAACGCCTAACTCAAAACCTGGTAGCAAGTATGAACTTGCTAGAGACAGTAATTTTAGCGGTATCGTTAACGAACACTTCTATGTTGATAAAGGTTCTAGTGCACTCGTGATGAACATGGAAGGTTATAAATTACGTAATGAACTTCGCGTTATTGAAAACTTCAAATCTGATAGTCCAAACACTTTCTATCATCTTTCAGCTGAATTGATGCCAATTAACCCACGTGATTCAGTAAAAGACAGCCCATCTAAAAATGATGCTATGACCTTTTTACAAGTACACAATAAAGGCACATTTGATGACGGTAAGCACGGCGTTGGGTACATCCCTCACCCACTATTACGTTTAGTATATGAAGCTGATCGCAAAGGGGTTAAAGATCATTATTGGGCCATCATTAAAAACAATAATGTAAACTGCAGTAAAGATAGCGGTAACCGTGAATCTTCAGCCTGTAAAAATGCTTACGTTCGCTTTGACTTAGGCGCTTACGATCCTAACGCCCCAACCAAGTTCGATATTATTGTCGGTGATTCAAAATTAGTGATTAACAGAGACGGTGAAAATCAAGTCACACATGACATCACTTACTGGAAAGAAATGCTTAATTACTTCAAAGCGGGCGTTTATAACCAATTTGAGAATGGTAAGAGCGAAGCACACTTCTATCAATTAGATTATAAAATTGAGACTAAATAACTTACAGGTTTCTATCTAGACTTTTATCAAAACTAGAACTTAATTAACGGGCGTTGATGGATTAAACCATCAACGCCCGTTTTTTTGGCCTTAAGGTTTACACCATACACTTCGATGTTTATCAAATAACACCTCCCGAGCTGACTTGAACTGGCACGCCCGATTTTAAAACCTCGAGGGATTTTTTCTTTCTTCAATTACTCAAATTTTGGACACAAAAAAAACCAGTTAACATTAAGAGTGTTGAGGCTGTTTTGCACCATACTTACGTATGTAAGTTTCTTATAAAAGAATAATGCTACCCGAGGCCAGACTTGAACTGGCACGCCCGATTTTAAAACGACGAGGGATTTTTTCTTTCTTCAAATACTCAAATTTCAGATATAAAAAAGCCCCAACTTTCGTTGAGGCTTTTATGCACCATACTTACGTATGCAAGCTCTTTAAAAGAGAATATGGTACCCGAGGCCAGACTTGAACTGGCACGCCTGATTTTAAAACGACGAGGGATTTTACCTTTCTTCAATTACTCAAATTTTGGACACAAAAAAGCCCCAACTTTCGTTGAGGCTTTTTTGCACCATACTTACGTATGTAAGTTTCTTGTAACAAGAATATGGTACCCGAGGCCAGACTTGAACTGGTACGCCCTATTTTAAAACGACGAGGGATTTTATCTTTCTTCTATTACTCAAATTTTGGACACAAAAAAGCCCCAACTTTCGTTGAGGCTTTTTGCACCATACTTACGTATGCAAGCTCTTTAAAAGAGAATATGGTACCCGAGGCCAGACTTGAACTGGCACGCCTATTAAGCGAGGGATTTTAAATCCCTTGTGTCTACCGATTCCACCACTCGGGCATAAGTGTTGTTTTAACCGTCTAGTTTAAAGCACTAAACAATTAAACAAAAATTGTGGAGGCGCGACCCGGAGTCGAACCGAGGTCGACGGATTTGCAATCCGCAGCATAGCCATTCTGCCATCGCGCCGTATAGATAATGATTGGAGCGACATATCGGGTTCGAACCGATGACCTATACCTTGGCAAGGTATCGCTCTACCAACTGAGCTAATGTCGCATCTTTATGCTTAATTAATTCACTTAACAAGGTATCGTCTGATACAAGGCCAACTGAGCTAATGTCACATCTTTTATGCTTAACTAATTTAATTAACAATGTATCGTCTGATACAAAGCCAACTAAGCTAATCTT
This sequence comes from Shewanella electrodiphila, assembly GCF_023283985.1. Taxonomy (GTDB): domain Bacteria; phylum Pseudomonadota; class Gammaproteobacteria; order Enterobacterales; family Shewanellaceae; genus Shewanella; species Shewanella electrodiphila. The sequence goes on from NZ_JAKIKU010000006.1 coordinate 291,987, forward strand.
GCAATCATTTGCCTATCTTCGCAGATTAGGCCTCGATGTCATCAAGTTGCAACCTTTCGGTTATACGCTGAAGCATCGCTGTCTACGGGGGTGCATTCTACCGATTTCAGTGTCGGTGTCAATTGCTGTTTTCAATAAAAATGACTGAATGCGCACTAAATAAACTCATTGAACTTTTATTGCACTACTCGGCAGTTAAGTCTTTCCAAGCTGCTGAAATATAACTCATCATTGACCAGAAAGTCAGCACTGCAGCAATATAGAATAGACCATAAGACACATTGGTCAAAAATTCATTCGGTTGCCAAATCAAACCTACTATCGCCACCATTTGTGCTGCGGTTTTATATTTGCCAATCCATGATACGGCGACAACCCCACGTTTACCTATTTCTGCCATCCATTCACGTAGCGCAGAAATGACGATTTCACGACCAATCATAAACAATGCAGCTAGAGTCAGGTAAATATTATCATTTTGCTGAACCAACAACACCAAAGCGGTAGTCACCATAATCTTGTCAGCAACGGGGTCTAAAAATGCGCCAAAACGCGTGGACTGTTTGAGTTTTCTTGCTGCATATCCATCTAATGCGTCTGTCACAGCCGCAAGCCAGAATATTAATGCCGACGCAAAAGGCGCCCAAGAATAAGGAAGATAAAAAACCACGACAAAAACCGGCAAAAGCAACAACCGGAATAATGTTAGCGCTATAGGTAAATTAAAAGGCATGAAAGAAACCAAATAGTCAGAAACAGCGCCAATCTTGCCTTAATTTTATCCCCCTCGCAATGCATCATGGATTGTTTGTGCCATTTCTAGGCTAATTCCGGGCACTTTTGTTAATTCTGCTACACTCGCCCCCTTTACTTCCTGTATTCCACCGAGATGTTGTAACAATAGTTTGCGACGTTTAGGGCCAACACCAGCAATTGATTCTAATGTCGAGGTGTTACGTGTCTTCTGTCGCTTATTCCTATGTCCTGTAATCGCAAATCGATGTGACTCATCACGTATGTGTAAAATTAAATGAAATGCTGGAGAGTCACTGGCAAGTTCAAAGGTTTGTTCATTGCCACCAAATACAAAGGTTTCTAAACCGGCTTTACGGCCTTCACCTTTTGTTACGCCTATTAGTAGAGGCGGCTTGTCTAAATGAACGCACTTTTCATCAACAATTTTTTGCGAAATACGTAGTTGACCAATACCGCCATCAATAAAGACGATATCAGGCACTTTGCCATTATTATCGATTTTATCGAATCGACGCTTTAATGCCTGCTCCATTGCCGCATAATCATCACCGCCGGTAATGCCATTGATGTTATAACGTCGGTAGTCAGCTTTGTGTGGGCCTTCTCGGTTGAATACCACACAAGAAGCCACGGTACTTTCGCCCATGGTATGACTGATATCAAAACATTCCATACGTGTAATTGGATGCCCTAACTCTAAGGCTTCTTCTAATAGCTGAAAACGTTGCTCAACGGTGTTTTTATGAGATAAACGGGTATTGACTGCATTTGTTGCATTAGTCAGTGCTAAGCGCAAGAAGTTAGCCCGCTCGCCTCGCACTTGAGTCTTAATTTCAAATTTACGATCTAACGCCTGTGAAATTGTACTTTCAAGTACTTTCTGTTCGCTAAAGGATTCGCTTATCAGCACTTCTTTCGGGATCGTTCTTTGAATGTCGGCATTTAAATAGAATTGGCCAATGAACGACACTAACACTTCTTCAAGTTCAGTTTGTGGCGGCACTGTAGGGTAATAGCTACGGCTACCAAATATTTTACCATCTCGGATAAACAATAAGTGAAAACAGACGATACCAGAGGCGTAATGCACCCCTATGACATCCATATCGCCTTTGTGGTTCGATACCTCTTGCTGCTCCGCCACTCGTCTTAATGCGGTAATTTGGTCACGAAATTGCGCTGCTGACTCATATTCCATCTCATTAGCTGCAGTGTCCATTTTAGCCACTAACTCAGTGATCACTTGCTTATCTTTACCTTTTAAAAACAGGCTCGCCAATTTAACTTGCTCGGTATAATCGTCATCAGAAATCCGCCCAACACAGGGAGCACTGCAACGTTCTAACTGATATTGCAAACACGGACGAGAGCGAGACTTATAATACAAGTCATCACACTGGCGAATAGGAAATAGCTTTTGCATCAAGTTTAAGCTTTCACGCACCGCCCCACCATTTGGGTAAGGTCCAAAATAATGACCTTTTTCTCGCTTAGGGCCGCGATGGTAAGCTAAACGCGGATGCTTGTGACCGCTAAGTAATATATAGGGATAAGATTTATCATCACGAAGCAATACATTGTATTTCGGCATGTATTGCTTGATGTAATCATTTTCAAGCAAAAGCGCATCGGTCTCGCTGTGAGTCAGGGTGACATCAATATTGGCAATACGGGCAACAAGCGCTTGTGTTTTTACATTAGGCAGGTTCGCCCGAAAATAAGATGACAGGCGTTTTTTAAGATCTTTAGCTTTACCGACATAAATGACCTCACCTTTTTCATCGTACATACGATAAACACCTGGCGAAGATGAGACGGTTTTTAAAAACAATTTTGAATTAAAGCAAGCAGGCATCAACTATCCTAAAAATAGGCGTCAATACCTTTGTATGAACACCTAATGTCTAAAAAGAACTGGCATCGAGCATTTTGTAGCGAATAGCGAGACGGGTCAACTCAACATCACCACCAATATCTAATTTGGCAAATAAACGATAGCGATAACTGTTCACTGTTTTTGGACTTAAGTTTAGCTTTTCTGAAATATCATTCACCTTCTCACCATTGGTGATCATCAGCATGATTTGCAGTTCTCGCTCAGATAAGCTGCTAAATGGATTTTCATCAGAATGACTAAATTGGCTCAACGCCATTTGCTGGGCAATTTCAGGGGATAAATAACGCTGTCCACGTGATACTTGCTGAATAGCACGTAATACTTCTGGCGAGGTCGAACCTTTGGTTAAATAACCTGACGCTCCTGCTTGCATTACTTTTGTAGGAAAAGGGTCTTCTGTTTGTACTGTAAGCACAATGATTTTAGCTTCTGGCTGATAGCGAAGTATTTTACGCGTGGCTTCTAATCCACCCATACCTGGCATATTCATGTCCATGAGAATGACATCGGCTTCGCTTTGTCGTGACCATTGTACAGCTGTTTCGCCGTCGGGCGCTTCGCCAACCACCTTAATACCCCGCTCGTCTTCTAACAAACGACGAATGCCGGTTCGTACTAATTCATGGTCATCAACTAAATATACTGAAATCAACTTCTATCCACCTTAAAAACACATTCATCCTGAACTTTATTCTTATGCTTACATGAGTAATTTAGCTTATTGCGCGACTGACTGAAAGAGAAATAAGCGTTTAAGCTTGTAGGAATGACTTAGTTAATGGTTTCTTTTGATAAAAGTGCCCAACAAATTTAATTATGATTAAAAAACAATCTTCTAACTTTATATGGCGTGATACGAATCAAACTATTTTTTATCACGAAATCAGCATAATCCACTAAAATACACGCTCAAAACTCAAATATAGAAATGTCAGTTTCAGATTACACATACCATCTGACTAACTAATAAAAAAACTTAATTGATTAAAAATTAGCAGCTTGCCCTCCATCAAGGAGTGAAATTAGTCCGTCATAAAAATAAAAACCGCAATCGAATAATCAATTGCGGTTTACTATCTCATCTGATTTTAAGCTATCAATCTCATAGCTTAAAACCTTATACCCTAAAAACGATTGAAAACACCGTTTTATTATTCGTCGTTTTCTACGAAGTCATCAGAAAAATCTGTTTCCCAATACTTATAACCTTGAACAGTTGCCTGAGCTGCAGCTCCCATTAGGTTAACTTGATAGGTTTTTACGCCACTGACATCTACAGACTGATTAGCAGAAGCCTGGTCACCGCTATCTTCATATTTAGCACTGGCTTCAGCTTGTGCTTGGCCTTCATAGCCAGACTCTTTAAATCGTGTCATGGCATCGTTATCCATAAAGGCTTGAACAAAAGCCATTTGTTTCCATCCGATACCAGCACCGACGCCACCTGTAGCGAAGCGATAATATGAGTTTCGTCCATTTGCAGTCAGAACACACACTCCGCCGCCAGTAGATAAAGCAAATAAGTAGCTGTTACTGCCTGTACAAACAACATAGCCTACTGATTGCGCCACAGCAGTTTTAGCCCCACTATGTTCAGCATAAATTTCTTGCAACGCTGATTGAGTTTCTTTACGTGCATTGGCTTTTTTAGACTCTGGGTTATCACCTGTCGCACAGCCTGTTAGTAAAGCTGGCACCATCACTGCTGCTAAAAGTAATTTTTTATTGATTAAAGTCTTAGACATGTAAGTTTCCTCTGTCAAAGTGGATATAAATTGGCCTTTATTGGCAAGTTACACAGATATATCATTCCACTCATCAATATGAGTGGGTAATGCTTTCAGAAATAAGCCACCTAGTGGGCCACTGTGTCACTTAACCGCTTCTGAATACGCTCTATAGGTTATGCGCTCAACTCGATATAGGGCTATTATAATTGAACGCCACCACATTAGTTACCATTTTACGCCACGAGCAACTATGCTTAATTACTGTCTTTAAATTTAGCCTTTATTTGTAAAATCTCATCTAATTTATCAATAAATAACGGCACTAATTTAGGATCAAAATGACTGCCTGCTTCACGCTCGATTAGTGCAAGAGCGTCTTCAACTGTCCAGGCTTTTTTATAGGGCCGTTCACTGGTAAGTGCGTCAAATACATCAGCAATGGCAACAATCCTGCCGTATAACGGAATATTTTCACCACTTAAGCCATTAGGGTAACCACTGCCATCCCATTTCTCATGGTGCGTCAGTGCCACTTCTTTAGCGATGGTCATTAACTCCGAATCTTTATCACCAAGGATTTCAGCACCAATTTCACAATGCTTCTTCATCTCTTCAAACTCTTCAAATTCAAGCTTGCCTGGTTTCTTTAGAATGGCGTCTGAGATACCAATTTTACCCACATCATGCATGGGCGCTGCATTCATCAATACTTCGGCATCTGCTTCATTAATCCCAGCAGCAAGCGCTAAAACATGAGTGTAATAACTCATGCGGATAACATGCATCCCTGTTTCATTATCTTTATATTCAGCTGCACGCCCCAAGCGACGAATAACATTCAATTGGTTTTGGGCAATTTCTGCAGTTTTTTGCTGTACTTTAATGGCAAGTAATCGGTTTTGATCGGTTAAAGCGAGTTGGGTATGAACACGTCGTTGCACAATAGGTGGATTGAATGGTTTAGTAATATAATCAGCAGCGCCTAACTCTAAGCCTTTTAACTCATCGGCAGCAGAGATTTTAGCCGTCACAAATATGACTGGGATATGACGAGTTCTTTCGTCTAGTTTTAACTGTCTACACACTTCAAAACCATCGATACCTGGCATCATAATATCTAATAAGATTAAATCCAGCTTGATACTACGGGCAATTTTTAACGCTAGCTCACCATTTTTAGCAATCTTAATATGATATTCAGACTTTAAAACACCAGCTAAAACATCAATGTTCTCAGGAGTATCATCCACGACTAAAATAGTCTGCTTTTCCATCGGTATTCCTTATCGTTGCTGAGCTTACTCGCATATTTTCGTAACGTATTTAATCAGAATTAATTAAGCGCCTTTAATTGCTCAATCATTTGCTTAGCTATTTCCATCGCTGTGTCCAGTTCATACTCGCTTAATTGTTTTTCAAGTAGCTTATAGTTATGTATTAATGGATCTATATTCAAACATTCGCCATGGGTGTCGAGGTATTCCGTGGCCTCCATGTCGAAACTTTCTAACATCGTCACTAATACTTCTAACGTCCTGATTGCTAATGGCTTATCTAATAATAGTTGAGTTTTTTGAATTTGTTCTTTTGGCATCAGCAAGGTGATCTCTTCGCAAACGTGTGTTAGTTCAGCACCTACTTCAGACAATAGGCTAAGGTCACTCTCAGTTAATCCGTGCTCAAGTTGCGCAGCGAATTCAGCTAACTTCTCAGCACCGATACTGCCCGCAACGCCTTTAAGGGTATGCACTAAACGTGCTGCCAATGACTCATCGTTAACAGCTGTTACACGTGAAAACGCGCCAACAAATCCTGACTGACCGCTAACAAATTTAACCAATAACTTAAGGTATAACCCTTCATTACCTTGGGTGCGCATTAACCCCATAGCTTTATTGATATGAACAGTATTGATAAATGTCCCGTTCTGAGCTTCACTGCGCCCCCCATCAGCGCTGATATTGTCAACTCGCGAAGATGTAGTATTAGATGTGTCAGCAGGAGTGGCCACTGGCGTTATTGGCTTGGCAGGTGTTATCCACTTTGCCATCGTAATAAACATCGCCTCGACATCAATCGGTTTTGGAATATGGTCATTCATGCCAGCATTTAACGCTTTCTCTCGGTCTCCCGCCATCGCATTCGCCGTCATCGCTAAAATTGGCAAATCGCTATTTTCTGGTATGCCACGTAATACTGATGTAGCGGTATATCCATCCATAACTGGCATTTGGCAGTCCATAAGAACGCCATCAAAATGTTCAAGGGCAAGCTTCTCTATTGCTTCCTGTCCATTATTAGCAATCGTTGTCTGAATATGTTTACTGTTAAGTAACTCCTCAACCAACTCTTGATTTAAATCATTATCTTCTGCAATCAAAATGTTTGCGCCAGCTAATTTGACTAACGCCTTGGAGAGTTCCGATTCATCACGTAAATGACTCAATGGATTGATAGACTCAGCCATAACATAAGACAGCGCTTTCACTAAACTCGATTGCGTCTGGGGCTTAGTTAAAATACTGTCAAAATGTACATCCGCTGCGCTAAAGAGTAAGTCCTCTTTGCCGTATGCAGTTATCATAATGAGCTTTGGTTTACGATTAGCAGGGAGCTCGCCAATAAATCGAGCAACGTCAACACCAGTAACGTCAGGCATTTGCCAGTCAACAATAGCAACATCAGGACTGTCACCTTCCGCTAGAATATCTATCGCTTGTTGACCTCGTTCCAGCGCGTTAACTTTCATTCCGATACGACTGAGTAAATTCGATAAGATCTCTCTTGCGACCTGGTTATCATCAACCAGTAATACACTTTTGCCTTTAAGATCAGTTATATCTTCGTGATATATAGTCGAAGACGTAATTGGGCTTAAATCAAATGGTAAGTTGAAACTAAAGGTACTGCCCACGCCAGGTTCACTGGTTAAGCTAATTTGACCACCCATTAACTCTGCAAGGTTTTTACAAATCGCTAGGCCTAATCCCGTACCACCGTACTTACGAGTCGTTGAGGCGTCAGCTTGTGAGAACGCATTAAATAGTCGAGACTGCTGCTCTTCTGTCATACCTATTCCAGAGTCCGTCACTGAGAACGTAATGAACGCTTGCTCTGTGGTCAGTTTATCCAGTTTGACAGAAATGATGATGTTGCCTTTTTCGGTAAATTTAACCGCATTATTGGCTAAATTTATCAATACCTGACTAACTCGCAGTGAATCACCGAGTAAATTTTCAGGTATGGCATCGTCAATATCAAACAGCAGTTCAAGCCCTTTTTCGGACACCTTTATGCCAATTAGATTACTGACATTATTGAGCAGTTCATCAATACTGATGTCTATATTTTCAATATCTAACTTGCCCGCTTCAATTTTTGAAAAGTCGAGAATGTCATTAATAATCCCTAATAATGATTGCGCGGAAGCATTGGTTTTTTCGATATAGTTACGTTGCTGACGATTAAGGTCTGTTTCTAAGGCAAGATGAGACATGCCGATAATGGCATTCATTGGAGTGCGTATTTCATGACTCATATTGGCTAAAAAGTCACCTTTAGCCTTATTGGCACTATCCGCTTCTGAGATGGCTTTAGCTAGTTCACGTTCTAACTCTTTCGCCGCATTTACATTAATATGAACACCGCTTATCCGTTCTGGGGTGCCATCTTCGCGATACTGATAGGTTTGGCCAATGCTAAGGATCCAATCATAACCGCCATCTTTTCGCAGCATTCTGAATTCTTGGCGTAAAACTTTATTTTCACCTTTTGAAGCAGTCAACTGTTCATTGAGGATCTCAGCTTTATCGTCAGGGTGGATCATATTGGCAAATGTTTCAGCCCCATTGATAAGAGCAGACCATTTATCTGCGTTGATACATATATCAAGGCGGTCATAACCTAACATTTGATTGTACATTCGATTAACGACAACGCGGTTCTCATGGGGGTAGAAATCCCACATGCCCATTTGCGCACTTTTGGCGGCCACTTCGAGTTTTTCTTCCGAATCAAGCAATAAGTTTTCGGCTAACTTTTGTTCAGTGATATCAAATATAGTGCCATCAAAATGGCCTTCGCCGTGATTCTCTCCTGCTTCAAATTGCGCCATAATTTGCACATATCGCAACTCACCGAATCGATTCAGAATGCGCATGTCTACAAGCACTTTTTCGCGATTTAATACGGCATTACGCACAACTTGAAAAAACTTCTCCCCGTCACCATCAATAGCTAAATCAATAAAACGTCTTGAGGCACTTTTACCAATAAAATCACTTACAGGATAACCAGTAATATGCTCAAAATTAGGGCTTAAATAGAATATAGTGAAATTATTAGTGTCTATATCAACATAATTACACCGAAATACAGCTCCCTGTATGTTCTCTACCAAGGTTTGATATTGTTGCTGATTTTTCAACATTTCAGCTCTAACAATTTCTTGATCGTTAATATCAAGCAGTGACAAGCGAATTTCAGTTAACTTGCCCTCTTCTGTAAACTCTGTGCGCACGGTTAACGAAACTGCCAATACTTTTCCTGATTGAGAGATTAAATCTAGTCGAGCATCAGAAGTATCAATACCTTTTATTGCAGCATCAAAAATCTGTAGACCTTCACCATCTTTGGCCCCTAACACATCATGCCAAGTTAAATCGGTAAAAGCGGTTCGGTCATAGCCAGTAATATCAGCAAATTGTTTATTATGTTTAGTAAATTTACCGTTAATATCTAAAGTGGCATAGGCCACTGCAGAGTTCTCGTATAAATCCCATAATCGATGCTCACGCTCTTGCAAATCTTTGGTGCGAATGGATATGGTTTTTTCCAGCCTTTCATTACTCACTTGTAATCGAAGCAGCACGTGGCGACTCAGCCATAAAGTCGCCAAGGTAATTAAAATGCAAGACACAGCAATAACGCTTATCAGGATAAGAATAATCGCTTTAAAGTACTGATAATTGCTGCTTGCTTCTTTAATAGACATTTCAGTGACAATGCCAAAACCATAACGGTTATCCCATTTCCAAGCGCCAATGACATCAACGCCTAAATAGTTTCTATAACGCTCGTTACTATTGCCATTCAACTGTAGAGTTACCTGCTTAGCGGCATAGGTCAGTGTCTTATCATCATGGTTTTCATCTGCTGGTGACGCTAAGGTCAATTTTTTTAAGGGGTCTGTGACGCGAAAGTTTAATACTGACAATTGGCCTTGTTCAAGCAAGCCAAGAGGAACTAAGTCTTCCTCAAAACGGCTATGGGATAACATTCGCCCTTTAGAATCGACAAAATAAGATTCGCCCGTATCCCCTACTATAGCGCTCTGAGTAAGTGTAGAAAACTCTAAATAAGGGTCAATTCTTAAGGCTAGTACTGCGCTGATAGTGCCATCATCTTGGGCAATAGGACTGAGTACAAACATGGTAGGTGTATCTTCACGCTCAACTCCATACGGGTTTTTTAATATAATGTCTGAACGCATTGGCGGTGTAATTACGATATTTCCGCTGACAGCTTCGGCAAACAAATTCGGATGTTCGCGCTTAACAATATTAGTTACGCCAAGGTTGCTATCTCGACTTGAAGCAATATTGTCTCCTTCTAGCGTGATGATAAAAAAACCTAACGAGCCAAAAGACAAGCTATAACGGTTATAAGCATCACGAGACCATTGGAGGTGCTCGCTATCCAACAATAATTCGGAATCGGTACCAATTTCTATAAGTTCCTTTGTTCGTAATTGCAGCAAAGGATTTGTAGCAACCGTTCTGACTCTGTCTTCCCAGCCTTTAACCCAAGATGACAACGCGGCATCCGTCGTCAAGGCAACTGACTTTAATGCAAGTCCACTCCTTTGCAAATCATGTTTATAAGCCACATTTAGCCCAATCGCAGAAATAGAGGATATCAATGCTAGAAAACAGAACACAATAGAACCGATATAAACTCGATTACGACCATTTTCAAAAAAACGAGAAATATCTTCATTCGCTTCAGAACGTAATCGAACGAATAACCAGAACAAGTAAAACAAGAGCCCCAGTGACAAAAATAATAACGTGCTATTCATATCCATCTGCAATCCTAAACCTGCTCATTCGACTTAACCCTATAAAATCAACTTGGTTAATGCGGTAAAAAAACTGAAATATTAGTGGTATTGTTTTCATCATCGACGCTCAGCGACACTTTACCTCGTTGAGCTTCTGCAAGGAGTTTAGCTGAGTAAGTACCTATGCCTGTGCCATTATCCTTTCCAGCTGAGGTATATTTTTGCCAAAAGGTGTCACGGATCTCTTTATCAACAACGCCAAGGTTTTGAATGCTTATTCGCAGCATAGGTGCAGCGTTATCTTCATCTTCTGAGCGAGATAGAGAAATTGATACTCGAGTTTTATTTGGCGCAGCCTCGCAGGCATTTTTAAGCAAGTTAAATAACATCGAATAACTGAGGCTCTCATCCCCCATCACTTGATAATCTTCATCACCATTTTCTTCGCAATCTAGGTATATCAGTAGATGTTTTACTTGGAAGGTTTTCTTCAACACTGCAATCATTTTTTGCAGCAAGTTGATGATTGAAAATGGTTTTGGCTGCAAGTTAAATCGACCGGTTTCAATCTTGTAAAGCTCACTAGACATATTGATCATATTCAGTAATTGAAATGACATGTCTTCAGCAATATCAGCATTTTCATGGTTGCTTTTAGAAATATGGGGGTCATGTTTGATTTGCTCAATCAGTGCCATCAATCCAGCTATTGGACCTTTTAAATCATGCTGTAACACCTGTTGAACCTCTTGTTTCAACTTTTCGGTGGCCACCATATTGTCAAAGTCGGATTGCAGATTCTTATGCATCAGCACATAAGCCATGAGGTTTCTAACCCTCAATCTTAATAACTCTGGTTGTATCGGCTTACTAATAAAATCTACAGCGCCACCATCAAGTCCTTGCACTTGATACTTATCTTCTGTCAGTGCTGTTACAAAGATAACAGGAGTATGGGTGGATTGAGGGTGCTCACGAAGCCGTTTTAATACTTCGAAGCCGTCCATCTCTGGCATCATAATATCTAGCAAAATTAAATCAGGCGGGTTATCAGACTGAGCAATCTCAATGGCTTTTTGACCATTTTTTGCCAGCTTAACTTGATAGTCATCTTTTAGTAGGCCGCCAATTAAAGTGAGGTTTTCAGTGGTATCGTCCACCACTAATACTGAAGACTTTTTGATTTTATTTGTCGTTGAGATGTCTTGTGGATGCTCATCTTGTTGTAAGCTGTCTAGCGGATTATCAACTAACTCTTTTGCAGTAATTGAAGAAACTTTATTACTGATTTGACCTTGTAAGCATTGCAACACTCTTTGCTGCAAGGTAGCAGTAGTAAAAGGTTTAATAACAAGATCAGTAACCCCTTTACTAATGGCGGCGCTAACCCTTTCTCTTGCAGCTTCGGCCGTTATCATTAAAAAAGGCAGGTGTTGCCACTTAGGAGTCTGCCTTACTTCGCAGAGCAATTCGATACCTGTCATCACCGGCATATTCCAATCAGAAATGATCAGATCGATATGATAGTTTTGCAGTATTTTTAGTGCCTTGGCACCATTCTCTGCTTGATAAACATGACCAATACCAAAACGTTTGAGCTGATCGGAGCTGATTTTTCGGATGGCATCCATATCATCAACAATTAACACATTTTTCTTTGATAACTCCATGTGACCTCTTCTAAGCAGATTCAATCACTTTACTCAACGAAAGGTAAAGTTTGAGTCACTTATTATTCTTTTTCATTCTGAGACATTTTGGCACCCACTAAACTTGCAACAATAATCGCCATATAGAACTGGCCAAATATGGCTTCAAAGAATGCAAAAAAACGGGCTATTGGTATCGCAGGGGTTATCTCTCCATACCCCACAGTAGAAAGCGTTATATAGCTGTAATAAATCACCAAAGATAAATTATCAGTCCACTTTTTCACTTCTACGCCATTAAAGGCGACACCAAATATTTCAATAATCAGTAGGTAAATAAATGCCCAAATAAGCCCTAAAAGTAAAAATATACAGATAGAGCCAATAATTTGGTTTGATGAAATTTTGCCGCTAAAAATAACTTGTTTGGCCGCGCGCCAAGTTGCTGCAATTAAGAAAGATAATATGGTGAGTAAACCAAGAATATCGAGGTTCAATAATTCAAAAACTGAACCAATGCTGGCAAATAATAAGGTTGTTATCATTAAGCCAAAAGTTGAGCGTATCCATTTTTTGTTGGCGCCTAAGCCAATAACTGAAATGGATAAACTCATTACCGTTGTAGCAACAACGATCATTTGCCCCGAATCAAAAAACTGCTCGACGAGTGCCGCACTTAATAACACTAAAACTAAAGACCCCAGTAAATAACTAAAGTTGTCTTCTTGCGACATAGGGGTACCCATCAACTATTATCCTTCGGTTTTTTCAATTTCTGGAAGTAATGCTTCAGTATCCACTTCTGCAGTTTCGACCACTAACCATGCAGTAAATAACTTGTAACTCAATGCCAGTACAACAGCACCAACAAACAAGCCAACAATCCCTGACAAAATCATTCCGCCAATGGCACCTAATAAGATGACTAACATTGGAATATCAACACCACGCCCCATGAGCATAGGTTTCAAGAAGGCATCACTTGCGCTCACAAGAATACTCCAAATCATAAACAGAATTGCCGTTGTTGAAGACTCAACACTGAATACATAAGCAATGATAGGACCTAAAATTAAAATTGGCGGCAATTGGATAATGGCTAAAATAAGTACCATAAGCATCCAGATCCCAGTACCAGGGACACCTGCTAGCCCTAGGCCCACTCCCGCGAGAATAGATTGAATAAAGGCAACACCAATGACCCCTTGCACCACACTTCTGACTGTCGCAACAGCAAGAGCTGAAAACTCTTCGCCGTGTTTTCCAGCAAGTCGCACTGACACTTTGTGGAACATTTGATTTGAGCCTTCAGCTTTGCCCATAAACACGCCAGCAATAATAATGGATATTAAAAACTGTAATACGGTCATGCCAAAGCTACCAAAAGCACCCGCGGCCTTGGTTGAAAAAGCTTTTATCTCGTCAGCGTAGGTTTTTACCAGCATCTCAATATCTGAATTGGCAGAAGACCAAAAGTTATATAACTTGTCACCGATTAACGGTAAGTCTGCGACAGACTCTTTTGGCGCTGGGATCTCCAAAGTGCCATCATGCACTTCAGCGACAAAATCTTGTGTACTTGACACTATTGCGCCAGAAAACAGTACTGTGGGTGCAATTAAAGAAGCTAAACATAGCAGCGTGATTAATAAACTAGACTTAGCCACTGTCAGTTTAAGCTTGCGGCTAATAAGCTTAACGACTGGATATAAGGCAATCGCAATAATACCGCCCCACAGAATAGGCATAATGAAAGGCTGAACAATTTTAAAACACCACACCACCATGATAAAAATTAGTACAATTTTTATCGCGGCATCTACAGCTGCATGAGTAAACTCTGCAGAGGTCGAAATTGGTTTATCACTCATATATGTCTATCCCTGGTTTAGTGTCATTCCATTTAAAAGTAAATTTAACAACTCAAGATGTCAGCACTGCGTTGCTAAGCTATTTAAACAAAAGTAATTTCGAAACAATTCTGATTAAAAATATAGCGCAACTGAGGCAATAAAACATCCGCAACAACACAAAAACATTTCATTATCCATCAGTAGTTTAATAAAAGAACATTAAAATCTGCATATGTGTATTTTTACGATATAAAACGATGAGTTAATCCACTAAATTAAAGCGTTTAAATAGGGCGCCTTAGATCGCTATTAATCTATTGAGATGTTTTGACGAAACACTCTAGGAGAGTGCCCAGACATTCGCTTAAATGCCCTTGAGAAGTGAGCAACATCAGAATAACCTAATGTCGCAGAGATTTGAGTCACTGAAATGGCACCATCAGACAGCATTTCTTTTGCCTGTTTAAAACAAATGCCCTCTACCATTTGCCTATAACTCATTCCTTCTTCGCTTAATCTTCTTTGAAGCGTGCGGACACTGAGCCCAAGTAAATCGGCAGCCGTTGTAACGGGAATGCGCCCCAAAGACAAATAAGGCAATAAAGCAAATTGCAGGCTTTCAACAAAACCTTTAGGGCCTTCAACAACCGGGCTCATCAACTGTTGCCAGCCATTTTTCAGCTTCACTTTTCCAGCAAGTACCGAGTCAGAAATGCTCAATGCGGTAACTTGCCTACCATAAAACACCTGTGGCTGATTAAGTTTAAGGACGTTGAGGTAATCGACTTCAGTTGCTGACTGCAAAGCAATATCAGCAGGCTGCCATTGAGCCTGAGTGAGTGAGCGTACAAGCTCCACCATCATGGTAAGCGCAAATTGCTCAGCCACACTACTTTCAATAGGATCATTTTTTAAGCGATGCCTAACAAACCAGACTTTACCCAAGCCTGTTTTAAGATGAACATTGGTTTGCTTTGACTCTAAATTAACCACATGGGTAAAATCGACAATAGCTTGTTTAACAGTGCCATTCAGCGTGATCTTAGCTAAGTGCTGAGGAACAAAAATAGTGCGAGCGACTTGAAATAACCACTCAGAAAAGCGCTTACTGCCAAGTTTAGCAGAGATTAATTTAAGTAAATTGAGTACTGCTTGTTCAGAAACATAATCATGATTAGAAGTTAATAAACTGGCAGGTAAACCAGCTTGCTCAATGAGTGGATAGACATTGTTATCAAAGTCTTTAAGTCTAGCGACAAAGGGCGCAATATACTCAGCTCTTAATAGCGGAATAAAAGCGCCTTCTAATCCCGCATCGACAGCAGCGATTGAAGTCTCAACTTTGTTTGAGCTCATAACGCCTGTTGAAGAGGTAAGCTTTTTAGCATGACGTTTTGACTGCATTATTATTACCTCTCACTTAGCTGCGTTTACAACAAGGTTAAGCTTCCTTATTTCCATATTTATTTACTTATACAGCGCTTCTTTTAGTCAAAAACTTCCAATTACGAGTCTCTAAAAAGAAGGATGCAACAACCATATAAACTCCCACCATAAACAATTGCGCTATACGGATATAAAAGTTTGTCGCAACATCCGCATCGGTGGAGGATGCAGTCGAACCAACGACCACAAGCAACGCAGAAAATATACCAGCAAAGATAGGCGCTTTAGCGGGATCGGAATATATTTTTTGACTGAAAAAAAGTGCGCATATCATCGCTAAGCCAACATAAAAAACTAACTCAGGCACGATAACAAGCAGGTTATAAAACACCACTGCCAATGCACCGCCAATGCCATTAGTTATCAATAAAAACAGGCTGACTTTTACACTTTTACTTCCTGCTGATTGCAACGATAAAATCGCAATAAAAATCATCGTTAATAGTGCACCTGTGATTTCAAAAAAATAGAAAAAGGTGATAACTGGAAATGCGATGATTAACGCCCTAACAGACTCATAAAGGCGTTGGTCATTGGTCAAACCTGCGGCAATATGCGTTTCACGATTGGGAGATAAATCAGGTAATAAAATATGCAGCAGAGTAAAAATCAATACCGCCACTACACCAGAGAAGCTCAACCCGACTCCAACAACAATCGCTGCACCTGGGTGCAATATACCCAAGTAAGGTAAAACCAAAGTTGAAACAATCAAAATAGTGGCAAAGAAATTCCACTTAGGATCAGAAAATAAGTAATAAGCCCACAGCATCAATAACGCTAATAAAGGTAGTAAGACTAATGGATACTGCACCGGCCCAAAGCTGACCAACCAAGCAATGGCAATCGTAACCACCATTGATATTAATAATTCATAGACTGTTTGTACCGTAGGCTCAGTTCTATCCACTAAAAACTTAGCCACAAGCACGGGAACAATAAAAGCCAATTGCCAAGCAAATATCGCTGAAATAGTCACAGCTAAACCGATACCCAGAGTGAAGCGAAGCACTCGACGTGTAAAAATCGCTTCTTCTAGGACAGGATCAATTGTAGCTGCTGCTTTATCTGACATAAGAGAACCAACTGACTAGGCGGATCCAAAATTTGCCAAATAAATTCATCATTGAGCTTTCTTGGGTATATACCATCACATCAACTTGACCACCAACACGACGTAATCCTTTGGCTTCATCTTCATCAAATACAATGGTCACAGGAAAACGTTGTGATTGTCTTAACCAGCCTGTTTGCCCTGTAGTTTGTGCAAGTTTACCTGTTTGTTCGTTCTGGCCCCAATCAACACCATAGTCAATATATGCCACTTTACCGCTAAACACTTTTCCTGGCGCATAGTCGAGTGCAAACTCAACTTTGTCGCCTGTTTTCATGTTACCTATACTGTTTTCTCTAAAGTTGGCTTCAATCCATACATCTTCTGAAGATATAAAGGTCATCACAGGTTGACCAGCACTGGCATAAAACCCTTCTTTTAAACGAAAATTAGAAGCCACGCCATTGGTTGGCGCTTTGATTTGTGTTCGTGCAAGGTTAAGTTCTGCTTGCTCAAGTGCCAGTAACGCTGATTTGACTGCGGTATTATTTTCACCTTCTGAACCTAAACGTTCTTCTGCTTTAGCAAGGTCAGCATTTGCGGCAGCTACGCCTGCCTCTGCGCTAGCTAATTCAGCTCGGGCATTATCGGCATCCGCTTTTGACATGACATTTTGTTCAACCATGGTAAAAATACGTTTGGACTGAACTTTCGCATTTGTTAGGTTGGCCTCAGCATTGGCAACCTTGGCTTTTGCGGCTGTCACATTAGCCGTTAACGCCCCCATATTTTGCCCCGCTTGAGTCACATTTTGCTCAGCGGTATAAAGTGCAATTTCGTAATCCCTTGGGTTAATCCGTGCGAGGACTTCTCCTTCTAAAATGAGGGTGTTTGGCGTTGTCAGAATTTCAATCACTTCACCTGAAACTTGCGGCGTAATCGGTACCACATAGCCACGCATACGTCCTAAATCGGTTGAAGGAATATAACGGTCTGCAAAAAGATGAAACACAAACAAAAAAGCAACCACAAGAAGGATCATGTTAGTTACTTTTCTAATTTTTTGATTTTTGGCTTTTTCAGCAGGCGTATCGGCCTCGGGAGCATTGTCGACTTGAGGCTGAGCTTCTTCTGCCTTAACAGCCACCTCAGTTGAAGAAACTTCTTTATTCTTATCAGTCATAACCTTCCCTTGAATCCATGCATTGAACGCAGCTAAATAACGTGACTAGCTCACCAAAATGTTAACAACAAATTGGTGAGTTGTTACTGTTAATGCAGTATAGAATTATTTCGATGTAGAACTCAAATATAACCATAAAATTAGCCAGTTATATTCATTGTTAATTGGGCGAATATGTTTCGCTAGTTGCTAATGAATCAATAGCTATGTTAAGAAAGGTGATGACAAATCAGGGATGTTCTTTATTAAGCTGCAAAATTAAGCAGCAAACTCTTTTAATGCTTGCATGGCCAATGACGCTTTATCAGCTGGTACAAATATATGGTCATGATAGTAAGCCGCGATGACATTAGCGCTAATGCCATAATCCGTTAACTTGTGAGAAATTGCTGCTGTTAAGCCCACGGCCTCAAGGCTCGAATGTACGCTTAACGTAATTTGTTTAAACCGAACGTCAAATGCCAGATAACCCTGAATAGCAGCTTCTACAGTTAATACTAACGTTAAGCCTTCTTGTTCTTTAAAACAGCAAAGCGGTTCTAAATGTGCATAATCTGCAAGTTGTCCATTCACACTGCAAAACACAAACTCGCCTGCTTGTAACTCTGGCGACATGTCTGCCAGAAGTTGTGATAATTCTGTAATGCCCGATGTCATTGCATTCCCCTTAATTTCATACAACACCTTTAATCAGGTAACCAACAAACTTTAATCAGATAACCAACAACCTCTATGATTTATTATTGGCTGTAATGTCTAATCACAGACACTTTTCCGTTTTCAATTTCAAGCACTTCGAACGATGAATTATCGTGCTGAATTACTTTGCCATTATCTGGATGTGTTCCTTTAGCAACGGTATCAAACTCAATCATAATGACATTGTGACCAAAAGCTGAATTAGTCAGTGTGGCAGAATACTCATCGTGTGACGCAAGGTAATAGGTCATTCCTTTGCGAAGTGCAGCTTTGCCATCTGGCTGACGGCTATCATCATCACTCCACGGTAAATGTTGATAACCAATATCATCGGTTAATAGCGATAAGTAGTTTTCTAAGTCTTGCGCGGTAGCATTTGGCTGTTGTGTCCCCTTCCAAGCCTCAAAGTAAACTTGGGTAAATGCAGCGTAATCAAAATCAGATTTTTGCTTCACTTCATCTGCGATAGTAGACAATGGCATCAATATTAATACTGATAAAAAGCCTAATAAGACTCGGGTTGAAATCCTTGTTTTCATAACACTTCCTTTTACGTTATTCACAAATGATTGCACTAGTGACTCAACTAGCGACTTAACACATTGGTAAATATACTTAACACATAAGCAATCACTAATTAAATATGTAACCTACTGAATTAAAGTTCAAATCGCAACTCATCAGTTGCCATATTCATTTTTGATTTACAGCCAAAATCCTATTAAATAGTCTTCTGATATTCAAACAACCAAAAAGGCTCATTAATATCAGGCTGCACTTCACCCACTTTGACATAGCCGAGTTTTTCATAAAAATGGTGATTTCGAAATGCTTTAAAGGGAGTAACCAGTGACCAACAAGTCACTCTTGGGTAGTGACTCTCAAGTTGTTTAACCACTTGAGAACCAATGCGCTTATCTTGAAAATCTGGCGTAATAAAGAAGTATTTTATTTCAATTTCTTGATGGTTTTTAATCACAGCAAGAATGCCACCAGCAACTTCATCACCATATTTAATCAGGTAGTAATGCCCAGCTTCCACACTTTGTAAATGCCACGCTGTTGACTCAATATGCGGAGGGAAACTGCCATATTGTTCAAAATCGGCTTGAAAAGCATCTACAGCTAAATTCTTTAACTGTAACGCATCTTCAGCACTTGCTAACACTAACCTTGATTTGGGCATGCTTTCACTCATTTATATAAGAGAAACTCAACGGCAGCGATCAAAAAAACAATTAACCTCAAAGACCGCAGACGGATAAGCCTCTTACGTTGCCAAAGCTAAGTGATAAAATCAATGTTTGTAGTGGTCAATACCGTTTATACATGGCTTATAAAGCGGGGAAATTTGAAATTAAATATCCCCGAGCCAAAAGATGACAACAGTTCAATATAAAGGGAGTAAAGAGGAAAATCAGAAGGAGTATAGAGGGTTTGTAATAGTCAATTAACCCCGTTCAACACTTAGGGATAAGCACACAAATCCGCGCGACCAGTCCTTATTAACTAAGAGATTTGTCTCGACATGTAAAAGAACCTATCTTCTTCTTTATCTACCTCAAAGTTATTCCTAATGTATAGGTGATATGCAGGACTAATTTTAAGAACTCGTAACCTAAGTTGATTTACACCAGCTTTGATTGCTAACCGTTCACACTCTGCCAGGGCAGCTGCACCAATACCTTTATTTTGAAATGTTTCACTAACCTGTAGATCTCGGATATAACAGCCATCACTATCAAAGGCTAAACGAATTGCACCCACCACCGATCCGTTGAAAAAAATGTCCCAGTTTTCTAGGTCAACAATTTGCTCATGTATCGTAGACTGTTCCCAATTTACAGAATGGTGTTCATAGTATGAACGCATGTTTTTAAATGTAATATCTGCCGATGCATAAAGATCGGCTGTTGGTTGATATGAAATCATCAAAATCTCCTAATACCGTAATAAGCCAACTAAAGCAGCGGATTAAAATGTGGAGAAAATCGCACCTTAAGCCACTGTTTCAGCTTAGTTAAACGACCTTTCCATGCTTTTAGGCTTATACGGAGTTAAGTCGGCTTTTCTTCTTTGACAAGCATGTCCATGAATTTTTTAAATCGCCTTTGTCTAGTCTCTGGTTTCTTCGCACTTGTTAAGCCGTAAGCGATAACATAGCGACTCGACTTATTGAGCTTTTCAAAAAACAATTTTGTCTTAGGCTGATTTTCCACAGCAGTTAAGAAATCTGCTGGGACTTCCATTTTACTCACTGTATAGGCATTCTCCCAACGACCATCCGCTTTCGCTGCATGAACATGCACAAGACCAGCTTCTTTCATCCGGTTTTCGCTTATTAAACGGTCAACATGTTCTGTGTTCCTTTTAGACCAGTTGCTTCGTATCGTCCTAGGAGTTATGCGCTGCAGATAAGCTTGCTCGTCAATTGACTTTTTTATGCCATCAATCCAGCCATAGCATAAAACCTCTATCACTACATCATTCCAAGTAACACTCTGGGTTCCAGAATTTTTCTTGAATATTTTTACCCATAATTCGCTTTCAGTTGCATGATGCTCAGCGAGCCACTCACTGAGGTCATTTGATGTTACAAATGTCTTGATTCTCGACAAATCTACTTCAGGCATCTAATTAGGTTCTCTTTGGCATAATATGCACTTAAACACCACTATACCCCATAAACTTTAGCCAAGAATTCCTCTCTGTTTTTAATTGTGCAGAAAGAAAACTATATGCCCATGCTCGTTTAGTGTTAATGGTATCTGAAAAATTTAAGTCTTCGCAAACCGCATTTCTTATTAACTCATGTAGTGCTTTATTACCATTTTGGTAATACTTATCTAAAAGGATAAGTGCTAATTTCGTCTGTTCCAGTGAGCTTGAGTCAATCTGGTTCTGCGTAAATTGAACAAAGACATCTACCTCAAAAGAAAGTAAACCATCTTGCTGGTTGAATTTATCTGTAACTTCAGGAAAGAATTTTTTAACCTCGTTCAAAAATTCGCTTCGATGCAGATTACTCATGCTTCTCCGTGCATATAACGCTCAATTCAGCTGCACCGTAGGCGTCAGTCGGAATTGTTTGTTCTGCCTAATTTTTTACACCCTTTACCATTGCTGTTTCTGAGATCGATTGACCATCAATTCTGTATTGATCTTGGAACTCGCCAACAACGGTAAAGCCTAATTTTAAATAAAGGTTTTTAGCAGGAGTATTTTCAGAAAGCACACACAAATCAAGCCAGTCAATAGCTGGAGCCTCATGACAAAAAGCAACCACTGTATCAATCAGTTTTTTGCCAACTCCCTGCTTACGGCAAGTGCTATCAACACCCATACCGAGTAAAACTCTATGCTTTATGTTTTCATCACTATGATTACGCAGATCAATATGACCTTTAATTGAACCGTCTTGACCTTTTGCAAGCCAGAGCTTTCTCCAACTAGACTCTCCAAAACTCACATCAAAGCCTTTTTTGAACTTTTCTCTACTGGTTTTTGAAAGCTCGTTTTCATATTTTGATAGAGGCTGAAAAGTGGATTTTCTCTACAACCATTTTCTGAGATCTGATTCTCAAGATACGAAAAGAATAACTCTAAATCTTCTTTTTCTGCTGGAACTACTTTCATACTCTGAACTCGATTAAATTGTTGGCTAAAATTAAGTGAGGCATGAACGAAAAGCCAACTGTTTTAAGTACAATTGAATGTCTTGTTAGCTTTAATTAAACCCAGATGTCGTTATCAGCAGTTAACTCGCCACCTGCCTCTCCAGTGTTTGTGACACCTTGGGGCTCAACAAGTAAAACCTGACAAAGTCCTTTAGCAAATGGTTTATGCTCAACACCTTTTGGTATTACGAACATTTCACCGTTTGTAAGAAGAACTTTACCATCTCTAAATTCAATTTCTAAAGTGCCATCAATAACAATAAAAACTTCGTCGGTATCGTCGTGCGAATGCCATACAAACTCGCCCTCACCTTTAGCTAATTTAAATTGATAATCATTCATTTCAGCAATGACTCTTGGAGACCATAACTCATCAAATTTCGAAAGTTTATTTTTAATATTTATCGGAGAATATTTCATATCGACCTTGCACCTAACGTTTTAGTATTTATGCGTTGCGCTGTTTGCAGGGCATAAATCGCTTGTTGGACTTGGCCGATGCCAGTCTAGGTTAATTTGGTATGCTTTATGCTAAAGAAATTTGCTTTTTTTGATACTGGCTCTGGGCTGTAGAGCTGTTTTGAATTGATTGTATGGCTTGGTATGTACTTTTTTCATTGAAATTTCCTTATCATTATTGTGTTCCATCACATCTTTTTAATTCTAGTTAATTCAATGAGGATAATATACTCGATTAAGTCCTCATTTGGCTCCGCGCAGCGGCTTAGTTCAACAGCTGTATAGTGCCATGTGCATTTATCACTTCAGGCCTGTGAAAATATGTAACACTAAATAATTGAATTTAATTACACTACTCAAAAAAACATCAATATACCAGCCGTAAAAATGCGCATGTGTATTTATTTCGAACAATAACCCTGACATTAACTTTTAAAGTGTTGACTTTATTTTTGTCAAAATAGTAAACAAACTTTCCCATCAACGGAGCTTGGAAGCTCTATTCAACAAAGCAAAAAGCCCACTATAAAGTAGCGGGCTTCTTTAAATATGGCGAAGAGATAGAGGTTTGA
Source organism: Shewanella electrodiphila (assembly GCF_023283985.1). Taxonomy (GTDB): domain Bacteria; phylum Pseudomonadota; class Gammaproteobacteria; order Enterobacterales; family Shewanellaceae; genus Shewanella; species Shewanella electrodiphila. The sequence continues at coordinate 315,023 of NZ_JAKIKU010000006.1, forward strand.
ACCCTACATTGATGCGCTACAAACCTATGTTGTTTTATTTATTAATATTTAGATAGCAAAAAGCCCGCTAATAAATTAGCGGGCTTTTCTTAATATGGCGGAGAGATAGGGATTTGAACCCTAGATGGGCTACAAACCCATGCCGGTTTTCAAGACCGGTGCATTCGACCACTCTGCCACCTCTCCGAACGAGCGAGATAATAGCTATCTCCCTCGCTGCTGTAAAGTAGAAATTGAATAAATTTGTTCATTTGGCTATTTGAGCATCAATTTGGGTCCTAATGCTGAAAAATACACCTATTTATCCATTTTAACTGGCGTAAGGCCTTTAGCACGATCATCAATGGCATCATCTAATTTAAAACCTGCTTGTTTCCATGTTGCCGCTTCTTCAGGGTTAAACTTCTCTTTAGACCAATCCATAGCCGACTCAACATCAAAGCTAGCTTTACTCCACAGCTGAGACTGCTCAGCGTTAAAACCTTTCTTACTCCAAGTTTGTGCTTGAGCTGCATCGAAACCAATAGCCTTCCACTCAGCGATATCTCTCTCTGACATCCCTTTCCATGTTGGGGCTGACGCACAGCCATATAAAAGACAAGCTACCAATATGACGATTAACTTATTCATTAAATACTCCCTTATTTGTAAGTACACGCAAGTGATGAAAATATCATCAAATTAAATATAGTTAGCGATATACTCAGTTTCAAGAAACTCACTGATAATTGTGTAGTTCCCCCTATATGCCGGGCAATAAAAAAGGTCGCACTAGGCGACCTTTGTTTAACTGACGTTTGTCATCACTGTATGACTAACACTGCATGACTAACACTGTATATAACAATGTAGACTTAGCTGCGTTGACGTGTCGTTTTAGGACGTGCAGCGGCAGTTTTATGCTTACGTACTGCGCGGCGAATTTTAGCGCCTTTAACTTGAGCACGTGCAACACTGTGTTTATCGGTACCCAGTAATGTACGTGTTTCTGGCTCTAAACCGGCTAATTGACGCAAGTAGTTTACTTGCTCCATATCAAGCTCAGTCCAACCACCACGAGGTAGCGCTTTTGGCAATTCAACCATGCCGTAACGAACACGGATAAGACGGCTGACTTGTACTTCTTGCGACTCCCATAAACGACGAACCTCACGGTTACGTCCTTCTTTAAGTGTCACATGCCACCACTTATTCAGGCCTTCGCCACCCGCAGGTTTAATGCTATCAAAGTTAGCAGGGCCATCTTCTAAGGTCACGCCTTTACGCAGACGTTGAACAGCTGCTTCTGATACATCACCGAATGTACGAACCGCATATTCACGGTCAACTTCATTTGACGGATGCATTAAACGGTTTGCAAGCTCACCGTCTGATGTAAATAGTAATAAGCCTGAAGTATTAATATCCAAACGACCTACCGCTACCCAACGTGAATCACGAATTTTTGGTAAACGTTCGAATACGGTAGTTCTTCCTTCAGGATCTTTTCGACTACAAATTTCGCCCTCTGGCTTGTGGTAAGCCAAAACACGACAAATGATGTCTTCTTCAGTTTTGATCACGATGGCACGGCCATCAATGCGGATTTTGGCATCTGCTTCAACGCGATCACCTAAACTGGCAATTTCTCCGTCTACACTAATACGGCCTGCAGCAATCCATGCCTCCATCTCACGACGGGAGCCATGGCCTGCACGGGCCAAGACTTTCTGCAATTTTTCGCTCATCTAGTTCGACTCTTCTGTTTGTTGTGGCACCATTGAAACTTTCTCAAATAGTGCCTGCAATGACTCTTCATCCGTCAGCGACGGTAAATCCGCTAACGCTTTCAAGCCAAAATAGGATAAAAACTCTGTGGTAGTTGCATAGAGTGCAGGTCGCCCTGGCACTTCTTTATGACCTACTGTTTTTACCCAATGTCTATCAGCTAAACTCTTTATTATGTGGCTGCTGACGGCCACACCTCTTACATGTTCAATATCACCGCGCGTTACTGGTTGCTGATATGCAATCACCGCTAGGGTTTCTAACGTCGCCCGTGAATATTTAGGGGATTTTTCTTGCCACAAAGGTTGTAAGAATTCACTTAACAGCTCTTGGGTTTGAAAGCGATAACCGCTGGCCACTTCAACCAGTTGTACCCCTCGCTCTTGATAATCTTGTTGCAACTCATCCAAGCAAGCTTTAATTCTTACCCGTGAGACATCAAACTTAACTAATACGGTATCTTTTATCATTTTAATACTGAGCGGTTTTCCCATTACAAATAGACTGGCTTCGATTAATTGCTTTAATTGAATGTCATTTATTTGCATGATGCCCTTTCTCGTATCTTGTGAAAGCGGATTAAAACGCTTTGACATAAATCGGTGCTAACGGCTCATTTTGAACCAAATCGACTAACAGCTCTTTGACTAACTCCATCAAGGCTAAAAAGCTTACTACCACTCCGGCTTTGCCTTCACTCACATCAAATAAGTCAGTAAAAGGAATAAAATGTTCTGTCGATAGTTTGGCTAAGATCTGACTCATACGTTCGCGAGTTGATAACAATTCACGTTTTACATGATGATGTTCGTTAGCATCAATTCGTTTTAACACCTCAGAAAACGCCTGAGCGATATCAACTAATGATACTTCAGGTGGCATGATCACAGGCTTAATATTCGGCGCAGCTTTAGCCTGTGCTAAATAAACATCTCGCTCTAATCTTGGCAAAGCGTCTATATCTGCCGCAGCCTGCTTGATCACTTCATAGGCCTTTAACTGACGAATGAGTACGACGCGAGGATCTTCTTCCTCTTCATCTGCCGTGACTATTTTTGGCAACAATAGCCGAGACTTAATTTCCGCGAGTGTCGCTGCCATCACTAAATAATCTGCAGCTAGCTCAATACGTGCTTCAGTTAAAATATCAATATAAACTAAATATTGAGTGGTAATTTTCTCAATCGGCAAGTCAACAACATCAAGTTTTTGCTTACGAATTAAATATAATAATAAATCCAACGGCCCTTCAAATGTCTCTAAAAACACTTCAAGCGCTTCAGGCGGAATAAACAAATCCGTCGGCATTGCATCAATTGCTTCGCCGCGAACAACCGCGAGGGGTAAACTTTTTTGTATACCCTGCATTTGTTCATTCCTTAAATTAATGACTGAATATCAGAAGGTTAAAACAAGCATTAACACCCATTGAATGCCAAAGCGCTTTACCCTTTCCTCTGGCTACTACGTCAAAATTATAGCTAGAAATTACCGAACGCGCGATTATACGCACTATTGCTTAGGGTTGAAACAACTATCCCACAAACTTGCAGGTCAAAAGTTATACAGCTTCAATAAATGCCCAGTAATTTGAGCAGAAGCCTTATTCAAATGAGCTGATATCACCAGCGCCTTCACGCACAATAACCATGTCCCCATCAGACATATCGATCACTGTCGTTTGGTTTTCAGCAAGGTAACCACCGTGAATAATCGCATCAACACTGTGCTCTAGTATATCGCGGATATGCTCAGGATCAGATTCTGCAAACTCTTCGTCTGGCATCACCAAACTGGTGGACATAATCGGCGCTTCTAATGCTTCTAATAGTGCTAAAGCAATCAGGTTATCAGGCACACGAATACCAATGGTTTTCTTTTTATCGCACTGTAATCTGCGCGGCACTTCTTTACTGGCCTTAAAAATAAACGTGTAAGGGCCAGGTGTGCAGCTTTTAAGTAAACGATAAGCTTGGTTATCTACGCGGGCAAAGTTCGCAAGCTCAGATAAATCACGACACATTAAAGAGAAGTTATTGTCGTTATCGATTTTACGAATGCGTGCCATGCGCGTCATGGCATCTTTTTCGCCAATCATGCAGCCCAGTGCGTAACCTGAGTCAGTAGGGTAAACAATAACCCCACCTTGTTTTAATATGTTTACCGCCTGGCTTATTAATCTTGCCTGCGGGTTTTCATCATGTATGTAGAAGAATTGGCTCATGTGCGCTCCGTCCAAGATTCTGATTGCCAAACCCACTGAATACCAGCAGGTTGGAATAAATTTTTACCTAACTCAATCCAATTACTCGGAAAGTGAAAATCACTGCCGATTGAACCCATCAGGTTGTTCATATGGCTTAAAGCGACTAAGTTAGCGCGATCATCAATGCTTTGTTGGCCTAACACGACTTCCATCGCATCGCCGCCTGCTTCTTTGTATTCACGCACTAAACGCTTAAGCCATTTCGCTGACAACTTGTAGCCACTAGGGTGTGCTAAAACAGAAATGCCGCCAGATTGATGAATAATCTCAATAGCATTGGCCATGTCAGCCCAGTTATTAGGGACATAACCGGTTTTACCGCGAGCTAAATAGCGCTTAAAAACACTGGGCATATCTTTCGCGTAGCCATTTTCAGCTAACCAGCGCGCGTAATGTCCGCGACTGATTGCTGCGCCATCAGCATAATGTTTTGCACCTTCGTAAGCGCCTTCAATTCCCGCTTTTTCAAGGCGTATCCCAATTTCTTGGGCACGTTCTTCTCGAAGCTCACGCTGGCGAGTCAAAAAATTGAGCAAAATTGGGTCTTGTTTATCCATATTTAGCCCCACAATATGAATATCGAAATTGTTCCAGCGAGTAGATATTTCTACACCATCAATAAGTTTCAATGGGGTTGCGTGTTGGCGATTAAATTCATGTGCTTCAGCTAAACCGGCGACAGTGTCGTGATCGGTTATCGCTAACATTTCAACGCCCTTTGTAATCGCGCGTTCAACAAGTTCAGATGGAGTGAGTACGCCGTCAGATGCGGTCGTATGGCTATGCAGATCGGCCAAGAGAGTGTCTGTTATCATAACGTTATTGTACTTTAATCTTTGTTGAAATGCTTAACCAGTCTCGATTATTTGCTACATTTTCAGCAAATTGATGCAGCTTTTACCATCGTGGATAAAAAAATGCCAAATTTGAGAAATATTCAATTGACATTAAAGGCCAGCTAAGGTCTTCTATAAGGCATACGTTAGCCAAACGCATTTTGCTAACCTTTTAGATATAAGACCTAAACTCAAGAGATTTAATTTAAATGACTAACTTTAACGCACGTAACATCAATTGGTGGTGGCACTTCCCAAATTAACGGGTGGTGTGAAGCGTTGTGGTTATTTAAATAACACAAGATTTTACTAGAAAGCCCGCAGAGATGTGGGCTTTCTTGCTATTTACGGCTTGCACTCTTCGAAACAACTAACGCAAACCGAATCAGAAATAGAGACCTTAGTATGAAAAATCAACATATTAGAGAGGCGCAATAAGCATTATGGAACATCAGTTCGCCCATGTAATCACGCAAAAACAATCATTAGCGTATCACGCTGATCCATTGAGCCTTTATCAGCATGTTACCGCAAATGCGCCGCATACTATGTTGCTTGAGTCAGCTGAAATTGACACCAAAGATCATTTAAAAAGCATCGTGCTCACCCATGCAGCCATGATGGTACGATGTGATGGGTATCAACTCACCTTTGCAGCATTAACAGATAATGGCGCAAGCTTACTTTCTCCTATCAGTGAGTTCTTTAAATCGAGTCAGCAGCAACAGCAAGATAATGAATTAATTATTACCTTAGCTAAAGCCTGCGAGTTACAAGATGAAGATGCCCGTTTAAAGTCGACCTCACCATTAGATGGTTTAAGAATGCTGATCCAGCACATTCAGACAGATCAGCAAGATGCGTTTGAAGATTTATTTTTAGGCGGCGTGTTAGCCTATGATTTAATCGATACTGTAGAGCCGCTACCAGCTGTGCCTAATGCAGATAACGATTGCCCTGACTATCTATTTTATCTCGCTGAAACCTTAATTTTGATTGACCACCAGCAGCAAGATGCTGAAATCATCACTCATCAATTCTCTCAAGACCCACTATTAGCAGATACGCTGGCAAAGCACGCAGCAAAAGTGAAACAACAATGCCAAACATTGGCCCCCGTTGCGGACCTTGTGCCGGTTGACGCTGAAACCCAAGTTAATATTAGTGATGCCACGTTTAAGCAAACCGTGGTTGATTTAAAAGAGCACATTGTTGCCGGTGATATTTTCCAAGTTGTGCCTTCAAGAAGCTTTAGCTTACCTTGCCCAAATACACTCGGTGCATATAGAGCACTGCGTTTAACTAATCCAAGTCCTTACATGTTTTACTTTCGCGGCCCAGATTTCACCTTATTTGGCGCTTCACCAGAAAGTGCATTGAAATACGACGCTGCCAGCAATCAAGTTGAGGTTTATCCCATTGCAGGTACCCGCAAGCGTGGTAAGACCGCTGATGGCGACATTGATTTTGATTTAGACAGTCGTATCGAACTTGAACTGCGTCTAGATAAAAAAGAGCTTTCAGAGCATTTAATGCTGGTTGATTTGGCCCGTAATGATATTGCCCGCATTAGCCAAAGTGGCAGTCGTAAAGTGGCTGAGTTATTAAAAGTTGACCGTTATTCTCACGTGATGCATTTAGTTAGTCGCGTGACAGGACAATTACGTGATGATTTAGATGCGCTCCATGCCTACCAAGCTTGTATGAATATGGGCACCTTAGTCGGCGCACCAAAAGTGCGAGCGTCACAATTAGTTAGACAAGCGGAACAAGCAAGGCGCGGCAGTTACGGCGGCGCTGTAGGTTACCTTAATGGTTTAGGCGATATGGATACCTGTATCGTTATCCGCTCTGCTTTCGTTAAAAATGATGTTGCCTTTATTCAAGCTGGCGCAGGTGTGGTGTTTGATTCAGATCCGCAAGCCGAAGCGGATGAAACTCGCCAAAAAGCCCAAGCAGTGATATCTGCCATCAAAATGGGAGGTGGATTGTAATGACGACTTCTCAGAGCACCAATAACATGAAACTGTATTTATTAGATAACTTTGACTCATTCACCTATAACCTTGTGGATCAATTCCGCAGTTTAGGCTTTGAAGTACTCATCTACCGTAATGATGTGAGCGCAGAATATTTAGCTGAAAAACTTATCGAAGAATCAGGCCAAGCCGCATTAGTATTATCACCAGGCCCAGGAGCCCCCCACGAAGCGGGTTGCATGATGGAATTAATAAGCAAAGTGGCAGGCAAAGTACCTATGCTAGGTATTTGTTTAGGTCATCAAGCTATGGTTGAGTATTACGGCGGTAAAGTCGAACGCGCTCCTTTTGTGGTGCACGGCAAAGCCAGCCCCACGATTCATAATGGCGAAGGCGTATTTGCTAACTTACCTTCTCCGCTTCCAGTTGCCCGTTATCACAGCCTAGTGGCTACCCGTGTACCTGAGTGCTTAGAGGTGATTGCTACCACTGAAGATATGCCAATGGCGGTAATTCATCCGCAAGATAAAGCGGTAGGATTCCAGTTTCATCCAGAATCCATTTTAACTACTTTAGGTAGCACGCTATTAACGCAAACACTGACCTACCTAACTCAATCTGAATCAAATAAAGGCGCATTATAATGTCTCAATTACAACCTCTATTAGACTCTCTTTATCAAGGTAATGCGCTCACCCGAGCTCAAAGCGCCACATTATTTAGCGCGATTGTTGCAGGCGAAATGGATCCTGTGGCGATGGCAGGTATGTTAGTTGCACTAAAAATGCGCGGTGAAACCATTGAGGAAATCACAGGTGCAGCGGATGCACTTCGTCAAGCTGCTAAGCCTTTTCCACGCAGCCCACAATCCTTAGCCACTGGTGTGGTTGATATTGTCGGTACTGGCGGCGATGGTCATAACACCATTAATATCTCAACCACTGCATCATTTGTTGCCGCTGCTGCAGGCGCAAAAGTGGCTAAACATGGCAACCGCGGCGTATCCAGTAAATCAGGCGCATCTGATGTATTATCTCATTGTGGTATTGCTCTTGATATGAGCCCAGAAGCTGCTAGCCAGTGCATTGAAGACTTTGGATTATGCTTTTTATTCGCGCCGCATTATCATGCCGGCGTTCGCCATGCAGTACCTGTAAGACAAGCACTTAAAACCCGCACTATTTTTAATATCTTAGGCCCGCTGATTAACCCAGCAAAACCTGAAGCTATGCTACTAGGTGTGTATTCGCCAAAGCTGATTGCCCCTATCGTTAATGTGTTAAACGCATTAGGTGTTAAACGCGCCATGGTGGTTTACGGCAGCGGACTTGATGAGGTCGCCCTACACGGTGAAACTCAAGTGGCGGAGCTTAACGACGGTAACATTCGTTTTTATAAGTTAACTCCGCAAGAGTTAGGGGTAGAACCTGCTGACATTTCGGCCCTTGAAGGCGGTGAACCCAGTGATAACGCCCTTATTACTCAAGCCATTTTAAAAGGTGAAGGCAAACCTGCCCATCGCGATGCGGTTGCCATTAACGCAGGTTGCGCCCTTTATGTTAGCGGTGTGTGTGACACAGTGCAGCAAGGCACCAAACTTGCGCTTGAAACCATCAACAGTGGTAAAGCTTTTGACGTGTTGACTAAATTGGCTGATGCAAGCCAACAAGAGGATGCAAAATAATGGCAACTGTCACCAATAATACAGCTAAAGAATCTAACGTATTAACCAAAATTGTTGATACCAAAGTGGCCCATATTGCCTCGCTTAAATTGCGTTACCCAGAAGCGAGCTTACAACCTAAAATATCTGACCGCAGTTTATTTGATGCCCTCAAAGCCCCCAATGCCGGTTACATTTTTGAATGTAAAAAAGCCAGTCCATCAAAAGGGTTAATCCGTCCAGTATTTGATGTTGAAGCGATTGCTGATATTTACGGTAAATACGCATCGGGTATCTCGGTATTAACCGACGAGCAGTTCTTTCAGGGTGATATTGATTACATTCCATTAGTGCGTGCACGTGTTAGTCAGCCAATCTTATGTAAAGACTTCTTTGTTGACCCATACCAAATCAAACTGGCCGCTCACCAAGGCGCAGATGCCGTATTGTTAATGCTTTCAGTACTCGATGATGACCAATATAAATTGTTGGCTACCGAAGCCGCTAAATACAATTTAGATGCGCTAACCGAAGTCAGTAACCAAGAAGAACTTGAACGCGCGATTGATCTTAATGCGCGCATTGTGGGTATTAACAACCGCAACTTACGTGACTTAAGTACCGATTTAGCCACCACAGAAGCGTTAGCGCCGCAAATACCCACTGACCGAGTGATTATCAGTGAATCTGGCATTTATAATAACCAGCAGGTTAAGCGTTTAAATCCTCTGGTAGATGGTTACCTCGTTGGAAGCTCTATCATGGCGCAAGACGATATAGACTTGGCTTGTCGTCAGCTGATTTTTGGCAATAACAAAGTGTGTGGCTTAACCCGCATTGAAGATATTAACGCTGTCGCTGAAGCAGGTGCTGTATTTGGTGGATTAATCTTCCACCCAAAATCACCACGCAACGTGAGTGTTGAGCAAGCGGCTGAATTGGTTAATAAAAGCAAACAAAATAACCTTGCTTTGAACTTTGTCGGCGTATTCGTCAACAAGTCCAATGCTGACATTGTTGCAACCGTAAAAGCGGTCGGTTTGTCTGTAGTGCAATTGCACGGCAGCGAAACCAGTGAAGATATTAGCGAGTTAACACAATTACTCACTGACGCTAACCTTGATTGCCAAATTTGGAAAGCGGTCAGCGTTGATAACGGCACAAACTCTGTCGGTGATAAACCACAGGGCTGCGATCGTTACTTATTTGACAGTAAAAATAGCACCGGATTTGGCGGCACAGGTGAGAGCTTTAACTGGCAAGCGTTACTCGATGCTTCTGCAATAACAGCTGCAGAACGAGAAAACAGCATGCTTGCAGGTGGGCTAACACCTGAAAACGCATTTGATGCCAACCAACAAGGTTTTTATGGCTTAGATCTTAACTCAGGAGTTGAGTCACAGCCCGGCATAAAAGATGCGCAAAAGGTTGCTCAAGCTTTTACTGCAATCAGAAAGAATTAGTACATTACCCATTATTAAAACCAGACTTTTATACAGAATTAAGAAATAGCCAACATGGGTATTTCAGACAATATTGATAAGGAAAGATCCAATGACAAAGCTTAAGCTTGACCCTTATTTCGGCGAATATGGCGGCATGTATGTTCCACAAATCCTTGTGCCAGCATTAAAGCAATTAGAAACTGCGTTTGTTGAAGCCCAAGAAGATGAAGCCTTTCAAAAAGAATTTACCGATTTACTAAAGAACTATGCAGGTCGCCCTACCGCATTAACCTTAACCCGTAACTTAAGCCCTAACCCTATGGTTAAAATCTATCTTAAACGTGAAGATTTACTCCATGGCGGCGCGCACAAAACTAACCAGGTACTTGGTCAGGCGCTATTAGCAAAACGTATGGGTAAAAAAGAAATCATTGCAGAAACAGGCGCAGGTCAACACGGCGTAGCAACGGCATTAGCTTGTGCATTATTAGACCTTAAATGTAAGGTTTACATGGGCGCAAAAGATGTTGAACGTCAATCACCAAACGTATTCAGAATGAAACTAATGGGCGCAGAGGTTATCCCTGTGACATCGGGTTCAGCAACCCTTAAAGATGCTTGTAACGAAGCCATGCGTGACTGGTCTGCAAGTTATGACAAAGCGCATTATTTACTTGGCACTGCAGCGGGGCCGCATCCATTCCCAACGATTGTGCGTGAATTCCAGCGCATGATTGGTGAAGAAACCAAAAAGCAAATTCTTGAAAAAGAAGGTCGTTTACCTGATGCAGTTATCGCCTGTGTTGGTGGTGGCTCAAATGCTATTGGCATGTTCGCTGACTTTATCGATGAAAAAGACGTTGAATTAATTGGCGTTGAACCTGCAGGTAAAGGCATTGATACGCCAATGCACGGCGCACCACTTAAACATGGTAAAACGGGTATTTTCTTTGGTATGAAAGCGCCACTAATGCAAGACAGTGACGGCCAAATTGAAGAGTCATATTCTGTATCTGCGGGCCTAGATTTTCCATCTGTTGGACCACAACATGCACACTTAAATGCCACAGGCCGCGCACGTTACGAGTCTGCAACCGATGATGAAGCTTTGGAGTGTTTCCAGCTGTTAGCGCGCACTGAAGGGATTATCCCAGCGCTAGAATCAGCGCACGCTATTGCCTACGCGGTGCGATTAGCAAAAGAAGCGACTAAAGAAACCATTTTAGTGGTCAACTTATCAGGTCGTGGCGATAAAGATATCTTCACCGTATCTGACATTTTAGAACAAAAAGCTTCTGCTGAAGCTGCGAAATAAGGACTTATCATGACTAATCGTTATCAAGCAGCTTTTGACCAATTGGCTCAAAAACAACAAGGCGCATTTGTGCCGTTCGTGACCCTTGGCGACCCAACCGTTGGGATCTCGTTAAAAATCATTAAAACCTTAGTGGACAATGGCGCTGATGCCCTGGAACTTGGCTTTCCATTTTCAGACCCGCTTGCTGATGGACCTGTTATCCAAGGCGCGAATTTACGTGCATTAGATTCAGGCACCACTGTGGCTGATTGTTTCTCACTACTAACTAAAGTACGTGAGTTATATCCTGATACACCCATTGGCTTATTGCTATACGCTAACTTGGTTTTCGCTAATGGTATTGATGAGTTCTATGCAAAAGCCAAACAAGCTGGCGTTGATTCAGTATTGATTGCTGATGTGCCTGTTGAAGAGTCGGCTCCGTTTAGTGAAGCCGCTCATAAACATGGGGTTGCGCCGATTTTTATTGCGCCGCCAAATGCTGATACTGACACCATCAAAATGGTCAGTGAACATGGCCAAGGTTATACCTATTTGCTATCTCGTGCGGGTGTAACTGGCACAGAATCAAAAGCAGGTGCGCCAATTGGTGAAGTGCTTGCCAAACTGGCTGAGTTTAATGCCCCGCCGCCGTTATTAGGTTTCGGTATTGCTGAGCCTAAGCAAGTAAGCGAAGCCATTAACGCTGGTGCTGCAGGTGCTATTTCTGGTTCTGCGGTGGTGAAAATTATCGAGCGAAACAAAGACGACGAAAAAGCTTTGTTAAGTGAATTAGGCGAGTTTACTCGTAATATGAAAGCTGCGACTCAAAAAGCATAATACGCATTTAAATCATCTTATTAGGCTTAATAGTAACAATGCCGCTCATTTAAAATGAGCGGCATTTTTGTTAAGTACTAATTTAAATCTAATCCAGATGAATGTTTATATGGATAAAATTTATATCATTGCAGTGGCTGACGTATTAAAACGTTACTGCAACACCAACAAAGTGAATGCTTGAATCAAAGTAGCCATTTAATAGATTACCTGTTGGGTCAACACCCGGTATAAGCCCATCTTGACGAATTTCAACATTTCCTAAATCAGCATACTCATAAAAAACATCTAACTTACTATCGCCAATATGAGTACTCACACCAACAGAGTAGCGCTTTTGCACACCCACGGGGATATCAGGGGTTTGTAAATAAGGATCATCTTGCGGTGATGTTTCATAAGAGAAACCGAGTTTTAGATTCCAATCTTTATTAATCGCATAATCTAAACCTACGCCATAATGCCAAACATCATCCCAATCTCGGTCTTGTGATAGATCAAAGCTGTGATCTTGTCCCAACAATGAACCATTAAATGTAATTGGGCTGCTATCCCAATCACTCCATTGATGCCACTGAATGGTGGTCAATAACGCTAACTGCGGTGTGACTTGATAGCTAGCACTCAAATCAACCAGGGCAACTAAGCTACTGTCCATTGAAAAATCTGTCAGCTGCAGGTTATCTAGGCGGATATCTGAATTGAGGTTACCTTGAAAATCATGCTCAAGTTTTGAGCGATAACTAAGGCCTACCATTAACTGTTCGCTAGGTTGATAAACAACGCCAGCGTTATAGCCCATGGTCCAGTCAGAGGCGCTTTCAATTTCAGTATTAGCCATCCTACCGTCAAGCACAGCGTAGTTTATTTGCAATCCCGCACCTACCGACCATTGGTCATTAATGCGATAACTTAAGGCTGGATTGACTTGCAGAGTCAGAAGGTTAATGTCTTCTAATTGTAACTGCCCAGCCCAGTTAGCACTGTAATCTAAGCCAGAACCACCTGCTGTACCAAGGCCTACGCCAAAATGCAGATCATCCGTTAATTGAACAACATGAAAGGCTGCTACCGAACCAAGATAGTTATTGCTACCACCACCAGAAACGCCATCAACATCATAAAAATCGACTCCCAAATCAAACGCTAGGCCATTTACAGTGGTTTTATTCTCCCCCATAAACGACATAATGGCGGGATTGACCCACATCGCAGCAGCTGATTCAGTATAAACACCATCACCCGCACCAGCAGTGCCTTGGTTTGCGTAAACAGCTTCTTGTAAAAATAAACCGCTCGCATTTACAGGTAATGAAAATAAAAGGGCTAGTGGAGCCAGCTTTATAATGTTTTGAGTCATGTATATTGCTCTACAATAGAATTTACAAGAATAATACCATTACCTAATATTCCATATAGAATATCGTTTATTCTATTTGTCGCATTGACTGTTGGTATATGAGCCGCCATTAAGCATAGTTCATCTTATCTCAAGCTGATCACCTTCATATCACTGACCGTTGCTGGTACAATTTGGCGCAATCATTCCTATTAGCAAATGGACTGCTAAACTCACCTTTAGGCTATAGCTTCTAATGAAACAACTGCTTGATTTTCTCCCTTTGGTAATCTTTTTTGCCATCTACAAATTTTATGATATCTACACTGCCACTGGCGCACTTATTGCGGCCACTGCATTGCAGTTAATTGTCACTTACATCTTATATAAGCAAGTCGAAAAGATGCATTTGATCACTTTTGCTATGGTGTCATTTTTCGGTACGTTAACTTTGGTCTTCCACGATGATGCCTTCATCAAATGGAAAGTGACCATCGTTTACGCCTTCTTTGCTATCGCATTACTAGTAAGTCAGTTAATCAACAAACCTATTCTTAAAAGCATGTTGGGCAAAGAAATGAAATGCCCTGACAAGATATGGGCTCATGTCACTTGGTACTGGGTCACTTTCTTTGTTGCATGTGGTATTGCTAACATTTATGTTGCCTTTAGCTTGCCATTAGAAACCTGGGTGAACTTTAAAGTGTTTGGCTTAACAGCTCTTACCTTAGTCAATACTGTTATTACCGTTATGTACCTGTATAAACATATGGAACATGATGAATCGGAACAAATAAAATAATTCAAGGAACCTATCTATGTGGTACATGATTTCGTCACAAGATGTTGAAAACAGCTTAGAAAAGCGCATGAGTGCCCGTCCTGCACATATTGCTCGACTTGAAGCACTTGCCGCTGAAGGCCGTTTATTAGTCGCAGGCCCACATCCTGCGATTGATAGCGAAAACCCAGCTGAAGCGGGTTTTACAGGCTCTTTAGTTGTTGCTGAGTTTGATTCATTAGCTGCAGCGCAAGCATGGGCTGATGTTGACCCGTACATTGAAGCTGGCGTATATGCTCACGTAATTGTTAAGCCATTCAAGCGAGTACTTGTCTAATGAAAATTGTCTCATTTAACATCAATGGTATTCGCGCTCGTTTGCATCAATTACAAGCGTTAATCGATAGCCATCAACCTGACGTCATCGGCCTACAAGAAACCAAGGTTCACGACGAAGCATTTCCAGTAGCAGACGTTGAAGCTATGGGTTACCACGTGCATTATCATGGTGGTAAAGCTCACTACGGTGTGGCTATGCTGTCAAAAGCTGAGCCAATTGAAATTATCAAAGGTTTTAAAGATGATGCAGAAGATGCGCAGCGCCGGATGATCATGGGTAAATTCAAGCAAGATAATGGCCGTGTCATTACCGTCATGAATGGTTATTTCCCACAAGGTGAAAATATCACTCATGAAACTAAGTACCCTGCCAAGCGTAAGTTTTATCAAGACTTAATGCAGCACCTTGCTGACAACCACACACCGGATGAAGACATTGCCATTATTGGTGACATAAATATCTCGCCTGTTGATTTAGATATTGGCATTGGTGAAGTCAATGCCAAGCGCTGGCTTAAAACCGGTAAATGTAGCTTCCAACCTGAAGAGCGTGAATGGTTGCAGCGTTTAAAAGACTGGGGCTTAGTCGATAGCTTCCGCGAATTGCACCCAGAGCGTACAGAACGTTACTCGTGGTTTGATTACCGCAGTAAAGGCTTTGTCGATAACCGTGGTCTTCGTATTGATGTGGTCATGGTCACTAAGTCATTATTACCACGTCTGACTGAATCAGATGTAGATTACGATTTGCGTGGTATAGAAAAACCATCTGATCATGCGCCAATTTGGAGCACTTTTTCTGACTAATTGGTCCTGATTAGCTTAATTTGCTGGCAACTTTATTAGTGCCACAAAATGATTACTTAAAAGCTTAACGTGAATGCGTTAAGCTTTTTTATTGGCTTCGATAAAGTTAATAGCCCTAATCAGTCATTAAAATTAAAGGATTACATTTCAAGCGCTTAATTTAAGCATCTCTCAAAATCACTACTGCGCTTTATATTCTCTAGAACAATCAAAAAACGGTTCGCTCCCAATAAAGAGGTATAGAAGCTAGGTTATCCGTAGGCTAGACTAAAATATCAGTTACTCTGCCTTACTTTGTATTCGTTATTTATATTGCCTTGTGTGAAAGAGTAATCCAATTAGCTGGACGCTGAGTGACAACTTTAAAAGGATTTCTAGGTTGAAGCATATTAAATATTACAAGTATTCAAAAAGTAAATTGATGCCATTCAGCTTCTCTATCTGCTTGATTTTTCTACTCATCGAAAAGCCTGTTTCAGCTTCCCACGATAAAGTAGTCAATTTTACCACCAGCAGCAGTATCAAACCTTTCTTCTTTGTTGACGAGCAACGTGGGCTGCAATACGAATTATTACAAGCTGCGTTAGCAACAAACCATGTAAAATTAGGCCAAGTCACTTTTGCCTCTAACCTGCGCGCTTTACGATTGGTTAAAACCAAAAAAATCGATTGTATAATCAACTCCCCCGCTAATAGCGAAGGGCTATTTTTAACCCAGAGCTTAATTGATTATCAAAATAGCGTGTTTTATCTGAGTAAAAACCAATTAGCCATCGATTCGGTACAAGATCTTAAAAACGTCTCCTTGGTTGGTTTTCAAAATGCGAGTCAGTATCTAGGCCAAGAATTTTTAGAAATAGCAAAAACACATAGCAATTATATTGAAGTTGCTAATCAAAAAAACCAAGTGTTAATGCTGTTTCGTGAACGTATTCAAGCTATTATTCTTGAAGAACGAATTTTTGATTATTATCGCAGCCAAATTGACAGCCAAATTAAATCACCTGTTGAAGTCACCAAGGTCAAATTATTCGGCCAAGCCCCGCGCTATATTGCTTGTCACGATCCAGAAACGGCTATTCTGGTTAATGAGGCTATTTCGCAATTAAAACAAACCAACTTATATCAAGATATCTTGCTTAAGGCTGAGCGCAGCTATAGCGGTGTTTCTGAGTTAACAAAGTAACTAGCCCATGTAGGGCTAATCGCAACAACACTGGTTGTAGCAATGGTTACAGTACAGGTTGTAGCAATGCTTACAGTACGGGTTGCAGTACATAGCTACATAGCCGCATAGCACTTGGCCACATGACACTTGGCTAAATGATACTCCCTCACCCCCAAATACCGATGTTTTGTAACAAGCCCCGCCTATTGAAAAGTCACCGTATTAGATTCAAAACCTATTTTAGTATTTAATGATTTTAATTGATTGAGCCCGATAATCCCGATGACCTGGTGATTAAAGCTATCGTTAACAATGACCGAATCGAGGTCGGTAACAATAAAGCGGTTTTCAAATAATGAAGCCTTACCATTAGAGACCGCGATAGAGTCACTCATGCTAATGGGGATCTGTTTGCCATTAATATCTTGGCCATAGGCATTAGGAATAAGTTCAGAAGAAATAGATAAGTCGACAGCATTCTTACGGTTAATTATCGAATATTGTGAGCCTGTATCTAAAATGAGTCCCACTTCCTGCTCGTTAATATTAACCACAACGTAAGGTATGCCAAAGCCTGATGAAAATAAGCTGAGGTTATTCTTGGTTTCATCAAGGGTATATTGGGCCAATAATTGAGTTTGTAGCTCAGAAAATTGCAGCCCTTTAGCGATTAATTGCAGCAGGTCAAAACCCAACAAGCCTAAATACTTTCGATTAATACCCGACAAATTATGAGTATTTAAATTAACGCGAGAGAGTTCATATCCTGATACGGTAAAGCCTGATAGCTGTATTTTCTCACTGACCATCATCGCTTGCTCAGACCCAAAGCCATAGCCTTTTTCAACATCCAAAGAAGTATAATCATCAATACTGGATAAATACCTGCGGTCTAAAACAGAGCTTGAAGAGCCTGTATCTATAATCATCCGACCTGACAAAGCCTGAATCATCACATCCAAATGGAGTTGACCATCTTCTGACTCAACAAGTGGTAAGTTTTGTTGTATTTGAGTTGCCCAAACTGTGGCTGTATAGAAAAACAAACTAAGTAATATAGCGCTTATTTTTATTACAAAAGGAATTTTTATTACTGAAGAAATATTTGTAATTGAAGAATAGCCCATAGCTTAAAAAGTCCTTTTCAGTATCATAAATCTAGCATGAATCTATCATTGCCTAAGATGTCGCTCAGGTGGGCTTTGACGATAACACTTATGGGCTACTTATTCTAAAGATCGATGGAATGATGTTTTATCCTGGTGATTTGGGCACGTAAACAACGCCAATAAATAATCTACACTGTAAAAGAATCTCAATCCCTGAATGCGTTTATTTATATGCCTTGCTAGCTGTACTTTAGCGGACTGCGGTAACCGTAATTTCAATTAACACATCACCTTCAAGATCTACACCCAAGCAGGCTCTTTGCGGCCAATCTTGAGGATTATCACCAAACCAATCACACCATACAGAGTCCATCGCCTGCTTAGAGTTCATATTTGTAATAAAGACTTGAGCAGATACTATTCGAGTTTTATCGCTACCAAGCTCAACAAGATTATCTTGAATTGTATCTAGCGTTAGTTGGGTTTGTCCTTTTATATCTAATGATGTATCTGACGAAGTAGCAACTGTCCATACTAGATCTTTGTATGCAGACGACTTATTACGTCCATTATAAATACCGCGTTTTCGTTCAATCACTTGATTACCCTGTACTTATTACGCCTAATTAACAGGTAAAAAATAGTTGATTAAAATAAGCGGGGAAGGAGAAAAAACCAACTATTTTTACTGCTGGATTGGCTTGTTAGGTTTTACGTCTAAATGAAATAGGTAAAACAAAGAATACAGTAATAATTATTATCAAGTCAGCAATTCTTGCAACTACATCAAACGCCTCTTTGAATACTTCTATATCACCAGCTTTAGTTTCTTCATAAGCATTGAATATGTTTGCTAGATCTCCAGTATTTTCGGATTGATTCAAAAACGATTCTGTCACAGCTTTATTACTTGTTTCACTATGAGAAATTATTTCGTTAGTTGACATGAACTCACCATTTATTTCAATAAATGGTATAGACAAAAATGATCTTATAATTAATGCCAATAGAATAATTATGGCGGGATAAATAATATGTTTAATTTTCGCCACGGATTCTCCAGTAAAATATAACGCCTCGTTAAGAGGCGAAAAATAGTTGGCTAAAATTAGCGACGAAGGAGCAAAAGCCAACTGTTTTTTGTCCTGCTTTAATGACTTGTTAGGCAATACCAGCACCTAGAAGCATTAAATATATTGAACTCACGGCAATCACACATATAGTTGAAAACATGCCAAAAACTCTAAACTTCAGGTTCTCTTCAGTTTGACTTACGCCATAAGCATGGACAACTCTTGCGATAAGTAGAAGTGCAGCAAGAAAGTGAACAACAATTGCATTAGCATTGTGCGTTTCAAGAAAATATAAAAGTAATAAAGTTAAAGGAACATACTCCGAAAAATTAGCATGTACTCTGATTGCACGATTTAACTCATTACTCCCGCCATCACCAATTGATGCTCTGACTTCTTTTCGAATACCAATAATTCGTAAGCTTAAATAGATGTAAAATAACGCAAGAAATGATGCGTAAAAAATAGTAATTGGCACAAGACCTCCTTGTATGCCTAACGCCCCGCTAATGGGCAAATAATAGTTGGTTAAAATAAGCGACGCAGGAGCAAAAACCAACTGTTATTTGTCCTGTTGAGCGACTTGTATGGATAATAAACCCACCTAACCCCAATTCAATGATGGGCAAACTTTTAAAGCATACTCTTTTGCTGAATTGATACTTGTGTAACTTCCACTAAGGTGTGCCTCACCTTTAATGTATTTACCGATATGAATATCATAAAACTCTCCAAATTGATCTTCTCGAACTTCTGGGTCATCTTCGTAGTCACCCGATCCCGGCTTAAAGTTGCTTTTTATAATATGAACTTCCATTTCAGTAATGCCACCATAGATCCAACTACCACTCAACATCAACTTTTCATGAATTTGACTCAAAATGTACCCTAGGCATATAGACATAATGACTCCCCACTAAAGATGCTGATCTCCAATTAATCGTGGGTTAGCTGAAAGCCAGAGCCATAATAGTTTTGTTAAAGAAACTAAATCGGAGATCAGCATGA
>NZ_JAKIKU010000007.1 GCF_023283985.1 Shewanella electrodiphila
AGCATTGTGGTACCACCTGATCCCATCCCGAACTCAGTAGTGAAACGCAATCGCGCCGATGATAGTGTGGGGTCTCCCCATGTGAAAGTAGGTCATCGCCAAGCGCCTAATTTCTCTTAATTGAGAGCAAACAGCCCGTTACTTACGTAGCGGGCTTTTTGTTTCTGGAATTTGAGCGAACTATTTGCCGTTTATGGAAACAGATAGTGTGGTCGATATGCCCATGTACCCTTACAAGGATAGTAAAAAATAGTTCATCGCCAAGCGCCCCATATCTTTAAAATTAGCGCCTCTTAATTGAGAGCCGACAGCCCGTTACTCACGTAGCGGGCTTTATAGTGTTTGGAATTTGAGCGAACTATTTGCCGTTTATGGAAACAGATAGTGTGGACGATATGACCATGATAATCGCCAAGCGCCCCATATTTTTAAAATTATTGCCTCTTAATTGAAGCAGATAGCCCGTTACTCACGTAACATTTTTTTGTATCGAGAGTTTAAGGATTAACTCTCACAGAAAGATGATAAAGAATAGAAGTCGTTATCTGCGTATTTTATTTAGGTGGAAACCTGGATAAAAAATAAGCATTTTTTAGCTGGGATAGCTATGCTTTCTATGGCTGAAGCCATCTGTTAGCAATGAAGTATGTTAATAAAGTACTGATTAGTTAGTATTATACTCAAGTGATGAACTTACAGTTTATCACTTGAGTTGTAGGATAATTAAGATTTAAAGATCCAGTTGTCTTATCTTCTCTAGTATAGGTAAGTTTGCTTCGGGAAAGTCAAATGATCCTAACTCCTCACTATTTACCCACTGTATTATTTGTCCTTCTAAACCCTTTCCTTCTCCTTTAAACTCCTTGACGAGGTGAATATCCAGTAGGACATGTTTATCAGGGTAATTGTGAGATATATCCATGAAAGATTCTGTCGATTCTACGTCTAAGTCAACTTCTTCCTTAAGCTCTCTTATAAGCGCCTGTGAAATCGTTTCACCTATTTCCACCTTACCACCAGGAAATTCCCATTTACCTCCTTGGTGAAGGTGTTCATGGCGCTTAGCTAGCAATATTTGTTGTTGTCTATTTATAATAATGCCAACAGCGACATGTATTCTTTTCATTTTATTTGCTCAACCTAGTGTTTAAAAAAGTCACCTTCATCGAAACCTTCACTATCGAGTGTTTCGTGATCAAATTCTGGCTTCACAGGTATGGCATGTTTTTCACTTGCCCAGTCACCCAGATCTATCATTTTGCAACGCTCACTACAAAAAGGTTTAAATTTTGCTTCAGGTGTCCAGTCAACATTTTCTTGGCAGGTTGGGCATTTTACAGATATAGGCATATAAATTACTCACTGTTGGTTACAGGGAGATAGTAAAGATTTTAGTGACAAGTAGCTAGTTTGAATTTAACTAAATTATCTGTGTGTTTTTGGTTATCAAAACCGACAAAGTGGATAGCGTATCTATTTTTATGGCCGCTAATTGTTGGATAACAACTTTGGCTGCAATCTATTTTTACTCTTATCAAAGATAAGGTTTGAACGCTGTTTCCTTGATAAAACCCTTGCTGAGCTTCAGAGGTGCGAAATTCAGCTGTACTTCTCGTTAGATCTAACAATAGCTTTATCGGTGTCAATATTGGTAAAAAATTTTCAACCCAACTGCGAAGATCTGCTTGTCTTTGTGGCCAATCCTTTGATAACCAAAAATGCAATTGTGGTAAATCAAAATTGCAGCAGGCTCCTGGCATGCCAAAGCGTTGTTTCAGCGCTGCAATAAACCTATCTTTTTTTAAATGACAACCAATTCGCTCATTGGTTTGAAGGGGGGCTTTTGAGGCATTGAGTTGATCGATGATATGTTGAACTTGTTTTTTATCAACGTGAGGTAAAGCGTGCCACTTACTTAAAACAATGAGTTGCTTATCAATGTCTTTGAGAATATCTGTTCGATAATCACATCTGTCTGTTAATTCGGCAAGAGAAAATAATGGATAAAAACAATGGTGTTGCTGATCTGATTCAGTGTGCATAGCTAACTGGTCAGCCAAATACTCTAAACGAAGGTAGCTTCTCGTTTTTTCGTTAAGCGGTTGCTCATAAATCAGTTCGTTATTCATTATTATTATCTATGCTGTTGATGCTTGGTCAAGGTAGCTTGAATGTAATAACTGAACAGTTTTTCGTACTTCTTCTAGGGGAAGTGTGTTGTCAATGACTGCATCAGCCTTTGATAATCTTAATTTCCTAGATATTTGACGGTTTATGATTTTTTCAACTTGTGTTGAATTAACCCCATCTCGCTTAGCTGTTCTTGCTACCTGTTCATGTGGTGGAATATCCACCACTAAAGTCGTATTGACTAAACTATCTAACCCATTCTCAAATAGCAAGGGTACAACCATAATAACATAGGGAGAATTAGCATTTTTGACTGCTGCTAACATTTGCTTTCTAATCAAAGGATGCAGTAAATTATTTAACCATTGCCTTTCTTGCTCATCGTCGAAAACTTTAGACCTTAATTTAGTTCTATCGAGCTTTCCTGATGAATCTAAAATATCCATGCCATAGTGCGAAATAATCTGACTTAAACCTGTTGTACCTTGCTCAACGACTTCTCGGGCAATAATATCGGCATCAACAAGTTCAATACCGAGTTCTGAGAATTGATTCGCTATTGTGGTTTTGCCTGAACCAATCCCGCCTGTTAAGCCAACTATGAAGTTTGCCATGTTAAATCAGCGTTCCTAAATACCAATTAATGATATCTTGACCCCAAATAAGTGCTATCCAACCAGCAATCGCGATATAGGGACCAAACGGAATTGGATTATCTCTACCGAGGTTTTTAGCCAGCATCATTGATATACCCACAATTGCGCCAACTAAAGATGACAGTAAAATGATTAAAGGAAGAAATTGCCACCCTAACCACGCACCAAATACAGCGAGTAACTTGAAGTCACCGTATCCCATGCCTTCTTTTCCGGTCACTATTTTAAACAGCCAAAATACAGACCAAAGGCTTAAGTAACCCGCAGTTGCACCAATAATAGCGTCTGCTGGACTTGCATAAATTCCTTTTAGATTAATAATCAGGCCTAGCCATAAAAGAGGTAAGGTTAATTGGTCTGGCAGTAACATTTCGTCTAAATCAATGCCGGTGAGTGCAACTAATACAAAAGTAAGTATTGAAGCAAACAGGAACTGCCATGTTGGCCCGAAATGCCAAGCTAATGTTGCAATGAGCAAGCCTGTGACTAATTCAAAAACTGGATATCTAGCACTAATACTTGTTTTGCAGTTAGCACATTTACCGCCCAGCGCTAGCCAGCCTAAAATTGGTAAGTTATGCCAAGGCTTAATATCTGCTTTACATTTAGGGCAAGCGGAACCAGGAACTACTAGGTTATATTTCTTTGGAAAATCATCGATGGATTTATTGAGTCTTTTCTCGCCCACTTCTTTGACTATATCTGGGTGATACTCAGCTAGATAATAATTGCACTCACTTTGCCATTCACGCTTCATCATCACAGGGAAGCGGTGAATGACAACATTTAAAAAGCTGCCAATGGTGGCGGCAAAAATAAAGCTAATAGAAATAAAGAGCCAAGGGGATTGGCTCATCGAAGTTATGAAAGATGATAAAAATTCGGTCATTATAGT
The DNA here is from genome assembly GCF_023283985.1 of Shewanella electrodiphila. Classification (GTDB taxonomy): domain Bacteria; phylum Pseudomonadota; class Gammaproteobacteria; order Enterobacterales; family Shewanellaceae; genus Shewanella; species Shewanella electrodiphila. The sequence continues at coordinate 3,682 of NZ_JAKIKU010000007.1, forward strand.
TCTTATTTTAGATGTTTAAACAACATTACCCATTTCAAATATTGGTAAGTACATAGCAACAATTAATCCACCCACTACCGTACCAATAACAACCATCATGATTGGTTCAATTAGGCTTGATAAGCCGTCAACAGCATCATCAACTTGCATTTCATAAATATTGGCAACTTTATTTAACATGTCGTCTAAGCCGCCAGATTCTTCACCGATCATTACCATTTGGGTTAGCATGTCTGGAAAAAGGCCTGTTGTGCGCATGGCTACATTCATTTGCATACCAGACATAACTTCTTGTCGTACTTTTAATAATGCTTTCTTATACACAGCGTTACCTGACGCCCCTGCTGCAGACTCTAAGCCATCAATCAAAGGTACACCTGCGGAAAAGGTAGTAGCTAATGTTCTAGCAAATCTTGCCATGGCCGCTTTATGTAGAATATTACCTATTGCTGGGATTTTTAATAGAAATTCATCTACACGATCGCGAAATGATTGAGATGTTCTATGAGCTCTTTTAAATAACCAAACAGCAGCAACTATTGCGATAACAAAAAAATACCAAGATCCTTGAAGCCACCTTGATATATCAATTACAATTTGAGTGAATGCTGGTAGTTCTGCTCCAAAGCCATTGAAGATATCTTCAAATTGAGGTACTACAAATAATAAAAGCAGTACTGTTACTGCAATTGCAACAACAACTACTGCTGCAGGATAAAACATGGCTTTTTTTATCTTTGATTTTAATTGTTCAGCTTTTTCGCGATAAGTAGCAATACGATCAAACACAGCATCTAAAGAGCCTGAATGTTCGCCAGCTGCAACTAAATCCACATAGAGATCATCAAAATATAACCTATGGGGTCGCAAAGAATCAGATAAAGTAATACCGGATTGAACATCATTTAGTATGGTTGCTAATAACTCTCTCACTTTTGCTTTTTCATGGCCGCGTCCAAGTAGTTCTATCGTCGTCACCAATGGCACACCAGCTGAAAGCATGGTTGCAATCTGACGAGTGATCATGGCGATATCCATCGCGGTGATCTTTTTCTCTGATTTAAATAAAGAGGCTGATTTTTTACGGACGCCTTTAGGAGTTACACCTTGTGCTTTCAATACACTACGTATCTCAGCAATGCTTGCACCTCTTAGTTCACCAGAAGTTCGTTGACCGTCACGGTTAACTCCCTTCCACTGAAAGGTAAACACTTTAGGTTGGTGTTTAGTGTTAGTTTTAGATTTTTTGTTTATTGATGACTTTCTTCTAGCTGTTGCTGTTGCCATAAAGCAAATCCTTTTTTATTTATTATGCGCAATGCCAATTTGAGAATGATATCAAAATTAATTAAAGCTGGTGACTCGGTTTACTTCAGCAATGCTTGTGATTCCCTTGGTGACTTTCAATAGACCAGATAAACGCAAATCTCGCATACCACTGTTTTTTGCTTGTTTGGCAATTTGTAAGGAGTTGCCTCCTTCCATAATCGTTCTAGCGATTTCATCTGTCATTTTCATTACTTCATAAATACCGACACGTCCTTTGTAACCACCAGAACAATGGTCGCAACCAATAGGTTTAAACACAGTAAAACCTTCAGAAATTGAATCCTCAGAAAAACCTAAACGCTGTAGTTCTTCTTTTGGTACATCTTCTGGTGCCTTACATTCAGGACATAAGCGACGTGCTAGACGTTGTGCAATAATCAAGTTGACTGAACTTGCTATGTTATAACCAGGTACACCCATATTAATCAAACGTGTAAGGGTCTCAGCTGCCGAGTTTGTATGTAATGTGGATAAAACTAAGTGACCTGTTTGTGCAGCTTTAATGGCAATTTCTGCGGTTTCTAAATCACGAATTTCACCCACCATTACCACATCAGGATCTTGTCGTAAAAATGAACGAAGTGCGGAGGCAAAAGTTAATCCAGCTTTTAAATTAATATGAACTTGGTTAACGCCTTCAAGGTTAATCTCTACTGGATCTTCAGCGGTAGAGATATTGCGCTCTTCGGTGTTCAGAATATTAAGTCCAGTATATAACGAAACTGTTTTACCTGAGCCCGTAGGTCCAGTGACCAAAATCATTCCTTGAGGCTTAGCGAGCATTTGTTCATAAAGTTCACGTTGGTCATCTTCATAACCGAGCTTTTCGATTCCAAGCTGAGCTGAAGATGAATCGAGGATACGCATTACAATCTTTTCGCCCCAAATTGTGGGTAAAGTACTTACACGAAAGTCGATTGATTTGGTTCGCGAAAGTTTCATCTTGATACGGCCATCTTGCGGCACGCGGCGCTCGGCAATATCGAGCTTTGACATCACTTTTAAGCGAGCAGAGATGCGATTGGATAAATTAACTGGCGGTTCTGATACTTCATGTAATATGCCATCAACACGAAAGCGAATACGGTAGCGTTTTTCATAGGGTTCAAAATGTAAATCTGACGCGCCTTTACGGATGGCATCAGTGAGGATTTTATTGATGTATATGACAATAGGAGCATCATCACTGGAGTCACTTGATTGCTCTTCATCTCGGCTATCGGTATCTGCAACCTCAATCCCAGCTAAACTTTCTTCATCAATACCGTCTAGACCTAAACCTGTTATGTCCTCTTCTAGTATTTTTTCTAATGCAATATTGAGCTTATCATCTTCGACAATAATTGCTTCAGCATGTAAGCCTAAACTAAATTGAAAGTCTTCTAGCGCTGCAATATTAGTCGGATCTGAAGTAGCAATGTAAAGACGATTACCACGTTTGAACAGTGGAAGGCATTTGTGGTTGGCTATGAGTTTTTTATTGAGAATATCTTCCGGAATATTGGTTACATCAAACTCAGTTAAATCGAGTAATGGGGAGCCGTACTCTTCGTAGCATAGCTCGGCGATTTCCCGAGCTGATAATAGTTTGTCTTTTACGATAGTGCTAACGAGAGATTGTTTGGCTTTACGAGATTGACTGATTGCAGTAGCCACTTGCTCTTCAGATAACAAGTTTTTTCTGATAAATAATGTGGATAGGCCTAGATTTAGTCCCGATGAAGGCATATTTTTTAGCTCTGCTAACATAATGATATTTTTTGATTATGACATAGAAGTTGTTATTTTGCTAAAGGCAGAAAAGGCAGCACAAGGCTGCCTTTTTCATTAACATTCTTTACTACGATGATGCTGCTGCTGCTGCTTCACGGCAGTTTGCTGGTAGGTATTTTGACTCAACAGTACCAGTGTTACAAGTCCATTCAACACTACCATTTGTCGCATTGAATGTAGGCACTAGTATTAGTGTAGCACCATCCGTTACTTTAGAGTTGAAGGCAACTGTGATTGATCCTGTACCATTGACTGTCAAACCAGTTACAGCATTACCAGTAATTAAGCTAGAGTCAGCTAATCCTACTAATGTATTTGTCATGCCCGTTTCCGCGCCAGTTGCTGCATAATATTCAACAACTGCCGTTTTAGCTGCTGCAGCTAAACCCATACCTTCAGTCACATGCCCACGTTTAGTAAAATCCTGATAAGCAGGTAATGCTATTGCTGCCAAAATACCGATGATCGCTACTACGATCATTAATTCAATAAGAGTAAAACCCTTAGCGTTTTTGATTTGGTTAATGCTTTTCATTTTTTATCTCTCTCTTTTTTGGTGCTTTAGTGTTGCTTCGGGTTTGTTCTTATCCTTGAAACTTAACATTAGTAAAGGCCCTTAATAATGTTAACTGGTGTCCTATCACCACAATCCTTCTAGCATTAATAAACTAGTGTATTTTTTATTAACTTTTTAAAACTGTTAATGCTTTTAAAAGTGCGACTCACCAAATGTTGCTATACAACGATGAAAGTAATTTGGTGGGTCAACCTATTACTTCATTCTTTCAAGTTTACAGTTACAGGATAGAGTAGAGATTAAATAATCGCCACTTTATCTACTAACGGCAACAAACAATATAACTTTACTGAAATATTGTTAAAGGAGTGTTTCAGTCAAGGTGGCTTCAATCAATCACTTTCAAAAACCAACAAATGTTACGCTCGTAACGCTTTGAAAAGTAATTTGTAAAAAAGTTTAGCTTGAAATCATACTCGCCTGTAGTGAACGTTATTATAAAGTTATCAAAAAGGGAATACCTTGCAGGCTTAAAGTGTAAAAAAAGCCAGGAAAATGTAATTTAAGCCTTTGTTGGCACTGGTTTCGCAACAAAATGATGACATTTTTTGAGGTGTCGTGGATTAATTGACTGAAGTTTTTGAAAGTCAAAAATATGGCTTGTTCAGAAAATAAAATTAGTAGAAAAATGTACTATATCTTTAGTGCTTAAATATATGGTATGACCACTTGGGATGAATTGAATACTTCAAAAAGTTAAGCGAATATAATATTGAGAGTTTAGGTTTGTATTTTGATGCTCAGCAACAAGAGCTTATCAATATAAGCTATTCTTAAGTATGTAACCTTAGATAAACAAACTAATTCAAGTAAGCTAATACAAGCAAGCTTAGATAAGTAACCCTAAGTTAGTTAATCATCTCACTGGATGGGTATTATTTTACTTTCTAATTAGCTTTGAGATGAAGTATTAAAAAAGCACTCTTGAGTAGAGTGCTTTTTGTTGGATAATTTATAGTATTAGGCAGACTCCAAACCGTTATTAGTACTATGAAGTATTAGAATGTAAGCCTCGATCGTTTAGCTCTAACGTCTAGCTGCCAAATGCTAATAACTGAGTGCTAGAAACTAGCCTTTTAACCTTAACGACAAATCCAACGCTTTGACATGCTTTGTTAGCGCGCCTACAGAAATATAGTCCACACCTGTTTTCGCAAAGTCAGCAATGGTATCGATGGTGACATTACCCGACACTTCAAGCTTTGCTCCTTTTCCTTGTGCTTTAAAGTCGTGGTTAAGTGCCACTGCTTCTATCATCATAGTGACATCGAAATTGTCTAGCATAATAATGTCAGAGCCTGCTTCTAGTGCTTCATTAAGTTCAGCTATAGATTCTACTTCTACTTCTACTGGTTTTTCATTATCTAGCTTTCGAGCCGCTTTAATCGCTAAATCAATGTTGCCGCAGGCCATGATGTGGTTTTCTTTAATTAAGAATGCATCAAATAAACCAATACGATGATTCTTGCCCCCACCGCAAGTGACGGCATATTTTTGCGCTGTACGCAGGCCTGGGATGGTTTTTCGAGTGTCTAGTAGTCGGGTGTGGGTACCCGCTAACTTGTCAACATAGTGTTTGGTTAAGCTGGCAACACCCGATAAGGTTTGGATGAAGTTCATTGCCGTGCGCTCGCCAGTTAAAATAGCTCGAGCTGGCCCTGATAATTCACATAGCACTTGGTTGGCTACTAATAAGTCACCGTCATCAACATGCCAATGCAGCGCCACATCACCACCGAGTTGATTAAAGACTTGTTCTGCCCATGCTTTTCCGCAAAAAACGCCCTCTTCTCGAGTGATTAATACAGCTTCTGCGTATTTATCAGCTGGAATAAGTTGTGCGGTTATATCGGCAGCTAAAATATCTTTGGGTGTATTAGAAGGGGTATGGCCTAAATCTTCATCAAGTGCTGTTTTTACGGCTTGTCGGATATCGTTTTCAATCATGTCAATATTTCCTAATAAAAAACACTTGCACATTACATGCAACAATATATTTTGATTCATATCAGTGTTGTAGATTACCATGCTTTATGAAGATTTTTTATATGTGAATTCAGGGACTTTTAAATGAGTGTTGTTTTGAACAAGAAGCAATCATTGCTAGGTTTTATATTTTTACTATCTGGTTTTGCTGCTTTGATTTATCAAATCGTATGGCAACGAATTCTTTTTAGTGTTTTTGGTATTGATATTGAAGCCGTCACCATTGTGGTCACTGTGTTCATGTTAGGCCTAGGAGTCGGTGCAAAACTTGGTGGTTACCTTGGTGACAGATATCGACAACAATGCTTTAGTTTTTTTTTAGCTGGTGAATTAATAATAGGTATTTTTGGTTTTTTTTCTCATGATCTGATTCTCCTTTTATCCACTTATGGCAGCCAATATTTAGTTGTGAATATTTTTTTACTACTTTTATTACCTACAACCATTATGGGAAGTACACTTCCTTTACTGAGTGTGTCTGTAATTAACGACGAAGCAGATATTTCTAATGTGATTGGCAGTCTGTACAGTTATAATACATTAGGTGCTGCCTTTTCTTGTTTGATGCTAGGTTTTTTCTTTTTTAATTACTGGGGCTTAACTGCTGCACTAATTTTTGCTGCTTGTATTAATATCTCTATATCCATGATTGGTTGTGGCATTAAGGTTTTTAACTCGTGAAATTAAAATATATTGTTACTTCATTTATCATTGGTTTTCTCGGCTTAGGTCAAGAGATTGTATGGGTTAAGCTAGTCTCTTTTTTAGCATCTTCAGTTCCTCAATCATTTTCATTTGTACTAGTCTTTTACGTACTGGGTATTGCTATTGGTGCTTATAAAGGTAGGACACTAGTCAATAGTCGGCTGCACCCATTAAGGATTGTTTCAAATCTTTTAGTTTTATCTTCTGCATCTGTTTTAATAGCTCCTATACTTTTGAATTATATAGTGTGGTCATATTTTTCTATCATTGTGATTCCTATGTTAATTATGTGGGGAGCGGCATTTAAAGGCGCAATATTTCCTCTTTTACATCATTGGTACAGTACTAAAGGGAAAAATTTAGGAGGCTCTCTTTCCACAGTGTATTTTGCAAATGTCTTAGGTTCCAGCTTCGGGCCTGTCGTAGTTGGTTTCATATTGCTAGATGTTTTTTCTGCTATGGAATTGCTAATTATACTCGGGATATTTGAAATTATAATGGCATTTATTTTATTGGCTCCAAATTATTCTAAAGTGCAATCATTACTATTTACTATTGTCATCTCTCTTTTTTTAGTCATGTTTCATAATTCTAACGCATTCATGAAGGGAATTATTGAAAAAAAATTACCTAATGGTTTTAGTATTAATCATTTTATTGAAAATAAACACGGTGTTATTTATACAGTAAAAAGCGAACAATCCCATTATGATAAGATCTATGGAGGGAACGTATATGATGGAGCATTTAGCGTTGATTTAGTTGATAATGTAAATGGAATCGATAGGGCTTTTTTGCTTACTTTACTTCATAAAAAACCTAAAAATATTTTAGTTATTGGTTTGAGTTCTGGTTCATGGTTAAGGGTTGTAGCTTCGATTCCAGGAGTGAAAAATATAGATGTTGTGGAAATTAATGATGCTTATAAGGAATTGATATCAAGGTATGAAGGTTATGAAATTTTAAGTGATAAAAGAATTAACTATTTTACTGGTGATGGTAGACAATTTGTAAGTAATGCTAGCAAGCAGAAAATTAAGTATGATCTTATTGTAATAAATACTACATGGCATTGGAGAGCTTATACTACTAATTTATTATCTATCGATTTTTTTAAAATAGTAAAGAGTATTATGTCAGAAGAAGCTGTTTTCGCATTTAATTCAACATACTCCATCGATGTAGTTCATACAGTAAAGAAGGTATTTGATTACACTTATTTAAGAAGGAATTTTGTTTATAGTTCATTTATAGATATTAATGAAAGTTTAGGTTCTAAAGTCAATCGTATTTGTAGTTTAATTGCAGAAGGTATAGATGATCAACACTGCGGTAACTTGGACTTTAAGCATATGGCCGACACATTAAATACACCATTTTCAGAGTCTCTGAGTGATAAATTTAATACAGAACGCATGCCAGAGTTGGTAACCGATGATAACATGATTGTTGAATACAAATATGGAAAAGGTTTTTCACTTTAAGTTGATTTTTATTCTAAATTGTCATATGAGTATTGGCCTTGGACTATTCTAGTTATACTTTTAGGTTCCATATGATAATAACTAAAGTTTTTATCTTCGTTATCAATTTTTATGTTAGCAATATCTAGCAGTGATTGAAAAACAAAACTGTTTGTCAATGGTTTTTTTACATTTTTTTTAGCGTTTGATATTTTTTTACTTTTATATTTTATGAGTTTTTTTGAATGCCATAGGAAAAGTGGTACGTGGAAATTTTTTTTATTTATTAAACCGTGGCCAGAACTTATACCGTCGTCAAATAAGCTTTCACCGTGATCTGAAGCATAGGTTATTGAACTTTTAATGTTCAACTCTTCTAAGAGTTTTATAGTTTTATAGATAATGAAATCTGTGTATAAGATAGTGTTATCATAAGCATTGTTTAATTTATTTATATTTCTTATGTCATAAAGATTTGTTTTGTTCCCATAATTTGATGGTGAATAGACATTGAATTGTTCAGGATATCTGTCGTTATAATCATGATGACTTCCTAAAAGATGCATAACAATAAACTTACTACCGTTACTTTTTAAAATTTCACTTAGCTTTGTAACGAGTTCAATATCGTATTTTGATGACGTATTATATGGAGAAGTATTTATAAATGATTTTTCAGAGGCTTCTGAAGCATATGTTGATATAATACTATCGTGTTCACCAATATAGCTTTGGTTCGATAACCAGTAACTTTTAAACCCAGCTTCTGTAAATGCTGAAATTATTGACTTTTCATTAAATAACACAGTCTCATTTTGTGGATTTTTTCTGGTTATTATTGTAGGAACTGAGTTCCGAGTTAAAGACCAGTTTGAATTGATATCCTGAAAAGAAATAATTTCGTCAATCGTTTCTAATAGCGGGTTAGTCTCTCTTTTATAACCATTAAGGTGCCAACGATCGAATCTAGATGTTTCTCCTATCATCAGTACATGGACCTCTTCACCTTGAAAGTCTTTTTGAGCATTAAAACTAAACGTACTTTTATATTCATTCAGTTTTGATATTTGGTTTAATTCTTTGTATGCAGATATTACTTTAGCTACAGTTCCTACTAGGAAACTTTCACCAAATTTTGATGTGGATTTTAGAAAATTGTCAGTTGAACTAGCATGAACATTAATTTCCAAGAGTAGGCATATGATCGTTAGTACCGATAATCCTATACTTGACACTTTAGCTTTAACTATTTCTTTATTTAATAAATTGCTTTTGTAGCAAAGATTTGAACTTATTTTAATCAGTAAAAATAGAAGGTAAAGAATATATAATAACAGCTCTTTGTAAGACGATAATTCTAATATTTCTCTCAGATTTGTTTCCAGTAATACTCCAATAATGTGTTCATTTGATGGAGTTTGGAAATGCCATACATACCAACTTTCCAAAGGTGAAATTAAAAGCCACGGCAAAGCTGTAATATAGAACCATGATATTCTATTGATGATGATAAGAGCTGTAGTTAAAAAAGTGAGAGAAGCAACTATACCAGTTAAATTCACATGACCTAAATACATCAATAGAATGTCTGGTATAAAAATTATTAGGTAGATGAAGGCAATATTTAAAACTTTGTTTTTTTCTTCCATTTTATGTATTTTATCTAATCAGTAATTATCAGAAAATCCCCAACACTATTAAGGTGTCACTTTGAATCCTTCATGCAATAAAGGTTGGTTATATTTTGCCAGAAAATGCTTATCACCGCATTATAATTCGCGGCCTACTAACGAAGTAAGTGCGCTGATTATTCATAATATTAGCCTGCCAGCGGGCTGTTATGGCTTGCCACATATTGATGGTTTATTTCTGGGGTGTTTAGATGTCGATTCAGACCCCAGTTTTGCTGATATTGCAGGGCTTGAGGTGTCGGCACATTTTTTAATTCGCCGTGATGGCGAGCTGGTGCAATATGTAAGCTGCGATGACAGGGCCTGGCATGCAGGCGTATCGAGTCTTAATGGTCGAGAAGGCTGTAACGATTTTAGTATTGGTATAGAGCTTGAGGGGACTGATACAGATCCGTATACCAATGAGCAATATCAAGTTTTAGTGCAATTAACCTTGGAGTTGTTTAATGAATATCCTATGCTTAATCAAAGTAAAATTGTAGGACATTGCGACATAGCACCTGGACGTAAAACAGACCCAGGGGAGAGCTTTGATTGGCAACGCTATTTGGGAATGCTATCGGGTTAAGTGTGAGTCTCAATTAATGCGCATTCTCGATTGCAGTTGATTCATATACCAACATCAACCAGATTTTTAAGCTTTCACTTCTAAAGCTGTAAACAGGAGTCACATGGCACTATTTTCTTTATTAATTGCGATCATGGTCGAAAGGCTTAAGCTTTTACCTGCCAATTGGCAGTTTGATTCAATGCTAGCCAGGTATCAGCAATTGTTTTGGAAAGATAACAAGTTTGATTCACCGCTTGCTGTTTCTGCAGTGGTGTTAATTCCTGCCATTATTGTTTTTCTTACATTATTTCTCATAGACGGTGTATTTTATGACTTGGTTACCCTGTTGTTGTGGGTTGCAATTGCTATTTTTTGTTTAAGCCATCAATCTCTTCGTAGTAGTTTTAAAAAGTACATGTTGGCGGCCTGCCGTGGAGATGTACAAGCTTGTTACCATTACGCTGAGCACCTAGATTGTACTGAATGTTTAGATGCCATTGATGAAAAAGATTTAGGCCAGCAAATCGGTAAAACGGTTGCTTGGGTTAATTACCGCTATTATGGCGCAGTGGCATTATTTCTGATTTTCTTTGGCCCTGTTGGCGCAGTACTTTATTGTTCAGTTCGTTTTTATGAGCAATATAATCAACAGAATAAACTCGAGATGCCATTTATCAGTCAATTACTCTTTTTGCTTGATTGGATCCCGAGTCGGGTGTTCAGTTTTGGTTTTGTGTTGAGTGGGCATTTTGCATCTGGGATCTCAGAATGGCGCAAGCAAGTATTTAACGCTAACAATTCTGCTAAAAATATTGTCACTTATACCGCGCTCGCTGCTGAAACACTTCCTGAGTCAACTTCAGCTCCTGTTTGTGTACAACCAACATTGGCATTGCTGGCACTCAGTAAACGTAACTTTATTTTGCTGCTTACCGTACTATCGGTGCTAACGATTTTTGGATTAGTGAGTTAGGTTGACGCGAGATTGCTAATCTTTATAAATACGAATGATTAATATTAATTAATGTATAACTAATATTAAATTGAAATAGAAAAACAGTTTTTATTTTTTAACCATTCAATTGCTGCATTTACTGCTAATGTTTAACAGAAATTGTGGCTGATGTAATCACTTTAAATAGGTTTACTTGATTCGCAGCCCTTCCGTGGTCGCGTTTAGTAAATGGTCAGACCCCTTTGAAGGTTTTTTTCGTTATGCTCTTATTCTATTACGAAGTCGAGCGTTTAAAACCTTCACCTAACATCCATTCAACACTAGCCTAACTAGACATCAAATGTTTGATTTGATAAAGTGCGCTATCTCATATAAATTGGTAAGACCAATTGACAACGGAGCTGAGGGCCAAATGGCTTATAGCAAAATAACCCAGCCTAAAATTTCAGATGTGATCATGGAGCAATTAGAGCGCATGATCCTTGAAGGTAGTTTACAGCCTGGCCAGAAGTTACCGCCTGAGCGTGAACTGGCTTTGCAGTTTGAAGTGTCTCGTCCTTCATTACGCGAAGCGATCCAGAAGCTAGAAGCCAAAGGGCTTTTAATGCGTCGCCAAGGTGGTGGCACCTATGTAAAAGAACAACTATGGCAAAGCCTTGCCGATCCTATTGTTGAGTTGATGCACAATGATTCAGAAAGTCAGTATGACTTACTGGAATTTCGTCATGCAACAGAAGGAATGATGGCTTATTTTGCCGCACTTCGTGGAAATGACGCTGATATGCAAAGCATTAAGCGTTCTATCAACGAAGTGGAAGCTGCAGCTAATGTTGAAGCACAAGCAGATGCGATTGTACGTTTTTATCGTGCTGTTGCCGAAGCTTCACATAATGTGGCGATGTTACACCTAGTACTTAGTTTAACCCCTGTGTTGCACAAGAACGTAGCACAGAACCTAGAGCTTCTAAGCCGCCGCGAAGAAGCATCTACAATGGCGAATGAGCACAGACGAGCATTACTCGCTGCTATCGTTCGTCGCGACCCTGATGCGGCACGTGAAGCCTCGAACGAACATTTAAGTTACATCGAGGAAGTCATGTTGTCTGTGAGGGAAGAAGACAGTCGGTTGCAGCGTAGCTTGCGCCGTTTAAAGAGCGGTGTTTGATACAAATTATAGTGATAATCATTATAAATTGACCGAAACACATTAATTATCAGTATCTAGAGAAGGACAGCGACATGTCTGAAGATATGCTACAAGACTTAGATCCATTAGAAACTCAAGAATGGGTAGATTCACTGCAAGCCGTATTAGAGCAAGAAGGCCCTGAACGTGCGCATTTTCTACTTGAACAATTAATCGATAAAGCTCGCCGCAATGGTACCCATCTACCATATAAAGCGACGACAGCTTATTTGAATACGATTCCTTCAGGCCAAGAGCCGCATATGCCTGGCGATCAGGAAATGGAACGTCGCATTCGTGCAATCGTTCGTTGGAATGCACTTGCAATGGTATTACGTGGTTCTAAAAAAGATTTAGAACTAGGTGGTCACATTTCAAGTTTTGCCTCTAGTGCGACTATTTATGACGTGTGTTTTAACCACTTCTTCCGTGCTCCAAATGAAAAAGACGGTGGCGATTTAGTTTATTACCAAGGTCATATCGCACCGGGTATTTATTCTCGTTCGTTCCTTGAAGGGCGTATTAGCGAAGACCAAATGAATGGTTTCCGTCAAGAAGTTGATGGCAAAGGTTTATCTTCATACCCGCATCCTAAGTTAATGCCTGACTACTGGCAGTTCCCGACGGTATCGATGGGTCTTGGTCCTATTCAAGCCATCTATCAAGCACGTTTCCTTAAGTATCTAACTGACCGTGGCTTAAAAGATTGCTCTGAGCAAACTGTTTACTGTTTCTTGGGTGATGGTGAGTGTGATGAGCCTGAAACATTAGGTGCTATCGGTCTTGCTGCCCGTGAAGAATTAGATAACTTAGTCTTTATCGTTAACTGTAACTTACAACGTCTTGATGGCCCTGTTCGTGGTAACGGTAAGATCATTCAAGAGCTAGAAGGCGAGTTCCGCGGCGCAGGCTGGGAAGCAGTTAAAGTGATTTGGGGTCGCTACTGGGATCCATTACTTGCACGTGACACTAGCGGTAAATTATTGCAGTTGATGGAAGAAACCGTCGATGGTGAATACCAGAACTGTAAAGCGAAAGGTGGCGCGTACACTCGTGAGCACTTCTTTGGCAAATACCCAGAAACAGCGGAAATGGTTGCTAACATGTCAGATGATGACATTTGGCGTCTAAACCGTGGTGGTCATGATCCAGTTAAGATTTATGCTGCACTACAACATGCTAAAAATACCAAAGGTCGTCCAACAGTAATCCTTGCTAAAACAGTAAAAGGTTATGGTATGGGTGATGCGGGTGAAGGTAAAAACATCGCACATAACGTGAAGAAAATGGGTGTTGAGTCACTTAAGTACTTCCGCGATCGTTTCAATATCCCAATTAGCGATGATCAGTTAGAAGATATTCCTTACTATCATCCTGGTGCTGACTCAGAAGAAGTTAAGTACCTTAAAGCGCGCCGTGAAACTTTACATGGTGCTATGCCAAAACGTCTTGAGAAATTCTCACAAGATATCGAAGTACCATCATTGAAGATTTTCGACTCAGTACTTAAAGGTTCTAACGGTCGTCAAATCTCAAGCACAATGTCATTTGTACGTATTTTAACTGCATTGCTGAAAGACAAAAAAATCGGCAAACAAATCGTACCGATTATTCCTGATGAAGCACGTACCTTTGGCATGGAAGGTTTATTCCGCCAAGTGGGTATTTATGCTCATGAAGGACAAAAGTACGAACCACAAGATTCAGATCAAGTTGCTTACTACCGTGAAGATAAAACCGGCCAAGTATTGCAAGAAGGGATTAACGAGTTAGGTGCAATGTCATCTTGGGTTGCTGCGGCAACAAGTTACTCAGTTAACGATACCCCAATGATCCCATTCTACATCTACTACTCAATGTTTGGTTTCCAACGTATTGGCGACATGGCATGGGCAGCAGGTGATATGCGAGCTCGTGGCTTCATGGTGGGTGGTACATCTGGTCGTACTACATTGAATGGTGAAGGTCTTCAGCATCAAGATGGTCACAGCCATGTACTTGCGAATACGATTCCAAACTGTATTTCTTATGACCCGACTTACGGTTACGAAATCGCAGTGATTGTTCAAGATGGTATTCGTCGCATGTATGGTGAGCAGGAAGATGTTTTCTACTACCTAACAACGATGAACGAAAACTACGAACAACTTGCTATGCCAGAAGGCAGCGAAGAAGGCATTGTTAAAGGTATCTACAAGTTAGAAACCCTTCAAGGTAGTGGTAAAGGTTCAGTCCAGTTAATGGGTAGCGGTACTATCTTAGAGCAAGTGCGCAAAGCAGCTGTCGCGTTATCAAAAGATTTTGGTATTACTGCAGATGTATTCAGCGTGACTAGCTTTAACGAGTTAACTCGTGATGGCCAAGCAGCTGAGCGTTATAACATGCTCCATCCGACTGAAGCGCCAAAAGTACCTTATATTTCTGAAGTGCTATCAAAAGATGCGCCAGCAATTGTTGCTACAGATTATATGAAGGTTTACGGCGAGCAATTACGTGCTTACATTCCTACAGATTATAAAGTGCTAGGTACTGACGGTTTCGGTCGCAGTGATAGCCGTGACAACTTACGTCACCACTTTGAAGTAGATGCTAAGTTCATCGTTGTTGCTTCATTAAAAGCCCTTGTTGACCGTAACGAAATACCAGTTGATGTGCTCACTAAAGCCATCAAAGAATATGGTATCGACGTTGATAAGATTAATCCACAGTACGCATAGAGAGAAACAAAATGGCTGAATTAAAAGAAGTTTTGGTTCCTGATATCGGTGGTGATGAAGTTCAGGTTATTGAAGTCTGTGTTGCAGTTGGTGATGACATCGCTGCAGAAGATTCAATTCTTACGGTTGAAAGCGATAAAGCGACAATGGATATTCCAGCACCATTTGCTGGTACCGTTGCAGAGCTAAAAGTAGCTGTAGGTGACACGATTTCAGAAGGTAAACTGATTGCAATGCTTAATGCTGCATCAGAATCGGCACCTGCGGAAGCTGCAGCGCCGGCTCCTGTTGCGACTCCAGCACCTGCACCAGAAGCGACAGCTCCTGTAGCACCTGTGAGTGCAACGCCCGTAGCTGGTGGTACAGAAATCATTGAAGTCTCAGTGCCTGATATTGGTGATGCTGAGAACGTCGATATTATCGAAGTACTCGTTAGCGTTGGCGAAACCATTGAAGCTGATACTGGCTTAATTACCCTTGAAACAGACAAAGCGACAATGGAAGTGCCTGCGCCTTCTGCTGGTGTTGTCAAAGAGCTTAAAGTCGTTGTTGGCGACAAAGTCTCTCAAGGTTCATTAGTACTGATGTTAGAAGTAGGCGCGACCGCTGCTGCACCAGTAGCAACACCTGCTACAAGTGCCCCAGCTCCTGCGGCTCCTGCAACTAGTACTGTTGAAGTGAAAGAAGTGGCAGTGCCAGATATTGGTGATGCTTCTGATGTCGACGTGATTGAAGTATTGGTTGCCGTTGGTGATGTGCTTGAAGTTGATACGGGATTAATTACCCTTGAGACAGATAAAGCAACCATGGAAGTACCAGCGCCATTTGCAGGTAAGCTTGTTAGTTTAACGGTAAATGTAGGCGATAAAGTGTCTCAAGGTAGCATCATTGCTACCGTTGAAACCATATCGACTGCTGCGCCCGTTGCTAGCGCACCCGCTCCAGCAGCTAGTGCACCAGCACCTGTTGCTGCGGCTCCAGCGCCAGTAAAAGCTGCGCCAGTGCCACATCATCCAAGTGCGGGCAGTCAGCCTAAAACAGGTGCAGTACATGCATCACCAGCTGTTCGCCGCTTAGCGCGTGAATTTGGTGCTGACCTGACTTTAGTTAAAGGTACAGGCCGTAAAGGACGTATTCTTAAAGAAGACGTTCAAGCATTCATTAAGTATGAACTTAGTCGTCCTAAAGCGTCTGCTGCTACAGCTGTTGCTGGTGGCGCAGGTGGCTTAAATGTGATTGCTGCACCTAAAGTTGATTTTAGTAAGTTTGGTGAAGTGGAAGAAATTCCATTAAGCCGTATCCAGAAGATTTCTGGGCCTAACTTACATCGTAACTGGGTCACTATTCCACATGTGACCCAATTTGATGAAGCTGATATCACTGAGTTAGAAGCATTCCGTAAAGAGCAGAATACACTTGCTGCGAAAAAGAAAGCAGATTACAAGATAACTCCGCTGGTCTTTATGATGAAAGCAGTAGCAAAAGCATTGGCTGAATTCCCAGTGTTTAACTCAAGTTTAAGTGCAGATGGTGAGTCATTAATCCAGAAGAAATACTTCCACATTGGTGTTGCAGTTGATACACCAAATGGCTTGATGGTTCCTGTTGTGCGTGACGTTGATAAGAAAGGCATTGTTGAGCTTTCACGTGAGCTAATGGACATTTCTGTCCGCGCTCGTGATGGCAAGCTTAAGTCTGCAGATATGCAGGGTAGCTGTTTTACTATCTCAAGTTTAGGTGGCATTGGTGGCACTGCGTTTACCCCAATCGTTAACTATCCTGATGTGGCTATCTTAGGTGTGTCTAAGTCGGAAATGAAGCCTAAATGGAATGGCAGTGACTTTGAGCCTAAGCTCATGTTGCCTCTGTCATTGTCATATGACCATCGTGTAATTGATGGTGCAATGGCAGCGCGTTTCAGCGTGACATTATCTAGCATTCTTAGCGACATCCGTACGTTAATTTTGTAAAGAAAAAGGCTGCTCACTGTGAGCAGCCTTTTTTATCTCGTCACAGGATTGTGATCAGTATCAAACAAAGGGTAAAATGCGGCCACCTTACAAGATTTGCCCACATTTTGCAGTTTGGACGGTTTTTCCGCCAACAAGAGAAAAATAGAGGAAAACATGAGTAACGAAATCAAAACTCAGGTAGTAGTACTTGGTTCAGGCCCTGCAGGCTATTCAGCAGCATTCCGAGCTGCAGATTTAGGTTTAGAAACGGTTATTGTTGAACGTTTTAGCACGTTAGGCGGTGTTTGTTTGAATGTGGGTTGTATCCCTTCAAAAGCACTTTTACACGTAGCTAAAGTGATCGAAGAAGCGAAAGAAGTTGCGCATCACGGTGTTGTATTCGGTGAGCCAACTATTGATTTAGAAAAACTTCGCGGCTTTAAAGAAAAAGTAGTTGGTCAGTTAACTGGCGGATTAGGCGGAATGTCTAAAATGCGTAAAGTTGATGTGGTTAATGGCTACGGTAAATTCACTTCGCCAAACACTATTGAAGTACAAGGTGAAGACGGCGTTAAAGTGATCCACTTTGAACACGCGATTATCGCTGCTGGTTCACGCCCAATTGAGCTACCGTTTATCCCACATGAAGACCCACGTATTTGGGACTCGACTGACGCACTAGAACTTAAAGAAGTGCCTGGTAAGTTGTTAGTTATGGGTGGCGGTATTATTGGCTTAGAAATGGGCACAGTTTACTCATCAATCGGTAGTGAAATTGACGTGGTTGAAATGTTTGACCAAGTTATTCCAGCTGCAGACAAAGATATCGTTCGTATCTTTACTAAGAAGATCAAGAAGAAATTCAACTTGATGCTTGAAACCAAAGTTACAGCGGTTGAAGCAAAAGAAGACGGTATTTACGTCACAATGGAAGGCAAGAAAGCACCAGCTGAACCTATCCGTTACGACGCTGTTTTAGTGGCTATTGGTCGTACACCAAACGGCAAATCTATCGATGCTGAAAAAGCTGGCGTTAATGTTGATGAGCGTGGCTTTATCAATGTTGATAAGCAGTTACGTACTAACGTACCTAACATCTTCGCAATCGGTGATATCGTTGGTCAACCAATGCTTGCTCACAAAGGTGTGCATGAAGGTCATGTTGCCGCTGAAGTTATTTCAGGTCTTAAGCACTTCTTCGACCCTAAAGTTATCCCATCGATTGCTTATACTGACCCAGAAGTAGCGTGGGTTGGTCTAACTGAAAAAGAAGCAAAAGAGCAGGGCGTTTCATACGAAACCGCTAGTTTCCCTTGGGCTGCAAGTGGCCGCGCAATTGCTTCAGATGCAAGTGACGGTATGACTAAGTTAATTTTCGACAAAGAAACTCATCGTGTTATCGGTGGTGCTGTTGTTGGTGTTAATGGTGGCGAATTATTAGGTGAAATTGGCCTAGCAATTGAAATGGGTTGTGATGCTGAAGATTTAGCACTAACGATTCATGCTCATCCAACATTACATGAGTCTGTTGGACTTGCTGCGGAAGTTTACGAAGGTTCAATTACTGATTTGCCTAATCCAAAGGCAAAGAAGAAAAAGTAAGCGGTAACAACTGTAGCATTTTGTAATAAAGCACCTTTCGGGGTGCTTTTTTTTGGTCTAAGTTTACATGTAAGTGATATATTAAAAGAATGTATCAATAGTGATATTTTATCTGTTCAGTTACCGTCAGGCATGAAGCCTATTTTTTCTTGCAAGGAAACGCCCAAACAAAACGATTCGTCATAAGAGTACTCACATAAAAATGATAAAACGCGTGAACCAGTTTTTTACTATCGTGTTTCTGGCTATTGTTTTTTGCACGCAAGCCGCTGCGGTAAACCTTGTACAGCGACTTTTTGATGCCAAAGATGGACTCGTTGATTACACCATTAATGATATTACGTTTGATGATTACGGTTATGTGTGGCTAGCGACTCAGCAAGGTCTTTATAGAGTCAGCAGTTCAACTGTACGTCGAATAGACCAGCCAGGTAGTGCAGATGCGTTAAGTTACGAAAATATCAAATCATTAATCAAAGTGGGCAAGACTCATCTGTTACTCAAAAGTGATTTATCACTCACCCTTTATGATATTTCAACAAATCAATTTTATAATTTGCTAATAGACCCTGTTGATAACTTTGATAACGACCCTATTACCAGTCACACCACACTCGCTAATGATAATGTGACGCTACTAACAGAGTCGGGACGTGTGATGACGCTTGATAGCAGCACATTGCAGTTAGATTACGGCCTTGTATTGGATGATACTTTATCCTGGAATAGCATCAACCCTTTACAAGATAATCAAATTATATACTCCAGTACCAATAGGATTGAGCTTAGGAATGCCCTGGGCGAGTTACAATCTAGCATTGATTGGAATGTACCAAATACATCGATTCGTGGTTTATTTATCGACAAAAAACAAAATATTTGGGCATATTCAAACAAAGGCCTTTTTAGCGTTGATTTTACTAACAAAAACATTAGCAAAGTCAGTATTTCCCCATTTAATATCTATCAATTAGTTGAAGATAAGCTCGGTCATTTATGGATGTCGACCACTTCAGGTCTCCTTTCTTGGCAGCCTGATAGTCAAGTGATTAAATCTTATAAAGATGAATTAAAACGTGATTCTGACATTGACTATGTTGATGATATTGCTATCGATGAGCATGGTTTAATTTGGATAGGTGGATCGGGAGAAGGATTAGCTCTATTGGCCCTTAAACCTGATTTTCTATTAGATTATTTCAACAAGGCATCTCCATATAAACTGGTCAATGAAATGATTTGGAGCATCTATGCCGAGGGTGAAAAGTTGTGGTTAGGTGGAGACGGAGGACTCAATATTGTTGATAAGCAAGCAGTATCGACGAGCTTATTTTTACCTGATGAGTTTGAAAGCAGTGACTCAGTGTACAGCTCTTCTTCGTTAGATGATAAACACCTTGTATTAGCAACAACCAATGGCCTTTTTGTATATGACAAACAGTCTAATCAAGAAATCGACTTTTCAGAGTTTGCACCTGATAGTAATAACTTAAGGGGAAAGGAACTATTTGTTTCATATAATGACCCACAGTTTAATGGTCGTACCTGGTGGGGAACACATAACGAAATTCATTATTGGCAACCTGGTTTTTTGGATATAAGGCAGGTGCCATTATTTACAGATGACGAGAGGCATTCAAAAACCAAGGTTTCAAGTATATACCGTGATCTAAGCAATAAGCTTTGGGTCGGCGGTAACAAGTACCTAGGCTATCTTGATGAGCAGAACAAGCTAGTGTCTTTGTCTGATATCATTGTCAGTCAATATCCCAATGTCGGCATCAATAATATTCTTCAAGTCGATGATAACCATTTATGGTTAGGCACTTATCAGGAAGGTGTATTGTTATTCAATTTGCAAACCCATGAAATCACTTCATTTAACGATGTATGGAATGTGGAATGTGATACGATTTATTTTTTCGAGAAAACCGCACGTTATAATCTTATTGGTTGTGAAAACAGCTTAATTCGTCAAGATATAAAAAGTGAAGCAATAGAAGTATTTTCTGTTCACGATGGTTTTACTGCATCCGAATTTAATGAAGCTGCCGCGTTTTATGATCCCAAGGCAGGCCTGTATATCGGCAGCCCTGACGGGGCTATGCTAGTCGATGTAGAGAAGTTAGAACATCGCAGCCGTAGTCAACAAATCTCTCTAGAATCAATTTCAGTTTATTACGAAGCAGAAACCGAACTATATCTGCTCGCTGATTCATTTCAAACTGTTCGCCCAGATGCCAAGTTGATTAGTTTCCAAATGACCACGTTTGATTATATTGATACGGCACCAATTAGTATTAAATATCGTTTACGATTAGATGGTTCGAACAAGAAATCGAATTACATTCTGTTGGAAGGCCAAACTCAAATTAATATTGCTGATTTAAGAGCTGGGGCTTATACCCTGGAATTACTTCATAAACAGCAAGGGGTTTGGTCAAGTGAGCCGTTCCAATTTCAATTTACAGTTGATGAATATTGGTGGGCATCACAATGGTTTAAAATGCTGGTGTTGTTCACTATATTATTTATCGCATTTACCTCGGTATGGTTACGTCAAAAGCAAGTTCGAAGAGTCATTGGTATTAATAGCGCGTTAAGAGAAAGCGAAGATAAGCTACGCCAGTCTTTAAGAGGCAGTGATTCGGATTTATGGGAGTGGGATAATAAATCAAACCGTATTCATTTTGAGAATCAATCAGGTATTTTAGGTGAAAGACGGCAGTTTTCTTATTTAATTTCTGACTTACCCATTATCGAAGAAGATAAAGACACAGTGAACCAACAATGGATTGGTTTACTTAAAGGTGAACACAATTCAGTGGATGTCGAGTTTCGCTACTATCGAGGTGAGGAGAAGATCGGTTGGCTGCGTATTCGTGGGCGAGTGGTGTCACGCGATGCTGAATCTGGGCAATTAACTAAGGTTGCTGGGATATATACCGAAATTTCGGAGCAGCGAGAACTGCAAAACGAAATAGACCTGTTCGCCAAAGCGTTTGAGAACACGTCAGAAGGTATGTTGATTCTTGATCATGACAAAAAAATAAAAGTGCTCAATAGTGCGGCAAATACGTTATTAACTAGTAGTCATAATCAGTTAATCGGGGCATTTTTTGAGTCATTGATACCCTCACAAAACGAATCTGAAATTATTGATAACTTACTGAAAAGTGAGCGTTCATGGAATGGTGAGCTGACTTTTATTGGCGAGTCTAAGCAGTATTTCCCTGTGTGGGCCAATATTTCTGTCATGCTAGATAAGCAAGGTAATACCCAGCATTATGTGGTGGTTTTCTCTGATATCACTGTCCGCAAACAAAACGAGTTAAACCTTCGTCATTTAGCCAACAACGATATGCTGACTGGTTTAGCAAACCGTTCTATGTTCAACAGCCGATTGAGTGCTATCACACAGCAAGCTCAGCGAACAAATGAAAAATTAGCATTATTGTTTTTAGATTTAGATCGCTTTAAGCATGTGAATGACTCATACGGACATAGTATGGGTGATGCTTTGCTGGTGGAAGCCGCAAAACGATTGCAGGGCAGTGTGGGTGACAATCATTTTGTGTGTCGTTTTGGCGGTGATGAATTTGTGATTTTATTGAGAGATGCCGATGACGTTGATCAAATAAACTTGATCGCTGAAAAGATCCTTCAAGAAATTGGCGCCCCCTTTAAATTATTTGGTCGAGAGTTCTTTGTTTCGACCAGTATTGGGATCAGCATGTGGCCTGAAGACACACTCGATCCTGAAACCCTGATTAAAAATGCTGATTTGGCCATGTATCACGCTAAAGATGAGGGACGAGGCAATTTCCAATATTATTCAGCAGAGCGAAACGCCGAAGCGCAATATCATTTAAGAATTGAATCAGAATTACGTAAGGCATTGGAAAATAATGATCTAGCGCTTTTCTACCAACCACAAATAGATATTCTTCAAGGAGATAAATTTATTGGGATGGAAGCGCTCATTCGTTGGCAACATCCTGAAGATGGATTTATTCGCCCAGATGTCTTTATCAAAGTGGCTGAATCATGTGGGTTGATCATTGATATTGATCTTTGGGTGCTAAGACAGGCTTGTACAGACGGTGCACGTTGGTATGCATTGTATGACCAACCTTTTCAATTATCGGTTAATGTATCCGCCGTTCAGTTCAGACAAATTGATTTTATTGACAGTTTGAAAGCGATATTAGAAGACACGGGTATGCCACCTCACTGCTTGGCGATAGAAATCACTGAAGGCGTGCTGATGAAAGAATTACAGGTGGCTGTCTCACATTTAACCAAGCTAAAACAGCTAGGCATTGAAGTGGCAATTGATGATTTTGGTACAGGTTATTCATCTTTGGCTTATTTACGAAATTTTGAAGTGAACACACTTAAGATTGATCGTTCTTTCTTGATCGATATTGCGACAAACGAAGCTGACCAAGCCATTGTAAGCAGTATTATTGAGCTTGCGAGAAATTTAAAGTTACATGTGGTCGCGGAAGGTATCGAGTCAAACGAGCAAATGGAGCAAGTGTTTAGCCGTGGCTGTTATATCATTCAAGGCTATTACTTTGCCAAACCTATGCCGCGAGAACAGCTAGATGCCTTTATTGGTATAACAGAAACAAGCTCAACTGGGATAGACGTAATTGATGCTGAATAACATTGAAATTCAAACTCGAAAACGACTTAATGAAAATACTAACTGTTAATTTAGTGTTTAAAAGGTTTTATTAATGTTGGGGTTTCTTTGTTAGAATGGCGCCGATAATAACTTAAAGAAAGGGATCCTTTATATGGGGCGCAAAATCACACTGCTAATGTTACTGAGTATAGTACTGAGTATGGTCATAAGTATGGCTAATGCTCAAGAACGACCTTCAGTCGGATTAGTATTAAGTGGTGGTGGAGCAAAAGGGTCTGCTCATATTGGCGTGCTTAAAGTACTAGAGAAAAACCGCATTCCGGTGGATTATGTCACGGGTACCAGTATTGGTTCCTATGTCGGTGGTATGTATGCACTGGGTTATACCGCCACTGAAATTGAAGACATCATGCTTAACTCTCCATGGGCAGAAGGTTATTCAGATACCATTCCCCGTGAAGACCTTTCATTTCGAGACAAACAACACCGCGATAAATTCAATATCCCCATTAACATAGGTTATAAAGATGGCGGGCTTGCTGCCCCCAGTGGCTTGTTACGAGGCCAGACTATGTCGCAGTTATTGCGTGACTCAACCGATTTGGTTGAACAGTTTGGCGACTTCGACGACTTAGCTATTCCGTTTCGCGCTGTGGCCACTGACTTAACGACCAGCCATGCTGTGATATTAACAAAAGGCAGTATTGTCAAAGCCATGCAAGCTTCAGCGACCGTTCCTGGCGCACTTCAACCAGCTGAAATTGATGGTAAATTATTGGTTGATGGTGGTATATCCAACAATATGCCTATCGATGTGATTAAAGCGATGGGCGCCGATGTTGTGATAGCGATTGATATTGGCTCACCACTGGCCTCTAAAGAAGAACTGGATAGCACGATAGCGGTACTTGAACAGCTGTCGACTATTCTGACCATGGCCACGACTCAACATCAGAAGACATTGCTGGTTGAAGGTGATGTGCTTATTCGTCCTGCCATTGATGATATGAGCACCACTGATTTTGAAATTATGCCTCAGGCATTAGAAGCGGGTCGAATAGCTGGTGAAGCAGCATTGCCAATGCTGGCTCATTTAGGCGTCAGTGAGAAAGAGTATCAGCAGTATCAAGCTGATAAAAAACAAATCAAAAACCGACTAGTGAATCAAGTTAACCGTCCTGCTACGCAAATCGTATTCGTCAATGATTCCAAGGTTAGCGAGCGATTGTTACGTGAGGAGTTGAACCTTAAAGAAGGTGAGGTTATCACCAAAGAAGCATTAGAGGCTGGAGTAAAGCGGCTATATTCATTGAATAAGTTCGAGCGTGTTGATGCTGAATTTGAAGACACTGAAGAAGGACGCATATTAACCATTAATACACATGCTAAATCTTGGGGGCCGAATTATTTTGATGTTGGCTTTAATTGGGAAGATGACTTTACGTTAGACTCAGCGATAACCTTAAGCTTAGCCTACACCATGGGCGAACTGACTAATAATGGTGGAGAATGGCGCAATGAAGTGCAGTTAGGGTACGAGAAACGTATTAGTACTGAGTTTTATCAGCCGTTCAGTAAAGACCAAGATTACTACGGCCGTGTTCATTATGAATATGAAATCAAAGATTGGGATTTCTACGATGGCAATGAACGAGAGTATGAACTAAAAAACGCCTTACATCAGTTTGCGGTTGGCGTAGGTTACAATTATTCCCATGCAGGCTTAATTGAATTAGGTGCCGTGGGAGAAGCCGGTACTTTATCAAACCGTGCAGTGACGCAAATCGATTTGGATTACAAGTCGAAAGGGGGTTACTTCATGGCAACCTTCGATACGCTAAATAGCATTAGTTTCCCAACCGAAGGGCAGCGTCTCACATTTAAAGCATCAGTTCGTGATGAAGAATATAAAGGCGCCATAATTGAAGATTCCGGTGAGCTATCATGGCACTACGAAGCAGATTGGAAAGGTGCGTTAAAGCTAGGTAATCACGCTATTGTGGGCAAAATAGAGCTTGCAACCGTTGATGTAGACAGAGAGTTTACATTACATGTCTCTGAGCTTGGCGGCTTCTTAAACTTATCGGGGTATCACAAAGGCGCATTAGCTGGGGCACATAAAGCATTTGGTGCGTTAATTTATCAATATGACTTAGGCC
The DNA here is from genome assembly GCF_023283985.1 of Shewanella electrodiphila. Lineage (GTDB taxonomy): Bacteria > Pseudomonadota > Gammaproteobacteria > Enterobacterales > Shewanellaceae > Shewanella > Shewanella electrodiphila. The sequence continues at coordinate 28,981 of NZ_JAKIKU010000007.1, forward strand.
GTGATGTATTACTGTCAGATGTTCCTTTATACCTTGGTACCAGTTTCGAAGGCGGTAATGTCTGGGTTAATAGAGATAATGTAGATTTAGATGATCTGATTTATGCTGGCAGTTTATATCTTGGTACAGACACTAGCTGGGGGCCTGCAGCCTTGGGTATGGGCTTTACTGACACGGGTGAACAAGCATTCTATCTATTCATCGGTAAAAACTTCTAACCGTTAAATAGCATCATAAAAAAAGCTGCCATAGGGCAGCTTTTTTTATGATGTAAATACCAGTATCACCCGAGTACCTCAGTTAATAAGCCGAGATGCTCGAGTTGATGATGACCAATTTGCCAGCGAGATTGCTGGGCAAGTTCAGCTGCCGGTATAGCCACCGTTTGCATTGAAGCGGCTCTTGCGGCGATTAAGCCATTGAATGAGTCTTCTATCGCCAAACAATTCGCCGGAGAAATACCCAGTGCATTCGCGCAGTTAAGATATACCTCAGGATGCGGCTTACCGTATTGCAGGTTTTCAGCAGACTCTATCGCCATGAAGTAATTTTTAATGCCTAATTTTTTCATGACAGCTTCAATTAAATCGGATGACGAAGATGTCGCCAGCCCAATCTTAAGCTGCTTTTGCTGGCATAACTTTAAGGCTTCAACGACACCTCGCATCGGTTCGCCTTCATTTTCGATAAAGGCGACGACCTTATCAATAATCTGCTGAGCGACGTGCTGATTGTCATAGTTAGGCCAAGGATGTCTTTGATACCAGTAATTAACGACAGCATCGATTCTCAAGCCCGTTGTTACCTCTGCATCTACCAAATTAATTGGAACACCAAATTGATTCATTACTGCGACTTCAGCTTGTTGCCATGCAGGTTCAGTGTCGATAATTATGCCATCCATATCAAAAATAACGGCCTCTATTGGAGTGGAACTCATGACGAACCCTTTTGTTAATTGAATAAACATTCAATAAGCTTGAATAAGTACTCTTTAGAGTGTGAGAACTCTATATCTGTACAAAGACTATGCAGAATAGCAAAAAAAATAGCAAAAAATCATCTATGTTATTCAATTGCTTTGTAGGATTAATTTAAATCCTGTGAGACTATTAAGGTGATGAATTAAATCATTTTTTTTGTTGTTTAAAACTATTGTCTAATTTTATTTGTTTAAAGTGGCTGTTAAATTGTGCTGCGAGCTAAAAATTAGCATCGATTTCGTCTCCATTAGAGTGTGATCTAATTCATACTTTTGCAAACCTGTAGTATACTACGGGTCGGATTTCAAGCCCGAACCTGTGGAATGGTCATTTTTTATGTTTTTCATAGACAATGACGTTCAGTTTCGCTGTTAGGCGCCAAACAAAGAGGAATGTTGCCGTGCTAGAAGCATATCGTAAACACGTCGCAGAACGTGCTGCAGAGGGTGTTGTCCCTAAGCCATTAGATGCACAACAAGTGGCTGAATTAGTGAAGTTAGTTGAGACTCCGCCTGCTGGTGAAGAGGCCGTAATTCTTGACTTATTAGAGAATCGTATTCCCCCAGGTGTTGATGAAGCTGCGTATGTTAAAGCGGCATTCTTAGATGCAGTTGCAAAAGGCACTGTATCGTCACCAATTCTATCTACTGAGCGTGCTACTGAACTACTTGGTACTATGCAAGGTGGTTACAACATTGAGCCGCTTATCGCTCAATTAGATAATGATGCACTTGCGCCAATCGCAGTGACTGCATTATCAAATACCCTATTAATGTTTGATGCTTACCACGACGTGGTAGAAAAAATGCAAGCAGGCAACGCATTTGCTAAGCAAATCGTTACTTCTTGGGCTGAAGCTGAATGGTTCTTAAACCGTCCAAAACTTGCAGACAAAGTATCACTTACCGTATTTAAAGTATCAGGCGAGACAAACACAGATGACTTGTCTCCTGCTCCTGATGCTTGGTCACGTCCAGACATCCCGTTACATGCTTTAGCGATGCTAAAGAATGCGCGTGAAGGCATCGTACCTGATGCTGCTGGCACAGTGGGTCCAATCAAAGAAATTGAAGAACTTAAAACCAAAGGCAACCCACTCGTTTACGTGGGTGATGTTGTTGGTACGGGTTCTTCACGTAAATCAGCGACTAACTCAGTATTATGGTTCATGGGTGATGATATCCCTTATGTACCAAACAAACGTGCTGGTGGTTTCTGTTTAGGTGGCAAAATCGCACCCATCTTCTTTAACACTATGGAAGATGCTGGCGCATTACCAATCGAGCTAGACGTAAGCAAAATGGAAATGGGCGATGTTATCGACATTTATCCATATGAAGGCGTTGTTAAGCGTGGTGGCACTGATGAAGTCATCTCTACGTTTGAGCTGAAAACCGACGTACTACTTGATGAAGTTCGTGCTGGTGGCCGTATTCCACTGATCATTGGTCGTGGCTTAACAGACCGTGCTCGTGAAACTTTAGGTCTTGCTGTTTCTGAAGTATTTGTTCGCCCACAAGATGTTGCTGCGTCTAGCAAAGGTTATACCCTTGCACAAAAGATGGTCGGTAAAGCATGTGGCGTAACAGGTGTTCGTCCAGGTCAGTATTGTGAGCCTAAGATGACCTCTGTTGGTTCTCAAGATACCACAGGTCCTATGACGCGTGATGAGCTTAAAGATTTAGCATGTTTAGGCTTCAGCGCCGATTTAACTATGCAGTCTTTCTGTCACACCGCTGCATATCCAAAACCAATTGATGTGAACACGCATCAAACACTACCTGATTTCATCATGAATCGTGGCGGTGTTGCACTTCGTCCAGGTGACGGGGTTATTCACTCTTGGTTAAACCGTATGCTACTGCCTGATACTGTAGGTACTGGTGGTGATTCACATACGCGTTTCCCAATTGGTATTTCTTTCCCTGCGGGTTCTGGCTTAGTGGCTTTCGCTGCAGCAACAGGTGTAATGCCCCTTGATATGCCTGAATCAATTTTGGTTCGCTTTAAAGGTGAGATGCAACCAGGTATCACATTACGTGACCTTGTACATGCTATCCCGCATAAAGCAATTGAAATGGGTTTATTAACGGTTGAGAAAAAAGGCAAAATTAACGCTTTCTCTGGCCGAGTATTAGAAATTGAAGGTCTAGAGCACCTTAAAGTTGAGCAAGCATTCGAATTGTCTGATGCTTCTGCTGAACGTAGTGCTGCTGGTTGTACTATTAAGCTAGACAAAGATCCTATCATTGAATACTTAAACTCTAACATCGTGATGTTGAAGTGGATGATCTCTGAAGGTTACGGCGATCGTCGTACGATTGAACGTCGTATTAAAGGTATGGAAGAGTTCATCGCGAACCCTGAGCTAATGAGCGCTGATAGTGATGCTGAATATGCAGAAATTATCGAAATCGATTTAGCAGACATCAAAGAGCCTATCCTTTGTGCACCAAACGATCCTGATGATGCAGTATTATTATCATCTGTTGTTGATACCAAAATTGACGAAGTCTTCGTTGGTTCTTGTATGACCAACATCGGTCATTTCCGTGCTACTGGTAAGATGCTTGATAAGTTTGCAACAACGCTACCAACTCGCCTGTGGATTGCTCCGCCAACGAAGATGGATAAAGACCAATTAACTGAAGAAGGTTATTACGCCATCTTTGGTCGTGTTGGTGCGCGTATCGAGATCCCAGGTTGTTCATTATGTATGGGTAACCAAGCACGTGTTGCTGAGAACTCAACAGTTGTGTCAACTTCAACACGTAACTTCCCGAACCGTTTAGGTACTGGTGCTAACGTATACTTAGCTTCTGCTGAATTAGCTGCCGTAGCTGCACTATTGGGTCGTTTACCTTCTCCAGCAGAGTATCAAGAATACGCGAAAGAGTTAGATGCAACAGCAGCTGACACTTACCGTTACTTGAACTTTAATGAGATTGAGTCTTACACCAAGAAAGCTGACAGCGTGATTTTCCAAGCTGCAGTTTAATCTTTAATAAGATGACTTACGTTTAAAAGCGTAAACTGAAAAATGCCAGCGATTAAGCTGGCATTTTTGTGTCTGGGGTTTGGGTTTTGTAGGATGGGTGATAGCTTACTGCTGGGTAAAATGTCCAAACTGCGTTTGGAAAAAGTCGTGGGTTTTGCTTGAATGCTCATTATGTGTGTATTGAGAGATTTATGGCGCTAACCTCAGCACCATTTACCTCTAGCTCTAAATTAACTTTTTTATTGTGTACAACACTTAAAAAAAGACTAACGATTTTTATGAGCTGAACATAGTAAACTTGTTTTCTGTACTCTTTGTCTGAAGCAAAAAAGAATCCCATGCAACCTTGACCTCCAGGAACAAATGGCGAATATATTTTGCTATGGATAAATTGATTACATAATCTTTCCAATGCTAATTCATTACTATCGCTTTGCCCAAAGTTGTATTTTTAGACCACTTTTCATCAACAATACTATCGTGTTCAGATCTAATGGGATGTGAAATTAAACTAGTATTAAAACCAGAAAGTTCCGTACTGAGTAATTTACTTTCTTTAAGTTTACGAATTGCGTAACAACCAAGAAATACAGCTTTCTCTGTTTTAAATTCAAGTTCGTTGTCCCAGACCGTTGTACGATATAAGCTCTCTAAGAATTGTGCTGACTCTTTCAATTCATTTAGCCAATATTCTTTTGTATACACTTCAATCAAGGCTAGACTCCTTTACACATAAATTAACGGTACTAGCAGGGTGGCGCCGTTCATGTTATCTGAGCAGTAAAGCTTTCTCAACACGTGATGCTTGTTTTACCAACTTGACACTCAATATAGAAATATTAATAGGAGATCATTGATGCCAGCCATGTCGTCGTAGGGGCAGGTCTTGATTCTTGCCTGATGCATTCATTCAGGTTTGGAAAATGTGACTCAGCAATTTGTGAAATAGTTATGACTCTAGCAAGCTTTGGGGCAAAACGTTCTACGAACACCAACTCTATACTTCATTTATATTGGCTCTGTTTCGGTAGTCCATTACTTCAATCTAATCCATTGCCTGCCGCAGGCTTATGTGCAGATACAACTGCGAGACGCTGCGAGTACATCCCTGTAAGCTCTGCCAAAACATCCATGTTTTGGAAGCTCGCTGCTGCATCTACACTAGGATTATTATCTCTTCGATTTGACTGTATTTGTTACAATTTAAAGAGCTAGAAAGCTCAAAAGATCAGGAACCTAATCTGCTAAAAGACTCTATTTGAATTGAGGGCGTTGAAGAAAGTAGCGTGAGCCTGACAGGATGTCAGGTTAGCTTGTGCGGTGCATGGATTCACCATCGGAAGCGTTAGCATTTTCACTCTTTATAATAAACAGGGTCTGAAGTTAGCAACAAATGAATTTTAAAGCTTGACTGATCCCCCGTTGGAAATCTTTCGCTTCACAGAAAATTTCGCCGGGGCTGCTGGGGTGATCCAAGAGGGGTGAGCAGTTTCACCCTTCTTGGTCTGGTGTGGGCGAAGCGCCACGACCTTGATCTAATTCAAATGGAACTTGATAAGAGCAATCATAGTTAATTCGCAAATAAAGTGAAACGCCACAAGGTTGTGCTCAAAGAAGCTTGGAAATCACAACTTAAGAATACTTAATATTCATATCAATTAATGGCTCACGAGAACCTTTCTCTGCACGCAAACGGGCTAAATAACGTTCCCAGATCTCTACTTGATGGGTGCCAAATTCATGTAATAATTTCCATGAGAATAAGCCTGTGTCATGGCCGTCATCAAAAATGATTTTTACCGCATAGTTGCCTACTGGTTCAATACCCTTGATGTTTACGGCTTTTTTGTGGGTGACTAAAATCGGATTACCATGGCGCTGCACTTCTGCAGACGGAGAGTTAACTCTTAGCATTTCACAAGTGATGTTAAAGACATCACCGTTATCAAAAGTAACCTCAAGTAACTTTGATTTACGCTTTAACTTTAGATTAGTAACAACTGGGCTTTTGTCTTGCTGGCTCATGAAATAGCTCTCTTTTAAGATGCTGTCAGCAACAGTTAAGTTAGCTTGCTGGCAATGATAGACAATAAAAAAGGTGATAGGCCATTGTGGCACTAATCACCTTTATTTTGCTAATCCTGTCGATGCTAAATTAGTTTTAGATCACAGAACGTTTTAGCTTACTGAAAAAGTAAATTCAAGCAGCGCTTAAAGAATAAAGCGGCTTAAGTCTTCATCTTCAACCAAGGTATCTAGATGATCTGTTACATAAGCTTCGTCAATCACAAAGGTGCTGCCAGACTTCTCTGATGCATCGTATGAGATTTCTTCCATCAGCTTTTCCATTACGGTATGAAGACGACGTGCACCGATGTTTTCAGTGGTTTCGTTAACCTGCCAAGCGGCATGGGCAATTTTTTCAATACCTGATTCAGCAAACTCAACTTTAACGCCTTCAGTACCCATTAGTGCAACGTATTGCTCGGTTAATGAAGCGTGTGGCTCAGTTAAGATACGTTTAAAGTCATCAGCTGTTAATGCGCTAAGCTCAACACGAATAGGTAAACGACCTTGAAGCTCTGGGATCAAGTCAGATGGTTTTGACATCTGGAAAGCACCAGAAGCAATAAACAAGATATGATCAGTTTTCACCATGCCGTGTTTAGTGGTAACGGTACAGCCTTCAATTAATGGCAGTAAGTCACGTTGCACACCTTCACGTGATACATCAGGACCTGAACTTTCGCCGCGCTTACAAATTTTGTCGATTTCATCTAAGAATACAATACCGTTTTGTTCAACCAAATCGATAGCTTGTTCTTTCATGTCTTCTTGGTTGACTAGTTTGGCGGCTTCTTCTTCGATAAGTAGCTTAAAGGCTTCTTTAATTTTCACCTTCTTGCGGTTTTCTTTAGTCTGGCCCATATTTTGGAACATACTTTGAAGCTGGTTAGTCATTTCTTCCATGCCAGGAGGAGACATAATTTCAACGCCAACTTGTGGTGCTGCTAAATCAATATCAATCTCTTTATCGTCTAGCTGGCCTTCACGTAATTTTTTACGGAAAATTTGACGAGTATTTGAGTCATCTTTTTGCTCAGTATTCCAGTCATCTTTTGGCTTTGGTAGCAAGACATCTAGGATACGTTCTTCAGCAAGTTCTTCTGCGCGGTGACGGCCTTTTTTCATTTGCTGTTCGCGTGTCATCTTGATGGCTGAATCCGTTAAGTCACGGATGATTTGTTCAACTTCTTTACCGACATAACCCACTTCAGTAAATTTAGTGGCTTCAACTTTAATGAAAGGCGCGTTAGCAAGTTTTGCTAAACGACGTGCAATTTCAGTTTTACCGACACCAGTTGGGCCAATCATTAAGATGTTTTTTGGCGTCACTTCTTGACGAAATGATGCTTCAAGTTGCATGCGTCTCCAGCGGTTACGCAAAGCAACAGCAACTGAACGTTTTGCATTTTGTTGACCAATGATGTGCGAGTCTAATTCGTGGACAATCTCGCGAGGGGTCATTTCAGACATAAATAATTCCTTACGTTCAATTTAGTAGTCGATTTGCTCAACCGTTTTGTGTTGGTTGGTATATACGCAAATATCACCAGCAATGGTGAGTGACTTTTCAGCAATTTCTCGCGCTGACAAGTCAGTGTTTTGTAGTAATGCTAAAGCAGATGCATGGGCGAAATTACCGCCTGAACCAATAGCAATTAAGTCATGCTCAGGTTGCACTACATCACCGTTACCAGTAATGATTAATGATTCTTTAGTATCTGCAACAATTAGCATGGCTTCTAGGTTGCGAAGCATTTTGTCGGTACGCCAATCTTTAGCCAGTTCGACTGCTGATTTTAATAAGTGGCCTTGATGCATTTCGAGCTTGGTTTCAAAGCGCTCAAAAAGAGTAAATGCATCAGCTGTCCCGCCAGCAAAGCCAGCGATTACTTTATTTTGGTATAAGCGACGCACTTTACGTGCATTGCCTTTCATGACGGTATTGCCGAGGGAAACTTGGCCATCACCAGCGATGACAACTTGATTATTGCGGCGAACAGAAACGATAGTAGTCACGGTAAATCCTCTTAACGACGGCAGCAGTAAAATTGAGTCTGCTGCTGGTTGATAAAACAGATATGGGGATGGTTAGAATAAATTCAAGGGATAAAAAAAGCGCTTACGTCAGTAAGCGCTTTTTAAAGCTGCATTTGCTTAAATAATCATAGAATATTTGAAATTAATATTCCCACAACCAGATCTGGCAGCCATTTATGCCTGCACGTTGCAGTTTATGCCTTGCACGTTCAGCGGCGCGTTTTGATTCAAATGGGCCAAGAATAACTTTATGCCAAACGCCTGTAGTACCTTGAGTCGCTCTTACTTGGGCTTCAAGACCTTGAAAAGCAATCATGGCTTTCATTTCTTCAGCGGGTTCGAGCTTTCTGAATGAAGCGCACTGCATTTGATATGGGCCTTTAGACTTGAGTGCGTCTTCAGGTACGTCAATATCAATGCTTTTGTTTGCTAATTCTTCTAAGTAAGTCCATTCTTCCGTTGGTTTTGGTGGAAGGGCATTAGGATCTTTCTTAGCAGGTTTAGATACCGGCTTTTCAACTGTTTTAGTCGCTGGAGTCACCTGTTCAGTGGCATTGTCTGAACTACCATTGATAGACCATAAAAAGTAACCAAAGCCAACAACCAGTGCAATAACAATAAAGGTCGGCAAATATGGAATAGAACGCTGTTGCTGCGCTTTTTTTCCTCTAGATACCGGACGCTTTTTAGGACTAGGCTTTTTATTAGCGTAATCTCTGCTCATGTTACATACGCTCTAGCGTTTCGATACCTAACAGAGATAACCCTGTTTTTAGTGTCTTAGCGGTAAGTTGCGATAATAGTAAACGGCTTTGCTTTTGCTCTTCAGTTTCAGCAGCAAGGACTGGGCAAGCTTCATAGAAACTTGAGAACTCACTGGCTAGCTCATAGACATAAGCACACATCACGTGAGGTAAGCCCTTTTCGGTCATGCGGGTTAACACTTCACCAAACTGAGCAAGCTTAGTACCAAGCTCTTTTTCTTTATCGTGTTCAAGTACGATTTTAGCTTGGCTCAAGTCTATGTTTTCAGCTCGTTTGAAAATACCAGCGACACGAGTGTAGGCATAAAGTAAGTAAGGCGCGGTATTGCCTTCAAAGCTGAGCATTTGTTCAAAGCTAAAGATGTAGTCACTGCTGCGGTTCTTAGAAAGGTCAGCGTATTTCACTGAGCTAATACCAACTACGCGTGCGATTTCTAATAGTGTGGCTTCATCCATATCTGGATTCTTGCTACGGACTAGTTCGATTGCACGGGTATTGGCTTCATCAAGTAGGTCAACAAGCTTAACAACACCACCACTACGAGTTTTAAATGGACGGCCATCAGGGCCATTCATAGTACCAAAACCTGTATGCTCTAATGATAAACCTTCACGAACAAATCCAGCGGTTTTAGCAAGCTTGAACACTTGTTGGAAATGCAATGCTTGGCGTAAATCGACAAAATATAAAGCGCGATCGGCTTTTAATACATTTGAGCGGTAACGCATAGCTGCTAAGTCAGAGGTGGCGTATAAGTAACCGCCATCTGCTTTTTGAATAATGACAGGTAGCGGCTCACCTTCTTTAGTGCGGAATTCTTCTTGGAATACCACTTTGGCGCCATTACTTTCGCTGAGTAAGCCTTTAGCGTCGAGGTCGTTAACCACTTGCTCGAGGTCTGCGTTGTATGCACTTTCACCGTGTACGTCTGCGCGAGTTAAGCTCACCCCTAAACGCTCATATACCTCATGACAATGATGCAGTGAGATATCGTTAAATTCTTGCCATAACTTATTGCAGTACTCATCACCTGATTGTAATGAAACAACGAGGTTACGCGCACGAGTGGCGAACTCTTCTGACTCATCAAAGCGGACTTTAGCAGCACGGTAAAAAGTTTCTAGGTCTGAAAGTTCAAGTTCAGCTTGCTCACCGTTGGCTGCACGTAATTCTTCCATATAGGCTAATAACATGCCGAATTGGGTGCCCCAATCACCAACATGGTTTTGACGTATCACGTCATGACCTAAAAATTCCAGTGCACGAACGACACTGTCACCAATGATGGTTGAGCGTAAGTGACCTACGTGCATTTCTTTGGCAAGATTTGGTGAAGAGTAATCTACAACGATGGTTTGTTTAGTCGGCAATGTCACGCCTAAAGTATCATCGTTAAGTGCATCTTGTAGTTGATTGGCCAGTGCGTTTTCATCAATAAAGAAGTTAATAAACCCTGGGCCTGCGATTTCAACTTTAGCGACATGGCTAGAAGCTGGTAAATTATCGATGATTAATTGGGCAATATCGCGGGGATTCTTTTTAGCGACTTTTGTCAGCATCATCGCCAAGTTAGTGGCTAAATCTCCATGAGTTTTATCTTTAGTTCGCTCCACCTGAATACGAGCCTGAAAATCAGCTGGGACAAGGCCTTGTTGCTTGAAAGATTCGATGGTTTGTTCTAGTAAAGATGCAATATGTGATTTCATGGGCGTTTATTAGCACTGACTTAAAGTGAAAGACTGGGGTAACCGACTATTTTAGCCGCTATTGCTATGCAATTGCTATCTCGAAGAGTCAATTATTCGAGATTTTTTTGATTTGAAATAAATAGCAGCATAATCGGCTGATTTTGCATTATGAGCTATGTTGTAATAAGGCCGATGTTGGCAAAGCGAGCGAAGCTGCCATAAGAGGTATGCTGCAACAATATTACATCAAATCTTGTGGATCTCTGTCGATGCTCCAGCGGCAGCGTTTGCTTTCTGTGAGCGCTTCGATTTGCGGTAAAATTTGCTCAAACTCCTGCTGCAAACGTTGACGGTTTTTAGCTTGAAACAATAATTGACGGCGATATTTTCCCGCTTTGCGATCAAGCGGTGCTGGCATGGGCCCAATGACTTCAAAATCTTTATCTTGGGGTAATAAATTCGCCACTTGTTGCAAAAAGTTGTCGGCATCTTCAGCTAAATGGGCATCAGCGCGAAGCAGTACCATATGCCAAGCTGGTGGAAGTAACGCTTGTTGGCGCTCTTCTAGCTGAGCTCGGGCAAATTTCCCATAACCGTTTTTGAGTAAGTCATGCAAAATAGGGTTTTCGCTTTGGTGGGTTTGCAGTAATACTTTTCCGGGTTTATCTGCACGACCTGCACGGCCTGATACTTGAGTATAGAGCTGAGCAAAACGCTCCGGTGCTCTAAAATCTGCACTAAACAATGCCCCATCAACATCCATTAAACCGACCAATGTGACATCAGGAAAGTGATGCCCTTTGGCTAGCATTTGGGTGCCGACTAATATTTTATACTCACCTTTTAAAATGCTATTAAGCTGCTTTTCTAATGAGCCTTTTTTACGGGTGGTATCACGATCTATTCGCACCACTGGGTATTGCGGAAACTCTTGCTCAAGAGCTTGTGCCAGTTGCTCCGTGCCTGTTCCGTGCCCCATTAACATTGTACTGCCACACTCATGACACTGGTGTGGGATAGCATATTGATTACCGCAATGGTGACAGCAAATCTCATTTAAACCTTGATGCACAGTAAAGAAAGCGTCACAACGATCGCACTCGTGTAAATGGCCACATTCATGACATAACAGTGCTGGGGAAAATCCGCGGCGATTTAGAAACAGTAAGACTTGATTGCCTGCATCAAGGTGCATACGCATCTCGTTAATCATCGAGGCTGACATGCCTGACTTTAGCGGTTGGGAGCGGATATCAATGATACCTTGCTTAACCTTTTGAGCTGCGCCTGCTCGTTCTGCGAGTTCAAGGTGGGTGTATCGCCCTGAAATGGCATTTTGTAAGGTTTCTAGCGATGGTGTTGCCGAGCCAAGTATCACTTGTACTTTTTCTAAGTGACCACGCATAACCGCGAGGTCACGGGCATGATAACGCACACCTTCTTGTTGTTTGAAGCTGCTGTCATGTTCTTCATCGAGAATAATCAGCCCAGGATACGCCATTGGCGTAAATAACGCTGAGCGAGTACCAATGATAATTGCCGCTTCACCACTGCGAGCCTGTCGCCAAGCTTCGAGGCGTTGGTTATCAGTTAGCGCCGAGTGAATAACGGCAATAGTGACATCAAAACGACGCTTAAAACGGTTAATCGTTTGCGGGGTTAAGCCGATTTCAGGCACTAAAATAAGTGCCTGTTTACCTTGTTTTAAAATGGTTTCTAAAATCGACAAATAGACTTCTGTTTTACCTGAACCAGTGATACCTTCAAGTAAGCTGCAATGAAACCCTTTTTGTTGATTTAACACTGAAACAGCAACGGCTTGTTGCTTGTTGAGCTTTAAGGGCGTTTCAGTCATATTAAGTTGTTCACGCCAACTTAAATCGGTTTCATTAACGACGAGCTGACGCTCAACCCAGCCTTTATCTTCAAGGGCTTTCAAAGCCACTTTACTGAGCTCTTGGGTGGTGAAGTCATCTTGGCTAATGGATGATTGCTGGAGTAATTCAAACAGCTTTTTTTGTGCTGGTGCTCGTTTTAACACGCTAATGTCGACAGCCTTACCTGCATCATTAAGACTAAAAAAAGTGACGGTTTGTGGTTGAGCACTTAAGCCTTTACGTAATGCAACGGGCAGTGCCTGACTGAGCATTTGCCCTTGGCTTGCAAAGTAATATCGTGCAGCCCACAAGGTCAACTTATAAAGCGATTCAGGCAGTAAGGGGGTTGTGTCCAGTAGCTCAGAAAAAGGTTTAATCTTATTGGCTGGTACGTCGCACTCTTGTTTAATCGCAGTGATTAAGCCTACAAGTTGTTGTCTACCAAAAGGAACTTTTACCCGCAGTCCAAGCTGTATTTGTGATACGTTGGATTCAGGAACTTGGTAACTAAAGGTTTGCCGCATTGGAACGGGCAGAGCAACCTCAACAAACACAGGCATAATTCATCATCATTAAGAATTGAGAAGGTCTAGTTTACTAGAGCCTGAACATAAAGAAATAGGATAAGAGAAAATTGATGTCAAAAGGAATATTCAATAAAGCTGTATTGGCTCTATCACTTTTTTTATTTTCAGTTGTGGCTCAAGCTGCAATGAGCCACATCAGTATCAACAGTCGTCAATTTGAAGTCGGCCAGCATCCAAAAATCAAACTGAATATTGTCGCGGGTAGAAATGACTTCTCTCGAATTAGCTTTCACCTTCGCCAAACTAATGGTTCAAAAGAGGTGATGGAAGAACTGATGGTTCAGCCTATCAGTGGCTATATGTTATTTGCGATTGGTGTGGATGAAGTGACCGACCCCAATGCTAAGCTTGTTGTCAGTGAGTATAAGGGCAATAGCTGGCGCCAATATGCTGTATTGCCGGTATTTGATTCGCCTTTTATAAAAATTACCGACAAGACTGAAGTTAGAATTGATACGCGTAATCAACCTAAAAAAGTCGCTCCAATGCCTTATTCGGGTGATAAGATTGCACAGTCTACAGCCGTTAATAAACCACAAGGTGAATCCCATAAAATAGTGAAAAAATCTATACCCGTTGATGCAGTGAGTAGATCGGATTCAACTCCTACCGTTAGTGCGGACTGTATGATTGAGCGTGCGCCTTCTGATACCTTGTGGCGCATTGCATCTCGTTATCAAAAGCAATGGAACACCAATGTATATGGTGCGATGTTGGCAATTTATGATGCCAACCCCAATGGTTTTTCAAAGCAGAAGATTCATTTGATTAGACAAGATGTGACACTGAATTGCCCGTCACAAACTGAATTAAATCAATATGTAAACAAGTCAGAAGATAAGGCTGCCTTTGAGGCCTTACAGCAACAACATAGAGCAAATTAATTTTCACTTGTTTGACTTGGACAGATACTGTACTATTGCGCGCCTTAACGCTATTGTTATGAACGCATGTGGTGCTCAACTTCGGGTTGGGAGAGCGACATGGCCTGCTATTGAAGGTAATCCAAATGAAATCAGGTATCCACCCAGACTACGCTGAAGTAACTGCAACTTGTACTTGTGGTAACGTAATTAAAGTAAACTCTACTGTAGGTAAAAACTTACATTTAGACGTATGTGGTGCATGTCACCCGTTCTACACTGGTACTCAGAAAGTTGTTGACACCGGTGGTCGTATCGACAAATTCAACAAGCGCTTTGGTGCACTTGGTAAGAAGTAATTGCGACTGCAATTATTTTAAGAAAAAGACGCCTTCGGCGTCTTTTTTTGTTTTAAGATCAAATTCCTTTCAAAAAAATTAATTTTTTAGTTATAAATTATGTTGTGCCGCTTAGGTTAATAATATTGTTATTTAGGCAAACTTTTTGTAACTTTATGAAGCTATTTCCGCTTTTTTATGTCAAATCTTGTTATTTTTCTACAATTTTAAGTCTTTGATTCTTATTGTGATGATTAATTTAAGCTTGAAAAATTATGACTTGATTAAATTCTGCTGATTAAAGATAACTTTTGTTAAATTTTCATTTATACTGCCTGCCAAAGCGCTTAATAGCTCCTTGTGATACTTTCTTAGTATTTTGCTTATTGGGTGTTTTGACTGAATTTAACTTTATTTCGCAGTATAAATTGCCTCATTCAGGAACATAAAATGTCTGACTTTCGCCAGCAAGCTCTCGATTATCATGAATTTCCAATTGCAGGTAAAACTGCAGTTAGTCTTACTAAACCCGCTCAAACGAGTCATGACCTGTCGCTGGCCTATAGTCCAGGTGTTGCTGAGCCAGTAAGAGAGATAGCGGCGAACCCTGATGATGCTTACCGATATACCAATAAAGGTAATACTGTTGCAGTTATCTCTAACGGTACCGCTATTTTGGGGCTGGGTAACTTAGGTCCGCTAGCATCAAAGCCTGTTATGGAAGGTAAAGCATTATTGTTCAAACGTTTTGCCAATATCGACTCGACAGATATTGAAGTGAAGCACAGAACCACTGCTGATTTCATTAACACGGTTGAATCGATTGCTGATACGTTTGGCGGGATTAACCTTGAAGATATCAAGGCCCCTGAATGTTTTGAAATTGAGCGTGAACTTATTGCCCGTTGTAATGTGCCTGTTTTTCATGATGATCAGCATGGTACTGCGATTGTGACAACTGCAGGTATGATCAATGCGTTAGAAATTCAAGGCAAGAAAATCGAAGATGCCGTCTTTGTTTGTCTTGGTGCTGGCGCTGCAGCGATTGCGTGTATGACCATGATGGTAAAATGTGGTGCGCAACGCGAAAATGTTTATATGCTTGATAGACAAGGTGTGATTCATACCCGTCGTGAAGACATTAATGAATATAAAGCATTGTTTGCTAATAATACGGATAAACGCACTCTACAAGATGTGATTAAAGATGCAGACGCATTTTTAGGTTTATCGGGTGCAGACTTATTAACCGCTGATGATATTGCTTTGATGGCGCCTAATCCGGTTATTTTTGCATGTTCAAACCCTGACCCTGAAATTAAGCCTGAATTAGCACACGCGACTCGCAGTGACTTGATCATGGGCACTGGCCGCAGTGATTACCCTAACCAAGTGAACAATGTGTTGTGTTTTCCTTTCATCTTTAGAGGTGCATTAGATGTACGCGCATCTGAAATAAACGATGAAATGAAAATTGCTGCGGTTAAGGCGTTAGCAGCGATTGCTAAAGAGCCTGTTCCTGCTGAAGTGTTAGCAGCTTACCCTGATGTTAATTCAATGAGTTTTGGCCCTGAATACGTGCTGCCAAAACCAATGGACCCACGTTTATTGAAAAATATTGCCAGTGCAGTGTCTCAAGCTGCAATCGATTCAGGTGTAGCAGTGCTCAATACTGTTCCTACCGAATATAAGCTATAAGTAATAGCACAGCACAGTGAGAGAAAAAGGGCGTTAGCCCTTTTTTTGTATCTACAATTAATCTAAAACAGATAGAGTTTGCGTTTTACTAGCTGCTATTGAATAATCAAACTCAGTTAAGTGGATGTTATCGCTAACCAATCGTTAAATATGATAGATAGAATTGCGCTTATAGCAGGACGCCGATAAATGAAGTTAACCAAAATTTTGACTACAAAGTTAACCAGTTTTTGGTTGTTATCATTGACTGCGGTTGGTGCTATTTTCTTTATTGGTGCATTAGTTAGCTTTGTTCAACTGACATATAAATTTCAACAGCAAAAAGTGACCCAGTTAGAGACGATGCTGGTACAACATTACCAACCCGATAGTCATTGGGATTTACACGCTTGGCTACCTCCGATTCTAATTGCTTACAACGCAAACAGTTTCAAGCTAACTCAAGGCGATGACATCGTATTTGAGTATTACTCGCCAACACCGCAAAACAATCCCACCATATACAAGCACATTATTGATCCCAAAGCGGATACAGCAATGGAACTTAAGTTGCCGCAACCGTATTTATTGCATCAATTAGGTTGGTATGAACTCTTAATTATGCTTGTATCACTTGTGGCAATCGGGCTTTTTGTTCGTTATGGATTGAGATGGTTTACACATGAATTGGATGGAGTTGAGCAGATAGCGCAGCGCAGTAAACTGGTTCTAGATGGTAAACATGCCGAGGCGTTAAGTGCGGCGGGTAATGGCCGACCGAGATTAATTAATCGTGCAATGACCAAGTTGTTAGAGCAATTACAAGATGCGCAAAAAGAGCGTGGACGCTTTGATCAGTTTATTCGCTCAAAAACCTTTTTAGACCCTAGCACCCGCATTGGCAATCGCATTTTTTTTGAAAATAGGCTAGAAGCCTTAACCCATCACAACTGTATGATTGCCCATGGCGCTGTGATGCTAATTAACTTTGATGACTTAGACCTATTGCAACAGCAAGAGGGGGATGAAGTTATCAATGAACAATTGAATGATTTAGTTCAAGCCATCAGTACATTACTGCAACCTTATGAGGATGTTGTTTTCGCTCGTTATGACTTTAATCAGTTCGCAATAGTCGTGCCTCAAGCCTCGTTAGCTGAAGCAGATACCTTAGCGAACAAACTGCTAAAATTAGGCATTAGCCAATTAAAAAATCAATCAGATACACAAGACAATTATGTTCATTTAGGAGCTGCATTTTATAAAGCTGGCGACATGCAGGAACAGGTGCTTGAAGAGGTCGATATGGCGCTTAAAGCTGCGCAACTACAACGGACCAATAATTGGTTTATGTACGATAAAGGCGCAGTGGATAAAGAGATTGCCAAGGGCTCTGTTCGCTGGAGAAGTTTTTTAGAAAACACTTTAGTTAACCGCCGCTTTGTAGCGATAACTGAGAATGTTATCGACAGTGATGGCCATGCTTGCCATAAAGAAGTATTTAGCCGAGCGATTGATAATCAAGGTAACGAAATTAGGGCGACATTGTTTATCCCTATGGCCAATAAGTGTGGCTTAATGCCGCAAATTGAAAGGCAGTTGATTGAAACCGTGCTATTTGAGCTTATGGCACACAACAAAGACAGCTTTAGTATCAATTTGAGTTATGACTCGTTAACCAGTCGAGCTTTCATACGTTGGTTGAGAACCACGTTAATGGAACAGCGACATCTTGCCTCGCGGCTGATATTTGAGGTATCAGAAGATATTGTGGTTAAGCATCAACAAGATTTGATGGAAAATTTGAATTTGCTTCGCAAAATAGGAGCGAGGCTATGTGTTGATCATGTTGGGCTGCAAGTGGTTGGCACGCATTACATTCAAGAGTGTCACTTTGACTTAGTCAAATTGCACCGCTCTATTATTCATCAAATCCATCTGAAATCCGAAAACCAACTATTTATTAGAAGCCTCATTGGGGGGTTATATCGCGCTGAAGTGCAGGTTTTTGCTGAAGGTGTGAGTCGTTTTGAAGACTGGCAAACCTTGAAGATTTTAGGCGTAAGTGCAGCTCAAGGCGATTACTTTAACCAATAAACTTCCTATCCTGCTTACCTTTAAATGCAAATCTAATACTGGATTGGTACAAGATTTGTATTAATCATCTACCGCGTCAATTTATACAACTTAATAACCTAATAGTGTGTCAGGTTGTGACCTTGTTGTGGCTTTGGATCTTGAGAATTAACAAATAACATTCTATCTTAAGTGTATACACTTTCATTGCTGTTATTTTTCTATAAAATTAAGTGATTAGCGGTTAATATGTCATACGATATTTTTTTGACATGCTTTTTAATGCTAACTGTTCTTTCTGTTACACACTTGTTGGTGTATCTGGTTTAAGTGAAAGCGTCATCGTTACATTTTTATAGCGGATATTTTTTATTTTT
Source organism: Shewanella electrodiphila (assembly GCF_023283985.1). GTDB lineage: Bacteria > Pseudomonadota > Gammaproteobacteria > Enterobacterales > Shewanellaceae > Shewanella > Shewanella electrodiphila. Next base: position 47,314 of record NZ_JAKIKU010000007.1, read on the forward strand.
ATATCGTATCTTCGCTGATTATCAAGGCACAGGTTTTTGAATGAAAAATGGTTTTTTAAGTAAGTTGACATTCTGGCGCCAAACTCAAGCATCTACTGAACTTGGGTTGTATATCAGTGCGGACTCGATCTGTGTATATCAAGGCGAAATTAAAACTGAAGATGAGCAAGATTCTGATCTTGAAACTCAAAATCAAACAAAGTCGGATATATCAGGGATTACTAAAAAAATTGCCTTTAATGGTGAGAATTGGACAGAAGCATTTGCCGAGATAAAAGATATTTTCGGTCATGCAAAGCTGAAAATTGTATTGGGTGAATCGTTTTATCAATTGATTGTGGCAGATAAACCCAATGTAGAAGCCAATGAGTTAAGCCAGGCATTATTATGGTCGGTAAAAGACTTAGCGACAGAGCCTGTGACCAATATTCAATTGGATTACTTTGAATCATCGCTGACAACCACTGGCAAAATTAATGTCGTTGTCGCAAATAAAATGCAATTGTCGACATTGGCTCAAGCTTGCGAACAACACGGTTTTACCATTGAAGGTATTAGCATTGAAGAACTAGCAATGCCGTTGCTGTTTGATGATGCTTCAACCCATATGGTGGTAAGTCACGTACCTGAACATGATTTATTGCTAACAGTGGTTAGAGAAGGTGAATTATTCATGCAGCGTCGAGTGAGAGGTTTTGCTCAAATCGATAAAGCCACTGCCGCCGACTTACAATATGGTTTAGCTGATAATTTAAGTCTCGAAATTCAACGTTCAATGGACTATTTCGAAAGCCAATTAAGGCAAGCGCCTGTTGGTTCTATTGATTTATTAATCGGCGGTGAATCTCAAGCATTGGTGCCATTAGTGGCGCAGAATTTTAATCAAAAAGTCAGTACCACTGACCATGAGTCGGTGACTGAGCATCTAGCCATGATGGCTTTCAAAGCGTTAACGCGAGGTGCTGCGTGATAAAAACCACAATTAACTTATATAGCGCTGACTTACTGCCTGCAAAATTAAGGCTGTCATTTCAACGAATGATGATGATGGTGGCGGGATTACTTGTTATCAGCTTTGTGAGTTGGATGCTTGGCTATTGGTTGGTTTCGAATGTGGAAACTGACAGGGCTAAGGTATCAACAGAAAAACAGCAGTTAGATACGCAAAAGCAGCAACTAGAATTACAAGTTTCTGCGCGTGTTCCAGAGCCAGACCTGGTTGCAAGAGTCGAATTAGAGCAGCAGCGTTTAGAATTGAAAAAACTATTATCTACTGAAATAAACCAAAGAGATAATGTCATCAGTCGTGGCTATTCAAGTTTGTTGACTGATTTGGCGAGTGTTTCAGATGGCTCTGTATGGCTTAGCCACATAGCAGTAAACGAACAGCGATTTGAGTTTGAAGGCTTTGGTTCTAAACCCCAAAGTATCCCTAAGTGGGTTGAGGCTTTAAAGCATACAGAAACGCTCAAAGGTTATGCTTTTTCGACCATGACGATGAACCGTGGTGAATCGCAACCGTTAGCCTTTAAATTATCTAGCACTCCTGAAGTGGAGGCTAAACAATGAAACAATTTTGGCAACAATTAGAATCCAAGTTCGATGTGCTAAGCCAGCGAGAGCGTGTACTCATTACTGTTGCAGCGCTAGTACTTATTGGCATGGTCGTTTATCTACCCGTTGAGAGCGTATTTAAAGAAAGGCAAAAACTTTCAAGACAGCTTGTCCAAATTGAAGCGGATAATGACGTTTCAAAACAACAAATTGATTTATATCAGCAACGTTTAGCGATGGATCCTAATACTGATTTTCGTAATCGTTTAAGCCATATTGAACAACAAACTCAATTAATTGATGCTGATTTAGATGCGCAAATGGTTTCAATGGTTCCAGCGAGTTATATGCCGACAGTACTCAAAAATCTATTAGGCCATGTTCAAGGGGTAAAATTACAATCGTTTGCTTCTATCGCACCGACACCTTTGCTACAGGTGGGTGAAGAACACAAAATGAACCTCTACAGTCACGGTATTAAATTGACCTTAGAAGGCAGCTATTTTTCAATTCTAAAATTTGTTGAAGCAATTGAAGATATGCCAGATAAGTTATATTGGAAACGCCTTAATTACCACGTTGACCAACATCCAAATGCGACGGTTGAAATTGAACTTTATACCTTGAGTATTAATAAGGAGTTTATCAGTGTTGCAGAATAAACCGATGTTTATACTCCTTGTATTAAGCCTAACTGCGGTGAGTCAGGTTGCTGATGCCAAAGTGTTAAGGGATCCGACCTTACCTGGGCAAGGGTATGTCACTGTTTCCAGTAATAGCGAACGGGCAGATTCATTAGTGCTTAATAGCATTGTAAATAGCGCCAAGCCACATGCCGTCATTAATAATAAGATTGTATTTGTTGGTGACCGCATTGATGGGATAAGAATTGAATATATCGGAAAGAGTTATGTCAATTTATCTGACGGAAGAAAACTTAAACTATTTCAATCGATAACAGAGCGATAGGACAAAAATAATAATGAATTTAATCAAATATGTGACCCCTCTGCTATCTCTTTGTTTACTTGGTTGCCAAACTACAGATAGACCTGATCCTACGACGGCTAAATCTGAATTAAGTCAATCATTGGCTGAAGCAGAAACAGCAAAAAATATCATTCCTCCACCTGCGCAAATGCCTGAAGATGTTCAGCGTGAGCTCAATGGTTCAAGCTTATTAGGCAGCACAAGTCCAACATTGCCAAAAGAGCGTCGTTTTGACGTTTCAGCGAACGATGTTGAGGCAAAAGTGTTTTTCCCAAGTTTAGTTCAGGGCACGCCGTTAAGTGTTGCAGTCCATCCTGATGTGACTGGCACCATTTCAATTTCTCTTAATGGTGTAACACTCTCTGAAGTGATTAAAGTTGTTGAAGATATTTATGGATATGAGGTTAGCCGAGAAGGGCGCATTTTACGTATTTTCCCATCAGGGATGCGCACAGAAACTTACCCTCTAAATTACTTGTATATGGAGCGTGAAGGGCTATCGTTGACTTCGGTCAGCTCAGGGCGTATTTCTGACAGTAATGACAACTCAAATTCGAACTCGAATAACAATTCTTCAAATAGCAGCAGCTCAAATAGCAGTAATAACTCCAATAGCAGTAGCAATAATGACAATACTGATAACACCAATGGCACTTTCATTCGCTCAACAACCAAAACTAACTTTTGGGGTGAGCTAGAAAAAACCTTAGTGTCTATTATCGGTAATACAGGTGGTGGACGCCAAGTGGTAGTTACCCCGCAAGCGGGCTTAGTCACTGTTAGGGCTTATCCTGATGAGTTACGTCAAGTAAGTACCTTTTTAACCAAGGCTGAAACGCATCTTCAGCGCCAAGTTATTTTAGAAGCTAAAATCTTAGAGGTGACTCTATCTGATGGCTATCAGCAAGGTATTCAATGGGATAACGTTTTAGGCCATGCTGGCAGCACTGATATTAACTTTGGTACTTCTCCTGGTTCGGGTTTAAGCGATTCAATTACGAATGTAATTGGTGGTGTGACGTCAATTAGTTTAACAGGCACCGATTTCAGCACCATGATTAGCTTGCTAGATACCCAAGGTGATGTTGACGTGCTTTCGAGCCCTCGCGTTACCGCATCTAATAACCAAAAAGCGGTTATTAAAGTGGGTAACGATGAGTATTTTGTCACTGACGTATCGTCAACTACTGTAGCTGGCACAACTCCAGTCACCACTCCTCAAGTGGAATTAACCCCTTTCTTTTCAGGTATTGCATTAGATGTGACGCCGCAAATTGATGCTGACGGCAATGTATTACTTCATGTGCACCCATCAGTGATTGATGTATCAGAACAAATTAAAGAAATTAAAGTCAGTGGCTCTAGCCTTGAATTACCGTTGGCACAAAGTGAAATTCGTGAGTCTGACACCGTGATTAAAGCGTCTTCAGGTGATGTTGTGGTGATCGGTGGCTTAATGAAGAGCGAAAATATTGAAGTGGTATCAAAAGTACCATTGTTAGGTGACATTCCATTTATGGGAGAAGCCTTTACCAATCGCAGTAAATCGACGGTTAAAACAGAACTTATCATCATGCTAAAGCCGACAGTGGTAGGTGCTGATACCTGGAGTAATGAATTACAACGCTCTAAAGATTTACTAGACCGTTGGTACCCCGAGCAGGAGTAACGGTTAGTACCGTTAAGGATTGCCATGTACCAACAGCATTTTGGTCTAGATCAATTACCGTTTACATTAACCCCAAATACGCAGTTCTTTTTTGGGTTAACGCCTCATGTTGAGGCATTACAGGTATTGCAAACAGCAATCGAAAATGGCGAAGGCTTTATAAAAGTAACCGGTGAAGTAGGGACAGGAAAAACCCTTATCTGCCGTAAGCTACTGAATGAGTTACCCGATAATTATCAATGTGCTTATGTTCCTAATCCATATCTAAATCCTGATGAATTACGTTGGGCATTAGCGACAGAATTAGGGATTTCGTTACAAGATAATATTAACCAGCAGCAATTAACTGGATTAATTCAAAACCGTTTACTAGAGCTTAATCGCCAAGGGTTAAAAGTCATTTTAGTGTTGGATGAGGCCCAAGCTCTACCCAATAAGAGTTTAGAAACATTAAGACTGTTTACTAACCTAGAAACTGAAAGCACTAAATTGATTCAAGTGGTGTTGTTTGGTCAACCTGAATTAGATAATAGGTTGCAAGACAGTCAATTACGTCAATTAAAACAGCGGATTACTTTTAGCTATAGCTTACGCCCTTTGTTGTGGGATGAGATCCAAGCGTATGTTGATTATCGCCTGTCTATTGCAGGCTATCGTGGCAAAGCACTGTTTAGCGATAAAGATATCAAGTTGATTTCAAGTGCCGCGCGAGGCATCCCACGCTTGGTGAATGTGATCGTTAATAAAGCCTTATTACTTTGTTTTGCTGAAGGCGGTAATAAAGTACTCACTAAGCATTGTAAAGCAGCCATTGTCGATACAGAGGATGCAGAGCCACTGCCGACATCAGTGCAAAATAGAGGATGGTTATACATTTTATTAATCATAGGCGCTTCACTGGTCATGTTATGGGTTACTAATGCTGACTGGTTATCGACGTTAAGAGAGTCAATATGAGCGTTATTAATAAAGTTTTAAAAGACCTTGATAAACAAAAGCAACACTCGGCATCAACGACGGGAGAAACGTCCGATTCTGGCTTTGTGAAACCAGAGGTGCAGTTTACTAGCCAAGTAGAAGCTAATGCACCCGATGAGCAGTCATCCCGAAAAGGGATGTATATGTCGATTGTCATGTTCCTTGCTATATTCCTGATTGGGCTTATGTTTTATCGTCAAGGCGTGCAGCTAAAAAACTTACAACCACTGACTGAAGCAACACAAGAAGAAGCTGAACAGCCGCTCATTGCAGGTTTAGTCGATGAAGATACGCTCACTAGTGACGAGCTACCTGACTCAATAACAGACGATGAAAGCCATAGCGTTGAAATTACTAAAACAGCTAATAGCTTAGCTAAATCTGACAATGACTTTAACGAAGAGTCTGAGGTGAGCGCAGATGTAGCTGAAACTGATTTAGCAAGATCTCAGAATTTGCAAACAGTAGCGGTAGAAGCTGTACCACAGGCGAATAAATCCGTGGTAAAAGTTGATTCAAAAAATACTTCGGTCACTGTAAAAGACACATTAGCGCCCTCGTTGGATGATAAAGATAACGGCTCGGTGAAAGTCAGGTTTGCGCAGAATACACGTACCTCAACAATCGTTGAAGATGTGAAGGCCGATGTGGGGAGTAACAGCCGCGCTGCTAAGTCCTCTAAAGCAGAACAAGCTATAGTCTCTAACACGAATGCTGCAACAACAAGCAGTAATAAAGGTGTCATGGCGGTAAAGGAAGTGATACTGACAGATGCTGAGTTAGCGCAAAAGAAATTTGAAATTGCTGAGGTCGCTGAGCAGCAACAGAAAATAGATAAAGCAGTAAAGTATTACTATGAAGCGCTAATACTTGAGCCTTCAATGCATCAGGCCAGAAAGCAATTAGCGTCTTTGTATTATGCGTTGAATAACTTAGGCCGAGCTGAACAAATTTTAGCTCAAGGGGTGCAACAATTTCCTGAGGAAATTGAATTGGCCATTTTAAAAGCGAAGGTTGAAAATGCTTCATTTAGCCCTATGAAAGCACTAGATACACTAGAAGCTATCAGTGATAACAGCGACTGGGCTAGAGATAAATGGATTTTACAAAGTGATATAGCCCAAAAGAATAGCCGTTATGAACTGGCTGAGTCAGCATATCGCTCGCTGATAACCATTGAGCCGTCTCAAGCACGCTGGTGGATGGGATTGGCCTACGCGCTAGATTCGCAGCAGCAATATTCGCAAGCTGCAGATGCATATACAAAAGCTTTGTCTTATCGAGGACTGTCAACTGGCGCTATGACTTATATAGAACAACGATTAATTCAACTTGGAGGTAGCCAATGAAACCAAAATTGAAAATGCGTTTAGGCGATCTTCTCGTTCAAGAACACATTATTACTGACGATCAGTTAACCCAAGCCCTTTCTGAACAGCGTAATTCAGGTAAAAAGCTTGGTCGTACCTTGATTGATTTGAATTGTATTACTGAAGATCAGTTACTTAAGTTCTTATCTCAGCAGTTAAACTTACCTTATTTAGACATTAGTCGACTGTCGATACCGACTGAAGTCGTTAACCTTATTCCTGAAGTACAAGCTCGTCGTTATCGTGCTTTAGTGGTTGAAGCCACCGCTGATACGGTTACATTGGCGATGAGTGATCCTGCTGACTTGCAAGCCATCGATAACTTAGAAGTCTTTGTCGCGCCTAAAAAAATTACCATTGCGGTTACCCCTGAACAGCAACTATTAGATGCGTTCGATAATTTGTATCGCCGTACGGGTGAAATTGCCAAAATTGCGGGTGAATTAGAAGAAGAGTACGCCGCTGATGACATGTTTGATTTGGCGAGTATTACTGATAGTGATAGCGACAATGAAACGACAGTCGTTAAGCTACTGCAATCTATTTTTGAAGATGCAGTGCAAATGCGCGCCTCAGATATTCACATTGAGCCTGGTGAAAAAGTGCTGAGGATCCGTCAACGTATTGATGGTCAGCTGCATGAGAACACCCTTGATGAAGTCAATATTGCCTCGGCGTTAGTATTAAGATTAAAGCTGATGGCTGGATTGGATATTTCAGAAAAACGTATGCCGCAAGATGGTCGTTTTCATATTGAAATTAAAGGTCATAAGATCGATATTCGTATGTCGACGATGCCGATATATCATGGTGAATCGGTGGTAATGCGTTTACTCGATCAATCCGCGGGTTTATTGACATTGAATGAAACAGGTATGCCAGATCATATCCTGCAGCGAATTCGTAAACAAATTAAGCGTCCTCACGGTATGTTGCTAGTGACAGGACCTACAGGTAGCGGTAAAACCACGACTTTGTACGGTATTTTGAGCGAGCTCAATAAGCCAGACACCAAGATTATTACGGTTGAAGATCCGGTCGAGTATCAACTGCCACGTATTAACCAAGTGCAAGTTAACCATAAAATTGGTTTAAATTTCTCGAATGTACTGCGAACCACCTTACGTCAAGATCCCGACATCATCATGGTAGGTGAGATGCGTGACCAAGAAACAGTTGAAATTGGTCTTCGAGGCGCATTAACGGGTCACTTTGTATTATCGACTCTGCATACCAATGACGCCATTACCAGTGCATTGCGTTTACTTGATATGGGCGCAGCGAGTTATCTTGTCGCAAGCGCGCTACGGGTGATTATTGCCCAGCGATTAGTTCGACGGGTATGTCCGAACTGCATGACAAGTCACCAACCCAATTCAGCTGAATTGGCTTGGATTAATTCTGTCGCCAAAAAAGACTTCACAGCTGCAACTTACAAAATAGGCACTGGTTGTCAAAGTTGTAATGGCTCTGGTTATCGTGGCCGTATTGGTATTTTTGAAATTTTAGAGCTTGATGAGGCGATGGTTGATGCCATGCGTACGGGTAACCCACAAGATTTTGCTCATGCGGCGAAACAAAGCCCGACGTTTGTGCCATTAGCAGATTCAGCATTTGAGTATCTATATAATGGTATGACTACCATTGAAGAAGTGGCTAAATTAGTTGAAGACGTCAGCGAAATACCTGGTGCAGAAGTGATGTCCAGCGATAGTGGAACTGGGGTGTAATCATGCCGACTTACCAGTATCGAGGACGAAATAATCAAGGCGCATCAGTTGAAGCGTTTATTGAGTCAGCTAATGAAAGTAGTGCGGCTGATGCGTTAATGTCTCGCGGCATCATTCCTCTCGAACTGCGTGAAGTGAAACAATCTCAACCTTTTAAACTTGGCAGTATTTTCGCGAGTAAAGTGTCGTTAGAAGAGTTACAAATTTTCACTCGACAAATGTACTCATTGACTCGCTCAGGTATTCCCATTTTGCGTGCTATTGCAGGCCTTGCAGAAACAACGCATTCACAAAGAATGAAAGATGCGTTGAATGATATATCTGAACAATTGACTTCGGGTCGCCCTCTGTCGGCTGCAATGAACCAGCATCAAGATGTGTTTGATTCATTGTTTATTTCAATGGTTCATGTGGGTGAGAACACTGGTAAGTTGGAAGATGCTTTTATCCAGCTTTCTGGTTATATCGAGCGTGAACAAGAAACACGCAGACGCATTAAGTCTGCCATGCGCTATCCAATTTTCGTACTCATCGCCATTACGATTGCGATGGTGATATTGAATATCATGGTGATCCCTAAGTTTGCCGATATGTTTTCTCGCTTCGGTGCTGATTTACCATGGGCAACTAAATTGTTAATGACGACATCGAGCTTATTTGTCAATTATTGGCATGTCATGCTAGTGGCGCTCGTAGGAGCAATTATTGGCATACGATATTGGCATCATACCGAAAAGGGTGAACGTCAATGGGATAAGTGGAAGCTACATATCCCAGCAGTGGGGTCGATTATAGAACGCTCGACACTCTCACGTTATTGCCGCAGTTTTTCGATGATGTTGGGTGCAGGTGTACCCATGACTCAAGCGTTAAGTCTAGTTGCAGATGCCGTGGATAATAGTTATATGCATGATCGGATTGTTGCTATGAGGCGAGGAATAGAGTCGGGTGAGTCAATGCTTAGGGTGTCAAACCAAAGCGGCCTGTTTACTCCATTAGTGCTGCAAATGGTGGCAGTGGGTGAAGAGACAGGCCAGATCGATCAATTACTTAATGATGCAGCAGATTTCTATGAAGGTGAAGTGGATTACGACCTTAAAAACTTAACCGCCAAACTAGAGCCTATTTTAATCGGATTTGTGGCTTGTATTGTGCTCATTCTAGCCTTGGGGATTTACTTGCCAATGTGGGATATGCTCAATGTGGTTAAAGGGTAACGAGCATGCTGAACTTTGAAAGTAAGCTGTTGTCCACATTGCAGTTAGCAATTAACAAATCTGAGTTGATTGCATAATGCGAAAACAACAGAAGTCAGAAAACGATCTACTGAAGACGTATGCACGTATTATTACGCTGACATTAGTCTTGGTGGTAATGGCTGTGATTGGCACTAAGCATTTTTCTAGTGTGGACAGTATTAGCGCTAAAAGTTTAGAGCTAGAGCATAGCCGTATGTTGTATGTGCTCGCTATGGTAAAGAGCCAATGGCTAAATCAGGGGAGACCTGATTCGCTCAAGCTAAACTGGGAGGATATTACTGTTGGTTCAGGCAATAAACAGCTTGAAACAGATAGCCTTGGCACCAGTTCAAATATTATAAAGATGTCAAAGCAAGGCTGGCCGCAACTTAATGAGCCATCTTCGAAAGGCTGCAAAGAGTTATGGCAACAGTTAATGGCAAGTGATTTGCATGATTTAAAAGCTGCGGTTTCATATCAAAATGAGACAGAAATTTGTCGTTTTTCGACAGAGCAAAGTGGCAGTATTAGCTATCAAGGTATATCAGGAAGAGTGATTTTTATTGATAGCAAGAGCTAATATTTAACTAATACAAATGTTTAAATGTATAAATGGTGCTAAAATTTATTTACAGGATAGCTTTAGCTAGGTAACAATAGTCTTACGACTGTAATTCTGGTCTGACAAATGTAAGGCGTAAAATAGGTAACTTATTATGAAATTAAAACAGCAAGGCTTTTCGTTAATCGAATTAGTGATTGTTATCGTGATCCTTGGTTTATTAGCTGCGACAGCTATTCCACGCTTTTTGAATGTCACTGAAGATGCGCAAAATGCCAGTGTTGATGGCGTTGCTGGCGGACTTGCTACGGCTGTTGGGTTCGTTAGAGCACAATGGGAAGTGGATGGTCGTCGTAATACGTCGGTAATTTTAGATGGTACTGTTGTTTCGTTAGATACGCGTTTTGGCTTTCCAACAGGTACATCAAATACAGATGCGACTTCGATGAGTGATGACACTTGTCAGGAAGTTTTCGATAACGTGCTGCAAAGTGCTCCGCGTAATGTAATTTATACTGATGATGCCCGCGATCAACGTTATACGGTTCGAGCTCAAGATGGTGTCGGTGGTTCATCTACATCTATTGACGGTACGACAGTGACTGGGATTGATTTGTGTGTCTATCACCAAGTTGCTTCACTTACGTTAGATCAGACTACCGGTGTACCGTCTCCAGCCCCAGATTTAACGACAAGTGGTGCTAAAGGAGTGACATACAACCCAGGCACAGGACAAGTACTCAGTTTCAGTAACGACTAATTACGGACTAATTACGAGTAATAAGTGAAAGCTGCATTAATAGCAGAGGCTTAAGCTTTAAAAGAATCACCACAAAATATGGAATATTGAGTGGGAATTGTAATAAACAACTAAATAAACAGATGTACAAAATTCACATATTTTGTTTTCAATAAAGGGTCGACATTATGCAAATCAAACAGAAGCAACAAGGTTTTACATTAATTGAGCTAGTGGTAGTTATTATCATTCTTGGTATTTTAGCTGTTACTGCAGCACCTAAATTTATCAATCTACAAGGTGATGCAAGAGTTTCAGCTCTACAAGGTTTAAAAGGTGCTATTCAAGGGGCAAATACACTAGTTTACTCTAAAGCTGCATTAGCAGGGCAAGAAAAAGAAGATGATGCGACAGTAATTTTGGTTGCAGCAGCAGATGCTGCTGATAATGTAACTGTTGAAGCTGTATATGGGTATATGAGCGATGACGATATTACTAACTTCCAAAATGCACTAGAAGTTAGTATATCAGCTGGTACTGATCCTTCACTGTCAACCATAACTACAGATTGGATTTTTGACGTCGCCACAGGTAAGTTTTGGCAAGCTGGCGCGCCGTCAGCTTGTTTCTTTACATATGGTGCTGCTACAGCGACGACCGTTCCTTCATTTACAGCAATACCAGATGCTTCAGCTTGCTAAAAATCAATATTAATATTAGCCCGCTAATTGCGGGCTTTTTTATGTCTAAACATCAGTTTTAAAAGCTTTTATGTACTTTTGGTAACATGCGAAAAAGTTCTAATAGTGATAAAATTGTTGTGGTAAAGGAATAAGCTCGTGAACAAACAATATTGTTTCATACGGGCTGTAGTTGTTCTATTTTAATGAAGGTTTTCAAATGCAAAAACAACAAGGTTTCACGTTAATTGAGTTAGTTGTCGTTATCATTATTTTAGGTATTTTAGCGGTAACAGCAGCACCTAAATTCATCAACTTACAGGGTGATGCGCGTGTTTCTACATTGCAAGGTGTAAAAGCGGCAATTCAAAGTGCAAACAGCTTAGTGTATTCAAAATCAGCTTTAGCTGGTGTAGAAAAAGGTGATACAGATGGTAAGGCGACTGTAGATATAGGAACTGGAATAGCATTGAACGTTGTTTTTGGTTATACAGCCGGAGAGGTTGCAGATGTCATCAATGCAGTTGATATGTCTACTGATGATTGGGGTGTTACAGGTACTGGTGGTACGGTGAAAATTCAACAAATAGGTGCGCCAGATTTGTGTTTCTTTGAATACACACAGGCTACAGCAACAAGTTTACCGACTTTTTCAAGTAAAAATGCTGATGGAGATGTTATTTCGTTTCCTGTAGCAGCAGACTGTTAGAGTTTAATTTCTGCCAAATAAAAGCCTGCTTTTGCAGGTTTTTTACATTTTGTAAGTTTCAGTGTGCTGGCTGTAACGAAGATAGCTTGATGTTCAATGTTAAAATCATACTTGAAAGTGAGTAAACGTCAGTTTGCGAATTAATCTTATTTCACGCCCTAAGGTTTTAATATATGCGAAAGCAACAAGGTTTTACATTAATTGAATTAGTTGTCGTTATTATCATTTTAGGTATTTTAGCGGTAACAGCTGCACCTAAATTTATTAACCTTCAAGGTGATGCTCGCGTATCGACATTGCAAGGTGCTAAAGCGGCAATTCAAAGTGCGAATAGTTTAGTCTATTCAAAAGCGGCATTAGCTGGGGAAGAGAAAAACCCATTAGGTTCTGTTGATATTGGTATTAGTGATGGCGCTGCAGATCCAAGCAATTTAGTGGCAACTGTTTATGGCTACCTTGCTGGAACTTCTAGTGCTATTGAGCACGCAGCATCGTTTGAGAGTTCTGAGTGGGAAGTTAACGATGTTAGTAATGGCATAGTCAAAATTCAACAAATAGGTGCGCCAGATTTGTGTTTCTTTGAGTACAAACAGGCTACAGCAACAAGTTTACCGACTTTTTCAAGTAAAAATGCTGATGGAGATGTTATTTCATTTCCTGTAGCAGCAGACTGTTAGAGTTTAATTTCTAGCAAATGAAAGCCTGCTTTTGCAGGTTTTTTACATTTTGTAAGTTTCAGTGTGCTGGCTGTAACGAAGATAGCTTGATGTTCAATGTTAAAATCATGCCTGAAAATGAGTAAACGTCAGTTTGCGAATTAATCTTATTTCTCGCCTTAAGGTTTTAATATATGCGAAAGCAGCAAGGTTTTACATTAATTGAATTAGTTGTCGTTATTATCATTTTAGGTATTTTAGCAGTGACAGCTGCACCTAAATTCATCAACTTACAAGGTGATGCCCGAGTCTCTGTGTTAAATGGAGCTAAAGCCAGTATCCAGAGCGCCAATAGCCTAGTGTATTCAAAAGCTGTCATCGCAGGTGTTGAGAGAGGCAGTGCTACTGGCAATGCCAAAGTCGATATTGGGATTAGTGATGGACAAAGCCCTGCAACTGATTATGTTGACATAGTGTATGGTTATCTTGCAGGTACTGCAGATGCTATTCAGCATGCTGCAACGTTTGATGATGCCGAATGGGACGTCACTGATGATGGGAATGGTACTGTGACCATTCAACAGATAGGCAGCCCAGATACTTGTATAATTGAATATACAGAATCGACAGGATTAGGAAATCTTCCAACATACTCAGCGACTCCTATAGCATCAAGCTGCTAATACCAATTACGAATTTAAAGGCCTGCTTGCAGGCCTTTTTTATGGGCTAAAATTAATAATATTGGTTTTACTCATGACCTGATAAGGATTTCTACTGAAAGGTATTTTTAGTAAAGGATATCAAGACGTTTATGTTATATTTTGCCATACTGTATATAGAGAAATGTTACTAAAGGCACTGACCATTCGAATGTTTCAAACTCGGGGTTTAAAAAATACATTGGGGTTTTCACTCATTGAGTTAGTCACTACTATTTTAATAGTAGGGATTATCGCTGTGTTTGTTTTGCCTAAATTATTACCTGAATCAAGCTATAGTGCCCATGCTCTTCGAAATGAATTTATCAGTGAGCTTAGACACGTTCAAATAAAAGCATTAAATAACAGTGACCGTTGTTATCGTATTAGTGTTTTTTCAGATGGTTACCAACTCAGCACTTATCAACATAATATTAATAACGCCTTTGCAGGTTGTATTGATGCACAGCTTATTCGAACTGAAGTGAAACAAGATTTTAGTAGTGGTGCAATCATCGAGCTAGCAAGTAATGGTAATACTGATTTTACTATGGATTTTGACAATCTAGGTCGAGCTAACCTTGGCTGCAATGGGGCGTGCTTTGTCGTAAAAGCAGATGAAACGCTCAATATTGCGATGGAGTCTGAGGGGTATGTGTATGCTTTATAATTTATCTTCCTCAAGAAACCTATTAGTAAAATCTCTTCATAACAGCGTGATTAAAAACTCACAGGGTGGTTTTACCTTAATCGAACTTGTTATTGGCATGCTGGTGTTAAGTATTGCTATTGTCATGCTCACCTCTATGTTACTTCCTCAAGCGGATCGTGCTGTAGAGACCTTATCTCGGGTTCGATCTGCAGAGTTGGCTCATTCTGTAATGAATGAAATTTGGGGTAAGCGCTTTGATGAAAACACTAATTCTAACGGTGGTATTCCGGCGTGTAATTCTACAGCGCCTAGTAACCCCGGAATAAACTGCTCAACGGTCTTAGGCCCCAATGGTGAAGGGCGAAACGACTTTAATGATGTTGATGATTATCATGGGCTGAATATCAATAGCAACATGCTTGATTCAACTCAAACCTATGCCGATGTGTATTTAGGCTATCAAATGCAGGTAGCCATTGAATACCGAAACGGCCAAGCCGAGAAATTAATCACTGTGGATGTTACAACACCTTCGGGTGAAGTTATCACTTACCAAGCGGTAAGGAGTAACTATTAATGAAAAGTAAAAGAGGTTTGCAACAAGCTGGCTTTACCTTAGTAGAAATGGTCACTGTGATTATTATTCTTGGTATTTTGGTGGTGGGTGTAAGCAGCTTTGTTATATTTGGTACACGTATTTTTGTTGAATCTAGTTCTGTTGGTCAAGTTCTAGGTCAAAGCCGCTTTGCTGTAGAGCGAATGACCCGTGACATTCGCCATTCTGTGCCAAACAGTGTCCGACTCCGAACAGCTAGTTTAGGCATCTTTCAATGCATTGAGATGCTTCCAATTGAAGCCAGTAGTAGTTATCTTAAACTACCTATTTATCCTGATTCTGCTTCGAGTACTGGCACCATTGTTGATAATAATATTGCAGTTAACAATGGCATGTTTGCGATTGTGTATCCTCTTGCTAATGAAAGTATTGGCGGTGTTAATGATATTTATCAAGCATCAAGAAATAAGCGCTTTGAGGTGCAAAGTGCCACTTCAGCAGCGGACAAAATAACCCTGACATTTGCTAATTCAGTCCAGTTTGCTGAACAGTCCCCAATTAAGCGAATTTACTTTGCTAATCAACCGATTAGTTATTGTTTTGAAAGCCCAGTAGGCTCATCTGATGTGAGTTTGTATCGTTATTCAAATTATGGCTACATAATCAGCCAGCCAGTGCCATCGAATATGGGCGCAGGTGTGTTAATGGCTGAAAATATTACTAATAGTTTACTCACAGAACCTGCAATTAAAGTGACAGAGCAAAACTTAATGACCAACTCAATTGTGCACCTTGAACCTCGCTTTAGTGTTAATGGTGAAACCTTCAAGTATCAGCATCAAGTGCAGGTGACCAATGTACCTTAATCACTCATCACTAAAAGATTGTCACATGAATACTAGGCTGCGTAAGCAACAAGGTAGTGCGCTGGTGATTGCCGTATTTGTATTAATTGTCATGTTTCTACTGGCAGGGACCTTAATTCGAATGCTGGCAGATGGTGATGAGTCAGTCAATGTTGAAGTGTGGGGAGCTAGAGCGCTTTTTAGTGCCAATAGCGCTGCAGATGCTGAGTTGGCTAAATTATTTCCGCTGTCAGGTGCTGTGGGTGTTTGTAGTGCGACTTCAACCTGGACTCCACCTAGTTCATTAGGTTTTCATGGTTGCACTGTCGCCGTGACCTGTAACCCTATTAGTGTAGATGGAGTTACTCAGTATCAAATAACCAGTAATGCAGTGTGTGAAACTGGAGATTGTGCTGGAAATGCAGCTACGAGCAATTGTTTAAGAGTCAATCGCCAAGTGGAGGTAGAAGCACGTGGAGATTAGATTCTTTACTTCATTAATGTGTGTGTTGATATTACTGAGTAATAGTGTCAGAGCAGATTGGAGTGATACTTTCTTAGAGGGAGTCAACAACATCGATTCTCAGGGGGAAATTCGCACTAATAGCTCCCTCATTATTAATGCACCGACTAACGGTCAACTACCTACTCATAATTATATTCAAGGTGGGAATGCAGCTGCAAAATTATGCGTCCCATTTAATGGTAATGCTAAGGATTGTAAAGCTGGTAATTACGTCGCCACACTGCCGGTAAATCGATTGGATTTTGCACAGTGTGAGTCATCAAGCACAGAAAATATTGGCCCTCCAGAATGGAATAATAAAACTATTCAAGTGGATGAGGGAGAGTACCAAAATATTACTATTGGTAATGGAGGCGATCGTACCATTGAGTTTATTTCCTCTCATACTGAAGGGGTTTATAAAATAAAGTCGCTATCGGGTAGCTCAGGTAACATAATTTTTTCTCCTGGCCAGTATTGGGTAGAATCTTTAAGTTTAGCAGATGGCGTTAATATAACCTTACCAGCTTCTGGTGCGGTCAGTTTTTTTATTAAGAATGATTACAGCCATACTAATTGGGGGTTGAACAATAACCCTGAACAGCTTTTGTTTTACAGTTATGGCAACTTTTCAATGCAAGGGGGCTCAAGCTTAGAGGCTTATGTCGTTGCAGAAGGAAATGCAGATATTGCGGGAAGTGCAGAGCTCACAGGGGCGATCACTGCTTCAAACATAAATATGGAAGGAAGCTCGAGTGTGACATTTGATGAAACAGCAGATCAAATTTCGGTCGTGCCCAGCTGTAACTCTTCGCCAGCACCTTTCCACATCCAATATGGCAAAGCAACGTCTACTTCTGTGGCTTTTGATGATGCCTTTCCTACGGGCGTAACACCGCTGGTGTTTATCATGCCGACAATTTCTGAAACTAATCCACTCTCCACTGATGGCCCCCAAAGTGCTTTTTTATCAAATATCAGCGAAACAGGCTTTACATGGGCAAGGCAAGAACCACCAGGGAATATAGTTTCTAGCGCCGATATGCCCGAAGTGCATTGGGTTGCTGTGACTCCTGGAACACATGACCTATCAAATGGAACGCAACTTATCGCAGGTTCGGTCGAATATGATTTAGCGCTTATTGGGGCGAATAATAATTATACCAGCGTGACAATGGACTCATCGCAAGACGTTTTACTGAACCAAATGCAAACAAGTAATAATGATTGCTGGTTAACCAGTACTTCAAGGTTTAGTAATACAGGTATTCAGCTAGCCATGGATACCTCTGAAGTGCGTTCAAATAATAATAAATGTCAGCCAGGCAATTTGAATAATAACCAAATCGATGCCGAGACCATCGCTTATATGACCGTTGCTTCTGGTTCAGGCGCCTTGATATTAAACGGTGAGGACCTCAATTATCACTTTGGAAATTCACAAACTTTTTTCAATACCAATAGCATTAGAGATGTGGAATATCAATGTAGCGTGACCACCCCCTTAACGGGTTTTACTGACGTTCCAATTTTAGTGGCTGGTAAAACTAATCGCCGTGGTGGTGATGGTGGTTGGTTAAGGCGTTGTCAGTTGACGAACGATCTAGTCAGTATGGTTGTGGATGAAGATACCTATCGAGATAACGATCGTAGACATATCTGGGAAAACTACAGTTTCTTTGCGCTAGAAAGAACAGAACCGGTTTCGCAATGTTTTACTGATGACTTTAATCGCACTTCTTTAGGGACCGATTGGGTGGCTGCGAGCTCGAGCGGCAGTTTTACTCCTTCAATAGTGAGTAATAAACTTCGTCTAACTCAAGCGGCTGGCAACCAAGCAACTTCAACGACTTACCAACGTTTATTCCCAGCTGCTGATAATTTAATTGAAATTGAGTTCGACCATTCTGCTTATGATGGCAACGGTGCTGACGGTATTGCAATGGTGTTTTCTGATGCATCAATAACCCCACAGCCAGGTGCTGCAGGGGGACCGTTAGGTTATGGCTATAAACCAGGCGTTGATGGGTTTGCTGGTGGCTGGTTAGGCATTGGTATTGACGAATATGGTAATTTTTCGGCAGAAGGGGGCGATAATAATATTGGACGCCGCCAGCAAAGCGTTTCGATACGTGGCTCGGGCAGTGGCACGTCAGGCTACCCATATCTACGCGGAACGTGTAATAACGGCACCACTAATACTACTGGCGACTGCTTAACTCCACCTGTTGATGACAATGAGAATGACAATCATCGTTATAGAATCGTCATTGACTCTCGTGTGTCAGGGCAGTCGTTAGTGTCAGTCTCTCGTGATACTGGCAGCGGCTTTGTCGAAATCGTTCCCCAGTTTGATATTTTATCTTTCGCATCACAAGCTGCAGTGCCTGATGACTTTATCTTATCGATAACAGGTTCAACAGGTGGGGCTAATAATGTCCATGAAATAGATGACATAGAATTTTGTGCACTTGACTCAAGCCCTGTGGGGGTTGTCATTGATCATTTTGAATTTACTCATACCGGTTCTGCGTTAACTTGTAATGCTGAGCCAATGACTCTAACTGCTTGTGCTAACGCAGATTGTACTCAAACTGTACCAGACTTTGTTACTGCGACCTTGAGCCCTGCAACCATCGCTACAGGTGGTGGTTGGGTTGGTGGCAACGTAGTCAGTTTTAGTGGCGGTAGCACTAATTTATCACTCAGAAATAATACCGCTGGCTCAGTAACGGTTGATGTCACAGGCTCAACACCAGGCGCTAAGCCTTTTAGTACCACATTATGTAGTGTTGCTGGTTCAACACCAACGGCTGAGCAATGTACCTTTAACTTTGCTGATAGCGGTTTTATTTTTACTGTACCAGACAAGTTAGCGAATAAACCCAGTGGTGCTATTAGTATTTCAGCCGTAAAAAAAGATACCGAGACGTTGGAGTGTACACCGCAGTTTGAAAATGTGACTAAAAGTGTTGGTTTTTGGAGTGATTACGTCAATCCGAGTTCGGTTATTTCAGCTTCAAGTGTGTCGGTAACTGGAACAGGCGCTGCAACAGATATCGGCACGAGTATTGGCGCTCGAACTCCTATAGCACTTCAATTTGATGCCAGTGGTATTGCTGAGTTTGAAGTGAATTACCCCGATGCAGGCGCAATTCAGTTAAATGCCCAATACGATGGCACAGGCGAGGAAGATGGATTGGTGATGGTCGGTGCAGACCCATTTGTCAGTTTCCCAGCTGGTTTATGTGTAAAACCTGTGGATGCCAATGCTAGCTGCACAGCAGGTGATAGTAGTTGCGATGTGTATATAAAAGCCGGAGAAGACTTTGATTTAACGGTTCAAGCAATGGCTTGGGAGTCTGATAGCGACACTGATTATTGTGACAATTTAACCACGCCAAATTATGTTCATGCAGGTATTGTATTAGGCAGTAATCTTGTGGCTCCAAATCCTGGAGAAGCAGGCACTCTCGGTCTAGGGAACTACGACCATGTGGCTGTTATTAATAGCCAAAACACCATCACTCAGTCAATTAGTGAGGTGGGTGTATTTGAATTTACCGCGAAAGCACCCAGTGAATATTTAGGTTCTACCTTTTATGATATTCCGAAAGCAAGTTCTGGCAATATAGGCCGCTTTATCCCTGACCGATTTGTTGTTAGCAGTGTGAGTGTCCTTCCCGCATGTGGGATTTTCAATTATATGGATCAGCCATTTTCGATGGCGATGAATATAACTGCATTTAATATTGGCAGTGAGGTAACTAAGAATTACCAAGATGCTTTTGCATACGCGACCGGTATTTTAGTGGGGGAAAATTCAGATGATGGTGACGACAAACGTAACCGAATGAGCGCTTTACCCGTCTCTGCAAGTTCATGGGTTGCGGGTGTTGCAACTGTAGATAGTAGTTATATGGCTAGCTTAAGTCGAACCACTGCTCCTAGTCAAGATGGGCCTTTTGAAGACTTTGATATTGGGCTGATTGTTGTTGATAACGATGGTGATCCGCTTAATCCTCAGGGCTATAGTTTTGTCGCCGACCCAGATATGAATGCTGCGACCTCTGGTACTTGTGGCAGTAATTGCGATGCAAAATTACTATCAAATCAACGTTTTCGTCATGGCCGTGTGGTGATGGACAACACGTATGGCGCTGAAAACGACACGCTACAAATGCCAACCAGAACAGAATACTGGAATGGACTGGCTTGGGTGACCAATACTGATGATAGTTGTTCAGTCGTAACCCCTGCGTTAGCCAGTCAAGTCGATGATCTGTCGTTGGGATACAAATTTGAACCCAGTTTAACAACGGGTCAATTAATCGATCGAACTGGGCAAACTGGCAGTTTTTCTAACGGCGAATTTACCTTACTGTGGAATGCGATTATTACAGGTTCAGCTGCTGATTATCGCGGTCAAGTAACCGCTCCTTTGATTGTGCCCGAGTGGCTACAGTGGTATTGGAATTGGGAAAACGCTTCGTCGACAACTTTGTATGATCCAAGGGCGAGTGCGTACTTTGGGCGTTATCGTGGCCATGACCGAATTATTTATTGGCGTGAAAAACGATAAACAAGTTACATAATGGCTGACCAAATGGATTATTTGCAGCCTATTGGGTTTTGCATCGTCAAAATATATTCTTGAACGATTTTTTGACGGAGACACAGTATTAAATACTGTTGTTTTTTTACTCGTTATTTTGTTGTTTTTATGCACTTATGATTTAATTTGCTAATAAAGCGAAAAAAACACCGAGATTAGCGATTGTTAACCTGTTCGGTCTTGTGGAAACTGAGCTGCATTGATAAAGTTACCTGATTTTTCTTTCTTCTGACGTTACAGAATACAGGCTAGACACATGTTCAAAAAGCTGCGTGGAGTTTTTTCAAACGACCTATCGATCGATTTAGGTACGGCAAATACATTAATTTACGTTCGTGACGAAGGTATCGTGCTTAACGAACCATCTGTCGTTGCCATTCGTGGTGAGCGTGGCAGCAGCGGACAAAAATCAGTGGCTGCTGTAGGGACAGACGCAAAGCAAATGCTTGGTCGTACTCCTGGAAACATTCAAGCTATCCGCCCAATGAAAGATGGTGTGATTGCTGACTTCTATGTGACTGAAAAAATGCTGCAGCACTTCATTAAGCAAGTGCATAATAATAGCTTTTTCCGTCCAAGCCCACGTGTTTTAGTTTGTGTTCCAGTAGGTGCAACACAAGTAGAACGTCGTGCAATTCGTGAATCTGCCATGGGCGCAGGTGCACGCGAAGTATACTTAATTGAAGAGCCAATGGCGGCAGCGATTGGTGCAGGTTTACCTGTGTCAGAAGCAACGGGTTCTATGGTTGTTGATATCGGTGGTGGTACCACTGAAGTTGCTATTATCTCGTTAAATGGTGTGGTGTATTCTTCATCGGTGCGGATTGGTGGTGATAAATTTGATGATGCCATCATTAACTATGTACGCCGTAACTACGGAAGCCTGATTGGTGAAGCAACTGCAGAACGTATTAAACATACGATCGGTACTGCTTATCCTGGTGACGAAGTGCTTGAAATTGAAGTTCGCGGCCGTAACCTTGCTGAAGGTGTGCCAAGAAGTTTCACTCTTAACAGCAACGAAATACTTGAAGCGCTGCAAGAGCCATTATCAGGCATTGTTAGTGCAGTGATGGTTGCACTTGAACAGTCTCCTCCAGAACTTGCCTCAGATATTTCTGAGCGCGGCATGGTGTTAACTGGCGGTGGTGCATTACTTCGTGATTTAGACCGTTTATTAATGCAAGAAACAGGCATTCCAGTGATGGTTGCCGATGATCCATTGACATGTGTTGCTCGAGGCGGTGGTAAAGCACTTGAGATGATCGACATGCATGGTGGCGACTTATTCTCTGAAGAGAACTAAAGAGCGAAACAATGGCGGTGTAGACTCTGATGATATTATTAAGAGTGTCACCGCCTACAAATTATGAAACCCATTTTTGTTCGTGGCATATCGCAACAATTCAGATTAACACTGGCAATTTTTTTGTCGGTGGTATTACTTATCGCTAATGATCGCCTCGATCCTATTCGTCAGTCTATTTCCTCTGTATTAAGTCCCTTACAGTATTTAGCCAACGTGCCAGGTTTATTATTGGATTGGTCAGCAGACTCCATTGCAACCCGCAATATGTTGGCTCAACAAAATAAAGAACTATTACGGCAACAACTAATGATGTCAGAACGATTACAACGTTTTGAACATTTACGACAAGAAAATGTACGTTTAAGAGCTTTACTGGGTTCTCCTGTCCACATGGATGCTCGTAAAGTGGTTGCCGAAGTCATGGAAGTAGCCAGTGATCCGTTTCGTCATTATGTGGTACTGAACCATGGTGCACGTACCGGTGTTTTTGTCGGGCAATCAGTCGTAGATGCCCAAGGTGTTGTTGGCCAAGTGGTTGAAGTGAGTGAGTTAACGAGTCGGGTATTATTGGTAACCGATCCGACGCATGGCATACCTGTTCGAATCACTCGAAATGATGTCCGCGCGATGGCTCAAGGCACTGGTGATATTGATGAAATTGAACTGCGTCATGTGGCCAAAAGTACAGACATCGTAGTCGGTGATTTATTGGTGACTTCTGGTTTAGGTCAACGCTTCCCTGAAGGCTACCCTGTCGCGCGAGTGATGAAAATCTCCCGTGATGCTGGGCAAAGCTATTCTGTGATTTCAGCTCAGCCGTTAGCTGCATTAGATCGAATTCGCTACGTGTTGCTGATTTGGCCTGACGACAATTTAGATGATCTGCCTAGTTCAATCCATTCAGAAATATCAACGATTGATAATCCAAGCGTGGAACCAGAAACACAAGACGAGGGCAGTCAATGAGTGCACATATTGCCAATGGCCGCTTTGTCGTATTAGTGACAATTTTTATTGGGATGATGTTTCAAATCATGCCACTGCCTAAAATCGTCGAAGCTTGGCGACCAGATTGGTTGCTAATGGTAATGATTTACTGGGCGATGGCCTTACCGCATCGTTATAGCATCTTAACCGCTTGGATCTTAGGCGTATTATTGGATGTCTTGCTAGGGGCAACCTTAGGTATACGTTCCTTGGCATTTTCGATTGTGATTTATGTGATTGTGATGCAATCACAGCGACTGCGAAACTTTACCCGTTGGCAGCAGTCTATTTTAGTAGCCATTTTTATATGTCTTTATCACTTTATTATTTACTGGGTTGAATTTGTTGTTAATGGTGTTGCCTTCGATTGGGCGATGTTTTTACCTGCTATCTCGAGTATTTTTATGTGGTGGTGGGTGTTCTGGGTGCTTAGAAATATTCGCCGTAGTTATAAGGTTCGTTAGATATGGGTTGGGTGCTCGCTTCCACTTCTCCAAGACGTAAAGAGCTATTTGCTCAAGTTGGATTCACTGAAAAGCATTTTTCATTTGATCAGGTTGCACCAGATATTGATGAGTCGCATATTTCAGGCGAACCTGCTGCGGACTTCGTTGTTAGATTAGCTAAAGAAAAAGCCCAAACAGGCTTAGCTTTGTGTCCTAATGGCGAAAGCCATAAGGTGCTTGGCTCAGATACTATTGTGGTATTAGGTGAGCAGATATTAGGTAAACCAGTAGATAAGCAAGATGCGCAACGCATACTTTCTGATTTATCAGGGAAAACACATCAGGTAATGACGGCAGTAGCGGTGACCAATGGTAAGACTACACTCACTAGACTGTGCCAGACGGAAGTGACTTTTTGTCATCTGACACTAGATACAATTAATGCCTATATCGACACACAAGAGCCAATGGATAAAGCGGGAGCTTACGGTATCCAAGGTTTAGGTGGTTGCTTTGTAAAGTCGATAAAGGGTAGTTATTCAGCGGTAGTCGGTTTACCTCTTGTTGAGACGCGCGAATTACTACATGAAATGAATCAAATTGAATTAACTTAACTTTTCGTTCGCAAACATGTGAATTTTACTGCGCTGACTATCAAAAAATATACGCGTGAGTAATGCATCATCCTTGCAGCAGGGCGTTAAACAGGTGGCTTATGCAAACAAAAGCACAGCGTAAAAAAGGCTCTGAATTACTGATTAACGTCACGCCAACTGAGGCAAGGGTCGCACTTGTTGAGCACGGCGTGTTACAAGAAGTGCATATCGAGCGCCGCATGAAACGTGGCCTTGTGGGCAATATCTATAAAGGAAAAATCAGTCGTGTGCTACCTGGCATGCAAGCTGCCTTTGTGGATATCGGCCTAGAAAAAGCCGCATTCTTACACGCCTCTGACATTGTGCCGCATACCGAGTGTGTAGCTGATGTTGAAAAGGGCAACTTTGTTGTTCGTGATATCGCAGAATTGGTTCGCCAAGGACAAGATATCATGGTGCAAGTGGTTAAAGATCCGCTTGGAACGAAAGGTGCTCGCCTCACAACTGATATTACCTTACCTTCGCGTTATTTAGTCTTTATGCCCGGCTCAAGCCATGTTGGTGTGTCGCAACGCATTGAAGAAGAGTCAGAGCGTAGCCGTTTAAAGAAGATCACTGAGCCTTATGTCGATGAAGATGGCGGTTTTATTATCAGAACTGCTGCCGAAGGCGTAGGTGATGATGAACTGGCACAGGATGCCGCTTTTTTACGCCGAGTTTGGGCTAAGGTCAGTGAACGTCGTAAGCGCAAAGGTGCGACCTTGTTGTACCAAGATTTAGCGCTTCAAGTGCGAATTATTCGTGATTTTGTTGGCACTGAACTGGACAATATCCAAGTGGACTCACGCCGAACCTTCGCTGAAATTGAAGGTTTTGCGCAAGAGTTTATGCCAGAAATAGCGGCCAAAATTGAGCACTATGCAGGGCCATCACCGATTTTTGAACTCTATGATGTCGAGAATGAAATTCAACGTGCATTAGGGCGAAAGGTTGAACTTAA
The DNA here is from genome assembly GCF_023283985.1 of Shewanella electrodiphila. Lineage (GTDB taxonomy): Bacteria > Pseudomonadota > Gammaproteobacteria > Enterobacterales > Shewanellaceae > Shewanella > Shewanella electrodiphila. The sequence continues at coordinate 72,401 of NZ_JAKIKU010000007.1, forward strand.
GTCGGGTGGTTATTTAATTATTGATCAGACAGAAGCTATGACCACAGTTGATATTAATACTGGTGCATTTGTTGGTCATCGAAATCTAGCAGAAACAATATTCAATACTAATTTAGAGGCCACCCAAGCAATAGCAAGACAATTAAGACTGCGAAATTTGGGCGGTATAATCATTATCGACTTTATCGATATGATGAATGAAGAACACAAGAAACGCGTATTGGACAGCTTAACAGCGGCCTTAGCGATGGACAGAGTTAAAACCAGTGTGAGTGGCTTTTCTGGGTTAGGTTTAGTTGAAATGACCCGAAAGCGCACACGTGAAAGTCTTGAGCATGTGGTGTGCGGTGAGTGCCCAGCTTGTAATGGCACGGGTTCGATGAAAACGGTAGAAACCGTTTCATATGAGATTTTTAGAGAAATTATTCGTTTAAACCGAGCATATGCAGCTGATGAGTTTTTATTATATTGCTCCCCTGCAGTTTACAAGAGTTTAAGTAATGAGGAAGGCCACTTATTGGCTGAGCTAGAAGTTTATATTGGTAAGCAAATCCGCCTTCAAAACGAAACTTTATATACTCAAAATAAGTATGATGTGGTGATGGTGTAGTGCCCAAAAGTAAAACCGTAACAGTGTGTCGTTTTTTGTTCCAAATTGTAGCCGTAGTACTTGTACTATTTGCGCTAGCGGTCAGTCTCATCCGTGGTTTATTACCCCAACTACCCGAAGCTCGTTATGAAGTGATCAATTATTTGCGCGACCAATATCAAGTGGAAGTGCAAGTCGGCAAACTGTCAGCTGAATGGCAAGCGTTTGGGCCAGCATTAACGGTAAATAATTTAGTTGTTCCTCCCCAGCAAGCTTTGCCGGTAACGATCATCGCTAACAAAGTCCACTTTAAACTCGATTTCTGGCAAACCTTGCTGACTTTGTCTCCTAAAATTGAAACCGTAAAGTTTGATGGTATACATGTGGCACTTAATGTTGATGAGTTGTCTACAAAAAGCGCAAAGCCAGTGAGCAATACCAATATAGATTGGTTATATGCACTGTTACTAGAACAGCTCGAGTATTTCTCCATCAGCGACGGCACCCTTCAGCTATTAAGCCATAACCATGATTTTAGACCGATTTATATCAGCAATTTTATCTGGCATAACGGAACAGACTTACATCAAGGTAAAGGCTTTATGCACCTTGACTCAGAAGCATCAGCAAGTGAGCGACTGGCATTAAGAGTGGATTTAAATGGTGATGGTTATAACCCTGATGAACTGATTGGACAGATTTACTTATCAGCAGAATCGTTAGATTTAGGTGAGTGGGCGTCTAGGCAACATGAGCCGTTGCTTAAACTGGACAATATTGAATTTGAAGGGGTAGTGAACCTTGAAGCCTGGCTAGGAATTGAGTACCGGACAATCAATACAGGTTTATTGATGTTTGAACCCAGTTGGTTACAGTGGAATACTGCTGGCGAGCAACAAAGGTTTGCCATTAATGGTGGAGCGTTAAAATGGCAGCCGAATGAAACGGGCTGGCAAGTGAGCAGTCATGACTTAGATTTTTCAACTAATGGTGAGTCGTGGCCAGAGCTTAAATTGTCCCTAAAAACGAATTACAGTGACCTCTCTGTTAGCATTAACGAAATTGCGCCTGAAGTATTAACCCCGCTGTTACCTCTTATCCCTAAAATGGGCGAGAAAGGAGTCGCAAAATGGCGCGCACTCTCACCTCAAGGGCTTATTGGGCCTTTGCAGCTATTAAAAGAGCCAGGTAAACCTCTGTTATTAAAAACAGAGGTTAAACAACTACAGTGGCTAGCTTCAAATAATATCCCTGGAAGCAGCGCGATTGACTTTAATCTGTCTTGGGCCAATGGTTTGTTAAATGCTGAGTTTCCTCAGCAAGATTATCGATTAGACTTTCAAGATGGTTTTGAAGCGCCACTTGCGTTAACAGGCGAGGCCTTTCAAGTTCAGTACAGTGTCGATAATTCTCGGTTAACTTTGCCTAATGTGCATTTTCATAACCCAGATATAGACATTGCTGCATCGATGCAATTAGATATGCATAATGCTGCGCACTTGGCATTAAGTGCTAATGTGGCAATTTCTGACGTAGATAATGCAGGTCTATATTTCCCGCTGCACACAATGAGTGACAACCTAGTTGATTACTTAAATGCCTCTTTATTAAAAGGGGAGATCCCTGATGCGAAAATTGTGTGGCATGGTCAGCTGAACCAATTTCCTTATCAAGATAACTCGGGCATTTTTCAAGCGGGCTTTAATCTCAATGATGGTGCTTTTTCGTTTCAGCCGACTTGGCCAGCTGTCGACGATTTGAGCTTATATGCTTTATTTGAAAATGCAGCGATGGATCTTGTGGTCAATAAAGGCAACTTACTCGATGTCTCGGCTGATGGCGCCCATATCTATATCCCACATATGGGTAAAGAAACGACATTGAGAGTAGAAGCTAACGTTGGCGCTGATGCCGATGCAGCCAAAGCTGTAATTGATAATTCACCGTTAAAAACCTCAATTAGCCCTACATTAAATGTGGTGCAAATATCGGGTGATATTGTCAGTGAATTAGATTTAACCATTCCGCTTTACGAAGGTGGAAAAGCAGATAATAAAGGTATCATTAAGTTTAATGGCAATAGCGTATACGTTACGACACCAGGGCTACAACTTGAAAAAGTCACAGGTAATGTTGAATTCAATAATGCTGAAGTGAATGGCTTAGCGATAAATGCCAATTTATTTGAGCAGCCGCTGACATTTGATTTTGCCACAGAGCCAACCAACACTGGGGATCTGGCATTAACTATAGACTTGGCTGGGCAATGGGATCTTGATACGTTACCGAGCTATATTGATAACCCGTTAAGCGAATACTACTCAGGCAATATGGCTTGGGATGGTGCTGTTACGATGATATTTGATCCAACGGGTTACCGTCTTCAGGTTCAAGTCAATTCAGATCTCGTTGGTACATCATTGTCACTTCCAGCGCCATTTTATAAGGATGCAGATCAAGCTAAAGTCCTCCGCGCAGAGCTAGTCGGTGATAATAAACAATCATCTTTAGGGATAAAACTGGGTAAAGATGCTGAGTTTTGGGGAGGCTTTAATGAAGGTAATGGCGGTGCTCTCGCTCACTATGATTTACTGCTAGGGCGGCATTTTAAATTAGGTGACAAACTCGCTAAAGACCAAGGCCATATTCAAATTGATTTGCCTGAAGCTGAATTGACCCAGTGGCTTCCTATCATCAGCAAGTTTACTGATAAAGCGAATTCAACTATCGATGCCTTACCTGAAAGCTCGCTTGCTGCGAATGCGTTGGCAACAGCGACGGCTGACACGATCGTTCACACAGAATCAATTACTTCGACGCAAGTATTAATGGCGACAGCTGACGCCCCCGCTAATAAAGCAATTGAAGGTACTGACTTACAGGTTGAGCCTGACTTGAAAACAGAGTTAACAACTGCAGCTGTGGCGAAAACCAATGAAGTGACTCTTGCTGACACATCGATTCCAGCTCTACAGTCTTCGGAGCCTCAGTTAAATGAAGTCACAGCAGCACCGAAGTCGAGCTTTTTTCCACCTTTGATTTTAATCGATGCCAAAATAGGCTCATTAAATATCTTAAGTCAGAATTTTAATCAATTGAGCTTTTCAGCCAAGCCGTTAACACATGTTTGGCGTTTTGATATTCAGTCTGAACAGCTTGATGGTCATGTTGATTTTTATCCAAGCTGGCGCGAACAAGGACTTAAAATTGTCGCCAGTAAGCTGCATTTATCTCCAAAGGTTAAGTCTGCAGAAGAAGCGGAATTTACCCCCGGTAATTTGTTGGAAAACTTGCCTCCCTTGGCTGTCGATGTTGATGACTTTAAGTTATATCAAGCGCAACTGGGGCACCTCGTTTTACAAGGTATCCCTTATGAAGATGGTTATCGTTTTCAAACCTTAACCTTAACCCGTCCCATAGTCAGTATGCAGGCTTCTGGGGATTGGACATTTGCTGACGGTAAAAGCCTAACTACATTTGATGTGAATGTTGAAGCGAGTAAATTTGATGCTTTATCTGATGCACTGGGTATCAACCCAGGTTTGAAAGATGCGCCTGTGAATATGGTTGGAGAGTTTTCATGGCAAGGGGCACCTTATGCATTTTCTTTAGAAACGTTGAACGGTAAATTAAGATTTGATATGGGTAAGGGTTACCTTTCTGAAATCAGTGATAAAGGCGCCCGTATTTTCTCTTTGTTTAGTTTAGATTCCTTGGTGAGAAAGCTGTCGTTAGATTTCTCTGATGTATTCGGTAAAGGGCTTTATTTTGATTCGTTTGGTGGTTCACTGAATATTGATAATGGCGTGGTTAAAACTACTGATACAGAAATGGACGCGATAGCAGGCAACATGAAAGTGCGTGGCTATACTGACTTAACCAGCCAAAGTTTGAATTATGATATTCGCTTTATTCCGCAGCTTGCATCCAGTGTGCCGACAGTGGTACTGCTGAGTACCAGTGCATGGACATTAGGTTTGGGTGCGTTTGCCTTAACTAAAGTGTTGGAGCCTGTGATTGAGGTTATTTCAGAAATTCGTTTCCGTTTAGGCGGCACGATGACTGACCCTCAACTAGAAGAACTAGAGCGCAAAAGTAAAGAAATTGAAATTCCTGAGTCAATCTTGCCGAAAAAAGACGTCCCTGTAGGTGAAACGCCGCTTGATTCAAACGACGGCATAAACGTTAGTAAAAGCGATAATGCAATCAAAAGTTTGAACAATGGTGTGAGTAGCGATGAAATTCCTACTACAGAAGTAAGCGTCAAACCTGAACTCGAGCCTGAACCAGAAGCTGTATCTGACGCCAAGCCAACGCTTGATGAATCAACTTCTGATTTAACGTTTAATGCGACGATTGAAGATGCGAATGTTATCTCTTTTGCAAGTTACCAAGATAGTATCAGAAAGCTCAATATCAGCCAGAGAGGCTCAGATGCAAATCAGCTTATTACAATGCCAAAGCAGTCGAGACGTCACAGCCAATCTGGCATATATAGACTCGCAGCTTAAATGCCTTCCTCGGCATCAAGGTGAAACGCAATTAGTCGTGTTACCTGAGTGCAGTTTGTTGTTTGGTGGCCACGAGAAACAGCAACTCGATGTTGCAGGAGATGATGAGACCAGTCATCTTAAAAACGCACTAGCGGATTTGGCTAAGCTGCATCAAGTTTATATGGTGGCAGGTACTATCCCGATTTTAGCGGGAGATGGCAGAGTCTTTAGCCGTAGTTATCTATTTGATGATGCGGGTGATACCTTAGGTAGTTATGATAAGTTGCACTTGTTCGATGTTGAAGTTGCTGATAACACCCAATCTTATAGAGAAAGTGATACGTTTTGCCCAGGTGAACGTATAACGGTGGTAAAGACACCATTTGGCAATGTCGGCTTAGCCATTTGTTATGATATTCGCTTTCCTGAGCTGTTTCGCGCGTTACGGCTTGCTGGCGCTGATTTTATTGCACTTCCTTCGGCTTTCACTAAAGTGACGGGTGAAGCGCATTGGCAAACGTTAGTAAAGGCTAGAGCCATTGAAAGCCAATGTTTTTTATTGGCAGCAGATCAATGGGGGCAGCATAATCAAGGTAGCCGAGAAACCTGGGGACAAAGCATGATTGTTGATCCTTGGGGGGAAGTACTCGCCGAACGTAAAACAGGCCTTGGCTGGGTTCAGCATCAGGTATCGCTGGAGTCGCTTGAAAAAATCAGGCAGCAAATTCCAGTGATGCAGCATAACCGCTTTAAAGTGCCATCGCTCATAAGTTAATTGTAATGACTCATCCCATGAGTATGTTAACTGGGTTTATACCTACTGAGCTTGTATGAAGTAAAAGCATAATAAGCACCATTTGAATATTAAGCACCGTTTGAATATAAAGCAGCGCCGTCAAAGTAATGATAAATTGCTTTAATAAGAAACAACAAATTATCGAGAGTCGCAGTTGATATTGCGATTGATTAGCATCATTTTAGAAGCCGCTAGGCTTAAAGAGAGAATTAATGCCATTTCTAGCTCAAGTAGAACAAAGTTTATTACAAGATGGATTAACGTTAGATGGTCTTCAGGATTACCTAAACATTATTCACCAACATAATATTGATTTTTCAGACTTGTACTTTCAAGGTAGCCGCCATGAAACATGGGCCCTTGAAGATGGCATTATTAAAGAAGGCAGCTTTCATATTGAACGCGGTGTGGGCGTTAGGGCGATTACGGGTGAGAAGACCGGTTTTGCTTATGCCGATGAAATTACCCCAGCTGCATTGCAGTCTGCTGCAGAAGCTGCCAGAGGCATCGCACTCGCGGGTCAAGAGCATAAAGTACATGCCTTTAAGCGTCATACCACTCATAGTTTATATGACAGCGCCGACCCAATTGCTGCGATGGAAGAAGCACCAAAGATTAAGTTATTAAAAGAAACCGATGCTTATATTCGCAGCCTTGATAGCCGCATTATTCAAGTTGTAGTGAGTTTATCTGGCGTTCATGAAGAGATTTTAGTGGCGGCGAGTGACGGCACATTAGCTGCAGATATTCGTCCGTTAGTGCGCTTTAATTGCAGTGTCATTTTAGAAGATAATGGCAAACGTGAGCGCGGCAGTGCTGGTGGCGGTGGTCGTCATGATTACAGTGTATTTATGGTAAATGATGACGCAGGATTACCTGTTTGTTTTCAGTTTGCACGTGAAGCAGTGCGCCAAGCACAAGTGAACGTGAATGCCATTGATGCGCCAGCTGGCGAAATGCCGGTTGTATTAGGGAGTGGCTGGCCAGGTGTATTATTGCATGAAGCGGTAGGTCATGGTTTAGAAGGTGACTTTAACCGTAAGGGCAGCAGTGCCTTTAGCGGTAAAGTGGGCCAAAAAGTGGCGTCAGAACTGGTGACAGTGGTTGATGATGGCACCATTGCAGATCGCCGTGGTTCACTTAGCATTGATGATGAAGGTGTGCCGACACAAAAAACCACTTTGATTGAGAATGGAATTTTGAAAGGTTACATGCAAGATAAGCTAAATGCGCGCTTGATGGGCGAAGCGACAACTGGCAATGGTCGTCGTGAATCTTATGCTCATTTACCTATGCCACGTATGACCAATACTTATATGGAAGCTGGCGATTCTACGCCAGAAGAGATGATTAAATCTGTTAAAAAAGGCATTTATGCACCAAACTTTGGTGGCGGCCAAGTTGATATCACTTCTGGTAAGTTTGTATTCTCAGCTTCTGAAGCCTACTTAATTGAAAACGGCGAAGTGACCGACGCGATTAAAGGCGCGACCTTAATTGGCAATGGTCCAGAAGCAATGAGTCAAATCTCGATGGTGGGTAATGACTTAGCACTTGATCAAGGTGTTGGTGTGTGCGGTAAAGATGGCCAAAGTGTTCCTGTTGGGGTCGGTCAGCCAACCTTAAAACTAGACAGCTTAACCGTAGGCGGTACAGCTTAAGTGAATTGCTAAGGTGTCTAGGTGACACCTTTTTTATTTATGTGACATAGGTAAAGCATTGCTGTAGTAGTGAAAAGTAAAACTAGTTATAATTCTCCATCAATAGAGTAATTACTCTACTTAAAGGATGAAGTTAATGAGGCATTTAGCTGTTTTCTGTTCGAGTATGTTTGATTCAAGTAAAAGACGAACTGCATTGCCGTCATTGCTTGCGTTATGTGCGCTTTCCCATCCTGTTGTAGCAGAACCTATTGCCTTCAATAGCGCGTGGCAGCAATTATTAACTGTCAGCGACCAACTCAAAGCCCAATCTCAAGAAGTCAGTCGTGCTGAAGCTGAAGAGCGTGCTGGCGAAGATATGAATCTGCCTTCACTGAATCTTGCAGGTAGTTATACCCGTTTAGAAAAGCCAATCGAACTAGATTTACGTGATCTTAACCCTCTAGCTGCGATTGATCCTTCGGGTTTACCACCGGCATTAGGTGAAGCATTAGCGGCGATCCCTGGTTCAATGTTTGTCACGCCGTTTACTGAACAAGATATTTTTCGCGCTAGCTTACAAGCGATGTGGCCGATTTATACCGGTGGTAAAATTACAGCTGCTCAAGGTATTCATGCCGCCCATGTCGAAGAGAAAAAGCATCAATACTCATTAACAACACGAGATCTTTTCACTCAGTTAGTGGATCGCTATTTCGCCGTAGCGGTGACGCAAACCTTAGTAAATACCAATCAGCAATTAGTTGATTCACTCGCTGAACATGAATCTCATGCACAAAAACTAGAGCGTGAAGGTCAGATTGCCAAAGTTGAGCGATTGAATGCTCAGGTGGCACTAGAAAATGCCAAAGTAAATTTAGGTAGCTCAAAACGCCAACATGAAATGGCGCAAATTGCATTATCGCGAATGCTGCAGCTCACCGATGCTAATCCCACTTCTGGATTGTTCAGTTTGCCTCAATCTCCCTCGTTGCCGCGTTTAAGTCAGCTAACGTTAACTCAACATCCTGCGCTGAAACTACTTGAAGCCAAAGAAGCACAAGCGAGTGGCCTCATTCAGCTAGAGAAGGGGCGTTATCACCCGACTGTGTTTTTATACGGTAACTATACCTTGTATGAAGATGACAGCTTGTTTTCACAGATTGAACCAGACTGGATGGTAGGTGTTGGCGTCAATGTACCACTGTTTAGTCGTGATGGCCGCAGTGGCAAAGTGGAAGCAGCACAAAGCGCATTGTTACAAGCCAAGTATACAAAAGCTCAAACACAACAGGATTTAAGCTTATTGGTTGATCAAAGCTTTCGTCAATTACAACAAGCCGATGAAGAAGTGAAAGCGTTAAATACATCTTTGGCGTTGGCAACAGAAAACCTGCGTTTGCGAGAGTTAGCCTTTAATCAAGGCCTATCCACCTCAATTGATCGAGTCGATGCAGAGCTTAAACTCAGCGCGGTGAAAACTCAGCAATTAGGGGCGCAATATCGTTATGTACAGGCTTACGCAAGATTAATGGCTATCAGTGGCCAATTAGATGAGTTCATTGGTCGAACCCAATTACAGGAGCAGCAACATGCGGGCTAATCGAGTTATTGCCGTTATCGCAATTATTTTTCTGCTAGGCACATTAGCTTACGGACTAAAACTAGCATTTGAGCCAAAAGAAACGGTATTACAAGGGCAAATTGAAGCGCGAGAATACAACATTTCATCTAAGGTGCCGGGACGAGTTGAGCAAGTCATGGTTCGACGTGGCGATAAAGTGGCAGTTGGGGATTTATTGTTTGCGATTAACAGCCCTGAGTTAGATGCAAAACTGATGCAAGCAGAGGGCGGACGAGATGCTGCTAAAGCCATGCAACAAGAAGCAGATAATGGCGCGCGTCAGCAACAAGTCACAGCATCTAAAGAGCAATGGTTAAAAGCGAAAGCGGCAACAGACTTAATGGCCACAACCTATCAAAGAGTGGAAAACTTGTTTGATGAAGGCGTGGTCGCCAGACAAAAGCGAGATGAAGCATTCACCCAATGGAAAGCGGCGCAATATACTGAGCAAGCTGCATTAGCTATGTACCAAATGGCTGATGAAGGTGCTCGAGTTGAAACGAAAGCTGCAGCTGCGGGTAATGCACGTATGGCAGAGGGCGCAGTTAAAGAAGTCAGTGCTATTTTAGCTGATAGCCAAATGCGCTCTCCTAAGGTGGCTGAGGTCAGTGAAGTGTTATTACAAGCGGGTGAGTTAGCACCAAGCGGCTTTCCTGTTGTTAGCCTGATTGATATTTCTGATGCGTGGGCGGTAATGCAACTGCGTGAAGACCAATTAGCTGATTTTAAGCAAGGTCAAACAGTGGCATTAACGATCCCTGCGTTAAATGTGACAGAAGAATTTACCATTTCACATATTAGCGTCATGGGCAGTTTTGCCACTTGGCGCTCCACTGAAAGTGGCCACGATTTTGATATGCGCACCTTTGAGGTGGAGCTGCGTCCGAATCGTCCAATTGCTGATTTAAGAGTCGGTATGTCAGTGCTATTGAGTGTTGATTAGCATTTTTAGTTAGAGGTTAAAGTGTCGTTAGAGGTTAAGGTGCAAAAATGCGGGCTTTACTAAAACAGGAACTTAATCGTTTATGGCACTCGCCTTGGCAACTTGCCTTGGTGACTTACATTCCGCTTATCAGTATTTTGTGTTTATGGTGGCTGTTTAGTGCAGGTTTGCCAAGGCAACTTCCTGTGGCTGTGGTCGATCAGGACAATAGCCAATTAACCCGTATGTTAACTCGCAATTTAACAGCCAACTCGGTTATTAAACCTATTGCTTATGCGCAATTAGCGGATGCAGAAGCTGCAATGAAGCAAGCTGAAGTTTATGCGCTGGTTTTGTTTCCTCATCAGTTTAAAAAGTCATTGCTAACCAGTGGTAGTCCTACCGTTGATATTCGGTATAACAGCCAATTTTTATTGGTGGGTAAGCTGTTATCTAGCCAGCTTCAAATGAGTCTAGGGGCTGGATTAATGGAAGTTGCAGGCATGAATCAACTCCTTAGCGGAGTTAATCGAGCTTCTGTGGCCGTCAACTTAAGCCCTGTCACCAGTCAAACAACAGCGTTATTTAACCGTAACAACAATTATGTGGGCTTTTTAGTGCCACCGGTGTTGATTGCACTATTACAACTGATTGCGATGATGACGTTTGTAAATGCGTTAAATAGTACGCTAATCAACAAAGGTGATAGTTATTTATTGCCTAGTGATTTCTGGCGACAAGTCGTTTGTAAGGTCCTTTTCTACACGCCGATTATGCTGCTTCATGGTTGTTTCATTCTTGCATGGTTATATGGTTATCTGAACCTACCTTTTGCGGGCTCCTTAAGCCTTTTAGTGATGGCTTTAGTGATGATGCTTCTCGCGCTTTGGACGTTAGTCATTTTGGTGTTCTTATTAATGCGTGAGCCTGCACGCAGTGTTAGCTTTTGTACTGCACTGTTTGCGCCAGCATTTGCCTTTATGGGAGTGACATTCCCTGTTAATGATATGCCGCAATTAGCTCAGTGGTGGCGGTTGATTATGCCTTCTAGCCACTATATTGATTCTCATATAAGCGTGATTAGCTATGGGGCACAGACACCGCAAGTCTTGCAGCAATTCTTATCCTATGGGTACTTTTTGATTGTGTTGGTTCTGGCCTGGGCGCTCGAGCGAATGATCAGTAGCAAGCAATTATCGAATCAACAAAGCCAGATTCAGTCACCTGATGAATCAGTTGTTGTAGGTAATAACAAAGGGGCTAGCTTATGAGTTGGCTACAATTATTACTTGCCGAGTTTAAGGCCATATTAGCTGATAAAGCGATAGTCGTTACCATGTTTGGTGGGGTGTTATTTTATTCTGTTTTATATCCCTTACCTTATCTAAATCAGGTGCCAACAGAGCAGATGGTTGTGGTGGTTGATCATGACAATTCATCGTTAAGCAGGCAATTACTTAGGCATGCCGATGCAAGCCCTAAAATTAACATTGTGGCGCAACTTGGCAGTATTCATGAAGCAGAGCAATGGATTTCAGAATCTAAAGCTCACGGTTTATTGGTGATCCCTGAAGGTTTCAGACGCAACCTATTACTCGGTAAAGGTGCCACCTTAAGTTACGGCGGTGATGCGAGCTACTTTTTGATTTACTCAGCTATTGCAGAAGGTCTCATTAGCGCCGGCATGGATGCGGGTAAGCAAATTCAAATGGTGGGTTTATTGGCTCGAGGCCAAAACCCTATCCAAGCTCAGCAAAGCTTAAATTCAGTCAATATTAATAGTGTTCCAGCATTTAATCCCAGTTTAGGCTACACGCCCTATGTAGTGCCTGGGTTATTTTTACTTATTCTGCATCAAACCTTGTTGATCGGTACGGGGATTTTAGGGGCTGGGCAATGGCGTAAAAAAGGTTACTGGAATAAGGTTTCCCCCTCAGCCTTAATTGGTGCTCGATTAACGGTATTTAGTCTTATCTATGTGCTGTTTTCAAGCTTTTATCTAGGCTATTGTTTCTATTGGTATGATGTCAGTGTGCAGGCGACATTAGCCCAAGTCAGTTTGTTCATGTTGCCATTTTTATTGTCGACTGCAGCTTGTGGTATCGCCTTAAGCAGTTTGTTTGTTAAGCGTGAGCTACCGACCCAAGTGCTGCTGTTAGTTTCAATGCCAATATTGTTTGTGTCAGGTTTTGTTTGGCCATTAGCATTAATCCCAGATGTGTTAGTGCAATTATCACAAGTTATCCCGGCAGTACCCGCCATTTTAGGAATGTTAGAATTAAATCAAATGGGGGCGGACTGGGTGACTGTGTTGCCGCAATGGCTGCAAATGTGGGTATTATTTGCTTTGTTTTTATTGCTGGCTTACATAGGTGTCAAGCGCAGACTACCGAGTGATTTGGCGTAGAACACATCCTTTCAAATCCATAAAAAAATAGACATTGGCTTAAGCGCAATGTCTATTGGTTTTTCAGTATTATTAATTAGCTTTATTAAGCTTTGCTGTCGCTGTTGATCGTCTTCCAAATTATAAAGTTCCCGTTTCAGCGTTGTTAAGTTCAGCTTCTAGGCGAAGTAAGTTTTGCTTGTAGATTGGCTCATGAGTGGCTTTAGCTGCCTTTTTAAAGTCTTCTAAGGCACCTGTATTATCATTGGCTAATACTTTCATCACACCACGGTTATTGTAGGCGTATGCGCGCATTTGCATCGATGGTAGCTTGTCTGCATTAACAGCCATTTTTACTGCTTCAGTACAGGCTTCTTCGGCAATTTCATACTTAGACATTTTGGTGTAACCAACGCATAAATTGAGGTTACGTGTATAAGTATCGATTGCAGAGCGTTTAGCTGATTTGGTTAATGCGATGCCTTCAGCAAGATCACCCGCTTGAATGGCGTCCACACCTGGCATGTTTTCAATTAACACCATTTTGTAACTTGTGGTTTCTACTGCTGCAGCAAAAACACTTCCTGAACAAGCAATTAATAGACTAGCAGCGATCATTGAGGTCAGTTTAGAATGTTTCATTTTAATACTCCTTTATAGGTAGTAGCGGTTGCTACATCGCTAATTTAGGCAAAACTGTGATAGCTGACAAACGAGAATAATTGGATCGATAAGTGAGTTTTTTTCACTTATCGATATTTAGGGCGTATTGAACTATCACAGTTGTTTTTGCAGCGAGTTGTTGTTCATTTAGATAAGGCAGAGGCTTTGTGGTGTAGCCATGCTACATAAAAGCCGATAACGCAGTAAAAATGAACAACACAATTTAGGGTTCTATAGCGGCTTATTTTGAAAATTAAATCGCGCGACAATCCAGTCAATTAACTGTTGAACGTCTACATTAGGCTGGCTGTTGCCGTGATGAATGAGGTGATAGTTATCTCGGCTGTTGAGTGTTTGGGGAAATAAAGCAACTAAGCTTTTATTATCAAACCACTTTTGACTGATCGGTAGGGGAATAAGGGCAATGCCTAAGCCTTGTTCTGCGGCTCGTGCAACGCTGAACATGCTGTCTAACTGGATTATTTGTTTGGCTTTAAAGTTATGTATTCCAGCAGCTTCAGCCCATTGCTCCCAAGAGTGGGGTCTTGCTTGGTGAACGATTAATGGTGTTTCTGATAAAGCGTCCAGTCCCTTATCTTTAATGTGGGCATATAAAATGGGGTTACAAGCAGGAACATAGTTAAGTGGAAAGAGTTGGTATGAATGTTCACTGTTATGTCGAGTGCCGGATAACACAATGGATAGATCTGTTTGGGCGGTTTGTGCAGAGCGAGTTTTTACGGTTTCTAGCTTTAAGTTGATATGTGGATACTCTGTTGACCAACCGACGAGTTGTGGCACAAACAGCTCACTGGCAAAAAATTCAGGCATCGAAATGCTTACTTCTTGCATACTTTTTTGTTGATTGAATTGGTTGACCGTTTCTGATAATTTCACCATTAATGGCGCGACTTGTTGATAGAAACGACTGCCATCATCTGTGAGGGTTATTGAGCGAGTTTGACGCTTAAATAATGAAAGTTGTAAATTTTCTTCTAATTGTTTGATTTGGTGACTCACCGCTGAAGGGGTGAGAAAAAGTCGATGGGCAGTTTCTTTAAAGCTTAAGCACTCTGCGGCTACACAAAAACAGCGCAAACCTCGAAGTGAGGTATGTAAAGGTAACATGGTGTTCTCAATTAACTAAAAAAATATATAAGCAAATGCTAAGCCAATACTGAAGCGATAAAATTCAATGGTTTAGTATATTGGTGAGTAACCATTCGCTTTATGGTTGAGCGTCTGCACTTTTCTGGTGCGCTGAATTCAGTCAATAAAAAAGCCTGCATGAGCAGGCTTTTGTACAATATTTCAGCTTTTAATTTGAACGATTTGACGACTAACTTAGCCTTTTGTGAATAAACTTATTCAACTGTCACACTGAAAAATACTTCAGTTTTTAATCCCGCAGGTGTGGTTGTGGTTAAGGTTATCGTGTCTTGGCCAACTTCATCAGATGCGGTATAGGTAAATCGAGTCGCCACTTCATTACATTCAAGGCTTGCATCGGTAAAGCTGTAGCAGGTTTTATTTGGTACGGTATAACCATTGAAGTCGATTGCGCCATTGGTTGCTGTAACGGTTAGTGTCGTTCCTGCTGGCAAGACTTGCTTGGCACTATCATATAATTCAACAAAAATAGTGCTCATGGCTTCTGGTGCTAAAGTTAAATCGCTGATCGGATTACTATCAACATCAGTGGTGATGATTGTAGCGCCCGAGCCTGACATGGTTAATACCGTTGCGGCGCGAATGTAAGTTTTGTTTGCTTGGTCTTCGCCACATAAACTACCTTCACATTGTGGGCCATTGAACATGCCATCACCACTAAATGGGTTCACACAGTCAATGACATCGCAATGGGCGTTGTAAGTATCACCTGTAGTATTGAAATAAGGTTCACCATCACGGCGAAACCCAGATTCATCATCATCTCTGAAGGCATCACCTAAGTCACTGAAACCACCTTGATGGTAAGTTTCTCGGTCCATACCATTACCTGTACAGGCAATGGCATTTCCTACTCCATCTAAACAAGCATCTGTGATTACGCCGCCATCAGCATCATCAAAAATGTTATTACCATTGGTATCAAAGAAGGTTTCATGACCCAGCGCATAGGCTAATACTGTTACACGGTGATCGGTTGGGCGCGGGTCAGTTGATGTCCATATGACAGAGCAACTACCATTAACTGTTGAACAAGAAGGCTGTATTTGTCCACCTTCAGCAGTAAAGTTCACTGTGGTGTCGTCAGGAGCTGGGTTGCCGAAACTGTCAGAAGCAAACACGGTCATTGTGACCTCTTCACCATTGTTGTTGCCCGCTTCAGGGTTAAATAACGAAGGAGAGATACTAAACCCAAGCTGTTGAGGCAGACCTGTGTTAACAGTGAGCTGTTCAGACTGAGTGGTAATGGTATTGCCTGAATCTGTGGCTGATGCTAAAACACGCACAGGCGTCGGAATAGTACCCGATTGAACCGTTACAGAGACTAAACCATCAGAATTACTGGTTGCTTGGCTAGTGGTATTGCCATTTGAGAAGCTTAAGCCGCCAACAATAGTATCTAAACTAAAGTCTACATCTTGCAGTGCTATAGGTTGTCCATTAGCACTGCTAATTAAAAACGTCACTAATGAAGTCTCGGTAGAGCCAGTCCCGCCAGCACCTTTAATGCGGATTTGAGTCGGGTCTGCAGAAACAAAACTAAGACTTCCGAGTGTTTGACGCTCTAATGAAAAATCAAAATTTGCACTGAAGGATTCACTGCCAATCAGTGCTGTTGCAACAATTTGCTCACTTCGGACACTATTACCACTACAGCTTAAGTCTTGATAAGTTGAGCTTGCTGTACCTGTAGATGTAACCACTGGAGAGTCGATAGCTGCATCAGTATTGGTTACACAATCAGAGGTTAATGATACGCTTACTGGGCTCTGTAATGGCTCGAATGTCCCGTCAGCTGCTTCGACAATAACATCAGCATAAACCCCAAAACTCGCACCTGCACCAATAATAAAATTACCGTCAGCATCGGCAGTTAAGGTTGAGCCTAATTTACCTTCAATAAACACATCTGCGTCAGGGTCTGAGTTATCAATAAAACCAAACTTTAAAGTGCCCTCAGGGATCACTTCATCACCCGCTAATACTTCATAATCACTGGTACCAGATATTGTTTCATCGTTAAAATCAGTGCTGGTGACTAAGGTATAGGCGCCTAATTCACTACTTGAAGCGGTATAACTAATGCTCGCAATGCCTTCAGCTGTAGTGAGTGCGCTATCAGGTGATAAACTGGCATTACCTGCTTGGAAGCTAACCAGTTGATTTGCGATTGGTTGGTTAGCACCATCCATTACACTGGCTGTCAGCAGTACAGCTTGATCAATTTTAAAGCGGGTGACTGTTTGACCTGCTTGAGTGATACTCGCTGTAACCGAAATGGTATCCGGTGTAGGCACGGTATTGGTATCTTCAAACTGATAATTTTTACTTGCGCTGACACTATCGGCATCATCAGGATTGAACGATACCATCAAAGTGCCCGCACCAACGGCATTGCTCGTAGAGCTAATAAATACACTCGCGAGGCCATCACTGTCAGTTAACTTACTCTCAGCACTGGCTTCACCAAAGTCAGGGGTAAAATTGACAATGGCACCACTGACGTTGCTATTGGACAGTTTAAGCTGAGCTACCGCACAAAAGCTTTCGTTGATATCAAATGTCAGTGAGTCGGTATCGGCATCACATTGTCCATTAACAACGGTTTGGTAGCTAACACTAATGCTATAGCTTCCATCTTCTCCCCCACCATTGTCGTTGTCATCAGACGGGCCATTACAGCCAGCAAGTAACCCGAGTAATCCAAGTGAAGCAATTGATAAAGGCAGTGCATGTATTATTTTTTTTAGTAGCATCAGCAACATCCTTGTAAGTAAATTTTATTCAGCTAAACCGGCGCGTAAGTATTTGAATAATTCTTTATGAGATTTTGATTCAGGGCCTTTGGCTAACTCTTTAGTTGATTGGCGAATAAGTTGGCGCAACTTTTGACGATCAAATGCTTCATGTTGAGCAAGTAATGTTTCAACTTCTTCGTTTGGATTTTCAAGTAAACGGGCACGAAGTTTTTCAATAATCTGCACTTGAGCAGTTTCATTATTGTTTTTATTCAACACATTATCTAGTGCTGTAATGATGGGTTCGTGCTCAAAACCGCGCATTAATTTACCGATGTACTGAAGATGACGTCGGTATGCCTCAGTTTTCGGTTTAATGCTTTTAGTTTTTAAGACAGCATCATACAAAAATTCATCTAAACCAATTTTGTCTAGTTGCGATTTGCTTAAAGCAATAAGGCGCATGCCTAGCTCTTGTGCATCTTCGCTTTCTTTCTTGAATTCTGTTCTGCTGACGTAATCATCGTCATTGTCATATGGCTGGTGGAAGTGATCTGAATCGCCGACAATTTTCATAGTAAATAACCTCTAATAAATATCATCGAATAATAACACTTCAGAGGCTATCGCGGCCACTGAATATACGTTAAGAAGACGATTTACTTTAAAACACATTTGCACTCATTAAGTGATAATTCAACACGATAACTAAAGGTTAGTTTATTTAACCCTATTTGTGGGGCTAAATCCTTGTTTTGTTGGTTATCAATACAGTTTTGAATTTGATATGCTAGGCGCAACAATGGAAACTGAAGAGTAAGTTTGTGTCTACCAATAATATTGATACTGAATTATCGGCGTTAAAAGATGCCGTTGCTGTAGCATTAGAATATGCAAAAAAATTAGGCACGAGTGCTGCTGAAGTTGCCATTAGCAAACAACAAGGACTGTCGGTTTCAACGCGAGAGAAAGAAGTTGAAACCGTTGAGTTTAATAAAGACGGTGCTTTAGGTATTACAGTCTACCGAGATGGTTGTAAAGGCAGCTCATCAACATCAGATTTAAGTCCTGATGCGATTGCTATAGCGGTAAAAGCAGCGAATGACATCGCAAAATATACCTCATCAGATCCATTTAGCGGCTTAGCGGATAAAGAGCTAATGGCGCAAACCATTCGCGATCTAGATTTATATCATCCACAAGATATCAGTCCTGACGAGCTGGCTCAGCTAGCCATTCGTGCTGAGGAAGCCAGTTTATCGGTTGATGAGCGAGTGCAACATTCAGACGGAGCAACGGCTAATGCACATACCGCTGCTAAAGTGTACGGTAACAGCCATGGCTTCTTAAATGGCTATTGCAGCTCGCGTTATAGTTTAAGTTGTGTGGTGATTGGTGAAGAAGCTGATGGCAATATGCAACGCGATTATGATTACACTATTGCCCGTAAATATAACGAATTAATGACGCCAGAGTCAGTGGGATTATTAGCCGCAAATAAGACGGTAAACCGTCTTAACGCACGTAAAATCCCAACATCGAACTTACCTGTTTTGTTTTCACCTGAAATCGCGACAGGCCTGATTGGTCACTTGATTGGTGCGATTAGCGGCAGTAGCTTGTACCGTAAATCAAGCTTCTTACAAGATTCTATCAATACTCAACTGTTTCCTGATTGGTTTAGTATTGAAGAAAACCCGCATATGGTTGGCGCACTTGCAAGTGCAAACTATGACAGTGAAGGCGTGGCAACTCAGCAACGTCAAATCATTGATCGTGGCCAATTAGAAACATATCTATTAACCAGTTATTCTGCACGTAAGTTATCTCTACCTAATACTGGCCATGCTGGTGGTATTTACAACTGGACTTTAAGTCACTCTGGGCAAACCTTTGATGAACTTATTAAACAGATGGGTACAGGGTTAATTGTCACTGAGGTGATGGGTCAAGGCGTGAACATGGTGACCGGGGATTACTCTCGAGGTGCAGCAGGCTTTTATGTCGAGAACGGTGAAATCCAATACCCAGTGGAAGAGATTACTATCGCTGGTAATTTAAAAGACATGTTTATGGGCGTGCAAGCGGTTGCTAAGGATCAAGATTTACGTTCTTCAATCCGTACCGGCGGTATCTTACTGAGTGAGATGAAAATCGCAGGTAGCTAATCTGCTTAAGCAAAAACATAAACCTTATTAAGCACTGCTCCAGCAGTGCTTTTTTGTATCTCATTTTCAGATATTTAACCCCTTTACGCTGGCTTTCTTATCTTTACACTTCTTTACGGTCAATTACATCCACGCTTTGTCCTATCTCTTGAGAATGTAATTAAACAGTTAACGGAGTAGATATGTTTAACAGAAATGTGTGCAGTTTGATGATGGTTTGCTTGGGAAGTGTGTCATTGATGGGGTGCGACTCTATTGATGGTGATAGTGATGATGACTCAGATTCCGTTGCGTATGTGCAATATTATAATGCCTCAGCGAACAGTACTGCCACGTCGCTAGTGTTAGATGATTATGAATACAGTTATATTGAATTTGGAGATTCCATGCCGCGATATGGCTACGATACAGGTAGCGTGGCAATGGAAATATATGGTCAAGATGAAAATGAAGACACGGTCACGATTTATAGTGAGGATATGAGCTTCAGTAATGAAGATAATCATTTATTTGTTTTATATGGAGACTATCAATCGCCAGAATTATTAGACATTAGCTACGAACGTAGCGATATGGATGATATGAATGATGATGACGATGAAGATTACAGTAAAATGCAGGTCTTGGTAGCCAATGTTACGTCTGAAGATATGGCCTATGACGCTTATATTTCGCTAGACAGCGATGAATATCAAGATGCGACAATGTTAGGCAGTATCGGATACCGTGGCTACACTACCGAGCTGATGTTAGATACCGATGAATATATTATCTATTTAACTGATCAGGGGACTGATAACGTGGTTTACACCACAGAAAGTATGAGCTTAACCACTGAGACTGTTTATAAATTTGTGCTGCGTAACAGTTTTGGCTCGGGTGATTTAAAGGTCACGCTAGACAGTGTGGACTCAACATCGACGCCAGTTACTTATACTAATATTGATTCTACCGCTGACTTCAGGGTATTTAATGGCCTTGAAGACATCACGCTAAATGTCGATGTGGTGAGTAAGCTAGAGTCGCATTATCTGCATGATATTACGCCATTCACTGTTAGCGACTTCCAGCAAACGGGTTTTAATGACTATGGCGTAACAGTGACTAATACCGATACCAGTGAAGTTATCTTGGATAACGTGTTAGTGACCTTTAACCAAGATGATATCCGCACCTTACTGTTGTACCAAGAAGATGACAGTATCAAAGGCATGGTGATCGAACATGACATGCGCCCAAGAGCTTATGAATACAATGTTGATGTGGCGAACTTATCAGAAGATTATGATGACTTAACTGTGTATTTTGTTAATAGCACGGAAACCATTGAATCAGCTGAATACACGATTGAGGATATTGATTTTACTGAACAAGAAAGCCTTGTTATGCCTCAAGATGACTATGAAATTAATGTGGTTTATGAATCTGATAATGGCACCCAAACCTTGCTATATCAGTCAGACCTTATCACGTTTGATGGTGATACTAACTATAGCTTTGTATTAACCAAAGACAGCGAAAGTCAGTTTGGCTACACCTTACATCAGCTTTAAAACTCTTATGTTTATTCAGTAAAATGTAAAACATAAGACCCCAGAAATACAAATGCCGATATGTTGAATATCGGCATTTTCATTTCTAGTGATCTGTAAAGAGGGCTTATTTACATAAAGCGCCCTTTAAGCTGTTTGGTAGTTACTTAAAATTCTGCCCAAATTAGCTGATGCGGCAGATAGTTCAACGACACCATTTGAAGACTGGCTTGCAAGATCGCGGATGGTGTTTGATTTAACACGAATTTCCGTCAACTCTTTAGCAATATCATTAGCCACAGCGCTTTGCTCTTCAGACGATGTTGAAATATGGAAGCTCATGTCCATAATCGAACGCGATGACTCAGCAATGGCGTTCACATCAGTCCCAATATTAGTGATTAAGTCGCTACTGCTTTGCGCTTGCTTAACAGTATCTTGAGTAATGCTATCAATATTTTGCGTTTCAGATTGCAGCTGCTCAATCATAGATTGGATTTCAACAGTTGCTGATTGTGTGCGACTTGCAAGGGTACGCACCTCATCGGCAACGACAGCAAAGCCTCGACCCATTTCGCCGGCGCGAGCGGCTTCAATTGCCGCATTTAATGCCAGTAAATTCGTTTGCTCAGAAATGGCATTAATTGTGGTGATCACCTCATTAATTTTAGTGGCATTCTCTTTCAGGCTACCAACAGAATCTGAGGTTTTTTCAATGTAAGTCGATAACTGCTGAATTTCTTCAATCGCACGTTTCACCCGAGTATAACTCTGCTTAGTGTATTCAGAATCTTGCTCAACTTGCTGAGTGGTATTTTTAGCAATATTTGATACTTCAAGTGATGACGCGGTCATTTCTTCCATTGCAGTTGCAACTGAATCTAATGAAATGTATTGCTGATCGATTTGGTCTGCACTTTGCTGGGTTTCATCTGCAAAGGAGCTTGATGTTGTATGTAGAGTGTCAGCACTTTGCTTAACCGTAACAACCAATTCAGTTAATGTATCCATTGCTTGGTCTAGTGCGCAGCCAATAGTACCAAATTCATCGCGACCAGGATGGAAACCTAAGCGCGAAGTTAAATCGCCTTTGCCAATTTTAGCAGTGGTATCCCATAGTACCCACAACGCACCCCCAATGAAGGTCGCATTCCAATAAATCACCAATGCAAATGGCAACACCCACAAGAATGACAGTAACAAGCTATAAAATGCATCTTGTTTGGCATCGTTTTCAAGTTGATAAACTGATTGGTTTAATGAGTAATACTGGCCATTAGCTTGGACAACAGCAGTGATATTATTGTCGTTACGTTGGCTTTGTTGATTATAATCAGACACAGATAAACCTGCACTACTTGCTTGGTCTAACTGGTTTGTGGCTTCAAGCGCATTAACGGTCGCGGTGACTTTTTCTGTCAGCACAGTCATAGAGTGTTGTTCTATTTGGTTAATGCTATTGAAATAACTGTTAACCGACACACTGCCGATAATCAGTAAAAAGAGTGCAAAAATAGCCCAGAACTTATCGTTAATAGACATTTTGATAAAAAGCTTATCAATATTACGAAATTCAACTTGCTTCATAGTGCCGACACTTAAATGATGGAAATTAACCAAATTCTAGAGCAGCTTGATCGGTTTGGATACGATTTTTTGACAAAATATATTCTTTTTTATTCGATTTGTTACATGTGGTTGCTGTAAACAACATAACTAAAAGTTATTTCATTGTACCTCTTTGTAAACAAGGTCTTTTTTTTAGGTTTTTTATCATTATTAATTCATCACCTTAAGCAAAAACCGTCTAAAAGCATTTTCAAATGCATGGATTAAATCTGGGGTTTGTTGCTCTGACAAAATATGCAGCATTCCAGCATACGAAACAGCTTGATGTGCATAGCAAATACTTTCAGCAAGCTGCCATGCTCGTTTTAATTCATCTTTGGAGCCATATTTTGACCATTGATTTAAGTAAGCATCAATAATTTGTTGCTTCCCCTCACTGTCATCCATTCTAAATAAGTAAGTGCCATCGATAAAAGGGTGACTAATGCAGCCGTCGCTCCAATCAAAGAAGGTAAAGTGTTCTTTTACGTCATTACGTGGAGCAATATTTTCGATGTGTAAATCACTATGAACCAAGCTAGAAGGCAACTGATAAGCGGCTAATGCTGTGACAGATTGTTTGAGCTTAGTGAGTACTTGGCTTAGGCGTTCAGTAGATAGGTCAATATCTTGGGGGAAGCGAGAAATAATGGCCTTATCATTAAAAATGCGCTGCAGCTGTGTTGGTAATTGGGTAATGTCACGACGAATACAGCCAGCCGCTTCTAACTCTTCAATGTGGTCAACAGAAGCCAATTGTAGATTGGCGAACTCAGTAAAAGGTTTAACCCAGTCACAAAGCGGCACGGTATCGACAAATGCCTCACCAAAACTTTCGGTTAACATCCATTGCTGATGGGCGTCGAATGCGATGACTTTAGCGCTATATTGTGGAAACAGTTCAAATAACTTTGAACATAGACTGGCCTCATTTGAAAACAAAGGTAAGAAAGCCGTGGCCTTAAAGAAAGTATCACCTGAGCCAGTTGATTGCTTGAGTACATGACCCAAAGCCCACGTTTTAACAACTTGTAATTCATCGATTAAACGAATGTTTTGTTTGCTTAACTCAGCTTCAGTCCAGCGCTGAGCGGTTTGCGGCCAATTGGCTTGTTGCCAGGATTGTAGTGTCTTGCTCATAAAGGGTTTCCTAGGCAGTCATTAATTCAGCTGATACTGTAAAATAAAATGTGAATGTACGTTTGCTTACGATTATTGTTAATTTTATTAAGTCTTTAAAATTAGTTGGTTATAGGTAATTGTTGTGTTGAAGTTGCCCATAGGATAACACTTTGATTGCACTGTGAGACATTTGGACATTTAATAGACGCACACAAATACCCTAGATTAATAAAAAAGAGAACCGGTATGAAGGCTATTACCCTCGCAGCGACGCTGCTTTGTTTTTCCCCCCTATTGGCGACAACCTCAGTTTTAGCGGAAGACGACACTAACAACACTCGCTCATCATCTATGGCTGAACACAGTCGTAAAATCGCTGTTGATGAAACCGTGGTGACAGAACATAAAACGAAAGTGAATGGTAATAGTTTTTCCTATACCGCCACGGTAGGTACGCAACCAGTATGGAATGAAAATGGCGATGCGGTGGCAACCCTTAACTACACCTATTACCAGCGTGAAAATGTGCGTAACACAGCGAAACGCCCTTTATTGATTTCATTTAATGGTGGACCAGGTTCTGCATCGGTATGGATGGATATTGGTTACACAGGCCCGCGTGCGATTAATGTTGATGAAGAAGGTTATCCGTTGCAACCATACGGGGTAAAAGCGAACCCTCATTCAATTCTTGATATTGCTGACATCGTTTACGTAAACCCAGTTAACACTGGTTACTCAAGAGTACTGCCCAATAAAGATGGCGAGATGCCAAGCAAAGATGAACAACAAAAAATGTTTTTTGGTGTGAATGCTGACATTAAGTATTTGGCTGAATGGCTAAATACGTTTGTGAGTCGCAATGAACGTTGGCGCTCACCTAAATACCTTATTGGCGAAAGCTACGGTACAACTCGTGTCTCTGGTTTGGCATTAGAGTTACAAGACCGTCAATGGATGTATCTTAACGGTGTCGTTTTAGTGTCACCGACAGACATAGGTATTGAGCGTAAAGGGCCTGTTAAATCGGCTAATCGCCTACCGTATTTTGCGGCGGCGGCTTGGTATCACAAGGCCTTGTCTGCAGAATTACAAAATGCTGATTTAACCGAGTTTCTCCCAGAAGTTGAAGCGTTTACGATTAATGAATATATTCCTGCATTAGCCATGGGTGGCTTTATCGCGCCTGATCACAAGCAGAAAATAGCTGAAAAAGTGGCTTATTTTTCAGGCTTGAGTGTGGATGAAGTACTTAAATCTAACCTTGATGTATCGACACGCTTTTTTTGGAAGGCGTTACTTCGAGAGCGTGGCCAAACGGTAGGTCGTTTAGATTCGCGTTACCTGGGTATTGATAAGCAAGATGTGGGTGACAGCCCTGATTACAATGCGGAGTTAACCTCATGGTTGCACTCGTTTACCCCAGCGATTAATGCTTACATGCGTGAAGAGTTAAATTATAAAACGGATATCAAGTATTACATGTTAGGTAATGTACACCCTTGGGATCGTACCAATAATAAAACCGGCGAAAACTTACGTCAGGCAATGGCGCAAAACCCATACTTAAATGTGATGGTGCAAGCTGGTTATTATGATGGTGCGACCAATTATTTTGATGCCAAATACAGCATGTGGCAACTTGACCCAAGCAGTAAAATGAAAGACCGTTTAAGCTTTAAAGGCTACCGTAGCGGTCATATGATGTACTTGCGTTCAGAAGACTTAAAGCAATCTAATCAAGATTTACGTGAGTTTATTGAAGCGACTATGCCAAAAGAAAATGAGGCTGCAAAATATTAACTGCTTATGTCTGCTAACAGATTGTCGAACTTATTGAGCAATTAACAATTAACAATTAGCAATTAGCAAGCAAGCAAGTAATTAAGTGATAATGATAAAGGAGCTTCGGCTCCTTTTTTATCTATCAAATCAGCCTATTTAGTAATATTATTCAATGTATTAGTGACCTAATTTTTCACCTAGTGCTTGATCTAGTTCTTGTTGAATATATTGCATCAATAAGCATAAAAAATAATAAATTGGAATGTAAAATGAGAGTGAGCATATTATCTGCGGTGTCGTTGCCTATCATTCTGGCTATGCCAATGTTGGCACAAGCTAAATCGGTTATCACTAAAACGGCTATAACTAAAACGCCAATGGCGAGTGAAGTTTTGTGTGACGCTGAAAACATCACCCCGATTTATCAGATCCAAGGTACTGGCTCTACTAGTCCATTTGTTACTGCGCAAAGCAATGAATCCGTTAAGGAAGTCACCACCACAGGTGTAGTCACAGCTAGAGCGGAAAGATTATATAAAGGCTTCTTTATTCAAGATCCACTAGGTGATGGTTCACCTTTGACATCTGACGGTATTTTTGTCCATTGGGGCGCTTCTGCGCCAGCTGAAATCGTCCCAGGAATGGAAATCTGCGTAACAGGTAAAGTACAAGAATACTCAGGTTTTACCCAAATCAATCTTGAGCCCCAGCAAAAATATAAACTCGGTAATCAAGTTGGTGAGATAGCCGCAACTCCATTGCAGGTAAAAGAGGGTCAAAGCTTAGCTCAAGCCCTTGAACGATTTGAAGGCATGAAGGTGGTGTTAACCGCTGAGAGTGACATGACAGTTACACGTTCATTCAGTCTTGATTATGACTCGTATCGCAACAATATGGTGTTATCCCATCAAGCGCCATTAATGAAAGCCACTCAGGTTTATGCGCCTTTATCTACTGAGGCGATAGCACTAAATAAAGCCAATATCAGTAATCAGCTGGTGGTTGAATCAGACTATAAAGCTGACCATGGCAAGGTACCGTACTTTCCAAGTTTTAATGCCGAGAATGGTTATATTCGCATCGGCGATACATTGATCAATATTGAAGGGGTCATCGGCTATAGCTACGACAAATATCGCTTTATGCCAATCAACGAAATCAGTGCCAGTGACTTTGTGCGCAATCAGGATCGCAGCGCTGCGCCAGCGATAGCGAATCAAGGTGATTTACGTGTAGCCAGTTTTAACGTGCTGAACTTCTTTAACAGCCCATTTGGCGGTGATGCTAATCCATTAGGTCACAATCGCGGCGCCAAGATAGAGTCAGAAATGCTGCTGCAACGAACAAAAATCATTAATGCGATGGCGGCAATGAATGCTGACATTATTGGCTTAATGGAAGTTGAAAATAATGGTTTTGGTGAGTTAAGTGCAATTCAAAACTTAGTCACTGCGCTAAATGACAAACAGCCTACTGAACTTGCTTATCAATTTGTCGAAGTGACTGACAACAATGGCTTGGTTGGCAGTGATGCCATCGCTGTCGGCATATTATATCGACCTGCTGTGGTCACTTTAGATGGCCTAGCAAAGGTTATCGCTACGCCAGAGCAACACGTGGAAGAGGGCGTTGTTTCACGTATTAAAGATGGCGTAAAAGAGTTGAATCCAGCTTACAAAAAATATCAGCGCCACAGTTTGATGCAAGGTTTTAGGCTTAATGATCAAAAACTGACTATTGTAGTTAACCATTTTAAATCTAAAGGCTCAGGCTGTTTAGAAGATTGGTTAAGCTTTAATGAAGATTCAGAACCTGAGGATTTACAGGGAAAGTGTAATGCGTTTCGTGTTTCCGCCGCCAAGGTGATTGGTGAGTCGATAATAGACTTAGACGGAGATGTGCTGGTTATCGGCGATTTGAATGCCTATGGCAAAGAAGATCCATTAGCCGTGTTAACTGACTATGATGCCAATCGTAGTGAACGTGTTATCAGTACTGCATCACACACTCGCTTAAATGGCCTAGATCATGAAGCCCAAGGGTTGGTGATTGATAAAGGGTTCGGGTTAATTAATTTAAATACCCAAGCACATGGCCCTGAGACTTACTCGTACAGTTATCGTGGTGAATTGGGCAACTTAGACCACGCCTTAGGTAATTTAAGCTTAGCAGCGCGGTTAGTGGCGATTGAAGATTGGCATATTAATGCCGTTGAATCGAGCTTGTTTGAATACAGCAGTAAATATACTGGAGAGTTGGCTAAGTCTGACAATGCTTACTCTTCCTCTGATCACGATCCAGTGCTCATCGCGCTGTCATACCCTGAGGCGCAAGCATCTAATGTGGCAGTGATTAAAGATAAGGCTGCTGGCGCGAGTTTAAGCTTTTTAGGTTTATTATTGTTATCCGCATTAGGGTTTGGCCGTAAGAGCAGGCGGCTCACTGTTTAATGAGCATGATAGCTTAACAACAGGCGTGACTTGTATTTGATTTTATTGAATAGATAAATTGGTTTTATTGGATAGATTGATTCATCAATACCAACAAAAAAGGAGCCTATTGGCTCCTTTTTTTAGCTGCAAATATTAAGTTGCTGATTGAGTGTCAATGGCAATTCTTGAACGCTTAGCCGCTGTTTTTTGTTTGCGGCGACTCCAAAATAAATATAAGCCAGTAAAACCAAGAAAAACTGGCATTAAACCGACAATACACCAGATAATTCTAGTGAGTAATCCACCAAAATAGCCAAAGTGAAGCTTACGAAAGCTGTCTAAAAACACCATCAGAAAACCCGCTTCGCGTATATCTTGTTTACTCAACAATTCGCCTGTGGTCTTGTCAAATTTAACTACACTCGAGTATTCACTGTTTAATGGGTTACTTGTCTCGACGGCACCATAAAATGAAATATCTCTATCGGGTTCATGGGGCATGGCTAAATAGCCCGCCTGATAAGTTGGGATCTCTTGGCTGCTTTGCTGCCTGAGCGACTCAAACGAAATATCAGGGCTATGGAGTGGCGCAGTAATATAAACATGGCCGCCGTCACCATGGTCATTGATTTCATGCAATATGCCGGCAATATTCCAGTAGCCGCCAGTGAATGCCATGATAAGTAAAATAGGTGAGCTTAAAATGCCAATGAATTTATGGATATCACTGAATAAAATTCGTCTTACTGCATTAAAGCGCATAGTGAATATTTTAGCCCAGAAACGACGGTATAAAATAATGCCGCTTATGCCTAAAAATAACATCAGTAGCGCAGCAAAAAATCCCACCCATGCGCCTTTTACGTGCAATAGAAACGAGTAATGTAACTCTAATAACCAGTCAGTAATATAGTGATCCATGGCTTGTGGCTGAGATAATAGTTCACCAGAATACTGGTTAATATAGACTTTCCCCCAATCTTCAGTGCCGCGTTTTATCACGTAGGCGGCGTCAGAACGTTGCTTATCATCGAACAGCTCCCATCCTCCTAATTCGTATTCAGGGTTAGCCGTTAAGGTGGTTTGCATCAAGGTATCTAAGCTGACACGCTCGCTTGTACTCTCAGCGTCAACCACCATATGGGCTGGTCGCAGCAAGCTATCTATTTCGACTTTAAAAACCAAAATGCTGCCAGTTATTGAAATGATCAATAACGGCAGCATGGCGATAAGCGCTCCGTAGGAGTGCCATTTGAATAATGTTTTTCTCATAATTTACTCTAAGAGGTTAATAACACTTTTAGTCCATCCTAAATAAGCAAAGCCTCCTTGCTAAATGAGCAAGGAGGCTTTGAATAGGGTTATAACTTCCAGGTTAGCGTGGCACTGTAATTAGCTGGTGCACCATAAAAGCCTTGAGCCCAGTACAAACTAGTAATGTACTTTTCGTCAGTCACATTGTTGGCATTTACTGTCAATTGAATATCATCAGTAAATTGATACTTAGCCATTAAATCAACGATGGCATAGGCTTCTTGCTCGGTAACAATTTCTTGCCCTGCATTGTCAAAACCATCAGCCACGATGCCTTGCTTACGAGAAGTATCATCTTGCCAGCGCATGTTCATACCGATAAAGAAGCCTTCGATATTTTGGAACTCATAGGTCGCTGCAAGTTTTAACAGTTTTTCTGGTGTGTAATCAGCAACAACGTCATCGCCTTTAATGTCAAAGTCGGTGTAACCAATACTGGCTTGAAGCCCTGTATACAATTCACCTGCAAATTCAATTTCGAAACCTTTACTGTTAATGCCGTCAGCACCGATATAGCGGTGTTGATCAGGTGGCAGTAATATTGTTGATTGATCTAATGTGGCTAAGTTGGTTTGCTCAACATCAAAATAGGCCAAACTGGCAATCAGGTTGCCGTCAAATAGCTCACTTTTAATGCCGATTTCTTTGCTTTCACCGGTGACAGGGTCGAGCATCTGATCGTTTATATCTAGCTCTTTTTGTGCAAGGAAGGTTTCGGTGTAACTTGCGTAAGCAATGATTTCAGGTCTAAAGCGATACACCATGCCTAGGTAAGGAATAAACTCGCTTGCATCCGTTTCTTGGTCAACGCTGTAGGCTTCGCCGTTCGCTTCCCAAGTGTTATAACGTCCACCTGCAATAACATGCATGTCTTCGAATAGGTTAAAGCGTCCGGTAAAGTATGCCGCCTGTTGTTTGGTGCGTACGTCACTGCCCGTTAGGCCGTCATTGAAGGTTGGTTTAGGTGTATTGCCATCCCAGTCATTTAAGTCGGGCATAGCAGGGAAACCATTACCTGTGGTGTAGTCGTATAACGAGCTATCGTTGTATGTTAGTTCAGCATGGTTAATACCAACCACTAACTGATGGTTACGGCCAAATAGATCAAAATTACCATCTACGTATAAGTCTGCTAAATCAGTAGTTTCATCCAAGTCATATTCACTGCCATAACCCGTTAAACCTAACCCGGTATTTTTGTCAGGGGTGCCATAAACATAGAATAATTCGGTATCTTCATCGGTCACTTTATGTGAGTAAGTTCCGCGTAAACGCCAATCATCATTAAAGTAATGGCTTATCTCAAAAACAGTATTATTCTTTTCTACTTGCCAGTTAGACCAATCAGCAGAGGTGTTGGTCGAACGGTCATAATTGGTTGGGCTACCATCAGTATAATAAAGCGGTAAAGCTCCCCAGTTATTGCCTGTAGCGTCATTGTCTATATAGCTGTGACTTAACGAGATAGTCGTGCTATCGGTAAGCTCAGCCTCGATGAAGGCATACAAGACATTTTTGTCTTGTTCGTAACGATCAAGGTAAGAATCTTGTTTATGTTTAACAGCGACTGCACGGGCTGAAACCTTATCAGTAATCGCCACAGAACCGTCAAGTTCGAGACGGGCATTGTTATCACTGCCATAGGTGCCAGAGATAAGGAGTTGATCTTCAACAGTTGGGCGCTTGCGAATAAAGTTAACAGTAGCTGAAGGATTACCTACCCCAGTCATTAAGCCATTTGCACCACGGATAACTTCAATTCGGTCATAAATAGCGGTATCTTCGTCGGCGTGATTGTTACCTGAGGTTAATGGTAGACCGATGCCGTCAATTTGAAAGTTTGTCACATCAAAACCGCGAGCAGTATAATATGTGCGGTCTGTTTCGATACGCTCTACGTTAATGCCCGTGGCGGTATCTAGTACTGAGTTGATGTCAGTTAACTGAAAGTCTTTCATTTGAGCTTCAGTAATAACAGATACTGATTGAGGAATATCGGTAATTGCTAGATCCAATCTAGATGCACCGCTTGCAGAGTGAGCGTTGTAACCTTGAATGTAACGTCCTGTCACTTCAATTACTTCTAAGTCATCATTAACAGCGGTGTCTTCTTTTGGTTCTTGATCCGCTGCAGAGGCGTATTGTATGACACTAAAAGCGCATAATAGAGATAAGTAAATCGGGCTAAGTTTCATATTTTTATCATCTTAACTGCTGTGTAAGCTCAATGCTTACTGATTGAAAGTGTTGTTTTGGGATGTATTTTTTTCGAGACAGATGATATAGAAAAGTTAATATAAGTTAAATGAAAATCATTATCATTTACAATTGATTGGTTTTGTAAAGATTTTGAAAATATTTCATTACTATATTGACGTATTATTTTCACTATGGCACTTGAGGAAGATCTGTTGTAGTTGGTGATTGCTATAGTGCAACTGCAGCTAATTTATTCTGATGTCAGAATGGTATTTAGAAAGTCAGTAAGAGAGTTTTATTAATGAAAACAGTAAGTGCACAGATGTTGAAAAAGCGTATTGATAGCATCGATATAATGCGTGGCATCGTCATGTTGATTATGTTGCTTGATCATGTGAGAGAGCGTTTTTTCTTCCATGAGCAAGTCACCGATCCCATGACACTTGATAGCACCAGTACAGGATTGTTTATCAGTCGTTTTGCCGCCCACTTTTGTGCGCCAACTTTTGTGTTTTTAACCGGGGTCTCCGCCTGGTTATATAGTCATCCGCAATTTGGCCCAGAGCGTTCTGCGAGATCTTTTTTAATCAAGCGTGGCCTGTTTATCATAGCATTAGAGTGCACCGTGATTACGTTTCAGTGGATGGGAAATTACGACATGATTTGGCTACAAGTCATGTGGGCAATTGGTATCAGTATGCTTGCGCTGGCGTTACTTATAGGCTTACCAAGATTTTGGCTTGGGGTCATTGGTTTGGTGATTGTGTTTGGACACAATGCTCTGACACCAATTAGCTTTGCGCCAGGTGAGTGGGGTTATACCATTTGGGCAATATTGCATGATCGCGGTAATATTTTTACCAGTGATTTTGTCGGTATTCGAGCCAGTTATCCAGTGCTGCCTTGGATTGGGGTTATCTTGTTAGGTTATGTTATTGCACCAATTTACGCTGCGAGTTTTGATGATGTTAAACGCCATAAGATTTTAATTGGTTTAGGTCTGGTTAGTTTTGCGTTATTTGCGATTTTACGTGGTTTTAATATTTATGGAGAGACTTTAGATTGGCAGCAAGGTGATAGTGTAATTATGACCTTAAAGTCGATATTTAATCTGACTAAGTATCCTCCATCTCTTGGTTTTTTATTGGTTACCATTGGCGGCACACTTTTGTGCTTAAGCATGCTTGAAAAGGTCAAACCTCAATACGGTAAGGTGTTATCCACATTTGGATCTGCACCGATGTTCTTCTATATTGTGCACCTGTATTTGTTACTGTTTATGTACCGATTTGCCGTCAATGTTATTGGCCCTAATTATGGCGAATTATATGGCTTTACCCATATAGGTTGGGTGTGGGTTGTAACAATCGTTTTAGCCGTGTTGCTTTACTATCCAACTAAACGTTTTAGTCAGTATAAACATCAGAGTAAACAGGCTTGGATTAAGTATTTATAAACTGTGTTTAACGGATACAAAAAAGGCGCCTTGTGGCGCCTTGTTCAAATTTATCATGCTTGTTTATACTTAATTATCTTGCTGTACTACACGATTAAATCGTAGTTTTCACGCAGGACTTTAATGATATCTTCTTTCGGGTTTTCAGGAAGGTTAATGCTGCTGCCTGTGACCTTTTCTGCAACGCCCGTATAAGTGCGCGACACATTCATCATCGCTTCAAGGGGTAAGTCATTATCACGGGCTAGTGCTTCACGTTCAGGCATTCTGTCTTTGTTTAACAAAATATCAGCATCGTCAAAATGATTGAGTAAGAATTGGCGGAAACCTTCTTTGGAGTTTTCAACAATTTTGCCATCACGGTAGGCTGCGCCATCCCAAATACGTGAAGAGTCAGGAGTACCGACTTCATCCATGTATATCAGCTTTGAGTTACCATCTTTGTCATCGACATAGCCAAATTCAAATTTGGTATCGACAAACATTTGGTCGTGGCCACTTAATGCGTCGGAAATAACCTTAAAACCTTCTTTAAGCAGCTTTTCATATAAGTCGATGTCCGAGGCTTTCTCGAAACCAAATGCTTCAACATTGGCTTCTATATCACTACGGCTGATATTAACGTCATCTTGCTCTGGAACACCAGGAATGCCGGTTAAGATCCCTTTAGTTGAAGGAGTTATGAGTAATTCAGGTAATTTTTGATCTTTCTCAAGGCCTTCTGGCAAAGTGATGCCGCAAAACTCACGTTCACCTTTTGCGTAAGCTCGCCACATTGAACCAGTAATGTATTGACGACAAATTGCTTCGACTTTAATTGGACGTGCTTTTTGAACAATCCAAACAAATGGATGCGGAATATCTAAGATATGGCTATCAGCTAAACCATTTTCTGCAAACAGTTTAAACCAATGATTGGAGATTGCATTTAGCGCCGCGCCTTTTCCAGGAATACCCTGCAAATTGCCTTCACCATGGAAAATGCAATCGAAAGCGGAAATGCGGTCACTGATCACCATGATAGCTAACGGCGTATCAGCTGGGACATTGTAGCCTTTATCGCGGATCAGGCGGCTGCTATCAGCCTCTGTGAGCCAATAAACACTGCGGACTTTACCGCTATGTACCGGTTTATCGGTACGGATAGGCAAATCATTATTAATGGCAAGAACTGAATCAGCAAGACTCATGACCAGTGTTCCTTAGAAGTTAGATGTAGGGGCTACCCTTGGTGACAAAGGATTTAGCAATTTTATGGCGGCTATTTTACCTGTATTAAGTGAGATTTCCATGCTTATCAGGTGGCTAAACTCTTAATCCTGTATAGCGAATACTGAGCCTAATATTTAAACGTTTAATGGGTTTATTAGTCTGCAACAATCAGGCAATATGTTGCCAAATTAAAGCCATTAAAATCGAGATTTTCAATCTAGTGAGCCATACTCGTATAGGATTCATCTTTGTTTCTGTTGCCGTGATTTTTTGGGGGATATTACCCATAGCCTTAAAGCTATCGGGTGGTTTTATCGATCCTGTTACACTAACTTGGTTTCGATTCTTAGTGGCGTTTGTGGTGACGCTGTTATTGCAGTGGCGGTTTGGGGCATTAAGACAATTTATAGGATTAACTCAAGGCGATTGGCTACGATTGTCGGCTGCGGGTATTTTATTAATGTGTAATTACACATCTTTTGTGTATTCACTGGATTATTTGTCACCAGGAACCGCTCAGCTTAACTTTCAAACGGCACCATTTTATCTGGCATTTGGTGGCGCCTTATTCTTTAAAGAACGCTTAACTGCTGTGCAGCTTAGTTGCTTCGCGACCTTAGCTCTTGGAGTGTTATTATTTTTCCACCCAAGCTTAGATACGTCGGCGAGCAACGCCAGCCAGATAGGTTTTGGCGTGCTAATAGTGCAATTTTCAGTCTTATCTTGGACAAGTTATGCGCTGCTACAAAAGTCATTAATTACTAAGCTATCACCCAATAATGTGCTGTTATTCATTTATGGTTTGGGCATTGCGCTCATGGCACCTTTTAGTCAATTTGAGCATTTCGAGCTGATGAGTACTAACGACTGGATTATCGTGTGCTTTTGCGCGGCAAATACCTTAATTGCTTATGGCTGTTTTGGGCAGGCGATGAAGTATTGGCCAACGGCTCAGGTCAGTGCGATGCTCGCATTAACCCCTGTGTTGAGCTTTGTTGCCAATGCGATTGTGGTGAAAGTAGGCTGGTGGCCACAAGTGTTTAGCGCAGATATTCTTGATGGCTGGTCATTATTGGGTATCGGATTGATAATTGGTTCAGTGTTTGCGGTACAAATTTGGCCTGTATATCAAAACAAACGTGCGTATAAGCATCAAGAGTAAAAGTCGTCAAAGTATGATGAGGTCGTGTTGATCTTTACTGGTTGAGTTTTTGTTCGAGATAAAACAGATTAAGCGCGGCGAATGAATTGCCGCCTCGCATCTAAGCAAAATTCGCTGCTCAAATAACCTTGAAACAGCAACATGCCCTAGAAACGATAGCTAATGCTGACAGCTGCAAAGTTGGCGGTACTGGGTTGATTGTTATATTGCTCAGTGCCTCGAATGGTTGAAAAAACTAGCCCCCAGTCTTTCCAGTTGAGCATAAATCCCATATTGAGCATGGCTTGTTCATGGGTCAGTTCTACAGAATGGCTATCTTTAAACGTGTTGCCATCAATGGTGATGTCATTTAATACATAGCGGCCATAAAAGGTCACAAAGAATTGCCAACTCAATCGGTCAGCACTTTTGACGATATAGCCATTATTACTTCTTGAGGCTGCTGGCGCGATATAGGCATAGCTCTGATTAAGAATATTACCAATACGGAAAGTTAAACCTGCACCCGCATGGCTCATCAAATTACCTATAGAAGCATCACCATGTAGGACACTATCAAATTCCACATTCTCTGAAATTGGTGTATATGCCCACTGATAGAGTCGCTGTGCTTGAATACGAAAAACGGCTTCATTACTGAGTTGGTTATCCCAACCTAAGGGCTCTTTAGCATCGATAATTTTATGCACTTGTTTCTGAGTTTGTTCTGCTAAAGAGGCTGGACCCACGACACCTAAAGTGATGCTTAAATTGTCGCCAATGCCATCAGCATAACTACGTAAGTTCGATTGCCAAAGCAGGGTGCCAGCGTAGGGCCTGTCGGCTTCGATTAAGGTATCGACTTGTAAATCATCAGGCGTATACATCCGCTGAGAGACGCTGTAGCTAACCTGATACTGCCTATTGTTACCCTGATTTAAATAGCTCCAACCATAAAGCGTTTCTAGCCACCCAGGTAAGTCTATATCGTCATAATCATTTACGACCGCTTTTCCCCAGCTC
The DNA here is from genome assembly GCF_023283985.1 of Shewanella electrodiphila. Lineage (GTDB taxonomy): Bacteria > Pseudomonadota > Gammaproteobacteria > Enterobacterales > Shewanellaceae > Shewanella > Shewanella electrodiphila. Next base: position 108,414 of record NZ_JAKIKU010000007.1, read on the forward strand.
CAATCAAGACCATTACTGTAACCGTTGTCACTGGTATCAATTAAACCAAAGGCATCATTCTCAAACGTAAATTGGACCCAATCGTTATTAGATTCATTCGCTAAAGTAGACTGACTAATTAGCGATAAAAAGCAGAGGAAGTAAAACGTGAGTTTGCTTGCGGTTGTTAGCATAGATGAGTGAACTGTATCAATAAGTATCAACGAGTACAGAGTATAGCAATAGGCATAAAAAAATGGAGCCTAGGCTCCATTTTTATACGCTTTCAGTTCAACAGATTGTTGATACTGTGATCAATTACTCGCTATCACGTGGCTTACGTGGACGGTCATTACGAGGGCGATCACCGCGAGGACGGTCACCACGAGGACGATCACCACGAGGGCGGTCATTACGTGGACGACGTGGACGGTCGCTTTGCTCAGGGAAAGGCGTATCACCCGCTTCGCGGATGTTAAGTGGCTTGCCACATACACGTACTTTACGTAAATGAGTCAGCACATCTTTTGGCATACCGTCTGGTAAGTCAATTGAAGTCACTTGATCAAATAATTGAATCTGACCAATGAATTGGCTGTCGATGTTAGCTTCGTTAGCGATAGCGCCAACAATGTTACCTACACCAACACCATTGTCGCGACCTACTTCGATTACGTAACGACACATCTTAACGTCAGGCTTATCTTTTAAGCCTTCTGCGCTACCAAAGCTTGTAGGCAATGGACGGCCACCGCGTGAATCACGACGAGGACGCTCACGACCATTGTCACGATCTCTGCCACTGTCACGAGAATCACGTTGACGCTCTTGAATAGCTGGAAGCTGTAAAGGACGCTCAGATTGAACTTGTTGTAATAATGCAGCAGCAAGCAAATCAGTGTCGATTTCTAGTTGTTGACATAATTCTGCAACAGCGTTCTTCATGAAATCTAAGTCGCCATTAATGGTTTCTTGGATTTGCTCGCCTAAACGAGATAAACGACGCTCAGCAACAGTTTCAGGGCTAGGTACTTTCATTGGCGAAATACGGCTTGAAGTCGCACGCTCAATGGTACGTAACATGCGCATTTCGCGATTTGTTACGAAAAGAATTGCCATACCTGTACGACCAGCACGACCTGTACGGCCAATACGGTGAACATAAGCTTCTGAATCATATGGGATATCGTAGTTTACTACGTGGCCAATACGCTCAACGTCAAGACCACGAGCCGCAACGTCAGTAGCAATAAGGATATCTAACTTGCCACGTTTAAGCTGTTCAACAGCACGCTCACGGGCTTGTTGGTTCATGTCACCGTGTAATGGTGATGAAGCGTAGCCACGAGCTTCTAGTTTTTCAGCTAATTCAACACAGCTGTTACGAGTACGAACGAAGATGATAATACCTTCAGTATTTTCAACTTCTAATACACGTACTAACGCTTCAAGTTTGTTATGTTGAGATACTTGAACAAAACGTTGATCAATAGACTCAACGGTAGAGTTAGTCGTAGAGATACTGATGTGAACAGGATCTGATAAATGCTTGTTAGCAACGCGCTTGATTTGCTCTGGCATAGTCGCAGAGAAAAGAGCAAGTTGGCTGTCAGCAGGCTTATGTTCTAATACCCATTCGATATCGTCAATAAAGCCCATTTTTAACATTTCATCAGCTTCATCAAGCACTAATGCTTTTAATGAATCTAATTTTAATGTGCCACGACGCATGTGGTCCATTACACGACCAGGCGTACCAACAACAACTTGTGGGCCACGACGTAGCGCACTTAATTGTTGATGCATGCTTTGACCACCATAAATAGGTAGTACATGGAAGCCTTTCATGTGTTTAGCGTAGCTACCAAATGCTTCTGCAACCTGAACTGCAAGTTCACGAGTTGGCGCAAGCACTAGGATTTGAGGAGCATTCAGTTTTTGGTCAACACTGTTAAGTAAAGGCAGTGCGAAAGCACCTGTTTTACCAGTACCAGTTTGAGCTTGACCTAAAATATCTTTACCTGCCATTAGCGGGTCGATACTTGCTGACTGAATTGGAGTTGGTTTTTCGTAACCTAGATCGTCAAGGGCACGAAGCAAATTCTCGGATAAACCAAGTTCGCGGAAAGTTCTTTCATCGGATGACATTGAGTTGTAGCCTTGTGGGTATGCACGAAATTTGTATCATTCGCGCTAAAGTTTCACAGACAGAAAATCAACCCCGTGTCGATTTCCCGCGTCAAAGGGGCGATATTATAGCAAGCTTTCACCCATTTGACTATATATTTTCAATAAGTTTTTAAAATTGGCCTGATTATTGAAAAGCAATTTGCTGCTTATTCACTGAGACTAATTCAAATGCCGTTTCAGTGACCGCTGCTAAAAAACCAATATTAATCGTATCAATGGTATCGTTAATCGTATGGTATTGTTTATGAGTCGGTACCCCTAAATACAGCCAAGGTATGCCCATTTTGTGAAACGGATAATGATCCGAAGCACGCAGCCAATCAATCTTCACCATGCTGCCGTTTTTCATTCTTGAACGGCTCTGCCGAATACATAATTGATTATAGTCTTGGAGTTGAGTTTTAAGCTGACTAAATTCAGATAAATTTTTCTCACCTTCTATATAAATTGCATGAGGCCTAGAAGGATTGCCGATCATATCGAGATTTAACGACATTTCCAGTTGCATATCAGGTGTTGAAGTTAATTGCTCAACTAGTGCATAAGAACCATATAAACCGGGTTCTTCAGCATCGGTGGCGACAATCATTAGATTGATATTGTCATTCTCTTGCTGTTGCCATTGCTCTGCGATTGCTAGCATCGCAGCGACGCCTGAGGCGTTGTCATCAGCGCCAGCAAACACCTTATTTCCTTTTTTACCTAAGTGATCATAATGCGCGGTAATCACGCGCCAGCGTTGGGAGTTGTTGCTGGCTTCTATGGTCGCAATTAAGTTGATGCCTTGTTTATCTGAAAAATTAGACCGGTAGTTAAAAGGCACCTCAAATTCATCTTGCCATGGTGTGAGGTTTAGCTCAGTAAAGCGCTGTTTAATGTACTCGCGACTGAGGTCGGCACCATATGTCCCGGTTTTTCTTCCTTCAAATTTAGGGCTACTTAATACGCGAATATCTTCAAGCAGCTGGCTTTGGTTGCTCCAGTGATTAACGGGTGAATTGCCACAGTTTTGCGACGCACAGCCAGATAAGAATAAACACAACAACAGAACCGATAAAGCGTGAGCATTAAATGAAGAGATTGCAGACGAGAACGTTTGATTAACTAACTGAGAATGTAGAGCTTGTCCATGGCGAACAAGCTCATTATTTTTGCCAACGCTTGGACTTAAAGGCTTTAAGCTAAGTGCGTTTAAACTTAATGTCTTTAAATTTAATGCCTTTAAGCTTAGCCCCTTTAAAATTAGTGCCTTTAAAATTAGCGCCTTTAACTGAAATTCCATTTCATATCCATTGGTTAGTCTTCCATAAAGTTTAACTTTAACTACATTACCTTTTAATCGGATTTTTTATTTCCAGGTTTGGCTACAGGTTTTTTAGTGACCTTTTTAGCCGCTGCCTTGTTAGCTTTAGCCGATGTTAACGCAGGCATCTTCTCTAACAATGGCTTCAAGAAGTGCGCCGTGTGCGACTCAGTATTTTGAGCAACATCTTCAGGCGTACCACTCACTAGGATCATGCCGCCGCCAGAACCACCTTCAGGACCTAAATCGACAATCCAGTCTGCGGTTTTAATCACATCTAAGTTGTGTTCAATCACCACAATAGTATTACCTTTTGCCTTTAATCTATGTAATACATCAAGCAATAATTGGATATCGGCAAAGTGTAAACCTGTAGTGGGTTCATCGAGAATATATAAGGTTTTGCCTGTATCTCGCTTAGACAACTCTTTAGATAATTTCACTCGCTGAGCTTCACCACCCGATAATGTCGTCGCGCTTTGGCCTAAGCAAATATAAGATAAACCAACATCAACAAGCGTTTGCAGCTTACGAGCGATTGCAGGGATTGGATCGAAGAAGACGCGGGCTTCTTCAATGGTCATTTGTAACACTTCATGAATGTTTTTACCTTTGTATTTCACATCTAAGGTTTCGCGGTTATAGCGCTTGCCTTTACATGAATCACAGGGAACATACACATCTGGTAAAAAGTGCATTTCGACTTTAATTAAGCCATCACCCTGACAAGCTTCACAGCGACCGCCTTTAACGTTAAACGAGAAACGACCTGGCAAGTAACCACGGCTTCGAGATTCTTGTGTGGCAGCAAAAAGCTCACGGATCGGCGTAAATATACCTGTATAAGTGGCAGGGTTTGAACGTGGAGTACGGCCAATTGGGCTTTGATCAATATCGACAACCTTGTCGCATTGCTCCATACCTTTAATGCTTTTATGGGCAGCGGGTTCATCGACTGTCGCACCATTTAGCATACGGTGAGCGATTTTATAAAAAGTATCATTAATCAGTGTGGATTTACCTGAACCAGAAACACCAGTGACACAGGTGAATAAACCAATCGGAATGGTTAAGTCGACATTTTTCAAGTTGTTACCTGTAGCGCCAAATAACTCAATAACCTTTTTCGGATCCATTGGTGTGCGCTGCTCACCGACGTGGATTTGTTTTTTACCGGAAATGTATTGACCAGTAATCGACTCTTCACACTCAATAATATCTTTCAAGCCACCAGAGCAAATAACTTCTCCGCCGTGTACGCCAGCACCTGGGCCAATATCAATCACATGATCAGCCATGCGAATCGCATCTTCATCGTGCTCGACCACGATAACCGTGTTACCTAAATCACGAAGGTGGATAAGGGTTTGGAGTAAACGCTCGTTATCGCGCTGATGTAGGCCAATTGATGGCTCATCAAGGACGTACATTACACCCACAAGGCCGGCACCAATTTGACTGGCTAAACGGATACGTTGGGCTTCACCACCAGATAAGGTATCTGCCGAGCGATCTAAACTAAGATAATTAAGCCCGACATTGACTAAGAATCCGAGTCTATCACCCACTTCTTTAAGAATTTTTTCTGCTATTTGCGCTTTTTGACCAGTGAAATGGATGTCTTTGAAGTAACCCAATGCTTCGCCAATGGACCATTCGGTTAATTGCGGCAAGGTTAAATCGCCAATGAACACATTACGGGCTTCTTCACGCAGGCGTGAACCGCCACAGCTTTTACACGATTGAGTATTAATGAATTTAGACAGTTCATCGCGCACTGAATTGCTTTCAGTTTCACGATAGCGGCGATCCATATTATTCAATATGCCTTCGAAGGGATGATTACGAATAACCACATCACCACGGTCGTTAATGTATTTAAAGGCAATGCTCTGTTTGCCTGAGCCATGCAGAACAATTTTTTGGACTTTATCTGTAAGCTGCTGAAACGGCGTTTCGACATCAAACTTATAATGTTCAGCCAATGAGCTGAGCATTTGGAAATAATAGAAATTACGCTTGTCCCAGCCACGAATAGCGCCGCCAGCTAGCGATAACTCGCCATTAGTGATCACGCGGTCAGCATCAAAGTACTGTTGTACACCTAATCCATCACAAGTTTGACAGGCACCGGCAGGATTGTTGAACGAGAAAATACGTGGCTCAAGTTCAGCCATAGAGTAGCCACAATGGGGACAAGCAAAATTAGCAGAGAATACAATCTCTTCAGCTTCGCCTGCCATGTCAGCAACAACAGCAATACCGCCAGACATTTCTAGTGTGGTTTCAAATGACTCAGCTAAACGTTGTTTAAGATCATCACGCACTTTGAATCTGTCGACGACCACTTCGATGGTGTGTTTAACATGTAAATCTAGGGTTGGTGGATCGGATAAGTCACATACATCACCATCAATACGTGCACGGACATAGCCTTGTGCGGCTAGGCTTTCTAGTAACTTTACGTGTTCACCTTTACGGGCTTTAACCACTGGGGCTAATAACATCTGCCGACTACCTTCTGGTAGCTCGAGCACCTTATCCACCATCTGGCTGACGGTTTGTGCCGCTAATGGTTGGCCGTGAGTCGGGCATCGAGGTTCACCAACGCGGGCAAACAGTAAACGCAGATAATCATAAATTTCAGTGATGGTGCCCACGGTTGAACGTGGGTTATGTGAAGTGGATTTTTGCTCAATTGAAATCGCAGGGCTTAAGCCTTCAATATGGTCGACATCTGGCTTTTCCATCAAACTTAAAAATTGACGTGCATAAGCAGATAGTGATTCAACATATCGACGTTGTCCTTCAGCATATAAAGTGTCGAAGGCTAATGATGATTTGCCTGAACCTGACAATCCCGTAATGACAATCAGTTTGTCCCGTGGAATTTTTAGGTCAAAGTTTTTTAAGTTGTGGGTTCGTGCACCACGAATTTCAATGGTATCCATTCTTCACTCTGATGTTGTACTCGCTCGCCGATAAAGCTGAATATCTTGGCAAACAAGTTAAGGCATTTGATTTGTGATTAGATTTTATTCTGTATTTATACAGTATTTCATACAGTATTGTACAGTGCTAAATTGTTAGTTCATTTGGTTGTTTTGTTAGCTAAAGTCGAATATTAATGAACTGCGATGTAAGACACATTATAACCTGTTTGTTTAACTTCATTAGCAAATACGATAAACAGTTGTACCTTGGTTCATTATTCCTTTTGAGCTAAATTAGGACGCTGTGATAATATGCGCAACTCAAAATTTTTTACAGATACAAAATTAAGGGCAACTGAATGGCCAAAAATGGACTCTCCGGCATTGAGAAAAAGGTCGCATTTTCGTTAGCTAGTGTATTCGGCTTACGCATGATGGGCTTGTTTATGATCATGCCCGTGTTTGCGCTTTACGGCCAACACTTGGAAGGATTCTCGCCATTATGGGTCGGTATAGCCATTGGTGCTTACGGATTAACACAAGCCTGTTTACAGATCCCAATGGGTATGTTGTCTGATAAATATGGCCGTAAACCGATTATTCTGGGCGGCTTAGTCATTTTTGCTATCGGCAGTATTGTCGCCGGCATGTCTGATCATATTTACGGTGTGGTGTTTGGGCGTGCATTACAAGGAATGGGCGCCATTGCCGCTGCTGTTTTAGCTTTGGCTGCTGACTTAACTCGTGATGAGCAGCGCACTAAAGTGATGGCGATTATCGGAATGTGTATTGGTTTTTCATTTGCGCTGTCGTTATTAGCCGGGCCAATTGTCGCGCAATATGCAGGTCTTGAAGGCTTGTTCTTTTTAACCGCGATTTTAGCTGTATTGGGCATGGTTATTGTACAGGTGTTGGTGCCGAATCCTGTATCACAAGCGCCTAAGGGCGATACTGTCGCGACGCCAACCAAACTAAAACGCATGTTGATGGATCCACAATTGTTCCGTCTTGATGCGGGTATCTTTATTCTGCATTTAGTCTTAACTGCGGTGTTTGTAGCTTTACCACTAGACTTGGTTGACGCTGGTTTAGTGAAAGAAAAACATTGGATGTTGTATTTCCCTGCATTCATCGGCGCTTTCTTCTTAATGGTGCCGTTAATTATCATCGGCGTTAAGCGTAATAACACCAAAACCATGTTCCAAATATCATTGATGATTATGATGGTATCACTGGCAGCAATGGGCATTTATGCCGATAACTTGTGGGTATTAAGTGGCGCAGTCGTGCTGTTTTTCACCGGCTTTAATTATTTAGAAGCCTCGTTACCTAGCCTTATTGCTAAGTTTTGCCCTATGGGGGATAAAGGTTCTGCCATGGGCGTTTATTCTACCAGTCAGTTCCTCGGTGCATTTTGCGGTGGTATGTTAGGCGGTGGCGCTTATCAACTTGTTGGCGCTTCAGGGGTGTTTTTTGTCGCATTAGCATTGATGTTTGTTTGGTTATTATTGACCATTGGCATGGAAAAACCTGTGCTTCTTAAAAGCTATACGCTTGAAGCTGAAGCGAAAGATAGAAATCATGCGCAAGATATGGCAACTCAGTTGTCACAACTATCTGGGGTTGCCGAAGCCATTGTGGTGATTGAAGAGAAAGCAGCTTATTTAAAAGTAGATGATCAATTCGATTTAAGAGAAGCGCGAGCTGTGTTAGGCTCTGTCAGCTAAGAATTAAATTCGTGTTTTTGTGGCTCAACTGATGCTTCAGTGAGCATAAAAATGACATAATTGATTCAACAAAATTTGAACGTAATTAAATTTAGAACATGGTAAATCGCAGGAGATTTCAATGGCCAGTCGTGGTGTGAATAAAGTAATTTTGGTCGGTAACCTAGGAAAGGACCCAGAGGTTCGTTACATGCCAAATGGTAACGCCGTCGCTAACTTTACTGTGGCAACGAGTGAGTCTTGGAAAGACCAACAAGGTCAACAGCAAGAACGTACAGAGTGGCATAACATCGTTATGTACCGTCGTTTAGCTGAAGTAGCTGGTGAATACCTGAAAAAAGGTTCTAAAGTTTATTTAGAAGGTAAACTGCAAACTAGCAAGTGGCAGGATCAGACTACTGGTCAAGATCGCTACAAGACAGAAATTAACGCGATGGAAATGCAAATGCTGGATAGCCGTGGTCAAGGCGGTCAGCAAGGTGGCATGAACCAAGGTCAAGGTGGCTACGGTAATGCTCCTCAGCAAAGTGCACCTCAATCGCAAGGTGGTTACGGCCAGCAACAAGCGCAAGGTGGCTTCCAACAGCCAGCTCAGCAACAGCCAGCTCAGCAACAAGCTGCTCAAAAGCCTGCTTATACGCCTAAGCCACAAGCGCCAGCGCAACAACAAAGTGGTTTCCAGCAGCAGTCTGCTCCAGCACAGCGCCCAGCGCCAGCACAACAGCAGCAAGGTGGATTCCAACAACCTGCGCAACAGCAAGGTGGCTTCCAGCAGCAATCTGCGCCAGCCCAACGCCCAGCGCCAACGCCACAACCACAAAATACTACGCCTGATTTAGGTGGAGATTGGGATGACGATATCCCGTTCTAGAGATGACTGACTTTTTAAATTAAAATACAGTTTATGTAGGCCCCTTAGTATACAAATACTAAGGGGCCTTTTTTATTGAACAAACAACTTCATTTATTGTTTTTATTCACTTATAAAGACTTTGATATGTTGTTTGGGAAAAATTATTTATTGAAGCAAATAGCTTGATGGCTTGGGTTGATAAGTTAGGTTTCTGTGGTTGTGAGATTGTTGGTTAGTAATGCTAGAATGAGTATGCTCTCAAAATCCAGGTGTGGTTACTGCTTAAATTCTATGAATCTATCTCAACTCGATCTCAATCAACTGATTATTCTAAAACAGCTTTTAGAAGAAAAGCATATCAGTAATACGGCTTTATCTATGGGACTGAGCCAGCCATCTATTAGTCGCTCTTTGAGTAAATTACGTGAATTGTTTGATGATCCATTATTGACGCGTATGGCTGGAGGCTATGAGTTAACCCCTAAAGCAGAATCAATCCAGCAAGATTTAAACATTATCCTCAATAAGGTCGAAAATTTAGTTAACAAACAAAGTTTTGATCCTAAAACCAGTGAGGCGACCATTAAAATCTTTGGCTTACCACCGCAGATGAATCGAGTCATTGATGCAACTATTACTGATTTTCGTCAGCAAGCACCGAATATCACTTTAGAAATTGATACGTTACCCAAACCCCATTTTTCAGGCTTGTTGAAAGGTGATACTCATTTTGTGGTGACGGGTCATGAACCTTCATCTTCTGAAGGCTTGGTTTATCGAATGCCGCTGTTTAAGCGTGAATTTGAATTGGTGATGTCACAATCTCACCCTCTTGCTGATAAGCCATTAACCATTGAAGAGTTACGTCATTGTCATTTTGGACAAATTTCATTACAAGGTGAAAAAGATCTTTCGATAGCCCCTTGTTTTGAGGCGCTAGGTATCAAAGACATTTCTATTCCAGTTCGTTTGAAAGACTTTTTTAGTGTGGGTACAGTGATTGAGAATACCGACATTATGTTTCATTTACCCAGTCACTTTTCTGAAGAACTTTGTCATCGACATGCACTTGTTTCAAGAAAGTCTCCTGCTGAACTTAAAGCCGATCAAACCCAAGTGTATCTCTATTGGCACAAGCGTTATCACAACGACCCTGTAAGTAAGTGGTTTAGGGGGCTAGTTAAATCAAAGTATTCATAATGTAAATAGTCATTATGCAACCTAGCTATGTTTAATCCGTTGCGATGATTCTTATTAAGAGGCTTAATACGAATCATTCTCAATATTAAATAAAGTTTAAGTTAGGGTTATGAATACACCAAATATCGCATTCGTTCGATCTCCTATAGCCATAGTTATCACCAGTTTACTTGCCACACTTTCTTTTAGTGCAATCGCCGATGACGCGCACAATGCCACCATTTCAGAAGCGCCTGACAACGTCGACAAAATTCAGGTTTGGGGTACAACCATTACCAATAATTCGGCGCTTATCTCTGAAGATATTGAAAAAAAACAAGCAGATCATTTAAGTGATTTATTGCGCGATCAGGCAGGTATCGATATTGGTGGCTCTCACTCTATGGTGCAGGGTATTAATATTCGTGGTGTTGATGAGTTAGACCTTAACATTACCGTTGATGGTATTAGCCAGAACAACAATATGTTCCATCATTCAGGCAATTTACTCATTAATGCTGACATTTTAAAAGCGGTGGACATTAATGTTGGTACTAATTCTGTATTAACGGGTGGATTATCGGGTGGTGTGGCATTTGAAACCAAAGATGCCCAAGACTTGCTTGATCCAGAACAGGATTTTGGCCTGAGATTACACGCTAATTATGGCAGTAATGATTACGCGGGGGCATCAGCGACTTCGTATGCGCAACTGACCGATAATATTGATGCAATGGTGTATTTTACCTACACAGATAAAAACAACTTTGACGATGGTGATGGTAATGAAATTGCAGGCAATAACGGCACCATTACTAATGGCATCGTAAAACTAGGTTGGGATGTCGATGACTCTAGCCGCTTTGTGGTGTCTTATGATCAATATACTGATGAAGGTGACTATTACATCAAAACCAATTTCGGCAGTGGTTATAACGGCGACAATGACTTAGAAACTCAAGATATTGAATATACCCGTAGCAGTTTATCGCTTGCTTATGAGCTTGATTTAGGTGACACGATTAATTTACGTACCAGTATTTACCAGAATGAGCTGAGCTACATGCCCTCTAACACTGAAGGCAGATCAGAACATACCGGTTATTCGATATTGGCTGAATCCAAGTTGGAATTTGCCAATATGTCTCATACTTTACGCTACGGTGGTGAAGGTTATGAGCAAACCTCTCAATATCTCGAAGACGGTGTATCAAATAATGAAGAAACTGCTAATTCAAACGACTTCTACATCGAAGATGAAATCGGCATAACGGAAAAACTGTTCGTGACCCCTGGTGTTCGTTATAACCACTATAAAGTCGACATGTACTCGCCTGGCACTGATGACGGTCTAGAAAAAACCTGGACCGATTTCACCTTTGGCTTATCTGCTAAATACCTTATTAACGATCAATGGACCATTAGTGCTGGCTCTACAGAGCTATTTCAAGGCCCTGGCCTGAGAGAAACGTATACTGACTATGACACCATTTTTGACCAAGATTTAAAAGCGGAAACTGGGGTGAATAATACCGTAGGGCTATTATTCCTTGATCAAGATGTACTTGGTTTAGATCAGTTGGGTTTCTCAATCAATGTATTTAAGACTGAAATTAATGATTACATTGATAACTGGTCAGTGGGTAAGGGGCGACCTGTAGGCGAATACACCAACTTGGGCGACTACGATATTGAAGGCTTTGAATCGACTTTAAGTTTGCGTAAAGACGCGTTTAATGCCCGAGTGACTTACTCTAAATCAAATTCTGAAAACCAAGATACAGGCGAAGCGTTACGTTATGAAGTGGGTGATAGTGCTTCTGTCACATTAGGCTACGAACTCAGTGAATATGATATCAGCTTCAATTGGACCTCATTAGTGACCTTAAGTAATGATGTGCCATATGACGGCGTAATCATTGAAAAAGCAGGTTATGACGTACACAACCTGACTATGCAATGGCTACCAGCAGATGTTGAAGCGCTGACTGTTAACTTTGGCATTGAAAACATTTTTAACGAGCAGTATTACTCACATGCGTCTTACACCAGTGATACGGTCCAAGACTACGAGTCAGGCCGTAACTTCAAATTAAGCGCATCATATATTTTCTAGTGTAGAAAAAGCATATCAATTTAAGGCTTAGCCCAGGCTAAGCCTTTTGGGATTGCAGTGTAGTTAATCAATTAGTTAGCGATTTAGGTTATTTAATAATGTCGGATTGGAAACAAAACTTACAAAAAACACGTTATGTCATGGATGTGTTTTTTCTTATTGGCTTCATGATAGTGTCGGCGCCGCAAGCCACTGGCGTGCCGTTACACGAATGGTTCAGCGTGGTATTGATTGTACCTTTTGTCATTCATTTACTCTTACATTGGGATTGGGCTAAAGCCAGTTTTAAACGTTTATGCTCAAAAGTCACAATGAAAGAGCGCTTTAATATTGTATGGAGCTACCTCATTTATCTAATGATGCTATTAGTTTTTGTGAGTGGTTTTTTAGTCTCAGAGGCAATATTTCCTTTCCTAGATATTTCACTTGAAATACAAGCTTTTTGGTCAAAATTACACCATGATTCTGCCACCTTTATTATGCCGATGTTAGGGGTTCATTTAGCGCTGCATTGGAGCTGGATGGTAAAGTTCACTAAACGGATGATGACTAAGGAGAAAGCAGCATGAAATACGTAAATTACCGTTTAAAGCCAAGGCTTCTGATTGTGGTGGGTATTTCTTTGTTGGTTAGCCTATTGTTGATTTTGTTAGAGCTGACTCCGTGGGCTGAACAAATCAATCTTCAAGGGTACTCCCATGGGGATGGTGAAAAACGCGATATTCCAAGTTATATGCGTTATATACTGCCCTTTGTCAAAGAGCTGATTTTGATTGGTGTGCCTATGCTGCTAACTGTGTCAGTGATGAAGCTTTATGGTTTTCTAAAGCGCTTGATTAAACCAAAAATCATTAAAAGCTGATGGCTTAACTGCAATCAGGCTGAGCATAGTAAGTGATTTATATTCGTTAATCGCAGCAATCTCATCTTGTAGATACGCTATTTGACGGCGAAAATTAAAATTAATCCCTGTTATACAGGGATTTTTTTATTTTAAGCTAACAAGTTTTACACCTCTAGCGTGTTTACTCTCTTCACTTGGTATAAAATAGCAAAATCTAGCCAAATAAGTGGTGAGTTTAAGTTACAGGTAAAGAGTACTTAGGCCTAAGTTAATGAAAAAAATTCTGTTTATTAGATACGATAAAATTGGTGATTTTACGTTAAGCTGGCCAGCCTTGAGTTTGCTGAAAAAAGCCATGCCAGAGGCCAGCATTGAAGTGCTTGTTTCACCAGTAACTAAAGCTTTTGCATTAGCTTGTCCCTACGTAGATCATGTGATTATCGATGATGGTGATGATCAAGGGATCAGCGAGCGCATTAAAGAACGAGAATACGATGGTGCGATTGTGTCGTTGTCTGAATTTCGTGGTTATAAATTTTTAAAGCCAGCAAACATTCCATTTGTGTTAGCACCAAAACATAATTGGTATCAGTACCTTTATAAGCATCGAGCGGATCACCAATACAAAAAAGGTGAAGGTTGCTGGCGTGGTGCATGTATGTTGGTGGAGTCTTTTTTAGCGCAAAACGGTTACGATATTCCCGAAGTGACTAGACCTTTATGGAATGTGCAGCAACAAAAACCGAAATGGCAGCAATATTATCATCAGAAAAATGATGAGAAGTTAATTTTTGCTCACCCAGGCACAGGCGGATCCTCAGGTGGTGTACCTGTGGACAGCTTTGCTCGCATGCTGATTGATATTGATAAACAGACTAAACTGAATTGTCGCTTTGTTTTAACCTATAGCGGTGAAGAGGAACGTCTTGCACAGCAGATGCATGATTTACTCGTAGCGAGTAATATTAAAGTCGCAATGGCCAAGCCATTATCCAGTTTGGCTGAATTTGCCGAGTCTTTGGTTGCAGCGGATATGTTTATTGCAGGCTCTACTGGACCATTGCACCTTGCTGGGCTGCATAATGTCCCTACAGTTGGGTTTTATGCTGGTAGACGCTCAGCCCCAGAAGTACGTTGGCAGTCACTCTCGGCTGATGCACGTCGCTTAGCATTCACACCGCCAATCGGTAAGAAAACCGGCCGAAATATGGCGTTAGTTAATTTTGATAAAGCGGCGGCAGAGACTGCGCAGTTTTTAAATACATTTTATGCAGACGATATTAGCGAGTAAGCTCTCCTAAATTGGTTGCAAATGAGTTAAACACAATAACGGAATTATTCTTATGATAGTTGTAACAGGTGCTGCAGGTTTTATTGGTAGTAATTTAGTTAAGTCATTAAACGAATTAGGTCGTACAGATATTATCGCAGTAGATGATTTATCTGACGGCACACAGATGTTTAACTTAGCAGATTGCGAAATTGCTGACTATTTAGATAAAGATGCCTTTTTAGCCAGCATTAAAGCCGGCGAATTTGACGGTAAATTAGAAGTTATTTTCCATCAAGGAGCTTGTTCATCGACCACTGAGTGGGATGGCAAGTTTATGATGCAAAACAACTATGAATACTCAAAAGTATTACTGCATTATAGCCAAGCAAATGATGTGCAATTTATTTATGCATCATCAGCGTCTGTTTACGGCGGCAGTGACACCTTTGTTGAAAAGCGTGAAGTTGAAAAACCGCTAAACGTTTATGCTTACTCTAAGTTCTTGTTTGATCAATATGTCAGACAGCAAGACACCAATGCACAGGTTGCAGGTCTACGTTACTTTAACGTTTATGGTCCTAGAGAGCAGCATAAAGGCGGCATGGCGAGTGTTGCCTTCCACTTTAATAACCAAATCAAAGCGAATGGTGTCTGTCGCTTATTTGCCGGTGTTGATGGCTATGCAGATGGTCAGCAGTTACGTGATTTTGTGTTTGTTGAAGACGTGGTTAAAGTGAACTTATGGTTATGGCAAAACAAGTCAGTATCAGGGATCTTTAATTGTGGAACAGGCCAAGCTCAAAGCTTTAATGACGTTGCTAATGCTGTGGTTAACTATCATGGCAAAGGTGAAATTGAATACATTCCTTTCCCCGATAAATTGAAGGGCGCATACCAAAGTTATACCCAAGCTGATTTAACTCAGCTGCGCTCAGTAGGGTGCGATCATGTATTCAAAACGGTTGAGCAAGCGGTGCCTGAATATTTGGATTGGCTGAAAGACCAACACTTTATTGGTCAGTAATATTTGACTGAATATTAAGGCTGGTTCTTAATAAAAAATAAAGCCTTGAAGTCATTGCTTCAAGGCTTTTTTATGGCCAGTGTGAATGTAATAGTTAGCGCTAATCGCTAATCGCTAATCGCTAATCGCTAATCGCTAATCGCTCATCACTCATCATTAAGCATTAAGCATTAAGCGCTTGTGACCATGCCTTTTAATACGATGTCATCGTAAGTGACAAAACCAATGATATTGGCATGTTCCACTACGGGGGCTTTATTAATTTGAAATTGATCAAATAGCCTAGCGGTGTAACGAATATCCATTTCAGCATCCACTGACATTACTGGTTTTATCATAATTTCATAAACGTTAACTCGCTCAGGAGACTTATTAGTTGCGAGCACTTTTCTGGCAATATCACTTAAAAGTAACATGCCATATTCATCATGCTCATGACGTTTATTCACCACTAAAATCGATACCTTTTTCTCCACGGCGATAGCAATGGCTTCACTGATAGTCAGCATGCCGTCAATCATGGCATATTGATTCATTAATACATCACGGTTTTTAATCGGGGTCGACGGCTTCATATCTGATCCTTAATATCATTAGTGAGTTTCTCGACTTGGTGCGCCACGCCGACGGCGTCTTCAACATCAATTTGAATCGCGATACCTTGGCCTGGGTTGGTATTAAAACCGCCGACTTCACAGATTGTTTCTAAAATATGGCGACTCATATGCTCTTCAACTAACCACAAAATGACATCGCGCTGAACATCTAATCCCAAGCCCATGAAGGTTTTCTTTTTCTTAAGCCCTTCACCTCTAGCGTGGTTAATAACGGTAGCGCCAGTCGCGCCAGCTTCTCTTGCGGCATCAAGTATATTGTCAGTTGTGATGTCGTCGACAAACGCGATAATGAGCTTAAATCGCATGAATTACTCCTTAACGGATCGATTAGTTTCTATATCTGCTATAGAAGCTTGATTGGTTGTTGTTTGTTCTTCTACTGTGACGGTTTCAGTGGCATCGTCAGCCAATTTATCTCTGCGCTTATCGAGCCAAGCGACGATTTGTGCATAGCTCATGACAGCAATAATGGGAAATAAACTGGCAAAAGCGATGAGGCCAAAGCCATCAATTAATGGATTTCTGCCTTCTACATTGGAGGCTAACCCTAAGCCTAACGCAGCAACTAACGGGACAGTGACCGTTGATGTGGTCACACCGCCAGAATCATAGGCAAGAGGAATAATGGACTTAGGTGCAAAGAAAGTTTGGATCACCACCACCACATAACCCGCCATTATGTAGTAATGAATAGGATCGCCAACCACAATGCGAAAACAGCCGAGCGAAATACCAAATGCAACCCCAATAGCGACCGAAATGCGTAAACCTTGGGTGCTTATAGTGCCGCCGGAGACTTCATTGGCCTTAATCGCGACGGCAATTAAAGAGGGTTCAGCGATTGTGGTACTAAAACCTATGGCCGCAGCAAATACATAAACCCAAAAGTAGTCCTGCCACAAGTAAGGCCCAGCTGAACCGTCTGGGTGCAAGATACTCGGTGATGTGAGCTGATTAGCGAGGTTCTCGCCAATAGGAAACAGCGCTAACTCTAGGCCTACCAGGAAAAAACTCAAACCTAGGATGACATACACAAATCCCAGAACCACGGTTTTCCAATTGGCTATCGGTCGTTTAAGTACGCCCAATTGAAAACCAAATAAAATGGTCGCAATAGGGACAACATCACGCATGGTGAGCAATAAAGTGTCGAACAACTGACTAAGCCAGACCATTGATTTCCCCCATTGAGATACTTGTAGAATGAGTGAAAAAACCCTTATGATTCATATGTTTTTCAGTCATATTCATAGCACCATGCCGTACAGCAATACGAAAATGACCGGTGTAAGGCTGGCAAAGGCTATTAACCCAAAACCATCTAACATCGGATTACGACCTTTAATCACTGTGGCTAACCCAACACCTAACGCTGTGACTAATGGCACTGTAATGGTCGAGGTGGTTACTCCGCCAGAGTCATAAGCAATACCAATGATACTTTCTGGGGCGAAACTGGTGAGGATCATCACGATGACATAACCGCCAATGATCAAATAATGAATCGGCCAGCCTTTTACGATACGGATAACCCCGAGCAATATGGCCAGACCAACCGAGACTGCAACAGTTAGGCGCAGTCCCATGGCATAACTGTCCATAGCTTGTTCTGTGAAGGCTATAGCACCGCCTTCAGCAGCGACTTCAGCGGCTTCAGCGGCCACCGCCGTTAACGCGGGTTCAGCTAATGTGGTACCAAACCCCAAAGCAAATGAAAAAATAACCAACCAGAATGTACTGCCTTTGCGGGCAAGGGCATGGGCTAATGACTCACCAATAGGGAATAAGCCCATTTCTAAGCCGAAAACAAAAAAGGTTAAACCTAAGACGATAAAGACAACGCCGACGAGGATGGAAAAGAGGTTAGCAGGTGCTTGTTGAAGGATAAAAATCTCAAAAAAACTCACCACCAAAATGATGGGGACTAAATCTCGAAAACTGCCGAGCATAGATTGTAATAACTTTACTAATCCGCCCATTCCACCTCCTGTGAATATTAATACTTATATGACAATTGCTTAGCTTAAGTTTTTCTGTCGAAGTAAAACGGTCATCGCAGCAATTATTTACTTATTACACTATCCAGTGTGCCAACCTGATACAGTAAAACAACAAAAGATTAACAAAAGTTACGGTGTTTTTGAGCTAGATCAAATTGTGAAAATAAATGTGCGCTAGGCAAGAGTGAAGAAGGGATAGGAGATAAATAAATCAAAAAAAAGACCCGAAGGTCTTTTTTAAAATACACAATGTTAAGTCAAAAATAAGTCCCACTCTGAAGCAATGGCTTACATGATTACTTATCGAGTGACAGGTGCTGCCAAGCATCACCAGCACTTAACCTTAATGACTTCACTTGCTTTTCTCGTTCAACATTAATGTAGTTAAGCTGACTTGGCCAAAGCTCCTGTAAGCTTTCCATCTTGATGTAAAAACTACTCATCGTTTGATGGTTTATCTGAGTTTCTTGGTACACCCATAAATACTTACCTTCGACTTCAGTACCAACCAAATTAAGCTTGATAGTTTGCTGCTTATCATCGGCAATATGAAACTTGTCCTGCACATAATAAGCAAAAGCATCACGACTAACAGGCTCTTTGATTAAATCAGTATTACTATCAAATAGGCGCTTTGCCGCGTGCTCAGCATCGTGTAAATAAAACCGATGCTGCACTTCTAAATTACCTGTGCGTTCATTAAACAGCACATTGCTATAACTTTCTTTTTGCTGATGCGCCCAAGTGTTAGTGCTGAAGCTAAAAACGGCAACGAATAACAAGCTGATTGCGATAATTGCTCGTGACATTATTTTTTATACTCCTTGGCTTCAGGTTCTTTTATCTCGGTATTGATCTCATGCATGATGTCGCGTCGATGCTTACCTTTACGTTTCTCGCTTTTATAAGCTTCAATTCGCGACGGGATAATGCGACGTGGATAATGATTATTTTCAATATCTACATCAGCGGTTTCCCAGCTTGGATCGATTTCAACTGACACCAATTGCTGTGATTTTTCAGTGACAATCAGCTTGCTCACTGCATGAGGAGAGCGTCGCCAAATCTCTGCAGGCAATGTCAGCTTTTCAGTACTGCCATCATCATAGGTCATCTCAAGTAATATTGGCATCACCAGGCCGCCAAGATTTGAGAAGTTCATGACGTAATAGTTTTTATCTTCTTCTATTGCTCTAGCGAGTGCTTTACGTTCCCAGGGCTTTAACTTCGCAAGTGTTGACTGGTACTTGTTTCGCTCTTTATTGGTCACCGTAAAACGATCGTTTTTATCATGAAAATCGGCTAAGTCGCCATTTAAATCAACCCAAGGTTTCATCCCTGCT
This sequence comes from Shewanella electrodiphila, assembly GCF_023283985.1. Lineage (GTDB taxonomy): Bacteria > Pseudomonadota > Gammaproteobacteria > Enterobacterales > Shewanellaceae > Shewanella > Shewanella electrodiphila. The sequence continues at coordinate 127,795 of NZ_JAKIKU010000007.1, forward strand.
TGTTGATTATTTTCAACAAATAAAGATGTTGGTTTATCGGCATTTTCTTGGCGTAAACGGTCAAAATCAATATCAGGATCTTGGGTATCTAATCGCAATTGGTAAACTTTATCTATGCTGATATCAACATGATCTGTGGTGTAAAACCAGCCACGGAAAAACCAATCTAAATCAACACCTGATGCTTCTTCCATCGTACGGAAAAAGTCATAAGGGGTTGGACGTTTATTTTCCCAGCGGCGAGAGTATTCTTGGAAGGCGAAGTCAAAAAGCTCACGACCTAACACCACTTCACGTAAAATATTAAGCGCTGCAGCAGGCTTAGTATAGGCATTCGGACCGTACTTTAAGATGCTATCAGATTGGGTCATGATAGGCACTTGCACATTGGACTTCATGTATTCGATGATGTCGCTTGGCTCACGTCCCCAGGCTAAATCAGGATCCCACTCTTTACTGGCTACGCCATCTAAAAAGCTGTTTAAACCTTCATCCATCCAAGCCCATTGACGTTCATCTGAGTTCACAATCATTGGGAAGTAGTTATGACCCACTTCATGGATCACAACGCCAATGAGGAATTGTTTTTCAGATAAGGTATAGCTTCGAGTGCCGTCTTCATGCCAAATGGTGCGGGGACCATTAAAGCTAATCATCGGGTATTCCATGCCGCCAACTGGGCCATTGACGCTAATGGCCATTGGGTAAGGATAATCAAACGTAAAACGCGAGTAGACTTCCATGGTATGGATGACAGACTCAGTTGAGTATTTTTCCCATAACTCACCGCCTTCTTTAGGGTAAAACGACATTGCCATGACTTCAGGCATAGTGTCGCCACCTTGTTGATAGCCTTTGGCATCCCAAATGAACTTACGCGAAGATGCCCAGGCAAAGTCACGCACGTTTTCAGCTTTAAAATGCCAGGTTTTTTGGCCTGATTGGGTGCTTGATTCGTTCTTTAAGGCTTCATCGGCAGAGACAATGAATACTGGTCTCTTAGCATCTTTGGCATCTTCTAAACGGTTTCGCTGAGTTTTAGTCAGCACCTTTTTAGGATTTTGTAATACGCCAGTCGCAGTGACGATATGGTCAGTTGGCACTGTCATCTTGACGTCGTAATTACCAAATTCTAGGGTAAATTCACCACGGCCTAAAAATTCTTTATTATGCCAAGCTTCGTAATCTGAATAAGACGATACTCGCGGGAACCATTGAGCCAGCAAGAAAATATCATTACCGCCTTCACGTTTATCATCAGGGAAGTGTTCATAACCTGAACGTGCGCCTACGGCGTCTTCTTCTAAGATATTAAAGGCAAAATCAATATTCACTTTAGTGGTTTGATTTGGTTTCAGTGGCTTAGTTAAATCGACTCGCATTTGCGCGCCATTAATCACATATTTTAGCGCTTTGCCTTTAGCATCTGTGATGTTAGATAACTGGTAACCCAGCTCTACATCGTCCATAAACTGCTGACGGCGTAAAGTCGATAAATTAATTTTAGCTGGCGCTTTGTCTTGCGCTTTAGCTGAAGCACTGGCGTTATTACCTAGGCCTGAAAAACTACTACTGCGTTCGGCAACTGAGTCAGAACTGAAGCGGTTTTGCTCGAGCTGGATCCATAAATACTTGAGGGTATAAGGTGAGTTGTTGTGATAAGTAATGGCTTCGCTGCCCACAATACGGCGTTGAGTTTCATCCAGTTTCACATTGATTTTGTAATCAACCTGCTGCTGCCAGTAATCTTTACCTGGCTCGCCAGCGGCGTTACGGTAGTCATTTGGGGTAGGGTGACTTTCTTCTAATTGGCGAAACTTATCTTCAAAGTCGCCTTTGGTTTGTTCTATCGGCGAGGCATTTACCCAAGGTAAATACAATAGGCCTAATACTAGCGCGATAGCCTTAGGGTAAGATTTCATGCTGGCTCCGAAGTGGTCACTTGATACATATTATCAGTGCCACATGCTTATATTTTTAATAACGCGACAGGAAAAATAGCAGTGTACGATGGGGTTTATCGTGACATTTATCTTCAATGAAAGACTATTAATACATGGGTAATGTTGGGGCTTTGTAAAGCCAATGCGTGATTGTACACTCAGCCATAACAAATGTGTTAAAAGTACACATTTTGTAACTTATTTGGATGAGTCCTGCTAAATAGGTTGTTAATATCAGTGAAAGCTAAATAAAAAATGATAGTGATAAGATATCTATTTTTTACTAATGCTATATAAACATGAACTTAGATAGCCTGTTTTATTATGGGGTGATTAGATGACTGATATGGCGCGAGTGGCTTTATTTGTCATAAAGCCAAATGGAAAGTTAAAAGGTTGAATCGTCACTCATTTCAATGTTGTACTTGTCTAGAATCTGCTGGAACTCGCCTGTTTGCTTCAATTTTTTCAGCCCGTCAGCAAACATTTTAGCTGCTTTTGTATTACCTTGATTAAAGCCAACATAAAGCGGAATAGGTTCACCAAAGCTTCCTGCATAACGAATTTGATCATCAAGGTTTATTTTTTTTGCGGTTTGTTCAATCACAATCTTATTACCAATCATGACATGGAAGCGACCTTTGATGAGTCGTTTGAGATTCATGGTTAACGGCTGGTTACCTGAGGCAATATAAAAACGATTCGAATTTGCGATTTTGGCATTAAGTCGTTCGCCATAATCATAGCCGCGTATTATGCCTACCTGCACAGTATCTAAATCTTCAATTTGATTAAACTGCCACGCAAAGCTATTCGTCGTGTAAAAATCTTTACTGGCATAGCCAATAATCAGGTCATCAGTCAGTAAATCATATTGAGCGACATGATCAGGTGTCACAGCTAGAATTGCATCAACATTAGCTTGTTGGACTTCTTTTAAGGCGCGATTAAATGGCACTGCAATAAAGTGTACTGGTTGATCCATTTCAGCAAAGGCGCGTTGAGTCAGTTCAGTAACATAGCCTGTTCGAGCTTCGCAGACATAAGGGCACCAGATATCAGAGGCGATTAACAGAGGTTTGGCAGATAGCGAAGTTGAAAAAGAGCAACTGGCAAATAGCATAAGGCCTATGCAGTATTTGAGTATCTTGGCTAAATCTGTTTTTAGAGTCATTTTCACAATGATATCAATTCCGGTTGGTTTGACCGTTAGTAGCTATTAAATTGAATATCTTGAGTGTTTATTTCATATTTAGAGTATGACTCTAATCATGACATTAAGCGCTCAAGCCTGATTGATTCAATAGGTTAGCTATTTTGTTTTAACGCTAAACGCGTTAAATATAAGCTTAGATATAGTATCTTAAAACGACAGGGTTCCTGATGTTATTTATTCATTATTGCCTGTAAATGCGAGCTAACTGTCTTTAAATACGGCTAAGTGCCTTCAAATACCAGCTGATTAGACAAGTCATCATACTCAATGCTCGAAGGTGCCAGCTATTGCTAAGTATAGGTGGCTATTCACGAGTGTCATTGTCGAAAAGGATTAGATATGAAACATGTGAGCTTTAATAAACCAGGTAGTGCAGAGGTGATGTATTTTACCGATAGTCAACTGCCAGTATTAACCCAAGGGCAAGTGCTAATCAAAGTACATGCCGCTGGCGTTAATGGGCCAGATATCAAGCAACGTGAAGGTGCTTACCCTGCACCTAAAGGGGCAAGTGCTATCCTAGGTTTAGAAGTGGCAGGAGAAATTATTGAGCTAGCTGACGACGTGACGCAATGGAAAGTAGGCGACAAAGTCTGTGCGCTGGTGCCAGGTGGTGGTTACGCCGAACAGGTGATCACAGATGCCAGTCATTGTTTGCCGATCCCCAAAAATTACACTTATGAACAAGCGGCAGCTTTACCAGAAACTTGCTTTACCGTTTGGGGCAATATGGTGGTTAGGGCAGAATTAACGGCAGGCGAAAGTGTATTGATCCATGGTGGCTCTGGCGGTATCGGTACTACTGCGATTCAAATGGCGTCAGCATTAGGCGCAACGGTGTTTGCTACCTCAGGCTCAGATAAAAAGTGCCAATATTGTCTTGAACAAGGGGCGACTGTTGCGGTCAATTACCATCAGAAGGACTTTGTCGAACCTATTTTAGAAGCGACAAATGGAACAGGTGTGAATGTCGTATTTGATATTGCTGGTGGCGATTTTGTTAATCGCAACCTTAAAGTAGTCGCAATGGATGGCCGTATGGTATCGGTTGCAATGCAAAGGGGCATGAAAGCCGAAGTGGATATCTTTAGGCTCATGGCGAAACGTATTCGCTGGACAGGCTCTACGTTAAGGCCACAAAGCATTGAAGCCAAAGCCGAGATTGCACAAGGTCTTAAACAGCATGTTTGGCCAATGCTTGAAAGCGGAAAAATGCATATAAATCTAGATAAAGTTTTTGCTTTTAATGACGTGATTGCCGCACATCAATATATGGAGTCTGGCCAGCATCAAGGTAAAATTATTTTGAAACTGATTTAGCATCAGTAAGAACGCCCATTTAAGGGGCTGAAAACAGTTTGCTAAAATTAGCGACGAAGGAGCAAAAGCCAACTGTTTTTTTGTCCTTTTGAATGACTTGTTATACGGCAGTTTGCACTACAGTACATTGTTCTAAATTATTTATTAAACGATCTAAATCTGATTGGCTGATATATGAAGAGCCAAAACCAGAACTAAAAAATAAGAAACCTGTGATATAAGTTTTTACTTTAATACCATCATCAGTTTTGGAACCATAGAATTGTAGATTTATGTTAGACCAACCTGATTTTATTTTAATTTTACCTTTATAATTTTGATGTTTTAACTGTTTAAATTTATTTATGAGTTCAGTTAAACTTTCGTTTTGCAAAGGCATAAATTTTTCGATTTTATGTGAACCAGAACCCGCACAATAAACTTTATAGCCAAATAGTTTTTCACTATCGGATTCGTATGTGCCAAAAGTAAAAATAGCACTATCGATTTTTTGTCTAGATTGAATTTGTGAAAGGTTCAATTTACACCATGCTTCCTTTGCCGTATAACAGCTTATTGAACGGTTCGCCCGATAAAGTCGGCGGCTTAAGTTATTGATTAATATCATCCTACATTTTTTATCTGATTGATATAAATACTAATTTATTTTTTACAGCTTAAACTTAAACGGGCTTTCCTGGTAAAGGTGGCTGAAAAATAATGATTAATTTTTAAATTTATAACTATCAGGGTATTAGAGTTCGCTACCTTGTTTCATTGTCTAGCGATGTTTGGAGTAGCTCAAAGTCGTGGCGCTTCGCCCACACCAGACTAAAAGGGAGTGAACTGCTACTCCCTCTTAGAACACCCCGCAGCTCCGGCGAAATTTAAACAGCAAAATTTCCAACGGAGAATCATCCAGCGTTAACCATCTGTTGAAGTCTCCTTCGGTAAGCTGTAAAAATCACTAACGCTTCCGATGGGGCGTCCCTTCCCCTCGAAAGCTAGCCAGACATCCATGTCTGGACTCACGTAATTTTCTTGCTTACCTCAATTCAAATTGAACATTCAAAGAAGATCAAAAGCAGTTTTAAACCTTTACAGAATGAGCTCTGTAACAACAAATGAACTTGCAGACTCAATAATCTCCGTTGGAAGTGTCCGAATGCGTTGAGCTAATTTTCGTGATGGAGGCAGGACGCCGACATAGCCTCAGTTGAGCCAGGGATGGCGAATCTGAGGCGGTAGCAAATTCGCTCATTTAGCATGAGGAACAACACTTCGTCGGAGCGGCAAGGGATATCGAAAAGGGAAATGCTGTTGTTTCCCTTTCGTCTGGTGTGGGCGAAGCGCCACGACCTTGATTTAGACTTTGATTTAGACGTTAACTTAGACTTTGATTTAGATTTTTATCCAAATATAGAAATCATTAGCTGACTAAAGTTGCTAACAAATCTTGGGGCTGTGATGAGTTAAGATCATTAGAACACTCAGACGAATCCAATTTTAGTCATTTTTGTTTGTCTCGTTTCTCACCGCTTTGAATTTTTATCACTGTCTATGAGCGGAATATTTTTCACTTAAGCCTGCCAATATTTTGATTTTACGTGGTTATCTTTTCACTTGCCCATATTGATGGTTTTTAAAACTGTATTTTTTAAATTAGCGACTTGAAGGCTGTCATTTTTCAACTAAATTTGAAATTGAAAGCCTTGATTGAATTTTGAGCGATAGTGTTTTAAGTAGTGGGATTGATACGGTTAAGTTATAAATCACAATACCGACTTCAAAATATCAAAAAGTTCATAAAACATTTATTGATTTTTGGATCTGTTTTTGATTAATTAGCCTCAATAATCATGCGCTATCAGTGTGGTTTGTTTATTAAACGGTGTGCTTATAAATAGTGCATTATCAAAGGTATGTGTTGATTTAAGGGTGTTGGCATATATGTATAACACAGCAAAAAAACAAGTTTGGTTTGGTGAGCTTCGCACATCGAGAGGCACTTCTATTGTTGTCCATGACAATCAGTTGCCAGATGCATCTCCGGGGCGGATCTATTTATTCAATGTCAACCGAAACACCATCGGTGAATACGTTGAAGATATCGTTAAAGTTAACTTGCATGAGCTTGAAACTGAACAGTTACAAACGGTCAAAGCCGAGCATAATGCAGCTTGGATAGCTGCACGTTCTGAGTTTATGGTTAAGCACGAAGCGCACATTGAATTGTCTTCGGTTCCAGACTCTGCGCCTGCGACTAAATCCAAAGCGATACCAGCATTAGAAGAGCCTATGGATGAGGTATTAGATGACGATGATATGGAATTTGAAGATACTGGCTTTGAAGCGAGTATGAGTGACGATAGTGACGACTAATATCATCTAGCCCATTACTTTTACAATAAAGTACTTTTATCAAAAAGTACTTTGCTCGAATATTACTTTACTCAAAAAGTATTTTGCTCAAACAGTGCTTTACTCAAATAGCACTTTACTCAAGCAAACATGGTGTTGTTTTGCAGACATAATCAGATTAGACAAAAATGGCGCGAACTTTTACGTTCGCGCCATTTTTATTGCTGTGAGTTTCTGAACACTAAAAGGTCAAAGTTTAGATGACCTCGCCTTACAGAATACCAAATTCATAGCGGCTAGAGTGACGATAGGTGCCGCCAGCAGGTACCCAAGGTTCACCGGGCAAATCAGACTGGTTAGGTGAATCTGGCAGCATTTGGGGTTCTATGCACACTGCTTGGTGTGATTGATAAACTTCGCCATTAAAACCGATAGCGCCTTCAAGAAAGTTTGCACCATAGACTTGAACTCCAGGCTGATTGGTATAAATCGTCATTGTGCGGCCGCTTTCAGGGCTTGAAAGGCAACCAAATCGGACTAAATCATCTGCAGTCTTTTGCAGTACATAGCAATGATCAAAGCCATTAGTTGCCGCAAGTGCTGGACGCTGGGTTTGCTCGGAAAATACTGTGGCTTGGGATAAATCTAAATCACTGTTAGTCACTGAGCTCATTGCAATAGGCACGCCTACATCATTCATTGGTAAGTAATGCTGCGCATCCACTTGAATCTGATGTCGGGTATTGGTTTTGCTGCTCGCGCCTTCTAAATTAAAATAACTATGTTGGGTTAAACTGATAGGGCAGGCTTTATCGACCTTTGCTTGCATGTCGATAAGCAGGTTGTTGTTATCTAACCGATAATCTAGTTGCACCTGGCAATTTCCAGGAAACCCCATATCGCCATCAGGACTTGTGAGGGTTAATCTGACACCGTCTTCTAGCGGTTGCATCTGCCATTGTTTTAAATGAAAGCCATCGGCGCCGCCATGCAAACAGTTAGTTGCTTGGTTAACATCAAGTTGATATTCGTGGCCTTGATAGCTCATTTTACCGTTGGCAATACGGTTAGAGTAACGCCCTGCAATCGCGCCTAAATAGGCTTGCTGCGCTAAATAGTCAGCGACACTGTCACAGCCTAAAACGATATTTGTCATCTCGCCTTGTTTATCGGCGGTCCATAATTGGTGAATGATGCCACCAAGACTTAATATTTCAACAGCCACTTTGCCGTTATCTAATCGAATCCGTTCAATTTGACCACCGCGCGGATCTTGCCATGGTTCAAGGGCTGTTATTTGAATCATTAAAGTCTCTTCCTGATGAGATGAGTTAACTTGAAGATTGCGACGACGTAAACTTGGTCATCGCTTAATCAATTCTTCCTGCGCCATTACTGGCTGAACATAGGTAAATAATGGCTTCTATTGCTGTTTCTTTAAGGTACTTGTCTTCAATCGCATTAACGACGAGATCAGTTAACTCGTGGTCAATTAACGCGACCACACAACCGTCACTCATACGCACGCCGCCACGGTTACCGATGACTTGTTTGATGATGCTGACTAAAGTGTCAATTTCTGGTGTGGTAATGTCAAAATCAGTCTTCATCGACTCATGGGATTGCGCCATTAATTGACTAAACCTTGGCATGTCATTTTGGCCTAGTGCGCGCGCGGCACTAATGGTGCGCTGATTTTCACTTAACACGTGTCTTGCTCTGGCAAATAACTCTTCACCTAATGCGTCTTTTTCACGATTAAGCTGAACTAGACTGACTTCTCGTAAAGACTCAACAGCCAATAAGTCATTTATTTCAGCACACTGTTGTTTACGTTTATCAAAACGCTCAATCAGGCTTTGGCGATCAATGTTAGGATCAACGATCAATAAACTGAGGTTTTCAGGGATCGCGACAGGCTCACTATCGAGCTCCAAACAATCAATCAATAACGCATGATCGGCTTCAGCCAAGGCGCTAATGGTTTGATCCATGATCCCAGATTCAGTCTTGATAAAACGATGCTCGCCACGTTGGGCTATTTGAGCAATCGCTAAGGGAGACAAGTGAAGTTGACTGGCGTAGCTAATGGCGGTGCCGAATGCGACTTCTAAGGCCGCAGAAGATGACATGCCTGCGCCTAATGGCACATTGCCGACAATAGCAAGATCAAGCCCTTTTGCTTTCAGGCCTGATTGAAACATTGACGCGGTAAATCCTTTTAAATAATTGCCCCAGCTGCTTTGGTCTTGAGTTGACCCTTCTTCACCAAACTTCCACTGTTCTATTTGACCTGGAAAAGCATCAGTAACAGCTCTGAAGGTATTATCGCTACGTTCCTTAACCGCGATAACAGTGTGAAAATTGATTGCAGCGGGTAAAACGAATCCTTCGTTATAATCCGTGTGTTCGCCAATGATATTGACGCGACCTGGTGCTTGATACAGGTCATCAGCCGTAGTTCCAAATGTTTGTACAAACAACTTCATGGCTTTTTGAGCAGGATTAGACATACAGTTACAGTTCCAAAGAATGCCGAGTTACGTAATAGGCTACGCACTATGTTACTGACTAAGTTACGTACTAAGTGACTAATATCGTATTGACTTACTTAACCTTAAATTTAGTCGAAAGTGAGTTAATTGCGCTATAGATATGTGATTTATATCACGATTGGTCGGAGGTGTAACTAGGATTAACAATTTTGATTCTATTTGGGCATGAATGTGAGTTTTTTTTGAGTTAACTCATGTTGTTTCAGCCAAATCCAAACTCAAAAGGGGTATTATGATTGATAGATTATTCTGCTTACCGAACAATATTCGCGATTACTAATACCCGCTGACATATCCTCAATAAAAATATGCCAATGGGCGTCATTGCAATATCGCCCTGTTTCTAAGGCAGACCTAACAGCATTCATCTTTTTTAGTAATACGACGGCTTAGAGCTGATTGACTGATCCCTAACATTTGCGCCGCAGCGGTTTGATTATTGGCAGTGCGGCTCATGGCTTCATCAATTAAGGCTTGGCTCATATTTGCTAATGTGGGTAATACTTGTGGGAAAATGATGCTATTTCCAACATGCTCAGCAGTCGACTTATGCTCATTAATCGCTTCCATAAAGGGCGAAATGTTTAATTGTATGCCATCGCTGCGACTGACAGCATCAAACACCATGCCTTTAAGTTCATGTAAATTTCCAGGAAAGTCATAGCATTTTAGTTGGTTGGCTAAGTCATTTGGTTGCTGTGGCGGTGCTAAATTCATTTCTGCAGCGGCCAATGAAATGAAGTGATTGATTAACATGGCGATATCTAATTTACGCTGCCTTAATGGCGGTAAATGAATTTTATGCGCCCGTAAGCGATAAAGCAGGTCACGTCTGAATAAGCCTTCTTGATTACGTGCGAGTAAATCATGTTGAGTTGAGGCAATGATACGGCAACTCACAGGGTAAGGGCGATCGCTACCAATCGGATAGTATTGTTTCTGCTGCAAAACATCTAATAACTTTGCTTGGGATGCCAAAGGTAAGTCGCCAATTTCGTTTAAATACAATAAGCCTTTGCCCACTTGATGTAACGCGCCCGCTTGCGACTTTCCTGGCTCTTGGCTCAATTGACCAAACAATTGCAGTTCAAATGCGCTTTCACTGATCCCAGCTAGATTCACATTCACAAAAGGGGCTTCTGGACTATAAAGCTGGTGGCAACTTTTGGCGAATTCATCTTTGCCTGTACCACTTTCCCCGTAAATCAATATCGGTTCAGGGCTGAATGCCACCGCCTCCAAGTATCTAAACTGATCCAGTAAATTAGGTTCACATGTCAGAATATTATTGAAGGCACTAGGTTGGGCCAAAGTCTTACTTAAAAAGCTTTCTTTAATGCGGTGATAATTACGTTCAAGCCCAACCACTTCCAGTGCACGGCGCACGGTTAAGGCTAAATCAGCGACATCATCGGTTTTAATAAAGTAGTTATAAGCCCCATTTTTAATGCAGCGCACGGCGGTATCAACTTCATTTACCCCTGTGACAATAATCACCCGAGTATTGGGGTGTTCAAGACGGATTTGAGCCAGCAAGTCTTCACCAGAATGAAATGGCATGGTTAAATCTAATAATACCAGCGCGTAATCTGTGCCTTCTAAGCGATTCATCACTTGACGACTATCAACACAAGTATCAATAACCGCCTCTGGTACTAAACGATTTAAGGTGACTGCCAGAGTACGTAACCAAGGCGCTTCATCATCGACTAATAAAATATTACGGGCGAGTTTCACGGGTTTAGCTCCTTGCTATCGTTATTAGTGTGCTCTTGTCTGTTGGAGTCAGTCATGGGACTAGCGTCTAAACCTTCCTGAACCAGTAGGCTGAAGGTTAAGCTGAAGCAGCTACCTTCGTTAACGGTTGAAGTGACTTTCATGTGTCCATGATGTTCTTTTAATATGCGGCTACAAACGGAGAGGCCTAAGCCACTGCCACCATGTGAACGTCTGGTGGTGAAAAAAGGCTCTGTTATGCGCTTTAATGTCGCTTTATCCATGCCGCTACCGTTATCTTGCACACTGATGCCTGCAGCGGTGTCAGTTGAGAACGTTTTAATCAAAATCACCCCATCACCTGGTGGAGTCGCATGACAAGCATTTTGAATTAGGTTAATCATGACTTGATGAAGTTGCTGTGCGTCCCCGTTAATCTTGGGGCTAGGTTCTGCTAGCTCAATTCTGACCTGATAGCGCTTTAATTGATTCGCAGTTAATCGCTGCGCCACTTGTACCACTTCATTCAAACCAATGGCTTGATGATTTGAGGCAAGGTTGGGTAATGCGTAGCGTTTTAAGTCATTTACAATCCGCGAAATACGTTTGGCACTTTCTTCAACCACTTCGGTACTGTGACTTATTTCGGCAAATGCAGCTTGCGGATCAAGTCCTGCTACTAACCAAAAGGGGTTTTGTTGTTGATAATAATCCGCAGCAGGTTGTAGGTCTTTCATCGCTTCAGAAAACAAGGCGATTGAGTGAATGATGATACCGGTAGGGTTATTAATTTCGTGAGCGATACCTGCTGACAGTTCCCCGAGCGAGGCTAAGCGACTGGCTTCATCGTTCGCTTGGCGAAGGTGTTGCTGTTCGGTGTTTTCTTCAAGCAGTACTACGGCTTGTTCATCTGTGATGGGGTGAATTTGCATTTGCCAGTACTGGGCTAAATAGCCCATATCCGCGATGAAGGATTTCTTTGAAGTTATGACTGATTTGACACTGGTGGCTAAATCAAATGGAGTGCCGTCAACACAATGAAGTTTACTATGGCTGAGTAATTGATTGTTATCGTTACTCCATAGGCACTGCATTTGTTTATCAAAAATGGTCATGCCGTGAGGAATACCATTCAGCACAGCCTGAAACTGATGGGATAAGGACCTGATTTTTTGTTCAGCCATTTCCCGTTGTTGTAACTCAAGAGCTAAGGCTTCTGAGCGAAACTTTAAACTGCGGCTGACTGAAATGGTATACAGCATCCCTATAGCTGAGATGATGGATATCACGATAGAAAGAATAAGCATCTTTTTATGGGTTGAAGTGATATCGAACTTTTCACGTCCCATACCGAACCATTTATTAACTAACCTATCGTACTCGCCAGAAATTTTGAGTTGTCGTAAAGCATCATTGATCTCATGCAGTAATGCAGCGTCTTTGGGGTGACTAACAAAGGTGAATGCGCCGAAGATAAGCGCATCACTGGCACTTCGAACAGAAGGGTATTTGGGCTGCAGGCGACGTGCGACAAAGTTTTCAGCAAGTACCACATCCACTTCTTTAGTGATCAGTTTTTGAAAGCCCGTTTCGTATAAATCAACTTTTACTTGAGTAAAATCTTGCGGTTGATCCCTTAGAAAAACATCGACAAATGCACCTGTTTTTACCGCCACTCGTTTACCGGCTAAGTCAGACCAATTATCAATGTAATCTTCGCCTTGTAGCGTAAAAGCTTTGGCATGAGTGGCATAAATCGGATCTGATTGGCTTAACTCACGTCTTTTATTGATCGGGCTGACGACAGCCACCACATCAATCGGACTGTGAATATCATGCATATCAGTCATCAATTGTTGGAATGTCTTACGGCGCACCATAATGGGTCGATCTAGCAAATGGCCAATACTGTTCATTAACTCAACATGAAAACCCTGGTCAACACCGTTATCTCGCCACTCTAAAGGAGCTGTAGTGGAGTGCACCCCAAACACAATAGTTTCCTTTGCTAACGAAGGAAAGCTGATGACTAGCAATAAACAGAGTAGGTATTTCATTAAACGTTTTTCAATGAGTTGTATTGATTTCTTAATTGCACTTTAGCAAATCATAATCTTCATAACTGTGGCATTGGGCGTAAATTTGATAGAAAAAGTGGCGCTAAATATTACCAATAATGAGCAATTTGAAATATGGCTTTAATCAAAGGGAAGTGTGGGTTTGATCACTATCAACTATGCAAAAATGCATAGTGCTGAATTGGCTTATGCGCTTTTGCATAGTGAGAAAAGCCAGATGTGATCAGTTGTTCAGTTTGGAAACGAGTCTGCCAAGTTTGATTGAGCAAGCGTTAAAACAGGATAAAAATGGTAATAAATCAGGTTCAGTAGCCAATGTGATGCTTAATACAGCATGGCATGAAAGTGACGAATTAGCGTCATGGCTATTTTTAAGGAGTTACCATGAAATTAACACGATGCGCAGCTTTGTTAGCTGTTTTACTCGGTTCAGCAGGCCTTGCTGGCGGCGTGATGGCTGCAGACAATCTTGCTGACATGCATTCAGAAAATCAAGACTGTGAAAGCTGCCATTTACCCAGTGGCGAGCTATCTAATGACAGCCTGACTTATGAAAATGAGCAATGTGTGTCGTGTCATGGCACATTAGAAGAAGTCGCTGAAAATAATACTCGTGAAAACTACAATGCCCATGAATCTCACTTCCCTGGCGATGTAGCCTGTACTTCTTGTCACAGTGGCCATGAAAAATCAGTCGTCTACTGTGATTCTTGTCATAGCTTCGACTTCGATATGCCATTTGGCAGTAAGTGGGAACGTTATGAGCCTACCATTGCTGAACTAGCAAAAGACTCTGCTGACCGTAAAGCGGCATTGGCTAGTGCGCCTAGTGATACTGTTGATGTTATCGTTGTTGGTTCAGGTGGTGCTGGTTTCTCAGCCGCTGTTGCAGCGACAGACAAAGGTGCAAAAGTCATTTTAGTTGAAAAAGAGCCTGTGATTGGTGGTAACGCAAAACTTGCAGCCGGCGGCATGAATGCAGCTTGGACTGATCAACAAAAAGCCAAAGACATTAAAGATAGCGTTGAGTCTATGTACAAAGACACCATGAAAGGTGGCCGCGACTTAAACGATCCTAAATTAGTTGATGTATTAACATCGCACTCAAAAGGTTCAGTTGATTGGATGACTGAAATGGGCGCTGATTTAAATGATGTTGGCCGTATGGGCGGCGCATCTGCTAACCGTTCACATCGCCCAACTGGTGGTGCAGGTGTCGGGGCTCACGTGATTCAAGTGCTTTACGATAATGCGTTAGAGCGTAACGTAGATATGCGCATGAACACCCGTGGTGTTGAAATCTTAAAAGATGATTCTGGTAAAGTGGAAGGTTTACTGGTTAAAGGTAAATACACAGGCTACTACTGGGTAAAAGCAGATGCCGTTGTCATGGCTACAGGTGGTTTTGGCCGCAACAATGAACGTGTATCTCAGTACGACCCTAAATTGAAAGGCTTTATTTCAACTAACCAACCTGGCGCAACAGGCGACGGACTTGACGTTGCGGGTAACGCTGGTGCAGGCATGACCGACGTTAAATACATTCAAGCACATCCAACTTTATCGGTTAAAGGTGGTGTGATGGTGACTGAAGCGGTACGTGGTAACGGTGCGATTTTGGTGAACAAAGAAGGCAAACGCTTCGTTAATGAAATCACCACTCGTGATAAAGCAGCGGCAGCGATTCTTAACCAAACAGGTAAAGTGGCTTATTTAATCTTTGATGACTCAGTGCGTAAATCACTGAAGAAAATCGACAAATACATCCAACTTGGCGTGGTTCCTTCAGCTGACTCTCCTGAAAATCTAGGCAAGTTAGAAGGTATTGACGGTAAAGCACTTACTGCATCAATTGCGCAGTACAACAAACTAGTTGCAGCAGGTAAAGACACTGATTTTGAGCGTCCTAACTTACCGCGCGCACTGAATGAAGGTAACTATTACGCAATCGAAGTGACTCCTGGCGTTCATCATACAATGGGTGGTGTATCGATTGATGATAAAGCTGAAATCCTCTCTGAAGATAAGAAAGTGATTCCTGGTTTATACGGTGCTGGTGAAGTGACTGGTGGTGTTCATGGTGCTAACCGCTTAGGTGGCAACGCAATCTCTGACATCATTACCTTTGGCCGCTTAGCGGGTGAGCAAGCTGCGGCATACTCTAAAAAGTAAGTTTTAAAATGTAAGTCTTCATCAATAAGTTTAGCGATAACATTATTCCCCTTAATGTTATCAATGCAAAGTGAGCCAATTGGCTCACTTTTTTTTATGCTTTTTATAGGTGAGTGTTAAAGCGCATTTTTCCACTGTGGGTAAGTAACTTTCTCACGGTTAAGCTGACTGAGGTGGCCACCGAAATGGTTAAGGTGGCAAAAATAGCGACTAAAATTACGATTTGATACTTCACAGCAATAATTGGGTCGACACCACCTAAGATTTGTCCCGTCATCATGCCAGGTAAGCTGACTAAACCTGTGGTTGCCATGGACGCTAGAATAGGCGCAAAAGATTGCTGTAATGCAGTTTGCACAAATGGTGCGGCAGCTTGTTTAGGGCTAGCACCTAACGCCAGAGCGCCGTGATATTGAGGCTGTTTTTCTTCAAATGCAGCAAACAAACGTTGCAGCGCAATAATATTGCCGCTCAGGCTATTGCCTAACAACATACCTGCAGTGGGTATCAGGTATTGGGCGCTATAAATCGGTGTCGGCTGAAATAGCCACAACATCATCACTAGTAAAATAGGCATGAGTCCAAGTAGCAGCCCAGTGCAGATAGGCACCATTAACGGCCGTTTAGGTAATTTAGCTTTACTGATAATCGCACTAGCACCAACCAGTAGCATCACCAATAGCCAAGCGAGATTTACCCAGACATTATCGAGGTGAAAAAGATATTGCAGATACAGGCCAATTAAAGCCATTTGCAGCGTCATTCTCACCACGGCGATGGAGATCTCTTTACCGAGATGCAGTTGGTATGAGCGATTAATGGCAAAGGGGACAATTAATACCAACATAAACAGCCCAAGGGCAAGCCAGCTAATATCCATAATCTATCCTTGGGTGTAAATGGCTGAAAGGTTAGTTAAACAAGTCGGCATATGTTATTCAAGCTAGGTTATTCAAGCTAGGTTATTCAAGCTAGTGATTCAAACATAAAAAAGCGCCTTATAACAACATAAGACGCAGTTTTGATTTGGCTACATTGCCGCTAAAATAATCAGTCGGCAGCCATTACTCAATCAAGCTAAGGTTTGCTCAGATTAGGCGTTATTTCATTTTTAGCACTGGCTTTATCTGCACTCGTTTCTGCGCCATTGGCTATTTGTTCACCTTCAGTTTTAGGCTCAAGTAATTCGTGGATGACGTTATCGACAAAACCTGCACCTGCTGCCTCATACAAGTTATAAACGCTGTTTACGCCTTGCTCTTTCAGTGATTCAGCATCTTCAGAGTACTGGACAATGGCACTAATTTTTCCTTGGTATTCGAGCTTTTTCAGTTGCTCAACGGCAAACATATTACCCACGTGATGCGGCATAGCCAGTAGGACTAATTCAAGCTTAGGGGCACGTTCAAGTTTTTCCCAAAAATCGGTATCGCTGGCATCGCCTTGTACAACATTACGGCCTTCGTTGCGATGAAAATCCACTAACTCTTGTTTGTGTTCAATCCCTAAAATTTCGCCGCTGTACTTACTGCGCAATTCATCATAAGCACCTGAACCAATTCGCCCCATACCTAAGATCAAAAAGCGAGGATTACCCACTGGGATTTGTCTATCCTCTGGGTGAAGTGGATGTTTTTCAATGGTAGTGAGTGTGTCATGGAAACGCTGATACAAGCGGTTTACGCTCGCATTTAATGGCGCAGCAATTAAGAAACTAATACTCAATGCCACCGCTAAAATAATTAACCATTCTGCTGGTAGCCAGCCTTTTTGCGCCGCAACCGCCGCAACAATCAGGCCAAACTCACTGTAATTACCTAAGTTAAACGAGGCAAACAGCGAGGTACGAGCACGCAACTTAAAGCGGGTAAGGATGAAGAAAAACAGCAATACTTTAAACGGAATAAGTAACACTAATAACCCTGCAAGTCCCACATCTTCGATAGTGGGTAGACCATTTAAGCCAATGGTTAAAAAGAAGGCGACTAAGAATAGTTCTTTAAAGTAGTAAATGGACTTAGCAAGCTCAGATGATTTTGCGTGACCTGCGAGTAAAATGCCCATGATCAGAGCGCCCAAATCAGGTTTTAAACCAACGGCTTCAAATACCCATGCACCCATGATAAGTGCCATAGATAAACCAAATAAGATCAGCATTTCACCGTGGCCCACTCGGTCAAACACTTTATAAATCACCGGTTTCAATAACGGTAGTAGCAGTAAACCTAAGGCATATACTGATGGGAATTCGCCTTTAGAAATCGTTAAGAACAATACCGCGAAGATATCTTGCATAATCAAGATACCAATGGCGATACGGCCATATAGTGCCTGGCCATCTCCGTTTTCATCGAGCACTTTAACGGCAAACACGGTACTTGAGAAACTTAAGGCAAAACTTAGCAGCAATAGTTGGTCTATCTCTAGATCAACCAGTCTATCTAGACCGACTAAACCCAAGAGTTTTAATATGGGCAAAAAGAACAAAATCGAACCGATTAAGTGCAGACTGGAACTGGCCCAAATCTCAGATTTAAGCAAGCTTTTTACATCGAGTTTTAAGCCAATAGCGAATAGCAGCAGCATAACGCCTAAGTCAGCTAGTTCTTGCAGTAATGGCACACTTTCATCTTGGACACCAAAAATAAACAGTATGAAGCCTGCTGCTAAATAACCAATAAGCGGAGGTAATCCGACTCGGCTAACGAGCATGCCGCAAAGCAGGGTAATGATGAAAATTGCTGGTTCCATAATGCCTTATTTCTAGTTGTTGAAAATGGGTTGTAGTTAAGTAGATTGTATAACAATAAAATTAACTTGATATTAAAATTTAAACCTATATCAACAAAAAGGCCAATTTAAAAATAAATTGGCCTTTTTTCATAACGTTAAAAATTTATAAATTATTTTACAAGTAATAAATCCAAGTGTTCAGCAAAAGGTTTAGGGTTCATAAAACCCGTTACTCGTAAATCTTCACGTTGATTGCCATTTTCATCGAACATTAAGAGTGTTGGTAGTCCTAACACACTGAAGTGCTCGAGCAATTCAACATCAACTGCATCACTTTTGGTCACATCTGCTTGCAGTAAAACCATTTGATCTAAACGCTCCATCACTTCAGGGGCGACGAAGGTAATGTTCTCAAACTCTTTACAGGCCACACACCAGTCAGCATATAAATCAAGCATAACGGTTTTACCGCTAATACTGGCTTTATCCAGTTCAACTTCTAAGTCATCTACCGATTTAATCAGTTTAAATTCGGCATGTTTAACAGGTTCACTTTGATTGATTTCATTACTGAGAGACGGCGCTTGTAACCCCATGGCAGACATCACCGCTTGGAAACCGTATGAGAAACTTGCCAATAATGTCAGCGTAAGCAAAATGCCACGAGTGGTTTGCTTCCAGTTAAACTCAGACAGCTTGTTTTGGTGGATAAGGTAGCCAGTTAAGCCAACGCCCCATAGCGACCAAAGTACATCAGAGACAACCCCAGGCCAGATACGACCTACCATTACGATAGACACTGAAATCAGTAAGAAACCAAAGATGGTTTTAATGATATCCATCCAAGCGCCTGCACGTGGTAATAATTTACCGCCAGAGGTGCCAATAATAAGTAACGGCACACCCATACCCATGCTTAATACGTAGAGTGCTAAGAACCCTTGCAGTAAGTCACCGCTTTGCGCCACATAAATCAATGCACCAGACAATGGCGCTGTAGTACAAGGTGAAGCGACTAAGCCTGAAATCACGCCCATAAAGAATACGCCAATCAGGTTGCCACCTTTTTGGTTATTCGACAGGTTGTTCATTTTATCTTGCCATTTGCCCGGCAGGCGTAACTCGTACATGCCAAACATAGACAAACTGAGCAGCACAAACATCACTGCTAAGAAAATCAAAATAGCAGGGTGCTGCAGCGCAGCCTGGAACTTCATCCCAGCAGAAGCGACCACTAAGCCTAATAGCGAATAGGTAATCGCCATACCTTGAACATAAGCCATCGATAAGGTGAAGGCTTTTGCGGTAGATAATTGCTTACCTTGGCCGACAATAATCCCTGATAAAATCGGGTACATTGGGAATACACAAGGGGTTAGGGCTAAACCAATGCCTAAACCAAAGAAAATCACTAAGGTCCACATCAGACTGTCGTTAGCCAACATTTGGCTTAAGCTATCTTGCTGCGTGATTGGTGCTTGTGATTCTGGGTTGGCTGGGGCATTTTGCGCTGCTTGTTTTGCGGCGTAGTCATCGCCAATGATGGCTTTTTTCTTGGCAAGTTTGCCATCGTTGGCCGCAACGGCTTCTAGATTTACATCACGTTTGGTAGGTGGATAACACAGCTTACCCTCGGCGCAGCCCATAAAGGTGACTTGCACCTTTGAGCCAGCAGCAGCCTCTTTAAGTGCCAATGGCAGCTCGACATAAGAGTAGTAAACGGCTTGTTCGCCAAAATATTCGTCATCGTGCATTTTACCTTTTGGCAATTCGATATCGCCAATGACTGCGCCATCTGCGCTAAAGGTCAACTTGTCACGATACATGTAATAGCCTTCGGCTATGACAAAGTTAACTGCGACTCGATTACCGTCTTGCTTGTAATCAAATACGAAAGCCTCTTCAACGGGCATTAATTCAGGTTCGTCTTGTAAAAAGCTGAATTTGTTGCTGTTACTAAAAATGTCTTCACTGTGTGCTAATGGTGATAGCAGCAGTAAGCTGGTCAATATAAGCGCAAATATTTTATTCATGATTGAGAGGTTTCTTTTATCCAATGTAAATAATTTGGCAAGCCATGGGTAATAGGCGTAGCGATTAACTCTGGTACTTCATAGGGATGCAAATCGATCACTATTTTTTGTATCGCATCATAATTATCTGCCATGCATTTTATGTGCATAGCCACTTCACTACTATGACAAACCTCACTTTCCCAGACATAGACCGATTCGACCTGAGGATACAATTGCACACAAGCAGCGACCTTAGCGTTGACTAACGCTGTTGCGAGCTTTTTTGCACTGGCGATATCTGGACAAGTTGTTATAACTAATAAATAGTTTGCTGACATAGGGAGCTTATCATCTTTGGTTTATCTTAAAGTTAGCTTAAGCTTAATAACCTAAAATAGGTGCCTGCTAGAGCTTATGAATTTGTTTTTATTCATAACAATAGCGCACTACTTTACGTTTTTTTGTCATTGAGTTCACTAGAGGCCGATAATCTTTCGAGATGAATTATGTAAGCGTTAGTTGCTAATTTAATACTGATAGCATTGATGACATCGTCATAAGCAAACAGTAGTAACCATTATCTCGAAAAATCTTGACCGCAAAAGGTCTAAATACCTTTGTGAATAACAATAATTTTGATGCGTCTTGAATTAAGACCTGATTACCCCCATATATTGTTCATACCCAATGAAATAATTGAGGCCAGCATGCTGTTAGTTTTGTTTTTAGTTTTTATTCTTGTTCCTGCTATTGAGTTATCAGTGTTGATCTCAGTAGGAGATGTGTTTGGCCCATTGAATACTGTGGCACTCGTGTTTTTAACCGCAATAGTCGGTGTGTCATTGGTGCGTAGCCAAGGCTTAAGCACCTTAATGTCAGTGCAATCTAAACTGGAACGCGGTGAAGCGCCAGGTAAGGAAATTGTCGAAGGCATGATGTTGGCTGCAGCAGGTTTATTGTTGTTGTTTCCAGGTTTTGTCACTGACTTGATTGGTTTATTACTATTAACCCCATTTACTCGTTCACCCATTGCGAGCTACATCTTTAAACGTATGCAAATGCGCGTGGTTGCTGGTGGCGGTTTTCAAGGGCAAGCGGGTCAGAACCCATTTGGTCAGCAAGGTTTTGGCCAAAACCCATTTGATCAAGGACGCAATGACGGAAATACCTTCGATGGTGACTTTGAGCGCAAACAAGAGCCAACTTCACGTTCGCATCAGCTAGAGGCTGATTTTGTTCAAAAAAATGATTCACAAGCCCCTAAAAGTCAACAAGATGATGTTATTGACGGCGAGATAGAACCTCAACCTGATAAAAACAACGATTCAGATAAAAGCGAGAAGGTGTAAAGCTTGTTATTAGTAAAAAGCCTTAACTCAAACACTGAGTTAAGGCTTTTTAGATTGAACCCGTTATCGCTTAGGGGAATACATCAGAAATGGCCAATCATCAGTGTTTTTTCATTAGCCACTGAGCAGGTTTGGTGATTACTTCTGGCTCTGGCACTTAACACATCACAACCTTCTTTAACGTCAGCAATATTCTCGTTAATATCTTTTAGCATATTGCTTTGTTGCTCAACCGAGGCGGCAATATTAGTCGCCATATCATTAATTGAATCCACTTCACAGATGACCTTCGAGAGTATTTGACTGGATTTATCGACCTCAGTTAAGTTGGTCATACTCATGTTTTTACAGTCACTAACTTCGGTAAAAGCATCTTGTGTGAGTACTTGCAGCTCACTGATGATTTGGGTTATTTGCTCGGTTGACTCTTGAGTACGTGCAGCAAGGGATCTAACTTCATCAGCTACGACTGAAAATCCCCGACCTGAATCACCTGCACGAGCCGCTTCAATGGCGGCATTTAAGGCCAGTAAGTTTGTTTGTCCTGCAATGCTCTGAATTTCATCAATAAAGTTGTTAATGTTTTGAGTCTTACCCATTAAGACTTCAATATGTTCCGCTGACTTCACTAACCGGTCTGCAGTGGCTCCAAATTTAGTATGCATGCCTTCTAATTGATTTTTACCCTGTTCTGCATAAGTTGCTATTTGAGCTGCAGTACTCGCTGTATGAGTGGTGCTTTTAACAATTTCATCGACAGAGTACTCAAGTTCATTTGAAGCCGTAGCCACTGACTCACATTTTTGCGCCTGTAATTGCAATTGCTCGCCACTTAATAATGCGCGAGACTCTAGTTCTTGTGTGACCTCACGTAGTTCGCTCATCGAAATATTAATCTTTTGAGCAAAAGCGATAAAATCATTTATCGCATCAATGATTTCGCCAAACTCATCTTCGGCTTTTTTAGGCACCCGCATAGTAAAATTACGTTCATTGATAATGCCATTGATACTTTTTACCGCTTCTCTAATTGGTTTACGGATATTGCGGCTTAATTTAATCACTGCCATGGTAAGTACAACTGAAATGATTAAGAAGACAACCAAGGATAACCAAAAGGCAAGTCGCTGCTGACTAGTGATATAAGTATTAATGCTCGTTGTTGCTTGTTGTAATTGTTGTTCTGCATTGTGGGTGGCTGAGCGCATTGCTCCTCGAAGCCCTAACTTGGGAGTAAGGCCTATTTGATTATTAAGAGTGACATAATCAGCAAACGCTTTTTGGTATCCATTAAGGTAAAGCATTGCTTCTGGTGAATTACTGAGTGTTAATGCGAGACTTTGTATTTCGCTATCTAAGCGAGTGAGGTACTTTTCTTGATGCCGTAACATGTAGTCTTTTTCGTGACGACGTATGGTGAGCATAGCAATTAAATCTTCACTTTTATTATGTTGATGTAGCCAAGCTTCAAGTTTGTGAGTTGCCGCCCGCAGTTCACCGTAACGGCCTGACTTTTCATCCAAACCTTTTTGCGCCGTGGTATTCACCAGTTGGGTAAAGTGTTGCTTATAGAGGCTAAAATTCTCTACTAAGTTGGGCTTATTCAAAATGGCACTATCCACATCTAATGAGTCGATATTACTGATTAAACTTTGGTAGTTCTGATTAAATTTTTCTAGGTATTTGTTATCTTTTCGCAGCAGAAAGTCTTTTTCATTTCGACGTAGTTGGAGCGCGACAATATTGGCTTGTTGGATGGTTGATTTCATTTCAGCCAAATTATCTTGTCTTGCTGAAAAGAAATGCGAAAACAGAAATAACAGCAATAGGCCTGTGATAACAGCACTAATTAAAACAATGAGCTTACTACGCAAGGTAATATTTGAATCAAACATTCATGTTTCTCCTTCCTTAGAGGGACGCAATATATGCCATCCTTAGCATTTTCTAATCTATTTGAGCCTAGTTTATAATTGACCAAAATCAATTTGTTTATAAATGACTTGGGTTTAAATGATTAGAAAGTCAGGAAAAACACCGTTATGAAAAAGTTCATTTGCGCTTATTTACCAGTATCGAATTGATAGGACAGATTGGTGACGGAATGTTTTTTAGATGAACCCATTTGTCACTAGTATTGTTCGGGATGGGATTGAATGGGATTGTATGAGATGAGATAGGATTGTATGGAATGGATGATAAGAAAGAGGGGGGCTGGCATATCTATATGACTAAAGCATGTTTTTAACCGTTAGCGTCATCGATTTTTTTGCCCATGATATAGGCACTAATACTGCCCCCAATCCAACAGATTAATAGCACCAATACTGCGATATCCAGTGAAGCAGGTAAGTTAGTGGTAACACTTTGGTGCACCGCGTCATAAATGCTATAAAAATCGAGGGGAATATTGCCGGCAACAATATCATCGGCAATGGTTTGAGCGCGCTGCATTACCACGGTCATGATGGCACATAGGCTCACAAAACATGCCGCAATAATGCTCCAGCCAATGGCTTTTTTACCTAAATATAAGTGCCCAACTCCAGGGCAAACAAATGCATTTAATAGGGTGGCATTGACAGACTTACTCATGGGGCTTTCCTTGGCATTTAGTTTATTTAATACAGCCGACTGTTATTTATTACTGCTAGTCGCATTTTACTCAATACAACATTAAATCCTTAACGCTGCAAGAGCTGATGAATTAAGCTTAATTCATCAGCCTTAGTAAACCATGCTTCTTATACAAGCTATAAGGTTGAATCAGCAGAACTATTCAATTCGTCATTGTTGTAGTGAAGATGAGCAGAATCGGGTTCAGTGAGTTTACTCGCCATAATGTAACAGGCAATCCCCATGATGGTATTAGTTACAGGCAATGCAATTAGCAAGCCTTTTACTCCACCGAGATATAAACCAACCGCGGCTAAAGGCAGCATTAATGCAAATAAGCGGACGAGGTTAATCACTAATGATTTCATTGGGCGATGGTAGGCATTTAAGCAAGTGGCAAAAATAATCACTATAGCTAATGGCCCATAGGCTGCGGGTAATACATGAATATAAAAGCTTAAAGAATCGATAACGGCAGGGTCACTGCTGAACCACTGGGCAATGGTGTTACCGCTGAAGTAAATCGGGATATACAACAAGGTTTGAAACACTAAAGCAAAGCGCAGTGCTAGCATCATGCCGTCTTTGGCGCGCTTATGTTGGCCAGCCCCTAAGTTTTGCCCCACAAACGGCATTAACGATGACGTCATGGCCATTATCACCACTAAAAATAACGTTTCTAAACGAATTCCTGCGCCAAAAGCGGCAACTGCTGCTTGGTCTGCTCTAGCAAGCATGGCTAATATGACCCCATTAGCGATTGGGTTCATCATATTCATTAATGCGGCAGGGCGAGCAATATGACCGAGCTTTTTCCAATTTGCAGTAATACGAACTCTGCAAAGTGTCATTAGCTCAAGAATGCGTTTTTTATAAATGAGGATGTAGCCCGAAACGGTAAAAGCGACCAGCCACGACACTAAAGTCGCAATCGCAGCCCCTTGGATCTCAAGGCGGGGAAATGGCCCTATACCAAAAATTAATAATGGATCGAGGATTAAGTTAATAATTGCGGCCACCGCCATAATAATCGCTGGCGAGCGAGTATCACCCGTGGCGCGGATCCCTTGATTGCCCACCATTAACAACACTAACAGCGGCGCACTGCAAAACCATATCAACATATAGTCGTGGATCAGCGGCAAGCTTTTTTCATTTGCCCCCATCAAGGTAAACAGTGGGTCAATAGCCATAATGCCAACAGAGACCAATATACTGATCAAGATGAAGGTCAGCAGCATAGCGTCAAATAAGAAGCTTTTAGCTTTGGTTGTATTGCCAGCTCCAATTAATCGAGAAAGATTAGTCGATGTGGCAGCGCCAATACCAATGGCGATACTGGCAAACACAATGGCGACAGGGAAAGTGAAACTGACAGCAGCAAGCGCATCAGTACCTAACTGACTAATGAAGAATGTATCTATAAGGCTGCCACCATAAATGGTGAGGATACCGATAAGGTTGGGGAGGCTCATATTGAAAAGCACACGACCTATTGGTGCGCTGAGCAACCCATGTTTATCATTCATCAATTTGGACTTAAACACGAAAACGGGAGACAAATTCTATCAGTATTCATTATCGTTTAATAAATACTAGCGACAAATTTTACAAAAAAATCGCAGTTTTTTTATAAATACCCTTGGAACTGTGATCATCAACCCCCATATATCAAACATCAAAGGGTAAATGCCCTTATCATTTGTTTAAAACCGCCTCGTTTGTGGGCAGCAATCATTAGGAGAGTCCGTAGATGAATATTCGTCCATTACATGACCGCGTAATCGTAAAACGTTTAGAGGTTGAGTCAACTTCAGCTGGTGGCATCGTATTAACTGGTAGTGCTGCAGAAGTATCAACACGTGGTGAAATCCTAGCTGTAGGCAATGGTCGCATCTTAGAAAACGGCGAAGTGAAAGCGCTTGACGTTAAAGTAGGCGACGTAGTGATTTTCAACGAAGGCTACGGCGTGAAGAAAGAAAAGATTGATGGTGAAGAAGTACTTATCTTATCTGAATCAGACTTAATGGCAGTTGTAGGTTAATCCGCGCCATTAAATCGCTTTCAATCAACAAATTTTAAGGAACATGAAAATGTCAGCAAAAGAAGTATTATTTGGCAGTGACGGCCGCGTTAAAATGCTAAACGGCGTCAACATTCTTGCTAACGCAGTAAAAGTAACTTTAGGCCCTAAAGGTCGTAACGTTGTTTTAGACAAAAGCTTTGGCTCACCGCTAATCACTAAAGATGGTGTTTCGGTAGCGAAAGAAATCGAACTAGAAGACAAGTTCGAAAACATGGGCGCACAAATGGTGAAAGAAGTTGCTTCTAAAGCCAATGACGCTGCTGGTGACGGTACAACTACTGCAACAGTATTAGCACAATCAATCGTGACTGAAGGTCTAAAAGCGGTTGCTGCTGGTATGAACCCAATGGATCTTAAGCGCGGCATCGACAAAGCAGTCATTGCTGCTGTTGCTGAACTTAAAGCGCTTTCTCAAGAGTGTTCAGATTCTAAAGCCATTGCACAGGTTGGTACTATTTCTGCTAACTCTGACGAATCAATCGGCGAAATCATTGCAACAGCAATGGAAAAAGTTGGCAAAGAAGGCGTTATTACCGTTGAAGAAGGCCAAGCGCTTGAAAACGAATTAGACGTTGTTGAAGGTATGCAGTTTGACCGTGGTTACCTATCACCATACTTCATCAACAAGCCAGAAACTGGCAGCGTTGAGTTAGATGCACCATTTATCTTATTAGTTGATAAGAAAATCTCTAACATCCGTGAATTATTACCAATCCTAGAAGCGTTAGCTAAAACAGGTAAGCCATTGCTTATCGTTGCAGAAGACGTTGAAGGCGAAGCATTAGCAACATTAGTTGTCAACAACATGCGCGGTATCGTTAAAGTGGCAGCTGTTAAAGCGCCAGGCTTTGGTGACCGTCGTAAAGCAATGCTACAAGACATCGCGATTCTTACTGGCGGTACTGTTATCGCTGAAGAAATCGGTCTAGAGATTGAAAAAGCAGCCCTAGAAGATTTAGGTACAGCTAAGCGTGTTGTTATCACTAAAGACAGCACCACCATCATCGATGGTAACGGCGAGCAAGAGCAAATCTCTGGTCGCGTTTCACAAATCAAGATTCAAGTTGAAGAATCAACTTCAGACTACGACAAAGAAAAACTTCAAGAGCGTATGGCTAAGTTAGCTGGCGGTGTTGCAGTAATCAAAGTTGGCGCAGCAACTGAAGTTGAAATGAAAGAGAAAAAAGCTCGCGTAGAAGATGCATTACATGCAACTCGCGCAGCAGTAGAAGAAGGCGTTGTTCCTGGAGGTGGGGTTGCACTAGTACGTGTTGCTTCTAAAATCTCTGAAGTTGAAGTGATCAACGAAGACCAAAAACACGGTGTGATTATCGCACTACGTTCAATGGAAGCGCCTCTACGTCAAATCGCAACTAACGCAGGTGAAGAAGCCTCAGTTGTGGCTAACACAGTTAAAAATGGCACAGGTAACTTCGGTTACAACGCAGGTAACGACACTTACGGTGACATGCTAGAAATGGGTATTCTTGACCCAACTAAAGTAACTCGTAGTGCACTACAGTTTGCCGCATCAATTGCAGGTCTAATGATCACAACTGAAGCAATGGTAGCTGAAATTCCACAAGAAGCTGCAGCGCCAGATATGGGCGGAATGGGTGGAATGGGCGGTATGGGCGGCATGGGCATGTAATCTAACTGGTTAAAATTGGCTATTACTGCGTTGCTACTCGCTCACATACACAAAACGTATGCTTCGCTTGCAGCGCCTTGTACTAGTCAATTTTTCCTGCGTTAGATGCTCTGTTGTTTATAGTTTATAGCTTATAGCTAACAGCTAGCTTTTTAAAAAGCATAATATAAAACCCGATACTGGTGACAGTGTCGGGTTTTTATTAGGTTGTGATTATTACTCTTTTTAGTTTAGTACGTGTCGAGCTATAACGTGGTTTTTAAACAGGTACCCTATTGCGTCGACGGATATAATATAGGCGTTTACTTTTTTGGATATATACAGAAACGGCTAGTGTGATCAGCGTGTAGAAGCTTAAACTACCGCCGCTTGAACTAGCTGGAACAGGCTCTGGTTGAGGGTCAGGATTTGGTTCTGAGATAGACTCTATTCCATCATTGTGAACTACAATTGTAAAAGGACTTATGTTTACAGAGTTAACCCCATCGCTCACATTTGCATTGACAGAGTAGTTAGCGTTAGTTGGTGGTATGGTGCCTCTTAGTACACCTCTATCGTCTATATTGAGCCATTCATGGGTGCTCTCTAAAGTAAAGGTTAGATTGTCTAAATCTTCATCCACTACTTTTAGCAAAACTGCAATTTCATCACCAGGCTCAAAGTAGAGGTTATCTTGAATCGCTACAATTGGAGGCCTATTATCAAACTGTGTATCGCATAGGTTATCAACAATACAATAGGGGTCTATCTCAACATTTGCGCTTTTGTATCCTTTATAACTTCCCCGGACAACAAATTTGTTTTGGATAAGTGTGTACATTCGCACGTCATTGTAACCAGCTTTCACTCCAGTTTCGTAAATAGAGCCTGTATTTCGGTCAAGAATATATAATGCCAAGCGATTGCTGCTTTTACCATCCGGCTTTTTTAATAATCCAAATCTATTATCTTTGGAGCTGATAAACAATTGTTTATACTCTTCAGGAAAGCTACTGGATATCTTTGTGAG
Source organism: Shewanella electrodiphila (assembly GCF_023283985.1). Classification (GTDB taxonomy): domain Bacteria; phylum Pseudomonadota; class Gammaproteobacteria; order Enterobacterales; family Shewanellaceae; genus Shewanella; species Shewanella electrodiphila. The sequence continues at coordinate 156,594 of NZ_JAKIKU010000007.1, forward strand.
ATTAGACTCTTTTACTTCGTATATTTCATCGTTGATCTCAATGATTGTGTAACCGTTGAAGTCGATAGGGAGCGTTCTAAACATTCCTATTTGAGTCTCTGGATATATATAATGCTGATTTTTTTCTAGATCATATTTATGTAGTTCGCCAGATACTATCTTGTAAATTGTATCAGAGTTGCTACTGTAGGCTGAAGTATTACTAGTAAAAAATATGTTTAGTTTGTGCTTTTCTGTTTCACTAAATATATCTTCATTTTGGTCATTATTACAATTTAGTAATATCACATCTTCGTTGGAAGGTTTTATTAGGATTGTATCACTCTTATCTGACATGCCCGGATTCAATATTCTGCCTTTATGAGCTGTTAGATACTCCCCTTCTTTATTGAATTTTAAAATGTCGAAGTCCTGTATTTCATCATTGTAGCTATTATAATAAATGAAATTACCGCAAGATGTGTGTCGTATATCATTGCTGTCTTTTTTATATGATATTTCACTTGGTTCTTCGTTTTCTATGTTAAATGTAATGCTTTCCTTATTATTTAGATAATACGCTTCGTCGTAATGTATTACAGTTTTTCCTGAATGTGTATTATCTGTATAAGCTGATAGGTCGAACTCTTTTGCAGAGTTTTTAGATATTTTAAGCAAATTATCATGAGTCTCATGAGTTAATAATAATGAGTCATCAGTGCTAAATATTTTGCTATAATAATTCTCTGACTGGATTGCTATTTTATTATAACTATTGCCTAAATTTATCGTGGTTATGTAAGTGGTTTTTTTATTATCACCACTTACGTTGCCTAATGAAACAAACTGGTCTTCAATGAAGTTCCAGTTAGAGTCTTCATTATTGATAGTTTGGCTGTTAGCCTTTGATATATATATGGGCTTCCAATAAACCCTCTCTTCTCTTAGTGACTCTTTATATAGCCCTAAAGATGGGAAAGGGCCATATGCGTAATAATTGTTATTAAAATAAAAGTGTTTTATATTTGTGCTAGGTGTTAATGGGTCATCTATTGATACAAGAGATTCTGGGTCAAAGCTTGTTTTAGGATCAGTACGTCTGAGTCGATTGTTAAGTATTTTCTTTAAAAATGGTTTAAAGCTGAGTTTTGATACTTCTGTACAGTTTTCATTGCAATTATGAAGTTTAGAGTGAAATAAAGTATTGCTGGTTGATGATGTAATATTTCTTATTAATCTTTCTTTGTTGTCGTCAAATAATTGGAGTGTTGTTTTTTTTGCAATCTCATATTTAGCGTAATCGTATTTTGGTGGCGAAAATGTGGATAATCTATAATCGTTTAGCAATATGATTTCTTGTTCGTTGGCAGATATTATTTCGGTAGAATAAAAACTTTCCATGAAGTGGGTTGTTATCTTTTTTGATTCTTTATTGTATGTGTAAAAGCATTGTGCGCTTGTATCTGATATGCCAAAGAACGCTATTACTTTTTCGTCATCTTTTATACCTGGAAAGTGGTTTATTTTTACATCGTTGTTATTACATTTGGGAATGCTGCTCTCTGAGAAATATTCAATAATACCAAGTTCTTTGTCAAATTTTAGTAGCTTTCGGTCAGAATCTTTAGTTATGAAAAAATTGTCTAATTGTATTTCTGATTTGAATCTGTGAACAATTTCTTTTTTATTGTAAACGACATGATTAAAACCGTCATCATATGAATGATCATGCGCAATAGCTGATTTGTTTTCGCTAACCATAATATAAGGTGTATGTGAGTTTTCATGCTCAGTTGTGCTGAGTAGCTTTCCTGTTTTGATATCTACTTCATATAACAGATCAAACTCTTTAAATACGATTGAACTGTCGCTAGCGGCCCAGAAATTGTTGTAGCTTCCAATATGATTTGGAAATTCTGGGGTCAACTGATGTGTGCCACCTTCCGTTCCATCTGTAACTATGTATGCATCTGGTATCTTTATAATAGCAACCTTATCATTTAAGACGATATGGTTTATCGGTATATTCAACCTCGAATTGCTTGGTACATGGAAATTTGTGTTTATTGATAATTTTTCTAGCTTTTCGTTATTTAGCACGTAAAGCCTAAGAAGTTGATTTTCGTCCGTCATTAGCAATAGTATTTTTGATTCTAGTTCTATTGCTTTGAATAAGTTGGAGTTTGTCGTGGTGACCTTTGCTTCTTCGAAACCACCGTAGAAGCTTTTTAGCTTTGTACCTGGTGTAAAAACCGGATAAGGGTCATGAATTCTAACTCCTGGTAACGAAGCTGCGCTTGTTAATGCTGTGAACATTAGGCTAAATGCCATGATGAGCATTCTAAAATACATAATCTTCCTTGTTATGTGGTTATGTTGCTAAGTTGTTAAGTGGGTACGGTATCACTCATTTTAATTTTTTTCTATTGAAATTAATGAGTTTCATTTGCGAAAGGCCATGCGCCCCATCTACATCTAGGCCAAATAATTGATAAAAAAATAGAGGAAATTTATCACCGAACTCTTGAAAAATGACAACTAGGGTCGAGTAAAAACTTTTAGCCACCCATTTTAACCTGTGCTAAGAATGCAAAATTCATCGCTGCTCTAAAGCTTAAAAGCTTAAAGCATAGAAAATTACACATCCCCGATACCTAACGGTATTGAGGCTTTTTAGTGGCTTTAAAACCGTGAGAGTTATATCAAGGTTTATGGCATACTGGTTTGCATGCTATGGATCATTCTAATTATTGTCATTGCGGGCTGCGTATTCTTGCCTGGTTTGTGGGTTAAGCACATTATGAGCAAGTTTCAACAGCCCGCTGATCGCTACCGTCAGCAAGGTAGCGGTGGTGAATTTGCTCGCCATATTCTAGATCGTTTTGGCCTAAATGACGTTAAGGTTGAAGAGACGCCTGATGGCGATCATTATGATCCTGGGGCTAAGACTGTTCGCCTTTCGCCGGATAACTATTCCGGTCATTCCCTGACTGCTGTGACTGTCGCTGCCCACGAGGTTGGGCATGCGCTGCAGGATTCTCGCGGCGAGTCTTTGTTTTTGATGCGACAGAAGCTCGCTAGAACAGCGATGGTCGGTGAACGTATTGCCGGCATAATGATGTTCGCGGCGCCAGTGGTCTTAATGCTCACCCGTATACCGCAGGCTGGCGCCTTGACCATATTAATCGGCGTGCTTTCTATGGGGTTAAGCACTGTTGTGCATCTGGTGACCTTGCCGGTGGAGTTCGACGCCAGTTATGGCAAGGCGCTGCCCATACTCAAAGAGGGTAACTACCTGCACGACGGTGACCTAAAACATGCGGAGAAGATTCTCAAGGCAGCGGCGCTAACCTACGTGGCTGGCTCGCTGGCCAGCTTACTCAATCTTGGCCGCTGGATAGCGGTGCTGCGTCGCTAATAGCTACTATCAGTGAGTAGCGTGTGCGGCTATTGAAACAAGTCGAGTAAACAAGGCCAGAGTAAACTTTAAGGTGTTATTAAACTTTGGATGGCGTGAACTAATTTCACTTCTTAGCTTGTCTAAATCGGTGATAATGGCGTTGCTGCACCACCCGTATAGTCAGCTAAACGTCGTGGTAAATCTCTTTGTTCTAATCTGACTAATCCTGCGTTAGATGCTTATGTTGGTCTTTAGTCTGAACGTTAAAGCAAAGCTTATTGAATAGAAATGATAAAGCCCCGATAGCTAACGTTATCGGGGCTTCTTGTTCTTTACTGGGGTATTTAAAAATGAGCTTTCTGTCTTAAAGAACTTCTTTAGTTAGTGCTCACATATATGTTTAATCTTATAAAGGTTGCCGCTTTTTAAGATCTGATAACCCATATTCTCGGCGATAGAATGGGTTATCTTCGAGTAGTTCGACAATCATTACGTCTAATTCTTCATCTGAGGGTTCTTTTCCATCATTGTCGTATTGGTCGAGTCGTTTGAGTAAATCATACTCAATAAGCACCGCTCGCTTTTGACAATATCTATCAGACTTAACCCATATTACAGGCGCCCCTCGAGTTGGTGAGTCATACAAAGTGCAATGTGAGTAACCATTTGCCCTTAATTCAGAACCAATCCAAAAGCTATATGTGATGCTTGAAATTATCATTACTGGTATTGAAATGATCGCTATTTTGATAAATAGCTTCATCACATTATCCTTAAATTTATCCAGAAGGACGAGGATAAACATGTAATCTGGTACTGCGAGAACAGGGATAAAAAAAATTGCACCAAAAGCGAGATCTCTATTACCAATATAAATATGACTATCTCTTATTTTTTCTATATTGCTAAGCTCTTCGAAAAAGACACTGCCGCAAACATAAAACATAAATGAAAAAATTGAGACTAACAGTGCGGAAAGAACTTTTAGTTGTTTTTTACTTATTGGCTTTTCAATATAACTTTTATTGCTCATCGTAGAATTGGGCCTCGATATGGAATACCAAATAATCTATGTATAAATAATATTGGGTCATCGTGATATTGCCTATTAGCTTCTTGTAGTTGGTTATTAATATGTGAAGTGTTAGTGAGCATATTTTTTTCCATATCGATCAATGCTTCAGCTATTCGCTTAGACCAATATTTGGTATCTATAAACATGGAACTAAAAAAGCCAATAACTGTGCCAACAATAACAATTACTGCTAACCCGCCAACAACTGCAGTCGTTAAAGCTGCCGCTGCTGTAACTAATATTAAAGATACTGCAGCACTTCCTGCAGCAATCAATATATCAACAGCCATGCCTCCAACAAAGTGGTGCCAGGTTTTTTTATCATCCATCAATTGTTCGAATGCATGGAATGCCGCTGAAATGAGAATTGTAACTACACCACCAGCCTTAATCGTGCTCAATGCTCCAGCTTTCCCTATCCCCATTGAGATGACTTTGGGGTTGTTAGCTAAATACCGAGTGCCAGTAAGATCTCTTCTAAGGCCTGCATAGCCTTGGAATATGATAAAAGATTTTCCAGAATAAGTTGCGAGCTTATATTTATTGAAACATTGCCACTTCGCTGCATGTCAATCGCAAGAGCAGCAAGTGCTATACCATCATCAAATACAGGTATATATCCGCTTAATGTTTTAATTTTATCACGGTATTTGTCCCAATATTGCTCACCTGCGGGAGATGCATTTGAAAGTATTGTGCCTACTTCATTTGCAGCTTGCTCTTTACTCATGCCCTGTTTTTGTTTGTGACTAATAGTAAGTTCAATAAATTCGGCAGAATTCATTTGTACTAAGGTGTGTTCGTTACATGACAATATTTTGGTGAGTTGTTTTTTTTCTTTGGTAATCGTGGGTGGCTCTACTGGCATATGCTGACATGGAATATCCTTATATTTCGTGTCTAAATCCTTTTTTATAATGCTAATTGTAACTCAGCATTTGGCTTATGTAATCTAGCCTAAATAGCTATCTAAAAACCTAAATGCATTCTTAATGATGTAATCTAGAAATGAATACCAATATGAAAAGTAAACTTTCACAATATCTGTATCGCTTCTTTTTATCTTATTATTTTATTCAAAAATTAAAGCCCCTATATCAAGTCCTGCTGGTCTTTTAATGACAGAATTAATTTTTAATACCTACTACGCAACCTTAGCGAACACCTCTACTCAATCTCATATTGAATTCCACTCATGTATTGATGAATACAATTCAATTCATCAACCAAGTCTATTTATTTACAATTAGTTAAATTGTCACAATAAACAAATTGAAGTCGACGAGCATGAATATTATTGAATTTATAACAGCAAACCTGTCTACCATTATTGCTTTGGCTGCCACTGGTGTCGTTGCGGGCATTTTAGCGGGCTTGTTGGGGGTAGGAGGCGGCATCGTTATTGTGCCAGTACTGTATTTTTTGTTTCAAGGTTTTGGGGTGTCAGCTGAATCAGCTATGTTGGTTGCGACTGCTACCTCGCTGGCAACCATAGTGCCAACCTCGGTGAGTTCGATTCGATCTCATAATCAAAAAGGCAATGTCGATTTTGAACTGCTTAAGCGTTGGGGAGGATTTATTCTGCTCGGCGTTTTACTGGGGAGTTGGCTTGTGACGCGTGTTGATGGTGCTATCTTGACGGCGATGTTTGCCATCATTGCAACCTTATCAGCACTAAACATGTTATTGAGAACGGGGAAGTCTGCGCTTTTTCAACAATTACCCGGCAAAGCGGGCCAAACGATGATGGGCACTTCTATTGGTTTTTTTAGTTCAATGGTGGGTATTGGCGGCGGTACTATTTCGGTGCCATTACTGACGTTATTTAATTATCCTGCGCATAAGGCTGTTGGCACGGCTGCGGCGATTGGGCTCATTATTTCATTGCCTGCTGCACTGACTATGCTGATATTGGCGAGCACTCCAAGCGATGCGCCAGTTGGGACATTGGGTCTAGTTAACCTATTTGGCTTTATGTGTATTGTCCCTTTGACGGTGTTATTTGCGCCGGTTGGTGCATCGCTCGGGGCAAAACTGGATGCTGCTAAATTGAAGAAGATCTTTGCTTTGGTATTACTCTTTACGGGGTTGCGTATGTTGATACAACCTTTTCTATAACTTGTTTATTTAGCTGTCTGTTTAGCTTCTCACTTTAGTGTTTCACTTTAGGAGGATTGGGTAAGTGCTCAGGTTAAGCACTTACCATTAGCCTTTCTAACTCGGGGTTTACGCTTTTATCGTTCGCTCATTGATAGTTCCTTTCGAACAATATCAGCCCCTGCTGTTAATGCTTGTAACTTTCCTCTTGCGACATCACGAGATAACGGCGCCATGCCGCAGTTAGTGCATGGGTACAGCTTATCAGCATCGACGTATTTAAGCGCTTCACGTAAGGTGTTGGCGACTTCTTCTGGTGTTTCAATGCTGTTGCTGGCGACATCAATAGCGCCGACCATTACTTTTTTACCGCGAATAAGCTCAAGCAGTTCGATGGGCACATGGGAGTTGTGACATTCCAGCGATATAATATCGATATTAGATTGTTGTAGCTTAGGGAAAGCTTGCTCATATTGGCGCCACTCAGTACCTAAGGTCTTTTTCCAATCCGTGTTGGCTTTAATACCGTAGCCATAGCAAATATGCACCGCGGTTTCACACTTAAGCCCTTCAATGGCTCGCTCTAAACAAGCAATACCCCATTCATTCACTTCGTCAAAAAATACATTAAATGCAGGCTCATCAAATTGAATAATATCAACACCTGCAGCCTCTAACTCTTTCGCTTCTTGGTTGAGAATTTTGGCAAACTCCCAAGCCAGTTTTTCACGGCTTTGATAATGGGCATCATAAAGAGTATCTATCATGGTCATAGGGCCAGGTAGCGCCCATTTGATCGGTTGATTGGTTTGTTTTCGCAGTATTTTTGCGTCTTCAACAAACACTGACTTTGGCCGAGAAACCGCACCGACTACTGTTGGAACGCTGGCGTCATAACGGTCACGAATTTTAATGGTTTTACGCTGTTCAAAATCGACACCCGTTAAGTGCTCAATAAAGGTGGTCACAAAGTGTTGGCGAGTTTGTTCGCCATCACTGACGATATCAATACCCGATTGCTGTTGCTCATGTAGTGATAAACGCAGCGCATCGTGCTTACCGTCAATCAACTCTGCGCCCTGTAATTTCCAAGGTGACCAAAGCGCTTCAGGCTCTGCCAGCCATGAAGGTTTAGGTAAACTGCCAGCCGTTGATGTTGGCAGTAATGTTTTCACTGTATTCGTCGTCATAAGTGCTGCTGTCCGTTTGGCTAAAAGTGTTTCGATTGCGATTGTTTATTCATGTGCTTGTTAATAGCGCTGCTGATTAAAGCGAGTAGCTCGCAGACCATTGCTCTAATATGGCTTGATACGGTTTAATGAAGTACTCCTCGGCAAACTTACCCTGTTTTATGGCTAATTTACTGCGCTCATCTCGGTCATAAACAATCTGAGTGATAGAGTGATCTTGATTGCTCAAGTTAGGTTGATAACAGTTACCTGCCACGGCATTCGCGTTATAAATTTCAGGGCGGTAAATCTTTTGAAACGTCTCCATAGTGCTGATGGTGCTAATTAACTCAAGGTTGCTGTAATCATTGAGTAAATCTCCAAAGAAATAGAATGCTAGAGGCGCCACACTTTTAGGCGGCATAAAATAGCGCACTTGTAGACCCATCTTTTTGAAATATTGCTCAGTTAACGACGACTCATTTGGTTGGTACTCATAGCCCAATAATGGATGTTGATTGCCTGTGCGCTGATAGGTTTTGTTATCTGACACACTCAGGCATATTACGGGTGTTTTTTTAAAGTGCTGTTTATAGGTATCTGAATTAACAAAATACTTGAACAGCTTGCCGTGTAAGTCGCCGAAGGTATCAGGAATGCTAAATTGGCTTTGGCCTTTATTATGCTCAGACAGTAATACGCTAAAGTCGTAATCTCGCACATAAGATGAGAAGTTATTGCCGACTATGCCTTCAATCCGCTCGTTGGTTTGATGATCAATAATATGGGTTTTTAATACTTCAATGGAGGGGAACGTCTGTCCACTGTTTTCAATTTCCATATCAACAGAGACAATTTCAAGCTCAACTGAATAACGGTCAGCTTTTGGGTTGTCCCAGTAAGCTAACGCATTAAAACTATTATCAATCATTTTTAACGCATTACGTAAGTTCTGTTGGCGGCTCTCACCTCTGGCCAAATTAGCAAAGTTAGTGGTAATACGGGTACTGTCTGATGGCTGGTAGTTCTCATCGAGACAGATGTTTTTAATCGTAAAAGTAAATTCGTTATTCATGATGTTCTGGTATCCCATCTTGTGTAATCAAAGCTGAATATTGGTTAATATTTTTAGTATTTTGCTGCTTTTTGATAACTGCCAGTCAGCAGTTTCAAGTTTTTCTAAGCTGTGTTTGATTTATACGTGTTTCATTACTTGATGAAAATTGATTAAATTTCCGCTGCAACATGAGCGTTGTTCATGTTGAGTTTTGGGTGAAGAAAATGGCTGAGATAGCGCGGTATTAAAACGCTAATAATGGGAGCTGTCAGGGTAGGCGTAACTTGTTTGAATTAGTGGCCACGTTATTGGTTAACCATGCCTGAAATGATGCTTGCTGATTTGTCACCTGAAGGGATAAAGCGACAAGATTTGAGCGCCTCGACAGCATAAGATATCGGTGCTTTTTAATATCGATAGGGTGGAAGAGTATTTTGCACCGTGTTTCAGATTCTGTGCTTATTTAGCGATTAGATACAAAATATGGCTGAAATATGGCTTAATAATCAATAACGCAACTGCTGGTTGACAGATTAACAAGCTGGCTTGCTAGTGAGCAACTGCCTGATTTCTTATGCTTGCTGCTCAATTATTGATTAAAAGGACTCACTAATGATACTTGCAGATAAGATTATTAGATTAAGGAAGAAACTGGGCTGGTCGCAGGAAGAGTTGGCTGAGAAAGTGAATGTTTCTCGTCAGTCTGTTTCTAAATGGGAAGGGGCAAATAGCATTCCTGATTTAAATAAAATCATTATGCTTTCACAGATTTTTGATGTGTCTACAGACTTCTTACTAAAGGATGAGCACGAGGAATTTGAAGTTGCTACGGAAGCCAAAGAACCAGGCATTAACCATATTACCCTAGAGCAAGCGACTGAGTATGTTGAGCATAAAATCGCAATGACAAATCTTGTTTCTAAAGGCGTGGTTTTGTGTGTGTGTTCTGCAATGCCGTTATTTTTCTTTATGGCGATGGCGGAAACGAATCGATTAAACATGACGGGTGATATCGCAGCGGCATTGGGTATTGTGAGTGTGTTGATTTTGGTGTCAGTTGGAGTGAGCTTTTTTATCAAGACAAACCAATATCAAGATGAAATAGCGGCGATAGAAGATGAACCATTTGAACTCGCTTATGGTGTTCACAGCGTGTTTCATGAAAAGCGTAAACAGTTTAGACCGGCTTATAATTTGCGTTTATCTGTAGGTATCTTCTGTTTTATTGTTAGCTTTGTTCCGCTGCTGTGCGTGAGTATTTTTTCTTTTGAGCAAGACATCGTTTTATTAATGATAGATGTACTGCTTTTTATCATTGCAGTTGGCCTATTCATTATTTTACCGGTTTCAGCAAAATATGATGCCTATAGCAATGTATTGAAAGAAGCCGTTAAAGAGACAGAGACAACTAGACGTACTAAACGAGCCGAGAAGTTGGCTGGATTTTATTGGCCCTTGCTGATTGCTATCTATCTTGGCTGGAGCTTTTGGACAATGGCTTGGGGTATCACTTGGATTATTTGGCCTGTTGGCGCCGTACTGTTTGCCGCACTCGTTGGCTTGATGGAATTACTTCACAAAGACACGCCTTAATTAATACGTGGGAATTCAGGGGGGCGAAGTCAGTGCGTCGAAAGAAACTTGGAGCAAATCGCCAAGGGTAAACCTCTTCTGCGCACAATACATTTTATTCTGCATAATAAAGCCGATAACGTCGTAAAAATGGACAACAAACGCTGCCCGTAGGGGGCGGTTAAATCGGATTCTGCATTGTTGAGCGTTTTTTGCGAACAAGAGTGCTTAAATTGCTAGGCGGCAATTCACAGCCCGCGCTTATTCCGTTTTTATCTCGAACAAAACTCAACCTGCAATGAACAACACGCCCTAGTTAACACTTATTGATAATTGTTCTGCTAATTAAGGTTTTATTGATTTAATCATCTATAAGATCTATTAGCTTTGCAGTAGAGTGCGCGCAATTATGGCTTGGGAGGATTTATGGTAACAATTGAGTTAGTGGTGGTATTAGCAGCCATCTTTATCGGCGCACGGATTGGCGGCATTGGTATTGGCTTTGCTGGTGGTTTAGGTGTGTTGGTGTTAACTCTTGGGTTAGGTATGACCCCAGGCACCATTCCTATTGATGTGATTCTGATTATCATGTCGGTCATCGCAGCGATTGCGGCGATGCAAGTTGCGGGTGGATTGCAATATTTAGTTAATATTGCTGAACGGATCTTACGCCGAAATCCTAAGCAGGTAATTTTTTTAGCCCCAGTTGTGACTTACACAATGACATTGTTTGCGGGTACGGGACACACAGCATTTTCCACTTTGCCCGTTATTGCTGAAGTAGCTAAAGAGCAGGGCATTCGTCCCTCAAGGCCATTAAGTATTGCCGTTGTTGCCTCTCAAATTGCGATTACAGCGTCACCGATTTCAGCTGCAGTTGTGCTTATGAGTGGCATGCTTGAAAGTAAAGGCGTGGGCTATATCAGTTTATTGATGATTTGTATTCCATCTACTTTTCTTGCTTGTATGGTCGGTGCTTTTGTTGCCCAATTTATGGGTAAAGAGTTAAAAGATGACCCGGTTTATCAAGAACGTGTTGCGCAAGGTTTAGTGAGCAAACGCGAAACAAATAGCATTGAGTTACCTGCGAGCGCTAAGCGTTCAGTGATGGTTTTTCTGGTAGCTATTGTGGCGGTGGTGTTTTATGCCACGGCGATTAGTGATGCTGTTGCGCTTATTGAGAATCCGACATTACCGCGAAATGAAGCCATTATGGTGTTTATGTTAACCGCCGCCACCGCTATTACCCTGTTTTGTAAAGTGGATACGGCAGAGGTGCTTAATGCTGCGACGTTTAAGTCGGGTATGAGCGCGTGTATTTGTGTATTAGGTGTAGCGTGGCTTGGTGACACCTTTGTATCAGGGCATTTAGAAGAGATTAAAGCGCTATCGGGTGGCTTGTTAGAAGAGCACTCGTGGATGTTGGCTATTATTTTGTTTTTAGCGAGCATGTTGCTGTACTCGCAAGCAGCAACAACTGCTGCATTAATGCCATCAGCATTTATGCTAGGGGTTAGCCCAGAGGCGGCCATTGCTTCGTTTGCAGCAGTGAGTGCGTTATTCGTATTGCCAACGTATCCAACCTTGTTGGCTGCAGTTGAAATGGATGACACTGGCTCTACCCGCATTGGTCAATGGGTATTTAATCATCCTTTTGTGATACCGGGTGTGGTGTCTATTGTGAGTTCAGTGATTATCGGCTTTGTACTTGCTGAGATGATTTTATAGGCATAAATACGATTAGTTTTACTATCTAGTCATACAAGCTGTAACTGAAAGTTGTTTGGGGTAGCTTATTGCTACCCCAATTATTTGCAGGGCTATTTATCTAGTTATTTATCTAGTTATTTATCTAGCTATTTGCTTAGTTATTTCTCTAATGAGTTAGCACAAATAGTGATTATTTGGTGCGGCTTATTTTGTCGAGATAGCCCATGACAAAGGCTGATAACACAAAAGTGATATGGATAAGTAAGTACCACATGATTTTGTCGTTTTCGATATTTTCGGCATTCATAAACACCTTCAATAAATGAATCGATGAGATGGCGACAATTGAGGCCGCGACTTTGTTTTTAAGCGAGCCTGAATCCATCTTGCCAAGCCAGTTGAGCTTTTCATCTTTATCAGCGACATCAAGTTGTGAGACAAAGTTTTCATAGCCTGAAAACATCACCATCACGATGAGCCCGCCAACCAAAGTGATATCAATCAGTGATAAGGCAATTAGCACTAAATCAACTTCTTTCATTTGAAAGATAATCGGTAAGATATGAAAGATCTCCTGAAAGAACTTCAGACCCAGTGCAATCAAAATCAGGCTTAATCCTAGATAAATTGGCGCCATGATCCAGCGTGATGCATACATCAATTTCTCAAACATTTGTTCCATTGGTAATCCAACCTTTAAAATAAAAATCGCTACTCATCAGCGATTTTCGAACAATACCACAATGATGCTAATCCACACTCATCATTTTATCTTTCATCAAGATAATAAGTTTAGGTTATTTATCGGCACTGATGAGTTTACTTAAATTCAAGGCGCTAACTTAATTGTAGGTAGAACAAATATTGATATTGATGCACTTCAAAGCTGTAGATATTTTTTCTTGCTTGGCAAATCCATTGCCATTTTACTGATGCTAATAGCGCACGACTTTAGCTTTGAGGTGTCTTGCGCTAATGGCTATTAGTTATTGCTAGTTATGTCCAACCTTGGCTTGATTGTTAAGGCCCACATGCTTCAACGCCGCTTGTAGCGCTTCATAGCGGAATAAGAAGGTATTTTGCTCAGGCAATGAATCAATCACTCGGAACTTATTTAATTGCTCACGGGTTTGCGGATTTGGGCACAATAAAAACACTTCACAATGAGCATCTTGGGCATCTTTAATCGCATTTTCTAGAGCTAAACCGACAGTCACATCAATCATGGGGACGTCGGTTAAATCTAAAATCATCGCTTCATATTCGCTAATACTGTTGTGTTGACGTGATATTGCTTTCGATACGCTGAAAATCATCGGCCCCGACAAATAAAAGAACAACACTTTGCCGTTGGCTTGATCCAATAAATCACTTTCGCTTTGCGTGAGTGGTACTGTGTTTTGGTCTGCATCACTTATGGCTTTGACTTGGCGAGCTTGTTCACGGCTAAGGCGTTCAATAATGATGATGTTTGAGATAAACACCCCTAATCCGACCGCAACAATCAAATCGACAAACACAGTAAGCAGCATAACGCCGTACATGATGGCCATGCCTGCAACACTGACTTTATGAGCGCGCTGAATAAAGCTCCAATCTAAAATATTAAAGCCCACATAGACAGCAATACCAGCCAGTACCGCCATCGGAATAGGTTCGGTTAATCCACCTGCCACTAACACAACTAATGCCAGTACTAACGCACGTGTCATGCCTGAAACCGGCGAACGCGCACCTACTTGAATGTTGGTGACTGTGCCCATCGTTGCGCCTGCACCGGGTAATGCGCCAAATAAACCGGCCAACATATTAGCCAAACCTTGGCCGCGTAATTCTTTATCTGAATCATGTTCTTTACGGGTTAATGAGTCGCCAATCACGGCTGTCAGTAAGGTATCAATACAGCCTAAAGTTCCGAGCACTAAGGCATCAATAATCATGGTGGTGAAGATTTCACTATTGATATGCGGGATGACGATTGAAGGAAGGCCTGCTGGGATCTCGCCAATTCGGCGTATGCTGTCATCATCAAAAAATATGATCGACAGTAATGTGACTGCGATTAACGCGACCAGTTGTGCGGGGACATATTTACGGTATTTTTGTGGGAATAAAAATAAGGTGACTAGGGTTAATATGCCTAAAAATAGTTCTTTGAAATCTATGTTTAGTAAGGTTTCAGGCAGCGCATTAAGTGTCCCAATAACACCGCCAGCAGGAGCTGCATGGCCTAAAAGTGGCGACAACTGTAAGATGATCAAGATAATACCAATGCCAGACATGAAACCAGACACTACGCTGTAGGGCATTAAGGTGACATATTTACCTAATTTGAGCATACCCAGCAAAAACTGAAATGCACCAGCCATCATCACAATGGTAAATGAAATTGCTACGCCTGATTCTGGATATTTGGCCACCATGGTGGTCAAAATAGCCGTCATGATCACTGTCATTGGGCCCGTAGGCTCAGAAATTAGTGTCGAAGAACCGCCAAATAATGCGGCAAAAAAACCAACGAGAATGGCGCCCCATAACCCCGCTTCTGCGCCAGCACCTGACGCTACACCAAAGGCGAGAGCAAGTGGTAATGAAATAATGGCAGTAGTAACACCACCAAATATATCTCCCTTTAGACTGACATCTTGAAAGCGTTGTTTAAACAAAGCGAATACCACCTAAAACGTTAGCAACACAAAATTTTTGCAGCATTGTATAGTGAATATATTAATGGGATCAATGTCGCAAATGTAATTGAATTTGTGAGCTTGTTTTGCAAATGAGATTTATTGCATGAGATTACATTTTTAGGCAGAATTTCGCTAAATAAGGCCATGTCTTTTAGAGTTATTAGCTTCTTAAATATAGCTTCTTAAGCTGTGGTTTCTTTAAGCTTGGGTTAATTTAAGCTTGGCCGCCGTAGTGCTTTTTTATCTGCATGTTGGACAGTGTGAACCGATTTTTAAAGCAGACAAATTATAAATTACTGCTAAGTTCAAGCTCATTATATTGATTTAATCTTGGCCTCAGGTAGGGTTGTTACAGTCTGTTACGACGTCAATTAATTCAACACTTAAAGAGAGCATTGCTATTATGGGGACTTCTAATTCAAACACTACTCGCCGCAAGCCTTTAGTGGGCTTGGGTATTGTCGCTGCTATTATCGTATTGGTTGCGGTAGTTTTTTCGGTTTTGCCAAAAGGTTTTAAAACTTCCCATGAGGATATTGGTTCGGGTATCTCTGCAGTCGTATTTGTCTATGATCCCAACCTTGCTGTAAGTAATAGCCAGACAGAGCAAATGAATGAGGCTCGTGGTGCATTAGGTGATGATGTTGCATTTCTTATTGCAAGGATCGGTACCCCAGAGGGTGACCAGTTTATTGGCAAGTATCAAGCCAGACCTGCTGAGGTACTCCTTTTTGAGCCAGCAGGTAAGTTGGTGAAAAGGCAGTATGCATTAATGAATGCCAATGAGCTTATGCGCTGGGTTAAGTAGCGAATTATCGGGGTGCATAATTAGGAGGTGTTGAGCTTTCAAGGTTATGTTCGCGATTTTTGCCTAGATTGCTAGGCGGTAATCCACTCGCGGCGCTTAATCCGTTTTTATCTCTAAAAACTCAACCAGCAAAATCCAACCCCTAGCACAACTTAAAAAAGGCCAGAATAGCGTTATTCTGGCCTTTTTGTTGACGAATTAGTGGCTGGTTTTCTCAAGCCAATATTCATCCGCTTCTTTGATGAATTGGTGTTTGTTTTCAAGCCAATTTTCTCTCACGCTCAAGCTGTAGTTTAAGTAGAGTTTGTCTTCAAAAACGGTGAATGCATTTGGATCACTACTGACCACAAAGCCACTGCTCATGGCATAGGCGCAGTATCCTCCGTATTGCGGTATATATCGCTCAGGGGATTGTTCAAATAACTGTTGATGCTGCTGGCTGGCAAATAACCACTGAGTGCCTTGGTATTCAATCTGAAATTGGCGGTCACCTTTTACGGCTTTATTGTCGGTAAAATAAGCGACAACATCATATCCAGAAACAGCATAACCTTCGTTATTATAGATGGGGTGTTTATTTAAGCTGGTGCAGCCAGCCATGATGAATAATATCAGTGGCAGTAATAGTGTCGTCAGTAATTTCATCTCATATCCTTTGGAAGACTTCGCCTTATTCAGTTGTAAAGTACAACTGGTCTCGCTGGTTATCTTGATAAAGAATGAGACCTAATAAAGCAGTAAATCATTTCAGAAAGAGTGAAATAGCCAAGAATATTTAAATACAAATTGTGATTACAATGCGCATTCACCTTGGCTGAGTTCGTTGGTTAACCTGCGTAACATGGTTTCAGAGGTAAAACCACGGCGTTTAGCCAATACATGTCCTTGGGTATCAAGTACTAAAGTGGTTGGAAAGCCTTTCACGCCACCGCTTTTACGTACAAACATTTTATTGCTTTGCTTAGAGGGTATATCGGCTGAAAAATGACGTAATTCGCGTTTGAGTTGGCTTTTAGAGCCTTTATCCCCGACTAGAGTAAAGTGCACGCTATTGCCACATTCGCCTAATAGCTCTGTGATTATTTTGCCCTGCTTTTTACACCAACTGCAATCGGGTTGAAAGTACATCAACACGGTAGGTTTTTCTGCATGGTAACTCACCGAGGATTGACTGGTGCGCAAATCCTTTAATTGGATTTGCGCCACAGAAAGTGCGGTATTCGTATGATCTGCACTGGCAGTGCTACCGACAGCTAAAGCTGTCAGTAGCACTAGACAGTTAAAGCTTGCCTTCAACGCCAACATAGAATTCTCGACCATGAAGTGGACCATAGATGTAAGCTACGTCATAGCCGCCATCAGCATCATAAAACAGTGGTGATTCACCTTCTTCTATTTGGGTGTAGTTGAAGATATTAGATAAACCGCCATAGACTTTGATGTTATTAGTTAAACTGTACTGCACTTTAATTTCCGATACGGTAAAGGCTGGTGCATCTTGGCTTTTAAGTGAGCTAGGGTCACCTTTGATGTCGTAGCCTTCATAGCCATATTCGGTTAAGTCACGCTCGCCGAACCAAGTCGTGTTCCAATATACTGTCAAATCATCGGTTTTATATTCAAACTCAATACCAGCACGCGTTTCTACAGGTGCAATAGAATAAGATGAGCGGAACACATCGTTGTAATCAAAATATTCAAGACTACCATTTACGGTTAACTCATCTGTCAGGCTGTAACCTGCGACTAAATCGACTGTGGTAACTGATGCATCTTCATCAAGTTGTGACAGAACAGGTACGCCGTCTTCATTTTCTTCAAGCGATGCTAGGTTTTGCACGTTTGAGTGAGCGATTGAGAAAGTACCCGTTAAGGTGCCTGCATCGTAACTTAAGGCATAGTTAGCTGATAAAGACTCTTCTAAAGAATCGACTTCAATTAAGTAACCTTTTTCAGAATCTAGAATACCGTGGTCGGTTTCAAAGAAAGATAGTGGTGCGCGATAACCTCGTCCTGCAGACAAACGAGAAGTCCATGTGTCGCTGTGGAAGTAACGCATATCGACGCGAGGTGCGATAAAGGTTTCATCGATTTCAGTACCTGGTTTTTTCTCATCAATAAAATCAGCTGTGACTTTATCTACACGAAGCGCCATCGCGATTTCTATATCGTCGGTAGGTGTCCAAGTATCTTGTATAAACACCCCTTTCACATCGTAGTCGAATGAATCACTAACGTAAGCTTCAACTTCATGTAAAGCGTCTGTATGTGAGCGCATTTCTTCGGTGCGGATATCGGCACCATACGTTAAAAAGTGAGTGTCATTTATCTCTGTATCAAACTTAGCACGGGCATAGTACATGGTGTCTTCGGCGCGATAATCGATCCCTTCATAGAAAGAGTCTTGTTCGTGTTTGGCATAACTAACAGCAAATTCAGAGGTGGTGTAATCAGTTAATTCTGTTAGTAACTTAACGTAGGCTTCATCACGATTTGTTTCAATCCACTCTGTGGTTTCCCATGCTTTACCAATGTATTCGTTTCGGACATCATCACCGACGAACAAGCTGTCAGATTCAATGCCGTCGTAGCTGCTAATGGCTTCTGAAATCGAACCCACATTTTCGCCAATTACTGGGCCGCCAAACACTTCGCTGCGCACTTTAGCAATACGAAGATGAACATTGTTTGAATCATTTAAATCGTGGCTGACTAAAGAACTGATAGTGTAGTTTTCTTGAAAAGGCGCTTCACTCACACCATTATCGTCATGGTCTTCCTGATCTTGTTTATCGTATTGACCAATCAGGGTGATACCGGTTTTACCGTCTTCAGAGATCCCCGTTGCCATGCCTTTCATTGCGGTAAAATCATGTGAACCTTTGGCAATATCAACAGAAACTTCATTTTCATATGCTTGCTTGGTAACAATGTTCACCGTACCACCAATGGCTTCAGGTGCGATCAGTGATGCTCCGGCGCCACGGGCGATCTCAATGCGATCAACACCAGTTGTTGAAATCGCATCAACGGCATAGTATCCCGAAATCATAGTATGTGTTGGCAGACCATCCACTAAAATGGTCGTGTGTTCGCCTTTCATACCATTGAGCATAATACGTTTAACACCGCACATTGAGCATTCATTTGACACATTAACACCGGGCTCATTATTGATGGCATCTGTTAAGCTCAGCGCATTTTTATTTTGAATCATCAACTCGTCTAACACTTCAGTTTTTTGGATGACATCTTTCAATCTGCCATCTTGCTGTAGTTTCTGACGAACACCTCTTACTTCAATTTTTTCGATCTCATCCTGAGTTGCTGATGTTTCTGCTTGAGTCGAGAAGGTGAGTGCACTGAGTATTGCCGCTGCTAAAATTGAATGCTTCATATTGTCAACTTGTGTGATGGTTAGTGTGGATAGCTTGTTACTTGCGTGTAAAGCTTGTTAGATTTGTTGCAATAATATGGCTGTGGTATTAATGGTGCAAACGCTAATGATTATCATTTAATTAAAGTGTGTACTGGTGCACAAAAGCTTTATTTCTTCGGTTTAATAGATGATCTAGATCAATAAAGTGTCTGCTTTTTTATCGCTGTTATTTAAAGAAGTTGCAGCCTTTAGGAAGGGAGAGGTTTGTCTTTAGTGCTTAGAATGGCTGAGAGATGGAGTATTTTTTGTTTAAGATGATCTGTTTTTTAAATTCAAAATCAAGGTTAATTGTCTAGTTAAAATGCATGGGGCTTGCATTAAATAGGACGTTATTGGTGCTGCACTATGTCGTGCCTACTTCAGTGGAGATATTGCAATTTCAGTGCTGCATTTATCTTAATCTATTCATATCGAAGATTTTTGGGTTAAATGCTACTATAAATAAAATAACAATAATTTCACATCGTCATTTATGCCCAAGCTTAGCGACTTAAAAAACGATAATAATATAGCGCTCAGTAACGAAAGTTTACATTCTCTCCTTTGGGGGCTGTTACTCACTTTTGTTGTGTGTGCTTGTGTGCTGAGTACTTCTGTTAAAGCTGATACCATCGTTATTCCTGAGTTCCAGCAAGGCAGCCTGGGTAAGCAAACTCAGTACTTTAGAGAGCAAGATAACAAGCTTTCATTGAGCCAAGCCCTTGAGCACTTTGAAACGAGCTCGCTCACTCGTGGCAGCAGTAACTCTATTTCTTTAGGCATTGATGTGACTCCAGTCTGGATGATATTTACGGTCAATAACACATCACATTCGCCAACTCCTTACCGACTTTCAGTTGAAACACCCTGGATTGATTACATCGATACTTGGCTAATACAAGATGGAAAAGTGGCGCAACATATTGCTGGTGGCGATGGCTTGCCCTTTGAATCAAGACCCATGCAATATCGTTTTTACGCATTTGAACACGCCTTTGTTTCGGGTGAAACCCAAGTCATTATGCGCGTAGAAACAAAAGGCCCGATGGCACTGCCGATACAATTTAGCTCATTAGAACAAGCCATTCATCGTGATATTAATAGCGGTTATCAATATGGCGCTTTATACGGCATTATGCTGGCGCTTGCGCTATATAATTTGGTGCTTTTTGTATTTATTCGACAGAGAGAATATTGTCTTTACGGCTTATATCTTCTAGGTTTTGTGCTTAATAGTCTGTCTTATACGGGCCAATTACACACCATTATTACCTATGATTTTGGTGTTTACTTTCAAGATTGGCTCGATATATTCCTCATGATTACCTACAGCGTAGCTGGATTGCATTTTGCTCGTTCATTACTGCAAACAAAGGAGTATGCTCCTGGATTAGATCGATTTGTGTTACGCACTACCTTATACATTCCTTTCGGAATGCTGATTGGTTTTATTTTCAATCAGTTGTTTTTCTCCATGGTGCTAGCGTTTTTACTTAACACCTGTTTTGTGGTGCTATTTATCGCCATGGGCGTTAAAGCGCTGAATGCTAAAAAACCATTTGCAGTGATTTTTATTCTTTCCTCTGTCACTGCCGCCATATGTATCACTATCTCAACATTGGCAGTTGCAGGGGTGTTAGTGCCGTATAACGACTACACCTTTAAGGCTATTGAAGTCGGTATGGCGTTCGAAGCCATTTTGTTAGCTTCTATTCTGGCTCGCCAATTTAGAGTTGCTCAAATTGATAAATTGATTGCTGAAAAATACGCCCGCACCGATCCGCTGACTGAGTTAAATAATCGTAGAGGGTTTCAAGAATTAACTGAGCCCCTTTGGCAGCAGATCGTTTATCAGAAGGGTGACGCATCGTTATTATTAATCGATGTCGATTCTTTTAAAGATGTTAACGACACTCATGGTCATAGTGTTGGTGATGAGGTGTTGAAAGCCATTGCGAAAGTGATTTCTGAATCCTGCCGCCAAGGTGATATTTCAGCGCGCTGGGGCGGTGAAGAGTTCATTGTATTTTTACCTCATACCTCTCGCGATAGTGCCATTACTCAAGCTGAAGTGATAAGAGAAGCGATAGAAAAAGTTGAATTTTTAGCGCTAGAGCTTTCGTTAACCTTAACCGCTAGTTTTGGTGTGGCAGGTTCAGTAGCCAATCAGTTTGAGGATACCCCGTTAACTTTAGCAAGGTTTGAGCCTATGATTAAAAATGCAGACAGAGCATTATATATCGCCAAATATAGCGGTAAAAACCAAGTAAGAATAGTGAGTTAACGTTCAAGTTCTCGCTTGTTGAACACTGATTTACAGCTAGAAATATCATTAGCTAAACAAAAATTAATGGTCGAATACTCTTGTAATGGTAGAATGCGCGCAATCAAGCCACAAGGCTTTCATCCCGCTTTGCTTCATATCAGATTAGAGTCATTATGAAACGGATTTTATTACCTACCTTATTAGCATTTTCAAGTGCTGCTGTTGCTGTTGAACCACTATTTGAAACACCAAAAGATATGGAGCCGACTTGGGTCGATGACATTTTATCTGTGTTTGGTGCTGATGGTGAATTTGATGACAGCAAACCGATTGATATGAGTTACTTACCAACTGCTTATTACACGCCTGAGAAAAAATTTGGCGTGGGATTGTTGATGGTAGGCTTATATAAAACCGAAGGTTCTACACCGGAAGAGCAGCCTTCATCATTGGTGCTGAACTCTTTTGTGTCGATGAATAACTCCTATGGTATTGAAGTTGAAAACATGACGTTTTTCAATGGTGGTAAACAAAGGCTGTTACTGGATTTAGAGCTATACAATGAAGCTGCAGTCTACTATGGCCAAGGCATTGAAGATGGCAATATCGATGCCAACCATCATGAGTATGAAGAGCAAGCTTATAGCTTTAAACCTCGTTGGATGACAGAAATTGCTGACAATTACTTTTTAGGTGTTGGAGCGGATTTTACTTATTCTAGTGCTGAAAAACTGGAATTAGTTGAAACTGGTGAGCCGGTTGACGAAAACAGCCTATTGCCGAGTAACTTTAGTTCTGGTGTTGTCGTCACCAGTATTTACGACTCCCGTGACTATCGTTTGAATGCCACTAAAGGTTGGTTATTTCAAATTGATGCAGGGTTTTATCAAAACAGCGAATATTCTACTTTTTCGACCTATAATATCGAGTTAGCCAACTATATTGATTTAAGCTCAACGTCTATTTTAGCTAATGCTCCTGGTTTAATTGCTTGGCAAGTCCAAGGTAATTTTACCAGTGGTGATGTGCCTTGGAATATGCTGCCTGACTTGGGTGGTTCTAGTGCCATGCGTGGTTTCATTAAAGGCCGATACCGTGACGAGCAAATGATGATGGGACAAGTTGAGTATCGTTTACCGATTTTCCAACGCTATGGCATGGTATTTTGGGGCGCGGTTGGCAGTGTTGCACCTAATGTTAGTGACTTAACTGAAGAGCTATTAGCCTCATACGGCACAGGTTTCCGCTTTAAAATCAAAGACAATATTAACTTACGTTTTGATGTTGGTGTGGGCGAAAACGAAACTAACTTTTACTTAAATGTGAACGAAGTATTTTGATGATCTTGCCGATTGATTTTTTTCCGCTTAAGCGTTTGCTCGCCATAGTCTTAATGTTGTCTTTCAGTCAGCAGGTTATTGCTGCGCTTGAAGAAAATCAGTCAGTAGAAAGTCAGTCAATAGAAAATCAGTTAGTAGAACATCAGCCTACAAAAAAGCAGTGCACCCGTCATGCCAATTACGACATTTATCTCAGTGGTATTCATACTGGCACGATGAAAAGAGCGGAAAATTGGCAGGGTAAGTCAGCGGTGGTTACCTCGACAAGTAAAGCGAGCATTTTAGGGATCGGCACTCAATATGATCAACGAGCAGAACTTTCATGGTCTGATACGACCGAAGAATGGATCACTGAGCGATTTCATCAGTTAGTCACAGGGTTTCGTGCAAGGGATATGAAAGTCTCTTTAAGTAAGGACGGGCTTGAATCAGAGGTGGATATTGATGGCGATATCGACCGCTATAAATCGGCTCACATACCGCTAAGAGATGTTGATACTTTAGCGATTCAAATGCGTCAATTGTTAATGCAAGGTCGCAGCCAGTTTGCGTTAGTTAGACAAGCTTCAGATGATATCGAGCCGTATCAGTTGTATGTTAAACCCACGATTAAGGCAACAATTGAACCATGGGGGGAAATGAAATTGATCCCTGTTGAGCAGTCAGGAGCTGAGGAAGTGACCTATTACTTTGCTCCGGATATGGACTATCAGTTAGTCAGAGCTCGCTATCATGGTTTCATTTTACAAGGGGTTATTGAGCTTAACGAGTACAACTCAACATGTGAGCGACTGACACAATAACTGCTTGCTACTAAAGCTTGCTGTGATAAAAATAAGCTGATGCAATATCAGCTTATTTTTGAACGAACTATGTAATCGAACTAGAAAGTAAATCCAGTCTGTATAGCAAAGCCCATATTGTTCTCATCGCTGTAACTTGCTGATAAGTCGAAGTGGAATAAGCTGAAGGTCGATAAGCCGATACCTGCTGTAATACTATCATCAGTGTTATTGCTTAAGTCCGTTTGATAACCCGTTCGTAATTTTACCCAACTATCTGGGAAAAATTCGATACCAATTGCAGCAATTTGTTGATTATCTTGGGTGGCATCAAACAAGGTCGACGTTCCACTGATCTCGCTGTAACCTTCAGACTCATTAAGCTGAACATCAATAGCTGCTACTAAGTAACTATTTTGATAATTTGCACTGACTGTGTAAGTCGGACTGAGTTCGTACTGTCCTTTTACCCCTTCAATTATTTCAGTGTCATAGCTATTTTTGATTAGGTTTTTACCGACAAAACCGAATCCATAACCATCCTTGTGTTGAAAGGCGATACCCACATCTAAGTTGAAGTTACTATCATCATTCTGGTAGCGATCATCATCCCAATCATCAAACTCGAAGTTTTCAATGTCGGTAATATAATTGATGGTATTTACAGTTTGGTACTTAGGTGAAGCACCATAAAAAAGGCTACCAGACTCAAACTGATGCGAGTTTGCTAAGCTAACGCCTATTTCAGATATGATGACGCCCATTGTTAGCGCTTGTGAATTGATATCCTGATTGATGATGTTACTTGGATCGAGATCTTCATCGGCAATATCAGCAAATACTAAGGCGTCAGCATAGGCTTGAGCAAATAAATTAACCGCAACAAGGTTGCTTGGAATAGCAATGGCTAACTGGGTGCCCGCTTGCACTTGAGCATAATTGCCTTGCACCTTTTTAAGCTGATCAATCACCACTTGGGCGTCGGCTTCAGTGGGATTCTCCAAGAACTTGAAATCATCATACACATCAGAAAAATCTTCAACATTCTCAATAAGATCGCTTGGGTCGTTAACATGTGCGCCCAGTGAGGGGATCAATAAACCGACATTGTCATTTTCTTTAAAGTTCGCCGCTAGCGCTGGGTTGTGAAAAGGGGCTGTGAGGTAATCTGCAGTGCTTACGCCTACACCACCCATGGCAAGAGCGCGGGCATCAAAACTGTGGTTGTTTGCGTGAGCAGAAGTAGCAAAGGCGGCAACGATACAAATAGGTAAATACTTAAGCATATTATTTTTAGTTATTTTAAACATGTTCATCCTGTAACACTATGATATAAATTGTTATTTTTAATGTTTTTTCGCAACAGATAATAACAGTAAATGGTTTTTGTTTTTTCATAAAACGTGCAAATATCAACCATTAACACACTGTTTTTGTTAAACTTTGTATCATGTGTAGATAAGTTATGTCATTTTAGATTTTTAGCTCTCTTTTCAATGGCGAACATAACCTGATTTATGTCACTTTTTGTAAAAATTCCATTAGAAATATTCTTTAGGTCTGATTTATTACTGTGAGTAAGCTTTTGCTGTATTTAAGCTTAAGTAAACTACCGCTTTATGAATGAGTTAGTCAGATTTGATGATGGTGGCACTATGCAAGATAGAGGCGTAATTGAGTATTTTCGATGGTTATTTTATAAGGACCGCGAGTTAAGTTCATGGGCATTTAATATTGTCTTAGGCTTAGTGTTATTGTGGGGAATTAGCTGTATTTATGCTGTGATTACTTATATGCCGCAACATGACTTATTAAAAGCGGGGGTGCTTTGGGTCTTGGGGGTGTATTTAAGCATTATTGTATTAGGCGTGCTATTGGGCGTTAAGTCTCAAAAGCCCCTATATAGCTTTATTGGCTATACATTGATGACAACAGGGCCGACCTTGTTACTCAGTTATATTCTCCCCCAAGAAATTCTTCTACCTTTATGCGACGGTTTGATATTTATTGCATTCATGCTGGGTATTATTTTACTGTTATCAGCCAAATTACCTGCTTTGTTTCAATCCTTCATTGCCATACTCTTTGGTATTTTAGTCAGTTTAATTGTGACCGAAATAACATGGATGATGATATTTGATTCCTCTCATGGCCTTTGGCATTGGTTTGGTGCTTATCTGTTTTGTGCTTTTATTTGTTATCACTGGTCACAATACACTGAGAAGGGGAAAACACTCGATAATGCAATTGATTCAGGTAGTGCCCTTTACCTTGAGAGTGTCATATTCATTGGACAAACCTTAATAAACCTGGGCTTAAAGCGCGATTAATCAATGTCTTTTATTACAAGTTATTATCGACACTAAAAATTCATAAACTATTAAAAGTTTCACTTGAGTGTTGATATGGTCTCAGTTGCTCATAATGAATAGTTTACTTAGGGGATATGGTGTCTTTTATCATCTACCCATTTTTATCCTTGGCGTTTTTGATGGATGATGCTGCTCTGTTCGCTTGCAGTTTATGAGTGCTTGCTGAGCAATAATATGATCTAAACAGCAATATTTGATATTTATTTGCACAATTTAGCATCAGGATAAAATTTATCTTTACTTATTTTCGCTTCAGGAATACATTCGCCGAAAATAGTCTATAGGGCTTTCTCACCTTTAGCCGACAAGAACGCTTTACCCTTCCAAAATCTTACATTAAGTAGTACGAAATTGACGATAATCAAGCATGGCAATGTTGAAAACAACATTGTTACCCCTGTAGTTGGTTTAACATTTTTCGCTGTCGCATCGGGCTTTTTAATGAGCCTTATTCCATTGTCATTAGCTCATTTTGGTATCAATCAATCTTTAACGCCTTGGCTTGCCAGTGTGTTTTATTTTGGTTTGCTGTTAGGGGCAACTTGTATTCAAGGGGTCATTAAAAAGCTAGGGCACCGACGCGCCTTTATTATTTTTTTATCTCTTGTGGGTTTGACTGTGGCGTTAATGCTACTCATTCCTCATCAGGTGACTTGGCTCGCTGCAAGATTTATTGCAGGTATGGCTGTAGCAGGGGTATTTGTGGTGGTTGAGTCGTGGTTACTCATGGCTAATTGTCCTAAGCAGCGAGCAAAGCGCTTAGGTTTATATATGGCGGCGCTTTATGGCGGTAGTGCTGTAGGGCAACTGGCTATTTCTGTCTTAGGCACCGAAGGCATACAACCTTATCTGTATGTATTAGGACTACTGTTTTTAGCGACTCTGGCGCCTGTATTGATCCGTTCAGGTCAGCCGATTAGCCACGACCAACAATCGATTAACCGCAAAGAAATTCGCCATATTAGTCGTCCTGCGATTATTGGTTGTATTGTGTCGGGATTATTATTGGGGCCTATTTATGGATTGATGCCGTCTTATCTTAGCCATTCAAGTGCTTATGCTGAGCATACGGGGTTATTAATGGCGAGTATTATACTGGGCGGCATGCTAGTTCAACCTGCGGCGAGTGCCATGTCGACTCGCATGAGCAAGAGCTTACTGATGGCTATTTTTTGTCTATTGGGTTGCTTGGCTGTCATGGGCGTATTGGAGTCAACGAGTGTTGTCATGATGGCGTTAAGCTTATTAATGCTAGGGGCGAGCAGTTTTGCCCTTTACCCAATAGCCATTACGTTAGCTTGCGATAGCTTACCAGTTGAAAAAATGGTGTCTGCTACCGAGATGATGCTGTTGTGCTATAGCGTAGGTTCAGTATTAGGCCCGTTATTGGCGACCACATTTACTCAGGCAAGTAACGGTTTAATTATCTACTTAGGTGTGTGTTTAATTACCACTTGTATTTATATGCTGCTTAAGAGCGCAGAAACCATTTCATCAGGTCAAAAGCCGATTGCTGGGTAGATAGGGTTGAAAAGAAGAACTCCTAATAGGCATTAGGAGTTCGAGTATCAGTTACGCTAGCCAACTAACAAGGCTTATTGATTCAGTTCTAACTGGTAAAAAGTCGCTTGTGTATAGTCGCCACTTTCCATGCCACGCCATTGACAATCTGAGCTGTTTTTCTTGGTATTACATTGGTTGTAAGCCCCTGCTTTGTAATACATCCAGTCAGTGCCGTAGCCTTCATCCACTTCGTGGCCTTGGTATTGACCTTTAGTCAAATCAACCGCGAAGGTTTTTGTTACTTCGTTGTCGGTGCCAGGGTTTTTAGTAAATAACAGGTGCATGGTGTCGCCCGTTACATTGACCTCATAAGAGAATATTTCACCGAGTTTAATGCCATCTTGCGGATCGGCAGCATTCTCACGCAGGTTGTACTCGCCAAATACATTATGACGGATATCTTGACGCAGCTTTTTACCATTTTCATCTTTGGCATCTTGCAGCTCTGGAATCGGGTTTAACTCATAGTTCCATGCGATTGAGCCATATTCATGGTTCGGTAGTTTGCGATAAGAAATCTTTAATGGTTCATTATCAGAGCCGTGAATTTGGCCAATTACGACCGAGTACGCCCCGTTCTTTTTAGGGTTACCGCTGACACTGACATGATCAACCGACAGTGTCGCTTTTAATTGGCCGCCAATAGCGCCATATTCATTGGCGTCAGGGTGAGAGGCAACCACAAAGTTGTTTTTAGGCTCGCCATAATGCTCGGCTAACATGGCACGCAATTCACTGCGGGTATTTTTACTATTTGGCGTCGTCGGAGCTTCATTCGGTGCAACGAACACCAAGGCGCCAGTATCTTTATTAGTGTAGAACCATTCAGGGTGGGCATATGGCGTTTCGGTATTGCCCAGTTGAGTTTTATCAATTTCTAGTGCTTTGCCTTTGCGTTTACCTGTTTTGGTTAATTCCGGTAAGGTAATTTTCCAATTGGTTAAATCAAAATTTTGCGCAGGTGCTTTAGCTGGATCAAGGTTAAATTTTTTGGCGGTATCAGTTTCAACTGATGCCACTGCAGAGCCAGCAACGATAGTTGCAATCAAAACACTAAGTTGGAGTTTTCTCATTGAGCCTTTCCTCTGGAACATGCCATTAAAGTCTACCTAAGATACTACAATAATATTGTATTACAATATTGTGATCGAGTTGGATGATTTGATCAATTGAGCAAAATATTATTGAAATACAGCCCGACTTGAATCAAATGCACTAATTTAACGACTCATTTAACCAGTCATTTAACCAGTCATTTAACCACTTACCCATTTACTCAGTTACTTATAGCGAGTTGAATCTGTTTAAAGCCATGGCAATCGCATGGGTAGCTTGCATAGTACGGGCACTGGTTTTAGTGATGGAGATAAAACCATGCATACAGTCGTCAAAATGCTGATGATGAGTGCTAATACCAGTTTGTTTGAGACGATTTGCGTATGCAATGCCATCATCCCTTAAAGGATCGTAACCTAAGGTTAATATATAGGTATTTGGTGAGTCACTAATGTCATCTGTTAACAAAGGGCTGGCTAAAGGTAATGCGATTTCATTCAATGAGTTGAGGTAATGCCCTCTAAAATAATCCACTAAGGTTCGAGTTAGGAGCAGTTGTTTATTGAAGCCACGGTAGGACTCAGTTAAGCCTTGTAAATCAAGCATCGGATAGATTAAAAACTGGAATGCAGGTTTTGCTATAGCAATAGACGGTAACGCTGATTGCAGCTGCTTTAAGCCGATAATACAAGCAAGGTATGCACCTGCGCTATCACCACCGACTCCAATATGTTCAGCTTGAATATGCAACTCTTGATGGTGGTCGTTAATATAGTTCCATGCGTCAATGGCATCACAAATTGGGGTAGGGAATTTATACTCAGGGGCTAAGCGATAATCGACAGCAATAACATTCATGTTGCCATGTTTAGCCAAGTACCGACAAAAACGATCATGGGTATTTAAACTACCAATCACACAGCCTCCACCATGAAAGTACACCAGTGTTTTTTGCGCAGTTTTAACTAAGTCAGCATCAATCTTTTGCTCGAAAACAGGATAATATGCACGGAGTTTGATTGAGCTCTCTTTGTCAGTATGTGTGGTCACAGGGATACTTGAGTCGATAACCTTCGCCATTTCAATCTTACTTAAACCCAATAATCTGTCCATTGTGCTATAAACATGTCTAAATACTTTTGGCGGCAATTTATGTAATGGCGCTAAGGTCAGCAGTTTGGCTGCCATTCGTTGTTTAGCTTCTAACTTTGGCGCTTGTAATCTTATCGATGTGGCGCTTTGACTCATTTATTCATTCCTTTTTATAAATTACAGTTTGGACCAATTGACGACTTAACACCTTCATAAACAAGCGGTTGATAACAGGAGGTGAAACACTACTTAAGCAATGTAACATACTATAAAGCGACCCGACTGTTCTATGGGTTCTAGGTTGATTAACTTGCTTTTCAATCACAGTAATCACTTCTTCAGCGGTTAAATGCCGACCTAGTTTTGTCATCACTTTAGCGGTTTTTTGTTGTGTATTAAGCATTTTAGTAGCGATAAATGGCGGCAGCACCTCGCATAGCCGAACTCCATATTGAGCAAGTTCTAACTCAAGTGCTTCAGTGAGCCCTTTACTGCAAATTTACTGGCGGAGTAGCTTGCTAACTCAGGCACACCATGATCACTGCTTGCAGATGACATATTGATAATGGTGCTAGTGTGGTTTTGTTTTAAATAAGGCAGCACAGGCAAGTATTGAAATCCATACCGCTTGAAGAGGTAGCCTTGCAGTTAGGCTTTTACGATGGCGCTAATTTCAGTCATAGCTTTAAACGATGTAAAAATATCACCCCGAGCCAATATCGAAAGCAGGTAAAAAAACAATACTAAAACGGCCAATCATAGATTGGCCGTTTTAAAGGTCTTGCACACTACTTACTCAGAAGATCGAGAAGTTTATTAAGGCTGCATTTGTGCTTTAGCCG
This sequence comes from Shewanella electrodiphila, assembly GCF_023283985.1. GTDB lineage: Bacteria > Pseudomonadota > Gammaproteobacteria > Enterobacterales > Shewanellaceae > Shewanella > Shewanella electrodiphila. Next base: position 186,882 of record NZ_JAKIKU010000007.1, read on the forward strand.
CTTCAACTTTTGAAAAATCTAATCCTAACTCAAGTACAGCTTCTTTAATCAACGCTGGGTTTTGCATTACCATCGCCATTAGCTGTTGTAGCTTTTCAGCAGGAATGCCAAGTTGACCGATGATATTCATCGCCATCATTGGGTTTTGAGTTAATGCTTGAAACACTTCACTGATTTTTTCATCACTGACACTGTGTTCTTTTAACAGGGCAATAATTGGATTCATTGCTAGACCTTGTGGTTAATTGAAGAGCTGAAGATTTTAGCATAAAACAGCCAAGATTCACTTGCCTTGTTAGCTGAAGGTATAATTTTAATCTGAAGAGTTGGAGGTTTATTCATAAACTCACACAAGCCTCATTTTTCTCTTCTAACCATAAGTTGTATTCGTAATTTCTAGGGCCTGTCGATCTTTCAAGGTTGTTTTTGCAGCGAATTGTTGGCCATTTATAAAAGGCAGAGACTTTGTGGTGTAGTTATTCTACATAAAAAGTCGATAACGCAGTAAAAATGGCCAACAAACGCTGCCCAAGGGATTCGATTAAAACGCTTTTATTTCGAACAAAACTTAACCAGCAAAGATCAACATGCCCTAGCAGTAAGTCAAAAAGTATAAGCTGATTTCCTCGAGAAATATGCAGAGATAGTTTCAGGCTGATGATATTCAAAAATGAACAAAACATAACTTGTTAATAAGGTACTGCAATCAATGAAAATATCTGTTTTTAGAGCATGAAATACAGTTCCGTATCAGCGATTAATTTGTTACTCTGTTTTGGCATAAAATAACAATTTTATATGTAATGGATCATCTATCGCTAATGGAGTTAGCAATGTATTCCTTCTTAATTTCACCTGAAAATGTACCGTTCAGCATCGCTTCTTTAATCGTGATATTTCTTGGTATTTTCGAGCTGATGTCCCTCATTTTCGGTTTGAGTTTGATGGGCGCCATAGATGACTGGCTAGCTTTAGATACCGATGTATCAGTTGATGGTGATGTCATCCCCAATGGATTTACAGGCCTTTTAGGTTGGTTGTGCCTGAATCGTCTGCCGCTGTTAATCTGGCTTGTAATGGCACTATGCAGTTTTTCTATGGCAGGTTATGGCGTTAATTTCTTTTATCTACAAGCCTCTGGCAGCTTAATATCCTTGTGGGTTTCATTTCCTTTAGCGTTATTTTTCATGTGTTTAACGTGCCGTTACCTAGGGCCAATACTCGCTAATTTGTTACCTAAAGATGAAAGCTCTGCTATCGATATCGATTCACTAAATGGTTGCGTTGCAACAGTGACTGTTGGTGAAGCTAAAGCAGGGATGCCAGCAGAGGCTGTCGTCAGAGATATCTATCAACAAAAGCATTACGTATTTGTTGAACCTGATGAGGCAAAGCAAGTATTTCCCCAGGGCTCACAAGTCGTGCTGTTGTCCCGTCAAGGTAAAGTCTGGTCTGCTGCACGCTTGAACTCCACATTTTAGAAAGGACTCTTTATTGCGCTGATATTGCTATTAATGCCGATCTTTATGCCTAAATATAGTGCTAGAGCGAATGTGAAGTTGCAGATAAAAACAATAATACTTTTAAGGATCTTAACTCATGGTGATTAACCGCTTTTAGCTTTTATAAATGTTGACCTATTTTACAGTAAAATTTTACAAGGAAAAAAAATGGAAACACTAGCAAGTTTTAATTCTGGTAGCTCATTTACTTTATTGATTGCCGGTATCGCGATTATTGGTTTTGTCGTTATTGGGCTCATTTTCGCCAAGCTTTACAAGCGGGCGACGAAAGAAATGGCATTTGTACGTACAGGTTTTGGTGGTGAGAAAATCATTAAAGATGGTGGTGCTATCGTCTTACCTGTGCTGCATGAAACGATTTCAGTCAATATGAATACCTTAAGAATTGAAGTTGAAAAAACTCAAAAAGACGCATTAATTACTAAAGATAGAATGCGTGTTGATGTTAAAGCAGACTTTTATTTACGCGTTGCCCCAGATGCAGAAGGCATTTCAATGGCAGCGCAAACACTAGGTAGCAGAACCAACCGTGTAGAAGAGCTAAAAAAGTTGATGGAATCTAAATTTGTCGATGTGCTACGGGCTGTAGCAGCTGAAATGACGATGACGGAAATGCATGAGCAACGAGCTGACTTTGTGCAACGAGTGCAAAATAATGTTGCTAATGATCTAGAGAAAAACGGTTTAGAGTTGGAGTCGGTATCCTTGACTGGATTTGACCAAACGGATTTACAATTTTTCAATGAAAATAATGCCTTCGATGCCGAAGGTCGAGCGAGATTAGCTAAGATTATTGAAGAAAAGCGTAAAGAAACCAATGATATCCAACAAGAAAATCGAATTAAAATAGAGCAGCGTAATCTTGAGGCTGAAAAAGAGTCTTTAGAAATTGAAAAGTCAGAAGAAGAAGCGCGTTTGATCCAACAACAATCCTTAGAATTTAAACGTGCGGATCAAAAAGCAGAAATTATTAAGCAGAAAGAAAGCAAAGCTCGTGAAGAACGTGAAGCAGAAATTGCTAAAGAGCGAGCTATCGAAACTGCTGAAATTGAAAAGAATAAAGACATTCAAACCCGTGAAATTGATAGACATAAGTCTATTGAGCAATCTCGAATTCAACAGCAGCGTGATATTGAAGTGTCTGAGCAAGATAAGCGTATTGCAGTCGCAGCAAAATCAGAAGAAGAGTCAGCTGCTCGCGCCCGCGCAGCTGAAGCAGAAAAAACTAAAGTCGAAAAAGAAGAGGGCGTCATTACAACCCGCCAAGTCGCTGAAGCCAACCGTCGCAAAGAAATTGAAGTGATCGATGCTCGTAAAGAAGCTGAACGTGATGCCGTAGGTGTGACTGTTCATGCTGAAGCAGAAAAACGCGCTGCTGAAGATAAATCCAGTGCCATTTTAATCGAAGCCAAAGCCAGTGCGGATGCGAAAAAACTGAAAGCCGAAGCTGATGAGAAAGTTTACGCTGTTGAGGCAGCTGGTAAACAGGCGCTTTATGAAGCTGAAAATGTGTTGCGAGACGAGCAAATAGCATTACAGAAATCATTAGCGACATTAACTGCGCTGCCTGAGATTGTTGCACAAACAGTTAAGCCACTAGAAAATATTGAAGGAATTAAAATTCTTCAAGGTTACGGTACTGGTAATCAACATGCGTCGGGTGTGACTGCGCAAACACAAGGTGGTATTGCTGACCAAGTAACAACAGCTGCATTAAATTATCGTGCCAATGCGCCAGTGGTGGATGCTATGCTGAAAGAATTAGGCCTCGTTAATTCAGAATCTGGCTCACTTAATGATTTACTAACAGGTAATAATGACATGATGAACGGTGGGTTGTTCGGCAATGATGAAACAGCCCAGCAGACCGCTGTGGAGGTTAATAATAACTCAACAAATGAATCTGATACTGATTCAGTTGGACACTAATAAATTAACCCTAATCTTAATAGTAAATAGATAAATAAGTGATAATCCCTGTTAACCAAGTTAACAGGGATTTTCTATGTCCTAGAAAACGATGATAGCAAGCATCCTAATTGCTTCGAAGATATTAACAAGGGTGGGTTAATGGTCAGGTACCCTGCTTAGTATTTGTTTTTTTTAAAGCTTATCTTTCACTAGCATCTCGAATGAGCTTTGGTATATTACAACGCAGACAGATGTAAGCGAATGGATTCAACATGACATCAAATAGACAGCAACTGATTGGGTTGCTTGAACAAAATGCGATTGATGAGAGCAAAATAAACGATGCCCTTATCATCAGTAAGGTGCAACCAAGTAAACACCATTGGGTTCACTTTTTTAATCAACTATTAGCCTGGCTAGGTGGTCTTGCGATCACTTTTTCTGTGCTGTTTTTTATCGCGTTTAACTGGCATGAGATGGGTAAGTTTGCCAAGTTTGCGCTAGTGGAAATACTGATTGTATTCGCCATTGTTGCCTATTATCAGTTAAACAAGCTCGCTCAGAAAACATCGAAATCACTAGATGACTCAAATCCTCCCCCTCTAAAGTCCATCATTCCAACAGTATCTGAGTCGGTTGTTAAAGTGCCGTTATTTATGGCCGCCGTTTTCTTTGGGGTGTTATTAGCCTTATTTGGACAAACCTATCAAACAGGCGCCGACCCTTGGCAGCTATTTTTTAACTGGGCTTTATTAATCCTTCCTTGGGTTGTCATTGGCCGCCTTGGCGCACTTTGGATGTTGTGGGTTGTCTTAATTAATGTCTCTATTTTGCTGTATTACCTAAATTTTGGCGGCAGACTAGGCTGGTTTATTAACCAAGAACTGAATGCTTTATGGGTGATATTGTTATTCAATATCGTGGCGTTAGCTTGCTGGGAAGGTTTCAGTCGTCATTACCATTGGCTAAAGGCGCGTTGGGCACCAAGGCTGCTGGCTGTCGTCAGTGGCGCTTGCATTACATGGCTAATGGTAGGCAGCATTTGGAGCTTTACTCATGATTCATATCTTCATTCTGCTTTTAAAGAATTAGGTTTTTTACCCATCACCATTTGGCCGCTTTGGTTGCTGGCAATGTATGTTTGTTATCGCCATTATCAAAAAGACTTATTTATGCTGGCTGGAACATTATTGTCAGCCAACATTGTCATTATCAATTATGTTTCGGCATATTGGCTTGAAACATTGGAAGAAATTGGCCTGTTATTGATATCAAATATGATGATCGCCATGGCAGCAGGTTCGGCTATTGGGCTGCGTAAAATCAATAAGGAGTGGCAGTCATGAATGAGTCATTAACCCCAGAGGAATTCGGCTCAGAGTCACTGACCCAAGAAAAAGCTCATAACCAAACTTCGTTATGGCAAAGCTTATTGCACCACGGAGTGGTATCAGGTGAGCAACCCGCTAAAGCAGAAATCCAATCGCCGTGGTTTGTAAAACTATTATTGGCTATTTCTGGTTGGTTTGCCGCGCTGTTCTTTCTTGGTTTTTTAGCTCTAGCGATGGAGTTTATTTTTGACAGTGATCATGGCGCTTTTATTGTCGGTGCAATTCTGACCCTAGGTGCTTATGCATTATTTACGCTCAATAAAAATGAATTTATCGAACATCTGTCATTAGCGGTTAGTTTTAGTGGGCAGATATTAATTGTCTATGGCTTTATTCAACATTTTGATGATGACACCTGCTGGTTGTTGGCGACAATATTGCAATTTTGTCTGATGGCGATAATGCCCAATGACATTCACCGCTTTTGTTCAGCCTTCTTTGCTGCCTGTTGTTTTATCGTCACCTTAGCCATTTTTCAGCTGCCTTTTATTGCCACTAGCATCATATTACTGCTTGCCTGCTGGCTTTTTTTGCATGAGTTTGAGCGTAAAGGACAAACTAACAATCCGCTGTTAAATAGTCTTTTTTCAGTGGTTTTATTGCATAAGCGGCCAATCGCTTATGGTTTGCTATTAGCGCCTTTAGTGCAAACATGCTTTATGTCATTTCAATATGCTTGGTATGGCTTAATTGAAAGTGAGTTGTTATCAACGGAGTCACTTACTGCGCCCTGGATGGGTGATGTTTTATTGGCTTTAGTGTCGCTATATGTGGTGTGGCAAATAGTAAATCGATACCCAGAATTATCGGTTAAAGTGCGTTATAGCGTACTCGTAATCAGCCTGTTGGTTTCAGCGCTGTCGTTTGAAGCTCATGGAATTAATATTGGCTTTTTAATTATGGTGTTGGGCTTTTCAGCCAGCAACAGATTACTGTTAGGCTTAGGGGTTATAGCCTTGGTCACCTTCATATCAGCATATTACTATTTCTTAGATTTCAGCCTATTAGATAAATCTTACACGCTGATGTTAATAGGTGTTTTTTTACTGGCTGTGCGCTGGGCCATGCTCAAATTTGTGACCAAACAAAGGGAGCAAGCCGATGCCTAAATTCTCTAAAACCGCAATCATGACAAACCTCAATACCATTATCTTAGTCGGCACCTTGGTGTTGATATTAGCTTTAGTTAATTGGCAGATATTTCAAAAAGAGCAGCACATACGCCATGGGGAGTTAATTTATCTTGAACTGGCACCGGTAGATCCTCGCTCGCTAATGCAGGGCGATTATATGGCGCTACGATTTCAAATGAGTAACGATATTCGCAGTGCGCTCAAGTTGCGTCAAGAAGAGCTGCGTAAAGAGGAGCAGGTTCAAGAAGAGCGGGCTCAAGAAGAACAGATTCAAATAGAGCAAAATCTTACTGAAGCGGAATCAAGTGCTAATTCAAATGATAATTCAAGTGCTAACCTAAGCACTAGCTCTGCAACCAATGAACAAGCTGAAACTGACCGACAATGGCGAAAACTACCTAATCGAGACGGATACGTGGTGGTGAGTGTCGATTCACGCAATATCGCGACTTATCAAGCCTTATATGATGGGCAGGAGCTAGCAGCAGATGAAATGCGCTTACAGTATCGAGTCAGAGACGGCAGGATCAAATTTGCCACCAATGCATTTTTCTTTCAAGAAGGTCACGCCAGTGTCTATGAAGCTGCAAAGTACGGTGAGTTCAGAGTCAATCAACAGGGTGAAGTGCTATTAACCAACATGTTTGATGCTGAGCTGAATAAGCTTGAACCTCTAATAGCAGCAGAAGAGTAGCACTGGTGCTTTAGCCATTTACAACAAGTCTCACTTGATTATGGCCTTAACAGGCTAAAACCTTAACCTACATAGGCATGATAAGATTAATGACGGGGCATTATATTGATTATTAATGAGAAACTAACTGGAAAGGAAGAAATCAAGCGTGCATCTGTGTAAATACCTAAGTAGTATGTCCACGGGTTAGCGCTAATGCTAGCTAAGTTACTGATAAAGCATAGATGAGTTTGTAAGGCTTGGTTAATATAAGCACTTTTGGACTTTTTGTTTGTAGCTTAACTCACCTATAAAAATAAAACTTAATTCATTAATAAGGGAAATATAAATGAATCTTGTTCGTAAAGTGTCGGCTGTTGCCGTTGCTGCAATACTTTCTGCTTGTTCTTCTACCCCTGTAGATAATTCACCAAAAAATCTTACCACCGTTGTTACTGCCAAAACGACGTTAAATGGATTATATATGCCTGATAATAAGGGTACACAAACCATTTATACTCGTGAGAACATGCGTGCGATTGATCAAACTGCTGAATTTGATAGCTTTTACATGCGATGGGCAAATTTCGATTACACCACAGTTTTTAGAATTGAAGACAATTTATTGTGGCAAATCGATAACGATAAAGAAAAATATCGTGAATGTCCGTTAAGCGGATGTACAACCGGCTTTGATGAGTTTATGGCAAAAGCACAAGAGTCTTCTGATGATGAAGAAGAGTATGAAACTTATGCAGATAAAAGCTGTAATGTCGAATTAGTTAAAAATGATTTTACGATTGCTGCTACGAATCAACAGCGTCGTATCAGTGGCTTACTTTCTGAAGAATTTAAAGCAACTTGGACCACTGAGTTCAAAGATGAAAATGGTAAAGTGGACCTTAATTTAATTCAATTTGTATTTTGGACTACGACTCCAAATGAAGAAATGACTGCTGCTTGGAAAGTGCATAAGAAATCGACTGAAAACTATTTAAGTAAGGTCGGTGATAAAAATGCTTTAGTACGCTTGTTAGGTGAAGACGGTTTTAAAGCTATTCAAGGCTTTAGTGGCGATGTTGAGAGCAGTGATAGTCAGCAGAAAAATATGATTAGCCAAAAGTTATCAGTTATTAAAGGTTATCCATTATCGATAAAAATGGAATGGTTTCAAAAAAATGAAGCTTGCCCTTCAGCTAAGAAAAAGCGTTCAGATAACAACCTTGATTTCTCTGAAGGGCTAGGTAATGCAGCGACTAGTTTCTTTGGTAATATTATCAAAGATGAAGCTGATAAGGCCGTTGATAAGGTGGTTGCAGAATGGCAAAAAGATGCCCGAGTTCGTTACTTATATGAAATTACTTCAGTATCTGAAGAATTAGTACATGATAGCCAGTTCCAAATACCGAATGGTTTTACAATTGAAGATAGACAGTAAACAGCCATTAGTGAGCCTACAGTCTAAGGCCTGAATTTGGTAAATACAGGAAATGGATAAATAGGAATAAAGCACTCTTTAGCTGAAAGATATGCCTTACTATCACACTGTTTAAGTGAGATAAGTAAGGCATTTTTGTTTGTGATAAAAATACCTTCAAAATTCCAATCTATATTCCTCTGGGCTACGTATGGTTAATTATTGATTTAGCGAATGAAATAATTAAAGGATTGTAAAATGCGAGCCATATTAATGTCAGTGGTGGTATTTCTGCTAAGTGCATGCAGTACCACTTACCCAAATCAGCAGGTGACGGGGCAGGTGTTTCCGTCGGTGTCTGGTGAGAGTTTAGCGCAAACTGCAATGAACTTTCCTGAGGATGTGAGTGGCCAAGTGACTCTATTGTTAATTGGCTACAAGCAAGACTCACAGTTTGATATTGACCGTTGGCTGATAGGTTTGGATATGACTCAAACCCAAGTTGCGGTGTATGAGTTGCCGACGATTCAAGGCATGTTTCCAAGAATGTTCAGTACCTTAATCGATAATGGTATGCGCGCGGGCATTCCAAAACCACTATGGAAAGGTGTGGTGACTATTTATGAAGATGGCGAACAAGTGCAAGCCTTTACCGGTAATGAAAACCCGAATAATACTCGGGTGGTATTGTTAAATGCAGAAGGAAAAATTATCTACTTTTATGACCAAGGTTTTTCAGTTGCTGCATTAAATGAATTGAGGGCAAAACTGTGATTACTTCAAGGCTTGTCTTTATTGCTATTTAATTATCCCTTTACTGCCTTTAGCTAGCATTCATTAAGCTTTATTTAATTGTTAACCATGACAATGGATTTATGTTGATGTAACAAGGGTGATGGTTGTTCCGTTCTCTCGGTGTTAATTCGATTAACATTCATCGCTAGCTTAACTTACTGCCGCAATTTACTAATGATGGCAGCGGAATAAAAATAACAATAACTAGATCAAGGAGACCTCTCGTGAAGAAAGTCGGGATAGTGCTTATGTGCTTGTTGATGCCAGCAGCGTCAATGGCTGCAGAGCAAGTCAAATCAACACAATCAGTTCAAAAAGCAGCGCAAAACACCACATTATCAGTGGATGTGTTGTGGAAGCTAAGCCGAATCGGCAATCCAATTATTTCACCAAACGGTGAGTTTATCATTGCGCCTGTAACCCAATACGATGTGCCTGAAGATAAAGGTGCCACTCAACTATGGTTGTTTGATAAAGACGGTAAAGGCCAACGCCCTATTACAGCCAAAGGGCTGAGAGCGAGCGAACCGACTTTTTCACCTGACGGTAAGACATTAGCCTTTGTTAGCAAGCGTGATAAAGACGAAGCTGGCCAAGTATATTTATTACCAATGGATAAAGCAGGTGAGGCGCAGCGCTTAACTGAAGTGCCTGGTGGTGTAAAAGGCATTAAGTGGGTTGGCGACAATATTTACTTTATTAGTAATGTGTTCCCAAATAAAAACTGGGACGAAATGTCGGTTCAATTAAAAGCCAACAAAGATACTAAAGTCTCTGCACACCAATGGAATGCATTACCATTCTCAAGCTTTGATCATTGGATTGACGAAGACCGTGAAGCACACGTATTTAGTATTCCTGCTAAAGGCGGTGACATTGCGGCTATTACTCAGCCATTAAACAAGCAGTTACCACGTTCATCGCAAAGTAGTGGCAACTACGATATTTCGCCAGATGGTAAGTTAATTGCCTTTAATAGTAATGGTTGGGATAACCAAGTTGACCCTAAAATTGATATTTTTATGGCAACAATTGGCAGTGGTAAAGTGGAAAACTTAACGGCTAACAATGAAGCGCCAGATACCAATCCAACCTTTAGCCCTGATGGTAAAACCTTAGCGTTTACCCGTCAGCTTATTCATGGTTTTTACGCTGACACAGCGAACTTAGTATTGTTAGATGTGAAAAAGCGTTCTGAAAAAGTGATCACAACTGACTGGGATCGCTCAGTGGCTCGCTTTAGCTGGACTGCAAATAACAAAGGTTTTTACGCCGCTATTGATGATGCTGCAACCCGCCGTATTTTCCATATCAGTGCTAAAAATGGCAAAGTAAAACCAATCACTAAGCAAACCAACTTTGGCGCACCAGCGATTGCAAATGACGGTACTATCGTTGCGGCAAATGATAGCTTTTTGTACCCAGCACGTTTAGTGAAAGTTAATCCTAAGAATGGCAAAACCACTCGTTTAGACAGCTTTAACGATGATGTTTTAGCAGATGTTGATATGGGCACTTATGAGTCAGTAACTTATAAAGGTTACAACGATGAAGATGTGCAAATGTGGGTACATTACCCGCCAGGATTTGATAAAAGCAAAAAATATCCGTTAATGATGCTTATTCACGGTGGCCCACACAGTGCGATTTCTGACGGTTTCCATTACCGCTGGAATGCACAAACGTTTGCCTCTTGGGGATATGTAACGGCATGGCCTAACTTTCATGGTTCTAACAGTTTCGGTCAAGACTATACCGACAGTATTAACCCAGATTGGAAAAACAAATCATTAGAGGATGTGTTTAAAGCAACTGACTGGTTTAAAGCTAAAGACTGGATTGATAACGAGCGTTTAGTGGCTGGCGGCGCAAGCTACGGTGGCTACTTATCATCGATTATTCTCGGTCAAAAAGATCAGCCGTTTAATGCGCTATTTATCCACGCTGCTGTGTATAACATGTACTCGCAAATGGCCGCTGATTTCTCGGTCCACAGCACTCGCTTTGGCGATTACTGGGATAATCCTGAGATCTACAAATCGATCTCTCCACATTACGGCGCTGAAAACTTTGACACTCCAACCCTAGTGGTACACGGTCAATTAGATTACCGCGTGCCAGTGGGTCAAGGGTTTGAGTTGTTCCGCACCTTGCAAACTAAAGGGATCGAATCGCGGATGATTTACTTCCCTGATGAAAACCATTGGATCATGAAGCCAAACAATTCAATTTATTGGTACAACGAAGTTGAAAAGTGGATGAACCAACATGCTGAGCCAGGGGCGAAGTAAACTCGCTTAGTTTTTGGTTAAAATACTCATTAACTTGATGGTGAGAAGTAATGCCGAGCAATCTGATCGCTCGGCATTTTTGTTGTTAACGGTTAATTATTAGTTGCTGCTTAATTGCTGCCAAAATACTGCCGAATAGGCTCTAATCGCATGATGACATGGTTAGAAACTGTGTTTTGGTGATCCCATAAAAAACGCGATCGTCGAACTTGTTGCCCAGGTTAAAATAATCTTGCTGGGTTCCTTCTAATACAAAGCCACATTTCTCCATGGTCTTGTATGATCCTATATTACTGCGATAACAATCTGCGGTGATTTTATGCGCGCCAAGTTCAGTGAAAGCAAGGTGAGTCAGCAGCTGGCAAGCAGCGCTCGCAATACCTTGTCCCCAGGCGTATTCCGGCAATTGATAACCGACTTCATAATTACCTTCTAAAAACATCACAGCAGGTAAACCAGCCATGCCCATAAAGCGACCATTGTGATCTCTGATGATGATGGTTGGATTATCTGGCCATTTTTCGGCATCAATTGCTGATTGGGTATTGTCGATAATCGGGGTAAAGAAATCTTGATAAACTTCAACTGGCGCAGGGGCAAAAAATAGATATTGAGTCACATTGGGGTTATCGAACATCTGAATAATATCAATCAAATCAGCTTGCTTGATCAAGGAAATGGTAAGTGTGGTCGTCAAAGGAATTGATTGACCAGATTTTAAGGCATTAAAATTAAAAGGCATTGCTTGTGACCTGTCATGTGAGTTCAGGTAAATCATAGCCAATAGTGCTTGTTCAGGATTGAACATTTACGACAATGTGATGGTTTCATATGAGTAAGATCAAATAATGCCTGCAGTTGCAAGCATTATGTTGATGGCATAACCATCGGTGTGAACTCAAAATCAGTGTTTGCTATCGACTTTAACTACCGATGTTTACTATCGATGTTAACTGCCGATGTTTTCATCGATGACTACTGAAGCGATTAAAGGTATTTATCTACCATTTTCTGAACATTATTCGGCAAAATTGGTTTGGTTAAGTAATCGTCGGCACCGAGCTTTAACGCGAAATTTTGATCCGATTCTTCAACCAATGAACTGACCACAACAATCGGCACTTGCTGGTTCAGGCTATGCTTCTTGACGTATTTTATCACTTGGTAACCGTTTACATCCGGCATGGTGATATCAAGGAAGATTAAATCAGGTTCTACAGAAGACAATAGTTCAATTGCACCGTCGCCAGAATTAGCGGTCATAACCAAGTAGTCATCACCAAGAATAGCGAGCAGCATACTGGTGCAAACTGGGTCATCATCAATCACTAATATTTTGGACTTGTCCATTGTTACCTCACTTAAGGTGTGGATATTACTACTATTATACTAACGATAACCTTAATGGCTTATAGCGTATTAATCAAGTTGAGTCCTTGGGAGGTGACTCGGTTGTCGTCGTGCTAATTATTAATAACTACAAACAATTTTGACTATTGTGTTGTGGTTTAGTTCACCACTTCTAGGTTTTATATTGACGATACTTTTCAATCACTCCGTTTCTATCCAAGCCCGTTTAACGTTTTACATAGCTTGCCATTGTGGTTCGTGTGTTAAAGCGCGAGAAGAATGAAATGATACGCTTATATTCTAGCTCAGCTTTACGTGAAGGGCGTCGCGATAAGTGATAAAGTGCTGCGATAATAATGTGAGATAACAACAAAAATAATCCTCTTTTAAAGGACATTCGCATCATGACATTTCGTTTTCAGACTTTCGCCGCCGGAGCGTTTTTATCACTGGCTATGGGGTTATCACTTCCAAGCCTAGCCGATGGTTTTTATGCAAATGAAACTTTGCAGCGACAAGCACCTGATGCATTTGCATTGCAGCCTGAAGCTCACGACTTCTTAGTGTCAGCTTATGCATTAACAATAAAAGATGGCGATCGTTTATTAGGCTTAATCGCAGAAGATAAAGCGCTGACTAACGCAATTCAGCAATGGCCTGAGATGACTATTGAGCAACAAATTCCATGGCTTAAAAAAGTGTTTGCGTTAGAAGTGCGAAGCTTTGGTACTAAGGCGCCGCAACTGATTATTGATAATCATAGCTATGCCAACAAAATGGTGTATTTTGACTTTGATATTGAAGCGGGTGGCAATGGAATTGTGTACTTAAATCCAGATAAATTAGCCGAAGAAGAGGCTTATGCTTCGCTGGCTTTTTTGATTCATGAGACTCGGCACTCTTACCAATTCCAGCAAGCATTAAATGCCAATGCCAGTGACAGTGACAGTGAAATTGTAGCGATATCCGCTGGGTATTTAGCCGCTTTTAAGGCGCAAAAACAACTCAAGGGGTTTGGATTTAGTGACTTCCTTACGTTGTTGAATGAGTTTGAGGCTTTCCAATATGGTAATTATGTTATTGGGCAACTCACTGATTGGCAGATTGATATGAATAATATGGGCACGTTTGCGAGTCAGTTTGATAATCAAGGGCAATTAAAAATCGACTTAAATACCTTGTCAGCTAACGTTGATGAATTAAGTTTATTAGCCCAATACAATGAGTTGGCGAAAGAGCAATTTGAGTTAAGGCAACGCCAGCAATAGGCCTATTATTAGCAGCCTGTTATAAAAGTCTACTAATACTGAAGGATAGCTGGGTGAGTTATCACAATGGATAATCTATGAATCTAAAGCAATTAGAGATTTTTTGCGCCGTAGCGGATACGGGTTCTGTTACTGCAGCCGCTAAGCAACTTAACAGTAATCGCACCCAGCTAAGCATGGCGATTAAGGCGCTTGAGTCGAATTTGCAGGCGACATTATTTGTCCGTTCTGGTAATAGCCTGGTGTTATCTGAAGTTGGTAAGTCTATTTATAAAGATTGTGAAAGCGTAGTGTCTACCTGCGAGCGAATAAAGCAAACCTGCGAACAAACATCAGAGAAATTTCGTTCAGAGATTTGGCTCGCTCGTGACGACTCCTTTCCTGATGAGGTTTGGCAAGATTTCATTCATCAACTGAATAATCATTTTAAGGCAACCACAGTGAACACCGTGCTGGCATCCAGTGGCGACTTAGCTAACTTGGTGAATACCAAGCAAGTTGATTTTGCTTTTGGGGTCGACTTTGAGCGAGTGGATGATGCCAATACTGACTATTTGCCACTCGGGCGCATAAGAATGATGTCGGTGTGTGAACATACCCATCCGTTAGCCAGTCTTCGCCGTGTGTCAGATATTCAACTGCGTGAATCTATGCAAGCGGTGATGGTGTATCTCAATGATAAAGATAATCCTGAGTTGCAGCCTTTTTCATTAACCCATATTGGCTTTACGAGCTTTGAATATATGCTCAACACAATATTGTCTGAAAAAGCCTGGGGTGTATTACCTGAACCATTGATTAGGCAGCATTTACGCCAACAGCAATTGGCTGTTATTAAGCATACTTATGGATTAACCCATCAAGATTATTGTTTATTTTCAGCTCCCGGTAATGCAATACCAGCACCGATTTCTTGGTTATCAGATCAAGTGAGCGACTATTTGTTTAAGTTTTAAAGGTGCTGATTTTGGTGAATGAATTGGCACTTGTTATTTGCTAAGCCTAACTCGTAGGCTTCATATTAGAGCACTTCATATTAGAGTACTTCATATTAAAGCTCTTCAACTTAAGCCTCTCATATTAAAGTTCTTCATATTAAAACCTTTCATGTTAGCGCTCGTTATATTTGAACTCTTCAAATATGGGCTTGTATATCACAATCACTGAGCGTCAAAGTAGTTGACGCTTCCGGCGGTTGGTAACTCATTGAAATAATGATGTAATCATATATTCCCCATCGAAGTTCACTTTATGTACACCTTAACGATATTGAGATTTTTCGCTGTTAACGCCATACTTTTCTTAGGTTTTAACAGGTGATAATGAATGTGTGCAAAGAGCAACAAACAAGATAAACAATTACTTAAGCTGTCAGCAGTCGCTGCTTTTAGCTTTGCAATCCTCGGGGTCATCGTTGGCCTGTTAAGTGGATCTATTGTCATTCTTTTTGACGGTGTTTACTCACTCATTAGCTTATTACTGACAATGTTATCTCTTGCTGCTTCTGGCTATATGCATGGTTCTTCACGTTCTCACTTCGCTTTTGGTAAAGCCATGATGGAACCGTTAGTTGTTGCGATTAAAGGCTTAGTGATTTTGATGTTATTGGGCTACAGCTTATTCAGTGCTTTTCATGTGTTTATCAATGGTGGTGAAGCAATTGATACTTCGTTTGCAGCTATTTTTGGTTTTATCAATTTAGTTGGTTGTTGGGGAGTGTGGCGTTGGCTGCAACATAAAAACCAGTCTAAAAAGCAACAAAGTGGCTTATTGGCCGCTGAAGAAAAGCAATGGCAAATGGATACGGTACTGAGCGCAGCGGTATGTGGCGGCTTGATTATTGCCGTGATTCTTGAGATGACGCCCTTGTTTCATTACGCGGTGTATGCTGATTCTCTAATGATGTTGTGTATTGGTTTGTACTTCCTAAAAGTGCCTTTTGTTATGTTAACCAATGCATTACGCGAGCTGTTAATGATGAAACCTGATCAAGAAATATGTTCACTTGTGCGTGAAAGTGTTTCTGAAGCTAACGGTATATCACCGCAAAACCTTAAGTTAACCGGCATTGCCAAAGTAGGACCTGAATTGATGGTTAACATTAATGTCGATCCTAAAAAATCACATCAATTATTGGCTGATGTTCAACATATTCGTGAATTATTGAACCGTAAACTTGCGCGTTTATCGCTGAATGTGAAGTTGAATCTCGATATCGCTACTGACGTTAAATAACAATGTGTTAATCCTAAATCGAGTGCCTCATTGATTTGACACTCGATATGCTTATCTAAGACTAATGACCTGCTTATCTTTTCAGTACATCCTTAATCCAAAAAGCTATTTGAGCGCACATGACCAAGGTAAATGGAATGGCGCCAACAATCGCAATTTGCTTGTTTAAATCCACGTCGTTAATGGTCACTAGTGCAATTGTTATCGCAATTAAAATAAGACTCCAGAGCATTTTGGCAGTGTGACTTTCACTGCCAGTGAGCATGCTGGTAATGTAAATGGAGGAATCTGCGCTGGTGATAAGAAAAGTGATTAACAGTAGTATTGCGGCAACCGATAAAATGCTGCCCAAGGGGAAACCATTTGGGGTTAACTGATTAAAAAAGCTAAACAAGCCTAAGGTGTATTCTTGATTGACCGCAGCCATAACCTCAGCAGCAAAGGGTTGAGTTAACACGCTACCAGCAAAGCCAGAAAACCAGATAATTGAAGTGAGTGTTGGCAGTAAAATGGTACATGCTAAAAATTGCCTAATGCTACGGCCTTTACTAATTCGAGCGATAAACGGCCCAACGAAAGGCGCCCAAGCAATCCACCAAATCAAATAAATGACGCTCCAGCCTTGGCTCCAATTAGCGGGGTCTCCGACACTAAAAGAGACTTTTGGCAGTAACTGCAAATAACTCACGCTTGACTCAAACATGAGCTGTAGACTGTTGAAGGGATCAACTAAAGCAATAACCGTGACCAAAATAGCTACCATAAAAAAGGTATTAAACTGGCTTAATCGTTTAATTCCCTGATTTAATCCAGCAATGGATGACAAGGTGAATAGCACTGCAATAAACAAAATTAGCCCAATTCTAAAGCCGACACTGGCCACATCAAGTCCAATTGCTTGTTCAATCCCTGTTTGAATTAAGGCGACAGTATTGGCAAAGGTGCCAGCCATGCCAAAAATAATCGCAATGACCGCAAGTAAATCTAATACGCTAAGCCATTTAGGTTTTTCTGCGCTAAAACTGGCACTGATCCTCAGGCTGCGATTACGATTATATGCAAACCATGCCATGACTAAGCCAGCCATGGCGTATATCGCCCAAGCATGCAAACCCCAGTGGAAGTAGGTAATCGCTAACGCGCCAGATACCGATGAGAAGTCATCTTGTAAAAATGCAGGTGGGTTAACATAGTGATATACAGGTTCTGCCACGCCCCAAAAAATGAGCCCCGATCCCATGCCTGCAGTAAATAGCATGGCTATCCAACTGGTAAAGCTGAACTCGGTTTGCACTTTTTCTCCGCCAATACGTATTTTGCCAATAGGACTGAAGCATATTGCTGTAGCAAAAATAAGTAATAAACTCGAAAGCTGAATGAATTGAGAGTCAAAATGTTCAAGAAAAAACTGAGTAAATAAGCTGAATGTTGCCAACGTTTTGTGAGGGAAGGTCAACAACAAGCCCGCAATGATTATGACGGGTATATAAAAGCTGAGTTGAGGCGTCAGCAATGGCGGTGTTTCAGACTTTGCACGTGGGCTTGTATTACGTGATTCCAATCTAGTCGCTATCCAGTATTCGAAGCTATATTCAGTTTTTTCACTATGACTGAATTAGTTATCAGTTTAAAGTCTTAAACAGAACTTTAGTATTAGCTTAAGCTGTTTTTTGATGCGTCATAGCTGGATCTGAGGGGGAATTTAAAGGACTAAACCTGAGTGACGAATCAATTTGTCGCTATATAAGGAAGATGTTTTTAGCATCATAAACGAATAAAAGCTTAACTATGTTAATAAATTGTTCTAGTGTAAATTATTGATAAAAGAATAAATGATTGGTTTTTATTTGTTGTTGTACTGTATGGGGGATAATTATTTGAACAAAATCAGACTTATTGCCGTGACGGCTTTTGTATTGTTTTATTCTTCAATAAGTATAGCGACTACTCTCAAATATAATGTGAATGGTTCAAGCAGTTGGGTGCCGTATTATATTCCTAATAAAGTTGAAAACTCGGGGATTTTGGGTGAACTGGTCCCTAAAATTTTATCCATTGCCGAAGTTGAAGTCGAAAAACATAACTTTCCGCCTAAGCGAACTAATCAAGCGCTAGAAAAAGGCCTGCTGGATTTTGATTTTGTCAGTCCTAGTTGGTTTCCTAAAGGTGATATGGGAGATCAGTTTATTCAATCTTCCGCGATCTTATCGATTCAAGAAAACATCATCACGCTTGAAAAAAACCAATCTCAGTGGTCTGACATAGACAAGATAACAGGCAAGTCTATTGGAACGGTGCGCGGCTACCTTTACCATGATGATGACATATTTACTCGGGTCGATTTCGCATCTGAAAAACAGCTCATCAAAGCGTTACATAAAGATCGCGTTAGCGCGGCGATATCAGGTGATTTACCTGCATTGTATTGGGCGAAGCAATTGCAATTACCCATAGCGCTTGCTGCGGTGCATTCAAGTGGGGTGTTAGTGATGCGCTTGCGTAAAGAACACAGTAGCGTGATGCCGAGAATTAATATGGCTATTGCCCAGTTGCAAAATGATGGCACCATTCAAGCTATTGTGGATAAATACACTAAAAATGAGCAATATCAGCAATAAACTGATATTGCACATCGGTAATGAAAACGAATAAATCTGTTGCGTGCGTTTAGTTGCTATTAGCTGTTTGAGGTTGAGAAACCTGACGCTTTTTGTTTTCAAAGTAGTGATTTGTTTCCGTCAGAATTACATGTCTTAAGCCAATAAGTGCAATTAAGTTAGGAATGGCCATCAGGCCATTGACGGTATCAGCCAGCATCCAAATTAAATCTAATTGAATGAAAGCACCTACCGCAATTAACCCTAAAAAAGTCAGTTGGTAAATCTTAATTCCTTTGTCACCGAGACGCTGATTGGTCAAATAATTCCAACAACGTTCGCCATAATAGTGCCATCCTAAAATAGTGGTAAAGGCAAAACACACTAGCGCAATAGTCACAATATATTGACCGACAATCACAGAGCCGCCCGAGGCGAATGCGGCACTGGTCATGGCTGCACCGGCTGTATCGCCATTCCATACGCCAGTAATGATCAACACTAAGCCTGTCATGGTACAAATCAAAATAGTATCGAAAAAGGTGCCTGTCATGCTCACAAGTCCTTGCTCTACTGGCTCGTTGGTTTTAGCTGCCGCAGCCGCAATTGGCGCGCTGCCTAAACCTGACTCATTTGAAAACACGCCACGAGCAATACCAATTTGAATTGCTTGGGCAACGGTTGCGCCTAAAAATCCGCCCGTAGCAGAAATAGGAGTAAAGGCTGAGTGAATGACTAATTCGAGAGCGGGAATGATTTGCTCTGAAAAGCTAAATAGAATCCAAATACACGCAAGCACATAACCTAGGGCCATAGTAGGTACTAACTTTTGAGCAACGTTAGCAATACGTTTTACCCCGCCTAATGTTACAGCAGCAACCATGGTAGTTAGTATTAACGCTGTGACCCAGGTTGGCACATTAAAGGCGATGGTCATGGCATCGCTAATGGCATTAACTTGTGCAAAAGTACCAATACCAAAAAAGGCCACACCAACACCAAATACAGCAAAGATCTTGGCTAACCACTTGAGGCCTAAACCACGCTCAATGTAATACATAGGTCCGCCCGCAATATTACCTTTAGCATCTGTGGTGCGGTATTTAACTGCGAGCATACATTCAGCATATTTAGTGGCCATGCCAAAAAAGGCGGCTAACCACATCCAAAACAATGCGCCTGGGCCACCAATTTTAATGGCGGTTGCAACTCCAACAATATTACCTGTACCGATAGTGGCGGATAGGGCTGTACATAGGGCTGCAAAAGACGATAAATCGCCTTTACCAGTAGCGGGTTTGAATAACAAACTAAGGGCAAAAGGCAGCTGGAAAACTTGCAAAAGTTTAAGGCGAATAGTGAGATAAAGACCTGTACCAACAAGTAAGCAAAGGGTAATAGGGCCCCAAACAATGCCATTGATATCGGCTAAAAGCGCGTGAAAATTCATGATATTCCTCGAATATTAAACAACAAAATTAATATGGAGGAGGAAAAGAAATGGCTGATCAGTGGTACTGAAGAAAGAGACGGGCGAAGCATCACCTTGTGCTAATAGCTCAAGGTTAATATCAGGCGCAGCAGCAAACGACAGCGACCATAAATGAATACAGTCATCCTCTCCTCTGTCCTTTTGCCTGAGCGTTTCGCGTGACTGACAAGTCAGCCTCACTTTCGCCTTCGGCGCTGTAATAACAATCGCTAACGAACCACGTTTGCTTACAGTCTCTCCAGAGGCTCGTCCAGTAACAGTCCTCACCACTATGTGGCACCTGAAAGAGTGCTTTATTCATTTGCTTGAAATGACTTAATGTTTACACAAAACGTCATTACATGAATAAACTTGCCTCGTCGGTGTGGGGTTACTCCCCACTCTCCTGCTACCTTCATCCGAACGGATCTTTTTGAAAATGCCTATTTATAACAGGATTCATTTCTCAAAAAGGGCAATCAGCATGCGGGATCTATTTCATTGACTCAAGAGAAGTGGATCACAGTTTAATCGAGCGGTAACTGACTGCGCTATTATTCAACAGTAATCCAATCCCAATGTAATCTGAGTAGCCATAATGAGATTTTATAAAGCGGCAGTGAATGGTTTGTGACCAATCACTGCTATTGAGGATAAGTTAACACTCATACTCAAAGCCCTTCGGGTTTGGGCCGTACTGATTAGTTTCTTGCTCGCTATCGGATACGAGGAAATACAGTAGAACCAAAGCACCAATAAGCGGGATTAATCCAATTAATATCCACCAACCGGTTCTGCCAGTGTCATGTAATCGACGTACAGTAACGCCAAGCCCTGGTAAGAAAACTAATAAAGAATAGATACCGCTGAGCAAGCCGTATCCGGTCTCAGGGCTTAGTGTGCCAGTCATATTGTCAATTAAGCCCAATACAATGCCCGCAATTAAATTGAATAAAACAAAAAACCAATATTCTTTACGACGGGCTCTGTCTTTAAAGTTAATGTAATTTTTAAGAACTTTTATATACCAATCCATGAATTATTCCTTGTTATCGGGGGCATTGACTCAATTGAAACCATAAAGAGACAGCATAGGTTTACCGCTTAAGTCAATAGTTATATCAGCATTACGCAGTGATGAACATGAATTGAACACATTAATGATACTGGTCTTTATTCCATTATCTTTGAAGATTAATGAACCAATATTTCACTATTTGCGTAGTGCACTTTATAACCAATTAAACAGGTGCCAAATGATGGATAATATGAATCAATCGGGAAGTATTGCAACGATCATTGGTGTTGCAGATGCCACGCATTATTTGGTGGGTCTTACTGATGCGAATAATAACTTCGCTGGATTAAATGGCGAAGGGGCTGGCGAGTGTGTTCATTCAATCGTTGAAGCTAAAGCCTTACTGAAAAGTCATGATTACGCTATCGCTCACCTTGAATATCAAACGGCTTATGATGAGATGTGTGGCTTAGATAATAGCGGCAAATACCAGCAGTTGATTAACTTGTGATTCAAGCTGATCAATAAAGCTAGCTTGATTCAAAACCAAGCCAGCTTTTTGTTAACTCGCAATTGCAGACTAACAGCAAGCATTTATACGGTTTCTACCATCTGCTTTCGCACGATATAATGCTGTATCGGCGGCGCAAAGTAGGGCGTTGGGCGTTCTGAACTGGCCATTGACCTCACTAGCATGACCTTGGCTTACGCTAACAGAAACAGAAATATCCAAACCTATATCCATATAAGTCAGCGCATTAATATTTTGCTGAATAAGCTGCGCTGTTTGTTGAACTTCTGATGTATCGCAATTTGGCATCACTAAGGCAAATTCTTCTCCGCCATATCTGGCGGCAGTGCAATTTTCATTGGGTAAAGACGCTTGAATAGCAGCGGCAATTTTTTGCAAGCAGCGATCACCCATCACATGCCCATGGTTATCATTAAAACTTTTAAAATGGTCGATATCAATAATCAATACGCTGATTGGGTCGCCCTGTTCAATACAGGTTTTCCAGTGGTGTTTTAAGTCAGCATCAAATACACGGCGATTAGATAAATTAGTTAAGCAATCCGTTGATGCCCACTTATAAAGTTGTTGATACTCTGCGCGATACTTACTTAAATCTCTTATGATGATGCCAAATAAAGGTTCTGACATGGGGAAATGGGTTACAGACATTTCAACATCAATGGTTTGGCCATTGGACATGTTAAGCGTGGTTTCATTAGGTAGATGGTTTAGTGGTCTTGGCTCAAATGTTGATTCGAGGATCATCTGTTGATAATGAGACTTTTGAGGTTCGGTCAAATAAGACTGCCAGCGTTGACCTATTAAAGAATTTGTCGAACTTTTATTGCAATCGAGCAATAACGCCACTGCGTGACGGTTAGCCATTTGGATATTGCCAAACTCATCAACCACAATCATCGCTTCCATCATGTAATCAACTAAAGTCGATAATGAGCTGAGTGCATTACCACCAAGCATGGTTGTGCTATGAGGAGGATTGAACCTAGTTTCCAACGTTTTATCAAAGTGATTATATTCATTTGAATCAGTGCGTGTTTTATTTGCGGCTAGATCTGCAGCATTAGCCGTCGTATGTTGAGCTAAATTATTAGATAGAAACTGGGGTTCAATTTTTAATGGGTTAGCACTCGGAGGCTGTTCATTAGCGCCAAACTTGTAATGATAATTACCACCAAGCGTGTCACCAATGAACATATCCATTTTCACTTGAGAAATCTGGCTTAGCTGTTTCTCTGCAGTGGAAGTGAGTTCTAACATAACGAGTATCCTTACTAGTGTGTTAATTTCATCGCATTAGTTGCGTTTTCTAGTTAATACTCTATCGAACTCTGTTGGCTAAAACCTTTCGCCAACCTTCCCTTTTAAGTTGTTGAAAAATAGTATTTTTATTGGCAATTTTGAGTTGCTGTTCTTCCTTTGTTAATGACTTGAGGGTCTTCGCTTAATAGTAAAAGTGTATTATCAGTATTAGAAAGAACAAATTGAAATTTTGTAGTACCAATTACTTTGTCTAAATCCATTAATTGAATAATTTGTCCATCCGTGCTTATTGTGACAGCGTCAACGATACCATCAAAAGGAGTTTCAAAAGCTGCACCAGTAAATTTCAATCCTTTATCAGTAAGGTCTTCGAGAATATAGGTGATCGTACTTTCTCCTGATATTTCAACTGAACCATTACCATTACTATATGAAAAGTTTGGTACTTCATTTTTGTCAATTGTCACTGTAACGGTGATGAATGTTGCGCAACCTGTAATATTTAGCATGGTAACTCCAATAGTTAGTGAACGTTTATGTAATCTATTCCAGCATTATTAACTATGTCTATAAGCTGAGAATCTAGAGGAAAGTGCCCTAAACAATTAAGTGCTTTTAGATAAGGCACAGTGATTTCAGGGTTTTTATTATTTAAAATTAAATTATCTAGTCGGAGTTTGGTTTGCTCACAGAATGAGATATCAATATTTTTCTCATCAAACTTATATGAGGTTAAGTAAGTAAGGAGTTCGCTTGATGATAATAGGGCTTTATAAGTAACATTGTTTAAGTGATTTTTTGAAATATCATTAAATAGGTCAGTGGCAATTTCAGCGTATTGATGACTCTTTTCGAACTCCTGAAAAAAGTAGAAATACCGAGCGGAAGAAAGGTAATAATTTGCCCAAATATATTTAATTTGTAATGATTTTTTAAGTTGTTGATTGGTGCTAAGTGATTCAGCAAGTAATTCTACACTATGTACGGTTTTGTCGTTTTTCTGCTCTGAAAGCTCTAACAGACGAAACATTATATTAAATCTATCAATCTGCCACTTCTCATTATCTGGATCTTGAGTAAGTGCTTTTGTTATCGCTTCTAGACCTAGTTGGGCTAACTCATAGGCCTGCTGTTTCTGATTCTGGTACCTAAGTAAATTGGAATGAATTTGATAACTAGCGAATAGTCGGTCAAGTGAATATGGAGTTAAACTATTATTCTGACTTAATAGCTCATGTTGAAGTTGTTCATGGATTTTAATCCCCGTTTTTACATCACCTTGAGCTATAACTGCAGTTGCAAGCCATGAACGTGTATCAGCAATATCTGCCATTAATTGAGCATTTTTAGGCGTTATTAATAAAGCTTTTTGCTTTAACGCTAAGGATTGCTCAAAGGAGATTTTAGCTATATCAAAATATTGTTGTTTACTTGAAATAGAACCCAATGAATTATGAGCGTATGACAATTCCATTATTGCTTCATTACTTTCAGGAGCTAAGTCATACATAATTTGACTGTAAGCTAAATACTGCTCAAACCAAGCTTTAGCAGCTTGCCAATCACTTTGATCGTAATCTAATTGCCCTAACCAAAACGCATTAGCCCCTAGGGTTTTAAGCAACTCAAAATGTTCAGGTTGCTCAATTAACAATGCGCTGAGCTTTTCTTTAGCGGCTAACAATGCTTCTTTGGCTTCGGTTATTTTACCCCGTGAATAAGCCACTTCACCCATCGCCTCTAGTGTTTGCCCTTGTTGAAAGCGAGACTCAAAGCTTAAGCTGGTGTCTTTAAGGCTTGATGCTTCGCTATAGTATTCCAGCGCTTTTTTATTAATACCATCGAGTAAATCCATTCTGCCAATGCCACGCATTTTGTCGGCAAAATCTCCCACCATAAAGCCAAGTAGATTTTCAGCTGCTTGCCTTTTTTGTAGTGCCATCTTCTCAGCTTCGAAACTTTTAATACTGGTTAAAATCGAGGTGATAGTGAGTAAAAACATCAATGAGACGGTGAAGGTTTTTTGCCAGCGCTTGATCCGTTCATGCTTACTAGAAGCATTAATCAGTTCGATTTCTTGTGGCTCTAAATCAAATAACGGATTAGCTTTAAGTGCTTGCGCTTCTTTCAGTGGTTTACCGTCGGCAAGTAAGTAAGCATGATGTTTATTTTCTTGTAGCCAACGGCTAGAAAGATGCTGTAATCGGCTTTTAATACGAATACTTTGATTGTGTTCGGCAATCCATGATGTGGCTCTTGGCCAGCGCCTTAATAAGGCTTCGTGCGCAATGCTAAAGCAGGGTTCGCCATTTTGTAGGCTGGAAACAAATAAACGACTATTGATCATCGCCTGGGTCAGAGCCCGTTCTTCTTTCGTATGCAGTTGTGCCCAACGAGCGGTACGACTGGTGATTGATGATTCATCTTCACGTAAAGTGACCAATAGCGACAATACATGAGGCAAGCTGGCTTTTTGCTGCACAGTTAGCTCGGCAATGGCATCTTCGGCATTTTTACCTATTGCACCATCTATCCCGCCCAGTTCTTGATAGACACTAAACAGTAATTGATCATCTTTGCTGCGCTTTAAATACAGTGCTTGCAGCATGTACTGCAGCATGGGGAGTGCATCAGGATTACTGGCGGCTTCAGCGCATAATATTTCATCCAGCGGTGTCGCAGTATCAGGATCGCTGGTCCAGGTTAAATTGGCGGCAACAGCTGGCAGTCGGATCATTTGCAGTAATTCACTGCGAGTAGGCGGCGATAAATCAAAATGAGCTCCACGCCCTTTACCTGTCATTAAACTGGGGTAGGCCACTAATAATGGGTAAAACTCATTACGGCAGGCACTTAGTACTATAATGCAACCCGAGTTGGCTAATTGTTCGAGGATGCTGATGAATGCTGTGCGCTGCTCTTGAGAAAATATCGGTGAGGATAGTAAGACTTCGAGGCGGTCGATAAATAAAGCAAAGTGAGTGTGGCGTTTATGGTTAGACTTTATCGCTTGTTTACATTGACTCACAATAGCTTGGGGCTCAGTAATGAGTCGATGAGACAGTGAGTCGGCACTGTCACCGTCAAATACTGGCAAATCATTAATTTCCCAATCGAGCATGACGCCAGCAAGTTCAATGAAGAGTTGCGATTTAGATACATCTGCAAAATCGAGACTGCCATAGGAGGCAAGATGCACGCCGTTGTAACCTGAGCCGACAGTGAGATTGGGAATAATTCCCGCATTAATTAATGATGATTTACCACTGCCGCTGGGGCCTAATAAGAGGCAAAACCCACGGCCAAATTTGACTTGCTGGCTGATGCGTTCGAGTAAGACGCTTATTTGCTTACTGCGTCCGAAAAAGACTTCATAAAAGTGTTCTGAGTAGGCTTGCAGGCCTGGAAAAGGCGAGCCTGATTTCCACAGCTGGTTATCGGCAACGGTTTCATGGCCAATGGGAAAGTTAACATCGGCAATGGTGCGATAGCCACGTTTGCGAATGGTTTCGATATAACAGGGCGAAGTGGCTTTATCGTCAAGGGCGCGGCGTAATTGATTGATGATTTTATGCAGTGGATTGTCGCCAATATCGCTATCTGGCCAGCAGTGATTAACAATATCATCGCTACTTAAGACTTCACCGCTGCGCTCGCATAGCAAAATCAGCACGTCCATTGCTTTGGGCTCAAGCTGTTTGGTTTTTTTGCCTAGGTTTACGCTATTGCTATTGGGGTCGACCTGCCACTCACCAAAGAAAAAAATCTCTTTTTTCATTATTACATTCCGTTGAAATCCCAGCTATTTGCATCATGCTTTGACTGCTAAATAATCGCAATTGCGTTTCATTAGCATTTACTTATACCAACTTATGGTTAGATATGTAACCACTTAAAGTGTGAAAATGTATAAAATATAGGCTTTTATTTCGATTGGATTGTTAAGGCGTGCAGCTAGATGCACTGTTGAGCGGTATAAACAGAATGGTCGTTATTTAAGCTGATTGAGTGCTTTGAGCGTTAACGCTTCAGTGTAGGGATTAATTTTAACATGATTAGGACTCCAGCCTTTTACAAAACGTTGAAAATCAGCCCAAGCGATGGAGTAGAGAGGTCGCCAAGTCTGGACCAATGTGGCGGTACATATTTGGGGCTGATGCACTAAAGTACTGCTGACCAATGCGTTAAAATAATCATCCAGTAACCCAGAGATCTTTGCATCACTTTCTGAAAATGTCAGTACACTACTGAGTAGTAGCGCCACATCCTTCATGCCACAACCCTGACCAACATATTGAAAGTCCACTGCTGCCACTTGTTGGTGATTTGGGCTAAAACAGAAGTTAGCGAGCTTGGCATCGCCATGAACTAAGGTTTGAAAAGGGCTTTGTTTTAGTAGGGTATCGATTTGCCGAGCTGCGGCTTTTAAGTTCGGGTCGGTTAATGCTGCTAACTCATCTGGTCGAGTATCTAAATGCCAATAGGTCCCTTGCTGCCAGAGTTTTTCATGTAAGTGGTTAGTTACTTTTTTATCTTGTTCAGTTGAATCTAGGTGCTGAACATCAGGATTTTGAAATAGAAATTGGCCATGAAAACTCCCAAGCCATTTAAGGCAAGCTTTGATGGCGGTATCATCAGCTCGAGTGAGGACGTTGTTAAAACCAACAGTGGCTAAGTCCTCAAGAATCAATAAGCAGTCATCGCCATCTTGTTCTAGATATAAACATTTAGGCACCCGATTATCTTGGCTACATCGGTTGGCGTAATTTTGATACCAATGAAACTCTACCTGGTATGACTTTATCTTGCGCTGGTGAGAAAGGGCTGTATTCCATCCTTTAGGGTGCGATTGTGCTGTGGTGCTATCTTGTGGATCCATCATAGGTAATTTGATGTGTTTAACAATCACGCTGTCATAGGTTGAACCACACAAATGAGCTCTGAATAATTCGCCGTAACCACTCCAAAGCGATTGAATCAGCTCTATTTGAGTAATTGCTGTCGCACCAGTTTGTTGTTTTATGGTGTTGAGCACACTTGAGTTAATGCTTGAATTAATGTCAGTTTCGATATTCATTCGATGAAAATAATCTCTCTATAATCGGTATTGGCGTAGAAATTAGCTAAATACTATTCAATTCAATAAACACTATTCAATAAATACTGAGCAAATTGTATGTTTAACCGCTGAATAAGTGAAATACTTCTCAAGACTTAGGGGTTATGCATTGAACTTTGAATTAAATAGCGTAATTTTAAGGTATTGAAACCGACTGGAGTTTGGATATGAAGCCAGGCAAAAATGATAGCAAGTTACTGAAACTCGCCATGGAAATTGGTGAGGGATATGCGAAAAAAAGAGGTTTTAAAGATTTTGGTGTAGGTATTTCGCCAAAAGATAAAGTGGAATGTATTTATCGTTTACTAGTACAAGATGGCTTGATACAAGCACTTGCCGAAGACAAAGATGATGGCCCTAATAGAAAGCATAAATTGGTGTTATGGATTTCAAAACAGCTTCCTCCAGAGCATCCATTAATGAACTAAATGGTGGGCTGTCGTACTAAAAAGCCAAGCGTCTGCTTGGCTTTTTGAGTTTTATTTTGAGTTATCTTTCCATCAAGGCTGCTTCACCATCAAGATTTAGCGACCATCTCGTTATCCACTTCTAATTCTTCAGGAGATTTCAGCACATCTTTAGGCTTAGTCACGCTACCGACTGGCGGATAAGCCACACTATCTTTAAATCCTTCGCGGGTGTCTTCACTGTAATTTGGAAAGGGTAGCTCTTCTTCTTCAATAAGCTGGCGAATGGTTTGCTCTGCCTTTTGCTGCGCGTCGAGATCAGCAGGCACCGCATTATTGAGCACCACATTTTGCCCTACTGGCGCAATATGGATATCCAGTGTTTTCATAATGTTCAATAAGTGAAAATTCAAATCTTCGGCAATACCAAAATATTCATTGATGTCACCAGTATCAATGTAAGCATTGACGTTGACCACAAAAGCGTCACGTTCAATCGCTAAGAAACGTGCTCGCTGGGCGATTTCTAATACTCTTGGATGCGATAAAAGTAATTTACGTAATTCCATCAGCAGCATTTGTAACTGCGCTTTGGAAGTATCGAGGCTAATTCGCAAATCATGCTTATAACGGCGGCGATCGATCACTGAAAAGTTTTCTAATTCTTGGGATGAAAATACTGAGTTAGGGATATGCACTACGGTGCGGTCAAGCTTACGAATGCGGGTTGAGCGTAAGCCGATTTCTTCAACCACGCCTAAGGTTGTGCCAAAGCGGCAAAAATCACCGGGTTTAATCGGCCTTGCAGCATAGAGGGTTAATGCGCCAAAGACGTTCTCTAATGGTTTTTGTGCGGCTAATGCAATGGCTAAACTGCCAACACCTAAACCAGTTAGGATTGTCGCCATATTGTAGCCTGAACTTTCAAACCACATCAGCGCGATAATAACTACTATGACCATTTTAAGAATGGCTACCATAGGTCTTAATAAAGCCACACTATAACTTTTATCTTGATCATGAAGTTGCTTAGACTTGTAAGCAGAATAAAGCTCAACTAAACCCAAAATCAAAATGGTATTGGCAAGGTAGAGTAACGTGCTGTTATCAAACCAAACTCTTGCTCGCACAGATAATCCAAGTGCTAAAGCGACATATTGCAGTAATGATAAGTATAAGAACCAACGCAGACTGCGGCCACAAAATCGGCTTAAGCCTGCAATACGAGGCTCGAAGTGTTTGGCTAGACTTTTGGCCGCGATACTAATTAGTCCAGTGCCTATCCAACCAAAAAATATGCTTAAACTGAATATGAGTAATTGCCAGTTTTCCATGTGAAAGGCTTTAAATTCAGGTAAGAAGTTTGCGAGGGTTTCTATTTGAGGACTGTAACCGTATTCGTCCCAGAGTTCAGGGATTTTGGCGACGGTAGCGTTAGATATTTTCCAAACTTTACCGCCTTTTCCATCTGGGACATGCTGCATATAAACAGGAATTGGGCCGGTATTGGTTTCAAGCACGCCCAGTAAATCTCGGTAACTTGGGAGCTTATCGTTTAAGTGTCCTGTTGCTTGATCGCTGATTTGCGACAAGTCGATGATATTTTGCTTGTTCCATAAAATGGATAGCTTTCGCAGTAATTCAGGGCCGTCTTCTGGATTAATGCCGTTAGGTAAATAACGTAAGTCGACAAATTCAGCCGCTGTTTCCCAATCATCTTGCTCAACCGCTTGGCTTATGGCGATTAATGTTGATAGTGGCGTTTCACCATCTCGGGCAAGTATCAACCCGCCTTGTGCTTCGGCAATGGCTTCACTGCGTTTTTCTGCCTCGGCGACTTTTTTGAGATTAATGTCATCAGCGGCAACAGCGTTAAAGGGGGCACAGTGGAGTGAAATGAGTAAAACAACAGAGAGAAGCCAGCGCCAATTGTGCATCATAATTTATCCCTAAAATAAGACCTGAAACACTTTCAAATATATGTGTTTTATCATCAGACTGCTAGCTCGAATTATCATAATTTTCACAAAGTTAGTTAAAGGTGGTTACATTTTTGCGGTTGATACTTTGCCACTTAAGGTAAAGCCACGCCTCTAGATAACTATTAATGCCTACAAGAAGCTGAGCATAGTGGTGTTTGTCGTAGGTTAAGTGGGTTATCTATTTCAGGCTGTAGTTCCTGATACCGTTCTTGCTGAAGAATAGCGACTTATTGAAAATAATAGACTTTTAATAATAGCTAAGTTGAATTTGATTAATGTTGAATCTTGCCTAGACTGAATCTACATAGCCTGAAACCACTAACACCCTGTAAAAACAAGAGCATCATTGTTTTAGCCAATACCAAACGCGACAAATTAAGTACGTTATCAGTTGAATGGAATCAAACTTATACTCACAGAACAACATGGAGTTAATGAAGCATGAAAGCACAACAAATATTTTTACTTCTGGCGGCTGTAGGGCTCCTTCCTATCGCATTATCTTATGGTTTTTCTCCAGCTAATTCACTTTCATTTTTATTCGATATCAACGCAGAACCCATTAATGTGACTCATATTTTTCGCGCTGTAATGGGGCTTTATTTAGCCTTGGTGCTCTTTTGGGTGGCAGGTGCTTTAAAGGCATCCATCAGGCTTGCAGCTTTATACAGTTTGGTCGTGTTTATGCTTGGTTTAGCAGCAGGTCGCAGTTTGAGCTTATTCATTGATGGTATGCCACATTGGTTGTTGGTTGTGTATCTGCTGTTGGAAATTGGCTTTGGTGTAGTGGGCATTCAAATGATCAGAAAAACAGTATTAGAAGACGTTTAAGTTCTATCGCAAGTCTAGTGAGCTATTTGCTTATAAATCATAGCTTTTAATGTGTTAATTAATAATCCAATTGATGTTTAAACTAAAAGGTGACTGTATGAAAAGTATTGTTTCATGGGGAGTATTAACGCTATTCACTTTGGTCAGTAGCAGTGTATTTGCGGCAACGGATAAGCCAAATATATTTGTTATTTTTACTGATGATATTGGTATCTCAAACTTAAGTGCCTATCACAATGGCGTGATGAGTAGTGATACACCTAATATCGACAGTATTGCTGAAAAAGGCATTTTGATGACTGACTATTATGCTCAGCCTTCATGTACAGCAGGGCGATCTGCTTTTATGACAGGGCAACTTCCGGTGAGAACGGGAATGCATACAGTGGGCTTACCAGGCGGACCAGTAGGGCTGAATAAAAATACTCCTACTCTGCCAGAGATATTAAAATCAATGGGCTACATGACAGGCCAGTTTGGTAAAAACCATTTAGGTGATCGCGATGAGTTTTTACCTACAATGCATGGCTTTGATGAGTATTGGGGCTGGTTGTATCACTTGAATGCAATGGAATACACCGAAGACCCTGATTGGCCTACCGATCCAGCATTTCAATCATTTGCTCCTCGTAATGTAATCCATGCTAAATCAACAGGTAAAGGTAAGCAGTCTATTAAAGATGATGGACCGTTATCGATTGAGCGTATGCGAACACTTGATGATGAAGTAAACAAACACACCATCGATTTTATTGAAAGAGCAGTCAAAGCCGATAAGCCTTTTTTTACTTGGTATTGCCCATCTCGAGGTCATGTTTGGACTCATTTATCGCCTAAGTACGAAAAAATGCTTGGCCAAAATGGCTGGGGGTTACAAGAAGTTGTCATGAAAGATTTAGATGACCATGTGGGTGAAATGCTAGCCAAAATGGAAGAGCTGGGCATTGCTGATAACACCATCATTGTATTCACGGCTGATAATGGCCCTGAAATAATGACTTGGCCAGATGGCGGTATGACACCATTTCATGGTGAGAAGGGCACCACTTGGGAAGGCGGAGTAAGAGCGCCAATGTTAATTAGTTGGCCTGACAAAATTAAAGCGGGCCAAGTTAAAAATGGCATGTTTGATGGTATGGACTTTTTACCTACCTTGGTTGCAGCAGCTGGTGGTCCTAATGATCTGAAGCAGAAAATGTTGACGGGTTATAAAGGCTTTAAAGCCCATTTAGATGGTTACAATCAGCTGGGTATGCTGACTAAAGATGAGCCTTCGCAGCGTAAAGAGATTTTTTATTACGAACGTGATCGCTTACAGGCTGTAAGAGTTGGTGATTGGAAGGCGCATTTTGTGGTACAGAATAATGGATGGTCAGGAGCCAAAGAAGAGTTGAATGCACCGCTATTATTTAACCTTCGACGTGATCCTTATGAACGTGCCGCTGAAGAATCTGGCATGTACCTCAAATGGATGGGACAAAAAATGTGGGCATTTGGCCCAGCGCAAGCTGCTGTACAAAAGCATTTAGAGACGTTTAAAAAGTGGCCGCCAATGACAGCTGATATTGGTTCAGTTAATAGTGGTGGCGTTGGGAATTAAAGGCTTTTACTCTCTTTCAATGTCTGTTTTAAAGGGCCTATATAGCCATTTCGGTTGGGTTATATAGGTCTACATGTTAACAAGGAAGGTTTTATGAAGCTTAGAAAGTGGCTAATTGTTTGCAGTACTTTGTTGTCTACAGCGATAGGGTTTACGTCAATAAGCGTGTTTGCTGATGACGGTTTCTCGACAACAGAAGCATCATGGAAGCACAGCGTAGAGATTTACGGGTTAGCGCTGAATATACGTGGCGACACCACTGTCAACGATCAGAATCTTGAGGTCGATGTTGATCCGCAATTTATTATGGACACCCTTGAAATGACTGCTATGGTGCATTTTGAAGGAATTCATCAGAATCAGTGGGGCTATTACATTGATTATAGTTTCATGAAGCTCAATGGTGAAACCAATAACATAATAGATAACACTAACAATTTGGTGCTAAAAGGCGATATTGATATTCGCCAAGGCGTATTAGAAGCTAAGGGCTTTAAACGCTATGAATATGGCGATAGCACACTGGATTATACATTTGGACTGCGTTGGTGGGATAACGACATTGATATGCAGTTATACCGCAAAGACAATAATGCCATTTTCAGTGAGATTAACTTAGAAGATGACTGGGTTGATTATGTAATTGGTATTCGATGGATGAATCCAATTAATGAGGATTGGCTTTTTTATGTTAGCGCAGATGCAGGTTTAGGTACTGATACTGACTTCACTTCGTCGATTATGACGGGCGTCAGATACCAGATAAACACTTGGTCTGATTTAAATATGGGCTATAAATCCACCTGGGTTGATTACGATAATGAAGATAATTTTGCTTACGATACCGCTTCACAAGGTTTTCTCATTGGTTGGGCTGCGTACTTTTAGCGAGACTAAATAGCAATCATGCTTAATCACGTATCCATAAGAGCTCGACTTAACCATGTCTGAGCTCTTTTTGTTTTTAACATTACTCAGTTGGTAATGGATTACCTTTTAGAGAAAGCGCATAGCGTAAAAGAGTAAAATTATCCTCTTGGTATTCTCGGATAAAGCTCATGCCCAATTTTTCAATGATATTCACTGAGCCAAGATTAAGGTTAACAACTTCGCCGTAAATAATATCTAAATCCATATGCTTCTTAGCATACTCAATACAGGCAAGGTTAGCTTCTGTGGCATAGCCCTTACCCCAAAAATCTTGGTGTAAACGATAGCCTATATCTACTGCATTAATACGTAAATCATATTTAAACCCACAAAAGCCTATGACTTGTTTGGTTGCTTTTAATACTACAGCCCAACGAGCAAAACCATATTTCTGGTATTCTGCTAACCAGGTGTCCTGAATAATGTTTTTCGCATCTTCGATGTTATTACACATGCCTGCATCGCCAGTGTAGCGGTTGACTTCCTCTGAATTAAACTCAAGCACAGCCTTTGTATCGCCAAGATTAAATTCACGAATGATTAGGCGTTCAGTTTCGATGATTATTGTCACTTTTATTTCCTTGGTTCTTGGATTGTTGCATCTGCTCCAGATGCACCTGCTTCAGATGCATTGGTGATGTCATAGTAAGCTTGATAAGCAAAGCGGCCGATGGCAATAACAATCAAAATAATAATGATCCGACTCATGGTACCTGAAGCCGTGGTGGCTTTTTGCATTTTGATTGGACCTTTTTTCTTGATTGATTTTTGGCCCTGATGTGATTGATTCGTCTGTTGCTTGTCTTTGTTAGATTGAGTGCGAACAGCAACGCCTTCAATTTGTGCCTGAACAGCTTTTATTTTTCCATCAGCAAGTTGCTCTATTACATATTCAATTCTGTCGCCAACATGTGGCTTTCTTGCCATATGCTTTAGGGTTGAAATATGAATAAAAACGTCTCTGTCACCTTCGTCTGGTTCAATAAATCCAAACCCTTTATTACTATTCCAGCGAACCAACCGACCAGTTTCCATTTTCACCAATGTTTTCCTTTTTGAGTGAGTGCATGTTTTAGCACACATTATAAAATTGCCAGCCACTATGCTAGGTTAATAACACACCTTAATAAATATAATTACTTAAGTGCTTACTCTTTGACGGCATATTGTTTTTTAAGCAATACCTTGACCACAAAAAGAACAACACGCCCTAGTAAACAAGGAAGATATCATGAAATTATCAGCAGGTTTTGCTGTAATACCGAAAGCGTTATCCATTTCACTTGCCGTGGCGACTATGATTGGTTCGAGCTCGATTGTTAGTGTCTCAGCTCAAGCTGAAAACTTTGATGCATCGGTAATGAAATCTATGCCGAAACTTGAGCAGCTTTATACTCATTTGCACCAATATCCCGAGCTGTCTTATCAAGAAAAAAATACCAGCGCTCGAATGGCAAAAGAGTTAAGCCAACTTGGCTTTGATGTGACTGATAACTTTGGTGGTTACGGTGTCGTTGGCATTTATAAAAATGGCACGGGCCCAGTGCTGATGATAAGAGCTGATATAGATGGTTTACCGATTATTGAGCAAACGGGTAAATCCTATGCTTCAAAAGTGACAACACTAGATGAGCACAACAATACCGTTGGCATTATGCATGGCTGTGGTCATGATATTCATATGACCAGTTTTATAGGTACCGCTGAGCAGTTGATGAAGCATAAAGCAGATTGGAAAGGCACCTTGATGATGGTGGCACAACCTGCAGAAGAAGTCGGCGGTGGTGCGAAAGCCATGTTAAAGCAAGGTTTGTTTAGTCAATTCCCAACCCCTGACAATGTCATTGGCTTACATGTCAGTGCAGGTATTCCAGCGGGTAAAGTGGGTGTGGTGAGTGGCTACGCTTTAGCTAATGTTGATTCAGTAGATATTACTATTAAGGGCAAGAGTGGCCATGGTGCTTACCCACATTTAACCATTGATCCTGTGGTGTTAGCAGCAAGAACGGTGTTAGCACTGCAAACGATTCCAAGTCGCGAGGTATCTCCGCTTGAGCCTAATGTTGTCACTGTGGGCTCCATTCATGGCGGCTCAAAGCACAATATTATTTCCAATCAAGTAAAGCTGCAGTTAACGTTACGTTCTTATAATCCTGAAGTGCGTGAACAACAAATTGCAGCCATTAAACGTATTACTAAAGGGATTGCGATAAGCGCAGGTTTACCTGACGAGTTAATGCCAGAGGTTTATGTGCATGACGATGAAACCATTCCCTCAACTTATAATGAGCCGCAGCTTGCTGCCAAAGTGCAAGCCAGTATCGAAACTGAGTTAGGTAAACAAAATGTGGTGATTGCACCACCAGTGATGGCGGGTGAA
Organism: Shewanella electrodiphila; assembly: GCF_023283985.1. Taxonomy (GTDB): domain Bacteria; phylum Pseudomonadota; class Gammaproteobacteria; order Enterobacterales; family Shewanellaceae; genus Shewanella; species Shewanella electrodiphila. The sequence goes on from NZ_JAKIKU010000007.1 coordinate 222,999, forward strand.
GACTTTGGCTTGTATGGCCGTACAGATCAAAATGTGCCAATTACGTTATTTTGGCTAGGAGCAGTTGAGCCTGCAGCATATCAAGCAAGCCTTGATTCAGGTGAGGGCTTGCCATCATTACACTCGAGCTTATTTGCCCCAGATTATCCATTAACGATTAAAACGGGTGTGAGAGCGATGACTCGCACAGCAATGGATTTGTTTAACCAAAAACAATAGTTGTTGCTGAGCCAAGCATGCCTTAGCTAGACAAATAACGTTATAATATTGGCTATAAGCAGGATTAACCTGTTCTGCGATTACTTTGGATATAGATAAAAAATATGATTACCTTTAGCACTAATGTTGGCGATATTTGCATTGAGCTCGATATGGAAAAAGCGCCTGTGAGTTCAAAGAACTTTTTGCAGTATTGCGAAGAGGGCTTTTATGAGCACACGATTTTTCATCGTGTGATTAAGGGGTTTATGATCCAAGGTGGTGGCTTTACTGCCAAAATGAAAGAAAAACCGACACGGGATCCGATTGTTAATGAAGCCAACCGTGGCTTAAGTAATGTATTAGGTACCATTGCGATGGCGAGAACTGATGCGCCTCATTCTGCTACTGGGCAGTTTTTTATTAACGTCGGTGACAATACCTTTTTAGATCATACCGCGACCACCAACAATGGTTGGGGTTATGCAGTATTTGGTAAAGTGGTTGCTGGCATTGAAGTCGTTAAAGAAATTGAAAAAGTTAAAACGGCAACGATAGCGGGTCATGATGATGTGCCGAAAGAGGCTATCGTGATTGAAAAGGTTACCATTAGCTAAGAGGCTGCATTTGAGTTTGTAGGGAGTTAATTTGAGTCTATCTGAAGCTGATATATTGCAACTGACCCAAGCTAAGCAATTGCTTGAAAACCCAGGGCTTGCTGCAAAAATCACAGACTTTATTGGTACGCCAATTGAGAAAGGTTTTTCATTACTGCCTAAAAGTGTCAGTGGCGGAATTGGCAAAGTGACTCAAATGGCGCTGACTAAAGCATCTGATGCCGCACTATTTACTATGAAAGAAGCGCCCGGTGAGCAGTCTTCTGATCGCTGGCATAAACTGGGTGTTGCTGTCAGTGGCGGAGTGGGCGGATTTTTTGGCTTATCTGCTTTAGCCATTGAGCTACCTATTTCTACTACTATCATGTTGCGGTCTATCGCAGATGTTGCTCGTAGCGAAGGCGAGCAACTTAATGATATTGAGACTAAGATGGCGTGTTTAGAAGTGTTTGCCTTAGGCGGGGAGTCAACTAATGACGATCAAGCCGAGAAAGGATACTTTGCTGTGCGCACAGTATTAGCAAACTCGATTGCCGAAACCGCTGAATATATTGCGGCTAAAGGCTTCAGTAAAGAAGCTGGCCCTATGATGGTTAAATTTGTCACCGTTATCGCTGAGCGTTTTGGCGTACAAGTCACTCAAAAGATGGCAGCTCAAGCAGTGCCCGCGATTGGCGCTGCGGGTGGCGCGATCATTAACACCTTATTTATCGATCATTTTCAAGACATGGCAAGAGGGCATTTCATTGTCAGGCGGTTGGAGCGAAAGTATGGTGGAGAGTCAGTGAGATTAGCCTACGATAGCTTGCTAATGACTGAGTAAATCAACAATGCTAGTCAATGAGATACGCTTGTATTGTGATGCTAATCTACCCCTCGATATCCTTCATACTTAAATCGTAACAATTATATCGTGTGAACTTTCATCAATCTTCGCTATCTTAATAATTAAGCAAACAATAATATTAATCGCTAATTGTTAAGGATAGGCTTTCAGGATGAATGTTTTTAATCGAGTGAGTTTGAATCAATTACTGCAATGCTGCACGGGTTTACTGTTAGTAGTGAGTGGCAGTGTCGTTAGTAACACCGCATTTTCTGATGAAATACCCTTTAAACCGCAATTTACGACTTTTCATATTGATGCCGATTTTGAACTGACTCAAGCTGTTGTCAGCGCCAATATATTGGAAAATCCAGGTAATGAATTAATTGCCTTAGGGGTTGATGATAACCACGACCGCTGGTTGGCTATTTATGGTTTTCAGCAAAATGAATTGGTGATGCTTGATAAAGTGTTATTGACCAAAGACATTTATAGTTTTGACGTCAATGAGCTTGAACAGAATACGTCTAAGTTATTATCAACTGAAACTTCAGATCAAGATGCTGAAAAAATGCAACAATTGTACTTTGTTACCGCAGACTCTTTGCTGCGCTTTGAAGAGTATCCAGCAACAGCAAACAATACTCTGCAACAAGACGAATTGAACTTGACTGATATAGACGATCCTTTATCTACCTCGGCTTCGAAAGTCCCCTCTAGTGCACTGATTAAAGTGGCTGATATAAACTCTATTGCGGTGACAAGCCGTGCTGATTTTATTTCCCGTGGGGAGTTTGTTAAAGATATCAATAACGACGATATCGCCGATATCATGATGAGTGACTTTAGAGATACTCAAGTGCTATTAGGCGCTGCTGATGGGACATTTATTCAGCAATCATTACCTTTATTACCTGTGGTTGAACTGAAAAATAATGGTGCTGAGTATAGCCATTCCAAGCTATATCACAGTGATATGAACTTTGATGGTCGTGACGATATTATTAAGGTAGGTGAAGGGTCGTTAGAAGTTTACTATCAACAAAACGATGGCCAGTTTTCAGCTATCGCTGAGTTCATATCCGTTAGTCAGCCAATCAGTGGTGTTGATTGGTGGAATAAGCGTGATGCTTATGGTAAGAATTTAGATCAAAGTGATTTGCTATACCGAAAAGTAGAGCGCATTGGCGATGTTAACGGTGATGGTGTAACGGACTTAGTTGTACGCTATACCAAAAGTTCAGGGGTATTTGATCGCAGCAATGACTATGAAATTTACCTTGGCGTAAAAGGCGATGACAGTATTTCTTTCCCTCGTGAGGCAGATACGATTATTAAGGCTGAAGGTACCCTGACTGGATTACGCTTTGATGATATTGATAACGACAATATTGATGAAGTGATTGTGGCTGGGTTTGATATCAGCATTTCTCAAATTATCAGTGCGCTACTTTCAGGCAGTATTGATCAAGACGTGCATGTTTTTAAAATGAACGAGTCGAGTCGTTTCGGCGCCAAAGCCAATGTGATTAAAGAAGTAGAGTTAAATTTCAGTTTAACTTCAGGTCAAAGTGGTGAGCCCGTAGTGGCGTTAGCTGACATTAATGGTGACGGTTTTAAAGAGTTACTGCTTTCTGATGATAACGATGCACTGGATATTTATTATGGTCAGGCTGGCAATAATCCATTTATTAAAAGGGCTGAAGAGTGGCAAATGACTATACCGGTCGAAGGCTCAATGTTATCTGCGGTCGATATTAACCTTGATGGCAAAGAAGATTTATTATTAAGGTTTGGTAAGCAAGATCCTGAGAATTTACAGCGTAGATTTAGTGTGTTGTTAGCGAACTAATCGTAGTGCTAAAGATCAACACGCCTTAGTAAGCACTCTTTAATTCACTTAATTAGTCATAGTAGCCAGTTTCCTTAACCATTAAGGATACTGGCTTTTTTGTTTCTGAATCATAGTTGTTCACTATAGTTTTTCACTTTAGTTGTTCACTATAGTTTTTAATATGGTTTCCATCATATATTGGCTTAATAACTAAACGAATTAGCTTTCAACTCATGACAAGAGTTAGCTTTATATTAGCGAGTGCTGAAACTGATCTAGATCATAAAACCACTTAAATTATGTAAAAAGTAGTTTAGCTTTTTGACGATGAGCGTAAACTGACCTTAAACATGTAAATAATATGCATGATTAAGTTTATCATCAGGAGAAAGGCAATGTTTTGTATTCAGTGTGAGCAAACAGTAAGAACACCAGCAGGAAACGGTTGTAGTTATTCACAAGGCATGTGTGGCAAGCTAGCATCGACTTCAGATCTACAAGATCTCCTTATCTATATGCTGCAAGGCGTCTCTGCATACGCAGTTAAAGCGCGTGAGTTCAACATTATTAATGCTGAAATTGACACCTTTGTTCCTAAGGCATTCTTTGCCACACTGACTAACGTTAACTTCGATGACGAACGTTTAATGGATTATGCCTATCAGGCGCAAGATTACCGTAACGAATTAAAAGCGGCTTACGAGCAAGCGTGTGCTGAAAAAGGCGTAGAGCCTGAAGTTGTTATTGCACAAGGTTCATTAAATCTTGCTGCTTCAAAACCTGAGATGCTAGAGCAAGCACCATTAGCCTTACCTAATCGTGGTGATGTCCATGAAGATATTCTAGGCCTACGTTTACTTTGTTTATACGGCCTTAAAGGCGCTGCTGCATACATGGAGCATGCACGCGTTTTAGAGCAAACCGATGCTGATGTTGCCGGTGAGTTCCACCAAATCATGTCTTTCCTTGGTGAAGATTCAGTTGATGGTGACAAGTTATTTGGCACAGCAATGGAGATTGGCCAATTAAACTATCGCGTGATGGCGATGTTAGATGAAGGTGAAACCAGTGCATTTGGTCACCCAGAGCCGACTGAAGTCAATACTAAGTCAGTTAAAGGTAAAGCGATTTTAGTGTCAGGCCATGACATGAAAGATCTTGAGCTTATCTTGCAACAAACTGAAGGCAAGGGCATTAACGTGTTTACTCACGGCGAAATGCTACCAGCCTTAGCGTATCCAGAATTTAAAAAATACCCTCACTTAGTGGGTAACTACGGCAGTGCGTGGCAGAACCAGCAACGTGAATTTGGTACTTTCCCTGGTGCAGTTGTGATGACGTCTAACTGTATTATTGATCCAAATGTGGGTGAATATTCAGACCGTATCTTCACTCGCAGCATTGTTGGCTGGCCTGGTGTGACTCACGTTGAAGGCGAAGATTTCAGTGAAGTGATTGATAAAGCCCTTGAACTTGAAGGTTTCACTTACGATGAAATCCCGCACAAAATCACCATTGGTTTTGCTCGTAATGCGTTAATGGAAGCTGCGCCTACTGTGGTTGAGAATGTGAAGAATGGTTCTATTAAACACTTCTTCTTAATTGGTGGTTGTGATGGCGATAAGTCTGAACGTAGCTACTTTACTGACTTAGCTAAATCAGTACCAGATGACACCATTATCTTGACCTTAGGTTGTGGTAAATACAAATTCAACAAACTTGAATTTGGTGACATTAATGGCATTCCACGTTTGTTAGATGTTGGTCAGTGTAATGATGCATATTCTGCGATTCAATTAGCATTAGCACTGAAAGATATCTTTGAGTGTGACATCAATGAGCTACCGTTAAGCCTTGTTTTATCTTGGTTTGAGCAAAAAGCGATTGTGGTGCTATTAACCTTATTGTCGCTTGGTGTTAAAAACATCCGCACAGGTCCGACTCCGCCTGCTTTCTTAACTGAAAACTTGGCAAAAGTGTTAGAAGACCAATTCGGTTTACGTAACACCACTGATGTTGAATCTGATCTTAAAGCGATGATCAAAGCGGCTTAATACGCTGTTAATGGTGATATAAGTACTCGGCTTATATCACCATTTTTATGACTGTTATTTTCCATTTCTCCTTCCATCATTTACCCAGTAACAGGTGCCTTATGAGCTCATCAGGATTTTCATTTTCAGCTGCGTTGTCAGCAGTGCAGTCAACTAAAGATGACGACAAAGCAGAGAAGAAGCCAGCCGCTGGTTTTTCAATGTCGAGTGCATTGGCAAACACAGCTAAGAAGACTGTAGAGATTAAATCTGAAGTTAAGTCCGAAGTTAACGCTGCTCAAGTTAACGCTACTCAAGCTAAAACAGCGACAGTAAATGATGATGCTTCACTACTAAGTGCAGATGATTGGCAGCGTGGCGATATTAAGCTTCGCTGTGTTGAGAAGTGGAACGAAACTCATGATGTAGTTAGTTTTCGGTTTCAAGGCTTAACACCAGTTAAGTTTAACTATAAGCCTGGTCAGTTTATTACCTTTAAGCTCGAGATTGATGGTGAAATAGTTTATCGCAGTTACACCATGTCATCTTCACCTTCTCGTCCTTACTCAATCGTAGTGACGGTCAAGCGAATTGCGGGTGGCAAGGTGTCAAACTTTGTTGCTGATAACGTCAACGAGGGAGATGTGGTCACAATAATGGGGCCAGATGGGGCGTTTAATTTAGTGGATATTCCTGCTACAAAGTACTTATTTTTAAGTGCTGGCAGTGGTATCACACCAATGTACTCTATGTCTCGCTGGTTGTTAGATGCCAGAGTGGGCAGCGATATTGCCTTTGTGCACAGTGCACGCAGTAATGACGATATTATTTTTGCTGATGGTTTGAGTTCGATGGCGCACCGTAGTGCCAAATTCAGTTTACATTACTTACTTGAAGCAGCTCCTGAACTTGTTGAAGGCGTTAACCATACGGCGAATGATAGTCGTATGTTAGGGCGTTTAGATATCGATAAACTCGTTAAATTTGTTCCTGATTTTATGGAGCGTACTGTGTTTGTTTGCGGCCCTGAACCTTATATGGTTGCGGTTAAGTCATTGGTTGAAGCTAGTGGATTTGAAATGGAAAACTTCCATCAAGAGAGCTTCACCGGGGCGATAAAGTCAGACAAGCTTGTTAGTGATTCAAGTAGTGACGACAGTCGTCAATTCATGCTGAAAATAGCAGATAAATCGATTTCGCTTTCCACTGAGCAAACATTACTTGATGGTATTGAGTCTGAAGGGCTACCAATTATTGCAGCCTGTCGCAGCGGCGTATGTGGTGCATGTAAGTGTCAGGTGACTTCAGGGACGACAGAGTCGAGTAGTACGATGACATTAACGCCTGAAGAAATTGCCGCGGGTTATGTATTGGCTTGCTCTACGAAAATCACTTCAGATGTGACGTTAAAAATGTAACTTAGCAATAGATTGATATTTTTAAAGCAAGCATTCAGACGGTGTTTTTTATGAGCCAATATCGAGAGCCATTAATCAATTTTATGCTGACTCAAGCTGAGATTGATGGCTGGCATTAACGGCTAAAGTGCGTTTTATTAAGTGTTCAATGAAGGTATTCACCGCTTGATTTTGTATCTTACCAGCCAATGTAATGATACTAAATTTAGCGGTAAGTTTAGGCATTAACTGTGGAGATAATGCTATTAATCTACCTTGTTGTATTTCTTTTCTAACTGCTATTTCGGGAGTTAGGGCGACCAGATCTGCATTCATTATTGAGTCTTTAATGGAGTGGAATTGATCGAAGCGAATCTGGCCACAAAAGTTATCTCGCTGCTTAAATAAGTCCTCGAACTGGTTAAGAATGCTGGTTGGTAAGTGTCTTGGTATTGCTAAAGAGTAATCTCTAAATGAATCTAAACTCAGTAGAGATAGTTTGGCGAGTGGGTGGTCTGGGCGGCAGCAAAAGACGACAGGGAATGGCGGTAGTTCTATCACGCTTAACTCATATTGATTATCTAAACCGTTAAAATCTGATTCAGCTACAAATAAATCTAATTCCCCTTCAAGTAACTGTTGAGTTAGTTCTTTCCAACCATCAACACTTAGCTCTAAGGTCATATTTGGCCTTGAGTTAATGTATTCTCCTAAGATTGGCCCGACTAGACTGTTTGATGGAATGGGGCTGGCGCCAATATTGATGGTTAATTCATTCTCCCCGTGAAACAAAGCGAGTGCCTGTAGCATGTCATCATGCTCTTTTAAAATAGCTTTTCCATGCTTTAACATCAATTTGCCTAGTGGCGTCATAGACATATTTTTAGAGTCTCGTAAGAATAACTTTCCTCCAACGAGCAACTCTAGTTTTTGTAAACTTTTGGATAGTGTTGGCTGGGTAATATTTAATTCTTTTGCTGCTCGACTGAAATGCTTATATTCAGATAATGCTACAAAGTGTTTTATATTTCTTAATTCCATGCCCTACCTAATTTTGTTAGTTAAATTATTTATAGTTTTTAGTAATTTTATTTGAGGTGAGGTTTATGAAGTAATATAAATATATAAGTCACTATCAAATACCCTTGGTTCCTATTTATTGTCTTTTTAGTAGAAATGTAAATTAGTTATCATATTTATTTTGTTCACTTCTTATCTTTTTTATATCAAAAACATTTCATTTTTGTTTCAAGTGTTTGTTTGTTAAGTCCTATTTATACATTTTAAAATTTGTCATTTAATGCCATTCCAGGTGGCTATTGGTTTATTCTTAAAATCAATTAGCGCGAGATTTAAATAAAAGTTAACAATGTTCTATCTAACCCACTAAGAGGTTGGGCAATCTACAAGGATGGAATAATAATAATGAAATTTAATAAATTGCACATAATGACCCTTGCGGCCATATATGCTGGTGGTGTTGGTGCCTCAGCGGATAGTGTAAGTCACTCCACTTCAGGTTCTAATGCAAAACCTATTGTGATAACCGATGCCATTATAAAATTTAATGAAGATCGCAATAAAGACCGAATTAATCCTGAGCAATCACAACAGCGAAATAGTAACGGGCGAAATGTGCATCGTGCGGTGCATTCGCAAACTCGAAAAGTCGATTTTGTTTATGAGGCTGATATCAGTGGTGAGCAGACTTATATTATTCAATTAGTTGATTCACCCGTTTCTCTTTATCAAGGTGGTGTAGCAGGACTACAGGCAACAACTCCTAGAATCAATAAAATCCCAGCGGCACTAAGTCCACAATTACATGACAAGCTTGATGTAAAAAGCAGTGATGTAAAATCATATGTTAGCTACCTAAAACAACAACAAGAAAATGTGGCGACAGCTATTTTAAGTGCTGTCGGACAAGTGAAACAAGTTGCTGATTACCAACTTGCTTTTAATGGATTAGCGATAAAAATGACTCAAGAGCAGGCTGAGCGTGTGCTTGAGTTACCTAATGTTGTCAGTGTTACGCGTGAAATCATGTACGAACTACACACAGATGTCGGCCCACAGCATATTGGTGCCGATAAATTTTGGACTGGTGAAATAACTGGTGAAGAGTTTACTGGTCAAGGAATTGTTGTAGGGGTTTTAGACACTGGAATTAACAGTGATCATGAGTCGTTTGCCGCAGAAGGTGACGATGGTTATATGCATCAACTCCCAGCTCGATATGATAGTTATTTAGGTGACTGTGAGCAGGCTGAATTTGAGTCAATGTGTAATGATAAGTTAATTGGTGTGCGCTCTTACGATGTCATTACCGACACTTATAGTGACGAAAGTTTCCAGCCAGATAAAAATTGGTGGGAAATAGACGGCCCACTTCGACCTGCAAATGGTGAAGATTATAACGGTCACGGATCGCATACTGCCTCAACTGCTGCCGGTAATGTACTATTTAATAAAGCTTACACTCTGCCTGAAATTGGCGTGGAAAGTGATGGTCAGCCTACCGACTTAATTTTACCTCGCATATCAGGCGTAGCTCCACATGCCAACGTTATTATGTATCAAGTGTGCTTACCTGGTGATGGCTCCTTAAACGGCATCACCGGTTGTCCAGGTTCTGCGTTACTGGCTGGCCTAGAGGATGCCATTGCTGATGGCGTGGATGTCATTAACTATTCAATTGGTACAGCATATGGTGCTTTCCCATGGGAAGACCCAATGGAAATGGCATTCTTATCAGCACGTGAAGCAGGTATTTCAGTATCTGCGTCAGCAGGTAATTCGTTTGACCCAACTGAAGCCAACGCCCGCAGAGGTGCAATTGATCATCTATCACCTTGGTTAACGTCTGTTGCGGCAACCACCCACCCACGTGAATTTGGTGTAGAAGGCAAAATGCTAACAGACTTTGTTGGTGGTGAGCAGTCGCCCCTGGACATTGAAGGTAGCGGGATTACCGATGAATACACTGGCCCAGTCGTGTTAGCTGCAGACTATGGTTGGGAGTATGAAAAATGTAATGATCCTTTTCCTGCAGACTTTTTCTTAAACTCACCTGATGGTGAGCCTTATGCTGTTGCGCCGATTGTTGTATGTAAACGTGGTGATATAGCGCGAGTCGATAAAGCTGTGAATGTTGCAACTGGTGGCGCAGGTGGTTTCATATTACGTAATGCATCTGCTAATGAATCGTTAGCCAACGATCCTTATGCCATTCCAGGTATTCAAATAAGCTATGGCGAATTTTATGGCGATAGCGGCAATGATTATTATGGTTTGTCTGATTGGTTAAATGAAGGTAGTGATCATCATTTAACGATCACAGCTTCAACTGTCGTTACTAAAGAACGTACAGCTGATATGGTGGCTGACTTCTCTTCAAGAGGCCATAATTTCGATAATCCAGAAGTTATGTCGCCAAACTTAGCCGCTCCAGGCGTCGATGTTTATGCTGCTTGGGCTGATGATATGCCGTTTTCCGCCAATGGTATCCCAAGTGATTACCACGCGATAAGTGGGACCTCGATGGCTGCGCCACATGTTGCTGGCGCTATGGCACTTTTAAAGCAAGCACAACCTAGTTGGTCACCTGCTGAAATTCAATCAGCGCTAATGACCACTGCAAGTCTTGAAGGTATGACGCGCTCTGTTGAAGTGTATCCATTTGAAGGTATTGAGGCTGCAGGTTTTAGCGATGCGGGTAGTGGTGTGATTAATGTCGCGCGCGCCTATAAAGCTGGCTTAGTGTTGGATGAAACAGGTGATAATTACCGTGCTGCAAATCCACGTAACGGTGGCACCGTTAATACTTTAAACGTTCCATACTTTTATAACGAAGCGTGTAGTGGTTCTTGCACCATGATGCGAACCTTTACCGCGACTCAAGATGGCAGTTTCACCGTTGATGCACAGACTATGGAAATGGAAGGTGCCGATATGCTGGAGTTAGAGGTATCACCTAAAAGCTTCAGCTTAATGAAAGGTGAAACTCAAGCTATTTTACTGACAGCTAAAGTGTTGGAAGTGCAAGCGCCAGGTGCTGACTCATCATCTTTACGTTTATTAGGTGATGTGACGATTACTCCAGAAAGCACAGAAATGCCTATACAGCATTTGCCTGTGAGTATTCGTTATAGTGGTAAAAATATGCCTGAAAATATCTCTGGCCAAATTCATCGCCAGCAAGGCCATATTCTATCTCCTGAGATAATGACTGATGAGATTCAAAGCTTTAACAGTGCTGTAAATGGCTTAGTTAAGGCTGAATTATTTGATGTAAATATGCAACGTACTGATGTACGTGCCCTTGATAGTACTGCTCAAGCCCGTATGGATGATGGTCAAGTGGTGACCTTCTTTGACGTACCAGAAGGCACTAAACGCATCGTTTGGGAAGTCGTTAAAGCTGATTACAATGCCTATGCTTCATTGGATATTGGTCTTGATGTGAATAATGATGGTGAAATTCAGTGGTACGATGAAGCTATTTGTTACTCAAGAGTTGATAACAACGATTACTGTGCAATCAATAATCCGACCCCAGGTACATACTGGGCTTATGGTTCAAACTATAAGTTTGACCATGAGGATTTTGATAACTTAGCGGATAATATCATTTTTGCATTAGCCATCATTGGTGATGAAGATAATGGTAATTTAACTGCTCAAGGACCTGAGACTACCAATGGCATGGAGCCTTTCAATGTGCAATTGAACTATGACCTTGCTGATGCAGCCGAAGGTGATTTTTACTACGGCTATGTTGGTTTAGGTTCTGATAGCTATAATGCCGACAACCTAGGTTATTTACCTGTCAAGTTGATGCATATTGGTACCGATACTATGGTTGAAGCCAGTCAGTCACAAGCCAAAGCTGGAGATATTGTAGACTTTACCGTCTCTGTAGAGCCTAATTTATTAGGTGGTGAACGAGCACTTAACTTGAATGCAGAGCTTGCACCTGGGTTGCAGTTGCTTAGCGATTCGATTACCGTTTCTGGTCTTGAGCATTATGCAGATGACATGACTGTTGAAGGTAATAGCATTGTTATTGATACACTGCAGCCATCATCATTGGATACTAAGCGTCATTATGTATTCACCACCAATGAAACTGATAACACTTGTCGAGTGCCAGCTTCAATGCAGGGTGATGACGAACTCTATGTAGATATTCCAACTCAGTATGGTTTCACAGACTTAGGACTTAGTGGGTACTCTAACCAGTATTTAACTATTCCGATGTCGCAAAGTGGTTTACCGCATGTACCTTTGTACGGTGCACAGCAAGAAATGTTGCATGACTTGCTGCAAATTTCACCATTTGGTTATGTGAAGTTTGATGAGTTACCTGACTTCTATAACTTCCATCGTGAATTTAACGATAGCTTCCAGAGCTTCCCTGACACAATAGTTGCGCCTTTGTGGCGTGGTGATGTCTATATGCCTGAAGCAAGCTTCCGTGAAGATGTTGGTGCTACTGCTAACCTTGTTTATGGTGCGGTGATTGATGATTACTTTGTATTCCAGTGGCAAGGTGGTGAAGAAATCTATAATCGCTTTACGGGTAACCGAGCGCCGGATGCAGCAGCGTATTTTGATGTTGAAACCATAATATCTACTAAATTGGATTTTGCACCAGGACAGCATGAAATCATGTTTGGTTATAAAGCTATTCATACTAGCAATGATCACTTTGGTTCCATTGGTCTTCACGGTTACTACGGTGAACGTGGCACCTTTGGCCCTGTAACTGGTTGGTTAAGCGATGGGTTTGCTTTTAATGATGTTAACGACAAAGTGTCTGATGGTATGTTGGTGTGTGCCAACTACCAAGGGCCTGAAAGCTCAGGTTTGAAAGTGACTTTCTCAGCTCGTGTATCTGCTAATGCTGTCGGTGTTGATAACGCACTAACAGTCAATAGCCAATATTCAGATTCTGAGTTAGTGACCGTGACTGAAGTGGTGAGCTCAGCGAGTAATATTCAACTAGCAAGCTTGAGTGATCATACTGTTGCTGAGAATACTGACTTAAGCCTTGATGTGGTTTATGTTGACCAAAAAGGGACTGTAAATGGTATTCAAGTGTCAGGTGAAAATATCACTGCGGTTGCCGATGGCGATACTGTCACTATCACGCCTGATGCAGATTGGCATGGTGAAACATTAGTGACCGTGATGGTGCACGATATGGCATATCCATCTGACAGTGCATCAACAAGCTTTATGTTAACAGTTACCTCTGATGGTATTGAAAATGGTTGTACTGACTCAGATGCAACTAATTATGATGCCAACGCTAATACCGATGATGGTTCATGCGCCTTCCCAGTTGAACAAGTGGCTGAAGAGAAGAAGTCTTCAAGTGGTGGTAGTTTAGGCTGGTTAGCATTAGGTGGATTAGGTTTACTGGCAATTCGTCGCCGTAAAACTCATTAAGTAATTAGGGCCTGTTGATCTTTCAACGTTTTTTATCTTGAACAGAAGTTAACCTGTAAAGAGCAACAGACTCCAAGTATGTTAAGCAAACTAACCTAAACAAAAGGCCTCGTGAGAGGCCTTTTTTATTGAGGAAGTTAACTTTTAACCTGAGCTCTATTGGCCGTTTAATAAGGCGTAGCTTAAAAAGCCAACCCAGCTAGCGACTAATAAAATCCATGGAAGTTTAGCGTTTGATGGATGTGCAATAATGTTTTCTTCCTGCTCAGTATTTTCTTGCTGAGATTTTAGCTTTAGGCTTTGCTTACGCAGTTTGTCCCTTCCTCGGGCTTTGGCCTTTTGCTGCTTTTTGTATTCAGCAATGCCTTTTTCGATGCCTAGCGCAATTAACTTGGTTTGTTCTTTGGTTTGCGAAGGCTTTTGAGTGGCTTTTGCTACCTTCATTGCTTCATTTTGGGTTTCTTGAGAAATACTCTTTGCCATCACTGCCTACTGTCACCATGTAAATTCTCGCTACACTATACCCAATCTTGCTACCGAAGATAAATTGTAGATTAATTATTGTTAAACCATGAGCTATCGCAATGAGTGGGTGTGCGCTTTGTCGTAAAATGGTTTTTTCAATATAAGGAATCGTTAAATGTCTGACTCAATTCATGGTCGTAATGTTATTAAGTTGATGAAAGCGCAGAATACGCCACAGCCACATCAACAATGGCTTGCTCTTATGGCGCAAGAGTTTGGCGAAAATGCACAGTTTCACACATGTCGTGCTAGTGATATGACGGGTTCTCAGTTGGTTGATTTGTTTATCAGCAACGGCCGTTTAACTGAAACTGAAACTGGCTTTGAGATCAATCAATGTGGTCATTGTGCGGGTAAAGAGCATGGTGAAGAGACTCACTCACACGATTAAATGAGACAGAATTCAGTTTTGATTATTCATAAAAGCCAGTCTCTGACTGGTTTTTTTATGGGGGTAAATAATGTAACTGGATTCTTTAATCGTGACAAATGCGCTGTCTTAATGAGATATATTGTCATAGCACTAAAGCATTTTTTAATTAAGACATTGATGAATTACCTATCACCTGCTTAAATTGTAAACAACATAGGATGCAGGAAATCATGGATGAACAAACTTAACAGTCACCCCATTAGTCGTCGCAGTTTTATTAAAACTATCGCTGGTGGCGCTGCCGTCAGTTTTACTATTTCAAGCCTTCCCATCTCTTTGCTTGCTGCAGAATCCCCACCTTTAACCGATATTTCCCCTGAGCCAGCATGGGCACCTGAGCCTGGTGTTGCGCAATGGCGGATCGATGGTAAGCCAAAAGTCATGGGGCAAAAGATATATGCTCGTGATTTTCGTGCTCGCGATTTAGCGGAATATGGCTGGCCATATCAAGCTGAAGAAAGGGTGATGTATGCCCTAAGAACCAATCGGATAAATACGATTGTAATGGATTATCAGCTTTCAATGCTCCCAGCCGAATTACAACCCATTACCATTATTGATGCGCACAAACTGGTTGAAGATAAAGTGGATATTAGTTGTGATATGAAAAAGCCATTTTTTGTGTGTGCCAAAAATAGGAACAAGAGTAAGAGTAAGTGTAAGAGTAGGCATGTTGCTGATTATTACGGCCAGCCTGTAGCTTTGCTAATTTTTGCAAATTTTGATGTCTATCGCCGTGCTAAAAAAATCCTGCAATTTAATCAAGATACTATTATTTATGGTGATACAGTTACTCCACTTCAGCCGAGTATTTATGGTAACTCTTATGAATATGTAAAAGGCTCATTGAATGATAATCCCTTCAATGTGGTACATGATGAGCCTGAGTACTATAAAAGTCACAGTCCTTTAGTAAAGAGCAACATTAATTCTGCCATTGAGGTTAACACTGCCTCTGGAGTGTGGCAGCAATATTCTGCTAATTATGTCACTCAAGTTATGGATCCTATGTTCATGGAGCCTGAGGCTGGTTTAGCTTGGTATGACAAGCAATCCTCTCGTCTGCACTTATTACTCGGTACTCAATCACCCACAGGGGATATATCTGGAGCAGCAGAAATATTTCGAAATGCAAAATGTACCCATAATGTCAGTGAAGTAGATTTGATTGCTTGCTATCCAGGAGGAGGATTTGGTGGGCGTGATAGCTCTTACTTTACCATGTATTTAGCCATGGCAGCGCCCTATGCTAATGGCTATCCATTGCGCTGGGCACAAGACAGATTTGAGCAATTTCAAGTCGGGTTAAAACGTCATCATACTGAATTTACAGAAAATTTATGTATTGATGATAATGGCCTTATTCAAGCTGTTACTGCGAGTTTTACATTAAATGGGGGAGGAAGAAAAAACTTAAGCCCTTATGTTGCTGAACTTGCAGCGTTAAGTGTCTGTAATGCATATAATATCCCGCAAATCATCGCTTATGGTGAAGCTCTAGATACACCTGATTTAATTGGCGGGTCGCAACGTGGGTTTGGTGGACCACAAGCCTTTATTGCTTTAGAAACCTTATTGGATCAGGCTGCAGAAGATACAGGTCGAGACCCTTTCACTCTCCGCCGTTTAAACTTGCTTGATAATCAGAGCACTACGGTAACAGGTGCACCTATTCAGCAAGATTTACAATTACCCCAAATTCTTGATGCATTAGAAGCTCAGCCATTGTGGACTAACCGTGAGGCAACAAAGCAACAGTTTGCCACTCAAGGGCTTAAATATGGTGTGGGGTTAGCGTTAGCAAACGAAGCGTATGGTACCGGTGGTGATGGTATGTTTGGCGCTGTGATGATTAACCCTGATGGCAGCATTACTGTTCGCACCCCCTATATCGATATGGGTAATGGCGCAGCCACGGCGCTTGGCTTAGCACCATCTGTTTGGTTAGGGAAAAATGCCAGTAATATTATGATGGGCGATGCTGGATTTTTTAATAATCTTGGCTTAACGAAGATAGATGCTTACCCTTCTTGCGAACCATCAGATGTTCAAGATGACCCTGCGAAACAAGTGGCACAGTTATCGGGTTCATCAAGTGCTTGTCTTGGGGCTTTTTACCAATACCATGCCGTATCATATGCGGGGCTAAGTCTACTTATAGGCTCTGTTATCCCGGCTTTACAGCAGCTTTGGCAAACACAAGTGGACTATAAACTGTTAGCTTTCTCCCAAGGAAGTATCAGTCTAGAAGGGTTTCCTGCTATTGAATGGAGCCAGATTGTTGAAGTAATTTTTAGTCAGCAACTACCCAATAGCGCTGCCGTTCATGCCAGCTTTGTTGGCGAGTTCGTCAATGCTGACTTTAGCTTTTCTTCATCAAGCCAAAATCCAATCACTCTGCCTTTAGACTATATTGCCCTTGGCACCTCGCCTAATGCTTTACAGACTGTCACTCGAACTAATATGACTACACTACCAAAGGTTAATTCACGTTATGGGCGTAGCACTTACGCACCTAGTGGGGCATTAATTGCGGTATCTGTCGATCCTAACACTGGTTATGTTGTTGTTGAAGATTGTATTACAGCGTTGAGTGCAGGTGTGCAACATTGCCCGCAATTGGTGAGTGGCCAATCTCAAGGTGGTGTTGCAATGGCAATGGGTTATGTACTGTCTGAAGACTGCCCTTTAAGTCCTGAAGGACCAGGTGCTGGCAATTGGAATTTAGATAAATATAAGCTAATGAAAATGGGTAATGTACCTTTAAATCAACAGTTGCTGGTTATGCCTCCTGCCGATAATGAAGCGACTGCGCGGGGGATTGCTGAGGCTGTAATGTGTCCAATTCCTCCAGCTATTCTCAACGCATTAGCGATGGCAACTCAACATCGTTTTACACAGTTACCTGTAACGCCAGCGGCAATAAGGACGGCAATCTAATGGATAATTTACGGATTTCTTTTGTGGTAAATGGTGAGGAAACTGAAGCGCCTACTACTGATGGTGATATGGCTTTAGTTGATTATCTACATGAACGACTAGGGTTAACTGGGACTAAATTTTGTTGTGGTATAGGAGAGTGCAGAGCGTGTACTGTTGCCACTAGAAATGGCCCTAACGCAGCAATGCAAACGACTTTATCTTGTTCAACTCCGGTTGATAGTTTGACAGGCTTAGAAATTTTTACTGTAGAAGGATTACAACAAGGAGATGAATTGTTACCTCTTCAGCAAGCTTTTTTAAGGCACTTTTCTTTTCAATGTGGCTATTGTACTCCTGGATTTTTGATGGCCACCTGGGTGTTATTGCAGAAGTTACAGCTTTCTCCCATTTCAGAGAATGAGCTGGATGATGCCATAGAGCAGGGTGTTGGCCGCAATATTTGTCGCTGTAGTGGCTATGTTAGATATTATCAAGCAATCAGAGAATTAGCGTTGCCTTTAACGAGGGAGCACTTGTCATGAAGGGGGATAAACGATTTTTACCAGCTTGGTTATTTTATATTTGCCACTCAATATGTGTTTTAGCCTTGATTGGCTGTGATAGCTTGGGTACATCATCTCAGCAGAAGCAGAGTTCAGTGATTGATGAAGTGGTTATTGTAGAGCCAAACCAATCGATTATTGAGTATGGCCAACAGTGCGCAAACTTGGTTGCTGAGGTGCCAGCATTTGATTGTAATGACGGGGTTGATGTGCCAATTACAGTTGATGGGAAAATACCAGAATATCAAGGGTATACGCAAAATGTGGTTTGCGACCGTCCTGCATTATTGCCTTATGGTGAAGGCACTTTTGGCCAGTGTACTCCTTATTCTAAGGTGTTAGATTTATCAAATAAGACAACTCAAATATCTGCTTTTTGTCGCCGAAAATACCTTCGACCCGATGATAGTCCGTTATATGACGAAGTTGACGTCATTTTGCATAGTACCACTACAGGTGATACGTGTTGGTTTCATGCTGAAGCCCCTTCTGGAACAAGTGCCGGATTTGATGCTTCAAGGGTACCACCACCTAATGAAGTCAGTCCTCCTCCAGGGCATGTTGATGCAATGACTTTTTGGTGGAAGCCGCTTGATACAGTGAGCAAGAATTGTGGTGGTTGTCATGATGCAGATCCGTTTATGTATAGTCCATATATAGGGCAGGTTTGGCAACATGTGCCGGTTGATCCATTCGGACCATATAATAATGCGATTGGTGATTTTGCTCTGTGGCCAACGTCTTCAAGCATTGAAACCGAGGGAAATACCTGTACCACTTGTCATCGGATTGGTAATTTAGGGAGTTGTGTTAATGTCGATCTTGAAACGGGACAAACATTCCCTGGTAATATTCAAGTCGCCTCTGGAATGGCATTACCTGTTAAGGGAGGGGATCTATTAGCGAACCAGTATCCTTTGAGTACTTGGATGCCGATTAATAATTTCCATAGCCAAGCGTTTTGGCAACAGGTATACAGTCCTTCAGTATCAGCTTTGTTGTCATGCTGCGATAATCCTCAGCAACTTCAGTGTCAATTAATTCCAATAACAGGTAGTTGAATGAACTGATGCCATAAAAAAACGCCACTATTGAGTGGCGTTTTTTATCACAGGTGACGGCTTAGCCTATCACGCTTAAATAGCCTTGCAAGATTATGGCATTAACAATATCAATAAAGAACGCGCCTACAATTGGCACTACCATAAAGGCTTGTGGAGAAGGGCCTGTTCTTGATACTAATGCACCCATATTCATTACTGCGGTTGGTGTTGCTCCCATACCAAACCCACAGTGACCACCTGCCATTACCGCGGCATCATAATTGCTACCCATCAACCTAAATGTCACGAAATAAGCAAAAAATGCCAGGATAATACCTTGAGTCAGCAAGATGATTAGTAATGGGATTGCAAGGTCAAAAATTTCCCATAACTTTAAATTCATCAATGCCATAGATAAAAATAAGGCCAATGACACTGTGCCTAATATATCAACACTTTCTTTATTGATTTTAAATCCACGGGTTAACTCAGTGATGTTAGTGATAACAACACCTAAGAATAATGCATACACAAAGTCAGGCATTTTAAGCCAAGTGAGCCCTGATTCATGTACAAAGCTGCCAAACCACTTAGCACCTGCAACACAAAGCAATAATGTAAACAAGGTTTCTAATATACGTTTTGCAGTGACTCTGTCTTCTTCTAATTGGTCATAGGTGACCAAATCAGGATGATCTTTATGATGATTACCACCAACACCATAAGATGACACTAAGTTGTTCTTATTAATTAAGCGCTGCGCGACTGGCCCGCCAATAATACCGCCCATAACAAGACCGAAAGTTGCAGCAGCCATGGCAAATTCAAGCGTATTAATGCCGTAAGAGTCTTGGAATGTTTGCGCCCATGCTGCACCAGTACCATGTCCACCAGAGAGAGTAATAGAACCAGCAATAAGCCCCATTATTGGTTCTAAACCGAGTGCTGAGGCCATGCCTACACCGACACCGTTTTGAATAATAATGTAGAGAGAAGCAATACCTAAAAATAAAAAGACTTTACTGCCACCCTTGAGCAACAGCTTATAGCTGGCCGCTAACCCAACCGAACTGAAAAACATCAGCATTAAGGTATTCTGCATCGATAAACTAAACTGCAGACTGACATTATTAAAATGCAAAACCGTGATGATTCCAGCGACAATCAAGCCACCTACAATAGGTTCTGGAATATTGTATTTTCTGAAAACGGCAACGTGACGGTTAACGCTATGGCCGATGAATAAAACTAAAATCGCGATAAGAAACGATTCAAGCTCTCCAATTGAGTAGACTGTATTCATGAAACTCCTCTTTGTAGCAGTAAAAAAAATTACGCACTGCCGTAACGCATCACCACATGGTATGCCTTTTATATATGACTCAAATTAATTAGTTATGCTGATTATAGATTATGAAGAAGCTAAATATAATGAGATTAAAGCCAAATGAAGGATTAACCAGCTGATCGAAGCTGTAATTAACATGGTCTTAAAGGGATTGAGAGGAATGTTAGCGTAATAGTTGTGAATGTAAAGTTGCTAGGTTCGGTTTGTTGCGTTTTTGAGGGTGATAAATCCCGAGAGATCTGGCTGGTGAATTCAATCTACAGTGGTGACAAAAAGTACGCTAAATCTGATCCCGCAATGAGATTCTTGATTTCTATTGCATTAAAGAGTGGAACCCAATTATGTTATGAATTCCACTTTGTTCTGATAAACCTCATCATTCAACAAGTGATTGAAATCGCTTGTATCAAGCTAACGGTTTAGCTGAATTAGTCTACTGCAACCATCACATTGCTTGCTTTGATAATCGCGTAAGCATTACCGCCAACCACTAAACCTAGTTGCTCACAAGATTTTTTCGTCACAACAGAAGTGATTTCTACGCCTTGAGCAAGCTCGATAACTACTTCGTTGTTGACTGAACCTTCTTCAATTGAAAGAATTTTTCCAACGAGCGAGTTGCGTGCACTGATCTTCATAATGTTTGTAATCCTTGTGTGTTATTTTTTCGTATCTAAATGATACTTATAGATAATTTATATTATAAAAATGTATTTGCAATCGTCTTGTACGACTAATGAGAATAGTTTAGTCGTTATTTTGGATATTTGAGGGTTGCTTCGCACTTTAAGTGATAAAAATGTAATTTATCTTGCTAATTTATTGTCATTCTTAAGTTGTATTTTTGATATAAATTACTAGTCAAAAGTTTTTCGTTTTAATTTAAGTGGTTATTTTTCAGTTGCTTATTGGTTTTGTGTTTGTCAATATTTTGACTTGTTAACCTGATGTGGTCAATGTTAAAATGTGCTTAGATTTAGGATGTAATAGATACTCTAACGGCAAACTCGTTGTAAAATGAGGACGCAAAGTGACAGCACAGGCAGGTCTGTGGGCTGCATTACTGAGTGTTAAAAGATGGCAGATTGTTTGTACAACTTATAACACTAGGATTTTATATGAAATTAACAAAGAAGTTAGGGATGCTGTTAGCACTGTCTTGCTCCACAGTTTCTATGGCTCAAGCTAATGATCTAGAGCTTGTTGCTGGTCAATACTTTTATGGCTATGAAGACCAGTTTAATAATGGTACTTGGGGGATTATTGATGACCTCGACTTTTCAGAACTACAAGAGGAAAACCCCAATTCACTTAAACGCGAATTGAAAGCGCTTTATTCTGAAGATGGTAAAATGTACTTTGACGTGCAGTGGACTCGAAAAACACTGAAGAAAATGTTTCCTGCTGAATGGGAAAACGTAAAGTCATTGGACGGTGATGAGCGCCGAGCTGCTATCAAACAGCTCCGTAATCAAGCTTGTGACGCGCGTATGGAAGTGGGTTATGCCACTACTTATGGCATTGATGGTGAAGGTTACGCAGCAGAACTTGATACGCATGCATGTAATAATGAACAAAAGCTAGGTACAGTCAGAATGCGTACATATGTACCTACTGTACCAGGTGCTGAATACGCTATTTCAGTTAAATATCAAAAGCGCGATTATGATTATGAAAGTCTTGGTGCTCGCAATGAAGCGCAAGCATTTCGCGATTTGATTGTTCGAGTCGGTTCTGAAAAGCATAAACTCTCTATTGATGCAGTTGAAGGCGAGTCATTAGATCAGGGCTTTAAGAAAGCCTGGATAACATTTACTGCTGATCGCTTTTATACACCGCTAATTCTACGTGATAGTGGCTTTCCTGATAGTTACGGTATTTTAATCCGCGGAGTTCAAGCTTTTAAAACAGCTGATAATGAACGCGAGCTGGAATGTTCGGCTTATTATGCTGCCCACACGCGAGCGTTAAAACGTTGTTTAGTTGGGGATGTCGACCCTCAATCTATCGGCTGTGATTTGACAGCTGCTAACATAGAGTGGATTCAAGGGGAAAAAGTAAGTACGAACCCTGATCGCTCTACCGTTTCGAATGTTTTTAGTACTTCTAATGATAAGTTTTTAACGCTAGGTCAAGCGGGTAAGCTTAAGTTAACCATGAGACAGAACGGTATTAATGCTGCTTGCCCTATTGCTGGTAAAACTCTTAAATTCAATGAATTTACTGCAAATGATCAAACGTATTTAACTTACGCTGAGAAAGGGGTTATCGGTATTAAGTTAATAGGCTGTGAGGACGAAAGCCAAAATGGTCGCACACTATTAGCGAACCAACACTACTCTGCGGATCCAGAAAACCCTTATGAAGTTCAAACCAGTGATATTTTTGAATACAACTTCGCTCCAGAGTTTTACCAAGGTTGTCGTTTATCTAAAGTGGTTATCACAGATAGAACGGACCAGATCCCTGAAACTCAAGAAGGCTATATTTCTTACAGTTTAGGTATTGAAGTCAACAGTCTTAATTTGACAACTGAAGATTAATTTCAGTTTTTAGACTCTAAAAAGCTACCTTCGGGTAGCTTTTTTTTTGCTGTTTAAAAGTGCTATAAAGCTCACCGAGTAACGAACTCTATTCGTCACACTTTGATCATGTTGGTGTCACAAAATTCTCTCACAATAATCCAATTAGATTAGATGCTCTAATCGTAATCGTATCAGTAACAATTATAAATAAAGGAATAGGTATGAAGTTGTCAGTGACGAGACGTGATTTTTTGGCGATGTCTTCAAAAGGTGTTGGGGCTGTGGTTGTCTCATGTGGCTTAATGGGGTGCGTTTTTGATGATGACGATGAAAAGAGCGTTAATGCAGACTTTCTTCATGGTGTAGCAAGTGGTGATCCTACTCACGATGCGATTATTTTATGGACCAGAGCAACGCCAGAAAATTCGCAAGATAACGAAGTGAAAGTGTCATGGGAAGTGGCTACAGATGAAAATTTTGACTCAGTCGTGACAGATGGCCAAATGGTAGCGACTGTAGATCAAGACTTTATTGTTAAAGTCGATGCCGTTGGTTTAGAAGCGGGCACAATTTATTACTATCGCTTTAAAACTGCTAATAAAGTATCTGTTGTAGGTCAAGGGCGCACCTTACCTGAAGGCGCTGTGAGTGCTGCTAAATTTGCTGTTATGTCATGCGCTAATTACCCAGCCGGTTATTTTAATGTATATGAATTAGCTGCTCAGCAAGATGATTTGGATGCTGTGATCCATCTTGGGGATTATATTTACGAATATGCTCGCGGTGAATATGCCAGTGAAAAAGCCGTAGAGTATGACCGACAAGTGCTACCCGAAGGTGAGCTATTTACATTGGCCGATTACCGTACTCGTTATGGCCAGTATCGCACTGACACAAGTTTGCAAAAGCTGCACTCTGCTGTCGCATTTATTACCGTTTGGGATGATCATGAAGTCGCGAATGATACTTGGCGTGATGGCGCTGAAAATCATAATGATGACGAAGGTGATTTCGACACAAGAAAACAAGCGGCGTTGCAAGCTTACTTTGAGTGGTTGCCAATTAGACCATGGACAGAAGGTAACCATGAGGAAATCTACCGTAGTTTTGCATTCGGAGATTTAGTCGATTTACATATGCTGGACACTCGTGTGTTAGCTCGTGATAAACAATTGGAATATGCCACTTACACAGATCCTGCAACAGGTGCATTTGATAGCCAGCAGTTTATGGCTGATGTCACCAATACAGAGCGAACCATGCTAGGTCAAGAGCAATTATTATGGCTGCAAAGCTCACTATTACAGTCAACGGCAAAATGGCAAGTATTAGGGCAGCAAGTGTTAATGGGGAGCATGTTACTACCAGCTGCTATTGCTACACTGCAAATGAGTATTCCTGAATTTGCTCGTTTAGGCGGATTAGCGCAATTAGCAGCAAGAGCACAAGCTGGCGATCCGAGTCTCACCGCTGAAGAGTTAGCCTATTTACAACAGAACCAAGCTGAACTGACTGATGAAGTACTAGCGTTACTGCAATTACCTGCCATTCCATACAATCTAGATGCATGGGATGGTTATGCTTATGAACGTGAAGTCATTTTCGCGTCAGCGAAGTCTATGGGACATAACTTGGTTGTCATCGCAGGTGATACTCATAATGCTTGGGCAAGTGATTTAACTGATGCAGCAGGGGATACTGTTGGGGTTGAGTTTGCAACGAGTTCAGTGACATCCCCAGGTCTTGAATATTACTTAGGCTTACCAGATGAGCAAATTCCAGCAACTGAAGCGGCTTTGGTGGATCTTGTTACTAATCTTAAATATACCAATATTAACGATCGTGGTTTGTTATTACTGACATTTACTCAAGATGAAGTAAAAAGTGAATGGATGTATGTGGATACCATTGCAAGTAAGACCTTTACTGAGAACTCGTCTCGTTCACACTCCGTGACCAGTGCTGCGGGTAATCCTGCCATAAATTAAAGTGAAGCTTTGATTTTAAAGCGCGTTTTAGAGTGTGTTTGAGAGAGTATAGTAAAGCTACCTATTAGGTAGCTTTTTTGTTTACTGAGCTTCTAATTTACCCAACTTTGACTATTAATCCTTGTTAATGAATCTCTAAAAATCTTCACACTATACTCATTGAGCTTGGCAGCTCAAACGGATATGCAGTGCTATCTGAAGAGTCATGTATATTGTTGATAATAAGAATTTATCTTGAGAGTAAATGCTAGTGGCGAGGTTGGTGCTGGAAATGTAAGCAGAAAACATGCTAGCTTAACTTAAATGATTAAATGCTCATCTAATGATGAGTGAAGTTGTGGTCGTTAGAAAGGGAAGGTTACGCCAAGGATGTCGAACAAAAAAATGTTGAACCCATATTTCAAAAAACAGCTATTTACCCCGTTATATATAAAGCCATTGCTTAAAGGGTCATTACTTAAAAGCTCATTGCTTAAAAGCTTGCGACTTAAAAGCCCATTGCTAGGCCTAGGCCCTCAGTTTAATTCAAAATTTATATTGTCTGTTGGGGTGCTAAGTTGCTCTTTATTGAGTGCTTGTAGCTCAACAACATCAACACCCTCAGCAGCTTCATTACCCATGCCGGAAACTGCGAGCTATTTCATCAAGCCCGAAGCGCCATCAACAGTGCCTTCAATTGAAAGTTTGTCAGAGTTACTACCACAGCAGAAACAAGAGCTTAATGAATTTATAGCCCGTGACGATATTGTCGGTTTGTCGAAAAGGTATCAAGTTGCCCGATTTATTGAAGATAAAATGGTCAACTTTAATTATGAGGGCTTGAATTACAGCACTTCTCAAGCTTGGCAGCAGCGCGCGGGTAACTGTATGGCATTGGCGATGCTGACCTATGGAGTTGCAAAGCACTTAGACGTAAGAGCTGTATTTCAGGTCGTTCACTCGGCACCATTATTAACGCATATTTCTAATGACCTTATTATAACTTCTGATCATGTTCGAACATTTTTGTATGAAACCGATGCTGGCGGCGTGTATTTAAACGGTAGTGAATTTACTGTGATTGACTATTTCCCAGATAGCAATGATCGCACTGGTGGGGTGGTGAGTGAGCATGAATTTATTGCAATGTTTTATCGTAACCTTGCAGCTGATGCTTTATTAGCGGGCGAATTAACCTATGCTTATACACTTCTTGAAAAAGGGCTCTCGTTGGCTCCTCGGTATGTACCATTGATCAATATGATGGCAGTAGTGCATAGGCGCGTTGCCGAACACCAAATTGCAGATGCGTATTATCAATATGGGTTACAGTTTGAATCGAATTCACTTAGCTTGTTGAGTAACTATCAATACTCCCTGTCTGAACAAGGGAAAGCACTTGAAGCGGATGCCGTTCTTCAACAATTGCTACAACTTGAAAATGATACCCCCTACGGTTGGTATTCGATGGGAATAGAGGCATTAACTTTACAACATTATTCAGCGGCAGAAACTTATTTTAAAAAGTTCATTAATAACAGCCCTTATTATCATCAAGCTTATTATGAATTGGCGAAAGCGCAGAATGCTTTGGGGAAATATGTCAGTGCTGAAAAAACCATTCAACAAGCGTTATCACTTACTTCAATGGGCGAGAGTCAGCAGAAGTATTTAGCCAAGTTGAATTGGCTAAAGCAATCTACAAAGCAAGAAGTGGTTGAGTGATAGCTGTTGTACCTTTGCGTTCCATTTGCATAAAAACCATTAACTGGCTTTTATGCAAACGTAATGTTCTGTATGACTAATCAATATTTAACGCCACGATTTTTAACGGGTGGTTATCATCAAATGAAGGGAAGTCTTCATGGCAATGAAGCCATTCGATAGCGCTTACCTGACGCCCTTGCTTTTCTACACAGCGTACTAGGCTATTTAACCAAGCTTCTCGGTCAACTTTAGCGACATTATTACAACAAACAATAGTACCGCCGTCTTTTGTGGCTAACATGGCAGGTTTAAATAAACCTTGATAATCATTAATTAAATCAACGGTACCGAAAGGGCTTTTAGCGAAACGAGGTGGGTCTAAAAAGACTAGGTCAAATTGAGTTGCTGCCAGTTTTGGATACTTTGGTAGTTTTTGGCCGCGACGACCGCCAACTTTAAGTCCTGCTAGCTGCCTTAGGGCAGGAAACGCATCACTTTGAATGAACTCACAAACTTCTGATACATGGTTTAGCTCTGCATTTTTCTTACCTGCTGCAAGGGCAAAAGATGAAAAATCCACATTAACAGCCCGAGTTGCTCCGCCCATAGCAGCAGCGGTACCAATACCACAAGTGTACGAAAACAAGTTCAATACTGTTTTATCTTGGCTATTGGCTCGTACATATTCTCTGCCTATACGCATATCAAGAAACAATAATGGGTCTTGGCCTTCATGGCGAAGTTTAGAGGTGAACTTTATTCCATTCTCCTGGATAACTTGTTCTGAGCAAGCAAACTCATGATGTTCAGTTTGTAAGTTGTTTTCTATTCGAGAATTTCTTTTAGCACGATCATTATAGATCACAGGCAAAGGCGTTAGAGCAGTGAGTAAATCGGTTATTTGTTCTAGTTGTTCTTCAGTTAATGTTTGATGAAATGTTTGAATAAGCCAAGCGTTACCGTAACGGTCAATATTAAGGCCATTTTCGCCTTCTACAGTGCCATGAAATAAGCGAAAGCAATCTGTTTGATTGACTTCGGATTGAGCGAGAAAATCTGCTCTTTGATTAATGGCTTGGGTTAACGAAGACTGAAGTGACATAAAAATGCTCGGTGACAAGAAAATTGAATAATGCGTAATTATATCAAGCTTGGGCGCATCTGTCGGTAAAAGCGCATTAAAACTAAATTGTAGATTTGTCTATCACTGACTAAGCTAAATAAGAGGTTAAATATCAATAAAGTGACCTAGCATGATTATTTATGTTTTAAGTGTATTGAACCGTGAAAAATCAGAATAATATTACAGGTATCTATCCCAACTTGGTTAGATTCTAGGGGTTTTAGTTGAAATCGTATAATGATCCTGCTTTTTTAAAAGTATTAATGGTTAGGTTTTTTATTGCCACACTGTTTTGCACTTTAGCTGTTAATAGTAAAGCTGATGAGGTGGTATTTGATCCTTTAGAGACTATTTATAACAGCCAGCAAGGTCGTGAGTTGGTTGAACTCTATTATCAAGCAGATGCAGAGCCTGAAAAAGTCGAAGCAGAGTTAGAGGTACTTAACAATCAAGGTGCTATAGATGAGAACCCCTATTACAAAGCCATTTATTATCGCATTAAGCATAATATAACCTTGGGGCGAACTGATATTGAACAAGCTGAAGTTATTGCGAAGGCAATGTATCAATACGGTCAAGATGTTGATCAACAATGGGTCGTGGCAGAGGCATTAACTTTAAAAGGTATTCTCGCCGCCAGACAAGGTGAAGGGGATAAAGCGAAACGCTTGATCGATCAGGCAATTGAATTAGCCTCACAGTTAAACTATCACCGCCTATGGGCTAGAGCCTTAAATGCTAGGGGCGTATTACATTCTCGTGAATTACAATATGAAGCCTCGCTCAATGATTATCATCATGCGATCTCCTTACTACTCAATATCAAATACAATAACTTTTTAAGTAAAGTTTATTCTAATATTTCAGTTGTTTACTCGCGGGTCAAAGATTGGCCTAATGCAATAAAATACAATGAGCTAGCAACAGATTTATATATCAACAGTGGCGCAGCGAGCTTTGAGCATTTAGTCGTGCTATACAGCAATGCCAGTCACATCATGCTGCAAGTAAATGATATTGAAGCGGCGACTGACTTCAGTCAAAAAAGTACAGCGGTCGCTCGTAAGTCAAATAATGCGCAATTAGTGGTTAACGCACTGTGGACTCAAGGTGAGCTTTTAATCAATCAGCAGCGTTATTTAGAGGCTGAGTCTATTGTTATGGAGTGTATTGAACTGTCGGCTGGAATGTACGACCCACTAGCGCGTAATCAATGCCTGTATGGTTTAAGCCAAGTACGTTTGTACCAGCAGAATTTTGAAGACGCTGAAACTAATGCGCTACAAGCATTGGCTGGTTTTACTGAAATTAATAATCAAGATTTTTCACTCAGCGTGCATCAGTTATTAGCCAATTTATACCAACAAACGGAACGATTCCCTCAAGCTATCACCCATTTGATTGCTTATTACGAAGGAAGGAAAAAGCAGCTATTTGATAAACGCGAAGAGCAAATATTTGAACTGCAAATGAAGTTTGATACCCAATTACAAGAAGAGAAAATTGCCCTTTTAACCGCAGAGAATGAGCTCGCAGCAGCCACATTAGAAAAGAAAGGTTTGCAAGAGAAGCTGTGGATGCTGGTATTGGGTATATCTTTTATCGGCTTAGTGTTTTTGATTCATCGTTATGTGACTCATGAAAAGCGAATTAAGCACTTAAGTTCCACTAACAAAAATTTATTCATGCAATCAAACAAAGATCCGTTAACGGGTCTGCATAATCGCCGTTATCTTGAAAACTTTGTCGAACATAAGGCGATAAGATCTCAGGTGAGTTATTACAGCGTCTTGATGCTTGATTGTGACAAGTTTAAAAATGTGAACGATACCTATGGTCATGAAGTGGGTGATGAAGTGCTGAAAACCTGCGCTGAAAGGTTGCAAAGCTGCATTAGAGGCAAAGATATTTTAGCTCGTTGGGGTGGCGAAGAGTTTATGGTGTTACTGGCGTTAGAATCAGCCGAACTACAATCACAGGTGCTTAAGCGATTTAATAACGTGATTGCTGAACAGCCAATGAAAATTGCCGAATTAGAGTTATCTGTGAGTATTTCAATTGGTGCGACAATGCCAGTGGCTGCCAATGAACTTGTAAAAGGCTGGCTACATTATAAAACCATGGCCGATGTTGCTCTATATCAAGCTAAAGGCCAAGGCCGAAATTGTGCTGTAATCAGCCGAAATGAAGAGGTGCTGTAGCTTTAAACGTTATGGACCTTAAAGGTTTTATCGGCAATGACTTTTCCATTCAGTTCTAATGTCATTCGCCAATTACCCACTTTATTACTCACGGGTGACCAAATACAGTCGCCCAAGTAAAACTTCCAATCGTTTTCTTTGATATACACTTCACCATCAAATGGTGGGCGGACATTGCCATCGGCATCAGGAATATCAGGATGGTAAATACAATATTTTAGTACTTGGTTTTTAGCTTTTTTAATTCGAGTAACAAAGCCAAACTCCATATCCAGTTCAGCAGGCACATGGACGGTCGCTTTCAAAAAGCGGGGTAACTCATCACTGTCTGAATCCCATTGGCTGAAGATGCCTGACTGGATAATGCTGATATCTGCTTTTAATTTACTCATGAAAGTTTACTTTATCGACGGGTATTGGCTGAAGTTACTCAGCTGATGATAAATGCTTAATCGCTGCTTGCATTGCAAACTCATAGCCTTGAATGCCTAATCCGCAAATCACCCCAACAGCTTTATCTGAAAGGTAAGAGTGGTGTCTAAATGGCTCACGGGCATGGACATTGGAAATATGGACTTCAATGAAGGGAATATTCACTCCCAATAGTGCATCACGTAATGCGACACTTGTGTGGGTAAACGCGGCAGGGTTAATCACAATAAACTGAGCATCAGTTGCATGAATGGCGTTGATTAATTCGAATTCAGCATTGGACTGAATATGATCAAACTCGATACCCGCTGCTGCAGCTTGAATCTTAGCATTTGCCACTAGTGTGTCTAAATTATCACTGCCGTATAAACCCGGTTCACGACGACCTAATAAATTTAGATTAGGGCCATTCACTAATAAAATTTTGGCTTGAGTCGTCATTGAGGTTCCTTGCTAAGTTAGTGAGTCACTATTAATACATGAGCTAATGTATTTTATGTCAGTGTAATTTATCACGTTAATGAATGCCAAACGGGGAATTATTTTCATCATTATAAATGATTAAAATCTTTGCTAATAATCTGACTTTCCGCTTCGTAATGCTTTGGTTGCACCACGTTTCTTTTTCGAGTCGACCCTGCGGCGTTGGCTTCCCTTGGTTGCCTTTGTGGGAATACGTGCCTTTTGCACAATGCCGACGCCTTTCACCAATTCAATAAACTGCTCTAATGCGAGCTGACGATTAAAGTCTTGGCTGCGACTTTGCTGACATTTGATGATAATTTTTCCGCTCTTGGTTATGCGGTGATCAGCTTTTGCCAACAGCTTTTGCTGATAAAACTCCGGTAATGAAGACTGTCTGATATCAAAAATAATCTGTGCCGCAGTAGAGACTTTATTAATATGCTGCCCGCCCGCACCACTTGAACGGATAAATTGCCATTCAATTTCATTGTCTTCAATGCTGACGCGGTTGGTAATATTTATCATTTTTAGGGTTAACTTAACTATTTTTAGCGCATTAGTGTGGAGAGTTTAACAAACTTTTCTATAGTACTGCTGATAAGATTTGTTACTATCAGCAAGAATATAGGCTGCAGTTGATGAATTAATATTGTCAGCCAGCCGCAATACCGTTGGAGTTGCTTTATGTTGTGCCAAATCCCAGATATCGCCGAAGGTGTTATCAGTTTATTTGTCAGTGGCCGTTTATCTACCGAAGATTACCAAACACACTTGCAACCGTTAATCACTCAATATCGAGAAGATAGCGGTAAAGTACGTTTATACATTGAAGCCGATGTGCTACTTGAAGGTTGGGACGTTAGCTCGTTATCGGGTGGTGATAAAGTGCAATTACCGCACTTTGATGCATTAGTCTTTGTTGGCGGACCAGACTGGGTGGGCAATGCGGTCAATTTACTTGGCCCATTTATGCAAGGCGAAGTCGCTTGGTATCCGCTAGAACAAAAACAACAGGCAATTGCTTGGCTTCAACAATAAAGACTGTGATGCCAATTTAATCCGTTTTACTCATTTATCGCTTTTAATCATGTTATTTCAAGGAAGTATTAGACAATGTTGAATAAAAAAGTAACCCACTTAGCCACCAAATTAACTGTTATTTTCGCAGCTGCAGCTTTGATATTAGGCCTTAGTGCTTGTGCACCTGAAGTGGGGAGTGAAGCTTGGTGTAAACAAATGCAAGATAAACCAAGTGGTGATTGGACAGCTAATGAAGCTGCTGATTATGCTAAGCATTGCGTATTTTAAGATTAAAACTAAGTTGTGACCTAACTCGTTATTATAATATTTCTTGCTAGTCGATTGAGAACTTTTAGCTAAACTCTAGGTCATATTGAATGAGAGCTAGCTGACACCAGTTAGCTCATTTTTACTTATTTTAGTTGCTTATTTTAGTTGCTTATTTTAGTTGCTTATTTCAGTCACTTATTTCAGTCACTTATTGTTATGAATAAAAGGTTTTTACTTGTCACTTTCCGCGTTTAGACAATTTGCTAAATTAATGGTCGCCGTTATGTTGCTGCAATTTATCAGCACTAACTTAGGTGAGCATCAATTACATCTTGGTGAAAGTGAAAATGAGCAAGTAAACCATTCACACCTCGTTTTTTCAGCGCCTGCTGATAGCTGTGATAAGGGCGATGATTTAGCCCACTTATTTAATACTCATTCAAACACTGAACGCCACGAACACATAGTATCTTCTGATACTCAGAGCTATGAATTGTGTTTAGATTGTCAGTGCCATGGTGGCTATAGTGCAACGATTGATGTCGTTGCTCATTTACTGCCTGCGGCCATTATGTCTGAGTCGCCCCATACCTTTATTCAAGCTTATATTCCACCTGACGCTCGCCTAAGTTACCGCCCTCCCATTGCGTAATCAGTTAACTCTATAACTGATTAACTCTGCAAATTTTATAACTTGTTTGGCTTTTTTGCCGATGATATTGCTGTGCATGCTTGCGCATTAATACTTTCAGTTGTGCTTGGCACTAATTAGCGCTCGGGCATTAGCTAGCGAACAGTATTGAATTGCGTTTAGTGCAAGCGGCTCATCGCCATAAATATTGCTTATACAGAATCCACAAGTTTTGCTTGTTAATCATCACTTAATTTTACTGTTTTGACCTTTGTCGAAACGAGAATAAATGATGAAAAAATCGATTTTTGCCTCAGCGCTGATTGTACATTTCTGTGCAATGACTTCTTCTGCTAAAGCGACTAGTGACCAAATTTCTAGCGCTCAAAGGTCCAGTAGTTGCGGGATTTTATTCAACATTACTTTCAAAATTAAGCTCCAAAATTAAGCTCCAAAAATTAAGTGGATGCGAAGCAATTTCTCCAATCATTTTTCAATAAAAGTATTCCGTCGTTATTCGCAATATTGCAGTGGTTGTAACAGCAACATTGCCTGCGGGTAGCAACTCGAAAGGTAACACTATGAAGACTCAACTTTTAACACTAACTCAAATTAGACTAGCGATTATTTCTTTAGCCCTAATGACATCGTTAGCTGTAGCAAACACGGCGTGGGCTGCTCAGGCTGATGCAGCGGAGCATGGACATGCCCACAATGAAATAGAAAAAAATTCCCAGACCGATTCAATGGTCGATAAACCTAGTTCTAGTTACAAACCTAGCAGTAAAAGAAGCGATTTACTTAATAAAGGAATTAGCAAAGAACTTAATAAAGGAATTAACAAAGAACCTAACAAAGAACTTATTACAGAACCCAATGAACAACCCAATGAACAACATAGCGACGCTTTAGTATTAACTGCGCAGCAGCAACAGCTCGCAGGTATCGAAGTCGTCAATTTATCCAGCAGCACATTCAATTTAGATGATGTAGCCACAGCCACATTAATCGTTGATCGCGATCGCACCATGACACTAGCTCCACAACTCGATGTCAGAGTATTAAAGCGACATGTGGTGCCGGGTCAATTAGTGAAACAAGGGCAAGTGTTATTGACCTTAGGCGGCTCGGCAGTGGCGCAAGCGCAAGCAGACTATATAAACGCAGCAGCTGAGTGGGACAGGATTATGCGTATGAGCCAAAACACGGTGAGTGAAAGCCAACGTTTAGAGGCACAAGTACAAGCAGAGCTCACCCGCGCGAATCTTGAAGCGCTAAAAATGACTCGCGCGCAAATTAACGCTTTAGTTAGCCAGCCAGAATCCATTGGTCGTTATCAATTATTAGCACCAATTAATGGCCGTGTGCAGCAGGATGTTGCCATGTTAGGTCAGGTATCCGCTGGTGGAACACCGTTAATGCAGCTTACCGATGAATCACACTTGTGGGTTCAGGCTCAGTTGTCAGCGCACCAAGCGGAGGGGATTAGTAGAGGCGATAAAGCCTTAGTCAAAATCGATGGTTTATCTATTGAGGGCACTATTATTGGTCGCTCACATGAACTTGATTTGGTTACCCGAACTGAACAAGTGCTCGTAAGCATTGATAACAGCAAATATAGATTACATGCAGGTCAATTTGCTGAGTTGTACTTACCAAGTGCATTGAGTGGTGGAGTGATATTACCTGATGCCGCTTTAACACGAGGATCTGATGGGCATTGGCAGGTGTTTATACAAGATGCTGATGGTTTTGAAGCGATGGAAGTTGAGGTAGTTGAAAGCCAACGTGGGATGAATATGGTAACGGGGATTGCTGCCAACAGTAGAGTGGTGGTGAGTGGCGCTTTTCTTTTAGCCTCTGAACTTGCGAAAGCAGGTTTTGATATCCATAACCACTAGGAGCCACTAATGCTACAGAAATTAATTGAAGCAGCGGTGAAAAACCGATTGCTAGTGGGCTTGGTATTGTTATTTATTGTTGCCGCCAGCGTATTCATGCTGCCCAAATTAAACTTGGATGCATTTCCTGATGTAACCAATGTGCAAGTGACAGTGAACACTGAAGCCGAGGGGCTCGCTGCTGAAGAAGTTGAAAAACTGATCAGTTACCCCGTGGAATCGGCTATGTACGCCTTACCTGAAGTCATTGAGGTAAGGTCATTATCTCGCACTGGATTGTCGATAGTCACAGTGGTTTTTGCTGAAGGCACCGATATTTATTTTGCTCGTCAGCAGGTGTTTGAGCAGTTACAAGCGGCTAAAGAAATGATCCCAGATGGCGTTGGTGTACCTGAGATTGGCCCCAATACTTCTGGGTTAGGGCAAGTTTATCAGTATATTTTACGGGCAACCCCAGCGTCAGGCGTTGATGCTGCAGAGCTTCGTAGTATTAATGATTACTTAGTGAAGCTGATTTTAATGCCAGTAGAAGGGGTGACAGAGGTGTTGTCATTTGGTGGTGATGTTCGCCAATACCAAGTGCAAGTCGACCCGAATAAATTATTAAGCTACGGCTTATCTATGCCCCAGGTCACCGAGGCCCTTGAAAGCAATAACCGTAATGCGGGTGGTTGGTTTATGCCCCAAGGTCAAGAGCAGCTGGTTGTACGTGGTTATGGTTTATTGCCATCGGGTCATGCGGGCTTAAAGGCGATAGGGCAAATTCCATTAACAGAGGTCGCGGGGACGCCAGTTCGTGTTACTGATATCGCCAAGGTGGAATATGGCCGTGAAATCCGTGTAGGGGCGGTTACTTTTACCCGTAAAGAGCAAAATCCAGTAAATGGCAAAATCGAAGTCAATGCCATGGGCGAAGTCGTTGCTGGCGTAGTACTTAAACGCATGGGCGCGAATACCAAAGCCACCATTGATGACATTTCAAAGCGCGTTAGTTTAATTGAACAAGCACTGCCAAAAGGCGTCTCATTTGAGGTGTTTTATGACCAATCGGATTTAGTTACGCAGGCGGTTACTACTGTGATTGATGCACTGTTAATGGCTTTTGTGTTTATCGTGATTATTCTGGCTTTATTCTTGGTGAACTTACGTGCCACGTTATTAGTGCTGCTATCCATTCCGATATCGATTGGGTTAGCGTTGATGATCATGTCTTACTTTGGGTTGTCGGCTAACTTAATGTCGCTTGGTGGTCTAGCGGTAGCTATTGGCATGTTGGTTGATGGCTCAGTAGTGATGGTTGAGAATATTTTTAAACAATTAACTCAAGAGGAAAACAGTTCAGATCCAATAGCGGCTAAAGTTATGCGAGCGGCTAAAGAAGTGTGCAGTCCTATCTTCTTTGCTACCGCAATTATTATCGTAGTGTTCGCGCCACTGTTTACCCTAGAAGGGGTTGAAGGCAAGTTATTTCAGCCAATGGCGGTAAGTATTATTTTAGCGATGATATCTGCATTGTTAGTTGCGCTGATTGCTGTTCCTGCAATGGCGGTGTACTTGTTTAATCGCGGTGTCACCCTCAAGCAAAGCCCAATCTTGACCCCAATTGAGCAAGGGTATCGGCAGTTGCTTTTGGCGGTAATGCATAAACCTGCAACTGTGATGGGAACTGCTGCTACATTATTTATCGCTAGTATGCTGTTAGTGCCAAAACTTGGCACTGAGTTTGTTCCTGAACTTGAAGAGGGCACTATTAACTTGCGGGTGACGCTTGCACCAACTGCAAGTTTGGCGACATCGTTAGATATAGCGCCGAAAATAGAGTCAATATTGATGGCATTCCCAGAGGTCGAATATGCCTTAAGTCGTATTGGTGCCCCAGAACTTGGTGGCGACCCAGAGCCTGTGAGTAACATTGAAATCTATATTGGCCTAAAACCTGTTGAGCAGTGGAAAAGTGCTGATAACCGATATGAATTACAGCATTTAATGGAAGATAAACTCAGTGTGTTTCCTGGTTTGCTGTTTACCTTTTCACAACCCATTGCCACCAGAGTTGATGAACTGTTATCAGGAGTGAAAGCCCAATTAGCGATTAAAGTTTTTGGGCCTGATCTTGATATATTGTCTGAAAAGGGACAGCAACTTACTGAGCTTGTTAGTGAGATTGAAGGCGCGGTAGATGTGTCGCTTGAGCAAGTCAGCGGTGAGGCTCAATTGGTCGTTAGGCCATTAAGAGAGCAATTGGCGCGTTACGGTATTAGTGTCGATCAAGTAATGAGCCTAGTGAGTCAAGGTATTGGTGGTGTGAGTGCAGGACAGGTCATTGACGGTAATGCCCGCTACGATATCAATGTGCGTTTAGCTGAAACTTACCGCAGCTCACCTGATGCACTTAGAGATTTGATATTACGTGGTGCCAATGGCGCGCAAGTTCGTTTAGGCGATGTAGCGCAAGTAGGCGTAGAAATGGCGCCACCTAATATTCGCCGTGATGATGTGCAGCGCCGCGTTGTAGTACAAGCCAACGTTTCAGGGCGTGATATGGGCTCGGTGGTGAATGACATTTATGCCATAGTGCCAAAGGCAGAGTTACCAGCAGGTTACACTGTGGTGGTTGGTGGTCAATACGAGAACCAACAACGCGCGCAACAAAAGCTGATGTTAGTGGTGCCAGTATCCATAGTATTAATTGCCTTGTTGCTATATTTCTCGTTCGGTTCAATCAAACAGGTTGGCTTAATTATGGCGAATGTACCACTGGCGCTAATTGGTGGGGTGGTTGCTTTATATAGTACAGGCACCTATTTGTCCGTGCCGAGTTCTATCGGTTTTATCACCTTATTTGGGGTGGCGGTGTTAAATGGCGTGGTGCTGGTGGACGCGATTAATCAGCGACGTGCACATGTTAGAAATATGGAAGGTGATGAGAGCTTATTTGAGAGTGTCTACGAAGGCACAGTTGGCCGATTGCGACCAGTGCTAATGACCGCGCTCACCTCTGCACTAGGGTTAATCCCCATCTTAATGTCATCAGGTGCCGGCAGCGAAATTCAGCAGCCATTAGCGGTGGTGATCATCGGGGGACTGTTTAGCTCAACTGCGCTGACGCTGTTGGTATTACCGACGATGTATCAGTGGTTGTATAGAAATGAAATACCAAAAGGGAATAATGTTCGATAGGGTAATGAGGCAAGTTAATTCAATTAGTTATCTTTGTGGTTAATGGCAATATGGGCATTATCATTTAAAAATGATAATGCCTTTTTAATTTCTTATTTCCTTTTTCTCAACTCCTTCTTCTTAATGCCGAACAGGCTGACTTCACGGTCTTATTTTCTTGCTAGACTCTATAAAGATAAAGCTTAATTTGTTTATGTTTTTCATCATCTGAAGTGTAAAAGGGTGCAGCACATGTCATATTTGTTCAAAGTATTTCTGCCGAAAAACGCACTACTTATTGGCACCATTCTAATC
The DNA here is from genome assembly GCF_023283985.1 of Shewanella electrodiphila. Lineage (GTDB taxonomy): Bacteria > Pseudomonadota > Gammaproteobacteria > Enterobacterales > Shewanellaceae > Shewanella > Shewanella electrodiphila. The sequence goes on from NZ_JAKIKU010000007.1 coordinate 260,910, forward strand.
TCTGTATCTATTCCTGCAGTTTTCGCTCAACAGATGAAATGGAGTCAATTTGATACTCCATCTTTAGGTAAGGTTGCAGCGATTGGCTCTTATGCCAATGGCTGTCTGGCAGGGGCAAAGGCATTACCCTTGATAGGTGAAGGTTATCAGGTGATACGCACAGAGCGTCATCGCTATTATGGCCACCCTCAATTAGTGGCCTTTATTACTAATTTTGCTAAACAGACCCAAGCAGCAGGTATGAATGATATTTTGATTGGTGATATCTCGATGGCTCGCGGTGGTAATTTTGAATCGGGTCATTCAAGTCACCAAGTTGGGCTTGATGCAGATATTTGGTTTCGCCAAGCTGAGCAGACATTGACAAGAGATGCCAGAGAAAACCCTCAGAAGTTAGATCTTGTTGATAAGTCGGCATTTATCGTTAATCAAGATTGGCAAGCTCATCACGGTACTATGATCAGATTAGCTGCTGAGTCTAGCGAGGTTGCGCGGATTTTTGTTAATCCAGCAATCAAACAGCAACTGTGCAATATGGACTGGAAAGATGACAGTTGGCTGACTAAAGTGCGTCCTTGGTGGGGACACTCTCTTCATATGCATGTGCGTTTAGCTTGCCCTGAAAATGATGCATTATGTCAAAACCAAAAAGCGCCACCAACGGGCACAGGTTGTGATGAGCTTGATTGGTGGCGCAAACAAATATTGGCGTCAAATGAAGCGAGTAAGCAACCTAAATACAAGTCCAAATCCAAACAAAAGTCTAAGCCGAAATCAAAAACCGTTAAGGTAAAACCTGAACAATGCCAAACACTTTATCAAGCTGAATAAGCCTTTTTCCACAAAATTTATTTTATTAAAAATAAAAAATCAGTATTCGTGGGTCTTTTTTATTCCCTTCGATTAGCTTTGATTGCCCAGTATCAAACTTAAATACTTTTAGGTGTAACAGGGCTATTTTTTGTTTATTAAATAGTTACATCTTCTGATGGTGTCGCTTTGTTTGGTGTATTTGATTGTTTCGTTAATGGGTACGGTTAAATGAATATTATAAAGATGTGTCAACTAGATAAGTCATTTGTCTTGTCATAATTGATTTTATTGGTATTTTTACACCTTGAATTGTTAGGGTAATGTTGATTATTGCGAGTATTGTGTGTATTTTGTGCTCTAGATTCAAGGAAGAGTTGAGTTAAACTGCATTATGGATAATGTCGAAATCGGTGTTTTCCCTTCTTAATTTTATTTCTATTCTCCTTCAAATTTCGTTATTTGGCTCATCGGATTAAATGAGTTGCTAATATAATTTCTCTGCTAGGAAGCGCAATGAAAAATACAGTTACTATTACACTACTCATGTTATTTTTACTGGGTTGTGGAGGCGGAGGTGGAGAGAGTTCTGAACCATCGCCGCAACCTCAACCTAGCGTTGATACGGATAGTGATGGTTTGCCCGATGATGTAGATAAAGACGATGATGGTGATGGCGTTGATGACGATAAAGATGCCTTTCCGTTAGATGCTTCTGAATCGGTTGATACTGATGGTGACGGTATTGGAAATAATGCAGACACAGATGATGATAACGATACAGTTTTAGATGATAAAGATGCCTTTCCATTAGATGCTTCTGAGTCAGTTGATACTGACGGTGACGGTATTGGGAATAATGCTGATACCGATGATGATGGAGATGGTGTACATGACGATCAAGATGCTTTCCCATTAGATGCGGCTGAATCAATAGACACTGATGGTGATGGTATTGGCAATAATGCCGATACCGATGATGATGGGGATGGCATTGTAGACGAAGAAGATGCTTTTCCATTGGATGACACTGAATCCATTGATACAGATAGTGATGGAACTGGCGATAATGCAGACTTTTTTCCTGGTGATGCGAGTTGTTTTGCGGAATCTGATGGGGTTAATGAACAGTGTTTTTTAACTTGGATGGCAATAGAAACGCCAAGTGAAGTTGAATTTGGCAATGATGGTTTAGTTTATTTATCTGGACCACAATGGGGAGTAATACACCGTTACGACACTGCGACTGAACACTTCCTTACACCAATACCTATAGCGTTAATTGACTCACCAGTCATGGGCTTTGTTAATGGCCATAGCCGTTTATATTATAGTGATGACGATGGCGATATTAGTTACATTGATGGTCATGAATTGGTGCATTTTACAACGTTAGAAACGCCAGCTAATCAACTTGTTTCCGCTGGTAATTATCTACTTACTTTAAGTGGTCATAATTATTATAATCAAGAATATGCAAGCTTCAATATTTCGGCTGAAGCGTCTGAACAAAACAATAATTACTTTGAGTTAAATTCAGCTTCTTTTGCTTGGAGCGATGCCAACTCAAAGTTATACCATTTTCGTGATGATTCGGCTCCAAATGACCTTATTTCTACTGAAATAGACCAATCTACAGGACAAATAACTCAGCAAGTCGACAGTCCTCACCATGGGGATTATGTTATTAGACCTCCTATTTCAGTCTCACTTGATGGAAGCAAAGTGTTACTGGGTAGCGGTGATATTTATGACGGTAATACTCTTGAGTGGACAGGCTCTATATCAAGTCAAATTAGTGATGCTTTTTGGTTGGCTGACAACACATTAGTAACTGTGGAGTCCAGTGAGGAAGTATCATACTTGGTAAGAAGAGATGCCGAACTTATTGTACAAGAATATTTAACGTTTGATGGGGATATTCTAGCTTCATTTTCATATGATAATAGCAGTGTATTGATTGTTAACACTCCAGATAGAGTGCAAATTCAAGCTTTTGTTGCCAATGATGATATTGATAATGATGGCGTGATTAATACTGAGGATGCCTTTGCATCTAACCCTGCATTTTCAAAAGATTCAGATAACGATGGTTTTGCTGATGAAGTCAATGAGGGGGTAGAAACGGATGCTGAATTATTAGCGTTAGTGGATGCTTTTCCTGAAGATTCAGCTTGTTGGTTAACTGAACATGGCTTAAATGAAGTGTGTGACTTTAATACAACAGTACCTGACTTTTTGGCTGATGATGTGGTGTCCGCGGATGGCGTGCTTTATTTATTAAGTGCTGAAAATCAAAAAGTATATACTTGGAACACCAGTAGTGAGTCTTATGATAATCCTATCAATCTTAAACCACTGTTTCCTTCTCTAGCTGCGCATTCTGCCAACAAGCTTGCTTATTCTGCTGAACATCAACGCTTATACGTGGGGTTTGAGTCTGGAGAGGTTCATTCCATCGAGCCTAGCAACACCTATGAAGTACAGCCGTTTACTAGTTTAAGTTGGTCTGTCAATGGCTTAGCGAGTGTTGGTAACTACGTTTTAGCGCAAGACTCAAGTGGTGCTTGGGTTTCTCATCATATTTTCAATCAAGATGGTGTTAAAACAGACAGTAAAGATTGGAACTATTTCTCCCATACATATGCCTGGAACTCTGATACTTCAAGAGTGTACTTCTTAAGGGATGATACATCACCAAATGATTTACATTATGAAGAAATAGATCAGTCCACTGGTGTTATCACATCTTCAGGTGATTCTCCTTATCATAGTAGTGATGGTATTAGTCACCCTGTTCGAGTGTCTAGTGACAATACCAAGGTGATTTTAGGTAGCGGTAAAATTTTTAATGCATCAACGTTAGAGCAAGTGGCTGATTTAGGGCTATCGACTACTGATATTCGATGGATTGGAAGTGAAATATTTTCCTTATCAGTAACCGATTCTAGTGATTCAGTATTGTCGGTTTGGTCAGGTGAAGAGCTTCGTCAACTTGGTGTAATTAGTTTTTCTGGTATGCCTGTGGCATTAGAGGTCATTGATGATGATTTGGTTGTTGTTACTGAACAATTCCAGACGCTTAGCTACACCAATCAAGTTGTAGCTGATCATGATAATGATGGTATTCCTGGTTGGTGGGAGCAAATTTATGGCTTAGATGACAGTAATCAAAATGATGCGCTTCTCGACTCTGACAATGATGGAATAAGTAACCTCATAGAGTATTCATTACTGACCGACCCTACCAATGCTGATTCAGATAACGATGGTTTAAGTGACGGAGATGAAGTTAATGGTGTACAGACAAATCCACTAAATAGCGATTCCGATGGCGACGGATTAACAGACGGTGAAGAAGTTAATGATCACGGCACAGATCCCTTAAATCAAGATTCAGATGCTGATGGACTTAATGATTATGTAGAGGTAGCAACATTAGGAACCAACCCGCTCAATGAAGATAGTGATGCTGATGGTATTCCAGACTCATGGGAGGTGGCTAACTCATTAAACCCATTATTGGACGATACTCTCGCTGATGCTGACAACGATGGTTTAAGTAACGCTGATGAGTTTGCTTATGGTACAGACCCTTCAATAATAGACAGCGATTTTGACAATCTTAGTGATGGTGATGAAGTCCATGTGTATCTGACACTACCAATGAATTTTGATACTGATGACGATCGTATGTCAGATGGTTGGGAAGTGAATTATGGTTTCAACCCTCAAGAAGATGATGCTCAGCTTGATTTTGATGCTGATGGTTTTTTGAATATTAAAGAGTATTTTTATAAAACAAATCCTATAGATATTGCAGATATACCGACAGCTTCCCCGTGGTCGAGCTTGCAAGGTAATGCATCTCATAATGGACTAAATGTAGTTGATATTGATGTTGATAATTTATCTGAGCGTTGGACGATTGATATACCGTTAAATATTGATCTCTATTCCGATAAATTAATGATTGCTGATAATTATGTTTTGTTAACGGGTAGTCAGATTGAAAATTATGGGTTTAAGGAATTAGTAAGCTTTAACGCATTGGATGGTACTACAGCTTGGCAGCGTACTTACCAAGTTGATGCGATTACCCCCGCTGCTTATAGCGACGGTAAAGTTTATTTTCAAACTGGCGGTCATAGTGATTCATTCCTTCGAGCTTTGGATATCAATTCTGGTGATTTGGTATTTAAGTCTGCCTATGAAAACCAGTGGACACGCTACGCTGCTCCAACCATTTTTGAAGATGGTGTATATGTTGGTGGAGGCTATTACGGCGGTGTATATAGGTTTGATGCAAACTCTGGTGAAGAGATTTGGTTTAGAGAGCAAGATAATCTTTATAACTGGACTCCTACAGTCGATAATAATTCGGTTTATATGCTAGATAATGATCTGCATATCATTGATAAAGAAAATGGCGAATTGGTGGAGTCGATCGCAATTGAAGATAACTCTATTAATGGGGAAACGGCTGTTTTAGGTCTTGAAAATGACTTATTTTTATCTGATAACAATGAGTTAATTGCTATAGATCTATCCACTAAATCGATTAAGTGGAACAAAGTAGCAGGCTATGCAGACGGAATCTCTGTAGGCGCTGGTGAAGTCTATGTGATTAATCACGGTGTTATTAATGCATTAGACTCAAGAGATGGATCGTTGTTGTGGGCGTGGGAGGCTGATAACAATCAATTCTTAGCCAGCAATATTGTGGTCAGTAATTCTTTGTTATTTGTTTCTGATAATAGTATGACTTATGCACTTGATCTTGATACCCATCAAGAGCTGTGGTCGATTGCTAAAGGAGGGATGCTGTCTTTAGGGAGTGAGGGTGCACTCTATATTTTAGATCATCAAAATAGAAAGTTGACCGCTATAGATGTTGGTGGTGATGTTGATGACGATGGCATGTTGGATTGGTATGAGGATTTCTACGGTTTCGATAAGTACTTTGCTGATGATGCATTGCTTGATGCCGACCTTGATGGATTAAGTAATCTTGAAGAGTTTGTTTCAGGAACAAGCCCTGTTAATGCTGACTCTGATGAGGATGGCTTAACTGATTATGATGAGTTAAATATTCATTTATCAAATCCAAAAAATTCAGATACTGATGCTGACGGCATGCCTGATAACTGGGAGATAGAGCAAGGGTTTAATTTATTAGACCCTACAGATTCCGCGAATGATAGCGATGGCGACACCATTACGAATTTTGAAGAGTATTGGTTACAAACAGACCCTAACGATATTAATTCAGCGCCTCATATCATCACTAGCGAGTCATATTCTTTTGAAGATCAACTTATCCCAGATTCATGGTCAATGAATGCAAGTTTAGCCACTTGGTATGTTGACGATGTTATTGCAAGTGATGGTACTTATAGTTTATATACTAACGGTGAAGCTGACATCAGCTTTATGGGTTACTTTGCCGGTAATGAGTTGAGCTTCAAAGTGCAAAGTAATTGCGCTTGGGCTTCGTCAGCTTTTGGCTACGACGATAATATTCAATACGTTACATTGAGTAACGATTGGCAGCAGCATACAATGCTCATCCCTCGTGGCATACATCATATATATTTCTATAACTATGATAATTGCACCTTAAGAATAGATGATGTTCAATTTACTCCATTGCAGTCTCTAGCGGAGTCTGCGACTCAATATGTTAGTCAACAGCATAATCAATTATCGTTTTTTGATTATGATAATCAGGTGACAAAGACTGTTGAAGTCCCTTATTTTTCATACAGTGCCCGGGATATTGAGGTATTAGATGATGGTCGAATTGCGGTATTTAATGGAGTGTTTGCTCCTTCATTATCATTATATGATCCTGAGCGTCATACATGGGAGAGCTTAACTCATTCGGGTTGGGGAATAGTAAATAATTCAACATACGGTGGCATTGATAGTTTGGGCTCCAATGTGTTCGTAACAGATATGAATGTTGGTTACGATAATAGTCAAGGCATAGTAAAATTTGACCTTGTTAACCAGACTTCAGAGCATATTTCTGGTGCTGGATATTTTGATTTAAGTATTGGATTAGATGGCAATTTATATGCGCTTTCAGGTTCCGGAATTGATATTTATAATCCGAATACCATGGAATTAGACTCTTCGGTGTTAGTACAGGACTCTCGTGCCGTGACTGCAGACGGTGAGGGTAATATGTATTTGGTCACATGGAGTGGTGACGTTTTAAAATACGATGTTCAAGGTGTGATAGTTGAAACTTTATCAATCAACGCGCCGCTGATAGATATTAATATTAACCAACGTAATGAGTTACTTATTACTGATTCTAATTACAGGTTAATCAAAACCAGTTTATCCCTTGACAGTTTTAGCGTTGAACTGGAGCATTCTAGTAGTCAATTTATTAGTGATGTCCCAGTTATTGATCAAGATTTAGATGGCATGCCATCTTGGTGGGAGCACAAATATGGTTTAAGCGATCTCGATTCATCAGACGCATCAATTGATTTAGATCTAGATGGTTTAAATAATCTTGTTGAATACCATAATTTCACTAATCCGGCTGTGTTTGATACCGATGATGACCAATTGTCAGATGGTGATGAAGTCAATTTCTACCTGACTAATCCAACGTTAAAAGATACTGATTTAGATGGATTAGAAGACGGAGTTGAAGTGAACACAACATTTACCAATCCGTTACTGAGCGATACTGACGGTGACATGTTTAGCGATGGAGCTGAAGTCAATTTATATTTAACTGATCCTAATGATGCAGGGTCTATACCTGATGCACTCACCGATTTTACAGAAAACTTTGAGGGGCAACTGAATTTAATTTGGACTGAACCTGTAGATTCAAATGCAAATTGGTCACTGTCTCAAGATCAAGTGAGTCAAGGTAGTAATAGTTACCGCTCGGGTGATATTGGTGATTCACAGAAAAGTATTACTGAATTTTCTGTACTAGTGACAGATGGAGAACTTAGTTTTGATGTGTTAGTACTCTCTGAGCCATGCTGCGATAAATTACGGGTATACCTTAATGATGAATTAATGATTGATTCTACAGCTCAACAATGGACTAACTATTTATTAAGTTTAGTTGCCGGTGAAAACACCATTCGTTTTGAGTATTTCAAAGACGGCAGTGTGTCTTCTTTAGAAGATTCTGTTTGGATCGATAATATTATTTTTACCCAGCAGTAGATTAACCAATTGGTCTACATTAGATAATTTTCAAAGCCCAATCTCAGTATTGGGCTTTGTTATATCAATTTATAAGTTTTTTCATTGCCATGAACATGATGTTTACAGTTAATGCAGAGTATGGTCTTTCGAATAACTAATAATGTATAGGTTTTAAGGACATGTTGCCGATACTGTTTTATTTTTAGTGTTTCATAAAAGCTCTCATTCTTTGTTGACGATCTCGGTCTAGATAATACTAAACTCTTACGACTATTCTACACCTTGACTTTGCCTACCTCATAAGTGATTATCGATGGCTAATTAAATCGTAACTGTTAACAAAAAGTTATTAATAAACAAAGGTTTTTAATCATATCCTAATATTAGGGCGTGATTAAAATCAAGGGGAAGGCTATGTTTCATCGTGCATTAGTTTTAGCGATATTATTAATATTGCCATCTGCGGTTCAAGCAGAAAACTATTCAATAGGTACAGGTGGCCAAAGTGGTATTTACTACCCATTTGGTGGTGCGTTAGCGAAAGTGTGGTCTGATAAAGTCCCAGAGGTTAATGTGAAAGCAGAGGTGACAGCCGCTTCTGTTGAAAATACCATTAAAGTGGTTCGCGGCGATATGATTGCTGGGATCGCGATGGGCAATGTTGTGCTTGATGCTTATAAAGGTGAAGGTAAGTTCAGAAGTGCTATGCCTGTGAATACCTTATTTGCACTATATCCAAATTTAGTTCACGCAATCAGTCTTGAAAAGTCTGGTATTACTTCACTAGCCGACCTTAAAGGTAAGCGTATTTCTTTAGGCGCTCCTGCCAGTGGTACAGCGGTGACCTCTGCTGCATTACTTGAGTCTATTGGTATTGATGTGAAAAAAGACATCACAGCGGTGTACCTAAACTATTCAGAAACGACCAATGCATTAGCCAATGGCCAAATTGATGCTGGCTTTATTGTTGGCGGGCAAGGTGTTGGCGCGGTTACTCAAGTGGCGTTAACCCATAAAGTGAGCATTATTCCTGTATCGGCAGATGAAAGTGCCTCTTTCATTGATAAAAACCCTGCTTACAGTAATTACACCATTCCTGCTGATGTATACAACAATGTAGGCGCAGTGCCGACATTAAGTGTGTGGAACGTGATTGTAGTTAGCGCCAAAATGAGCGATGAAATGGCGTTTAATTTAACTAAAGCAGCTTTTGAGAACATGTCAGAAGTGCAAAAAGTGGTTAAGGTTGCAGAAGCGACAACACCTGAAAATGCTGAACGACTACAAGGTGTGCCATTACATCCAGGTGCGCAAAAGTATTTAGATAGCATTAAGTAAATTAACTTAGTTTTCTAGGTCGTTATAACACCTTTAGGTGAACGTGAAAAAGACAAAGGCAACGTAATGTTGCCTTTGTATATTTAGGTCATTGATTGTGGCTTAACTCAATCATTGGCACAGAGGAAAAACTATGACCCAAGAACAAGGCAAAAAAGCCGAGCAGTATGTGAGTGGGGATAATGAGCAACAGGTCGATATTGACGCAGGTGTTGCCAGCGCTCTTCCTTATGAAAGAACCGTTAAAATTATTGGCTACACTACGCTAGTTATCGCAGTACTCTTATCATCATTTCAAATCTGGCAAGGTATTACCTCAACGATATCAGCAACCTATTTTCGCCCCGTTCATTTGTGTTGGGTGTTGATTCTGATTTTTTTACATTATCCATTAGTTAAAAATCGTCGTAAAAAAGGCTATATGCTTGGCAGGGTATTTGATCTTGCGTTGTGTGGCGTGACCGTGTTTGCCGGTTATCGGATGTCGATTTTTGACTATAACGATATTGACCATTTGCTTTATGGTTTAGGTACAGCCGACTTAGTCGCAGGTAGTGCATTATTACTCTTATTATTAGAAGGTTGTCGACGTACCGTCGGTTGGGTGATGGTGCTGATTGCTGGCGTATTTTTAGCTTATAGTGGCTTTGGTGATCTCTTGCCAGGAGCAATGGCGACTAAGGCGTATTCACTACAAGAGTTGATTCAATTCCAAATCTATTCTGCTAATGGTGTCTTCGGTTCTGCTTTGGGTATTGCGGCGACAACCGTGTTTATTTTTGTGCTGTTCGGTGCATTTTTAGAGGTCACTGGCGCAGGTAAATTCTTTATTGATTTAGCTTTTTCAATTGCAGGTAAATATCGCGGCGGCCCTGCAAAAGCGGCTGTATTGGCATCTGCTGGATTAGGTTCAATTTCAGGTTCGGCAATTGCAAACACAGTGACCACTGGCGCAGTGACGATTCCAATGATGAAAAAACTGGGCTATACACCTGAGCAGTCTGCTGGGATTGAAGCCTCGGCTTCAACAGGTGGTCAAATTATGCCGCCGATTATGGGCGCTGGTGCGTTTGTGATGGCGCAGTTTACTGGTGTGCCTTACAGTGAAATCATGTTGGCATCCATTGCACCTGCCATTTTGTATTTCTTCTGTACCTTACTTTATGTGCATTTAATGGCGTGCAAGTTGAACCTAAAAGCGGCGAGTCGCACTGAGGCCATCATTGAGGTAATGAAACACGGCGCTCATCACCTTATTCCGCTCGCTATCATCACGTCATTATTGATGATGGCATACTCACCATTGCTGGTAGGGGTTGCAGGCTGCGCGGCTATTTTAGTGACAGCAGCACTGCGTAAACACAGCCGAATAGGTCTTAAAAAGTTTATCGAAGGCATGAAAAATGGCGCGTTATTAGCGCTACCAATTTCAGTTGCCTGTGGCGCCGCTGGCATCATTGTTGGTGTAGTAGGGCAAACCGGTATTGGGCTGCAGTTTACTCAATTTGTAATGGACTTTTCGGGCGGTTACATGCTGGTGGCGCTTGGGTTAATTAGCATAGTGGCATTAGTGTTAGGCATGGGATTACCTGTGACTGCAGCTTATATTGTTCTTGCAGTAATGGCAGTGCCAATGTTGGGTGACTTTGGTTTGCCATTATTAACAGCGCACTTAATTGTGTTCTGGTTATCGCAAACTTCAAATGTAACCCCACCGATTGCGCTGGCTGCATTTGCGGGAGCTGGGGTGGCAAATGCCAACCCAATGAAGTCATCTGTTGAGGCATTTAAGCTAGCAGGTGGCTTGTTCATAATCCCAATTATGATGGCCTATACCGATTTGCTTAATCCTGATGCAGGCATGATGGCATTTACCTTCGCGATTATTCAGACCGCTAGCATTATCGTGGCTATTGCGATATCGATTGAAGGTTACCTTTTACGTCCGCTTTCAACGGTTGAACGACTGGTTGCAATCGCCACTGTCCCTTGGGTGTTGTTTAATCCATTTGGCACAGGCGTTATTGGTGTGGCGGTGGTGCTGGGATTATTGGCCGTACAATGGAAAACGCAAGATAAAGCAGCGATTTAGTATTGCTTGTTAACAAAAAATAGGTTTAGCTTGAACGGCTAAACCTATTTTTATCTACATAAAACCACATCGGTGGCTAACAACCTGAAATATCAACCGTTAACGTATAAGTGGTATCTGAGCCATTGGTGCCAGTTGGTTCAATATAACGAACATGACAGTTTATCGTTTCATCATCTAAATCATAACCATAGCGAACATTAGACGAACCAACTTCAACATTAGGTGTACAGGTTCCATTACCAAAACAGAAATCAATTTCAGAGCCTATTTCCAACATTTGTGGTAAGCCGCCACCCGCATTTTTACCAAATGCTTCTGGATAGCCAAGCTTCATCTCAATCACTTCACCATTGTAATCAATCACACTGCGGTCGTCTTTTTCAACGCCATCAATGGCTGCCTGTGAGTAGGCTAAATACAGTGATGATTGTATTGCCGCTTTAACACCTTGAACGATAGAGATTTTGGCATCACTTTGTAAGTTGATGAACTTTGGCGCTGCAACGACTGCTAAAATACCAAGAATTATAATCACCACCACTAACTCAATCAGGGTAAAGCCTTTGCCAGTTTTGCGTTGTGTGAGTGACTTATTTGTATTGAATAACATTCCTTGTCTTTGATGTGAATGATGCTGTGAACTTCTAATTTGGGGAAATGAACCAAGTCTGTTCGTTTCTGAAAAATGACAGTTGAAGTATCAGTTTATATTTTGAATATTGTAAGCTGTTAATATTAATAGTACTAACATTAGTAATTACTAATGTGGTGGTAAAACACAAATAAGCTTAAGTAAAATATTGACTAAAGGAATAATATCACCATCAATATGGCATCATTTACGTGGTTTCTTTCGTTTTTTTAATCGGTACTAATCGATTAAAACTGTTATCTACAGGTTTCTTTTCGTGATGAACGTTGATTGATACCGTAAATCTAAAGGTGATTAGTTTTGTTATTTAACTTAATCATTTATAACTTCATCTTAAAGAACCTGTTTCGACAGTCATAATATTGTCATTTTCAGTCAATATAGACTGTCTATTTTAGGTCAGATGTAGGTCTATTTTTAAGTTTTTCACCTGAGTTTTAGTTTATTTTTCCTCCAGTCGCCCCCTCTAAAGTTGTACCAAACGTTACCTCAGTAAAATAATTGTTAATAATGTGACAATAAAAATCAAGCCGTATCAAGTTGTAAGTCATTGTCTCTATTCGATTTTAATATTTACTTCATGTTAATGAAATGTTGTTGTCATTTTTACGCAGTCTTTTTGTCATTTTTGAGGGTTAGTTTGTCGTCCAGCCGAATTACTTAACACGCTTAAATCCGTCCTCGGAGATGACAATGGAACTGAAAAACATTTTTAAACTTAATGCTGTATCTGCTGCACTTTCTGCAACTTTGCTACTTGCTGGTTGTGGTGGTGACATTAATATCGATACAGGTTCAGACGGTGAAACGCCAACTAACCCAGGTCCTACAACTCCTGACATTTCAGATCAGGAAGCTGCTTACGGTGGTTTTGCTGAGAAGAGTGCAACTATTGCAGCAATCGACGGTAAAGAAGTTTGGGTATTGTCAGGCACATTAGCACCTTCTACTGCTGCATCGACAGTGAATGTTGGCGGCCAAGATGGTGACAATATTATTCTTGGTAACGATGTTGTTTGGATGCTAGATGGCGCAGTTATCGCTGGTAGCGATAAAGCCGATTCAGTTGAATTATCTATCATGCCTGGCACTAAAATTGTGGGTGGCAGTGAGTCTTACCTAGTGATTAGTCGTGACTCTAAAATCATGGCAGAAGGTTCAGAAGATGAACCTATCGTATTTACATCACTTGAATCTGCATTGGGTCAAGAAGGTCAAGCGGGTCAATGGGGCGGCTTAGTTGTTTTAGGTAACGCACCAGTTAACTCATGCCCTGATTTAACCAGTTGTGATGCTGCATTTGAAGTAGGAAGTCACAGCTACGGTGGTGATGACACTGAAGATAATTCAGGTGTTATCCAATATGTTCGCGTTGAGTTCGGTGGTTTTAAAATCAACGATACACAAGAAATGAACGGTATCAGCTTTGCAGCAGTCGGTGCGGGCACAACTGTTGACCATATCCAAATTCATAAAAATAACGATGACGGTGTTGAGTTCTGGGGCGGTAACGTATCGCTTTCTCACGTTGTGTTAACTGAAAACTTTGATGATTCTTTAGACTGGACAAACGGTTGGCAAGGTAGCGCGCAACACGTATATATCCGTCAAGAAGATAACGGTTCTAACCGTGGTATTGAAGCTGACAGTAACAGCAGCGCAGACGCAGAACCTCAATCTCGTCCAACTTTAGCTAACTTTACTATTCAAGTGGCTAATGGCACTAACAGTGGCGGCGATGATGCTGAAGGTATCTTATTCCGTAAAGGCACTGCAGTAGACGCTTACAACATGCTGGTTAAAGGTGATGTGGCATCTGGCGAGTGTTTAGAAGTGAATGATGACAACACAGTTATTACTGCAGAAGCTGGCAACTTAAACATGCAAAACAGCTTAATCGACTGTGTTGAGCCGTTTAAAAATGCAAAACCAGATGCTGATGAAGGTCGTGAACTTGCACTTGACGTTGAGCAATGGTTCCTTGAACAAGAAGGTAACCTAGCGGGTGCATCTGACCTAACTGGTTACATGCCTAACTCATCTTCAGTGGCATTAACTGGCGGTGCAGCAGATTTAGCTAACATGGATGACCGTTTAATGGATGCTGAGTATATCGGTGCATTCGACGGTACAACTGATTGGACTACGGGCTGGACAACTGCGATTCATGAAGACGCAGCGCCAGCGCCAACTGAATTACCAGTATTAACATCTTGCCCAGTTGGCACAACTGCAGAAGATGTGGTTGCAGGCCTTTATAAAGATGACAGCGTGACTTTAGTCTGTTCAATCGAAGGTAACATCACCACGAATACAACACTGCTTGCTGGTCAAAACGTGATGTACAAAGTGGATGGCGGTGCAGTGGTTGTTGGTGGTGATAAAACTGACTCAGCGACATTAGCCATTCAAGCTGGTACTCAGTTATTTGCAACAGATAACAGCTACATCGCGATTAGCCGTGGTTCAAAAATCATGGCTCAAGGTAGTGCTGAACATCCAATCGTGATGACTTCGCAGCAAGATGTGATTGCGGGTGCAGAAGGTGAGCGTGGCCAATGGGGTGGTTTAGTACTTCTTGGTAACGGAGAAACCAATACTTGTCCTGATAAAGATGCATGTGATGCTTCATTCGAAGTGGGCGATTTCCCATACGGCGGTAACGACAATGCTGATAACAGCGGTCAAATCAGCTATGTGGTAGTTAAGTATGCTGGCTTTAAAGTGAACGATACTCAAGAAATGAACGGTATCTCATTTGCGGCAGTAGGTAGCGGTACGCAAGTTGACCATATCCAAGTTCACGCTAATGGCGATGATGGTGTTGAGTTCTGGGGCGGTGCAGTCAACCTTAAATATGTTTACTTAACTGACAACTTCGATGACAGCTTAGATTGGACTAATGGCTGGCAGGGTAAAGCACAATATGTGTATATCACTCATGAAGATGGTCAAGCAAACCGTGGTTTTGAAGGTGATAGCCATAAAGGAACTGACGATACACCAGTGTCTAACCCAACTATCTCTAACGTGACCATCCTTCCAGGTACTGACATTGAAAATGCCAGTGGCGACAAAGGTGAAGGGATTATCCTTCGTGTTGCTACAGCAGCGTCAATCCACAACCTATTGATTCAAGGTCGTAAAGGTTCAACTTCGGAGACTGAATCAGGTGAGTGTCTAGAGCTAGACGGTACGTATGCCGGTCTTGTTGACAATGTTAATGATGGTTCATTAATGATTTCTCACTCAGTAATCGATTGTAACGAGCCATTTAAATACAGCTCAGATAATGATGCGACAACTGATGCGGTTGGTACCGAAGAGTGGTTCTTAGCGCAAACAGGTAACTCTGCACAAGAAGTCACATTAACAGATGGCATGCCAGCAGGTACTGACACCGTGTTACTGGGTACTGGTCTTGATATGAGCACGACTGATACTTTCTTCGAATCAACTGATTATATCGGTGCATTCGATGGCCAGACTGACTGGCGTGAAGGTTGGGCATTTATCAAGTAAATCTGCCCTGATAATGCCAGCAAGCAGTGCTTGCTGGCATTAATTAAAACCCTTATCTCAGGGTTTTAGTAAGTGATATTGAGTCAATAAGACAATACTTTCTGCCTCGTCTGTGTAAGCCATGTAAATAGAGTTTCCCAAGACGAAGGCGCAACCTGAACTGTGTACAGGATTGAAAAACGCTATGAAAACCAAGCCGAGTTTTATCGCTAACAAGCTAAGTCTAGCTGTTGTCACTGCCATTTCTGCAGCCTCTCTTTTTACAACACTACCAGCTTACTCGGAAGAAACGCCTGCGGTTGATCCAGGTGAAGATTTCCCAATTGAAGTGATTGCTGTAACGGGTCGCTTGCGCACTTCTGCTTCAGCAGCAGTTGAAGAACGTCGTGAACAACCAACGGTTGTTGACATCATGGGTGCAGACCAAATTTCTCGCACAGGTGACAGTGACGCCGCCGCAGCGCTGCGCCGTGTGACTGGTTTGACACTAAAAGATGGCAAGTTTATTTACGTACGTGGTTTGGGCGAACGCTATTCAAGTACTTCTTTAAATGGTGCGGTTGTGCCATCACCAGACCCAACTCGTAACGTGGTACCGCTGGATATGTTCCCGGCCTCTATTATTGAGTCACTATCAGTACAAAAAGCCAGTACAGCCAGTACGCCAGCAGCTTTTGGTGGTGGTCATGTTGATATTCGTACTAAATCCATTCCTGCAGACTTCTTTTTTAAAGTGTCTTTAGGTGGCCGTTACAACACCAACGATTCTGATGACACTTTCACTTATAACGGTGGTGGTGATGATTGGATGGGCCAAGATGACGGCACTCGTTCAATGCCTAACAGCATTAATGATGTCAATAATATGTATGGCGGGATCAGCCCAATTGATATCGTGACAGGTTCAAACGGTACCATTGATTTTGCCAAGGCGCAGGAAATTAACCGTGGGTTAGCCAGTGACATGTATCGCGACATGACGGTATTTACTGAAAGCACTGACCCAGGTATTCGCGGTAACATCGCTATTGGCGATCGCTGGGATATTACTGATGACATTATTTTTGGCGCAATGTCGGCAGTTTCTTATAAGAAACAAGCTGAAAACTACACCAAAACGGAAGTGGAATTAGCGGGTGATGCTGACAACGTACAAATCGAAAACTCAAAAGATGTTATGGGTACTGATTCGATTGTGCAAATGTCTGGCATGCTCAATTTAGGTTTAGAAATTGGTTACGACCATAAAATTCAAACCTTCTCAACTTACCTGCGCGACACTTCAGATGATGTATCAGTGGCAATTGAAGAAACCATCGATACGATTTCAGAGCCTAATGCTCTGCAAGTTTACGATGTGGCTTATGAAGAACGTAATCTGATTAGTAACCAAATTCAGGGTAACCATTTCTTTGAGTATCTATGGGACTTAGAAGCTAATTGGATGTATTCAAACGCAAGCTCTAAGCGTTATGCACCTAATGAGCTTTCGTACACTTATAACGTATTGTTTGATGATGCTAATAACATGACAAGCCGTAACTTGAATACTCAAGATGCGCCTAAATATGTTTATAGCCGCCTTGATGATAATACCGAAAATTACAAGTTCGATTTAACCCTACCGTTTGAATTTGGCATGAACGTGCTAAAAATTAGTGGTGGTTACGAATACTTTGAGCGCACCCGTGAAAGCTATGCAACACGTTTAGGTTTTGATGTTGGCTTAAGTCCAACAGATCCTAATGGTGACATCCTATCAACTGATTTTGATAATATTTTCTCTGATGACAATATTGCCAATGACACGCTTGATTTAGAACTTAAAGATGCTTCAACAGACACCGAAGATTACATTGCCGCAGAAATGATTGATGCAGGGTTTGTGAACCTTGATATCGACTTTGATGACGTATGGCGCTTTGTTGCGGGTGTTCGCTATGAAGATTTCCGCCGAGTGACATTACCACTAACGCCTGATGGCGAAATCTCAGATGAAGGTGGTCGTTATGACATGGAAGACTATGCTATCGCTGAAGATGGCTGGTTCCCATCAATGTCGTTAACCTGGAAATCATCTGATGTGAGTCAGTGGCGATTTGGTGCAAGTAAAACATTGGTGCGCCCTGACTTACGTGAAGTTGCGCCAGTACGTTTCCAAGACCCTATTACTGGTTTTGATTTCTTCGGTAACCCAGAGCTTGAAAGCTCTGATATTTACAACTTGGATTTACGTTGGGAATACTACTCAGAAGATGGCGCAAACTTAAGTGTTGGCGGTTTCTACAAAGACGTCGATGCCCCGATTGAAGCGATTCAACGTATTTCTGAAGCCGGTCGTCAGCTCAAGTTTTACAATGCTGAATCAGGCGTTATTTATGGTATCGAAACCGAGTTTTTACATGACCTTGGCTTTATCGGCACAGAAGGCGGATTCTGGGAAGACTTCTTTGTCGCGGGTAACTTAACCTTAAGTGATTCAGAAATTGAAATCTTAGCGAATGGTGAGATTGACCCAACTAATAATAAGCGCCGCATGACAGGTCACTCTGAGTGGGTTGCCAACATGCAGTTTAGCTATGATTCTGCTAATGAGTCACATAGTGCGACACTGGTATATAACGTGTTTGGTGAACGTATTGCTTATGGCGGACGCGGCGGGTTAGATGATGTTTATGAGCAACCTTTTCATAGTTTAGATTTCACATACAGCTACCTGCCAACAGAAAGCTTTGGGGTGAAATTTAAAGTGAAGAATATCCTAGGCGAAACAACCGAATACGATCAGCAAGACGTGGTGGTATACGCAAAAGAGCCAGGAACAGAATTCACTCTGCAATTCGATTACCAATACTAAAAATAGTAACAGGGTTATCTGTCACTGCATTGCGGATAAATGGTAACCCTTGGTTTTCTTGAGTGTAACAAGGTACTGATTTTTAGCATTATTACTTCATCCTTTTAATGCTAAAAATCCAGTATGTAGTGTGATTTAGAGTAGGAAGTCTGGAACACTTCTTTGCAATTAATCACACGCTTCTTTATTGATAAGACGTTATTTAAGACAGGCGTTTTTAAACGAAGAAGTGATAAGTAAAAATAGCAACGCGAGTGCTAATGTTTGTGGTAATACTTCATCCTGTTATTGCGACATAAAGCGCGAGGCCACTTTCTTCTGGAACAAGAAAGTGGCCGTTTTTGTTTCTGACTATTTGTTTTTTATACAGCTAGCTACAGAACATTTAAATAAAGACTAACGTCAATAGAGTTAGTAATAGCTTAAAAATAGTAACCAAAGTTAATGTTAATGCGTTTATCCCAGTCATCACCCATTTCAGGTAAACCTACATGGTCATTATTAGCGGTAGAAAACGTCATGTTTTTACCCAAAATAAAGTCAACCATGGTGTAAGTCGCACCAGCAGAGATCGCACAACCTGTGACGTTTTGCATGCTGTTGTCATAGCTATCGTCAGCAACATCAGGGGTCATTAAACCGAAATCGTTGTAACATTTAACACTACCAAAATCAGTGGCAAAGGTTTTAGCGATATTTGCACTGTACGCTTGGCCTTTAGAGGCTATTTCATACTGCCAACTCACTACAGCAATACCGATTTTATTGTCGTCAGCAGAGTCTGCTGCATCGTACTCGTATTGCATCGCTTGCAGTTGCAAGTTCCAGCCTTTGTAAGTGCTATCTAAATGCAACGCTACAGCATAACGGTCGCCCATATTACCTGTATCACTGTTATAGATTTGACCGTATTGAACAGAGCCACCAAATGTAGTCGAACCGCCTTCATACTCAGAAGTATAGGTTTGTCTAAAGTTAAAGCCGTTAGTTTCTTCGTTGTGGTATTCAGTGCCATTGATTTCACCACTGAATAATGACGCAGAATAACGTTTGTTTTCCGTTGCACTGTAAACAGGATTTTTGTAGAACGCGAAATCAGTGTTCCAGCCATTATTGTCGTAAGAGGCTTTAATACCCACATCGTGATTATCTTCAAAACCTAGGTAGTAAGGTATACCAAACCAGAAACTATTAGAGATAAACTCAGGGTTACCAAAAGGCACTTTATTAATACCGACTTGCAGCTGCCAATTCGGATCAATATCATAAGAGCCGTAACCGTATTTGATATAGTTACTGCCTGAAGTAAAGCGATATTCAGCAGCTAAACCCCAATCACCTTTTTTACCATTAAACTTAATGGCAGCCATCTCGAAATCAAGCTCACCTAGTTTATCTTTATTAGATTCGTCATAATCTCTATATGCATAATTTACGCGCACTGCGCCACCGATGTTAATACCATCTTCTTGCTCTTCTGCCATGACGTTGACTGAAGACATTGCAATTGCTGTGGCCACCATCGACAACATAAACTTGGCGGTGTTTTTCATATTTTTGTCCTTGAAAGTATTGCTAACTCTCAGTGTTGATGTGAATGAGCTGCGCTGGTTTTCGCTACCGAAATGGGATACTCGATAGCTTCAATCCCTTTGAGTGCATAACCGGTTTTGGCAAAGCCTGATTGTGCCGATTTAATACTGAGTGTACCGGCGATATACATAGGATGATGTGCATCAGGGATGGCTATCGGCTCATCAAATACCACATGGATGAGCTGATTGGCGGGAGCAGGAGGTTTATGAAAGCACGCGCCTTGCTGCGGCGTAAGTAAGAAGTTCTTACTGCGGCTAACATCTAGGCCATCTAAAGGCACTATAAATCCCGGTATAATGATCGTTTTACCGTCAAGGTCTTGATTGACGTTGGTTGCGACGGGTAAGTCGCTTGGTCCAGGAGCCAATTGTTGCCATAAAATCGACATGGCCTCATCGGCAGCTAATTGGCTGCTGAACAGTACAGCGATAAACAATATTAGTGATTTTTTCATAACTTTATGTTGGGCCAACGTGAGCTGGCCCTTCCTAGTTAACTATTAACCTGGATTACTTAGCTTTTTGAACAACATCCCAGCCGTAACCACCATTACCTGAGCGCACAAGCTTAGAGTTGGTGTATGGGATAAAGTCGAACATTAGTTGCTCACCTGGACCTACATCTTGTGGCCACTGGTATTTGAAGGTTGAGAACTTGCCATCTAGTGGGAACCAGTACATGTAGATCAGATCTTGATCATCATAGGTGTTTGGTGTGTAGTGCATTGCTTTAGATGGGATCTCAATGTAGTCACCAGCACCAAATGGTTGCATGCGCTCTTGAGCCCACGTTAGTCCTTGACCACTTAGGCCGTAGTAACATTCCATTTCACGATGGTAATGAGGTGCTGCCGTACCAGGCGCAACTCGAACTAAACCAATTACTGTTGGCTCATCGTTCAGCTCTTTCCAACACATGCCAACTTCAGTAGCGCCAGCACCGCCTTCTGGACAAGGGATAAGATTGCTTGGGTCATCAACACGCCAAGTTAACCAGCCTGATTCATTAGCTCCAGTGCCACCGTGATCGTTCGACATGATAGAGTTGATGTCTTTTTTGCCAGACTTCAATTCTTCAAGGTACTTCATCGCTTGCTCTTGCTTACATACCATAGGCATGACTTTAGTTGGAGCATTGATGGTAGACAGTGTTGGCTTTTCATTATGCCAAGGTTGGTCTGCTGGCTTGTCACCTGCTACAGCGCAACCTGTAACAAGGATTGCTGACATTGCGATTAGTTTTTTCATCATCTATTCCTTTATATTGTTAGGTATTTCAGTTTTATTGTTTAAATTTTGGGAAGTCGAAATTGTGGCAATCCATGCAGATTGCTTGTTTCGGTTTATGCTCTCCGTGACACTCCATACACGGCGCTTCTTGGCCGTAATGCATGCTGTCATGAGGGTTCTGTTGAGCTTCATGGCCTTCACGTTTTGTTTGTTCTGCCAGTTCGCTCATGTCATGGCATTGCAAACAAGATTCATCTGACGGGAAGGCTTTCATCCCTTGGTCATGACAGGTTTTACAGCCTGAGTCGTATACCATTTCATGATAATCCCGCTGATCTTGCGCTTGTGCTGAAAGTGCAATGCAACCACCAAGAATGAGTGCAAGTAATGTGTTAACTGTCTTCATGGTAATTTTCCTTATGCCTTCATCATTGAACGAGCAGCAGTTACGCCAAATGCCATACACTCTGGTGTTGAACAGCCACCAAGTCGGCTCACACCATGTACGCCACCGGAAACTTCGCCTGCGGCATAAAGCCCTGGAATGCTTTGTCCTGTTTTTGCAGCAATCACTTCTGCTTTGGCATTAATTTGGATACCGCCTTGGCAGTAATGCACTTTTGGCCATAAGCGTTGCACGATGAATGGTGCAGTCAGATAGATACCAGTGCTCATGTTCATACGTTTGCCAAACTGCGGATCTTCGCCTGCTTTGACGTATTTGTTCCAATCATCTATCTGCTTTTTAAGCGCTTTGTTAGGTAGGTCAAAGTGCTTGGCAATCGCATCTACGCTGTCAAACTCCCAGGCAACGTTATATTTGAGGACGTTAGCCATAGAAGGATCTTTTTGCGCCTCATGTTTAGGTGCGATGAGTAATGCAGGGTTAGGGTTACCGTCTTTATCTCTGCGTTGAACTTCTAAATCGGCACGGTGTTTACGGTCGGCAGTTTCATTCATGAAACGCTCGCCAGTGTTACGGTCGATAGCAATAGAGTGGGGGAAGTTATATAGCGAGAAACCTGCGCCGTAGCCAAAGCCACCTTCATCAGGAGATGCCCAAGGGCCTGATTGAATAAAGCTCAAGTGAATTGGCATAGCACCTTCTGCAAGCATGGCAATTAGGCCATCACCTGTTGCGCCACGCGCATTGGTACAGCCCACTTCATTACCTAAGTTGGGGTCTAGTGCTTGGCGGAAGTTGACGTTAGCACCAAAACCGCCTGTTGCAATCAACACACCTTTCTCAGCTTTTACATTGATGAGTTCGCCCGATTCTTCATGACCGAAGTGGTAGCCACGACGTATTTGAATACCTAGAACAGTGCCGTCTTTTGCGGTAATAAGGTGTTCGAACTTATGGCGGATTTTGGTTTTAACGCCGTAGCTTCTAGCCGTTTTGAGCATTGGGCGGATAAAACCTGCACCACTGCGTTCAACTACTTGGTGACTACGGGTGGCACTTGTACCGCCTGTGTTGATGATGTGATCGCGATAAACACAGCCACAATCTTTAGTCAGTTGGTAAATGTATGGACCGAGTTCAGCGCTGTGACGCAGTAATTCTTCACTGGCATAGCCTCGGCCAGATTTTAGTTGGTCTTGCACCATTAACTCTGCGCTGTCTTCAATGCCTAGCTGTTTTTGTAGATCAGTATTGGCAAAACAAGCTTGGCCAGCATTGAGGGTACTATTGCCACCATATACGCCGAGCTTTTCAAAGATGACGATATCTTTAGCACCTAATTTACCCGCTTCAACTGCAGCGGCTAAGCCTGCAAAACCAGAACCTACGATAACGATCTCATGCTTTTCATCCCACTTCACTTCTGATGAATTAGCGCTAACTGCTAATGGTGAAAGTGCGCCAACGGCAGCAGCTCCAGCCCCAAATTTTAAAAATGAACGTCTTGTTTGCATTGTGTTGCCTCCGATTAACTTGGGCTAACAATATGCTTTCATCATTTAACTAAACATGCGCAAAATCACACTTTATGCGGGGTGATAATCTTTTTTGTGGAGCTGCTCAAGAAAATGTTTCTTTTAACTATAAAAATCTGCCTATAGCCGTAATATCAACTGGAATCAACTTGATAAATAAGAGATGAACATGCACTGTCCAAATCATAAAATGGATGTAATAAGGTGTAATCAATTATTAGATGCGGCAGAAGAACTTATTGATAATCAAGGGGTTGTTTCTTTTAGGTTTGCACAGATCGCCAAGGGTGCTCAGTGTTCAACCAACACGCTTTACAAATATTTTGAGTCAAAAGAAGATGTATTAGTTTGCTTGTTTTTACGCAATACAACTTCATCAAGAATGCCCGATTTTATTAAAGATAATCCTCATTTAACTGTTCATGAACGTGCAGTGTTACCGCTTATCTTTACTTTTGAATTAGTAAAATTAAGCCCAATATTTAACATATTGAGAGTTGTTTCAATCAATAGCATGTTTTGGCAATTAGCCAGCTCTGATAAAATATCTATCCTTCGCAATCGGGTGAACCTCTTTTGGAGTTGTATTCGAAACCCATTGGAAGATGCCGTTGCCGCGGGTGAGCTGAATGCGACAGAAATGGATATCAAAAATTTATCCCAGTCACTGTACTTTTTTCTCGCTGGTGCGACATCTTCATATCAAAGTGGTTTGATGGATGATAAATATTTAAATTCTGATGATGCGGATGGTTTACGTCATATCAGCCGTTTGATGAATTACTACCATTGGCGCACACCGATTACGCAGGAGATGATGCAAGGCTTAAGTCAACGTATTCGTCAGTTTTTAGATCATGGTGCTGGTCAAAAGCGCACGTGTGAAACTTGTTTAGCGACAGGTAAAATGGTTTGTAGTGTTCGTGCTGAGAAATCTGGGACTTCCTAGGCTTTGCTAAACACCAAATGAGTTACATTGTAAGTTCAATGCGAGGTGTTTTGAGCAAAGGCAAACACTGATACCAAGAATTTAAAATTGAAGCGGTTAGGCAGACAAATGAACGTGGCTATTCAGTCGCTGAGGTATCAGAACGATTTGGTATTTTACTTAAAACTTTTTATCTCTGACAAAGCCATTTGTTAGATAAAGCTAAGTTTAAGTCTAAGTCTAAGTCTAAGTCTAAGTCTAAGTCTAAGTCTAAGTCTAAGTTTAAGTCATCTAAATCATCGGATGAACAATTAAAGATCGGCCAACTTGAAGCCGAATTAGAATGGACGAAAGGGCAATATCGATGAAGGTATGTCGGATTGGTTGAGTTATTGTTGCAGCTGGAAGTGCTATCAATCGAGTCATCAATGACCCATATGAGTTACAAAGTTGAAGGTAAAACAGACAGAAACTAAGGAGCATGAATTTGTTTCTGTCTGTTTGATTATCTAACGCTTGGATTATCGCATTTAGGTTCTAATCTTTAGAAATAGTACCCGAAATTAACATTAATTCGTTTGTCCCAGTCATTGCCGAATTCTGGTAAGCCTATATGGTCATTATTGGCTGTCGCGAAAGTCATGTTTTTACCCAAAATAAAGTCAACCATGGTGTAAGTCGCACCAGCAGAGATCGCACAACCTGTGACGTTTTGCATGCTGTTGTCATAGCTATCGTCAGCTACGTCAGGTGTCATTAAACCAAAGTCGTTGTAACATTTAACACTACCAAAATCAGTGGCAAAGGTTTTAGCGATATTTGCGCTATAGGCCTGGCCTTTAGAAGCGATTTCATACTGCCAGCTTACGACAGCAATACCGATTTTATTGTCGTCAGCAGAGTCAGCCGCGTCATATTCGTATTGCATCGCTTGCAGTTGCAAGTTCCAGCCTTTGTAAGTGCTATCTAAATGCAACGCTACAGCATAACGGTCGCCCATATTACCTGTATCACTGTTATAGATTTGACCATATTGAGCAGAACCACCAAACGTTGTAGAACCACCTTCATACTCAGAGGTATAGGTTTGTCTAAAGTTAAACCCATTGGTTTCTTCGTTATGATATTCAGTGCCATTGATTTCGCCGCTGAATAATGAAGCTGAATAACGCTTGTTTTCCGTTGCACTGTAAACAGGATTTTTGTAGAACGCGAAATCAGTGTTCCAGCCGTTATTGTCGTAAGAGGCTTTAATACCCACATCGTGGCTATCTTCAAAACCTAGGTAATAAGGAAGGCCGAACCAAAAGCTGTTTGAGATGAAACCAGGATTACCAAATGGTACTTTATTGATACCAAGTTGAAGTTGCCACTCAGAGTTTATATCGTAGAAGCCATAACCGTATTTTATGTAGTTGCTATCTGAAGTGAATCGGTAATCTGAAGCTATACCCCAATCACCTATTTTCCCGTCAAATGTAATTGAAGCTACATCAAAATCAAATTCACCTAACTTGTCTTTTGAGGACTCATCGTAGTCTTTGTATGCATAATTAACGCGAACAGCACCTCCGATGCTTATACCATCTTCTTGTTCTTCTGCAATAGCATTAGTAGAAGACATTGCAACTGCTGTAGCCACCATCGACAACATAAACTTGGCGGTTTTTCTCATCATTTTTCCCTTTCTATTTGTAGATTTTATATTTTTAAGTGTTTTATGAAACTTTCGTCACCATTTGCGGTGACAGCCCTTAGAGTGCGTTTTTTGTGGGCGGAAATCACAATCGTTGAGCGTTTTAATTTTGATAACTCAGCTAACTAAATCAGTTGTTAATCCAGAATTAGTTGTAGGTAATTGCTTTACAATAACGTGGTGTGTATCTAGCTTTCGCCGTTGAATAAGACAACCTAGAAGAGCAAAGAGTTGTCCTGAAAACGGGGTTGTGATGACTCATTAGGCAGTTAATTAATTAAAAAATAATGTAGGTAAATAGATAGGCGTATTGTGACGCCACCTTATCGACAACTATTCAAGTGTGCTACTGAATTAACCTTCCTTCTGAAAATCCAATGTTCTAGTTGAATTCAATAGATATAGACAAGTTGTGCGCTATTTTCATTTTGGTTTAGTGGCATGAGTTTTAATTAACCTTGGATTGTATTGAGGTTAAAAGGCGACCGCTAAATATTGGTTAGTGTTGAAGGCACATCAGAAGTGCGCGAGATTAAAGGTTTTATTGGTTGAGATACAGGTTGTAGTGTCAGTATTGAGATCTGGGAAACGATAATTTTATATTTTCATGACAATAGAAACTCTTGAACAACCAAAATGATGTTCAAGATAAACATATATTCGTCACTGCGCTGTTTCATAACACTAAAAAATGGCTCAAGGTTTTCAGTTTTTGGTTGCAGTTAATCAAGCTCGATGCTTATTGAGCAACTCCCGCTACCATAGACTTTTAAGTTACTCATGAGCTTGCTTAACAATATTTTATGAAAATATCGACATAACAAATTATCTGCTATGTCGATAAATCTTAAAGTCACACTTATTAACACATAGCTGCCCAACGTTGAGTTGGTCTATTTGGTAGAGTATTTTTGTTTGACTTGTTCAATGAGTGCTTGCCATTGTGGGTATTTTTCAAAGCTTTGTTGTAAGTCCCCCCAAGGCGATAATGTATCTTCTAGTACTTCTCCAGAAACATCGATACCTTGGGTAGCTAGGTACAAATAGTAAAATGCTGAGGCGCGATAGTTGGCGGCGCAATGCACTAAAATCGACTTATCATTGTTTTGTTCCATCACACTAAAAAACAGCTCAACATTTTCTATTGTTGGCTGTTGCCAATCGACTTCGATGTTTTCATATTTCATCCCTGAATCGTTTACTAATTCGGGTTCTTCAGCAAGAAAGTTAGGATTATTGGTTGGAATTAGGTTAATCACGACCTCAACGCCTGCTTGTTTGAGCGTTTCAAACTCAGAGCTTGTCGGCAAACCTGCGGTTATCACCTGGTTATTGTTAATTTTGATCGCTTTTATATCTGCAAGCTGTGCGGGATTAATTTCAGCGGCAACAGGGTTAACTAGGGCTAATGCGGTTATCATCATTGTCATGGCTATAGCCCCTTTTGTACGGTGTTTTAGTGGTTTGCCAGATGTTGCTTTATCATTGATTAGGCTGTTCATCGTTTAAATCCTATTCCTTTAGAATATTATTGATTGCAGTTAATTCCTGTTGGCTAAAGTCTAGCTTATTCAGTGCATTAACAGAGTCGAGAATTTGCGCCGGACGACTGGCACCAATTAAACAGGTCGTTACAGCTTCATTATTCAGTGCCCATGCAATGGCCATCTGCGCTAACGATTGTCCACGCTGCTGTGCTAATTCATTTAAGGCTTTCACCTTTGATATTTTTGCTGAGGTGAGGTCTTTTTCGGCGAGGTAAATTTGATGTTCTTGTGCTGCTCTAGAATCTTTAGGAATACCATTGAGGTACTTACTGGTTAATAAGCCTTGCGCCAGAGGCGAAAATACAATCGAGCCAACGCCTTCAGTTTTTAGCACTTCCGTAAGACCATTTTCAATCCAGCGATCAAACAGGTTATAGCGTGGTTGATGGATTAATAAAGGAGTACCTAAATCTTGAAGTATCTTAATGGCTTGTTGGGTTTGCTGAGGTTGATAATTTGAAATCCCGACGTATAAAGCGCGGCCTGAACGCACAATGTAATCCAGTGCCTGCATGGTTTCTTCTAATGGCGTATCAGCATCCATACAATGATGATAAAAGATATCAAAGTAGTCCAAGCCAGTGCGTTGAAGGCTTTGATCGCAGCTTGATACCAAGTACTTACGTGATCCACCCATTCCGTAAGGGCCTGGCCACATGTCATAACCCGCTTTGCTAGAAATAATCAATTCATCACGATAAGGCGTTAAGTCGTGTTTAAAGATTGAACCAAAAGTTGATTCGGCAGCACCATAATTAGGGCCATAATTATTAGCTAAATCAAAATGGGTTAAACCAGAGTCAAAGGCTGTATGAAGCATGTTAGCAGCATTGACTCGAGAGTCGTTTTCACCGAAGTTTTGCCATAACCCTAGGGAAAGCTTAGGTAACAAAATGCCACTGCGCCCGCATCGTTCGTAAGCCATATTTTTATATCGGGTAGGGTTGGCAATATAGTGTGCATTGGGTTCGTGGGTAATCATTTATCATCCTAAAAATGAGCGGTTTTGAGCAAACATTATCTCAGTAAGGTTTGACGCCTATGAACTATTACAAGTTATCCATTAGCTATTTAAAATAGATTATTACAGTTAGTCGGAGAGTTCACCCATTAATGGGACTCTTTGTATTATTAAATGCTAATAAATGTCATATTTTGTTTGTTTTGTAGTCACATTTACTCTTTAGATTATGCAAGGTTACGTTCCGAAGTGGCTTAGCAAATTGTGCTTAAGTTTGAGCTGATTGCTAGGTACATCTAAAAATTAAATGGAGTTAAGCATGTTGATGAAGAGTGAAAACAAACTTGCGCTAATAGCGATGTCACTAGGTCTGTTATTTATTTCAGGTTGTAATGATGACGATGATAACGGCCAAGGTGAGGTTGATGCGAAATTAGATAAAACCGTGGTGGTAAGTGTTGGCCCAAGACCCTCATATTTAGTTGAGCAAATGCAAGACAGTGAGTTAAAAAACCAATTGACCCAATGTGCTGGTGAAACAATGTATCGACATGACTTTTCCATCGGCCATCGGGGCGCGGCAATGCAGTTTCCTGAGCATACTAAAGAGTCTTATCAGGCTGCGATTGATTCAGGTGCAGGTGTAGTGGAATGTGATGTGACATTTACTCAAGATAAAGCGCTGGTATGTCGTCATTCGCAATGTGATTTGGCAACAACAACTAATATTTTAGCTATTCCTGAGCTTGCTGCTAAGTGCTCAGTCCCTTTCAGTCCTGCAGACTTAGTAAATGGCGTTATGGCGACGGCGCAATGTTGTACCAGTGATATCACCTTGGCTGAGTTTAAAATGCTTGAAGGTAAAATGGATGGTGCAAACCCAAATGCGACGACAGTTGAAGAGTTTATGGCTGGAACGGCTAACTGGCGCACCGATTTATACTCAGGTAGCGGCACGCTAATGACCCATGCTGCAAGTATCACTATGTTTAAAGCGGCTGGAGTAAAGATGACACCAGAGCTAAAGTCGGCCAGTGTAGCAATGCCATTTGACGGTTTTAGCCAGCAAGATTATGCCCAAAAAATGGTAGATGAATATGTTGCTGCAGATGTCGATGCCGCCAATGTTTACCCTCAATCATTTAACCTTGAAGATGTGAAATACTGGATTGCCAATAGTCCAGATTTTGGTGAGCAAGGAGTGTATCTTGACGATAGATACGATTTGGCTGACTTTGACCCACAAAACAGTGCGACGTGGTCACCGACTATGGATGAGCTAGCAAATGATGGCGTGAAGATTATTGCCCCGCCATTGTGGGTGTTGGTGACACTAGATACCGATAATCAAATTGTTCCCTCAGAGTATGCAGTCGCGGCTAAAGGGGCGGGATTGAATATTATTACTTGGACACTTGAGCGTTCGGGTCTATTAACTCAAGGCGCAGGCGGTTGGTATTATCAATCGATAACTGACGCTGTCGATAATGAAGGTGATGCATTTGAGTTATTGGATGTGCTAACAAAAGACGTCGGTGTTATGGGCGTGTTTTCAGACTGGCCCGCGACTGTGACTTATTATGCTAACTGTGTCGGTATTTAATTCGTAAGGCTCTTTCCGCCAAATGTGTTGAGTTAATGAATGTATTTGGTGGTTTAAGATTTTGGGCATAACGGCTTTAAAAATATTCACATTTAGCAATTAGTTGCTAAGTCATTAATTCAATTGATAGTGATGTGTTCCACACAAATATGTGTTTTATCAAATTGGTTAAGTTAATTTAGGTTCAAATTTAAACATCAGCTAATCTAAAGGGACTTAGAGTGGGAAAAGTTATAAAACTTGCCTTAATCGGCATTATCGCAATAGTTACATATAAACACTTCAATACGAAAGAGCAGGTAGATGGTCAGAATTGGCTTCAGTATCAATTTGACTCTGATAATGTGGTGGTAAAGTTCCCTGATAAGCCCAAAGTTGAGAATATCAGTGTTGAAAATTTACAAATTGAAATGGTGCGATTAAGAAGGGAAAATGTTGAGTACGGAATCAGTGTATTTCGCGGTGAAAGCATATTACATGCGCAGTCTGGTCCGGCTTCTTTAATCAAAAAAGGTGCTGAATTAATCTCATCGAATAATATTTTCGTGATGGATTATTTAGGCGATGAATATCATTTGATTTATAAGGGCCGAAATGTCACGCAACGTTTTATTCACTTAGATGATAGCCTAGTGAGTCAAATCGTTTTTTTTGGGGAAGGTGATATTCCTAAAAAAAGTGCCCAATTGTTTTTAGGTTCTCTTGAGGTTTTATAATAGAAGTGTTGTTTTTTTATTATGTAATTTCCGTAAGATAAAATAACACCTTGTTGCAGGAGCGTTGATATAGCCCTGCAGCAAAGTTAGCTTAACCTCTATCATATCGACTTTGGGCATATCGACTTTGAGCATATAAAGCCTTGGCTACAAAATTCACCGAGATGCTGAAGGTTCTAGGTTGGTATAAAATGATTAAGTAATATCACTCTGCTAGAAATTAGTATCTCTTTAGAAATTGTTAATTACCTTTTAATACCATATGGTTAATTAACGATTTTTCTTGTCAATAACATGTAAGAACTCTCTCCAAACTCTGCTGTTACTTGCTGTCCACTATATTCTACGGGAAGTTTAAAGCTGCTTCGAAACCAAGACTCACTGACTAAGTCTCTAAAAATTGGCATGAGCCCAGATGCATCTTGAGTAAACGCCCATATTTCACAAGTATTGGATTTACAAGTTACTTTAAACTCTTTGAGGTTATCAACATTAGGATGCAACTTGAAGAAATCACTAATTCGCGTTTGTATATCTATTGCCCAATCATAGTCTATTGTTTCGCTATAGAAATCCTGATAAGTAGACACTAATTTGGGATTTTTTGATTCAGAAATCCAATTAGCGAATGTTTCTGGTAATACGGCTTGTAGCTCATCATTGGTAAGGTAGGTTTCAAGTTGCTCTGGTTGCTCTGGTTGCTCTGGTTGCTCTGGTTGCTCTGGTTGCTCTGGTTGCTGTGCAAATTCTGTAGCCTTGATGTTAGAGTGGCTTTCATTATTTCTTAGTTCATGGCTTTTAGTCGTTGTATCTTCAATATCTGAAGCTTTTGATTCAAGAACGGTTGTAGAAGATGACTCCATTTTTTTTCTTGAATCTTTTGCGTTGTTTTCTAGATTAATTTGTTTTTGAGTTAATTGTTGAGTTGACCTCTCGAATTGTTTGTATTGATTTTGGCTTGAGCTTAACTCTTGATTTTTTGAGTTAATTTCTAGTGGGGGATTTGTCAGGTTTTGAAAAAGTAGAGTTGAAATAATGCCCAATACAAATGAACAACTAATAGATAAAAAGCGTTTCATAAAATTCCTTTTAAAGTAAATTCTTAAGTCCGTTTAAGTATTTGTAATCTTGATTAGATTATTTGTTTTAGTCTATAAAGATTTGGTTGTAAAAGTCTATAGCTCTAAGTATCTAAGTATTCGTTTTATCATGTAGAAATGACTCCATTTCAAGCTTTAATCTAAAGGGCACACATAAGCATTAGCTAACAAGGTGACTGAAGTGGTAAAGACTTTTGGTTTATAAAGAAATACCGTATTAGCGCCTAGTGTAAGTGCATCATTTCTTAATTGATTAATAGCACCTTGAGTTAAATCTTTATTGGTAATAAATAGATAATCATACCAATGCCCCTGTGAACCAATAAGAGTGCCTTTTAATTCACAGATATCCATATCACCTTGTTCTGACCACAAGACTGCGACATGTTCACTATTCATTTCTGGGGTTGTGATACAGCCAGTCAGACTAAGTATGCTCAAACTTATCAAAAGTACTTTAAGGGTATTCATAATCGCCTTATTCATATTTATTTTATTCAATGGCTGTTCAGCTTTAGCCGACTATAATTAATTCAGTAAAATGAAAGTTATGGCTAATGATAGCAGTAATATCGGTGATGCTAACTGATAGTACATCTATTTATTGTTAGAGAACAGCGAGCAATATTGACGGTGATATCAGTGAGCGACAAGGTGAGGAATGACCAATGAGTACAATAGATTTTGGTGATGAAACAGTTGTAAGGTCTACATTTGCTACTGCGCAGAATGGGGCATTTAGTGGAGATGGCCAGCTATCGTTAACTAAAAGCCGTTTGTATTTTGAAGCTTCAAATAAGATATTTGAAATGGGTCCGTATGAGATTGCACTCACTGATATTGAGAAGGTCGAAAAGTGCTGGGGAACGGGAGGCGGGATATTACCCGTAACCGCTGATGCGATTAAAATTGAGTTAAACAATCATAAAAGTTACAAGTTTATGGTTGCAGATTCAGAGGCTTGGATTGAACTTCTGACCGAAACACATTAATCATGAGTATTGATACTTTACGTTTTTAACTCTCGATTCTTAAGTGCTAACGCTGCATTTTGTTTTTGATACAAAAAAGCTGAATCAAATGATTCAGCTTTTTTCGTTTTAGCGAGGTACATTGAAGACTCGCAGTTTCTGCAATTTATGCAAACACATCTTGTAGAGATGGTACAACTTGCTTCTTACGGCTTAATACACCGTCTAACCATACGCGGCCATCAACACTGGCTTTACCGTATGCTTTTTCTGTAAGGAATTCATCGTCAGAAACCACTAACATTTCTGAACCTTCTTTCATGATGTCAGTTAGTAATAATAAAACACTGTGGCGATTGCCTTCAGCCTTTAGTGCTGCAATATCAGCTTCTAAATCTGCTTTGATATCATCAAATACCGCTAAGTCGATAACTTCTAGCTGACCGATACCTACAAGGTTACCGTTCATGTTGAAGTCTTTAAAATCACGCAATACAAGGTCACGGGCTGGTGTGCCTTCAACTGCTGATTTTACTTTGAACATTTCCATGCCGACTTCTTTAAAGTCTTCAATACCAGCGATTTCAGCTAATGCTTCAACACAACGGATATCTGCAGTGGTACAGGTAGGCGATTTGAAGATAACCGTGTCACTTAAAATAGCGCACATCATGATGCCAGCGATATTAGCTGGGATTTCTACTTGGTAGAAATCGTACATCATTTTAATCACTGTATTTGAACAGCCTACTGGACGGATCCAACACTCAAGCGGGGTAGAGGTCGTTAAGTCACCTAATTTGTGATGATCAACGATACCCACGATAGTCGCTTCAGCGATATCATCTGGTGCTTGGGTAAGTTCTGAATGGTCAACGATGTAAACTTCTTCGCCTGCGTAGCTTTCTTTGAATTCTGGTGCTTCAAAACCAAATCTATCTAAGATATAGGCTGTTTCAGGTGAAAGCTCACCTAAACGTGCTGCAATTGCAGGCTCTTCAATTTGATTTTTTAAGTAAGCTAGTGCGATTGCACCGCAGATTGAATCTGAATCTGGGATCTTATGACCCACTACATACATTGCCATTGTTAAACGCTCCTATAAATTTGCTGCGATTTTAACAAGAAATCACCAAGCGACCAATAACTAAAAAGCCTGAAGTGGTTTATTAAGCGCGGACAGCGCAGCAATGACTGCTGATTGCGAGGGAAAAGCTAGCGTTTAATCGTGCAACAAGCATCAGCAGAGAAATGGATTACCATTGATAAACCCGCTCATAAGGCATGTTACTTTATTACCGATGTTGGCTTCACAAACACTAACAAATATTTGGACAGAAATGCGTTACGAAGTTCTGAAAGTTTCTATATTTCGGATAACCTCAGCTATGAAAAAGTACAAGTATCACCTACAAGCAAGTGGCCAGTTTAAGTAATCCACTACAGCTATAGAAGATAGCAAGATATATAAAAGCGAAGAGAACATTTACACTAAACAACACATACACAGCAAGTTCAAAACCGCAGATAGATTGTACAACCAAAAATAGAGGTAATAGACATAAAAAATTTCTGACAAGACTCGTCGCTAAAGATGAAGTTTGCATCCCATACATATTCAAAGCATGAGATAGCAAAATAGAGATAGACAGAAAACCATAACTCCATGAAACAACATAAAAATACTGTCTAAAATAGAATTCAAACTCAAGTGTCATCCCCAACATTTCTACCAACAAATCCATGGCTAAAAATATTGCTAAAGCAATAAAAGTTTGGAGCATAAAAGCTGTAACCCAAGCTTTTAAAAGTAGAGCATTCGCCTTGTTAATCCAACCTTCGCCAAGTAAGCGCGGAAACAGAGTAAATAAGCAACCACTTATAGCATTAACAGGAATTAGAAATACCGCCTCAAAGCGAAAACATAAACCTAGTACGGCGGCAGCAATTGGCTCATTTCGAGCCACAACGGCTACCAAGAACAGCTTAATAAGCGGAGCTTGTGCAGACAAAAGGATCAAGTTCTTAGAAACCATAAACAATTTTTTTAGATGCTGAATGCAGTCTGAAAAATCAATGGTTTTAACAGTAATATCCGTAAACCGCTTTGTTAGTAATCCCAGTGCAACGATAGAAGACCCTAGCGAAGAACATAAAAAGGCAGCTCCTATCCCTCTAATCCCTAAAGCGGGAACAATACCGAACCCAAAGATGAATAATGGCTCTAAAACAAGCGTGAGCCCGGCAGCAATAAGCAGCACTATGCCATAGGATTTAAGATCACCAAGAGCTCGCAGAATTTGGCTTGAAACCATCGAGATAAACAGTAAAGGAACGCCAAGCACCCAAATGGTCAAGTACTCACTAACAGATTCTGATAATGAGTAATCATAAATAAATATGCCTACTAGATCCCCCATCAAAGAACTAACTAGCCAACTTACTGGTATCAGAACAATTCCTAGTCCAAGATAAACAGATTGCACAAAATGATATATCAACTCACACTGCTTTTTACCCTGTAAATACCCAACATAGATAGCAGCGCCAGTCCCAATACCTGTACCTATGCTTATCGTTAATACGGTTATAGGTACAGTCAATCCTAAAGCAATTAATAACTCCCCATCGCACACACCAATAAAATATGATCCAGTTATATTCGATAAAAGAACAATAAAAAGAATAACAGCATTTTTAAATGAAACTAAAAACATAGCGGAATGAACACAAAGTAAAAACATTTATCAAGTTAACATTGAGGCGGAATAAAAATAACACCTTAAACTCATCACCATAATAAAATAAAGTAACCTATGTAACCTCACAGACGAATAATTTCATATTTATGATGTGTAGCGTGATAAAACAACGGCGCCAACTTAAGTAACCTAGGTGACCATAGCAATAAGTAATTGTTACTCAATACCCCTTGGGTTTAGGGTGTGAATCTCAAATAATAAAAACAATTGTTAATGATATTGATACAAGTGCAACCATCCTTTTAACATCTCTATCGAATACAATAAAAACTTGGAGATGAACATGAAAAAGAATTTATGCCTTCTGGCACTATTGCTGCAAACATCTATTACTTATGCGACTGACTTCACTCTTGAAGCTGGGGTAATGGACTGGTCTGATAAAGCTGAGGAGGCTTTTGGCGACCAGCGTAGTACAAATCCCTTCCTGAAGTTACATGGTTATAACGCCACTGAATTTGGCGATATCTACGGTAACGTGCAATTGGAGGACATAGACAAAAGTGCTGAGTTGGGAGTTGAAGTTGTCCTTATAGGCCAAGCTAACCTAGGTGAGACGGGCTTCAATCTATACAGTCAGGTATATGTAAAAAATGAACCTGACTGGTCTGAAACTTTGATTCTCCCGGGTATAAGCTGGGACAAAGTGCTGAACAATGGCCTTTATGTCCAAGCAGCTGTGGCTGCAAATTTCGTAGTTGCAGACTACCGTGGACTAGGAGTAACGAACTGGGAGAATGGTTACAATGGTGGTTACTTAACTCTAACTGCATCCAAGGGATTCACTCTATGGGAGCAGAATTTTAACCTAATGTGGAATCAAGAGCATTATTTCGGTCGCGATGACCTGTACTTAAATATTACCGGTGAAGATGAAGCATTTGGCTATAATGGATGGCTGGTGCTGGATTGGCAAATAATCCCCTCAGCGGCCATGTCATTATCTTACCGATACAGCCAGAATAATATGGGATTAAAAGGTTATTCTGATGGGGTCTTTTACTCTTTAAAATATAATTTTTAATGTTAAAAATCATAAAATAAATATTAAACCTTGAAATATATTAGTGATTTAGTATTTCAAGGTTTTTTACAAAAAAACTATTAATAGACATAAGTCACAAAACAACTCTAACCAATAATCAACATAACCCAGTGCAAAACAACAACCTATAACAACATTTGATCAAAGTCTCGGACATATGTCTGTAGCTCGCTTCCTCCGCTCACTTTATCGTTACAACTTGTATCAATTGAATCTTTCTCATACAGAAAAATAAGGATTAAAAATGAAATTAAAGTCATTGACAGTTGCAGTTGCAATCCTTGCATCAGGTAACGCTCTAGCTGTAACTGAATATAATACCGAACTTGTTATTGTTGGTTCAGGTGTGGCAGGCCTTACTGCTGCCGCTTACGCAGAAGAAAATGGTATTGACACGATTGTAATTGAAAAACTGGCTACTACTGGAGGGCAGTTAGTCGTAATCGAAGGCACCTATGCTGTCGAATCCAAAACAACCGCAGCAAACATGGTTGGGTTAACGAAACAGGAGTCATTCGAAGAAACCATGGATTATGCAGGCTGGAGAGCTAACCCTGCACTTGTTAAGCGCATCATAGATGATTCAGCAAACAACATCCATTGGATGATAGATCGAGGCATCAAGATGGGGCCTCTCATTACCGATACAGTCGACGGCCATAGGGTTTATCACACATATGAAGGTCATGCACCTGGTGCACAAGCCATAGGTGTGCTTACTGATATTATTACTAAAAATGGTGGGCAAATTTTTACAGAGACGCCAGGTAATAAATTGATAATAAATAATAAAGGAGTAGTTACAGGTATTCTTGCTGAAAGTGAGGACGAGGGAGAAATACAGATTAATGCTAAAGCTGTTTTGATGGCAACTGGTTCCATCGCAAATAGCACGAAACTATTGACCAAATTTGCACCCGAATTATCAATCAAAGGACAACCTCTAAAATCTATCGCACTTCCGGGGAATACAGGTGATGGCGTCACTATGGGAATAGCTGTTGGTGCAGATTTAGATAATGAAAATCTGGTCATTGGTGAAAGCTTAGTCCCAACTAACACCTTATATAAAGAGATGTATAGTTCACCTGTCATGATGGATGCTTACATGATGTTGAAGACGCATTCTTTATGGGTAAACTTCAATGGGGACCGCTATCTTAACGAAGCACTCTCTGGTGATTTTACCATCGTAAATAACGCAACGCTAAACCAAGGTAATCAAGCTTTTGTTATTATAGATAATGTCAAAAGAGAAGACTTAATGACAGGGGGCGGTTCAGATACTAACTACTTCACTATGTATAATAAGGGACAGTTAATGCCTCATTTCGATGATGCAATCAAGGATGGCCAGAAGCGAGGCTATGCTTTCAAAGCTAATAGCATTTCAGAATTAGCAAATATTATGGGAGTCAACCAGAAAAATTTGCAAACCACAGTTGACCGCTACAATAAACTAGCAAAAGAAGGTGTTGATCATGACTTTGGAAAATCAAATCAACATTTGAAACCAATTATGACCCCTCCTTTCTTTGCTTTAAAAGGTGATAGCACAATCTGCGATATGGGAGGTGGTTTAAAAATCAATCACAAATCTCAAGTCGTTAGTATAAAAGGTGAAATAATCAAAGGGCTGTACGCAGCAGGAGCCACTGCTGGTGGAATGTATGGCACTAACTATCCGTATATTAATCCTGGGTTTGCAAGTGCATCTTCGTTAGCGACAGGAAGGTTTGCAGTTGAGGATGTGGCAGAACTCCTCAACAAAAAAATTAAAAAACTATAGTTAATCTCAAATTAAATACAGCCAGTGGAAGGCACTGGCTGTATTTAAAGAAGGAATATTCATGTTTATTCAACCTAAGATGAAAATAGATGTTAACCCTTGGGTATTTCCTGAAATCCCAAGAGTATTTAGAACGGTTTTTTATGAACACTGTACATTAAAAACTATAAGAAAGGGGGATAAAATAAACTTCAACTCAGGTTCAATAGAAAATAATAAGAAATTTTTTATATTACTAAACAAGGGTGTCTTATTAAACTATAGAGAGATCAATGCAACAAATAAGGAGCTATTTACAGGCGTTGTCTTACCTAATAGAGTTGCAGGGCATAATAACTTTCTCAACTTGACTGATAATAGTGAGTTTCTAATTGCTTCTGTAGATTCGGAAGTTATGTTTTTATCCGTCGACAATCTTAAGGCTGCTTTCTTACAAACTAAAGATTTAAAAGACTGTGTATATCAGTACTGCATTTCCTGCCTAAAGTCAGAGTCGGAAGGTGCACATATTATTGGAACTAAGAATGTAGATCAAAGAGTGCGCCTGCTATTTCACTCACTAATGAATGCATATCCCAAGGACGAAAATAACGACACATATAAAATACCTTTAAAGTTGACCAATGAAGAGATTAGAAAGGTTATATTTGCTACACGGAAAACAATAAATACATTAATCCCGAAATGGAAAAGATCAAACCTTTACCAACTGGATAAAAATAGTACCATCATTAATAAAAAACTGATAATATTCAATAAGTTTCTTTAACTTTTCTATAATCGTTAGATGATTACTCCTAACGTCATAAATAAATATTTAGGAAATTTCTATGGGCAGGTACTATGAATCGACACCATGGGTTATTCCAGAGGCTCCTTTGGAACTAATCTCATTTCTGAAGAGTTTTGGTAAAATGGTATCCTTCAACAAAGGAGAAGTTATTTCAGGGCCTTTAGTCAATGCTTCTTCGTGTAACGTAGACCAACTTATATTTTTAGAATCAGGAATGCTGTCTCAATGTTACAATACTCACGACATCAACAAGCCTAAATCGATAAGTTTAGTTCTTCCTAACCGAATTTTGAACTATTTGAGTTTTATGGGAATCTGTAATAATAAAGAAAATATTATAGCGTTGAGAAAATCCATTGTATATAAAATCCCTATAGAGTTAGCTCATAAATTAATAAAAAATGAACAAGATAAAATGGAAATGTTCAACCAATATTTCATGGCCTGTATAGCTTCAGATTATGATGGATTTACTTGTATGTTTACGTGTAACACAGAAAAAAGACTAGCATTTCTTTTTAATTCATTGGCGATGAGTTTTAACTGTGATATCAAAGGTGAGTGGTCAAACATTCCCTTGAAACTTTCTTATTCAGAACTAAGTGCTGTAATGTACACAACTCAGAAAACAATTGAGAGAATTATTCCTGAATGGAAGTTAAAAGGATATATCCAAGTTTATAAATATGGATTCTCAATAAACAATAATGCTTTGAACGCCATCACAGAAGTTTATTAATTATATCAATACAGACATATGTCTCTATTGGATTTATTTGACTTTTATATAATTTGTTTCATAACTTCATTAAGGAAATAAGATATGAAACAATTATTGTTACTAATTATAGCTATCGGAACTATTTCGGTTTATTCCAATTCTGTTTTTGCAAAAAGCCATCCGGTATTAGGAAAGCACCAAGCGTTTGAAATTACGTGTGCTGATTGCCATAAAACTGAAAAGCCAACACGTAAAGCTTCTCAAAAAGCATGTCGCTCATGCCATGAAAATCAGAAGGAAAAGAAAGCGATTGCTTTCAAGGATAAAGATGGCAGAGAGGTCACCTTGAACATTCATGATTCTCATGTAGGTGACATCCGTTGCACAGTTTGCCACTCCACACACACAAAATCTAAGCTCTACTGTAACGAAGCTTGTCATCATGCCTTCGAGTTACAAGTTCCTTAATTTTCCCCTTCATTATAGTTCCCTTTTTCACGCCCAATGGACCTT
The DNA here is from genome assembly GCF_023283985.1 of Shewanella electrodiphila. Classification (GTDB taxonomy): domain Bacteria; phylum Pseudomonadota; class Gammaproteobacteria; order Enterobacterales; family Shewanellaceae; genus Shewanella; species Shewanella electrodiphila. Next base: position 301,283 of record NZ_JAKIKU010000007.1, read on the forward strand.
ACAGTTTTTGGGCGTTTTTTTACTAACTAGAACCATATCTCTAATAACTGAGCTGGTTCTGATTCAATACATTCTTCTACTTAGGGACATAAATGAATTAGTCTAGAGTCAATTGAGGGCTTGATGGTTATGTATTTTAGTGATTTAAGCACTCACTCCGGAATTCCATTCACGTTTTTCTTCTATAACTCCCAAATCTCAAAGTAATGAATCTACCTAACAAAGTAGACATCAATACTTCTTACAAACCGCAACGCCAAAACTAGCCATATTGTAGTGGTATAGATAATTTGGCCACTCATTTTAAGGTTACATTAGGTTTTTGAAGGTAAATACAAACAGCTAAACTTTAAAATATATCCATTTAAAACACATTTTTGTGCATAGTGAGCTAAGTCCCCTAACCCATTCTTGGACAGAAGCCACTTAGAGTATTGAGTTTAATCAACCTAACTATGATTAGAAAAAGTATGGCAATCGATGTTCGGTAACGCCACAAACAACCGTTATGCGTCTGCTTGCTTTGCCTTGTTATAACTCAATTCATCGCTTTAAAGAAAGGCAATGCAAAGTCCGTTTTCGATTTAGAGATCCAGCTATAAATTTGAAAATGATCACCGCTTAATTCTTTAATTCGATGATCCGTTTCAATATTATTTTTACAAGTTTGTTCCCAATGTTTATTAACTTTTCGAGCATAACTATTTACGACTTTGTGCTCATTAGTATTAAAAATTACTGTATGTACATAATTACCGACAGCGTTGGACTTAAATTCGGTTTCATCATTGGGATAGAAATAAAACTCCATCGAACTCTCCTGAGTTATAACGCCCATATTAAGCGGACAAAAATTTTGTTGGCTATATTTGTGTAGCGGAGCGAAACAGCCAACTGTTTTTTTCCGTTTAAATTGACTTGTTAGGCAGTTTTTCCCCAGCGAACAAGTTTATCTTCAGGCCATGTTGAATATATCTTCAATTTTTCCTCATCCTCATTTAGAAAAGAAGATATTAAATCCCATCTATCTTTTGTAAGTTCCCATGCTGTAGAAGGAAGAAAATATATTTTTCGACTAAAGTCAGGTTTAACAAATTCAGAGACCCATTTTGATGGAACAATGAATACATCAGGTTCTTTATCAGATTCTAGTTTTAGATCCACTAACGCATACCATAAGTTAGGACTCGATTTCCCTATAACACCCGCGCCAACATCCCATTCACAACCTTCACGTCCGTAACGTGTTTTACGGTAAGCATTTTGAGATGTCTTAACTTGTATAGAGATACTTTTAGACCCATCAGATTTCGCAGCAATGATATCAACCGCAGGAGCATTCCCTAATGTGATACTTGCATGGATAAATCTTTTGGTAAGTTGATAAGCTACAAAAAATTGCCCTGAAGCACCAACAAATTGACTCTTACCTTTCATAAGGTTAATTCCTAGTATTCAATAACTTCTGCCTAACATTTGTATAGTGCGCATGCGCGTTTATTTGGCAAAACGCGCATGCACATTTAATAAACCTATTATTTAAGCCTTACTAAAGTAAAGCTATTGATTTATAAGCACTCTATCAGAGTGGCATTGGATAAACGAGCACAAATATTTGCAAAGTGAGCATTGAAATTGATGCTTTATCAGAAGTAATCAGCAGCAGTCACTTATCGATTAGAAAAAGTAGGTCTACTGGCTGTTACTTATCTTTACTACCTATCATTTGAAACACGTTTTGGGGCATGAACGAGTTACCAGCATCAGATTTGAACTTCATCAGTATTGGCTCTGTTAATGAGAGTCGTCACTTCAATCTAATCTATTGCCTGCCGCAGGGATGTTCATGATGAACTGAATGTCGCGATCACATGGTCAATGATGTTCCCTACATCATAATGACATTTCCCATATCCCTATGGGGCAGATGTGAAAGAGCGACCTTTTGTGCAGATACAACTGCGAGACGCTGCATTCTTTATTTAAATCAAAAGGTCCCTGACAGCTCTGCCAAAACAAATAACATCCATGTTAAACGGCCAGTTCGGCATCCATGCCTCTCGCTCAGAGCATTCCACACAGTGAAACTTCGCCTTGTTTTGGAAGCTCGCTGCTGCATCTACACTGGGGTTATTGTCTCTTCGATTTGACTGTATTTGTGGCAACTAACTAGCTAAAAAACTCGAGTTGTATAGGTGTTTTGATCTTAGTAAGAATACACAGTTTGAATTGAGGTCATCGAGAAAAGGCCGTGAGCTTGGCATGGATGCCAAGCTAGCTTTCGTTAGGCCACGGATGGCCTATCGGAAGCGTTAGGGCTTTTCGATAATGACCGAAGGCGGCTAAAGATGAAGCCTAAAGCTGGATCAATCCCCGTTGAAAATATGCGCTTTTCAGCATTTTTCGTTAGGGGCGGCAGGGCCTAATTCTTTTACAGGGAGTATAGAGGGTATTGCTGTTGATACCCTCTTGGTCGGGTGTGGGTGGAAAAACCACGACCTTAATCCAAACGGAGTTTGGAAATTTACGCTCTAAATCAGGTGCCACGACCTTGATTTAGACTTTGATTAAGATTTGATTCAAATCTAGAAATCAATACCTGACTATAGCTGCAAACAAGCTTTGGGACACAAGCTTGGTAGGGCTTTACGAAAATACACCATATTGAATGAGGTTACGCCAGTGACTGGTTTAATGGCATTCATTGGTTTGATGAATGCCATCAGTGCTAACCCTTACACCGACTAACTACTTAATGCGTATCCGCCTTTAAGGTGAGCAACATTATCAAATCCTAAACGATGCATAGCTTGAGCTGCTACAAATGAGCGACTGCCACTGCGACAGACTAATACCCACTTACGATGCTTTTGCTGTTGCTGTTGTTGAATAAACTGCACTAAGCGAGTGAGCGGAACGTTTTCACTGGAATCTTCAGTGTGTTGCAGTGCGTACTCGTGAGGTTCTCTGATATCAATTAATGTGACTTCATCATTGGCTAAGGCATAGTTCAAACTCTGATGGTTATATTCAACAATAGCTTGCCCCGCTAACTGGCTGTCAGTTAATGCTCCGCACATAATTTCGCTGCCAGTTTGATCGCAAAGATGGCTGTCCAAATCGGCTTTTAACTTTTCAAACTCGTATACGTCGAGCTGTCCATTAAGGGTATTTCTTAAAAGTGGGTTACGTTGACATTCTGCGCTGAGATGAGTTGTAAACTCATTATTATAATCATGGCTAGCACATATAAGCGTATCACTACCAATCAAGCTATGTATCAACTTAAGGCTTGAGAACATGTCAGTTGCACTACTTGAATCAAAGTTTGTTCGACCTAAGCTGCCCATTAAAACGGTGTCGCCGCAAAAGGCGAACTGACACTGTTGTTTGATGTCGTTTTTATCCTTGAATGGACTGCATAGTAATAGCGTCATACTGTCATCGGTGTGGCCAGGTGTAGCGACTTTAACTAGCCATTGATGACCAATTTCAATGTATTGAAGTTGCGAATGCTGCAAACAAGCTTGTGGCCAACCTAATGCATCAGTTTGCTGAGTAGGTAGGTGCTTATCGGCTAAGAAAGTTCGGCCTGATTGATGGTCGGCGTGGCCGTGGGTGTCGATTACAGCCACCAGTTCCAACTGCTGGCATTGCAATAAGGTATCTAAGCGATCGTTTAGCTCTGGCAGTGGATCAATAATAAAGGCTTGTTTGCTTTGTTGGTCGGCGTATACCCAAGTGCAATTGGAGCCAAATCTTAGCTGCACTAAACCGTTGAGCGGCTGCTTTTCATCAATTTCACCATTGTCTAAAATCATACAGCTATGGGTTAATGCTTTGGCTGCAGAGGTGATGCGTTGACAGGCTTGATCAACTTCTGTCTGTGTAATTGCAGGACCAAATGACAATCGAATTGCTGATTCACTTTGCCAGGCAGGTAATCCCATGGCATCGAGTACAAAACTGCGAGTGACTTTTGATGAGCAAGCAGAGCCTGAACTAACACGAATGTTAGCCGCATCAAATAAATCCATGATTTCTTTACTGCTAAACCCTGAAATTGCAAAGTTAATTGTAGTTGGCACGCTGTTTTCAACGCTATGGTTATATACCACTTCAGGAAAAGCGGTATTTAACGTGTTCACTAATTGTGTTTGATAACCTCTTAGGGTATCGAGGCTAGCAAATACACTATCTTGCTCATTGAGTAACATTTCAAAAATGACGTTAATAGCTGCCATACCAGGTAGGTTTTCAGTGCCTGAACGCAAACCGCTTTCTTGGCCGCCACCAGCAATGATAGGGGTAAATGGTGCTGACTGACGTATATACACAAAGCCAATGCCTTTCGGTGCATACAATTTATGGCCACTAAAAGGGGCATAATCAATGGTAGTTTCCGCTAGGTTTAATGGGGTTTTCCCTAGCGCCTGCACACAATCAACCATCCAAAAAATATGTTTGTTAGCATGACGAATGACTTGTTCAAGTGCGAGCAAGTCCTGATAAACGCCAGTTTCATTATTTACCGCCATAGTACAAATCATTAATGCGCTTGGGGCTTCTTGTTCAATAAATTGCTTGTCTAAATTTCCCATCCCATCAACAGGAATCGCTTTAATGTCAGCATTGATGCCTAAGATTTGATTCCAGTGCTTTAATGATTCGGGCACTGCTTTATGCTCTGTGGCGCCATATAACAAACTATATTGTTTATCTGAATCAAGGGATTTTTTCGCTTCAACAAGGGCTGAGATAATCGCCGTTTGGATCCCTTCAGTCGCCCCGCTTGTGAATATCACATTACCTGTGTCTGCGCCGATGACTTTTCTGGCGTTAGCGCGAGTTTGCTCCATTAAATCTTTAGCTTTAAGCCCTGTAATATGGCTACTGCTTGGGTTGCCAAATAACACTTTCATACTGTTTACAGCCGCTGCTGCCGCTTGAGGCAATACAGGTGTTGTGGCATTGGCGTCTAAATATATTTGGCTCAGTGGTGATGTATTTTTCATAGGGTGCGACTCAATTCCATTGATTAGTTTATATAGCTTTTAGTTATAACTAATTTCTTGGGGTTATATTAGCAGGTTGTAAATATTGATCAAGATCACATTTTAATCAGGTTTAACTTTAGATTGAGCTCAGCTGAGGGCTGTTAGAGGGCTTAGGGTAATGGACGTGCGAATAGCTTTGAAACGGGCATGAAAAGGGCATGAAAAGGGGAGGTGTTTGATGCAGAAGTAAAAGCCTAGTTAAGCATTTTGAATGTAAACTTGATTAAAAACATCGTGATTAAGTTTAAAAAAATAAAGGCCACATTTTGTGGCCTGAAACTATTGCAGCTGTGATTAAGCATTTAAGCAAGATTAAATCTTTACTTTGATGACGACTTTTCTGACAGCGGTTGCAATATCTGAGGTGCCTGGCATATGCATATCGTCTGGGAAAAACAAGGCAAACATGCCCGCTTTTAGTGGAATAAATGCCGCTGTATCTTGATTAGATTCATAATCAAACTCAGTAAAATCATGTTCTTGATGATAAGGCGCCAGAGGTGTTTGGTTGGCAAGGGGCAAATAACCAAATTCTTCTTCACCACTGACAACATATTGCACATCAATATAACGCTGGTGGACTTCAAAAGGCTCAGTGTGTTTCGGTTTGGTATGATAGTCATTGACGATAACAAATATATCTTTGCCTTCAAGAGGGTAAGTACCCACTTCGGCGTTTGAAAAATCCGTTTCAGATAAATGAGTCAGCGCCTTGGCGAGTCTTGGGCTGAGTGAATGATATAGCGCATGGTTTGAAAGGCTATCGACGACCATAGTGGCTCTCTGATTTATTGATGATGCAATATTATTACTTATTCGCTAATTCAACGCCATGAAGATATGTCGATTCGCTATAGGCTATGAAGAGATTCAACCCTAAGGTGGTTTAACCCTATGACAAACTTAGTTAAGATGAATTTTAGACCCGTCGATTGTTGGGGGTTAACTGATCGTTTTTGCGGATGTTTTTGGTGTCGCAGAGATTAGATTCAGTTTGTATTGTCATGAAAAGATTTAAATACAGGAAGCGCAGTGACAGCATTACGATTACTTGCTGGTAAAACAGCTTATCAACAGATTGAAAAAAATGGCTTGTCGGCATCAATGTTTAGCCAGTTATTTGCAGCATCGGGTGGCCCTAAATGGATAGGGGTAGCTGGTCTGGACAAATATTTGTTTGGTGAGTTTTTTGCTGAAAGAAAAACACCGCTATATACCATGGGCGCGTCATCGGGCGCATGGCGTTTGGCTTGCTTAGCTCAAAAAGATCCCTTAGCAGCATATTCTCGGCTTGAAGATTTTTATATTGGTCAGCGATACGATCATGTCCCTAATCGACAAGAAGTGACTGAACAGGTTGAACGTATTATTAATGGTATTTTGGGTGAGCACGGCGCGATGGATATTGTGAATAACCGTATCATTCAAAGTCATTTTGTGGTGTGTAAGGCAAAGCATTTTAATGCCAGTCGCTCTAAAGGAAAGTTGGCGTTAGGGCTTGCTGCTACTGCATTAAGTAATGCGGTGAGTCGTCGAAGTTTAGCCTGGCACTTTGAACGAGTGGTGTTTAGTCATCAACAAGTAAAATCCCCTTTTTCACACCTAACTGACTTACCCACCGAACATGCTCAACTAACCCGTAATAATATTAATCAAGTTCTGCTGGCAACGGGATCTATTCCATTAGTATTAGCACCTGTTACACGCATAAATGGCATAAGTGATGGCGCTTACTATGATGGTGGTATCACTGATTACCATTTTGATATGCCAACACATTCACCTGAAGGCTTAAGTTTATATCCGCACTTTTATCCTCATATGAGTCCGGGTTGGTTTGATAAATCATTAAAATGGCGCCGAGCCAAAAAGCATTATCATAATGCCTTAATATTGACTCCTACTGCAGAGTTTTTGAAGTCATTGCCATATCAAAAGATCCCAGATCGAGAAGACTTTAAGCAGCTCGATAGCGATAGCCGTATTGCTTATTGGCGTGAGTCTTTAAAGCGAAGCGAAGTGTTAGGTGAGTTATTTGCTGATATTGTGGAGAAGCAATCGATAATGGACCACATTGAGTATCTGTAATTGGCATCGTTTATTGCTAAGTCGCTAAGAAGAGCGCTAAGAAGGCCGATAAGAAAGCCCATTAGATAGCGTAATTCCTCATTTAACATTACAGCTTACTTATGGTGCCATTAATAAGCCATTATTGGTGCTAATTTCATATATGCTGATTGGTGTTTATCCCTTTAATCTTCTGGCTTATATGCCACTCCCTTAAGCACCTTAAAAGTTATCTTCAGAGTTACTTTAGTAAAATTATGATCATTTACTGAAACTATTCCGTATTTTACCCTGTCTAATTATTAATCAACTTTGTTGTTTGTTTGGGTTGTTGCTATGTGATGACAAAATGAAGTTTACAGTGCTAATCATAAAGTTGTAATAGCGTTACCAAGCTGGAAAACTCAAACTTGGCTGCTAAACTTATTAAAGTCATCTAAGTGACAACTTGTTGATTTTTATTGGTCCTAGGTAGCGGTGGGCTACTTTTTCTACAGCATTCTTACTGGGTATACACCCCTAATAAATGGAATAACCAAGAAACGCTGTGGTCTGGAGGTTGCTATGCAAACGATAGAAATGGCGTTACTCATCCAAGAAGCAGTTTTGCTTCCTGGTGGTCGACAAGAGATGAGAATGGTTACACCAAATCAATTGTTAATGGTTGCTAATGTGCTGAAAGGGCATTATCGATTAGCATTAGCTGCGACGAAAAGTAGCTGTTTCCCTCCTTGTTACGACACGGCAACTGAGTGCGAGATTATCGACTTTAATCAATTGGAAGATGATTCGTTAAGTATTGTCGTCGAAGGCCGCCAAAGGGTTAAAATTCTTTCAGGTGCTCAACTCAGAGATCAAAGCTGGATTGCTCGCACTTTACCTTGCCAAAACTGGCAAAATGAACCCATTGGGGAAGAGTTCGAGATTATCAGCGCAGCACTTGAGCAGTTTTACGAAGTTAACCCAGACTTGCTCGATTTATACAATCAAGTTCACCTTGAGGATGCAACTTGGGTTAGCCAGCGATGGTTAGAAGTTTTGCCTATGTATAACAAAGACAAATTGCTATTGGTTGAACAACCCAACTGCCATAAAACCATGGATTTTGTTCTACAATTATTAAAGTCTCATGTGGATGTTTAATATTGGTCTCTTGCTTTTGTTGATTTTGTTTAGTTGCTCTGACATTGTTGGTTATACTGTTTAAAAGTGTCGCTAAAAGTATATTTACATGTCTGTAAAACTTGCTGCTAGAGCAGCTCAACCTTCCTATATTGTGTTACCACAGTCCAAAACAGCACCTTTAACGGTGTTAGAGTTTTTAGTGTCACACTTTCAACAAATTCCAGAATCTGTTTGGTTAAAACGTGTAGCTGACGGCAAAGTGCACTGGGCAGATGGTGAACTGATTGATCAACACACTCAATATCGAGGCGCGACACGGGTCTATTACTACCGTGAAGTTGAGGCAGAAACTAAAATTCCGTTTCAGCATAAAATACTCCATCAGGACGAACATTGTATATTAGTGTTTAAACCGCATTTTCTGCCTGTTACACCCAGTGGGAATTTTGTTAACGAGTGTCTGATTCATCGTTTGCGAATTGCTTCAGGTATAGACACGATTTCACCAGCACATAGGTTAGACAGACCAACGGCAGGGGTTATGTTAATGACAGTTAACCCTGAGTCTCGACATGCTTATCATTCATTATTTACTGATGGTAAGATAAATAAGCAATATCAAGCTATTGCACAGCTGACTCCAGAGTTACTTGCTCTTCATCAGCAAGACGGTTTATCGTTACCTATTAAGTGGTCGGTTAAAAACCGTATGGTGCGTTCAACGCCAAGTTTTTTAATGAAAATAACTGACGGTGAAGCGAATACGCATTCAGAAATTAGCTTGATCGCGATAAAAGGCACTCGAGGCTTGTTCGAACTCAGTCCCATAACAGGGAAAATGCATCAACTTAGAGTACATATGATGTCTTTAGGGATGCCGTTAGAAAATGATACTAATTATCCACAGCTGCAACCGAAAGCTGCTGATAATTTTGATAAGCCATTAAAGCTGGTGGCAAAATCACTTAGGTTTGTGGATCCGTTTAGTCAGCAAACAATGGCTGTGAGTTGTGAAGGCTACGATGCTGAGTTTGAATAGAAAGCTTGTAGTGTTTTTTTACTGATAGTTTTCAGTATACAAAGGGACGAAATAGCAAATGGAAAGAGTACAGTGCTATGTGGTATTCATTGTTAGTTTTTTTATTTTAAACATGGGGTTAAAAGCGTTAGATTATCAAATTGCTGACACTATGATTAAGCGTGACGCCCATATCTTATCTGAAAAATTAACCATGTACATTGAGGATACTGCTCAAGAGCTTAAAGCTTTACCGCAACTCGATGACAGCTATGCCTGCTCTGAAAGTAATGAAAAATTACTGACTATGTCGGTGTTTAACTCGACCTTTATTCGTTGGGTTGGCGTAATGGATGAGTTAGAAGTGATTTGCCACTCGCAAGCAATACCACGCCATGTGGAAAAGTTGGTAAGGCATAATATTGGACCGGATCTAAAACTCGCAGTCATAAACCAATCTCACTCAGATATACATGAATTGTTTTTAGCCCACGATCATGGTGATAAGCAATATGTGGCCAGTATCGTGCCTATGAATCCTCGCTACTTTATACCAGTAGACTGTAAAGCTTGTTTAGAATACACCATTACCATTGATGGCTTTCAAGATAACTTAACTGCAGTACCTGTGATGGAGTTTGGCTTTGAAGAGTTCGAGGGCGAGCACCTTATTATAGAAGAGGTGGTTCAGCAAAATGAATACTACATTGCTAAATTTAGCCTGACTGGAAACGAAGAATACCTTAAACAATATCAATCACTAAGCTGGGAATACCGTGCGCTGATTAGTTTTCTAATTGCGCTCGCGTTTACTGTTGCCTTTTGGTACCGCAAACAATCTCAAGGCTCAACCCGGGCGAATATAAAAAAGGGCATCAAGAACAAAGAGTTTATTCCGTTTTATCAGCCTGTGATTAACTCTCAATCGAATGAGATTGTCGGGGTTGAGGTACTAATGCGTTGGCGCCAATTTAATGGGGATTTAATTCCACCTAATCAATTTATTCCTTTTGCTGAGTCAGCAGGCTTAATTGTTGATATGACTTATTCGATGCTGAATGTGATGGTTGATGAGATGGAGATAACAGGCCAACAAGTTAGTCCATTATTTATCAGTATTAATATTGTTCCTGAGCATTTGGAAGATGACAAACTTTATCAATATATCAAGTCGTTAAAAGAGTCGGGGAAGCTTGGGAAACACAGAGTTTCACTAGAAATTACTGAGCGCCAACCCATCACTGATTTAGTTAAAGCCCGTGAAATGCTTGATAATTTTTATTCGATCGGCGTTGATTTAAAGTTGGATGATGCCGGTATGGGCTATGGCGGTTTTAGCTATGTACAAAAGTTAGGCATCAGTACCTTAAAAATTGATAAGGCTTTTATTGATACTATTGGCGTTAAAGATAACTTTAATGAGAAAACGCTTGATGCGATTATCTCTTTTGCTAAAAAATCTGGCTTAAGTGTTATTGCTGAAGGGGTAGAAACTGAGTCGCAAGTCAATTATTTATCTCAGCAAGGTGTAGACTTGATTCAAGGGTATTTTTTCTCTAAACCGCTAGATTCAAAAACGTTTTTTACAACCTATCATAACTCGTAATGGCTTTACCTGAGCTTGTCGTCTGTTCCGATTTTTATGACGGACTTTTTTATAGGTTGGATACATTTTAAGACTTTCGATGCATTGAAGTTGTTGTTGTCTCATTAAGTGCTAGAAAGTCCTTGGAATGTTTGGCTTGAGTAATGTTTAAGTAATGCTTAAGTGGATATATGACCTGTTTAAAGCGAATGATAAATAGTTATTTGTGCCGCACTATTGAGTCGTTAAACTGGATGTCATCTTGAATATTTGAGATACATGAAATGATAACGAAAGTAGCAAGTACTAGGGGGCTATCTTGAGTCAGAAATACTTAAATGCTTTCTCTGTTCCAATATCTATCCTCACTGGTGCTCTACTGGTGTCTGCACCTTCTAAATCCTTTGCTGATCAGTTGTATTTTAATTTTGATAACGATGTGATCATTGGTGCTGACGGTGACTACTCTAATGGTGTCGTTGTTGGCTGGCTTGCAACGCCAGCTACAGACTTTTCCCAAGCTCCGGCGCTTTTCAAATGGCAATCAGTCATCGCTTTTCCTCAGGAGTCGAGTCAGTCTCAATGGGGCGGGCAGTTTTATCATCGCATGTGGACACCAACTGAAATAGCCTATGACTATCCCCAGCCAAATGAGCGACCTTATGCAGGGTTATTAGAGCTAGAATCATTTACAGGGCAATTCAGCTCTTCATTGGCGCAAAAAAACTGGTTAAGCATTGGCGTGATGGGGCCAGCTTCTTTTGCTGATGAACTGCAAACCATTGTCCATAAAATTACAGGTTCTACCACGCCAAAGGGGTGGGATTATCAAATTGAAAACCAAGTGACGTTTCAATTTGCATATGAAGTTGACGCCTTGCTAAATCGCTGGCAAGCATTTGATAATAGTGAGTGGGATATCAGCGTATTTAACCACACGATGGCAGGTAATTTTCGCTCGCAATCCAGTGTGGGTTTAACCTTACGATGGGGTGATGATTTAGCTGAAACCTTCGGACAATTGTCTAGTCAGGCAGGGCATATGGGAGATTATGCTTCATATGCTAATCGTTATGGCAGCTGGCAGGCATATTTTCGAATGCAAGCGGGTTATCGTTTCAATGACTTAACCATTGAAGGTGACTTACCTTATGATTCTCCGTTGAATATTGAGAATCAGCAAGCACAAGCCAGTCTTGGTGTTATTTGGGCTTTTCCGACTTGGTCTGTCAGTTGGAGCTTTAATTATTACAGCAAAGAATATGAGTCCGATGTCGATGATTGGCATGGCTACGGCGTGATTAGCTACACTAAAGTGTTGTAATTCTTGTTATAAAAAAACGATGTATAAAGGCGCAGCATGATTCATCATGGTGCGCCTTTTCAGTCTATTACAGAGTTATTATGACTTAAGTTTTTTAGACCTGATTGTGCATGTCATTTAATGCTTGATGTAGCAAATCATCATCATTAGCCTGATTAGTATCACTCTGATCTGGTTGGTCATTTAAATTAGTTAATAATTCATCCTTGTGCTGCTGATGGTGCTCATCATCGAGTGGATTTTCAAAAGCATCGCCTTGGCTCACATCCAGCATATCTGCATCGACATTCTCAATGGTCATTTCAGGAACAGCTGGTAAATCGAGAGGGTCAATACCCGCTGTATTTGTCGGCGCTATGTCCGCCTGTGAAATACCTACCATATTTAAATAGTGATCAATCGGAGCTGTTGCAGAATGAGTGTTAGCAAAATCTGTCATCGTGTCGATATCAATTGAAGGAGTGTTATCAACAATCACTATTGATTCAGTATCGATATCAGGTTCTGGCTCGTCATGTTGAACCATTGTTTGCGAAACAACAGGTGCTTGAGGGGTAGGAAGAACATCAACGTCAATATGCTGTTGAACAGAGGCGCTATCGTTACCATCATGACTACTAGCGGTAACGCTTAAACTAAAATGGCCATGGTAGTTGTTATCTGGAATGACTTTAAGGTTGGTTAGCTCATTTTGCTGTAGAGTCCAGATACCATTATGTTCACTGCCAGCCGATAAAGATGCCCCAGAAGGCAAACCTGAAATTTCTACGGATAGAGTTTCATTGCTATCAGGACTCGCCACATTAATATTTAATGCTAGATCGGTATTTTCATTACCTTGTATTGCAAAGCTATCAAGCGGTGAAGAGAGGTCACCAACATGCTTAGTAAATATCATTGTAGGTGTATCAGCGTCAGGGGAAACATGGATGCTCATGGCATTATCGATTGCGACATGCCCATCCGACACTTGATAGGTTAGCCTTAAATTACCATTAAAATTAATTCCTGGATTAATAACCCAATGCTCGCCTTGTTGAACAATACTGCCTCCACCAATGAGCTGTAACTGACTGACATCAAGCTTATCTAGACCGTCTTTGTCCTCAACATTTGCAAGTAGATCGGCTTTATTGAGTGTAAGTAGATGATCTTCAATGACCTTAGTTGATAGAGCATGAGCAACCACAGGCACATCGTTAGTACCAATAATAACTAACTTCATTGCTTGGTCGACACTGTGCCCATGGCCATCGGTGGCAGTCACCATTATCGTTTCTTCAAGTCGTTCACCTTCGGCTAAAGCTTGCACTTTTGCGGCATTGTTGTGTGCTTGATATTGCCAACTACCATCAGCTGCTAAGGTTAAGTCGCCATATAATGGCTGGGTACTGGGTTGCAATTCCCAAGTGACACCATTGGCGACTTTGACATCATTAACAAGCAAGTCTAACAAACCATGTGATTGAGTGACTTTATCTTCAGTTACTACAGATGCTGATGCGCCAAATATTTGAGGCCCCGTTTTTCCATCACCTATGTGCACCGTGAGTGTTTCTTCACGGCTTGCGCCTGCTGAGTCAGTCACTTTTAATTGCACGCTTTCTGTGTGAATTTTGCCAGATGCAATCTCTTGTTCCATTTTGTCGCGCTCTGGGCCCGAATTAGAGAACGTAAACTCCCATCGGCCATCGGCATCGATATTAAAATTACCGATACCAGGTACGTCGATTTTATTGCTATGACCTGCAGTGAAATCAAGCGGGTGACTGACGCCTTGACTATCTATATATTCATAGGAAAGCGTATCGCCTTTATCCAGTTCTTCAATATTGATATAGCCAAACGAGTGGGTGTTAGTCATCGAACCTGTTGTTACTGAGCGGGAAATTTCAAAAGTCCCCGTCAATATGGGTGCATCGTTAGTACCGTGAATCCCCACATTGAGTACGGCATGTTTTATATCACCATGAGGATTGGTGTAAGTAACAAAGAAGTTGTCTGCTTGACGTTGACTTTCGGTCATCTGCTGTATGTCACTATGATTGTTATCTAAGGTATATTGATAACTACCATCGGCATTGATTTGCAGTGTGCCGTAATTTCCGTGCTGTACACCTATGCTGGTCACTGTGTTTGATCCGCCAATGGCGAATAAACTTCCTGATGCTGCAGTTTTAGTATCTTCTGCTGTGGCTGCAGTTTGTACGAGTGTTGATAAATCGGCTGAAACAATAATATTGCGTTCAGTGCTGGCAGTATCGCCAGTCGCTGTCGCAGCAACTTCGGCATGTACTTGATAGGCGTTATCGCTAATACTTGCAGTTTCAGCGGCAGGTATCACCACTTGCCAGTGGTTATTGTTTACTATGGCTGAGTAATGCTGACCAGCTAAAGTGATGTCGACATTGTCACCATCAGTAACATGGGTACAAGTACCTGAAACGGTTAAGGCTTGTAAATGCTCATTGTGATCGACCCAATCATCTTTTGAAATCGGCTCAATGGCAATGGTGGGCTTAGCTGTATCAATTGTGACCGAGTGCTGAATTTTGTGGAACGAACCGTCGGATTTAACCTCAAATATGACTAAAGTCCAAGTACCATCTGCCCGATCTTTACTACTGGCATCCAGTTGCCATTGACCATCTTGGCCCACTGTTGTTTTTAAACCATTTAATAAACCGGTGCCCATAATGGTGGCACCTGGTTCACCCGTGCCATAAACGACAAGGTGGCCATCACTGGTGACAAAGTCGCTATCGCTAACCCCTGTGTCGTGACCGAGACGAGTGATTGCTAAAGGTGGCACCACATCAATAATGGCTTTGGCATCGACTTGATTGTGGCCATCGGTCACTTTGAAATTAATGGCTAAATCATTGCCAACAAATCCTGCGTTAGCAACAAAGTTGAAACTACCGTCAGCATTGGTTGTAAACGTACCATGAGGTGACGAAAGGGAATTATCGACGATAGATAGCCCGGAAGCTAAGGTATCTACATCGGTCACGTTCGCCAGGAGTTCAGTGGCTTGAATAACATGAGGCCCCCCAGCTTCTGCTTGTCCTAAGTCAGTTACTACAGAGGTCGGTGCTGTATCACTTCCCACTAAAGTCACGCTGAGTTGTTGCTCGGTACCATCTATGGTTTTGACAGTAACAATTTCAGTTGCACTGTTGCCTTGAGTTAAGGTTTGTGCAGTCGAGTTAGGCGTGAAGCTCCATTGGCCACTTTCACTAACAGTGAACTCACCGTTGGCAGTGGGGAGAACTTGAGCCACAAAGTGTGCTTGGCTGGGATCAGTATCTGTAATGGTTAGCTGACCTGTAATTGAAGTAACTTCATCAGTATTACCTTGTGTATCCCCTCCAATAATTGCATTAGGTGTAGGTTTTGTCGGATCTAAAATAACCGTTGAGTCACTTGATGCTATTTGAATAGCACCATCAGGACCAGTGGTTTCTACCATTGTCACTATGTGCATATTATCGGTAGATCCCGCAGGCAGTTGAGCGGATAAATGTGCTTGATCCCAGCCTTGTAAATCAATTGCTTCCGAGACTCTCGTCACTGTATGACTATGGCTGTGTCCATCGGTAAGCACTGTACCAACAACAAACCCTTTTATAGAAACGTTAGTTACATGATCAGATTGATCGACAGGAGCTCCTGGTGTTATCGCTAATTTAAGTGTTGCCCCAGGGTTTGGCGACGCAATAGCAGTATCTACTTCAACTGTTTTACCTGTGACACTACCTACAGTTTGATAATGATAATTACCGGTAGCATCATTAAATTGGCCATTTTCCATACGGATGTCAGTGAGTAGCCTAGCGTCACCATCTAATAAGTTACTTAATGGCGCTTGTTGTAATTGATCAGTAGGAATAGCATCTTTAGCTATAGCGACATTAAACATTTTACCGGTAAAGGCATCACCTGTACTAAAGCCCCCACCAAAGCTGTCTTGATCGTTACCCAATGCAAATTTACCACCGTCTTGGATAACCGCACCTTTACCAACTCCATCCATATGTTTAGCGAGCTGACCATCTATCAACACGTCTAGTGTGCCCTGCTGGCCATCCCAGCTAAAGGTATAGCGATGATCCAATCCATCTGTCGCTAGTGGCACGGCAGTGTTGTACTCATGTCCCCCGACTCTAAAAGTTAAATCTTTACCTGATTCAGCATTCCAAATATACATATGATTAGAATCAGATGGCGTACCGTAAGAAATCAACGTTGCACCGTGGGTACCAGTGGATGCTACCTGTGTACCACCTAAAATGGTCATATCAACGGTTAAAGCGTGCATTGCACCGCCTGCTGAGATGGTATCGGTATTAACCACACCAGAAGCTGAATGAGCAGCAAAGTCCATTACTTGCTGTTCAGCGGAAACCACTAACTGTGGCGCTGCTTTATCTGTTACTGACGAGATGTCCAACGTGCCGTGTGCCGTGGTTTCCTCAGTACCGTCTGAAACCTTAAGCGTCACAGCTAAGTTATCACCATGTACATTTGCAGATGGTGTAAGCAGCCATGAGCCATCCGGTTGTTTGGCGAAAGTACCTGATGCAGCATCAATGTCGACATCGGTAATGGTTAAGCTATCGTGATTAACATCTGTTGCCCCAACAAGCTGAAGTAAATCTGCTTCGCTGAACGAAATCGCGGTATCTTCTGCCGTAGTCCCTAAATCAACAGGAAGAGCAGCCGTCGCGGTGACCGCAGGCGGCGTGTTATCCACCGTGACCGTACTCGTTGTTATGCCAAAATCATGTGATGCGCTACCATCAAAGCCAGTAACATGCACTTCAATATTTGCAGAGCCTTTAAAGCCATCCGGCGGAATCACTTTAATGGTGTTTAATTGGTTCCCGTTATGACCAACCTGAGTGTCATCACTATCCCAGGTACCAGAAGAGTCTTTTATATGCCAACCTGAAGGTATGGTTACACTGAATTGAAAAGTCTCCGACGTATCAAGGCTACTAACACCTATAGGTACAGCAATGCCGGCAAGCATATCTGTTGGGGTAACATGAACATCATGTGAAGTGACCACCATATCTACAACAGGATTAATGTGTACATTGAGGTTGGTTGAACTTACCGACTGCTCACCCGTTTGCTCTGTTGATGTGGCTGTAATATGTAAAGCTATTGTGCCAGACCATTGCGCTTCTGGCGTAACCGTTAATCCTTGCAGCTGAGCAGGCGTTAGTGTCCAAGAGCCATCAGCATTTTTAGTACCCGCACTTAAACTTGCACTTGCAGGCACACCTTCAATCAGCAGCGATTGTGTTTCACTTGCATCGGCATGAATATTAAGATTGATACCTAGCGCCACTGCGCCACTGTCTTCGTCCACACTAATATCACTGCCGCTTAAGGTAGAGGTTTCAGCGACAGGGGTAATGTTGATGCGAAGGTCGCTATCTGTGGTGGCGACATCAGTACCATCGGTTGAGATTGCAGTTACGGTTAAGTTTAACTGGCCAGAATAGTCTTGAGGTGGAGTTAAGGTAAGCCCTGATAACTCAGCTTGTTGTACTGTCCAAGTGCCATCATGATTATCAGTACCTGCTGATAATATTGAACCGCTTGGTAAGCCGCTTATGGAGACTGATAAATCTTCACTACTATCAGGTGATGCAACGGTAATATGCAAATCAATAACACTATCTTCAGTCACTTCGGCTGTTTGATAAGTGCTGCCCGTGCCAGTAGAAACCTCACGGTCAACATGAAGCGTTAATCTGCATATTGAAGTAACAGAATCTGCCATTCCAGCTGATGTATAGTCATCGCCCTGACCTGCAACAAAGCACCAATCCATACTCATAGGGGCTCCACTGGCAAACACAAGGCTAATATGTTGAGCATTTTGATACGTTGTAAAATCTAAACCAGGGAATTCAACCCCTCCACCAAGATAGGTTGGCACAAAATTGGGGTTTGCGCTGTAATCTTTACCGTCAACATTGATACCTGTAATCAAATGCGGATCGATACCATCAGGAGAAACTAATGCAACTTTGCTAACCCAAAAATCACTACTTACATCGCCTTGATAGGCATTCCGGCCATCATCAGTGAAAGCTGCATCAACCGTATCTAGTATTTGGGTACTACTATCTGTGTGTGACGCCAACGGCACAGCACCTAAACTAACACTGATGCTAGGAGCATCAGCTACACCACTGACGTTTATGGATGCATGAGCTGTAGTGGTAGCACTACCATCATTTACTTGAATCGTTAGTGGTAACTGTGAACCAGAATAATCTGCTGCAGGCGTAAACGTCCAACTACCATCTGGTTGTTTAGCAAAAGCACCATATTGTGCATCAATGCTGACATCGCCAACATGCAGAGTATCTGTTGTATCGATATCTGCAGCGCCAACAAGGTTGAGTAATTGTGCTTCAGTGAAACTCATTGCGGTATCTTCCGCTGTTGTTCCAAGGCTGGCTTCGTGACCTACAATTGACGTAACCGTGGGGGCGTCATTAGTGCCATAAACTGCAGCTGTTAATTGCTGTTGAGTACCATCAGCACTGTGTACTGTAATAGTGTCGGTGATTTTTTCCCCTTCACCTAAGCTATTAATTTTGGCGCTGCTACTATCAGCTTTAAAGTACCATTCGCCTGAAGCATGTAAAATGAACTGGCCTATATTGTTATCACCGCTGACCCAAGCTCCATTACTGTGGGCATCAGTGGTACCAGTTGCCCCAGTTGGAATAAAATAATTCTGACTGCTATCTGGATCTGTCACCTGTAGTGTCATCTTGTCTGATGACAACATGTGTCCTCCGGGTTGAATACGGACATCTTCAGTCATATGTGTACGTTGATCGGTGCTGATATGACCCGATATCTGCGCAGTATCGTCTGTGCCTGTTATGGTAATTGTCGCGTTTTGAGCGACCTGACCACCGTGACTATCTTTAACGTTATAACTTACGGTGATGGTTTCGTTTTCACCCGCAGATAGATGTTGAAATTCAGCAGCATTAGCATTGATAACTAAGGTATGCCCATCTTTACCTAAGGTTAAAAAGTCAGGTTTGCTAACGCTTTGGCCAGCTGCGCCTATTTGATATTGAATATCACCTACAGACAATACTTCTCCGCTATCAACATCAGTGGCACCGTGAAGCAGGTCAATCGCTCCCATACCTGAGTCTTCTGCTTTACTACCAGTTACCGGATTCGAGACCTCTGGTGGAGAGTTTACAAATAATGTCACCGCCTTAGTTGTTGATTCTGATTCTCCCCCCGCTGAAGCAGTTGCGGTGACATTAAAGTGTAAATCACCATGAAAATTGGCATCATGCAAATCTAGCTCAAGCCCTTTCAGATCTGACTGATGTAATACCCACATTTTGGCGATTGCATCATGAGTGCCGTGATTTAAAGTCGCAGCATCAGGTAAGCCACTAATTTTTATTAATAAGTCTTCATTATCACCACCAGTATCAGTGGTAGCAACATCAAGGTTTAGCGCCATTGAGCTGCCTTTCTGCGCATCAGGAGCAGTCGCATTTAAAATAGGTTGGTCAATCGAGCCTTGAATCGTAATGGTCACATTGGTAGTAACAGAGGTGCCGTCGGTAGATGTTGACGTCACTGGGATAATTTCAGTTAATGTTTGATGCACGCCAAGGTGGTTAACATCCTGATTATTGTTATCTAAGGTGTAATGATATTGTCCGTTGGCATCAATCGAGAAATGACCATATTGGGTTGCATGATTGGCTTGCGCGGTAATTGTTGCTGTATCACCATGATCAACGTCTGTAGTTCGTAATTCACCATCAATGGTAGTTTGCGCTGAATCTTCTTTGAGCTCAGTATTGAGACCCGCGGGGGTAATATTCTTAACATCATGACCATTAACTTGAAAAACCGTTTCAGCTGAATGTTGCCCTGCACTATTTTCAACATGTAGCGTATGTTCACCATCGTTTAATTGGCTAGCAGCCACTTCCCAGTGACCATTACTATCAGCCACTACGCTAGCAATTTTACTGGTGCCATCCATAACATTAATTGTTTCACCAGGGTTAGCACTTCCGCTGTATGCAGTGCCCCCAGGATGTAAATTCTGATAACTGTGATAGTACAAATAATCGACTTCCGATCCACCACCAGTACAAACACGGTTAATAATACCAATAGTTTGATGTCCAGCAGAGTCTTCAAATACAACTATGCCGCCGCTCCAGACATTACCATGCCCACTAGCGCCACCAGAGCCAGTATTTACCGTGTCTGGAATGCCGTTAGTATGCCACCAATCGTGGTTATCCACTCGATTGTAACCACCTGTTCCACTGTGGGATGTTGAGGTGGTTGCAGGAGTGGTTATCCAGTTATGATCCGAGCCTGGCTTATATAGCCCAACAAGTTTAACCCCAGAGCCAACCCCTGTTATATCGGTTCCCCAGCGTGCCACATTTTCAGCATCCGTGGCCGCAACATCAATGTTGGCGCCAGTTGGATTTGAGATAATATCCACATCTTGTAACTTTAACGTACTCGAGGTGCCTGCAGGTGCTGCATGAGCAGATTCTATAATGGGTTTATCATTAGTACCTTTAATCGTTATATCAACGGTTTGTTTACTACCATCGCTTGCAGTAAACGTATGATGGTCAATTACAGCTGATTCATCGGGATCTAACTGCTGTACTTTGCTTTCATCAAGTGTGTAGGTCCATTGGCCATTGTGCATTTCAATATGGCCATAGGTGGTTGCTGTTGATGCCACATCTACAAATGTAGGGTTTTGCCCTGTGTCGACATCGGTAATGGTTAATTGCCCAGTCGCCGTTGTTGTGTCACCTATATTTGCTTCATCTACATTGCCTTGAGTATCGCCACCGATGACAGAAGCATCATCTGTGGCTGTGATGTGTAAAGTGTTGCTTGCTTTGGCTGAATCTACATGGCCATCATTGACGGTATATTTGAACTGCACATCACCGTTAAAGTCTTTGGCTGGAATGAACTGCAGCTTGCTAATATCAGCTGTGGCTATACTTTGGCCTGCGGTAATATCGTGTCCATCTAAAACAAACTTGCCTTCAGTTGTTGGTGGTAGATCGGTGATTGCGATGGAATGCAGCGTATCGCCAGAGTCGATATCGCCAAACCCAAACTGACTAGCTTGCATTTGGTAGTGGGTATCCTCAGTACCATTAGACAAGGTCACAATATTTGCAACAGGCGCATCATTAGTACCGATAACGTTGATATTGAGGTCGAAAGGTGTGCCATCTTTACTGTGAACACGATAGGTCACAACTTCGGTTTGACCTTCAGCAAGGTGCTGTAAATTAGCATTGTTAACGCTATATCCCCAGTTACCAGCGCTATCAATGCGTAAATGGCCATTGAAGGGATCGTGTATGCGTGTTTCACCAAATTGACTGTACTGAAAAGAGTTTTCACCGCTGTCTGGGTCAACAACTTGCAGCCTACCATTGGCTAATTCTGTTGTAATACCTTGATTATGACTGCCGTTTGAACCATCTTCTGTGATATTTTCGCTGGTTACTTCGGTAATAATGGCCGCATCACGCACTGCACTGAGTGATGTTGTTGCGCCAGTATGCGTGACACCGCCATGGGCATCTTTAACGTCATAACTAAAGTGTACTTGGCCGTTATAGTCTTTTTCTGGCGTAAACGTATAAGTGCCGTCTTTGTTATCTAGGATTGAACCATGGTCGGAAACTAAGTTTTCAATAGTAAGTTTACCTGCATCATTGGCATCGACATCAACTGTATTCGTTAGTAAATCGGCTTTGGCGAAAGTAAGCGCTGTATCTTCTGTACTTGTGGAAAGTGTCACTTCAGAACTGATATAAGGTCTATCGTTATCGCCATGAATGGTAATAACAATGTCGTGGGTAGTACCATCTTTTGATTGGATAGTTATTGTATCAGTTAATGTTTGTCCTTCTCCGAGTTTATCTATAGTTGAACCGATAGTTGTTTTTCTATTGCCGACCCAATCTACGCTGCCAACCGTCACGTCGTAGTGCCAAGTTCCATCACTGTTTAACAATAAATGTCCATATTGTCCGTGATAAGAGTTATTCCAAGCTCCGCCTTTAGGGTCAAACTGAGATTCACCAGTATCTGGATCAACAATATTCAACTTGCCATCAGCTGTTAATGCAGATTGTCCCAGTTTCGCCATGCCAGGCTGTGCGTAATCTGGTGACATATCACCAAAGCTGCCATGGCCTTCATCAACGTCACCTGTTGAAATTCCAGTAATTACAGCCTTATCGTCGGTACCGTTAATGGTGACAGAGATTTTTTGTTCAGTGCCATCGACGCTGTGAACGATTAAAGTATCGGTTAGTGATTCGCCAGTTTTAAGGCCTTGAATCGCTGGTTGAGAATTATCAGCGGTATAGGTCCAATGGCCTAGTTCGTTCAAAGAAAGCGAACCAAATTGACCTTGTTGCACAGTGGCCTGGAATTGGTTTTGACCACTATCAACATCAGTAACGGTTAATGCGCCATCGACATGAAGTTGTCCTTGGTGGACGTCTTTGTCTTCGGTTAATTGTGCTGAACTTGTACCACCAATGACCGCTTTATCATCAGTGCCGTTGATAGTGACTGAGATTTTTTGCTCTGTGCCATCAACAGAATGAACTAATAAAGTATCGGTGAGTGACTCGCCTGTTTTAAGGCCTTGAATGTTCGGCTGCAAGTTATCGGCGGTATAGGTCCAATGGCCTAAATTGTTAATAGATAACGTGCCGAACTGACCTTGCAATGATGTCGCTGAAAACTGAGCTTGGCCGTTATCTAAATCTGTAACAGTGAGGGCACCGTCAACATGCAGTTGTCCTTGATGGACGTCTTTATCTTCGGTTAATTGTGCTGAACTTGTACCAGAAATGACCGCTTTATCGTCAGTGCCGTTGATAGTGACAGATATTTTTTGTTCAGTGCCATCGACGCTGTGAACGATTAAAGTATCGGTGAGTGATTCGCCAGTTTTAAGGCCTTGAATCGCTGGTTGAGAATTATCAGCGGTATAGGTCCAATGGCCTAGTTCGTTCAAAGAAAGCGAACCAAATTGACCTTGTTGCAGAGTGGCTTGAAATTGATTTTGCCCATTATCAACATCTGTAACAGTGAGTGCGCCATCAACGTGCAGCTGTCCTTGATGGACGTCTTTGTCTTCGGTTAGTGAAGCTGTAGCTATACCGCCAATAACCGCCTTATCGTCAGTGCCATTAATGGTTACTGAGATTTTCTGCTCTGTACCATCGACAGAATGAACTAAAACTGTATCGGTAACCGACTCGCCTGTTTTAAGGCCTTGAATGTTCGGCTGCAAGTTATCGGCGGTATAGGTCCAATGGCCTAAATTGTTAATCGATAACGTGCCGAACTGACCTTGCAATGATGTCGCTGAAAACTGAGCTTGTCCGTTATCAACATCAGTCACGGTGAGGGCACCGTCGACATGCAGTTGTCCTTGATGGACGTCTTTGTCTTCAGTTAGCTGTGCCGTTGAAGTGCCAGCGATCACGGCTTTATCGTCGGTACCGTTAATGGTCACAGAGATTTTTTGTTCTGTGCCATCAACAGAATGAACTAATAAAGTATCGGTGAGTGACTCGCCTGTTTTAAGGCCTTGAATGTTCGGCTGCAAGTTATCGGCGGTATAGGTCCAATGACCTAGTTCATTTAAAGAAAGCGAACCAAATTGACCTTGTAAAACATTGGCTTGGAATTGGTTTTGTCCTGAATCGATATCGGTTACGGTGAGGGCGCCATCAACATGCAGTTGTCCTTGATGGACGTTTTTGTCTTCGGTTAATTGTGCAGTGCTGGTTCCTGCAATAACGGCTTTATCATCAGTGCCGTTGATGGTCACAGTAACTTTTTGCTCGGTGCCATCGACCGAATGAACTATGAGGGTATCCGTTAATGACTCACCCGTTTTCAGACCTTGAATAGTCTGGTGTGAATTGTCTGCTGTATAAGTCCAGTGACCTAGGTTATTGATCGACAGTGTACCGAATTGGCCTTGCAAAACGTTCGCTTGGAACTGATTTTGCCCATTATCAACATCAGTAACAGTAAGTGCGCCATCAACATGAAGTTGCCCTTGATGAACATCTTTGTCTTCGGTTAATTGTACTGAACTTGTACCACCAATGACCGCTTTATCATCAGTACCGTTGATGGTTACTGTAACTTTTTGTTCGGTTCCATCAACGCTGTGAACGATTAAAGTATCGGTGAGTGATTCGCCCGTTTTCAGCCCTTGGATGGCAGATTGAGAATTGTCAGCAGTATAGGTCCAATGACCTAGTTCGTTCAAAGAAAGCGAACCAAATTGACCTTGTTGCACAGTGGCCTGGAATTGGTTTTGTCCGTTATCAACATCAGTCACGGTGAGGGCACCGTCGACATGCAGTTGTCCTTGATGGACGTCTTTATCTTCG
>NZ_JAKIKU010000008.1 GCF_023283985.1 Shewanella electrodiphila
CGTCAGCAAAGAAAGCAAGCTTTCTTTCTGTTACCGCTCGACTTGCATGTGTTAGGCCTGCCGCCAGCGTTCAATCTGAGCCATGATCAAACTCT
Organism: Shewanella electrodiphila; assembly: GCF_023283985.1. Lineage (GTDB taxonomy): Bacteria > Pseudomonadota > Gammaproteobacteria > Enterobacterales > Shewanellaceae > Shewanella > Shewanella electrodiphila. Next base: position 96 of record NZ_JAKIKU010000008.1, read on the forward strand.
TCAATTAAAGTTTTTTTGAAACATTCGAAAATGTTTCGGCTCAATGAATTCTGATTACATTATGCAGACTCGGAAGAATCTACATCCTGTTTGTTACATATTGCTATGAACACTCATCGTTACATTGATAATAATTTTGATTGCCACCTAAGTGACAATTTCGATTAACTCAACACCTGTGAGTGTCCACACAGATTTACTTGTTTGATTGTTAAAGAGCGTTGACCGTGTTGGTCAGGGATGCGTATTCTACGCTTTCCCTCGTTGGCGTCAAGTGTTTTTTCAAACTTCTTTTTGCCGTTAATTTGAAGCGGTTAAAACTGTTTCAAATCAACCTGACTCAGTGTTTCGCTATTGCGCTCTGCCGTGTCAGTGGATGCGCATTATAGGCAAATCAGATTTTCGCGCAAGGGCTTTTTTGCAGTTTTATTGCAAACCCAGTTCAACTGAACAATAGTTAGCCATTATGAAGTGTTTTTCTACTAAAATGCACCGTTTACTGGTTTAGAGAGGGATTTGACGTTTATCAAGTTCGCTTCAGATAGTGACTCTGTTGCTGTTGATTTCCATTTATAGCAGCAATAAGCATCAACAATATCTACTTAGCTATTGGTTTTATCGGCTATTTAGCCTATTTTATTTTTATTAGGGAAAATTACGCTTCACCATCTAGGAAAATCTATGTTCAATTTACGTCTATTTGCTTTATTACTTTGTTTGAGTGTTAGTCATGTTAGTTTTGCTACCGTTATTTATACTTGGGTAGATAAAGATGGTGTGTCTCATTACAGCCAACAACCCCCTGAAGATGTAGATTCTAAAAAAGTATACAGCGAAGACATCGAGCCTGCTCAAGTGGGTTATGTTCCCGTATTACCTAATACACCGACTTCAAATCAAGCTTCATCACAATCTGATTTGGCTCAAAAAGCAGCTCTTATTAAAGAAAAGGATGCCGAGCAAGCTGCCTCAATCTGTGAAAGTGCTAAGCATAGTTTGAATGTGTTAAATAGTTATCAAAATTTGCATCGCACTAATAAAGAGACTGGAGAGGAAATAGTCGTCACAGAAGAAGAACGTTTAGAGCAGATAGAAAAGAGTGAAGAACGCATTAAGCTATTTTGTCAGTAAGATTTCGCTGTGTAATTTAGATCATAATAGAAAAGGAGCCTCGGCTCCTTTTTGATATCTACTAATTACTCATTAAAAACTAACAATCTAACTCACTGTCATTATTCAAACACTAACCAGCATTACCAACAGTGTACATAGATTTGAATTCTCCATTGCTGCATGTTTCAGTACCTGATCGCCAGCCATCTTCAAATGGGTCAATGCCTTGTAGTGTTTTATCCTTCATTGATTCCAGTGATTCATTAGATGTGTTTTGCGCGATAGCGCTTGTACAGCCCCTGTTATAACCAAAATGATAAAGACTATTGTATTCAACATTGCCGACACCAATAACTTCTGTGTCATCGCTTCGTTCTGGTGAGCTACTGCAACCTGTTGCTGCAATCGAAACTAATGCGATACCTAACAAGACGGTTCTTTTCATGTTATATCCTTTTGATTTGAATTGAGGTGACTTTACCTAGTGCGCCTTTAATTAAATTAGTTCAATAATTAGCCACCATCAAGTTATGTCAACCTCGTATTTAATGCTCATTCACTTATTTACTGAGCAAAAAATACAAAAGGAACCATTCAGGTTCCTTTTTAAGTTTCATTTGCTGTTTGATTATTGCTTAAATGTCAGCAAGCCATCTTCAACATCAATTAAAATCGGTTTACCCGGAAGTAACTCCCCTTTTAATAAATAATGTGCCAATGGGTTTTCGATTTCCTGTTGTAAAGCCCTTTTAAGAGGACGAGCGCCATAGGTCGGATCAAAGCCAGCTTCAGCAATCAGTGCCAATGCGTTTTTAGAAATAGACATAGTGAAGTCTTTTTCTGCTAAACGATGCTTAAGGTTTTCTAACTGAATTTCAGCAATGTGAGCAATATGCTCTGCAGCCAAAGGATGGAACACGACGGTTTCATCTATTCGATTTAAAAATTCTGGCCTAAAGCTTTGGGTTACCACATTCATCACAGACGATTTCATTTGCGCATAATCTTGAGATGCAAAACCATCCTGAATAATGTCAGAGCCTAAATTCGAGGTCATAATGATCACGGTATTTCTAAAATCTACCGTGCGACCTTGACCGTCAGTTAAGCGGCCATCATCTAATACCTGAAGTAAAATATTAAACACATCAGGATGTGCTTTCTCCACTTCATCTAATAAAATGACCGAATAAGGTTTACGGCGAACGGCTTCAGTTAAATAGCCGCCTTCTTCATAACCTACGTAGCCAGGAGGCGCACCGACTAAACGAGATACTGTATGTTTTTCCATAAACTCTGACATATCGATGCGAACCATTGCAGACTCTGTATCAAATAAGAACGTCGCCAGCGATTTACACAACTCTGTTTTCCCCACACCAGTCGGACCTAAAAACAGGAAAGAACCAATAGGACGATTGGGATCTGCAAGTCCTGCTCGGCTTCTTCTTATCGCATTCGATACAGCTTCTACTGCTTCGTTTTGGCCAATAACTCTTTGATGCAATGCCTCTTCCATTTGCAATAATTTATCACGCTCACCTTCAAGCATTTTCGACACAGGTATACCTGTGGCTTTTGATAACACTTCGGCAATTTCGGCATCGGTGACTTTATTACGTAATAAGGTCATATCTTGCATCTCAGCTTGTGACGCTAAATCGAGTTGTTTCTCTAATTCAGGGATACGGCCATATTGTAGCTCTGACATGCGGGTTAAATCACCTGCACGCTTCGCTACTTCCATATCCATTCGAGACTGCTCTAAATCAGCTTTAATATGCTGAGTGCCCGCAAGGGCGGCTTTTTCTGTATGCCATATTTCATTTAGTTCACCGGCTTTCTCTTCAACTTGCTTAAGTTCTACCTGCAAGTGAGATAAACGTTTACGGCTCGCTTCATCTTCTTCTTTAATTAACGCTTGTTCTTCTAGTTTTAATTGAATAGCTCGACGATCCAGCCTGTCCAATGCTTCCGGTTTCGAGTCTATTTGCATCCGGATGCTTGAAGCGGCCTCATCAATAAGATCAATCGCTTTATCTGGCAGCTTTCTATCTGAGATATATCGATGCGACATACTTGCTGCAGCAACAATAGCAGGATCGGTAATCTCAACATGATGATGCAATTCATAACGCTCTTTTAAGCCTCGTAAAATAGCAATCGTGTCTTCTACATTTGGCTCTTCTACAAGCACTTTTTGGAAACGGCGTTCTAACGCTGCATCTTTTTCGATGTACTGACGATATTCATCTAATGTTGTCGCGCCAACACAATGTAAATCGCCACGGGCTAAAGCTGGCTTGAGCATGTTACCTGCATCCATCGCCCCTTCACCTTTACCTGCACCTACCATAGTGTGCAGTTCATCGATGAATAAGATGACTTGGCCTTCTTCTTGCGCCAATTCGTTTAATACAGCTTTTAATCTTTCTTCGAATTCACCACGGTATTTTGCGCCAGCGATCAATGCGCCCATATCCAGAGATAACACGCGCTTATTTTTAATGCCTTCTGGTACTTCGCCGTTAACGATGCGCTGAGCTAAACCTTCAACGATAGCGGTTTTACCCACACCAGGTTCCCCAATTAATACCGGGTTATTTTTACTACGGCGTTGCAATACTTGAATCGTTCTGCGAATCTCTTCATCACGGCCAATCACAGGATCGAGTTTGCCTTGCTCTGCACGCTCAGTGAGATCGACTGTAAATTTATTTAATGCTTGGCGCTGATCTTCAGCGTTGGGGTCATCTACTTTCTGGCCACCACGTATTTGTTCAATAGTCGTTTCCAGTAATGCCTTTGTGGCGCCAGCATCTTTTAGGCACTTACTTAAGGCATCATTACCTTCAAGAGCTGCCATAACAAAAAGCTCTGACGAGATATATTTGTCTTTGCGTTTTTGCGCTAGCTTGTCACACAAGTTCAGTAGTCGAATTAGGCCTTGGGATAATTGAATATCACCGCCTGTACCTTCCACTTGCGGCAGTCGCTCTAACTCCTGACTCAAAGATGAACGTAAACCGCTGACATTGATACCAGCTTGAGTGAGTAAAGGGTGAATTGAGCCTGAATCTTGATTTAATAACGCCATCATCAAATGAATAGGTTCAATAAACTGATGATCGCGCCCTAATGCCAATGATTGGGCATCTGAAATGGCGATTTGAAACTTATTGGTCATACGATCGAGTCTCATACGGCCTCCTACACAATTTAATAAAAACGGAATGTTTTGATAATTAAAATATGGGGATGTTTATCGATAATTCAATATAGACACTGAAATTCAATTAAATATGGGTAGATTAATTGATTCAGATCAAATCGACAAAACAGATTAAGACTTTAACCAGATAAGCGAAGCCATTCGACCTGTTTTTTGATCGCGGCGATACGAAAAGTAATCGTGACTTGAAAAAGTACAGACATCAGCGCTAAAGACTTGGTTGACCCCAAGTAATGTTAAGCGATGTTTTGCCAAGGAAGCTAAATCAGCGAGGTATTTATTCGAATCATTTTGGAGATTATTAGCCACAGACTTAAAAAACTGCGACGAGTCAGGATGTTGCTCTACAAACTGATGTTTTACTTCGGCGCCAACTTCAAACGCTTCAGGGCCAATAGCTGGACCAAGAAAAGCCATAATATCTGTGGTTTCGCAATTAAATTTATTAACTGCAACTTCAATCACGCCATCACATAAGCCACGCCAGCCTGCATGTACTGCAGCAATTTCAGTACCCTGTTTATTACACAGTAGTACAGGTAAACAATCAGCGGTCATGATTGCTAGAGAAATATGCGCTGAAGATGAATAACTGCCATCAGCTTTAGGCGGGAGTTTGTTTGCTAAAGATGCGACTGATAAATTTGAGCAGTCAATGATTTCAGTGCCATGAACCTGTTCGAGCCATAACAATGGAGAAGCAATCAATAACTGTTGTTGAATTAAAGCGCGGTTGGCCAATACATCTGAAGCAAGATCACCGACATGTAAGCCTAAATTAAGGCTGTCGAAGGGAGGCTTACTAACACCGCCATGACGATGGGTCATGGCGATGCCGACATTTTCAGGAATTGGCCAACTGGCTTTATACACGATTTAACCTTTAATCAATAAATTTACAGGTACTCGATCGGGTTTTCTTCAGTATCTTTACGCATTGCTTTAGCCAGCATCTGCATATCTTCTGGAATAGGCGCCTGCCACGACATGATTTCATGTGTGAAAGGGTGCGCTAACTCTAAACGTACTGCATGCAAAGCCTGACGATTGAAGTTTTTCAAGATATCAAAAAACTCAGTGCTGGCTTTCTTAGGCGGACGAGGACGACCACCGTAAACTGGATCGCCGACAAGTACATGGCCAATGTAGTCCATATGCACACGAATTTGGTGAGTACGACCTGTTTCAAGGCGTAGTCTTAAACGAGTATGTGCTCTGAATTTTTCAGCAACGCGGTAATGCGTCACTGAAGGACGGCCGCCCATGATCACTGCCATTTGTGTACGACGAGTTTCATGACGCTCAATCGGCTCATCAACAGTGCCACCAGCAGTCATAGTACCAATCACAATCGCTTCATATTCACGAACGATGTCACGGGCTTGCAAAGCTGTTACCAAATGGGTTTGCGCTTCAACCGTTTTAGCCACAACCATTAAACCAGTCGTGTCTTTATCTAAACGATGGACAATACCCGCACGTGGTACGTGCTCAATGTCAGGGCAATGATGTAATAACGCATTTAATAATGTGCCGTCAGCATTACCAGCACCAGGGTGAACCACCAGGCCAGCTTGCTTATTTACAACAATAATATGCTCATCTTCATAAACGATATTAAGCTCAATATTCTGTGCTTTATCTTTTACTTCTTCCTCAAGCGTTGCTTCTACCGCAATTAACTGCGACTCTAGTACCTTCTCACGAGGTATATCGACAACAACGCCATCGACAGAAACTGCACCAGATAGGATCCATTCTTTGATGCGTGTACGGGAATAATCAGGGAACAATTCAGCCAAAGCTTGGTCTAATCGAAGACCTGTTTGGATTGCTGTGATCTCGCTTTTTAGGTTAATCTCTTGTGTCATAGGAACCGTACCCCTTTTTTGGGGTCCAAAGTGAATGTGCTATCTGTTACAATCGGATTGTTTTCTATTTTACAGTGAAATGGAAAAATTCTTAACAACAACTTATAAAAGAATTGAATTTACATATGTCTAAATTTGCCAAAGGCGCCGCCCTAGTATTGTTTTCATTAGCTTTATCGGCTTGTAGTACCTCAAAAGGTTTTGAAGATGAAGACCTAAATGCTAGGTCTCCAGAAGGACTTTATGCCCAAGCAAGGACCTCAATGGAACTTGGTAACTATTCTAAAGCGGTAAGAACCCTTGAAGCTTTAGACTCTCGCTACCCATTTGGACCGCACAAAACTCAAGTACAACTTGATATGATTTTTGCGTATTACAAGATGGATGACGTAGCATCAGGCATTGCCAATATCGATCGTTTCTTACGATTAAATCCGACGCACCCTGATATTGATTACGTCTATTATATGCGTGGTTTAACAAATATGCAGGCTGATAATTATCTTTTCCACGATATGATGAATATTGACCGTACCGATCGTGACCCTAAAAATGCGCAAGATGCATTTAAAGATTTTGATCGTTTAATCAAAAGTTACCCTGATAGTAAGTATTCTGCAGATGCACAACAACGCATGCAGTATCTAAAAAACCGCCTAGCGCAATACTCAATTAAAGTGGCTGAGTATTATATCAAAATGGAAGCTTGGAGTGCTGCAGCAGTTCGTGCTCAGTCCGTTATGGAGCAATTCCCAGGTACGCCAGCAACTGAACGTGCACTTGAAATTATGTCAGAAGCTTACGGTGAGTTAGGCCAAGATCAGCTAAAACAAAATGTATTGACTGTTATTGCTGCTAACTTTCCTGATAGCGAACAACTCAAATAAGTCTGATTACAGGCTGTCATTGATTATTGATTATTGATTATTGATTATTGACTAAATAGCTAAACAAAAGCCCGTGGTGATTATCGCGGGCTTTTTAATGTCTAATGTTCAAATGTTAACTTTTTACTGATTATTGTGTTTCGCGATGCTGATACACAAAACCACCATAAAGGTATTTGGTTGCTTCTGCGCCGAGTACCGCTACTTTGTCACCATCCTGTAATTTTCCCGAATGAATTAAGTTCGATAAACTCACCCAAATAGCCGCTGAGCCAAGATTACCAAACTGTTTAGCATCATTGATAACTCTATCTGGCGTGATCCCTAAAGCTTCAGCCATTAGCGCATCAATATGCCCATTCGCTTGGTGAGGTAAAATATAGGCAAAATCATCTAATTGGTAGCCACGGCTTTGCAGTGCTTGCCAGCCAAGTTCAAATAGCTGACTTCCCTGCTCTCTAACCGCATGGATATTATGATGAAAACACGCCATGCGCTTTTCGCCTACATCGTTAGAGCCACTATCCAAGTAAAACCCTGGTTGTCTTTGATGGCCAATCTGCCCCAGATAAATATCAGATATTGTCGATTTTCCATCTATAGCGGGTGCTAGCACAACCGCTGCAGCGCCGTCGCCCATTTGCACATAATTCACCAGTTGCTCAGTATCAATAAATGATTTATCCATATCAAAATATACCGAGCCTGTTTCAACGCCCACTATCGCAACAGGCTTTTGGTTTACCGCACAAAAAGCCGACGCAATTTGTAAACTATTGGCAAAACCAGTACAAGCTTGTCTTAACTCCAAATATGGTCCGTGATAAGCCATAACATCTGCAAGCCAAGCCGCATTAGGCGGTACTTGGGTATGAGGAGTACAAGTATGAGTTAATAAGTAATCTAGCTCATCAGCATTCATATTGGCGTTTTGTAATGCTCGCTTTAATACTTGCTCGCTTAATTCAATGCTGGTTGGTGAAGCGGAGCTCGTCGCTGTAGTTAAGTCTCGTACTAAATGGCGACCTTCAATACCGAGTCGTTTAACGATACTTTTAGCTTTTCGGGCATTTAATCGGCCAGATTGCTGAGATAAACACGCCAATAAGGTTTCATTATCAATATTGCTGCCAGGTAACCGATGAGCAATTGAGTGTACGGATAAGTCGTGTTGGGCAAATTTTACTGCCATTTTTCCTCCAGTTTCTGTTGCAGAGAATCTAAACAAATTCCCATGTGTTCAAAAGCACTGCCTTGGCTAGTTAATAACTGAAATAAGTTCTGGGTAATAAACGCTTGTTGCTGATGAAAATCAGCATGGCTCGCACCTAACTCAATGGCATGATGACGACTGATATAGACATGTTTTGCCTCATCTTTTTTAATTAAGCCGCATAACTGACTAAAAGGATGGTTTATACCTAGGTGGCTTTGCTCGAAAGCTTGCATGATTTGGGTGACACAAGTATCCAATATCGCAATACGAACAAAGTGCTGACTATAATCATTAACACGGCTAAGACTGCTATAGAACCGTTTAGCGAGGCGCTGCACTTTTCTTACAGAATCTATTTCAGGTAACTGCTCTGCAACACTTTGCAGTGCAATGTCATGTCGACACTCGTCAGATTCCACCTCCATCAATGACAATACCAATTGATGTGAGTTTGCACCTGTAACTTGATTGACTGAGTTAGCACTCAGTCTCGCAATTTCCTGATTAAACACCAGCTGAGCAGACTGCTCTCCGCAGAGTAATAGCGGCAATAAGTTTGCCATAGATTCCGTTTGTGCATCATTAAACGGGATGACTGACTGGCCTAATTGCTCGGTCCAAATCTGTAAACGATGCGCATTATTTCCCTGCTGCATTCGAGGCGCAGCTCGTTTACCAAAACAACGTTTAAGGCTAATGTTTTCGCTCTTACCCATACTTCTCATACCCGCATAACTCATGCTAAGTAGCGCCTCCATTGATGGTAAATAACCGGTAATACTAAAACGTCAAATAGCCAAGCTAAGACAATGACCAGACAAGACAATAGACTCAGCTGGGCTATAGGGGAAAAATCTGAAGCCAAACCAATACCAAAACCCAATACCAAAGTTAAACTAGTAAAACTAATCACTGGAATAATGGCAGCATATCTAGGCCAGAATGATTCAAACGAAGCGGCCTTATTAGGCTGCGGCAGTTTTAATAACAGATGTAAGGTGTCATCTACAATAATCCCTAACATGATCCCCAATACAACAGCGCTACCAATACTGATATAGCCCCCCATTAGCTGCCAAGCAGCAAACACCCAAAGTAATGGTAAAAAGTTAACGACTAATCCGATTGCTGCAAACATCATACTGCGCTTAATAATCCCTAAGATCATACTGAGGAGCACAAGTGCAATGGCAAATGACCACAACATATTTTTGGCATTATCAATGGATAAGTGAGCAAATAGCAGACTGCTACCTAACGCGTGGCTTACTCCAATATCAGTTTGATTATCAATGAGCCACATTGATACACGCTGTTCAAAATCGATCATTTGCCTCGCCGTTAATGGCGCAAGATAAAGACTCACTAAACTTGATTGATAATCTGTGGAGATTTCTGCTTCAAGGCCAATTTGCTCCACTGAGTTTTGATTGATTACGCGCTGAAACTGGCTTTGGTTTAGACCTGCACTTTTTACCCAATCACCAATATGGCTGACTCTTTTTACTTCAGGTTGTTGCTTTAAAAAACGTGCAAACTGATATAAAAAAGCTAAATACTGTTTATCGTAAATTGCCTGTTCTTTAGTACTGATCTCGTAATGAATCAGATTTACACCATCAAAGTATTGCTGCATTTTCTGCTTTGATTGACTGAAAGGATTATCACTGGGGAAATAACTAAATGGGTCATCATTCAGCTCAAGCTTAGAAGCGCTTATCAGTGACAATATAGATATCACCGTGACTATAATTAACATTAACTTAGGGACTTTAGTGCTATTTTTCGCGATGGCTTCAACCGTTAACAATGCACTGTTAAATGGCTCGTTAACTGATTTATTTTGGGCTTTGCTGACAATAATAACCAAGACACTGTGACAAAGCAGATAATGACACACAACGGCAACCGACACTAAAACACCAAAACTTTGAATAGGTGGAGATGGACTAAAGCTTAATAAGGCAAACCCCAACATGGTTGTCAGCGTCGCATAAAACAAGGGTTGTTTATTGTGCTCAAAACTAAATTTAACAGGCTCTGCGATACCCTGTTTAATTCCCTGCTGCCACGCTAAATATAGGTGCGCAGAATACGCTAATGACAAGGTAATAATGATCACAGGAATAAAAGCACTAATCGCTGCAATAGTGAGATTTAACCACCCCGCAAGCCCAAGCGTGATGAATAAAGTGATGATGCAGTTTATTGCGATTGCCAATAACCAAACTCGTGTTCGAATAAATAACAACGCCATTAGTGCAATAATCAACAGCAAGCTAGGTGCAAACCAAGTTAAATCATGACGTAACACTTTAGCGTACTGCCAATTCAATGCTTGCTCTCCACTAAGGTATGTTTTCACTGAGTCACTGCTTTCAATCCTCTCACTGCTCCAAAAAACATTCGCCTTAGCTAATAAATTATCTATGGTTTTTTCTCGCCATAAAGTTGCATTAGGGTAATTATTTTTTTCTCGTTCACTGAATTGAATGCTCAACACAATGGCTGTGCCAGTTTCATTTATAACCAGTGGTAGCCTAGGATGTTTCTTGTAAGCGAGTAATTGAGAATACTGAAGTGAAGTATCAGCCTTATTTTGATGAGCGTTAGCACCAGTGTTTAAGTCAGCAATAAATGACCCATAACCACCAACACTTATAATCGTGCTATCAGCTTGTAACTGATTGATAAAATTAATTAGCTCAGACTCTTGTTCTACTTGGCGCCAATCTTGTTGGCTCTCTAATAACAAAAGCAAACTATTGCGCTGTGCAAACCTTTGCTGCATTTTCTGCAGCGCAATAAACTGAGCATCATCATGAGAAAAATAGTCATTAAAGTTCACATCAAGGTTTATTCTAAGCATGCCTAATATGCTGACTAAAATCAGGATAAATACAGCCAGTCCTACCCATAATGGATATTTAAGCGTTCGATTGATCATTGATATTTGCCAGCTCAATAGCGAGTACCCAATGTGAATATGCGAGGTTATTTATAGTATTCAATCAATAAGACCTCTTTACGGTGATTTTCTATTCAATCAGACGTAAAAATTATCCTTTGTATTATATATATTCAATTTATTGCTGTTTGAAATGGGTCCGTTCATCGTTCAAACATTAGCTGAACATTTGAGCCTTTTGCGGAATTCTTGGTCAAACAAGCTTAAATATTCACTTAAGCACAAAAAAAAGTTGACTCTAGACCGCAAAAAACGTTTAATTGCGTCCGTCGCCCGAATAGCTCAGTCGGTAGAGCAGAGGATTGAAAATCCTCGTGTCCCTGGTTCGATTCCGGGTTCGGGCACCATATTTAGATTTGGTGGCTAACGCGACTAAATAACAAAAAAGCCTCGCATTGCGAGGCTTTTTTGTATCTGCGATTTAACGCCCTAACTCAGCGCAGGGTTAGCCAGCGCTGCCTGAGCTGTAGAAAGGATGTTTAAGCAGGCTCGATATAATCCACCAACATCTGCACCGTCTGATTACCTCTAAACTCATTCACATCCAGCTTATAGGCGACTCTTGCATGTTTAATCGTGGCATCTGGCCATATTGCTAAATCGACATTAAAAGCAATGGCATCCATCATCACAGAACCACAGTCTGTTTCGAGCACCAATTTAAGATGTTTCTCTCCAACAATTCTTTGCTGAATAACACTAAAGTAACCGTCAAATAATGGCTCTTCAAATGACTGACCCCAAGGGCCTGACTCACGTAATAAGAAAGCCGTCTCAAGATTCATAAGTTCTGTTGGCAATTCACCATCCGATAAGACTTCACCAGTTAATTGTTCTGGCTTTAGCATCTCTCTCACGGCTTTATCATAAGCGGCTTCAAATTCGGAAAACGCATCTGCTCGCAGGGATAACCCAGCAGCCATTGCATGGCCACCAAATTTAATGATCATCCCAGGGTGACGACTATTTATCAGCTCGAGTAAGTCGCGCATGTGTAAGCCTTTAATTGAACGCGCAGAGCCTTTTATTTCACCCTCGCCAGCATCAGCAAACGCAATCACAGGTCGGTGATATTTGTCCTTGATCCTTGAAGCTAAAATACCAATCACCCCTTGATGCCAATCATCTTGAAAAATCGCTAATCCCCAAGGCAATTTCGATTCATCTAAGGTCAATTTTTGTAAGCTTTTAAGTGCTTCTTGCTGCATTCCGGCTTCTAATTCACGGCGCTCGCCGTTTAAGCCATCAAGTTCATCAGCCATTCTGCGAGCTAGCATCATGTCTTCACATAATAAGGTTTCGACACCTAGAGCCATTTCATCAAGACGACCTGCAGCATTTAGTCTTGGGCCCACTGCAAAACCAAAATCTGAGGCGACTATTCGTTGTGGGCTGCGTTTAGCCACTTCTAACAAAGCTGTAATTCCCACTCGGCAGCGACCCGACTTTACGCGTTGCAGCCCCGCCTGAACTAAGATGCGGTTATTACTATCTAGGGACACAACATCAGCGACTGTACCCAGCGCCACAATATCGAGTAAGCTGCCTAGGTTAGGCTCAGAAATTTGATGGGTTTGATACCAGTCACGCGATCTCAGCTCAGTTCTTAATGCTGACATTAAGTAAAATGCGACTCCAACACCTGCAATCGATTTGCTGGCGAACTGACACCCATGTTGATTTGGATTCACAATCGCATCAGCATCAGGCAAACTTTTCCCAGGTAGGTGATGATCAGTCACCACCACTTGCATGCCCAGCTGTTTAGCAGCAGCAACGCCGTCAATTGATGAAATACCATTATCAACAGTAATAAGTAATTCTGCGCCTTTTGACTGGGCAACCGCGACAATTTCAGGACTTAATCCATAGCCATAATCAAAACGATTAGGAATTAAGTAATCAATCTTAGTTGCGCCCATCATACGCAGTGCTAATAAACATACACTCGTTGATGTCGCGCCATCAGCATCAAAGTCTCCCACGATTAATATCGATTTTTGCGCTGCTATGGCATCAGCGATAATGACTGCAGCTTCAGATAAGCCCATCATAGTTTCAGGTCTAAGTAGCTTAGATAAACTTAGCTCACAACCCGTTAAATCAACATTACGGCGAGCATAAAGCTGTTTTAATAAAGGATGGATAGTTGCAGGTAAATGACTGTCATCTACTTCAGCACGGCGGACAATTTTGTGAGCCACAAATAAACCTTATTTTTACTATAAAAATCGACAATTAAAGATTACAAAAAAGGCGAGCCAATGGCTCACCTTTTATTTAAAACAACCCAAATTAAAGGTTAGTTTTAATTGTGTTCAATAATGCAGAAGGTGGTTGGTAACCTGGCACTAAAATACCATTTTCTAACACGATTGCTGGCGTACCATTAATACCAAATGCCTGACCTAAACGATATTGTTCTTCAATGTTCGCATCGCAGCTTGCAGCTTTTACATTACCGCCAGTCTTAGCTTCGGTCATTGCTTTTAGTGGATCTGTTGCACACCAAACCGCTTTCATTTCTTCAGCATTTGCTGACGGAATACCAGCTCTTGGATACGCTAAATAACGAACCGTAATGCCTAAATCGTTATAGCCATCCATTTCTTGGTGCAATTTACGGCAGTAACCACAATCCACATCAGTAAAAATAGTCACCACATGCTTTTCGTTCTTGGCTTTGTACACCAACATGTCGTCTTCAAATGGTTTTAGCATATCAATACGTGGGCCAGCTAATGCAGCTTCAGTTAAGTTTTGCATGCCATTTTTAAGGTCATACATGTTGCCATGAATCAGCTTAGTGCCATCCGGAGAAACATATAAAACACCACGATCGGTAAATGCTTGATACAGACCATCAATAGGTGATGATTGAATTTTCAAAACATTAACGCCAAGTACGTCTGACACTTGTTGTTTCAATTCAGTTTCATTGGGAATATCTGTTGCAGAAGCTGCCTGTAGCAGTGGGGCAACAGCTAGCGTTATCGCGAAAGAAAATGCTTTGGTTAACTTCATTAATAAATCCTATTGGGTAAAACTGAATGTCTCAGCTAATACATAGACCTGATATTGTCGGCAAAAGTTACAGCGAATATATGACTAAAGCAACCTTAAGTCCTTTATTGGTGACAACTGCCACCATATTTAACGTAACAAATCTTTATCGCGTGTTGTTGAACACTAGCCTCTGGGATGATGCTGACTATGTAATTGCTGCAATCGAGCTTTAGCCACATGAGTATATATCTGGGTCGTCGATAAATCGCTGTGGCCTAATAGTAACTGCACCACACGCAGATCTGCGCCATGATTCAGCAGATGAGTCGCAAATGCATGGCGTAAAGTATGGGGCGATAAATGACTATTGATTCCGGCGCGAATAGCATAGAGTTTTATCCGATGCCAAAACGTTTGCCGAGTCATCATTTGGCCACGTTTTGATGGAAACAATACATCACTTTGTTTATTGTTCAGCAATTCTGCTCGTGCTGCTAATAAGTATTGCTCGACCTCGGTCACCGCTAACTCACCTAATGGCACTAAGCGTTCTTTACCGCCCTTACCCACGATTCTCACTAGTCCTTGGCGTAAACTGATTTGCTCAAGGGTTAGACTCACAAGTTCTGTCACTCGCAGTCCTGTTGCATAAAGTAATTCCAGCATCGCTTTGTCACGGCATTCAACGGCATCTTCTACATTGGGCTCATCCAGTAACGCATCGATTTGGCTTTCACTTAGCGCATCAG
The DNA here is from genome assembly GCF_023283985.1 of Shewanella electrodiphila. Lineage (GTDB taxonomy): Bacteria > Pseudomonadota > Gammaproteobacteria > Enterobacterales > Shewanellaceae > Shewanella > Shewanella electrodiphila. The sequence goes on from NZ_JAKIKU010000008.1 coordinate 15,138, forward strand.
GTAACTGACGCGCAAGCTTTGGCGACTCAATTAAGCTCGTTGGATCCACATCAATGCTCTGTTTTACAATTAAGTAACCATAAAAACGTCTTAGACTACTAAGCAATCTTGCAGTGCTGGTTTTAGCAAAATTTTTCTCAACGCGATAAGCCAAATAGTCGCGGATGCTTGCTTGGTCCACATCAATTAAACAATGGCTTTGACTCAATACAAAACGCTCAAAGTGACGCAAATCTGTGCGATAAGATGCCAAGGTGTTATCGCTTAAGCCCTTTGTGGACCATAAGTCATCCAAAAAGGCGTCGATAATAGGGTCCGCTTGATATTTGTCTGTCACTGTTTTTCCTAAAAAAATGGCGTTATTTCAATTGAAATAACGCCATTAGTGTAACTAAAATTAACTTGTTTTGACAAAGATTGCCAAGCAATGACTTTTGGTTAGCTCGCAGCTACCGCTTGATCTTTAGCTGGGACAAATAAACATGCCACGATTGCAATACCAACAGGTAATAACCAAGCCATGCCTTCACTATGAAGTGGCATAAAGCTTAAGAAATTAATCTCGAATCCAGCGGCTTTAAGACCATCAAAAATACCGAAGAACAACGCAACCGATAGCACTAGACGGTGTGAAAACTCTGGACGAGCAAAACGCTCAGTCAAGAAAGTAATCGCCACAAGTGCAATCGCCACAGGGTATATCGTCATCAATACAGGAATACTGATATTAATGAGCTGGGTTAAGCCAACGTTTGCAACGGTTGCACACACTAAGCTGAAAAAGATAACGAATGCTTTATATGAAATCTTTGGTAGCAACTCATTAAAATACTCAGAACATGCTGTGATTAAACCAACTGCTGTTGTTAAACAAGCAATGCTCACAACTGCAGCTAATAGTACCGTCCCCATAGTTCCGAACTCATGGGTCACATAGTTTGTGAGGATTTGACCGCCATTTTCAGCACCAGCGGCTATATCACCAGCCGTTGCGCCTAAATAGAATAGTGAAATATAAACAAAAGCTAGACCTGAAGCGGCGATAATCGCAGCACGAACAAGGTATCGAGTTTGCGCTTTAGATTCAGTAATACCTTTCTTACGAAGAATATCAATAATTAGCATACCGAAGATCACAGACGCTAATGTATCCATCGTGTTGTAACCTTCTAAAATACCTTTAGAAAGCGGACTATCAATATAATCACCAGTCGCAGCACCGATCGCAGCACTCGGAGTAACAATCACTGAAACAGCTAAACCAACCAACAAGAAAATAAGAATAGGGGTTAATACTTTACCAACGCTATCGAGCAATTTACCTGGGTATAGCGACAACACCATCGCCAAAGCAAAAAAGCCGATAGTGTAAAACAACTGTGCTTGATTCAGCGCCAGCGCACCGATTTGAATCACAGCTTCTGCGTTATCTAAAAATGGGCGAGCGCCGATTTCAAACGCCACTAACCCTGTACGAGGTGCGGCGAAAGCTGGGCCAATAATGATATAAATAGAAACCGCTAATGCAGTGGCAGCAAATGCTGGGAGCATTGCCATAACCTTACCGTTTGCCTTAGCAACCGCGATAAGACCAGCAAGAGGTAAACCCACTGCAGTAACAAGGAAGCCTAACATTGCCAGCGTCATATTCTCGCCAGCTAACATACCTGCAAAAGGCGGGAAAATAAGGTTACCTGCACCTAAGAAAAATGCGAAAGTCATAAAGCCTAAGCCTAATGTATCGCCAATACTCATATTACTGTTTTGCACACAATGCCCCATCTTGTTGTTTTGTTTTTTAACAAACTTAAGTGATTCAGTGCTAATTAGCTACTGCTAATCAAAACCCACCTGTAAGAATGTAAACTTAAAATTACACTTTATTTTATTAAAAACTACTCACAAATGGTTATTAAAAAGCCATATTCTCGTTTTTAGAACACTCATTTGTGAGTCGTATTTCTTTTTCTACCATTTAACTGCGTTTAGCGCCTTTAAACGGGTAGGAACTAATATCAAATAGCGTATAGATAAACAAGCGCAAAACCAGCACAAAGTAAAATTAAACCTCATCTGAAAACAAGCTTAAAACCCATAAAACATTCTCGCTACAGTGCAACCACATAGCACAATCTCAGCAACATCAATGTAACGCTATTTAGGTGGGGTTATAAACTAAAAGCAGGTACCATAAACCTCTGTGTACAACACAGCCTAAAGACCAAGTTGCACTTAACCCTGAAACAGAATTAGACCCAATGCCATTTACCTTTAAGCAATTTCACATTGATGATAGCCACTGCGGAATGCCCGTCAGTACCGACGGCGTAATATTAGGCGCATGGGCAAAACTATCAACGGATAACACCAAAGGTCCATATCGAGTGTTAGATGTTGGAGCAGGAAGTGGCTTACTGTCTTTAATGCTCGCCCAGCGGTTACGTAATCCAAGTGCTGAAATAATTGCAGTAGAACTCGATGAAGGTGCGGCGCAAGATTGCCAAAGCAACTTTAATCAGAGCCCATGGGCTTCACAGTTAACCGTTCAACACACGAGTATTCAGCGATATAGTCAAGAATTGCTCAAAGCAAATCTTCCTCTTTTTGAAACCATTATTTGTAACCCGCCCTATTTTGAAAATGGCCCACAGTCAGATGCCAAACAACGCGCAACGGCAAGGCATACAGATACACTGAACTTTGAAACCTTGCTCACACAGGTTCAATTGCTGCTTGCAGAACATGGGACAGCAAGCTTTATCATTCCAGTGCAAAGTGAAACAGGTTTTTTAGCTGCACTCGCCTGTTCTCAACTTGAAATATCAGACAAAACTCATATCAGCACTGTTGAAACTAAAGCGCCGAGTCGATTGCTATTGGCAATTAAGCATCAAGCCTGCTTAATTGAATCAACAGCCTCATCTGAAACAAAAGAACAATCTCAGGATCAATCTCAACCTCGAGCTCAAACTCGGGCTCAACCTCAATCTCAATCTCAATCTCGACATCAGGCACAAACTCAGGCTCGACCTCAATATGAGCCAATAACATCAAACTTAGTCATTGCTGACGGTAAAGGTCAATATACTCAGGCAATGATCCAGCTTTGCCGTGACTTTTATTTGAAACTTTAAGGTTTAATCTGCTTTTGGCTGATTAGTCTCTCGCTGAGATTAACAACTTAGGTTATAATGTCTGGCTATCAATCAGTGAGACCCAAAGCGCATGCTATTTGAAGATTTTGACCTAGATCCACGCCTATTAGACTCTCTAAAGGCTATGGGACATTTAAGCCCGACGACCGTTCAACAACAAACATTGCCAATGGCGATGGAACAACGGGATATTTTAGCTAAAGCGCCTACAGGTACAGGTAAAACTGCAAGCTTCTTATTGCCAGCTTTACAACACTTGATTGACTTCCCGCGCCGCTTTAACGGTCAAGCCAGAATATTGATTCTGACGCCGACCCGCGAACTTGCCAGCCAAATCCACCGTTACGCTTGCCATTTAGCCACCGATCTCGAATTAGATGTTGGTATTATTACTGGTGGCGTTCCTTACGGACCGCAGGAAGAACAACTTGAAGAAAACATCGACCTTTTAATCGCCACTCCAGGGCGTTTAATGGAATACCTCGATAAAGGTCAATTTGAAGCAACTGAAGTTGAAATATTGATTATTGATGAAGCAGATCGCATGTTAGACATGGGATTCTCGTCAGTGGTAGAAACCATTGCCATCGAAGCTCAAGGTCGTAAACAAAACATGCTGTTTTCTGCCACTTTAGAAGGCAGCGGTGTTGCTCGTTTTGCTCACGTACTATTAGAAGACCCTGTCACCATTGACGTTGAGTCTCCTCGTAGCGAAAAAGCCAAAATCCACCAATGGGCGCATTTAGCCGATAACAATGTGCATAAATTTGCTTTGTTATGTAACTTGCTTCAGCAAGAAGAAGTTAAGCGCACTATTGTGTTCGTTAAAACACGTGAAGTCGTCGCCAGCCTCGAAGGCTTGCTATTAAAAGCAGGTATTCCTTGCGCATTCTTACGTGGTGATATGGAGCAAAAGAAACGCTTCCAAGCATTAAGTAAGTTCAGTAAAGGTGAAGTCAACATTTTACTTGCCACTGACGTTGCTGCACGTGGTATTGATATTGATGGGATCACTCACGTTATCAACTACGATATGCCTCGTTCTGCTGATGCCTATGTTCACCGTATTGGCCGAACAGCTCGTGCCGGAGCCAAAGGTACTGCTATCTCATTAGTTGAAGCTCATGATATGCGTATCGTTAGCAAAATTGAACGCTATATTGAGCAGCCATTGAAGCGTCGTTATATCGATGGGTTAAGACCAACGCACAAAGAAGCAAAAGTCCCAGGTAAGAAGAAAGACAAGAATAAGATTGCAGCGAAAAAATCGAAGAAGAACAAAAAGAAAAAATAAACCTGCGATGCAAAGCTGAAATAAGCAAATTTTTATCAAAGCCCTGAATTGTTTACTCAATTCAGGGCTTTTTTGTGGTCATAAATCAATTTGGTAGCGTATTGCTCTGTTTAATCGTGAAATAAATTTTCTGAAACATTTAATTCACAACTAACGCTTTTGCTTCAATTCGTTGTCTGTTAATTTAGAGTCTATATTGCTCTAAGTCTTTAATATTTTAATAAGAAAACTAAGTTTTTAGCAGAGTAGTCCTTTAGAGCCAACAATGTCGTTTTAGTATGGATACGTTTATCAATGAAAAGAATATTAAGAATCCTCTCTCCGCTGTTTATTCTAGTGGTATTTATCGGCCTCGCTGCCGTTTTGCTGAGTACTCAACAAGCTCCTGAACAAAAAGAAGAACAAGTTAAAACACCTATCATTGATATCTTGACCGTTGAACAGCAAACAGTATCGTTAAATTTGCCATCATATGGTGTTGTCAGTCCTAAATATAAAACTCAATTAGTCACTGAAGTACAAGGACGACTGGTGAGTTTAGACCCAAGCTTTGTTGCAGGCGGAATTGTTCAGCAAGGGCAAGCTCTCGCTCAAATAGAGCCTTCTGACTATCAAGCTGATTTCATTCAAGCAGAAGCGACGTTGGCGCAAGCTAACGCAGCACTAAATGAAGAGATTGCCCGCGGTGAAGTGGCAAAAATTGAATTCAAAGACTTTGATAATGGCTTACCGCCTGAGTTAGGTTTACGTATCCCGCAGTTAAAGAAAGAACAAGCCAACGTTAAATATGCCAAAGCCGCTTTAGCTAGAGCGCAGCGCAACTTAGAGCGCACCGTTATTCGCGCCCCTTTTGATGGCATCATCAAAGCTCGCAATGTTGATTTAGGTCAGTATGTTTCATTAGGTACCAATTTAGGTGAGCTTTACGATATTAGTATTGCTGAAGTGCGCCTACCGTTAACCAACAACGACCTAGCTTATTTAGAGTCTGTCGATAACCCTGATACTTCGGTGATATTAAGTGCTTCACTCGCAGGTAAATCATTTACATGGAATGGCAACATTGTCCGCAGTGAAAATGTTATAGATGAACAAAACCGCATGGTCTACTTGGTTGCTGAAGTAAAAGATCCATACCTACGTAATCAACGCAGTGAAGATGAGCTACCACTTAAATATGGCAGTTTTGTCACTGCAATCATTAAAGGCCGCACGGTCGACGGTATTGTTAAATTACCACGCTACGTGGTTCGTCAAGACCAAGTCGCCATTGTCAAAGACGATAACACCATTGAAATCCGTAAAGTGAATATTGTTCGTACAGACATTGAGAATGTGTTTATCAAAGACAGCTTAGCAACGGGCGAGCGCGTTTCGATTACTGATATTAGTAACTTGGTTTCAGGTCAAAAAGTGAAGTTACTCGGTGAAGAGTCTGAAGAAGTTGAAATAGAGTCGGAAGATCCCGAAGCAATATCATTGGCAGGTGAGCAATAATGGATACCAATAAAGGAATTATTGCTTGGTTTGCTCGCAACAATGTTGCCGCAAATCTGCTGATGTTTGCCTTGTTAATTGGTGGACTATTTAGCTCATTGCTGATTAACAAAGAAGTGTTCCCAACATTTGAACTCAACTTGCTCAATATTTCAGTCGCTTACCCTGGCGCTGCACCGCAAGAGATTGAGGAAGGGATTAACATAAAAATCGAAGAAGCCATTCAAGATATCAACGGCATTAAGAAGGTCACTTCTGTCGCCAGTGATAGTGTCGGCTCTGTGACGATTGAAGTTGAAGACGGCTATGAAGTGCAGCAAGTTTTGGATGAAGCTAAACTACGAATAGATGCTATTTCAACTTTCCCCGATAACATTGAAAAGCCCAATATTTATCAAATAAAACCTGAGAATAATGTTATTTGGGTGTCGGTGTATGGCGATATTAGCCTGCACGAAATGAAGGAAATGGCTAAGAGCATTCGTGATGACATTACAGATTTACCTGCAGTAACACGCGCACAAGTTACTGGAGTGCGCGATTATGAAATCGGTATCGAGCTATCGGAAGATAAACTGCGAGAATACGATCTCACCTTCTCTCAAGTCGCTCAAGCGGTGCAAAACTCATCTATAGATTTACCTGGTGGCTCAATTCGAGCTCAAGATGGTGATATTTTACTGCGCACCAAAGGCCAAGCATATACAGGTGAAGACTTCTCTAAAATCGTAGTCACGACACGCCCTGATGGTAGCCGAATAATGCTACCTGAAGTCGCGACGATTAAAGACGACTTTGAAGAACGTTTAGAATACACCCGCTTTAATGGCAAACCCGCAGCCATTATCGAAATTACCAGTATTGACGATCAAAATGCATTAGCAATATCTGAACAAGTTAAAAGCTATATAGCAGAAAGAAAGACCACCTTACCGGCCAATATTGAACTCGATACTTGGGGGGATTTAACCCACTACCTTGAAGGTCGTTTAAACATGATGTTGTCGAACATGTTTTACGGTGCTTTATTGGTGTTTATTATTCTGGCGCTGTTTTTAGATCTTAAGTTAGCATTTTGGGTCATGGTCGGCTTACCAGTGTGTTTTCTTGGCACCATCTTATTGATGCCATTAGAGCCATTTAATCTATCAATTAATATGCTGACCTTATTCGCCTTTATTCTGGTGTTGGGGATCGTCGTCGATGATGCCATTGTCATCGGCGAAAGTGCCTACAGTGAAATTGAAAAACACGGTCAATCTCTCGATAACGTCGTCAAAGGCGTGCAAAAGGTTGCTATGCCCGCCACTTTCGGGGTACTCACAACCATTGCGGCATTCATTCCAATGATCATGGTATCTGGGCCGATGGGAGTGATTTGGAAATCAATTGGCATGGTGGTGATTTTAGCTTTGGCCTTTTCGCTTATTGAATCAAAGCTTATTTTACCTGCGCATTTAGCGCACATGAAAGTGAAGAAAAAGCGCCCGCCAACCAATGTATTTTCAAAGTACAAAGTAAAACTGAACGAAAAACTACAGTACTTTATTCACAATAATTACCGCCAATTTTTAGGTAAGTGTATTACCCATCGATACAATGTCGTCGCAGCCTTTGTTGGAGTATTGATCTTATCTTTGGCATTGGTAGGAAGCGGTAAAGTACGTTGGGTGTTTTTCCCAGATATTCCGTCAGACTTTATTCAAGTACAACTTGAAATGGAAGAAGGTAGCTCTGAACTTAACACCCTTGATGTCGTGCAAAAAGTAGAAGAAGCCTTATATGCAATGAACGACAAATTTGCTCAAGAGTCAGGTTCAGATGTGGTTAAACACAGTTTCATTAATATGAGTTCGAGAAGCTCAGCATTTATCTTTGCTGAATTATCAAAAGGCGAAGACCGTGAGATTGATGGCGTGACAATCGCGGCTGAATGGCGAGCACAATTACCTGAGTTGCTATCGGTTAAAAAACTCAATATTGCTGCCAGTACAAATGATGCCGGAGGCGATATTTCCTTCAGATTAACTTCAAGCAATTTAGCGCAGTTGTCTGAGGCGTCAAAAGAATTAAAAGGTAAATTAGCCACCTATGAAGGTGTCTATGATATCTCTGATAACTTTTCATCTGGCAGCCAAGAAATTCGTCTAAATATTCGTCCTGAAGCTGAAGCCCAGGGGCTCACTCTGTCTGATTTAGCTCGCCAAGTTCGTTATGGGTTTTATGGCTATGAAGCCCAGCGAATTTTGCGTAATAAAGAAGAAGTGAAAGTCATGGTGCGCTATCCGCTTGAGCAGCGTCGCACCATTGGTCACCTTGAGAACATGCTTATTCGCACGCCCCAGGGCGTTGCAGTGCCTTTCTCAACAGTGGCAGATATTGAACTAGGTGAGTCGTTTGCGTCTATTACCCGTGTTGATGGTCGCAGGGCGATTACGATTACCGCTAACGTCAATAAAAATGCGGTTGAGCCGTCAAAAGTTGTCAGTGAAATTCAAGAGGATTTCTTACCTGAACTCACCAGTCAATATACAGAAGTCAATGCTTCTCTTGATGGCGGTAGTCAAGATGAGCAAGACGCCATGTTAGGTTTAGTGCAAGGTTTCTTCTTTGCGATGTTTACCATTTATGCACTTATGGCAATTCCGCTTAAATCATACACTCAGCCGATGATTATCATGTCGGTTATCCCATTTGGGATGATTGGCGCATTGTTTGGCCATTATCTACTTGGGATATCCATGAGTGTATTGAGCTTGTGTGGCATTGTCGCATTAGCAGGGGTTGTGGTTAATGACTCATTGATTCTAGTCGACTTTGTTAATCGAGCCCGCAAAGAAGGTTACTCAGTTTTAGACTCAGCCATTGACTCTGGTTGCTATCGTTTTAGGGCCATTATCTTAACCTCAATGACCACCTTTGTCGGCTTAGTGCCCATCTTGCTCGAGAAAAGCTTACAAGCAAAAATTGTCATCCCGATGGCCACATCACTGGCATTTGGTATTTTATTCTCAACCGTAGTGACGTTGATTTTAGTACCTGTGTTGTACATCATTTTAGAAGATGTCAAAAGCGTACTTCGCCGATTATTCATTTGGTGGTGGCAACCTAAAAAGGACGATGATGAAGCCTACAATTAACCTAATGCTTGAAACTAATTCTAGGCTTTAAATACTAGTTTTAGGCTTTAAACACTAGCTCTAGGCTTAAACACAGTAAAGTAATTCATTAAAAGGGAGCGAAAGCTCCCTTTTTATTCCTTAAAGCTCCCCTCTTTAATTTCTCCAACGGCATGAGTTGTCTCACCTTAGCGAATTGAAAGGCTATTATAGTTAAGCTTTATTTATGCGAGCCGCAAAACAGTAATCAAGTTGAGTTAAGGCTAAAATGAGCGTTTTACAGTCAGGCTTAACATGGCAAAATTATGACAGAAACACTCAACTCCGAAATAATCAACGCCAAAAATCACAAACAAGAATTAATAGAATCTACTGAGCCCTATAATTCAAGTGAACCCCATGATTCAACCTTGGTTTACGATATTCGTCAAAGCCGCTACCTGAATATTACCGGCCGCTGTACCTTAAGGTGTCAATTCTGTCCTAAACACAATGGTTCCAAGCAGGTTCACCAATATGAACTGTCTTTAGACAAACAAGTGAAGCCAGCTGATATTATCCCGCTTTTAGGTAAGGTAACTGACTTTGATGAATATGTATTTTGTGGATATGGCGAGCCAACGCTTAATTTAGAAACCCTGATAACGGTTGCGACATACATCAAGTCTGAAGGCGGTAAAACTCGTCTTAATTCTGATGGACTGGGCAATCTATTTCATCGAAGAAACATCCTTCCAGAACTCTCAGCTTGTATTGATAGTTTATCTATTTCACTTAATGCGGACACCGAAGCGCTTTATATCCAACACTGTAAACCTAAACTCAAAGGCGCTTATGACGCACTGCTAGCCTTCATTGAGCTTGCACCACAATATATTCCTCAAGTTCAAATCTCAGCCATTAATGGGCTCGATCAGGTCGATATTGCGCGATGCCGAGAAATAGTCGAACAAAGAGGCTGTGAGTTTAAGCAAAGAGAACTGGATATTGTGGGTTAATCTAGCGCTTTTTTGGTAATAAAATCGTTAAAAAAGCTTTACTGAGGTCAACCTAGTAAAGCTTTCGTGATAACATCAGCCTATCGGGACAGTTAATATAAGTAAGTGAATGTTTAAAAGACAAACCAATAAAAACGTCTCAAAATTTCTGCTCATTTCAGCGCAAGATATCCATTGGAGTCGTCAACAGGTCTTGGCCTTAGCAAGTCAATTGTCTGTGATGATCATCAGCGTCATTATTTTTACCACCCTATTACTCAGCTTGGGCGAACGTCGCTTACAAGAGGATTGGGCCGATAAACGTTACAGTGAATTGCAAACTGTAGGTACACTGGCGTCAGATAAAGTTAACTTCCTTAAGTTTCGTACCCAAGCCTTTGCTAATGGCGAGTTGATGAACCAGTATTTAACAACGCCAGCAGAACTTCAAAAAGAACGCTTACTCGAAAATTGGTCTGGGTTACTGACTCATATTCCAGAACTATTGGGACTCACCTTATTTGATCCTCAGGGTAATATCCGTATTGCCACCACCCCAGCCTTTGATAACATCTCGCTTCCTGAAGTCGTGTTAAGTAAAGATAAAATCATGGGCGGTAATGATATTTATTCTTCTCAGATTCAATTTGTGCCTATCAATGGCAAACTGGTTCCTTTTGTTTTTCAGTTAGCTTGGATTGAAAACCCCGATCAAAGTATTCGTGGATATTTAGTCACTTACAATTCCATTACCGAAGTACTGCAATCGATTAAACCCGCGTTCTTCAATCACGATACACCGCTATTGTTACTCGGCGAAGACGGTAAATTATACGCAGGTGATGAACAAAACAGTCCACTCAAGAAAATGCCCAATGCCTTAGGTGGCAGTTTGCAACAAAGTTATCCGTCTATTTGGCAACAAATGGCCAATACCAATTTTGGTCAGTATCACAATGATGTCGGTACATTTGTGTTTCTTAAAATTGAGCTTGCTGCCCATCACCCTATCATTAGGGAATATTATTTATTGTCATATATTCGCCACGAAGATATTGCAGCAAGGTTTGAGCGGTGGCGTTATATCCTAATGAGTTTCGGCGTCATTATTGCGGCATTAGCCAGTGCATTACTGTTTACTCGTCACCGTTTTCAACTTGAGAAAAACGCCAACACGAACAGCATTACCCTGTCCAGCAGTCTGTTCAATAGCCATCAAAGCTGTTTATTGGTGAATAACAGCGGAAGAGTCATTAAAGCCAATAAACAAGCCGCTGAAACCTTGTCTTTAGACATCGACGAGCTACTAGAAAGAAGATTACAGCGAATACTGCAACTAGAAGACCACACTTATCAAGCATTAGTACAAGCAATGAATGGCAATAAACCTTGGTCTGAAGTCATCAGCTTTAACGATCAAAATTGCACCATTTACGTTTATGCTCAACCAGGTACAACTCACTTAAAAAGTGAACACTATTGGGTGATTACCTTTGAGAATGTCACCGAATTAAGCACAGTAAAACAGCAAGCCTATAGCTATCAGTTATTGTCAGAAAGTGATGTCGCGACAGCATTGACCGATGCAAATGGTGAGCTTATTAAGTTTAACCATAAATTCAAAAAACTGTTAGATGTCGAAGAAGCGAGTAAAGCTAATATTGTTGATTTATTAGGCGAAGAAATAACTCAACAATGGACCGACATTACCAGCCGCTTAAGTTTACAAGGAAAGTGGAAAGGCCAAATCATAGCCAACACAGGCACACGATTTGCTAATAGTTTAAAAGCCAGTATTCAAGCAGAACATTCACTTGATGGTGATATAGAGTACTTAGTGATTACCTTACAGGTATTAAAACAGCAGACATTATCTAAGCAACTCCCATCACAGCAATCGCCATTAAGTTCGATGATATTGCCATTAGCCGAATTAGAAATACATTTTAGTACGTTAACAGAGCCTAATCGCGAGCAAACCTGTTTAATGATTATGGATATTAACCCTGAAGGATTAATTAGCCATATCAGCGATATTGATCATCTTGAAAAACGTCAAAAAGACATTGAGATTCAGTTGCTGATTGATTTGCCTACAGGTTATCAAGTTGCCCGTTGGCGTTTAGGGTCATTAGTGATTTTATTGCCGTTGAGTGATTCAATTCAAGCGCACAAATATGCAATGAGTACGATGGATAGGTTAGAGCAAAGCGACTTAAATGAAGGGATTAATATCGGCATTGCTGGTTACCCTGAACAGCAAAGTTTTGAAGACTATTTAGCCAACGCTGAAGTTGCATTGAAACGCGCTAAGCAAACGGGTGATCAAAACATCTGCCAAGCTTTTACTCGCAAGGCTTAAATTTATTCGCAACACATAAAGTACAGAGCGGATATTTTGCTTATCAATCTGCCAGAACCTGAACTATATATTAGGAAGGAACTGTATATTAGGGCTGAACGAAAATTGCAGCCCTTGTGTTTCATTATGGTATCGCCTAAAGCTGTTTAATTGAAATAGCCAAAAGCTGCTTAATTGATATGACCTAAAGTGGTTTAAGTATATTGAAAGCTTAAGTTAACCTGATAAAAAACAGCTAACACAGCGACTTAATCACCCATCTCTAATAAGTTTGCTGGTAACTTACTACGAGTAATTTCAATAATGTTAGAACGGCTCATAACGACCTTGTAACGGGCATATTCTAACGGCCCTTTACCATCTTTTAACACCGCGACCAAATTGACTTGATAACGGCGCTCTACCGATTCATTACTGACTTTTCCGTCCAGTTCTTTATAGATCTTGGCTTTGCCGCGCTCTAGGTGTCTTGCAAATGGCACTAAGCTAAAGTTAACTTGCTCTTGAATTTGCGAGTAGCCTGCTTCAAATTCTTTATTAGTGACTTTGGTGGCAATACGGTAATGCAACACCTCTGCATCAACCTTGTTTTGGCTATGCCGCTGCTTCATAATTTCAGCGACTTCTGCAGGAATATCCTGCGGGCGAGTGAAATCGAGCCAAACCAACTGTTTAGCAACCACCGTTTTAGTCGAGGTATCTCGAAGAATACGACTCCAACGTGGACGCCCACGTTGAATAAAGCGCCATAGGGCATTGCGCACATCTTCTTTAAAAATTTCCCTAAAACCATAAATAATCGCTAGGGTAACGATTAAACTCATGGTTAAGCCGCTAAATACGCCCTGTGCTTTAATAATCAACGTTGAGACGACCAACATAACCAAGGTTGTGGCTAACCCTGTCACGAACTTCTTTAGCCCTACTCCGAGGGTTTTTAGCTCTTCTTTAAGTACTACACCTTGTTGGATCAAGCGGCGCAGTAACAACATCTTATTTGAAATGCGGTTTGCATCTTGCTTTGTACCTGCCGAATTGTACTTTTTTTCCTCTTCACGGTAATGATTTTCAGCACGACACAAGTTAACTATCTGCTCTTTGATATCACTGTAATCAGCATTTCGAGGCCGATAAGCTAGTGTTTTAAGTAATTGCTGTTCACAAAACCAAGACAGATAGTTATCAGCATTAGCAAAATAAGATTGCCACTTTTCTTCGCTGGGTTCATTACGACGAAATTTCTTTAATAATTGTGTAACCGATGTGCCAAGCTCTGCTAATGCAGGATAAAACTCTGCGGCCTCGGTAATTTGCCTTAATTCCTTTGCATCAGTTTCAATAGCAACGGCAAATTGATAAGCGAATAAATTAAGGTAGAAGCGGAACTCTTCTTTAGTGCGTTTATTAATACTCACAAAACGGTTTTGCACTAAAGGTAAATGCAGGCCCTTAGAATAATAGGAACGACGCCCGACAATGGCGCTATGATAATACTCTTCTTCATCTAAGGTTTTATCGCCAATGCCCATTTCTGTTGGCAAATAAAAATATAAATCGAGTGCACGCTGATGCCCAACCTCCATCTGATGGCTGAACTTAATTGATAATGCTTCTTCTTGTTTTACTTTGATTTTTGCCACTGAGGAGAACTCAATAACGGAGAATATAGTTACTATAACGAATTTAGCGAAAAATGAGAAAGGGGGATATTAACAACTCATGCTTTATTCGTGCAATTGGCAAGCCCAAAGGGTGCTAAAAGGAGTAAACTTTACCAAAATAAAGCCGTTGTCTGCGTCCATCTCTAGCACTTGAACGTTAACACTCACTTGGTTACCAACAGCAAGGTTCTCTTTTGATTCATTGAATTCATTGGCTAAATAACTCTGAAATGATGAATTATCAGATATAAACTTAGCATCTGTTATATCTAAATCTAGCTGATACAATAACTTACCAATCTCAAGCTCTCTTAGCTGACCTTTTAAAGATAAATGTTCACGTGATGATTCAGGTTGCTCGCTAAAATAGTCTAAATAAATTTTCTCATCATTGAATGTCAATGAGAGATGTATCGAGATTTGAGGGGTGTTAATCACAATATTATCATTGGCTGTCATTGCGTGAATTTTTGTACTGCAATCAAATGCCGACACTTGACGCGAATCAGCAAAAGACTCCAGTATTAAAATACTAATACAAAACAGAACTGTACTCGACAGAATAAAAACAGCGCGCCCAAGCTTAGTCATTAGAAATTGTGCTAGACGATTAGCCACAAATATTCACCTCTTTTAACCAATCTTGGTTCACAACAGTCATTTGTGGATCTTCTTTTATCACTCTAATATTTTCAAAATGTAACCCATCCTGATCACGTTTTTTCAAAACAACGCTAATTGTTCTATTATCGCGAGCAATCGACACTAAAAGTGAATCCCAATCCATCACATCACACTTTGATAATTCGCTTAACGCATTTTCAGAACGAGATATAAAATCGCCATGATAGTCCTCACTCCCTTCAGACTCGTAAGCATAAAGCTTAGCTAAGCTACCACCAGGAGTTATAAATTCAGCGCTAAAATCTGGCACTCTAAAGCCCGAGTCTTTTAGATTTGAGTGGACAAAATAAGATGCAATAATTGTCATAAGAATAACGAGAATGTAATGTGCTTTTGAAATAACTTTAGTGGGGGAATCTAGCAAGCTGGTACGATTTACTACCACATTGCTATATAAAATGGCCCCTTGATCTGCAATTAATTCAATTAGGCCACGATGAGCTTCACCAAAGTAATCTTGGAAGTTTTCTACAAGTTGTTCCATTTCCGTAAGAGATAAACTGTGTAAATAGCCATCATGCTCTTCTGGAAATGACAGTGATTCTATAGGTACAACATGGCCACGATGCTTTGCAAGTATGCTTAACACCTTGTACTCATTATAATTGAGTTGCCATTTAGTAGCATTAGATTGATTAATAAGCTCTTTTTGCTCATCATCAAACCAACAACACCCGATTTGCATTCCTATATAATCTCTTTAGTCAATATCACCAATTATTATACGCTAGCCAAAAAAGATAGTTTGTGATCAAAACAGACGATAGATAGCCTAGATTTAATTTCGTGAACTAGCCCTCGTAATTTCGTAAGAGTTCATTGTCAGAAACAGCAAAACGGATACAAATGTTAACCATTTTAACAAAATAATAATATTTACCAGAGACTTATAAGATTAAAAAGCACTCAAACAACCACCCCTATCTAAGCAGAGATCATAAGGCAAGCCTCCATTTATGTTTATACAAAGTAAACCTAGCCCTCAAATGTAACATTCATAACGCTAATAACATTAGAGCGGTACACGCTTGGTAAAAGTAAAACCGTTTCAAAAAATAGCGACAAAAAAGCCGAGTTATCCTCGGCTTTTATAGGTTCACACAAATGTTTACCGGTGATATCCCGAATACATTAGAATGCGTATAACAGTGTCATGTTTGTTTCAGTATCAGTGCTTTTGAAACCTTCTAAAGGCTCACTGTTGTAACGAACAATCACAGCAAACTTCATCGCTAACGCACCGATAATGTTAGCTGTTAACGCAGACTCAGAACGTCCCTCTAAATAATCACCGTAATCAGCTACGAAGAGTTGAGTAAACTTAGAGCTTTCTGTTATTTCATAAGAAAAGTTAAGTGCACCATGGGCAACTACACTATCTTCAGTGTCATAGCCCAATGCTAAAGACTGTTCATCATCTAGCTTTTTATAAATGTAACCAGGACCAATTTCAGCACTTAAAAATGTTCTACCCGTATCGATAAATTTATGACCATAACCGGCTGAACCAATTGCTTTATAATCAAAACCAGTAAAAGGATCGGCTTCGTAGTTTGCTGTGATATACATGTAGTTCTTTTCATCAAACTTATAATCACCTTGGATACCAGCATAGTAACGTTTTGCCGTATTCTCACCTGAGTCTTCTTTATATAAGCCTTCTAGTAAGTAAGCATTTTCCCAGTTACCCAGCTCTTGTTTAAGGCCAAGACGGGCTTTAAAAGAAGAAGTATCAGTGTTACCCGTTGTTAACGTTGCACCTAACTCAGCTTCACCAGCAAACGTCGCATCACCTTCAACAAAATCAGCACCAGCATGGGCCGCAAATGGCATGGCAAGTGTTACAGCTGCAGCAAGTAGCAGTTTTTTCATGTCATCAAATCCTTTATTTACAATTAATTCAAGTTCACCCCAGAAATCGAACCGAATTCTAACACTTTGGTATCAAAAATGAAAAAACTACTGTGCATTTAATATTTAAACTCCAAATGGCGGTTTTTAAGCAGATAACAAGCTCTTACTTTGCCAGCGGCCACTCCGCCAGCGCCATAACATGGTTAATCCCCTCACCCATTCGTCTATCGCCAAGGCCATCCAAATGCCGACCAAGCCTAAGTCGAGGTAAATACCAAAGAAGTAAGCACCAGGCACAGCTATACACCACATAGATATAAGGCCAGCAAAAAAGGGGAAGCGTGCATCACCGCTAGCTCTCAGAGCATTAATTACCACTAAGTTGAAGGTTCTCCCTGGCTCCATCAATAAAGTCAGAAGAAATAATTGCCCAACCATAGCGAGAATATCTTGATCATCTGTGAAAAAGGCCACTAGCCTTTCCCCTATTAAGGCGGCAAGAATTGCAACAATCGTCGTTAGAACCAGTCCAATTTTGAGTGCTCGATACATTTGTGTCTCAGCAGCTTGGTATTGCTTGGCACCAATCATATGGCCAATCATAATTTCATTGCCAATACCGATAGATAAACCGAACAAAAGAATGAACATACAGACTTGAAAATAAAGCGCTTGCGCTGCAAGGGCTTTATCACCCATCAAACCAACAAAGGCTGTCACCACCATAAATTGCAGCATCCAAGAGATATTTTCCCCTGCCGCAGGTAAGCCAATATGGAATACTTTGGCAAGCAAATGCTTTTTAGGCTTAATAATTTCAGTTATTTTAAGCGGAATTTGGGTGTACTTAACAAATAAATATGCCATCAAAGACATGCCGACGAGTCGACCCACTACGGTACTAATAGCAACCCCAGCGACGCCCATTTGAGGTATACCGAACCAGCCGTATAGCAATAATAAGTTGCCTAAGAAAGTAATCACATTCATTAATAAAGTGACCCACATGGCTTGCTGAGTAAATCCATGGGCACGCATCCCAGCAGCTAAGCACATTGCCATCGCTTCAGGGATCAAACAGATACCAACGATTTGCAAATATAACTTAGCATCGGGAATTAACTCTACCGGTAAGTTCATCAGGTGCAGTATTAGCCCCGCGCCAAAAAATACTCCAAGCGCTGCTGCAACCCCAACCATTAAATTAAACCCAATAGAGGAATAAACAACATCGCGGGCTGTTGATCGATTTTTAGCCCCCAAATATTGGGTAATGACCACACTCGCGCCAATACTGACAAAACTAAATAAGGTAATGGATAACTCAAAAACCATATTACCAACAGATAACGCTGCCACCCCTTGATAGGAAACACGGCTAATCATTAACGTATTTAACGCTGCGGTTAAAAAATGTAGCGCAAAATCGAAAAATAATGGCCAAGTCAACGCGAATAATGAGAGTGGTTTGTCTGATTTTACGTGCATGTTAGTACTTCAGTAATGGTTAAAGGTGAGCATATTCCATGACAAGGTTAACGACTCAAAATGACAGTTAATATGTCTCTAATTAAGCTGAGTCAGTTTTATTCCATTTTTAAGGGCGGGGATAATGCGTTATAAACGCCTTTGATACAAGTTGTTTCATCAAAATTTGGCCATAAAAAAACCAGCGTTGACCGCTGGTTTTTTGAAGCTTTATTAATCAATTAGTTAACTGATAAGTGTTGTTACTTTCACATATAACTAAAGACTCATGTAACTAAATACTCATATAACTAAAGACTCTTGTAAAAGTCAGCCATTAGTTAATTTGAGGATTAAGTTCACCTGACTGATACGCTTTATACATTGCTTGTAGTGACTTAGGCTTGATCTTAGAGCCCATGCCAGCACAACCAAATGCTTCGTAACGTGTTGTACAGATATCAGCCATTGCTTCCATAGATGCTTTTAAGAATTTACGTGGATCAAATTCTGATGGATTTTCAGCAAGGAATTTACGTACTGCACCCGTTGAGGCTAAACGTAGATCAGTATCGATATTTACTTTACGCACACCGTGCTTAATACCTTCAACGATTTCTTCTAACGGCACACCGTAAGTTTCAGGGATCGCGCCGCCGTACTGGTTAATCACTTCTAACCACTCTTGCGGTACAGAAGAAGAACCGTGCATAACTAAGTGAGTATTAGGAATACGAGCGTGGATTTCTTTAATACGGTCAATACGCAACACATCACCAGTAGGACGTTGGCTGAACTTGTAAGCACCATGGCTGGTACCAATTGCAATAGCCAATGCATCAACATGAGTATCAGCAACAAAACGTGCAGCTTCTTCTGGCGTAGTTAACATTTGATCCATTGTTAGGATACCTGCAGCGCCAATGCCATCTTCTTCGCCAGCTTCACCGGTTTCGAGGCTACCTAAACAACCAATTTCACCTTCAACAGACACACCACAAGCATGAGCGAAAGCAACAGTACGACGCGTTACATCCACGTTGTAATCATACGATGCAGGTGTCTTACCATCAGCCATCAAAGAACCGTCCATCATCACTGAAGACATACCTAATTGGATAGAACGCTGACAAATATCAGGATCGGTACCATGGTCTTGGTGAATACATACTGGAATATCTGGATATTGCTCAAGAGCAGCAGCCATCAAGTACTTAAGAAACTGAGGACGAGCGTACTTACGTGCGCCAGCTGATGCCTGAACAATCACAGGGCTGTCAGTTGCTTCAGCAGCTTGCATAATTGCACGCATTTGCTCAAGGTTGTTTACGTTGAATGCTGGAACACCGTAATCGTGTTCTGCAGCATGGTCTAACATTTGACGTAGAGATATTAAGGCCATTTTTTACTCCAAAAGTAGGGTGATGTCTCACCTAGGTCGCTATCGCTTTGGATTGATTTTTATACCCTATGACACTTCAAAGCCAGGTTAACTATCCGTAAATAGCCAACGTTTCAATAAAGAACACGGGCGGTTTTTTTCTAATAATTATATTTTTCTTACTGCAATCTTTCCGTTTTAGCCCGTCAGCCTTAGTGCCAACTCTTTGGTTAGCATCTAAGTGACGAAATGGCTAAAACGTTTTTTATACTTGCTTGTTAAGCACCACGCTGTTCAAGCATGGTTACTGCAGGTAATTCTTTTCCTTCAAGGAACTCAAGGAAAGCGCCACCACCTGTAGAGATATAAGAGACTTTATCAGCAATATCATATTTATCTACTGCTGCTAACGTATCGCCACCACCTGCAATAGAGAATGCACTCGAATCGGCAATCGCCTGCGCGATACGTTTAGTACCTTCGCCAAATTGGTCAAATTCGAATACGCCAACTGGGCCATTCCACACAACAGTGCCTGCTGCTTCAATAATTTTAGCTAATGCTTCTGCGCTATCAGGGCCGATATCAAAAATCATATCAGTATCAGATACATCACTAACAGATTTTAATGTAGCTTCAGCTGTTGGGCTAAATTCACTCGCTACAACAACATCAGTCGGTACAGGGATATCGCCGCCACGGCTTTGTGCGTTTGCAACTAAACGTTTAGCTTCATCCACTAAATCAGCTTCAAATAATGACTTACCCACTTGGTGGCCAGCTGCCGCGACGAATGTGTTCGCAATTCCGCCACCGACAACTAACTGATCAACCTTAGTTGATAAGCTTTCAAGAACGGTCAATTTTGTTGATACTTTTGAACCACCTACAATAGCAACCATTGGACGGGCTGGATTATCTAATGCTTTACCCAGAGCAGATAACTCGCCCGCTAGAAGTGGGCCAGCACAAGCTACTGATGCATGAAGTCCAACGCCATGAGTCGATGCTTGCGCACGATGCGCTGTACCAAATGCATCCATTACGTAGACATCACATAATGCCGCTAGTTTTTTAGCTAAAGCTTCATCGTTTTTCTTTTCGCCGACGTTAAAACGTACGTTTTCGAATACTACGACTTCACCAACTTTAGCTTCAACACCATCAAGGTAATCTGACGCTAAACTTACAGGGCAATCAAGTGCTTCATTTAAGTAGTTCACCACTGGCTGCATAGAAAACTCAGGGTTAAACTCGCCTTCAGTTGGACGACCTAAATGTGACATCACCATCACAGCTGCACCTTTTTCAAGCGCTAGCTTAATTGTTGGTAAAGCAGCACGTAAACGAGCATCACTCGTTACAACACCATCACTGACAGGTACGTTTAGATCTTCACGAATAAGCACACGCTTATTGGTTAAATCTAACTCACTCATATTGATAATAGCCATTAGACTTTCCTTATAATTTAAAAACAAAACTGCTTTTGCTACTGAGCGCTTTACCCGCAGAGATAAAGCGCTCAATAACAATAAAATTAGTTATCTGTTTGCTTAGCTAATATCATTGCTAAGCTGGTGTCGAGCATTCGATTTGCAAAACCCCATTCGTTATCACACCAAAGTAATAACTTGACCAAGTGGCCGTCGCTCACCCGCGTTTGAGTGCCATCAACAATACTGGAGCGCGGGTCGTGGTTAAAATCACACGACACCAATGGCGCATCGGTATAGCCTAGCACCGCATTAAATAATCCGCTGGCTGCATGCTCTAAAACATGGTTTATCTTGGCAATATCTACTCGCTCATTCAATGTCACCGATAAATCAATTGCGGTGACATTAATAGTGGGCACTCGCACTGAAATCGCTTCAAACTTGTCTTTCATGTGCGGCAAAATTCTTTCAATGCCGCGAGCAAGTTTTGTATCTACTG
Organism: Shewanella electrodiphila; assembly: GCF_023283985.1. GTDB lineage: Bacteria > Pseudomonadota > Gammaproteobacteria > Enterobacterales > Shewanellaceae > Shewanella > Shewanella electrodiphila. The sequence goes on from NZ_JAKIKU010000008.1 coordinate 36,527, forward strand.
GGATGATGGATTGACCAGCTGCACGTGTTCTGCGTAAATCGTCATGATACGCATCAATAACTTGTTGATCATTCATCGATGAATGGATAGTCGTTATTGCGCCGCTTTTCACCCCGAAGTGATTATCTAGCACATCAATGACAGGCACAATACAGTTGGTGGTACATGACGCATTTGAAACAACTGTATGGTCTGCTTTGAGTAAATCATCATTGACACCAAATACAATAGTGGCATCAACATCAGCAGAAGAAGGGTGACTAATCAGGACTTGTTTGGCACCGGCTTTTATATGCGCTTCGCATTCTGCTCGATCGCCTAAACTACCACTGCATTCATAAACGATATCAATATCGAGATCTGACCAAGGCAGTAAATTCGCGTCAGGCTGATGGAACAATTGAATCACATCATCGCCGATGACGAGCTGTTCATCTTTTAACTTAACCGTATTTTGAAAACGGCCATGAGTCGTATCATATTGAGTGAGGTGACTGATTGCGGCAGGTTTGGCAAGTTCATTAATTGCCACGATCTGGATTTCTTGACGTTTACCCGACTCGTATAGTGCACGGAGGATAGAACGACCTATACGGCCATAACCATTGATAGCGACTCGGATCATTGAGGGTTAAGCTTCCTCTTAACAGTACTCAGTAAAAAGCAGATAATAAAACGGCCTGCAAGTGATTGCAGGCCGCATTATACAGACTTAAAGGGTAAAAGTTTACCCTTATTATTTAACTGTATATTGGTTAAACCAGAGCATTCACTGTGTTAACCACGTTTTCAACGGTAAAGCCGAAGTGCTTCAATAAATCACCGCCAGGTGCAGACTCACCAAACGTAGACATACCGACTACAGCGCCGTTAAAACCAACATATTTGTGCCAGTAATCAACATGCGCAGCTTCAATAGCAACACGTTTCAGTACGCCAGCAGGTAATACTGATTCTTTATAAGCTGCATCTTGCTTATCAAATACGTTAGTAGATGGCATAGAAACAACGCGAACTTTTTGACCTTTTTCAGTCAATGCTGCAGCAGAATCAAGTGCTAGCTGCACTTCACTACCTGTAGCAATTAGAATCACTTCAGCAGTACCTTCACAATCAGACAGTACATAACCACCTTTAGCAACATTAGCTAATTGCTCAGCTGTACGTGCTTGTGCCTTAAGGCCTTGGCGACTAAAGATAAGTGAAGTTGGCGCTTTACGGTTTTCAATAGCAGACTTCCAAGATACAGCAGTTTCCGCTGCATCACATGGGCGCCATACAGTCATGTTTGGCGTCATACGTAAGTTAGCAAGTTGTTCTACTGGTTGGTGAGTTGGTCCATCTTCACCTTGACCAATTGAATCATGGGTATAAACGAACACGTTTTGAATGCCCATTAATGCTGACATACGTACTGCATTGCGAGCGTATTCCATAAACATCATGAACGTCGCGCCGTAGTTAATGAAACCACCATGCAAAGAAGCACCATTCATAATGCCGCTCATACCGAACTCACGTACACCGTAGTAGATGTAGTTGCCAGCAGGATCGTCTTGAATACCTTTTGAACCAGACCAAAGAGTCAGGTTTGAACCCGCTAAGTCAGCAGAGCCACCTAACAGTTCAGGTAACATTTCGCCGAAGAAACCGATGGCGTTTTGTGAAGCTTTGCGACTTGCAATGCCTTCTGCTTTATCTTGGCATTCTTGAATAAATGCGTTGGCTTTTTCTTCAAATTCTGCAGGAAGCTCGCCTGTGATAACACGACGTTTGTATTCAGCTGCTAGCTCAGGGAAAGCGGCAGTATAAGCTGCAAATTTCTCGTTCCAACTTGCTTCGTTTGAAGCGCCAGAATCTTTTGCATCCCAACCTTCATAAACAGTTTCAGGGATTTCAAATGCACCGTGATCCCAACCAAGGAATTCACGTGCTGCAGCGATTTCAGCATCACCCAGTGGTGCGCCGTGACAATCATGACTACCTGACTTATTTGGCGAACCAAAACCAATGGTCGTTTTACAACAAATCATTGTTGGCTTATCAGTAACAGACTTCGCTTCTTCAATAGCAGCGCGGATTGCATCACTATCGTGTCCATCTACGTCTGCGATAACGTGCCAGCCGTATGATTCAAAACGTTTAGGCGTGTCATCGGTGAACCAGCCTTCAACATGACCATCAATAGAAATACCATTGTCATCCCAGAAAGCCACAAGCTTACCAAGACCTAAAGTACCTGCTAATGAACATGCTTCATGAGAAATACCTTCCATCAAACAGCCATCACCTAAGAAACAGTAAGTGAAGTGGTCAACGATATCGTGACCAGGTTGATTAAACTGAGCAGCCAAGGTTTTTTCAGCAATCGCCATACCGACAGCGTTACTGATACCAGCGCCTAATGGGCCCGTTGTAGTTTCAACACCTGGCGTATAACCATATTCAGGATGACCAGGGGTTTTAGAATGAAGCTGACGGAAGTTCTTCAATTCTTCAATAGGTAATGCATAACCTGTTAAATGCAGTAAAGAGTAGATAAGCATTGAACCATGGCCATTTGATAATACAAAACGGTCACGATCAACCCATTCTGGGTTGTTTGGGTTGTGCTTAAGGAAGTCATTCCATAGCACTTCAGCGATGTCAGCCATCCCCATTGGTGCACCTGGGTGGCCAGAATTGGCTTTTTGAACAGCATCCATGGTTAATGCACGGATTGCGTTAGCGAGTTCTTTACGAGATGACATGCTCTCTCCTGCTTGTTGATGATGAGGTCTAGCGGGCAATTGTGGGGACATATTTTCCCCTACTCAGCGATGGGACGCAAATTATTATTAGATATAAGTCGCAATTTTTTGCATCTGACTACCAAGCCCCAGCTAAATAAGATATTAAACGGCTTAAATTTATACCATGTTAGCGCTAACATTTATATAACTTTTTACACCCATCCTCAACATTCCATAAAGAATGCCTGATCCAAAATCACCGTTATGCGTACTAAACGATGTGAATATTTATTGCCAATAAACGTATTAAAACAGTCAAAATTAATAATACTCAACTAAAATAATTGTTCTATTACCGCCCATTTAAACCTTAAGGTTGGAGCTAAAAAGTTAAATAACTGCATAAATTTCATAAGATTAATTTATTGATATCTAAAACAGTCAAAAATGGATTTTTATAAATATTTGAATGATTGCACAATTATTAACTTATATTAGTTCTAAGGGGTGTTATCCAATCCGATTTGAATTATTATAGACGTCTAGATGTAGATGCTTCTACACGTTCAAATTCCAAAAGACGAGATTTACCAACTATGGCAAACCACTTGTTCACCTCTGAGTCAGTCTCAGAAGGTCATCCAGATAAAATCGCCGATCAGATTTCTGATGCGGTATTAGACGCAATTTTAGAGCAAGACCCTAAAGCACGCGTTGCTTGTGAAACTTACGTTAAAACCGGTATGGTTTTAGTCGGCGGTGAAGTCACAACTTCTGCTTGGGTTGATATCGAAGAAATCACACGTAAAACAGTACGTGAAATTGGTTACACCCATTCAGACATGGGTTTTGATGCTGATTCTTGTGCGATTTTAAATGCCATTGGTAAACAGTCTCCAGACATTAACCAAGGTGTTGACCGTAGCGATCCAGCTGAACAAGGCGCGGGTGACCAAGGTCTTATGTTTGGTTACGCGAGTAACGAAACCGACGTATTAATGCCTGCACCGATTACTTACGCACACAAATTAGTGAAGCGTCAGTCTGAAGTGCGTAAAGATGGTACTTTACCTTGGTTACGTCCTGATGCAAAAAGCCAAGTCACTTTTGCTTATGAAAATGGCAAAATCAAAGGCATCGATGCTATCGTGCTTTCGACTCAACATCGTGAAGATGTGACCCAAGAAGACTTGATTGAAGGCGTGATGGAAACCATCATTAAGCCTGTTTTACCATCTCAGTGGTTAAACAAAGACACTAAATACTTCATCAACCCAACTGGTCGTTTCGTTATTGGCGGACCGGTAGGTGATTGTGGTTTAACAGGCCGTAAAATCATCGTAGATACCTACGGCGGTATGGCTCGTCACGGTGGTGGTGCTTTCTCTGGTAAAGACCCATCAAAAGTTGACCGTAGTGCTGCATATGCTGCGCGTTACGTTGCTAAAAATATCGTAGCTGCAGGTCTTGCCGACCGCTGTGAAATCCAAGTGTCTTATGCAATTGGTGTTGCAGAGCCAACATCTATCAGCATTGAAACATTTGGTACTGGTAAAGTATCTGAAGATGTATTGATTAAGCTTGTACGTCAGCATTTTGAGCTACGTCCATACGGCTTAACAGCAATGCTAGACCTTGCACGTCCTATCTACCAAGGAACAGCTGCATACGGTCACTTCGGTCGTGAAGAGTTCCCTTGGGAAGCAACTGATAAAGCTGAAATCTTGCGCGCTGATGCAGGTCTATAAGTTTTAAACTTATTGACTGCTGATGCCAAGTAAATTGTTTACGCTAAGTTAAGCAATAAAAAAACCGTCAATTGACGGTTTTTTTGTGCCTTTAATTTATCTCACTTGATATCTAGAGTTAAAAATAACTATGTACAGTGCAAGATAGATAACTATTGGCAGTACAAGATATATGTACACTACAGGCTAGGTGAAAGTACGATAGAAAAGATAAATGATAATCGCGCCCACAGTTAACACCGACGGATAAAAGGTCAAACTAAAGCCGATAGATCTTGCCCCCGCCCCTTTATCATAACCGCGCATAAACAATATTCGGCCGATAAAAAATAATATCGAAATTAATCCAATTAACGACATATAGTCAGCGGGCATAATGAAAGCCCATAAGAAATACACACTCATCACAATACAAAATTGTTCTAAGGTATTTTGCAGAACACTTTGCAAGCGCCTAACTCGCTCTGATTGCTCATAATAACTGCTACCATCAATATCTTTCGCACTGAAAAATCGATGCTTAGCAACACGCCCCACTGCAATGATTAAACTTAACGTTGGTAAAATCATCCCATAGGCATAAATAACCAACCTTTCAATTAATGATTGTGGCTCACTATATTCAAAAGGGTTTGCTAGTGCGCCATAAATCACTACAGCAAAAGACACAAGCATCCCTATCACAATACCTTGAGTGACATCACGTTGCTTACTGGTAAGTTTATTGGTAATTGAACTTGAAATTGGCATTATCTCTCCCTGTCATTAATGCTCAACTGCTAAAAAATGACCTCTATGATCCTTCATTAATATGGTCATATACCGATATTCGCACTCCAACAGGAGTATCACTAATTCAAAATTTATCGATTTAGCTGCACTTTGTCTCTTGTTAAACTATAGTCATTACCCGCCATTCTGCCGATGGCATCCAACATTTCACTGTCGATTTTAAAGTCAGTAACAGCATCATCGCGCACGTGAATAGCAACCACATCACCTAGCACTAAATGGCCTGACATGGGATCCTGCCCTAAATCTACAATTTGATTTAGTCTACATTCAAAACTGACAATCGCTTGCTTCACTCTATGCGGAGCGACTATCGATGAAGCCTGTTTCTCAACACTTGCATATTCAAACTCATCTTCAGTTGCGGGGATTTGATGGCAGGTTTGATTCATCACCGCTAAATCTGAATAGCTGACACTATTGATCACAAATTCTTGCTGTTCACGAATATTGACTAAAGTGTCTTTCTCAGCCCCTTTATCTGTGCTCATAGGGTTAAAACACAAGACTGGTGGATTAGCACTTGCTACAGTAAAAAATGAAAAAGGTGCTAAATTATTGACCCCTGATTTTGATACTGTTGAAACCCAAGCAATAGGTCTTGGGCTAACACCACCAATAAGCAATTTATAAACTTGTTGCGGTGTTAATGATTCTGGCAAAAATTCCATTTATGTCTCAAGTTGTTCTAAACATCAACTTAGCTAATTGAGCTCGGGTAAACTGATGAAAATCATATGCTAAATAAGTTACTTACTAAGCTATCACCCTATAATTGTTCAAACAAGCCCAAATCTTCCCACTCAAAATAAAACAAGTCATTAACATAATTTATCAGCAAAACTGAGCATATTATGCTCAACATTTAACGCGCAGAAGGTAGTGATGTTATTGAACGAGGGCTAGATCATTGAAATTTAGCTATTCATATCAGCTAAACTGATGATTTGTTATGATGGCGAAACACAAAACTCAGATTACTTATAAAAATTGACAGGATCATTGTGCCCATGCCTGAGTGGTTTTCCCCTCCAGCGTTTCTGCTCACTCATAAGCAGAAGCCTAAACACAACCTTGAAAAAAGCCATGAACAAAATCATGAACAAACCCCAATACAAGACAATAACCAGATTTTACTCGCCCAAATGCAGTGGTCTGAAATAAAACTTTTTTATCGCCAACATTTAAGTTACTCAAAACCCAGTATTAACGATCGCATCGCACTCATAAGAAATCGCAGTACAAAAGGTGCTTATCGCAAACTGCAAAATAATAGCGTAATAGATGCTGGCTTGAGTGGAACTCTAAGTGATGTTCTAAGTGATGCTCTAAGTGATGATTTGAGTGATGATTTAAGTGATGATTTGAGTGATGATTTGAGTGATGATTTATCTAAATTGAATCAAGGCATAAACATAGAGGTTGAAGCCAAAGATTCATTGGGATCACTGGGTGAAATTGAAGCCAGCATTCGAATTAAACCTATCGGCAAGTGTCAATTGGTCACTGGATTAGTCGTCGCACAAATTGCACGAGGACAAGGGTTTGCTCATCAATTACTGGAATATATAAAACCTGAATTATTACTCGAACAAGCTTATGTTTTTGCGATTCCCGAACTTGAATCATTTTATCAAGCTTATGGTTTTATCGTTTGCCACAAACCTGATAATGATATCCAACAATTATTTCTTAAGTACCAACAGCCAGATAGACCCTTAATTCTGATGAAGCTTGTTTCAAAATAAGGCGTTCAATTAGCATTTGAACTTAACGACCTGATTAACAATGATCGAAGTGTGAAGTTTCAACACACATAAATGAAATCTGCTGCAGACTAAGAATAGGCACATTAACCGGCTTGCCTGAAGATAAATCAATAGGTTCAGCATCTGTTGCTATCAGTTTTATGGCCTCTTCATAACCATTTGTGCGGCCGCATACAATATTACCAAACTCAGTTTCAACAATATAATATGGCTTCAAGTTGAGTGGTGACTTGCCCTCAGCGCTTGAACTGCTTTTGTCCTCCACTTGTGAAATGAAGAGTTGAGGGTTAAGTTCAATTTCAAAGGCTGAATAATGCTTTTCCAAAGCCGCCAAAACACCAACCACAATTTTTAGGTTTTCAAACGCTGCCAACCTTAAATGCAGATAAGGTTGAAATACTTGTTCAAAGGTTATCGATTCAGAATGTGCCATAACGGGATTACTCAATTTAAAAGATTAATAAAAGATTAGAGTGATTAGGGCTAGTTTTTCATCACTAACAAATAGTAATCACGTTGTTGAAAGCTGAAGTAATCCACGACTTCCATTGGCGATTTCTTAGTGTGCGCGGCAAAGGAGAGCGCATTTTCTTCAGCAATAAATGTCACCATAAAGCTGTATTTGGCTGAAACTTTACGTTTAAGTTGTTGCACTAATTGCTCAAAGATACCCTGACCACGATAATTGGGATGTATCCATATTGGTCCATACTGGCAGCTATTGTTTGAGCTTAGTCGACTAAAGCCCACTTCAATATCATTCATTTTGCGTAGTACGTGGGCATAAATTCCCCAAGCTTGAAACCATGACCATGGACCCGCAATAACGTAACCAATAATAGCTGTGACAACATTTTCATTTTCTGTTGTTTCAGCCAACATAATCCAGCCTTTTTTAATCAACTCACTTATTTGTGTTTTAGAAAAACACTGACCAGACATCACTTCTGCAGAAGAAGATAATTCATCATTCATATACTGCTTTTCAAGCTGAGCAATAGCATTAGCATCAGCTTCATTTGCTAATCGATATTTGATATTCATTTAGAAGCGTTATCACCATTTTGTTTTTGCGCCCAATCAAATACTAACGCAACAGGGTAAGGTGCCATGATTAATAAGCCAACGCCAATTAAACTGGCAACAAGCAACATGCCGCTGACTTCGTTGGCGAAGTCAGTAAAAAGGTACAAGCTCGCACCTATGCCAACAGACAATAACCCAAGCATATGCATCATCTTAAAAATCTTACTCATTAGCGCAACTCTTATTAAGAAATAAACTGAAAGATAAATTGATTTGAATACCTAAAACAGCAACTTTTATACGTTAAAAGATTAAATCTTGTTGAAAGTGAAAAATAACCGCAAAACACAGTATATACTATGGATATTAATACGTATTAGCATCCTTATTGGAATCAATCCATCATGATAAAACCCATTTTCACTGCTTGTTTGGTTATTTTCGGCCTTAGTGCTTGTCAAAGCAACAGTCATCAAGCTGAAGAAATCAATATAGTAGGTAACTGGCATGTGGAGTCAGCATTATCTGAAGCCGTAATCAATCACAGTCCTGCTGAAATCATTTTCGCCGCTGACGGCAAACTATCAGGTAATAATAGCTGCAATCAGTTTTTTGGTGAGTATGAACAAGAAGAAAACCAATTAACACTTTTACCCGCAGGTTCAAGCATGATGGCATGCGTTGATGTACTGATGAAGCAAGAACAGCGCGTGATGAAAGCGATGCCACTAGTCACTAACATCACAATATCGAAATCAGGCAAATTATTATTAAAGTCTGATGCGGGTGCTAACTTATTAGTGTTAAGCAAGAAAGAAGATTAAATCTCATGAAAAAAAAGAGTCGTTTCATCAATTAATCAATGATGAAACGACTCTTTTTTGTTTCTCGAAACGAATAAAACCAGTCAATAGAGCGCTAACTCGTTCGAATATTATCTTCTACTTTCTGCTTCATATCGACCTCAGCGTGTTGAGCAATAATCGCTGATTGCTCCATATCTGCATTGTAATGCTCTACATCAATCTCATCTTCAGAGCGGGCAATAATCGTTGTTGCAACTAAATCACCAGATACGTTAACCACTGTTCGCGCCATATCTAACACACGGTCAATACCGGCAATAATCGCTACACCTTCTAGCGGTAAACCAACTGTGGTTAATACTAATGTTAACATCACAAGACCCGCACCAGGTACGCCAGCGGTACCTATCGACGCAAGCGTTGCGGTTAATATAATGGTGATGTAATCAACCCAAGTTAAATCAATACCAAATGCTTGAGCGACGAACAATGCCGTTACACCTTGATAAAGTGCGGTGCCATCCATGTTGATTGTCGTACCAAGCGGTAATACGAAACTTGAAATCTTCTTGTTAATCCCTAAGTTTTCGCTAGCACATTTCATACTTGCAGGTAATGTGCCCGCAGAGCTTGAAGTGGTAAATGCCACCGCCATTGCATTGCCGATGCCTTTGAAAAATTGAATCGGATTCAGTTTACCGAATGCACTTAACACTAGGCTGTAGAAACCTAAGATATGCAAAGCACAACCAACATAAACGGCAATAATCACTTTAATTAATGGCAGTAACATATCAAGGCCATACTCACCAGCAACCCATGCCATCAAGCCAAAGACGCCATAAGGAGCAAGCTTCATGACAAGATCAGTTAGCTTGAACATGGCCTCAGCTAAACTTTCAAATACTCGAATAGCGGGCTTACCGTGATCGCCTATCAATACCAGTGAAATACCCAAAGCAACTGCAAATACAATCACCTGTAAAATCTGACCACTTGCCAGCGCAGCTACAGGGTTAGTGGGTACGATATTAATCAAGGTGTCCATTAAGGTGGGCACTTCTTTCACTTCATTAATGATCTCACTAGTTTGTAAACCAAGTCCGGCTCCCGGCTGCATGATATTGCCAACCAATAAGCCAATGCTGATAGCAATAGAGGTTGTACCTAAATAAAATGCAAAGGATTTAAAACCAATTCGCCCCATCTTGGCGGTATCTTGCATCGAGGTAACCCCGACAATTAACGAACAAAATACTAGCGGCACAATGAGCATTTTAATGGTGTTAACAAATAAAGTACCAATCGGCTTAAGATAGCTTGCATCTTCGCCTAAGCTGACCCCAGCAATAATACCTAACACCATCCCGATAAGAATTTGTAACCATAACGGAACTGACATCCAGCGAGACCAAACTCGACTTGGCAGTGACGGAGCATGTTTTGACATGATGTAAACCTTGCAGATTGAGTAAGTGAGTTGTAATAAATTCGCGCCGAACGGCATATTGAGTTGATTTATGGCAATAATCAGCAGAATCGGCGCGGCATACTAGCACGACAATTACAATCAGATGGGTGATCTATATCATCTTACGCATCGCTAAAGTTTAATAAATAGCATTAAGCCTCGAAAATACACTCAACTCGCTCTTTTCCTACTTTTATAGGATAAAGCGCCGCAGGTGGGCGCTCTCTTTCAATCAAGTAACTCCAATAGTCATCATCAAAGCCAGCAAAAAGATTATTTTGCTCCCCACGCGCTTTTAATATTAGCCACCACCACACAATGGCCCATAACCCAAAAGTCATTAAGGTCAATGTAAAGTGCAGCACATGGTTAATTACCGGCTGTGAATTAGGAGTAGCTGCAAGATATGAAGCCTGCAATTGCTCGTTAATGGCGTAACTAATACGATTAGGATGCGCAAAGTAGCGGTATACTCTGAATTGATATTTTGATTTATTCATAGCATTCTCTCAAACCATACAAGATGAGTATTAAGCATAGCAGCTTAGACTTTAGTCGAATAAAAATGTCGTAAAAATATGCAACTCTTTCGCATCAAGGAGCCACAATGAAAATAAGAAAAGGCCAACTATCAGATTTAGCAGCATTAGTTGAATTTAACCAAGCCATGGCAATGGAGACAGAAAACTTGTCATTAGACAATGCACTGCTTACCAAGGGCGTTGACACTATGCTTAACAGCCCTGAAAAGGGTTTCTATTTAGTGGCCGAAATAGAGGGAGAAATTGCAGGTTCTTTAATGGTGACACTTGAGTGGAGTGACTGGCGCGCAACTAATTACTGTTGGATTCAGAGTGTTTATATTCGTCCACAAAATCGTCGCCAAGGGATCTATGCCAAGCTTTATCAAACTGTAAAAACCAAGGCTGCTGAAATGGGTGGCGCAGCAAGTTTCAGATTATATGTGGAGCACGATAATCTAGCTGCGCAGAAAACCTATGAATCATTAGGTATGGAGCAAAGCCACTACCTGATGTACGAAGAGCTTGCTGAAGGCTCAAAGGCATAACGTACAGCGAATAGAAATAACGCAATGAAGTGGACAATCTCGTAAACAAAAAAGGCTTTCATTTGAAAGCCTTTTTATTATTTAGAACACTAAACGAAGCAGATAAAACGGCACACATTTACGCACACAAATTAACCACTTTAATCGCTAAGCCGCCTTGGCTGGTTTCACGATATTTAACATGCATATCTTTACCAGTTTCATACATGGTAGCAATCACCTTGTCTAAGCTCACTCTCGGTTCTGAATTACGACGAAGCGCCATACGCGATGAGTTTATCGCTTTAACAGATGCAATAGCATTACGTTCAATACAAGGTACTTGAACTTGGCCTGCAACCGGATCGCAAGTTAGCCCCAAGTTATGCTCCATACCAATTTCGGCAGCCATACACACTTGTGCAGGTGAGCCGCCCATCAGTTCAGCTAAACCAGCTGCAGCCATTGAACATGCAACGCCCACTTCGCCTTGACAACCAACTTCAGCGCCAGAAATCGATGCATTGCGTTTATAAAGCGAGCCTACTGCAGCAGCGGCTAAAAAGTAACGGCTGCATTCTTTGGGTCCAACTTTTTGGATAAACTTGTTGTAGTAAGCCAGTACCGCAGGAATGATCCCAGCAGCACCATTGGTCGGTGAGGTCACAACCCTGCCACCAGCCGCATTTTCTTCACTGACCGCTAATGCAAATAAATTAACCCAGTCGATGATTTCCATCGGGTCATTGCTCACTTTTTCACTGCGAAGTAACTCTCGATGTAATGCAGGAGCGCGACGTGATACTTTCAAAGGTCCAGCTAAAACGCCTTCAGTATTACAGCCCTTTTCAATGGCATCTTGCATGGTTTTCCACACTAAACTAAAGCCTGAATACATGTTTTCTTCGCTGCGAAAACATAATTCATTTTGCTTCATCAAGCCGCTGATGCTTAATCCAGACTGCTGACAATGAGCAACAAGCTCATCAGCAAAGTTAAAGTGAAACGGCACTTCAACACCATTAGAATGACTTTGGTTAAAGTCTTTTTCTTCAACAATAAAGCCGCCACCAATAGAATAGTAGGTGTTGCTATAAACACACTTATCACCACTCCATGCATGTAGCTTCATGCCATTTTCATGCAATGGCAAAGTATCAGGGTGGAATATTAATGCATCATGTGGAAAATCAACGTGGTGAATGGCATCACCAATAATGATTTCTTGGGTTTTCTCTACCTGTGCAATAAAAGGTTCAATGCTTTCAATTTCTACCGTTTCAGGTTCATTACCAGCAAGTCCCATAATAATAGCAATATCAGTATGATGACCTTTACCAGTTAAAGACAATGAGCCGTAAACATCAACGGTAAACTTAGTGATTTGTGTTAGTTGACCTTGCTCGATTAAATCATTAATAAAACAATTCGCCGCTTTCATCGGCCCAACGGTATGAGAACTAGAAGGACCAATACCAATCTTAAAGATTTCAAATGCACTAAACATAAATAAACCTCAATGCTCTACTGGCAAAGCAGCACAGCTTAAAACAAGAAAAAGAGGAGCACAGATTGCACTCCTCGAATAACCACTCACAAGTAAAATGAACGGCTTAATACAGTTGATTAAAAGCGATTAGCTCATTAAACCAAATAGAATTGCCGTCATTGCTAACAGACCTGCAATCACAACAAATACGTTGCTGATACGACCACGATACGCTTTCAAAGCAGGCACTTTATGCACAGCATACATTGGCATTAGGTAAAGAATTGCCGCAATAATTGGACCACCTAACGCTTCAATCATGCCTAGAATGCTAGGGTTAATTACCGCAACAATCCAAATGCTGAAGAACATGAAGCCTAAGATGAATTTATTCAATTTTGCATCAGATACTTCTTTATTACTGCTACGTAATTGCTTAGTGATCATACCTTTTAAGCCTTCAGTCGCACCTAAGTAATGACCAAAGAAAGAAGAGATAATCGCAATGAATGCAATGATAGGACCGAAGTAGCTAACAAAGCCGCTTGAATGAACATTGGCTAAGTAAGACAAAATAGCTAAGTTTTCACTTTTTGCTTCAGCAAGTTGTTCAGGGCTCAAAGACAATACACAAGAGAATACGAAGAGCATGACGAAACCAACAAGCATCATTGACGTGTTACGTAAAATCACGTCGGCTTTTTTGGCTGCATTGTCACCATGTTCACGTTTAAGTGACACTGAGAACTGTGAAATAGCAGGTGAATGGTTAAATGCAAACACCAGTACTGGAATAGTTAACCACACAGTACCAAGGAATTCACCAGCAGAAGGCACAACTTGTAATGCATCTAATTTCCAATCAGGGATCAGGTAGAAAGACATAAATGCAAGAATAGCCACAAGCGGATAAACTAAGAACTGGGTCACTTTCAACATGAATTTTTCACCCGCAACCATTACTGACATCATGCCAATAATCAGTACTGCAGATAAAATAATGCGTGGAGGTGAAGCAAAACCAAGCTGGTTTACGATGAAGCTATCTACCGTGTTAGTGATACCAACACCATAAATAAGCACAATAGGGAAAATAGCAAAGAAATACAGGACAGTAATGGCTTTACCTGCACTGACACCAAAATGCTCTTCAACCACTTGAGTGATATCACTACCAGGGTTTTTAGAAGAACAAACGAAGCGAGATAAACCACGATGAGCGAGGTAAGTCATAGGGCCGATGATGATTGCCATTAACACTAATGGCCAAAACCCACCCATACCAGCATTTATCGGTAAAAATAAAATACCTGCACCAACAGCGGTACCAAACAAACTAAGCATCCAAGTAGTGTCTTGGCGTGACCAGCCTTTTACTGGGGTTTGCTCTTCTTGAGCTGCAACTGCAACATCCTGCGCATTGATTGAATCTCTTTGCATAAAAATGACCTTAAATGAGGTAACTAATTTCACGGCGAAGAATATAGAATTCTAAATAGCGAAATATGATCTAGGTCATTTTTTAGCTCGACTTCCAAAAAATAATAAGCATTTTGCGAGCAAGATAGTCAACTGGTACGATCAGATAGCAAAGTCATTAACAATGCTTAATATAAACATTAACAAAAGCACTAATAAAGCAACACCTAAAATAGCTGTAACTCTTGTTTTATGTACACTACAGCCAAATTAAGTGATTTTTTATAAGTAGGATAATACAGTTGAAATAAATATTATTGAGAATGTATATCCTTAAAAGGTTAACCCGTTCTAAGCGCTAAAATGGCACTTAACTCAATCGGCTTATCATAGAGGGTAAAATCCGGATTCTTCTTATCGATGGCGTAAATTGACATGCGATCGGCAAGCTCATTACCTTCAATACCGATATGCGCTGCCACGTGAGCAATAGACATGTTATCTTTTATGCGATCATATAATTCATGGGCTTGTTGGATCACCTCCAAATTAGCAATATCTCCAGCGACTTTGCGTTTCCAACCTTTTGACTTCCAGCCGTAAGCCCAGTTGGTAATACAGTTAATTGAATACTGTGAGTCACTCATCACCTTAACGCTTTGTTGTGCATTAATGCTTTTCTCAGCGACTAACAACGCTTGATATAAAGCATTTAGCTCTGCGCTGTTGTTGGTGCCGTTGGCATTATATAGCCCATACCATAACTCGCTGATTTGGCCTTGACGATAAACCGCCATACCAGAACCTGCTTTACCTGGGTTTGGCTCACAGCCGCCATCGGTAAATACGATGGTATCGTGAGTACTTAGATCGACCTGTTTAGTTTTGATCGATTCCACAGCATTACTTTTTACAGGCTTGTTATTACTAGCCGAGCCCGCTTTTGCTGTTGCTTTACCCATACTGCTAGCCGGTGATGCCGCAAATGCCGCTTTCGCCTGTGCCTCTGTAGGAAAGGACTTGTATTTCGCTTGGGGGAATTTATCTACCTGCTTTTTAGTGTAATCCCAACTGGTAAACACGCCCGTTTCTCGGCCTGCCCATACCACATAAAACTTCTTTGCCATGATGACTCTCTATATAAATCAGGTAATATGCTTAATGTGCCCAGTGTATCTTATGGCGCTATTAAAAATAACTCACCAAACAAAAAACTATGTCTGAACCTACTCATCTAGAAATTGAAACCACTATGAAGCAACTCATTATTTCCGTCGGCTCGAAAAACCCAGTTAAAGTTAACGCGGCTAAAGTGGCTTTTAGTCAATATTTTCCAGATCACAACATCATATGTCAGGGTATACATGCGCCATCTTTAGTCGCAGATCAACCCATGACTGAGGCAGATACAAAACTAGGCGCAATAAACCGAGCCCAATATTGTCAGGCGCAACAGCAAGATGCAGATTTTTATATTGCCATGGAAGGTGGTGTAGATAATTTTGATCACGGACCTGCCACATTTGCCTATATGGCCATTTTGCATAAGCAGCAGTTGTCTGTTGGCCGAAGTGCTTTGTTGCCACTACCACTTAAAGTGTACCAGGCACTCGAACAAGGTGAAGAGTTGGGACACGTCATGGATAGGTTGTTTAATACCAACAACATTAAACAAAAAGGCGGCGCCATTGGCTTACTCACACAAGGACTGGCCACCCGTGAGAGTATCTATACTCAAGCCATTATTCTGGCCATGGCACCTTTTATCAATGCTGATATATTCAGCAATTAACGCTTTGCCCTCATTCGTCACTTTTTTTTATTGGCAAACATTGCTAACGTCAAACTAACTGCATTCCATAGGAGATATAAATGGAATATCAACGCATTCCGCATTCTAGCCTTGATGTTAGCAAGATATGTTTAGGCACCATGACGTGGGGAGAACAAAACTCCCAAAGTGACGCTTTTGAACAAATGGATTACGCCATTAATCGCGGCGTTAACTTTATTGATACTGCTGAAATGTATCCCGTGCCTCCTAATGCTGACAAACAGGGTGAAACTGAGCGCATCATTGGGCATTATCTTTCACAGCGTGATAACCGTGACAATTTAGTCATCGCCACTAAAGTGTCAGCGGCAGGGCCTAAAAGTGACTTTATTCGCCCTAACATGGCACTAGATTGGGTTAATATTCATCAGGCTGTCGATGCCTCACTCGCACGCCTGCAAGTCGACACTATCGATTTATATCAATTGCACTGGCCTGACAGACACTGTAATTTTTTCGGTGAGTTTTTATATGACCACTTAGATGATGAGCAGCAAACCCCTATTTTAGAAACTCTTGAAGCATTAGCTGAAGTTATTCGTCAAGGAAAAGTGCGCTACATAGGTGTATCCAATGAAACCCCGTGGGGATTAATGCAATACCTACGTTTAGCTGAAAAACATGGCTTACCGCGTATTGTCAGTGTGCAAAACCCTTACAACTTGCTTAATCGTAGCTTTGAATTAGGTATGTCTGAAATCAGTCATCGTGAAGAACTGCCATTACTAGCCTACTCTCCACTCGCATTTGGTGCCTTAACAGGTAAATATGAAAATAACCAATGGCCAGAACAAGCAAGGTTAACCGTCTTTAAACGCTTTGCGAGATATAACGCGACGCCAATGGCACTCGAGGCAACCCAAGCTTACGTCGACTTAGCTCGTGAATTTCATTTAAGCCCAACACAAATGTCATTGGCTTTCGTCAATTCAAGACGGTTTGTGGCTTCAAATATTATTGGCGCAACCAACCTTGAGCAACTTAAAGAAAACATAGATAGCCTTGATGTCAGTCTGACACCTGAATTGCTAGCAAGAATAAACCAGCTATCGAACCTTTATCGTATGCCCTGTCCATAAGCTAAAAGCCAGTTAAAGCTATTGTATACTTGCATTAAGCGTCACTTTCTATGAAGATCGTGACGCTTTTCTTTTTTTGGGTTAATGCCCTGTGTGATATTTCATTAATAATGAGCCTGCAATGACAATAGCGTTTGAACATGATGCGATAAGAGCCCAATTTCCTACATTAGCCCAGCAATTGGACGAAAGCCCTCTGTGCTATTTAGATACCGCAGCTACCAGTCAAAAGCCACAATCAGTCATCGATGCTATCAATCACTACTATCAATTCGATAATGCCAATGTTCATCGCGCTGCTCATCAGTTATCCGCCCGTGCGACGAAGCATTATGAAACCGTACGCGAACAAGTAAAAAGTTTTATCAATAGCGCTAAAGCTGAAGAGATCATTTTTACTCACGGCACCACTGAGTCAATCAACATGGTTGCTTATGGTATAAGTCAGCAAATTAGCGCAAATGATATTATTTTGGTGGATAGCGCTGCGCATCACGCCAATATTGTGCCTTGGCAAGAACTCGCTAAACGCACAGGCGCGACAATAAAGCCCATTCCACTGAATGACAATTTATCAATAGATCATTGCGCTTTTGAGCAACTATTAACCCTCTCGCCTAAGCTTGTCGCATTAAGTCATGTCACTAATGCCTTAGGCACTGTCAACGATGTAGCAACCTTAGTACAAAAAGCAAAATCAGCAGGTGCCATAACATTGGTTGACGGCGCACAAGCCATTGCTCATTTTGATATAGATGTACAACAAATTGATTGCGATTTTTATGTATTCTCAGGTCATAAAATGTATGGCCCAACGGGCGTAGGCATCCTCTATGGCCGTTTCGCTCAACTTGATCAATTAGTGCCTATGCTGACCGGCGGCGAGATGATCAAAACAGTTAGCTTTACGGGTACAACATTTGGCAGTTTGCCTAATAAACTTGAAGCAGGAACACCTGCAATATCAGCAGTCATCGGTTTAGGTGCTGCAATCAGTTTTATCAATAGCCTACCTAAAGCGCAAGTCAGACAACATGAGCAATCTCTGCTGGAGTATTTACAACAGCAACTAACACAATTAGGTGACATCACCTTATATGGCGCAAATGCTAATAATACTGGTGCTGTTGCATTTAATCTTGCTAATGAACACCATCAAGATGTGGGTATCTTGCTAGACCAGCAAGGTATTGCAGTTCGATGCGGGCATCACTGTGCGATGCCATTAATGGAGCTTTTGGCCATAAAAGGTTGCTGTCGAGCATCCATAGGGGTTTACAACAGTAAACAGGATATTGACCAATTCATTGCTGCACTCGTCAATGTCAAAGCATTACTCTTATAATCAAGTAATAGATAGCATTTATGTCATCAAGTAATTAATTGTGTTTGCAGCAATAAGACACCAATAATACCCATGAGTAAACGATCCATTTAAGAGGCTTTCCTTGAATACAAATAGCACATCTGACACCGCAATCTTACAACCTGCAGCAAGCGCTTTTTTACCATTAGATGAGAAAGTCTCACTGGCGGTTATTGCGATTGAAAATGCTAAGAATTGGCAAGATAAATATCGCCAGATCATGTTGGTAGGTAAAGTACTTGCACCATTAGCTGAAGCCTATAAAGTAGAAGCGGCTCAGGTGAAAGGTTGTGAAAGCCAAGCCTGGTTGTATCACCATCAGCTTGAGTCAGCACACTTTTTTTGTGCCGACAGCGATTCACGTATAGTTAAGGGTCTTATTGCTATACTGCTAAGTGCAACCCATGGGAAGACCACCAGCGAAATTGCTAATTTCGACTTAGAACAGTATTTCACGCAATTAGGATTAAGTGGTCAACTCAGTCCATCTCGTACCAATGGGTTAACCGCACTAGCCAATGCTATTAAGCAATTTGCCGCAACATAATCAAGTTAACCATGATTACAAGCGTCTAAAAAGGAAACCACATGACAATAAGCGCTTGTAACCAAAGCCGCCGAACACTATTAAAGGGCATAGCAGCAGCCTCTTTACTATGCCCGCTTTACAGCTCATCTGTACTTGCGCAATCCAAAAAACGACTTTATATCGATGGGCTCAGTTTCTTACCCGAAAACCTTGATGATGTCCGCGCCTCAAAACTCGATGCCTACATTTGCGATATTTCAGATATTGAAGCCATTACCCAAGCAGATGGTACCACCAACTATAAGCGCAGTTATAAAGCTTGTATCGCCAGTATTAAAAAGGCAGAAAAAATCGTTAATGATAACCCGACGATTTTAATGCAGGGCTTAAGTGGTCGCGATATCGCCATTGCCCGAGAAGAGCAGCGCACTGCAGTTTACTTTCAAATTCAAGGCGCTGATTGCGTTGAAGATGATAGCTTTGACGGTAATGAAGTCGAAAACAGCGAGCATTGGCAGCATTTAAATGAATTCCATCAGCACGGGTTACGTGTTCTACAACTCACCCACCATTATGGCAACCGCTTTGCTGGCGGCGCGCTCGATAATGATGGTACTCAAGGATTAAATAAACCGCTGACAACAGATGGCCAGCAATTAATTAGTGCGCTAAACCAACGTAATATTTTGATTGATGTGAGTCATTCAAGCCCTCAAACAGCACTTGATACCGCAAAAGCCAGCACCATGCCTATTGTGCAAAGCCATGGCGCTGTACGCTCTATTGTGAATAACGCTCGCTGTTCGCCCGATGAAGTCATTCGAGCGATTGCCGATACAGGTGGTGTGTTTGGGGTATTCATGATGAGTTTTTGGCTCACAAATGAGCCTGTACCCACTCTTGATGATTACATTCGTCAACTTGATAGAGTCGCCAGAATTGGTGGCGTAAACGCTGTAGCCATCGCCAATGATTACCCTCTACGAGGTCAAGAGAACTTATTAGCATTAGATAATAACAATGCAGAAGGCGTTAAACAGTATCACGCTTGGTGGCAAAGTTTAGCTGAAAAGAATGTCTTGGGCTTTGAAAGTCTACCGCAACATGTGGTTATTCCTGAACTCAACAATATCGATAGAATGAGCCGTATTGATGATGCGTTAGCAAAAGCGCGCTATAAATCGAGCGATCGAGACCGCTTCTTAGGTGGCAACTGGCAAAGAGTGTTAAATCAAGTCTTGGTATAAGTCTAATTTCGGTTTTCATTTACTTTTAAAAATAAAAGTTTAGAACAATAAGAATCGCTCGTTATTTAGCAAATACCTTATGCAATAATCAAGTTAACAAACACAAAAAAGGAAGGCATTTGCCTTCCTTTTTTATCTATTTTTTACTTTGATATAGCTAAAGCGAGTTAGTCTTGCTTAAAGTCGCTTTCATCAAAAAAAGCGTGTTTATATTTAAGCCTCTAAAAGCGCGTTAACTCGTTGACCATAATCTGCGTCTGCTTGAGTAAAGTGCGCAACCATTTTCTGTTGTACATCTGCAGTCACTTGACTCAACGTTCCAGCAATAGTTTCAACTAAACGTTGCTTCTCTTCTTCACTGAAAATACGGTACAGGTTACCCGCTTGCGTATAATCATCTTGGTCGTAACGGCTATATCTGTCAGCTTCGCCATCAAGTCTTAACGGTGGCTCTGCAAATTGACTCGTATCTTTAAGACCACCATCTACCGTATTAGGGCCATAGTTTGCGCTTGAATCAGCACCGGTTTGCGAGCCATTGTAAGGACATTGAGTCCCAGCCATTGCACCAGCACGTTGATGATGATTGGCTTTAGCTGCGTGCGGACAGTTCACAGGTAACTGATTGTAGTTAGTCCCGATACGGTAACGCTGAGCATCTGCATACGAGAACAAACGTGCTTGAAGCATTTTATCTGGCGATGCGCCCACACCTGGTACAAAGTTACTTGGTGCTAGGGCAACTTGCTCAACTTCAGCAAAATAGTTTTCTGGCATACGGTTTAACTCAAGTTCACCAATTTCAATCAGTGGGTAATCAGAATGCGGCCAAACTTTAGTTAAATCAAATGGGTTGATAGCATACGTATTCGCTTCCGCTTCAGGCATGATTTGCACTTTCACAGTCCATTTAGGAAAATTACTATCCGCAATGGCTGCAACCATGTCGCGCTGTGATGAATCAGGATCAATGCCTTTTAGCACGTCGGCTTGTTCACCAGTTAAATTCACTACACCTTGCTGTGATTTAAAATGGAACTTAACCCAGAAACGTTCACCTTTTGCATTCCAGAAAGAGAATGTATGCGAACCGTAACCATGCATTTGACGATAGTTAGCTGGGATACCACGGTCTGACATTAAAATTGTCACTTGATGCATGGCTTCAGGGTTTAATGACCAGAAGTCCCACATCGCTTGAGGATCTTTTAAATTGGTTTGCGGGTTGCGCTTTTGAGTATGAATGAAATCAGGGAACTTGATCCCGTCTCTTAAAAAGAAAGTCGGTGTATTATTACCAACAATGTCATGGTTACCCTGCTTAGTATAAAAACGCAGACCAAAACCACGAGGATCACGCTCAGCATCTGCGCTACCCATTTCTCCACCTACTGTAGAGAAACGAATAAACGTCTCAGTCTCTTTACCTACGCCGTTAAAATGTTCTGCAATGGTGTAATCACTAAGATCTTTGGTTAAGGTAAATTTACCGTAAACACCTGTACCTTTTGCATGTACGATACGCTCAGGGATCCTTTCGCGGTTAAAATGAGCAAGCTTTTCAATTAAATGCCAATCTTGCAGTAATAGCGGCCCGCGTTCACCGGCAGACAGAGAGTTTTGATCGTCGGCAATTGGAGCGCCATTCTGGCTTGTTAAGTAGTTATTGTTCATTTTATTTACCTTTAAATTATTCAGCTAGTAACCATTGTTCAATTAAATCAAATACTGTTGCCACGATATCTCTCCTGGCTGTGTTTCATTGAATTCATAATACCAATCGAAG
Source organism: Shewanella electrodiphila (assembly GCF_023283985.1). Classification (GTDB taxonomy): domain Bacteria; phylum Pseudomonadota; class Gammaproteobacteria; order Enterobacterales; family Shewanellaceae; genus Shewanella; species Shewanella electrodiphila. The sequence continues at coordinate 58,668 of NZ_JAKIKU010000008.1, forward strand.
ACTAAATGCAAAAACGATTAAATTTGATTACATTGATTGATAAATACGATTGAATAAATAAAAAAAGAGCGATGCATTGCATCACTCTTTTTATAATATTGTACGACTTAATAGCTGAGTTTGATCTAAAACAACAATAAATGTAAGTTATGTATCAATACTTTACAGGCTGGTAACTTAATAAGTTATCTCTTAAAATGCAGCCGCATAATAATTTAACCAGCGTAACCCTATAGCCTTTCTAATTGTCTACAGGCTTGGACGGCTCACGATATAGTTTAACTAAATAGTATGCATCTATAAGTACAATAAAAAAGTTAACTAAGGCAACAGGGATTGCGTCAATAGCCAATCCATAGGCTACAAATAGTGCAGCACCAATTAAATTCCACCAGCGAAGTTTTTTGATGTTAGACATCATCAACGAAATCGCGACCACGACAGAAGCGAGGTAGCCTACCCATTCCCAAATTGTTGCAGCTTCCATTCATCATCCTTCTTTAAAAGCATCATATTGTCAGTGTAGTTAATTTTAATCATTCACACAGGTTCAAGTTTCGACAGTTATGTTTATTTAGTTGATTTACGTGCTACTACGGCTGCTGTCATTCTCGAAATACAACACAATTCACCAGCGCTGTTAGTTATAAGCACTTCCCAGACTGAGCTTCTTTTGCCTATGTGTACCGGCTTAGTTGTGGCAATTAATTCGCCTTTACGCGATGCTTTTAAGTGATTAGCATTGATTTCTTGACCAACACAGTAAAAGTTTTCGAAGTCGACAACAAAGTTAGCTGCGTAACTGGCAACAGTTTCAGCAAGTGCGACATTGGCACCACCATGAACAATACCAAGAGGGTTATGTACTGAAGGATCGGCAGGCATTGTTGCCACCATATAATCATCACCAATTTCAGTCACTTTAATCCCTAGTGTTTTCATCAAGGTGCCCTTTCCATGCATCCCGATATCCATTTTGGCACAATCTTCTAATGTAACTTCTCTAAACCAAATACTCATGACATCCATCCAAAGTAATAAATTATCATTAGTCTACTGATTAGCCTTTTAATATCAAAGCATTTACAAAAAATGCTTATATATAAAAAGGGATGGCAAGCCATCCCTTTCTTTCATTTTCACTCTATTTACATAGAATTATTGAAACATTAAAAAACTGCAACAATAGGATCTGAGCATAAGCTAGACTCTGTTTCACATATTTTATAAGTCACTTCTGCTGGGGCGTCAGTGAAACGATCGCGGAAGCGACCATCATTAGACGTTGTAGACACCATGACATCATCACGATAGATAGCGACATCTTCACCCACTGCACCACTCCAAGTTAAATCTACTAGCGCACTACCTCGGCGAGACTTCATTGTGCGTGTAACTGCTGCATCAATTGAATATTCAAATACTTCAACATCCATAGAAACAGTATCAGTCTGCGATTCGCTATCAGTCACAACAAGAGAAACAGTATACGTTCCACCAGCTGCATACATATAAGCAGGAGAGACATCTGAAGACATATTGCCATCACCAAAATCCCACTCGTAACTGACAATATCATCGTTAATATCTGAACTAGTATTGGTGAAAGTCACCATTAATCCATCAACATCATAATCAAAACTTGCCAGAGGCGCTGCTGGTGCTGCTTCACCTAGCGCAGAAATATCGAGTCCCCAGCTATTAAGTGCACCGGTATCGCCACCTGCATTATCTGAAATCGACAAGGTCCACGTACCAGCAGCAACTTCACCATCAAACTCAGATAAACTCCAAGTCTGAACTAAGTCATCAGTATTACCGCCAGCACGATCGTGTAACACTGCCTCTGTACCATTTGGTGAGGTTAAGGTTACGATTAGATCACCGATCCAAGTATGTGAAATATCGACATTAACTGCTAAATCAAAGATTTGAACAGGGTCGGCGATTTCAATAGTACTTGTGATAGTGGTATTGTCTGAAATATCAACTGGCGTATCATTACCGTAAGTAAAGTCATTTAATCCAGCCGGATATACTGTCAACGCAACGGCTTTATCTTTGACTGTCATACCGTCATCGGCAGATACGGTCAATACATAATTGCCCCAAGCAGCATCGTCTAATGTCGCCACATCGAGGGTAAAATTATCACCAGCCATTGCGGTGGCGGTTGATAAACTGACACCATCTAACGCTGGAGAAGCCGATACAGTTAAACTCACTTGATCATCCCAACCAGCGATACTGCCAACAGAGAAGTCATAGCTAACAGCACTACCCGCTTCTACCGACTGCGAACTTGGCGAAGCTGATAAATTAAATGAAGGATCAGGATCTGCTGCATCTAAAGCATTTGCGACATTCAATCGGGTACCTGCAACAGTTAAGCCCGTTAAACCAGCATTAACTTCACCTGAATCCATTAATAGCTGCTTCATTTCAACAGCGCCAATATCAGGTGCAACAGACCAAACTAATGCTGCAGCCCCGGCGACATGTGGCGTTGCCATAGAAGTGCCTGAAATAGTGCCATAACTATCATTAGGGAAAGTTGATAAAATCGATGTGCCTGGCGCCCCCATATCAACACTTGTAAGGCCCCATTGTGAAAAGTCCGACATTGCATCATTTCTATCAGTACTCGCAATAGAAAGTACAACATCTGAGTCATAACTTGATGGATAATGTGGATTAACATCATTATCTATGGCGTCATTACCCGCTGCAGCAACAAATAAGATGCCTTGATCACCTGCCGATTCAATGGAATCTTTAAGTGCTTGGCTAAATCCACCGCCACCCCATGAGTTGTTTGTCGCTTTAACATCAACACCATGATTAACTTTTAAGTTAGTAAAATAATCAATACACGCTATGGCGTCTTCAGTACTCCCCGTTCCACCATCTGATAGGAACTTACAACCAATCATAGTGACGTCCCAGTTAACGCCCACTACACCAACACCATTATTACCAGTCGCACCTATAGTGCCCGCAACGTGAGTACCATGGCCATTGCCGTCCATAGGATCACCAGTACCTGTTGTAGGGTTATAGCCATGAATGTCATCGATTACGCCATTGCCATCGTCATCAATGCCGTTTCCTGCAATTTCACCTGGGTTTACCCACATATTGGCAACGAGATCAGGATGGTTATAGTCAACACCAGTATCAATCACACCAATCACCACGTTACTACTGCCCGTGGTGATGTCCCAAGCAGCCACTGCATCAATGTCAGCTCCAGAGGTTCCTCCTGATTGGCCTGTATTATGTAAGCCCCACATATCAACAAAACTAGGATCATCTGGCATTCCTAGTGCTCTATATGTGTAGTTAGGCTCAGCATATTTAACCGCAGGGTGTTTACTGATCATTTTAATCGCGGCATCTAAATCACTGCCACTTTTTAACTCAAGTTTTGCAAGACGACCTGATAATAAATGTTGAAATTTATCATCAATACCATCTAAATTCTTATCGGTTAACGTACCGTTCACTAAACGCTGTGCTGAAAGTCTTTCAAATTTAGTGACATTATCTTTATAAACCACAAGAATTTGATCTTTCTTGTATTCAACTTTGTTTTTAGCGATTGCAGGGGCAACATTTAGTGCCATAGTAGAAGCAATTGCAATTGCAATTGGAGTCATTGTTTTTATCATTTCTGGCTTTCCTATATTCCATTATTAATTCCCAGAACCGGTACCTCAACACTGGTAGCTTTTCCATTAGCCTATTAAGCGAGTTGGTTTTCCACGAAGTGAAATCCGGAATTGTTGTAGCCTTTTGATTGTTGTCATAATGAAAGCAGAATAAAAGTAGCTAAACCTTAAATAGTAATAAACTACTAATCCTATTAGTGTAAGCAATTCGCCTACAAACGAAAAACAACAACACAAAACCAAATATAACAACAACTTAAAATTTTGTAGTACGAAAGTTCTCTTGTTAAAAACCCTCAAAAATATAGCCATTCTTCCGATTGAGATAACTCTCTTCAATCCGTAAGTTAACTCTGTAACTTGTCAAATCAGCTAAAGGATGCGGTTTAGTAATCAAATACGTCAGCAAAGAATTAAACCGATAAAGAGATATCGAATAAGCAATTTCTTAGGTTTATATTTTGATTATTAATGCCCTAGCTAATTCATATTGATGAACGTCAATAACAAGTTTATTTACTTGCTCACCTTCAAATATCAGATAATCAACATTGGCTTTTTTTAAGCCTGATTTGTTTGTATTTAGAAGGCGAATTTCAATATTGAAAGATAGTAAAACAGCTATCAACTCACTCAATATCCTTACAGGGAGCGTCAAATGAAGTCGCAAACAAAGTTATCGTTAATCTCACTCGCCATCGCTACTAGCCTCGCTTTACCCGTTTCAGCTACAGGATTATCACTGCCTGGTGTTGCATCCGTTGAAAAATCAGCAGAAGTTGCAGCTGCTGTTAATAACCAATCAACCGTAGAGCAAAATGGCCTAGGTCAGGATACGTCAGTATCACAATCAGGTTCACGCCATGTGGCTGAAGTCACCCAAAACGGAAATGATCAAATAGCTGAGGTTGTTCAATCTGGTGATTGGCAAGAGTCATATATAACTTCTGCAGGTGATGGGAATCTTGTTACGACTAACCAAGTAGATGATTGGCATATTTCTAATGTCGCTATTACCGGTAATGATAACCAAGCGACCGTGAATCAATCAGGTTTTTGGAATACCAGTGAAACTACTGCACTCGGTAACGAAAACATCGCTGACACTATGCAAGATGGATTTCAGAACAACAGCATCATTCAACATGTAGGTGATAGTAACCTTACGCAATCCACACAATATGGTTCAGCTAACTTAGCAGTATTCCGTGTTGATGGTAATGGTAACGAAGGTGTCATCACTCAAGATGGTAATAATAACCAAGCAGGACTTGTCGCACCGGGTGGTACAGCCAATGTAGGTAATGACAATGTCTTATTCGTTGACCAATCAGGTGACGAAAACTTTGGTGCAGCCATTGGCGTATACGGCGACAGCAATAACATTGAAATCAATCAATCTGGTTATGCTAATACAGGGGTTGTGGCTAGTCTTACAGGTAATAGTAACGACATCGTTATCGACCAATCAGGTGATGTAAACAGCGCTGTGATTGAATTTGCAACTGGCGATGGCAATGAAGTCTATATCTACCAAGATGGTACAGATAACCAAGTAGGTGATGCTAACATCGCTGTCATTTCTGGTAATGACAATGTCATCGATATCGATCAAGCTGGCATGTCTAATTTAACAGAATTTGAAACCAGCGGTGATGAAAATACCGTCACAGTATTACAGGATGGTGAATCAAACTATGTCGCATCAGGGACTTATGGCTTTGGCAATGAGGTCAGCGTTAGCTCTGAAGGCATGAACAATGAAGTCGCAGTGTTTGTTAATTTAGATGACAATATGGTGACAGTTGATCAGACAGGCGATACTAACTTTGCTTATGTAGATACTATTGGATTTGAAAATGAAGTGACTACTGAGCAAGTAGGTTCAGATAACGAAGCGAGCTTGACTAATATCGGTATTGCTCAAGTTATCGATATTGCTCAAGACGGTGAGTTTAACCTCACTGACGTAGTTGCTTTTGGCGATGAACACGTCGTTGATATTACTCAACAAGGTGACGGAAACTGGATTGGCGGTGATGAAGGTTACTTCTCAGTCGATGGTTACAGCAATAACTTAACTATCTCGCAAATGGGTAATGATAACCTAGTCATTGGCTCACAAATCGGCGAAAACGGCATGATTAATGTTTCTCAAACCGGTGATTTCAATACTGCGACTGTATATCAAAATTAATATTCGAGTATTGACAACATAAAACAAAAAAGGGAGCTATATGCTCCCTTTTGTTTTGATTTAATCTATAAATTACGCAAATTCAAAGTGGGCTTGATAAGTTTGTGCCCAACGTAATAACTCAACTCTATTTCGCGACTGAGTTTTACGAAAAATAGAAGAAATATGTGCTTTAACTGTGTGCTCGCTAATACATAAGCGATGGGCTATCTCTTTATTTCTCGCACCACTAGACACAAGTTGGATAATCGTTCTTTCGCGACTAGTTAGCATCTGAAGCATGGCAACTGTATCTGGTGGAATCTCCGTATTAGCATCTAACTTTTGTACTAATCTACGGAAAATTTTACTGATTAACGGCCTGTCATACCAAAGTTCATCAGCTACCATTTTACGCAGCCCTGTCAACATCAAGTCCATACGTTGATCGGAGTAGAGTAGCCCTCTTACGCCCAGTAATAACGCTGACTCTTGATCTAAGGAGCCTCGCTCAACTTGATATAAAGCAACTGGCACATGGTTAACCAAACGAGACACAAGTAAAGGTATCCCTTTACTGTCTAAAGCAGCGCCCTTTTGCGCCACCAAATAAAAACTGTTGGAATTTTTTTCTACTTCCAAATCACTAGCATGTTTAACTATCCTGGTTTTAAGACCTATTGATTCCGCAAGAATGGCCAAATTACATGGCGCTGCAACTTGGTGTAAGAAAACTAATTCATCAATATTTGAGCTCATCACTTTTCTCCCTGAAAAGCATCCCTAACATCCCGATCTAACGGGTTTCTTCCTGAATTTCGATAACAAAATAGTAACAATACTCAATCATAGTATATTTTAACTAGTTAATATGGTTTTTTTGTCATACTAACGCATTAAATAAAACGATAAGTCCTTCTAATACCCTCTATTAATAGCATAAAAAAACTTAACTTCATGCTACAAAAAGCATAAAACACTAATTTTTATTTTTTATCAGTGATGCTAACTGTTTATTATGCAATCGAGTAAGCACTACTAAAGCACTAATACCTCCTAATAAGGCCATCAACATGTCAGATTGAGTATCCCAGACGTAACCTTGAGTACCTAAAAATGCTTCTGCATCTTCACCTGTTCCAATAGCAACCCACCACTCGATTAATTCGTAAAAAGCTGAAAATGCCAGAACGAAACATACAGACAAAAACTGACACCAATACCCTAGTTGTAGTACTTGGTTTCTTAGCATGACCTCACGAGCTAAAATGACTGGAATAAACCCTTGAGCTAAATGGCCTATTTTGTCGTAATTATTTCTATCGCTCCCCATCCACTGCGCTATCCAATCAAATAAAGGCACTTCTGCATAGGTGTACTTAGCTCCAACGAGTAACACACAGCAATGAATGAGTATTAAAACATAGGAAAGTGGTGTTAACGGAAACCGATCACGTGTGAAAAATAAGATAGGAATTGCCAATAAGGCAGGTAATGCTTCTAACCACCATGTAAACATATCTTTAGGCGAAATGACTGACCAAACTAAAACTGCGCAATATATAACTATCCATATAACTTTCTTATTCAAACTAAATCCCTCTTAGATGATATTGTTCTAGAATTAGAATATTAACTTTAGCCATCTAGCCCTCTACAAGCGTTAAAAAAAGTGCTACTTTGGTCGGGCGTTTATATCAGCATAACATAAGCATAACTATTGATAAGAGGGTACCCATATCATGGCGAAACACTCGCTTGACAAGGATAAGATAAAAATCCTGCTGTTGGAGGGCGTCCACCAAACTGCGGTCGATGTACTTGAGCGTGCAGGTTACACAAACATTGAATACCATAAAGCATCTTTACCTGAAGATGAGTTGCTGCAATCCATTAAGGATGCGCACTTTGTTGGTTTGCGTTCCCGTACTCAATTAACTGCAGACGTGTTAAATCATGCTGAAAAACTCGTCGCCATTGGTTGTTTCTGTATTGGCACAAACCAAGTTGATATCGCCACTGCTGAAAAGCTCGGTGTACCGGTATTTAATGCGCCTTTTTCTAATACCCGCAGTGTTGCAGAGTTAGTGTTAGGTGAAATCATCATGCTAATGCGCGGTATTCCTCAGCGAAATGCTCATGCCCATCGTGGTGGCTGGCTTAAAAGTGCCAGTGGCAGCTATGAGGTCCGTGGGAAAACCCTTGGTGTTATTGGTTACGGCCATATTGGTACTCAACTTGGTATTTTAGCTGAGACCTTAGGTATGCGAGTGGTTTTCTACGATATTGAAGATAAGCTACCCCTAGGCAACGCAAGCCAAATTCATTCGTTAGAAACGTTATTAGGTGAAGCTGATGTGATCAGTTTGCATGTCCCTGAAACGCCTCAAACAAAAGATATGTTTGGTGAAAAAGAGTTTGCTCAAATGCGCGAGAAAAGTATTTTCATTAATGCATCTCGTGGCACTGTGGTTGATATCGACGCACTATCAAATGCATTGAAATCAGGTCACCTTGCTGGCGCAGCTATCGATGTATTTCCAGTCGAGCCAAAATCAAATGATGACGAATTTATCAGCCCATTACGCGGCCAAGATAATGTCATCATTACCCCGCATATTGGTGGCAGTACAGCTGAAGCACAAGAGAATATCGGCATTGAAGTTGCTGGCAAGCTAGCCAAATATTCAGATAACGGTTCAACGGTTTCTGCAGTTAATTTCCCAGAAGTTTCTTTACCGCAACACAAAGGCACTTCGCGTTTACTGCACATTCACCATAACCGACCTGGTGTATTGATTAAAATTAACCAAGCCTTCTCTGAAAAAGGCATTAACATTGCTGCACAATACCTGCAAACAACTGCAGAGATTGGTTATGTAGTAATGGAAGTTGATTCGAATCAAGCAGAACAAGCCTTAGGCGAGTTAAAAGCAATTGAAGGTACGATTCGTACTCGCGTTTTATTTTAACCACCAGTGTTAATTTGACGTACTTTTAGTTGTACAGGTGAACTGTGAAATAAAGCTATCTTCATTCAATTGGAGATAGCTTTTTCTTTTGAGCGTTAATGATTTCCGTTACACTCAATCCATATATCTGTTGGTCATCTTAGGAATTAGTTTATGACACTTGCAACGACTCTGCCTGATTGGGATTTTTTACATACCTCTCCTGACTTATTAGTCGCCAATCTTACTCATTTAGGCTTAATTGAAATAACCGGTGAACAGGGAAAAACCTTTATTCACGGTCAAGTGACGACTGACATCATGTCATTACAGGATGATCAATGGCGTTGGGGTGCACATTGCGATGCGAAAGGTAAAATGCTTTCAAGCTTTAGAACCTTTTCAATTGCTGAGCAGCTATTTGCCCTATTACCTGCTTCAGTCCTGCCTCTGAGCTTAGCTCAATGGCAAAAATATGCCGTTTTCAGTAAAGCTGAATTAATTGATGTTACCGCTGATAAAATCATTCTGGGTTTGGCAGGGAAAAATGCGGCAGCATTTATTGCCCAGCAATTTGGTGACATCACAGCTGAATTAACCACAGTTGCAGATACTATTATCCTTAAAGATGGTGAACGTTTCATTGTTATCACAGAAGCCGTAAAAGCCCATGAGTTAGTTGCAGCTTCAGAACAAGTTTTACAAGAGGCTGCCACTTGGCAAGCTCTTGAAATCAAGTCAGGTTATGCCAATATTGATGCTAACCACAGTGGCGAATTTGTTCCTCAAATGTGTAATGTACAAGCAGTCAACGGTATCAGCTTTGAAAAAGGCTGTTACATGGGGCAAGAAACAATCGCAAGAATGAAGTATCGCGGCGGTAATAAGCGTGCTTTATATATCCTTACCGGAACCACATCAGAAACAGTTAGCAGCGAAACTCAAATTGAAATTGCTGATGAAGACGGATTTCGTCGTGCAGGTAAAGTCATTGAGTCAGTACAGCATGAAGGTAAAGTCTTACTCACTGCGGTTCTTGCTAACGACACAGAAAATGATGCAAAACTGCGTATTAAAGAAGATGAAACAAGTGAGCTCAGTGTTATTGCACTGCCTTACTCGTTGGAAGATTAATCATTTATCTTGGTACAGTAGTAAAGCAAAAAAGGATAAATACATTAAGTATTTATCCTTTTTTATATAATAAGATATGAAGAAACAATATTTTATAACACGCTAGAATGACTCTTCATGCTCGGCTTTGATCAATTTCACATCATCCATGACAGATTTAAATTTCTCAACCAGTTCTGGATCAAAGTGCTTACCTGATTCTTTCTCAATCAAACTCAACGTATCTTCCACTGTCCAAGCTTTCTTATAAGGTCTTGCCGATGTCAGTGCATCAAACACATCAGCGATAGCAATAATACGCCCTTCAATCGGAATATCTTCACCAACAAGCCCGTAAGGATAGCCACTGCCATCCCACTTTTCATGATGACTAATAGCAATTCTTTTGGCCATTTGTAATAAAGGGTCATCATGTTCACCAATGATTTCAGCACCGATTGCTGCATGAGCTTGCATTTCTTTCCACTCATCCGCATCTAGCTTTCCTGGTTTCTTGAGAATGGCATCTGGTGTACCGATTTTACCAATGTCATGCATAGGCGCTGCATTATATAGCAGTTCACAAAACCGAGAGGAATGCCCTGCAGCCATAGCAAGTAATCTTGCATAATGACTCATACGAACAACATGCAATCCTGTTTCATTATCTTTGTATTCTGCAGCTCGCCCTAATCTGCGAATAATTTCAAAACGCGTTTCTTTTAGCTCTTTAGTACGATGTTCCACTTCCGACTCTAATAACCTTTTTTGGTCGTATAAACTTAAATGTGTTTTAACCCGCGCTTTAACGACTGCAGGGCTTACAGGTTTAGTAATATAATCAACTGCGCCGAGCGCAAAGCCTTTAGTTTCATCTTCAGTATCAGAAAGTGCTGTCACAAATATCACGGGAATATGGCAGGTTAACGGTTCATTTTTCAGTTTTTGACATACTTCATACCCATTCATTCCAGGCATCATTACATCAAGCAATATTAAATCAGGAGATGATTTTTGTGCGAGAGCTAGCGCTTTAGGTCCATCTATGGCAACTTTGATTTTGTAATCACTACCCAAAATCCCGACTAAGATATCGATATTCTCAGGCGTATCATCAACTATCAGCACAGTCGCTTTTTCCATGTTAATTACCTATATCTTTGCTTAATATTAATCTGTTGCTTGGGAGGAGTGTTGACGAATTTGCTTAATCAACTCAACCGCATCTTCAAACTGATAACCTTTAATCATTAACCCTACTGGTTTTAATTGATCCCAGGTTTGATGATTCACCTGCATCTCTAGGCTATCAATCATATCGATTGCACTCGCATCACCGTCATCTAGCAACACCAACAGTTCATCTAATAAACTGAGAAAAGCATCGTTACTAATGAGATCAGCTGACTCAGTCTTTACTTTTGACTCATTATTATTCAACCATAGATCTATGGCTTCACATAATGACCTCACCAGCATATCAATGGCATTAAGTTCAACTGAAAACTCAACTTCGTCAATCAAGTTCTTTTCAAGTTCCGCAGCAAGCTCAGACAGTTTATTACTGGCTAAATTACCCGATAAACCTTTAAGAGTATGAGCAAATCTAACAGCATCCTCTCGATTATCAGCTTCTATCGCGGCTGCTATTTGCGTTGCAATATTGCGTTTACCTTCAACAAAACGAGTTAAAATCTTTCGATATAATCTGGCTGAGTTCTGCACCAGTTGCAAACCACGATCGACATCAATATCTGGGTGTTGTGGCCAGGTTTCCACTTTAATATTGGCAGTTTTTTCAGGTGTGGCTAACTCGATATCGCTGACTTTATCGCCTAAATATTTAAGTAAGGTTTGATAAAGTAAAGCAACCTCTATCGGCTTAGCCACATGGTCATTCATCCCTACACTGAGGCACTTTTCTTTATCTCCCGCCATCGCATTAGCCGTCATTGCAATAACAGGTAAAGTTTCGTACGCAGGATTCTTTCGCAACTGTTCTGTGGCGGTATAACCATCCATGACTGGCATTTGGCAATCCATTAATACTAAGTCAAATTCTTGCTGAGCTAATTTATCTAAGCCAATCTGACCATTATCAGCAATCGTTAAATCAATTCCCACTTGCTCTAAAAACTCTGTAGCAACTTCTTGATTCATATCGTTATCTTCAACTAACAATATTTTTTTACCATTCAATTGCTGTAATAAGGCTTCATTAAGCTCTGTGGCTTTTGCCCTAACTGGCATATGCCCTTGCTTACCTAGCGCCGACATAATGGCATCAAGTAAACGAGACGCGCTAACAGGTTTGGTTATATAGCCATTAATTCCCATGTCATTGATAGAATCTGTAAATTCCGTTGTTGCATGAGCTGAAACCATAATGGTAAGCGGTGGGTTTGCACTTTGCTGGATGATGGTTTCAGCTGTAGCAAGGCCATCAAGCCCTGGCATTTTCCAATCAATTAAGGCTAGTTTATATTCATTAGAATGGCACATTGATATCGCTTCTGTGCCATCTTTGGCCAGCGCGACGTTAAAGCCCATGCTTTTAAGCATAGTGTGTAAAATGTCTCGTGCGGTTTGATTATCATCAACCACTAAGATTTCCATCCCTTCCAGCTCTTGAGTCACTTTAAGCTGCAGGTCATCAGCCTTACTGACATTAGCAGAAAAGTAAAAAGTGCTGCCGATACCGCGCTTACTTTCAACACCAATTTCTCCCTCCATCAGCTCTACAAGTTGCTTACAAATCGCTAAACCTAACCCTGTTCCGCCATACTTTCTGGTTGTTGAACTGTCAGCTTGGCTAAACGACTTAAACAGTTTGTTGCATTGTTCCGGAGTTAAACCGATACCGCTATCTCTCACACTGAACTTAAGCTCAAGTTCATCACCTTGCTGACTAATAGATTCAATCGCTAAAATCACTTCACCACGATCAGTAAACTTAATCGCATTATTCATCAAGTTTATCAACACCTGACTTAACCTGAGCGGATCGCCCATTAAATGACTCGGAATATTTGGCGCAACAGAGAACAGCAACTCTAATTGTTTCTCAGCCGCTTTTGCGGCAAACATGTCACTGAGATCTTCCAACATGGTATCAAGCTGGAATGGCACGATTTCAATCTCCATTTTTCCAGCTTCAATTTTTGAAAAGTCCAAAATATCATTAATAATCCCAAGTAAGGATTTAGACGCTCGCTCAATTTTCTCAACAAAATTATGTTGTTTCTTATTTAAATCGGTTTGCAGACACAGGTGTGACATACCAATAATGGCGTTCATGGGGGTTCTAATTTCATGGGACATATTCGCTAAGAAATCACTTTTAGCTTTACTGGCAGCATCAGCTTCGTCTTTGGCTTGTTTCAACTCGTTTGATACTGTCATTAAACTGGTTATATCTGCCATTGAAACCACTGAAGATGTCACTTCTCCTTGCTCATTTTTAAGCGCGGCAAAGGTCATGTCCATCCAAATATTTTCACCATTTTGGCTGAGTACCCGTGGTTCAATATTAAAGTTTTCAAACGCCCCACTGATTAACAAATCAAATCTTTCTCTGGCTAATACTTTATCTTCTACAACCATGAACTCGAAAAACAGCTTACCTTCTAAATCGTTGGAGTTAATGCCAATATTACGACCAAAATGCTCATTGCAATTAATAATCACACCATTAGTATCAATATTAACAATGCCCATCTCTGCTGTATTAAGTAAGGTGCGTAAGTGCTTTTCCCTATCAGCTAAACGAGTTTCAGCATTCTTACGATCGGTAATATTCATCAAATAGCCATTCCAGAGAATGGCATCATTTGCTAATGCTTGACCTTTAGCACCAGCCTGCAACCAAATCACCTCACCAGAGGGGTGTCGGTACCTAAATTCAGTGACCCAATGTAAACCGTCTTCGCCTTTACCCGACAAATCATCAATAACCGTTTGTCTTTCAGTGTCAATAATACGCCCGATTAATAAATCTAAATCTTGCATTAACATGTCGCGAGGAAAACCGATGATGCTAATACACGCCTCAGAGAGGAAGCTAAACTCTCGTTCAGTCTCCGAGTGCCATATCATTTGATACACTAAATTAGGTAAGGATTCGGTGATGTTTTCTAACTGTTTTTGTGAGTTTTGAATCGCTTCTAAAGCCTTTTTACTTTCAGTGACATCATTAATACTGCCATCGAACCATAATGGTTTTCCTTGCTCATCATAGCTGGCTTTGCCTTTCTCATGGATCCATTTGACGCTACCATCACGATGAAAAATGCGATACTCAACATCAAAGTTTTGCTGAGTTTCAATTGCCTGAGATATTGCCGTAAAACAATCGGCATCGTCATCAGGATGGATAATGGTATTAAACTGAAGTTTATGGCTTTCTATCAGATCTGAGGCTGGATAACCGGTTATGTCTGCGATGTTATTACTGACATATTCCATCGTCCAATTATCGCTTATGCGGGTTCGATATATTGCACCCGGTATATTAGCCACCAAGCCTCTAAAACGGCTTTCGCTGTCTTTTATCTTACGTTCGATAGCCATCTGACTGGTGAGATCGCGAATAGTGGCAGCAATTTGTTTCTTGCCATCATGGGCTATCGGCAGTAAGGCTAAGTTAATTTCTACCCTAATTTCTGTGTTATCAGATTTTAATGCCACCCAACCTTCTTTCGGGGTGGTGAAACGGGTTAACCCTTGCTCTAAAAAGACAGCCCTTACTGCATCATGCTTTTCTCTAAAACGCTCAGGAAATAGCAATTCAACATTAATATCTAAAAGTGCATCAGCTGGATAGCCAAATAATTCCTGGCAACGTGTATTAGTAAAAATAATACCGCCATGTTCATCAACAATTAACATGGCTTGAGGCGATGACTCTATCACTGCATTTGACCATAGCGCTGCAGAAAATTGCTCTGTCACATCAGTAAATAGCATCTCTACAGAAATGATGTCACCAGAGTCAGCAACAAGAGGCTGCATAAAGACATCCAAGCGTCTTATTTGGCTATCGGCAGCGAGCATTTCAACTTGGTGTGCAGGCACAATTTTTCCTTCCAGTGCTTGCTCCATATAATTCCAATTAACCTCATTAATTGGATCAGCAGTAAACATCCGCTGGTACTTCCTTTTCAAAGTATCAGCATCAACCCCTAGTACTTTCTTTACTCCATCACTCACTTGAGCTAACTGCCCTTTTGGGTCTAAAGAACAATAAAATGACTTATCACTCATACCATCGATTAGACTTGCAAAGCGGCTGCCAGTAGAGTCTTTTAACGCCAACTCTCTTTCTGCTAGTAGGTCAGCTAATTGATTAAACTTATTGGTTAATGTCGACACTTCCGAAATGTTAACTTTATCAGAGGGCAAGCGATCAATTTTCCCTTCACCAAAGTCCATAATGCCATTTTCTAGGTTTTCTAGAGGACGGCTTAAACGTTTAGATGCAAGAATGCTAGTGAATAACAGCGCAATTGATAACAACAATAATATGAAGGCTAATCTTGAAAGGTTGGATAGAAAATACTGATTGAGCTCACTGTCACTGGTCGCAATAACCACTTGCCAATTTAGCGATGACACGATTGCGACACTGACAAGAAAACGGTCGCCTGAAACAGTAATCGCTTCAGTTTGACCAGCTATGTTGTTTGCCAGTAAAGATCTTAATTGATCATTTTGTGGGTCATCAGACAGCCACTTGTCACTACTGCCTTTTAAATCACTGTTAGCTGAATCGTAAAAAATGACTTTGTCGTTGTCATCAAGAACGACTAAATTTTTACTTGGGATCTTCATTATTTGCGGCAGTTTATTTAATGCAACATCTGCAGTAACGACTCCGTAACGATCATCAAGACTCCCGAAAGCTTTAGAGTAAGTCACCATTAAGATGTTACTCGCGCCTTCGTCAAAATACGGTTCAGACCAAACACCAGTGTTACTGTTCATCGCATCAGTCCACCAGCTCCAACTACCATCGGTATAATCGTAAGCCTCAGCACCAATATCGATAATATTGATATCATTACCTTCCCGATATGCAAAGGGAGCGTAACGAAGTTTGTCAGTCAAAAAATTAGGACGATAAGCGATCGCACTGCCAAAAATACTCGGATTACGCTGGAGTCGATTAATTAATAACAGCTCAATTTTTTCAATGTCACCATATATATTATTACTATCGATATAAGTTAAATAGTCAGAAAGACCGCGAGTAGTATTTTGAACGGAATCCAAAACAAAATTAAGGTGATTAGCAGAAAGTACCGCCTGTTGCTCTAGGCGTTGATATACATCTTCTTCATGTTCTAGGTAATTAATCCAGCCATTAAAACCATACACTAACGCCATGATTAAAATCAGCGGCAAGGCAATAAAAGCCAAAATTCGACTTCGAAAACTGTGTAATATCTGCTTATTTTTATCCATAAATACAAGTCTCATTTACAAGTCAAAATTTGATTATTGCCAATCTTAAACAGCGGTTTTCCTTAACTTGGCTTATTCATACCATGCCCACAGTAAATCATGGGCTGACATTAACCAATACATCATAAGAAGGATTGGACTGCTCAAAAAACACCCTTATTACTATAACCCTTAAGCCTATGATTGCAATTACAAATGTGCTGAAACAATAATCAAATATTTAATCTTCATTGTATTTAAAGCCTAATCAAGAAACATAAAACAGTACAACTAAAGTAGCAATCTTGATTTCTAAGGGATTTCTTCAGTTCATCAATATTCGATCTTTTATATAAAATCTATCGTATGATGATGTAATTCATAGATTTACAAGGCCTTAATATGCAAACAGTCGAAACCAATCTTGTTAGTCAACTCTCACTTGTTTCTAAAGGGTTTACTGACGGCGACAGATACCATCAGGTTCTCGATTGCGTAGATTTAGCCTTGCACTCTGGGGATACCATCGCACTCACAGGTCCTAGCGGAACAGGCAAAAGTACCTTACTCAATATTATTGCCGGATTTGAAAAAATCGATAGCGGTGAATTACAGCTTTTAGGCCAGCAAGCCCAGTGTTGGCAAGACAACCATTGGAGCCACTTTCGTCGCCAACAACTTGGCATCGTATTCCAACAGTTTAATCTACTTACCCCGCTCAATGTCCTCGACAATATCCGATTTCCGTTACAGCTAAACAAACTCAAGTGGAGCCCTTGGGCTGATGAACTTATCAATCAACTTGATTTACGTGAAGTCCTTGCAAGACCAGTAGAAACCTTATCAGGCGGTCAGCAGCAGCGGGTTGCGATAGCAAGAGCCCTCATTCATAAACCCAGTTTATTGCTGGCTGATGAACCCACGGGGAATCTCGATGAAAAAGCGGGACAGCAAGTGATGCAGTTACTATGTGAATTGGCACAAGCGGCTAATACAACAATATTAATGGTAACCCATAGCGATACTTGTGCTAATTACATGCAAAGGCGCTGGCATCTAGAGCAAGGAAAAATCCATGAGTAGCCTTGCCGAGATAAGATTAAGCTTAAATGTTTTCTTGGCTCATTATAAGCATGCCCCACTGCAAGCTGGTGCCATTTTGCTCGGCATCATTTTAGCCGTCACATTACTGATTGGGGTTAAATCAACCAATGAGAATGCTGTTCGTAGTTACAGTGAAGCAACCGAGTTACTCAGTCAGCGTGCAAGTTTGCTCATAACACCGAATCCAGGTGAGCGATATTTAACCGAAGAGGTGTATTTTAGATTACGCCAATCAGGTATCAGCAACGCATTAGCGATTGTTAGTGGGCTCGCTGTAGATCCAGAAGGTCGACGCTGGCAGGTTCAAGGCAGTGATTTGTTTGCGGCAATCAACCTACAAACGACTCAAGCTACTGTAAATGAATCAATTACAAATGATGAAAATACCCGTCAGCAAAACAATCTAGTTAACTCAGATATTCCTATTGCTAAACTGCTTGCTGCTGAAAACATTTTATTAATGAGCCAATCATTAGCCAATAAAGTGGCACCTAATGGTGAGTTTTATCTGCAAGATCCTATAGATAAGCAGAAACCGATCAAACTTGAAGTGATTGGCTTAGATGATGAATTAGGACTTGGAAATGCCATTGTTGCCGATATTTCTCTGGCACAAAGACTGTTAAATCAACCTCAACAGCTGTCTTACATCGCACTGTTTGATGATCCTGAGTCATTGATAAATCAAATAACTCAACGCAATCTATTGCAACAACAAGCTAATATTACCGAGCAAGACCAAGGCCAAGCGCTGCAAGAGTTAACTCGTAGCTTCCATTTAAACCTTAATGCAATGAGCATGCTTGCCTTTGTAGTTGGGCTTTTCATCGCCTATAACGGTGTCCGCTACAGCTTAATGAAACGTCAAAAATTACTGGTTCAATTACTACAACTTGGCATTCAAAAAAATCATTTAATGATTGCATTAATCTGTGAGCTGACTTTACTGGTGTTAATCGGCTCTATTATCGGTTTTATTTTGGGGCTTCAACTGAGTTTATGGCTACAACCAATGGTGGCAATGACCTTGGAGCAACTTTATGGCGCCAGACTTATGCCGGGATCTTGGCAGTGGCAATGGTTAGTTCAAGCGATGTTGCTTACACTGTTCGCAGGCCTGCTCGCATGTTTGCCACTCTATCGACAACTGACCAACCAGCCACTAGCGAGAATAAGCACTAAAATAGGCCAAGTCAGTCACTTAATCCGAACCCATCGAATCCAGTTTACAATTGCAATATCTAGTCTTGCTTGCTGTGCAATTGCCTTCCCTTTCGCAAAGCAATATCAAGTTAGCTTAGGGTTAATGGGCGTTGTGATTATTGCCATTCCTCTTTTATTGCCCTTAACCATCTATAAAATCAGTCAATGGCTTGCTCGGCTTTGTCCTGCTGGAATTTGGCATTACATGATTGCAGAAACCAAAGAGCTCATAGGCCCTTTATCACTCGCGATGATGGCAATGCTGTTAGCCTTAACTGCAAACATTTCAATGAATACCTTAGTCGGGAGTTTTGAGGTCACGTTAAAAACTTGGCTTGAGAGTCGCCTACATGCGGATTTATACATGCGTCCTGCCAGTGATAAAATCTTAGACATAAATGACTTTTTAGACCAAAACGACAAGGTCACTGGCATATATAACCAATGGACAATTAATTCCACCTATCAAAATATGCCGATAGAACTTGTCAGTAGAGACTTATATTCAACCAAGGTAACCAGCTCATTAAAAGCCCAAACCAATGATTTATGGTCTGAGTTTCAATCAGGTAACCAAATCCTCATTAGTGAACCCATTGCGATTAAATATGGTTTGAATTTGGGCGACAGCTTTTCTATTGCTCCATTTACCAAAGCGCTCTCCATTACATCACAGCCCATTACATCACAGCCCATTTCATCACAGCCCAATTCATTGCTACCGACGATTGGTGGAATATTTTTTGATTATGGTAACCCTAAAGGCCAAGTGGTGATCGACCAGCTGTTTTGGCAAAACATAGGCTTGCCTAAAAAACCCAAAAGTATTGCAGCCAGTTATCAAGGTGACGTTACTGAACTTGAACAACTATTAGTCGACACTAAGCTTATTGGCACTGCGCAAATGTACAATCAAGCCAAAATAAAACAGCAAGCGATTGCAATGTTCAAACAAACATTTTCCATCACTATGGTGCTGAATAGCCTCACTCTCATCGTCGCTGCAATTGGTTTATTTAGTGCCTGTTTAATGCTCACGCAAGCAAGGCAAGCGCCGCTCGCAAAACTATATGCCTTAGGGCTCAGTAAAGGCCAATTAAGACTGATGACATTCGTGCAGATGCAGCTCATAGTATTGCTCACTTGCTTAGTGGCATTGCCAACAGGAGCAATCTTGGGTTATTTACTGATAAATAAAGTCACGCTGCAGGCCTTCGGTTGGAGTATCGCCATGCTATGGGACTGGCATGCCTACATTCGCGTGGTTGTTATTGCGCTTACAACAAGTGCTGTCGCTATTGCAATTCCTCTATATTGGCAGACAAGAAAACCATTGATAAATAGCTTGCAGCAGGAGGCATTATGAAGCGGTTGCCCGATATATCGTTAACAGTAATCAACAATGCCCAACGGGCTAGCATATTCATGATTGCTTTAGTCACGTTAAGTGCCTGTCAGCCAGAGCCTGCATCATCTATTAGTATGGGCGGGATTTTGGGTGATTCCTCCTCTCAATTAAACCAATACGCTACTGTTACCCCAGGTTATCAATTATCTTTTCCTGCAGATCATTTAAGTCATGATGATTTTCGCCAAGAGTGGTGGTATTTAACGGCCAATATGCAGACTGAATCAGGGGAGCAACTCGGTATTCAGTGGACACAATTTAGGATTGCACTTGCGCCCGAAGCCGCACAGTCTGCTATTTCAGACTTAGATGCTGCAAACCCTAACGCATTAAACCCTGACGCATTAAACCCTGAAGTATTAAACTCTGAAGCTTTAAACTTAGATAGCTCAAATTCAGAAGCATCAAATTGGGCAACATCACAAATATATATGTCCCATGCAGCATTAACGTCATCAGTAGCCCATCAAGCTGCAGAAAAATGGTCAAGAGGTCACCCAGAACTGGCTAACGTTAGCGCAAAGCCATTCACAGCCAAACTGGATGATTGGCAATGGTTGAGCGGATCAGATGGCCTTTTCCCCGCTACGTTATCTGTCGCAACGAATGAATTTAGTTATCAGCTTTCTTTAACCAGCCATGCGCCAATGCAATTGCAAGGTGACAAGGGTTACAGTATCAAAAGTGCTGATGCTGCTGTTGCCTCTTATTATTACAGCCAGCCATTTATTGATTTAAGCGGCACCGTCACAAGAAATGGAAAGCAAGAAGCTGTGACTGGTAAAGCTTGGTTAGACAGAGAGTGGAGTTCTCAGTTTTTGACTAAAGCACAACAAGGCTGGGATTGGTTTTCTATCCGTTTAGATGATGAGTCTGCATTAATGCTATTTCAGCTACGCGGGGCAAATAAAGATTTACCTGCTTTTTACAGTGCCAGAAGAATGTTTGCTGATGGCACAGGCCGCAATATCAGCGGCGATTCAAGTGAACTCATCGCGATGACAGCACTTCAGTGGCAACAAACCGCCAGTGGGCGTTATCCAGTGAGTTGGCAGTTAAGGATTCCTAGTGAACAGATTGATGTCACAGTTTCAGCACTCAACCCTAACAGCAATATGCCTTTATCCATCCCTTACTGGGAAGGCCCAATTGAAGTGAGTGGCAGCCACAATGGCAATGGTTATATGGAGCTCACAGGTTATTAGTCAATATAATTTAACCCATTGAATATCAACGAGCGATATATAAACCAAGATTAAGTCAACTAAAGGTATTAACTTATGCTACCCCATACGTAATACCCAGCCTCTGATATCAATTAATGATAATGACGATTTATCGACTTAATATATTCATGGCAGATTATAATTACATCAATGATTGCACAAAATAAAAACAATTAAAAAAAGTGTAATTTTGGCCTTATATAAGCTTTAATTTCTACCATCTTCACCTAGAATCAATATACTGGTTAAATTACCATCAACTAATTAAGTGACTGAGTAACTTCTAAAATGTGCCACAGATCACATCGTAAAACGTGATCTACAACAACAAACACTCAGTATACTCATTGCGAGGTATACCCTTGCGAAATGTGAGGTTTAAACTCAATTCTATAGAGATGAAAAAGCCATTATTTGGCATACAAAACGATGATTAGCCTGTTTAAGGGCTAACAACTAACAGCAAAGAGTGAGGAAACACCATGAGCATAAGCCGTCGCGAGTTTCTAAAAGCCAATGCCGCTACAGCAGCCGCGTCGGCTGTTGGGCTTGCCTTACCAATCAAAATGGTCCAAGCAGAAGAGAAAGCTGCAGAAATAAAATGGGATAAAGCCCCATGTCGTTTCTGTGGTGTAGGTTGTAGTGTATTAGTCGGAACAAAAGGCGGTAAAGTTGTTGCGACTCAGGGCGATCCAGAAAGTCCGGTTAACAAAGGTCTTAACTGTGTTAAGGGCTACTTCCTATCTAAAATCATGTACGGTAAAGACCGTTTAACTTCGCCATTATTAAGAATGAAAGATGGCAAGTATGACAAAGAAGGTGATTTCACTCCTGTTAGTTGGGATGTTGCTCTAGACACTATGGCTGACAAGTGGAAAGAAAGCATCGCTAAAAAAGGTCCTACTTCTGTTGGTATGTTTGGTTCAGGTCAATGGACTATTTGGGAAGGTTACGCTGCATCTAAATTGCATAAAGCCGGTTTCTTAACCAATAACATCGACCCGAACGCACGTCACTGTATGGCATCAGCGGTTGGTGGTTTCATGCGTACCTTTGGTATCGATGAGCCAATGGGTAGCTATGATGACTTTGAAGCAGCTGATCACTTCGTGCTTTGGGGCGCGAACATGGCAGAAATGCATCCAATCCTTTGGTCACGCTTAACAGATCGTCGTTTGAGCCACGCTGGCAGCAAGGTTCACGTGTTATCGACGTTTGAAAACCGCAGCTTCGAACTTGCCGACAACGCAATGGTATTTAAGCCGCAATCTGACCTAGTTATCTTGAACTACATTGCTAACTACATCATCCAAAACGATGCGGTTAATAAAGACTTCGTTAGCAAGCACACTAACTTTGCTGAAGGTGTGACTGACATCGGTTACGGCTTACGCCCTGAGCATCCGCTTGAGCAAAAAGCGAAAAACCCAGGTAACGGCAAATCTAAGCCTATCTCTTTTGAAGAATACGCAAAATTCGTCAGTACTTATACTGCTGAATACGCTTCAGAAATGAGTGGTGTACCAGTTGAAAATCTTGAAGAAATGGCTAAAGCGTATGCTGATCCTAACATCAAGATCATGAGCTTATGGACTATGGGTATTAACCAACATACTCGTGGTGTTTGGGCAAACAACATGCTTTATAACATTCACTTGTTAACCGGTAAAATCGCCACCCCTGGTAACAGCCCGTTCTCACTAACAGGTCAACCATCAGCGTGTGGTACCGCTCGTGAAGTCGGTACATTCTCACATCGTCTACCGGCCGATATGGTTGTAGCAAACCCTAAACATCGTGCAATGACTGAAGAGTTATGGCAGCTACCTGAAGGTACGATTCCGCCAAAACCGGGTTATCACGCGGTACTTCAAAGCCGTATGCTTAAAGATGGCAAGCTAAATTGCTACTGGACAATGTGTACCAATAACATGCAAGCCGGTCCAAACATTAACGATGAAATTTACCCAGGTTTCCGCAACCCAGAAAACTTCATTGTGGTATCAGACCCATACCCAACAGTGACAGCAACTGCTGCAGATTTAATCCTTCCTACTGCGATGTGGGTTGAGAAAGAAGGTGCATACGGCAATGCTGAACGTCGTACTCATATGTGGCACCAACAAGTTCCAACTCCTGAAGGTGCTAAGTCTGACTTATGGCAGCTTGTTGAGTTCTCTAAGCGCTTTAAAGTATCAGAAGTATGGCCTGCAGAGTTAATTGCTAAAAAGCCTGAATACGCTGAAAAGACTTTATATGACATTCTATTTGCAAACGGCGTAGTGGATAAATTCCCTAGCTCTGAATGTAAAGGTGACTACAACGACGAAAACGATGCATTCGGCTTCTACCTGCAAAAAGGTCTATTCGAAGAATATGCTCAGTTTGGCCGTGGTCATGGTCATGATTTAGCAGACTTTGATACTTACCATGAAAACCGTGGTGCACGTTGGCCTGTAGTCAATGGTAAAGAGACGGTTCGTCGCTTCGTTGAAGGAAGTGATCCATACGTTAAAGCTGGTGAAGGTTATAACTTCTACGGTAAACCTGATGGACGCGCAGTGATTTTTGCTCTGCCATTTGAGCCTGCAGCTGAAGAGCCAAATGAAGAGTTTGACCTATGGATGTCAACTGGTCGCGTACTTGAGCATTGGCATACAGCCAGTATGACAGCTCGTGTACCAGAGCTGCATAAGTCTTACCCTGATGCACAAGTATTCATGCACCCTAAAGACGCGAGCAGTCGCGGCCTGAAAAATGGTGATGAAGTGAAAGTAATTTCTCCACGTGGTGAAGTGAAAACGCGTGTTGAAACTAAAGGCCGTAACAAGCCACCTGTCGGCGTGGTATTTATGCCATTCTTTGATGCTAGACAGCTGGTAAACAAACTATTACTTGATGCAACGGATCCATTATCGAAAGAGACGGATTTCAAGAAGTGTCCTGTGAAGATTGTTAAAGCCTAATTTGACTGAAATGTGATGCCTTATCAAATGAAAAAAGGCATCACTACATCACTAATTTTCTCTATCCATTTATAAACAGATATAGTGGATATGACGGAGTGTAAACCATGAAGAAAATACTCAGCCTTGCTGCGATAGTGCTCAGTCTTAGCGCATGCTCAGGTCAACAAACAGCAGAAACTGCTGCGCCAGTAACTGTTAAATCACTTGCTGGCGATGTAGCGATTACCGCAACAATGCCAGCAGATGCTAAAGCGACTTACCCAAGCCGTGGTACTGCTTTAGCAAGAGATTTTGTGCATATGCCACCGCTCATCCCGCACAGAGACTCATATAAAATTACAGCTAAAAAGAATGGTTGTTTAACTTGTCACAGCACTGAGAAAGCTGCGCGTATGAAAGCGACACCTGTTGATAAATCTCACGTCAAAGCTGATGGCACATTTGATGATAAATACTACTTCTGTGTGCAGTGTCACGTTGCTCAAGCAGACAACAAACAAGCGATTGTTGAGAATACACATACCAACTAAGCTTTATTAAGTTGCTATTTATAGAAAATAAAATGCCACCGTCTTTTGACAGTGGCATTTTTACTTCTTGCTTCTTGATTCTTGATTCAAGCATCAGCCAAGTAATTTACGCATCACAAAATTATTAATTTTCTGACCTCTTACCGCCACACTTTGGGCCTCTTCTTCCACAAAGCCATAGCGGCTGAAAAATGGTTTTGCGGTAATACTCACTTCAGCATATAAACTATTAAGCGTTAACTTTGCAGCCTTGTTGAAGATCGCTTGCATTAATGCATCACCCACACCTTGCTTTTGAAAATCAGCACTACAATAGAAATGATCGATATAACCGTCATCTTGAAGATCGGCAAAACCTGCGATAACACCATTAACTTCAGCCACAAACGGATTAATTTTTGTCACTCTTTGTACCCAAGCGCTTTCATTGTATTCATGAGGCGCCCATGCCGTTACCTCAGCTAACGAATAGTGCTGACTATTAACATTATGGATGGTGTTAAGTTTAAGCTGCCACAAAGGCTTTATGTCGCTTATGGTAAAACGCCTTACGTTAATCATGAGTCTTCCTTGATACTTGTGTTTTTACTTATATGATTGAACCCGATCTTTTCTCGACAAACAAACGCCAAACGATATCTAGCTCTAGGCTTATTTTTTACAACCTACATTCAGTTTCCACACAAATCAAAGAGTAAACCTTAACTCCCTCTATCACCTCGTTGTTGATAAAAACATCAAATTTACAATACTTGACCTGAAATGAGTGTTCATAAAACAGGCAAATAAAGTTAGATCAACGTCACAAGTCAGCTTTCAAAATTGAAGTAGCATCAAAAGCCAAAGACATAATCAATACGACAACCGGATATCAATCTTTGTAGAAATAGATCGCTTATTGAGTAAGCAAACGTACTAATCAATGGCTTTTTATTAGAAGACGTCACGCTCATAGCACACTTACGCTGTTTCATTAATTGTAACGAGTTAGCAGCAATTTAATTTTTCCTAATTAAGCAATACCCGAATAAAGCGATTACGCTGATTTGTTTAATCAATTTTAAAACAACACAGAAATACTCAATACTGTAAATATTAAGTTTGAGAATGGTTTGCACATTATTTTATGGATGAAGGAGATTAACCGATGACTAAAGGTAAATGCCCAGTAATACACGGCGGCGCAACTGAAAGCGGTATGTCCAATATGGAGTGGTGGCCTAAAGCCCTGAACCTCGACATATTACATCAGCACGATAGTAAGACTAACCCACTTACTAATGATGTTAACTATCGAGAAATAGTTAAAACACTGGATGTATCTTCCCTCAAAAATGACTTACATGCTCTCATGACTGATAGCCAAGCGTGGTGGCCTGCTGATTGGGGCCACTATGGTGGTTTGATGATACGCTTGACTTGGCATGCTGCAGGGACTTATCGAGTTGCAGATGGCCGAGGTGGTGCTAGCACGGGGAATCAACGATTCGCGCCACTTAATTCTTGGCCTGACAACGTTAACCTAGATAAAGCCAGACGCCTACTTTGGCCAATAAAGAAAAAATACGGCAATAAGCTCAGTTGGGCAGATTTAATCGCTTATGCCGGCACTATTGCCTATGAATCAATGGGTTTGAAAACCTTCGGATTCGCATTTGGACGAGAAGACATTTGGCATCCAGAAAAAGACATTTATTGGGGCTCAGAAAAAGAATGGCTTGCACCAAGTGGCGGTGAAGGCAGTCGTTATTCTGGAGAACGTGATTTAGATAACCCCCTTGCTGCCGTCATGATGGGATTGATTTATGTTAATCCTGAAGGCGTAGATGGGAAACCAGATCCCCTCAAAACAGCCCAGGACGTTCGAGTAACATTTGAACGTATGGCAATGAATGATGAAGAAACTGTTGCTCTTACAGCGGGCGGACACACAGTAGGTAAGTGCCACGGTAACGGTGATGCTAATTTATTAGAAGCAGATCCAGAAGGCGCAGAAATAGAAGACCAGGGCTTTGGTTGGTTAAACAAGACTAAACGAGGTATTGGCCGAAATACCGTATCAAGTGGTATTGAAGGTGCCTGGACAACCCATCCGACAAAGTGGGATAACGGTTACTTCCAACTATTGCTAAACCATGAGTGGCAACTACAAAAAAGTCCCGCTGGGGCATGGCAGTGGGAACCTATCGATATCAAGGAAGAAGATAAACCTGTCGATGTTGAAGATCTAACAACCCGATACAACCCAATCATGACCGATGCCGATATGGCCATGAAGGTAGATCCTGAGTATCGAAAAATATCTGAGCGATTTTATCAAGATCCAGCCTATTTCTCAGAAGTCTTTGCTCGTGCGTGGTTTAAATTGACTCACCGAGACTTGGGACCTAAAGCTCGCTATATCGGACCTGATGCACCGCAAGAAGATTTAATTTGGCAAGATCCAGTTCCTGCTGGTGCAACTGATTATGATATTCAATCAGTTAAAGACAAGATCATAGCATCAGGACTCAGCACTAACGAGATGGTAACCATAGCTTGGGACAGCGCTAGAACGTTCCGTGGTTCTGACAAGCGAGGCGGCGCCAATGGAGCCCGCATTCGTCTAGCACCTAATAAAGACTGGCAAGGTAACGAACCAGAGCGTTTAGCTAAAGTGCTTTCTGTCTATGAAGATATTGCTAATCAAACAGGTGCCAGTATTGCAGACGTTATTGTATTAGGTGGTAATGCGGGCATTGAAGCTGCAGCCAAAAAAGCAGGTGTCGATATTGTTGTACCATTCTCTGCTGGACGCGGCGATGCTACAGATGCAATGACAGATGCAGCTTCTTTTGACGTACTTGAGCCACTTCATGATGGCTTTAGAAACTGGCTGAAAAAAGACTATGTGGTCAGTGCAGAAGAACTCTTGTTAGATCGTTCTCAACTCATGGGACTAACTGCATGTGAAATGACATTACTCGTCGGTGGTATGCGTGTTATTGGTACAAACTATGGCGGTACTAAACACGGAGTCTTTACTGATAACGAAGGCGCATTGACCAACGACTTCTTCGTTAATCTGACCGATATGAAGTACAGCTGGAAACCAGTTGCAAAGAACCTATATGACATTGTCGACCGTCAAACTGACCAGCTAAAGTGGACTGCCACTCGCGTTGATCTTGTCTTAGGCTCAAACTCTATCTTACGTGCTTATGCCGAGTTATACGCACAAGATGACAACAAAGAAAAGTTTGTAACCGACTTCGTCGCAACATGGGTGAAATTAATGAATGCTGACAGGTTTTAAACAAAGCTAACTACTTAACACCAAACTAGCCTGTGGTGAGTAGCACGCCTACTCACCCGCAGAAAGACTTTTAAACATATTAATTTTTATACCTCAAGTAACACTTAAGGTGTAACAGCTTACAAATATTTAATACGAGGAATGAGTTATGACAGATATTGATATTGGCATTAGTAAAGAAAACAGAGCAGAGATTGCATATGGTCTAAAACGATTACTTGCTGACTCTTACACCTTATATTTACAAACTCATAATTTCCATTGGAATGTAACAGGCCTGCAATTTCGCGAATTACACTTAATGTTCGAGGAGCACTATACCGAACTGGCAACTGCAGTCGACGACATAGCAGAACGTATTCGTACGCTTGATGAACCTGCTCCAGGTACTTATAAAGAGTTTGCCGAACTCAGTTCAATTACTGAAGTTGATGGTGTACCTACATCAATAGAAATGGTTAAGCTACTGACAAAAGGCCATGAGCAAGTGATAAAAACGGCGCGAAGCGTGTTAAAAATAGCCCAAGAGGCTGATGATGAATCAACGGCTTCATTGGTGTCAGATAGAATGGGGATCCATGAAAAAACGGCTTGGATGTTAAGAGCAACCGTTAAGTAATAAACCCTTATTTTAATACTTACTCTCTGCAGCGTAATGGAGCTGTGCTAATTATTATATTGGCACAGTTTCATTATCAACACCTGCACCTGCCCGCAGTCAACACAGTCAACACAGTCAACACAGTCAACACAGTCAACCAGTGTTTAAAGCCCTATCTCAATGCTCTTAAACTACAGCTTGCAACAACTGATTTCAGAATAGACGATTCAAGTTAGCAACCGCAGTTTTCTACTAAATGCTGACATTGTCTATTAATGACTTTTGTCGAAAGGCATGATTCTAAACAATATATAAATGAAGTTAATTTATTCTCTCACCTT
Organism: Shewanella electrodiphila; assembly: GCF_023283985.1. GTDB lineage: Bacteria > Pseudomonadota > Gammaproteobacteria > Enterobacterales > Shewanellaceae > Shewanella > Shewanella electrodiphila. Next base: position 87,697 of record NZ_JAKIKU010000008.1, read on the forward strand.
CTTATTTAATACAAAGTTAAGTACTTATTTGAACCTAAGTTTGAAAATGACCCATAAAAAAACCGCTGCAAAGGCAGCGGTTTTTTAATTAAAGAGTTTAGTTAATAATTACTTATTAGCTTCACGTTCTTTAACTTCAGCAATCACTTTTTCAGCAACACTGTTTGGACATGGTGAGTAGTGAGCAAATTCCATAGAGAATTGGCCACGACCTGATGTCATAGTACGTAGTGAACCGATGTAACCGAACATTTCTGATAACGGTACGTCAGCTTTAATACGAACACCAGTAACACCAGCCATTTGGTCTTTGATCATACCACGGCGACGGTTAAGGTCACCAATAACGTCACCGACGTTATCATCTGGGCTGAATACATCAACGTTCATGATAGGCTCAAGAAGTTGTGCACCGGCTTTAGGCATAGACTGACGGAATGCGCCTTTAGCAGCAATTTCGAACGCGATAGCTGACGAATCAACTGCGTGGAAAGCACCATCTAAAAGTTCTAATTCAACATCTAATACTGGGAAACCAGCAACAGTACCCGTTCCCATCAATGATGCGAAACCTTTCTCAACTGCAGGCCAGAATTCTTTCGGTACGTTACCACCAACAACTTTAGAGCTGAAAGTGAAACCAGTGTTTTGCTCACCTGGACGGATGATGTAGTCAATTTTACCAAACTGACCAGAACCACCAGACTGTTTCTTATGCGTGTAGCTATCTTCGATTTCACGAGTAATAGTTTCACGGTAAGCAACTTGAGGTTCACCAACGATTAAGTCAACACCGTAAGTACGCTTAAGGATGTCTACTTTAATGTCTAAGTGAAGCTCACCCATACCTTTAAGGATGGTTTCGCCTGAATCTTCATCAGTTTCTACGCGGAAAGATGGATCTTCTGCAATCATTTTACCGATAGCGATACCCATTTTCTCTGAACCACCTTTATCTTTAGGTGCTACAGCGATAGAGATAACTGGCTCTGGGAATACCATTGCTTCAAGAGTACAAGGATGTTTAACATCACATAAAGTGTGACCAGTTTGAACATTCTTCATACCAACGATAGCGATAATGTCACCAGCTTGCGCTGAATCTAATTCGTTACGCTCATCAGCTTGCATCTCAACCATACGACCAACACGTTCAGTTTTACCTGTAAACGAGTTAAGGATGGTGTCACCTTTCTTGATTTTACCTGAGTAAATACGTACGAAAGTAAGTGCACCGAAACGGTCATCCATGATTTTGAATGCTAATGCTCTGAATGGCTCGTCTACAGAAACTGTAGCAACTTCACCCGTAGGTTCGCCTTCTTCATCAGTAAGTGGCTGTGGATCAACTTCAACTGGGTTAGGAAGGTAATCAACAACAGCATCAAGAAGAAGCTGCATACCTTTGTTCTTGAACGCAGAACCACAGTAAGTTGGGAAGAATGCCATTGTACGAGTACCCATACGGATACAACGCTTGATGTCTTCCATAGCAGGCTCTTCGCCTTCCATGTAAGCTTCCATTAGATCGTCGTCTTGCTCAACAGCAGTTTCGATTAACATTTCACGGTATTCTTCTACCATGTCAACCATGTCAGCTGGAACGTCTTCGATCTTGTAGTTTTCAGCTTCACCAGTTTCATCCCATATCCAAGCTTTACGAGTTAATAGGTCAACAACACCTGTAAACTCATCTTCGATACCAATCGGTAAAACCATAACTAATGGGTTAGCTGCAAGAACATCTTGAGTTTGCTTAACAACGCGTAAGAAATCAGCACCCATACGGTCTAATTTGTTTACGAAGATGATACGAGCTACTTCTGATTCGTTAGCATAGCGCCAGTTAGTTTCTGACTGAGGCTCAACACCACCAGAACCACAGAATACACCAACACCACCATCAAGAACTTTAAGCGAACGATATACTTCAACAGTGAAGTCAACGTGGCCTGGAGTGTCGATAACGTTAAAACGGTGGTCATTCCAGAAACAGCTTACTGCTGCTGACTGAATGGTAATACCGCGCTCAGCTTCCTGTTCCATGAAGTCAGTAGTAGATTCACCATCATGCACTTCACCGATCTTGTGGATCTTACCGGTTAGCTTAAGGATACGCTCGGTGGTCGTGGTTTTACCCGCGTCAACGTGAGCGAAGATACCAATGTTTCTGTATTTGGATAATTCGGTCATGATTCAACTTTAATGATTAGTTAAGAGGTACACGGAGTATGAAAAAAGCTTAACACACCGCACATCTGGTTATTTTAGGCGCATATTGTAAGTGGGAACCTTCAAATGCGCAAATAGGACTTGCAAAATTTATCACATTTTGCAAAAAAAAATTGCCTTTAATTTCATTATTCCTAAATAAAACAATAAAATAAAAGTTATTGTTTATTTTTCAAACAACTTAGTTTTTCAGACCCAAATCGTGTATTTTTTATGACGAATAGGTTGAGTAAGACATTTTTTCTGCAATCGGCAACAAAAAAGCGAATTTGTATCAATTAATTCAATCTTAATTACGTTAATTTGTGTCGAGTTCAATCTTGCATAGCGATAAAAAATCCCCAGTTTTTCAACTGAGGATTTAGTTAAGCAATTTAGTTAGCGTAATAGCATTGCTATCACGCTAATTGATTGTTACTCACCATCAATAGGTAAAATAACAAACAATAAATCGCCTTGAGAAACCTGCTGGCCATTACCATTCAGAATACGCTCAATTCGGTATTTCTGATTTTCAGGGTACAGCACAGCGTTTTGACGGTTAAATCCAGCTAGAGTTACTTGCGAGAACATCTTCATCGCTTCTGTAAGCGCTAAATTCTGATCCACAGTAACAATGTCACCTTCTTTAACAAAGTCTGGCTCACCTGGTGCTGGTGAGGTATAGAAGATACCCGCACCTTGTGCCAATACTTTAAGCTCATTACTTTCAGCAACGCGCAGTGATTCAGTATCTAAACCTACTGTTTCAGCAGCGGCTTCCATTTCTGCAACTAGTGCAGGCACATCTAACTCAGCCATTAAGCGCGGCAAGTAGTTAGTATCGTATACACCTTCATTGAACGTCGCATCTTTAAGAATCAACTTCAATAATGGAATATTGGTTGCGATACCTTTAATCACGACATTATCAAGATACTCAGACATCTTAGTGACAACATCTTCACGTGATTCGCCGCGAATAATGATTTGTGCAATTAAGCTATCGTAGTACGGCGATACTTCTTTGCCAGTCTCAGCAATAGAAATGATTTCAATGTCATCACGTTCAGGCATAACGCATTCAGTGATCATTCCTGGGTTAGGTAATAACTGCAGTACACCTTCACTATCAAGTGCTGCTTTTTCAGCTGTTACGCGCACTTCCATGGCGTAACCTTGATCAACAGGTTGTAGATCTTCAATTGAACGGCCCGCAGCAATATCAAACTGTGCACTTACAATATCGATTCCTGATGTCGCTTCCGTTACTGGATGCTCTACTTGAAGACGGGTATTCATTTCCATGAAATACACTTCGTTAGCATCAAGGTTGTAAATGAATTCAACCGTACCTGCGCCCATGTAATCAGTCGCATCACCTAAAGCACGAGTATATTCAAGTACACGTTGTTTCAGCTCTTCAGGCAACATAGTAGAACCAGACTCTTCAATCACTTTCTGGTTGTTGCGTTGCACTGAACAGTCACGAATACCCAATACTTTGGTGTTACCAAATTTATCACGTAATAACTGAACTTCGATGTGACGCAGAGACGTTACATACTTCTCTAAGTATAAATCGCCATTACCAAAGGCTGCTGCGGCTTCTGTAGAAGTCTTTTGGAATAAACCAATCATGTCTTCAGGCTTAGTGACAACCTGAATACCTTTACCGCCACCACCTTGTACCGCTTTAAGCAACACTGGGTAACCAATTTCAAGTGCAACGTTCACCGCTTGCTCAGCGTTAGTCAAAATACCGTGTGAACCAGGTACTACCGGTACATTTTGGTCCTGTGAAGTCTTAATCGCATTTGATTTGTTACCCATCGTCGTCATTGAATGCACACTTGGACCAACAAAGTTAACGCCATTGTTAACACATAGAGCCGCAAACTGAGGGCTTTCAGATAAGAAACCAATACCTGGGTGAAGCGCGTCAACATTTTCGTAGTCAGCGACTTTCAATACAGAGTAGGCATTCAAGTAACTTTCGTCAGATGTATTACCACCAATACAGACTAGCTTATCGTTCACTTTAAGCATGTCAGCAGGCACTGAAGTCATATCAGGATCTGATGCCACTAACACAACATTAATCTTGTTGTCGTGCGCCTTGCGGATCAATTTAACCGCTGTACAGCCACGAGCATGTACTAAGACTTTATCGATTGGCTTCATCAGCTCACGAGGATCGTCTTGAACAATTTTTTCTTCTATTGCTTTCACTTCAGGCACTAAGCTTGATAGTGCTTTAGCAATGATTTCATTGGCATGTAAATTAGGTAGCGGCATTAATGGGTCAATGCTTGATAAATGGCTATCTAACGTATCGCTGAACGGATTGTGAACCAAACCAGTCATTGCACCAGGTACTTTCGACAAGTAGTTCGATAGCGTTGCTGTAGACGGTAAGTAAGCAGGTACTACCATTTGGCCAGCAAATGGCATGTTGGTGCCAGATAGGTAATAAGTTTGCACTAATGGATGGGTAACAAAACTTGCTTGTGCGCCACCGGTACAATCACCAAAACCAAACATCAATACTGGTAATTCGTTATCACGAACAAAACGCGTGATACGGTCATTAACCACAGCCATTGAGAATAGTGCAGCTGCACCTTCTTTGGTTTGCATACCACCAGAACTGATGAAACACACCACTGGCAATTTACGTTTAGCACATTCAATCAATAGCGCACTGAATTTTTCAGCACTGGCCATATCGAATGCACCCGCTTGGAAAGCAATATTTGATACAGCAACACCAACGCGATGTTTGTTATCACCATGCTCAAAGTCAGCGACACCGGTAATCAAACCACATGGGCGAATGCCTTTGTCTAATGCATCTTCAATTGATAAACGGAAACCTGGGAAGTTAAGTAAGTTAGCCGACATTTTGTCGCCATTTAACTCTTCAAATTCAGTGAAGAACTTACCTATAACATTCTCCCAACCCATTTTTCCTTGGCGCTTTTCGTCGCGAAGTACTTTTTGGATTAATAGATCTTGGTAGCCCATGGTGAGGCGGTTCCAGAAATCTTTACGACGACCAATACGCACTGGGTTAATTGCACCTGTGTATTTGCTTTGGTCTTCTTCACTGTCAAAGTATTCTGGTAATAAACGCTCAAAGAAATACGTCAAGATAACGAATAAGCTGTCGTTTAATTGTGGGTTACCAACACTCTTCCATTGCTCTACACGTGTCAGTAATTCTGCACGGTTAGATTGGTCCATGAAGAATTTAAGCCATTTATAGAACTTAGCTTTATCGTTTGCGTCATCATTTTTTGAAAGTGCAATATCGATAGAAGTGTGTAATAGCTTATCAACTGACTCACGAGAAAGACTCTTAGACATCATCGCTTCTTTCGAAATCGACGCTAAGTTCTGAACCACATTGTCGTATAACGCATTAAAGATAAGTACGTTATGACATTGCCAAATGAAATCTTCACGCAGCTCATCGTTAACCACAATATCCAGTACTGTTAACTGGTTTAATTCTGGCCAAGGTGCTTGCGTTTTAGATGCAGGTAATGACTCAAGGTGTTTAATTAACCCCTTAAAGTTGTTGGCTGCGTTGCTCTTCCAGCGATGGTATAAAGACCAACCAATGTTGAACAATAATGCCTTACGGGCTTTTTTATAGTTCTCTTTTGGTTCACCTAAAATGAAACGTGTAATCACGTTACGCTCAGTAGAGATTTCATTACGCTTACTGTCGAACGTGCCCCAAAGCTTATTCAGTTCTTCATCGTAAACCAGCTTATCAGGTGTTGATAACCAAGCTTGGAAGACACTGTCTTGCTCTTGCTGGATACGTTCAAGTAAGTCCCCTTCTGGCACACTCACTTTAGACAAGCGACCGTACTGTTCAACAGAAATTGAGTGAATACGGCTACGCAGTGTCAGGTAACGTAAATAACGGTATGCACTACCAAATAGATTGTGGTGCATTGTAGGGCTACTAGCGACAGCTAAACCTTGGTTGTTTTCAAGCGCTACAAGATTCTTAGATGGGTCTAAGTAACGCGACAAACTACGGTCGTAATGTTCACGTAAATCGGCTGATTCACGTACGAAATTAATTGCAGCAGTCTCAACAGCTTCAATACTACTGATAATAGCGCGGCGAAGATTATGCTGACGCTCATCTTTATCGTAAGGAGAGAAATCTACGATGCCATCAATACAACCAGCAGTAAGTAACTCTTCAGGCGAAACACCCACTGATTTAGCACATTCTTGCCAAGATAAGTTGTACTTACGTGCAATTGATTGCAAACCTTGAGGCTGAATAGTATTGAAAATACCATCACGCAGTGAAAGTAAGATGTTCGCTGCAGCTAATGGAATTGCGCCTCCTGAGTAACCTGCGCCGATAACAATACCGACGGTAGGCACATCAACGTTAGCACTTTCAGCAATCGCTTTAGAAATTGTGTGAGCTTGGTTTTGGCTGTTAGCGACTTCACCCGCATCGGCGCCTGGAGTATCAATTAAATAAACGATTGGCATTGATAGTTCAGAGAAGTGACGAATAGCTTTACATGCAGCTAAGTGATGTTCTGGCATCCAAGCGCCATTACCCGTGGTTCTTTCTTGGGCAATAAAACCAACACGACGAGTACGAGAACCAAAGTTTAATTCGATTTCCGCACTGTAGAATGCACCAAGGTGAGTTTCGCTAATCATCTTACCTTTAAGATCAGCAATAACACGCTTTGCACTTGGGCGATTCTTATCTTGAGTTGGCTGAATGACTTTCGTCACGTAGGTATCGACATCTAATGTCGCTAACTCTTTTAAGTTTGATTGAATTGCATCTTCAGATAACAATCCTTTAATTTCTTCGGCCAAAGATTGCTTGCTATGAGCAGGAAATAATGAAAAATCTTTAGCTAAATGTTCCGCTTGTAAAAATAGCGGATCAGCCGCTTGAGCTGTTGTCTTGTTTACGGGCTGCTTTTTGCTAGTCATCAAAAGATCCTCTGCTTATATAGCCTCTAAAATTTTTAGACGGTAAATATAACTTTGTTCCCTGTCAAATTACCATTAAACTATCGGAGACGCTTTGTTCCATTTTTGAGACAGTGAGGCTAAGGTGCCTGATTTAAACGGTATGATGCTGTTTGCAGCAGTAGTTAGAGCAAAAGGTTTTTCCCAAGCAGCCCGAGACATCGGACAACCAAAATCAACCATTAGTCGCAAGGTTGCTCAGCTAGAAGAGCAGCTAGGCGTGCGGTTACTGCAACGTGACACCCGTAATTTAAGTCTCACTCAAGTCGGTTCGTTATTCTTTCAACACTGTGATTCTATCAGTCAAGAAATCGATGCAGCCAAAGCCATTATTGAAAATACCCATAGTGATATTTCAGGTTCACTACGAGTGGCCATACCAGTCTCATTCTCCCAAGAAGTGATCGCTAACTTATGCAGTAGCTTTATGCGCCTTTATCCTAATATCGAACTGGACGTTCAATTTACCGACAGTAACGTTGGGTTAGTCGGTGAAGGATACGACATCGCCATTAAATATGGTCCACTAGAATCTTCTGACTTAGTGGCTAAACTGCTATTTGAACGTCAACCTATTTTAGTCGCAAGTCCCGGATATCTCAAAAAATCAGGCACACCTGCTACCCCACAAGAGTTGGCACAACACAGCGGCATATTATTAGGCACCAGTTTATCCGCGCCAATTTGGCCTGTGGGTAAAGGTAGTCGCAAGACCATGGCAAGCTTTCAACGTAAAGTGAGAGTGAACAGTGCCAGTATGGTCAAACGCTTAGCACAAGATGACTTTGGCATTGCGATGTTATCAAATAACAGTTGTAAGCAAGAGCTTGCTGCAGGCAGCCTAGTGCCGATATTACAAGAATGGCCAATGGAATCATTTAAAGTTTATGGCGTCTATTCAAGCCGTAAGCAATTAGCCAATAATATTAGTGCCTTTCTAGACTTTTTTGCCAAACGATATAGTAGCCAAGAGTCTCTGCAATCAATAATGAATTAGTACCAGAGCCGTGGTAAATTAAACCATAACAACGAAAAAACATCCTAAAGGAATAGTCATGTTCAAGCCCTTAATCATCAGCACCTTAGTTGCTGCAGCACTGTTAACATCAGCAGCCAGTTATGCCAGAAATGATGCTGCAAACCTAGACGTTGAAGAATTACGTTTACCTAAAGTGATGGATGTTATGGCGGATGTGGCGAACCGTTTTGATAATTTAAATAGTCAATTAGATAGCCAGCTTAGTGCCTCAACAGATGAGTTAGCCATTACCCAAATGGTTGCCTCGCAAGGTACAAAATTATGGCAACAAGCTGTCGCAGATGTAAAAGCGGGCAACTACGATGACCGCGCGCTTTACTGGAGCCGATTGGCAATGCGCCAAACCTTAAAAACCGCTGATGCAGGCTATAACATCGTCCCTTGGCAACGAGACATTCTTGTTAAGGCATTTGAAAAGTCTTCTCGTGGTTTAAGCGATATTCACTTTAAACCAGAAACTCGCATCAAAATTTTACTGACAGGTTTTGATCCTTTCTTTTTAGATAAAGACATCACCCAAAGCAATCCATCAGGCTTAACAGCATTAGCACTCGACGGCATGACGTTTGATGTTAATGGACAGCAAGCACAAATTGAAACCGTGATGATCCCAGTCAGATTTGCCGACTTTGATAACGGCATTATCGAATCATTACTCACACCAATGTATCGCGATAACAGCATCGATATGATTTTCACTGTGAGTATGGGACGCGATGACTTTGATATTGAACGCTTTCCGGCTCGCGGCAGAAGTGCAGCAGCCCCAGATAACTTAAATGTTTATACTGGCGCGAACAAAGCAGCACCTAAAGCGCCGTTTTTTAATGGTGGCACATTAAATGGTCCAGAGTTTGTTGAGTTTTCCTTACCTGTAAGCGCCATGCAAAAAGCAGAAGGCCAATGGCAGGTGAATGATAATCATCAAGTCACTACTATCAGCCGTGGACAGTTTGATGCGAAATCAATTTATGAATTGGCAAATGAAACCTCGGTAGAAGGTTCAGGTGGTGGTTATTTATCAAATGAGATTTCATACCGCAGTATCTTACTCAAACAACAATTTAACCGTGATATTCCAGTAGGTCACATTCATACCCCGAGAGTCAGCGGCTATGATGCAGATACTGAATGGGCTATCGTTGAGCAAATCGTTGAAATGGTAAAACTGGCAGCTGAATAATCAATGCTATAAATGGATTTGCTGCAACCGGATTGCAGCAATCCAGCTCCACAAGATATACTCACTGATATCACCATTGTTGGGTACCAACTCTCCATAACAATGTATTGTGATTATACATTCATGAACCACGATTATTTGAGTCAGGTACAAGCCAGCTTCTATGTTCAAAACCTTGTTTAGTCGCCCAACAAAGCTCTCTTCTACCAAAGCAAGCAGTGTGGGTTCATCCCATACCCGCTCTATAGCTAAAAGCTGCCTACCTAAAACTGAAGTTCAACAAACTGTACTTAAAAAGATTGAAGCTGATTACCAACAGGCAGAGGCAATTCTCGGGCGTCAATTCCCAAGACCCATTGTTCAATTTACCTTAAGAGGAAAAAGTGCAGGTACAGCACATTTACAGCTGAATAAATTACGCTTTAATCCTGTGTTACTTGAAGAAAACAGTACGGAATTTATTGAACAAGTCGTGCCACATGAAATTAGCCATCTGTTAAGTTATCAATTATTTGGGCGAGTAAAGCCCCATGGCGTTGAATGGCAGCGCATCATGCACCAAGTTTATAACGTCCCAGCACACACCACTCATCAACTTAATACCCAGTCTGTAGCAGGTAAACAGTTCGAGTATTATTGTGCATGTGGCCCAGTGCAGTTATCAATTAGACGCCACAATAAAGTATTGCGCAATCAAACCCAGTATCGCTGTAAAAACTGCTCGCAAGTGCTGGCAGCAAAAGCATAATAAATAGCTTATTTGATTAGTTAATCTGATTGCATCACAGGTACCAATCCCTTACCATCCTTCGCAAATATCAACTGATACCAACCCGTATCAATTGTGCCGTATTAATGAAGTTAGGGTTTATTGTGTCGTACCATAAAACAAACAAAATATATCAACTGCCAACACTGCTGTTTATCTTTCTTGCTGTCATTATCACAAGTTATAGCGCGCAAGCAGCAAAGCACCCCACTAGTTTTAGAAGTGCTAAAAAAGTCGCTCAAAAAATTTATAGTACTTCTTTGCCTATGACGAGCTTCTATTGTGGTTGTGATATCAATGTCGTTGGTAAACAATGGAAACCAGATTTAGACAGTTGCGGTTATCAAGTCCGTAAGCAAATCCCAAGAGCCAATAGAATTGAATGGGAACATGTGGTCTCGGCGTGGGAGTTTGGTCATCAGCTGCAATGTTGGCAAGATGGTGGGCGTAAGAATTGTGGCAGAACCAGTAGCCAATTTAAAAAAATGGAATCTGACTTGCACAACCTAACCCCTGCTGTCGGTGAAGTGAACGGCGATAGAAGTAACTACCGATTTAGCGAATGGAATGGACAAGCCACTCAATACGGCCAGTGTGCTATGGTAGTCGACTTTAAAGGTCGTAAGGCTCAGCCGCCAAAGCAAAGTCGCGGCGCCATTGCTCGAACATATTTTTATATGCAACAAGACTATGGATTATCTATTTCTTCCAGCCAAAAACGCTTATTTGAAGCATGGAATAAAACTTATCCAGTTGATCAAGTAGAATGTCTACGGGATCAACTTATTGCAAAAAACCAAGGCAATCATAATAGTTTTGTCTTAAAACAATGTCAGAATCTCGGCCTCATTGATTAAGGATCTACTATGCGCGTCCCAAGAATTTATCAACCTATCAATGAACTTACTGTTAATCAGCAAGTAAAACTAGACGAAGATGGTGCTGCACATATCGGCCGAGTGTTACGCATGAATGAAGGTGACAACATTAGCCTGTTCTGTGGTGATGGCTATGATTATCTTGCAACCATTGTCAGCGCGAATAAGAAAAACGTCACCGTTGAGATTATCGAACAAACAGCTAACGAATCTGAATCACCTCTGAATTTGCATTTAGGTCAGGTAATTTCTCGAGGTGACAGAATGGACTTCACCATTCAAAAATCAGTTGAATTAGGTGTTACCACGATTACACCGCTGTTTTCTGATCGATGCGGCGTCAAACTCAGTGGCGAGCGCCTAGAAAAGAAAATCAATCAGTGGCAAAAAATTGTCATCAGTGCCTGCGAACAATCAGGGCGCAGTTTTGTGCCTACAGTCAGACCTGCAATGACTTTAAGCCAATGGTGCGCAGAGCAAACAGATGCAGTAAAGTTGAACCTGCATCCTCGGGCAGCACATGGTATTAATGGTTTATCATTAAAAAATAACAAAGTGCGGTTATTAATTGGCCCAGAAGGCGGTCTATCAGAAGAAGAGATCGCCATGACAGAAACGCACCTCTTTACAGACGTATTACTTGGCCCACGAGTGTTACGAACAGAAACAGCTTCACTAACTGCGATTACCGCTTTGCAACTAAGATTCGGTGATATCGGTTAATCAATGATATAAGCATTGAGAAAATAAGGATAAAAGTATGATCAAGCTCGGCATAGTAATGGATCCAATCAGCGACATTAACATTAAAAAAGACTCTAGCTTTGCCATGTTAATGGCTGCTCAGTCACGCGGTTACCAACTGTATTATATGGAAATGCAAGATCTTGCCATGGTAAATGGTAAGGCAATGGCCAATATGCGTTCGTTAACAGTTGAAGATAACGCCGACAAGTGGTTTGAATTAGGTGAAAGCATCGACACACCACTTGCTGATTTAGACGTCATTTTAATGCGTAAAGATCCGCCTTTTGATACTGAATTTATCTATGCCACTTATATGCTTGAACGCGCTGAAGAAGAAGGCGTTTTGATCGTCAATAAGCCGCAAAGCCTTCGCGATGCTAATGAAAAGCTATTTACTGCTTGGTTCCCAGAATTTACCCCAGAAGCCGTTGTCACGCGCGATGCTAAACGTATCCGTGATTTCTTAGCTGAACAAGGCGATATCATTCTTAAGCCACTTGATGGAATGGGCGGCGCTTCAATTTTTCGCGTCAAACAGGATGATCCGAATATTGGGGTGATTTTAGAAACCTTAACCGAACACGGCACACGCTATGCGATGGCGCAAGGCTTTATCCCTGAAATTAAACAAGGTGATAAACGCATTTTAGTGGTTGATGGTGAACCCGTGCCTTATTCATTAGCGCGTATTCCAATGAAAGGCGAAACTCGCGGAAACTTAGCAGCTGGCGGAAGCGGTGTACCACAACCTTTATCAGAAAGTGATTTCCATATCGCTCGTACATTAGGTCCTGAGCTCAAAAAACGTGGGCTTATTTTTGTCGGTTTAGACGTGATTGGCGACAAACTCACCGAAATTAACGTCACTAGCCCCACTTGTATTAAAGAAATTGAAGCCGCATTTGATGTGGACATTACTGGCATGTTGATGGATGCCATTGAAGTACGAGTTAATAAACAAGCTTAATCTGTATCCAGCCTATTAACATTGCGTGATAGGCTGGTGCTTTAAGTTTTGAACACGATAGTTTTTCAGGATTTACCATGTTAATAAGAACAACACTGAGCTTAATACTCGGGATAACCCTGTGCTTTTCTAATAGCACATTTGCTAACGAACAATTACTAGCAAAAGCTGATACTAAAGCTGAACAAACTGCATCACAGATCCAAGTGCACGTCTCTAGTGTATCGGACACTTCAATTATCAAAGCATCTGACAATGCGGCGAAAAAAGTAGATCCAAGCACATTACCTGCTGATATCGTGGCGCCTATTACCAATATCGCCAGCAAACAAGTAAGAGTATCAACAGCACCATCTAAACCTAAAAACATGGTTATTATGATTGGTGATGGTATGGGACCCGCTTATACAACGGCCTATCGTTATTTCAAAGATAACCCTGAAACAGAAGAAATAGAACAAACAGTCTTCGACCGTTTGTTGGTTGGTATGGCAAGTACCTATCCAGCTTCTGTAAGTGGTTATGTCACCGACTCAGCGGCTTCGGCCACAGCACTTGCCACTGGTTTTAAAACCTATAATGGCGCGATTTCTGTTGATGTAGAGAAGCGTCCTCTCAAATCGATAATGGAGATGGCAAAAGAGCGCGGTTTATCAACCGGCCTTGCCGTCACTAGCCAAGTGAACCACGCCACGCCTGCGGCATTTTTCGCACATAACGAGCACCGCAGAAACTATGTTGAAATAGCTGAAGCTTATTTAGATTCAGATGCAGATGTCATATTGGGCGGCGGGCAAAAATATTTCTCTGATAGCTTACTCAAGCAATTTACTAACAAAGGCTACCAACACATTACTGAATTTTCAGAGCTTGAAAACATTTCTCAACCTAAAGTCCTTGGTCTATTTGCTGAAGTGCAATTGCCTTGGGTCATTGACGATAAGCAAGGCTACAAACTCAGTACATTAACCAAAAAGTCTTTGCAGTTATTATCTCAAAATGAACAAGGCTTTGTGTTAATTGTTGAAGGCAGCCTGATTGATTGGGCAGGACACTCCAATGACATTGCGACAGCAATGGGCGAGATGGACGAGTTTGCTAACGCAATTGAAGTGGTAGAGCAATTTGTACGTGAAAGCCAAGATACCCTAATGGTCGTTACAGCCGATCATAATACCGGTGGTTTATCGATTGGTGCTAATGGTGAATATGCTTGGAAACCAGAGATACTGCATAACATTAACGCTTCACCAAACAAGATTGCAGAGCAGCTTATCGGCACTGATGATTGGCAAGCCAGTTTTAATAAATTTGTCGGCTTCGAAGCTTCTGAGCAAGAACTTAGCACTTTAGATACAGCGAGAATGCAAGGTCAAAAGCAGCTGACTAAGTCAATCATGACCATTATTGATTTACATACTAACACTGGCTGGACTTCAGTGGGACATACTGCATCAGATGTACAAGTATTTGCTGCAGGACCTGGTTCGCGTTTATTCAGTGGTCATCAAGATAACACTGAAATCGCAACTAAAATGATGAGTTTATTACCGCAAATCTCAAACTAGACAAGCACGTCATTAGATTTTTAATCAAATTAGTACAGATATTAAGAGCAACCCATTAAATCGATGAGTTGCTCTTTTTATTTGCTCACCATTTACAAGTTTTGCATCAAGAAGCACACTATTGAGTTGTACTGACGTTGCTCATTTTCAGTGAGTTTAGAGATAAACACTGCACGACTTATTTGCTATAATCCGCCAATAACTATTGGGTTAATTTATTAAGGTCGATTCTGTGCTCACCAACACTTCTCAAGTTCTGCTACGAAACATTCAATTTGTCGAAAACCAGAATGTACTGATTCTAAATCATGAAGCAGATGCCTTAGCTGTTGAATTGCTGGATACTGCTAGCTCAGTGACTGCATTAGCCTTAGATTTTAATCATCATCAAACAATAGCAAAACAGACAAAAGCAAATCTACACTGTTATTTTGGCCATGACGTCCCTGTAGATGCTCAGTTACAAACTTTTGATACTGTGGTGATTTACTTCCCAAAAGCAAAAGCTCTCGCGCCATATCTTTTCCAGTTGGCTGCCAAGCACCTTGATGTTGGCGGTACACTCATTGTCATTGGGGAAAACAAAGGCGGCGTAAAGTCTCTGGCTAAATTACTACCAAACTATTATTCAACCGCGTTAAAACGTGATAATGCTCGTCATTGTTTATTGTTTGTCGCTGAACTTATACAAGCAGCACCTAAGCTGAATATTAATGACTGGGTGAGTCAATATCAGTTGGCCACACCTCAAGGTAATATCACAATCTGCAATTTAGTGGGCGTGTTTAGCGAAAAGAAACTTGATCAAGGCACAGAGCTATTGTTATCACACCTACCCGAGCTCACAGGCAGAGTACTCGACTTTGGTTGTGGCGCTGGCGTTATTAGTGCGGCGATGCTAAAGGCTAACCCTAGTCTTAATATTGATTGTATCGATATTAATGCCATGGCATTAAAAGCTTGCGAGCTGACACTTGAGGCAAATGACATGAAAGCCAATGTATATGCTTCAGATGGGTTTAAACAAATATCTGGTAAATTTGATGGCATCATCTCAAACCCGCCCTTCCATGACGGTTTAGCGGCAACCACACAAATTGCTAAAGACTTCGTAAAATCAAGCGCTAACAGCCTGTCAAATAAAGGGGTTTGGCAAATCGTTGCTAACAGAAACCTCCCCTATGCAGACACAATTGCTGAAGAATTCGGACAAGTGAACGTGCCAGCTGAAAACAATAAGTACAAACTATATTTTTTTCATAAGTAACAAAGTTTTAACAGCTATTAGGTTTCTAAGAAAAATATATCATTTAGTGAAAAAACAACTGCATTCTGACTAGTTTTTATCATAAAAAACCGCTACATTTTGTTAGTTAATAACAAGAACGTCACTAAGGCGTATTGACCTGATAACCTTCTCAGGCTATGAATAAAAGGTATTTTATGTTGGATTGGAGCTTAGCGGTTTTTAATGAAAACCAAACTCAAGTTGAGTTTCGTGTTATCCCCAACACTCATGGGCCAGTGTCTGAAGACGATGTCAGTAAACTGCTAACTCAACCTGAGTTTGCCATGCTGCGCCCCATGCAGCACAACATTCATAATGCTGTTGCCGAAATCAATGCGCTATGTGGTCAAGATAACGGTCAACATGAGTTATTTTTTGTTATTGCTGAGCGTGCTGATGGCAAAGTAATCATAGATATAAACGAAGATAAAATGTCTGCCTCGATGACGTTAGAAGCAGCTTGGGGTGGCAAAGATCCATCACTGCCAATAATCCTCAACGGACTTAAATCTTACAAAGTAAAAATGGGCTTAAGTAAGCCGAAAATTCTATCTCTTATTAAGCAATTAGCCATTCTTCCCCCTGGAGAGTCTTGTGACAGTGTTATCGCCGTCGGTAAATTACCCGCCAACGGTATTAATGCTAACTTGAGTAGAAAAGTTCCGCTTGCTCGTGAGCGATTACTGCAACCACAAGAGCGTGAAGACGGCTCGGTAGATATGCGTAACCTAGGCGCCATGATAATGGTTAAACCTGGTGATGTATTAATGGTTAAAACGCCTGCAACTTCTGGCACTGCTGGATATAACATCCATGGTGAAGCCATATTACAGGTTGAAGGAAAAGATCTGTCGATGCAGCCTGGTAGCGGCACAGAAATCGACCCTGAAGATCCATATAAACTGATCGCTACGGTGGCAGGTCAGCCTGTTGAAAACAAAAAAGGTATGCAAGTCGATGACATGCTGCAAATTAAAGATGTCGACGTAAAGTATGGTCATGTTGATTTTGAAGGCAGTATTTTAATCACAGGTGACGTTCATGAAGGTATGAAAGTAAAAAGCAGTGGTGACATTACGGTCATGGGCTTTGTTGAATCAGCCACCTTAGAAGCCAATGGTGATGTTATTGTCAGCAAAGGCATTATTGGCAGGCAGATTAAAGAACATGAACTCAGTAATAACATCACAGCTCAAGGGCAAATTTGTGCTCAGTTCGTACAATATTCAAATTTAACTGCCCACAGTGATATTTTAGTGACTAAGCAACTTCTGCATAGTCATTCGCAATCGGATAGCTTTATTACTGTCAGCGATCCTAGCGCAAAGCGCGGTGATTTAGTTGGCGGTAGAGCAACAGCTAAGAATGGCATTAAAGCTGTCGCCTTTGGTGCAACCGCAGGCACAAAAACAGAACTTTATTGCGCTATGCACCAAACTGAGCTTAGAGCAGAAGTTAAAGAGTGCGATGCTAAAGCGAAAAAATTAGTTGTAATGGGGCTTGAAATCGAAGCTCGACTCAGAAAACTTCCGCCTAAATCAGAATGGCAAACTGACGCTGGCATGATAGAGCAAGTGAAAATGATGCTCGATGAAAAGAAAGAAGTCGCTAATAACCGTGCTAAAGCAGAGTCTGAGTGTAAACAGTTACAACAAGAGGTCGGAGGTTATTACAGCAAGCACTTTATTCAAGCTGAACAGCATATTTTCTCCAATGTCGAAATCCATATTGGCCCTGCTCAAAATCGAACCCAAAGAGAGCATGGACCTTGTCAGATTAAAAACCTTCATAATGAAATCAGTTTTGATTACGGTAGCCATTAAAACTGATGGTGATAAATGCTATGGATAACATTTGTTGGCCTGCAATTATCAAGCAACAAGAAAGTGAAGAGCTGATTTATCTAGCCAGTGAGAGAGATTGGCTAGAGTTTTGTTGCTTGCAACCACACATCTATGATCACCAAGATCAGCTATTAGACACTGCAGGGCTAACCTTTGATATTGTTATCGAACCGACAATAGACTCAAGCTTGATGCAGGTACCACAACCCACAGCGGAATTACCTCAACTTGAAATAAGCCAACACCCTATCGATATTGTCAGTTTTATCCATTTGGTTCGACAACACGCAGTATTAAACGGTCATTGCTGTAGCGCTAAAATTGTTTTTAGTGATGTAAAGCAAGGGATTGAAGCTGTCGCTTATCTTGAATCTATTTAGCTTGAGTCACCCTTGCCTATCAGGCAGAATGCCTAGCGGTTTTAATAATTGCATCGAACAATGTATCAATTAAATCACACCACCAATCATCAACTTCTCATCATAACAATGGAACAGCTAAATTTATGGAACTGCTGAATATAGAATGCCTTGGTAAACGCCTACGATTAGAAGGCTCCATGGCGGGCTGGCAACAACTATATTGGGACAATCAATTAGTCTCGCAAAAGTCAGCATCTGTAGATAATCAGGCTTTTAACATACATGAGTTTGAGTTATCACGGCCCGCTTCCATGCAAACATCGAGCACTGATGATGTAATTACAGAAGCCAGTAGAAACATCATAAAAGTCCGTCTCGAAGCCGATGTGCAATGGCAGCCGTTTCTCATAAACTATGTAGTGCTCGTCGATAAAGACACCATTGCTGAAGGACAACGTAATACCAAGGATATTGAACAACAAGTTCCTGAAGTTGCCCCAGTAAAAAAACAACAATTCAGTATGGTGGGATTGGCATCTTTAGGATTTAAATTACTTAAAAGTGCCAAAGTGGTTAAAGCGATGCTGGCAGCTGCGAGTGTTGCTGCCTATTCGTGGCTTTTTTCAATCGAGTTTGCCTTGGCATTAATCGCTTGTTTGGTTATCCATGAGTACGGTCATATCAAGGCAATGAAACACTTTGGCATGAAGACTAAAGGCATCTATCTCATCCCATTCATGGGTGGTTTAGCGGTCAGTGACGAGCGCATTAATACCCGTTGGCAAAATGTAGTGATATCTATCATGGGGCCCACATTTGGCTTAATAATGTCGATAGGTTGCATGATAGCTTACTGGGTCACTGGCAATATATTCTTCGCTGGCCTCGCTAGTTTTAACGCCTTACTAAACCTGTTTAATTTACTACCAATTTTACCTTTAGATGGCGGTCATATTTTAAAAAGCATTACCTTTTCGATGAACAGCATGGTCGGGCTTATCGCCTGTATGGCTGGCGCAGCAATCGGTGTGTTCATCAGTTACAGTTTAGGTTTAGCATTACTTGGTTTCTTGTTATTAATCGGTAGCCTAGAAATTGTGTTTGAATGGAAAACCCGCCATCAAAGTCACTTATTACCGTTAGATAGATACGGCCAGATATTTTCTACGATTTGGTATTTTTTAACTGTGGGTATTTTGATTGGAATTATCTGGTACTTTGCAGGCTCTGGTGACGACATGCTGGCTATGCCACTTGAAATATTGAAGAGTTAACAAGAATTAAAGTGGGTTATTTCGAAAGTTTAACCCACTTACCTTACGCAGTTTATATTGGTATTGAGTGTCCCAAATGATAGCTAGGTTCTAGTACTAGTCCTAAGTTCTAAGCCCTGAGCTCTAAGCTCTAAGCTCTAAGCTCTAAGCTCTAAGCTCTAAGCTCTAAGCTCTAAGCTCTAAGCTCTAAGCTCTAAGCTCTAAGTTCTAAGTTCTAAGCTATAAGCTATAAGCTATAAGCTATAAGCTCAGGAAAAATCATACATCATTTAATCTCAAACACATTCGTCATCACTTTATACAGCTCTGTACCTTGATGCACTGATGCCGAAGCAAAGTGCAAAACAGGCACGCAATCACAAGGTAAACTCACTGACGTTAACGCTTGTTCTGATCCATATTGATCAAGTCGCAATAGGGTAACTAACGGCTCACCTGCTGCCAACGGCTTGCCCACTTCTGCACAATATTCTACTAATCCCGCTTTTGGCGCATGAAACTTTTTATAGTCTTTCAAATAACAGCCCCACCGCGGCATCTCAGCTGGTAGCACTTTCTCTTCAATCACACCTCGGTGACTCAAATAAGCCAAAATTCCTAGCGCATCTTCTTTAGCGTCGGCCATATCAATGCGCTCTTGGCTAGCCAGTTCTAAGGTAAATGCCGCAACCGGTACATCAAATTGACGTTGTTGCGTGGCGCAATATTGTTGAAGCTGCCACCATGGGTAAAAAGCGGCTTCATCCATTGCACCGCCAAATCCATTTGGAATTATCAATGAAAAGGGAATAGAGAAGAATCCTGCGGCTTCAACATCATATTCAGGACAATATAAATGTTTGGCTGATTTCGGACCAGTATGTAAATCTAATACAATATCAGCGTCGTGGGCCATTGATTGCAAGGTAACAGCAAGGCGGTGTCCTGTACTTATGCCCCAACTATTGGCGATACGTTGCTGACAGCTACGAGTTAATAATTCACGAAAAGCCGCAACTAACTCAGCATCTGATAATCCTTGGTTTAGTTCACACCATTGAGGAATATTACTAATAATATCAGCATGTTCATAATATTCACGATTCCAATTGACCCCAGTGATCGGGTCAAACCGCCCCAGGGTAAACTCACCACTTTTTTGGTTAATACCTAGTGGGTTAGCAAGTGGAAGACAGCGAATATCACCTAAAATAGTGTATGATTCTAGCAAGGTCATTAGCTGATAAATAACCGCATTACCTTGTACTTCTGCACCATGAACATTTGCTTGAATGTACACAGAAGGAGCAGCACTATCGCTTCCTTTAAAACTAAACAAAGGCGCTGTAAGCGCTTGACCAGTGGCCAATTCTCCCAACTCAACTTGCGAAGTCAGTGCTTTAGAAGTACCGGTTGATGCTGTCATTTTTAACCTTATTGGCATTACTTATTCAAATAGATTTTGATGCAATGAATTTACTACATCTGCCGCTTCTGATTCAGCCACTAACACACATAAGTTGTGTGGGCTCGCGCCTTGACAGATCATACGAACATTATGGTTTTCTAGTACTGAGAATACACGACTACATATGCCAGCTGTTGAAGCGATTTTATTACCAATAATCGCGACTAAAGCGAGATTATCTTCTACTCTAACTCGGCAATGCTGTGATAACTCTTGCAATAACGACTCACTTAATAAGCCTTGACCGCTTGAATCTGAACCGGTTTTATCCAGTGTCAGCGAGACATTAACTTCTGATGTGGTAATTAAATCAACAGAGATTTTATGCTTAGCAAGCGTTGCGAAGGTTTCCGCTAAAAAGCCCTGAGCATGTAGCATTTGTAAGCTATGTAAATTTAGTAATGTTTGATCACGTCTTAAAGCAACGGCGCGAAAAACAGGGACCTCTTCAACTTGATGACGGATCCAGGTTCCGCCCTGCTCAGGTGCTTTACTTGAACCTACAAAGACTTGAATTTTTTGACGAACAGCAGGAAGAATAGTCGCAGGATGCAATACTTTGGCGCCAAAAGTCGCCATTTCAGCGGCTTCATTAAAGCTGATTTCAGGGATCGGTCTAGCATTAGGGGCCAAACGAGGGTCAGTAGTATAAATACCAGCAACATCAGTCCAAATCTCTACCGCATCAGCTTTAAGCGCTTCAGCCAATAAAGCTGCTGAATAATCACTGCCACCACGGCCTAATGTTGTCGTGCGCCCTTCACTGTCTGCACCAATAAACCCTTGAGTTACAATGACCTGTTCATTTAAAAGCGGCGCTAAATGTTCAGCGGCTAAAGAAGCAATACTCTCTATCTGCGGCTCTGCACGGCCAAAGTGACTATCGGTTCTCAGTACTTGTCTTACATCAAATGCACTCGAAGGCGTGCCTTTTTGGCGAATAACTGCTGAAAATAACAATGAAGAACATTGCTCACCCATTGAGAGTAACTCATCAATAATGGCTTTGCTTCTATCTAGCACTAACTCATCACTAAGTACTGACATTCTACTGAGTAGCTTATCAATTGTTGCCGCCACATCTTGTGGGCGCTCTAGCTTATCAACAATGTCATATTGAACTTGGGCAATTTGAGTCAACAAAGCCATACGGCGTTGGTCATTTACGTTGGCTTGAGTCAACTCAACCAGTAAATTAGTCACGCCACTTGAGGCACTCACGACAACAACACGAGTATTAGAATTAGCAAGAATGATATCTGCACAGCGATTCATTGCAGAAAAATCGGCAACCGATGTGCCTCCAAATTTAGCAACAACTAAACTCATGACAACACCTCAGCAATAGGCTGACTAGCATTTACAGATTGAACAATAAGATTTAAAAACATGATTACGCTCCGAACTTACTTCGTTCGAAGAGCCTGGTGCAGTGATAACGCACCCTTAGAGAAGGGAAACAGCAATCTTTTCACCAGAAGCTCTCCACCAATTAATAGGTGACAATCGTTAGGATTCAGCCTAATCGACCGATATGAAGTTAAACCAATCACTTCGAATATCTCGGCGCTAATCTCCCTCATAAGTCATCATCGGAATAGGTTTTCCTCAGACTCACTACCTAGCTAACGCTCCTCTTCTGTTTCTCCCAATGGAAGAAAGTGAAAAATACCAATAAATGACCATCTAAGTCAATTCAGACTTGTAATAAAGTTACTAAATAACAGAATACTGAAAATACGACATTTAAATGCTTAATCAAACAGGAGAGCTTTTTTGAAGGAATTGATAAGATAAATACTTAAATTACAGCAACAAAGAAGAATACAAAAAACAATCTAATGGATAGTTGAAGCAAATATTATACATCTGCAATAACAAAAATAGCGATTACTGCTCAATGATGTCTTAAAAGGGTTTATATACCTCGCCAATGAATACGTATTTTCAATGCAATTGTGAACCGTCAGTAAGTGATAAATAGTTAGCTCTACAATCCGCCTTCAGAATGAAGCTGTTATTCAACCTTAATCTGCTCTTGCTAGAATAAAACCTACATAAAGATACCATTAACGGCTTCTGAGCAGAGATCTCACCTTAATCAACAATACTTCATTAACAACAATACCTAAAATTTATTCGTGCAAATCTGGTAGTTCATTCACTAGCTGGGTACGTGTTGTAAAGTCGCCAATCATCACTTCATCATCTGGCGCATCTCCGCAAGCCACTAAAGACAATAAACCTTGGTTCACATAATAAATCGCATGTTGTTTGAACTCTCGCCCTAATTCTAACGCTTGCTGTTTATCAATAAAGACTGCCCAGCTTTTTTCCATATGCGATAAATCAGGAGCTGCGCCAATAAGTGAACGATATGGACTGTTATATTGTTCAATTTTTCGCTGTAAACGACGGTCTAATAACCGATTTTGGCAAGGAGCGAGCACACTACCAAGAGGATTATGTGCGGTGACAATGGCGAAAGGAATATCATTAGATAAGCGCTGCGTGAGTAAAAATTGTGTTCCTTGATACTTGTGCCAAAGGCTATCAATTAAATTATCCATTATCTAATATTCTCTGTTAATCCCAGTTAAGTGTAGCAAACCCTTATTCACGCTCATAGTCCATGTGATGCAAGTCACAAGAATAATAATTAAATTAAACAGCAAAATCAAAGGCTTATTAAAAAATTCAATTTTGTAACAATTCTAATGCGTAAATTTGTTAACATTTCATTTGTTAACAAATGCCTAAAACGAGTACAATAATCACCACTAGCTAGATTTTGCTACATAACTATAAGTTGTGGCACAAGCTGTTACATTTATCGGTACATTTTTTCACCATTAAATAATCAAGCTTGAGCATTTTGTTCTACATTTTTAGATAACATTAAATATAGAACATTATTAAATTGCCAAGGAACTTTTATGAGCAATTTAATCTCATAGTGTAACGAATCATTGTTTTAATAGATCTTTAGACTGATTGTGAGTGAGTTAAGACTCAGCATACAATGAGAATATGGATTTTTTATGATCACATTTATGTCACGTATGTCTCTTTTAATAATGTATTAAGCTGAGTGTATATAATGTAGCTAGTCATGAAGCGTGTTTTGTTCAGGGCAGACATAGATAAACACCTATCGTGAAATTTATAAATTATCGGCGTTTCATTAATAAACACGCCAACGCCCTAGTGCAACATGACTAGAATCAATTGTTTTTAATTTAGGTAAATAACATGCAAAACCCACACATTCTTATTGTTGAAGATGAAGCTGTAACCCGTAATACACTGCGTAGTATTTTTGAAGCAGAAGGGTATGTAGTAACTGAAGCAAACGATGGCGCAGAAATGCATAAAGCCATGCAGGATAATAAGATTAATCTTGTTGTTATGGATATCAATCTTCCTGGTAAAAACGGTTTATTGTTAGCTCGTGAGCTTCGTGAAATTAACAATATCGGCCTTATCTTCTTAACTGGTCGTGACAACGAAGTTGACAAAATTCTTGGTCTTGAAATTGGCGCTGATGACTACATCACTAAGCCATTCAACCCACGTGAATTAACTATCCGTGCTCGCAACTTATTAACTCGCGTTAATAGTGCTGGTGCAGAAATCGAAGAAAAAGGTTCTGTAGAATTCTACCGCTTCAATGGTTGGAGCTTAGAAATCAACAGCCGTTCTTTAGTAAGCCCACAAGGTGAATCTTATAAGCTTCCACGCAGTGAATTCCGCGCGATGCTTCACTTTGTAGAAAACCCAGGCAAAATCTTAACTCGTGCTGACTTGTTAATGAAGATGACTGGCCGTGAGCTTAAGCCACATGACCGTACTGTTGACGTAACCATTCGTCGCATCCGTAAGCATTTCGAAAGCTTACCTGATACGCCAGAAATCATCGCGACTATCCACGGTGAAGGCTATCGTTTTTGCGGTAACTTAGAAGATTAATTTTCGCTTATAGCGGAAATAAAAAAAGCCAAGTCGATGACTTGGCTTTTTTATTGGCTGTAATTCAGCTTAACGGACAAACTATATTACGAATATTCTTTGACTAAAGCTCAATCTCGAAACGAAGGGGTAAGCTACGCTTTAAATACCGAGACGTTATTTCTTATGAATGTAGTTTAACTAACCGAATTATTTACGCCTTTTGTCTTTAAACAATTCAATTAAGCTCATTAAACACAAAGCCCCCGCTATCACATTGAGGGCTATTAGTACCGCTACCGTCATTACTTCAACTCATTTTCCAAGAAAGCAGCCAATGACTTATAAAGGTGATTTCTAACTTTTTCACCACGCATTGAATGTTTCGAACCTGGATAATCCATCATCTGAAATAATTTACCTTCATCCTGCAAGGCTTTATAAACGCGAGTGCTGTTTTCAAACAACACATTATCGTCAGCCATGCCGTGATACATCATCAATCCTGATTGATAATTTTTCACATAAGGTAAAACACTACTGGCATCATAACCTGTTTGATTTCTTTCAGGATGACCCATGTAACGTTCTGTGTAATGCGTATCATATAAACGCCAATCTGTGACCGGTGCGCCAGATATTGCAGCCTTAAAATAATCAGGTGCTTTAAATTGCGCCATCAATGCCATGTAACCGCCGTAGCTATGACCATAAATCGCAATATTGTTTCCATCGATATAAGGCAGACTACGCAAATGATCTACGCCCACTTTCTGATCTTCGACTTCTGCATCGCCCATGTTTTGGTAAATAACATATTCAAACTCAGTACCACGGTGCGCAGAGCCACGATTATCTAATTGAAATACCGCAAAACCTTGTTGTAGTAGATACTGAGTAAAGTAATCCGCTTCGCTCCAACTATTCACCACTAATTGCGCATGTGGACCGCCATAAACCCGAACAACAACAGGGTATTTCTTACTGTCATCAAATGGTACAGGTTTGAATAAACGATATTGCAGTGCTTGGCCATCTTCAGCTTTTAGCTCTCCAAACTCAGGCATTTGCCAAAGACCCGCAAAGTCATACAAAGGGTGTGACTGATTAACTTCATTTTGCTCAACCCAAGCTAATTGCTTACCTTTTTCATCGTGTAAGCTCACTTGTGGCGGCTGACTTAGGCTATTAAAGTAATCTAAGTAAACAGGTTTATTATCTGCAAATACCGCAGAATGCATGCCGTTACGGCTGGAGATTTTTTCGATTTCGCCACCAGCTAATGGCACTCGGTATAAATGACGTTCAACTACAGAGTCTTTTCGACCAGAGAAATAAACCCATCCTGCTTTTTCATCAACTAACTCAAGCGCATCCACCGCCCAGTTACCTTGGGTTAATTGCTTTAATACTTTGCCATTTACATCGAACAAATAAAGGTGATTAAAACCATCTCGCTCCGAGGCCCAAATGAATGACTTTTGCTGTTTTAAAAACTGTAAATCATCATTGAGGTTAACCCATGCTTCGCTTCTTTCAGCCACTACCGTTTTTGCAGGGTTATTGCTTTTAACATCCACAATGCGTAAATCAAGCGCTTGCTGATCGCGGCTTTGCCACTGAAATGATAAATGCTGACTATCAGGTAGCCATTTGACTCGCGGCAGATAAATATCTTTTTCTTTACCTAAATCGATCCATGAAACTTGTTGCTCTTTTCCTTCTTTGGCAAGCGTAATCACGCCTAACTCTATTTCAACGTTTGTTTTACCCGCATATGGGTAACGCTGCTCGGTGAGTTTAATCCCATCTGCATAAATTTCATTGCGAGTGACTAATTCAACGCCTGACTCATCAATACGAGTAAACGCGATAGATGACTCGTCTGGCGACCACCAATAACCTGTCATACGGCCCATTTCTTCCTGGGCGACAAATTCTGCCATACCATTTTTAATCGGACCTTTGCCATCAAAGGTCAACTGAGTCAGTTTTGAGCTAGCGAGTTCTAGTACATAAATGTTTTGTTCGCGCACAAAAGATACATACTTACCTTTTGGCGATAGTCGCGCATCAGTAACGAAACCTTCGCCAGTATCAAGCTCCACCGCTTTGTTATCAGCAATGGTAAAATAATATAAAGTGCCAGCAGCTGGGATCAATAATGCTTCGCTGTCATCAGCCCAGAAGTACTCCATGATCCCTTGACCATAAATACGTTGGCGCTCACGGCGTGCTTTTTCTTCATCTGACAATTCACCCGAAGCTAATTTATCGGCATTGAGTAAAATACTGCGCTTTGCCGTTGCAATGTCCATTTGCCATAAATCGTAGAAGTGTTGATTATCTTCACGACTTGCAAGGTATGTCACCAATCTACCATCTGGAGACAACTTCAGTCCTCTAGGGCTTGCACCAGCTAAGGCTGGCGAAGCATGAATTCGTTCAATAGTAAGCGGAGTGTTATTACCTGTCATATTCATTGTTGAGGCCAATACGTAGGTCGAGAAAAGAGAACTAGTCATTACTAGCGGAATTACGGATAACACTGAAAGTGCCGTAGATTTCCATTTCGTCATCATGGTCATTCCTTACAAAAAATGATGGTGTAAATTTCTTATTGTTATTATTTTCAATTTAACCAAATACCAACCTAAAGTAGGTATTTTGCGTGAGTTTATAACAAATCAGTCCGAAGTCATATATTGCTCATCTTTTTCACGCTGTAATGTCACCCGAACTAAGGTATTATCTGTGGCAATAAAATAGAACATTAACCACTGGTTACCGACCTTAACCTCTACTGTCTTAGGAACAAGCATGCAAACTTTGACACAAACCCTTACAAAACAAGCTGTATCAGAATCTCTTTCACAATTAATTTTGAGCTTAGCTGACTGTTCAAAAGAAATTAGCCAAGCAGTTCGCCATGGCGCACTAGCAGGCGTTTTAGGTGCAACTGAACAAGAGAATGTCCAAGGCGAAACACAGAAGAAACTCGACGTTATCACCAACGATATGCTCAAAGATGCACTCAAAGCCGAAGGTAATGTGCGTGGTCTAGCATCTGAAGAAGAAGACTATGTGGTTGAAGTGAATAAGCAAGGTGAATACCTTGTGTGTTTTGATCCATTAGATGGTTCTTCAAACATTGATATTAATTCTTTGGTAGGCACCATTTTCTCAGTATTACCAGCACAAGCTGGTGAGTTAACTGAAAACAGCTTTTTACAAAATGGTCGTCAGCAAGTTGCTGCTGGTTATGTTCTATATGGCCCATCAACCATGATGGCATTAACAACAGGTAATGGCACTCAACTTTATACTCTAGACCCTGATACAAACGAATTCTTGTTAACAGATCCGAGTGTTAGCATCAGCCAAGACACTGCTGAGTTTGCCATCAATATGTCAAACCAACGTTTTTGGGAAGCGCCAATGCAAACTTACATTAGCGATTTGTTGCTAGGTAAAATTGGCACTCGTGAGAAGTCTTTCAATATGCGCTGGATTGCAGCCATGGTGGGTGATGTACATCGCGTGTTATGTCGTGGTGGTATCTTTATGTATCCAACCGATAACAAGAACCCTGAGAAGCCGTATAAGCTACGTTTGATGTATGAAGCTAACCCAATGGCATTATTAGTAGAACAAGCCGGTGGTAAAGCCTCAACTGGTTATGGTGACATCTTAGATATTGAACCAGAAGCCATTCACCAACGTGTAGCGGTAATTTTAGGATCCGCTAACGAAGTTGAAACTTGCTTAAGCTATCACGGTCTTGATTACAGTAGTGAACCTGAAATCAGCTAAGCTGCTTATTTTAAACCTCATCTTTTAAGTGAGGTTTAACTAAAAAACCGCCAGTTGGCGGTTTTTTTATTTCGAGTGTTAGGCCCGGTTATTACTGCCAGCTAAAAAGAGCATAATCGGGCAAATTCAATTTTGCTGCAGGATCTTCGGCTAACTTTAGTTTCATTGCGACAATATCCTTTTGTAATTGCGTGCGAAATTGCCACACTTCAGTGGCGACAGCTTGCAACTCATCCGACTTATCTACACTCCCCTCTCGCACCGCAGCCCAAATCGGTCTTAAATGATCAAAGCCCTGCTTCATTTTCGCCACATTTTTTTCGGTAAATTGATCAATTTCCGCAGAGCTATGTAATGGCGCGACAGGTTGGCTACCAATACTTGAAAAGAATGCTAGATAGTCATCCATGGGAACACTGTCAGCACTTTGCCATTTAGATAAGTTTACCTCATTGAGGAGTTGACTGGTTTCAGGATTAATCACCATCACTGTCGGCGTGCCAAAGTAGGCAGGATAGGCATATTTTTGAGGTAAATAATGTAAGTCATCAAAGTAGCCCACATCAATAAACACACTTTCAAAGCGATCGGATAGTATGGTTTGCATTTGATTTGTCGAAAACTTAGCAGCAAGACCACGGCTGTCATGGCACCACTGTGCGCCCATCACCACCAATAACAATTTACCATTTGCTTGAGCAGTAGACTGCGCCGATGTTACTCGCTTCATATCATTATCATGAGCAATAAACGTATATTGTGGCAGTACTTCACCATGATGCGTCGTTGACTGACATCCCATCAATAACATTAATGGTAATAAAATAAATCCAATCCCTAATTTCACGCAACCTCCCCTTTATTTTTATGATAGTTATCTAAGCATATACAAAAAAGGCCTGCAAATGCAGACCTTTTGTTAACCCCATGTTCAACGAACGGTTAAGCATAGGGTTATCCGTTCGTTGAGCCCCAAAAGACTCAATCAAACTTAAGCTTTTTCAGCTTCAATTTGGTGCGGTTTTTCAGTTTGGTCAACGATGGTTAGTACCGCTGTATCACCAACAACATTACATGACGTCAGCACCATATCGATGATACGGTCTAACGCAGCGACAATTGCAAAAGCCTCAACCGGTAAACCCATTTGGTGAATAAGCACACCAATCATCACCATACCGCCACCAGGAACACCACCTGCACCCACTGACAATAAGAAAACACTGAACAATAAGGCTGGAATTTGATCGCCACTGATTGGCATACCAAAGGCATTAGCGACAAAGAAAATCGCAATAGTAATGTAAATAGATACGCCACCCATGTTCATCGTCGCGCCCAGTGGCACACCAAAACCAGCAACTGCGCGGTTAACACCTAACTTATCAGTTAAGGTACGCATGGTGACTGGAATTGTTGCATTTGAACTCGCAGTTGATAGCGAGAACAAGATTTGTTCGCGGGTTTTTTCACGGAATTGTTTCGCTGTTACTTGGGTAAAGAAGCTTACTGCATAAGGATAAACCACAAAAATCCACAGTAATAACAGACCAAGAATTAACAATAAATACTGCACCACGCTGAAGAAGATTTCAGGCTCTAACGTCGCACCAAGCTTGAACATCAATGCAAATACACCTATTGGTGCAAGGTTCATCACCACTGATATCAAACGCATCATAATGACGTTAGCGGTTTGAAAGCCCTTCACTGCGCCTTTAGCAACTTCACCTAATGACTTGATCACGCCGCCTAGCAATAGCGCCATGAAAATGACTTGCAGCATATTGCCTGACGTAAATGCAGAGAACGGGTTATTCGGTACGATATTGACAATCAAGGTCATCAAATTAGGCAGTTCAGTGGCGGTAATATCCACACCACCAGCACTAGACATATCAACGCCTTTACCTGGCTCGATTAACATTGCTACCGCAAAAGCAGCCGTAATCGCCACTAGGGTATTAATAATGTAAAAGCCAAACGTTTTGCCACCAAGACGGCCGAAGCTTTTTAGGTCTTGTAGTTCACACACGCCGCAAACAATACTGACAAATACTAGCGGCACCACTAGCATCATGATCATATTGACGAACATTTTACCAATGCCAGAAGCGACTTCGACTAATGTCCCCGAAAAGAACGCCACATCATTTAGCGCAAATTGAACGATACTACCCAGTAGTACCCCTAAGAATAACCCGATAAAAATTCGAGTCGATAATGATTTGGTCATAATTTTCTGTATTCCTAGTTCAAGCCGACTTCAGAAAGAAAACACCTAAAAACGACGATAAAATTTGTTTTAATTATTTTTAACGACAAGGATACTGAAACAAGATGCAACATAATTCAATGTTAGAGATCAATAAGTTGTTATAAGGAATGAAACTAGATATTTACAGTGAGGTATAATTGACTGTTTTAAAACAATTAAACCATGAAATTTAATAAAATTGACTGTTATGCCAGTTTTCAAAACCAAAACACAACTCCATAACAGCGAGATCGGTTAGTTAAATTACCAAATTAAGTTAGATACACTGGCTTACTGCAATATGTTTTGCCTTGATGCCATAACACTCGTAAGCAATAACATTTGTTACTAAATGAAATTAATCATAATGTTATCAGCAAGATCGATAAATGTATCAATATAAAGCCATATGAGTCGCTACTGTTAAATCATCACAGTCAATTCAGCTGACTGAATGCTAGCCAATAAAAAAGCAGTTAAGTTGCCTTAACTGCTTTACCCGCTTACATGCTTATTTACGCTTTGAGCGCCATTAACGCAAATTCAAAGCTCGCCTTTTTATGCTAGCCATAGCTCAACATCGTGGATCATAAAGTTACCATTATAAACAGGATCAGGTTCACCTATTGGTTCCAACTCAAAATAGGCTTTATGCTCGTCGGGTAAGCCTTCATAGCCACCAATAACTTGATACAGCCAGTTTTCGGATTCCCATTCAAGCTTATTCGCTTGTAGATACTCAAGCGCCGATTGGCGAAGACCTGAATCAATGACTTCACAGAAATACTCATCGACAGCTAGCTTCAGTGGATTATCTGGGATATCGAAATCTTCCACTGCAGTCATTGTGGTTTCAACATTATGCTCACGCACTTTGCTTGGTAACAAGTCCCGACTAATGGCTTTAATTTTTGATACCGTATCAAGCAAGGTTAACTCATGCTGACTGTTATGCACATCAACACTGGCAGGCTTGATGATCGCTTCAGCGCAATTAAACAACCTAGGAACATGCTTATGGCCAACATGATTTTCTGGTTGATAATCAGGGTGTAAATCAGTGTGCAGTAAAAACCCTTTCAACAATCGAGTTCGGCCTTGGATTTGTCTAAATCGCCCTAAAAGCTCCAATAACCTGCCCTGCACCGCACTGATTTCTTGAGTGCACTGACTTAAAGTTTCTTGTAAGTTAGTGACCAGCAAACGTCGTAACTCACGAATATCACCGGCAATCTCACTTAATTCGCTGAACTGGAACATCTCCAGGCCGTTAAGTAGCTCAGAGACCTGACTTTGGGCTAATTCATTTTCGCGAATTTTAGCGTTAATACTTCCCACATAGCCAAACTCATTATTGATCCGGCTCCATAACACCCTAATGGAGTACCTTAGGCTATCGGTAAAGCTATAAACATGTTCACTTAAGTCAGCTAAATACGCTTCAGCGGCACTGTAATCGATATTATGACGGGCTTCTTTATAATGATCAGCCAAAGTCTTAATGGTGCTAAATGCGGATCCCACATTTGAATCAATCTGCCGATTACGTTCATCACTTAAGGCTTCTTCTAGTAAAGCCCGCACCGAGCGTTTTAGTCGCAGCTCTTCGTCCGGTTCTGGTCGCCATAAAATACCGCTCTTTTTCAGTTTCTCAATCACCGCAACATCATGAGTAGATTCACTGACCGAGCCTGCTAAATAGGCATCCATAACCACATCAGCATGACGACTGAGCTGTTTGAGCAGCTTAACCCCAGCTTGATGTAAATTATTACTCATACTAAATCCCGTTGCGTGGCCGTTTCAGCTTGAGCTTCAAGACTTAGTCCTTCGGTTTCATCAATAAAGCGAATCACCTCATACAGGTAATCAAGCTTACCCGTGGCGATGTAAATCTGCTTTTCGCTGTTTGGCTTAATCAAGTAACCCAGTTCAACTAACCGCTTAAATACCAATTTAATTTGGTTATCGACATTGCTACTGGTTGAGCCAAATAGTCGATACTGGCTTAATTTAGCCAGTTGCTCCATAAAGGCTGGCGTATCTTCAATACGCGCCTGCAGCTCAGTTAATCTTATTGGTGCGCCTTCACTTAAAGGGGCATCTTGGCCACTGCTCTCTTGCACCAGTACTAACCATTCCACCAGCGGAATTAACGCTGAACAAATGTCTTTAAACTGACTCGAGATAACCTTCTTTTCTTGATCACCTAGTTGCTGGTAACCACAAAAAAATACATCGCCTTCAGCAGCCGATGAAATCGTTCGATTAATTTGGTTAAGATATTGCTCAACCTTGTCAAAGGTGGTGCAATTTTTAAGCGCGCGCCAACCATCTTCATTGGTTGTGCGGCAAATAAACTCGCCGCGTAACAACTGTTCAATCAATACCCCTGTGCCGACCAAAGGCGTGTCTGAAGAGACAGAGTTTAATGAGTTTGAAGTAGACGTTATAGACTCAGACATTACACAGTCTCCTTGTTAGCTCGTTGGCTTAATCGTTCTGCCAGAGGATTACTTTTAGGCTTAACCACTTGCAGTTTTCGGGTTTGTTTATTGATAATATAGCGGTTAGCAAACAAGTTAAGCACTTCAGATTCTGGGTTAGGGAAGGCGCCCAAAACACTGATATTGTTATTCACACAAGCATCAAAAATCTTCTTCACATTGGTGTGATGCAAAGTGCCTAATTCATCAATTGGCCAATGAATAGTGACATCTGCTT
Source organism: Shewanella electrodiphila (assembly GCF_023283985.1). Classification (GTDB taxonomy): domain Bacteria; phylum Pseudomonadota; class Gammaproteobacteria; order Enterobacterales; family Shewanellaceae; genus Shewanella; species Shewanella electrodiphila. The sequence continues at coordinate 121,047 of NZ_JAKIKU010000008.1, forward strand.
TACCGCGTAATAAGCGCGTAAATGCCAATAAGAACTTACACAAGATTAAGTAAGCCATACCATGACTTGATGACTCATTAAGCTGTCTATCGGTGCGGATAATCAAATCGCTATTGCCTTCTTTTAGGCGCAATTCAATTTCCAGTAATTTAGCAATACCACCAGATAATGCTGAGCGACCAATGATGTCTAATGCTCGGCGCATACTTGAGGTGTAATGCTCATCAGGCAATTGGCTAAAACCATCCGCTTTCCATTGTTTAAAGGCTTTCACGAACACTTCTAATTCTGGCCAGAACTCTAACTCACTAATACGTGAACGAATTCTCACTGCCGACTCTGAAACACCATCAAGGAATAACTCTTCGCCGACTTCGCGAGTAATCCGCGCGCTTTGTGAGGCAATACGGCGATCGATATCGGCGAGCACATCATAATAAGCGGTTAAATCGATACCAAAAATACGCCCTTGCTCACGAATAGCCATCAGTGATTGCGGCACCATCACATTCAGCAGTTGCTCAAGTTGCGGCACTAACTTACGGTAATCCAGTAAACGGATCCCTTTATCGTTAGTAAAGCTCGACTCATCCCGAGCACGCTCCCAAAACTCAGCTAAACTCGAACCGGATTTACTGACAATCACCGAGTCAAAGTGTTCAACATATTGCTTTACTGAACCCAATAAATAGTCACGTTGCAGAAGTAACTCTTCACCTTGTCTTAAGCGTTCGCCAATACTGCCATCAGCTTCATCTTTACTAGGTGGTAGTTTCAATTCCGCTAATTTGCGCATCACTGCACGTAATTTAGTTAAGTTTTCGGATGCATCGACTTGCGCAGCATCTGAAGCTTTTTTCTTGGTTTCAAGCTGCTGTTTACGTTGCTTCACATCTGCTGTTTTATTTGCAAGCTGCTGCTCTAACTCTAGTGCGGCTTGTTTGACTTTAGATAAGTCGGTTTGCAGTTTAGGTTTAGTGATCATCCATGCATTTTGATACCAATGGTCATAACGCAACACATCACTTCGACGTTTTTCAGCGTTACTGATTTGGCTTTCTAATTCACGGATGTTTCCTTTAAGCGCAACAATCGCTGCTTCATCGACACCGCGAGATTTAAGCTCGTTCTTGTACCAAGTATCACAAGCTTTCTGTTCTTGTTTGGCGTTACTGCGGCGAGTCTCAATATTGGCTTTGATTTGCCCCAGTTGGTTATCCAGTGCGCCAACCACATCTTGCCAGTAAGCATTTTTTTCCATTCGCGCTTCAAGCGCTTGTTCTTTTTGCTCTGATAACCAAGCTAAATGGTGATTATGTTGCTGCTTAAGTTCGTTATCTAACTGAATAAGACGCTTGCTTGCATGGGCTTTTCTATCAGCCAAAGCTTGATTGATTTGCTCTTGAGTACTGCGTTTTTCATCAAATAAACGCCTAACATCTTCACGACTATTTTTATAAGCTGTGCGGGCAAAGGTAAGCTCTTTATTAAGATTATCGAGCTCATCGTTGATGGCAACCAGCTGATCTTCGTGCTCAGCTTTAAGCTCTTCAGCTTGGGCTAAAGCATCTTCAGCTTTATTGAGCCTTAAACGCAAGTCTTGTTCAGAGGCGGCATAATCTGGCACCTCAATCGCTTTAAGATCTAAGCCAATACCAAATAACGACTCGTCATTATTTCCTGAAACACTTGGATGTAAGTCTGTTCGATGGAGTAATTCTGGCGCAATCACTTTACCAAAACTTTGCTCCCAGCCCGGTGACTCTTTGCGTAGAAACTCAAGTAAAGTATGTGACTGAGGAAATAAAACCCCTTTAACATCATCCACATCGCTTAGTCGCTCATTTACTCGAACACTGGCGATGCGTAATGCTTCGCTGACTTGATCGCGCTTTGCTCTGAGCTTGCGTTCATCACTCGATAAACGATCGACTTTTTGATTACATATTTCTTGCTCTTCATCGGCGCGACTAATTCGTTCATCGAATACCGCCAGCGTCATTTTTTCTTCTTCGGTATACGTCACGCCATCAATCTGATGACTTAATTCACCGCGAGTTAATTTGAGTTGGTACTCTTGTTCAGCAAATGCCGCTTTACCAGCATCGGTTTTATCACGCCATAAATTCTCTAGTGCCGCTAAATCTTCTGACGACGCTTCACGCTGACTATCGCGGTTTTCACGCGCTTCATCTTGCTCTTCATGAAGAGATTCCAGCTCACGGTGCAGTTGCTCTGCAATTTTGCTGCGACGAGAACTGTAAGCTGCTTCAATATCTTGGTGCTTTTCAGTTTGTAGCTTATGGCGCTCTGTGAGGTTTTCTAAATCACTGCGCCAATTATCCAAACTGTCTAAATCAGCTTTAGCTTGCTCAATATTGGCATTTAAAAAGCCTTCGTATTGATCTTCAATGGCATCCAGTTCAGCTTCATACTTACGTGTGTCACCTTGCGCAAAAGATAACTCCTGACTGATCTCATCACGTGCTTCTTTCCACTCTTCATCTAATAATCTCAGCTGTAAACTGGCATCTTTAGATTCATTTTGATTGATATCTTGTCTCTCGGCTTCAAAGGTTTCATCTGCGCGATAACCTTTAGCCAATGTCCCTAAACGCAATTCAGCGCTCAGTAACTGGTTAAATTCTTGTTCTAATTTCTCAAACTCTGGGCGAATTTGTTCAAAGCCTTGTACCAACTGGCTTTCACGGATCCAATTCTCGACACGCTGCGGATTAAGGCGAGACGTTGGCGAATTAACTCCGTCTTCTTCTAAAATAGCCGCAACCATCGACTTAACGGTTTCCATTTTTCCTTCTTTGGAATGGACCGCTTTAGCAAGTTTCTCTATATGACGTAATGAATATTCACTGTCACACAATGAAAAGTGATGCGCATAGGTGCGTAACTCACCTTTATTACCACCTGTAGTTAATAAACTGCGATCGTGTTGGATAATCGCGCGATATTCACGGGTGTTCAGTAGATTAGTATGAGTGACTTGAGCACGTTTCATTTCTCGGCCAAGTTCAGCCATGGTATGACAAATAATTGTATCGCCATTACGGTTTTTAACGTAATCATCTAACTCGAAGCCTTTAGCAATAAAGCGATAGTTAACGCCTTTGCCGTCACCAGCTGACGCCATAACCGCTTGATACAACTTGCCATCACTCTTTTGATACTCATAAATGATATAGCTTGAATCGTGAGGTAAGTACCAACGCTCGAAACTGTCACGGGTAGAAGGAACAACGCGGCTTGGGTATTCGCCATAAAACACGGGAACCAGTCGCTGTAACGTGGTTTTACCCGACGCATTGGTACCACAAATATTAGTGTGTCCATCTAATTGAAGTTCTACTACACCTGGGAGGTGAGTATTAATTAACACGATTCTGATCAAGCTTGGCATTGGAGTCCTTTTGCGCAGTCAGCTAAAGCTACAAACTAGATTTTAAGGCACTTTTTAAGCGCTTTTCTTATGAGCTTGGCTTATGATTTTTTACCTATTGGTAATAAGTTAAATCAAAGCGATGAATGAAGCAATTTCGCCGATTATAATGTTTGAGATAATACGCTAACAAGACGAAAAGTGGCGCCTAACAAAGCAGCAAACAGTGATGTTTAATTCATTTATTCCTAATGGAATAAGCGATATTCCAAATAGCGCAACCAGCTTTGATAGAATGGGGGATATTTATCTCTGTACATTGCTCATCAATCAATAGGTTTCCCTTTTCGTATGGCAAAATCTCATTTACTCACATCATTTTCAATTTTGTGTACGCTACCTGCTTCTTTGCTAGCTACCGCTGACGAAAAGCACCATGAAGATCCGACTAAAATTGTCACTAAAGCGGGTGTCGGCTATAACGATCAATTTACCTTTTCGGGATCTATTGGCCTTGATGCTACGCGAATGGTAAACGCACGCATTAATGATGATGGCAGTGAATGGCGCATTGGCGGTTCTTGGTTATTTGATTTTGGTATTGTGAACTTTAACTTTAATCGCAATGAATACGACAATGATGCGAGCTCTAACGGTTATAGTGTGGGTACATTTATTCCATTGAGTTATTTCGGTTTTACCCCTGGTGGCTGGCAAATATTTCCTATGGCCGGCTACAACTATACCGATGGCGACATTGCCGAAGAAGACGTTATAGATGATAACGGCTTTATTTTAGTTCCTAAAACCAGCCATGGTGCATATCTTGGCGCTTTTGCGATGAAGCCTCTCGGAGAAAGTTGGACCTTAATGGCATTTGGCGGTGGCGCTGCTGGTAGTGACAGTTATTCTAGCTATTGGGCTGGCGGCGGTGCGAGTTATAAAATTAATCAGCAGCAATCATTTAACTTTTATGGCTTTATCTCTGAGAGTGACTACGGAAAAACCAATAAAATCGGGATTTCTTATACTTATCAATTTGAGTAAAATGTTTTCTGAGGTTTTGTTTACTTTTATCTCAAAACCTATGATCAAAAAAGCCACCTGACGGTGGCTTTTTAGTGACTGTTTTTTGCTACTATTTTTAAAGGCTGTTTTTTATGACTAATTTTTAGTAACTGTGAATTTATCCTACTGCTTATATTTCGTTAGAGCTTAAACTGAGAGGTCGCACTTTGAAGCTCGTCAGAGAAACCTAATAAGCCTTCTGATACATCTTGTACTTCAGCAAGGATATCTAAAGTTTGAACAAATGAAGCATTCATTTCAACCACGTTATGACTCACTTGCGCCGCAACCGCTGATTGCTGTTCTGTCGCCGCGGCAATATGGGTGTTCATGGTATTAATACTGACAATCTGTTCTTGAATTGACTTAAGCACATCGCCAGTTTCACGGGCATGTTTCTCATTGTCTGATGCTTTACCAATAGCGACATCCATGGTGCTAACCGAAGATTCAGCCGCCACTTTTAAACGCGATAGCACTTCGCGAATCTCTTTAGTTGCATCAGCAGTTTTCGACGCTAATGCGCGGACTTCATCAGCAACAACCGCGAAGCCGCGCCCTTGCTCACCCGCTCTTGCTGCTTCAATAGCAGCGTTCAATGCTAAAAGGTTAGTTTGTTCGGCAATTGAGGTAATGACATTCAAAATTGAATTAACGCTTTCGGTATCTTTGGCTAATTCATTTATCGAGTCTGAAGCCACTTCAATTTCAGCATTAAGCTCTTGAGAGATATTAATTGTACTGGCCACAACGGCTAAACCGTTTGTCGCTTCTTGCTCTGCGCTATCTGCAGCTTCTGCTGCCTGTTGAGCGCTTTGGGAAATTTCATTAACAGAAATACCCATTTCTTCCATTGAGTGTTGCACTGCTTTTGCATCTAAGCTTTGTTTTTCTGTGGCTTGCGTGGCTGTTCCCATACGCTCTTTTAAAGACTCTGCGCTTTGCAGTAATGGCGCTGTCACACTGACGACTTGTTGAATCGCATCAGCAAGAAGACGTAAAAAACGATTGAAGTTAGAAGAAACCTGCCCTAGTTCATCACGACCAGTGACATCTAACTGATGGCGTAAATCACCTTTACCGTCAGCTAATTCACCCAAAGAGTTAGCTAGATTACCTGCTGAACCACTTAATGATTTTGCAATTGATATTGTCGCAATAGCCATAATTAATAACAGCACTAAGCCAATTGATAATGTCAGTGCCAAGCTGCTTTCAGAACGACTGACTGACTCTTGAATGGTATTATTAAATTCAGACACTTTATCGGTTTTATATTGCTGAACACCATTGATAAGTTTGTCGTAAACTTGAGTTTTATTGGCAATAATTTCGCCGACTTTACTCATATCAAGGGTGTTATCTATCATCCCCTTAGCAAGATCATAGGTTATGTCATTATATTGGGAGAGTTCTCGATTCAGTGTTGATAATCGTGAAGCTTGTTCATTATCAAGCCCTGTTAAGCTATTAATGTTCTTCTTTAATGATTCAAAGGTCTTGTTAGCATTATCAATCAGGTCTTCATCAGCAAAAGACACTGCCTGAGTATAAAGCTCATCAAGTCTTTGCACATATATTACGTTTTGATTGGCGAGTTCAACTCGTTGAGAAACCTTATCTTGCATGAAGGTCATGGTATCGTTGTTTTTATTAATTGCTACGATACTGATCGTTAAATTAACAGCGAAAATAATCACTGATAATACAAAAATTAAACCGATTTTTTTAAAAATAGACATATTGCTAAACCAATTCATTTATTGCCCCCAAAGCACTAAAAAAGTAAATTTATGACTTAACAAAGTCATTCAAATTGACTACAACACATTGAATTTAAATTAGTAAATTGTGTAATAGTGATTATGTGATGTAACGACAAAGAATAAAGAAAACAAGCAACTGTTGACTATGGAATTGTTACAATTGTATATATCGGCTTTACAGAGTAAATCTAAAGCTAATGAGCAATATTATTTCTTGAACTGTCTTTAACTTCATACAGTTTATCGTCGGCATGCTTAACTAATCGCTCAAGTGTCATGCCCGAATGCCATTGGACGACGCCTTGAGATAGGGTCACAAACTCACTTGCTAATGAATCAGGATGTTTAAACGCCATTTGGCTTAATTGTATTTTGATATTGTTAGCAACATCTATCGCACCAGAAAGGTCTGTTTCAGGTAATAAAACGATAAACTCTTCGCCACCATAACGGGCGCAAACGTCTCTTGGTCTTTTAATTTGTTTGGTCAATAACTTAGCCAGTTCGACTAAACATTCGTCACCTCGTTGGTGACCTAGATAGTCGTTGAGTTTTTTAAAGTAATCGATATCCATTAAGATAATCGACAGAGGTAAGCCTGTGCGTTCAGAGTGTTGAATTTCTTTATTCAACATTGAGTCAAAATGGCGTCGATTACTCAGCTTGGTTAAGCTATCCGTTAGTGCCAACTGATTTAATTCGCTTACCAAACGCTGATTCTCAACATCTTTAAACACCGCTTTTCTGAACCACTTTTCTACTACTTGTTGACCAGAAATAATCACAGCAAAAAAGCTCAGCATTTTAATCACAGGAATAAATAAGTCGATAGAAAAGAAAAAGACTCTCGCAATCACTAAATAAGCACCAATAATTAATACGGGGACAATCAGTAATCCTCGTGACGGAAATAACGCCACCACAAAAGAAATTAAAATCAAGTGGATCAATGACTCAACGGTTGTTTGAGCAGACAATGCTTGAAATAAAAACAAATTACACACTAATACCCAACAGAGAACCAAGGCGAAAATGAAGGCATAAAATCTTTTGTAATTATTTACTTGAAGGTTTTCTGATAATGCGAAATTGTGAATAAGACCGAACAGTGAAATTAACGTAATTGGAGTGAGGCTGAGCGAAGTAAAAACGATGTCTTTATCTGGATTATTGATCACAATAGAAACAAAAATCACAAAAGTTAGAATGAATGATAAAACACTAAGCCATCGGCAACTTTTTGCTAAGTATTGTTGCGTCTCTATATGCAACTGGAATTCAAAAGTTGGTGTCTTCGTTTGCATGTATCTGATTATTTTTTGAGTTATTATGATTTGATTATAGCTATTTTTTAATCACTTGCGACATTAAGTGTAAGATTAAACACTGATTTTAAATTGAGAGTTTTTACAAACCCAAAAACAGCAACTCCTTGCAACATTTTATCAGCTGGATTAACTCACAGACATAAAAAAAGCTAACCTAAGTTAGCTTTTAACATTTCCGAAAATTTGATTTATTTAAGCAGCGATTTCAGTTGCTTTAGTCTGCTCATCTTCACTGTGTCGAATAAGGTAATCGAATGCACCAAGCGAAGCTGTCGCCCCACTGCCCATCGCAATAATAATTTGCTTATACGCTGAGTTAGTCACATCACCAGCAGCAAACACACCAGGTATTGAAGTTTGACCCTTGCCATCGACGATGATTTCTCCGCGACCAGTCAATTCCACAGTATCTGTTAGCCATTCAGTGTTTGGCACTAAACCAATTTGTACAAAAATACCCGCTAGCTCAACATCATGTGATTGATTCGTTTTGCGGTCGGTATATTTAAGACCCGTTACACGTTTACCGTCACCTATAACTTCGGTAGTCATAGCCTGAGTGATGATATCGATATTACCCATAGAGTGGGCTTTACGTTGCAGCACTTCATCTGCACGCAATGTGGTATCAAACTCAAGAACAGTAACGTGCTCAACGATATTGGCTAAATCAATCGCAGCTTCAATACCTGAATTGCCGCCGCCAATCACCGCGACACGTTTTCCTTTAAACAGTGGACCATCACAATGTGGACAATACGCAACACCGCTACCGCGATATTCTTGTTCACCAGGTACGTTCATTTCACGCCAGCGAGCTCCGGTGGCTAATAATACTGTTTTACTTGATAACTTAGCGCCACTTTCAAGCTCTAATTCAAATAAGCCGCCGTCTTTTAAAGACAATGCACGCTGATTATCCATAATATCAACGTCATAATCTTTTACGTGTGCTTCTAAATTAGCAACCAACTTGGGTCCTTCTGTCTTTGAAACAGAAATAAAGTTTTCAATACCGACAGTTTCAGCCACTTGACCGCCAAATTTATCAGCAACAATACCCGTTCGAAGTCCTTTACGTGCTGCATAAATTGCCGCAGATGCACCCGCTGGGCCGCCGCCGACGACAAGCACATCAAAAGCTTCTTTATTGTTAATCTGTTCGGCTTTTCTTGCTACAGCATTAACATCAAGTTTATTTAATATTTCTACTACGCTAATGGCGCCTACCGAGAATGGTTCGCCATTCATGTATACCGTTGGTACCGACATGATATTGCGCTCATTGATCTCATCTTGAAACAAAGCACCGTCAATCATCACATTGGTAATATTTGGATTAATTGCCGCCATCATATTTAATGCCTGAACAACTTCAGGACACGTTTGGCAGCTCAGCGAAACGTAGGTTTCGAAATGAAATTCACCAGGTAAGGATTTAACTTGCTCAATAATTTCATCGGCAAGCTTAATCGGATGACCACCAGAATGAAGCAATGCAAGCACTAATGAAGTGAACTCATGTCCCATAGGCAAACCAGCAAAAGTAATATTAGTGTTTAGCTGCGGGTTAATAATACTCATGGATGGGGTTCTTGAACCCGTTTTTTCCGTCAAACTCACTAAGTCAGATAGTCCTGCGACATCTGTAGCAAGTGACAATAATTCTTGAGATTTTGGGCTAGCGTCTGCTGACACGACAAGTTCAACTGGGCGCTTGAGGTTTTGCAGATAGGTGTTCAGTTGATTTTTAATATTCGTATCTAACATACGTGTGCTCCTAAAAAGTAAATAAGTTGAGCAAAAAAATGTGTCAATCTCAGTAACTCCAACAAGGTGATGAAACTTGTTTGAGCCAAGGGGGCCTAAGATTGACAGGAGATGATTTGGAACAATGGAGATAATCTAATTGAAACCGTTTTATCAAATATTGGCTCACTCATGATGATGAGATGAGCAAGCCAATGCTGATAATATTTTACGCTTAGATTTTAGTGACTTTTAGATTTTACCTACTAAGTCAATTGATGGAGCAAGTGTTTCTTCACCTGGCTGCCATGCTGCTGGACATACTTCACCATCGTGAGTTGCAACGTACTGAGCAGCTTGAATTTTACGTACTAACTCAGATGCGCTACGACCAATACCAAGGTCATGGATTTCAGCTACTTTTACTTCACCTTCTGGGTTCATTACGAAAGTACCGCGAAGTGCTAGGCCATCTTCTTCAATCATTACACCGAAGTTACGAGTGATTGCGCCTGTTGGGTCACCAATCATTGGGTAGTTGATTTTGCCGATTGTGTCAGAGCTTGCATGCCATGCTTTGTGAGTGAAATGAGTGTCAGTTGATACTGAGTAAACTTCAACGCCCATTTCTTGTAACTTAGCGTAATGGTCTGCCATGTCGCCTAACTCAGTAGGACATACAAATGTGAAATCCGCAGGGTAGAAGAAAACAACTGACCACTTGCCTAGCAGATCTTGCTCAGACACAGGAACAAATTCGCCATTGTGAAATGCTGTTGCTGAGAATGGCTTGATAGTTGAATTGATGATTGATTGAGTCATTGTATTGCTCCGTAAATTTAATTAAGTGTTTAGCTGTATCCGTTTGATGGGATAGATAATAGCGACAACTCAGAATTAAATATAACGGATAAAAACTATCACCTTAATCGGTTTTTTAGAATAAAGATAAAGTTAGGGTAAGTGTTATCGGATTTTACGATGACCAATTTCAACAGTCTAAATAATGAGGATTAAAACAAGCACTAATCAAACAATCATTTATTAAACAAATGCTTATCAAACAAGAGTAACGGACTAACAATCACATCATTAATCACTATCACTCAAGTTTCATATTCTAAAACCTTTATTCCCATTGGGTGAAACGAGTCAGTGAACGCCCTACAGGGTAATCAAGTTGCTGTGACAATTGCTGTAGCTGCTGTTTGTTACTTGCGGCGCTGAATGAGTGAGGTTGTTTACTGGCATAAATCACCCAGTTACCCCCGCCTGTTAGGGTTGCATACACATTCGCAAACTGCTGCGATAGTGTTTGCTTTAACAGCTCGCTTTTACTGTGCTCTTTCCAACAATTTAATACCAAAAAGCCATCAGCTTTAAGGCCTTTATGGCAATGCTCAATAAACTCCTTGGTTAACTGCTTTTCATCAACACCTTGTTCGATATACATATCTGCAAAAATGATGTCTACTCGCTTATGATCGCCTTTAGCGAGAAATTCACCACCATCTTGATGAACAAGATTAAGCTTTTTGCCAATTGGTAATTGAAAATAACGTTTCGAAATATCAATCACATCTTGTCGAAGCTCCACAGCAGTGAGCTTAATCCCCGCATCAAAACGCCTTAAAGCATGCACCAACCCACCGCCACCTAGCCCTAGAATAATTGCACTTTTAGGTGTTGAGAAAAGTAATACCGCTAGCATTGCCTGAATATAAGTATGCTGAGGAACATGAGGCTTAGCTTTAAGAATTTTGCTTTGTTCGTCATTATCACCAAAGGATAAAATGCGGTAGTCGTTATCTTCTAATACGAATATTGGGCCGATCTCATCGTTGCACTGGTGTAACTGCTGGTAATCTAACATTTAACTGACTCTAGTGATCCGACTGTAAATTTTCTTATATTCAACATGACGAATTTGATTGCAAGCTGGACAGTTTACAGGATAAATTCTAACTCTCATCGTCTGAGTTCAAACTTAACAAGAACAATCTGAAATCTAGCCCCAAAAGAGTAAATAAAACCTATGACGACCCAAATATTAATTAGTTGTATTTGCTTAGCGGTGTTTTTCTTTGTGCAATATCAATTAAAGCAAATCATCACTAAGCAATCAGAGAAGAAGCAAATAAATGAGGTCAGAACCCGACTTGTCACTCGGCTCTTATCATATTTATTATTTTTCATTACGGCATCGATTATGGCGGTGTCATTAGGGCTAGGCTATCAAGAAGTTTCCCTATTTGTATCATCAGCTTTTGCTGTGCTTGGGGTCGCTTTGTTCGCTCAATGGTCAATTTTGAGCAACATCACAGCAGGAGTATTGATATTTTTTGCGTGTCCTTACCGTATTGGCGAAAAAATTAGGATCGTTGATAAAGATGAAGATATGACGGGTATTATTGTCGAGATAAGCTTATTTCATGTCATTTTAAAACGAGATAAGGGAGATTTGATGACGTACCCCAATAGCTTAATGTTGCAAAAAGCGGTGATAAAACTGCCTCATACGAATTCAAAGGATGATAACGAGCACCAACCTAATAAAGATGTTACTCAAGTAACGAGTAACAATGTCGAAGCCTCAACTGTCAGCGAGACAGAAAAAAATACCGTAAGCTAATCAATTTTTGACAAGTCAGACTTGCCGTATGCAAGTGCACAAGGCCAAATTTATGAGCTCAAGTTTAAGAGTTTCAGTTTATGAGCCCAAATTAATGGGCTCTATTCATCGGTTAGCTTAATACTCTTTGAAAAAATGCCACCGCTTGCAAATACATTTGAAGTGCTAGCGCCGCATCATAGCGTTCGCCCTCGTCACGCATAAAGGCGTGTTGGGCATTCACTTCTTGCCAACTAAAGTTGATTTGCTCTTGCTCCAACTTTTGATAAATCAATTTACGTCCCTCACTGGATACGTGAGGATCTTGTTTACCAAAAATCATTACTAACTCACCAGCGATGTCGCCAGTTCGAGTCAATGAATCATTGCCTTGCTCGCAAGGTAACGTATTTGAATGAATATCCGTTGGGTATAAACAAAATGCGCCACTGATATCGGCATTAAGCGCTGCACGATAGGCTAAATGGCCACCAATACAAACGCCCATTACACCAACCTGACTGGTGCAATATGCCTGACTACGGGCAAACTCCACCATTGCTTCTGTATCACTGTCATGATGCTCTAGCGGTTTAGCAAATTTATCTGCATTACCTTTGTCTTTTCCAGCATCATCATATTCCAGCACAGTTCCAATTGGGTTTAGCTCATGAAACACTTCTGGCACCATAACAACAAAGCCATGGCCAGCTAAAATTGCAGCGCTTCTAGCAATCGGGGCTGTTTGCTGAAAAATTTCCGAGTAGAAAATAATCGTTGAATACTGGCCTGACTCGTCTGGGCGATAAACATACGTGCGCATCACGCCAGTTGCCGTTGCTATATCATGCACTTCTTTGGTAATGATCATAATCCCTCTTTAATTTTAATCCTTTCACAGTAAGTAAAATGGCTATTCTAGAGCCTGTTTACGATATTAAACCAGCTTAATTGAGTTCGTTATCTGAATGGTGACTCGTCAATAAATCAGTGATATTTTTCAAGGTCGTATAGGCAATGGCATTAAGTGCTTCATCAGTTAAGAAAGCTTGGTGACCAGTAAAAATAACATTGTGACTGGCAGACAAAATTCTGAACACATCATCCTTAATAATTTCATTTGATTTATCTTGGAAAAATAGCTCTTTTTCATTTTCATATACGTCTAACCCTAGCGAGCCTAACTGCCCCACCTTTAATGCTTCCATGGCATCAATCGCATTTAATAAGCCACCACGACTGGTATTGATAACCATGACGCCTGGTTTCATTTTATTAAAGCTTTTTTGGCTCAATAGATGGTGATTATCTTCTGTTAGTGGGCAGTGCAAGCTTATGATGTCGCACTGTGGATACAGTTCATCAAGGCTGATGTACTCAACGCCTAAACCTTTAACGACTTCACTTGGATACGGATCGTATGCAACAACTTTACAGCCAAAACCAAGCAAGATTTTGATAGTGGCGATACCAATTTTCCCGGTACCAATAACGCCAACTGTTTTGCCATGCATGTTGAAACCGACCAAACCTGACAAGGCAAAATTAGCATCTCGAGTGCGTTGGTAAGCTTTATGAATTTTACGGTTTAAAGTTAGCATGATGGCAATGGTGTGTTCGGCGACAGATTCAGGCGAGTATGCAGGGACATTAACAACCGTGATGCCTAATCGTTTAGCAGCATCTAAATCGACATTGTTAAAGCCAGCACAACGCATGGCAATAATTTTAGTGCCACCTTTGGCCAGCTCAACTAAGACTTCTTCACATAAAGAATCATTGACGAAAGCGCATACCACTTCAAAACCATCCGCTAATTTGGCATTTTGCATACAAAGTCGATAATCAAAGTATTCAATCTTGGCACCAAAGTCTTTATTCATCGCATCAAAATGTTGAATATCATAATTTTTTGCGCTGAAGAATCCGATTTTCATTTAACAGTCCTTAGTCAACAAGCTCAAGGGCTTGTCTTAACACACCGATTAACAATTCACGGTGTTATTTTTTATAAAATGTCATCTAGCTAGCATACCAATAATTTAGATTTTGCTATAGATCGCTATTCATTCAAGATGAATTTGCTAAGCTGTTACCCCATTAACATCTCAATTATGTGTAATTCATGTCTAAAAAGCAGCATCAAGAAGTTTCTGAATTCCAATTTTGGCTACAACGCTTAGGCAAAACCAGTTTAAGAGCCTTACATATTGTCGGCATTGTCGGTGCTGGCGGTGGACTATTACTGGGAATAGAGCAAAGTCTTTGGATCAATTACTGGATTTTAGCCATGACTAGCGGCGTGGCATTATTTGCTTGGGAAGTGATTAGAGATTGGCGCTGGTTAATTCAATTGAAAGGCGTGTTAACGATCTTCAAAGTTTTATTGCTGGGTTTATTTATTCCAATGGCAGATTGGAAGCCTGAAATAACAATTTTTATCGTGCTGTTATCGGTCGTAGTATCCCATGGTCCTGCTGGATTACGCCATTATTCTGTGGTGCATAGAAAAGTAATACATGGCAAAAAGGAAATTAAAGGTTAATCTAGTATTATCTTTTGTTATTTTTAAGGTAATAGGATGTTTCCTTATCCGGAGCAATATCGTTTAGCAGCCCCACCGTTAACCACAAGTTTCATGGTGTTTTGGGCACTACTAAGCCACAGTATTTTTGCTGATGCCAGCCCGTTTGCACTTTATCCTTTATTGTCCCTGTTCCCACTGGTACTCATTGGGCATGTGTATTTGATTTGGAATGCACAAGGGATGTCTCGACTTGACCAAAGTTTTTACGCACTAGTCCATGTCCCGCTGGCATTTGTTGTCTGGACCTTTACCATTATGCACGTCAATGGCAACGCATTTTCATAAGTATTTTTGGGTAAGCGACTTATTATAAAGGTTAAGTGAACAACGATTTTTATAAACCTTGAGCGGTATAACTAAAACGTTGGCGTCAAAGCACACTAGGGCGTGCAAGCAGTATCATTCATAGATTGCTTGCACTTACTTAAGCTGAAAGGTATCTTTGCCGCGCATTCTTGTAAAGGGCTTACCATGGCAGACTTCATCTACACTCCCCCTACCGATCCTTGGCTCGATATTATCCATGAAGATAAAGATATTATTGTGCTCAATAAGCCTTCAGGACTCTTGTCTATACCTGGACGTGATGCCCAATACCACGACAGCATTTATAGCCGTGTATTAGAAAAGCACCCCAATGCTCAAATCGTACATCGACTGGATATGGCAACATCTGGTGTCATTGTAGTGGCACTGCGTCGTAACGCTGAGCGAGAATTAAAGCGCCAATTTAGAGACAGAGAAACAGCTAAAACTTATTATGCCAGAGTGGCAGGCCACCTTAATCCTGAAATAAAACAAGTCGATTACCCGCTTATCTGCGATTGGCCCAACCGGCCTAAACAAAAAGTTGATCATAAGCTCGGCAAACCTTCTTTAACTCATGTCGAAATAATCAATTATGCTAAGCAGTCAACGCTGGTAAAGTTAACCCCTATTACTGGGCGTTCTCATCAACTACGCGTTCATATGTTGGCATTGGGTCATGTGATCCTAGGCGATGGCTTTTATGCCGACCCATTAGCGAAACGTTTATCTGAACGACTATTGCTGCATGCCGCAGAGCTCACCATTCATCATCCATATAGCCAACAGAAAATGACATTCAATGCTGAAGTGCCCTTTATTCATCCCGTTGGATTGCAATAATACTAAGTTTACTCCAGTCCTTTTCTTGATAAATGCAGTCATCAACCTCAACAGTTTACGTTATGCATAAATTGTTCATGAGAACTTTTTGATAGCCATTGTTCATTATTCATCGTAAATTAATGCCTAATTATAATTTAATTAGGCATTTTACTATGGAAACTCCATTTCAAAGAGATCAGCTAGACAATCAAATTCTTGAAGCATTAATGGAAGAAGCGCGAACCCCCTTTGCAGAGCTCGCTAAACGTTTTGCAGTAAGTGCCGGTACGATTCATGTACGCGTTGAAAAAATGAAACAAGCAGGCATTATCACAGGTGCAAGGATAACAGTGGATCCTAAAGCTTTAGGCTATGACGTTTGTTGTTTTATTGGCATCAATTTAAAAAGCGCAGGGGATTATCCTGCTGCCATATCAAAGTTAAATGCGTTAGAGGAAGTTGTTGAAGCATATTATACCACTGGTAATTACAGTGTTTTTGTAAAGGTAATGTGCCAATCTATCGACGGATTACAGCACGTTTTAATCAATCGCATCCAATCTATTGATGAAATTCAATCAACAGAAACCTTGATTAGCCTACAAAACCCCATTGTTAGAGGTGTTAAGCCTTAGTAGGTTTATTTATGACTTATAACAACCACTTCCGCCGAATACCTCTAAATGTATAGTTAAAAATAACAACTATTTTCCCAACTTGTAACACCTTTGGTTACTTTTGTTAATTTTTTGTGTTAAAAAGTCGTAGAGTGCATCGAAGAATGCACCAAACGCATTAATGTAAAAACATAATAAACAGCATTGCCACCGACCTAGTCTCTACCCTACAAATGCTTGGACGTGGTAAATGCTTTAACCAAGGAAGAAGTTGTGAAGACTAAATTATCTATAGCGATATCAGCAGCGTTACTCTCTAGCGCTAGCTTTGCAAACACCCAAATGACAGGCAATAAATATGATTTAGAAATATTGTCTATTGACCAACATAAGAAACCAGCAGTAAAGCTGAACAATATTACAACACCACAGCGATTTATTGTTGAGCTGTCTTCTCCTGCTGTTGCTACGTACCAAGGCGGCACTGCAAACTTAGCAGCAACTGCCGTTTCAGCTAAAGACACTAAATTAAACATTCAATCTACCGCAGTACAAAATTATGCTTCGCACCTTGCTACAGAGCAAAAAGCATTCACAAATGCATTAAGCAGTGTGTCTGCAAACAGCAAAGTCGAACGTCAATTTAAAACACTGTTTAATGGTGTCACTGTTACTGGCCAAAACCTAACTGTAGAGCAGTTAATGGCGATCCCGGGTGTTAAATCTGTTTACCCTGAAACTATGTACGACATCAGCATGGATGCATCACTTCAAGTGATTAACACTGAAGCAATGTGGGAAACAGTCAGTGGAATGGAGAATGCGGGTAAAGGTATCCGTGTTGCTGTCATCGATGGCGGTATCCGTCCTGAAAACCCAATGTTTGCAGATGAAGGCTTTGAAGCACCAATGGGTGCTATGCCAACTGATGACTACTGTTCAACGACTGATGAGTCTTTTTGTAATAATAAACTCATTGTTGCCCGCTGGTCTCAACCCACTTTTGAAGTGTGTGCCGATGAATATATGAGCCCGCTAGGTTTCGGTGGTCATGGTACTCACGTGGCAGGTACCGCTGTAGGTAATCAAGTATCAACTCAATTTAACGACATCGATGTAGAATTATCAGGTGTGGCGCCTGCTGCATACTTAATGTCATATAAAGCATTATATTCAAAAGCTGATTGTACTGGTGGTAGCGGCTCTAACATCATGTTAATGGAAGCGCTAGAACATGCGGTTAATGATGGCGCAGATGTTATCAACAACTCATGGGGTGGTGGCGCAGGTGCAGATCCAGCAAGCAGCCCGTATAAAACAATGTTCGAAGCCGCAGAAGCTGCTGGCGTCATTGTGGTATCAGCAGCAGGTAACGATGGTAATGGTGCAAGCACTATTGGCTGTCCTGCTTGTATTGAATCAGGTATTGCCGTAGCAAATAGCACAACGGGTCGTTATTTTGCCAATAGCTTTAATGCCGGCGGCGAAGATTTATTAGCAATTCCTGGTTCTGATACTGTCATTGAAATGGATGTCACGGCACCTGTTATTGCAGCTATAAATGTTGATGAAATGAACTTTGAAGGTTGTGAAGCTTTCCCTGTTGATAGCTTTAAAGGCAGCATTGCACTAATTTCACGTGGTTTGTGTGCTTTCTCAACAAAAGCAGAAAATGCTATTAATGCAGGCGCTGAAGCATTAGTTGTTTACAACAGTAACCCTGGCGCGCCAATTACTATGTCTATGCCTGATGTGACTTTCCCTTCAATAATGATATCTAACGATGATGGCACTGCAATTATTGATGCTATGGGTGAAACAGCAACTACAGGTACTGTTGGCTCTGAAATTAAGCGCATAATGGTACCAGCTCTAGCAGATACTATTAATAGCTCTAGCTCACGTGGTCCAAACGGTAATCAGAATATGCTGAAACCTGATTTGGCAGCACCGGGAACCAATATCTTGTCAGCTTATTCCCCTGATGATGGCGGCGAAGATTTCAACATGATTTCTGGTACCAGTATGGCAAGTCCTCATGTTGCAGGTGCTGCAGCAATGATGAGACAACTTCATCCAGATTGGTCTGCAAATGACATTAAAACAGCATTAACATCTACTTCGACTACCGAAGGCATTTTAGATGATGATGCAACGACTGCGGCAACACCATTTGCGATGGGTGCTGGTCGTATGGATTTAGATGCTGCAGCTAAAGCAGTACTAACCTTCGATAAGCCTTCAATTGCAGCTGATTCATGTGTTGGCCCATGTACTTTCACTCGTACTGTCTACAACAAGAGTGACGAAGATACATCTTGGTCATTAGCAGCAAGCAGTGATTCTGCAGGCATTACAGTATCACCGTCGATGTTGGATATTCCAGCAGGTGGCTCGGCAACCTTTATGGTGACTGTTGATTCAACCTTCTCAGATTACGGTGACTGGATATTCGGTAATGTAATGCTAACAAGTGCTGCAGGTCTGCAAAATGCACACCTACCATTAGCAGTCCTTGCTCAAGAGTCTAGTGATGCTTCACTGATTTCTATTTCATCAGATGACAGTGATTTAACTACAGCTGATGATATGGAAATTACCGCAGTATTAAACAACACCATGTTTGAAAATACGGTCACCTTCACAGCTAAAGCACCTGAAGGAACAATGCTAACCTCAGAAGATGATGTTTCAGTTAGCTTAACTAATGCCACTCAAAATGGCTTTAGCGTCAATGAAGATACTGGCGTTATTACCTGGGTCGGTAGTCTTGAGCAATCTGAAATGTCTATCGATGCGTCAACAGGTACCTACCCGAGTATTTTTGATGCTGACTTAGTATTTGTGCCTGCTTGTGATGAAGGTTGTGATGAAAAATCATTTACCTATGAAGGCTTACCTGAGTTCAAATTTAATGGGGTAACATACGACACCATCACAATATCTGACAATGGTATTGTGTTAGTCGGCGGCGGAAATACTGCTGGCACTTGGAATAATAGAGAGCTACCAGACAGCACAAACCCAAATAATATATTAGCACCATTCTGGTCTGACTTTGATTTGAGTGATGGCACTGCTACTGATACTGGTGGTGGTCAACTAGGTCTGAATGTTATTAGTTTATCAACTGGTACTTTCTTAGTTGTTGAATGGAATGATGGACAGCTTTATGCTGACACATCTGGAACAGGTTATTCATTTAGTGTTTGGATTAAGGCTGGCGATACGGAAGATGTTTCGTTCAATTATCTGAACATTCCTGATATGCCAGCAAACGTATCAATTGGTGCAGAGAATATGGGCGGCACAATTGGCACCACATACCATTACAACGGTGAAGGTTCAGCAGTCACTTCAGGTGATTACTTACAAGTTTTATCTTCAGCAGCTGGCCAAGTTAAAATTGACTATAAAGCAACAGCAAGTGAATTTGACTTAGGCACTATGGACTCTTCAACTACTGTTGAAGAAACTGCTGTGACATTCAATGTACTAGATAACGACACAATGCCTGACCAAAAAGTGGCTCGTTCACAAGTTACTGGCGATGGTATTACTGCGACTGCTCAACGTATAATTAACACTGCAGCTTCTGGTGACTTAGGAAGTGTTGCAATAGTCGATGAGCCTGCAAATGGTACAGTCACTGTGGCTGAATCCGGTGAAGTAACTTATACACCAAACACTGACTTTTTTGGTGAAGATACATTCACTTACTCTGTGACAGATGAAGCCGAAACAGTTAGCACTCCGACTATGGTATCGATTGAAGTTACTAACGTTCAAGATGCGCCTAAGGTTGCTCCATCGGCTTCTGATGATTTTGTAAGAAGAGAGCTTTCTGTAAAGTCAAACTCTACTGATGCAGATAATGATTCATTGACTTATAGCTGGGTTCAAACAGGTGGACCTTCTGTAGACTTCGATGCATCAGCTGAGAATATAAGTTTTACAGCAGATTCTTCTGATACTTATACATTCACAGTGACGGCAAATGATGGAACTGAAGATAGTAACCTCGGAGAAGTCAGTGTAACTGCTAACCCTTACCCTGATGTAAATGACAGCGGCTCTATGGGCTGGTTAACTACATTACTTCTTCCTTTAGCGGCGTTCCGTCGTCGTAAAATGAAGTCGTAATTGATATTTAAGCTTTAACGTAAAAGCCCAGCAATTGCTGGGCTTTTTTATACCTGAAACATCAAAGATTATTCAGAAAATTTCTCTACTCATAACATCACTTAGTGGTTAATCACCAATGTCGAAATAAAGTAACCTAATACCGTTGCTGTCGTGACTCCAATAAAACCTGGGATAAGGAAGCTATGGTTAAGAACATATTTGCCAATATTCGTTGTGCCAGATCTATCAAAGCTGATTGCGGCTAAATCACTTGGGTAGAATGGGAAGAAGAAGTAGGCATAACACGCTGGAATCACACCAATAAGCACAGGTGCAGGGATACCTAACGCAAACCCTAGTGGGAACATAATAGTGAGTACTGCAGCTTGGCTTTTAAGGAAGATTGATGCCATAAACATCGCAATAGCAAATGACCAAGGGTAGGCACTGACTAAATCACTGAGCGAACTCACTAAGTAGGCTTTATGATGGCCAATAATAGTGTCACTTAACCATGCAATACCAAAAATGATCACCACTGCAGTCATTCCTGCAGTAAAGACATTACTATTAACAATCTTTTGCGGTGACACCTTAGTTGCCAATAATATAATCGCACCAACAGATAACATCATAAACTGAATTGCTACCGACATTTTCACGCCTTCTGGCAACACTTCCTTGCTGAACATCGCAATCATGATGACTGATAAGATACCCGCTAAGAATAAAAACAGACCCCGTTTAGCAACCGAATCGGTATGCGCTTGATCGCTAGACTCTACATCAGGATCAATTAGGTTACTGCGAAACTCTTCATCTTTAAGACGTTGCTGAAACGCTTCATCTTTATCTAAATCTTTACCTCGATTCAAACTCCATGCACAACCTGCAAGCACACCGATTAAGGTAGCAGGGATAGTGACTGACAATACATTGATCAAGCTAATATCGAGGCTATTATCCATTGCAGTCGCCATTACCACTGCGGCGGCTGCAGCAATTGGACTTGCTGTAATCCCCATTTGCGAAGCAACCGTAGACATTGCCAATGGGCGCTCAGGACGAATACCTTTTTTATAAGCAACATCATAAATCACTGGTAAAAGTGGATACACGGAGTGACCGGTTCCTACTAACACTGTTAATGAATAAGTACACAAAGGACCGAGGAAAGTAATTTGATTTGGGTGTTTTCTTAATAGCTTTTCAGCATATTTTACCAGTAGTTTAAGACCGCCAGTGGCTTCAAGTGTTGCTGATGCCGCCACAACAGCAAGGATAATCAGCATAACACTGACTGGAGGTGAACCTGGAGCAACCCCAAACACAAACGCTAAAACAGAAACGCCTAATCCACCTAATAAACCGAACGCGACGCCACCATGGCGAATACCAACAAATATTACCGCCAACAACAACAGCATATGAACATAAAACATTAGCTAATCTCCTTAGCAAACATTAAGTAATTGCAGCGACTCCTGCTGCATTAAATTCATTTTCTATGTCATAAACAAATTGGTTATCTATGCGTTGTAGGAATCGCATATTATCATTAGCATAAACAAAGAAAATAACAGTTGAAGGCTGACAGAGTGGTTATTATTTTCACAGCCTTCATCTTGTTTATACATCAAATGCAGTACATCAAATATCAGCTAAAAACCATACAGTGACCTTGCGCAAGGATTTCAACAACAGCTTGTTAAATTTGTGATCTGCTCACACCTATACCGATCAAAGGCTCTAATTTTCCAATTTTAAAATCACAGAAAACCAAGTGAAAATATCAGAAAAGACAACATATTAAATTAGCAATTAATAATATTGAAATAAGGTTTAAATTACTGTTAAAGCTAGAATTGAATAACAATAGTTATATATGAGGAATTGAATTTATTTAGGGTAATCACTACAAAATTATCTATTTATAATAATGAATCCACTAACTAATAGAAATAATATTATTAATTAAATCACCAACAAGTCATTTATTTTTACTCTTAAACTCATTCAGTTCTGATACAGCTTAGTCAGACTATGATTGCTCCAACAAAACGAAATAACTATTTTTACTTGGAGTGGATTATGAAAATTAAACAACTTATTTTAGCGGGTGTAGTAACGTCAATGATGTCTGTCCCAGCAATGGCATCTGATTGGTTTGTTGGTGGCGCGGCTGGATACCAAAAGAATGCTTACGAGACGACGCAGTTAGACTCTTCTGTTAAAGAGAACGAAAGAGATATGGCCTATCAACTTCGTTTTGGTAAGTATATTAACGACAATAGCCGTGTATATGGTACATATGGCTACAACTCTGAAGACATAGGTAAACAGCAGACTTTCTTATTATCTTATGATTACCTAGTCCCACTCGGACAAAGTAATGTTAACTGGTTTGTGGGTGCAACCGCCGGTATGACTCATACCAGTATCAAGGAAGCAGATTTAAGCTCTGGTGACAATTTTGTGTGGGGTGGTCAAACAGGCTTTATGTACAACATCAACGACAACTGGTCGACTGAAATTGGTTACCAATACCTGAAACAAGACTACGAAAAAGATGTTGCCAATGGCGCTAATACCGGTACATTCTCATTAAATGATACCCAACAAGTTTATTTAGCCATTGATTATAAATTTTAATCTTTAGCGGAATGCCTCAATAAAGAACATTCCATCTAATCAAAAGAATAAAAAGCTCAGTTTTGCTACTGAGCTTTTTTGTATGTCTAAATAAAGAACCAAAGAACCAAAGAACCAAAGAACCAAAGAACCAAAGAACCAAAGCATACTTTCATTTCGCAAATTAACACTCACCTATAAACTTACTCAGGAAAGTTCTCTTGAAGATAATTATGAATCTTACTAGAAATCGTGACCAATTCATCTCGAAGCCAGCTGTGAGCAGGATCTTGATTGAGCTTTTTCAACCAAATAAGATAATTTGATACTTTCTTATATTCAAAAGGAGGGCGAAATAACTGCAACTTTAGCTGTTCCTTAAACTGTAAAGCTAAAGAAAGTGGCACGACACTAATATAATCTGACTGACTAACAACCAATAAATTACTGAAAAGTGAGCGTCCATGATAAGCCACTTTACGCTTGGACAAATTAAGGTTGGTATAGTGACTTAAGCTATAGAGATGGTTACGAGTTCGCTCTAAAATAGCATGCGATTCCTGCATGTATTGCTGCTCAGAAATACACCCTTGAATTCTAGGATGTTCCTCGCTACATATCACCACGAACTCATTATCAAATAGTTTCAAGCTTTCAACATTGGGGTGTTCGAACGGCAAAATATCAATCATCAAATCAAATTTTTGCTGTAACAACACCTCATAAAAATTATCGTCTTTATCCATTTGGTCAAAGACTTCCAGTGATATACCTTTATTTTCAATTAATGAAAACTGCTTTAATAGCACCCCTTGCATATGTTCAGGAGCTGTTAGCACAAAACGGCGACTAGAACGCAATGGGTCAAAGTTTCCAAACGAAGTAAAAACACCATTAAGTTGATTTATCGGAGCTTGAATTTGCTGATATAAACTAAGTGAGTAACTCGTTGGCACCACCCCTCGACCTTTTCTGATGAAAAGATCTTGCCCAACTTCATCCTTCAACCTTCCCAGCATGGTGCTCACTGTAGATTGATTGGTATTCAGGTTTTCTGCCGCTTTACTTAAGCTGCCATCTTCCATGACCTGTGAAAACACAGCGAGCAGGTTAAAGTTAGGAATATCATTTTTCATTTGCTGTCCTGAATATCCGTGGGGGTCTTAATATTTCGCAATAACAATTTTTCGCAATATCAATATATCGTAATTTCGATATTTCGATATCGTAATAGCCTATATATCAAAGATTACTATCGAATTAACATGACGTCATTAAATAAAAGAAATTCATATTAGTTCAATAATCTGAGGTATCACATGACTTCTTCACTGAAAAAACTGTTAATTTCTGTCGCGATCAGTTCTGCATTACTCCCTGCATCTGTCGCGTTTGCAACTCCAACTACTGAAGCCGAATCGGCAACAGGCCAGTCTCTGCAAACAAGTTCAGCCGCACATTATCAAAACATTGATTTTAATAAGCGCTATAACGATGGTGTGTTGTTTGAACATGAATCTAATTTGTTTTGGGGTAAAGGCGAGCGCATTAAAGTGCTTTCTAAAACAGGTGAGACATTAGCTTATGTTGAAGACTCTCCTCTAGTACATGACGCGCTAACAAAGCATAGTCGTAAAATGGATCAAGCCATCATTCAAGTCGATGATAACGTATTTCTTGGATACGGTTATGGTCTTGATACACCTGTGATGATTGAAGGTGATGACGGCATTATCATTGTCGATCCAGGTGAGTCAGTACAAATGGCTGCCTCTGTGAGAGATGCTTTTAGAGAAATCACCGACAAACCTGTTAAAGCCATTATCTACTCTCATAACCACATTGACCACATTTCTGGTGTTCGTGCTTGGGTAACCGATGAAGAAGTCGCATCAGGCGAAGTAAAAATTATTGCTCAAGAAGGACTAACTGCAGCAGTGGCTAACTGGTCTTCAAATCTAGGCACCTTATTTGGTCACCGCACATCTTACACTGGCGCAAAACATGTTGAAGAAGGCAAACACGGTACAGTGAACGACGGTTTAGGCCCTCGCTTCATGCAAGGTGACATCTCATTCATTGAGCCAAATGTCACCCTGAAAGATCGTTTAGACATCACTATCGCAGGTGTTGAACTACAAATCGTAAACGTGCCTTCAGAAACAAAAGACGAAGTTGTTGTTTACCTGCCTAACCAAAAAATACTTCATGCAGCAGAAGTATTACAAGGTGAGAACTTCCCTAACTTACACACTATTCGTGGGACCAAGTTCCGTGATCCTGCAATGTGGTTTAAAGGCATTGATGTAATGCGTGGTTTTGATACTGAAATCATGATCAACTCTCACGGACGCCCAGTTGAAGGTAAAGAAGCTGTAGCAAACGTATTAACTTCTTACCGAGATGCAATTCAATACACCCATGACCAATCTATTCGCTACATGAATAAAGGCATGACACCAGATGAACTTGTTGAAGTAGTAAAACTGCCTAAGCATCTAGCTGAACATCCTTGGCTTGGTGAGCATTACGGCACTGTCGCTCATGCTGTTCGTCAAATTTATGTTGGTTATGTAGGTTTCTTTGAAGCTGATCCATGGCAGTTAGAGCCAATGGCATACGAGCAACGCGCAAAAGCATTTGTTGAATTAATGGGTGGTAGAGACAACATCATTAAAACAGCAAAAGCAGCAATAACTGCTGAAAACTACACCTTTGCAGCAGAGATCTTGTCGTACCCAATTACGATCAACAAGCAAGACATTGAAGCACGTGAATTGAAAGCTAAAGCTTATAAAGAATGGGCTGCAAATCAAGTGAACATCAACTGGCGTAACTGGGCATTAAATGCATCAGCTGAGTTAGAAGGTACACGAGATTTTTCTAACCTGATTAGCTTTGCCTCTGTAGATGTATTAACAGCTCTGCCTAGCGCACAAATTTTCGACATGATGACAGCAACATTAATTGCAGAAAAAACACTCAATGTTGCAACTGCGATGACATACAAGTTTGCTGACACCAATGAGTCAATGACGATTGAAATCCGTAACGGTATTGCACAGTTACATACTACACCTTACTCAGGTGCGGATATTCAGATAGAAACCACTCGTGAAGTGTTAAACCAAATCCTGATTGCAGGTCCTAAAGCACAACAGGTGATAGGCGAAAACTTAGGCTCAGGCAAGTTCAAGTTTACTAATGGCGATATCAAAGATTTTGGATTGTTCATGAGTTACTTCGACAAACCAATGACGCCAGAAGAAATTAAATTAATTGTTCGATAACACGTCAACTAGAGGGGCTGTATAGCCCCTCCGTTTTAGGTGGTCACTATGTCTCGTCTATTACTATTACTTATATGTTGGGTGCCATTTTTCGCAAATGCATGCGGCATACACCAAGACACAGGCTTATTCCTTGTCACCGAACCAGGGTCACTTCCAGTATTTGAAAGCACCGTTAATGAAAGACAAAACGGTAGATTTAATAGCTTAAACAGTCCTGAGCACGTCAAGGTATACCAGTTCACTAATGTGCTATCAAACAGCAATCAAAAAGTTTCTTTCAGTTTATTTGAGCCAGTAAAAGGCCATTACAGTGAAGTCTTGATTTCTGAGCACACCAAATTACAACACCGAGAAACACAGCCCTCACCTACTGAGCTATTGCTAATCGCTGAGCTAGATGTACTTGAGGCGTTAGCCACTAAACAACTTAGTTGGTCTGATGCAAAAACGCTTGGTTTAGTCCGCATCAATGGGCAAGCCAAAGACATAGCAATGCTCGAGCGATGGTTTGTAGATTTATTTTAATCGGCTCGCGGTAATTAATGCATATTGCATTTGCTAAGGAATGTTATGAACGTAATTAAAACCATTTTATCTAAACTAGCCACCATCTTTATGGTGCTTATCAAATTCGTATCCTTTATGGCATTGATGCTTGGTGGCGCATATTTATTAGCGCCTATGGGGCTCATTAATTCTAAAGATATCGATATGAGTCTTTTTACCAATACGCCAAATGACACCATGATGATTCTGTTTAACTCAGAGTATTTCAGTGGCTACTTATTTTCAGTCACCATTGCCCTGGTCATCTTTGTTATCTATCTACTTTGGTCAATACATGAAGTGGCAGTCCATCGCACAGAAAAAATGCACAGCTCTCACGTCCAGCTAGTGTTTGCATTGTCATTATGTGGCCTGTTCATCCATAAAGCTTGGTGGGTATTAGCCATCATTATCGCTTTTGCCAACTGGTCTGAAATTGGTGAGTCCATAAGCAGCGTGATTAGAAACAGTCGAAATAAAACCAACGACTTAAAAAACACCTCGAATGAAATAAACAAGGTAGAGGACTAATACTATGAAAGAAGTCATGATCCCTTACATCTTATTAATGTGGATACTCGTATCAACGGGTGCCATTAAATGGACCTTACGCAGTTGCTTTTGGATTGTCTCTGGCGGCGTATTAATTCTGGTTATATTGGGCGTACTTTCACGCCTTTGGGCGCCGGTTGATTTAACTTATTCCTCAACCGTCAAAGCACCTCATGCAGTGCTATCGCCTTTGTTCGGTGAGGAAATTGATCAAGTACATGTTCGTCATAACCAAATCGTCAAACAAGGCGAAATTATTTATACCCTTGTAGACACTAAATCTAACGCTGAAGTTGAAAAAATTAAATCCTCAATCGTTACGCAAGAAGAAAGTATCGCCCAGTTTATTAGAGATTTAGGGCGAACAAAGACATCGCCAGACATTTTTAAAAAACGAGACGTTGAGTATTACCAATCACAACTGCGTATTGCCAAGGCAACTCTCATATCGCTTCATGCCGACTTGGAGCAAACCCATTTTGAGCAAAGCCGAAAAACAGTTCGAGCTCAGTTTGATGGCCAGGTAGCAGTAGTCAATGTCGCTGACGGAAGCCGTGTAGGTAATATGCACCTTTATGATACTGGCAAAAAGTTTATTGAAATGCGCATTCCTGATCAAACGTTTCGCTACGTAGAAAAAGGACAATTTGCAGAATTTTATGTTGATGCTTATCCCGGTGAAGTATTCCGAGCTCGCGTTCACAGCTTTACGGCTGGTACAGGTGAGTCATCGATTTCACCAATTCAAGGGCCACAAAGTGTTAGACAACATGTTGGAGCCAATACCAGTAATCATGGACGTACAGTGATTCTTGAGATTTTTGAGCCTGAAGGCAAAATTATCCCAATTGGCGCAACGGGTTCTGCTTGGATTGCAGCAAACAAACCACACCCATTTTTCAGTTTTATCGATGTGATTGGCGCAGCAACGGTTCGTCTTCATTCATACAAGTCCTACTTAAATGCGATGTAACTTTTCAGGCTCGCCTCATAACTGAGGCGAGTACCCGTTAATTACATTAGTAAAGACGAATTAATAAGGTTATCCATGAATACTAAAATCACAGTCCCGTTACTTTTATCATTATTAGTGGCAAACAATGCATTGGCAGGGGCTTATATGTTCCCAGAGCTGGGCGGCGTGAATGTAAGTACGGCAGGCGCCGGTGCTCAAGCTTTGGCAGAAGGTGCAGAAACCGCGTTTGCAAACTCAGCTGCTATGACCAAGATTACTCAGCCCACCTTAGCTTTTAATATACAAGGCATGGTGTCAGACATTGCATATACTGATACTGGTTCTGATGGAATATTTGCTGGCGGAGAATCTTCAACTCAAGCTGGAACAGCAATGCCAGCAGGTGCTATGTATTACGTCACACCAATTAATGATAGTTGGAGTGCAGGTATTGCTCTGGTATCGGCAGGTGGATCAGTCATTGATTACGGGGCTGACTTTTCGGGCGCATTATTGTTGCAAGACGCTCAGCTCGTTACCGTACAGTTAAACCCAAGTGTCGCTTATAAAGTTAATGAGCAGTTATCTCTGGGTGTTGGCCTAGTCGCTGAGTACGGCCAGCTTGAACAAAATTTTGCAGGAACTGACAAGTTTAAGACCCAAGCAACGGGTAGTGATCTAAACATTGGCTATACCTTAAGTGGACTGTACGAGTTTAACGATGATCATCGACTCGGCTTTTCATACCGTTCAGAAATAGAACATGGCATGGATGGTAACTTAACCATTGCCAACCAAGGACTTGATTCTTCAATTGGTATCATTATGCCTACCACTGCGTCTTTAAGTGGATATCATAATGTCACTGACAAAACGGCTTTGCTATGGAGTTTAGGCTGGACCCAGTTTAGCTCTGTTGCAACAACCGATATTGAACTGGATTCCCGTATTGTCGAGATCCAAAGGCAGTGGGATGACACAGTAACCGCAAGCGTTGGGGGCTACTATCAACTTAACGATAAATGGCGACTAGAAGGTGGTATATCTTATGAATCATCACCGCAAGATGACCCAAGGATGCAATACCCAGATGTGCCAACTGGCGAGCTTTGGAAATATGCAATTGGTGCCACATATGATTTAAACCAGAACTGGCGCATGAATTTTTATTATGAATACCTTGACGTAGGAACCCCAAGTATTGAATTTCAGTTAGCAAATTCAACGCTTAGAGGAGATTACTCAGCAAATATTCACTTCTTTGGCGTAATGACAAACTACCGTTTTTAACTGTAAAGAACAGCTTATAAAATATTTTTCGATAACACTGACGGGGCATATACTGCCTGTCAGTTTTTCAACAAAGTAGCCTAACTGAACTTTAGTCAAAAACACCAAGCTAGTTTCTAGCGACTTTAGCCTCTAAACAGCCAGCTCATATTAGTCGAAAACAGCCACGCTAAAGCAAATCAAAGCAAATAGCACACAGCAAAAAGACAACACAGCAGGCGCCAAATTATTTCTTGGCAAAAAATCGTCACACTTGGAGGTTTTTGAGGTAAATATTGGAGGTTACACATTGATTCTGGATGCCCAGAAACAAAAAAACCTACTATTTAATAGTAGGTTAGAGAGATGGTACCGGTGGGCGGACTTGAACCGCCACGCTCGAAAGCAACGGATTTTGAATCCGTCGTGTATACCAATTTCACCACACCGGCATCATATTGATGTCTCAACAGAGCTAGGCTCAATCGAGAGTCAGAATTATACCTAGGCCATTAACAATGGCAAGCTCTTTAATGCGCTATTTAGTCTATTTACTTTCAACAGCTCAAATCTCATTCAACCAGCGCTCTTTGCTGCGCTAAGCTGACTCTAAACAACAGCTCACACATCCCTTTCGAAAATTCGGTTCTAACTCGACATCATGTAAATAGTGATCGATTGCAGAGTTTACTAATTTTTAATTCATTACATTAGCATTCTAGCAATAACCGACAAGTTAATTGATCGAGATCATAATTGTTAAAAGATGTATCTAGTATGTTATTTATGACTTCACAATAAAGGAGAAAATAAAATGGCATTCTGGTTAGATTTAATGTTTGGTAATGCAATAGGTTTGCTATCTATGATTGTCATCTTCTGCACTATGGGAATTATGTCGTACATGATGTGGATGTTTATAGTGAAGTCGGCTCCAAAGAAATAGGTGTTACTTATTTTTATTTTAGTCAGTTTTTTTTGTGTTTTTTAGCAAATAATTAGGGGGCAATTAGCCCCCATTTTTCTGCCTAATAAACATGAAATCAATGGTGAGTGATCATGGTTGGTGATTAAGCAGCATGTTTTCTAGGTTGCACTAAACCATTAATGAATTGCGGTCTGGCTTTAATCAAATGCGACAATTCTTCTTTACTAGGCTCACCAGCAGGTAATCGTAATACATCGCGATTCAAATACACTCTCGCTTTCATCGAAATTTTATACTCAGCTGTCGGGCCTTGTATCGCGTAATGACGTTCATTACCCACTAACTCAAGAATACTCGTCGCAACTAATCCCTTCACCGCGAGTTCGTTTTGAGGTAATGCCAAAATAGTGGCACCTTGCAGGAAGAATTCACGCAACAATGCACGCTCAGCAGGATCCAGCAATTTAACTTTAGACTCAATGGTTTCTATCGCGCGTTTTTCACGTAAATAATTAATAGATTCATCAACAACAAAAGTGAATAACTGACTTAAGAAGAAAGCTGCGCCGACAATGAGACCTAGGCCAATAAAATGACCATATTCGTTCACTAGGTTATCTAACGATAAAGTCTGCAAGACATGAGAAGGGGCAAACAACAATACAGCACAAGCAACAACCCACCAGAGCATTACACTGACAAGCACACGCTTTGCGTTGGCAAATTTTAAGTTATCTAATTTAATTTTCATCATCTCGCTTCCAAAGTGTCAGATTTTTGAATCTAATACTTCAAAAGCAATTTTGATGCCAAATAGTACGCATTAATCAGCTTATTAAAACAATAACTTACTTTTCAGCTAGCCTTGCTAACACACGACTCGCAGCAATAAAGCCAAATGTGCCTGTAACCATTGTCACAGCGCCGAACCCTGATGCACAATCCATACGCATACTACCTTCTGCTGTCGCTTTAGTACTGCAAACTGAACCGTCACTTTGAGGGTAAACCAGGTGTTGAGTAGAAAACACCGCATCGACAGCAAAACGTCGTTGGACATTTTTAGTAAAATTATACTCACGACGTAAAATCCCTCTCACTTTAGCAAGTAATGGATCTTGGATCGTTTTAGCTAGATCGGTAAGTTGGATTTGAGTGGGATCAGTTTGCCCACCAGCGCCGCCGACAGTCACAATTTTGAGTTTATTTCGTTTACACCAAGCAATTAACGCGGCTTTTTGTTTTACTGCGTCAATACAGTCAACAACATAGTCGATCGATAAAGGATCGCTTTTAGTTCCAAGGTACTCTGCTAGGTTGTCAGCGGTAACAAAATCCTCAATCTCATTGACGACACATTCAGGGTTGATGTCGCGAATACGCTTTGCCATCACTTCAACTTTAGATTCGCCCACTGTTGATGTCGTCGCATGGGATTGGCGATTAATATTAGTGACACAGATATCATCCAAATCAATCAAGGTAATCTGCCCAATTCCGCTTCGGGCTAATGACTCAGCAACCCAGGTCCCTACCCCACCAATACCAATGATAACAACATGAGCATTTGCAAAGTTTTGCAGTGCATTTTGACCATATAAACGGCCTATACCACCAAAACGATTTAAATAAGATTCTGACAACATGTAACGCTCTTGAGTACTCACTAATAAAGGGGCGATATTTTATCCGAATCTGATACAAACCGATATAACTGAACAGTGAAAAATGAGAGTCGATGTCTTTATTATTACTTTCGTTGAATTCAATAACCATACGACACAGTTGTTACCTACAGACGCCAATTAAGTAAACTTAATTAATTTACCGTTAAACAAGCTAAAAAACATGTTATCCAGAACCGTAAACCTTGTAAATCAATATGATACATATCGAATAAAACCAGCCTTTAGTGACAATAATCACACTTTTTAGTGAAGCTTTTATGTCAGTATCAGCCGCAGATAAAGGATCCTAAATAATAGCGCTTACCGCTAAATTATTAGCGAGTCGCTATTGTTATCAATGTTGCGCACAACTGATGAGTGCGTAACAAAATCAAGCCCTTACCAAAGGAAGATTAAGATGATGAAAAAAAACCTGATCACTGCTGCTATTGTATCTTGCACAGCAATGACCTCTTTCACTGCGTTAGCTGATGGCCCAAATTTCTATGGTCGCGCAGATCTTGCATTAACAAATTCTGATTTAGGTGTTGCAACACAAAATCAAAAAGACGGCACAGTTATCGAGAATAACTTTTCTTGGTTAGGTGTTAAAGGCAGTGAAAAAATCAATGAAAACTTCGAAATCCTTTACCAAATGGAATTCGGTGTAAGTAACTTTGATAACTCAGGCGATACTTTCGCAGCTCGTAACACATATATTGGTCTTAAAACCAATGCAGGTACGGCTTTAGTGGGTCGTAACGACACTGTGTTCAAAGCTTCTGAAGGTGGCTTCGATTTATTTGGTAACAGTAACTCTGATATCGATTTATTAGCAGCAGGTCAAACGCGTTCAGGCGACGGTATCAGCTACTACTCTCCAAAAATTGCTGACATGGTGACGTTCAACGCAACTTACTTAATGGATGACAATTACGAATCACAAAGTGATTCAATGTATGCATTAAGTGCAACGCTAGGTGATAAAGCACTTAAGTCACAAAACTTCTATGCCGCTGTTGCTTACCAAGATGGTATTACAGATGTCGAAGCGTACCGTGGTGTGGTTCAAGCTAAATTCGGTAACTTCATTGTTGGTGGCTTATACCAAAACACTGAAAGCTTAAAAAGCGAATTAGCTCACCTAGAAGGTGACTCTTACTTCATCAATGCTGCATATGTAATGGGCAACCTAAAGCTTAAAGCAATGTACGGCTACGATGATTCAGGTCTTGGTAAAATCGTTGACCGCCGCACTGGTCAATTAGAAAACCAAAGTGATGTCAACGTGTTAGATGCACGTAAAGACGTATCTGACGTTGAAATCCAGCAGTTCAGCATCGGTGCTGATTACCGTTTAAGTGCTAATACATTAGTATACGGACACTACACTAAGTACGACGGCGACATGAAGCTAAATGGTGTTGTTGAAGACTTAAGTGATGATATTTTCACAGTTGGTGTTCGTTTAGACTTCTAAACTGCCCTTAAGCTGTTGAAAAATATTACAACGAATTGTTAAGCAATTGCTAAAGCGACCTAACTAGGTCGCTTTTTTTTGCTCTAGACATTCCAATTGAAATTTCCAATATGCAAAACTGCATAACTCTAGCTGACACAAGCCACAAAACTTAACACTTTAGCTACAACTTAACTAACCAGAAAGCCAACTACACCAAGCCTTACACGATATTGACAATTTGTGGAACCTCTATAAATAGGTAGTTTGCTATATTGGTGTTAACTAATAGCCAAAAGTATCGAACTTGTCACATATTTTCATCAAATCATTACGTTATCCCATAAAGTTTGACATAGCCCACAACTTAAACAACCCAAACCTGTAAAAATCCTCTCAAGTTCACGTCGTTGACCTATTACTATTTAGATAGTTCTGTGACTGAAATTCACTAAAACACCCCCATTTAAAGGGGATAGAACCACTGGTTCTAAAGGGAGTATGAAGATGAAAAAGACGCTAATCTCAGCATCTGTAGCCTCAGTAATTGCATTAACTTCTTTCGGCGCAGCAGCTGAAGGCCCAAACTTTTACGGTCGTTTAGACTTAGCTGTGACTAATTCGGACACTGGTGCAACTACCCAAGAAGGGAAAGCTGGCACGGTATTCGAAAACAATTTCTCTCACATTGGTGTTAAAGGCAGCGAAAAAATCTCTGATGCTTTCGAAGTGCTATACCAAATGGAATTCCAAGTTGAAAACACGTCTTCAAGTTCAGATGTTTTCAAGGCTCGTAATACTTTCCTAGGTTTAAAATCTGACTTCGGTACAGTTTTAGTGGGTCGTAACGACACAGTATTCAAGCAAGCAGAAGGCGGCGTTGACGTTTTCGGTAACACCAATGCTGATATTGACCGTCTTGTAAGTGGTCAATTCCGTAAAGCTGATGGTATCTGGTACTACTCTCCAAAAATCGCTGATTTAGTTACATTAAACGCGACTTACCTAATGGAAGATAACTACACAGACGCTAATGGCAACGAATCTTATGAAGATCAGTACGCACTAAGTGCAACCATTGGTGACAAAAAACTTAAAGCTCAAAACTACTATGTAGCAGCGGCTTACAACACTATTGGTGGCATCGATGCTTACCGTGCTGTTGCTCAAGTTAAACTAGGTGATTTCAAAGTGGGCGGTTTATACCAAAACACTGAAAGCCAAACTACTGATCAAGAAGGTGATTCTTACTTCTTGAACGTAGTTTACAACCTAAATGGCGTAAACTTGAAAGCTGAATATGGCGTTGATGAAGCTGGTTTTGGTAAATACTACAGCAACATTGCAGAAGTTGACGGTTCTGACATCAACGTAACTTCAATCACTGTCGGTGCTGACTACCGTATCTCTAAGTCAACGCTAGTATACGGCCACTACGCTATGTACGAAGGTGACCACAAAGTTGCTGGCGCTAAAATCGATTTAGAAGATGACAATATCTTCACTATTGGTATGCGTTACGACTTCTAATTGATTGAGTCACTAGACTCATTTCAATAAAGCTATACAAAAAAAGCGACCCTGAGGTCGCTTTTTTTATGGTGTCATTTTAGTGAACTTAACAAATAAGATTACCCTTTACGGGTTAACACATAAGCCGCTTCATTAAGCCAAGGAACATTCTTTTTCACAAAACGCTGATTGTCAGCAAGCACATCAGCGCACTCAAGTAACTCAACCTCAAAATCAGCAGCAAGATGCGTCTCTATCCATTGCGGGCTAACGGCAAATGGCGGGCCATTGAGCGCAGATTGATCATAATCCAGTGTCACTAATAAGCCCTTAACGCCAGCAGGAATAAGTTCAGCCAGTTTTTTAGCGTACTGTTGGCGCATGGCTTCTGGCCACGCAATGAGTGCGGCTCGATCATAAAATGCGTTAATTGAATGGGTTGATTCGTTA
Organism: Shewanella electrodiphila; assembly: GCF_023283985.1. Taxonomy (GTDB): domain Bacteria; phylum Pseudomonadota; class Gammaproteobacteria; order Enterobacterales; family Shewanellaceae; genus Shewanella; species Shewanella electrodiphila. The sequence goes on from NZ_JAKIKU010000008.1 coordinate 156,685, forward strand.
GCTAAGGTGAAAATATCACCCTGGATCAGTGAAACCTGCTCAGTTGAGTAAACTTGATGTTCACCGTGAGTTTGACGATTAACTGGTAGGTTGTTTTCTTTGAAAAAGTCTTCGACAGCAATTTTATTTAACTCGCAGCCAAGCACACTATGGCCCTGCTCCGCTAAATAACACATATCTAAGGATTTGCCACATAAAGGTACAAATACTTCCGCAGATGGTTCTAGCGATAAACGCGACCAATACTTAAGCAGAAATTCATTAATTTGAGGTTGATGGAATCCAATTTGTTTCAAATCCCATTTTTCGTGCCAAAAGCTCGGCTCCATGATAACAAACCCTTGTTCAGTAACTAATGGGCTTCACTGTAATCACAAAAATACTGAGATGCAACACACCATATAAGCTTGGTCACTCACACAGCGTTAGCAAATTGACTTATAATCAAGCCAAGTACGGCAACCGTCACTTAACTCTTATAAGCTCAGGACACTCAAGCTAAGCTAATTTATTGAGCAATAAGCCTTGGGTAGTTACTCAGGCTCACCCTCTAACACAAACTGGACTTTCTTAAGCCATTTACAGTTGTCACATTGGCAGTTACGACGAGAAAGGTGATGCGGACTCAAATTAGAATCAACAAAATCCACTGCTATTAATAGTTGCTGCTTCAATTCATCAACGGATTTTTTCTCTATGGCAACTAGCTCATCATTATGATTCATCCAGATACACTCTTCGCCTTGATGGCAAGTGGTACACTGTTCATCACTGGCATTATAAAAGACGGCATGTGGACAATGCGTCACTTCCATTGACTGTAAAATTCGCTGACGAGGAAACCTAAACAGTGGAATTAAATCTGCTTTATTGATGGTAGGCATAAGCGCTCCTTGATTAAACCGAATCCGTTGATTCAGTTAAATAGTACCTGTCTATGACCAAAAACAACTTGATTCAAGTCAAAGTTTACAACACCGTTTATTTGAGATAGGTAGCTTTACTCTGAATTGCTAATATAAATACTTAAATAGCGCCGACAATAATTGATCCTGCCGCACTTTTAGCATTTTATGAATTCTTAAACATAAAAATTTACCATCAATACTTGCCTGATAAATCTAAATATGAGTTTATGGTGTTTCTAACACATTAAGCCAATGAGTTAGCTAACTGGAGTACAAAGTGCAGACACCTCAGCTACAACACTTTTATATCAATGAAGAACAATCTGTCTATTTATTAAAAGCTGAAGATGCACGTAAACATCGCGCTTGGATAAGACTATGTAACCAACAGCTGAGTAAACTGGGTTATGCGGATATCGAGTTCATCGGTAAAGGCGCCTATGGCTTCGTGTTTGCTGGTACCAATGATATTGGTGAATCCCACGTGTTTAAATTTTCACGTATTACCCTCCCCCGAAGCGTTCAAGACCGACTGGAAGAAGAAGCGTTTATGCTCAGCCAGTTAGTTCACCCAAACGTTCCTAATGCCATCAAGTTTGAACGTGTTGGCAAGCAAGGGATCATGGTAATGGAGCGTGCTCAAGGGGAAGATTTAGATAAAATTTGCCACCGATTAGGCGTACTGCCTGTAGCGATGATTATTAGTATTGCCCGCCAATTAGCTAACTTACTTTATTATCTGCGCACCGGTAAATGTCTTGTTCATGGCGATATAAAACCCTCTAACTTAGTTTACGATATTAAAAACGATCATTTGTCGTTAATCGACTGGGGATCGGCAGTGTTCGCTCAGCGAGATGAACACAACAAAGCGGTTGAAGATAATGTCATGTCGTTAATGTCCAGCGATCAACACCATACCAACGCCAGAATGGGCGATGTCTATTTTATTGGCTCCGAGCAGCTAAATGGTGCGCTCTCAAGCCCACGCTTTGACGAGCAAGGTGTAGCCGCAACCTTATACGCGTTAGCCTCAGGACAAATTAGCCGTTTCGGCAGTAAAGTGATACCAGCAAGCAGCTTAGGTCTGCCCATTGAACTGGCCCGAACATTAGATGGCATGCTAAGTGATGATGTTGAAAGGCAAAACCTTGCTGGAGATTATTTCCTTAAGAGCATGCGCCACAACCATCGAATGCACCTACCAGATTTGCAAACCCAGCCGCTGCATGAAGACATACCGCTGTGGGTATTACCCAAACAGAAACAAGTTGAAACCGTGAGTTATAGCTCTCGAAAATCATTTTTAAAAGAACATAACACCCAAGATCCTATTGCTAAAATGGACGACGTACAGCTGGAAAAGTACTATCGAAACTTTTTAGCTGGCATGGGAGACACTGAAAAAGGCTTCGTAGCTGCAGTGGGTAAACTGGCGCAATATCCAATTGTTGGCGGTCTTGCTATTCACTGGCGTAAAAGCGGCGTGTACATTGATTCAAATCTGGCCATATACGACCCTGATACCAAAGATGTGCTCATAAAAGCAGTCAATAATATGGTCACTTTAGCCCGTGGAATAAAACGGATCGGGGTATTTAAGGCCTGTTTTTTTAATGCAAAAGACACCTTACATCTTGAGAGGGACACGCCTTCTGAGCCTTATAAGATGATCAATGATGCCCAACTTAGTTTTGAAGTGGGTGATGTCCCTGCATCTGAAGGACGTTCTCGATTACACTCCTACTTTGAAGACGGTAAAGATCCTGAAGAAAACCTTGAATTGCCCACTGAGATCATGACCGAGCTTGGCTGGATTAACCAAATTCATCACACTGGTTGTATTATTTTTGAAGCGCTGCCTAATCACCTTAAAGTGCACAGTTATTTACGTTTACTCAATCCTCGTAAACAAGCTGCATTTAGGGCTTCATTAGATCGAATTCTCCATCATGCTAGCAAAATACAAGGTCATGGTGTGTCAGGTTTTATGAAGCTGCCCTATAAAAACACCCGACAGTTTTCGCATATCGATCAAAAAAGCGATCATTTTTACCCTAAAAACCCTAAGCAAGCGCAAAGCTAACCCGCTTCGAACAGCGCCTCACACAAAAAAGCCTCATTTCGTAATGAGGCTTTTTACTATCGCATCAGTGAAACCCTTTAAATAGGTGAACCAGGCGGCATTTTTAGTGGCTTAGTAATAAAGCGATACTCTTTCGACTCTATCCCTTGAGCCAAGCCTTGTAACAGCCAATCAAAATGCGCAGCTTGATAATTACTCGCACGGTTACTGCGGCGTTTGAGCTGTTTCTCAACATAATGCAGCCTTGCAAGTAATTGAGCTTTTACTTCCGGCGAGGTTTTCTCATTATGGTAACTGGCTAACAATTCATCCATCACCACTGTATTGACTCGCATTTGCACCGCCAATAACTGACCGCGCTGCAGATCTTGATAAACCGTTTTCGCCAATAGTTTATCCACTAAACTCACTACAGATAACTGCTCTGAATCATCCATATAGCCTTGATTTACTCTATTTAGTCGTTCAGGTGCTAGTAACCTATTAGCAATTTGGCGGCTCAGTACTTCTGCCATGCCTATTGGATCTGTTAATACACCAATACCAGAATCAAAGCTTTCTCGCGTTTTTCGATAGTTACCCGCTTTCGGCACTAGCATTTCTGTCACTTCTTGTGGAACTGATAAACTCTGCGCCGAAATCACCTCTAACAGTGAAGATAAAGCGGCATGCTGCAACTTTGGCGAAAGGTAATGCCAACGTTCAGCTGAACCTTGCTGCTGGTAACTGTAATCACTACCACCAATCCATTTAGCCGCGGCATCTATCTGGTAACGCGTCAGTAAATAGATAGGCACAAATGCATCACTCAGCTCACCTAATGGCTGTTCTTGCAGTAAAACTTGAGCATTAAATTGCTCAATGGCTGTGCGACGAACTTGCTCTAATCGGGTTAATTCAGCCGCAGCCGAAGCTCCGGTGTCCCATAAACTTGCATAAGCGTGACTGGCTGAAGGTGAACGGGAATCAGCTTCGCCAATATAGCGTAGGCCTTGGGTTCTGGCTTGTCTGACCAACTCTTCCATGTTCGCTTCATTGCCGTAACCATAGGCAATAGTGAACTTATCCCATGCGCCTATACCCTCAGCATATGGCGCTGAGATATCAATTTTATCACCGTTAAGTGTGGCATTAGGGTGTGGATAATCCATCACAGATGCATTGTCATTGGTCGATGCGGCAAAGTTATGGTCAAGGCCAATTGTGTGGCCAATTTCATGTGCCGACAGCTGACGAATACGGGCTAGTGCTAATGCCATAGATGCATCACTTGCCGCTTCTCTGTCTTCCCAGCCAGCTGTTAAACCACGCGCAATTAAGTGATCTTGTTTAACCCGCAAACTGCCTAGAGTCACATGGCCTTTAATGATTTCACCGGTGCGAGGATCTTTGATTGATGCGCCATATGACCAACCGCGCGTCGCTCTATGTACCCACTGGATCATGTTATAGCGAATATCTTGTGGGTCAGCATCTTCAGGCAGCATTTCGACTTTAAAGCCATCAATAAAACCTGCTTCAGTAAAGGCTTCTTCCCACCAGCGAGCACCATCTAACAGTGCAGTGCGGATAGGCTCTGGCACACCAGGGTCGAGATAATAGGTAATAGGCTTGATGACTTCACTGGGCGCTATACCTGGAGTGACTTTTTCTAAACGATGTCTGAGTAAATAACGCTTACTGAGCGGAGAATCTATTGCAGCAGAGTAATCATAATATTCACCTGACAAATACCCACTCATAGGTTGATATTCGCGAGGTTGATAACCTTCCTCTGGTAGCGCCACAAATGAATAGCGCATTCTTACCGAAACAAACTTGCCATCAGGGGTTACTTGCCTGACTTGCTCGCCTTCTTTGTTGCTAGTGAAGGTTAATAAAACGTCCACATCGGCATTCTTTTCAAAGGACTTTATCCCCTCTTCCATAATGACCGAACGCGAGGTATCTAAACTGTAATGACCTTGCTTAGTATCAGCAAAACGCTGCCCGACGCCGTGAAGATCATTAAGGACTAAATCATTCACCGACACTAATGGCGTTTTGCCATCTAAGACTTTGCCGCGCCATAACACTGATTCAGCAAAAGCTTCTTTAACCGCTAATTGCTCAGCAGGATTGTCACTGCTGGCACGATAAAAAGTGTTTAATTGCTTTAATAATATGAAAGGACCTTGGCGCTCAAACTGCACCATTCTGGTTTCACCTAATTGGCCACGATCTAGCCCAATATCATTAGAGCCAACGCCGTGGGGCAAGCTAGTTATCATCAAAAAGGGTTGATTTAACTTTTGGGCCTCTAAAAATAGCTCTCCTGATTTATTTTGGTAATAGAAATTAATAAATCCAGAAGCTTTCTCACTTTGCTTAATCACAGTTTGCGCAGGTGTCGCTGCATACGTCATGATGGGAATGGCGGTTAATGCCAATGAAAGTGCGATGCTGTGGCGGATCATTAAACTATCTCCAAATCGAATAAACAGGGTCTACAAACAAATAAACAACTCAAACTTTAAGCAAGGTAATACAAACAACTATGCTAAGCCAGATTTAAATCTGGCTTAGCACTTATCACTTATGGCTATTCTTATAATCTATCCAATGCTCAAGCGAATCAAATAACTCATTCAAGACGATAGGTTTGGTAATATGGGCATTCATACCCGCTTTTAAGCTCTTTTCTCTATCGCCTGACATTGCATGAGCAGTCATGGCAATAATGGGCATTTGTTCACTGGTATAACGTTTACGCAGTTCCTGAGCGGCTGTGAGACCATCCATCACTGGCATTTGAATATCCATCAATACCGCATCAAATGGCTTAGTATCAATTATATCTAGCGCGATTTGACCATTATCGGCCACCACTACTTCATAGCCAGCACTTTTCAATAACTCTGTGGCGACTTGCTGATTAATAAAGTTATCTTCAACCAACAGTACTAAACCGGCTTCTTTAGTTTGCTCAGGATCTTCCTCGACTACTGGCGCCACATTGAGTTTAGGTTCAGCGGCAAATGCACCGATGATTTCGTCAAATAATGCCGAGGCTTTAAATGGCTTTTGTAACACGGCAAACACACGGCTTTCATCAAATTCAGCTTCTAATGGCTCGGCTGAATAAGCCGTCATTAAGATGATGACGGGACGTTTTTTAAGACGACCATCTGCCACCATCTCATCGATAATATCGATAACATCAGCGCCGCCCATTTCAGGCATCATCCAATCTAGCAGCAGCAAATCCACTGAGCTATGGGTTAGCACATCAATGGCTTCAGCGCCGCTTTGCGCTGTTTTAACATCAAAGCTAAAGTCATCCATAACGGTTGAGTATATTTGCAATGCACTTGGGTTATCATCAACCACTAAGGTGGTTAAGTTATTCAACTGCTCAGGCACCACTAACGGCGCAACAACATTCTCTTCGGCAATTTCAAAGCTAATATTGAAACTAAAGGTACTGCCTTGATTTGGCTCTGATGACACTTCCATTGTACCGCCCATCAGCGACACTAAGTGCTTACTGATCGATAAGCCTAAGCCTGTACCACCGTATTTACGAGTTGTAGAGCCGTCGGCTTGTGAGAAGGCATCAAACAACTTAGCTTGTTGCTCTTTGCTAATACCAATCCCGGTATCACGTACCCAGAATTTAAGGTTGATACGGTGATCGCGCTCACCGACATCTTCACAGCCCAGTTCAATTTCGCCATTTTGGGTAAACTTGACTGCGTTAGATAATAAGTTAACCAATACTTGGCCTAAACGCAGCGGATCGCCACTAAGAATTAAGCCTGCGGTCACTGGGGCATACAGTAATAACTCTACCCCTTTCTCTTGTGCTTTTTGCGCGTTCATATCAATGACGTGATCAAGCACCTTATCAAGCGGGAATGACACTCGCTCTAACTCTAGTTTACCCGCTTCAATCTTGGAGAAATCCAAAATGTCATTGATGATCCGCAGTAAAGACTGAGCCGAGAAACCTGCCTTGTTAAGGTAATCTTGCTGCTGCGGTGTTAGCTGAGTACGCTGCGCTAGCTGCAACATGCCGATAATCGCGTTCATTGGGGTGCGGATTTCATGACTCATATTAGCCAGGAATTCACTCTTATACATATTGGCAAGTTCAGCGTCTTGCTTCGCTTCAAGCAAGGCCACCTCATTACTTTTTTGACGAGTAATATCTTTGTGGGTACCCAACATACGTTTCGATTGACCGTCATCGGCAAACTCTACCGCACGACCACGTGATAATACCCAATGGTACTCACCGGATTTCGCTCGCATCCGATACTCAATCTCATAGGTGCCTTCAGGTTTTTTGGCATAGCCACTGCGGTATTCTTCAACACGCATGCGATCATCTGGATGAATTAACGCATCCGTTGATGAAATAAGCGCAGGGAATTCATTTGGCTTATAACCTAGCATTGAATAGAAAGCAGGGTTACAAATCAGCTGCTCTGAATCTAAATACCAATCCCATAAGCCATCTTCTACCGCATCCATCGCAAGATGATAACGCTCTTCAGATAAGCGTAACTGCTCAGCGGACTCATACTCACGAGTCACATCACGCCAAACCGAAATAAGCCCTAATAGCTCGCCACGACGATTGTAGAAAGGTAACTTTAAGGTATCGAGTAATACTGTCTTGCCGCCAATATCGACTTTTTCTTGATAACGCAGCAACGAGCGATCACTTAAGACTTTCTGATCTTCTTCACGAATACGTGCGCCTTGATCGTGAGTTGCATCGAGTGATAGCTGGCCTACTAGTTCATTTTCTTTACAGCCAAGCATGTATTCAGCTGACTTATTACAGCCTAAATACTTACCCTCTTTATCTTTATAAACAATCGCCTCGGGAATTGAGTCAATCAAAGAACGCAGTAATGCAAATTCACGTTCTCGACGCTCTGTGGTATCACGCAGTCGTTGAGTACGCCGCGCAACGAGATTATCAAGGCGCTTATTCTGCTCAGCTAAATGGCGGGTATATTGTTTGTTTTCTTCAAAAATGCGGCTGACCAGTAAAAACCACGGCTCCCAACCTTCGGTAATTTTCTTTGGCGCAGCAATCGGCTCACGGGAACACTCTTCTAAATGGGTCAGCAGGCGAGATGCTGGATTAACGAATGAACGACGAGTCTGCCAATGCACTATCGTCACCAATACTGATAACGCTAAAACAACTAATAAAAACGTCAGCTTTAACTTATCCCACGCATCTTGGAATAACACGTCTTCATCTTGTAAATACAATAAACGCCAAGGTGGATTTTGCAGTGCAACTGAGTGGATGTAATAACCATTACGCAATATGCCATCGTGGGCATCGAATAGCTCAGACTCAGGTAGCGAGTGTAACTCTGACGGGATCCGCTGACTAATGTGATAGACACGGTTCATATCATTGGCGTCGAAGTCACTGTGAGAAAGGATATTGTTGTATTGATCCAGCAATATCACCGTGCCCGGCATTTTGAAATACATGCGCATTTGCTTAGCAAGCGATGCCAGTGTCATATCTAGGTTGATTGAACCGATAAAATCATCTTCAAGATAAACCGGTAACCCTAATGTAGTTAACAGTCCTTGATCGGCTAAATCAACATACGCTTCGCGCCAGAATACGCTGCGCTGTGGGTTCATTGCGGGCGTTGCAAGTTGGAATTGTTTCTTATTTAACAGTTCTTCTCTAAATCGGGTCTCATTGGTCGACCACGGAAATGAAGACATTATCCGTTGTTTAGAGATGTAGTAAATTGATGATGCTTTTGGCGCTGCTTCTTTAGCAACAGGGAAAGACAATGACAGTTCAAACAGCATTTCTAATTCTTGATAGAAGGTATCACTGCGGCCATCTAACGAGCCCATACCAGTGATCCGCCCCATATTGGTAAAAGGTTCACCGCTAATGGCGTAGCTAGGTTCTAAGGTAAAGAACTGACCATCTTCATTGAATTTTTCATACTGAGGCAAACGATCTTTACGCACTAATTCGCCCAGACGTAAGTTATCAACCGCCACATTACGTAAACTTTTAACCGCGCGAATACTGGACTCAAGCAGTAAATCAATTTGCAGTACATGACGTAAGACTTGCTCTTCACGCTCTTTAATTAATTGCGTTTTTTGACGTTCAAATAGCATCCAAGCCGATAATAGCGCCATAACAATAACGCCAATATAGGTATAAAAAACAGCTCGATTGTACTTTCGTTGAATAAGCGATTTTAGATGTAAATCTGGCTCGGTCGATTTCATTGAAATCCCTATGGTTTGCTCAATAGCGTCGATGTTCAAAAGAAAAAGGAGAGGCGCTACATAGTTTAATTCTGGTTTATTTACGCATATTATCAGGAAGCTATTCTTAAGCACATGAATAACCTAGATCAATCGTTAGAAAACATGTCATTTTAATCAGTTTATAAATGGCTTCTAAAACATAGCAAATTATCACTATAGAATCATGGTGATTTTACCTTTAATACCAAGAAATCTGATTCCTTATTTTGTGATAGATAAAAGCTTCAATTTCCCTGCCATTACCCCAATGACTCACTGCAGAATTAATATTCGCTAGCGTTAAGTGAAAACTGAAAATTGAAAAGTTGCCTCAAAACAATAACAACGACTAAAAACAAAAAAACCGACAATGCCAACGCATCATCGGTTTATCATTTACGGCTAATTTCTCACTAACTAGAAGCGGAACTTATAACCAAACTCAATGGCATTATCACGTTCACCATACCACTCATAATCACTGCCTAAATGGCTGGATTTAAGGAGTTCAGACTTAATTTTATACTTGCCATAGAATGCATGAGCACGAGCATGTGGCAGACGATATTCCGCGCTAAATTCATGCTCCCATACCGTGCCTTTGTTGTTATCAAATACGTTGTCATCCAGTTTGTCTTTGTAAATCGCATCATAAACAAATCTAAAGTCATTCCACGTATACGTTAACCACAGGTCATAACGCATTTCTTTACCCACAGCATCATCATAAACACCGCTACTTAGGCTCAAACGATCTAAATCCTCTGAATAACGAGCACGGAATTTCATTCGAAAATCTTTGGTTATGCGGTAGCCATAAAAAGCGCCAAGACGAAGCTTTTTAGCGTTTTCTTTGATTTGGTAATCCAGCAATGGACCAACTTCGTGTTCATTCTTATCGCCCCAACGATGACGATAACCCGTTTTAACAGTAAATTCATATTGATCAGGTGCATAACCTGTTTCAAGCTCAGTTTTACTGCGGTCATATTGCCATACTTGTTCAAAGCCGAAGTTAAAACCGTTATCCATTCTGTGGCTAAACTCAAGTTTAGGACGATCTGTACGGCCATCTAATACTTTATGTTCCCACTTCATTGTAATGGTGCTGTTCGCTAGTGCTGAACCACTCACCATACTTAATAAGCCCAAGGCTAAAATTGATTTTTTCATCTTAAAATATCTTCCTGTAGGTAGTTAAATACCCGGCATGTGCATCGCACATGCCTTATCAATATCGAATAAATTACAATTCAAGGCGTAATTAGTTGTGAGTGTTACCAGTAAATACATTGGTACTTTCAGCTGGTAAACGAGCAAAAATAGCAGCATCACGCACACCTTCACCCACATCATTAACCGCTTCTAGGGTGTAATCAGTGAAGCTGTTGTTGCTCACTGTGACAGCACAAGTATTTTCGTTGTCAGCATTTTTAATGACGCCGCCACTTGAATCACCAATTTTGACTGCTGCAGTTTCTTTATTGCCATCGCCAATAATGCTGAAACTATTGCCATCAACTAGCGTACCCATGCGTCCTTTACTTGAACTACAGGTCAGCTTGACCATGTCATTTTGTAAGTTACGGCTTTGAGAAAGGAATTCACTGCCCGTTAAGTTAATGAAACCGTATGAACGGATCCAAGCTCCTTTATTTTCGATTTGATCTTGTTCGGTGATATTTGAAGCGTCGAATGAAAGGTTATCCAAGATGATTGGCATACCATCCTCACCGACTTTTTGAATATTAATGACTGCTTCTTTGGCATCATCTGTCGCGCCACATTTAGCTATGGCGTCATTATTAAACGTGATGTTTGTGATTTGTGCACCCGCCGCACCATCAACCACATCAATACAAGCACTACCTGAGATAGCCGCGCCAGTTTGACCTGTTAACGTGATGGCTCTATCGATGGTAATCACACCTGTTGAATATTCAAAGCTTGCGCCTAAAGTAATGGTGCTACCCGCTGTTGCAGCTTGAATTGCCGCATTAACTTCATCAACATTTTCAGGGTAAGTCGGCTCAGGATCTGTGCCGCCACCTGTTACCGTGTTATTGGTTTCAGTCGTATCACCAAAGACATCGTAAAGTGCAGTGCCAATATCGTTGTTTTCGCTGATTAACGCACTGAATTTATCAAAGGTATTGTCAGTGAACTCAGCGCCACAGTTTTTATCTTCTTGGCCTAAGTTACTTGGCACACCAATGGTTGCAGCGATTGTCATACCTGAAGTGTTATCAGCGCCCAAACCAAAAGTGCTACCTGAAATGATTGAACCACGTGGGTCACTGTTTGAGCCACCACGAGAAGCAGAGCTTCCGCAGTTTAGATATACAATATTTTGCGCATCGGCTGATTTATTGACAAATTCAGAGTCAGAAATATCGACTAAACCACGAGAGTAAACCCAAGCATCACTCTCACCCGTTGACTCTTCGAACCCGCTACCGTCAAAGGTTAAGTTTTCAAGCGCAACTGCTGTTTTATCTTTACCCACTTTACCGATGTTAATAATAGAAGTTGAGGTGCTTTCACCCGAACCACAGTCATTCATCACGATATTTTCAAAGCCGATGTTAGAAATCTTTGCTTGATTACCGTTACGTAAAATTTCAGCTGCTTCTGTTGGAATATCGATACAAACTGCGCCAGAGAAAATAGCTTGCTCTGTCTCAGTCACAACGCCTTCTGAATCAGTTGATTGTAAGGTAATAGCTTGATTGATAATTAAGGTTCCGGCATCAGCAAAGTCACCAGCAACATCTAAACTAATAACAGTGCCTGAACTTGCCGCATCAATTGCTGCATGTAACTCAGCAACCGTTGTCACCACATCAGGAGCTTCTGGTGGAACACCTGGGTCGGTATCACCATCAGTTAAGGTATTGTCAGATTCAGTGGTATCACCAAATACATCATAAAGTGCAGTTGATTGATCGCTAGTCTCGCTGATTAAAAAGCCAAATTTTTCGAATGTATTGCCTGTAAAGGTCGCAGCACAATTCTTATTTTCTTGACCTAAGTTGCTAGGCACACCGATTGTGGCCGCTTTAGTCGCATCATTTGCATTGATTTCAGCCAGTGCAAAGATATTGCCAGCCATGATAGAGCCAAGATCATTGGCGTAACTACCGCCTCGAGATGCTGAACTACCACAGTTCAGGTAAATCATACTTTGCGCATCAGTCGATTTATTGGTAAATACACTGTCTGAAATATTCACTAAACCACGTGAATAAACCCAAGCAGCACTATCACTGGTAGATTCTTCGAAGCCAGTGCCATCAAAAGACAGGTTATCTAAAATAACCGCTGTTTTATCTTTACCGACTTTACCGATATTAATAATTGAATTAGAGGTGCTTTCACCTAAGCCACAGCTATCCATGACGATGTTTTCAAACGCCAAGTTTGAAATACGCGCTTGCTCACCACCACGAAGAATTTCTGCAGCTTCAGTAGGAATATCAATACAAACCGCGCCAGATAAAATCGCCTGCTCATTTTCTACAGGATCATCAATTGCGCCATCGGCATCAGAGGTAATGAGGGTAATGGCTTTATTAATAACAATAGTGCCAACATTTTCAAAGCTACCATCGATATTCAAGCCGATAACAGTACCCGCTTCTGCGGTATCAATTGCTGACAATAACTCAGCTGAACTTGAAGCAACCACATCGGCTACATCAGGTGTTTCAACGGGTGGTTGCCCTGGATCTGTTCCGCCATCCCCTGGAGGTTCATCATAAAAGTCACAACCTGCTACTAAACTTGTCGATAAAGCAATGGCCACTAAAGCCGATATTTTTTTAATTCTCATTTTACTGCCCCATTAATGAGTTTAACGTTCATCTTTTTATTATTTGATGCGATAGCTCGCACCCGTATCTTGAGTCGTTAGTACTTTCAGTCCTTTAGCACCACCATCGAAATTAGTTGCTTCAAGCAAACCATTTTCAGCGCGCTGTAGTTGAGGATTACGGTAAATAACCCCGTCCCATGGCAGTTCGATGCCCGCCACTGGGCCATAGTACAAATCATTTTCGTAAGTAGGGTTCACCAAAGGTGCAACGCTTTCATTACCCGTGAGAGCCAAAGTTCTTGAAGCTTGTGCATAAGACAGGTTGTTCTTAAAGCTCAGATCGGTACCCGCAAAGATGGTGCTCACTTTGGCATTGTCATAAAGGCTGACACGGTGAGTTTTGGTGGAATAAAGGAAGTTTTGACGAGAGTCGATAATGGTGTTGTTTTCAATTTTAACTTTATAAGGTGTAGCCTGTTTATTGAGCTCTTTACCTTTCACATCATTATTTAAGGTTTCACCTGCTGCAACATCAGTGATACCAGTGTTCACAGCGATACCGCCACGCACATCACCAGTGCCCATTACTCGTTCAATGTAGTTATTGCGAATCGTATGACCAGCATCATAGAAACGAATACCACCAGATTGCTTTTTGTTGTTACCTAAAATGACATTGTCTTCTACTACATTGTCGGTACCGTGACGCAGTGAAATCATCGAAGCATTATCAACAAAAGTATTGCCTCTAAGCGTGTTACCGCCTGATTTCAATGAAACTAATTCAGTCTCACCATCACACTTCAAAAATAAATTACCTTCGATTAAGGTTTTTGAAGCGTAAATTGAGCTCTTAGAGTCACCTAAACGAATGGCTTCCCAGCTATTTGAGTTATAACGTACAGCATCTGGATTATCGAACTCATTAAACTGGTTGTGCTGTTGGTTATAAAAAAGATTACCTTTGATGGTGTGATGATCAGCGGTGGTGTCGCCTTTTTTCTTTTGTACACCAATCAAGGTGCCGCGTTTATGCTTACCTTCAAAAGTATTGTTGATTAGGCTGTTGTGTTTACCGTATAAGGAAATCCACAAATATTTAGGGTATTCAGCGCGTCTGTCGTCAGGCTGATAAAGGTAGTCATCATTGAAGAAGTAGAAAGTAGAATTAGTTAGCGTATTATTATCACCACGGAAGACCACACCGCCCATTCTTTCTGCTGGGCCTCCATCGGTAAATACCACACCGTCTAAGGTAATATTGTCACCACGAAGATTAAACTGTACTAAACCGGTAAACCAAACTTCCCCAGGGTTCGCAGCTTTAATCGTGACGTTATTTGCTTTGATATCGAACTTGCCAAGGTTGGCATATTTTCCAGCATCGATAACGAGCGTTTCACCATCTTGGAGTGTGAGTAATTTATCTTTTAATGCTGAAGCATCTGCACTTTGCAAAGATGACGCAGCAATAGCACTTTTATTATTTTGCTCAACCATTGGTCCTGTGATTGTTGCCGTCCCCACAACATCAACCGCAGGCTCGGTAGCTGCACAACCTGCCAGCAATACCAAAGAAATAGCTGAAGCGATAATACGCTTTTTCATACTTTCCCCTTTCCTATTTGTATTATTTAACACAAGCTTATTTGTATTATTAATCTTTTGGTAGGAAAAACTGTGAGATTGTTCATAAACTAACTAATTAGGAGTATATAATTGATTATTCTTTGCAACCAAAGCAAAAAAACCTTTAACAATGAGACTTTCAGGGTAAACTTTAATCACAAAAATTAACAATGGTCTCATTAGCTGATTGCTAATTGAGTAGAATATTAAAAATTTCTCCCACAAATTCGTTTGAAAAAGTAAGATATATTGTCTTACAAATAAGGAAGGTTATCGTTATGTTAATGCGAATATTTATCTCTAATGTATTACTTATACTTCTTTTAGGTTGTTCAGGTTCTTCTGATTCACCTGAAACGCCTCCTGAAACGCCTCCTGAAGTGCCTCCAGAAGTGCCTCCGTGCGAAACCTGCAATTGGACAATTGAACAGTGGAAATTGACTATTCCTGAGAGCAAAGACAGCTTTTATGGTTCAGGCGGAACGAGTGCTGCAGAACTAAAACCTGGGACATGCAGTAATAATCAAACCTTCTCAAATGACACAGACATCGCTTATTTCTGGACTGAAACCAATCCACAGCAAATGGTGTTTAACCTTGATTTAGGCATAGATGGCGCGACGACACCCAATACCCAGTATGTACGCTCTGAATTACGTGAGCTATATCGATACGATACTGAAAGTGCATGCTCTACAAGCAATCAAAATTGGTCTATTAGTGGTGAGCATCAATTAATGGCATCGCTGAACATCATTCAATATCCACAAATCTCATCGACGACACCAAAAGTGATTGTTGGCCAAGTACATGGCAAAGATATCAAGCAAGCATTGGTAAAAGTATTATGGGAGGGCGAGGATAAGCCTGTCAGAGTCATATTAAATGACACGTTCAATCCTAATAATGAGACTTGTGATACTTGTCAGCCTTTCAGTATCGAACTAGGCACAGCGCCAGCGTACGAAGATTGGCAATACTCGATTCATCTTGATACTGATGGCGTAACGCTTTCAACTACAATTGCAGGCGCTACAACTCAAAAAACGTTAAAATGGGGCGAACCTGTGATCGCAAATAATGGCCAAGAATACACCTTAGATACCGCTTGGCTTGGTGAAGAATATTACTTTAAAGCTGGCATATACCCTCAAATAGTGACGTCGTCGAACTATGTTGGACAAATATTTGAAGTCGGCTTTACCGAACTTAAGGTCACTCATACTCCATAGCTAGGCATGATCGTAACTGTCCAGGCTGCATAAATTTTCATGCAGCTTGAGAAAATTGAGTTTAAGCTATGTAAGATCATGAGTTATTCATTATTTAAGGTATAAAAATGGACGAATCTTTACTTCCTAATGTCATCCAATTTATTGGACAAATCGATCCATTTGATAAACTGCCTAAAGCCGTAGTTCGCGACCTTGCTGAAGTGGTTAAAATTATTTATGTTTCTCAAGGTGAAGTTGTTGATTTATCTTCAGATAATCAAGAAAAGCATTTGTATATTGTGCGCTCAGGCGCGATGGAGCAACGTAAAAAAAGTGGTGTGTTACGCGCCCGTCTAGAATCAGAAGACTTATTTGGCTTCACCTTTTTAGATTCTGATGTTGATGACGATCAAGGTTATCAAGCTATCGCCATTGAGCCCTGCTTACTGTACCTGATCCCTCATTCAGCACTGCAAAGCTTGTTTACTAAGACACCTGAATACGCAGAACATTTTGCATCACAAGCACAAGTACGTTTGAACTCAGCATTAGATGTTGTCTGGTCAAATAAAGAAAAAGGCTTGTTCATTCGCAAGGTAAAAGATGTCGCCAGTGGTCGTATTGCTGTGGTCACCGCCGATATGAGCATTCAAGCTGTCGCCCATGAAATGCGCATGATTAAACGTACATCCTGCGCTGTCATTTACGAAGATAACAAAATTGTCGGCTTGATTACCGACCGTGATATGACCAAACGCGTCATTGTGGAAGGCTACCCAATTGATAACCCAATTAAAGATGTGATGACATCGAATCCGCTCACTGTCGCGCCCGATGATCTTGTTCTGCAAGCTGCCTCACTGATGATGCAATACAACGTGCGTAATCTTCCTGTCGTCGAAGACAACAAAGTCGTCGGGTTATTAACTACGACACACTTAGTGCAAAACCACCGTATGCAGGCCATTTTTCTAATTGAGAAAATTAAGTATGCTGTCAGTGTCAAAGAACTTGCTGAATTAAACCCAGAGCGCCAAGCCATTTTCGAAGCTTTAGTAGAAGGCAAAGTGGTACCTGAAACCATCGGCAAAGTAATGGCGATGATTTTCGATGCTTACACTCGACGATTAATCAATATCATGATTGATCAACTAGGTCAGCCGCCCTGCGAATTTGCCTGGATTGTCGCAGGCTCCCATGCCCGCAATGAAGTTCATTGCTTAACGGATCAAGATAGTGCAATCGTGTTAGCCGATAACGCTACTGCCAATGATCGGATTTACTTCAAACATTTAGCCGAATTTGTCACTCAAGGGCTTAATCGTTGTGATTACCCACTTTGCACGGGCTTTTATATGCCGACCACTGAAAAGTGGTGCCAACCATTATCAATGTGGAAGCAATATTATAAAAAGTGGGTCGCTAACCCTGAATACGAACGCCTGCTCAATATCAGTGTATTTTTAGAGATTAGAACTGCATTTGGTAATCAGCAGTTTGAACATGAATTACATGAGTCTATGCATAACCATATTCGTGCAAATGCAGAATTCTTGGGGATCTTAGTCAAAGACGCGACAAATACCAGTCCACCCCTCGGTATCTTTAATTCATTAGTGCTAGAAAAAAGTGGTGAGAATAATAAGACACTGAATATCAAAAAATATGCGATTAACTTAATTATCGATCTAGCAAGGATCTATGCCTTAGCTGTTGGCAGTGATGCACTGCAAACAGAGGCTCGTTTCCAAGCGGCTAATGATGCGGGAGTATTAAGTGATGATGCCTTTAAAAATATTATGGGCGCTTACCGCTTTATTTTGTCGTTCAGATACAGCCATCAACTAACGGCATTAAAGGAAGGCAAAGTTCCTAATAACCATATTAATCCAGATACTTTTGGTAGCTTCGAGCGTAAACATTTAAAAGACGCCTTTCGGATCATTGCCGATCAACAAGATGCCGCTAAACTGCGCTTTGGAAATATCTAATGGCTCTTTTAGACTATTTCCATCCTCTGTCGGTTTTAAAAAGGCAACGTGAAAGCTTTCTTATTAAAGACAGCTCAATGCAAAGTCTGCTTAAGCCGACCAAAGCAGAGCTGCCAGAACTTAAGGCGTTATGCAAAGACTTAACCTACGTGGTACTCGACATCGAAACCACTGGCTTCGATCCTGTTGATGATGACATTCTCAGTATGGGTTGGGTAGTGATTAACAACCAACAGATTGACTTAGCCAATTGCCAACACCTTTATATTAAGAACTGTGACAAAGTAAAACCTGAATCTGCAGTCATCAATCACATCACTCCACAAATGTTAGATAACGGCATTTCTCTGCATGAGGCAATGAACTATTTTTTCACTCAATTGGGCGACAGGGTATTAGTAGCTCACGGTTCAGTGATTGAATCGGGGTTTATAAACTACTACGCCAAAAAGTATTGGCAACTGCCTACGCTGCCTTTACTTTGGCTCGACACCTTATGCTTGGAGAAGCATTTTGCTACCGCGATAGATCATTACTCTGATGTCGATCTCACCTTAGCAGGCACCCGCAAACGTTATGGCTTGCCTGAATATAATAGTCATAACGCATTAGTCGATGCGCTCGGGGCAGCAGAATTATTGTTGGCGCAACAAAAAAGGTTATCTCGAGGCAGTCGCGACAGCTTTGCCCGACTCTATCGATTAAGTCAGAAGAAATAGCTAAAAATACACTAGAGAAGTGTACGACCATATTAAAGTTTGATCATTTTCAAACATACTTTTGGATAAAAAAGCGTCAGACTTTTAACTCTATTCTGTGAGTTTCAGATTATAATTTATATGAGTTAACGCCCGCTTAAGTGGACAAAAATTGTTGGTTATAATGTGGAGCGAAGCGGAACCTAACCAACTGTTTTTTGTTCCGTTTAAAGCGCTTGTTAGGCGAATTTATTGCTTAGACCTATCGGTCACGATTTTAAAGTCTTTAAAAGCAGCTCTTGCATGTATTATTTCAACACCATTATCTAACTCTGTTAAATGTTTACGCACTTCTTCTCTTGTGAGCTTCGATTCACTACCAATAATAACTTTTGTTAACTTTAAGCTTTCATTGAAACCTTGAAAATATAATGAGCCTTCTTTAACAAACTTCGATAATTCTAATACAGTACGATGCTCTTTTTCATAACGCCAATGACTAAATTTTGTAGTTAATAAAGTTGTTGGAAATTCAGGGTTTTTAATAATATTAGAATTTAATCTTTTGCTTACATACTCAACAGCTTTTAGGTCTTCTTTCTTAATTTCAAATCCTAGGCAAAGGCCACGATGATTATCAGCATAGTGCCCCCACTGAACTGGATTACTCCAAGTTTTACTAAAGCACAAAATACCAAATTTTTTAGTCATCTCAGACTTCATGACTTTAATAGATTTACGTATTGCCTTATTCGACAATTCAATACCGAGCATTTCAAATGGGTCATTTAAGTTATCAAGGGTAGAGGCTTTAATTCTTCTATTAACTAAATTATTTATGCCATATTCAGTATTAGTGAAATGATAATATTCCAATGAAACTCCTATTCGCCTAACGCCCAATTAACAGGCAAAAAATTGTTGGCTAAAATAAGTGAACGTAGTGAACAAAAAGCCAACTGTTTTTTGTCCTTGTTTAATTTCTTGTTAGGTGCCTTTTAGTATCACAGGTTCTTTTTGACTGATCACGCTGATACAAGTATCCAGTCCAATGATAAGATATTCCTTGTAATATTCTAAGCTGCCAATCATAAAGTCTGTCCGTGAACTTTCTTGAGAAAGCCAACCTCCTGATTCAACTTTAAAGCACCATCCATCTTTCATCGTTATGACTTGCCACCAATTATGTAAATCTCTCTCATCTAGTACACGAAAGCCTTCAGTCATATCAAATCGTAACGTTAGAACTTCTTGTGTTGCCAAAATTGAGACTTGGACATCGAGAAACTCAAGATCATAATGAATGTCTACAATTTCAACATCACCATCATTTATCTTATCTGGAAACACCACCTTGGCGTTGAACTCTTCCATAGGCACCTAACGATCATAGTTCATGAGCCGTAGGTCTCATGTAACGGGTTGTTCTTTACTTCGGAGAGAGGAGGTTGTCGCTACTCAATCCGTGAGTTCATATTCCATGCCCTTGGGGCTTAATTGAAGCCCCCCTGCGGCGTGAGGGAAGCATCGCTTCTTTACTTGAAGTCAATTGCAGGTCTCTTTAAAAGCTACGCTTTACGAGCCTTAGCAAGTGCCTTCAAGCTACCATAAAATAGGCGTTTCTTCCATCGCGTTTGGTTCTATCTACTCCCTCGGCTAGACTAAAATATCACTTCTTTTTACTAAAAAATCGTCTACCGCAGGTCAAGAACAGCTTATTCAATAGCAGCACAATAATGTTCCAGGCTGCTCAATTCAAACTTCAAAGGTATCATCGCTAAGTCATTGTTGTAAATAGAGTATCTCCCTTAAACTCTTAAACAATGCTCATAATACTGCCGGAGAAAGAATGCATCTTTGTTTACGAGGTCTATACAACACTTTAAAAAATTCCGCAGTAGATTGATATTTATGGGTTTTATTGAATGTTATAAAATTATCGATGCGTAAAAAGCTCATTTTACGCATCCTTTGGCCCCAGAATTATCTCAATTTGAAGAAAATCAGTTATAACTGTATAGGCAATCAGTCATTTGGACGACAAGTAAGGCGGTGATAATCGATTAGAAATAGTAAGCTTATGCTGATTATCCCATTGCTAGCACCAACTCGTTTTGGGGCATAAACGAGTTACCCGTTTATGTTTTGTACTTCATCTATATTGGCTAAATTACTTAAGGCCATCACTTCAATCTAATCCATTGCCTGCCGCAGGCTATCGTGCAAGCACGACTGTGACACGCTGCAAGTTCATCCCTGAAAGCTCGGCCATGACGAATAACATCCTTGTTAAACGGCCAGTTCGGCATCTATGCCTCTCGCTCAGAGCGTTTCACACAGTGAAACTTCGCCATGTCATGGACGGTCACAGCCGCGCTTACACCGGAATTTTCATTTCTTCGATTTGACTATATTTGTGACAGTTTAAAAAGCTAAATTACTCAAGTTGCGTGGGTGCTTTTGATCTTCTTTGAATGTTCAATTTGAATTGAGGACGCAGAGAAAATAGCGTGAGCCTGACAGGACGTCAGGCTAGCTTTCGCGGTGCAGGGATGCACCATCGGAAGCGTTAGCATTTTCGAATAAGGCCGAAGCAGTAATCAAACGAAGTCTAAAGCTGGATCAATCCCCGTTGAAAATATGCGCTTTTCAGCATTTTTCGTTAGGGGCGGCAAGGTGATCCAAGAGGGTATTGCTGTTGATACCCTTTTGGTCTGGTGTGGGCGAAGCGCCACGACCTTGATTTAGATTTAGATTTAGATTTAGATTTAGATTCTATTCAAACCTAGAAATCATTAGCTGACTAAAGCTGCTAACAAATTTTGGGACAAAAACGTTTTAAGGCCACCAATTCTATATTTCATTTATATTGGCTCAGTTACTGCAGACCATTACCTCTATCTAACCCATTGCCTGCCGCAGGCTATCGTGCAGATACAACTGCGAAACGCTGCATTCTTTATTAAAATCAAAAGGTCCCTGAAAGCTCGGCCATGACGTCCATGTCATGGACGGTCACAGCCGCGCTTACACCGGAATTTTCATTTCTTCGATTTAACTTTATTCGCGTCAATTTAAAGAGCTAAAAAGATCTAGTTCTAATTAACTAGAAGATTCAATTTGAATTGAGGACGCAGAGAAAATAGCGTGAGCCTGACAGGACGTCAGGCTAGCTTTCGCGGTGCAGGGATGCACCATCGGAAGCGTTAGCATTTTCGAATAAGACCGAAGCAGTAATCAAACGAAGTCTAAAGCTGGATCAATCCCCGTTGAAAACATGCGTTTTTCAGCATTTTTCGTTAGGGGCGGCAGGGTGATCCAAGAGGGTATTGCTGTTGATACCCTCTTGGTCGGGTGTGGGTGGAAAACCCACGACCTTTATCCAAACGGAGTTTGGAAATACAGAAAGGAAGTTTACGGTCTAAATCAGGTGTGAACTAAGCACCACGACTTTGTTTTATGAGCCCACAATAAGTCATTACTGGATGTTCAATTCTTTATAATCAATTCTGTGCGATCAATTCTTGTAATAAAAAGCCCCTGAAACTAAAAAGCGAATACCTATATCAGTATTCGCTTTTCATTTTAAGCAGTCAGAATCAGTTAGTTTGAACGATACAGCAGTTCAATCTCACGCTGTGCCCATACCTCAGCTAAGTTTTTACTCACGCTGTAATTACTAAAGTCAGTGTCTTTCGCCAAGTTAATCCATTGCTCGTTATTCAACGCTTGACCTGCTTTTAGGTAAATCGGTGACATACGGGCAATTCTGCGGCTGTCTTTTTCAGGAAAAGGCCAACTGGCTTTAGGATCATTGTAATTCACCATAAACTCGATGCCTTTCGATAAAGACACGCCTTGATCATTTTCATAGTGCCACAAGTCAACATTAACCTTATCACCAAGTTGAGCAATGCCTACTAACGGATCTAAGCTGAAGTAATGGTAATGATAAGAACGAGTTCTTTGCGCTTCATGTGGCTGCGAGCCATCTTCAGCAAACTGAGTATCAACACGAACTTTACCTTTTTGAACCATTTGCTTAGTTAAATGTGTATTACCTAAGAAGTATGCAATGCCTGCCATTTGATAATCATACCAAGTGCCGTGGTTATTAGGTGCATAAGCCTCGCCTTTAGGGCCACCACTTAAATCGTCTTCTATTAACCAATCAAGATAATCGCTGTACCATTGCTCTATTCCCTGCTCGTCTTTATCTGTCCACGAGGGTGACTGAGATAAAATAGCTATCGCATCTAAATTACGTTCAACCAAGGTACGAGTATCGATCAAACCACTGCGACGTCCGTCTGCCACACCTGGTACGCCTTGACCAAAATTCACATTGGGATTCATGCGTGTGTCTTCATCTATATACCAAGCACGAACTAATTCAATCGCTTTATTGGCGTAGGCTTCATCTTCACTAAAGTAATAACCTAATGCTAATGCCCGCACTGTACGAGTAAAAGTGCCAATTCTTACTGAGTCCGTTTCATCAGATTTAGACGCTGGATTAGTTTTCCCATCAAAGCGTATCCAAGGTAGGCCGTCAGCTTTAGATTCATCTGGCCACCAATAAGGACTAATGCTCATATAATCATTTTTATCGCCACTAGGAGGTGTGAAGCCTTTATGGGCTACACTGAAAATACCTGCCTTTTTGCCGATATCTGCTTCTTCAAGTAGTTGCTGGTAACTGCGCTGCATTGATTTAGGTGCATTTTCTGAATGTAACAAAGCACGATTAGCTGCCAATGTGGCTTCATCTAAAAAAACAAAATTTGCCGCCAATACAGGACTCGTTACAAATACACTCATTAAAGCGGCTGCGCACAAAGATTTTGGGACTTTCATTTACTTCCTCCAGCTATTAAGTAATACAAATATAGCATAAGACAAAAATTATTCAGTGATACAGGTCATGTAAAATTACTATCTTTATGTAACCAAATAAATATAAAACTGCAAAAACAACAACTTAAAAATACAATTAATTATTGGTAATAATTTCTATAACGAAATTTGATGTGCGTCTCACAATTGATATTGTATTATGTTAGTATCATTTTATTGATTTATTGGGAAATGGTTTCACTGTATCGACTTTGTCTAAGAGGCAAAGGTTAATACACTCCCATTTATCGTTTTCATACAGCGAGTTCGAAAAGCCAGCACCTAAGAATATTTGGGGCGTGCAGTCTTCGACCCGCAATGAAGTTACCACCCTAAGAAGAATAACTGCGGTCAAGGTAACAACGAGGTTAGCGACCCAATTTAATAAGTCAGTGTGACAAATAGATTTTAGGTTATTGCAGCTACGATATGTGCTTTAGCAAATGCATCCACTACTCAGGATGCTAAATCGTTGATGAAATAAGAATGTTTGAAGTTTTAAAGTTTGCACTTTTAATAAGGTCAGTCTGATTACTGAGTAATTAAGGCTTTTTTTCAGCATTATTGCTGATGTTGGTTCCCATAGATTTACTCTTAGAAAAGGTTATAAAAATGGAGCTAAATACACTCATTGTAGGCATCTATTTTCTATTCTTAATTGCAATAGGCTGGATGTTCCGAACATTTACAAGTAATACAAGTGACTACTTCCGTGGGGGCGGAAGTATGTTGTGGTGGATGGTTGGGGCGACTGCCTTTATGACCCAATTCAGCGCATGGACCTTTACTGGCGCAGCTGGTAAGGCATACACAGACGGCTTTAGTGTCGCCATTCTTTTCTTAGCCAACGCCTTTGGTTATTTAATGAATTACGTCTACTTCGCGCCTAAATTCCGTCAACTACGTGTTGTCACGGTAATTGAAGCAATCCGTATGCGCTTTGGTAACGCCAATGAGCAAGTATTTACCTGGACTGGTATGCCAAACAGCGTAATCACTGCGGGTATCTGGTTAAATGGTCTCGCCATTATTGCATCAGGTATCTTCGGCTTTGACATGACCACAACCATTATTTTGACTGGTCTTGTTGTATTGGTTATGTCAGTTACCGGTGGTTCATGGGCGGTTATTGCATCTGACTTTATGCAAATGGTTATTATCATGGCTGTAACGATTACCTGTGCGGTAATGGCTTACGTACACGGCGGTGGTATCACTAACATTATTGAAAACTTCCCAACGGATTCATTTATTGCAGGTGGCGATCTTAACTACTTAAGTATCTTCGCAGTATGGGCAGTATTCATTTTCTTAAAGCAGTTCAGTATTACCAACAACATGTTGAACTCTTACCGTTACTTAGCAGCTAAAGATTCAAAGAATGCACGTAAAGCCGCATTACTGGCCTGTGTATTAATGAGTATTGGCCCTGTTATTTGGTTCCTACCTAGCTGGTACTTAGCGGGTTCTGGTGTTGATTTAGCAGCGATTTACCCTGAGGCGGGTAGTAAAGCGGCTGACTTTGCATACCTATACTTCGTACAAGAATATATGCCTGTTGGCATGGTTGGACTATTGATTGCTGCAATGTTTGCCGCAACCATGTCTTCTATGGATTCAGGTCTGAACCGTAACTCTGGTATTTTCGTTAAGAACTTCTACGAGCCAGTCGTTCGTCCACATGCTAGCGAAAAAGAATTGATGTTAGTGTCTAAACTGACTTCAACCTTCTTCGGTATTGCCATTATCTTAGTATCGTTATTTATTAACTCACTTAAAGGGTTAAGCTTATTCGATACCATGATGTACGTTGGTGCCTTAATTGGCTTCCCAATGACTATTCCAGCATTCTGTGGATTCTTCATTAAGAAGACGCCTGACTGGGCAGCATGGGGAACCTTAGTGGTCGGTGGCTTTGTTTCTTATATTGTTGGCTTTGTGATTACTGCTGAAATGGTTGAGAACGCTTTAGGTCTAGAACAAGCGTTAACTGGACGTGAATGGTCTGAAATTACGGTTGCGATTGGTCTGATGGCACACGTGGTCTTCACCGCTGGTTTCTTTGTCGCTTCAACTTTATTCTACAAACCTTTGACAGAAGAACGTCAAAAGAATGTTGATAAGTTCTTTGAAAACCTTGCTACACCACTGGTTTCTGAAGGCAACGCTCAAAAGCAACTGGATAACAAGCAACGTCGCATGTTAGGGACATTAATCGCTGTAGCAGGTATCTTTGTCATGGCAATGTTCCTTCTACCGAATCCTTTCTGGTCTCGCATGATATTTGTATTATGTGGTGTGATTGTCCTCTCGGTTGGTTTACTGCTAGTCAATGCAGTTGATAGCAGCATTGAAGATGCGGCGGCTGCAGAAGAAGCAGAAGCTAAGTAAAACCAATAATGGCATTAAGACAATAGACTAATAACCTGTTGTCTATCCCAACAAAAAACGCAGACCTAGGTCTGCGTTTTTTTATGTCCGATTAACGAGCTAACTTACTCTTTAATTCGGTGGTTGATTGACTGTAAATGCTCTCGAGATGTTTCGCGAGCTTTGGTTGAATCACCAATCATAATGGCTTCATAAATCAACCTATGTTCATTAAAACAGGTGCCACCTTCTTCAGATGAATAAGCAATAAAGTGCTCAAACATGGTGGTGAGAATATTGCCAAAAGGCAGGTAAAAGTCATTACCCGTAGAGAAGAAAATAATCCGATGGAATTGAATATCAATGTCAATCCATGCTTCGATGTCTAACTCAGGCGCTGAATTCAACTCGCTCATTTTCTGAAACACTGAAGACAACTCTTTACGCTGCTCGACAGTGGCATTTTGCGCCGCTAATGCACAAGCTTCTGGTTCAATTGCACGGCGAAAGCCTAAAAATTGGTTACAGAAGTCATTAATGTCAGTCAGCCCTTCCATCCACTCAATTAATTGTGGATCTAAAAAGTTCCAATTAATCTTCTCAACCACTCGTGTACCGATTTTGGGACGTGACTGTAGCAAGCCTTTTGAAGTCAGTAATTTCACTGCTTCTCTTAACGCTGTTCGACTAATACCAAATTGTTCGCACAATACCATTTCACTTGGAATGATACTGCCTTGAGCAAGTTCACCTGAAAGGATCGCACGAGCGATTTCGCGGGCAACGTGTAAATGTAAACTACGTTTAGCCCCTGAAATTGAATTGAAGCTATTCGCCATTTGCTTATACAACGCTGTTATTGGGATAATTGCGCCAATATAACATGATAAATATGAGACGAGAATGCTTGAAAACTGTACTTTAACACTGATTTTCAACAAGTTTCATGTTGCCTGCCTTTGATAAATCATACAAATAAAATCAAGTTCATTCGGTCTTCAAACCCATATGACAATTTAACATGTGAAAAACAATCTATAGAAAAGACAAAATATTTATCTTTTTTATAACTATCATATCGTTACTGAGTTTACTCGATTGTACATATTTTGACTCTTACCATGGCAAACTAAGTAAACTTGTTTGAACTGAATAACTTAGAGCTTATTCAGTCTTTAGAAGTACTTACTCTGAATATTTGTACGACAATATAAAGCCAAAACTATCCAACTTAGTCAGCTTTAAACAAGCTAAAGATAATAAATAAAAATTAATCTTTTATTCATATATGTGAGTCTAAACAGCTTTTAACACCCATTGGTAACATAAACAGGTTTTATAAAAACACGGTATATTGTAGTATAATACAACAGGAAATGGTGAGTGTAAGGAGTCTCAGAATGAGTGAAACGCTTACCTTTATTTGCTTACATGATAAGCAAATAATCTGCGATTCCGACTGTAAACACTCATTCAATTGTAAAGGTATATACATGATTTGATGCTGATCAAGTTCTGCGAATACCCCGTTCCATAACAGCCTTTTTAGCCATGAGCCAACAGGCAAATGTCGCTGATACGTAATACCATTTTATAACTATCTATGATGAGCATTAAACCCACTGCACTACAACTCATGTGGCTTAGAAGTGTTCTGATCTCATCGATATTTTGAGCCAATTTTCATTTTAAAAAGGATCGCAAGATCATGTTCATACAAGTAGAAGATTCAAGCAGACGAGTCCATGTGCAAGTTGCTAGACAAATTGCGCGTAAAATTTTGTCAGGCGAGATTGAGCCTTTGCAGAGACTTCCTTGTGAAATGGATTTATGTGAAATGTTCGGCGTTAGCCGCACAGCATTACGTGAATCAACTAAATTGCTATCGGCCAAAGGCTTGATTGAGTCACGTCCTAAAGTGGGTACGACGGTAAGGGCGCGCGCAAATTGGCATTTTCTTGACCCACAGTTATTAGACTGGATTCAAGGGCTTGAAAATACTGAAGTGTTCTTAAGTAAGTTTTTAGGATTACGTAAAGCCATTGAGCCCGAAGCCTGTGCACTGGCAGCCAGCTACGCCACAATTGAACAACGTAAGCAGATGTCGGTATTAATGCAAAATATGATTAAAGCTGCTGAAGAGTTTGATTATGAGCAATGGACCATTAACGATCACTTGTTCCACCAAACGATCTACTTATCGACAGATAATCAGTTTTATATTCCTTTCGGCAATATATTAACCACCATCTTTAAGTTGTTTATCGATCACTCAGCTGAAGGTGGCCGCTTTTGTATTAACGAACACAAAGGCATTTATGACTCGATTATGTCTGGTGATGCCGACCAAGCACGCAGCTATTGTCAGGAATTATTACGCGATGACAATCAAAGGTTCTCTGAGGTCCCTACTGCTTAATATTTACTAAGGCTTCTGCTTAAAAAATGAGGTTGCTATCAGTTAACTGCAAACTGAAGTACCAAGTACAGAAGCCCTAGTTCAAGGAAGAATGAATGACAAACTCGATAATAATGAAAGGTGAACATGCAGTTCATTAATCGCTATATTCATAACCAATATGTTCGCAATAACATTGCCTTAGCTTGGCCTTTAGCATTAAACGCCCTGTTGATGCAGTCAATGCTGATGATAGACACCCTATTAGTATCACCACTGGGTGAAATCCCGTTGGCAGCAATGGGAATAGCCACCACCATTGTGGCGTTTATCATGGGCATTCAAATGGCATTGGCCAATGGATCGCAACTGGTTATGAGCCGTGCAGTAGGTTCTAAAAACGCCCTTGCACTGACTAAATCATGCTGGTCTGGCATGAGTATCAATTTCTCTGTCGCATTAGTCTTTTGGTCTGTACTTCTGTTATTTGAAGAATCTATAGTCGCGCTAATTACCCAAGATGTCGCCTTACAGGCTGAAGTACTGCGCTACTTAAGTGTTGCCAAGTATGTGGTGCTCTTTAACGCTGTAACCCAAGTTTGTATTGCCCTCTTTAATAGCTTGGGCAAAACAAAAATCGCGTTTAAAGGCTATTTGATTGAGCTCCCTATTAATGCAGTTTTGTCATACGCTTTCATATACGGCACAGCATTCACCCCAGAGCTTGGCGTTGTCGGCGCTGCTGTGGGTAGTTTAGTGGCTATTTTCGTGCGCTTTATTTACCTCGCTCTGTGCGTTTCCACGTTAGATAATATCTCGTTAAAGCTTGCATTGAATATTCATGAAGCACTGATCAATGCGCGCAAACATTTTATGGAAATTTTTCCTGTTGCAGCCAATGTCACCATGCTGTCTATTGGTGTCAGTGTTTATCAGTTACTTTACTCGCAGCTATCAATTAACGCTTACGTAGCCATCACCTTAGTCTTGCCTTGGATGCGAGCAGGTGGGCAATTTATTACAGCCTGGGCCCACTCTTCTGCTATTTCAATCAGCCAAGCCATTGGTTCAAAGAAGCTGCATGATTTAGAAGATAATGTGAATATCAGCATTAATCTTGCTGTAGCAATTTCACTGATGACCATGGGCTTTTTCTTCATTTTAAGTTTTTGGATTGCCGATATATACCCTGATATGGCAGACGAAACCTATCAGGCGTTAGCCATTATTGCGCCAATTTATATTATTTTGCCTCTGGTTCGCGGATACAACACAGTACACGGGCATGTGCTCAGAGCAATGGGGCATACTACTGCGGTATTTAAGATTAACTTTACGGGTCAGTGGCTCATATCAATCCCTTTATGCGCCCTGCTTATCTTGTACTTTGATGCATCAATATTTTGGGCATTTGCAATTCAACCTTTTGAAGAAATCATTAAAGCGTTTCCATTTCGATTTTTAGCCAGAAAAGCGGTCAAAGAGTTTAGTCATCACGATGCTGAAAAGCTCAGTTATTAATCTGAATTCTAGGTTTAAGCTTACCTCTGTACGGGACAAACAGATAAAACAAAAGGGCTAACTTCTCAGTTAGCCCCTTTTTGCAGTATAAGTATTACTCGTAATCAGCTGCGTATGTTTCTTCATACGTGTGCGAGTATAATTCGAATAAGTTTCCAAATGGGTCTTCTAGATAAACCATTTGTGCAGTGTTGTTATCACTTTCTGGATGGTAACGCATGATGTCCATACGGACTTTACCGCCAAGCGCTTGAGTGCGTTTGATAACACCGTGAAAATCATCAGTTTGCAAACAAAAATGGAAAATACCAATGCGTGAGAAGTCTACTTCGTGACGCTCTTGACGCTCTTTCATTTCAAAAAGCTCAAAACCAATGCCATCTGATGTAAGTAAGTGAGCAATGTTAAAACCTTTAAAGCCTTCACCAAATACCGCGATACACATTCTACCGATAGCCGTTTCACGTTCTTCTTTCACTTTAGTGTTGCCCATGACAACCTTCATATCTAAAGCTTTAGTGTAAAACTCAACCGCTTGGTCCATGTCACCGACCATAATACCGACGTGATTCATTTTCATAACTTACCTCAAATTCTATTAGTGAAACCATGTTCTGTTCGATGAGGTAATATTAAGCTCAACCATTAATAAATAAAAATTATTAGATTTTATTAAAATGATTATTTTTATTTATCAAACTTTCATTTATCACAAGTTACATTTATCACATAGTTTATGGTTCAGTCTTACTAGAGTTATTCATTGCATCGCTTTAACTCAGCACCCTAATGATGATCTTAGATACCCTGAAATACGCCCAATAAAAATGGGAAGCAACTGCTTCCCATTTATGATTAAGATAAACTTGCTTAAATAAACTGTTTTTTAAGCTGTTACTTAAGCTGCTTTAAAGCTATCAAATAATAGCCGTTTACGCTGGCTCTACATCTGTAGGCTCGACTTGAGCAAATGCCCCAGTCCAAGTGTAGTAGTGAGAATCAAACTTCACGGTGCGGGTTTCAGCATGCTTGGCTTCTTCTTCGTTTGAAATTGCAAAGTAGTAGTCATTACCTTTAATCGTTTCAATACGAATGACGGTACCAATGTCGTCATGGCCCATCACGTTAACTGACTTTACTTCGCCACGCGCATTCAATGATGCTTCAGTTGACTCGTTAAAGTAACCGTGGGTTTCAAGTACCGAGGCAAACACATGGTTTTTGCCCGATTGACGCATAATTAACGCAGGCTCGCTACGCATATTAAAGTCAGGATCATTGGCACCTGTGCGCGCAAAAATCACTTCACTGTGCTCAACTGCGCTAGTAACTAAACTGTAGTAGCTGCTGTCATGTAACCAGGTCACTAATGCGCTTGCTTCAACTTTACCTGAACCGACATTCCACAAGTGCTCATAACCATTGTCTTTGCCTAATGGACGTAGTTTGCTTTCCACGTCGTAGTCAAAGTCAGTTCTAATGATTTGACCACTATAATGAACCGGCAAATCGTATTGGTGCTCAGCATCAGCTTCAATCAAGTAAACATCAATGACTAATGGTTTTTCAAACTCTTCGAGCTCAGCCAATATCACACTACGTTGCATGGTAATGCCGTCGTAATAATCGCTGATAACGCCACTCATGCCTTGCAATGCTGGGTTATCCGCAACAAAGAAGTGCTTTTGGCCAAACTTAGATTCAGCCGTGGCAGTATCAAAGTTGTTTTGGGTTTTCTGGTCAACTGTCACTGTGTTGTGCGCAACGGTCTGCTTACAATATGATTTGTTCTCTGGGATATAACGGCCGCCAAATTTTGGCTCAACGTTAACCCAACGGCCAAAGCCGTAGTCGTTTAACACTTCATGACCGCGATTAAATACACTTAAATGTAAACCGTCATAATGGCCATGATCCAGCGCCGAGTGATATTGATGATCACTGCCGTGCTGGCCAAACCAAATCAGTGCCATAGTGTCATCATCTTTCGCATCACGATGACGTAAAATACTCACGCCACCTTTTTCGCCTTCTGGGCCATCTGTAACGAATAAACTGCCCCAGTTAAACGGCTTGATATCGTCAGCGTTAGCCACTGCCGTAGACAAGGTTTGTCCTGAAGAGTGAACCCACACATCTTGCTGATGATTCGCCATACCGAGTAAGGTTTCAGTTTGCTCGTAACGATGGAAACATACAGATGTTGCCATGATCACGCCTTCATCGTTAATCGAAATCGTTTTCGATGAATCGTTTAATGCAGGTAAAGAACCGTCTGGGAATGCGGTTTTAAATACTGCATAAGACGTGGTTTTAATCACTGAGTCATTGAACTGGTAAATGCCAATATCAGGCTGACGACGTTCAATCGCTTCTGCAAACAAGTAAATTGGACGCAGTGAGAAACGGTGATAATAAGGCCCTTCCATGTAATAGCCATCAGGCGAGAACAATTGGTCTAATTGCGCTAAGAAACCACCGCTAACTTTATCAAGCTTTAAGCCATATAGTGCTTTATCCACTGATTCTTGGTCATTAATGGCATAACCACAAATACCTACAGCAGCCACAGCCCATAGGCCATGATTATGAACGATGTCGAAGTCATGAGCGTAAGTCACCACAAACATTTCGATCATTTGCTTCAAAAGATCATCTTCAATTAAGCGTTTTTGATCGTCAGTTAATGTGTGGTAAATACAGCTATACGCGCAAGATGCGTAAAGCATCCACATATTTTCGTTTAACGTCTGGTGGAACAGCTTACCCGGTGGGTTAGAGTCTTTACTGACGTTGCTTTCAAGTGTTGGGTACACGGTCGCGTATGCTGTGAGCATATCAACAATGTAATCACGGTATTTAGTGTCTTCAGTGATTAAGAACAAACGGCCAGCAAGATCCATATGGATATAGTTTTGCTTATGACGGTTATGCTCATAACCACCACCTTCACCATGGCCTGGCACTTCAATGCCCACTTCGGCCATATAGCTGCCTGTTTGTTTAATATCACGGCTCAATGCATTGCCAAGAAGCGTATCTTGACCCAGCTCTTTACGTAGCTCAATTGCTTCATCAAAGCTGATTAATAATGGTTGATAACTCATGTTACTTCTCCTGCACTGTCGCTTGGCTTGATACAGCGTAAAACCCTGTCCAAGTATAAGTTTGACCGTTGATATCTAGATGATGCTCAGTGGTTTTAGTCGCATCAGCTTGGTTGCTGATCATCACTGTAACGACACTGCTAGCGGTTTCAATCTCTACGACTGATCCCACTTCATTGTGGCCAACAACCTTAATATTTTTCACTTGGCCACGAGCACTAACTGATTGCTCAAACTCTTCGTTGAAATAACCGTGAGTTTCTAATACCGAAGCAAATAACGTGTTGCCACCTTTGCTGCGTAGCGTAAACGCTGGCTCGCTGCGTAAATTAAAGCTTGGGTCATTTGCCCCTGTGCGGGTAAAGATGACTTGATCATTGTCGTTAGAGCTTGTGCCTAACCAAGTGTAATAATTATGGTTTTGCAACCAGCTAACCAATGCAGTGTCATTTACTTTGCCATCTGCAACGTGCCATAAATGCTGGTAACCATCTTTATCACCAAGGGTGTCGAGTTCTTGATGAGTGGTGTATTCGAAGTTAGTACGGATAATCTGGCCATCATATTGATGTGAGTAATCATACTGATGCTCACCTTCACCCGTTAAGCGATAAAGATCTAATAAAAGCGGGGCTTCAAGTTCTTCAATGTTCAACATAAATACGCTGCGCTGCATGTCGAAACCATCGTAATGGTCATTGGCAAATGCGCTCATGCCTTTAATGTTGTCGCTGTCGATAGCGAAGAAGTGAGGGATACCATGAACCCCATCTGCGCGCTTAACGTCAAAGTAGTTTTGGCACGTTTCGTCAATCGTGACCAGGTTATGGGCAATCGTTTGGCGAGCATAAGATTTGTTTTCGTCTAAGTAACGGCCACCAAATTTAGGCTCAACGTTAACCCAGCGACCAAAACCGTATTCACGTAATACTTCTTGGCCACGGTTAAAGTAAGTAATACCTAAAGTATCGAAGTTGCCATGACCCATACCGTGTTGGCCGTAATTCATAACCAACTGGAATACATCTTGTTTTTTATCCTGCATACGGATAAAACCTTGTGCGCCACTTTGGCCTTCAGGGCCTTCGTTAAGCTCTACACTCGGCCAAAATGGCATGCCAATTTCACGTTCTTGGGTCGCTTGTTCAAATGCTTGCGATAATGCTAAGCCACATGGGTGCATCCACACAGCATCTTGAATTTTCGCCATGCCTAATAAGTTGTCATCAAGCCCGTAATGTTTGCTATAAACACTGACTGCCACTTGAACGCCCATATCGGTAATCCCCATGGTACGAGAAGCATCATTCAATGCTGGGAATTCACCATTAGGATAAGCCGTTGATAATAACGCCTGCACTGTGTTGCCAATCACGCCGTCTTTGTAGCTGTAAATATCCACTTCTGGCATATGACGATGTAATACTTCAGCAAACACACAAGTTGGGCGAATAGCGTAGCGATGGTAGTAAGGGCCTTCCATGTAGTAGCCCGATGGTGCAAACAATTGTGATATTTGCGCTAAGAATCCACCGGTGTCATCACGGTCTAAACCATATACAGCGTGCTCTAGGTATTCACGCTTACCAATGGCTAAGCCAC
This sequence comes from Shewanella electrodiphila, assembly GCF_023283985.1. Classification (GTDB taxonomy): domain Bacteria; phylum Pseudomonadota; class Gammaproteobacteria; order Enterobacterales; family Shewanellaceae; genus Shewanella; species Shewanella electrodiphila. The sequence continues at coordinate 191,216 of NZ_JAKIKU010000008.1, forward strand.
ATATCCCCACTGCGGCTACAGCCCATATGCCATGATTATGAATGCGGTCAAAATCATGGGCATATTTTACAGTGAACATATCTAGCATAGGTTCAAAAATGCGTTCTTTGATACGTTCTTGTTGAGCTTGTGTCATTTCAGAAACGACACAAGAATAAGCAATACTGGTGTAGAACAACCAGCAATGCTCGTTAAGAATTTGATGAAATAAACGACCTGTTGGATTGGTATTCTTTTGAACATGAAAATCAAAAGTAAGGTATTTATCTGCGTATTGCTCTAAAACTTCAATAACAAAATCAGCGTACTTTTGCTGTTTAGTGATCAAAAATAAACGACCGGCCAAATTCATGTAAGTGTAGTTCTGCTTATGACGGTTGTGCTCATAGCCACCTGCTTCACCATGCCCAGGAATATCTATAGGCAGTTGCATAAATGCATCGACGTCTTTCTGGTTAGCCGCGATGGTCTTTCCCATCAAGCTTGAACGACCTACTTCTTTACTTAACAGCGAAATCTCGGCTTCAGTAAGCAATATTGGTTGCGTTGCCATAGGTTTTGTCACCTTTTTACAGTCATGAAATTTAAGAGCTGCACATAAAGTAATACAATATGCGTCATAGATATATCTAATCCTATCAGAAAAATGAACTTGATCACATTCGCAATCAAATGGCCATATTCAAGCTATACAGCGTTTTACGGATAAATACCTTATAATTCGCCCAATAAAGAATAGTTGATTTAGCTCACACAAATAAAAACATATTGTATTACAAATCAAAAGTAAGCATTATGATAACTAAATATTGATGATTAGCAATATTTAAAACGCTTCGGAGAAACACAATGAATATATTTTTTAAAGCAGATGAGCATCCATGGGAAGAAGTCGGTGAAGGGATTAAGCGTAAAATTGTAGGCTTCACGGATGATTTAATGGTGGTTCACCTTTGCTTTGGAAAAGGTGCTATTGGTACCCCGCACACTCACGAAATTCATGATCAAATTGGTTATGTAGTGAAAGGTAGCTTTGAAGCTCAAATTAATGGTGAGAAAAAAATTCTTAATGCGGGTGATGCATTTATTGCGCGTAAACATTTTGAGCACGGCGTAGTAGCACTAGAAGAAGACAGTATTCTGGTCGATGTTTTCTCGCCTTCAAGAGAAGACTTCCTTAAGTAACTTAACCTCTAAATAGGCACTGGAATATGAAAAATCAAAAAATTGCGATTATTGGCGAATGCATGGTTGAGCTAAGGCCATCAGGCGAATTGCTGGCGCAAAACTTTGGTGGAGACACGTTAAATACCGCTTTGTATTTAGCGCGCCTTACCCAAGGTGCCAATTTAGCGACCCATTATGTTACTGCGTTAGGTCATGACCCTTTTAGTACTTCCATGAAAGACACTTGGCAGGCTGAAGGCATCAATACTGATTATGTATTGCATGTTGAAAACAAGCAGCCAGGTCTTTATTACATTGAAACTGATGATTGCGGCGAACGCTCTTTTTATTACTGGCGTAATGATGCCGCTGCGAAGTACTTATTTGAGCAAGCTGGCAGCAAAAAGCTGGCAGCGTCTTTGATCGATTTTGATTATCTGTATTTAAGTGGTATTTCACTGGCTATTTTAACCAGTGAAAGCCGTAAAACTTTATTCAGTGTGCTTGAGCAATTTAAAGAAGCAGGCGGCAAGGTTATTTTTGACAATAATTACCGTCCACAGCTTTGGCAAGATAAAGCTCAAGCTATAGCAAGTTACAAAACAATGTTGTCATTCACTGACATTGCTTGTTTAACCTTTGAAGATGAACAAGCTCTATATGGTGACACTGATGTTGAACAATGTATTGAGCGCACCTCAAACCTTGGTGTATCTGAAATCGTTGTCAAACTGGGCAGTGAGCCTTGCTTGGTGATCACCCCAGATTCAAGGATCAGTGTCGCGGCGACGTTTGTAGAAAACGTAGTTGATACTACTGCAGCTGGCGACTCTTTTAGCGCAGGATACCTTGCGAAAAGATTAACCGGTGGCACGACAGAACAAGCAGCCAAAGCAGGTCACTTACTTGCTGGCACTGTCATCCAACATGCAGGTGCGATTATACATCCAGATGCTATGCCTAGTTTGGGCTAAATTTGAGCCTGATTTAAGCCTATTAAATAATGAGTAAGAAGTGAGAAATACTGTGCCGACATTAAACGAACAACTATCACAATTAAAAGTTATCCCTGTTATCGCAATTGAAAATGCTGATGACGCTGTACCACTCGGAAAAGCGCTGGTCGAAAACGGCATGAACTGTGCCGAAGTGACTTACAGAACTGCTTGTGCATCACAAGCTATCCGTAATATGCGTGAAGCTTTTCCAGATATGTTGATTGGTGCTGGAACTATCTTAACCCCTGAGCAAGTTGATGATGCTATCGATTCAGGTGTGGACTTCATCGTTAGTCCTGGTTTTAATCCAAAAGTCGTGCAGTACTGCTTAGATAAAAACATTCCCATCATTCCTGGTGTAAATAGCCCAAGTTTGGTTGAACAAGCGATGGAAATGGGCCTTAAGACTGTTAAGTTCTTCCCAGCAGAACCATCTGGCGGGATCCCAATGCTTAAAGCATTAACGGCTGTTTACCCAGTGTCATTCATGCCTACTGGTGGCGTAAGTTTATCGAATGTCGATCAATATTTAGCGATTCCAGCGGTACTAGCTTGTGGTGGTACTTGGATGTTACCGCCGAAAATGATTGCTGCAGGTCAATGGGAAGAAATTGGTCGTTTAGTTAAAGAAGCAGTGGCTCACGTAGCCTAATATGAGTAAAAATTAACAATAAAAACAATGCTGTTCCCTCAGCGCTAGTCTGATTCATCAGCAGACAACTCAACACTGATTGTTCTATTTGCATGTTAGAACATCAGTGTTTTTTTATGCCTGTAAATTAGCTCACAAGTCAGTTGATACAAGTCAGTTGATACAAGTCAGTTGATACAAGTCAATTGGTGCTAATCGAATGTTCAAAAAAGCCATCGATGAAAACCGATGGCTTAATGATTTGTGAAGTGATGCCTTTATCATCAACTCACACTTACTACTTACTACTTGCTACTAGCTACTTACTACTTGCTATAAATGCTCCTCAGCAAATTCAGCCAAGCGTGAGCGCACCACGCCATTTAGGTAAATATTGGCACTACCATCAAAGTCTTTAAAGCGTTCCACAATGTAGGTTAGCCCTGAAGTCACCGCAGTCAAATAGGTTGAGTCAATTTGCGATAAATTACCACAGCACACCAACTTAGTGCCCTCGCCCATTCGGGTGATCATGGTTTTAATTTGTGATGCCGTCAGATTTTGACATTCATCTAAAATGACCACTGAGTCCTGAATCGAGCGGCCCCGCATAAAGTTAATCGACTTAAACTGCACGTTGGCCTTTTCCATAATGTAGTTCATGCTGCCAGTTGGGTTAACATCATTTTTGTGTAGTACTTCGAGGGTATCGGTAATCGCTGCCAGCCACGGCGCCATTTTCTCTTCTTCTGTGCCAGGTAAAAAACCAATAGACTCGGCAATTTCAGGCGTGTTACGAGTGACAATAACCTTCTCGTATTGTTTTTTCTCAACCACTAACTCAAGTGCTGCAGCCATGGCAATTAAGGTTTTACCGCAACCTGCGGGCCCTGTAAGAATAACTAAATCAATTTCAGGATCGAGTAAGGCATTAAGCGCCATACCTTGATAAATATTCTTTGGTTTAATCCCCCACGCCTGCAAATGCTCAAGTCGGTCACGACCATAATCAATAATATTAAGGTGGGTTTCGGTGCGACTTGCGACCTTGCCGCAAAATTCAGTGGCTTCATCAATTAAATATTGGTTTTTATAAAATGGCTCGTTACCCACTTCTGAAATATTCACTTGGTGAACAGTTTTTCCGGCGATGCGATCTGTAGAAACCTTGTCAACATTGCCCCAGAAATCATCTTCAAATTGATAAAACCCTTTGGCAAGAAAGCGAATGTCGTCAATTAATTGATCGGTTCGATAATCTTCAACCCTTTCAATGCCCGCACCCTTGGCTTTTAGGCGCATGTTGATGTCTTTGGTGACTAACACGACTTGACGGGGTGAGTGAGTTTTTTGCAGATGCAGAGCGGTATTAATGATGCGGTTATCGTTGTTATCACCGGGCAGATCGCCTGCTGTAAAATCGATTTGATGGTCTGGGAAAATGGATAAACTGCCTGAAACGTCTAAATGACCTTCGCGAGCTGGGAGTGATACACCGTTAAGGATTTGTTCTGGTGAGGTCTTTCCTCCGAGAATATCCTCTAATGCCCTAATGGCGACTCGCGCATCACGACTGATGTCGTGCTTTCTGTCCTTAATATTGTCTAACTCTTCTAACACTGTCATTGGGATGATTACATCATGTTCCTTAAACGAATATATCGCTAAAGGTTCATGCAGTAACACATTGGTATCCAGTACAAACAACTTTCTGTCGTTATGTTCCATGGCGCCTCCAGAGTGCTCAATGCAAAGGGGTAACTAAGGGATTAATCCAGTTTAAACTCCTGATATTAAAAATATAATAAACTTACAGCGATAGATAATCTCTATCAGTGCACAATTAAACTATGCCAGCAAATCTATTAACTCTCAATAGTTAATCGGATGTTTACTAGGTCAGTTTAGGGGAATAAAGATGTCATTTAGATGACAATAATGTGGCAAATTCAGACTTAGCTAAATAAAATTGTCGATCATGAATATTTAAATCGCTGCTAGAATTTAAATCTAGCAGCGTTTGTTATAACATACGCGCCCTTTGTTTTAATCAGCCCCGAATGAGAGTAAAAAATGCCGTTTGCTTTAGGTCAACGCTGGATTAGTGATACCGAGTCAGAACTTGGTTTAGGTACTGTTGTCGCCGTCGAAGGACGCATGGTCACTGTACTGTTTGCTGCCGCCGATGAAAACCGTCTGTTTTCACGCGATGAAGCCCCATTAACTCGTGTAATTTTTAATCCAGGTGACTCAATTGAAAGCCATGAAGGCTGGAAACTTACCGTCAATGAAGTCGAAGAAAAAGATGGTTTAGTGACCTACATCGGCATTCACAGTGAAACGAATGAAAGTGTTCGTTTACGTGAAACTCTGTTGAACCACAATATTCGTTTTAACAAACCTCAAGATCGTTTATTTGCAGGTCAAATTGACCGTTTAGAGCGTTTTGGTATTCGTTACCAAAGTCAGCTATTGCGGCATAAATTGGCTACCTCTGACTTACTTGGCCAGCAAGGTCCACGTGTAGGCTTAATTCCACACCAACAGTGGATTGCCCATGAAGTGGGTCGTCGTTATGCGCCGCGCGTATTACTGGCTGATGAAGTCGGTTTAGGTAAAACCATTGAAGCAGGTTTAATCATTCATCAACAGCTGCTCACTGGCCGTGCTGAACGTATCTTGGTTATCGTACCTGATACTTTACGTCATCAGTGGTTAGTCGAAATGCTGCGTCGCTTTAATTTGAAGTTCTCAATTTTCGACGAAGACCGTTGTGTAGAGGCTTATGCTGATAACGACAATCCATTTTATACTGAACAATTAGTCATTTGTTCGCTTGAGCTGTTGCGTAAAAAACGCCGCTTAGAACAAGCTATTGATGCTGATTGGGATTTAATGGTCGTTGATGAAGCGCATCACCTTGAGTGGAGCGAAACAGCGCCGAGCCGTGCATATCAAATTGTTGAAGCATTAAGTGAAGAAGTCCCAGGCGTGTTATTGCTTACCGCAACTCCTGATCAACTTGGTCATCAGAGCCATTTTGCGCGTCTACGTTTACTCGACCCTGATCGTTTCTACGATTATGAAGCCTTTCTTGAAGAAGAAAAAAGCTACCAAAGTGTGGCAGAAGCCGCCGAAGCTCTCACTGCCAACACCAAGCTTGCAGACAGCGCCATTAACAGCTTAACTGAGCTGCTGAGCGAAAAAGACATTATGCCTAGCATTAATGTTATTCAGGCTGAAGATGTGGCTGATGACGTTAAACAAGCTTCTCGTGATGAGTTATTGCAAGAGCTACTTGATCGCCATGGTACTGGCCGAATTCTTTATCGTAATAGCCGCGCATCAGTCAGTGGTTTCCCTAAACGATTCTTTAATCCACATCCGTTAGCCATGCCGCAAGAATATGTTACTGCTGAGCGTGTGAATGCGATGATGGGTTCTAAAAAATCACCGCAAGATCAAGCCAAGCAGTCCCTAAGCCCAGAAAAGCTTTACCAAGCTTTTGAAAGTGAAAGCGCCAGTTGGTGGAAATTTGATCCCCGCGTTGACTGGTTAATCGACTTTTTAAAAGAACACCGCAGTAAAAAAGTATTGATTATTGCTAGCCAAGCAGAAACCGCTTTAAGCCTTGAAGAAGCATTACGTACCCGCGAAGGTATTCAAGCAACGGTATTCCATGAAGGTATGTCGATCATCGAGCGCGATAAAGCTGGCGCCTACTTTGCTCAAGAAGAAGGCGGTGCGCAGGCCCTGATTTGTTCTGAAATTGGCTCAGAAGGACGTAACTTCCAGTTCGCAAGTCACCTTGTGTTGTTTGACTTGCCGCTAAACCCTGACTTACTTGAACAGCGTATTGGTCGATTAGATCGTATTGGTCAACAAAACGATATTCAAATTCACTTGCCGTACCTACAAGATACCGCGCAAGAGCGTTTAATGAATTGGTACCATCAAGGGCTTAACTCGTTCGAGTTAACCTGTCCTAGTGGCCACATTCTTTACTCTGAATTCGCTGACGAATTAACAGCGGTGCTGAACGATGCCGACCCAGAGTTAATGACCCAATTACTGAATCACACACAAACTCGTTACCAAGAGCTTAAGCAAGCGATGGAACAAGGCCGTGATAAGTTATTAGAAATTAACTCTCATGGTGGTGAGCAGTCGAAGAAACTCGTTGAACGTTTAGCAGAACGCGATTCTGATACTCATTTAATCGGCTCTGTGATCCGTTTATGGGACATTATCGGTGTCGATCAAGAAGATCGCGGCGAGAACTCTATCGTACTGCGCCCAAGTGAACACATGCTGTTCCCATCTTACCCAGGCTTACCTGAAGATGGTGTGTCTGTCACGTTTGACCGTGAAACTGCATTGTCTCGTGATGATATTGCGTTTATCTCGCAAGAGCATCCGCTAGTACAAACGGCATTAGATTTAATCACAGACTCTGAAACCGGTACCACCAGTGTGGCAGTGCTTAAAAACAAAGCCTTACCTGCTGGCACCTTGTTCTTAGAATTGATTTACATGGCTGATGTCAGTGCCCCTAAATCATCGCAGTTATACCGTTATATGCCGCCAACACCAATCCGCGTGTTGCTGGATAAAAATGGTCTTAACCTCTCTGATAAAGTGGATTATGCAAGCTTTGATAAGCAGCTTAGTGCGGTTAATCGTCATATTGCCAGTAAGCTTGTCAATGCATCTCAACCAATTTTGCATCCATTACTGGCCAAAGGTGAAGAGCAAGCTCAAGCGGCTTTAGCTGAATTAGTTGAACAAGCTCGTGACAAGATGACGCTGCAATTAAACGGTGAATTAACACGTTTAGAAGCACTTAAAGCGGTTAACCCTAACATTCGTGATTCTGAGTTAGACTATATCCGTAATCAAATGGCTGAGCTCAATAGCTACATTGATGACAGTCAATTCCAGCTAGATGCTATTAGAATGGTATTAGTTAGCCACGTATAATACACTGCTAACATAACGCTAAAAGCCCTGAACTTCTTATTAGTACGGGGCTTTTTTGTATATGCCTTTCAAAAAACTGTATAAGTAATCGTAATGAAATTAATCCGACGAGCTCACTACCTCACAATATTTTGCTCAAGTTTACTCGCGCTAACGAGCTTGTTTTCATTTAATGCGCTCAGTAACAACCTTTTTAATAGCACACTGTTAAGTGCGAGTTTGTTATCTGACAGCGTATTCATACCGATTAGTGACGCCGAAAAGCAACAGATTACCGTTCAAGATCAAACAATCGAAGTATTGGTTAAACCATGGCAAGGTAAGAAACAGCACGGTGCTGTTTTTCTTGTGGGGCCAACCGACACTCACGCCAGCGGACGTGGCATTATTCGTTATTTACGCCAACTAATTCCATCAAAAGGCTGGGCAAGTATCAGTATTAAACCCACTGAAGGCCTGTATCGCCCTAATTTTGCCACTTCAGCTGACCAAGTCACCAAAGCGGGTGAGAAACAGCTTGAACTTAATGCCTATCAAATAACACCAAAGTACAGCTCTAGCCAATTATTAGAACTTAGAAATTTCCAACAGAATGTTATCAATGAATGTTTGGCTCAACTTGAGGCAATTGGAGAACAATTTCCAGGAAAGCGAATTATTATTGCCGCTGATGACAGTGCTGGGATGGTGATTAATTTGCTCCATCAAGACAAACTGCAGCAACCAGACTTACTGGTTGTGATTAATCCTTACCGAGAATTTGAACAATTAATCGATGAGCAAAGCCGTGATTTATCTATACCGTTACAATTAGCTGAACTGGATTTCCCGATTCTTGATTTACAATCAGAGAATGGCAACATCGAGTCTATCGCTGAAACACCAGCACGCAAACAGTCCAATCAAATGAAAACGAGTCATCGATATCGTCAGTACTTATTGCAGCTTGATCTCAACAATCAAGGTGGGTGGGATGAAGCGTTAGAACATATTGAAGGGTTTGCTCGAAAAATGGTTGGTCGGTAAACCTACCAACCCATTTTACGATAATGAGTCAGCTCGATTACCAACCGGATTGACGGTCCTGATAAGGTTTTGCTGATTTTTTAATTTCTCGATGGCCTGCAATACTGCGGTTTTTGCCGACCAATAAACGGATTTGGCTTAAAGACTCTCGGCTTAGCAAACTACGTAATGTACCAGACCAGTTTTTGTTAATACTCAATTTGACTGCTGCATTCGTATCTGGCGAGCGTTGCATTAACTTGTCAGCGAACAATTGCGCTTGTTGATGTGGGTCGTCATACACTTCAGTGACTAATCCGTACTCGAGTGCTTTATCTGCAGTGATAATGTCAGCGGTATACGTCAGTTGTAGCGCTTTGTCTTTTGGCATAATTTGTCTTAAGCCCGCAAGACCTGCCATATCAGGTAATAATCCCCATTTAGATTCCATTATCGACAGTTGCGCATCTTTACTCGCAAACCTAAAATCAGCGCCTAACGCTATCTGCACGCCACCGCCATAACAAAAACCTTCAATAACTGCGATAACAGGAATGGGTAATTGCTGCCAGCCAAGGGAGACTCTCTGTGCCAAATTAGCATTACCAGGTAGCCACTTGAACAATAATTTCAGCGCAGGCATCACAGATTTCGACACACTTTTCACGTCCAAGCCAGAACTAAAGTTTCCTTCTGCACCCGATAAAATAACCACTCTAACCGCTTTATTTTTGTGTAATTTTTTTATGGTTTTATCAATAGCTTGAAATAGCTCGATGTTGAGTGCGTTGTATTTATCAGGCCTATTGAGTGTGACATGGGCAACGCCATTTTCTACCCTTAACTCAACGAGTTTATTATCCATGGTTCATCCTTTACTGGTCAGTCCAGATTGCAAGTTAACATAAATCCTCCACTTGTCGAGTAGTTAACCAAATAGACACACAGGCAATAACAGAAATACCCCACAAAAAACACCAAATGAATACGCAAGCATCAAATTCAACATAAAAAAGCGTCATATAAGATACAATTTTGCGATAAGTGCCAAAAAACTGTCGAATTTTAATGCTAATCATCAGCAATAAGTTGTAAAATAATGTTTAATAAATGTAGGGTGTAACGTTTTAGACTTTTCAGCAGCTAACTTACTGTTGCTTAATGCAATTAACCAAAACGTTAAATCATCAACTACACTCAATAATAATAAAACCCGTTAAAGGATCATCTGTCTCTATGACTATTCCTATTTTGATATGCGATGACTCAGGATTAGCCAGAAAGCAAATGGCGCGAACCTTGCCCAAGGAATGGGACGTTGATATCAGTTATGCCACTAATGGTGCTGAAGGACTCGAGGTTATCCGTGCAGGCAAAGGTGAGATCGTATTTCTCGATCTCAATATGCCTGTAATGGATGGATATGAAGTATTAGAAGCCATTCAAAAAGAAGATTTGCCTGCATTGGTCATCGTGGTGTCAGGTGATATCCAAATCAAAGCTCACGAAAGAGTCAAAGCGTTAGGCGCATTGGATTTTATTCAAAAGCCTGTCAGCGCCGAATCCATCAGTAATATCCTCGAAGAGTACGGCATTCTGACCTTAGCATTAAAAGATGCAGGTAATGACACGCCGATGTTTGAAGTGGATTTACGCGATGCTTGTCAAGAAATTGCCAACGTTGCTATGGGTCGTGCTGCAGACTTATTGGCCACACTGTTAGATGTGTTTGTCATGTTGCCTATCCCCAACGTAAATGTCCTTGAAGTCAGTGAACTGACCATGGCACTAAAAGCCACTGAAGAAAGTTCAAAAGTATCAGCATTGTGCCAAGGCTTTATTGGCGCAGGCGTGGCTGGTGAAGCCCTGCTGTTATTTCATGATTCAAGCTTTGAAGACATGGCCAAGTTAATGGGTCATAAAAACCCACAAGATACTGCAAATGAGATCGAAGTGTTAATCGACACTGGTAATGTGCTTATTGGTGCATTCCTTAATGGTATCTCTGAGCAATTAGATATGAAGTTTAGCCAAGGACATCCTGTTGTTTTAGGACGTCACTGCACGGTGAATGAGCTAATCCACGACAATTCAGAAAAGTGGCAACGCACCTTAGCAATGGAAATCAATTACCAAATTGAAGATCACAATGTCCAGTGCGATTTATTACTGCTATTTACCGAAGACTCCATCCCAACGCTTAACTTTAAGCTGGGTTATTTGCTCGATTAATCAACCTATTTAGCGAATAACACATTCGCAAATAATTAAAATAATAAAGAAAGTTGGATGTTAACTCATGTCTACTGATCAAAATGCAATGAACGAACTTCACTGGCTTATTGATATGGTGCAAACCATAGAGGTTGGCTTGGTCGTATTAGATCGTAATTACAACATCCAGTTGTGGAATGGGTTTATGGAAAACCATAGTGGCGTATCGCCTAATGCCATTAAAGGCAAAAACCTATTTGAAACTTTTCCAGATTTGCCTAATGAGTGGCTAACTCAAAAAATGGAATCGGTTTTTTTACTTAAAAACCGCTCGTTTATTAGCTGGGAACAACGCCCATACGTCTTTGAGTTTAAAAACTATCGCCCAATCACAGGTCGTGCTGATCACATGTATCAGAATATCACCCTGCTGCCCTTGGCTTCGCTCACCGGCAACATAACCCATATCAGTATCATTGTTTATGACGTGACTGATGTGGCGATTAATAAGCTACAACTCAAAGCGGCCAATGAGCAATTAGAAAAACTCAGCCAGACTGACAGCTTAACCCAACTATTTAACCGTCGTCACTGGCAAGAGTGTTTTGAAAAAGAATATGAACGCTTTGCGCGTTATGGTGAAAACGGCAGCATGATTATGATTGATATCGATAATTTCAAACAAATTAACGATAAGTATGGTCACCCTGCTGGCGATAAAGTGATTCAGAATATAGCCCATATCTTAAAACAATCTTTACGTGAAACAGACTTTGCAGGACGTTATGGTGGTGAAGAGTTTGCAGTGGTGCTAACGAATACCAGTGCTGACGAGTCGAAATACTTCACTGAACGCTTGCGTAAAAAAGTCGAATCATCACAAGTGGTTTATAAGAACCAAATCATCAAAGTCACCATCAGTATTGGGGTCAATTCCTTGTCAGAAGACACCAAAAATAGTGCTAGTTGGTTATCAGGAGCAGACAAGGCCTTATACCTTTCAAAGGAAAATGGCCGTAACCAAACTTCGGTTTATAAAACCAAGTAGAAGCTAATATCTCCATAGTTATCAATAAAAAGCCCACTCATTTGAGTGGGCTTTTTATGATTTTTCAGAAACAAGTTAATTAAAACTCATCTTCTTCATCTTGTTCTTCATCAAGCTCATCTTCGTCACCGACAAAGAAGGTTCCCCAACCGTCATAATCCACTTTTTGCTTTTGCGCTAAAAGCATCAGTTGCTCACAAGCTTTATCTAGCAAGTCAGCTTCAAGTGCGTGATTAGCAATTGCATCAAAACAGAAAATGATTGAGCCATCTTCTAGCTCCATCTCTTCAGCATCATTCACTTCAAAACCAAGTTTAAATGCATCAACCGCCGCTTTTTCTAAACGGTCAAAATTAGTCGATGAAAAGTGATGCTCAATCGTGTATTCGGCATCGGCTTGCGAACCATCAGCAAGCAAAGCTTGGATAATTTCACGGTTCTCAGCAAACTGCTCTTTTAAAAGACCTTCAATAGACATGGAGTAACTCCGTTAACAAAATAATGCGGCTAATCGCTAATTATACGTGATAAATCTACTGAGGTTTAGCCATTAATGCCGATGCTTCTTGATTTAATTCAGCTAAACGCTTTGACATTGCCTCATGCACCTTAGCACAAAGCTTTTTAACATCACTTTTATCCACATTTGCAGTCGACATCGGTGCCATCATTTCCACAATTACCACACCGTTATTCCAACGGTTCAATTTAATGTGGTTTTGACATGACGCCAGTACTGGGACTATTGATGCTTTAGCTGCGATAGCTGTGTGGAATGCACCTACTTTAAATGGCAATAAACCACGGCCACGAGAACGGGTTCCTTCTGGGAAAATCCAAACTGATAATAGTTTGTTTTTCATTTTCTCGACTGTTTTAGCCATGGTATCAAAGGCACTATGACGATTTTTACGGTCAATCAGAATATTACCTGACAACCAGTAAATTTGCCCAAATAGCGGCATCCACGCCAAACTTTTCTTACCTAAACTCACTGTCGCTTTTGGAACAGCTGAAGTATGAGTAAATAAATCAAAGTTATTCTGATGATTCGCTAAATAGATTTTAGGTTCTTTCGGGTGTTCTTCTGTTGCATGACGAGTAATGACTTTAATGCCAAGGATTGGGGCAACGGATGAAAAAATGCGAGCGATAACATGGACATTATCACGATGCATTGGTCTGACAATACAAAGGATGATTGCGAAAAAAAACGCCAGTGTTAATAACACTGCAAGAATAATTGAACGAGCAATTAACAGCACAAGCAGGCTCCTGCGAAGAAAGTGGCGACAGTATAGCCAGCACGGATGCTGGACTCAATGATTTGTTTGATTTCAGTTTACAATTGTAAGCTTAAATGATTATACACCAGCCAAGATGAATTAATGATGCGTTAAACATTAACGCATCATTAATTATACAGTTTGACTCGGATTTTATTGAGTGTGTTGCTGATTTGAGTATTTAATTGCTTAGGGATGAAGCCGTTTTTGACGCCTTCATCGACAGGAATACTCTCATTAGAATCGCACTCATAGCTAACGCTGCTACAATCGCGGCGCCACTCGGTAAATCATAAGTGGCCGAAAGTATAAGCCCTGCAATGTATCCAACAAATCCAACCACATAGGCAAGTGCCAATAATCCTTTTCCTTGGTACTTATTCAGTGCCAAGGCTGGAAGGATTAAGGTACTAAAGACCAAGTAGACGCCAATCAACTCAACCGAAAGTGTTATGACAATGGCAAACAGGAAGTAAAAACCTGCACCGTCTAACACTTGTGGTTTCATCACGATTAACGCCAATATAGCGGCAGAAACAATGGCTGGCAGGACGAGCTGAGACCAGTTAACCCATAATATTTGCCCCGACATTAGCTGTTTTAATAGCTCAGCACCATGAGGATCATTCGATAGCAGCAACATGGCTGCCACCGCACTCAGCACATAAAAACAACCAATAATCGCTTCAAGTTCATCAGCAAATCTTTTAGATAACCAAGCAATAAAACCTGCACCCACCAATGCAAATAACGCAGGCATCCACACATGAGAAAAAGGGAGTTCCTCAATACTGTGGTCCATATGCGATACGATTGCACCTAAAGCAGCCACTTGAGCAATGGCCAAATCAATAAAGATAATCCCACGTTTTAATACTTGGCGACCTAATACAACATGAGTAGACAGTACTAGTAAGCCAGCAACAAATGCAGGAATTAAAATAGGTAGCAAATCGAGATCTAGCATAAGTTTATTGAACCTCTGTAAGCATTGTTATAACGCTATCATAAAGGCTAAACAAATCTGTGCTATCACTGTTGCCACCCACTGACATAGGCAGAATTAGCACAGGTAAGTCCGTGCGTTCACCCAGCCAATTAGCACCGCGTTCATCCTGATAAGATGTCACTAATATCGCCATCACATCGCCTTCTTGGCTACGATTAACCAATTTTGCTAAATGGCTACTACTAGGTGGAATGCCAGGTTTAGGTTCTAAGTCAGCCACTTGTTCGATGCCTAGCCAGTTAAACAGGTAACGAAAGCTTGAATGGTACGCAATCACCTTTTTACCTTTCAAACCCGCCGCTTGCTCTTCCCATTTAGGGATAGCTTGCTGCCATCGGTCAGTGAAATCGGTAAGTTTTGCCTGATAACCTGCTGCACCTTCAGGGTCTAATGCCGCCATTTTTTCTGACAATGCATTAGCCACCTGTAACATTCTACGAGGATCAAAGTGCAGATGTGGATTGCCCTTTGCGTGGACATCTCCCATAGAACGATCAACATGTTCAAGTTTATCTAAGGTATCAATATGCTCAGCTGCGTAGAATAAACCGTTATCGGTTGAACGCACTTTATTATTCGATGCTTTCATTTGCAGCATAGGTAACCAACCAATTTCAAGGTCAGCTCCCGCACATACAACAAGATCAGCTTGACGCATCTTAGCGATCAAACTAGGTCTTGCCTGAACCAAATGCGGATCTTGCATTGCACTTGTCGCTGAATAAATTTTAGCTTCTGGCGCAATCTCTTGCGCTAAGGCTGCATATTCAGGCTCACAAGCAAACACATTTAACTGGGCATTCGCCGCGCTTGTCAAAAAGGCACTACAAAGCGCCCCCATCACAATGAGTTTTTTAGAATTGATGCGCACCGTGAGCTCCTAATGTCATAACATACTGAAGTGAGACAATGTTGTCGTCTTCAAAACCATCAAAGTTTGTACCTTTTTGATTAGTATATTGTAGACGGACAGTAGAGAAATGACTGTGATGCCAAGCTAAACTTAATTCAGTTTCTTTCAGTTTTTGCGGATCTAAATGGTCGCCATGAAGTTCATAGGTATCAACTTCACCGTAACGAACACCTGCAGACCAATGAGGAGAGAACTGATAAACACCACTTAAGTACCAACCTTCAAAATAATCATCGCCATGAGACTCTTCATGATCATGATCTTCCTCTTCATGGCCATGGTCGCCTTCTTCAAACGAAAAAGTATCCGTCACTCGGAAGTATTCACCACTCACTGTTAAATGTTGGTATTTGTAGTTACCGTTTGGCGCCCATTTATAAACAAAATCTGCGATGTAAGTATTTTCACCCGTGTAAGATGCGCTATGAGTGTGGCCTTCATGATCATGTTCTTCATCAGCATGACCTTCTTCCTCTTCACCCTCTACGACCATTACCTTACCATTGGCATTATATAAGTAGCTTAAGCCAACCTGCCAAGAGCTTGAATTACCAATGTCACCACCGAATTTAGTAAAAGCAGAATACACACCTACAGTGTCATACTCTCGTGGTCCATGCTCTTCATGTTCTTCCTCGTCATGCCCTTCTTCTTCATGCTCTTCATACATATCAGCAGCGCGCATTTTGTCGCCTTTAAAGACTTCAACACCCATAGTCCAATATAGATCAGTCGGGGCAACATAAGTTAGACGCACACCATCATCAAAATAATGATTACCCATGAACGCACGATAAGCACCTGGACGGTCAACAAATGAATCAGTATGTAAATGCTGATTATTTAAGTAACCAACATCAGATAGGAAGCGACCAGCACGAATACCTAAACCAGCAGGAAGCCCCATAGTTTGAATAAACGCTTCTTCTAATTCAATTTCAGTTTCACCGTCGTGCGACTCTAAAATCGCGGTCACTTTTCCGTAAAACATGTCATCAATGTTTGCACTAATCGCCAGCTCTGTTTCGCCCAAACCGAAGCCTTCTTCACGCCCACCTAAACCACGATCTCCAGTCTGATAAAAACCATCAAGAACCGCACTAATGTTAGGGTTTGTTAAGCTAGAATCTTCAGCAAAAGCATGAGTTGAAGCGAATGCGCAGGCAACTGCAACTAAAGAAAGGCGTTTGTTTAAATAAGACATTTTATCTCCAAAATACAACAAGTCTTCGTCCATCATCTGTGATAGTCGAATAAAAAATTAAGGTTAACGTTGTTAGATTAAGAGAAAAAAGGGGGCGCGCGGCTATGGTAAAGCGATTGGTGAACACTGCTATAAGTTCGACAGTTGTATGTGACAGTCTCGAAGTGCTGACGAACAATGGCGATGCTTAATTCAGTTGAGGGAAGTGCAGCATTAAACTGATGTTGATGGACACATAAAGTACAGCTAGTACTTAATGAATCATGGTCATGGATCACGTTATGTGCAGAAGCCGCAAACGACAGTAGTACTAGCATGGCTGAAAGCCATACCACAACACTGCGTTTTATTGGTCTAAATCTATGCACCAAACTCATCCTTGGATTAAAAAATCAGTGCTATCTTAAAAAGATTACAAAAAAAAGCAACCAATAGAGTGTTACAAATCACTTTTAATAAAAAAACGTGACGTACCATAGCAACTTATGCCATTCATCGTTATGCTATTTTAAGATTAGCTTAAGCTGAAAACGCTAAAATATTAGCCATATATAGCAGCTTAGCCAGCCAAGACAGAGGATTTAACTATGATGAATTTACTCAAAGACAACATCGGTATTATTTTAACAATGGTCATCATTGGCGTTGTTGTGCTTGGTGGTATTTATTATGTTGAAGCAGCACTAGAAAACCAAGTTCAAGTTGTAGACTAATTATTTGATTTCATCTGTTGGTTTACCGTCTTCTTCAGGCGCTTCAATAACCAGCAGATGGTCCATCAAATGCGTTACCCCCGTCAGTATTAGCGATAGCATAATAACGGGGGTGATAATATTGGCTAACCCTTCGACAAAATACCCCGTCACACCAGCGATTACTGCAGTATAAAAACCAATCACTTTTAGTATCGTTAGTATTGCATGACGTCCTAACCACGCCTGACAATGATAACATTGTATTTGCGCCGAAAACCCTTTGCCGCGTGTTCCAGTAACTTTACTGACCGAAATAGGTTTGTGGCAATGTGCACACTGTAAGGCAGCCATAGATAGCCTATCTAAAAATAAAAAGTGCGTAAGTTTAGCAAATTATCGTCAAACTTCATCCAATAACTTATCATTAGCGTTCTACCATTCTACAGGACGTTAATCATGCCAAGAATTCTGTTTGTTATTTGCTGTCTCATCAGCTTAATTAGCTTTTCTGGTAATAGCTTTGCTGCTGAAGTTGAACCAGCAACAAGCAAAAAAATTCAACAATTACAAAACACCATTGATACTGATGTCGCTTGGCTTAAAACAGCTAAAGGTGAGCTTAAAGATGTCAGTGAATATCGCATTCGTCATAAAACCAATTTATTACGCCAAGAGCTCGCTACGCTAGTTAATCAGCCAGAACCCGATTTAGCTTACTTAGTTCCGCAAGTGAATAAGCAATTAATCTTTCTTGATAAAGTCGGCCAATACATTGATGAAAGAACCACTGAACTCCAATTGGAGCTTGGTGGAGATAATGACGCAGTCATTATGCAACAAATTATCAAACGTGAAGAAGACCGAGATCATTATCTACAAGCTGAACTCGAAACTATCGCTTGGGGCAAACTACTGAATATCAGTGTTGATAATGCTGAAGCAGCTTTAACAGCAGAAGTGTTGCTGAGAGCTGATTACTTTGAAAGCTTAGTCACTTACACCCAAGCACAGCTAAAAAAAGCGGTAGCCGATGCATCTAATGCTGGTGCAGATGTCAGTGCTGAACAGAAGAGTAAGGTTTCATTACTCAAAGATCGCTTAGCTATGCACACCTCAAGCCTGAATGTTGCGGTCGAAATGCTCGAAGCTCTTGGTCAAGACACGACTCAAATCAAGCAAACATTATTCAGTGTATCTGGTGATATTACTCAAGACGTACTTAACTTTGATGTCGCCTCAAGTCTTATCGAAGAATGGATGACCATTGCTAAAAATCAAGCCTTGGAAAATGGCGCAGGGATGACGTTTAAAATCATCATCTTCTTGATCATTATTTTCCTTACCAGCTTGGTTGCCAAACTAGTGAGAAAGGTGGTTCGTAAAGCCGTCAACTCGTCTAAGCTGCAATTTAGCATTTTGCTGCAAGACTTCTTTACTTCGATTTCAGGCAATGTGATTTATGCTTTAGGTCTATTGATTGCCTTATCTCAGCTTGGGTTTGAATTAGCACCATTGCTCGCAGGTTTTGGTATCGCGGGTGTGATTATTGGTTTTGCATTGCAAGATACATTATCAAACTTTGCTTCAGGCATGATGATTCTAATTTATCGTCCCTATGATGTCGGTGACCTAATTAACGCGGCAGGTGTAACGGGTCGCGTCAGCCATATGAGCCTTGTATCGACCACGGTGAAAACCTTAGATAACCAAAGACTGATCATTCCAAATAATAAAATTTGGGGCGACACCATTAATAACATCACTGTAGAGCAAGAGCGCCGTGTTGATATGACATTTGGCATTGGTTATGGGGATGACATCCCTAAAGCAGAAAAGATATTAACAGATATCGTGATGGCGCATCCTAAGGTTAAACAGTTCCCTGAGCCTATGATTAAGCTACACACTCTTGGCGAGTCATCAGTGGATTTCATTGTTCGCCCATGGGCTGCCCCCCTCGATTACTGGGATGTATATTGGGACATTACTCGCGAAGTGAAAATGCAATTTGATGCACAAGGAGTCAGTATTCCTTTCCCGCAACGCGATGTGCATATTTACCACGAAAAATCTGCAGATTAAGCCTGCAGCTTATTTATCAATACAAAAAGCCCGAGCTATCTGCTCGGGCTTTTTAATGATTAACTGCAAGCGTAAACTTACTCATCTAAACAAGTTACTCAAACTATTTATCTAAGTAGGTCATCGTGCCTAATAAGTGTGGACGGCGACCTTTAATATCTCGCATTTCAAAACGCTTACCGTTTTCCATACTTTCAAATGCAAATGTCACTTCAGATGGCATAAACACAGGTAACTTAAATTCCACATCGACTTTAAATGGACGCTCGCCAATAAACTGCATTAACGCCGCTAAAGAACGCGCTTTAGACCACATTCCGTGTGCCAGCACTCTTTCAAAACCAAATCGTTTGGACACAATGGGGTGCAAATGAATCAGATTATAATCCCCTGATGCTTTGGCATACTGTCGGCCTAAGTCTTCAGGTAATTTCCAAGTGAGTGCATCTTCCCAAACCATATCTGAGCCACGTGGTGGTCTTGCTCTGCGCCCTTTTGACTCAATACGATAAAGATAAGTTGATAATGCTTCCCACACTAACTCTTCGCCCACATAAATTTTAGAGGCTAATTCAAACTCTAGCCCTGTGTCAGTGGTTTTGCTTGAGGTGAGCTCACACTGAACATCAAAGGTTTCATCTGCATTAATTGGACGATACAAGCTAATGCTATTTTTTAAGTGGATCATCCCTAAAAGCGGGAAGGTAATCGCTTTATGATTAAAAACAGTTGCATGCAATCTAAAGGCAAGTACGTACAAGAACGTTGGCGGTAATACCTTGCCATCAAAATCGAATTCACAGACATCTGCATATTGACGGACTTTTTTGTCAGCAACATTAATACCTTTAGCCTGAACATAAACATTCGGCAAAGGTTGCTGATCCCAACCCGGTTTACGCGTGAGTAATATTTTTCGATATAGTGACAACAACGATGGCATCGAAGCTAGTTCTATAGAGTAATCGTGACTCAAAGAGCACCCTTTCTGTATTAAGTGAAACGCAGTATTTAGACTGACTAAATACTGCGTCACAATTGTTTCAATATCGATATTATACATCGACTTGTAATACATCAGTAAAAAAAATACGTTTTAGGCTATTATTCCAACATATAAAATATTTTTTATTTACACTCTAGTCACACTGTTTATCCCAGCAATCGATAACGGTTGCACCCGCTTGTTGCAGTAATTGTGGAACGGTTTGCTGACCAACAACATGACCTGCGCCCACCACCACGAATAAGGTTTGGTAATCGGATTCAGCGAGAATGTCGAAAATACGTTTACTCATAGTGTGGTTTCTTTGCCACAGTAACTTATCGAGCAATTCATCCGAGTCTTCCGCTTGATCCTCCATTATGTCGGCTATCGCTTTATGATCGCCACTGCGCCATGCATTAATCAACGCCAACATATCCTCGTCAGTCGCATTAATCGCTTCATCGAGTAACTGTTGTTGGGTCTTATCAGAAAATGATGAAATCAAATCAAATTGAAACTGTACACTTTCAAGCTCAAGTAGCGGTTTACTCAGATCTCTCGCAACAAACGTGACATCAACACCAGCTTCCGGGCTAAAACCCAATGATGCAAACCGAGCGACTCCAATTTGGTTTGCTTGAAGCCAGGTAGCCAAAGGCTTAAGACCATCACACATGGTTTGGTTTTTGGCACAAAACATAGGATAACGTTGGTTTAAATCACTTTGTTTATTCGCAGTAGCAAAACCATATTGTTGTAATAATTGCTGCACATTGGCTTTAGTCACATCCGCTTCAATAACAAGCGCCTCTGAATCGACGAATGCTTGTTCAATTTGCAGCGGTAAAGGATAAAAGTCAGCCTTACCAATGTGGATAGAGCCTAATACGTATACTGTTTTTCCTTGATACGCAGCCTTAAAAAATGGCGGTTTATCTGACTCAGCTGCAAAAGCTGTTGCAGCGATAACCAAGCTTGATAGGCAAAGGAAAACCAGCATCAGAATGCCGCTAAGCCTTTTATTTTCTCCAAAGCGTTGCATCATTGGCACTTTTCCCTTCGTTTGACTTGTTAGTAACATGCCAGCCCCTTATAATTTAGCTTAATATTATGATGTTGAATGAGGCTATCATGCCGTATACCCAAGTTATCCAGCAATTAAAAGAAAGTCTGCAAACAGGATACCGTCAAGCCATTGATGCCGATAAAAGACTCGACGAATTACGTCAAGCTGGCCATGGTAAGTTTGTGGCAATCTTTACTGAAGAACAAGGTTTTACGCAAAAAAGTAATCGTTTTTTGCCGTATGTTCAGGAACTTGCAAATGAGTTAGAAGAGCTACAAGGCCTTAGTCATATTCCACCAGAAGCACTTGAAGCTCACGTACAAAAAATTGCAGCGTTATTGAAAACGCTGCATTTATTTAAACAAAACACTAAATAAGTGTTGTTTAAGCCCCAAATAAAAAAGCAGCCATTAGGCTGCTTTTTTATTTGTTCTACATGCCCCTTCCTCAACCTGCCAATGCAAAAGTAGCGATATATGACATAACTTTTAATACTTTGGTTTTAAACTCTATTTCACTGTTAACGACATATTTCTGTCATTTTCCTGCCATAGACTGATGAATTAATTTGCTATGGAATTGATTAGATGAGCGTTATAGATTTAGAAAAAGAACTGAATAAGATAATTGCTAAACAATCTATCAATGCCATTTTTCAGCCAATTTTTAATATCACTAACCAGAAAGTGCATGGCTTTGAAGCATTGAGCCGTGGCCCTGAACATAGTCCGCTTTTTTCTCCTGTGCCTTTATTCAAAACTGCTGAGCATATGGGTAAACTCAGCGAGTTAGAAACCTTATGTCGCAGCATCTCAATTAATGCATTTAAAACCTGCGAGTTGAAAGGCAAGTTATTCATCAATATCTCACCTAAAGCCCTTCTCGACCCTGATCATCCCAAAGGCTTAACCTTACAACTCATTAAACAAATGGGACTGCGCCCTGAAGATGTTGTTATTGAACTGTCAGAGCAGTATCCCGCAGATGATATCGATTTACTAAAAGACTGCTTGAACCATTATCGTAACCAAGGTTTCTTAACCGCAATTGATGATTTGGGCGCTGGATATTCTGGATTACGTTTATGGTCAGAATTAGCCCCTGACTACGTCAAAATTGACCGTCATTTTATTCATCAGATAGATAGCACACCAGTTAAGCAAGAATTCGTTCGCTCCATTGTGGAACTATGCCAAAACCTAACCTGTAAAGTGATTGCTGAAGGCATAGAAACACCTGCTGAGCTCACCATGCTGAAACAACTGGGAGTCACATATTGTCAGGGGTATTTGTTAGGGCGCCCTAATATCAAACCCAATACATTCATGAGTTCGGAATTAGTATCAGCACCATTAGCGCCGCAAAATCGCTATTGCGAAACAGCTGAAAGCCTATGTGCACCTGCTAATATCGCGACTCCAGAGACTAAACTCAAACAACTCAGCGAGCAATTCATCAACCAGCCTGCGCTTCAAGCAATTGTTATCGCAGATAATGGACAAGCCAAAGGTATTGTTAGCCGTAATCATATTTTAGAGTTGTTTAGCACACCCTATGGCAGAGCTTTACATGAAAATCACCCTGCAAGTGCGGTAATGGATAAGCAAGTCTTTCAAATCGATGCCAGCGAGCCACTGTCAACGGTCAGCCAATTACTCACTTCTGAGCACTCCACCACAGTAGCGCAGCAATTTATCATTCTTCGACAGGGTAAACTTATCGGTATTGGCCACACTAAAGATTTATTGCAACGCATAACAGAATACCGAATAAAAGTCGCAAGGCATGCTAATCCCTTGAGCAATTTGCCGGGAAATGTACCCATACAAGAAGAGTTGAAACGATTACGTTCCCAAAAGAAAGCCTTCTACTTGGCCTATTTCGACTTATGTCACTTTAAACCTTATAACGATATCTACGGGTTTTCACGTGGCGATGAAGTCATTATGGAAGTTGCTAATCTGCTCACTCATTACCAGAACGAACATAGCTTTGTCGGCCATATTGGCGGCGATGATTTTGTGATGATCAGCACTTGCTCTGAGGCTATTACTCACTTTCAAATGATCGTTGCGCAATTTGAAAAAAGTAAACGGACTTATTACTCTACTGAACACTGGCAAGCGCAAACCGTATACGCCAATGATCGTCAGGATAAAAAAGTACTTCATCCGTTGATCTCATTATGCGTAGGGGTGCTATCACCGAATTTGACGATACAAACCAGTGATCATGAATTATCTATGCTCAGTGCAGAAGCTAAAAAGCAGGCTAAATTTGCCAAGAATGGCTTTTATTTCTCAAATCATAACCAACAAAAAACAGCTTAATTCAATTAAGCTGTTTTTAGCGTGTTTGCATACTTGGCTATGGGTTACATGTTAGCCCTAAAGCTTTGGTGCAACCGTTTTATTAAGCCAGTCTTTTAACATGGTGGATTCATACTGAAACGGCTTTTGATTGCGTTTTGAATGAGTGCCATACATAAAGTTCATATCAATAAGTTTCTCGTCACCTGCCATAATCACTTTATCACCTTCAGTGATGCTGTAAGTAAAAGTCATTCTTGGCGGATATAAATCCTTCACGATACGAAGCTCATTGGCAGTTGTTGCGCCAAATGTAGGACGTAAATCCCCCGCTAAATCCACATCTGAAACTTGCATTTCAAGCTTTTGATTTGGTTTAAGCACTTTCTCAGCTTCTTTGTTCAAATTTTCGGTAATCGTATCGAAAAAGCGTTGTTGAAAACGGGATTTGACTTCAGTAGCCGTTTTTAAGTCGCGATATTTCTTAGGCTCTTGCCATTCGACTTTTACAACCCCTTCTTCTGTCATTGGGTTCGCAATCACTTCTTCATCTGCAATAGCAACATTACACATTAATGCGCCTGCAATAAGTAGATGTTTAACTTTCATTTGTCGTCTCCTGGCTATATCTATCTAAAACCTAATCTATGCCACTAGTATAAAAACTTAACCTGTATATCAGCTTAACGTAAAGCAGTTAACTTTGCTGTAGGAAATATGCCTATATAGACACAAGATAATTAATTAAACGCTCAAAAATACATCAAACACTGTTCAGTTTATATTCAGCAAGGCTTCGCTAATATACATCCCAAGCAAACGCACAGTACCAATACGAGGTAGCTGTTAAACAAAACTCTGTTAGCGTCACTGCAATTATCGCTCAAGGAATTAGCGCCAATACAAACCTACGTGTATGACTGGAGTAATAATATGAACAACATCTCAACTCAAACGACTTTCTCAACGACTGGTATGACTAAAAAACTATCTTTAGCCGCAACTTTCTTTATTGCTTTAGTCGTTTCATCTTCTAGTTTCGCTTATCAATTTGATGTTGATGCTCAAGGAGAGCAAGCGATTAAAGAACATCGTCAATTAATGGTTCAACATATGGCTTCTGCAGAGCAAGAGTACTCTGCCGAGCTAAATCAAGACTTCGACAAGCAAATGAAGACCGCTGAAAGTAAGTTTTTAGACCAAAAGTGCGAACAACGTGGTTTAGATTTCGATACACGCTCAGAAGTATGTGATGGATAATTAGCCATCTACCGTATACAACTAAAAATGCAGTCACTGATTAAGCAGTGACTGCATTTTTTCTTCAAGAATTTGAAAAGAGTCCAGCTTTTTAATACAGGTAAGTTTAAAACGGAAAACGAGCACTCAACTTAGGATAATTCTTTCTTAAGTCTTTCTTCTTGGTGCTGAACTTTTTACCTTGTGGTGTATGTTGACCTGAAGGAATAAAGGGTAACTCATCACCCGTTCTATCTTCATACAGTTGACCAGCAATTAAATCATAATCTTCAATAAACGGGTAAGCCGAATCGTCTTTTGTGGGCCAAAACTCAATATCACCTAGGCAGTCAGGGTCAGCAATCACCTTGTTATACCACTGCTCACCTAATGACAAAATAAAGCCTCTAAATTCAGCAAAGGCATAATCTGAATCACATCCAGTGATGATGTAAGCAGCGCCCCAAATATCCCAGTTATAACTGCGTCGCATTTGTTGACCGAATATTTTATCGAATGCAGCTAATGATCCATCATCTAGTGGCGTCAGTTTATCTTTTAATGCGTCATGGCATTGCTGCTCAGATTGCTGCGGCTCAGTTCGGGTTACCAGTGACCAAAAGTCAGCTTCTGTCATTTCACTTTTCCTAAATTCTTTTGCAAACAACTCACAAAATTGATTCTACTCGCGGTATTCTACACCACATAAAATCTAAAACCTTACAGCCTATATCTAATCGCTATGAATAAACTCAGTCCTATCAGCACCAAACCACCACGCAGACTCATTATTCTGATGACATTTTATGTTTTGTTATCCATTCTTGCATTATTGCGTTCATACTCCATCCAAGGGGTAGACTTGTTTACTATTGGCGTGATCCCGGTACTTTTCGGCCTTATAAAGCGAACCCATTGGGCTAGCATGGTATTTAAAATTTACTTAGGTATTCAAACATTAGCCGCGTTAGCACTGACCACGACCGCCATCATTGCCTATCAAATCACCCCTGAAGATGTAAAAGTAGAGTTTCAAGGTACTGAGCTTCCCATTCCAGCAATCGCCTTAACCGTACTGCTCATTCTCAGCTTTCAATATTGGGTCGCATTTAGTCAAAAAACCAAAGAGTACTTGCAGCGAACTTGTTAACCATTCGAGTGTTATAAGTATATTCAAAGCTAACCTTAGGTTAAAATGCACAGCATAAGACTCAATTACAAAAAAAAGAAGAAGTAGCATGAGCCATTTATCACCCAGTGAACTGTCGATTTTGCTGTTGGAGCCTTCAGAGGTTCAACGAAAAATCATCATTGCTAAATTACACCAAGAAGGTGTTGATAGCATTCAAACAGCATCTAATCTTACTGAAGCTAAAGACATCATTGCCCGCCATACACCTGATTTAATTGTTAGTGCATTACATTTTGAAGATGGTGAGGCCACAGAACTCTTAAGTTTTATTAAACAAAAATCAGCCTATCAAGATATTCAATTCATGCTGGTTTCTAGCGAATGTCGTCGTGAGCAATTAGAAATATTCAGACAATCTGGTGTCGTGGCAATTTTACCTAAACCCTTTGATGCAGACCACTTGGCTACAGCGCTAAATTCAACCATTGACCTCATTAGTAATGATGAATTAGATTTGAGTCATTTCGATGTCCAAGATATCCGAACTTTAGTTGTCGATGATAGCCGAATGGCACGTAACGTCATTAAACGCACTATAGGTAATTTAGGGATAAGAATTATCAGTGAAGCCGAAGATGGCGCTAAAGCCATTGAGCTTATGCAACAACAAATGTTTGATTTGGTCATCACTGATTACAATATGCCTAGTGTTGATGGATTAGCATTAACTCAATACATTCGTAATCAAAGCCAGCAATCACATATTCCGATTTTAATGGTCTCCTCTGAAGCAAACGACACTCATTTAAGTAACGTTTCCAGTGCCGGTGTTAACGCCTTATGTGACAAACCTTTCGAACCAAAACTCGTCAAACAACTGCTTTACCAACTATTAGAAGAATAGCCTGCTCAAAAAGTAAATGACTTTTGGCTCTTCGTCACTAGTCATTTTCACTGATGAAATAGCCCAATTGGCTATTTTACGCCTTAAATGTCGCCAAAATGCCTTATCGCTACACATTAATCAGATAAAAGGCTTTTAAACCCCCATGGCTTATGGCATGTTAATCTAGTTTTAAATAAACACATCTATGGAAAGCAGAGAATACAACATGAACAAAAGTGAATTAATTGCAAAAATTGCAGAAAATGCTGAGCTGACTAAAGCTGAAGCTGGTCGCGCACTAAAGTCTTTTGAAGAAGCTGTTACTGAAGCCATGAAAAGTGGTGACAAGATTTCTATCGTAGGTTTTGGTTCTTTTGAAACCTCAGTTCGTGCAGCACGTACTGGCCGTAACCCACAAACCGGCAAAGAAATCCAAATTGCTGAAGCGACTGTACCAAAATTCAAAGCTGGTAAAACGCTGAAAGATAGCGTTAATTAAATTAACAGCTTGAATTATAAAACCTCCCCATGGGAGGTTTTTTTATGCCTTTTTTCTACAGAACTAAGTTTAAAGTACAGGAATAGCGCACAAATCTTGCACACTAAAAGTGCAACCCTGCTTCATATCTATGCAACATTTTTGCTACAAGTCGGTGCAGAAACAGCTAAACATCTGAAAATGTAGCAATTTCAAACATGGCACACCATTAGCAATACCTCATACAGATAAAATCAACATTGAACATTGCTGCCCGATTACTAAGCAACAAGTTCAGTGATAAGAAAAACTTGAGGGAATGAAAATGAAAACATCGATATATAAAGCTATTGCGCTATCAACAGGTTTATTACTCAGTGGTTCTGCTTTAGCAGAAGTAACAGGTAACATCGGAGCGACATCAAATTACCTTTGGCGCGGTGTAAGCCAAACTGATAACGGCGCAGCTGTGCAAGGTGGCATTGATTACGCTGCTGATTCTGGTTTTTATGTTGGCGGTTGGGCTTCAAATGTCGATTTTGGTGATGGCACAAGTTACGAGCTAGATATCTATGCGGGTTACGGTGGTAACATTACTGAAGACTTAAGCTATGACATCAACTACCTTTACTACGCTTACCCAGATTCACCAGGAAGTGTTGATTTTGGTGAAGTGACTGTTGGTCTAGCATGGAAATGGTTAGATGTTTCATACTCTCACACTGTCAATGGTGGTGATGATATCGCTGCTGAGCCATTAGACTCTGCGGACATGATGTATGCACAAGCTAACTTAACGTTCCCATTGACTGAAAAATTGTCTCTGGGCGTTCATTACGGCTACTCTGATGGTGATGTCATCATGAGCTGGTTCGATACTGATAGCTACTCTGAATATAATGTGTCACTGAGCGCTGATACAGATTACGGTACAGTGTCATTCACTGCATCTGATACTGACTTAGATGAAGATGACGCTAAAATTGTTTTAGGTTACTCATATAGCTTCGGTTTATAAGGCTTAAACATTACTTTCTCAATTGAGGAAGTATGATTACAGCATGTTAAGCACTAAAAGCGCCACTCATTCAGAGTGGCGTTTTTAATGGCAATAATAAAATTTTCGATTCTACAATTAAGCAAAAATTTAAATACCTGCTACATTCAAAATATATGACTGATGAGGTGTTAGCGCAGACATTCTTCCGTCCTATTTTCAGTTCCATTCAACATTGACGTTACCGGCACAAACTAACCTGTGAACAATCAGGGCAGGTTTACCTTTACATTTAGCACTGGTGTTACGACTCACGCTAAACCGTTAGTCAAGAATGATATAGAGGGTAGAACGATGGCCAATATTACAGAAACCATTCCCAATGACACAGAAATTGAAGCAATGGTCACGCCTAGAAATAAGCGTTCAGCTGAGATTATTGAACGGAAAAGACAAGTGAAACGTCGTTTAGATGATTATTTAGAACAAGCAGAATTACGTAAAAATCTAGATGATGAATTATTCTAGCCTGAGTAAACTATTGCAGCGTTATCAGGCTAATTCTTTTCAGGCTTCGGCTCCAACCTAATATTAAGACTTTAAAAAGTATGCAAGACCACTGCACTCTAGATAAATAGAGCAAGCCGGATAAATCACTTTGCCACAGTCAGTAATGATGAGCGCATTTCCGCCTCTTTCTCTTGTTTGTACCTTCAGCTCTTTTTGTAGGGAGTTAATACTGGGAGCTGAAATTGCGATATCTTTACGAATATCCCCGCAGTAAGTCGTCATCACCTCACCTAGAGGTTCATTGTCATGATTATACAACTCACTAGGCTGATAGATATCAACCGTTGTCGCTGTTGCTTGATAAGTGACATATTCATCAGCATTGGTTCTAAAAGATAACCCATTGCAGCCTGCAATAACCAATGAAACTAAAGTAAATAGACTTAATAGCAGTATTCTGTTTAAAAGGTTCATGTGAATATTTCCCTTATAAAAAAGGCATACACTCCCAGTGTATGCCTTGTTGAATAATTCTAATCGCTAATTAGCTTTCTAAAGCCTTAGCCTTTTGTTTCGCGAAGTACTCTCGGGTTAATGCAAATACCACAGGACTTAATAGAGCCAGTGCAATCAAGTTTGGAATTGCCATCATTGCATTTAATGTATCAGCAAGTAGCCAGATAAACTCAAGCGAACTGACCGCGCCGATTGGTACAACCAAAGTCCAAACTAATCTAAATGGCTTAACCACTTTGTCACCAAATAAATACTGCATGCATTTTTCACTGTAAAAACTCCAACCTAAAATGGTGGTAAATGCGAATACCGCAAGTGCAACAGCGACAATATAGTTGCCCATTGGCAGCGCATGTGAAAAAGCAAATGATGTTAGTGCAGCGCCCGTTTCACCTGACGTCCAAGCGCCAGAGACAATAATTGCTAATCCAGTAATAGAACACACAATGATGGTATCAATGAATGTACCTAACATCGCCACTAAGCCTTGTTTTACAGGCTCATTAGTTTGCGCAGCCGCATGGGCTATCGGCGCACTACCTAAACCCGCTTCATTTGAAAACACACCACGCGCCACACCAAAACGAATGGCAGCCCATACAGCAGCACCTGCAAAGCCACCTTGCGCAGCAACAGGGTTAAATGCACTGTGGATAATTAATTGAAATGCTGCAGGAACTTGGTCAGCATAAACCACCAATACCGCTAAACCCGCAGTGATATAAAATAAGGTCATTAACGGCACCAGCTTGCCAGCAACATCAGCAATACGCTTAATACCGCCCATCAATACAGCACCTACTAATACCATTAATACTACACCAGTAACCCAATTAGGAACGCCAAAGTTACTGCTCATAGCATCAGCAACAGAGTTGGTCTGCACTGTATTACCAATACCAAAACCTGCTAGAGAACCTAATACTGCGAATGCTGTGCCTAACCAAGCCCACTTACTGCCTAGACCATTTTTAATGTAATACATCGGGCCACCGACATGATTACCATTACCGTCTTTTTCGCGAAACTTAACCGCTAATACAGCTTCAGCAAACTTAGTTGCCATCCCAACTAAAGCAGTACACCACATCCAAAACAGTGCCCCTGGGCCACCTAAGAAAATAGCGGTCGCAACACCCGCAATATTACCAGTACCAATTGTGGCAGAAAGAGAGGTCATTAACGCATTAAAAGGGCTGATCTCACCTTTATGTTTATCATCAGAAGAATCACGTCCTGACCATAATAATTTAAAGCCTGTGCCTAATTTTAGGATTGGCATTAATTTCAATCCAATGGATAAAAATAATCCCACTCCTAAAATCATCACCAGCATGGGAACGCCCCATACTATGCCGTTTATCGTATTTACAATCGCTGTCACTTGTTCCATCGAAAACCTCATAATGAGTTAAGTATTTATTGTTATTTTCATTATTTTTAGTTGTTGTCATCACATAAGCGTTTATCAGCAACTATTGCTTCTATTGGCATGACACAAATAGAAGAGGATTCAGATTACCTTCATTACACACAAATTGGAAACACCAACACGATAATCATCTAAATATTTACCAATATCCTCATAAAATCAGCATATTGATTGGGTTAATTTAATAAAAAAGGCACTGCTAATATTGCAGTGCCTTCACATTTTATTTCGCTTAGTCTGTTATTTTTCAAAAATTACCTTGAGGTTATCCAATCCTTGTTGCAATTCATTAGCAATGGCAGTTTCAAAATCCATCATTAGTCACATCAAATCCATTGGAACATCCATGTAATCACTGCCTAAACTGAATTAAACCAGCAACTAGATAGCTTGTTATTGAGTTAATTTGATATAACAGGCTTGGCATACACACGCCTTTCCTGACAATGTAGATAAAACCGTTGAATCGATTTTCTTCTCAGCTGATTGAACCAAGCACCAACATTGATCGATAGCTAAGCCTGCAGAGACTGCACAGTGGTTTTCTTTAAGGCATACAGGACAAACGAGTGGCTCTGAAACACTTTTCACGCCCTTTGCTACATGATCAGGTCTATATTGCTGAACCTGATTTACTTTTTTAGGTGGTTTATCCATTTTTAATTCTCAACACATGATTACTGCAAGCATGTTCAACTCACATTTAACGCTTTATTTATTAGTTATTAGTTATTAGTTATTAGTTATTAGTTATTGGTTATTGGTTATTGGTTATTGGTTATTGGTTATTTCCTACAATTTAAACAAACAAATACTCTGGCTAAGGTAATAAAAAAGTCGGCATTCTCATACCGACTCTATAGCTAAACTATTGCATAAACTATCGCATAAACTAGCTTAACAATAACTCATTGCTTAGATTGCTTAGAAACTGGAAATATAGGGTATGCGTTGGCACCCAGTAACTCAGGCCCATTGATTGAGCTTGGTTTACCATAAAACCCTTCATGCTGATGATATTTTGCCTGAGTCTCAGCGACATTACCTTTATATCTCGGATCTTGAGGACGCTCATGGGCATTAACAAATGCAGCTACATCCCACGCTTGTTGAACCGTTAGCTGAATACTTTTACCTAATGGCATATTTTCATAAATGAAATTAGCTGCGGTATTGACTCGATGCATGCCAGCCCCCCAATTATAGCTCTGAGGCCCCCATAACGGTGGCAACGCACTCACGTTTGCCATTTTGTAACCTTGACCATCATCAGCATGACAAGTCTGACAATGAGCTTGGTAAACCGCTTCGCCCCTTTCAACAGAATAAGCTAACTCTGGCTTAGCTAACTTAGGAAAGCCACGTCCTGGTAGCATAGTCAGCTCCTTTTGATCGAGCTTTGAAGTGACAGTTTCAGGTAAAGGGAAATCCTCTCTATTACCGCCCTTAAGCAACTCAACATCAGTCATTTCTGGCACAGGTCCAGTAATGCCAAATTGATTCATCAACCCACTCATCACTAACCAATATGAATAAGCTGAAATCGCCACCAAGGGCTCACTCCCAGATTCAGGCGCTTTACCGTTCATTGAATAGGTAAAACAGCCCTGAATTCGTTCTTCAAAGCTATTCACTTTATCGTTTTTCTTACGATAAGCTGGATACGCCATATAAGCGCCCCACAATGGTGATGCATTGGCTTTATTCCCCGCATTCATGTGGCAATTCACGCAGTTTAGTTCGTTACCAACGTAGGTATCTCGCATTTGCTGACTATTAACAAATAACTGATAGCCTTTTCTGACTTTATCGCCGAACTCGCCTTTAGGGATACTGGATAATGGACTTGGCATAAGGTATTGCGCATTTGCCTCTTTCGCCACTGAGGGAAGTTGTGCTTGTCTATCAGGTAACTCTGCTGCCGATATGCTCATGCTAAATAACACACCCGCCGCTGAAAAATAATATCGCTTCATCGTATGTCCTTATTTCTGAGCCGAAAAATATTGAGTTAACGCATCAATTTCTGCAGCGGTGAGCTTTTTAGCTATGCTGCCCATCATATTGTCAACATCACCTTTACGGGTTCCTGACTGCCATGCCAACAATTGATTCTTAAGGTAAGTAGGTTCTTGTCCGGCAAGACGAGGAAACTGACCCGCGCCAATACCAGACGGGCCATGACAACTGGTACAAGCTGGAATATCCCGTTGCCAATCCCCTTGATATGCTAGTTTCTCGCCAATGTCGTCGATGACCACTTTATCACCACGATACTGAAGCTTGATCTCAGCCACTGGTTTAGCAGCAAAAAAGTCCGATACCACTTTGATGTTATCGCCTTGGACTGTCATCGCCATAGCCATCATTGTTGGATTTTGACGAAAACCAGTCTGAAAATGACTCACTTGTGCGGCAATATACTCGCTGGATAACCCCGCTAAACGAGGCCCTACAACACCGAGTCCTTCACCATTTACGCCGTGACAGCTTAGACAAACTTGAGCTGCTGCTGGCACTGTTTGCAATAACTCCTTTGGTGATTCGTCAGGAATATTAGCCATCACACTAAAACTCATAACACTGCATAAAAAGATACTGCTCAAAACGGCAGAATTTACACTCGTCAAACAGTCATCTTTTAAACGATTTTTTGTATCCATTTATCAGCCTCTTATTGAAGTCCATCTCCGACTTAATACCACTATAAACAAAAATGGCACACTTAAATAGAATGTTTTTCGTACAAATTAATTGAATGCTAATTAATAGACTAACCCTAATATTTAGCTAGAAAAAAAGGCTTATCCCATTTAGGAATAAGCCTTTAATAAGTAATGTAAAACTAAACTACAGCACGATTTACTCTTGCAGTAGGTCCTTACAGATCTGAACTAAGTCAGACTGCACTGCTGCCGCAGTGACCTCTCTACCCGCGCCTGGACCTCGAATAATCAATGGGTTGCCTTGATAAAATGCACTGCGAATAACAAACACATTGTCGCCTGGGGTTAAGTTGGCATAAGGATGATTTGAATCAACCCATTGAATGCCCACTTCAGCGTGCATCTTGCCATCAACTTTATCGAGTGATGCCACATAGCGAAGTACTTTGTTTTGCTCTGATGCCGCTGTAAATTGTTGCAACATGCTTTGGTCTAACTCACCGATGCGTGCTAAGAAATCATCCAAAGATAAATCCGCTAGCGTTTCTGGCACTAAAGAGTTTAGAACAATATCTTCAAGTTCAATTTCAAAACCAATTTCACGTGCCAGAATTAACAACTTGCGCTGCATATCTCGACCTGAAAGATCATCGCGAGGATCGGGCTCTGTTATCCCTAATCCACGTGCTTCAATCACTAATTCAGAAAATGATTTTTGCCCATCATAGTGTTCAAACAGCCAACATAATGTACCCGAGAATATACCGCCAACCGCTTCAATCGCGTCACCACTATTACGCAAGTCATTTAATGCGTGCTGAATCGGTAGTCCTGCACCACAACTGGCGTTATAACGCCAAAATAAACGGCGATTACTGAGCTGTTGTTTCAGTTCACGGTAAAACGGCAATGGTCCAGAACCGGCGAGTTTGTTTGCACTCACCATATGAATGCCGCGTGCAAATAACTCTGGGTATTGCAGTGTTAAACTCGCGCTAGCACTAATATCTAATGCAACTAACTCATCGCAATCAAGCTGTTCTAACTGTTCGAATAAACTTGGGTAATCCCACTTTTTAGCTGTGGTATCAAAGTCATCTTGCCAGTTATTGATATCAATACCTTGAGGACAAATTAATGCCTCTTTCGAGCTCAACAAACCAACTAGTTGCACTGTCGCTTCTAGTTCACGGTTTAATGATGCTGATGAGCGTTGAAATAGATCGATCCATGCTTCACCAATATTACCGACACCTAACAGTAAAACACCAATTCGCATGCGCGGGCCTGCGCAGCGACGGTGGACCTTTTGGGTCAATAAATTCACTTGTGGTTTAGGCACTAAAGTGACAAGACTTAATCCATCTTGATATAAAGGTTTAGCATCACGACTTAATAAACGCGCAAAACTACGACGGTAATGTTCGGCATCGGCGCTTACTAGAGCAACTAGGCCTAAATCGTTATTCACACAGATATCAGTGATCGCCAGCGTTTCGGCATGTAACTCAATTAAACTATGTACTTGCTTTTGATTCTCAAGCGTAAAAGCTAACTCGACCTTATGATGCGCCGATGTCCAGTAGGCTAGAGGAGCAATCCCCTCCTGGGCGAGTAAATCAATTAGGTCTTGTGTTGGTGACTGCTGCTTAATCCGAAACAGCACCACTTCGTTTAGATTAGTCACCACTGGCGCACTTGCCGATGAGCTTTGTGGCGCGATTAAGGTAAAGTCGGTATGTGATGCATAGCTTGAGCGCACTGCTAAGCTGACATTTGTATCAAACAGAGGCTGTAGTGTGCGACTGTGAAGCACAGGGGAGCCTAAATGCGCAAGGCGGTCAGCTTCAGCAAGCGACATGCTATTAAGTAACTTTGCATCACTGATTTTATTAGGGTCGGCATTAAACACCCCTTCTACATCAGTCCAAATTGTCACGCGTTCAATGTCCGCTAAGCTGGCAATTAACGTCGCGCTGTAGTCAGAGCCATTACGGCCCAGTAATAAGGTTTCGTTATGTTGATTCGCGCAAATAAACCCTGTGATCACTAGACGCTCATCAGGGTGTGCTTCAAGAAGTTTTTGCACTCTTTGACGTGACTCTTCAATGCGAATATTTGGCACTACGCCTTCATCTGCCACAAGAATAGAACACGCATCAACATTAATTGCCGCCACGCCAGATTCACGTAACAAAGCAGCCATGAGTCTAGCTGACCAACGTTCACCAAAACTCAGGACATGATTAAGTTGGAACTCATTTCGCTGCTCAAGAGATAGTAAGCTGATAAGTTGAGACTTATCAGTAGATAATCGTTCACGTAAATCACGAGCTTGTTCATTTGAAAGAAGTTGTTCAATGAGGTTTTGTTGATAACTCACAAGTACTTGCAGCTCTTCTTGCCACAATTCACCTGTTTCACGAAGCGATAATAACTTATACAAAAAGTTAGTACTTTTACCCGCAGCAGACACAACGACTAAATCATCACAGTTTCCATGAGTAAGCAATATATGGGCGACGCGGCGATAGCAATCAGCATCCGCCAAACTTGAACCACCAAACTTATGTAAATGACTGCGGGTCATTTGTAACTCCTTAAACCACTTTTTGCGCTGCCATATGTACTGAATATGGCAACAATAAAATCTTACTGACTTAACTTATGACAATCTAATTTATTAGCTTAAAGCTCAGCAACTGCAGCTAAACCAGCTTGGATATCAGTAATCAAATCTTCAGCATCTTCAATACCGACTGATAATCTCAGCAATGTATCTTTAATACCAGCCTCATAACGGGCTTCAGGCACCATTGCTCTGTGTGTCATTGTCGCAGGTACGGCAACTAAGCTTTCCACTCCGCCTAAGCTTTCAGCAACACTGAATATTGATAAGGCTTCTAAGAAAGCGACGACTTCAGCTTCGCCACCTTTAAGTTCAAAACTTAACATAGCGCCAAAGCCTTTTTGCTGTTTAGCGGCAATATCGTGACCTGGGTGGTCTTTTAACCCTGGGTAATATACTTTTTCGACAACATCACTGGCTTGAAGGACTTCAATCACTCGCTGTGCATTGGTTTGATGCTCACGAATACGTACAGCCAATGTACGAATGCCGCGCAAAGTTAGGTAGCTATCAAAGGCTGAACCTGTCAGACCTAAAGTGTTTGACCACCAATGTAATAGCTCACCAAGCTCAGCATCTTTAGCCACGACAGCGCCGCCAACCACATCACTATGACCATTGATGTATTTAGTGGTGGAGTGCATCACAATATCAGCGCCCAGCTCTAGCGGTTGTTGCAAGATAGGCGAAAGAAAGGTGTTATCAACAACAACTAAAGCATCCACTTTATGGCTCGCAGCCACAATCGCTTTGATATCAACAACACGTAATAACGGATTAGACGGAGTTTCTAACCAAACCATTTTAGGCTGTTGCGCAATCGCATCTGCCAGTGCTTTATCATCAGTTTGATCAACTACGATTAATTTAAATTGACCTTTGTTGGCAAGATTAGTGAACAGTCGATAACTGCCACCATAACAATCATGTGGTACAACTAATAAATCTTCAGGACCAAGCAAGCTAGTCACTAAAGTAATCGCTGCCATACCGGTACATGTCACAACACCTGTAGCACCATTTTCAAGTTTGGCTATTGCCTCACCTAAAACGCAACGGGTTGGGTTACCAGAGCGGCTGTAGTCGAATTCTCTTGGGTTTGTGTGTCCATCAAACGAGTAGTTAGTCGAAAGATAAATCGGCGGGACTACTGCGCCATATTGAGTATCGGATTCGATACCTTGGCGAACGGCAAGTGTAGCAGCGCGATGTTTGGTCATAATAATCTCCTGAAGATTGACACACTCATGGATAATACACGATAGAGATGTCTAGATGGCTAAATGTACCTAAGCTAAATCAGATCGTCAACACAAATTAGACGTTTAGACGTCTAAACATAAAGAAATCTATTTGCATTCGTTATAGAATAACAGCAATAATTTGACTGTAATAAATAAGCAGTTAAAATCTGCCACGAATCTATCGTATAAAGGTGAGTTAATGACTGAATGGAATGGCGACTATATCAGCCCATATGCCGAACATGGCAAAAAAAATGAACAAGTTAAAAAAATCACGGTATCGATTCCTTTAAAAGTACTAAAAGTGCTAACCGATGAACGTACTCGCCGTCAGGTAAATAACTTGCGTCATGCAACCAACAGTGAACTTTTGTGTGAAGCCTTTTTACATGCGTACACTGGCCAGCCTCTACCAAATGATGATGACTTATCTAAAGAAGGCCCTGATAGCATTCCAAGTGAAGCAAAAGCACTAATGGATCAAATGGGTATTGAGTGGGAAGACTTAGACGACTAAGTCTATTGTCAGTATGCTTTCAAGCTGACTGGCAAGTGTGATAATAAATCAATTTTGTGCTTACATTACGGTGTAAGCCTTCATTGATAAGCTCCCCTTCCTCTTCGCAGTATGACAATACTTGAGTCAAATTTGCACTCAAAGAGAACACTATGGCATTTATCGATCCGCAAACCTTGATGCTGGCATCGGCTATTATATTTCTCGGTGCACTCACTCAAGGGCTTATTGGTTTTGGCTTAGCTGTTGTTGCTAGCCCATTGCTGTATATTATTGATCCCCAACTTGTACCCGCCCCTGTTATTGCTTGCGGTTTTTCAATCGCTTTACTTACTTTATTACGTGAGCGCACATCCCTGCAATTCAACGGACTTCAATATGCACTCATTGGCCGTGTACCTGGCGGCTTTCTTGGCGCAGCATTACTGGTCTTTGCGCCGCAATCCATATTAGGTCTGGCTATTGCCTTTATTGTTGCCAGTGCTGTCATTCTAAGTTTTTATAAAATCACCGCACCAGTCAATCGCTTCACGCTATTTATCGCTGGGATTCTTTCAGGGGTTTTCGGTAATATTGCCGCTATTGGTGGCCCGCCGTTGGCTATTTTATTAGCCGGAAAAGATGCACCGCAATTTCGCGCGGCATTATCGATTTTCTTTGTATTCAGCTCTATGATCGCAATGATCATTTTATTCATCGTTGGCTTAGTTGAAATGAAGCATGTTTGGTTGTCTTTAATGCTCTTACCATCAGTATTTTTAGGCAGTTTTGTCGCGGGCAAACTCAGCAACAAAGTAGATAAACAAAAAACGCGCACAGCCACATTGGTATTGTGCGGCTTAAGTGCCTTAGTGTTGACGATAAAGTCATTAATTGAATTGTCGGCAGGATAAAAGTGGCTGAGAGGTAACTCATTAGGCATGCACTAGGCATGCACTAGGCATGCACTAGATATGCACTAGGTATGCACTAGAAATAGGATAGATTGCTTCGAAGCGAGTCTACACTAAGCCAGCCTAAAAGTGATATGAGGTTTGCAGTACTGCCCCAATGGCGTCATCTTCACCATAGCTACCACTCATATCAAGCTTGAATGCTTGACCAATGGCAAAGCCAGTACCAAATGAGTAGATATCGACACTGTTATCTTTCAAATCATGACGGTAGCCCATACGAAGCGACAACCAGTCTGTTGCTTTAAACTCCCCTCCCATGCGCCAATACTGAACGGCATCAAACTCTTTAAATCGGCTCTGTTCAACGAGGTCAATATCTGTGGTTAAGGTTATCGATGTCCAATCATATGCAGCGCCAGCAGTAATTAATGGCTCCACTTGATAATGAAATTCACGGCCTTGCGCTTCCACCGTTTTGATAGTTTTACTGAATAAATTACGTGCTGATAAACCGATAGTAAGAGCATCTAATGGCTCAAAAGCGACCCCAATATCAAGGTTAAATACGTTCTCATTATTGCGGTACTTATCATCATCAAAATCATCGGCATCGAAATTATTGGCGTTCACTGAATAATGATAAGTGTCGATACGTTGAAACTTAGGTGAAACCCCCACTCTTACTGGCATGTTCACAATCGATAACGGAAAACTTAACGCCACACCAAAATCTGTCACCCCACCAGCAAGTACAACACCTTGAGAATCTAAATCAGTAATATCAGCTGGAGGGTTGAGAGGATCTAATGTATTTAAGGTATCGATATCCGACTGTGCTATATCAGCAATACCAACAGCATCGAGATAACTCTTATAAAACACGGCCATTGGCATACGTTCATTAGGAATAACAATCGCAGCGCCGATCCCAGCTGATAACTCGGCCCGATTGCCTTTTAATGATTCCAAGTCAATAACTAAGTCATCTCGATAACCTTCAACATCACTGCTATCACCCGAATTAATTGCCGCCTCCAGTCCATCATAAGAGTCCTGCAAAGAGTCGAATTTATCAATCATGTTATCGCTATCGGCGCCTTCAGCCCCCACAACAGGAAGCAGCAAAGAGAACTGTTGTGCTTTTTTTATCTCAGCAGCACTATAACTTGAATGGGGAGTGAGAATGGAAAGTAAAGCAGGATTAATAAAGCTTGCGCCAATACGATTTGATGCAGCTACACCAGTGCCGCCCATACTGTCACTTCGCGCTTCAAAATAAAGCCCGCTGGCTTGCACATTGCTGGCAAACACAAGTAAACAGAAAGCTAGCGCTAGTCTTTTTTGCATCCATCATTCCCAATTCTTATTGTTTAATAAACATAGTAGAAATCGGCAGATAAATGTTTAAACAATCAAAAATAATGCAAAAATGTTAATCTATTTTGGCATGCTATTCTTAAGTTTTTTCT
Organism: Shewanella electrodiphila; assembly: GCF_023283985.1. Classification (GTDB taxonomy): domain Bacteria; phylum Pseudomonadota; class Gammaproteobacteria; order Enterobacterales; family Shewanellaceae; genus Shewanella; species Shewanella electrodiphila. The sequence goes on from NZ_JAKIKU010000008.1 coordinate 231,422, forward strand.
ATAAATCAGGTAGATAACTTTTAAAGTTATCTAAGGTGAATTGAATAAATTCTTTCAGTCTTTCCGGCTGAAATTTGTCTTTATGATAGAGCACATAAAACGGTGTATCGGGAATATGCCAATCTTGAAATACTTCGACTAATTGGTGCTGACTTATTTCTTCAGCGCAATACAAATAAGGTAGCCTCACTATGCCATTGCCAGCTAATGCACTGAGTTTCATTGCTCTACCATTTTTACACCTGAAACTTCCTTTTATCGCCACTTCTACACTTTCGTGAGTATTGGTTTTATGGGCGAAACGCCAATGGTTTATTGATCCCACAATACAAGTATGTCGATTAAGCAAGGTAGGATGCGCTGGTATCGCATGCTGAGCTAAATAATTTGGAGATGCTAACGTGCAGTTTTTAATATCCATTAACTTACGTGCAATAAGCCCAGAATCTGCCAACTCCCCCATTCTAAACACCACGTCAAAATGATCTTCAATCAGATCGACTCGCTGACTGCTGAAATCTAAATCTATGGTGATATCAGGATATAATTGAATAAAGTCATTCACTAATGCAACAACGATTTCTTCGCCTAAAAAGCCCCCAACACAGTTAATATAAATATTCCCCTTGAGACGTTCAGCACTATCCACCGTCATACTGACAGCTTGCTCTATTTGATGTAACGCTTGCTGACATTGCAGTAAAAAACTCTCACCTTGGTCAGTTAAACGTTGAGTGCGTGTCGTTCTGACAATTAAGGTCACCCCTAAAAACGTCTCCAAACTAAGTAATTGCTTAGATATATGGGATCGAGAACAGCCCAAGGCTTCAGCAGCTTGAGTAAAGTTACCCAACTCAGCAATAACAACAAACGCGCGGATATCGACTAAATTTATATCACTATTCAACTCACCCTCCATTAGAGGTCATATGTAAACAATTATGTTCTTTATTGATTATATATCACCAATAAGTCTTTCTCTATAATTCTCACAACTTACAAACAGAGGTCAAAATCATGAAACAACTTATCGTAATTACTGGTGCATCTTCAGGTATTGGCGCAGCGATGGCTAAAGCATTTAGCGCTAAAGGCCACCCACTTTTATTACTTGCTCGTCGTGTAGAAAAAATGGAAGCGCTTAAACTTGAAAATAGCTTAAGCATCAGTGTCGATGTGACCGATGCGACAGCAATGAAGGCTGCTATTGCTAGTGCAGAAGCACAATATGGCCCTGTAGGTTGCTTGATTAATAACGCTGGCGTGATGTTATTAGGTCAAGCAGATGTGCAAAATCCAGCAGAGTGGAGCCAAATGCTCAACGTTAACGTGATGGGTGTTTTAAATGGTATCCACTGCGTCCTTGCAGATATGAAGGCACGTAAAACAGGCACTATCATTAACGTTAGCTCAGTTGCGGGTCGTAAAACTTTCCCTAATCACGCAGCTTATTGTGCGACTAAATTCGCTGTTCATGCACTCACTGAAAACATCCGTGAAGAAGTGGCAATGGATGATGTGCGTATGGTGACGATTGCACCAGGCGCAGTTGAAACTGAATTGCTTAGCCATACCACTAGCCAAGACATTAAAGATGGCTACGCAGACTGGAAAGAAGTAATGGGCGGTGTATTAGCTGCTGAACATATTGCAGAAACAGCCGTCTTTGCTTATGAAATGCCACAAAATGTTTGTGTGCGAGAAATTGTGTTAGCACCAACTCGTCAACAGCCATAATAGGCGATTAGCTCATCTACGTTATTTAGATTTAGGCGATACTTCATCATCGCACTCAATATGCACTGTATTTACTGCAGTGCATATTAAACACACCCTAAAAATTTCCCCCTATGCAACCTTCATCTATCACTTTAGATATAGTCAAATATCAAAATTGTGATCTCAATCTTGTTTCAAAATCACTAAAAAACAACCTTACATAATGACTATCAGTCAAAAATAATATTAATTACAATAAATATCAGTAACTAAAGAAAAACCTCATACATCCATTAGATTTTTTTCAATTATATTTTATTCAATTAGATTTTTATAATTTACTTGATCCTCCTCAACAATATCCTTTATCACAAGTGTTAAATTAAGTAACAAGAAACACCCATTTAGACAAAAACCATTAACAATAAAAATTATTTAAAGTAAGGGACTGATGATGAAAACCATGAATAAGATATTTATATGCGTATCTCTCGCACTCTGTTTAGGAGCTCAGGTTCAAGCTGCTGATGGCGGTAATCCTAAAAAAGGTAAACACCTGTATAAAAAAGAATGCAAAGCCTGTCATAGCATGGGAGATGAAGGCGGTGAAATTACCCCAATGAGTAAAACCATGAGCCAGTGGGATAGATTTTTTAGACGTAATAAGCACAAAGCGAAAGCTGAAGTCTTTGAAGCTTTAAGTGAACAAGACTTATTAGATATTCAGCAATTCTTATATGACCATGCAGCCGATTCAGATCAACCACAAACTTGCGGTTAACTAACCTGGCTCGACTGTAAAACACATTTAAACCACCTAATTAATAAAAATATGGGGAATTCCTCAGGGATTAATGCTACCAAAATTCAGCAATCCCCCTAGGATTCCCAACATCAATCGAAGGCAGAAATATAAATTAACCTGCTGATTCGAAAGGAGAGATGTTATGCGTACTCTTATTTCACTGCTTGTTGCAAACGCGTTGATATTATCAGCGAGTGTTTATGCAAACGATGCTGATATTCAACGAGATAGTCTGAGTAAAACTGATGCTCAAAAAATTGCAGACCTTAAACAACAGCTAGCCGACATTAATGATGAAATTGATGACATCAATGATCGAGTTGATAAAAATGAACGTCATACTGCACTTGATAGAATAGAAATCACTGGCGACTTTAGAACCAAAGTCCATTCACTTCATTATCAGGATGTCACTTGGAATCCTGCCATTAATGTCGATTTTAATGATTTTGGCGCTAAAGCGATGGGCGGCGAATTTGGTATGCCTGACGATGCAAGTTCACCACTAGCCCAAATGATGGCCGCTAACCCTAATCTAGCATCTGCATTTCAAAGCGGTCAGTTACAAGGGGTAATGCCTTATGTATTAGCCCCTAAAACTGCTCAAGATATTGATAATGACCTTTATTACACCACACGTTTAAGACTCAACCTCAAAGCAAAAGTGTGGGATAACGTCAGCTTTGCAGGCCGCCTGAGTATGTTTAAAAACTGGGGCGATTCAACTGGCGTGCAAGTATTTGATTCTTGGCGTTCATTTACCATGGATGGCACCAATAGTGGTAATCCAAGTGGCGACTGGTTACGAGTCGAACGCGCTTATTTTGACTGGAAAAATATTAACGGTTCACCACTTTACTTATCTATTGGACGACGTCCATCAACTTACGGCCCACCAACCCAATACCGTGAAAATGAAAAACGTGGCGGCACTCCTTCTGGCCATTTAGTTAACTTTAACTTTGATGGCGCAACTATGGGTTATCACCTCAGTGATATTACTGGTGTCGAAGGCCAAGTTGTTCGCTTCTGTTACGGACAAGGCTTTGAATCACAGTGGGGTAACGGCGAAATGTTTGGTGATATCGTCACCAAAGATACTCACCTTGGCGGCTTTAATATCGACGCGATAAACGATGGTAAAAACTTCCTTCAATTTACCTTATTTGGCGCTAAAGATGTCAATGATGGCTTTAAAGGCACCATGGCTTTTCCAACTCAGCTTGCAGGTATATTTGCACCAACTATGTATCAAGACATGCAAAAGTTTGAAAACTTCAACTTTGTCACTCGCGTTCAGCCAAGTGATGTGATTGGCGATATGTTCTTAGGTGGTATTGGTTTTGCCCGCGAAGAAGATAACGACGTGAAATGGTTCTTATCAGGAGGCTGGACCCGAGCTGATGGTAATGGCAACGCAGGTATGTTTGGCGGCATGTTATCTGATGCTGTTTTTGAAGCGCAGCTTAACGCTGATGCCAGTGAAATTATCATGTTGCCTTCAGCTGCTGAAGACAGTGGCGCTAAAGATGGTTACGGAATTTATGTGGGTGTTCAAATCCCAGCGCCTTACGGAAAAGTCGGCCTCGAATATAACTATGGCTCTGAATACTGGACACCTTTCACCCAAGCTCAGGATGATCCGATTGGCAGCAAACTCGCTACTAGAGGCCATGTCGCTGAAGCCTATTATATGTTTGATATTAATCCAAAAATGTTCATTAAACTCGCAGGACTTTATTACGACTTTGAATACACAGGCAGTGGAACACCGGTTGGTAAACCACAAAAAGTCGATGATGTTGTCGCAGGTACAGCTTATTCAATGCTCCCTGTAGTTGATACCGCTTATGACATCAATGCATCGCTTACTGTTAATTTCTAACCTTAATAACTTCCCTCGGTTTTTACCGAGGGCAGGAGTCTTATTATGAAAATACTCATCGCCAGCTTAATGACCGGTGGATTATGTTGCTTTAGTTTATTTGCCAACGCGGCGAATCCACACAAAGAGTTTATTGAAGGCCCTTTTACTCAAGGCAGTGAGGTCACTACTCAGTGTATTGAATGTCATGAAGATCACGCTAAAGATGTCATGAAATCATCTCATTGGACATGGGAGCTTGAACAAGAGTTACCTGAGCGCACCGTGACCCGCGGAAAGAAAAACGCTATTAACAATTTTTGTATCGCAGTATCAGGTAACGAGCCACGATGCACCAGCTGCCATGCTGGTTATGGTTGGAAGGACGACAGTTTTGACTTTACTGATATGACCAAAGTCGACTGTTTAATTTGTCATGACACTACAGGCACTTACGTAAAAGATCCCGCTGGAGCAGGAGAAGTTCTCGCTAAGGTAAATCTAGAACGAGTGGCACAAAATGTAGGGGCGCCAGTGCGAGATAATTGCGGCAGTTGCCATTTCTATGGTGGCGGTGGTGATGGTGTAAAACACGGCGATTTAGACTCTTCAATGTCTTATCCAGACAAAGTCACTGACGTACATATGGACACCGACGGTAATGATTTCCAATGCCAAACCTGCCATACAACCGAGAGTCACCAGATAGCAGGCAATGCCATGGGCGTTTCACCTGGTGGCATGAGTGATATTGGCTGTGAAAACTGCCATGAAGCTGCACCACATACCAATAAACGTCTTAATACCCACAGCAGCAGTATTGCCTGTCAAACCTGCCATATTCCTGAGTTTGCTAAAAATGAACCCACCAAAATGAGCTGGGATTGGTCAACCGCAGGACAAGACATTGAGCAAACTAAAGATCAATATGGCAAACATACTTACATGAAAAAGAAAGGCAGTTTTGTGTGGGCAAAAAATGTGAAACCTCAATATGCTTGGTATAACGGCAAAGCCGATGCTTATATGGCTGGTGATAAGATGGATCCTAACGCCATCACCAAGCTGACTTATCCTTTAGGTGATATTAATGATGTAGCGGCAAAAATATATCCATTTAAGGTTCATACTGGTAAGCAAATTTACGACAGTAAACAAAACATCTTCATTACCGCTAAAGTCTTTGGTAAAGGTGGTTACTGGAAAACATTTGATTGGGATAAAGCCGCTAAACTGGGTATGGAAGCTAATCAAGCCATGCTAGATAAAGGCATTAAATACAGTGGTGAATATGGCTTTGCAGAAACAGAAATGTGGTGGCGCATCAATCATATGGTGGCGCCAACCGAGCAAGCTTTAAACTGTAATGATTGCCACAATAAAGGCACAAGAATGGATTGGAAAGCACTTGGTTACCAAGGCGACCCAATGAAAAATAAAGCAATAAAAAAACATGCGACAACCCAAGAATAATCAATAATTTTACTTCATAAAAACTGCCCTGTAGAAAACGGGCAGTTTTTTTATGCTCACTTTCAAAGCTGCACGATATTTTGAAAGATGAGTTAACGATTCAAGTAATGGATGACCTTACCAATCAAAGTTCTTCTTTTTACTTTATTAAAAATAATTCTATCCCAACCAACCTGACTACCTTTCAATTGGAATACCAAGTCATCTGAACAGAAAATAAACTGTTGAAATTAAGAGCGTTCATCCTTAAGTTAACCATAGACATACTAAAATATAGTCTACGCTTTAATCTAAGCTTTTTATTATGTCATTGACTAGCCATGTTAACTAATAGGATGACTGTAGCATGCGAGAGAACTTTCGATTATTTTCAAGAAATAAAGCATTTCCAGAGTTACTGTTGTCTTCGACTTTTATCAATTTATTGTCGTTAGCGCTTCCTTTCACCATGCTACAGATTTACGACCGAATTTTGCCAAATCAAGGTTATGGCACCGCCACTATCTTAGTGTCTGGGGTTGCTATCGCCATATTGCTTGAACTGGTTTTAAGGTATGGCCGAAGTTGGCTGTTAGCCGCTTCTGCTGCAAATTTTGAATTAGAAACCACCACGGATGTGGTCAGCAAGTTAATGAAAGCTGACTACAATCATGTTGAGGCCATGGGTACAGGCCGAATAGCAAATGGGCTTGCTAGTATCGCCAGTATGCGAGAACTCTATTCAGGCCAAGCCATTGTCGCATTGATGGATTTTCCTTTTGTACTGATTTTTTTAGCATTAGTTGCCTATATTGGCGGTCCGTTAGTCTTCATACCGATTGCTGTCTGGCTTGTTGTTGGTGCACTGGTTTTCTATATTGGAAAAAAGTTAGCAACTGCGACTCACGCGTTAGCTTTATCTGATGCAGAACGAACTAGAATGTTGATTTTAGTCCTTTCAGGCTTAACGACTGCTAAAGCACTATCTTTAGAAGATCGTTTATCTGGCATTTATAACAACATCAATCACCAACGGCTTGAGAGTCAACAGCAAGTCGATTGGCTTTCGGCCAAGCTTCAAGAAGTCATTCAAGGTGCTGCACAAGGGACGACGCTGATATTAGTGATGTTAGGTTGTCTTGAAGTGCTCAACGGCTCACTGACAACTGGTGGATTAGCCGCCTGCTCTATATTAGCGGGTCGAGCGGTTGCGCCTTTAAGTGCGATTATTAGCTTACGGTCACGCTTGGTGAGTGCACAAACGGCAATGTCCCATGTTAATGACTTAACCCAACTTCCGGAGGAGTCTTTTCAAGGAACTAAAACCTACCAACAAAAATTGCCTTTAGGTCCTATCCACTTCGACAATATCAGCAGTAAAAACCTTGGCACAGCTATCACTCATTTCAGCCATCACATTCAAGCGAATAGTTTGGTCACGTTGCAATCAAATCCATTAAGTCATGCAAGCCATCTGTTAAGTATTATCGCAGGGTTTCAACAAGTATCAGCTGGTCAAGTGACGATTGATAATATTGCCATCCACCAACATGATTCGAAAGAGTTCAGACAGTCAATCACTTATGTAGCACCTTGGCCAACATTGTTTGCTGGCAGTTTAATAGAAAACATGACGATGTTTCGAGCCGAATTTGAACCTCAAGCTATGGCTATTGCAGACAGTTTAGGGCTCACAAGTAAAATAGCTGAACTACCCAATGGTTATCAAACAATGGTCGGTGATAGTGACAGCCAAATGTTGAATAAAGGCGCAATTAAGCTCATTGCGATTGTGCGAGCAATTGTGCAAAAACCTTCAATTTTATTACTAGATGAACCAATGATATCGCTTGATGCTGATGCACAAGGCCGTTTACTCGCCTTACTGCAACAATTAAAACAGCAAATGACAATAGTTGCTGCCTCTCATTTTACCGAGCTTGCAAGTTTAAGTGATGAATGTATTGAAATAAATGGCGTAGCGCACCGCGAGATGGACAAATCTACGACAACGAAAGCGGCACAGGAGGTAAGCTCATGAGCACGACTGAATTGGAGCTAAAACCACTTGTAGTTGACTTGTTCCAGCAACTTGGACTGTATACACAAGCCAGTAATATTGCTAACGATCATAATAACACTGATCTGAATACACTCGGGTTATCACGGTTATTGAAAAAGCATCAAATAGGCTTTTCAGTGACAAATAATACGGCAAAAAATCTGCATTTATCGATACACCCTTTCCTTGTTATTCCCCAAAATGAACCAGGGTTTATTGTCAGAAGGCAGGGCCATGTTTTTGAAGCATTAACAGGAAACCAATGGCAATCAATAGACTTAACTCAACTCAATGATACGGCTTATATTTTCTTAATCGAGTCGTTACCAACCACCAGAAAAAATGTTAATGCGTTTGCCGCTCATATGAGTAAAAGAACCAAATGGTACAGACCGGTTTTTTGGCTAAGTTTACTCTCAAGTATCACCGGACTTGCAGTGCCATTTTTTACCATGGCTGTATACGATCGCGTAATAGGAGGCCAAAGCCCTGCTATTTTGCCTAGCATTGCATTGGGTGGTTTATTAGCAGTCGGAATATTGATTAGCACTCGACTTGCTCGCGCACAAATCTTATCAACAACCAGTAATCGTTTTGCTAGAGATCTGTCTGAAATCACTTTTTATCGCTTATTACATATGCCTTTAATGGTGTTATCTAGGGTAGGAATTTCAAATCATATCGCTCGAATGCGCAATGCGGAAAAAGTTCGCATGTTATTATCTGGCCCTGGCGGTGGGGGGCTGGTTGATTTGCCTTTTACCCTCATAGCCTTGTTCGCCATCATGTTTTTAAGCGGCTGGTTAGTCCTCGTGCCAATTGGTATGTTGATGCTTTATTACCTCGTGATGCAAGTACTCAATAAATATGTCCAAGCTGCTTCACCCACAATCAGCGGTGAATATCAAAATGCGATGAGTGAGTTATCAAAAAACTTACTTCAATTAAAAGCTGCTGGTGATACCGAAGCTTGGCAAACCAAGTTTATTCGTCAAAGCCGTGAAAACAGTCGCCAAAATTTTCTCTATGCAAAGCGTAATGGTCTTAACGCTGCTGTTGCACATTCCCTCAGTTTATTTACTGCACTCATTACTGTTTTTACCGGTATCTTTTTAGTCTTAGATCAAACGATATCGCCAGGAGCACTTATTGCTTGTGTGATGATGATATGGCGAATTACAGGACCAGCTCAGTTAGCTTTCTCATCGAAACAAAAATTCACCATGATGGATATTGCGGTCAAACAATTTGATCGTTTCATGCAAGCTAGCACCGAACAATCAGAATTAAGGCTAGACACGCCAGATAATACCAAAGCGCCATCATTAGCTTTCCAACACCTTACATTACGCTACAAAGCTGAGGGAGAGGCTGCATTGTCTGGCGTGACATTTGATGTAGAACCTGGCGAATTAGTGGCAATTATCGGTCCAAATGCTTGTGGTAAATCGACACTTTTACTGAGCGCATTAGGCGTATTAGAAGCTCAAGCTGGCTTTGTCACATTGAATGGTAAAAACCTTAAGCAGTATGACACTGAAATCTTTCGTCATTGGGCTGCATATAGTCCATCTCAGCCGGATATTTTCCCCGGTACATTAGCTGAAAATATCAGAATAGCAAAACCCAAAGCCAGCGATAAAGAAATTATTGATGCACTGATAAAAGCGGGAGGTGAGAGCTTCTTTAACAGCATTAATAATGACCTTAGCGTCGACTTACTAGGTGAGAATAATGCCATGCTATCAGCAATAGAGGGCAGCTATATCAACTTAGCACGCGCCATAATAAAGCAATCACCATTAATGTTATTAGATGAACCACTGCCCCACCGAAACCCACTTTCAAAAGCAACGTTGATAGAGACATTATTAAACCTTAAAGGTAAATCCACCGTACTGTTTACGAGTCACGATCAAGAGTTAATCCAACACGCTGACAAGGTCATTGTTCTAGATAAAGGTGCTGTGGTTTATGCAGGCCCAATACCAGACAAGGCTACTGAAACATCAAAAAAACCAGATACAACTGAATCCCCTTCGACCGTCGCCATGCAGGAGTCTCCAACCAATGGATAATCGTCAACTAGCTAACCGAGTATGGCCAGAACACGAATTTGCTGAAGCAATAGAAGCGCCCGCAGAGCGTAAAATCATTCGTAATATTATTTTAATTATTACAGGTTCAATATTAATCATGCTGATATGGTCAATTTTTACCAGCGTGGAAGAAATTTCTAAATCGAAAGGTCAAGTGGTGCCTCTCGGCCACCGCCAAGTTATTCAAAGTCGTTCAGGAGGAACGATTGCATCCGTTGTTGTTGAGGAAGGTGACGTTGTTAAAAAGGGAGATATTCTAGCGAGTTTTGTGTCTATCGATAGTCTATCCGCTGAAGAAGAACTCACCAGCAAACGGGCTAACCTCATTATGCGAATAGAACGCTACGATGCCTTTACCGAACAAAGAGAAGCTAACTTTAGCGAATTTGCAGTTGAGTACCCTCAACTCCTCAGGCTGCATAAATCATCATTGCAACGTATGAATGAAGAACGCTTTGCAATGGAGCAACTGTCTGAATCTGATATTGATAAAACTCAAGCTGAACTTGAAGGTCTAAAAGCTGAGATACCTCCGTTAAGCGATCAGATACAAACCGCAGAACAAACCCTAAATATGATGTTATCTGTCACAGCAGAGCAAGCGGTATCTAAACTTCGCATTTTAGAGTCGCAACAGAAACTGGATTCTTATATCCGTGAACTGAAATCGATGGAAAGCAAGCAGCAGGTTCTATCAAAAAACTTAGTTAATTTAGAACGACAACTTAAGCAAAAACAAGCCTCGTTATTTAAAGAGGTTGGTGAAAAGCGTACCGATACTCAAGCTGAATTGTTAGGTGTTATTGCTAGGCTTAAATCTTCTGATTCTTTGGTGTCTCAAAACACAGTAACAGCGCCTGTTGACGGAATTATTCAATCCATCCCGACTAGTTCTACTGGCAGTGTAATTCAACCTGGTGGGACTGTCGCCGTCATTGTTCCAATGACTAAGACAGGCCTAATGGAAATTAAACTCTCACCTCGTGACATTGGCTTTGTTCATGTTGGTCAAAATGCTCGAATAAAAATTGATGCCTTTGATTACAGCCGCTATGGCGCACTCGATGGCATTGTTAAGCGCATATCTCCTAGTACAGACTCCGACGAGAAAGGCGGCGTATTTTATAAAGTGCAACTATCAATTGATAAACCTTACTTCCTCGACAACCCTGGACAATACGAACTGATCCCTGGCATGACAGGTGAAGCAGACATTGTTACAGGCGAAAAAAGTGTTTTCCAATACTTATGGAAACCGGTTTTTACCAACATTAATGAAGCATTTGGCGAAAGGTAGGAGTCCAACATGACAAAGGATAATAAGGGTCATCAATCTTCGGGCTCCGACCAAATACATTCTGATAATGAAATTCATGAAGAGAATGATAAAACCGTTGACGTGAATGCTGCAGAGCAGAAAAAACGGGATAACAAAGCGAAACAAGCAGTAAAAAAAATTGATACGCAAGCGCAGAAACTTAAAGCCAAAGAACTGAGAGATACGGCACCGGTTAAAGGAGCTTTGAATCAAGATTTAGTGGCAGACAAAACGTCGCATAGTTTATCCGCCCATCAAACTCAACCTTCAACAAGCGAAAAGGTAGCCTCAAAAGCTGACAATACTACTCTCACAGCACCAAGTGAACGCATTAGCAACGTTGAGCAACAAGTCACATTAAATGCAGTATCTGAAACAGTTGAAAATAATCCTGACTCAACGGCGAAAACCCAACAAGCGCTAGTTAAAGAGACCGGTTCAACTGAAACAACAGGCATAGACCACTCAGGTCAGTTTCGAGGTGGACATACCGCGACACAGGATATAAGTCAGTTTAAAACTGCGAAAATTTCACTTGCTGAACATTCGGAAAATCAGCATTTTAGCATTGACTTAAGCAGTCAACGTATTCACAACCCAGCCTTTGTCCCTCCCCAAGAGCCAAAACCACTCACTCCAGATGAATTAACTGGCACTGGCACTGGCACTGGCACTGGCACTGGCACTGGCACTGGCACTGGCACTGGCACTGGCACTGGCACTGGCACTGGCACTGGCACTGGCACTGGCACTGGCACTGATAAAACGCCTACAAGCATTGCAAGTCAACAACATATACCGCAATTAAAAGAAGATAATGTTATTAGCAGCGCATCAGGACAGATGCATGTAAAAGGCTCTGATACCGAACATATTTCTTGGTCAGTTGACACCGTTCAAGGGCAGTATGGGCATATCGTCATTGATCCTGTCACAGGTCAATGGCAATACTTACTGGATAATAGTAATAGTCAAACGAACGCACTTTCAGAAGGCGAGCAACAATCGGAACAATTCATCATTACAGCAACTGATAACAATGGCCACAAAGCCTCTAGCATCATTGCAGTAGAAGTTGAAGGAAGTAATGATTTACCGACTATTTCAGGTATGCATAATGCGACTATCAACAGCGCTGGTAACATTGATAACGTAAGTGGGACATTAACAAGTTCTGATCCTGATCATCATGACCAAAGTGTATGGAACGTTGAGCAGCCCAATGGCAAGTTTGGTCAATTATCAATTAACCCTAATACAGGCGAATGGCAATATCACCTCGATAACCAATCAAGTTCGACCTTAGGACTTCATTCAGGGCAACAAGCAAGTGAATCTTTTACAGTAACAGCTACTGATAGTTCAGGAACGCCAGTTTCAAAAGAAGTCACTATTGTTGTTATTGGTAAAAATGAAGCCGCTGTCATTTCTGGCGTATCTACAGGTAGCATTACCGAAGATAAAAACCTAGTAACGCAACATTTATCAGTGACAGGACAATTATCTGTCACTGACACAGATACAGGTGAAAGTCATTTCCAAGCATCATCTTTACAAGGGCAATTTGGTCATCTAGTTATTAACGAATTGGGTCATTGGACTTATACAGCCGACAATACCCAAACCGTCATTCAAGAGCTCAAAACTGGCGAATCACTTACCGACACTTTATTAGTTCACTCAGTCGATGGCACTGAGCAGAGAGTTACCGTTACCATCAATGGCACCGACGATAAAGCAGTGATCGGTAACATTATTTCCTCTACAGACAACGCCTTTAATTTAACAGCCCCAACACCTGAGGGAGAAACATTCGCTTCTCTCAAAGAAGACTTCAACGTCATACAAGGCGAGTTGCACGCAGAAGGTCAACTATCAATTTCAGATTTAGATAAAGACCAAGCTCACTTCCAAACTGATGTTTTACAAGGTCAGTTCGGCACTCTGTCGATCAATAACCTAGGCCGCTGGACTTATACTGCAGACAATTCACAACAGACTATTCAAGATCTGAAAACGGGTGAGTCGCTTACTGATACACTAGTCGTTCACAGTGTCGATGGCACCGAGCAGAAAATCTCAGTCACCATTAATGGCACTGACGATAAAGCGGTCATTGGTGGTTCAAGTTCAGCTTCATTGACTGAAGACAAAGACGTCCATCAAGGACAACTTCATGTCGATGGTGCGTTAACTGTTACCGATGTAGACAATGGTCAAAACCAATTCCAAGCCACTGTGCAACAAGGTAAATTTGGTTCGCTTTCTTTGAACGAACTTGGCCATTGGACCTACACTGCTGATAACTCTCAATCTGCCATCCAAGGGCTGAAAACGGGCGAATCACTGACAGACACTTTATTAGTTCATTCAGTCGATGGCACCGAACAAAAAATAACTGTGACCATCAACGGCACTAATGATAAAGCTGTTATTGCTGGTACTTCAACAGCACAGCTAACGGAAGATAAAGACGTCCATCAAGGACAACTTCATGTCGATGGTGCCCTCACCGTAACCGATGTCGATTCAGGACAAAACCAATTCCAGGCCACTGTGCAACAAGGTCAATTTGGTTCGCTTTCTTTGAACGAACTCGGTCATTGGACCTATACAGCTGATAATTCTCAACCAGCAATTCAAGGCCTTAAAACAGGCGAGTCACTCACCGATACTTTATTAGTTCATTCTGTTGATGGCACAGAGCAAAAAATCTCTGTGACCATTAACGGCACTGATGATAAAGCGGTCATTGGTGGTACAAGTTCAGCACAATTAACCGAAGATAAAAATGTTCATCAAGGACAACTGCATGTCGATGGTGCATTAACCGTTACTGATGTTGATAGTGGTCAAAACCAATTCCAGGCCACTGTGCAACAAGGTCAGTTCGGCACTCTGTCGATCAATAACCTAGGCTGCTGGACTTATACTGCAGACAATTCACAACAGACTATTCAAGGTCTAAAAACGGGTGAGTCGCTTACTGATACGCTAGTCGTTCACAGCGTCGATGGCACTGAACAAAAAATCTCAGTGACCATTAATGGCACTGACGATAAGGCGGTCATTTCTGGTACAAGTTCAGCACAATTAACCGAAGACAAAGACGTCCATCAAGGACAACTTCATGTCGATGGTGCCCTCACTGTTACAGATTTAGATAACGGCCAATCTCAGTTTTCAGCAGAATCTTTACAAGGTCAGTTCGGCACATTGTCGATTAATAACCTAGGTCATTGGACCTATACTGCTGACAATTCCCAACAGGCTATTCAAGGGCTGAAAACCGGTGAATCATTAACGGATACTCTCATAGTTCATTCGGTCGATGGCACCGAGCAGAAAATCTCAGTAACCATTAATGGCACTGACGATAAGGCGGTTATTGGCGGTATAGCTACAGCTTCACTAACCGAAGACAAAGACGTCCATCAAGGACAGCTGCAC
>NZ_JAKIKU010000009.1 GCF_023283985.1 Shewanella electrodiphila
CTCAATCGAACTACGACAAGGAAAGCTTTAGTTGCAGCTAAAGCCTGGGTCTCACATTACCCGAAACAGGGAAGTATTTGTAAATTAGGTGGGTTTATTATCCATACAAGCCACTCAAGCAGGACTTTTAACAGTTGGTTAGGTTCCGCTTCGCTTCACATTATAACCAACAATTAAAAGCCTCTTAGTGGGGCGTTATATTCACAAGGAGGTTCTATGAAATATCTAAGCATGTTTGCCTTACTGGCCTTTTCTTCTTTTTCTTATTCAAATAGTAGTTTACCTAATAATCGCCATGTTTCAGTTGTTGGAACTGCGCAATTAAAAGCTAAACCTGATATTGCTGTAATACACCTAGAAGTTGAAAGCTTTAAAACTAAAAGTGCTGATGCCAAAAAAGACGTTGATGATAGAGTTAACAATTTCTTAGAAGGTTTAGCCAAATTTAAAATTGATGAAGACAACGTTTCGGCTTCAAGTATCTCTACACAACCTAATTACTCATACTCAAACAATGATAAAAGAGAATTAGATGGGTACACAGCTAACCGTAATTTAAAAGTTACTTTAAACGATCTTAAAAACTTAAACGCATTTATGGATTTTGCACTTAGTGTTCAAATTGATGAAATTCGTAGTATAGAGTTAAAAGCATCACAAGCAGACAAACTAAAAGATGAAGTTAACGCATTAGCGGTGAAGAATGCTAAAGAAAAAGGTAGTTCATTGGCTAATGCTTTTGATGCAAAGCTAGGTAAAATTTATAGCATAAATTCAACTTCAAATAATAAGCGTAATAGATACGGGGCAAATAGCGATATTGAACGTATTGAAGTAACAGGCTCACGAATGAATAAACCTTCAAGTCCCGGTAGATACTTACAAGAAAATATTGTATTTTCAGCTTCAGTTAGTGTTGTCTTTGATTTAGACGTAAAGTGAATATAACAAGCTAATTAATAAGGACAAAAAACAGTTGGCTGTTTTCGTTCCTCAACATTTTAGCCAACAATTTTTTGCCCATTATTAGGGCGTTAGCATTCATATGAAATTTATCTCTATCCTTCTAGTTCTGGTGTCTTTTTCTTCTTATTCAATTGAGAGTATTTGCTATGGAACAACATCCAATGGATCTTTGAAAAATGGTGTTCAGCTTCCAACTAAAGGAAAAAACTTTGAGGGCTACAGTTCTATCGCTAGGCTTGCGGGACGAAATTATGTTCATACTTCGGTTAAAGAAATCATTATTGGCTCTTACAAGCAACTAGAAACGTTAGAGCCTAATAAAATCTATAAATATGCTGAAACAGGTTTTGAGGAAGGTGGGCAATTCAAACCACATAAAACACATCGAAATGGTCTTTCTGTAGATTTCATGACACCCGTTGTAAATAAAGATAATGAGTCTGTTCATTTACCAACTCATCCACTTAATAAATTTGGGTATAACATTGAGTTTGATCAAAACGATAAATATGATGAGTATTCTATAGATTATGTTGCGTTAGCGGCGCATATCGTCACCTTACATAAAGAGTCAAAAAAATTAGGTTTTGAGCTTTGGCGTGTTATATTCGATCCAAAATTACAACCTAAGCTATTGAAAACTAAATACGGTAGTTATTTAAAATCCAATATTCAGTTTTCTAAAAAGAGTTCATGGGTTCGTCACGATGAGCATTACCATGTAGACTTTTTAGTTCCGTGCAAATGAATGCTAACAAGTCATTTCAGCAGGATAAAAAACAGCTGGCTGTGCTCGCACCTCGCTATTATAGCCAGCCATTTTAGCCGCTTAGCAAAGCGTTATGTGTACAAGGAGGTTCCATGGGTAACATACATAGTTACTATTTAGTTGGGTTCATGCTTTTATCAGCAATGTTAAATGCGTTTATAGAGCATGAGGAAGTCGGAATAAAGTTACTTTGCTTACTTTTATTATTCACGAGTTTCGTCTTTGCTTCTCTATTTCATTCTTTAATGGTTAAAGTTGCAAAAGAGAAAACAGCAAATGTCGAGTAAGGTAGACATACAAGCTGTTTAACCTGGAAAAATACAGTTGGTTTTTTCGTTCCTCAACATTTTAGCCAACAATATTTTGCTCATAAAACAGTGGCGTTATGTGTTGAGGATGATTCGCAGTAAATTCAAGGATGAGGAGCCCGAAATGAGAGTTAATAATAAACTTAATCAAGCCAAACTAGGTGCTTTAACCATCTGCTTAGGTGTTTCACTTGGTATGTCAATTTTCGTTGGAAGTACATCACCTTACATAGGCTCAATGCTCGGTATAATTACTGTCGGTGTTTTCGTAATGATTGTCTCAGGAAAGTGGGGCACAAAAAGCACATAACCAGTTAATATTTAAAGCTTATATATTGACGAATCTCTCAAGTTTCATCCTTTATCTCTTCATCGTTTATCTCTCTATCGTTTATCTTTCGAAACTTTATCTCTCCGCCATTTATAAAAAGCTGGTCATTAAAAAAGAATAACGAGTGCGATAGACATATATTGAATTCCAATAAAAAAGCCAGCATATCGTTTAACGAAATATGCTGGCTGTTTGTATTGTACCTGTTAGTTGGCTTTCTCTGGTTGGTATTGTTCAAACCACCATAAGATATGGGCAACTTTTGACATTAAGTTACTTGGTCGTTTGTATATGCCATGGGGCGCATCTGGGATCCTGACCATAGCGGTATCAATATTACGTAATTTAAGGGCTTGATAAAACTGCTCAGTTTCAGCAATAGGGGTACGTTGATCTGCTTCTCCCGTTAATAGCATGGTAGGTGTTGTGACATTACCTACATAACTGATTGGTGATAACTTCATATAATGCTCGCTATCTTCCCAAGGCATTTTCTCAAACCAGTTTTTAATTACGAAGGGGTAAATATCTGTCGTTAGCACAAAGCTATACCAATTGATCACAGGTTTGGCGACTACGGCTGCTGCAAATCTATCTGTATGGCCGACAATCCAAGCTGTCAGTACGCCGCCGCCTGATCCGCCAGTGACAAATAATGCCTCTTCGTTAATTGCTTCTTTGGCAATAACGCCATCGACTACCGACATTAAATCATCATAATCTTGGCTAGGGTAATTGTTATAAATGGTTTGTGCGAACTCTTTACCGTAACTGTCGCTTCCACGTGGGTTAGCATAGACAACGACATAACCACTGGCTGCCATTAATTGTACTTCTGCAGAGAAGTGAGGGCCGTAGTTCGTTACTGGACCACCATGAATCTCTAAAATTAGCGGGAAGGTTTTACCTGCTTTTTTATCCGCTTCATAACCTGGTGGATAGGCTACCCATGCTTGAATATCTCTATCATCAAAAGATGATTTCACGTTCAACTCTTTTATTGAAGCTAAGGTTTTATAACTCAACGCATCATTATTTAAATCGGTAAGTTGGTTAGTTCTTCCTTTACGGGTAATGGCAATGTCTGCGGGGCGTTGAGGGTCTGAATAGGTAAATGCGATAGTGCCATCTTCAGCGACATCGAATTGGCTGCCCGTGTAAGGTCGACCAAATGAAAGGCCACCAAGGTTTTTAGCGGCAATGTCACGCTTACCTTTTAATGACTGATACGCCACATAAGTTTCACCTTTATCATGATAACTCATGTATATGGCTTTACTGTTATCAGCCCATTTTATGCTGTTAATCGAGCGATCTAAGTCGGCAGTGATAGAACGTTTATTACTACCATCAATATCCATGATAAACAGTTCAGTATTTTCATAGTTTTTGAAGTTTTGATCGTAGCCTAAGTACGCAATCATTTTGCCATTAGGTGACACGATTGGGGAGTTATCTGGTCCGACTCGATCAGTAAGTTGGGTGACTTGTTGATCATTAATATTAACGGCGTAGATATTGGTGTCTGTCCATTCTAAATCTTTCTCTGCGCGCTTATTGTTCGAGTATATGAGCTGCTTACCATCTTTAGACCAACTGATATTACTACGATGATCAAATTTCTCGTGGGTGACTTGTCTTGCTGCGCCGCCATTTGAGGACATCACAAAAATCTGACTATTACCTGCTTGACTAAAACCTGCACCATCAAAGCGATAATACATGTCATCAATATAAACGGCAGGTTTTGCCCATTGGGCATTTTGTGGCTTACCAGGCAGTGAAACAACAGATTTAGGTTTACTGTTTACGAAGCGATTAAATGCGATGTACTTGCCGTCTGGTGACCAACTTAAATTAGATGGAGATTGACTAAAGTGACTCATTTGGCTACTTTCACCGGTTTCTAGCCATTTCATATGGATTTGAGCTGAGCCACTGGCTGTTGAGATATAAGCTAGTTTACTGTTGTCAGGTGATAGGCTTGGTGAGAAATCAACATGCAGGCCATTGGTAACAGGGGTAAGGCGCTTGTTTTTATCGACTTTCCAAATGTTACCTAGCTTTTTATCCGTCTGAATATCCATGTAATTACGTACAAAATACACTTCATCACCGTCAGCGGTAATGGCTAAACCAGATGCATATTCTAAAGAAAACACATCTTGAAGCTGCAGCGTATTATGGACTTGGCTGTTATCGACATCATTTTGAGCATATGCCATTGTCGATGTTATAGCCGCAACGAGTGGCGATATCATGCATACCAGATAAATACCTTTGTTCATGAGTAATCCTTGACCTTAAATTGAACGATGAATATTTGTTATTAGTAACCCTAACTGAGTTATTGGAGATGAGTCAGCTAGAGAATTATTGATGTTTATTGAATAAATTACCATAAGCTTAATAAAATACAAAGTTATGTGAATTGATATTTACATTAATAAAAGCTTAGGTATATTAATGAACAAGATTAATAACAATAAGCTTAAATGCCATGACTTTATTTCCATTATCAACAAAGCATAAAATAACTGAGTTCAAATCGTTCATCTCTACTAAAGATTCAAACTCTAACAATATCCAAATCCTTAAGAATGATAAAAAAGCCTTTTCGCTTAGCGCGTTGGTTTTTGGTTGTTTAATGTCTCACTCGGTAATGGCTGATACAAAAGTGATTCATGCAGGTGAGTTGCTTGTTGTACCAGGTAAGGCCCCTTTAACAAAGCAGACTGTGGTCATTAAAGATGGTGAAATCATTGCGGTGAAAAAAGGTTTTGTTGAGGTAAATAAAATATCAGTTGATGCCACCTTGATAGATTTGTCAGATAAGTTTGTTATGCCAGGCTTGATGGACATGCATGTTCATTTACAAATGGAGTTAGGACCGAATAATGTGTCAGATACTGTAAAACTATCTGATGCCGATGTCGCAATGAAAAGCGTTCACTATGCCAAAACCACCTTATTGTCTGGGTTTACTACAGTACGTGATTTATTAAGCGAGCCAGAACAAATGTATGCACTGCGCGATGGTGTAGAAAAGGGCTGGATTGAAGGCCCACGTATTATTGCCGCAGCGGGTGTCACTATAACAGGTGGCCATTTAGATGCTGATGGCATGGCACCTGATATTTTAGCGATGAAATCCCCTAAAACGATTTGCGATGGCCCATATGAATGTCGAAAGGCGACGCGTGAAGCCATAAAATATGGCGCGGATGCCATTAAAGTGGCCTCAACTGGTGGGGTATTATCAGATACCGATACTGGTACTGGTCAGCAAATGACTGATTTAGAATTAAAAGAAATTGTAGAAACAGCTCACGGTTTAGGGCGTAAAGTGGCAAGCCATGCTCATGCAACAGCAGGCATTAATGCAGCGCTTCGTGCTGGCGTTGATAGTGTTGAGCACGGCAGCTATGCCGATAAAGAAACCATTAAACTGTTTAAACAAACGGGTGCTTATTTGGTTCCTACTTTGCTAGCTGGTGCAACGGTTGTTGAGATGGCTGAAACGTCAGATTTTATGTCTACACCGATTAAAGCCAAAGCCATTAGGGTTGGACCTGACATGCTAGCTAACTTTGAAAAATCATATAAAGCGGGAGTCAAAATCGCTTTTGGTACAGACAGTGGCGTTTCTAAGCACGGAATAAACGCTCAAGAAGCAGTATTGATGCATCAAGCGGGAATGCCAACCAGTGACATTTTAAAATCAGCGACTGTAAATGCTGCAGACCTTATTGATATGTCAGATAAGCTTGGCACTATTGAAGTAGGTAAGTATGCCGACATTATCGCAATTGATACCAGTCCACTTGATAATATTGAAGCCTTATTAGATATTGGTTTTGTGATGAAAGATGGTGTGGTGTATAAGCAGCAGTAATCATTATCTTTGGTTCAATTGATAGCAAAAGTGATTGAATAAACAATTCATACATCATTTAATAAAAAGGAGCTTAGGCTCCTTTTTTATTAGCATATTTTATTAATCTTAATTTAAATCATTCTTCTAACTAAGCGTGGTAACGTAAAGCTAGTTCGAACTCACAAGGAAAGGACATGGTAAATTTAACTGAGGTCAATGGTGTTGAGGTTATGCCTAAGCATAGGGCCAGTTGTCATTGTGGTTTAGTGGTCATGGAGCTTTCTTTACCAAAAGGAATACAGGATGTTAGGCGCTGTGATTGTAGTATGTGTCGCCGCCGAGGTGCTATTGTTGCATCAATCAATTTAGATGATATTCAGTTTATTCAAGGTGAACACGAGTTAAGCGTCTATCAATTTAATACCAAAACAGCTAAACATTATTTTTGCCGTCATTGCGGTATTTATACCCATCATCAACGACGCTCAAACCCGAATCAATTCGGTTTTAATGTGGCTTGCTTAGCAGGTATTAATCCGCTGAAAATTGATCAAGTAAAGCTATATGATGGCGTGAACCATCCAGCTGACCGTTAGGTTCAGCAAAGTAATGTGTTAATTCAGTTTATTAGGAAATAATATGAAAACCATCGGTTTGTTAGGCGGAATGAGCTGGGAGTCCACTGCTAGTTATTATAAAGCGATCAATGTAGGCGTTAACCAACAATTGGGCGGCTTGCATTACGCTAAAATTAGCTTGTTTAGTGTTGATTTCGATGAAATTGATTACAGCACGATAGGGGAGCTGAATCAGCTTGTTTTTATCGAAGTAAATTAGTTTTTTCAGTGTTTTACATGGTATTTGAGTCATTTATATTAAAAAAAGGATGTAATAAGCTTTATGCTCATTACATCCTTCTAAGTAGGGTGTTTACTAATTAACCCAATCAAATAATCTGCATAAACTCATGTATTTCTTTTAAAGTAAGCGTTGGTGTTGCCCCATGATTTTGAGCGACTAATGCACCTACTGCACACGCAAAATTAACTGCGTGCTGCGCATCTTTTGAAGTGATTAATTGATAAATTAATGACCCTAAAAATGAATCTCCTGCACCAACAGTATCTGCAACTTTAACTTGATAGCCTGAATGATAGAATTTTTGATCTTTAATTTTTAACAAAGCACCATGACTGCCTTTAGTTACACATAAATATTGAGTGTCAGTAATCTCGGCAATAAACTCAAGGTGTTGTTCTAAAGCATTGAAGGGTGATCCAAATGCGATAGCAATTTCATATAACTCATCATCGTTTAACTTGATAAAATCTGCTTTATTCATTAAGGAGCGTAACGTTTGCATATCATAATGTGGCGCACGTAAATTAACATCAAAAATACTGAATTTTGCATGTTCTAGTAAACTCAATAGTGTTTTATGTGATGTTTCATTACGGCAAATTAAGCTGCCGAAAACAAATACATCACTTGAGTAAACAGCATCAATTTGAGCTTGTGTTTGTTTGATGTTATCCCAAGCTGTATCTTTAACTATGTCATACGTCGCTGATCCATTTTTATCCAGAGTCACTTGAACCGTGCTGGTCATTTTATCGGTTGATTGTTCAATTAACTCGATGCTGGCACCTTGAGATTCAACAAAATTGATCAGTTCAGCCCCTAAATTATCGTTGCCAACAGCGCTAATTATTTGCGTATTGATACCAAGTGAACTTAACCGTAAACAAACATTCAGTGGAGCGCCACCAACGCGTCTATCATCACCAAATACATCCCATAATACTTCTCCAAAACAGGTAACTGCGATGTCTTTATGAGGCTTTGATTCTATTAAAATGTTTTCCATTATAAACCTTTAGAATCGATTACTTGCTGCATAACTGTTTTGATTGATAACTGATTATCGTAAACCGCTTCAATTGAATTTTTGTAGATCTTGCAAAATTCTGGTTGATTATTTAGATCGCCAAATAATTCAGTGATATCTAAAAATGCTAATGGGTTTGATTCGGTCTTCGAAGCATGTTGATTCAATGTAGTGGCCATTTGATCCTGAATGTCCAACGATTGTCCATTTTGGTTAACCTGTTTATCACTGTAATAACACCAAGCTGCTATAACAAGTGTGGCAAATTCAATATTTGGTTGAGTCGGATTCTTAGCTATGTTTTCCATAATAGTGGCGATTAAGAATTTTGGCAGTTTTGCTGAGCTCTCTAAACATATACGGGATAGGCTGTCTTTTATATTTGGATTTGAAAAGCGTTCGATTAATGTATCTTTGTATTGTGTTAGATCGATCCCTTCAAGTTGCTCTAATAACGGAGTGACTTCTTTATCCATAAATACACGTAAGTATTCAGCAAATAATGGATCGTTTACTGATTCATCTATGGTATCAAATCCATGGATCGAACCAAGCAATCCAAGCACAGAATGTCCAGCATTAAGTAAGCGAATTTTCATTTTTTCATAAGGGGTTACATCAGTGACAAACTGGGCTCCTGCTAAATTCCAGTTTGGTCGACCATTGCAAAAATCATCTTCAATTACCCATTGAGTAAAGGCCTCACAAGTAATTGGCCATTCATCAACAACGCCAATGTCTTCAGCTAAATATTGAATATCATTTGCAGTGGTTACAGGTGTAATTCTATCGACCATTCCGTTAGGGAATGAGACATTTTCATTGACCCAAGCGTAAAGCTCATTGTCGCATTGCTCAATAAACGCAAGTAACATCTTTTTAGTGACAGCGCCATTATGTTGAATATTGTCACAAGATTGAATGCTAAATGGCGCAATATCCTGTTGCATTCTGATTTTAAGCGCTACTGTTAAATATCCAAAAGTCGTGTTTGGTGAATTGAGGTTCGCAATATCATGAAGAATATCTGGGTTAGATAAATCAAACTCACCAGTGGCAGGATTAAAATTATATCCGCCTTCGGTAATAGTTAATGACACAATTTGGGTCTGTTCGCTAGCAAGTTTATTAATAACGGCTTGTTTGTCATCGGGTGCGAATATGAAATCAATCAGTGAACCGATAACTTGATTTTCAACTTTTCCATCAGGGTGCCTAACGATAAGGCTATATAAGTAATCTTGTTTTTTTAGTATCTCTGCTAAGCTGCGGTTGCCTTCAAGTAAACCAATACCACAAATGCCCCATTGCTCAGAACCTGGTTGCTGCAACAGTGTGTCTATATACATGGCCTGATGTGCGCGATGAAACCCACCAACACCAATATGAACGATACCCGCTGACAGTTTGCTTCTGTCATATGATGGTATTTTTACATTATGTGGAAGCGAGCATAAATTTTTTTGATTCAGTAATATAGCTGAACTATTTGTCTGAGTTAACTTACTCATAAGGAGCTTTCCTGTCTTAAAATTAAATCAAAAGATCTGATGCATAAATGCTCAGTTCTTATCATCACACGTTATTACACATTTGTTTGTTTTTACACGGTTTACTCTCTTCAGGCTGAGTGACTTCAACTTGAAGGTTCAATTTGCTTTGTCGCTTTAGAGCAATATAAGCACTGATAAAATAAATGATGGTGCTGATGAAACAGTACAGTTCAAATTCACTTTTATTGAAGTTATAAATTTCCATAGTCGGGCTATAAAACATGACTTGAACTGCAAAAAAAGTAATGGCAATTAACGACAAAAACGAAGTGATATTAAGTAAACGCGTACCAAGGCTATTATCATTAATAAATTCAGGCGTCATTTTAGCTATCTGTTGTTGGTATTGCTCAATTTGCTGAAGTTCTAATTCATCAGCTTTTTTGGCTTCCGGATACTGTTTATCTGCACCATGTTGCTTTGCAAGTAGGGTGTAAATCACAATAGTGAAAACCCAAGTTGGTATGAATAAATAATAAAAAGAAATAATATCGATATAATTCAATCCAAAGCCGAAAAGTAAGGCTAATCCCCAACTGGCAATCGCAGGAGTGCTCTTAGATAGATTCTGATATTTTGCCCAATAGCGTGTTAATCCAATTTTTGGAAAGAGTACGTGCTCCGCAAACACAATACCGCCGACTGGCACAACGATTAGGCCAGCATAAGTGAGTAACGGCAGCATTTGAGTAAAGACGAACGGAAAGCAAGCAACAATAACAGTCACAATGCCTACTACGGCAGTGGCTTTACGACGTGAGACTTGAGTAAAAATAGACTGAGCAGCAAGCCCCGCACGATATAAATTAGCGTTGGCAGTTGTCCATCCTGCAACGATTATGATGACGAAGCCTGTCAATCCTAGCGCATGATAAGCAACATCACCTGGATCAAGCTGTGTAATTGATGTTTGTAATAATACCGCAGTGCCTGCCCCCATTATTCCTGCAGAAATCCATGCTAAATAATGGCCAAAAAACATGCCAACACCAGAAAACAAACCGTAACTTTTACGCTTGGCATAACGTAAAATAGCCATATCTATTAAACCAAAATGGGTTATTGAGTTTGCAGCCCAAGCAAAACCGATGACCTCTAATAATCCAATACCAGTTTCGCCTTTATCGTTAACACCTGTCCAAATAGATGTATCTCCTATCTGCATAAAGTCAGCCCAGGAATTTAATGTAGTGGTGCCTAGCACATGATTGGCAATGGCAGGAAATAAAGCAAAGGAACCGGATAAAAAAATAACGAATAGCCAAGGCGCACAAATTTTCGAGAAATTAGCGACAGTCGTAAAACCATACATTGCCACTAAAACGACAATTGAACCAACGGCCAATACGATTAACACAAACCAAAAATTGTTGGGGTACCAATTCAGCTGGGCGGGTATATCAAATAAGAAACGCACAGCAGTAGAGGAGACTGTGATCATAGCAGCTGATATGACGGTAAAAATAATAACATTAGCCCAATTATATAACTTGGTCATTGAGTTACCGGCAATTTTATTAAGGTAATGGTACAAACTCATTCTTGTTTCTACCGCGATAGGGGTTGTGATTAACCACCAAGAACACATCGCTAGTAAATTACCAATGAGTAGTCCAATAATTATGTCTTTAGTACTCGCACCTAGAGCCACAAATGTTGCACCAATTACAAACTCAGTTGCTGCTACATGCTCCCCAGCATATAACCCTGCAAAATGTTTCCAACCGTGTAGTTTTTCTTTTGCCACTGGCAATTGCTCTTCATTCACATGTGCGAATGAAGGTGTATCTTGCTCTATTTTCATAATGATTTACTTCTTTTTTATTTAACAATGAAAGCCCGTATTAGATACCCCATACTTTCATTGTTAGTTTTGTGGCGCATTATTACGCTCATATTTATGTACTAGTAGGTGAATCAATTTTGTTTAAGAATAAGCTCCGCTGTAAATTCGTTAGTGATAAGTGAATTGATGAGTTTGCCTTGCAGGGCAGCATGAATTGCGCTGACTTTATTTTCTCCAGCTGCGATGCCATAAACGGGTTTTGTTGAGTTGACTGATATAGGTGAACTTGCTACTCGGTGATTAATACTGCTATCAAGTAATTGGCCTTGTTCGTTAAAAATCCAGCTAATGACTTCGCCAACAGCGCCGTTTTGTGTAAGTTCGTCGAGTTCGTTTTGTTTAAGAAACCCATCGACCAGTAATGGCGAACGTGGCCCCATGTGACCAATTCCAACAAATGTGACGTCAGCTTGTTTAGCTAAGTTAAGAATATTGTTGACGGGTTGTAATTGGTGAAAAGTATTTTTTTCTTCTACAGATGAAGCGAGAACGGGTAGAGGCATCGGGTAATGCTTTGATTTAACCCGATCAGCCATGCTTACTACAATATCGTATGGAGAGGCAGAACCATCAGACATCATAGTGCCAACTAATGAAACAATTTGATGATGAGGGCATTTCATTGCAGGTAATTCGTCAATACAAGCTTTTAACGCTCTGCCTGTACCAAATGCAAGTGTTTGCGGTTGTTCTGATTTTAAGTATTGTTCAAGTACTCTTGAGCCTCTTTGCGCAAGGCCTGTAATTGCAGAAGGGTCAGCTGGATCGCTAGGAACTATTTCACAGTCAATAAGATCAAACTTACTTTTTAAACGTTCAGCTAAATCCATACACTGTGCAATAGGGTGATCAAGGCGTACTTTAATTAGACCTTCGGAAACGGCCAACGCTACTAAACGTTGTGCTGATTGACGTGACACATTAAGTTTTTGTGCTATTTCGTCTTGGGTGTTTTTTCCTACGTAATAGAGCCAGCCGGCTCTTGCTGCATCTTCAAGGCGCTTTAGCTCTGACTTAGATTTAGTGTTCATCAATAATACCTGTTAATTTTTTATAAGATTTAGGTTTACAGAATCTATATTTGACCAATTGTCTAATACGGGAATATCAGGAAATGTTTGGCTTACAATGGTAAAGCTTTCTGTGAGATGTTGACCGCCAATGTAGTGAACAATTTGCATTTTAGCTGATATAGCAGCTGATACACCGAAAAAACTATCTTCAATTACTAAGCAATTTTCAGGGTTAACCTTCATGGATTTTGCTGCATGTAGAAATAGATCTGGTGCAGGTTTACCGTTTGATACAGCTTCTGCTGTAAATATGTTGGTTGAATTAAATAAGTGAGTGAGACCAACAATTTCTAATGCCTTGTTGGTTCGAGTTTTACTGCTGCTAGTAGCAATACAATAGGGAATTTCTAATTGATTAACGAATTCTGTAAAACCTGAGGTTGTCATTAAACTTGTGGCAAACTTTTTGACAAGCTTTTGTCGATACTGACTTTCGAAATAATCGGGTAACTGCAGGTCGAAGTTCAGGTTCAATTTTTGTTTGACTGATTTAAAGTTGCAACCTAGAAAATGACGCTGTACATAATCAATGTCGATTTTAATTCCAAAAGGGATTAATTCATTTATCAGAACTTGGGCGCTGATAATTTCGCTGTCAATAACAACACCGTCACAATCGAATATGATTAAATCAATATCATGTTTCATTTATTGCCTCAAAGAGATCTGTTAAATCCTTTATGAGCATATGCTCATGCTGTGGGCATATTCTCTCTTTGGGCATTTCATGTCAATACCTAATTAGTAAAGAAGATTGCACAGCTAAGGTTTATAAAAATACTTTTATTATAATTAATTCAATGAGTAATATTTATTGGTGATGGTTTTTCATACCTATATTACTTTTTTGTTTAAAAGAAACCGGAACCATTTTATATTTGAATTAATTAATCTTCAGGAAATGAAATGAAATGAAAACCATTGGACTATTAGGCGGCATGAGTTGGGAGTCAACTGCTAGTTATTATAAAGCTATCAATGAAGACGTTAACCAACAATTGGGCGGTCTGCATTCAGCTAAAATTAGCTTGTTTAGTGTTGATTTCGATGAGATTGAAAAGCTGCAGTATCAAGGTGACTGGCAGCAAACAGCATCTATCTTGTCTGAAGCTGCTCAACGAGTAGAACAGGCTGGCGCAGATTTTATGTTGATATGTACTAACACCATGCATAAAGTCTATGACGATATCGACGCCGCCATTAATATCCCCATTTTACATATCGCAGATGCAACCGCAGACCGACTTAAGCTTGATAATATTGACACCGTTGGCTTACTTGGAACAGGCTTTACTATGAAGCAAGATTTTTATAAAGGACGCTTAAAGTCCTTGCATGGTATTGATGTCATCGTCCCTCATGATGAGCAGCAAAAAGTTGTTCATGACATTATCTATCGGGAGCTATGTCTAGGAGAGTTTAAGCCGTCTTCTAAAGCCAGTTATCTACAAATTGTCGAGGATTTATTCTCTCGAGGGGCTCAAGCAATCATATTAGGTTGTACTGAAATTGCTTTACTGATTAATCAATCTGACACCGAAATACCACTCTATGATACAACAAGCATTCATGCAGCTGCAGCGGTTAACTATGCGTTAAATCTGAAATAGTAATTTCTTAAATACATGATTTAAGCTAATAAGATTGTCTAGTATCAATCATCGCTTTTTAAGTTAATACATAGCCGGAGAGTGTTAACTCTTTAAGATATGAGACAAGTAAAGTGTTTAGCCGATACAGTTCGTCCACAGGGTGTATTTTAGTTAATGTTTCTTGCGTGATGTTGTCGCCGATTGTAGTCTTGAGATCAAACATGTACCAGGTTAACGAATTCATTTACATGCAAAATACACCAGAGAAATTGCCATTACATAAAATTTCCTTAGACAACTATCATCTCAACTATCATCTCAACTATCGCCAGATAATAAACGTAGCTTGTATTTTAGTTTGTGTGAGTTTCTCTTTGTTTATAGGCTGGATTATTTACCAAGCCAATACAGGTGGAAGTAATGTCTTTTTCGATTTAGTTCGCACTATTCCCTATGGTGATAAAATTGGCCATTTTTGCTTATTTGGTTTGTTGACAACAATGGGATTACTGGCCAGTCGTTTAGCACATTTTAGCTTCAGAAATATTCGCATTTACTATGCTGTTCTAGTCGTCAGTATCTTTGTGTTAGTCGAAGAAATAAGCCAAGGGTTTATTAGTACGAGGACATTTGATTTAAGCGATCTCCTAGCCGATGCCTTGGGTATTACACTATGCTCATTTATCACTATTAAGTTGTTTACACGTTATACTTATTCTTAGCCTCCTAAGGATGAGTAAAAAAGATTGCAAATAGTATTTATATAGTTGATTGTAGCAGTTAATTATTTAATTCAATGTTTTAGTGGTTGATTTTATTTCATCTCAACCAGCTAGTTGTGATTGGCTGAAGACGTATTATTAATAATACTGAAAACCTAAACGGATGTTTAAAAACAGCTATAAATTAGAAGTATTATTGGAATTATTTATGCGCGGCTTATTTGTTATTATCACATTAATTTCGTCTTTCACTGTCCATGCTGAGCAAATCAAACCGTTCACTTCAGATGGATGTAGTGTATTTCCTGATGGAACCTTTAGCCAAAATGAATTGTGGTTATCATGCTGTACTGCTCATGATTACGACTATTGGCAAGGAGGCACTTTTAAGCAACGTCTTGAATCGGACAGACGATTAAAACAGTGTGTAGCAAAAGTGGGTGAGCCTCATATTGCCAATATAATGTTGGCAGGAGTTCGAGTCGGTGGCAGTCCATATTTTCCCACGACTTATCGATGGGGGTATGGCTGGCCTTATCCAAGAGGGTATAAAGCACTTTCTGAGATGGAAATGAAACAGATACAAAAATTAGAGCAAATCAAGTAATTAATTTATGTTATGACTTGTATAAAATGGCTGTTTAAAGCAAGAATATATCTGGGTTTTTAAAGCAAGAATCTGCTAGTTTAAGGTATCTAGGATTCATAATTTGGAGAAGCGTTTGGCTAATCACGTACAACAAGAGCAAGGCTTTACTCTAATTGAATTAGTTGTCGTCATTATAATTCTCGCAGTACTTGCTGTAGTAGCAGCGCCTAAGTTTATCAATTTGAGCAATGATGCTAAAAAGAATTCACTCATCACTATCGGTGGTGCGATGCAAAGTGGACTTGATTTAGTTTATTCACGTGCCGTGATAGAGGGCAAAAACATAGGCGCTGACGTCATTGATATTAATGGCACAGATGTACCTATTTTTAATGGCTATCCTTCAGTGAGAGGTTCAGATAGCTTTGTTGATATTAATGCACAAGTTAAAGCTTGGTTAGACATTGATACCGTTGATCGTGATACCGCCAACGCGAATAGAGATATTGCAGTACTGTTTACCGATAAAGCGTCTTCAGCACAGCAAATATTCATTTTCTTTACTGAAGACTACGATGATAAAAGTGTCACTTTTAAATGCACAGTGTTATATCAAAATCAGCAAGTTCCCACTCCACTAGGGCCAAGTGTCACTGTTGAAACTGATGAATGCTAACCGCAAAGTAATTTAAATTCTCACAGATTTTTTTGTTATAAAGCCTAGTTAAATGTACTGAGCGTTGAGATTCATTTTTACCATGTCTACGAAACTCTATCCTTGAGGGCCATTAAGGCTTAGCAAAAACTAACACACCCACAATAAAATAGAGATTAATCGATAAAGTCGTTAGCGATCATAGTGGGTTAATGTTAGGTTATTTTGTGTTCTATCTCTTGGTAAGGTGTTGAGTTGTCGCTCTATTAAGATGCCAATTTCAAGCTAAATAAGGATATATTATGCTTAAGACATTGATGAGTACTGCTGTCATCGCGTTAGTATTGACAGGTTGCTCTACCGCAAAAAAACAACCAGAGCCGGCTCCACAGATATCCCCTCAAGCTCAAATCAACTTTGAAACTTACACAGCTGAAGAGTTTTATAAAACGACCAGTGTGTTTGGCTCATCTATTAATCATTCCGGAAGTGCGGTTTTGGTAAGTAATGATGATTCAGGGATCTTCAACGCATACAAAGTGCCAGTAGATGGCTCCAAAACAACTCAATTAACGTTTTCCACAGAAGAATCAATTTTTGTTGAATCTTGGTTCCCTAAAGATGATCGCTTTCTTTATAGTGCTGACAAAGGGGGAGATGAATTAAACCATCTATTTGTTAAAGACCTCGAAGGCAATGAAGTAGATTTAACTCCAGGTGAAGGCTTGAAGGCCATGATGTTGTCATGGCATGAAGATGATGATTCGTTTTTTGTTATGACCAATGAGCGTGATGCTAAATATTTTGACGTTTATCAATACAGTACTGCAGACTATAGTCGTAATTTAATTTATAAAAATGAGTCAGGATTTACAGTTGAAAGCATGAGTCCCAATGGTCGTTTTATTGCCTTAAGTAAGAACCACTCTAATAGTAATACTGATTTATATTTGGTTGATTTACGACTAAAAATGAACAAACCTCGCTTAATTACAGAGCATGAAGGTGATGTGTCTTATTATGCTTACACCTTCACCAAAGACAATAAGCAGCTGTTATATGCGACAAATGAGTTTGGGGAATTTAACCAAGCATGGACCTATGATATTGCTACCAGTGAAAGTGAGTTAAATTATAAAGCCGATTGGGATGTAAGTTTCAGTTACTTCTCGAAAGATGGTCGTTATCAAATCACGGGTATCAATGCTGATGCTCAAACTCAATTAACGATTACCGATCACAACAATAATCGTGAACTCTCTTTGCCTACATTACCAAGTGGCGATCTCCGTGGGGTTAACTTTTCACAAGATTCTAAATCAATGGTGTTCTATATCAATTCAGATACTTCACCATCAAATTTATACAGCCATAAAGTTGGTACTGATAAGGTATTGCGTCTGACGAACTCAGGCAATCCAGCCATTAAAGAGCAAAACTTAGTCGCTGGCGAAGTGATTAGATTCAAAAGCTTCGATGGCGTCGAAATTCCGGCTATTTTGTATAAGCCAAAACAAGCTGAATTTTCCAAGGTTCCTGCATTAATTTATATACACGGTGGTCCTGGAGGGCAATCGCGTAAAGGCTACTCAGCTACAGTTCAGCACTTAGTGAATAATGGCTATGCTATTGTAAAAATAAATAATCGTGGTTCAAGTGGCTATGGCAAAACCTTCTTCCATTTAGATGATAAACGTCATGGTGAAGACGATTTACAGGATGTGGTTTACAACAAAAAGTACCTACAAACCCTAGATTGGGTTGATGCTGAAAAAATTGGCGTGATGGGTGGCAGTTATGGCGGTTATTTAACTATGGCTGCAATGGCATTTACCGATGAATTTAAAGTCGGCATTAATATTTTTGGTGTCACCAATTGGGTAAGAACCCTAGAAAGTATTCCGCCTTATTGGGAAGCATTTAGAAAAAGTCTTTATGACGAGCTTGGAGACCCTGCGACTGACAAAGAGCGCTTACATAACATTTCACCAGTATTTTTTGGTCATCAAGTTAAAAGTCCAGTACTTGTTGTACAAGGTGCCAATGATCCAAGAGTGCTAAAAATCGAAAGTGATGAAATGGTCGAGTCTATCCGCTCTGGTGGTACTCATGTTGATTACTTAGTTTTTGATGACGAAGGTCATGGCTTTAGTAAAAAAGAAAATCGCGTCAGTGCTTCAAACAAATACTTGGTCTTTTTGAAAGCATATCTATAACGTTTATCTCTTAAATGACTGAAATGTTAATTAAGCCATTTGTGTAAACAAATGGCTTTTGCATTTATAGCAGTTATAGATTATTTTTAATGATAAAATCAATATAATCATAAGTTTGAATGTGAAAAAACATGTAAGAGGAAAGGATGTGAATATAGAAGTTTTACACTCAGAAGAGTCGAAAATTGTTGATCAACTTGTTGATGGTGTTAGGGAGTTTAATTTTAGCCACATGGGTAATGAAACGTCCAAACCCTTGACTGTAATTATGCGAGATAGCAATAACACAATCGTTGCTGGCATATCTGGGCGAACGATATACCATAAATTTTTAATCAACGTGGTGTGGGTCAGTGATGAATACCGTGGTCAAAGACTCGGATATCAGTTGATGAAGTTAGCTGAACAGGAAGCCAAACAGCAGGGGTGTAAAGCCGCGCAAGTCGATACGTTGGCATTTCAAGCCCCAAACTTTTACCAGAAATGTGGTTTCGAGGTTATTGGAACAGTGCCTGGTTTTGACGGCTGCCCCGAACAGTATTTCCTATTTAAACGTTATGAATAGTAAAGGGAAGCTCGCTGGTTAAATGAATTAAAATACTATTTGGCCAGCAATGGTTTTTAACAGAACTAATAGATTAATTTATTGAGCTAAAAACTTAATTACCACAGCGTTAATAAGTGCCTTTTTTAAAAGAACGCGAGGCTGTTTGCACTGAATTAATCATTTTTCCAAGTGCTTTATCTTTAGCTCTTTTTTGCGCTAACGTCGCGCTATTCATGGCTTGTTCTCGCATTAGTTTCTGGTAGCTAATCAATCGTCTTTGATCAATATCCCCTTTATCTAATGCATTTTGAATCGCGCAACCAGGTTCTGAGTTGTGCTGACAATCTGCAAAGCGGCATTGTGTTGCCAGTTCAGTGATTTCACTAAAGGTTTCACTTACCCCTTGCTCACAAGCACTGAGTTGTAATTCTCGCATGCCGGGTGTGTCTATAATCAAACCGCCTTGGGCGAGGGGTTTCAATGCACGAGATGTTGTGGTGTGTCTCCCTTTACTGTCATCTTCACGGATCCCACTGGTTAATTGAGTATTTACCCCCATTAATCCATTGACTAAGGTAGATTTCCCCACACCAGATGACCCAAGCAATGCAATGGTTTTACCTTGTTTGCAATAACCGCTGAGTTCAATTAAATGGTCTTTATCTAGAGCGTTTAATGCATGAACCATCATAAATGGATCAAGTGACTGTACTTGCTGACGCTTAACATCAGTATCTTCACATTGATCGGCTTTCGTCAGGATTATAATGGGTTCTACTTGCGCTTCTTTTGCTAACGCAAGGTAACGTTCAATTCGGCTTAAATTAAAGTCTTGGTTGAGCGAACAAACAATAAATAAGCTATCCACGTTAGAGGAAATTAGCTGAGTATCGATTTTACTGCCCGGTGCTTTTCGCTGAAACAATGACTGTCTTTCTAGTAACCGTTCAAACTGAAGTTGAGTATTAAATAACAGCCAATCTCCGACACACAGTCTGTCAGTCTGTGTTGCTTGAAGGACTGTTTGGGTTAATGAAAATTGGCCTGAGCCATTCATCACCACAACCCCATTTCGATGGTGTTCAATAACACGTCCTGCATATAGCTTTTCATTAAGATTTTCTACAGACAATAACTCAAGTTCATTGAGCGACAATTGTTGTTGAAAAAATGGTCGCCAGCCAAGTTGTGCTAATGATGTTTGAGAGTTCATATTGAAGACCTTGCAAATCTTTATGGTTATTTAGCTCGAAGACGGGCTGTAAATTATCAACGTGTTTTAAGCGATGACGAAATTGATGGAGAGATTTTAGCAAGAACTAACAAAAGGGGATTGTACAAATACGACAATTTATAATATTGGTTTAATTATCTCATCTAGATAATCTCTACTTGCTAGAAATTTAATAAACACGGTATTGTTAATGATTAATTAAATTTAGATGATGCAATGAATTGCGTTAGCGCCTCGATATGGAGATTGAGTCATGTATTTAGAATTAGCGATATTAGCTGTTTTCGCTTTTAGCTACAGTTTAATTGCAGGCCGAGTCGAGCGATCGATGATATCTGGCCCTATGGTGTTTGTTGTCGTGGGTTTCATACTGGGACCGTCAGCTTTTGGCTGGTTGGGCAATGAACTCGGTAATTCAGCTATGCGGGTGTTTGCCGATTTAACCTTGGCTGTAGTGTTATTTTGTGATGCCTCAAACAGTAATTTATCGATATTAAAACAGCATATTAATATTCCGACACGGATGCTGCTATATGGGCTTCCAGGTGCCATTGGGTTAGGTTTTATTGCTGGTTATCTACTGTTTCCCAATTTATCTCTATTTGAACTCGCTGCGTTGGCAACCATGTTAGCTGCAACCGATGCCGCCTTAGGTAAAGCTGTGGTTTCCAGCCCTGTAGTGCCTGCAAAAATTCGTGAAGGTCTCAATATTGAAAGTGGCTTAAATGATGGGATTTGTGTACCTATTTTATTTGTATTTCTTGCGCTTGCTGGTGGCAGTATTGCAGAAGGGCAAGTATCCCATTTAGCAATGACCTATTTAGCTGAAGAATTAGGCATTGGTTTAGCGGTGGGGTTATCAGCAAGCTTTATCGCATCAAAGTTAATCAGATACAGTTATAAGAAAAATTGGATCACTGAGGCTTGGAGCCAAAACATTGTCTTAAGTTTAGCGCTATGTTGTTTTGCTATTTCTCAACAATTGGAGGGGAGTGGTTATATTGCTGCGTTTTCTGGTGGGTTGTTGTTTGGATACTTGATGAAAGACGTCAAACATAAATTGATATTACCCACAGAAGGTATTGGCGAAATTCTCGCATTACTGACTTGGTTGTTATTTGGTGCCATTGTCATTGGCAATGCTATTGAAACGTTTACTTGGACGATGCTTCTGTATGCTCTACTAAGTTTAACTGTTGTTAGAATGATACCTATCTTTATATCTTTGGGGCGAAGAGGTGAGAATGTCCCCTCAAGATTATTTTTAGGCTGGTTTGGACCCCGCGGTTTAGCATCCATTGTGTTTGTTATCATCATGCTTGATCGTGATTTGCCGGGTGGTGACTTTATTGCGATGACAGTTATTTGTACTGTTTTTATCAGTCTTATTGCTCATGGCGCGTCAGCAAATATATTAGCTAAATGGATCAGCACGCGGGTCAAATAAACGCATAGAAAGGGAAGTGTCAGCTTCCCTGTATGCATTTCTATATTTGGCATAATAATGCCACACTTCTGCTTAATTAAATTCGCACATCATATTGAAGATTAAACATCATTTAAACTCACTGTTGTATTGCATTCCATTTCGCTAATCTACAAGTGAATTTGTTATTTAATAAAATGGAGTTTATATGACGAACAGGATTATAAAAGCGATTAAAGCTAATAAATCGATATTGTTATTTATTATCTTAATGAGTGTTTTTAGAAGTGCCGTTGCAGATTGGTATACTGTGCCGTCAGGTTCAATGAAACCGACAATCATCGAAGGTGATAGGTTATATGCTGATAAAATGGCTTATGATTTACGAGTACCTTTTACGCACATTTCGCTTTATAAGATTGCAGATCCTCAGCGCGGCGATATTATTATTTTCGAATCTACAGCTGCTGATAATAGACTGGTTAAACGTGTCATTGGCATACCAGGGGATGTCATTGCATTGACGGATAATGTGCTCAGCATTAATGGAAAGACATTAGCCTATCAACCAATAAGTGCAACTGATTCATCCGAGGACAAAATTGAGCAGTTATTTTCTGAAACTAGCACGGTTAACCATTTCGTTCGTAACAGTAATAGTGGCTCTAGGCTTTCAAATTTTTCTGAGGTTACCGTACCAGAAGGTCATTACCTAGCACTAGGCGATAACCGTGATCATAGTTCTGATTCTCGAGTGATTGGTTTTGTACCTAGAGATGAAATCATAGCCAAAACATCCAGTGTAGTAATGTCATTTGACTATGATAATTACTACATTCCACGTTCAGAGCGCTTTTTACATAGCTTAATTGAGGGCTAGTGCTTCATAAGCCAGATCATAAGCTTTGCCCAAGTCGACTGTTTTAGGTTTGGCTGACTTATGATCTGCTTCACGCTTATCGGTAGCTCTTAATGTTGCTGGATGCACAAAATCTATTTCACAATTTAATGTAGCTAATATGGCGCCTTCTAATAAAAAAGTTCCCGCACCACCAGCTCCTTGACCTGTGGTAGAGCGTCGATTAATCACCGCTTTATTGATGTTGTTGGCGTTACAATAGTCCATAATTTGTTGTACTAGTTCTTTCACATCTTTTTGCTCAGGGTGCTTATTCAAAGCGAGCTTATTGAATTTAGCATTAACCATTTCATGACAGGTTCTGCTGCCCGTTAAAGTTACTATTCGCATTTCATTAGCTTTAAGCATGATGCCCATCACATTCATTAGATGATTCTCTTTTGTTTTTTATTAATAATTCAATGCCTTATGTAAACTAATGACATTATTACTATACTGGGATAGTTTAATTTATCATAATACTGTTTATTTATACAGTATTGTGTGTAACCTGATTTGTAGATGTGAAATGGGAAGTGTAAATCGCTTATATTTTACAGTGATAAAAAAGGCCATGTCGTCATGGCCTTTGTGTGATTGATTATTGTTTTAAAAAGATCCCTTTACAGAATCAATGTTTAATAACGACTTTGCAGATGAACCCCTCGCTTACAGATAAGCTTCTAGCTAACCAATAAATAATTGTAGAATTATCACTGTTATTAATAGCGGACAAATATACTTAACGTAGACAGGCCATAAGCGCCAAAAAAAGCTATCTGGGTTAACAGAATCCTGCTGCGCAATATCTTCCATTAACTTATTTCTATGCCAAACCCAACCCATGAATATCGCAATACCTAAAGCTATTAAAGGCTGTGCTCGCTCTGTTGTTAAGGTAATGATGAGTCCGAATAATGCACTAAAGTTAAACACAATGATGCTGGCCATGATGGCGATAAAGACGCCGACAACTAACGTCGCTTTGTTGCGGTTTAATGATGTCTTTTCGACGATATAGCTGGTGGGCACTTCAGCAATCGACATAGCAGAAGTTAATCCGGCAATGGTCATTAACGTAAAAAACACGATAGCGATAATATATTGACTGATGCCACCAAAAGAGTCGAATAATGCAGGT
The DNA here is from genome assembly GCF_023283985.1 of Shewanella electrodiphila. Lineage (GTDB taxonomy): Bacteria > Pseudomonadota > Gammaproteobacteria > Enterobacterales > Shewanellaceae > Shewanella > Shewanella electrodiphila. The sequence goes on from NZ_JAKIKU010000009.1 coordinate 23,632, forward strand.
AGAACACTAAACACAAGGGTATCTGAGTTGAGTAAGCTGCCATCGTCGGCAAATATTTGAACGCCATTGTGTTGCGCCACGTACATTGCTGGAATAATCATTAGCGCAGCAAGAAAAGCTACCATGGTGTCAGTTAACGTCACGTAAGCAGTTAATTGGCCGATGTTCTCTTGTTTATTTAGATAGGCGCCATAAACCATCATCGCTCCTGTTCCCACAGTTAATGAGAAGAAGGTTTGTCCTAAGGCACCAATTAATACATCAGCATTAAATATCATTGAAAAGTCAGGAACTAATAATACCTTTAAACCTTGCATTGCCCCTGGCTGAGTTAAGATATAAACCGCCCCTAACACCAGCATTATCAGCAACAATGGCATTAAACGCTTAGACCAACGCTCGATACCTTTTTGGATCCCTTGTCGGATCACTAGAACAACTAACGCGATAAACACTAAAGAAAAGACTAAGTTCCTTGAAACTGAAAACTCGGTAAACCAGTTTGCAATATCAGGTTGGTCTGCCATTTGTGCAATGGGTGCTAGCGCAAAACTGACAAACCAGCCAGAAAGAATACTGTAAAAGGTACAAATCAGTGTTGCTGTGATAATCGAAATCATACCGATCGTTTTACCGATCTGCTTTGATATTGCAGAATTGCCCAGTTTTGCCATGGCATCTGCAGGGTTAGTCTGCCCATGACGACCCACCATTAACTCAGCCATCAACATTGGGTAACCCAGTAGGATAATGAGCAACACATATACGAGTAAAAATGCGCCACCGCCGTGGGTTGCTGCTTGTGTTGGGAATCCCCAAATATTACCTACACCGACAGCAGATCCTGCTGCGGCCATAATAAAACCGATTCTTGAACTAAAATGTCCGTTTGCTTGTGCACTCATGATGGCTCTCTGATGAGGATGAAAATATAAAGAGCGCGCATCATAGTGTTTTATTGACGTGGTGCAATGGTTTTATATTGCTGGATTAATACCTGTGGCGATATTTAATTGCTGTATATAAAGGGTGTATAGAAAATTGATGTGATATATTTACATATATTGAAATATATTTTCGTTATAACAACCAGGAAGGTTTGCTGGCGCAATTTAATATATTTATACAGATTGGCACAAACTTGATATAGCGCACATTAACTGATGGGAATGGCTGTGCTACTTTTCACTTTTTTAAGTACAAAGCTTGAATGGATCCCCGCTATATGTGGGTTTGTCGTGAGTTTATCCAGTAAGAATACTTTGTAATGCTGCATGTCTTTGACTAACACTTTAAGGTGATAGTCAGCTTCACTGCCGGTGATTAAACTGCATTCTTGAACTTCTTCATAATTAATAATATCGGCTTCAAATGCCTCTAATATGTCACTGGCGTGTTTTTCTAAGCGGATTTGAATGTACACCGTTAAGGCTAGGTTGAATTGTTCTGCATTTAATAGTGTTGCGTAACCTGCAATAAAACCAGCATCCTCTAAAGCTTTAACTCTACGAGAACACGGAGAAGGCGATAACCCCACATTGATTGCTAATTCTTGATTGGATAAGCGCCCATGGCGTTGTAGCGCTGAGAGAATCGCGAAATCAATTTTGTCTAAGGTGAGTTGTGTCATGGTGCTCCTAGTAAGGTTCTCGATAATTGGCAATCCGACAATCACAGATAACTTAGCAAGCAAGATAAAAAATTACATAGAATTATAATCCTCATGACGTGTGAAGTAACGACTTCTTATGCTGTAGACATAAAAAAACACCCGAAGGTGTTTTTGATACTTCCATCATGTTTAGCAATCACTGTGTTAAAAATCGCAAATTCAACGTAGGGCGAATGAGGCAGGAAAGGGGATATCTCATTCGTTTATTTTACTCAAAGTATTAATAATTAATAATCCATAATTAACAATCACGGTTGTCTATTGTCCAACTAGAATGGCTTTAGAGCTTATACAACCAAGGTTTACAAAGGACTATCCAGCTAATCACTTTGAACGCTTGGCAGATGGCTTAAGCAATCAGGGGCTATATTTGGGGCCTGAAATTGAAAAATCTTTAGCTTATAGTGCGTCTAATATTGCTTTGTCACTTCAACAAGGTGAACAACAACAAAATGTAGTGGGAGAGCACCCATGTGATTTGCCACAAAACCCTTTGTATTGGTTAGTAAATCATTTAAGTGAAAGAGGGATTAGTTTGCAAGCTGGCCAAGCAATCATTACTGGTTCGTATTATGGTGTGGTTAAAATGGCACTAGATGTACCTCTTAAACTCGAATACGGCGGTTTAGGGCGCTTTGATGTGACGTTTATTGCTCGTTAAATTCCACGTTTCAATAAGAACAAACCTATAACCTTGACTGTTTATTCAGTTACCTGCGATATGGTGACTGCTTATTCAGTCATGATGAATTATTCATAGTTGATTTCTTTGTCAAAAATTCTTATTTTATTTGCTGTTTATGTTTTATTTTTGTTGACTCCAAGACATAACGACATTATTTTGCATCTCCATTTTTCAAAATCAAATTTAAACAAGGAAAGACGTCATGACAGAGCCATCTGCGATCAGCTTGATCCCGCCTGTGGTTGTTTTGATATTAGCAATTATATTAAGAAGACCTATTCTCGCTTTGGTGATAGGTGCTGTTGTGGGTTTATTGATGCTTGAGCCAGCAGAAGCATTAAAAAACTTTTCAGAAATATCACTTAAAGTCATGGCAGATGAAACCATCGGCTGGCTTATTTTAGTGTGTGGTACTTTTGGTGCTTTGATTGCTTTATTGGTTAGAACGGGCGGTGCATTTGCCTTTGGTAAAAATGCACTGAAAGTCGCCAAAGGCCCTAAATCGTCTTTGATGATGACGTTTGTATTGGGTGTTGCCATATTCATTGATGATTATTTGAATGCGCTTACAGTGGGTGAAACCATGAAGCGAGTGACTGACAAGTTTCGAATTTCTCGTGAAATGCTAGCGTATGTTGTTGATTCAACTGCTGCGCCAATATGTGTATTAGTGCCATTGTCAACTTGGGCAGTATTTTTTGGTGGCTTGTTGGTAGACAATGGCATTGCAGAAACGGGGCAAGCAATCAGTGTATATATGTCAGCGATACCTTATATGCTGTATGCCTGGGTTGCTGTCATTATGGTGCCGCTGGTTATTTTAGGTATTATTCCTTTAATTGGGCCGATGAAAAAAGCTGAGTTAAAAGCACGCCAAGGTATTGGGATCCCTGTCGATGAATCTGCGGATATCCAAACCAGTAATGATTACGCTGTTAAAGCGATGGAAGATGAATTTAAAACTGCTGATCACCAAGGGAAACTACATAATTTTCTAGTGCCGATAATCATGTTGGTAGGCTTTACTGTGTATTTTGACATTGATGTCTGGTTAGGTTTATTAGCAACAATGGTGATAACTATTCCTTATTACGCAGTACAAAAGCTCATGCCATTTGCAGAGATGATGGAGCAAATGATTGATGGCTTTAAAAGTATGCTGCCTGCAATCGGCACCGTTATCGCAGCATTTATTTTCAAAGATGTATGCGATCAATTATTGCTACCGCAATTTGTCATTGAAAGCTTAAGCCCATATATGACAGCGCAGCTGTTACCGGCTGTGGTATTTATTGCTATGGCGATACTTGCGTTTGCTACTGGGTCTAGCTGGGGAATTTTTGCAGTTTCTATTCCGATTGTTATGCCATTAGCACAAGCTGTTAATGCTGATATTCCTTTGGTGATTGGCGCACTATTATCAGCTTCATCTTTTGGTAGCCAGGCTTGTTTTTATAGTGATTCGACTGTACTTGCAGCGCAAGGTGCAGGGTGTAACTTGGTGAGTCATGCTGTTACTCAGCTACCTTATACACTGATTGCAGCGGCCATTACTTTCGTTGGGTTTATTGTTATCGCGTAACTTGTGGTTTTATTAAAACCTGTTTACTAAACCAGTGCTAGTCACTGGTTTTTTATTGTTATTTAAGGGATTATTTAACGATGTTGAATTTAATTATCAATGACAACGACAAAAGTAACGAACAAGGATTCACTGGTTGTAAATTGGCATTGTTTTATAACGAGCAATTAGTGGTTTATCGACGTGATAATATCAGTTCAATTCCGTTTGCAAATATGTGGGACTTTCCTGGGGGTGGGCGTGAAGGAAATGAAACGCCTGAACAATGTGTGTTACGTGAATTGCATGAAGAATTTTCTATTGCATTACCTACTGAGAGATTGATATATAAACAACAAGCCATTAATCAAACATCTGATGGTATTTCATACTTCTTTGTTGCACAGGCGACACAGCTAGAGATTGAGTCGATTCACTTTGGAGATGAAGGTCAATATTGGCAATTAATGTCGATTGAAGAATATATGAATGACAAAGATGCCATTTTGCCATTACAGCAGCGTTTGGCTTGTTACTTAGAGACTAAATAACTTGAACTTAGCTAGGTAAGATTATTTATTCAAAGGATAAGTATTAAGATAAAAAGTTAACCTAAACACGTAGCATAGGAAGTTTATATAAGCTTTTTATTTAAGCTTTTTTATAGCAGGGAGCAATATGTATATACCTAAGAATTTAAAAATGGAATCACTTGAACAGATCCATGACTTTATAGATGAATTCAGCTTTGCCATTTTAACCACTCAAGATTTAACTGCATCACATCTCCCTTTATTATTAAAACGTGATGAAGGAAAACTAGGCACTTTATATGGTCATCTTGCTAAAGCGAATAGTCATTGGAAAGCGTTTGATACCCAAGCTATTTTAGCGGTCTTTTCTGGTCCTCATGGCTATATTTCTCCCACATGGTATGACAGTTATCCAGCGGTGCCGACCTGGAATTATGCTGCCGTACATGTAAAGGGGCATATAAGCCTAACAAGCAGCGAAGAGATCTTACAAATCCTTTCAGACACGATTCAATATTATGAACCGTCATTAGCTGAAAGTGGCGGTTTTATTCCTGAGGAATATAAGCAAAAACTCGCTAAAGCCATCGTGGGTTTTAAAATTGAAATTACCCATGTTGAGGGAAAACTGAAACTAGGCCAGCATCGCTCAGAGGCTGATCAACAAGGTGTATTAAATGGCTTAGCAAAGTCGTCAAGGATGGATGATAAAGCCTTACTTGCTTATACAAAGAGCCTGATTGAACATTCTGTAAATAAAACCTAATGACTAATTGTGTAAGGCGTGATGGCATGGATAAAAGAGGCAGTGATAGAAAAGACCTCCAAGTGAAAGGGTTTAAAATTAGCACGGATAAAGAAGATATTGATATCAACATCCTTCATCAATTTCTTACTCACTCCTATTGGGCTAAAGATATTCCGATGGCCGTGTTACAAAAAGCGATAGAGCATTCAAGTTGTTTTAGCGTGCTAACTGAATCAAATCAACAAGTCGGTTTTGCAAGATTAATTACGGACCATGCAACTTTTGGTTATTTAGCGGATGTGTTTGTTGTTGATGAACACAGGGGGAAAGGTTTAAGCAAATGGCTGATTGACTCGATTGTTAATCACAAAGATGTAATTGGTCTTCGAAGAATGATGCTTGCTACAAGTGATGCCCATAAACTCTATGCTCAGTTTGGTTTTTTGCCAATAACAAATCCTGAGATTCTGATGCAAATTTGGCGGCCCACTATATACCAACAAGAAAATACCGGTAATTGACATTGAAATGCGCACCTCGCTGCTATTAATGACATATTTTAATGGTTCGAAATTCTTTTGACGAATATTTTTTGTTGTTCTAAAGTGCTGATATTTCAAAGTATAGAATGATAAGTTAAAGTAATCTTTTCTCCTTTGAAATTATGTTAATCCACTATTATAGGTTTCTTTATGTCAGTTTCCGATGCCGGTGATAAAACCCAAGAACTTAACTTTGTAAAAGCAGCAACGCTTAATACCATCGCTAAGACAGATATTAAACAAAGTGAATTACACGGATTTGGTTTATTTGCCACAGATTTATTAAAAGAAGAACAGATACTGTATCTTTTTGACGGGCAGGTGGTTTCAATTTCCGATTACCAAAAAATTGAGCAGTTAATGGCGCAAGAAATTGAGCCATATAAAAATTATATTTTTATGGAGTGTAACTACCTCAACAACACAACGTTGCTGGTACGTAATTTCAGAACTAAATATAGCTATATAAACCATTCAAGAACCCCTAATACCGAAATTAGATATCACCCTATGCGTCTAGTCACTCTTCGAGATATTCAAGCTAATGAAGAGCTCACGATTGATTACCGTAAAGAGCAACTATCTGATGACTATTTAACTCATCCCGAAAAGCAATTTTTATAGCAGCCTTAAATATCGGCAGTATTAATCACAAAAAACCATAATAAGAATTTAAAATGCCCAAATTACGTGTCATGTATGTTCAACCTATAGAGGTTGATGCAGAGCAGTATGAACAACTTATTAGTAAAAAAAGCCGAATTGGCCGCTTAATTGGTACATTCGATAAGAATGATTTTAAAGTTGAATGGTTACAGCAATTTAATAAATTACATCGTGATTTATCCAATTATAAAAGTATCTATGGTAACCAAGACTCTAAAGTGTCTAATGAGCTGCTTAAGCAGGACTTAACGCAAAAACAATTCCTAGTGAATGGCCAACATGATATCAGTGAGTATCTTGATCTAGATAACACCACCTATGAGCTGGTTTTTGACCAACGTTTTTTCAATTTTGTGCTGGTGGTAGAGCTACATTTTGATATACCTGATGGGCAACTAGAAACTTTATTATCTACAGAGTTAATTGAAGGAGGAGTCGACTTTTACAACACATTGAGGAATCTATTGGTTAAAGAACACGATGACTCATCACTGAGTGAGTGGGGTAATGCTGTTCGATTAACTGTATGTAAACAGATCCAAGCAATCAGTCATATCTCATTAAGAAGTAGCACTCGACCTCTTGCCTACATTGGTAACAATTCTGGAAACATTACTTTTTTTGTGGATGAATCACCGCAAAATAAAGCAGTGAAACAACAGTTTTTAAGCTGCAATGCCATTGCTGAAAGGGTTAAAGGTAATAACACAACGATTATTGACAATGATTGCGTGCACTATGCTTTTTTTAGTCGCTTTCACACCATTATTACCAAAGATATTGGTCGATATTATCGTTTTGCACCAATACAACATCATATACAGTCGACTTGGTACTACGTGAGTTTTTATAGTCGTGTGCTAGATAAGTTAAATAGTCATATCTTAGCTAATAACACGAAGAAAACATTAAGCTCCAAACGGAACGTTATTGATGAATATATTAATAAAATTGAGTTGTTACGAATGAACAATGAAAATTTTAAGCTAGCTATAGAATCTGATAATGAAGACGTTTACCAGAAAATTGAGTCTAAATGGAATGTTGAAAGTAGTTTAGAGCATGCAAAAACATACGTGAGCTTTTTTAAGGACTATTTAGAAAGAGCTTATGCTAGAAAAGCAGAACAGTCGAATAAACGCCAAAACCAAATTTTGTTTACTATTTCCTGTATCCAGATTTTAGGCCTCATTAGCATATGGAGTGACTACCTAGGCCTGAATAAAATTGAGCAATTTATCAATTCCACGGGGATTCATCAGGGCTCTAGTGTTGATACTGTACTGCAGATAAATACTTGGTTGCCTATCGGTTTGATTGGGGTACTTGTTTTATTAATAATGCTGGCTTACGTCAATAAAGAGTAAACCGGAAATGGGAGCTTGGCTCCCATTTAAATTTTTTAATGCTAACCTGAAACCAATTTCTGATGTTTGAAAAACCTGATAAGAGGCAACCAAACAAGACCACAAAGTAATCCGCTAAGTACACCAATGAAGTGTGACTCAGTGGCGACTCTTGCGTTAATCAGTGAGCTAACACTTTCACTCGCGCCAAAGTACATTTCATAAGCCACTTTAAGACAGACTCCGACGAGTAATAAGTAGCCTGAAATATACCCTTTTCGGATGTCTAATAACGCGCCAAAGGTAAATAAGCCGTGCAGTAGACCACTTAAACCGACGTATCCTTTAAGTTCTGGATAAAAGAAGTACAAACCTAGGCCTTCAAGAATACATAAACTGAAAAACAATCCCATAAACTTGCTAGCATGACCTTTGTAGTGCATCTCATGTAAAAACAAAATGACCCAAAAACCAGCTAAGTTCATTAGCAAATGCCATAGGTTAGTATGGAGTAAGTTGCCAGTCGCAATCCGCCATAGTTCACCAGCAGCGATATTGTCGTAACGATAACTGAGCAAAGCATCAATGTTTATGTTTGCCATTGGTGTCATCGTTGAGACAAATAACACAGTGCAAATGACACTGATTACTATTGCGAAATAGTAGGTTCCTGCACTGCTGTTGCGGCTTCTTGGCATAGTAAAAATCCATTTAAATTGAGTCATAGTGTTAATTGTAGCTAAGAATAAATTTTAATCTTTGATAACGATTCTGATTAGAATCAAATAATTCGAATAACGTTATTGCTTAGACTCTAAAGACGCCATCACAGTAGATTTATTACTAAGATAATCATCCAACCCACGTTGACGTAATAAACACGCAGGGCAGTCTCCGCAGCCACTGCCTTTAATGCCGTTGTAACAAGTGAGCGTTTCTTCAGTGACTAATGATAACGAGTGGTACTTATCTGCCAGTGCCCAAGTCTCAGCTTTGTTTAGCCACATTAATGGTGTCACAATTTTAAGTGGCTTATCCATACCTAATGCCAGTGATTGTTGCATGGACTTAATAAATTCATCGCGACAATCTGGGTAACCCGAGAAATCGGTTTCACAAACGCCCGTGATAATGGCGTCGCAACCTAGCTGATACGCATAAATACCAGCAAGAGTTAAGAACAAAATATTTCTACCTGGGACAAACGTACTTGGTAGACCGTTTTCCATAAGTTCATGTGAGACTGGAATTGAATCTCGAGTTAACGCTGAAATAGCGAGCTCGTTCAATAAGCTGACATCCATGACCTTGTGACTGGCGATATTAAGCTGTTTAGCTAATGATTGAGCTATTTCAATCTCTTGACGATGACGTTGACCATAGTCAAAGGTTATTGCATGAACTTCATCATATTCTGTCATTGCCTGTATTAGGCACGTTGTGGAATCTTGACCACCACTAAAAACAACGATTGCTTTTGACATAAAATCTCACTGTAAAACTCATATCGGCTCGTTATTAAACAAACTGAACCTCAGTTGTTTAAGAATGACTCGCTATTAGTTTGAAAAATACATTATCCCGCTATTTTATCTTATTGCAGCAAGCTATAGCAAAAACTTGCAGCTACATTGAAAATCATCTATAAATGCGCCCTCGAAACAAAACATACTCTTTATATAGCAGATGATTATCTGCACTTTTTAAAAGTAAGGCATTTACATGAATTATCCAGTAAACGAAGTGTTTGAAACAATCCAAGGCGAGGGAACGTTTACTGGCGTACCAGCGATTTTTGTTCGTCTTCAAGGCTGTCCTGTAGGGTGTTCCTGGTGTGATACCAAGCAAACCTGGGAAGTGCTAGCTGAAAACAACGTCTCACAAGAACAAGTTATTCAAGTTGATGGCACTATCGGCCGCTGGTCAGAACATAATGCATCAAGCCTTATTAATGCCTTTAAAGCGAAAGGTTTTACCGCAAAGCATATTGTTCTAACGGGCGGTGAACCATGTTTATATGATTTATCAGCATTAACCAATGAATTGATTGACGCAGGTTACGATATACAAATTGAAACCAGTGGCACATTTGATGTGGTTTGTCATAAAGACGTTTGGGTTACCGTATCGCCAAAAGTGAACATGAAGGGTGGTTATGCCGTACTTGATCAAGCATTAATGCGTGCAAATGAGATAAAACATCCTATAGCAACTCAAAAACATATCGATGAATTGGATGAATTGTTAAACCCAATAGATACCACAGGTAAAACCATTTGTTTGCAACCAATCAGTCAAAAGCCAAGAGCGACTGAACTTGCGATGAAAACCTGTATTGCACGTAATTGGCGATTATCAATCCAAACACATAAGTATTTAGATATTGATTAATAAGTTGTACAAGAGAACTTCACGTTAAGTTACTCAGCATTCTGATTATAAAAAAAACCGCTATTAAGCGGTTTTTTTATGCAAACTAATCAGTCAATAAATAAGTTATTTAAGTGATCCAGACGTATTAAACTTTTCCAACAATGCATCATACTGCGCTGTTGAGCCGATATTGTTATCAATCCATTGTGCATTATAATAAGTATCAAGATAACGTTCACCTGAATCACATAAAAGCGTCACTAGCGAACCCGTTTGGCCTGTCTGTTTCATTGCGCAGGCAAGTTCCAGCACACCGTATAAATTAGTTCCTGTAGAGGGACCGACTTTTCTTCCAATCAACTTGGCAAGCCAATTCATGGTTGCAAGAGAAGCAGCGTCTGGGATTTTTTTCATGTCATCTACAACACCTGCAATAAATGAAGGCTCAACTCTTGGTCGACCAATACCCTCAATTTTACTGCCATTTTCACACGTGATTGATTGATCGCCTTGATGATAGTAGTCATAAAAGACCGAGTTTTCTGGGTCAACAACACATAACTTGGTCGATAATTGCTGATAGTTTAAATAACGGCCTATGGTAGCGGATGTACCACCAGTGCCTGGACTCATCACAATCCATTCAGGTATTGGATAGGGCTCTTTTTGCATTTGATTAAATATAGAATCAGCGATGTTGTTATTACCACGCCAATCGGTCGCACGTTCAGCATAAGTAAATTGATCCATATAGTGACCATTTAATTCCTCTGCTAAACGTTGCGATTCTGCATATATTTTACTGCTATGATCAACAAAGTGGCATTGGCCGCCATAAAATTCGATTTGCTCAATTTTGGTTTTTGCGGTCGATGAAGGCATGACGGCAATAAAAGGTAGACCTAATAAACGTGAAAAATATGCTTCTGATACGGCAGTGCTGCCTGATGATGACTCTATGATACTGGTATGTTCGTTTACCCAGCCGTTGGATATGGCATATAAGAACAATGAGCGAGCTAATCGGTGTTTGAGACTGCCAGTTGGGTGAGTGCTTTCATCTTTAAGGTAAATATCGATGCCATCAAGTTGCGGAAGGTCTAATTTGATTAAGTGCGTGTCAGCGCTTCTCTGAAAGTCCGCTTCGATTTTGGCGATTGCCTGTTTAACCCATTGTTTAGACATAATGGAACCTTTAAAAGAAAAGAGATCAATATCATAGTCTTATTTATATTTTGCTTAAAGGATGTTTTAGCCGATGAAAGGTAAAAATCATTAATTTACAGTTAGGTAATAGAAGGTGTTCCGATTAATGTGAACAAGATCAAAAAAATATCAGTTTAAAAACGAGATAGACTTAATCAAGAAATAAAGAATAAAATGAGATTTCATTTTAAAGCATAAGAAGTGGTGGAGGGAGAAGGATTCGAACCTTCGAAGGCTGAGCCGTCAGATTTACAGTCTGATCCCTTTGGCCACTCGGGAACCCCTCCACATTTTCTTACTTGTCTTACTTTTTATGCAAAATTGTTGGCCACAACAATTTATTTTAATAATAACCATACCGATAAATGGTGGAGGGAGAAGGATTCGAACCTTCGAAGGCTGAGCCGTCAGATTTACAGTCTGATCCCTTTGGCCACTCGGGAACCCCTCCACGAAACGGTATATTTATCATTGGTGCAAATGGTGGAGGGAGAAGGATTCGAACCTTCGAAGGCTGAGCCGTCAGATTTACAGTCTGATCCCTTTGGCCACTCGGGAACCCCTCCTCAATTGCGGCGAGAATAATAGTCACGAATTAAATATAAGTAAAGCCAAAATCGAAAATAACTCTCAAGTATTTGTTCAAGTGGTCGATAAAATAACAATCGCAGTAATTAATGATGTTTTTATATGCAAATTGAGTTTCCTTTAGTCAATGAACTACAACTGGGCAATCGTTTAAATGATGCGATTGAACATGATCGTCGTGGTGAATTTGGCCTTCTTTTATCTATGTTGTCTGTTGATGCTCGTGACATGTCACAATTTCAACTTGATAAAGAACTCAATGTCGATGAAAAACTATACAAAACTTTTCAGTTACCTCAAGCTCAACAACTCGTATGTGATTTATCACAACAGCAAGCTATAGATCACGCCACTGATTTTCAACGCGGCGGGGTATCGCAATTTCATTTACAACAAGCTTTAAAACCCGAAGCATTAGTGACTCGCGGGCAATATGAGGATGAAATGCAAATCGTTTTGGCTAATTGCGATGAGCTTACTAAATTAAAACACCAACAATCAGTTCCAGAAATTACAGAAATAAATCAAATTCATTTCTTAGATCAATTAGCCACTCAGCGTAAAATAAGTGAGACTTTAGCAAACCAGCTTTATGCAGTTGCTTGATTTTTAAACTGTAATGATTGTTGTTGTCACATTTGTTGAATATTATGTTCTGCTAATTGTGTGAACTAGCTAGATAATAAATGACAGTTTTTACGTTATGCTGACGCTTTATAGCAGTGAAAGGCGATTAATATGATTAAAACGATTACTAAGCAAGACGTTCAAGTTAGTGATAGCTGTAATGATTGTGGTTCATTTGTTGATATCGGTACTGTGATCGATGAACAAGATACACAGTTGATTTTGCAAGTTGAAGGCGAAACAGCCTTAGCGGATGCTCAGGCGATTATTGAAAAAGCAGAAACACGTTTTGACTCTGTTAACACTCGTTTTGATGAAACCGACAATCACATCACGGTGTTTATTGAGTTTGAGTTTACAGCTGAAAAAATGATTTTTCAGTTAGAAAACAGTCTGTAAAAGCGAAAACTCTTGGTTACAATCTAAATTTAAGGGTTACATCTTGCAATTTTATGTCGTAAGTGTAACCTTCGTAACACTAATACTTTTGGGATAGACCTTTTGTTTATTCCTATATACAGGTTTTTTTCTGTATAACACTTATGGGTATGATAATTACCCTGATTTTAAATGGATAAAGACCTCCTAAGAATGAGGTCAACCCGATTGCTATGCTGTCTTTTTGGGAATAATAATGAAGCAAACTGAGCAACACTTATTAGAGTTAATTGTAAACTCTGTGGCTAAAGAAAAGGGGGACTTCACCGGAACCTCTGAATTAGTCTGTAAATTGCTGTTGAAGCATTTTAATGCCACTTGTGTGTCTGTTATTTCTCTACGAAATAAAGCACTTGAGCAAAAAGTTGTTGCCTGCCTTTCCCCTGTAGTCGCTATTAGTGATGCGATTAAGCAATTACGTCATGATAATTTTGCCTCTGAATCATATTTTGAAGAAATCCGCCGTTATAGACATATTGCCAGTAGCATTTCAGCAACTGATAAGCGTTTAAGCTGTTTTTCTGACTATTATAAACAAACTGGAATTGAATCTAATCTTGATGTGGCCATCCGAATAAATGGGCATATCGAAGGTCTACTTTGTATTGAGTTTGATCACCAAGTTGAATTATCCATACCAAACATAGAATTTGCATGTCAATTTGCAGATCAATTAGCACTGACCCTCGCAACGCGTTATGCCTATGACAATAATGAACGACTAACTTTGTTTCATAGTGCGACAGAACAAGCTAAGCATGTACTGATGTTAATCAATCTGAAAACTCAGATCATTGAGTACGTCAATCCTGCTCATGAAAAGATGACAGGGCTTGCTCGCGAAATTGTTCAAGATAACGAGTTAATTACTTTAGATTTTTTCCGTGGTAAACGCGAACTTGCCAATGAACTCTCTGAAAAATTAATTGCTGGTGAAACGATTCAAGGTGAAGCAGAGCTGGAGAGAGTCGATAACACTAAATACTGGGTACAGTATCAAGCCAACCGCTTTGTAACAGAGCAAGGTAATTATTATGCCTTGGTTTCTTGTATTAATGTTTCTGAGCAGCGTCGACATAAAGACGAATTAGAAAACCTTGCTTGGAATTGTACTTTAACAGGCTTGCATAATCGGCTGCATTTCACCCAGCAACTTGACCGAGCTTCAAACGGTATACTGTTTCTAATCGATTTGATGGGCTTCAAACGTTTTAATGACACCAGTGGTCATGAGCAAGGTGATGCACTGTTAACTGAAGTTGCACGTAGATTAAAACACTTTGCACTGAGTAATAATGCCATTGATGTTGCACGTGTAGGCAGTGATGAGTTTGCCGTTTTGTTACCTGATCTTGAATCAACAGAAATTCTTGAAGAAGTTGTTTTTAAGCTTTATCAAAAGCTAGCTGTTCCTTCTGTTATCGGTCGCGAAAAAGTCGATCCTAAAGCGGCCATCGCGGTTGTGGATGTCGCTGCTGTTGCAACACAATTCTCACCTTTATCTTGTGCTGATATTGCACTGCAATATGCCAAGAAGAAAGCCATGTTGAATTTTCAGATATTCAATGATGATTTATTAGCCACGTTTAAAAATAATGCTGATATAGAAAGAGATTTAATGTCTGCTATCCGTGGTAGGCAATTTGAGCTCTACTATCAGCCGTTAATGGATTTAAAAAACCATAAATATATTGGTGCTGAGGCGTTAATACGCTGGCATCACCCTAAAAAGGGCATACTTTATCCTGGTGCGTTCATTGAAATAGCAGAACAATCAGGAATGATTAATGCTATCGGTGACTGGGTACTCGAAGCGGCTTGTAAACAGCTTAATTTATGGCAGCGTAAAGATGTCGACATAGTGATGCATGTTAACGTTGCAGCAAGACAGTTCTTCAGTGGCAATTTATTCGAGCAAGTTTGGAATTTAGTCACTCGTTATAGAATAAAACCACAGAGTTTGATTCTAGAAATAACAGAAACAGAATTAATGGGTGATATTCGACATGCCACTCGTTTGTGTCAAGAATTAGCTGACTTGGGTGTAGGCTTAGCCATTGACGACTTTGGTACGGGCTATAGCTCTATGCGTTATCTAAAGCAATTTCCTATTACTAAGTTAAAAATAGATCGTTCATTTATATCAGATTTAACCACTAGCCATGAAAGCCGAGAGATAGTTAGCGCAATTATCGCAATGGCCAAAGCCTTGAACATATCATTGACAGCGGAAGGGGTTGAAACTAAAGAGCAGGAAATATTCCTCGAAGATAGTAGTTGCCATCATGCACAAGGGTATTTATACAGTCCCGCTATAAGAGAAAACGAATTTTCAAAGTTCATTTTTGAGCAAAATACAGCGGTACATTAAGCATTGATTTCACTTTAAAGCTTTAACGTTAGACAATTTTTCGCATGCAACAAGCTTCAAACTTTTTTCCACTGTAGCAAACGCACTTATCATTTCGTTTGGGTAACTCAGCCGCTCTTTGTTCTCCTTCTGTGTAATACCACATGCCATTCAACTTCTGAAATTGTGAACACTCGTAAATAGCATCTATGTCATTATTGTTTATATACCATGCTTTAAAAGCGACTGTGCCTTCGACCAAATCATGTTGCGATTCTTCTACGTCTAATCCTAACCATTCAGTGTCATCTGCGCCTTGCGCTAGAAGTTCAACGGTTAAGCCGTTTAAGTAGTCAGGGTGGTGGGTGTCGATTAAATATTGATGATGCTGTAGAACAAAAGCGCAATAACGAGAGCGCATGAGTGTTTCTACATCATTTGCAGTGTTAAATTTTAAGTGAAATGGCTGGCAACACTGGGCGTAAGTGAGTGTTCTGCCGCAAGGGCAAGGAGATTGAATGTTTATTGTCATGTTAATGGCTAATGATCTGCTGGCATTTTATTGATTAGTATTGAAATGACAATGGTACAGATTTTTAAAGCGTAACAGAATATCTTTATCGATTCACCGTCGTTAAGGCATTTCTAATTTCGATTTTATTGACTAATCATGAACAAATTAATGGTCGTGTTCGTCAGACTCTTGATGATTTTCAAGTAAAGCCGTGGTTTCTTCGTGTGATTCTATTAGCGGATTAAATTGACGCCCGTAGTATAAGTTTGAACTTGGTTTTGCAGAGAAGTAGAAATCAGGTTTAACTTTAGTATTTGAATCAACAATAAACTGCCATTGTTGCTCACCAACTTTACGAGACACGAGAACAAACTTTCCTGAGAATACACTCGTTGGTTCGCCAGTTTCTTTACGGGGATGGAAACGCACTAAGTAATAACCTACATCGGTTGCATTTTCATCGGTCAATTCTCGGTTGATGACTCTAAAATCGACATCGATATGGGCTGATTTTTTGGCGATTTTCTTAAAAAAGACTTTATACAAGGATAAGATATTTTCTTTACCTGTCACAATTTCTTTATCGAAGGTTTCTGAAATGTAAACGGCATCGTCAGCATAAATTTGATCAATGATGTTGAGATCTAATTTTTCAAATCCTGAAGAAAAGACTTTATAGTTAGCATTAATTAAGTCGTTGTCTGTCATTGTTTCAGCAGTTGAAAAGTGACTGAAAAAAGATAAAACGAAAATAAACAAAAGTTTTATATGGCTCATGTAAATATAATGCTCTTAAAATGAGTTTTAAATGAATGCGTATGCAGTTCAAGATATGGATGACACTATAAATTATTATAATCCGCAGCAAAAGCGTGGAATCTTTACAAATTGTGTAGGAGTTGATGATGCAGCAAGAAGACAGTGATTTATTTTGGGAAGAAATGGCAGGTGTTAAGCCACTTAAGGTCAATGATAGTCATTTTAATCAATCCACTCATTTGCCGACTGACTCACAGTTAGCAAGACGAGCTGCGGCAGCACAAAACGAGTATTTGGATAAACTTACTGTTGATCCTGCTTTGATACTACCGGTTGAACCAGAGGAGATCATTAGCTATAAAATCAATGGTGTCCAAGAAGAAGTGTTTCGTCATTTACGTTTAGGTAAATATAAAACTAAATCTGTAATAGATCTGCATGCTTATCGTTTGGTTCAAGCACGTGAATTGTTAATCGATGCTGTTTTACAAGCCTATGGGCGAGGTGAGAGAAATATATTAGTTATTCACGGCAAAGGGTTTAAAAGCAAACCTTTTGCTGGATTGATGAAGTCGGCTGTTAATCATTGGTTAGTTCAGTTAGAAGAGGTACAAGCTTTTCACAGTGCAACCCGCGAACAAGGTGGAACAGGAGCTTTGTTTGTGATGTTAGTCAAATCTGAACAGCAACGCGTAGTAGCAAGTGAAACCAATCGCAAAGGCAGCGGCTTTAGATAATGCATATGTCGTTAGGAATATGTGATTAATAAAGCCCGTGGGAAAGGGCTTTACGTGTTGTTTATCTTTGCTGCAGTTATATCAGTAAATAGCCAAGTACACCGATAAGAATCACAAATATAATGATTGTGGTTGTGTTGTTTGCTTTATCACTGCTTTCGTTATTTAAACGTTGTGATCGCTCATTTCTGTGTTTTTGATAACTTTTCTTGTTCATGTTGTGCCTAGGTTTCATTTTTTGAAACCGATTTAATGTTTTAGAAGGCTGAGGGATTAGGTTTGATGTCTTGTAGACTCGACCATAACTCCTGGAGATCATTAAATTGTATTAAGTAAAACAAAGGATATTGCGGCTTAGATACACCGATTCGGAGTCAATATTCTTCTCAATAGAAGCATTCAATCAAAGCTAATGATTAAATCTTTTTAAGCAAAAAATTGTAATCAACAACCATTGTTGACAATCACTAATAACAGTCATTAATTAACGATCACTCACGTTCAAATATTAGTTAGTAGTACTGAGGTTTGAGTGCTAGTGAAATTGATTCCATTAATAACTTTGTCATTTTCATCTAAAAAAATAACTATGTTTTATCCATAAATGTGAACTAGTGAGACATTTCATAAAAGATATTGAATAAAGCAAAGCTGATGGTTATAAAATGTTTAAGATCGGAACTAATAAGTTAATTAACAGTAGCTTACATGTTATGTGTTGTTGCTGAATTATTCACAAAAGGCATCATTGAACCGGCTTTGCACTTACATGACGAAATACAACACTGCCATAGTGATGAAGAGAAAGTGAATGCTAGTTTTGTGGTTAGCATAATTTAATGTCGAACCTTTACGGATCCGTTTAGCTCGACCATTTCTTAGTTTTACATAGTTACTTTTTTTCACACAAAACTCCTTGCTCCTGAATAATTCAAGAAAACAATACTTAGAATGAAGAAGGGCTAATTAATAATTGAATGATTAATTATATTTTTAAACGAAGGCGGGTTTTTAACGGTATTGAAATCAACAGAAATCCGAATGTGGATTGTTGATGTAATAGGATCACCTACGCATTCGCTGCACAAGTAACTCCATTCACTTTGTGTTCGAACGTAAATTACCACAAAGACTTGTCTCATAAACGGCTATTTATGTGATCTAGATCGTATAAGTCAAAATAACAACAGGTGTCATATTAATGTCGTTAAAAGGTGTGTAGGTTTTGGTTGCTCACCTGTTTCTCATTTGTTTTGATCTGGTTAAATTGTGGCGTTGTGTTTAGTAAAGGGGTAAATAAGATTTTGTGTGATTGAAGAAGGAAAAGGTTATGTTGTTGGTATTTGTATTCGATTTATATTAATTGATTAGGATATGGAAAGACTGACATTAGCAGTCATCAGGTTAATGTGCCTAGAATTGATTTAAGGCTAAATATTACTGTAGCTACAAAAAGAGCACCTTAATTAGGTGCTCATTAATGTTTTGATTATTTACCAAAACCAATAGGTGTATCTATATTGACTCGATTACCAACCGCATTGACGATTTTCGGTTTTATTCTGCTCATCAAGCCAAACCTGCAATGGCGCAAAATAATCCAATACCGCTTTAGCATCCATTGACTTAGTACCAGTAACAATATTCAGTGCTTCAGGCCAAGGCTGACTGAGTCCAGCTTCTAGCATTTGATTTAACTTATCGCCAGCTTCTTTGTTGCCGTAAATACTGCATCGGTGGACAGGGCCTTCATTACCAGCAATGTCACATAAAGATTTGTGAAATTGGAATTGAAGTACATGAGCTAAGAAATAGCGTGTATAAGGCACGTTACCTGGTACGTGGTATTTAGCCCCGGGATCGAAATCTGCTTCTGTACGTGCTATCGGTGCAGCCACACCTTGATATTTTTCACGTAAATCCCACCAAGCTTGATTGTATTGTTCAGGTGATATTTCGCCATTGAAGACTTTCCAGCGCCATTGATCAATCATTAAGCCAAATGGCATAAAAGCAATTTTATCGAGTGCTTGTTTTAATAATAGACCTATGTCTTTAGAAGCATCAGGTACCTCGTCAAGTAAACCTATTTGTTTTAAGTAGCTTGGGGTGATTGATAATGCGATGGTATCGCCAATAGCTTCATGGAAACCATCATTGGCAGAGCCTTTAAATAAATGAGGCTGGTTTTTATAGGCTCGTTGATAATAATTGTGGCCAAGCTCATGATGAATAACAGTAAAGTCTTCAGCAGTTTTTTGAATACACATCTTAATACGAATATCATCTTCGTTGTCTAAATCCCAAGCCGATGCATGACAAACGACATCACGATCTTTGGGTTGAACAAAAAGGGAACGTGTCCAAAAAGTATCTGGTAATTCATCGAAACCAAGAGATGAGAAAAAGCCTTCAGCTTGTTCAACCATTTTAATTTCGTCATAATTATTTGCAGCAAGTAGTGCTGTTACATCATAACCAGGATCAGCATCTTCAGGTGCCACTGAATTGTATATGGTTCCCCATTGCTGTGCCCACATGTTACCCAATAGATGAGCAGGAATTGGACCTTGCTTAGGTGCTATGTCATCACCATATTGCTCGTTTAACTCGCCACGTACGTAACAATGTAGAGAATCATATAAAGGCTTAATGTCACCCCATAATCTATCGAGTTCTGCTGAAAAGTCGTCTGGTTTCATATCATATTGACTACGCCATAATTCAGATAGATCAGCAAAACCTAAGTCTCTAGCGCCTTCATTAGCAAGTTCAACTTCTCGTTCAAACAAAGGGCGCATCGGCTTAGCTATTTCACGCCAACCTTGCCAAGCCTCTAATAATACAGCGGGATCTTGAGACTCTGCCATTAACGCTGAAAGTTCAGGCTGCGTGAGACAACGTCCATCATCAAAACAGTATTTCCCTTTGCCATATAAGCCGTTTAATTCTGAACTGATTTGTGCAAGTTCTGCATTCTTTACTGGATCGAGAGGTGCGGGCAAAACAAGGCTACTGCGTAGAATATGTAACTTACGGGCATTGACAGGATCGAGTTCTACATTGGCATATTTGGCGGCTTCGGTAGCAAAGCTAACTGAGCGAGAAGTCATTTTCTCACCAATAGCAGCTGAGAGTGCGGCTGTATCTTCAGTAATAAAGTTACTATATACCCATTCAGTACGAGCGCCTTCTATAGACAGTTGAGCCAACTCAGCTTCTGCTTGATTAATAAACTTAATTGCTGATTCACTATCAATTGTAGATGTTGCTTTAATAACAGTATTTTGAACTTCCGCTGTTGAAGTGATGATTTCTTCTTCTGCTTGTTGGCAGGCAGTAAGCCCTAATGCAATTGAAATAACCAATGCAATTTTGGACGGCTGTTTAAAAGGGTGTTTCATCTTATCGTTTTCCTTATTTTTATTGTCGGCGTTAGTTTACATAAATAAGGCTTATATTGCATATAAGTTAACAGAACCCGCTGTGATGCCTATAAACCTGCTATTAACTTAGTCTGTTAACAGTAAATTAGATTGACAAGTGTGCGCTCAATGTTTAATTTAAACGAGTGTTTTAATTGAAATGGGTCATGGAATGGCAAGCAGAACAGATACAAAAACAAGAATTCTTGATGCCGCTGAAAAATTATTTGCCGAAAGAGGTTTTTCAGAAACATCGTTAAGGTTAATTACCAGTAAAGCTGAAGTCAATTTGGCATCCGTTAACTATCATTTTGGTTCAAAGAAAGAACTCATTCGAGCGGTGTTAGCACGCTACTTAGATGTGTTTATGCCTAGTGCAGCAGCTGAAATACAAAGGTTATTTAAAAATCCAGAGCTTGCTAATTTGAATGAAATATTTTCATCGCTAATTAAGCCCTTGCTGGAACTCAATCAGGTACGTCATGGTGGAACAACGATTTTTCTACAGTTGTTAGGTCGTGGTTATATTGAGAGTCAAGGTCATTTGCGTTGGTTTATCACAACGCATTATGGACAATATTTAGAAGCGTTCGTAAGAGCGGTTTCAGCAAGTGCGCCGCATATTCCGCCTGCAGAAATGTTTTGGCGTCTACACTTTACCTTAGGCACAATTGTTTTCACTATGGCTTCTGCAGATGCATTAAATGAAATTGCTGCAGCAGATTATGGTGAACATAACGATACCGAAGCAATTATACGTAAAGTCATACCATATATGGCAGCTGGCGTTTCAGTACCCATTTTAGCAAAGGAATAAGGGATTAACATGACTGTCCTCATACTAGTTTTAATAGCACTGATTGTGCTATTTGGTGTCCGAAATTTAAGGATGCGTTTTATTACGCGTCCTGTTTTTAGTTTTTTCAAAAAAGTGTTACCACCGCTCTCAAGTACTGAAAAAGAAGCTATGGAAGCTGGCGATGTGTGGTGGGAAGGTGAGTTATTCCGTGGTAACCCTAACTGGAATACATTACATAACTACGGCAAACCAACACTCTCTGCTGAAGAACAAGACTTTATTAACAATCAAGTGATGACAGCTCTCACAATGATTGACGATTATGACATTGTTCATAATCGTAAAGATCTACCTCCTGAATTATGGGATTACTTTAAAAAAGAAGGTTTTTTCGCCTTAATTATCCCTAAAAAGT
This sequence comes from Shewanella electrodiphila, assembly GCF_023283985.1. Taxonomy (GTDB): domain Bacteria; phylum Pseudomonadota; class Gammaproteobacteria; order Enterobacterales; family Shewanellaceae; genus Shewanella; species Shewanella electrodiphila. Next base: position 45,616 of record NZ_JAKIKU010000009.1, read on the forward strand.
TTGGTGGTCGTGAGTTCTCTGCTTATGCGAATTCAACTATTGTAAGTAAAATTGCAACCAGAAGTATCAGTGCTGCTGTGACAGTTATGGTACCTAATTCACTAGGTCCTGGTGAATTATTGACTCACTATGGTACTCAAGAGCAAAAAGAGCGTTGGTTACCGGCATTAGCGGTTGGTGAAGAATTACCGTGTTTTGCGTTAACTGGCCCTGAAGCAGGTTCAGATGCTGGTGCTATTCCAGATGTTGGTATTGTTTGTCGTCGTGAGTTTAATGGTGAAGATACCCTAGGTTTAAGTTTAACTTGGGATAAACGCTATATCACTTTAGCACCTGTTGCGACCGTACTCGGATTAGCGTTTCAAATGCGCGATCCTGAAGGTTTATTAGGTGATGAACAAAACATTGGTATTACTTGTGCGTTAATTCCTACCGATCATGAAGGGGTTGAAATAGGCCGTCGCCATAACCCACTTATGATGGCATTTATGAATGGCACCACCACAGGTAAAGATGTATTTATCCCCCTTGATTGGATTATTGGTGGCCCTCAATTTGCCGGTAAAGGTTGGAGAATGTTGGTTGAGTGTTTATCAGCTGGTCGCGGTATTTCTCTACCTGCACTTGCCACGGCATCAGCGCAAATGGCGACCAAAACAACAACTGCTTACAGTTATGTCAGACAACAATTTGGTATGCCTATTGGTAAGTTTGAAGGTGTACAAGAAGCTTTAGCCCGTATCATTGCTAATACTTATCAACTTGAAGCCGCGCGTTGTTTAACGACAACAGGTATTGACCTCAAGGTTAAACCGTCAGTAGTAACGGCTATTGCCAAATACCATATGACTGAACTGGGTCGAGATGTGGTTGAAGATGCAATGGATATTCAATCAGGTAAGGGCATTCAGCTTGGCGCTAAAAACTACTTAGGTCATGCATACATGTCTAGCCCAATTTCGATAACGGTTGAAGGCGCAAACATCCTCACTCGTTCTCTGATGATTTTTGGTCAAGGAGCAACACGTTGTCATCCTTATGTCCTTGCTGAAATGGAAACGGCAGCGATGGAAGATCAAAAAGCAGCAATTAACCGTTTTGATGCTTTGTTGATGGGTCATATGGGCTACGCAGCACGTAATGGTGCTATGGCGTTCTTTAATGCATTAACAGCCAGTAAAACTAATTCATCGCCAGTGAGTGGTACCACCCAGCAGTATTACAAAGACATGAGCCGATTATCATCGGGTTTAGCCATCATGACGGATTTGTCTATGCTAATAATGGGCGGTGACTTAAAGCGTAAAGAAATGATTTCTGCGCGTATGGGTGATGTACTTAGCCAACTTTATTTAGCATCTGCCACTTTAAAGCAATTTGAAGACAACGGCCGTCAACAAGACGATTTGCCGATTGTGCATTATGTAATGACAGAACGTTTACATCTTGCGGCTAAAGCGCTTCATGAAGCAACACGTAACTTCCCAAGTAAGCTTGTCGGCATATTATTGAAAGTGATTATATTCCCATTAGGCAATCATTTTAATGCGCCATCAGATAAACAAGCGACGACATTAGCAGACAACTTCTTACAACCATCACCAGCAAGGGATCGTATTACTTTCTTATGTGCTGATTTTGAAGGGGATAAGAGTGGTATTGCTGAAGTTGAACAAGCTTTTCTTGCAAAGATTGAGTGTAAGCATTTATATGCTCGCTTGAGAAAAGCACAGAAGGCAGGTGAACTCACGCCAAAACTTCCAGCTCTAGCTAGTTTCAGTGAAGCGTTAGAAAACAATGTTATTGATCAGCAAGAGTACGACCAATTGGTTGATGCTGATACAAAACGTTTAGCTGCGATTAATGTGAATGATTTTGAATCTCTATAATTAATGTTATTTGAAAGATTAAAACACACGTAATAAAAAACCACCTCATTGAGGTGGTTTTTTTATGAAGCTAAATAGCGAGTTAATTACCATTGAGCTTGATGTAAATGTAGTTACAAAATCAACTAAGCTACGACTAACACTTTACAAGTGTTTGTGCCGCCAACTGTTTCCATCGCATCACCTTTAGTCATTAAGACCATGTCACCTGATTTAAGGTAACCAGCTTTAGCGACAGCTTTTAGTGCTTCAGAAGCTAATGCATCTGCTGCGACTGCTGTAGAGTCAAACTGAACTGGCATCACACCACGGAATAATGCAAGCTTTGCTAACGTCTTTTGATGACGTGACAGCGCAAAAATAGGTAATGATGAACTGATACGAGACATTAATTTAGTTGTCTCACCAGATTCAGTCAAACTGATAATCGCTTTAACACCTTCAAGGTGGTTAGCTGCATACATAGTAGAAAGGGCGATAGTTTCTTCAATAGAATTGAACTTTTGATCCAATCTATGTTTAGAAGACATCACTGAAGGATGTTGTTCTGCACCTTTACAAACGTTGCTCATTGCTAACACAGTTTCTTCTGGGAAGTCACCGGCAGCAGTTTCAGCTGAAAGCATTACCGCATCTGTGCCATCTAATACAGCGTTAGCTACATCCATTACTTCTGCACGTGTTGGCATAGGACTTGAAATCATTGATTCCATCATTTGCGTCGCTGTAATAACAACTTTATTAAGTTGACGTGAGCGCTTAATGAGTTTCTTTTGAACAGCCACTAATGCAGCATCGCCAATTTCAACACCTAAGTCACCACGAGCAACCATTACAGCATCAGATGCTTTAATAACATCGTCCATTGCTTCGTCAGTACCAACAGCTTCAGCACGTTCCACTTTTGATACGATTAATGCATAGCTACCAGCTTCTTCAGCAAGTTTACGAGCTAAGTCTAAATCTGCACCTGTACGTGGAAATGAAACGGCAAGGTAATCAACTTGAATTTGAGCAGCTGTTAAAATGTCAGCTTTATCTTTTTCAGTTAATGCTGGTGCAGTTAAACCGCCACCTTGCTTATTGATACCTTTATTGTTTGATAGAGGACCAGCAACAGTAACAGTAGTGAAAACTTTTTGACCGTCTACTGAATCAACACGAAGTTGAACACGACCATCATCAAGCATTAAGATGTCACCGATAACAACGTCGCTTGGTAACTCTTTGTAATCAATACCAACTTGCTTTTCGTCACCTTCGCCTTTGCCTAATGCCGCATCTAAAACAAAGATATCACCTAAATTCAGTTGAATTTTTTTGTTATCTTTGAAAGTAGAAACACGAATTTTAGGGCCTTGTAAGTCACCTAATACTGCGACATGAACACCTAACTCTTTAGCGATGTTACGAGCGTCAGTAGCACGTTTAAGATGATCTTCTGGTGAACCATGTGAGAAGTTAAGACGCACCACATTCGCACCCGCTGCGATGATTTTACGTAAATTGTCATCACGATCAGTTGCAGGGCCAAGTGTAGTAACGATTTTAGTTCTGCGGAACATAAGATACTCCGTTAATTTAAAGAAAAAGAATTCGGTACATATAATGAAACTATATTAACAGAGATTTTGGCATTATGTAGGAAAGTTACAAACAAAAAGAACGGTTTTTGTGTTTTATTTTTGTGACATAATCGATCTTTAGACAAAAAAAAGGCCGAACAGTTAATACTGTTCGGCTTTTCAGTCTTGTCATTTAAAGGAAATATTTAAATAGTAAGATCTTTATTAACCCGTGATTCTTTTAAAACTTCCTTAACACGCTTCAAATTATCTCGAAAACGTGGGCCTCTGCGAAGGGTAAACCCGGTTGCCAGAACATCAATTGTGACGAGCTGTGCTAAACGAGATGCCATAGGCAAATACATATCTGTATCTTCTGGCACTTCCATCGTCACTGGTAGAGTACATTCGTGTGAAAGAGGGGAATTACGTGCAGTAATACCAATCACGGCAGCGCCGTTCTCACGTGCAATACGGGCTATTTCAATTAATGATTTGGTACGTCCAGTATGTGAAATTAGTACAACCACATCACCTTCATCACAGCCAATGCAGCTCATTCGTTGCATCAGTACATCATCAAAGCATATAACTGGAACATTAAAGCGGAAGAATTTATTTTGCGCATCGTGAGCAACAGAAGATGAAGCACCTAGGCCGAAAAATGAGATGGTTTTAGCTTGAGTCAGGATATCGACTGCTTTATTAACTGCTACTACATCTAGGCTTTGACGTGCTGTATCAAGGGATGCCATTGAAGATTCGAAGATTTTTGTTGTATATGATTCTGGAGAATCATCTTCTTCGACATGACGGCTAACATAAGGCGTGCCGTTAGCAAGACTTTGCGCTAGATGTAATTTAAAATCAGGAAAGCCTTTAGTATCTAGACGGCGACAAAAGCGATTCACCGTTGGCTCACTGACGTCAGCCATTTTCGCAAGCGTAGCTATACTAGAGTGGATAGCTGTTTGTGGAGAAGATAAGATAACTTCTGCCACTTTACGCTCTGACTTACTAAATTGTGTAAGGCTCTTTTGCACCTTTTCAAGGGTATTCATAAGCAATTGTCCGCTAAAATGGATGATGTAATTTTATATCATAAATTACATTTTAATAGTAAATGAAGTAATTTTCGTACTTCTATAAACGTTATGTAGTCAGTTTACTGAGTTATTCTGTAACTATAAAGAGATAGTAGAGTAATTTAATCACCAAAATACTATCAGGTTTTATGTTAAAAAGGCTAGATACAAGACAAACGAATATTTTCAAAATATTGATGCACAAATCTAATTCTGTTGTTATATTACAACAAAAGTGTGTTTTAAATCATCGGCAGCACAAAATAATAGCCAATGAGCACACAATATAAAGGAGTATGTAAAGCAATGAGTAACTCATCATCAGGGGCTAAGGCTTGCGATTTTGTACTTTTTGGTACGAAGGGCGATCTCGCGAGACGTAAATTACTGCCTTCACTTTATCAATTAGATAAAGCAAACCTGCTAGATAAAGATACGAAAGTGATTGGTGTCGCTAAAGATGCCTTCACTCATGAAGAGTTTGTCGCCTTAGTACATAAAGCGTTAAACACATTTGTTAAAGACGAATTGTGTGAAGAAACCCTAGAAAGATTTATTGCTCGTTGCCATTACATCGGCACTAACTTTACAGAAGCTGAAGGCTATAAAGCATTCCATGACTTATTAGAGCCTACTAAGCGCGTCATGGTAAGTTATTTTGCAACACCTCCTTCTATCTTCGGCGATATCTGTCGTTGTCTTAATGAACAAAACCTTATTCACTCTGATACGCGTATCGTGCTTGAAAAGCCAATTGGTACTTGTCTTGAGTCTTCAAAAGTTATCAATAATAAAGTATCTGAGTATTTCAATGAAAATCAGGTTTACCGTATTGACCATTACTTAGGTAAAGAAACAGTACAAAATCTGATAGCACTTCGTTTTGCAAATTCTTTATTTGCATCGAAGTGGGATAATCGAACCATTGATCATGTGCAAATTACTGTCGCTGAAGAAGTGGGTATTGAAGGCCGTTGGGGTTATTTTGATACTGCAGGTCAAATGCGTGACATGATCCAAAACCATTTATTACAAGTGTTAACCCTTGTTGCAATGGATCCTCCAGTCAATCTTGATGCTGACAGCATTCGTGATGAAAAGGTAAAAGTCCTTAAATCATTGCGTCCAATCACACCATATAACGTTTTTGAGAATACTGTGCGCGGTCAATACACCGCTGGTTTCTTAAAAGGCAGCCCAGTACCTGGTTACCTTGAAGAAGAAGGTGCAAACGTTAAATCAAGCACTGAAACTTTTGTAGCACTGCGTGTTGATATTGATAACTGGCGTTGGGCAGGCGTACCTTTCTACTTACGTAGTGGTAAGCGTATGCCATTTAAGAGTTCTGAAATTGTGGTTTACTTTAAAAATCCACCGTTGAACTTGTATCGCGACAGCATGCGTAATTTACCTCCAAATAAATTAACGATTCGTCTACAGCCTCATGAAGGCGTTGAAATTCAAATGATGAATAAAGTGCCTGGTTTGGAAGAGAAACAGCGCATTCAAACTACCAAGCTTGATTTAAGTTTCACCGATACTTTCAAAAACGAACGCATTGCTGATGCTTATGAACGTTTGTTATTAGAAGCCATGATTGGTAACCAAGCCTTATTCGTTCGTCGTGATGAAGTTGAAGAAGCATGGACTTGGGTTGACGGCATCATGAGCTCTTGGGAAAACGGCGGCGAAAAGCCAAAGCCTTACCCTGCAGGCACTTGGGGCCCAGTTGCTTCAGTTGCTCTTATTACTAAAGACGGCCGTTCTTGGGACGAGTAAGGATTGATGATGATAAAAGAATCTGTATTTAAATCATTTGAAACACCTAGCGATTTAGAAGCAAAGCTTGCTGATAAAATTGCTAGCCAATTACAAGACGCAGTTGATAGCCGAGGTAAAGCTAGCTTAGTTGTTTCTGGTGGCTCAACACCATTGAAATTATTCAAATTACTCAGTAATAAAACTATTGATTGGGCTGATGTATACATTACATTGGCTGACGAACGTTGGGTTGATGCTGAAGCCAATGACTCAAATGAGCGTTTAGTCCGTGAACATTTATTACAAAATCGTGCTGCAAATGCAAAATTTCGCGGTTTAAAAAACATGTTTGATAGCCCAGAGAAAGGCTGTGATATGACCATTGAGTCATTAGCTAATTTCCCTAAACCTTTTGATGTCGTTGTTTTAGGTATGGGAACAGATGGACACACCTGTTCTTGGTTCCCGTGCAGCGCTGAATTAGATAATGCGTTTACCACCGAGTCTTTGTGTGCAGCGGTTAATCCAACGACAGCGCCACATGCACGTATTACTTTATCTAAAGGTGCAATCTTAAACAGCCGTCAAATCTATCTTCACCTTGTAGGTGAGTCAAAATTATCCGTATATCGCCAAGCGTTAGAAAATGACGATGTGAACGAAATGCCTATTAGAGCAGTATTAGCGCAGCGCAAGACGCCCGTTGATGTGTTCTATAGCGCTTAAAGGAGTCCATTATGCACTCAGTAGTTCAAGCTGTAACCGATAGAATTATCGAACGCAGCAAAGATTCTCGTAAAAAATATTTAGCGGCATTAAATGATGCCAGTGCCAAAGGTGTTCATCGCAGTGCATTAAGCTGCGGTAATTTAGCTCATGGTTTTGCTGCTTGTCAGCCTGCAGATAAAGAGTCATTGCGTCAATTAACAAAAGCCAATATTGGTATTGTTACTGCGTTTAATGACATGCTTTCTGCACATCAACCATATGAGACTTATCCAGAATTTTTAAAGAAAGCGTGTCAGGAAGTCGGTAGTGTTGCACAAGTTGCAGCAGGTGTTCCTGCAATGTGTGATGGTGTGACTCAAGGTCAGCCTGGCATGGAACTCAGCTTACTTAGCCGTGAAGTCATTGCTATGTCAACTGCAGTGGGTCTTTCTCACAATATGTTCGACGGTGCATTACTGCTGGGTATTTGTGACAAAATCGTACCTGGTTTATTGATTGGCGCACTGAGCTTTGGTCATTTGCCTATGATGTTTGTCCCAGCAGGGCCAATGAAGTCGGGTATTCCAAATAAAGAAAAAGCACGAGTACGTCAGCAATTTGCCCAAGGTAAAGTTGATCGCGCTGCATTGCTTGAAGCTGAATCAAGCTCTTACCATAGTGCGGGGACATGTACTTTCTACGGTACTGCAAACTCAAACCAGTTAATGCTTGAAATCATGGGGCTGCAGCTTCCTGGGTCATCTTTTGTGAATCCAGACGATCCATTACGTGATGAATTAACCGCTATGGCTGCCAAGCAAGTGTGTCGTTTAACCGAAATGGGCACCCAATACACACCAATTGGCGAAGTCGTTAATGAGAAATCAGTGGTTAACGGTATTGTCGGTATTCTTGCAACAGGTGGGTCAACTAACCTAACAATGCATATTGTTGCCGCCGCTCGTGCAGCTGGCATTATTGTTAACTGGGATGACTTTTCTGATTTATCAGACTGTGTGCCATTAATGGCGAAAGTGTATCCGAATGGTCATGCAGATATTAACCATTTCCACGCTGCAGGCGGAATGGCATTTTTAGTTAAAGAATTACTGGATGCTGGCCTTATTCACGAAGATGTTAATACCGTCGCAGGTTTCGGACTACGTAAATACACTCAAGAACCACGTATTCTTGATGGCAAGCTAACCTGGGTAGATGGACCGATTGAAAGTCTAGACAAAGAAGTTTTAACCAATGTTGCTACACCATTCCAAAATAATGGTGGTTTAAAATTGGTTAAAGGTAATTTAGGCCGTGCAGTGATTAAAGTCTCTGCAGTACCTAACGGTAACCGTATTGTTGAAGGTCCTGCCGTTGTTATTGACGATCAAAACAAACTTGATGCCATTTTCCAAGCGGGTGAATTAGACAGAGATTGTGTCGTTGTTGTAAAAGGACAAGGACCTAAAGCTAATGGTATGCCTGAATTACACAAACTCACGCCGTACCTTGGCACGCTCCAAGACAAAGGATTTAAAGTTGCATTAGTCACCGACGGACGTATGTCTGGTGCGTCGGGTAAAGTACCTGCTGCAATTCATTTAACGCCAGAAGCGTTAGATGGTGGAATGATTGCCAAAGTAGAAGATGGCGATTTAATCCGTGTTAATGCCGAAACTGGCGAATTAAGTTTACTTGTGGATGAAGCAACCTTAGCTGCACGTGTTGCCGGTAAAGTGGATTTACATCATTCAAGTTATGGCATGGGACGCGAACTATTTGGTGCACTTCGAAATAGTTTAAGCAGTCCTGAAACAGGCGCTCGCAGTACCAGTGCCATTGACGAAATTTACTAATTTTAAGGAAGATTAACGAATGCTTGAGAATAACTGGACAATACAGCCGCAAGATATTTTTAAACGCAGTCCGATTGTTCCTGTAATGGTTATCAATAAAATTGAGCATGCTGTACCGTTAGCGAAAGCATTGGTTGCGGGTGGCATAAGTGTTTTAGAGATTACCTTACGCACAGAGTGTGCTTTAGAAGCAATTGAATTAATTGCTAAAGAAGTACCAGAAGCGATTGTGGGTGCAGGTACAATTTTAAATGAACTTCATCTTCAGCAAGCCATTGATGCAGGTTCACAATTTATCATTACCCCTGGTGCTACAAAAGGATTACTTGAAGCTGCGAAAAAAGGTAATGTGCCTTTAATTCCTGGCGTTGCGAGTATTTCTGAAGTAATGGTTGGAATGGAGCTGGGTTATACCCACTTTAAATTCTTCCCTGCAGAAGCGTCTGGCGGCGTGAATGCGCTTAAAGCTTTCTCGGGTCCTTTAGCTAATATTCGTTTTTGTCCAACGGGTGGTATTACGCCATCGAGTTACAAAAGTTACTTGGCCCTGCCAAACGTTGATTGTATTGGTGGAAGCTGGATTGCGCCAACTGATGCAATGGAGCAGGGTGACTGGGATCGTATTACTCAGTTATGTAAAGACGCGATTAGCGCACTTTAATTATTGCACTAGCACTAGCACTAGTTTAGTTCTAGATACGCAATGATTGTAAAAACCACCTAAGGGTGGTTTTTTTATATCCAAAAATTGTAATATTGGTTAATCTTTTACCCACTGTGAATTGAATATTTTTGTTTCTGTAAGCTGACTAAATGGACTGAATAATTGTATGGATAAGGTCAATGAGACTGTCTCAACTTTTAATAAAATGGCCCAAAAATATCAAGATAAATACATGGACTGTGATTTATATAGCGACAGTTTAGATAAGTTATGTGGACTAATCTTTGAAAAGCAAACATTGCATAGATCAACCATACTAGAGGTTGGTTGCGGCCCTGGTAATGTTAGCCAATACTTATTGAACTGGCGCTCCACAGATAATGAAAAACTGAATATTGATATTGCCGGTTTTGACCTTGCACCAGCGATGATTAAACTTGCTAAGCAAAACAATCCGCAATGTCATTATCATGTTAGAGATATGCGTGACTTGAATGATTTATGCCCTCAATCTTCAGCTGATACATTTAATATTGCTATATGTGCGTTTTGTATCCCTTATTTAGAGCAATTCGAGTTAACACAATTTATTACTGATTTAGCTAATGTATTAGCTGCCAACAGTTTATTGTTTATTAGCTTTATGGAAGATGATTATCAGAATTCCGTCACCCAAGAATCAGCAGTGGGTGACCGCGTGCATATACACTATTTTCAATCTGAAGATGTGATTAAACTATGCCAAGCGCAAGGTTTTGAGCTTGTTGAAAAACATACTAAAGATTATCTGGTTGATGATGTTAAACAAGCCACGGATTGTTTTATTTATCTAAGGCGAGAGTAATTAATTCAGCTATTAATGACTAATGGTAACAATACTAAATAATGTGTTTATAAAGGAATATATCCACCATGACAAAGCACAAGTTAATACTAAAGCTTCCTTTTGTTTGCTTCGTTTTCATGTCGATAGCTTGGTGGTATTTTTATACCCATGATATGTGGCTGAACGATTTTGGCAGAGTAAAAAGTGAATGGCTTTTACTGATTGATATGATGGTGACAATGCCATTAATTTGTTTTGTGTGTGTAAAATCCAACAAGTTAGCCTTGCTCAAGTCATTAAGTTACTTTGCGCTGTTTGTCGCTCTCGGTAGTTATGTTATTCCAGCTGAAAATCAAGTCTTATGGCTACACTTAACAGATTTACGCTATGTACTAATTACGGGATTTTTTATCATAGAGTTAAGTGCTATTTTGTGCGTAATACTTGCTATTAGGCAAGCCGTAAAAAGCGGTGAAGATCCTGATATAGCTATTGATAATTCAATTATAAACCTCGTAGGCAATGGCATACTGGCCAGTGTGCTAATGCTTGAAACGCGAGTATGGAGTTTTGTTTTTTGCAGTCGTTTTATTAAACCAAGTAGCTATAAAGGGGAGCAACATTTTTATTATCACCATAAGGATGCTAATCAATCGAATTCACTTGGTTTTATGTTAATGATTGCTTTTGAAATCCCCTTAATGCATTTACTTATTCATTTTATATGGTCACCTTTTGCTGCAAACATCATTACAGGTTTAACCTGTTTTAGTTTGGCTTTTTTCATTGCAGAGTATCGCGCGATGTCACGTCGTCCTATCAGCATTGACCAACAAACATTATATGTGCGCTATGGGGTGTTTAACCAATTTACGATTAGTCTGTCTAACATCACCTCAATTCATATCAATCACGATGTGATTGCTCGAAGTGAACATATTAAGCGTTACAATTTCAGTGGTGTACCTAATGTCCGTATTTTACTCACACATCCTGTCAACGGTATTGATGCCATTTATCTTGGTGTAAATGAACCACATAAGTTCATTAAAGCGATTAGTCTGATTAATTTATAACTTTTAATTAAAGCTCACTCAATTCTGGCGAGAACTAATTAGTTACATGACCGAAAGACAAATTCACACTACTGCAATAATCTTCGTGTAAATTACTATACAACTGTCAAGTGCAAATAAAGTAATGTATGGGTAGTTAAATGAATAAAATAATGTCGTTGGCTAACTTTTTTCTGTTGTTTTGTTTTACAATTTCGTTAGTTGATATTAAATCTGATTTTGGATTTTTTTTACTAGAATTCGCTTTAGTACTGTATGTGGTAACTGATTTTATAATTGTCCTTGTTTTGTATAGGCGGTTAATATATATGGATTTTGTTGGTGTTGATGAAACAATTCAAAAAATAGTTACGAGTTCAGGATTAAATGGTTGTTTTTCAAATTTTATCCAAATACAGCTACGAGTTCTGATGTATCTGAATACGTCAGATTATTATCATTATGAGTTAATAAAGAATAAATATTCACATTTTTCTAAAGCAGTTGCAAAAAAAATGATAATTAAAAATATTTTTTTGCTAATCATTTTATCTCCATTTACCCTATACGTTCTTCATGACACATTTGGCTTTACATTAATGTTTGTTTTTGGTTTGAGCATCATTTCAATCATAATGTTTTACATAGCAGAATATAAAGCTGTATCTTTTAGAACCGTGTCTTTTGATAAAGATAACATTTACATACGTTATGGTTTATCAAATCCTACAACCATACCATTAACTTTGGTAAATAGTGTATCCCGTGCTTTTGTGACTAAACCCCAATCAAATAAAATTAAAAAGATTAGTTATGGACAAAATTGTAATATTTGTATAAAACTAAAAACGCCTATAGGGTATATTTGCTCAATTCATATGAATCTTGATAAACCTGATGATTTTATTTACGAGTTAACAACGATATGATTTGACGTGTTATTTAACTTAAATGGTTATTAAAGTGCATCACATGTGCTAATTCATATTCTGATTTCGTTAATTCGCCATAAGCGAAGTGTGGTTGCAGCTTACCTGCGTGTTGCTGGAAGTCAGTTAATGACAGTTGCAGACGATTTAAAGCCACATCAATATCTTTAGGGGTGAGTAGTGGTGCGCCTGGTATTGCTTCGCTCAGGTTATGACTCATTTTCCCTTTTGCGGCAAATGCTGAAAACGCGAAGCTACCGAGGGTCTTTTTGAATAACTCAGATTTATGCTCTGGGTATCCACTGATAGAGTATTCAACACTTTGAGCACAATGATTTAAAATCTGGCTAAGTTCCCAATTACCAGTCGTTAAAATTTTTGAATCGTTTGTCTGTAAATTCAGTAAATTCTTTTTCATTTCAGCAATGCGCTTCAACGTATACTCAATAGTTAACGGACCTTCTTCGGTATCTATGGCAATCCAAGTGGTTGCGCCTGCAACCGTTATTATAGCACTGCCAGTTAATACAGATTTTAGAAGTAAACGACGTTCCATTCAGACCCACATGATTGTTGTGTTAGCTGACTAGTTAATCAGAAGGGCAAGAAAACAGCAATGGATTAACAATAAACAGTGATTGTTTAGATTAATAAAATGAACTGTCAAAAATGAAAAAACGCCAATCAATTGATTAGCGTTTCATTATTGAAAGCTGAATAGTAAAACAGAATCTATTCAGACTGAGTACTTTGACTATAACTATGCCTGTTTATCTTGATACTCTGTACCGTAAAAGCTATCGAGTAAAATCTGTTTTAGCTCTTTGATTAATGGGTAACGTGGGTTAGCACCAGTACATTGGTCATCAAAAGCATGTTCTGCTAATTCATCTAATTTTGCTAAGAAATCAGCCTCATTAACACCCGCTTCTTGAATAGAGGCAGGAATGCCTACTACAGACTTTAATTGATCAATTTTAGCAATTAATAACTCAACTTTTTCACTGTCAGTATCAGCAGTGTCGACGCCTTCAATTTTTAAATGTTCAGCTATGGTCGCATAACGACAAAGTGCTTTAGGGCGATCGTATTGGCTAAATGATGCTTGTTTTGTTGGCATATCTGTGGCGTTAAATCTAATAACATTACTGATCAGTAATGCGTTTGCTAAACCATGGGCTAGGTGGAATTCTGCCCCTAGTTTATGTGCCATAGAGTGACAAATTCCAAGGAATGCATTTGCAAATGCAATACCGGCGATAGTTGCGCCATTATGGACTTTTTCACGTGCCACTGGTGCATTTGCGCCTTGTTCATATGCTGCTGGTAAATATTCAACCAGTAAGTCTAGTGCCTGCAAAGCTTGCCCGTCACTAAACTCATTAGCCATCACACTGACATAAGCTTCAAGTGCGTGTGTGACTGCATCGATACCACCAAATGCTGTGAGTGATTTTGGCATATCCATGACTAAATTTGGATCGACAATAGCAATGTTAGGCGTGAGTTGATAATCGGCAATAGGGTATTTCATACCAGAAACTTCATCTGTGACTACCGCAAATGGAGTTACTTCTGAGCCTGTTCCTGACGTAGTTGGTATCGCGACCATTTGCGCTTTTACACCTAACTTAGGGAATTTGTAAATACGTTTACGAATGTCCATAAAGCGCAGTGCTAAATCCGCAAAATCTACATCTGGATGCTCATATAACACCCAAATGATTTTGGCAGCATCCATTGGCGAACCACCGCCCAAAGCAATGATCACATCTGGTTGAAAACTTTGTGCGACTTTAGCGCCTTGTTTGACGATAGCTAAAGTTGGATCTGCTTCGACTTCGTAAAAGACTTCAGTTTCTAAACCCTGTGCTTTAAGTATTTTAATTGTTTCATCACAGTAACCACTATTAAATAGGAACTTGTCGGTAACGATTAAGGCGCGCTTTTTAGTTTCCAACTCTTCCAGTGCAATAGGTAAGCTGCCGCGACGAAAATAAATAGATGAAGGAAGTTTATGCCACAACATATTCTCAGCCCTTTTAGCGACGGTTTTCTTATTAATTAAATGGCTCGGTCCGACATTTTCAGAGATAGAATTACCACCCCAAGAGCCACAACCTAAGGTCAGTGATGGTGCTAACTTAAAGTTATATAAATCACCAATACCCCCTTGCGACGCAGGTGTGTTAATTAAAATGCGGGCTGTTTTCATTCTAAAGCCAAAGGCTTTAACACGCTCGGTTTGACCGTCTTGGTCTGTATACAAACCTGATGTGTGGCCAATACCACCTAGGGTGACTAAAGCTTCAGCTTTATCCATTGCATCATTAAAGTCAGTTGCGCGATACATACCTAAAAGAGGCGATAGTTTTTCATGGGCAAAAGCTTCGGCATTACTAATGTCAGTCACTTCACCGATAAGTACTTTGGTCCAGCTTGGTACATCTATGCCCGCCATATCTGCAATGGTTGATGCACTTTGACCGACAATATCTGCATTTAAATTACCATTTTTCAGGATCACATCTTGCATCGCTTTTGTTTCGGCAACGGACAAGATATAACCGCCGTGGCTGGCGAATCTTTCTTTTACTTGCTCATAAATACTATCAACGACTACAACAGCTTGCTCTGACGCACAAACCACGCCGTAATCAAAGGTTTTAGACATTAAAATTGAGCTAACTGCGCGCTTAATATCGGCTGTTTCATCAATAACGATAGGGGTATTACCAGCGCCAACTCCAATGGCTGGTTTTCCTGATGAATAAGCCGCTTTGACCATACCTGGGCCACCAGTTGCGAGAATTAGATTGATTTGCTCGTGGGTCATTAATTGATTTGATAAAGCCACTGATGGTTCATCAATCCAACCGATAATATCTTTGGGTGCACCTGCTTCAATAGCAGCTTCAAGCACGATTCTTGCTGCAGTAGTCGTCGACTCTTTTGCACGAGGGTGAGGTGAGAAGATGATCCCGTTACGTGTTTTAAGGCTGATTAATGCTTTAAAGATTGCAGTAGATGTTGGGTTGGTTGTTGGTACGATGCCGCATATAATGCCTACAGGCTCGGCAATTGTAATGGTGCCGAACGTCACGTCTTCAGCAATGATGCCACAGGTTTTATCATCTTTATATTTGTTATAAATATACTCTGATGCAAAGTGGTTTTTAATTACTTTGTCTTCTAACAAACCCATATTGGTTTCATTGGCTGCCATTTTGGCTAATGAAATACGGGCATCAGTTGCAGCGAGGGCTGCAGCTCTAAAGATTTTATCAACCTGTTCTTGGCTGAAATTAGCAAACTCTTTTTGCGCTTTTGATACGCGGTCCACTAACTGGTTAAGTTGCTCAGTGTTGGTGACAGTCATAATCACTTCCTTTAAAAATAGTTAACTAAATAGTTTTAGGTAACGACTCTCAAATATCTTTAAATCATTTTGTTTATAGCTAAGAATTCTTAATCCTTGTTATAAAATTACCTCTTTAGGGGCATAGTTATCGTGATCAAACCCACAAAATGATGCTTATTGGTAATTTTATTACGTTGTTTGGTTTGTAAATAAAGGCTAGATCACATAGTAAATCTAAACGTTGTTGTTTAAAGATTAATGACAGTCAAATCAACTGAAAGTTGAAGTTTACTTGAAGGCTATTAGATAAGGGCTATTAGATAAGGGCTATTAGATAAGGGCTATTAGATAAGGGCTATTAGATAAGAGCTATTAGCATTGGCCAAATTGCTTGTTTAAGCTTCAATATAAGTATAAGTATAAGTATAAGTATAAGTATAAGTTTCTTTATAAATTAAGGCTCAAACATTAAGAATGAAAAATTAGCATAGTGAGTAGATGATATTTAGCAAGAGGAAGTGTGCAAAAGGTAGCGTGAAAGAGGTAGTGTGAAAGAAATAGCGTGAAAGAGATAGTGTGTATGGATAGAGTCCGATCTGCCCATTCAACTTCTAACTTGGTTGAATAGGCTAATCATAAAAGTGAAATGAGTTTTGATAACTTTGCTGTTTAGTTGTGTATTCAGAAAAATATCAACGTTCTAGGCTAATTTCAAAAATTCCTGCTGATTTAGGACCGAAAAGTTGTTGATGTAATCGTCCTGCAAATTCATCGGTCATACCGGATATATAATCAGCGATAACGCGCATTTCATTTAAATTATTATCTTTAGCATGTTGCCAACGCTCCTGGGTATTAAGCGGCAATAACCTTAAAGGATCTGATTCAAATGCTTCAAACAGCTCCATGACAATTTGTTGGCCTTTGTACTCTAGCATTTGTATTTCTGGTTTACGGATAACATACTTAAACACGAACTGTTTTAATGTATTTAACGCATCTGCGAATGCTGGCTGAAGTTTGGCATTGTATCTCAATAAAGGTTCTTCAAATTGAGTATCTTCGACAACAATGATATCAGTTACAAAACCATTCACTAACGTGCCAATGGCATCTTTTCTTAAGTGATGATGCGGTGAAAATAGCTTGTCTGCAATCGTTTTAAATTCGTTGCTAAGCCATTCGTCTTCACTTTGAGATAAGTGACTTGCGACGTCTTGTTGCCACTGCGCAGGGGAGACAATTCCCATGACGATAGCGTCTTCTAGATCGTGTACTGCGTAAGCGATATCATCAGCTAATTCCATGATGGAACAATCAAATGATTTATATTGAGTTCTATTATGCGGGTAAGTGTCGGTTTTACTGGGTTTTGAACTCACAAAACGGTTTCTGTCTTTAACAGATAAACCTGCTAACACCCAATCATAAATGTCTTTATCATCATCGAATAAACTTTTAACCGGTGGCCATTGTGACGGTTTAAGCTGACGATGGCTTTTAATTTCTTCAGTACCAAGATCTACATGTAATTGACTGTATAGAGCAGGGTATTTAAGGATCCCTAACAGCGTACGTCTAGAGAGGTTCATTCCCCAATATTGGGTGTAGGGCTCAAGCCTTGCCAAGATACGAAAGGTTTGCCCGTTTCCTTCAAAGCCTCCATGGTTTCGCATCATGTAGTTGAGCGCGACTTCTCCACCGTGGCCAAAAGGTGGGTGGCCAATATCATGGGCTAAACACAAGGATTCAATCAAACTCATTGAATCGAGTAAATCGTTAACATGGGGGTGTTTTCGTTTTAGTTGCGCAGCGATCCCTGTTCCTATTTGCGATACTTCAAGTGAATGAGTCAATCTGGTTCGGAAGAAATCGTTCATGCCGATGCCGTGAACTTGGGTTTTTGCTTGTAATCTTCTAAATGCAGCTGAATGTAAAATTCGTGCTCGGTCACGTTGAAAAGGGCTGCGATGATCGTTGCGTCTTAACTTATCTTCACCCAAGCGTCTATCATGCCAAGGATTATGGGGTTCATTGGTATCAGGTTGTTTATATGAAATCGTATCTGACATTGTCATTCCTGTTATCAAGTGAATTAATACATCAGCTCATTACGTTAGAAGGGTTATCGCTAAAGTAACAAGGTTTTAAATATGTGGATCATTTTCAGTCAGTTTATCTAAGGTTGATGTGCAACTGTCTAAAAAGATATCGATAAAGCATTTTACTTCGGGTAGCTGCTGCTGTATTTCGTTAAGTTTTTTATCTAAGTTGTCTTTGACGTGATGAAATTCGTCATTGTTAAACCTAAGCTCATTCATGGTTTTAACGTATGCCTGCAATATATCTGCTGCTTTTACGATGGCTTTGTATTCAGGATCAACCTCAGACTGGACCAGTAAAGGTTCCATCTCTTCTCTTAAATCTTCAGGCAGCGAGGCTAAACATTCTTTCTCTGCTAAATCTTCTAACTTTTTAAAGGCTTTAGTAAATTCAGGGCTGTGATACTTGGTATTTGAATTGATATCTTGGAGTTTGGTTTCTGAAACTTCATGATAAAGGGCAATAGTGGCGGCTTTTTCAGGGTTCAAATTACCATTAAACCGTTTGTTTTTGATGACAACCAATAAATGTGCAATGACTGCGACTTGATGGCAGTGCTCTGACACGTTTTCTTTTTGGAAGCAGTGCATTAAAGCCCAGCGTTCGAGTAAAGGCATACGGGTGATCCATGCCATAAATGTACTTGATTTCATATGCGTCCCCTAGAGAGTGTGACTCGCTGAATACGGAAGATGGTTATCCTCATATAGTTATAACATTACTGTAGTTGCGGTCGAACTGCCAGATAATCAATTTGTTTTTATTCAATAAATTAACACTATAATTTGATCTCATATCTGCATAGCTTTACTCTTAGTTATTGGAATATATATAGAGTACTAAGATGGATGATGCCCGTTGTGTTGAATTACAAAAGACTGTCACAAATGAAGATTTGTATTTAATCGACGACGTTAAATCTTATCAGTTTGTATGTGACGAGTGCGGGGTTAGTTTAATACCATGTTCATACAAAAAAGCAGTTAATCTGCGTAAACCCTACTTTAAAACAGGTAAAAACAGCGAACACCTTGTTGGTTGTTATGCTAAAGCAACCTCTAAAATACGTGAACAAGCTAAAACCGCTAGGATTTCAACTGATGAATGCTTTCCATTAGCCTATCCCAATCGTTTCAATTTAACGGCTGCTAAATCAGTTAAAACGGACAAAAGTTCAGCTAGTGATATACAAGCACAGCATGGTGTGATTAAAAAACAATTTGATAATGTCAGTCGAGGTAACAGCAAGCAAAACTATGTGACCAGTTCTTTTCAAACCTTAGTGGACCAATATTTTAATTTTCCCTTCGATCGCGATCGTGAGCTAACGTTTGTTGGGATTAGTGGTCATCAATATCAGCAGGTTTTTCAGAAAATACAAAACCCGATAGGTAAACAAAAATTTCGTTTTCAATCTGAGAAACCGGAGACAAAGGTCTTTTTTAGTAGCTTGTCCTGGGAGAAACCAGAAATTATTGATGATCAGATTATTGTGAAACTGTCAGCTGGTTGGTGGCAAGAAAGTGATGGTAAGAAAAAGAATTTACGCCCCTATTTTGTCGAAATCAATACTACAGAATGGAGTAAAACAGTCCTTAATAATTTTACACAAAGGCTAACCCAAATAAGAGAGTTAGTGAAAGGTACAGATAAAAAAGCCATGATGGTGTTTGCTGGCAAGCAAGACCGTGAACAGGATTTTTATCGTTTTACCTGTGATGAGTCGCGGCTGATTTGCTTTAAAGTATTTTAAGTTGCGAGTAGAGGCTTAACGTAATTCGAACTGAGTTTGTATCGGATTATGATCAGATGCTGTGGTTTTATCTGAATTAGCACCCGTTAAATGCAAACCACGATAATATAAGTGATCTAAAGGTAGCCCGAATACGCGTTTTCTAAAGTCGACTTTGTAATGGGCTTCTTCTAGTCGTAAACCTTGTGCTAACTGTGTGACAATATTCATCCGACCTTCACGCCATGTATTGAAATCCCCAGCTAAAATCACCGGCCCTCGATGCATTGTTACCTTATGCAGAATTTGTTTGAACTGGGCTTCAAAACTACTTAATCGCACATCAAAATTCACACCATGTAAATTAATGACTAATAGCTGTTCACCTGATGAGAGCGGGTAACGGCTGACTAAGGTTGATTTAGCAAAACGAATGAGTGGCTCGGTTGTTTGATAGGCGCAGGCTTCATTAGCCGGTTGTGTCGATAGATTCATGACCCCCATTGGCACATTCATTAACTTGAAGCCTTTAGCCATCAATACATGAAACTGATGGTCATCAAGATATTGAACAAAGGTACTGTTTAGCTTCGCTTCTTGAAGTAATACTAAGTCGTTTTGTTGGGTTAATTCTGTTAGTACAGGCTGCCAATCAATTTTTTGCTGTTTATAAATATTCCAAACAGCAACGTTTAGTTTGCCTTGTCTATCGATCGGGGCAGATTTAGAAGACTGACTAGAGCACTGAGATACAAAAAAAGGCGGCTGTTCACTCATCATTATCTCCGGTTGACCATTAAACGTCGAAATTACATACATATAAGACAACAAGGTGCCGGTTATGATGATGAACAATAAAGGATATATGACACGTTTAATAATAAAGACCTTATTATTGTGATGTTTATTAGCACTTTAAATAGGATAGCACCTATAAAGCTACGCTATTTATGACGTTTGATCGAATATTCAGTACAATCAAACTTTACTATTAATTTATAACAAATTCACTATAAAGCTTAGGGCGAATCAAATACCTATGGATCAAATAACCCAAATAATTGCCGTGCTTGGTGTTTTCCTTTATTGGTTAATTCTGGGCGGTGTTGCAACGCGCATTGTGATTAAACGCAGAAGTGTTGGGGTTTCTTTTTCGTGGTTATTGATTATTTATTTCCTGCCTTTTGTGGGGGTTATTGCTTACTTATTATTTGGTGAATTACACCTTGGTAAAGCGCGTTCTAGCCGCTCTAAAGCCATGTATAAACCTTATGCTGATTGGTTTTCAGCTTTATATCAGCACAACGCACATCAACCTGAGCGTCAAAGTGATTATGCGAGTTCGATAAGTAAATTATGTGATGTGCAATTAAATATTCCTTCGTTAACAGCAAACGAATTAGTGCTGCAACAAACACCTGAGCAAATACTGAACTCGATTATTAGTGATATTAATCATGCCGAAACTCTTATCGATATGGAGTTTTATATTTGGCATCCTGGAGGACTAGCAGATGAGGTCGCTATAGCACTCATCAATGCATCAAACAGAGGTGTTTCAGTTAAGCTACTATTAGATGCTGCGGGTAGTCGTTTGTTTTTCAAATCATCTTGGCCTTCAAAAATGAGAAATGCTGGGATTAATGTTGTTGCCGCATTGAAAGTTAGCCCACTAAGAATGTTTTTTAGAAGAATGGATTTACGCTTGCACCGTAAAATAGTGGTTATAGATAACACGGTTGGTTATACCGGCTCTATGAATTTAGTTGATCCCAAATGCTTTAAACAATCTGATGGTGTAGGTGAGTGGATTGACATTATGGTTAGAATTACTGGCCCAGTTGTGCCGGTTATGAATACCGTAAGTGCTTGGGACTGGGAAGTTGAAACTAATGAGCGAATTTTACCGGACATGCCGCCAGAGGCACATTGTACAGATACATCCTCTTTAGTTCAGGCTATTCCGTCAGGACCTGGGATGCCGGAAGAAGTTATTCATCAAGTATTATTGCAAAGTCTGTATCAAGCAGAGCATAAAATTATTATTACTACTCCTTACTTTGTTCCCAGCGAGCAATTGCTAGATGCGCTAGTGACAGCTTCATTGCGGGGAGTGGATGTTAACATCATCATTCCACGTAAAAATGATTCTACTATGGTGAAATGGGCTAGCAGCTCCTTTTTTACAGAGTTATTAGCAGCTGGAGTGACGATTCACCAATTTAATGGTGGTTTATTACATACCAAGTCAGTGCTGATAGATGAGGAGCACTGCTTAATTGGTACTGTGAATATGGACATGCGCAGCTTATGGCTAAACTTTGAATTAACCTTAGCTGTGGATGATGTCAAATTCGCCGCAAGGTTAGGGCAACTTGTACAAGCCTATATGGATGACTCAGATATTTTAACCGATGAAGAGTGGCAGCAACGTCCTATGTATAAACGTTTTATTGAGCAAGTCTTTTATCTATTTAGTCCGCTTTTGTAATGATTAACGATTGCAGTTTATAACGCCTCAAGAATAAAATTAAGCGCATATGACAACAAAAAGCCACTTAGAGAACTGAGTGGCTTTTGGTTTAATGGGTTGTACTACCAACTTAATATCTGTGGTTTACTGGGAATAATCTTCTAAAAAGTTCCCAAAGTCGGTGAGCGCCTTAGATAAGTCTTCTTTATGTGGTAAGAACACCACTCGAACATGATCTGGTTCTGGCCAGTTAAAAGCCGTTCCTTGTACTAATAAAATCTTTTGTGATTTCAATAGATCGAGTACTAATCGTTCATCATCGCGTAAGTTAAATTTTTTCATATCTAACTTAGGGAATGCATACAAGGCGCCTTTGGGTTTTTTAACACTGACTCCAGGAATACTATTAAGCGCATCAAAACATACATCTCGTTGTGCTGTTAAGCGCCCATTTGGCAGTATTAACTCATTAATACTCTGATAACCGCCTAATGCAGTTTGAATGGCATGTTGATTGGGCACATTCGAGCATAAACGCATTGAGGCCAACATATCTAACCCTTCAATGTAATTAGCAGCAGACTTTAAATTTCCGCTCAGTACCATCCAGCCAACTCTGAAACCTGCGGCGCGATATGCTTTTGAAAGGCCGTTAAAAGTAACCGTTAAAATATCGTCTGAAAGCGACGCCGCATGGGTGTGTACTGCGTCATCGTATAAAATTTTGTCGTAAATTTCATCGGCAAATAAAATGATGTCATGTTGGCGACAAAGTTCGATCACATCTAATAACAACTCTTTACTGTATACCGCACCAGTGGGGTTATTTGGATTAATGATCACAATACCGCGAGTACGGGAGGTGATTTTACTTTTGATGTCTTCTAAGTCTGGGAACCAATCTGACTCTTCGTCACAGCGATAATGAACTGCTTTACCACCTGCTAGGTTTGCAGCAGCTGTCCATAATGGATAATCAGGCGAAGGAATAAGTACTTCATCGTCAGTATTCAGCAAGCCCTGTAATGCCATGCAGATAAGTTCTGATGCGCCGTTGCCGATATACACATCTTCAATGTCGATACCGTGTATACCTTGAGCTTGATAATGTTGCACAATGGCCTTACGAGCTGAGAATAACCCTTTTGATTCGCAGTAACCTTGAGCACTGGGTAAGTTTAAAATAACATCACGGACAATTTCTTCAGGGGCTTCAAATCCAAATGGGGCCGGGTTACCAATGTTAAGCTTTAAGATTCGATGTCCTTCATCTTCAAGACGACGCGCTTCTTTATGTACAGGGCCACGGATGTCATAGCATACGCTATCGAGTTTATTGGATTTGATTATAGGGCGCATACTTGCCTCAACATTACTAATTACGACTTAAGTCTGCGAACAATAACGAATTTAACCTTTAGTTTAAAGGTTTTTTTATAAGGTTTTTTGCAATAATCAGCGTTTTATTCTGTAGTGATGTTTTATTAATACTTGCAACGAAGTTTAATTCTGTATGTTCGTAATTCGGTAGTTTATTAATCTTCGAAAGGGCTGTTGGATAGATATTGTCTCTTATGAACTCAAATTGGCTTTAACCAATTAAAAACAATAAAAAAAGCCAGCATGAGCTGGCTTTTTATACATATCGTAATCTAGATCTAAAAAGCGTGGATTAAACGCGCTTTTTGAATTCGTTTGTACGAGTATCAATTTCAATCATATCGCCAATCTTTACGAATTCAGCAACAGTAACAGTACCGCCACCAGTAATAGTCGCAGGCTTCATTACTTTACCTGAAGTATCACCACGAGCAGCTGGTTCTGTGTAAGTCACTTCACGTACGATTGTAACTGGTAACTCAACAGAGATAGCTTTACCTTCGTAGAAAGTTACTGAACACTCTTCTTCCATACCGTCAACGATATAAGCAGCTGCATCACCTAAGTTATCAGCTTCAACATCATATTGATTGTACTCAGCATCCATGAATACGTACATTGGATCAGCGTAGTAAGAATAAGTACATGCTAAACGTTCTAGGATGATATCTTCCATCTTGTCATCACCTTTGAAGGTGGTTTCAGTGGTTGAATCTTGTAGAACATGCTTAAGCTTCATTTTAACGATTGCAGCGTTACGGCCAGAGCGAGTTGTTTCAGTTTTCTGAACAACCCATGGGCTGCCATCTAACATGATCACGTTACCAGGACGGAGTTCATGAGCAGTTTTCATTACTTTATTCCTATTTTTAGGTATTAATTTTTAATTGCGCAGTATCTTAGCTGGTTTTCACAAATTCAACCAGTCGTGAAGCGAGATCTGCATCCTTTTTTGCATCAACCGGCCAATCTTTAGCATGCTGCTGCAGTGGCAATTGTGCTGAAATGAGTTGCTGCCAATGTTCAACGACATTGGTATCTTGCTGATTAAAAGCAAAATTGGTTTTAGACCAAATATTTGCGATATCATTTTCAAGTTTCAGGCTGTAGATATTAACAAAAGCCTGTAATTTTACTAGATGATAATCATCTTCTTGTGGGTATATGTGCCAAATAAATGGTTTTGCTGCCCATTGCGCCCTTAAAAATGAGTCCTCACCGCGAACGATATTAAAATCGCAGCTCCATAAAAGGCGATCAAATTCAGTCTGATCTGTCATGGGCAATATATGTATGGTTAAATTACCCATAGAGAATCGCTGGGTTGCTTTTATAGTGTCGAACGACACACCTAATAAACTGATAATACTATGCAGACTCTTACCCATGGGAATTAAGGCATGTATCTTTTGGGTGTTAACTTCAGACTGAGCTGCATTAATCCAATACTGGCATAAAGCGGTTAGCGCGTCAGTTTCATAACTAAAAACGCTAATAACGTAATCGTTTACATCAATACCAGTTAAACCAAGCCGCTTAAACAGGGCTAGTTTATTTTTGTCATCCGATTGCCAGCTATCACGTTGGTTAAATAAATTTTCTTCACAGATTAATCCACCACTGTGATGACTAAATCCTGGGAAATAGAAATATTTTTTAATGCCGCTTGCTTGCATTGAGGGCAGGCCATGGCATCCATCAACCCAATCTTCAGCCGAAAGGTATTCAAGGTTTATCCATACAGGTGGTTTACTGACATTATTTGCTAAACTACTATTTGGCTCAATTGTCTGATGCGCTTTATGTTGTGACTCAATTATGTCGATTACTGATGAGGGCAATTCACAGGCAAAAGCTTCTATTAATAGTGAGCCAGGAATGTAAGGTATATCTAGAGGGGAGTTCCATTGCAAAATATTCACACCAAAAAAGCGCTGCTTTGAGAGTTCACAATCTAGCTCTGGTAAAATATGTGAGAAGCTTTGTAAGTCATCGACCCACAAGTTAATGTCAATTTGATATTCAGCTGCTAACTGTTTTGCTAGACGCCAAGTAACACCAATATCACCATAGTTATCAACCACAGCACAAAAGATATCCCAGTGTGTTGCTTGGTTTTGAGTAAATGAATCACTCAAGCTTGTCATATAGCGTTTCCTTTGTACTGAAGTTGTAGTTTGTAAACTTGCTGCCATTGGCTCTTTCTAGCAATTAGGTGTTATGGATTGTAAAAATTAATTCTAATATCGAATTTAAAAATTGACTTAAATAAGCAACTTAAATAAGCAACTTAAAATAACCGGCTTCTACAATTAAATTTAAAAACTAGATTCAAAAGCTAGATTCAAAAACTAGATTCAAAAAAAGCGGCTAATGCCGCTTTTTTTATTTAAGCTATCGAACTGATATCCGATAACTGATGAGATATGTGGTTAGTCTTCTAACTCTGCTAAGCACATTTCTTCGTAAATTTGTTTAACCCAAGCGTCTACACGCTCTTCTGTTAATTCAGGTTGACGATCTTCATCGATACCTAAACCAATAAAATGCTTATCATCGACTAAGCCTTTAGAAGCTTCAAAATCATAACCTTCAGTTGGCCAGTTACCAATGATAATGCCACCACGTGCAGAAACGATGTCACCAACCATGCCCATAGCATCAAGGAAGTATTCAGCATAATCTTCTTGGTCACCACAACCGAAGATCGCGACTAACTTGTCAGTAAAGTCTACTTGCTCAAGTTCTGGGAAAAAGTCATCCCAATCACATTGTGCTTCACCGTAATACCAAGTTGGAATACCGAATAAAATTAAATCGAATTCAGCGATTTGTTCTTTAGTGCTCTTGGCGATGTCTTTCACATCAACCATTTGCTTACCCAGTTTCTTCTGGATCATTTTGGCTACAGCCTCGGTATTACCAGTGTCACTACCGAAAAAAAGACCTACAGTTGCCATTTGCTATCCTTTAAATATCTAGTTCGCTTTGCGAATTATAAAATATGGTTCAGTTGTCGATTTGTTGTTGCAGGATTAATTCGATTAACTGGCTACGGCTGATGTTACTGGCCAATGCTTGTTCGTTCAAGGCGTCATACAAAACTTGTGACACCTTTAACTCTATTCGTTTTAATCCATTAGCGCGATCCCGTTGGATCTGATTACGCTTATTGATTTTTAACTGTTGTTCCCGACTTAAGGGATTGCTTCTTGGACGTCCACGACGTTTTTCAGAAGCAAACAGGTCAATCGTTGTTCTGTCTGTTGATTCTTTTGCCATCGTTTTGTTTAACCGATGCCTGAGCCTTCCCAGGTCATCTGAATAATACCTTTTGCTACAAACCCGGCACAGCCAAGGAATAATACTAACCAAACGATATATCGACCAAACTTAGGCACTTTGCCTTGTTTGAGTACATCGTGAATCGCCATGCCGATAAAGAAAAAAATTAAAGCAAAAAACAAGTTTAGACCGAGAGTCTCAATCTGATCCATGTATTGATTCAACATGTTTTTACCTTCAGTTTTACTTTAAGGCTAAAAGAGGGCGGGAATATACCACAATGATGATACGTGGGCTATATCTGCAGAGTTCATTTTTTTAAATTTACACAGATGCCGACCTATCTGAGCCTTATGCTAGTTAACTTTGATGCTTATCAATAAATTCAACCACTAAACGATTAAATATTTCAGGTTTTTGTGCATGTAACCAATGGCCTGTGCCATTGATTGTTTTTGCGCTTACTTGTGGAAACTGTTTCATAATGGCGCTTGTATGTTCCGCCAATACATATTCAGAGTCACCACCCCGAATGAAAAAACATGGTTTTGGATATACAGCATCAGGCATGTCCCAACCAATAATATGTGGGTAATTTTCGATTAAACCTTCTAGGTTCATTTTCCATTCAAAACCATTATCGGTTTTCTGTAAATTTTTAAGTAAAAATTGTGCCGTACCAAGATCAATATCTGCGTGAGTGAGATGATCTAAAGCAAATTTTCGTGAAGTAACATTTGCTAACGGTAAACTTGTTAATCCGGCAAATACTTTTTGATGGCGTGGGCTGTATGCGACAGGGGCAATATCAGCAACGACCAAACTCGTGACCATTTCAGGGTGCAATAAAGCTAACGCCATGGCCACTTTCCCTCCCATGGAATGACCGACAAAATGCGCCTCAGATATTTTTAATTGCTGTAAAAGATCAACACATTCCTGAGCTAGGCTTGGATAATCCATAGAATGCCAATGCTCACTATTGCCATGATTAGGCAAATCAACACGAATGACTTGGTAGTTTTGTTCTAATGCACTGGCTAGGTTTTTGAGATTGTCTGAATTACCAAATAAGCCATGAATTAAAATTACTGCTTGGCCTTCGCCTGATGAAACAAAATGCATTGAGTATTTATCCGTTGTTACGATCATTTAGGCGGTGATTTTGCCTGTAAATTAACTTAAATTTCAACACTTGATGTGATTTTTTCTTGAAACAAATGTTCATTAAACAATCCACCAGCAAATTGATTTAATGAAATTGACTAATTATGAACGATTTAGTGACTTTAGCTCTTTAACCTACAGCGACAGATGGGTAGACTGTAATGATTAATTTGATCGATCAAAATCGATCCTTTAGCCGCCATTATTCAGCATCTTGTTAAAAGAAGTGCACAAAAAAGATTAACAGCATTAGGCGGCATTCGTTTTTTAAGACCAAAGGAAGCAGACTAATATGAAATATATTGAGATAGACGAAGAACTCTATCGTTATATTGCAAGCAAAACGGAACGTATCGGTGAAAGCGCATCAGATATATTACGCCGATTGTTAGACCTTTCTGTTGAAACATCTGAACCTGCAGAGCCTCTTGCTATTAGTCACCCTAGTTTAGAATCTACCAATGACGCCATTGAAATAAAGCCGGTTACAAACAATCAAGTTGCTAACGTTCAAGTTAAAGAAGAGAAAGTTCCAGTTGCTGAAGCTGAAAACATCATAGACGCTAGTGAACATGTTGATGTCGATTTTAAAGATGTTGTGCATGAACATATGCTTGCTCAACAAAAAGGTGCAGTAGGGCGATTTATGTTCTTGTTGGAATCATTGTCTGCATTAACACCTAAGACATTCGAACAAATCTTAAAAATCCAAGGACGCGGCCGTCTTTATTTTGCACGTTCTAAGGCTGAGTTATTATCAGCAAGTCAATCAGCTAATCCAAAAGAAATTGGCGAGAGCGGTTACTGGGTGACAACCAATAATAACACCGCTAAAAAGCGCACTATTTTATCAGAAGTGTTATTGCAATTAGGTTGTAATGAAGAACTGGCACAATCGATTTCAGAAAGAATTTAAAATCTAAATAGGGAGAACATGGGTGGCGATTCACAATAGAGCAGGAAAGGTGGCGTTACAAACGGATTTGATCAATTTGCCAAAATTGATGAGTTATTATTATCGTATCACCCCCAACGTTGAAGATGTGCAACAGAAAGTCACTTTCGGTACATCTGGACATCGCGGCAGTGCGTTAAAGTCGAGTTTTAACCAAAACCACATTTGGGCAATCACTCAAGCCGTAGTTGATTACCGTCAACAAGCGGGCATAAAAGGGCCTATGGTTGTTGGTTTTGATACTCATGCATTGTCTTACGCAGCTTATATGTCAGTACTTGAAGTATTGACAGCTAATCAAGTTGCTGTGAAAGTTCAAAAAGACGATGGATTCACCCCTACACCCGTTGTATCTCAAGCCATTATTGCAGCTAATGCAAATGGTGGGGAATTAACTGATGGGTTAATTATTACCCCTTCACATAATCCGCCACAAGATGGCGGTATAAAATACAATCCTCCCCATGGCGGTCCAGCGGAAGCTGACATCACCAAACAAATTGAAGCAAAGGCGAATCAATATTTAGCTAAACAGCTATCTGGTGTGCAGAAAGTTAATTATGGCGTTGCACTCGATTCAGGTTGGATTGATGAGGTTGATTTCATTGCGCCTTACGTCAATGCGCTATCTAGTGTGATTGATTTAGAAGCCATTGCTAAAGCTAAAATACGTATTGGTGTTGACCCATTAGGTGGTTCAGGTATTTATTACTGGGAACATATTGCTAAGCAACATGGTTTAGATATTACCTTAGTTAATGAAAAAGTTGATCCGTCATTTGGTTTCATGACATTGGATAAAGATGGCAAAATCCGCATGGATTGTTCATCCCCTTATGCGATGGCGGGTCTGTTAGCTCATAGTGAGAGTTATGATGTTTGTGTGGGTAATGATCCAGATTACGACCGTCACGGAATCGTGTGTCCTGGTTTTGGATTAATGAACCCTAATCATTACTTAGCTGTAGCAATTGATTATTTGCTGACATATCGCCAAGGTTGGTCTGCAGATTTAGCCATTGGTAAAACATTAGTATCAAGTGCGATTATTGACAGAATTTGTCAGTCTCATAATCGTCAATGTTTAGAAGTGCCAGTTGGTTTTAAATGGTTTGTTGACGGCTTGGCAAATAGCACAATTGCATTTGGTGGTGAAGAAAGTGCAGGCGCTGCATTTTTAAATAAAGATGGTAGCACTTGGTGTACCGATAAAGATGGCTTTATTTTAGCCTTACTTGCCGCTGAAATTTTGGCCGTAACCGGTAAAACACCCGCGCAGCGTTATGTCGAACTTACTGAACAGTTTGGTGAAAGTTTTTACACTCGCATCGATAGCCCGATCAGCTTGAAGAAAAAAGCCAAGTTTGAAAAACTATCTTCCGACAGTTTTACTGACAAAGAGCTTGCAGGTGAAACTATTACTGCTATTTTGTCACATGCGCCTGGTAACAATGCGGCAATTGGCGGTATTAAAGTGACGACTGAAAATGGTTGGTTTGCGGCGCGTCCATCTGGCACCGAAGCGCTATTTAAAATATATGCAGAGAGCTTCATAAGTGAAGATCACCTTGCTGAAATAATCAGTCAAGCACAAGTTATGATTGATGCAGCGCTTAAAGCTTAGAGTTAACATCATTAAAGCCACTTCATAAAGATTTGGCTTTGAAGTGAATGGTAAAAAAGCCTGACTATTTAATATGATAGTCAGGCTTTTTAGTATTTTGCTCTTGGTATGTAAGTAGGGATTGAAAACTTATCTCATATTTTTACATCATTATTTGATTACTATATGGCTTATGTAAGGGAAGGACTTTTGCGATGGCGTCATCGCTTAACTGCCAATGTTGCTTCAATATACTGGCTATCCAACTAAAACTATTAGTTGTTGGCTGTAAATCACGTTGTTTAAATAGTTGCTCAGTTTGAAGACCCGGCCAATCACCTAATACTTTACCGCCTTTTACCTGGCCACCAGCAATGAACATTGCACTGCCTGTACCGTGATCGGTTCCTTGAGTGCCATTTTCTTTTACGGTGCGACCGAACTCTGTCGCTACAATCACAACAGTGTCATCCCATTGAGAACCCAAAGAGGACTTTAAGGCTGCTAAGCCACTGTCTAATTCAGTTAACTGTTTCAATAAACGCTTATGCTGATTATTGTGAGTATCAAAGCCACCCATTTCCAACATGGCACAATCAATGTCATCACTCTTTACTAAGAAATTACCACATGCTTTTGCTAACTCGATAAATTTGCGACTGGTTTTTTTACTATCATCAATCATGGCAGTGTCTTGAAGTGCTAACCCATCGGTTAAATTCTGCAGTAAACTTTTATCATCTTGATATAAGTTATTTAATTGACGATAAATATCGTCATCTGCAGCTTTGATATTTGCTGGGTACCAGGTGTTAACAGCGTTGCTTCCACGTAAGCTAATTGGCGTACTATTGGCAATGGCAATCGCTGATGAAGTTTGTTTACTATATTTACTCGTACTTATAGCAGAATTAGAAAGACCACTTAAAGATCTCGCTAACCATCCAGAATCTAAGTTATTTAAATTACCGCCGCTTTCGAGGTAATCTTGACCATCAAAATGTGAGCGACTTTCATAACCTGATGATACAGCGACAATAGGCAGTAATTGCTTGTCTAAGTACCATTTATGTAAATGAGTTAAAGCGGGATTAAGCCCAAACTGGTTATCTAATGCTAAGGCACTTTTCATCACGCTCTTAGCTAGAGTAGGCCGTAACGTGAGTAAGTTGTCGTCTTTTATCGGAACTACAGTGTGCAATGGGTCTAAAGCGCCTCTAAGCATGACCCAAACTAGATTCTTTTTATTGGTTTTGATATCGGTTGCTAGTGCTGATGTCGATACTCCACTACTTAACATCACTAAACTGGCACCGAGTCCTTTGATAAATTCGCGACGTTCCATGTTATCTCCTTAAAAATTCAGGACTCAATAGCAGTAATGCAAGTGCTTGATCGCGACTTTCAGCTCGGGTAATGGTCTTATAAGATGACTCTGTCATGGTTTGACCAAAAGTATTTACAATCAAATCTGCTGCCATTTGTTTACGTTGTCTCTCCGCTAATCTCACCGACCAGTTAATTTTGGTCATAAGCGCATTGGCTCCATTCCAATCTTTCTCATCGTCACTAAAGCCTGCTGGAGAATTAGCTTTAAAAGGCTGCTGACCTAACTCCGTGAGTAACTGAATCATTTTTCGACCTTTAGGCACAGAAATATCAAATGCTCGATAAGCTGAGATAACAAACTCTGTGGGTGTTTTAAACTTCTGCCGTATAGGTTGCCATGCCTCTGTTGAGCTAATCATGGTGATCATCACTTGTTTGATATTCCCGTTAGTGCGAATCCAGGTTTTCACTAATTGATTTTGTAATGACGCGGAAGGTTTATCTGCAATAAAGTGTTTGGCTAACTTATAGCAAAGATGTTTTGCAGTTTGAGGATGCCTTGCTATATCTACCAGCATGGTTTGCCCTTGTTCAATACCGGATTGAGGGTACTGTTTGCCAAGTAACTTTCTTGTGCCTGATTCATGGCCATTTGAGCGAAACATAAACCCGGTTTGTTTGTCTCGTTTTGGGTTAGCAATACTCCATCCACTAATGCCTTTTGCTAGTTCAATCACATCAGTTTGTGAATAGCCGCTATTTACCCCTAAGGAATGTAATTCAAGGATTTCACGGGCGAGATTTTCATTTAAACCTTTGCCTCTTCTACCTAATTTTGAATTAGCGCCAAAAGACTTTTCATTATTTAAATATTTAATCATTGCAGGATGGGCTGTAACAGCAAGCAACATATCTTCAAACGAGCCTAATAGATTAGGCGCGATAGCCTCACGTTCTAGCGTCGGTGCTAGTCCTGTCATGAAAGGCCCTTGAGCTGTAACGCTGAAGTGATTAGAAAAGAATTGTAATAGCCGCCAATTCAGGGAGTTCGGTGAGTCAATTGCGCTCTGTAAACTACTGGTGGTTAATTCAATAAAAGCTTTTCTAAATGGCGGTTTGTTTTTCGGCTTTAGAGGAGCAGCCTTGACATTGTCTGTCGCATCTGAGTTAGCCATACTTGTATCAATAGACATACTGTTAGCAGTTTCTATGGGTATATTTATACCTACAGTGCTCGTTTCAACCGCTTTTCTATCTCGTTGTTTCTGTTTTTGATAGTCTGCTAAAAGCTGCATTATAGAATCAGAACTATATTGAGTGGGTAAAAACTTAGGTATGACTAATTGATTAATCAAAAAGGCTTGCGGATCTTTTTCCGCATGCGTTAATTCGTTAGGTTTTGCGCCGAGACCAAAACGATTTACTGCAATCACGGCATTATTTTGTGAAATGGCATTTTTAGTTGAAATGAAGTCTGCAGCTTCACTTACAGTAAAAGGTTCATCTAGAAATTCTTCTGGCATCACGCTTCCTTGAATATGTCTTAATTAGCTTCGATTAAACTGTATAAACTTCATGATTAAACATAACCCATTATTTTATTAATTAGTAAAAAGTGACATAGCTTTACATTGCTTTGCATAAATGGACATGACTCTGATTGTTTTATGTTCAAAGTTGGAATAAAAAAAGCGATAGGAGATTAATACGATTCGACATAAGCGTTTGCAGTTTGTGTGTATCTCAATTTTACAATGTAATAAACACAAGTTTGCTTCAAAGATGGGGCAAAAAAATAACCTACTTTAAAACGAGAGAGCCCTGTATCTAGAGCTCTTCGAGAGATATCTATCGTTATTTATTTAGTTTTTTGATAAATAACAAATGCTACGATTGCAACCAGTGTAATGGCAGGTGCTAGTTCATATAAATGATGAAATAAGCCCATACCACCATGACCTTCATGGGCAAAAACAGCCGTCGGTGCAGTCGCGAATAATAGAGCAATTAATTTAGTGTTCATTATTAATTTCCTTTTGTAAGAATTGATTCTAAGTACCTAGTTTGTTTTATTACGTATTCATCTCTAATTGCATCAACATCATTTCTTCACCTTCAACCACTTGAGTGTTATGACTCATACATAAAGGGCAGATAACATTTCGTTGTTCAAGCGTTGTTTCTTTATCACATTGCCTACATTTAATTATTAAGGGCTGTAGCTTGATGTTAAGAAAGGCTGACTTACAAATTGTTTCCAGTTTAAAAGTATCAAATGCACGCTGAAGTAAATCAGGCTCAACACCACTAAGAACGCCCACTTTAATATCAACCCTCACAATACTGGTGGCCTGGTTATCTTTGGCTAACTGCTCAATTTGTTCCAATAGTGACATGACGATGGAGTATTCATGCATTAGCAAATCCTTGGCAATAATTCACCTTGAGGAATGTCTAAGTATCGACTGCTTCCCCATGGGGTGTTTAAAATGACTTTGCCATTGTGCGCGTCTGTGACATAACCAATAATACTGGCCTGATCGCAATGACAATACTGGGTCATGACTTCTAATGCTTTATCTGCTGCGGCTCGTGGCAATGCCATGATGAACGTCCCCTCATTGGCTAAATCATAGGGTTCAAAACCATATAGCTCACATAAACCTTGCACTTCGGTCGAAACAGGAATCAATTTTTCATCGACACTAATGCCAACATTAGATGCCATTGCCCATTCATTTAATACTGCAGATAAGCCACCACGGGTTGCATCTCTCATTGCATGAATGTCAATATTTGCTGTGATAAGTTGCTCAACAATAGGCCACAGACTTGCACAATCACTGGTTAAATCTGATTCTAAAGACAAGCTGTCACGGGCCATGAGTATTGCAGCACCGTGGCGTCCAATATCCCTTGAAACAATGATCACATCATCATTTTGAAGATTGTTGACTGATATGCCTTGTTTGATAATTTTGCCGACACCAGAGGTATTGATGAATATGCCATCGGCGCAGCCTTTAGGGACGACTTTGGTGTCACCGCAAACAATATGAGCGCCACTTTGCTGCATTTCTTCAGCCATGCTGGTCACAATGGTTTGCAGATCCTTTATGGCAAAACCTTCTTCAATAATAAAACTACAACTTAAATATTCAGGCAGTGCGCCCATCATGGCAAGATCATTCACTGTTCCAGCTATGGCTAGTTTTCCAATATTGCCACCAGCAAAAAATAAAGGGTCGACAGTAAAAGAATCAGTAGTAAAAGCCGTTGTGCCTGATAGTTGTAACTGAGCTGAGTCTTCTTGAGATGTCAGAATTGGATTCGCAAACGCAGTAAAGAACATATCGTTAATCAATGCATTCATTTCTTTGCCACCACCGCCATGACTAAGTTGTATTTGTTCGAACTTTTTATTAAGCATGAGATACCCCAGCATATCGATAATAAGCATTACAAGCGCCTTCAGAGCTCACCATACAGCTACCTAATGGAGTTTCAGGAGTACAGCCACGCCCAAATACTTTGCAATCAGGTGGATTAGCTATGCCCCGTAAAATATCACCACATTGACATGCTTTATGATCGTTGATTTCTTCTGTAGGCAGCACTGTTGAATAAATAATTTCAGCATCGCGATGGGAAAATTCATCTTTAAGACGTAAAGCCGAATTGGGAATGGGGCCTAGTCCTCGCCACCTAAAACTGTCTCGTAAGGTCAAATATTTGTTGATTAACTGTTGAGCTGCAAGATTGCCGTCTTCAGTCACTGCTCGGCTATATTGAATATCCAGCTCAGCAATTTGGGCATGTTTTTGTTTAACGATACGTAAAATTGATTCCATAACATCAACTGGTTCAAACCCTGATACAACAAGCGGTGTTTGATATTGCTTTACTGCAGGTCGATATACTTTAGCGCCACTAATGACACTGACATGAGCAGGTCCGATAAAAGCATTAACCTTACACTTTGTATCAGCCATGACAGTGTCAATGGCGGGTGGAACAAGCACATGGTTGATGTGAAACAAAAGGTTTTCAATGTTTTGTTTCTCTGCTTGATCAATTAATACTGCAGTCATAGGGGTAGATGTTTCAAAACCAATAGCAAAGAAAATGACTTTTTTATTCGGATTCTCTTTGGCAATCGTGATCGCATCTAAGGGATCATAAAGCGGTCTAATATCTGCGCCTTTAGCCCGAAATTTAGCCAGGTTCCCCTTAGACCCTGGTACTCTAATCATGTCACCTAATGTCAGTAAAATCGTATTGGGTAACTGGGCAAGGGCAGCGGCGTGGTCTATTCGCTCTTTTGGCATAATACAAACAGGACAACCAGGGCCGTGAATAAATTTGATGTTTGCAGGTAGTAGTTGGTTCAAACCATATTTCATTATCGTATGAGTATGCCCCCCACAAACTTCCATGATATTAATATCCGTTTCGATTTTACTTGCGATTTTTTTTATCGATTGCGACAAAGCTCTTATAGTTTCAGGGTTTCTGAACTGCTGGTATAAATCAGAGAGTTTCATTAGGCTTGCTCCTCAAGGGCTAGCTTTTCAACTATCTCTTTGTAGAGTGCTAAACTTAAGTTGGCTTCTGTTTCATCAATTTTATTCATCACGAAACCAATATGGATAAGAACAAAATCTCCAATTGCTAATGGTTCCGTCATTAAATGAGCACTGACACGTCGCTTAACACCTAATGTATTAACGGTTACGCTTGCATCATCATGTAATTCAGTCACTTGTGAAGGAACAGATAAGCACATATTACAATTCCTCTTGATGTTTAAGGATCCACTGAGCCACAGCCGTAATCGACTGTTGATCTTTTACTGAAACAGGCATTAAAGTGACATTAGGGTTTAATTTTTCGAGTTGTTTACGACACTCAACTAAGGAAAAGTTAAAGTGCTCTACTAAATCCATTTTAGTTATCAGGACTAGATCTGCTCGGCGGAACATGACGGGGTATTTTTCAATTTTGTCATCACCTTCAGGTACAGATAATAAGACGATGTTGTGGTGGGTACCTACATCATAACTGGCGGGACACACCAAATTACCGACATTTTCTACAAAACAAACATCGATAGGCTTTAGATCGATATGGTGTAATGCTTGATGCACCATGAAAGCGTCTAAATGACATGCCGAACCCGTTTGAACTTGGTATGCCTCAATTCCTTTAGCTATTAATCTGTCAGCGTCCCTTGAGGTTTCAAGATCGCCTTCGATCACCGCATATTTTTTAGGTAAGTATTTATGTAAGTGCTCAAGTAGGGTTGTTTTACCGCTCCCTGGACTACTCATGAGATTGAAAGCTGTCACTTTATTCGCTTCAAAGTGCTGTCGATTATGTTGCGCTTCGTGATCGTTCTTATCTAAGATTTTATGAATAACAGATAATGTTTTGGTGTCATTAAGCTGTGGATTCGTATGAAGGTTTGAGTGATCCGTTAATGAACATCCGCAATCTTGGCACATACTTTAACTCCTTTAAAAACCCTATTAACCATTGTCGTACTGGTTATTGTTTATTCAATATTAACTCGTCATTCATTTGATACTTTGATTAACATCAGTAAATCGAAACTCTTTAGACTCTAATGCTGGGTTTGTGATTTGTTCAGTTGTTGGTAGGCATACCAAATTTGTCCTAATGAAATGCCTGCATCATTTATGGGAACCAATTTGCTTGGTAACACCTTATCTAGTGAATAATTAAAATGACGATTTAGATGTTGTAAGGTCATTTCATATAACAATTTATTTTGAAAAACACCGCCACATAAAATCAGCTTATAACTCGGGTATAGCTTTGCCATGTAGCAAACAACTTGGCTTAAACTTTCGATAAACTCTAAACACAATTGGTTAGTCACGCCTGGCAGGTCGTTGCTATTTTTTGTGTTTATTAAACGTGTGATTAACTGATAGATAAGTTGTGAAGGTTCAAAAATTGGAATACTTTTTGTTTCAATATTGGTATTGGTATTGGTATTGGTACTGGTGAGGGGAGTTACATCATTAATAAGATCCTCATTTGAGATTATCGACAACTTACCTGAGGTCGATGGGGCACTGATTAGATTGTTAGCGTCATTATATAGTTCTGTTTCAATAGCCATATTTGCGTGAGTGCTTATCAGCATTCCAGCTTGTGCTTCAAAATCATTTTCTATGATAAGGTTCAGGGCAACTGCAACAGCATCGAAAATACGTCCTACCGAGCGGCACTCAATACAAGCGCTGTTATTAAGCCACATGTTGTGAAGATTATTGACTGTTGATTTATCCATTTGCTGTATGGCATTAATCGGCAATGTCATGATTTCATCAACAGACATGGTGTCGAATAACAAGGCTAACAGAATACGTACTGGTTGCTTTATCGCTTGCTCACCGCCTATCAGTTTAAATGATCTAAAGTGCGCTTTAACTTCAAAATTATGCGCATCTGCAAGCATACATTCGCTGCCCCATAATTGGTTGTCATCTCCAAGCCCTGTGCCATCAAAGCTAAATGCTAAGACTTGTTTATCATAATTGTTGGTAGCTAGAACACTCAATACGTGAGCATAGTGATGCTGAACATTGGCAAGCGGGAGTTTTTGTTCATTGGCCTGTGACTTAGCCCATTGTGACGATGTATATTCTGGGTGCTTATCAGCGATGATTTGTTCTGGTGTAAATTGATAAAGGCGGCGAAAAGTATTGATTGTTTGCTCGAAATATTGATTAGTTTCTAGATTATGTAAGTCACCAATATGTGGACTTACAAATGCATTTTCGTTAAACGCAAAACACTGGGTATTTTTCTGTTGAGCGCCAACAGCTAATAGGTGATGCTGTAATTTATTGCTTAAAGGGATGCTAAGTGGTGCATAACCTCTTGCGAGTCGAATGACTTGGATCTTATCGTCAATGACTTGCACCACACTGTCATCGCAGGCATTAACTATTGGCCTGTTATGATCAACAATTCCGTCTACCACCTCGCCAAGCTTTTGTTTGATTTCATTACCATCGGTAATGATAGGTAAGCCAGAAATATTAGCACTGGTTGCAACTAACGGTTTTCTAAAGGCTTCAACTAATAGATGGTGCAGTGGTGTATATGGCAGAAATATACCTAAAGTATCAATATCAGGCGCAAGCGAAGGACTTAGGTTAATCTCCATATCACTGCGCTTTTTCATCAGTGTAATAGGATTTTCTGCTGAGCTAAGGATTTGCCATTCTTTATGTGTACCTTCAACCATTTGACGAGCATTAGGTAAATTGGTTGCCATAACGGCTAAAGGTTTAGCTTTACGATGTTTGCGCTGACGAAGACGTTTAACTGCAACGTCATTAGTGGCATCACAAATGATATGAAACCCACCTAGTCCTTTTATGGCAATAACTTTTCCATTATTGAGTTCACTAACAATTTTGCTGATTATTTGTTGGTTGGTAAGAGCACTAAAACTGTTTGAATTAGCTGTACAGTCGATATAGTTCAGTTGTGGCCCACATTTGGGGCAACTGACCGGCTGGGCGTGATATCGTCGGTTTAAAGGATCGTTATAGGCATACGCGCATTCATCGCACATCACGAAGTTTGCCATTGATGTATTGATGCGATCGTAAGGCAGATTGTTAATGATGCTATAACGAGGTCCGCAATTGGTGCAATTGGTAAATGGATATTGATAGTGACGGTTTTTGGGATCGCGCATTTCCAGTAAACAGTCACCACAAACACTTTTGTCGGCAGAAATAGACACGACAGCATCATCACTACTTGTACTTGTTTCAATAACAAAGTGTTGCAGTGAGCTATCTATAGCTTCTTCTTTTATTAACAACTTGTCGATACGTGCGAGAGGTGGGGGATTGACTTTTAATTGATGTACGACCTTATTGATATCAGTATTTAAACCTTGTAAATGAATACACACACCTTGTTGGTTATTTAACACTGAACCCACTAAATTAGATTGAGTTGCAAGCCGGTACACAAAAGGTCTAAACCCAACCCCTTGTACGATGCCGTTTATATTTAACCTGA
Organism: Shewanella electrodiphila; assembly: GCF_023283985.1. Classification (GTDB taxonomy): domain Bacteria; phylum Pseudomonadota; class Gammaproteobacteria; order Enterobacterales; family Shewanellaceae; genus Shewanella; species Shewanella electrodiphila. The sequence goes on from NZ_JAKIKU010000009.1 coordinate 85,415, forward strand.
CTTGTTGGCGATAACCACTATGTATTGTCATCAATGGCTCCTATCGACGTCGTTTAGCAAGGTACAAACCACCAACAGCAATATTGGCTCCTTCTAAATCAAGTTGACGATTCACAACTAAAGGATAGTTTTTGCCAAGTCGGATACACAATCTGTTTGCCATGACTTCATAACTAAAGTCGTTTCCGGCTAACACTACCGCATCTATGCCTTGCTCTTGTTCTAAATGATCTATCCAGTTACTCAAATAGTCGGTTAACGAATCAAAAAAACCAAAGGCTAAAATTGCAGGGTTGGCACCCGCTAATTTAAAGCTCATTAAACTTGCGAGTGTTTTACGCCAATTAATAGAACGTTTATGTAGGGCATTGTTATCTTCACTATTAATCGCACACAGCGGAAAATCGACTCTAGGAGCATTATTGCCATGATAACTTTGAGCCAATGCGTGGAATTTGTCTGCTAACTCTTGGGCATTACAAACAGGGGCATTAGCAACAGGGGCGTGAGAAAATGGTGAACTAGGACCATTCTTTCTAACTTGTTCATCAGGTAATACTATTAACGCTGCGTATGCCATAAAGGTTTGCAAGCTATCTGTTTGAGTCCCTGAAGTTAACGTAAAATCAGTTAATAACTTGAATACTTCAGGGTAGGCTACACAATATTTGTTAAATATAGTGTTCATATCAGAGGCGACTAACTCTTTAATTAATTGCTGACCACTTTGTGGCAGTGTAGGCATTTGTAAAAATGAACTAATTTCTCCTTGCTGATTTTGAGTAATCACAGAGCTTGATTGACTATTTGATAAATAAATACAAGCGAGCTTTTTAAGACTAGAAGAAGCCTCTAATGAACTATTAATGCTAGTGACACAACCCGTATTTAATAAACCAGCATGTAAAACACAAGTTGCTGCGTCTATGCCTTGTAATGGTTTATGTTGAATCAGACTGCTAGCTAATGTTTCATTTGATTCAGTAACGGTACATTTCAACGTATTTTTTTGCCACGATACATTATATATAAGATTATCTTGAAGATATCGATTGTCATCGTGCTTTGGCATGGGGGCTTCAAAGTTTAAGTCAGTTGTCGTTTGGTTTTGAACCCACACATTATTGACCCAAGACACGCTAAGGTTATTTTGTGGCTTTTTGATATATAACCAATCAATTTGTTGTCTTTTTAATAGTGCTGCAACACGAATGAGTAACCGGCTGTCAGCGAAAGTCACATTGTAATAGCTTTCATTTAAATCTTGATTCAGTTCACTCCGGTCGATGTTTGATTTTTTATTCGGGGCAAGCTTTAAAAAAGGTTTCTCGAAGCTAGATAAAGCAAGAGACTGGTGCTGTTTAATGATAAATGAAGATGAAATAACAGCTGGGTGGGTAATCAACACTTGCTGTAAGGAACTTAGTTCTAAGAGATTAGGATGTAATTCTGTGGTTTGATTAGTAATGATGGGATTCAAGCTCAAACAAAGTGAGTTATCTTGCTGGCCAATGCAAACTTCTTCACCTTGCAGTATCCTGTTGACTAGGTTTGATATATCTTGCTGATTGAAACCAATTTCATACTGTTTAAGGTTGCGCTCACCTAAACAGTGGGGGCAAGGAACGGCTATATCTATTTCTTTATTTAAGCCTTTATATAAGTCTTTATCTGAGCTGTTATCTAAGTTCGAAATCAATGGTTCACATTCTCTGCAATAACCTTGATGGACTGCTTGGTGTTGTAAACACGTTTTAGTGCCTTTTCTTACGTCGATAGCAATGACTTCGGCGCTTTTAAGCCAAATTGAATATAAAAATTTAGCCGCTATTTCATCAGCTAATTGGGCTAATTCAGACTGTGAAGCTTCTACTTCAATAAAGTAAGTATGTATCGGTGTGAATTGGGCATGTTGAGCGATTTGGCCATTATTAATATTATGGCCAACAGTAAAATCAAAACGGTTATCCGCGAGGTATGAATTACAGAGATCTGCATATAAAGGAATATCGCGATGGCAAAAAAAGTTAAAACTGATTTTAGGCATATGCTAGTGTTCCGCGTTTATATGAATCAGGAATAAGTGCGTTAATATCGACTTCAGCTTTTTGCTGATAAGTAAACCCTTGTTCAGTAAGGTGCTTAAGCAATACTTTTTCCATAGTGGGGACCGCTGCTTGGATAGAAGGTGTCAGTCCCAACGTCATCGGTTCTATCACTGTCGGTGTAACCCCCACAACATGGGTATCAGGTCTATCGCCAACCATTTCCATCATGATAAGGGTTTGCAGCATCTCAACTTCATGAGCACTGCCTTGCCAATCGATTTCCGGTGGCGCTTGATCAAAGTTAAAAGAATATACTTCACCTGGATTAACTCCTGGACTGTTGACAGTATCAACAACAATTAAGTTATCGTACCGACATAGAATAGGGATTAACCCTTGTGCGAGTGTGCCACCATCGAGTAAATCAATGCTGTTTGTTGGGTGGTAAAACTGATATTTCTCTTGGATATAATTAACGAAATGTACGCCGATACCTTCATCAGCGTACAGTACGTTTCCTATCCCGATGAGTAGAGTAGTAGACAAGGCTTAGTGATCCTTATGGTAATCATAACCAGAGACAATTGAGTCAACAGAGTTATGTTTAAAGCGAATACCTGACCAAACAGCCATGTAAACATGGATAACCATGAATACAATAAATGCCCATGTGATAATGTGGTGCCAAATTCTAACTTGTGCCAGTCCTCCCATAAGGGCAGTAAACCAAGCTGAAATCTCCCATATTAATCCACCGAATCCTTCATGATACACATTAGCGTAAAGCACTAAACCCGTTATACACATGAATAATGCTGCCAATGAAATACCTACATAAGTGACGAATTGTAGTGGACCATATACACCAGCTTTATTAAGGTGCCCCATCCAAATGTAAGATTTAATTTGGGTTATCCAGCTGTTAATGCTTAATACATCTTTAACTGAACGTCTTTCAATGGAACTCCTTCCAAAGAAAAACAAATAAAAACGCACTATGGTGACGCTGGTTAATGCAAAGCCAAAAATAACATGGGCAAAACGTATCCATCCTTGCACTAATACATCGGATGATTCTGGTGCCACTAAAAATGGCCAAGAAATGTAAAATCCAGTAGCTATGAGTACTACAATCGATAATGCCCTAATCCAATGAAATATTCGGATGGCAGGCGAGAAAATTAATTCTCTATGATGGGTAGCAACCTGAGTCATAATCAATTCCTCTTTGGTTTGCGAAACGATTAAAGACCATTAGGGTCTATACGGAACTCACCCAAACTTGTGCCTTTGTAGTCCATGACGTGAACTGCGCATGCCATACAAGGATCAAAAGAGTGAATTATACGAATGACTTCAAGTGGTTTACTCGGATCTTCAAGCTCTAAGCCTATTAACGAAGCTTCATACGGACCAACTTTACCGTTGACGTCTACCGGCCCAGCATTCCAGGTAGTAGGGACAATCGCTTGGTAGTTTTCAATTTTACCGCCTTTGATCCTTAACCAATGACTGAGCATGCCTCGCGGTGCTTCTATCATCGCGTGACCAACGTACTCTTTCGTTGAATCAATCTCAGGCGTAACGTAAGTACTTTCATCTGACTGCATGTTGATAAGCATCGCATCAAATGTCTTTAATCCTTCTTCAGCGACAATAACAGTTTGTAGCATCCGAGCAGCTGTTCGACCAAGCGTGGTAAATAAGGCTCCAATGGGTAAGCCTGTTGCCTCAAGTAATCCGTTTACTGCACTAACGACGACTTGGTTTCCACGAGCATAACTCACCAATAATGATGCCAGAGGACCAACTTCAACGGGTTCGTCTTTGTATCGAGGTGATTTAACCCAGCTATATTTTCCATCGCCATCTACTGTAGGTAATTTTCCGTATACAGTTTCTCGTTCGACGAAACCGGTATAATCAGGTACGGTCGTTCCGTCATAGGGATGTTGTGGGCCGTCAGCTTCATACCATGCGTGCGTAACATCTTCTTTGATTGAATCTGGGTCAATGTCTGTCACACCAGCAAGATCGCCAGCCATTATCACGCCTTGATCAAACATGTATTGACCGTCAGCCAGCACAAAGTCATTGGTTGCCATGAAGTTGTTAACATTCACGCCCCCTAGCACACTTGGCTCATTACTAAAGGCAGCTGCAGCCATCACAATATCGGCTTTATATGCGCGAATAATAAAATCTTGCACTATGGCATGTTTTTGCTTCCATTCTTGCAAACGAGCAGGGCTTAACATGTCTCGAACAGAAGTCACGCCACCTACAACTAGCGATTGTGGGTGAGGGGATTTGCCACCGAAAATGGCTAACATCTCTGCAGCGACGCGTTGAACTTCTAACGCTTCTAAATAATGTGATAAAGCGATTAAGTTTTGCTCTGGGGTAAATCGATAGGTTCTATTACCCCAATAGGCATTGGCAAATGGCCCTAACTTACCTGTATCCACGAGAGCTTTAACGCGCTCCTGTGCAGCGCGTAAATCACCTTCACCGGCAGCGATAGGATTTGCAGTGTATTTACCAGCCTCTTGCGCTGCTAATGCGGGATCCGCGCTCAATGCTGAAACCACATCAACCCAATCTAAACCATGTAAATGATAAAAATGAACAATGTGGTCATGCATATACAAAGAGGTTTGCATCAGTGAGCGCAAGTATTTTGCATTTAAAGGAATTTTCACACCTAATGCATTTTCTACTGCTTCTGTTCCACAGCGATAATGAGAATAAGTACAGACACCACATATACGTTGAACAATAAGGCCCACATCCATCGGAGTACGACCTTTTAAAATAACTTCAATGCCACGCCATAAAGTAGAAGAAGACCAAGCCTTTTTAATAACATTATTTTCATCAACTTCGACTTCTACACGTAGGTGACCTTCGATTCGAGTAATAGGATCGATTACAACACGTTTGTTCATGAGTTATTCCTCTAAAGGCTTAGCAAATAGACTTGCGACAGCATGTGCACCTATACCAACAACGGTTGCGCCTAGTATTACTGCGCCAATGGTGTCAGCTGTTGCATCAACCCCATGCAATAACTGTCTCCCTAATGGTTTCTCGAAATCTGCCATGTCATCCCAGAAATTAGGTTCTGAGCATCCGATACAGCCGTGCCCCGCTAATACTGGCCAGCTTGTATGATGATTAAAACGTTCAGTAGGGCAGTTGTTGTATGTGTACGGTCCTTTACAGCCCACTTTATATAAGCAGTAGCCATCTTTTGCGCCTTGATCGCCAAATGTTTCAACGAATTCGCCTGCATCAAAACGTCCACGTCTTTCACAGTTATCGTGTACGCGTGCGCCATAAGCCCATTTAGGTCGATTGAACATGTCAAGCGCAGGTAGTTTTCCAAACATAATGAAATACATCAAAGTGCCGACAATATTTTTTTCACTTGGCGGGCAGCCGCCTAGATTAATAACAGGTTTATCAATAACGTCTTGAACACCTTTGGAACCCGTAGGGTTTGGCGCTGCCGCTTGAACCCCACCGAACGCTGCGCAAGTTCCCACCGAAATAATCGCCGCAGCACCTTCAGCTGCCTCTTTGACAATCTGCATTCCAGTGTGGCCTTTACAGCCAACAGTTAGAAATGCACCGTTATTTGCTGTTGGAATGGCGCCTTCAACTGCCAATAAATAGTTGCCTTTGTAGGCTTCCATGGCATGTTCAAGGTTTTCTTCAGCTTGCCAGCCAGAAGCTGCCATTAATGTTTCGTGATATTCCAATGAAATATGATCGAAGATTAAGCTGTCGAGGTTGGGCGTATCAGTGCGGATTAGCGACTCAGAGCAGCCTGTACATTCGGCCATATGTAACCAAATTAGTGGAACTCTGTCAGCCAGCTCTGCGGCTTCAGCTACTAAGTTGGTAAAAGGAAGGGGAAGTGCAAGTAATGCGGTTACTGAAGCACTCCATGTCATGAATTCGCGTCTTGTTATGCCGTTTTCTTTTAGTTTTTCATCTAACGTTACGGTTTGTCGAGGCGCTGTTTCACGTAGTTCTGCTAAACGGCTTTTACACCGATGATATAAAGCTGAATGTGTATCCATGTTATAACCTATTCCGTTTGGGAGGAACAAACTGCCTGATCCCAATATAACGGGATGGATAGATTAAATATTGACCTGAATCAAAGTTGAAACACTTGATTGAACTTTTTATGAAACAATCGTTGTTGATTTGTTTTTAATCAATTAATGCTAATTAAGGACAGTTTCAACTGAGCATAATTTTTGATAAAAGGTTGATGTTGAGCAGTTATTACTTAGGGCTATTTCATTTTTTGCAATTTGGATTCCGAAAAGTGGAAATGTGAATGTTACATAATGAAAAGTGAATTAAGACAAACGCAAACGGAAATGACGTTACAATTTGCTAATGGGAACAATCTGTATGACTCCATAACGACTTGAGGTTTACATATACTGCAGGCTTGACATGATGTTTTTTATCACAAAAAACACTCAATAAATTTTGTTGAGCTATTACTCTTTCTAGATTAGCCCATTTTTAGATTAGCGCATTTTTGGATTGATAGTGTTCAACTTACTGACTCATTGAAATCTTGCGTAAGCCCCAATTGGTGTCAGTTGCAGGGCTGGATATGTTATTTAACCATTTAAGCTGTATGATTTTTTCACCTGTAGTGTCTATAGGAATTAGAATTGACGATTGTTGCCACTCTGTGTCTGAGGCGGGCACAGTTAACTGAGCCTTTGACTCACCATTAACGATAACTTCTATTATAAAGCCAGGGTAGTTGTCAGGTAGTTTTCTTTCTCCAGGTTTATTTATCGATTCAAAATTGATAGCAATATCTTTAGTGTTTTCTACGGTAACTTTCCAGCTTATAGCAGCATCACTTTTCCATACGGATCTGGCTTGTTCATCTTCGTAATAAGACCAAGCCCAACTATCTTGTAATTTATAAAAATTGTTAATGTTAACGTTTAAATCCTGGATTGCTGAATAATCACTTATATCTATTTGGCTGATCCCTTGGGAATATCCAGCTACAAATAATTGCTGAGAACATGTTGAAAAGACTAAATCAGCAATACCAATTCCGACATCAGCATTAATTTTTTGCCAATTGATACCAGCATCATTACTGATATGTAATTCACCTTCGTTTTTGTGAATCCAATTGGTTAAACTCACGACAATTCGTTCTGGATTAAGTGGATCGACTACCATGGCATCAACAGCACCTACGACGTTAAAGTCTTTAACCAGTTCCCATTCACTTTCTGGATTTTGCTTTTTGAAGACTGCAGCTCCATGTCCGTCCTGTTCAGAATTAGCAGAACCAGCATAAACAGCGCCATCCTGACTAACTACAAGGTCATATATATACTTCTTTTTAAGACCAGTATGAACCCATGTCTCACCATCATTGTTGGTACTATAAACCCCATTGGATGCTGTACCCCAGTATAAAATATTGTTTAATTTATCTTGATCTAAAGCATTATAAATTCGTTTACTTGGAGGCTTAGTAAGCGAGCGTTGCCATTCATATCCACCATTTGTTGAAATATATAAACCATGGCCATCAATGCCTAAATAGAACTTGTTTGGGTCATTTTTATCAGCGATTAAAGCTCTAGCATAACCTTTGCTCCAAATAGGCCAGTCTGTAGAATAATAAGAAGGAAGTCCCTGACTGACACGCTGCCAAGTCACGCCACTATCTTCGCTGATGACAATTTGGTTTGCTTCAGATTGCCAGGCGCTACTGGTGGCGATTATTTTTTTAGATTGAACAATAACATTCCAGAAATGTCCCGCCATATCGTTATCAAAATATTGGTCTGTAGCGATTGGTAAAAGTGACGTGGGTTGTCCATTTGTTGGGTACCGGATGAGGCCAACGTCCATTGAAGCGGTAACAACATCTCCATTTTCAGTAATAGCAATACCTGAACCCACAGTGTTAGAGGCGCCAGTTTTGAAGTTTTCAGTCCAAGTCTCGCCAGCATCAATACTTCTCCATATGCCCCAATAAGTCGTGAAGTAGAGTATGTTTTCATCTTTGTAATCAAAGTTTACCGACATGATTTTACTGATATCGTTATGGTTCCAACTTCGGGTTGGGTTTGTATTTGAATAATCAATTTCTTTTAAACTGTTTTGCCAGGTTTTCCCTGAATCATGGCTGACCAAGATCCCCGACTTCCAATCTTCATACCAAGCAACTATAAGACTGAACTCTCCTAAGCTATTACTCTTGACCGCGAGTCTATGTGCCACACTCGTATCAGAGATGTGTGCTTCAAGATTAAGAGACTCCCAATGCACACCGTCATCAACAGAAATTAATACCTGATTGTTGCTGGTAGCAAATAGAGATTGCTGGTCATTTAATCCAGCTACTGTGAGATCCAGTGTCGTACTCGGATGTTGTTTCGTCAGTTGCCATTGATCGTCTAGCTGACGAAAAATATAACGGCTAGTTGATGTGCCTGCCACTATAGTGCCTTTATCACTAACAATAAGACTTGAAATTACTTCTTCTGATGGGGTTGTGATCAGTAGTTGAGCATGTTCAGATTCATAACGATAGATATTGCCTTTTCTGTCACCAAAAATGAATTCAGTTGGTATTGACTCATCGATCGCGATGTTATTGAACGTTTCCCATCGTTTGAAATTTACGTTATCGGGGAGGTTGTTGAGGTCTTGCCATGTTTCACCCCCATCAATAGTTTTAGAAATACCTGATTTTGTTGTTGCGTAACCAATGAGTGGTTGAGATGTAGAAAAGACAATATTCGATACACTCAGGTTAGCAAGACCTGAATTAGTTTGTTGCCATTCAGCTTCAGCATAACCTGCATTCCAGATCCCTGAAACATCCGATATTAAGTAAACTTTATCGTTGTGGCTTAAAATTTTAGGGTAAGCACCGCCACCAGACCAGTCTAATTGGTGTTGGTTTGTTGGACAAATTTTGACTTGTTCTGCTAAACAAGATGTTATTGACAATATAGCCACAACTAATGTGATACACCGTATAGAAGTAATATCCATATTCAATTTATCCCTTAGCGTAAAATTCATCTTTAACTTTTAAATAAAGTAGTACTCAATATTATAGTGAGATGGTGGATTAATAACGCCAACTTTAGTTGGAAATACAGTTATAACGATGAATTATACTCAGCAATCCTTTCGATTTTGCTACGAAAATATTGCAGCACTCAAATACTCAACATGCATTCATATAATTGCTTCCTCACTCGTTCAAAAGAGAGGAAGCCATTATTTAAAGAATGATTGTCTTATCAATTATTGTCCTATCAATTGTTGTACAACTTGCGGGGGGACTATCTTAGCAAGTTGATTGATACAAGCTTGTGTCGTTGGATCTCGATGCCTAATTTTAAACTCACAAAGCGCATATAGATGTTGAGGATTGCCACCAACTTCATAAGCCTTGGTAAGCGACTTCATTGCTTGGGTAACACTGACTTTTTCTTGCGCAAGACCTAGTACATACCAGTATTGTGGGTTAGTCGCTTCAATTTCAGTTGCTTGCTCTAAATAATCAATCGCACCTGTTAGTTGTTGCTGTCTGTAAAGATTTAAGCCAGCGCTGTACCTCAACAATGCTGCCTTTGGTTGATTCGCAATCCCTTTTTTTAAGGTCTCTAATGATTTCTTATCATCACCCCGTTGACGGTATAAGTCTGCAAGGTTTGCATAGCTTGTTGCAAATATTGGTTCTATCTCGATGGCTTTTAAGTAAAGCTTTTCTGCTTGCCTTATGTTGCCTTTAGCGTTGTGAATATTACCGAGGTTCATCAATCCGAAACCTCGGTCAGAATTGAATTGTTGAATTTCAATATATTCATTCAAAGCAGGGGTCAATAGTGCTCTTTGATCATCATTCATATTTTGCCATTCACTCACCAAAGTGCTGGCAGTTTCAGTTCTGACAGCATATACAGGATCACTGAGTAATGGACTGACTATTTGCCAGCGGTCATTAAACGGATAAGGAGCAGAACCGGTTAATGCACCTAATCTCATTTGAGGGTCTTTATGCTTTATACCTCTCATCACTGCGACCATAGTATTTTGGCTTGGGAATCTATCCATTCTACTAAGCGCCGAAGCCCGAATAATGTTGGATTCTAGGTGGTTTTGAGCAATATATGAAAGCTTATCTCCACTTGTTTGCACACCGGCAGATGCTTGTGCGAATGCTAACGAAAAACTGTCACTGTTTTGATAACTGGAGTCTGGAAATTGCTTTTCAAGGGCATTAACAGCCCATTGATTAGATTTTTCATTGTGACAAGAGGTACATACGTTTGGTGTGCCGATTTTTTTACTAATATCGGGTCTAGGAATTTGAAAACTATGATCTGCTCTAGGGTCTACTTCCATATAGATTGTTTTTGGCATGTGGCAGGTTACACATTGAGCAGCTTCAGTTCCATCTTGGTGTTGACTATGTTTGGCTGAAGTATATTCGCTAGGTAAATGGCATTGAAAACAAATTGATTCAATTGGCGCTTTGAGTTTAGTACTGTGCGGATTATGACAATCGCTACATACAACGCCAGCAGCGTGCATTTTAGATTGTTTGAACGACCCCATGACAAAGACTTCCTCGTAAATTTGTCCGTCGGGATAATATAAACTTGGTGTGATTGCATTTAGATTATATTTATCGAAAAAATCACCTTTAATAGGGTCATGACTGTTGTTGAGTTGCGCTCTTCTACTATGACATTGGGCACAAGTATCTAATTGTTCTGAGTCTGTCAGTTGTTTTGGTTGAAGTATCTTTTGTCCTTTCGTAAATTCCCATGAGCCAACTTTAGGTTTCAAGTTACGATCAAAGCCAATTAAGGGATTCGTATTATTAGGAGTTTGAGCCCATATGATGTGCTCGCTTGCCGGTCCATGACACGCCTCGCAGCCAACGTTGATTTCAGACCAAGTGGTGTTATAGGTGTTTGTTTTACTATCATAGTTTTTGTCGATGTTTGTAGAGTGGCAATCTGCGCACATATAGTTCCAGTTTTGGCCATTATTAGTCCAAAAAAACTCATCATGTACATCCATGTCAGGATAAAGATTAAACCAACGCTGGCCACCTTGGCTTTTATCTCTGCTATCCCAAGCTAGTGGAATAAGTTGCACTCTACCATCCGGAAATTTAACCATATATTGTTGTAATGGCTCATAGCCAAATGTATAGCTAATTTCATAGTCATGGCTTTTACCGTCAGGTCCTTTGGTATTGACCCAATATTGACTGTTTTTACGATAAAACCTGTGTGATTGATTGTTTTCTTGAAGCGTTTGATTATCAAAATCACCGAGAACGGAATCATCACCTGCATGGCGCATGGACATATCGTGATGAGAAGCTTGCCAGTCTGAATATTGTTGCTGGTGGCAGTCAACACATTGTTCAGCACCAACATAATCAGCAGCGACAGAGTGAGTTTGATGTATAACAAAAATGATGACTAAACGAATAAAAACAACTAGCTGATTGAATTTCATATTAAAACTGTACCTAAGATTAATTAACCCTATCTTAAGGTCTAATTAACAAATCACCAACACCAAACCTGTGACTATTTGTAAAATTCAATCTCACTATGAGTTAATCATTTTTATAATGAGAAAGGCTGCCTACAGCAGCCTTTACACCAACATCTATAAATTGAGGTGGATTTACGTTGAGAAGCTTGTCGCTACTTTACCAAAACCTCTTTTAGTGGGTATCCGACAGCACTTGAAGGAGCGTTGATATTCATCAATGCACTGAGTGTCGGTGCTAAGTCGACAGTTGCAACAGGCCTGTTTATAGTTTGTCCTTTAAGTTTCATGCCAGCAAATATAATAGGAACATGGGTGTCATAGCGCCACGGAGAGCCATGTACAGAGGCAACATTGAGACCGTCAAAATCTGCCACAAACACATTTGGCTCAAAAACTAAGTAAATATCTCCTGAGCGGCTAGGGTAAAAACTGTTTTGCACTTTTTGAGTAATTTCATCGTTAGGCACATTGCCATTTAATAAATGATTAAAGCTATATGCTCGATGAATACCTGAAACACTATTGAGTATATTTGCGACTTGTGTTGTTGCTTCCGCTAATGGCACTTTTTGTTCAGCTAGCTTGTCATGATCCAAATTAATATAGGGTTGCCACGCATTAACAAACAAATCCCCTGTAATTTTCCATTTGCTTTTTAAAGACTGAATGGCAGCATTTTTTTCTAAACTTGCTAAGTCGAAATGTTTAGCTTTGATACCAAATTGCGTTAAGTATCCCGGCGCCTCAGGAGCACCATGATCAGCTGATAACACGATCAGTGTGTTTTCTAAACCAATGTTGTCATCAATAAAACCAAATAAAGAGGCCAATGTCCTATCGAGTCTAAGTAGATTATCTTCTGCTTCTAAGCTGGATGGGCCAAAGATATGGCCAACATAATCGGTTGATGAAAAGCTTATCGATAAATAATCAGTCACGATTTGGTTATCATGACTATTGTTACCAAGATTATTGTTAGTAATGACTGTTTTAGCGAAATCAGCAGTCATTTCATCACCGATAGGGCTTACGGTTAAAAAAGTACTAAAGTAGGGGTTATCACTAGGGCCAAATTCATGTGGGAATGTAATTCCGTAACCTGGTAATTTTGTTTTCCAATCGTGATTCTGATTATCACCGAATAAATATTGCTGAGCAGGTTTTGATAATTGCCATTGGGTGTTGGCATATGTCGATATTGGATTCGCTTTATTCCAGTTTGTTACCCATTGTGGATATTGTTTGTAATAATAATCGCTACTAACAAATTCACCGGCTGATTTAGAAAACCAAAATGCTTTTCCAGTATGACCTGCTAATGTGATAGCTCCGCGGTCCTTAACTGATACTGCAAAGACTTTAGATTGGCCATTGTTACTGGCAGTAAGCTCATCACTAAACGTGGTCGCCATAATATTTTTTGGTGAACGGCCTTCAACTTTACTGGCTTTTTGTGTGGGATCGATTTCATTTTTTGCATCGACAGCAGCATTTGCACTTAAAAGTGGGTGTTGTTCATCTTGTACATTGTAAATTGGTTGCTGCATTTGCTTATCAAACCATAAATTACTCACCATGCCGTGTGTTGAAGGATGTGCTCCTGTGGCTAGCGTTGTATGCCCTACAACCGTTTCAGTAATCGCATGTTGATGATGAGCTTCTTTGTAATAAATCCCTTCATTGATTAAATATTCAAAGCCATCGTCAGAGAAATGCTGCTGATAACGTTGCAATAAATCCCCCCTGAGTTGATCTACAGTGATTTGTAAAATCAATTTTGGTTGTTTTGCCTGAGCATCTTTGAATGGGGTGACTAGTGTAATTAAGCTTATCGAGACGATTGATATTGCTGGAAGCCATTTCATCAACTATTCCTTCTATTAGTACTATTTGATAACAAATCCTTGTATGAATAGTATTAGCAGAGAAATAGGCAATGATAAATAATGCTTTGGTGTTGATAAGCAAAGAAAAGGGTATTGTTAAAGTAAATTCTTAAATCTACTGATAGCCAGATAAATGTTGCTGACACAGTGCTAAATTAAAACGAATTTTATCTAACCATGTTGAAGCTTCATTATCAGATAAATACCAAAAGCCTGATAATTTTTCAGGGTATTGGTCGAAAAACACTTGTTCAACATCAAGCAGTTTTTGTTGTGTCACTGCAGCCAACCAAGCAGACTGCGGAAGTTGGTTAAGATATCGTAAATTATTGAGGGCAGCATGGGAGCTTTGATTTTGTAACGTTAACTCAATCATTAACTGATATGGGTCATGTATTTGATGCTGAATAGAATCAGTTATAGGTATAACTTGTGTAACACGGCTAGATTTTTGAGTCTGGAAATCAGTTTTCCGTGCTGCCGTTTCATTCAATAATAGAGCAGGCCACATAGCTTGTTGTGCATTACTTTGTTGATGAACTTCTATTGCAATCCTACGTTCACCAAGCCAATTATGAACAACACAGGGTAAATGTTGTTTTAACGACATATCTTCACTGCGTTTAAGGCTAGGTAGTAATGACATTCTTTCAAGTGCTAACTCACAGTTTAATCGACTAAATAACACAAAACTGACTAACCCAGATGAAGGCCAGCATTTGAGCTTCAATTCTAATTCGCGAGCGACTATTGATAAATTGGTTGTTAACCAATCACTATGAGGTCCAGTAACGACAAAATCTTCAGTTGAACCTGCATAAGGACCATTACAAATATTGATAATGTTATCGCCACTAGCAATAGTGCCATTAAATATAATGGTATAACCGTGAGTAGCAGCTTGCCAATCACCATTGGCATTACCAATAATAGTGACTTTGCCAAATTGGGGTTGTGCTTTAGATGTCATATTGAATTCGATTCGTACTCTTTTTTATAGGCATATATTTTAGCAGTGATTCAATACTTTTATTCAAAGTTTTGAATAGATTAGATCAAACACCTTGTATTTATAAAGGGTTGAATGTTTTTTGAGCACTTATTTTGTGTCAGAAATTCTATATTGAGAAAATATGCTTGTATTTTATGCTAAGTGCTCTACATTTTATATGAGATTTAAAGTTGAAAATCGTTACCTTCAAAACTCGAAAATAGAACCAATGAACATGTAATATTAAGATAAATAAATGAGGCTTATATGTTAGGTGAAAATCACTCTCTTCGAAATGAATTTCCTGATCACTTAGACACCATTGCAGCGCTAAATAAATCTGATGCTGAATTTGCAACTGTATTACAGCAATACGATAAGTTGGACAAACAAATTCGTGAATTAGAATTAAAAGATTCACCCATATCTGATGATTCTATTCATGACTTAAAGCAACATCGCGTTGAGATGAAAGACAAGTTATATCAACAAATCATGGCGGCCGAGAAAAGTTAGTGAAATTCAATACAACAAAGGCCAATTAGATTTACGTAATTGGCCTTTTAAGTTGGATTTGCATAATTGATTTTTTTTACACAAAAAGTACCTGATAGGCTATTCACCCGTTATCAATAATTTTATATCTAGTTTGTGCATCTCTTTACCTAAGCAAACAGGTTACCACGAAGGCGTTTTGCCTCAGCAATCATGTGATTCATAATGTTCCTTACATTTACGCATTCAATGCGGTAACAAACCAATTTAACCGTTTAGCTTACTCAGTTAACTCGTCATAAAAGGCTTTAGATTGGTTTTATCCATTTAGTTGTTTTAATGTTTTAAAAGCGGACTTAATACTGACAATTCACCATCAATCTTTTCTGTTACTGTTAAACCTAAAATATGAGCGATGAGAGGATACAGGTGAATGTTTTTAGCTTGTTGTATCGTAGCGCCTTGTTTAAACATTGGCCCTTGAGCATAGAGTACGGTATTCATATCTGTGATTACTTCAGGATCATAACCATGCTTGCCGATAACGCCTGGTTTAGCATCAGTACTAGTAATATAGTAATTATTACTCACAATGACAGCATCCCCAATTGAAGCATTACCGGTAAAGTGCAGGTGGCTTGGCACATCTGCTTGTAAGTAAAACTCGAGTCCTTCAACCTGAGAAACCAACTCTTTAAGTTGCTTAAGATCCTGTTGTTTATCTTTACCCGTTGCTGTGACTAACGAAAATGCCGCGTCATTGTTAAAAATAAACTTTTTAATTAGTTTTTGATTATTGGCGATTAACTGATCTGTATATACCCGATCAAATTCATCCACTTTTGCCATACCATGATCTGAAGTGATAATCACGTTAACTTCAAAAGGTAAATCTTTTAATTCAGTAAGCAAATTACCGATCATAGTGTCTATATATAGTACTGCATCTCGCGTTTGTGATGCTTCTGGACCATGGTGATGTCCTGCGCTATCAACATCTGAAAAGTATAATGTCACGAATTGTGGTCTTTTATCTTCAGGTAACGAAAACCAATCTATCACTTGCTGGACTCTTTCTTCATTAGGAGTACGTCCATCATATTTGAGCCAGTAATTCGGTCTAAAACCCGCTATTTCAGCTTCTGAACCAGGCCAAAAATAAGTAGCAGACTTTAACCCTTGCTGACGCGCTAATGACCATAACGGTACACCTTGATAAAATTGACCATCCGTTACGGCTTCACTAATGTTCATCGCATAATCACGTTCTAATTCAGGATTATAAAAACGGTTTGAAATAATGCCGTGATTCGCAGGATACAGGCCGGTAACGAGTGTCAAATGATTCGGGAAAGTGACTGTTGGAAAGGAGGGCACAAACTGCTTAACAGTGGCTGCATTGTTGGCAAACTCTTTGATATGTTGTGGTTGGTGTAGTTCATTATAGTCATAGCGGTAACCATCAATTGATATCAACAATACGTGCTCTTGTGTAGATTCTGAAGCATCATTAAACGGCTGTTGTATATCGGTAGCTGTGACAGATATCGATAATATAATACTGCCTAATGTAAATATGAATTTCGAAACTAAGGGAATCTTTGACACAATTGATCCTTACTAATTATTGTTATGTTCATTCTTATCATAGCGACACTTTATGACATTCTTTTGTAGTTGTAGCTGATTTAACAAAACGTCTAGGCATCGATACTAAATTTATGAGCTATTACAAAAAAAGCGAAACTGACGTTTCGCTTTTTTAATTAAGGTAATCGTTTAACGATAAACCGATTAATACATACTGAGTTATTTAACTAGCACGATGACTAGGTTGTTGCTCTAAGCCTGAATTTGTTTCGGCTGGTTCCGGAACATATAATCTCCAAATTCTTTGAGCAATACCGCGCATATCTTCAATGGCGATATAAAGACAAGGGATTAAACAAAGCGTCACAACCGTTGCAAACAAAACACCAAAGGCTAGTGATACAGCCATAGGAATAACCATCTGCGCTTGCATACTGGTTTCTGTCATAATCGGCATCAAACCAATAAATGTAGTTAACGAAGTCAACATGATCGCTCTGAATCGACGACAACCCGCATTAATAACCGCTTCATTTAACGGTATACCTCGCTTACGAGAGTTATTAACGTAATCGACCATTACCAGAGAGTCATTCACCACCACACCTGCAGCTGCAATAATACCGAATACAGAAAGGGCACTTAAATCAATACCTAAAATGATATGGCCTAACATCGAACCAATAACACCGAATGGGATCACAGACATAATCATAAATGGCTGTACGTAAGATTTAAGCGGGATAGCAAGTAAACTGTAAATCACTAACATTGAGATTATAAAATCTCGTAGTTGCGTGTCAGCACTGTCCAATTGCTCTTGAATATTACCTGACACTTCACTTTTAACCCGTGGATATTTGGTTAATAGTTCTGGCATGAAGTTATCACGAATATCTTTTGCAAGTTTAAACGGCTCAGCTTGCTCAGCATCTACAGATGCCCATACGTTAATGGTTCGATTACCGTTTTCGCGGCGAATACTATTAACCCCTTGTACTACTTCGATGTTAGCGACTTCAGATAAGGGAAGTTCTGCACCTTGAGGTGTTTTAATTAATACCTCTTGTACCAAGGCGATGGAGTTTCGTTGTGCTTCAGGGTAGCGAAGCATTACTTTAATTTCTTCACCATTACGAATGATACGTTGTGCTTCAAGACCGTAAAAACTATTACCTACCTGCGAAGCAATATTCGCCAGGGTTAGCCCAAGACTATGGGCTAATGGTTTTAAGTTAAACTGCACTTCTTTCGCTGAAGACTGACGGCTGTCATTAACGTCACTAACCCCTTTTAAGGTATTAAGCTTATCTTTTAGTGCTTGAGAAGCAGCGATCAGCTGTACGTCATCGTTGCCTTCTAATCTAAAGCTAATATCACCATCATCGCGTCCACCACCAAACAAGCTATCTTGGACTTCAAAAGACTTAACGCCGGGTATTTTCGGCATTGCTTGACGCCACATTTCAGCGACTTCAAAGGTATTAATCGGCCTTAATTCTGGGTCAACAAGTTTGGTTCTTACTTCAGCACGAGTTCGGCCTTGTAATTCAACTTGTAATTCAGCAATCATGCCTTGCCCGTATTTATCTTCAAGCTCAGTTTCAACTTGTCTTAATGCGGCTTCGATAGAATGCGCTGCATCAAGTGTTGCAGTCTCTGCTGCATCAACATTCATTTCCAAGCTGATCCTTGGAAAATCATGTGGAATTTTGGGTTGCCCAATAAAGCGGACTAAACCACTAATATATAACGCAGCACAAATCACAATGAGCATAATAAAGGTTGAAATAACCGCATAACGGTATTTAACGGCTAATGTAAGACTTGGTTTGTAGATATTGCTGATAAATAGGGTTAAGTACTTCTCAATTTTACCCTGAACAAAATTAACCCCATTTCGTAACCAATCTAAAGGATTTTTAGAGCCTGGTTGAACAACCTTAGGTTTATTCATGTGGGCTAAATGAGAAGGGAGGATCAGTTTAGATTCTACTAATGAGAACAGTAAACAGAGTATGACTACAAAACCGATTGCCTGACCAAAGGCAGAAGAAGGACCATCATCAAGTGTGATTGGCAAGAATGCGGCTATGGTGGTTAATACACCAAATGTTGCCGGCATTGCGACACGCTTTACACCACGGATCACGCTATCAATATTCTGACCATTTTCTTGGCACTCAGTATGGGCACTTTCACCCATTACAATGGCGTCATCAACGACAATACCCAGTACTAAAATAAACGCGAATAAGCTAATTACGTTAATGGTTACATCAATAAACGCCATCGGCATGAATAATAAGGTACCGAGGAAACAGACGGGTAAGCCCATCATCACCCAAAAAGCTAAACGTACACGTAAAAATAATGCCAGCATGAAAAAGACCAACACAGCACCTGTTTTCATGCTGTCTAGCATTAAATCAAGGCGACCATCAAGATAGTAGGTCATATCTACCCAAGGCTCTAGCGTGACTCCTTCTGGTAGTAAGGCCTGCTTCTTGGCAATGTAGGCTTTCATGGTATCAGCGACATCGGTGATACTCTGATTTTTAGCCGCACCGACAAAGAAAGTGACTGCATTTTGGCCATTGAATTTAGAATACTGAATCCCTTCTTCAAAGCCGTCATTGACAGTCGCAACATCGCCTAATAAGAGGTTTGTCCCATCATCTAAAGTGAGTAAGGGCAAATCTTCGAATTCATAACCGACATAAGCTTGGTTTTCTACACGTAAATTAATATATCCATTTTCTGCTTTAATTTGACCCGCAGACATGTTGCGAGAATAACCTCGGACTGCTTCAGCAACATCATTAAAATTAAGCCCAAACTCACGTAATCTATCTTTACTGACTTCAACACTAATTTCATAATTTAACCCACCATAGAAGTCTGCAATGTTAACGTTAGGCAGCTGCATGATTTCTTTATGGATTTTTTCACCTAAATCTTTAAGTTGTCGCTGTGATAAATCTCCATAAAGACTTAAGTACATGACTTCTTGACGAATTTTGATACGTTCTACTTTTGGAAACTCCATTCCAGCAGGGAAGGTAGATACTGAACCAATTTCAGATTTAACTTCATCAAGTACGATTTGCGGATCATAAGAATCTTCAATTCGAAAGTAGCCATTAGCTTGATTTCGATTAGAGTAGGTGATGACACGTTGTAATCCCTGAACGGTTTCAAGTGCCTGTTCAATTTTTACGGTAATGCCTTCTTCTACTTCTTGCGGAGCAGCGCCTGGATATACAGCACTGAATTCAATCCAGTTGATTTCAACAGCGGGGAAAAATTGTTTACGAATCGTATTAGCCGTTAACAAGCCGCCTAATAAAATAATGATCATTAATAAGTTTGCCGCAACGCTGTTACGGGCAAACCAAGCAATTATGCCTTTATGAGTATCTTCCATGAATTTATTCCTTATCGTCCATGGCGATAGCAGTGTCAGAATCAACACCAACCTTAGGCTCTACTTGAAGAATTTTATCGGTCGGTAAGGCCACCGTCATTCCTTCAACAGGGTAATCAAGTGCAGAAGTAATGATGCTCATACCTTCTGCTAAACCACTTGAGATAATGACGTTGCTGCCATCTTGTCTGATAATATTAACGGGCAGATAACGTAATTTTTTGTCTTTATCCATTGTCGCAACGAGGCCATTCACGATTAAATGGCGCGGGACAACGGCCACTTGACCTGCATGAGTACCGCCAATGTGAGCAGTAACATAAGTACCGTATCTTAATTCTTTATGGTTACTATTAAGCCCATATGGGTCATCAATCTCAGCAACTAAGTATGTCATCCGACTTTTACTGTCAATCACCCCTTCGCTACGAACGATAGTGCCAATCCATTCTTGTTTTTCACCTGCAAAGTTACCCACCAAAGTGACTTCTGCATTTGCACCTTTACGATCTAAATATTGCATTTCTTTGTCTGCAAGTGGTAATCGAACTTCAGCTTTATCAGTGCTATAAACTAAACCGATAGGCGATCCGTTACCTACGTATGTGCCTAAACCGATATTACGACTGCCAATTAATGCATCATAGGGCGCTTTAATTATTGCTCGTTCAAGATTCCTTTTTGCACGTAACAATCCAGCTTCAGCACTTTTTAGTTTGGCAATTTCTTGGGCTAATTGTGGTTTACGCAAGCTTAAATCACTTGGCTTACTGTCAGTAATCTCAGCCCATTCACGTTCAGCTACTTGTGCGTTAGCTTTTTCTTGAACTAACGTTGCTTTGGCAGAAGCCAAATTAGCTTGTGCATCTAACAGCGCTGACTCATAGTCGCTAGGATCAATTCTTGCCAGGACATCGCCTTTTTTAATGAAACCACCTTTAACAAATGCGTCAGATAAATAAGTGATTTCACCACTGACTTGTGCCACCAATTCAGTATGATATTTGGCATTGACGACACCATAAGAGCTAACGGTAAATGTCATTGGTTTATAATTAATGGTTTCGACAGATACAAGCGGGGTATTATCAACTGGCGGTTTCTCTTCGGGTGGTTTTTGCATAGAAACCAACAAACCAGTAATGATTACGCCTACACCTATTATGCCAATAGGGAGAATAATTTGCTTTGCAGTAGCCACGGCACTTCCTCTTGCTTAAAGCTAAATCATAGACTTGTGCCTATGACAAATTCGTTAACAGTATTATAAGTGCATGTTACAGAGTTTGTTAAACCCTTACTGTTTGAATGTGTAATTTTATGTGTCAGATGTTTCAAACTGGTTTTAATTTTTAATAACCGTAAAAATATCAATAGGATGAGCGTAAATAATTAAATTACTGAGTCAAATTTAGATATAATATATTCAGGAGTAAGCCAAAAATCATATCTCAACTTTTTAATTTAACTGTAATAAAAGAACATAAACGTATTGTTTACAGTGGTTTTTGTTGAACCCCGCTTTTTTTATTAGCTTTTTTTGTAATAAAAGTTCAAAATCAGTAAATGTAAACATGATGTGAGCAGAAATGGTTAATGACCATTAAATAGTATGAATTCATTAAGGAAGATAAATGAACGTTTTAGTTACAGGTGGTGCAGGGTATATCGGTTCGCACACTGTTTTGTCATTATTAGAAAATAACTGCAATGTAGTCGTTTTCGATAATTTATTTAATTCAAGTATTGAATCTATTAAACGTGTTGAATCATTAACAGGTAAAAGTGTTACCTTTATTGAAGGCGATATAAGAAACAAGCATCAGCTGTCCAACGTATTTAGTTCGCATAATATTGATACAGTAATCCACTTTGCAGCGCTTAAAGCTGTAGGTGAATCTGCACAAATTCCATTAGAGTATTATCAAAATAATGTTCATGGCTCGGTTTGTTTGCTAGAAGCGATGGCAGAACACAAGGTCAATAATTTTATTTTTAGTTCATCAGCAACCGTTTATGGTGAAGAAAATGAAGTGCCTTATGTAGAGACCATGAAATTAGGTACGCCATCAAGTCCTTATGGGGCAACCAAAGTAATGGTTGAACGTATAATGGCAGATACTGCAGCTTCAAATCCGCATTTTAGAGGTGTGTCACTGCGCTATTTTAATCCTATTGGAGCACATGAAAGCGGCAAAATTGGTGAATCACCAAAAGGTATCCCAAATAATTTATTACCTTATGTAGCGCAAGTGATGGTGGGTAAGCGCGAAAAACTCAGCATATTCGGCTCAGACTACCCAACAAAAGATGGGACTTGTGAACGAGATTATTTACATGTGATGGATCTTGCTGAAGGTCATGTCGCAGCAATGAAATGGTTGAACGACAATCAAGATTTTGCTGGAGTTGAATCGTTTAATTTAGGAACAGGCAATGGTGTGTCTGTTTTTGAAATTGTTACTGCGTTTGAGCAAGCAGTAGATAAGAAGATACCCTATGAAGTTAGTCCACGAAGAGCAGGTGATTTACCCGCTTTTTGGGCAAATGCAACTAAAGCTAATGATGCCTTAAACTGGCAAGCCAATCGCTCTTTAGATCAAATGATGGTCGATACTTGGCGCTGGCAATCAGCCAACCCTAATGGCTATGATGAAGATTAATAATTGAATGAAAGTCTAAACAGTGTTTTTGTTCCTTATTCAAGGTTTAGACATGAAGTCGCAGTTACATATTACTGGTTTAAAAAACGATAAGCTAATTTTGAATCTTAATGTCACTCATAACAGAGTGACATTTTTTAGCTGTTTAACACCATATTAATTTTCTGATAAATCTTAGTTTAAAAATAGTTCAACTTGATACTAAGCATTAATCTTCATTTTAAAACTATGTTTTAATTTACCCCGCAAACCAATACAGAAATTCGAAAAGTATAGCGTCCTTTTCAATAGTAAAAACACGATTAAATGCTCCCACGATTTAACTTTTGTGCTGTTTTCTCATGATTAATTAGCAATCAGTTTAGTAATGGTGAATGTAAATTCATTTAAAGTGTTGTTAGCGCTAACACTGGTGTTGTGATATAAAAACAATCAATGAATAACATTTTAGTCACACTGCAGGTTAATTATGAGTCACCAAATAAATCCAATTTTGCCAGGTTTTCACCCAGATCCCAGTATTGTGAGAGTGGACATTGACTATTACATTGCCGTATCCACTTTTGAATGGTATCCAGGGGTACAAATTTATCACTCAGTGGATTTGGTAAACTGGACATTAATCAGCAGGCCATTAAACAGAGCTTCATTATTGGACATGACAGGTTGCCCCGACTCTTGTGGCATTTGGGCACCTTGTTTGAGTTATGCAGATGGTTTGTTTTATCTCATTTATACTAACGTCCAACGATTTGATGGTAACTTTAAAGATTGTCCCAATTACCTTACGACTTGCTCCACAATTGATGGTGAATGGAGCGATCCAGTTTACTTAAACAGTAGTGGTTTCGATCCATCATTATTTCATGATGATAATGGCAGTAAATGGCTAGTGAATATGTTGTGGGATCACCGTCCTGGTAAGCATCCTTTTGCAGGTATTGTGCTACAACAATATTGCCAACAGCAGCAAAAACTCATTGGCACCGCAGTCAATATATTTTCTGGCAGTAAACATCAGCTGACCGAAGGCCCGCATTTATATAAGATTAATGATTACTATTACTTATTAACTGCAGAAGGCGGGACGAGCTACGAACATGCTTGCACGTTTGCACGCTCTAAAAGTATCACCGGTCCTTATGAAATTGATCCTAATGTTCATGTGCTAACGTCTAAAGATAATTTGGATAAGCCTTTGCAACGAACTGGACACGGTGGATTAGTGCAATCTCCAGATGGACGATGGTTTTTAACACATCTTATGTCTAGGCCGATTACATTAGAAAACGGAGACAAGCGCAGTCCACTTGGTCGAGAAACAGGTATTCAAACCTTAATTTTAAAAGATGATGGCTGGTTTAGCTTAGCATCGGGCCAAGTTTACGGAGAAGTTAATCCTATAGGACTAACAGGTAAACCGCTGCGAGATTATTCACATCATGATGATTTCTCTAGCCCTGTATTACCTGATCATTATCAATGGTTAAGAATCCCCAATCCTGAATGCTTTTATAGTTTAACTGATAACAAAGGTGCGCTAACGCTATACGGAAAACATTCAGTTGGCAGTACGTTTAAACAGGCATTAATTGCCAGAAGACAGCAACATCATTCATTCGTTGCACAAACACAATTGCGCTTCAAACCTACGAGTTTTCAACAACAAGCAGGATTAATTTGCTATTACAATGCCCATAAATTTCATTATCTATATGTATCATATGATGAAAATGGGATACATATCGATGTCATGAGCTGTTTAGGTGATGAGTCTTTAAAGGTTGACTTTCCTATTTATCAACAACGTATACCTATTACCAGTCAGCAAAGTGAACACATAGGCTTAAGAGCTGATATTGATTATGGACGGTTAACTTTTAGCTACTCTGTAGATGGTAATGCGTGGCTGCCGATATGTGAATTAGATTACAGTCTCATTTCTGATGAAGCAGGTAAGGGTGAAGGTGCTAACTTTACAGGGGCATTTGTGGGTATGTGTTGCCAAGATCTAACGGGAGCGAATATTGCTGCTGAGTTTGATTATTTTACCTATAGCGAAAGACATTAGTACATTCTTCATCGATCGATAAACAAACATTTGGAATTAACATTAAGGCCATCATAAAAATTATGATGGCCTTAATAATAACTTAAATCTCAGTTAACCTTTTGATTGGCCAAGCTGTTGGATCATTTCAACTAAGATAGTCTGATCTTTAGCAAAATTACGGATCCCTTCTGATAATTTATCACAAGCCATTTCATCTTCGTTTAGCTGCCACGAGAATTGTTCAAAACTCAACGTTTTAAGTGTGTTAGGCTTAACTTTACATATTTCTTTAGCATTTAATTTATGGACTAACTCGCCTTGAGTATTGTTTAATACAGTCAGTAAACTAGGTGCGATAGTAAGTAAATCGCAACCGGCTAACGCTATAATTTCATCAATATTTCTGAAGCTTGCTGCCATAATTTCTGTTTGATAGTTATATGTTTTGTAATAGTCAAAAATAGCTTTGACAGACAATACGCCAGGATCTTCAAAAGCCTCAAATTGTTTACCCGATTGTTGTACATGCCAGTCTAAAATTCGTCCCACAAAGGGGGAAATTAAGGTGACTTTTGCTTCAGCACAGGCTATGGCTTGAGTCATTGAAAAAAGCAAGGTGAGGTTACAATGAATACCCTGTTTTTCAAGCTCTTCAGCTGCCTTAATACCTTGCCATGTCGCGGCTAATTTAATTAGTACTCGGCTTTTATCTATGCCATTGGCGGCATATAAAGCAATTATCTTTTTTGCTTTCTCAATGCTTGCTACCGTGTCAAATGACAACCTAGCATCAATTTCACTGGATATACGTCCTGAAATACACTTTAAGATTTCACAGCCAAAATTAACGGTTAAATGATCACAAATATCATCGATGTTGTCTTTACCTTGAGATATCGATTTAATAACAAGGTATTGGTATTGTGGTAGTTTTGATGCTTGTAAGATCAGAGAAGGGTTAGTCGTTGCATCTATAGGTTTGTGAAGCTTAATCGCATCAATATCACCGCTATCAGCAACTACAGTTGTGATTTTTTTTAATTGTTCCAACATATTCATGATAAAAAAATCCCCCATTTATTAGATGGGGGAACAGTCCTTAGATATAACGATTGACGACGTTTTCGAGTAGTTCTTGTCGCCCTGAAGTCGATGTAGGATTGATATTTTGTTCATGAACGACTTTTGATAGGCTTTCTAAGCTATGTTGTCCATCAAAAATATCTTTACCTAGGCCTTTATTCCACCCTGCATAACGTTGCTCTACAAATGAAGATAACGGTGCATCTTCAATAAGTTGGGCTGCGTTGAGTAATGATTTAGCCATGGTATCCATACCGCCAATGTGGCCATGAAATAAATCGTCATTTTCACATGACTGACGACGAAGTTTTGTATCGAAATTTAACCCGCCAGTGGTAAAGCCACCTGATTTTAAAATTTCATACATGACTAACGTACACTCAGCTACGTCGTTCGGGTATTGGTCTGTATCCCAACCATTTTGCATATCGCCACGGTTAGCATCAATACTGCCCATAATGCCTTCAGCACATGCTACAGCTACTTCATGATGAAAACTATGACCAGCCAAAGTAGCGTGATTCGCTTCAATGTTGACTTTGATTTCATTCTGTAAACCGTGCTTGTGTAAGAAACCTGCAACTGTTGCGGTGTCATAGTCATATTGATGCTTAGTCGGCTCCTGTGGCTTTGGCTCAATTAATAATGTGCCTTTAAAACCGATTTTATGTTTGTGTTCTACGACCATTTTTAAAAAGCGAGCATACTGTTCACTTTCTTGTTTTAAATTAGTATTAAGTAGTGAGTCATAACCTTCACGGCCGCCCCATAAAACATAGTTCTCGCCACCTAAACGGTGAGTGACTTCCATGGCATGTTTAACTTGTGCAGCGCCATAGGCAAAAACTTCAGGGTTCGGGTTTGTTGCACCACCGGCACAAAAACGTTTATTTGAAAATAAATTGGCTGTACCCCAAAGTAATTTAACCCCAGTGCGTTGCATTTCTTTTTCTAGTACATCAGCAATATGATTTACGTTAGCATGGCTTTCTTTTAACGTAGCTCCTTCAGGTGCTATGTCCGTATCATGAAAGCAAAAGTAAGGTACACCGAGTTTTTCAAAAAATTCAAAAGCGACTTTAGCTTTTTGTTCTGCTAATGCAAGTTGATCACCGACAGGTTGAATCCAAGGTCTATCAAAGGTGCCTTCACCAAATATATCAAAACCTGTAGAACAGAAGTTATGCCAGTAACATGCAGCAAAACGTAAATGTTCTTTCATTGTTTTACCCATTACTACGCGGTTTTCGTCGTAGTAACGAAATGCAAAAGGGTTTTTACTCGATTCGCCTTCGAATTTGATTTTTTCTACGTTCTTAAAAAATTGTTCGCTCATGATGACTCCATATTTTTTCGGTTAGTTTGTATATGATTTGTGTTAGATTTCTATCTTTTTTATAAGGTGCTAATTAGATAAAGAGGTGTTTAGTGGCTTGATATAAACTTTTGAATTGTTGATATTGCGTGGCGTAATATCCCTGCATTTCAGGGTTAGGTAATACAAGGTGTTTAAGTTTGCCAGAGGTACAGACTTTTTCTGTGGGACTTTGCTCAATGGCTATTCTTGCTAATCTAGCTGCACCATAGGCAGGGCCAACTTCGCCGCCTTCACGATAGGACAATGGACGGTTTAATACGCTAGCAAGAATATCTCCCCATAATCGGCTTTTTGAGCCACCACCGATAACCGTTATTTCTTCAATAGTTGCACCAGCATCTAATAAAACCTGTTGCCCATCGGCAAAAGCAAAGGCAACGCCTTCTAATACCGCTCGACCCATGGTGGCGGCATCAGTGTTATGGTCTAAACCAAAGAAAACCCCTTTAGCCGTCGGATTATTGTGAGGTGTACGCTCACCTGATAGATAGGGTAAAAACAATACTGAGTTTGGTTGGCTAAAATCACATTTAGCTATTTGAGCTAATAAAGCCGATTCGTTGTCGTAGCCCGTTAGTTTAGTCACCCAGTTCAAGCAACTTGCTGCACTTAACACCACAGACATTTGGTGCCATGTATTACTCAAGCAATGGCAAAATGT
Organism: Shewanella electrodiphila; assembly: GCF_023283985.1. Lineage (GTDB taxonomy): Bacteria > Pseudomonadota > Gammaproteobacteria > Enterobacterales > Shewanellaceae > Shewanella > Shewanella electrodiphila. The sequence goes on from NZ_JAKIKU010000009.1 coordinate 113,296, forward strand.
ATGTACCGCATTATCCGGATTGGGTAAATATTGCTCATTTGCCACAAAATATACCCCAGAGGTGCCCAGTGATAAAAATGCTTGATTTGGTTTTATTACACCAATTCCTATAGCTCCAGCCGCATTGTCACCTGCACCTGCGACAACAGGCACCGTGTTCATCCCCCATAAACTGGCGATGTTCGCGCTTAATGTTCCGGTAATGTCAGTGCCTTCATATAACAACGGCATTTGGTCAATCGTCATTGATGTTGCTGTTAACATTGCTTCAGACCAGCAACGGTTCTTTACGTCTAGCCAGAGAGTACCGGCAGAATCAGACATGTCAGAGGCATAGTCTCCGGTCATTTGTAAACGTAAGAAGTCCTTAGGTAATAGAACCTTAGCAACTTTATTAAAGTTCTCTGGTTCATTCTCCTTTACCCATAATAATTTAGGGGCAGTGAAGCCTGGCATCGCGATGTTGCCAGTAATATCACGTGATTCAGGTTCAATTTCTTCTAAGGTTTTACATTGAAGTTGGCTACGGCCGTCATTCCACAATATCGCTGGACGAATAATTTGGTCATTACTATCGAGTAAGGTGGCGCCATGCATCTGGCCTGACAAACCAATAGATTTAATTTTTTTGAGCAAATCAGCTTTGGTTAATTTGAGCTCAGCCATTGCTAAACAGGTCGCTTGCCACCATTGATTCGGATCTTGTTCTGACCATTGTGATTGTGGTCGAGATATTGTTAGTGCTGAACTAGCTTGTGCTAACAACTGATCATCATTGTCTAAAATAATGACCTTTACACAAGAAGTTCCTAAGTCGATTCCAAGATACATAATTCAATCCGTTGTTATATTGTGTTATATTTTGTTAGCGCTAACATTAGCATTGAGTTTTAAATCTATCAAGGGTATTTTGTGTAATTAATGTTAACGTCTGCTGCTTGTTAATTATTGCTATAGCCAATTAACCTTGGTGATAACACAGCAATTGCGATGTAGTTTTTTTGCAAAATATATCTTTAAACACAAAAGGGAATGAGAAATGACTCAACTAAATTGGGGTATTGTGAGTGCAGGAAGGATTGCAGGTTTATTTTGCCAGGACTTAGTGTTTTCAAAGAACAGCCATTTATATGCAGTAGCCGCAAGAAAGCAAGCTGACGCTGATGAATTTGCTAAACAATATAATGTTGAAAAATCCTACCAAGGCTACCAAACATTATTTGATGATCCCAAGGTGGATATTGTTTACGTCGCCACGCCTCACAATTTTCATTTTCAACAAGCCTTTGATGCCTTATCAGCAGGAAAACACGTACTGTGCGAAAAACCCATGACAGTTTCACATAAAGAATGTGAAATATTAGTCAGGTTAGCGAAAGATAAAGGTTTGCTACTTATGGAAGCATTATGGACCTATTTTTTACCAGCGATGCAAAAAGCTAGAGAGTGGTTAAATGATGGCCGCATTGGACAGTTGAAACATATTAAAGTTGATTTCGGTTATCCTGTGCCTTTTAAATTAGATGGCCGAGAGTACAATCCTAATTTAGCGGGAGGATGCTTATTAGATATGGGTATTTACCCGTTAGCTATTGCAGATTTCTTTCTTGAAGCAGATATCGATAACTTATTCGTTAAAGCCAATTTCTGTGAAACCGGTGTTGAGGATGATGTCATTATTATAGGTAAAAGTGATGATGTGATGGTCAGTCTTGCGACATCTTTTCAATGTCGATTAAGTAATAATGCCTATCTTATTGGTGATGAAGGTTATATTTTAATTCCTGATGCATTTAGAACTAAAGAGTGTCGTTTATTCCACCTTGATGAATTGGTTGAAAGTTTTACTGATAACAGGCAATCACTGGGCTATCATTTTGAAGCAGATGAAGCATGTCGAGTTATTGAAGAAGGGAAGTTAGAAAGTGCGGTTGTTAGCCATCAACATAGCTTATTATTTCAAAGCCAGCTGGCCAGTGTCAAAGCTCTTTTTTAGCGCTCTAATTTAGTTCTCATATTTATATAACTACTGATTGTCTTTAGAACGTTACTAGCAATTACGTAGAACGTGTAGCGTGAGTTTGATTTCATTATTTAAATATGACTAATGGTCGCTTCTTAGGAAAGTACGTTTTTACATTTATGATTTTAAAAATGTTATTATTCAGAATGTAACGTATCAAAATAGCTGTCTATCTTCATACAGTTATTAACTGTTTAATTTCTCGATGTAGTTTTATTAGTAGGTAAGCAATGGTCAAAGTAAAAAAAGCCCGCATACAAGATGTAGCGCTAGAAGCGGGTGTGTCAATGATGACTGTATCAAGAGTGTTAAATCAAGATCCTAAAGTCAGTGATAGCACTCGCAGTAAAGTGCTAGCCGTTGCCGAACAGTTACAATATCGACCTAATGAATCTGCTCGTCGTTTAGCCAGTAATAAATCTTATTTAATTGGATTACTTTATGATAATCCTAGTGATGCCTATATAAGTCAGTTTTTGTTAAGCGCGTTAAAAAGTTGCCGAACTAAAGGGTTTCATTTAGTCGTTGATGAGGCGGATAAGAACATTGAAAAAACACTGCAATCTGTAAAAGATTTGATCAATGAAACCAAAGTCGATGGGATGATATTATTGCCGCCTGTGTGTGAGCAAAAAGAAATTATTGATTGCTTACAAGATGCTAATGTTCCATTTGTGAGAGTGGCTCCCGACAGTCAGTTAACCATCTCTCCGTATATTTGTATGGATGATTATCAAGCTGCGTTTGATTTAACTGAAATGCTTATTAAGCAAGGCCATAACAAAATTGGCCATATTATCGGTGATGCTAATCAAGGTGTTAGTCGCTTACGCTATCAGGGTTATTTAGATGCTTTACGCTCAAATAAAATCAACACGCCACCAGAATACATTGAACAAGGTTGCTTTACTTATCAATCTGGCATGATTGCAGCGAAAAAAATGTTAGCTTTAAAAGACAAACCTAGTGCCATATTTGCTGCCAATGACGATATGGCGGCAGCGGTAATCTCAATTGCACAAAATCAAGGGATCAATGTCCCAAATGATTTATCCGTTGTCGGGTTTGATGATACAACCCTTGCAACGGTTGTATGGCCAAATATTACGACAGTAAGACAACCTATTGATGAAATGGCAAAGTTAGCTGTGAGTTTGTTTACAACTAATAAGGTTAAAGATTTTACCGATTTAAAAAGCAATCAATTACGCAATATTTTAGATTTTAAAATAATTCAAAGAGAGTCCAGTAAGCCAATTGAATAAGCTTTTGTGGTAAATTTTTGTACATTGTAAGCAGGACTGCTGTTTCGAGTTAGTCGCTGAATGAATATTTACAGATAAATATTCAATTTATTTTGTAAACACAAAGTGTCTGTTTATCAATTGGCCAAAACCGCAGCTATACAGACGCTTATCACACCAGGTATTTCTTCCTTTTTATTCAACTCTTCATCCTAAAAGCGATAAATGGATTCTGTAACAGTCATTTACAATTATGTTTTTGATGAGTAAAGTGATTATCAATTCTGTTGTGTTTAACTGTTAGAACATTTGGTAGTGGTGACTTAACTGCCGTGCGTCTTAATGTTTTATATCAAAGCTTGCTTTAATAATTGGAAACCTCCTGTGAATTTTATAAATGAAGTTATTGATGAAGAAACCATCCCAACTGATTGTATTAGTAACTTAACCGTCGATAATCTTATTTTTACCCTACATGAAGGCAAACTGAAAGTGTTGCTGGTTAAATATAATCAAGGGCTTGCAACAAATAAGTGGGGACTAGTAGGTCACTGGGTTCGTAGTAATGAAAACCTTGAAACGGCAGCATCTCGAGTTGTAAAAAATACTACAGGTGTTGAAAACTTGTACTTAGACCAACTTGGTGCATTTGGCGATGTTGACCGCTATCCTGCTAGACGCATTATTACCATTGCTTTTTATTCCTTAGTCCGTTTTGATGACACCAACTTAACTCATGGTGCTAATGCGATTGAGTGTGAATGGTTCGATGTTAGACAAGTACCAACACTGATGTTTGATCATGATAATATTTTGGCCAGTTGTTTAAATCATCTGAAATACAAAGTAAGGCATGAACCTATTGGTTTCAGTTTATTACCTGAAAAGTTCACTCTGTTACAACTGCAAGATTTATATGAATCTATATTGGGCGTAACGCTAGATAAACCCAACTTCCGCAGAAAAATATTAAAAATGGATTTACTCATCGACTGTAAAGAAAAGCAACGCAATGTAGCGCATCGTGCCGCTGCATTGTATCGGTTTGATGTGGAAGTCTATGAAAAATTAGCACAATTCGGTTATACATTCGAATACTAAAATCAAATTTAAAAATATCACAAAGACAGCATTCGCTGTCTTTTTTTACATCCTGTTAAAAGTTAATCAAAATTGTTTACAATGTTAATGGTTTGATATAGTGTTTGTGACTATAACCTTTAGTTGGAACAGTAATGGACACTTTTATTAATAAACTCAGCATTAAAGAAAAGCTTGGATATGGCCTTGGGGACACTGCAAGTAATATCGTGTTTCAAATGGTCGCTAATTTCATGCTGATTTTCTATACCGATGTTTATGGCTTGTCGGCAGCTGCAGCTGGCACATTACTTCTATCAGTACGATTGTTTGATGGATTCACTGATCCAATTATGGGCGGAATCGCCGACAGAACCCGTACACGTTGGGGCTCATATAGACCTTACATTCTATTTTTAGCATTACCTTACGGTCTATTAGCCTGTTTAGCGTTTATAACTCCTGATTTTGATAGCACAGGCAAACTCATATATGCCTACGTTACTTATGGACTGTTAATGACATGTTACACCGCAATTAATATTCCTTATGGTGCATTAGGCGGAGTGATGGCGTCAGATCCTAAAGAACGTACATCATTACAATCATATCGATTTGCCATGGCAATGGCTGCATTAGTGGTTATCGTTTGGGCAATACCGCGTTTAGTTGAATATTTCGGTCAAGGCGAAGATGCTGTTGGTTATCCGCTAGCGATGATATTCATGGGCTCATTAGCTGCAGTTTGTTTTTTATTGTGTTTTGCAATGACAAAGGAAACATTAACCAACGAAACTGATAAACATGAGCGCTCAACTCAGAGTATTTTTAAAGACTTTTTTCAGCTATTTAAAAATGACCAATGGCTTGTTATCGCGATTATTAGTCTTGCTACGTTGATCCTTATCGGAATTCGAGCATCTGTTGCACCGCACTATATTAAATATTACATCGGTGATGAGGACTTACTATCAAACTTCTTAACCTTGGCGGCAGTTGGTTCAGTCTTGGGGGCAATCTCGACTAACTTCCTCTCTAAATTCATTGAGAAAAAGATTTTGTTTCAAGTGGCTTTAGTGGTTGTGATCATTTCTCATTCATTATTTTACGTCATTGATAGTAATCAAATCGCACTTATATTTGTGACTTATTTCATTGCTAACTTTGCACATATGATCATAACGCCCATCATGTTTTCTATGGTTGCTGACACTGTTGATTATGGTGTTGAGAAAATCGGCAAAAGACTGACTGCAATTACATTTTCTGGACATTTACTGGCAATTAAATTTGGTTTTGCAATTGGTGGGGCGTTAGCTGGTTGGATATTATCAGCTTATGATTATATTCCTAATCAAGTGCAAACAGATCATACACTATCAGGTATTTTACTTGCCTTCGCTGGTATACCTATTATTTGCACGGTTGTTTGTCTAGTTGTTATTAGTAAATATCGATTAACAGAATTAGAAGTTAAAAAGATTCAATTAAACCTGGCTGAAATTAAGTGAAGTTAAGAAACCTTATTCATAATAATTAAGGTTTAACTTACTTATGTGCTGGTGAATTAAACATATTATAAATATTTTTGAGGAATTGTTATGGCTTCTGCCGTAAATAAAAGGGAAATCATGATTAATAATGAAGTGAGTGATGCTGAAAGGAAGCAAGCATTAGATATTAAAAAAGCCAATTCTTTTAAACAAAAGGATGAAGCATTAATTACTAGCATTTATACAGCAGATCCATCTGCTCATGTTTTCAATAATAAAATATATATTTATCCTTCTCATGATATTGAAACAGATAATGCTATTAATGATGATGGCGACCACTTTGCAATGAATGATTATCATGTCTTGTCTATTGAGAATGACACAAATGAAGTTATTGATCATGGTGTCGCATTAAGTCTTGAGAATGTTAAGTGGGCTAGCAAACAACTTTGGGCGCCAGATGCAGCGCATAAAAATGGTACTTATTATTTCTATTTTCCCGCACGAGATTTAGAAGGGATTTTCAGAATAGGCGTTGCGACAAGTTTATCTCCAGCAGGGCCATTTATCGCTGAAGACAGTTACATCGAAGGATCTTTTAGTATCGACCCTGCTATTTTTGAAGATGATGATGGTAGTTATTACTTATATTTCGGTGGTTTATGGGGCGGTCAATTACAAAACTGGCATCAAGGACAATTTTCATCTGAAGATCAATATCCAGCTGATGATCAAGCTTCATTACCAGCAAAGATGGCTAAACTATCAGACGATATGTTGTCACTTGCCGAACCTGTGAAAGATATTGTGATCCTTGATGAAGATGGAAACGCCATCACAACTGAAGACAATGAACGCCGCTTTTTTGAAGCGTCATGGGTTCATAAATATAATGGTAAATACTATTTTTCATACTCAACAGGCGATACCCATAATATCGCATATGGTATTGGTGATAACCCTTATGGGCCTTTTTTTTACCAAGGAGTGATATTAAACCCAGTGTTAGGCTGGACAAATCATCATTCAATTGTATCCCATCAAGGCAAATGGTTTTTATTTTACCATGACTCTACTTTATCAAAGGGTCAGACACATTTACGATGCGTTAAAAAAACAGAATTACTTCACGATGAAAATGGAAAGATAATCACAATAACGGCTTATGAATAAAGAAATCATAGTTTAGGTTGTGATTTTTATTTGCCCAAATAAGTAATAGTCATAAAGACTAACTACTGGTAACCAATTAGGTTTTAAGCCTAATAACGCAGAAAAGTTTACACATTTAATAAAGCAATAAATGAGCAGAGAATCGACAAACTATAGCTTTATATTGAATTTAACGATTTAATAACATACGAAATCGATTGCCGTCTTTGTTAGTACTCTTTATTGGATTTTTAAATCAAGAAATTAGTGACTTCTGGGGAAGTCACTAATTTAAAAAGGAGTCATTGCCATATTGGCAATAACGAAGCGAGGGGAGAGTGAAATGTTTAATAAAAAGATAATAACCACTTCAATTCTAGCAGCACTAGGTTCTATGGCTGCAACACAGAACAGTTTTGCTGATGAAGCAACTGATGAAGTAGAAGTGATTCAAGTTACAGGTATTCGTAGCAGTTTAGTCCGTTCAATGGATTTAAAGCGAGAAGCAAATGGCGTAGTCGATGCTATTTCTGCTGAAGATATCGGAAAATTCCCTGATACTAACTTAGCTGAATCATTACAACGTATCACTGGTGTTTCGATTGATCGTTCAAACGGTGAAGGGAGTACTGTCACTGTACGTGGTTTTGGGTCAGAGCAAAATTTAATTACTTTAAATGGTCGCCAACTACCGAACACTACAGGTAGCCGTACCTTTGATTTCGCAAATATAGCTGCAGAAAGTGTATCAGGTGTTGAAGTTTATAAAACTTCAGATGCCAGTGTTACTTCTGGCGGTATCGGTGCGACAATTAATTTAACCAGTTTTAAACCACTAAGCGCGCCCGGTTTAACAGCAACGATTTCAGGTAAAGCTGTTGATGATCAATCAACTGAGACTGGTGGTGTCACGCCTGAACTGAGTGGTTTATATTCACAGACTTTTGCTGATGACACATTCGGTATCGCTATATCGGGTAGTTATCAAGAACGCGAAAGTGGTATGAAACAATTCCTTCAAGATCAGGGGTATCGCGCAAGTGATTACACCAATACAGGTTGGGGTGGTGTTCCTGCTGGTGAAGCCGGTGGTTCAAACCGTCCAACATCTGGAATTTACTCAAACCCTCAACAGCCACGTTATGTTATTGAAGAACGTCAACGTGAACGTATTAATGGTCAATTAACGCTGCAATACCGTCCTATAGAAACGTTAACTATTACAGCGGATTACACGACTTTTAGAAATACTATTGAAGAGCAACACACTGATGCATCAGTTTGGTTTAACTATGCAGGTGATCGAAGTGAATCAGTATGGACTGGCGAGCCCAATGCTGTACCCCTTATTTACTCTGAAATTTATGACATTAATAGCCCTGCAGATTTGCGAGATACTTCATTAACAGTAGGTGCTTGGGGCCGTGAAGAAATCACAGATTCAATAGGGTTAAATATTGATTGGCAAGTAACTGAGGATTTAGTGTTAACACTGGATCATCACAGCTCTAAAGCCAATATGGAAGCAACTGATCCGCGCCATGGTACGCGAAACAATGTTCAACTGCCTTCATATACTCGTACTCGTTCTGGTCTTGATTTAACAGGAAGCCTACCTGGTATTGCTATCGGTGATATTGAGAACTTTAATCCAAGTACCATGCGTTTATCGGGTAGTTGGTTTGCCAATGATAAATATACTTCAGAAATTGATCAAACTCAGTTGGATGGTAAGTATCATTTAAACAGTGATTTAAGTATCGATTTTGGTGTGTCAGTTAATACAGTTAATAACCGCTATCGCCATACTCAAGTACAACGTCCTGATTGGGGCGGAGTGGGTGAAGAAGGTGATTTCGAAGATATTAATTGGACTGAAGACACCATCTTAGACAAGTTTGATGACAGCACTGGCAATTTTGAAGGAACAGCGACTCAAAGTGATTATGATTTATTCAATCGTATTTTCTTTGCTGATTTTGACGAAATTATTAATGCTGCAGAATACGCAGATCCCGTAGCTAATGTTGATGGTTTATATGGTGACTGTCAGGCCGCATCAGGCGCAGCAGCTGGACCTAATGGTGAAGGCCAGTTCTGTGCTTCAACCCAGTGGGATGCTGATACTAACCGCTTTACTGAAGAAGAAACCACCGCTGCTTACATTCAAGCCAATTACTTAGGTGACATGTTTGATATGCCATTTAGTGTGCATGTTGGCTTACGTTATGAGCAAACAGATGTGGTATCAACAGCATCAGCACCAGGTTATAGCCGTGTTGAGTGGAATGAAGATACATCGACTTCAGTTACAGGGCAAACAGGTATTGAAACCTTAAGTCAAAGTGCAGATTATGATTTGTTCTTACCTAACATTAACTTCAATCTTGATGTAACTGACGAATTACGTGTCCGTGCTGCTGCGGGTAAGACGATTTCTCGTGCGGGTTATAACTCATTACTAGGTGGAACCACAATTAATACCGGCGGTAACTTAAGCGGTTATACCGGTAGTTCAGGTAACCCTGGCCTTGAGCCATTAGAGTCAATCAATTACGACTTATCGACAGAGTGGTATTACGACGAAGGAAGCTATGCATCTATCGGCTACTTCAAAAAAGACGTGTCGAACTGGATTAGTTATGGATCGAAACAATCTGATATTTTCAATTTGTCAGATCCACTTAATGGCGATAAATTTAATGCGGCAGTTACTGCTTTAGGTGCTAATGCGTCAAATGAACAAATTAGAACTTATATCTTTGAAAATTATGCAGATGATCCAAATGTAACACCAAATTTTGATGAAGATGGACTGCTTGATGGCGGTAGTATTGTTGGCGACCCATTAACAGATGAAGGTGTAGTATTTAACCTTAATGTCCCTGTGAATGGCGATACAGAACATACTATCGATGGTTTTGAATTCAACGTTCAACATCTATTTTGGGACTCAGGTTTTGGGGGGATAGCTAACTACACCATGGTTGATTCTGACCTGCAATATGATGATAGTTCGCTGGAAGATACTGAAGCATTGGTTGGCTTAAGTGATACCGCAAATTTAGTCTTGTTCTATGATAACTACGGTTTTCAAGCTCGTATAGCTTATAACTGGCGCGATCAATTCTTATCAGACAAAAGAGTTAACGGTGATTTAACTACGCCTATTTATACTGAAGAATATTATCAAATAGACTTTAATGTTAGTTATGATATTCCTGCTGTTGAGGGCCTAACCGTCTTTGCTGAAGGTATTAACATCACTGAAGAAGCCGTAAGAAAACATGGTCGTCAAAACCAATTAGTGTTTGAAACAACACAAACTGGCGCAAGATATGGTTTAGGGGTTCGCTATACGTTCTAGTAGCGAGCTGTAAATGATAGCGGCTGCCCCCAGTCGCTATCACCCTTTATCTAAATCTAGTACAAAAACTGAATTTAAAGCTAATCACAACTCGCTGTTAAATATGCATATTGTCTTCACAAAAATCATCAAATTGTATGGTTAGTTCTTCATTCACGCATGACTCAACAGTAATCAATTATTATCAAAGGGTATACCCATGGCCAAGCATGTACTGCTCAATAACATTGAACATAAAGACCTTAAAATCATTACCGAGCGTTCTGCAAAATACGGCGATGACCAGTGGTTTTCCCAAACATTTGTGGCGGAATTTAAAACCGTGCAAGCTCATTATCCGATTATGTTCCAAAAGAATGCTGATACGGGAGAATTTACCCCAGTGACTTTATTTGGCTTTACTAATAATGAGAATCTATTCTTAAACGATGGTCATTGGGATGCCAGTTATATCCCTATCTCAATGCAAAGAATGCCTTTTTATATTGGAATGCAGCAATCAACGCTAAGCAGTAACACTGAACCTCAACGTGTAATTACGCTTGATATTGACTCCCCAAGAGTGAATGAAGAAACAGGTATTGAGCTATTTCTACCCTATGGTGGTAACAGTGAATATTTAGAAAACATTGCCAATATGTTGGAGTTGCTTCACCAAGGTGTTGATGAAAATAAAATGTTTATCGAAGTCCTTACAAGATATGAGTTATTGGAAGCGGTCACTATCGACGTTGAGTTAAACAATGCCAGCAAACATCAACTGATCGGCTTTTATTCCATTAACGAAGATATATTGGGTCAATTATCAGCAGAAAAAGTACTGCATCTGCACAAAGAGGGTTATCTAGAAGCAATATATATGATCATTGCTTCACAAGCCCATATAAGAAAGTTGGTTGAACTTAGAAATAAGCAGCAAACACACTAGTAATTTTCATATTCTTTAAAGCGTTTTAAACAAGTTTATCAAACTGTTTTATATAGATTTTATTTAAAATTTATCATAAGTTAGAAAAACAAATTCCATTAGTACTAATAAATTTTGTAGGCGACTCACATGACAAAAAAAATAACCAATGTAGTAATCGCTGGCGGCGGCACTGCAGGGTGGATGGCCGCAGCGGCTTTCTCAAAGTTATTAGGTAAAAATATTAATGTGACGTTAGTTGAATCGGACTTGATCCCCACCGTAGGCGTGGGCGAGGCCACAATACCCACCTTGCATGTGTTTCATGACTTATTAAAAATTAAAGAAGCCGACTTTATGGCGGCTACCAATGCCACGTTTAAGTTAGGTATCTCATTTGAGAATTGGCGAGATGTTAACCAAGACTATATGCATTCATTTGGCTATATTGGTCAAAGTTGTTGGGCTGCGGGGTTTCAGCATTTTTGGCTTAAAGGCTTTAATCAAGGCGTTGCTAGCGACATCGGCGACTATTGCCCGGAGCATGTAGCAAGTCGTGTCGGTAAATTTGCAGTGCTACCTAACCAAGATAGAAACCATGCTTTTCATACTGATGCAGGCTTATATGCCCGCTTTTTAAGAGCCTTTGCTGAAAAGCACGGCGCAAATCGTATCGAAGGAACAATAGCCAAGGTAAATTTGAATAACGAGAATGGCTTTATTGATTCATTAACGTTAGCTAATGGTGAATGTATTGCTGGTGACTTATTCATTGACTGCACTGGCTTTAAAGGCCTGTTGATTGAAGATGCGCTTCATACTGGTTATGACGACTGGCGCCACTGGTTACCTTGTGACAGTGCTGTGGCAGTACAAACTAAACAAACAAAACCATTAGTACCCTATACTCGTTCTATTGCGCGAGAGTCAGGTTGGCAATGGCAAATTCCACTACAAAATAGAATGGGTAACGGATTGGTATTTTGTAGTAAGTACTTAACTGATGATCAAGCCAAAGCCTTGTTAGTGGAAAATATTGAAGGTGAACAACTTAATGAACCTCGGGTATTAAAGTTTCGCACCGGTACACGACGCAAGCATTGGAACAAAAATTGTGTGGCTATTGGGTTATCCAGTGGCTTTATTGAGCCGCTAGAATCAACCAGTATTCATTTGATCCAACAGAGCATAGTAAGATTAATGCAAAATTTACCAACAACAGCCATGGAAAGCGGTGTTGTTGATGATTTTAATCAGAAAATGCGAGTAGAAATAGAAAATATTCGTGATTTTATTGTACTTCATTACCATGTAACTGAACGTCAAGACAGTGAATTTTGGCGTTACTGCAAGCAAATGGATATACCAAAGAGCTTACAAAAACGAATTGATATGTTTAAACAAAGTGGCCAAGTGTATAAAACAGATCAAGAGTTGTTTGGCGAAGCATCATGGTTACAAGTGATGTTAGGCCAAGGGTTGTTACCTGAACAATATCACCCCATTGTCGATAACATGTCAGATCAAGAATTGGCACAATTTTTAGGGACAATTAAACAGTCTATCAAGCGTCGAGTTAATAGCTGGCCTAACCATATTGATTTCATTAATAATTACTGTAAATCTAATATACTGTAAAGCGCTATGTTCAGTATTAATTCTAATATAAAACCCTGCGTTGAGTATATTGGTAACAGTAGAATACCTATTGTTATTATTGATGATTATATTGCAGATATAGCACTTGTTCGTGATGTCATTATTGCTGGCGCATTTTTTACACAGGACAAGCATACTCAATATCCGGGAATAAGATCTGCCATGTCTAAAGCTGATGTGGTTTCCTATCTCAAACCTTTGATGCAGCCTTTATATAGCGTTTTTAACTTGCCTCGGGAGCTTACTCCAAGCCCACGTGATAACTACTATTCGTTACTGACAACACAGGAAACTGATTTGTCATTAATACAAACCATTCCGCATTTTGATACTTATCAACCAAACCTGATTGCCTGTATTCATTACTTATCTAAATATCAACATGGTGGTACAGCATTTTATCGACATAGAAGCAGTGGCTATGAATTTATTAATGAAGGGCGTTTACCTGAATACCAAGCGACAGTAAATACGATATCACACAGTGGTTATTGTGGTGAGCATCATCCAGATTTTGAATGTTATAAAGTGATCCCATACCAAGAAAATAGGCTGATTATTTTCCCTGGTCAGTTACTGCATTCTAGTCTGGTAATACCAGAATCAGACATCAATACCAATCCAATGACTGGAAGGTTAACAGCCAATCTATTCATTAAATTTAACTAGGATACTAATGATAATGAATAAGTTTTTTAAGCGCGAAGTACCTCAATCCAATTTGACCATTAGTCATTTGTTGTTTGTTTTTTTGCTTGTCGTCTTTTGTCTGCCTATTAATAAATCAGCTCATGCAACGAGCTTTGACTCTCTGCCTGACAAACAATTCAACGTACTGTTGTTTACTAAAACAAATGGCTGGCATCATAAGTCAATTCCAGCAGGTGTTACGGCATTAGAACTGCTAGCAGACAAACATTATTTTAATTTGATTTGGCATGAAGAAAGCCATTACTTTAACGACGAATATCTCAGCAATGTTGATGTAGTGGTATTTCTGTCGACGACAGGTGATATTCTGTCTAATGAGCAACAACAAGCGTTGAAACGCTATATACAGTCGGGCAAAGGGTTTGTCGGTATTCACAGTGCATCTGATACAGAATACGACTGGCAATGGTATCAACAACTCGTTGGGCATACTTTCGTTATACACCCGGTGGTGCAAACAGCTAGGCTGTCTAAAGTGTCTAGTGAATTTCCTGGTCTAGAGTCAATGCCTGAAAAGATGCTGTGGACTGACGAATGGTATGAGTTTGGTGAAGCTAATTCAACGGGGCTGAATTATCTTTTGACTGTCGATGAAACCAGTTATAACCCTAACGCTGATTGGGGCACTAAGCAGGGCAAAGGTATGGGAAGCTTTCATCCCATTGCTTGGTACCAGAACTATGATGGCGGCCGCTCATTTTATACATCACTAGGTCACATCAAACCTGTTTATCAAAATGACCTGTTCTTAGCTCATTTATATGGCGGAATATATTGGGCTGCAACTGGAAAAGGTATTGACACCACTATTAAGACATTAGATTAATTTGAATGAGTTGGAGTTATACCTGGGATATTAGATCTAAAGGTAAATAAACCATTGCCAGTAGTGACTAGAATGGTTTTTAAGTCTTGTCCACCAAAAGCCAAGTTAGTAATTTTAGGGGCGATATAAACGCTTTGAAGTAATTCGCCCTGTGGGTTATAAACATATAAATTACCTTCATTATGACTGGCTGCATAGATGTTTCCTGCGCAATCCACATTAATTCCATCCGGTGTATCAATGTTTATTTTGAACAACAACTCCCCAAGCTCATTATTTTTGGTAAGTTGATGTGCAAATATTTGATGACTGTAATCTCCGATGTATATGGTTTTATTGTCAGAAGACAAGCTAATCCCATTGGGTTTAATGAACTTTGTTGATAGTAAAGTAACTTTATTATCTTCACTGACTTTGTACACGCCAGTGAAGGGGGTTTGTTGTGGTCGTTCACTTAGTTGCCAGTCGGGATCGGTAAAGAATAATTCTCCTGAAGGATGCTTGATAAGGTCATTGGGAGAATTAAATTTTGCACTGTTATAGTCATTAACCATTAACATTCGTTCTTTGGTCGTTAGTGAAAATGTATTCACTGAACGCGTATCATGATTCATGCTGATTAACTGTTTATTCTCAGCTAGTAGTCCATTGGTACCGCTATTTTCAATAAAAAGTTCAATACCGTCTTGCTCGCTCCATGAATAAATAGTGGCTTCTGGTCCATTTGTTTGAGGGCTATTAAAATCCATTTCTGAAAAATAAAATTTACCTGTCAACCTAGACCAAGTTGGCCCTTCTAAGAATTTTAGCTCAGAAGTAATTAACAGGGGTGATAAGTCACTTGCAAGAGGCAGTATGTTTTTAGGACAACTTTCTATTATTTCAGGGATTGTATCTTTTATATCCATACTGTGTAGCTTATCAACTGCTATGGAATGTGATGAAAAAGCTGCCAATACTCCAAATGTAAAAAATCTTTTTATCATTATATTACTTATTGTATTCATTATAAAAATGTCTCTGTGAGTATTGTCATTAATGCAATTTCTTGGATCTGTTTGAGCAATAAAGTTAACGACCTAGAACAGCGTTGCAACACCAAGTTAACAAACATAAATGCAGTAGTCAAATTGACTATTAGTTAAGGATCCTAATAAGATGGTTAACACTATTTTATACAAAGGATGTAAGAATGAGACAAATCTTAAAAACGTTATTTTTAAAACATCAGGGCTTAAAACAATTGGTGGCAATGTTAGGTGTCACAATATTTCCGATAATGTTTTCAGCTCATAGCTCAGCAGAAGAAAAGGCAACGTTAAATGACTCAAATAATAAAAATATTTTACAGCAACATTTTAAAAATGATTTTAAAATTGGTGTCGCTGTAAATTATGAAATAGTCTCAGGGCTTGATCCCGTTAGTGCAAAAATTATCACCAAACAGTTCAATACCATCACCGTTGAAAATGCCATGAAGGCAGAAATCGTTAACCCACTTCCAGATCAATTCAACTTTACGGCAGCGGATCAATTTATTGATTTTGGTAAAAATAACGATATGTTCGTCGTTGGGCATACGCTTGTGTGGCATAACCAAACCCCTGATTGGTTTTTCAAACAAAAAAATGGTGAACAAAATTCTCCAGAACAACAAATTGAACGTATGGAGCAACACATTAAGTTAGTTGCAGGAAGGTATCGTGGCAGAGTGGATGCTTGGGATGTTCTCAACGAAGTCATTGGTGATGATGGCAACTATCGTCAAACCGTGTGGACTAGTGTCATCGGCAATGGTGATGAAGTGGCAAAAGCCGCTTTTACCTTTGCCGCCAAGTATGCGCCCAATACTGAACTTTACTATAACGATTTTAATGCCTGGAAACCGGCCAAGCGTGATGGCATTGTTAAAATGATTAAAATGCTCCAACGTGAGGGCATTAAGATCGATGGAATAGGGATTCAAGCCCATTGGGGGCTCAACTTTCCTAAACGTCATCTCATCGAAGACGCAATAGATGTATACGCAGCATTGGGGGTGAAGGTGATGATAACTGAACTCGATATTGATGTGTTGCCATTTACCAAAGAAGGGCAAGTTATTGGGCAAGGGTTTATGCACCCGCAGTTTCAAGAGCAAGAATTTAAAACTTACTTAGATCCATATTCAGATCATTTACCCGCTGACATTGAAGCAAAATTAGCAGCACGATATACAGAGCTATTTGATATATTCAAAGCAAAGCGTGAAAAGATCGATAGAGTCACATTTTGGGGATTACATGATGGAATGTCGTGGAAAAATGACTATCCAATTCCGAACCGCACCAATTATCCGCTGCTATGGGATAGAAAACACCAACCTAAGCCTGCATTAAATGCACTGTTTAACTAGACATTCGATTTCAAGCTGAATGCTTAGCGCCGCTGATAGACATTGTTGTTATTTCATATTCCTGATCTTAATGGTTGATAAACCTTATAGCCATTTGGTACTGGCTTTAACGGCTAATGGTGATAACGACTGTAATTATTCGTTTGATGGTGAAGTTAAATCGTCAGTGAATATAAAATTATTGTTACATAAATGTTTTATTAAGCAGCCAAATAGTCTATTTTAGAATAGCTTGTTGTCCAAAAGACTATTTGATGGTTTCTCATTAAAACCTAGCAGTATAGGAATAATCATAATGAGTGCTTTGGACTTGATTTACAAAAAGGGGAGACCAACTGAAAACTTTACTCATCAGTTAGGCATTTCTAACCTTGGTATTAGCAGGCTATTAGTTGCAGGCATAATTGAGAGCCTGTAATTAAAGCCAATATTTATTCGGATGAGAGACTGTCAGTCACTAATTAGATCCGATTAAACGACAACTATAAACCTTGTTTGGTCGATGTATTGCATTAATATTCGGCCAGATTACTTACAAATAGCTGGACATGGAAAGTAATGAAAATAATTAATAAATTCAATAAATCGTTAATTGCAGGTTGTGCCACGGTAGTTTTAGGGCTGTCAGGCTGTAATAGTGGCCAAGGTGTCACTCAGCAAGCAAAACCTGAAGCACCAGCAACATTGACTCAAGATATTATTTTAAAAAATCAATTTGCTGAAAACTTTAAAATGGGTACAGCAATCAGTAAATCTCAAGTATTGAACCCTACCGATCCAGAGCTATTGTTAGCGGCTAAACACTTCAATACCTTCACGCCTGAAAATTCGATGAAATGGGAGTCAGTGAATCCGCTACCTAATGAATATCAATTTGACGTTGCTGATGCATTAGTAAACTTTGCTATGAACAACAATCAACAATTGGTTGGGCACACTCTTGTTTGGCACTCGCAAACGCCAGATTGGGTGTTCGAAGATGATGCTGGAACCCCTATAAATCGTGAGCAACTATTAAAGGTTATGGAAACACATATTAAAACTGTTGCCGGGCGTTATGCTGATCAAATATTTGCTTGGGATGTAGTGAATGAGGCGCTTAATGAAGATGGCAGTTTGCGTGAATCAAAATGGCAGCAAATTATTGGTGATGACTTTATTGAACAAGCCTTTATATATGCACATCAATCGGCGCCTAATGCCAAACTATATTACAACGATTACAACATGTTTAAACCTGAGAAAAGAGCAGGTGCAATTAAGTTGATAAATCGCCTTAAACAAAAAGGCATTCAAATTGATGGTGTTGGCATGCAAGCGCATTATTCACTAGATTATCCTGACTTCAATCAAGTTGAAGATTCAATTGTTGCGTTTGCAGCAGCAGGCGTTGATGTCATGGTCACAGAGCTTGATATTTCAGTATTGCCATTTCCTGAAAACTTAGCTGCAGGCGCCGACATCTCATTAGATGTCGCACTGCAACAACAATATAACCCGTACGCTGCAGGTTTACCTATTGAAGTAGAACAGCAATTAGCATCCCGCTATCAAAACTTGTTTGCTCTCTATAAAAAACACAGCGACAGCATAGGTCGTATTACGTTTTGGGGCGTGAGTGACAAGCAAACTTGGCGCAATGGTTGGCCAATGGAGGGGCGAACAGATTATCCGTTACTCATTGATAGAGATATGAAGTTAAAAGCTTTCGTGAATTCTTTATAAGTTTTATACAAACGACAAAACAGCCACTCTTTGAACAATCACTGAGTGGTTTTTTTTATATTTAAAGGTGGTTGATGACACTATCGATCGTATTGTTTTTAGAATAGATCCTGAGCAGCTTAGAGACTGCATTATCAGTTGGATGAAAGCTGTACAGCAGTCAACTAATGGTAAGGTTATCGCCATCGATGGAAAAACCTTTCGAGGTTCATATGATCAAAATTCTCGACAATAAACCATTCACATGGTTAATGTTTTCTCTTGTGCAAATAAGCTCGTTCTTGGCCAAGTAAAAACAGCCGCTAAAAGCAATGAAATTAGTGCGATACCTAATAAAATTGTTAGTAATGGCAGTGACTATCTATTAGCGGTTAAAAGTAATCATGGTACGCTACACTACACAATGAAGTTATAACGGCCTTCTAAGATATCAAGAGCAGCCCATAAGATGGGCTAATCGTTGCGAAAAATTTATGACGGCAGGAAGCGAGGGCTTAATATGTGAAAAATGCTATGGACACCTTACCTGGGGAAGAAAATTGGCCGAAGTTAACCACATTGGGCATGTGCCTAATCTATCGCCAGAAAAGGGTAAAGAATCACAGCTAAATTATCGGTATTACATAAGTTCAACCCAACTCGGTGAGCAAGGGTTTGCAGAGTCATTACGTGTGCACTGGGGAGTTGAGTCATCAAAAGGAAGCATTCCAGCAAAGCAAAAGAGAGATTGGATGAAAACATCTTACCTCGAAGCAATACTCATAGTATGTCTAAATGATACGCGGGGTGAATTTTAAGTACTCATGCGGATGCTCTACATATTTAGTAATACGATAATGACACTCATGAATTTGCAGAAACCCTGTCGCTTGGACGTTTTATTTAACAATTTTATATTAAACAGTTGTCTTAGGTGTTGGCTTAAGACAATTATAGTGATAATTTTTAGACTTGTGATTAGTTTATATTTGGCGACTTAATCTGATAATAACAAGGTACTTTTTATGCCGATATTAAAAAATACAATTATAGCAAAGTTGAAATGAAAATATTTGCAATCAATGTTAAAATTATTTTAAGCTCGAGATAATATACGTAACAAAAGCTGTATTTAAATATAAAAATTTACTTTTAGGGAAGTTTAACTTGCATCATTTAAGGACATTTAGGTTATTTGTATCTTCAACATTCGCAGACTTTAAAGTTGAACGACAAATTCTACAAGAAAGAGTTTTTCCAAGAATTGACGAACACTGTAAGAAAAAAGGTTTTCAATTTCATCCAATAGATTTGCGCTGGGGAATTAATGCCGAAGCTCAAGCAAACCAAAAGACACTTGAGTTATGTTTAAACGAAGTAAGAAGCTGCAAGCAATACCCATACCCTAACTTCATTATTTTAAATGGTAACAGGTATGGCTGGATACCACTTCCAGACGCGATTGATAAAATTGAGTTTGATAAAATAATAAGCTTTATTGCACAAACTCACGACAAGAAACAAATAGAAGCACTTAAATATTTGGAATATTGGTATGTTGAAGACAAAAATCACCTCTCTAACAAGCTAGATAATCATGCCTATATTCTTAGGCGTCGTGACAACACAGCATATAATGATATTTTAACAGGCCAGCTTTTTAGCAAAGATTTTATATCACTGAATGATGAAAAACAAGAAAGCAATATTCATTGGACCTTGCATGAATCTATTCTTCGTAATGCTTTGCAATATGCTATTGGACATTTGTTTACACGAGGAGAAGTAACTGAAAATCAACGTAATAAGTACTTCGTTTCAGCAACAGAGTCTGAAGTATTAGAAGGTGTATTTCAATATGTTAAATTAGCCAAAAATCAGCAAGATTTAATAGACTCAACCAAAGATAATAATTCTTCTAATTTAGACTGCGGGTACGTTTACGCCTTCAATAGAAATATCAATAAGATTGAAGGAATAAGTCATAGCGAATCTCAATCAGAAGTTACCTCAAGTTCATTTGTAGATGAAAATATCGATGATTCAACCTCATTTAACCAACGACTTAAGCAAGCTATTCCACCAGTTAACTGGCTAAGTAGCACTATTGATTTTGCAGAAATAAATAGTGCTGATTTGTCAAATAAACACTATTTGCTTGAATTTGAACACTTTATGGTTAAAAAGCTTACTGAAGCAGTTAATCAACATATTAATGACGTAAAAAATATTGATTCATTGAGTCAAGAAAGGGATCGACAGGCTAGATTTAAGAGTACATTCACGGATTCATTTGTTGGCCGAACAGCTGAATTAGCTAAAATTGCTACTTATATCGAAGGAAGCTCGGAACAACCACTCATCATTAATGGTACTGCTGGGCAAGGAAAAACAGCATTAATTGCAAAAGCAGCATCTGAAGCTGAAAAGTGCTCATCTTATATCACTTGCTATAAATTTATAGGGGTTAGCTCTACTTCTTCTCATACAAGAAGAATGCTCGAATCCTTAATACAAGATCTTGCTTTAAATAACTGTTTGCAAGTACCGGAACAATACGAAACTGAAAATGATAATTTTTATAGCCAAATTCAAACGCTACTGAAACAAATCAGCATTCCAACCATCATATTTATTGATGGTTTAGATAAGCTCCACAATGAAAATTTTCTTCAGTGGTTACCTATTCAACTTCCAAAAACATTAAAGGTAGTAATATCTTTAATGACTACAAACCGCATCACACATTATTCAGCACTGTTATCGAGTAAAATAGACGATAATAACCACATTAATTTAACTGCTTTTTATGTAGAAGAGGCTTTGAGCTGTTTAAAACTATGGCTTAAAACTATCCAAAGAACATTAAGTAAAGAGCAATCTGAATACGTTATTAAGGTCTTTGCCAAAAGCGATGGCTCACCACTTTATTTACGGTTTATCTTTGAAGAAGTTAGGCATTGGCAAAGTAATCATTGGCAATTAAATTTGCCAAATAACTTATTTACTGCAATTGATTGGTTTCGTGAAAATTTAACGTCAAAACATTACCATAATCATAACGTCGTCAAATATATTATTGGTTTAATTATCTCTTCCAAATCAGGTTTAACTGAAAAAGAAATCATCGATTTATTAAGTGATAATTCTTTCCTTTTAGATGAAATAGAAGGATTTAATAGCCTTGAAGTTATTATAGAGGGAGTTAGCGCGAGGCGATTTCCTACTTCAGTATGGTTGCGAATATTCGAACAGATAAGACCTTTTTTACATGAGTATGAATCCAACGGACATTTATTATTAACATTATCCAATGAAGCAATTACAGAAACATTAAAACAAAAAGTGTATGACGGTGATAAACTGGCCATTCACTCAGCGTTAATAAAATATTTTACCAGTAACCAAACAGAGCGAAGTTATGTCGAGCTGCCATGGAACTTATTTAAAATTAATAACAATGAAGGGCTCGCTGATTTTCTATCAAGTATTGATAACTACTTAGCCTTTGTTAAAAGCAATCAACAAGAAGATATCATTGTATATCTTAATTATTTAGCAAAGGATGATGTCTTTTTTATAAAAATTGTCGAAAAATATAAACAATTAAATGAGGTAATCCCTGATGTCTACAACTTAATTACGACTCTTCTGCTGAACAGTAATAAAAGCAACATACTTCAATCGTTTTTAAGTTATGGAGAGCAATTATTTAACGATAATCCTGAAATGCTAAGTGGTATATACCAAAAGTACGCAATTGGCTTAACCGGATATCAGCGCATGCCATATATGGAGAAATCCTTAGAACAAGCATTAAAAGTAAAAGAAATTAACCCTTCTAAGCTAGCTAAAATATACAATTCGATAGGAATAAGTGCTAGAGGAAGCGTTTTTTTTAAACTAGCAGAATCATCATTTCAAAAATCATTAAGGGAATATAATAAAGATAATACAGCCGGTATTAATAAATTTTATAGCCTCGATGTACTGATTAATTTAGCAAATTTATATATAGACTGGGATGATGACTATTACCATGATTTAGCTAAGCAATATTCCATTTACTCATTAGAGCAAGTGGAGCTATTAAGCATATCTCCACATTTTTTAGTTACTATTTATAATAATTTAGCTGTAACCTTTAAAAGGCTATGTTTACTAAAAGAAAGTGAAAACTGTTACATCAAGAGTATTAACTGCCATAAGGAACACAGCCTTAATAATAAATTTAGCTTTCCATCAACATTTTTTAATCTTTCAATGCTTTATATTAAAACTACCCAATTAAATCTAGCAAGTATATGCATAGTTGAAACATTAAAATCGTTAAATTCAAGTTATCAAATTTTAACATCACCAGTAAAGCAAGGCCGGATTATTGATCTTTCAAATCAGGTTAGAGATTTAATAGATAATGTTGGTGACGAGCGATTTGAAGCAAATGATATTTTAACTATATATACGGAGTTACTAAATCTAGTGAGTAAATTCCCACATAATGAAGAGGATGTAGCGAATATTTCCTATAACATTGGGGTTCACTACACGCAAATTAAAGAGTTGGGAATGTCCCTAAAATATTTTAACTTGGCTTATGATGCATCGAGAACCTACTTCGGTGAATATCATCCTTCAACTATCGAAAATTTAAAAGCTATATATATGATAAGGGACTCATTAGCGACAACGGGCTCAATCTAGTAACACTATATTTACGGAGCAAGATCCTGAACGTTTATTGAACAATTTGTAATAGCGGTTTGACCAAAGAGGCGAGGTATGAACTTATACTCCTTTTTAATGAAATCAGAGCTAACAGATGTACCTAGAAGCCTTTATTACTCACTTTGATGAGGTCACAGATGCACGGCAATCAGCTAAAGTGACCTATCCATTGCTGGATGTCATTTTTATCACTTTGTGTGGTGTTATCGCTGGCTGAAGGTTGGTCTAAAATTCATGACTATGTCATTGGTCATCAGGATTGGTTTAAAGATAAAGGCTTTTTAAAAGAATGTGTTCCAGTTGGATCAAAGCTGTACAACAGTCGGCTAACGGTAAGGTTATCGCTATCGATGGAAAAACCTTAAGAGGTTCATATGATCGAAATTCTCGACAATCAACCATCTTCATGGTAAAGGCTTTCTCCTGTGTAAATAAGCTCGTACTTGGCCAAGTAAATCAGCCACTAAAAGAAATTAAAATAGAGGGATACCTGAGAAAATTATTAGGAATGGCGGTGACTATCTATTAGCGGTTAAAGGTAATCAAGGTACGATACACAAAGCAGTTATATGAGCCTTCTCATACATCAAGATTAGCCTAATAGATGGGCTAGGGCTAATCGTTGAGAAAAATAGAGGACCACTGGAAGCGAGAGCTCACTATATGAAAAATGTCATGGACAACTTACCTCGGATAAAAATTTAACCAAAGTTAACCACATTGGGCATGTGCCTAAGCTAACGCCAGGAAAAGGGCAAAGAACCACAGCTAAATTATCGGTATTACATAAGTTCACAAAGGTTTGCAAAGTCAATACGTGCACACTGGGGACTTGATAATGCCTTGCATTGGGTTCAAGATGAGTCCATGGAAGAAAATAAATGACAAATATATCAGAATCATGGAGCGGTGAATTGGGCGATGTTACGGCAAATGTCACTTAATATGTTAAGAGTTGAGCCAACAAAAGGAAGCATTCCAGCAAAGTAAAAGGGAGCTTTGATGAAACATCTTACCTCGAAGCAATACTCATAGCAGGTCTAAATGATACGCTGGATTAATTTTAAGGACTCATGCGGTTGCCTTGTGCTTGTCAGTGATGAGGTTGTTTCACTATCAGATTTATGTGTATAGATGAACCTATCGGAACGCTCAGATAACGTTATAAAAACAATAGTGAAAAATTAATATGAATGTAAATCACAACAAAAAATACCCAAGCATTGTTTATTACTTGCTAGAAAATAAAGCTATAACCATTGCTACCGTTTGTATACTGGCATTTATATTACGCTTTGTAATGGACTCCCCATTTCCTAAAGGAATGACAAATTCGGTTGGCAGCGCACTAGAATTTGCATCAATAGTTTCTGCTTCTGTAATTGCAATTTTGATCTATTTTAAAGATTCGGTAAACCAGAGAATAGTTAAAGCCATATTACAAAAAGAACATATTACTGTGTTTGGCCTTGGCGAATTTAATAGCGCGTTATTAAATAATGAAATGGCGGCCAACAGCAGTGCTTATGTTATTTTTGAAAAAAACAAACAAAATGACAAACTAGATCTATTCAAAAAGTTTGGCATGGGAGTGGTTGAAGGTGATGTTTTTAACGATAAAAAATTAGAGATATTGAATTTTGTAACGATGCAGAGTGGCGTTATCGCTTTAGGTAATGACCGTTTAAATGTTGAATTAGCAACTCTTATTATTGAGCAATATAAACAGGATAAAAGATCAACTCCACTAAAGTTGGTTGTGCACATTATTAACCAAGACCTGAATGCACTTTTCCATCAGAACTTTATTAACCCCAATAACGCTGAAAATGAGACTCTTCAATTAGATATCCAAACCTTTTCCTTTTATGAAGAAGCTGCAGAAGCATTTTTAAAAGGGAACTTTATCGATGGAGAAGGGCGTGAGATCATTGACAGTGATGATGATTACAACATCGTTGTTGCAGGTGATGGTGAACTTGCGCTAAATATAATTTACCTCACAGCTAAACTCGCTCATTTACCTAACGAAAATAAACTGACTATTCACTTAGTGGATAATCAGGCATCCGCTTTTAAAGAGAGAGTCATTAAGCGTTATCCTGGAATTTTAAATGTGCTTGCTCTAGAGGCCGTTAATTGTAATTGTCATACGCTTTCCTATTTTCAGAATGATGACTTATGGTTTAAAGATAACTTAACCCATGTTGTTGTTTGTTATGACGATGAAGGGCTAAACCTGAGTATTACCGCTGATTTATTTAATAAAACATATTTGGCAAAAGCAACGGACGGTGAATTAACGACACGTATCAGTTTTGCCAGTTTCAATAATTATAATATGAGCAAAATTATAGATGCTGATAAAGGTAGTTTTAAACAGTTTTTCACCTTTGCGGATGTAAAAAATATTTGTACGCGTGAGAATGTGTTAGATGAACAACATGAGCTAATCGCAAAGCTTGTGAACCATCAATACGCAGAGGAATACTTACCTACTGCACAATATAATTTAAGCGACCCCAGCACTTTAGAAGCAATCAATAACAAGTGGTACAACACATTAAAGCTGAGTGACAAGTTATCTAACAAAGCACAAAGCTTACATATCGATATGAAATTAAAAGCGTTGGGATTACAGAAAGTTGAGTCTGACAAAACCGCGAATGACCTGCTGACATTAAATTTAGCGCTGTTCCATGGTACTTTAAAATCTGATAGAGAGTTACTTGGCTTAAGTGATGAGTTTATTCAAGTTTATTCATTAGAGCTTCCTAAGTTGTGGGAAGAGGGGCGGGAGCCTATTAAGATTCGTTATTTCCCAAATGAATATAGCTGTATGTTAGAAAAACTAATTCGCAGTGAGCATAATCGTTGGAATGCCTTTCATTATTTAAATGGTTGGCAATATAACGAGATTAAATCCAAACCTAAAAAACAGCATAATTGTTTGATGCCATTATCTGATTTTTTAAAATTAGAGCATCAGTTAACGGTTATATACGATCTCTACGCGATTCTGTATATCCCAAATTATTTAGCCAATGCTGGTTATGAAATTAAATTGCTCAAATAACGATTTAACAAGGAAGTAAACAGTCAATGACCAAGACGAACGAAGACTATGCCCTTTTAATTGCTCAGCGAGAAGATTATAACCCGTCGTATGAAGCGTAATATAAAAATGACCACTGAGCAGTTGGCTGAATTATATGCAGGTAATTTTATAAAGCTTGAGATTTATTGCAAGAATCTTAGGATTAGCTTTTTTGTCTTTTAGTGCCAGTTTCAGCTCTTCAATAATACAATTCTGACCATTAGCATTTCCCTGTTCCATTCTTGCTACATAATCTTCTGTAAAAAAAGCGAGTACATGATTAGAACTTTTCATTGATTGCTGTAATTCATTTGACCAATTTGTGCCAGGTAACTGCGCTTTTTTATCGAGAAAAACAGAAAAATCATCGTTTTTCAAAAACTGAGAAAAAATCATGCGCTAATGCATCATCAGCTCCTATTTTGTAACTAATAAAACAATCAAACATATTTACTTCACATCCATTTGTGCGCCGTTATTAAAAACCGATAAAAAGGTTCTTTCATAATACTTTATCAAAAATGATGCTATCAGCTTAAATCAAAAAACCTTTAATGAAAAATATTCTTAAATGAGTACTAATTTTAATGTTCTTTATTTTTATTAAAATAAAATTGAAAATTTTTTCGTAAAATTATTTATTTTATGTCACTCCATTAAATAGGATTTAATTGTTACTTTTACGTTATTAGCAATTACTGCTAGGTACGGCTAAAAATTTAAGGAGTGTTAATAATGAATGATGTGATAGAAGCTGCACGTTTACAAAATAACTTAAAGAACCCAATTGTGGCCTTGGTGCTTGGATTTTTTATTCCTGGTGCTGGGCAAATGTATGCGGGGTCGATCATGTGGGGAGTGATTTCATTAATTTTAACGATTGTACTGGCTATAACGATAGTGGCATCGCCACTTGCCTTTGTGGTTTGGCTTGTGAGTATGTTTTGTGGTTACTCGGGCACTAAAAAGGTCAATGAAAAAATATTGCAAGCTGCCAGTGATGCCAATTAACGGTACTGTCAATTTAACCACTTCTCTACTGATTATACGATAACTTGCTGATGAAAAATTCAAATATTGATGCAGGTTATCAGCCAAACCATCCGCCGATAAATGATAAATTCATAAAAAGAGATACTTATTAATGAAAAAATTAAAAAAATTGTCCCTAATCGGGCTTGCTTCATCTGCGCTATTTTTAACGGGTTGTGGATCAGATTTAACTATTATAAAAGATAATGTAAGTGAGGCTGCTGCTGAGCAAGATACTTCGCGGGTAATTATCGAAGTCAATTCCGATCTTATTAACGAATTTAAGGAAGTAAGGCGGGAAATTGACCATGCATCGAAGCTAGTTTCCGCCAATCCATTTTTAATAAATGCAAAAGTGCCGTCTTTAGATAAATTAACTGAGTTGTTAAAACATGGAGATAACGCTGAAGTTCTTGATGCCTATAAAGTCTACCTCGCTAATATAAGTACATCTAGAGTCACTGCTCAAAAAACTTACGATTCTGTAGTAAAAGATGTAGATGTTCGTATTGATGAGGAGAATAAAAAATATGAACTGAAAGTGTTAACAGTTAATCAAAAAATTAAGCCTTACAACGAAACCAAGCTGCTTCTGGCAAATATACAAAAAGAGATCCGCTCAGCATCTTCTATCGATGCAAAGAATGCTCTGAAACTACAGAAAAAAGCACTTTACGAGCGTAAAACGGAACAAGCAAAGGCTTTTCGCGCTGAAATGAAGTTCCCTGTTAATAATATTAATTTTCATCTTAAAATGAAGAAAAAAGGTCATGATAAAGTTTTAAGAACGATTAAAAGTAGTAAATATACGTTTGAATCAAACTTCGAAAAAGAAGCTAAAACCCTTTATCCAACTTATAACCAAGATATTCAAAGCTATGAAAATGCAATTTCTGAATACTTATTAAACTACGTAGATGATAAAATTGATGCTGAGTTAATAAGCGGCGTTGATTATTCTACTATCGAGTTAGATTACGACGAAAGTTATCCTTTTACTTTAATCGTAGATCAAACGGCTGATGCCTCACAAGTTATACTTTTAGAAACCGCTAGAATAGTTAAGAGTATCAACAAAAAAGGTCTTGATAGTGAAA
The DNA here is from genome assembly GCF_023283985.1 of Shewanella electrodiphila. Classification (GTDB taxonomy): domain Bacteria; phylum Pseudomonadota; class Gammaproteobacteria; order Enterobacterales; family Shewanellaceae; genus Shewanella; species Shewanella electrodiphila. The sequence goes on from NZ_JAKIKU010000009.1 coordinate 141,814, forward strand.
TTTCCCTGAATAAACTTCGTGGCGTTAGCTCTGTAAGAACCATCAAGAAAAGTAGCAACAAAGACTTAAACAATTACAAAGCAATCGCATACAAAGCGCTTATTTCAAGATAATAATTTATATTGAGTTAACTACTATAGATCATAAAAAACCATTAAAAACGACTGTTTTTGATGGTTTTTACGCTACTAGGCTACTTTGGGATGGATTGATATTATTCGACTTAAAAAATTCAATTTTAGTTAAGCTACTGTTTTCTCTTTAATCTCATTTCTTAGATAATAAATTGCGTAAACAATTCACAGTTACGTCACTACGCTTCAATGCCCCTTTCCTACATTATTATTCCATTAGCAAACTTGCTAAGTAATTTTAAACCTAAAATTATTAAGGAAAAATGATGAAAAATTTTTTATACAACAAGTGTAAATTAATCCTATCTACTGGCTTTGTTGCAGTGATGTTAATAGGCTGTGGTTCATCAACTCAAGAGGAACAACTTACTTGGCTAAGCGGATGGGAAAGCCAATATGAAGCAAAAATAAAAATGGTGAATGTTTGTTATAAAGAAGCGGGGGTACATAAGGGCACGAAACGTATCTCTAAAAGCCAACAAGAGGTAATTAATAAGTGTGAGTTTGCCTATATCACAGAGCAGGCTGATAAAGATGGTATTTCACTGGAGTTAGAAACCTTAAAAAATAACGTGATTCAGTTCTAAGTAATGTTATCAAGAGCCAGTCGATCCCTGTGATGGCTTTTTAAACAAAATGATAAGTAGGTTGCGTAAATCTAATTTGTTTACGTCACCTAAGCATATTCACATTAAATCGCAAGCTAACGTTAAGTAAGACATTAGGCTCGCGATTCAAAATAATATTAATGACGATTTAAGATTAAAAGGAAACCCTATTATGACCATTAAAAACAGAGCGGTTGAAATGGCGAATAAAGCACAAAAACGAGCAGAGAATCTATCAACAGAATTTAAGCAATCACAGTCGTTGGATAAGGCAAAAGCAGCTTTTGATGAAACAGCAGAAAGGGTATTAAAAGTAGACAAATCAGGTATTAAGTTAATGAACCTCTTCGCTGTGTGTAGCTTATGTAGCTTGATGTTTAGTAGTCTATTTACATTCGGTGAATATTGGGGATATTCATTTTCATTGAGTGAATCAACACCCGCTTGGCTCTATATCATTGCAATAGTGACACTTTGTAGCTACTTGCTTGGTGCAAAGCAAGCTGTCTCACGCAGTTTGAACTTCGTGTTGTTAGTGGCAATTGGCTGGCGTTTTTATGAAGTGATTTCAGAATCGGTTATTCATACTTCCAGTCTTAGTCGCGACAATTATAGTTTACCTATCGATGACGTTGGTTTTGGCTTTTATCTATTCATGGGGAGCCTACTGATGGTTATTATTTCTATGCTGAAACCAGGTTACCAAGCTAACACTCAGTTTTGGGGAAAGCTCATACAAAAATAAATTGAGACTCTGATGTGAGTTGTCATCGATGGATGGTGATTTACTTTCTATTTATGGAGACTTTCATGCAATTTAAACCACGCAAGCAACATGTTTATAGTGCCCTAAACCGTGTCGGTAAAGATTATATTGTCGGGGATATTCACGGCCAGTTGAAGCAACTTTTTAAGCAATTGGCTTCGCTTAAATTTGATTTTAAATTAGATAGGTTATTTTGCACTGGTGATTTAATTGGTAAAGGAAACGACAGCATTGGTTGTTTAAATTTATTAACTGAGAAGTGGTTTTACTCGGTAATGGGAAATCATGAGCAACTTTTTATACTGGGATTTAAATCATCTATATTTTGGGACCATTTAAAATCAGGCCATGGGCAATGGTTAACCGATAATTTAGATCGCTTTGATCTGCTGATACGTTGGAAAACGCTGATTGAAATAGCGATGCCATTAACGCGTACCATTGAGGTGAATGGCTTAACAGTCGGAGTGTCACATGCATCTGCAACGCGTGATTGGTCGACATTACAAAGCGGGACCTTATCGGACGATGATATTTGGCAAACATTATGGAGTCGTCCGTTGGAAGAAAAAGGGGGTTGTTTAAGCATTGATTCTGTTGATTATGTTGTACATGGGCATACACCGGTGCAATCTGTTGTTAACGTGAATAACCGCTTTTGGATAGATACTTACTCATCAGTTAATGAACTCTGCATACTTAACCTTAATGAATTGAGTATTAACGAGATTAGTTAACATTAATAGCTGAAATGACTAGAAATAATCAGAAAAATAGATGATGATTCATTTTATTAAAGATGAATATCAAGGGGTGTTAGGTGTCAATAAAAGAGTTAGATAATGCAACTGAATTATTGATTGGTTGGCAGAATAGGGATGAAAGCAAAAGTAAGGAGTTTCTTGAGTACGCTTATCAAGATATTCGTGCAATTGTGGCTAAATATCTGCAAAAAAAACAACCTAACGAAACTATTTTACACGATGCCTCTATTACTGAGCTTGCGAGTGAATCGATCATCAAATTACATCGCTGGCGAAATGATGAGTTACCTTTTGAAAGTCGTCACGATTTTTTTGATTATATTCGCGTGTCTGTTTGGCACCTTTTGTTTGGTAAACCTCACCAATCCTTCGTTAATAAACAACAGTCAAAACGAGCATTTTTAGCATCTGAAATAACACAGGTCACGGGACATCAACCTAATTGGGATGAGAGTATTGATCTTGTCAATGCATTAGATCTTCTGCGCGAAAATCATCCTAGGCAGTCTGAGGTTTTTGAACTCAAAAACTTTGCTATGATCTCACATCAACAGATTGCAGATATGCTGTTGATATCGACTCGAACGGCGGATAACGATTTAAAGTTTGCCGTTACTTGGTTAAGAGCAAAGTTAGTCGAATGATAGATATCGTCACTTTGTATACAGAGCTTTCTAGTTTAAGCTCCGCTGAGCAGCAGTTACAATTATCTAAGCTTAAAAACATCGACTCAGCTATAGCTGATGAGTTAGAAAGGATGTTACAGGTTGATGATATACCTCTCTCTAGTAGTGAATTAATATCACAGCAGGTAACAAGCCCAGCGCACACGCCATGGCAATCATTCATCGCTCAGGAGGTGATGGGGTTTAGGATTAAACGTTTACTTTCTGACACTGGTGGTATGGGTTTGGTTTTCCATGCAGAACAAACTATTTCTAATTCGGATCAAACAGAAAATGAAATTCATAAAGCGGCGGTTAAAATCCTGCGTCGTGACAAGTTAAATAGTCACCAACAAACAGCGATGTTTTTTAGTGAAGCATCAAGTTTAATGGCATTAGATCATCCCAATATTTGCAGTATTTATGGTGTATCTGAAGTATTAGATCATGCTTGTATTGTCATGGATTATATCGATGGTGAATCCTTAGATTTATGGCTAGCTAATAGTAAGTGCAATCAGAAACAAAAAATAGATGTTTTTATGCAACTCCTCGAAGCTGTGTGCTATTTGCATTATCGAGATATTTATCATGGTGATTTAAAACCACAAAATATTATTATCAACAACCAAGGAAATTTGGTGTTGATAGACCTTGGCCTGGCTAAGAAGTTTAAAACCACTGCTAAAGCTGATAACAGGGAAACCATTAAAGCATTCTCAAAGAATTGGAGTGCACCTGAGCAAATAGCAGGTGAACACTGTGAAGCGATGTCGGATGTTTATTCATTGGGAGCGATTCTGTTTTACCTTTTAACCAGCGATCAGCTTGAGCAAAGAGATTTGCACAAAATTAGCGATAAAGAGTTACATGCAGTGTTAAGTAAAGCACTTTCTGTTAAGCCTGAAAATCGATACCAAGATGCTCTGCAATTCCGCCGTGTATTGCAACAATATCAGACTGGCTTTCCCATCGATGAATATTCTATGACCCCCGTTTATCAGTTAAAAAAACTGATATTTAGGAAACCATTTACTTGTCTTGCTTGTTTTCTAACACTGTATTCAATTATTAGTAGTGTATTGTTATTTGCTAATCTGTAATAACGATCAAACGATGCTACTGTCACAACGTTGATGAAATAAACTCAACGCTGAACCGTTGGGTGATTAAATACGCACCGCAATTCGATGCCATATTCAGGAATAAAAAACGTCCAGTCTAAGGCTGTTAGGGCGTTAGGGCGTTAGGGCGTTAGGGCGTTAGGCTATTAAGTGTCACCCGATTAAAAGCAGAAACTCTAGGCTCGAACTTACTTGGCTGCGATTTAGGGGGGCAGGTTAACAGAACTCGGCATAGTGGAAACTTGGCCGTATGCAGTGAAAGTTGCAGGCCCGATTATTAGGAGGGCGACACTTGGTAACAGGCGCCGCCTATCCGACAGAAATAAGCTAGGCAGGCTCTAATGTTGTAGCCAGTATTCATTGAACACTTCAGTATGAATGGGATACTGCTAAATGTCGTTACGGATAAATTAGCGAGTTATTTAGCAGCAAGAAATGAATTCCCCCCAAGTGTTGAGCACTTTATAATTTTATATGAGAATAATCGATGTGAGTTATCACACCAACCGATGCGACAGCAGTAAAAGGCAGATGCGTAACTTTAAATCTCAAGGTCATGCTCAACGGTTTATTATTTGTCATGGGGTGGTAAACAACCTGTTCCGTTTTGGTCGTCATTTACTGCAAGCTAAACATTATCGAACCCTACGTGAACGCTCCTTTTCTGAATGGATGCAGGTTAGTCATGTCCAAAATTTAACTTAAGGTTAATTTTGCGGCTATTATTCGTCGAACTCAGATAAGTTGATAGTACCCATCTAACAACTAGAAAAGGATTTAGTTCGAATAATTTTATTGGAAACTGGTAATTTATTAGAGTCATTCTGTTGTTTTTATATATTCCTGTTAGCTTTTAGGTTTCCTTAATTTTCTCTATAATGTACTTGTGTAAATATAATCGTTGTAGTAATAAATTATTTTATTACAATACCTTGTAATAATTTTTGTTTGCAGATAATACACCATCTCCCACAGGCTATGATGTTTGTTGAGCGCTTCTAATCGGTAAAAGTTTACAACTTAAATTAGCAATTTATTTCACTAGTAATGGAACTTAGAAATGAGTCAACTAAACATCACCCGTACAGCATTCAATAACGCAAATATATATTGTGGGGATATTTTGATATCCGATACAAAAATAAGTCAGCCAGATATGTTTTTACCAATACTTTTGTTGTTAATCGAAAAAGTATTAGCAGACAAAACTCTATTGGATAAGATGGTAACCTTTGAATTGATTTTCAATCAAAATTCATTATTTTATATTGAAGCAAAGAATGTAAATATTAAGAATGTTGAAGCAATCACTCACCTACTTAAGGAGATGAAAGGGGTTGAATGTATTTTACACCTGTTTGACATAGTCGATGGTAATGATGCACAGAACAAAGGATACGACTTTAATCGAATGGCTGAGTATGTCAGAGGCAAGTTATCTGGCTCAGAAAAAAATCAAGTCTTTGATAGTAATATACACTTTGAATTCCTTTTTAATCACATTACTATACCGTCGTTATCTACAACGTTTATCGATAAGCAAAATGAATATTTTCTAAGTTCGGTCATAGCGGATGCGATTGAAGCCTCTAAAGTTAAATCAGAAACTTATGCTAAAGGTTCGTTTTCGATTACCGAGGCTTACCCAAAATTAAACGGAGTAGATAAAAAGATTTTCCAGGAATTGGCTGTACTGGCATGTGCAAGTTATCTTTCTGATAACTTGAAAGTAACTAACATTGCCGATATGGAAAAAGATGTAACATTGCCTGTTGATGAGTTACTGCTGTTTTCTGCCATTGTTAACCATAGTGTCATACTCGATAAAATTGCAGATTATTTTAATTGCCAAAGCTATCAAGTTGTTTTTGATAAAGAGGTTTACGCCTTACGTGAAAAATTACAATTAACAGCAACAACACGCAGTTTTGATGTGAATGGTACGACAACGACTTGGTTTATGTGTGCTAAAAAGTATGCTGTAAATCTGCAATTTAATACTTCAATTACAGCATGTTTTGCAGCCTCAATTCAAAATGATAGCTTCAATATAGATGATTTTGTCACGAGTCTAGTTGAGTTACAATCTCCAAGAATGAAGGCATTTTTGGAGATGAATCAACATGGTAATAATACGATAAAGACTGCTATTGCGAGTAGCAAGATACAGCAGGCCCTTAATGATAAAGTGATAGGTCAAGAGGCGGCAGTAACGAAACTCTGTCAAGGGTACTTAACGTCTTGTATTGAGTCCTCCAATGGACCACGTTTAATTTATACGTTTGCAGGGCCATCAGGCGTTGGTAAAACTTACCTAGCATCACAGCTACAATCACAAGTCAATGAGTTTGAAAAAACGGGCTATGCGTTTAATACTTTCAATATGGAGCAGTATTCTGATGAACGGGATGCCATGAAGTTATTTGGCTCTGGTATTCAATATGTTGATTCAAGTTTAGGCATGTTGACAGTGGCTGTGCGATCACAACCTAGGCAAGTATTACTGTTTGATGAAATTGAAAAAGCACATAGCACTGTTATACAATCATTACTGTCTGTTTTGGATAGTGCTAAAGCAAAAGATCAAACTAGTCAGGAAGAAGTTGACTTTAGCCAATGCGTTATCATATTTACCACAAACCTAGGACAGGATGTACTTCAAAATAACCCTCAAAATGCAGAGTTAAGCATTTTTGAACTATTACGTCAGTCTGAAAATCCTTCCAATAAAACAAAACTATCGCCAGAGTTCGTTAACCGTTTAGCAAAAGGTTTTCCGATTTTATTTTCTGAATTGAAAGTAAATCATTTAATACGCCTTGCTGAAGTGGAAGTGAATAAGCTTGAATCATCTACGGCACAAATTTCTTATGATTGGCCACAGGAATTTGCTAGTTTAATGCTAAAAAGTATGTCACCAGATATTTCAGTACGTGCTCTCAAAAGTTGTTTCGCTAAACATAAATCAATGATCCTCACTAAGGCTATTCCTTATTTCTCAGACGATAATAAACAAATTAAATTTAAGGTTAGCATAGAGCAACTTGAAAAAAGTAACGATAAGCCAGTCCAATTGTTATTGCTGGACGATGATTCCAAAGTATTTGAACTGGTGAAAGAGCAACAATCAGCCTGTAATATTTCATTATGTACGGATTTAGCTGGTTTGCGTCATGCTATTGAGTCTTCTCATCCTGATGCATTGCTAATAGATGTTGATACTATTAATAATCATGATATTCAGTTGGTTGATGTCATCTCAGGTTTGTATGCCCTTAACAGTAAAACGCCTATCTTTACATATCAACTTGTAAAATTAGATGATGAACAAATAGAACAACACTCAGCACATGAGGTGCGTGAACACTTTAGACTCAATCTTAGTGATTTTTCAGTTTTATTCTCTAACATGCTAAATCGTGTTAACTATTACCTTTCTACAGAAAATAATATATTCAATATGACGCGTAGAAATCAACAGTTACAGTATCAATGTGAAGTGACTCAAGTGGGGGATATTTTCCAAGCAAACTATAAGCGGCTCTCAGTCAATCAGTTGGTTCAGAGTAATGATTTAAAAGAGGGAGAACTGTTTAAACATAGCTTACCTAATTTTAAACTTGATGATGTTATAGGCTTGGAACGGGCTAAAAAACGATTAGTAGATGTTGTTAATTGGTTGAAATTACCAGAAAAGTTAGCTAACTTTGGCGTTAAAGTCCCGAGTGGTTTTTTATTTGCTGGCCCGCCAGGTACAGGTAAAACATTTTTAGCAAAGGCACTTGCTGGAGAGAGTGGATTACCATTTTTTAGCGTATCATCTTCTGAATTATCAGAAAGCCATTCTGGTGGCACCACGCAAAACATTAAGAAACTTTTTGCCACTGCACGTAAATATGCCCCTTCGATTATTTTCATTGATGAAATTGATGCGATTGCGGGTCAAAGGAGTCGTTCAACTCAAGGTGCAGACAGAGATAGAAACTTAACGGTGAATGCTTTACTCACTGAAATGGATGGTTTTACGCCACAAAGTGATCCAATATTTATAATAGCAGCAACTAATCATCCACAATTGCTTGATAGTGCGATATTAAGGCCTGGGCGCTTTGATGAAACTATTTTTTGTGATTTACCAAACGTCAATGCGAGAAAGGAATTCTTCGCACGTTTTTCAGATAAGCACCAAATAGTGTTTTCAGAACAGGAGTTGAAGCAACTTACTTCTTCATCTCAAGGTATGTCATCAGCAGAAATAGAGCAGGTATTTCGTGAAGCGATTTATCAAGCTGTGGGTGAAAACAAAGCTTTAACAAGTGAAGATATTAAACAAACCATGCTACGAGTTAGCTATGGTTTACCATCAGAACATATAATTTTAAGCGCACAAGAGAAGCAACGCACGGCCTATCATGAAGCGGGGCATTTACTATTAACAAAAATGTTATTCCCTAAGCAACCAATTGATTTTGTGACTATTGAGCCACGTAATAATGCTTTGGGCTTTGTTTCAACACGAGCTGCGAATGAATATGAAAGTTTATCTAGCATCAGGGTTAAACATCGCTTAGAGGTATTACTCGCTGGACGTGTCGCTGAGAAAATATATACCGGCTCCGTAGATGAGATTAGCTCTGGCGCCACAAGTGATATAGAAAAAGCAACAAAATTAGCTATGCATGTCATTTATGAAGGTGGCCTCGATGCTGCTGTTGGGCCAGTTAATGTGGGTTTATTAACAAAATTTGAAGAGAGTGATCTCCTACTGAAAGCGCAAACAGCGGTTCGACAATGGTTGCTAGATGCTGAGGCATCTGCGGAAGCAAGGTTAATTGAGCATCGTGACCAACTTGATCATATCGCTAATACACTGGTTGATAAAGAGTCGTTGATTAGCGACGAAATAGAAGCTTTATTTTTATAATTTAATAAAAGAGAAGTTGTTTGATTTTCTCTTATATTCAGATATGTGGAATAGGAAAGGAGTGACATGATTGAATCGTTCATTCCACATGACGAGGGCTTTTTTGTGTAGTGGCATGCCTCTTAATCCTAAGTTGATCAGCGCTGTGAGGCTTACTGCTTATTAAGAGTAATGCCTTATGCCTACAAACTATTTTTTAGTCAATTTATCTAGGCTCAAAAGTATAGTTTTGGCAGAGATGATAACTTCGAAGTCAAACCTAGCAACATTAAAACACCATGGTAAGTTGAAATAGTTATGACCGAATTAATGATTGATTCTGCTGAGAACGGTTTAGTTCATTAGTGGCTCAAAGTGGAACAGTTAACAATTTTCTTTTTTTGCTTCTATGCTCATTTTAATCATCTATTATCTGACTTTTAATGGGCGTTATACATATCGCTTTATCAGGAGATATGATGTTTGAACTACTTAATGATGATATGGATGAACTTAGGTTAGCCATATCATTGCCAAAACTTGATTCTGCGAAACATGGACAGTTTATTCCGCTGAATTCTCTTTGTGACAATATCTTATCAAGTCCTTCTTTTGATGCTTTGTTGGTATCAGGGCTCCTTCCTGAGGATAATAAAAAGCTATTTGAGCTCTGCAAAAAAATAGGCACTGAATTTATTGTTTTTGAACACCCTTCAAATGATGTTGCTATTATTAGCGATGTAGTCGCGAATATTGCAGGTAAGCTTTATTCACATGAAATGCCAAATAATATCGACTTTGCTGATATTCGTGATTTAAATCAACGCTCAGATGTTCTCTTCGCTTTTAATAGCAAACAATCAGCATTAGATTTTTTGGTTGTTCAGGCACTAGGAGAGGTTATTGGCGGGATCCATCTTGCTCATGGTCAAACAGAGTTAAGTGAATTTGAAGCTACCAATAAAGAATTGTTGAGCTACATTTCTGAACATGGTTTTTTCTGTTCAAGTTTTTACCGTGATGCTTGTTCAGAAAGTACAATTTTGTTGGGAATAAAATGGTGGAGTGCAAGCGTATAAACGTTTTTATGAAAATGCCCAAGCTGACATTTTCCCTATAGTAGACATAAACCTAAAGCAATGGTTAGATTGTCTAAGTTGTTTTATAAACTAACAGCTTTATTCGAGCTGTTAGTTTTTTTGTAAACATCGTTAGTTAAATTCTTACTTAGCAAACATATCTAGTGACATCTTCATAAACAATTATGGTGTTTCTTAAGCAGTGATGTGTATGACAACATATAATCTATACAATATTTAGCACCGTTGATCATATTTCATTCTCCGCCTTCAAAGAACACAGTGTATCAGTCACTATTTTGTCCATATACTCTGCATATCTTGCGCCACGGCTTTTTTATTCCAATACTCTGCTTTGCTCTTACTCATATTTACCCCTTCGCCTCTGTAATATAAACGTGATGTCCAATATTGTGCTTCCATATCACCTTGTAGGGCTGACTTCTTAAAATACCGAAATGCTTTTTGGTTTTGGCTTCCATAATAGGTGTAAGCCAGCATTTTTTGACCTTGAGGGTGGTTATCTCTTGCTGATTGCTGGAACCAATACTCTGCTTTATCAAAATCTCGTGTGACCCCGACGCCATGCATATAGAGTAGGGCAACCTGAATTTTTGCTTCTTTATCGCCTTTTCTTGCTGCCTTAATGAGTTGTTGATAAGGCAATCCAATATTTAATTTTTTATAAGAGAAATGCTCACCTGGTATCATATAAACTCTGTCCCAGTCGATTTTGGGCACCTTTTGCACATACGGTTTATTGCTTGTTGTTGCCCTTGTTACTTTTTTTGTTGTGGAGGTATTATTGATGGCCTTAGATATTGATTCTGTTTTATTTTTAGTAACAGGTGAATTTACGAGTTGATCGTGATTCGCTCCAGTATTTTTTTCTGATATGAAGAAGGCTACAAGTAAAATAATGAACATTCCAATAGCAGTGTAAAGTAAGGCTCTTTTGGGGGAGGCTGATGGCTTGTTTTCTATGGAGTACTTAGCTGCATCTGTTTTAACGAAGAAAAAAATATAAACAATAATAATGGAAGTGACTGCTGGTTTAACAATGCAGTGAAAAAGTGAAATAAAACACGCAAAAACAGCAAATGGGATCAGAAACTTATCTGCACTCTGTATCTCAGCATTTGCAATTGAAGCGTCATAGTTAGCTAAACCTACAATTAACATAGCAGTTATTCCCATTCCCCAAAAGTAGGTTTGGGGCAGTGCATACTGTTTTTCGTCATCGCCTATTTCTTTCACTTTAGCTATATTTTTAAAAACCGAGCCCATCAATATAAGCGCTAACCAAGCGAACACGGGCCAAGGTGAATATTCAAATATTAGTACTACCGAACCCAGACCATAAAGAAGCCCCATTGCAAAAGCCGCTAATAGTGCGAGAGAGACAGCTAAAGAAAGCAAAACTAATAATATCCCAAAGGGTCCGCCTCCTTTACTACTACCTCCGCCTACAAAGACTAGACCTGCAAAATATAAAAAGTAAAAGCAGAAAAAGAGACATTGAATGATACCGCAAAGAACAGGTATCGTGGAAAACCAAAGATTAAGTTCGTCATTGAACCTAGGTGAAATAGAACGCCCAACCCAATTGTCTGTAGGCTCTGATGGTTTATTTCTTATCACGTCACTTGCTCTCATTATTGTTAATCGCAACACTTTCAATATATTAACAAGTTTCTGTTAGTTACAACAATGATATTAATCTTCATCCTCCGAGAACAAATCTTCAATCTCATCCCAATCTGGTAAACGTGTACTTTCTCAACAACAGCAAATTGGAGGCCAACGATATCTAGTATGATTTCCAAATTGTAGAATGAGCCAGTAAATCGTCCATTTTCTATTTATGAAATTGTTGTTTTATTGATATGACTCAATTTAGAAAGCTATAATTGAGTTAGCTGTTTTGCCTTTCTATATTTATTGATTTCAAGTCCAATATCTTCACGATTAGCCATAGTTCTTCCTTCTGTTAGCTAAATAGCTAACAATCCAAGTGATGTGAGAAGTTATCCATATGACTAACTGGTTTAATTTGTAATGGTCTAAAAAACATTAAGTGATTTTTAATGAGCCATTGTTTAGCAGGCTCAGAAAGCAGAAATAATCATGTTCGTAAACATAGACTGGATGCGGTACTGATGAGCAACTCATGTATTCATAGAATTTTTTAAAGTAATCATCTGGAAGACCTGATGGGTTAACAACGGGAAAATAACATCAGGTAGTCGAAATGGCTTGAGTTGTGGTTGAGCTTTTTTTGTTAATTGTCATGATGCGCTCCATGTATGAGATTATAAATTCACTTTCAATTTTTTATTTCTATAACTTTGAAAATAATTTAACGTTTAGCTAGTTTGGAAAATCGAGGGTACTGAAATGAATTAAATTCCCATTGAAAACTTTTGTCCTTTCCCTAGTCATAATCGTCAACGAGATATTCGCCTTTGATTAAATCTTTTTTACGCGAGATGATTAATCTCTTGCCTAGGTGCAATAGCTTCTAGTTTTTGATTAATGTAATGGTCTGTACTGAAGGTTCTTTTTCAAGCAATGGCACCACATGCTGTTTCAAAAGAACATTAAGAGGATACTTTTTAGTCGCGTATTGGCTCAGTAGTTTGGTTATGTCGTATTGGCCAGCATAAATTCGTCTTGCTGTAAGGGAAGAAAATCCGCCTTATCCGCGGCAGAGTATTAGGTCTGTTTAGGTTTTTACGAAAAGACATTTATAGATTAGCTGTGGTTGGCTTATGAATTTTTCAGGCTAAAAAATCTCTCAAGAATTATGTTTGCCTAAAGATTACTAAAACCGGACAAGCTAATTGTCGCCTATTAACCGATTAACAAAATTAATAAATATGAAGATGCCGGTTCAGTACGTCTTGAAGAATTAAGTGGTTATTTTAAATTATCATAAAACTTACTTCTTAGTTTTTCTTTAGCACAGGATTCGGTGGTGGTCATTTCTCTGTTGAGAAATAAAAGCTGTTAAAAATTATCCTGGCACAAAGTGGGCACAAGTTTATTTTTAGTGTTTTAGTTAGAGGTTTTGTATCAAACAAACTAACTAATATAGATATTCACTTGTTTTCATTATTTGAATTTAGAAGATAAAATTAGAGGATGGTGACACAACAATATTTAAACAAGGCACAAAGGAGGTATGTTATGGGATTTAACTTTGGGGTATATACAAGAGTTTAGAATAGAAATGGTACAACCGAGTGGATTCGAACCACCGACCCCTACCATGTCAAGGTAGTGCTCTAACCAACTGAGCTACGGTTGTATTATGTTTAGCAATCTTAAAAGAGATGGTACAACTGAGTGGATTCGAACCACCGACCCCCACCATGTCAAGGTGGTGCTCTAACCAGCTGAGCTACAGTTGTATTGTTTCAAGAAAACAAATTCATGTAATCTTTGGAACGAGCGATATATTACGGTATACAGAGACTGATGCAAGTAAAAAAACTAAAAAAGTGTTCGAGTGGTGATTTGCTGTTCACATTGAACTTAATAACAGCATATAAGCTTAAATATTCGTAGCTTATATGCTGAAAATTAATTTATTGGTTTTTAACTCTTAACCTTTATCAGCTGTGATCAGAAATAACCGCTTTTAATTTTCCTGAAGTTTGTATGTATCGCAGTCTTATGGCAAAAAGGATTGCAGCACTGGTTAATCCTGCGATTAAGCCAATCCAGAAACCATGAGCGCCCATCGCAGGGACAATCAAATCTGTTCTTGCCAAGGTATAGCCTAATGTCATTCCTATAGCCCAATAGGAAACCAAGGTAATATAGAACGCACTCTGAGTATCTTTATATCCTCTTAATGCCCCCGCTGCGACGACTTGAATAGAGTCAGACAACTGATACAAGGCAGCTAAGAACATCAAACTACCCGCTAAGGCGACAACCTCAGGATTATTATTATAAAGCAGCGCAATTTGGGTTTTGAACAAGACGGTAATTACTGCAGTGAATACAGCTAATGAAAACGCGATAAATAGGCCAATTTTTGTTACCAAGTTACTGATCTCAAGCTTATCTTGACCAAGGTAGTAGCCCACGCGAATTGAAACGGCAATACCTATTGATAATGGCAACATAAATACGATAGAAGAAAAGTTAAGTGCAATTTGATGACCTGCTACCACTGTTGCGCCTAAAGGGGCTAACAGAAGGGCAATTACTGCAAATAAGCTAACTTCAAAAAACAATGCCATCGCAATCGGCATACCATGTTTAGTCATTTCCCAAATGGTTTTCCAGTTTGGCTTGTTCAATGTACTAAAAGGCGCGATTTGTTTAAACTTTTGATGAAACTGCATGTAAATCATCATAGCAATGAGCATTGCCCAGAACACTAAAGCTGTTGCAATACCACAACCTGCGCCGCCCATGGCTGGAACGCCAAAGTGTCCATATATAAATATATAGTTAGCGGGAATGTTGACAGCTAAACCCACAAAACCAATCACCATGGTAGGTAATGTATAGGATATGCCTTCAGAGCAACCTCTTAAAATTTGATAAAAGATGAACGCAGGTACACCCCACATAAAACCATGTAGGTATCCTGCACTTAAGTCTGCTAATTCAGGGTCCAGCTCCATCATTGTAAAAATGGTTTTAGAAAATGAGAGGAACAGCAAAACACCTATAGTACCTATTATGGCAATATAAAAAGCTTGCGACATTAATGGCTGTATTGCTTTCGGGTTATTCGCACCATGGTGGTGGGCAAATACAGGTGTAAATGCGAGAATAAGACCTTGTACAAAAAGTAATGCTGGTAACCATAAACTGGTTCCAATTGCGACAGCAGCCATATCGACAGCACTGACTCTGCCAGCCATTACAGTATCGATAAACCCCATCATTGTTTGGGTAAGTTGTGCAATTAATACTGGCAATGCCAGTTGTATTAATTTTTTGGCCTGAAAGCCTGTGTGATTCATTAGAAAACCTTTTAACTAACGAGTGAAAATATGTTTACTGGTATCGTGCAAGCCACATGTGATGTGGTTTCGATTAAAGAGCAAAGCGGTTTAAAAACGTTTGAAGTCAAAATTCCAGAAGAGCTGCAACAAGGTTTAGAAACCGGTGCGAGTGTTGCAAATAATGGCGTATGTTTAACTGTCACTAAACTCGAGAATGATAGAGTTTATTTTGATGTAATGGAAGAGACGTTACAGGTTACAAACCTAAATTTTGTTGAGCCAGGTAGCAAAGTTAATATAGAGCGGTCATTAACCTTCGGTAAAGAGATAGGCGGTCACATTTTATCTGGCCATATTCATGCTATGGCAACCATAACCGAAGTAAGTGAAACAGACTCACATTATAATCTCACCCTAAGTGTTCCTGAAAAGTGGATGGATTATATTTTTTATAAAGGCTTTGTGGGTGTTAATGGTTGCAGTTTAACCGTTGGAGAATTGAAGAATAATCAATTTAAACTGCACCTTATTCCTGAAACACTTAAATTGACTAATTTAAGTGACTGTATCATTGGTGATAAAATTAACATCGAAATTGACAGCCAAACACAAGTAATAGTCGATACTGTTGAGCGTATTCTTGCCAAAAAAGCATTAACGAATATCGACCTAGCTAATCTAATCAAATCAAATAACACTTAACCCAAGACATTAAGATGAATAGCTTTAATTATTAATAAAGCTGTTCATCGTCAGAATCTATAAAGAGTTGAATTGTTCGATTAGAATCATTCACTTGTAGTCGCATGTGGATTGAATTACAGCAAATACGGCAATCATCATAATATTCCTGATCCCCTAAACTGGTGTCGATATGCACATGTTGGTTATGTCCGCAGTGTGGACAGCTAATTATTTTACTCACTAAATTCATACAAACTCCTTGATGACTTGAATAAGTGTGTATCTGATAAATCCGTTTCTTTCGTCAGTAATTATAGTTGACTCTAGTCAATGTCAATTGACTTTAATGACTAAAGCTTCAGTCAATTTAATTCCATTTAAGAAGGAATATTTTAATCAATACCTTAAATAACAAAAAAAGTGTCAATATTGTAGATTAACACTAGCGCATCACTTGCTTGCAAAAGTGCTTTTCACATACAATGCAACTTCATGCCACTATCAGCTCAGGCTCCTGTAATGTCTGTAGTTTGGTGGCATTTCTTTTATTTATTATTTATTACCAAGTGGCCCTACGTGTGGGTCACCACTGGATAAGGAAATTTAATGCCAATTATTACATTGCCTGATGGCAGCAAACGCGAGTTTGCAGATTCTGTTTCAACGTTAGATGTCGCTGCAGACATCGGTCCTGGTTTAGCTAAAGCATGTATTGCTGGTCGCGTAAACGGCGAGTTAGTCGATGCTTGTGACTTAATAACCACAGATTCAGAGCTTTCAATCATTACGGCTAAAGATGAAGAGGGTGTTGAAATCCTTCGCCATTCTTGTGCACATTTACTTGGCCATGCAATTAAGCAAATGTGGCCAGAAACAAAAATGGCTATTGGTCCAGTTATCGATAATGGTTTTTACTATGACATCGATTTAGACCATAAATTAACTCAAGAAGATATTGATGCTCTTGAGAAACGCATGACTGCGTTAGCAAAGACAAATTACAGTGTTGTTAAGAACGTTGTTTCTTGGCAAGAAGCCCGCGATACTTTCGAATCACGTGGTGAAGAGTACAAAATTGCCATCTTAGATGAAAACATCAGTAAAGATGCAACACCGGCTTTATATCACCATGAAGAATATGTTGATATGTGTCGTGGCCCACACGTACCTAATATGAAATTCTGCCAACACTTTAAGTTAATGAGTGTTGCAGGTGCATACTGGCGTGGTAATTCAGATAATAAGATGCTGCAACGTGTATACGGAACAGCATGGGCTGATAAAAAAGCATTAAAAGTACATTTAAACCGTCTTGAAGAAGCGGCAAAACGTGACCACCGTAAAATTGGTAAACAGCTAGATCTTTACCATATGCAAGAAGAAGCGCCAGGAATGGTATTCTGGCATAACGATGGTTGGAGTTTGTACCTAGAGTTAGAGAAGTTCATTCGACAAAAACTAGGTCAATACACTTACCAAGAAGTTAAAGGTCCATTAATGATGGATCGTAACTTATGGGAACGTTCAGGCCATTGGGATAAGTATGCAGATGCGATGTTCACGACTAACAGTGAAAACCGTGAATATGCAATTAAACCTATGAATTGTCCTGGTCATGTTCAGATCTTTAACCAAGGTCTTAAATCATACCGTGATTTACCACTTAAAATGGCAGAGTTTGGTTGTTGTCATCGTAATGAGCCATCAGGATCATTGCATGGACTAATGCGTGTTCGTGGATTCACCCAAGATGATGCCCACGTATTCTGTACTGACGCACAAGTTCAAGAACAAGTGAGTGAATGTATCCAAATGGTATACGACACTTACGGCAGTTTCGGCTTTAGCAATATCGTCGTTAAATTATCAACTCGTCCTGAAAAACGAATTGGTGATGACGATATGTGGGATAGAGCTGAAGAAGCATTAAAGCAAGCACTTGTTGCTAACGAAATTGAATTCGAGATTTTAACAGGTGAAGGTGCCTTCTATGGTCCAAAAATCGAATTTACACTTCATGACTGTTTAGACCGTGCATGGCAGTGTGGTACTGTGCAATTAGATTACGCATTACCATCTCGTCTTGGGGCAACTTATGTTGCTGAAGACAACACGCGTCAAACGCCAGTTATGATCCATAGAGCTATTTTAGGGTCTCTTGAACGTTTCTTAGGTATTCTAATTGAAGAATACGCAGGTAAATTCCCAACATGGCTTGCACCTGTGCAAGTAATTGTTATGAATATTACAGACAAACAGTCTGATTATGTTGACGAAATTGTTAAATCTTTCAAAGAAAGTGGCATTCGTGCATCTAAAGACTTGAGGAATGAGAAAATAGGCTTTAAAATACGTGAACATACGTTAAAGCGTGTACCTTATTTATTGGTCGTCGGCGATCAAGAAATGGAAAATAAGGAAGTTGCGGTAAGAACACGTGATGGTATCGATTTAGGCAAAATGAAAATCAATGATTTCAATGCCAAGATACAAGAACAAATTTCTAGCCGTAGTCTATTATTGTTGGAGGAATAGGTCATAAAGATCAAGAGAGCAGCAGGGCGACAGCCAGCCCCTAATCGTATTAACGATGAAATCACTGGCGTACCAGAAGTTCGTTTATCGGATATTGATGGTGAGGCAGTTGGAATCGTTAGTATTTCACAGGCACAGGAATTAGCTGATGAAGCAGGTGTAGACCTGGTTGAAATCAGTCCTAATGCTGAGCCACCTGTCTGTCGCATAATGGACTACGGTAAGTTCCTTTTTGATAAGGCTAAAGCCCAAAAGGAACAAAAAAAGAAGCAGAAACAGGTCCAGCTGAAGGAAATAAAATTCCGTCCTGGCACTGATGAAAACGACTATCAGGTAAAACTACGCAACCTGATTCGTTTTCTTGAAGATGGGGACAAAGCGAAGATTACGCTGCGTTTCCGTGGTCGCGAAATGGCACACCAAAGCTTAGGTATGGATCTTTTGAACCGTATCAAAGCAGATTTGGAAACATATGCTGTTGTTGAATCTTTCCCGAAAATGGAAGGTCGACAAGCAGTTATGGTCCTCGCACCTAAAAAGAAATAGTAGGGCAACCCACTAAAAAGTAGCAAAGTCCTTTTGAGGATTTTGCTCGCCTTACGTTTTATTAATGTCCCAATGCGGAGTTTTAGCAATGCCTAAAATGAAAACAGATAAGGGTGTTCAAAAGCGCTTCAGAAAAACCGCTAATGGTTTCAAGCGTAAACAAGCACACTTACGTCATATTTTGACAAAGAAGAGCACTAAGCGTAAACGTCACTTACGTGCTAAATGTTTAGTTGCAAAGTCTGATGTGCCAGCAATCGCACGTCAACTACCATACGCTTAATTAAAGGAGATATGAACAATGCCTAGAGTTAAGCGTGGTGTAACCGCTCGTGCTCGTCACAAGAAAGTACTTAAATTAGCCAAAGGTTATTACGGAGCTCGCTCACGTACTTACCGTGTTGCTGTTCAAGCAGTAACTAAAGCTGGTCAATATGCTTACCGTGACCGTCGTCAAAAGAAACGTCAATTCCGTCAACTTTGGATTGCACGTATCAATGCGGCTTCTCGTCAAAATGGTCTTTCTTATAGTCGTTTCATTAACGGCCTTAAAAAAGCATCAATCGAAATCGATCGTAAGATTTTGGCTGACATCGCTGTATTCGACAAAGTTGTATTTACAACTTTAGTTGAAAAAGCAAAAGAAGCTTTAGCTAAGTAATTAGTTAAAATGCTTTAAAAAAGGAGCCTTCGGGTTCCTTTTTTTATGCCTATAATTTACGGTATCTTATTGTTAGCCTTAAACAATCATTATTAACGGAATACCACGATGACTGTAATTACTACAGAACGCCTTACTATCTCACTTATGACACTTAATGATGCGGATTTATTATTTGAATTGGATCAAAACCCTGTTGTGATGAAATATATCAATGGCGGTAAAAAAACAACTCAACAAGAAATTGATGAGGTTTTTATTCCACGCTTAGCCAGTTACCTTAACCCTGTTAAAGATTGGGGGCTTTGGAAAGTATTTTTAAATGATAAACAATTTGCAGGTTGGATTTTGATTAGACCAATGGGCTTTTTTACAGAGTCGCCTGAGTTTAACAATATCGAAATTGGTTGGCGATTTAAACAAGAAACTTGGGGTAAAGGAGTTGCAACCGAAAGTGCCACAGCGGTCATTAAACACATTGTATCTCATCAACAAAATGTGAAAAAGTTTTCCGCTATCGCTGATAAACACAATAGCGCTTCAATAAACATAATGGTTAAATTAGGTATGACATACCAAAAGACAATTGTGCACCCAGATGTCGATGGCGAAGTAGATGTAGTTTTATACTCAATGGATTCGACACAATAAAAAAGCCAGCATTCGCTGGCTTTATCTTAATACATAACGCGCTTATTGAGCATCAAGGAATCGTTCAGCATCCAAAGCTGCCATACAACCTGAACCTGCTGATGTAATCGCTTGACGGTAATGTTGATCCATAACATCACCACAGGCATAAATACCTTCAATGCTGGTTTGTGTTGCATTACCTTGTAAACCACTATTAACCGTAATGTAGCCGTGATTCATATTCAGTTGATCATTAAAAATACCAGTATTAGGGCTATGACCAATTGCAATGAATACACCTGCAACTTCTAGAGACGAAATAGACCCGTCTTTAGTGCTCTTCATATTCAAACCAGTAACGCCCATATTATCACCAGTCACTTCATCAAGCGTTTGATCTAAGTGAAGGATAATATTTCCGTTTGCCACTTTGTCCATCAGTCGATTAATTAGAATCTTTTCTGAGCGGAAAGTGTCACGGCGATGAATTAAATGAACTTCTGATGCGATGTTACTTAAGTAAAGTGCTTCTTCAACAGCGGTATTACCGCCGCCAACAACGGCTACTTTCTGGTTACGATAAAAGAAACCGTCACAAGTTGCACATGCTGATACACCTCGCCCCATAAATGCTTCTTCAGAAGGCAAACCTAAATATTTAGCAGAGGCTCCAGTTGCGATAATTAGTGCATCACAAGTAAATTCGCCGTTGTCACCTTTTAATTTAAAAGGGCGCTCACTAAAATCGACTTCATTAATGTGATCAAAAATGATTTCAGTTTCAAATTTTTCTGCGTGCTGTTGCATTCTTTCCATTAAAACAGGACCGGTTAAACCTTCAGCATCACCTGGCCAGTTTTCAACTTCTGTTGTTGTGGTCAATTGACCGCCTTGCTGCATACCAGTGATCATGACTGGTTTTAAATTCGCACGAGCGGCATAAACTGCAGCAGTATAACCAGCAGGACCTGAACCTAAGATAAGTAGGTTAATATGACGAGCTTGACTCATTTTTGTATTTCTCCGTATTCATGCCTTAAGCAATTTGCATGGATTGTAGGGAATTTAACGGATGGGGTAAAGTGCAGAACTGTCTAAGATATAGATTGTATTAATCGCTTTTGTATAAAAAAGGCACCAATACAAGTGCCTTAAGTCATTTCATAAACTAATAACTAATATGACAGCTTGGTAACTCATTCTTCTCTATGTAATTTTGATGATATTCTTCAGCAGGGTGGAACTGCTGAATTGGGACAATTTCAGTTACAATATGCTTAGTTCCCCATTTACCACTGCGTGCTAGATCAAGTTTGGATTTTTCAGCAGCGTCTTTTTGAATTTTACCATGAAAAAATACAGCACTGCGATACTGATTACCAATATCGCCACCTTGTCTATTCAGAGTGGTTGGGTTGTGATTTTGCCAGAACACTTCCAAAAGCTCTTGGTATGAAACAATTGATTCATCAAACTCTACTTGAACGACTTCAGCATGACCTGTTGTGCCTGTTTTGACTTCTTCATAACTCTGAAACTGATCTCTTCCGCCCATGTAGCCGCATTGTGCATTGGTAACACCATCTACTTGTTTGAAAAAATATTCAACACCCCAAAAACAGCCTGCACCAAATGTTGCTAAAGTCATACTCACATCCATAAAGAAGTCTAGATGGCTAAAATTATATTTGTTCTGAATGAGAATGCAAGTAAAGTTTTACACTATGTTAATTGTCCCTTAACGTCAGCTTCCACTTGTTGTGTTAGAATCAACATCTGTTATTGAAACCAATTTCGTTTTACCGTTTTTCAAGGAGTCTTCGTGTTTCAACAATTAATGGAAGAAAAAGATTTTTTAGCGTTCACTTTAGCTAACATCGATAAAGTCATTACCTCACACAGTTTCACCTTATCTAATCAAACAATAGTCAAAATACATGATAACGGTGTCATCAGCTTTACTCCTGCAACAGGTTCTACTAAGGATATTGTTTTATCGTGTGCCATTCATGGGAACGAAACTGCGCCTATTGAGATTTGTAATGACTTAATCCAAGCGTTACTTAATGAACAAATACAGACAGAACACAGAGTATTATTTTTAATTGGCAACCCAGATTCCATTTTAACTGAAACCCGTTTTGTAGAAGAAAACATGAACAGGTTATTTAGCGGCGCGCATTCAAAAGGTGAAGGGCTTTGCAACAAGGAAAGAGTTCGCGCTAAAGCATTGGAGGGTTATGTAAGCAATTTTTTCCTCGATAATCACGTATCACAACGTATTCATTATGACTTGCACACAGCGATTAAGCCTTCAAAACACGAAAAATTTGCGATATATCCTTATCGACCAGGACGTAGTTTTAGTGCTGAACAAATTATGTTTCTTGCTGGTTGCGATGTGGACACCATTTTATTTCATCACGAACCGACAACGACATTTAGCTATTATTCGTCAGAACAATTTAAAGCCGACGCTTTCACCGTAGAGCTTGGAAAGGTGATGCCGTTTGGTCAAAATGAAATGAGTAAGTTTGCTAATACGCGCAAAATGCTAAATCACTTGATAACCAAGCAGCAAGTATCAGTTGCTGAATTCAACAGCGACCGGCTTAACTTGTATAAAGTGTCTCGTTCAGTAAATAAGCACTTCGACGATTTTACATTCGCATTTCCAAAAGCCACGGTTAATTTTACCGGCTTTAAGCAAGGTGAAGTATTAGCAACTGAAGGCGGAAAAGAAATTTTAATTGAATATCCGTATGAAGCTATCGTTTTTCCAAATGAAAATGTACCTGTTGGTCAGCGCACGGTATTATGCTTAATACCAGCTCCTAACGAAGATATTCAGTAATTTGTAAAGCTAGATATACAAATTAAATGAGAAGTTATTCACTAGATGGGATGAACATTAGTTGATCGCTAGTTTACGTTAACGTAATGTTCGTTCGCATAGTATAAATTAAGCTTTATTTTATAAGGCCTCACATAATAAGAGCACAATATGAGCAACGCACCACTGAATAATGAAACAGTGCATCGTGTCAGCTTCTTAGACAAAGCTTCATTGCACATTCCTATTTTAAAAATTCTTCAAGCTGATGGTACGACATACGAAAATGCCGTCATGCCAGTGATAGATAAAGCACTCGCTGAGCGAATTCATGATACTTGTGTTTTTACCCGAGTATTAGATGAACGTATGCTAAGTGCGCAAAGACAAGGTCGTATCAGTTTTTATATGACATGTACTGGTGAGGAAGCATCAATTATCGGAAGTACAGCCGCGTTAGATGATGGCGATGTAATTCTTGCTCAGTATCGCGAACATGCCTCATTACGGTACCGTGGTTTTACTACTGAACAATTTATGAATCAGATGTTCAGTAATGAAAAAGATTTAGGTAAAGGTCGTCAAATGCCGATTCATTACGGTAGTAACGAGCTAAATTACCAAACGATTTCATCTCCACTTGCAACACAAATTCCACAGGCAACTGGCGTTGCACATGCTTTCAAATTACAAGGTAAACGTAACGTAGCCATTTGTTACTTTGGTGAAGGCGCAGCATCAGAAGGGGACTTTCATGCAGGTTTGAATATGGCTGCAGTGTTAAAATCTCCAACGATATTTTTCTGTCGTAATAATGGTTATGCCATTTCAACGCCTACTGAAGAACAGTTTGCCGGTAATGGCATTGCTAGTCGTGGTGTGGGTTACGGTATGCATACCATTCGTGTTGATGGTAATGACATGTTAGCTGTGCTTGCTGCAACTCAACAAGCTCGCGCGCACGCGCTTGAACACAATGCACCTGTATTAATCGAAGCAATGACATATCGCTTAGGTGCGCATTCATCATCGGATGATCCTTCTGGTTATCGTTCGAAAGAAGAAGAAGCGAAATGGGAACAACATGACCCAGTTAAACGCTTCAAGCTTTGGATGATCAATAAAGATTGGCTTAATGAAGCTGATGATGCAGCACGTTATGAGAAATATCGTGAGGAAGTACTTAGCGCCGTTAAAGTGGCTGAAAAAGTGCCTTTACCACACATTGATGGTTTGATTACAGACGTACTGGATAAGCCTACACCTGTTTTAGAAAAGCAGCTTGCAGAGCTCAAACAACATATTAAGAAATATCCAAAGTCGTATCCTAAAAGCGCAGGGAGAATTTAATTGTGGCTGAAATGAATATGTTACACGCCATCAATGATGCATTGGCAATTGCAATGACTGCTGATGAACGAATGGTTGTGTTTGGCGAAGATGTGGGTCATTTTGGTGGCGTTTTCCGTGCAACATCTGGATTACAAGAAAAGTTTGGTAGAGATCGTTGTTTTAATACTCCGTTAACTGAACAAGGCATTGCAGGTTTTGCTAATGGCTTGGCTTCAAATGGTATGACGGCCGTTGCTGAAATTCAATTTGCTGATTATATTTTTCCTGCATTCGATCAAATAGTGAATGAAACAGCAAAGTTCAGATACCGCAGTGGTAACCAGTTTAACGTTGGTGGGTTAACTTTTAGAACCCCGTACGGCGGTGGTATTGCAGGTGGTCATTATCACTCGCAATCGCCAGAAGCGTATTTTACCCAAACCCCTGGTTTAAAAGTGGTCATTCCACGGAATCCAGAACAAGCCAAAGGTTTGTTATTAGCTTCAATTCGCGATCCAAATCCGGTCATTTTCTTTGAACCAAAAAGATTGTACCGTGCATCTGTTGGTGAAGTCCCTGCCGGTGACTTCGTAATTGAGCTTGGTAAAGCTGATGTCGTTAAAACGGGTACGGATATTACCTTACTTGGTTGGGGCGCTCAGATGGAAATTCTTGAAAAAGCGGCAAAAATGGCTGAAAAGGACGGCATTTCTTGTGAAATTGTCGATTTAAGAACCTTGTCACCTTGGGATATTGATACCGTTGCTGCATCTGTCAAGAAAACAGGTCGTTTGCTCATTAACCATGAAGCACCGTTAACGGGTGGTTTCGCCGGTGAAATCGCAGCGACAATTCAAGAAGAGTGTTTCTTACATTTAGAGTCACCTATAAGCCGTATATGTGGCTTAGATACACCATATCCGTTGATTCTGGAAAAAGAATACATGCCAGATGAACTAAAAACTTACGAAGCCATTAAAGCTTCAGTCAATTTCTAGGAGCAAGATATGATTAAAGATTTTATTTTGCCTGATATTGGTGAAGGCGTCGTAGAGTGTGAGCTTGTTGATTGGATGGTTAAAGAAGGTGATGTTGTTGTTGAAGATCAACCAATTGCTGATGTGATGACAGACAAAGCCTTAGTTCAAATACCTGCACCTCATGCGGGCGTCATTACCAAGCTATATTACGCGAAGGGTGACATTGCAAAAGTTCATGCGCCGCTTTATGCAGTAGAACTTGAGGCAACAGGTGTTAACACTGCTGATGAATCTAGAGCACCTTCTACTCAAGAAACGGCAACAGAAGCTAATGAAGAAACCAGCAATGAAGTTGCAAGAAATGTTGAACAAATAAGTCAAACTACCGCACGTGATGTTGAAGAGTTCTTACTCCCTGATATCGGTGAAGGTATTGTTGAATGTGAACTTGTTGAATGGCTTGTCGCTGAAGGTGATATTGTCACAGAGGATCAGCCGATTGCTGATGTGATGACAGATAAAGCTTTAGTTCAAATACCAGCGATTAAAAATGGCAAGATTGTAAAATTACATTACAGAAAAGGCCAATTAGCTAAAGTTCATGAGCCGTTATTCGCAATCGAGGTTGAATCTACAGGCACTCAAGTTGAAGCGGCTCAAACAGTCACGCATTCAGCTGCCGTTAGCGAAATCGTTACTAGTGAACCAGTTGCTCAAGGTAAAGCGTTAGCAAGTCCTGCAGTTCGCCGATTAGCTAGAAGTTTGGATATCAATATTGCTAACGTGCCAGGTACGGGTAAAAATGGTCGTGTGTATAAAGAAGATGTTGAAGCGTTTGCTAATGGCTCCACAGCAAACCAAACCTCAGCCTCTAAAACGACTACCGTTTCTAATAGCGCTGCAATACCAGCTAATATTCAAACTACAAATGCAGACAGAGTTGAGCCAATTAAAGGTGTTAAAGCTGTCATGGCTAAGATGATGGTTGAGTCTGTTTCTACGATTCCTCATTTTACATATTGTGAAGAATTTGATTTAACAGATTTAGTTGCATTACGCGCCGAGATGAAACAACGTTATTCAACTGACGAAGTTAAATTGACTATGATGCCTTTCTTCATGAAAGCAATGTCATTAGCCATTAATGAATTTCCAGTATTAAACAGTCAAGTCAACCCTGATTGCACTGAGTTAACCTATAAAATGAGTCATAACATTGGTATGGCTGTTGATTCAAAAGTGGGTTTGTTAGTACCGAATGTTAAAGATGTACAAAGTAAAACTATTTTAGAAGTTGCCGCTGAAATTACACGACTCACAACTGCTGCTAGAAGTGGCCGTGTAAGTCCTGCTGATTTAAAAGGTGGAACAATATCAATTTCAAATATTGGTGCTTTAGGTGGGACGGTTGCTACGCCTATTATCAATAAACCGGAAGTTGCGATTGTTGCCCTAGGTAAATTACAAACACTCCCTCGTTTCAATGCCAATGGCGAGGTAGAAGCGCGTAAGATTATGCAAGTCAGTTGGTCTGGCGATCATCGTGTAATCGATGGTGGAACCATTGCTCGTTTCTGTAATCTTTGGAAGCAGTACTTAGAGCAGCCACAAGAAATGTTACTCGCAATGCGCTAATTCTATAATGGCAATCTAATTAACTCATTAAAGGGCGCTATTGCGTCCTTTAATTTTGTTAACTGATTTTGTATAATCTCCGGACGTTGTAACTTCTCGGAACCATAATGATCACCTCGGCACCGAATATCGAATCTATCGAGTATCCTTTTCCTGCGAAACCTGCTTTATTGTCTCATGCTGAAAAAGCTGCAGCTAAAGCAAGAATAAAACAGCTATTGATCGACCAAGATGCTGTTTTAGTTGCACACTATTATACAGATCCTGAAATTCAAGCACTGGCTGAAGAAACCGGTGGTTGTGTTTCTGACTCCCTTGAAATGGCACGCTTTGGCCGTGATCACCCAGCAAAGAAACTGATTGTTGCTGGTGTAAAGTTTATGGGGGAAACCTCTAAAATTTTAAGCCCCGAAAAAACTGTCTTGATGCCTACGTTAGAAGCCACTTGTTCTTTAGACATTGGTTGCCCAATTGATAAGTTTTCAGCATTTTGTGATGCCCATCCAGAACATACCGTAGTTGTTTATGCGAACACCTCAGCGGCAGTAAAAGCCCGTGCAGATTGGGTAGTAACCTCTAGTATCGCGCTAGAGATTGTTGAACATTTGGATAGCGAAGGCAAAAAGATTATTTGGGGACCTGATCGTCACTTGGGTAGTTACATTGCTAAAGAAACTGGCGCTGATATGTTGATGTGGCAGGGCGATTGTATTGTTCATGACGAATTCAAATCTAAAGCATTAAAGGAACTTAAGATACAGCATCCTGATGCTGCTATCTTGGTTCACCCTGAGTCACCGGCAAATGTCGTTGCTTTAGCGGATGCTGTGGGCTCTACGAGTCAGCTAATTAAAGCTGCACAAACCATGGACAACCAAGAGTTTATTGTGGCGACTGACCGAGGCATTTTTTATAAAATGCAACAAGCAGCACCAGGTAAAACACTCATTGAAGCACCAACTGGTGGTAATGGCGCTACATGTAAAAGCTGCGCTCATTGTCCTTGGATGGCAATGAATGGTTTACAAGCTATTGAAGCGTCACTGACAGCAACAAATAAAACTGAACATGAAGTGTTCGTTGATGATGCATTACGTGATGATGCACTAGTACCATTAAACAGAATGCTTAATTTTGCGAAAACCTTAAACATGAAAGTGAAGGGTAACGCTTAATCTAATCGATGGATAATAACAAAAAGCCCTGCAAGTGCAGGGCTTTTTAATGTTCCAATTTTACAAATTAAAACAAATTATTTAGCTGTCATTAATGCAACAGTATTATCTAACATGCGGTTACTGAAACCCCATTCGTTATCATACCAAGCCATTACTTTAACAAGTCGACCATTAACACGTGTTTGAGTCGCGTCAAAGTTAGAAGAAAATGCATTATGGTTGAAATCGATAGAGACTAAAGGTTCAACATTAATAGCAAGCGCTTCATTCAATGGTGAAGTTTTTGCTGCATCTGCCACTATCTGGTTAATTTCTTCAACTGTGGTGTCACGAGACGCTTGGAAAGTTAGATCCACAAGAGATACGTTAACTGTCGGTACACGTACAGCTAAACCGTCAAACTTACCTTGAAGCTCAGGAACCACTAAACCTACAGCTGCTGCAGCTCCAGTTTGCGTTGGGATCATAGACATTGCTGCTGCACGAGCACGACGTAAATCAGTGTGGTAAACATCTGATAAGCGTTGATCATTGGTGTAAGCATGAATAGTAGTCATTAAACCAGATTCAATACCAACAGAGTCATTCAACGGTTTCGCAAAAGGAGCTAAACAGTTGGTTGTACATGAAGCATTTGAAATCACAGTCATATCACTGGTTAACACTTCATTGTTTACGCCGTAAACAACAGTTGCATCAACATTCTTGCCTGGAGCAGAAATAATAACTTTCTTAGCGCCAGCTGTTAAATGCGGTTGTACTGCTTCTTTAGATGTGAAAATACCAGTACATTCATAAACAACATCAACGTTTAATTCTGCCCAAGGTAATTTAGAAGGGTCTCGTTCTTGAAAAGTCAAGATTTTATCGCCATTAACGTAGATGGCTTCATCATCATGATCAACTTTAGCGTTGAAACGACCATGTACTGAATCATATTTGGTAAGGTGAGCATTGATTGAAGCATCACCCAAATCGTTTAAAGCTACGATTTCAATTGGGTAATCCTTTTCGCTTTCATAAAGCGCACGTAAAACATTTCTACCGATACGGCCATAGCCGTTAATTGCTACACGGATAGTCATTGCATATCCCTCAAGTGATTATAAATCTGTTACGTAAATCATATGGTAGTAAAATTACCAAATTAACGATTTTCGTCAAGTAAAAAAGCCTCAAAACGCTAATAAAGTGCAAAATATCTGTATTTAATTTACAAATTACAGAAATAAGCTGCTGTTGGCGATTTTTTTGAAAGTGTAATACAGCGTTAACTGTTAATTAATTGTACTCAGTGTAGCTAACAAGCTAGTCTTTGTTTATTCAAATTTTGATTTAATTTCACTTGTATCGAACTGAGCTGTTTTTAATAGTCTAACGAGCTCAATCGCTTCTAAATCTAATTGCTGAGCTCGGTTACTGTCATTAGCTATAAGCGCTAATAATTTTTCTTGTGAGGCAATGTTGTCACTCATTAATGTATTCGCCTTAGTCAATAAGTATTCATTATCAACATTTTGCTCCCAACGATAAATTGTAGCGAGAGCGAGTAACCAATCAGGGTCAATTGTTTTAGGCTTAACGTGGGACAATAGGTGTAAATAAAGCATCTTTGCTCTATTCATATCCGTTTTAATATAATGTGACGCAAGTTGAGCAAGTATAAATGGTTCTGTTATTTCACCATTTTTCTCAGCTTTAATTAACGTATCACGCGAAGGTATATCGTTAAACGTTGTCCAACGATAATACACAAGGTAATTGTCTGGGTTGTCCTTGGTATATTCTCTTAACTGGATTAAATTTTGTGTGCTAACAGCATATGCTCTTTCTCTATCTAAAGTCCGGTCGGTGTTTTGTATATGGATAACACCAGCAGCTAATTCTATGCACTTGCTATAAGACTCAAGCTTTATTAATTGGTCGTATAGTTGTTTTCCTGTAGGCTCAGTGGTTATCTTTAATTGGTATCTACTACGAATTAAGTCGCCTTTTTCTACTAAACACCAACTATCTCGGTGTAAATCCGCACAAAGTTCAGGATTATTTTTACAAATGCTGCCACTATTTCGGCCAACATCACAACCAAATAAGCCGAATAAAGCAGCAAATATTGAAAATGATGTAATTATTACTAAACTTTTACTCAAAACAGGCTCCAAAAGTGGAATTTCTCTAATAAAATTACACGTTTACTAAAAATTTCTTACTGGCGAAAAAGCGTAAATTTCATTACAATGTCGCCGACCAAACGGGGATAACCCTATCAAATAATGACTATTGGTCTTTTCTTTTTGTTACTCAATGCTTTCTGCACCCTACGCTGAAATGTGAGATAAAGGATCTTTTTAATGAGCGCTGATAAACACCTACAAAGTTGGCAAGAACGTTTCGAAATGGCAGAGGCTATGCAGCCTTTACTTGGTAAACTATATCGTAATCAAGGCGTTGAAGTCTTAGTTTATGGTAAACCACTTTTAAACGCATCTACAATTGAAATTATTAAAGCGCATCGCCTAGTTCGTCGTCATATTGGCGAAAAATTACGCCTTCGTGAAAGCTTTCCATTCGTTGAAGCATTAAGCAAGTTATCAGTAAAGCACTGTAAAGTGGATATTGGCAAGTTAGCTATTAATTACTGGCGTGATAATGCTGATGCTTCTCAAATTCAAGCCTACATGACTAAAGAGTTAGAGCAAGGCTTAAACTTTGGTGACGATGTAGAATCTAAAGATGTTGTCTTATACGGTTTTGGACGTATCGGCCGTCTATTAGCCCGCTTAATGATTGAAAAAACGGGTAAAAGTAATAAGCTTTGTTTACGCGCAATCGTCTTACGTGGCGGTAAAAAAGGTGATTTAGAAAAGCGTGCTAGTTTATTACGTCGTGACTCAGTTCATGGTCCATTCAATGGCTCTGTTGAAGTAGACGAAGAAAATAACGCCATTATTGCTAATGGTACATATATTCAAATCATTTACGCTAATTCACCTGATCAAGTAGATTACACACAATACGGCATCAATAATGCGCTTGTTGTGGATAATACCGGTATTTGGAAAGATGAAGATGGTCTTGGTCTTCACCTTAAGAGTAAAGGTGCAAGTAAAGTACTGTTAACCGCTCCTGCTAAGGGTGCAATTAAGAACGTCGTTTACGGTGTGAATGAAAATGATATTCTTCCTGAGGATATGATTGTTTCGGCAGCAAGTTGTACAACCAATGCTATTACACCTGTATTAAAAGCAGTGAATGATAAGTATGGCATTGAAAACGGACATGTTGAAACAATCCATTCGTATACGAATGACCAAAACTTAATTGATAACTATCATAGTGCTGACCGTCGTGGTCGAAGTGCGCCATTAAACATGGTTATTACTGAAACAGGTGCAGCGAAAGCGGTTGCAAAAGCATTACCTGTAATGGAAGGTAAGTTAACAGGTAACGCTATCCGTGTACCGACACCAAATGTTTCAATGGCCATTATCAGTGTTAACTTAAACGGCGAAACTAATCGCGATGAGTTAAATGAATACCTAAAAGATATCGCATTGACTTCTGAGTTGAAAAATCAAGTTGATTACACTGATTCTACTGAAATTGTATCAAGCGACTTAGTGGGTTCTCGCTATGCTGGTGTTGTTGACTCTCAAGCAACTATTGCTGATGGCAAACGTGCTATTTTATACGTGTGGTATGACAATGAGTTCGGTTATAGCTGTCAAGTAGTCGGCGTCATGCAAAAGATGCTTGGACTTACAACGCTTTCTTTACCAGAAGCGTAAACTTACTCAGTTAAGAACCATCATTTAAAAGGCACTTCTTAGTAGAAGTGCCTTTTTTGTTGGCTGTCATGGTTTAATAGACAATAATTGTTCAATACGTTGATTTATACATCAAACGGTTATAAAAGCCCTAAAATATAGTAATTCTGCATTGACACATTTGCGTAAAACGGTAGAATTCCATTCCGCACTCAGGGACAAATTGATTTATCGTTTTAACTAAGTGTTTTGTTTGATATGCGACATTAGCTCAGTTGGTAGAGCGATACCTTGCCAAGGTATAGGTCATCGGTTCGAACCCGATATGTCGCTCCAATCAAACAACGGCGCGATGGCAGAATGGCTATGCTGCGGATTGCAAATCCGTCGACCTCGGTTCGACTCCGGGTCGCGCCTCCACAATTTTGTTTAATTGTTTAGTGCTTTAAACTAGACGGTTAAAACAACACTTTTGCCCGAGTGGTGGAATCGGTAGACACAAGGGATTTAAAATCCCTCGCTTAATAGGCGTGCCAGTTCAAGTCTGGCCTCGGGTACCATTATAAATAAGCCTCGACATTAGTCGGGGCTTTTTTATGTCTGACATTTGAGTAATTGAAGAAGGATAAAACCCTCATCGTTTTAAAACCAGACGTGCCAGTTCATCTCAGGCCTCCGGTGCCATATTCTCTTTTAAAGAGCTTACATACGTAAATAAGATGCAAAAAGCCTCAACATTCTTGATTTTAACAGGGCTTTTTTGTATCTGAAATTTGAGTAATTGAAGAAAGGTAAAATCCCTCTTCGTTTTAAAATCGGGCGTGCCAGTTCATCTCAGGCCTCGGGTACCATATTCTCTTTTAAAGAGCTTGCATACGTAAATAAGATGCAAAAAGCCTCAACATTTTTGATGTTAACAGGGCTTTTTTGTATCTGACATTTGAGTAATTGAAGAAGGATAAAATCCCTCGTCGTTTTAAATTCGGGCGTGACAGTTCATCTCTTGCCTCGGGTACCATATTCTTAATACAAGAATATGATACATAAGCAAGATACGAAGGCATCAACATGCTTTACGCTAACGATGGCTTCTTATGTCGTTAAAGTGAGATGTTTAACATCAAATTCCATAGGATTTTCAAACTAAGACGCTTAGTCGAATTGTTAGCCATATCTATAAATAGTCATTTATGAATATGAAAAATCATCAATACGTTATTAAATATCCATTTAAAACCTAATTAAAATGTCAAATGTTCAAACTGTGAACTAATTCTTTGTTCATGACCAAAAGTCACTATTTCAAAAACCTATTCAATGGTATAAATACTAAAAATAGTGGTTCACTTCATACGAAGGAAAGAAGTAATGATATTTTCTCAGGTCCCTCAAGCTCCAGCCGATCCTATCTTAGGTTTAACAGATGCATTTAAAAAAGACACACGTAGTGAAAAGGTCAATTTAGGTGTTGGTATTTATAAAGATGAAGCAGGGCAAACCCCTGTACTTAAATCTGTTAAAAAAGCTGAAGCAATTTTATTAGAAGCTGAGAAAACGAAAAATTACTTAGGGATCGAAGGTGTAGAGCAATACAATGCAGTCGTTCAAACTTTACTATTTGGACAAGGCAGCGACATCATTAATGACAAGCGAGCCTTCACTGCACAAGCACCAGGCGGAACAGGCTCATTAAGAGTTGCCGCTGAATTTCTTGTTAGGAATACTGAATCTAAGACCTTATGGGTAAGTAACCCAACATGGGCTAATCATCAAAACATATTTCAAACTGCTGGCTTATCAATAAAAGAGTATGGCTATTACAAAGCAGAAACCCATGATATGGATTTTGATGCGATGATTACTGATTTACAAAGTGCTCAAGCTGGTGATCTTATTTTATTACACGGTTGCTGCCACAACCCGACTGGTATCGACTTAGATGCTGCACAATGGGAAATTGTTGGTCAACTTTGTGCAGATAAAGAACTTGTACCTTTATTTGATTTTGCCTATCAAGGTTTCGGCGCGGGAATTGAAGAAGATGCTCAAGGTTTACGCATTGTTGCTGCAAAAGTACCAGAGCTATTAATTGCCAATTCATTTTCTAAAAACTTTGGCTTATACAATGAACGTATTGGCGCAGTTACTATTGTTGCTGCTGATGAAGACGCAGCCCAAAAAAGCTTTAGCCAGATCAAGAAAACTATTCGGGCAACATACTCAAATCCACCAGCACATGGCGGTTTGATTGTGAGTACTATCCTATCAGATGATTCTCTTCGTCAAGAATGGGAATCTGAATTGACCGAAATGCGTCAACGCATCGCCGAAATGCGTACTTTGTTTGTTGAGACATTAAAATCAGAAGGCGTTGACCAAGATTTCAGTTTCATCTCTCGTCAAAATGGTATGTTTAGTTTTTCTGGACTGAATAAAGATCAAGTCAATCGACTTAAAGATGAGTTTGCTGTCTATATTGTGGGTTCAGGACGTATCAGCGTTGCGGGTATGACAAAACAAAATATTCCGGTTATCTGTAAAGCGATTGCGCAGGTTATTTAAATCCGTCAGATAACAAACACATTGTGATTACTGTCTAAGCCTATAAGCAAATACTTATAGGCTTTTTTATAAGCTTAATTTAAGTTGATTTGTTCATGACTGTTGATAATGCAGTAGCTAAAGCTTCTTTGTTATGTAAACCCGCATGGTGATCACTGACAAGCGGAAAAAAACTTACAAATTCACCAACATCAATATGTTCTGCGTGACTGATGACATTATTGACAGCATTTCTTCCCAACAATTGGTTTATCCAGTTTAATTTATCTTCTAACAACAGTTTATTTGCTGCACAAACTTCGTTTGTTAAATTATCGATGAAAATAATTTGAGCATTTGAATTGGAAATGGCAGTAGCAATTGCTGGAAGTAAAAGAGGAGGTAATACACTAGTGAGAAAGCTTCCTGGGCCAATGATTATCAGCTCTGCTTTATTAATAGCTTGAATGGCTTCACAAGTTGCTGTTACCTGAGGTTCGAGATTTAGTGAACTAGGCACCTCACTCATTTCATCAACGTTCGTTTCACCAAATATCATCTGACCTTCGACATTTAGTGCAGTTAAATGTGTGGGTTCTTCAGACATGGGAATAATACGAGTATCAATTTTCAGAATGGTTCTGATTAATTTAATCGCTTCAAGAGGTCTGACGCAGAGTTGTTCTAGTGCATACAAAATAATATTGCCAAGATTATGGCCATTTAGCTCATTATCGCCATTAAATCGATGATCAAATAACATGGTGCCGATAGAAGGACGATTGGCGAGCTGTGATAAACAGTTGCGTAAATCCCCCCATGCAATAGTTGTTTGATCTTGGCGGATACGACCAGTAGAACCGCCATTGTCAGTTGTTGTTACAATTCCAGTTAACTTGGGTCCTAAAAAGGATAATGCAGCAAGGACTCTGCCTAAACCATGACCTCCGCCCAATGCGATGACGTGATCATATTGCTGTAATGGTTGGTTCATCATTTTTTGATTCCTTTCATACTCTTGATGACTTTTAATGCGACCATGGATAATGTCATTTCTACATTTCTAGCTATCGTCTGATGCTAAAAATGCATACTTAAAATAATAGCACAAACACAAGACTGCTTTTAGTTATGATTCTCGGTATAATCAATGAAAATTATTTAGGAAGGATTGTTTTTGAGAACAGGTAGAGTGGGTAAGTTCACCCTTGGGTTAGGGGTTGTTATAATTAGCATTATTTTGATCCGTGTTTGGCTTGTTCCTACACTGGAGAAAATTTTAGTATCAACACCAGAAATTCAGCAAAATGAGAAAGAACAAGAAACAATTCCTAATTTTACTGAGATCAGTGATATTCCAACTAAAAAACAAGTGTTTTTTGATTATATGACGCCAGCTGTAAATCATCAAAATGCGCTTATTTTAAAAGAACGAAATTTTTTAAAAGTCATCCTGGCAAACCTAGCCAATGAAAAAACATTAACCGATGCCGAAATCTTTAAACTAAAACAATTAACACAGAAATATAATTACTCTGTAAAAAAGTTTGACGACACAACCTTAACGCCCTTGTTAATTAGAGTCGATACCGTGCCAGCAAGAATGGTATTAATACAAGCAGCAAACGAAACAGGCTGGGGCAGCTCTAGGTTTGCTAAAGAAGGCAACAATTACTTCGGACAATGGTGTTTTTCTAAAGGTTGCGGTTTAGTGCCTTTATCCAGAAAAGCAGGAATGAACCATGAAGTAGCGTCGTTTGATACACCTGAAGATTCAATAGCAGCTTACATGTTAAATTTAAACACCAATTCAGCATACCGTTTATTAAGATCAATGAGAGCTGACTTACGTTCACAAAATATCGAACCTTCAGCTGAGAAATTAGTTTTCGGACTCATTCATTACTCAGAACGTAAAGATGCTTATATTGATGAACTACTAGAGATGTTACGCCAAAACAAAGCGTATTTAGCAGGATTATAGAAAATGAAGTTAGTAAAGATACCAATGTTAGTCGCTTTCGTGTTGTTAAGTCCAACATCGATCGCTGATTCTGTTTCTATTCCATATGCAGGTTTTTATGAAAGACTAAAACAAGTTAATAAACATAATTATCAGTTGGTTGAAATTGCTTTTAGCGTACCTAAAAATGATAACTGTAAAATGCTTTCAGGTAACATCACCACTGAAAAAGATGAATTCCCACTGACTTACGATAAACACCAGCGTTTATATTTGCCATTTGATGCACAATTAAAGTCAGACCGAGGTTTGTTAAATATTGAAGTAGAAGGGGACTCTTCACTTTGTGGTGTTGCAATGCAAGTACGTGCTAAGTCAACTCAACAAGAGTATGTTCAAGCGGAACTTATGGCAGTTAAGGATGATATGGATGCATTGTTAGATGGTCAGCAAGGTTTCCCAATGAAGTATTTCCGTAAACCAATTACTGGACTTACATTTAGCTTTTCGGATTCCGACTTACCTGTTATCGCAACAATTGATGGTAAAGCACAATCAATTTCAAACCAGTTACAACTCACTTCTGAACAATTAGCAAACCTAAAAGCCTTAAGTTTTAATGCCATGCCCTTTGTTGTCAGCCCTTATGTCATTTGAACCGTTGAAATAGCAAAGCATAGAAAAAACAAAGCCCTCAGTTGAGGGCTTCTTTTTTGCAAGAACAGATCAACCATTTACGGTTTGTAAGTTGTCACTATATTTATTTTAGCTGCTTCATCTAAATTGATATGACCATTATTCGTGGTATCTAGAAAATCAAAAGCAGGTAAATCAGATTCGGCTACATCGCCGGATAAAGGAGCATCTGCATCGCGCTGCAAACTGATAAAATCAAAAGCGTTTCTATCAACACCTTGAGACGGTGACGTGTTCTGCATCGCAGTAAAAATTGTTTCAATACGACCTGGAAAGTCACGATCCCATTGATTCAACATATCCTTTACAGCGCCACGTTTTAAGTTCTCTTGTGAACCACACAGATTGCAAGGGATGATAGGGAATTTTTTCAGCTCTGCATACTCTGCAATGTCTTTCTCTTTGCTGTAGGCTAAAGGTCTAATAACCATGTTAGCACCGTCATCTGATAACAATTTAGGTGGCATTGCTTTCATTTTTCCACCGAAGAACATATTTAAAAATAATGTTTCAATGATGTCGTCTCTATGATGACCTAGAGCAATTTTTGTCGCACCAATACGTTGTGCAAATCCATATAAAGTTCCGCGACGCAGACGAGAACATAAAGAGCATGTTGTCTTGCCTTCAGGGATTTTATCTTTAACGATTGAGTAAGTGTCTTTTTCAAGAATATGATATGGCACTGCTAACGTATCTAAGTACGCAGGCAAAATATCTTCAGGAAATCCAGGCTGCTTTTGATCTAAGTTAACTGCAACAATTTCAAATTTAATTGGTGCACGCTTTTGCAAGTTCAACAAGATGTCGAGCATTGCATAGCTGTCCTTACCGCCAGAAAGGCAACACATGATAACGTCACCATCTTCAATCATTTGATAGTCTCCTATCGCACGACCAACATCATGACGTAATTTCTTTTCTAATTTAGCTTGGCGATCTGCCAAGTGTTTTTCTTGTTGTTGCATTTCAGACATTAAAAAGCGCCCAGTAACTATCGTTTCAGGGCGCGTATTATTCCAGCATTCAAGCCGATGGTAAAGACTTTAGTCTTCAAGAGGTGATTTATAACCCTCAGGCTTAACTGCAAGTAAGTCACAATTGATACTATCGATGACATGTTCAGCGGTATTACCAATTAAAGCTGCTGAAAAACCAGTTCTGCCCACAGTCCCCAAGATGACTAATTCTGCATCGAGTTTTAAGGCAAGCTCAGGAATGACATCTTCAGGTAAACCTTCTTCTACATGGCAGTTTTCTAAAGGGATATTAAAACTGTTGGCCAAATATTGAATTCGCTGTTCATGCTGCATTCTGACGGTATCGTTATAACTTGCTGCATCGAATTCAGGTAACTCAATGGCCAAATTAACCGGCGTACCAGGGTAACCATTCACTAAATGGATTTGGGCTGAGAATTTAGCTGCAAGATTCAACGCATTTTCAATTATTTTGGTATTGAGTGTTGAATGCTCATCATCTTCT
This sequence comes from Shewanella electrodiphila, assembly GCF_023283985.1. Classification (GTDB taxonomy): domain Bacteria; phylum Pseudomonadota; class Gammaproteobacteria; order Enterobacterales; family Shewanellaceae; genus Shewanella; species Shewanella electrodiphila. The sequence continues at coordinate 180,296 of NZ_JAKIKU010000009.1, forward strand.
GAAGCCACATTTACTGCACATAAGATTTTACCAGCCACTGGCCAATCATGATCTTTTACCATTAATACTGGAATAGGGGCTTTACGTAATAAATGCCAATCAGTTGGAGTAAAAATAATAGACTTTAGTTTGTCGTGTTCATGGGTGCTTTTTACTAATAAATCGACATCTTGTTCGATGGCGTATTTTATAACGCTTTCGAAAGGTCTGTTATGCCAAACCACTTTAGTATCAATCGTTAAGCCTGATTTTGCGTAAGGCAAAATAGCTTCAGCTAACCAGCTTTCGCGTTGGTCAATAACACCCTGACGCATCGCTTCTCTTTCGTGGCTTGAAAGAATTGAAGTCATTTCATAAGAAAAATCAAAAATGGTGAGAAATGCAGTGATAGATGCATTGGACTTAGAAGCAAGTTCAACGGCTCTAGCCAGAGCAGGTTGATGGTCAGTCATTGGGTTAATGACTACCAAAATCTTATTATAATCCTTCATAAAACCTCCAAGCTATTTTATATTACTATCACTCTTAACTGCGGTGATGTCGTTGCGTTAGATCATAAAATGAAAATTAACTCAATTAAGTGGCAATTCTTGAGTTTCCAGCTAATTGGCTGAGTGCAACATGATCAATAATAGTGATGTATTTGCCTTTGACTTCAATCAAACCTGCTTTTTGAAACCTGCCCAGTAATCGACTAATTGTTTCAACCGTCAAACCAAGATAGTTACCAATATCACCACGGGTCATCGTTAACCTGAATTCATGAGGTGAGAAGCCTCGACTGCCGAAACGATTTGCAAGATTATTGATGAATGCAGCAAGACGTTCTTCTGCATTTTTCTTCGACAATAACAAAATCATTTCTTGGTCGCCCATGATCTCATTACTCATTAAACGCATTATTTGCTGTCTAAGCTTTGGCATTGTGCCAGAGAGAGTATCTAATGTGTCATATGGGATTTCACACACCATTGCAGTTTCTAAAGCTTGCGCAAAACTTTGGTGAATTTGAGAATGAATGCCATCAAAGCCTATAACGTCACCAGCTAAATGGAATCCGGTAATTTGTTCATCACCTTGCTCAGTGATAGTGAAGCTTTTGATTGTACCAGAGCGAATAGCAAATAAGGATTTGAGAGGATCACCTGACTTGAATATCTGGTCGCCTTTTTGTACTGGTTTTTTACGTTCAATAATTTCGTCTAGTTTATCTAGTTCGTTATTATCTAACGTGAAAGGAATGCAAAGTGACTCCATGCTGCAATCATGACAATGAATTGCACAACCACCAGTAGATGCACGAAGCTGTTTAGTTTGATCTGTAGGCATATATACTCTCAATTAATTACTACAATACCATGTTAAACTAATAACAAAGCTTGAGCTAGTTTAGCTGCATGATGGCGATATAAATAGTTTGTAAGCCAAATACTACAATCAAGATCCCACTTAAAAGTCGTACTTGCTTTTTTTGAACCCATCCAGCTAATTTTTTAGCGGTTAATCCAGCACTTAACAATGCAGGCAGTGTTCCAAGGCCAAAAGCAAACATCACCAAAGCTCCGTTCAATGCATCACCTGATGCAACTGACCAGGTTAAGGTACTGTAAACTAAACCACAGGGTAACCATCCCCAAATCATCCCTGCAATCGTTGCTTGAAACCGGGTTTTAATCGGCAACAATTTATTAGCAATAGGTTTGAGTAACGACCATAAACCTTTACCAAGTTTTTCAATATGGACGACTCCGAACCATATTTGGGCAATATAAAGTCCAGTTATTATCATCATAATGCCGGCAAGTATTCTTAAACCAATGAGATAACTGTCAACATCGAACATGTAGCCTAATGCGGCACTACTTGCTCCAGCCAACGCACCTGCAATCGTGTAACTCGCAATACGGCCAAAATTATAACTGAGTAAAAAACTTAATTGGTTTGCTAAACGATTTGAAGATGTTGCTGGTAAATTAGTAGCAAAAGCGCCAATTAAACCACCACACATTCCAAAACAATGTGCAGCGCCCATTAATCCGACCAGGAATGCTCCCCATACATTATATTCAATCAATTTGCGGAGTCTTTTGGGTTGCAGATTTATCCGAATTAATTAGCTCATCATCAAAAGAGTTAGCAGTTACCACGTCATCATTGAGCGTCTTAGTATTATCTGTAGTCACAGTAGGCTTATCTTCATCAAATAATATCGACACACTTTGCCTATCAAGATCATCGAATTGTTCTGATTTTACCGCCCAAAAAAATACGGCTACAGCGACCACGACGAAAAGCATGGCAATGGGAATTAATACGTAGATGATACTCATAGTTTTACCCTTAGCAGGCGCAGACTGTTAGAAACAACAATGATTGAGCTTATCGACATACCAATCGCCGCTATATACGGTACGACATGACCAGTTACGGCTAACGGCAATATAATGATGTTGTAAGCAAACGCCCAAATTAGATTTTGTTTTATTATTCTATTGGTTAGTTTAGCAAGTTTTATTGCTTGAATAAATTTAGAAAGATGATCGCCAAGTAAAATTAAATCAGCGCTATTTTTAGCTATTGCGCTGCCACTTCCCATTGCCACAGACAAGTTGGCACCAGCGAGTACTGGTGCATCATTGATACCATCACCAAACATAGCAACATGCTGTTTTTGTTGTAAATTATTTATCAATTCAAGTTTGTCTTGTGGGCTTAAGCCTGCATAAGCTTGTTGAATATTTAATTGGCGGGCTATTTCAGTGACATGTTTACTGCTGTCGCCACTTGCTATACTGACTTGAATACCTAACGCCTGAAGTTCTGTTACAGCTTGTGCACTATCAATACGGATAGCATCTTGCAAAATAAAGCAGGAAGCTATTATGTCATCAATAGATAACCAAAGTAATTGGCCTTTACAATGTGACGCATCGAGGCCGACAAACTGAGCATTACCCAATTTGACGGTATGTTCATTAACCTTGGCAGATATTCCTAGCCCAACATGGTGGATAATCTCTGTTGCGGTAATCTCTGAGTTAACAAATGGTGCAAATGCTTTTGCGATTGGATGAATAGAACCCATTTCAAGCGCTGCAGCATAATTAAGAGCTGAATACTCATTAACAAGGTCATCTGTAATGATTGTTTTTTGAATAGAGACAGTTCCGCACGTTAATGTGCCGGTCTTATCAAATACGACATGTTCGATTAATGGTAGTTTCTCAAATACGCCCGCTTTTTGAACAATAATCCCCAGTTTGGTAAATATTGCCGTAGAACATGTGATTGCTGTTGGTGTTGCTAACGCAAGTGCACAAGGGCAGGTAGCGACTAATACCGATAACATGACCCAGAAAGCATCATCTGGTGAAATAAATAGCCAACTAAAATAGGTGATCCCCGCTATAGCAATGATGGCCGTTGAAAAATAGCTGGCAGATTTATCAACGAGCAAGGCAATTTTAGGTTTCGTATTTGAGGCTACCTCTTGTAAACGGATAATTTCAGCGACTAATTGATCTTGACCTAATGCGGTTACTTGAACAGTAATAGGTTGGTCTACATTAATAGTGCCAGCATACACGGTATCTCGCTCACTTTTGATAAATGGCATTTGTTCGCCAGTTAACATTGATTCATTTAAGCCTGATTTACCTGATAATATGATCCCATCAGCAGCAACGACTTCACCAGGCTTGATTAAAATGGTATCTCCAACTTTTAATCGTTTAGCTGGAATTTCAGTTGCTTCACTAGTAGAGGAGTTATTAATTGAATCAGATATTAAATTAGCTGTTAACGGTACGAGTTTGTGTAGATTACTCGAACTGACGGATGCGGTTTGTTTTGCTTTTTGTTCGAAAAAACGCCCCAATAGCAAAAAGAAAGTGAACATGGTGACAGACTCAAAATACACTTCACCAGTGCCGTTTATTGTCGCGATACAACTGGCTATATAAGCGCCAGCGATAGCTAAAGAAACGGACAAATCCATATTGACCTTACCGCCGAGCAAACTTCTAACGGCACTGAAGTAAAAAGGTTGAGCAGAATAAAAGACCACAGGAGCGGCAAGCGTCATACTGACCCAGCGAAAGTAATCCCTCATTTCAGTATCTTCTAAAATGAAGTAGTCAGAATATAAAGCCAGTGCAAACATCATCACTTGCATGGTGACAAATGCAGCTAGTCCAAGACGAAGTAGAAACTTTCGCGATTCTTGTTTACTGAGTTTTTCTTGTTCATCTATTTGATAGGGTGCAGCTTGATAACCAATACGGCTGATTTCTGATAGTATTTCACTGAGTTTTACACGAGAGTCATCCCAACAGACTAATGCTCTTTGGGTAGTAGAGTTGACCGCAATGCTAATTATGCCAGGAAGCTGTTTTAATTTATGTTCAATTAGCCAAGCACAAGCTGCACAAGTTATCCCTTCGATAGAAACTGAAAGCGTATTTTGGTTATCTTTTGAATGGACTAAGTCTTGTTGGATTTCAGGAAGATCATACGCAGAAAATTGAGCCAACTCAGATGGAACAAGCGCAGTTTGCTTACTGCCTGGTTCACTTCTAAATTGATAATAGCTACTTAACCCAGAGTCGATGATGGCTTGCGATACAGCCTGACAACCAGGACAACACATAGGTTGTGCCTGATTATCAATAACGGTTGTAAATTCGCTACCAGTTAAAACAGGTTCATTACAGTGAAAGCAATTTTGCATGAAGATTAATTCAACCAGTATTCTACATCATCTTGTATATCAATACGTTGCTGGATACGCCAGCTATTATCAAAGCCTTGTAATCTTACATTCCACGGACCTGAAATTGCTTCAGATAATCCGATTCTGAAATCACCGTTACCATCTGCAGTCGCATTGATTCTAAAATCTTTGTCTTCAAGAGTCGGGTGAATGAAACTGACTTGAAGTGCGGCGCGGTATTCAGGGCCGCCGTGCTGGGAAATTTTTAATTCATGGTCATGAACTTCAATTAAAAACTGCATACCTAAGTTTTTAGCTTGCTTAATTTTACGTAAATCCATATTGATGGCTTTACCTTCTTTATAATAATCATCAGAAACCAGCGAGTCTGCATTATCAATTGCAATGCTCATTGCCACCATACTTTTAATGACAACGACAAGAAGTAGAACAACAATAAACCAAGGCCAAAAATGCTTATACCAGGGTTGAACATCAGACATAAAAAGGTCCTAAATATTAAGAATTATTATTGTGTTATTTTACCTTGAAAAGGCTTAAGAATCACTTAAAAAAAAGGCTTCGTTTTCACGAAGCCTTTGATGTTACCGAGGTGTAACTATTTGTTTGATAAGCTATAAACGTAAGCAGATATTACGTGAACTTTTTCTTCACCTAAGATGTCGTTCCACGCCGGCATAACACCAGCACGACCGTTTGCAATTGATTGCATCACTTGCAAGCGACTGCCACCGTATAACCAAGCATTGTCAGTCAAATCAGGTGCGCCCATAAACTTATTACCAGTGCCGTCCATTCCATGACAAGCAAAACAGCCTTTCATAAATGAACCTTGACCTTGCGCTGCTAACGTAGCGTCATGGTCACGACCAGATAGTTTGAACACGTATTCAGCTAAGCCTTGTATTTCACTGTCTTCAATCGGTAAACCGCCTTTTGGAGGCATCATACCGTTACGACCGTTCATGATAGAAGTCTTAATTGTGGCTAGTTCACCACCGTATAACCAATTACCATCAGTTAAATCAGGGAAACCAATACCACCACTACCTGTTGAACCATGGCATTGAGCACAATTTTGCAGGAACAAACGTCCACCAACTTTTAATGCTTCTTCATCTTTAACTAAATCTTCTAACGGCGTCGCTAGATATGCAGCAAAGATAGGACCATATTTTTCATCAGCAGCCGCAACTTCACGGTCATATTGTGATAAACGATTTTCAGCTTTAGCGAGTTCAACAGCAGCTTTCGAGTCAGCTTTAATACCTTCTTCGTAACCCACACTTTGGTTAGAACTCGTCCAACCAAATAAACCTTGGTAACTACCAAGACCTGGGTATAACGCTAGGTAAATCAGGCCAAAAACAATACTGAGATAGAACATGTATGCCCACCACTTTGGTAGTGGGTTGTTTAGTTCTTCAATACCGTCAAAGGTATGACCCATTGATTCGCCTTCTTCAATTCCGGTCTTGTTCTTTGAACAAGCACGTAAAAGAAAGAAACAACCAGCAATAACTAATAGCGTCGGAAAAATAATCCACACATTCCAAAAGATACTCATTACTTATTATCTCCTGAATGATTAGTTTGGCTCTTAATTTCTTCGTCAGAAAAAATCAGGTTAGCGGCTTCATCAAAACCAGCTTTGCTTTTAGAGCTATACGCCCAATAAAAGATGCCAGCAAATACGACCATAACAATAATGGTAAGAATACCTTGTAACGTTCCGTAATCCATAATTGCCTCCTTATTTCAGCGCGTGGCCTAAAGACTGAAGGTAAGCGATTAACGCTTCTAATTCAGTTTTGCCTTCAACAGCCGCTTGAGCGCCAGCAATTTCTTCTTCGGTATACAGGTTATGATCCGGATGGAAATTACTTAAGATTTGCATCTTCTTACCAGTGAGTTTTCCGTCTAGTTTATTTTCAGCTAACCAAGGGTAAGCTGGCATATTAGACTGTGGAACGACATCACGAGGGTTAATCAAATGCACTTCATGCCATTTGTCACTGTAACGACCGCCAACTCGAGCTAAGTCAGGTCCAGTTCGCTTAGAACCCCACTGGAATGGGTGGTCCCAAACTGACTCACCAGCTACAGAGTAATGGCCATAACGTTCTGTTTCAGCACGTAAAGGGCGGATCATTTGGCTGTGACAGTTATAACAACCTTCACGGACATAAATATCACGACCTTCAGTCTGTAAGGCAGTATACGGAATTAACCCTTCAACTGGTTCAGTTGTATCCTTAGAAAATAGCAACGGAGTGATCTGAACTAAACCACCAAAACTGATGGCAATAACAGTAAAGATACCTAGCAGACCGATGTTTTTTTCGATAATTTCATGATTAAATTTCATCGTTCTGCTCCTTATGCTTTTTCTTCAGCTAATGCTGGCAAAGTATCTTTAGGTGCATTAACGGTACGAATGACGTTGTACGCCATAATGAACATACCAGTTAAGAAGAACACACCACCAATAAAGCGGACAAAGTAGAATGGGTAAGAAGCTTCTAAGCTTTCAACAAAGCTATAAGTTAATGTACCGTCAGAGTTAACTGCACGCCACATTAGACCTTGCATCACACCAGAAATCCACATTGCTACGATGTATAATACGGTACCAATCGTCGCTAACCAGAAATGCACATTCACTAGGTTAGTACTGTACATACGGCCGTGACCGAATAACACAGGTATTAAGTGATATAGCGAACCGATAGAAACCATCGCAACCCAACCTAATGCACCAGAGTGAACGTGACCAACAGTCCAATCTGTGTAATGCGAAAGGGCGTTTACTGTTTTAATCGCCATCATTGGTCCTTCGAAGGTAGACATACCATAGAAAGATAATGAAACAACTAAGAATCGTAAAACTGGGTCGGTACGTAACTTATGCCAAGCACCTGATAACGTCATAATACCATTAATCATGCCACCCCAAGATGGAGCAAATAAGATTAACGACATCACCATACCTAGAGTCTGAGTCCAGTCAGGTAACGCAGTATAATGAAGGTGATGTGGACCAGCCCAAATATACAATGCAATCAATGCCCAGAAATGGACGATAGAAAGACGGTAAGAGTAAACAGGGCGACCAGCTTGTTTAGGTACGAAGTAATACATCATCCCTAAGAAGCCTGCAGTTAGTAGGAAACCAACCGCATTATGTCCATACCACCACTGTACCATCGCATCGACTGCGCCTGAGTACATGGAATATGATTTGAATAAGCTCACAGGAACCGCCATTGAGTTAACAATGTGCAGTACTGCTACCGTGATAATGAAAGCACCAAAGAACCAGTTAGCAACATAAATGTGCGACGTAGTTCGTTTAATGATTGTGCCAAAGAACACTACTGCATAAGCAACCCAGACAATGGTTATTGCGATATCAATAGGCCACTCTAGTTCTGCATACTCTTTACCTGAGGTGAAACCCATTGGTAAGGTGATTGCAGCTGAGAGGATAATGGCTTGCCAACCCCAGAATGTAAATGCAGCTAATTTAGGTGCAAATAATCGGGTTTGACAGGTGCGTTGTACGATATAGTAGGATGTTGCGAAAAGGGCTGAAGTACCAAACGCGAAAATCACAGCATTCGTATGTAGCGGTCTAAGACGACTATACGTTAACCATGATGTTTCAAAGTTTAGTTGTGGCCAGATTAACTGGGCCGCAATCAATACACCAACTGCCATACCAACGATTCCCCACAAAACTGTGGTTAATGCGAATTGGCGAACAATAGTGTAGTTGTAATCAGCGCCTGTAGGCTGGGAATGATTCATCATAATGCTTCCACGGCTTATTACTTTTACTTTTAATTATAGTAAAGAAGAACTTTACCTGTTTAGGCTGACATTCGCTGAAAAAACAACCTAAAATGAAGTTGCTTTTTAACGCGCTGTCAAGGTGTTACCTCATGTTTTTTGTATCTATCATGAGGCAATGCAATGATACTTGAGCTGCGTCAAAAAAGATACTCAGAGAACCTGAGGAAACTTGATCCAGATCAATTTCCTAAAGATAATGTTATCAATTTGAATCATGAGGTTATTATTTGTGCGATTTTTAACAAAGTGTGCTTTCTTGTTATTTTTTATTGCTAATTTAGTAGGATGCGATTCTCAACCTCCAATCGAAGTAAGCAAAAGTGAAGTTGTTGATCAAACGTTATGTCAATTTGCTAAAGAAGTTTGTGAACAAAGTGTAAACAACCAAACCGTGTCTCTCATGATAAACCCTGTTTTCACACCAAGTGAAAAACCATTAGACATCCAACTTACGTTTTCAGTACCTGTGAGCGATGTACAGATTAGAATTGAAGGTCGCGATATGTTTATGGGCGTTATTCCAGTCAGACTAGAAACCGATGATCAAAAATCATTCAAGGGAACTGCAATTTATGGATCTTGCAGCAGTAATTATATGGTTTGGCGAACAATAGTGAGCTATAAACAAGATGGGGTCAGCAAGTCTACCTGGTTCGATTTTTTAGCTGATAACCAATAATAAGGCAATTAACATAAAAATATTAGTTAACAGCTTAAATCGTGTTGATAATCATTCTCATTAATATATAATTGCTATATTGAATTTTTGAGGACAACACAATGACACAACTTAATATTTCTATTCCACTTGATAAAATGGCTTCGCTTATCCAAAGTGGACACATCTGCGTTGCAGATATTAAAAGTTTAGATATAGAAACAAAAAAGCAGCTGTGGCAGCTATGTTTGATGTCTTGTAAGAAACGCGTGTATTGTGACGAGGCTGTGACAGCTAACCATCAATCACCTGAACTGATAGATGAGCAGCTTATTTCAATGTTTCGTAACGATTAGACACTATTTAGGACTAAAATATTAGGGATTAGACTTAAAAGGGTTAGCTTCTTTATAGCATACTCATAATTCGTTTCGCACAATCTATAAAAACGCAATTTGATATAACCTAAAGCTTATAAGCAACTATCATCCGCTTGTGCCTCATCAAACATTGTTTAAATTTTAAACTTACATAAAAATCCAAGCCATTTCTGTAGGCTTTGTGTTTGTGTTTGTTTTTAGCATTCAATTTAATGCTTCAATACACCTAGAATAGCTAAGTGCTTTAGAATCGATTCTCCACAAATATCACATTCTACTTCTAGATTATTCTCAAGCTTATATAGATTCTGATTTAGCTGGATAAGTCGTTCTAGTTTTGATCATGTCATCGATATGCTTTATCTCATATTGTAATTATATCGTCTGCATCAATGACATAATGGGTATCCCATTAAGTGTTTAGATTTCTACCTTAACAAGGTTATCAGTCAGCAACATTCTACGTTCTATCAATGTTGCTATTGCTTGTTTCATTGCTTGTTTAATTGATTGTTTAGTCATACTGCATGCTTCAAATCGTTAATCGTTATTCAAACTTACACATGTTTATTGGAAATTATTTTACTGTCACTTGATTTTAGTCACGCATCCTAAAGCATTACTACTAAAGAGACATCCTTAACGCACATCATTTTTTAAGATGATTATTTTTTTGTTACTGGTTAAAACTATTAACTTATCAACTGAACCGTTAGGATAAACAATGCATTGAAAATTTTCTTATCAATCTTGGTATAACTATATATGTCCAATCGTCAGTCTCAACAAAACAGCGTGAAAATAACAACATTAACTCAACTCGCTAGTTCAGCAAGTTATTCACTTTTGGATAGCTTACATAGAGATCCAGATGCTACAAGTAGCGGTATTGATTACCAACCTCGACAAGTATTCTCAGGCCATTATGTCCCAGTTAGACCGACTCCAATTACAAATCCCAAATACGTTGCACACAGTAAAAACTTGTTTTTAGAACTTGGTTTTGACGACAGTTTGGCGACGTCCCCTGATTTTGTACGTCTATTTTCGGGAGACTTGTCTCAGGTTCCTGAGCCTATGCGTCAAGTAGGGTGGTCAACTGGTTATGCGCTTTCTATTTACGGTACTGAATATATTCAGCAATGCCCATTTCAAACGGGTAATGGCTATGGCGATGGTCGCGCGATCTCAGTATTTGAGGCCGTTATCAACGACCAGCGTTGGGAAATGCAATTAAAAGGAGGCGGGCGAACACCATACTGTAGAGGTGCTGACGGTCGAGCTGTATTACGCTCAAGTATTCGTGAGTTTTTAGCTCAAGAGCATATGCACGCTCTAGGTGTACCTACATCGCGTTCTTTAAGTTTGTATGTTTCAACGGATAAAGTACAACGTCCATGGTACTCAGAAGATTCACGCTCGGAAAATCCTGATATATTAATATCCGAATCTGTTGCGATTACAACGCGCGTCGCACCGTCCTTTATTCGTGTTGGACAACTTGAGCTTTTTGCTCGACGTGTCCGTCATCAAGAACACGCAAATGCATTGCAAGAACTCGAAAAGATAGTGTTACATTTAATACAGCGTGAATACGCTGATGTAATCGATAAGGAGCTTCCTTTAGCTGCACAAATAATTTTATTGGCAAAAGAGTTTAGAAGTCGGCTAACATCGCTCATCGGACAATGGATCCGAGTTGGTTTTTGCCAAGGTAATTTCAATAGTGATAATTGTGCAGCAGGTGGTTACACACTTGACTATGGCCCCTTTGGTTTTTGTGATGTTTTTGATCCTCAATACTCGCCTTGGACAGGTGGAGGACTACATTTTGCTTTGATGAACCAACCTAACGCAGCACAAAAAAACTTTGATAGTTTTTGTTCAGCTTTACGTCCGTTGTTATCTGCTGAGCATGATTTTTTAAGACAATTTGATGAAATTCAAGAAGGTTTTTCAAATGTCATGCATACACAAATGAATACCATGTGGGCAAAAAAGCTCGGCTTTGAACATTTAAACATGAATAATCATCAGCAACTTTACAACTCGATGCTCAGTGAGCTAGACAAGCTGATGAAGCAAACGAAGGTTGATTATACTATTTTCTTCCGAGAGCTCTCCTCTATTCCAGACGATATAACCCCTTTGCAAAAAAGTTTTTATTCCGATTTAGCAGGCGGGGCAGATGAACAAACATTGAATCATCGCTGGAAAGTGTGGCTTGATGATTGGAAAGTACTAATCAACATTAGCATTAGTGATATCAGTGGTGATAATAGTATTGCTAACAGTACTAATAACAATGTTTCTGGACCACAATCGACCAAAGAAATATCTGCACATATGAAACTTGTAAATCCCAAATATATTTTGCGTGAGTGGTTTGTTGTACCTGCTTATCAACAAGCCGTTGAAGGAAATTATGAATTGCTGCACGAACTGCAGGACGTAATGACACAACCTTATGCGGAATTATCAAAGGATATAGAAGCAAAATACTATCGATTAAAACCGACTCAATTATTTGAAGTCGGGGGTTTGTCACATCTTAGTTGTTCATCGTGATGATAATAAAATACATAAGCCCATTGTAGATATGCAAAGCTTAATCAACAGTATCAAGACGAGTAAATAGATAATTAGAAAGGAACAAATGTATCTAGCCGCTTAACAAGATAATTTTAATTGGCCAGTAGAACAAACTGGCCTATGCGGCGGTTAAATTTCAATGCTAATTATTTAGCGTCACGAACCAAGCGGACCCAATTATTTATGGAAATGTAATCACTTGCCATTACAGAAGCAAGTTCATAATCCGATGGTTTACCACTTTTCGGATCGCTTCGTTGCGCACCAGCCCCGTGCCAATCAAAATATTCTGTAGCATTTGAGTCTTTCTTGCTCCAAGCTTGCGCAAACGAAATATAAACAGCAGTGTGTTTAAAGTCGCCTTGAGTCGTACTCGTCCAAACATAATAGGCGTCCTTTTGTGATTTAAATTCAGTCTGGGTCACGTTAAAAATCTCAGTGTTTATTGCTGGTAAGTCTTTTTTCTCATAATCAACTAATGATTGAAGCTCTTTGGCATTGGGTCATCGCCAATCGCTATAACCTGCAAGCAAAGCGTTATCTGCAAAAGCTAGAGCTTTGACCCAATCCATTTGTTGACCACTATCATTTTTAGCCCACATCAAACCAGTTGATTGGTCAGTGATAGTGCCATTATTGTTATCAATATAGTCCATATCATAGAGCGTTGTAGTATTGCGAACTGCACGTACAAAATTGCCAGGTACAAACATATGGTCAGATTTTTGAATGGTAGTTTGATCGAAAAACAAGCCTGTTTCATATGATTTAATATGCCCATCAGCAAAGTTAAAGCCGAACCCTCCCTGAAGACCGCCATGTGCAGTAAAGTTTTGCACTGCACTTTTATTGTAAACAGTACTTGACCAGAAAGCGCCAGCAAATGGAATACGTTTATCATAATTGAAATCAAAATAAGCGGTATCAAGGTACGGACGACTCTCCTGACCACTTTCAGGCTTCATTAGTTGCCCATCACAATTAGCCAGTGAATACAGTTCTTTAATTGTAGGTAAACGCCAATCATCGTAACCACCTAAGGTCATATTGTTTATCACTTTAATTGAATCAGCTAGATTCCTTTTGGTCGTATCATGGCTTTTCTGCCACATTAACCCGGTATTTAAGTCTGTCACCGTTCCATCTTCATTATCTTTATAACTCAATGAGTTACCTTCAATTGAAGCGTCTTGACCAGTATACAAGCTACTATTAGAGATGGATAAAGGCTTTCCCTTTACATCATATTGAACACTTTGGCCGGTATCTGGTAATTTTTGGGTTTCTATTTGGGCATATACAGGATTCAACAGGGTAAACATGAATACTGAAAATAATGATACGTTGAACACAATAGACATTTAGCGCTCCTTTGTCGTGACTTACAGGGATTATGCAGACAACGAATATATTAGAGTAATCACAGAAAGATACTCATTACTTAACTATAGGTCATTGATTTATAGGATGTTAGGTCAAAGTAGGGCGCATGGCCCCGCTCTGATTTCTGAGCTATATTGCTTTTATTCGTTGTAATAGGTGTGTAGCTGATAAGGTGTACCACCGTAGGTGTAGTCAGTTGCAATTAAATTCACAACTTCTCCTTTTTCAATACCACGTAGTGATGTTTCAATAATTAATTCACCAGTTGAGGCGTTATAAATATAAACATCGTAGTCACCACTTTCTAATTCATAATCAGCATTGCCCATATAACTGAGTTCAATTTGTGCAGAATAAGTATCTGGGTTACTGCCATCATTTATAATCAAAACATCAATAGCATCACTTTTTATATCATCAATACTGTGGCTTATTAAAACTTTCGCGTGAGTGTCTATAATTCGAAGCTCTTCTTCGTAATCATTTACTGTAATGGATGATGATGTATCACCCGATGTTAAGATAAGCATGCGACTACTAGGCTGTAAATCAACGCTGAATGTATCAATTTTTTCTTCTTTAATACTATCCATTATGTAAAAGCTGCGCGTATCGCTCGTATCTACATTTTCAATTTCAATATCAACTAGATTAGACAAAGCACCAAATTCTAATGTATTAGCTATCAAGTTGGCTTCGTTATCGATATCTGAATCGGTTAAGTAAATGTCGAGAAAAATGTCTGAGTAATCAGGAGCAGAGATACCATGTGAGAAACGTATTTTTGCTGCTTGCGCTTCATTTGTGAGTTCTCGAGCACTGTCTGTTTCAATGTTTATAATGCTATATACAGGATCGTCTGAACCTGCAGTTAGGTAGTTAGTCAACGCAAATATTTGAGCATCACCAGTTGATACTGTAATACTGTCACTCGATGCAATAATATTATCTGTACCAGATTCAGTTAAAACCAATTTATAAATACCTGATTGTATTTCGACTTCATCACTCGAATTTTCATATGATAAAGTGTGATCGGCGACTTTGTTTAATAAATCTTCTCCTTCGTTTAACCAATAAACATCGATATCAAATGCTGAGTTTGATAAATGAATAAACTGAATTATTGCATCATAGTTTTCATCAAAATCTTCATCGAATAATTCTGAAATATCAGTCGTTAATGTAAGCGAAGATGGCACATCAGTATCACCATAAATTATATATGTACTAATTATATCGTTGGACACACTAACACCATCATTGCTAGTGAATTCGTCGTTTGAGGAGTTAGGTAAAATTTGATTAAATCCTAAGTCGTAGCTGTCCTTCGCTACAGACTCAATAGTGCTAGCATCTCCGAATGCTAATTCAGCGATAGATTGATCATCGACCAGAAATTCGATGATAGGAGACTGGGGAACTAAATTTACAAACTGGTAATAGCCAGTTGAACTCGTAGAATCGCTAACTTCATCAAGCAGATCCTCAGCCCATTCACAAGCTGTTAAGGTTAACGATATGCCGACAATTAAACTTGTAATAATTGTTTTTTGCTTTTTTCCCTTAAACATAATCAATGTATACCCAAATGAATTTGATGCATCAATTATACTTTTGCAAAGTGTATAGTTTCGTCAGTATTAAGGAAAAAATGTGGAGCTTTAGTATAAGTAAGTCAATAAAGCCTATGCCTAAATTATTTTGCCCCATAAAGAGTTAGTATTTAACTCGTTGCAACACAGAGGGTTGCAATGTTTAAGATAAATCCATTATTACTGGTTTTTATGTGGCTATCTATAAGGAGTCATGTTGAACATCATTACTTAAAGACAATAGTAAGACTAAAAAGCCGTAATAGTTGAGTTGTTTTATTCTAAATAGGTTAGGGTAATTAAAACGAGTAAAGGGTAATTACACCTTGCTCAATCTATAAAAGGCAGCTTTGTCATCTCGTTAAATTGTCAAACTTGCAAACGGTAACTTTGGGGGAATCACCAGGAAAACCTTAAAATATTTCTATATAAATTCACAATGTCAAAGCGAACGACAAACCAAACGGCTCTAGTCAAAGTAATAAGTTAAGACCTCAAATAACATTATTTAAAATAAAACCTTCTAAGTGTTTAGACCTCAACAAACACCAATAAACGCCTGAAAAACAACCAAATAGATACTAAAAGTCACAGAACCCACCAAGATAACCAACAAAAAAACACCATTAACCAACTTAACTTGAGATTATTTTCATTGTTAATAACATTCAATTGGTCTACTTTACCATAAGCTTATGGTCAAAAAGACTTATAGCTACCTCATAGTAAAAATATAAAAAGCGATTTTATAAAATGACTAATTAAAAATACAATACTCTTCAGGAAATATAAATGAATATACAAAACGATAGATTTAAATTATCCAGGACAAGCTTACTCGTTTCACCTTTATTACTATTATTGTCGGCATGTTCAGATGATGACAAAAAAACACCCGTTGAGCCTCCAATACCAGTAGTGCCTCCAGTCGTGGAAGTCGATCCCGATCCGTTAGTAACTAATTTAGTGGAAGCGGCAAACAAAGCAAATAAACGCATTGGTACTGCGTTAAGTCATGGTGTTTTAAGCAATAACGAGACTGACTATATCGACATTGTAAAAAAAGAATTTAACTATGTGACTCCTGAAAATATAGGTAAATGGGGATCTATTCAAAATACTAGCTCTGACGTTTGGGATTATGACGCTTTAGATAGCATGATCGATTTTGTCGAAGAAAATGACATAGCGTTTAAAGGCCACGCTTTAGTATGGCATCGCCAAGCACCATCTTTTGTTAATGGTGATGTAACAGCTGAAGATTTAACCATATTAATTAATGCGCATATCGATGCTACGGCAGCGCGTTATAGCGGACAAATATATGCGTGGGATGTGGCAAACGAAGTAATGGGTGATGATGCTAATTATCGTGACTCTGTATTCTTTGAAAAGCTAGATAAAAAATACATCGCTGATGCGTTCACTAGAGCACATGTTGCTGATCCTGAGACGAAGTTGTTTTATAACGATTACAGTATCGATAACATCAATGCTAAGTCTGATGCTGTATTTACCATGGTAACAGAATTAATCAATGCTGAAGTCCCGATTCACGGGGTGGGTTTTCAAATGCATTTAGATGCATCAAATGCACCATCAACCAAGCAAATGACCGATAACCTGCAACGTTTTGCTGATTTAGACTTAGACGTTAACATCAGTGAAATTGATGTGCGTTTATCTGCTTTACCATGGGACCAAGTGACTAAACTGGCTATTCAACAACAGGTATACCATCGTGCAGTCAATGCATGTATGAATGTTGACCGTTGTGACGCTGTCACGGTTTGGGGGTTCACAGACAAATATAGTTGGATTGATGGCGAGTTTGGACCCGATGATCCACTTTTATACACTGCTGACTACCAAAGAAAACCGGCTTATTTTGCGATAGCTGATGCCTTTATGCGTATTGAAGCTGATGAATCAGGTGTGATGCCAAACTTAATTGCCAATGGAAACTTTGAAATAGGCACAGACGGATGGACAACCTTAGGCGAAACAACGACAAGAACCACTGAATATCAACAAAATGGAATAACATCGCTGTTATCTTCAGCAAGTGAAGATGCTAAAGCGACAGCTAGCATTGATATCACCAGCTTACTTAAGGTAAACAGCGTTTATGACCTTGAAGCTTGGGTTATGAATGCTAACGAAACAACATTAGCAAACTCTGTAAATGTAATGCTCGAATGTGTCACTGAAGAAGCGAACACTATCGTTGTTAATTCAGCCGTTGCCAGCAACACTGAGTTTAGCCAATTATCAGGTTCATTTTCCGTACCTAATTGTGAGCTTGTCAACGCCACTTTATCAGTTGAAGGCGCTGATGTAAGTGAAGATTTTTACTTAGATACAGTAAGCCTTAGACCACAAGCTTTAATGCCTAACACTGATGGATTTGGCGATAACCTGTTAGCTAACAGTGATTTTGAAATTGATGCTTCAGGGTGGGAAGGTTACGACACATCAGTAGTTGCAATCACCACAAGCAAAGTATTTGCTGGAAGCCAAAGTCTAGTCGGTACTGCGCGTACCCAAGAATACCAAGGGCCATCAACGAATATTTTGAGTCTTGTTGAGTCAGGCCAAACTTACCAATTGTTTGCTCGAACGGCAATTAGTGAAGGTTTAGCTCAAGTTAAAGCGACAATTAGTGCAACCTGTTCAGATGGTGTTAAGTACTTAGGCACTGGTGCTACGGAGGCTAACTCAACTGATTGGTCTTTAATTGCGGGGCAGGTAACGTTACCTACCTGTTCGATGAGCGATGCCATTCTTTATTTTGAAGGCCCTGCAGTGGGTATTGATATCTATGTCGATGACGTTACTTTTCATCAAGAAAAGAAAGATCTAGGTCCTAACTTAGTAACAAACAGCGACTTTGAAATAAACACTGATGGCTGGTCAGTTTGGGGCGGCACATTAGCCAGCTCAACAAACTATGCCAACACAGGTAATAGCAGTGCTTTACATAGTGATAGAACAGGGACTTGGCAAGGCCCGATATTTAATTTACAACCTTTTGCTGAAACCGGTAAGACCTATGAAATTACCACATATGCCCGCATTGAAAATACTAATGAAGATCTGCTTAACATTACCTTAAAAACCTTATGTGAAGGTGATGAAGAAGCTGATGCATCTTACACTCAACATGGTGCTATAACGGTTACCAATGGCGAGTGGACAAAGTTAACCGGTAGTTTAGTGTTACCAAATTGTGCGCTAACTAGTGCCGTTGTATATTTTGATGGCCCCGCAATTGGTGTCGATATTTATATCGATAGCGTGTCTATTACCAGTGACATTACTGTGGACGCTGATAACTTATTGACCAATTCAACCTTTGAATCGGGTATAAATGGCTGGGCAACTTGGGGGGCAAACATTGAAGAAAGTACTGATTTTGCGCATACAGGTGAAAAATCAGCATTAGTTAATTCTCGTACCAATGATTGGCAAGGACCTGTTTACGACTTTTTGGGTCGAGGAGTTGCAAACACCCCTTATGATATCAGCGGTTGGATAAGAGTTGCAGGTTCTGACAGTGAAAACGTTAGCATTAACATCAAGCAAACCTGTGAAGGTTCAGAGCCGATTTACACCGAGGCAAGCCCAGCCGTTACTGTATCAAACAGTGATTGGACCTTAGTGAGTGGCACATTTACACCCCCTGATTGTGAATTAACTGAGCTCTCGGTGTATTTTTCTAATGCCGCAGTAGGTGTTGATATTTATTTAGACGACGCAGTAGTTAAGTTGGCTTCTGTAGAATAAATAGACTCTGTTTATTTACTCAATAAGTAAGCTCGTTTAGTAAATAGTGCCCAAATAAGCATAGATTTATATCGAACAGAGGGGCGTGACATCAAGTTCTGAACACAAGCATTGTTTGTAGATTAATTAAATTAAACAATATTTTTTAATCTACAATATCGTTATATGTTTATTTAACAATCTATCTATAAGGAATGTTGATAATTAATTATCAACATTCTTTTTTTATACTAGCATCATTAGATTGTTTGTTAATATCACAACAAACCAGCTCGATTATCGCTACAAACAAGTTCTTCTAATAGATTTATGACATTTGAATATTGCGATTGAAAATCTCTTATTTGGTTTTAGATAATTTAAAAACCACAAACACTTTTACAACAGCAGTTGGCTTTAACCGAAGTTCATATCGAATAGAGCACTTGGCTACGGACTTTTAAGTCGAGAATCTCGCCCTAATACTTCTACCTATTTTCAATTAGTTGCAAAATCAGCTTAAATTCTATGGGCCATCTAAAGTGAGATTTATTTAGCTTTTGGCACCTATGTTGAGATTCTCATTATGCCTTTATATTCAGATTTATTTACGTACTAATAAATAAAAACTTGATAAGGTAAATTTAGCGTGTAGTGACTAAGAATACATTTAATGTACATGGTTAGTGAAATTTAACTTAAGGCATTGCTTTATATAGCTATTTTAAGCATTTAAGCTGTTTTGTAGGTGCTCACATTTGTATTTCAAGTATATATACTAACAACATCGACTTAAAATTCACGTAGGGACGCCTAAATCTTGACTTATGTCGTCATGTAGTGGTTTAGCAAAACTGGCCACTACTTTGAAGTCAATTGATGTGTTTGGCATAGAATAAGTTATCAGAAAATTCAGCTGCATTTGTTCATCGTAACTCGGAATTGTCCAAAAATAAGCTAGGTAAGCTCTAATGTAGTGGCCAGTTTTAGTTAGCCACTACAGTAACGGACAAAGGTTAATATTCACTTTGCCACTATAATAGAAACTGCATTTAACATTCCCCCTAAAAAAGCTGTATGGAATATGTGATATTCCAAATTTACTTCTTACTTCACGTATTATCTGTCTACATAACTTGCTGACTTACTCAGTAAACATTATTTGGTAGTAGGTAAAAATGAAAAAATTTTATTAGTATTGTCACTTTTATCAAGCTCTGTAAATGCTGAATTAACTCAGGAAGAAATTGAACAATGGGTTAATGAAGATGGAGTTGTTGCGATTGCTAAAGCTATGGCTACTGAGATAATTGAATCATTTCCTCAAAAGCTATCTTATTTTGAAGAGATCGAAACAGTAATGCGGCTCAGAAGGGAGCTTACTTACACTGTATCACTAGATACTCAGGCGTTAGCAGCAAATACAGGTGTTGAAGATACTTTAGTGCTTGCTAGATTGAAAAAAGGTTACAAGACTCAAGTAACTCAGGATGAGATGAATAAGACCTTATGTAACATGCCTACAGCTAGTAACTCATAATCTAGTGGCCAGCCTTAAAGTCACTACAATGACTCTAAGTATATTCAGTGCTTTTTTGTTCAATAGTTTTAGGAAATGTGTATGCAAACATTGTCAGCTTTACGTTATTCACGGGAAGGGTTCTCAGAAAGGAGATTGCTTGCTGATGAGTTATTATGTTTTCCTCATGTAGCCAATATATTTATTGCAGCACATATGGCTATAAATATTCTTAAAAATGGTAGTGAACAGTCTTTACTTGAAGAGCATAACGACAAATGGGAATTACATACCCTTGTGCTTGTATACTCAATACTTTTGGCTAAAAGTGATGCAAAATCACAAGTAGTTGATTGCTCACTCACCGAATATGAGACAATAGAGTTTATTGATGCAATATTTATACTTCTGAGCGATTTTTCTAGAAAAACTTTACATAAAGAGTTGTCTGCGCGAAGACTGATAAAGATTAAATCTATGTCAGATTATTTTTATGAAACTTTTGATTTCTCAGCCAATGCAGCATATAACCTGCCATCTTATCTTGCTAACGCTCTACATGATGCTGAAAAAAATCCACTTTGTCGTGATGAGAAATTGAACGAAATTGCACTGATATTTGCAGAAATAGCGCATTTAAAAAATAGCTCTACTGTTGAAAAGGAAGTAAAACATTTACCTCCATCTAAAATAATAAAGAAGTCAGTTTTAGAGCGTGCAGCAATTGGTGATATTGAATCTCAATTCCAGTTGGGCCTGCAGTATTACCGAGACGAAAAGCTCGTTGATGCTATTCGATGGTTTGTCGTTAGTGCACAAGCGGGGCACGTTATATCACAATTCTATTTAGGAAAAATATATCACTTTGGTGAAGGAGTTTCTTCATGTATTTCCTCATCATTAAAATGGCTCCATTATGCTTGCCTAAATGGCCACAGAAATAGTAGTTATCTACTAACAAGTATTCTTAGAGCCCATTCAATTGTGATTGCTCCGGATACTCCTGAAGGTATTTCTTATAAACCTCAAGTTGCGGTAGATTACTGTGATGCTTTGATTAAGTTAGCAGAAGACTCTTTGTATAAATGGAAACCTGCAGGTTTAAATATACTTAAACTGGTTGAACAATATAATCCAACAAGGGTAAATTACTATCTTGGTGAATATTATTATTATGCTAAAACTGAAGGACAAAATTTAAAGTATGCTCTGGAGTATCTAACAAAGGCTTCAGAAATGGAAATTTACAATTCCTACCTCTTACTCGGTGATTGTTATTACTATGGCGGCCAAGGTGTTGATAAAAATGAAGAAAAAGCTGCTCACTTTTATAAGAAATCTGCCGATTCTATTAACCATGAAGCTTCCTTCAAGTTGGCTGAGTGTTACTATCATGGCCGTGGTGTTCAAGAAGATAGAGCTAAGGCTCTAACTTATTATAAAGAAGCTGTTGATGGTGTGGAATTTATATTTAAAGGTGAGGCTTATTATCAACTTGGTTGTTGTTATTTACAACTAGGTAATAATGCCCTTGCTTTTGAATCTTTTACAAAAGGTTCTGATGTAAATGACACTGACTCGAAGTATAAAGTCGCAGAGTGTTTTTACTATGGATATGGAGTATGTATAAATAGAGCGTTAGCTGTTTCCATTTGTAAAGATGTGTCTCGTTTTTCTGCTGATGCCTGCTTTATGCTAGCGAATTGCTACTTTCATGGTGAAGGAGTCATTGAGGATAAAGCTCAAGCTGTTACTTTCTTGAAGGACGCTGCTCGAAATGAACATCAAGAAGCGCAATATCGTCTAGGGTTGTGTTACTTCAGAGGAGATGCCGTTCCTGAAGATGAAAATATTGCTTTCAACCATTTTTATGATGCAGCAGATAACGGGCATGTTGAAGCTGAGTATATGTTAGGACTCTGTTTTTGTGATGGAATTGGTGTTAAAAAGAATCAAATAGAAGCAATTAAGTTCTTGAGCCTATCTGTGAGTAAAGGACATGTTGAAGCTAGAGTTAAACTTGCTCTTATCTATAGTTCTAGTCCAACAGAAAGTAACCTTATTAAAGTTTTTGACCTTCTTGAGCCAATAGTCGCTAAAAGTGCTGAGGCTAAGTTTATGTTGGGTGTTCACTATTATTATGGGCATGGCAAGGACATCGATTCTGAAAAAGCTATCACGTTGATAAACTCAGCTGCTGAATTAGATTTTGAATCTGCTATAGACTTTATCCGAGAAAATAACCTTCATAATAAATCAAATAGTACCGCAGATAAATTCAACAATGATGTTGCCGATATCTGTAATGACGGTCAAGAAGAGCTGATGACGCTTATTGGTTTAGATACCGTTAAAACAAGAGTGCAATCATTAATTAATGAAGTTCGTTTACGAAAAGAGAGAAGTAAACGTGGCTTGTCGGTAGGGAAAGACAGGTCATATCACATGGTTTTTTCTGGTAACCCTGGAACGGGTAAAACTATTGTAGCGAGGATTGTTGCTAACATTTTATTTGAACTCGGAATTACCAAAGAAAACAAACTTGTTGAGTGCGATCGTTCAAAGCTAGTTGGTGAGTATATTGGTCATACAGCCCCTAAAACAAACGAAATTATAGACCAGGCCTTGGGAGGCGTTTTGTTTATAGACGAAGCATACTCGCTTAAAGGTGATGGTAATGACTATGGAAAAGAAGCAATAGAAGCGCTATTAAAGCGGATGGAAGATGAACGTGACAATTTAGTTGTAATTGCAGCTGGTTATACGAATGAGATGCAAGAGCTGATGGAGACAAATCCTGGCTTGGAGTCTCGTTTTACTCGAACCATTCATTTCGATGACTATTCTATACAGGAACTGTTTCAAATTTTTGAGAAATTATGTATTGATGATGGTTTTAGCTTAGAAAGTAACTTTTCAAGTTTGTTGATAGAGAGGCTTGAAAATTTAAAACAGGTGAAGGTTAATAACTTCGCTAATGCAAGAGAAGTTAGAAATTTATTTGAAGAAGTTCTCCAAAAACAAGAAACTAGGGTGTGTAATGAAAATAGCTGTTTTAGTAATGTAAATGATAGTTATCTACAAACCATTACTTGTGATGATGTCAGAGTTTAGAGGGTTACTAAACAAGGTAAGGTCATTTTAAACAAGCAATAATAGGTTAGGGGCGTAACTCGTTTATGTCCATTTTCAATTTAGCGTGGCCAACACATTTCTGCCCCAAAGCTTGTTTCAAATTTTGAAGTTATCATTTGAAAAAATCAAAGTTGTGGCGCTTCGCCCACACCAGACTAAAAGGGAGTGAACTGCGACTCCCTCTTAGAACACCCCGCAGCTCCGGCGAAATTTAAACAGCAAAATTTCCAACGGAGAATCATCCAGCTTTTAACTTCGTTTGATGCTAACTTCTGACTTATTCGAAAATGCTAGCGCTTCCTATGGTGCATCCCTGCACCTCGAAAGCTAGCCTGACGTCCTGTCAGGCTCACGCTATTTTCTCTGCGTCCTCAATTCAAATTGAATCTTCTAGCTAATTAGAACTAGATATTTCTAGTTCTTTAAATTTACACAAATACAGTTAATTCGAAGAGATGAAAATTCCGGTGTAAGCACGGCTGTGACCGTCCATGACATGGCGAAGTTTCACTGTGTGAAACGCTCTGAGCGAGAGGCATGGATGCCGAACTGGCTGTTTAACATGGATGTTATTTGTCATGGCCGAGCTTTCAGGGACCTTTTGATTTATATAAAGAATGCAGCGTGTCACAGTCGTGCTTGCACGATAGCCTGCGGCAGGCAATGGGTTAGATAGAAGTAATGGTCTGCTGTAACTGAGTCAATATAAATGAAGTATAGAATGGGTGGTTTTAAAACGTTATTCCCCAAAGCTTGTTAACCTTGTACATATAGCTGTATGGATATACAGTTATAATTGAAACGCTGCAATTGAGAGCATTTGCTTCTCGTTATGTACAAAGCAAAAATTCTCGGGTTTACCAATCAAACAATCCTATATCATTGAAAAGTTAGCGTTTTGGCTTAAAAGAAGTTTACATAACGACCCAAGTTAATTCTCGGTTATCTCAATTCTCGGTTTTATCCACTATTTAGTCGATTGATTTAAATTATGATGGCTGTTAAGTTATTAAAATTATTAATAAATCATGCTTAAAAGTGATTGAGTTTTGGTAAGTCGCCTAGGGGTGTTTATCGGAATTCTCGCTAATAAGCTGTTAGGCATACACATGAAATCCATAGCCTCATCATTTATCATTCAAGTCATATTGTTAGGCACTATTGGTTGTTTCATTTTTTTATCTTTCGCTTGGGCTAAACATGGTTGGTTTTGGGCAAGTGATACATTGCAAGTTTGGCTCTTTGCTTTGTTTATTATAAGTTTGTTTTTAGCCTTTATTTGTCACCCTATACTTTGGCTTTCTTCTAAATTTGGTATTACTAAATACGCTAAATTTGTTACTGGTTTTTCAGGTCTTATAACAGTTATTCTATACATGGGTATATTCACTCAATTTGAATTTAGTTTTCATAGGTATTTTGTCTTTCCAGTGAATATACATTCCGCATTTATTGTTGTGGGTTTCCTATTTGGCCTTCTTAATGAAAGTATGCCTAACAAGCAAATCAACAAGGACACGTAACAGTTGGCTACGTTTCGCTTCGCTACACAATTTTAGCCAACCATTACTTAGCCTGTTATTTGGGCGTTGGTATGACTCCCCACGTCAAGCAGAACATAACTGTTTCGGCCTAAAGATTTAAGCCTGTTTTTGTTCTTTCACTCATTTGGGATTGAGCTAACACAGTAGATGAA
>NZ_JAKIKU010000010.1 GCF_023283985.1 Shewanella electrodiphila
CCACCGATGTGGCAGAAGATAGCATTGTCACCCTTATTCTTACCGATAGCGCCGGCAACACCCTTGAGGTGACGGGCGTGACTGTTGATGCCAATGGCGATTACAGCATTGATGGCGTAGATATTTCAAGCCTGGTGGATGGTGACATTACCGTTGATGCATCAGCAGAAGATAGGAATGGAAATACCGTTGTAGCTGATGCCATCGACAATCTGGATGCCACTGCGCCGACATTAGATATTACTATTGCCGACGCAAGTTTAGAGTTTGGCGAGAGCACTCTCGTTACATTTACATTTAGCGAAAAAGTCACAAACTTTAACCTAACTGACGATGTCATTGTTAGCGGAGGCACATTAAGTGGACTTGTGAGTAACGATGGCGGTGAAACTTGGACTGCTACATTTACGCCAACTGATGGTTACAGTGGTTCAGCGAGCATCACTGTTAATGATGATACCTATACCGATTTATCAGGAAATCTCGGTTCAGGAGATAGTGAATCACTTACTATTGCTGACAACACTGTTGATGCTGTTGATGATGTTGTAGGTACTATATTCTCTACTGCTGCAGACTCAGCTAACAATTGGATTAGCCCAGTAAACGCAGATGGTGAGGCTGACTTTGTAATTAGCGCAAGAAATGCTGATGGTACTACGGGTGTTCTAACTTACAACGAAGGAACAAATCAACTTGGTGTTGATGGCTCTCCAAGAGCCTCAGGACAAATTGCAGATCAAATTGAGTACGATTCTGCTACTGGCACTTCAGAAGCCATTGTCATCGACTTTAATGGCTTAGTTAATGAAGCTACATTTACCGTATCTAAAATGTTTGCTGACGAAAATAGTGGCGAGCAAGGTACTTGGTATGCTTATTACAATGGTCAACTCGTCGCCTCCGAGACATTTACAACAACAGAGGGCACTACCGGTACCTTTACTATCAATACCGGAAACATAGTCTTTGATCAGTTAGTTTTTGAAGCCGCGCCTACAATCAGTGAAGAAAATGGTGGTTCTCCATTGGCTGACTCTTCTGATTATTATCTTGATTCCGTCACGGTTACAGGTCCAGCGCTAGTTGATGCATTTGTGGTTCAAGAAGATCAAACTTTAACTATTACCGATATTGCTGAAGGTTTATTAGCTAATGATACCGATGCGCAAGGTCATAGTTTCAATATCAGTCATATCAATGGAACAACATTCACACCAGGACAAGCGGTCACATTAACCAGTGGCGCAATCGTCACAATTAATGCTAACGGTACTTATACTTATGACGTAAATGGTGCTTTTGACTCCTTAACTGCAGGTGAATTGGATACAGATACTTTCACTTACACTATTACAGACCAATATGGTGCTGTAGATACTGCTACTGTCACTATAAATATTGTTGGTGTCAATAATGCGCCAGAGCCTGTTACTGACAATTTTGCCATAATTGAAAATGAGCTTTTAACATTCACAACCGACGATCTGATTAACAATGATAACGATGCTGAAAATGATACTTTGACCGTCAGTGGTTTTGCTCCTGATGCATCAGATACAAGTATGATTGATGCAAACGAGGGTGGCGCCTCATTCACAACCGCATTAGGCGGCACTATCACCATCAATGCAGATGGCACTTATAGCTACCAAGCGCCTAGCTTAGTTCATAACACCGGTGATGTAATCGTTGATACGTTCTACTATCAAGTCACTGATGGTACAGGCAATTCAAGCTGGACAGCCATCACTATTGATGTAACAGATACTGCGCCAACCGCTGTAGACGATCTAGATAGTATTGGTTTTGGTGGAACTGCTTATGGCAATGTAATAACAGGAGCTGGAACTGATGGTTCTGGCGTCGATACTATCGGAGCTGATGCTACTACGGTTAAGAGCGTGTCATTTGATAATACTACCTACTCCAATTTTGATGCTGATGGCAATCTTACAATCGTGACCGACAAGGGTATTTTGATTGTCAATCAGGACGGCAGTTATACCTATGAGTCGACTCAAACAGATACTATTGCAGAAAGTTTTGATTACAACGACCTACTCAATAGTAACGGTATTTCATTAAGTGGCATCAATGATGTTAACAGCCTAGATTTAACCAATTTAGACGCACCTGGTACAAATATTGGTAGCAATGGAAGTCGTTTGGGCGTTGGTGGTAATGTAATCAATAACTCAGAAGCTATGATTATTGATTTAGGTACTGACGACAACTTTACTGAAGCGACGATTGGATTGAATGGGGTCAATGGTTCTGACGTAGCGACTTGGACAGCCTATGCTGCGGATGGTACTACCGTGGTGGCAACAGGAAGCACGACTAACAATAGTATCAACATTATTAGTAATACAGCATTCCAGTATATTGTCTTAACCGCTGGCAATGGCAGTTATGGCTTAAACAGCTTAACTGCGACATCTGTCGGAGATGGCGTATTAAGTTCAGAAGACTTTAACTACATTCTTGAAGATATTGATGGAGACACTTCTGAAGCGACATTAACCGTCAACCAGGATTCAACGCCTATAGCTGACACTGACAGTCAAACTGTGTCAGAAGCTGGACTGGTTGAAGGCACAGAGGAAGGCAGTAATTCCCATATTGCTACGGGTAACTTATTAGATAATGACTCAGGAGTTAGTGCTTCAACCTTAATCACATCTATAGATGGTCAAAGTGCGACTAACGGTATCATAACTATTAATACCGCCAATGGCACGTTAACCGTTTATACCGAAGATGGTGCTGGTATACGTGCAGGTGACTACCAGTACGAACTCACGAACACTAATAACACAAGTACTGATTTACTCGAAAGCTTTAACTATATTATCGAAAATAGCAGTGGTGATTCGAGTAATGCTAACCTTGATATAACCATCGTTGATGATATGCCAATTGCCAATGATGTGACTCAAAATCTACAAACGATATCAGCACCTATAGCAACCAATTTAACCTTCGTACTCGATGTGTCTGGCAGTATGGATGGCAATGCAGGTAATGGTAAAACTTACCTTGAAACAGCCGTAGAATCGTTAACTGCACTGATTAATGAAGTAGATAAAACCGGTAACGTAAATATACAAATCATCACATATTCAAGTGGTACGGCTAATTCAGGTTGGTTACTCGATGATATTGATGGTGCGATTAATTACTTAAACAGTTTAGTCGCAGGTGGTGGTACTAACTATGCAGCTGCAATTAATACTGTAATGAATAGCGGGGATATACCCACTGGCTCAGATCAAGATTTTGTCTACTTTATTTCTGATGGCGTACCAACTGGTGGTCAATCAGTAGACGCAGATTTACAAAGTGAATGGCAAACTTACGTTCAAGATAATTATGATATTTCTTTTGGTATCGGTATCGGAAATGCTGTCTTAGATGCCTTACTGCCGATTTCTTTCCCAGAAGTTGACGAGAATGAAGAATACGCCATTGTCGTAGACGACGCAGATGACCTTACCAGTACCATTTTAAACTACTTCGACAATAGTACGATTGTAGGTGATTTGGGGCTGCTTGCAGGCAATAGTACAACTGGTGTATTAATTGGTGCTGATGGTGGCCGTGTTGATACTGTCATAATAGACGGTGTGACATATACCTATGACCCAGCAAATCCTGAGCAAATATTAACGACAGACTTTGGTGGAACATTTACCATTAACTTTGAAACGGGTGAGTACAACTATTTCATTGAAGTTAACAAGAACATTATTAACGAACAGGAAACGATAGAAGTTCAAGTTGTTGATAATGACGGTGATACTGGGTCATTATCATTAATAATCGAACTTGATTACTATGCGGGTCTTGATGCCAACGTTAATAACATCATTACTAATCAAGCTGATGGCTCAACACTCAATATTGATGCTGCTTACTTAACTCACGGTGATGCGACACCTGATTCAGCAGCGATTACCTCTGTTGACGGTGGCGCGACTTTAGCTAACGGCGTTGTAACGCTTGATAACGCTAATGATGGTGATTCGTTCAACTACACCCTTGAAGGTAATGGTGCGTCAGATAGTGCTGAAGTCACTGTTGACTACCAAACATCTACCACGCTTACTGGTACTCATGAAAACGATATAATTATAGGTAAGTCTACTCAGAGTGGAACGCAAGCAATTGTTAATGCTACAGTAAAATCAGGTAACACCTATAATGCGACCAACCAATTTGGCTTTGAAGTTGCGGCGCTTGCAGCAGGCTTATCTGTCACTCAAATTCAAATTGATTTACGAGCTGGGACAGATGGCAATGCTACCTTCGATATTAGTGACACGACAATAGCTGTAGGTAGTGACTCTGTTGGTATTACAGATTCTGCAAGTGACATTTTTGCAGCGATGACATCTGACAATTCAGTATTAACCATGAACTTTACTGATGGTGACTTTAGCTCTGGAGACTCTTTCTGGTTTGCCTTTGACACAGATAGTCTAGGTAATGATGTCGGTAGCGACTTAGCGGCACAATTTGTCACCTTCACCATAACCCTAAGCGATGGAAGCAGCCAAACTGCAACCTATGTTGATGATGGGCAAAGTGGATCTTCAGGTCAGGTCTATTTTTCTGACAGTGTTCTAGATGGCGGTGCTGGTGATGACGTCTTAATTGCTGGCGATGGTAATGATTTACTCATTGGCGGTGAAGGTGATGACCTATTAATCGGTGGTTTAGGAGATGATTTACTCATCGGTGGCGACGGTAACGATACCTATACCTGGTTAGCAAGTGAAATGGGTAATGACGTTATAGAAGGCTTTGATATCAATTCTGATACGTTAGATTTGAGTGATTTATTGCAAGGTGAAAATACCGATAACCTCTCTGATTTCTTAAGTCTTTCATTTGCAGACGGTAATACCACTATTTCAATAGATGCAGACAACGATAATGTTGTGGATCAAGTCATTGTATTGAATGGGGTTGATTTATCTGATGCTAATAATTATTCCACAACCGATGACGGCGTAATAATTAACGGTCTGCTTGATGATGGTGCGCTCATTGTCGACACCGAACCAGCCGTCTCAGCCCAGAGTTCAGCTTTTGACCCGTTAGATAACACCCCAGATGGTAATATTATTCCTTAAATACAACACTTTGTTGACGCTACGTAGTAATATGTAAGCGTCAATCAAAGAGATTGTTAATAATTATAAATATGAAGGATCTATATTAGGTGCCAGCAACTGCATCAAACAATCAAGAACAGTGGACGATTTCAGCGTCTCAACGTACCACTGTGGATCCATTACTTGATTGTTTAGTCTTAATGACAGAACATTTTGGTTCTCCATGCTCAAGTGATTCACTTGCGGCAGGCTTACCATTGACCAGTTCCGTCATCACACCAGAGTTGCTGCCACAAGCTGCAGCTCGAGGCGGTTTGTCAGCAAAATTAACCCGCAAAGATCTAAATCAAATCTCTAATATCTTGATGCCATGCATTCTGTTATTAAAGGATAAAAAAGCCTGTATTTTACGCAGCATTGATATTGATGCCGATAAAGCGGTTATTCAGTTACCTGAAACGGGTGGACAAGAATCGTTAACAATAGAAGAGTTAGAAACGCTCTATGTTGGCTACCTATTTTTAGTGAAGCAAGAATTTCGCGGTGATAATAGTTTTGATGTACATATCCATGACAATAAAACTCATTGGTTACTGCAAAGTATTAAAGATTCAGCACCTATTTATCGCGATGCTTTAATTGCTTCTGTATTGGTCAATTTATTTGCATTGGTTTCACCGCTATTTATCATGAATGTCTATGATAAAGTTGTACCTAATTTAGCCTTTGAATCGCTATGGGTTTTAGCTATTGGTGCAAGTATTGCCTATTTATTCGACCTAATTTTGCGTCAATTACGTAGCTATCTAATTGATGTTGCAGGCAAGAAAGTCGATATAATCGTCTCATCGAAACTCTTTGCTAAAGCTATTGGTATCCCATTATCTAAGCGTTCGCCCAGTGTCGGTGGCATGGCTCGACAACTGAGTGAATTTGATAGTATTCGAGAAATATTAACGTCTGCGACTATCACAACACTAGTCGACCTCCCTTTTGCGCTCTTATTCGTCACAATTATCTATATTGTCGCGGGTGACTTAGCAATTATTCCTATTATTGCTGGCATCATCATCATCGGATTTACCCTTTATATCCAACCACGCTTAAAAGCCGCCATCGAAGAAAGCAATCGTTTTTCTAGCCTTAAACATGGCCATCTCATTGAAAGCCTTACCGCACTAGAGTCAATTAAAGCCAATGGTGCTGAAGGGTTAGTTCAAAAGAGTTGGCAACAAATGATCGGTCATACCGCTAACTGGCAACTAAAGTCGAAAAAGCTCTCAAATGCAGTCAGTAATGTGGCGAATTTTGTGGTGCAGTTCACCGTGGTTTGCGTGGTGATTTTAGGTGTATATCGCGTTGCAGAAAATGAAATTTCGATGGGTGGGATTATCGCTGCGGTAATGCTTTCTAGCCGTGCAATATCGCCGATGGCGCAACTTGCTGGTCTCATTACTCGCGGAAACCAAACAGCCAGCTCACTTCGCCAACTTGATGAAGTGATGAACCAAGAAGAAGAATTTGAGAATAAAGGCCACTTAGTCAGCAAACAACGTCTACACGGTAAAATTGATGCTGATAACGTCGCCTTTAGTTTCCCTGAAGCTGAAAAGCCAGTTCTGCACCCACTATCAATACACATTAAACCAGGTGAACGAGTTGCCATCATTGGTAGAAATGGTTCAGGTAAAAGTACCTTAGCAAAGCTATTAGTGAGTTTATACAAGCCAACACAAGGTAGCCTTCGCTATGACGGCTTAGACACTGGGCAAATACACCCTAGTGATTTACGTAAGAACTTTGGCTACTTGCCACAAGATGTGACTCTGTTTCATGGCTCGATCAAAGATAATATTCTTTTTGGTACTCGCCAAGTAACTGAACACCAATTAATTAGAGCTGTGCAGTTATCAGGTGTGAGTATGTTCACCAATCTTGAAGCTGAAGGATTGGATCAACAAGTGGGTGAAGGTGGTTTAGCATTAAGCCGCGGGCAGCGACAAACGGTCGCATTAGCCAGAGCAACGCTAAATGATCCACCTATATTACTAATGGATGAGCCTACTGCCAGCCTGGATGCTCGCGCTGAAAAACAATTTATTCGCTCGATGGAGCATGTAAGTAAAGATAGAACGCTATTACTCATAACCCATAAAATGCACTTATTACGTTTAGTTGACCGTATTATTGTTTTGGATAAAGGTCATGTTGTTGCTGACGGACCTAAAGATAGTGTCCTTGAAAAGATCAATAATGGGTTATTGGCGGGAGGGCGAACTTAATGTCGAACAAGCTCTCAAGCCATGACTTAGAAATGGTAGATGATGTTTATGGCGCCATTATGACCGATGCACCTAGCGGCCATCGGTTAATCATCTGGTCTCTTACTGCGATGACGATCTGTTTTTTCATCTGGGCTTATTTCTCTGAACTTGATCAAGTCACCTCTGGCATGGGCAAAGTCATCCCATCTTCTCAAGTACAACTTATTGATAGTTTAGATGGCGGTGTACTCCAAGAAATTTATATACAAGAAGGCATGATTGTCACTAAAGGTCAGCCTTTAGTTAAAATTGATGATATTCGCTTTCGTTCTGATTTTGCTCAACAAGAACAAGAAGTCTATAGCCTACAAACCAATGTCATACGCTTGCGATCTGAATTAGACAGTATCGTGATTTCAGATATGACTTCAAACTGGCGTGAGCAGGTAAAAATAACCAAACAACCTTTGATTTTCCCTGATGAAATCATCGAAGGTGAACCTAACTTAGTCAAGAACCAACAAGCAGAATACTCAGGCCGTTTAGACAACCTCAGTAACCAATTAGAAATATTAGTGCGACAAATACAACAGCGACAACAAGAAACAGAAGAGCTGTCATCAAAAATTACGACACTAACTAAAAGCTACCAACTGATTTCACGTGAACTCGAATTGACCAAGCCATTAGCGCAAAAAGGTATTGTACCTGAAGTCGAACTATTAAAATTAGAACGCACGGTAAACGACATTCAAGGCGAGCTAAAGACGTTACGATTACTGCGACCTAAATTAAAAGCGACCATGGATGAAGCGATCCTCAAGCGCCGTGAAGCCGTATTTGTTTATGCGGCAGATTTACGCGCTCAACTTAATGAGATGCAAACAAAATTATCACGTATGAACCAAGCTCAAATCGGTGCATTCGATAAAATTAGTAAATCGATAATAACATCACCAGTAAACGGTACGATAAAAACTCTACATATGAATACCTTAGGCGGAGTCGTCCAGCCAGGTGAAGAAATCATTGAAATTGTTCCTTCAGAAGATAAATTGCTAATTGAAACTAAAATCACCCCACAGGATATCGCATTTTTGCACCCTGGCCTGCCCGCTATAGTTAAAGTAACTGCTTATGATTTCACGCGTTATGGCGGCCTAAAGGGCACAGTTGAACATATCAGTGCCGATACCAGTCAAGATGAAGAAGGCAACAGTTTTTACACAATTAGAGTAAGAACTGCTGAGTCAAATTTAATAAAAAATGATGGCACAAAGATGCCAATTATTCCGGGAATGCTCACGTCAGTAGATGTCATCACCGGGAAAAGAACTATCCTTGAGTATATATTGAACCCGATTTTACGGGCAAAAGAGACAGCACTTAGAGAGAATTAGCCAAAAAGCCGGGAGGGTTTTTTACATGAGAATCAACATTAACCAATGCAAAAGCTTAAACATAATAGCATTGGCAATGTCAGCAATATTTGTCGCACCCATGCTTAACGCTCAGTCGTTAGAGCAGGCTGTTGCACATACTTTGGATACCAATCCAGAGCTTAGAATAGCGTTTAATCGCTTCAAAGCTCGCGAAGAGCAAGTCAATCAAGCCATTGCTGGTTATATGCCAACTGTAGATTTAACAGGGGCCTATGGATGGGAACAAACTGATAGTCCTTCAACGCGTCGTAAAAGACAACCAGGTAATGAAAACCTAGATGAAGGCGTCATGGAGCTTGAACGAGGAGAAGCTGGTTTTAGTATCAAACAAATGCTGTTTGATGGTTTCTATACCAGTAGTGAAGTCGATCGCTACTCATTCGAAGCAAGCTCAGAGCAGTGGGCTTTATTCGCTGCTGCAGAAGATATTGCACTTGAAGTCAGCAAAGTTTATATGAACTTCATAAAAGCAGAACAACTATTAGTTCTGTCTGAAAAAAATCTGAAAAGTCATCAAGATATTTATGCGCAAATTAAAGAACGCACTGACTCTGGTCTTGGTTCAATTGCAGACTTATCTCAGATCTCAGGTCGTTTAGCGCGAGCCAATGCCAATGTAATAGCAGCTAGAAATAACTTATCTGATGCTAAAGCTCAGTATATTCGCATTGTAGAAACAACACCTGACAATTTAGTGACTCCAGTACCTGATATGGACTTACTGCCGCAGAATGTCGCAGAAAGTGTTGTTATGGCACAAGATAATCACCCTATTCTTAAATCTGCTAGTAGCGATATTAAAGCAGCAGATAGAGAGCGTAGTTCGGCACAATCTAACTATTACCCTAAATTCTCATTAGAGCTAAATGGTAATTGGAATAACGATGTCGATGGTGAGGATGGTTATGGTACTGGCACTACATTAGATCCTTACGTCAATGGTTACAGTAATGACCTTGTCGGTATGGTTAGAGTTAAGTACAACTTATTTTCGGGCGGTAAAGATTTAGCTCGAGAAAAGGAAGCCGCTTACAAAATTAACGAAGCAAAAGAAATCCGCCAGCGTGCACATCGCCAAGTTGTCGAAGGTGTGCATTTGTCTTGGAATGCTTATGAGATGCTTGCACCCCAAAAGCAATATATTCGAGACCATGTTATCGCTTCAAAAGATACCCAAGTCGCTTACGCGCAGCAGTTTAACTTAGGTCAACGCAGCTTATTAGATCTGCTTGATACTGAAAATGAGTTGTTTCAAGCCCGTAAAGACTACTTACAAACTGAATTCGATGAAACCATTGCTAAATACCGTTTATTGAATGCTACAGGGAGATTACTTGATTCATTAAGAGTTACTCGCCCGGATATTTGGCAAGGGGAACGTGAATATGAAGGGGGAGTAAAATAATGAAATATGTACTTTTACTGCTCACAATATCACTGACTTTTGGTTGCTCGATGCGCGATATCGTTTCAATGGACACACAAACTCAGCAAGAGTTTGATCTTAATGACAATGACAGTGATGGCGTTATCATGGCAAGAGAACGCTGTGTAGAAACCGTCATCGGTGCTGACATAGATAATTATGGCTGTCCTACTGTCAGTGATATTAACGAACGACAAGAACTGCAAATTCTATTTGATAATGACTCTGCTGATATTAATCCACGCTACTATCAGCAGATAGAAAAAGTAGCACAACTGATGAAAATGTACCCCAATAGCATCGTCGCTATAGAGGGACATTGCAGTAAAACTGGATCCTATGAGCATAACTTAGCATTATCACAAGCTCGGGCTGACAATGTGGTTAGTGTGCTTACAGAAACCTTTGGAATTGAAGCTTCACGCCTAAGTGCCACTGGTTACAGCTATGATAAACCTATTGTTCCCAGTGAAACCCCTGAGGCTAATGAAGCCAATAGAAGAGTCATGGCAGAAGTGACAGCTGATGATACAAAAACCGATATCAAGTGGCATATTTATAGCGTTGATCAATAAAACCTGTCACTAAAAGGAGCTCATTTTTGCAGGGTAAGGGTCGGAAATTCCTGGTCGGAGTAAAACATATCTACCGGTACCCTTTGTTGGCATCGGTATTTATCGTATCAGGTCTTTTTGCAGCAGCCCCTGCACAAATTGATGCTCAAAAAACCATTAGCGCCTTATCGAATCAATATGGTGAACGCGCAGGTAAACGAGCTAAAGCTTGGTTTAAAATCGTTAATGATGCTCAACAACTTGATGATATTACCAAGCTTGAAAAAGTGAACGGCTTTTTTAATTTATTTAAGTTTGTCGATGATAGCGTACTTTGGGGAGAGTCTAATTACTGGGCTTCACCAATGGAGTTTATCGGCGTTAGCGCTGGCGATTGCGAAGATTTTTCTATCGCAAAGTACTTCACCCTATTACAAGTGGGCATTCCTGAAGAAAAGCTCAGGATAACAATGGTTAAAGCGACCTCAGTTAATCAGTATCATATGGTGTTGGCATACTATGAAACACCAGGTTCTGTGCCTTTAGTATTGGATAACCTTGATCCAGTGATTAAGCCTGCAACTAAAAGAAGCGATTTATTACCTGTTTATAGTTTTAATGGTAAACAGTTATGGCTCAATAAAGAGAAAGGCAGAGGTGTACTCGCGGGTTCCTCCTCACGTCTTGAAAAATGGAATGATTTACAACTTAGGTTGGGTATCGACAGATTGCGTCAACCCAAGCAAAAAATGGAGTAGTGGCCAAGATGACCCTTTTTCGTCAAATCTATGCGTTGCTTTTTGGTTTATTTTTACTCGTCGTAACCAGCTTAGGTTATGTACAGTTTACTGAAACTCAAAGTTTTCTCATCAAGCAAATGGAATCAGACTTAAACAATGCCAGTCACTCGCTAGGCATTATGCTAGTTCCCGCTCTAGAGAATGGTGATGATGTCGCAGCTGAAACTTTAGTCAACGTGATATTTGAGGGGGGTTACTACCAGCAAATTAAACTCACATGGCTCGTCGATGGTAAGCAACAAGCATGGAACAATGCCATTCGAATTGAAGGTGTGCCTCAATGGTTCATCGATTTAAACCTATTTAACACTATCACTAAAGAAAGTGTTATCACTTCAGGCTGGTTACAACTGGCTAAAATTGAAATAACCGCTCACCCAGGGTTTGGCTACCATGAACTTTGGCGCATTATTTCAAATACCATCATTATATTTTCAATTCTTTTTTTACTCGCCATAGTGTGTGCGCGTTTTGGCCTGAGTTATATATTAAAACCACTCAATTCACTGTCTAAACATGCTCAACAAATTGCTAATCGTCAATTTGGCCCTGACATGCCAGCGCCTAAAACCAAAGAGTTAAAAGAACTTGTTAGCGCATTTAACAGCATGTCAGCTCAACTTAAGCAGGTGTTTAATTCATTAGATGAAGAAGTATCGGCATTACGTAAGAAAAACCTCGTAGATCAAGTCTCTGGCCTTCCTAATCGACAATATATGGTCAGTCGAATCAATGGTTGGTTAGCAGAGCCTAGCAGTGGCGCTATTTTCCTCGCTAAATTTGACTGGTTAGAAGAAGTACACAGCAAGTACGGCTATCAAGTTCGTGATGAAACAATCAAACTACTGTCACAAAAACTCGAGCATTATTTGGATGAAGTCGCCCCTTCAGTGATTGCCAGAATTGCAGCGTATGAATTTGCATTCTTAATCTCAGATGTTGAACACGATCAACTGACTAAATATCTACAAACCTTACTTAGAACCTTAAACAAGGAAATTTCTAAAGCAGGCTGTAAACCAAATGAAGGTTTTGCGATAGGAGTCGCTGAGCGAAGTGGTCATATGACAGTGAGTGACATTTTAGCTCAAGCAGATAACGCACTACAAAAGTCACTTACCGACAATAAAGTCTTCCACTGGTTTGAAACCACTGAACATCAATTATTTAGCCGTGAACAATGGCGTGATAATTTAACTGATGCTATTCAGAACAAGAAATTTCAGTTTAGATGGCAGCCTGTATTACTTACCGAAAATGAAGAAGTTTGCCAACGAGAAGTATATTGCCAGCTTCAGGTGAACGATAAGCTTCAGCATGCAGGCCAATTTATGCCTTATGTTGAGCTGCTTTCATTAGGCACCTTATTAGATCAATGTTTAATCGAAACCGTCATTGAAAACCGATTGCTTGAGCGAAATTATGAACCGTTAGCCATTAACCTAACCTTCCAAAGTATCAGTGATCCTCATTTCCATTCTTGGTTGCAAAACCTCCTGCGAAATAGCCACTTCCCGGAACGGATATGCTTTGAAATACCTGAAGCCAGTGTCTATAGTGATTTAGAAAACTGCGAAAGCCTCTGCAATATTATTAGAGATAATGGAGCTAAATTTGGTATTGACCACTTCGGTCGCCAATTTGGTTCTATGAGCTATTTACAAAGCTTAAGACCAAGTTATGTGAAACTCGATCAATCCTTCGCTTACATGGAAGACGATCAGCACAATACTGAACTATGTCGCGCCCTTGCCAATGTCGCTAAGGGGTTAGACATCCAAGTGATTGTCACCGGTATTCAACAACAAACGCAGTTGGATCGTTTTGCATCAATGCGTCTAGATGCCTACCAAGGCTTTATCGCGCCGCCTATCGCAATTACATTTTAACGCGAGAGAATTTAAAGCAAGAGAATAAAAGAAAACCACGCAATTGCGTGGTTTTTTATGGATAAAGAATTTATAGATGAAGAACCCATGCGACAAAGCAATACTTCAGCTCATCCTATGAAATAAAACCAAGTTAACCTTAAGAAACCCAGCAACAAACATTAAATTTCAGACACAAAAAAGCCACTCATTGAGTGGCTTTTTTGTTTATGTGGTCGGTGATAGAGGATTCGAACCTCTGACCCTCTCGTCCCAAACGAGATGCGCTACCGGGCTGCGCTAATCACCGAAAATCTGCTCTGATATTTGAGTCTTAAGAGGAAATCCTCTGCTCCACTCTGAAAGAGTGAGTGAAACGTTATCAAATGACGTTATTCACTGGATGTAACTTTTTATACGGTAGGCCAATTTGATAGGATCAAAATAAATCACTAATTGGATTACTAAAATTTGGTCGGTGATAGAGGATTCGAACCTCTGACCCTCTCGTCCCAAACGAGATGCGCTACCGGGCTGCGCTAATCACCGAGATATTCTATAAATAGAATGTAGATTGAATGGGGTGACTGATGGGGCTCGAACCCACGACAACCGGAATCACAATCCGGGGCTCTACCAACTGAGCTACAATCACCACTGATTTCAATCTTGCTAACGAACGTTACCGAATGGTGCGCCCAGAAGGATTCGAACCTTCGGCCTTACCCTCCGGAGGGGTACGCTCTATCCAGCTGAGCTATGGGCGCTCGCCTTGGTTAGCGACGCACATAATAGGGATAAATCACCTTCACGTCCACCTTTGTTTATAACTTTTTTGTTCGTTTGCTCAAGTTTTGAGTAAATTGTGATGTTTTTAAGCATTTTTCATTTTAAACTCTTGATAGTTCCCTTTATCGAGGAACTTTCATATACTCAAAGATGGTTATATTTCTCAAAAGGATTGAGGGAGCATCATGGAAAAGGGAAGACTCCCTTCTAATAGTTGTAAAAATATCGAGCACCTTCAAAGAAGGGTATCGAGGCTTAGGCGCTTAGCAACAAAGTATAAACGCGCTGAAATCATTCAAAATGCCTTATTAGAGATTTCTAACATTGCGACCCATGTGGTTTCACTTGATGCTTTTTATCAAGGTGTCCACAATCATCTGCAAAGTTTAATTCCTGCTGATAATTTTTTTATTGCTTCAATAGATCGTGAAACAGGTAACATCACTTTACCTTTTTTTGCCGATGAAAAAGACTCCCACCCTTCTGAACTGTATCCTGACGAAGAATTATCTTCTTTATTAGAGCGTGGGATCACCGGTTATGTCTTAAAAACAGGTGAGCCACTCTTTTGTGATGCCCAGCGATTTGATCAGCTGGTGTCACAAGGTTTCATTGATGACCTCGGCTCTGCTTGTTTGCAGTGGCTTGGGGTACCAATCAAACATAATAATATTGTCTCAGGTGTACTCGTAGTTCAA
Source organism: Shewanella electrodiphila (assembly GCF_023283985.1). Lineage (GTDB taxonomy): Bacteria > Pseudomonadota > Gammaproteobacteria > Enterobacterales > Shewanellaceae > Shewanella > Shewanella electrodiphila. The sequence goes on from NZ_JAKIKU010000010.1 coordinate 14,965, forward strand.
AGTTACAGTAACGATATTAGTTACGGCGAACTTGAGCTCGAATTGATGGGATTTATTTGTCACCATATTTCTGGGGTGATGGAACGCTTGCGCCATAACGAAGAGCTTGAAATCGCCATTGTTCAGCGCACCAAAGAACTGAGCAAAGCATACGATAAAGTGAAGCTTGAAGTTCAAGAAAGAATGAAAGCAGAAAAGTTACAAAAGTCGTTATTCCAAATAGCCGATCTTTCAGCATCAGATGTCAGTGAAGCTGACTTTTACCCCAAAATCCATCAAGTCATTAGCCAATTACTTCCGGCAGAGAACTGCTTTATCTCACTCGTGCATAAAGCCTCACAAACCTTGTCTTTTCCTTTTTATGTCTCGCAAATGAGTAGTGAGCCGCCAAAGCCTAGGGCGATGCAAGATGGTTTAACCGAATTTATTTTAAAACACAAACAACCCAAACTTCTTAGCCAGCAAGATATTCAAGACATGGTCCATGCGGGTGAGATCTATGGCACCAATCCAGCGCTAAACCATACTCAAACCATGAAACAATGGATTGGTATTCCATTATTTATCCATGGCGAGGTTGCTGGCGGCTTAACTATTTATAGCCTGACAGATCAGAACTCTTATGCTGCAAGAGATTTAGAACTGCTGACATTTGTCTCTCAACATATTGCCAATGCCATTGAACGTAAATTTGCTGTTGAACAATTAAAACGTAGCCATGAATTATTAGAAGATAAAGTAGAAAAACGCACCAAGGCCATCGCTGAAATGAATGACAATTTACAACGTCAAATCATGCAGCGAAAAAAAATGGAAGCGCAACTGGTATACGATGCTAAACACGATAACTTAACTGGTTTACCTAATCGTAGCTTCTTTATGGAACGATTAACTCAAGCCATCAAACATATTCGCCGGCACCCAAAAGAACAGTTTGCCTTACTCTTTATTGATTTAGATGGGTTTAAGCAAATCAATGACACTCTAGGCCATTTAGAAGGCGACAGGTTCTTAATCGAAACCTCTACGCGCCTTAAGTTATGTATTCGCGAAAACGATACCTTAGCGCGCCTCGGTGGCGATGAATTTGTCATTCTATTAGATTCAATTCACCAGCATAAAGATGCTGAAGATGTCTGCGAGCGAATATTAGAGACCATTTCAGAACCATACACTTTAGCGCAGCAGCAAGTGATTTCAGGTGCCAGTATTGGGGTTGCATTCAGTTGTGTGGCTTCATCAGATACTAGCGAATCTATCTTAAGAAATGCAGATACGGCAATGTATCAAGCAAAATCAAAAGGCAAAGGTTGTTACGTGATATTTGATAGACAAACTGAATATCATTTCAATCAACGCATTGAATTAGAGCAAGATTTTTTAAATGCCATAGAACAAAATGACATTGTGGTTGAATTAACCCCTGTGGTGTCTTTTGATGACAAAGAGATCATAGCTTATGAGCCTATTAGTTATTGGCAGCATCCTTCTCAAGGCTTAATCGATAACGAGCAACTCACTTCACTTGCTAACCAAACTCAAACCATGACGATGTTAGATGATTATATTTTTAAGTATATCGATGAACATTATCAGGCTCTCGCCAATGGTCTAGGTGACAAAATACAGATACATATGCCGCTTTCAAGTCAGCATATTAAGCATAAATATGGACTGCGTAGCTTACGGAATACCATCAAGCGCAGCAAAATTTGTGCATCTAAACTGTGGGTGTTTTTTAACGAGAAAGCCTTTGTTCAAGACAGCACCAACCATATTAGCGCCTTCGAATCACTATCAGAACTTGGTATCAATATTGGCATTAATGGCTACGGCACCGGATATAGCTCATTAAGTAGTTTGAGCTTCTTACCAATTAAAGCCCTAAAACTCGATGCCGATATCAGCCAACACTTAGTCAATGATAAGCAATTGCAGCTAGCAAAAGCCTACCAGCTGATTGCAACAACATTGGGCTTTAAGATTTTTGCAGAAGGTGTAGACACTCAAAAGCAAAAGCAGATATTAGAAGAGTTAGGTTACATTCAAGGTCAAGGACAGGTATTTTCACTGGTAAACTTAGTGTTAACTCAACATACCGAAGAGGTCGATATCGCTGAGTTAACCCAAGCTTAATGCATTGCGTTGCTTGCTAAGCTGATTGAGCCAAGACTCATTCTTGACCAATAGCACAACCTATAGCCCATAACCCATAACCCATAACCCATAAGGCGAGTATTGAAGAGGTATTGCTATTTTTTAAACATATCTCGAATATTAGCAATATTGGTTTTAGCCGATTGCGCTTTTTCTTGCTCAGTTTGTTTTGGCTTACGGTTTTCCCAAATCAAATCATCTTGCGGTAATTCCAGCAAAAATCGGCTGGGTTCGCAACGCATGGTTTCACCAAACTGGCGACGTTCGCGGCACATAGTAAACCATAACTCTTTTTGTGCACGTGTAATGCCCACATAAGCTAAACGGCGCTCTTCATCAACATTATCCTCATCAATGCTCGACTGATGCGGTAAAATACGCTCTTCAGTACCCACCATAAACACATATGGGTACTCCAAGCCTTTTGAAGCATGCAGTGTCATCAATTGAACTTGATCGCCACCTTCATCTTCTTGATTGCGCTCCATCATGTCACGTAAAGTAAGGCGCGTTACCACTTCTGGTAATGTCATCGGCTCATCTAATTCATCACCTTCCAGCATTTCAGTCACCCAACGGTATAACTCTGAAATATTTTTCATCCGCATTTCAGCCGCTTTGGCACTGGTACTGGTTTCATATAGGTAATCTTCGTAATTTATCTTACGAATAAGCTGTTTAATTGCATCTACAGGTTCGCCGCGAGTGGCAATTTCACCGGTATCAACAATAAACTTACCGAACTGATACAGGGAGGCCATTGCCGCTGGCGCTAAATGATGATTCAGCTCTGCCTGAAAAATCGCTTCAAACATCGAGATATGTTTTTGATTGGCGTAATTACCAAGACGCTCAAGCGTTGCTGGGCCAATACCACGCTTAGGCAAATTCACCACACGTAAAAATGCATTGTCATCATCAGGGTTCACTACTAAACGTAAGTAAGCCATGATGTCTTTAATTTCTGCGCGGGCGAAAAACGACGTACCACCAGATAACTTGTAAGGGATCCGGTTGGTCATTAAGGCGCGCTCTAACAGCCTTGATTGATGGTTACCTCGATACAAGATCGCATAATCACCAAATTTAGTTTTGCCCATAAACTTATGACGAACTATCTCAGCGATAACACGTTCGGCTTCTTGCTCTTCATTGGCGGCAAACAGCACTCTGAGCGGCTCACCGTAAGCGAGTTCACTGAACAGTTTTTTATCGTAAACATGGGGGTTGTTTGCAATCAGGATATTCGCTGCACGCAAAATTCGTTGGCTAGAGCGGTAATTTTGCTCTAACTTGATTAAGCGTAATTGCGGGAAGTCTTTGCCCAATAACACCAAGTTTTGTGGTTTAGCACCACGCCACGAATAAATGGATTGGTCATCATCACCTACAACGGTAAAACGAGCTCGTTCACCCACTAATAGCTTCACCAATTCATATTGGCTGGTATTGGTATCTTGGTATTCATCCACCAGCAAGTACTGAAAACGAGTTTGCCAGCGAGTACGCACTTCTTCATTGTTACGTAATAATAATGTCGGCAGCAAAATAAGATCATCAAAATCTAGCGCATTGTAGGCTTTCATGTGCTGAGCGTAGCGTTGATATAATTTAGCAAATAATTGCGTTTGTTCATCACCGCCACGTTTAAGCGCTTGATCAGGAATGACTAAGTCGCCTTTCCAATTAGAAATGGCACTGGCGAGGGCTTTAATGAGATCTTTATCTTCTTCAAGCTCATCTTCAGTAAGCTCTTTAAGCAGTGCAAAGGTATCTTGATCATCAAACAGCGAAAAGCCTGCTTTTAAACCGACCACTTTATGCTCACGCTTGATGATCTCTAACCCCAGCGTATGGAATGTAGAGATCCATAATCCACGAGCTTCTTTGCGTCCCATCGATTGTGAAACACGCTCTTTCATTTCACGCGCAGCTTTATTGGTAAAAGTCACAGCGGCAATATTGCGCGCCTTGTAGCCACACTTTTCGACTAAGTATTCAATTTTGTTAATAATTACCCGAGTTTTACCACTGCCTGCCCCAGCTAATACTAAACAAGGTCCAGAAACATAGTGAACGGCATCATTTTGCCCAGGATTTAACTTCATGCTGTCGACTTTACCAATAACGAAAATAAACGGAGTGCGATCATACCAGAAAGCAGCGATCGACAATGATTAAATTCAACGATATCACTATTCGGTTAACCCTTAAGACAATTCGATCGAAAGCGGCATAGCAAGCGTATTGATTATCAAGCTCTCCCCTGCAATGTTAGAACCATCACACAAGCTGAGCGATAACTTTGGACATGCAGACGGGCTCAGGTACAATCAACTCATAAACAAGAAACCTAATTGAAGATGGTATTGACGATGATTAATCCAAAAAAACTTGAAGAAGTTGCTAAGCAGCTGAGTGATAACCTTCCTAGTGGTGTAAAGCAATTTGCAGGCGAATTCGAAGAGCGTTCAAAGCAAGTTTTACAAAGCCAACTAATGAAATTAGATGTCGTTTCTCGTGAAGAGTTTGAAGTTCAGCAGCACGTGTTACTAAAAACCCGTGAAAAACTCGAAGCATTACAAGCTCAAGTTGAAGAATTAGAAAAAAAGCTTTCAGCTGACGCATAATTCCAGCAGATAGTTGATTCAATTAACGATAAAACAAAAATGGCATCCTAGGATGCCATTTTTTTATGCTCACTTAGCGAAGTTAATCTCTAATTAAGTGCTAATTAAGTGCTAATTAAGCACTTCATCTAATGCGCGCAAACATAAAGCGACGTTTTCGCGGCGGGCTGCATATCCCATCAAACCGATACGCCAAGCTTTACCAGCCAGAGCACCCAATCCAGCACCGATTTCAAGATTATAATTTTCCAGTAACTGCTTTCTCACTAACGCATCATCTGCGCCCTGTGGAATGTATACTGCGTTCAGCTGTGGTAAACGACACGACTCATCAACAACAAAGTTCAATCCTAATTGTTCAAGGCCACTGCGTAATAATTGGTGCATATCAGCATGACGCTGCCAGGCATTTTCTAAGCCTTCAGTGGCGAGTAATCGTAATGACTCATGCAATGCATATAGTGCATTCACTGGTGCAGTATGGTGGTAGCTTCGTTTAGCACCGCTGTCTTTATTACCCCAATAGCCCATCACTAAAGTTTGATCTAAAAACCAACTTTGCACAGGCGTAGTTCGACTTTTGATTTTCGCGACGGCTTTATCAGAAAATGACACAGGTGAAATACCTGGTACACATGAAAGACACTTCTGACTACCAGAATATATGGCGTCAATGCCCCATTCATCAACACGTAGCTCAACACCACCAAGCGAGGTCACAGCATCAACGATTGAAATACAATCATGTTGCTGCGCTAAAGCACATAAGCTTTTAGCGTCAGATAATGCGCCGGTTGAGGTTTCAGCATGCACAAATGCGAGAAACTTAGCATCAGGGTTCGCTTTCAGCGCTGCTTCTACGGCCTCGACAGAAACGGGTTCGCCCCACTCGTTATCGACGACAACAGCAGTGGCACCCACACGTTCAACGTTTTGGCGCATACGCTCGCCAAAGACACCATTGCGACAAACAATGACTTTTTCGCCAGCTTCAACCAAGTTAACAAAACACGTTTCCATTCCCGCGCTGCCAGGTGCAGACACGGCTAAGGTCATTTCGTTTTCAGTTTGAAAGGCGTATTGAATAAGGGACTTTAACTCATCCATCATTGCGACAAATAATGGGTCTAAATGACCGATGGTGGGCTTAGCTTGTGCAGCAAGTACTTCTGGATATACGTCAGAAGGGCCAGGCCCCATTAGCGTGCGACGTGGTGGATTAAAAGCATTAATACTTGGTGCAGAAATTGTTGGTACAGATAACATCAAAGTCTCCTTGGCTCGAGGTCAATTTGTAATAGCTCAATGAAACCTACATTTTTAATTTTATTTAACGCCACCGAATATTATCTCGTTTGTGACTATTGCCTCTTTGGGCTGAAATGACAATAACACACAGATAGGCCAAAAGGCGCTATCCACATGAAATTTATTAGCTAAAAAGCCTTTTTAGTACTTATCTCACCCCAAATAAAAATAGCTTCCCGAAGAAGCTATTCTGATGAATCAAGATGATGAAAAGATGAGACTAATGCTGACCTGAGCTTAAAAAGAGCTGATAAGCAGGGCTATGAGTTTCTTCTTGATAAACAAAACCTAAATCAGTCAAAAACTGGGCGAATGCCGCCTCATCTGAAGCGGGTACTTCAAACCCCGCCAATACACGACCAAATGCTGCGCCATGATTACGGTAATGGAATAAGCTGATATTCCATTGGCTTTGAAGCGTGGTTAAAAACTTAAGTAACGCCCCTGGGTGCTCTGGAAACTCAAAGCTAAACAAGCGCTCATCTAACGGCTCTGGTGGGCGACCACCGACCATATAGCGCACATGAAGCTTAGCGGTTTCATCTTCAGATAAATCCTGAACCTGAAAACCTTCAGCTTCTAAGTTGGTAATAATCTCATCTAACTCAGCTTGGCCTTGGCTAATGCGAATACCTGCAAACACCACTGCGCTGTCACGACTATTAAAACGATAGTTAAACTCTGTCATTGCCCGTCTATTGAGAATTTGGCAAAAACGTAAAAAGCTGCCCGGTTTTTCAGGCACTTTTACTGCTAACACGGCTTCTTTTTGTTCGCCCAACTCACAGCGCTCAGACACATAACGTAAACTATGAAAATTGACATTGGCGCCACTTAATATCGCCGCAACCTTTTCACCTTTGCCCGCTTCTTTTGGATGCTGCTGTATGTATTTTTTAAGTCCAGCAACAGACAATGCACCTGCGGGTTCTGATATAGCGCGGGTATCTTCAAAAATATCTTTAACCGCTGCGCAGATTTCATCTGATGTTACCGTTATGACCTCATCGACATAATCTTTCGCGACTCTGAAAGGTTCCTCACCAATGCGTTTTACAGCTACGCCATCAGCAAATAAGCCAACTTGCGATAGTGTCACAGGCTCGCCAGCTTCCATGGCCGCTTTTAAACAAGCGGCATCTTCAGGTTCAACACCGACAATTTTAACTTGAGGCATCACCGCTTTGTAATAAGCTGCAATACCTGCAATTAATCCACCACCACCTACCGGTACAAATATGGTATCAAGGTCGCGTTGTTGCTGCAGCATTTCTTGGGCAATTGTGCCTTGACCTGCTATCACAGCTTCGTCATCAAACGGGGCTATATATGTGCGATTTTCCGTTTCGGCTAATTGCTTAGCATGCTCGTTTGCTTGATCAAACGCTTCACCAAATAACACCACATTGCCACCGAGTCTTTTTACGGCATCGATTTTAATTTCAGGGGTCGTACCAGGCATAACAATGACTGCATCAATGCCTCTACTGGCTGCTGACATTGCCACACCTTGAGCATGGTTACCCGCAGAAGCGCACACCACACCGTCTTTACATTGCTGCGGCGTTAGCTGTGACATACGGTTATATGCACCACGCAATTTAAACGAATGCACTGGTTGCATATCTTCACGCTTAAGATAAACCTGACTACCTAAGCGAGCCGATAATTTATTTAAACTCGACAGCGGCGTGACTTTCGCTACGTCGTAAACTGATGACAGCAGCGTTTTTTGCAAATACTCTTGTGCTAAAGACATAGGCTTAATTCCATCAGTGTTGGTTATATTTCAAATGCACACATTCTTAATATCTTTACCTAAGAACATAGGGTTTAGGATAATAAGAATGTGCTGATAATAAGCTTAATCTATTCGCTTAGCCTTCTAACTTACTGCGGTCGCGAATCGCGCCTTTATCGGCACTGGTTGCCAATAAAGCATACGCTTTAAGTGCTAATGACACGTAACGCTCACGGCTAACAGGTTTCCACGCTAATGGGCCTTTGGCATCCATTGCCGCTTTACGCTTAGCCAGCTCAGCATCCGAAACGGCTAATTTGATACTACGAGATGGAATATCAATCTCAATTTGATCGCCATTTTCAACTAACGCAATGGTGCCACCAGCCGCTGCTTCTGGTGAGATATGGCCAATTGATAATCCAGAAGTCCCACCTGAAAAACGACCATCGGTGATAAGTGCGCATGCTTTACCTAAACCACGGGATTTAAGATAAGTGGTTGGATACAACATTTCTTGCATTCCTGGGCCACCTTTAGGGCCTTCATAACGGATAACAACCACATCACCGGCAACCACTTCACCACCTAAAATGCCATCAACAGCATCGTCTTGGCTTTCGTATATTCTTGCACTACCCGTAAAGGTGAGGTTTTCTTCATCTACACCCGCAGTTTTAACGATACAGCCATTTTCAGCCACGTTACCCGATAACACCGCTAAGCCACCTTCTTGGCTAAAAGCGTTTTCACGAGTACGAATACAGCCTTCTTGACGATCATCATCTACGCTATCCCAGTAACAGTCTTGACTGAATGCCGTTTGGGTAGGGATACCTGCAGGACCTGCACTGTAAAAGCGTCTGACATCCGCATCTTGAGTTTGAGCAATATCATATTTGGCTAACACGGACTTTAAGTTTCCACCGTTATCAGCAGCAACATGCGGTACGTCGGTATGCAATAAACCGGCTCGGTCTAATTCACCTAAAATGCCCATCACACCACCAGCACGATGCACATCTTCCATGTGGTATTTCGGTGTTGAAGGAGCGACTTTACATAAATGCGGCACCAAGCGAGACATTCTATCAATGTCATCCATGGTGAAATCGACTTCACCTTCTTGCGCTGCAGCAATCAAATGTAAAACGGTATTAGATGAGCCACCCATAGCAATATCCAATGCCATCGCGTTTTCGAATGCCTTAAATGAAGCGATATTACGTGGCAAAACACTGTCATCGTCATCACGATAATAACGGGTCGCAAGATCCATAACGCGGCGACCGGCTTCTAAAAATAGGTTACGACGGGCTGCGTGTGTGGCAAGAAGAGAACCATTACCAGGCAAAGACAGACCTAATGCTTCAGTTAAACAGTTCATTGAGTTCGCAGTGAACATACCTGAACAAGAACCACATGTTGGACAAGCGCTTCGTTCAATTTGCTTGCTGTCTTCATCACTGACATTAGTATCTGCACCTGCCACCATTGCATCGACTAAATCGAGTTTAATGATTTGATCTGAAAGCTTAGTTTTACCCGCTTCCATTGGGCCACCTGACACAAAAACGACTGGAATATTCAGTCTTAACGCCGCCATCAACATGCCAGGAGTAATTTTGTCACAGTTAGAAATACACACTAATGCATCAGCACAATGCGCATTCACCATGTATTCAACACTGTCGGCAATCAGCTCGCGAGAAGGTAGGCTGTAAAGCATGCCGCCGTGACCCATAGCAATACCATCATCGACTGCAATGGTATTGAACTCTTTAGCAATACCACCCGCTTCTTCAATTGCGCCTGCAACCAATTGGCCCATATCTTTTAAATGCACATGCCCTGGAACAAATTGAGTAAACGAGTTTGAAATGGCAATAATTGGTTTACCAAAATCCTTTTCTTTTACACCAGTTGCACGCCATAACGCGCGTGCTCCTGCCATGTTGCGACCTTCGGTACTGGTTGCTGAGCGTAGTTTAGGCATTGTTTTTTCCTTCCTTTGTCATTCCATTATTTTCGATGGAATTGGTCAAATATGGTCATGTTTTGGTAGTTAATAGACTACTCACAGGATTTTTCATTATTATTTGTAGCCAGTTTTATACTGACTTTTTAAGCGGTTCTAGCCAGCCCCATTTATCTTCGGTTTCACCATTAAAGAGGCCAAAAAAACTGCTCTGAACTTGTTTGGTCACTGGGCCGCGTTTACCCGCACCCACTTCGATGCGATCAACACTTCTAACAGGGACAATTTCAGCTGCTGTGCCTGTCATAAAAATCTCGTCTGCAACGTACAAAAACTCACGTGCCATTGCTTCTTCAATCACTTCATAGCCTAGGTCTTTAGCTAACATCATGATGGTATCTCGGGTGATCCCTTTCAAAATTGCCGCTGTTGCTGGCGGGGTATAAATCTTATTGTTTTTAACCACAAATAAGTTAGCCCCTGCGCCTTCACTGACTAAACCGTTGGTATCAAGTGCAATACCTTCATCAAAGCCATTACGTTTTGCTTCGGTCGAAATTTGCAGTGAAGATAAATAATTTCCCCCCGCTTTAGCGCCTGTAGGAATCGTATTTGGCGCCAAGCGTTGCCATGAAGTGACCGCAACATCAACACCTGCATCCATGCTGTCTTCACCTAGGTATGCTCCCCATGCAAAAGCCGCTACGACCATATCACATTGGGCATCAATTGGCGGGGTGATCCCCATGCCTACATCCCCTAAAAATATTAACGGACGAATATACGCGCTCGGTAAGTTATTACTCATGACTGAGTCATTACAGGCTTGCATCACTTGATCAAAACTATAAGGCACATTCATCCGGTAAATTTTGGCTGAATCAAACAGACGCTGCACATGATCTGTTAACCGAAAACCCGCTGGGCCAAGGTGAGTATCATAAATACGAATACCTTCAAATACTGACGTGCCGTAATGCATTGCGTGAGTCATCACGTGTACTTTGGCGTTCTGCCAAGGCATGATTTCACCATTAAACCAAATGAGTTCTGATTGTGTCGCAGCCATAATGTTTTCCTTGTTGAATATTGATGAATGGTTAAGCGCTTACTGAAGCTGGTGTTTCAGCTCCAACTGGCACTGTTGAGCTTGTGAGCACTTGGCAATCAAGCACATCAAATAACTTAGTCAGTTGATGTGTTAACAATCCAATTACTCGCTCACTTTCGACATCAAAATTCACTTTTAATGTACTGTCTTCATTTGCGGTCATGGTTAATTCTGTCACGGTAAAGCCGCGATGACGTGTCACACGTAAAACGCGTTCTAGCACCTCAGGCTGCGGCTTTAATCTTAATTCAACTGCATGCATCATGTTTGCTTCTCCATTTGGTCCATCATGTCACTGTTACATGCCCCTGGTGGGACTAACGGCCATACATTAAACGCATCATCAATAGCGACATGCAGCATAAAAGGCCCTGGGGTTGCGAGCATTTCATCAAGCGCGGCTTCTACTTCTTCAGCGCGATGAATGGTGCGGCCTGGAATATCAAAAGCTGATGCCATTAACACAAAATCAGGATTATCGGATAAATCAGTTTCGCTATAACGTTGCTCAAAAAACAATTGCTGCCATTGCTTTACCATGCCTAATTTTTGGTTATCAATAAGCAGTATTTTTACGGGTAATTTACGACGTTTGATGGTGGTAAGCTCTTGTACATTCATCATGAATGATCCGTCACCCGATACCGTTACAACGGTCGCATCAGGTCGAGCAACTTGAGCGCCAATTGCTGCTGGTAAGCCAAACCCCATGGTGCCTAAACCCGCACTAGATAAATGATCCTCAGGACGGCGAAACCACATGTGCTGCGCCACCCACATTTGATGCTGGCCCACATCACAACTCACGACACTGTCTTCTGGTAACTTGTTAGCTAAGCGGCGTAACATTGCTGGAGCATAGATAAGATCGCCAGGGTGTTGATAATCCCATTGATGCTCACGGTATAAGTCTTCCACTTCTTGTTGCCACTGCGTCAATTCAGCTTGCATATCCAATGATGCTGCAAGGGCGGGTAACACTTGACGGAAATCTGCTGAAATCGCTACATCAGCCTGACGTAGCTTGTTAATTTCGGCAATATCGATATCAAGGTGCAATACTTTGGCATTTCCAGCAAAAGTGGCTAAACGCCCAGTCACCCGATCATCAAAACGTGCACCGACAACAATCAATAGATCGCATGACTGCACCGCTAAATTTGCCGCTTTGCCACCATGCATGCCTAACATACCAAGGTAACCTTTAGTGCCATGGGCAATGGCGCCTAAGCCTTTCAATGTGGCAACAGATGGAATACCTGTTTTATCAATAAATTGACGCAAATGATCAACCGCGCCAGCCATGCCTACGCCACCACCAACATATAAAATGGGTTTCTTTGCTTGCTGTAATAATTCACGTGCAGCATCTATGGCTGTGACTTCAGGTGCAGGCTCTTCAGTGACCGTCAGTAATGGTGTTTTATACTCAAGCTCTGCTATTTGGATGTCTTTAGGTATATCAACTAATACTGGACCTGGGCGACCTGAAGCCGCGATTTCAAACGCTTTATATAAGGTTGGAATTAATTCATTAATATCGGTGACCATAAAGCTGTGTTTGGTACATGATAATGACATCCCCAATACATCGATTTCTTGGAATGCATCGGTACCTATCACGGCGGTAGAGACTTGGCCAGTTATCGCAACAACAGGCACTGAGTCCAATAGCGCATCAGACAAGGAGGTAATAAGGTTAGTGGCACCGGGTCCTGATGTCGCGAAACACACCCCTGTTTTACCACTTGCTCTAGCATAACCGACTGCGGCAAATGCAGCGCCTTGTTCATGGCGACTCAAAAGGTGTTCTACTGGGTGACCATAGAGTGCATCGTAAATCGGCATAATTGCGCCACCAGGATAACCAAATACCGTGGTCACACCGTGTGCGGCTAAAACTTTAATGACTGCGTCTGCACCACGCATTTTCTGCCCTGATTCCATATTGATACTCTCGTCATTGATCTGCGTTTAAAATTAAATATTTTTTGATAAAGCGACATAGTCACAGTGATTGTTAAAGCCCATAAAACAAAAAACCCCCGGTCCTTTCGGAGCGGGGGTTTTTGCAAATTCTGACTATTAACTCAGTCTCGTTGCCAAACGCCACCCCCGCGGTGACTTAATAATCACGACGGTAATAATCACAATAATGAGCTGGGCAGCTTGGTTAAACATAAATAACTGAGTCCTAAAAAATATTTGTTAACTTTTCTGTTAAGTCAGGCTCAGTGCCAGACTTGTTTATAATTCATCCTCTATAGGAGTACCATAAAGTGATTTATAAACACAACAAAAAATCCTGTGTTGTAAAAAAAATTCAGCTTCCCTGCCGAGACAATGCAAACAACAACAAAAATCTAAAGCTATGAAGGTAAGTTTAAATTCATCGGTGAACTTAAATTACCCCCTTAATTTTCAATAGATTGTTTCTACTTATCATTCATTGAAAGTAGATTTGATGCCTGCTCGATAGCCTAGCTGAACAGGTACTTCACAACACAATCAACAAATATTAGCTAGCTTCAACAATACCTTTCATATCAGTCATGTAACCGCGTAACTCTGCACCAATAAACTCAACATCGGTATGACGAATCGTTTCATTCACTTCAATTAAACGCTTGTTATCAACACTGTTTGAACCTTCTTTTAGGCCAGCGCCAAGTAACTCAGATGACATTGACTTAACGTAATCAGTTAATAATGGCACTGCTGCGTGGTTGAATAAGTAACAACCATATTCTGCAGTATCAGAGATCACGACGTTCATTTCGTATAAACGTTTACGTGCAATAGTGTTCGCAATAAGTGGCGTTTCATGCAAAGACTCATAATAAGCTGACTCTTCGATGATGCCGGCAGCAACCATTGTATCGAATGCTAATTCCACACCCGCTTTGATCATAGCAACTAAGAAAATGCCTTTATCAAAGTAAGTTTGTTCATCAATGTACTCGTCAGATACTGGTGAGTTTTCAAATGCCGTTTCGTTGGTTTCTGCTCTCCAACGCAATAAGTTCGCATCGTCATTAGCCCAGTCAGCCATCATGGTGCGAGAAAACTCACCGCTGATGATGTCATCCATGTGCTTTTCAAATAGTGGCTTAAGAATCACTTTTAATTCTTCAGCAACTTCAAATGCTTTCACTTTGGCAGGATTTGATAAACGGTCCATCATGTTAGTGATGCCGCCATGTTTAAGCGCTTCAGTAACCGTTTCCCAACCTTGTTGGATTAACTTTCCTGCGTAGCCAGGTTCAACACCGTCAGCAACCATTTTCTCGTAACCAAGAATGGCGCCAGTTTGTAACATGCCACAAAGAATCGTTTGCTCGCCCATCAAATCAGACTTAACTTCTGCGACAAATGAAGACAGTAAAACACCTGCACGATCGCCACCTGTAGCACTTGCATAGGCTTTAGCAATGGCAAGGCCATCACCTTTTGGATCATTCTCAGGGTGAACAGCGATAAGCGTTGGTACACCAAAGCCACGCTTATATTCTTCACGTACTTCAGTACCAGGACACTTAGGTGCAACCATCACAACAGTGATGTCAGGGCGAACCTGCATGCCTTCTTCAACGATATTAAAACCGTGTGAATAAGATAATGTTGAACCTTGCTTCATTAATGGCATAACCGCATTGACAACGTTTGAATGTTGCTTATCTGGGGTTAAGTTCAACACTAAATCTGCATCAGGAATTAATTCTTCGAACGTACCTACTGTGAAACCGTTGTCGGTTGCTTGCTTCCAAGAAGCGCGCTTTTCAGCAATGGCTTGTGGACGTAGCGCAAAAGAAATATTTAAACCTGAGTCACGCATGTTCAGACCTTGGTTTAGGCCTTGTGCCCCACAACCTAAGATCACGATGTTCCAATCTTTAATAAAATTACAGCCGTCACTAAACTCGGTACGGTCCATAAAGCGGCATTGTGCTAGTTGAGCTAATTGTTGACGTAAATTCAGAGAGTTAAAATAGTTAGCCATCTGAGATACCACCTTTAATTCAGAAATTTGAGACGCAACATTCTGGCAGTCAAAGTGCTCAGAAGTTGTGATTGAAGTCACTATAGCGCATGCTTGTTATTGCTTAAAATGATATATTCGGAACATAACGTTTCATTTTATGCAATACTGGTAAAACCTTATATCGTTCAATAAACAACCAAGACTTGTACAAGGCAATCTCATGGATATTCGTGCGTTAAAACTCTACTTACACCTATGTGATAGTCTGCATTTTGGCAAAACAGCAGAACAAACCCATGTCAGCCCTTCGACCTTAAGTCGTGCCTTGCAACGCTTAGAAGAAGAAGTTGGTTGCAAATTATTTGAACGGGATAATCGCAGTGTCAGCATCACCCACGCAGGTAATGAATTTAAGCGCTTCGCCGAGCAGACATTATCAGAATGGCTTAATCTAAAAGGTCGCATCGACCCCGACCAGCCCCTGCTTCACGGACGTATTAATCTGTATTGTTCTGTTACTGCAGCTTATAGCCATTTGCCTGCATTGTTAGATCGCTTCAGACGTGAGCATCCTTTAGTTGAAATCACTCTCATTACTGGTGATGCAGCCAATGCCGTGGATGAGATCCAGCACAATCGAGCCGACTTTGCGATTATTGCCTTGCCTGATTCGCTTCCAAACAGCCTACATTTTGAAGAAATTGATCAAGTACCTTTGCACGTCTACGCCCCAACAATACATTGCCAAGCCCAACAGATGATCAATCAAACGCCAATCAACTGGGCACAACTACCCTTTATCGTGCCTGATCATGGACCAGGTCGTCGTAGAGCCGATAATTGGTTTAAAGCGATGGGGTTTAAGCCCAATATTTATGCACAAGTGTCAGGCCAAGAAGCCATTACATCGATGGTGGCACTGGGATGTGGTGTGAGCATCAGCCCTGAAGTTGTCGTAGAAAATAGTCCTGTAAGGGAGCGCTTAGTGAAGCTTGAGTCACCGCAGCTTATTCCCCCTTTTAAACTCGGGTGTTGCTGTAAAGAAAAACGTATTCAAGAGCCCATTTTAAAAGCATTTTTAGATGTGATTTAGTTAGGGCTTGATTGGCAAACCTCAAACACCTCTTATTGATACAGAGCCTGCCAATTTTGCTCAAAAATCATCTGAAATAATGGACTATCAATCGACAATTGACGATAAAATTTCCGCGCTAGGCACGAATTAAATTATCTCGTTTAATGATGCCCAGCGATGCTTATTCCAACTACTGCACGAGTAAAAATGAGCCGCCTCCCACTGAGTTGACTTCACCTTTTTTAATAACGCATAAGAATATACAGACAGATTGATGGTTGAATCTTTAACGTCTTCACCTGGGTTTCTATCGGTTTTTTTTAATGCTTTAACTACCCCAGCAGGCATTTGTTCGAGTACTACATCTAAATGAAATGACTCCGACACAATTCTTTTTCAGCGTCAGGATTTGGAAATATGGCATTAAAACATTCACTCTTGCCAGTATTTACATTAGCTACTTATGCATCAAATGTTATTAACTGATTAAGTACATTGATTTATTTGTCATTTAACGCTCTAATATGCAGCTTAATTCCAACGGAAGGAAATATAAATGAGCAATCTAGACTCAGCACAAGGCACAAGTGCCACTTCAGTTAATGCAATAACACCCTCAACTAAAACATCTTTTAAATTTCATGGCATTGGCGGTGAATTCTTTGGCATATGGATCGTCAACATGCTGCTGACCATGGTGACCTTCGGCATTTATTCAGCTTGGGCAAAAGTCCGTACTCACTGTTATTTCTACAGCAATACGGAACTTGGCGGTGACCGCTTTGAATATTTAGCCACACCAATGCAGATTTTAATTGGCCGTATCATTGCTGTTGTGCTGTTAATTGGCTGGGCGATTTTAAATGCTATTAACCCCATTATTGCCATCGCACTCGCCGTTATCTTAATGTTTGCCACGCCTTTTCTGGCTGTTCGTAATATGCGTTTTGATGCACGCATGACTCGTTTTCGAAATGTGCGCTTTAATTTTGAAGGATCGTACGCTGGGGCTTACCTGCAATTATTAGTTAAACCTTTACTCGCTTACTTGATTGTTATTGCTGGACCGATGGCAATTGCAGCGGGGTCAAAGTTCTTATCTGATGAGCTTATTGGTGTCGGTGTTGTCGTTGCTGTACTGTTTTTCTTTGCTGCTATGGTTTTTTGTTATGCCTGGGTCTCGGCAGGTATTGCTCAATATATGGTTAATGGCTACCGCTACGGTACTAAAGCATTTCAAGCTGAACTGAACATCCGTGAATATATGAAAATTGCATTAAAAGCGATGGCCTTATTTATGGGCGCTATGGTGGCCAGCACTTTAATTGCATTTGCTTTCGGTTTTATGTTTGGTGTTATGGATTCTATTGTCGAACTGATTAAAAATGGCTTCAAAGGCTCAGATGCTATGCAAGATGGTCAAGCGATGGGCTATATGATGTTAATCGTTAGCTATTTCTTTATGCTTGCACTGAGTATGGTGATAGCTGCTTATGTCAAAGTCTGCACTCGTAATTATATGTTTAATGAGACCAAGCTTGATGGTGAACTGCAGATGCGTTCGAACATGGCACTAGGCAGTTTTTTAGCATTAGTTGTCACCAACTTTTTATTAGTCATCGTCACATTTGGTTTTGGTATCGCATGGGCAGAAGTGCGTAGCGCAAAATACATGGCTTCAGTAACCGAAGTTGAAGGTGATTTGTCACTGGTGCACGCTCATGATCATAACGAGCAAAGCGATGCAGCAATTGCTGATGAAGTGGCGGGAGCCTTTGATATCAACATAGGTATTGTGTAAGTCAAGCGCTTGATAAGTTGTAATGACAACTCATAAAGACAAGTGTAATTATCTTTCTCACAGCACTTTGCTGTGAGAAAGTTTTATTCAACCTCACCTTAATCAAAAAACCATGTTGAGAATGCTGTGATAGAACAAATAGACGGCCACATTCTGGCACCTAAAAATGCCACCAAATACCCAGCTTCAATGGTATTAGGGGCAAATGGAATGCTAACGGTGAGTAGTGAACCTTTTAGCGGTCAACATCAACTTGAAACCACAGAAATCTCTGCAGCACTTGGAAATACACCACGTAATATTACCTTTAATAACGGCCACGTATTTGTAGCGAGTCAAAGCCAACATTTAAATCAATGGCTCACCAAACACAGTAAACCCTCTGTCATTAATAAGCTTGAACAACATTTAGGGTTAATTGTTGTAGCCTGTATCGTCACCGTTATAGTGACTTACAGTACGATTGTTTATGGTGTTCCAGCAGCGTCAAAATTGATTGCCAATATGGTACCTCACTCTGTTGAAAAGCAAGTCGGCGACTACAGTTTGTCACTGGTGGAAGAAATGGGATTTAGCGAGTCAAGTTTAACTAGCGACCGCCAAGCTGAACTTCAACTACTATTTAGCGACACAGTAAACAAACTCCCCCAACAAGCAGAATTATTTTCACAACCACCACAGTTACTTATTTTCTCAAGCAAAGAGGGCGCTAATGCATTTGCCATGGCTGGCGGCCATATCATTCTTACTGATGAAATGATTGAACTTGCTGACAATGATAGCCAACTTCAAGCTGTGCTTTTGCATGAGTTAGGCCATATTAGACATAGACACATTATGACCAGCATAGTGCAATCCTCCATCTTATCGATAGCTGCTGCGATGATCGTAGGTGAAGCCAGTGGTATTGCCGACACCTTAATGAGTGTAACGGTATTAGGCACCAGTTTAAGCTACTCACGTCACCACGAACACGAGGCCGATAACTTTGCAGCCGAGCACTTACATAACTGGTATCAAAATACTGACTCGCTGGTATCTCTATACAAACTACTACAATCAAAGCATCAAATAGATATTCCCGACTGGGCCAGTACTCATCCTAACCTTGAAGATCGCATGGCTGAATTAAAGAAATATTCACAAAATCAATGATAGCTAAATACTAGTGAGCTCATATTTAATAATAACGACATCTTATATTGTGAAGTGCAATTCTTTAGCACAAACCGTTAGCACAAAGCCTGCGCAAATCTATGTTTCATTTTAGCTGCTACACTTAACTGCGATTAATGGATTGTTTTAGTTAAAATTAGCAAACAAAAGGATTTGTTTATGGCGATTGCCTGTGTCATCACCCGTGCCTGCTGCGGGGTTGAAGCCCCTCAAGTCACTGTCGAAGTGCATTTAAGTAATGGATTACCAGCATTTAACTTAGTTGGATTACCTGAAACCTCAGTTAAAGAAGCTCGCGAGCGTGTTCGTAGTGCATTGATTAATGCAGGCTTTGAATTTCCAATGCAGCGCATTACGGTTAACCTTGCCCCTGCAGATTTGCCTAAACAAGGCGGTAGATATGATCTCCCAATTGCAATAGGGATTTTAGCGGCTTCAGGTCAAGTGCCATCAGATAAGCTAGCCCATAGTGAATTCATTGGTGAATTAGCCCTGTCAGGTGAGGTGCGTCCTTGTATTGGGATTTTGCCTGCCATTATTGCCGCTAAAAATCAGCAGCATCAGCTCTTTATCCCCCTAGAAAACCGCAGAGAGGCTGAATTAGTCGGTTATCAACAAACTCACTTTGTCGCTCATTTACAACACCTTGCATCTTTTATGCATGGCCAAGCTAAACTGCCTTTAGTGGATCAGCAGCCGCAATGGTTTGAAGAGGTAAGCACTGGACCAGAATTGTGTTTAAGTGAAGTCATCGGCCAGTATCAAGCTAAACAAGGATTAGAAATCGCCGCTGCAGGTGGACATAACACGCTTTTTTTAGGGCCGCCAGGAACTGGCAAGAGTATGCTTGCCAATCGTATTATTCCGTTACTACCTAAGCTCAGCTACGAAGAAGCGATTGATGTGGCAGCTATTCATTCCGTTGCAGGGCTTAACATAAAACCTAATGCCTTTTTAGAAAGACCATTTCGCGCACCACATCATACTTGTTCATCGATTTCTCTCGTCGGTGGCGGCAGTATTCCTAAACCAGGTGAAATTTCACTAGCCCACAGAGGCGTATTGTTTTTAGACGAAATAGCCGAGTTTCCGCGTAAAGTACTCGATTGTCTGCGAGAACCTATGGAATCTGGCGAAGTCATTATTTCACGCGCGGCAGCCAAGGTTAAATTTTCGAGTCGATTTCAACTGATTGCAGCCATGAACCCAAGTCCTTGTGGTGATATTGAAAATGCACGTTCAACTCCCGATCAAATTCAACGTTATTTATCCCGTTTGTCAGGCCCGTTTTTAGATCGATTTGATTTAACCATTGAAGTACCGAAACTTCCTGCAGGCACACTGACTCAACCGCAAAAAACAGCTGAGAGCAGTGAAAGTATTGCCAAGCGCGTTAATCTTGCTAGGCAACGACAGTTTGCCCGTGCAGGCATGCTTAACAGTGAGCTATCACCAGCCTTGTTGAAGCAACATTTATCCATGAGTCAGGCTGATTTAGAGTTTCTCGACCAAAGTGTTCAACAACTGGGTTTATCTGTGCGAAGTTTTCATCGTATACAAAGAGTCGCTCGTACCATTGCTGATCTGCAACAATCAAACACCACTGAACGACGTCATATTGCTCAAGCACTGGGGTATCGCGCAATGGATCGTCTGATGAATCGCTTAAGCCAGCAATAAAAAGCCCGTGCCGAGATAAAAATTATTAAAAAGCGGATAATTCAGCCCGATACCGATTATTTGACAGGTAATTTTTTAGTAAAAAATGCGATATTATTGTTCTGCTGATTGAGGATATGCTTATCACGGAGTAACATAAGCCTCCATTTACAGGAGAGCTAGATGCCGCTGTTCGCAAAAATTAAAGGATCTGTAGCATTTATTTGCTATGTCATAAACACTATCTTCTGGGTAACACCTATACTTATTTTCAGTATATTCAAGGTCTTGCCAATTATATTCATCCGTAAGGTTTGCAGCTATATTTTGGATAATTGCGCCAGCGCTTGGATCAGTGTGAATGGGATTATAGAAGCCATTTTTCATCCAACGAAGATTAAGTTGACTGGTGATAACCAATTCTCAGAAAAAGAATGGTACATGGTGATTGCCAATCACCAATCTTGGGTAGATATCTTAATTTTACAGCGAGTGTTTAATAGAAAAATTCCATTTTTAAAGTTTTTCTTAAAACAACAGCTCATTTATGTCCCAATTTTGGGTTTAGCTTGGTGGGCATTAGACTTCCCATTTATGCGTCGCTATTCAACAGCGCAGTTAAAGAGAAACCCTAAACTGAAAGGCAAAGATACCGAAATCACCCGTAAGTCTTGTGAAAAATTTAAGCACAAGCCTGTGAGTGTGATGAATTTTGTTGAAGGGACGCGGTTCCATCCTGGTAAACATAAAAAGCAAAGCTCGCCGTTTGAGCATCTACTCAAACCGAAAGCGGGTGGAATGGCTTTTGCGCTTGATGCCATGGGCAGCCAAATTAATAAATTAGTTAATGTCACCATTTACTATCCGGGTAAAATACCTTCTTATTGGGAGTATATTTGCAACGACCTAGATGAAGTGCATGTTGATATTCAAGTAACAGATATCCCCGATGCTATGCGCGGTGATTACAGTAAAGACCGAGAGTTTAAAATTGAGTTTCAAAATCAATTGAATCAACTCTGGTTAGAAAAAGACAATAAAATCAGCTCAATGGCTGAAAACAATAAATAGAGGTATTTAGCTCCATGCTAAATTTTTTACCCGGTCCAATTATTTTTTTCATTAGTACCTGCTTATTGATTATTAATACTGTTCTATGGGCAGGCTTAATCAGTATTGGCGGCATCATTAAATTGTTCATCCCTTTTCAAGGACCTAGTAAAGCACTATTGAGCTTGATGAATCGTTTTATGTGGGCTTGGGCTACATGTAATGGCGGCATTTTGGCATTAATCGCTAAAGTCGAGTGGGACATTCAAGGTTTAGATGGGTTAGACCAAAATGGTTGGTATTTGCTTATCAGTAACCATGTCAGTGGTTTTGATATTGCTGCGCAAACTTATATCTTGCGAAACAATATTCCAATGCTGAAGTTTTTCTTAAAAAGAGAGCTTATTTTCGTGCCCTTTTTAGGCTTAGGTTGTTGGGCTCTTGGCATGCCATTTATGAACCGTACTAGTCCTGCGAAGCTTAAAAAGAATCCCAAATTAAAAGGCAAAGATTTAGAAACAACGCGTAAAGCCTGCGAAAAGTTTAAAAACACACCTACATCTATCATTAATTATGTAGAAGGCAGCCGTTTTACGCTTGATAAGCATCGTCGTCAACAATCACCTTATCGTCATCTTTTGCGCCCTAAAGCTGGCGGGATTGCTTTTACCCTGTCAGCAATGGGCGAGCAATTTACTGGTCTACTCAATATGACATTGGCCTATCCAGATGCGGACGCCAAAGCAAAGGAAGGCGTGCTTTATCAAGTCATGTCTGGTCGAGTAAAAAGAATTGTAGTGCGAGTTGAGCAACTACCTGTCCCGGTAGTAGATTCAGAAGTGTATTTCTCGCAGGCTGAAACACGGGTTGAGTTTCAGCGCTGGCTCAATAATGTTTGGCTAGAAAAAGATCAGCAACTAGACGAGATATTCAAACAGTACATAGCTGATACAACAGACAAAAAGTAGTCATTAAGCTCATTTTAAAACACGCTAATTAGCGTGTTTTTTCGTTTTTACAGGCTCACTTCTTCTCATTGTTAATCACTACGCCATTTTATAACATTCACTAGAATCAAAAACTGAAATCTAATTTGAAATAAAACACATAGCTACGTAATATGGAGGTTATTGGCTGTAAATACCGTTAACGTGGTACTTACAATTGACTTGATAATGATCCATTTTGCGACTGCCTTACTATCATTGTTAAAAGAGTTTGCCAAAACTAACAAAATGCAGCCCAGCATGATGCTTTATCAATGCTCATACCCATAACAATAGGTGCAGATTGAATTTACCTTTATCCAAAACGTTGAGAGCATGCTTGTTCATTTGGGTTTTATTTACCTCAATGTCGGCTTCCGTTTTTGCCTTCACTCCCCAGAACGATAACCACTTACTGTCTTTTGAACAGTTTGAAGCCTCTAATGAGTTGAACCAAAATTCAGTCACAAAATTATTCATGGATAAAGCCGGCATGCTGTGGGTGGGTACCCAAGATGGTCTGCACAGTTACAACGGCATTCAATTTGATGTTTTTCTAAATGACAGCAACAACCCGAATAGTATCGTAGGTAATTACATCACAGATATACTGCAGTCCGCTGATGATAATTTATGGGTTGCTACCTACTCCCAAGGGCTAAGCCGTTTAGACCTTACAACAGGCCAATTTACCAATTATGGTGTCGAACAGGGCTTAGCGGATTTACGGGTGTCAAAAATCACCCTCATTGGTGACTATTTATGGATCGGTACTAAAACGGGTTTATACACTTTATCGCTCAAATCCAACAAAATAACCAGAATCAGCCTCAGTAATAATGTGGAACCGCACATTACCAGTGTTGCAAATGTTGATGATAAATACATTTTCGTTGGCACAGAAAAAAGCGGCACTTTTGCTATTGATAGCAACACCATTATTCGACTCGATATCCCGTCTGAATTAAGAGTAAACAGTATTCAGAATAACAAACTTGATGGCTCAGTTTGGTTAGCCATTGAGAACAAACTTATCCGATACGATTTAGAGACCCATGCTAAAACAACAATCTGGGTTAATGAACAGCCGACAATATTTAATGAAATAAAAGATTTCGTCATTAGTAGCAGTAGCCAAGTTTGGGCAATTGGGGCTAATTCTGGCTTAACTCAACTGGATTACATCGATAATCAATGGCGCAGTAGAGTCCATAAATATGACCCTAACAGCCGTAAATCCATTAGTGAGAATAACTTGCAGAGCATCATGCTCGCCCATGATGGTACTCTGTGGCTCGGCACGCGTTATTCAGGCATTAACAAGCTCAACCTGAATCAAATCTATTTCAATCATATATACGAAATGCATCCGTCAAAGCCGAAAATGGCCAATATGATCCGTGCTATTTTTCGAGATAAACAACAACGCTTATGGATAGGAACTGAAAGCGCTGGCCTTAAGAGCTTTGATGAACAACAAGGCCAATTTTATTACTACAATGATTTATTTGCTAAAGCGCTCAACCTTAATGAAAATGAGCTAAGCCTAACTGTTCATGCTATCACCCAAACTCAAGATGGTAATTTATGGTTTGGCACTAGCCATGGCTTAGCAAGATTAAGCACTGACCAGCAATTAACCTTTCTCCCAGCATTTGACCATTTAATACCAAATACTCTACATATCCGTAGTTTAGCCTTAGATGACCAGCAACGCCTGTGGATAGGTAGTAACAACGGCTTGTATTTCGTTTTACCGGGTGAAGGTGTATTACATCAGTATCAGTTTGATTTCCAACCTGACTACTCTCCGAATAAACAAACGATTCTGTCACTTAAATATCATAATGACAGCTTATGGATAGGCACCATGGCGGGCTTAGTGCGCTTAAAGCCAGACCAACAGCAATTGACCTTAAAAATGCGTCAACCCGCAGATGACACCACCTTAAGTGATAACAGAATTAGAGATTTTATTGTCACCAGTGATGATCAATTTCTGATGGCAACTCATAGCGGTGTCGATAAAATTATTGAAACAGCAGATGGCTCTATCCATTTCCAAGCCCTAAATGAACAAATAAAACAGCATACGATTTATGCCATTCTTGAAGATGACAATCACGACTTATGGCTTAGTACAAATTCAGGACTGATCCGCCTAGCAGGCCATGACTTAACCACTTTTAATGAATTTGATGGCGTACAGGCCAATGAGTTTAACGGTGGTGTTAAATTTAAAGATCCTGATGGAGAATTATGGTTTGGCGGCATTAACGGCCTAAACCAGTTCATGCCAGAAAATGTGCCAGCCATTAGGCCAGATACCAAGTTAGCACTCACCAGTTATAGCTTTGGTGAAGAACGTCATCAATTATATGATCTCATGTCTCCCCCAGAGCTATTAATGCCGTATGAGGACAAAATCATTCGGTTTGATGTCAGTGCATTAGAGTTTAATTACCCTGGATTCCACCAGTTTAGCTATAAACTGCTTGGTCAAAATGACAACTGGGTCGATTTACATCAAACCAATGAGATTGCCTTTTCCAATCTTGCACCTAAAGATTATGAGCTATTAGTTCGTTTTACGTTAACAGACAACAACTATCAACAAACCCCATTAAGTATTAAGTTTACTGTTGTTCCACCTTTATATCTCAGTAAAGGCGCCTACGTCATCTATGGTATTGCCATCATGTTGATATTGACCTTTATCGTTTACTTAAAACAACTCAAACGTGAAAAGCAACGTGAGTTTGAAATGAGTATTCGCGCCTCTGAAGAGCGACTTAAACTCGCACTTTGGGCTTCAGGCGATGGCATGTGGGATTGGAACATTCGCGAAAATAAAGTCTATCGCACCGATATGGTTCCGCCATTAATGCTAGGCGACGAAACCCAGGCATTGATTAATAACATCCATCCAGAAGATAAAGTCAGAGTCGCCAAAATTCTCAATCAGCATTTAGACGGCGAAATTGAGTTTTTTGAAGCAGAATACCGAGTCGAGAAACAACCTGGAAAATGGGTTTGGTTGATTGATCGCGGAAAAGTCGTTGAGTGGGACCAACAAGAACGTCCAGTCAGAATGGCCGGTACCCATAAAGATATCACGGTCAGAAAAGAAACCGAGAACGAGCTTAAACTGTCTACTCAAGTACTGCACAGTATGAATGAGGCGGTAGTCGTCGGTGAACTAGATTATCGAGTTCGTACAGTCAATCCTGCGTTTAGCCGTATCACAGGCTTTGATCATGACGCCATTGCAGGTAAACACTTTTTGTATTTGGCTCATGGCAAACGTTCTAGAGAATTTTACCATAATGTTGAATTACAACTGCTGCGCAAAAAGCACTGGGCCGGTGAAATTAACATCCGCACCAAAGATAAAAAAGGCATTCTCGCTTGGCTTGAAATCAACCAAGTCATCGATAATAAAGGGGAAACCAGTCACTTTGTAGCTGTGTTCACCGATATAACATCGCGTAAAAAAGCCGAAGAAGATCTACGGATTTTAGCTAACTTTGATCCGTTAACGGGTTTACCAAACCGAACCCTATTCCAGGACAGATTAAATCAAGCAATCACCAAAGCACATCGTTCTAAGTCGATTGTGGCGCTGCTATTCCTTGATTTAGACCGCTTTAAACATATCAATGACTCTATGGGTCATCACGTGGGTGATTTACTATTAAAAGCCGTGGCATCAAGACTACAGAACGCCATTCGCGATGGTGATACTGTAGCCCGTTTAGGTGGTGATGAATTTACCATTATTCTTGAAGGTGTCGCCAAACTCAAAGCTGCCACCATCATTGCAGAAAAAGTACTTAATGCCTTTAAAGCACCCTTTTTATTAGATGGTAAAAACATGACTGTGTCTCCATCGATTGGGATTAGCCTGTTCCCCAATGATGCAGATGACAGCACCTCGTTAATTAAGTATGCCGATACAGCCATGTATCACGCTAAATCTTTGGGGCGTAATAACTTCCAATTCTACACCGAAGAGTTAAACCAATACGCAACACGCCACGTTGAACTCGAAGCAGGGCTTAAAGAAGCGATTCAAAATAATGAGCTTTATTTAGTCTATCAACCTAAATACGATATCAAAACCAAGCGCATTTTAGGTGTCGAAGCTCTACTGCGCTGGAATAGTCCGACTCTAGGCTTTATCTCACCTGTGGAGTTTATACCGCTTGCAGAAGAAACAGGGATGATTAATGCCATTGGTCACTGGGCAATTGATGAAGCATGTAACCAGCTAGCTAGTTGGCATCAATTAGGTTTCGACGATATTTCGGTTGCGGTGAACTTATCAGCAAGGCAGCTTAAAGCAGATATTATTTCAACCATTGAAGTGGCATTAGCGGTATCTGGCCTACCAGCAAGTGCCTTAGAGCTTGAGCTAACAGAGTCGATGATTATGGGTAATCCACAAGATTCTGTGAAAGTATTATCACAGTTAAAAGCCTTGGGGCTTACTATTGCCATTGATGATTTTGGTACTGGCTATTCAAGCTTAAGTTATTTAAAACGTTTCCCTATCGATACCCTTAAAGTCGATAGAGAATTCGTCCGTGATATTATTGAAGATCCCGATGATGCCGCAATTACCAGCGCAATCATTACCCTCGCCCACAGTTTAGAGCTCAATGTTGTCGCTGAAGGTGTTGAAACTCAAGAGCAGCTCGACTTCTTAAAATATGAAGGCTGCGATCAAGTGCAGGGTTTCCTATTAAGTAAGCCGCTAACAGCTGTTGATTGCTTAGAGAAATTAAAGCAAGATAAGCTTGAAAAAAGTACGGATATCGTCAGCGAGCAATAAGCCATAATGAGATAAGAATTCATTAGTGCCTATTGCCATGATTCGTCTTTGAATACGCACAATAAAAAACGACCTCCTAAATAACGTTATCAATATAACGTAAGGAGGCCGCATTTTTGTTAAGCCAAGAGCTAGCTATTCGCGACTCAAGCTCTGCTAATAATGACCTTGTAACTAATTATGGTGCAACACGCTCAACGCGTTTAACCCAACCTTCAGGGCCTTCAAGTTGGCCATTTTGTAACTCAGTGAAAATTTGGTAAATACGTTTAATACTCGGGCCTACTTCGCCGTCACCAACAGTAACAACACGGCCATCTTCAAAGATATATGATCCTACAGGCGATACTACCGCTGCGGTGCCAAAGCCGCCAGCTTCAACAATTTCACCCGCTTCAATATCAGCGATGAACTTATCAAGCATGATCGTTTCTTGGCGAACTTCACAACCTAAGATATGCCCAAGTTCAAGCATTGATTGAGACGTAATAGACTTAAGGATCGTGTCGGTGAAGGTTGGAATAACAACCGTACCGTCTTTTAACACATGGAAATGGTTCATCGCGCCCACTTCTTCAATCTGCTGGTTGTTAGCGTCAAGGTATAACACCTGCGCTGCACCATACTCGGCTGCCGCTTGGCCTGCACGTAAAGACGCTGCGTAGTTACCTGCGGCTTTAGATGCGCCAGTACCACCAGAAACCGCGCGATGGAATTTTTTACTGATAAGCAAACGAATCGCTTTGCTCACGCCATCGGCATAATAAGCACCACTTGGGCTTAAAATGACACAGAAGGTGAAATTCAAGCTCGGGCTAACCGACAATCTATCTTCTGTTGCAAAAATAAATGGACGAATATATAAACATGCACCGTCTTGCATCGGGAACCATAAACGGTCCACATCGATTAATGCATTAATTGCTTCAAGTTGTTTATCTTCATCAAGGTTAGGAATACATAAGATGTCTGCAGAGGTGTTTAAGCGTTCGGCATTTTTATTTAATCTAAAAGTATAGATTTCACCATCGTCATGCATAAAGGCTTTAGCGCCTTCAAAAATTGATTGTCCGTAATGCAGTGAAATTGCACCAGGGGCAATTTCAAAAGGAGCATACGGTTCGATGCGAGGGTCGCACCATTGGCCATCTCGATAGTCCATTAAAAACATATGATCAGTTCTGAGATTACCAAAGCCAACATTACCTTCAGGTTGAAATTGCTCAGTACGGCGTGACGATTTTAAATTATATTTGATGTCCATTTGATACCACCTTGAAAACAGAGATTGCAGACTATGAATCATCAGTTGCAATGTCAAGCAAATGGACAATGTGGAGTAAATTTAACCGTCAATTGAAGTGCACAATAATCAATATCGTATTAAAGACAGGGAATAAATTGAATAACGCTAAAAAGGTTTCCCTGAACAATCCCCCAACAAAAGTAAATTGTTGCAGTCTGAATACAAAAAACAGGGCAAATAAACCAGTGGATGATAAAAGCTTAGAAAATAGTAGTAAAAGTGGTACTTTTTTTAACCACTTAACAGATTTGTCTATTCCTTAAACCCCAGTCACTGCTAGAATCAGCATTCCATCCAGAAACTATTAGGACTCCCGATATGAGCCTTGAATTATTGTCCCAACTGGAAGCCAAAATCCAGGCTACTCTTGAAAATGCTGAGCTACTAAAAATGGAGCTTGAAGAAGAGAAGCAAAAGAATGTTCAGTTGACTGAGTCTAATCAACAACTGCAACAAGACCTAAACTCATGGAACGACAAAGTAAACGGTCTTGTTGGTTTGCTTAACAGCGAAAGCTAAACGGCACTTGCTTCATGGTGCTGAGCTGCAAGTAGCTCATTAAGTTCTGAAACAGCCTGCTTCACTTTTGGCAGGCTTTTTTTCGGCATAACAAAACGGCCACGATTAAATTCAATACAACCTAAATCTTTAACCCAAATCACTCCTGTCACAAAAATTCTAGCGTGTTTTACAATGAGCTTTGGTGCATAAACCGGGAAACGTCTCATGAGAACTCCTAAGCTTGGTTGTTATCTTTATTGGCTTATATTGGACAGTATAAAGCCCTTCAGAGTTTCATTAAATTAAACATTTTTTATCTAAATTTCTATGAAATAACCCACACTATTTCCATTAAATCATCGATATTTAAAAACAACACAAAAATGACGCTTGCCATTTTTTTGACGCTTTGATAGAGTAACCACGTTACTCAGGGTAAATAAAGAGCCAATTGGCTCATCACCGTATCGTTTTAAAATCCTATTTTTAAAACCTACGGTTTTTTTTTGCTTTTTTTCAGCACATTACACACTCTTCATGAATAATGCCTCAATAAAAAAGGAGCCGTTATAGGCTCCTTTCGTTAGCTGGTTATCGACGATTAACGCGCCAATAAAATACCGACTACTTATCTTTAGACGTTAAGTAGTAAGCAATCTCTAATAACTCATCGTAAGACTTGATTGAACCCGTCTCAACACGGTATTTACCGTTAACGACTAACGCTGGTACACCTGATAATTTAGCATTCTCAGTGTCACGCTTCATTTTAGACATTTGTGCATTCACCATAAATGAATTTGCAGCCGCATCGAAATCTTTACCATCAACACCGTTGGCGATAAATAGCATACGGATGTCTTTTAGGCTGGTGAAACGTTGTTTGGTGTCATGAATCGCAACGAAAATGGCATGTTCAATTTTCTTTTCAACGTTTAACTGATGAGCAATAGCAAATGCACGTGACATTTCAGTACCCATTTCACGGCCAATAAACTCAACGTGCGCTTGGTTGAATGTCACACCTTCTGGCAAAGTAGATTCAATTTTTGGTACCACTGTTTTTGAAAAGTTATAACAGTGACCACAGAAGAATGAGAAAAACTCGGTGATTTCAGGCTTAGATGTTGCTGGGCCTTCGTTAATCACGGTGTAATGCACACCTTCTTTATAATCTGCAGCAGTTGCAGCCATTGGGGCTAAAAGTAGTGCTGCTGCCATTAATAGTGCTTTTTTCATTTTGCTTCCTTTAGTGTGCAATCTTTAAAATATATTGTTTACAATAAAATATTTAAAACTTGCCATCTGTTTTATGCCATTAGCGATATAGCCAATATGCATAGCTAAATTTATAATTTCTTAAACCGTATCATAATGTAGGTTATCTTCGTATCTCAAGACCTTATCAAGATCATTTGTAACAATCTACAATTGAATCTTAGAAGCCTAATATCCCATCAAACTCAAAGGGGCTTCATCTAACGCAGCTAACTGCTCTTTAAATGCCAACGTTTGTTGTTCCCAGTATTTGATATCACCAAACCACGGAAAGTTCATTGGAAATGCAGGATCTTGCCATCTTTTAGTTAGCCAAGCGTTGTAATGCAGCATTCTTAAGGCGCGCAAAGGCTCAACGAGCTTAAGCTCACGTTGGTCAAAATCATAAAATTCCTGATAGCCTTCCAGTAACACATCTAACTGTAATAAGCGTTGCTGTCGGTCACCTGTCAGCATCATCCAAATATCTTGCACAGCAGGACCTTGGCGCGCATCATCTAAATCAACAAAACCTGGACCATCTGGGGTCCACAAAATATTACTGGCATGAAGATCCCCATGCAGACGAATCGTAGGAAACGAATGGGCTGAAATAATGCCCTTGGCTTTATCCAGTACTTGTTCAGCAACAGTAAAAAATTGTTGGCTAATCCCTTCTGAAACTTGTCCAGAATCTTGTAAAAAGGCCAGCGCATCATCTCCCAGTATTTTGCTTGAAAGTGGCTCTCGATATTGAAAAGGCTGCTTACTCGCATATTGATGAATGCGGCCAATAAAACGTCCGACAGATTCAAGTTGATCTAAATTATCGACTTCAAATGCACGGCCACCAATAGACGGAAACAAAGTAAATTTATAACCTTGATAATGGTGCAATGTTTTGCCATTAATGATTGATGGCACAGCGATAGGGATATCTTCTGCAGCCAGCGCTAATGCATAATCATGTTCTTCTTGAATTTGCGCCTCACTCCAACGATGTGGACGATAGAACTTCACCACATAACGATTACCGCGATCACATCGAAACTGGTAAACACGGTTTTCGTAACTATTGAGCGCTAACAAACCGGTTTCAGGGAATACACCAAGGCTTTCAATCGCATCGAGGATTAAATCAGGGGTAAGCGCCTGGTAATGAAACGATGCATCCTGCTGGTTTGGCGTGAGTGTGACCTGCGGGACTGACTCTTCTATGCGATTACTCATAAATCGTCCTTTGCCTTATTTGATGCATCTTGTGCTGTACATATTGATGAATTCGGAGACGTTATCAGCGGCACGAGCAAAGTCATTAGATACTCTAGCACTTCCAAATCAGCTTGGGTCTCTGTGGATATCCAACAAATATCACCGTAAAACTCATAGTTTAGCCATAGCTGACTACCTTCAAAATTTAGTAGCCATTGGTGGCGGTCTGCGCCCCATTGGCGCTCACGCACCTCACAATCTAACGCCAAAGCTAAAGGGTCAGCAAACGCCTCGAACCGTTCAAAATCAATATTGGCAGAGATCAAGATACTCAATGCTTCGTCATCTAATTGGGCATTTTTAATTGCCACTGAATTTGGCGCTTTTTTCTCAAATGAACCTGAGTTCATAATCTTCCTTAAGTGTGCTGGTAAACTGATTTATTGGGCTGATTTACATGCGCCCATTGGCGACTAATGACTATCAATACCGTAACCATTATACAAATAACGATAACTAACTATTATACAAGTAATGATAATTAACTACTGCAAGACATGATTAAACCTTGTCCCCATTGCGGAGGTCGCTCAGCATAATGTTGTTTATCTGTATGCTCTGCATAAGGGGTTGTCAGTAATTGATGCAGCTCAACGAGCTTACTATTATCACCTTCTTCGACCGCCACAATGGCCTCTTGAGCTAAATAATTTCGTAAAATGTACTTTGGATTAACGCTATTTCGGTCTGTTTGCCATGCGGCTATCTCGACCATCTTGCCATTATTACCTGCAACAACGCGTTGTTGGTAATCTTTAAACCAAGTATCAAATTGAGGTCGGTCAATAATGTCATCAGCAATATTAGGATTATTACACCCAATATCTAGCTGACCAAGTGCACGAAAAGTATGGGTATAGTCCAACATATTATGTTGCATAACCGCGCAAAATCGGCCAATAAAGTCTAAATCAGCTTTATTTTGTGCTGCCTGTAACTCTGCTAATTTCGATGTACTTTTATCCACTGTGTTTACAGCTAAATCACCGAGTCCAAGACCCATTTTAGCCCGCATCAGTAATAAATATTGCTGCACTAATTCCGCTTGATAAGTATTAAGCGCTGCAACGAGGTCATCGGATTCTATCACCGGGGTTAATGCTTGCGCCAAACGCTGCAGATTCCAAAGGCCAATACCAGGCTGCTGGCCAAAGGCATAACGCCCTTCCGGATCAGAGTGGTTGCAAATAAAGTCTTCTTTAAAGGTGTCTAAAAAAGCAAACGGACCAAAGTCAAAACTGTCACCAAGAATCGACATATTGTCGGTATTCAGCACCCCATGAGCAAAACCAACGGCTTGCCAATGTCCAATTAACACCGCTGTATCTTTAACAACTTGAGTAAACCAGGCTTTGTAACCTTGATAGTCCTGAGATAAATGCGGGTAATGCTGAGCAATGGTAAAGTTAAGCAGCTTGATTAATTTATCCTTACCACCTTCATTGCTATGGCAAAAATACTCAAAATGACCAAATCGAATATGAGTTTTAGCTAATCTAACTGTAATCGCTGCGGTTTCTTGCGACTCTCGCCATACAGGTAAATCTGAACCGATAACGGCGAGAGCCCGAGTTGTCGGCACCGACAGCGCCGCCAATGCTTCTGAGGCTAAAAACTCTCGCACCGCCGAACGCATTACTGCTCTACCATCACCATGACGGGAGTATGGTGTTGGCCCTGCACCTTTTAGTGCCACATCCCAAGCAAGGCTATGTTCACCTGTTGGCTTGGTTGTGAATGCTTCTCCAAGAATAATTGAACGACCATCACCTAAACGAGGAGAATAGCCACCAAACTGATGACCACTATAAACCTGGGCATAATAACTGGCACCGGGCACGGCATGATTCGCTGACAACTGCATTAGCAGCTCATCATTAGGCTCTGATAACCCGATGAGTTTTGCTGCATCATCACTCCATGCTAACCAGTGTGGATTACTGATCGGCAAAGGGTAAACTTGCGAATAAAACCCTTCTAGTTGCTCAAAAAAATCTTGTTTAAACTGCATTAAGCCTTTCCCTAGGGCAGCCTATTTACAGATAACGACATTATCGTCATTAACTTCACATAGCTGCTCACATTGATATCCTTTCTCGATGGCGACTGGAATCGCAGTCGCATTTTCAAGGGCGCTATTGTCCATTGCAACATAGCTTTTACCGCTTAGACGTAACATGCCGTCCCCTTTTAACTGACATTGTTCAAGGGTGTCATAATAACCAGCTATATAATCTGTGTTTATTGGGTTTTGAGGCTTTTGGGCTTCGTCTGCATAATAAAATAGTGTCCATTCAGGTGTGCGTAAACACCCTGCCAGACTGACTAAACCCAAACAAAAAACTATCTTAATTAGTATCTTGGAATTCATAAAACCCTCTTTAGTCTTTCTTTAAATAAATATGCCATCCCGATTCAAATAACCGCCATGATGTCATCATTACTCATGGGGGATTCAAATGCGCCCTATAATGGCAACATAGTCCGGTTTGTCTATACAAATCAGTATTTTTTGCCAATAAAAAAGCGAACCTGAGTCCGCTTTATAATCATCAACATGAATTTAATGAGTCATGTGTTAGTTAAGCATTGAATTAGTCACCTGCTTTAGATTTTGCTTTTTCAATACGGTTAATTCGACCTTCAAAGCCAGTGACAGTTCCGTCGCTTAATTGATAAGTCATTGCTTGCTGGCACACTGCAATGGCTTTATCAAACTGTTTGGTGTCATTAAGCATAGTTGAAAGCTGCATAAAGCCTGGGCCTTTTTCATCAGCTGCAATCTTATTATCTTGCTGGTATTGCTCAAAAGTAGATAAATAAATATCTGTCAATTGCGCTCCGTACTGACAATACTCAGCTTGTTTACGCAATTTATAACTGTGGCCAATAATGTTCAATAAGCTCTGATGTTGGACTGCTGTATTAGCATTCACATCATGCTTCGCCACTAAACCAGTGAACACTTCACCAGCCCAAGCGCCTGCCGTAGGCAGAGCCAGATCATTTGTGGCTGGCTCTGGCTGCGTTTCGAGTGTAGTTTCTGCTTCTGCTGTGACAGCTTCAGGCTCAGATGTAGTTTCAGCTTCAACCTCAGCAGCTGGCTCCGCTTGAATAACGGGCACGGCTTGAGTAACGGCCTCTTCGACTTTTGGCTCTGGCCCTGGCTCTGGCTCTGGCTCTGGCTCTGGCTCTGGCTCTGGCTCTGGCACAGCATCCACTTTTTCAGCTTCTGCAACCACAGTATCAGCTTCGCCTTCAATGACACTGGTTGGCTCCTGTTCGGTTTCTGTCGACTCTGGCTGCTCAAGCTCTTGTTTAGCCACATTTTGAGTTCGACGATACAAATAG
Organism: Shewanella electrodiphila; assembly: GCF_023283985.1. Classification (GTDB taxonomy): domain Bacteria; phylum Pseudomonadota; class Gammaproteobacteria; order Enterobacterales; family Shewanellaceae; genus Shewanella; species Shewanella electrodiphila. Next base: position 50,140 of record NZ_JAKIKU010000010.1, read on the forward strand.
ACGCCTAACAACACTAATAAAACAATTACGATAATTTTCATTGATAACACCATGCCTGTGTCATGAATTATGAATTTAAAATAGCTTTTATAAAAAGGTCAAAGCGTATTCAAGCGAGTATATTTCTACGCTGCATTTTTAAACAGCTATATAGGTATTAATAAGCTATTGTGTGGTCATAAATCAAGTATTTATCCCGCTTTTGTGCCTTTAAACATGATAACTGGGGATAAATTCAAATTTTTACTTTTTTGTGCTTTAGCTCAAGCTTATTATCACCTAAATTGAACTCCTAATATGATGCTCGTTACACTAGCCATACCCGAGTAAATTACTAAGGTATTTATCTATGTCAGCCACTCCACTTCTCTCTGGTCAATTGTTGTTTGAACTGAATACGATGACTGCTATGGCAAAAATATATTGTCGCGCTCATCATCAGCAAGAACACAAAAAAACCTTATGCGCTGAATGCACAGAGCTACTGCAATATGCAGAAACCAGGCTCGACCGTTGTCCTTATGGTCAAGATAAACCGACCTGTAATAAATGCCCTGTGCATTGTTATAAACCGCACATGAAACAAAAAGTCAAAGAAATCATGATTTACTCAGGCCCGCGTATGTTAATTCCCCATCCCATCATGTCGATTAAACATTTATTGGCAGAAAGAAAGCCTGCGCCAGGTAAACCACCTGAGGGTGTATCTAATCGACATATAAGAAAGCAAAAATTAACTTAGGGTACTGGTTGAAATAGTCGCTTACAGGTATTATCACTCTACTTTGAAAAGGGGTAATTCATCGAACTCGGATCTTTTTTTGCGCAAGCTTACATATGGTTATCATTACTCAGTGGCATTCATTGCTTAGGAGTGGGCTTATATGTACGTTATATCTATGCCAATAACGATCCTGCAACCACTCAAAGTAATCGTCTTCTTGGTGCATTATTCATCTTAATTGCGCTCTTTTTTGCTACTGGTGCTATCCCACGAGACAGTGTGCAATATCAGATGCACTTTGTGCTTACCCTCATGGTGCCATTTTATTTTCTATTGATGCCACTACTGTACTCGTACTGTAAATCGAGCCTGCAAATAAAGGTTTCAGAGCTCAATAGTAGTAAACATCTACTGCCCACCTTTATTTCCATGCTGGTGATTGTGTTAGCTGTGTCTTTTAATATCGGTATCGATCCAAACGCATCTCGCCAATCAGTCGCAACGGTCAGTGAACTCAGTCATATCAATATGATTGCCCTGATCATGCCTGGATTCATCATTTTACAGAGTGCTGTTTACTTTACGCTTATCTTTAAAACCCTCAGAAAACACAGAAAGCGGTTTAAGCTAGCAAACCAACAAACCTTAAAAGACATTCGATTTCGTTGGCTGCTAATTCTAACCTGTGGAATATTACTTAACTGGGTATTACGCCTTATCATGTTATTAGTACCGTTTTATTTTGGCGATACCGTTTCAGTACTGGCGCATACCATTGCTAGATTATCTCTATTATTGACTGTCTATGTATTTGCACTTTACGGGTTACACCAAATTACCCGCGCGGCTTATCTTCGCGGAACCACAAATTTGAGTAATGAAGCCAGTACAAAACCACAAAAAGCCAGCGAGCAGCTACTTAATTCAGAAGAGTTGAACTACTTACAGACAATAATGAACGACGAAAATACGACAGAAAAGCGAGTCCATTAATATAATAAAAAAGGAAAGGATCTCCATGACACTATCCAGCACAACCTTACGCCGTATTGGCATGTTCACGCTAATGGGCTTATCAACTCAAGTCTATGCTAATCAAGCTAATAAAATTACTATCGACGACTTTTTTGATATCGGCATAATGAAACAAGTCCGTTTCAGTCCCAATGCTAAACACGCTATTTGGGTCGAAAGCCGCTGGGATAAAGAGCTCGATAAAGCGCAAGCTGACTTATGGAAAGTTGACACCAAAACACGTCAAGCTCAACGTCTCACTTTTAGTAACGAAAATGAATCAAGCCCGGTATGGAGTGCAGATGGGCAATATATTTATTTCCTCAGCAAACGCACTGATACCAGTGAAAAAGCGCCATTCAATGGTAAAAATCAAGTCTTTAGAATGACCGCAAACGGTAATGACATTCAGCCTCTCACCAAAGAGGTTAAAGGTGTTAACGCATTTCAAATAAGCCAAGATGGCAAAAACCTGTACTTTATCGGCAATAAAACCGTTGAAGAAACAGACCAATGGAGCGCCATGCGAAACAGCCATAGTGCACCAGAGTATGGTCACGGCTCGCACGATTCCAATCCATTACATGTTCTGGACTTAGAACACTATAAGCAAAAAACACTGATTGATGACGGTAAAGTCGTGTGGCAATTTAGCGTCAATCAAGACCAATCAAAAATTGCCCGAATTACCACAGAAGATAATGAATTAGTCAAACTTGAAGGCTGGTCAGATATCGACATCTTTGATATCAGCAATCAGAAGCATCAAGTATTGCAAGACACTCAATGGCGCCAACAAGCCCCATCACCATATGGCTGGTTGCTCGGGTTATCATGGCATGAAGACAATCATAACCTGGCATTTAGAATCGATTTTGACGGTCACCCAGGTAAGTTGTTCATCGCAGATATTAACGCTAACAACACGAAAATAACTGAGTTAACTCGCCCAGATAAAGTCACCTTAAATGGCGACGATCTTAAATGGCGCCCCGACAGTGATGAGATTTGTTATCGCGGTGCAATCGAAGCCAAAGTTAAAATTTACTGCACTGAGTTTGACAATGTTCAACAGCAAGAAACTCGCAGTGTCATCGGTGCTGATACTGTCGTTGGCAGTTATGACTTTAGCCAGTCTGGTAAGAAGGTTGCGCTAAGCCATAATGGCTTAACCCATTTCAGTGATTTATTCATTGCTGATGCCAACAATCGCCGCGCTAAAATTAAGCGTATTAGCGATATCAACTCTCAAGTCAGCCAATGGCAATTACCTCAAATTTCGATAGTAAAATGGACCGCACCAGATGGCAGTGATGTTGAAGGTATTCTAGAACTTCCCCATGGCTACACCAAAACACAAGGTCGTTTACCCTTAGTCGTGCAAATTCATGGTGGACCGACTGCTGCCACCCCTTATGCACTGCAACACCGTTCCTATGGGCGCAGCACTTTTTCTGCTGATGGCTGGGCTATTTTGTCGCCAAACTATCGTGGTTCCACTGGCTATGGCGATAAGTTCTTAACCGAATTAGTCGGTCGTGAACACGATATTGAAGTCAACGATATTCTTGCTGGCGTCGATTACCTAATCGCAGAAGGCATTGTTGATGAAGATAAAATGGCTGTGATGGGCTGGAGTAATGGCGGCTATTTAACGAATGCTTTAATTAGCACAACTGATCGCTTTAAAGCCGCGAGCTCTGGTGCTGGGGTGTTCGATCAACGTTTACAGTGGATGCTAGAAGATACACCCGGTCATGTGGTTAACTTTATGGAAGGACTACCTTGGGAAAAGCCAGAAGCATACTCCCATGGCTCATCATTGACCAAAGCTAATAATATCACCACGCCTACTCTTATTCACATTGGCGAAAACGATCAACGCGTGCCAGTTGGCCATGCACAAGGGCTATATCGTGCCTTAAGGCACTATTTAAATGTACCTGTAGAATTAGTGGTCTACCCAGGAGAAGGCCACGGCCTGAACCATTATCAGCACCGTAAAGCAAAAATGGAGTGGGACAAAAAGTGGTTTGATTATTATGTCTTAGGTATAGAAGACTAAGCAAAACTCAAACTAATCAATTGTCATCATTTCGACCTAAAGATTAACAACTCCTAGTGAGTCAGCCTGAACAATAGCTGTCATTAGGCGTTTTAGTTTTGTGCTTCCGGCTCTGGCTTTGTTATGCTGCTAGTCTGAATTGATTATCGACTTTTTAGTCATTGAGCATCAACCGTGTTACCGCTCAAGGATTCAAGTTGCTGTTAGCATGTGCTAGCTAATGGTTCAGCCTAAGTTGAGCCCTGCTTTCCCTTACTTGTAGGAGTAAATATGAAAAACATATTATCACTGTTGTCCGTCACCTTCGTCTTAATAGGACTGACTTTTTCAAATTTTGCACATGCTGATAAATATGCCAAAACAGTGGAAGACTTTAGAAAAGCCCCTGAAGTACAGAATTTTTTTCAAAATGCTTATGGTTATGCCATTTATCCAACCGTGGGTAAAGGCGGCATTGGTATTGGCGCAGCGTATGGCGCGGGTCGAGTGTACAAAGGCGGGATCCATACTGGCGACTCCACCCTATCGCAACTGTCTATCGGCTTTCAGTTAGGTGGCCAAGCTTACAGCGAAATTATATTTTTTAAGAATAAAGCCGCCTACGATGATTTTACTAGCGGTACCTTTGAATTCAGTGCACAAGCATCAGCTGTTGCCATTACCGTTGGCGCGAACGCGCAAGTGGGCTCAACGGGCAATTCAGCCGCGGCAGGTAATGCGGGTAACCGCACCGCAGCCAAAGCTAATTACATGAACGGCATGGCCATTTTTACTGCCGCAAAAGGTGGACTAATGTATGAAGCAGCCATTGCAGGACAAGCCTTTAGCTTTGATGCTAAATAGTTCTTTATAAAAGAAAAGAAAACCAACCCAATAAAAAGGCTGCTGTTGCAGCCTTTTTTACACTCATTTTAAAACATAATCTGATAAACAGTTACTTTCACTACAATCATAAGCAGACAAATCAAACTATCATTGATAAACCTGCTCTAATGCATTTTGTTGTATTACAGGTGTTGGATTAGCAACCGCTAACAAACTTCTGGACAGAAACGCGTTAGACTTTTAACTCTATTCTGTGAGTTTCAGATTATAATTTCTATGACTTAACGCCCATATTAAGCGGACTATAATAGTTGGTTATAATGTGGAGCGAAGCGGAACCTAACCAACTGTTTTAGTTCCGTTTAAATTGCCTTGTTAGGTGTATTTTATTTCGAATTCACCCAGTGTATTCTTCACTTTGAAGATGTCTGCTCCAATAACAAAAACTCGGTACCTTGGATCGTTAGCTGTATTGTAAGCAGGGATATCATTCCTTATCGATTGTATTTCGAAGCCAGCAAGCTTATCGACCAGCTCAAAGGCTTGGCTCTCAAGTTTAAAAAAACCAACCAAGTGCAAATGTTCAAGGTTTAATATGAGGTCGTAAAAATACTTGCAAGCTTCACTTTCAGATTTTGATGTATAAAGAGGCTCCGAATCTACACCTCGTTCTGAATAAAAGACTGACCACTTCCCTGCAACTTTATCCAAACAATATGCATCACTTTGGCGAGACAAAACAGCAAAGCTATTTTGTGTACACCCTTCAGACAATAATTTATCGGCTAACTCTGATACAAACATTTATACACCTAACGCCCAAATAAGGGGCTGATAATAGTTTGCTAAAATAGTGTAGCGAAGCGAAACCGAGCAAACTGTTAGCAGTCCCGCTTAATTTTCTTGTTAGGTTTCAACTACATCCAATCGTGGGCTATTGTCATACCCCCAATAAAGAAAATAAAAAAAGCACAGATTACGTTAGGGAAATGCAATAGATGAACTAAACTAGCCTTCGGGTATTTAAGGAAGCTATATACAACCGAGATAACTCCTAAAAAAATAATAAACAGAAATATATATGAAGAAAAACTACTATCTCCGGTTTCCGTATAACCCGAAATAAATACAGCGAAGAATGAAGCTAGAACAAAGATTAATCCGTGAGCTGAACTTAAAACTCTTTCTCTAACATTTAAGCTACCGCTAGAAAACCAATAAACAAGTGATGCAATTACTGGAATAAAAAGAAAAATGTATACTTGCGACAAGGCGCTTAGTTGATATGACGACATGCTCATCCTTGAAACCTAACAGCTTATTCAATAGCAGCACAATAATGTTCCAGGCTGCTCAATTCAAACTTCAAAGATACCATCGCTAAGTCATTGTTGTAAATCGAATATTCCCCTTAAACTCTTAAGCAATGCTCATAATACTGCCGGAGAAAGAATGCGTTTTTGTTTACTAGGTCTATACAACACTTTAAAAAGTTCCGCTGTAGATTGATATTTATGGGTTTTCTTGAATGTTATAAAATTATCGATGCGTAAAAAGCTCATTTTACGCATCCTTTGGCGCCAGAATTATCTCAATTTGGAGAAAATCAGTTATACCTGTATGGCAATCAGTCATTTGGACGACAAGTAAGGCGGTGATAATCGATTAGAAATAGTAAGGTTATGCTGATTATCCCATTGCTAGCACCAACTCATTTCGGGGCATAAACGAGTTACCAGCACCAACTTTATACTTCATTTACATTGACTAAATTTCAGTAGTCCATGACTGTAATTTAACCCATTGCCTGCCGCAGGCTATCGTGCAAGCACGACTGTGACACGCAGCAAGTTCGTCCCTGAAAGCTCGGCCATGACGTCCATGTCATGGACGGTCACAGCCGTGCTTACACCGGAATTTTCATTTCTTCGATTTAACTTTATTCGTGACAATTTAAAAAGCTAAATTACTCAAGTTGCGTGGGTGCTTTTGATCTTCTTTGAATGTTCAATTTGAAATGAGGTAAGTAAGAAAATTGCGTGAGTCCAGACAAGGATGTCTGGCTAGCTTTCGAGGGGAAGGGACGCCCCATCGTAAGCGTTAGTGATTTTTGTAGCTTGCCGAAACGGACTCAAAATGAAGTTTAAAGCTGGATCATTCTCCGTTGGAAATTTTGCTGTTTAAATTTCGCCGGAGCGGCAAGCGATATCGAAAAGGGAAATGCTGTTGTTTCCCTTTCGTCTGGTGTGGGCGAAGCGCCACGACCTTGATTAAGATCTTGATTTAGATTTTGATTTAGATTTTGATTTAGATTTTGATTTAAATTCGATTCAAATAAAATCATTAGCTGGCTAAAGCTGCTAAATCGTTTTGGGGCCTAAGCTTGTTAGGGATTTAAGAAAACTCAGCATATTTATTATTGTTAAGCTACTCGTTATCCAGCTCTCGTCCCTCTGAATAATCAACTCACTCTTGAGCTTTTATTAGAAAATGCCAGTAAGTTCGTATCAAATAAAAAACCTCTTCCCACACAAAGCAAGAAGAGGTTTTACTGCCTTTCGGCAGGAGTATCAAAATCGACTTTTAAGTCACGATTTTCGCGTGTTTTAGCTGCCTATGATGTCATTTATGCAGGCTTATGCTTTAAGCAACGGTTACTCATGACCCCAAGGCGTTGGCGGAAGTGCCACTGGCTTAGTTAAGTCAAAATCGACTCTAAAATCACGGTTTTCGCGTGTTAGACGATAAGTAAACGTCTCAGGTTCAATATACATGTGCCACACGTTAGTCACCGAAGCTGTTAAACCATTTTCGCTAAAGTTATCAATCGACTCTTGGTCAACAGGAAATGATTGTTGTGTTGCAGTGCCCATATCTGCAGTATCACCGCCGTACATAGTCACTTTGTCTTCAGTGCCATCTTCATGGCGATGATCATGCTTTAAACGCAAGCCAGTCTCTGTTTTAGTAATAACCCAGGTACGCGAGTGATCATCACCTACATGAAATGGGATTTTAAGTTCTGTATCGCTGCATTCACGAACATGCATAACCAATGCTTTGTTGCTGAATGCTGAGTCAGCTTCATTGCCTGCGGTCACTTCACCTGCGAACGCTTTACCGCAATGGGCAGCAATGGCATCAAAATATTGATGTTGCGGGTTTTCTTTAGGGGCATGAGCCATAGCCATCGCAGGCACCATGCTGCTGATTACACCAGCGACCAATATTTTTTTCATTATTATTCCTTTTGGTATCGATCAATTAACTTTTATTAACACACCACAGTAACAGTGATTGTTTAATTTAACCTGAAAAAAAACCGTCTGCAAAGACGGTTTTTATATGAGACTCATGACTAGCTATCAGGCTTTATTTCGCTTTAGCTGGCCGTTTACCTTGCTTATGGCTGGAGTTAGCGCCATTGTTAGCCCCTTTTGATGGGCCTGAACTTTTAGATCCGAATGGCTTTTTCTTTTGCGACCATCCCGTTTTTGCTTTGCCCGCAGTGTTATCTTTGCCTTGACCTTCACCAGCAGCTTTGGCTTTATTCGCAGCTGTTGGCTTTTTACCTGATGACTTTCTATCATCAAACTGATTACCCGAGAAGCGAGTGAAAGCTTTTTTACTGCCATCATTCTTACCGCCACCTTTACCATTTCGATAACTTTGACGTTCATTGCGCGACTCTGGCGGTACGATATGCTGCACGCCATTACCAATTAAGTGCTCTTTGCCCATAGCAACCAGCGCTTCACGAATAAGCGGCCAACCTGCAGGGTCGTGATAACGCAGCAACGCTTTATGTAAGCGACGTTGGCGACCCTTTTTAGGCACGGTGACTTCTTCACTGGTATGTTTTACGTTTTTGAGCGAGTTCAGCTCAGTATGATAAATCGTAGTGGCATTCGCCATTGGCGATGGATAAAAGTTTTGTACTTGATCAAGCTTGAATTTTTCTGATTTCAGCCAAAGCGCCAAGTTCAACATATCTTCATCAGTTGTACCTGGGTGCGCCGAGATAAAATACGGGATCAGGTACTGTTTTTTACCCGCTTCTTTCGAGTAAAAATCAAATAACTCTTTGAATTTATGATAACTGCCCATACCCGGCTTCATCATCTTACTTAATGGGCCATCTTCGGTATGCTCTGGAGCAATTTTTAAATAACCACCCACATGATGTTTGGCTAACTCTTTAACGTAGCGCGGATCTTCAGTGGCTAAATCGTAACGCACACCAGATGCAATTAAGACCTTTTTAATCCCAGGGACATCACGAGCTGCGCGGTATAAATCAATGGTGTGTTTATGGTCTGTACCTAAATGACCGCAAATACTCGGATAAACACAAGATAAACGACGACACGTGGTTTCAGCCTTAACACTGGTACAGCCCAAACGATACATGTTGGCTGTAGGGCCGCCTAAGTCAGAAATAACCCCGGTAAAACCTGGCACTTTTTCTTGAATATCTTTGATTTCTTTGATGATTGACTCTTGCGAGCGGCTTTGAATAATCCGTCCTTCATGCTCTGTAATAGAACAGAATGAACAGCCACCAAAACAACCTCGCATAATGTTAATCGAGGTTTTAATCATGTCATAAGCTGGAATGACCGCTTTACCATAACTTGGATGCGGCACACGCTGATACGGTAAATCAAATACCGCATCCATTTCATCAGTATTTAATGGCCATGCTGGCGGGTTTACCCATACTGAGCGGTTGCCTTGAGCTTGGAATAATGCCCGAGCACAGCCTGGGTTTTGCTCTTGATGTAAAATACGCGAAGCATGGGCATACAAAAATTTATCGTCAGCCACCTTTTCATATGCTGGCAGCAACACATAGGTTTTTTCCCATGGCTTTGGTCTTGCAGGCTGGACACTGATGGCTTTAGGCGCATCATTGTCAAAAATTTTCTTATCAGTTGGGCCTGATAATTTTTCACAACCCACATCATCTGCGCCATAAGGGTTAGGGATAGGATCAATTTTATGCAGTTGGTCGAGCTTGCGAGAATCCATGCCTTTCCAGCCCGGCAATGGCTCGTGTCGAATGACGGCTGTACCACGGATATCGTGTAAATCGGCCATTTTCTCGCCGTTAGCAATGCGATGAGCCACTTCCACCAGCGGACGCTCGGCATTACCGTAAATCAAGATATCGGCTTTGGCATCAAAGATGACACTACGACGCACTTTATCAGACCAATAATCATAATGGGCGATACGGCGTAAGCTTGCCTCAATACCACCAATTACCACTGGCACTTCTTTAAAGGCTTCTTTACAGCGCTGGGTGTAAACAGTCACTGCGCGATCTGGACGTTTACCGCCTTCATCATTTGGGGTGTAAGCATCATCACTGCGAATACGGCGATCGGCAGTGTAACGGTTAATCATCGAGTCCATGTTGCCTGCGGTAACACCGAAAAATAAATTCGGGCGGCCTAGCTTCATAAAGTCGTTTTTATTCGACCAGTCAGGCTGACAAATAATACCTACACGGAAACCTTGGGCTTCGAGCATACGACCAATAACAGCCATACCAAAGCTTGGATGGTCGACATAAGCGTCGCCGCTGACAATGATAATGTCACAACTATCCCAACCAAGTTGATCCATCTCTTTTCGAGACATAGGAAGAAACGGCGCCGTGCCATAGCATTCGGCCCAGTATCTTGGGTAATTAAATAACGTGGATTCAACTTGCATGAGATTTGCCTACATTAAAACATCATCAATCTGGTGAGTTGCACTACATCAAGTTTAGTTCAACTCACCCAACTTTTTTCTGGAGGCGGAGTATAGCAGTTACGCCACAGCAAGTGTGACTAAAAAAACACCAATTATGGTGTTTTTGTTGTTTTAGGATAATAATATAACCTTATTAAAAACAATGACTTTATAAATTTTGCTGCTTAACTATCTTATAAACCGATAAAAAAACCAATATTTACAATCGCTAAGCCGATAGTCACCACCCAAGTCAGTAAAACACCCCAGATCCGTCCAAAATGCACGCCGCCTTTACCTGCTGTCAGTCCGATAGCATGTAATAACCGCGCCACAATCCAAACCGTACCAAAACAATGTAATAGTGCCGCAGACAAACCGTTATATTCTGCCAGCAAGAACAAAATCAGCACCATAGGTGCGTTTTCAAGTAGGTTCTCGTGTACTCGTTTTGCTAAGGCTAAATCGCTATTGCCACCAGTGCCGATACCGACTTTGTTAAGTCGTCTTTGTTTAATCACTCGTATCGATAGCCCAATGGCTAATAACGCTGTGATACTTGCGTAAAAGCCTGAAATCATCAATGACATGTTCGATATTTCCTTATTGTTATTTTTTACAGCATAAAGCCATTTAGTGACTACAATGGAGTATTCATTCTATACAGATTGAGCCAAAATGGAATTATCACATTTTTAACAAAGATTTGATGATTTGAAGGTATTCAGCCACCCCCATTTCGGTTACTATTCGCGCCAATGACCCACTACCGATGTTAACTAGAGTGACCAACGCCAAATGAACGATGACAACTTCATTGAAAAACGCAGATTTATCATAAGATTAGGCAAAGCGCTGCACAAGTTTGGTACCCCAGCTTATCGGTTAGAATCTCATCTTCAAACCGTGTCTTCTACACTGGGAATTGAGGGTTATTTTTTAATATCGCCAACCTCTATGACATTCGTACTCCAACATGACACCGAGCAAGAATATAATCATGTTGCGCGAGTGAAACCTGGCGACTTGGATTTAGGCTCTTTGGCACGTACGTTCGATTTAGTTGAAGAACTCAGCACGGGTCAACGCACACTGTCTGAAGCATTAGACCGATTAGAAGAAATCAGCAATAAACCTAATCCATATGGTCATGGACTTACCCTAATGTCATTTGGCATTAGTGCGGGTGCTTTTGCCATGCTGATGGATACCAGCTGGAATGACGTATTTTGGTCAGGCATGCTCGGATTACTTGTTTACGGTTTGGTTTTTTGGGCTGAAAGATCTAAGCGTGTTGCAGAAATGCTCGAACCGTTAGCTGCGGTTGTTTGTGCAATTTTAACCTGCGGCATTGCTGCTGTGATTGACCCCAGCATCAATATTCCGGTGGTGATTTTATCTGGCATCATTATTTTTGTGCCCGGTTTAGCGTTAACACTCGGTCTTGCTGAGCTTGCTGCTCGCGATTTAATATCAGGAACCGCGCGCATCATGGATGCGATAATGCTGTTATTTAAACTGTATTTTGGCGCCGTCCTTGGGATGACACTGGGTAAAGTAATGTTCGGCGAATCGGTATATATTGAACCAGACGCCTTGCCTCGCTACGCCTCTTGGGCGGCTGTGCCGCTATTATCAATGGCATTAGTTATCATCTTTAAAGCCCGCATAAAAGATTCACCATGGGGCATTTGCGCTGGTATCGTGGCGTATTTTTCAGCCATGTTAGGTGGCCTTTATTTAGGCGAATCTATTGGTATTTTCGTCGGTGCATTGGCTGTTGGCATATACTCAAACCTTTATGCTCGTTGGATGAAAGCGCCAGTTTCTATCGCCCTGCTTCAAGGTATCGTTATCTTAGTGCCCGGAAGTAAAACCTATATAGGCTTAAATACGATGATTTCGGGTGAAACCATGCTGGATCAAGCGCATATTGGCACCCAAGTCTTCTTAATTTTCATGTCCTTGATCGCAGGGCTGATTTTTGCCAACGTTATCGTGCCACCGAGAAGAAGCTTGTAACTTAACGGTTAGCGCTTGATCATTAAGGGAGCATTTAGCTCCCTTTTTTGTCTTCTAAATATGAGCAATGACTCTTATCGCTTTACAGAGGTTGTCAAAAATCTCAATTTTAATGTAAAAAATCAGCGAAATTATAAATACCCGCCATACTTGTTAAAGGTAAATAATTTCAAGGTTCAAGATTAAACCTCCATTTACTCAATAGCTTAATTAGCATCACCTTTAATAATAATTGGGTAGGTATTAATAATAAAAACAAAACAAATAGCGATAAATTTATCTCATTGCGCACTAAGACTTATCGTTGCCAGCATACTCCTTCTGCCCATTCATACGGCAAATGCTAACCAGCAGCCAAAAGCAGAAAAAGCGGTAGCTGAAAAAAACCAACAAGCCCCTATGACAGTCGATAACATTGTCGTGGTCAGTAATGCTATTTTCGATGAAACCGATCCCGATGCTTTTTTTATCCATCACTGGGCTAATTGGCTACACATTAATACCACTGAACCCACCATTTTAGACAAACTCACTTTTGAAGAAGGTGATGTTGTCAGCGAGAAAACCTTTGCAGAATCCCAACGCCTATTACGCGCTGAACCATATTTACGTGACGCCAAAATATATACTTCGAAAAAAGCCCCTGACTCAGATACCTATGAGCAAACAGTAGTGGTCGAAACCTGGGATAACTGGTCTTTACTCCCCACTTTTAGCTTAAGCTCTAGCGGCGGTGAAACTAAATATTCAGTAGGGATAAAAGAAGATAACCTCATGGGACTGGGGATTAAAACGCGCCTAAAATATCAATCAAATGCTGATAGAACCGGTTATAAATTTGGTGTTAGCGCGCCCCTTAAAGTCATTAAACACGCCACTGTTTCAGCCAATATTTATGATAATAGTGACGGTCAAGCAGTGCATCTTTATTTTAATAAGCCATTTTATTCGCTAGATAGTCAAAATCAGTATTTTGCTGAGTATTTAACAGACCAAAGACTCGATACCCTAAGGCAAAATGGCGAAGACATTAATGAATTTGAACATAATGTTGATTATGCCGCTCTATCTTATGGTTGGCTGTTAAATAAAACTGAAGCAGACTTATCAAGGATCACCCTAGGTATCACCCAAGATAAGCATCAATTTGCCCCCAGTGACACTTTTCCAAATGGCGCTTTACCTCAGGACCGCGACTTTATGTATCCTTGGCTTGGGTTTGAATACCTACAAGATGATTATCATGTATTTACTAATATCCATCTTATTAATAACAACGAAGACTTTAACCTAGGCTGGCGCCATTATGCACGGCTTGGGATTGAGACTAACGATGTCGATGAAAACTCCTCTGTAGGCTACCATCTGAATATGAGTTCTAGCAGGGGGTATCAACAAGATAAAAACCTGCTACTCCTAAACTTTAGTGGCCAAGCCAGCTTTAACACCAGCCAAAAAGACTTTTATAACATCAGTGCACAAGCTGAATACTTTTATAAAATTCACCCCAAGTGGACAGCCTATGCCAAAACCCTTATTGCGACCTCACAAAATAACTATCTCGATAAGCCATTTACTTTAGGTGATGACACCGGCGTACGTGGCTACCCCAATAATTATCAATACGGTGATAATCAATGGCTCGTCACTGGCGAAGTCAGGTATTACCCAAACATTAATTTATATCAGCTAGCCGAATTAGGCTGGGCAACTTTCGTGGACATGGGGCATGCCTTTGGCGGAACAGATGCAAACAATGAAGTCACGACTCCCATTGGCAGTGTTGGAATTGGTGCTCGGATATATTCTTCTAAATCGAGTTACGGCAGTGTTGGCCATATTGATTTAGCGGTGCCTTTTACCAACGGCGAAAATGTCGATGATTGGGAGTGGCGCTTTCAGGTTAGAAACCGCTTCTAGGTAAACCTTTAATGCTAAATATTAAATGATAAGCGCATGCCTACTTTACACAAGCCAGCATTATAGAATGACACGAGCATGACATGTAAAACACAAAGCAGTATTTTAAAAAGAATTGCTTTCAGCTTCTAAAATAATATTGTTCATCTCACCTGATGCCATAAGCTTGTTGATTGTATTATCAATAATTGGCGCTAATTCAGCATGGTTAGGGTGAATATAAATATACACAGGATGAGTATCTGTTACCGCTGACAACTCAACGATCTTATCAGCATTCATTGCTGCAATGGTGGCTTTTCCATCAACATAACTGCTCACTATGGCATCAACACGCTTTCTGGTAAGCAAGTTCACCAACTGCTCTGGCGTTGAAGCCTTAATCACACTTTTTGCCTCAATAGCTAAGTTTTGGCTATGCTTAACGCCTTCTAACACTCCTATAGTCAGCCCCTTTAAATCTGCGGAGGTTTGAACGTTAATGTCACTTCCTGTTCGAACATACACTGCCGTTTTAACACTGTAATAAGATGTAGGTACTCTAATAAAGGTGGGATGTTCTTCACCGTAACTCCACACTCGCATCACTTCACCTACAGCCTGTGATGCAACCATACTGCGCTCTGCACGTGGTGCAGGTAGCATTTCAACATCGCAATTTAATTGTTGTTCAATGCACAACTGTTGAAAAACTAACTTACCGATATTTTGAATAGAAGAGCCTTCAACTCCCACAAAATGATAGCCCTCAGCCACAGTTTGTTGGCTCAAGATTATCATTGGCAACGCTAGTATGATTTTACTCACTATAGATTTAGTAGTTTGAGCAAGATTCAATATTGAACTCAGAATGGCAAATGTGAATTTTAAGACCTTATAAGTAAATGATGTTTTAGCTAACAATGTGAACTCCAATTCCATTCTTATTAGTATAATTTTATATCGAACTGAATAAATAGCTGATACGCATCCATATAGCGTAGTTTATGGAAATTAAATTGCAGCAACTTCCACTAATTAAGTCTAACCATAGATTATGGCTGATAATAACAAAAAAGCCACATATGCAATGTGGCTTCATCTAATATTCTTCAAAGACAGAGTGAGTGAAATACCTTAATCAATTAGTCTTCTTCAGAAAACGACTCAATTTTCGCTCTAACCTGTTGCTCTTGTTCTTTACTTTCGATGCGATAAATTTTCTTTATCTGGGTTCTAGATCTTGGCTCTGATCCTGTCATAACGCTATCAAAGCCGACAGTCACTTTACCCATTCTTGACGAGACCACTAAAGCTTGAGCAAACTTCAAATTACTATCAACACCATTTAATACTATTAAGTATGTTTCCCGAGGCCGACTATCAACAAACACGGTTCGGTTATCCATAGTGCGCCAGCCATCCATACGAAAATTATCGATTGAATTGACTTCAACCAGCTCATCAAATTGATAAAGCGCAGCTTTCTTTTGTGCTGACTCAGATGCTGTACAGGCTGTCAGTAGCAGCATTGAGCAGATAAGTATTAATCTTTTAATCATAAACATCCCCTTTCACCTTAATCGACTTAATTAGCCATCACCATGCTCTAACGTTATGACATTTATATGAAAATAAACAATAGCACCTTTAATATATATTTGAGTATAGTGAAAAAAGATCACTCCATGCACTTTTAAGAAGTTAATGCGATTACATCATTCCATAACTAGATTTTTAATGATGTATTGAGTTGAATTCCTGTTTCCGACTAAGTGCCAAGTCAATGATATAAAATCTTTGATATCAAGTCGCTGACATAAAAACAGCCAAGCTTTTTCAAGTAAGTATTTAAAACCTTAAAAATAAAAAAAACCGCATCAAAAGATGCGGTTTGGTAACAAGTTTATGCCTCTTAGATTTGGCTTATTTTGACGCTTTTTTACGTCTAAAGCCTAATAAACCTGCTAATAGGATAAATCCTCCCATTGCACCACCACTTGAATCCGAACCTGATTCAGGCTCTGGTGTCGGTGCAATCACCTCAGCCGTGATGGCAATATTAGCCACTGCCGCTACTGCGGTTTTATTACCGTTACTCACCACTAGCTCAATTACTGCCGTACCGTCAGCATCAACGGCAGGTAGCGTTAGCTCAGTTTCCATCGCTGTTGCATCAGCAAAGGTTACCACAGGGCCAGAAACTTGAGTCCAAGTGTAAGTCAGCTCGTCGTCAGTATTTGGTGCTGTACTACCAGCAGCAGTTAATGTCAGGCTAGTAGACTCATCAGCGGTTAATGACACCGAAGTGGCACCATTAATCATGGCAACAGGGATCCCTTCAAGCATCACTGGCTCAAGTGACTCATCGAAACCGATATTGTCAACGATGTGAGTCACATCAAATTGCAGTTCTTGCGACATCACCAATGCTTGAGTATCAAACGCCACTGTGATGACTTGTCCCTCTTCATTAGGTGCTTGCACCACTTGCCATGTAATAGTATCAGCCTCCATAGTGCCTTGATGGCTGTCACTGTCGATCATCAATCCTGCAGGCACAATAGCAGAAACATCTATCGTCCTTTCGCTATCTGAATTGTTATCCTCTAAGGCGATAGATAAGGTCACAATGTCACCAGTATCAGCCGTTTCGACATCCAAACTGCTTTGAGCAAAAGTCGCGTAGCGATAAAGCTCAACTGGCATTAAACCAATATTATCCTTCACATCAACACCCGTACCTAATTCTAATACTGTCGTATAAAAGGTGTCAGGTTTTAATGGTTTGTTCCAATTAAGTACTAGGCCAATATCTTCGTTACTACTCACTTCACTCTTATAATCTACCGTCACGCTACCATCATCTTTACCAATAATAGCCAGCGAAAGAACCACTTCATCTTCTACATCTGATGGCGCAGAAAAGTCACCGAAGTTATGCACTGTTACGTAATATGAACCTGGCTCTGGATCATTAATCTCACACACTTCATAAGCAGTTTCTGTTGCACTCATACATATCAGAGGGTCCATCTCTAATGCATTATCAGGACGGCCGTTATAGTTACTATCTCGACCAATATACATATCTAAATCTGGTGAGCTAGTATGCATCACTCTAGCCACAATACGTTTGGTATTTGGGGTGACATTAATTAACTGAGAATAATATTTGCTAGGGTCGTTATAAACATTAGTTGGCCAGTTTGAGTTATCGCTGTCGTCTCGCGGAATAGTCGTTTCAATCTCTTCCACTTCAGCTAATTCAAATACCCCTACCTGCAAATCACTTGAGCCTACGGTAGTAATACCTGAAATTTCAGCACTGCTATTATCTTTCGTCGTTAACAACATAACATTTTCAGGGAAACTACCAGCAACAAAACTACCAATAATCGGCATTTTTGAGGGTGTTAAACCATTATCGCTTGGGGTTAATACTAAATGCCCCATGCCATATTCTGATGCGTAGCCATTACCAATAGATGCTGTCACATCGAGAGTAATACTTTCACCCGCTGCCAATGTAAAGCTACTTGGTGTAGCGCTTACTGACATACCCGTTGTATCAGAAGAACCAGTCACAGCCCAAGTTGAGTCTGCAGTTGCTGTAAAGGTACGAGTCCAATTACATTCCATCATGCATTCATTTTGTAATGCAGATGCTATGTTCATGTCTTCAGGGACACCGTCTAAGCCAGGGTTTGCATTAAGGTAATCGTCATGAGACATGTCCATTAATAAACCGGCATTTAGCGCAGCATTAATACGTGCACTACCTGCTCCAGCAACGAAGAAGTCAGAAGGGGTCACGCCATCTTCTAGTAAAGTATCGGTTTCAGCACTGAGCATTAGCGCTGACTGAGCCTGCGCAGGTGTCCATTCAGGTCGCAATGCGGCAATCAAGGCATAAGCACCAGTAATATGTGGTGTCGCCATTGATGTACCATCCATGAAGGTGAATGGTGATTCGTTTTTATTAGCTTCATCATGCCAAGGTTGGTATTCGGTATTAGCCGCATAAATTGCCACACCAGGCGCTGCAATATGTGGCGTTAACCAACGATTCATAATTGATTCTGGACCGCGAGATGTAAACGAAGCGGCAATATCGGCTTTAGAAGGATCTTTTTCCATCACTGATGCACCAATGGTGGCGGTGTGGTCACTACCTAGTGCTAACCAATCCATGAGCGACTGACCCTGGTCAATATCCAGATGAATCGCGGGTAATACATGTAAATCTGCATCAACGGTTTCATCAACACTGGTGACATTAACAAGCACTAACCCACTTGCACCACCAGCAAGCACATTTGTTCCCTTACTCACTCGAGCAATTTCACCACGTTCACATACAACAATTTGATCTGAGAATGTGCCTGCATCAAATGGCTCAAGACAACCCGCATCCCCAAAGTCACCAGCAAACACAATATCCCCTGATATTCCGCTAGTCGCTCCTTTACCTGATAGTGCTTCTAAATCGTAATCTCCTCCTGTTAGGGTGACGTCCTTGTCTGTGAAGTTACGATCATGGGTATAAGCCGCTACGGTGGTTAACCACGGAGCATTACCCGGAGAGCCAACAGTTTCAGCGCCAGGGCCGTCATTGCCCGCTGCTACAGCAACATGAATGCCCGCTTCACGTGCTGCTAGAAATGCCATTGCATCGCTATCATTCCATGGATCGCTTGCGCCGCCACCGATTGAATAGTTAATGGCTTTTACACCATGCTCAATTGCATGCTCTACGGCATCAGCAGTGATGTCAGTCCAACAACTACCATCAGCCACACACACCTGATATGAAATAATATTTGCATGAGGAGCAACACCACTGATTTCGCCTAGGCTAAATTCTGCTTCCTCGCCGACAGCATTAAACACTGGGACATTTTTAACCACATTACCAGCTGTGGTTGATGCTACATGAGAGCCATGGCCGTTATGATCTATGGCAATTAAATCGTCACCTTCAGGGGTATAATCAGCAAGAAGCTCAGGATGCCCCCAAATGCCGATGAGCTTGTCATTACAGTAATGCGCTAACTCTGACTTGGCACAATCACCGGTGTAAACTCCTTCGCCTAATGGATTAGTGTGGTCATAACCATCTGCACCAACGTCAGCAAATGAAGGATGCATTGCATTAATACCGGTATCAAAAATCGCTACTGTAATACCTTCACCCATGCTGCTAACACCAGTTGCAGTGCCATCCCATGCACTTGGTGCTTCAATATGTGACGGGCCGCTATCTGTATTGATGTGACGTAATTCGACTTTTTTAACGCTTTTAATCCCAGCAACTGAAGCAAGCGTTTGTGCTTCTTTATCTGATAGTTCAGTACTAAACCCATTTAAGGCAATTTGGTATTCACTTTTAATTTCGAGTTGACGATTGAGTCGTGACTTGGCTTGAGCAAGCGTTTGTTGTCTTTGGCTTTTCAAATACTGAATATAGTTCTGGCTGGCGGCACTGTTAATATTTAATACGCCATTACCTTTACGGCTATTAGTTGGATTACTTAGCAAGCTCGTCGCCGCTAAATTATCAACATCACCACGGTATGTTGCCAATGGCTGATCATCTAAAAGCACAATATAAAGATTTTCAATATTACGCTTACTTGTTGTAGCTAAGCGCAGATTAGTTACATTTCCATCCGTATCCAACCCTCGAGTATCAATAACATTGGCATTGATGCTAGGGGCGAAAGCTAAAGATAATGCAGCGGCTATTAAGCTCTTTTTATAAATCGACGTCACAATGTCTTCCTCGTTATCATTATTATTTATCTCACAAACCGACCGCGGATAATCTTGAGTGTTAGCCTGCAAATTGGAATGTTGTTGTTTGCTATAACCTTGATACTCGATTGATTTATTGCGAGGCAAATATACGGCGACTATTCGATTTCATTTAAGCTTCAATTTTCTTTCAATTCCTTTTTTTTCATGCAGTTACAAACCACACTTGTATCCATATGTATCAAGCTATCACTAAAAAAAGTCATTATGGCTCCTAACACAAAAATATGACAATTATCTGGTAACTCATCAAAGAAACCTCAAAAAATGCAACCTGTATCTTATTGTTTTAAAAGCAATTGAAAGTTTTATGAAACATAAAAGAAACAAAATCAACAGCGTTTAACTTGTGGTTTAGCTGCAATTGAATGAAAACCTTATGTACGAGTGTTGAGCAGGACTGTTCTGACTTAACTCGCCGAGGAAGCAAGAGGCTACTCAAGCAAAAAAATAATAAAACGATTAAACGTTAACTTTGAAGGGAAACCCTATGTCATTTAAGAAGTCAAAACTCGCAAGCTGTATCGCGCTAGCAGCATTAGCACCTACTGCAGTCTATGCCGCCACACAAACAGATACCTTATCTGCATTCTCAAGTTCAGTAGCGCAAACACAAAATGCCACTCTATTTGTTTATCTGTCAGAACAGGGTTCATTGACTAAGGCAACTATTAACAACAAGCAAAAATTTGCTGCATCTTTACAGCAAATCGAAACCAATCAACAAGCAATCATTAACGACATAAAAGCCCTTGATGGCAACATCAAAACCCTACCAGGCTCAAAGCTTGTCAGTAACTTTATTCGAGTTCAGGCAGACACCAGCTACATCGAAACAATCAAAAAAATGCCAGGTGTTCAAGCGGTTGTCGTCGCAGCTGCTCCTATTCAAGTTCCTCGCAATGCCCTTAAAACAGCCAATACTGCAATACCAGCAACTGATTCAATTAAAGCACCTGCATTATCAGATGATTTGACCGCTGGCGAAGGTGTTAAAGTCGCCATTATTGGTAGTGGTGTGGATTATACTCACACATCATTAGGCGGCGATGGCACGGTTGAAACTTATGCCACTGCGATGGAGAACTCAGTCAATGCGTTTGATGGTTTCCCAACTGAAGTCGTGGTTGAAGGTATGGATTTAGCCAGTGATGCAGGTTGGGGATTTGATCCTAACCCAATAGATCAAAACGTGTACTTTACTCGTGATTATGATGGTGCAACTCACAATACAGGACACGGTACTCGCTTAGCCAGTGTAGTACATGCCTTAGCGCCAAGTGCTAAAATTGCAGCCTACAAAACCTCAAACGTTTCTGACCCATGGGGTAATGGATATAGCTTAACTGCAGAAACTTCAAATAGCTTCATTATGGCACTTGAGTACGCACTGGATCCAAATCAAGATGGTAGTTTTGATGACAGAGCCGACATCATTGTCGTTGACGCCCTCGGCGGTAATGCATTCTATGCCGAGCATGATGATGGCGTTTCTGGCGCTGTGATAGAAGCATATGCTATCCAGTTGGCCTCAGCATTAGGCAGTTTAGTCGTGGTTAATGCAGGTAACGGCGGAGAGTGGTACGACAATAACTTCAATATGACATGGCGTGGCGCTGCACCTAGTGCCCTAAGTGTTGGCGGTATCACCGCTGACGCTGAAGACAATATGATGGTGACCGAGAAAACACCTTATGGCCCTGTGCGTGGAGCAACCAATTACACTAAACCTGATATGGTCAGTTATGCTGAAAACATCGACGTGGCTGTTGTCGGTGGCGGTGATGAGATGGACACCGAGTCTGACACCGTCATGGCTGCTGCACGAGTGGCTGCTGCCGCTGCGATACTAAAATCTAAACGCCCTGAACTATCAATGATTGAAATCAAAGCTTTATTGATGAACACGGCCAACAACGCGGTAATGGATCGTAATGACAAGCAAGGTGAAATTACCCTCATAGGTAGCGGTGTCGAGAACATTGACGCTGCATTAATGTCAAATGCCGTAGCTTGGGAGAAAGGTAGCTATCAGCCGAATTTAAATTTTGGCTTCCACGAAGGCACTGGTACTCAGCGCTTCATGAAAGAAGTGCAACTTAAAAACTTATCAGAAGAAACCGTCACCTATGATGTTGCTTTAAATAGCATAGAGAAAAGTGGCACTCCTGCTCTAACATGGGAATACCCTTCAACCATCAGCGTACCAGCAGGTCAAACTGTTGTATTCCCTGTGACCATGGTGGTTAATTTTGACCAACTTGAAAACTGGCCAATGAAAATGGGTTCAGACTTAACCATTGAAAACTGGCAAGCAATTGAGCTTTCGGGGCAATTACAATTAACTTCTGAAGAGACTCCAACTATTGCGATGAGCTGGTTAGCCAAGCCACGTAACAGCAGTAAAATAGCGCGTAACTTTAATACTTTTGAAGAGCACTACGGTACTGAATTAACAGCAAAATTTAGCGCAGATGCTGGCGCACATGTTCAGCAGTTTAGTAATGACAGCACTACTGACACCACCTATGCTGTATTCCCTGCCATGTATAACCGCACACAAGTTCCTGTAGGCAAAGAAAACACTCAAGGCAACATGTTAAAAACCGTAGCAGGTGGTGTTTATGATGAAGCGATGTGTTCATCAGGTAAAAAGATGGTTGTGGCTGGTCAATTTTTTAAACCTAACGATGTCGGCATGGCAAACCACTTTGATAAAGCGGGCGTAGCACTAGTTTATTGGAGCGCTTATCAAGAACAATTTGTTATTGATCAAGGATTAGATCAAGAAGTCACTGGCGATCCATATATGTGGGATGAAGCGACCCAAGCAGCCATGGGCGGATTTATTGAAGTCGATGAAAATGGTCAGCCACAATCTTGGTATATTGATTACAAGAAAGAGTATGACTGGACCAATCATTATGGCCGTTACACCAAATCAAGCTTACCGACTTATGTCACTGCACATGGTAAGAATTTCGTCGCTCAATATTGTATGGATGAACTTTACCACGGCGAAAACATGGCAAGCGTTGAAGACTTTGATCAAAATCAGGGTTGGATATTTGGTACTGACCGTGATGCAGCTGCCAACTTAGGTGAGCCGATCATTCTCTTTAACCCAGTTAAATACGGCAAAACTGAAACCTCAAGTTACTTTGACTGGATGACGGGTGAAATGAAGGAGGTAGAAACAAATTCTGGTGCCCTTCCAATGATATCTCGCCTTGTTGAAGAAGGTGAAACCAAGCAATACAGTCCCATGGAAACTTTAGCGCCAGGTGAAAGTGTTGAGCTAGGTGTGGCAAGCACCTGTAGCTTTACCTTCGGTTTTGGCAGCATAGGTTGTGATAACCATGGCATGTTAATGATGAGCCTTGAAGATAACTGGGCAATGGCTGTACCTTCTGGCCAAGGCTCATATGCATTTATACCGCATCCAAAAGATGGTCAAATGCATAGTATCAATGAAGACGCAGAAATGGGCAGTGTTGTTGCAACGGTTGAATTAGATGCAGAAACCTTCTTTGCCAACGGTAACTTTGAAGCAGAATGGTCTCCTTACTCTATTTCTTTGGCTAAAGCGATCCCTGGCGACCCATTCACTGTGACCAATATCGGTGAGATTGTGGTCAATAACCCTGAAGCATTAGACTATGATGCTGGCAACACTAGCTATGAGTTGGAAGTGATCGGCAAGCAAGGTCAAGTTTTCACGGCTGTATCTAAAGTGATGATTAACATCAATAATGTTAATGATATTGCTCCGGTATTAAATGAAGCTATGCCTGCGGTCACTATGGCTGACCAACAAGCTGCTGAAATTGATGCATCAATGTACTTTAGCGACGCTGAAGGTGATGCATTAACATTTAGCGCCACAGGCTTACCAGAAGGCATTAGCATTGATAGCAAGACAGGTATGATAGCTGGTACCGCTGCTGCAGGTGTTTATGATGTTGTAGTAACAGCTGACGATATGGTTAATAAAACTGAAGCCAGTTTCACCATGACCATTAATGCTCCTGTAGTTGTACCAGAGCCAGAAGCGGATAATGATGATGGCGGTAGCCTAGGCTTTTTAAGCCTTAGCTTATTAGCTTTATTCGGTTTGCGCCGTAGACAGAAATAATGAGTTAATCTCATCAAAGTGAATAAAAAGCGCCTCAGGGCGCTTTTTTATTCTTCAGGATACAAATTGAAACATATAATTAACATTTACTTAATAACAATTAAATCCATGTTATTAAAGGCTAAAAATAGCAATTAGTTTCATCTCCTCAAATTTAAAAACTCATTGTTTGTTTCAAAAATTAATAGATCGGTTATGTTACTCAAGGTTATTTAGTAATGCGTAAAACGCATCAATCAAATATGACGGCTAAATGAAAATCAAATAAAACTTCATTTTTAGCCGCTATGACAAAATAATCCTCTGAACATAATAATAATTAGAAAATACTCAGGAGTTTATGCTGCATTCATGATTTCTCTTCCATATCAGCGATATCAAATTGGTCAATGCACTATCAACTGTTATGACATGACCATCACTTCAAATGACAATACGGTTGCATTACCTGCAAAAGTATTCGAATTTTTGAAGTTATTGATCTTGTACCCTGAACAAACGGTCACTAAAGAACAGGCAATTGAACAGGTATGGCAAGGTAATATTGAAGTCGGAAAACGTGGTACTGGTAATGCGATTTGGCAGTTGAGGAAGTCCTTTTCAGAGCTAGGGCAACAGCCTGAACATTATTTTAAAACCGTCACTAAAGTCGGTTATCAGTTATTAATACAGCCCACTCCCATCATAAAAACGAATAGCAATGTCATTCGCGAAACCGTCGAACATAAAAAAAATGTTTTCATCGCTGTCACCGTGTTAATGCTAGCCGCAATAGGCTTATTTGCGGTGCAATCAGCTGATAAACTGACCAAATCAAATACGGTAAACACGTCTATCACGCCACAGCGCATTACCAACTTTGAAGGAGTGGAAGAGCGCGCAGCGATTTCGCCAGACGGACGTTTTATGGCATTTCAATGGCGTAAAGCCAATGCAAAGGGCCACTTGTATATTAAAGATCTTGATGATGATAAAGCGCCATTGAGGCAAATTTCGATGAGTAAAGACACTGAAGGCGTACCGACTTGGTCGCCTGATGGACACTCATTGGCATACATGCGCCATACTGCAGATAATCAGTGCTTCATACATGTACGGGATTTAATTACCAACCAAGATAAACAATTAGATTCAGGTTGTATAAGTAAAGGCTATTTACACAGCCTTGAATGGTCGCCCAACGGCAAATATTTAGCATATTCAAAAGCAAAAGAAGATCGTTCAGTCATTCATCAATACCGCTTCAGCGACAACACCGTCACGGCGCTCACCTCGCCTATTGCCGGTGAACACGATTTGATGGTGACTTGGTCAGCTGACTCAAGTCAATTAGCCATCATGCGATCACAAGAAAATATGATAGCCAAAGTCATGCTCCATACTCTTAGCACCAATACAACTGAGGTCATTGCAGATAATGAAACCTTAGTCATTGGCTTAGATTGGGATCACAACAGCAATTTATTGTATTTTACTGCATTAAGAGAAGCGGCATTTATCATCCAACGCTACGACTTTGACACACAAACATTATCAAGCTTCCACCAAGATGAAACTATCAGCAGTATCACTATCAGTGAAGCCACCAATGACTTGTATTATTCGCGACATATTTCACAGGAATTCATTACCCAGCGTTCATTGACAGATGGCAGTATCGTCAAACAACTGATTTCATCATCACGGGATTTATACGGCCAATACTTTGCCAAAACAGATGGACTCATTTTTCTGTCTAATCGTTCAGGAGACTGGGAGTTATGGTTAAAAGAAGATAATAAAAATACCATGCTGACAGATGGAATGGGAATGGTCAGTATTCCTGCAACATCGCCCCAGAATTCAATGTATGTCGCCCCGATAAGAACCAAAGGCTTGGATTACAACGAACTGTATTTAGGCGATACCGCCAACCAAAGCTTAGTGAAAATTCCACAAGTTAAAGGTAACGTTCGTTACGCTTCTTTCTCGGTTGATGGCAGTCGCGTTTATTACTCCTCGCTGATTGATGAGCAGTGGGGGTTTTATCAATATGACTTAGCCAGTAAACAGGTAAAACTCATCCTCAATGACAACATTAAATATGCCGTTGAAGATAATAATCAAGGCATGTATTACACCTTAGACAATGTCGCAGGCATTTACTATTTAGCAGCAGGTTCAACACAGCCCATTAAGGTTAATAACACATTAAGGGCCAAAGATTGGGGCAGCTTTTTCTTCCAAAATAATGCGTTGTATTATCTTGAGCGTAGCGACGAAAATGATTTAATTAAGCGCTTAACCTCCAATGGAGAGAGCGAGATAGCGTTTAAATTACCCGCAATGAGCATTCGTAATGAACGCAGTATTGCAGCAGCAAGCGACGATACCATCATCGTGAGCATGCAAGGGATTAATGACGCTGATATTTATCGCATACCGCTGCACTAATCCACTGCCACCAATTTAAACAGATAGTTGAAACTGATAGTTAAGACTGATAGTTAAGACTGATAATTAAACCTGATAGTTGTGGCTGACAGTTAACGTGTTTCTAACAGTTTCATGGCTAAGATGATTTCAATTCATTACTGACATATTCTTTTGCAATTCAATAACCTTTTCCGCCTCAAACCCAGTGCATTTTCACAACAGATTTGACACACTGTGAGGTTAAATATTGGGTTTAGAACAAAATAAAAAACAAAGTAAGAATCAATAACAACAAGGATGCCCCATGAAAGCACTTTCTCTGGTTTGTGCCAGTATCGCTTTGGCGTTTTCAGGCTTTAGCCATAGCGCAGACATTGACAGAAATAACATTCAACAAATTGGCCCAGTCGCCACTATCACTTCACAAACCTTATCTGCTGGCAGCCATAGTGATGCGTTAAGCGCAAACCTTGCCGCAGCGCTGGCACAAGATAATGACGACATCCGCATATTTGGCCAAGACTACCCATGGCAATCAGCAACTGCGGCAGCTGACAAAGGCTGGTTAGGTTATAAAGTGCAGCTGAGTGTGGATCGCTTTACCCAAGGAACCTTAACGGTCAATGGCCTAAATGCACCGAAAATTTTTCTCAACGGCACTTTATTTAACGCCGCGAATGAAGCAAAACTTAAATTACCCAGTGGCGATCATCAAGTCCTTATCCTTGCCGATGGCAACGATACTGAAACCGATTTCAGTCTAGACTGGCAAGGTGAAACCGATATTGATGCGCCAAGCTTTAGCCAAACTAAAACCCAACGGGTCTCGGCTGAGAAGTTATTTGACTCTGAAGTCATTACTAGCCTTAATTTATCGCCAAACGGTAAATATTTACTGCAAACCAAAAGTCATTATCCAGCCAACAATGACAACAAACCCGTTGCAGTGACAGAGTTAATAGACACTTCAGATAAAGAAGTGATTTATCGCTGGCAAGACAGCGCACCAGCAAGTGCAGCCTGGTCAAACAACAGCAAGCAGCTAGCATATGTTGCTGATAATCAAATTCAATTGCTGACAGTTTCAGACATCAGTATTGATATCGCAGCAACTGATATGGAAAACGTCTCTAACCTGCATTGGTATGGCGACAATGTATTATTCAGCTGGCAAAAACCATTCAAAGCAGACGAAAAAGCCACTAACAAGCGCTTTAAAGCATTAGAAGATAGATGGAGTTACTGGCGTAATAACAGCCAGATTTATTTATTGGACAAAGATTCAGGTTTTATCCGCCAACTGACTGATGGCGAGCTCAGTAGTAACCTAGTCGATAGCCACATCGACAACAACACCCTACTACTCACCCGTAACCCAGTGGATTACAAACAACCTGCCCACGGCCTGACTCAGCTAGTTGAGCTTAATCTTGCTGACTTAACTGAAACCCAGATTGGCGAGTACCGCACCTTTAATTCTGCCACTTATACCGATGATGGTATGTACATCATGGCAGGGCCAGACTTTATGAATGGCTTAGGCGTTCAGGACCCCAAAGTGGTAGTTAATAACTATGACGGTCAGCTTTACTGGCGTGATGCTAACGGTAAGGTCATTGCACTGAGTAAAGACTTTGACCCAGCCATTGGCGGCGCGGCAAAACTCAGTAATGATGACTTAGTATTACGTGTTGGTGAAGGCGATCGTGGCCAGCTGTATCTGTTTGATTTAAGCAAAAAACGCTTCAGTAAAATTAGCGCTGGCATGGACATGGTTAACCGCTACAGTGTGGCAAGTGACTTATCAAAACCAGTAATCGCTTATGCTGGCACCTCAGCAACAGTGCCGCAAAAAGCCTACTTTATGAAGTCAGGTAAAAAATCGCTACTGTTTGATAGCAAAGCTGCCAGTTATGCCGATACACGCTTAGGTAAAATTGAAGATTTCGATTTCACCAACAAGCATGGACACAACATCGACGGCCGTGTGTATTTACCCGTCGATTTTGACGCCAACAAACAATACCCAGCCTTAGTGTATTACTACGGTGGCACCTCACCTGTAACCCGTAACTTCACAGGTCGCTGGCCATTTAACCTCTGGGCTGCAAAAGGTTACGTGGTATATGTACTCCAACCAAACGGCGCAACCGGTTACGGTCAAGCATTCAGTGGTCGTCATGTTAACGCCTGGGGTGATTACAGTGCTGACGATATTATCGAAGGTACGCAAGCTTTCTTGAAAGAGCACACCTTTGTTGACCCTAGACGTGTAGGTAACATGGGCGCCTCTTACGGCGGCTTTATGACCATGTATTTAGCCACTAAAACTGACATTTTTGCTGCTTCTATGGCACACGCAGGGATCAGTAACTTATCGGCTTATTGGGGCCATGGTTGGTGGGGTTACGGCTACTCAGGCGTAGCTAGTAAAGGCAGCTTCCCGTGGAATAATCGCGATTTATACGTCGACCACAGCCCGCTGTATCATGCAGATAAAATCAATACACCGATGTTACTGCTTCACGGCAATGCCGATACTAACGTACCAGTAGGCGAAAGCCATTATATGTACACGGCCCTCAAGATGCTGGATAAGCCAGTTGAACTGATTGAGTTCAATGGGCAAGATCATCACATTAATGGCCGCCAAGCACGCTTTGACTGGTGGGATGCCACATTGGCATGGTTCGATTTACATCTAAAAGATGAACCACAATGGTGGAACACGCTTTACCCTGAAACAAAAGAGTAATAAGCCCTATTATTCATCAACGATAATCATCAAAATCCCTGCTCGATTAAGTGGGGATTTTTTATCTCTGCCTCTTCCTCAAACAGCCGTTTGATGCAAATAACCCACTTAACCATCTCGTTAACTGAATAACCTCCCAATCGATTACGGACTTTAATCACCATAATAATTGGTGATTACGTCTCTTTTTCACAATAGAAAAACACGGCATTATCACTCCATCAAACAGACATTGGAGCTAGATTATGAAAGCCATCGGATACCAACAAAATTTACCCATTACTGATGTTAACGCATTACAAGACATTGAACTGCCAACACCAGTTGTGAGTGGCCGAGATATTTTAGTTGAAGTAAAAGCCGTGTCTGTTAACCCAGCAGATTATAAAATTCGCCAAGATATGCCAGCAGAAAAAGACCAATGGAAAGTATTAGGCTGGGATGCCGCTGGTATTGTAAAAGCGGTTGGCGATGAAGTGAGTTTATTTAACGTAGGCGATAAAGTGTGGTACGCCGGCGACATAACTCGTACAGGTAGCAATGCGCAATTTCAGTTAGTTGATGAACGCATTGTAGGCAAAATGCCAAATAGCCTTTCTTATGCTGAAGCTGCTGCACTTCCTCTTACGACTATTACTGCATGGGAATTACTATTTGATCGGCTAGATATTGACCGATTAGATGTTGAACGCTTACAAGGCCAGCGCCAGCAAGAAAATAGTTCAGATAGTTCTGCACAAGAGCAGCCTGCTAAAAAACGCATTCTAGTGATTGGTGCAGCTGGAGGCGTAGGCTCAGTAATGGTGCAATTAATTAAGCAGATAACTAATCTTGAGCTCATTGCAACGGCGTCACGACCTGAAACCGTTTCATGGTTAGAAGATTTAGGCGCTGATCATATTATCAACCATCGTAATCCATTAAGTGAAGAATTTGCCGTGCAATCGTTGGCTGAAGTTGACTATGTGGTGAGTTTAAATAATACCGAGCAACATTTAATCGAAATAGAAAAAGTCATTAAACCTCAAGGCAAGTTCGCCTTAATTGATGACCCTGATACGCTCAATATCATGCCATTTAAAATGAAGTCGGTATCAGTACACTGGGAAATGATGTTTACTCGCTCTTTATTTAAAACTGAAGATATGCAAGCGCAACATGAGTTACTTAATGCTGTTTCTACTTTGATCGATGATAGCGTCATCAAAACTACGGTTGGCAATCATTTCGGCACTATAAATGCCACAAATTTGCGTCAGGCTCATCAATTACTTGAGAGCCAAAAAGCCAAAGGAAAAATCGTTTTAGAAGGCTTTTAGCTTCTCGCATAAGGCGGCGCATAAGTCTTGGGATCAGTTATCGAACAAGTCATCGAATTTGACCATGACACAATCGCCTATTAAGTACTATTTAATCCACACCGCATTGGGCTTAATCAATGCGGCATCAAGGAACTGACGATGTTAAATCAAATTGTAAAATTTACGGTAAAGCCAGAATACCAAGCAGAATTTAAAGCAGCTTTAATGACAAATAAGCAAGGCGCCGCGAATGAAGCTGGCAATGTTGAAATGAAAATGTTTGTTGATAATAGCAATCCAAATGTATTTTTTGCCTATGAACGCTGGGCAGATAAGGCAGCCCTTGAACATCACATGACACTACCGCACACAGCTGCAATGATGGCTTTATTTGAATTGGCACTAGAGCAACCTGTAGAAGTGTTTCATTTAGGCGAAACCAACCCATTGCCTATAGCAATTAAGCCTGCTGATCCTGAAGATGAAGTATTTATTATCTTTTTCATTTTCAAAATCAATCCACAAATGCGCCAGCAATTATTGGCTCAATTTGAAGAGCATATTAAACACTCTCGTACTGAACAAGGTAACTTGTTGTTTGATTTGTACACCGTCAAAGGTGACGACAGCACGTTAGCTGTGTATGAGCATTGGCGCAAGGAATCGGACGTATGGGACATTCACTTTCAGCAGCCTTATGCCAAAATCACTGGCGCCTTGATGGAACAAGCTGTGGTAGGTGATATGCAGCAATATATGAATTTTGTCACTGAAATATAAATTTATTCAGTTCAAATGGATGAGAGTAGCTAAACTCTCATCGAATATTGGGCTGCAAAGCAGCCCAATTTGCCTCACTTATACATATTTTTATAGCCAGGCATATGATCAAGCCAAAATGGCGGAGTCCCAATATGTTCTTGTACCGCTTTGATAAATTCACTGACTAATAAGGTTTGTTTACGGTGTGGGTAAACGGCATAAATGCCAGTATCTACAGTCGATAAGCCGTGATTGGTCAATAACGGTACTAACTGAGATTGGGTGATTGGCTCATCCAAATTAAACAAATCAATTAAGCTATAACCTAAACCTGATTTCACTGCTTCAATCAATGTGCGCACATCGCTGACTTTGTAATTGCCACGCATTTTATACATCTTGTATTGCTCGCCATGAGGCGCTTCCGTCAGGCACATCTGATCTAAACTGACATTACCATTGCTGTAAATGACAGCTGGTAACTGAATTAACTCCTCAGGAGTTTGCGGCATTCCGTGTTGCTCGATAAATGATTCTGATGCCACTATCGCAAAATGGGTTTTAGCAATTTTTTTGGCGATTAAATTTGATTCAGCCAACTTGCCCACTCTAAATGCCACATCAAAGTGATCAGAAATAATATCGGTCCGCTTATCATCAAGTGACAGCGTGACTTTGACATTGGGATACAAGGTCATGAACTTGGCAATCACAGGTTGTAAGTACTGCTGGCCGAAATAAATGGCTGATGAAATACGAATAATGCCTTTGGGTTCTGACTGATAGGAGTCAGCAATATTTTGAATTTGGGTTAAGGTTTCCATCAAATTCTGAGTTTGTTCTAAAATCTCTTCCCCTGCAGAAGTCAGCGAAAAAGAACGTGTAGAACGGTTGAGCAGTTGCACCCCAAGCTCAGTTTCAAGCTTTTTAATCTGCTTCGACAGTAGCGAATTATCCATATCATGCAAGGTGGCAGCTTTTGTAAAAGAACCTTGCTGAACCACATCAAGAAAAAGGGCTAATTGCTTAGTAAGAGACATAATCGACGCGAATTCCAGTTTCCAATTAATCCACTCATCATGACTGATTAAACCTCATTTGATAACCACTATTTATTCAATACAAGAAAGTTAAATGAGAATAATATTTATTTACCAAGCAAATTTTGCTATTTTATAGCCAAGTCATTTAAGAGGTAGACAAGCTGTGAGTTCAAAAAGCGCACTCAAAAAACTCAAGAAAAAGTCAAAGAAATTGACCAGTAAGTCATTAAAGCAACTTAATGCGCTGACCGCTAACTCCAGCAAAGTGACTTATATACAACCACAACTAAAAAAAGAATTAGGTCAACTTTCTGAACAAGTTGTTGGCAATGTGGTTTCTGAACTCATACAGCCTTTAAATCCATTGCTGTCATGGTTTAGAAAAGAAGGGGTTAGAGACGGAGGGTTTAGCGAGGGAGGAATTCAAGCAAAACAACCTCAATCAGCCCCGACTAATCGAGTTAACACTCCAACCAATTCCCCCGCCAATGAAGCCTCACGAAGTGCTGCGGGTGCAGTACAAATTCAACCACGCTCAATAGCCCAAGTTCCGTTAAAATCACCGCCATGTAAACGCTGCCCAGCTTTAGCGGGTGGAAATTGCAAATGTGCGATGAAGAAATTTAATATTAGCCTGTAAACTCAATATATAAGGCCGGCTCAAGAGAATTGATTTGAGTCGCTATTGTTTAACAGATTGGGTTTGGTGACGTTGAAGCTTGAGTTATGTTCATTTAATTTTGATGATGTAGGCCATTTATGGGCATGACCTAATCTGAGGGTATGCTCTGCAAAAAGATTCGGTTACACACTCATAATCACACGACTAATAGAAGGGCCTACCAAGCGCGACAATGCAATACTCGCCATGCCTTTGACTAATGTTTTAGTTCCCGCAACCACGGCATTTTCGACAAATGATGAACGACTGCTTTCTTCTAACCAACCATGACTTTCAAGAATTTCTAATAAATTTTCACAATCTAACTCATTATCATCAAATGTGATTGCCACAGAGCCCGCATGATACTGGTGTTTAATATGTTTTACCGCATCAATTTGATTTAGCTGTTCAATGAGTTCAGCGACCTGCGCTCTATTGTTACGAATATATTCAGATCTTACTCTCAATCTTTGCTTAGTTTTGTGAACATATATACTCATAACACACCTCATTAAGTGATAATCATTATCATTACAGTGATATTATCATTGACTGCAATTGTACGTAAAGCATTCAAAATAATTATTTTATAATTAGTGATTAACTCAGCTTGCCGACCTTATGCACCAAACCAAATCTGGCGATTGATACAATCTTTACATTAGGCTCTCAAAGCTTATCAGGCTTCAAGATCCATCAATAATTACTGTCAATTCAATTAGCTGTTTAGAAACCATTATTTAAAGAAAGCATTTTTAATCGTCATCAAGGTCAAAAACAGCTGACGACATCAAGAAACTGTACCAAACGTGATCTTGGACAAAAAAGTGCAGGATCTAGCTTCGTATAATGCTCAAATGGACAAATATCTAAATAAAGTTATCAAAATGAGACGCTGGGTCATGATAGCTCATCATATCCCCGGCAGAATTCGTCTTAAATACAAGATTGGGATCATGTCACAACTGATGCAATTCAACCTGCAAAATGTTGACGATGTGATTGCCCAAGTACCCGCTTTTCTCAGCTATAAGATTAATGAATCCACGGGCAGCATTGTCATCGAGTACGATGCCAGCCTTGTAAGATCTGAACTGGTTAATGACCTGTTTGATGGTACTGATGAACAAGCTGAGCAAGCGTATTTCGCCCTCGCGCAGTACTTAAATGACGAAGGAATTAAAACATGAGCCATCACTACACATCTCAAGGCTACACTGCGCAATATGCACAACAAGGCGCTACTGAAACCATGAACAATCAAGCTCAACAACAGCCTCAAACCAACGAGCAAACGGTTAATGAGCAGCAAGCAGCCAATGGACAGCCGCCATATGGGCAACAGCCTCAGTGGGGACAAGTTCCACCGCATATGAACCAATATCCGCCGCAAATGCCACCGGGTTATTACCACCCTGCTTATGCTCATCCACATCAAGACATGCATCAATCACATATGCATCAACCGCACATGCACCCAGGGTTTTATCCACCACAGAATCACCCACACTATTATCCACAACCGAACCATCCACAACCGAACCATCAACAGCATGCACCGCATCATCCAGCTTGGGGACACCCACAAATGATGCATCCTGCATATTATCCGCACCCTCACATGCCACCACAATCACCACCGGAAGCAAGTGCTGACGAAAATGATCCATTTATGGAACAAGCACAAGCCATGCTTGAACAAGCATTAGGTGAAGATGCAGGCATGTTTAAAGACATATTAGGAAGCTTAGGTATGAACGATAAAGAATTTTGGAAAGGCGCAATGATTGGCGCTGCAGCAGCACTTTTACTAAGTAATGATAAAGTCCGTGGCAAAATGATGGATGTGGTTTCAGGCGCGGGTGACATGCTAAAAAGCGGTGGCGGAAAAGTCAAAGAAACCGCTTCTCAAACAGCCAGCAATGTTAAAGAAAATGTCTCTAATAGCAGTGAAATTTTTAAAGATACATACAGTGCTGGCAAAGAAGGCTTTCAGGCATCTGTAGAGCGTCATTATCAAGCACCAGCTGAAGAAAAAGCAGAATATGAACAACCTGTTGAAGACACACCAGCTGAAGAATCTCCTGTTGCAGCAGTATCTGTATCAACTGATGAAATGAAACCAGCATGAGTAATGCATACAGCCAATTAAGCCCTGCTAACCGAGCGATGTTAGTCGGCGCAATGGTCGGCGGCGGCGCATCCGTTGCGACTCAGTGGAAGTCTTACAAACAAGGTGAGGTTAATGCTGAAAGACTGGTTTCTAAAGCCACTAAATCAGCAATACAAGCCGCTGCGATTAGTGGTGTCACAACTTATGCTGCTGGCAAAATGGCTGGCCGTCCAATGCTATCGTTAATGACCATATTAGCGGCTGGCGCGGCAAGTCTTTATCTTGTTGACCAATTTTCAGGAAAAAAACGCAATGAATAATTATCCTCCATACGGCTATGGTTATGGCTACGGCCCTAATGGTCAGCCGCAACAACCACAGCAAGCACCAACTGAAAACGCTGCACCTTATAAAGCGCAAAACACTAAGACTCATTTTATGATGGGATTAGCGGCTGGCGCAGCCGTTGCCTATTTAATCAGTAATAAAAAAGTGCAGCAAAGTGTCGCTTCAACCGGTGAAAAGGCATGGTCTTCAGTACGTGGAGAAGTCGAAGAATTGAAAGAGCGCTTAGAAGACACTCAAGCGGAATTAGATTATTACCGTAACCTCAATAAAGGTGAATAATGATCTCTGTGAGAATTAAGCATCACATTCCGGGTCGTATTCGCTTTAAGTTACCCCGCTCTACGAAGCTGAATGACATTGGTGAGTGGATTAAAAGTAGCTTGATTGCGATTCAAGGCATCAGCGAAGTCAGGGTCAATGAAGCAGCGAAATCGATTGTTATCGACTACGATGTTGCGCTTCTTGAACCACAAATCATTGAAGCCAGATTATCGCAGCTCGACCTAAGCCAAGCTGAGCCTGAAGAAGCAGAGCATCAATTCACTCGTGGTGATATCGCCATGAATGTAATTGGAACTTTATCGGCGGCATTGCTACCGAATAAGTGGGGCGCAATATCGACTGCAACCTTAATTGCACCCACGCTTGTTGAAGGCTTATCTGAGCTAAAGCAAAAGCGCATTTCAGTTGAAGTCCTAGATGCCATTGCTGTCGGGCTGTCAGCATATCGTGGTGATTATCGCACTGCCATGATGACCCAAACACTGATCAGTGTTGGCGAGTACATGGAACAAGAAACCTGTCGTAAAAGCGATAAATTACTCGCCGACTTGATGATCCCGCAAGATTCTATCGTGTGGCAGATTTTGCCTGACGATAGCCGCAGTCAAGTAAACTCAAGTCAATTGGCAGTAAATGACATTATCGAACTGGTACCTGGCGATCCTGTGCCTATTGATGGTGTTGTGATTGGTGGCGCAGCATTAATCAATCAAGCCGCACTCACTGGTGAAAGTGTTCCTATTCGCCGCGAGCTTGATGCTGTGGTGTATTCAGGTTCTAGTGTTCACGAAGGTACGATTAAAGTTAGAGTTGAAAAAGTTGGCAGCGAGGCTACAACTGCCAAAATTGCCCAGCTTATTTATGACTCCCTCAGCGAAAAAAGTGAAATTCAGCAAGTCACGCAAGATATGGCTAATCGCCGAGTTAAAATTACCTTAGGCATCGGTGCTGCGGTCTTTGCATTAACCCAAGACATTAACCGCGTTGCCTCGGTATTCTTAGTTGATTACTCGTGTGCGCTTAAACTCAGCACCCCAGTTACCTTTAAGTCGATAATGTACCGCGCCGCTCAGCAAGGTATCTTATTAAAAGGTGGCAGTGCGATTGAAAAACTCGCCAAAGTGGATGTATGTGTATTTGATAAAACTGGCACCCTTACCCATGGCGATATGGAGGTAACCGATGTGGTACCTTTCAATTGTCAGGGCGATCATTGTGCCCGCGATTTATTGGCCATTGCCGCCTCAGTTGAAGAGCACAGTAACCACCCGCTTTCTCAAGCGGTTGTCAATGCAGCCAAGCATCATCAATTGCCCCATATCGATCACGGTGAAGTCGAATATGTCATTGCTCATGGACTTAAAAGTACCGTCAATGAACACTGCCTTGTAATGGGTAGCCGTCACTTCTTAGAGTCCCACGAAGCCGTCGACTTTAGCGCCTATGAAGATGAGATCCGTCAGTACGAAGCCAAAGGACGTCACTTAATCTTTATCTCTCATCAAGGCGAATTGATGGGAATGATAGGGTTAAGAGATCATTTACGCGATGATGTACATAAAACACTTGAAGATCTAAAGCAGCTTGGTATTAGCCAATTAATGATGATCTCTGGCGACAGTGTCTATAAAGCAAATATGCTGGGTGACGATCTTAAACTCGATAAAGTGTTTGCCGAAGCAACGCCTGAAACTAAATCAAGCATTATCGAGTCCTTGCAGCAGCAAGGGCACAAAGTGATGTTTGTGGGTGACGGCGTTAATGATGCACCCGCTTTAACTAAGGCCAATGTCGGCGTGGCAATGTGTAAAGGCACTGAGCTCGCCAGACAAGCGGCTGATGTCGTGCTGCTTCAAGACAACTTATATGGCGTAGCTGAAACCTATCAGTTAGCTCAAGTGGCAATGAAGATGATCAATAGCAACATCAAAGTGGCCGAATACGTCAACAGTGGCATTATGCTCGCAGCCGCATTAGGTTGGTTAAACCCGACCATGAGTGCCTTGCTGCATAATGGCACCACACTGGGTATTTTGGCGCGTTCTGTAGCGATTAAAAATGCTTAGCTAATCCTTTATTAGCCCAGGTTTACAAAACAAAGCCAGTTCTATTGAACTGGCTTTTTCATCTTCTGTGTGCAACAAATATTAGAATTGATACGTAACAGTCGCACCCACGTTACGTGGGTCGATGATGGCAGCATAGCCCGTAGGGTAACGACCTGATGCTGGTTCAAAAGTGGTAATCCCTTGTTCATCAAATAAGTTATTCACATAAGCACTAATGCGCCAAACATCATTTTGATAATCAACATTTAAACGACTGACCACATAATCACCTGCTACACGGTCTTCAGTATTATCAATATCGCCAAAATATTCACTGACATAGTTACCCGATAAACCAAAGGTAAACTCATCGGTTAACCAGTATTTTAATCCAAGGTTGGCAGTAAAATTAGGCGCTGAATTGAGCTCATTACCTTCGATATCCCCATAGTCAGCATCTGCTTTTTTAATGTCACTTTCAAGCCAACCTAAACCTGAAACTAGCTGTAAATCATCAGTGAGCATACTAGTTAACTCGCCTTCAAATCCATAGGTCACGGTTTGTTCTACGTTGGTGATACGACGTAAGCTATTTGAAGCTTGGTAACCATCATAGTCATTATAAAATATGTTGGCATTTAGGTTGATTTTGCCATCATTAAAGCTGCTACGTGACGTTAACTCATAGGTGTATACCGACTCTTCATCGTAGTAATAATATTCTTGTGCATTAAAGTCTAACGCTCCGCCACCTGAGTTATAGCCTCGACGAACACTGGCACCAAATGTTGTGGTATCAGAATATAAATGCTGCAGTACAAGTTTAGGTAAGAAGACAGACTCGCTGTTATCTAAGGTTTCAATAATCGGTAAATAAGTGAAGTTACGGGTTTGCTCTTCACGCATAAATCGACCACCAGCAGTAAGGCGCCATTTTTCAATAAATTCGTAGGTGACTTCACCGTAAACAGAGCTCGATGTTGTCGAGTCATCACCAAAGTATGGATAACTGCCTTGGCTTTCAAAATCTTGAGTGCGATTAAAATATGCCAAACCGATAAAACCATTTAGGCTTGGGTCATTCAAACCAAAAGTGTATTTACCGTCAACGGTCCAGCTATCATCTGCCATGTCCACCGTTTGCTCAGCTGCAGGGGTGGCCTCGTAAGTGTTGAAACCCCATTCATAATCCATGTATGCAACCACGAGTTCAACAGACTGGCTATCATCAATTTTATAGTCGAAATTCACAGCATGAGTGTTGGACTTTGTCGTGACATAACGATTAAATATTTGCTCATAATTCCAAGGGTCATCAGCGGTGAAGTATTTACGGCCCGAGTTACCTTTTTCTTCATTGTACGAGAAGCTGTACTTAGCCGAGAAACCATCTAATGCGCTAGGTTGCCACAATAACTTGCCACGCCAGCGGTTAGTTATCAGCTCGCTTTGATCAAAATGGCTAGGATTAGTTTCGTGTTCAACCTGATTGGTATAAGTATCACCATCGACCCTTTGCCCTGTCACACGAAACGCAAGTTCATCATCTAAGATTGGCCCAGATAACATAACAGCAGTGTCGATGAATTGATCTTGGTCTCGATAACCAAGCCTAGCAGCCCCTTCCCAATCAAATGTGGGATCTTCTGTTTTAACAAAAACCGTTCCACCAATACTGTTTCGACCATTGATGGTTGACTGCGGGCCACGGAAAACTTCGATTTGTTGAATATCCCACAATCCCGTATCACCGCTTAAGTCGGCAACAAATGGTTCTGCTATCCCATCGACAAGTGTTGATACTCTTGCACGAGCACCACCTGAAAACGAATTAAAACCTGTTGCACTGCCATTGCCACTTACACCACGAATGTCAGGTACTGCACCTGTTAACACTACGATATTGGGAACTTCAGCAAGTGCGCTTGAGATAGATTGATATTGACCACTGTCAATCACGTCTTTACCAATAACCGAAATTGAGGAAGTACTGTCCTTAAGACTACGTTCTATTTTCTCACCATATACGGTGATCACTTCAATCGAGTCGCTTTTATCGCTATCTAATACGTTATTTGCAAAAGCAAATAACGGGGTGGCTAACAGTGCGCTGGTGAGCAGGCGAAACTTGAATCTGCGAGCGTTCATATACTGCATTTCCTTGCATAATAAATAATATGAGTGAATTTCAATCGCTAAATAATTTACTCCTAAGTGTGACGATACGCAATTGCGAATCATTACCATTTACATTACTATTATCACAGTTTTTTAATAATTATTAACTTCGAGGTCGTTATGTTTCAAATCTCGGCATGTTTATTAACATTAATAGGTGTGGTGCTGATTTATGTCACGACCAGACACCAACGCTTGTTAAGTACCTCTCACCCCAAAATTATTGCGATGCTAGGTGGATGCTTACTGCTATTTGCCTTGCTTAGCTGGATGCAACTATTAACGACCACTGCGGCAATATTTGTATGGATTTTTACCTTTATCACCATGATGATTTCAATTCCATTTTCCACACTCATTCGCTTTCGTAGGGGTAAATAATGGCTCGTTTATTGCTCCAAGATAAAATCCAACCTCACTGGTGGTGCAAAACCTTTATTGGCATTTTTATGGGCTTATTACTGAGTTATGGCCTAATTGCTTTGTTTGCTTGGTTCGGCCCTGATGGTTTAGAAACTGGCATGAAAGTGCAATTTAATATGTGGATGATCAGTGCTATTTGGTTGCCAATTTTGACATTAATCTATCTGTTCAAAACAGCGCGCAGTGCTTTTATCTACCTGCTGTTTGCCAATGTCTGTGTTTATTTTTTATTTGTTAGTTTGTGGTGGTTGCAATGAAAATTCGCTCTGATGTACTAAGAACCTATCAATCTGTTCATACTTGGACAGGGATCACTACCTCGTTGTTATTGTTCATTGCATTTTTTGCCGGCGCTTTAACCATGTTTAAACCGCAAATTGAACAATGGGCAACACCTACTAGCTTGACGGCGACGCCTGTTAGCGAGCAAAAAATTGATCGTTTAATTGGTCAAGCCATCCGTGAACAGGACAAAGCACGTGAAGGCTTTAATGTTGATTTTGTTGAAGACGGTGCGGCATTATCCTGGTTTGCCCATGGTGGCGGCCGAGGATTAAGGCTGGATGATCGGTTAGCTTTTGCTCGCCTGGATAAAAATGAACAAATGATCGTACAGCAAGCACCAAGCAACGAGCTGGGTAATTTAATCGATCAACTCCATCGCACGGCTGGCATTATGGGTAAAGTGGGCCATGAAGATCTGGGAGTATTAATCCTAGGTGTCGCGGCTGCATTATATTTTCTGGCACTGATTTCTGGGGTAATTATTCTCTTACCCAC
Organism: Shewanella electrodiphila; assembly: GCF_023283985.1. Classification (GTDB taxonomy): domain Bacteria; phylum Pseudomonadota; class Gammaproteobacteria; order Enterobacterales; family Shewanellaceae; genus Shewanella; species Shewanella electrodiphila. The sequence continues at coordinate 91,495 of NZ_JAKIKU010000010.1, forward strand.
TATAGTTAAACACTTATTTGCACTGCGCCAACATAAAGGAGCGAATCGGTTTTGGTTAGACAGTCACAACCTTGTGGGTGTTGTCAGCTTACCGTTTCACTTATTAATTGCCTGGACTGCCGTAGTCTTTGCATTTCACGACCCTATGTATGGCGGTCTTAGTCTCGTTTATGGAGATAAACCATTATTTGAACCAAGAGATCGCGGCAGTATCACCTATGACCTAGAACAATTGCCTAGCATGGCCGAGTACCAAAGGCAGTTACAAGCCCTGGCACCTGACTACCGCATTGATAAATTTGAATTTACCCAGCTCAATACACCTAACCCAAGCTTAGCCGCCTACCTTAGTGCCGACGACCGTATGCAACGCGGCGGTTACCATGACATTATCTATCTACATCCTTTTACGTTAGAGGTCGGTTATTCGACAGTCACTTCATCAGAACAAGATGTCTTTGCCCCTGTAGTAAACAGCTTTTTTTCTCTGCACTTTGGTAACTATGCCGCCAATTATGGTCGCTGGATGTATTTTATAATGGGCTTATTAGGCGCATTCTTATTTTATAGCGGTAATTTACTCTGGTTAGAAAAGCGTCGTGAAAAACATGGCGAGCAACGTAAAGCGACTAAGGTAATGGCAGCGCTCACTGTGGGAGTCTGTGCAGGATCAATGCTAGGCATTGCGGTCGCAATGTTAGCGTCAAAATGGCTTTACTTATTAAATGTGCAATTAAACCAAGGTTACCTGTGGAGTTACTACACCGTCTTTGCTTTAACTATTGGTTACAGCTTTTATCGCGGCGCTGCTCATAGTGCTATTCACCTATTATATGCACTCACTGCAGTGTGTTTAGCGATTCCAGCAACAACGCTGTTAGCGCTAATCATTCCAAGTATGCCAAGTTGGTCATCGGCAGAGACAAGCAACCTTATGGTAGAAGTCATGGCTATTGTGTTTGCGTTTGCCTTTTTATGTGCAGCCAATAAAGCTAAAGCTCGGGCATATTTTGGAGATAGGAATTCTATTTGGGCAATTAATATGGCAAGCGACAAAGCCCTTGAACCAGCGACCATCCCACAGCAATCTTAATCAAAAAAAGGATAGCGACATTATCATTCGCTATCCTTTTGGTTACTCGATTGAATATCTAATATCTAATATCTAATATCTAATATCTACCTAGTGGGAGCCTCAATCAAAGCCTACTCAGGCTGCACTAAACTCGAACTAGGCGAATACTGACGTAAGCTAGCACTGATATAAATTAGCACTGTCATAGGCTAAACCTGAGATTTCCGACCTTTAAGCAGCAGTAAAATAAAGTAAATGCCACCAACTATCGACACGATAGTGCCCGCAGCAATTTGCGATGGATAGACTAAGTTTTGCCCTAGCCAATCAGAAAACACCATCAAACTCGCGCCTAGTATTGCCGCCGTGGGCAATTGCATTTCCACTTTTTTCGCGCCCAAAATCACCGCCATGTGCGGCGCTAACAATCCAATGAAAGAAACCGGTCCCATGGTTGCCGTAACCGCAGCACACAATAAAGCCACACAACACAGCAATAACACAAACGCCCGCGGCACATTTAAACCACGCGCTTTAGCAAACTCACGCCCTGTTGAAATCAGCGTCAGCCAACGACATGTGACTAATGCAAAGCCAATTAAACCAATCACAATCGCGGCTAGCATTACTGCCGATGACGGCGTGACTCGGTAGGTTGAGCCCGCAAGCCAACTTAAAATAATGTAGGAGGTTTCATCCCCCTTAGCTAAGGCAAACTGCACGATGGCTTCAATCAATGCAGTCAGCGCAATACCAATTAAAATCAGCATTGAAGGCGCGTACTGGTGACGTTTACCCAGTACAAGCAATACCCCTAGCACCGACATACTGCCTAAAAAGGCAATCACAGGTGCGGTGCTAAAGATGTTTAACCCAATAAAAATCGCCCCGCCAACCAATGCCAGCGTTGCCCCCGCAGAAATACCTAAAATATCTGGGCTGGCAAGCGGGTTATAGATCAAACGCTGTAATAACACCCCTGCTACCGCAAGCCCTGCACCAGCAGCAGCTGATGTTATCAATCTTGGCCATTGAATTTGCCAGCCAAAGGCATCAGGGATTGCCCATATCCAGCTGACTTCTTGTCCGTTTGTCACGCCTTGACCATGAGTGACTTGATTAAACAAGGTAGTAAATACTCCAAGGGCCACCAAGACAAACAATAAGCCCAATAACTTAGGTTGGCTCATTGCATAATGACTTTTCGGCATTGAAAATGACAATTGATCTTGCGCCGATAGCTTACGGCGGGTGAACCAAATTAATGCTGGCGCACCAATCAAGGCTGCGGCGGTACCAGAAGGAACCAGATCAAATGTGAGTACACTTAACCCCACTGCTAAAGCGTCGGTAATCACTAAGATAACGCAGCCTAACAACATGCTATAAAACAGTTCATCTTTAGGGGTTCTTGCCCCAAGTTGACGGGCAATATTAGGCGCCAACAAGCCAATAAAACTAATGACGCCCACAGTGGTAATGCTAGCAGCGACTAACCATAAGCCAATGGCAAATAAACCGAGAATCGCCGGAATAATGTTTAATCCACGAGCTGAAGCACTCGCTTGGCCCATGCGCAATAAAGCCAGTACTCTTGGCGCAAATAAGAAAATCAATATTGCAGCTGACAACTTAGGGAGCAACCATTGCACTTGCTGCCAGCCATTTTGTGCTAAATCGCCCGCGCCCCATATGAATAGGTTTTTAGCATATTGATCATTCAGCAAAATGATCGCTGTTGCTATTGCGCCCAATAGAATATTAACTGCCATACCCGCTAGTACCACAGGTAAGCCTGCAAGGTTACGCACACCTGCAATCAATATCACTAAGCCAAGGGTCAGCATGGCGCCAATTAACGCCGCTACAGAGGCATAATCGCCCACCAGCGTTGGAAACCACACATTCATAATCACTAACGCAAGCCAGGCGCCAGAGGCGGTACCTAAGGTCATCGGTGACACCAGCGGGTTTTGGGTCAATTGCTGCATTAAACTGCCCACTAACCCCAGCATCGCGCCGACCATAATCGCCATGACAATACGAGGTAGTTGAGACTCTACAAACATGATGGCATCAAAATTATCTGCCAATGCTTGTCTGTCAGCAAAATGCATCAATAAACTGAGCTGCTTGGAAACTTGAATTTGGGTATCAATTTGAGCCGACATCAGCACGGCGAGGACCAAGCCAATAAAGGTTAATGCATATCGATTAATTAAAGGCTGACTCATTAAAGCTCTCCTTCAATCGCTGATTTATCAGAGCTCATTAACTCTGCGTCGATGGCCATTGGCGCTGTATTAACTGAATTGGGGGCAATGGCTAATAAGCTTTTAGTCAGGGCTTGTGCCATATATTCAATTGAAATTGCCCCTCCGTAGTTCCATGCTGGGGCAATACTGTTCATCTTGTTATGACGCACAAATGGCATGGCATTCCACATCACGCTCTGGCTAAGTTCAGTTTCTTGGGCAAATGGCTCAAAATACAACGCGACACCATCACCAATATAACGCAGTGATTTTAAACGCTGCTGTTTAAGGCCCCATTGAGTGGCTTCAACTTTTAATGCGGGTTCAATGCCTAATAATTTAAGTGCGTATTGCGCTGTCGAGTTATCACCGTATAAATATACCGAAGTCATACTGGCAAAACGAAACGTACTCACTTTTGGCAAAGTGCCGTTATAGGCACTCAGCAATTGCTGTTTTTGCTCGGCTATCACCGCATGCATTTGAGCAATTCTCGTTTGCGCCTCAGGCTCTTTGCCTAATAGCTTGGCGATGCTCAAAAAGTTATCTAATGCAGCTTGAGCATTATCATGGTGTTCACTGTAGGTTTGAAAAAATAACACTGGCGCGATTTGTTCAAGTCGTGGCAATAAATCTAATTGTGGTGAAGCGATAATAATCACATCAGGTTTCAGCGCAGCCAAACGTTGAAAGTTCGGTTCAACGCGAGTGCCCACATCCATCACCTCATCAGGCACAGCAGGATTCATTACCCACTCTTTGTACCCAGCGACATCAGGCATTGCGATGGGCGTTACGCCTAATTCAAGTACTTGCTCAGCAACATCCCAATTCAGCGCGGCAACTCGAGTGGGAATGCTGGCAAACTGCTGAATACCATTGCTATCTTTAATTTCAATCATTGAGTTAGTACTACGGAGCTGATCCGTAAAGCCTTTATGTGGCATCATCAGCACAGCGGTTAAGCACAATAAAACCACGACTCTTAGCATACAATCGCCACCTTATGCGGCTTGCTTGGGTGATCGACTAATGTCACTGGTGTCGCGTATAAATCACTGAGTAAGGTTTCATCTAACAAAATATCGGTATCACCTTGAAAAGCGATTTTGCCTTTCTTTAGTGAAATAATTTGGGTAGCAAAGCGCAGTGCAAGGTTCAAGTCATGCAAAATCACAATCACGCCAACCCCTGTCTCTTTATTAAGACGGCTGAGTAATTCCATTAACTGGTACTGATGCTGAATATCAAGCGCAGAGGTGGGTTCATCTAGAATCATCAATTTGGCTTGCTGCGCCAGTAACATCGCCACCCAAGTACGTTGACGCTCACCACCTGATAACTGATCCGCTAAAGTATCTTTAAATTCAGAAACGCCGGTTTCTGCCATTGCTTGCTCAATAATCGCTTGGTCTTCATCGCGCCAGCGCCCTAAAGTACCGCGCCAAGGGAAACGCCCTAAACGCACTAATTCAGCCACGTTGAGCCCTGCCACCTCTGGCAGTTTTTGTGGCAAATATGCCACAGTACGAGCTAAGTCTTTCGCGCTGTATTTACTTAACGTTTTATCTGCCAAGGTGATTTCACCTTGCTCAGGCTGAAATTGATTGGCAAGTAAGTTAACCAGTGTCGACTTACCCGAGCCATTATGCCCAAGGACCACAGTCAGTGCATGGGGGTCAATATTGAGTTGCTCGATATCAAGAATGGTACGTTGATCGCGGATAACTTTGACGTCGTTCAGTTGGTACATTAAACACTCTTCTGTTTTAGCTTGGGACAATTAGCGCATTTCTGGCCAGTGACGGTTTTATACACCGAGCAGCAACTTGAACGAGTAAATACTAATTGGTTGGTTATAGGTGATAGCTGAATTTTCTTAAGATGTTCGTCTGGCAATGACAACGCATTTAACCATAATGCCGCCTGCTGACGGATAAAATAGGCTGAAAACTCAGGGTTAGTCTGTTGCAACAAGAGTAGACGATTCAATAAGGCATCTGCAATTAAATGCTCTACAAATCGAGGCCGACAACGGACTGATTGATCTAACTCTTGGCGAAAATGCTCAAAGATAATCAGTAATTGCTGACCTGCTGCGCTCACTAACTGATGATACTCGCCCGTGCTGCAGTCAGTGCACGAAAAGCAAAACCCTGCCACTACACCGTCTTGATGACGTTGGGACATGTTGCATAAATCAGGTAGGGCTTGGCAATGATAAATCGCTGTAATAGCAACATATAGCGGCTGCCAAGTCAGCAAATCCCAGCTGCGAGTCAGCCAATAAGCTTGGCCCGCTTCAGGCGATTGCTGCCTAATACTTTGATGCAGAGTACTAATGTTTTGTAAGTTCGATTGCTGAGATGAAATCAGTGATGAATCGGGAGCGTCAGAAACTAAAATCTCCCCTTTAAGGTAAGGAGAGATTTGTTCGCATTGCTGATAAATATCGTTAAAAACAGATAAACTCATTGCATCGCCACTTATTACATTGGTCAGTTAGCATTCATTACTAATAGCTTTTATTACTAATAGCTTTCATAAATAAGTAAAACCATAAAACGAGGCTTTCGCCCCGTATTTATGGCTATCGTAAACGCAATTAGAAGTTATATTTGAAGTTTAATTCAACGTTACGTTCTGCGCCGTACCAACAATTCACTGAGTCATAACAGGTGTAGTACTCTTCGTTGAATAGGTTATTAGCAACTAAATTAACGCTAGCACCTAATAAACTGCTGCTGAACTCGCCAAGATCATAACCTACTGATAAATCCACTAAGGTGTATGATTCAACTTGGTCAGTGTTCATCGCGTCCATTTGCATTTCGCCCACATAACGCACACCACCGCCAATACGCATACCCGCTAGCGCACCATCATCAATGTGGTAGTTAGTCCACAATGATGCTGCATGTTTCGGTACATAAATAGGTTGAGTACCTTGCAGACCGTTACCGCTGTCTTTGGTAATTTCCATATCGATATAGGTGTAATTAACCGCGACATCGACATTGTCATTAACAAACCACTGGCCTTCGAATTCAGCGCCGCGAGATTCAATCTCACCGATTTGCAGTTTATCGCCCCAAGGATCATCAGGGTTCGCCATTAAGGCATCACTTTTCACAATGTTAAAGAATGACAAGGCCGCTGTTTTGCTTTGATCTGCTGAGCCATACTTCAAACCGAACTCAAACTGCTCGCCCATTTCAGGTTTGTAAGTTGAACCATCGGTTTTAGTCCCCGCAACTGGCTCAAAACTGGTGGCATAGCTAACAAATGGCGAAATCCCACTTTCAAACTCATACATTGCGCCAACGCGGTATGAAAACTCTTGATGATCAGCTGCTGAGTTTGTATCAGCATAATCATCTGAATATTCACTCGATGAGCTGTAGTCATCGTAGCGGCCACCCAAAATCATGATTAGATTGTCGTAGCGCATTTGGTTTTGGAAATACAAACCCGTTTGCTCAACTTTAACGTCATCCGTCGCATCATAAGTCGAAGTTAATTCGGACGGGTTGATCATGTCGTTATTCGGATTAAAGATGTTGAACGTACCAAACTGGCTGGTCATCCCATATTCTGAATAAGCCGAAACACCATCAAGTTTTTGGTAATCAAGACCGAACAACAAGTTATGCTCAACATCACCGGTATAAACTAAACCTGATAATTGGTTATCAATGGTGAAACCTGTTGAGCTTTCTTCAGTACTGTAAATGTTACGATCTAGGATGCCTGTTTCAGGATCAAATTTATCACCTAAATGGTAAGTATTCTTTTGCGTTAACGTCGCATCCATATAGCGGAAGTTCTGCAAAAACGACCAGTTATCGTTGAAATCATGATTGATTTTATAACCCGCTAATACAAACTCACGCTCAAACTCTGACCAGTTTTTGTCGCCAGCGAAAGTCGATGAGCTAGTGCTGCCGTTTGGATTGTCATAAATCATGCCTGATGACGGCAATGATGAGTTCATTCCCATTGATGGATCGTTCTGGTAGTACAGATTGAAGTTTACGTAGGTACTGTCCGACACGTTCCAATCAATCGAAGGTGCGAACACAAAACGTTCTTCTTCGGTATGATCAACTTGGCCATCTTTGCTGCGCGCTAAGGCAATCACGCGATAAGAAAAATCACTGTCACCAATTTGACCAGTGGTATCAATAGAGGCTTCGATTAAATTATCAGAACCTGCCGCCACATTCACTTCTGTGCTGCGTGCATCTTGTGGAGTCTTAGCAATCATGTTGACCATACCACCTGGTGGCATTGAACCATAAAGTACTGACGTTGGTCCTTTAAACACTTCAACTTGCTCAAGCGCTACAGGGTCAATTTGAGGCTGTAAGTTCCAACCCGTTAGTGACTGCAGTACTAAGCCGTCATAGTAGCTTTGGTTAACATCAAAACCACGAATATTAAAGGTGTCATACATGGTGACAGCACCACCTTTTTGCTCAGTGGTCACGCCTGGCACATATCGCAGAGCTTGGTTTAATGACTTAACACCGCGTTGCTCAAGTAATTCGCTGTCTATTACAGTGACGCCTTGAGGTGTTTCAAGCGGCGTTAGCGATGTTTTAGTCGCTGTATTTCGATAGGCTTGGCCAAGAACTGTAATGGTTTCAAACTTTGGGATTTCAATCGATAAGTCATTAATCTCTTCAGCTAACACTTGCTGGCTATAAACCATAGATGCGCTCATTGCTGCTGCAACCATGGATAATTTAAATGACTTACTACTGTTAGATGAGACCATACCGCCCTCTGCCTTTTTAACGTTCAATTCCATGTCAGTAAACATGAATACTAATGAGAATGATTATCAAGCGCGGATGATATAGTGTTTCAACTAGATACATTTAACAATTTGGTGCATGAAGGGAGGAATTTATAAAATAAATGTTATTTCGAGAGAAGTGTCACACTTACAAGATGCAAAGAGAGAGGCAATAGAAGTAAATTAAGTCACGCTTTTAATCGGCAGCCAATACTCCATATGGGAAGGTTCATCCGTGTTGATACTTAGGGCACCATAATGCTCTAAATCAAAACCATCAACGCCCTCAAAACCTGATTGAGGTAACCAGTCACAAATTAACCATTCAACTAGCTGACCAAAACCGCTTAGCAAGCCATGATAAGACACCACTGCATATTCTTGGCTTGGTATTGTTAAACAGGTTAATTGCTCCGACTCGACTAACGCCTGAATAGCCAAAGGCAACTCAATATCGACCGTAAGCGCAGCCCAGTAATGCAGGTCTTTAGGTAATCGGGTATCAACAACGCCAATCATTTGCGCCGTTAAAGCCCCTTCATCGTCAATCAGATTGAATAACGACGCCCATGTAATCGGCACTATGGTCGCAAAATTCGGCGCCTCAGCCAGTAAACCATTCACAGGAGTAGATACACCATAAACGGTAAAGCCCGGCCTATGTTCAATACGGGTTTGTAATGAGGTGCTATCAATAAAGTGCTCAGCACGTTGAGTTATTGCATTGCGCAAGCCGACTTTGGTACCACGTCTGCGATATTGGCTAGGGCTAAGCCCAAAAAGTTGCTTAAAAGAACGACTAAAACTCACCTCTGAGGTAAAGCCAAATTGATAGGCAATATCCAACATTCGATCATCAGTAGTCACTACTTTATCTGCAGCCAGACTTAACTTTAGTTCTCGGACATACTGCGCCACATTCAAGCCCGTTTGCTGCTGAAAAATACGTTGTAATTGCCAGCGAGAAAGCTGGCACACTTCAGCAAGCTCATCTAAGCCGAGCGTCTTATCACTATTGTGATGAATATAATCAAGCACGCGTTCTATTCGGCTATAAGGCGATTGGCCTTTCATAAAATCTATCCAAAATCTCAAATGATACAAATAATAGGGTGACACGATGAAATATCAGTAAGTCATTATTATGTATAGCAAGTTAACACTTAAACATAAAGCTCGAAGGCTATTTAGCACATGCCATGATGGTTATTTATCGTTCTGCCACTTCAATCTCACCAAAAAAATTATAACGATAAATCATAGAGATAAGCAGTCACAACCTTATTTTTGAACACTTGTTCAAAATATTACTTGAACGAACGTTCAAATTGGAGGTATAGTATTTCCATACCAAGCGATTAACCCCGGCACTTTTTTAAATGACATCCTGTTTTAGGGTTTTGTCCGCTTAAGCCCTATTAAATAAAAATTGGAGTAATACCATGAGCAAATTTACTATTCACAGTATCGAGACTGCACCACAAGCAAGTAAGGCCATGCTAGAAGGTTCTCAAAAAGCCTATGGTATGGTGCCAAATCTGCACGGTGTATTAGCTGAATCACCAGCAACATTTGAAGCTTATCAGTCGCTGCATAATCTCTTCACTCAGTCATCTTTTGATGCTGAAGAGTTAACGGTTGTATGGCAAACCATCAATGTTGAGCACGAGTGTACTTATTGCGTACCGGCTCACACTGGGATAGCTCACTCGATGAAGGTCGATGCTGCGTTAACTGAAGCATTAAGAAACCGCGGCGCAATGCCAACAGCTAAACTGCAAGCGCTGCATGACACCACATTATTAATGGTGCGCAACCGCGGCGTGTTATCTGACGCAGAAATGGAAGCCTTTTTTGCAGCAGGTTATGGCCAACAACAATTACTGGAAATTATTTTAGGCTTTTCGCAAAAAGTGATCAGTAACTATGTAAACCATGTGGCTAAAACCCCCGTTGATGAGCCATTCCAACAGTTTAACTGGCAAGCGACTAAGTAAATAACATACTAGAAAAGAGTGGTGCATTATCCACTCTTTAATGTTTTACTGCCCCCCCTCTTTCTATTCAGCAGTATAAGGTCTTTTATGTCGACAAAAATTAAACTCGACGTTGTCTCAGACGTCGTATGTCCATGGTGCATCATTGGTTACAACAGCTTACAGCAGGCGATTGTTGAACTCGGTATTGAAGATCAAATTGAGCTTGAATGGCAACCGTTCGAACTCAATCCCGATATGCCAGCAGAAGGGGAAAACTTACGTGATCACGTTGCGCGTAAATACGGTTCTAGCGCACAAGATAGCGCTAAAGCTCGAGAAAACATCACCCAACGTGGCGCCGAACAAGGGTTTGCATTTAACTTTAATGACGATTCAAAAATCGTTAACACCTTTGATGCTCATATTTTACTGGATTATGCCAAATCTCAAGGTAAGCAAACAGAGCTAAAACTGCGTTTATTCAGTGCCTATTTTACCGAGCATAAAGATGTCTCCGACAGAAATGTACTAGCCATTGAAGTTGCCGCAGTCGGCCTAGATGCTGACGAAGCCATGGCATTACTGGATAACCCAGAAGTCAGAGCACATCTAAAAGCAGAAAAAGATCAATGGACGGCTGCAGGTATATCGTCTGTTCCGACGGTCGTGTTTAATCGCACCAGCGCATTAAATGGCGCTCACCCAGTTGAGACTTACAAGCAAGTGCTGACTGAGCTGCTCGCTAAACAATAGCAATCGGCAATTCGCAATCGCAATCGGCAATTCGCCAACAGTGAACTTGCAAATCCCCCTTAACAGCAGCTCATTAAGCTGTTGTTTATCTATATTCATCGCAATAAATAGACCATAAATTTCTACTCAATTTTTTGCACTATAATTAAATTATTCATGAACGTATGACGGACTGATCAATGAATAAAAAAACAATACTTGATCCCAAAACTTTCCTACTTGATAAACCTAATGAGCTAATTTCGCTCGATAAATGGCAAAAAACAGTCAACCTTCTCGCCAAAGTGTTTCATGCTCCCGCGGGCTTTTTAGTCCAATTTACCCCAGAAGAGGGTTTCCAAGTCACGATTGCCAGTCAGCAAAGCACAAACCCATACGCAGCAGGCATTGTCATTGAGCCTGCAGCCAATATTTTTTGCCGCAAGATCGTTGAAACAGGCAAGCCACTTTATGTTGCCAATGCCCCTATTGATCCCTGCTGGGATACCAACCCCGAAGTCCATAATGATGGCTTTACTTCATACTTAGGTGTACCGGTTTTTTGGCCCGACGGCACGCCTTTCGGCACTTTTTGTGTGATGGACTACGACCAAACAGAATATGAACCCAGCTATCTGGAGCTCATTGAACAGTTAAAAGATATCCTTGAATCCGATCTCACCTTAATCGACCTATATGGCCGAATGCAGCAACTTGCGATTACCGATCCGCTATCAGAAATTAATAACCGCCGAGGCTTTGAAGTCTTAGGTAAACAACGCATATCTTTAGCAAAACGCAATCAAGCCAAACTAGGGTTATGCTATTTAGATGTGGATAACTTTAAACAGATCAATGACCAATTTGGCCATAAAGTGGGAGATGAATTAATCCAACATATCGGTGTGGTGTTAAAAGCAACTGTGCGTCAAAGCGACGTTATTGGCCGCATTGGTGGCGATGAATTTGTCGCATTAGTGCTATTAGAAAATAAGAACGACCAAACGGTGATCAAACAGCGATTACAGAAAGGTTTTTTATCGGCCAGACACAGCCCTAATCTACCTGATTACAGTGTTTCCATCGGCATTATTGATGTGGATCTTAATACTGACTTTGTTGAACTACTCGATAAAGCAGATCAGGAAATGCTAAAAAATAAAAAGCCAGTTTAGCTAACTAAACTGGCTTTAATGTCATTGATTAAGTGGCTCTAGTTTTACCAATAATGGCTATTAGCAAAGCGATATTATCGCCAAACGCCCCACTCACCTGTCGTACCAGGTTGCTCACCTTGGGTCCACCATTTCGCCGTCCAAGTTCGGCCATCAAACGTTACTGTATCCCCTTCAACATAAACCTTATCCGCATCCCAATCACCTTCAACAGGAGGAACTTCAGGCGTTTCTTCTTCACCGATTACAGTGAATCCATATACTGAACTGTCACTTCCTTCGTTGTTTGATACCGTTAATCTAAACGACAATTCATGCTCACCTTGGCTATCTAATTGCTCAGTATTAACCATTAGTTCGCTATACAAACCTTGCTCAACATTTACGGCAGGACCACTTAATTGCGCCCATTGCACACTATCAAACTCACCTTGGGTATTATGTGGATGAAGCACGACTACAGTACCGTGCTCTACCTCAGCAATTTCAATTTCTTGTAAAGCCTGTGGCGTGATAACAGCTTTTAATTGTGGGTCAATTTCTTCAGCAACAATACTGAATACACCTGAAGCACGCTCATCTTTTGAATTAAAGTAATTAGCATGTAGGTTATCTCTAAAATACATGTAGTGATTCATTTCAGCATGCCAATCACCAATAAACACATGACCACTGTGATTAGTTTCGTAGTAGCCACTGATTTGCGATGCTAATAAGCGATCCCAATCGAGTTGATTATCAGTAGTGATTTTAATGCTAAATGAGTTATGTACTTCACCATATTGATTCAGCACATCATATTTAACCGACTCACCGATTTGAGGGGTATTAATGCTGATGTCACTCGGGATAAATTGCTCACCTTTATTTAAGTAAGGTAAGTCTGGATCAACCGGAGGCTGTTCATCACCAGTAATGGTAATGTCGCTACAGTTATAGAAACCTTCACCGACAGGGTCGATACGCTGCCATCTTGTATACAACACGGCATCACCACTGCGATCTGCAGGAATAGTCACGTTCATGCGATACTTTTTATCAGCACCTACAGTAATATCACCGTATTCTTGAATTAATTCTAAATCATCCCACTTAAGAGTTTGGGATACATCAACACCGGGTTTTGTTAGATAGATTTCCCAGTATGACGGGTTATGTGGCGCTGTTGCATTGAAAATAAATTCAAATGTCCCTGGCGCGATTTCAGTGCGCGTCCAGTCTGAGTGTGCGATACCTAGACCACTTTTTTGCGAGTCATTGGCATAACATAATGAACCGTCTGGAATAGCTGCTTTAACAATGTTTTGATCAAGGTAATCTGGCGCTTGAATGTTAATAGCCACTTCATTACGTTGAATAAATGGGTAGGTGCCCGACTCTTGCAGTGCCGCAGCACAAGCTGCATTAGGTGGATTACCAGTCCAAAGTCCACCTTGCTCATAACAGATTGATTGTCTCGCCTCAGGAAACTCTACCCAGCCATGAGCTTGAGCTGTAGTAGGCACGATGAAATACATGGCAGTAAGAATTGATGAAAGTTTAAATATTTGCTTTGACACAGCAAGTCACTCCTTGGGAGTTAAAGAGATAAAGTAAAATAAGGAAAAAGACTAAATGGAGTGAACTATAGGAGCTGATACTCTGATAAAGTCGAAGCAATTATCTAGCGTAATAATCACTGTTTCAACTAGCAATATTTTGACACCGACGTCAAAATGTAACTTATGCTAATCCATTGAATTTTAATAAAATAAACTAAAGAGTATCAGCTTAGTTACAGCATTTTATTTCATTATTGACACCAAACTAAAGAATCAAATAATTTCATCTATCTCAATGAATTATAAAACAAAAAATAATTGACGCGTTAGTCGAGAATTCGATGTTATTGACGAGCAATGAAGTAACGTCAAAAGCCGGTATTGGCTAAAATGTTCATAGCTTGCCGCAGGCTCTCATGCAAAGCACAGCAGTGACACGCGCCCTCTTTATACGAATCGAAAGGTCACTGAAAACTCGGCCATGACGAATAACATCCTTGCTTAAACGGCCAGTTGCTCTTCCCCGTTTTAGTGGTCGGTTCAACGTAACCCATTTAATATCGGCTAATTTATCTAAACCCTTAACGTCAATCTAATCCATTGCCTGCCGCAGGCTCTCATGCAAGCGCTGCTGTGACACGCTACAAGTTCGTCCCTGAAAGCTCGGCCATGACGTCCATGTCATGGACGGTCACAGCCGCGCTTGCATCTGGGAATTTTTTATCTTCGATTTAACTTTATTTGGTAATTTCTTAAAATCTGAATCAACAAATGAAGCTGCTGACCCAAGAGCCCCCATTGAAATTGCTGAAATAAGCTGCTGGCCATTATGATGAGCAAGCTTTAAGCCTAACGACTTGATTTTTCGGTCCAACGTAACCCAATTGATTTCGGCTAATTTATCTAAACCCATAGCTTCAATATAATATATTGCCTGCCGCAGGCTTATGTGCAGATACAACTGCGAGACGCTGCACGCTTTATATAAATCAAAAGGTCCATGCAAGCTCTGCCAAAACATCCATGTTTTGGTCAAATTTGTTCCCGACAATAATGACATTCCTGCCATCCTTGGCAGTCAGAAGCTCGCTGCTGCATCTACACTGGGATTTCTGTCTCTTCGATTTAACTTTATATGTGGAAGAAAAAAGATAAAAACACAAATATCAATAGTTTTACCTGCCCAAAAATTCCATTTGAATTGAGGACGTTGAAGAAAATAGCGTGAGCCTGACAGGACGTCAGGCTAGCTTTCGAGGTGCAGGGATGCACCATCGGAAGCGTTAGCATTTTCGAAGAAGGCCGAAGCAGTAATCAAACAAAGTCAAAAGCTGGATCAATCCCCATCGAAAATCATGCGCTTTTCAGCATTTTTCATCGGGGCGCTGAGGGTTTGTTAAGGGGTACTAGCGCTTTACCCCTTGACTCTGGTGTGGGCGAAGCGCCACGACTTTCAAACTAAAACTAATGATTTAAAAGGGTTTTATCGATTCAACTTATCCCAGCCAACTACCAATCCCTTCCAATTAACTATTAACGATTAACTATTAACTACCCAGTGCTTCATCAAACCCATCTAGCTCAATCACTTCCCCTGCATCCATATCATCAATATGGATATCCCCAATCCGTACTCTCACTAAGCGCAATGTTGCAAACCCCACTGCAGCTGTCATTTTACGTATTTGACGATTCTTGCCTTCACACAAAGTAATTGATACCCAGCTGGTTGGCCCATGTCTTGGGTCGCGGATTTTACGCCCTCGACTCGGTAATTCTGGGTCGGCTTTTAACTTAAATGCTTTGCAAGGTAAGGTGAGATATTTACTGCCATTTATGCCAATTTCAACGCCGCTTTGTAACAGTGAAATCGCCTCGGGGCTAATATCACCGTCAACCTGCACATAGTATTCTTTCTCAATGCCTTTACTGCGAACCTTATGACTCATCATGCCGTCTGTTGTCAGTAGCAACAGCCCTTCTGAGTCATGGTCTAATCGGCCAATTGCCATGGTTTTTTCAGGAAAAGCATGCAGCTCCCCCAGTAAGTGCTTTTTCTTACGAGTTTCAGGCACAAACTGACTTAAAAAACCAAAGGGTTTAAAGATTTTAAAATGCTGATGAGAAGGATTTACTTCAGAGCTAAACTCTTGCTCTGAAACTACGGATTCTGGGCAACCCATTTGGTTAATCGTTGGCATTAGGCATAACTCATCAATCGTGTTTGTAAAATGACTTTACAGAATAAAGCGCGAATATCACTTATTATACTGTGAGTCACTCTTGTGTACACTGAGCTATATCTACTGAGTATATCCACTTAGCTGTGTGCACTGAGCGTATTCAATCAATGGTATGAACTGGCCGTGTTCTAGCAGGTAAGATTTAACTCAAATAGGCAAAATTTTTGCGTCTTTTTAAGCTGGTCATCGTCTAGTATTTAAATCTAGATTTAATAAGAGTCATTTTTAATTTAAGGTATAGATTAATGTTATCTGAATGGCAAAATCACAAAATACAGCTTCGCAGTTATGTCCATAAACGGATTGATGATGTTGATGCTGTGGATGACATTCTGCAAGAGGTCTACATTAAAGCCAGTAGCAACTTGCACCAGTTAAAATCCAAAGGCAGTTTAAAAGGTTGGCTATATCGCATCGCCCACAACACCATCATGGATTTTTATCGACAGCGCCAGCCCCATGAAGAGTTGCCAGAAGATCTGATTGCTGAAGAGCAAGATACTGGCGCAGAGGCTCGTGACGAAATAGCCCGATGCTTACAACCACTCATTGACGAGTTACCGGAAAAATACAGCTTACCGCTGCGCTTAGCTGAACTCGAAGGCATATCCCAACAAGCGATTGCTGAGCAGTTGGGTATTTCACTGTCAGGGGCTAAGAGTCGAGTGCAGCGAAGTCGAGTAAAACTTAGAGAGAAAATGATGGCTTGCTGTGATTTTGAAATCGGTCAAGAAGGCATTACAGACTATTATCCTAAAAACCCCAACTGTGGCCCTAAATGCCAGTCTTAGTTAATCTTAATCAATCCTGGTCTGCTAATTTTTTTGAGATCAGCTTATTTAACTATCTATTTAACTATCAGCTCTACTCAAATAAAAGCAGTTATTCACATAAAAGCTGTTACTCATATACCTGCGATGGCGATTAACTCTCTCTTCTTAAAGCATTAATCCATCTGAGCTGACAAGTGCTTTGCGGCCGCGTCAGCATAACGAATTTATTTTTGCGTCTTTTTTTATCTGTCTGCGTCTTATTAATGTCGCTAGTATTTGTATAGACACTAGCGCCTTTCAAAATCTAGCGACAAGCAGTAAAAACCATTTTTGGAGACATGATGAACAGTAAGACACAGAACATAATTCCTCAGCAAGTAATTGAAGATGCAAGTGAATGGGCCATTATGCATGGCGTCGCATTTCGCCAAGCAGATAACACAGCAAAACATTGCCCATTCAGTATTGCGCCGATGACAATGGAGCGTGAAGTGTATGAGCATCTGCGTAATGTCACGCCAATCATCACTAAGCTGATTAATAATGTGTCTGAAGATCATGACTTTCTACAACACTCTTTACGCGATGTGGCTAAAGCTGACCCATTTTTTGAGCGCTTATTATCATTACACCACCAAGCTCATGGCGACAGTGCTAATCGACATGCCGCGGCACGTAAGCCGTTACTATTAATGCGCACTGACTTCATGGATGATCGCCAACACGGTGCAAAAGTGATTGAATTTAACGGCATTGCTGCAGGTATGGCGCCTTTTGGTCAACGTGCATCTGAGTTTCATGCCTATATGCAAACCCAATGGCCAGACACTTATCAAAACTGGGTCGCTGACCCACAATCAACACCGGCAATCAATCACGGCTTAACCCAACTTGCCTATGGTATTGCGCAGGCAGGACAAAAGGTAAAAGCTGCGTTTGCGGAGCAAGGCAAACCCACCTTCTTGATGGTGGTGCAAGAAAACGAAGACAACGTTTATGATCAGCATTTACTCGAAGTTGAGCTGCAAAAACAAGGTTTACGCACCGTAAGACGTACCTTTAAGCAGTTAAGTAGCCAGCTTTCAACCGGTGCAGATAAACGTTTAATCCTTGAAAATGTCGGTGCGATTGATGTGGTGTACTTGCGTGCAGGTTATCAGTATTCAGACTACTGCGCTCCAAAGCTCAACGAGCCAGTGTGTTGCCATACCTTAAGTCAAACCAGACTGTTTATCGAACAGCATCATGTGGCGGTCAACGCGACGTTCAGTCAACAATTGGCCACCAGCAAGACCATGCAAATGTTGCTCACCACTATGCCAGCCAAAGAATATGCTCGCTGGGGATTGAGTCTACATGAAGCCAACTTGGTCAAAAGTGTACTGGCAGATATGAAACCCGTTAATCCAAGCTCCATAGATTGGTTTAACAACCAAGCCGATAAACAAACTTGGGTCCTTAAAAATCAAGGTGAAGGTGGAGGCCATTGTGTATTTGGTGAAGACATCAGCCAAAAGCTCAGTCAGTTACGACCACAAGAATATGATGCCTGGGCGCTAATGATGCGATTATTTCCCCATGAACGTGAAAAACCAACCATAGGAGTTCGCGATACCGAGCAAAGCCAAATTGATGATTTGGTGAGTGAGATAGGCTTATTTACCGCCTTTTACGACGGTGAGCCCGTCACGGAGTTTGATGGTTATGCTGGGTACTTGATCCGCAGTAAACCTGCGAGCGAAAATGAAGGCGGTATTCACAGTGGCCAAGGTATTTTAGACTCACTCACCTTAACGAACTCCTAAACTGCGTGCGTTAATTAGCTTTTTATTCATCAGAGGCTAATTGCTCAGACAAGCCTTGTAAACTATTAACGACCCGTGTCGGCTTAATCTCCCACGGGTCAAATATAGCTTGAGGACTACGCTGAACCCATGCGGCGTACATGCCAGCTGATATGGCGCCAGTCACATCAAATGGGTTACTGGAGATAAGCCATGTGTTAGCTGCAACACTGCCTGCTCGGCTTAAAAAGTGCTGATAAATAGCAGGGTTAGGCTTAAAGATTTGGATTTCATCAGCGCTCACTACACCTTCAAAAAATTCTGCAATACCTGCCGAGGTTAATAAGGTTTCAACCGCTTCATTAGTACCATTTGAGAAAGCAAATAAACGATACCCTTCAGCCTTAAGGGCAAGCAAGCTGGGTTTAACGTCATCAAATGCTGGCAAGGTTTTATAGCAATGCATTAGGCGCTGTTTTTGCTCAGCTGATAAATCGATTTGATAATACTGACAGGTGTAATCTAACGCTTGGCGAGTGCATTCTGAAAATGCTACGTAGCGCTGCATTAGCCCACGGCGAAATGAATACTCTAATTGCTTTTCACGCCAACGATTTGAAAAAGCTGTCGCCTTGTCACCCACCATAGTGCTTAGCTCAACTAACACGCCATGGGTGTTAATCAGCGTGCCGTAAACATCAAAAGCGAGTGTAGTAGACATATTCAATGCGCCCTAATCTTTAATGATGATAAGTTATTTATCATAGGTGATTAGTTATAGATGATAAGTGATAAGTGAAAAAATAAGCCTGCACTTACATCATTTATTTACAGCAAGCGTGCTAAACAAATCATCAATCAATTGCTGAATCGTATCCGAGTCACGATTGGCATGCGCATAGGTGCGAATACCAATAATCTGCACTTGTACAAAACGTGCTAACGCTTTTACATCTTGGCTTGCATCTAGCTCACCACACGTTTGCGCCTCGGTTAACAGCTTAGCAAATTCAGTTTCAATCATGACTAGCGACAGCTTGGCTTCTGCCAGCAAATCAGCATTATCTTCGGTCAACTCAGCGACGGTTTTAACCAACATACACATACCGCTCGGCGCTTGCGTATCACATTTACTGCCCATTACTGAACGCTCAATAAATAACTTCAGCGCCTGTAATGGTGAACCCGTTTCAGTGCGACAAGCATGTAATGCCTGCACACCCGTTTGCGCGTAATATTGCAATGCTTCTTTAAACAGGCCTTCTTTACTGCCAAAAGTAGCGTAAATACTGCCTGGGCGCATATCAATCACTTCTTGTAGATTACGCATCGAGGTGGCATGAAAACCTTTTTGCCAATATAAATTGGCCGCTTTGTGAATAATATCTTCACGATTGAATTTGGCAGGTTTACTCATGTTGGCACTCTACAATTTACTTTTGAACGATTGCTCAATTTTAGCAGAACCAAGCTTCTAGTCTAGTATTTGATCGCTTAGGCCTAAAAAACAAAACCGAACATCAGCAAGGCTAACGTTCGGTTTTAGGGAAAACCAATTCAATAGAAGATTGTAATTTCTACCCGGTTTTACCTTGCAAAGGAATACGAAAAGCAATGGTGTATGTCACTGGTAATACTATCAAGGTCAGCACCGACGCAAAGCCTAAACCAAAGATGATGGTAATCGCCATTGAGCCGAAAAAGGCATCACTGAGTAGCGGGATCATCCCGAGCATAGTGGTAATGGCTGCCATTAAAACAGGCCTAACACGGCTCACTGAGGAATCGACCACTGCTGTGTAGGGATCTTTTCCTTGGGATAACTCAAGGTTAATTTGATCCACTAGTACAATGCCATTTTTAATCACCATCCCAGTTAGGCTTAGTAAGCCCAGGAGTGCCATAAAGCTAAACGGTGCATCAAAAAGCAGCAAACCTGATACCACACCAATTACAGCTAGAGGCACGGTAAACCAAATAACTAATGGCTGTCTGACTGAATTGAACAGTAATACTGTAATCAGAAACATTGCTAAGTAACCCAGCGGTAATGAGCTAAATACAGACTCTTGCGCTTCAGTTGAGACTTCATACTCGCCGCCCCACTCAAGTTCGTATCCTGGTGGTAATTCAATCGCTTCTATGGCTGGGCGTAATTTACGAAAGACTGAATCGGCCGTTTCATCGGTGCCATTTTCAGGATCCGCCAAAACCGACAATACCCTTTTACGGTCGCGGCGCATGATTAGTGGATCTTCAAACTCAGTATCAAACCCTGACACCACCTGCGTTGCTGGTACAAAGGTATTGTTTTCACTGCTCCACACTTGGAGTTTCCAAATGCTTTCGGCATCGAGTCGCTCACTGGCTGGCGCACGTGCGACAATCGGCAACAAGTGACTGTTTTCCCGATATGTCCCCACCTGTTTACCACTAAAATTAGTCAGTAGCGCATCATCTAAGTCAGTTTTACTGATCCCCGTTTCACGGGCTTGGGCTAATGCTAATTGAGGACGGATCATCGGCACTTGGTTACGCCAGTTATGACGCACACCTACCGCTGTTGGCTCGGCATTGAAAATAGCTTCTGCCTGCACGGCTAACTCACGCAGTACCTTTGGATCTTCTCCATAAAAACGCGCTTCAATTTTCGCTGCAGGGCTTGGGCCATTTTCCATGTATTTAAAACGGTATTCCGCCTCAGGAAAACGAGCACTCAGCTCATTTTCTAAAATACGCATATAGCTATTTACTGTGGTTAAGTCGGTCATTTCAATTAATAGCTGACCATAGGCGCTATAGCCTTTTTCTGGTACATATGGCAACACAAATCGTTGCGCACCTTGGCCTAATACTGTGGTCAAGTTAACTAAACCAACATCACTTTCTGCTTGTTCAGCTAACAGGTTTTGCTCAATTTTATGTAAAAGGGCTTGGCTTGCCTTTATATCAGTGCCCTCTGGCATCCAAACGTCAACAAAGAAAATCGGCGTGTTTGAAGCAGGAAAAAACACGTTTTTTACATGGCCAAAACCCACTAACGATGTCATTAATGCCGCAACAACTAACACCATGGTCACGACACGAAAACGTATTGCGAGGGTTAACGAGTTGCGATACGTTTGGAATAACCAGCCCTTATATGGGTCTTCATCGTTACCGCTCGCGTTTTCGTCGCCATCTTTAAACATGATATTGCAGAAAAAAGGCGTTAAGGTCATCGCTGTCACCCAGCTAATGAACAGCGATATTAATAGCACTTGGAATAACGACACACAGAACTCACCTGTGGCGGTATCTGACAATCCAATCGGGGCGAATGCAATAATGGCGATGATCGTTGCGCCCAATAATGGCCACTGAGTTTGTGTTACGACCTCTTTGGCTGTTTCAAGGCGAGTTTTACCTCGTTTAATGCCAATTAATATGCCTTCAGTCACCACAATGGCGTTATCCACCAGCATGCCGAGTGCAATAATCAAGGCGCCTAATGAAATCAACTGCAGCTCGATGTTAAGCACATTCATCACAATGAAGGTACCCAAAATGGTCAGCAGCAATACCAGACCTATTAATATTCCTGAGCGAACGCCCATAAATATCAACAAAACACCAATCACAATGGCGATGGATTCCGCTAAATTAATTAAGAAACCATTAACGGTTTGATCAACCATTTTACTTTGGTCATAAACGGTTTCTAGCGCCATACCAATCGGTAATTCGCCATTAAGCTCAGCCATTCGGGCATTAACCGCTTCACCGACGTTGACCACGTTTACGCCGCTTGAAAACGAAATACCAATCGATAATGCATTCTTGCCATTGGCATGATAAATATTATTTGGGGTTTCTTCGGTATCTTTATAAACGGTTGCGATATCGCCTAAGTAGATTAATTTAGCACTGCCTGGCGCACTCACCATTAAATGCTTCATTTCACTGACGCTATCAAACTCACCCGTTGGGTGAATACGAATACGATTGTCACCAACGCGAATACTACCCGCGTTGGATACCACGTTTTGGCTGTTAATTAAGCCATAGATGTAATCTTGATCTAACCCCAATGCATTGAGCTTTTGCTGGGAAATTTCCACCACCACTTGCTCGGCAATTTTACCTGCGATAGTGACCTTTTTAATGCCATCAACCAAGACTAATTCACGACGCAAAAAATCAGCATAGTTTTGTAGTTCACGGTTGCTATAGCCCTCACCGCTGACATTCAGCAAAATACCGTATACATCGCCAAAATCATCAATTACTGATGGGGTATAGGCCCCAGGCGGTAATTCAGCGATTTTGTCATTCACTTTACGACGCACTTCATCCCAGATTTGCGGTAATGCCGCTTTGTCGTATTGCTCTTGAATTTCGATTTCAATTTGCGATAAACCCGCGCTGTTGACTGACACAATATGCTTAATACCATCAAGTTGCTGCAAGGCATCTTCAAGTGGCAAGGTGACTTCTTCTTCCACTTGCTCAGGCGATGCCCCTGGATATGCAGTAACAACCAATGCATTTTTGAGGGTGAACTCAGGAAACTCCAACTGACCTAAACTGAAAAAAGACACACTGCCGCCAACAAGTAACAACAAGGCGAACATCCAACTGATCACCTTATGGGTGATCGAATACTCTGCAAAGTTCATCAGTTAAACACCTCGCTGCCAGCGTAAAGGCTTCACCGCAAGGTCTTCTGACAGAT
Organism: Shewanella electrodiphila; assembly: GCF_023283985.1. GTDB lineage: Bacteria > Pseudomonadota > Gammaproteobacteria > Enterobacterales > Shewanellaceae > Shewanella > Shewanella electrodiphila. The sequence continues at coordinate 114,567 of NZ_JAKIKU010000010.1, forward strand.
ACTGCACACCAGCAACAACCACTTGATCGCCAACGTTAACTCCCTTGATAATTTCAATGCCATGGGTGGTCACATTGCCTATGGTAACAATACGCTGTTTAACCGAGCCTAAGTCTTCACCAAAGACCCAAACAATGTGCTGGCCGTCAACATCTCGCTTGACGACTGAGCTCGCAGGAACAACCGCAGTAATATGACTTTGCTCAGATACCGACACATCAAGACTGACTTCCGCACTCATGCCAGGCAATACGGTCATGGTTTGTGGGCGAGGTAATGTGAACACCACTTCATAGCTTTGCGTACCTTGGGTAATTTGTGTCGCATGCTCTTTTAAGCTAATTGGATAGGCTTTTTCAGGGTTAGTGGCAAAACGCACTTGAGGAATAAACGCTGTATGAGGATTAAATTGGGTCACACGACTTGCGAGCGACTCTGGTACCTGAATCACCACATCAATATCGCTATTTTTTTGCAACACTAATAACCCTTGGTTAGCCTGCACCATTTGAAAGTTATCCATATCGATTTTAGCAATCGTGCCATCGTACGGCGCTTTCAGTTCGGTGTAGCTCAGCTGATCTTTGGCATTGGCAAGGTTCGCTTTTGAAGATTTAAGCTGGGCTTTAGCCAGGTCGTATTCAGCAGCTGAAATCAACTCGCGACGTAGTAATTCACCTTTACGTGTAAAGTCCGCAGCTGCAAGTTCATAATCAGCCTCACGATTTAATAATGCATTTTGAGCATCACGACTATCAAGCCTTGCTAATACATCACCTTTGTTAACTTGCTGGCCTTCAACCAGTGACAACTCAACTAAATGACCAGAGACACGAAAAGCTAAGTTAGCTTGCTTCGTGGCCGCCACTTTTGCTGGAAACGCGCGAATAGAGCCCGCGTTAATATCAGTAATCGTAAGCAGTTTCACTGGACGAATGACAGGCGGCGCCACTTCAACCGAGTCTGCTGTGCAGCCCGATGTCATTAATATAAATAATAACAGTGAAAATGGCAGTAAAAGATATTTCATTATCGAGCTTCCTAAATGGAACAACAGCATGTGACACGAATGTAAACAGGGCGCAACAATAGCAATGAATTAAGTTGAATAAAACGGAATGATCTGGAACTACAAGTTCCATAAAATGAGACTATAATGACTTGCTATCGACTTTTTAATGTGAGCATACTAAAAGTCGGTGAGTAGGTACTGGCTGGTAAGTGGCTAATTTAAAAGAGTTGTATACATGAAAACTGAAGATATTTCACTGTTCCATAGAATCGTTGAAACCGGTAGCCTCGTTGAAGCTGCGGATATATTAAACCTGCCAAAATCAACACTCAGCCGCCGTTTGCAAGCACTTGAGGATGAACTAGAGGTAAAGCTATTTCATCGTCAAAGTCGCTCCATGACATTGACTGCATCGGGGAGCCATTTTTACGATAAAACCACTTCAATGATGTCAGAACTTGAGCAAACCTTGTCTGAAATCACTGATGAAAAAGCAGAAGTTGCTGGTCATTTACGTATTCTCATCTTCCCAATTCCTGAGTTACTGCAAATTAGCCAAGCCATTTTTCAGTTTATGGATCTTAACCCGTCGATCACGGTCGAAATTATTGTCAGCGCCGAACCTCAAGATATGATCCGCAACAACATTGATTTAGCCTTCATGCTAGAAGACTCATTTAACGAAAATGAAATGGTCGCAAGACATGTGCTCAGCGAAACTGTGCATTTTTTTGCCAGCCCAGAGTACTTAAAAAAAGTCGGCTATCCAGAAACCCCCTGTGATGTCAGCGAGCACAACTCGATACTATTTCGATATCCCAATGGACGCATTTTTAATGAAGTCCCGTTCGGCCAAGATATGACATTACAGGTGAAAGGAAATTTATGTGTCAATAATCTTTCCGTTTGCTTAGAAGCGACGCTAGCAGGTAAAGGCATCGCAATGATGCCAATGCCTTTTTGCCAAGATTACGTTGATTCTGGACAACTGGAAATGCTGTTTAAAGACACCGCACCTTATGAGGGAAAGTGTTATTTAGTCTATCCATCGAGACGTTATATCAGCCTTGCCAGCCAACGTTTTATCGACCACATGTTAGTTGTACTTGAAGACTGCTCGCAAACAGCAAGCTGTAACCAGATAGCCAAAATTCGCGGCCCGATTAAACCGATGCTCTAGTATTGTTTGCTAGCAGTTTAGATTGCGATCTGCTTTAATCACGCTTGATACTTAAACTGTACTTACAGCCTTAAAATCGTTTCACTATATTATAACGAGTTATTTTCACTGAAAAATCGCACTCTGACATTTGGGGTACTCACACGCCCCTCTAGCCAACCCACCATGACATTGTTAATCGTGTTATTGATATTGCTGTGTCAGTTTGCAGGCATAAGCTCTGCATTTTCAGTTCAATATCTTCATAATGAACACCCATCAGGTAGTCAGATTAAGCATCATCATATTCACTTGTTCCATACAGGCAATGAACACGAAACGTCTCCTTCAAAACCCTCAGTGCATCAGCATTCTCACCAGAGTGATATCAGTTTTAATGCCACAGAAACCCAGCAAGATATTCTTCAGTCGAATGTACCATCATCCACTCTGGCAAATGCGGTGTCAGAACATGAACACGGTAGTCATTCTCACTCACCATCGCATCCACCGGTAGAGTCGTTGTTTGTCGCTGAATTTACTCACACAAGTACCCTTAGCGATAATGATATCGCTTATTTAACATTGCAATACGCGCCGCCTATTCCCCCTCCATACCAATAAATCGCTATTTTTTCGCCTTAGATCTTAATAACAGACCTTAACAACAGACCTTAACAACGGGTCTTAACAACAGGCCTTAAAGTAAAAAGTTGAGTGAAATGATGTCGACGTGAGTATGAACATCATCGCTCATCATTTGTGTATCGCGCCAATTTTAGCTGCTACTTGCTTATTGGGCGTGAAAACACTGTGACTTATTGGAATAAAAATAATGATTTGGAATGATAAAGGAAGCCGGCAGTTAGCGTGCTCCCTAAAAGTAATATTGACGTTTTTAGCACTCATGTGCTCTTTCTCCATTTATGCCCACGGAGTGGATGAAACCACCCAACAGTTTTTAACCCAGAATCAAGGTGTCTCGATTCTGCCTTTTATCTATATTGGCGCTAAACACATGCTGACGGGATATGATCACCTACTGTTTCTAGTCGGAGTGATTTTCTTTTTATATCGTGCCAAGGATGTCCTGTTATATGTCAGCCTTTTCACCTTAGGTCATAGTGTTACTTTATTGTGGGGCGTATTTAACGACATCAATATCAATGCCTATTTAATCGATGCCATTATTGGGTTTTCTATTATTTATAAAGGGTTTGATAACTTGGGAGGCTTTAAACGCCTATTCGGGTTTCAGCCCAATACTAAAGTTGCAGTGATGATTTTTGGACTGTTTCACGGCTTTGGTTTAGCCACCAAAATACAAGAATTTAATTTACCGCAAGATGGTTTAGTCACCAACATTATCGCGTTTAATGTTGGCGTAGAAATAGGTCAATTCATGGCCCTAGCCTTGGTGTTAATTCTAATGAGTGCATGGCGTCGAAGTCCGAGTTTTATGCGTTTTTCAGTCGCGACTAACACTGGGCTAATGAGCGCTGGCGTTATGCTCGTGGGCTTTCAACTAACGGGGTATTTCGTCAGTTAATGACGCTATTAGCTTAATTATCCACACGCTTTATCCATAAAGTTAATAAATTGATTTAAAAGGATTGACCATGCAACACTCTGAAAAAACTAAAAATAGCACATCTCAAAACAGCACAGTTCAAGTGCAATCTACAGCCACACTTATTAAGGCAAGTGTTATTGCCACCATTGTTGGACTGATTGTATTAGTTGTCGCCATATTACCTGCTGAATACAACATCGATCCGACAGGAATGGGGAGTGCACTAGGCCTCACTCAAATAGCACAAGCTGCGCAGGCACCGAGCAGCAGTAAAGACGTTATCAGTGTTCAGACAAACCTTGACGAAATGATCATTATTGATGCGCCTAGTGTCGTTGAGATTAAGCAGGCCCGGGAGCAGCAAGGTGTACGAGCTGATGTGATTGATATTGTGATCCCTGCTAATAAAGGCTTGGAATATAAATTATTGCTAAATGAATATGGCCACGTTGAATACCAGTGGAAAACCGATGGTGCAGCGCTATATTTTGATTTCCATGGTGAACCGCAAGGTGACACCACTGGCTATTACGAAAGCTACAGCATCAGCACCTCTAATCAGGTCAAAGGCTCGTTAACCACACCATTTTCAGGCTCCCACGGATGGTATTGGAAAAACAATTCAGGCCGCGACATTACAGTTCAGCTAACCACCAAAGGACAATATTTAGTTAAAGAATAATCCAGACACAGCCCATAGCCATATGGGCTGTGTTCTATGATGAGCACCTCTGTCATACCTACCATTTAATGTTGATTTTTTGTAAATAAACCAGTAAAAAAGTATAACTTTTTGTTCCTATATATTAGTATCAAAATAGCTTCATAGAAGAAGTAAATTTAGTAAAAATATTAATTATCATAGTTTTATTTTTAATTATAAAATTTAAAGCAAGGGATTGGCTTAATGACTTGGTGCTCTACTCTATCAAAATCTTTTTTTTGTACTCAAATATCACGTTTTTTAACCTTAGCAGTTTCCCCTTTATTTCTATGCTTGCTTTCTTTCAATATCAACGCCCAAGACTTACAACCTTCCTTAAAACGACACAATTTAGATTCTCAATGGCAAACAGGTCTTTATAAAGAGAAAGGATTACAACTAGCCCCTTTACCTAAGTGGGTAAAAACTGTTGAGCTACCCTTTCCTGCAGTACCTGATTTAGCCAATTTATCAGATGGTATTTATCATTTAGTCTTGGATAACCAGATTAGAGTTACAGACACAAATACATTTAAATTCAACCGCTATGCAACCAAAGCAGTTTCAGCAAAAGGGTTGCAGTATATATCTCAAATTACCATAGATTATGACCCTCAATATCAACAAGTGTTATTTCATGGTATTAAGCTATATCGAAATGGAGACGTTATCGACAAAACCTTCGATAGTCAGTTCACTTTAGATAAAAGTGACTCAGCAAATGACCTCATATATGACGGAACATTGACAGGGTTTTGGCTCATAAATGATGTACGATTAGGAGACGTTATTGAATATAGCTATACACTAGAGGGAAGAAACCCGGTTTATCGCTCTAACTTTTCATATCAACGCTCTCTTCAGTGGAGCATTCCCATCCACCAGCAGTTTTTAAGAATTCTTTGGGCTAAATCTGAGCCTCTTGAATATAAATTTCATAACACTGAAAAACAATTTACAGTGACAAAACTAGGTAAAGAAACTGACTATCAAGTTTTACAACAAGATGTCCCTCCATTAAGTGTTAGTTCAGATGCTGCGTCTTGGTATTCACCATACTCTGCCGTAGAAGTCAGCAGTTACTCAAACTGGGAATCCGTCGTACAATGGGCATTACCATTGTTTGAAAATCAGATAGATACTTCAGCTGCTATTGCTGAGAAAGTTAATCAGATAAAACAGCAAACTAATGATCCCAAACAACAGCTTATTCTTGCATTAAAATTTGTACAGAATGATATTCGATATATGGGAATTGAAATTGGAAGCAATAGCCATTTTCCAGCCAAAGCAAGTGAAACTATCAATAAGCGATATGGCGACTGCAAAGATAAATCTGTCATCCTAATTGCATTACTGAGAGCTCTCAATATTGATTCGTATGCAGTGTTAGTCAATTCGCAGAACGGTAAAGCATTAGACATCAAATTACCGTCTGCACAACTTTTTAATCATGCCATAGTCAAAGCTGAATTAGATAATAAAGTGTATTGGCTTGACCCAACACTGTTAAATCAAGGTGTTACTCTGGAGACGCTTTACCAGCCTGATTATGGTTTCGGCCTCGTTGTCAAAAAAGGCGTAAATAAACTTGAATCACTTAGAAATTCACAAAGTGGAAGCACTGTTAAATTTGAAGAGTATTACGATTTAAGTAACGGAATTGAAGGCCCATCATCATTCAAATCGACTATTGATTTACAAGGGGAAAAAGCTAGAAGTTTACGCGCTAGACTTGATAGAAATAGCATTACAGAGTTATCTGAGAGCTACGCTAGTTACTACAACAATATTTTCAATGGGGTAGAAATATCTCAGCCACTTACTGTAAATCATTCACCAAACAATGGCATCACAACAATTACCGAGCATTACTCTCTTCGTTCTCCTTGGAGTTTAGGCGATGATGACGGTTACAGTATTTATTTTTATGAAAGCCAAATATCCCCTTACATTAGTATGCCTGAGGGATTTGGAACGCGAGATATATCACTATCACACCCTCTACTCATTGAAGGTGTAATAACAGCCAAACTAAGGCCTCAAAATTGGGAATTTGACCCTGAAACGATAAAAGAAAATAACTCATTTTTTAACTTTTCATTTAACGTGTCATTTGATAGTAACACTAATGAATTAACGCTTAAGTACCAATACGAGTCAAAAACTGATCGAGTAACTTCCGTTCAATTAGATGAATATACAGAGGCTTTGGCTAAATTGGCTAGCCTTGATTCATATGGCATTGTAGATTTTAATAATCCTGCTCCCGTAAAACCCGAAGAAACCTCTTCTGATTTATCTCAATCAATTGCTGAGTTGGGTGGCTTAATTTATTGGTTTATTGCCAGCGCTTTATTCGCTATTGGAGGGTTGTTTACCATTGCCAGCTTATTGAATGAACAGAGTAAGCAAGGCAATACAAATTTCTATCCTATTTCCATCAAAAAATTTATCTTACTTAGCCTTTTCTCCTTCGGTTTATATATACCTTATTGGTCTTATAAAAACTGGCAGTACATTAAAGAAGTTAAACGACCTGATATCTGGCCCATTGCAAGAGCGCTGTTTAATCCTTTCTGGTTTTATGCATTATTCATGTGGATGGAAGTTGATAGTGAGCAAAGAGATAAACGTTCATGGCTAATTCCGACATGGGCTGCAGGATTTTGCTTTTTCAGTTTATTAATTTACAACGGATTGAATAATCGTTTAGACCTCGCATTCATCACTTTTATCATTCCGATAGCGTTATTTCTACCATTAGTGAAATATGCCAACAAGGTTAATGGTAAGGATTCGCTTGCTTACCTCAATAATTCAAAAATTTTCATTCGAAATTGGATATTCATCACTTTTGCAAGTCCATTAATCATAATGATGATTGCACAGGAGGTTAATTTAATTGCTTCCGATGATGTTATTGAAGGAAAAAAATTATGGGGTCATGATATCCACTTTATGCAGCAACATAAGATGATCCAACAAGATTCTATTCCAATATATTTTTACAGCGAATCATTTTTCAACCAACAAACCGCAGGTAATGGCTTTACTCATCAAGAAGTCTTTAGCTATTGGACTGAAGAGCAACAATTGCAATGGATGACAGCAAAGCTCTCTTTGGTTAAAGATATTACAGTTGAGTACAGTAACTCCGAGACTGAAGATACTGAGATAACCGTCATATTAAATGATGACGAAGAGTTTCTTCTTTTTGTCACTGCAGTATCAGGACAAGATAAAACATTTGTCGAAGAGTTATTGCGCCAATGGAAAGCTAATCAGATTACCGCTCAACTTTAAAATTACACCTTATTTTATTCAGTGTTGAATACAACATTTGATAAGCGCATAGACACTTTTCAAATTGCCAATAAAAAACCCTGCTTAGGTCTTAAGCAGGGTTTTATTATGAAATCAGTCAACGTTATGGTTGCTTCATCATAGGTAAATGACGCAATTAACTATGCTAATTACTTAGCAGCACAGTTGAATTCGCCGTTGTAGTCAAAGTTGAAGTTGTAGATAGTGAAACCTTCAGTACCTTCTTTAGTTCCATCTTCCTGCTCAGTTGAAAGACCAGTAATTTCATTGGTCGCACAACGGAAGGCTTCTTCTAGCTTTGCAGAAGCAAATGACACGCTAGTAGTATTTGGCGCTTCTAACTGGAATACTTTAGCGTTAGGGAATTCAAGCTCATTTCCTTCTTGCATCTCTAAGCGATCAGCTAAGTAGAACTGAACTAATTCACGGTTAACGAACGCAGCTTCTTCTTTTACAACAACTGCATTATCAACACCAGGCATACCCGAGTTAGACGCACGGTAGTTGTTCGTGATGACATAAATTTCAGCATCATCAGCAATTTCGGTACCGTAATACGTCAGGCTTGTAAGCTGCTCATTTTCAGTTTCTGTGTAGTTGAAGCCATCAATCTCAGTAAAGCGAGATCCATTTTCAACGTTAACAGTGTATTTAAGTAGCCCCTCACCTGAATCACTAAAACCACCGAAGAACGCATCAAAGTTGTAACCAGGGAATTCTTCTACTAGGAAGGTTTCACCCTCTGCCAATGGTAGGCTGCGGTAAGCATTAGAATTAATCCACTCAATCCAACGCTTCATATCAGCACCAGTCATTTTTAAAACGGCTGGCGTGTTGTTGTCGAATACATAAATGTCAGCAACAGATGCGTTAGTTAGCTCGCCTTCTTGAATGTTGGTGTAATCAGCTCCGCCGTTACGACCAGACTTAAATGGCGCTGATACTGATAGGAATAAAGCATCTTCAGATGCATCAGCAAACTCACCTTCAGCTTTCCACTTGTGTAGTTGATGAAGCTGAGCTTCATTCACTACTTGAATAGATAAATCAGGTACTACTTGTGGGAAGAAGCTGTTCATGTTGACGTCGATTTCAGCAATCGTTTCAGCCATGTATTCAACAGTGCCTTCATGTTCAGTAACGACTAAATCTTCAACGGCACCATCTGAACCTTCAACTAAAGAGCGAAGCTCAGCCGTTGAATGGTTATGATCGACAGACCAAGTTTCACCGCCGTCATTAGAATTAAGTTTTAAGTCAATCACACCTAATTTCGCGCCCCAGTAACCAGGCATTACAGCTGGAATACCATTGATTAGGCCTTTTTCAGCGTCAACATCTGGGATATCACCGTACTCATCAGTTGAGTTAGGGAAATCACGATGATCATGTCCGAACATGATGGCATCGATATCATCAACATAACCTAAGTGAAGTGATGCATTTTCAGCAAACTCGTCATCATTGTTGTTCAAACCAGAATGCGGAATAGCAACAATTACGTCAGCACCTTCTGCTTTCATAATTGGCACATAATGTTCAGCCGTTTTCTTAATATCAGAAACAACCACATTACAGACTAAATGAGATGCATCCCAACCCATGATATCTGGCGGAGTGAAACCAATAACACCTACTTTTACAGTATGTGCTTTACCATCATCAGCGATAAATTCACGATCTAAAATCACATATGGGTTATACATATGCTCAGCGGTGTCATAGAAGTCTTCAGTAATGCGAACTTCACATTCTTCAGTTGCATTACTCACCTTTTCAAGTGAATCATCAGCTTTCCAAACGTTAGCAGCAACATATGGGAACTCAGAACCTTTTAGCGCTTCATCAAGATAATCAAGACCATAGTTAAACTCATGGTTACCTAAGTTAGCAGCGTCATACTCTAGGTAGTTCATCGCCTTATAAACAGGGTGCATTTCACCTTGTAAGTGCTCAGTACCTAAAGCTGCCATGTAGTCGCCCATTGGGCTACCTTGGATTAAGTCACCGTTGTCAAATAACATGCTGTTTGATACTTCTTTGCGGGTTTCTGCAATCACTAAAGAAGTACGTGCTAAGCCCCATTCAGGCAAGTTTGTTTCGTTATCTTCTTGGCTTACAAAGTAGTTGTAAGGCATAACGTTAGTATGGATATCAGTCGTTTCCATTAAACGAAGATCGATACTAATCGAATCTTTTTTATCATCAGATGAATTACAACCCGCTAGTGCAGCAGCGATACTTGAAACAAGAAGAAGCTTCTTAGCATTAAATTTCATGATTACTCCAAAGAATTAATTTATTTCTTTCACTCAAGCCATTACCGCTTATTGAAGTTTACTCATTCAATAAAGCAGTAATATTTAATTAATGTGTTCTAACATCGGTAAAGACGGCGATAAATTAAATAAGTTTAATAAACAAGTAAAGAAAGAAAATATTACCAAATAGAAATATTTAACAATTAAAAATCAAACGACAGACACGTAAAAGGTTAGGCGCAAAGTAATAAACTAAAAATATAGTAATAAAAGTTACAATCTAAGTTCAAAAAACGCCCTATAATAAACCATGATAAAATGACACCATTATTACAATCCTACTATTTAGCTTACTAATAGCATTCACAAGCAAATCTCAGTGAAACTTATCATCATCCCCTAACCATAAATTGCGATAAAAATGTGGCTAGGAGAGTGGGTTCAGTATTGAACGACAAGCAAAACAACGTTCACCATTATGAACACAGACACAGAACTTAAAACAAAAACCCCAACAAACAACAACCTAACAAAAAACTATTGCGCAAATCATGTTGTAAAAGAAATAATTAATGTAATTATATTTTTATAAATCAATAAAAATATAATATTTAGATTAAAAACAACCTGTTACGGATATTTTAAATATTAGAAATGATCTATGAATTTCAATTTTGATCAAAACCAGAAAACCAATATCCACCTCCATTGTTAATTAAAACTTAGACTGCATTAGAAACAACAGAAAATAAATTATTTTTCACACCTGTCTGTAACAGCGATAAACACAGGCGCAAACAAATATTTAACCAAGAAACATAAACACAATAACAACCCCTGATTAATTAAAGGGTAAAACCAAAAATAAATTTCAACATAATAAAAACTTAGTCTAATAATTAACGCACAACTGAAATATTGCCCGATTAATTACAAGCCACATTATTAGTTGCGGATTAAAATTTAAAATCCTATTTTCAAAACAATTGTTTTTTATAAAGCCACTGTAAAAGAGTTTTAAATATGCATATATTGACTTACATAGGAATGAAGTGTGAATTGAAATAATTTAAGTTCGATAATAATGAAACGAATAATGAAATGAATAATGAAAGGCGGGAATATTGATAATGGCAAACTCTACATTGTTAGCCCTTTATCACGGGAACAATACACAACCACTATCAAAGGTATGAATAGTGGCTGAGTGAAGTCTTGAATCGCGAAAGTTGGTGCTACTTTTGCGTTTTACGGTATTGATCGAAATTAGCGATATAGTCGTCCATGTTACCTTCAAGCATCTTGCGATACTCTTCGACGTAATACTCCATCATATCCGCTTTTTTCTGCTGCATTTGTTCTGCACTCTCAAAACCTGTAGAACCGAACCAAGCGTTATAGCGCGATAGTGAATACATAAAAGAAGCGCTAATTTCACCAGTTTTAATTTCTGGGTCTTGGTTGTGCTCATTAGCCACGTTAATAAACTGGTTTGCACGATCGTAAAATGCTTTATTTGGAGCTGAATCTGACATGCTTAGGTCCTTAATAATGAGCCATTAGTGTGCCGACTTTGCGGCAAACCTTATCTATATTCAGATTAACGTGCTTTCACGTCTCTATACTGTAATGTTGTTCACACTCTACAATGGTGAGTTTTGATAACTGTGACCCGCATCATTTTGCAGGTAAGTAAAACCAACTTAAGCTGATTTAAAAGATCTTCCCTAGGGTCAAGTATACCGTTTTATGACGCAAGTCATTTATACCTACCCCTAAAACAGCAGGCCCGAACTCAGTTTCAGTACCGACAAAAATGCTCGACGCATAAATGAGATCGCCTAAATCGCGTTCACTCTTATACTGCCAAACATTGCCCATCTCAGCTGAGACACCGAGATATACAGGAATGGCTTTACCTCCGAACCCATGCCAATCAATACGATATTGGTACACTAAAGACCCATAAGCTAACTGTGAGCCGACTAAGGCATCTTTATGTAAGCCGGATAAGTTGAGAAAACCACCCAATTTATGGGTATGAATTAAACTTACTTGGTTGCTGTCAGTACCACTAAGATTAACTTTACTGATTAATGTATGTTGCCTGTAACTTTGAGCATGTTTGAAAACAAACTCATAATTAAACAGTTCAGTATCATCAAGCATCTCGCCTAGAATAGGTACGACAACAGGTGCTAAGTTATCTTTGTTATAGGCGCCTCTAAGATAAAGCAAGGTGCCTTCACGGGGGAAACTATAACTGTCTAATGAGTCATAGCTTAGCAATGCAAAACTAGAATAAGTGTCATAATCAATATCTAAGTTAAACACTGAATCGGTTTCAATATTGCCCTTTTCAGCCGAAAAACCTAACTCAAAAATCATGTCGTTAATCAAATTAATGCCAATCGCTGTGCTGACATGGTGAGCACTATTATCTGTACTGAGACCACGTTCGTTATCCCAGTAATACAATTGCTCCTCTTGAGAGAATTGATATCGCGTTTTCCAGTAATAAGTATCGAGTGCATCTAAAGGTAAGCGGTATTCAGCGGCCAGTAACTTTTCTCGCCCAGAGGTGAGTTCGAAACGCAATTGAGCACGAGTGTCGGCCACATTATTCATCGTATACATCAAATCAAGCTTCAAATCAGACACTTCACCAAAGTCTTCTTCCCATGAAAAGCCAATATCAAAAAAATTAGGCCCCCAACTTTTTTGCTGCGCGTTGAGTACCAGTTGTTTATTATTATCGTCGTCACGGACAGTTTCGACTTCTACTCGCTCAAATTCATTTAATGCGTACACTCTATCTATTGCTGCAACGATATCTTCAGCCTCAGGTCTATCACCCTCTTTGACTGCAAAAGCCGATTCAATCTGCTTGTTATCCACCATACTGTTATTGACCATTGTTATCTGGTGGATAGACTGCTGCTGGAAAGAAAGTAATGATTGCTTATAAGCTAGGCGTTGAGATTGATACTGCTGATAGTATTCCGGCGTTGCTTGCAGTGATAATAATTGTTGCTGATGCTCAATCGCCGCCTGCTCACCATTACTAAAACCCAGTGGCATGCTGCTAAAGTCTGTCGTATCTAGCAGGCTAATGTCTGGTCGAATAAGAATATCTTGTGGTTGTAAATTTTCGATTTGTTGAACCGCATTCGCGCGAGTCATGATGGTAGAAAGCTGGCCTAATATGGAGAAGCTATCTTTTAGCTCAGTTTTAGGCGCTAGTTCTGCGCCAATATCAATCGCAATAACGACATCTGCGCCCATTTTTCTAACGGTATCCGCAGGCATGTTACTCACCATCCCACCATCAACTAAATACATCCCCGCTATTTCTACAGGTTGTAATATGCCAGGAACAGAAGCAGACGCCTGCAATGCCTTTAACAAGTTACCAGATTCAAGTACCACGGCATTACCGCTACTGATATCAGTGGCTATCGCTTTAAACGGAATTGCAAGGTTGTCAAACGAGTCTTGCTTAGGCACCAAGCCTGCTGAGCGAATATATAGATTACCCATTGTCTGGCCACGAAGTACGCCCTGAGGCATAAGAATCTCACCATCAAGCGAGCCAAATTCAAAAGGAAGATTAAATCGATCAAAATCTTGTTTATCATGATAATTTAATGCTTTACGCGGCACGGCATCATCAAAACCACTGGTCCAATCTAGGTTTAGCATGATTTCTTCAATATCATCAGCACTATAGCCCAACGCATAAAGTCCACCAACATAAGCACCAATACTGGTGCCAGCAATATAATCTACCGCAATCTGATTTTCTTCAAGATAGCGCAACACCCCAACATGGGCTGCACCTTTAGCTCCGCCGCCGCTCAGCGCTAACCCAACTTTTAAACGTGGTGATTTATCGACTTCAATATGACTGCTATCAACGTCTTTTTGAGGTATAGCCGTTTCTAATAATGGCGCTTCGACCCATTGAGGAGCGACATTTGTTAACTCGCTCTTTGAGGCGAGTACATCGCTTTGTGCGTAAACCAGGGTGGGGGAAAAACCACACAGCGTGATTAAACATATTGTAAACCGCACCATTAACTTTTGCGCCTTAGCTTTTTGCTTCCAAACTTTTTGCGGCCAGATCTGTAGCAACCAAGTCTGTAGCAACCAAATGTTATGTTTCACCTGAATGAGCCCCTTAAAAAATAGGGCGCTATCTTACGAGAGAACAAGGTAAGAAAATAAGGGGCATTCGTGAGTTTAATTGTCTCAAATAGCAGTACAATAAGGTCATTTCAATACTGAATAGATCCATGATTGATTGACTCTATCAGCAAAAATGACTTAATGATTTTCCGTCGTTCACTCAAATTACGCTAATTGACTAATTGTTTACAAAACCACCGCAACAACATACACAACCGCCCCCAACAAAATTAACAAGTGTATTTTTTTACATAAAAAAGTGAAAGCGACATCGGCATGAACGAATTAACATAAGGTAATAAATCATCAAAATGTTCGTAGCCTAACCCTGATGTCAAAATAAAATCAAACCATTAAATTACAATGACTTAAAATGATAAAACACATTAACCTAAGCTAATTAAATTAAACCCAAGTTAGCCACCAGCACCATAAGCTCCCTTTTATATTGTTAGCTCAATTTTTTATTTTAATAGTGAGATCTAGAACACTAGAACTGAGCGCACACTTGTACTCATAATGCCTCATTAGCAATATTGACCATTGGAGTTTGTAATGCCTCAAATAACCTGCACACAATGCAGCCAGACAATCGACGCGAACTTAATCAGCTGCCCTCAATGTCAGGCAACTCAAGGATTAGACGCACTTGCTGGGATCGATCCGAATATCCGTATTAAAAATCAGAAATGGGCAATATGGTTTGGGTTCTTATTTGGCGGCTTAGGGCTACATAAATTCTATTTAGGTCAATACCTAAAAGGCAGTCTTTACTTAGTATTCAGCTGGACTTTGGTGCCGTTTGTTGTTGGCTGGATTGACTCTATCCGCACCATGAAAATGAGTTCATTTAATTTCGAGCAGCAATACAGTAAACGTGCGATTTAGCACGAAAATGCCGATTATATAATGTGTTATTTGCTGTATTCCACGCCTTATTAAGCATTTAATAAGGCGTTTTACATTCTTCCACTGACGACTCTTCCTTGCATATTCATGGCTATTATTTTTGCTAGCCAGATCGCTAAACCGTTCAAACTTCTCCCTTTCCTAAACCTCATAGTGCTATAGTAAATTCAGTTTCAAAATAAAGAATTTCAATTCACCATTTCAAGGGTTGCCTATGTTAAATGAGAATCATGCACTTATTTTCGACTTTCCTGAGTTTAAGAAAGACATTGTTTATTTGAATCACAAAGACGAAGCGTTCGAAACCTTATCCAAGCAATATCACTTATTAGATTACGAGATACGCGAGTTAGAAGTTGAAGGAAGCCCAACTGATGATGAGCATATGCATCAGTTAAAAGTACAGCGTGCTAATTTAAAAGATGTATTGTTCCAAAAATTAAAGCAACATCACGACCAAGACGCGTCCTAACTCCTCAAGTTTGAATAAAAGGGGATACATTGAATCCCCTTTGCAGCATTAATAAGCTCTCTTTCTCAAACGACACCTTTGTCCTAACAATGTATCTAGCTCTGAACCATGAGTCGTCATTTATCTAATCCTATTAATGCCATCATAATTAGAATACAGCCCCTCGTCTAAACACGGTTTTATGCCATAAGTGTGACCTACATCAACCATCGCACTCAATAACAGACAACAGCATCAAGCAAACATCCTATTAGCAAAACTCCATTTCTGCTAACATACATTACACATTCCTTAACTTCCCCCCAAAGGAAAAATGATGACTCTTTATACCCTTGCCGCGACTTGTATCGCTTTAGCATTATCAACTAGTGCCAATGCAACCACTGTTGAAGAAGAACTGAAAGCATTAAAAGAGCGCATTGAGCAATTAGAAGCTCAACAGAAAAAAGCAGCCGAACAACCACAGGTTATTGAAGAAGTGGAAGTTGCAGTTGTTAACGAAGTCGTCGAAGAAGTTGAGGTCAGCAAAACAACAGAGGCCAAAGTTAATTTTGGCGGCGCTGTCCGTGTTAATTATTCCTATGAAGATTTTAATGATGCCAACGCCGATCGCGGTGGCGACTTTGACTTTGACCTATTCCGTATCGATGTTTCCGGCAGTTACGGTGACTTAATTTATTCAGCTCAGTACCGCTGGTTTGAGTACATGAATGTAGTGCAACACGCTTGGATTGGTTATAACTTTGATGAACACCAACAAGGTAAAATCGGTGTCACTCAAGTACCATTCGGCATGCTAACTTACGCATCAAACAACTACTTTTTCAGCTCTAACTTTTATCTTGGCCTTGAAGATGACCACGATATGGGTTTGAACTACACCTATAAAAGCGACGCTAACCGTTTTGACATTGCCTTTTACAAAAACGATGAACAAGGTGGTATAGACGGATATGTGTCAGATCGCACAGACCGTTACGCCTACGATGTTGTGGGTATTCGTCTAGACGGTGAAGATGCTTACGATGCACCAACGGCAGGTTATGAAGCAGGTGAGGTGAATACCTTTAACCTGCGTTATGCACACAACTTTACCTTCGATAAACTGGGTGTTGAGCTCGGTGGTTCTGTACAAGCAGGCCAGTTGGAAATAGCCAACGGCACCGATGGAGACAACTTTGCAGCAGCTATTCACGGTATTATCGATTACGATCGATGGAACGTGAAATTACAAGTAACAGATTACGAATACGATGTTGATGGCATGGATGTCGACCGTATTGTGGTTGCCGCTTACCACTTTTATGACTCAATCCCAGCAGAAGCGACCACTTACATCGCTAATGTGGCTTACAGCTTACCAGTCGATTTTGGCCCAGTATCTAACCTCACCTTCTACAATGATTATTCTTTAGTGACGGGTAAGTCTGCCTCACTTGAAGACACCTTTATGAATGTCACCGGTATGGCGGTTTCAGCCGGCGGTTTATACACCTACTTCGACTATGTAGTAGCTGAGAACCAACCATTCATCGGCGGCACAATGGTCGGTGATGGTGACACCAATAAACGATTCAATATTAACTTTGGTTACTATTTTTAGGCTAGTTATCTAGCTAAAACTCATTAGCTTCTGATTGCATTTATTTTTAAACAAAAAGCCCGCTTATCTTTCGATAAACGGGCTTTTAATCTATTAGGTGAGCTGGCCGATAAGTTAACTTTTATAGCTCAAAGCATATCATTCACAAATTATCGACTCTCCATTTTCTACTATCTGAACGTTATCAAAGTAGCTTGAAAACTTGTCACTATTGAGAGTATGAATTGGTACTAAAACCTTAGGCGATATATTACGAGTAAACCTCTGTAAGTGCTCTAAGTAAGCATGACCACTCGTATGAATGTATTGCCATGACTCCTGATATTCATTGGCTATCTCTGCAAACTTAGGTTGCTTACTTTGATAGCCTAACCACATAGAGTAGATAAGTTTAGGCTTTACCCCCTTTTCCTTAAATGAATCAAGGTATGGTGTCATAGCATAGGGAGATACTCGAAATACATAATTAGTACCTTTGAGCTTATTTGGATTCACATGGCGGTTGCCGTACCGCAGGAAGTCTTCACCGAATTCAGCTTTAATGATAGCCAATTGTGACTTAGGAAATATCACCTTTAAATGGTCATTTTTATGTGGTGGTAAACCTGGGGAGTACTTCTTTAGCGCCTCAAGCAAGTAAAGTTGGTAAAGATCGATAACTAGCTCTTTTCCTGTGCGTTTAGTTGCGTTATAGAGACTTACAATACGATCAATATTGCCACCTGAGGCTGAAACAAATGCAGGTCTATCACTCTCATTAAGACTTGTGACCATAGCCTCTTCAACCGAGAATTCGGTAGGGAATTGTTGTGAGTGCCCACCATCAAGAGTTGTCCCTTCGAGCAACATAAGATCAGGCTGCTTCACATTAGCATAGATATAATCGCTAACCTGTGACTTTCGCCCATGCCCACGAAAATCCCCAGTGTAATAAACCTGCTTACCATCAACCTCTATTAGCAGGCTACATGCCCCAAAAGCTGAATGATCCATTAAAAATGCCGTCACTGTAAATGGACCAACTTGAAATGGTTTTCCAGGAGAGAACTGTCGACACTGATCCAGTGGACTAAATCGCAATGCATCAGGGTAAAATAAGTTACCAATGGTCATCATAGAGTAACTACTATCTGACACGTATATGTTTGAGCTTTTAGGTAATGACCTCAATAGACCATAATGATCTGGATGTGCGTGGGATAATATATAAGCTAAAGGAGGCCTAGTATCTTGCTGTTGAATATCAAGCAAAATACCATTTTCTATTGATGGACTTGAAGCCAAGTCCGCATCAATCGATGCTCCAGTACTATCCATGAGAGGAGCACCGTAATCTAATACAATGCTATCTTCACCATGGTTTATTTTTATGCAACTACCGCCAATGGTATCTGCTCCACGTAATATGGTTACTGAGGTCTGAGGCATTAAAACTGTTCCTTACTCTGAAGTTTGTAACAGCCGCCTTCAGTCATCACCTGCATGGTTACTTTATTTTCACGTAGCTTGCCTTCATGAGATAACCAACTATTTCGTTTATCCAAGTCTTTGTTGTAATACATAAGTAACCTAGGTTCTATATCAATGGCTAATGTTAATTTACCCTCTGCAACGTCTTTGATTATTTTAGCCACTGATTGCTTTTCCAGCTCCGTGATTTTGACCAGCGTTTTACAAGCATTGAGGTAGGCTTCTTTTAATTGCTGTTGGTGATGTTTGTCTTTTAGAAACTTTCTATAACGTCCCAACTGTTCAATTACCTCGGGGCTTTTACTATTGGTACGACAACGCGAGTCAGTCGTGAGCTTAGCCTCCCAAAAAACAACATGTGCTACATCGCCTTGTCGCTCTAGTGAAACGAGGTCAATTCGGTAACCACTACCCGGTAGCCCCATCTCCATATCGATAACATTACCATTAGCCGCAACAACGTTTTCTACAAAGCTTTTTTCATCATCTTCTTTTATTTTTGTAACCGTAACGTGTTTAATCCACTCTACTAGCGTGCTGCTTTCTTGGTATGTTACATATTTTTTTTCATTCTCAGGGTTGATAATATTTGACTCATTCCCAGTTAATCTGACATATTTCTGCGACTTGGCATCTGGAAAGACATATTTAATATGTAGCTCTGAGTACAACTCTTTTTTCTGGTTAAAACCAACCTTCGCAATAGCTTGCCCCCGATGGTAAAAATTGAGGTAATTTTCACGTACGGCTAGGCGAAGGCCATCACTATCTAATTCTTCACCTGCTGGCTTTAGTTGCTGTAGAAGGTCTGCCCACCATTGAGGTTTTTCTGCAGGTAACTGCTTAAGATTAAATTTCCGAGCGAAGGGTTTTGTCATGACTATTTCTCACTGTCGGTTAGAGTTATAGCGTTAAAGTTCGGCTTGTCAGCACTATGGGTACTTCCTGGATTGGAGATAATTCTTTTTTTAAATCTACTAAAACGTGCATGGGGCTGATGGACATGACCACATAGAATATATTTTGCCTGTAACTCACCAAGCTTGATGGCGGCAAGGATATCTGGACAACCCCAGTCTTCTCCAGCCTCTTTAGCAACTTTGAGTTTAGATGGAGGTACGTGGTGTAGTAATACGTCACAGTCTCTAAACTGATTAAAGTTAGGATTTTCATATGGCATACAGCCAAAACGAAAGCCGCCTACCTCAACAATATTTCCATCAAGGTAAAGATGATCTTTTTTCAATTTGTTAAGCCACCGTGCTGATGGCAGTTCATCATTTTCAACCTCTACCTGATCATGATTACCAGAGCAGATAAATGTAGGAACAGTGAGTGTTAGTGTCCATTGTTTAATCCACTCAATTTGCTCCTCACTGCTTAAAGTCTGATTCAAGGAATCATCAAGCAGATCACCACTTATACACAACACATCATAATTGCACAACTGCTCTGTTATCCATTCAAATTGAGCTTGGTTGAAATGCAGATCAGATACGTGCAGTAACTTCACCGAACAGCCAAGAACTGACTTAATGCCATGAGTCATTTAAAGCTCCTCCGTATAAATCAATAGTCGTAGGAAAACAGAATCAGGCGGATTTATACAGAGCAGCAGCAGCTTGAACCCGTACAATCTCATTTTCACTATCCAGTGCCTGAATTAGCGTATTACGCACTTTATTTTGTAACTCGAATTCTGTAGTAACGGGCTCTTCGGATATGTGCTCAGCAACTTTAAGGAACTCCTCCATTGCTGCCGCATGCTTGGAAAAATTACATACCGTTTTGCGTGCGCCTTTCAATGACCTCAAAACACCCGGTGGAAGGAGTGACTTTTTTACTGTCATGACATGCTCAACGGATACACCGTGGGGATTCCCTTCTTTTGAGTTATCTCGATTCATATCATATTGTACGGATTCGACGGTACGAAACAGATGCATACTTTCAGCATTACTTTCTGATGGACTCAACACTATTGAGCCCACCTCGATATGTAGAAACTGTTCCACTTGAGAAAGGTTATGAGCATTGAGATCTGGCATTGCTTGCTGTAATTCCTTCCTACTCAAGCCTCTTAGATCCTGACCACACGGCCATCCAATTGATACCCTTCCCTTAAGAAAGTCAGACTCTCTATAAATTCCATGTGGTTTTGGTCTTATGTGATATACGGTCATATTGGCACCTTTAAGTCAAAAAACTCATAACAACTACTGATGACATTTAAGGTAGGACAACTAAAACATGTTGTCAACAGTTAAAGATAGTTTTATGACTTTTTTGACCTGTACATTGAGAAGGTGATGGAGTATGTAGAGAGATTCCGAAAATATCTGATACCAATATTTCCTGAATTAAAAGTTGAACCGAGGAGCTAGGCTAATAGCATCGACATATAAGAGGTAGAAATTGGCTTTGCCCAAACAACACTTTATAAATTCAAAGTACCTTTTAGCACCACTCTCAACTTTGACACTCCACGATTTCCACTCAACAAAGTCAGCCCAAGCATCCTCAAGTAAGTAAGGTTTCGGTGTTATTGCTGGTGGTATAGGTAACGACCTCTGAAGGCTAGCTGTAAGCTCATATACAGCGCTATTAGACGTTATAACTGAGTTCAGTTCGCATTGCCTTAGCTGATTAATTAATTGCGTCACATGATCACACGGGGCTATTAATTGGTTGATTTGATGTATTACAGGGAAATGATTTGCTAAACGGGACACAGCAATACTGTATGAATCGGTGCGCAGTGAACGTTTGATTTCTTTATGGGGATATAAGTGTCTAAATCGCTGAGGAACAACAAAGCAAAAATGATAGGTTTTATTTCGAAGATGGATGTACTGCATAATGTACCAAACCTTATACCATTTAAGGTATAAAATCAAGAAACACCATGCAATACATCCACTTACAGAATGGTTGAGCTGGCCGATAAGCCAACCCTCACAGCGAATTCAGTTCAGTTATAACAATGGATACGGGCGATTTAGAACCATTTGTATCCCATTTTGTAGCACAGTTTGGTACTCACTCTTTAATGAGCATATTCCAATAAGCCAAGGATATAAAGACTATTGTAAACTTACCCTAACATTAGCATTAAACAAACGGCTTTCATTCAATATTAATAATACCCAACTCATCACAATGCTAACGTATGGATTTATTAATATTCCTTCCATGTTCATTATCAAATTATCAAATAATCGAATAATCGAATATTAAACTTCACGTTCAGTAAACACTTACTTATCTCCATACATTTCAACACCTTACGCAGATCTCACTTTGAGAATTCTATTATTGACTCCCCTATATTAATTGGTAAATTACCGCCAATTAATTTGGAGTGTGACAATGTATATAGCCATAAAAGTAAACCAAGATTACACCGTAATATCAGTGTATTGCATGGAGAAGAAGAACCGTCTTTGTTGGTGGTTAAAAGGGACAATGGATGGTGAAATTTTAAGTAGGCGCAAGAATCCTTCTAGTGATGAGTACTTACGCTTGCATGCTGCTATTCTAGCCTTGAGAAATAGCTCAGATACCAAGCAATTTAACAGGAAGCTCTGCCTTACATACGATATTTGGGCTGAATTTGTTGTTCTAGCAAAGAGATATGAAATAGAGCAGGCAATGTCTAATAAGATCATTCCGCATTCAAATAGCTGTACATTAGGAATCTAATATCGAATAAAATTTGGGGGTTGTTTGGGGTGATTTTCAAAAAATGCCTTTAAAACAACCTCACAGTTCGATTATGGGAAGTCACATTTTTCTAGGACTTTAACTGCTAGTGGACATATAACTCTTTCGGTAGGCATTAGCCTTCATCAAAAGTTCTTTTTTTATGATCCCCCGAGTATCACCTAAATGAACTACAGCAAACCTCTCGCTAAGTCTTCTTCCAGTTTTAATTTCTTTTGAAAGGTAATTCGCTATCCCACCGTTTACAGGTAATTTCACCTTGTAGTAATAATTATTTTTACCCCTCAAAGCATCTAGCCAATCGCTATAACCAATTCGTACTCTCCAAGTGTTTAACCAATAAGAATCCTCACTATCCTTTGTCGTCGGCATAGTCCCAAATTCAATTTCCTCGGTCAAAGTTAACGCTGTATATTTGCGCTCAACTACGTAACTGTCTTTTATCTGTACTGCGTTTGAAGCGGTTGTAGCATGCTTATTCAAAATATCTTTGAGACGCTTGCGGCTACTTTCATTATTTGAGGTGTTTATGGTAACTATGTGGGCATGGGTGATACCTCCCCCTTTTACCGCCCCTGACTCAAGTACTACCATAGTTGGAACTTTCCAGCCTTGCTCCCTTAAATATTTAGTGAAGTGCGAGGCTTTTTTGAATTTAATTTCTCCTTGCTCTGAAAAATCAACCGTAGCAAATACTATCAAGCCTTTATAAAGCTGTTGATTTAGACGCTCGATAGCAAGAAAAGCTATATCTAAATCTCTTGAGAAATATCGATTACCAATAGGTTTACCCACACTGTCACAAATAGGCTCCCTATGCTTAACTTTTCCTCTCTTTGGGTCTGTATATAATGGTTTATGCATGGGGTTGTTACTATCTACTGGTAAGCAGCCAATTCCAGTAGATTCCCTATAAGCGAAAGCCCTTGATAGCAATGGGCTAGGGGTTTTCAAGCCTTCAATAAATCCGAGGTTTAAACTAGCTTTTTTTGCGCACATTCTTTTGTCTATTAACAGTTCATTTTCTAAGCTGTTTACATACTGTCTTTCTAGCCCTAGATCCTGATTTTTGGTATAATTTGAATTCATATATAGTAAGTCCAAAGCACCTTTCGCAGAGGTGCTTTTTGTTTTAAGGCTCCAGTGTGGCTGTTTTAACTTCAAGTACTTCCACTTCTAACATTTCTCGCACAACAAGCTCTGGTAAATCGTCCGACTCCTCTGGTTGTTCTCCGAGCTTAAAGCTCGCTCTTAACGTGTCATTTGATAGCTTAAGACTCGACGCTATAGCCGTTAATGCTCTCGCCACCTGTACCGCTTCTTTAGTGTCTGATGGTTTATCTGATATCTCATCCATTAAAGCGTGTAACTTCCCTCTCAGCTTTGTTGCTAGAGCGAGATCGTCAACTAGAAGTGAAGAGGCTTGAGCTTTTATTGATTCACTGGTTAACGATTGCTTAAGTGCCTCTTGGTATTGCGCAACAAGCTCAGTTTTCAACGAGCCAGACTTCACACAGTGTCGTTTTTGAATATCCCTTACTGTGTGGTACTTCAATCCAAACTGCTTAGAAATTGCAGCAAGCGTGTAGCCTGCCGCTATCATGGCTAAGATCTCAGACTGAGTCTTAGGGTCTGTACGCTTACCCAACATCAACTCCTTTGGACGAAACAGCATTTGCTCTAAGCTTTAAAGTTTCTAACCCTTCAGCAATTAAGTATTGCACTACATGTCGATACTCCATGCCAGCCTCTCTAGCGATACCTTCTATTGTTGGAACAAGACTTTTAGGTACTCGAATCTGTTTTGACATGTTATCTGACTCCTAACATCGGCAAAGTAATTTGTCTTGCTATCCCAGCCTCTCGCTTAAGAAGCTCTGCAAAAGTTTGTTTGCTCGTACCATGTCCCCTAGCTGCAACTGTACATCCAGCTAGGACTAAACGTTCTAATGTTTGAATATCTTCAACTCCTGTTGCTTCAGCCACTTTTTTTATTACTTTAAGTGTTGATGCATCACCAAATTTAAGGCCATTAATCAGATTTCGTAAGGCCTGTAAATTGGCGGTAGCCTGTTCGGTATTTCCCTCATCAATAGCGTGCTCTACTGAGTCGATTAGATTTGAACAAAAGTACATACGCTCTAACATTATTAATCCTCTAATTTAATTAAAGATGCTGCAATACGATGCATACCACCCAGATGAGCATTACTGATAGTTAACTGCTTATACACTTCAGCTGTTTCTGCTCTTTTTCTTTCATCCCGATTAGTCGATACAGGTGATTCAATCGCTTTTCTTTTAGCCGTTTCCGTTGTGATACAACCATTATTTAGAATCTCAGATAATGTTTTGTCGCAGTAACGCTCAGCTATATGCCTAGGTAAACCTTTGGAATGTAATTCATTGAGTACATCAGTCCTATTGAAAGCGCTGTTTTTCATATAAAATTTGCCTTATACATGTACAAAAAAAGCATTTAACTGAATAGTTTCAGTCGCTTGGCTAACAACGACTATATATAAAATTGAGTAAAAAGCGACATAAAATGTCACAAATTTGGATAAGAAAATAACTCCAAATAGCTAACCCAGTGATCTAAAAAGACAAACTTTTCAATATTTTTTGCTTTCTGTAGAGTAGATAATGCTGTCTTTCGTAAACTTACGGTAAACCTATCATTAATTCTCAAAAGCATACCTTTATAGATATCGCCCCCGATACTCTATAAAGGTTGAATTGTTACTTTATAGACGGTATTATCGAATCCTCTTAGACCTTTATGGATACCAAACATGCCAAAGTCGTCAAACATTGCCTATATTCGAGTTTCAACCATTGAGCAAAACACTGACCGTCAAACATTCCCAAATGTTGAAATTGACAAGGTGTTTGAAGAAAAGGCATCTGCAAGCAATATCAAGCGCCCAGTATTAGATGAATGCATCAACTACCTTAGAGAGGGTGACATATTGCATATTCACTCTTTAGACCGTGTATGTCGCTCTGGGGCAGGAGACGCAGTAAAGCTTGTAGAGCATCTAAGCTCTAAAGGGGTCGGCATACAGTTCCATAAAGAAGGAATGAGCTTCTACGGTTCAATGACAGCCGCTCAGAAAGGCGTATTGTCTATTCTGGCAAGTGTGGCTGAAATGGAACGAGGTTTAATCAAAGAGCGACAAGCTGAAGGTATCGCAGCGGCTAAAGCTAAAGGTAAGCACATGGGCAGACCGAGCATAAAAGTCAGCAAAGAACAGATAGAAGAATTACTCGCACAAGGCTTGAACGTTAAAGCTGTAGCCGAACAGTTAAAGATCGGGACTTCTACTGTTTACAAGATCAAAGCAAATAAGTGAGCTACACCCATTGTTATCTGGACTTTAAGCCAAAGATGATGAAAACTATCACGGAATGCTTGCTGACAACTCAATAGTCCAAATTAGTATTTCTATTTCAAACTGATTCATTGCTAGAATAGCTTTAATCAATTTTAAAAGTCATATATGAGCCATAGAATGTTTGATAGTTACGATCATGAAATACGAGAAGCGCTTCATAAAAAGAAGCTCAGGAAGTACCACCAAAGTACTTCTGAAACTCTTGTGCTTGATGAGCTAGGGCTGCTACATGGCTCAAATAGAATTGATGTCGCTGTTATCAATGGAAATATCCATGGATATGAAATTAAAAGCTCAAAAGATACACTTAAAAGATTAAATGGTCAGTTGAAAGCTTATACAGCTGTATTGCAAAAGCTAACGTTTGTAGTTGCCCCCAATCACTTTGAGGAGTTAATGGATAACATACCTTGTTGGAGTGGCGTAATAATTGCCAACAAAGGAAGCAAAGGTGCTATAACTTTCAAAACATTACGACATCCAAAAATAAACCCTGAATTTGACCCTTTTAGTGTTTCTCACTTGCTTTGGAAAAATGAAGCTCAATCTATCTTAAAAGCAAAAGGCCTTAGTACCAAAGATGTAAACTTAAACAGAAAAGAGCTTTATGCTCTCATCTGTAAGCATCTAGAAACAAACGAGATCGTTTCCTCGATTAAGGAAGCATTTATTGCCCGTGCAGACTGGCGAGCTGATGAACTACAAATGAAATATGGTGACTAGTTCCAACCTCCTTCCATGTTGTTAAACTGCCATTACTGCATAGATAATACGCACATTCATGAATTTTCAAATCTCCTTCCGAAAGGGAACTCCCAACATAAAACCCTGACTTACAAACAAAATCATGACACATGCTATGCATTTGCTTAGGGTTATCTCTAAATGCTGAACCTTTATTAATTACCCAAAGCTCTTCAGTAGAATAAATAATTCTTGCAGCAGGTTTTATTACTCGCATATCCAAGGCTGGAGCAAACTCTGGAGGCTCTATACTAAAATCTCCAAAACCTAAATTTGATATTCGCTCAAAATTTTCTTTGTAAAAACGCCTATAAAACTTCCAATCAGCTCTTGGTTGGGTTACTAACGAATTTGTTGGTACTGAAGAAAAATCTAATGCGGTCCCCACTAGGTATATCGACTTATATGAGCTAAATGAATCAATTTTCGAGATGAGTACAGCAAGTAAAGTGCCAATTCGCTCAAAAGGTTCATATTCAGATTTCGAACCAAAATCTATAATGATTTCAATTCCCGCCATATTTAAATTATTTTCAATTATCAGCTTTGGAAGGAGAGCCATATTCTCGGCATCAGCTAATTCTTCAAACTTAATCCGTATATCTAACCCACATGCCTTAGCTCTACAATAATCCATAATAATTCTGATATATTCAGGCTCATCATGTAATGTGATCACAGGTTTTATGTTCGTTTTACTTTGCTTGAGGAGTCTGTAAACATACTCAGGTACGAGCTCACCACTTTGCATTGTGCTTGTATGTAAACTCACATGAAGATCCATAGAAGCAATACCGTCTCCCCATTTATCTTCAAGTCTTTTAACTAGAGGTTCAATGTGTGCTTGAGCCGTTTTTTTGGGCATTTGAGTTTCAAAATCAAACTCAATAGGAGGGATGACAAACAATGGGCGTATAGAACTTTTCACAGAACTTTTAAGCCTCATTAATGCCTGATACTCGCCTTGGCGCCACTTCAAAACAGGTAAATAGGGTTTATAGTCCATTACTTCACTCCAAATAAAGCTCTAATTTTTCCATGATTAACAACGCCTCTCAAAATAGAGTAGTCGTCTTTTTCAAATTGAATTCGTCCCGCTATAATTGCAGGGTGAATGTCTAAATTTTTAGCATCTATATTAACCGCGTTCTCGTTTATCATGACTGGAGAAACGCAACTAGCCCACTGTTCAGGAGTAATTAAAGTATTACGAGCAAACTCATTAGCTTCCTGCTCTAAAGGGTCCAAATTTTTATCTCCTATTTTTTCATCAAGAAAAACAGGGAATTTATTCGAAAGTAAGTGAAGATACACATGAGCTAGCTCATGAAAGAGAACAAACCAAAAATTATCAATGCGGTCTTGACGTAATGTCATACCTATTACAGGAAAACCTTCATCACTCAAAAGAGCTGCGCCATCAAGATAGGTTTGATCTAAATGTCTTTCAATAACTAAGATAATACCTTTGCTTAATAACAACTCCTTTGCCAGAAGAGGACCGTTAGGGTCAGTGCTCAAAGCTACTAGCTCATGAAGCCATATAGGGTTATGTTCCACATACTCTAATTCTGTATGGTTAATTATCTTTCTGGCTTCAGATAGAATTCTGCTTTCCCACGCAAACAAAGCAGCTTCTTTTGCTGTTCTCTCACCAAATTTGGTTTTTTTGTGATAAGCAAAGTTAGTTAGTGAGCCACTTCCGTAGATTACTTCTTTTAACTCTGAAGTTGCATTTTTAGCCGTGATCCAATTTCTTTTAATTAATTCTTTTATGGGCAAAAGCTCCCAAAAAGGAATATCTAAAGCACGTTGGTTGTTGTAAATTTCTATTACTCTATCGTCGACGCTATCAAACACTTCAGCTATCGAGTTACCTAAAATTTCTGATGCCTTAAGAAGGAGCTGAAGGCCAACATTTTCATACTCTGTAGCTTCAAAACGAATTAATAAGCCTTTTGAAATACCCATAGCTTTCGCCATACAACTTTGTGACAAACCGTTTGCTATACGATGCACGACTAATTGCTGTCTTAGCTCACACAGCATTAGAGAATTTTTTATTGTGATTTGCCCATTGATAATCGAAAAGTATTCATTTATTTCTTCTTTTAGCGCGTTGATAGTGCTTAGAAGAGCATCTCTTTCCATTACTTTAAGTAAGTCAGTGGAGCTAGACAACTCACCAAAAGTAACCTCAAAACGTAACAAAGTTTCTTGTGTTAGCTCTAGCTGTTCATTGGTAAGAATCATTTTTCCTCTCCCAAGGCCCTTAGCTCCATGCTATTTAAATCAAGCTTTACTATGCCTTTTCGTTTTCCTGAGTGCTTTTCATTCTGAAAAAAATCTAAAAATAATGTACCAACAGAGTCCGCTTTTCCTAAGTGAGGGAAAAACTCACCTTCATATTTGTCTTTCTGAGCTTGTCGCTGATTATCAAAATTCCGAAATACAGGGTCCAAGACCTGTAGGTCAACGCCTGAATAATCTACACATGCATCAAAATCGCCAGGATGGGCCTTTTGGGTTACATAGCTTCCATCTATATAGATTGTAGAACACCCTGCATCTCTTAGGTTTTTCATTGCCTCAACAAGCCCTAAGAACTGCTTTTCCCTTAATGGGTTATAGACAAATAACCGCCTAAATTCAGGTAAAGATAAATCATGGACACCTTCTTCTAAAACATCAAAAGGGGCATTTTCATAACTTACAAAATTATCCATGTCTTACTAAGTATCCTCAAGTCCATATGAAATTAGATTAGCATCTTAAACACTATTAATACCATACACTTAGCTCTATACCTATATAATGGTCACATTTTAAAATTGCTTGTCATCTTTTGGCTCTATCTATCACTCCAATTTTCCAAATTTAATCCATAATATGATGAGTCTTAACTATTCTCATAGTCTGAAAACTAACATAAAATCTGTGTATTTAGACAACATCAAAATGAAACTAGAGCTCAAAACCCTAGTTTGTCCATAGAATGCCGAAACCTGACAAAGCACTATGAAGCCCTTTGTCAGTTAACAACAAGATCTAATTATCTAACCAATCCAAACAATCAATTACACCTAAATAATTTTTTAGCTCAAATTCACCAGTATACTTTCTGGTAATACCTGCCTCAGATAGCTCATGTCCGACAACTCTTTGCACTAAGTGCATTTCGTTATACTTCAAGGACTCTGTAATCATCGCATGTCTTAGGCTATGAAATGAACGTCGTCTTTTTTCATCACTAAGCTTATCAATTGACAGGCTTTCCAAACTAGCAGCAAATCGAGTAGTTATATAGCAATCAGTCTTGAATGCTCTAAACAGCTTAGATTCTAACGGAACCCCATCAGATTTTTGTTCAACATATTCCAGAAAACCCATGTTGATTAATTTTTGATGTATAGGAATCTTCCTACGAGCAGCATCTGTCTTGCCTTCTTCAATGAATAGATAATATCTGTTACAGCTACCGTCAAACTTAATTGAAGATAGTTTTAAGTTAAAGATATCACCTCGCCTTGCCCCTGTATAAACAGCCAACAAGGTAATCCATTTATAGTCAGAGTCTTGTTGCTCCTCCCAATAATGAACAATCGAATTCATCTGCTTAGATGAAAAAGTGGCATACGACATACTCTGTGAAGTAACTTTCAGCCCAGAAGTTGGAGACGTATCGAGGATGAACTCACTATTAACTAAAAACGTAGAAAACAGCGATTGATAGTCCTTAAATGCCTCTTTTACTGATTTTGATGAAATTAAGTCTTCATCAGGTATTTGGCGATTGCTGGCAGCTTCGACCCATACCGATAAATCCTTGTTCTGAC
Source organism: Shewanella electrodiphila (assembly GCF_023283985.1). GTDB lineage: Bacteria > Pseudomonadota > Gammaproteobacteria > Enterobacterales > Shewanellaceae > Shewanella > Shewanella electrodiphila. Next base: position 144,945 of record NZ_JAKIKU010000010.1, read on the forward strand.
AGTAAGGTTTTATATTCCTTCTCGGCATATTCTCAATTACTGTCATTGTTTTTTTTATGTCTGATTTAGAAACGGTATTAACATCTTTATCTCCGATCACTAACAATAATATATTGAAGTTCGAATACCTAGATTGGGCTACTTTGTTAGTAATACCTCTAATTTTACTGCCTACAGGCTTTATTTTTTCTCGCCATTTTTTATAAGCCTCAATAGCCTCAGAGAGCTTCATACCGACCTCTTCAAGCTCTACTGACTCATTCGTTGCACGTTGTTGAACATTCAGCTTCTCAAGCTCTAATGAGTGCTTTAGAGCACTAGTTCTATCTGTTTCATCATTACCAGAATCGTATTTTATCGAGGTTTTAAGCTTACCGTTATCACCAAAAGTCAGTACTTCTGTAAACCCCATTTGGATACTCTTAGCCATAAGAGAACTCCTTAAATCATTTAATTGGCTTATTACTTGGTTAACCAGCGTAATAGCTATTCTTGAGGACTTCGTCTGTAGGCTTTGCCGCATGATAGGCGGAAGGTTGGTGTTCTCTTGGATGATTTTGGGTATGCGAACCCTCAAGTAATAGACCCCGTTACGCTGAAAGGTATAGGGGATTTTGTGTGTCACAGGTTGTGACCCACTTTGTAGCACAGGCAGAAACATAAAAGGCCTCACATTGCTGTGAGGCCTTCTAATAGAAAGGTTTGAGTTGGCCGATAAGCCGGGTCCTGTCGTGGACAGTTATTCATCTAGGCCTGCAATCGCTCACAGGCTCAAGCGACCTACCCGGTCCCAACGCGAGCAGCGCCATACGGGACCCTATTTGGTCTTGCTTCGGATAGAGTTTACCTTGCAACCAACTGTTACCAGTGGCCCGGTGCGCTCTTACCGCACCCTTTCACCCTTACCAACCGAAGTTGGCGGTCTCCTCTCTGCTGCACTTGTCGTCGGTTTACACCGCCCAGGCGTTACCTGGTATCCTGCTCTTTGAAGCCCGGACTTTCCTCCCCGTTCTTGCGAACGCAGCAACTGTCTGGCCAACTCGGCGCGGATTATAGCGTAAGCGACTGCAACACACCATCTAAAAAATAGCTTTGGGCTAAACCATTCGCATTTTAATTACAGTCCGATTTCTAAACCGTATTTATAAAGTGCATTCTTTTTAAGCCCGTATATTTCACCCGTTAACGCTGAAGCTTTTTTAAGCGGTAACTCTTGGCATAACAGCTTTAGAGTATTAATCACAACAGTTGGAATTTCTGATTCAGTGTCGATGCGATGCCCATGGATCATGATGACGATTTCACCTTTTTGCTGGTTCGGGTCATCTTTTACTGTTTGTAATACCTCTGCCACTGAACCAGATAAAAAAGTTTCAAAGGTTTTAGTGACTTCACGAGCCATAACTATTTCACGATCGTCACCTAACGCTGTCACGATGGATTCAAGGCTATGGACAATACGATGCGGAGATTCGTAAAAAATCAACGTACGCGGATCTTCTTTTAACGCCGCAAGTTTATCTAACCGTCCTTTTTCTTTTGACGGTAAAAATCCTTCAAATGAAAAACGATCAGACGGCAAACCTGATGCGCTTAATGCGGTGATGGCAGCACAAGGGCCAGGCAATGGCACCACGTTGTACCCTGCTTCACGCACTTGTTTAACTAAGTGATATCCAGGATCTGAAATTAAAGGTGTGCCCGCATCTGAAATCAATGCAACCGCTTCACCGTTACTTAGTTTTTGAATAATCCACTGCGCTCTGTCACGTTCGTTATGATCATGCAGTGCTGTTTTACGGGTCTCGATACCAAAGTGGCTTAATAATTTTCCACTGTGGCGAGTGTCTTCACAGGCAATGAGTTTAACGTTATTAAGTACCTCTATTGCACGGCTGCTGATATCCCCTAAGTTACCAATTGGGGTGGGAACGATATAAAGTGCGACCGATAGGTCCATAACTACCTCTGTATTGAGTATCATCAAGACTTTCGCCAAGTGAAAGAGCAGGTTAAACTAGAGACAGCATCTTACCAGAGTGAAGCCCTGTGTTAAAAAGACTGATTACAACAAAATTCGTTTTCGCAGCTATTTTATCGACAGTATTAGTGGGTTGTGCAACTCAAACTACTGAAAATAAACAGGCTATTGATAGTTCATTGGCATCCGTGACGCAATCGGCCAATGTCTATTTATCTGCAGCCAGTAACGCTAAACAGCCACAAGAGCGTGACAAATATCTGTTATTAGCCGCACATGCTTACATTAATGAAGCCAATGTGAGTGCTGCAGATAAGTTACTTGTCTCGATGAAGCCTCAATTACAGCCTGAGCCAACACTGCAAGCAGAATGGTTGTACCTTTCTGCACGCGTGGCTGAGCAAACTCGCTCTGACGCTGACGCCCTATCAATTCTTAATTATCCTAATACCTGGAAGCTGCCAGATTGGCAACGTGTGACTTACCATCAATATAAAGCACGTTTGTTTAATCAAACTAAGCAACCGATTGATGAATTAAGACAACTTAGTTCACTGAGCTTGTACTTGCCAAAAGAGCAGTCGTTTGAAGTCAACGACACCATTTGGCGTACGTTACAGCCATTGCACGAAGAAACCATTAAAAGCTTTATGCGTGATAACAGTAACCCGACCTTTTCAGGTTGGTTGCAGTTAGCTTACATAGCCAAACACTATGCAGTAGACCCATCACAATTAGTCCGATATTTAGGTGAATGGCAACAAGCCAATCCTAATCACCCCGGTGCGATGAAATTACCGTCTGATTTAGAAAAAGCCTTAAATGCTAAACCGTATAAGCCGCAAAATATTGCTGTGCTTTTGCCATTAACAGGTAGACGAGCAGCTGTGGCAGAGCCAATTAGGCAAGGCATTTTAGCCAGCTATATGGCTGCATTTGATGATCAAATTGAACTTAACTTTTTTGATACTAACCTTGGCGTTGAAACCGCTTATCAAGATGCTTTAGCCGCTGGCGCTGAATTTGTCATTGGCCCGCTTTTACCTAATGCCGTTGAAGAAATGCAAGCACTAAACGAGCAAGAGCTTATGACGGTTCCGCAACTTTATTTGAATCAAACTGAAAATTTCACTCCCAATAGTGATCAGTTTTATTTCGCTCTATCACCAGCTCAAGAAGCCAGTGATGCTGCGCAAAAGCTGTATAACGATGGCATTAGTTTGCCACTGTTATTAGTCAGTAATGACTCAACCGGTAAACGCATGGCTGAAAGCTTTAACAGTAAATGGCTTGAGTTAACCGAAGAAAATGCTGAAATCCATTATTACGATGGCGGCGATCAAATGAAGTTAACCGTGCAAGAAGCCCTAGGCGTTAAAGACAGCCAAGCGCGCATTGCACGAATGAAAGAATTGATAGGGAATAATATCGAAGCAGATTTTCGTTCACGTCGCGATATCGATGCCATTTATATGATTTCTGCCGCAAAAGACCTGGTGCTGCTTAAGCCTTTCTTAGATGTTAATTTTAGCGTTTTTGCTGATCCTGTTGCACTTTATACCACCAGCCGCAGTCGACTCAGTGGTAACTCAACGCAATCGGCACAAGAACTCAATAACCTGATGATCAGTGATATCCCTTGGTTAATGGGCGCCAACACCGAAACCACCATGGTGAATCAACTATGGAGCAATTGGAATAATGGTCAAAAGCGTTTGTATATCATGGGCTATGATTCACTAGAGCTAGTTAGCCGTTTAGCGCAGATGCGTGCTTTCCCAGGTTATCAATTTAATGGCCGCAGTGGCGCGCTTTCTGTTGATCAAAATGGTGTTATTGAGCGAACATTGAGCTGGGGTAAATACCAGCGTGGACAACTTCGTTCGCTATAACAAGCAACTGAATTTAGATGGATATCCGTTAAATACAAATGAGCCAAACTAACGCTGGGCAACAAGCTGAATCATTAGCTCGAACTTACCTTGAACAACAAGGTCTACAGTTTGTGACTCAGAACCAGCGTTATCGTTTTGGTGAAATAGATTTAATCATGCGGGATAAGCAATATTGGGTTTTTATTGAAGTTAAATTTCGCTCTTCAACTCAATTTGGTGGTGCGTTAAATGCATTATCGGCAGGCCAAATATCTCGTATTAGAAAAGCTGCTGAGCAATATTTACAAACTCATAAAATCAATGCCCCATGCCGCTTTGATGTCATTGCCATTAATGGCCAAGACATACAATGGTTACAAGGGTGTTTTTAAATAGACAATTTTAGCTATAATGCTGCCTAGATAGTGATTTAAGCATGATAGCAACACTTTACTGAGTAAGGATTTAACCATGTTAGAACGTATTAAAGACAGCTTCACAGAGTCAATTCAAACTAAAATTGACGCTGCTGAAGCATTACCAGAGTCGATTGAAAAAGCGGCTGAAATGATGGTTCAATGCCTGTTAGGCGGTAACAAGATTCTTGCATGTGGTAATGGCGGTAGCGCTGGCGATGCACAGCATTTCTCAGCAGAATTACTTAACCGTTACGAAATTGAACGCCCACCGTTACCAGCCATTGCTTTAAGCTGTGATACCTCAACGATTACTGCTATCGCCAACGATTATAGCTACGATGAAATTTACTCAAAGCAAATCATGGCACTAGGACAACCTGGTGATATTTTATTGGCGATTTCAACCAGTGGTAACTCTGGTAACGTAATTAAAGCGATGGAAGCAGCTTTAGGTCGCGATATGACTATTGTTGCGTTAACCGGTAAAGATGGCGGCGCAATGGCAGGATTTATGAGTGAAGGCGATGTTGAAGTTCGCGTACCTTCTAACGTGACTGCACGTATTCAGGAAGTTCACTTATTAGTCATTCACTGTTTATGTGACAATATTGACCGCACTCTGTTCCCTCAGGACGAGCAAGCATGATAAAAGCAGTTCTTGCCATTGCAATACTGTTCCTGCTTCAGGGCTGTGCAGGTGTTGTAATGGTTGGTGCTGTTGGCGGTGCAAAAATGGCCAATGATGAGCGTAGTATGTCTACGCAAATCAGTGATACTAATGCCGACTTTAATATCACCAGTGCACTATCAAAACATCAAGATATTAATAGCCAGACCAACATTACTGGTGTGGTGTTAAACAGTAATGTGTTGATGATTGGCCAGTCTCCTAATTCTATGCTCCGCGACAAAGCCGTAAGAGTAGTACAAGAGTTAGAAATTGGCGGTAAGCTGCATAACCAAATTCGTATTGGTAACCCCACTTCATTTACTACACGCAGTAACGATACGTGGATCACCACTAAAGTTAAAACCCGCATGTTGAATGAAACAGAGTTAGATGTCACTCGGGTAAAAGTGGTCACCGAAAATGGTGAAGTGTTTCTGCTTGGCATAATTGCTCGCGATCAAGCAGATCTTGCAGTTGAGGTGACTCGTAACACCTCTGGTGTGAGAAAAGTGATTAAAGTATTTGAATATATAGACGCTGATTAAGCGTTGTTAATCAAGATATAGCACTCGCTTCTAACTTCATGGTTAAACATGATATTGAGTCAGGCCGATTAGCCACATTTAATTTTCCTGAGATTTTAATCGGGTTTAACTTTAGTTGTCAGCAACATCGCTAAAATGAACTTGCAATAGCGTGCTTTATTAACGGCTTAAAATGCAATCTCAAAAAGTCTGAAGGCTTGATAAAGTCGCAGCAAAAAATCAGAGACAAAAAAGCCAGCATTTATGCTGGCTTGTTTTTACAATTAAAATACTTAGCTAATCGTTAGACGATCATACCGATTTTTTCGTACACTTTTTTAATCGTTTCTTCTGCACGAGCTTGCGCTTTTTCAGCACCAGCTTTAAATACCGCATCAAGGTACTCTTCATCCGCTCTAAACTGACGGAAACGCTCCTGCAGTGGTTCAAGCATTTCAACAACCGCTTCACCCGTTGCCACTTTTAAATGGCCATACATTTTGCCTTCAAAGTCTTTCTCAATAGACTCAATTGACTGACCGTTACAACCTGACATTAGGCTCAATAAGTTTGATACACCCGGTTTTTCGTCAACATCGAAACGAACAACAGGTGGCTCTTCGCTGTCTGTCATCGCTTTTTTAACTTTCTTCATAATCGCTTTAGGATCATCAAGTAAACCAATAACGTTATTACGGTTATCATCTGACTTAGACATTTTTTTGGTCGGCTCTTGCAGTGACATCACCTTAGCGCCCGTTTCTGGAATAAATGGCTCAGGTACTGCAAACGTATCACCATAAGCATTATTAAAACGTGTAGCGATATCACGAGTCAGTTCTAAATGCTGTTTCTGATCTTGGCCAACAGGCACTTCATTTGCTTGATAAAGCAAAATATCAGCTGCCATCAATACAGGGTAATCAAATAAACCCACATTGATGTTATTGGCATGTTTTTGCGACTTGTCTTTAAACTGCGTCATGCGGTTCAGTTCACCCATTTGGGTGTAACAATTTAACGCCCAGCTTAATTGCGTGTGCTGCGGCACTTGTGACTGTAGGAACACAGTACTTTTGTCAGGGTCGATGCCACAAGCAAGATAAACTGCTAACGTGTCATAACAAGCTGCACGCAGGTTTTCAGGATCTTGTCGTACAGTAATTGCATGTAAATCAACTACACAATAAATACAATCGTGGCTATCTTGCATGTTAACCCACTGACGAAGCGCGCCCATGTAGTTTCCGATACTTAGCTCACCTGATGGTTGAGCACCACTAAACACGATAGGTTTTGCAGTCATTTGTTTTATTGCTCCATTGATCTAGCAGTTTGTTTTAGCCGTTAGTGTTAACTGAAGGTAATAAGGCTAAAATCTGATTAAATTGTTCGCATACCGCAGTTGGGCCGCTCAGCCCAATATCTTCACCGTAGTTGTACCCATAGGTCAAGCCTATTGAGCTTACTCCGGCTGCTTTTGCCGCAAATATGTCATTTTTTGAATCCCCAACCATTAATAGTTGTTCGGGTTCAAGTTGCCATTCATTTAAAATATGCGTTAATGGCAGAGGGTCTGGTTTCATTTTATCCAGCGAATCCCCTCCCAAAACCAAACTAAATAATTTATCTATTTCAAACGCCGTTAATAGCGGAACGGTAAATCGATAAGGCTTATTGGTCACGATTGCTAGCGGGTAACCTGAAACTTTAAGGGTATTTAATGTCTCTAGTACACCCACATAAAGCTGACTATGCTTTTGCAAGTGCAGCTGGTAATGCTTCATAAAAACAGGCATTGCAGCATCAAGCGCGTCTTCAGAAACTGATGTAGACTCTGCAACAGAAGGCGATAGTATCTCACCTGCTGTATAAGCATGATGTAATGCACGCAGCATTAATACCCGAGCGCCATTGCCAACCCAGTTTCTAACTTGTTGTTCAGTACAAGTGGAAAGGTTGAGCTCGGCCAATGTGGCCTGCGTTGCCGCAGCCAAATCTGGCACGCTATCGATAAGCGTGCCGTCTAAATCAAAAGCGATGGCTTTAATTTTAGAGAAGTCAGCCATAATTACGCGTCAACTTTAGCCAGTTCACTGCGCATTTCATCAACCACAGTTTTATAATCTGGTTGATTGAAAATAGCCGAACCTGCTACAAACATATCTGCACCTGCAGCTGCGATTTCTGCAATATTATCAACTTTAACACCGCCATCAACTTCAAGACGAATATCAAAACCACTCGCATCGATTTTGGCGCGAACTTGTTTAAGCTTATCTAGCGTTGATGGAATAAATGATTGTCCGCCAAAACCTGGATTAACTGACATCAATAGGATGACATCTAGTTTGTCCATGACATGGTCAAGATAATGCAGTGGTGTACCTGGGTTAAATACTAAACCAGCTTTACAACCTGATTCTTTAATAAGTTGTAGACTGCGGTCTACATGCTCTGATGCTTCAGGATGGAAAGTGATGATAGAAGCGCCGGCTTTGGCAAAATCAGGAATAATACGATCAACTGGCTTCACCATTAAATGCACATCAATATCAGCAGTTATGCCGAAATCACGTAGCGCCTGACAAACCATAGGACCAATCGTTAAGTTAGGCACATAATGGTTATCCATAACATCAAAGTGAACAACGTCAGCCCCTGCATCTAATACGGCTTGAACATCATCACCTAAACGGGCGAAATCGGCTGATAAAATAGATGGGGCAATCAGAAATGGACGCATAGTCTTCTCGAAGCGATTAAAAGTGGCATTATTTTACCCTCTGCAGAGAAAACGCTCTAGTCACAAACAGTAATAAAACTTTGCTAAGTCAAATAAATGTAAATATTAATAATCTGTAAGTATTAAATTGATCTAGATCACACTCAATGGATGTTCATTAACTAGACAAATTTGCTATAATGCGACTTACGTCACTGTGTCTTTTATGAATATATAGTTTCTGATCTCTACATCTTGTTGGATCGTATACCGTTATTCGAGACATGTTTATTTATTGATTCTGAAAGTATGAGACAAGGATAGCCCTTATGATGTGCAGTCAGCGAAAAATGAACACCCACCAAACTGGTAAGGTGACGTTAAAGCCTGTGTTAAGTATTTTTTCTGCTAGTGCATTAATGTTTGTTGCATACTTTGCAGCATCAGATAGTCGCGACCAACTGCTAGCTGAAAACTGCGCATGTTCAGACACTGCAACCTACAACTCAAGTCTACCGAGCAGCCACCCAAACAACCGTTGTGCAACTCAATCTGATAATGTCAGCTGGGGAAGCTGGGTGACAGGTAATAGCCGCTCAAGTCAATTCCATTTTTTAGACTTGCTCGAACTCCTACATGGTAGCGAAAAAAGCAAACCTATCAGTGATATGCCTGCAAATAATCCAAACACCATTTAATGTCTATTTGGCGAGTATTTACCAGCACTGTAGCCGCATTTTTTGGGGTGCAAACTGAAGATAATCGCCAGCGTGATTTTCAGAAAAATAATTCGCCACTGCCTTTTATCTTTATGGGAATAGCTTTAGCCGCACTGATGATTTTGTCGTTAATCTTTATCGTCAATCAAGTATTAAGCTAAAGACCATAAGCCAAAGAAAGTAAGCCAAAGAAAGTAAGCCAAAATTGACCATTCATTATTCTCAAAGCTTGAACGAGATTAATCTATCACTTCTTGATAGTGATGATCATATAGCGCCATGATTTCATCGACTTTCTTACGCGAACTGCCTTTTTGACTGATATTACGCTGCACTGCAATCGAGGCTAACTTTGCGCCGCGATAAAGCTCGCGAGTAAGCGGAATGTCATGATTACTGATCAACACAGGAATATCACGTTCAAGAGCTGTATGACGAGATTGTCTCGCTAAAAGCGCTTGGTCATCAAGACTAAAGCCTGGCCCTACGTATGTTGTAAAGCTAGCAGTTGTTGATAAAGGCGCATATGGCGGGTCGCAATAAATCACATCACCTGTTGTAGACATCTCAAATGCTTGTTCATAACTCACACAGTGAAATGTTGCCTTTTGCGCTTTAATGGAAAAGTAGCGAAGTTCATCTTCTGGGAAATACGGTTTTTTATAAGAACCAAAAGGAACATTAAAACCGCCTTTTCTGTTATAGCGGCATAAGCCATTAAAACCATGTCGGTTCATATAAAGAAAGTAAACTGAACGCTTAAAGGGATCTTTGGTTTGATTAAACTCAGTTCGAATGCGGTAATATTGCTCTTTGTCATTCATTTCCGGTACAAACATCGCTTTCGCTGCTGCAATGTAGGTTTCCGGTTCATTTTTGACAATATTATAAAGATTAATCAGGTCATGATTAATATCGCACAGCAGATACTCTTCATATTCCGTATTTAAAAATACAGATCCTGCACCAACAAAGGGCTCTATTAACCTCTTACCTTGCGGCAAGTGTTTTGCTAGCTCGTCAACGAGTTTAAATTTCCCACCCGCCCACTTAAGAAAGGCTCTATGCTTTTTAGTCATGAATACCAGTTACTAGCAAAATTAAAGCTGATGATTGTACTCTTTTTAATAAGAATAATCATTGTTTGAATCATAGAAACGAATGGCTTTTTAAGCGATTAATTCGATTTGATTTCATATCCCTTAAGATCGCTCCACTTCCTTATCCATGGTGCACTCAAACCCAGATCCTGTTGTAAGTTGTCAGATTGTTTTTGAGCCTCTATAACACTATCAAATTGACCAAACAGGACAATATGGCGCTGCTTGAAGTTTGCTTGTACTAATTGAAGTTCGTTTTGCTGTATCTGGCTTAGTTTTGACACGATAGCTTTTAACGATTTGTCATCACGCACACTGGCAATTTGTAAGGTATATCCTGCTCTGTCAGTTAATAAAGCTGAATCTTGTTGTACTGCCACATCAATGCTACTGACTTCAAGCTTATCTCGTTCAACAATAGTGATATCTTCATCAACATCAGCAACTTGAACATCATGATTTACGTTACTGTCCACGTCAGCATCACTCATTGAGAGATGCATGTTATTGCTCGCGCTATCCTCTTGTGAAGATAAACCCATTTTGTTAACAGGCTCACTCCCCTCATCATCCCGCGAGGGATAAATAGGAAGCATTGATTCAATAACTTTATCACCCACTAAATTAAAGCCTTGCTTGGATGGTATTTCTTCAGGCTGGATCTTAATAGCAGCAGATACTAATGACTTGCCATAATGGTGTATGAACCATTGAGCACGGCTCGTTGGTAGCTGATACTCTGCAAATACGATTTCTGGCTCATTTTCAGCTTGTTGTTTGCTTTGAGTTAAATAGATGGCAATGCCTATTCCTGCCATTGCCATAAATACAAATAGTGAGACTAACCAATGCAAGTATTTGGGCCATGACTTTATTTCTTCGGGCTTATCTTCCAAAGCTTTTTTAAGTAAATCGAGAACTTCTGCAGGTGTGCCATGTTGCTTTTCAATTTGTGCTTGTATTATTTCACGAGGAATAAAGGGGGTTTTATGACTTCTAATTAATAATGTCCGATAAAGCCCTTCACGTTCTGCAAGCGATAATGGTTCCACTTCTACATTCAATAGCAATGATTGCATTGACTCTGTGAGCTCAAGATTGAGTTCAGTTAAAGAATCTGGCTCAATCGTAAAAGTAATTGAAATAGGTTTACCCGCACATTTCAATTGCGTTAGCACTAAACATTCTGCCCATAACTCTCGCGGCATATATTGCGCATCGTCAATAATAATGTGTAACGGCTTAGTTAAACTCGACTGGATCCTCAACAAAGTGTCTGCCAAGGGTAATGCGTCATCGAAAATGGGCGATGAGATCAATTGAATGAGGATTTTTCGACGAATTTCAGCACTTTCAGCATGCATAGGACAAATAACTAATGCTGAATTATAGTTATCAAGCTCACTTGCGAGGGCTGTCACTAAGGTTGTTTTACCTGAACCTCTTACCCCTGAAACAAGCACAAGTTGCTCGCTATAACTCGCGATATGCTCTAGTCGCTGAACTAACGATTCTTGCGAAGGTAACAAAAGCGTTTGTTGGATATCCACAAGCCCACCATTAGACTTACACTAACGTTTAAACTGCGCTACAACTTAAACTTGACTGATGACTTCTGCGAGCAGTGACTCTTTTACATCAGAGAATACTTCAGCAGTGCCTATTGAAGTCGGTAACACCAAACGAATTTGGCCCGCTAACACTTTTTTATCTCGTCGCATGTGTTTGATATAACTATCAAATGTCATGTTTTCAGGCGAAGTTATTGGTAAGTCAAACGCTTGCATTATGCGAGTGACTCTATCAAAGTCGGTTTGCTGAATTAAGCCTAACTTTAATGATGTTAAAGCGGCCATAATCGTGCCCGTTGCCACAGCTTCACCATGCAACCATACGCCATAGCCCATTTCAGCTTCAATCGCATGACCAAATGTATGCCCGAGGTTCAATAACGCTCTAACACCACGTTCAGTTTCATCTTCAGCAACGACATCCGCTTTAATTTGACAACATCTAGCAATGGCATAGGTTAACGCATCTTTATCAAGCGTCTTAAGCGGCTCAACATTTTGCTCTAGCCAGCTAAAAAAGTCAGCATCCCAAATGATACCGTACTTAATGACTTCAGCCATTCCCGCAGCAAACTCTTTTGCAGGTAAAGTTGATAAACAATTGGTGTCAATTAGTACTGATTGAGGTTGATAAAATGCCCCAATCATATTTTTCCCCAAAGGATGATTCACAGCGGTTTTACCGCCAACAGAAGAGTCAACCTGGGACAGCAGTGTTGTGGGAAGCTGTATAAACTCCACACCTCGCTGATAGCAAGATGCAGCAAAGCCAGCCATGTCACCAACGACACCGCCACCTAATGCAACTATCACACAATCACGTGCAAAATTATTTTCTAGTAACGCAGAAAATATTAAATCCAAATGCGTGAGATCTTTATATTTCTCACCATCTGGAAGCACAACAACACCCAGTTCACCACAACTGACCATAGCTTGTTGGACTTGTTCTAAGTACAACGGAGCTATAGTGTCATTGGTGACTATGAGTGCTTTTTTACCAGAAAGGTAATCGGAGAGATAAGTATTTTGCTGCAATAAATTCTGGCCAATAAAAATGGGATAACTTCTTATACCTAATTCAACCTGAACTTGTTGCATAAACCTACCTAAAAACCGAGTTGCTCAATGATTTGATTTGCGACTATTTTCGCACTTTGCTCATCTGTCTTAACGATAACGTCTGCAATCTCTTCATATAAAGGATTACGAACATCAGCAAGATTTTCAAGCACTTCGCGTGGATCATCAACCTGTAGTAACGGTCGACGTTTATCACGTTGAGTACGAGCCACTTGCTTATCGATTGTAGTCTCTAGGTATACAACAATACCTCGAGCCGACAAATGATTACGAATGTCTTTACTTTGTACAGATCCGCCGCCAGTAGCTAGGACAATGCCCTGCTTTTCCGACAGGTCGGCGATGACTTGAGCTTCACGTACACGAAAGCCTTCTTCGCCTTCTACGTCAAACACCCAGGCAATATCTGCACCTGTGCGTTGCTCAATCTCGTGATCTGAATCGTGGAAATCTAAATGCAGCATTTGGGCCAAATGGCGACCAATTGTGCTTTTGCCTGCGCCCATTGGGCCTACCAGAAAAATATTGCGTTTTTCAGCCATTATATATACGTCTGAATCTTATATGAAATGTATGCCTTATCGACTTAAACTCAAGCCGACCTATAATTTAACCTTGCTCTAATGAGACTTGACGACGGATTATCTCAGTTATAGGGCTATTGTTGCAAGTCATGTTGATGAATTAAACACAGATTCTTCAAAATAAATCCATCATACAACTTCAAACCCTCTACAGCACAGAATAAGAAGGTTAAGCTTTTACTAATAAAATTAATCAGCTACCTAAATAGCAGACAAAAAAATACCAGCAAACGCTGGTATTTTAATCAAACTAATTTTAAAGCTTTTCAGTTACAATTTTTGGTGTCACAAAAATAAGTAGTTCTTGACGCTCATTAGTATCTGACGTATTCCTGAACAAGAAACCAACCAAAGGTATGTCACCCAAAACTGGGACTTTACTGACACGACTAATTAGGTTTTGCTGATAAATACCACCAAGTACAATCGTTTCCCCATTATCAACTAATACCTGTGTTCCGATGCGTTGAGTATCGATTGATACGGCTTCACCTGTACCAGTCTGAACAGTTTCGCCTCGGGTATCTTGAGTAATCTCTAAATCAAGAATGACACGATCATCAGGGGTTATTTGAGGTGTTACACGTAATGATAATACTGCTTTTTTGAATGATACCGTCGTGGCACCACTAGATGCGGACTCAACATATGGAATCTCAACACCTTGTTCTATGTAGGCAGCTTTTTGGTTTGACGTCGTAATACGCGGGCTAGCAATAATTTCGCCTTTGTTTTCTTGCTCTAATGCACTTAACTCTAAATCAAGTACTGTACCATCTGCCATTTTAGCAACACTAAATGCAATACTCGCCGCATTGTTCGCAGAAGAAGGTAAATTCACATTTAAGCGATCACTCAATGCAGGAATAACACCTGATACAATATCATTTGCGCCTTCAAGTGAACCTGAAGTCCCTTTATCACCTTGTTGATCTGTGATGCCCCAGCGAATTCCTAAATCTTCTGAAACGTTATCTTTAACAGTCACCATACGAGCTTCAATCAATACTTGTTTAATCGGTATATCAAGAACTTCAACTAAACGGTGGATTGTCTCTAATGAATCAGCAGTATCCTTAACTAATAATGTGTTAGTTCGCTCATCAACAGCAACGCTGCCTCGACTTGATAACAAGCTTGAATCTGCACTCTTCATCAATTCAGCAATATCAACTGCTTTTGCATAGTTTACTTGAATGTATTCAGAATAAAGCGGAGCTAACTCTTTAACTTCTTGTTGATTTGCTAAATCTTGTCTTTCTCGTATTGCCAACTCTTCACTTGGCGCAACCATCAAGATATTACCTTCAATACGCTTATCAAGACCTTTTGTTTGTAAAATTAAGTCTAGCGCCTGATCCCAAGGTACATCATCTAAACGAAGGGTAATGTTGCCCTCAACTGTGTCACTTGTAACTAAGTTAAAATCATTATAATCAGCAATAATCTGTAAGACAGTTCTCACTGAGATATTTTGAAAGTTCAGCGATAAAGAGCGGCCATTATATTTTTTATCTTCTTTAGCTACTGTCGCGCGCTCAACTTTATTAATACTAACTTTAAAAACATTGCCTTCTTGTTTGTAGTTGTAATCGTAGTTGCCATCGACATCAACCATAATACGAGAAGTTAAATCATCTTTAAAAGTTTCGAAACTGGTCACTGGAGTATTAAAATCTTGTACATCCATGACATACAGATGTTCATTTTTAATATCAGTATTATAAAGCTTCACCTCTAACTTCGACCCCACCTGGGCAACATTGGCTGCAACAGAGCGATTGTTCAAATGTATCAGTAAGTCTCCACCACCCGCTTTGTTACGGCGAAAATCAATAGTATCAATGCCATTAACAAAAGGGTTATCAGCATTATCAGGGCCTGAAGCCGTATCATTGACAGTTAAGCGGTAGGTATTGCCAACCACTTTCCCTTGATAGGGTTTCACTTCTGTTAAATCGACAACAACATTTAAAGACCCATCAACTTGAGTTGTTTTTAACCCCTCAACACCGACTCTATCAATAGTGATGTCATCTTTTTCAAGGTTTGAAATACTGTCTTCAAAACTTAAAATGATTTGTGCTGGTGATCCTGATAAATCAACCTCAGGTTTATCGAGCGCTGACTCGAATACAAGCTCTAATTCTAATTGGTGATCGACAACAGAATGGTATTTTACATCCACTAACTTATTGGCGGCTATTGCACTTGGAAGTGCGCCCATCATTAAAACAACACTTAGTACTGCTTTAAATAGTGAGACTTTTTTTGTCGATGTTTGCATCGCGGCAGAAGATTTCATTATTCCCTCATCCTTCGCACATTATTTGCCTGATAATTCTAAGTTACTTGCTCTTTCAGCCCAGCAACCAGAACCATCAGGAATTAATTCTATAATTTCAATATATTGCGGTGTCACTTTATCGATTTTCCCATGATAAAGTCCGAGATACTCACCGACCCCTAAGCGATATACGTTTGCATCAGATGACTCTACTAAAGCCCAAGTCGTGCCATCTTCACTTAACGTACCGCGCATTCTTAAATTGTCTATCGCATATGTTTCTAAGCGCCCTTTACGGCGTTTCAAATCAGGTTGTAGACAATTTCTACTGGTATCCACCACTTCTTCGGTAAGCTCTCGTGAAGGTGGTACAAAAGGACTGCGCATTAACTCTGCTTGATAGGCAAAGTGTTCAAACTTAGGTGTTTCTTTTAACGGAGGAATACGAGCAATATGCTGCGCTTTAGTTGTTGTCACAAACAACTCTAAATCACTGCGATCACCAATACAGCCAGTTAACATCAATACCACCAACATCAAAGGCAAGAATTTCATTATTTCTTCCCCTTATTTTGATCTGCTGGTAATTGTGCACCCTCTTTAAATCGATAGGTTTTCGCGAGAATATCCATCGATAAACTTCCACTTTCATCACGCTTGATAACAAAGTCATGCAAGCTAACGATACGAGGTAATTTTGCTACACCGCTGACCATATTACCTAGTTGGTGATAATCACCGACTACGGCCAGCTTAATTGGGAACTCCAAATAGAAGTCGCGTTCGATTTCAGTATCCCAATCCAGACTGTTAATACGTAAACCAGCATCGGTCGCAACAAAGGTGGTGTCATCCAATAGGCCTGGCATTTCATTTTCAGAAGGTAGCATTTTTAGCAATTCTGCAAATTGCGCTTCCATTACCACTAACTGCTCACGATATAATTTCAAATTTGCAGCTAGACGATATTTACTTTGAAAGTCTTCCCTTAAGGTAATTTCTTTTCTTTCTTCTGTATCGAGTACATCTAATGCATCAGATACGAACAAGTAATAACTCGCTCCCATCACTGTCAATGAAAGAAAAACGGCAAAAACAACTTTGACTAAAGTAGGCCAACCACCAATGTTTTCAAAATCAATATCATTAAACTGCTCTAAGTCGAGATTCATTTTCGACCTCCTTCAGTTGAATCCATTGGTAGAGTGTCATCAAAAATGGTCACTCTTAATCTGAACTTCTGTAATTGTCTTAAATTTTCGTTTTGACTAATGATCGACTGCATGCTTGGATCATTTAAATATTGCGATGTTTTGACTTTTCTCATCATATTCGCAACGTTGTTATTTGATTCACTGCGACCTTCAATCCAAAGTAAGCTACCTTTCTTTTCAATACTTGAAAGATATATTCCTGGTGGAACGATACGCACGAGTTCATCTAAAACATGTGTCGGCAAATTACGAGATTGCTGTAGGTTTAATATAATCTTAGTACGTCTTTCAATATCTTTCTTGCGTGCAGTAATTTTTCTTATTTCTGCGATTTGGCTATCAAGAAAAGATATTTCAGTCTGAAGATATGCATTTCGTTGACGTTGATCATCAGTCACAACCTCAATAAAGCTTAATGCTAAAAATACAATTAAACACGTCACTAAGAAAACTAACGCTAATATACCTATATAATCTCGTTTTTGTTTTTCTCTGGCCTCTTCACGCCATGGAAGTAAGTTTATGTTCGCCATTGAGCGTAACTCCTAAGCGCTAAACCACAGGCAACCATATATTTACTAATACTAGGCTCTAGCTGGTTTTTAATATCAACATCAGCATGTAAACAACCTTGGAATGGGTCTGCAACAATTGAATGCACCCCTAATTCATTAGTTAATAATGCTGTCATGCCTTCAAGTTTTGCCGTTCCGCCACTTAAGACAATATAATCAACTTTATCTTTACCACTGGCTGTACAATAAATTTGAAGCGTTCGTTTAATTTGCTGCAATAACTGTGTTTGGAAAGGTGATAACACCTCAAACATATAATTGCGTGGTAACTCACCGGTTATTTTGGCATTTTCAGCTTCATCATAAGACATGCCGTAAAACGATAAAATTGATTGAGTAAATAGTTCACCACCAAATGCTTGCTCGCGAATAAAAGTTGTTTCGCCATGCTCAACCACTGCAAAGGTAGTCATATTGGCACCAATATCCACCAAAACCACAGATTTTTCGTTAGCACCTTCAGGTAGCTGAGCAAGAATCAACTCAGATGACCGACCTAAAGCATAAGCTTCAACATCGACAACCTTAGTATCAAGTTCAATTGCATCCAAAGAATCCATTCTGGAATCAATATTATCGGTACGACAAGCACTTAATAGCACATCAACTTTCGTCGGGTCAGTTGTGTTGGCATTGAGTGTTTCAAAATCGATACTCACTTCATCGAGTGAATAAGGGATAAGGTTATCTGCTTCAATTTCAATCTGTGCTTCCATTTCTTCTTCATTTAATGAAGCGTCCATGTAAATCACTTTCGTCATTACAGCAGAGCCAGAGACCGCAACAGCAGCAGACTTAATTCCTTTTGGCAGTCCACGCCTTATATGCCTTAATGATTCAATTACCGCTTCAGCATCACGGATCTCATGATCGACAACTGCACCTTTTCTCAAAGGAGCAGATATATAGTTTAGAATTTTATATCCATCAGCGGTCTTGCTAAGCAAAATGGCTTTTACTTCATGAGAACCAATATCGATTCCAACCATTTGCGGAGCCTGACGCTTCCAAAATTTAGAAAGCATATTCCGTCATCGCATTTATTTTTTTATATTTTAAAATAGATTAGCACAAAATCAACTCGTTATAAGTATTTGTATTAAATGTTTCTAAATTTTACAACTTGTTTTTTTTTGTTTTCATGTTTTTACTTCACCAAAAACCCTCCCGCTTATATACTAGCGAGCATATTTATGATTTTTGGAATATTTCGGTGAAGTGGTTAAAACGAATACTTATTGCTATATTTAGCTTAACTTTATTAGGCGTCGGCACTATTGTCGCAGCTTATTATTATCTTTTGCCTGAATTACCGGATGTAAATACACTCAAAACGGTAAAATTACAGACACCATTAAGAATATACAGCAGTGACGGGCTACTTATTTCTCAGTTTGGTGAAAAAAGAAGAATCCCAATTGAATATCAGGATGTGCCTGAGCAATTAATAAATGCTGTTTTGGATACCGAAGATGCTCGCTTTTTTGAACATAAAGGCATCGATCCTATCGGTATTGTTCGTGCTGCGGTCATTTTAATTACCACGGGTAAAAAAAGCCAAGGTGCGAGTACGATTACTCAACAGGTAGCCCGAGGGTTCTTTTTATCACGCGAAAAAACCTATATTCGAAAAACCAAAGAAATTTTCTTAGCATTAAAAATTGAAAAAGCACTTACTAAAGAAGAAATCTTAACACTCTATTTGAATCGTTCATTCTTAGGTAACCGCGCATATGGTGTCGGTGCTGCTGCTCAAGTTTATTACGGTAAAGATTTAACTCAACTGACATTACCAGAAATGGCAATGATTGCAGGCTTACCTCAAGCGCCTTCTGCAGCCAACCCTATTCGTAACCCAGAGCGAGCTAAAACACGTCGTAATTGGGTACTCAGTAGAATGCTTGAAAAACGCAATATCACTGAGTCGCAATATCAAGAAGCCATTAATTCACCGATCACAGCAAAATATCACGGTGCTGAAATTGATTTATATGCACCCTATATTTCTGAAATGGCTCGTGAGTATATGGTAAGTCAATACGGTGAAGAAGAAGCCTATACCAATGGCTATAACGTCTACACCACCATATCTTCTGATTTACAATTAAAAGCCCAAAGTGCATTACGAGATAATGTATTTGCTTACGATCAGCGTCACGGTTACCGAGGGCCTATCGCCGAATTATGGCCTTCAGAACCTACAGTTGAAAGTATGGCCACCAGCGATATTATCGCTAATTTGAAGAAAACGCGCCCTATGCAAGGCATTATGCCGGCTGCTGTTATTGCGATAAATGAGCAACAAGCAACTGTATTGAATGCCGCAGGCGAAGAAATTCTGTTGGAATGGAATGGCTTAAAGTGGGCTCGTAAATTTATATCAGATAGACGCCAAGGAAAACCACCAAAGAAAGCGGAAGATATTTTAGCTGTTGGTCAAAAAGTGTGGATTAGAAATAATGGCGAATATTGGCAACTCTCTCAAATTCCTCAAGTCTCTAGTGCCACAGTTTCACTTGAACCTAGCGATGGTGCGATTAAAACTCTTGTCGGCGGTTTTAGCTTTACCCAAAGTCAGTATAACCGTGTCACTCAAGCCAAACGTCAGTTAGGTTCTAATATTAAACCTTTCATATACTCTGCTGCACTTGAAGACGACTATACTTTGGCAACATTAATTAATAATGCGCCAATCAATAAACCAGATACTCGACAAGGTACAGCTTGGCGTCCTAAAAACTCGCCGGATATTTATGGCGGCCCAACTCGTTTACGTGTAGGTCTGGCCCAGTCAGTTAATGTCATGTCTGTACGTACAATGAGACATATTGGTTTAGATAACACCATAGCCAAGTTAGTTGAGTTTGGTTTTGATCCTGACGACTTACCTCGTAATGAATCTGTCGCGCTAGGTTCACCTTCGGTTACACCTTTGCAAGTGGTTACTGCATTCAATGTATTTACTAATGGCGGCTACTTAGTTGAGCCATATTTCATTACACAAGTAACCGATTCATTTGATAATGTCATCGAGGAAGCCAATCCACTATTAGCTTGCACGCCTGCTGTCCTTGATAAAATGGCTGAAGTAGCAAGTGATGAGAATGACCCTTTTGCGGCTATGGCGGCTGAATTTGCACGCTCTCAAGGCGCTGAACTTGAGGAGAGCATTGAGACTGAAAGTAGCAACAACGCATTACCACTGTGTGGTGATGAAAATAGCCGCTTTGCCCCAAGAATTATTACTGAGCAAACTGCGTTCTTAGTGACTGAAGCTCTTAAAAGTGTAATTTGGGGTGGTGGCGACTGGAGTAAAGGTACAGGCTGGAATGGTACCGCATGGCGTGCATCTCGCTTGATAAAGCGCCGTGATATTGCGGGTAAAACTGGCACAACCAATGAATCTCGTGACACTTGGTTTAGTGGATTTAATCCAACATTAACCTCTACGTTCTGGGTTGGATTTGATGATCATAGCCGCAGACTCGGTCGCACAAGTTGGGTAGCTGATGGGCCAGAAAACCAAATATCAGGTGCTGAAGCGGGTGCGAAAACCGCAGGGCCGGGTTGGAATGACTTTATGAATCAGGCGCTCAAAGGCACTGAGGAAAAGACAACGATTCCGCCTAAAGGCATTATCTCCGCACGTATCGATTTGGCAACGGGTCTACTGACCCGTAAGACGGATCATACCACCTCTTTTGAGTATTTTGTTGAGGGTACTGAGCCAAAAGAATACGCAAAAGAAGAGATAACAGATGAAAATATTTTCATCGAAAACCCAACAGATGATTTATTTCAGTAATCGCTTTATTCTAAAAGTTAATCTGACATAACAAAAAGCCCTGAGTTAATGATTAACTCAGGGCTTTTTTAATTTTTATAATACCATTCAGCTAACGCTGGTGATTACTGGCCTTGTTTAACTGCCAATGCTTGTTTCACTTGAAGAATAGATGTACCACCTAATGCTTCACGTTTTTCCAAACAAGATTCAATAGTTAAACAGGCATATACATCATCTTCAATGACGTCGCTAAATTGCTTTAATTCAGCAAGTGGTAATTCTTCTAACGGTGTTTGCTTACCAATAGCAACCACTACCACCTCGCCGACAACATGATGCGCTTCTCTGAATGGCATTCCTTTAGCAACAAGATAATCAGCTAATTCTGTAGAGTTAGCGTAACCCTGTTGCGCTGCAGCTAAGGTTCTTTCACGATTAACTTGTAGGCCGCTTAACACAAGTGCAGCCATCTCAAGACAGATAGACCAGCTATCCATCACATCGAATAAGCCTTCTTTATCTTCCTGCATGTCTTTATTGTAAGCCAATGGCAATGCTTTCATGGTGGTTAAAATCCCCATTAAGCTGCCATAAACACGACCAGTTTTACCTCTAATAAGCTCGAGTGCATCAGGGTTTTTCTTTTGTGGCATTAATGATGAACCAGATGTCACTTCATCATCTAAATCAATGAAGCCAGCTTCACCGCTGTTAAAGAAAATTAAATCTTCAGCCATACGGCTTAAGTGCATCATGCTGATTGATGCATCACTACATAACTCAATCACATGGTCGCGATCTGATACGGTATCAAGGCTATTTAATGTTGGCGCCGCAAACCCGAGAGATTCAGCAATGGCATGTCTATCCATTGGATAAGCCGTACCAGCTAATGCGCCTGAACCTAAAGGACACGTGTCAGCACGCTTTAATGCATCTTCTAAACGACTAATATCACGTTCAAACATTTCAACATAAGCTAAACACCAGTGACCAAATAATACTGGCTGAGCTCTTTGCAAATGGGTGTAACCTGGCATAACAGCATCTATTTCACGTGCAGCAAGGTCAATTAATGCACCTCTAAGCTTTTGCAGCAGCGCAAGTGATTGCTCACCCTCTTTTCTACACCATAGCTTTAAATCTGTCGCCACTTGGTCATTACGAGAGCGTCCAGTGTGCAGTTTTTTACCTAAATCGCCCACTTTAGCAATCAAAGATTGTTCCACAAAACTATGAATATCTTCAGCACCAGACGCAATAATGGCT
Source organism: Shewanella electrodiphila (assembly GCF_023283985.1). Classification (GTDB taxonomy): domain Bacteria; phylum Pseudomonadota; class Gammaproteobacteria; order Enterobacterales; family Shewanellaceae; genus Shewanella; species Shewanella electrodiphila. Next base: position 167,327 of record NZ_JAKIKU010000010.1, read on the forward strand.
TCTGGCTTATCAGCAACTTCAGCAAGTAGCTCGTTTAATGCTGCATGTAATTGCTCACATTCCTGTTGGGTTAAAATACCCACTGAAGTAATCGCCGTAGCCCAAGCAATCGAGCCGACAATATCTTCTTCAATTAAACGATAATCTACTGGCAGTGAGTCATTAAATAACTTAAATAATGCGCTGCTTTCTTGACTGAATCTTCCGCCCCATAACGCCATGTCGATACCCTCTTTAAATTCTTTATTTCAATTACATTAATCTGACAAAAACGGGGCTTATATCAGCCCCGTTTACTTACTCTTAACAGCTGAGCTTATTTGCTGTTAAGTGCTCTGATACGGCTTGATAAAGAATAAAGGCGAATAAAGCCTTCAGCATCTTTTTGGTCGTAAACATTATCGTCACCAAACGTCGCAAACTCTTCTGAATATAAGCTATTTGGAGAACGCTTTTTAACAACACTTGCTTGACCTTTGTATAGCTTAACCACAACTTCACCGTTAACCAGCCCAGCTAATGCTTCTGATGCAGCAATCAATGAATTACACAGCGGTGTAAACCAACGACCGTCATAGACCAAATGAGCCATTTGAGCGCCAACCTGTTCACGCCACTCACGACTTGTTTTATCAAGTACTAACTCTTCAATGGCACGAAGGCCAGCAAACATCACAGTGCCGCCTGGCGTTTCATAACAACCACGAGACTTCATGCCAACCAAACGGTTCTCAGTAATGTCGATACGGCCTACACCATGTGCGGCAGCAAGTTCGTTTAACTGCATTAATGCTGCGTATGGAGATAAAGCCACACCGTCAACATGAGTCACACGGCCATTTTCAATGTTTAACGCAACATACTCTGGCGTATTCGGTGCATCTTCCGGCGCAACCGTCATGGTCCACACTTCTTTGCTTGGCTCGTTCCATGGGTCCTCTAGCTCGCCACCTTCATGCGAGATATGCCAAGCATTAGCATCACGACTATAGATTTTGGTCGCCGAAGCTGTGGTTTCAATGTTTCTCTCAGCTAAGTAATCTAATAAATCTTCACGGCTCACCATTGACCACTCACGCCAAGGTGCAATGACTTTTAAATCTGGAGCAAGCGCAGCAAAACAACCTTCAAAACGAACTTGGTCATTACCTTTACCAGTACAACCATGACAAACTGCATCAGCACCCACTTTACGAGCCACTTCGACTTGTGCTTTAGCAATAATAGGACGCGCCATTGACGTTCCTAGTAAATAAGTCCCTTCGTAAATTGCGCCCGTTGCAATCGTTGGGTAGATGTAATCAGCCACCAGCTCTTCTTTTAAGTCGACGATATAACATTCAGAAGCACCAGACTCGATAGCTTTTTCATGCAAACCTTCAAGCTCTTCTGCCCCCTGACCGACATCAGCACAAAATGCGATAATTTCGCAGTTATCGTAGGTCTCCTTCAACCATGGGATAATGGCTGAGGTGTCTAAACCACCTGAATACGCTAATACAACTTTCTTAATACTGGTTTGTGTTTCAATAGACATCTTTAATTTTTCCTAACATAAACTGTGTAAAGTAGGTTCGCTTTTAGCCAACCAACGAAATTTTCAATTAACCCAACAAGGTTACTAGCACTGCATTTTGCGCATGCATTCTATTTTCAGCTTGTTGCAGAATGAGTGAGCCTTCACCATCAACCACTTCCGCAGTTGCTTCTACTTCTCTGTATGCTGGTAAACAATGCATAAAGAAGTTAGCGCCCACTTTTGTCATCAGCTCAATGTTTACTTGGTATGGTTTAAATTTAGCTTCAATTTCTGCCATTGAAGTGTCATCACCCATAGAGATCCAAGTATCAGTATAAATCGCATCTTGCGGCCCCATTTCATTAACGTCTGAGGTCAAAATAAGCTGACCGCCATGTTTAGCCGCTAATGCTTGAACTTCACAAACTACTTGGCCATCAGGGAAATGCCCTGGAGGACACACGACTGTCATCGTCGCGCCCAGAATCGCTGCGCCATACATCAAAGAGTGAGTGACATTATTACCATCACCTAAGTAAGCTAATTTCACTTTACTGACATCATCAAATTTTTCAGACAATGTTAGGAAGTCAGCTAAACCTTGGCACGGGTGATATAAGTTACATAAGGCATTAATAACAGGAACTGAAGCATGTTCGGCTAAGCCCGCAATGGTAGTATGCGAAAAGGTTCTCGCGACTATCGCGTCTGCCCAACAAGAAATATTAGTCGCAAAATCTGAAACAGGCTCACGTTTACCTAATGCGCCATTTTGCTGATCAAGATAAACAGCATGGCCACCGAGTTTATTAATACCAATGTCAAAGCTCACGCGGGTTCGCAGCGAAGGTTTTTCAAACAGCATTACGACACTTTTGCCTGCTAATGCTTGGTTATAATCTGCTGGATTAGCTTTGATATTTTTCGCTAACGCTAATAAGTCGAGCAGTTCAGTTTGCGACAGATCTTTTATTGATAGTAAATGTTCCATGAGTGTTGTACTCCTATGGCTTAATTTGGGTGCCTACGGACTGTCCGTTCGTTAAGGCAATTAATTGTTGAGGTTGTTTCCAAGATGCAACTTGCACTGGTTTACCCATCCACTGAGCAACTTCTAATGCCGCTTCTACTTTGACCTTCATTCCTTTTTCTATCACGCCTTGCTGAACTAAATCTGAAATCTGTTGTTGATTTAGCTCAGTAATTAACTCTTTATTGCCATCTAATACACCTGGAACATCAGATAACAGCACTAATTGACCTTCAACTAATTTGGCAAGTGCTGTCGCAGCTTGATCTGCATTGACATTGAGCATTTCACCTTGCGAAGAGACAGCAATCGAGCTACAAATAGGCAGCCAGCCCTGTGATAGTAAATAATTTAAATAACTAGGGTCGTTCGGAGAGACTTCACCTACTAAGCCTAGGTTTTCATTTTTTATTGATGCATGAACAGTATTACCGTCCGCTAGACTCATACCCACTGAAACAATGCCAGCCTCAATGGCTGCAGCTTGTAATAACTTGTTAGCTGTTCCAGCTAGTGCACCAACAACAATTGGGATTTGATCGGCAGGTGTTACCCGTAAGCCATCAAGCTTAATCGTTTCTTTTCCGTTTGCAGTTAATTGCTCATCCACCAAGCAACCACCACCATGAACAAAAATAACCTTTTGCTTCTGTGACATCATTTCTGCGACAACAGACATTAACTCTGCCATGCCTGAAGCTGATTGTAATAATGCGCCGCCCACTTTAAGCACAATAACAGGCTTGTTATTTGACATATTGTTACTTCCTGTTAAAGACCAAAGTGAATTTTAATGCACTGTAAGCCTTGGCTAGCAGCACCTTTCATTAAGTTATCGATTGCACTGGCAACCACAAGGTAATTGCTTTGCGGATCATATTTCCAACCGACGATACAATTGGGTGTGTTAACGACATCATCAACTTTAGGAAATTGATTATGCTTCACACTGACTAACGGGCAATCGTCATAGATTTGATATGCTGCAGCAATATCAGCTTCGGTTGTCCCTTTGGCTAATTGCACAGTAATCGTAGCTAAAATCCCACGTTTAAAATTACCTAAATGCGGCGTAAAAATAACTTCTTGCCCTAATTGCGTGGCAATTTCAGGTTGATGCCTATGACCTAAAACGCCATATGGCGTTAAGCTCACCTCACAAAAACTGGTATGCAACTGTGCTTTTCTGCCCGCGCCAGTCACACCACTGACGGCATTAATCACTGGATATGCGTCAGTTAACATTGGTTTTAAAGGTTTAAGCGCCGTTAATGATGCTGTTGGATAACAGCCAGGAACCGCAATCATTTTACTTTGTGCAATTTGCTCATGATTCCATTCAGCTAAACCGTAAACCGCATCAGCGAGTACTGCTGCTTGTGTGTGCTCAAAACCATACCATTTGGGGTACTGCTCAACATCAGCAAAACGATACGCACCACTTAAATCAAATACCGCTAAGCCCTGTTGATAAAAGAAAGCAGCAAGTTCTAAGCTAACAGAATGTTCAGTGGCAAGTACCACTGCATCAGCTTGCTCGACAATGGTCTGTTTTGCAGCAGCAGATAATGGAGACAAAGGAATTTGAATATGTTGATAAGTCGGATACAAGTCCGCAAGTAAACGACCTTTATCAAGACTGTTCTCTGACACGTACAAGCCTTGAATTGATAATGACGCGTCAGCATCAATAAGAGCGGTGATTTGTGCGCCGGTATAACCACTTGCACCAATAATTGCGATATTTTTCATTATTTTGTCGTCTTTAAGTAAGTAAAATGTTGAAGATGAATCAATACGTGAGCAGGGCGCTCGAGAATAAAACTATCGTCGAAGATAGTTTACCTTGGGATCTGTTACAGTGAGTTGAATCGCAATTAAATACATATCTATAATTCTTAAATCGTTATCAAGTTATGGTGAATACCTTAGCTGTTTGCTAGACTAACACAAATTATTACTTATGCAATAATAATGAATACATATTTTATTGCGATAGCTAAAAAGGTTCCTATGAATTCATTGCCAGAACTAAAAGATGCTTTTAAACAGCTGATTGCACTACCATCTATTAGTGCATTAGAAGCAGAACAGGATATGAGTAACCATGCAGTTATTGAACTTCTGCAAACTTGGTTTTCAGAGATGGGTTTTGACTGCACGGTACATACTGTTGCTGACAGTCGTGGTAAGCAAAATTTGGTCGCGACCATTGGTTCTGGTAAAGGTGGGTTATTGCTGGCTGGACACACTGATACTGTGCCTTTCGATGAAGGCCGCTGGAGTCAAAGCCCATTTGAGCTAACCGAAAAAGATAATCGCTGGTATGGATTAGGTACCTGCGATATGAAAGGTTTTTTTGCACTCATTATGGAAGCACTCAAAAGCATACCTTTGCATGAGTTAAAACGTCCGCTACATATTTTTGCAAGCGCCGATGAAGAAACAACGATGAATGGTGCTAAAGCATTTGCGGATGCTAAAAGTATTGCGCCTGACTACGCCATCATTGGGGAGCCCACCAGTTTAAAACCGGTATATATGCATAAAGGGCATTTAGCTCAAGGGATCCGAGTGATTGGCCGCAGCGGCCATTCTTCTGATCCTGCTCGTGGTTTAAACGCCATCGAAATCATGCATCAAGTGGTTGGCCAACTAATGAAGCTTAAACAGCATTTAAGTGAGAATTATCGCGAAGATGCTTTTAGTGTGCCTTATCCAACCATGAATTTTGGTCATATACATGGTGGTGATGCCGCCAACCGTATATGTGGTTGCTGCGATTTACACTTAGATATTCGCCCTCTTCCTGGGATGGAATTAGCCGATTTAGAATTAATGGTGATTAACTATTTATCTGAAATTAATAAGCAGTATCCAGGCAGTATCGAAATATCGACTTTATATCCTGGTTCTGAGTCATTCGCTGGCAAAGTTGATAGCTACTGGACAGAGTTAGTCGCTGAAATATCTAACACTCAAGCTGAAGTCGTCAATTATGCCACCGAAGCACCCTATATTAAACAGCTTGGCTGTCAAACTTTGGTGATGGGACCAGGCAGTATTAATCAAGCCCACCAGCCAGATGAATACATTGGCTTAGAGTATTTAACGCCAACTGTTGAGTTAATGAAAAAGCTTATTTATCAGGCTTGTATTAAATAGTTGTGATGAACATCAGCGTTAATCGATTATGTATTTTAATTAATAGAAGAAGCCATTGACCGATACCCTCGCACCTCGCTATTGTGCTAGCTAAAGTCTGATATTGTAACGGCTAATTAAGTTAACTTATGGAGTAATTATGGCAGAGCAAACCGCCGACATGTACGCTTCTTTGCGTTCGAATGTGAGTAGCTTAGGGCAGATTCTGGGTGACACGATGCGTGATCACCTTGGCGAAGCATTTCTCGAAAAAGTAGAGCAAATCCGTATTCTTGCAAAAGAGTCCCGCCAAGGCGACGCTGACTCAAGACAGCAAATGCTCACTTTATTGAATTCCTTACCAGACGAAGAACTGGTTCCTTTTGCGAAAGCCTTTAACCAATTCTTAAATCTAGCCAATATTGCAGAACAATTTCACACCATAAGCCGTAACTGTGACGAGCTAGTTTGTGTGCCCGACCCAGTAGAGCAGTTGCTTGGAAGAATGCTTAATAGTAATGCCAATGAACAAGATGTTATCAATTGCTTAAAGACACTTGATATTGATTTGGTGTTAACCGCGCATCCAACAGAAATCTCCCGCCGAACATTAATTCAAAAGTATTCGGCCGTTGTCGATTGCCTAACTGAGCAAGAAAATAAGCAATTAACAGAGCGAGAAAGAAATCAATCTCATTTAAGATTACGTCAATTGATTGCCCAAATTTGGCATACCAATGAAATTCGTAATGAGCGACCAACACCTGTCGATGAAGCTCGCTGGGGGTTAAGCACTATTGAAGCTTCTCTATGGCAGGCAGTACCTGACTTTTTACGCCAATTAAATGATCACGTAGAAGCTAAAACAGGTCAACAAATTCCAGCAGATATTTGCCCTGTTAGATTCTCAAGTTGGATGGGTGGCGATAGAGATGGTAACCCATTTGTCACCTCCGTCGTGACTGAGGAAGTCCTTTTACGGAACCGCCATGCAGCGGCAAGATTATATTTAAAGGATGTAGTTTCATTGGTTAATGAACTCTCCATGGAAGATGCCAACGCTGAGTTAATGGCACTCGTTCCAAACAGTAAAGAGCCATACCGCGATGTATTAAGGCACCTACGTCATAAACTCCGTAACACGATTGACTACCTAAATGCGCGCCTTGAAGGCCATCAAGTCGACGTAAACTATAATGATTTGGTATGGGAACTAGATGATTTAAAACAGCCACTTGAATTACTATATCGCAGTTTGTCAGAGTCAGGAATGCGTCTAATAGCCAATGGCTTATTACTAGATATGTTGCGCCGTTTAGCCTGTTTTGGCATTCATATGCTGCGACTAGATATTCGCCAAGATGCCGAACGTCATAGCGATGTCATCGCTGAGCTAACTCGCTACTTAGGCATGGGTGATTACGATCATTGGGACGAAAATGAAAAACAAGCCTTCTTGCTCAGAGAGCTCACCAGTCGTCGCCCATTGATCCCTTCTGCTTGGCAGCCTTCTGCTGACGTTCAAGAAGTCATTAAAACATGTCAGCTAGTCGCAACTCAACCAGCTACGGCACTGGGCTCGTACGTTATCTCAATGGCGAGTAAACCTTCTGACGTGCTAGCCGTATTATTACTTTTAAAAGAAACAGGCTGCCAGCATCCAATGCGTGTGGTGCCATTGTTTGAAACATTAAGCGATTTAAACACTGCCTCTGACTGTATGACACAATTACTCGATATTGATTGGTACCGTGGTTACACCAAAGGTATGCAAGAAGTAATGATTGGTTATTCAGACTCAGCGAAAGATGCTGGTGTCATGGCTGCAGCTTGGGCGCAATACCATGCTCAGGAACAACTCGTCGCTGTGTGTAAAAAAGCTGACGTTAAACTAATGCTTTTCCATGGTCGCGGTGGCTCTATTGGTCGTGGCGGCGGGCCAGCTCACAAAGCAATTTTGTCTCAACCTCCGGGCTCAGTTGACGGTCGTATCCGAGTTACTGAACAAGGTGAGATGATCCGCTTTAAATTCGGCTTACCCAAAGTTGCCGTACAAAGTTTAGCGCTTTACACATCAGCTGTAATGGAGGCGACTTTATTACCTCCTCCAGAGCCAAAACAAGAATGGCGTGATTGCATGCAGCGTATTGCGGATGACTCCGTTAAAGCTTATCGCGGAATCGTTCGTGAGGAGCCTGATTTTGTGGCTTACTTCAGAGCTGCAACCCCTGAAGTGGAGCTAGGTAAACTGCCTCTTGGTAGCCGACCAGCTAAAAGAAGAGTTGATGGCGGGATTGAAAGCCTTCGCGCTATTCCTTGGATATTCGCATGGTCACAAAACCGATTGATGTTACCTGCTTGGCTTGGCTCGGGCGAGGCATTAACTGCGGCAAATGAGCGTGGTGAAACTGAGCTTTTAAAAGAAATGGAACAGCAATGGCCATTCTTTGAAACCCGCATATCAATGCTAGAAATGGTTTATATGAAAGCAGAGCCTAACCTAGCGCGATACTATGAAAGTACACTGGTCCCAAAAGGTTTACATCATTTAGGTAAAAAGCTCCGTACGAGTCTACAATTAGGTACTGAAGCAGTATTATCTTTAACGGAATCAGAAGAGTTAATGTCCCATACTCCGTGGAATAGAGAGTCAGTTAAGCTTCGTAACCCTTACATTGACCCGCTAAACTTTTTACAAGCAGAACTGCTAAGCCGTACTCGTAATGAAGAACAAGCTTCAAAGCAAGTGGAGTTAGCACTAATGCTCACCATTGCTGGTGTAGCAGCAGGAATGAGAAACACAGGATAATGACATTGTTCAAAACAATACTAATCTGTTGCATGTTGTTACTGACTGGCTGTGCTAGTCAGTACAGTATCACTGAGTCGGAAGTAGAAGATTATCTTAATAATGAAATGCATTATGAGGTCTCTCAAGGTAATCAAATCTTCGGATTACAACTTAAGCTCAATGATATGGAAGTAGAATTAGGTCATAAACCAAATACTATTTCTGTTACTGCATTAACTGAGATGGGGGTAAAAAACCCCTTTAAGTCAATCTCAGCAGATATGGAAATCACTTTTGAAGCAGAGCCATGGTATGACGTAGAAAGTAAAAGCATCTTTCTAAAGAAACTCGACTTGGTTAGCGTTAAATCTGAGCCTGCAGATATTGAACAGATGCTTAAACCGATTACGCCACAATTAATGATATTTTTGCGAACGTTTTTGGAATCACAACCCGTCTATGTGCTCGACACCAATGACTCCAATCAAGCACTAATGGCTTCGATGACTAAAGCCATTGAAGTACAAAAAGGTAAAATCGTGATTAAGTTCTAACATTTTAATTTGAACTAACCTACGTTAATTTAAAAGCGCCGACTGGCGCTTTTTTATGCCAGTAATTCCATAAAGGAAGAGAAAACCATATTAGAAATGAGCAGCTAAGATACAAAGTACACTAGCAACTAAGCGACAAAGTACACCTGCAACTAAAACGCCGGTAACGTGAAAACCTCAAAGTAAGCAGACAAGTTCTATTAACAAAACATTGCCTACTTTTAATAAAACTAGCCATATTCATCAAAGATCGAATGGATTAAAAGTTTTTTACTGGCTCAACCACCAAGGTGCTAGAGTGCACTGGGTTTTCTGACTGCATATACAAATCTCGCACCAGCTTAAAATCTAGCTCCAATTCGGTGACATAAAAGCCGTCTATTGGATAAGTCTTGACAACTTTGGCTCCCTTTATCACACCAGAAACTTTAATCTTGGTGGCGATATTATTCAGCGAGTGACCTTGTATTGCTGTTTGCGAGTTGAGCTGTAATCCGTAGACTTGTTCGGCTAATTCTCTATACGCCAAGATTTTTGACGCTTCCATAGCCATTAAAATCTGCTCTGAACGCATTTCTGCAGGTTGCTTCTCAATAGGTGCATAACCTACAGCATTTAAAACAGGAAAATCAGTTGGCTGATATTGCGCTGGTTGACTATTTAAAGCTTCACAACCACTTAATATAAACCAAGTCATAAGAAGTATTATTTTCATATTAATTACCAATAGAATATTTCATAAATAAATCAAAAAAACAAATAGAATATACTTAACCCGTGAATTAAACACTGCACGATTCTACGCAATAAAGATATTAAGCACCTTTATCATTATCATCTGAAAGAAAAGAACTAACTCCTGCTGCAATACCCCCAGCATTAGTTTCTGTAAAATAATCCATAATTAATTTAATCGCTGTAGAACCTGCACCAACATAATCAGAATAAATTAAACTACCTGCTAATGTCGAAGCTGGGCTTATTTCAGTATCGGTGGTTTCTTGATAAATATAAGATAGTATTGGGGTATGATTTAAGATATTCACTGAATCGATAACATCTTTTTGATCAAAACCGTCTTCACCAAAAGAGAATTTATAAATATCTTCACTAATATTAGATTCTTCTGGTGTCGCATTACTTTTTAGCGAGCTTACTTCTTCGGAACTGACCTTAGCTGAAACTAATGTATTTTCGCCTACTGCATTGGTGACAGCAGTTTTGAGCATACTGGTTTGTAATGATGATAATAAGCCTTGTTGTAACTCCGTAATCATACTGCTATTCATATTTAGCGATAAGATACTTGAATTACCTAGCCCAGTCTCAGCCAGTATTTGTTGCTGCAAAGAGTCTACCGAAAATATTTCAGAGGTTGAACTAGAGTCAAGCACAGCACTGCCGACACTCTTAACTTTAGAGACACTTGTCAGAATATCAGCAAATGTATCGGAGTCACTACTCGATTGGGATTGAATTATTTTATCAGATTTGATTAATTCAGTTGATCTAGAGAGTGCAGACAAAGATTCTTGCTGAGTCATAATAGTATTTAACCAAGTAAAGTTAGAATAGACTTTTAAAATATTTCATTCATCAAAAACATGCTTAAATATAAATACACATGCAAATTTATAGTATACAATTAATAATACAAAGCCAATACAAATGACACAGTTAATAGCAAGCAAGTATAAACCCCACCAAACAATATATATCCACAACAAATCCATATATTACTTTTCAAATATAAAAACTTTAAAACAGATGCAACACCTCACACAAACAATATATATCAATAGTTAGTAACAAATAACATTAATATTAGTAAATAAGCGTAAAGATAATGAAGTTACTGTGTAGAAGATAGATATCATAGTTCAATTGACGTTAAAATTTATAAAACCCTCAACACAGTTGTTCAGAAATGAAATTAACAATCACGTTTGCAGCATTCATTCTATTAAGTATGTCAGCTTGTACAACGACTGAAGTCGCTGAAATAAAAGTACCGACTAAAGAAAACACCACAGTTAATGTTATTGAAACGGATGACGAAGTGATGAAAGGGGATCCTCAATATCGCCCTGTCAGAAATAATAATATTCAACAGGCGCAGCAAATTACTGGCTCAATATTTAACCCTGACAGCGTATATGATATTTATCAAAACAATAATCGTTATGATATTGGTGATATGATCTTAATCAGATTAAATGAAGAGATGACGTCGAAAAAATCAGTTAGCTATACCAGAGATAGCTCCAATGATTTCGAGTTATCCCCCAATATTACCGCTGGTAATATCAACATCGATGAGAACAATCTCAGCGCCGATTACTCTCAAGATAAAAGCTTTGATAGCTCCTCTGCAAGTAATCACAATAACTCTCTCTCTGGTACCATTACTGTTGCAGTAAGAGAAAAACTCCCTAACGGTAACTTAGTCGTTGCTGGGGAAAAGTGGCTAAAACTGAATAAAGGCGACGAATATGTGCGCTTTTCAGGTGAAATTAGAGTGACAGATATTGGCTCGGATCATTCAATTGATTCAAGCATGGTCGGAAATACAGTGATTGAAGTCAGTGGCAAGGGAGAGCAACAAGACAATCAAGATCCATCGCTAATTTCTAAACTGCTTAATGTGTTTGGCTAATCAATGAAGCAAATACTATGTGCAATATTAATGCTCTGCTTACCATCAATGTCCTATGCACAGTGGTATTTAGGCCAAGCATCAATTCCCTATGACGGTGATGATTATAATGACGTGCGTAAATTAGCTATTGAACAAGCAATTGAAAACGCCTCACTTCAAGCAAGTAGTTACATTAGTATCGAAAATACGGTAAGAGATGGCATTCTTACGAGTAGTAAAAGCAATATTGTATCGAAACAGCAAATCAGTGAGATTGTCATTCTCAATGAAACGATAACCGCAGGTAAGTTAACCGTTAATCTCAAAGTGAATCTTCATTCTAAATCGAATTGCATTAAAGATGCTTATTCCAAACAGCTAATCATTGCCCAGTTTCCTTTGATGACCCCTGAACAGGCTGCGCCTGGTGATATATACACTTTGCCATTTCATGTAGCCTCTAGATTCAAAAACGAACTCAGCAACCAACCAAGCGTCTTTGTTGAAGAACTGATACCTCAGATGGTGTTTAAGCCTGTGACCAGCTTTGACAGCATAAATCTAAAGACCATTCAAAGTATCTCACATAGGTTGAATAGCCAATTTCAAAGCCAATATTTAGTCTTTGGTTATATACGCGATATAGGTTTATATAATGAAATAAAGTCTGCTTTATTAACCAATACGATTTACCCAAAGCGTAACTTCACTATTAAAGTGTTTATGTACGATAGAATTAGCGACAGCATACTTCTAGAAGATGAATACCATGGTGAGGGAGGTTGGAGCTTCGACTCTTACTCTAAAGTTGATTTATCAAATAGTTTATTTTGGCGAAGTGAATACGGTAAAGCCATCGTTGATACTCTGTTTAAAGTCTCGCAAGACATTAACCAAACATTGAGTTGTGAGGCAACTAAAGCAACGGTAATAAATCGAGATGATGAGTTTATCACTATAAATATCGGCACTATGCATGGCGTTAAAAAAGGCGATATCTTTCAACATATCAAGCTTAAAAATATACCGTTAAGAAATACCGTGATGTCCACTCTAATGCCACCAGATGAACCAACGTTATTGGAAGTGATTCAAGTGAGCAATAAAATTAGCTTGCTCAAAGCACCAGAAAATGAAGACGTTAATGGCATAAATCAACACCAAGTAGATTTATACGATGTCGTCACAACAACCAGTTTTTAACTATTAGATAAACGATCTAGCGAACTAGATCATTTATCGGTGTAATTTACTTTGCAAATCGAGATATTGATGGGTAATCAACAATGACAGCTTCACCAAGCAAAGCACGACGTAACATATCATAGGCAATTGCGGCACTGATACTTCGCACCAGTTGCCTAGATCGGCTCGGTAACTTAATCATCTGACTATATACTGCGTGCTTAGTGGCTAAAGCTATTGCAACAGTGCCAACAGGCTTATCATCAGAACCGCCATCTGGACCTGCTATTCCGCTGGTAGATAATGCAAAATCACTGTCTAGAATATCTCTTGCTCCTCTCGCCATCGCTTCCACAGTGGCAATAGAAACAGCCCCATAATCATCAAGTATTTGCGGATTTACGCCCAATATTTTTACCTTAGATTCATTACTGTAGGTCACCAATCCATGATGAAGATAAGAAGAGCTGCCTGCAAAATCAATTAATTGACTGGTGATCAACCCACCAGTACAAGATTCAGCAATGCTTAAGCTGAAACCAGACTGATATAATCTATTATGGATCTCAGCGGCTAAAGTAGGCCTGTCTTCTGCTACAACCGCGATTCCAAGAATTGATTTAACTTTTTTAGTCACACTAGGGAGTTTGCTTATTGCTTTGTCCCCACGTGCAAAAATCTTGATTTCAATGTGCGGCATTGAAGAGCGATAACCTAACGTAATCCCATCTGGAAGATTTAATGGTGACAAACTATCCTCTAGTGAGGATTCTCCATGACCAATTGTGAGTAATTTTTTAAGCGACGTATTCTCGCTGATGCCATACTCTTCTTTAATAAAAGGGATGAATTGCTCTTTAATCATGTGCTTTAATTCGAAAGGCACGCCTGGAGTAAAGAACAACCAAGCCTTATTGAGCTTAACTCTGAAGCCACAGGCCGTTCCCACGGGGTTATCTACCATCACAGCTGACTCAGGCAACCAAGCTTGTTTTAAATTGCTCTTAGCCATTGTTCTATTATTACGAGCAAACCAGTTAACGAGCGTCTCACGCCACTCGATATTTTCAACTAATTCTTCACTCTTAGCCAAAGCCATAGCTTCTGCAGACATGTCGTCACTAGTAGGGCCTAAGCCACCATTAACAATGATGACGTCAGCATGATGGCTTCGTTCAATAAAGGCGTTCTTAAGATCTTCAAGTCGATCCCCCACCGTGATTCTATGTTGAGTCTCAATTCCCAACTCCATCATGGTGTTTGCAACCCACGCAGCATTGGTATCAATAATCTGGCCAGATAAAACTTCTTCACCAGTACAAATCATTTCTAATTTCATTTTTTTCCCTAAAATGCTGACTTGAAAACTAAGCCAAATATATAAAACCTGTTGAATTGCCTATCAAGATAGCTGACCTATATTAAACATCAACGATTAATAGGGAATAATTCATAATAGTAAGGTTTTAAATAATAATTACTATCTTCAAGCTTCAAGTCACAGAGACAAATACACTCACAAAATCACTAACTAAGCTATTTACTCTTTAAAAGATTGGGTGCTTGGCGATAACCTACATTTCCTTGTAAGCGCTCATGGGCATTCCAGCCATATTGTTTATTAGCTTTAGCCGTTAACGAACTCACTCAAATTACAAACAAAAAAGCCCGCTACGTGAGTAACCGGCTGTCAGCTATCAATTAAGAGGCACTAATTTTAATGATATGGGGCGCTTGGCATATCGACCACACTATCTGTTTCCCACAAACGGCTAGATAGTTCGCTCAAATTCCAGACATAAAAAAGCCCGCTACGTGAGTAATGGGCTATCTGCTCTCAATTAAGAGGCACCAATTTTAAAAATATGGGGCGCTTGGTGATGTTCAGCTGCGGATAAATCCTCCGCGTTCCATGTCAGTATAAAGCGATGCTTTATAATCACAGACATTACACCCTACTTTTACTATCCTTGTAAGGGTACATGGGCATATCGTCCACACTGTCTGTTAGCTTTAGCTACTAACTAACTAACTAACTAACTAACTCATTCTCTCAAATTCCAGACACAAAAAAGCCCGCTACGTCAGTAACGGGCTATCTGCTCTCAAATAAGAGGCACTAATTTTAAAGATATGGGGCGCTTGGCGATGACCTATTTTTACTATCCTTGTAAGAGTACATGGGCATATCGCTCACACTATCAACTGTTGATGTGTCTAAACCCGCGGTTGAACTTTTTTTAGGCAAAGAAAAAGCCCTAACACATTGTGTTAGGGCTTTTTCAGTATTAGGCGCTTGGCGATGACCTACTTTCACATGGGGAGACCCCACACTATCATCGGCGCGATTGCGTTTCACTACTGAGTTCGGGATGGGATCAGGTGGTACCACA
>NZ_JAKIKU010000011.1 GCF_023283985.1 Shewanella electrodiphila
CGAGACCCAGTAGACTATTCGAGTGTTTTGCTTGGAGTCCTTTGTCGCGTTCTTTCTTGTTATCGGTCTCTCAATAGAGGAGCCATCGCTCAATCGAACTACGACAAGGAATGCTTTAGTTGCAGCTAAAGCCTGGGTCTCACATTACCCGAAACAGGGAAGTATTTGTAAATTAGGTGGGTTTATTATCCATACAAGCGCATTAAGACGGGACTGCTAACAGTTGGCTCAGTTTCGCTCCGCTACACATTTTAGCCAACAATTATCAGCCCCTTATGCGGGCGTTATATGGCATTCGGGTATCACCTATATGAAGCAAATAGAATTTAAAATGTGGCAATTAAAGGATCGACCCAGCATCAAAGAGCAGATAGACCTTTGGCTACAATTACAAGGTGATTGCTCTAGTGCTTGGAGTAGTTGTGACTTTGAGGCTACTGGAATTAAATTATTATTCCGTAATGAAACCAATGATATTGATGGAAAGTGTTTAGTAATAGCGAGTATATTCTTATCAGATGATATGCAAAGAAAAGGTTTTTTGAAATCCTTACTTAAATATTTGGTTGGTAAATCTCCGTATGAATTTATAGCCTTTGAAGATATAGATAACCCAATTTTACTTAGCTTTTGTAAAAGGAATAGCTTCGAGCCCGTTAGTAAAATGTACCCAAATTCTATGCTCGTCCATAAGAGTAAATTACAAAGTTTATCAGCAGTAGAATTTTCATATTAGTGTACTGGCTAGCCATATAACAAGCGCTTTAAACGGAACGTCAACAGTTGGCTATTGTTCGTTCCTCACAAATTTTAGCCAACTATTTCCGTCCGCTTAAGCGGGCGTTACGATATATACACTTGCCATACATTTCCTAATAGGACTCATTACTTTAAGAGCTTCAAATCCAACAAGCTTTTGTCCAAAAGTGAGTTTGGAAGTGATCAAACTTTATCATCAAAAAATCACATTCATGATCAGATAAATTATCAAATCCGCGCCTGAAAGCTACTCAAATCTCGCTGAACTATATGCTCCACTCGTATGCTAGCTCGCAATTTTCGCCTCAGCGATTGGGTTGGTAGCCAAAAACTCAAACAAGCCGGTTTGCATGTTTACATTCCAAAAGCGCCCAGCAAGGGTGAGTGACAAACTGTCAGTTTCTAATATTGCTAAACCATGTTGCTGCCAGGCTTCGAATAACGGGTGTAAATGGGTCACAACGTCAGCCTCTAGGGCTGTAAAGTTAAGTATTCCAGAGTCTAAGCCGCGCTTAAATATGGCGTCGAAAGCCGCCGACGGATTAGGGCTTAATATCATGCCAGGTACTTTGGCGGGTAAACACTGTGATGCCAATTGGCTATTTACTTCTGCCTCTTTACTAGGGGCTTGCGCTTGATGCCATTCGCTTAAATCTCTGGCATTCATCATGCCGTGACCATGAATACTGCCACCTGCGCCAGCACCAAAAGGGAGAATTTCAATGCCGCTCTTGGCTAACGAGTTATAAATACTGCGCTCTCGATCATCGCGGCGCCAGTGGCAACTTGATAGTCGTTGCCAGTCCTTTGATTCCAATCTGTTAGCACCAAAGGCATACATATTGGCACGGGTTTGACTGTCAGCTTGAAACTCGCTGGCTTGTGTACCTAGCACTTTGCCCTTTTCACTGGCTTTATCGATACGGGTGCCACCTAAGCCAATTAATTGATAGAGATCTACGCCTTGTGCGCCACAAGCCATGGCTGCTTCAATATCTTGTTGCCAGATGTCCATGGTTTGGCCGGGTAGACCAAAGATAAGATCGATAACAATGCTAGCGGTTGGGTGCTGACTAAGTTGCTGGAGTCTATCGAGTAAGGTTTGTTTATCATCAAAACGCCCTGCAGCACGGCGAACATCGGTATCAAAGCTTTGTACACCGAATGAAAAACGGTTAAAGCCGTTATCCAAAGCGCTATGCCACTTATCGTCATCAAAACCATTAAGGCGGCCTTCTAGGGTGATTTCAGCATCTTTCCTTAATGGAAACTGCTGAATGGCTTGACCTAGGGCAGCAATTTCTTCTGCTTTGATATCGGTGGGCGTACCACCGCCGACATAAACGGTATCAAATGGGCGGCTTTGCGCTAGAGGTGTTTGCGCTGCTATGGTCAGCTGCTGACATAGGCTAGCCATATAATCACTGATCCGTTCAGGTTTAGCGCCATTTTCAAAAAAGTTACAAAAGCTGCAACGTTTTCGGCAAAAAGGAATGTGAATATACAGTGCGCGTTTATCAGCGGTAGTCGAGGTGTGCCACCATTGCTGCCACAAATTGCTGTCTACCTTTATCGGCTTACTGCCACTGCGACCTGCATGGGGTGCGCTTTTTACCTTAAAAGCATGTTGTAAAGGATCTGGGCTTGCAATGCCTGTCATGGTCGACGTCAATATCATGGTAATTCTCAGCAAATTAAAAAATAATTACCGTAATGATAACTATTATCATTTGATCTTTTGTTGGGATAGATCAAATTTGCTGGCTTTGCATTGTAAATATTGTCGCACTGGCCCAGTGAAATAGTGAAATAGTGAAATAGTGAAATAGTGAACAGGTGAAATGCTATTAGCTTCACCTGAAGCTTTACCAAAAGTGACCAAGATTCAGCACAAAAAAGCCCCATAGCATCTTTAAATGTTATAGGGCTTTTTATGGACTTTAATTCTAGCTATCGATACTGACTCTCTATACGGCTTTCTTTACAAGCTTTCTATACAAGTTTGCTTTGCGAGAGCTACAGAATGAATGTCGCTACTAAATCATTTAATGATTTTGCCTGCACTTTTAAGTCTTTTGCTTTTTGAACACTGATTTCTGCCGCTTGGGTTATATCATCAGTGACGTCTTTAATCGCAACCGTATTTTGGGTAATTTCGTTAGTGACCTGAGTTTGCTCTTCTGCAGCGGTTGCAATTTGGCTAGCCATATCTGAAATTAGCACTACCGCTTGAGTGATTTCTTCAATGGCGATAGCGGCTTCAGTTGCGTCATTAACACTGTTGCCAGCTAATGCTTGGCTGCTCTGCATTAATGTTACTGCACTCGATGTCGTTTGCTGCAAGGTTTCAATGGTTTCATAAATTTCTTGCGCTGAATCTTGGGTGCGGCGAGACAATACGCGCACTTCATCAGCCACTACGGCAAAGCCACGACCTTGATCGCCGGCTCGTGCTGCTTCAATTGCTGCATTCAGTGCCAGTAAGTTAGTTTGTTCTGCAATACCCTGAATGGTAGAAAGGATACTTGTAATAGCATTGGCATGACGGCTCAGCTCGCCAATCACATCAGTTGCTTGAGTGACTTCGTTCGCCAGTAAGTTGATTGATTGTCTGGTATTATCAACCAAATTTTGACCTTGCTGGCTACTGTTACTCGATTGCTGGGCGGCCGTTGCTGTGCTTTCTGCATTACCGGCAATTTCTTGAGTGGCACTGGCCATTTCTGTCACTGCAGTGGCAACCATAGTGACTTCTTGCTGTTGCACTTGCAGTTCTTTCTCAGTTAAATGGGTGTTAGCAAGGCTTTCATTGGCCTCTTTATCAAGTTTCTGTGCTAGTCCACGGATTTGAGAAATCAATTGGTGCTGACTGCTTACAAATCGGTTAAAGCTATCTGCAAGGGTGCCTACTTCATCTTTCGACTCTATTTCAATGCGTTGAGTTAAGTCACCGTTACCATCAGCAATGCGAGCTAATGCTTGTGATACCCGTGATAGTGGTGCTAAGAGTTGGCTAATTAACCATGAAATCATCGCCATACTAATTAACAATACCAGTGCTGAAATCCCTAATTGCGTCATGAGTAATGAACTTAAAGGTGCTTCAAGGGTGTCTTTATCAAGGACAACAATTAATTCCCAATCTGTATTAGGGATATCTTCAGCCCAAACTAATTTATCACGGCCTTCTGGGTCAAAATGAATTGGGATCAGTTGATCGTCTTTGCGCTGTTGGTTTAGCAGGTTGTAGTCTAGGTCATTATCAATGGCGCTAATATGCCCCATGGCTTTACTGGCATCTTTATAAGCGATGACGGTGCCATCTTTATGCATCATGATGGCAAAACCATTTGACGGTAGTGTCATGCGATTTACATCATCAACTAAATCATCAATGGATAAGTCACCACCGACAACACCGTGATGAGTTTGCTGTGCAATGGTAACAACTAAGATATTGTAAGCCACATCAAGGTAGGGCTTGGTGAGAATAGGCTGATGTTGGTTACTGGCTTGTTGGTACCAAGGACGCGAGCGAGGATCGTAACCAGTACGGTCAATGTTTGGATCAGAATCAATCATTTCACCAGATGACTTGCCAAAATAAGTGAGTTCATATCGACCTGAAGCCTGAGCTTGTTGTAGTGCATCTAGAGTGTTGCTATTCACTTTGTCGCCCAAAGCATTAATCACATCTTTACGAGTAGTAAGCCATTCACTGATCCGTTCTGCTTGCTGAGCACTCAATCGTTGAACTTGCTCAAGGTTAGATTGCAACAAGATGTCTTTTTGGTTCGAATAGCTCTGCCAAGATAACAACGCAATTACCATCGAAAGGGCAATCAGTACGGGAACGAGAATTTTCTGCTTTAACGAATTAGAGATCATATTAACCAAGGTAATGTTCAGTGAATAAAAGCCAATACAGTGATGAGGTCATGTAGCTTATTCCTCTAACTGAGCGGCGGCGGATAATGGCATATGCCAGTATGATTTGATAGCAAAGTGGCGGTAAAACAAGCTAATAAAACATATGGGTAACGAAAGCGACACGAACTGGAAACAAGTTGTTTTTATCAGCAATCAACTATCGATCACTAATCGACTGCCGCACGAGAAAACACCTTATAGGAAAGTAGAGCGACCTGCTTGGAGTCAAACTTTAACGAGGGGATCGTTAAACCTTAGACCTATTTATTTAACCTAAGATTTACCAACCGATAGAAGTGGATCTGTTAAAGAAAGCGTTAATGAACAGGCAAATTGTTCATCAACGCTATATTGTTCATTGACGCTATATTGTTCATTAACGCTGAGGCATTCGAGTTTAGCTGGCATCCACATAAAGTTGTTTAAATAGGCCGGGCTGAGCTTTAAGACTTTGCTCTGTGCCTGATTGGGTTATCTTGCCATCATCCAATACGAATATGCGATCCGCTAGGCGCAAGTTGTTCAGCCTATGGGCAATAATAATCGCAGTGCGTTGCTGTAAAAATGCCTTCAGATTGGATAGTATTTTTGCTTCTGTGGCGGCATCGAGTGCCGAAGTCGCTTCATCTAAAATCACCACTTGGGGCTGACTTAACCACATTCTTGCAATGGCTAACCGCTGCATTTGACCACCTGATAAACGGGTATTCGAGCGGCCTAAATCAGTATCAAGCTTGTCTTGCCACTGAGACACAGTATCACTGAGCTCAGCATGAGCAAGTGCTTGCCATAACTGCTCATCAGTCATTTCAATACCAAAGGTTAAATTGTCACGTAAGGTGCCAGCAATTAATTTGGGATGTTGCGGCACATAGCCGACTTGCTGGCGAAAACGATTAATCCCATAGTCATGAATGTCTTCACCATTAATCATAATCTGACCTGAATGCGGCGTATAGAAGCCCAACAGTAAATTGATTAAGGTGGATTTACCGCCGCCACTCATTGCCAGTAAAGCTATAGACTCGTTCGCTTTGAGATTAAGGTTGAGCTGTTGAAATAAGTTTGGTTGTTGTTCAAATCCAAAGCTGACAGCGTTGAAATCAATGCTAATGGCTGAAGTTTGTTCAAGTGCCGACTTTGATAAAATAGGCTTTTCTTGGAGTGGTTCTACTTCTAATTCTACGTCTAATTCCAATAAGTGATTGAGTCGCTCCATCGATGCCTGCGCCCCAAAACGGGCATATTGAATATTGAGCAGCTCTTGTATCGGCCCCATCAAATACCAGAGATAACTGAAGACCGCGAAAATTTGGCCAACAGTAAGATCTGATACCAATACCATGAAGATAGCCATGGCGCGAAAGCATTCAAAACCGAGTAAGAATGTAGTGAAGCTCAGCTTATTGAGCGCATCGGTTTTCCATTGATTGGCAATAGCATGCTGGCTTAGATCTGTGGCTAATCCAAATACCTTTTGATAGTAATGCTTTTCTTGCTGGGCTAAGCGTAATTCACGGGTGGCATCTACGGTATCGACCAAGGCTTGTTGAAAAGCTTCAGTGGCGGCATTTTCTTTACGGCGCAAACTTTTTACGTGCTCAGCAAAACGAGATGAAAAGTAAATCACTAAAGGATTGAGTAAAATAATCATTAGCCCTAGCTGCCAATTAAGCCATAACAAGACACTGGCAATGGCCACGATAGTGAGCACACTGATGATTAAACGGGATAAGGTATCACTGACAAAGCGTTCAACGGTATCCACATCTGTGATGCAGCGTGAAGCTAAACCTGCACTGCCGTACTTATCGAATGCACTCATCTTAATTTGCGGTAATTGCAGTAACATTCGCTGACGAATCGCTAAACTGATCCGTTTAGCTATCTTGGTGAACTCACGAGCCTGTACCACTTGCGTCAGCATTGTCAGTAAGCGTAATACGATAACCGCCACTAATACGATACTGATATACACCCCAGGCAGGTGCCAAGCTTCAGGTAACACAGGCTGTAAATTATTCAGTAACCAACCGGTTTGTCCTAATAGCACTTCATCCACTAATAGCGGCATTAACATAGGAATAGGCAAACTCAATAGGGTGGCTAAAACAGCAATCAAATTGGCTTGAATTAACTGCCGTTTATGCGTGACGATTTTGTGCTTTAACCAAGACCAATTGAGCCTGGACTGGACTGTATCCTGAGCGTCTTGCTGTGTTTCTGATTGTAAGTCTGATTGTGTTTTTGCTTCTGTTTTAGAAGAAGTTTGCGAATGCTGTTGAGCCAAAACGAATGTCCTTAATGACACGTGCACCAAAATATCGACTCAGACCGTTTGTACGGCTGAAGTCGATATAGATGAACATGATTTAAATAAAAGCTAAAAAATCAGAGGCAGTTTACTGTTAGGGTCGATCACTAAGGTGGGTTTGTAGTGCCAGACTTTTTCGATGATGTCAGCAGTTAATGCCTCGGCAGGTGTACCGTCACTGACGACTTCGCCTTGTTCTAATACCACTAACCTATCAGCATAACGGCAAGCTTGATTTAAATCGTGCAGTACCACGACTACACAGTAGTTATGCTCATGGGCTAATGTATGTGCTAGTTCAAGTACTCTGTGTTGTTGGGCTAAATCTAACGCTGAAGTAGGCTCATCGAGTAATAAAATCGGTGTGCTTTCGGCTTGAGCCAATTGTGTTAGCACGCGAGCTAATTGCACTCGTTGCTTTTCCCCCCCAGAAAGTGTGGGATAACTGCGGTATTTAAGTGCAGATAACGCAACCTGTTGCAATTGCTTATCGACTAAATCCTGTCCTTGCTGTTGGCTGATGGATAATGGATATAACCCCATTTGTACCACTTCATGCACTTTAAATGGAAAGGTCAGCGACGCATGTTGCGGTAACACGGCTAATGACTTAGCTAATTCGGCTCTGTTCCAGTTAACGAGTGATTTACCTAGCATGGAGATGCTGCCTGCTGACAGTTCAGTTTCTTGGCACAAGCTTTTCAATAACGTGGATTTACCTGCGCCATTGGGGCCCAATAATGCAGTGACTTGGCCTGGCATAATCTCAAGGTTGATATCATTTAATACTGGTTTTTTGCCAATATGCACCGAGAGGTTATTAATACTGACGACAGAGTTTTCAGTTGGGGAACGTGAGGTTGAGCTCTCAGTCCCAGCAGACTTTTGTTTAGGCATAAAAGTCGCAGTCTTTCTATCTGAAGGTGCTAATTCAACAGGCTTTATACCAGCAAGTGCTAAACCTGTTACTTGAGGCGCCGACTTATGTGTTTTAAACATTGATTTAAATTCGAGATTTCTCAGCATGTTACACCAACTTATTACGTTGTTTGAGTAATAAAATGATAAAGAATGGTGCACCTAAAAGTGCCGTCACTAAACCAACTGGTAATTCAGAAGGGGCAACAATAGAGCGGGCACCAATATCGGCGACCACTAACATTGCTGCACCTAACATGGCGCTTAATGGCAGCAATAAACGGTGATCTGGGCCAATCATCATTCTGACTAAATGAGGTACGACTAACCCAATAAAGCCAATAATGCCTGTTGCAGCCACTGCAATACCGACGCCGATAGCACACAGTACAATCAGTTTAAGTTTGAGTTTATCGACATCCAAACCAAGATGGCGAGCTTCGGCCTCACCGAGTAATAAGGCATTTAAGGCTTTGGCGCTTTGGTTGAATTGCCAACTTATCACCGCTAATGCGACCAAGCTTAAAATGACGTAATGCCACTGAGCGCCAGCCACTGAGCCCATTTGCCATAAGGTTAAGTCTCTTAACGCCATGTCATTGGCCATATAGGTCAATACGCCAATACCTGCTCCAGCAAGCGCAGCCACAGCCACTCCAGATAGGAGTAATAGCACGACGGAAGTGCCACTTGGACTTGCGGCTAAACGATAAACAATTAAGGTCGTCGCAAGGCCAGCAACAAAGGCACTAAAAGCAACTAAGTATTCACCGCCATTAGGAAATAGCACGATACAAATTGCTGCGCCCAATGCCGCGCCAGAAGAGACACCAATAATGCCAGGATCAGCAAGTGGATTTCGAAATAACCCCTGCATCACTGCGCCACATTGTGCCAGTGTGGCACCTACTGCTAAGGCTAAAATTGTCCGCGGTAAACGGACATTATTAATCACCAATTGCTCATGGGGAGCCACTGATGCTAACTCTTGACCTGTTGCCCAGTTCACCATGGCATTAAAGCTGGTGGAAGGGCTAATTTGTAATGGTCCGATGCTGACAGACAACAGGCTTGTTATCACCAAAGCGGTGAGTAAACAGGGCCAAAGCCAACGTTGATTTTCCATGTTAAATCCTAATAAAACGGGTTGATATTGCGCAAGTCATCACCACTTTGATGGTCATGATGTCGCTACAGCTTTTTAATGCTAATAAAATCGCTAGCGAGGTCATCAGCAGCAGTGATGGCACTTAATCCTAAACCACCAATTAACGCTTGAGATGGCAGGTTTTTAATGTGTTGATGTTCACCTGCTGGGGTGTGCGCAAGCAATGGCATGGCTTTCAATAATGCAGTAACAGGATCGCTTGATTCACTCTCGCTGCGGTTTGAAATCAGGATCACATCGGGTTGTAGCGCTAAAATACCTTCCTGAGAGACACTTTTATAACCGTCAAACCCCGCAATGTTTTGTCCGCCAGCGAGGTTAATAATGATATCTGCAGCGGTATCGTTGCCGCCTACACGTGCAGGTCTATCAGGTTGTAATAGCAAAAATAACACCTTTGGTGCATCGCCTAGTTCATTGAGTTTTTGCTGTTTTGAATCTAATTGATTAAAGGACAAATCAATTTTTTGTTTTAGCTCAGTCGCCTGAGATTCACGATTAAGTAACTTGCCCATTTGCTCAATGTTACTGACGAGCTCTGTTCTGGTATTGGCGCTGGGTAAAGAAACCACTTCAACGTTGGCACTGCTTAATACTTCAAGGGTGTTTTTAGGTCCCATGGCTTCTGAGCCCAATAGGATCGTAGGCGATAAAGCTAAAATCCCCTCAGCAGATAACATGCGGTGATAACCCAACTTCGCTACAGAATCTAACTCGTCTGGGATTTGACTCGTTGAATCTACACCGACTAGTTCGTCACTGGCATCCAACGCGAGCACTAACTCTGTGATGCCTGCGCCCGCACTTACAACGCGATTTTCAGCCATCGCACTTTGGCTTAGTAGGGCACTTGAAAGCAGCATGCTTGCTGTCATCAAGCGAGTCAGTAATGAGTGTTTAGTATTGAACATTGATTGCTTAAGCATAATTAACTCCGAATAAATAAAATCGTTGGAACATTCCTAAATGGATGGATAAAAGATGATTTAGGGTTCCATTAAAATTTGGGTATTAGTGATTTGTTGTCGCTGAAGTAATGCCAATACCGTCATTAATGGCTGAACAGGGGCATTTTTATCAGCAGCGACAACCACATTGATATTTGGTGACGTATCCAAGACTTGAATGAAAGCGGCTTCGAATTGGTCGAAATTGTCGAATTGCTTAGCATCTAACGCCCAATGGGGCGCATCAGTTAAAATATTGATTGAAATATGCTCTTCTTGAGACAAGGCCGTTAAGCTTGAGTCTGTTTCTGTAGGTACATCCACAGGCAATGTCAGCAGTTGGGTATTGGCTGTAAGTAACAGGAATACCAATACTATAAAAATGATGTCGATGAGCGGGGTGAGATCAATTCCTACATTGACCTGAGCTGAAGCCCCAGCTTGACCGTCTGCGCTGATCATCTGTTTGACTCCGCTAGAGTCGCAGTCGCAGCAATAGAGGCTGTTGCTTCGGTAGTGGTATTTACTGTGTTTTGATTTAAAGCATTGCCTTTAAGACAAGGTGCATTGGCGCCACATGGGACATCACAACCAATGTTTAATGCTTGATCAAAGCCGTCTAACCATAGGTTCATTTGGTTTAGGGCGTGGGCAATTCTGTTGCAGCGTTTCTCGGCCCAAAGTGTTAGTAAGTGCGCCATTGTGATTGCAGGCACGGCAATGATTAAACCTGCTGCAGTGGTATTCATCGCAAGCCCCAAGCCTGTTGCCAGTTGCGATGGGGTCACAGGACCATCAGATAGCCCAAGTTGACTAAACATTTCAATCAGGCCAAGCACAGTACCTAAAAGGCCAAGCAGGGGAGTGATCACACCAATAATCTGCAGTACCTTTAGCCCAGATTGCAGCTTTTCTTTTTGCTTAAGTAACCATAAATTTAAGATTTCTTCGCGCATTGCACGAGGTTGGTCACCGTGGGATAGCAAGAGTGCCGTGCCCTTAGCCAGCATACTACGACCTTTGCTTAATAAGGTAATCAGCTGCTGCCTTTGTTCGGGAGTGGCACTGCGAGTTTGTTGTCTTAACTCCGTTAGCCAAACATCCCGTCTTAATTGCTCATTCACTAATAAAGCGAGTCGCTCAAGGATGATCAATAAGGCTAAAAAAGCACAGATAAATAGCGGCCAAGTTAAGTAACCTAACTGCTCTGACAGTTGTAGATATAATGGTTGAGACATGTTGATTTCCTATATTCAGGCTTAATTTAAAGCGAACTTCACAGGTACTCTGACGGTATAAGCAAAAGCGGTTTGTGGAGATGGCGCAGCAAATTGCCACTGCTCAACTGCATTAATAGCTGCTGCATCGAGTAGGCTGTAACCTGAACTATCGACGAGGGTAAGCGAGAGTTGCTCACCAATTTGATTAAACATGACTTCCACTGTCGCGGTGCCTTCAAAGCCACGTTTACGTGCCTTTTTAGGGTAATTAGGTTGTGCTGGTGGTGCTGAAAATGTCGGTTGTTGTAAGGCAACTGTTTCTTGGGTGACTCCTTGTTTAGCGTCGACTTGCTGTTGATTGTGAGTTGCACTGGCATCGGTGCTGGCAACCTCTGTTACTTCGGTTGGAGGCTGATCAGCTGTTTCTGGTTTAGAAGTTTCAGGATTAGAAACTGAGGTTTTAGAAACTGAGGTTTTAGAAACTGAGGGTTTAGCTTGTTCAATTTTGGTAATGACTTTCTCTGCTGCAGGCTTTTTAGGAGCAGCTTTAACCACTTGTTCAGGTTCAGGCTTAGGTTTAACCACAGGTTTAGGTTTAGCCACAGGTTTAGGTTTAGCAACGTGCTCTGGTTTTTTCACTTCTTCTACAGTATTTTCGATACTTGTTGCCTGTGTACTTGCTTGCATAGCAATCATGACACTGACAGCTTTATTTGAGCCCATTGCCGCACCCTCAGATAACTGAATCGATGGCTCACTATTTTGAGAGGCGAGCACCCCTCCTTGGATTAAAATTGTTAAACATCCGAAAGCAAAATATCGTTTAGGTGTCATCTGAAATATTCTTCTACAACATCAATGTGGTCAAATGTTGAACATATCTAAATTAAGCAATTAGTTAGCTTTGAATCTTTACATTCTTTACAAAGCCATTAATAACAATTAGTTAGGGTCTAACATTATCTTTATTGATTTGAATGTACAACAAACTGAATGAGATCGCAAATGATAATGATTTTCATTTGATCTAAGTTTTATTCTCAGGTAAAGTGCGGCAAATAGTTCGTCAGAGATAACACTTTGTGCTGATGTTTTTTCCTACTGATTGGTGATTTACGCGTTTTAACACCACAGTGAGTAGCACACCTAATTCTCTATGAACGACAGAAAAGTCGCATTTATTATTGAGGATATAACAATGACCAAGAAGCCACTCGTTGTAGCAATGGCAATGGTTTTTAGTACCACCGCATTCGCACAAGAAAACCAAACCATTACAGAATTTGATGAAGTGCTTGTTACCGCTACCCGTATTAGCGAAAAAGTATCAGATTCCAGCCGCAGCGTGACGGTGATCAGTGAAGAGAAGATGCAAGAGTCTCAGCCTTCATCTGTCGCTGATGCGTTAAAGAATGAAGCCAATATTAGTGTGACGAATGGTCCTCGTGCATCATCACAAGGCGTCGAAATTCGTGGTTTAAGTGGTCAACGTGTATTACAAACTATTGATGGCGCACGTCAAAATACCAATTCTGGTCACCGTGGTACTTACTTCATGGATCCAGAGTTACTTAGCTCAATCGAAGTGGTACGTGGCCCTGCCAGTAGTTTATGGGGCAGTGGTGCAATTGGTGGCGTGGTCGCACAAAACACCAAGTCAGCCCATGATTTTTTAGATGAAGGCGATACGTTTGGCGGCTACATCAAGCAAGGTTTTGAAACCAATGGCGATAAAATCAAAACCAGCGGTACGCTTTACGGTTTAGCTGACAACATTGATTGGTTGTTAAGTGGTAGCTACCACGACAGCAACAATATCAAAATTGGTAATGATCAAAGCCTTGAAAACAGCTCATCTGAAGCAACCAGTGGTTTAGCTAAAATCGGCTGGGAGCCAACAGACGATCAACGCCTGCAACTATCTGCACGTTTTTCTGATACAGATGAATTAGTTCCAAGTAACCCATCGACCCATGTTGGCAGCTCAGTACCATTAGTGCAGCGTAATACTGAAGATCAAAACGTGACCTTAGATTACAGCCTAAACCCAACAGACAATCCGTTATTAGATTTAAATGCGACTGTGTATTGGAATAGCACTAATTACGATGAAGATCGTGTCACTAAAGATCAATTTGATAGTACTGAATTTGAAACCATTGGTTTTAGTGTCAATAACAGCTCTGCATTTGGCAACACTGTACTGACTTACGGTATTGATGGTTACAAAGATACGATTAACACAGTGCGTGACGACAATGGCCAAGCCAGTGAACGACCAGATGATATTGATGGTGAAACCACAGTTTGGGGCGCATTTACTAAAGCAGATATCAAGCTCACTGACACCGTTGCCTTAGATGTTGCTGTTCGTTACGACACCTTTGAAAATGAAAGCAATAACTTAGGTCTGTCATCAGATGATAATGCCTTTACGCCTTCTGTTGGACTAGTGTGGAACACCACAGATTGGTTAACCTTAAGCGCTCGATATGATGAAGCATTCCGCGCACCAAGCATGGAAGAAATGTACTCAACAGGTACGCATTACTGTATTCCTTCAATTCCTGGCTTCTTACCTGACGGTCTGTGTAACACCTTTGAAATCAACCCAGATTTGCAAGCTGAAAAAGCGCAAAACAAAGAGCTTAAAGCCGATATGCGTTTTGCTGATTTAGCCGGTGATGATGAGTTAGCAATTACCTTAAGTGTGTTCAGAAATGATGTTGATGACTTTATCGAGCAAAGCGTTTCTAACCCGCTATACGGCATTCCAGGGTTGGAACAAACCACCTCTTGGGACAATGTGGATGAAGCTAAACTAACAGGTTTTGAATTCAATACCCGTTACCGTTACAAGCAAACTCGGGTGACATTTAACTATGGCCAAACCGAAGGCAAAGACAAGAATACTGATGAGTATTTATCAAATATTCCAGCTAAGAAAATGGGCATAGATTTATCGCAATCCATCATGGAAGGCGATATGAAATTTGGTACTCGTTTCACTTATGTGGCTGAGCAAGATGACTTGCCTGTAGACAACCTTGAGCAATATGACTCTTACAAATTGTGGGACGTTTATGTGGCTTGGGAACCAGCAATGGGCACATTTGAAGGTTTACGTGTCGACTTTGCAGTAGAAAACATCGGTGATGAGGAATATCGCCAAGCGTGGCAAACCTTGTATGAACAAGGCAGGAATTTCAAATTGTCAGCGCGCTATTCATTTTAATCCCTTACCCGTTTGCGGGTGAATAACGCTGAAGAAAAGGTTGCAGGTTTAATGGCTGCAACCTTATTACAAAAAGCCTCTCAAGCATTAATGCTTGAGCGGCTTTTGCAGTGTTAGCCAGTCGTATATTAGGGTTATCAATTATTGGAAGTATTCCATGACAGTATCAGTAGCACAAATTCAGCAATACTTAAGCGAAAACCCAGCAGCGATGCCAGGTCAAGTGGCACAAGCGCTATCCATCACAGAGCTTGAAGTGGTCACAGCATTACCGACAGAACAACTGGCTTTATTGCCATTAACAGAAAAAGATAACCTGCTGACATCACTACCTGAGTGGGGCAACATGACCACGATTATCTCAGTATCAGGCAGTATTTTTGAATTTAAAGGTAGTTTTCCAAAAGGGAAATATGCCCACGGTTACTACAATTTAATCACTAAAGGTGAGGGGCTACACGGTCACTTGAAATTAGATGACATCAGCGCCATTGCTTTAATCAGCAAACCGTTCAGAGGCACAGAAAGTCACTCTATCAACTTCTTTGGTGCACAGGGCGAAGTGGTATTTAAAGTGTATTTAGGTCGCGATAAAAAGCGTGTGCTGCTAAGCAGCCAAGTTGAGCGTTTTCAAGCACTCAAAGGCAGCGTCACCGCAGCAGTTTAACTGATAATAATTAAATAAAAGGAATGTGTGATGTCGACTGAAAAAGAACAACGCTTACGCGAAAAACTACTACCTGAAATTGAAGAATTTAAAGCTCAACGCTCAACTTTACAGCTTGCCACACAAGATGCAGACGGTGTACCCAATGCCAGTTATGCCCCTTTTGCTTTAGCTGATGATGGCTTTTACATTTTAGTCAGTGAATTAGCCCGTCATGGCACTAATCTACAAGCCTCTGACAAGCTTTCAGTCATGTTGGTTGAAGATGAATCAGAATCGAAAAGTGTGTTCGCCCGTAAACGATTAACGTTTGATGCAACGGCTGAAGTTGTTGCACGAGACAGCGAAACATTTACTAAAGGCGTGGCTGCGTTATCGGCTCGTTTTGGTGAAATGATTGATAACTTAGCTGCGCTAAAAGACTTCAACTTATTCAAACTAAACCCGCATCACGGATTATACGTAAAAGGTTTTGGTCAGGCATTTAGTTTATCTGGTGCAGAACTATTAGATGTTGACTGGAAACGCGATGGTCACCATGGCACCCCGAAACAAGCATAGATAATTTCGTTGAAACAAGTCGAGCCATATTTTGTATGGTTGGGCTTGTTTATATAGGAGTTTATAGAATAAAAGTCGACACTAAGTCATTGAGTGAGTTGGCGTGGCCTTTAAGATCTTCTGCTTTTTGCACACTAGTTGAAGCGGTTTGGGCTATTTCATCTATGACGTCTTTAATCGCCACTGTATTTTGTGTTATTTCGTTGGTTACTTGATTTTGCTCTTCTGCCGCCGTTGCTATATGGGAAGCCATATCAGAAATCAGCGCCGCCGCTTTGGTTATTCCGTCAATAGCTTTATTAGCTTCGTCAGCATCTTTAACACTGTTGTTAGCTAAGGATTGGCTGCTTTGCATCAAGTTAACTGCATTTGACGTCGTGTTTTGCAAGGTTTCGATGGTTTCATAAATCTCTTGTGCAGAATCTTGGGTACGACGAGAAAGCACTCTCACTTCGTCGGCGACCACTGCAAAGCCACGACCTTGTTCTCCAGCGCGAGCTGCTTCAATAGCTGCATTGAGTGCCAATAAGTTGGTTTGCTCAGCAATGCCCTGAATGGTTGATAGAATACTGGAAATGGCATTAGCATGACGATTCAGCTCTCCAATAACATCAGTGGCTTGCGTGATTTCGTTAGCCAATAGATTAATCGATTGACGAGTGTTATTAACTAAACTCTGGCCTTGTAAGCTACTATCACTTGATTGCTGGGCGGCGGTGGCAGTATTTTCTGCACTTAATTTGATTTCGTGGGTTGCGCTTGCCATTTGAGTGACCGCAGTGGCTACCATGGTCACTTCTTGTTGCTGAGTCTGTATGCCATTTTCAGTATGGTGACTACTGGACAAGCTTTGGTTTGCTTGTTCATTAATTTGGCTAGCAAGCTGACGTATTTGACTGATCAGTGAGTGTTGGCTGCCTACAAAGTGGTTAAAATTATCAGCGAGAGACCCTACTTCATCTTTTGACTCAACTTCAATGCGTTGGGTTAAATCACCCGTGCCATCAGCAATGAGAGATAGTGCTTGGGATACTCGCCCTAAAGGCATCAATAGTTTATTCACTAGCCATGAAATAAACGACACGCTAATAACTAATATTAAGAGAGATAAGCCTAATTGGCGTAGTAATAAGGTTGCTAAAGGTGCTTCAAGTGTTTCCTGATCTAGTACTAACAACAGCTGCCAGTCAGTGTGCGGAATATCCTCAATCCAAACAGATTTATCGCGCCCTTCAGAGTCTAAATATAGTGGAATTAGTTGATTTGTTTGGTGGCTTTTCTGTAATAAGTTGAGATTAAAATCACTATCAATGGCGCTAATGTTAGCCATGGATTTACTGGCATCTTTATAAGCGATAACTGTGCCATCCTTGTGTATCATAATTGCGAAACCATCAGCGGGTAGCTTCATTTGTTTAACATTTCCTACAAGGTTTTCAATTGAAAGATCTCCACCCACCACACCATTTTCAACTTGCTTGGCCATTGTTATCACAAGCATGTCAGACGAGACATCTTCATAGGGTTTAGTTAACACTATTTGACTTTGCTCTATGGCTTTTTGATACCAAGGTCGCGAACGAGGATCGATACCAGAAAGATCAATACTTGGATCTGAAGCGGTCATTTCACCAGATGTTTCTCCAAAGTAAGTTAGCCCAAATTGACCCGAGTTTTGTGCCTGTTTTAATGCATCAAAAGTAGGATAGCTGGCCTTGGGGCTGAAAGCTTCAATGACACTTTTCTTAGCTGTGAGCCATTCACTAATTCGCTCTGTTTGTAAGGTACTTAAACGCTGAAATTGTTCAAAGTTGGATTTTAGTAACATTGTTTTTTGAAGTGAATAGCTCTGCCAAGACAGTAATGCGATGATAGCTAAAAGCGCCACGATTGCAGGAAAGATTAATTTAAATTTTAAAGAATGAAACTTCATATCAACCAACTTGAAAACTTACGGTGAAAATTAATCTAGCGAGGTTACATCTCTGCTAAAAAGTGTTAACTAATGTTTCGGATGTTGGCACAATTGTTGTTCATTTCAAAGCAAATTAAATTACCCAAACATAGAAAAGAGACTACGCGCACATACCGTTAATTTCATTGACATTTTTAATACAATTTGATGACATTGTTAGATGGTGATTTGCGAGATGGCCTCTGTTTTTCTTGGTTTTTCTTGGTTTGAATTTGGCTTGTGTACAGGCTGGTTTATACGCTGTTTAAAAGCAAATATAAGCGGTAAACTACTATAACCTACACAAAAAATAAAAGAGAACCCCATGAAGAATTATGTTTATATCGCCACTAGCTTAGATGGGTATATTGCCGATAAAAACAATAATATTGATTGGCTTCACGAAACGCCAAACCCAGAAGGTTCTGACATGGGTTACAGCGTTTTTATGAGCCGTATTGATGCATTGGTTATGGGTCGTAATACTTATGAAAAGGTGATGAGTTTTGACTGTGACTGGCCTTATCACAAACCTGTATTCGTACTTAGCAATACCATGACTACAGTTGCTCCTGAAGTGGCGGATAAGGTGTTTATTGTTAGCGGTGAGCTTGAGCAAGTCGTGAATGAACTTAATCAAAAAGGGTTTAACGAACTGTATATTGATGGCGGGGTGACGATTCAAAATTTTTTAAAGCAAGATCTGATTGATGAACTGATTATCACCACCATTCCGACTCTACTTGGCGGTGGTATTTCTTTATTTGGTGAGTTAGCTGCACCGTTAAAATTTAAGCATATTAGCAGCCAGCAGCATCTAGGTTGTTTAGTGACAAATAGCTTTATTCGAGTACGTGAAAGCTGAACTGACAGAAAAGGTTAGCGAGTTACTCAAAATAGCCGTATATATCGATGACGAATTCTCGCTGTTTGGCGTACTCCCCAGGTGTATTGCCAATGGTGTTTTTTAAATAACGGATTAAGTGGGGCTGATCACTAAAGCCAAACTGCAATGCGACATCACTCCAATCAATCTCATTTTGTTGATATTTTGATAAGTAAGTCAGTAGATTATCGAGTTTATTAATCGACTGGCATTGCTTTAATGTCATGCCAATAACCCGCAAAAAACTACGCTCTAATGTGCGCTGTGAACAATGCAGTTGTTCACCCATGTTTGAAATTGCAACCGCTTGCGGTAAAGCTAAGGCTTTTTTGACTAATGCGCTGTGCTTATCTTCTTTCGCTGTTTGTAGCCATGGCAGTAACAGCTCATCTAATTGGGCTGTACATTCAGTTTGCTGAAACTCAGCCGCTGATAATAGCCCTTCGATATTACAGATTTTGTTTTGAGAAAGTGGCTTAAATATGTCTGAGACATCGACTTGAGCAATATCATTAATTTGCAGCGCAGTTGGCGCAAGGTTTAAGCCGTATAAGGCGCCAGCATGAAACTTTACGCCTAGTAAGGTCATAGGTTCACTATGATCCATCGTGTAGGTTTTGTTATAGGGAAATAACCAATGACTGCCTTTTCCCTGAGTGGTCGTGGCTTCTGAACGATAGTCATACGCTTGCGATTTAGGCGTGATAATTAAGTGGCCACAGGTATCGGGGTTAAGCTTTGGGTGATCGATGCCGTCATCATCTTTATGGGTTTTAATAAACCAATAGCATTCAACAAAATGCGAGACAATGTCATTTTTCGGCGGGATCACCCAGCCTTTCATGCGGTAACCTTTGGCGTACAAGCCTCGTCTGCGCAACATTCGTTTTGTAAAAATCCAATCACAGATTCGAGTTGCTCAAATTCGGCAACGCAAAATAAAGTACGGCCTTCACGTCGCTGCGAAATCAAGCCTGCAGAGGCCAAACTAGAGATGTGGTGAGATAACGTCGAACCAGGAATAGCTAAAGACTCCTGTAATCCACCGACAGCAATGCCCTGATAACCCGCGCGAACCACTTTATTATAAATGGTAAGCCGTGTTGGATGACCCAGTTCTTTCAATGCTTTAGCGATAGTCTCAATTTCCATAACCATACCTTTCGTAAATTATATTTCGATAATACTAGAAATATCTTGATCTATCCAGTTTAAAGGAATATATTTCGACTATTCTAGAAATATAGTTAATTAGGTGTAAATGATGTTTGATTCTAACTTCATCAATATGGACATGCTCAAGGAAACCCTCGACATGTTTATGTTTTTAGCCGTTGAGCTAACCATTTTATTTTTGGCGATCAGCTATTTTGTCGGCGTATTGCAGCTATACATTCCACCGACAAAAATTCAACGTATTTTGAGTAGTAAAGGCGGCCGTGGTTACATTGTCGCTGGTTTTTTGGGTGCAATAACCCCGTTCTGTTCTTGCTCGACCATCCCTTTTTTAAAAGGGCTATTAAGAGCAAAAGCAGGGTTTGGCACCATGATGGTATTCTTGTTTGCAAGTCCTTTGCTAAACCCAATTATCATTGGTTTATTTGCGGTGACATTTGGTCTTAAAGTGACTCTGTTCTACTTTGTGATGGCAATGGGCGTATCAGTTATTGCTGGCTATACTCTTGAAAAACTTGGCTTTGAGAAATATGTGAAACCTGAAGCTTATATCGCCCCTGAGTCAAAAGGCTGTGGCAGCGGATGTGGTGGTAAAGCTAAAGAAGTCAGCAAATGGCGCAAAGTATGGAACAGCACATGGGCAGATTTTAAAACCGTTTTACCGTACTTATTAGGCGGTATTGCGATTGGTTCATTAATTTACGGCTTTATGCCAACAGAGTTTGTGGCCAGTTTTGCTAGCGAAGATAACCCATTTGCCATTCCTGTAGCTGCAGTTATTGGTATTCCTTTGTATATCCGAGCTGAAGCGGTGATTCCATTAAGCGCAGCATTAGCGGCAAAAGGGATGGGATTAGGTGCGGTCATGGCGCTGATTATCGGCAGTGCAGGTGCCAGCTTAACTGAAGTCATCTTGCTTAAATCAATATTTAAAAATCAAATGATTGCGGCGTTTTTAGTGGTCATTATAGCGATGGCGATTGGTGCAGGCTTGTTGTATCAGTTTATTTTTTAAGCTCATTTTATGATAAAGCACTCAACACAGGTTAATCGCCGTGTTGAGTGCTTCACTCTTTTTTGCTCTTTTTTTTTAATGTCTTGTTTATTCGCTTTGCTCTGAGCAAGCGGTAAACGTCTCGGCTGAAACGCCCAATTCTCCGGAAAAGTTTTCGACTAAACAGGCTGTGGTTTTCTCATCATCTTCATCTTGCATATGTTTTTCTACGCAAGTTCGCATCACTGAGCGAAACACCGATTCAACTTTGGCTTCTGACTGATTGGTGCAACTGGCCATATTGGCAAATTCACCTTCTGCTTTCATTTGATTGACCGACATATCAATCATGAGATTCATTTGTTCAGGGCTGATAGTGGCAGCATTGCTCGAGGGCGCTATTGATAACGACAATAGTAATAGGGGTAAAATAATCGCGGCTTTCATGTATTAATCCTTTAATGTAATGTCCATATTGATGGTAAGAAATGAAACCTAAGATAAAGTCAGTCACTGATTCATCTTAGTAGAACTTGCATCATCATTTAAAGATAGCAGCATTCATTTGGTGATTGAACCAGCGATTGAACCAGCGATTGAACTATCGATTAAGTAAGAGTAAATAGCCAATTAACACTTTGTCTTGAATAACGGGAAACATTGATGAAATCAATCATGGAGTATCTACGGCTGATATTATTTGTCAGTGGTGTACTGCTTGGCGTGCAAGTGCCTGCATTTGTCGATCAATATGGTCAGCGACTTCAAGCCCATACCCAAGAAGCCAAGCTCAGCTTGGATGAATTTCAGCGTGATGCCGACCGATTTTTTGCTGGCGATATCCAAAAGTTAATTAGCCACTATCAACAAAACCCAGATCAAGTGATTAACGCCGGCGGCGACAGTATTGAAGCGATTTATCAACGTTATCAATTGCTCAATGGCGCACTGAATCAGTTTAATCAAACGGCTTACAGTCGCTTTGAACAAGTGGCTTTTGAGCCAATGGAAGATATTAGGCAAGAAGTATGGAATAACTTTAGCCATACAATCATGCTAGATACGCGGGCAATTGCTATCGGATTAGTATTGGGTTTTCTACTGTCGTTAATCTGTGAACTATGTTTAGTGGGTTGTGGCAAAGGTTGTAAACATGCTTATCGAGCCCTAAAACCGAAAGGGCAACCAGCCCTTAAATCTGAGCACGACTAACCCATTCAATGACTTTTAATCCGGTCATTATGATTGTTATATTAACTGTTATTTTAATTGTTATTTTGATTGTGACTGTCATTAACCATACAAACCCTCGGTGTTTGTGATGGCCATTTCGCTTTATGCTAGCGCTTAACTAATTAACAGTTCATTTTAATATTACTTTTAAACGTAAATCGAAAGATAAGGATTCCCCATGATAGAACAAGGACAAGCTTTACCCGCTAGTACATTAAGCGAACTGACAGATGATGGCATGCTAAACCATGACGTAAGTGAATTTTTCGCGGCTAAAAAAGTCGTGCTATTTGCTGTACCTGGCGCGTTTACACCAACTTGTTCAGAAGCGCATTTACCGGGCTTTGTGGTATTCGCTGACCAACTTAAAGCCAAAGGCGTGGATTTAATTGCCTGTGTTTCAGTTAATGATGCTTTTGTCATGAAAGCATGGGGCGCAGCACAAAATGCATCTGAACTCACCATGCTAGCTGATGGCGATGCAAGCTTTACCAAAGCACTAGGCTTAGACATGGATACCGCAGGATTTGGCGGCGTACGTTCACAACGCTATGCCATGGTTGTAGATAACGGTGTGGTGACCACTTTGAATGTAGAAGCACCAAAGTCGTTTGAAGTGAGTACAGCAGAAGCGATATTAGCAGCGTTATAAATGGCGCTAGTTTGACTCACTTTTATACTGTTGATTTCATGTCGATTATTTAAAGATACAATCGCAGGGTTCCACCCTGCACTGGTCAAAAGGGAGTGAACGGCTACTCCCTCTTGGATCTCCCACCCGCTCCGAATAAGTGCTGTTTCCTCGACGATAAAAGTGAATTAGCTAACGCTTCAGATGCGCCATCCATGGCTTAACTGAAGCTATGTTGGCATCCATGCCAACCTCACGCTAATTCACTTAATCGTCTCGGGCACTTCTCACGGAGACCATTGAGCCCGACAGTTCATATGAAGTTGCAGACTCTTTATGAAGAGAATGCGTAAGTCCAAACATGGCCTTTCTCGCACATCCATGTGCTTCGAGGCATTTAGTGCATCCTGCAATTAAGATTCGGCTAGCTTTCGAGGTGAAGGGAAGCGCCACGACTTTATGTCTTATTTAAAATGCATTAAATAATGAATAATTCACATCACTAAAACACACTTCTTCTTGCTGTTGTAGCCACAACGACTTCTGTTTCAATTCCTAAGCTTTGCTCAATGGTACTGACACTCTCTGCGACTTCAGTGGCGATAGCTTGGCTTTGATCTGATGCACTTTGTGCATGGGTATTGAGGCTTTCCATTGCGTTGACAAATTCATCTAAATAATTGACTTGTTGGTTAGCAAAGTCAGAGCCTTGTTTTGCGGTGCCGACCATTTCGCTGGCTTGGGCTTGTACCGTTTTGGCAACATCTAACAAGTGAGTTGCGCGTAATTGTTGGCTTTCAGTCGCATCACCAATACCTTGTACGCTTTGGGTTAATGCCTTATTAGATACCGTAAGTTGTTCTAAAATATTCATAATATCTTTAAGGGATATTTGAGTGCGGTGAGATAAGTTACGCACTTCATCAGCGACAACGGCAAAGCCGCGGCCTTGTTCGCCTGCGCGGGCAGCTTCAATAGCTGCATTCAAGGCCAGTAGATTCGTTTGCTCGGCGATGTTGCCAATCACATCAATAATTTTTGAAACATCAGTGACAGAAGTTGATAAGTTGGTCAGTGATTCATAACAGTTAGTCACTGCATGTTGCGATGTTTCAGTCGCTTCTAATACGGCTTCTGCTTGGGTTTGGCTTGCCTGCATATGTTCCATGGTGGCAGTGGCTTTTTGCTCAACAATGGATGAGTTTTGTTCTACTTCACTGGCTAGTTCTCGTAAATGGCTGGTTTGTGTTTGCGCGACATTAACCACTGCTTGAGTTTGTTCTGTGGTGGTCGAGATTTGCTTGATCCTGTCAATTAATGAGCTTAATGAGTGCGATACTTTAGACACTTGTTGACGCTGACTTTCGTCTTCTTGCTCAAATCGGTTTAATAGTTGGTTGAAGTGACCTGCTATTTGGCCTGTTTCACAACGGCTATTAATTTGTAGTTGCTCACGCTGATTGGATTCACTTAGTTTCATAAAGGCCGCATTTAAGCGTTTTAGCGGTTGTACAACTCGGCGTTGTTGCAGCCATAAATAACCAAAGGCAAATAAACCAATGATAATCACCATTGAATATAAAATGGTTTGTAGCTGCTTTTTTAAATCATGATCATATTCAGCGTGCACTTTTCCTAGACGCAGCAACTGTTGCTCCACTTGATCAGTGTCGGCAGACAATTGTGATTGCACCAAAAGATTATCGGCGAGTAAGTTATGGGTATTGGCCACTTCTTTGTCATAGCGCAGGCTTAAACTGAGTAGTTCATCGCGATAAAATTCACCTATTTCAAACTGCTCAGGCTCATCTGCACCTAAGGCAAATTCATCGACTTCTTCTTGTTCAAAAATTCCAATAAGAGAGAGTTTTGTTAATTGCTCATGCCATTGATTTAGTGCTTGTATATTACGTTGTAGGCTAGCTTCTAAGCGACTGTCTTTACCTATTAAATAGCCTTCAGTGAGTTGTGATAACTGAAACACCAATGGTGGTAGCTCACGGGTTAATTGTAAATATGATTGGGCTAAATCAGCATCCACTGCCAAGCCTTTTTCGGCGTAAGCGGCGAGGCGCATATTATTATCAAGCATTTCAGACTCTGAGTAAGCCAGTAACTGCCTTGGGTTACCTGCTAGTTTTCCTGCCGCAAGGTAGCGGTTATTCAAATTTGCGACAAATTCAGCTAAAAATTGCTGTATAGAGGTGGTGGCTGCTGTTGCTGAAGCTAAGTCAATTTGGCCGATTTGATGGGAGATTTCGGTGAGTTCTTGCCTTGCTTGGCTAAGAATTTCACTGTCTCCCGATTGCAAATAGGCATTGATATTGGGGCGAACCTTGAGCAAAAAAGTGTGTTGTATCTGTTGCAGAGTATTTGCTTGTAATTCGACTTGCTGACGTTTGTCTGTGCTCCAAAGGACTGTGGCAGCTAAAAGTCCTGCCAGTAGCAACAATATTGCCGAAGCTGTTAAGGAAAGAGTGGAAATCTTCATTGAAATGTTAGCTTTTTGGAGATTAAGTGTTGGTGATTTTATGAATTAAATATGACAGTAAGATTACATTTTGTGTATCAACTTGTATCTTGTTGCGTAATTAAATCCTTGTTTATTATATGGTTAAATGTAAAAAAGACTAAGATGATTGTAATGAAATAGAGGGTTAACACCTAAGTAGAGTTATTGCTCTATCTCTTATTGGATATAAGGTGTTACTTGCTTATGAACGACCGAATGTATGAGATCAATTGTTAAATGATCGCTAGATAAAATGAAATTAATCTAAAATATATTGATCTAAATCAAATGCATGTTTATTATCTTGTCAAAACATGCATTTTAAATACATATTAGAGGTTGTTTATGTTAGATCAGCATACTAAAGACGTTGTTAAGAGCACTATTCCATTATTAGAAGCGGCAGGTCCTGCACTGACTACGCATTTTTATCAACGTATGTTTGAACATAATCCTGAGTTAAAAGATGTATTTAACTTGGCCCATCAACATACTGGTGGCCAACCTGTTGCCTTATTTAATGCCGTTGCCGCTTACGCAAAAAATATTGATAACCTAGAAGCACTGGGCGCCGCAGTTGAGCGTATTGCTCATAAACACACAGGTTTCTTAATCAAGCCAGAGCAGTACGCCATTGTTGGTGGTCACCTTTTAGCGACACTTAAAGAACTCGGCGGCGATGCTGTGACTGAAGAAGTGTTGACCGCTTGGGGCAATGCATATGGCTTTTTAGCGGACATTTTTATTAATCGCGAAGCGCAGCTATATCAACAAACAGCGGCTAAAACTGGCGGTTGGGAAGGCACACGCCGCTTTGTGGTTCAAGCAAAAACGCCTGAATCCACGGTTATCACTTCATTCCTGTTAGCACCAGAAGACGGTCAGCCAGTCGTCGAATTCACTCCAGGGCAATACTTAAGTGTGTCGCTTGATCACGAGCAGTTAGAGTTTAAAGAAATTCGTCAGTATTCATTATCAGATGCACCTAATGGCAGTACGTACCGCATTAGTGTTAAGCGTGAACAGGGCGGTAAAGTTTCTAACTTACTGCATGAGCATTACCAAGTCGGAGATATCATCGATGTGGTTGCACCTGCGGGTGATTTTGTGCTGAATACCGCT
The DNA here is from genome assembly GCF_023283985.1 of Shewanella electrodiphila. GTDB lineage: Bacteria > Pseudomonadota > Gammaproteobacteria > Enterobacterales > Shewanellaceae > Shewanella > Shewanella electrodiphila. The sequence goes on from NZ_JAKIKU010000011.1 coordinate 26,228, forward strand.
GCTGAAACGCCTGTAGTGTTGTTGTCGGCTGGTGTCGGCCTTACGCCAATGAAGAGCATGTTGAACCAGCTATTATCGCAATCACATACAGCGAATATCACTTGGGTTCATGCCTGTGAAGATGGCGCACAGCACAGCTTTAAACAAGCAATTAAAGCCAAACGAGATGTGAATACCAACTTAGAAAGCTACGTTTGGTATCGTCAGCCTTTAGCGACAGATTTACCTGCCGAAGATTTTGATTTTGAAGGGACTGTAGAGCTTAATAACATCGCCGAAAGTATTGTGCCAAATGCCCAATATTACTTCTGTGGCCCTATCGGTTTTATGAAAGCCATCAAGCAGCAATTACTTGGGTTAAATGTGCCAGAGTCGCAATTACATTACGAAGTCTTTGGCCCTCACGCAGATTTATAATCTGTATTAAACCGATTTTTATATAGCAAAAAGCGACTCATCGAGTCGCTTTTTTGTTGAATGAAATTGACTTAAAACAGGGTTAGCTAAGAGCCACTTACTGGTTTTCTATTGGCAACCATACTTGCGCTCTAAGGCCGCCTTCAGGTCGGTTTTTAAGTTCAATCTTGCCGTGGTGACGGTCGATAATTCGTTTCACAATGGCTAAGCCAAGACCTGAACCTACTGAACCTCGGGCACTATCCCCTTGGGTGAATGGTTGAAACAGCTTTTCAATCTCTGCTTCATTAATGCCAGGGCCGTTATCTTCGATAATAAAACTGACACCTTTAGCGGTTTGATACGAACTGATTTTTATCAAGCCGTTACCGTAGCGAAAGCCATTTTCTACTAAATTACTCAATACTCGTTTAATCGCCACGCTTTGAAAAGGCACCAATGGACAATCTTGTAAATTGAGTTCAATGTTGCCTTCTCGGTGCATTTCCTGTTGGTTGATTTCCTGGATCAAGCGGTTGATATCATTAAGCTCTCTGGCACTTTCTTGGTCGTGACGCACATAAGCAATAAACTGGTTAATGATGTCATCCATATCTTCAATATCGGTGACTATGCCATCTTTGAGGTATTGATCTTCATCCACCATCATTTCAGAGGCTAAGCGAATTCGTGTTAGTGGCGTACGTAGGTCGTGGGATATGCCGGCCATCAGTAACGCTCGATCTTGCTCAAGTTGCTTCATACTGTGAGACATCTGGTTGAATGCATGGGTTACTTCAACAATCTCTGATGATCCACTTAAGGGTAATGGCTCTGGGAATTCGCCTTTAGATACAGAGAAAGCAGCGCGTTGTAAACGCTTAAGCGGCCTGTTGAGCCTGCGTGCAAACCACCATCCACCTGCGACACTGAGCGCACCAATTACCAATAAATACAATGTTAGTGGTGATAAATCATTTTCGTTTAGCCCTGTCAGCGGCACTTTTATCCACAGAGTCGGTGCTTGTGGCGGCCTGATCCACACTTGCAGTTGTTTACCTTGAGAAAAGCGTACTTCCGCTTCGCCGCCAAGGTACTCAGACATTTGTTCGGACAAAAAACCATAATAGGTGGCCGATTCGAGCCCCGCTGCAATGGCGTTTTGCTGATTGTAAACTTTCATCTCATCATCGCGCACTTTTGCATTGAGGGCATCAACAACGGTGAGGTTTTCACGGGTGATGACAACACCATCAATAAACAATAAGTTTATTTGTCGTGCGATGAGTTGGTTGATTTGTTCATAACTGGGTTTAATAAAATAAACCGTTACAGAGAGGTAAGAAACCAGTTGATTAATCAGTAGCAAACTACCAATAAGCAATACGGTTTGGCTGAAAGAATTACGTGGCAGAAAACGCTGCCACCATTTCAGTTTGATTGCTTTTGGCTGACTAATGGTTTGTGACTGGCTGATAGAAATTAACCCCGAGCAGTGCCGTCAGGCACGAACACATAACCTAAACCCCAAACTGTTTGGATATAGCGTGGGTTAGCGGCATCAACTTCGATTAATCGGCGTAAGCGAGACACTTGTACGTCAATAGAACGCTCTAGTGCTGAGTAGTCACGACCACGGGCAAGGTTCATGAGCTTATCGCGCGATAATGGCTCTCTTGGGTGAGATACCAATACTTTAAGCACGGCAAATTCACCTGAGGTGAGAGCGATACTTTTTTCTTCATGGAACATTTCGCGGGTTGCAAGGTTCAATGAAAAGTCACCAAAACTAATCACTTCTTCTTGTTGCGCAGGCGCTCCAGGCACTTCTGCTGTTTGACGACGCATCACAGCTTTAATGCGCGCGAGTAATTCACGTGGATTAAACGGTTTTGGTAAATAGTCATCGGCGCCAAGTTCTAAGCCAATAATGCGGTCAACTTCGTCGCCTTTGGCGGTGAGCATGACAATTGGGATTGGGTTTTCTTGTTGACGTAAGCGACGGCAGATTGATAAACCATCCTCACCCGGCAGCATTAAGTCTAAAACCAATAAGTGAAAGTTTTCGCGCTCTAATAAGCGATCCATTTGTTCAGCATTAGCTGCGCTGCGCACTTGATAACCTTGTTCAAGTAAATAGCGTTCTAATAATGATCTGAGTCGCATGTCATCATCGACAACGAGAATTTTAGATGTTTCCTGGCCCATGAAATATCCTTTTGTCTAAATTTCGGCGCTAAATACAGTTAGTAAGCTAAATATAGCGACTTTATTAGAGTGCAAACAAGAGGTGTAATAGTAGTTTATGATTGTGCAGGGATAATATGACGAAGTTATTAGATTAAGTCTATGAAATTAATTGAATTTAATGATATTGATTGGAATATTAGAAATTGTAACTAAATCAGTTTTTTCGCATTAATCGCGAAAAAGTATCAATCACGCCATCTTCGTTGTTATCGAGGAGGAAGATGAGCTGATCATCATGAAGTTTGACATTAAAAGCTGCCGATGCAATTTCACCGTAGCGACTGAAGCCTGTTTGGTTGTTGTCATCATATTGAGCCTGAAAATAAACTTCTTCAGAATCTGATTGATGCTGATATTGACCCCATTCCATTCCCGTGAGTTCGTCATCATGGTCAAAGTTAATTTGTAACTGTACATATAAGCCATTATCGAGCATCAATACGGCATACAAGTCATCATATTCTTGGTTATACCAGTAACCTTCAATGTCTCGCGAGCGCAGTTGTTCGTATTCAACAATATTGTCGATAGAATTGTCGGCTTGTTTATCCATATTCAACTGCAATCTTGATGCGTCATTATTGAGGTAAACATGACTGTGATTGTGCTTAGTCAGTAAGGTGATAAACCCTTTGGACGGGTTATTGCTAAAGGTGGGGTTGAAGGAAATGGATATTGGCATATCCACAAAAGCGGTGGTATTAGATAACGCAAAACTGCCCCATTCAGCGAAACTATTACTCGGCTCATTTAAGTCCAGCCCAATTTGCAGGTAACTTTGATCTTCATTTATTTGCAGTAGTTCAATATGCCCAGCTTGCTGGCTAAGCCAGTTGCCTATGATGTATTCAGGTAGGTGGTTACTCGGTTGTGCCTTGAAACTTATCAGCATCAGAAGCGTCACACCAACTAACATCATCCAGAAAACTCTACTACACATAAAAGTTCCTTTTTTATGTTATTTACTCGATACAGGGTAAATAAAAACCGGATCTCAAGTTTAGTAAAGAAACATCATAGGGCAAGAAATTGTAGAATAATTCGCCATAAAGTTGACGTATGTATGAGTAATGCACTGTTTTTGGGCAGGTGTCAGGTTTATTATACCTCTAAGTTAGTATAAGAAATCTTGTTGATATACCAATCTTGGGGGCCATTGGGGGTAGGGACAACGGCATCGTCATCGACTTCTTTTTTGAGTAATGCACGGGCCATGGGTGAATCAATAGAAATATAGCCTTTAGCATCGCCGTAAATCTCATCAGGACCAACAATGCGAAATTGCAGAATATCACCGGCATCATTTTCAATTTCGACCCAAGCGCCAAAGAAGATTTGTCCTTCTTGTTCTGGGGCATACTCAACGACTTTTAAACTTTCAATACGTTTGCGCAAAAAACGGACTCGGCCATCGATTTGGCGCAATAAACGTTTGTTTTCTTTGTAGTCAGCATTTTCGCTACGGTCACCAAGGCTAGCTGCCCAAGCCACTTTTTTGGTGATCTCAGGACGGTATTCTCGCCATAGGTAGTTCAATTCAGTTTTTAGTTTGGTCATCCCTTCCGGGGTGATGAGATTGGTCTTCACTTGGTTTGCTACTCAATGATGCTGATATATCTGATTGAGTGAAATTACCTAAAAGGAGTGCGGTTGTCGATAGCGCTTTTTGATAAGTATGGGGCTAGTTACCCATATTTCGGCTTTGACTGCGACGTTGATGACGTAATTGCGATAACTGACTCATCGCAGTGATAACCTTTTGGCTCTGATTACAGATAACAGCTTGTCTGGCATCAATGCTTTGGTTACTTGCGTTAGCCTGAGGATCGGCTTGCTTCAAACACTGTTTGGCATAATGCTCAGTGATTTGCACAATTAACGCTTCGGCTTGGCTGAGATCATTGCTGTTTATTTCTTTGACGAAGAGGAGTAAAAAGCAATCGAATAGAGCACTAAAAACATCAGCATTAGCAAACTCTGACTCAATACAGACTTGCCTGCGGGACTCATCAATTAAAGCGGCGACTAAGTTGGCAATTGTAGTCGCGTTGGTTGCCCCGACTAAAAGGCTGTTTACGTAGGTGTCTTGTTGCCAAAACGCGACCAATTGATGCGACCATTCGGCCTTATCCCATTGCTCGCCCATTGCGTGAATGACTGACATAACAAGCTCCTACGAAAACAACATATATCGAGTATAAAACCAGGTTAAACAGCTACCTAAATAACTTTCTTGGCATAGGTAATATTTTAAATGCTTCGGCTAGTTCCGCTAAATAGTCATTAGCCAATAGCGAGATTCCTACATAAAAGTCGGTCTCAGCATTGATTTTGGCCAGCTCTAAACAGCGTCCTGCCCATGGCAACATATGTTGTTGCAATAGCACTTGGATAAACTGTGTTAGCTGCTGTGCATCAGTGTCAGAATCTGGGTTAGTCGCGGCCTCTTGCAAGGTAGCAAAGCTTGAGTCCAGTACACTAAAGAACAAACCGATATGATCCACTGGCTGTGGCATTGTTAGGTCGAAGTTAACCCCGTATTGCTTATAAAAATCAATGAGGGCAATGGTTGATGCATCGAAATGCACTTGATCTTCACCTAAATACGCAGAACCCTGTGGAATAGCTTTAGGCTCACCAGGACCAAAGAAAAGCTGGCCGTAGTCGACTTTTAAATCAAGTAACTGTTCGGCTTCATTCCAATGATTCAGATAGGTTGTTAGAGCGTCACGTCCTTGTTGATTATCGCTACGGTTGGCAAATGTAGGCCAAGTTGCAGCGACGTCATTTTCTACCATGCTGTGAATTAATTCAGCATCTGGATAATGACAAAATAGGTTATGTAAAATACGTGCGATTGCTTGGTATTCACTTAACTGTTCAACTGACTGTTCAATACTCATTTAACTTTTCCTCAAAAAGGGCAGTGGTGAAGCACCACCGCCAGATCTGATTATACTTCGTTAGGGTTCAAGATTTTACCTGCACCAGCACCTGCTGGTTGACCATTGCGGTTTGCTTTAATGATCAAGTTAGGTGTAGTGATTGATGGATCAGGTAATGGTGCAATATGCCCATCACCAGCGCCATATTTAGCTTGAATGTTTTCTACTGTATCAAAATCCATTGCACGCATTGGGCAAGATTCAACACAGATAGGCTTACGCCCTTCAGCTAGTCTGTCATAACAACCGTCACACTTGGTCATCACTTTACGTTCTTGATCTAATTGCGGCGCGTCATATGGACATGCACGTGAACAGCTTTCACAGGCAATACATAAGTCTTCAGCTACATGCACTAAACCGTCTTCACGACGTTTGTGCATTGCACCTGTTGGACAAGCCTTAACACAAACTGGCTCGCTACAGTGGTTACAGCCAATAGACATGTAGTAAGCAAATACGTCTTGCTCAAAAGTACCAGTTGCTGGATCGACATTCCAAGATCCGCCACCGTATTCATATACGCGGCGCCAGTTAACACCATTTAAACTAGGTACGCCGTTTTCAACTGGCTTAGTTGCATTGCGAATCTCTTCGCCTTGTCTGTCTTTACAAGAGATATGGCAGGCTTTACAGCCAGTACATTTTGTCGTATCGACATAGAAACAATATTGGATAGCATCGCTCATGGTAGCGCTCCCTTATAAAACTTTACGAAGTTGAACACGGTTAGTGTGTTGTGGATTACCTTTAGCCACTGGGCTAGGCATGTAACGGGTTAGCGAGTTAATCGCGCCGCCAATGTCCACGACTTTGCCAGAAGAGCCAGTGCGACCATTTGGATCAGGTTTGAACCAAGCGCCTTGACCTAAAGCAACGACACCAGGAAGTACGCGAGGTGTGATGCGTACAACCACTTCAATAGAACCACGTTCGTTATACATTTCGACAGTGTCACCAGAGGCTACGCCGTACTGTTGAGCATCAATCGCGTTCATCCATACTGCATCTTCAACCGCTTCACGTAACCAAGGTACGTTGTGGTAGCTAGAGTGAGTACGACCCTTAGTGTGGTAACCCGCTAATTGCAGTGGGTAATCATCTTTGGTGTCTTCATCTTCATAGCTGTCCCACGTTACTGTGTATTGTGGGATTGCAGTAATGGTGTCGCCTTTAACTTTGTTTTGTTCCCAGTTTGCTGAGCGCCATGCAAGCTCTGCAGAGTGGATTTCAATTTTTCCTGAAGGTGTTGCTAGTGCTTCACCGCCATTAACAAAACCTTGTAGCGCCACGTTGCGGTTTTCCATGTTCTTGCGGAAGAAACCAATTTCTTGTGCTTCTTTGTAAGTTGATGGGAACGCAGGAGTTACACCTAAGTTTTTGCTGTTTGAACGAGTTTGTTGGTAAAGCTCTTCTAACCACTCATCTTCTGTTTTACCTTCAGTAAACTCAGCACCAACACCCATTGCATCAGCGATCATTGCTGATACTTGGTACATTGACTTACAGTCCCAAATTGGGTCTACAGCGGCTTTCATTGCTGTGATGTAACCCATTGCGCCAGAAGCATAAGAGTCATCAACTAAGTCATTTGATTCTAACCAAGAAGTATCTGGAATGATGATGTCGGCAAATTTAGCGCCTGGGGTCATCCAGCAATCACAAGAAACGATAAGCTCAACGCCGCTTTCATCTTTTAAGATTTCTGCAGTACCGTTAATGTCAGCGTGTTGGTTCAATAGCGAGCTATCAGAAGCTGAGATGATCACTTTGATATTAGTGCCAAGTGGCGTATCTAAATCGTCAGTACCCGTAATACCGTGAGTACGGGCAGTCATGGTTTCACCATTGTGAATCGCTTCTGACCAAGTGAAGAAAGAGATTTTTTCTTTCACTGGGTTAGTGCCTGTAGGGATAGAAGCACGGTACATGTTAGTCATGTTTGGTAGTTCACCGTTTGATGAACCTTCACGACCTAATTTACCTGCTAATACACCTAGCATGTAGATAGCACGAACGGTTTGTTCACCGTTTGCTTGGCGGTTAACACCCGCGCCAGCAATGATGTAAGGCTTTTGAGAAGCCATTAAATCGTCTGCAACTTGCTTGATGTTGGCTTCAGAAATACCAGTGATTTTCGCAGCCCATTCAGGCGTACGCGCTTCACGGTCAGCAAACTTGCCTTGCGCCATGATGTAGTCGTAGTAGTTCTCTGCACTGTCCATTGCTGCAGCGTATTCAACTTTTTTCGCATCGCCACTGGCTGCAAATTCTGCTTTTTGTGCTTCGATTGAAGCAGCGTCATAACCGACACTGTTCTTATTGATGAAGTCGATAGAGTTTGCGTCAACCCAACCTGAACTGATCATCAAGTAAGCAATCGCTTCTGCTAATGCAGCATCAGTACCTGGACGGATTGGTAACCAAGATGATTCTTTACCTGTCATTGAGTCAGTGTAACGTGGGTCGATCATCGTGACTTTAAGGCCGTTTGCACGTTGCAGAGCCTGTAAGTAATCGTAACCTTCACCTGAGCCTGATTGACGGATTTCACTTGGGTTGTAAGCAAAACCTAATAAAAAGTCACTGCTTTCAAGTGTTACTGTGGCAGAACCTGATGTGCTGCCAGTACCAAAGGTGTGTTTAGCCGCTTCAGTTTGTTGCGCCCAAGAGTAGTTACCGAAGTATTGTAAGCAACCGCCAACTAAGTTGAATAAACGGTTGAAACAACCATTTGATGCGAAACCATAATATGCGCCAGAGCCGTAGCTTCTGAAAATCGCCTTATTACCGTGTTCAGCAATAACAGAAGTCAGTTTGCCACCGATAGTGCTCGCTGCTTCTTCCCATGTAATTGGCACAAACTTACCTTCGCCGCGCTCACCAACACGTTTCATTGGTGATTTTAAACGGTCAAATGCATAAGTGCGTTGACGTAATGAACGACCACGTGCACAAGCACGAACTTGGTGCATACCGTACTCATCTTGTACATCATGATGAGTTTCAACGCGGGTAATCATCCCGTCGCGGCTGTAAACTTTAACTGGGCAGTTTGAGCCACAGTTTACTAGACATGCCGACCAAGTTAATGCTTCATCAACTGGTGGTTGCGGTGGTACTGGCTCAGCATCTTTTGAGCTGGAATTACAACCAGTAACGGTGGCAGCACAACCTAAAGCAGCACTCATTTTTAAGAAACTTCTGCGTTCCATTATTAAATCCTCTTACTAAAATTTATTCAGTGCGTTCGTTCAACGACTACAGCACATAGCTGAAATTCAGCATGATCTGATGGGCGTTATAATTGTGATTAAGCTCGCCCAGGGTAACCATGCCTGGCACTTGATCAGTGGTCATTTGAGCGTCATCAGTGTCGTAATAACGTTCGTAGCGATAAGTCAGTTTTAATGCCATGTCATCACTCAAGGCATAGTTAGCGTAAAGACTCGCGCTATGGTTATAGGAGTAGTAATCACCGTATGGGTTAGTACCATCAGCGGTAACATAAGTGTCACTGCTTGAATTACTGAACAGGTAATCAGCGCCTAAAGTCAGCTTATCTTCCATTAAGCCGCCGTAACTTACGCCTGCACCTAAGTTGATAAACTCATCTTCAATGTCGGCGTACCAGTCAGGGTCGCTGTAGTTTTGACTCCCTGCCTGGGCTGAATTAATCCATTGTTGGCCTGCGAAACCGTAAGCAGAGAACTGCTTAGTCAGTTGCATATTGACGTTAATGTCGTAGCTGTAATCTTCTGATTCAGTTAATCCGATCACAGTGTCGTCATAGTTATCTTTTGCATAACGACCAGTAAAATCGATGCTTAACCAATCAAGCGGTGTGTGACTCATGCGCAGTTCAACTTCGTTACGCTCTCTGTCCGCAAGGTAGTATTTGCGCATCAGTGAATTGTCTTCACTCGAGGTTAATTCAGTGGCTTGATATTCAGAGCCGCCACGATTGCTGTGACCTGCTTTCATATCAATGGTGAAGTTATCAATGGCGCGGATAGACAATTTTGCCCATAAGCTATCTTCATTAGTTTCTTCACGGTCGCTGTAGGTGCGTTCGATATCTTTGCGGTCGTAACCTGCTTGTAGGCGGTAGCCACTGGCGATGCGGTAACTGGCATTGACCTTGAACGTTGAACGCTCAACATCTGTGGCGACATTTTCTTTAAAGGTGCCGCTGACGCTATCGAAGTTGTATTGCTGGAATTCAAATACCGAACTGTTGTTTTCACGGTTGCTGTAGTCAACACTACCGCCAATGCGTAAACGGTTGCTGAGCATTGAAGTAATACGGATATTGGCATCAGTAGTATCGACTTCACCGTCCCAGTTTTGAATTGGGTTACCTGCAACTTGAATTAAATCGTCATCTTGGATCATACGACCAACAATAAAGCGACCTGACATAATAGTGCGGTCTAGTTGGTACTGGCCTGATAACGACACTTGGTGTGCTTGATTGTCTGGTGTGGCTGAGTAGACATCGTAGTCAGTAGGTAAGCTGAGGTTTTCAGTATTATTTTTGTACTGACTGCCAAAGTAGCTTAATTCCGTTAACCAGTTTTGCCCGGTTAACGCTGCGCCAGCAGTAAACGAGTCCGTGGTGGAATCAACACGCTGACCAAAGTTAACAGGACTTGGGCTGACTAAGCTGCTGCTCTTGTAACCGGTTTTATCTTCACGGTCGAAACGCACATACCCTTGATAAAAGTCTTGATTAAAATCAGCACCAATACCGACTTTTTCACGTTGCTGAGATAACTCAAATACGTAAGTGTCGCCAGGCAACATCATGCCGTCATCGTAATAAAGATTACTTTGCGCATCACCTGATTTGTAAGTGGTAATCAGTGAATAATCGGCATCGACATTAAATAAGCCTTTTTGACCCACACTGATGTTCGCTGTGCTGTTTTCAAAACCTAATTGATGGGCTTGAATACTGGCTTGGTAGCCATTTTCATCTTGGTATTCAACATCGCCACTAAGGGCAGTGACAAAGCCATCTTGATCGGTACCTAATGCATTAGCAGCATGGACATCATCGCTATCGATGTATCCAGCTGAAATATCGATGTTGCCGCTGTAACCTGAAGTATTAGTACAACGCTTACACTCATACTTTTCTTGGTTTAGGTTTTCAGTATTGGCATTACCAACTGCAAAGTTAGCGGCCATGGTTGGCGCAGAAGCTAACAATAAAGAAGCGGTAATTACATTCAATTTAAAATTCATGATATGGCTCCTAATTAACGCTGCAGCAAGCTGCCAGCTGGGTGGTTAGAACCATGGATTTGGCTGTGGCAGTTCAAACAGCTTTTTCCGCCGCCAAAGGCATCCATTCCAGGTTGTAAAACAACGCGACTCGCGTGACCGTCATCAGCGTGACATTGTTGACATAGTTGCGGTGCACGGTTGTTGAGCATGCCTTCGTTAACGCTGCCATGTGGGTTATGACAAGTGACACAGTTTTCAGTGACCGGTGCGTGCTCCCATAACATTGGGCCGCGTTTTTCAGCGTGACAGCTGTAACAGGTGTCATTAACAGTCGGTTTATTGAGTGCACTTTCTGACATTGAGCCATGTGGCGAGTGACAATCGATACAGGTCATTTGATCCCATTTCATTGGGTGAGCTGAGCGCTTGTTCATGTCGGCTTTTTCACGGGTGTGACAGCTAGTACAAGTATCATTAACGGTAAGTTTGTCTAATGCAGGATCTTTAGCGGCATGCACTACGTGGCAATCTGCACAAGCAATCTCTTCGAGATTATGAGTGCTGCTATGCCAAGCCATTTGTTCTGGGTCGTTATGGCAACCTTGGCAAACGGTGTTTTGGGTCGGTGCATCAAGTTTGCTGTCTTTACCAAACTGGATCATTGGCTCTTTACCACCACGGTTGTGGTTGCCTTGTGGACCATGACAGGCCTCACATTGAAGACCCGCCATTGGAGAGTCCTTGCTGGTTAAGTCGCCATGTGCGCCTTTGAAAATGTCAGTAACGCCTTCAGTGCGTTGGTGACACATTAAGCAGCTGTCTGCTCCTTTAGGGGAATACTTACCTTCAGCAAACTTCTCCACTAATTTTTGAGAAACTTGTTCACCTGTCATGTCATCCCATGGCGCTGCTGCGGCATTAAATGAGCACAAATAAAGGATTACACTGATAGAAGCTAGGATGTTTCGACACCAGTTCATCATGTCACCTGACCTTATTAAATCGAATTTATAAAAATGGACTAATCAATAAGGGGTATTTTAAAGAATTGTAAATTTCAAATCTAAGAATTGCGTTTATCATAAAGCGACATTTGTGATCAGGATCTATATCAGGGGTAACAAAAAAAATTAAAATACTTTCTGCAATGACATTGGTATAAATAAAAAGTTCCCCTTATGATTAAATATAAATGCAGACCGGCAATTCATACAAAAATAGTATGTGAGTATTGCGAAAGAATTAACTTTCCGTTACCGGCTGAATATGCACATTTTAAATATTTGTCTGATGAAGAATTAATAAGTTTTAATACCATAACTAACTTATTAAATTTTATTGAAAAGAATACTAATAATCCTTTTTTCTTTGTCGACTTCGTCCAGTTTTTCAATCAACGCATCGAAGAATTCACTCGAATCGACCTGTCTAGTAATGTGAGCAATGCCAGTAAACTGATTGCGTTTACCCAGTTCTACAATCAAGTGTCAGATCTTAATTGGACCAACACAGAGACAGCCGATTCTGTTGGTTTGATTGCAAAACGTTCACAGCAATCATTAGCTTCGAAGTACGACGATCTCTTTATATATGCATCTATGATGTATGTTTTAAAATTTAGTGAATCAAATAAATCCGATATAATCATAGAGTTACCTTTCGGTCGTTCTTTCTATGGCTATAATGTCGATCTACTGGAAAACGTGAAGTTTAACTGCCAGTCCTTTTCTGTTTTCGTTAAAAAAGATGAACGAGATAAGGTGCTTGTCAACGCATTAATACCGCGAAAAATCTCTAATTTAGAACGTGTTAATGCGGCAGCTAATAGTATTTCACCTGCAGATTTAAGCTTGGTAGCATTAGCAAATATGCTTGGTATGTCGTCTAGGAGTTTACAGCGAGAAGTTAAAATTGAAGGTTTTTGCGTAAAAGACATAATTAAAAAAACCAAAGCGAATGCTATTATTTATATTTTAAATAAAAATAATGGCAATATAAAAGTGACCGCTTATGAGTGTGGTTTTAATAATCTTTCAGTATTTAGTCGTCAATTTTCTAACACTGTTGGTTGTTGTCCTACAGAATATGTCAAACGTCAAAATATTATTTAAACTTAAACTATGAAAAGGTAAGATTAAATAAATGTATCAATTGTTACGTTTGCGAATGATTATTAATTGGATTTATTGTTAATTAGAAGTAAGTCACATTAGCCATTAATTAAGTTGCTTCCTCTATCACTTTAGAGGTGTTTTGCTGAGCCTTGTCACAGTATCTAGATTCATTTCTGAACCCAAACCTCGTTATTTGAAAAGCAAATTGTGTTTTGTGAAGCACTAAAACCGTGAAAAAATCGTAATCTCAATAAACGTTTTTAGCTGATTATGCTATCTTTGGGCGATATTTGTTATTCAACGCCGAATAAGACCCTTTATGCTTAGTATTGCTCAAATTATCGCTCAAGAACTGAATGTTCGTGAGCAACAAGTCTCAGCGACTATCGCGTTACTTGATGATGGTTCTACCGTTCCTTTTGTTGCTCGTTACCGTAAAGAGGCAACGGGTGGTTTAGATGATGCCCAGTTACGTACCTTAGATAGCCGTTTAGGTTATTTACGTGAACTAGCAGAAAGAAGGCAAGTTATTCTTTCAAGCATTGATACCCAAGGAAAATTAACGCCAGAATTAAAGCAGGCGATAAATATTGCTGATAGCAAAACTCGTCTTGAAGATTTGTACCTTCCTTATAAGCCTAAGCGTCGCACTAAAGGTCAGATTGCTATTGAAGCAGGCTTATTGCCACTTGCTGATTTTTTATTAGCTCATCGCCAAACTAACCTTGATGCGAAAGCAGCTGAATTTATCAATCCAGAAGCCGGCTTTGCTGATAACAAAGCAGTGCTCGATGGTGCGCGCTTTATTCTGATGGAACGTTTTGCTGAAGATGCGGATTTATTACAGAAAGTACGTCAGCATTTACGTCAGCAAGCTGTGCTTGAAAGTCGAATGGTTAAGGGCAAAGAAAAGGAAGGTGCGAAGTTTCGTGATTACTTTGAGCATACTGAAACCATCACTAAAGTCCCATCTCACCGCGCTTTAGCCATGCTTCGTGGTCGCAACGAAGGCGTGTTGAGCCTGTCGATGAATGCAGATCCCAAAGCAGAAGTGGCGCAAAGCAGCTATTGCGTGGTGATTATTGCTGAGCATTTCAATTTAAAACTGTCTGACTCTGACGTTGATCAATGGCTAAAAACAGTGGTCACTGCAACTTGGCGGGTAAAAATTGCCCTGCAAATGGAAACTGAGTTCATCAGTGCGATGCGTGAACGTGCAGAAGCTGAAGCGATTAATGTATTTGCTCGTAATCTAGGTGATTTATTAATGGCGGCGCCAGCGGGTGCTAAAGCCACAATGGGCTTAGATCCTGGGTTACGTACTGGTGTTAAAGTCGCGATTGTGGATAACACAGGTAAATTTGTTACTCACACCACTATTTTCCCACATGCGCCGCAAAACGTTTGGGACAAGTCGATCCGCACTTTATCTAACCTAGTAAAAATGCATAAAGTTGAGTTGATTGCGATTGGTAACGGCACAGCATCACGTGAAACTGACAAATTAGCGGCTGAAGTGATTAGCTTTATGAAAGAGACCCACCCGAGCCTGACTAAGATTATGGTCAGCGAAGCCGGCGCCTCTGTTTACTCTGCTTCTGAGCTAGCATCCGATGAGTTCCCGAATCTGGATGTATCGATTCGTGGTGCGGTATCGATTGCACGTCGTTTGCAAGATCCGTTAGCGGAATTAGTTAAAATTGAACCAAAATCCATTGGTGTCGGCCAATATCAGCATGATGTGAGTCAAAGCCAGTTATCTAGTTCACTTGAAGCCGTTGTCGAAGACTGTGTGAACGGTGTTGGTGTCGATTTAAATATGGCTTCAGCGCCATTGCTGGCTCAAGTGGCTGGTCTCAACAAAACCTTGGCTAAGAATGTCGTTACTTATCGTGATGAAAACGGCCAGTTTGAGACCCGTAAGCAATTATTGAAAGTCGCGCGTTTAGGCCCTAAAGCTTATGAGCAGGCTGCCGGTTTCTTACGTATTCCTCAGGCAAAAAATCCATTAGATGGCTCTTCTGTTCACCCAGAAGCCTATAAATTAGTGGAATCGATTGCTAAAGCGAAACAGCAAACGGTTACGCAGTTAATGGGCAATACGGCATTACTATCAGAGCTTAAAGCAGTAGAGTTTGTCACTGAAGAGTTTGGTTTACCGACTATTACTGATATTTTGGCCGAGCTTGATAAACCTGGGCGAGATCCTCGTGGTGAGTTTAAAACTGCCAGCTTTAAAGATGGTGTTGAAGAGTTAAAAGATCTCAAACTTGAAATGATCCTCGAAGGGGTTGTCACTAACGTGACTAACTTTGGCGCCTTTGTAGATGTGGGTGTGCATCAAGATGGTTTAGTGCATATTTCATCATTAACAGATAAGTTTGTTAGCGATCCGCATACTATCGTTAAAGCGGGTGACGTGGTTAAAGTCAAAGTGATGGAAGTTGATACTGAACGTCGCCGCATTGCATTAAGTATGCGCTTAGATGAGCCAGTACAAGCTAAAGCATCATCGAATAAGCCACAGGCTTCAGGTAAAGGAAGTACTGGCAAAGGCAAACAAGCAGCTTCTAAAGGTCAGTCAGCTAAAGGCGGCCAAGGTAAGCAAAACAAAGCCCCTGCCAATGCGGCAATGGGCGATGCATTTGCTAATGCGTTTGCAAAACTCAAAAAGTAATATTGTTCTCGCTATTATTAAATAGCTAAACAGTGACATTAAAGCCTTAATGACATCGAGGTAACTCGTTGTGTTAAGGCTTTTTTATTGCTTGTTGATATGATGCGAAACGGCGTTGATGGTTATTCTTCTATGTAAGTCAGACAAATTTCATCAAAGTTTGTTTTTGGTGAGATGACTTCTTTATTCTTGAGCATTTCTTTATGGTCTTGCTTACTGATTAGCTCATTATCGATAGTAAATACTTGGCGTTGACTAAGCTGACTTTTCACTAAAAACTGGCAATGCTCTTGGTGAAATGCCTCGTCAAATAATCCATTATCTTTGATACGCTGTAGACCTACTTTTATTCGGTTGGCTAATTGAGGGTGTGCGGGCGATACATGAAATAGTGTGACTAATGGAATATGTAATAAGGTGTTTTTTTCGACAATTAAATCGGGATAAATTTTTCCATAGGTTTCAACTTCATCATAGGCTTCATTAATTCCGCGACCGAAACTGATAAAGCGCTCTTTATCAAGCATATGAAAAAGCCCATCGTAACTCGAACCAATAACCACATCCATTCCTGCTTTTTCCATTGCAAAGCGTGTTGACCAAAACATCCCTGATCCTGTCGGTATCAATTTGAATTGCTCGAATGTGTTGATGTCAGAAAATAGTGATTGGTTTTGCTGTTTGATGATGAAGATGCGAAATCCTTGAACACCTTTTCGTAGTGGCACATCAATGGCAATAAGTTTTTCACTCCATTGTGTTTTAGGCGCTTCGGCGATGACATTGATTAACTCGCCAGTCATTAATTCAGGTAAGACTCTACCTGATGTCATTGGATAATCTGAGGTGGTTATCTCCCAGTCTCCAAAATCATCTTCTGTATGAATTAAAGAAAGCTGCATAAGCTTATAGCTATATTCGTAGCGGGTATCATGGACAGAGTCAGGTTGATTCAATATAACCACATCTTTTGCTAGTACTGGCATGACTAGTGCTGATGTTACTAGGAGCAGGACGCTGAAAAACAAACAAATATTCACAGCAAAGGTATATCTTGATGATGTCATCTTTGCCTCTTTTGTTTGGGAATGGAATGATTGGCTAATCCAATATAATTAATTACTTATCAATACTCAATAATTATAGGGTTGTGAATCAAAACCTAGCTTGTGCAGGCCATAAGTCATCATATTTGCAGCAAATAACGATCATGGCGGAAGATATCATTTAGTGGAGCTAATGCAATAAAAAACGCTAAATCGGTATCGACTTAGCGCTTTATAGTGGGTGAGGAGATCGCTTGCGTATTTAAACAGAAGATAAAGCCCTGAGTTTAAGCGATGTGAGTCATTTCATTTAAAATAAACTGCTCAACAGCGCCTTCGGTTGCACTCATATATTCAGCTAAATGCGTGTTACCCATATGTGTTTGCCATAACTCACGAGTTTCCCAGTTTTCATAAAACATGAAATGAGCTGGATTTTCGTTATCTTGATGTAAGTCGTAATTGATGCAACCTGCTTCTGCGCGAGTGATCTCAATCAGTTTTAATAGCTCTGCTTTTACTAATTCAATTTTGTTTGCTTTAGCAATGATGTTTGCCACAATAGTGAGTCTAGTCATGTTGAATAATCCTATTCTTATATTGAAATTTAAATGGCGCTATTTGCGCTGTGCTCGTTTGATGAATCTATATTAGTCCTTGTCATGAACATCTTAAACAGCGTAATGTTTGATATATTCTCAAATTAAAATTGATAATTATGCTATTAGAAGACTTGATTGTGATTTCAAAGGTAGCTGAATTTCGCAGTATTACCGCGGCTGCCGAAAACCTTGATATGCGAACGGCAACAGCCAGTGCGGCAGTTAAACGGGTAGAAAATGCCATAGGTGTTGAGTTGTTTGTACGTACTACACGGCATTTAAGGCTCTCTACTGCAGGCGAGCGTTATATTCCTCAATGTGAGAAAGCCCTGTCTATGCTGGCGCAAGCTAAGCAAAATATTAAAGATGATCTCGATATCATTGACGGCAATTTACGTATAGCACTCTCGTCTGATTTTGGGCGTAACTTGGTGATACCTTGGCTAGATGAATTTATGGATAGTCATCCACAGGTGAATCTTCGCACCAGTATCAGTGACAGTAATATTGACTTCTATCGTGATGCTGTGGATATGGCACTGCGTTATGGCTCGCCAACAGAGGCCAACGTATACGGGTTTAAAATCTGTAATGTGCCGAAACTTTTGTGTGCCAGCCCTGAGTACATCGCCAAGTTTGGTCAACCTCAACACCCTGATGATCTTACTGAACATAATGGCCTGTTATACCAACTGTACGATATTGTGCATGATGAATGGTGTTTTACTGATAGCCATAATCACCAATATAAAGTGAAAATGAACAGTAACCGTGCAGGTAATGATGGTGAACTGGCAAGGCGGTGGTGTTTGGCTGGCAAAGGCTTGGCGGTAAAGTCATTCCTTGATGTTTCAGCAGATCTTTTGTCCGGTAAGCTTGTGAGTGTAATGCCTGATTTTACACCTAGCCCAACAGAACTATGGCTGATTTGCCCAAGCCGACAGTCGATTACACCTGCTGTAAGGCTATTGAGAGATAGCTTCAGAGAGAAAACCCTGCATATTCTTAAGCAGTTAGTTGATGAAGGCATCCTTGAACAGCGGAGTCTTGATAAAAACAGCTTTTAATCAAACTATAAGAAAACACACAGCAATAAACATCGTCATCTATGACGTGGCCAGTTATGAATTGGTCAGTTATGAAGTGGCAGTTATGAAGTGATAGTTATGAAATGACAGTTATGAAACGACAGTTATGTAGTGATAGTTATGAAACGACCGTTAATAAAAGTACTTTAAGGATAAAACAGTGCTGGGCTAGTTAGCGGATAGACAGTGGTTTATTTACACTAACGCAAATAGCTGGTTGTGATCTGAAGGGGTGGTTTGTTGCTGATAAAACTTGCCGACACGCTCGCCGAGTTGCTGGTAAAAAGCGTCTGACTGCTCTTTATTGGCCTCATTTAATAATAAGCTTTGGATAGTGCGGTTGTTATCTTGTTTGGCGCTTTTATCTGCTTCAACTGGAGCTGAACTGGCATTTTTTTGTTGAATGTCACGACGTTGGATTGTCGGATTACTGTTAGCGGCAACACGCAGTAATTGCGGAAAAATGCCTTTTGGCCCTAACGCTTGTTGTTGAGTTAACTGCTGATCAGTCGATTGTTTTTGCTGCTGCTTTTGCTCGATCAACTCATGACGGGTTAAACGCTCATTTTGCTGATTGTAAGCGCGCTCTTGGTGCGCTTTAGACAATTCTTGCGGCGGCAATATCGGTTTAGCTTGCTGGTTATCCGCGCGCGCAAGATCGGTTGCAACATTACTTGTCGCAATCGGTACTTGGGGATAATTGGTCACTACCAGCATAAAGCTCACTTTGATTATATCGAATAACGTTTAAATTATAGTCAATTTACAAGTGGTTTTATAGGCTTAGTCTGTATGTTTTTCGATCCAAGGCAGTAATTCAGCTAAAAACGCTTGTGGGTGTGAAATGAACGGTGCGTGAGATGCTTTATTGTGAACAACGTCTTCTATACTTGTTGCTTGGGGTAAAAGTTTGATGATCTTTTTCGGAACTAAACTGTCACATCTGCCCCAAATCCTTAACCATGGTTGTTGGATAGTACTCAGCTGTGAACGTAAATCCACCGTACGCAGCATCCCTAAACCTTGATCAAGCACGACTTGGCTAGGTAAAGGTTTGGCTAATACCAGTTTCTTAATCGCGGCAATATCATTTTTAGCTGTGTCACTGCCCATGGCTTGAATCGCTAAAAAACGTTCAACGGTTTTGGCTAAGTTAATTTGCAGTTGCTCAGAAAACTGCGCTAACACCTTAGGTGCGATACCCGGCCATGACGCTTTGTTTTCAGGTGCTTGATTAACCCTATCTTGGTCACTATCCGTTTGAGCAAAAACGTCTTGGCCACTAAACTCTTGAACAATAGCTTCTTGAGCCATGAAACATGGTGATGAAGCCACAGTGATTAAGGCTTTAACTGACTCAGGGTAAGTTATAGCGATTTGAGTGGCGACTAAGCCGCCCAATGACCAACCAAGCCACACAGCATTTTTTGGTAATTGCTGCGCTAGTTGTGCTGCCCACGCATTGATATCTCCAGTATTTTCAGCACTATCACCAAATCCCGGCAAGTCGACATAATGCACTCTATAATGACTAAGCGCCGTTTGTAATGGATGAAAAACGGCAGAGTTAACTCCCCAACCATGTAGCAAAACAAGATCTTGGCCTTCGCCCACAGTGTGAACGTGTAACTGAGGTAAGTTGGACTGCACGGGGTTTCCTCAAGATTGAGTTTGGGTTAATTGCCATACAGGATAAGGATATTATATGGATTGGCAACTCCGACAAGCCTGCTATGCAGGCTTTCGCATTGTTAAGCATACAATTTTGCGTAATCTCCCTAATCGCTGCATGTTATGCAGCCAGGATATTGAGCAGTATGATCTGCAGAAACCGCATTCTGGCGTGTGCCAGCACTGTTTAGTGGCAGGACTTTATCAGCATGAAGTCTGCTTAGGATGCGGTAAGACCATGATGCTATTACAGCGCTATTGTGGCCAATGTCAGTCAACTGAGCCAATTATGGTTATTGCGCCATGCAGTTATCATCAAGGGTTAGGTGAATTGATTGCAGCGATAAAATATCAACAACAATGTGCCTCATTAGCGGCGTTAGTGCAGGTACTGGCTATTCGAGTGATGGATTTGGTTGCGAGGGATATGATTCAATTACCACAAGTGCTCATTCCTGTGCCGCTGCATCCCAATCGCTTAAAGTCGCGCGGATTTAATCAAGCATGGTTAATTGCCAAAGCATTAAGCCAACAACTGGGCATTGTCATGGATGATGCCTTGTTAGTGAGGGATGTTGATACCCAAGCACAAGCCGGATTAGATGGCAAAGCAAGGCGATTAAATTGCGCGGGGGCATTTAGCTTAAACTTAAATGCTTCAAGCTCAAACACTTCAAGTTTAAACACTTCAAGTTTAAACACTTCAAGTTTAAATGCTAAAAGCGTGACTTATCAGAGAGTTGCATTGATTGATGATGTCGTCACTACTGGCACCACAGTGAATGAAATTAGCCAATTGTTTGCAGCCGAATATGTCCATGTACAATGCTGGTGCTTAGCTAGAGCTGAAGCACCAGGGTTACTTAAATAATGTTTGGGCTATTGTGATGGCACAAAATACAGTGCATTGGCATAGACTTTTTCTGAGCCTAGCCAGATGTTTCGGAATAATAAATTATCCGCCAGGGCGACAATTTTACCTTTACCTTTGGTTTCAACTATCATCGCAGGGGTATTGGCAAATGCGCGTTGATATTCATTAGCAAGGTAGCCACTAATCAATAAGTCGTTCTCATATTTCGCTGCGACAATAAATGGCGTTGAAGTGAGGTTGAAACTGATTTCGCGGTTTTTCATCACAGGCAGTGGATTAGGTAAACCAAAGGCGACAGGGTGAGTCGCATCAAGCTTTAAGGCTACGATCGCGCCGCCGATAGATTGACGTGCTTTTAATTTAGATTGATCGCCATAATCCATGCCCGATGTGATGAAGAGATTATTCAGTTCACGACTGGTTTTGGGTTCAGAATTTAAGATATTACGCTTATTAAGCCAAACTAATGCCCGCTTTTGCGCCACAATGGTGCCGCCTTCTGTTACGTATTGACCTAACTTTCTTGAGGTCGCATCGCTGATCAAATGATAAGGCCCATCAGCCATAAAAATATGGCTGTATGCCGATAAATCTAGTGATACCAAACGTTCTGTATTCACCATGGTTGTGGCTATACCTAGAGTCTTATCAAGGTAATGCCACATCTGACCGGTTTCTGAAGCATTGGTGTCTGCGCCTGTGATGATCAAAGGTGTTACGGGTTTTACTTTGATGAAATCATCGCTGCCTAAGTCCATTCCTGTAGCAGCATGTGAACTGGCAGATGCGACAACATCGACTTGGTGTTGTTGCGCGAGCGTTGCCACGATTTCTGCTAACTCAATGGCAGTGAAATTTTGCTGTTTCAGTGGGATTTGCAAACTACCAGCAACAAATTTTATGGCTTGTTTGCTGGTTTGAGGTTTTTCAGCTGTGCGATTGCCAATATTGACATTAAGGCTGAATGGTTTTTGCGCATACTTAACTATTACGCCTTGTTGGAGCAATTGCTGCAGCAATGGAGCCGCCGCAGCTTGTTGCCAATCAATCACCAAAGCCACGCTGTCTTTAGGGTAGGTTGCTTTGGTTATCTTGCCGTTTGGTTTGTCTGATAAGTACTTGGCACTGGGTTTGGCTTTTTTGATCAAACTTAAGCTTAAGGCTGATTCAAAATTCCACGTCGAAATATCGTAAAAGGTTTCATCTTTAAACTCGGTTCTTTTATCAAATAACGCCTCTAATAAGTCGTGTTGCGGCTGACTATCTGGAATAAACACACTGTCTTGAGGTGTGAAGTTAATATCATCATCTTCAATGACAGTGTTGAGGTATTTAACGCTAATTTTGTGCTGGGCTAATATGCTCACCAACTCATTGATATGCGTTGCGCCGCCATGGGCTTTGACTAATCTGCCAGACTGTTTACCTTCTCGATAACGCTTGATGTTGCTTGAGAAGAAGTCAGTTTGATACTTCATCAACTTTTTACGTAATGCGTGCGCACCTTTTAGGCTAGAAATAGAGGTCGCAAATTGGTTATCAATACTCTCAGCTAAAGTCACCACACCATTGGGTGAGTCTTGGGCTTGGCCGCGTGAGCTGGCTTGTTCAAACAAGATACCGACAGCGCCATTGATATCAGGGTAGGTTGAGCCTTTACCGTAAAAGAAGTCATCAAACATTTGACCGCTAAAATACACTTGTTTGACTTCATCTAAAGCTTGGCGATGAAACGCTGCCAGCTCATTTGATAATGCTTGATTGGCAGGTTTGGTTAATGGGTTAACGCGGTCAGGTACTCCAGGCTGGAAAAAGTACGACTGTTGATGCCACATTTCATGGAAATCACCCACATAGTGGGGCTGCCATTTATGGAAAAAAGCCACGCGACCTTGAGATGCAGGGTGGCGCAAGAAAAGCCAATCGCGGTTTAAATCAGCTAAATAGTGATTAAAACGTCCACCTGGCCAGTCTTGATTATGTTCACGGTGATTATTATCAGTAACAATGACTTGGCCTTTATTATTGTTGGCCCAATTTGAAAAGCGGTCAAAACCATCAGGGTTTTGGGTTGGAGTAAGTAAAATGACGGTATCGTCGAGTAACTCTTTTACCCAAGGCGTATTAGCTGCAGCTAGGTAGTGACTTAATGCCAATGCGGCATGGGCGCCACTGGCTTCATCACCATGAATAGAATACGCTAGCCACACGACCAATGGATTTTGATTAGTGCGGTTGGTTTGCATGGTGCCGTATTTAATATTACTGCGATATTCGATGATGTCGGCAAGGTTTTTCTGGTTTTTTTCAGAGGTGATCACCGCTGTGATTTGCTCGCGGCGTTCTTCACTATAACCTGCTGAATCTAAAGATACTCGGTCGCTTTCACTTGCCAGTAGTTGCAGGTAGTGATTAATCTGATCATGGCGTAAATGCCATTCACCCAATGGGTAACCTAAATACTCTGCAGGTTGAGTTAAATGAGTATTGATATCCTCAGTGAGTAAAGCTTGTTCAATACGGGTATTGGCAGCAGAAATATCACTAGCAGATGCCATAAAAGGCATGCAGATAAAAAATGTCATCAGCGTTCTAACTGAAAAACGAGCGAGCAAGGCATGTAAGCTAATCATATGAGAAACAAGATCATAAAAAGAAAACCGTAGGGTAACAATAAAGTGATTAGTCTTAAATCTCCATTAAAAACCGACACAAAGAGACTATTTTTTGTCACACTTGCTTGATGCAGGACTATAAAGCAGAGGCAACTAAGAGTATCATGTCGCTAAACCTACTAAATTACTCAAGTACTACCTTATTTAAGTCAGTTCTTAATTAAGTTAATGCTTACTCAAGTACTACCCAACGGAGCAGTTTTTATGATCAACATTACTGATACGGCTCAGGCTCATTTTGTAAAATTACTGGCCGATCAACCTGAAGGCACTCATATCCGTGTGTTTGTCATCAGTCCAGGTACCGCTCAAGCTGAGTGCGGTGTATCTTACTGTCCACCAGATGCTGTTGAAGCTGATGATACTGAATTACCGTTTACAGGTTTTAGTGCCATGGTTGACGAAAAGAGTGCACCATTTTTAGAAGAAGCGAGCATCGACTTTGTGACTGACCAACTTGGTTCACAATTAACGCTTAAAGCACCAAATGCTAAAATGCGTAAAGTGGCTTCTGACGCACCACTAAAAGAGCGTATTGAGTATGTGATTCAATCAGAAATCAACCCTCAGTTAGCAAGCCATGGTGGTAACATCATGTTAGTAGAAATTACTGAAGAAGGCGTTGCTGTACTTCAGTTTGGCGGTGGTTGTAATGGTTGTTCTCAAGTTGATATCACATTAAAAGATGGTATCGAGAAGCAGCTATTAGATATGTTCCCTGGTGAGTTAGCTGGCGTGAAAGACGTGACAGATCATCAACATGGTTCACATTCTTATCAGTAAGCACTAAGGTGTGATGACTGATAATAAACGCAGCGTTAAGCTGCGTTTTTTTATGTCTATAGATCCGTTATTGACTCATTGATCTGAGCTATATAGCCAACATTTATCCTGTATTGATGAATAAATGAGTACTTTAGGCTTAGTGTTTAACGTACTATTAACAAGCTTGTGTTATACCTTAAGTAAGCTAACGCCGAGGAGTATGGTGTGATTAATGATATTTACCCTTCTAAACTGCCAACTCGAAACACAGGTTTTACCTTAATTGAGCTTGTGGTTGTGATTATCGTATTGGCAATTTTAGCCGTTATTGCAGTCAGTAAGTTTATTGATGTTAAGCGTGACGCAGAGATAAGTCGAGTTCAGGCCATAGCAGCATCATTTGAACAGTCTGTGACTTTTTCTCACACTCGTTGGCAATTGATTGGTGGCAGTGATCCGATGAATGATTTGCCTGACTTTGCTAATAATGACCTTGATATGAATACTTTTGGCTACCCATTAGGCACAGGAAAAGGTAACCCTATGGGCAACCCTGTGAACATAGGGCCAGGGCAAGGCGGTTGTGTCGATTTGTGGAATGCTTTGATAGAAAGCCCGCCATCAGTTGCTATTAGAAATACAACGGACGATGTTGAATTTGAGTCATATCGCCATGCTGCAGACGGTGGCAGCGGTGCGACCCAGTGTACTTATGTATTAAGGACATTAGGCGATACAGCGGGAAGAAATAGAGCTGAAATTAAGATTGTTTACGACTCTATCGAAGGCACCGTGAATGCCTTTATCGAGGACTCTTAAACTTAGGCTTGAGTCATTTTTTGATGGCTTGATAGGGCATTGATGACTAAATCACTTTGATACGAGATTCAATAAAAACGGCTTGCTGATTTCAGCAAGCCGTTTTTATTTTTAGCTTAAAGCATTGATGCAAAATGGCTTATTTAGACCGTTTCTTGAAAATGCGGCGGTAAAAAGTCACTGCGCTGAATAGTAAGATCGCAGTACCGATAAACGCGATAACAGTAATAAAGGCCACATATTTGAATGGCATATTTAACGCATCATGTAAGGGTCTGACAAATGTCGCGACTTTGCCTGAAAGTGGGCGATCACTGTGCAACAGAGCTGATTGTATTTTGCCTTGCTCATAATTCATGGTGATGCTGTCAGCTTGACGTAACCAAACATCGCTGTGGGTATCAAAACGGATGCTGTAATTCAGCTCTTGTGGTCCTTTAGGTTTTTCTGCACCTGGTTCAGGTTTACGCTTACGCGGCTTGTTCACCGAAACCATATTGGAATCTGGCCACATATCTTGTGCAGTTTGTAGCTGACTTTGCCAATCACTTTTTTGGCTAACAGGATATTGTATTTCAGCTGCTGGTTGCTTTAATGCATCCATCCACAAACCTTTATAAGTGATTAAAAAGCCTGTGATACATAATAAGAATAATGGTACTGAGATAAACAGCCCTAACTGAATATGACTTTTTACCAGGCTGCTTGATTTAGTGTTACTTGGTATTGAGTGTTTCAGCCTAAAGGTTTTACGTACTCGCCACCAAAGGTAAATACCCACTAAAGTGACTAACCCACCAATCATCGAAGCCCAAGCGTTCAGGTATTTACCAAAATCACCTAACAGGAAATTTCTGTGTAACCAAAACATAGTGCTATAAAGCGGAATATCTCTCATTTTATAAGTTGAGAGCTCGTTCAAGTCTTGATCAAAAGCAATCGATTGACCACGAGTTGCGACTTCAATATATGGCGAGTATTCAGTTGGAAAGCGAACCGTCCCCATATCAGGGTATCGCTCGAATAAGGTCTCAGTGACATAGGCTTTTTGTTCAATGGATAGCGGCGCATATTGCTGCCCTTTATCATCCATTCTTTTCAGCATGTCCATACCGCCAAGATAAACACCTGTGACTAATACAATTAGCATTGAAATGCTGATGACAAAGCCAACCCAGTTATGAAACCATTTTAAAGCAGGGACTACATTCATATTGAAACTCTTAAGTGTAAGTTGGCCGTAACCAAATCATGACGATTATGTTTGCTGATATTGAACAAACTCGTGCTGACAACAAAAATTTCGTGAATGATAATTAATCTCATTTATTTACACAATTAAAGAAATGTAAAGACTGGCCTTATTCGAAATTATTGCTATTCAGATCACAAATTAGCTTATTTAGTCAGTTCTTAATGTTTTAACATTTGAATAACTATTCAGGTTATTTCTTGACCGTTAACTCACAGTGTACAGATTGAAACCTCATTTTTAATGGATTTTAAAGCAATCTTCTTTTTGTTAAGCGTTTGTTGCGTAGTGCTTTTATATTTTTGGGATAGGGGAGGTTACAGGGGCTGAAATTGAATGCTTATTACAAGTGAAAAGTTTTATTAACATTAATCTTAGTTAATATGCAATAACTATTCATCGATGGTAATGAGATTTACTCTCATTAGTGCAGTCCTTCACACTTCTTTACATTAACTGACAAAAACTCTTCACAAACAGTGAAACGCAAATGATAATCCGTCTCATTAACGGTTATTGCCAATTTAAGGTCTACTTTGTATGAAAATTTCACCTATTGCGTTTGCGGTTGTTGCAGGTTTAGCCTCAGCATCATTAGCGGCTGAAGAAGCTGCAAATGAAACAGCATCAAGCCAAGATTTTGTTGCTAACATCGAACGTATTCAAATTACTGGAATGAACTTCAATAACTACAAAGTGGGCACCTCTTCTGGCGCAATGCGTGGTGACATTGATTTAATGGACACGCCGCAATCAGTTAACGTTATTCCTGATTTTGTCACTGATGAGCAGTTAGCAAGAAACTTGTCAGAAGTATTGGTAAATGATTCAAGTGTTACCGGTGGTAGTGAAAAGTGGAACCGCCAAGTGTTCAACATCCGTGGTTTTGAACTTGATTCTGGCAGTGGCTTCTTAATCAACGGTCAGCAGCAGTGGTCTCACTACGTGCAACCGATTGAAACACTACAACAGGTTGAAGTGCTTAAAGGCCCATCAAGCATGCTCTATGGCCAGTCAGGTCCTGGCGGCTTAATCAATATGGTGACTAAAAAGCCAACCTATGAAAACTTATTTGACGTTGCATTTGATACAGATGCAAACGGTTCTACACGTTTTCAGTTAGATGCGGGTGGCGCGTTAAATGATGCTGAATCAATTCGTTACCGTACAGTGTTAGTCAAGCAAGACACCAAATACTGGCGCGAATACCAAGATGGCAATGGTGAACAAGAGCAAGAGCGTGATCGCTTTTTAGGTTACTTAAACCTTGAATTCGACCTACATGAAGATGTGATGTTATCGGTTAAGTACGATTACACTGACGACAAAACAGGCATCGACAGAGGCGGTTGGTTAGATGATAACGGCGACTTAGTTGGTGACCGTGAAGATATTTGGGATATGTCATGGGCATTTACCGATAACAACGTTGAAAACTTAGGTGCAGACTTAACTTGGTATATTTCTGATGACTGGAAAATGACCACAGGTTATAACCATCAAACCTTTACTCGTCAGCGTTTAGATTCATCACCTTCAATGGTTTCTGGCATGGATCCAACCACTGATGGTTACCAAATCAAAGCCTTTGATCGTTATGATGACTGGCAGCATAAAACAGCCTACATGGACTTTACTGGCATCGTGAATGCTTTTGGCATGGAGCATCAGTTACTCGTTGGCGCTAACATTTTAGATTACTACTATGGTCAACTTAGAGATAGCGGCGACGCTCAAATAGTTATGCCTGGTGAAAGTGTTCCTAGACCAGATTTAGATTACAACAATGACACCACCAAATATGAGTCAAGCTACAAGCATTATGGTTTTTATGTTCAAGACTTAATGACCATTAACGACGAGTGGCAAGTACTTGCTGGCGTACGTTATGACGAACAGAAAAAAGATGGCGAAGGTGAAAATAGCTACGCTGTATCGCCTAAGTTTGGGGTAATTTACTCGCCAAGTGCTAACGGCAGTATTTACGCTAACTACTCAAAAAGCTTTAACCCACAGTCTATCGTAAACAACGAAAATGATGTCAACGATGGCATGGATTTAGACCCTGAGTATGGTGAGCAGTACGAAATCGGTACTAAGTGGGAACTGTTTGACGGTGGCTTATTACTAACTGGTGCGGTATTTGATACCACAGTGACGAACGTTGCAGTTCAAGAACAACTTGATACACCCGTTGGCGATAAAGAATATATCACCACTCAAAGCGGTAAGCAGCATCACCGTGGTTTTGAAATGGGTGCACAAGGTCAAGTAAGCGATAATGTATTTGTGACCAGTTCGATGATGTACTTGGATGCAGAATACGTGACAAGTGCTGAAGATACTGAACGTTTAGATGGTAAAACGCCAGTTGATGCGCCTGAATGGTCTGCCAACATCTGGACCCGTTACGAAGTCACTGACGATTTAGCATTGAACATAGGTGCTATCTACGTTGGCGAGCGTTTTGCTAATACGCAAAACACCATTGTAAAAGATGACTATGTTCGCTTTGACTTTGGTGCAGCATATACTTTCGCTGTACAAAATACCGACATGAGCGTGCGCTTTAACGTTAAAAACTTATTTGATACTGACTACTTAGGTGGTGGTACTAATACAGACGTTACTGTTGGTGAAGGCAGAAACTTCAGCTTAGCATTTGAAGCAAAGTTCTAAATTAATGTTTTGAACTAAGGTTCGAACTAAGGTTTGAACTAATGTTTGAACTAATGTTCTAAATTAATGTTTTGGAACTAAGATTTTGAATCTAAGCAATACCGTGTTTTAGTGAAAGGCCCTAACATCAGCAATGATGTTAGGGCCTTTTTTATGTCTACTTTTCAGCGTTACTGCTAAAGGTTTTTAGATAAAAACTCGTCAATCGCTTTAAACGTCATTAGACGATGCTGATTGTTGCTAAGGTAGTGATTGCCGTTATCAATTTCAACGTATTGTACTTTTTTGTCCAGCCCATCTAACTTGCGGTACATATCGCGGCTTTGGCTCACTTGCACCACTTTGTCATTGTCACCATGGATTAATAAAATAGGCACATTAATTTTGTCGGCGTGATAAATCGGCGAACGTTCATAAAGCGCATTATAGTCATCACCAATGATTTTTTTGGTCATTTCATGGTTGGTGTAAAAACGCGATAACTTAACCAAATCCTCCACGTCAGCTACGCCAGCAAAACTGATAACACATTGATATAAATCAGGTGTCATTGCCGCGCCCATCATTGCGGCATAACCGCCGTAACTGGCACCTGCAATACAAATTCGCTTTGGATCGGCAATGCCTTCATTGATTAAATAGCGAGTGCCATCTTCAACATCAGTTTGCATTTCTTTGCCCCAGCCTTGTAAACCTGCAGTGGTAAATTGATGACCATAGCCAGCAGAACCTCGAAAGTTCATTTGCAGCACGGCATAGCCACGGTTAGCAAAGAATTGCGCCCAATAATCAAATGAGTCGCCAGTATAAGATTGTGCTCCACCGTGAGGAAAGATGATGGTGGGGAGTTTTTTAGCTTCAATGCCTTTTGGTAGTGAAAGGTAGCTAGGGATGGTTAAGCCATCGCGAGCTTGGTAATTAACTGCTTTAGGTTTTACCAGTACATTAGGTGTTAGTTGAGCATACTTAGTGGTGATAACTTCTAGGCTATTAGCATCGCGATCCCCATAGAGATAAAGCCCTGGTTGAGTGGCGCTAGTGGCAAAAACAATATAGCGACGTTCATTTTTACTTAACTGAATCAAGTAATTTTGCGTATCGGGTAAAGCTTGTTTTAGCCGGCTGCTAAGTTGTTGATAGCTTTTGTCCCAAAAGTGGTATTCATTATCGCTTCCTACTGAAACCCCAATCGCTTGGCGAGTAATTTTAGAGTGCAGTAATCGACCATTAACATCTTGCTTTATTCTGCTATAAACCAATTCCTTAGTGAGTTTGGGGTCGGTTAAGTCGACCTTGAAAATAGCTAAATAACCTTGGTGATATGCTTTCACATAAAGCGTGTTTGGATTGACATCAAACCCTAAAGGAGTCACGGCATCTTCAGTGAACGCTTCATATTTCCATAGTAAACGTAGATCACTATTGGCTTCACCTTGCTCATAAACGCGATATTCAGTGTTTTCTGGGTCTCGGTAAATGGCGATACGTACTTTATGTTGTTGATCAGTGATCCACTTGCTGACATGTTCTCGGTAGTACTGCTCAGTCGTCACCTTTCCTGTGTTTAGGTTAACTTTAATGACACTATCTTCATTTACTCGTTGGCTAAACCCACCTACCGACATAAGAATATGTTCAGGATCTT
Source organism: Shewanella electrodiphila (assembly GCF_023283985.1). Taxonomy (GTDB): domain Bacteria; phylum Pseudomonadota; class Gammaproteobacteria; order Enterobacterales; family Shewanellaceae; genus Shewanella; species Shewanella electrodiphila. The sequence goes on from NZ_JAKIKU010000011.1 coordinate 56,958, forward strand.
TTGTTAATAAATCAACGATTTGATGCTTATATTGCGGAACATACTTGAAACGTTTAAGTGCTTTTTGGGTTAGTACATTATCAGTTTCGCCAGTTTTAATGTTGTATTTGAATAGCACTGTTTCATTAGCACGCTTTCCAAAGCGTTTTGAAGGTTTCATCGCAGAAATGAGTAGTATTTCATTACTTGCCCAGTTAAGAGTCAAAATTGTATAGCGCTGATGATTATTTTTTAACGGAATGTGAAATTGGCCAGTTTCGGTATTGAATAAGGCGACTATTTTATGAGGGACTTCGGCTTCACTGTCTACAATTAATGATGCGATATGCTTACCGTTAGGCGACAGAGCCATCCAACTGACATCTGGAATGCTCGCAAATGCTTCAACTGGGAGCCGCTGAGGTGTTGTTGCACTGGCGGTGGGCATTTGGCTGATAAACAACAAAATAATCAGCGCTAAAATCCGTTTCATAATAATCCTAGTGGTTTGGGTCAAAGTGTAGCTCTCATCCGAAGAGCAATTAATTTATGGCTATTAAAGCCGAGCTATTGCTGTACGAGCAAGAGTTAAACGAGCAAGTGCTTTACGAACAAGTGTTACACAAGCTAGTGCTATAAATGCTTTTGCAAAAAAGCTTCAATAGCGACAAAGGTTTTTATTCGATGCTCATTGTTACTTAAATAATGGTCGCCATTTTCAAGTTCAATGTATTCAACTGGTTTGTTTAAGTCTTCTAGTTCATCAAACATATCTTCACTGTGCTGGACTCTAACCACTCGGTCTTTATCACCATGAATAAGTAACACTGGCACATTGATATCTTTGGCCTTGCTCACTGGTGAACGCTCATAAAGCGCATCATAGTCATCACCAATTTGTTTTTTAACGATATCAAAGTTGCTATACCGTCTGGATGATTTTACTAAGTACTCAATGTCAGTAACGCCTGCAAAACTCACCGCACATTGATATAAATCTTTAGTCGTGGCCACTCCCATTAGGGCTGCATAGCCGCCATAACTGGCGCCAACAATACACACTTTATTGGGATCGGCGATGCCTTCATCGATTAACCAGCGAGTGCCATCTTCAACATCATTTTGCATATCAAGCCCCCAATTTTGTAAGCCAGCTTTCATGAAGTCGTAACCATATCCTGCAGAGCCTCGAAAGTTCATTCTAAGGACTGCATAGCCTCTGTTGGCTAAAAACTGAGTCCAGTAGTCAAAGCTATTGGAGTCATAGCTAATTGGACCGCCATGGGGGAAGATAATGGTTGGTAGCTGTTTAGCTTCTTTATCTAACGGTGTGGTTAAGAAAGCTTGGATTTCTAAACCATCTCTAGCTTTGTACGATAAGGTTTGGGTGTTAGCCAATAAATCAGGTGTTAGTTTTTTATATCGATAAGCAATCGGGAATAGCTTTCCTGCATCGCGGTCACCAAATAGATAAGTGCCAGCTTCTTTTGAGTTGGTTGAATACACAATGTAACGACGCTCATTATCACTAAACTGGGTTATATAATTACGGTATTCAGGCAGTGCTTTGTTTAGACCATTAACAAGGCCGATATATTCTTTATCCCAAAAGGTATATTCAGACTCATCGCCATCATCAATACCAATAACCTTTTGCTTGAGTTTTGAATAAATGAGTGAGCCTTCGACGTCGTTAAACTCTTTACTGAATATTAATTCTTTAGCAAGCTCAGGGTCGCGTAAATCAACCTTGAAGATTGCTTCAAAACCTTCATGATAAGCCTGAACATAGAGGATGTTTTTATCCTGAGCAAAGCCCATTGGCCAAACTTGATCTTCCTCGAAAGCTTCAAACTCCCATAGAATTCTTCTATCTTTATGGGCATCTTCTTGTTCATAAATGCGGTATTTGGTTTCTTTACGGTATATGCCGATTCGAATTCTATTTTGCCTATCCGTTATCCAGTCTGTAACGTTTGCTTCAGCAGGTTGCTCAAAACGAATATTGCCGTTATTTAAGTTAACTTTGATAACCGACTCAAATTGAGTTTTATTACCAATACCATTAGTACCCAGTAACAAGTATTTGTCGTCATCGGGAAGGTAGTCGATAATATTTGATTGGATTTGTGGCATCCATTTAAACTTTTTAAGTCCAAAACGACTTAGTAAATTAGAGGTACTTTTCTTACTCAGAGAATACTTAATAATGCGAGTTTCTGTGGTTGGGGTACCGAAACGAACAGCGGGAAACTTAGCTTTTATGAGTAGTAAATCATCATTTGCCCAGCTCATGGATAAAATGACAAATTTTTCATTGTCCGTTTGAATAGGGTAAGAAGACTCACGAGTATCAATATCTAGAATATTGACTAATGTGCCTTCCATTCCTTTAGCTTCAGAACGAACTAAAGAAGCAATTTTAGTACCATTAGGAGACATAGTGACATGACTGACATCAGGAATACTGGCAAACGCTTCAACAGGTAGTTGCTGATTTTTTGCAAATGATGTCAGTGAAGATAACAGCAAGATTGATGCTGTTAGTATAAGTAAAATCCTTTTCATCCAAACTTTCCGTGTTGAACATAAACATGTTGCACACATGTTATCAGCAAAAAGATGGATAAAGCCAGTTTTACTAATGCTAAACCTATGTAATGGTTATATTTGCTTAAAAGCCTGACTGTATTTGTAATGCAGCGCGAGTGAGGCGCTACGGCACAGCATAAAGGCGCTCATTGCCGCCCATAAACCGTGATTACCGTAACCTTGTAATAGATACCAGCAAGGAAAAAACACCACGAAAGTGGCAATAATCATGCTGTTTCGCATTGCTCTACCTTGAGCAGCGCCAATATAGACACCATCAAACAAATAAGATCCGAATGCCAATAAAGGCATAAACACTAACCAAATAAGGTACATATTGGCTTGCTGTTGCACGATTTCGATACTGGTAAGTAAGCTAATAATGCCACTTCCACCAAAATAGAATAACAAGCAAAATCCCACTGAGAATAATGCAGACCAATAGCCAGCTAAGAGCACCGACTCATGCAGTAAGGGGAGGTTTTTCTGACCGACTGCACGGCCGACTTCAGCTTCTGCATAATAGGCTATGCCATCTAGGGCATAAGAGATGAGCATGAGTAAGTTTAACAACACCGCATTAGCGGCAATGATGTCATCGCCTAAGCCAGCGCCGTAAAAGGTCATGAAGGTAAAGCTCGCCTGTAAACATAAACTGCGGATAAAAATGTCACGGTTAAGTTTAAGCAGTTGCGAGTAGCCTTTATAGCTCAGGTGGATGAATAGCTTACTGAGATTAAAATCACTTTGCTGATAAAGGGCACGTTTAACAATCACCGCTGCGACAGTGAACGCACAAATATCTGCGATGACCGAGGCTAAAGCGGCACCTTTAACGTTCCATTCAAAACCGATGACAAACACTACATCCAAAACAATATTAACGATGTTGGCAATGATAAGTTGCCACATCGCAGCTTTAGGCGCTTGTCTGCCGAGCAGCCAGCCGAGTAAGACTAAGTTCACTAATGCGAATGGAATCGACCAAATACGGATGTTGACGTATTCGCTGCAAAAGTGCTTTACCTCTTCACTGGCTTGGCTAAGAGACATGGCGAATTCAAGCAATGGCTGTTGTAAGATGATTGCGCTAAATCCAAATATCAATGCTAGGCTACAACCTTGTACCAGCAATTTTTGCTGAGTTACGGTATCATTAGCGCCATATGCTTGGGCGACAAGACCCGTAGTCGACATTCTCAAAAAGCCCAATAGCCACACAATTAAGGTAATAATTGTGCTGCCTAATGCCACACCGCCTAAGTAATAGGCTTCACTTAAATGACCAATGACAGCGGTATCGACTAAACCTAATAGTGGGATAGTGATATTGGATAAAATCATCGGCAATGCTAACGCAAATAGCTGACGGTTTTTTTGGCTGTTAAATAGTAATGCTTTTATGGACATAGGAATCTTATGTTAAAACAAAGTCTTTTGGGATTAATCTGCTTATTCTCGTTTAATGCCAGTGCAGTGGTGATTTTGCAATATCATCATGTATCAGAAACCACGCCTGCCAGCACGAGTGTGACACCGGCGCAATTTGAAGAGCAAATGCAATATCTTGCTGATAATGAGTTTACCATCATTAGCTTGCAAGAGGCGGTGGATGCCATAAAAGAAGATAACCCCATGGCTGACAAAACTATCGTGATTACCTTTGACGATGGATACGACAGTATTGCAGCTGCAGCAGCGCCCATTTTAGCCAAGCATAACTTTTCATATACCTTGTTTGTCTCGGTTGAACCCATTGAAAAAGGTTATGCAGGGATGATGAGCTGGGATGACATTAATCAACTTGCTCAAAATGGTGCGACGATTGCCAACCATAGCTGGGCGCACGAACACCTCAACCGCAAATTAGACGGTGAAAGTCGCCAGCAATGGTTAACTCGCATCGAAAAGAATTTACTGGATACCGAAGCTGAAATTAAAAAGCATACGGGGCAAAGCGTACGCATGTTGGCTTACCCTTATGGTGAATATAATGCGGATGTTGAAGATATTCTTAAACAGCATGATTTTATTGGCTTAGGGCAACAGTCTGGCGCAGCGGGTAAGTATTCGATACTGACGGCATTACCCCGTTTTCCTGTTGCAGGGGCTTATGCGGATTTGGATAGTTTAAAAGTTAAATTTACCAGCCTGAACATGCCAGTGGTTAAGCAAAATATCACTGATCCATTATTAACTTCTGGTGATTGGCGACCTGAGTTAAAAGTCGAGTTAGACATCACTGATATTTACCCACATCAAGTGATGTGCTTTGTTCAGGGGCAAGGCGCGAAAAAGCCAACATGGTTGACCGAAACAGAGTTTAGCATTCAAGCGCCAGCGAATTTACCCGCAGGGCGTAGCCGTTATAATTGCACCGCACCGAGTAAAACTCAGAAAGGCTATTATTGGTTTTCACAGGCTTGGGTGAGACCCAATAATGATGGAAGTTGGCCCAAAGAATAATCTTTTGGTTAAGGATAAAACTTAGGTTTTCGGTATATGTTTTAATCTAGTTTTTATTCTAAGTATTTCAAAACTTCGTTTGGAGTAGATCAAGATCGTGGGTTGTCCACCTACACCCGACCAAAAGGGAGTGAACGGCAACTCCCTCTTGGAACACCCACCCGCTCCGGCGAAGTTTTAAAAAGCGAAAACTTCCAACGGAGGTTTTCATAGCTTTTGACTTCGTTTGTAGCCTGCTTCGACAAGCCACAAAAATCACTAACGCTTCCAATGGGGCGTCCCTTCCCCTCGAAAGCTAGCCAGACATCCATGTCTGGACTCACGTGATTTTCTTGCTTACCTCAATTTAAATTGAATATTAAAAGCCTTCAAAGATTTTAATTCGTGCTTAACTAGGACAAACGAACCTGCGGATACAACAATTCCCCATTGAAATTGCTGAAATGCGTTGAAGAAAATGGCGTAAGCCTGACAGGACGTCAGGCTAGCTTTAGTTGGCCAAGGATGGCCTATCTAAAGCGTTAGCTATTTTCGAATAAGCATGAAGCTTACTCGCTTTGAAAGAGTAATTTCGTAGGGGCGGCAAGGGATATCGAAAAGGGAAATGCTGTTGTTTCCCTTTCGTCTGGTGTGGGCGAAGCGCCACGACCTTGATCCTAATCCAAATGAAGTTTGGAAATGTACTTTGGAAATGACGATCCATAATCAAGAATGCACTAACGCTTCCAATGGGGCGTCCCTTCCCCTCGAAAGCTAGCCAGACATCCGTGTCTGGACTCACGTGATTTTCTTGCTTACTTCAATTCAATTGAAGCATTCAAGCCTTTTAAGATTTTAATTCGTGCTTAACTAGGGCAAACGAACCTGCGGATACAACAATTCCCCATTGAAATTGCTGAAATGCGTTGAAGAAAATGGCGTAAGCCTGACAGGACGTCAGGCTAGCTTTAGTTGGCCAAGGATGGCCTATCTAAAGCGTTAGCTATTTTCGAATAAGCATGAAGTTTACTCGCTTTGAAAGAGTAATTTCGTTGGGGCGGCAAGGGATATCGAAAAGGGAAATGCAGTTGTTTCCCTTTCGTCTGGTGTGGGCGAAGCGCCACGACCTTGACCCTAATTCAAACGAAGTTTGGAAATGTACTTTGGAAATGAATCTTGGGGTTGATGATCATAATCAAGAATGCGTTTTACAAATTTAAGAGCTAGCTCATTTTTGTCCCCGAATTATCATTTAGGCCGGAGTATAGTGACTTCTCTTTCTGCGTGAATATTGCAATTTATGCAATGATGACAGTTCTTTGTTTCACTCAGACAGAGAAACTAGGAATGAGTTGTTTCTACGTTATAACTCATTGTTGATACACTGGTTTACTGTTAGTCTTGAGTGATTAAAGTACTGGCTACCTGTTCTTATTAAGACCGTTCTTATTCGGAATTCAGCCTAATATACTGTTAAGTAGCCATGGAAAGTACGGCGTTTAAATGACCTACGAAGAATTTTATTACAGCATTGATTGTAAATTTCCTTACCATCAAGAAAGTGAGTGGAAGCGAATTATTGGTCAATCAATTGAAATAGCTGAAGACGCGCCTTTTCTCGTGCTTCATGAAATATGCAGAGTTCCTGCCTCAGAGAAGCTGGATAAATCGAAGCATATGGAAATGTATAAATATTGGAAGCAATCGTTTGTCAGCCCAGTACAGGATATCGTTGAACCAGCTTCTCTTTCATACATTAACAAAATTGAAATATCAGACTCCGAAGCACTAGACATAATGGAAAAACTTTCAGCGTTTCCAAAATCCTATAATGCGCTTCAAGTTGTCTTGTTTTCATGTCCAGATGATGATGAATTGGTCGACGAAAAATATGAAAATATTGTAGCTCAGTGGAAATCGGCTACTTAACAAGTTACTCAAAAGGACGCAAAACGCTTGGCTTTTGCTCCTTCGTCGCTAATTTTAGCCAAGCATTTATGCGCCCATTAGTAAGGCGTGATATCTCTTGGAGTTTATATTGACTGTAGTGGAAACAGAAAGGTTATCAATTCGTCAAATTACAGATGCAGATGCTGAGGAACTTTCGAAGGTCTTAGCTGACTCTGCAGTAATGAAATACTCTACAGTAGGGGTTCACTCCGAACAGCAGATTAAAGCGTATATTGTTAATTGCCAGCAACAATATGACCTAACTGGTTATGGACACTGGGCTATTTATAACTCTGCTACTTCTGAATTTGTAGGTGTTTGTGGCCTCAATAAACATAAAATTGATTCTGGCGAAGTTGTACATATCAATTACCGTTTAGCTGCCAATCAACAGGGCAAAGGCTATGCTGTTGAGTCTACGCTTGGAGTATTAGGCCTCGCTAAGCACACTTTACAGCTAGAAGTCGTACACGCACTTATTGAGCCTGAGAATACTAGCTCTATTAAAGTAGTAAACCGAACAGGCTTTAAATTCATTGGTAGTTCGTTATTTCGTGGGTTTGAAATAGATGTCTATCAAGTCATGCTATAAAACGAGCTTCAGCAAAGGGCTATCACTTAAATCGAACTCCTCAACGGCTCGTATTAAAAAGCCTCAATACTTTCATATTGAGGCTTTGTTATATTTCCAATACCTATATAAAATCTTAAGCACTTTCAATAATCTGCTTTAGATCAGCAACCAGCTCTTTATTTAAAATCTGTGGAATTTTCCCTGGTTGTTGTTTGGGTTTAAACACCGCAAACTTTTCCCCTTTAGGTGATACTAAAACATAACTAGCGCTGTGGTCGACTTGATAGTCAGCGCCGTCTCCCACCATGGCGTAGGCAAAGCCTAAGTCTCTGGTGAACGGGAATAACTGTGCATGTTCAGCGGTGACTGCTTTAAAGTCTTTATTAAAAAAGTTGATGTAATCTAAGCGCTTGGTTTGCGAATCTCTGTCAGGGTCAACCGAGACAAACACCACCTGAATATCGTCTGATACTGATTGCAGTTCAGTATAAGCAGCATTGAGCTTATTCAGTGTGGTTGGGCACACATCAGGGCATGAGGTAAACCCAACAAACACTAAACTCCATTTGCCTAGTAGTTGCTGATTAGTAAACTCATTGCCCAGTTGGTCATGCAAAGTAAATGGCGCTAATGCTCTTGGTTGGTCGAACATATAACTGCTGGCAAGTTCAAGCGGCTTAGGCTGCGAAAAATTAACCGCTACCGCCACCCCTAAACCTAACATCATCACAGCCAGTGCGATTATCTTTTTCACATTCCTTCCCCTCTACTGGTCACTGATACTGTCATTAATTGACCCAAAGGTAATGGTCGACAAGTAACACCAAAAACAGAATCATTAAGTGGTAGATAGAGAACTTAAATACATCCATCGCCAACCCTGGTTTGTCATGATATTTAAGTTGCCATGCTTTGCAGATAAAGCCACAACTTAAAATGGTGGAACCCACTAAATAAACTGGGCCACACATACCAACAAGCACAGGCAATAAACAGGCTATTGCTAGCAATAATGTGTATAGCAAAATACAGGTTTTAGTGAACTCTACTCCGTGGGTTACAGGTAGCATTGGCACATCGACTTTGGCGTATTCTTTTTTACGATGAATCGCTAAAGCCCAAAAATGTGGTGGTGTCCAAGTGAAAATGATGATCACTAATAACAGTGCATTACCATGCAGTTCATTGGTCACAGCTGTCCAGCCTAATAGTGGTGGCATGGCACCAGCTAACCCACCAATGACAATATTCTGCGGTGTCGCGCGTTTTAAATAGGCGGTATACACCACTGCATAGCCAATTAAACTAGCAAAAGTCAGCCATGCAGTTAATGGATTCACTAAAGCGTATAAAATGATAAAGCCACCGAGTCCGATAGACGTTGCAAAGGTCATTGCTTTAATTGCAGACACTTTACCTTTTGGTAAAGGACGGTTGTAGGTACGTGCCATTAAACCATCGATACGGCGATCAATAAGATGATTATAAGCTGCTGCTGCGCCTGCCATCATGGCTATGCCAATCATGCCAAAAATAAGTGGTTGCAGCGGTACAGCGCCAGGCAGTGCTAAGCACATACCGACCAATACCGTCAGTAGCATCAGCGCGACGACTTTAGGTTTGGTCATTTCGAAATAAGCACGCCATTGCAGAGTGTCATTTTTGGTTGCGCTTGCGGGTAAAGATAGTGATTTAGCCATAATAGAATCCTTGCTTTATGCTTTACGCCACAGCGCATAGTTAATGAAAATAACGGTTAACAGCAGTAATGCTGCGCCGCCGTTGTGTGAGACTGCAATGCCTAAAGGCAAGTGCATTACAATATTGCTGATGCCTAAGCCTACTTGTAATACGACAAGGGCAATTAATATCCACGCACTTTGACGTATGGTTGACGATTGTGCTTTGAGTAATTTAACGCCTAGCCAGCATAAGCTGATGGCAGTGATAACACCCCAAATGCGATGAGTGACGTGAATCGTCATTCGAGCAGGGTATTCAAGTACGCCATATTCAAAGCTAGGGTGATCGCCCTGAAATGGCGAGAAGGCTTTAGCAAATTGCAGGTTTTCTAACCAGTCACCTTCACAAATAGGCAATGTGGTACAAGCTAATGCGGCGTAGTTGGATGATGTCCAGCCGCCTAAAATAATTTGTATCACTAACACGACTAAACTCACCATTGCTAATGGCCCGAGTTTTCGCGCGTAAGAATCGCCGCCGGGGATCCTTAAGGGTTTGGTTCTTAGGTAGAGCAATAGTAGTAAGGCAAATAAACTAAAGCCGCCGATCAAATGCCCCATTACCACAATGGGCATTAACTTCATCGTGACGGTCCACATACCTAATGCCGCTTGAAATAAGATCAGTGCGGAAATGAAGATCGGCAGTTTTTTCGGTGCATCGGCTCTTTTTAAGCAAACAATTAAAATAGTTAACACCATTAAGCCTAATGCGCCGGCAATATAACGGTGGATCATTTCTAGCCAAGCTTTTTCAGGCTCGACGGTAAGATCTGGAAAATTGGTTTCTACTTTAGCCAAGTCGGCTGCATCACTGGGTACACCAATATGACCATAACAACCTGGCCAATCAGGACAACCTAAGCCCGCATCTGATAAGCGGGTATAAGCGCCCATTAAAATAACAGCGAAGGTAAATACCAAGGTGAATTTGAGGAGGTTTTTTATATCCATTAACCGACCCTCGACAACTTCAATAACTTACGTAGGTCGGCAATCATTGACTTGCCTTGAGCCATATTTTCTTGCTCACCGATGATGCCAGGATATTCCATCACTAGGCTGCCGAGCGGGTCGACAATAATCATTTGCTGTTCAGTCATCATTGCGATGATGGCTTGGCTAGCATTGGCTGTTTCAAATGGCACTTTGAGCTTTTCAAGGATTGCCGTGTCACTATCAGGTTGCAGCATGATAATCGGACTCACGCGATCTTGATGCTTACCCAGAGCCACATGACTTTGATGCAGTACGTATAAACGTTGCTGACATTGCTCTAGGCAGTCTTTAGGCAATAGATATAACAGCTGCCAAGATTGCGGATGCGGATTTTCCATTGATAAGCTTTGATAGCTCACCTCTGGCGGAATGAGTTGGCCTTTATTGGTTGCAGCGCCATTGTATAAGTCCATGCTTAATACCAGCTTTGCGATGGCCACTGGTAAGATAAATACCAGTACTAGGGCAAACAATGCCTTGTTGTTTTTAGGTTTTACTGGGGAGTTCATACTTGCTCCTCTTGTTACGGCTTAATTTATTAGTTTGGTTTTATTCGTTTTCACTTGTCTTGCTAGTTGTCTTGGTATTAGTGGCATGAGTTGAGTTTTTAGGTGTCGCTTTTATTAAGTGTTTCCATCCTATCCATAGCATCAGTGACAAAAATACTGCCGCCATGGTGAACCATTGCAGTGCGTAGCCTTGGTGTTTTTGGGCTGATAATGGAATGGGTGTCCAAGGGTTAGGTAATGCAATGTTAGGGATTGAATCTGGCTGCAGTACTACTGGTGCCAGTGGGTGGCCTATTTTCTCAGCTAAGGCCGCTAAATTGAGGTTTTGAAAACGCATCACTTTGCCGTCTTCTGCATGGAGCTGGTGGCTTAAAGGGTTAATTTGTTTTTGATAAACACGACCCGTTAGGCTAATGGCTGACAGTGGTACAGGGGTTATGTCAGGTAAAATTCGACGATCGATATTGGCAGCAACAAAGCCTAATTCAACCATAAGCCAAGGTAGGTCTTTTTTTACTGCTTCAGCATTATCAATTGTAATAGCACCTGTATTAGTACCTGTAACAACATTTGTATTAGCACCTGCATGATCAACTTGAAAGACTTGGTAGGCTAAGTAACCGACTCGCCCTTCAAACACTTGGTTATCGAGTAGCAATATTTGCTGATTTACCGGAGTCGCATTGACGCTTAAACGGTAACCACTGAGTCTTTCATCAGCGCCAAAAGCAAGCAGTTGATCAAAACTTAATTCACTCGCAGCTTGTCTAGCTGACAAGGTGGCTTGCCACGCCGTTTTTTGCTCAGCTCTATCAAGTTGCCAAACGCCTAACTTGACCAAAATACAAAACACACTCACAGTAACAAGCAGCAATAACCCAGTAGATAATCGCCAGACTCGCAAAGGAGAGCCCATGGATACCTTAGTTATTTTCAAGCTTGTATTAGTACTGCTGCTTGTATTCATATTATTTAATCTAGCTAGAGCCTTGTTTATTATGGTTAAAGCTGAAAATAAACAACCAATGAGTCAATTTTTAGGACGTCGAGTTATCTTTTCTGCTTTGGTGATGGTGCTGTTATTACTGGCCTTAGGATTAGGTTGGGTAACCCCTAATCCAAGGCCTTATTAGTTTGTTTAAATGACGTAGACAAAAATAAACAAACAGAGCCAAACCACATCGACAAAATGCCAATACCAACTGCCTGATTGGAAGGCAAAATGGCTTTCTGGAGTGAAGTGGCCTTTGAGAATCCTAAAGAACAAGATAATCAGAAAAACCGTACCCAGTGTGACGTGCATGCCATGGAAACCCGTGAGCAAAAAGAAGGTATTACCGTAGATGCCCGATGAAAGCGTGAGCCCCATTTCTTGGTATGCGTGAACATATTCTGCAACCTGCAAAAATAAGAACCCGATACCCAATAAAATGGTTAAGCCTAACCAGACTTTTAATGCACTACGTTTAGACTTTTCCAGTGACACGTGAGCAAAGTGCAAGGTGACTGAAGAAGCTAAAAGGATGAGGGTGTTATAAAGCGGTAACCCAGTCCAAGGCATGGCTTCAGTGGTGGTGCCATCAGGGGTTTTGATCAATGGCCACATGGCTTCAAATGTTGGCCATAACACTTCATGGGTCATGGCATTATTCGAGCTACCACCTAACCATGGAATAGCCACCATTCTGGCGTAGAATAAGGCGCCAAAAAATGCCCCGAAGAACATAATTTCAGAGAAAATAAACCAGCTCATTCCTTGGCGAAATGAACGGTCCATTTGTGCTGAATATAAGCCTGACATTGATTCATCAATGACATTTTTAAACCAGCCAAATAGCATAAAGATAATGACTGCAATACCAGCCACTAGGATATAACCACCTGAAGTATCTTCAGTGGCTAGCTGTTGCACGTAGGAACCTGCACCAAAAGCAATCAGGAATAACCCGATAGCGCCGGTAATGGGCCAAACGCTTTGCGCTGGCACATAGTAGTTTTCATGTTTAGTTGTCATCTTGCTGCTCCTTGCTCTATGGCCGCAGTTTGTTTGTCTGTGATGTCATAGAGGGTATAAGAGAGAGTCAAAGTTTTAATGGAATCTGGTAAGTCTGGATCCACATAAAAGATTAATGGCAGTTCAGCATCAGCCTTTGCAGCTAGGGGTTGTTGATTGAAACAGAAACACTCGGTTTTATTGAAATACGCCGCACCTTGACCAGGCGATACCGAGGGTATTGCTTGGCCGACAAGGGGTTTAGCAGAAAGGTTTTTTGCTAAAAATGCTGTGCGAGTGAGTTCGCCTGGGTGAACCTGAATACGGTTCACTTTAGGGCCAAACTCCCATGGCATGCTGCCTTGTACTTGGGCGATAAATTCAATAGTAATGGTGCGTTCTTTATCAACGACCACCGCCTCATAACTACTTGCTGTACCTTGGGGTTTTCCGTTAATTCCCAAGGTGTCACAAAGCACGTCATAAAGCGGTACCAGTGCAAAACCAAAGCCGAACATACCAATAGAGCCCAGTACGAGACCTATTAGTAATTTACGGTTTGATTTTGTTGGCTGGCTCATATCACTTTACCTCTGGTGGTGTAGTGAATGAGTGATAAGGTGCTGGACTTGCGATGGTCCATTCTAGACCTTCAGCGCCTTCCCAAGGTTTACCTGCTGCTTTTTCGCCGCCTCTAATACACTTAATCACTACGGCTAAGAAGATAAGTTGCGATAAACCAAATGCAAACCCGCCAATAGAGACGATTTGGTTAACATCAGCAAATTGAATTGCATAATCAGGAATACGGCGAGGCATACCCGCAAGTCCTAAGAAATGCATTGGGAAAAACAACACGTTGACTGAAATCGTACTACACCAGAAATGCCAGCGACCTAAGGTTTCGCTATACATGTGTCCTGTCCATTTAGGCAACCAGTAATAGGCGGCGGCCATGATGGAGTACACAGCACCCGTCACTAACACGTAGTGGAAGTGAGCAACCACAAAGTAAGTATCATGGTATTGGAAATCCGCAGGCGTAATTGCCAGCATCAGACCCGAGAACCCACCAATAGTGAACAAGATGATAAAGGCGACAGCGAATAACATCGGCGTTTCAAAGGTAATAGAACCACGCCACATCGTTGCGACCCAGTTAAACACTTTCACCCCTGTGGGCACCGCAATCAACATGGTGCAATACATGAAAAATAGCTCGGCGAATACTGGCATACCCGTAGTAAACATGTGATGCGCCCATACCAAGAACGACAGAATCGCAATACTTGAGGTGGCGTAAACCATGGAGGAATAACCAAAAAGCTTTTTACGGCTAAAGGTTGGCACAATCGCCGAGATAATACCGAAGGAGGGTAAAATCATAATGTAAACTTCAGGGTGACCGAAGAACCAGAAAATATGCTGGAACATCACCGGATCGCCACCACCTGCAGCATCGAAGAAGCTAGTACCGAAGTATTTATCGGTTAATACCATGGTGACAGCACCTGCGAGTACGGGCATCACCGCTATCAATAAGAATGCAGTAATCAACCAAGTCCATACAAACAATGGCAACTTCATCCATGTCATACCTGGTGCGCGCATATTCACAATAGTCACGACTACGTTAATCGCGCCCATAATGGAGCTTATTCCCATAATGTGTACTGAGAAGACGAATAATGCCGTGGTATCAGGACTGTAGGTCGTTGATAGTGGTGCGTAGAAGGTCCAACCAAAGTTAGGCCCGCCGCCTTCCATAAATAGCGAACTCAACAGAATGGCAAACGCGAATGGCAGAATCCAAAAACTCCAGTTATTCATCCGAGGTAGTGCCATATCTGGCGCACCAATCATCATTGGAATAAGCCAGTTAGCTAGGCCGGTAAAGGCTGGCATAACGGCACCAAAGACCATGATCAGCCCGTGAACTGTGGTCATTTGGTTGAAAAAGTTTGGATCAACTAATTGCAATCCTGGCTGGAACAGTTCGGCGCGGATAACCATCGCCATTGCACCGCCAGTGAGAAACATGATGAAACTAAACCATAAATATAATGAGCCAATGTCTTTATGGTTAGTGGTTAAAATCCAGCGCATGATGCCTTTCGGCGCGCCATGATGGTGATCATCATGGCCATCGTGAGACTGACCATCATGAGCTTCGGTTGTATCTTTTGTAATAGTGCTCATTTTAATCCCTTACTTTCCATGACCATCAACGTCAGAAGCCTGTACAGCATCTCCAGAATCATTACCCCAAGCGTTTCGCTCATAGGTAATAACTGCTGCGAGTTGTTGCGGTGTGAGTAGAGAGCCAAATGCCTGCATTGCAGTACCAGCTTTGCCATTGACGACAACTTCAATATGACCGTCAACAGGCCCTGCAATCGCTGGGCTGCCGATTAATGAAGGGAAAGCACCAGGTAAACCTGTGCCAGCGGCTTGGTGACATGCGGCGCAATTGGTCATATAGACTTGCTCACCCATGGTCATCAGTTCTTCCATGGTTAAATCATCAAGTACGACTTCTGCTTTTGCTTCTTCTATCACTTCGGTAACAGCTTCAGTTGCAGCTTGTTCTACTTGGTCAGCGGTCGCTGGTAAGGTCACAGGCGTTGCACTGTCACTCGCAGGGCCAGATTCAGTTGTTGAACCGCCGCCATTAATATCAGCTGCTTGTACAACATCACCTGAGTTATTACCCCAAGCATTTCGCTCGTAAGTTACAACAGCTGCGATTTCTGTAGCAGTAAGCTGTTTAGCAAATGCTTGCATTGCAGTGCCAGCTTTACCATTAACCACGATATCAACATGATGACTTACCGGGCCTTTAATCAGTGGACTACCAATCAGCGATGGGAATACACCAGGGAGACCAGCACCGTTTGGTTGGTGACATGCGGCGCAAACGCCCATATAGACTTGCTCACCTTGAGCCATTAACTCGTCATATGTGAGTGTTTGTGAAAGTGAAGCTTCAGCTGCAGCTTTGGCATCTACGGCTAGCTGCTTTTGGTCAAGCAGCCATTGCTCATAATCAGCTTCGGAAACGGCTTCAACCACGATTGGCATAAAGCCGTGATCTTTGCCGCACAACTCAGCACATTGGCCACGGTAGGTGCCGATTTTATCGATTTTTGTCCATGCTTCATTAATGAAACCAGGGTTAGCATCTTTTTTAACCGCAAATGCAGGTACCCACCATGAGTGAATAACATCATCACTGGTCATCAAGAATCGAACTTTACGATTAATAGGTAATACGAGAGGTTTATCGACTTCTAATAAGTAAGTTTCAGTCTTTTCCGCAGAGCCTTGGATTTGCTCTGCAGGCGTTGAGAGTAAACTAAAAAACTCGACATCTTCGTTGAAATAGCTGTAATGCCATTTCCACTGAGAGCCAGTCACTTTAATGGTTAAATCTGCATCGCTAGGATCTTCCATAGCAATCAGAGTTTTAGTGGCAGGAATTGCCATACCAATAAGGATGATAAATGGCACGATTGTCCATGCTATTTCAACCTTGGTACTGTCATGAAAATCAGCCGGCACTGCGCCTTTTGACTTTCTGTGGTAGATCATTGAGTAAATCATGATCCCAAAGACCACAACACCGATAGCACAACAGATATATAGAATAATCATGTGGAGGTCATAAACCTTGCCACTGATTTCTGTTACGCCTTGCGTCATGTTAAGCGGCATATCAGCCGCCGCAAGCGGTACTGCAAATAGCAGCACCATTAATCCATACAACAATCGCTTCACAAGACCACTCCTCTGCCAATTGCGATTTGCAATAACAACAAGGAAAAGTCACACAGTAATACTCTGCTCTATGCAAACTTCTCTATTCCCGAAAAAGTTTGATCACTTCAAAGTACACGGTGGCTGCGAGTATCAATACTCGATTATTCTATTGGTTTATGGTGGCCACACTTGTACCTAATACTGAACTTTTCAATTCTTAAATTGACGCTTTTTATTCAAGGCTTTCTATACCGCATGGTACCAGCACAATCTTTACAGCGTTTTGTAGCTTTTTATCATTTTATAAACTCAAGAGTGACAGCAAATTGTTACTCTCTTGTTAACTACATTACTTGGAGATTAAATATTGATCAAGATCACTTTATCATCTAATTTGCTGAAAAAAGGCGCAAAAAAAGCCCTTCACATAAATGAAGGGCTTTTTAAAGAGAGATTTGTTTAGTGAAAAGCAGATAAATTTAAGCTTGTTGGTGTTACAGAAGTATTGGCACCCATATGTTCATCATGTAAGTGAGTATTTACATCTTCAATGATGACACCTTGTGCTAATGCGCTTTTAGCAACCAATTGAATGCGTCGATTATCACGCGCATCTAGTGGTGTAGTCCAAGTAATAACGGCACTGGAAGTACCACTTGTTAGTGCTTTTTCCATCGCCCAAAGCGTTTCTACTTCATCTTTAGTGTGAACAAGCAAAACACGATCCATGCGAACGTTAGCGTTAGCCAATATTTGTTTATAGCCAATATGCGGAGGATTAATCAGTACAATCCAACGACCTTGCTGGCTTAAAATGGCCAAATGGCTACACAACTGGGTTAACTCAGTTAAGCCTTGGTTGGCACTTTTTTTAGTTTCAATGCCTTGTTTAACTGGCGCAGTTGTTGATGTCATATCGACCCATAGGCCTGGATGACGTGGTGCATTACCTAATAATGTGTTCATAACCAACCTCCATTTCGGATAACGCCAACTGCAAGCCCTTCAATTGTCAGGCTCTGGCATGTTAAATCTACTTTAATCGGCGAATACTGTTCATTTTCTGCGTGCAGATAAACAACGTTACCTTTCTTTTCAAAACGTTTAACTGTGACGTCATCATCTACACGAGCGACGACCACTTGACCATTTTTAGCTTGCTGCATTTTGTGAACAGCTAATAGGTCACCTTCAATAATGCCAATGTCTTTCATACTGTCGCCACGAACTCGTAGTAAGAAATTAGCATTTGGTTTGAACATTTCAGGATCAACTTGGAAGTATTGTTCAACATGTTCCAGCGCAAGAATAGGTTCACCTGCTGCAACTTGTCCGATAAGAGGGAGGCCTTCTTCAACTTCCTCTTCTTCCTGAATCATGCGGATTCCGCGTGAAGTGCCAGGAATAATTTCGATACAGCCTTTCTTCGCCAGCGCCTTTAAATGTTCTTCGGCAGCGTTAGCACTTTTAAAGCCTAATCTAGTGGCAATTTCTGCACGAGTCGGCGGCATACCTGTCTCTGCAATATTACATTTAATTAGTTCTAGAATTTCAGCTTGTCGTGGCGTTAAAGGTCTCATATTGATTCCTGTTTTTTTATACAGTGACTGTCATTATATACAGTATCTTTGGTCGCGCAAGTATTAACCAATGAAATTTATGGTACCTGCTAGTTCATTGTTGTTTTTATTATGTGATATTGGATTTTAGTTAATATAAATCAATGGTTTGATTGTTTTAGGTTATATGTGTTTTTTATTGGTACTAATTTTACCATTAGTACTTAACAGAGAGGTTTTAGGTCGATACAGTATATTTATACAGTACTGTTGATGCATTTCGTCCAGCATAAATCAGCATTGGAATTGCTTCATTATTTTCAGCGAATGGCCTTCATAATGCTGCTCAATTGTTAACTACATATAAGCAGGTTAGTGAATCCCATCTAGATTCTGGTATCCTATGCGCAATAAATCGTTGTAGATAATGCGAATACTCATGCTAAAACCAGATTCTATCATTGCTAAATCGTTGCGTTGGATTCAGAAATTAATGGTACACAGTGTTGTTGTGCCTGAAGATCCGTTCGCTGACTTAAATCTAGATCCAGAAAAGCCAGTGGTCTATGTCATGAAGACAGAGTCGCTGAGTGACATTGCTGCTTTGCATGAAATGTCGGCTAAATTTGGCTTACCAAGTCCTTATGAAAGACTGGATGTTGATGGTTTAAATACCCCAAGAATTGTCTGTGTTGAAGGACGTAAGCCGCTGTTTGGCAAGCGTCACAGTGGTGAGAAATTTGTCGCCAATTTCACCAAACTACTCGAATTACATCAAAAGAATAAAGAGCTAGATATTCAGTTGGTGCCTGTTAGTCTTTATTGGGGACGTATTCCTGGTAAGGAAGATGACACCATGACCGCTGCCGTGTTTGAGCGCGAAAACCCGACTTGGCTGCGTAAGTGGTTAATGATCCTGTTTTTAGGTCGCCATAACTTTATTCAATTCTCTAATGCAATGTCATTACGTTACATGGCTGATGAGCATGGTACGGATGTCAGTATTGCCCATAAACTCATCCGCGTTGCACGAGTCCATTTCAGACGTCAACGTAAAGTGATGACAGGACCGCAACTGCCAAATCGCCAAGCGATGTTCAATTCGTTACTAAAATCTGAATCTATTACTAAAGCGATTCAAGAAGAAGCGGCGAATAAAAAGATTTCGGAAGAGAAAGCACGCGAAAAAGCCATTGAGTACCTCGATGAAATTGCCGCTGATTATTCTGATAACTTGATCCGCATTGCTGAGCGCTTTTTAACTTGGTTATGGAACAAGTTATACAGTGGTATCAGTATTAAAAGTGCCGAAAAAGTCAGAAAGCTACACCATGACGGCCATGAAATTGTCTATGTGCCATGTCATCGTAGCCATATGGATTACTTATTACTGTCTTACATCCTTTATTATCAAGGCATGGTACCACCGCACATTGCTGCCGGAATTAACTTGAACTTTTGGCCTGCGGGGCCAATGTTCCGTCGTGGTGGTGCGTTCTTTATTCGTCGTAGTTTTAACGGTAATAAATTATATACCGCCGTATTCAGAGAATATTTAGATCAATTATTTGCCAAAGGTTATTCAGTTGAGTACTTCACTGAAGGTGGTCGCTCACGTACAGGTCGTTTACTAGCGCCAAAAACGGGCATGCTAGCGATGACTGTGAACAGTGTTTTGCGTGGCATTGAGCGTCCAGTGACATTGGTGCCTGTGTATTTGGGTTACGATCACGTGATGGAAGTGTCGACTTACCATAAAGAGTTAAGCGGTAAGAAGAAGCAAAAAGAATCGGTGTGGCAGGTATTTGGTGCATTACGTAAATTAGGTAATTTTGGTCAAGGTTATGTCAATTTTGGCGAACCCATTAACGTACAACAATTCTTGAACCAACAAGCGCCAGACTGGCGTGAAGAAATTGCTCAAGATCCTGAGCAAAAACCGACTTGGTTAACGCCTGCGGTTAACACACTTGCCAATAAAGTGATGACCAATATCAACAGTGCTGCTGCGGCGAGTTCAGTCACGTTAACCAGTATGGTGCTGTTGGCTGCAGAGCAAAATGCGTTAGAGCGCAGTGAGCTTGAAAGCCAGTTAGGCTTATACCTGAAGTTATTGAAAGATGTGCCGTACACCGGCTATACCTCGGTTGCCGAAGGGACGCCAAGTGAGTTGATTGAGCAATGTTTATCGCTGAAAAAGTTTACTTCAACTAGTGATCAATTAGGTGAGATTATTGCGATTGAAGAGCATGCGGTGATTGCGATGAGTTATTATCGCAATAACATTATTCACTTGATGGCAGTGCCTTCATTAATTGCCAGTTGCTTAGTGCAATATGAAGAACATAATCGTGAAAATATTCATAAAATCGTCAATGACTTTTACCCATTACTTAAAGCTGAATTGTTTATGGGTATCGAGGATTTAACCGCATATGTCGATCATGTTTTAGACTTGTTTGTTGAGCAGCAATTGATTTCAGGTACTGACGAGTTTGAAGTCAATCAAGGTAATATTACCCAGTTAATGCTATTGTCCGAAACTGTCAGTGAGACATTACAACGTTACGCGATTATCTTTAATTTATTGGCTTACAAGCCAGATATTGAACGTTCAGATCTCGAAAGCGCGAGCCATATGCTAGCTCAGCGTTTAGGTGCTTTACACGGAATTACTGCGCCAGAGTTTTATGATAAAAAACTCTACAATAATTTGAGTGTAAAATTAAAAGAATTAGGGCACTTGTCGGGTAGTGACAATCAATTTGCTGTCATCCGAATTCGTGACCATGCCAATGGCATGTTGCGATTATCTGTTCGTAAAACCATAGTCGATAGTGTGACTGTGGAACATGGGTAACGACTAACTTTATGAGTTCAACACAAACGCAGCTGAAAAATAAATCCTTGTTAGGCGGCGCAATGATCATTGCTGGTACCACTGTTGGTGCCGGTATGTTTTCTCTTCCTGTTGTGAGTGCTGGTATGTGGTTTGGCTATTCAATAGTCATGCTCATCGGCATTTGGTTCTGTATGTTAGTTTCAGGCTTATTGCTGTTAGAAACCAACTTACACTTTAAACCAGGTGACAGCTTTGACACTCTAACCAAAGTCACTTTAGGTCAGTTTTGGCGTATCGTGAACGGCCTATCAATAGCCTTCGTGCTATATATCCTTACCTATGCTTACATCAGTGGCGGTGGTTCGATTGTGAACCATACTTTGTCGGGTATGGGGATTAACTTGCCGCAAAGCCTCGCAGGATTAGTGTTTGCGGCCTTGCTAGCAGCTGTGGTGGTGATAAGTACTAAAGCCGTTGACCGTATCACGACTGTGATGATTGGCGGTATGATCATTACCTTCTTTTTAGCGGTTGGCAATCTACTCATTGATGTCGATAGCGTAAAATTATTAGTACCGGATGGCGAAGCAAGCTATGCGCCTTATATTTTAGCGGCGCTGCCTTTTGGTTTGGCAAGTTTTGGTTATCACGGTAACGTGCCTAGCCTAGTGAAGTACTACGGCAAACAGCCAAAGGTGATTATCAAAGCGATATTCATCGGTACTTTTATTGCGTTAGTGATTTATAGCTGTTGGTTAGCAGCCACGATGGGCAATATTTCTCGTAGCAGTTTCAGTGACATTATTGCCCAAGGCGGCAATATGGGCGTATTAGTTGGTGCATTATCTGAAGTCATGTCTAGCTCATGGCTTAATACCATGCTGACTTTATTTGCTAACCTTGCCGTAGCATCGTCTTTCTTAGGTGTCACACTCGGATTGTTTGATTACTTAGCCGATTTATTTGGTTTTGATGAGTCAAGCAATGGCCGTTTAAAAACCGCCGTGGTGACGTTTATTCCTCCAACCGTTTTAGGCTTATTATTCCCGAATGGTTTCTTAATGGCGATTGGTTTTGCCGCTTTAGCTGCCACTATTTGGACCGCGATTGTACCTGCGATGATGGCATATCAATCTCGTAAAATGTTTGCTGACGAAACGAGTTATCGCGTGCCAGGCGGCACGCCATTACTTGCTGTGGTGATGCTGTTTGGTATCGTCACTGGTGCTTGCCACCTGTTAGCAATGGCGGACTTACTGCCTGTGTATCAATAATGAAATGTTGATTGCTACAGTTTGATATTAAGCCCTCTTATGAGGGCTTTTTTGATGCAGCTTTTCAATATATTGAGTCGGTGTTTGACGATGAAGACGCTGAAAACTTTTACTGAAACTGCGTACATTCGCATAGCCTAGCAAGGCCGAAACCTCACTCACGCTTCTTCCTTCTAGCATATAGTTGATCGCCAAATTACCGAGAATATAGCGCATTAACTCCGTAAAACTGAATCCGTTTTGCTGCAGACGCCTTTGCAGTTGTTGACGTGAAAAACCGCACAAATCTGCCAATGAGTCCACTGTAGGTAAACCATAAAAACGAATGTAATTGACTAACTCATACAGCACCTTAGGTGTGTCATGGGTTTGTGGCATATTTAAATAAGAGTCAAGCTGATTGAGTGAGATGCTGTTGCTGTTGTTTTTTTTAATTTGCTGCAGCGTTGACTGAGAAGATAAAAAATCTTGTTCAGAGCTTATTAAAGAGTCTATGTCCAACCACATTTCTGTAAGCGGCGCATTCCATGTCACTTTACAGCCAAAGGCTTGTTCAACCCCAAGTTGGCCAATTGAAGGGCCGCTAAGCATGACTTTTTTGGGCTGAAAATCTGCTCCGAGAAAATACCGACAAGTGTTTAGTAAGGTCAGTGCGACTCTCAACGAGTCATGAGATTTTGCTTTTGAGCTGACGTAATCATTGCGATAACACCACTTAATGATTTTGTTTGACTGAGCTCCGTAATAACTAGCCCCTGAATGAAAACAAGCCATAGCATAGTTAACCCGTCTAAAGGTGATGGCTAAATCAGGTGTGGCGAGAAACCAATTATTAGGCAGGTTAAATCTGCCGATATCTAAATATTCTTGAATGTTAAGCATGTAGTCACTGTCACCTGTTAACAACTCAATTTTTGTTAACCACATGGCCACCTCCGAGAAAGGGATCAATGTCATGGGCTCTAACATCAAGCTATCAGGGATCGAAAGATCCTTATGGGTGATGTTATAGCGATCTTCAACCCCTTGCAGTACAGGAAGCACACAGCAAACGCGGATAAAAGAGACATTAAAAGCCATGGCAATTTCTCTGTAGTAAAGGTTCAGGTTAATGACATGAAGGTGTCAGATTAACTCAAAAAATAACATTTATTGATACAAATGGGTACTTAATGTTGTGATTTGAAGCGGTAGGGGCAAACTAGCCACATCTAAGTTTACAGAAGTGAGATCAATATGAGTTTATTCAGTATGCCATTCGTCGATTCAGGTGTTGATGCTGCACTTCATGGCGTTGCATTAGTGGTTTTAGTCGGCGTAGTTGCCGCAGCAGGTTATGGCTTTTGGAAGGTACATGAATTGCCAATTGATAAGGCGCATAAAGAAAACCATCAACAAATAGGGCTCATCACTGCGCTCACCTGGATAGGCTTTTTGTGGCATTGGGTTTGGGTATTAGCTGTGATGGTTGCGTTTATTGATACAGGTAAAGCACTGAGAAAAATTAGAGATGTATGGCGTGAAAAGGATACTGACGAACCAGTATCAGCCACTCCCCAAAAAGAGGAGGTTAACTCATGATTGAAGGTTTAGCCGTATGGGCATTGTTTATTTATATTCTGCGTATGGTGGGTATGCCGTGGAATAAAGGCACTAAAGCGTTTGCATATTTAGGGGGCACGGGTTGGTTAATGTTCGTGTGGGTCGGTTTACTAAATTATGCACCTATGGATATTACAGGCGGCTCTGTTGTGCAATCACCGCATATTCAGTTACGTCCTGCGTCAACGAAAATTAAAGGTAATGTAAAAGGTATTTATGTTGAACCCAATGAAAGGGTCGTGGCAGGGCAGTTGATATATGAGCTTGATGATGAGCCCTATCAAATTGCTTTAAATAAAGCCTCTGTGGGTAAGCAAACCGCGACAGTCGCATTGTCACTAGCGAAAGAAGATATCCTTATTGCAGAGAAAGAACTGCAATCGGCAAATTCTGATGAAGCCATAAGTAAAAACCAACTGCATGCAGCTAAGAAAGATTTAACTTGGAAAGAGACAACGCTGGCGCGTTACGTTGAGCAAAATAGCATAGTGCCTGACACGATTACAGAAAGTCAGTTAGATGAGCAGCAAACAGCTGTTGATTTAGCCCAAGCCAAAGTCGATGCCTATGTCACTCAAATTGCTAAATCGAAAACTGAAGTTCAAAAAGCCAAGCTCGATATTCAAAAAGCTCACTTAACGGTTGATAGCCGTCAGTCGGATTTAGAAAGTGAAATCGAAAATGTGGCTCAAGCACAATGGAACCTTGATAATACAAAGGTTTATGCACCTGCTAATGGTTATGTGACTAACTTCATTATGCGAGAAGGCCAATATGTTGGTGTTGCGCCGAGAATTCAGATGTATACCGATGAAAAGTATGTACTGATGCGAGTCAATCACCAAGCGATACGTAACGTTGAGGTTGGCCAAATGGCGGAGTTTGCATCAGCGGTGTACCCAAGTAAAATTTTCAACGCTGAAGTTGAAGGGATTATTGAGGCAACAGGAGAGGCGCAAGGCAGCTTATTAGCACGTGATGACAATGTCAGACAGACCACAGGGCAAAACATCAATAATAAGCATCACTTTGTCCGCTTAAAGCTACAAGAGTCTGCAGAGTATGATATCCCAGTCGGTTCAGTTGGATTAGCTTGGGTATCAGGGACTAAGCCTGCTGAGTTTATGAGCTTTTTAGATGTGATACGCGGCATTATTATTCGAATGAAGTCTCAGATTTACTATATCTGGTCTATATAAAGGTAAGTTCTTAACATAAAGATAAGTACTTAACGATTGAATTAGTGAGTCTCAAACGTTCCAAAAGCGTCCTTAGATAAGGGCGCTTTTTTATGCCAGTAAAGAGTTGTATTTATCAAGATTCTCCTCGACAGCGGCTGAAAAAACGTCTTAACTGTTAAGTCATGTTCACGTTATTCATTGCTAACTATTACAAGGACAAGTATGTATGAAAGTGTCTAAATACGCTCAAGGTCAGCCTTGTTGGGTAGAGCTTGCAAGTCATGACTGGTTTTCTGCCAAAAGCTTTTACCAAAACCTTTTTCAATGGCACGCCGATGATATGCCTATGCCAGAAGGTCATTACACTATGCTGCAGATAGAGGGTGATGATATTGGTGCTATGTATCAAATGCCAAAAGAAATGGCATCACAGCCGACACATTGGGAGCTGTATTTTGCAGTCGATAATGTCGACGAAACAGTGAAATTGATTAAACATGCTGGTGGCGAAATTATTGCAGGCCCTCATGAAGTGGGAGATTCAGGCCGAATGGCGGTCTGTCACGATCCTGAAGGGGCGCGTTTTTCTATTTGGCAAGCCATTGAACATGTAGGAATTAAACGTTCTTTTGAACCTAATACACTTTGCTGGGTTGAGTACATGTGCCGTAATGCAGGCTTATCTAAAAACTTTTACTGCCAAGTTTTGGGCTTTGACACTGAAACGGTGGACATGTCGGAAGTGGGTGTTGCTGAGTATACCCAATGGATGGTGGCTCAGCAGGCTATTGGTGGCATGATGGAAATGACCGAAGAGTTTGGCGATATGCCACCTCACTGGATGTTGTATTTTAGCGTTGAAGATTGCGATGCAATGGCAGCTAAAGCGGATGAGTTGGGCGGTAAAATTTGCGTGCCGCCGACAGATATACCTGATGTGGGTCGGTTTGCGGTGATTGATGATCCTCAAGGAGGCACATTCTCAATCATTAAACTGAGTCTACCTGATTGCTAAATTATACTTTCGCCAAGGTCATGGGTTTGTTAGCTTAGTGAATCAGACAAAATTTTTAGTTTTATCAACCCAGTTCAAGGAAGAAACATGTCGCAGACCAAAGAGCAAAAATTAGCAGATATTCAAAAGAAAATGACCATGGTAGCAGTGATTGATTTCCCTGGAACATTGCTAATGGCTGCGGGCTTATATGGCATTTTTGCAGGCTTTAACATTGCAACGATGCCGATATTAGATAATGCGAATGTGCAGTATGTTATGGTGGCGATTGGCGGTGTGACCATGATGTGGGGAATGGTAAAAATGATGCAATTAGCCAAACTTAAACAGCAGATCATGAGTGAAGATCTATAAAATCAATGTTGTGTTTATAAAATTTAAAAGGCGCTGAGAGCGCCTTTTTTGATGGTGTTATTTAATCAGATGATCTTGGTAGTTTCCTGCCATATATCAGTAAATAAATGGCTGGAATAACAAACAATGACAGTAGCGGCGCAGTCACCATACCACCGACCATAGGTGCGGCAATTTTCTGCATCACTTCATTGCCTGTACCACTGCCCCACATAATCGGTAATAAGCCGAAGAATATAGTGGCAACGGTCATGGCTTTAGGGCGAATACGCATCACGGCGCCGTGGATTAAGGCCTCGCTTAAATCACTGCGCTGCTTGTATTGCCCTTTGGCTTGTCTGTCTTTAATGCTGTTATTCAAATATACCTGCATCACCACACCAAATTCAGCCGCGACCCCTGCAAGTGCAATCATCCCGACAGAAACTGCTACCGAGAAATTGAAATCCAACAAGTACAATAACCATGCACTGCCAACAAGCGAAAATGGCAGGCTCAACATGATCACTGAGGCCTGGGTAAATGAGCCAAAAGTCATCATTAGCAGCATGAAAATCACCGCAAGCATTAACGGAATAACCAACTCCATTTTTGCTTTCACGCGTTGCATATACTCATATTGGCCAGCAAAAGTGTAACTATATCGAGGTGGAAGCTGAACTTGTTCATTAAGCGCTTGTTTGGCTGTAGCAATATATTCACCAATGGATATGTTGTCCAAATCGACAAATACCCAACTGATTAATCTACCATTTTCACTGGCAAGCATGGGCGCACCATCGCTAATAGAAATGGTTGCTAAGTTGCCTAATGGTAAGTATTTACCTGTTTTGGTCATGACAGGTAAGTCTTGCAGCTTTTCGATACTGTCACGCAGTTCGCGGGGGTAGCGAATATTGATTGGGTAACGTTCTTGCCCTTGAATAGATTGACCCACTTGCATACCGCCAATGGCCATTTGCACCACATCTTGAATGTCTTTGAGGGTCATTCCGTAACGAGCAGCATTTTTAAGATCTGGCTCAATATCAATATAGCGGCCACCACTTGTTCGCTGAGCAAATGCCGATTGCGTACCAGGTAGTTGGCTGACAACGGCTTCTATTTCAGTACCAATACGCTGAAGTTCATCAATATCTGCGCCGGAAATCTTAATTCCGACAGGGGTTCGTACTCCTGTTGAGAGCATATCAATGCGAGTTTTTATCGGTTGAACCCAAGCATTGGTCATTCCGGGTACTTTAACCGTCTTTTGAAGCTCAGCAATGATCCCCTCAAGTGTCATACCTTCGCGCCACGTATCACGCGGGTTAAGCATGATGGTGGTTTCTAGCATGGTTAACGGCGCAGGATCGGTGGCAGTCATCGCTCGGCCAACCTTACCAAATACCCGCTTTACCTCGGGTACGGTTTTAATGAGTCGGTCAGTTTGCTGCAAAATTTCAGCGGCTTTACCAGCACTTACGCTTGGTAGAGTCGTTGGCATATAAAGCAAATCACCTTCTTCAAGTTCAGGCATAAACTCGCTGCCCATTTTTGTCATTGGATACACCGCACTGCCAAGGGCAATGATGGCTAATAAGATGGTGAACTTTGGAAATTTAAGCACTAAACGCAGCATAGGCTCGTAAATGGCAATCAATAGTCTGCTGAGAGGGTTTTTCTTCTCATCAGGGATTTTACCGCGAACGAAATAGCCCATTAACACCGGGATCAAGGTAATAGCTAATATCGCACTGGCAGCCATGGCAAAGGTTTTAGTAAATGCCAAAGGGTGAAATAATCGGCCTTCTTGAGCTTCTAGGGCAAACACAGGCACAAAGCTTAAGGTGATAATCAACAGACTGAAAAATAGTGCTGGGCCGACTTCAACCGAAGCTTTTCGCACTAACTCCCAATGGGTGTCACCCGTAGGAGTTTGACCATTATGTTTTTCTCGATATTGTTCTAAATGCTTATGCACATTTTCGACCATCACAATGGCGGCATCCACCACCGCTCCTATGGCAATGGCTATCCCACCTAAACTCATGATGTTGGCATTTACCCCGATAATATTCATCACGATAAAACTGATTAATATTGAGATTGGTAACGAGATAATCGCCACTAAGGTTGAGCGGGCATGAAGCAAGAAAATCAGGCAGATAATGCCTACGACCATCATTTCTTCGAGGACTTTATGTTTAAGATTGTCCACTGAGTTAAGAATAAGCTCAGAGCGATCGTAAGTGATCACTAACTCCACCCCATCAGGCAGGCCGTTTTCGATTTCTTTAAGCTTATCTTTGACATTGTTGATGGTGGCGAGGGCATTTTCACCGTAACGCATCACCACAATGCCGCCAACCACTTCACCTTTACCATCTAGTTCGGCGATTCCGCGTCGGGCGGCAGGCCCTGTGCGTAGTTGCGCCACATCTTTCATCAATACCGGCGTGCCAGATTCAGACACTATGCCTAATGGTATTTCCCTAAAGTCAGCCAGTGTTTGCCGATAACCTGTTGAAGTGATCATGTACTCGGCTTCTGCCATTTCAATGACTGAGCCACCTGTTGAACTGTTAGAATTGTCTAAGGCATTTTTTACAGTCATTAAATCAATTTGATACAAAGCCAACTTATGCGGATCAACAATGATTTGGTATGACTGCTCCATGCCGCCAATAGTCGCGACTTCTGACACGCCGCTAACACTTTGCAACTCAAGCTTTAAAAACCAATCTTGCAGTGAACGCAATTGCGCTAAATCATGTTGGCCTTTGCGATCAACTAACGCGTACTGAAATACCCAACCAACTCCAGATGCGTCAGGTCCCAGAGTGGGAGTGACATTGTCGGGTAGCTGCCCTTGGGTTTGGGATAAATATTCTAAGACTCGGGAGCGAGCCCAATAAATGTCTGTGCCGTCTTCAAAAATAATGTAGACGTAAGAGTCGCCAAACATAGAAAAACCGCGAACAGTTTTAGCACCAGGTACGGCGAGCATGGCGGTTGATAACGGATAGGTTATTTGGTCTTCAACTAATTGTGGTGCTTGGCCTGGGTATGAGGTTTTTACAATCACTTGCACATCAGATAAATCTGGTAGTGCATCCAGTGGTGTCATACGCATTGCCTGATAACCAATTAAGGCAATCACCGCAGTAAGCACTAACACCATAGCTCTTTGCCTAATCGAGGCGCTGATTATTTTTTCTAACATGTTAGCCTCCGATTAATGATGCGCATGAGGATCAGCTGCGGGTTCAGTGTTACTGCCACTTAATCGTTGCAAGCTACCTTGAATACTGGCTTCAGAATCTAATAAGAATTGGCCGGATACGATGACCTTTTCACCCGCTTGCAGACCTTCGATAATCTCTGCTTTACCTTGAGCAATCATGCCGACTTTGACGGCTACTGAAGCAAAGCTATTATCATCACGTTGGACTACAACACGGTTCTCTCGGCCTGTTTGAATTAAGGCTTCAGTAGGAATGGATAATACGCCGCGCTTTGGGCCGCCAAATAGTTTCACATCAACTAAGCTGCCTGGTTTTAAGCTTTTACCTGGATTTTCGAGTTTGATGCGCACTCGCATCGCACGAGAAACGGGATCAAGTTCTGGGTAGATATAATCGATTGTGGACTCAAGATCGAACAAACCTTGGGCTGAAGACGTTACTTCAACTGGACGACCTTGCTCTAACCAGCTTTGCTCATTTTCAAACACATCAGCAATAACCCAAACACTTCGTAAGTCGACGATTTCAAATAAGGTTGTTCCGGGTTCAACATACATACCATGACGAACACTCAGTTGACTGATAAAGCCATCTTGGTCGGCATAATATGGAACGCGATAAATGGTCTCGCCAGTGTTTTCCAGTTGTTGGATAGTTGTGGAACTCACCCCAAGTAGTTCAAGGCGTAATCGAGCTTTTTTAAGCAGCCCAGCACCGCGTTCAGGGTCTTGCATGAGATAATCTTTGGCTTGCATATAATCATCTTGAGCGTTGATTAACTCAGGGGAATACAGTTCATATAGCAGCTGGCCTTTTTTAACCCTCTGACCTACATTATGGATCATGAGAGTTTCTAACCAACCACTGACACGGGTATGCGCATGGCCAATGGTGTTTTCGTTGTATTCGACGGTGCCAATGGTTTTAACTAGTTTCCATAATGTGCCTTCGCTGACTTGTTCACTTCGCATTCCAAGTGCTTGTTGCATACCTCCGGATACGCCAACCACGACTTCTTCGCCTACGCCGCCCATAGTGACTTTTTCTAGATTCATTCCGCAAATCGGGCAGGTGCCTTGTTCATCAGAAATCACGTGAGGGTGCATTGGGCAAACGTATTTGATATTACCTTCATCATTCGCTTGTGGAGTGGTGAGTAATGCCGGTTTAGGCTGACTAAGTACCTGCTCAGCTTTAGATTGACTTGCTGACTTATCAGTCAGAGTCACAGCATGAGTCACAGCATGAGTATGGCTATGACCCGCATGTTCAACTGAAGTGGACTCTTCCTCTTCTTCCTTGACTAAGAACATATTACATTGCGGGCAGTGACCTTTTTCATGGCTGGTTTCTTCAGGGTGCATTGGGCAATAGTAATTGGGGTTATTTGTCACTAATTCATCGATTGCAGATTGCTCATTTTTGACCAGAAACATATTACACAGTGAGCAGCGACCTTTTTCATGGCTGGTTTCTTCTGGATGCATTGGGCATGAATACATTGGATGCGGATCAATTGAGTGATCAGCATGTTGATGATTATCTCGGGTATCAGTAGCTGCGTTAGCGGTGCTAATAGCAAGTACAGCCCCCAACGTCATTGCAATAAAAAGACTGATAATGTGTTTCATAAAAACCTCAAGTAACGAATGACGAACAACAATCCACATTTGGCAGTGAATTAGGTCATCGTAAAAGTAAAACCGGTAAAGTGATCGTTTGTAAAATGCGCCATATGAAATCACGTTTTGGTGATGTAAACAGTAATGTATGGCGGGTTTAATGCAGTTTAGGCAATAGGAGGTTTAAATGCTGGCAAGGTTTGATGGTAAAAAAAATGCGGTAATTTAGTCGCTTCTGCTTTTATATTCAGTGATTTAGCAATGATGATATCGACATTCTGCATGTGACCGGTCATCGAAATTTTCATACAATGACTGCAATCAAGACTGCAACCTGCCACTGAATCACAACATGAAGATGGTTCGGTCTGTGCTATATCAGTTATAGAGTCGCAACAATGTTTGCTTTGCTTGTTACTGTCTATCATTGAGGGGATGTTGGTCGATACCTGCTGGTGGCAGTCCATCGTAGCGCTTTCCACATCCTCGGTAGCTGCATCACTCGTTGGTTCTTTATCAACTATATGAGTCATAGGCATTGCCACCATCGCATAGCCATTAGTGACTAAGCCTTGTCCGAGTAATGCGAACAAAGCGAAGAAAATAATGATGTGGTGAGACAGTTTAACGCTCATTTATAGCCTGTAGATCCTAATTATTAAAAGTCGTAATAACAGTAAAAGAATTTTACTCATTAACTTGGTGAATATAGCTTGTTAACATTCAGCGAGCAATAAAACGGGTCACAAAACAGATAATTAAATAATATAGATTGTTTAAGTTAATGATAGTTCATTAGTTTTATTGATGGTGTCAGTTTTATGAACTTTCTAGATATTGTTAAAGAAACTTTGCCAATAAGCCCAGCTTGTATTAGGTTTAAGTAAGCTAGATTGGGTCACTAATTTTGTGGTTATTTCGATCTAGGTCTCATTTTGAACATAATGTAGCAACTTATTAATTAAAACATGCCTTTAAATCATTTTTTTAAGGCTAAAACAACCTAGAATACAAATATTATTTTTAGAATTTAAAAATTATATTTTAGAGTTTAAGAATTATAAATTATAAATTTTCTATTGGAGATGACCGATGAACTGGCGTGCACTTTTCAAACCAAGCGCAAAATATTCAATTATCGCACTGATTGTAGTCGGTGTGATTATGGGTGTAGTAGGCTACTTCGCTACACAGCAAACCTTACATGCGACAAGTAGTGATGCATTCTGTATGAGCTGTCACAGTAACCACTCACTAAAAGATGAAGTACTTGCTTCAGCTCATGGTGGTGGAAGCGCAGGTGTAACTGTGCAATGTCAAGATTGTCACCTTCCACATGGCCCAGTTGATTACTTGGTTAAGAAAATCATCGTATCGAAAGATCTATATGGTTTTGTGACTATCAAAGATTTCAACACGCAAGCATGGTTAGATGAAAACCGTAAAGAGCAAGCAGATATTGCACTTGAATACTTCCGTGCAACTGACTCAGCTAACTGCCAACATTGTCATACTCGTATCTACGAAGATCAGCCTGAAACAATGAAGAAAATGGCTAAAAGAATGCACGAACGCAACGCCAAGCAAGAAGGCGATAAGAGAAAGACTTGTGTAGATTGTCATAAAGGTGTTGCTCACCCTTACCCTAAAAAGTAAGTAGACCTACATAAGAGGTGGCGAATAGGGAGTGATGACCCTTGCAGCTATCAATTAAAAAAACCTCGCTATGGCGAGGTTTTTTTATGGCTGAAATTTGCTGTTGTGAATTAAAAAGCAAGAAGGCGACTATTATTCTAAGCAGAAAGACTTGTGTAGATTGTCATAAAGGTGTTGCTCACCCTTACCCTAAAAAGTAAGTAGACCTACATAAGAGATGGCGAATAGGGAGTGATGACCCTTGCAGCTATCAATTAAAAAAACCTCGCTATGGCGAGGTTTTTTTATGGCTGAAATTTGCTGTTGTGAATTAAAAAGCAAGAAGGCGACTATTATTCCAAGCACAAAGACTTGTGTAGATTGTCATAAAGGTGTTGCTCACCCTTACCCTAAAAAGTAAGTAGACCTACATAAGAGATGGCGAATAGGGAGTGATGACCCTTGCAGCTATCAATTAATGTCTACAACCAGTTCATTGGTGCTTGGATGCAATTAAGAACATGCTAAGCAAGAAGGTCTGATAACAACACAAAGACTTGTGTAGATTGTCATAAAGGTGTTGCTCACCCTTACCCTAAAAAGTAAGTAGACCTACATAAGAGATGGTGAATAGGGAGTGATGACCCTTGCAGTTATCAATTAAAAAAACCTCGCTATGGCGAGGTTTTTTTATGGCTGAAATTTGCTGTTGTGAATTAAAAAGCAAGAAGGCGACTATTATTCCAAGCAGAAAGACTTGTGTAGATTGTCATAAAGATGTTGCTCACCCTTACCCTAAAAAGTAAGTAGACCTACATAAGAGGTGGCGAATAGGAAGTGATGACCCTTGCAGCTATCAATTAAAAAAAACCTCGCTATGGCGAGGTTTTTTATGGCTGAAATTTGCTGTTGTGAATTCAAAAGTAAGAAGGCGATTATTATTCCAAGCAGAAAGACTTGTGTAGATTGTCATAAAGGTGTTGCTCACCTTACCCTAAAAAGTAAGTAGACCTACATAAGAGGTGGCGAATAGGGAGTGATGACCCTTGCCATTATCAATTAATGTCTATAACCATATTGATTAGTGCTTTAAAGCGTAACCCATAATAAAAGCTCAATAAAAAGCCCCACGAATGTGAGGCTCATAACTTAGATGCTGTTTAATTTCGTTATCACTTCATTTGTGATGCCAGCTATAAGTATCAATCTTCAGCTTGAGGTAAATCCAATACTTTTTGGCGGTATTCTAATAAACCAAAGACACCCAAGAAATAGACTTTAATGTAATCGACTAACTTAAGTTTTAGTAATGTGTTGAACATGGTGTAAAAAATCAATAATTGGAACAAGTGCATAAATGCCGTGATCAATAACAGAATATTGAGAACAATGCTGACCTTGCCATCGAATGGCATGAACACATTATAAAACATCACCAACCATGTCAGCAGGGTAAAGCTCTTACCTGCCAGAATAAAAAATTTCATCTGTAACCTTTAATCAATTTGATATTGGAATAAACGGTAGGTCACTTGCCCTGCCGATTTTTGTTTAAGCTCAACCCAAGTATTGGGGATGTCTAACTGAGCTAAGTCGGATTCCGTTTCGACATAAATTTGTGCATTTTCATTGAGCCATTGTTTTTCATCTAGCAGCGCGATGGTTTTACTGGCCAGATCTTTGCGAAAAGGAGGATCGACAAAAACAATATCAAAGCCTTTATCTGGATTACCTTTGGCGAGCAAAGCCAAACTATCACCATTAATGACATCGGCCGTTTCGCATTTTAGGGTTTGTAAATTTTGTTGCAACTGCTTCGCTGCGCTGGATTGCAGTTCAAAAATTCGAGCATAGTCAGCGTAGCGTGATAATGCTTCTAGGCTCAGTGCGCCGCTTCCAGCAAAACAATCCAACACTCTTGCACCGCGAACGTCTGTGGATAACCAGTTAAATAAGGTCTCGCGCACTCGATCTGTGGTTGGTCGAAGACCTTCAAGATCGTGAATAGGAAGTTTTCGTGAACGCCATTGTCCTGAAATGATCCTGACTTGGCCGCTAGCGGACTTATTTTTGGACATTTTGCCCTCGTGATTTTGCCTGAACAAAGAAAGTGGTAGACTATGCAACCAATTAGAATACTCGATATTTTATACCAAACTGATGCCTAAAGGTGAGCAATCCTTCTGACATTATCTGTATTAAGTTATCGAGAGTATTTTTCCGAATTTTTTAGCTCACTAAGTACTGGTAGTAGACATGGCAAAGAAAGGTTTTTTTTCGTGGTTTCGTAAAGACAAAACCAAAGAACAAGAGAAAGTTACAACCGACAACGCTCAAGAGCAAATTGACACCAGTAGTACTGAGCAGGCTGAAACAGAGCTTGCTGCTCAGCAATTAGCTGAACAGCAACGTGTTGAAGAGCAAAACCGTCTTGCAGCAGAAAAAGAAGCTGCTGAAAAGGCTGAAGCTGAATTACAGGCTCAGCAGTTAGCTGAACAGCAACGTGTTGAAGAGCAAAACCGTCTTGCAGCAGAAAAAGAAGCTGCTGAAAAAGCTGAGGCAGAATTACAGGCTCAGCAATTAGCTGAACAGCTACGCGTTGAAGAACAAAACCGTCTTGCAGCAGAAAAAGAAGCTGCAGAAAAAGCTGAAGCTGAACGATTAGCTCAGGAACTTGCAGAACAGCAATTAGCCGAGCAACAGCGCGCTGAAGAGCAAGCCCGTATTGAAGCTGAACAAAAAGCAGCGGAACAAGCAGCTTTAGAGTTGGCAGCTCAAGAAAAAGCGGCTGCTGATAAAGCCGAAGCCGAACGCCAAGCACAAGCTGAAGCAGATCGCCAAGCTGAGCAACAACGAGTCGCAGAACAAACTCGCCTTGCCGAAGAGCAATTAGCTCAAGAACAAAGAGAGCTAGAAGAGGCTGAACGTGCAGAAGCTCAGCGTCTCGAAGAAGAAGAAGCTGCTGCTAAAGCGGCACAAGAAGCAGAAACAACAGACCTTGTCGCAGAGCCTCAAGCTAAACCTGTTAAAGAAGGTCTTTTTGCTCGCTTAAAGCGTGGCCTAAAGCGCACCAGTGAAAACATTGGTAGCGGCTTTATGGGGATCTTTAGCGGTAAGAAGATTGATGATGATTTATTCGAGGAATTAGAAGAACAGCTGCTTATTGCCGATGTTGGTGTTGAAACCACCACTCGACTTATTGATAGCCTGACTGACAGCGCCTCTCGCAAACAGCTTAAAGACGCCGAAGCGCTTTATGATTTAATGCGCGATGAAATGCAAACCATTCTAGACCCTGTTGCGATTCCTTTAGTGCCTGAAAATGCCAATGGCCCATTTGTGATTTTAATGGTGGGTGTTAATGGCGTGGGTAAAACTACCACCATTGGTAAATTGGCAAAACAGTATCAAAAACAAGGCAAATCTGTCATGTTAGCTGCGGGTGATACCTTCCGTGCTGCAGCTGTTGAACAGTTACAAGTATGGGGACAGCGTAATGAAATCCCTGTGGTTGCTCAGCACACTGGTGCAGATAGCGCCTCAGTATTGTTTGATGCACTGCAAGCGGCTAAAGCACGTAATGTGGATGTATTAATTGCAGATACAGCAGGGCGTTTACAAAACAAAAGTCACTTGATGGAAGAACTGAAGAAAGTCGTTCGCGTGATGAAGAAATTAGACCCAGATGCGCCGCATGAAGTCATGTTAACGTTAGATGCAAGTACCGGCCAAAATGCGATTAGTCAAGCACAGCTGTTCCAAGAGGCTGTTGGCGTTACAGGTATCACGATCAGTAAATTAGATGGCACAGCAAAAGGTGGCGTAATTTTCGCGATTGCCGATAAGTTTAATATCCCTATCCGTCACATTGGTGTTGGTGAACAGATTGATGACTTACGTACCTTTAATTCAAACGATTTTATCGAAGCATTATTTAGTCAGGATAAGGCAGAATAGTCACATATGATCCATTTTGAGCAAGTCAGTAAGATCTATCCGGGTGGCCAAAAAGCACTCTCTGAAGTCAATTTTCGTCTTCAACAAGGTGAAATGGCCTTTTTAACCGGACACTCTGGCGCAGGTAAAAGTACCTTGCTCAAATTGATCACTGTCATTGAGCGTGCCAGTGCCGGTAAAGTTTCTATTAATGGTCATGACATTGCCAAGCTTGGCAAAAAGCATGTGCCATATCTTCGCCGTAATATCGGCATGATTTTTCAAAACCATCATCTACTCATGGATAAAAGCGTGTTTGATAACGTGGCTTTACCATTAGTGATTGAAGGTTTTTCTCACGGTGAAATTCGTAAACGTGTTGCAGGCGCCCTTGATATGGTGGGCTTGTATGGCAAAGAGCGTCATTTACCAGTGATGTTGTCAGGCGGTGAGCAGCAACGTGTTGGTATTGCTCGCGCCATTGTGAATAAACCGCCTTTACTGCTTGCCGATGAGCCAACAGGTAACTTAGATCCTAAGTTATCGATGGACATTCTACGTTTATTTGAAACCTTCCATGACTCTGGCACCAGCGTCCTAATCGCAACCCATGATTTGGGCTTAATTGCGCGAATGAAATACCGCACCTTAACTTTACGCCAAGGCAAAATGCTTGGTGGTGATGAAATCTATTCAGCTGATACTCAGGGGCAGATTTAATGTCGAATAAAGTTAAGATAACCGCAAGTAAACTGCCTTTTACTGGGCGCTTAGTGATGTTTTTTGTACGTCATATTCAACAAGCAATGGCCAGTATTGGTGAGCTGTGGCGTAACCCTGTGTCATCTGTAATGACAATGGCAGTGCTTGGAGTCAGCTTGAGCTTACCTGCTGCACTACAAGTCCTAGTTAAAAATGCTGAAAATATTACTCAGTCTTGGAATAACGCAGCAGAAATCTCGCTATTTATTAATGAAGGCCGCAGTGAACAGTCAATACAAAGTCTGATTTCACGGATTAATGTCTATTCCGAAGTGGATGTGGTGCACTACATTAATCGCGACCAAGCTTTAGAAGAATTTCAACGTTTATCAGGTTTTGGTGAAGCATTATCTTATCTCGATAGTAATCCGTTACCTGCAGTGGTGGTGGTTACGCCATTAGCACGACATTCAAGCCCTGAAGGTGCAAGAAAGTTGCTCGACAAGCTTGAGCGCGAACCTGAGGTCAGTTTTGGTCGTTTAGATATTGAATGGCTTGAACGATTACAAGCCATGGTGAGACTGATTGAACGCACTGTACTTGCCATTGCAGCCTTATTAGTACTCGCGGTGGTGTTAGTTATTGGTAACACCATTCGATTAGCGATTATGAATCGCCGCACCGAAATCGAAGTGATGAAGTTAGTTGGTGCAACGGAAGCCTTTATTCAAAGGCCCTTCTTATATACCGGTATTTGGTATGGAGTGATTGGCGGTGTGCTCGCCTGGATCATCATTAACCTTTTAGTCTGGTATCTTGATTCTGCCCTTGCTGAGTTACTTGGCTTATACGGTAGCCAACTGCAAATACAAGCCTTAAGTATGGCTGAGTTAGTCAAATTGGTGCTATTGGCTTCTTTCTTAGGCTGGTTAGGCTCATACCTCTCTGTTAGGCAACATTTACGCGCAATTGAACCTTCTTAATATTACTGTCGTATTGTAGTGGCAATATATGATGTCCAAATGTGTTGGTAAGATTATTTTGGACTAAAAATGAACATTTGTTCACTTGCAATTGCTTTGGATTCAGCAGAGTATAATTCAGCGCGCATTTTGTGTGCATCCTTGTGTTGAACCACTGTTGACATATGTTGTCCGATAATAGATAGTTCACCACTTAACTTAAAATATTTTAAGTTACATAAGTGTTAAAAACGCAGTAATAGTAGGAGCTTTAATGGCCTTTCAATCGCAATCTATGTCACTCACTGTCCCTAGAGGAAGTAGCAGCTTAGAAGCTTATATGCAATCAGTCACAGGCATCGAGATGCTTGGGGCAGACGAAGAGCAGGAGCTTGCAAAACGCTTGCAAGAAACTGGCGACCTACA
Organism: Shewanella electrodiphila; assembly: GCF_023283985.1. Lineage (GTDB taxonomy): Bacteria > Pseudomonadota > Gammaproteobacteria > Enterobacterales > Shewanellaceae > Shewanella > Shewanella electrodiphila. The sequence continues at coordinate 95,837 of NZ_JAKIKU010000011.1, forward strand.
TGCTGCAAAAAAACTGATTATGTCTCACTTGCGCTTTGTTGTGCATGTGGCGAAAGGTTATTCTGGGTATGGTTTGCCACAAGCAGACCTTATTCAAGAAGGTAACATCGGTTTGATGAAAGCGGTAAAACGTTTTGATCCTGGTGTTGGCGTTCGCTTGGTATCTTTTGCAGTGCATTGGATTAAAGCTGAAATTCATGAGTACGTGCTTAAAAACTGGCGTATTGTGAAGGTCGCAACAACCAAAGCGCAACGTAAATTATTCTTCAATATTCGTAAAACTAAAAAGCGTTTAGGCTGGTTTAGCGACGAAGAAGTCGGCATGGTAGCAGAGAATTTAGGGGTGTCTAAAAAAGACGTCACCGAAATGGAGTCGCGTATGGCGGCACAAGATCCTGCATTTGATTTAGCCAGCGACAATGACGATGATAGCAGTGTTGATTTTGCACCTGTTCATTATCTAGAAGATCATTCTTCTGATGTAGCCGTTGAAGTTGAAAATGAAAATTGGGAATCAGATTCTCAAGCGCGTTTATTCTCAGCGATTAAAACTCTAGACGAGCGTAGCCAGCATATTTTGCGTGCACGTTGGTTAGATGATGATAAAACGACTCTGCAAGAATTAGCATCAACTTATCAAGTTTCTGCTGAGCGTATCAGACAGCTTGAAAAGAACGCGATGAACAAACTTAAATCTTGCATGGAAATCTAATTCCGCTTGGTTAAGTTTATAATTAAAACCTGCTACGGCAGGTTTTTTTATGGCTTTTTTTAGCTCTGTTATAGAAGCGTTGTGGGACTTTAGCCTACAAAGGCAATCTTTGCTTTACTGCGGCAATAATCGCTTTACGAGGGATCTTAAGGCTAGTGGTTTTGATACCGGTTGGCCAAGAGTAATAATGTCTTGGGCGCTTGAAACGCGCAATTCTTTCAATAATAAATTGCTCGATTGAATTAACTTGTGCTGTTGATAATTGGGCTTCTACTGGAACAGTCGCAGTCTGTTGGCTTGATAGTTCACTATTCTTGAGTTGAATGATAGCTGCAGGCAATAAGCTGAATGTCTTATCTTCTTCTGCAAACACAAGCGCATTTTCGATTAAGGGGTGTGCTTTTAATGCCGCTTCAATCTCTTCTGGGTGAATATTTTCACCACCGCAAATAAACATGTTATCGGCGCGACCAAGTAAGCGAAGGTTATCAGAATCATCCAGTTCGCCTAAATCTTGGGTGTTAAACCAGCCTTGTTCATCAGTGACTTTTTCAGCAATACATTGCTGGTGTGAAGGTACAGTATTATCGGTTACTGCATCAGTTAAATAACCTAAGAATAGGCAGTCGCCTTTTACCCAAATAGTGCCATCTCTAATTTCCATTTGTCTGTGGCTTAATGGCTTTCCTAAATGACCCTGAGGGTTTATCAAAGCTGTTGTGATTTGTGAACTCATTTCAGACATGCCATAACTGCAATATGCATTAATATGTCTGTCAGCGAGCGCTGAGACTAATTTAGCTTCTATGGCGCCGCCGCCTAATAACAAGGCTTTTACTTGATCTAATGCTTGAGGATGCTGGGCCAAAATTTTACTTAATTGTGCAGCCACTAACGAGACATGACTGATTTCATTGTCGCTAATTTGTTGCCATAAAGGCTGATTATTACTCAGTACCACACATGCCCCAGCGAGCGTACAACGATTAATGATGGCTAAACCACCAATATGAAACAAAGGTAGCGATAATAACCAGGTGTCACCGCTTTTGAGGCTAATATTTTCAGCCGAGCCCTGTGCACTGGCAATGTGATTTGATAAACAATGCACCACGCCTTTTGGGGTGCCACTAGAGCCAGATGTGAGAATGATATTCAATGGCTTTTTGCTATCAATACTTGGCTTGCTTTGAATTGGGTCAGGATGTTTTCGCTCTAGTTGAAGATCAATTTTGAGCCGTTGTTGGGTCCCATCACTGATATTGAAATCAGACTGCTGCGCCTCTGACCAATAAAAATCAATCTTAAAACGCTGACATAATTGGGCTTGTTGCGATACAGGAAACTTAGGTGATATTGGCAAAAATATCGCGCCTAAATCAACGCATGCCCAATAAAGGCAAATCATTTCGAGGTTATTAAGGCTGATACAAGCGAGACGGCTATTATGACTAACGCCTTGCTTTTTCAGCGATGTCACAAGGTTAGTTACCAGCGCACTTAACTTAAGGTAACTGACTGCGTCACTATGCTTAATACTGGCTTTATCGCCGTTATCTGTTTGCTGAATAGCTATAGTTTCGGGCATGTCTAAAGCTGTTTGGTGTAGCGGAGAAATCATCACAAAACCTTTGTTAACCTGTCTGACTATGGCGTTTCTTATTCATTAGTATAGCGATTGATTAGCTGAGTAACTTGTGGATTCAGTTGATTGTTTTCGAGCATTAACGGCTCGCTAAAGTTAGCTAGCGTGTCGAGCCCCGGGATTTCATCAGGGGTTAACTGTGCGGCTAGCGTCGCTAAGTCGTTAATCCCCAGGTTAGCTTCTAAACTTGAGCTGAATATACAACGCACGCCATGTTCTGTGGCGGTTTCAATGAGTTTCGCTAGTTTGTCGATATTGCCAATAATCATCGGCTTGATGATAAGTGCTGCTAACCCATCAAACATAGTAAATTGATAGTCTGCATCATTTAACGTTTCATCTAGCGCAAAAGGAATCTTAAGTGCTTGATAAACCATGCGGCTTTCTTTGAGCGTTTGGCAAGGTTCTTCAATGTATTCGATGCTGGCTTTTGGTAAGCATGCCAGAAACTCAATGGCTTGCTCAGCACTAAAACCTTGATTCGCATCAAGGCGTAATTTGAGCTTTGGATTAATAGATAATATCTGATGAATAAACTGGATTTCTTGTTCTATTGAAGCTTGAGCCACTTTGACTTTTATTGCATAAGTACGTTTAGGTAGTGCATTTATTTTGGCCGCTAACGCTTCATTTGTCGTGTTAGGCTGATAATAAAATAAACTGATTTTTCGGTCATCAACATGGGCATATTGAAATGCCGAACTAAACTTAGTCGCTAATAAGCTGAGCCCAAACGCTGCAGAGGGCAGCTTTATTTCACTGGCAATATTAGCTAATTCGGTTAACGGCTTATTGATTAACAGCGGTAATTGCTGCTGGAGTAATGCAATCACTTGTTCAAGTGATTCTTCGCTAAATCCAACAAGAGGTTTGTTGTTGGTATCTACGCCTGACAAAGGGCTGATTTCGACACTTTCGCATTGAGCATGATTTAATTGAGCATGATTTAACTGAGCACTGATGACTAAACCAGACCGTTGATCGATGCGCTGAGTTGCCACAGGCAATGTGGGTGATAATGGGATTTGGTAACGGTGCAGTGTAAGCTCACTGATGATGGCAAGTTCGACTTTTTCAAGGCTAGAAGTTTCATTGTTATCATCAGTGTGCATAAAGCGTAAATCCTTTATTAACGAATACTCACCGCTTAACAGTGTTGTTAGCAGTTATGGGTAAAGCAGCTGTATGACGCTTGCTGCAAACATCTTTGGTTGCGCTTTATGGGTATTGTGCCCTGAATTTGGGATTGTGATCACCGATAAATCAATTTTCTGTTGCCACTTCTCTGCCAAGTTAGAAAATTTATTGTCATTTTCACCCACCAATAGATATCTCGGGCAGTGTAATTGTTTCAGTACTTTTTGGCCATTATCTTGTAATCCAAGTGAAGTGCTCTGAAAGCAATGCAGTAACGCTTGAGGATTATTTTTACTACGAATATTAATCAGCTGTTCACGAGCATCATTATTTAATTCAGCAAAAACCGGCTGTTGGTACCATTCACTTAAAAAATTTCTTATTGGCTTAGACGCTAGTTTATCTGCCCATTTCTGATCGTGTTTCAGTCTGGTTTGCTTATCACGTGTGGAACATAAACCTAAATGAGCTGACTCCAACATAAGACTCAATAGTGTCGCAGGATGGAATTTAGCGATATGCAGTGCAACTCGGCCACCTAAAGAGTATCCCAGCAAATGAAATTGCGGATAACCTAGATTAATCACTTGATGGGTAATGGTATCAGCAAGGGCTTCAAAGCCTGGCGTTGGCAATATCTGCTCGTTTTCACCATGGCCTGGCAGATCGATGCAAATACAATGAAAGTATTGGCTTAGGGTGGGTAAGCAAGCTTGCCAATCTTCTTTGGAACCTAAAAAACCATGTAATAAAACCAGTGCAGGTAATGCGGTATCACCGTATCGTTTAATGGTTGGCATTAGTGTTGTTTCACCCATTGTGCAATGAGCTTGATTTGATCGCTTGCTTGATTAGGGCTGACATTGACTTCAATCACAGAGGTGCCTGCAAAGGCCATTGCATCAACATAAGCTTCATTAAAGCTGGTTAAACAATCCACTTGGTTATATGGCAAACCAAACATGGCGGCAGCATAACCAAATTCCAGTCCGTGACTCAAACGGTAATATTCATCTCTTACTGCTTCATTAGGCACAGGTAATAAGTTGAAAATATTGCCGCCATCATTATTCAAAATCACAATCACAAATGGACTGTTAATTTGCTTGGTTATGGCGAGCGAATTAAGATCGTGCAAACTTGAAATATCACCAATGAGTAGAGTGCTTGGCTGTTTACTCGCGAGTGCCATTCCGCTTGCTGTAGCAATTAATCCATCGATGCCTGATGCACCTCGATTGGTATAAATCGCAGGCGTTTCGCAGGTAATAGGTGAATACATATCGTATAAGCGAACTGGCAAGCTATTACCAATAAACCATTGATGTTTTGAGGTCTGCACCTTAGCTATTTGGCGAACAACCTGGGGTTCACCAAAGCTGCTTTGATCAATATGCTGTGTTAGCAATGCTTCAATATTTTGATTCATTTCTACTAATGACAGCGCCCAATTGGCAGATGATGATCTTGGCCACTGTGCACTGCACATTGCTGAGACACTAGCGAGCCATATCCGTTTCGACTGATGGTTAGGGTCAAGGCGCTGTTGAGTCGGTAAGACTTGCCAGTAGCTATGCCATTGTTGCTCAACAATAAAACTAATCAGCCTTTTAGAAATAAAACGCCCGCCAAATACCAATACACGGTCTGCTTGTTCGACAAATTTAGCCGCTTTTGGGTTGAGCATCAGCTGATCAATATGACCAATTACACTTGGGTGTTGCCTGAGCTGAGACTGTGCATCGACCACAATAGGCCAGCCCAATTTTTGCCCCAGTTCAATAATCTGTTGTGGATTATCTTTTGGAGATAACGTGCCCACCACAATCACGCCTTTGCCATGGACGAAACGCATCATGGTGTCTTCAGTCGGTAAGTTGCTACTAGATGCTTGACCATAATCAGTATAGGGAAATGCGTGATTTAGCCAGTCTGAAATTGGCGTCACATAACCAGATAATGATGTTTTAACAAGTTGAGATAAGGTTTCTAATTCGCTTGGGTATAACGGCTCACGGTACATACAATTGAAATGTACTGGTTGAGTTTGATTACTCACTACTTCATCGATGGTAGTGAGCAAAGTATTTGGGGCGATGGCTAAATCTGGCGTTGGTAAATTAACTTGTTTAGCATAATCGGCGAATATTGCGGGTTGCACAATAGCTTGGTTTGCACCACAACCGATTAATTCAGGCGGTCTATCGCCACTTAACACAATCAAAGGAACTTGAGTTAACCAGGCTTCTACAATTGCTGGATACAGGTTGGCGACTGCGGTGCCTGATGTGGTGACAATCGCTACAGGGCTATTACTGGCTTTTGCTAAACCAAGCGCCATAAAACCTAAACCACGTTCATCGAAGTGTAAATGACGTTCAAGTTTATCTTGGGCAGCAGCGGCTAACGTTAATGGTGTTGAACGAGAACCAGGTGCCATGCATACGTGTTTTACGCCAAGCCGAGCCAGCTCTTCAAGGATGAGTGCACCCCAAAGTAAATTGATGTCAGAATTAGGCCGTGTTTGCATAGTGTTAAATACCCAATTTAAAGTGTTTGAAACCTGTAGTTTCAACATACTTGTTTAAGTTTAATCGACTTAAAAAGTGTTATTTATTTTAGTCTCTTATCAGCATTGTTGGCTATTTTACCAGTATAACCAATAAATTAATTTGAGAATGTGCGTTACGCTTGATTGTTAATCCATTCACTCATTACCACGTGGGTTTTAATTTTGACAATATCTACCTGGGCATCAATGTACTCACGAATTTCATGCAATCGCTTCATCGATGCGGCATTAACATAAACCAACAGATCCATTTCGCCAGTGATCCCTTGGCAAGTTATGACTTCAGGTATGGCATGAAATACGTGCACAACATCGGCACAATTGGCGCGTTCATGTTGTATTTCAAAGTATGCCGATACGCCTTCTTTTTGCGACTCACTTAATAAAACTTGATAGCCACGAATTACACCAGATTGTTCAAGTTTTTTTATCCGCTCAGTAACCGCACTCCGTGATAAGCTCACAGCTTCAGAGATATGAGAAATACTCTGACGAGCATTTGCTCTTAACGCATTTAAAATGAGTTGATCAAATTTATCCATTTTGATTCCAGTCGTTAGAAATACAACACCCGTCATATTGTTGGTAAATTTATTAATTACCGTCAAAATGTCGGTTTTATAAGTGTTTTTGCAGAGTGATTACGGCAGTTTGTATCCAATAACCATTTTATAATTCTTGCAAACACCACCATAGAGCAAGCTAATGAATCAAATTACAGGAACGATAGGGCGCTGGCAAGGTGCCGGACTGATGGCCACCACTTTGCTTGGTACAGGGGTATTTATTTTACCGCAAATGACCATTGCAGTGGCAAATAGTGGTGCTTTATTGGCATGGATTATTTTGACCGTCGCCATTTTGCCGGTGGCAGTGGTATTTGGTTTACTTGCTAGCCGCTTTCCTCATGCAGCAGGACCAGCCTATTTTATTGAAAAAGCCTTTGGTACCACTGCGGGGCGCACGATTGGATTGATCTTTTTGTTTGTGATCCCGATTGGTGCACCAGCGGCAATTCTAATGACTTTTCAATTCATGGATGCCTTAGTTTCTATCACTGGCTGGGGTCAGTTAGTGGCTGAGCTGATGATTGTGTTGGTGCTGTTATTGCTGAACTATCGCGGTATTCAGGTCTCTGCCAAATTGCAGTTTGCGCTGACTTTAGCCATTGTGGCAGTTGTCGCGGTGTTATTTAGTGCCAGTGGCACAAATGTCAGTGAAGCTGGTGCATTCACAGAGTTAGCTTCAGCTGAGGTTTCGACAGTCATGCTAGCCATGGGGATTGGATTTTGGAGCTTTTTAGGTATTGAAGCCATGACGCATTTAGCCAATGACTTTAAAAACCCTAAAAAAGACATGCTACCTGCAATGATGATTGGCACGGTATTAGTCGGCATCATTTACCTTATTTGCACCTTATTGCTACTGATGGTGCCTAGCGATAAAGAAGGATTAGCAATGATCCACACTTTCGAAACGTTATTGGGTAATGTGGTGTGGCAGGGCATGGGAGCGCAAGTTATTGGCATTTTGGGAATTGCTAGCGGCATTGCGACGGTTAACGTCTATTGCGCCAGTGCAGCACGTTTACTGTGGAGCTTTAGCAAAGAAGGCGTATTACCGAGTTACTTTAGCAAACTCAATCAATTTGGTGTGCCGCTGAGAGCATTAGTGACGATTTTATTGACCATGGTATTAGTCATCAGCTTTACTTTTGTTACTGAGCAAAAACTCGAGGACTTAATTGCTTGGAGTAACGGCGTATTCATTATTATCTATTTATTGACCATGTTATCAGCGGCAAAATTGCTCAGTAAACGCTATTTACCACTCGTGGTTGGTGGTTGCATATTCTGTCTAGGGGTGGGAGTAGCTCTGGCTGAAAATATGTTGTATTCCTTTATCTTAGTTATAGTGGTTGCGCCATTTATGTATTGGCAAAAACAGCATCAAACGCGTAAACAAGCGGCTTAACTTAAGGTTTGCTTGCGCAGAAATGTAAAAACGGGACTTTCTAAAGAAAGTCCCGTTTTTATTTGTCTTATAGCCAACAGCTTAAGCGTAAAGCTTAGTGCTTAAGGGGAGGAACTTAGCGTTCTTCCATGGCAATATTGCGCATTTGAATCACTTCACTGTGCTTTAAATAAAGTAAATCAGCGGTGCGGCGAATAATTTGGTCTTCATTTCGGCATAACTTGCCATCCGAGTAAGCCAACTTCCACATACACAGAAGTAATTTTTGCTTTTGCTCAATGGAACACTGAGCATTAATTTCTGCAGTAAACTCGAATAATGAAATTGAATTGCCTTGAACTAACTTGGCTTCGTCAATTAATGCGTTAGCTTCAGCAGCACTGATATTTAAATTGTCGCTAATTATGCCAGGAAGCATCGCTACTTCTTGCTCGTCTAGCGTTTCATCGGCATACATGACCTCAAGCAATAAACTTACTGCAGCTAACTTTAACTGTTGTGCTTGATCTTCTGGGGTCGTTGCTTGAGCATGCGACTGTAAAAACTGTTTCAGTTTCGCGATCATATGGCCTCCTAAACGTCTATAAAACAATGCAGCTGTACTGACTATTTTAGTGAGTATTGAAAAGTGAATATAAGATTAAGCTTAACAGAGACAATAATGCCGAGCGAATGGCTCGGCATTAAATAAAATTAATCCTAAATCAGCGAGTCATTAAAGTAATGAATTCACGCCTTTCATTAACAAATCAACCGTACCTTCAGTGCCGTTGGTTTCTAGGTATGATTTGGCAATATCAACCATTGGCGCAACGTATTCTTTTTTAATGCCTAACTGTTCGAACGCGTCGTATACCATTGCAGCACCTTCAAATGACTTACCTAAATCACCTGCTTGAGATAATAAACCTGACATGCCATCGTCCGATGCTAATGCAGGTACTGCAGATAAAAGTGTGTCAGCTCCAGGAATGCTGTTTGATAACTGGCTAAAGTCAGAATCGCCTAAGTTAGACTGCGCAAGGCTTAGCAAGGTGCCTAAACCGCCTTCCGCTTGATCTTTACTGAGGCCAAGTTGTGACATTACGTTACCTACTAAATCAGTAGATTGTGCATCAGCGGTAGTCTCTACTTTTTCTACTTTCTTTTCATCGGTGCCAAAAACACTGTCTAACCAACCCGCTTGTGCTGGAGAAGTAACTGCAAACATTGCGACTAAAAGACTTACTGCTGGGCTTAATTTCATCGTGGCCGTCCTGTGGTTTATGTTGAATGATTAAAAGTGAGTTTTCGATATCTTGTGACCATTTTAACGTTATTCACAAATTTGTGACAAATGATTTAACTAACTTTACTCTCACTTGATATCAATTGTGCAAAAACACAGTTTTTTCGGTATCCTTAGCAGCATATTTATCTATTTTTGATTATTGGAAGTCCCATGTCATTGTCTGCAATTTTGACTGAAGCATATAATTTCTTTCGTAACCACGTGGCGCAACTTGCCTCACTAACAGTGCCATTGCTGTTAATTCAAGTCATGATCCAAGTGTGGCTTGGCAGTGAGTTGGCTGCCCAAGCGGAAGTTGAAGTACCGCAATTTGGCGCTATCCATGGTGCCGCTATGATGGTGCTACTATTAATCTTCTCGTTGCTTATCGCTGCATTAACCTTATACCTAGAAGTTCGCTCACGCGGGCATGACGTTACTCCAGGTATGGTGCTGAAAAACAGCTTTACCTTTGTACCGCCATTATTATTAGCTGGAGTATTCTCTGGCTTAGCTATCTTGGCGCCGGTGATGTTATTTGCGGTATTCGGTCCGTTTTGGATTATCGGGTTGAGTATCAGCTTTTATTTGTTTGCTCGCCTTGCCTACGTTAACTTTATGGTGATCGTTGAGCGTGTCACGCCATTAGAAGCCATTAAAAGCAGCTTTAAATTTTCATCGCCAATCGTGCTGAAAACCATGATGATATTAATGCTTTACCTACCATTATCAATGGTCGGTGGTATCGTTATACAGCTGACAGAGTTCGGTGGATTCCCGCTACGCGTCATTATTGATACCTTGTTCGCATTTTTAGGACTTTTCGTTAACGTTGCACTGTTTAGATTGTATATGGTTAACCGTAGTACTGATGATAAAGAGTCAGAGACCACTGAAATCTAAGTGAAAAGTTAATAACAGCAGAGGAGTAACCGCCAGTGTTAAATGATATTGAGTTTATTGGCGGCTTCTCGGCTGAGATAGTGGATGATTACACCAAAGCTAAAAGTTATGTGCGCGATATTCCTACCCAAGCTTTGGTGTTTGTTCGCAGCTTTACCCATCAAGTCACTTCATTATTATCTGAAAAACATTCAGTTAAGTTTAATGGCCCAAACCTATATGACCGCATCGAGCAGTTAAATCGCATGCGTTATATTGATGTGCCTACTACCCGTGCATTGCATCGACTGCGTAGTGATGGTAATCGCGGCGCCCATCCTGAAAAATACCATTTAACCCAAGAACAATTAGTCTCGTTGGCCGAAAAGACTATCAAGAATATCTTGTCGTTAATCACCCTGCTTTATCCAAAAGTACATCGTAAAAAAGCGCCTGAATATCAATTTGAAGCGTTTGATTCGTTTGTTGGCCGTGAGCTTTGCTATCAAGCGGTGATGCATAACGATCATCAAGCTCAATATCTTGTGGGCATGTCTTTAAAATCAAAGGCGTTAATGCAGCAAGAACAAGAGCAGTCGCTTGATCAAAATGAGGCAGAGCATGCCGAATCAGTGAGCACATTCAAGCAAGCCGCGAACTGGTTTGAATTGGCATCTGAGCATCACCAGCAAGCACTATTTGAACATGGGGTTGCACTGCTTCATGGTTACAATGGCAGTAAAAATGCCGTAGCAGGTGAGTTGGCAATTGAGCGCGCAGCCCAAGCAGATGTTGTTGAGGCCAAAGCGTTATTAGGTTTCTTCTACTTAGTTGGCAGTGAGAACTTTAGCCCAGACTTAGTAATAGCGGCAACTTGGTTAGAGCAAGCAGCATTGGCGGAAAATACCGAGGCGATGTCAAATCTCGGCGTGTTGTATTATCAGCAACAGCAACTGGATAAAGCGTTTGAGTGGATTAATAAAGCTGCCCAAGCAGGTTATCCTCATGCCCAGTATCACTTAGCCTTAATGTTATTTAACGGCGAAGGCTGTGAAGCTAATGCTAATACAAGCGAACATTGGTTAGCGGAAGCCGCCGAGCAAGGGCAACTTGATGCGATGTTTATGCGCGCACAACATATGCTAAATGATGATTCTGCTTTAGGCACCGATGTGTGTTTAGCTGAGCGATATTTACGTGATGTGATTAACTACGGCCGCAGTGTTCCCGCGATGATAGAGCTCAGTGTTGCATTGGCCGATGGCGTCTTTAAACGCATTGATGTGGTGGAATCAGCGTCACTGCTTAAACTTGCCAAACAATATGCTAATGATGAACAAGCTGAAATCATCGAGCCAATTTGGCAGTCATTGCAGATCCAAATCGATAATGTGATTGAACTTAACCTCAGTGATGAAGAGCTTAAATCCTTGATTCATGCACAAGGGATCTTGGCATAATTTTATTTTTGGGTTAGTTCATTTCTTTTTTATAAAGAAGATCAAAGTCGTGGCGCTTCGCCCACACCAGACCAAAAGGGAGTGAACGGCAACTCCCTCTTGGATCTCCCATCCGCTCCATTGAAGTGTTATTTCCTCAGTCTTATAAGTGAGTTTACTAACGCCTCAGATTAGCCATCCCTGGCTCAACTGAGGCTATCTCGACATCCATGTCGAGCTTACGCAAATTCACTCAACGCCTTCGGACACTTCAAGCGGAGAATCTTTAAGCTGCTAGCTCATTGGTCTGGATACTCCGATATATAGAGTCAATCAAGAGAATTGCGTAAGTCCAGACATGGATGTCTGGCTAGCTTTTGAGGGGAAGGGACGCCCCATCAGAAGCGTTAGTGATTTTCGATGGTGGACGAAGAACTTACCAAATCTGGTTTCAGTCTAGATAAATTTCCGTTGGAAATAATCGTTTTTCAGATTATTTCGCCGGAACGGCAAGGGATATCGAAAAGGGAAATGCTGTTGTTTCCCTTTCGTTGGGTGTGGGCGAAGCGCCACGACTTTAGTTCTTGACTACACTTAAATCTGGGTTATAAAAAAACACCGCCATTTGGCGGTGTTTTAGTTTGTACTATAAATGTTTGAACGTCTTAATAAACATCATGGCCAATTAACCTTGGGGGGGAGCAAGGTTAACTGACCATATGAATGTTTAGTCTGCTTGATGTTCGAAAGTTCGGCCGCCTGATGACGGATTTGAGCGTTTAAACATTTCCGATTTATACAATGATTGCTCGCGCTCTACATTTGGATTATCACGGTACACTTCATCTTGCTGTGAACGGTTTCCGAAAATTGGCTGCATTTTAGGTGCTAGGTATTTACGGCCTAGTAAGTTAAGTCCGATAAAGCTCACTAGAGCGAATACCAGTAAAAATGGTAGCAATACAATCGTGGTAAGTGCGATAGCAATTATCGACAGTAGTGCTAAAAATGGGTGCATGGTGCCAACGCGCTGCTTGACCTGTGCTTGATTTACAAACTGATTAAAGTTCATTGATGTTCCTCAATTAAGCTGGCTGAGCGTGTATCAAAAGGGCGATGGATACAGTTTCAGTCTTTCATAAAATCACTTTTTACAGTGATGACAACTTCAGTGTGCAATAAAACACCTATTAACGTCACGTTAATCCTGATTAATGTTTGATTATGATAGCTACTCACAACGTTTTAAAAACCATAACAACTTGTATTAATAGGTGTTGTTAATCTTATTTCAGCATTTCTATTTCAGTTTGATTGACTGCTTTAGCGACACTTTCACAAATAATGTTTCTTAGCCACAAGTGTCCAGGAGCTTGGCTGTTACGTTCATGCCATAACAACACATAAGCCATAGGCATAAAATCAAATGGCAACGGAATTTCTTCAAGGGGGTATAACTTGACAGCGTGCCGCGCAAAGCTCGATGGCAGAGTAAAAATGAGGTCGCTATGGGCACAAATACTCGCCGCGCCATAAAAGTCTGGCACAGTAGTGCTGATACGACGGCGCAAATTGAGATCGGCTAAGTGATAATCTAATGCCCACCAATCATTGCCTTCACAGCGCACTTGTACATGGGACATGCTCAAATAGCTGTCTCTATCCCATTTTTTTTGTTTGATAGCGTCTAACATTGGATGATCTTTACGCACTAAACAGACTTGCTTATCTTTAAATAAGGTCTGATATTCAATGCCATCAGGCAGTTGCTCTATTTTTATATCAGCTTGAGGGTGCGTATCTCGACCGGCAATTCCAAAATCGATTTGGCCAAGTTGTAAGTCTTGGATTGATTTTTCGGTCCACACATATGAGTCGAGTTTGACGTTAGGTGCATCGTGTAAAATTCTGCCAATGAAATAAGGCAGTAATGTTTCGTAGGCACTCTCGACCATAGAAAACGAAAAATGCTGGTGACTGCTGGCTGGTATAAATGTCGGTGGTTGGGTCAGTTGATGTAAGGTCTGTAAAATTTGCGGTAACTGCAGTCCTAATTGCACCGCATGGGCTGTCGGCTTTAGACCATGAGCTGTTCGTTGGAATAGCGGATCATCAAGTGTGGTTCGCAAGCGATTAAGACTTTTACTCAACGCAGACTGGCTTAAGTGTAAGCGGCTTGCTGCGCGAGTGACGCTTTGCTCTTCAAGTAATACCTGCAAAATGACCAGCAAGTTTAAATCTATTTTGGCGAGATTATCGATATTCATGTGATATTCCTTAAAGGAAATTTACTTAGGAAATCATACCATTTCTATTCATACCATGAGTAGTCTAAAATGCGCTCCATAATTAACATCTAGATAAAGAAAGAGTATAAAGAAAATGAGACGTAACTTGCTGCCAACACTGATGTTTATGGTGCTACTTAGCCCATTAGCCATCGATATTTACTTACCGTCAATGCCGACTATGGCAGTTGAGTATGGTGTAAGTGGTAGTCAGATACAGTCGACGTTGGTGTTGTTTTTATTTGCTATGGGTCTTGGGCAGATTTTGATTGGGCCGTTAGCTGACCGCTTTGGCCGCCGCCCAATTGCACTATTTGGTATTGTTTTGTACGGCATCAGCAGCCTCATTGGCGCAATGGCGCAAGAGTTTGAAGTATTACAAATTGCCCGTGTGTTGCAGGGTTTAGCGGCTTGTTCAACCTCTATCGTGGTGTTTAGTGCGGTTCGCGACTGCTATAGCAGTAAAGAAAGCGTTAAAATGTACAGTTACCTTAATGGTGCGATTTGTGTGATACCAGCGTTAGCACCGACATTAGGTGGCTTATTGGCACTACAGTTTGGCTGGCGCTCAACCTTTATCTTTATGGCGCTATACGCCATTGTCGTATTAGCTATCGTACTGTTGAAATTCCCTGAAACTCGTCCTGAAAATACTGACACCAGCGGCACTCTTTATCGCTGGGCTCGCTATAAACCAGTGTTAAGTGATGCACACTTCTTGTTTTATGCCAGCACTTGCATGGTCGCAATGGCGTCAATTGTTACCTACGTATCGTATTCACCTATGTGGCTAATCGGTGAGCTAGGGGTGAGTGAACTTGCCTTTAGTGGTTTATTTGGACTCAATGCAGCAGTGAATATTGCAGCGTGTTTTGCGGCGCCAGTGTTAGTGAAACATATTGGTAATCGCCCCGCTGTGGTAGTGGCATTATCAATGATGTTATTAGCTGCTGTGCTTGAAGTTGTGGTGCAATTAGCCGGGCCTCAATCAGGTTTAGCTGCTGGCTTTGGCTTCATGTTACCTATGATGCTGCTTTGTATTGGCTTTGCTATTTTGCTTGGCCCTGCCACTTCTATGGCGTTATCAGCCTTCGGTGAGCGAGCGGGTACTGCAGCTGCTATGTTAGGTTGTATTCAAATGAGTGGTGCGTCAGTGCTTGCTGGATTAGTGCAAATGACCGATCTAACCGCACCTTATGCTGTAGCCTTGTTGATGGGCGGATTGTCGCTCATATTATTGACTATGATGTCATTGAAAAGTTTGAATCATTTACATGTTGAGCAAGTTCACCCATAAGTCTAGTTTGACTGGCTAAGCTGCTAAATAAAAATGCCAAACGATCATTATCGTTAGGCATTTTTATGTGTGTTGTTACAATTTCTTATAAGCGCTAAAAATTGACTTTAGAATCTACCGTTAATGGCGATGCCAACGCTAGTATCTGAATCGCTATCAATAAAGCGTTGCTCAATAGCGGCTCTAGCCGATACATATTTAGAAAAGTTCCAAAAGTAGCTGGTGTTGAGTGTATAGATATTGGCACTGTCGGAATCACTATAATCTCGGTTACTCTCATATATCTCATCGGCCGTTTCTCGGGAATAACGATATGAACTGTCGCGGTCATAATTAAGGTATTGATACCCGCCTCCAACAGACCATGAATTGGTAATATACCAATCAGCATCCATCCCCAGGTTGGTTTCTTTTGTTGTACCCTCATTAGCGGCTTCAATTCTAGCCACAACAAGTTCATCATTGTCATTTAAAAAAATAGTATCGTATTTGCTATCGTATTCAGAATCAGTATTTGAGTAACTGCCTACAGCGGTTAGCATCAGACCTGATGTGGATTCGAACGGTAGATAATGTTGATATTCAACTTGGAAACCATCGTAATCTTCACTTGAATCTCGGTTATAATAACCGATAGCGTCAGAAGTATGCGTAGAGTTCGAGTCTGAGTGAGTCAGGTATGAAAATGTCAATTTAGCATGTGGATTAAAATAATAACCTGTTTTGAGTTCGTAGGCATCTAGATCCGTGGTCGGTGCAAAGGCCCTGTCTGTGGATAGTCGAGAATAAGCGCCACCAATAAAGAATTTTGAGTCAAATACATATTCGCCAGAAAGTTCATACAGATCTTGGCGTTCTGTCATTGCATAGCGGGCTGAAATTACTGAAGATTGGCTTAAGAATGCAGCCAGTTCATAGGGGACATCATTTTGCTTGACCCCTTGAAAATAATAACTATATTTAGCGCTAGCTAAACCATCAGAATTTTCACTGGTGTCAAGAAAGCCAATTTCAGCTTCGTGATTAAAGGTGTTGTCAGCGGCTGGGCTATTTGCTGAAATTGTTTCAGCGGCAAAAGCGGCGCAGCTAGCGAGATAAAGCATCACTGCTAGTGATAACGTGCTACGAGTCATAATTCTTCCTTGAGTTTAATGAAGCTTTTTTATCTAATAAATGTCCATAAATTAGAGTTTTACATTTTACTTAAGGTGCAAATATTACATTTGCGGTTATCTTTTGCAATATATTACATACAAGGTGTTTGGTATTTAATGACTAGATTATATTGTCAAAACTGTGGCTACCCAAAGTCAGCGTGTATTTGCGATAGTGTGACTAAGATGACGGCTAAAACCACGGTGATTGTGCTGCAGCATCCTTCTGAAGCTGAACATGCCAAAAACACGGTGAAGTTATTGTGTTTAACCTTGCCAGCGACGAAAGTGGTGGTGGGTGAAACGGCGGATGACTTTGCTGAGCTGCAAGTTTATTTAAAGGAGGCAGGTAAACCGGTTTATTTAGTTTATCCCAGTGAAACCAGTCAAAGCGCCGCTGACTCTGGCGCCCCTGAAGAGTGCATTATCTTATTGATTGATGGCACTTGGCGCAAAGCCTTTAAAATGCTCCAGCTAAACCCATGGTTATTGGAGTTACCTGCGCTGCATATTGAGTTTGAAGGGGTATCGCAATATCGAATTCGCAAAGCAAAGCGTAGTGATAGTTTATCAACCCTAGAAGCAACAGCGTATATGCTTCAAGCTATCAACCCATTAATGGATATTGCACCTATGTTTGCAGCCTTTGATGCAATGGTGCAACATAAGTTAGATGCGATGCCTGCAGCCGTGCGTGCTCGCTATATTCAAGAGAAATAGCAGCAACAAAAACAAGGAAGATAATGAATATGTTGAACCGTATGATGGCAATGGCTTTTATGAGTTTGATACTCGCAATCTCTTTTACTGCAATAGCCAATGATAAGCCACGCCTAACCTTATCCCAGCAAGCTGATCAAGGCCGAATTGATTCTAAAAAGACTGAGCAAAGTCAGTTAGAAAAAGCTCGAAAAGCCGCCAGCGATACCCAATCTCGCGAGCAAGAAGTTCTAGAACGCCAAGAGTCAGGCGAATGGGAAAAAGAACAAATAGAGAAATCCCAAGCTCAGTTTAAAGAGCGAGAGTCTCGCGCTGATAAATACCTGCGCGAAGCCAAAGAAGCCGCAGCTAAAGAACGTAAAATTGAAGAGCAAGATTAACTTATAACGCTTTTATATCCTTCGGTCTGTTCATTTGCTACAAACTCTAAGTAATTGTTGATGCTAGCTAAATTATCTTCATGATAATGAGAGACGTATAACAGCTGGCTCAAGTTTTCCCGTGCAATCAACTCAAGGGTATTTCTCACTAACCTTATCCCCAAGTAATCTAATCCTTGATAGGGCTCATCTAATATTAATAATGTAGGTTGTTTTACCAAGGCTCGAGCGATTAACAATAGTCGTTGCTGACTATAATCTAGTTGCTTGATAGGTGTGTTAGCCAATGCTTCCATGTGCAAAATCGTTAACCAATCTTTAGCCATGCCTAGTTGGGGGGCTGTGGCTTTTTGGTAAAGGCCAATAGAGTCATAAAAACCTGAGAGGATCACATCAATCGCGCTACAGTTAACGCGATATTGCAGATGTAATGCTGATGACACCATGCCAATATGCTGTTTAATTTCCCAAATGGTTTCGCCACTACCACGCTGCTTGCCAAAGATCTGTATATCGTTGCTATAGCATTGCGGATGGTCACCAAATATCAACCCTAATAAGGTACTTTTTCCACAGCCATTAGGGCCTTTGACCTGCCAGTGTTGGCCATTATCAATGCGCCAATTCACGTCAGTGAAAATGGTTTTATTACTATAGGCGACTTTGCCATTTTTCAGTTCAAATATCGGGTTTTCAAACTTGCATTGGTGACGGTGTCGTTGCATCAGCGCTAACATTAATTCACTTTGTACCTTAGATTGCGACTTAATTTGCCCGATAACAGGGTGACTATTCCAGCTGGATTTATCCATAACAGTGTCTAATTTCCCATGGCTGAATATCGCCACTTGTTCAATCCATTGAGGCATATCTTCTTCACGAGAAAATATCACCATCATGGGAATTGGTAACTGATTTAAATAAGTTGTAAGTGATGCTCTGTGGTCGATATCTAATCCTGCAAATGGGTTATCTAGTACTAAGAAATCCGGCTGAGAGGCAATGGCACGAGCCAACATGACACGGCGGGTTTCACCTGTTGATAGCTCTCGAAAGCCATAATCTTTAAGATGCTGCAAATCTAACTGAGTGAGTAACGTTTCAAGTAACGCGCTGTTTGCCTGGGGCGGTATCTGCTGGCTGATAAGTTGAGTAACTGTGCTGCCGGTATCAATTACATTGAGAAAGTCGGTGTCATCATGTTCAATTTCTAAAGCCAATAACCTTTGCTGCTCTGCTAGTGAAACTTGCGCAATGTTGTTAGATGATTTTTGCAAGCGACCAGAGGTAATTTTAATGGTTTGATGAGGGATATTATTGCTTGCACATAGTAAGTCACCAATGACTGAACCTATGTCGTTATGGGCACAGAAAACGGCCCATGACTGATTTTGAATATGCCAATCAGCGATATCGAGACTGACATTACAACTCTTGGCAGTAAACTCACTAAACTTTATATCCATTAACCTTAACCCTTTAATATTTTGCTGTTGGTCAGTTTAAAATCACCATTACACTATCTATTTGAAGCATAACAAGGTGATGAATAAAGCCATAATATTGTTTATTTATAAGATGGAGGGCATACGTAGTAAACAAATCGAAACAATTTCTTCAGCCTTGCTGTAACAAATTATTTAACAACTTCGGCTAGACACTGTAGATTAAATCGCAACAAAAACGATAATAACCATGGATGATTTATGCGCCTCACGACTCTCGCACTGTGCCTTGCGACACTTTCTGCTACTTTTGCCCCATCAATATTGGCTAAAACCCCTGATGCAGCTCAGCTAGCTGCTGACGTTGAACAGAAAGTGATTGAGTGGCGCCGCGACTTACATCAACACCCTGAGTTATCTAATCGTGAATTTAGAACCAGTAAAGTCATTGCTGCTCACCTTGAATCTTTAGGTTTAGAGGTGCAAACCGGCATAGCTCATACAGGGGTGGTAGCGGTATTAAAAGGCGCCAAGCCTGGTCCGCTTATTGGTATTCGCGCTGACATGGATGCGCTGCCAGTAACAGAAGAAGTGGACTTACCGTTTGCATCAAAAGCCACTGATACATACCGAAATCAAACCGTTGGTGTGATGCATGCCTGTGGTCATGACACTCATGTGGCTATGTTAATGGGCGTTGCTGAAAACTTAGTGAAATCTCAATCAAGCCTTGCTGGTGATGTGATGTTTATCTTTCAGCCTGCCGAAGAAGGTGCCCCAGCGGGTGAAGAAGGTGGTGCGGAGTTAATGCTTAAAGAAGGCTTATTTGCTAAGCGCAAACCTGATCAAGTCTTTGGTATGCATGTCACTTCAAGTTTGCCTACTGGTGTGATTGGCCTTCGTTCAGGCCCTGCAATGGCATCAGAAGATTCTTTCACTATTACCGTTAAAGGTCGCCAAACTCATGGTTCACGACCTTGGGGTGGCGTTGATCCTATTGTGGCATCAGCGCAAATCATTAATAGCGTACAAACCATTATTAGTCGTCAGGTTGATGTTACCAAAGCGCCAGCTGTCGTCAGTTTTGGGGCGATTAATGGCGGCATTCGTTCAAACATTATTCCTGATGAAGTGGAACTAATCGGCACTATTCGTACTTTTGATCAAGATATGCGTGCAGAGATAAAAGTAAAGCTTGCTGAAATCGCAGAGCTTTCAGCCAAAACATTGGGTGCAACAGCAATTACCGAGATTGATGCTGGCTACCCTGTTACGGTCAATGACCCACAACTCGTTGCCGATATGCGCCCAGTGATCCGCAGTGTCGTAGGCAAAGACAATTTGATTGAACCTGGACTGATTACGGGCGCAGAAGATTTTTCATATTACGCGCTAGAAACACCCGGTTTATTTTATTTTCTTGGCGTGACCCCAGCGGGGAAAGATCCTGCCACGGTTGCAAGTAATCACTCACCGTCATTTTATGTGGATGAAAGCGCACTAAAAGTTGGCGTTCAAACGATGACACAAGTTGCCTTAACGGCATTAGGCGCAACGCAATAGACAGTGCAACATCGTATTTTACAATTTATAAAAGGAAGCAATCATGACACGCACAATAGCCGCGTTAGTGGTATTACTGACAACTTGGGTAAGTGGTGCAGCAAATGCAACCACCCAAGAGGATGTGAATACATTTACATTAGATAACGGCATGAAGATTATGGTGCTAGAAGATAGCAGCATTCCCAACGCCAATATGTACTTGTTTTGGAAAGTCGGCTCACGTAACGAAGTACCTGGTATCACTGGTATTTCACACTTTTTTGAACACATGATGTTTAACGGTTCTAAAAAGTTTGGACCTAAAATGTTTGACCGTACGATGGAAGCGGCTGGTGGTGCGAATAACGCGTATACCACTGAGGATATCACGGTTTATACCGATTGGTTCCCTGCTAATGCATTAGAAACCATTTTTGATTTAGAAGCCGATCGAATTGCCAATTTGGATATTAATCCTGAAATGGTTGAAAGCGAGCGAGGTGTGGTGCAGTCTGAACGTACGACAGGGCTTGAAAATTCAAACTGGCGCACCATCCAAGAGGAAGTAAAAAGTGCGGCATTTAGAGCACACCCTTATAGCTGGTCGGTGATTGGCCATGAATCAGATATCGCCGCTTGGAGTTTAGAAGATTTACAGCAATACCATAAAACTTATTATGCGCCGAATAATGCAGTAGTCGTTATCGCTGGCGATGTGAAAGTTGCTGAAGTGAAAAAACTGGCTAAGCAATATTTTGGCGTTATTCCAGCACAAACCCCGCCTAAAGCAGTACGTACCGTTGAGCCTTTGCAAAAAGGCGAGCGCCGTGTATTTGTTGAAAAAGCATCTGTGAGCACACCGAATGTGATGCTGGCTTACCATGTTCCTTCTACTAAACATGAAGATTATTATGCTCTTGATTTACTGAATACCATTTTCAGTGAGGGCAATAGCTCGCGTCTTTATCAAGGTTTGGTCGATAAACAAATCGCGTCTAATGTCTTTTCTTATTTGCCAATGTCATTTGACCCTAACTTATTTTACTTCATGGGTGTTGCAAACTCAGGTGTTGATGCCGTGCAGTTAGAAGCCAATATGATTGCTGAAATTAATCGCATTAGCTTAGAAGGCGTTACGCAAAATGAGCTTGAAAAAGTGAAAAACATTAAGCTAATGAATTTTTACCGCACCATGCAAACCATTAATGGCCGTGCTAACACTTTAGGGCGTTATGAGCTGTATTTTGGTAGCTATGAAAACCTATTTAGTGCGCCAGAAGCTTATAACAAGGTGACTGTTGAAGACATTCAGCGAGTTGCACAAACTTATTTACGTAAAGCCAATCGCACAGTGGGTGTGTTAGCTGCAACAGAAGGAGCTGACCAATGATTTCATTATCAAGATTTAGCAAAAATACCACAGCATCTGCGATAGCACTGGCTTGTTCGTTAGCGATAACAGGCTGCGCCAGTACCAATGACACTGCGCAAACAGTCGATACTGGCAGTTTTAGCATGCCGCAATATGAGTCGATGACCTTAGACAATGGCCTTAAAGTTAACTTTATGGTGCAGTCAGAAGTGCCGATTATTAATGTGAATGCGGTCATACGTGCAGGTGCTGTTAATGACACCACTTCAGGTGTTTCTTACATGACAGCCAAAAGCTTATTACTTGGTGCTGGCGGTAAAACGAAAGCGGAAATTGAGCAAACCATCGACTTTTTAGGTGCGAGTTTAAATACCGCATCAGGCCGTGAAAGCACATTAATTGCTGCTGATTTTATGAGTAAGGATGTAGATACGGTTCTGGCGATAATGCAAGACGTACTCATGTCGCCTGACTTTGATAGCACTGAATTTGAAAAACTGAGGCAGCGTGAAATTGTTGGCTTATCACAAGCTAAAGAGAGCCCACGAGCAGTAATTGGCCGATACTACAATAAAATGGTCTTTGGTCAGCATCCGTATGCGAATCCAACAACAGGTAATAGCACCTCACTAGCTGAGATTAATATTGCCCAGCTGCGAGCATTTCACAAAAGCTATTATCAGCCAAGTAACATGGCCATTAATGTTGTCGGCGACTTTGACGCCGCTGAAATGAAAGCGAAATTAACCCAAGCCTTTGGTAGCTGGCAAGGCACCGAAAAAGCGGTGCAACCTGATTTAAGCCAAGGTTTACCAAAGTTATCATCGAGTAAAGTCCTGCTGGTGGATAAGCCTGATGCCATTGAGACCACCTTCATTTTTGGTGGCTTAGGGATCCGTCGCGATAACCCTGACTATGTTGGCTTAACCGTAGTGAATACGATTCTTGGTGGCCGTTTTACCTCATGGTTAAATGATGAGTTACGTGTCAATGCTGGTCTTACTTACGGTGCTCGTTCAGGTTTTAATGCTTATTCTGATGCTGGCACATTCCAAATCAGTACCTTCACAAAATCTAGCACCACTAAAGAAGCAATGGATTTAGCTTTAAAAACCTATGCGCGTTTATGGGAGCAAGGTATTGATCAACAAACGTTAGATTCAGCCAAAGCATATGTAAAAGGGCAGTATCCACCCAAGTTTGAAACAGGTGGCCAGCTAGCTGAACTCATGGCTGATATGTATATCTACAAGTTTGATGATTCGTTTATCAATCAATTCCAAGCTAAGGTCGATGGTTTAACGCTAGAAGAAACTCAGCGTTTAGTCAGCACTTACTTCCCGCAAGATAATTTGCAGTTTGTATTGATTGGTAATGCTGAAAAAGTGGCAGACATTGCCAAAGAGTACGGTGAAGTGACTCAAATTAAGATGACGGATGTCGGCTTTGGTCAATAATTCACGACCATAAAGTTTGAACTGGTTAATTGGAAATGCCTTTCATCTAAGATGAAAGGCATTTTTTATTGCAATCCATTAGCTTACAAACGGAATACACTTAAAAAATAACGCTTTTTAAAAACCTAAATTTGAAAAAACAGCTGAAATAAAATAGTGTTCTTGCTAGTTCATCGTTGAAGTGAAAGGTTGCGCCGTTGATGTTGTATCAAACTGTCTTAATGGTATGTAAAAATCTGCTTATGTTAACCATGGTATTGATGGCCGTGATAATGACACCTGCTGCGATTGCGGCCAAAGTGGATATCAGTCAGTTTTGCCCAGTACTTGATGGCAATTGGGAAGGTTCAGCGGCTAAAAGTGGTGTCGCGCCAAGACATGTGACCACAGCGGCGATTTGCTCATCAGACAAGCGGAATTTGATGCTGACAGTGAGTCGTGGCGACAGTAACCCAAACAGTGAAGTGTGGTGGTTTAGAGCACAAGGTAATGATGTGTTACTGACCTACACTAATGGGGTGGGTGAAGATCGTGAGCAATTATTCAGTTTATATCAACGGGGAAATAGCTTTACGTTTTTAGGTAAAGGGCAAATGAATCAGCGCCCTGCATTAATCAGGTTAAGGTTTGAGCCCAAATCTTCGGTAGGTTCTAAAGAGGGACAAGCTAGCTCTGGTAGCTGGCTGTGGCGTCAAAGCGCTCACTATCTCGATGATGATAGCGAGCAATATCAGTTAATTCGCGCGATAGAGCTGCGGCCTGTAGCTCCATAATTCATGAATGTTTGCCACGATTAACTCTTTTCTTTGTTTTATATAAGAGCTATTCAGCACCTGCGTAATCAAGCTGACGCCAAGCTTCATAGCTAATAATGGCCACTGAGTTAGACAGGTTTAAGCTGCGATTACTCGCCGCCATTGGGATGCGCAGACGTTGACTGGTCGGAATCGATTCAATAATTTCCATCGGTAGTCCACGGGTTTCTGGGCCAAATAACAATACATCATCTTTGGCAAATGCCAATTCACTATGCGGGCGACTGCCTTTAGTGGTGCACGCCATAATGCGCTTACCAGCCATGGCTTCTAGAAATGCTTCAAAGTTTTTATGGCGAGTAATATTGGTTAAATCTGAATAGTCTAACCCTGCACGGCGCAGTTTCTTTTCTTCTAAATCAAAGCCTAGTGGTTCAATCAAATGAAGTTTTGCGCCATTGTTAGCACATAGGCGGATAATATTGCCGGTATTTGGGGCGATTTCTGGTTCATAAAGAGCAATATTAAACATGGGCGTTACCTTGATTGAGTGAGCTCGGAATTATACGCAAACATTCTAGGCTGTGAAAGACATGATGGATTTAGTCTGTATAACAGATTAAATCCATCACGCTTAATGAGGGATGTACGTCGTTGACCCGTTGAGCGGAATAAAGCTCAACACTAACTCAGCATTTTTAAAGGTAAGCGGATCTTGACCTGTAAGCCTTGTGGTTCAAGGTTGCTGGCAATGATTTCCCCTTGATTTAACTTAATTGCTGCTTGAGTAATGGCTAAGCCTAAACCCCAACCGCCAGATTCACGAACACGTGAACTATCAGGGCGATAGAAAGGTTTAAATATCTCTTCAAGCTCAGCGTCGTCAATACCTGGACCATTATCACTAATGGTGATCAGGATATGGCTTTTCTTTTGCACTGCATTAATCGTAACCCTGCTATCAGCATATCGAATCGCATTACGCAGTACGTTTTCGATGGCGCGCGATAAAGATTTTGGATAGTGGTCTAAGCTGATTGATTCAGGGATATCAATTTCTAATTGCTTCTGCTGTTGCTCGGCTTCAAATTCAGCATCATCAAGGATTTGGCTTAATGATTCAGCCAACTCTAAATGGACTTTATTCTCATTGTTACTGATGGTGACACGAGACAAGGTGAGTAGCTCTGAAATCAAATCCTCTAGTTGCTCGGCTTCGTAACCAATACGCTCAATTTCAACACTGCTTTGCTCTTTTTTACGAGCAAGCGCTAAGGATAACTGTAATCGCGTCAGTGGGGTTCTTAGTTCATGGGAAATATCGCCCATGAGCCTTTGTTGATTGTTAATCATGGTTTCGATAGCGTCGGCCATGCTATTAAAGGCTTGTGCTAACTCGCCAATTTCATCGCCACGGGTGGCAACTTTTTTATCAACTCGGCTAGATAAGTCACCGCCAGCAAGGGCATTAGAACTTTGCTTTAGTGAACGCAGTGGCTTTCCTAAGTTCCATGCTAACAATCCGCACAAAACACCAGACATCAACATTGCAATGATGACTGTGAGTAACTTGTGGTCGTTAAAAAAGAAAAACCAAGGCTTAGGGTGATTATCAGCGATACGGCTGTAAACTCGGTATTGACGCTCACCAGCGATAAAGGTGTATGGGCCAAAGATAAGCTCGGTGCGAAACTGATGACTTATCGGTTCTTTGTGGTCTTCACTTAACAGCAAAAACTCACGAAAAGTACGAGGCACTTTTTGATGATTTATGACCCGACTTTCATCGTCAAGAATATAAAACTTGAGCGCTTTACCTTCAGGACTGCGATGACGGTTGAGTTTTTTTAACGCACGAGTATTTTCCAGTAGCTCTGGTTCTTCGATCAAGTGCTTCGCTACTCGTTTGAGAAGGTGCTCTTGTTTATGGGAAAGCGGCTGTTGATCGTGATTTTGTTGTAAAAAAGGCAGCACGCCGACAAAGCCAATGATTAACGAACTGCATAACCAAAAGCCCAGCAGCAATTTAACAAATAAACGGTTTATAGAAGGTAATAACGTCATTATGGGATCCAGATATACCCTTTACCACGAATGGTTTTCACCCTTGGACGACCATCTTTACGCTCAGGTAACTTCTTGCGCAAATTGGATAAATGCATATCTAAACTACGATCAAATGGCATTAATTTTTTGCCTAATACGGTTTCACTGAGCTGCTCTTTAGTGACCAAATCACCGGCTTGGGTAATTAAGCTGTGCAGTAGTGAAAACTCTGTGCCCGTGAGAATAATAAGCTGTTCATTACAGTAAAGCTCTTGTCTGGCCTGATCTAAACTCAAATCACCAAAAGAGATTGTATCTTGTTCACCACTATCGGCTTGGGTAAGGGCTGAGCGGCGCAAAATCGCGCGCATACGGGCGATTAGCTCACGATCATTAAACGGTTTTGGTAAGTAGTCATCAGCGCCAATTTCAAGGCCAACCACACGGTCAATTTCATCACCACGAGCCGTCAGCATTAGCACTGGGGTTTGCTTTTGGGTTCTGAGAGCACGCAAAACTTCAAAGCCGTTAAGCTTTGGCAACATGACATCAAGTAGGATTAAATCAAAATCTTGGTTTTGTGCATAATCAAGGCCTTGTTGGCCATCAAATGCTTGGGTTAAATCAAACCCTTCAAGTTCTAGAAGTTGGGCTAATAATTCTGACAAGCCTGCGTCATCATCAACTAATAAAATTCGACTCATTGGTATCCTCACTCATTTATTAACCACACTATATAACGAATGAGGAACCAAGGTTAGTAACATTGCACTCTTTTACAAATTGGTCAGTGCTACCTGAATGAGATAGAACCCCTCTACGGCTGAGTATTCAACTGGTATTTTCCATCAGTGCGGATATAAATTGTCGCGCCATTTTCTGCGGCTTCGATGTTATGTGAGAACTGACCCGTTGAGCCGAAGTAACTACCTGCATTAAGGGCTTTAGCGTTATCTGTTTCTGCTGACTGATATAGTAAATTTCCTGCAATCACTATACCGCGAAATTCCTCAGCATCGACGTCAATTTCTCCTTTGTAACCAGCGGGGATTTTGACCATAGTGCCGCCAAGTTGTCCATCGGCGTTACTGCCCCATAACGCAGTCATTTTCACATCATTGCCATTAATAAAGCTAACATCAGTTGGATTTAACCACACATGATTTGATTCATGAAGATTAATTGGCTTCTCTCCACTATCAAAATGCTGATCCGATGGTTTGACAAGATAAGGGCCGCTATCGATTTCTAAGAAAATCGTATTGGCTTCACCATTGGCTGACGTGATGTGGTTTTCGCCAGCGGGTTGAGTCCAAAATGAACCAGTAGGCATCCACATAATGGCAGCATCAGGGTCGTCATTATGCATTTGTCCCTTAATCACAATACCGCGATAGGTAATGTTATGAATGTGCGGTGGCGACGAGAAGCCTTTATTGAATTTAACCAGCATGCCAGTAGGCATATTTTTAGTGCGGTCGCCCCACAGGTTGGCTGCTCCTGGACTTTTATCACCACGAAGTGGGTTTAGATATCCCCATTGAATTTCACTGCTGCTAATGACTTCAGATTGGAGTTGAGCTGTTTTCGCTATCGCTTGTGTGGCTGAAAAGCTGCCTAAAATAGCAATAGAAATAACTAAAGGAGATAGGTTCATTATAAAAGCCCGCTAGTGGTGTTTAATCAAAACAATATTGATCAATTAATTCTAGTGAATAATTATAGTGAATAATTATAGTGAATAGATTTAAATCAGAAACAGGCTAAAGCTATAAACACTATCGTGTTATTTTTGATAATCGATCTTAGCAGTTGATTCTGTATTTTTGATGCTGACTAATTGGAAATGCCCTATTGGCAATGGCCTATGGAAATGACCAAGGCTATCATTTTTACAAAAAGCGAACCTGTTTCAGGTTCGCTTTTTTTGAAGGATTGAAAGACTGTTGCTTATAAATCCTTGGGTTATTTCTGCATAAAACGCTTAATTTTAACCACAATAAACGTCAATAGAATTGAGCCTGCAATTAATCCAACTGAGAACACCACGTTTTGCAGTGCCATAGGATTAATCACCAACATACTGCCTAAACCTAGCATCATAATGCCAGACATGAGTTTAAGCACTTCACCTTCTTTTTCGGTCAGCTTACGCTTACCTAAAGTCGCTGAGAATACGATAACAATAGTCGCCAGTGGAATAACATAAATTATGTTATAGGCGATTAAATACATATAGCGTTCAATAGTATCTAAGCCTGAAATCGACAATACGGAGGTGTAAATCATTGGAAAACCCGCAGTACACAATAACTCATAGGCATTAGCGAGGATTGCTAATATGGTTGAGCCAATGATCAGTGTTGGCAAGGAGCTGGTTTTAGACAGTTTCCCCATGCGCTTGATTAGGCTACCTCGATTTTCAACTGACATCGATAAGCTGACATCCCCTTTGCCATAGAAGAAGTCTTTAATATTGACCCCCGCAGCGACTAAAGCGAGTAAACCTGCACCTGTGATAATCCAGCCACCATCGCCACCGCCTAGTAGAATGAACAGGTTGAGCCATGCACTCATAAAGATGAAGTAAATAAAGCCTGAGAAAAACACAAAAATCCCGCCGACCAATAACATGCGCTTGCGACTGCCAGCATTCACCATAATGCTTAGTAAAAATAGCAAGACGAAAAAGGCGCAAGGGTTAAAGGCGTCAACACCAGCGAGCACCAATGTCAGTACAGGTAATGACATCTTTTCGGGTTGTACAGCACCAATTAATGGAATATCTACGGGTTGCACATGAGGCGTGTTATCAGCTTGATTAAAGTTTGAAGTACTGGTGTCTGGATCTAAGTCTAAACCACAGGTACTTGGGTTGTTTGGGTCAGAGTTATCAGAACAGGTTTCAAATAATGGCGAGTTAGCCGTTGATTTATCCTCGTAAAAGTCTGCCATTAAATCTTGGCTATTTTTTGCTGCATGAGCGTTACCGCCATTACGTTGGTAGCAAGCTTCTAAACGTTCAAGAATATATCGACCCGTTACGTCATGACTGTTATAGCCTAAAATCGCTTCGCCACAGACGGCAAAGTAGGGCACAGACTTAGGCTCAACGCCTGTGTGTTTGCCCATTTCCATTAACTTGTCGACATTACCTGGTTCACTGATGAGGTAGTCTTCAAGGTTTATCCAGCTGTAACGTTCTGCAAGAGCATCAATAAAAGGATGGGCTTCACGACAGTGTGGGCAAGTCGATGACCAGAAGAAATGTAAGTTTACCGAGGGTTCGGCGGTTGTTTTGTTGACCCAAATATCAGACTCATCTGCTTGGGCTAGGCCTGACACTGAAACTAACAGGCTAAATAAAATCATCATGCGGGTGAAAAACTTGCTCATCCATAACCTCAACTAATACACCTAAAAGAATTTACCAGAAGCTCAGTACCCTTGATGAAAGTGTGAGGGAAAACTGAGACTTCAATGTTATCTCTGATACAAAACATTACTGTTTGTTCAGTATGGAAATTATTCTTGTTTATATACGTGAACTGGCTCGCATATCTGCTTGATGAAATGAGTTTGTATCTGAATTTGAGATCTTTACATAGCTTTACCGACACATAACCCTTGCTGACATTGCATTCGCTAAACTAGCTTCATACCAAAAACGACTTCAAAGGATTTGTTAGTCAGCTTGGTATAGCAACACCAAATTCAGTTAGCGATGCGAGTTAACCCATGTGTTCAAGCGTCGTGACTTATTCACACAGAATGTATTAAGCAAACAAATAGGTGACATTATGAAATCACGTTTTACAGTAAAAAGCAGTTTAATCGCTCTTGTCGCTTCTTCTGCGTTATTAGCGGGCCAAGTATATGCAACGAGCACTGCAGAGACGACAGCTCAAACTGAGCAGACTCAACAAAAAGGTGAGCGCGGCGGTAAACACCACGGCAAGAGCATGCATAAGAGTGTGCGCAAAATGCTTCGCTCATTGGATTTAACCGAGACGCAGAAAACTGACGTTAAAGCAGTTTTTGAAAAGTACAAAGAAGATAAAGCTGACCGTCCATCTGCTGAAGAGCGTGCAGCACATAAAGCTGAAATGCTAGCGCTGATTAGCAATGCTAACTTCGACGATGCTCAAGCTGATGCCATTATTGATGCTAAGCAACTTAAGATGAAAGAAGGCATGAAAAACTTCATGAAAATGCAAAACGAAATCTATCAATTACTGACAGATGAGCAAAAAGAGAAGTTTGACTCACGTTTTACTAAAGTTAAAAGTAAAGGTCGTCGTTAATCGTTAACTGACTCAGCTATAATAGAGGTCATTACCTTGCTGATTAATGCGTGATCACCTCTATTATGACAAAAGATTCAGAGTACGATTTTTGGGTTAAACTAGCTAGTCGCGCTGCAGTGGCTACAGCCCTAATCCTAATCGTGATAAAGTTGCTCGCTTGGCTCTATTCAGGGTCAGCGAGTATGCTTGCATCATTAACCGACTCGTTTGCTGATGCATTAGCTTCCATCGTTAACTTCATTGCTATTCGCTATGCCATTTTACCCGCAGATGACGACCATCGTTACGGGCATGGTAAAGCCGAACCCCTTGCTTCTCTTGCCCAGTCTGCCTTCATTTTAGGTTCAGCATTTTTGTTAATGTTTTATGGTGGAGAGCGCCTATTTAATCCGGTGGAAGTTACCCATGCAGGTTTAGGTGTGGTGGTGTCGATTATTGCTTTAATCATGACATTTGCCTTGGTGCTGCTACAAAAGAAAGCCTTAGCTAAAACCAATAGCACGGTAGTTGAAGCCGACTCGTTACATTACAAGTCGGACTTATTCCTAAATGGTGCGGTGTTGTTAGCGTTAGTACTGGCACAGTATGGCTGGTGGTGGGCGGATGGCTTATTTGCGGTATTAATTGCTTTGTATATCGGTCATCAAGCTGTTGATTTAGGTTATCGCTCAATTCAGTCATTGCTTGATCGTGAGCTAGATGAAGAAACTCGTGAGCAGATTGTCGAGATTGCCAAACAAGATAAGCGTGTGCATGGCATTCATGATTTGCGCACCCGTAAGGCGGGTAAAACGACTTTTATTCAGTTCCATATTGAGCTTAAAGGATCGTTATTATTACGTGAGGCGCATGAAATTACTGATAAAACCGAACAACGACTGCGAGATGCTTTTGATAGTGCTGAAGTGATCATTCACCAAGACCCAATTAATTAGATTATTAAAGAGCATCATTTGAGTTAATGCGTCGCATCAAAATATAAAAATGCCGCCAACAATTGAATTTGCTGGCGGCATTTTTTCGGTATATGTTTTTCAATATACTCAATACATCAATCAGTATTAATAACCTAACTGACGAAATTGTTCAGTGGCTGCAGTGACAATATTTTCAATCGTATTATCGATATTGACGGTCACGACTAAGGCTTCTTGGCTGGGACTCTCTAAGGTCGAAAATTGACTATCAACCATGTTCTGTTTCATAAAGTGACCGCTTCTGGCCTGCATTCTTGCTAAGATAAGCTCGTAGCTGCCTTCTAAATACAGAAAGGCGACTTGTTGATTACCGTTTCGAATCGTATCACGGTATTGCTGCTTTAACGCCGAGCAGACAATAATGGCAGTTTCGTTTTTCGATTCGATGCTGTATGCGGCGACTCGAACACGTTCCAACCATGGTGCCCTGTCATCATCATTAAGAGGCTCGCCACGAGCCATTTTTTGAATATTGGCACGTGGGTGTAAGTCATCACCATCAATAAACTTGGCATTTAAGCGAGTTGCTAACTTTTCACCAACGGTGCTTTTACCACAGGCACATACACCCATCACAATAATGGTTCTACCGGTCATGTACTTTCCTTAAGTTAAGGATGTTCTATCTTCTATGTTCTGGGTTCTCAACTGTGATCCTTAATGCAGTATTGAGTATTGTTTTAAGTTTCAGTGAGTCTTTTGCAGTTAATCCATTTCTAGTTCTTTCAATTTACGCGTTAAGGTATTGCGTCCCCAGCCTAGGCGTTTTGCAGCTTCTTGTTTATGACCTTGAGTATGTTTAAGCGCTGTTTTTAATAGAATTCGCTCAAAGGCAGGTTGCACTTCGGTGAGTAAATCACTTTCACCAGCGGCCAGTTTTTCATCTATCCACTGGGTCAATGCGACTTGCCAATCAGATACGCCATTCACTCTCTCGCCAGCACTGACAGGATCTTTTAGTAATTCTGTTGGTAAGTCTTGTGGCAGGATTTCTTGTCCTGATGCCATAACGGTTAACCAGCGGCAGGTATTTTCAAGTTGTCTAACGTTGCCAGGCCAAGGCAATTGCTCAAGTTTGGTGGCAGTTTCTTTGGTGAGTATTTTCGGTTCTACGCCAATTTCTTTTGCCGCAGAGACTAAGAAGTGAGTTGCCAGTTGAGCAATATCTTCACGACGTTGTGAAAGCGGTGGCAGGTGGACTCGAATGACATTAAGGCGATGGAATAAATCTTCACGGAAATCGCCTTTTTGCACCAATAACTCTAAGTCTTGGTGTGTGGCGGCAATGATACGTACGTCCACTTGCACTGCGATATGGCCACCGACGCGATAGAATTGACCATCTGCAAGTACACGCAATAAGCGGGTTTGCACATCAAGGGGCATATCGCCAATTTCATCTAAGAATAAGGTACCACCGTTAGCTTGTTCAAAGCGTCCTTGGCGGACATTCGCAGCCCCAGTAAAGGCGCCTTTTTCATGTCCGAATAGTTCTGATTCAATTAAATCTTTCGGGATGGCAGCCATGTTTAATGCAATAAAAGGGCTGTCTTTTCTTGGGCTGTGTTTGTGTAGAGCGCCTGCAACCAGTTCTTTACCTGTACCCGATTGACCATTAATTAATACGCTAATTGATGAACGTGATAGGCGGCCGATAGCTCTGAATACTTCCTGCATCGATGGCGCTTCACCAATGATCTCCGGTGTTTTGACCACTTCTGGCTCTTCGCTTGGGACTGGCACTTGCTCCGTTGCATGGGTAAGTGCACGCTCAACCAGTGCGATGGCTTCATCAATATCAAATGGCTTCGGTAAATATTCAAATGCACCAGCTTGGTAAGCGCTGACGGCACTGTCTAAATCAGAATGGGCGGTCATGATGATGACTGGAATATGCGGGTAGTGCATTTGTAAGCGATCAAGCAATGTCAGTCCGTCGGTACCAGGCATACGAATATCCGACACAATCACGATTGGTTGTGAGATCTCTAATGCTTGCCACAGCGACTCGGCAGCGGCAAAACTGGCAGTGGATATTTTAGCCCCGAGTAGCGCTCTTTCTAATACCCAGCGAATTGAACTGTCGTCGTCGAGGATCCAAACTTGTTCGCTTATATTCATGTTACTTCCTCTATGGCCATCAATGGCATGTTATTGTAATGGCAGGATAATCGTAAATTCAGTGTGTCCTGGCGCCGATACACAATCGATTCGACCTCCATGTAGTCGAGCAATATTGTGTGCAATCGAAAGCCCTAATCCTGAGCCCTCTTCACGACCCGTTACCATAGGGTAAAATAGGGTATCTAATAGTTCGGCAGGGATCCCTGGACCGTTATCTAAGATGGATAATGCGAGTACCAGTTTATATCGCTGAGTCCCAATGGTGACCTGATGTTGAGTGCGACTTCGAATTAAGATTTCTCCACCTTCCACTTCTAATGCTTGAGCTGCGTTCTGTACAATATTAAGCACGGCTTGTTGCAGTTGGTCGGCATCCATACTCATATCTGGAATTGATGGGTCGTAATCGCGTGCGAGTTTGACCTTTTCAGGCAAAGCTAACTCGGTCAACTTTAAGACTTTCTCCACCACTTGATGAATATTATGTTCTGTATGCTGTGTAGGGCGCTGTGGCCCTAATAATTTATCCACCAAGTTACGCAATCTATCGGCTTGCTCAATAATCAGATCAGTAAACTCTTTTAACTCGGGTTCAGCTAATTCTCGCGACAACAATTGGGCTGCACCACGCAGGCCGCCTAATGGGTTTTTAATCTCATGGGCGAGATTGCGCACTAAAAACTGTGCAGCTTGTTGCTGTGCATCGAGGTTAAGTTGCTGGTGAATGCGATGTTGTTGATCGACCTGACGCAGTTCCAATAAACTGAGGTTATCTTCGCTTTCCATTGGGATTAAAGTGATATCGATAATATGGTGCACGCCATCTAAGGTGATGAGCGAGGCAGTATTGATGGTTATGCCCTGATTGGCATTAACTGAATCAATCAGTAATTGAATCTCAACTCCCATAGATTGATATAGCTCTGGGAGGCGCTGTTCCACTAGTTTGTTTGCACCAACACCAAGCAGCTGTTCTGCTGCCGCATTGGCATAGTGAGGCCGTAATTCGCTATCAATAACGAAAACTGCGGTAACTAAATGATTCAGCAGATTATTTGTGTCCATCAATTGTCCTGCATAATGAAGTTGCACCATCATGTTGCACCGATTTGGTGCGTTGTGCAACTTATTCTACATCGACAATCAATTTATAAACGCCTGAACAAATAATTTTTATCTATATGAAAACTATAAATTTTATTAAGTTCTAGGTGTTGGTCTAGGCTTATTTAGAATCGATGTCTGATGTAGAAATATCTTTCTAGCAGAACTAGATGCAAGGACTTTGCCGTTTTGGGTCAAAATCTTAACCACTAAATTATGTTCGCCGCGATTCACTTCGGTAACATTAAAAATAGCGCTAGATTGTGGTTGACCATACAGGATGTCGTCGATGTATAACGCGAGTAGGTAACCTTTTGGTAATTCTGGTGCTGCGCTGGCAACAACAGTGAAATTACCTTGGTTATTACGAATGGTTTCTTCTTGGGTTGGGTTAACGATACGGACACGGTAGGTGATAGGTTCAGCGCTTTTCTTCATCACTTCAGTTTCAGTCGGAATACTGACTGAAATACTATTTTGAGTGTTTGCGTTTAAATCAACAGCTTCAGCATTCTCTCTAGGTTCATCACTATAATGGACTTTACCGTTTTCATCGACCCAACGATAAACGGTTGCATGGCTGCTAGAGATGATAATACTGCATAAAATAAGGCTAATAATTAGGGGTAAGCGCATTTGGGGTTCCTTCACCTTGGGCTTTAATCACCTTAATACTAGCCTCTTTTTAACAAAAAATCAGCAATTACTGATGAACTGAATTTGCTAATTACTTGTACTGACAGCGATATTCGCTCACTTCTGATGTACGGATTTTGAAATTCACGTTGGCATCCAATTCAAAAAGATTACCCGCAGCAACTGTTGTCCATTCAGTGGCTTGAGGTAATAACACCTCAAATTGACCTGAGGTAATGTTCATTACTTCTGCTTGGGTGGTATCGAAATCATACTCTCCAGGCAATACGACGCCTAAGGTTTGATGACTGCCATCAGTGAAATGAATGGTGCGACTGATGACTTTGCCATCAAAATAAACATTCGCTTGGGTGGCGACATCGACCTGTGAAATAACGCTCATTGTGGTATTCCTTAATTAAATCATGCTAGTTTTATTTTATGGTGTGAATATAAATGCAAACAAGATGAATATAAAATAATAAAAGGTTATAGGCTAGACTGAATTGTAAAACGAGAAGTATTCGATTTAAATTTTTATAAATGAGTAATTTACAGGCAATAAAAAACCCGCCTAAGCGGGTTTTTTTAATCATTAGAAATGATGAGTAACGAATTACGAACGGTTGTGACGCTTACGTTCGTTTTCAGTTAAGTAACGCTTACGAACACGAACGTTCAGCGGAGTTACTTCTACTAACTCATCATCATCGATGAACTCAAGCGCTTGCTCAAGTGTCATATCGATATGTGGAGTCAGTACTTGTGCTTCATCAGTACCTGATGCACGCATGTTTGTAAGTTGCTTACCTTTCAAACAGTTAACTGTTAAGTCATTTGCTCGAGCGTGTAAACCAACTACTTGACCTTCATAAACTTCAGCGGCGTGAGTAATAAACAGACGACCACGTTCTTGAAGGTTAAACAATGCGAATGTCAGTGCTTTACCAGTTGCGTTAGAAATCAATACGCCACGAGCACGTTGACCGATATCGCCGCCTTTCACTGGACCGTAATGGTCAAATGAATGATAGATAAGACCAGTACCAGAAGTCGCTGTCATGAATTCAGTTTGGAAACCGATTAAGCCACGGCTAGGGATAACGAAATCGATACGTACACGACCTTTACCATCTAGCTGCATGTCACGCATGTCACCTTTACGAGTACCAAGCTTTTCGATAACACTACCTTGATGCTCTTCTTCAACATCAACAGTTAATGTTTCGTATGGCTCTGACAATACGCCATCGATTTCTTTTTCGATAACTTCTGGACGAGATACTGCTAACTCGTAACCTTCACGACGCATGTTTTCAATCAGAATCGATAAGTGAAGCTCACCACGACCTGATACGCGGAAACGATCCGGAGATTCAGTTTCTTCAACACGTAGTGCAACGTTGTGTACTAACTCTTGTTCAAGACGCTCAAGGATATTACGTGAAGTGACGTACTTACCTTCTTTACCAGCGAATGGAGAAGTGTTGACTTGGAAAGTCATTGTTAGTGTTGGTTCATCAACAGATAACGGAGGTAATGCTTCTACAGTAGTAGGCGCACAAACTGTGTCTGAAATTTGTAATTGACCAAGACCAGTAATAGCAATGATGTCACCAGCGTTTGCAACATCAACTTCGTGACGTTCTAGACCCATGTAACCTAATACTTGGCCCATTTTACCGTTACGTTTCTGACCATCAGCGCCAATAACAGTCACTTGTTGGTTAGTCTTGATGCTACCACGCTTAATACGACCAATACCGATAACACCCACGTATGAGTTGTAATCGATTTGAGAGATTTGCATTTGGAAGTCACCTTCCGCATCAGCATCAGGAGAAGATACTTTCTCAACGATGGTTTGGAAAAGTGGTGTCATGTCTTCGCTTGTTTCATCAGGATCTAATGTCGCGAAACCATTTAATGCAGAAGCATATACGATAGGGAAATCTAACTGTTCGTCAGTTGCACCTAAGTTGTCGAATAAGTCGAATACTTGGTCGATAACCCAATCAGGACGAGCACCAGGACGGTCAATCTTGTTGATAACAACGATTGGCTTAAGGCCCTGTGCGAATGCTTTTTTAGTTACGAAGCGAGTTTGTGGCATTGGGCCATCAACTGCGTCTACTAATAATAAAACAGAATCTACCATAGATAGAACACGTTCTACTTCACCACCGAAATCGGCGTGACCAGGAGTGTCTACGATGTTAATACGGTAGTCGTTCCATTTGATGGCTGTATTCTTAGCCAGAATGGTGATACCACGTTCTTTTTCAAGATCGTTAGAATCCATTACACGTTCTGTGGCTTCACCTCGACTTTCAAGGGTGCCAGACTGAGCCAAAAGCTTGTCTACCAGGGTCGTTTTGCCATGGTCGACGTGAGCAATAATGGCGATGTTACGTAAATTCTCTAACACGGATAAAACCTCTATACCATCAAATAAAAATAGGAGTTTATAGGACTAAATAAGTATAGCCACCATAAAAAAGCGTGCCATTCTACTCCAGCAAGGCTTGAGTAGATAGGATTATTTTTGAACACTTGCTTATTTATAAAAATTTAAGCTTTAAAGATAGAAGATAAAATTCAAAAAGGATCATATTGCCGCAATAAAGTGACGCTTTAATGAACTAGATCAATGATGGCGTTAAAACCAATGCACCGAAATGGACTTTTGCACCATTAGTGCGCATAGTGGTGCACCGAAGTTGTGCGTTATTAGTACCTTACGCGAGAGGGATATTTTTATTGTATTTTAAATCAATGCCTTATCTTTCTGGCATGAAAGTCGCTTATAACAAATCAAATTCGAAAGCAGACGTGATGTCTGACGAATAACAAGATTACATTAAGGGACAACCCTTTACCCTACCGGAGGCTTAAGAATGTCAGTTGAATCAATCCTAAAACAAATTGAAGAACTAGAAGTTAAGTTCGTAGATTTACGTTTTACAGACACTAAAGGTAAAGAGCAGCACGTCTCTATTCCTTCTCATCAAGTGAACGATGACTTTTTTGAAGATGGCAAAATGTTTGATGGTTCATCTATCAACGGTTGGAAAGGCATCAACGAATCTGACATGGTGTTAATGCCAGACCCTTCTTCTTTCTTATTAGATCCTTTCACTGAAGAAGTTACTGGTCTTATTCGTTGTGACATTTTAGAGCCAGCGACAATGACGGGTTACGAACGTGATCCACGTTCAATCGCTAAAAAAGCTGAAGAATACCTAAAGTCTACTGGTATTGCTGATACTGTATTAATTGGTCCAGAGCCAGAATTCTTCTTATTCGACGACGTTAAGTTTGGCACTGACATGTCAGGTACTTTCGTTAAAGTTGATGCGAAAGAAGCAGCATGGAACTCAGGTACAAGCTACGAAGACGGCAACACAGGTCACCGTCCATTCGTTAAAGGTGGTTACTTCCCAGTTGCACCAGTAGATTCATCACAAGACATTCGTAGTGCAATGTGTCTAATTCTTGAAGAATTAGGTCAAGTGGTTGAAGCGCATCACCACGAAGTTGCTACAGCTGGTCAAAACGAAATTGCTACACGTTTCAACACGCTTTCAAACAAAGCGGATGAAATCCAAATCATGAAGTATGTGGTTCATAACACGGCTCATGCATACGGTAAAACAGCGACATTCATGCCTAAGCCAATTGTTGGTGATAATGGTAGTGGTATGCACGTTCACCAATCTTTAGCTAAAGACGGTGTTAACTTATTCTCTGGCGACAAGTACGCTGGTTTAAGTGAACTCGCTCTTTACTACATCGGTGGTATCATCAAGCATGCTCGTGCATTGAACGCATTCACTAACCCAAGCACTAACTCTTACAAGCGTCTTGTTCCACATTTCGAAGCGCCTGTAATGCTTGCTTACTCAGCGCGTAACCGTAGTGCTTCAATCCGTATCCCAGTGGTACCAAGCCCGAAAGCACGTCGTATTGAAACACGTTTCCCAGATCCAACCGCTAACCCATACTTAGCATTCGCAGCGCTGCTTATGGCTGGTCTTGACGGTATCCAAAACAAGATTCACCCTGGTGAAGCAATGGATAAAGATTTATACGACCTACCTGCTGAAGAAGCAGCTGAGATCCCACAAGTTGCAACGTCTCTAGAGAATGCACTTGAGAACTTAGCAGCTGACCACGAATTCTTAACTAAAGGTGATGTATTCAGTAAAGACTTTATTGAATCTTACATAACTCTTAAAAATGAAGAATGTGAGCAAGTATCTCGTACTACTCACCCAATGGAATTCCAACTTTACTACTCTCTATAAGTAGAAGTTGTTTAACGCAGATGCAGTTTGATTAAGCTCATCAACCGTTAACGAAAAAGCCCTTACTGGTTTCAGTAAGGGCTTTTTTATTGCCTGAACATTCATCGTTTTATCCAACTCAACCAAGATGCTTCTGTATTTATAAACACAAACCCTCATTCTCAAATGGTATGTATCAATATGTATCAGATAACTTTTGGTTATGAGTGTTATAAAGATTAACAATTATTCACTTAACAATTGAGTCATTAATATACACCCCATAACAAGCGCTTACGAAGTCAGGTGACTTGTAATGCGACAAGATGGGACCACTCATCGTCATGATTCAAATTAATGAGAGAATACAAATGAAAGTTAAATTAATCGCCACTTTAGTCTCAGCTGCTTTAATGACAGCATGTTCATCAACCAGCTCAAGTGGAGGCCATTCTTCACCAGCGCCAGAATTACCAGTTTCTCCTGAAATGGTTAACCCAATTGAAGATAGCAAGCCAGGTCAGGGGCCTGAAGGTAATCCTACAACACCAGATTTGCCAGTTGCATCAAACCCAATTGAAGGTGCACCAACAACACCAGATTTGCCAATTGCATCAAACCCAATTGAAGGTGTACCAACAGCACCAGATTTGCCAATTGCATCAAACCCAATTGAAGGTGCACCAACAACACCAGATTTACCAGCGGATTTAATTCCAGACATGCCAACTCAAGGTGAGCATCAAATCATCCGTAATGGCGACACTGTTTACGTCCAAGACACTAACGGTGACAACGTGCTTACAATCACTAAGAATGACAACGATGAATTAGTTATTGTTGACTCTAA
>NZ_JAKIKU010000012.1 GCF_023283985.1 Shewanella electrodiphila
TAGTATACTGCGCAAGCAATTTACTAAAGGAGCGGTAGTTCAGTTGGTTAGAATACCGGCCTGTCACGCCGGGGGTCGCGGGTTCGAGTCCCGTCCGCTCCGCCAACATTAACGATAAGCCCTAACAGCAATGTTAGGGCTTTTTCGTGTCTGAAGTTTATAGCTCTGTGAACTTTTGATGATGTAGGTTAATGTAATTTACCTAACTAGATTGATAAAATGCATAAAAGTAGTGCGTTTATAAGCGATGAATGACTGAGCTCATAGCAATGATTGTCAGATGTTTATCAGATAAAATTGTACAGAACTCCCACTTTAAACTTAAAGATGTATTTTATGTGCTTTTTATACAAAAGATATTTTTATATTAGGCATTAGTAAGATATATTGCTGCTTTAACGCTTAGGTAGAATTATGGATTGTCGTCTCGGCTGCGGTGCTTGTTGCATTGCGCCCTCTATTACTAGTCCGATCCCTGGCATGCCAAAGGGTAAACCTGCTGGTGAGCGTTGTATTCAATTAAATAACGATAACTTATGTAAGCTGTTTGGCGACCCATCTAGGCCAAAGGTTTGTGCTGAGTTTACAGCCACAATTGACGTGTGCAGTACGACGAATGAACAAGCTTTATGGTTGATCACTGAACTTGAATCATCAACATCTTAAGCAGATAAATTTTAAGCCTGGAATTAACTTATGCAACTAACACGATATACAGACTATGGCATTCGTATTTTAATGTACGTCGCTGCCCAGCCACAAAGAGAAACGTTATTTCGTATTGCGGAAGTCACGACTGTCTTTGACCTGTCGTCGAATCACGTTGCAAAAATTATTCATCATCTAGGCAAGCTTGGCTATATCCAAACCATTAGAGGAAAAAGCGGTGGGTTTAAGTTGGCGGTAAAGCCTGCTGAGATAAATCTGGGTAAATTAGTGGGTGAACTTGAGCCATCATTAGCCCCAGTTAACTGTACTGAACCTTATTGCCGCTTTACGCCTGCTTGTAGCTTAAAGGGCATATTAGCTAAGGCTGTTGCTGCTTATATGGAAGTATTAAATCAGTGTACTCTAGCTGATATAGTAAAAAATTCAGACGAGTTAATGGAAACGCTGCCAGATCTGTCTATCTCAGTACTTGAGCTGAACTAGTTCCTTCGTTCTTAGCCATTGAAACTGGCAAAAGTTTTGAGGTATGGACTAAGTCGATACCTTTACCTTCCAATCTATGTAGATTTTTATTTAAAAAGCGCACTGTTTCCGGATAAGGGTGCGCAATTACAACAATACTCCCTTCGGTTTTTGCTTTCTTAATGATTTGAGTGAATTGTTTCTCTAACGCTTGTTCACTGACATCGTTATCTAAAAAGATTTCTCTTCTGAGTAACGGCACTCCATATTGCAGGGCTTTATCGCTCGCTTTGCTGTAACGAGTGGTGACGCTATCAACAAAATACAAATCCTTTTTCTTTAAGCTTTCCATTAACCAGTTCATTGGATTATCTAACTGAGTTAATAGGCTGCCCATATGGTTATTGGCACCTTTGGCGTAAGGGATATTTTCGAGAGATGCTTTAAGCTGACGCTTTAATTGCTGCTCATCCATATCATTAGTTAAACCACCGCTTCCCAATTTTTTACCATTTAATGCCTGCATTGGAATATGCAGCATGATTTCATTACCTTGATTATGCCCTTGTTGAGCCAATGTTTGGCCTAAAGGGGTATGAGGTAACACTGATAAGGTGACTGTATTAGGGAGCGTCAGCACAGCCTCATCTGATTGACGATAACCTATATCGTCAATGATGATAGCGATGTTTGCGGCTTGTACGTGTCCAGTAATGAGTAGAGCTAATCCAAAAAATATTTTGCGCACAGAGTCTGCTTTTTAGTTATGAGTAGTTATCCATGCAATAGC
The DNA here is from genome assembly GCF_023283985.1 of Shewanella electrodiphila. Lineage (GTDB taxonomy): Bacteria > Pseudomonadota > Gammaproteobacteria > Enterobacterales > Shewanellaceae > Shewanella > Shewanella electrodiphila. The sequence continues at coordinate 1,922 of NZ_JAKIKU010000012.1, forward strand.
TGAAGAAATCTGACCATCCTGTGGTTCATCATATTGCGCAGTTGTTTGCTCAATTATATCCAGATAATCAGAATTTAGAATAGCTTCGTTTGAAATTTTAATATCGGGTTCAATACCTTTACTGTGAATGTCATTGCCATCAGGCGTGCTGTACTTTGCAATGGTTAGCTTTATCGCATTACCCATCTCTAACATGGGTATTAGGCTTTGTACTGTACCTTTACCAAAGCTTGTTTCGCCTACAAGTGTTGCTCGTTTGTTTTCTTGCAGTGCAGCTGCCAGCACTTCTGATGCTGAGGCTGAGCCTTTATTGATTAATACCACCATTGGGATATCTTCGAAAATAGTTGGTTGAGATGCGTAATAAACTTCATTGGCATCAAAAAAACGCCCTTCAGTTGAGACTATTAACCCTTTTTTCAAGAACAGATCCGCAATACTAATTGCTTGACCCAATAAGCCACCCGGATTGTTCCTAACATCCAAAATAATTCCACTTAATGATTCATTTTGCCAAAGCTTAGCTTGTTTGATAATGGCGCTAGTCGCATCATGTTGAAACGAATTTAACTGTATATAGCCGATATTACCTTTAATAATTTTAGCGTTGATAGACTCAATATGAATAAGCTCTGGATCTAATGAAAGCTTGAATGGTGAGTCAGTTTCACGTTCAATGGTTAAGTTAATTGTCTGTTTATTATTACTATTTTGTTTTATGTCCATCAGTACGTCAGTTAAGTTGCTGCTATCAATAATGGTATCGTTTAGCTGTAGTACTTTATCGCCTGGTTGTAAGTTTGCTCTTGCTGCAGGTGAATTGGGGTAAGGAGTAATGATAGTGATTTGATCGTCGTCGGTTGCCACTTCAAAACCATAGCCGAAATACTGCCCACTATTACTATCGTTAATGCTTTGGTAGTCTTCAGAATCCAAAAAGCCGGAATATGGGTCAAGGTTTGTAAAAATGCCATCGATGGCGAATTCGATTAAATCTTCGCGATCAACATCGTTGAAATAGTAGGTGTGAATTGTGTCGATAACATCTAATAGCAGCGTGTAACTGTATTCAGATTCATATTTATAATGTTGCTCTGAACTTGATAAGCTCATTGATAAAGCAACTGAAATACCCAATAGAAAACATAATAAATAGCGTGCAAATTGCATCATAATCGCCCCTTAATACCGTTTAGGTATATTCAGGGCGTCGGTTATTTCAGCGAGTTAGGCTTTTCTAGCCTGATGATTATCGACAATATTTCGCTGGGTTAACGGCTTGCCCTTTGTGTCGTATTTCAAAGTATAGGCCAGATTCTGTTTGTCCGCCTGAACTCCCGACAAGGGCAATTGATTCACCTTTCTGCACCGTTTCACCTGGTTGGATTAATAACGCCTGTGCGTGGCCATAAAGGCTCATATAACCTTCACCATGATCAACGACCATCACCATACCAAACCCGCGTAACCAATCGGCGTAAATTACAGTGCCTGGGGCAACGGCTGTGATGTTACGTCCTTCAGGTGCGGCTATTACCACTCCTTTCCAACGGATTTGACCTGAACGACGACTGCCAAACTTTGAGGCTAAGTGGCCTTTTGTTGGCCAATTTAATTGTCCACGTTTTTTAGCTAAGCCATCCATTTGAGGGTTGTCTTTAGCGGCAAGTAACGCTTGCTCAATGAGGCGCTTCAAGCTGGCCTCTTCAATTTGCATTTGTTCCAGTTCCGCACCTTTACTGGTAAGGGTGCGCTGGATCTGCGCTAAGGTTTGCTGACGTTGGCTTTGTTCTTTATTGAGTTGCTCAGCTTGTTGCTTTTGCTCAATGATTAATGCATTCAGCTTTTGCTGTTCTTCAACTTGTTGAGTCTTAACGGTATCTAATTGCTCTATGGTGCTCTTTAGATTTGTAATAGCGGCAATTCTGGCGTTATTTAGGTATTGATAATAAGCCAGCATTCTTTCAACTGTTGCGGGATTTTGCTGGTTCAGCATCATTTTTGAGTAGTCATGATTACCGGCTAAATAGGCACTTGAAAGTTGTTTAGATAAGGTTTTTTGTTGTGTTGTACGGCGTTTATCTAGTTGAATTTTTTCTACATCTAGCTCACTGAGTTTGCTATTAACTTGACTGAGAGACGCTTGAGTTAAATTTACTTTTTGTGCAGCACTAGAAATAGCTTGCTCATCTCGTTTGAGTAACGAAATGAGCTTTTCTCGTTGGCGGCTGCTGTCTTTCAAAGAGCTTTGTTGTTGGTTAATCTGTGCTTGAATAGCTTTAAGCTCAGACTGACGCTTGTTCAGATCGGCACTTTGAACTGATGATGAAAGTATCAGAAAGCCAGCAAGTATGCTGGCTTTAAACAATAGTCGTTTTTTCACGAGTGGCTATTTACTCTTTGAGTTTAATGATTGAGTGGCCTGTCATTTCTGATGGCACTTCTTGTTCCATCAAGGTTAACATAGTTGGCGCTATATCGCTCAATCGGCCGCCCTCTTCGATAGTGGCATCACGACCAACATAAATGAATGGGACTAATTCACTGGTATGGGCGGTATGTGCTTGACCTGTTTCTTCATTGGTCATTTGCTCAGCATTACCATGATCGGCGGTAATTAAACATTCGCCGCCCACTTTCTGTAACGCTTCAACCACACGGCCAATGCATGCATCCACAGCTTCACATGCTTTTACTGCGGCATCGAAGTTTCCTGTGTGACCAACCATATCACCGTTAGGGTAATTACAAATGATCACGTCATAGTCTGTTGACTCAATTGCAGCAACCAGCTTATCGGTTAGCTCTGTTGAGTTCATTTCAGGTTGAAGATCATAAGTTGCTACATCTGGAGATTTAATCAGTTCGCGGCTTTCACCTTCAAATGGTTGCTCTTTACCGCCATTAAAGAAGAAGGTTACGTGAGCATATTTTTCAGTTTCTGAAATGCGTAACTGAGTTTTACCTTGGTTTTGTAAAGTCTCACCTAAGGTATTAACCAAATCTGTTGATGGGAATGCCACAGGGACTTTAATGTCGTTGGCATAGTTTGTCAGCATCACAAAATTGACGTCAGGCGTCGCTTTACGCTCAAAGCCATCGAAGTCAGCATTTACAAAACTGCGAGTAATTTGGCGTGCACGGTCAGCGCGGAAGTTCATGAAAATAAGTGCATCACCGTCAGATAAATGAGCAGCTTCGCCAATAGTGGTTGCAGCAACAAACTCATCATTTTCATCACGGGCGTATGCAGCTTCTAATGCTTCAACGGCATTAGAGTAGTTAAATTCAGCTTCACCTTGAGTGATGAGGTTATAGGTTTTTTGTACGCGATCCCAACGGTTATCACGATCCATTGCGTAGTAACGGCCAATTAATGAAACGATTTTACCGTGCCCTAAACTGTTAAATAACTCATCAAAATGCGCTAGAGAGTTTTTTGCACTGCGAGGAGGTGTATCTCGGCCATCTAGGAAAGCGTGTAAGTACACTTTAGTTGCGCCACGTTCAACAGCCATACGACACATAGCTTCAATGTGATCTTCATGACTATGGACACCACCTGGAGACATCAGCCCCATGATGTGCACTGCGCCATTATTGCTAATTGCTTTGTCGATAGATTCACATAAAGCAGCGTTTTGAGTGAATTCATTATCTGCAATCGACTTAGTAATACGTGTCAGTTCTTGATAGACAATACGGCCAGAACCAATATTGATATGACCCACTTCAGAGTTACCCATCTGACCATCTGGTAAACCTACATCTAAACCTGAGCCTGAAATTAAACTGTGTGGATAAGTAGCATTCAATTTATCTAAAACGGGAGTGTTAGCGTGAAAAATAGCATTTTGATGCGTATTTTCGCGGTAACCCCAACCATCTAAGATAAGGAGTGCCAATGGACGCTTTTGAGTCGCCATGGAAATACCTCTATTTGAAAGTTAAAAGTTGATGAGAAAGTTAAAATTTTAATGGTATCGATATTACTACTTATGCAGGCGCTGAAAAAGTAATTTACTTACAGCTTTGCTCTAAGAGAGGTTATTTCAATAGCCATGGCGTTGTCTGAGTGGCTGGGAGGCTTGATGAATTATTTGCAATAAAAGCATAATTACTGCGGATTTGACCTTTGCTTGTTAACTAAATGCAATCTTTCTTAGGTAAAGTGGCACTAATAAATCATTGGAGTCGAGTAATAGGCTTGAACTTGCTGCATTATAAAGACGCAATCGGTATACTCTGTGGCTTATTAATTTTAGCCATTTTTAAAGTAGGCAGAGAAGATGCAAGAATATATTGAATTTTTTCAAGCAAACCCAGTATTGAGTATTGCGTGGGTTGGTTTGTTCATTGCGGTAGTCGTGACTACGATTAAAGCTGCAACCTCTAAAGTCGTTAATATCAATACGCAACAATTGACCATGTTAATGAACAAACAAGACGGTAAAGTCATTGATGTTCGTTCTCAAGAAGAGTTTCGTAAAGGCCACATCGTAGATGCGTTAAATGTGCCTTTGTCTGAAATTAAAAATAATAAAGCGACAAGCCTTGAAAAGTATAAAAGCAGTCCCATTATTACTGTATGTAATGCTGGTATGACTTCTGCGCAAGCAGCTCAACTTCTTGTTACGCAAGGCTTTGAAAATGTCAGTAACCTAAAAGGCGGTATGGGTGACTGGACTGCGGCTAACTTACCGACTGTTAAAGGTAAGAAGTAAAAGGTAACCAGCTACTCGCTGATGACAATATTAGCGAGTAGAACAAGATCCTACTTGTATAAAGGGCTTACAGGCGTTTTGTTAACTAGTTAGATCAACTTTAATCGGGATGGACTAAAATATGGCATCAGCTGCATTTTAGTAATAAAAGCCCAAATCTAAAATTAGCTTCATAGAAGAGCTAAAACACAATTTGAAGGTAGAAAATCATGGCTGAAGTAGCTAACAACGAAGAACAAGCACCACAATTCAACATTCAACGCGTATTCACTAAAGACGTTTCATTTGAAACGCCAAACAGCCCAGCTGTTTTCCAAAAAGAATGGAACCCAGAAGTTAAGCTAGACCTTGACACTCGTAGCAACAAACTTTCTGATGACGTGTATGAAGTGATTCTTTCTTTAACTGTTACAGCTCAAAACGGTGAAGAAACTGCATTCTTATGTGAAGTTCAACAAGCTGGTATTTTCTCTATCACTGGTTTAACTGAACAACAACTTGCTCATTCATTAGGTGCTTACTGCCCTAACGTACTATTCCCATACGCACGTGAAACTGTAGGCAACTTAGTTGCTCGTGGTACTTTCCCACAGCTTAACCTTGCACCTGTTAACTTTGATGCGTTATTTGCACAGTACGTTCAACAACGTCAGCAAGACGCTGCTGCAGCTCCTGCTGCTGAAGAAGCAAACGCTTAATCAATATGGATAATACTACCGAAATTACGGTATTAGGAGCAGGGTCTTACGGCACTGCTCTTGCCATTTCCCTCGCAAGCAGCGGTCATAAGACCTTGCTATGGGGCCATGAGCCTGAGCACATGGAAACCCTAGCCAAAGAACGCGCTAATAATGCATTTCTGCCAGGAATTACCTTTCCTGACACACTTGAATTAGAAACCGACTTAGGCAAAGCACTTGCTGCGAGTAAAAATGTTTTGGTTGTAGTACCAAGCCATGTATTTGGTTTAGTACTGAAACAGGCCAAACCTTTACTACGAGATGATGCGCGCATTGTCTGGGCCACTAAAGGATTAGAGCCTGAAACAGGTCGATTACTGCAAGATGTTGCTCGTGAGCAACTTGGTGAGAAATTTCCATTAGCAGTATTATCAGGACCAACGTTTGCCAAAGAACTTGCTGCCGGTATGCCGACAGCTATTTCGGTAGCGGGAACATGTACCGACTTTACTCATGATTTGGTAGAGTTATTACATAGCCCGAAACGTTTACGTGTTTACGCAAATGATGACTTTACTGGCTTACAATTGGGTGGCGCTGTTAAAAACGTTATCGCAATTGGCGCGGGTATGTCAGATGGCATTGGCTTTGGCGCTAATGCTCGTACTGCATTGATCACCCGTGGTTTAGTTGAACTAACACGTTTAGGCGTCGCATTAAATGCGGATGCTAATACCTTTATGGGTATGGCTGGCCTAGGTGATTTAGTGCTGACTTGTACAGATAATCAATCACGGAATCGTCGATTTGGCTTGGCACTAGGTAAAGGCAGCGATGTCGATACCGCCCAAGAAGAAATTGGCCAAGTGGTTGAAGGTTATCGCAATACCAAAGAGGTTTACACTTTAGCTAAACGTCTTGGTGTTGAAATGCCAATCACTGAGCAAATCTATCAAGTGCTTTATAAAGGTAAAGCCCCTGTAGATGCAGCCAAAGAGCTACTAGGACGCGAACAGAAGTCTGAAACACTCTCAAGCTAGTGCAAGTGTGAATACAACGAAAAGGGTGCTAATATAGCGCCCTTTTTTGTGGCTGATGAAAAATTCGCCACTAAAATATGCTAATCGATTGCCGTAAGGCGCTTAACGAATAAGAGAGTAAACCTGTGAAACATCACGACGTAATTATTATTGGCGCAGGCGCAGCAGGATTAATGTGTGCATCAACTGCAGGCTATCGAGGTCGTAATGTACTGGTGTTAGATAACGCCAAACAGGCAGGTAAAAAAATTCTTATCAGCGGTGGCGGTCGTTGTAACTTTACCAACCAAAAAGTAGAGCCGCATAACTTCTTATGTGGCAATAGCCATTTTGTTAAGTCTGCACTAGCCCGCTATCGTTCACAGGATTTTATCGAGTTAGTTGAACGTCATGGTATTAACTACCATGAACGTGACCACGGGCAGTTATTCTGTGACGATTCAGCCAAAGAGATCGTCACCATGTTGATGACTGAATGTGATTGGGCGGGCGCTACAGTACAGCTGCGCACTGAGATCATGAGTGTGGCGAAAAATGCCCAAGGACAGTTTGAAGTGCAAACCTCCAATGGTGAATTTAGCTGTGATTCATTAGTGATTGCTACAGGCGGCTTATCCATGCCAAAACTTGGCGCATCACCTTACGGTTACAAACTTGCAGAACAATTTGGACTCAAGGTGTTACCTACCACAGCTGGCTTAGTGCCATTTACATGGCATAGTGAACAAAAAGCGCGTTTTGAGCCGCTGTCAGGCATTGCAGTGCCGTCAACCATAACCGCTGAAGATGGTACCCAATTTAGTGAAGCACTATTGTTTACTCATCGTGGTTTATCTGGCCCAGCTATTTTGCAGATCTCAAATTACTGGCAAGCAGGCCAAGCAATTAGTATTAACTTATTGCCCAATGAAAGTGCCAAAGAAAAAATTGAAACTGCGCTGGCTAATCATCCTAAACAAAGCTTAAGAAATACGGTTAGTCAGTGGCTACCAAAGCGTCTTGTTGAAACGTTGTTTGATGCAACTGATCTGGATAAAGCCTTAAATCAATTAGGGCACGGTGAACGAGACCAAATTGCTAAAGACTTAAATGAGTGGTCAATCGTGATGAATGGCACCGAAGGTTACCGCACTGCAGAAGTAACGCTTGGTGGTGTTGATACCAACGAGTTGTCATCTAAAACCATGGAAGCGAAAAGTGTCACGGGCTTATACTTTATCGGTGAAGTGATGGACGTCAGTGGCTGGCTCGGCGGGTTCAACTTCCAGTGGGCATGGTCATCAGGGGTGGCTGCAGGAATGGCCGTTTAGGCTTTTTTATGACAGTTTATTGAGCTCATTTATTTCATTTATACATAGAGTGATGTTCATCAATTCACTCTATGCTTTTTCGTTATTCCCAATTATTCTCTTGTATTGCTCTCTCTAATTCTATTGGCCGACGCTTCATTGGCTAAGCGCTGTTTAAGCTAATAAATACGAAAATATTTTGATAGCCTTATAGTCTTAAATCCGTTTAAATTAAGTTGGTATGCGTGATCTGAAATTATCATTAGGTCATCGAGTTGATGTTACTCAAGGATTTGGAGCAAACTCATGGAATTAGAGATATATGTGGTGGATGCATTCACCGATACAAACTTTAAGGGCAATTCTGCCGCTGTTATTCCTATCAATGACTGGCTTGATGATGAGTTAATGCAAAATATTGCTGCTGAAAATAACTTATCTGAAACCGCTTTTATTAAAGCAATTGGTATTAACCAATATGAGATCCGCTGGTTCTCACCCCTCACTGAAATAGATTTTTGTGGCCATGCAACTTTGGCAGCATCATTTGTGTTGTTTAACCATTTAGGTTGTGATGGTGAGCTTGAGTTTTTGAACACAAAGGTCGGCAAGCTTCAGGTTACTCAATTAACTGACATGCGTATTCAAATGAGCTTTCCTAATCTCGCTCCTTCACCAATTGAAGTGGTACCAGAAGACTTATATGAGGGCTTATCCATTAAGCCGCAAAGCGTCCTAAAAAGCGAGCAAGCCTACTTTGCTGTTATGGCGTCAGTTGATGAAGTCAAAGACATACAATATCAGTCGGAAACGCTCAAACGGCTTGCACCTTTTGATGTGGTCGTAACAGCAAAAGCCGATGATGACAGTAAACATGACTTTATCTCTCGCTATTTCTGGCCTGCCAATGGCGGTGACGAAGATCCGGTTACAGGATCTATTCATGCGGGGTTAGCACCTTATTGGTCTAGCATATTAAATAAAACCGCACTTGTTGCTCAGCAGGCCTCTGCGAGAAGCGGGGTTTTATATTGTCAGATAGACAATGACCGTGTGTTGGTTTCAGGCTATGGCACTTTGTATCTGTTAGGGACGATTTATGTTTAAGTCGATAACGCTTAGCTTAAGCGTGCCAAGGTGTCTTTATCTACTCAAGACTCGTGACATCATACGGAAGTGAATATATGGAAAAAGTAGCCTTAGTAACAGGTTCAAGTAGAGGAATTGGTGCTGCGACGGCAAAGTTACTCGCACGCCAAGGGTATGCTGTGTGTGTTAATTATCGAAGTCAGAAAAATGCAGCGGATGATGTTGTAGCAGCAATTAAGGCTGAAGGTGGTAAAGCCATTGCGATACAAGCAGATGTGTCCGTAGAAACAGAAGTGATACAACTCTTTTTATCAATTGAGCAAGCTTTAGGGCAAGTGACACATTTGGTTAATAACGTTGGCATCTTATATCAACAATCAAACTTAGTCGATATGAGTCTTGAGCGATTCAATAGCGTTCTCATCGCTAATGTCTCTAGTTGTTTTTTGTGTTGTCGTGAAGCCCTAAAAGTGATGCAGCAAGGTTGTGCAATCGTCAATGTATCTTCTGCGGCATCTCGTCTTGGTGCGCCATTTGAGTATATTGATTATGCTGCCTCAAAAGGTGCGATAGATTCATTAACTAAGGGCTTATCATTGGAAGTTGCAGGCAAAGGCATACGGGTTAATGCTGTTCGTCCTGGGCTAATCGATACCAGTATTCATGCTGATGGCGGAGAGCCAGAACGTGCACAACGATTGGGGGCTACCACCCCGTTACAGCGCTGCGGCACAGCTGAAGAGGTGGCGAATGCTATTTCGTGGTTATTATCGGATGAGGCTAGCTATGTCACAGGCTCATTTGTTGACATCGCTGGTGGTAAGTAATGATTAATCATTGGCTTCTTTTGCCACTTCATGACCGCTAGATAAATTGACGGAATAATGGTTAAAGTCACGACAAGAGAGATAACACACCCCCAACCTACAACCAGTGCCATTGGTGACATGTAATTATCATATCCACCTAAGCCATATGCTAAAGGTATTAGCCCTGCAACTGTGGTTATTGTTGTGAGGCTGATTGCTCTTACACGGCTTTGGGTTCCTTTTATGACAAATTCAACAGCGCCGAGCTTAGCCATATCTTCTTGATTCTCTTTTAAGTGCCAAACAAGCACTAAGCTGTTATTAACCATAATACCAATCAGTGCGATCATACCGATGATTGAGAAAAAACTGAGGACTTGGTTATGCATGAATAAGATAAATAATGCACCACCAATGCCGAAAGGGATCACTGAAATAACGATTAAAGATTCAACAACATTATCGAATAATAACAATAAGATGACTGCAATACCGACTAAGGCAATAATAACGGCCATGGTAAACCCTGTTTGCGCTTGCTGTGTTTCTAATATTTGTCCCGTCGGGATAATGCGTGCACCATGATAATCTTTATTGGCAAACTGATTTTGAACAAGCTTATATATAGTAATGGGATCCGTTACTGAGGCATCGACACTCGATGAAACCCGAATGACTCTTTCACTATTGAAGTGATTCAATTTTGCGGTGGAGTCACTAAATTCCCAACGAACAAGTTCTTTCAATGGGACTAAGCGGCCATCGCTTGCTCTTAGGGCGATATTGTCGAGTTCTTGTAGTGACTTATCATTGTCTTCAAGTGTGACTCGAAAATACACTTCCTCTTTGCCATTAAAAATACGTGTTACACGCTGACCTTCAACAGCATATTTGATTAGATCCCCGACTTGTGTCGCACTGATCCCGTAGTAATTGAGCCAACGGTGTTGCAATACGGCTTCAATTTGTGGTGTTGGCTCATTTACATCTCGTTTGACACGTACTGTGCCATCAATGGAAGTTAAGTATTCAGTAATATCATTGGCTAATTTCTCTCTACCTGTGCCTGAACCGCCGACGATGCGTAAATCAATAGGCCTACCCACAGGAGGGCCACCGCCATCGATATCAAACTCAACTTGGCTTAACCCTTCAATATCAATAATTTTTTCTTCCCATGCTGCAACTATGTCCTCAGCGAGTCGAGTTCGATCATTGGGTGGGCTGAGGGATATCTCCCATGTACTGTTAGGAGAGCCCACTTCACCATACCAGTAACTCACTTCAGGGGTTGCCTCTAAAATGGCTTCAAGTTGCTGTGTTTGTTGCCATACCTCATCCAGTGAAAGCTCTGGATTGGCTTCTGCACTCATTTCAATAAGGTACGCACCATCGGTAGGGAAAAATAAGTAACTGATGTTTTTGAAAGACAATGTACTTATAGCAATGATTAACGCTAATGCGACAGGTAATACAAGCCTGTAATGTGAAATTATAAATCTAATCAAATTATTGATCAGATTGAAATTGATGGTTTTTTCTTGCTGAAAACTGCCGTTTTTTCTTAGTACTCCCTTTAAATGGGCAGGGATAAAAAATAAGGCATCTAAAAATGAAAATAACAGTGCGATGACGACAGTAAGAGGGATGACATACATAAGCTTGCCACTGTTACCAGGAAAAAAGAGTAACGGAATAAATGCAATCATCGTAGATAGAATACTAGCGAGTACCGCTGGGAAAACGCTTTTTACCCCAAGTACTACGGCGGTGTCGACATCGTGACCTTGCTCAACTAATGATACGATTTTATCACTCACAACCACCGCATCATCAACGATTATCCCGATAATAAGGATTAATGCAGAAAGGGTAAATACATCTAAAATTTGTCCAAAAGAAGCCAATACGGTGAGAGTCCCGAAAATACACACAGGAATGGAGACAGCAACCCACAGTGCAATGCGTTTGTTTAAGAATAAGGCGAGCACTGCCAAAACTAGCGCCAAGCCTATCAGGCCATTACTTTGGACTATATTGGCTTTTTCTTGAATATCAGCAGAAAGATCAGAGCCTATTGCTAAGGTGTATTTATCCCCCAGTTTGATTTCTTCTCGGCCAAGTAAGGCTTTAACTGCATTAGATGTTGTGATGACATCGGCGCTTTCGTTAGTCCGTAAATCAAAAAGAATACTCTGTTTACCGTTAATTGTGCCGTAAGACGAGCCTTTCTCGTAACCACTCACAATGTCACTGGCCAAGTCTTTGAGTTGTAAATTTGGATTAAATGAAACGAACACCTCTTGCAGGGCTTGCAAACTATTCAGCTCTGCGGTGGTAATCAGTTCAGGATTATTTTGTAATTCTTCTAAACGGCCGCCACTAATCAGTGCATTTCGCTGTGAAATAATCGTAGCAATTTCATCAATCGTTAATCCGTATCGTTTTAAGGAGATAGGCTCTAGTTGAACAATAAACTCAGGATCTCGCAAATCTATAGGATGTACTTCGCCAATTCCATCAAGCTTTCTAAGTGCTAATTCAAGGTTTTTTGCCTTGTCTCGTAACGTTGAGTAAGGCACATCTCCTGCAATGCCAATGACCATAAAATCTAGACTAAAAGACTTTTTGATGGTTAAAGTTGGCGCTTCAGTAATACCTGAGGGTAAGTCGACAACGCGAGCAATCGCATCACGAAGATCTTGATATACAAGCTCTGAGTTAGCGACATCACTGTGTAATTCAAAACTAATATTTGACAGTCCATTTTCAGACTTTGATGTGAACTGCTTAAGTCCTGAAACGGATAATAGCTCCTTTTCAATCTTGCTGGTGACATTACTTTCAATATCTAATGCAGTGGCACCAGGGTAAGTCGTAATGATATTTCCTTTTCCCATATCAAAGCGTGGTTTCTCAGCTAGAGGCAACTTATATGCAGTCCAGGCACCAATACTGATGATAAGTAAGGTAAGTATTTTAGCGGCAAACTTTCGCTTTAATAGCAAAGATAGCATGGTATTCATTGAGGCGACTCCTCATTAAAGTGTACGTATACTTCCATGCTCGGATGGAGCTGATTATCGGCATTCTCTAATGTCACTTCGACCGCAAACCCCGGGGCATTCTCCTGCATCACTGGTGAGAATAATGAAATTTTGCCGGTTACCTGCAGCGGTATAGAAGGAATAGTAACTTTGACACTGTCCCCTTTTACGAACTGATCAAAATCGCTTTCTAGAAGGTGAAAACTGACTTTTAGTTTGCTGAAGTCGGCAATGGAATAAAGTGAGTCACCCACTGAAATAAATTGACCTACTTCAATTGAACGCTGCGTTACAACACCATCAAATGGTGCCTGTGGGGCTGCTTTAGCCAAGGTACGTTGGGATATTTCATACTCTGTCTTACTCATGTTATGTTCTGCGCGACTGATATTGGTCAGGCGAAGTTGATTTTCAAAAGTACCTTCTGAGATACCTTTACTTTTTAATAATGATTGATAGCGTTTAAGTTGATTTTCTTGTGCTTCAAGTTCAGAACGTTTCACATCGATATTATATCTAGCCAAGTCAACGTTTAAGCCATAGTCAATGTGAGAAATAGACAGTAACGGTGTATTAAGTGATACCGGATCACCGCTATCAACTTGAAATGAGTCGACTACGCCGCTGACTTCACTACGTATGATGACGCTCTTTTCTGGAATCAATTTACCCACAATATAGTTACTGGCAAAAGAGTATGTAGAAAATAGACATAGGTATAAAAATACTGCTGTTTTTATCATCGTTATTTCATTGGTGTTTATCATGACTTTTAGTGGCTCTATAAATGTATGTTTATGAATGACTTAAGCGTGGCTACTGCGTTGTTTTTCATCATTTGAGATAAAATTAACATGGAGGATGTCGAAAAAAAGTCACAGAGGGTTAATACGAAATACTACAGAGCTGTTCACTAATAAGCCTCGAGCCACATAATGGTCAGCCTGCGAGGGCACAGGAGAACTAAAACTAGTCAGTGCTTAGGCCTTTAATTTTTCAATGTATTTGTAAAAACAAACACAATAAATGACAGCGATGTCATTTATTGCTTGCATCTTTTACTGAAAACTCTTTATGTTAGTAAAAGAGAGTGTTTTGTATACAGCGCTTGAGCGAATAACAATAAGAATAAACAAGGATGCTGCATGCGTTTGAAAAGTAAAATCGTTGTATTTTCGTCGGTCATTTTTTGTGCTTTTATCAGTATTGCGCTTTGGGGGTTACATGCGCTTTCTGATGCCAGTGAGCGCGACAACATTGCCCGAATAAATCAACTGATGAAAAGCACGGTTAACATAGTTGAGCAATTTGAACAGTTAGCAAGTACAGGCACTTTGTCAGAAGAGCAAGCCAAAAAGTTTGCCAGCCAACTACTTCGAGAAAACAAATATCATGACTCAGAGTATGTCTATGTCGTTGACGAAAAACTAGATTTTGTTGCTGCACCACATGATCCCCAACTACATGGAACAAGTTTTAATGATTTCCGTGATGCATCAGGACACAGTATCGGCGAAATGGTTGAGCAATTAGTGGGACAAAAAACAGCAACCATTATAACTTATCATTGGGAGTCACAGCGTGATGGCGATATCGTCGACATGACTTCAGTGGTGCAAAAAACACCAGGATGGCATTGGTATATAGGTACAGGCATTAGCTACGCAGAAGCGGATAGTCGTTATTGGGCGGTGGCCAAATGGTTATTAACTTTTTCGCTGACGATAGCCATTATTATCACCTTATTATTAATACGATTTGGGCTGAACTTACAAGGCTCGTTAGGGGCTGAAATTGAAGATGTGCGTCGTTTTGTTATGCGGGTATCACGTGGTGACTTAAAACAAGAAAACAGCTTTGTTAGTACTAACGATAACAGTGTTGTGGGGGCAATGAACTATATGCAAGTGGGGCTTCAGGGAGTGGTTAGTGCAATCGGTGAAGTGACAAATATACTTAACTCACAAACCCACGATTCGGAGCAACGCTCTGCAGAGTTGGATGATTTAACCAATGCACTTAGCGAAGAAGCGCAAATCGTCGCGTCATCAATTACTCAACTTACAGCAAGTTCAGCCAGCGTAGCAGAACTTGCCAAACAAGCAGCCGATTCAGTTACAGCTGCTGAAAAGCAAGGCTTACAAGCTCATCAGTTAACCCAATCCTCAGCAGAGACAATCTCCTTACTTGAAAACCAAATTGACAGCGCAGGGCAGAATATCCAAATTTTGGATGATGAAGTGAATAACATCGCTAGTGTGCTATCAGTGATCCAAGGCATTGCTGAACAAACCAACTTACTTGCACTGAATGCAGCCATTGAAGCGGCTAGGGCAGGCGATCAAGGTCGTGGCTTTGCAGTAGTGGCAGATGAGGTGAGGCAGTTAGCGCAGCGTACTCAAACAAGCACGGAGCAAATTCAACTCACTATTGTTAAACTGCAAAGTGCAACACAAGACGCCAAGTTATCCGTATCGCAAAGTGTGTCGACGAGTGCGGATACCGTGGCTAAGTCTCAAGATGTCGCCTTAGCATTAAGCCATATTGCGCAGTCGTTATCGGCCATTTCGTCAATGAGTCATCAAATATCTCAAGCTGCTGTTGAGCAATTAACTGCGGGGGAAGATGCTGCAACACGCATTGCTACTATTGCCGATACTGCGCGAAATACCTCTGCTGTCTCTGTCCAAGTACACGCAGGGACAGATCAAACCCAAAAATTAATCCAGACACTTGAATCTGAAATTACTAAGTTTTCTGTATAGGCTGCATTTGTTTATGGCAATTAAAAAGGGAAGCAACTGCTTCCCTTTTTAATGAGTGATTGATTTCAGTAAGTCGCTAGCAGATTACTGCATTAGACCAATAAAGTAAGGGATGATTAACGCATTGGCTAAGTCGATAAAGAAGGCGCAAACCAACGGCACAATAATGAAGGCTTGAGCAGAGTATCCATAGCGCATTGAGACTGCTGACATGTTAGCCATCGCTGTTGGTGTTGAGCCCAGTGAGATACCACCAAAGCCTGAACAAATCACAGCGGCATCATAATTCTTGCCCATTGCAGGAAACACGATGAATAAGTTGATCACAATAGCCACAATAAATTGCATCCCAAGAATGGCAAAGATAGGTCCAGCTAAATCCACTAATGTCCATAATTGCATGCTCATTAATGACATCGCTAAGAACGTTCCTAGTGACATATCTGCAATGAGATCAATCGCTGCAGTACGGCTAGGCCAAGCAGTGCCAGTAATACGTGGGTAGCTTTTAGGAATTAAATTGCTTATTACAATACCAGCGAATAGGCAAGTCACGAACAAGGGTAAGTCTAGCCCTAAATTGCTGACCACTTCATTTAACAGAAACCCTAAAATCACACAGATATGAATCGCTAATAGGGCGTCTAAGAAATCAAACGAAGTCATTTTGACAGCTGTTTCGGTTTCTTTACCTTGCGTATTTGCAGCTTCTAAATCAACTGAAGGTTTTAATTGATGTTTATTGATCAAGTATTTGGCAATGGGCCCGCCCATTAAGCTGGCAAGAATTAACCCGAATGTGGCACTAGCAATACCAATTTCCATGGCGCTGGATAAACCAAATTGTTCTTGGATTTTTGGTGCCCAGGCAATGGCGGTACCATGGCCGCCAATCAATGACACGCTGCCACCGAGTAAACCGACAATCGGTTCTTGACCAAACAAGGTTGCTACACCTATACCGGTAAGGTTTTGCAAAATCATGTAACCAATAGTGACAATGAGCAAAATGACTAAGGGCTTACCACCTTTGAGTAAATCGCCTAAGCTGGCATTAATACCGATAGTGGTAAAAAAGTACACCAGTAAGACATCTCTGGCCATTAGATCAAAGTTAATTTCAATGCTGGTGGCTGCATAAATAAGGGTGAATAAAATAGAAAAGATGATCCCGCCAGAAACGGGCTCAGGAATACTAAATTCTTTTAAAAAGCCCACAACCTGATTTAAACGTCTACCAATAAACAGCACGATAATCCCTACCGTGACAGTAAAGAAAGAGTTTAACTGCACAATGCCGTCAGCAAATTCCATAATACTTCCTTGTTAACTTTAAGAATACTGTGTGATTAATCGCAATAGTTTGACATACATACTCAAACCATTGATAGCAGCAATCACCACTAAGCCCTAAAAACAGCGTTGTGAGATTAAGACTGTGTTTTGCGTTACTGATTTTAGGTTACAACTGCGGGGGAGGCTTTATCGCTAAAACCACATTGGATATCTCATAAAATGATCATCTTGATGTGATAGCAGAACTTTGTCTGAAGAGGTTACATAAAAAACCACCGAAATAGGGTGGTTTTGGGAGTCAGCTTAGATAGCAGTGTATTTAGTTAGCTGTGCATTTAGTTAGGTGATCACTTAGTTAAGTGTTTGCTTAATTTCAGGACTTCAACGGCGGTTTTACCTAAGGTATAGCGGCCAGCAATGGCATATTGATGATTATAGCGGTCTAACCATTTTTGTAATTGTTGGTTGAGTTCTTCAATAGTCGTAATGCGATGATTCTTTAAAAATGGCGCATAAAATTCATCGTAGGTTAGCTGTTGAAAACGAGCAGCTAAGCCGTTAACCACAGGGCCATTATAGGCACGCATTTGAATGTGGTTGATATCAGCGTGGTCGAGTAAATCTTTAAATGGCGCACTTTGTTTACCAGAGAATTCAGCCCCTCTATCGGTCAGTAGGCTGTTAATTTTGATCTGTTGCTGCATGTACCATGGCTGAACCGTAGATTGCAAAAAGTTCGCTGCAGTACTTGAGTCTTTATTATCACTGATAATCGCAATGGCATACTGACTATAAGCATCAATGAAAGTGTGCTGATAGAGCTGACCCATAGGATCAACATTGCCAATACTAAAGGTATCTTGCACACAAACATCACCTGGGTATTTACAATCTAACGCTGATTCATTTTGCTCGAGTTTATAAAGCTGCTCCATATCATGCTGGCTTTTAAAGCTAAGTTGGTTTTGCTGACGTAAACGGCTATTAAGCGCCACTAGGCGGTTTTTCTTGGTTTCAAGATTGTGCCTCACCCAAATGGTACGCACACCGCTGGCGGAAATAGTACAACCACGGGCAGTCAGAAGTTCTGCAGCTTTCGCTTGACCATAATTAGGGTAATCGAGTGCGATTTCGATGACTTGGTCTTCAACTTCTTGTGATACACGGTTTTTAAGCGCAGGTTTCTTGCGTGAAAGGTTTTTAAGCCCGCGTTCACCTGCTTCTTCATATTGCTTTTTAAAGCGGTAATAGCTGTCACGGCTATAACCCATAATGTCGCAGGCTTTACTGATGCTACCCAGTTCAGTTGCTAACTGAAGCAGAGCGAGTTTACTGCGAATTTCATTTTTATTTGAATTCATATCTGCTTATTATCGTTAAGTTATTACCACAAAATCCATCTTACCAAAAAACACCGTTAGGGGCATATCCTAACCACTTAAACCAAGTCTCACCCATTAAAATACTGGTAGCCCAACCAATCATCAACATGGTAAAACCAAACTTAAAGCTGTCACTTAAGCTGTATTGATCGGTTGAGTAAAGCAGCAAAGCTGGCTTACTGTTAAATGGCAGCACATAAACGTGCTCGATTAACAGCGCCACAGGTAGAGCTAAGCTCATAATTGGAAAATCAAAACGTTGAGCAATACCAATGGCAATGGGCACAAATAGCATAGTGCGCATGGTTTTAGATTGGAATACCAGTGAGCTTAATAGCATCGCGCCTGTCAGCATAATATAGAACACGCTAAATGGTGTTGATTCATCTAAGCCAAAGTATTCAAGGCTAAAGTTAACCGCAAGGTTAGGTAAGTCAGTTTGCTTAAAGCCTGCACCTAGAGTGTATGCACCTGCAGAGAACAGTAATAAATGCCAAGGCACATCGACTTGGTTCCAGTTCACAACCCCAATACGCGGGCTTAATGCGACAATCGCCCCAATGAATGCAATCGCAGTTGCACTGACGCCGTGGTATTTGTCGGTGGCCCAAAAAACTAAAATAGTCACAAAAATCACGATAGATTTAATCTCACGGAACGAGACTTTACCCATTTTATCTAATTCTTGTTGTAAGCGTTCCATCCCCCCTTCGATTTGTGGCAGGCGCTCTTCAGGTGACAGTGGGAAAAAGACCTTCGTTGCCAGTAACCAGCCAATCACAATCATGCAGATGACAATTGGCATGGCGACTATCATCCAGTCGGCAAAGAAGAAACTGCTGCCAATAGCACCAGCTATCAGACTTGCAGCTAATAGGTTAGCACCTGAGCCTGTGACAAACGCACCAGCACATAAGTTAATCTGTAATAGGTTTTGCAGGACTAAATTTCGGCCGAAGTTGTTTTTATTTTCTCCGCCTCTTGCGCCATAGACCGCAGCAATCACCATAAAAATAGGCATCAAAATCGCAGCCTTTGCTGTGGTCGCAGAAATAAAGGCAGACAAGGCTAAGTTAATCACCATAAAACTGTAAAAAATCGGTGTCGCACTGGTACCAAAACGGCAGATAAACCATAAGGCAAAGCGTTTTGCAGCACCCGAAGACACCAACATGGAAGCTAGGATGAAAGATAGAATGTTTAACCACATAATTGGATGCCCAAGCTGGGCGTAGGCTTGGCGTTCAGGCAGTACACCGGTCAGAACTAAGGCAATAATGACCATTAATGAGGTGAGATAATTGGGGATTGGTTCAGTAATCCATAAAATAACCGCAGTGCAGAAAATGGCTAACATCGCCTGCCCATGCCAGCTAAATTCTGTCAGGCCGACATTGTGAAAATGTTCTGCAGCTGACTTGCTTAACATTGATGAGTCAAAATCTGTCAAAAAAGAGGCTGGGTTGCCCGTCAGTAAAAAGATAAATGCCGCCAACGCTATCCATATACCACTTTTAGCTAACCATAACTCGAAGTTAGTTTTTGATCTGACAGGTAGCCGTTCCATTTTGTATTGGTTCATATCAAGTGGATCAATCTTATCAGTTATCTCTTTGCTCATCTTGTTGTGACCTTAAGCTATATTCCATTTGCAATAACCATAACCGTTAAAGCCGTAATAAAAATGGATCAAGATCAATAAATTATCTTAATAGTTTTTAATTAATATTTTAACTAACTGTCGGTGTGGTTTTTTACTTGTTATATTTGATTGTTTTTAAAGGTTTTTTGATTTGGTAGTAATTGTTTTTATTTATATCGTGTAAGATTAGGTTGAGACTAAAATTAATAAAACATGATCTAGATCTGTTTTTTTTACTCAACACAGGAGTACTGTAAATGGGTACTTAATAACAAACGAAATAAATTTAAAGGAAACAGTATGTCTGAATTAACAATTGGTGAAATTTCTAAACCACGCTTTGAGTTCCGTACTTTTGGGCAAGACTTTACTGAAGCCGCAGAGCGTATGGCGCGCCTATCTGTTCCGGTTCCTGAAAAGGTATGGCGTCGTGAAAGTGACGAAATTTATATTATGTCTCGCACTAATGATTTGAATAACACTAAGATTCGCGATGGCAAAATGGACGTTAAAAGTTACGTACAAACCGTAGATGGTTTAGAGCAGTGGGATCCAAAATTAAAAGCGGAATTTCCGATCAGTAAAGTTCAGTTAGAACAAGAAATCTTCCCTGCGTTCATGGTGGAGCAACCTGCATTAGCCAAAGATAGCTATAGCTTCGAAGAATTTATCGCTATCATCGACGCCCATCCTGATTTACAAGCCGTTAAGATTCATAAAGAACGTTTTGGTTATATGGTCAATAACACCATCTGTGAAGTGGCAAATGTGTTAGTCAATGGCGCAAGACTTGTCAGCGTAAACAGTGAATCAACAGAATTAGATGACATTCACACCACAGTTAAAGACTTACACTTAGCGGGTGTTGAAAACATTAATTACCTTCAAGCGATTAAGCGCGTTATCGGTATGAAGAACCTACCACTAGCTAATTAAGCTTGCATGAGCATTACATCATCATACTTTTTTATAAATAGGGCATAGCTATCATGGCACAAGAAATTGAACGCAAGTATTTAGTATCAAGTGAAGAATTTAAAGCACAAGCGGGTAAGTCGGTTCGTATTATCCAAGGTTACTTAAGTAGCGTGCCTGAGCGCACAGTGCGAGTGCGTGTAAAAGGTGACAAAGGGTTTTTAACGATTAAAGGTATTGGTAATGAGTCAGGTGCGTCGCGTTATGAATGGGAAAAAGAGATCTCTGTTGAAGAGGCGCAAGAACTACTGAAAATCTGCGAACCAGGTGTTATCGATAAAACCCGATACCTCGTTGATCATCAAGGACACATCTTTGAAGTCGACGAGTTCTACGGCAGTAACCAAGGATTGACCGTTGCTGAAGTCGAATTAACTGACGAAGCACAAACGGTCAATAAGCCAAGCTGGTTAGCAGAAGAAGTGACGGGTGATGCACGTTATTACAACTCTATGCTTATGAAGCAACCATTTACGCAATGGTAGGCTGAAACCATGTTGTCGCTATCGATAGCTGATCAGTACCACTTAACAATTCAGGTGGATATTCCGCCTGAATTAAGTCGAGTACAATTGCAGGCCTATTTTTTCTTTCCTGCCAAACTAGCTGACAATAGCGACGTCATGAATAAAAGCAGCTTTTATCACAATTTGTTGCAACAACAACAATTGGTCAAAGTCGAGCCCATTAGTTGTCACACCATTGACCGTGATTTACTCATTATTAAGCAAACTGCTTATGCTTCCGCCCAAGCTAATCAGAGTCGCTATGTACTAGCGTTGTCTGAATTTGTCAGTGGTATTGTTGATTTACAAGAGAATGCTAGCTTAGCGCAGTTGGCCTATATCGGTGATCAAATAGAGCAATTTTCACGGATCCACGATAACGAACAATTACTCACCCAAGGTCAGCTATTTAAGTTGGCACTACATTTATTAATGTATCACTATCATCAATCTCTGTTACAGGCTAAACACCAGGCCAGTAAAGAAGATAAGCTTTGGCTGACTGTTCAAATACAACGGCTTTGCGTAGATGCCGATATACTGAAGATTAAGTTATCTCCTACCTCAGAAGCTGGAAGAGAGAAATTACTTAATCGATTACACATCGCTAAACGGGTGATCCATCGTCCACACCAATTAACTCGTAAGAAACTTAAAGATGGTGAAGTGGCTGAACAATTGATCTTTGGTTTTGCAGCCGCATTAGCAATGGCATTTGCTACAGGTATCGCCTTTGCGACTCAAAAAGCTTTTGGCAATTTTTCTACACCATTTTTTTTCTCTCTGGTGTTGTCGTATATCTTCAAAGACCGGATTAAAGAGTTGGGGCGTAATTACTTAATGGAGAAATATTTCTCTAAGTATTCACAGCATCATTATCGGTTCTATCAACACGGTTCCAGCCAATTAGTGTATGACGCTAAAGAGGCGGTATACCGACAAAAACCTGCTGAGCTACCTGAAAAAGTAAATGCATTACGTAAACGCTTTTATCGGGCAGAAAGCCATAGTTTTAAAGAAGCGCTCGTCTATAAGCGAAGTTATACATCGCATACCCATTCACAACCAAATTCCCAATTTAAGTTTAAAGATAAACTTACAGTTAATTTAAGTAAGCGTTTACGGTTACTGCCAAGAATGGTGCGATCACATTGGGAGGAAACGGAGAGTAATATTAAGCTCCACAATGTGCATAGTGTCTATCCTATCAACATTGTTTTAGTCACTAAAACTGACAGTGGTTGTAGTTATTATCGATATAAATTAACCACAAGTCGCAAAGGTATTCATAGATTAGAGCAAGTCGAATAAGCACTTGTTGAGTTTAGTATAGGTTTTTAATTGACAAAAACTTTCAATAATTAATATATAAATAAGCATTTAAATCAACAGCATGCAAAAAGAGTGGCTTATGAGAATATGATTTTCATAAGTCGCTTTCGGCTGACTTAAAAAAATCTGCAATTGGATTATTTTACATTTCGTCTTAGATCACTTTTTACGCAAGATTGTAAGATTAAGTTGTAATTAGTTGATGTTGATCATGTTTTTTTTACAGCCGTAGTTCTACTCTATGGCTAACGAGATAGAAACATTTTTGTTCCAAATTAAGTAATAAAAATAATCTAAGGAAGATGAAGATGAGCAAAGAAAATGTGTTGTCAGTTTCAGGAGTTGCTAAAGCAGTAGCAATATCATTATTTTGTTTTTCAGGTGCCACTATGGCGGCTGATACCGATCGCGTTACAGAGTTAGAAGAACGCTTAGATGCGTTAGAAATGGAGCTGATTGAAGCCCAAGATGCTGCTAACAAAAAAGATAGATTAAAATTCTCTAGCAGCAGCCCGTCACCAGAGTTCATTTCTCAAGATGGTAAATCTACCATGGAGTTTTCTGGTCGAATTCAATTGGACTATGTTAACTACGATGATTTTTACACTGGAAGTAAGCGTGAGTTTGAAGGTGGAGCCAATACGGTCGATTTTCGTCGTGTTCGATTTGGGGTCGAAGGCTACTTTTCAAATGTATGGAAATACTCGTTAGAATTTGATTTTGATGGCGAGTCTGAAGTTGAAGTGAAAGATGCGAACGTGACTTATCGCGGCTGGGGAAATTCAGAGTTGACCATGGGTTTCCAGAAATATGGTTTTGGTCTTGAAGCCACGAACAGTTCGGCACATTTAGCTTTCTTAGAACGTGCAAGTACAGATACATTTGCACCTGATCGTAATGTCGGCGTGCAGTGGCTTTATAAAGGTAATGATTACAACTTGGTGTTGGGCTACGGTACTACTGCCAATATTAATGACGACGACTTAAACTTTAAGCAAGATGTCTATAACGGCCGTTTTACCATGGCGCCGATTAATAACAGTGACCATTTACTACATCTTGGTGTCAGTGGTATGTACACCAACAATAACAGTGAAGCTGTAGAAACGCGCTACCGTGCTCGTCCTAGCAGCAAGCCTGTCAGCCGCACCATTGATACTGGTAAATTTGATGCCGAATCAGTACAAAGCTATGGTTTAGAGGTGGCTTATCAGCACAGAAACTTATTAATTCAAGGTGAATATGTCACTTCAATGGCTGATCAGATTGATGATGAATCTGTGACAGTTGATGCTTACTACTTACAAGCGGTTTATACCTTAACGGGTGAACAATGGAATTACAGTGGTAAGAAAGGGAAATTTAAATCGATTAAACCTGCCAATGCAATTTCTGCTGGTGGCTATGGCGCATGGGAATTAGCAGCTCGTGTTGATGTGGCAAACTTTGATGATACAGATGCTGGTATCACTGGCGGTGAAAAAACGGATTATATCCTTGGTGTGAATTGGTACTTAGAAAACAACCTCAAAGCGCAGTTTAACTATGTGCATACTCAAGCTGATTACCAAAAACCATACACAGATATTAATGGCGTAGAAATGTACGACCAAGATGGCAATATCTTCCAAGCAAGATTGCAGTTTGCATTTTAACTGAAGGATAATTCTGATGAGAAATAATCTATTTTTAATCGGCCTAGTGAATGTATGTTTAAGTTCGAGTGCCTATGCGCTATCGCCTGATGCATTCACTTCACTTGAGTATCATGTGAATACTGGCACGGCTAAAACACTGCCTTATGCGGCTTCGAAACAAACTGATGATTTTAAACAAGCTTTTAATTTCATTGATTTAGAAGAACGCTTAAAAGTAAAGTTGGTGACTTATATTGATACGCCTAACCGAGCTTTTAAAGCTAAATCGATCAATATTCGAGTACGTGAAGATTTAAGTAAACCACGTAAGAGTAAAATCACAGTCAAGTTACGCGCTGCCGATCCACAAAGCTTTGGTGATGTATCGAATTACCGTAAAGCTGAGATTGACTATACCGAAGGTAAAGCGGCTTACAGTGTGAGCTATGATATTCCTTATTCACCTGCTGACATTGATGTGAAAAATGTCGATATGGAAGCGGTATTTGCCATCTTAAAACGCAATACCGCTATGTGGGAGATTGTTGGTGATATTTATGAAGCAAATAAAGCCGACTTAATCCAAACCATGGTTATGCGAACTCATGGTTGGGAAGGCACGGTAAAAGACAAACGGTTTGATGATGTTGAAGTCGATTTTCAAGTCTGGACGCCATATTACCGCAAGCCACGTATCAGCTTTAATGAATTTTCATTTAAGGGCCATGTGAAAGATAAAGCGCGCTTAGAGGAGATGTACCAACATTTATATCAACAAATTGAAGCTGTTGGATATGAACATGGTCATAGCGGCTCGAAAACCAGCTCTACCTTTAAAATGAGTAAAGGATTTACTAAGTAAGTTCCACTGAGTTCATCCAATGACCAGGTACTGCGCCCCCATCACTCCCTGATGTAGTGCTTGGTCATTTCTCATCTTAATTCCCCCCTTAATTAACCCTAACAAAGGAGATGCCATGTTTGGCTTTTCTCGGATCACTACGCTTCTTTCTCAGAGTCAGTCTACCGAAACCAATGTGTATTTATTCCTCGATCAAGTCACACTCGGCCAACATAAGTTTGTTTATATGTGGCAAATGTATTTAGCTCACGGAGCTAATAGCGAGGAGTTTGAAAATGCATTAACAGAGCTTCAGTCTATTGAACATGAAGCTGATGTCCTCAAGCGTGAAATTGAACAGACGCTATATCGAAAAACCCTGATCCCTGATTTACGCAGTGATGTGGCCTCGCTGATTGATTTAACCGACCGGATTATCAATAAACAGGAAACCATAGGCTTACATTTAAAAATCGAGAAGCCACTTATTCCTCAAGCGGTTGAGGCTGACCTCATGGTGCTACTGAATGCGGTAGGCAATACCATAGATCACACTATATTGTGCGCCAAAAGTTTTTTTACCGACTTACAGCGCGTACAGGAATATCACCAGAAAGTGATAATGTTTGAAAGTGATGCGGATAAAGCCTGTACGCGGGCGAAAACTATCTTGTTCGATACAGATTTACCGCTGATTAATAAAGTCCAGTTGCGATACTTTTTTGACCGCATAGATCAAGTGGCGAATTTAGCTGAAGACATCAGTGATCGGGTTGCCATATTTACTCTCAAACGGGTTCAGTAGGAGGGAATAATATGGATATTGCGATTTGGGTATTTTTATCGAGTGGTTTGTTTTTAGGTTGGTCGTTAGGGGCCAATGATGCTGCTAATGTTTTCGGCACTGCTGTCGGTTCTAAAATGGTTAAGTTCTCCACGGCGGCAATGATTTGTTCAGTGATGGTGATTCTGGGCGCAGTGATCAGTGGTGCTGGTGCATCGCATACGTTAGGTGCCTTAGGTAAAGTCTCTGCCATTGGCGGCGCATTTACTGTGGCTTTGTCGGCTGCGACAACTGTATATCTGATGACAAAGTCAGGTTTACCCGTATCGACAGGTCAAGCGATTGTCGGGGCTATTATCGGCTGGAACCTCTTTAGTGGCATGGCAACTGACCCTGAAGTATTGACTAAAATCTTAAGTACGTGGGTGATGTGTCCAATTCTTGCTGCCATCACCGCAGTTATTTTATATAAAGCTGTGACACGCGCGATTGATTGGTGGCGACCTGGTTTATTTCAATTAGATCAGTGGACACGTATTGGTTTGATATTAGCAGGTGCATTTGGTGCTTATAGTTTAGGTGCTAATAACATTGCTAATGTGATGGGCGTATTTGTGCTCAGCGCACCTATTGATGCCTTTGAATTTGCGGGTATTGAGTTTAGCGGTGCAATGCAGCTGTTCTTTTTAGGTGCTGTTGCCATTAGTGTCGGGGTATTTACTTACTCTAAAAAAGTGATGATGACGGTGGGTGGCAATTTAATCTCGATGACACCAGTGACAGCATGGGTGGTAGTAATGGCGCACTCTATTGTGTTGTTTATCTTCTCTTCTCAGTCGCTGTCTAATGCTTTTGTGAACATGGGTTTACCTGCAATACCTCTAGTGCCAGTGTCGAGTTCTCAGGCGGTCATTGGTGCTGTTATTGGTATTGCCTTCTTAAAGCGGTTACCGATTCAATGGCCTGTTCTAGGTAAAATACTGGTGGGGTGGGTGATTACGCCGATTTTATCAGCCATTGCCTGCTTCATTGGCTTATTCATTGTCCAAAACCTGTTTAAGCAAGTGGTAGTGTAATCAATCATGCTAGATGTCTGACTCATTATTAGGATAAGCTGAGATGACGAAATCATGGTGGTATAAGAGGCGACTTTATAATGAGACATGTTAATTTAGGAGGCATGTTAGTCGTTTCAATGTCATTTGGTTGCTTACTCAGTTCATATAAGAATACTGAAGGAGCCCCACACAGAACGTCATAATCAACAATGTGCTCAAAGCTTGTATCGGTGATTAATTATTAATGATTTGTAGGTTTGTTTAGACCTTGTCCGGTTTAACTCACGCTTTAATTCGTTTAGCCTACATGGGAATTGGTCGTGTTATTTTAATACAAATCTATACTGATTTTGAGCTAAATACTGGGTGGATATTGTTATGTCACGATTAATTTTACTGCTCATTATGAGTGTTCTTCTGACAGCTTGTGCCAGCAATCATATTACAGTTCCTGATAACGCCGCTGCAGCATCATTAGATGATGTTGATTCAAGATTGTGGAACGAAGCGCGTTTATTACAATTTCACCAGCAGTGGCAGGGGACGCCATACCGTTTAGGTGGATTAACTAAGAAGGGTTTGGACTGCTCTGGTTTAGTGTATGTGGCCTATCAAGATCTTGTTGGCCCAAGTATTCCAAGAACTGTGCAAGGGCAAACGAGTTTGGGAACCCGAGTGGCTAAAAGTGATTTACAAAGTGGAGATTTAGTGTTTTTCAAAACCACAGGTAGTGGGCGTCATGTTGGGGTGTATTTATCTGGGCATCGCTTTTTGCACGTGTCGACGAAAAAAGGCGTCATAATTTCAAGCATGGATAACGTTTATTGGAAACCGCGATACTGGTTTGCGAGTCGTTTATAACCTCAGCGAATTACGTTGTCTTATTTTTGAACAAGGCATAGCTGCAGTGACCCATGTTTTGCAACTCTTGATCAATCTCTCCGTCTCTGCTTGAAAATTGTGGTATTTTAGCCACATCTAAAGTCTATAGTGTTATGTAGACTTACAGCCATTAAATGATCAAGTTTAAGGATTTTGTCATGACCAAAGCTAAAATCGGCATTGTTACGGTAAGCGATCGTGCGAGTGCAGGTATCTACGAAGATATTTCAGGTAAAGCCATTATTGATGTGCTAAATGAGTATTTAACATCTGAATGGGAACCTGTTTATAAGGTCATTCCTGATGAAACGGCTGATATTGAAGCTACGTTAATTGATATGGCTGATGTGCAAAACTGTAGCTTGATCGTGACAACTGGCGGCACTGGGCCAGCTAAGCGTGATGTGACTCCAGAAGCGACTGAAGCTGTGTGTGATCGCATGATGCCTGGCTTTGGCGAGTTAATGCGCGCCGAGTCATTAAAGTTTGTACCAACGGCTATTCTGTCTCGTCAAACAGCTGGTTTACGTGGTGACTCATTAATCGTTAACTTACCTGGCAAGCCTAAGTCTATTCGTGAATGTTTAGATGCAGTATTTCCTGCGATCCCTTACTGCATCGATTTAATGGACGGTCCATTCTTAGAGTGTGACGAGTCAGTCATCAAGCCATTTAGACCGAAAGCGAAGTAATCTGAATTCAGATTAATTAAGCTTACAGCAGTTAAAATCTGTGAATATTAAAACCAGCTACGGCTGGTTTTTTTGTGGCCAGTACTTTGTATCGCAGAGTTAAACTCCCTTCCTCAGGATCAAGCTAGCGCTATAGCCTGTGAATAGCACTAAACTTGGAATTGCTATCAAGTGCGCAAATATACTGGGCTCAGTACTGAAATTTAGCCAAAGTAATAAGCCCCAACTTACCAACAAATAGCTTACGCTGATTAACCAATTTGAACTGATACTTTTCATTGCTCGTTTCCTTACTGAGTACCTCAATGATGAATAAGCCCAGTATAAAAACTAGACAAATGAGTTGTAAGTGTCATTATTGACAAATATAAGGTCAAAATTGACATTTGAGGTGCGATAGATGAAAACGATCTACATTATGGCTGCGGGTAATGTTGTCGCCAGTGGCTTAATGAGTTTTCTAGATGTGTTTAGTTTCTGCAATAGTTACTGGCGCAGAATGAATCCAGATGCCACTGAGAACTTGTTTCATTGCCATGTTATTTCTGCCCATGGTGGGCCAGTAATGACGAATCAGGGCATAGAAGTACCCGCTAAGGGCCTTAAGTATGAAGAAGATATTCTCGCAGCTGATGCGGTGATATTGGCATCGGCCTTTGTGACTAATCGAGATGAGTTTCAGCATTTTTTGAGTGATTTCGAGCCATTATTTGCGCCATTACGACAGTTTTCTGAAACAGGAAAACCTGTGGCGGCTTATTGTTCGGGGACATTATTGTTAGCCGCATCAGGGTTATTAAACCAGCGCCGTGCAACCACTGTGTGGTGGCTAAGTGAAATGTTTGAACGTAACTTTAAAGATGTTCAGTTATGCATGGATTCATTGGTGGTTTCAGATGGCCATATACATACCGCTGGAGCAACCACATCCAGTTTAAGCTTGGCTTTGCACTTGATTTCGATTTTGGTGGGTGAGCAAATGGCACAGCAAATGTCGAAAATCTTATTGATTGATCCTAATCGGAGTTCACAACAACCTTTTATGACAATGAGTATTAACCCTGAGCAACATAAAGATGAATTGGTTCATAAAGTGCAGCAATGGATGCAAGTGCACTTAGATCAACATTGGTTGTTGGATGACATTGCCGATAAATTTGCGGTAGGTAAACGCACGTTAATAAGACGCTTTAAAAAGGCCGTTAATGAAACACCTGCGAGCTATATGCAACGTTTACGAGTTGATGAGGCCAAGCGATTACTTGAAACCACGGAACTGGGGATTGAACAAATTGTTGAACGAGTGGGCTATGAAGATAGCAGCTCATTTAGGAAGTTATTTATTCAGTTAACTAGCTTGTCGCCAAGAGCATATCGACAAAAATTTAATACCCATACTTGCTGCTGATTTAAAATATAGATAAACAAAAAGCCAATAAAATCGGTGGTTTTATTGGCTTTTTAAATCGTGTTGGCAAGGTTTTACAATCCATTGATAGTTTGCTTTAAATCATAACCTGGCTCAGTGACAATGGTTTCTAGCGTAGCGATCCGCGTTTGCAGTTCTTTATTTTGCTGGCGAAGCATGCTGATTTCAGCATTATTATCTTTGTCATGTTTTGTCGATTTTATCTTGACGTAATGCTTAAACATTTCCGTGGCAGTTGTGCCCAGGGTAATGATGATAACTAAGGCCACAATGGCGTATTCTTGTTCCATAATAAACTCCTTCTATTTGATGAACCCAAGTTTGGGTTAATAACAATGACGATTGAGGCCATTTGCTGATAAAACTCAGCAAAATGACCTGTGTTATCGACGCTTATAAACCAAAAACCACTTTCTCGCTTTTCAGCAGTTTCTCTAGTCCTAATGCAAGTGCAACTGACAAGACTAATGTGGCACCTGAAGACACCAATAACTGCAGCATTGGGATTTCTCGCCCTTTAATAAAGGCCATTAGTGCTTGTTGTTGACCTGATACAGGCAGCCACTCCAATACATCTGGTGCAATGTTATAGCTGGCAGCCATGGATAAGGCTAATGGGACAAATAGCACCATGGTTAAATAAGACTGGGCCTCTTTAAAGCTTTTGGCCATGAAAGACACAAACAGCTGTAACGTTGCCGCCATGATGGCGAGTGGAATGCCGATAAATAGCATCAGTCCCATAAAGTCAGGCGAGATGTTGACGCTAAAGCCGAGTTCCTGCCAAGGGACAAAGGTGTAAGCGAATTTAGACACCAGCAAGATCAGCAGCAAGCCCAGTAAAGCAAAGCAGGTGACCGCAATGATTTTACCTAACACTAACTGTCTGGTGCTGATGGGGTGACTGAGTAACAATGCCAATGAGTTACGCTCACGTTCACCGGCACTGGTATCAATGGCCAAGTTCATGCCAGAGATAAACACCGAATAAATCATGGTGAAAATCGCGATACCCAAGATAAAGCCACCTTTAGAGTCAGGTGTCGCCTGATCTTCTACAATCACTTTAACTGGCTGCACTACCGCTGGATTAATTCCGCGTGCAATTAAGCGTAAACTGCCCATTTCACTGCTGTAAGCTTGCAACTGTAGCTCAACTCTACGAATTGATTTTTGTAGCTTTTCATTAGAGTTATCTGCAATTAAGGTCACTTCAGCAGGTTTAGCTTTAGCCATATTCTCGGCGTAATCGTCACTAATAATAAGCTCAATGTCTTTGACATCTTTTACGCTGACGCCTTCATCTGTCGAGGCATTGATGCCGCGATTATTGAGAAAACGGACTAAATCAGGCGCATTGTCACTGTTAGTAATATTAATGTTTAAATCTTCTGGGCTTGATAACTGTCCGATTAACACCATAAACATGCCGCACATTAATAGCGGTGTGCCGATAGCATAATAAAGTCCAGCCATGACAGAGCGTTTGTCGCGCATGGCGTCGATGAGTTCTTTGCGAACCATTGCAATAACTGTTTTCATTAGGCTGCGATCCCTTCGTCAGTTCCAATTAATTGTATAAATGCATCTTCAAGTGAATCCTTGCCTGTTTGTTGGCAAAGCTCTTCTGGGCTGCCTGTGGCAACGACTTTACCGTCTGCCATCACAATCACTTGGTCACAAAGTGCGGCAACTTCTTGCATAACATGACTTGAAAACAGCACGCAGTGTCCAGCGGCCTTGAGCGAGAGCAAAATGTCACGCAGTAAGCGTGTACTCATCACATCCAAACCACGAGTCGGTTCATCCAAAATAATATTGGTTGGCTTGTGCACAATAGCCTGAGCTAATGCGGTTTTCATTCGCTGGCCTTGAGAAAACCCTTTGCAGCGTCTATCGGCAATATCTTCAAGTTTGAGCTGAGCAATCACATTTTGGGTTGCTTGCTTAGCGTCATTTTTTGACATGCCACTGAGCTCGGCAAAGTAGCTGATGTATTCTCTAGGCGATAAACGCTCATAGAGGCCAAATGGATCTGGGAATAAGCCCAGTTGTGCTTTGGCTTTAGTTGGCTCTTTAGCGACATCAATGCCGTCAATTTCTGCATGACCTTCATCGGCGGCAAGTAAACCAAATACAGTGCGTAGACAGGTGGTTTTACCTGCGCCATTAGGACCAAGCAAACCCGTGATATGACCGTCATGTGCGCTGAAGCTGAGGTTATCAAGTGCTTGCACGTCACCAATTTTTTTAGATAGATTCGTTACAGTAATCATGATTATTCTTCCTCAGTTGTCGTTGGAATAACTTCAACGGTGTTGGCATTTAAGTAAAAACTACGGCTCACATCTTTTTCTAAACATTCGCCATCGATATTGTCCAGCGAGCCACTCGTGACTAAATCTGCCATTAACTCATTGCCGCAACTTTGATATGCGACCCCGTGAGTGGCGAATTTGGAGATAAAGTGTTTTGCATTGCTGAGCTTTTCGGTGGCCATTTCGCCCCAGCTTGGTGGGGTGGCAGGATCTAATTCGCCAGATAACAATAAGGTGGGGATGTCGCTTTCGATGGCATCACTAAAACTGCTATCAACTTGCGGCATATTCCATACGCTACAGGTGGCTTCTAACCCTTCAATCATGGTGGTTGCCATGTATGAGCCTTTGGCTCGTTGGCGAATGTCATCAGTAAGGCGGTGTATGTCTTCTCCACACACCACAGATGCATGCATTCCCATTGCAATCCCAGTGCTGTCGGCAGTAAGGGTATAAATACCTAAAATGGGTTGATAGTTACCGATAGATGCTTGATGAATCGCATGGGGAATTAAGGCGCGAATATTGGGCATATACAAGGCCATACGAATTGCGCCGTTAAACTTGCCACGGGTTAAAGTAAAATCAGCGATTTCATCGGTTTGTGGATTGCGGGTTTGCGTGACGATAGCCGCTTCAGCTAATGCGTTATCCACCTGTTGAAAATCTTGCTCAAGCGTAGGGAACTGCTGCTGACATTGGCTGTTTTTCTGACAATCTTTAAATAATAAGGCGTAGCCTCTATCAATAGCACTTCCTATTGCAATCACACTTTGCTGCATTGGCACTACACCATCTAAAGTAACTGTGGCGAGCGCTTGTGGATATTCGCGCATATAAAGTTGCGCCATACGCGTGCCATAAGACACGCCGTATAAATGGAATTTGTCGTAGTTTAAGTGTTCACGTACAGCTTCAAAGTCTTTAAGTGCCGTTAAACTGCCGTACTGGCTCACATCAGCATCAATCTTATCGAGACACTTTTGCGTGTCTGCAACATAGTCCATGTCATCGTCATTAAAAGATAAGGCTGACATATTGTCGTCATCACAAGCCAAAATACTGGATTGTCCAGTACCACGTTGGTCAATTAATAGAATGTCTCTATCTTGGCGCACTTTCGCCAGCACGCGATTAAAGCCTGCCGCATTTTCAATAGCTGACTGACCTGGACCACCTGCAATGGCTAACAAAGCTTGTTTTTTAAAGCTGGGTTTAATCGCAGGTAATACTGCGTAATGAATCGCAATTTGCTTGCCATCTGGTATCGCTGGATTTTCTGCCACCATTAATGAACCGCATTGAACTTGCTCTGATAGGCCATCAACATAACAAGCTGATAGTGGTGCGTGACTTGACGTGGTCTCTTCTGCTGTTACTGACAAGCTAAGCATAGAGAGCAAACCAACTTGAATTGCGCTGATTAATTTTGATTGGCGAGCCAATAGCTTTGGCTTACGAACCTTATTAAACGTTCCTTGCAACATAACTTTTCCGATGTTCATAACATCTTTCCTTTTTGCATTTCAGGATGATTGTGGTAACTTAACATTAGTGTATCGGTGTATCAATGTATTAATACAGTAAGTAAAGGCTAATGCTAGAACTAATAAAAGTCAACCCCAGTAGTGGTGAACCTATTTATCGACAATTGCATGAACAAATCGTGCGATTGATTGTGGGCGGCCAACTGCAGGTAGATCAAGTACTGCCATCAGTGAGGCAACTTGCTGAACATTTAGCGGTTAACCCGATGACAGTATCCCGTGCCATTCAGCAATTAGTTGAACAAGGCTGGCTAGAGCGCCGCCGTGGGCAACCTACTCGTGTTGCTAATAAGCAAGATGCGCCTACGACGACAAGTTTGCAGTTATTAGAATCTCAAGCCAATGATTTAATAACTAAAGCTAAGCAATTAGGCATTTGTTTGGATGATCTAAAGTCGTTGATGGAGCAGCAGTGGGATAAGTAGTCCTAGTTTAATTTAATCTTTTTAAATACTGATAACAGCAAGCAGTAAGCGCAAGATAACAAGGAACAAGTTGATGGAACACTCTGAAGTGATTCTCGAGTTTCAACAAGTCGATAAACGATTTGATGACCAAGCTGTATTAACCCAACTGAGCTTTAGCTTATCGGCTGGCATGGTTGTGGGCTTATTGGGGCAAAACGGGGCGGGTAAATCGACCTTAATGCGTGCAGCCTTAGGCATTTTAGAAATTGATGCAGGTAATATTACTACTCTAGGTGAAACCGCCACTGACCTGTCTATCGATGCGAAGGCTAAAATTGGCTATGTGCCACAACAGCCGTTTGGCTATGAAGGTTTCACTATTGCCAGTGCACTTGAATTACACAGTAGTTTTTACCCGCAATGGGATAAAGCACTTGAAACTGATTGGTTGGCTCGTTTTGGGCTTGATAGTAAACAACAAGTGCAAAAGTTATCAGTAGGGCAGCGTCAATCTTTAGCGCTAATTATGGCGATGGCGTATCGTCCCCAGTTACTGATCCTTGATGAACCTGTTGCCAGTTTAGACCCTATTGTGCGTCGTCAGTTTATGGGTGACTTATTTGAGTTAGCGCTTGAGTCTGGCTCTGCAGTGCTATTCTCATCTCACATTACCTCCGATCTTGAACGTGTTGCCAGCCATGTCGCGCTGCTCAAACAAGGTGAATTAGTCTTGTTTAAAGAAATTGATGCCTTACGGGAAGAGGTTGTTTTAGTGCAACTCGCAGATAACCAAGATTTACCCGAGGGGTTAACGGTGTTAAATCGCAATCAGCAACAAGTGTTAGTGGATAATGCCGATCAAATCGACATTGCTGGCGTGGTCAATACTACCTCATTAAATCTTGAACAACTATTCATGGAACTTCACCGATGAATAGCCCGTCACCCTCAACACAACCTAGCGCTAAAGTGGCTAAAAATGCTTTTCGCAACCCTTTTAAAGGGTTCTACTCACTATGGCTAAGAGACTTTGGCAGTCTGAGCTTTTTGATGGTCGCTTTGCTGGGTTGTGGCCTGACAATACTCACCATAATAACTAAGCCTGAAAAAATTGACGTCATCAATCTTGCTTTAGGCATGACTATTTTATCGATGTCTTGCGCAGTAGCCTGGCAATTCATTAAATTGTCGGCCAATGAATGCGCAATGCTTATCCCTCATTATCGACAGCAGGTATTAATACAAGCTAGCAGTATATGGGCGGTGAGCTTATTTCTGAGTTTCGTGGCTATTGAGCTAAGTGAATTGACCAGTATCGCGACATTGATGCTTTTTGTCAGTATTGGTACTGGGTTTATTTATGCGTGTTTAATCAAACCGCAGCGATTTAATTATGCCATGCTGGTGTTTTTAGTCTTACCGATTACACCGCAATTAATTAACTATATTCCGCAATTACTGGCTGAGTATATTGTATTGATCCCGGTGTTATTAGGGTTCTTAATTGATCGGAAGCTAAAACGTTTCAGCTGGAATCAAGATGCTCGTGCCATATATTTAAATGGCCTAGAAACGGGGTGGATGGTTGGCCCAATAGTGGGACAAAACCCTTGGTTTATTAAGCTAAGTCGCTACCTACATCCTGCCAGTTTTTTTATTGGCCCAATGCTCGGCATGGTGTTGATTGCATCATTGGTATTAAGTGCTGTTGGGGTGTTATTTGCAGCTTATATAGATGCAGACTTTCCCATTTTAATGGTGCTTTCTCAGTTAATGATTATGGTATGCGCATTAATTCACTGGACACGTGTTCAGCGTTGGCGCGCAGCCGAGACGCTATATATGCTACCAAGCTTTAGCGGTAAAGCTGGCTTGGTAGAGCAGTTTTTTAAGTCGCAATTACGTTTGATGGGTATCGTGATAATGATTATGTCACTGATAACCCTGTTATCTGCTTTGTTTAACTCACAGATAACCCTGATGGTGGGCTTACATATCGTCGCAACGACGACTTGGGCATCTGGTTTGGCATTAGCGTTCGGTGCAATGAGTCGATCTACTCTGCACGTTAGCTTATCTATGATGCTTGTCTTTAGTAGTGCTATATGGCTTTCAACTTCATTAGTTGGCTTACGGGAGCAAGGTTCTATAAACGTTGGCTATTATTGGGGAGATTTAGGTTTACTCCTGTTAATGGGAGTTTTACTCGTTATCAGCAGAAACAAATTATGGAAAAATGGTGTTGCTGGTTTGTAAAAAACGACCTTATTCTGTGAATTGACGCTAATTTAGACTAAAAACTCTTATTTTTATGGGAGGCATACAGTAGAATGCCAAAAAGCGGAACACTTGTAAGCTAAAAGGTAATTATTAATGTCTCTCGAAAAATTTCATATAGTCAGACTTCTGCAAGAGCAAAGTAAAGCGCTAGAAGATAACATTGCACTCGAAGGATTTGAGATGGCAGCTCCTTGGAACAAAGTTTCATGGAGTCAGTTTGATACTATTACTAATAAAGTGGCACAGCTGTTAATCAACTTTGGTTTAGCTGTTCAAGATAAAGTGGTAATTGTGGCGCAAAACAGCCCACAGTGGAGCTGCGCTGACATTGGTGCGCTAAAAGCACGTACTGTTGTGGTACCTGTTTATCCAACTAGCCCAATGGAACAAGCTGTTTTTATCGTTAATGATGCTCGCGCTAAAGTGATTTTTGCCGGTGACGAAAGCCAATATGCCACAGCTTGTAAGATCCAAGCTCAATGTCCTACTGTTGAACACATTGTGGTGTTTGATAGCCAAGTAAAATTAGCCTCAGATGAACATTTTCATTTCGATGACATCTTAATTGCTGAGACAACGCCAGCAAGTGCAACCGAGCTAGAGTCTCGTTTATCGCAAACCAACCTTGATGACTTACTTACCCTCATCTACACATCTGGCACCACGGGCGATCCTAAAGGCGTCATGCTTGATTATCGTAATATTGCGTCAATGGTAGAGCAGCATGATGATGAAATTGCTTTTAAAGCGGGTGATGTATCGCTTGCTTTCTTGCCATTAAGCCATGTGTTTGAACGCGGTTGGAGCTTCTATGTTCTGTGCCGTGGTGGTAATAATGTTTATTTAAGTGACACTAACCGTGTAAAAGAAGCCATTGCAGAAGTACGCCCGCACACCTTATGTGTCGTACCGCGCTTTTTAGAAAAAGTGTATAGCGCCGTGCATGACAAAGTCAGTACAGCACCAGCGATCCGCCAGAAGCTATTTAATTGGGCTATTGGTGTGGGTTCGCGTCAATTTGAAGTGACTCAAGGGCGCAAACGACCAAGCACACGTTTATCATTGCAGTGGAAATTAGCCAACAAGCTGGTATTCAGCAAATTACAAAATGTATTAGGTGGCCGCCTTAAGTTTATGCCGGTAGGCGGCGCGGCATTAGATGTTAATGTTGGTGGTTTCTTCCATAGTATTGGCGTACCAATCTTGTGTGGTTACGGTATGACTGAAACTTGTGCAACTGTCACCTGTAATACCTTAGATAACCGAGTATCGGGTTCTAACGGTAAACCATTACATGCGATGGAAGTGAAAATTGGCAGTAATAATGAGATTTTAGTTCGCGGCGAAACGGTGATGCGTGGTTATTACAATCGTCCAGAAGATACGGCTGAAGCATTCGAAGATGGCTGGTTAAAAACCGGCGATGCAGGCATGTTAGATGCCGAAGGTAATCTATATATTACCGATCGCATTAAAGAGTTGATGAAAACATCAAATGGTAAATACATTGCGCCGCAGCGTGTTGAAGGTAAAGTCAGTTGTTGTCCGTTCATTGAACAAGTCGCGATTGTGGCTGACGCGCGTAACTATGTATCAGCGCTTATTGTCCCCGCGTTCGAGTCACTAGAATCTTGGGCGAAAGAGCATGAGATTAAGTTTGAAAATCCAATGGAATTATTACGCCACAGCCAAGTTGTTGAACACTTTGAACAACGTTTAAAAGAGCTACAACATGAATTAGCAGGGTTTGAAAAAATTAAAAAATTCACCTTACTGCCTGAAGCATTTTCAATGGAATCAGGGTTAATTACCCCCACGATGAAGCTGCGCCGTAAGAAGATTTACTCTAAGTATGATCGTGAAATTAATGCGATGTACGCTAAGTAATTTTTTCTGAGCATATTATAAAGGACGCATTAGCGTCCTTTTTTGTGTCTGTTGTTTTTGTCTCAATTATTTTTGTATAAATGATCATCACATAAGTGTCATAAAAGCCGACTATTCTCTGGTTAGTTTATTCCTGTGAATATGTAACTTTTGAAAAAACTTAAACGCTATCAATACGAACGTTATGCCGTGTTATGTAAGGTCACTTACCGTGCTGACTTTGAGCCAGAAAAGCTCGGGTTTTCTAGGGGTAATTATCGTGAAATTGCCAATCGCTGGGGCAATATATGCGCCCGAGTTATGTGGCGTGATAATAAAAAAGAAGTGCTGGTGGTATTTCGTGGTTCGCAAACTATGAACGAATGGCTACTCAATTGTCAGTGCTGGCCGAAAGCGAAGCAGTTTAAAGGGTGTCGTTACAATGTGCATTCTGGCTATGACTACTTATTGGAGCAAAGTACTAACCCGATAGCACCGCATTATGAGGCTGATATTAGTCTTTTCACTCAGTTACAAAGGATCCTCAACCCGTTGATTCTGGCTGGTAAGCGTATTTCACTAACTGGCCACTCATCAGGTGGCTCAATGGCAATATTAGCCGCAGATAGATTAGAGCGATTATACCCAAACTCAATTAAGCGGGTGGTGACTTTTGGCCAACCATCACCAGGGTTTAAAAGCTTTCAAAAAGCGTATTTATTACATCGACGTACTTATCGTATTTGCTGTGATATTGATGTGGTGACTTTTTTGCCACCACTGCCAGGTATTTACTTTCATGTGGGGAAAATGCTGTGGCTGCATAACGAACGGATTTATGAAAACATATCGCCGGTAAAGCGATTCTTATTAAGTTTTTTTAGTTGGATAGTGTCGCCTTTTGCCTTTCATTACATGCACAAATACATCCGTAATAAAGACTTCTTTGATGACATTTGAGCTTGAAAAATCAGAATAGGGTGACTCACTTTTAAAGCTGTCATACACTGCCTGCTGTTTTATTTATCATTACTGAACGCACAAAATAAAAATAAGAGGCTTGCATGTCAGATAATCAATTCAGTTTAAATCTCACGCCACGATTTTGTGAAACCGATGCATTAGGGCATATCAATAATACGGTGATCCCTGTGTGGTTTGAGGCTGCGCGCGATCCAGTGTTTGATATTGTGAACCCAGGACAAGATTTGTCGAAGTGGAACATGATTATTGCAGGCTTTAATATTGTCTTTAATGCACCAACCTTTTATGGCGCAGAAGTGACGGTTAAAACCTATATCAGCCGTGTGGGCAACAGTAGTTTTGAGATTGCACAAAGCTGCTGGCAAAACGGCCGTCAAACCGCAGAAGCCAAAACGACGATGGTGCATTACAACTATCAAACTGAAAAAAGTCAGCCGATGTCTGATGAAGTAAAAGCGCAACTTGCTGCACTGACCGGTGAGATTGAGTAGATTATAGAGGTAGGTTTCTTATCTTTTTTAAAGCCCTGTATTTTGAATACACAAAATACAGGGCTTTTTTTGAGTGGCTATTCGGCTACTTTATGCTGTTCCAGCGCTGCGAGTAGTTCAGGTGTCAGCTTGGCTTTTTGGCCTGTCTTAAAATTAAACATCACCACATTGGCGGTGCCTGTGGTTGTCACAGCTTGTTGGGCTTTACTGAAAATTCGGTAATGCATGATAAAGCGGTCTTCTTTTACGTCACTAATATTGACGCTGACTAATAATGTATCAGGGAATGTCACTGGTCGTTTATAGCGCGCGTGGGTTTCACTTAACACAGGGCCTACAGCGGTTTCTTTAAGATCGGCCATCATGTTTATCTGGCTAAAAAAATCGATCCGAGCGGTTTCAAAGTAGCGAAAATACACCACATTATTGACGTGATTGAGTGCGTCCATTTCACCCCATGCCACTGGAATCTCGGTAATAATCGCATGCTGCTGAATAAACTGGTCCATATAAATCTTGCTCCTTAATAAAGTTAAACGCTTGTTTGATTTTTATTCAGGTTAACAGGCAAAACCTAGTTCAACAAGCATGGAATGCTTTGCTATCAATTGGGCAATATGTTTTGATAATGTTAAACCACTATTTGCTATGGAATGCGTCGTTTGAACTCTTTTAACTACCCACGATTACAGCAGTTACTTTATCGCCCTGTTGAGAGTGTATCGGCCTTGCCTCGAGTGATACTCAATTATATTAAGACCATCATCGGTAAGCTGACCGTGGCGCAAAAGTTGTATTTCATCGCCTTTCTTTTGATGTTTACCACTGATGGGGTGACGATGGTGGGGATCATTGCCATGATTGCAATGATGATTGAATTTTGGCCATTGTTTACTAAAACTTGGCATAGCTTAGCGGGTAAAGCATTTCTGCTGTTGTTTTACGCCATTATTGCTAACTTTTCGTTGGTGTGGGCTGCCTCTGTAGTTAATGAAGTTTCAGGCGTTGATGCAGATCATTTAACCTATACCCACAATCTCGTTATTCTGCTTTATATGCCGGTATGGTTCGTACTGGTTAGCGGAGTGGCTTTAATGTTGCTGCAAGCCGTCATCCCAATTTACTTTGTATTGATGCCACTACTTAACTTGCTTGGCGTTAAATCAATACGTTTTACTAATAGTGAGCATTACCGAAAACGTACTATATTGCTGCGAATGATATTGGCTTACGTGGTGTTAGCTAACCTGTATTTATTAAGTGATATTGAGAACACCTTTGAAACCAGTGATCCCAGAGCCAAAATGATCAAATTGTTAGAAGAGGAAACGGGTGAAAAAACTGAAGATATTGAAGCTGGTTTGCAGAAGCTCTCAGCCGTCGGTGCGAAAATTGCCGAAGCTAATGTAGAGACTAAGACTAAGACTAAGACTAAGACTAAGACTAAGACAGTTGTAGCTGCTGAGAACATAGAAAACCTTAGCTCTACTGAGTCAATGCCAGCGCCTGAACCTGTGACTTCGAGTGTTAGCGAAGTGACTCCTCCAGATATCGCCGCGAGTACTCAAAAGGTGATTGAGGATGCCGTTCAACAATCAATTAAACA
This sequence comes from Shewanella electrodiphila, assembly GCF_023283985.1. GTDB lineage: Bacteria > Pseudomonadota > Gammaproteobacteria > Enterobacterales > Shewanellaceae > Shewanella > Shewanella electrodiphila. The sequence continues at coordinate 43,320 of NZ_JAKIKU010000012.1, forward strand.
AGTACAACAAAACGAGGTTACACGTCTGGATATGGGGGCGGATGAAGCGGCTGAGCGACGTTACGATATTATTCGAGAGAGTTATCGCTTGATGGTAAGAATGACGATTGCCAATTTTATCTATTATTTTGAGGGTAACCAGTATTCTCGTTGTGAATCTGAACCCAATAGTAAAGTGGTTGAACTCAATGACTATGAGATCTTACAAGTATTGCCCACGGCAAAAGATGAAAGCCGATATGGTTATTCATTTGATGTGAAAGCATGCGTGTCACCGGCTTTTCCTGCTAAAGAGGAGTCATGATCCGTAATAGCATCTTTATCGGCTTATCTATGTTGCTGGCAAAGGCTTCAATGTCGGCACCTGTAATTGAACAAAGTATCAGCGATATTGCTAAAGGTAATATCGCTTCAGCTATCGTGTTATCTGATGCAAGTTTAATCTCACTGGGCGTAGTCAATTTTGACCCTAACAATATTGTCAGTCTTGACCGATTCGATGCAGGATCGGAGACTTCAATACAGCGTAGAAAAGAACTTAGCGTTTATTCAGTACCTTGGGAAAGTGACTGGCAGGGTAAAGAAGATGAATGGCAGCGAGCGACATTTGCAAAATTTTCTTATATCAATTCTAAGCAATCATTACAGCTATCGGACGATATAGCACTGGTTGATAAACTAAATGAGAAAAGTTATTTACTGTTTGCTGAGCAGCGCTGGAAGTATCTGCTATCAGACAAGTGGTGGTTACAATTAGCCGTGGGTGCGCATTTGATTCGCTATGAAAATGACTTTGACTATCGCAGCGATTTTGGTGATTTTCAAGATGAGCTAGATGGCAGCTTGTTTAATACCTCATATGCAGCTTGGATGCTCGACCCTACCATTGAGTTGCATTATCAAGATACGCTGTGGGGTAATAAGTGGCAATTCATCAGCCGTTATAACTATGCTTTTGGGCAACTGTTTGACACCGATTCTCCCCAGCAAGATGGCTCGCCTAATGTCGGTCGTTTCAGTAATGCTTTTATTTTTCATTATGCACTTCCGCCAATGATGAACCTGCGCAATGAAATGCGCTTCCTATTCAAACGCATAGATTTAACGGGTGATGCAGTGGCAACAATGAACACAAATCACTATTACGAAACCGGTCTAGGCTGGATAGTTGAAACCCCTTCATTGTCATCTTGGCTGACCAATGTAGGAATTGGCGTCACGGTCAATATTGATAGTGCCCTAAGTGGTGGCAGTGTGGTGCTACTGTTTAATGAGGATATTTAGCTGTGTTAAAGCGTCACTCTAGTTTTAGTTCTAGATTTAGTTCTAGATTTAGTTCTAGATTTAGTTCTAGATTTAGCTCTAGATGTCACTGCCGACGTTACAACAGGCAATAAAAAACGGCCACAGAGGCCGTTTTTTATATTAGGACAGACATCTTTATGCGTCGATATCTAATCCTGAGAAGTCGCTGATTTGCGCAAATTGAGCCGTTTTTTGATTATCAAAACGTACCATTTGGCGAGTATGTAATCCTGCCGCTTCTGCCGCTTTTAATTCTTCAACAACATCAGAAACGAATAGCACTTGTTTAGGGCTTAAGCTGATGGTGTTTAAGATATTACAGTAAGCTTGCTTATCTAATTTGTTACCCGTACGCGTATCGAAATGACCACTAAATTTAGGGGTTAAATCACCCGCATCACTATGGCTGAAAAGCATTTTTTGTGCTTCAGCAGAGCCAGACGAGAAGCTATAGATTCGCATGTTAGCGGCTTCAAATCGTGGGATCGCGTCGATGAAATCGGGGTAGATATGACCGGTGAACTCGCCAGATGCATAACCTTGTTTCCAAATAAGACCTTGAAGGGTTTTAAGTGGTGTTGCTTTGCGGTCTTCATCAATCCATTGTGCAAGGATTTCTGTTACGCGTTCAACAGAGGCGTCTTGTTCTAGTGCAAGGTCGCGTACGTCACTAATACAGTATTCAACCAATGGGTTGTGCTGATTCTTATTCAGAAAGTCGCCCATGGCTTTTTTTGAATAAGGAAATAGTACATCGTGAATAAAATCTAGATCAGTCGTGGTGCCAGCTGTATCTACGATAATCGCTCTAATACCCATAGTGTCTACGTACTCCAATCCTTAAATTTGCTTGTTCAAGATCCTAAGCTTTATTGGGTCTGATGGCTAGTCAAATTGGTGTCTAGAATAGCAGTTATCTTCAAATCAATGATATTCCATGTATTTAGCTGCCAATACGGTGAAGTTTAGGTATTATGAATAGACATATAACAGGTGTTTTATTTCAACTTTTGAGGCTGTCACTATGATTTCAAAATGGGCAAAACGATTTTTTCAGATGGCTGAGCTAGTTGGATCATGGAGTAAAGATCCATCAACGCAAGTTGGCGCGGTGATCACTAAGCATAACCGTATTGTTTCAGTCGGTTTTAACGGTTATCCCCACGGGATTTCTGATAGTGCTGAAACCGATGACCGTGAAATGAAATTACTGAAAACATTGCACGCAGAAGAAAATGCCATTTTGTTCGCCAAGCGTGATTTAGGTGACTGTGATATCTGGGTGACGCATTTTCCTTGTCCTAATTGCGCTGCAAAAATTATTCAAACTGGGATCACTGGTGTTTATTGCCCCGAGCAAAGTGAAGATTTTCTTTCTCGTTGGGGTGACAAAATTAAAGTCAGCCAAGATATGTTCTTGCAAGCGGGTGTGAAGGTGAACTGGCTTCCAGTGAGTGAACTTGAATAAATAGGCTGTTTTTTCAATCGACAGCTTTAGTCATTAGAATCGCAAATTATGCCGACATAACTAAGTAAAAAAGTTTGTCGGCTTTTTTGTGTTGAAATCAGACTCTGGTCCGCATTATTGATGAACTAACACGCCATTTTTAACCACATCTTTGCATGGGTTAACGCCGTATGAGTAGGCAAGTTGCGCAGGGGTGGTGATATCCCACAAGCAAAAGTCAGCCTGCATGCCTTGGGCTAAAACACCGACCTTTTCTTCTATTCCCAGCGCTTTTGCTGCGTTGGCGGTAATACCTTTGAGTGCTTCTTCAGGGGTTAATCTAAACAGTGTACAGGCCATATTAAGCATTAATAAGGTTGAGCAAATTGGTGATGAACCTGGGTTAAAGTCACTGGCAACCACAATCGGCACTTGATGTTTGCGCAGCAACTCTATCGGTGGCATCTGAGTTTCACGTAAGAAGTAATAGGCACCAGGCAGTAATGTGGCACAAGTGCCACTGGCCGCGAGTGCTTTAACTCCGTCTTCATCAAGGTATTCGATGTGATCGACAGATTTAGCGCCAAGCTTAGCGGCTAACGCAGAGCCGCCCATATTGGATAACTGCTCAGCATGGAGTTTGATATCCAGTCCAGCTTGTTGAGCTGCGGTAAGTACTTTTTCTGTTTGGGCTAAATTAAAGGCAATATTCTCACAAAATACGTCTGCAGCATCAGCAAGACCTTGCTCAATAACCTTTGGCAGCATGTTATTGACGACCAAATCCACATAGCCCTCAACATCGTCTTTGTACTCTGGTGGAATTGCATGAGCGCCAAGGAAAGTGGTTTTGACATCTACATGATGATTACGGCCAAGCTCGCGAGCCACTTTTAGTAGTTTGACCTCGGTTTCAGTATCTAGGCCATAACCTGATTTGATTTCAACGGTCGTAACACCTTCTTTGGCTAGGGCATTTAAGCGTTGACGGCCAAGCTCGAATAACTCTGACTCTTCAGCTTTTCGACAAGCGTTAACCGTTGATATGATGCCGCCGCCAGCGCGGGCGATATCTTCATAACTTGCTCCTTCAAGGCGCATTTCAAATTCATTGGCGCGACTACCAGCAAACACTAAGTGGGTGTGAGCATCAATAAGACCAGGGGTTATCCATCCGCCTCTGCCGCGGTATACCGGCATCGAAAACACATCGAAATCAGGCAATTCTTTTCGAGGCCCAAGCCATGCAATTTTGCCATCTTTAACTGCAATAGCGGCATCGGTAATGGCACCGTAAGCGGCTGAATTGTTTGGATCCATTGTAGCTAAATTAACGTCTATCCAAACATGATCCCACGACATGGCAACTCCAGCATTAGCAATAAATTGAAAGAATAATAGCAAAACAATACTTGTTTTTACTTGTATATACAAGGTAAGGTTGGTGCTGAGTTTTTAGCCATTAAGTGGCTTTCATCACCCATTATTCCATGATATCGGTGTTGTTTGCAGCAATAAAGCCCTGATGGCAATAGACCTAATAACCACGACTGACCAGATAACCAGATTGGATAACACGATGGCATTAGCAAAATTTGAGCAAATCAAGCAGCACATTTTAGCCCGTATTGAGTCGGGCGAATGGAAAGAAAATGATCGAGTGCCATCAGAAAACCAGTTAACTGAATTAATGGACTGTAGTCGTATGACCGCCCGCAGAGCATTAACTGAGTTAGTTGCATCTGGTGTGTTAGAAAGAAGCCAAGGTCTAGGTACCTTTGTCGCTGGGCTGAAGTCTCAATCATCGCTGCTGAATATTCGTAATATTGCCGATGAAATTAAAGAGCGCGGCCATGGCTATAGCGTTAAACAGTTAGCCTTGTCGCAAGTTCGCGCAGAAGGTGCGGTGGCGATCTCGCTGGGCTTAGAAGAAGGTAGCCCTGTGTTTTATTCTGTGTTGGTTCATTGCGAACAAGAGCAACCCCTGCAGGTAGAAGAGCGTTATGTGAACCCACAAATGATCCCTGATTATTTACAGCAAGATTTTAATCAGCTGACGCCCCATGAGTATTTATCTCGAGTTGCGCCTTTAACTGAGGCTCGTCATACCGTTGAAGCCGTGATTGCCAATGAGCAAACCCAGCAGCTGCTTGCCATTACTGCAGCTGAACCTTGTTTACAAATTATACGTCGCACCTGGTCTCGTAAAGGTGTGGTGAGTTTTGCCCGTTTAACCCACCCAGGCAGCAAATTTAGCCTAGGTGGTCATTTAACTTTTAGTCAGTAAATTAATAATAAAGCCAAATCGTTAGCGCAGTCAGTGCGAAACGATTGAAGATAATTGAAGGAAGTACAATGAATAACAGACACGACCCTAGTCGCAATATTATTGCGCCTCATGGCACTACGCTCGCATGTAAAAGCTGGCTAACAGAAGCTGCCATGCGCATGTTAATGAATAACCTTCATCCTGATGTCGCCGAGCGCCCTGAAGACTTAGTCGTATACGGTGGTATCGGCCGCGCAGCTCGTGATTGGCAGTGTTATGACAAGATCATTGAAGTGCTTCAACGTCTTGAAGACGATGAAACCTTATTAGTGCAGTCAGGTAAACCAGTTGGCGTGTTTAAAACCCATAGCAATGCCCCGCGCGTGATTATCGCAAACTCAAACCTAGTGCCGCATTGGGCTAACTGGGAACATTTTAATGAGCTCGATAAAAAAGGCCTGGCCATGTATGGCCAAATGACCGCAGGTTCATGGATTTATATTGGTACCCAAGGCATTGTTCAGGGGACTTACGAAACTTTCGTTGCCATGGCAAAACAACATTTTAATGGCAGTGCTGCAGGTAAATGGATTTTAACAGGCGGCCTTGGTGGTATGGGTGGTGCGCAGCCTCTTGCTGGCACTATGGCAGGTTACTCAGTACTGGCATGTGAAGTCGACGAAACCCGCATCGATTTTCGCTTACGTACTCGTTATGTCGACAAAAAAGCCACTTCACTGGATGAAGCATTAGCCATGATTGAGCAAGCGAATGCATCAGGTACTCCTGTCTCTGTAGGATTACTGGGTAATGCAGCGGATATTTTTGCTGAGTTAGTTGAGCGTGGTGTTACGCCTGATGTAGTAACCGATCAAACTTCGGCACATGATCCGTTAAACGGCTATTTACCTCAAGGTTGGACGTTAGCCCAAGCTGCTGAAATGCGTCTAAAAGATGAAGCTGCAGTGGTTAAAGCGGCGAAACAATCAATGGCGGTACAAGTCAAAGCCATGTTAGCGCTGCAAGCTGCAGGCGCGGCTACAACCGATTACGGTAATAACATTCGTCAGATGGCACTTGAAGAAGGCGTAGAAAACGCGTTTGATTTCCCTGGCTTTGTTCCTGCTTACGTGCGTCCATTATTCTGTGAAGGAATTGGTCCTTTCCGCTGGGTAGCATTATCGGGTGACCCAGAAGATATTTATAAAACCGATGCCAAGGTAAAAGAGCTTATTCCTGATAACCCGCATTTACATAATTGGCTTGATATGGCCCGCGAACGCATTGAGTTCCAAGGCTTACCTGCTCGTATTTGTTGGGTCGGACTGAAAGACCGTGCTCGCTTAGCGTTAGCGTTTAACGAAATGGTCAAGAATGGCGAACTGTCGGCGCCGATCGTGATTGGTCGTGACCATTTAGATTCTGGCTCTGTTGCTAGTCCAAACCGTGAAACTGAATCTATGCTTGATGGTTCAGATGCAGTGTCTGATTGGCCATTAATGAATGCGTTATTAAATACGGCAAGTGGCGCGACATGGGTATCGCTTCACCATGGTGGTGGGGTTGGTATGGGCTTTAGTCAGCATTCTGGTGTGGTGATTGTGGCTGATGGTAGCGATGATGCAGCAGAGCGTTTAGGTCGTGTTTTATGGAATGATCCTGCCACTGGTGTCATGCGCCATGCTGATGCTGGATACGATATTGCGATTGACTGCGCTGAAGAGCAAGGTCTTGATTTACCGATGCAAGGAGTCAAGTAATGACTGCAACACAACATAGATTATTGCTGAGTCCTGGCACGCTATCATTAGCCCAGCTGCGTAAAATTAGCCGCAGTGCTGTCCATGTAACACTCGCTGAAGAAGCGAAAGCTGATATTAATACGAGTGCAGGTTTAGTGCAGCAAGTACTTGATGAAGGCCGCACAGTGTATGGTATTAATACCGGTTTCGGCTTATTGGCGAACACCAAAATTGCGCCTGAAGATTTACAGCTGCTGCAGCGCTCAATTGTGTTGTCCCATGCTGCAGGTATTGGTCAATACATGCAAGATGCAACCGTACGTTTAATGATGGTGTTAAAAATTAACTCGTTAAGCCGTGGTTTTTCAGGTATTCGCTTAGAGGTGATTAACTTCCTTATTCAATTGGTAAATGCAGGAGTTTATCCGTGTATTCCTGAAAAGGGTTCAGTGGGTGCATCTGGTGATTTAGCGCCACTGTCACACATGTGTTTGCCGTTATTGGGCGAAGGTGAAATGAGCTATCAAGGGCAAATTATCACTGCAGCAGAAGGACTGGAAATTGCAGGTCTTGAGCCGATTGAATTAGCGGCCAAAGAAGGCTTAGCATTATTGAATGGCACGCAAGCGTCAACAGCTTTAGCCCTTGAAGGTTTATTTCATGCAGAAGACTTATTTGCGGCGAGTTCGGTCATCGGTGCAATGAGTGTTGAAGCGGCAATGGGCAGTCGTAGTCCGTTTGATGCACGTATTCATGCGGCACGAGGTCAAAAAGGTCAGATTGATTCTGCCGCGATTTTCCGTAACTTATTGGGTGATGAATCTGAAGTCAGTGTCAGTCACGTGGATTGTGAAAAGGTACAAGATCCTTATTCATTGCGTTGTCAGCCACAGGTATTAGGTGCGTGTTTAACTCAAATTCGCCATGCTGCTGAAGTATTAGGTGTCGAATCAAATGGCGTGACGGATAACCCATTAGTTTTCCAAGACACTGGTGATATTATTTCAGGTGGTAATTTCCATGCTGAGCCAGTGGCAATGGCGGCGGATAATTTAGCGATTGCGATTGCTGAATTAGGCTCAATTGCTGAACGCCGCATTGCGCTATTAATCGATTCTAGTTTATCTAAACTGCCACCCTTTTTAGTGGAAAATGGCGGGGTTAACTCAGGATTTATGATTGCGCAAGTGACGGCGGCTGCATTGGCATCTGAAAACAAAACTTATGCTCACCCAGCTTCAGTAGACAGTTTACCGACTTCAGCAAACCAAGAAGACCATGTTTCGATGGCCACGTTTGCAGCGCGCCGTTTACGCGATATGTCGGAAAATACCCGAGGTGTGTTAGCGGTTGAGCTACTTGCTGCTGCACAGGGGCTGGATTTCCGTAAGCCATTAGCGCCAAGTGATGCAGTTGCTAGTGCTAAAGCTGAGTTACGTGAAGTGGTGGCTTATTATGATAAAGATCGCTTCTTTGCACCTGACATTGAGAACGCGACAGACTTGCTTTATACCGCGAGCTTTAATCGCTATTTACCTGCTGGAATGTTAGCGAGCTTTTAATTTTTCGCTTATCGTTTAAAGCGAAGAATCAAGCATTAAAAAAGGACCTTAGGGTCCTTTTTTATGTTTAATATTGCTTGCAGATCATCAAGTCTCAATCTGCTTACATGGTTACACCAATAGAGAAAATGGCAGCATCAGCACTCGTATCGTAACCAGCACCAATAACAAAGCCTTTGGTGACGTTATATCTCACGCCAAACTCAGCGCCCCATTCTTTGTTGCGGCTGCGTTCCCACACAGGCTCACCGCCGACAATGAAAGGCACAATATTATCAGTGGTGTTTTCTTCATAAATGTAGGCTGTTGCGCCACCATAGACACTTAAGTCTTGGGTTAGGCTGTAACTTAGACCAAAGCGCCACATGTATTCTTTAGCATAACCTTCGCCAGGCTCAGGCACATCAAGATCGTATTTATCGCCCCAAGCATAACCAATGTAATAGCCCCAATCGGCATAATCTGGGTCGAAATGTTTTGCAGCAATCGTGACACCAAACATATCACCACGGCTATCAACATAATCTACCAGCAAGGCTACTGACGGAGTGTATTGTTGACCTTCTTCTGTCGTGTTTGCTTGAGCTTGTTGGCTAAAAGCAACTAAGCTAATAGAGAATGTAATGGCAAGCCAGATTTTTTTCATGAATACCTCTACCTGATTGGATGGCGCTATTGTTAGGGTTTGCCAATCTGAGGTCAATATTTGCCCGTATTTTTGCGGCCGATATCGTTGAATAGGCCATTAGTGTTAACAATTTGTTTTATGTCAGTGGAAAGCTTACTGATGTTTTGTCATATATTTGATTGCCATCGTTTCAAAGCAGAAATATGGTATGTTAGCCAATGATTTTTTGGTCATTAAGGAATGAAAGTAGTGGATAACGAGTTACGCGCAGATATTGCCCAGTGGTTACTGGAAGCAGGGGTGAATAGTCAGCCTTCCGATAGCGTGGCGACATCAATTCTATTGTTTGTCAGCTTTTTAGTCGCAACGATTGCTTACTACATTACTAAAAAAGTCTTTGTTAAGGCGGTTAATGCTGTTATTCGCAAATCTGCAGTGACCTGGGATGACATCTTCATGCGCTATGGCGTGCTTGAAAAGTTAGCCTTGTTAGTACCTGCATTTATCCTCGACCTATTCGTACCTATCGTGTTGACTCATCAGGATTTATTAGGCGTCATACTTGATCGCGGTTTAAGCGTACTGGTGGTAATTTTTATTATTCGTGCGATTTATGCAGGTCTTGATGCCTTAAATGAAATTGCCGATGTAAAGCTTATTAGCCGTCGCTTGCCTGTAAAAAGTTTTGTGCAGCTGTTTAAACTGTTCTTATTTTTCATTGGCGTCATTATTTCAGTTTCAGTGCTTGCTGATCAGTCACCCGTCTATTTCTTAAGTGGTTTAGGTGTGGCGACGGGTTTAGTCATGTTGGTGTTTAGAGATACGATTCTAGGCTTTGTTGCGGGTATTCAGCTTGCGGCCAACCGCATGGTGAGTAAAGGCGATTGGATCCAAATGGATAAATACGGCGCAGATGGCGCAGTAGATGAGGTGTCGCTGAATACAGTAAAAGTACGTAATTGGGATAATACCATTACGATGATCCCAGCTTATGCGTTGGTATCAGATGCATTTAAAAACTGGCGTGGCATGTCTGAAAAAGGTGGCCGTCGTATCAAGCGCGCAATTAATCTTGATGTGAATAGTATTCATTTTTTATCTGAACAAGAAATAGAACGATTATCAAAAGTGAATTATCTCAAAGATTACTTTCCTAAAGTCGTATCAGAAATCAATCACTCAAATGAACAGGTTAATGATTTTGATATGCCAGTTAATGGTCGTCGCTTAACGAATGTAGGCACCTTTAGAGCTTACTTAGATGCGTATCTTCGCCATAATAATAAGCTTCATAAAGACATGACCTTAATGGTGCGCCAACTTGCACCAACCACTGAAGGTTTACCTATTGAATTGTATGTCTTCACTAACGATACACGTTGGGCATTTTATGAAGGGATCCAAGCTGATATCTTTGACCATATCTTTGCCATCCTGCCTGAGTTTGGTTTAAAAGCATTTCAAAACCCAACGGGTAACGATATTCGCAGTATTAAACCTGACACTAAAGTGCATTAGCACTTTAGTTATTAGCTTTTTGATTAAAGTGACAGAAACAAAAGCCGAACTAACCTTGTCTAGTTCGGCTTTTGTGTTTTTGAAGGCTGATAATCAGGGATCACCTTAGGGTGATGTCCCGTTATACCGCGAAAAAAATCCAGTATCTGATTCATGTCCGCTGACATATCATCACTGGTATCCATCGGCTTATTGAGCACTATCGATTTACGTGAAAAGTCCAGTCCCACAGTAATAATGGGCACCTTCGCTTTTACCGCAATATGGTAAAATCCTGTTTTCCAACGGGTAACCGCACTGCGTGTTCCTTCAGGGGCTAATGCTAGTTTGTATTGATTATCGGCTTCAAAATGCTGCACTGCTGCATCGACCATGTTGTTATTCTTACGGCGATCAACAGGGCTGCCACCGAGCCATTTGAAGAACCAGCCCCAAGGTGGAATAAACAATTGGTGTTTACCTAAGAAGTGGATGTTTATCCCCAGCGCAGATCGCGCAATGATTCCGATAATAAAATCCCAATTACTGGTATGCGGGCCAACGACCATAATGAACTGGCCATCATGAGGCGCGCTCCCCTCAAACTGCCAACCACATATTGTGAGTAGCGATAAACTAATTTTGCGAAACATGGACTATTTTCCAGTTTATTTGTATCTGATACGCTAGAATCTAACGATAAGATAATGAAATATTTTACGAATATTATTTGGGTTATGATTTGTTTACCAAACAATACCGGCCTGATTACAGTGTCGATTGAGTCGGTAAAATGCCAGATTACAAACCCATTTTAAGCGTCAATGCTGTGATAGTTAACTAACCTATCGTATTCATTGTCGTAATACAAAAGGACTAATTCTTTTTTTCTTCTGGAGAAATCAAGCATATCCAATCAGCGAGGAGAGTGTGTGAAGCACCTTACAATAATCAGTAGCAGCGTTTTTTGTGTGCTGTTTTCAATGGTGAGTATCGCGACTGAAAAAGTCTCGATGGACACCTTACCGGCTGCAGAAAATAACACGGCAGTTCAAACAGTAGCAGAAGCTGACACGGTTACTGAAACACCGACTGAGCAAGCTCTCAAATCAGTTCCATTAAAGCCAACAACCACTGAAAAAGTGCAAGTGGGCTCAATTAAAGCTGTAGATATTGCTGAAACAAAAACTGCTGTAGAAGACGCTGTTACAGACATCAGTGAAGTGATACCTGATGAACCGGCTAATGTGGCTGATAATGATGACAAGCCAAAGCAGCCTGAAGCTTTTACACCAGTAACCCCCGTTGCTGCTGTTGATATAAACCCAGAAGATGCTGCACCTATTTCTTTAGATGAAGTGAATTCAGACAGTGCAATTCCAACGGATCGCATTCGCTCTGTTATTTCTAACCAAGAAAAAGCCTGGAATAGCGGTGATATTGACGCTTACATGCAAGGTTACTGGAAAAGCGACAAGCTGCGTTTTGTGTCTAATGGTAAGTACAACTATGGCTGGGATTCAATATTAGCCAGTTACAAGCGTAGCTATCCAACCTCTGCCAGAATGGGCAAGCTCAACTTTAAAGTGCGAGAAATTAAAATGCTCAGTAACTATGCGGCACTCGTCGTTGGGCGCTGGACATTAGAACGCGCTAAGGACAAACCAAGTGGTGTGTTTACCTTATTGATTGAACGTATTGATGATAAGTGGGTTATTACCCATGATCATTCATCAGACTAGCGGCTTATTTTATAAAATGGGCAAGCTATTCAGTGCTTATACTGAATCGTTGTTGCCCTAGATTTCTGGATTTACCGTCGTAACGTACTTCGGTAAATTCAATATTACCTTTACTGTCCTGCATCACCACGCTGGTGGAACGAGTGCCATATTCTGGGTGCTTAATAAATATCGCTGAAAGTAATCTTTCCCACTCAAGATCAATACCAGTGTTTGGCAAACTGGTGTCATCTGCCTCAGATTCATCGCGCATGAATGATAGCATTTGTGCTATATCTGGCTCGTCATGGCTCAATACATGTTGCTCTAACGCCTGTTGCCCTTTAGCCATTTTCGGCCAAACATCGTCTAACGCGCCATTACTGACCGCATGAAATCCTTTGCTCAATGGTAAATTTTCCGCTGTAGCGCTATTAAAACACCATAGCTGGTTATCTTGCTGATAAACCAAATTAAATGGGCTGTAGTTGTCACTATGCTGCTGTAACCATTGTTGATTCAATAAGCCGTCACCCGATAGGGCTTTAAGCACTAACTCGCCACGACTACGCATGCCTTCATGTTCAGATTGGAGGCGTATATTGGTTAAGGCTGAAAATTGCCCGAGTTTATTGACGCCTAGCCAAGTGCCACCTGCTTGTAAGTCTTTGCCTGCTAGGATTTGAGCGGCTGAGGATGTGGCTTGGTTAGTTGAACTGGCAGCAATTGGCCAAAAGTGCGCAGGTTCAGTAGGGCGGTGATGAAACTCATCTCGATTAGCACAAACAATCAAAGGCCATTTGGGATGCATGTCGACAGCGATAAATAAAATGCACATAAGCTCTACCTAAAGAAGATGATAAAACATCATAACCTAAAATTTACAGGTGAAGCATTAGTAAAGCAGTATGGGTGAAATAAACGGATTAAATTAAGACGTTACCGTTATATCCTGCTGCGCGATTGTCGCAGCAAGCGCTACGACAATGCTTGGCTAGAATAAGCTGGCATAAGTTTAGTGATGATGACCGTGATTGTGCTCATGGCCGTCTTTATGACTGTGATCATGACTGTGGCTGTTAAACTTAATCAGCAAACGACTGAGGAATTTTCTTGGGCCTAAACGCAATAAGCTGGCGCTAAAGATTAACCCTACTACCACAGCAGCAGTAATGTTGATGCTATCTGGCAAGGTTAATAATTGGTGCCAATCGACAAGATAGTGATGTGCAAATAACAAAGCTACAACTAACACTGTCGATAAAGCGGCGCGCATTCCCCAACTCATCAGTTTAAGCTGACTAATACTGAGTACGGGCGCAGCGATTAAGGCAAACGCAACAGCCACATTACTCCAGCCGCTATAGGCTAGTGAAAGGGCTAATACCGCAGCACCTAGATTACAGAAACGCATTGGTAAAAATACCGCTAACAGAATCAATACTTGCAGCGCTGGGTGCTCAAGGTGTATCGATGGGTGACCAATTAAGTTCGCCAAAATAAGGCTTAAAGCAATCCAAGGGGCGCTTCTATCTACCAAGTGTGCAAAACCAAAACGCCATGCTGATTGCGGTAGGTTTTCATGGGGATCAGTAAGCTCAACGTTACCTAAACTCAATAATGTACCAATAACCAATAAACCAATGGCTTGATATATTGCAAACCATGGACCGAGTAATAATAGGGTAATTATCAATGCTTCAGGGCCCGCTAAACGTTGTAGCCAGCGACTAGCTAACCCTTCGTTTAAAGGCGATAAACCCGCTTTAAATCGTGCCGTCGCGATCACATAGCTTAGAATCAGAATTGGTGAGATTGTGAGTAACCAAGTCATAAATTGATCTGAGCCGTGGCTATGGTGATTATGACCACCTGTATCAACAAGTAATAACAATGCTAGTAATCCAACACCCAGTAAGCTGCCAATACCCGCTTGATATTGGTAACGACCTTGGACATCATCATTTTGATTGCCATGGGGTTGATGTAGCACCACATGCAAAATAGAACCAGTAACAAATGCTTGGAGGTAAACAGTATTGTCGATGCTTAAATGCTGTAGTAGTTGCTCACCGGCAAAATAACCCACAGAGGTTAATGCCATCATTGCCACAAGCACTGCACTCGCCCACTTTGTGCCTACTTGCGGCTTTAATAACCACCAAATAGCCACACCAACAGGCAGTCGATGCATGATGACTCCAAGAGCAAGTAAAGTTGAATTACCTTCTTGCTGAGCCAATACCATTGCACCGCCATCAGTAATGGTGTGCAACAATAAACCACCAATCCCTAGGGTTAAGGTGACGTTATGAGTGATTTCAGAATATCGATGAAATAGTCGTTCGCTTGCTGTAGGCCCCCAAAGGCCAAGCACGACAAATAATAATGTGAGGATCCCGCCGTGTTCGAGCAGTTCAGGCAAAATATGAATAAGCACTAGCCCGCCTAAAGAGACGAAGATAAATCCGTCCAAGCCTTTTTGTAGCCCACTTCCCGATGAGAAGTAGCGATAAAAAAGTGGTCCGAATAAAAGTGCAATACAACTAGCGACAAGATAGAGCATGGAATCCAAAAGAATCAAAGAGACGAAAAAAACAATCAAGTATATCCTAGTATTTCATTTAACTTAATACTTGCTTAGCTTGATTATTCATCATCTTTAGAATTTACACGGTAAACATCCACGAAAACCGACAAATATAAACAAATCTTACTGTTCATACCTCCAAAACAGCCTCATTAAGTATACAATGGCGCTTCTTTGTTAATTAATAATAGAATATTTGTAATGGACATATTTTCAGCTGCTGTGATGCTATTTTTGATCATGGATCCTTTAGGGAATTTACCGATTTTCGCCTCAATTTTGCGACATATCGAACCTAAAAAACGTCGTCGGGTGCTTATTCGTGAGTTGTTGATTGCGTTAGCCATCATGCTGCTGTTTTTATTTGCTGGCGAAGCGATACTTAATTTCCTCAACTTACGCCAAGAGTCGGTGAGTATTGCTGGCGGTATTATTTTATTTTTAATTGCGATTAAAATGATATTTCCGCAGCCGGGCGGAGTCGTCGGGCTTGCTGCAGGCGAAGAGCCTTTTATTGTACCAATGGCAATCCCACTAATGGCAGGCCCTTCTGTATTGGCGGCATTAATTCTACTTGCCCATAGTGATAGCTCCCGAATGACTGACTGGACTATTGCGTTGCTTGCAGCTTGGGGCGTGAGTGCGGTGATTTTACTATTTTATAAAGTATTCACCCGACTACTGGGCGAAAAAGGACTCACTGCGGTTGAGCGACTGATGGGAATGGTATTGGTGATGATTTCAGTACAAATGTTCTTAGATGGTGTTTCGAGTTATTTGAAAAGCACTGCATAAGCGCTCAACCTTTTAAATAAAAGATGTATACCTAGGCCGCAATTGCGGCCTTTTTTGTTGTCATTGTTCAAGGCTAACAAGCTGAAAAAATTCAGTTTATTTATCTTGCTTAACCACTGTCTATTTATGTAAACACTGGCTATGTAAATGGGGTTAAAATTCTGTGGATTTAATTTGTGATCGCGCGGTAACAACTGTTAATGTTCGGTTAATCTACAATGTTGTAAGTTGACTTATGAAACGGATTTTAGCAGTACTTTTAAGCGGTTCTTTACTGGCATGCAGCCACCAAACTGCAGTTCAAAATACCCATGCAGAAATTAAGCCTCCTAAAGTTCAATGCGGTGCGACGCCGCCTCCGCTGGACACTCAAGGAATTAGAAACAATTTACTAAAGCGAGGAGATATTACTTCTGAGATGACAGAAGCTGAGCAGCAAGCTGTTGTTAATAAGTATATCGCTAAGCGCAATAATGCTTACAAGAAATGTAATCAAGGGAAGTAGTTATGGTTAATATATTAAAGCACCGCAAATCATCTTTTATCACTCCTTTAGCATTGACCTTGGCGGCAATTTTGAGTGCTCCTTCCTTGGCGGCTCCAGTAAAGCACACATCACCTGCCGATGCAGGGGTGATAAATCCGCAACAAATTGTTTATTGGTTAACGAAACGGGGTGAGCTGAGCGTTGATGCTTCTGATGCTGAAAAGCAAATTGCAGTTGCTAATTTTACGCGTAAAGCTCGCGCAAACAATCACGCGGTACCATTAGCGCAAACTAAACGTGTGAATCAAATCGCGCGAACTAAGTTGCAAAATGCGGCCTCTGTTGTTGCTTTTGCTGATAGTGACATAAAGAAAAGCGTAAATGTGCTTGCTGTTCTAGTCGATTTTCCTGATTTGCCATACAACGACAATCGGCTGACAGCGGCCGATACCGGTATGTATTACAATGATTATTCAGTGGCACATTATGAAGACATTTTGTTTTCTACCACTGGCTTTACTGGTCCAAATGGTGAAAACCTAGAAACTGCATATCAGTATTTTGAACAAGCATCCGGTGATACTTTTACCTTTAACGGCGAAGTTAAAGGCTGGGTTACAGCAGATAATAATGCCGCGCATTATGGTGGCAATGACACAGATAATGATGACAATGATATGGCGGCTCCGGATTTAGTCATGGAAGCGGTGACCAAAGCTGTTGCTGGCATGACGAGTGCTGAGCTAGCCCAGTTTGATATTGAAGATCCTTATGACGTGAACAACAACGGTAATTTGGATGAAGCTGATGGCATTATTGATCATATTGTTATTTTTCACTCTAGTGTCGGTGAAGAGGCGGGAGGCGGCGCCTTAGGTACTGATGCTATTTGGTCGCATCGATTCTTTGTCGGTGCCAGCTCTTTTGGGAGCACCATTCCTGGCACATCAATGAAGGTTTTTGGTTACACAGTGCAGCCTATTGATTCGGCAACGGGAGTTATCACCCATGAATTTGGTCATGATTTAGGTTTACCAGATGAGTATGACACTGCTTATAGTGGTGATGGTTCGCCTGTCGGGAGCTGGTCATTAATGTCTGGCGGTTCTTGGGTCGGGCAATCGGCTAGTGGAACTTATATTGCAGGGACCAGGCCTTCAGGTTTTAGCCCGTATGCCCGTTCATATTTACAAGAGCGTTATAAAGGCAAGTGGGTTAACGAACAATCAATTAGTTGGGACGATATTGACCAGTCAGGACTTAGCGCTGATTTAGTGTCAGCAGTGAACGCTGATGATATTAACCAACTCTCCATTGCTATTCCAACCTCAGGAGTCGACTTTAAACAGCCATTGACAGGTGAGTATCAGTATCACTCAGGCAAAGGTCATTTAATGTCTAATAGCATGAGCTTTGATGCTGATTTACCTGCTGGCACGCCGTTATCTCTGTCTTTTCAAGCGCATTGGAATATCGAGGTAGACTACGATTACACACAAGTATTGGTTGATGGGGTTGCCATTGAAGGTAATCATACCGTGGCTAGTAATCCACTTTATAGTGGTGTTAATCACTATATTTCCGGCTTATCGAGTGATAATAGCAGTGCTATTGGTTCTGATTCCTGGGTTGAACTCACCTATGATTTAACCAGTTTTGCAGGGCAGAATGTACAAATCCAAATCAATTATATTACCGACGAGGCTGTAGGTGGTTATGGTATTGCTATTGATGATATTGAAATAAATCATCAAGAAAGTGTGATACTTCAAGATGGTGCTGAAGTTGCTGGGGCTGTCACTCTCAATGGTTTTGACCGAATTGAAGATACCTTACCCGGTTTGCCTCAGCGATATATTGTCCAGCTGCGTAACTATCAAGGCATTGACCAAGGTCTTGAAAATATCGGTTACGAGGCCGGTGTGCTGCTTTGGCTTGAAAACAGTAATTATGAAGATAATAACGTTGGTGAGCATGCAGGTTACGGCTTAATTGGTGTTGTTGATGCGGATCAAAACCTTATTGGCAATAACAGCACGGATGTACAGATCCGTGACGCGAGTTTCAGTTTATATCCACAATCAGCTTATGCATCAGATACTCATTTGAGTAACAGCAGTTTGTTTGATGACAGTCGAGATTATAGTGCGCCATTAAAACCTCAATCAGGCTTGGTATTGCAAGAGCTAGGTTTAACCATGAGTGTGATAGCTCAATCATCAAATAGTGACACCGCGACAGTAGAGTTTAAGCGAAATGCGGTGGTTACAAATCCGGACGAGTCGACTCTTGAAGCCAGTTTTGAGGTTGTCGTTACTGATTATACCGCTGACTTTAGTGCTGTAATCCAAGGTGGTAGTGCTGATTACACATACTTATGGAACTTTGGTGAGTCTAATGCAACCAGTACTTTGACTAGCCCAACGCACACCTATAGTTCATCAGATGCCTTTGTGGTCTCACTGACGGTGACTGACTCAGAAGGGGCAACTGTGACTCACAATCAGATTGTTGAAGTGATCATTGAGTTGAACGCCAATTTTGAGATTGCAGTTGTTGGCGATGACAGTATGACGGTTAAGTTAACTAATACCACGACGGGTGGCTTTGGTGAGTTGAATTATTCATGGGATATGGGTGATGGCAATACGATAGTGGGTATGAGCCCTGAGAATTATACCTATGCCTTAGCTGGGTCTTATACTATCGTGCTGAGCGTCACTGATGAAAAGGGCACTGAAAAGCGACATGCATGGAGTTTAACTTTGCCAGCTGAGATAGCAGAAGAAAAAGTGGAGCCATCAAGCAGCAGTGGCGGTAGCCTTGGTTGGTTATCGATTGTTTTATTGGGTCTGTTTGCCTCTGGAAGACAAAAGCGCTGTTAACGCTGTTTTAGCGAAGACACAAGACATGTAAAAAGGCTGGGCGAAATCCCTGCCTTTTTATTGTTAGGCGTTGTTCTAGAATTAAATAGATTGATTAATCTTAGCTACAGCAGCTGGTAAGAATATTTCGCTGACGATAATGTCTTGGTTAGCTAAATTGAAATAACGGCGACGCCCCCATAAAGGCGCGTTCACCTCTTGAGATAAGCTGGTGGCCAGTTGGGCTAGCTTACTGCAACTTTCAAATTCAGCGACTTCAATTTTTCCTGGGACAATATCATTACTTGAAAATAGCAATTCACCTAAGGGTCTAGTGCCGAGTGCTTTGAAGTTATGTTGGTGAAAAGTGGTTAATACTTCGGGGATTAATGTCCGTGCAAAAACCCAAGGTTCGCCATCGAGGCATAATAAAACTTCTCGAACCCAAACGCGGTGTTGATGAGGACATTCGCCAGCTAACGGGGTCGTTAGATGCTCCCCAAGTACTTTGACTTCAAAATGTTGGCAACAGCTTCTTAATTTTTGCGTTAAACTGCCTGTGGCAAGTAACCATTCTTTTAGCGCTGTTTTTGGCATAGAATTGAAATTCTCAGGTGAAAACCATTGGATTGATTCACCATAAGGGAAGCTAAGGCTGGTCACTTTCATTCATTACTCGTTACAATGTACACAACGAGTGCAGTTTATCACGACAGAGCTTATATAAATAATGGAGTTTGTTTAACTATGGCAAAGTATGTATACGCAATTTTACTTTCAATGATGTTATCGATGAATGTATATAGTGCCGATGAAAAAACGGTAGAAAACTTTGCTTATTATGGGTTTGAACCTGACATAGTGACGAATTACATTTCAAATCGTAAGAAGTTAGGCTTTGTTAAAATCAGTGTAGAATTGATGGTAAAAGATCCTGATCACCTTTTGCTTATTGAGCATCATGATCCATTGTTACGCTCAGCAATTGTTGAGGTATTAGGTAACCAAGCGGAAGACAAAGTGAAATCATTAACGGGCCGTGAAGACATTCGACGTGAGTGCTACGAAACCGTTAATAGGCTTCTAGAAGAAGAAACTGGGCAACAGATAGTCGTTAATTTATTGTTTACTAAGTACTTATACGATTAATGAAACATAAAAATCAATCGACATCAGCAGACAAAGCATCAAGCAAAGGCACTGCACGTAAATCTAATCTCAATACGAAAAGTGCCAAGCAAACTCAAAAGGTGAATAAACCTTCTCAATCGTCGAAGGTTAAAGTTGCTAAACCGATATCAAAGACCTTACATCCTCGTAATAAGCATAACCAAGGTTATGATTTTGAAGAGCTTATTTTAGAGTGCCCCAAATTGTCCCACTTTGTTAAGCCTAATCCTTATGGCAACTTATCAATCGATTTTTCTGATCCTCAAGCGGTTAAAACATTAAATGCGGCAATCCTAAAAACTGATTATCAGATTGAGCATTGGGATATTCCCCAAGGCTTTTTATGCCCACCTGTTCCAGGTAGAGTTGATTACTTACACTACATTGCGGACTTATTAAGTGACAAAGGCAAAGTGCCGAAAGGTCAGGAAGTCATTGCGTTAGATATTGGTACTGGCGCGAACGGTATTTACCCATTACTTGGGATTCAGTCATACGGTTGGCAATTTGTTGCCAGTGATATTGATCCTATATCGATTGCCAATGTTGCTAGTATTGCTGATAAAAATCAGGCGATTAAAAGAAAGCTTTCTTTACGTCAGCAACATAACCCCAATCACATCTTTAGCGGTATCATTGCTGAGAATGAACGCTTTGATATCACATTGTGTAATCCGCCTTTTCATCGCTCTCTCGAAGAGGCAAGCCAAGGTAGTGCAAAGAAAAACGCCAATTTAGCTGCTAACAGAGCAAAGAAGGGGACAGCTAAAAGTGCTGCATCTGGAACTTTAACCACTAAAAAACCAGATAATGCAGCAAGTGGTTTGAACTTCGGTGGACAAAAAGCCGAGTTATGGTGTGAAGGTGGTGAGCAGCAGTTTTTAGCCAATATGATTACTGAAAGTCAGCAATTTGCTTCACAGTGCTTGTGGTTTAGTTCGTTAGTGTCTAAATCAGAAAACCTTAAGCCGTGTTATGCCTTGTTAGAGAAACTATCAGCAGATAGTGTCAAAACCATTGAAATGCAACAGGGAAATAAGATTACTCGAGTATTGGTATGGAGCTTTTTAACCAAAGCGCAGCGGCTTCAATGGGCAAAATTTAGAAATATGCAATAAAAATGGCTCCTTGTTTGGAGCCATTTTTTAGTAGACTTTTTTGCTAAAACACACTTATGAGTCAGCGTGAATAAATGTTGTTATTTCTCTTTATTAGCATCAAATTCAATGTTTTCAGCGCCATGGTAAACCAAGAAGTGGCGCCCTTTAGCTCGCGCAATAATGGTAATGCCCATCTTTTGTGCTAATTCAAGTCCCATTTGGGTTACACCACTACGAGAAAGCAATACTGGAATCCCCATCTTGGCAACCTTAATCACCATCTCACTGGTTAAACGACCGGTGGTATAAAAGATCTTATCATTGCCGTTCTCACCTTCAAGCCACATATCACCCGCTAGAGTATCAACAGCATTGTGACGCCCGACATCTTCAATAAAGGCCTGAATGGTATCGTCTTTACAAATACCGCAACCATGTACCGCGCCAGCATTCTTATAGGTCTCGTTATAAGCGTTGATATTTTTTAGCAAGCTATACAAGGTAGATTGCTTGAGTTCTGGTGTCGGTAAGTTGATATCATCTAACCCTTGCATGAAACCGCCATACACCGTGCCTTGTCCACAACCTGAGGTCACTGTTTTTTCAGAGAGCTTTGCATCTAAATCGGCGGTTTGTTCTTGCGTCAGAATAGCTGCCGAATTGACATCCCAATCGACAATAATTGATTCGAGTAAATTCGCATCATTCACAAACCCCTGGTTTTTCAAATAGCCAAGGGCAAGAGACTCAGGCTTAGCGCCCAAAGTCATTAAGGTCACAATGGGTTGCCAATTCAAGTAAACCGTCAGTGGTCGCTCGCAGGCGACAAATTTATCAATGCTCTCGCCTAATTCATTTATGGCTTTAACTGGCAAGGTTAAAGGCACTTCTGCTTGAGTTTTGACGAGTTTCAGTGGGGCTTTAGCACGTGTATTGGATTGCGTCATTGATATTGAGGCCTCTGACTGTGTCATCCATTGCCGTCATCGGCTTTAAGATGAGTATCGTGATTAAAGTAACTGCGTATCAGCATAGCAACTTTTGTTCCCGTAACAGCAAGTAGATTGTAAATGCGTGATCTAACACAAAAGTTAATCAGGAACAGCTAATTAACGTAGCCTTATGTCCTAGTAAAATTAGCAATATGGACAAATTGTCCTACTCTTAATGTTGATTAAGAGATCTAGGTCAAATTTTTGGTTTGATTTTATTTGGCACTATTATTGCAGATTAATGACTATATAGAGGAATAAGGCCATATTTCGTATTTGAAAAGGTCACGCAATTGTTAATTAAGTTTATGTATTTATTATTCTTTTGTTTATTCCTCGTTGATTCATGTTTTTAAGGGCACAGCTTTTATGCAACACACTGAAAATGTTTGGCCTATGTACGTATCACTCAAGAAAGTTGAGAAAATGATAGGTCGGTGGCCATCGGTGACGTGGGAAGTCGATCAAATGCTTCCTGCGACTCACGAAGCTCCCGAGGGCGCGAAGTTAGTGTTATTTGAATTACATAAAGATGAGCGCGGAAGTTACCGTATCAATTTAGATATGGACAACACCATGCTTTATATCGTGTGTGATGAGCTAGCGGATGGTACCTATGTTCCTGCCGTTATTTCATGTGACCAAAATGTCGCTGCAGGTTGCTTAGAGTCAGAAACTCCGGTGTTAAATATGCCGATGCCAGAAGCATTAGCATGTTGGGTTGAAGCATTTATCACGCGTCATGGAGAAGTTGAAATTTCAGCTAAACGACGTAAACACGTTAATCGCCGCAAGGATCAAGGCCCAAGTACAGATCACCTTCGGAGTCATTAATGAGCGATAAACCTAGAGGATTTTTCTCTCGCTGGACAGAGCGTCGCGAACAAGTTGAAGCAGAAACTGCTGAGTTAGCTCAACAAGAGCAACAAGCACAAGCTTTACAGGCGCAAGCTGATAACGAAGAAATCCCAAGTAATGATGCTCAAGCTGAGTCGGCAGAAGCAGACCAACCTGAGAAGATACTTGAAGCTGAAGATTTACCTGACCCAGAAAAAATCGAAGTTGGCGGTAGTTTTGCTTCGTTTATGGGAGCGAATGTCTCTCCTGAGGCAAAATCGGCAGCGTTAAAAGCGTTATGGAAACAACCACAGTATAACGAAATTGATGGCTTACTTGAGTATGCCTTAGATTACAGCAACCAACCCAAACTGAGCCCAGAAGTCTCTGCTGAGTTGGCCAAAAAAGTTTTCCGAAACGTCATGAAAGACGAGGAAGAAACAGCTGAAGATGAAGAGTTATTAGCCAGTGAGGGAGATGACACAGTTGGTGATGCAGCTGATGCCCCACAAGGTATAAATGAGAAGAGTGAATTAGTCGCAGAGACTGACTTAATTAATCAGAATGATGATCTGATTCTGGCGCAGGAAGTGGAACAACCGCTTCAAAGCCAAGTAAAAGTCTAGTTCGACGCAATAATTTTATGTCCACTATTTTGGCGTGTTAGGTGTTTTACTTATTGTTTTAGCTGATGTAATTAACGCGAGTAGATGACGCATTGATTATGAATGGATTGAACAGCGTAATAAGTATTCCCCGCAGCTGAAAACTGTTCAGGAACGCAATGTGAGCAATAGTCAAACCCCGCTTGAACTACAACAAGTTCGCCAGCAGGTATTAGCACAGACTCAAGTGATCCAAAACTTGATCCCACCAACAGTCAGTTATACGACTGAAGGCAATGTGTTAGTCATCGGCCCAGAAGATTTGGCTCGATTAGCTGCAGACAAACTGTCTACTATGGCCAATACCGTAATTTTGGCTAACGAAGCCATTACTAGCCAAGATGAAGCGCATCTTGAAGCGGTAATGAATGCTGCTGTGAATAGTGAAAGCTATTACAACAAACTTATCTCTGTTAAAGGCTTTTTAGGCCAATTCCAAGTAACAGTAGAAAGTGACGGACAAGACAGTAAAGCAGCTGAATTAAGCTTAGTCGCCATCCGTAAGCCGCATTTTGATATCGTTTTAGATTTGAGCATGGAGCCATGTTTAAACCTTGAAATGCTGCCACCGGGTTACTTTTACGTCGGCCAAGATGCTGAAAAACTCGCTGATGCATTAGAGCAAATTCCAGACCTTGTTGGTGAGTTTGATAAGCCACGCTATGTGAAAGTGAACAGTGATATCTGTGCACATAACCGTAATGGCGTTAATGGCTGTAACCGTTGTTTGAATTTCTGTCCTGCAGATGCGATTAGCAGTATCGAGCAGAAAATTGAAATCGATCCATACCTTTGTCATGGTGCTGGCAGTTGTACCAATGCTTGTCCAACTGGTGCAATCGCATTTGATTTACCGACGCCACAAGCACTTCATAGTTACATTCAAAAGTTAATTAGCCGCTACCTTGAGCAAGCTCAAGCTGCACCTGTCATCTTATTCCATGACAGTGCCGTTGGTGCTGAATTAATTACTGCAGATTTGGTCGGTGACATTATTCCGGTTGAGCTGGAAGAAATTACCGTTGCCAGTATTGATCATTGGATGTCAGCGTTAGCTTGGGGCGCACGTCAGGTATTAATTTTAAATACAGATGCAACTGCACCGACATTGACGCAAATGTTGAACGGTGAATTGTCGCTGGCGAATACTATTTTAGATGAAATGGGTCAGCCTCAACGTATTAGTTTAATTGATACAGAGACCTTAGCGTCACTTAATGACAAATTGGCTATAAGTTTAGATTGGCCATTAACTGTGCCAGCAGCTTTCACGCAAACAACCAAGCGTGAAACATTATATGCAGCTATTGATCATCTTAATCAACAAGCTGCAGCAAGTGACACCTGTATTGCTATTCACAATGTGCCTTACGGTAAAGTCGAAGTTAATCAAGACAAATGTACTTTATGTATGTCTTGTGTGGCGACTTGCCCTACTCAAGCATTGACTGATGGCGGTGATAAACCTGCACTACATTTTGTTGAACAAGACTGTGTTCAGTGTGGGTTATGTGAAAGCTCTTGTCCTGAGAATGTGATTACGATTACTTCGCAAGTCAACTTAGACCAAGCGTCACGTCAGCAGCGCCAAACCTTAAAAGAAGAACCTCCATTTGAATGTATTCGCTGTGGTACAGCGTTTGCAACTCAATCAATGGTTCATCGCATGATTGATATGATTGGAGGTCACTCAGCATTTAACGCCAATATTGAGCGTTTAAAAATGTGTGGTGATTGCCGCGTAAAAGATATGTTTGAAGACATTCTTGAAGACCCTGAGAAGCAACTTCGATAAGAGACCCGATATGACCGAATTAGTTAGAGAAATTTCAGAAAACGATCAGCTACGGGCAGATATTTACCAAATATTAGCAGCCTTATTACGCCGTGAGCCAAGTGCTGAATTGCTAGCGTTTTTAGCTGAGCTTGAAATCGATGCTGAAGAAGAAAATGACATGACAGCGGCTTGGGCTGCATTGAAAGTTGCTGCAACTCAGTACACCGAAAAAGAACTCGAAGAAGAATACTTCAACATTTTTTACGGTGTTGGTCGTGGTGAAGTATTGCCTTATGCAAGTTGGTTTATGACAGGTTCATTGATGGATAAGCCTTTGGCTTTATTGCGTCAAGACCTACTGCAACTGGGTTTTGCTCGCGAAGATGAAGTGAAAGAGCCTGAAGATCATGTTGCTGCATTATGTGAAGTGATGGGGACTCTGATTTTAGAAGCACCCGGTTATCGTCAGTTAGCGTTTTACCAACGCCATATTGGCAGCTGGATAGCTCGTTTTTGTGACACATTAGAAAAAACACCTAGTGCTGCATTTTACGCTCCAGTTGCATTACTAGCTAAAGCATTTTTTGAAGTAGAAGCAAATGAATTTGAGCAATTAAGCTTAGATATCCCTGTGAACTGCCCAGGCAGTGAAGCAGAAGCTTCTGCATCAGAATCTGCAGAAAAAATTGAACCTTCAACCAATGAATTGGCATCTTAATTAGCCTACATTGTTGTTGGTACAAAGATTTATGCCACTGAATGTAAATTCAGTGGCATAGACCGAAACGGGAGGTTACTCCCACTCAATCTAGGGTGTATTTACCCTTTTATTTTAAGCGTTTATTAAGGAGAGACTATGAAGAAGCAAGCTTCCGACATGGGTCGTCGTCAAATGCTAAAAGCATTGGCTGTCGGCAGTGCCGCTGGCGCAGTTGCTACTGTTAGCGGACAAGCTCTAGCTGCCTCACCAGAAGCCACACCAGTTGTGGGTAAAAGTGATGGTTATAGAGAAACAAGCCATGTACGTAGTTACTACGACACGTTACGTAGTAAGTAATTTAAGGAGAATATGTGATGCGATTAACCCGCAAAACAGAGACAGTTGAAGTGGCAGATAAGCCTGCACTTGGACTGAATCGTCGCCAATTTTTAAAGTCAGCAACATTCGCAACAGGTGGTATCGCCGCTGCATCAATGCTTGGTGCTGGAATGATGCGTAAAGCAGAAGCTAAAGACGTACCACATGATGCACCAACTGAAGTAAAACGTACTATTTGTTCTCACTGTTCAGTGGGCTGTGGTATTTACGCTGAAGTACAAAATGGTGTGTGGACAGGTCAAGAACCTGCATTCGATCACCCATTTAACGCTGGTGGTCACTGTGCTAAAGGTGCTGCACTACGTGAGCACGGCCATGGTGAGAAACGTCTTAAGTACCCAATGAAGCTGGAAGGCGGAAAGTGGAAGAAACTTTCTTGGGAACAAGCGATTGAAGAAGTAGGTCAAAAAGCCCTCGACATTCGTCAAGAGTCAGGCCCTGATTCAGTGTTCTTCATGGGTAGTGCTAAATTCTCAAACGAACAAGCTTATATGTACCGCAAATTAGCGGCAATGTGGGGCACGAACAACGTCGACCACTCTGCACGTATTTGTCACTCTACCACTGTAGCCGGTGTTGCAAACACTTGGGGTTACGGTGCGCAAACGAACTCATTTAATGACATTCGTAAATCGAAAGCGATGATGTTTATCGGTTCGAACCCTTGTGAAGCTCACCCAGTTTCAATGCAACACATCCTTGAAGGTAAAGAGCGCGGCGCGAAAATTATCGTAGTCGACCCTCGTTTCACCCGAACTGCAGCTAAGTCTGACGAGTTCGTGCATATTCGTCCTGGTACGGATATTCCTTACATTTATGGTTTGTTGTGGCACATTTTTGAAAACGGCTGGGAAGACCAAACTTTCATCGACCAACGTGTATACGGTATGGAACGTATCCGTGAGGAAGTGAAGAAGTGGAACCCTGCGGAAGTTGAAAATGTTGCTGGTGTACCAGAAAAGCAAATGCATCGCGTGGCTAAATTACTCGCAGAGACTAAGCCTGGTACTGTGGTTTGGTGTATGGGTGGTACTCAGCATCACGTCGGTAATGCGAACACTCGTGCATACTGTATCCTCCAATTAGCCCTTGGTAACATGGGTGTTGAAGGTGGTGGTACTAACATTTTCCGTGGTCATGATAACGTTCAAGGTGCAACTGACTTTGGCTTATTGTTCGATACATTACCTGGTTACTACGGCCTGAAAACGGGTTCTTGGAAGCATTGGTGTAATGTATGGGATCTTGATTTCGATTGGGTTAAAAGCCGTTTCGACCAAGCTCAACATTTAGGCCAAGACCCAATGACTTCAACGGGTATCCCATGTTCACGTTGGCATGATGGTGTACTTGAAGACAAATCTAAGATTGCTCAGAACGACAACATCCGTATGTCATTCTTCTGGGGTCAATCAGTTAACACTGAAACTCGTGGCCGTGAAGTGCGTGAAGCATTGAACAAAATGGACACAGTAGTTGTTGTGGATCCTTTCCCTACAATGG
This sequence comes from Shewanella electrodiphila, assembly GCF_023283985.1. Lineage (GTDB taxonomy): Bacteria > Pseudomonadota > Gammaproteobacteria > Enterobacterales > Shewanellaceae > Shewanella > Shewanella electrodiphila. The sequence continues at coordinate 71,370 of NZ_JAKIKU010000012.1, forward strand.
CTGGTGTCATGCACGAACGTACTGATGGTGTGTATTTACTGCCAGCAGCGACACAGTTTGAAACTTACGGTTCTGTATCGGCTTCAAACCGTTCACTACAGTGGCGTACACAGGTTATCGATCCTTTATTTGAGTCAAAAGCTGACCACATTATTATGTACAAGCTGGCGAAAAAATGGGGCATCGAAGCTGAATTCTGTAAGCATATTAAAGTGAATGGCGATGAGCCATTAATCGAAGATATGACGCGCGAGTTCAACAAAGGTATGTGGACTATTGGTTACACAGGCCAAAGCCCTGAGCGTTTGAAAATGCACCAAGAAAACTGGGGCACTTTCGATATTGAAAGCTTAGAAGCACCAGGTGGTCCAGCTAAAGGTGAGACTTATGGTTTACCTTGGCCTTGTTGGGGCACACCAGAAAACAAACATCCAGGTACACAAATTCTGTACCGTACTGGACGTGAAGTTAAGTATGGTGGTGGTAACTTCCGTGCACGTTATGGTGTAGAGCATGAAGGTAACAACATTCTTGCTGAAGGTTCTTACTCTAAAGGCAGTGAAATTCAAGACGGTTATCCTGAATTTACCGCAGACATGCTTAAACAGCTTGGCTGGTGGGATGATTTAACCGCTGAAGAAAAAGTTCATGCTGAAGGGAAAAACTGGAAAACAGATATTTCTGGTGGTATCCAACGTGTTGCGATTAATCACGGTTGTATCCCTTACGGTAACGCGAAAGCGCGTGTTATTGTTTGGAACTTCCCAGATGATATCCCAATCCATCGCGAGCCATTATATACCCCTCGTCGTGACTTAGTGTCTAAGTACCCAACCTACGAAGATCGTATGGTTGCACGTCTTCCTACTCTGTATAAGTCTATTCAAGATAAAGACTTTGCAAAAGACTTCCCATTAGCAGTAACGACGGGTCGTTTAGTTGAGTATGAAGGTGGTGGTGAAGAAACGCGCTCAAATCCATGGCTTGCAGAATTACAGCAAGAAATGTTTATTGAGATTAACCCTGCTGATGCAGCAGATCGCGGCTTACGTGATGGTGATGACGTATTCGTTCACAGTCCAGAAGGCGCTAAAATCACAGTTAAAGCAATGGTGACTCCACGAGTCATTGCTGGTGAATGTTTCATGCCATACCACTTCGCAGGTGTTTTCGAAGGCAAGAGCCTAGAGAAAAACTACCCAGAAGGCACGGTTCCTTATGTTATTGGTGAAGCTGCCAATACAGTAATGACCTATGGTTATGACGTTGTGACTCAGATGCAAGAGACGAAGTCTAGCTTGTGTCAGATCAGCAAAGCCTAATTAACTTGATGAGGAGATAAGCCACTATGGCAGTCATGAAATTTTTGTGTGACACAAAACGCTGCATCGAGTGTAACGGTTGCGTCACAGCTTGTAAGAACGAAAACGATTCCGCTTTAGAGTGGGGTATTCAACGTCGTCGCGTGGTTACTATCAATGATGGTGAACCAGGCGAAGCATCAATTTCAGTTGCATGTATGCACTGTACAGATGCACCTTGTATGGCCGTTTGTCCGGCGGATTGTTTTTATCAAACCGACGACGGCATTGTACTGCATGATAAAGATACTTGTATCGGTTGTGGTTACTGTTTCTATGCTTGTCCTTTCGGTGCACCTCAGTTCCCGAAAAAGACAGCATTTGGCAGTCGCGGCAAAATGGATAAGTGTACTTTCTGTGCCGGTGGCCCAGAAGAGAACCATTCAGAAGCCGAGCGTCAGAAGTATGGTGCAAACCGTATTGCTGAAGGTAAATTACCTATGTGTGCAGAGCTTTGTTCAACCAAAGCATTGTTAGCTGGTGATGCAGATATCGTATCGACTATTTACCGCGAACGTATGGCGAAACGTGGTAACCCGGATGCAATTTGGGGTTACGACCCTAAAACGGGTGATATGGTTTAGGCAGAGCAAAAGGTTACGGGCTTTTGTCCGTAACCAAGCAAGGAGTGACAATGTTAAACAAACAGTTAAACAAATCACTGCGTAGCTTGTTTGCTCTGTTGGTTCTGGTGATGGGGTTGGGTTTTTCAACCACAACCTTAGCAGCAGATGAACAATCAAGTAAGCAGCAGGCAGCAAAAGATAACCCAGCTGAATTATGGCGGGCTGTAAAAGGCGGTGAAACTGGTCGCACTACAGCACAAGGCATTGAACCTGGAGTATTAATCAATGTTGGTGGCAATGAAGGTAGAATTATTAGGGATGACTATATTACCCCTGCAGTAGCGTTAGCGCTTGTAGGTGTATTTGGTGCATTTTTAGTGTTCTATTTTGTCAATGGTCCAGCAAAATTAACCAAAGGTTTTTCAGGCAAGATGGTTGAACGATGGTCTAAAGCAGATATTTTACTGCATTGGATTATGGCAATTGCTTGTTTAATCTTAATGCTGACAGGTTTGATGATCATATTAGGTAAATTTGCTATTCAACCTTATGTGAGTGCCAGCATTTGGGCCGGGGTCATTGCTTTCAGTAAGTTTGTGCATGATTGGACTGGTCCTGTTTTCATCGTATCTTGGTTGGTATGTATTGTTAAATGGATGCCACTACAAACCATTAAAATGTACGATTTAAAATGGTTCCTTGTGGTCGGTGGTTACATCAACTTTGGTCCATTCAAAGGAAAGCATCCAGACAGTGGCTTTGCCAATGCTGGTGAAAAGATGTGGTTTTGGACCTTAGTATTCTTTGGTCTATTTATCAGCGTATCAGGCATGATGTTAGTGCTTCCTGGCTTAGATTTACCGCGAGAAGCTTCAATGCTTGCGTTACTTGTTCATGGTGTTAGTGCTGCAATTTTAATTGCATTCACGATAGTACACATTTGGATGGCAACAGCATTAAGTGAAGGTGGTATGGAATCGATGGTTTCAGGTTATTGTGATGAGAACTGGGCAATCCAGCATCACAATCTTTGGTACGATGAAATCAAAGCTAACGGTACCTTGAAATACCAAGAGTAATTGAACTAAGCCAATAAGGCTAAAGCAGTGAAAAACACCTCAACTGAGCTTATCTCGTTGGGGTGTTTTTATTGGTAGAGGTTTTATTTTTGTAAAGACGCTATGGAAAAATGTTGCCTCTGTTTATCAAACTACCAGTCTAATTTCCCAGCTTACATTTAAAAATTACTTCAAACTAACCCGAGTTTGAAGGTCATTCAAAGTGCCTCGATTTTGGGGCTGATTGTTTGTCTTTTGGTTTTGTCATTATCCCTTTAATTGTCCCTTTAACTGTCACTCAATTTAAGCATTGTTCGTAGAATCATTTAGCGTAAGAAGTCACTTGATTGTTAATGAGTCGATAAACATTATTTAGGCCGTGACTTGGGCATCGTTAATAGCTAAGAGTACTATCTCAGTTAGTTTTAAGTCATAAATGCTATAAGTGAATAATAAGGATTCTCAATAACAAGGATAGCTTATCAACTATCTAACTGCATGAGATGTTAAGGTTTTTAACAAATGTAGCTTTGCGGATTAAGCTGCAGATTTGTTCATTTCAAAAGCAAACCTTTCTAAAATATGACCCAGTTAACGCTTTGTTGATTCCATCGCTTTTTTTGGAATGTGAACTGGTGCTAGATCAATTTTTTTAGACCACTCTCCCTATATATTAGCGGCGTAAAATTTTTAACATTATTCATTTAGAAGTGTTTTTACCTTTTGGATTCACTTTTATTAACTTGTTGTTAACAACAGGTTTTGAGGAATCGAGAAGGCCTATTAGGGCATCAACCGATGAGTTGGTGTGATTTAACCGGGAGTAAAGATGAAGAAGCAACAGCCTGATCTGAACCGCAGATCTTTGCTGAAAGCCATCACCGTAGGTAGCGCTGCTACTGCAGCAATTGCTGTTTCAGGTGTGAGTGTGGCCCAAGCAACCGAGAGTAACGTTAGCAGCAAAAATGCTAAAGGTTACAAAGAAACTGCGCATATTCGTAGCTACTACGATAGCTTACGCGGCTAATTCAGGAGAAATAAGCGATGAAGTTAACTCGCAAGTCTACCGCAGCACCTAAAGCTGCATCAAAGTCGCTCGGTATTAACCGTCGTCAATTTATGAAGAATGCAGGTATTGCAACAGGTGGTATCGCCGCTGCTTCATTAATGGGCACTGGTATGATGCGTAGAGCTGAAGCGCATGATGTACCGCATGATGCACCAACTGAAATCAAACGTACTGTATGTTCTGCATGTGCTGTTGGTTGTGGTTTATACGCTGAAGTACAAAATGGTGTGTGGACAGGTCAAGAACCTGCATTCGATCATCCATTTAACGCTGGTGGTCACTGTGCAAAAGGTGCTGCTATCCGTGAACATGGTCATGGCGAAAAGCGTCTTAAATACCCAATGAAATTGGTTGACGGCAAGTGGAAGAAACTATCTTGGGAGCAGGCTTACAACGAAGTCGGCGACAAGATGATGGATATCCGTGAAGAATCAGGTCCTGATTCAGTTTACTTTATGGGTAGTGCTAAGTTCTCGAACGAAGGCTGCTACATGTACCGTAAATTTGCGGCAATGTGGGGCACGAACAACGTCGATCACTCTGCTCGTATTTGTCACTCTACCACGGTAGCCGGTGTTGCTAACACTTGGGGCTACGGTGCGCAAACTAACTCTTTCAATGATATCCAGAATGCAAATGCAATCTTCTTCATCGGTGCAAACCCGGCTGAAGCGCATCCAGTTGCAATGCAGCATATACTTATTGCTAAAGAGAAAAACAACGCAAAAATTATTGTTGTTGACCCACGTTTCTCACGTACTGCTGCACACTCTGATCTTCATTGTGCACTACGTCCAGGTACGGATATCCCTTTCATCTACGGTATGCTTTGGCACATCTTTGAAAACGGTTGGGAAGACAAAACGTTCATCAAAGAACGTGTTTTCGAAATGGAATCAATTCTCGAAGAAGTGAAGAAGTTCCCACCGAAAGAAGTTGCAGACATCACTGGTTGTAGCGAAGAAGAAGTTTACCAAGCTGCGAAAATGATGGCAGATAACCGTCCAGGTACTGTTGTTTGGTGTATGGGTGGTACTCAGCATCACGTAGGTAACGCGAATACACGTGCTTACTGTATCCTTCAATTAGCACTGGGTAATATGGGTGTTTCTGGTGGCGGTACTAACATTTTCCGTGGTCACGATAACGTTCAAGGCGCGACTGATTTAGGTTTGTTATTCGATAACTTACCTGGTTACTACGGCTTAACTTCTGGCGCATGGGATCACTGGACAAACGTGTGGGACATCGAGCTAGACTGGGTGAAAAACCGTTTCGACCAAAATGAATACCTTGGTCGCGTACCAATGAATACTCCTGGTATTCCTTGTTCACGCTGGCATGACGGTGTTTTAGAAACACCTGAAAAATTAGCACAAAAAGACCGTGTACGCATGGGCTTCTTCTGGGGTCAATCAGTTAACACTGAAACGCGTCAAGATGATGTTCGTGACGCACTAGACAAGATGGACACTGTAGTTGTTGTGGATCCATTCCCAACAATGGCTGGTGTAATGCATCGTCGTCAAAACGGCGTTTACTTGCTACCAGCTTGTACTCAGTTCGAAACTGAAGGTTCAGTATCTAACTCTGGTCGTTCACAACAATGGCGTGAAAAAGTTGTTGAGCCATTATTTGAATCAAAAACTGACCTTGAGATTATGTACCGTTTATCTCAAAAGCTTGGTTTTGCAGACGAGTACACTAAGCGTATCGCTAAAGATGCCAATGACGTGCTTGTTATCGAAGACATTACTCGCGAAATTAACCGCGGTATGTGGACCATTGGTATGTCAGGTCAAAGCCCTGAGCGTATCAAAGAGCACACCCAAAACTGGGGCACGTTCAGCAACAAGACACTTGAAGCTGCTGGCGGACCTGCTAAAGGCGAAACTTACGGTTTACCTTGGCCTTGTTGGGGAACTCCTGAGCAGAAGCATCCAGGTACTCAAATTCTTTATAACACAAGCAAGCATGTTCTTGATGGTGGTGGTAATTTCCGTGCACGTTACGGTACCGAATACCAAGGTAAGAACTTGTTAGCTGAAGGCAGCTTCTCTAAAGGTGCTGAAATCACTGACGGTTACCCAGAGTTCACTGCAGACATGCTTAAACAGCTTGGCTGGTTTGACGAGCTAACTGCTGAAGAAAAAGTTCATGCAGAAGGTAAAAACTGGAAAACTGATATCTCAGGTGGTATCCAACGCGTTGCAATGAAGCACGGCTGTATCCCTTACGGTAACGCTAAAGCTCGTTGTATTGTTTGGACATTCCCTGACCAAGTACCTGTTCACCGTGAGCCGTTATACACGCCTCGTCGTGACTTAGTATCTAAGTACCCAACGTACGCAGATATGCAAGTACATCGTCTACCAACACTTTACAAGTCAATTCAAGACAATGACAACAGCGCTAAGTACCCATTAGCACTGACTTCTGGTCGTCTGGTTGAGTATGAAGGTGGTGGTGAAGAATCTCGTTCTAACCCTTGGCTTGCAGAGCTTCAACAAGAAATGTTTGTTGAAATTAACCCTGCTGATGCTGCTGACCGTGGTCTTCGTGACGGCGACACAGTGTGGTTAGAAGGTGCTGAAGGCGGACGTATTAAGATTAAGGCAATGGTTACTCCACGCGTTAAGCCTGGTGTTACTTGGATGCCTTACCACTTCGCTGGTGAGATGCATGGTGAGAGTCTTGAGGCTAATTACCCAGAAGGCACAGTACCTTACGTACTAGGTGAATCATGTAACACTGCATTGACCTACGGTTATGACCCTGTGACGCAAATGCAGGAAACCAAAGCATCGCTTTGTCAAATTGAAAAAGCGTAACTGCAGCTATAGCTAGGAGAATTGCCAAATGGCTACAATGAAATTTTTATGTGATACCAAGCGCTGCATTGAATGTAATGGTTGTGTCACAGCTTGTAAAAACGAAAACGACTCTGCTTTAGAGTGGGGTATCCAACGTCGTCGTGTTGTCACTATCAATGATGGTGTGCGCGGTGAAGCGTCAATCTCAGTTGCATGTATGCACTGTAGTGATGCACCTTGTATGGCAGTATGTCCTGCAGATTGTTTCTACAAAACAGAAGACGGCATCGTACTTCACGACAAAGATACTTGTATCGGTTGTGGTTACTGTTTATATGCATGTCCTTTCGGTGCTCCACAGTTCCCTCAGTCAGGCGCTTTCGGCAGCCGTGGCAAGATGGACAAGTGTACTTTCTGTGCTGGTGGCCCTGAAGAAGATCATTCACACGCTGAGCGTGAGAAGTACGGTGCTAACCGTGTCGCTGAAGGTAAACTTCCAATGTGTGCTGAGCTTTGTTCAACCAAAGCACTGCTTGCAGGTGATGCAGAAATCGTTTCTGCTATCTTCCGCGAGCGTGTTGCATACCGCGGAGCTAACAAAGGTGTTTGGGGTTAATCTCCAAGCGTGTTAGTCAGCTTAGCTATGATGCCTAGGGCAACCTAGGCATCGAATAGCATAGAGGATGTAATATGAACAAGTGGTTCAAACAAATTGGCGTTGTTATCGCACTGATGTTCAGTGTCATGACCTTCGCCCACGCAAGTGGAAATGTTGAAGAGTCTCTAACCGTTCAAGATGGCAATGCACAATTATGGGCACAGCTTAAAGACGGTGCTGAAGGACGTACGACTTCAACAAGTGAGTTCCATAAACAACCAATCAATACCTATGATTTACGTGTATTTGATTTGCGTAGTGACTGGCTTGCTCCTGCTTTAGCTTTATCGCTATTTGGCATGATCATCATTTTCGTACTGTTTATGAAAATTAACGGTATTTCGAAATTACACGGTGGTTTCACTGGTAAGATGGTATATCGCTGGTCTAAATTTGACGTATCAATTCACTGGCTAGGTGCGATTCCTTGCATGTTATTGATTTTGACAGGTTTAGTACTACTTGCTGGCCGTTACTTCCTTCAGCCATACATTGGTGAAGGTATGTGGGCTGGATTGGTAAATGCTTCTAAAGTTATCCATGATTACATGGCTATCCCATTCATGTTGGGTTGGGCGTTAATGGTAGTACTTTGGGCTAAAAACCAAATGCCAAAAATGTATGACATTAAATGGATGATGGTGGTTGGTGGTTACATTAACTTCGGTCCATTTAAAGGCAAGCACCCTGACGCTGGTTTTGCTAACGCAGGTGAAAAACTATGGTTCTGGGCATTTGCTCTATTCGGTCTAATCATCTCAGTATCAGGAATGTTATTACTGTTCCCGAACTTATTTGAACCAAGCCGTACCTTAAGTTTGATTGCACTAGTTACTCACTCAGTGAGCGCTATCGTAATCTGTGCTTTCTCTATCGTGCATATCTTCATGGCAACCGCTATGTCTGAAGGTGGTATGGATTGTATGGTGTCTGGCTACTGTGATGAGCAGTGGGCTAAACAGCATCACAACCTTTGGTATGATGAAATCAAAGAAAAAGGCGAGCTTAAATATAAAGACTAATTAGTCTCTATATTGAATCGTAAACACCCTCAATAGCTTTGCTTTGAGGGTGTTTTTGTATCTGAATTTTAACGTTCAAAATTACAACATAAAGCTTTGTTATATTTAACATACGGATAGTGTACATTAGGTATTGGTTATTTAATGAGTGCTAATCTGTGATCTCTATGGTAAAAATCAATTGAATCAGTTGTGATTACCTCCTAAGTTATAGATAGTTCACATAATGGTTACTCGATTGAGAGTACTCTGCTCAATCAGCAATCGTTTAGCATTGCGAGTATGTACATATTTTAAGATAGGAAGTGCTATGTCATCAATAATTAAACCATCAGATAAAATTATCCAATCACCTTACCAGGCCAATATTACTACGCCAGATTGGATGATCAGTGCGATGGAAAAAGTGATGCAATTTTACGTTGACCGTAATTTGCGCTTAGATACTGTATCTGCAGAAATGATGCCGAATCCAGTGGAAGGCAAAAAGTATATGCTCTATGCGCACGTGCCTTTTTGTCATACCTTGTGTTCTTACTGTACTTTTCATCGCTTCTTATTTAATGAAGACAAGGCTCGTCGCTATTTCGTTTCTTTACGTAAAGAAATGGATATGGTTAAAAACCTCGGTTACGATTTCGAATCTATGTACATCGGTGGTGGCACCACAACAGTGCTTGAAGATGAACTTGCTCGCACTATTGAACATGCTAAAAAGCTGTTCCCAAGTATTAAAGAAGTGTCATGTGAATCAGATCCTCAACATTTAGACAGTGAAGGCTTTAAGCAATTAGAAGGCTTAGTCGATCGTATGTCTATTGGTGTACAGAGCTTTAACGATGACATTTTGACCATGACTGACCGTATTGAAAAGTTCGGCACTGGTCAGCAGACTTTTGACCGCATTATGGCGGCTAAAGAATTATTCCCAATTATTAATGTTGATTTGATTTTCGGTTTCCGTGGTCAAACCGATGAAGTTATCCAACATGATTTGGATATGGCTTCAAAATTAGACCCTCGCCAAATCACCACTTATCCATTGATGATTACCCATCAAACCCGTAAGAGTGTGAAAGGCAAGCTAGCCGCACCTCATGGCGACATGGCGCGTCAATACCGTCAAATTCTAAATAGCTTAAATGGCCAGTACACTCAACTTTCTGGTTGGGCTTTTGGTAAAGCCAATAATGAAGGCTTTGATGAATACGTTATCGATTTTGATGAATACTTAGGAGTCGGTTCTGGTTCATTTAGTTTCTTAGATGACACCTTATACGTGAACACTTTCTCGTTGAAGAAATACCAAGAACGTATTGCCAGTGGCAAGATGGGTGTTGAGCAACAAAAGCAATACGGCAAGAAAGAAGTGATGCAATACCGCTTCTTGCTAGGTATGTTCTCAGGCCGTTTGTCACGTAAATACTTCCGCGACACATTTGGTGTTAACTTAGATACCGCATTATTTAAAGAAATGGCTTCAATGAGAGCCATTGGTGCGATTAAGAATGACCCGAATGACCCAGACAACTTGATTTGGACTGATAACGGCAAAATGATGGGCTTGTTAATGATGAAAGAATTTTATTCAGGAATGGATAATGTTCGTGCGCAATTACGTAAACCATTACAAGCCGCTGATATGTAAGTATCTAACGTTTAAGAAATAAGTTAATGAAAGGTAGTGACCATAGTCACTGCCTTTTTTGTTATTTGCAGTATACTGAATTTGAATGCATCATCTCTATTCCCACCATTTCGTCATTTCTATCATAATGATGTTGGTGCATTGAACATTGAATAGTTAAAAGAGATTGCTATGGCCAATATTTTACTGCTTGCCAATATTAACTGTGACCGACTACTTCAGTTAGACAAACCATTACAAACCGGTGGACGTTTTCATTACCAAGATGGTGGTTTACGGCTGGGTGGTGGTGGCGCCAATACAGGGATCGGTCTTGTTTGGGCAGGTCATTCAGTATCTTTAGTGAGCCAAGTTGGCAATGATAAAATTGGTAACTGGATTTTAGCTCAAGCCAGTACCCAAGGTTTAGATTGTCGATTAGTAGAACGTTTTCAGGGCAACACCTGTGAAATGCTATTGGTGATGACGCCAGACGGTGAGCGAACCATTATTCGCCCAGAACGTCCAATATTTGCATTATCCTCTCCACCTAATTGGCAGCAATTTGATGCTCTCTATACTAATTCTTCTGCAAAAGGTATCAGTGGTTGGACCGAGTCAGCTTTAGACTCCTGCCTTGTCGTGTCGCAACTAGCCAAAGATGAACGAGTGCGCCCATGTCATATTCTCATTGCCTCTATTACCGATATGGAGGGGCGCTGCAATGAAGAAAAATGGCGCTTTGCGACTCAAATAGCCGGTGAGTCATTACGTTACTTTGTGGTAACCGATGGTGAAAATGGAGCTATCGCTTATAGTGAGGATGATCAAGTACATGTACCTGCTGTTCTATCTGAGGTGGTGGATACCACAGGCGCAGGTGATGCATACGCAGCAGGTTTAATTCACTTCCTGTGTGAGCAAAAAAGCATTACTGAAGCGATGGAAGAAGGGGCGAGATGGGCAGCTTTTGCTGTTGCGACGCCAAGCTCTGTTCCTGGTGACGACTTAAAACACTATTTAGCTAACTGAATAGGAAAATAAATAGTTAAGTAAGTGAAGTTGTCTTTTGGTGGATAGCTTCATTTTTCTGTCACATAACTGTCGCGATTATGTCATGTAGTAAATCTATAATTTCGCCGTAATTTGTTGAAAGCCAATTCTTTTCCGCAAAAGATTTAGTTTGATATAGGCCTTCCACTTCCTGGGAGTTAATTACAACCCTATTTAATTTTTTGTTTGAATTTACGACCCTGTATCCCCCCATTTACAGGGTCTTTTTTTATCTCGGTAAAAATAAAGGATTTGCAATACCTGATAAATACAGAGTTTTGGCTCAAAAATCCGATGCGCCTTCATTGCTTTTCAGTTAGTATTTACATTGGTTTAACATGTTCGCATATACCAGTTCTTATCAAGCTAATAATAGATTGCCACTTGCCTATGTAGTCACATACATCAGTAACCACTTGCATCCATTACTACTTTGAAGAGCTCAGTTTTAGTAGGGGCGTTATGGGAAATAAAGTTTGGAACGATAAAAAGCGTTTTATTTGGATGTTATCCATACTGCTTTTAGCTGCATTTATTGTCACAAGTGGAATTAGCTACCAAGTTGCACATGAATCATTAAGCGAGCAAATAGAAGATAATACATTGCCGCTGACCAGTGACAATATCTATTCTGAAATTCAACAAGACCTTCTACGACCTATCTTTATATCCTCGTTAATGGCGCAAGATACCTTTGTTCGGGACTGGACCATTAATGATGAGCAAGACCCTGAAAAACTGATCCGATACCTTAACGAAATCCAGCAAAAATATAATACGGTAACCAGTTTTTTCATCTCTGAATCGAGTCGGAATTACTATCATTCCAGTGGTGTGCTAAAAAAAATTGAAGATGTTTCAAGTGAAGATGCTTGGTATTTTCGAGTACGTTCATTACCTAAGTCAGAAGACTATGAAATTAACATTGATACCGATACCGCCGATAAAAATCGTACGGTCATTTATGTTAATTATAAGGTGTATGACTTTGAAGGTAATTTCATTGGTGTCACCGGTGTAGGTTTGGCCGTTGAAAGCGTGAAAAAGATGATTGAGCTATACCAGACACGTTATAACCGCAAAGTTTATTTCTCTGATAGACAAGGCAATATTACTTTGCGCAGCAAAGGGTTTGATGGTGCGACTACTTTACAATCGACAGCAGGGTTAGAGAAGTTAGCAACCCGTATTTTAACCAGCCCAAGTGCATCTTTTTCCTATAGGCGAGATAACAGAACGATTTATTTGAATAGCCGTTTGGTTGAAGAGTTTCAATGGTATTTGATGGTTGAGCAAGATGAAGTGTTGGCAGAAAAGAAATTGCTCACAACATTTTGGCTCAACATTGGTTTGAGTTTAGTGGTGACCTTTGGGATTTTATTGATTGCCAATATGACTTTGGGTAAATACCAAAGAAAATTGGAAATGATGGCGTCGACAGATAAATTAACCGGTGCAGCCAACAGGCAAGCGTTTGAAGAATACTTTACCCCAGCTTTATCTCGATCTTTGGTCGAGTCAACACCGATGGCTGTGCTCATTATCGATATCGATCACTTCAAACAAGTGAATGATAAATTTGGGCATAATATCGGAGATCTGGTGATTCAGTCTGCAGCCAATGTACTCAAGTCAAACCTTAAAGAAGCGGATTTACTTTGTCGCTGGGGTGGGGAGGAGTTTTTGGTATTATTACCTAATATGAATATCAGTCAGGCGCATGAATTAGCTGATCGCATGCGTGAAACTGTCGCTGCTAGAAGTATCAAAGTGAATGGCAATGATATTAATATCACCATTAGCAGCGGCGTTGCTGAGTATCGTAAAACTGAGACACCTGAAGAACTCATTAACCGCGCAGATATCGCCTTGTATCAAGCAAAGGAGCAAGGTCGAAATCAGGTGGTGTTGTCTTATTAATTCACAGTTAATAAATTCTATATTTGTTCATATCATGACGAGAGCGTATTAATGGCAGGCTATGTGTTAGCAAAAAAGATCTCAGGATTATTCCGTGGAGATAAAATTGATACCTTAGAAAGTATTGATAGTGGTATGAATAATAAACTCCCGGTGCAAAGTCTTAGTGTGACGCAACATGGTGTGGAAGGTGATAAGCAAGCCGATCCGATTCATCATGGCGGTGAAGAACGTGTATTACACCATTTTCCGCGTGAGCATTATGGTCAGTATCGTCGTTGGGATTTAATCACTAACTTTAAAGATGTCCCAGCCATGGGGGAAAACATCAGTACTGTAGGTTTAGATGAGTCACAAGTGAATATTGGTGACATTATTCAAATAGGTGAAGTCTTATTGCAAGTGACTCAACCACGCTCACCGTGTTTCAAGCTTAATCTGCAATTTGGCCATCCTAAATTTGCATTAGCAATGCAAGAAAGTCGCATGTGTGGTTGGTTTTATAAAGTGCTGCAAGCGGGAGAAATTAACGCAAATGACAGCATAGTGTTGATTGAACGAAAAACTGACATCAGTATTGCCCAGGCGATGAAGATTTACTTCTTACCTGAAGTCGACCCTGAACAATATCAGCAATTGATGCAATGTGAAGGTTTGGCACAAAACTGGGTGGCGAGTATGCAAAGACGTATTGATACTCAACAAATCGAAAACTGGCAATATCGATTATATGGCCCTGCTGGTGAACCGGATTAACAACTGAGAAGTAAATAATGTAGCTTCATAAAAAAACGCACTGATAAGTGCGTTTTTTATTGTCTGCTGACAAAATCCTATAACTACATATTCGGGTAGTTAGGTCCGCCGCCGCCTTCAGGTGTTACCCAAGTGATATTTTGGCTTGGGTCTTTAATGTCACAAGTTTTGCAGTGAATACAGTTTTGCGCATTAATCACAAACTTATTCTCAGCGCCTTCAGCGACCACTTCATAAACTCCCGCAGGGCAATAACGCTGCGCGGGTTCATTGTATTTAATTAAGTTAACAGCAATGGGGATAGACGCGTCCTTGAGTTGCAGGTGACACTTCTGATCTTCTTCATGGAAGGTATTCGATAGATAAACCGATGATAATTTATCAAAACTGAGCTTACCATCAGGCTTGGGGTACTCAGTCGGGGTGAAGTCTTTAGCCAGTCCCATATCAGCATGATCAGGGGTTTCATCGCGAAGCGTTATCGGGAACTTACCGCCAAACCAATTTTGGTCAATAAAGTTAAACGCACCGCCTAAGTAGGTGCCAAACTTATGTAATGCAGGGCCAAAGTTGCGCGATTGAAATAGCTCTTCATGTAACCAGCTTTGCTCAATACGAGTTTGGAAACAGTCTAAATCTTTACCAGCTTCAACACCTGCTATGAGTGCTTCGCCTAAGGTTTGAGCGGCGACAATACCGCTCTTCATTGCTGTATGTGTGCCTTTGATTTTGGCGAAGTTCAATGTCCCGGCATCACAACCAATAAGTAATCCACCAGGGAAGCTCATTTTAGGTAATGAATTCAATCCACCTTTAGCGATAGCGCGAGCGCCGTAGGTTAAGCGCTCACCACCAGTTAATGTTTGCGCAATAACCGGATGTTGCTTATAACGCTGAAATTCATCGAACGGGCTGACATGTGGGTTTTTATAATTCAAATCAATAATCAAGCCGACAGCGACTTGGTTATCTTCCATGTGATAAAGGAAGCCACCACCAGAAGTCCCTTGATTAAGCGGCCAGCCACCGGTGTGAACCACTTTACCTTCTTGATGTTGTTCTGCTGGGATTTTCCAAATTTCTTTAAAGCCAAGGCCGTAATGCTGTGGTGTTTTACCATTATCGAGATGATATTTCGCGATAAGTTCTTTACCTAGATGGCCGCGACAACCCTCAGAAAATACAGTGTATTTAGCATGTAACTCCATACCTGGCATATAGCTGTCTTTTTCTTCGCCATTAGCGCCAACACCCATGTCACCAATTAAAATACCTTTCACACTGTTATCTTGATTAAACAGCACTTCACTTGCAGCAAAACCTGGGAAGATTTCAACACCTAAACCTTCAGCTTTTTCTGCTAACCAGCGTGTTAGGTTACCGACACTAATAATGTAGTTACCATCATTATGCATGGTTTTAGGCACTAAACTGTTCGACATTAATTGAGATTTGGAGTCTGAACTTAGCAGGTAAATCTCATCGTGAGTCACTTTAGTATTCAGTGGGATATCGGAATCACGCCAATCGGAGAACAATTCATCCAATACTTTAGGCTCAAAAACCGCACCAGATAATATGTGCGCTCCAACCTCAGAGCCTTTTTCAACAACACAGACAGTCATTTCTTTGTCTGCGTCTTGTGATATTTGCATTAATCGACATGCAGTAGCGAGTCCGGCAGGTCCTGCACCGACAATTACTACATCGAATTCCATAGATTCGCGTTCCATCATCTCACCTTTGATCTTCATTCCCCGGTTTATGGCGGGTTTGTTGTTATTTTTTTGTTTTACTCACCTTACCTCAAAAATGAGCTAGGTCACAGTAGCAAGTGCGATTTTGAGCTCGTGAGCTAGCTCGCAATTCTTTACAGATTTTGTACAAACCGGGACAAAATGTCATAAAAAGGTACTGATTAGAGCGAATTTAGGCCTATAATCAAGGTTGACGGTTCTCCGAGCTTTATATCCTACGTCCACAGATACGGGTATTTAGCCGTGGTAATAATGCCACCGGGGTGAGTAAAGAAATGCGCTTACCTCCCACACTTGGAAAGGTTAACATGTCCCAACTACAAGACAGTTTTGGTCGAAGATTTCACTATCTGCGGATGTCAGTCACTGACGTTTGTAATTTCAAATGTACCTATTGCCTACCTGACGGTTACAGACCTGATGGCAAGCCAAAGTTCCTCGCGCTAAATGAAATTGAAAATTTAGTGGCGGCTTTTGGTGAGGTAGGTACTCAAAAAATCCGCATTACCGGTGGTGAGCCGACCCTTAGAAAAGATTTCACCGATATCATTCGCGTTGTTGCTGATAATGACAACATTAATACCGTTGCCACAACAACCAATGGTTATCGCCTCGAAAAGCACGCTAAAGAATGGTACGACGCGGGTTTGCGCCGAATAAATGTTTCGGTTGATAGCTTAGATCCGAAAATGTTCTACCAAATCACAGGCGAAAATAAGTTTGATCAAGTGATGCGTGGTATTGATGCAGCACTTGAGGCGGGCTTTGAGCGGATTAAAATAAACGCGGTACTGCTTAAAGGCTTAAATGACAAAGATTTGCCACGTTTCTTACACTGGATTAAAAGCACACCGATAGATTTGCGCTTTATCGAGTTGATGGAAACGGGTTTAGGCCATGATTACTTTAACGCCCATCATTTGGCGGGTCTTGATATCAAGCTAAAGCTTGAATCAGAAGGTTGGTTATATGATCTGCCGAGTGTTGATGATGGCCCTGCGCAAAACTTTAGTCACCCAGATTACCAAGGTCGTATTGGCTTGATTATGCCTTACGCTAAAAACTTTTGTGCCAGCTGTAACCGTTTGCGTGTATCAGCTAAAGGCAAACTGCATTTATGTCTGTTTACTGAAAATGGTCTCGATTTACGTGACTTATTACAACATGAATCTCAGCGAGCGGAATTAATTGAACGTCTGCACAGTCAATTAGCACAGAAAGAAGAAACTCATTACTTACATCAAGGGATCACAGGTGTGACCAAACATTTAGCCTCTATTGGTGGTTAATATAGAGCGATGTTAGGTGGCTAAGGTGTTGCGGCGTCGCTGTTAAACAGTATTCCTTTTCCATACTGAAATTAAGATCTAATAAGGCAAGTTAGCATGAGCAATTGTTTTACCCATATTAATGCCGATGGCAACGCTCACATGGTCGATGTGACTGAAAAAAATATTACCGAGCGTGAAGCACGCGCTGAAGCATTCATCGAAATGGCGCCTAGTACGCTTGAGATGATCATGAGCGGCAGTCATCACAAAGGAGATGTGTTCGCTACAGCGCGTATTGCAGGCATTCAAGCTGCGAAAAAAACCTCTGATTTAATTCCTTTATGTCACCCATTAATGTTGACTAAAGTTGAAGTGGATCTACAAGCTCAGCCTGAGTTTAACCGTGTTCGAATTACCAGCTTGTGTAAACTTTCTGGCAAAACTGGCGTGGAAATGGAAGCATTAACTGCCGCTTCAACAGCAGCACTTACCATTTACGACATGTGTAAAGCGGTTCAAAAAGACATGATTATCTCCCAAGTACGTTTACTCGAAAAACGTGGCGGCAAGTCAGGTCATTTTCAAGCTGAAGATTAATCAGTTTGGTGCGATTGTTGGCAGCAAGAATTGCTGACAATCAGTAAAACGTTATTTGTTAGACCCAATCAATACGAGACATCGACATGATCCAAGTTCTATTTTTTGCACAAGTTAGAGAGTTACTCGGTACCGCTAAAGTTGAAGTTGCCGCTGAAGGTATTACTAATACTGAGCAGCTACGTGAAGCATTAGCCGCTAAAGATGATAAGTGGGCAAAAGTATTGTCATCAGACAAATTACTGGTAGCGGTTAATCAAACGATGAGTGCATGGGATGCGGCTGTTGTTGATGGTGATGAAGTTGCCTTTTTCCCACCAGTAACAGGTGGTTAATATGACCGTTAGTTCTGAAAAAAATCCTAGGCAAGTTGTGCGCGTGCAAACCGCTGACTTCAATGTTGCTGATGAATACAATGCGATTGCAAATGATAACAGTGATGGCGCAGTAGTAACATTTGCAGGGAAAGTACGTGATTTCAATGATGGCAGCGCTGTTACTGATCTTACTTTAGAACATTACCCAGGAATGACAGAAGCTGTATTAGTGCAATTAGCTGAACAAGCTTATGAACGCTGGCCATTAAATTATGTCACGATTATTCATCGTGTTGGCCGCATGGAACTGGGCGAACAAATCGTATTTATCGGCGTTACTAGCATGCATCGCAAAGCGGCATTTGCAGCGTGTGAATTCCTTATCGATTTCTTAAAAACCAAAGCACCTTTTTGGAAACTTGAAGCTGGCGAAGAAGGCAATAACTGGGTCGAAGCGCGTGATTCAGATGAACAGGCAGCGTCAATGTGGAACGAAACCAAATAGCAAAGGATGCTTACCAATGACATTTAGCCGTCGAGTTGCATTAAAGGTTCAAAGTCTTTTACTTGCGAGTTTGTTAGGACTTTCTTCTTTGTTTTCGCTTTCTGCATTGGCGGCTAAACCGCCAGCCATTGCAGCTGCGGCTAATGTTAAGTTTGCCTTAGATGAAATTGTGGCAAACTTTAGTGCAGAAACGGGCTTAGTGTTACGCGTTTCATATGGGTCTTCTGGCAATTTTGTCGCACAGATCCAGCATGGTGCACCGTTTGAAATGCTATTAAGCGCCGATGAGTTTTATGTACAACAGCTACATAAGGCAGGTAAAACTGATTCAGATGGTGATATCTACGCCATTGGTAAGTTAGCCCTAGTGGCGCCAAATAATTCCAAATTAGCATTAGATCCCCAATTAACAGGCCTAGCTGAAGCCGTCTCTGAAGGTGAAATCAAGCGATTTGTTATCGCCAACCCAGCTCATGCTCCATATGGTGAGCGCGCTCAAGCCTTACTTGAGAGCAAAGATTTATGGTCTGCGCTGCAACCTAAGATCATTATGGGCGAGAATGTTTCCCAAGCCGCTCAGTTTGCTTTAAGTGGTTCAGCACAAGGTGGGATTGTGGCATTGTCGCTAGCATCAGCACCGCAGTTTACCAAAATGGGCCGCTACATAGAGATCCCCCAGTCATTATATCAACCCATTAATCAACGTATGGTACTGACTCCGCGAGCGGGGGATACCACTAAACAGTTTTATCAGTACATGCAGTCAACTGCTGCTCAGCAAGTACTAGAGAATTATGGTTTTGGCTTCCCTGCCAACGTCAGCGATAAACATCATTTACACCAGCCTAAACTTCGTGCACCAAGACCAAGACAGCAAGTGGCGGAGCAGTAATTTATGGATTGGCAGTCGTTGTGGTTATCTGCAAAATTAAGTTCTGTAACCGTATTAATTCTGATCCCAATGGCCATTTTTGTCGGTCGCTTTCTGGCGTACAAACAATTTCGTGGTAAATCGTGGGTAGAAGCACTGATTATGGTGCCATTAGTGTTGCCACCGACGGTGATTGGTTATTACTTGCTTGTCGGTTTAGGTAGTCAAAGTCTTATTGGACAATGGGTCGAGCAGTTTACTGGCGCCCAGTTAGTGTTTAATTTTTCAGGCTTAGTAATTGCCTCTATTCTGGTTAATATCCCTTTTGCTGTGCAGCCGATTCAGCGCGCCTTTGAAACCATACCCCATGATATTCCTGATGCAGCAGCATGTTGTGGCATGAGCTGGTGGCGTATTTTCATTAAAATTGAATTACCTATGATATGGCCTGGAATATTGACCGCTGTGGTGTTGTGTTTTTCACATGTTTTAGGTGAGTTTGGCGTGGTGTTAATGCTTGGTGGCAATATTGCTGGCGAAACTAAAACTATCTCGATTGCTATTTATGACAGTGTGCAAGCCTTTGACTTTGAAGCGGCGGGTACGATGTCGTTAGTCCTCTTGGTATTTGCTGTGAGTGTATTGGCAATAACGACAAGTTTATCAAGACGCTTAGGGGGGCAGCATGCCAACCCGCAACGTTGATTTAGAGACTCATTTACATTGCCAAATTGAGCAAGTATCACCCATCCCATTAATTGCTAACTTTAGCTGTAAAGCGGGCGAAGTCCTGGCGGTTGTTGGGCCTTCTGGTGGCGGTAAAACCACTTTGTTACGCATGATTGCAGGCTTAAGTGTACCTGAGAAAGGCCGGATTCAGTGTGGCGAACAGCAATGGTTTGATGACGAGCTGCGGATTAAGTTATCCCCTCAACAACGTCACATTGGTTATGTCCCACAACACTTTGGTTTATTTCCGCATCTTACCGCGCTAGAAAATGTGATTTCTGGCTTGGACCACATTCCTAAAAGTGAACGCAAAGCAAGGGCTCTAGACTGGCTTGAGCGAGTTAACTTACATGGGCTACCTGCTAGGTTGCCTGCACAGTTATCTGGCGGTCAGCGTCAACGTGTGGCTTTAGCAAGGGCATTAGCACGTGAGCCTTCGGTATTATTGCTCGATGAACCGTTTTCTGCGGTGGATAGAGAAACCCGTGAACGTTTATACATTGAGTTAGCCAGATTAAAATCACAGTTATCAATTCCTGTGATCATGGTGACCCATGATATGAACGAAGCCTTGTTATTGGCCGATAAAATGATCCTAATCAGCCAAGGTAACATGCTGCAGCAGGGCGAACCTTTTGAGGTATTGTCTCATCCTCGTAATGAAACCGTGGCTAGGCAGATGGGCCTTAGAAACATTTTCAATGCCGAGGTCAGTGGCCGAGATGCAGAGGCAAACATCACATGGCTTAAAATGGGCGAGCAAATCATTGCCAGTGACAGTGCACCTGAATTGGCAATTGGTCAGCAAGTGCGTTGGGTGATCCCAAACCAAGGCATTCGATTTAATGCGATTTCCAGTGGCCGTTTGTGTCGTAGTATCAATAAACTCGATATTGTTATCGAGTCAATGCTAGTCATGGGTGAGTCTGTGCGTGTGAAAGCGCGAATGGCGGATGTGGACGAGGTGTTCAATATGGATATTCCTTCGCATTTGGCTGAAAAACTCTCATTAAAAACCGGATTGGCAACAACGATTGCACTGAAATCAGAGCAAGTCCATATTCTAGAATCATGATCAATTATTAATCTTACAATGCTTGGGTCTTTTGCTGGGCTTAGGTAAAGTAACACTACTCCAATTCTCATTATGAGGCTTTCATGTTCCGTATCGTTCTGTCGTTGTTAGTCGTATTTCCATCAATGGTAATGGCTACCCCGACTATGCATACCTTGCTCTCAGAGGGTGAATACGTCCAACCACTTGTCGTGGTTGAACAAATTGAAACTGAATATAGCGGTGTCGTTTCATCGTTCGATATGGATGTTGAAAATGGTCAACTCATTTATGAAATAGACTTACTCAATCTAGATGACAGTGAAATTACCGAATTCTCATTTGATGCAAGTGACGGCAGCTTAATCACCAAAAAATTATCCGCTTTTGAAGCCGATGATTTAGACCAAGTTAAAGCCGCACGAGTACTCATCAAGCAAAAAATGACTTTTACTGAGCTCGTCACAATGGCGCAAAAAGGTCAAACGGGATATTTAATCGAAGCTGAGTTAGACCATGACTTAGCCATCAGCTATCTAGAATTAAAATTACTCAATGTTTCAAGCAAGCATACGATTGCTTTTGATATTGAAGAATTACGTCCGCTGCCATTACTGCAGTGGGACTAATATGACTTGGCAATTAGCACCTTTACAGTCAAACGCTGTAGAACTAAGGAATAGCACTATGCGAGTATTAATCGTTGAAGACGATGCAACCACACTACAATACGTTGCTGAAGGTTTTACCGCACAGCAATATCAAGTTGATACTGCGACCAATGGCCATGATGGCTTACACCAAGCAAAGCATAATCAATATGACATTATCATTTTAGATCGTATGTTACCTCAGTTAGACGGCCTAACCTTGCTGACTGCACTGCGCAATAATGGTAACCAAACACCTGTGTTAATCCTTTCTGCGCTCAGTCATGTCGACGAGCGAGTAAAAGGATTACGTGCTGGTGGCGATGATTACATGACCAAACCGTTTGCTTTTGCTGAGTTGCAAGTGCGCGCAGAAAAGCTGATTCAACGTAATGCGCCAGCTGCGGCAAATACCGATCTTGAAGTCGGCAACTTAAAAATGGAATTGCTGACCCGCAAAGTCACATTAGATGAGCATGAATTAATGCTACAGCCTAAAGAGTTTCAATTGCTGAAATATCTAATGGAGCATCCAAATCAAGTCATTAGCCGTACATTATTGTTTGAAGCAGTATGGGATTATCACTTTGACCCGCGCACCAATGTGATTGATGTGCATATTGCTAAACTGCGTCGTAAATTTGAAGAGCTAGGCCACCCAGAGATCATTGAAACTGTTCGAGGGGCTGGATATCGCCTTTGCAAAGGGAATTAAACCCTACCAAAGCAGTGCTTGGCGGATAACGCTAATTTTCTCGACCTTGGTTACCTTGTTGATTGTGATGTTGGTATTTGGTTTATACCGTCAACTCGTTATTGAGCAAGAAAATCAGGTTGAGCAACATCTTGCCACTGAAATGCAGCGTTATCAGCAATTGGCATTAACGGTTGATCGCCGCAGTTTTGCTGCGCAAATTCGCGCTGCAGATCCTAAAACAGCCTTGATTGCTTGGCGAAACAGCGTTGATATGGTTGGGGCACTGAGTTTTGTGCCTGACAACATGCCTTTATTGCCAAAAACCCGCGAATTTCCTATTTTAACCGGTGGCCCAGATAAGCTTCATATTCTCACCGGTGGCATTGTGATGACCCATTATGGGCCGGTGCTTATAGCGACTCGTACTGATAATTTAGCCGCATTAATTGATAAATTTATTAATGCTGCATTTTGGGCGGTGGCATTCACGTTAGGGATTACCTTAGCGGTTGGTTTTGTGTTCTCTAAAGCGATTTTAAGACGCTTGGTACAATACAATTTACTGTGTAAAAAGATTGAGCAAGGTGAGTACAACACCCGTTTGCCAGTGAGTCATAATCAAGACGAATTTGATATGCTTGCTGGTCAGTTTAATCGGGTACTCGATACCTTAGAACATAACTTAATGTCTGTTCGTGGGGTGACCGATAATATTGCCCATGACTTAAGAACGCCTTTGTCTCACTTACGCATTGGTATTGAGCAATTACCCAGTAAACCGACAGAGCATGTGCCAGAATTGACCGCCATGTTGCTAGAAGAACTGGACCATTGTTTAGCGACTTTTGATGCCATGTTATCTCTCACTCGAATAGAAGAAGGTCAGCAAACCTTAGATATGCAGCCTGTGAGTCTACAACTTTTATGTGAAGACTTATTTGAAATGGCTGAAGTGGTTGCTGAGTCGAAACAACAAACTTTGACCTTGTCAGCAGACAAAGATGTGACAATCTCTGGCGATAAATACCTATTGTTCCAAGCCTTATTTAACTTAGTTGATAATGCGATTAAATATGCCCCTGAAGATGCCACCATTGAGATAGTGCAAAAAGGCAGAAAGATCCAAATTATTGATAATGGCCCAGGTATTAGTGATGAAGATAAAGAAAGGGTATTTGATCGTTTAGTGCGATTAGACCCTAGCCGACATCACAAAGGCACTGGGTTGGGCTTATCAATGGTGAAAGCGATTTTATCCCGTCATCATGCTAAAATTGAGCTTAAGGATAATCATCCAGGGCTGATTGTCGACATTCGATTCTAGTCCTGTTTAGGTATATTCCTAGCTCATGTTAATCATTGGTATAAAGCCGATATATCAGGCTTGTACCAGTGATGTTTAGCACGCTTATTTCAGTGCTCTTATTCCAAAACGCTTATTTCAGAACTCTTAGTTCAGAAATTTAGTTCAGAAATTTAGTTCAGAAATTTAGTTCAGAGCTTGTATTTCAGTACTCTCATTAGAATCGAGACTATGTATCAAATTTTAGAACAACACCCAGACTTTATTGTTATCAATAAGTCTCCTAAGGTTCATTTTCATAGCCAAGATGGCACTGCAGGGGTTGTTGCGCAAGTTGAAGCAGATTTAGGTATTAAACTGTTTGCGGTACACCGTTTAGATACTCCGACTTCTGGGTTACTTATATTAGCTAAAACCCCACAGGCAGCGGCAGAGTTTACTGAATTGTTCAGTGAGCATAAAATTCAAAAGTTTTATCTGGCTATTGCCAAAGGAAAGCCTAAAAAGAAGCAAGGTGGGATTATAGGCGACATGGCCAAATCTCGACGCAGCATGTATAAACTGCTGCGCACTAAGTCCAATCCTGCAATAACCCAGTTTTTCTCTCAATCTATTGGTGATGGCTTAAGATTATATTTGCTCAAACCATTAAGTGGGAAAACTCACCAATTACGTGTCGCGTTAAGCAGTATCGGTGTGCCGATCTTGGGGGATGAACTATATGGAGGCGAAGTGGCAGACCGTTGTTACTTGCATGCCATGGCATTGGACTTTGAGTATCAAGATAAACGATATCAGTTTATACAACTTCCTGAGATAGGGGATGCGTTTCAAGCACCATCAGTCACCGACATTTTACAACAAGATTGGCAAGCGCCAGAAATGCTTGCTTGGCCCAAGCATACTTAAGCGTAGGTCATTCTCTTTTATTTAGAACTTGTCGTTTAGGGCTGGATTGGCACTTTTAATGCAGTTACGGCCACTGGCTTTAGCTTCATACATGGCTTTATCTGCTAATTGAAGTAACGCTTCAGCAGGTAAGCTCTCATTAATCGTCGAGAAACCAATACTGGCTTCAATGGCAATGGGTGTTCCTTGCCACTCAAAGTTCACTTTCGCTAAGGCCAGTTGTAGTTTTTTCGCCACACAAAGAGCTTTTTGCTCCGACGTCAGCGGTAAGATGAGAACAAACTCTTCACCACCATAACGGCATAAATAGTCTATTTCTCGAGTGATACTATTCAGTTGCTTAGCAGCAATTTTAAGAACCTCATCGCCTGCAGTGTGGCCATGGACATCGTTGATTTGTTTAAAATGGTCTAAATCAATCAAAATCACACTGTAGCTGACCTTGTCGCGTAGCCATCGAGCATGTTCTAGGGCTAACTTGCTTTGTAGTGCATTTCGATTCCAAAGCCCAGTTAATGTATCTTTATTCGCTAGGGTCATTATTTTCACCACAAGACGATTAATGGTGTTTCCTATGATGAGGATATTAACTAATAAAATTAATACGATATAGACCCATAAAATTGGCACTGATTCCTCAGTGTTAAACGCCGCGTAGGTAGCGACCTTTTCGGGATAAAGTATCAAAATACATGCCCTGGCTAAGAACATAATGCCAATGATTAAAATCGGAATAACTAACCAGTAAGTGGCGAAAGCAGTAAAATTCTTCTTAAAGGCGACATAATGATCTTTTGCTAGCATAAAGAAACAAACAGCGGCAGCTAAAGATAAAATAATCATTAAATATGCCGAGCTACTGTTTTGTGGTTTGGCGAGTAACATGCTGCCGATGGAAACAAGAACTAATGTAATATCAAATTGGTGGCTAGATTTTAAATGATAAAGTCGCTGCGCGCCCCAGCGTAAAAAGCAAAAACCTACTAATATAATATTGTCAGCTACTAGCCAATGCAGGTAACTTGGTTCATGGGTACGTTGAGTATAAAGCAACATGCCTAGTAACACGCAGAAGTTGGCTAACGCAAAACGCCAGCTAGCACTGGGTGCGACTCGCATAGGAATAACCATGACAGTCCATGCGATTGTTCCTGCGAAACACAAGATACAAATCACTTGAATTAGAATGAGGCTGCTACTAGTTTCTATCATTGAACCTGCACTAAATGATTAAAAATTGAGGATAAGTTGATTGTGTTGAATATCATAATAATATTTGATCTGTTTCACAAATTGTTGCAATTATGAACATTTTGGTTGATTAATTTTTACAATTTTAAAGGGAAAGAAATAATTATGGATACAAATAAACTGCTGCTAATTGTCATTGCAATTTTACTACCGCCGGTGGCTGTGTTTTTGAAAAAAGGCATGGGAAAAGATTTACTGATTAATATTATTCTCTGTTTACTGTTCTTTGTTCCTGGCTTGATCCATGCTATTTGGGTGGTGATACAAGATTAACCTGCTGGGTTTATTGAACGATGAGAATGCCAATTCTGATAATATTTGGAATTGGTATTTTTGTATTTAGGGTTGTAGAATCGCACTCCGATTTATATCGCTTGTATCGAATATGTGCTTTATAGCAAAGCTGTTGTTTCAGAGAGTTTAAGGTGAAATTAGTATGAATAGACGTAAAAAGATTAACCAAACGCTCAAAGGGAAAGCGAAAAAAGCCAATGCGAAAAAAGCTGGTAGTAATAAACCTAAGTATGTTTCTAAAGCTGAGCGAGAATTAGTACAACAGGCTGAGCAACAAGAGGCGAGTCAATTGGCTGTATTGAGCGACGACAATCAAGAAGTTACAGCAGAGCAAGTCGGTTAATTGATATCACTTAACATCGCCAAGGTGGTATCAAGCTATTAGCTTTGTTGATGATCACGCCTAAATAACTCCCACTGCTCAATCACTTCACCATCAGGCAGAGTGCAAAGCGACACATCGCCATTAATGTGCTTAATGGTTTCTAAGGTGCCATCTTTATCTACGCAATAATCAGCTGCAGGGTTACTCATGTGTAGCGGCTTGATTTCATCGCCTGAACAGGCGCTTAAACCACAGAGTATTACGACGTATGATAACAGCTTACAATTATTGAGCTTACTAGTGGGTGTTCGAGCAAATAGCGCAGTAAACGGGTACCACAGATAAATGCGGGCTAACTTGTTAGTGCAGTATGCAATATTGACTATAGTTAATTGTTCGAACATAGTAGATCCCTATGACAGATTTCTATGAATGAGCGTTATAAAAGAGCTGATAATTAAGCCGTTTTCTTTTATCAACTATAGCCAAGATTGTGACTTTTAGTAAAACTTTGATTGTTAATGCTTGCTGATTAAGAACCTTATACAGGTGCAGAGCACACAGAGCAGTTAGCTTGCTTCGGTAGTTTCATTTCACGAAACTCCATCGTCATCGCATCTATCATTAAAATACGACCATTTAAGCCTTGGCCCATTTGGCTGATGGCCTTAATGGCTTCAGTCGCCTGAATACAACCTACTAAACCAACAACTGGCGCCAAGATACCGGACTCGACACAGGTTAATTGTTGTTCGCCAAACAAGCTGCTGTAGCAATGGTAGCAAGGCGAAGATGACTGATAATCGAATACCGTTACCGTGCCTTCCATACGTATTGCCGCCGCTGAGATAAAGCTGATTTTATGCTTATAACAGCTTTGGTTAAGTTGTTCTCTAACTTGAACATTATCAGTGCAGTCTAGTACTAACATATGCTCAGATACCAAGTGTTCAATACGCGCTTCATCAAGGAATTCGTTGATAGTATTGATGGTAATTAATGGGTTTAATTGCGCCAATGTCTGCTTGGCAGAGTCCACTTTGGCTTGACCAATATTTTCATCGTGGTGCAATACTTGGCGTTGTAAATTAGATAGTTCAACCGTATCAAAATCAACAAGGGTCATTTCACCCACACCGGCCACAGCTAAATATTGGGTTACAGTACAACCTAGGCCACCTGCGCCAATCACTAATACTTTTGCTTGCTTGAGTTTTTCTTGGCCTTCAATATCCATAGCTTTAATGGATATTTGGCGGCTATAACGCAGCATTTCATTGTCTGACAAAATGTCCAAATCATCAGCTGCGTTTAGGGATAAATCACTCATTAAACTTCCTTAGCAATTAACACAATACGCTGTTGAATGGTTCAACATTAACTTGAGCGCCAGAGGCAACATCGCCTTGTTCTTGCTCTAAGTTAATAAAGCAGTTAGCTAAACTCATCGAGGTAAGCATGCCTGAGCCTTGACCGCCAGTGGTTGATACGACGAGTTCACCGTTGTCATCACGGCTCAAAATACCACGTTGATATTCTGCTCGGCCAGGTTGTTTGCGAATGGCACTCGTAAGGGTCGCTTTAACGATTAATGGCTCTTTCACCGTTAAGCCTTGCATCTTATTGACGATTGGCCAAACAAGTTTGTAGAAGGTGACCATTGATGAAACAGGGTTACCTGGTAAGCCGCAAAAAACGGCCTTGCCTAATTTACCGAACGCAAATGGCTTACCGGGTTTAATCGCTAAGCGCCAGAAGGTAATTTCACCTTCCTCAGAGAGAATTTGCTTAGTGTAATCAGCATCACCAACAGAAACGCCGCCAGAGGTCAGCACCATATCCGCTTTTTTCGCTGCTTCTCTAAACGCACCACGAATCGCCTCTTTGTCATCTTCGATAACGCCTAAATCGATCCATTCAACATTAGCTTGGGTGAGTAGGCCTTTAATCGAGTAGCGATTAGAATCGTAAATCTGCCCAGGAGCAAGCTCGCTTCCTACTGGTCGCAGTTCATCTCCTGTTGAAAAGAAAGCGACTTTAAGACGGGCTTTTACTCTTATTTGGCTGATGCCGATTGTAGCTAATACGCCCATTTCTGCCGCGCGAATTTGAGTGCCACTTTTGAGTACATTGGTGCCAGCGGTAAGTTCTTCACCACAGTAGCGAATGCTATTGCCTTTGGCATTTGGGTGTTCAATGGTGATCTTGTCACCGTCAGCAGAGGTTTTCTCCTGCATTTGTACCGTGTCATAACCTGCAGGAACTGGCGCACCAGTCATAATCCGAATGCAGCTGTTGGCTGGGATCTTGCCTTTGTAAGGGTTGTCCTGCAAATGAGGTTCCGACCAAGGTTAACGTGGTTGCTGTTTCACCTGTCAGTTCATCGAACTTAAAGGCATAACCGTCCATTGATGAGTTATCGAAAGGAGGGAGGTCGATACAAGATGCCAAATCTTCAGATAAAATACGGCCAACAGCCTCATTTAAGCTAACCATTTCGCTTTGTTCAATAACACTCACTTGATCAAGTAAAGCATTAATGGCGTCAGTTGGGTGCATTAAACCAGGCTGTGCACAGGCATCAGATTTTGTTGACATCGTAGCTCCTCGCATGACATTTGCCATGTTGTGGTTTATCTAAGGCTGGCTTAGATAATAAGATTCATTTTTGATACCGCATTATGCCATGATAGCGGCAGATAACTATGATCAGACCGAAGGTTTTTATATCTATGACCAGTAAAAGTGGCGCAATAATTAATAATGCCATTATTTCCGGAAAGGTTTCCGCAGAGGTTCCTGTCATCAAGCCTGTATCGAAAAAGAACGACTGGTTTCTTTATATGGTGAAATGCCATAACGGCCATTTATATACAGGCATTACCACAGATGTTAAAAGACGTTTTGCTGAGCATCAGGCTGGTGGCACAAAAGGAGCCAAATACCTTAAAGGCAAAGGGCCATTAACTCTGGTCTATCAAGAAAGTGTCGCAGACAGAAGCTTAGCGACAAAACGTGAGTTAGTGGTTAAAAAGCTCACTCGGGCTAAAAAACTCGCCTTGATCGCAGATTATCAGACGGATTAATTATCCTGTGAAGCTAAAGCTAATAAAAAGCCACCTTAAAGATTATCTTCAGGTGGCTTTTTAGTCATTTGGTCTTGTTTAGTTAATTATCGTGAACGTAGCACAGGGTATTTCATATATTGATTATCGTAATAAGGGCTTCTTTCATAAAACCAGCGCAGTCTTGCTTTTGAATCATTAGCAAAGCTTTCATCTTCTAATGCAGTTTTAAACTCTGCCGCTAAGGCTTCATCTTCTGCTAACATTTTTGCTGCGAGTGGCTCTACAGCATAATCTTCGATGTACTCAGTACGAGTGAAGATGCTATTGAAAAAGCCCCATTGGAAAAACGAATCGGCAGATTGTGGTTCAAGTAATAAAATTGCTAAATCACCTAATGGTTGATTGGTTGCAATTTGAATCGTGCCAATAGGTAATGTTGTTTCAATATTCACTTTGTTGCTGGTGGCTTTGACGCGTTGTCTGCCTTCATAATCTTTTTGATTAAATGTCGGCTCTGCAAATTGATACTGGCTTAGTTTGAGCGTTTTAGCTTCAGTCAGTGGCGTCATTCTGACGCCATGAATCGATAGGCGCTCAATCACTTGGTGCCACTGGGCAGGTACATAATAGTATTTAGGGCGTTGAGTCATAACATTCGCTTCGGTATTACCCATGACTGGTAAGTTAGGGTAAAGCTTAGGTTGCCCATTCCAGCGCACTACCTCAGTGCCACTAATTTCACTGGTTTCAAGCGAATAACCAATGCCTTTGAAATCCCAACCGGGCTGCTCAACTGTATTCCAGGTTAATGGGATCTGTTGTCGGCGTTGGTACTTATCTTCATAAATTGCCGCTTTTAATTTTGTGCCATGCTTTGCCACGGTTTTAAGGGTTTGCTCTAACATGACGTATGTGCCTAATACTCTTTGTTTAAAAGGTTTTAAGCTGTGGTTTTCAATTAAAATGGTGGGTAAGTGGCGTGCATCGCCATAACCATTTGAAAATCGAGGACTTGGATTCCAATAAGATAAGCCTTTTGACAAGTCAGTATTGTCTAACGCGAACACTAAAGGCCCAGGAACATGGCCATTATCTGTCAGTGCAGATTCAACTTCTGGGCGGTAATACTTTTCTAACCATTCAAAGCTTGCAGGGCTATAGCCTTGCTTTACGTTATAGCCAAAGGTGACATCGTACTGATAATCAATACCGTCAGTGACATGAACATCAAGATATAAGTCAGGTTGCCACACATTGATGGCACGGATCATATGCTGTAATTCTAGCGTATCTAGTTTGGCGTAATCACGGTTTAAATTTAGGTTTCTAGCATTGGTGCGCCAACCCATATCGACAGGGCCACGCTGGTTTACACGGTTGTACTCATCACTTCGCTCATGGGCGTCGACGCTTAAAATTGGAACAAATAACAGGTTCACTCTATCAAGCAAAGCTTGCTTATCGCCTTGAGTCATGTCCCGTAACAGCATCATCCCCGCATCTTTTCCGTCAATTTCACCAGAGTGAATACCAGCTTGGACTAAAATGGTGGGCTTATTACTTTCTGAGAGTGCCTCCGGTGTTGCCGCTCCTGATTCTGATGCCACGACCATCCAAATATCACGACCTTGAGGGCTTTTACCAATCGAGACTTGAGATAACAAATCACTACTATTAACAAGTTTATTTAGCCATTGATGGGTGGCTTCGTAATCAGGACTATGTGCTAAACCATTTTGCTCAAATGGCGTTGACCAAGGTGATGAGGCATCTAAAATGAGCGCTTCACTTTGGCCTTGCCACGATTGAATCGGCGGTAAAATCTCATCATTGATAAATGGGTGGGAAGCTAAAACGGGTGATTCTGTTAAGGCTTGCTCTGAGGTTTCGGCCATACTAGAAAAAGAAAATAGCGAATTGAACATTAAACTGGCAAGTATGGCGCGGCGCATAGATATCCCTATGTGTGAGCAAATAGAATGTCGTTTTATATTAAATCAAATAGGAAGTGAGACAAGGGCTTAGCGAGAGGTAATTGATAATATTACTGTTTAAAATGTAACAATTTTGAACAAAGGGATAAAATAAAAAAGCCTCAATGTCACTTGAGGCTTTGTGTTGACGTAATCATATATTGACGCGTATTACAGCATCAGTGTGCTAGCTATTAGGCCCAGCGGCTTTGATTGCATCCGATACCTGATATTTAGCAAAGTTCGCTGTGAACTCTTCGGCTAATTGCT
Source organism: Shewanella electrodiphila (assembly GCF_023283985.1). GTDB lineage: Bacteria > Pseudomonadota > Gammaproteobacteria > Enterobacterales > Shewanellaceae > Shewanella > Shewanella electrodiphila. The sequence goes on from NZ_JAKIKU010000012.1 coordinate 103,114, forward strand.
GGGCGTATTTTGCGTACTCATTTTTGTCAGCCCAAGTATTTACTGGGTTGAGCAATTGAGTATCAACGCCTGAAACCGTTACAGGTACAGCGAGGTTCAGTTTATCAATATGCTGAGTTTCAACATCTTTTAGCTCGCCACTGACAATTGCATCAACAATTGCACGAGTGGTTGGAATATCAAAACGTTTACCAACGCCGTGAGGGCCGCCAGTCCAACCAGTATTTACTAGGTAAACACGACTACCAAATGACTCAATACGCTTCATTAATAGTTCTGCGTACACACCAGCAGGGCGTGGGAAGAAAGGCGCACCAAAGCAGGTTGAGAACGTTGATTGAATTGCTGAAGTTGAGCCCATTTCAGTAGAGCCCACTTTTGCTGTGTAACCCGACAAGAAGTGATAAGCCGCTTGCTCTTTAGTTAACACTGACACTGGTGGTAATACACCAGAGACATCACAAGTTAAAAACACCACTGAGTTGGGTTCAGCACCACGGTTTTCTTCTTTACGCTGAGCAATATGCTCTAACGGGTAAGCTGCGCGGCTATTCTCTGTTAATGTTGTATTCGTATAATCAGGCACTCGTTGTTCATCTAACATGACATTTTCAAGTACCGTACCAAAGCGAATCGCATCCCAAATCACCGGTTCGTTCTTCTGGCTTAAGTCGATACATTTTGCATAACAGCCGCCTTCGATATTGAATACACCGCCGGGAGCCCAACCATGCTCATCATCGCCAATAAGAAAACGTTTTGGATCAGCAGATAAGGTAGTTTTACCTGTACCTGATAAACCAAAGAATAATGTGGTATCACCATCATGACCGACATTGGCAGAGCAATGCATAGGAAGCACGCCCTTAGCTGGCAATAAGAAGTTTTGTACCGAGAACATCGACTTTTTCATTTCGCCGGCATACTTAAGTCCAGCTAGAAGGACTTTTTTGTCGGCAAAATTGATCATCACAACCGCATCAGAATGAGTGCCATCGCGGGCAGGATCACAAACAAAGTCAGGCGCATTCATTATTTGCCAAACGTCTTTATCGCCACGGTTAAACTGCTCTGGAGTGATAAATAAGTTACGCGCAAAAACTTGATGCCATGCATATTCTGTGGTGACTCGAACGGGAAGGTAGTGCGCATCGTCAGCACCTACTTCTAGTTCAGATACGAATATGTCTTTCTCAGATAGATAAGCTTCAACGCGGCCCCAAAGTGCATCAAAAGTATCTGCAGCAATACCTTTGTTGACTGAGCCCCAATCAATATCATCTTGAGTATTGGCTTCTTGAACAATAAAACGATCATTAGGGGAACGACCAGTACGTTCGCCTGTTTTTGCTACTAATGCGCCATTGGCGGTTAACTGCCCTTCATTACGTTGTAAAGCAAGTTCAATTAACTCAGCGCTAGTAAGGTTGAAGTGTACGCTGTTTGTTCCATCTGTCATCGGGTGCTTCTCCGTTGTAAATAGGTCGTTTATCGGTCTATATTGCCGATTTATAGTTGGGATGACTTACGTTTTCGCTTGCTTATGCTAAAACTAATTTAGCAAAGCCATTGTAACGTAATAAACAAAACAGGTAACCAACAGTTTGGTAACTTTTTTGTAATTTGAGCTGATTTTTTAGTTTTAAGATAGATTTTTTACATAAAAAAAGCGCCTAAGGCGCTTTTTTTTGAAAGTTGTTATGTAGGTTTGATCAGTTGCTACTGTTTCCGGCATCTAAGTTACCCGCATAAATTGCAGCAATATCGATGCTGTCGAAGGTATACATTTGCGGGCAATATTCACAGCCCATTTCGATTTTACCTTCTTCAGCTAGAATTTCTTCCACTTCAGTTTGCTCAATCGTAGCGAGTGCTTTAGCGCTTCGCTCTCTTGAGCAAGTACATTTAAAGCTAACGTCTACAGGATCAAACAGACGCACATCTTCTTGATGATAAAGGCGATGTAAAATGTCTTCAGCTTCTAACGTAAATAGCTCTTCTTGCTTAATGGTCTCAGTGAGCGCCAATAAGTGGTTGAAGTCTTCGTTTTCTTCAGTTTGAGTGGGTAACACTTGTAGCAACATACCCGCAGCTTGCTTACCATCAGCGAATAATGAAATGCGTGTTGGCAATTGCTCTGATTGGTTAAAGTACTCTTCTAAACAAGCGGCAAGATTATCGTGATCTAATGACACAATACCTTGGTAACGCTCGCCTTCATCAGGCGTCAGGGTAATCACCATCACACCTTTACCGAACAAATCACTTAAAGAGGCATCATCAGAAAACTCACCATTCCAGCGAGCAACACCACGAAGAGCTTGCAAGTTAGTGCCATTAATCACAGCAACAGAAACAGGCCCGTCACCTTGCAATTGCACACTGATGTCGCCAGTGAACTTGATGGTGGCAGTCAATAAAGAGGTTGCAGCCATAAGCTGTCCCATTATCAGTTGGAGTGCCTTTGGGTATTCATGTGCTGATAGGATTTCTTGATAACTTTTTTCAAGTTGAACCATTTCACCACGGACATCGGCATTATCAAATAAGTAGCGATGTAATATATCTTTGCTCATGTTTTATCTCGTTTGTTGTACTTTAACTATCGTTATAGATCTTTAAAGCGAATAAGTTGGCGACGTTGTTTTTTATCCGGCTTATTTTCTGGAGCGGGATTGTTCAATATATTCAAACGTCTGGCTTCGGCATTAAACGCTCTTTTGCTAATGCTCTCAGCTGTTTCTTCGTATAGCGTTTGCGCTACAGCAGCCCCTTGTCGGTGTTCCGACAACTGAGCAATAATTATTTCCCTATCATCATGGCCTTGACGTAAACGTATCTTGGCACCCACTTCAGCTTGTTTGCTGGATTTAGCGCGTTGACCGTTATAGTGCACTTTTCCGCCATTGATCATCTCTTTTGCTAATGAGCGTGTTTTATAAAAACGCGCCGCCCATAACCATTTGTCGAGTCGAACAGTCACTGTTTTAGATGGAGCTTGGCTCATCTAACACCCCCAAAAGTGGTACGAGTTCACACCGTTGACATTTTTAACGTGTAAAATGCAGGCGAGAGCCCAATATCGTGGCGTTTCTCACAGCCTTTTTAGGCGCGCAAATGTAGCATATTCGGTGCAATTTCGCCAATCCATATGCTATGGGCTTGTTGCAATAAGCTGGCTGGGTTAGCATGATGCAGTATTTCCTAAATTAACAGAATTAGAACAGCGACCTGCTAGAGGGTCAAAGCCGAATATGGATGTATTAGATAAAATTATAACTAAGGCTGCGGGAATCCCCCAAAAGCCATTAAGCACAGCTGTATTCTGGTTAGGATTAGTGATTGTGCTATTACTGACAGCGCAGATTACCTGGAAGCTAATGCCAGTAAATTCTCAGGCAGTTGCATGGCAACCTTCGCCAACTTCGGTAGCAAGCGCTAAACGGGTTGAGCTAAGTAGTGTCCAGCGATTGGCATTATTTGGCGAAAAAGACGCCAATGCAGATGGCCGCCCTAATAAACCTGCTCCAGTTGAACAAATTACTGATGCACCTAAAACTAACCTTTCTATTTTATTGACGGGGGTGGTGGCTTCTACTTCTGATACCAACGGTCTTGCTGTCATTGAATCAAAAGGTAATCAGGAAACTTACGGCTTAGGTGACAAAATTAAAGGCACTTCTGCTTCGCTGAAAGAAGTGTATGCCGACCGTATCATCATTACTAATGCTGGCCGTTATGAGACATTAATGTTGGATGGTTTAAATTATACCACCCAAAGCCAAGCTAACCAGTCATTACAGCAAGCCAAAAAAGACCGTCAAGTACAGCGTGACGATCGTCGTCAAAATGCCGAGGTTGCTCAGCAAATCAGTGATTCACGTGATGAACTATTAGCTGATCCAGGAAAGCTGACTGACTATCTAGCCATTTCTCCAGTGCGCGGCGCCGACGGTGTCAGCGGCTATCGCCTCAACCCAGGTAAAAATAAATCTTTATTTGCGGCTGCGGGATTTAAAGCAAATGATTTAGCCAAATCCATCAACGGCTATGATTTGACCGACATGGGACAATCATTAGAAGTTATGGCGCAATTACCAGAATTAACAGAAGTCGGCGTCATGGTTGAACGTGATGGACAGTTAGTAGAAATAATTTTTAGTTTGCCAGAATAGTTAGGCAGTAGAGGATTGAAAATAATGAAGAGTTATGGAATTCGACGCAAGTTATTAGCAGGGATGGTTGCTGGTATAGCAATGCTTGCTTCTCAAGCGGCTTGGTCGGAGCAATATGCTGCCAATTTTAAAGGCACAGATATTCAAGAATTCATTAATATTGTAGGTAAGAACCTCAATAAAACGATTATTGTCGATCCAACTGTCCGCGGCAAAATTAACGTCCGTAGTTACGACTTATTGGATGATGAACAGTATTACCAATTCTTCCTCAACGTATTGCAAGTTTATGGTTATGCCGTTGTCGAAATGGAAAACCGTGTTATTAAAGTCATCAAGGATAAAGATGCGAAAACCGCAGCTATCCGTGTGGCCGATGATGCTAAGCCTGGTTTAGGTGATGAAATGGTTACACGTATTGTGGCCCTTTATAATACCGAAGCTAAACAACTTGCGCCGTTATTACGTCAGCTAAATGATAATGCGGGTGGCGGTAACGTTGTAAATTATGACCCATCAAATGTATTGATGATTTCAGGTCGTGCTGCAGTCGTAAATAAACTAGTCGAAATTGTCCGCCGTGTAGATAAACAAGGTGATACGGAAGTACAGGTAGTATCGCTTGAGTTTGCATCAGCAGGCGAAATCGTTCGTATTATTGATACTTTGTACCGCTCAACAGCTAACCAAGCACAAATGCCAGGCCAAGCACCTAAAGTGGTTGCTGATGAACGAACCAATGCCGTGGTTGTGAGCGGTGATGAAAAAAGCCGTCAACGTGTAGTCGAATTGGTCCGCCGTCTTGATGCTGAGCAAGCTACAACAGGTAATACCAAAGTCCGTTACTTACGTTACGCTAAGGCTGAAGATTTAGTTGAAGTATTAACAGGTTTTGCTGAGCAACTACAAAGCGACCAGGATACTGGCCAGAGTGGCAGCAATAAGCGCCGTAAAGAAATTAATATCATGGCTCACGTTGATACTAATGCATTAGTTATCAGCGCTGAACCAGATCAAATGCGCACCATTGAAAGTGTCGTTAACCAATTAGATATTCGTCGTGCACAAGTCCTAGTCGAAGCCATTATTGTTGAAGTCTCAGAAGGTGATGATGTTGGTTTTGGTGTGCAGTGGGCAACTGCCGCAGGTGGTGGCACCCAGTTTAATAACTTAGGCCCTACCATCGGTGAAATTGGTGCGGGTATTTGGCAAGCTCAAGGCGAAGAAGGCACCACAGTCTGTACTGAAAATGGTACCTGTACCGAAAACCCTGATACCCGTGGTGACATTACCTTACTGGCGCAAGCGTTAGGCAAAGTGAATGGCATGGCGTGGGGCGTTACCGCTGGTGATTTTGGCGCATTAGTACAAGCAGTATCAAGTGATACTAAATCAAACGTACTTGCTACACCTTCTATCACAACACTAGATAACCAAGAAGCTTCATTTATTGTTGGTGATGAAGTGCCAATTCTAACGGGTAGCCAAAACTCAAGTAATGGTAACTCTAACCCTTTCCAAACGGTTGAACGTAAAGAAGTCGGTGTAAAACTTAAAGTGGTACCACAAGTCAACGAAGGTAATGCTGTTAAGTTAACCATTGAGCAGGAAGTCTCAGGGATTAACGGTAAAACGGGTGTCGATGTGACGTTTGCGACTCGTCGCTTAACCACTACTGTGATGGCCGATTCGGGGCAAATCGTTGTCTTAGGTGGTTTGATCAATGAAGAAACCCAAGAGTCGGTTCAAAAAGTACCATTCTTAGGTGATTTACCGATTATTGGCCATTTATTCAAGTCATCTTCAAGTGGCGTGAAAAAGAAAAACCTGATGGTATTTATCAAGCCTACGATTATTCGTGATGGTATTACTATGGAAGGTATTGCGGGACGTAAATATAACTACTTCCGCGCATTGCAAATCGAACAACAAGAACGTGGTGTTAACTTAATGCCAAATACTGATGTGCCAATACTTGATGAATGGGATCAAGAGGCTTACTTACCTGATGAAGTTAACGAAGTCTTAAATCGTTATAAAGAAGGTAAGAACTTAGAAACTAAGATGCGTGATTCGGATCCAGCATTGAAGCATATCAGCGAGAGCATGGAAAAAGATCGCGCTGCAACAGAAGCAGCCAGTCAAGCAGCTGAATCGGTTGAAGAAGACACAGAAGCAGAAGCATCAGAAGATAACGCCAATGAGTGAAGCAGAAATGACTGAACAATTGGCGAAAGTGTCAACAGACTTAGGTTTAGAAGCAGATGAACTCAATGATGAGGTGTTTGTTTCAACCAGTCGTGAGCGCTTACCTTTTGCTTTTTCACACAGGTTTAATTTGGCATTAGCCAAAGAAACTGATGCACTAAAATTGTATTACACCAGTGAAACACCATTAGATGCGATGCTCGAAGTGCGTCGTTATGCTGGTGAAGAACTCGTGCTAAGTAAATTACCGATTGATGAGTTTGAAGCTAAGTTAACTCAAACTTTCCAAGCAAATTCATCAGAAGCACAGCAGTTGATGGAAGACATTGGCAACGAGATGGACTTATTCACTCTAGCCGAAGAACTGCCGCAAACTGAAGATTTATTAGAAGGCGATGATGATGCACCAATTATTAAGTTAATTAATGCCTTGTTATCGGAAGCGATTAAAGAAGAAGCCTCAGATATTCACATCGAGACATATGAGAAGCAATTGATTGTCCGCTTCCGTATTGATGGTGTATTAAAAGAGGTGTTAAAACCAAATCGTAAACTGTCTTCGCTGCTGGTTTCGCGTATTAAAGTGATGGCGCGTTTAGATATTGCTGAAAAACGTGTGCCGCAAGATGGCCGTATTTCACTGCGTATTGCAGGTCGAGCGGTCGATGTGCGTGTATCAACCATGCCATCAAGTCATGGCGAGCGTGTTGTGCTACGTCTACTGGATAAAAATACCGGTAATCTCGATTTAAAATTACTGGGTATGACATTATCGATTCGTGAACAGTTCGATGCAATTATTCGTAAACCCCATGGCATTATCTTGGTAACTGGCCCGACAGGTTCTGGTAAAAGTACCACCTTGTATGCAGGCTTAACTGAGATCAATTCAAAAGATACCAACATTTTGACCGTTGAAGATCCTATCGAGTACGAGCTTGAAGGTATCGGCCAAACGCAAGTTAACATGAAAGCCGATATGAGCTTTGCTCGTGGTTTACGTGCAATATTACGTCAAGATCCTGATGTGGTGATGATTGGTGAAATCCGTGATTTAGAAACCGCGCAAATTGCGGTTCAAGCATCATTAACCGGTCACTTAGTGATATCAACACTGCATACCAACACCGCATCTGGCGCGATTACGCGTTTGCAAGATATGGGTGTTGAACCGTTCCTTGTTTCATCAAGTTTGTTGGGCGTATTAGCTCAGCGATTGATTCGAACTCTATGTAACGAATGTAAGATCCCCCATGAACCTGATGAGCGAGAGCGTGAATTATTAGGCGTGACCGCCAATGATACTCGCGTTATTTACCGCGCTAATGGCTGTAAAGAGTGTGGTAATAATGGCTATCGTGGCCGTACTGGTATTCATGAGTTACTCGTGGTTGATGACAATGTACGTGAGTTAATTCACGGCGGTCGTGGTGAGCTTGCAATTGAGAAATATGTTCGTCAAACCATCCCAAGTATTCGTCACGATGGCATGAGTAAAGTACTTGATGGTGTCACAACCTTAGAAGAAGTATTGCGCGTAACTCGCGAGGAATAATCAATGGCAGCGTTTGAATATAAAGCCCTTGATAGCAATGGCAAACAGCAAAAAGGTGTGATTGAAGCAGATACAGCGCGTCACGCGCGTAGTCAGCTGCGTGAACAACGCTTAATGCCACTTGAGTTACAACCTGTTGCCGAAAAAGAAGCGAAAGCGAAAACGGGTGGTCTGAAATTATTCCAACGTGGTATCTCGGTGGCAGAACTTGCCCTGATTACCCGTCAAATTGCGACCCTAGTTGCTGCGGGTTTGCCGATTGAAGAATCGCTTAAAGCGGTTGGACAGCAGTGTGAAAAAGACAGACTTGCTAGCTTAGTGATGGCTGTACGTTCACGGGTTGTTGAAGGTTATAGCTTAGCTGATTCACTCGCAGAATATCCCCATGTTTTTGATGATCTATACCGTGCAATGGTGGCGTCAGGCGAAAAGTCTGGTCATTTAGAAGTGGTATTGAATCGTCTTGCTGATTACACCGAACGTCGTCAACAGCTTAAGTCTAAGCTTACTCAGGCGATGATTTACCCGATTGTACTGACCGTTGTTGCTATCGGCGTTATTGCTGTTTTATTAGCGGCTGTAGTTCCAAAAGTTGTTGGCCAGTTTGAGCACATGGGCCAAGAGTTACCGGGCACTACGCAATTTTTGATTATTGCATCAGACTTTGTGCAGTCATATGGTTTAGTCGTCTTGGGACTGATGTTTGCCGCATTTGTGTTGTTCAAACAAATGCTGAAAAAACCTAATTTTAGAATGGTGTTCGATACTTGGCTGTTAAAAGCGCCAGTGCTCGGTAAAGTCAGTAAAGGGATTAACACTGCGCGTTTTGCACGAACTTTAAGTATTTTATCGGCAAGTTCAGTGCCGTTACTTGAAGGTATGCGAATTGCGAGTGAAGTATTAGTCAATGTGAAAGTGCGCGCGGCTGTTGATGATGCGACAGCAAGAGTACGCGAAGGTACAAGTTTAGGTGCTGCGCTGACAAATACTAAACTTTTTCCACCTATGATGCTCTATATGATTGCGTCGGGTGAAAAAAGTGGCCAGTTAGAGCAAATGCTGGAGCGCGCTGCTGATAACCAAGACAGTGAGTTTGAAGCGAATGTGAACATTGCTTTAGGTGTATTTGAACCTATGTTGGTTGTAAGTATGGCCTCGGTAGTGTTATTCATTGTGATGGCCATTTTACAACCTATTTTAGAATTGAATAACTTGATTAGCGGCTAGCGCAGCAAGTTTTTAGATATTATTTTTGTCACGCCAATGTGGTGTGCACTGGAGGAAGTCGTCAATGCAAGTCAATCGTAAACAACGTGGTTTTACCCTTTTAGAAGTCATGGTCGTTATCGTGATCTTAGGTATTTTAGCCTCAATGGTTGTACCTAACCTTATGGGTAACAAAGATAAAGCTGATTTACAAAAAGCAGTATCTGACATTGTTGCATTAGAGAATGCCCTAGATATGTATCGTCTTGATAACAGTGTTTATCCAACGACTGATCAAGGTTTAGATGCTTTAGTGCAAAAGCCAACGTCTTCACCTGAACCACGCAACTACCGTCCAGATGGTTACCTAAAACGTTTACCTCAGGATCCATGGCGCAATGATTACTTCTTATTGAGCCCAGGCGAAAATGGTCGAATCGATATTTTCAGTGCAGGTCCTGACGGACAAGTTGGTACTGAAGATGACATCGGTAACTGGAACCTACAAAACTTCCAGTAATGGAAGTTTAAGCTGATAACGCATAATGAACGTTAAACGCCAAGCTGGTTTTACACTGTTAGAAGTGTTACTTGTGGCGCTGCTGATGGGGTTAACCGCAGCAGCAGTGACCATGACGACTAGTACTGCAGGACCTGAGCAGGCGTTAACAAAAACGGCCAGAAAGTTTATTGCCACGACCGAATTAGTTATTGAAGAAACGATCCTTAGTGGCCAATTTCTAGGTATCGTCGTTGAAGAAGATGAATATCAGTTCGTCTACTACAAAGAAGGTCAGTGGGAGCCGTTAACAGGTGATAGACAGCTTGCACCGCAGCAGATGGAACAAGACGTCAGCATGAGTTTATTGCTCGATGGTTTGCCACTTGTGCAAGATGATGAAGAAGATGAATCTTGGTTCGATGAGCCACTGATAGATGAATCGAAAGAAGACAAAAAGAAAAATCCTGAACCACAAATATTACTTTTCCCAAGTGGGGAAATGTCGACATTTGAGCTGAGCTTTTTAACCGATGATGAAAACGGTAAAGAAGTGGAAGTCTTGGTTGTTGGTGATGCTATGGGTCGCTTGGCTATAGGAAGTTTCGATGAAGATCAGTAAAGGCATGACCTTACTTGAAGTCATCGTGGCATTAGCGGTGTTTTCTATTGCCGCTGTAGCTGTTACTAAAAGTATTGGCGACCAAATGGCGAACCTCCCCATATTGGAAGAACGTACCTTGGCGCAATGGGTGGCGAGTAATCAGATGGTTGAAGCTCGACTGCTGCAACAATTTCCTGAACTCGGGACTAAAAATGGTCAAGTTGAACTGGCAGGAAAAGATTGGTATTGGCGTCAAGAAGTGATTAAAACCACCGACGATAATTTTAGAATGATTCGCGTTTTAGTCAGTGATGAAGATAGGTTTAACCGCACCGTTGCCCAAGTGAGTAGTTATGTTCACAACGAAGGCTAAGCCACAACACAGTCAAGTAGGTTTTACCTTGCTTGAAATGCTCATCTCAATTGCTATTTTTGCCATGATAGGTTTGGCTGCAAACGCCGTGCTATCAACAGTAATGAAAAATGATGAAGCAACCAAAGAATTTTCAGTTCGACTTAAAGCCTTACAGCAAGGTTTTGGGATTATTGAACGAGATTTAGGCCAAATAGTCGCTAGAACACAGCGCGGTCTGGATGGTGAACGCACCACATCAGTATTTCAAACCGGCGACAACATGCTGGACTCAGAAACTGAAGCCTTAGTGTTTTTCCGCTTAGGCTGGCTGAATCCTGATGGCATGTTACCTCGTGGCAGCTTGCAGTCTGTTGCGTATATTGTTCAAGATGGTCGTTTAGAGCGTTGGTATTATCCATATCCTGAGCCTGAAGTCGGTGCAGAGCCGCTTAAAAGCTTGATCATTGAAGGTGTGATTTCGATTGAGTACTCATTTTTTACCGGCACAGAGTGGGAAAGAAAAGTTGATGCATCATCTTTACCTCAGGGCATTACGATGACACTTGAAATTGAAGGCTTAGGCATTATCGAAAGACGCTTCTTGTTACCTAAAGGTGGTAACAGTAGTGGTTCTGGTAACGACGGCAGCGATGGTAACGGTAATAACAACGGCAACAACAATAATGGTACCAATACTGGTAATGGTTCAGGTAACAGTGGTTCAGGCAATAATGGCTCAGGTGGCACGGGTAGCACAGGTAATGGCACATGATGAAGCAGCAATTACCTGGTATTCGTAACCAACGTGGCGTTGCTTTATTAGTGGTGTTATTGATTGTGGCATTGGTAGTGATTATTGCGACAAACATTACGAGTCGCAATCAACTGTCAATGCGACGCACCTTGAATTTGGCCCAATATGATCAAGCCTATTGGTATGCTATTTCGGCTGAAGAGTTAGCTAAAAAGATTTTAAAGCAAGACATGGAAGACAGCGATGGTACTGTGCATCGCCAACAATACTGGGCACTTGCCGATGTGATTTTTCCTGCCGATTACGGTGAAATCGGTGGTGAAATCATGGATATGCGTTCATGTTTTAATATCAATGCATTGTCGGTGGCATCTACAGAAGTTGAAAACGGACAGCCTAAATTAAGTTTAGCGGCGACTCAGTATAAATCCTTATTGGTGGCCTTAGGTATGGATGACTTTGGCGCAGAAAGGCTGACTCATACATTAGTTGATTATATCGACGACGATACCGTTTCAATGCCATATGGCGCAGAAGATGCTGAGTATGAATCACGAAATGTGCCATACCGCGCCGCGAATACATTAATGAATCATCGCAGCGAACTTAGAGCTGTGATGGGATACAACCAACAAGTGTATATGACGTTATTACCTTATATCTGTGCGATTCCAGGTAATAACCAACAGTTACTGAACGTCAATACTATTGAAGTTGAGCAGGCGGCATTGTTGGTGGGTATGCTAGAAAATAAAATTAGCCAAAGTGATGCTGAAAGCCTAATTAATCAAAGGCCAGCTGATGGTTTCGAAACTGCTGCTGAGTTTTGGGAAAATAATACCCTTGCGAGCTTAGCAACGGAAAGCAATATGAAATCGAGTATTGTTGTCGATAGTAATTTCTTTTTACTAAAGGCTGGGGCGAAAGTGGATAACGCCACCTTTAGAATGGATAGCGTACTTCAGCGAAGCGGAAATAAATTTGAAGTGCTGACACGTCAATATGGCGGGCAGCAATAATGAATAAGCGTAACAACCCGCTGCAATTAACCTTGTTGGTATTGCGGCTTGTGGAGAATAACAGTGTCTGAACGGCTTTTTATCCGATTAGGAAAAACATTAGAAAGCCCTTGTTCTTGGCTAGTATGGTCAGAACAAGAGCAAGAGATCATTGCCTCAGGTGAGTTAAGTGATGCTGCCAGCTTAACCAGTTTAACTGAGCGTGCAGGTAATCGTCCGGTTGATGTTTTAGTACCAGCTTCTAGCATGACATTGACGCAAATTGAATTACCAGAAAAGAACCAACGCCAAGCATTAAAGGCATTACCTTTTATGCTGGAAGAAACAATTGCTTCTGATGTTGAAGATATGCATTTTGTTGTCGGCCCAAGAGACGGCGAACAGCTTAATGTGATTGCTGTTGCCCATGAGCAAATGCATGATTGGATGTCATGGTTAATGGACGCTGGCATTAAGGTTAAACGTATTGTGCCGGACTGTCTCGCATTGCCATTGGAGCAATGCCGTTGGGCGGCGCTTGATATGGGTGATGAATTATTACTGCGCACAGGCGAAGGTAGTGGTGTCAGCTTACCGAAAACATGGCTTGATTTTGCATTGCCAAAACTGATGCCAGAAAAGCAACAAGATGAAGCGCCAATCAGTATCGCAGCCTACAGTGAAGATTTAGTTTTCATGGATGCTGAAGTTGAGTCTAAACCACTAGATTTACCTATGATGGTCTTAGCGAAAGGTATTTTACAATCACCAGTTAACTTACTGAGTGGGGTGTATGTACCTAAACGCGAATACAGCAAACATTTAATGCTTTGGAAAAATGTTGCGATTATTGCATTCATTGCAATTGTGCTTTCTCTAGTGAATAAAGGCCTGACTATCCATCAATTGGAAAACAGAAGCGCTGAAGTCAGACAAGAAAGTGAAGCTATATTCAAACGGGTTATTCCGAACGTTAATCGTATTGTTAATATTCGCTCGCAAATGGACTCACAACTTCGCAGCATGCAAGGGCAAGGCGGTGGAGCTGCTTTCTTCGAAATGCTAGATGGTTTACGCGGTTCATTTGAACAAGTACCAGATTTAAAGCCAAACTCATTGCGTTTTGATGCCAACCGCAATGAACTGCGGATGCAGGTCACTGCTAAGACCTATGATCAAGTGGATAAGTTTAAAGAGCTAGTTGAAGTGCGCTACGACTTAGACATGGGCGCAATTAATAGCGGTGAAGATGAAGTGAATACAACCCTGACATTGAGAGGCAAATAAGATGGAAAATTTGCAAAACTGGTGGAAAGGCTTAGTGCTTCGTGAGCAACAGTTAGTTGCCTGCTGTGGTGTGTTTGTTGTTATTGGTATTTTATATTGGGGTATTTGGAGCCCAATATCCTCAGCGGCTGAAAATGCTGAAATGCGCCACCAATCAGAATTACAAACATTAAATTATGTAAAACAAACTGCAAATAAAATCGCAGGTCTGAAGCAATCGGGGTCAAGACCGACTGCAAGTGGTAGTTTAAGTTCTGTGGTGAATCAGCTAGCGGGTCAATATAAGTTAGAGATTACTCGGATGCAGCCACAAGGTGATAAAATTCAATTGTGGATGGATGATGTTCCGTTTGACAGCTTGTTGAATTACTTACATGAGTTAGTCGAGAAGAAAGGCTTAACCCTTGAAAGTGTTGATTTATCTGAGTCTGATCTTGCAGGTTTTGTCAAAGTACGTCGTATTCAGCTGTCTAAGTAAGCAGGTATTGTAGTGAGTTTGATTAAGAAAATTATAATTGGCGTATTCATCTACCTCATTTTCATGGTGGTGTATATTCCAGCTAATTGGGTTGTAGGCATTGCGCCACTGCCAAATAATATCAAAGTGAGCGGAGTATCTGGCACCTTGTGGCGGGGCAGTGCTGAACTTGTGTCTATTGACCGACGCCTAATCGAACAAGTGAACTGGGATTTAAACCCATGGGCTTTGTTTATTGGTAGCGTCAATGTTGATCTACAAATTGGTAGCCGTGCGACACCAGTCAGTGGTCAAGGTGATATCAGTTGGTCTCTGTCAGGGATTTCGGCTGATAATTTACGCTTTGAAGCGCCTAACCAATTTTTATTGGGTAATGCTCGCCTACCGTTTAGAACTAAAGTCGCCGGTGATGTCAGCTTGATTGTGGAACGTCTTGAGCAAGGTGAACCATGGTGTGAACAGTTATCAGGTAAGTTATTTTTAAATCGAATTGATGTGAATAACCAGTTTGGTAAATACCCGCTAGGTGATATTGCGTTGGGTTTAAGCTGTGTTGACGGTATGGTGCAATTAAATACTGACGATAGCATGAACAAGATGGGTATCGAAGGTATTGCAACATTGGGTGAAAGTAACCGTTTTTCGGTCAGCGCTAAAATTAAACCAACACCTGAACAGCCTGAAGATCTAACCCAAGCGTTATCATTTTTGGGTAAACAGGATAGCCAAGGTTATTACCCAATTAATTATAATGGTGTGATTCCTGGGTTGTAACCCACTGCTGTAAAATAGCAATTAAAAAGGCATGTTGAATAACATGCCTTTTTTGATCTTATCGCTTAGAGAGCGACACACTCATCAATCGTCATTCTCGGCGTTAACCTAATAAATCCTGATGCAACATTTGATAATCATGAATTGCTGGGAAGTCAAAAAAGTCTTTGTGTGGTTTTTTGCTGTCGGGGTTTGAAATACCTAATTGAAAACCAATCCCCGCCTTTTTTGAAGCCTCAAGAATATGTTCGTTATCGTCAACAAATAAGCAGCGGCTTGGATTCAACTTAAACTGCTTAATTGCATGCTGCCAAAATAATGGGTGCTCTTTTGGGTAACCCGTTTCGTGGCTTGAAAAAGTCGCATCTAATCCATGGGCTAAGTCAGTATGTGCTAATTTCAACTCCAGGCTTTTAGGATGAGCATTGGTCATTAAAATTCGCTGCTTTCCAGCTTTGTGCAGTGCTTGTAAGAATGGCATGCTGTCTTGGCGCATTTGAATACGTTCTACCAGCGAATAGTGCAGGGTTAAAATATCAAGCCCAAGTTGTTGCTGCCAATAATCAATGCAATACCAGTCAAGTGTGCCTTCCACTTTATGGTATGACTGTTCAACCAATTTCTGTGCTTCCGCCACAGAAATCTGTCTTTGCTGGCTAAGTTGCTGTGGCACTAAAGTTAACCAAAAATGGTTATCGAAGTGCAAATCGAGCAAAGTGCCATCCATATCAAGTAAAACCGTGTCTATCTTATGCCAAGGAAACATGAAAATTCCAGTTGTAGAATATAGCTAGGATAGTAAGATTGTAACTTGTCTAAGTAAATTCGTCATATATGAGGCCTTAATGACAACTCGACATAAAAAGCCTGAAATCTTACATCGTGAGATTGTAGCGAAAAGTCGCTTGTTTCAAATTGAACAACTCCACCTTAAGTTTTCCAATGGTGTTGAGCGTCAATATGAAAGAATGAGTGGCGGCAGTCGTGGTGCGGTGATGATTGTTCCCGTGCATGAAGGCAAGTTGTTGTTAGCTAAAGAATATGCAGCAGGCACTGATAATTATGAACTCGGCTTTCCTAAAGGCTTAATCGACCCAGGCGAAACCGGTATTGAAGCTGCGAACCGTGAACTGCAAGAAGAAATCGGTTTTGCCAGTAACAAGCTGACTTTATTAAAAGAACTGAGTTTAGCCCCAGGTTACTTTGCGAGTAAGATGCAGATTTTCATCGCTGAAGATTTATATGAAAGTACCCTTGAAGGTGATGAACCGGAACCAATAGAAGTGATTCCTTTTCCGTTAGAGAAGTGGAAAAACTTACTCGATGATGCAGATTTTTCTGAGTCGAGAAGTGTCAGTGCGCTATTTCTTGCACAGCAGTTTTTAGCAAAGTAGTCGTTATAAAGTAAAATAAAAACAAAATATTAGCCTAAGTTAACTACAAAAATGCCTTAATTTGGTCTAACTTGACAGTATTCAGCGTATTATTTGGCGATTGGAGTCGTTATGAAGCCAGAAGAAGTAATTGAACAAGTCATCACTATTGCCACCGAGGCAGGTCAAAAAATTCGCGACATTTATGTCAAAGGTGATTTTGATCGAGAAATAAAATCAGATAATACCCCAGTGACTTCTGCAGACTTAGCAGCAAATGAGATCATTTGTGCTGGTTTAGCAGCGTTGACACCTGATATTCCTATTCTTAGTGAAGAAGCTGCTGATATTGCTTTTTCTGAACGTGCTGAATGGCAGCGTTACTGGCTGGTTGATCCTTTAGATGGTACCGGTGAGTTTATCGCTGGTAGTGGTGACTTTTCCGTTATTATCGCACTGGTGGAACATAACCGTCCTGTAATGGGAGTCGTTTATGTGCCAATGACGAAAGTCTGTTACTACGCCATTGCAGGCTTAGGTGCCTATAAGCGTGATAGCAAAAATGAAGTGCGTATTACCAGTCGACAAATTAATAGTATTGAAGAATCAGGATTAAAACTGGCAGTTAGCCGTCGTCAAGATCCGCAGTCAGTGCTTAAGTTATTAAGTCATCCAAACAGTTGCGAACTCGTGGTGTTAGGAGGAGCGGCATTAAAAAGCTGCTTAGTAGCTGAAGGGCGAGCTGATTGTTATGTCCGCCTTGGGCCTACAGGTGAATGGGACACTGGTGCAGCACAGATTATTTTGGAAGAAGCTGGCGGCGCATTAATGGATATTAACCTACAGCCAATGACCTACAATGAACGTGAAACATTAGAAAACCCTAACTTTATTGTTGTAGGTAGCCCGAGTTTAGCGTGGGATGATATTTTAACCACCTAATTATCGTGTAAAGTCAGTTGCCTCGTTTCACCATCTAAGCCCTCTGTTGAGGGCTTTTTTGTGTCATTTTTTCGATAATATTTATTAGAAGATTAAAAATAAACTTATTATGAACATTGTTTTTTATTTTGTTTGTTGTTAGGTTAGCAACACTAACCGCATAAATGGAGTTACCTGATGGCAAGAAGGAAAGAACATACTCATGGTGAAATCCATGATATGGCCATTAAATCAGTGATGCAGTATCTACACATTGCCTCGCTTGAAAGTTTGAGTCTACGTAAAGTCGCCACCGATATTGGTTATGCGCCAAGTACGTTGATTAATATTTTTGGCAGCTATCAGCAGTTATTATTATCGGTATCTGAACAGGTATTGATTGATTTGTTCGAGCACTTAACCTCATCGACATCAGATGAAATAAATCATAATCACTCGCCAATACACGCCACCGAGCAAGCTCAAGCTTCAATTGAGCTCATGGCGCATCGCTATTACCAGTTTGCTAACGAGCACCGAGTTTGTTTTAAACTGGTCTTTGAACTGTCTGCGCCAGAAGGCGTATCACTGTCATCAAATCATCAGCAAGCCATTGATACGCTATTCAGTTTAGTTTCAGAGCAGCTAACCGCCTTGTTTCCAAAAGCAGATCACGCAGAGATTATAATGATGAGTCGTGTGTTATGGGGCGGGATCCATGGATTAACATGCCTTGGAATAGATGGAAAATTATTTACTGATCAAACCGCATTACCCGCGATGCTCAGTAGTCATGTTCATGGATATTTATTAGGTATGACTCAAGAAAAGGATCTTTCATGTTGTTAACTAAACGCTTTCTTCCATATTTTGTCACACAGTGCTTAGGGGCACTGAATGACAATATCTATAAGAATGTATTGTTATTACTGGTGACATATAGCCAAGTGAGTGAACTACCTATCAGCGTCAATATGTTTGTTAATTTGGCTGCAGGTGTTTTCATTTTGCCATTTTTCTTGTTTTCCGCTCATGCGGGGATGGTGGCAGATAATATGGATAAAGCGATGTTGATCCGCAGACTCAAGTTGCTTGAGTTGATCATAATGTCTTGCGCTGCGGTGGCCATTTTGAGTCAAAGTTATTTAGTGATGTTATTACTGCTCTTTATGATGGGCAGTCAGTCAGCCTATTTTGGCCCTGTTAAGTATTCTTTGTTGCCACAGACGTTAAAAGAAAGTGAGTTAGTAACTGGAAATGCCTGGGTAGAAATGGGCACGTTTATATCGATTTTAGTCGGGACATTATCAGCAGGTTTAATTGTTGCCAGTGACCATAGCGTAATCGGTGCAGCGACGATTGTTGTGACATTATCAGTTATTGGCTACCTTTGCAGTCGCGCAATTCCAGCATTACCGCCACAAGGTAAAATCGATAAAATTAGATTTACCCCTTTATCTGGTACATGGCAAAGCATTGCAAAAGTGAGGAAAACGCCAGGTATTTGGATGGCTATTCTGGCTATCAGTTGGTTTTGGTTTCTGGGAGCGACTTACCTGACCCAGTTTCCTAATTTTGCCAAATTGCACTTACATGCAGATGCGACAGTCGTGTCTTTACTACTGGCCTTGTTCTCTATTGGTATCGCGGTAGGTTCGTGGATTTGTGAACGTGTGTCTTACGGTCATGTTGAGTTAGGTGTTTTACCTTTCGGTGTATTGGGTTTAACCGTATTTGGTGTGGATTTAATTTATGCTATTCCGCCTGCTCCAGCAGATTTAAGTTTTGTTTATAGTTTTAGTAGTTTCATTAGTGACTCGCAGCACTATAGGGTAATGGCTGATTTGTTTATGGTTGGCCTTAGCGGTGGCTTGTTCATTGTCCCTCTATACGCTTTTATTCAATCACGCGCCGCAAAAGATGAATGTGCACAAGCTATTGCTGCCAACAACATTATAAATGCGTTGTTTATGGTTGTTGCAGCCATCTTGTCGATTATCTTACTTGGCGTACTAGAATGGAGCATTCCAGATTTATTCTTGCTGCTGGCCGCGATGAATACTGTCGTTGCACTATACGTGTATTCACAGGTCCCTGAATTTGCTCAGCGCTTTATTAGCTATTTACTGAGTCACTTCATGTATCGGGTTAAGGTGAATGGCCGGATACATATTCCTGCGCAAGGGGCAGGGGTTATTGTGTGTAATCATGTCAGTTATGTTGATGCGTTAATTATTATGGGCTCCTCTACACGACCGATTCGTTTTGTAATGGATAAATCCATTAGCGAAATACCATTACTTAAGTACTTATTTCGTCATGCGGGCGTGATCCCAATTTGTTCACCTAAACAATGTAAAGCAACCTATGAAAATGCATTTGAGCAAATTCATCATGCCTTGAACAACGAAGAGTTAGTGTGCATCTTCCCTGAGGGACGTTTATCAGTAGATGGAGACATCGCTGAGTTTAGACCAGGGGTTGAGCGAATACTGGAAAGAGACCCTGTGACAGTAATCCCAATGTCGTTAAGTGGCTTATGGGGCTCTTACTTCAGTCATAAAGGGGGTCACGCGTTAACAACACGTCCGAAGCGTTTCTGGTCGAAAGTGGAAGTGAATATAGGCGAAGCTGTTGACGGCGTTACGTTAGGCCGACATGGTTTACACCAAAACGTGAGTGAACTGTTTAATGCAAGCTTGAAGTCGGATGATATAACTAAGGCCTAGGCCCTAAGAGCTGCGGTTAATCCAATGCCGTTAGATAGTAATGATCTTATAAAGTAATGACCTTGGATAAAATAAAGCGCCCTTATGAATAAGGGCGTTTTTCTTTGTATGTTAGCTAGAATATTAGCGTGATAAGGAAATATTCGAATGACCTTTAGAAGATAACCAATCATGAATGGCTTGATGGTCACCACTAAAAATTACTCTTTGCTGTTTCTTCGATAATTGATATTGATACATTGGGTCATAGTAATGACGCAGAAGGCTGGTTATCCAATCAAAGTGAGCTGATAAGTCATTACGATTAAATTGACTGTTGATGGCTTGTTCAATCAAGGTCGTTAACTCAGCATGCTGTTGTCCGCCTAAGCGCTTTTTAATACTATTTATGCTATTCAGTAAGTATTCGCTAAAGGCATGTTGACCTGCTTCAGCGCCAAAACGGTTAATGTATGCTGCTGATTTGTCCGCGACATAGGCTTTATGTAATCGGTTAAGGCGATTTTGAAAAGACTCTTCCAACACTATGATAGGGCTACGCTGCATAGCTTGATAAAATACCTGTGGTATAGCTGAGCGCCCAATGAGGTAGCTCTCATCTTCTAACAAGGTAAAAGTGCTCGCTATGTGTTGTTGCTTGAGTAGTTTTATCGCCAAATTGTTCTCAAAGTTAATTTGAGTGGGTTGCGGGTCAATATTTTTACCAAAGCTTGAACCACGATGGTTAGCTAGACCTTCTAAGTCTATTGCTTCATGACGTTGCAACAATAAATCTGTTTTACCACTGCCGGTAATACCACTTAATATCAGTAAAGGTTGTTCAGTCGATGCCTGTTCGATTGTCTTAATCAAATATTGGCGCATGGCCTTATATCCGCCTTCAATATACGGAATATCAATACCGGCTTCTTTTATCCATTGTTGACTTAGTTTCGAGCGAAGCCCACCCCGAAAACAATACAGGTAAGCGTTAGGGTGAGCAGCTATATATTGCTGCCATGCTTCTATGCGCTGCTGTTTAGTGTTGCCATTAACGAGACTATGTCCAAGTGCTATCGCAGCATCTTGGCCATGTAGTTTATAGCAAGTGCCTACTTGTTTACGTTCATCATCAGTCATTAGCCCGATATTAGTCGAACGGCCAAATGCACCTTTAATAAACTCAACAGGCGCACGCACATCAAGTAATGACACATCTTCTATGAAGATGCGTTGATATTCGCTGTCGGCAATCATATTTACTGCCATTAGAGTATGTTCACCAAAGGTAAAGTTGGAGCAGTAAGCGATAGCTCACCAATGCAAATAGGCGCTATGTCTTGCTCTAAAAGACAGCTAATGAGCGCTTGCTCTGCAGCGGTTGATACCGATATAAGTAAGCCGCCGCTGGTTTGTGGATCGCATAAAATGGCTTTTTGTTTATCTGATAATGAGCCTAAGTGTTGTTTGTAACTATCAAAATTTCGCTGAGTGCCACCAGGTACGCAACCTAGATCAAGGTAGTGTTCTGCTTTGTCTAAAAGTGGAATCTGTTCAAAAGACAATGTCGCTGAGAGGTTTGCTCCTTGGCATACTTCAATTAAATGACCTGCTAAGCCAAAACCTGTGACGTCGGTTAATGCATTAACACCGTCAATATTAGCGATACTCTGGCCAACTTTATTGAGCTGACACATGGCATTGATGGCAATCTGACTATCGGCTTCAGCCAGTTTTTTCTGCTTCTGTGCAGTGGTGAGAATACCGATGCCAATAGGCTTAGTTAGATACAGTTTATCTCCAGCCTGTGCTTGGTCATTACGTTTAAGTTTAGACAGTGGAATTTGCCCAGTGACAGCTAATCCAAAAATAGGTTCAGGAGCATCAATACTGTGGCCGCCGGCAAGCATAATGCCAGCATCAGCGCAGGCTTTTCTTCCACCTTCAATGACTTTCTGTGCAACTTCAGCTGGTAAGGTATTCACTGGCCAGCCCAGTATAGCAATAGCCATAATAGGTGTGCCGCCCATCGCATAAATATCACTGATGGCATTAGTGGCTGCAATACGACCAAAGGTAAAAGGGTCATCAACAATCGGCATGAAAAAATCAGTGGTACTGATAATCCCAGTTTCTTGGTTTAGCTGATATACGGCGGCATCATCACGGCTCAGATTGCCTACAAGTAAATCGGGATCGGTAAAAGCTGGAATATCACTGGCTAGAATGGTGCTAAGTACTTGAGGGGAAATCTTACAACCACAACCTGCGCCATGACTGTATTCGGTGAGTTTAATATCGGTTTCTGCCATGAAATGAATAACCTGTTATGAACATCGATTATCCATCATAAACACAAACGGCTACCTTGCAAGGTAGCCGTTTCACATTAATGACAATCGCTTAGTGTTAATAAGCAGCAGTAATGTTATTCCAATTTTTCTTTTGAGCTAACAAGCGTGCTTTTAACTCTTCAACTTGCAAGTTGAGCTGTTGATAGCTCAGCTGTTTACTTTTGGCCTCAATCAAACTCTTTTTAGCTTGGTAATATGCCATTAAGTGTTGCTTCATTAGATCGTATTCAGCTTGAAAATTAGCAATAATCTCATCACAGTTTGGTAAATGAGCCACTTTGTCTTGTGCCCTGAGTAACTGCATCTGCAATTTTGCACTTTCAATACGTTCTTGTGGTACCACACGTAAATCTGTGGCTAACCCAGCCCAATACATCGATTTGATTAACCATTTGGTTGGGTCGTAATGCCACCATTTAATCCCATTACGGTAATCATTTTCGAAAATATGGTGGAAATTATGATAACCCTCACCATAAGTTAATAATGCGATAACGCCATTATCACGTGCGGTATTCTTATTTGTATATGGCTGGCTTCCCCAGATGTGGGCAAGTGAGTTAATAAAGAATGTGCAGTGATGTACGACAACAAGGCGAAGTAAGCCTGCCATGAGTACCATCGAAATAATGTCGCCGTTTAGCCAACCTAAAAAAGCAGGTAAGCCAATATTCATCAATACCACTAATGACAAGTAATGTTTATGCTGCCACATAACGATGGCATCTTTTTGCAAGTCACGAACATTATTGTAATCGTGGTAACGACTGGCTTGGTATTCTCTTAGCATCCAACCTATATGGCTATACCAGAAGCCTTTTTTAGCGGAATAAGGATCTTTATCGTTATTGTCCACATGCTTATGGTGAATACGGTGATCAGAAGACCAATGTAATGCACTATTTTGCAGTGCTAGAGCACCGCCTAAAGCGAATAGAAAACGCATCACTGGATGTGCTTTATAAGCTTTATGCGACCATAATCTATGATAACCCGCAGTAATAGATAGACCGCTAGCAAAAGCGAGGACAACAAAGGCAACCCATTCAATCGCTTCAAAGCCATGAGTCATACCACGCCAAGGAACTAGCGTGATTGCACCCAGTAAGGTGAGTGCGAAAAGAGATGTATTTAACCAAATAATCGGTGGTTTTTTCATTAAGATGTTCCAAAAAACTTATTGGGCGTACAGTTGTACGCCAATTTAACTTACCCTTATTCTGTGGTCAAGCTTTGAAGGGCTGTGTTTCTCTGATAAAAACGGTATTATCTGTGCATTAACATTTACTAAATGGATTCTATACATGGGTGTAAGAGCATTACAGAAAGAAAAAACCCGTCGTGCATTGGTAGATGCCGCTTTTAATCAACTCAGTGCTGAGCGTAGCTTTTCAAGTTTGAGTTTACGCGAAGTTGCAAGGGAAGCAGGGATTGCACCAACCTCTTTTTATCGCCATTTTAAAGACATGAATGAGTTAGGTCTGACAATGGTTGACGAAGGTGGATTAACCTTAAGACAAATGATGCGCAAAGGAAGACAACGTGCTGAAGCTGGTGGCAGTGTTATTCGTATTTCTGTCGACACATTTGTGGAAGTGCTAGAGTCAAATCCAAACGTGTTTCGTATTCTTTTGCACGAACGTTCTGGTACTTCAGCTGCATTTCGTGCAGCAGTGGCAAGAGAAATAGAACATTTTATCTCTGAACTATCTCATTATACTGAAGCCACAGCAGGGCGAACGCCAATGTTAGCCAGAGTTCAGGCTGAGGCTTTGGTGACGTTAGTGTTTAACGCTGGCGCATCGGCTTTAGATATGAAACGTGCAGATAGAAAAGTATTAGCAGATCATCTGGTACTTCAACTGCGTATGGTTGCTAAAGGTGCTGAAGCCTTGCAACATAAAGTCGAAACTAAGTAAGGTTCTATTTCATTAGTTGAGATACAAAAAAGCGGCGTTGTGATATCACAACGCCTTTTTTGATTTTTATATCCGATTAAGCAGGTATTTAGGCATTTATTTTACGTTCTAGTAAAACACCCGATTCCATATGATGGGTATATGGGAACTGATCAAATAAAGCGAAACGAGTGATCTCGTGGGTACGACTTAACGTCGCTAAATTTTCCTTCAAGGTTTCTGGATTACAAGAAATGTATAAGATGCGATCGTAGTTTTGCATTAACGACAGTGTATCGTCATCAATACCCGCACGTGGAGGGTCTACAAAAATAGTATTGCAATCGTAGCTGTCTAAATCGATACCTTCTAAACGTCGGTAAGTACGTTTCTTCGCCATCGCGTCACTAAAATCTTCTGCTGACATACGAATGATTTGTAAATTCTCGATGTTATTAATGGCGATGTTGTACTGAGCGGCATCGACAGAGGGTTTAGCCAATTCGGTGGCAAGTACGCGATCAAAATTAGGCGCAAGAGCAATGGTGAAATTACCATTACCACAGTAAAGCTCTAATAAATCACCTGTACTGTCTTTTGTCGCTGAAATTGCCCATTCCAACATTTTCACAGAAACTTTAGCATTTGGTTGGGTAAAGCTATTTTCAATTTGCTTGTATTTAAGCTCGTTACCATCGACTGTTAACGTTTCGACGACGAAGTCTTTATCTAAATCAATTTTTTGCTTACGTGCGCGGCCAATAAAGTTAACGTTAAACTTTGCGGATAAGCGTTGTTTCATTTGCTCTGCTTGAGCACGCCATTCATCGTTAAGTTGACGGTGATAAAGCAACGAAACTAATATCTCACCACTTAGGGTTGATAAAAAATCGACTTGGAAAAGTTTAAAACGTAAATCATGATTGGGTCGTAGCTCTTCCATTAATGCTGTCATTACTTCATTAATGAGCTTTCCTGCAGGAAGATATTGCTCACAACGTACTTTTTCATTCAATGCTTTATCAAACATGTAATAGTATAAGTCGTCGCCATCATGCCACACTCGAAATTCTGCACGCATACGGTAATTTGCAGGTTCCGAAGCGAAAACTTCTAAACTAGGCGGAGTAAACTCGGCAAAGGTCTGTTCAAGCTTGATACGCTTTTCTTCGAGTTGCGCATCATAGTTTTTAGGATCCATTGCAGCTAAATTCATTTTGTTCCACCATAGGCTGTAAATTAAGGGCGCAAATATTATACTACACACCGCTGATGTCCAGCGGATTGGCGTGTTCTTCGAAGATTAAGTCAAAATATAATCGAATTCTTATTAATAACCACTCAAACGGAGATTATCTTGGTCGGTCCCATACTCGTTTTTGATTCAGGCATAGGTGGTTTATCAGTGTTTGACCACATACATAGTCAACTACCACAACATGACATTTATTACTTATTTGATAATGCCCGTCTTCCTTATGGCGATCTTAATGAGCAAGAATTGATTCATGGCTGTGTCGAGCTGATTGTAAGACAGGTCAAAGCAATTAGGGCATCAATCGTAGTGGTTGCCTGTAACAGTGCAAGCACCTTAGTGCTGCCAGAATTAAGAAAGCAGTTGGATATACCGGTTGTTGGAGTGGTACCAGCCATAAAGCCAGCAGCGTTAATTTCAATAACACGACATATTGGTTTGCTTGCAACGCCAGGTACAGTGACAAGACAATATACTCAAGATTTAATTGATTCCTTTGCTAGCGATTGCAAAGTGACTTTAGTTGGAACGTCTGATTTGGTGTTAATAGCAGAGGCGAAAGCGCAAAGAAAAACTGTCGACATAAATCAAATAGAAAAAATCTTGGCACCTATAAAGGCAACAGATATAGATACGCTGGTATTGGGTTGTACTCACTTTCCTTTATTGCAGCAAGAAATCGATCAAGTGCTCCAACAAAAAGTGATGTTATTAGATTCTGGTGATGCGGTAGCAGCAAGAGTACTGTCATTTATCGAAGCGAACGAAGAACAATGCATTACTAAGAAAGGAAACTTGCAAGCAGGTTTTACGAAGGATATAGATTTAGGACTGGAAATGACATTAGCTGACTACGGTTTTACACAATTACAGCGGATTACCGTAGCCAACTAAATAAGGTCAAACTAACTATCTTTATTTTGATCTGCAGGATCAGACTCTTGAGATTTAGCTTCTCGTACTTTTAAAGTACGTTCTTGGAAACTGTAATCATTCAATTTGTTCATCGCTTTTTTCGCGCCAGCTTCTGACATTTCGACGAAACCGAAACCTTTGCGACGACCAGTCTTTCTATCACGTACTAAGCGAACTGAATTAACTGGTCCGTATTCACCGAAAAGTGATTTAACTTCACCCTCGTGTACACGATATGGAAGGTTACCAACATAAAGTGTCATCGTTGGGCCAACATAAGGTTCATTTGAACCTGCAGCAGATGAAGATGGTGCGAAAGTAAAAATAAGACTAGCTAACATTGCACCTGCAATAAAAGACACAACAAGTTGAACATTGGTAGAAAGAGCATAAATGATGACTGCGCCAATTAGCGCCGTAATTAAGGTAATAACAAATGACTTCTGCATAAGTTTGTCTCTAATAAAAATGAAAAATGATAAATATCTGTTAAAAAGCATAGCTATGGTAATGAATTATTGGCACTTTCACCATAGTCTGATGAAAAAATGAGCTCAAAACACAATAAAAACTCCGTAGCACTATATTAAAGTAGAATAAAATCGCCTTAATAATACTCATAACAGTCAAAAATAAAACGATCTGTGCAAAAGTTCTTCGTTCGATCGTTTTTCTTTAAAAAAGCCCTTGCGGTGTTTCAGAATCTGCCTATAATGCGCATCCACTGACACGGCAAACCACGCACTAGCATGGGTTACACGCCAAATCAGTTCACTGTAAAGTGACGCTGAAAATAGTTTTTAAATTAGTTTAAAAATGACTTGACGCGAAACGGGAATTGCGTAAAATACGCATCCCTAAGCCAATGACCTAGCGTCTAACGGCGGTGTCTGAAAAATTGATACCACGCTCTTTAACAATTTATCAAGTAATCTGTGTGGACACTCACAGGTGTTGAGTTAATCGAAATTGTCACTTAGGTGGCAATCAAAATTATTATCAATGTAACGATGAGTGTTCATAGCAATATGTAACAAACAG
>NZ_JAKIKU010000013.1 GCF_023283985.1 Shewanella electrodiphila
CCTGCATTAGGAAGATGGTTGTGATCTTAAATTCGATGCTAAGAGACGGTGTTTTGTGGGAAGCGCCAAAAGCTTAAAATTAACTATTGACGCCATAGTCTCTTGTTATATTTATTCTTTGTCACTATTTGTGTTTGGCATCATTGCAGCCGCACCAGTATTGTTACTTTGTGCAGTTGTTTGAGCATTAGTGTTTGACTGTAAGTTTCCAGCTCCCTGAAAGCTATCTTGCAAGCTGGTAGCTTGTTGATAGCTTTTTGTTAAATCGACTGCTTGGGTAAAACTTTCGTTTGCAGGAGTACCTTGTGTTTCAATAGTTTTGTTTATATTTGTTTCTTTTGTCATTTCTTTTTCGCCTTTTAAAAAAAGTGTAGATGAAGTCGAGACACCTAAGCATACCGACATTATTATTGCTAAATAGAAAGTTCTTATAGCCCATGTATCCAATTGTTTTAAAACATGTTGTTTTATAGTTACATCTTTTTCTTGCGCCAAGTCCACTATAAAATCAGCATTTTTGCCAAATAAGGTAACAATACAGAATATTGAAATTAGAAAGCCCACCGTAGCGATAGAAAAAAACGCCATATCGTAATAGCCAAGGCTGTCAGATAGCTTTAACAAAGTTATTAAAAAACCAATTCCAGCAACCGAAAGCGTCAAAATGCTTTTGTCTTTCTCCATCGTAGTGTTGTAAAAAGATGAATAAGACTGACTTTTAAACTCTACAGCGTATAACCTTTGCAAATCCTGATCAGAAATACTGTTTTCTATTTTTTTTTGCTCACAATTTTTTGGTATTTCTTCTTTAATATCTTTATTTATAACTTTACAGAAAATATTCACATAACTCCTTTTGGAACACCGATGCTGAATAAATATAACGCCGCATTCAGCGGCTCGTCCGCTGCAATGCCTTGTTAGCCCATCTCATTGATTCTGCGATAGATCTACGTATCTTCTCGATACTATCCTTATCATCCCAATCTACAATAACCATACGCTGGCTTTGAATATCAAATGGGATGCCTTCTACTCCCCCAGAAACCATGACTACGGTTTTTCCGAATGCATGAGCCAAACCCAGCTCATAGAATACATTGGGATTCCTCCCATCAATAACAGCAATAACTATATTTGCGGAAAGCATCTTTTTAATTATTACGGATAATATAGGCCCTGATATAAATTCCTCATCAGCTGTTTCGCAATCAATACCTATATCACTACAAGCTGTTTTAATAATATCTACTTGATTCTCAAACCTTGGATTAATAGGTGCTAACAAAAACGCTCGATTATGGTCAATTTCAATTTCTGAACGATTAATCGATAGTGAGCTTAGGTAGCTATTTTCAGTCACACTACTTACATCAATATTCCTTTTTGCGGCCTCGTAAATCATATGATTTACATCTTCCCAGCGCTCTTTATTAGAAGCCATTTTTTCATTAGTTGAATACAAGGAGTTTTCTAAAGATTTTCTAAACATCTCTAGTTCAATCTTCTGCTTTTCGAGACTTAAGTCTGTTCTTCTCACATACACTTTAAAAAATAGATAAAGCATTGGTAATAAAGCAACTATAGAAGTCACTAAAATTGATAGTAGTATTTCTTGATAGCTCATGGCTGCACCACCGGAATATTAATAGAAATGGATAAAACCAACACAGGAATTGCTATCAGGTAACTAATGGTCGAAATCCAAAGGGCATGCCACGATTTCTTGGAAAGCTGAGATTCGGATTTTCGCCATAGGAGTACAACTATAATCGATAAAACAACACATCCTACAAACCAAAGTAAACCGTCGTCTATTTCTGATGTATTGCCTAGAATATATGCGATTACAAGACTTGATGACAAAAACATAATATCAGATGGTAACTCTATTAGGCTTTGCAGTGCTTTTGGTAAATCGACTTCTCTCTCAATGGACATCTTCACCATGAAAGAGAGAATCAAGAGGGCAACTGGTAATATAATTGATGCCATAGTTTCGAATTATTCTCCGATGTTAATATTAGGGGCTAACGCCGGCAACAGCGGTGAGTTGAACTGGCGCTTGTTTTGCGGCCCTTTGCAAAACAAGTGACAGTTTGACGAGTCCGTTGCTTGCCCTTGTTAAGCGCTTGCTATTTATTAAGCTCATACTCGATATTTTGCATTACCTGTAGTGGATCAATGTCATAACCAGTTGCTCTTTTCCCTGACCAGTTTACACCGACTAAAAGACCATCTTTATCTAAACCAACTAACCATTTCTCTCTGAAGTCTTCTAATTCAATTTCGAATATATCAAAGCTTTTATAGTCATCGATTGTAGCAATGATTTTTTCGATTCGTTTTCTAGTTGACCAGAATGGCATCGATCTTTTTCCATTATCTCCAATGGGTGCAGGAATACCAGATTCATCTCGAATGCACCAAACCTTTTTATTTTTGGCTACATCTTGATAAAACATACTTGCTTGAGATGCTGATTGGCTCATTGGTACGATCTATCCCTGCGCTTAACGCCCTGTTAACAGGCAAAAAATGGTTGGCTAAAATAGTGACGAAGGAACAAAAGCCAACTGTTTTTTGTTCTTGTTTAACAGCTTGTTATAAAAGCATTTATACCACTGTGAAAGAATACGTTAATTTACAGTCAATGTATTTGAGTATGTGATTAACAACCTGAGGTACATCAATAATATAAGAATCATATTCAGTTACTGTTGAAACAAATATATCACAGCTACTTATATCGATATTTTGACGAACATAAAAATCATTAATATCGTGAATAGTTGTGTCTGTTAATGGTACACAGCCAACATAATAATTTTTTTTACGAGGCATTTTATAGGTAGCTCCAGGTACTTCTTTAGCTAAGGTAAATGCCTGTAATTTATTCAAATTTAGAAACCTGAATCCAATTTTTACTTCACTGGTAGAATCTTCCACAACACTCTCGATGCTTTATAACGCCCCAATAAGAGGCAAAAAATAGTTGGTTATACTTGTGAAGCATGAACAAAACCAACTGTTTTTTGTCCTGCTTGATTGCCTTGTTAAGTGGCTGCTACTCTTGCCTTTACTGTGTCAAAGCTTTCAACATTAGTATTAATTTTACAACCTAGATAAATAACCACTTCACGAGCACCTGCACCTAGTGCCAGCTCGCGTAACACTCTTTCTTCAATATCTGTTAGACCACCGTCAGTTTTTTCTAACTGGTGAATAATAACTCTTGGTGCAGGTCTAATTATTGAATTGTGCATTGTATAAATACCATGCTGCAATATTTTCTCTGCACACATAAAATCTGCGACAAAAGACCGACTGTGCTTGAAAGGGTTAAGCACTCTTATATTTGGAGAAGATAGGGATTCAGCAGCCTTTCCTATTGCTTTTACGATTTCCCCTTTCTTAGTATTTTCTAAAGCAATATAAGGCTCTTCCTCAAAGGAAATATCAGAAGAAAAAGCCTTAATCGAAACTTTACTTTCGCTTAATTCAAAAAGTAAATCATTGGAGAAAAGACTTCTAAGGAATGTGAACAATACTCTCAACCTCCGAGCCACTTAACGCCCCAATAAGGGGCTAAAAATTGTTTGCTAAAATGTGCAGCGAAGCGAAACCGAGCAAACTGTTTTTAGTCCCGCTTAATTGGCTTGTTATATTGCCCTATGCCCAAGTTAAATTGCAAGGTAATTGATAGGAACTAAACTCAACATGAACCACTCTCCGATTACTTGGACTTATTGATTTACTTGAAGAATGTAAAATATGTGGACGCATGATTAATGCATCACCGGAATTTACAGAACAAGGAAACGGTTGTTCTTGCTTGGTAATAGAATCAATTTCATTTTGCGTTAAAATACCTAGTTTATGGCTATTGGGTATAACTTTTAAGCAACCGTTTGTTTCATCTGTATTATCCAAATGAATTCGAAACGTTACCATATTATTTAATACATCAATTGACGGCTGTACATGGTTAGTACCGTCTTTAATACTCCAGGCTTTCCAACCTTTTACTTCAGCTCTAGAACTTACACTAATAGTTTTGTCTTGATGCCAAGTAACCAACCAATTGTGCTCAGGCGTTTTATCGAAAAAAATAACTCGAACTAAACTTGGTTTAGCTTTTAGGATGGCTTCTGCTTTATCAATTAATTTATCTGATGAACATAACTCTTGGATCGCATCAAACTTTTTATTTGCGTGTCGAATACCATATTTAGGGTATTTTTCAGGAAAGTCTTCTACTTGTTTTTTGATGGATTCAATTTCTGATATTGAAATAAAGTCTTTTAGAATTTCAAAGCCATTTTCACGAATGTTCAATTTACAAAGATTCCTAAAGGCAATATAACGCCTACTTAAGCGGAAAAATATAGTTGGCTAAAATGTTGAACGGAGTGAAAACAGCCAACTGTATTTTTTCCGTTTGAAGTTCTTGTTAGCCGTTGACTCGAACACCTATACTTTTTACTTTATTTCAGCATCAGATTTTAGTATTAGTTTATCAAAGACTTGACCGAATAAGTACTTTGGGGATTCCCCTGTCATTGGTTGCTTCCCCTCAAGTCTACCAATTAGATCAATAGCAAATGTTACAAAGTTATCGGTCGCCCATGACAGGTTTACAGTATAGTTTTCACCATGGGAAACGGCAGTATAACTTCGATTAAAATGATATTTCCTATCGGGGCCTACCGTGGCTTTAGCTCCAAAACCAGGCCCTATTACTACATCACCGGAGGGAACTCCTTGCACTACATTCATGTCTTCACCAGCAATGATCAAAGGAGTGGTTGTTTTTACTTGCAGTTCATCCACAGGTGCTTTTGACAGAAAGATATTTCCAATAAGATCAGTATCTTCAGAGCACCTTAAAACAATCCCACCCCAGAATTTATAAGGTAATTGTGAAGATTGAAAGGATTCTAAGATCGCAGCTTTATTAATGTTTTTTTCTTGAAGCTCTATAAATATTGCTCCACAAGAAAAGTGTTCAGGTAGAAACTTATGCATGAGATTAAGCTCGCACAATTTCTTAATCACATCTTTACCTGTCTGCGCGGTCAGGTTTGACTTAACTTCATAAACAGACTTTACATATTGAGCTGGAATAGCCCTAGCTTTACCAAGTTCACTTTTGTCATCATTATCATCAACCCATAATATCGGCGATTCCAAAATATCATAAATTATTATGTCAAAATGACCTAAATTGTATGGGTCTGAAAGTTCAACAAAATCGGGAATAATAAAACCAGAAGTAACACCATACTTTTTAGGTAAGTAACTTTCTAACCACTCTCTGACAGCAGCTTCAACTACATTTCCATGCTCAACTTTAACTTTTCTTGATTTGGTCTTTGCTTTTGCTAGATCAAACTTATTAAGAATATCAGATCTATTACATGAAAACTCTTCCCAACCTACCATTCCATACATTCGACCTGACATCAGAACTCCTTGATACGGCTAACAGCTTATTGATTAGCAGCAGGATAACCTCCTGCTTTCTTGTAAGTCTTTTCTTCAAACTATCACTTGTAAGTATTTGTTGTAAATATATTATTTAACAAAAAATACAGGTTAAAAATGACAATTTAGCAGATAAAAAGATGCATAGGTGTTTACGAGGTCTGCATAGCACTTTTACATACATTACAAACTATTGATAATAATGAGTTAATATTTAAAGGTTAGTATTATCGATGCGCCAATCCAACGATTTATGCATCTTTTTCATAGTAATTATCTCAACTTGAACTATAACTGTATATATATACAGTTCATTGTTAAGGCGACGGTTATGGGGCAATTAACATTTTTGGAGGCTATACGGGCAGAGATCAGAGTACGCCATTACAGCTATCAAACAGAAAAGTCCTACCTCTATTGGAACCGTTATTTCATTCGACATTGTAATATTCGTCATGGCGCTGATATAAGCCCCGCTTTGATTGAACAATTTCTCTGCTTTTTAGCAGTCGAGTGTGAAGTGTCCGCGAGCACCCAGAAACAGGCCCTATGTGCCATTGTATTTGCTTGTCGCCATGTGTTAAAAGTTGAGTCCAATGAGTTACAATTTCCCTATGCAAAAGCCCCTAAACGAATACCGCAGGTATTGTCTAACGAAGAAGCAAAACTGATCATCAACAATTTGTCAGGCTACCACTATTTAATTGGTGCCATCCTATTTGGCTCAGGCCTAAGATTAAAGGAAGCCCTAAAACTTAGGGTAAAAGATATTGATCTAACCACTAAATCTATCTTTGTGTACCGAGGTAAAGGGCAAAAAGATCGAGTTTGTATGCTTCCTAACGGATTGATTGATACTCTAAAGTCACAAATGAAACTGGTAAAAAAGCTCCACGAGACGGATTTGTCAGATGGCTTTGGACTTGCTTCATTGCCCATCTCTCTAATCAGAAAATATCGCAGTAATGCTTCTAAGTTTCATTGGCAATATATCTTTCCTGCTAGCCGCCGTTGTATGCACCCAAGTGACAACTACGTGTGCAGACACCATATTCATCCAACGGCTTTTTCACGTGCATTAAGGCAAGCTACCACTAACAGTGGTATAGATAAGCGCGTTACCGCCCATACTTTCCGCCATTCGTTTGCAACATCTTTATTACTCAAAGGCCATGACATTCGTACCATCCAGGAGTTATTGGGACACTGTGATGTCAAAACAACCGAGATATATACCCATGTGATTGGTGGCCATCATACTGGGGTCATAAGTCCTCTTGATAGTCTTTAAGGCATACAACAAGACAAGCTACTAAAGCCATATCTTTTGCTTTCTGCATTAGTAAATATAAGGCAAACACAGAAACACAAAGTTAGAATGAGTCATTGCTCTAAATGATAATGGGGCAAAAATGAGCCAGCATAGATCTCGCTGCCCCCCAAGAAAGTGGCGATAATTGCCTGTATCAGAAAGATCGTTGTAACGTTAAATTTGATGCTAAGAGGTGGTGTAATGTGGGAAGCGCCAAAGCATGAAATCAGCTATTGACGCCATAGTCTCTTGTTAAGTTCGTTTTTCAATTAACCAACTAATTAGACCTGCATTTATAACTAAATCAGCGATCCTCGAAATATCCCATACTGTAACGCTAGGATCATCAATGACCGGCGCATTATTTCCGTTGAAGGTATGATAAACAAAGTACATTTCATCATACTGTTTATATTCCTTATAGATTTCATGATATTCGTGCAACTGCTTTGAATTTGTTGTTGATTTAATTTGTACAAATGCTCGTTTTTGCGACACTGGTGAGAATACATCTAAATCAATGTCTTTTTCAGTTCTACCTAAAACGGATATTCGCTTCCAGCCTGATTGAGAAAAAATTAAATCTATTAATAATTCAAAATCGCTCCACCACAGACCTTTGATTAATTCTTCTACATTGTTTTTCAGTAATAATAGGGAGTTTTTAGCTGCTTCAACTTCTGGTTGTGGTTCACCGTTAATCTTCCGAATAAGGTAGTCTTGTAGCTCTACACTACAGATTGTCCCTCTATAACCTTGAACTTTTGTAACACGCCCATCAATGTTTTCGATTGAAAGAGGGTTACCTTGCTTATCACATGAATTCCAAGCTCCAATAACTTTTCGCACTCTGCTTCCATCTTCAAGTTCTATTACTTCTTTTTTTGCATGGCACCAGTACAACTTTCTTTGGTAAAAAGTAATCCAAAGGTCAGCTTCCGAGAGTTCATAGAAGTCCTTAATTTGGTTAATATCTCTTGTGGCTGCACCTGAATTATTATTTCTTTCGCCTAGCCAAAAATCACGTACAACATCCCATTCACCATTCAGGGATTCATTATGAAATGGACTGTAGTAACCAAGTCGCACTACTTGATCGTTTTCAAGACAAGGCTTTTCCCATTTACCTGAGTCACCTAGTTTT
This sequence comes from Shewanella electrodiphila, assembly GCF_023283985.1. Classification (GTDB taxonomy): domain Bacteria; phylum Pseudomonadota; class Gammaproteobacteria; order Enterobacterales; family Shewanellaceae; genus Shewanella; species Shewanella electrodiphila. Next base: position 7,944 of record NZ_JAKIKU010000013.1, read on the forward strand.
ATATACCGAATTTTCATAAGACTCCAAAGCACTTAACACCGTTTTAAGCGGTGAGTAATAGTTTGCTAAAATGTGAAACGTAGTTGAACCGAGCAAACTATAACAAGTCCGACTCTTATGTCTTGTTGTATATGCTTATTTATTGTACTTTTTCATTTGTTGGTTAATGGCTTTAGCCCATTTTTCGAACTGAAAAACTTCGAAGTTAGTAGAAACGTAATTTACTACGTATTCGTCCATCATGATTGCCTGTACCGTAATGTCATTATTGACACACACTACATTAAATCTAGCTTTATCAGATCCTAACTTACTAGAAATCGAACCTATTTCAGCGGTTAGGTCACCATCTGGACATCTGCCATTTAACTTCATAGATTCAAAAATTTAGCGAGACTTCTCAGCAAAATGAACTAGAGTTTTCGAAGAATAGCTCGTCAACCTAGATAGAGCTACAAAATCAGCTCCCTGTCCTTCGTAAAAAGAAAATGTAGCTTGGTTGTCTACTACGGTAAGCTTTGCAGTTGGAAGATCGTAACCATGACCTTTGATTTCAATCGTTTTCACAATGTTTGCTGCACAAACAGCCGTTGAAACAAAAAATCCAACGCTTATAGCAATAAATTTAACTAAGTTGTTGTTCATAATAAATCTCAATAATTTACTTTTACCACCCATACGCATTAGATGATTACCCATGCAACGCTAATAGCGAATGAGTTAATTGATGCCCCGCCTGCTTGTAATCCTTTAACGTCCACGGCAGTTAAGCCTTTGTCGTCCAATAATGTTTTAATATGCTTACGGTAATCAACTGCATGAGCGCATAATGTAGTTAGCGGCTTTGCAACCACACAGTAATACTCTGTACCCACAGGCTCTAATTCACCTTTAGCATTTAAACGTTCCTTAACTGATTTGATGATTCTCACATCTTCAATCACATACTGAATGCGTACTTTCTTTTCAACTGCTACTAGGGCAACACTACCGATAAGCTCTAAAAGCTCTGCGGCATACTTCTCGTTTCCATGTATACGGAAAGAATGGATAACTTTGTTTTCGCTACCGAAAATCACTTGGTTTTTTAATGAACGGTTATTGTTAAATACTACAGTTTGGTTAGGCATAATTTTCTCTATATATAACTGTTTTCTCAATAAATTCGAGACCTGAATGTTTAAATATCTAGTGCGAGTTAAGCCCTTGAATATTATACGAATCTGCATGTAAGGATTTACCACAAAAAACCATTACACAGTAAGCAGGTACATCACTTTTAACTTCCCAAATCCTTCTTTTCGTTTTGTACAATTACGATTTATGTGACCAACTTTGGTTCTATATGAGGTATCAGAGTGAACTTTCATTTGATTGCCTTCAATTACAGCCAAACACATAGCCTTTTAGCTGGCACATAGTCTCCCTATAGTAAGCTTTTGCCCCAATACTTTTATTGAAGCTCATTAATACCCATCTAAACTCCAGCTTCAGGTTTTAATTCGCTTTCATCTTCATGTAAGACATTTTCGCTACAACATGAACATATCGGGTCAAGGTCGGGGGGCATCACGATTATAAAACCACAATGAGGGCATAAATCCCCTTGATGTAAAGTCATAAAACCTCGTCATATCAAACCCAAAAGATGAATTACGCAATTTGATTAACATCATTCAGATTCTGATGTCACCTGTAACTATTTAAGCTAGAAACTATGAAGTACTTCGCTCGCACCCTTCTCTGTTTTATCTGTAGTGGTCAAGTAAAACTAGCCACCTTATTAGAGGTTTTTAAGCTTTCTTTCTCTGCTGCTATTGGCGAAAATCCACCGGCAAACCGATACGGACGATATCGATTGTAATAACCATTAATATAGTTACCAATCGACGCATCTTCTTTTGCTAGGACTACCAAAGGAAAAAGTACAATTGGCTTTGCATCTTTTTAAAAACTTTATCTTCTTGTAAAATATACACTTTTAAAATCTACATTTTTCTTGAAACTAATGTTAATGCAGTAACTCTATATGAACATCCACTTAAGAGAAGAGCGCCTAATACTGAAATAACTATCGTTAAAATTTTGATTATTTTATTCCCTTGATACTTAAAAAAATTAACTTTTTTGAGATTAAATTTTACGTCCTTGGAACGCAAAACATATTACATCCCAAGAACCCAATAAGTCAACCTTTTTAGGTCCTTTGGACTTAAAACTGTATACTATGGAAATAAGGAGAAAATCATGGCCAAAATTAGCGCTGAATTACGTGAAAAAAACAAAAAGAAATATGATCAAGTGATACTTGAAATGTTCTTAGCTGAAGGTTGGGATAGTATTACGCTTAACACGGTTTCAGCAAAATTAGATATAAGAAAAAGTACAGTACAAGGATACTATCCTGCCAAATCAAATTTCGCAGAAGCATTAAGTGGAAAAGTATTTCCAAGAGCGATGAAAGAACTCGATTTTCAATCACCAGAGCAATTTATTGAATCATGGAAGAACAGTTTAATTGAAAGTAAAATGTTTAAAATGGTCATTCATATGCTAGTAAGTAATGCTACTCGATCAGATACATCTGCAATGACGCTTGTTGGCTTAGGAAGATTAAAACAATTACTAACCAATAAATTTGGAGAAAAGAATGCAGATAACATTATGTACCATGTACTTGGTTTAAGTGTGATCAAGTTAGCTGGAGATACTGTCAACTTATCTGAAATCGACGACTGAAAGCTGTAAATTATAGCCTAAAGCTAAATTCTGGATACCACTAACCTGCATCCGTGAGAAAAAGAACTATCACGTATAGTTCGATAATGCTTCGCTTGTTTTAGATGACGGCCAGAGCGGAACAGATTGTTTACCACACTACGACAATCTTTAGTGGCACATCTATTTGGGTCACTACTTTATAGATTTCTAAATCGAAATTTAATTTCGATCATTAGATAAGTGATGGAAGTGACAACTGGTACTAACTCACTTTGGGGCATAAACGAGTTACCAGCACCAACTTTATACTTCATTTACATTGACTAAATTTCAGTAGTCCATGACTGCAATTTAACCCATTGTCTGCCGCAGGCTATCGTGCAAGCACGACTGTGACACGCAGCAAGTTCGTCCCAGAAAGCTCGGCCATGACGTCCATGTCATGGACGGTCACAGCCGTGCTTACACCCGAATATTCATCTCTTCGAATTAACTGTATTTGTGTCAATTTAAAAAACTAAAATATCTAGTTCTAATTAGCTAGAAGATTCAATTTGAATTGAGGCAAGTAAGAAAATCGCGTGAGTCCAGACATGGATGTCTGGCTAGCTTTCGAGGGGAAGGGACGCCCCATCGTAAGCGTTAGTGATTTTTGTAGCTTGCCGAAGCGGACTCAAAATGAAGTTTAAAACTGGATCATTCTCCGTTGGAAATTTTGCTGTTTAAATTTCGTCGGAGCGGCAAGGGATATCGAAAAGGGAAATGCTGTTGTTTCCCTTTCGTCTGGTGTGGGCGAAGCGCCACGACTTTGATTTAGGTTTAGATTCGATTCAAATCTAGAAATCATTAGCTAGCTAAAGCTGCTAACAAGTTTTGGGGCAGAACCGTGCATCTTGAGGTAGCTTAGGCACGTGTGCTTTAAGCCGGCATTTGCTCCACCAGCAAATCAATAAAGCTTCTAACTTTGGGGGTTAAATGCTTACGGCTTGGGTAGATGGCATAGATATCAATTTCAGGTTGAAGGTAATCTTCAAACAGTAATGTCAGTTTATTTTCTGCCAATGCATCACCAAGATAAAACGATGGCAAGCGGCATATACCATGATGGTCGAGTACCATTGCCAGCTCCATATCAGCATTATTACAGCCAATGACTTGCGGGACATCAATGGTCACAGTCTCTTTTTCTGGATGCTCGTACACCCAGCGATTTGGCTGTTTTAGATTGCTATAACAGATGCATTGATGAGTAATGAGATCTTCTGGAGTTTGCGGTATTCCATACTTAGCTAAGTAAGCAGGTGTCGCAATGGTATAGGCATTAAATTGACTAATACGCTTACAAATCAGACTGGAATCATCCAGTTGATGTGTCGCTCTAATCGCTAAATCATAACCATCTTGAACTAAATCCACATGGCGATCGCTGAAATCCAACTCTAGTTTAACCTCAGGATATAAGCGCATATACATCGATAGAATCGGTTGTAAGTGCTTTAGTCCAAATGTCACAGGACAGCTTAACTTTAACGTGCCCGAAGGCGTTTGCTGGCTACTGTCGAGCATGACCACGGCCTGCTCAGCATCACTGACGATTTGCAGGCATTGTTGATGAAACAGTTTTCCTTCAGGCGTTAAACTTAATGAACGCGTTGTACGGTGCAGTAATCTGGTTTTTAACCTTTGCTCTAAGCGGGTAACAGCTTTGCTAATATGCGAAGTTGAATGGCCCATTTTATCTGCTGCCTCTGAAAAACTGCCAGATTCAATCACCTGTGTGAAAATAACGATTCCGTCAAATAACTTAGTATCCAATTTCACTTCACATTCCTTTTCTAGCAACAGAGCTGTAATTCGAATTGTCTGCAGCCATTAGTGCATTAATGAATAACCAATTTAGCAATAGTTTTAGTTCCAACAAAGCCCAAATTAAAACTTAAAATGGTTATTACGAGTCATATGGAAATAATAATTTCCCTTTTGCTGGCTTAATCATAAGCAGTTTATTGCGTAAAGTAGCTTCATGAGTTCCTAGTCACTTAATCATCTAGTCACTTAATCATCTAGTCATCTAGTCATCTAGTCACTTAACTGAATAATTTATTGATAATGTAAGGAATAACGCCATGGAACAGATAACACGCATTAATCATTACGGCTTAAGAGTTAAAGATTTCGAAGTATCAAAGGCATTTTATGCACAACTCGGATTTAACTATATTGCAGGCCCAATAGGACCTGAGCCGGTTGCGATTATCGAGCACCCGAGCGGTGTCAATATTAACTTTATTTTGAACGCCGCAGATACTGACACTAACGTGTTAATGGATATTCCGACTAAACATACTGGCTATACCCATGTGGCACTAGAAGTGACGAGCGCAGCAGCAGTGATAACTAGGCTAGCTGAATTAAACATTCCATTAAGTGGTGAGCCAATGAAGCACGTCACTGGCACCTCTTTCTTTATCAGAGACCCTGATAGAAATGTGGTTGAGTTTATTGAATATAAAGGCTTAGATATCCATTAATCCCTTTACAGAAACCATTAATGAACAAATAGAAAAACTGACTTAGACATATAAGGCAATTACATGAAAATTTTAGCATTCGCAGCAAGCAGTAGCCGTCAATCAATTAACAAACAATTAGCTAATTACGCCGCTAACCAAGCAGCCAAATTAGTCGATAACGCCGAAGTAGAATTACTGGACATTAATGACTATGAAATTCCATTATTCAGTGAAGACAGAGAGAAAGAGTTAGGCCAGCCAGCACTAGCTAAAGCTTTTTTCGACAAAATAGGTCAAGCTGACGCTATCGTTATTTCTTTTGCCGAACATAATGGTTCTTACACCGCTGCATATAAAAACTTGTTTGATTGGACATCGCGTATCGACCAAAAAGTATTCCAAGGTAAGCCAACATTACTACTAGCAACCTCTCCGGGACCTGGCGGCGCCAGCAGTGTTTTAGCCGCTGCAACGGGTTCAGCCCCATATTTTGCCGCAGACGTGAAAGGCTCAATCTCAGTACCTAGCTTTTACCAAAACTTTGATGCTGCAACAGGCGAAATAACCGACTCAGCGCTAGTACAACAGTTAACTCAAGCAGTCAGTGAATTGGTCAGTAACTCATAAAGCTTGAGCAGTTTTAGTTTCATTTACAAACCCGATAGCGCTGTACTATTGCTACAGCGTTATTAGATTGATTGCCATTGTCTGTCACTATCTCTATTTCTGAGTGCAATATCCCGCCATTGGCGATGATCATTTTCGCTGACGCCTGATTGTGCTTATGGCAATGAATGTGCAGTTCATTCATGCCCTTACCCTTTGCCAATGCGATAGTTTGCGCCATCAATTTAGCCCCTAAACCTTTACCCCGATAACTCGGTCTGATCCCCATACCAATATGACCACCACAGTGCCTTATGTTGTCACTAAGGGTTAAGCGTAAATTGGCTACACCGATTAAGTCTACTCCGTCGATTAGCCAATAGGTTTCGCTGGCAACATAGCCTTGAGGCAAATTAACCCCATCAGCAAAATCCTGATTTTTTTGTAGCATTGCCGCAAAATCATCACAGTCAAAATCAAGCGGAAATGGGTAACGTTCTTCATCAGCTAGTTCAATAATGTAAGCCAAATAGCTTGCCTGATACTGCATACAAGGTTTAATCAATTTCATCTCGTTATCCTGCAAACTATTCTCCTGCATATCATTCTGTGACACGCCACTTTGAGTCATCATTTCCTTAGCGAACACCCATTTATATTTTCGATAGCCCATAAAAAAGGGCCTTGCAGCCCTTAATGAATATCGATAACAGGCAAATTATTTTCGACCTAAAATCCGTAAAATCCGCAGGAACAAGTTAATAATATCCATGTAGAGCGCTGCAGCACTGTCGATAGCATTATCGACGGTTTTTGGTATTTGATTAGCACGACCCCAGTCATAACCAATATAACCACAAAAAATCAGCACTACTATCCAATCTAATATGCCGTGATGAATACCAAATACATAGATTTCAATCAGTTCAACCACGATAACCAGCAAGAGTGCAATCGTCAGCGCACCGGCAATTTTACTGAAAAAAGCGGGAAACAATGTGCCTAAACACATCATGCCAATGGTGACCAAGCCAGTAATTCTAATCGCTTCAGACACTAAAGCTGCATCATACTGACTGACGACTAAATTGATGATAAAACCAAACGGCACCACAACAAAGTTGTAGCCAATAAAACTCACAATCGGTTTATCAGACGATGAAAACAGGTAAATACCGAGAAAACATGAAGCAAAATAGCCAATAAAAAACACCCAAGAATTAACTGAAGCAATGGCTTCTGGGGAGATGTTCGTTACCATCCACCAGTTCACGCCAAAACCCCAACAAAGGGTTAAACCTATGACCAAATTATACAGCGGACCACTGATAATATTATCCGTGGTATGCCTACGGTCAAAAACATTTGTTTCCACTTAATATTCCTTTTAAGTGCGGCGCTTAACCAGCATGGCATAACTGCACCATGCTGATGTTCAAGCACTATGAATTTACTCTGATTTACTTAACTAAACGTAAAATATAAGGCACTTTGATGCTGTCACCTTTAGAGGCTGCAATTGCACCTAAAATACAAAATACTAGATTAAAAATACCTACAGCAAACATAGTTAACATGCCAATGACAATGATAAATAGCAGGCTTGAAATGAAGTAACCAATAATGACCGTAATCGATAAGTTTAATGACTCTTTTGCTTGCTCACGGACAAACTCATCATCAGTTTTCACCAGATATAAAACTAAACCAGGGATAAAACCAAAAAAGATGGTGCCAATCCAGCAAAGTAGCGCTAGGTTTTTAGAATCTTGGTTAATTTCTTCGACTTGTAAACTTGTTTCTTCGCTCATGTTGAATCCTTTTTCATTCGCTTTATGCTGTTTTAAAAAATAATTAAATTATTGTTATTGAAGGCATATTAGGAATAGTTTGTTACAGGAGGATATAGAAAGGCGTGAAGAAAAAACTTGAAAGCTCCTTTTCACTGACTCAATAGCAATCCTTCACTATTCGACTAACAATATGTTCTGCAGTTAGATTAACCAGCATAAGCATGTTCCGCAATAGTTCCAGCGCTTAAATTTCAATTTAATTTAATTTATTAATCATTTAAAAACATTGCCTTAGTTAATATTTTATCTGCTCAGTAAAATGCCATCAGTTTAAAACATTGATACTCAAACTTGCTTTGGCACATAAAGGTAACTATCGGTTTCTTGGCCCATATAAAGTAGCAGCTGAAGAGATTGGTAACCCTAATTTCATAGCCAAACAAGTGAGCAAAGACCTATGCATAACACCCTGCGAAATAAGAATATCCGTGTATTCAAGCTTATTTTTAGCACAGTGCTGTTCTTTGCGATAAGTTTATCTTTATACGTATTCAGCCAATATCAACGGATTACATCCGATCAGTTGACTCGAATTAATGACAGTCATAAGCAACGTTTGGCTTTCTCATCTCAACGCTTATCAGATGTGATTGAAGAAGTTGACGACATCATCAAAAAAATATCCACCAGCCCACAGATTGAGTTATTCAGCCAAACGCCAAGCAGCAGAAATCGCACTGCACTAGAAAACATGTTTTATTTCATTGTTAAAAATGAAAATGTTTACTCACACATTCGCTATTTGGATGCTTCAGGTATTGAGCTCATCAGGGTCAATAATAAGCAAAACAATATCGAGCGCATTCCTGCCTCTCAATTAGAAGATAAGTCAAAACGCCCTTATTTTCAGCATGCACAAGCACTTAAACAAGGCGAAATAGGAACCTGGCCTGTTGATATTGAAACTGAAAACGGCCAACTAATGAAGCCAATCCAAACCAGTTTACGGATCATCATGCCTGTTTATCACCTCAATGCACGTCAAGGCTATATCGTCATCAACCTCAGTGTGAATAACATCCTTAATGCCATTGAAGAAATGCAAAGCGACACCTTTATAACGCGGTTCATTGACGAAAACGGCAACTTACTCGCCAGTGACAAGCCATCTGAAGTCTTAGGCCATTTATTTAGCACGGATGAACAGCATAATCTTGCCAATGATTTTGCTGTTTTATGGCAACAAATATTGTCTTCAGATGAAGGACGTTTAACCATCGATAGCATGGTTTACTCTTATACAGAGCTAGGACTCAGTGCCGTTTATGCACCATTAGGGAAATATATTCTTATTTCGTCGCCGACAAGTTCTGCGTATGTCACCGAACAAAAACAAAACCTACTAACTAAGGCTATTTTGCTGCTATTGCTCTTACTAGGATTTTGCAGCTATCTCTTCAAAATTTATAACAGCCATGAAAATAATCAAATGAATCAGCAACTCATGGAAGCTGCCTTTAATGGCATTGCCGGTGTCATTATTACCGATAAGCGCTTTAAGTTAGTCAAAACAAATCAAGTATTTGTGAGGGTTTCAGGCTTTACTGCTAATGAATTAATCGGCGAGTCACTGGCTAAGTTAAACCTGAAGTTTTCCCAAACGGAAATGGTCGCAATTCAACGTCATTTACAAGCAGATAATTGGCAAGGTGAAGTCATGGGAACCAATAAGTCAGGCAGTGAATACGCCTTGATGGTACGCATTCAAGTACTCAGAAATAGTTTTAGCAGCGTGAAAAAATATGTGGTTACGTTTACTGATATTACTCAGCGAAAGCAGTTGGAAGAAACCCTTAGAAATCAGAGTGAGTCTGACCCATTAACAGGCTTATGGAATCGAAGAAAGTTTGATGATGAACTGACTAAACTTAACATATTCACTAAGCGCTATAGTAATTATCAAGCCTGCTTAGGAATTATTGATATTGATTTTTTTAAAAAAATTAATGACCAATATGGTCACGATGTTGGTGATGTAGCGCTTAAAAACTTAGCCAGTTTTCTAACTTCGCAATGCCGAGAAACTGACATTATTGCGCGTATTGGCGGGGAAGAATTTGCCATTTTGATGCCTCATACTTCTCTTGAACAAGCGGAGGCTGTACTTAACCGCTTAAAACAAATGATCGCTAACAGTGAATTGATGCAATTTACTGTGAGTGGTGGAATTTCGAAAGTACAAGATGATGCCACCTTAGCTTTTAAGCATGCTGACATTGCCCTATACACTGCTAAAGCGGCTGGGAGAAATCAGATTCAAGCTTTCGATGCTAACTCACTTGAACATAGTAAAAAGTTGGCTGTAATTGCCCCTTTGAATCTTAAGCACGCCAACGATGATGTCAGTATTAAACAGCCAGTTAATTTGTGAGTATGATCAAGTAAACTGATTAAACTATTTTAAAATTTAGCCGATACAAGTTGACTGTAGAGAACTGCATTCACTAGATGATTAAGCTGAATTCGCGTTATGCCATAAACATAAAACACGCATACTGGGATCTCTCTCGAATTAATTGCTATTCATTGGCGTTACCATGCCTTGTTACATGATTCACAATATATGACTCAACAATATATTACCGAAAAGCTGAACATTAATAACCTGAACATGGGCTCATACTGCTAACTAAACCATAGATAATTCAGATTCAACTAGAATAAATTATCGTGAGTTTAACAGACGAAGTTACTGCTCAAGTTTGGCTTTGGTAAAGGAATATTTAAGATGAAACAAATCAATTTTCGCAAAGTCGATGCCATACTGATCAAGTTAAGCTTAAATGGTAAATTTTGGGTAATTTGCACTTTAGTCACCCTGATTACCGCGACGGTGGCCCTTAGTACTTACTTTAATACCACCGCAAACATCAAATCTGCCTCAGAGCAATCAGTCCAATCAAGAGTCAATGCACTGGCCGAAAGCGCTCAACTGCAATCCCTTGAAGGCCAAGAGCTATCTCAATATGCGCAACAACTCAATGCGTCTATAGGCTCGTTAATGCAACCACGCCGCAGTGGTGACAATGTCACAGTGAGTGCCCCGATTAATAACCAAGCATTAGTCATCACTGTTAATGTCGCTAAACAAGAAGCCGATGCACTCTCAAGCGCCAGTAGCTCACTCTTATTCGCCTTTATCGGTTTACTGCCGCTGTACTTAGTGTGCTATTGGACTTCAACCTCTCTCGGTGGCGGATTATGGGACATGTATGTTGCCATCAAACGCCTTGCTGACGGCGACCTCAGTCAACGGCTTAACTTTTTTGGTACTGATGATTTCAGCTTAATCGCCCGTGAAATTGATCGTAGCGCCGATAATATGAGTGAAATGGTCACCGCAATTGCTGCTAATGCGCAAACGCTGTCTGAAGCGGCGAATGAATTTAATCAGCAAGCTAATCAAAGTGAAGAACTAACCCAGTATCAACACGAATTTTTAGATACGGTATCCGTCGCGATGACGCAAATGACAGCGGCTATTGAAGATGTATCTCAAAATGCCAGCAGCACGTCAGAACAAAGCCAAGAAAACGCATCGCAAGCCAGTAATAGCCAAGCGCAAATTGCTGAAGCAGTTAATCGTATTGGTACCCTAACCAGTCGAATCTCAGAAGCTTCAACCTCGGTAGGCGAGTTATCTCAAGCGGCAGCCAATATTGGTGCTGTAGTGACCACGATTAATAGTATTTCAGAGCAAACAAATTTACTGGCGCTCAACGCGGCTATCGAAGCAGCGCGAGCCGGTGAACAAGGTCGAGGGTTTGCAGTGGTAGCAGATGAAGTGCGAACCCTGGCAAGTCGCACCCAGCAAGCCACAGTTGAAATTCAAACCATGATTGAAGGGCTACAAAAAGACACCAATACCTTATCGCATATCACCACGGATATTGTATCTCAAGCAGATCAAGGTAGAAGTGCAATTGAGTCAGTGGGTCATGATGTGGATAGTATGGTGACTTCAATTAGTAGTGTGTTTGATATGAGTTCACAAATAGCAGCGTCATCTGAAGAACAAAGCGCGGCATCACGTGATATTGCAGGTCAGCTAAACGATATTCGCGGCCAAGCAGAAACCATTAGAGAAACCGCTCACCGCTCAGTAGCACTTGCAGCCAATTTAACCCAATCGTCTGTTGGGCTTGATGATATTTTGAAGCAGTACACGCTTGCTGAAAAATAGCAGCGTCTACACATCAATGCCATAGTGTTTAGTATTAATTAAATGAGTACTTCACTAACTAAACTAATAAAAAAACCAGCAATCATGCTGGTTTTTTGTTTAAATATCCAAAATTTATTTAACTGATATTACGCCACATTACTGATCCAAACGGTTTGATAAGGCTCTAATAATTGCGTTGCAGTAATGTCATTAATCACTTCACCATCAATCAAATCAAACCAGGTTTCTGTGCCAATTAAATTAAGCTCGGCTAAGGGTAAGTCCATCGGTTGATCGGTGATGTTACTGATACAAAAAACACTTTGTCTTCGATCGCGGCTTTGACGCCAAAAACCAAATAACTGTAAGCCTAAATGCAAGGTAAATTGAGTCGCATTAGGGTTAAATGCTTTTTGACTCGTTCGAATGCTGATCAGTTTAGTTAATGACGCTAACACCTTACTGTGAACATTATTTTCATCAGCTAATAAACCATTAAGCGCCTGACAATCCCAGCGGTGACGATTGATAGAACGATTATGAGAGGTGTTAGCGAGCTTTTCATAATCATTGCCAGTACCGAGTAGACTGTGAATATAAATACCAGGGATACCTTCCAGCCCTAACATAATTGCATGGGCACAGGTAAATCGCGCCAAACCAAACGGATCTTTACCCTTTGTCGTCCCTTGCAGCGCGTCAATTAACGCTATGTTCATTTCATAAGGTTTTTTCTGGCCATCTTCGCTGGTTCGGCTGGAAATTTTGCCACCAAATAAGGTCATGGTGTCCACCAACACCTTGATCTCTTCATCTTCCAATATCCCTTCCACTGGGCGTAAACCAACGCCGTCATGAGAAGCAATAAAATTGAAATAAGTGGTACCGTCTTGCGCTGGTGGCATACTCATTTGCCAACGCTTTAAATACAAACAACTACCTGTAATCAAAGTATTGATAAGTAACGGCGGCAAAGAGAAGTTATAAATACAGTGGGCTTCGTTAGCATTACCAAAATAGGTCAAGTTTTGAGTATTAGGAATATTCGTTTCAGTGATAACGACTGCATCATGTTGTGCGTGCTCGATAAGCGTGCGCAGCAGGCGGATAACTTCATGGGTTTGCGGCAAATTAATGGATTTGGTGCCAACGATTTTCCATAAAAAAGCGACTGCATCTAAGCGGAAAATATTCACTCCAGCATCAAGATACTGACGAATAATCCGCACAAATTCCAACAAGACTTGTGGGTTTCTAAAATCAAAATCGACTTGGTCATGGCTGAACGTACACCACACATGCTGCAAGCCTTTACTGGTTTGTGTCGGCCTGAGTAAATCAGAGGTTCTTGGGCGCACGACTTCTGCCAAGTCATCTTCGACATTGGCAGTAAAAAAGTAATCGTGACCGACTCCTTCACCTTTAATGAAGTTTTGAAACCATGCACTTCGGCTAGAGCAATGGTTTATCACTAAATCTGACATCAACCTGCGTTTTGCAGCAATGGTCTCAATATCAGACCAGTCCCCTAAGCCATCATTGACACTGGAATAATCGATAACAGCAAAACCATCGTCGGAGCTAAACGGAAAAAACGGCAATATATGCACCGAATTAATGCACTCAAGATGAGTGTCCATAAATTCAGATAAGGTCGCGAGCGGATTTTGATTCGGACACATGATGCTGTCACCGTAGGTAATCATCACCACATCTTGTTCTGACCAATGATTACTAAACGGTTTCGGGGTAAATCCACCTTGCTCGATACGCATTGCATCAATTAAAGCATCAGCGATCTCATCGCTTTCAAGCGCTAATTCAACATCTTTATAGATGCTATCAAGTTGCTGTGTAAGCTTGTGTTTTAAACATTCTAATTCTGTCATTTGTCTTTCTTCTAACCTGAGTCATTTCTACTCACTACCAAGCCCTTGAAGCCAGCGGCTTTAGCGACTAAATCTAAGCGCTAAATCTAAGCACTAAATCTAAGTACTAAACCTAGGTACTTAATCTGAGTACTAAATCGTTTAAGGACTTTGCAGTGAAAACCATAGACCAGAAAACCCAACACTCATAACTTACATGAACTCGGCGTTATCTGCTTCGACAGCGGCTTTAAGCTGTTCGAGTACATCCGGCATTGCGCTAATCACGCGGCTCCACGTTGGCATGAACGGCGTTTCCATCGGATTATCTAAAAAGCGTTGCCCTGCTGTGACAATATTTTGGGTGAACATTTCTACTGCTTTTTCTTCAGTATGAATATCAGTAGTGAGCCCATTCATCAACGCATCATTATGATAGGTTTCTACGTAATCGAGTGCGATACGGTAGTAAGTGGCTTTTAAGGTTCTAAAGGCTTCTGTATTAAAGGTTTCCCCTTGGGTTGCCAACTTTCTAAAAAAAGCCTTAGTGATATCAATCGACATTTTAGATAAGCCAGCCTCAGCATTATCTAAGGATAAATCCTGATGCTTATGATCATAATTATCCGCAATATCCACCTGACAAATACGGTTATGAGCATAGTTACGGTGCATTTCACTGAGTACACCAATTTCAAGACCCCAATCGCTAGGAATACGCAGATCGTTTAATACGTCACGGCGAAATGAAAACTCACCCGCCAATGGGTAACGAAAACTGTCCATATATTCTAGATATTCATTGTGTCCTAAAACCCTCTGAAGCGCCTTAATCAATGGGGTCACTAGTAATCGTGATACGCGGCCATTGATTTTCCCATCCGACATACGGGCATAAAAACCTTTACTAAATTCGTAATTAAACTGTGGATTGGCCACTGGGTATAACAGACGAGCAAGTAATGATTTTTCATAAGTGACAATATCGCAATCATGCAGTGCCACCGATTCCGTTTTACCAGACGCTAAGGTGTAACCCATGCAATACCAGACATTTCGTCCTTTACCGAGTTCTTTTGGTGCTAAACCTAACTTACTCAGTTTGGCATCTAATGCCTGCAATCTAGGGCCATCATTCCACAATACTCGATGATGTTGCGGCAGTTGATTAAAGAAACCAAGCGCTTGCTTATATTGCTCTTTATCAGCCCTATCAAGCCCAATAACAATCTCACTGAGATAGGGTACTTCTTTTAACTTACTGATTATCTGCGGTAAGGCTTCGCCTTCAAGCTCTGAATATAATGAAGGCAAGATCAAGCCTAAAGGACGGGTTTTAGAAAACTTGAGTAAGTCCTTTTCCATTTCATCATGGGTACGCTGAGTTAAGTTATGTAGCGTAGTAACAATGCCATTTTGGTAAAAATCGGCCATGTTATGCCTCCTCAAGTGTGAATGATGGTGTGGATGTCGATGACTCTAATAACAAGGCCTGCAAACATTCAGCCCAACCTTTAGGGCCATAATGCTTGCTCTGCATGGTTTTGTTGTCTGTGATGATTTTTGGAAAAGTATGAGTGGGTGACTTAATTTGAATTGCCACATCAGCGGCCTCTAACATGGCGCTGTCATTACCACTGTCGCCTAGGGCGATGGTTTGCACGCTGGTTTGATACTTGTCTGCATACACTTGCGCAAGCCAATCCATTGCGCGACCTTTATCTGTATGACCGCCCACATGTAAAAAACGACCTCCTTGAAGCATATTCGCTCCAAGGCTGTTCATATGTTCTATGAAGGCTCTTTTTCGGCTTTCATCGGCCGTCCAAAGTACAGGCTCGGAATAATGTCTCACTAAGGCTAAGGTCGCCTTTTCAGCTGATAAATCAGTAAACTCACATAACTCTTCTGCAGTTAAAGTTGAAAAGCCAATATAGTCGCTGGCAAAATCACTCGCCTTTGAATCTAATAGCTGTAGCCAATGTTCGCGGGGTTCACAAAACTCTTTTACCCAATAGTAACCTTGGGTAATTGTGTCAGCAGGTTGGGTATCAAAATAGCCGATGGGGATATAAACCACCGCGCCATTTTCAGAAATAAAAGGAGAATTGAAACCAATTGTCTGTTGGATTTTTTCCATTTCAGCAAAGGTTTTACTGGTATTAGCAATGATGGGAATTTGTTTTTCTACCAAAGCCTCAATCACCCCGATTGCACTCGAAAAGCTATAATCGTAATGATCCAGTAACGTGCCATCCATGTCGGTAAAAATAAGCGGTCTTGTCGTCATATTTATTCCCTTCCGTTCGCAAACAAAAAATATCTCTGTTTAAAACGTTTCAGGTTATATGCCAGATCGTAATAGGCTGCACTAAATTGGAACAGACAGAGGCTTTAACCATTGAAAGTAATCAATAAATTATTGAGTGATATTTGCAAAACAAATACTGCTTTTGAGGTAATTAAGGGCATTGTTGCGAGGTTTTAAAACAACTTACGCACCAATAGGGTGCAAAACTTGGTCATTGAGTTGCTCAGAGAGAGCCACTTTAATCATCATCTTTTAAATAATAAACGAGGTAAACTTATGCGGCCCCAAAGCTTGAATTGCTAGGCTATTTAATAAATTTTTAATGCTCAGAAAGAAAAACAACAGTTTACTTTAAGCGCATTCAGCAAGGTAAACTTTATTTCTTCCTGAAAATTTGGCTTGGTAAAGCGCATCATCTGCCTGTTTAACTAATGTCGTTAGTGCTGTATGGCTGTCGCTTAGCACTGCAACTCCTAGGCTCACGGTGAACTCGACAGTCTCATCATCAAATTGAAATGATTGAGATGCTATTCCATTGCGTAATCGGTCTGCAATGTTAAATGCTTCTTCTTTATTGGTATTTTCAAGAATGATTAAAAACTCTTCGCCACCAATACGTCCTACGAGATCATGCTTTTTAAGCCAGCTTTTTGCTCGTTTAGCGGCTGCATCAATCGCTAAATCACCAATATGGTGACCATATTGGTCATTGATCGATTTAAAGTTGTCGATATCAAAAATAATCACAGCGACAGGTTGGTGCTTCTTCCAGGCTTTTTCTACGATTTTTTGACCGATTTGAAAAGTATGACCACGGTTTGCAAGCCCCGTTAAAAAATCGGTTTGCGCCCTTACTTTTAAAGATTTTCTCGAAAAAAGTAAAAACAATACTATGCTAGCTAGAACAACCAGAATGACGATGAACAAGCTCATTTTAAGCTCATTGATACGTTCTTTATCTTTTACTGATGCCCAATTCAATTCATTGATGGCTAACTTATTTGCCAGTAATTCATTCTCAAAATCGGCAATTTTTGAATTATGCTCCAGCGAATTACTCACCACTTTGTTATCGATAACACTTTGATTAACTTTTCTCTCTATATCAATAACTTCAAACAGTTTACTTGCCGCGATAACAGGCTTATTTTCATCCAGTGCGATAATGGCATCGGCCTTTAGAAACATTGCTTTCATATTGGCGGCAAAGCGCTTGTTTAATCGAAACGTTCTTGCAGCTTCAGCAGCTTTTTTAGCATCGCCACTTTTAAAATAGGCCAAGGCTAAATACAAATAATTACTGGAGATAAAATACTTTTCTTTTGTGGTGTGCTCTAAGGAAACCGCATTTTCTAAATGGAATATAGCTTGTTGATAATTTTGAGTCCGTAATGCAATACGTCCTGCATTTAAATGAGCAAAAAACAGTAAATCTTTGGTTTCATCAACCATATTTGCTAGGGCAAATTGTGCTTCAATGCTCTTACGCGCTTTGTCCCAATCAGCTAACTTAATCGCTTGGCTGACCATGTTATGTTGCATGTTAAACATATCTTCAATGTCATTAATGCTTTGCCAGGTTTGATACGCTTTTTCAAAATTTTCATAGCCTCTTTGATGTAAGCCTACGCTCCGATATAAACTGCCTGTTGCGTTATAAATCATCGCTTTACGATGTACATTGAGATTCTCACTCTTATCAATAATCAGCATGGCTTCATCAAGTAAGGCAATCCCTTGATAAACAGTTTCAGGCTCACTGTAACAAAATGCATTTTGAGTTAAGGTTTTTGCGAGTAGTTCAGAGTTGTTATGTTGGCGGGCATAAATAAGCGCTTGTTTTCTATCGGCACAATACACAGCAGGATCATTGCTTTGTAAATACAAAGCAAAGGACTTTTCTAAATGACTATCAATAAGTACATCAGTAATTGGCAGATACTTTACTAATGCAACGCCTTTGTCATAACTGGCAATGGCTTTATCCAATTCACGAGCTTTTTCATATAATTGACCATAGAGAAACCACACTTTGGCTTGCTGCTCTGGTTTCAAGCCGTTATTTCCCAGACCAAACTGATCTAATAACGCTATACCTTCTTGAGGGCTAACAGATAAAGCTGACTCTTCTAATATATCTAGACTGTTTATATCATGAGAATTTATATCACGAGAATTTAAATCACGAGAATTTGCAACTCCACTTGCACTGAATGCAAAAATGGCACAACACAGCCATACTCGCCAATTTTGCTTCATTTAAAATCCCTATCCATCTCAATCCACTAACCCTTTAGCAGTATATCTATTTCAAGCCAACATAGCATTCCATTAAAGGTAGAATATTGATTTAAAGAAATATTTGTGACGTATAGTTACATATGGAACAAAAATAATTACTGCTTCTAACGTAAAAATATGACTCTCGTGAATGAATAAAAATATCTAGACTCGGCTTTCATTAGACCTCATTGTAAGCCTCGATTGATTTTAATATTTTTGGAGTGTTTCAGTATTAACATGCTGCCAAATAGAGATGTTAAATGCTTATATGAAGTGCTTATGCTCAATGCTTATGTGCAATGTTTATGTGCAATGCTTTTGTAAATTGCTTAATCGTACATAGATCAAAAGCTATTTGGCATTATGCGGTCGCTAGGGTTAACTGCTGGCTAATGGCATCTAAGCACACTTTGACACTCAGTGGCATTCTATTGTCAAAGGGGTGTAAGCCATAGACACTATTTAACGCTAATTTCTGCCCCAGAAAAACTTCACATAACGCATGTTCAGACTTGGAAAAATAAAAATCTGGCACTATTCCTATACCGCTTCCTGATTGGATTAACGCTAAGCAAGTATGAAATGAGTTAGCAATACAGTGTGCTTGTGCTTGATAATGCCAAATTAATTTTTCTGAATTGATAAATTGATGGCTAATAGTTTTACTTTGCCATGAATTGGCGACATAGGGTAAAACTTGCCACGCCTTTGATTCAATAAGTGTTTTGTTGCCAACAAGTACATCTCTAAACTCGCCAATGCGTTTTTGCTTCAAGTTACTTGATGGTGACTGGCCAACTCGAATCGCTAAGTCAATGTCTTCATTTACCAAATCCAAATGTTGGTCATGACTAATTAACTCTGGTTTTAATTGAGGATATTGCACTAACAGTTGTGTAATAGCAGGAGCAACGAGGGTTTCCATAAGCGCATTGGGTGCCGTTATTCTTACTTTACCTTGAGGCACATTCTTTGTTTCCTCAGCTTCGAGCCATGCGTCACTGGCGATCTGATTTATCGTTTTACATTGTTGATAAAACTGCTCACCTGCAGCGGTCAGAGCTTGCTTTCTAGTGGTGCGTTTTAACAATATGATGCCCAGAGAGGCTTCCAAGGATTTTAAATGCTGGCTTACCACTGACTTTGATACTTCTAACGCTTCAGCTGCGGCGGTAATCGAGCCCATCTCAACAATATGAGCAAATACTGACATTTGTCGTAATCTAGACATTTATTGTTCTATTTAACTTAACAGTGAACATCAATATAGCTGTTTTTCAGAGCTAATGATAAGACTAATCTAGATCTCAATGACGAAATAACAGCTTATCAAGGAACCTCAAATGACAAATAACACGATTACTGGCACTGACAACGCAATATTAGCCGCATGCAAAAAAGGGATTGCTGCATGGCAAGTCGCATTTAACCATCAAGATGCCAAGGCTTGTGCAGCTCAATATCAACAAAACTGCATTATGACAGCACGTCCATTTGGTGTATTTGAAGGGCGCGAAGCTATTGAAGCTTTTTGGCAAGGTATTATGGACCAAGGTTTTAACCAAGTTGACTACACTCAAGTGACTTGGGAAGCTGAAGGCGAAAGTGGCTATATTTTAACCTCGCAATGGACAATGAATAAAGCTTTTGGTGTTGTACATCGCGAACTTTGGGTTGTTGAAGCAGACGGACGCGCTAGACTCGCTAGCGACGAATTTGAAGTACAAGGCGAGCGCTAAACATCATGCTAACTGTTTATCTCCGTTGATGAATGCAGCTAACATGATTGACAACTCATCGATTCACAACCTTTCCCTTAACTTTGAGGGAAAGAGTTGTTTAGCTTTATTAATGCCTCAGTTGGTTGCAGTTTAAACTATTTCATTGCAGCTTTTACATACACATCAAAACGGTTTTTCTTCTGCGCTAATACCATGCTAGGTTTTACCCCATCTAAATCTTCTGCATAGTCAGGCCGCTTAACCACAACACGTTTTGTTGCCAGTGCCTGAGCAGGCTTTAATAGTCCGTCAGCATCTAAGTCTGCACCCACTAAGGTTTGAAACACGCGCATTTCTTTTTTTACTAACGCCGACTTCTCGCGATGTGGATACATAGGATCAAGATAGACGACATCGATTGCTTCACCTGATTGCGCTGCTGCATCGGCTAAAGCCTCAATGCTTGAACCATGGAATAAACTCATGCGAGCAAGCATCCATTCACCAATTTCAGCATCTTCATAGGCGCGGCGAAGACCATCTTCAAGTAATGCTGCCACCACAGGGTGACGCTCAACCATAATCACTTTGCAACCTAAACTGGCAAGCACAAACGCATCACGGCCTAAACCGGCAGTGCCATCCACTACCGTCGGCGTCACGCCTTGCTTAAGTCCCACTGCTTTTGCAATAGTTTGACCGCGACCGCCACCGAATTTACGTCGATGAGCAACGGCACCAGAGACAAAATCAACACTGATCCCATCGAGTTTTGGCTCGTCGCGTTTATGTAAACTCAAGGTGTTGTGTTCAAAACGCAGCTCAAAATCCGCTTCTTTGTCCCACACTAATCCCCAACGCTCAGTAATATCGATGAGAGAAGGATATTGTTGATTAAAAAAGATAGGTATTTGCAAAGGGATCCCGACAGTCAAAGTGATTCCTGTTTATTATGCCAAAAGCCTGCGGCAGTGAATACCTATACCTGATGCCATAGAAAACTTATAATGCAGCTATTACACAGCATTTTGCTGTTCAAATAAGTTGGGATCTCTCATGTTAAGTTATCGTCACGGTTATCACGCTGGCAATTATGCTGATGTACTCAAGCACACAATGCTGCTTCAAGTGCTTAAATTGATGCACAAAAAAGATAAGCCTATGGCCTATATTGACTCCCATGCTGGCGCGGGAGGTTATGCGTTAACTGATGAGTTTTCGAAGAAAACGGGTGAATACTTAGATGGTGTCGCCAAACTTTGGGAACGAGATGATTTACCTGAACCTTTGCAGCAGTATATTGAAGATGTAAAACACTTTAATCAAGGTGAAGAAGAGTTAGCGTTTTACCCAGGCTCACCGGCTTTTGTTGACATGAACATGCGCGAAAAAGATCGCATGGTATTGCATGAATTACACGGCACCGACTTTGCTTCATTAGATGAGCAATTTAGTAACGACCGACATGTTCGCGTGATTAAAGGTGATGGTTTAAAAGGTTTGATTGCTGCAGTGCCACCACTAGAGCGCCGTGCTGTCGCGCTGATCGACCCAAGCTATGAAATGAAAACAGACTATCAAGATGTTGCTCATGCCATCATCAAAGCCCATAAACGTTTTGCAACGGGTGTTTATATGCTTTGGTATCCAGTTGTAGATAGAGCGCAAACAGAAGCGATGCTAAAGATTTTGACTGACAGTGGCATTAAGCATCAACTGCGAATTGAACAGTCAATTACTCCTGATAATAATGTGTTTGGCATGACAGCAGCGGGCTTATGGGTGATTAATCCACCATGGAAATTAGATATCGCGGCTAAAGAAACCTTAGACTATTTAGAGCGCTGTCTTGGTAAAAGTGGCGGTAAAACCGTTGTGAAATTAGAAGTGCCAGAATAATTTCAACTAGATGAGCTTAAACCGCTCTTTTAATGGTTTAAGCTCAATTAAAAACCATGTCATATTTGCATAAGCACGACTCAGTTTATCAGCTTGTATAAGGTTTCAATTGGCATTCGTCATCACTCGAACGAAAAATAGAGCCCAAAATAGCAGATATAACCCCCTCTTGAGCATCTTTATTTTTACTCAAAGATGCTGTAGCCCCCGGCCTAGCTTCTCGCTCTTCACGTTCTTTAGCACTGTCATGCGCTCCCTGAACAAAGTCACAGGTCGCATTTTTTGCAGTCATTGATGAGCACCCACTAATACCAAATAACATAACCAATACTAAACTAGCGATGAATATCCTTTTCATATTTATCCTCAATAAATCATATTGTTAAAACGCACCAGCCGCTCCAGGAAATACCACAGGGCTAGTGTTGCCGTCTTTACCCACGGCAGCTACGCCATAAAGATAATTATCTATGACCATATTCTTTAGTATAAATTCACTCACATTGCCAACATAACGGCTAAGAGTCCATTCAGATTCTGTGGTTAAGCGCCAATAAACACGATAGCCCACCACAGCTTTATCTTTAATGGCATCCCACTGTATTTTAGTGTTTGGCTGCATAATGCCTTCAATCTTCACCCCCGTTGGCGGCGCAGGCGCCCATGCCATTGAAGCCAAACTGATCGCATTTAATGCTGTTAACTTAGCATTAAAGTCAAAATCGACTCCTTCAATCACATCGCCGTATTCAATGCCATTTTCAGTGCGTAAGTCTTGGTGTTGACGGTCGTAATGTTCATTGGTTTCCATCACTCTAACCGCTGGTAAACCCGCTTTGTTAAAGGGCAAGTGGTGTCCACCACGGCCAAAACGATCTAGACGATAAACCAGCATTACATCTAAATTGGTCATGTACTGATCTGCTAAAGATTTAATGTTACGAGCTAAATTACGCGATGCAGAATCATTTTCGCCACCACTAAAATAACGCTCTTTCGCTTCTTCTTTGGTTTCAGCAATACGCACACCTTCAGAAAACACTCTAACGGTTGAATTATTGATAACGCCATTTATGCCAGCAATATTGCCGATCATGTCGTTATTCAACACAGCTTGAACCTGCCAATCATGCTTATTAGCATAATTAATCAGTACATCGCCGCCATATAAGCCTTGTTCTTCTCCTGAAAGCGCTGCATAAACAATCGTGCCATTAAATTGGTATTGCGATAATACGCGCGCAGCTTCTAACGCACCTGCCACGCCCGAGGCATTATCGTTCGCACCTGGTGAATCTGAAGTAAAGTCCATCGGGTCAGTAACCCGTGAGTCAATATCACCACTCATCATCACTACACGATTGGGATCTGTTTTACCTCTTTGTATTGCAAATACATTGACCACCTCAGTGGGTTCAGGAATACGTTTACCGCTAACGGTTTCTCCTACCATCACCACTTCAAGGCAACCGCCACAATCAGCAGAAATACGCTCAAACTCATCTTTAATCCAGCGTCTTGCCGCACCAATCCCACGGCTATCTGACTGAGTTTCAGACAAAGTATGACGTGTACCAAAACTCACCAGTTTAGCCACATCATCATGTAGTCGTTCGGCTTTTGGCGCAGTGGCAATATCGTATAAACGAAGATCTTCTTGCGAAGGTGCTGGCGCGGCGCTCGCTCCAAAACTGATTAATGACATCAGTCCGAAAACTGATGCAACTGTTTTAGTTAACTGTAATTGTGGTTTCATAGTTTCCTCTAACTTTGCAGTGCAGCGCGATAACGTTTTAGTAATATTTTGACTCGCTCTACATAGGCTTGTGTTTCAGGATAAGGCGGTATGCCTTGGTATTTACTTACTGTTGTTGGGCCAGCGTTATAAGCGGCGCAAGCAAGATCAATATCATTATCAAACCGGTTGAGTAAGTAAGCTAAATATTGACTGCCGCCCCAAATATTTTGTTTGATATCAAAGGCATCACTAACACCTAATTCTTTTGCTGTCGCAGGCATTAATTGCATTAGGCCAATAGCCCCCACTTTTGAGCGAGCTTTGGCATTAAAGGCTGACTCAGCATGAATGACCGCACGAATTAACGCAGGATCTAATTGAAACTGCTCAGCGGCATCGGTAACAAAGTCGGCATGTTTAAAAGTAAATAATGGAATGCTATGCCAATCGACCTGGGAGTTGACCTGACACGCAAAACAATCATAAAGCAGCACTTCAAAGTCTACAGAGTCAGGCACTATGTTTGAAAACGTTGTAATACCACCTTGCTCATATTGATAAATTTTACGCTTCGCTTTGGTTTTACCTTGAGATAAATTTGTTGTAGAAAAAGAGGCCGTTTTATTGGGTTTAACCCAAGTTTTTTTAGGCTTAGAAACCACTGATGTTGCCGGAGAAAGTTGAACACCTTTAGTTTCAATAACTTTCGTTTCAAGAATTGGCGCTTCAATAATTGGCGCTTCGACGACTTTAGGTTGTAACACCAACATGGGTTTTGGTGATTCACTTGCTAGTGCAACAACAGAAGGATGAAGCACTTGCTGCTTTTTCGGCTTTAACTGCAATCGACTTTCAACATCCTTTGTAGATGAATTTTGCGTTGGTAACACCACTATCGGAGCTAATAGCACTTGCTGTGATTTAGTTTGCTTTACAGACTCTAGCTGTACTTGAGCCACTTTGTTGGGTTTGATGTGTTCTGTTACTGATTGCGAAAACTGCTTTTGCGGCTTAACTGTTTCAACATAGTGATATTGCTTAGTTGGTTTAGATGGCTTAGTTGGTTTAGATGACTGAGATGTCAGAGTTGGTTTAGATTCTTTTAGTGTATTTTCTTCAGGCGAATCGGTGAAGTTAATATCACCAGCTACTGCAGTAGTTGGTGATAAGGTTAGCAAAGCCTTTTGCTGCTGTTTGCGCTCTAAATCAACTGCAGCGGGTTTCATACTGAGTTTTGATTTAGGCGTTGTAGAGTCTGACGTAGCGCTATCATTCGCCAGCACAGGGTTGATCATGACAGTTAATACTGCAATAAACATGCTTAAGCTTTTGATTAAAAACTGTATTTTTCTCATTATGTTTAAACTGTAAAATCCTAATGCTCAAGCTTATGAAGCTCTATTTCTTTATTATTCAAGGTAATACCGAGCTCAGTTCACCTATTGTTATTGTTCATAATAGTCATATTTTGAACCAAAGTTCACCTTTAATAGCGTAACAAGCAGTGTTTTTTTATTGCGCACTTTTTTACAATCCATTCAAAAACCGGATAAAAAGAAGGGGTTAAACCAGTAAAAAAAGCAACTTTACAATTAACAGTCAATGAATTGCTTTATATACAACTAAATAATGAACAAATCCCCCACAAACTAAATTTTACCGTTAAATAACAGCATTATAACCACAAACTGTTGTGAGTGTTTTTTATACCAGCTTACAAAAAAATCATCACGATATAGGCTATTTTATCTTGGTTGAGTTGTGATAAAGTTAACTTCAATGAATAATGGTTGTTAAGTTATTTTTATCAACTTTTTCATCGTTAATTTAAGCTTAATTTAAAATAAATACGCTAGGCTGTAACTTGGCAAAATCTCAAACACATAATAATTAAGCCAAGCTAAAGGGAAGATCATGACCACAACTCCATCAAATACGAGCCCAACCGGTAATGGCGCGCCGCCAAATAATCAGACACCTCAAGATATTGCTTCTAGTGGTGCTTTTGTAAAATTTCTTAATATTGTTGAGCGTTTAGGTAACCTGTTACCTCACCCAATTACCTTATTTGCCATGTTCTGTTTAGCCGTTATAGCTATGAGCGGTATTGCAGGTTATTTCGAGCTCACGGTCGCAGACCCTAGACCCATTGGTAGTTCAGGCCGAAGCGAAGATGGACTGATCCATGTTGTCAGCTTAATGAATGCTGAAGGTTTGAGAATGATTGTCTCAAACCTCGTCACTAACTTTACTGGTTTCACGCCACTAGGTACTGTACTTGTTGCCTTACTAGGTGTAGGTATTGCCGAACGCTCAGGACTACTTTCTGCCGCTATGCGTTTGTTAGTGATGGGCGCTTCTAAGCGTCTTGTGACACTCACGATTGTGTTTGCGGGTATTGTGTCTAACACAGCCTCAGAGTTAGGTTACGTCGTGCTTATCCCAATGGCTGCGATGATATTTCACTCCCTTGGTCGCCATCCATTAGCCGGTCTTGCTGCTGCCTTTGCAGGGGTATCGGGCGGTTATAGTGCCAACTTATTGTTAGGAACCGTCGACCCGCTGCTTTCAGGTATTACCGAAGCGGCCGCTCAGATGATTGATCCAGAGTACATTGTTGGACCAGAAGTGAATTGGTACTTCATGTTCGTTTCCACCTTTTTAATCACCGGGTTAGGCGCATTAGTGACTGAAAAAATCGTTGAGCCTAAACTGGGGAAATATGACGTAGCTGAAGCCGCTGACGATTTATCAGAACAAAAAATGGATGTGGTGACTGCAGAAGAAAAACATGCGCTAAAAATGGCAGGTTTTTCTGTATTAGTCCTATCTGGCTTACTTGCTTTAACCATTGTTCCAGAGTGGGGCGCACTTCGTAACCCTGAAACAGGGTTAGTCGCAGGTTCACCATTTCTGAAAGGGATTGTTGCATTCATCTTTATCGGCTTTGCTATTCCAGGCTTAGTTTACGGTAAAGTGGTCGGCAGCATGAAAAAAGACACTGATATCATTAATGCCATGTCTCACAGCATGAGTACCATGGGTATGTACATTGTGTTGGTTTTCTTTGCATCTCAATTTGTCGCATTCTTTAAATGGACAAACTTAGGCGCTGTGCTTGCGGTTACTGGCGCCGATGCATTGAGCAGCATAGGATTAACTGGCCCACTAGTGTTTGTATTGTTTATCATGCTATGTGGTTTTATTAACTTAATGCTAGGCAGTGCATCTGCACAATGGGCGGTGACTGCACCTATTTTTGTGCCTATGCTGATGCTTGTCGGTTATGCCCCTGAAACTATTCAGGCTGCGTATCGTATTGGTGATTCGGTAACGAACCTTATCACCCCAATGATGAGTTACTTTGGACTTATTCTTGCGGTCGCAAGCCGTTATAAGAAGAATCTAGGAATTGGTACACTGATCGCTACCATGTTGCCATACTCTATCGTGTTCTTTATTGGCTGGACTCTGTTCTTCTTCCTATGGGTGTTCGTGCTTGGCTTCCCTGTAGGCCCTGGTGCTGCAACTTACTACACACCATAGAAAAGAATGAAAACGCCTTAAAGCCAATGATAGCAATCAGCTGTCATTGGCTTTTTTATTGCTCCAGTAAATTCACTAGCTCTTGTTCATATTGAGAAGTCTGCTCCAAATTAAACCCAGTATGTTGCTGCACGAGTTCTCCTTGGCGATTGAAGATAAAGCTACTTGGCATCCCTTTTAAGCCAAATAGTCTTGCGACTTCACTTTCGGGATCATAACGAATCGTAAATTGTGCTGGTAACTGTTCTAAAAATACTTGGGCTAATTCGATTTCAACATCTAGATTAATCGCCACAACAGCTAAGCCTTGCTGCTGATATTGCTCATGCATTTGATTCATCCATGGAAATGATTTTCTACATGGCCCACACCAAGATGACCAAAAATCCACATAAACGACTTTGCCTTTAAACTCGCTCAAGCTAACCTTATTACCTTCTACATCCTCCACAAGATGATTTAATGAGGGCGCCGCTGATGCTATTAATGGCGCAATCAACAGCAATATTCCGATTATCATTTTCATCGTTCACTCCTACATCCAACACACATCCTTATTAATGCCAGTATCTTATAACTAAACTGATGACCATGTTACGTTTATCGGACACTATAAGGATCAGTATATTGCCTATTTGGACTTAACTATAATTTATGTTCGGGCATAAAAAAGCCTGCATATTGCAGGCTTTTTAAGTGATAGTCAGTTAATACGATTAACTTTTCTCAGTGCTTTCCGATTCAGCTTCAGGCGGTTTATAGCCTTTACGCTCTTTTTTACTGAATATTCTCTCAACCACCACGAAGAACAGCGGGATTAAGAAGATACCAATAAAGGTTGAGCTCATCATGCCACCTAGTACACCAGTACCAAGTGCATTCTTACTACCAGAACCAACACCTGTACTGATTGCCAGTGGAACAACACCTAAACCAAATGCTAATGATGTCATCAAGATTGGACGCAAACGTACACGAACCGCATGCAATGTTGCCTCAATCAATCCTGCGCCTTTGTCGTAGAATTCTTTAGCAAATTCTACAATTAAGATCGCATTCTTGGTCGCAAGCCCCACTGTCGTCAGTAGGCCTACTTGGAAGAATACATCGTTCGGTAATCCACGACCGTTCATCGCTAATAATGCCCCGATAACCCCTAAAGGTACTACCAAGATAACCGCAAAGGGTACTGACCAACTTTCATATAGCGCCGCAAGTACTAAGAATACGACCAAAATGGATAAGGCATATAACGCAGGAGCTTGGTTGCCTGACAATCTTTCTTCATAAGATAGACCGTTCCACTCAATGCCGAATCCTGGTGGTAACTGCTTCACCATTTCTTCGAAATCATTCATAGCGTCACCAGTACTGTACCCAGGCATAGTGGCACCTTGAATATTGATTGCTGGTAAACCATTAAAACGTTGTAACTGAGGTGAACCAAACTCCCAAGTACCTGTGGTAAAGGCTGAGAAAGGTACCATTTCACCTTCTGAATTACGTACATACCAGCTATCTAAATCGCTAGGCTGCATACGGTATTCAGCTTCACCTTGAACGTATACTTTCTTCACTCGGCCACGGTCGATGAAATCATTGACGTATGAACCACCATAAGCGGTTGCCAGTACGCTGTTGACATTATCAATATCGACACCTAAAGCGCGGATTTTGGCTTGATCAACATGGATTTCATACATCGGGGCGTCTTCTTGTCCATTTGGACGAACCCCCACAAGGTTTGGATTTTGTGCTGCCATACCCAGCAGTTGGTTACGCGCTGCCACTAAGGCCTCGTGTCCTTGACCACCGCGATCTTGCAGATACATATCGAAACCATTCGATGTACCTAATTCGATTACCGCGGGCGGCACAAAGGCAAACACCAATGCCTCTTTCATTTGCATGAAGCGACCCATAGCACGGTTAGACAATGATTGAACATCTTGCCCTTCACCACGCTCGGCCCAGTCTTCAAGACCTACGAAAGCAATACCCATGTTTTGACCAGAACCCGCAAAACTGAAACCAGCTACGCTAAATACAGATTTAACAGTATCGCCTTCTTCATTCAGGTAATAGTCACTGACTTCTTCAAGCACTTTAATGGTACTTTCTTGCGTCGAGTTAGTCGGCAAAATAGCTTGAGTAAACAAGATACCTTGGTCTTCATCAGGCAAGAATGCCGTTGGCATACGCATGAAAATCCATGCCGTAGCAATCACAAGTACAAGATATACACCCATCATGCGAACGGTACGTTTCAGGATAGCCGCAACGCTGGCTTCATAACGCGATGTTAACTTGTCAAAGCTGCGGTTAAACCAACCGAAGAAGCCTTTATTCGTGTGAGTATGGCCTTTTGGAATAGGCTTAAGCATGGTGGCACAAAGTGCTGGAGTTAAGATCATTGCAATCAATACTGATAATGCCATCGCTGACACAATCGTAATCGAGAACTGACGGTAAATAACACCCGTTGAGCCTGACATAAATGCCATTGGAACAAATACAGCCGATAAGGTTAAACCAATACCAATTAGTGCACCGGTGATCTGGTCCATCGATTTTCGGGTAGCTTCGAGTGGACTGAGCCCCTCTTCGGACATAACCCGCTCGACGTTTTCCACCACCACGATGGCATCATCCACCAGTAGACCGATGGCCAGTACCATTGCAAACATGGTCAAGGTATTAATCGAGAAACCTGTCGCTGATAAAATCGCGAAAGTACCAAGTAATACAACAGGAACCGCAATCGTCGGAATAAGCGTTGCTCTGAAGTTCTGTAGGAACAGATACATAATCAAGAACACTAAAACAACCGCTTCAATCAGCGTATGTACAACACCCTCAATTGATTTCTCAACGAATGGTGTCGTGTCATATGGATAGTAAATTTCTAAACTATCAGGGAAGTAAGTTTTTAATTCATCTAACTTTTCACGGACATTCTTAGCAGTATCTAGCGCGTTAGCACCAGTTGCTAGCTGAACACCAACACCTGATGCAGGCTTACCATTATAAAATGATTCAACAGAATAACTTTCAGACCCTAGCTCAACACGAGCAACATCATTCAGGTAAACATTCGCGCCTGATGGGTCAGACTTAAGAATAATCTCGCGGAATTGCTCAGGCGTTTGTAGACGACTTTGCGCTGTTACTGTTGCATTTAACTCTTGACCTGCAACCGATGGCGCACCACCTAATTGACCCGCTGAAACTTGAGCATTTTGCTCTTGAATCGCAGCCATGACATCAATACTGGTCAGGTTATATTGGGTAAGTTTAAGCGGGTCTAGCCATATACGCATTGCATACTGGGCACCAAATAACTGGATTTCACCTACGCCAGGTACACGGCTTAATGGATCTTGAATGTTGGCAGCAACATAATCCGCGATGTCGCCTTTTTCTAAAGAGCCATCTTCAGATACAAATGCTGCAACCATCAAGAAGCCAGCACTTGATTTAACAACGTTAACCCCTTGAGACTGCACTTCTTGAGGTAACAAAGTCATCGCTGCTTGCAGCTTATTTTGCACCTGTACTTGGGCAATATCAGGGTCTGCTTCAGCATTAAACGTTAAGGTAATAGTCGCATTACCGAAACTGTCACTGCTTGAAGCAATGTAGCGCAGATGGTCAATACCTGTCATACGCTGCTCAATAACCTGAGTTACTGTATCTTCCATGGTCTTTGCAGACGCACCTGGATAAAACGCAGTAATCTCTACGGTTGGTGGCGCAATACTTGGGTATTGTGCAACTGGAAGGTCTTTAATTGCTAAGACACCTGCCAGCATGATTAAGATTGAAATCACCCATGCAAAAATAGGGCGATCGATAAAGAAACGAGCCATAACGTTACCCTATTTAGTTTCAGTGGTTGCTTTAGTCGCTGACAATACTTGTGGAGTTACTTCCGATCCGTGACGAATTTTTTGTAAGCCTTCAACAATCAATTTATCGCCAGTTTTCAAACCTTCAGTGATACGCCATTGGTGATTAATCACTTCAGCAGTTGTCACAACACGCGTTTCAACTTTATTGCCTTGACCAACAACCATCGCCACTGCTTCGCCTTTGGTATTACGTGAAATGGCTTTTTGCGGAACTAAAATCGCTTTAGGATCTTGACCAGCATTCAAAATCGCACGTACATACATACCAGGCAGCAATACACCATCAGGGTTAGGGAATTCAGCACGTAAGGTCACTGAACCTGTTGCTTCATCAACACTGACTTCAGCAAACTGTAACGTACCAATCTGCTCGTAAGTGCTGCCATCTTCAAGAATAAGCTTTACTTCGGCATTTTCACTTTGCTGTAATTTACCTGCTTTCAGCTTTGCTTTTAAACGAAGTAACTGGGCACTTGATTGAGCGATATCAACATTGATTGGATCAAGTTGCTGAATTTTAGCTAAAATCGTTGATTGGTTAGCTGTAACCAATGCACCAGGAGTCACACTTGATTTACCGATGCGGCCAGAAATAGGCGCTTTAACTTCAGTATATTCAAGGTTAATGTTGGCAGTGTTAATTGCAGCTTCGGCCACTGTCACATTCGCAATCGCTTCTTTATAAGCGGCATCTGCTTCATCAAAGTCTTGCTTACTAATGGCATTGGTTTGCACAAGTGCAGCATAACGATCAGCCGTTGCTTTTGCTGAACCTAAAGCTGCATTGGCGCTTGCTAAGTCAGCTTCTGCACTGATTAACGCAGCTTTATATGTTGCTGAGTCAATTTGATACAGTGATTGACCGGCTTCAACATCTTTGCCTTCAACAAAACCACGATTAGTGATAATGCCAGATACCTGCGGACGTACTTCAGCTTCTAAAAAAGCACGACTACGACCAGGTAGCTCAACTTGAATAGCTTGAGATTGCTCAGTCACACTCAACACTCCAACTGGAACGGGAGGTGCTTTTTGCTGGGTTTGAGCCTTATCGGCTTGACCACAAGCGGTAATCCATAAAGCCGCAGTGATTACTGAGGCTATTTTCAGTGCTTTGTGCATGACTGTTCTTACTCCTAATGACATCATCAGTAACCATTCGCTTCATTGCGTAACAGTTGCTAAATAGCGATATTCCTAACGTTTTAATTTACTTACTTTTTGATGGGCACTGTTATCGCACACCCATATAAACTCAACAACCATTTAAAATATTATAAATTGTAAACAAATAATAAACTTAGCTGACTTGTTTCTGGTTTGTTAACTAATTTGTGTCAACAAAAAATACAACCCTTTTATGTTACAAAAACGTTACATTGAAACGGGCTACAAAAACACCAATATACAACATAACGTTAAAATAAATGTATATGAAATAGTATATTGTTTGGTTTAATTTAGGTTAAACCAGATATTTTCCTATTTTCTTACAAAACTTACTGTGACTGCAAAACCAACTCTTCATTGGCAAGCATCTCACGCCACCACCGTGATTTAACTATAGGCGCTTTCAAGCTAATCGCCTCACCAAACACAGGAGTAATCACATTTACATTGGCTTTTTCACCTAATGCCACAATACGCTCCAATGGTTCAAACCAATCATGTAATGCTAAATCAAAGGTGCCATTATGAATTGGTAACATGGCTTTTTGATTAAACAGTTCGCCATTTAAATCAATGTGCGCCTGTAAACTTTGTTCAGGAAGCATATGGATCTCACTCCACATTTCATTATAGGCACCCGTTTCAATCATGGTGAGATCAAATGGTCCGTATCTTTCACCGATTTCCTTGAAACCAGAAAAATAACCACCGTCACCACTAAAAAATAGCTTACTTTGCTGACCTTGGATCACCCAACTCGCCCATAAAGTCGCATCTCGATCAAATAGCCCGCGCCCAGAAAAATGCTGAGCTGGTGTGGCGACTAAGGTTAACTCACCTAACGTCAACTCATCCCACCAAGCTAACTGTGTCACTTTGCTTGGTTCAATACCCCACTCAATTAAGTGATCGCCAACTTTTTGGGGCGTCACAAAATGCTCAACCTTATCTTCAAGTGCAATCACGGCTGCTTTATCAAGATGATCATAATGGTCATGACTAATAATGACCGTCTTTATAGGGGGTAATTGTTCAATATTTATCGGAGACTGATGAAAACGTTTTGGCCCCGCCCATTGAACAGGTGATGCTCTTTGACTAAACACCGGATCTAAAAGGATATATTCACCATCAAGGCGAATAAGTAAGGTGGAATGGCCAAGTCTAAAAATTTCATCTTCTGTAGAAAAACTTAAACTAACAGCAGTCATAGGTTTGACTGGTACGTCTACTTCTGGGACGGGATGCAGTCTTTTAGTGGTCATATAGCTTTTAGCAATACTCCATATATCACTTAAACCTGACTGGTACTGAATATCGCTATTTTGGTATTTAGGTGTCTCTGTTTTATCAGCACCCAAAAATGACTTAATTGACAACCCCATCACTACGACCCCTATCAAGACAAGTAAATATTTCATTCACACCACCAAAAGTAAACTACACGGTGCAGTTTATTAAACTTATATTGAAAAGTAAACTGCTCAGTGTAGAATATCCCGCAGAAGATGATTTGAGACCTAACGATGACCACTGAAAAAATGACCTTAAGCCAAAAAAAGCGCATCGCGATTATTGAAGCAGCCAAAATCACCTTTACTGAATTTGGTGTAGCAGCAACAAGCATGGATAAATTAGCGGAAGTCGCCAAAGTATCTAAGCGCACGGTTTACAATCATTTTGAAACTAAAGAAGCCATTGTCATGACATTAATGGCTGATCTGTGGGAACGTTCAATCAATCATAATGTCGCTAAATATCAGCTTGATGTTCCGCTACACCAGCAGTTAACGGACTTAGTACTCACTGAGATTAACTTCATCAACAGTAATGAATATATCGAGTTAACGCGCATGGCAATGGGACACTTTTTCTATTGTCCACAAGAAATGAACCAAGAACTGATGCGAGTTAAAAATCAGGAAGGGGCGACTTTACGCTGGATAAGAGCGGCAATGGCAGATGGTAAACTCGAGATAAAAGATGAGAATGTTGCTTTAATGCAAATTCACAGCCTGATTAAAGGACCATGCTTTTGGCCTCAAGTGCTGCAATTTTCAAAACAACTCACTGAGGCAGAGCTGCAGGAAATAGCGTCAGAAGTCGCGTTGATGTTTTTATGTCGCTATGAAACGAAACCCAGTTAAACTCGGTTATCACCTACACTCAGCGAAATAATCCGACTAATGTGTGCAAGGCTTAAGCTTGATTCTTGCTGCCAATGATTAAAAGCGGCTTGCGCTTGGCGTAAAGCCGTTTGTGATGTAAATCCAGCATCAACAACCTGAGTTGCTTTAAGGTATGACTGTACGTCATTGGTCAATAAAAACGTATCTTTACCAACATTGCGTAAAAAGTATGGCCCAGTATTCCCGCCTAAACGGCTACCTTTCTTTTTTAGAGCTTGCCACAAACCAGTAATATCCTCTTCAGGCCAGTTAGCAATAAACTCCGCAAAGCTACCGTGTTCCGCAGCAATTTGTTGGATCATATAAGCATTATCGACAATCGACTGGGTTTTCTTTTGATGACGAATGAGTGTCGCATCTGATGCTCTTTGCTGGATTTGATCCGGTGACAACATCAATACTTTGAGTGGCTCAAAGTCAAAGAAGGCTTTTTCGTACGCTGGCCATTTATTTTCAACAACCCGCCATACAAAACCACTCTGAAACACTTGCTTGCTCATCGCTGATAACAACTGAGCATCAGAAAACTGTCCAATTTCGTCGGCTTCTAAGGTGTGTGGCATCAATAAGCCTAACGACTTAGCACCGCCTTTTCGCTCAGCTGCACGATCAAAAATATCACTAAACTTCTCTAATGTTGCCACAGTCATTCCAGTCAATGTTGAGCCTAAATACCTATCATAAACCTTATGATGCTAAACTCAATTTAGGCGCTTGATTTTGTTCTTTCTTCACCTGTAAAAACGCTTTCCACTTAACTAATTCAGGTGGCATTTCAG
Organism: Shewanella electrodiphila; assembly: GCF_023283985.1. Classification (GTDB taxonomy): domain Bacteria; phylum Pseudomonadota; class Gammaproteobacteria; order Enterobacterales; family Shewanellaceae; genus Shewanella; species Shewanella electrodiphila. The sequence continues at coordinate 43,217 of NZ_JAKIKU010000013.1, forward strand.
GAGTGGGACCTTCATAACCTGCTGCGGCCACTAATTCAGTAATAGGCACTTGTTTACCCTTACACACAAATACACCACGAACATGCATGATGCAGTGCAAACCTCTAGCAGTGACAAAGCGCTGCTCGATATAAAAGTATTTTTCATCCCAGCTGACAATTCTGGTTTCAATCTCAAACTTTTCCATCGGCTTAATGTCGCGGAAAAAAGTAAATTCCGACGCATTCACGATGGGTAGCCATTTCAGCTTTAATAGTTTTTTCATGATGCCCATTTCGGCAATCATATGGGTACGCGCGAGATCCATAAACGCTGGATAGCGGGAGTTGGTTAAATGCATATTGATATCGCAATCAAGTGGCAATGCACGGTAACTAATACGACTGATATCTAAAAAGCTGATTTTTTTGGCTTTGCGATTACGCCAAAACATTAACCATATTAGACGGAAATATAAATTCATATACTACTACTCCTTTTGAGCGCATCAGGCTATCAGAGGTCATACCAGCTATCAAGTCCGTCACCTAAATTAACAAATCATAAAATAGAACACCTTATTACGAATTGAGCCCTGAAAAGTTCACCTGCCAGAGTTGAATAAATAATTACCATCTCTGTGAGCATTAGCACTTTTTTATCGCTACATTTTGGCTTACCATGACGGCGCTGTTTAATGCATAGGGCGTTAAGCAGATTATTTTAATTCTCAGGGCGGGGCGAAATTCCCCACCGGCGGTGATGCTATTTTACCTATATGTAGAGTTAGCTAAGCCCGCGAGCGCTCGATTTTTCGAGGTCAGCAGATTTGGTGACTGAAGTGTAATACTTCATATTCCAGAGCCGACGGTTATAGTCCGGATGAGAGAGAATAGAAATACACCAGTGAGCCTAGGGCTTACTGGTGTATTTCGTTTGGCGTAAAAACCCTCTTTAAAGCCCTGATTCTGGTATTTTTTAGGAGTTAACCATGAATCAGCTATCACTACTTGCGCCTTTTGGCGATCCTCTAGAACGTGTTGAAAAAGCCTTAGCTGCCTTAAGACAAGGTAATGGCGTATTGTTACTCGATGATGAAGATCGAGAAAACGAAGGCGATATTATCTATTCAGCTGAGCATCTTACCAGTCAGCAAATGGCATTAATGATCCGCGAATGCAGCGGTATCGTGTGTTTATGCTTAACGGATGCACAAGCGAGCAAACTTGAATTACCGCCAATGGTTGCAGATAACAATAGCGCCAATCAAACCGCATTTACGGTATCAATTGAAGCTAAAGAAGGCGTCACGACTGGCGTTTCAGCAGCCGATCGCGTGACAACAATCAAAACGGCTACTGCGGCAAATGCTAAAGCATCAGATTTAGCAAGACCTGGACATGTATTCCCATTACGCGCTCGCGCAGGTGGTGTACTCACTCGTCGTGGTCATACCGAAGGCACGGTAGATTTAATGCAAATGGCAGGTTTACAGCCTTATGGCGTATTGTGTGAAGTCACTAACGAAGATGGCACGATGGCAAAAGCGCCTGAAATTGTCGCTTTTGGCTTAAAGCACAATATGCCAGTGCTCACCATTGAAGACATGGTGATGTACCGTCAGCAATATGACCTTAAATTAGCTTAACTTTAATCGAGTTAAGCTTGATATCGGCCTGCTTTAAAAGGTGGTCGGAATTAACTTTAAGCAACATAATGCAGATAAAAATAAACGGTATGGCGTAAATACGCTGTACCGTTTTTTATTATTTCAGACGATATGATTTATCAGAAATTAAGCTCCGTATACACAAGCAACATATTTAAAGCTCGGCTATAAAGGCCTGATATTGCTGCAAGGTCTTTTTGCTATCTAACATACCTTGATGACCCACATTAGGCACCATTATCAGTTGTTTTTGAGCAGACTGACTAGCAGCAAAGAGTTTCTCAGATAACTCTGGCGGCACCTCTTCGTCATTTTCACCCGCAATAACTAATAACGGCCCTTGATAATGATTAGCCACCACTTGTTCATTGTCTATATTACGGAAACCTTGTGGCATTTCTAAGCTCATAAAAGGTGACATGTACCATGGTGTTTTTTCATCGACCCAGTCATCGGCATTTGTTGCAGAACCTTGTAATACCAATCCTGCAATCTTATTGTTTTTTGCTAAATCTGCGGCAATAAAACTACCCAATGAATAGCCGTGAATAATCACGTTGTCTGGCTGATATTGTTGATGTAAGTAATCTAGCTGCAGTTGTGCATCAGCAACAAGGTTGTAAATTCTGGGCTGACCTTCACTCGCACCGAGTCCGCGTCTATCAACGATTAGAATGTCAGTATTTAATGTCGATAACCTTGTTAGCGTATTAAGGGTATGAGGCTCGATTTTCATGCCATTACCTTGAAAGAACATAATGGTGGTTTTGCTATTAGGGTTATCAATATAAAAGCCATGTAAACGGGCTTGCTCGCTGGCGTCTAAGCTTATTGGGTTAATGGTATTGTTAGGCATAGCTTGTTGTAACTGATGAGTAAACTCAGCGGTAAAAGGGGTGGCGGAATCATCGCTGGCAATGAAAGTGTCTTCACTTAATCTAACCGTACAGGCTGTTGTCATAAGAACTGCTGCCGCAATAATGACACTAGACACTCTGTTAACTGAATTGTGCATACTATTTTCCTTAATAAAAAACATGTTTACGTTTCGTCCTGATACACCAAAATATCGCCGGGCGAACATTGTAAGTGATGACAAATTGCGTCCAGCGTTGAAAAGCGAATAGCCTTAGCACGGCCACTGCGTAATACCGATAAATTTTGCGGGGTAATATCTACAAGTTCAGCCAACTGCGTTGACTTCATTTTCCGTTTTGCCAACATGACATCTAGTTCAATAATGATGGCCATTAAATGGTTAATTCCGCTTCTGCTTGCAACTCTACTGCTTGCTTCATTACCCAGCCGATACAGTAAAATATCAGTCCAAATAACGCATATTCGAGTTCTTGACTGCCTAATGTAAAATACCCCGGCACCCCATCGGCGAGATCGGTTACATGAATGAAATAGGCCACCAGCATGGGGTAAAAAAGGCTGACAAAGATCCACACTAAAAAGACTTGAGCAATACGAGTTAAACAGCGGAAATTAGCTGAAGTGAATACCTGACCCTGTTGATAAAGGCTAAACAGTTGGAACAAGAAATAGTAAATGAATAAATAAGGCAATATTTCAACGCTGCCTAAGATGATGCCAGGATGTAATCCTGCCGAATATAAATTCTCTGCGAGTGCTTGCCATGAAGACTCAAAACTGACACTTAAGAAACTACTAAAATATCCCCACCAGTCAATACTCATTGCGTATTCACCATCGCGATATTCGCCACTAAACATCACAGCAATATAGCTGCCTAATTGCATCAATGAGAGCAACAGCAGCAATCCTTTTATCCATTTACTTAAGCGATAAATTCTATCCATGATTCACTTTAGGGCTAACTAATATTTAAACCCAAACTAGCGGATTGGTTATATAACAGCAATAAGTTATCGATAAACGATAACCAATTCAGTCTAAAGGTTTACTAAAGGTTTACTAAAGGTGATAGCACGATGGCAAAAGCGACTGAAATCAGTCGCTTTTTTCATTGAAATGGCATGCATGCTGGGGAATTACAAATCAATATAAAGTTGATTTAGTAAGGTTTTAATCTGCTGGTCATTCTCTTCAAACTTAATCCCAACATTGACCTTGCCGTCTTCAAATCGGCTATTACAAACTTTGGCAGGAATGCTAATTCCTTCGTCATTTGGATTGCGGATCATCACTATGATGTCCTTCTGACTCACTTTTAGGTTAGGGTTATCTGTTTTAAAAACAAAGCCACAGCCTTTAGGCGAAATATCCGAAATAATGCCCTTTAATTGAGTGCCACGACTGGCATCATTTTCGTCTTTCGCTTGAATCGCGGCGGGCAAATGAGTGACATATCGTTGGTGAGTACGTAATTGCCGATTCTCAATTTGCTTCGGATATGAAAGGAAGATCAGCTTTTCAGGTAATTTGGTAATATTGCGGATGTTTGACTTGAATGCGTAACACTCGCCCTGCTGACCTTCTAACAAGTAGCGCACCACCACGCCATTACCTTCAACAAACACATCGCTGTAGTTATTCATCTGCTGCGGTGCGGGATGCTTTAAGATGATGTACTTTCCTAACTCATAACCTACTAATGTTGCTTTGGTTCTAAATTTCACAGGAAAATCAATCTGCAAATCAACCGTTCGCCCTGGCGATAGGTTAAAAAAGATTTGTTGTTCTGGTGATGTCTGTTCGTTCAAAATAGAGTCCATTCAAATCATTCGATTATTTATTCGATATTATTTATTCGATATTATTTATTCGATATTATTAGTTCTATCGTTGTTTTTATCGTAGCTTCCATCATAGTAATGTAACTTTCACGATAAAATAAGTTTATTTTGCAACCCAGCTAGCTGCGATGGAATAAAAATAATAAAAGGCACCCTAGGGCGCCTCTTCATTTTTAGCATTTCTTAATACGTATAAATGGCTTACACGTAAAATAAGAGTAAATGCAACTTAGGCATTGATCCCAGAGTGACGCAATAATGCATCTGTATTAGGCTCACGACCCATAAAGCGCACAAATAAAGTCATTGGTTCTTCACTGCCGCCCATTTCTAGGATGTTATTCAAGAAGCTTTTACCCGTTTCAGGATTAAAAATACCTTCATCCTCAAAACGAGAAAATGCATCAGCTGACAGCACTTCAGCCCACTTGTAACTGTAATAGCCTGCGGCATATCCACCAGCAAAAATGTGTGCAAAACCATGTTGAAAACGATTGAACTCAGGAGGTACATTCACCGCAACCTGGCTACGTACTTCATCCAAAATGCCTTGAATATCAGCGCCCTTTTCAGCATCAAACTCATGATGCATTCTGAAATCAAACAGTGAGAATTCAAGCTGGCGCAACATCATCATGCCTGACTGGAAGTTCTTTGCTGCTAGCATCTTATCTAACAAGGCTTTTGGTAACTGTTCGCCTGTTTCAAAGTGACCAGAAATTTCAGCCAGTGCCTCTTCTTGCCAACACCAGTTTTCCATAAACTGACTTGGTAGCTCAACGGCATCCCAAGGTACGCCGTTAATGCCAGCAACACCGCCGACTTCAATTTGCGTCAACATATGGTGAATACCATGACCAAATTCATGGAATAAAGTGGTGACTTCATCATGGGTAAACAACGCGGGTTTACCATCGACTGGACCATTAAAGTTACACGTTAAGTAAGCAACGGGTTTTTGAAGACCAGAACTTGTTACACGACGGCCTCGACAATCATCCATCCATGCGCCGCCACGTTTACCGCTGCGGGCGTACAAATCTAAATAGAAGCTACCACGGTGAACCTTGTCAGCATCATAAATCTGGAAGAAGCGTACATCGTTATGCCAAGTATCCACGTCTTTTTGTTCTTCAATGCTCAAGCCGAATAAGCGTGACACGGTATAAAACAAACCTGATAAGACTTTGTCTTCAGGAAAATATGGACGCAGTAATTCTTGAGAAACTTCATATTTGTGCTGCTGTAATTTTTCAGCATAAAAACTTAAATCCCATGAAGCCATTTCAGTGACATCAAAGTGCTCTTTAGCAAAGGCTTTCAGTTCAGCGAGTTCTGCCTTTCCTTGCTCTTTTGAACGTAATGCTAATTCATTTAAGAATGATAAAACTTGGCTTGGGTCGTTGGCCATTTTAGTTGCCAAAGACTTATCTGCGTAGCTATCGAACCCAAGCAATTGCGCAAGCTCATGGCGTAAAGCCAAAATCTCATCCATATTGGCACTGTTATCAAACTCACCCGCATTCGGGCCTTGGTCTGATGCGCGAGTAACGAAAGCACGGTAGCACTCTTCACGCAACTCACGGTTTTCGCTGTAAGTCATTACCGGTAAATAGGAAGGGAAATCCAGCGTGAATAACCAACCTTGCTGCTGTTTATCCTCAGCCATTGCCTTTGCTGCAGCAATTGCTGAATCAGGTAATCCAGCCAATGCAGCCTCATCAGTGATCAATTTAGACCATGCTTCTGTCGCATCTAATAGTTGGTTTGAAAAGCTGCTAGTTAATTCCGATAAGCGTTTTACAATCTCACCATAGCGTACTTTTTGCTCATCATTCAAACCAATGCCTGACAATTCAAAGTCACGTAAGCTTTGAGTTAATAAGGTTTTTTGCGGGGTCGTCAGTTTTTCAAAATCTGCAGATTCTTGAATCGACTTATAGGCTTGGTATAAGCCTTCATGTTGGCCAACGAACGTGCCGTACTCAGACAATAATGGTAAACAAGCATCGTGTGCTTCGCGCCATTCATCTGTACTTGTCACTGAATTCATATGTGAAACTGGAGACCAAATTTTACTTAAGCGGTCATCGACTTCTTCAAGTGGCTCAATCAAGTTTTCCCAAGTGTATTGGTTAGTACTTGCCAATACTTGTTCAATTTTACTACGACAATCGGCAATCGCTTGCTCAACAGCTGGCTGAATATGCTCTGCTTTAATGGCTGAAAACTGCGGCAGTTCGCTTTGTTTAAGCAAAGGATTATCTAGCAATGGGTTGCTCATAGGTGATTCCTCGGGAAATAGGGTAATAATTGCCTGTTACACATTAATAAGGGCTCAAGTGATTGAATTCAAGTCTAGCTCTTTATTGAAGTAAGAATTAGCCCTCTGTTTAAATGGCATTGATTGGCATAAACATGGCTAATTTTTCTTCTACCTGAAAATAACCTTAAAAAATGTGATGTATCATCCATATTCATTTACTCATAATTTACATATCAATTATTGACAAACTGATCGCAAATCTAACTCATTATCATTTTTAGCCCGTTAAGTTGATGTATTCTTGACTCATCTACCGACACTATTGAGAAACGTTACTGATATGAAAGTAAACATAACCCCTTTGTTCTTATCAATAATGACGATTACCGCTCTTTGTTCTTCCCATGCTAAAGCAGAAGATCTTGAGTTTGCTTTTAATGCGGGCTGGGATTCTAAGTATGTGTCAGAAGGTAGAAATAATTTAGACAGTGGTGGCATATATCAAGCTGGAGCGGCGGTGACGTCTGGTGATTTAACCACTTATGCCACTATGGTCAGGGGTGACTCTGAACATTACATCGAATGGAATTTTGGTCTTGAGTACGCTTTACACCTACATGAAGATATTGAGACTGTAATAGGTTACCAACGTTTAGAGTTTTATGGTGATGAACGCAGCTCAGACAATGAAGTCTTTGCCGTCATAGCCTACACCGGTGTCGACTGGTTGATCCCATCAGTTGCGTATACCTATGCAACAGAAGCTGGAGGATATTTTGTCGAGGTCAGCTTACATAGCCCTTGGCAATTGACAGAGCAGTTCACAGTAACCCCATATATTACTCAGGGCTTTGATTTTCAATATGCGACTGAAGAACACAATGGTGCCAACCATTTCCAAATGGGCGTTGAAGCAAGTTATGAACTCTCAAGCAATATCGCCGTCAGTGCTCACTTTAGTCACTCCATTGCTATGGACGATATCAAAGAACAAGCAAAAGTTGAGGGCATTAGCGGTAGTTTAGATGAAAGTTACGCTGGCATTCATTTAACTTGGCGCTTTTAACTTCCATCACCCTCTCCCTCAAACTGGCATTAATACGCATCGCCTTCTAAGCTCACTGACCTAAGCCTGTTTGTTTTTACATTGCAAACAAGGCGCAAACTCACCAAGCAAAGGAATGCTTATGACATATTCAAAAGGATACTTGTGCCTCATTATCTGTGCTTTTTTCAGCTCAGCCACTCAAGCCAGTGACTTATCAACACTCACTAAAGCTAAAACGCAAACAGGAACGCAAACCAAAACAAGTTCAACGCCCCCAAAGCCAATCCCCATGGGCATGGTGCTCGACCATCAAGGCCAACCGATCTCACTGCCACCAGAACAAGGCTCGCTAAACTTTTCATCCACAGATATGCTTCGAGATGAATCCATTGCCCCTTATAATAAGCCCCAAATAACAGGTAAACCTGAGCCAACAAAACTGAGCGCCAGCTCAGGAAAAACTGCCAACGACCCGAGTTGCCGCTGGCTTGGCAACCGCATAAAGCAGTTATCGAATCAACTCAAACACCATGATCAAGCGGCATACCTGCAAACTGAATTGTCACATCGTGAGACAGAATGGCAATGCATGGATTGTGAAGGCGAAGGTCCTTCACAAGGGCAACAAGCTGAATGTCAGTACCGCCGCTAATGATCAACTCATCATTTAACACAGAGCTTTGCAGTCTTACTCACTGCAAAGTCATGATTGTTTGTATCTGTATTGTGACTCTGTCTTAAACTGAGTGTCAGTAATTCGCTGCAATAAATTCCCCGACTTTACGGTCTTTGAAACTAGCTTGTGATTGCATTCCACCCTACAATGGCTGCAATTAAATCATTCAAACTCAAATAAACACTTATTAAAGTCAGGCTGTAATTAATTGATAGCTTGGCAGAAGTAATAAATAGAGAGGGTTAACATGGCTCAACATTTTGACTATATCTGCCTAGGTGCAGGTAGTGGTGGTATCGCTTCTGGTAATCGCGCGGCTATGCGTGGCGCAAAAGTATTGGTTATTGAAGCTAAGCACGTTGGCGGCACTTGCGTAAACGTGGGCTGTGTACCGAAAAAAGTCATGTGGTATGGCGCTCATGTAGCCGAAGCAATGCATTTATTTGCTAAAGATTATGGTTTTGACGTCACCGTTAATAACTTTAACTGGAATACCTTAGTCGATAACCGTGAAGCTTATATCAGCCGCATCCATGATGCGTACGGCCGTGGCTTTGCAAGTAACAACGTCACCCTACTGAACGGTTACGGTAAATTCGTCAATAGCAATACTATTGAAGTCGATGGCGAGCATTACACTGCCGATCATATTCTTATTGCCACAGGCGGCGCGCCAACGATCCCAAATATTCCAGGCGCAGAGTACGGTATCGACTCTGACGGTTTCTTCGCGCTACGCGAACAACCTAAACGTGTCGCTGTAGTTGGTGCAGGTTACATTGCTGTAGAGCTTGCTGGTGTATTGCATGCCCTAGGCAGCGAAACGCATTTGTTAGTCCGTAAGCATGCTCCACTTCGTAATTTTGACCCAATTTTAACTGACACTTTAGTTGAAGCCATGGAAATCAATGGCCCAACGCTGCACACTCACAGCATTCCAAAAGCGGTAGTGAAAAATGCAGACGACAGCTTAACCTTAGAGCTTGAAAACGGTGAAAGTCTCACTGTCGATACGCTGATTTGGGCAATTGGTCGCTCACCTTCAACGGGTAATATCGGCCTAGAAAACACCGACGTTAAGCTTAACGCTAAAGGTTATGTTGTCACTGATGAGCAGCAAAATACCACAGCAAAAGGCATTTACTGTGTTGGCGACATTATGGAAGGCGGCGTAGAGCTGACCCCTGTTGCGGTTAAAGCTGGGCGTCTTCTGTCTGAGCGTTTATTTGGCAATATGCCAAACGCTAAAATGGATTACAGTGTCATTCCAACTGTCGTATTCAGTCACCCACCAATTGGCACTATGGGCTTAACTGAACCAGAAGCGGCTGAACAGTTCGGCGAAGATAACATTAAAGTGTACACATCTGGATTCACCTCTATGTACACCGCAATTACCGCTCATCGTGAAGCGTGTAAAATGAAATTAATCTGTGCTGGCGAAGATGAAGTGGTTGTCGGTATTCATGGTATTGGTTTTGGCATGGATGAAATCCTCCAAGGCTTTGGTGTTGCGATGAAGATGGGTGCAACAAAAGCTGACTTTGATGCTGTTGTCGCGATTCACCCGACCGGCGCTGAAGAATTTGTTACCATGCGATAAAGATTGAGATAAATATTGAGATAATGAGTGCGATAGCACTTCAACCTCATTCTTCATCTTGAATAAAAAAAGCCGCTTAATAGCGGCTTTTTTGTGGCTTAATTTCAGCAAATTAATCCTAATTAGCTTTGCGAGTTTAGTCTTGCTTGAATCGCAAGTTTTACTTCTTCTTGCTCAAGTAACAGCTCCTGTTCTTCCTTTTCTCTCATCAAAACATCAAAGGCGACACGAGCCTGCTGTGCAAGTTCAGATGCTGCAAGTTTTGCCTCTTTTGCTTTTAAAGCATCTACATTAAGCTGCTGCAAGTTAGCAATAATATCATCTGGTGCATCTCCTAAATCGACACTAGATTCACCGCGAGATAATGCCTCTTTTCGTAATTGTTTTTTCAACATCCAAATGGCTTCATTAGCTTCACGCTCTGAGTTGGCCGCTTCAATAGCATTGTCCCGTAAGAGTTCAAAACGAGCCAAAGCTTGGCCTTCTTTGCTCCATGGATCAACATCAGGCAGATCAGAAATATTAATCACAGGGTCAACATAGTCATCTTGATGACTCAAATCTAACGAAGCTGCTTTAACACCAGAAATCATCAGCATGACTGCAATCACTAGCAAGGGTAAACCACCAACAATCGCAGCAGTTTGTAATGTGGCTAAACCGCCCATAAACATCAATGCCGATGGCATGAGGGATAACGTAAAAGCCCAGAAAAGGCGGTTCCAGCGTAGAGGATCGTCGGTTACGTTGGTTTGCACCACAGACGCCAAAATATAGGAAATAGAGTCAAATGTAGTGGCAGTGAAAATGATACACAGTAGAGTAAACACCGTTATAACCAGCGTACTAAAAGGCAATTGCTCTAAAATAGCAAAAATTGCTCGGGTAGCCCCGTCAGTATTGAGGATTGACACCACATCCAATTGACCAGATAACTGCAATGATAAACCATAGTTACCCAGAATAATGAAGTACATTGAGCAACCAAGCGAACCAAAGAACACCGCACCAGAAATCATCTGTTTAATGGTTCTTCCACGAGAAATTCGCGCAACAAACAACCCCATACTAGGTGCAAAAACCAACCACCAAGCCCAGTAAAAAATAGTCCAATCCTGTGGGAAGTGAGTATTTTCAAATGTCCCTAGGCCGCCAAAAGGCTCTGCCCACGTGGCCATCACAAAGAAGTTTGATAGCATTCGACCAATGGAGTCTAAGCCAGTTTCTAGCATGAAAATGGTTGGACCACACACCAGCACAAATAGTAATAACCCTAATGCACCCCAGAAATTAATATTACTAAGAATTTTAATCCCTTTATCCATGCCCATATAAGCTGAATAGGCAAAAATAGCAGTACACAGCATCAACACACCAATTTGGCTACCTGTCGTAGTAGGGATGCCAAATAAGTAACTGATACCTTCATTGATCAATGGCGCAGCTAAACCAAGTGTCGTTGCCGCACCTCCTAACAGACCAAAGATAAACAGAATATCGATAAACTTTCCCACTTTACCAAAACTGTGGGCTTCGCCAATCACTGGCATTAACGCAGCAGAGACTTTCAACACCGGCTGTTTGCGAACATAGAAAAAGTAGGCAATTGGGATTGCTGGGATCATATAGATACACCAGGCAATCGGTCCCCAATGAAATAGACCATAGGTGGCGGCCCAACGAATAGCTTCTTCGCTACCTGGCTCTAATTGAAAAGGTGGGTTTTGATAGTAATAAGCCCATTCAATGGTGCCCCAAAATAAAATACTTGCACCAATGCCGCCGCAAAAAAGCATTGCAGCCCAAGAGGCTAAACCAAATTCTGGCGATTCATCTGGATCGCCTAGTTTAATCTGACCAATATCAGAAAAAACGATATAGATCATAAAGAAAAATGCCGCTAACCCCAGAGCAAGGTAAGCAAAGCCTAACTTATCTGTCATGAAGGTTTTAGCCACTGCAATCCATTGTGCTCCCTCTACAGGGAATATCATCAAGGGGATCACAACTGAAAAAAGTAATATTAACGCACCAAAAAAGGTCGGTTTATCGATAAGCTCGAAGTGTTTGTTCATTTTCATTGTCCGAAACAATTAAAAACTCATTTGAGAGAGTCCACACCACACGTGCTTCCCCATGCTGCGAGACAGCCAGGTAGGTTTACTTTTTGAAGAGTTGGAATACTGTGCGTGAACCGTTGTTAAAACGCCAGGTTGTCTAATGCTTATGACATTAACGGCAATACAGGCACGCTAAAATAATGTTAATTTAGTAAACTGTCGACAAAATTTTGTTACAAACTTATCCGAGATGTGAGCGAGTTCAAACAGCGAACATTTTTTATTGAAGCCAAAAGTAACCCTGCTTAAGCAGTATGAAGTGAACCACGCCTATCGAGCAAAAATGTCCCCCCCTCTCAATCTTCTAACCTGATATCAACTCATCTAACAATTCAAAGCGCTCTCGAGATTTATGACAAGTTATCTACTTATTTCTACATCTACGAATTGTTATTAGTTTGTAGTAAAATGGTATTTGAGGACGACCTCAATTTACTTATACCTTCCACATAAGGGATGTATGCCAGTAGATATTCATCCGGGGACGGCCCCATCTGATTTATTTTCCAGATAGGAGCCGACAATGTACAACCTCAGATTTATCGCAGTATGTTTTATCATCATCAGCCAGTTTATTTCTCCCACCTCCCATGCAAATGACAGCCATTTTGGTTTGCACGGCATGACCTTATTCGGTGGCGATGATGGCTTGTTTGCATCGCATTTGCCCATGTATCATCAACCTCATAATGTACAAATGGTCATGCAATTTCACTTTAGTGATGCCGCAACCGACAAAGCGGTCAAACAGCAGCTAGCGCAACAATCAACGCAGTCTGAACAACTTTGGACGATTGTCCCTAAGCCCTTTGACTTAATGCGCTTACATCCCAACAGCGATAGCCCTCTCACCCATTTACAAATAGAGGTTGTAGAGGGACATTTTGAGCGAGGTGGAACATCACGCTTCTCATCGCAGAAGATTATTATTGATAAAGTGATCATCTTTACTGAGCTCAGTATGCAACCCGCCCAAGAGAAGACCAACATTGCTCAATACTTAATGGTTGCAGCCTCTAACCAAAGCCAGAATCAGTTTTTAATTAAATTACTTAAAAACAGGCCTGAAGTCGACCACCTTTTACGGGTATTAAACCCTGACCGACCAATGACTTCTCAAGTGAATTCTGCGCTTACTGAGCAACTTACAACTGAAAAACAAGCTGGGCCATTCACGGCTCCGACAACCCTAGAATTATCAAATTCATTGCACGCATCAAAGGTTGAATTAGCTGAGCACTTATCAATGTCGCCTGAACAGCTGATTGAGATTTACCTTGAAACAGGTGAATTGCAGTAGTGGAATGACGATTAGGGAAAACATATGTCAAATTTAACCATAGCAATAATCCAACATCACCCAGCCGAGGGTGCTGGGAGAATTGCTGATTGGGCCAGCATTGAGGGGCACACTTTGGTGCACTTCATGGCGCCGAATAACTGCTTACCTAGATTAGATGAAATAGATGGATTAATCATATTAGGTGGGCCAATGGATGTGGTCGATAGTCCCTGTTGGATGCAAGCAGAGCTGGCACTTATCAACCAAGCTGTTCAGCGTAACATGCCTATTTTAGGAATTTGTTTAGGGGCCCAGTTATTAGCTTCAACATTGGGCGCAAGCTTAAGCCCGTTGAAAAAGCCAGAATTAGGCTGGCAGCGAGTGCTTTTTGATAATAACCAATTGCTGCAGGTGCCTCAATGGCATTATCAAGGGTTTAATTTCACAGATGCTGTAGTAACAATTACGGCAAGCTCTTCCCTTTGGCCTCAGCAAATGTTCCATCATCAGCGGCAAGTGGGTGTGCAATTTCACCCTGAGTGGGATACAGCACAAATCGTGCAGCTACAACTCGCTTTTGGCGATGACTGTCCATTTAATAACAATGATGGGCAAATGTTATCAGCCCAACTACAGCTCGATACTTGGCTTAATAATTTGCTTAATCGTATGTTTACTTAACTGGTAAGCCCTATGCTCTGCATAGGGCTTATTCACATAACACAGCAAACAAAGGGCTTTATTCACACTGCGCTTTGCCACTGGCATAGCAGCTTGGCTGACGTGGACACACTGCACCACGTGAACAAATCACCCTAGCATCATTTTCGATACCACGTTCAATCCAATTAATATTGAGTATTTTAGCCACACTAGTGAGATCCGCCTTAATGGCTTTTGGAATCGCCACTAAGCCACCATTTTCAACACAGGCTTGCTTTAAATCTTCGGTAATTTTAACCGCATCTTTTCCTTGTGCTTCAATGGCAGGATTCAGATCAATCCCAGCACACAACACATGTGGGTTACCTGCGGAATCATCTACTTTTATCGATTCACAACAATAAATTCGCGGTTCATTACCCACATTCAAAATCGATATTTGCGCTGATGTGCCTGTTGAAGGCTCATTGATTTTTCTAAACACAGCCCAGTGATGACAAGGGTCTTCAACAATGCGCATATTACCCCAAGGCAGTGGAATACCATTACCACGATAAACGGCCTTAAGCTTTCCTGGCGCATAAGCATCAAAGTAATGCCAATGCGGATAAGGCGAAACCACCGTCATCCGTCTCATCGCCACAGAAGCCGAAACTTGCAATTGTTTATGGATATCAATCTCGTAACCGTGGCGGTCAAGTAGCTGTCTAAATGGCACCTTAGGGCACAACAATGCTCCTGCAAAAAAGCTAGATTCAAAATCACGCCAAGCGTGCAAAATATCTTGCGCATTTAGGGTATTTGATTGCATGGTGGCATCGTCATCAGCCTCAATACGTCGCCCTGAAGTCATGACACTTTTTAAGCCATCTTTATTGTGTAAAACACAATGACCAATATGCACTGCTAGGTCATATTTCAATCTTGGCGCATTAGATTTTAGGGCTTTATTAATAAAAATTGTCGCTGGCGGTTCAAAAAATGATGTCGTCAGCCGCGCAGAACTCGCCCCCGTTTCATCCAAGACTTCAGTAGGAATTTCATCAATCCACTTAATTTTTAGCCCCATACTTTTAGCTGTACTGAGCATTTCATCGGCGCTTAATGGCATTTGTTTCTTGCCGATATCTTCTGCGGCGCGTTCAAGATCAGGGAAGTGATTCTGATGATGCTCTTGATGAGCACGAATAAGTAACTGCGCAAATTGCCTTCCTGATGTGCCGGTTTGTGACAACATTTCAGGGATCGCAATCTGTAGAATATCATTTGAAAATAAGAAGCTGGGCTCAAGTGGCATGCCACTTATACCGCCACGGCGACCTTTTTCTGGCGTAATGGATTGCTCTTCAGGCATGTCATCTAAGAACCATTCCACCTCTTTTTGAAACACTGTCGCAATCACAGCCAACATCCCAGCACTGGGCACACGCTTACCTCGCTCGATCATCGACAGATACGATACCGAAGGCGCAGAACTGGAATCGACACGAATACACCTGGCCGATAAATCTTCCATCGTCAGGTGATTTCGTTTACGTAGATTTCGAATCTTGGTGCCAAGAAAATGTGACTTTCTCATTAAGCTTTGATCATTACGCATTTTGTAAAATTCACAGTGTAAAATTTTTATTGTGAAATTGTAGTGAAAAATACTCTAGACTACAAATTAAGCAATCGGGAAACAGTTTTTAAGATTTGCTTACTGAACTTACAACATGAATCAGAAATAAATAGAAGTAACACTGAGCTGAGTTAAACAACCAGTCAGTGTAATGACCCAAGCGAAGAGGATAAGGTTATGACTATGACAACAATGCACACCAACACAGCCGCTCACAACCTTAACAACTTCATTGAAGAACAATTTGTGGCGACCAGTACTAACGCAGATAAAATTAACAATGCGAAAGTATTTTTAGATGACAATTTTCCACTTACAGAAGGCTCACATGCCGATGTCAGTAGCTATGTTATTTACTACACGCATCTTTTAGCGTTTATGAAAGATGGTAGCCAATGTGGATTACAAAATCCTTGTCAATTTGTTGCGCTAACCGGTCATAAAAGTGATCCAACTTCTATCGTACTAAAAAACAACGATACCCATGTTGAAGTAAGTTTTGATCGAAATGGCGAACTAGGTGCAAACGACCCTGCACACATTGAAGATATACAAGTTGCATTGCCAATTAAAAACCTACCTACGCCTTATAAGCAATGGGTAAGCATGCTGCATTCTCGCTGTTTACCGACAGAAGGAAATTGCAAAGTATTTACCGCTAAAGACGGTACTGATTACGCAATGCATCAGCGCTAGTTGGCGTTAGTATTGCTTTAAACCCATTGCAGCTTTGTAATAATTATTAGTCTGTAATGAAAGCCAACCGAATCGGTTGGCTTTTTAGTTTTTGACATAAGCTTGGGTCAATGGCGCGATAAATAGACTAGCCAAAGGTTTCAAGTCGCCCGTCTAAGGCCTAAAAAATCGCGATTCTTGAGACACTTGATTTAACGGTTTTTGAGAGTCAATTTCAGCCGCTGAATTCACTTCAGTGATCAAGAAGGTGAGTTCATCACGTGCATTACCTGCTGTCATGCCAAGATTATCTCTCATTACATTGGTGACCGTTAAAGGATATTCCAACTGTTCAGCCGCCTTAATCAATACCAAGGTTTCGGTTTCAATCTCAAATTCATAAGCAGACACGTTGTCATAAGCAATACTGATATTATAAAAAGCCGCTTGCTGAGTTTTATTACGTATTTTCAGTAAATAACTATTCTCTATCACTTCATTATCCGGCTGACTATTGATCACGCGATATAGACTTTGGCGATCACGAATTACATTTAATTGAATATCAGTGCGACTATTCAAATCCATCACAATAAGCACCAACATCACTAATAGCGCACTCGCATAGCCCAGCGCTTTGACTGACCAGATAGACGGTTTCTGGCCTTTTTCAAGGGCATTTTCGCTGGTAAAGCTAATAAGGTTTGGCTGATACCCAAACTTTTCCATCGTTTGATTACATGCATCAACGCAGGCACCACAATTAATGCACTCATATTGCAGTCCATTACGGATATCAATACCTGTTGGGCAAACATCTACACATAAATGACAATCAACGCAGTCACCTAAACCTTCAAGTTTAACGACTTTGTCGATGTCTGTTCCTCTTTTATTGCGCTTACGAGGACCACGATTTTCACCTCGAGCCGCGTCATAACTGACCGTTTTAGTGTTCGAGTCGAACATCACCGCCTGAAATCGTGAATAAGGGCAGCAATGCAAGCACATCATCTCTCGCATCCAACCCGCATTTAAGTAAGTACAGAGTGCAAAAAACCACACCCAGACTCCGGTCCAAAAACCGCTGCTAAAAGTGAAAATATCAATATACAAGTCGCGTGCAGGCATGAAGTACCCCATAAAACCACAACCTGTCACTAATGCAATGAATGCCCAAGCAGTATGCTTTGACAACCTTTTGCCCACTTTAGATGCAGATAACGGCGCATTATCTAATGCAGTACGGTGATGATGATTACCTTCAATTTTCGCTTCAACCCACATAAACATAGCTGTCCAGGCAGTTTGCGGACATAAAAAACCGCACCAAACTCGGCCCCAATACACAGTGACAAAAAACAGCGCGAATGCCGCGGCCATGAACACCCAGGCCAACACAGTGAAATCTTGCGGCCACAAGGTAATATTGAAAAAGAAAAACTGCTGCTCAGTCACATCAAGCAAAATGGCCTGACGCCCGTTGAAATTGAGGAAAGGGATAATGAAAAATATGGCTATTAGCAAAGTATTAGTGTGCTGACGGATCTTTTGAAACACGCCTTGCTGTTCTCGCACATGAATTTTGCCTGAAGCGCTAACATTAACAACGGGAATGCGCTGGGTGGAAGAAGTGGGTAACCGACTTGATACTGGCTCTGACGATACTGGATCTGACATTGTGTGGTTCCTAGTTTTCTCTTATTAGCTGTACGCTAAATAGCAAAACCTGCGCCAATCACAATAAAAACATAACCACCTGATTTTAATCACTATAAATAACATCTGCTACTTAATAAGTCACGACATATCACCAATTGGCGATATACCGTGACTCAATCGAACTTATCTTTCTGTTTAACCAAATCATCTAGCGGCTAATGGATAACTTCTTCATTCTCGAACGTAAGGTACTTGGTGGCATATCAAGCACCGCAGCTGCGCCATGAGCCCCAGAAATTCGCCATTGAGTAGCCTCTAGCGTTTTGACAATATGTGCAGCTTCAGCTTGCGCCATAGTGAGGGACTGATTAGTCGATAAGTCAGTTTGTTGAGCAGAGTTAAGCGATAAGCTCTTAAAATCCAGCATTTGAGTTTGCGTCAGAATGATTTCGCGCTCAATTAGATTTTGCAGTTCACGTACATTGCCAGGCCAAGCATATTGCTGAAGTTTCTTTAAACCCTGGGCACTCACTTTGGTGATTTTCTTGCCTAATTTCTGACTTAAAGAAGCGACTAAGTCGCTGACTAATGCAGGTAAATCTTCACGACGTTGTCGTAAGGGCGGCACGATAATAGGAAACACATTGAGTCGATAGTACAAATCCATTCTAAACAAGCCTTGCTCTACTCGTGCTTGTAAATCGTGATGAGTTGCGGCGATTAGTCGAATGTTGACCTTAATCGTTTCGCTACTGCCGACTCGCTCAAAGGCCTGTTCTTGAATTACTCGCAATAGCTTTGATTGGGCTTCAAGGCTTAATTCGGCAATTTCATCGAGAAATAAGGTGCCATTATGGGCCAACTCAAATCGACCTTTGCGTCTGCTAACTGCACCAGTAAAAGCGCCTTTTTCATGACCAAACAGTTCACTTTCTAATATTGATGCAGAAAAGGCCGCACAGTTCACGCTTACTAAAGGATGATCTTTGCGGTGACTTAATTGATGAAGGCTTCGCGCCACCAGCTCTTTACCTGTGCCATTCTCGCCGCAAATCAACACGGTACTGTCGGTATTAGCCACTAGGTTGATTTGCTGAGTTAAATGGCTAATTGCTTGGCTGTTACCAGATAACCCCATCGCACCTTGCTTTCCTTGAAGCTCAGTAAGTAAATATTGATTTTCAGAGGCGAGTCGCTCCGACAGTGCCTGCACCTGTGCTAATGCCTCGCGCAGGGAGTCTTCGGTATGTTTTTGTATACTGACATCTCGAAATATCGCGATGACTCCAATCAATACACCGTTATCATAAACAGGGGTTGAACTATAATAAACGGGGAAGCTAGTGCCATCTTTACGCCAAAAAACATCCTCCGATACCTGACGAGCAACACCATCGTGCAAGGTTCGGTAAATGGGGCAATCATGCTGAGGATAAGGGCTACCATCAGCGTGACTATGGTGATGACAGTCATGAATATTTCTGCCAATTAATTCAGCACTTTCCCAACCTGTCATTTGTTCTGCTGCTGGGTTAATAAATACGGCATTACCATTGAGATCAAAACCGTAAACACCTTCGGTTATCGCATTTAGCAATAAAGTGTTCTCAGGCAAAAAGTGGGGTGTAGCTAAGTTTGCTGACGTTGTCATCTCTAATACCATCTGTAAAACTCATCATTAGTGCGGTTATTATAATCAAGTCACGATATTTCGCGATTAAAATATCACTCAAGCGCCGCAACACGACAAAAGTTATTCTAGCTGATGGTTTTTCATCTTCTGTTATCGTTCAATGTCTTTCGAATTGCTACAATAGACCATCAATTTTTTGAGTGACTGTTCATGACTAGTGGTTTTTCTGTACAATTCAAATTATGGCTATTTATTGCTGTAGGTTTGATATGTTTAACGCCAATTATCTCCTCTCCAATAGCCTTGCTAATGGGCTTTACTCTTGCCAGCTTAGGTATGGTGCCAGTAAGTATCGATTTAAATAAAATCACCAAAAAGCTATTGGCTTATTCTATTGTCGGCTTAGGTTTTGGTATTAATTTACCTGAAGCAATTTCTGCAAGTAGCAATAACTTAGGCTTAATCGTTGGCTCTATTTTTTTCACCCTTATATTGGGTTTCGGGTTAACCCGATTAATGAAGTTGGAAGATAAAACTGGCCACTTGATTAGCTGTGGCACCGCGATTTGTGGTGGCAGCGCGATTGCCGCTGTCGCGCCTGCGATTAATGCTAAGAATGATCAAATTGCTGTATCGCTCGCCTGTATTTTTTTACTCAATTCAGCCGCATTGTTCCTCTTTCCAACCATTGGTCATGCATTATCATTGAGCCAGTATGACTTTGGGGTTTGGAGCGCGATTGCGATTCACGATACTTCTTCAGTTGTTGGCGCTGCGTCAGCTTATGGCGATGAAGCTTTAAAAACGGCAACCACGATTAAGCTAGCTCGCGCTTTGTGGATAATTCCAATCGCTTTACTCAGCGCCATCGCGTTTGGTGGTGATAAGTCAAAAATATCTATTCCGTACTTTATTGGTTTTTATTGTTTAGCTATTTTAACGGCTTATTTTATTCCCCAAGGCCAACCTGTCTATGACGTGCTTTTTAGCGTGTCGAAGCAATTATTGATTGTGTGTTTATTCTTGATTGGTGCGGGTATCACAGTCAGTAAAATGCGCGCCAATGGACCTAAGCCTCTGTTGTTAGGCGTACTACTCTGGCTAGCAATTGGCAGTTCATCACTGGGTTATATTTTATGGATAAGATAGTGAAGGATAGGAAAAACAGTAAAGCAGCACGAAATCTAGCAATGTGAATATTGCTGGGAGGTCGCTACTCAGCGTCCTGTGATGCTTGTGTCTGAATATAGGGCTTAGCTAACGCGAGCCCAATAAGCCCGCCAAAAGCTAATAGCTCTATCACCGCACGGGTTAGTCCTGTGGTTTGCACAGAAGCAACAATAGCAATAATGCACAAGCTGATAATCGCGATAGCTTTGTACATTTTTATTTTAGATTGGGGTTTTAACCCTGCTTTAAACAATGAAATCATCATTGCCTCGATTTAGGATACTCAAGGCAATTATCGGAAGAGTCTATTTAAGCCGCCAATACTGATTATTTCTAAGTTATGCTGAATTACACTGTAGTTACTTAAAGACAGGCTTATTGGATAATTTAAATAGTAACTTTTTCAATAAGTAATACAAAAATAATAGCTAAGCCGTCTCAGAATTTACGCCGTGTGGCTGTTAGCTAATTTATGAGACACATCTTCTGCTGGGTTGATAAATATACTCGTAACCATCCAATGACTGGCGATTGAAAAGACGCAATAAGCGCTGAAAAAATAAAAGCCAGGTTCAAATTGAGCAGTGGTCTTTAATAATTCCCCCATTCCCGCTGAAGCATTACCCGCCATATAAACAACAATCAAAGCAACAACAAATACATCTGCCATTGACCACTTGCCGATTGCACTAATCACCTTAATCACACTTTGCTGCTGACGAGAAAACCATGGTAAACAAATAACCAGCATGAGGAGTAGCTTTAATGCAGGAAACACCATGCTAAATATGCCAACTAAAGCTGCGACAAGCACATTATTTGACTGATAAAGCTCATTGACAGTATCGACAATGCTGCGGGTTTTATAAAACACCTCGACTTCGCCTTCAATGGAATCAAACCCAAACATATTAATGGCCATCTCCATCATGCTGCGAGCACTACTTCGCGAACTTTCAGATAAACTGTCGGTAAATATATTGACCCCAGTTTCAACCAACTCAGCTTTTTCGATGCTGCCTTGAATGGTCAAAATAGGTTGTGTCACCCCAGGAATAAGCAACGCTAAAGAAAGTAGAATGACACTAATGCTAACCAAAGATTTCATTTTATCTCCGAAAATGGATTGAGAGTAAGTCAAAGGGAATATACAACAAGAAAGCTAAAAAGGGTGACGCTGGTGAATGGGAG
Source organism: Shewanella electrodiphila (assembly GCF_023283985.1). Taxonomy (GTDB): domain Bacteria; phylum Pseudomonadota; class Gammaproteobacteria; order Enterobacterales; family Shewanellaceae; genus Shewanella; species Shewanella electrodiphila. Next base: position 65,198 of record NZ_JAKIKU010000013.1, read on the forward strand.
CAATCAAAAAAACACGGGTAAGTAATTAACTTCAAACGCTCTCATGAGTGTTCATTGAGCGTTGATATTTATTGTGAATTAGTAAAATGGACTAGGGTCGACTTCAAGCGAACGAGGAGATATACCCCGCTCAATATTTAAATCTGATTTACGTAAATCAACAAAGGTGACATCGGTATAACGTCGATGCTTTTGCGAATAAAAACACTTCACCACAGGGTTTAAGGCATCACGTCCCTTTGATTCCCACACAATGCCGACTCTTTCATCAGATAATTGCACTAGTGAACCCACTGGGTAAATCCCGACGCAGCGGATGAACTCATAAACGAGTGTTTGATCGAGATGAAATGGGGTTAACTTCATTAAAATTTTAAACGCAGCCGCAGGGCTCATTGCTTCTTTATAGCAACGAGTGGCTGTCAAGGCATCAAAAATATCAACAATACAGCTCATACGGCCATGTTGTGGTATTTCATCACCTTTAAGGCCATTGGGATAACCGTTACCATCTAGCTTTTCATGATGCATTAAGCAAACATCTTTACTCACTTGCGATAAACCAGTGGTTTCTTGCATGATATCTCTTGCGTACACCTGATGCATTTTGATTTCTTCAAACTCTTCATCAGTCAGTTTGCCTGGTTTGTGGAGGATCTTGTTATCCACTTGAATTTTACCAATATCATGCAAAATTCCTCCCACAGCCATTTCTTTCAATAATGCTTTATCGAGATTTAGATGCTTACCAAATGTCACCAACAAAAATGCCACATTGACAGAATGCTCAAGTAAATAGGCATCTTTTGTTCTTAACGCTGAAACACACTTTAATGCATCGGCATCATCCATCACTGATTCAATCATTTTGTCTGCAATGTCTTCAAAAGGCGCGACTTCAACCGCTTTACCTTCATAAGTTTCAGACAGCACTTTCCGCACGAGGTTTTTCGCCTCAGAGAGAATTTTCTTCGCTTGAGTTTGCTTGGTTTCGCGGGTAGCTACTGGTTTTCGTGCTAATTTAGCTGAATTGTTTTTCTTTAAGCCACAACTATCAGATGAACGCTCAACATCCACCCAAACAGTTTTGATACCTGCTTTATCCAGTTTCGCAATTGAGTCACGATGCTTAATTTGTCCTGCATTGCTAATGGCCACTTTGCTTTCTTTACGGTCAATCGCTACCACAAACATCCCTAAACCTAAGCGGCTTACTGGAATGCGAATGATATCTTTTGACTCATCAATCTGACTCATTAACGGGTAAATCTCCGAATACGGTAAAGAAGTAGTAGTGAATAATGCTAATACTTATGACTTAAAATGTTAAATATGTAAATTTAGTATCGTTATTTTATCCTGTCTCGGCTAAATACTCCAAATAAAATGTACTAATCTTTAACAGTGTTCAAATTCAGGCAGTTAGCGGGATTGATTATCATTATCGCCCATTTTTATAGATTATATTAGCAATTAAGATCACAGCAATTGCGGCTTAAGATTGACAGTTTTTGAACCCTTCATTAACTTAAGGCATAATTTACATAAACCCATATTACTCTTCCTCATTTCATCAATTTGAGTTATCAACTATTGGAGTCTTTGTTGCCTAGCCACATTTTTTCTGAGCAATTTAGCCAGTTAATCGACAAGCTAAACGCTATGAAGTTGGCTCACGCCAAAGAACACATAGTGCAGATTTCTGTGGAAGCAAAGTCAATTCCATTACTGTCTTGGTTAGGTGCTCAAACACAGTATCCACGAATTTATTGGCATGGGCGTGATAAACAGGAAGAAGTTGCCGCTATTGGCGCCTGTAAAGACTTCAAACAAGAACAAGAAATTGATGATGAATTACTGTCATCGATTTACCAATCACAACGCGGTAAAAGCAGTAATCAAGATATTCGCTATTATGGCGGCGTCGCGTTTGATCGCACAGTAGAATGCTGGCCTGATTTTGGGCGCACACGCTTTGTGTTGCCACGTATCGAACTTCGACGTCATGGCAATATTGTCAAACTCTTGGTCAATCTTAATTTTGAAGATACAGAGCAACAAACTGAATGCGAAGCAGCGATTGAAGCCATTAAACAGTTAAAACCTGCAAAGCCATTATCTCCTCCTAACAAGTTACCGTTAATGGGCCGTAGTGACTTACCTAATTATCAGCGTTGGAAAGAGCTGGTTGAACAGGTCACTCAACCAAAATTCAATCAAACCACGCCTAAAGTAGTGCTGTCTCGTCAAACTCAACTTGAAATTAATGATGTTGTCGACCCTTGGATGGTGCTGGCATGTTGGCAAGGCAGAAACCCAAATAGTTTTCAATTTGGCTTTCAGTTCAGCCCAGACAGAACCTTTATATCATGCTCGCCTGAGCGCTTATATTTGCGTAGACAAAAAGAATTGTTTACTGAAGCATTAGCTGGGACGACTGTGCGTGGGCTCAATCAGGAAGAAGATGAATTTTTAGCTAAACAGCTTTTAGAAGACTCAAAAAACAGCCATGAAAACCAATTGGTTAGACAAGAGATTGTTGATGTACTCACCCCTCTGAGCAATTATGTTGGTGCTGATGAATCAGCTAAAATCTTTAAACTCACCCATATTCAGCATTTACATCGCTCAATTCGCGCAGAGTTAAAAGCAGGAGTAAATGACTTTCAATTACTTCAAGGCTTACACCCAACACCTGCGGTTGGCGGATTACCAAAAGAATCGGCACTCAGTTTTATCCGCCAACGTGAAGGATATAATCGCGGTTGGTATGCCGGCGCTTGTGGTTACTTAAATAAATATGAAAGCGAATTTTCGGTCGCTATTCGCAGCGCCTTAATCGAACCGGGACGAATTAACCTGTTTGCAGGTGCTGGTATTGTTGCTGGTTCTGATCCACTTGCGGAATGGCAAGAGCTTGAAAATAAACTAACCACTATTTTATCCATATTGGTCGAGCTATAACGCTCTGCTAACTTTAGCTACTTAAATTTTAGCTACTTACACTCTAGCTACTTAACTAGTGCTTAGGTTTAGCTGACTCAACACCAAAAAACACAATTGATAGTTGCATCTTAATTTTTGCTCTCTATAATGCGTCCTCCTTGGCGTAGCTGACGATTTTTAATCCAATTTGGATAAAGAGCAAAACGTTCGCGATAATCAATCAAATAACACTGCCAACCTCATTCAAATACGGGTTCCCTCACCCCGTCTAACCCAATAAAAAGGCTACAACATGTTAAAACTAACGCAGGCGCAATGTCGTCGAGCACTGATGTTTCTTGTCAGTTTTCATATCATTATTATTTGTGCCAGTAACTACTTGGTACAACTCCCTTTTCAGATATTTGGCTACCACACCACTTGGGGTGCTTTCAGCTTTCCGTTTGTATATTTAGCCACCGACTTAACGGTCAGAATATTTGGTCAAAAAGCGGCTCGAAGTATTATTTTTAAAGCTATGCTGCCAGCGCTTGTGATTTCCTATGTTATGGGGGTTATTTTCCATAATGGCGCTTTTCAAGGTACAGATTCATTAGCTCAATGGAACCAGTTTGTATTTCGTATCGCCTTCGCCAGCTTTGTCGCTTACTTAGTCGGTCAGTTAATGGATATCACTGTATTTGCCAAAATGCGTAAAGCAAAAGCATGGTGGATTGCCCCTGCGGCATCAACCTTATTTGGCAACCTCGTTGATACTATTGTCTTCTTCAGTGTGGCTTTCTATGCCTCTACAGATACCTTTATGGCTCAACACTGGCCTGAAATTGCCATGGTGGATTATGCATTTAAACTTATTGTCAGTTTAGGCTTGTTCCTGCCTGCTTACGGTGTATTGCTCAAAGTGCTCAGCGAAAAGCTGATTACTACCAGCGCAAACACGGAAGAGAATAACGGCGATAAACCAGCTATAACCTAGCTATATCGACACTATTTATCGCCTTCGTCTTGCTTAAGCTCAAAATGATTGGCGATAATTTGATCGATACTGCACTTTTTAATCACTACCACGACCCAACTGGTACGATGAGATATAATGCTTAGGTGTTTTTTACCGTTTAAATTATCCATGCTAGATAGTTCAGAAAAGTTCTACTGTAAGCATGATAAGTTTATCGGCCTTGCGGAAGATTAAATGTTAAATATCCAAATCGAAGCTCATACAGAGCTGACAGCTGAGCTAGCTGAAAAAATTGCCTTATTAACGGCTCAAATTAGTGAATTAGATCGTGCTCAAACGATTGAATCTATTGAGCAAAGACTGAGTAACAAGACCAGCTTAATTTTACTGACTTATGTTGAAGGTGAGCTGGCTGGTTTTAAATTGGGGTACCAAATTGAAGCGCATTGCTTCTACAGTTGGTTAGGTGGTGTAGTGGCTGATTTCAGAAATATTGGTCTAGCAAAATCTATGCTTGAATACCAAGAGAAATGGGCTGCAGCACAGGGGTTTAGTCGTCTAGAAGTGAAAACCCGTAATCAATATAAAGCGATGCTGAATATGTTAGTGGCGAATCAATATCAGATCACACAGGTTGAAAGCCACAGCAATATTGCTAAAAATAAATTACATTTACAAAAGTCGCTTTAAATCATTAACTTAAAGACTTTTATGAAATGAAAAATGAAGAGTATTTTCAATTACGGTGCTTTTTTATAACAAAATTGAAAAATATTGAGCAATTGACTTGCAAACGCAAATGATAATGATTACTATTTGATTGCGTTCCAAAACTCAGTAATGTTAATAGCTTCATCTCCTATTAAATACGCTGAATTAGCACATCATTGCTCATACACTCTTTAAACGCCAGGCTCATCACCTGGCTTTTTTTCGCCTAAAATTTAGTGGTTTAAAAACCTCTACTCGTGCCTTTTAGTCAGCTTTTAATTTCCGATTATATCTTTTCTTATTATCGTTCAGTGAATAGCGCAGATTAAGCTCTTTCGTTAAACGCCCTCTCGTTATCTATTTCCCTTATCGGCTTTCCATTAATTAGCATGCAAACACCCACATTTGACCCCCTTGGAAACGACATAGATACAATTGAGGTAACAATTTGTTTTTGAATAGAAAAGCTAAAAATAAAACTGAAAATAAATACTGCAGGGACTAAAAAGGTTGTAAAGAGAATGTAAAGTAGGTAATTAATTTGAATAAATGATTGCAAACGATAATGAGAATGATTATTGTTTATGTGCGTTCCAAAGCTCAGTTAAGATAATAGCTTCATCTCCTATTACCCTACTGAGTATGCAAGCACGACATTGCTCACACACTCTTTGTGGCCGGGTTCATCACCCGGCTTTTTTTTGCCTATAATTCGTGTTACGTCTTAGCTGTACCACATTTGTCACATCACACTTGCCACATAGCATTTGTCGCATAAGATTAAATGACACCCATAAATTAGCCATTCGTGTCATCTACCGCACCAAAATGTAAGCCATCATAAGGATTATCCGCTTGCTCTTCTTTGGCTTTATTATAAATACCAATAGAGAAAACAGTGCCCTTTCCTAATGTCGATTTAACTTCAATGGTGCCGCCAATGCGCTTAATAATACCGTAGCTCAACGATAGACCTAAACCTGTTCCATCCTTGCGGGTGGTGTAAAATGGATCGAAGATTCGACTTAAGCGCTCTGGTGCAATCCCCACACCTTCATCTTCTACTTCTACTTTTACGCCCACCACGTTTCCATTTTCTATCCAGTCATCAGCTCTAATCCAAATCTTGCCTTTACTCTCAATAGCATGAGCAGCATTGACCACTAAGTTAATCAACACCTGAATAACCTGAGGGCGGTTAACTTGGACTTCTGCTGTTGTATTGACTTGCTGAATCAGTTCTACTTTTTGCTTTTCAATCGAATGTCGAACCAGGACTAACACTTCTTCAATCATTGACTGCACTTGATGCATCTCAAGTGGGGCATTAAATTCACCAGGACGGCTGTATTGCAACAAACTGCGAATAATCGTGCTTATCCTGCCAACCTGTTGGATCACTAACTCAATTTCTTCTTCAACCACATTTGCATTGGGGCCAAGTTCGTATTTCATCAACTCCATGTTACCCAAGATCACTGCCGTCGGATTATTAATCTCATGGGCAATACCAGCAGTTAACTCACCTAATGCTGTCAGCTTTTCATTGGTGACTAACTGTTGGCGAGTTTCATTGAGTAAGGCCACATTGCGTTGTAACTCTTCAGTTTTGTCTTGCAAGCTGCGAGTTCGTTCTTCTACTTTGACTTCAAGCTGCTCAGCAGCAGACTGTATCTGTAAGTTACGGCGCTGCAGTAAATCCAACATATGATCAAATTGTTCAGCAAGATTGGATAGCTCATTATCCCTATCTAATCCAAGCTCACCAATCCGCAAATCTCGGCCTGATTGCACCGCTTTTACCACATGGTGAATACGTTCGATTGGTTCAAGTAAGCTGTTTGCCCCTCGATACACCAGAAAGCCAGACACCAAGAGCACTAACATTAATATGGTGCCCAGTTCGATGATGTTTAAGATATAGGTGTGAATGAATGGCGCTTCAGAAAAGCCGGTGTAAATCATACCTATTCGTTTTCCACGCACATCTTCTAACGGTGAGTAACCTGAAATAAACCAATCATTTAATACGAAAGCACGATCAACCCATGGCGTGCCGTCAACCAACACCTTTTGACGAACTTCTTCGGATACTAATGTGCCTAACGCCCGTGATTGGAGATCTTTATTCGGAGAGAACATGTCCATAGGCACATTGGTGCTAATCCGTGCATTATCTAAAAAGATAGTCACGGTACCTATTGAGCGCTCAGGTAATGTACCTTTGTCGTAAACAAGATCCCGAATGTGGTCGACAATAACCGTATCTCGATTGAACAATGTTGCCCCATCCAAATACCAGCTTACTTGACCTGATTCATCAGCAATCGGCAGCAGTGTCCGGCTTAACATGCCCCGAGTTTCAGCAATCTTTGTAGGCTCTTCTGCACGCATAGTTGCAGACAATGGCACCCTTGCGAGTTTAGCTAAACTCGGATCTAACCTGTCTAATCGTTTAGCAGATAACACCATTAAACCTGATAAGGCTTTGTTTTCAACTCTAGGCAACATCTGACGTAAATCTGGATCGGCATTAGCTTCTTCGAGCCTGATTAATCGTAAGACATCTAACTGAAGAATATCTTTTTGCTGTTTGAGGTAACGATTGAGCGCGGCTAACTCACTTTGACTCCCTTTATCGACTTCTAGGAATGCATTTTGAAAATCCCAAGACTTACTAACATTAAGTAGTTGAATCTCTTGTTGCTTTTGAACCTGTTCTAAGGTGTTAGTTGCCACAGTTAAATCAGCTTTTACTTTCATAAACAGCTGCTTGCCTGTGTAGCTGATATTCCAGTAAATAGTGATGAAAACTAAACTGATCAAGGTTAGTAAAATCGGTAACAGAGTTAATATCAGGATGCGATAACGCACCTTGGCCTGCATTTGCTGCCAACTGACTCCAAAAAACTGACTAAAAACAGACACGATTTAGTCTTCCTTATCCGATTCGACTTCAAACCATTCTTTATATTTACGATCCAGTGTTTTACGCGAAACACCTAAATCTCTTGCTGCTGCAGACTTATTACCGCTATGAGCATCAACAACGCTCATGACATGTTGCTTTTCAACTTCCTTTAGCGGCCAACTGAGTGGATAGCCTGCTTGCGTTACCACTTCTGCTTGTTCATTTTTCTTCCAGTATTCTGCCGGTGGCTTACCCAATAAAATGCAGCGTTCAATCATATTACGTAGTTCACGGATATTACCTGGCCACTCATGTTGCTGCAGTACCTGCAAATCTTCATGACTCCATACGACTTCTTTAACTCCAAGCTCACGAGCAAGCTGCCAGGTAAAGTGATGGGTTAACTCAATCACATCTTCAGGGCGAGTCCGCAGCGGTGGAATTAAAATATTTAAGACATTCAAACGATAGTACAAGTCACTCCGGAAATTCCCTTCGGCAACTTCCTCAGATAAAGTACGGTTGGTTGCAGCTAATACCCTGACATCAATAGCGACTTCTTTCTCACTACCTACTGGTCTAATCGCTTTTTGCTCAAGTACTCGCAATAACGCAGTTTGCATTTTCATTGGCATCTCGCCAATTTCATCTAAAAAGATGGTGCCACCTGTGGCGAAATGAAATAACCCTTCTCGATTACCTTTTGCACCCGTAAATGCCCCCGCAGTATGCCCAAACAGTTCACTGCCTAATAGCTCTGGCGCAATAGCGCCGCAGTTAACTGGCACAAAAGGACCTGTACGACCACTCAGTTGATGTAATTGTCTTGCAACTAATTCTTTACCCGTACCTGATTCGCCTTCAATCAAAACGACTGCATTGGTTGGCGCTACGCGCTCAATAACCTGTTTAACTTCAACCATTGCATCACTGTTACCAATCATGGTGGTTGAATGGCCACTGGATAGCTCTCGGCGCAACATAAAGTTTTCACGCTTAAGTAAGCGTCTTTCAATACAGCGGTCCACCGATGTCATCATTTGCTCTAAATGAAATGGTTTCATGATGAAATCAGATGCGCCAGCTCGTAAGGCTTTGATCGCCACATCCATATCGGCATAGCCAGTCATAAAGATGATATCTGAGCGGCGTTCTTTTTCGTTTAAGGCTTCATGCCATTCTATGCCCGAACGATCAGGTAGACGGATATCGACAATCAGTAAGTCAAAATGGCCGCGGCTACGAAGCTTTTCAGCTTCTTCAATCGTTGAAGCCGTTTCGACTAACGCAAATTTCTTTGATAATGCCTTTCTAAGGAAGCTACGCATCCCTGGTTCATCATCAACAATCAAAACCGAAACTGCAGTCGGTAGTGGTTTTGAATTTGATTCATTATTGTTCATATGGCTTCTACTTTGGACATTTTGACTAGATTTAACATTATCGTACCATTAAAAATCTAGCTGTGGGTCAGTTTGCCCTACAGAATTAGACCCGTGGGACAATTTGTCTGTTAAACCTCAATTGAATGCGAGAGTTAGATCACACTTTTTAATTTTGTCGTGATCAACATTTTTCTGACTCACTCTGGCATAGTAATTGCCTTTGCATTTAACTGTTTTGGGCAACAACGCCCTCGTTTTCGAAATACATTAATTGGCACGGCTTGGTGTCAATGCAATTCAGTATTTTCAAGGAGCTAGAATGTTTAATTTTAAGTCAAGTTTAACCGCTTTAATCGGTATGGCATTACTGAGTAGCACAATGGTAAGTGATACCGTTGAAGCAAACGAAGTCATCAAATTAGCCACGACCACCAGCACGGATAATTCAGGACTTTTACGCGCTATTTTGCCGACTTTTGAAGCGGAATCTGGTTACAAAGTTCAAGTGATTGCAACGGGTACAGGTAAGGCATTAAAACTTGCACGTCAAGGAGACGTAGACGTAGTCATGACTCACGCTCCAGCAGCTGAGGCAAAATTTGTTAATGAAGGTTACGGTACGACGCCTCGTGGCATCATGGAAAATGACTTTGTGGTTTTAGGCCCGAAGAACGATCCAGCGAAAATGGCAGGCAGTACAGACGTTGTTGAAGCCTTCAAAAAAGTTGCTAAAACTGAGAATACTTTCATTTCTCGTGGTGATAATTCTGGCACCAACATGAAAGAGCTCGCAATTTGGAATGAAGCTTCTGTAACACCTGACTTTTCAGGCTATACTTCTATTGGTCAAGGTATGGGTAAGACTCTACTGATGGCAAATGAAAAACAAGCATACACCCTTACCGATCGTGGTACGTTTGTTGCTTATAAATCTAAATTAGATTTAACGATTACTTTCGAAGGTGGCGACGCATTAGCCAATCCTTATCAGATCATGTTAATTAATGCAGACAAATATCCTGATTTAAATCATCAAGGAGCGAAAGCATTGAGCGATTGGTTTATTAGCCCTAAAGCTCAGCAGATGATTAATGACTTTAAAGTTCAGGGAGAACAATTGTTTAAGGCAACATATAAGTAATGAATGAAGGCTGGTTAGCCCTAATGCAGCAAGCTTTTAGCTTGCTGCTTTCTTTAGATCCAGACGTATGGTCTATCATAAGTGTTTCTTTTTCGGTTTCTTTTGCGGCATTAATCATCACATTAATACCGTCGATTGTGCTTGGCTTTTTCCTAGCCTCTTATCAATTCCCAGGACGCTGGTTTGTCACTAATATCGTCCAAACACTTCAATCTATTCCAACTGTTGTTATCGGTTTGCTGGCTTACCTGCTGCTTACCCGAAATGGACCTTTAGGGGATTTACGCTGGCTATTCACGCAAGAAGGTATGATCCTCGGGCAAATGATGATTTGCGCGCCAGTCTTAATCGCTTTATCCCAAGCCGCGTTTAGCAGTATTGATAAACGTGCTTATGAAACATCTCGTACGTTAGGCGCTTCATGGCAACGCGCTATTTGGACTGTTTGTCGTGAATTACGCGTGCCATTATTATTGGCAGTGATTGCAGCCTTTAGCCGTATTCTTACCGAAGTGGGCTGTTCGATGATGGTCGGCGGTAACATTCTGCATCACACTCGAAATATTCCTACGGCCATTGCCCTTGAAACCAGTAAAGGTGATTTTGCTCAAGCGATTGCTTTAGGCCTGGTGCTATTAATTTTAGCCATTGTGATTAACTTCGCTATCGGTTCTTTGCGTGGTAAAGCCATGCCTAGGAGTCAATAATGACGGCTAAGCTCACTGCAAAAAATGTCAGTATCAACTTTAAAGAGCGTAAGTTGTTTGAGTTCGATAATTTATCATTCTGCGAAGGGGATGTTATCTATCTTCAAGGTGATAACGGCTCAGGTAAGTCGACGTTAATGAAACTGATTGCAGGTATTATTAAGCCCAATTCAGGTGACGTTATCGCTACCGGTTTTGCGCCTAAAAAGTGGTGGCAATCTAATTCATTACTTGGCAAAGCTGTTTATTTACATCAACATGCATACCTGTTTGACGGCTCGGTTGAATACAACTTGCGTTACGCCTTACCAAAAACTCGTTTTAGCCCTCAAGAGTTACAAGCAAGAGTCGCTCAAGCGATTGAAAGTGCGCAACTTGGCTCATTACTAAAAAGTGATGCCACGGACTTATCTGGTGGTGAGAGACAGCGCCTCGCCATTGCAAGAGCATGGATAACTCAACCTAAATTACTCATGCTTGATGAACCGATTTCTAACATGGATAAGCAGTCACAAAAACTAGTTTTAGCCATGATTAATATTTTAAAACAAGAAGGTACTGGGCTGCTGATCAGTAGCCATCAAACCTGTGGTTTAACAGCTTTATGCCAAAAGCATTGGCATATCTCAGAGCAAAAAGTTGTTGAAAGTAGCCATATACCTAGCTTTGAACAATCTCAGGAGTTTCACTATGTCAGTGCAAATTGATGCGGTGATTTTAGCTGGCGGTATGGCCCGAAGAATGGGCGGTATCGACAAAGGTTTGGTTGAACTTAGCGGCAAACCAATGATTAGCCACACCATTGAGCGTGTTAAACCACAAGTTGATCGTATTATGATTAACGCTAACCGCAATCAAGAGCAATATGCCGCTCTGGGTTTTGATGTGCTCAGCGATAAAGAAACAGGCTATTTAGGTCCTTTAGCTGGTATGGTCACTGCGATGGACAATACTCAAGCAGAGTTATTGTTGGTTGTGCCTTGTGATAGTCCAATGTTACCAAAGGATTTATGTGAACGTATGTATGCATCGCTTGTAGAAGCCGATGCCGATATCGCGGTTGCCAGCGACGGTGAATATCAACAACCTGTGGTCATGTTGCTTAAGCCGCATTTGAAAACATCAATGCAGGCATTTCTAGATGCTGGCGACCGTAAAATTTTCCTTTGGTATGAACAACACAAATATGTGGTCACAAGCTTTGCTGACCAACCCAATGCATTTGTTAATGTGAATACACTTGAACAAAAACTTGTCATCGAAAATGGCAAATAATCTGTGGCAACACAGTGATAAGCCAACAATGAGGTCTTTATGAGTATACCGTTTACCAATCCGCTAAGTATTCCAGTTCTCGGATTTTGTGCCTATAGTGGCACCGGTAAAACCACCTTATTAAAACAGTTAATTCCAGAGCTTAACCGCCGTGGCGTTCGTTTAGCTGTGATTAAACATGCTCACCACAACTTCGATGTTGATATCCCAGGTAAAGACAGCTACGAAATGCGCAAAGCTGGCGCTAAGCAGATGCTAGTCGCTTCACATATACGATGGGCACTCATGACAGAAGATGCCGTAGAAGGCGATCCTGAACTGCCGCATTTACTCGCGCAAATCGAAGCCGATAAAGTGGATATCGTCTTGGTTGAAGGGTTTAAAAAGCTTGAGTTGCCGAAGATTGAATTACACCGAGCTGCACATGGGAAACCACTCATCCACACTCACGATGACAACATTGTTGCCATTGCCTGTTGTGATGAAACTGACACCCCTGCGGAACTAACGCGTTTAGACTTAAATAATGTCGGTCAAATTGCAGACTTTGTTATTGAATACCAAACCAATTGGCAAGCTCCAGAGCTTGAGTTACCTATTCCGACGACAGCAACTGCTGTCACTGATGAGCAAAAGTTCTTATCTGTTGCTCAAGGTTTAGAGCAGTTGATGACAATGGTTAAACCGCTGGCAGACAGCGAACAAGTCACCATTGATGATGCCGCGAACCGTGTTTTAGCAACAGATGCTATTTCACCTGTGAATGTGCCGCAGCAAACTAACTCAGCAATGGACGGCTATGCTTTTGCTTATAGCCAAGATAACAGTCCTAGCAATCCTGTTTCGCCACTTAAATTAATGGGCGAAGTCCTCGCTGGGCATGAATATCCTGACACATTAGCTGCTGGCGAAGCAGTACGTATCATGACTGGCGCAACAGTGCCTAATGGTGCTGATACTGTTGAAGCACGTGAATTAGTGATCGAACAAGATGGTCATGTGCAATTACAAGGCAAAGTTGAAGCCGGTCAACATGTTCGCTTAGCGGGCGAAGATATTGCTAAAGACGCATTAGCCTTAGCAAAAGGTCATCGTTTGCAAGCTGCCGAACAAGGTTTATTAGCGTCACTGGGTTTAGCTAAAGCTGATGTCGTGAAGCAACCTGTTATCGCAGTATTCTCAACTGGCGATGAAGTCAGCCAACCAGGTGAGCCACTCAAAGCTAACTGCATTTACGACTCAAACCGTTACACCATAAAATCTATGGCGCAAAAACTGGGCTGTAAAGTTATCGATTTAGGCATCATTGAAGATAGTGAAGATGCGTTAACGAGTGCTCTGCAACAGGCCAGTTTTGATGCTGATATTGTGATCAGTTCTGGCGGTGTTTCTGTTGGTAATGCTGATTACATCAAAACCGTATTAGCTAAAATTGGCGCGATTAACTTTTGGCGTATCAACATGCGTCCAGGGCGACCTCTTGCATTTGGGACGGTGAACGACAGCTTATTCTTTGGCTTACCTGGTAACCCAGTTGCGGTAATGGTGTCATTTTTACAGTTCGTGCAACCAGCTATTCGCAAATTAGCGGGCGAAACCGACTATACACCACAGTATTTGCCTGCAATTACCGATAGTATGTTGCGCAGTAGAACAGGACGAACAGAATTTGTTCGTGGCCAGTATCATTTAAGCAATGATGGACGATTACATGTAGCCACTACTGGGGCACAAGGTTCAGGGATGTTGAACTCGATGGTAAAAGCAAATTGTCTGATTGTTATCGGTGAAGCCGAAGACTCAGTCATGCCAGGCCAACAAGTCTACATTCAGCCGTTCGCTGAACTGTTATAACTAACCATAAGATGTGCTAATTCATGAGTTTAATCGTCGACAAGTTTAATCGAAAAGTAGAATACTTACGTTTATCGGTCACTGACCGTTGTGATTTTCGCTGTGTATATTGCATGAGTGAAGATCCAAGCTTTTTACCCAAAGACCACGTACTAAGTCTTGAAGAACTCGCATGGATTGCACAAGCTTTTACTGAGTTAGGCGTGAAGAAAATTCGCCTAACAGGTGGTGAGCCATTAGTCAGAACTGACTGTGACAAGTTAATTGATTTGCTGGGTAAATTACCTGGCTTAGATGACTTATCGATGACCACCAATGGCTCTCGATTAAGTAAGCTTGCTCAGCCTATGCATGATGCAGGTTTGAAGCGTCTGAACATCAGTTTAGACACTTTAAATCCTGAGTTATTCACTGAAATGACCCGCAACGGTAAAGTTGATCGCGTTATTGCAGGTATTGATGCCGCAAAAGCGGCTGGATTTAAACACATCAAAATCAACGCTGTTATTTTACGCGGTAAGAACGATCATGAAGTGATCGATTTAATTGATTTTTGTCGTGAACGAGAACTCGATATTGCCTTCATTGAGGAAATGCCATTAGGTGTTATTGATGAGCGTAAACGCAGTCGTCACTGCTCAAGTGAAGAAGTTAGAGGCATTATTGAAGATACTTATCCACTGATACCTTCAAGTAAACGCACTGGTGGCCCAGCTCGCTACTTTAAGATGGCAGACAGTGATATTCACATTGGCTTTATTTCTCCACACAGCAATAACTTCTGTCACGAATGTAATCGTGTCCGTGTCACCGTAGAAGGTCGTTTGCTGTTATGTTTAGGTAATGAAAACTCTGTCGACCTTAAGGCTATCGTACGTGAATTCCCTGGTGATATTGGCAAGCTGAAAGAGGCTATCATGGACGGTATTCAGCATAAGCCTAAAGAGCATTATTTTGGCACAGATGATGATGTGCAAATCCTACGCTTTATGAATTCCACAGGCGGCTAACCGTTCTAGTCATTCATATTAAAGGTGATGTTATCGATACATCACCTTTTTTATTGCTTTAACTTCCCACGCAACTTGTCTTTTAAACCTCTCCTATGGGATAACTTTTTGCTATCGTGTTTTTGATATACACTGTGGCTAACAATCACTTACGCATTCACTTATGGCTTTATCTCGAAAGAAGTGGAATAACATTCTCATCATTGCCTGTGTATTTATGGTCGCAGTGTTAACCTTTATCGACTCCAAAACCAATAAAATGCCCGATGATGCTCATGCGCTTTTTGATGACAGTAATCAATTGACCCAATTACAGTTAAATGGTGTTTGGCTCAATAAATCGAATGGTATTTGGCGTTGTACAGACAGTGTATTGAATTGCCAATCGCTAGCGACAGCCTGGGAAGCATTAATGGTTTCGCCAGTTCAAATGACGGCAGGTGAGATCCAATCATTGCCAGCCTACGTAACACTCTCCATCGCAATAAATCACCAACAGCAAGCTCAGCATTGGCAGTATTACCCTCAAGCAGGTTATTTACAGTCAACATCACAAAATTGGTACCAAATACCACCGAGCCTACGTAGCGAGCTAGAACCAGTGATTTCAAGCCAATAACTGATTTTCAATTCACGAGAAGCTCAACATCGTGAATCTCATAATACATAGCTAACAGACACTTAAACGGACTCATATGCCTGAATTACCAGAAGTTGAAGTAACCAAGCAGGGGATCTCACCGCACCTTGTCAATCAAACCGTGAGCGACCTCATTGTCAGAAATGCTTCCTTACGTTGGCCTGTGCCAGAGATATGTAAAAACATTATTGGCCAAACCATCAAACAAGTCCGCCGTCGCGCCAAATACTTGCTTATTGATACCGATGCTGGCGTCACCATCGTCCACTTAGGCATGTCTGGCAGCTTGCGGATATTACCCGCACACACTCCTGTAGAGAAACATGATCATATTGATCTGGTATTACAAAACGGACGAGTGCTGCGATATAACGACCCGAGGAGGTTCGGAGCTTGGTTATGGTATGAGCTACCAGAAGAGGCCCACCCATTACTGGCTAAACTTGGCCCAGAGCCCTTAAGTGACGCTTTTAACCCTCTGCAATTACAAGCAGCATTAGCGAATAAGAAAAAAGCCATCAAGCTTTGCTTAATGGATAATCACATTGTCGTCGGTGCAGGAAACATATATGCAAACGAAGCGTTATTTGCTGCAGGCATTCACCCACAAGCCGCAGCGGGGAGTATTGATATTGAAAGGCTAACGATACTAGTCACTGAGGTGAAACAAATCCTCGCCCACGCTATCAAACAAGGTGGCACCACACTAAAAGACTTCACCAATGCTGATGGTAAGCCTGGATATTTTGCCCAAAAACTTCATGTTTATGGACGAGGCGGAGAAAGTTGTACTGAATGTGGTAATTTACTCAGTGAAATTAAACTTGGCCAACGCACCACAGTTTTTTGTGGCATTTGCCAAACTTATTAATACTTATCTATAGATATGAAAAGGCCTCGCTCATGTTGAGGCCTTTACCGTGAGAAAACTAACCTTTTTTGATCAACGCTATTTTAGTCTCCAAAGATGTCACAACTTCAGAGTGAACAAATTGACTGACATCTCCACCATGAAGTGCAACTTCCTTTACCAAGGTCGAAGAAATAAATGAATTTTCTTCCGCTGGGGTTAAAAATACACTTTCTAAATCAGGGCTTAATCGACGGTTCATATTCGCTAATTGAAATTCATATTCAAAATCTGACACTGCTCTTAACCCGCGCACTAGGACACTGGCACTCTGCTCTTTAGCAAAATCGACCAATAAGCCTGTAAAGCCAACCACTTCAACATTGTCTAAATGCGCTGTCACTAATTTAACCTGTTCAACACGCTCTTCGAGGGTAAACATGGGTTTTTTAGAAGGGTTTGATGCAATACCAATAATCACGTGACGGAATAGTCTAGCAGCACGCTCAATCAAGTCTGCATGGCCATTAGTAACAGGATCAAAAGTGCCTGGATATATCGCTCGTCTATGCATATAAAAGTCATTAATAATGAGTAATTATCGACAGTTTATCAGCATCAAATACACGCATCAAAGTTTGATTTGGAATCTAGATGCTTATTTCTAATTTTAAACTTTTACTCTATTTATTTCTATTATCAAAATAATGAAATAAAACTTCAAAAATATAAGAATAAAACCTAAATAATATGCCAGTTATGCTCAATTAGCATAACTGGCCAAAGCCCTTTAGGAGTCTATAGAAAGTTATTTATTACAAACAATACGACCAAACGAAGTCATCATCACTGATGACTGCTCAACAGAGGAAACTCTGGCACTGATAACTTAATATCCAAAAAAGTCAGATTTAAAACAAATACAATGATGGCAGGAAAATTTAGGTTTCAGAGTGGCTAAGAGCCCAAATAATGTATCCGAAGCAACAAGATCTTAATATATAACCTGTATAGATAGTGATAGAGTTTTTCATCCACAGTTATTGAAGAACATCTTAAAAATACAAAACCTCAAAAAGAGTGAGGCTCTCTTCTACATTCATTAAACAGGCAATTTCTGAGAAAATTGCCAACTTACCAGAGGCTCAATATTAATAGAATCGCAAATTGGCTACAAACAGCTCTTCACTCAATTGTACTCAGTAGATGGCTAAGTAAAGTAAAAGGAAGTGAACGTTGTAAGTGGCAACTTTAGTTTTTGGCGTCAAGGTATCCTTGATATCAATAGTTATGTTTTTGTTGGTTTGGGGAGAATATAAAGAGTTTTCTATTCGCCTGATAAATAATGCCATTTTAAATAAGCTAACATACTGTCAAAATGGCATTAATAGAATCTAAGTTAATTATAAAAAAGAAGATAGTTTAGGTATTTTATCTTTGTTCAATCTCACATTTTTTTCAAAACAAATTTTTTGCCATATACGCTTAAATGGATGTTTTTGAACAGTATGACGATTACCTAAATTACAGATTTCACTTTCAAAATTAGCTTCTAATACAGGGTAAGGTCTTACTACGAAGCAAGTTAACGCTTTTTCGTACCAAAACTGTATATCTATATCAATTGGCCTAGTGATCGGTGTGGCGGTGGCTAGCAACTTTTTAGCACCAGAAATCGATACAAACTGTCCACGAGTAGATGAAGGCAACTTTAAGCAAGTCGATAATGAGAATTGCTCAGTCAACTTCATCGTATCAATAACCGCTTTTTGCTTACGCCCATGGCATAGCTTAATATAATCCCAAGAGGAACATAGCTCACTAATACTGTTAATCAATGAAAGTAACTCTTCATTCAATACCGAATCATCTTCTAAAATTAACGCAAAATCTAATTCTTGCTCAACCATCATATTCCAGCAATTAATATGACTCAAGTAACAACCAATCTCACCCACATTTAGTACTTTATCGTATTTCGCTAAATTATCTGATTCGTTAAACACAGCTTGAACTTCGGTTTCACTCAAATCTTTACCATAAACAGCAGGTACTCTCTCATACTCAATATTGAGTTGCTCGAGTTGCTGATGCATAAAAGCCATTCTTTCAGTGCTTTTATCAAGGTTTATTACAAACACTTTAAACTGCATAATGTTTTTCAGTACCTTCCTTGGTTATCTGATTTCTTTTACAACTTCAATAAGCTGAGTCGTAGAAATAGCAGGGGTTCTAGATAAATAGATGACTTTACATAAGTGAGATAAATGATCAAAACGCCCTTCCCAATCATCCCACATAACTAAACAGTCAGCTTTAAAATGAGTAATATAATCTGCTTTTAATTCTAGAGATTTTTCTAAAAACACCTCATCAACACAACTTAATGCAGCTACAATCCGCATTCTATCTCGCTCATCACAAATAGGGTTACGTTGTTTTTTACTAAAGTTGAGAGCATCAGAAGAGACACCTACGGTCAATTTTACACCTTGAGCTTTTGCTCTTTCCAAAATATTAAGATGCCCAATGTGAAACATATCAAATGTTCCAAACGTAATTATGTTCATTGTGACCCTTTTAATAAATAATCAGCAATACGTTGACTACAATGACCATCAACAATACCAACTAGCTCATCAGTATATTGAGCACGCTTTTGAGCAAATTGTTGCGGACAAGAAACTTGCCCATCTACAACCGCTTTTAACTCCGAATAACTTTCTGCATGAGCTGCGACATCAGCATATCGATACAAATCTTGGTCTACACGATTTTTAAACCTAAACTTAAAAATGCCTCGATACGACCACCTCAAATGATAAAAGTCACACCAAACAACAGGCTTATCTAATGCCGCAAACTCAAATAAGGCTGACGAAGCATCACTTATTAGCACATCAGCTGACGCCATAAAGGGAAGTAAGTTTGCTTCTTCAGCCGTCGCAAGATAGACATTAGAAAAAGTTTGCCAATACTCCAATAATGCTTTTTGTTTCTTGTATGAAGGCTTACTTAATGAGAAATAGTGAGGTTTGAGCAAGATATTGTACCCTGAAAACTGCTCAGGCCAATCCTTATTCATCTTTTCAATACTGCTAGGATAAAATGTAGGCGCATATAATAAAGTGGCTTTGCTAGGATCAAGTCCCAATGCAGAGAGTTCTATACCTTTTTCTTCACCCTGAATAATTGGATCTAATTTGGCGTAACCCGTATCAATAAATATTTTTTCAGGAAACATTTCCTGTAGTCGACTTAAGCGATACTGCCCTTCAACAAACCTGACATCAATATCAGACTTAGATACAGTGTAATAGACCGACTTAGGACCTACTCCATGCTGCATAAGCGCAGTTTTTGAGACATCTTTTAATTGAGAAGCTTGCGAAAATGCATTACCAAAAATAACCCAATTAGGCTTTGCCGATAGGTAATGCTCAAGCGCTTGGCTCTCATTTTCGACCCAAACGACATCTAACTTATGTTTAACAACAAGAGAATCTAGAACGTGTTGCTGTTCCTGACTTTTGTATATAACAAAACAGACAGGAATCGCACGCTGCTCAAGTTCTGCAGCTACAGGAAGGTACTGTGGTAAATAATAGGGATGTAAGACATCAAAAATAATCACATTAAACCTTATTTCGTCTGTTAAATTAAGCTCGATAGCAGGTTGAAATTAGTGCTCAGAATAATACCACACATCATCATTGTTAATAATCCTTCGATTTAAAAAATCAGCAAGGATAACCCCTTCATCACACGTAAAGTCACGGTATTAATTTAAAAGTATTCAAATTCAAGGTATCCTTCATAGATAAAATTCAATTACTGAATATACCTATATATATGCCATTAATATCAACTGAACAGCTAACAGCTTGCAAGCGCTTATTGTTTATATCGCCTGTTGCTCTAGGCGACTTTCTTTATTTAAAAACCTTTTTAATCGCCCTAAAGCACCAATATCCTCATATCGAGTTAGATATTTGGTTAGATGACAATCGATGTAACGATGATGCTTGGCGGCTTTCACGCAGTAAAATATTACAGCAGTGGATGGAAGCGGAAGGTGTGTTCAATTTCAGTTATGGTTGTACTGATTCAGCTAAAGCAATGCAATTAAATGTTGAGCAAGCTAAATCTAAACATTACGATATTATTTTCTGCCACTCAGTCAGTAAAAGTCGTCAATATTCAGCTATGGCAAGAGAAATTAGTGCATCGGCATTTATCGTGTCAAGCGTGCCTAAAAGCGCTTCTTATGGTTGGCTAAAAAGTATTATTTTTCGTCATTCAAACCACACCTTTGTTCTCGACGAGAATAGCCTACCTGCAGCTCACCATATCACTGACCGCTATAATAAAATATTTACAGAAGTCTTGGGTCTAACACTCGATAATAATCAACTAATGCCAACCCTTAAGCTGCCTGAATCCATACTGCCTGTAACTCAACATTGGTTACAGCAAAAATTTAGTGCGCCTGAATGTCAGGGAAAATTGCTTTTTTTAAACCACTTGTCGACCAACACTAAAAAAGATTGGCATCTAGAGCAACTTTTTGAATTAATATCAAAAATAGCAGAAAAGGATAACACCCAACGCTTTGTTATCAATGTAACTAAAGAGAACTTTGACGAAGTTAATGATAAAACAGCAAGTTTCGTTGCTACGTCGAAATTGCAGGTTGCTGTATTTACCGTCAATGAACATTTTTTCGAATTACCTTCATTGATTTCACAAGCAGACTTCGTTATCACTGTGGACACGGCTATTTTGCACTTTGCATTTGCAGCCCAGCGCCCATTATTAGCAATGATGCGCTCTAAGAAGCCTTACTGGGCACCACCAGAAACAGCAACATCCCATGTCATGTACGCAACAGAAGGCAAAGGCCATATTTCTGATATTTCTGTAGAGCGTGTTTTTAATCAATATATAGCAATGAATACCAATAGCTAACAAGGTTGCATAAATGAAGAAAGCCATTTTTACACTCGCCATTGGTGAGAACCCAATGTACCGAGCTTCAGTAGCAAGCCTAGAAGCCTACGGCAAAAGAGTGGGTGCTGATGTCATCGTCTCCGACAAGCTGCATTATCCAATTAACGTCAACAACCCTAAGTTTGATGCCAGTCCTGCTTGGTCAGAAAAACTGTATATTACCGAATTACTTAAAGATTATGATCGTGTGCTGTATCTAGATGCCGATATGATTGTCACCCCATGGGCCAGAGACATTTTTGAGCAATACCCTGATACTGACACTGTATATATGTTTAATGAAGGCTGCTATCGAGATAGAAGTGCGCAAGCAGAACAGATAAATAATGTGCTTGGAAACGTTTCATGGCCCAAAGAAGATGATATGACTGTTTATTACAATTCAGGCATGTTCTTAGTTTCGAAAGAAACAGGGCTGTTTGATAATGCCAGCATTGAAGAAATGCAAAAGATCTGTAATGAAGTCAAATTTTACGATCAGACCTATATCAACTACCTTATTCGACGTGATGGAATTAAGAGTGTGGGTGTTGAAGCAGGCTTTAACCGAATGATGCTACTTGGCTATGAAGACTATCAAAAAGCAGACTTCATTCATTATTCAGGCAGAGGCTACCGTCAAAAAGTGCCTATGAGAGAGCTCAAATACATCATTGATTATTGCGATATGTTTAAAGATGTTCTTAGTGAAGCTGAAGTAATCGAATACAAGCAACAAGCTTGGCATTGGTATATGTTGAAGCAACAACGTAAAACTAAGTTACCTATTCCATTGTTAAGCGCCGTATTTGGCCTCTTCCATCCACAGCACAAATATTAATAATAGCCCGCAATAGCGGGCTATTTTTTTATCAGATCATCAAACGATGCGATAACATCTTCAATCTCAATCAAGGCCATTAACTCCTTCCCTTTAGCACGCTTTCCCCATGGAATAACTTGATTGGGAAACTGCTGCACAATCACTGAGTCATAAACACTAACCACATGCTCCTGTGACAAATAAGGGCCGGTTCTGCCAGGGTTTGAATGCGCATATAAGCCAATGACTGGCGTGCCTTGAGTCACCGCCATATGTGCAGGGCCGGTATCGGGAGCAATAACGACTGAAGCATTTTTTAATAAGGCTAACAGTTGAGTTAATGATGTTTGGCCAATGAGATTTTCTAAAGACGTATTAGCACAGTCCAAAATTGCTTTAGCAAGGCTGACTTCGAGCTCGCTTGGGCCGCCACACAACAATACTCGATAGCCTTGTATGACCGCATAATCAGCGACGGCTGCGTAACGCTCTGGTAGCCAGTTACGTTCTGCTTTGCTTGCCGCTGGGCATACAATTAACACTTTTTCGCCAGGCTTAATCACTTCATTCGCAAATGCACTATCCGCTTCAGTGACAGGGATATTCCAGCGTGGAGTTAAGTCTTTAACGCCAATGGCTTTAGCAAACCCCATAAAACCATCTAACACATGAGGTGTTGCTAATGGCTCAACTGCGTGATTTGTCACTAACCATTGGCCTTCTTTAGCGCGAGCTTTATCGAAACCAATCCTAACCTTTGCAGAGATCATTAGCGATGCGATTGTTGCTCTGAGTGCGACCTGCATATGTAATAACACATCAAATTTATGAGATGCTAAGTCTTTACGTAACTTAGGGTAACTACGCCAGCCCTGCGACTTATCAAAAATGACAAACGTGACGCCTGGCAAATGCTTAAGCAGTTGATATTCAATCTTGCCAATCACCCAAGTGATCTGCAGATGAGGATATTGCTTCTGAATCGCTTGCACCATCGCCACAGCATGGCACACGTCACCAATTGCCGACAAACGCAGTAAACATAAGGATTTCATAGATGCAAAGTCTGCTTTCATGAGTGCAATTAACCTGAGTAAGTACAAGAGTTCGATCTTAATGTAGAATACGCTTTATAGCCACCGACAAATCAAAGCTTTGTAATCCACTTATGCAAATAAAATCAACAAACAATGGTGTTATCGCTTGGTGCGATGAAATTGCTCAAACACTAACTCCTGACCATTTTCGTCCAGAATATTGGCAGTCCAATGATGCGATAATTGGCCAATCAAAAGGCCGTTATACAACTTGGTTTGTTGAATACCAAACTCAACAATGGGTTTTACGCCATTATTGGCGTGGCGGCTTAATAGAAAAATTCAGCAAAGATGCCTATATATTTACAAGTATGAAGCGTACTCGAGCGATTGCTGAATTAGCTATTTTAGAGACGCTTTTTCAAGAAGGGTTCCCAGTCCCAAGACCGATTGCTGCCAATGTTGAGCGTTTTGGTATTTGGTATCGAGCAGACTTATTTATTGAGCTAGTCAAAGGTGCTGATGACTTAGTCGCACTCTTGTCAAAATCCACATTAACGGATGAGCAATGGCAGCGACTTGGGCAAACCATTGCAAAATTTCATGCTCGGGGTGTGTATCATGCCGATTTAAATGCTAAAAATATCTTATTTGCTGATGATCAGTTTTATCTTATCGACTTTGACCGAGGCGAACTAAAACCCCCTAATACAAAATGGCAGCAAGCAAATATAAGTCGTTTATTACGTTCATTTAATAAAGAAAAAACTAAGCTTGCCAGTCTTAACTTTAGTGACAATAATTGGCAAAGCCTACTCGCGGGCTATCAGCAAATTATCAATAACTCTTAATTAATCCATTCCCTCTTTAATGGCTTTGGATGCAATTATAGCTGTTGCTACCTAAGTATTATTGCCCGCTATTACGTGAATCATTCAGCTCAGTTGGTTTTCAATGACATTGACTTGCTTATCTAATGCTCCGCGATTTTGTGACACCACTTGCAAACTCGCTTTTGCAGCAAGTTCATAGCGCTGCGGATCTTCTAATAAGTCTAAAACATGGTTGGCTAAGCTATCCTCATCTGTGATCACTTCTAACCCACCAGCATTGACTAATAATTGTGTAATTTCTGCAAAATCCCAATGGTGCGGGCCAACACTAACTGGTAACCCCATCGCAGCTGGCTCAAGCGGGTTATGACCGCCATTTTCAATGAGCGTACCACCAATAAATGCAAAGTCAGCGCAGCCGTAGAGCATCAGCAACTCTCCCATGGTATCGCCAAGTAATACTTGCACACCTTCAGTAACTGCTTGATTCATACTTCGTCTTGAAAGAGTTAGTCCTTGCTGTGTCGTCGTCACTGCTGCGACATTGAACTGCTCAGGGTGTCTAGGCGCCATAATCAATAAGGCGTTGGGATATTTAGCTAACACTTGCTGATGTGCTTTGAGCATAATTTCAAACTCACCAGGATGTACACTACCTGCAACCCATACTGGCACGTCATTTCGTTGCCATTCAGAGCGAAATGCTTTCGCTTGTAGGTGCTTACAGTCGTCAATGTGTAAATCAAACTTCAAGCTGCCACAAACGGTAATTTTTTCAGGTTTCACGCCTAAAGACTCAAAGCGCTCGCATTCTCGTTGTGTTTGAACCGCAATGGCATCAAGTGACGCTAGCATCGGCTGGCTTAAACCTGCTTGTTTTAAGTATTTAGCCGCCGACTTTGCCGATAAACGTGCATTTGCTAGAACAATCTTAGCTTGTTGCTGTTTAGCAAAATACACCAAGTTTGGCCAAAGCTCTGTTTCCATAATGATACATAGCTTAGGCTGCACTTGACGCAAAAAGCGTTTTACGCAAACACTGATATCAAAGGGTAAATAGCAATGTTGAACTCGCCCATTTAAATGGTCAGAAAATGCTTTTACTACTTCAGCTGAACCTGTCGGGCTAGTGGTAGTAATAATGAAGCTTAATTCTGGGTGAGCGGCCATAAGTTTTTTTATCAGTGGAATTGCCGCTAATGTTTCCCCCATAGACACACTATGAATCAACACATCGGCTTGAGATAATCGAGTTAGCCCAAATCGTTCGCCCCAACGTTTGCGATAATCAGGACTTTTAATACTACGAAAGCCCAAATACAACACCACAAGAGGTGAAAGAAGATACAGTAATACAGAATATAGGCCACGAGTCATGAAAGAGTGCTTAATCAATTTTGCTTGTCAGATAAACACAATGTTAACATAAACCTAAACCACATAAATATGTGATCATTCAACATAAACTCAACTCAGTGAACTAGGTTGGATAAGCATAAAAAAGTCAGGCTCAGACTAGGCTATAGAGACTTGCAGAGATATTGTTGGATGGTGTTAAGCAACCCTCGATATGAAAGCTTGCCAGCATCTGAACTGACCAGATATTGATGTCGTTTGGTATAACATTCATAAGGATATGCGCTAAGCGTCGTATTGAGTCATCAAGACTCCTGTATTTAGCAATGATAATTGGAATCGATATGAAAACCCGCGATAAAATAGTTTTTGCCAGTCTTGAACTCTTTAACGAACATGGTGAACGTAATATCACCACCAATCATATTGCAGCGCACCTCAATATCAGCCCAGGTAATCTTTATTATCATTTTCGAAATAAAGAAGACATTATTAACTCAATTTTTGCCTTATACGAAAGTCACCTCGAGTCTGGTTTTAAGCCTTACGAAGACACAACGGTTGATATTGAGTTACTAATGGGTTA
Source organism: Shewanella electrodiphila (assembly GCF_023283985.1). Lineage (GTDB taxonomy): Bacteria > Pseudomonadota > Gammaproteobacteria > Enterobacterales > Shewanellaceae > Shewanella > Shewanella electrodiphila. Next base: position 91,210 of record NZ_JAKIKU010000013.1, read on the forward strand.
CTTCGATGCCATGTTTTATACCCTGTGGCAATTTCGATTCATGTACGCCAACCTCGCCGATATCTTAAGCCGTGACGAAGCATTAAAAGCCCGCTACCTAACTGCGCAAGAACAAGTGCTGAGTCGCTCAAGCAATGTATTAAGAAAATTAATCAGTGATGGTTTCCTTGAAATTGAAGACGAAAAAGTCACTGCATTAGCTGACACGATTAAAATGATGGTGAGCTTTTGGATTAGCTACCAACTCACTCAATCAAGCACGTCAACCATCACTAAAGCAACCCTTTATGAAGGCTTGCTACGGGTATTGATGATATTCAAGGCGTATTCTACACCTGGCTCAGAGGCAACCTTTACCCGCCTTGAACAACACTATTTAGATGTTGCTTCGCAAGAGCGTGACGCCGCTGCGTAAAGCCTGAAAATGCCACTTATCCACCAGCACATACTAACCGCCTTTTTACGACTAAAATAGAGTCATAAAAGGCGGCCTTCCATTTTGTTAACATATTAAGTCATTCATTAATCAGCACTTAGCTATAGCTTGTTACTGATTAGTATATCTAATGTGAAAACAGCTCTAGCCCTAATCATTTTTATGTTGCTATTCAGGTTAAAAAAAACACTGTAGAGCCATTAAAATTAAGGTTAGAATGCCGCCAAGCGATTTCCATATTAAAACTATATTTAGGAGAAATCAGGTGGCCTCTACCTCATTTTACGACCGTATAAATCAACAACTTGTCGATGTTAAAGCTGAAGGCTTATATAAGAGTGAACGTGTCATCACTTCCGCCCAACAAACAGCCATTAACGTAAATAGTGAAGAAGTCATTAACTTCTGCGCCAACAACTATTTAGGTCTTGCGAATCACCCTGAATTAATTAATGCAGCTAAAAACGGTTTAAGCAGCCATGGATTCGGTATGGCGTCAGTTCGTTTCATCTGTGGTACCCAAAATATCCACAAGCAACTAGAAAATAGCCTCAGTGACTTTTTAGGCATGGAAGATACTATTTTGTATTCTTCTTGTTTTGATGCCAACGCTGGTCTGTTTGAAACCTTGCTGGGTCCTGAAGATGCGATTGTGTCGGATGCATTGAACCATGCATCCATTATTGATGGCGTGCGTTTATGTAAAGCCAAGCGCTTCCGCTATGCCAACAATGATATGAGCGACCTTGAAATACAGTTAAAAGCAGCAAAAGAAGCTGGAGCAAGAGATATCCTGATTGCTACAGATGGCGTGTTCTCAATGGACGGTGTCATTGCTAACTTACAAGGCGTTTGTGACTTAGCCGATAAATATGGCGCGCTTGTGATGGTTGATGATTCGCACGCTGTTGGTTTTGTCGGTGACAACGGCCGTGGTACCCATGAATTCTGCGAAGTAATGGATCGTGTAGACATTATTACCGGTACATTAGGTAAAGCATTAGGTGGTGCTTCGGGTGGTTTCACGTCTGGTAAAAAAGAAGTCATTGATTGGTTACGTCAACGCTCGCGCCCATACTTATTCTCTAATTCACTCGCTCCTTCTATTGTCAGTGCATCAATTCATGTATTGGAAATGCTCAAAACAGGCCACGCATTACGTGAAGCCGTATGGGAAAATAGCCGTTACTTCCGTGAAGAAATGACTAAAGCTGGCTTTACTTTAGCAGGTGCAGATCATGCCATTATCCCTGTGATGATTGGTGATGCTAAATTAGCCGGTGACTTCTCAAACCGTCTGTTAGCTGAAAACATCTATGTTGTTGGTTTCTCATTCCCTGTAGTACCAAAGGGACAAGCCCGTATCCGTACGCAAATGTCTGCGGCGCATACCCGTCCTCAAATCGATAAAGCGATCGAAGCCTTTACCCGTATTGGTAAAGAGATGGGCATAATTTAAGGTCGATATGATGAAAGCATTAAGCAAATTAAAGCCTGAAGAAGGCATCTGGATGGTGGATGCACCTAAGCCAGAAATGGGTCATAACGACCTATTGATTAAAATCCGCAAAACCGCCATTTGTGGCACTGATGTTCATATCTACAACTGGGATGAATGGTCACAAAATACTATTCCTGTACCTATGGTTGTTGGCCACGAATATGTCGGTGAAGTGGTTGATATGGGCCAAGAGGTCCGCGGCTTTACTGTTGGCGACCGTGTTTCAGGTGAAGGCCATATTACTTGTGGTCATTGCCGTAACTGTCGTGGCGGCCGCACTCATTTATGCCGTAACACTTCTGGTGTTGGTGTAAACCGTGATGGCGCCTTTGCTGAATACTTGGTTATCCCTGCATTTAATGCATTCAAAATTCCTGATGATATCTCTGATGATTTAGCGTCTGTATTTGACCCATTTGGTAATGCAGTACACACAGCACTATCATTTGATGTTGTTGGTGAAGATGTATTAATTACTGGTGCAGGTCCTATCGGCATTATGGCGGCTGCAGTATGTAAGCACGTTGGCGCACGTCATGTGGTCATTACTGATGTGAATGAATATCGCCTCGATTTAGCCCGCAAAATGGGTGCGACTCGCGCAGTTAACGTTGCCAAAGAAGATCTTAAAGATGTCATGAATGATTTGGGCATGACAGAAGGCTTTGATGTTGGCCTAGAAATGTCTGGTGTGCCATCAGCGTTTCATTCTATGCTCGATACCATGAATCACGGCGGCAAAATTGCCATGCTGGGTATTCCTGGTGGTGAAATGGCTATTGATTGGAGTAAAGTTATCTTTAAAGGACTTATCCTTAAAGGTATTTATGGCCGAGAAATGTTTGAAACTTGGTACAAAATGGCCAGCCTTATTCAATCTGGTTTAGATTTATCGCCAATTATCACTCATCATTTCGCAATTGATGACTTCCAACAAGGCTTTGATGCTATGCGTTCGGGCCAATCAGGAAAAGTGATTTTAAACTGGGATTAATTCCCGATTATAAATTGCCGCAATAATAAAGGGGTTGTATCTATACAGCCCCTTATTAGATACTTCAGTTATCTTCTTAATCTCATTTCAAACAGCAGCGGTATAGCATGAGCACTTTCAAGCACCTTTCAATTAACGAACTTATCCATATGACAGCAGAATCTGATGATATCCAAATCGTCGATATTCGTGATGCGACCAGTTATGCTGCTGGTCATATTAAGACTTCTATTCATCTCACCAATGAAAACATTGCCAACGTTATTGCTGATGCAGATATGGATAAACCACTTGTCGTGGTGTGTTATCACGGTATTAGTAGTCAAGGTGCGGCTGGGTATCTTATCGAACAAGGCTTTGATGACGTTTATAGTCTTGATGGCGGTTTTACCGCTTGGAGTGAAGCGCACGCATGATTGAAATCGGCCAACTACCCCACGCAAGAGCAGCGCAAGCCTTTATCGACTACTTAAAAGGTCTAGATATTGAGTGCGTGCCTATCGTAAATGAGCATGGTGTAGCATTGGTCGTTTATCAACAAGATAAAGCTGAGCAAGCTCGCTATGAATTTGAGCAGTTTAAACAAAATCCATATCAGAAAAAGTATTTAGAAGCCTCGTGGGACAATGGTTCCACTCAAACCAAACTAGATTACGGTTCCTCTTCCTTAGGGCTGATTCAACAGTTCATTACTGGAGCAGGACCACTCACTTTAGTTACCTTTTTTGTATGTGTTGCCGTTTTTGCTGCAATGAACCTTGGTTTTGCTAACCAAGTTTTCAGCCAATTATCATTTTTTGGTGCGGTGCCAAACAGCGACTTTAGCCAAGTATGGCGCGTATTCACCCCGAGCTTGATGCATTTCTCAGCGATGCATCTTCTCTTCAATTTACTCTGGTGGTGGTATTTAGGCGGTAAAATTGAAACCAAACTCGGCACTCGGCCATTAATGATTCTATTACTTGTAGCAGGCAGTCTGCCCAGCTTAGTCCAGTACATGATGACGGGGCCAAACTTTGGTGGTTTATCAGGCGTAGTATACGCCGTGGTTGGTTACACCTGGATTATGGGCCAACGTGCACCAGAGTCTGGCATCGGCATTCCAAATAGCTACATGACATTTATGTTGATTTGGTTAGTACTTGGTTTTACCGATCTACTCGGCATGCCTATAGCGAACGGAGCTCATATTGGTGGCTTGCTTGTGGGGTTAGCTCAAGGGGCATTTGATAGTCGTAAACGATCCAGATAACGACTAAATTATCGCTATCTTGAACACCACTAAAGCGCTGTTAAACAATAAAATAAGCAACCCAAAATATCAGCGCTCCAAAGGTTGCCCCTGAGATAAAAGCCATCGTCGTTGAGGAGTTTTGTATAGTTCGTTTCATATTGCTTCCTTGCTTATGACTAATTGAGTTAACCTGACTTCAGATAAATATTTATCAGTATTTATCTGAAGTTTGGTGCTTGAAGCGGTTTATGTTTATACCAAATTGCTACTAAGCTGACTATGTCATCTTTAAAACCTGATCCACTAACTTTTCTATTCCTATATTTGCGTCAGCAATAGAATTCGCCAACATATAGGCCGGTGTTGAAACAACAAGATTATCCATATCAACCACAATATCTTCCACTGTTGCATCAACATGCTGCCCACCCATTTCGGTATAGGCTTGCGCAGTACCAGAATCATTACCAATGGTGCCTTTAACGCCACTTTTAAAAATAGCTGGCATCATCACTGGTGCAATACACATAAAACCCATCGGCTTTTTAGCTAAGGCAAATTCTTGAATAAAGGATTCAACCTCAGGATGCAATTTGCTAGCGCTACCAGCAACGGCAAAATCACATAGGTTTTTAGCTGCCCCAAAACCACCAGGTACAATAAGTGCGTCAAATTCGCTAATATTAAGCTCGGTAATATTACTCACTTCACCACGAGCTAATCGGGCAGATTCCTGAAGTACATTGCGCGTTTCTTCAGCGCTAACTTCCCCATTTAAATGATTTACGACGTGCATTTGTTCAATATCAGGTGCAAAACATTGATAGTTCACACATGCTTTAGATAAAGCCAATAGCGTTAATACCGATTCATGGATTTCTGCGCCATCATAAACACCGCACCCACTGAGTAGTACTGCAATATTTTTCATTTCTGATCCTTTGAATAGCGATTAATTTAACTTTTTTTAAACAAATCTATTGATCTGATTAAAAAACATGCTAACTTAGTTTCTCGAATTTGTTTCACGGTTTAAAAACTGTACCAAATAATCGAGTAAATCAATAAGAATATTAAAAAAGTCCACATATTCGGAATATTTTTTAAAACTACAATTTAACTCACAAAAATATTAAAAAACGTAAAAAATCATAAAGTTAAGAGTTTTATTCCCAGTCGTAATTAAAACCACCTTAGATGATAAATTAATTCACTCACAGACTTATCCACAGGCTGAGGGTTAATTTTCCGTGGCCGAAAATCCTTGTATGTGGCATTCTAAGGCCATCTCAGAATACTGAACATGAAAATAGACTATGCCAACAATCCCCAATAACCCACTCGTCCTTGTGGATGGTTCTTCTTATCTTTATCGCGCATTTTATGCACCACCACATTTGACTAATTCTAAAGGCGAAGCAACTGGTGCTGTTTACGGTGTAGTCAACATGCTTCGTAGCTTAATGAGCCGATATAACCCAAGTCATATTGCAGTTATATTCGATGCAAAGGGCAAAACATTTCGTAATGACATGTATAGCGAATATAAAGCTCAGCGCCCACCAATGCCTGATGACTTACGCAGTCAAATTGAACCTTTGCATGCCATCATTCACGCCTTAGGTTTGCCATTAATCTGTATTCCAGGTGTTGAAGCTGATGATGTCATTGGTACTATTGCGCTTAAGGCCAGTAAAGAAGGTCGAGCAACCCTGATTAGTACGGGTGATAAAGATATGGCTCAACTTGTTGATGAGCATGTCACCTTAATTAACACCATGACAGATACCATAATGGGACCAGCTGAAGTCACTGAAAAATTTGGTGTCGGACCAGAACTCATTATTGACCTGCTTGCCATGATGGGTGATAAAGCCGATAACATTCCGGGCTTACCTGGCGTTGGTGAAAAAACGGCATTAGCAATGCTAACGGGTGTAGGTGGAGTCGATAAGCTTATTGCAAATCCAGAAAGCGTTTTAGATGTGACTTTCCGTGGTTCTAAAACCATGCCTAAAAAGATTGAAGACAATAAAGAGATGCTGCAACTCTCATACGATCTCGCCACAATCAAAACAGATGTGGAATGGGATGATGATTGGGCACCATTAGAGATTAAGCCGCAAAACCGTGATGAGCTGGTTAAATTATTTGGCGAAATGGAGTTCAAACGTTGGTTAGCCGAAGTATTAGATAATAAATCAGGCTTCTCAGCTGCTAATTCAAGCACAACAACTGAAGACACTCCACCAGCCGCTCCAACAATTGAAGCAGAATACGAAACGATTCTTACTGAAGCCGATTTAGCTAAATGGGTTGCTAAATTATCTAAAGCGGACTTAATTGCTGTAGATACAGAAACCACCAGCCTAAATTATATGGAAGCGAAGCTCGTCGGTATCTCTTTCGCTGTCGAAATCGGAAAAGCCGCATACCTGCCATTGACCCATGATTATTTAGATGCACCAGAACAACTCCCTGTTGAATACGCGCTAGAACAATTAAGACCTATATTAGAAAGTGATAGCATCAAAAAAGTGGGTCAAAACCTTAAGTATGACATCAGCATCTTTGCTAATGCAGGCGTTTCACTTAAAGGTGTCCGTTTTGATACGATGCTCGAATCATACGTATTTAACTCAGTAGCATCTCGTCATGATATGGACGGTTTGGCACTTAAATATTTAGGCCACAAAAATATCAGTTTTGAAGAAATCGCAGGTAAAGGGGCTAAACAACTCACCTTTAATCAAATCGATTTAGACACGGCCAGCCCTTATGCTGCTGAAGATGCTGACATCACCCTTCGATTACATGAGCACCTATGGCCAAGAGTAGAAAAAGAACCTTCTCTTACATCTGTATTTAATGAGCTTGAATTACCGCTTATTCAAGTCTTGTCAGATATCGAACGTCAAGGTGTATTAATTGATAGCATGTTACTAAGTCAGCAAAGTGATGAATTGGCACAGAAGATTGATGAGCTTGAAACCAAAGCCTATGACATTGCTGGCGAGAAGTTTAACTTAAGCTCTCCTAAGCAGTTACAAGCTTTGTTTTTTGAAAAACTCGGATACCCGATCATCAAAAAAACCCCAAAAGGTGCGCCGTCAACTGCTGAGGATGTACTCATTGAGCTTGCATTAGACTACCCACTACCAAAGCTGATTTTACAACACAGAAGCCTGTCTAAACTTAAAAGCACTTATACTGATAAGCTACCGTTAATGGTGAACTCAGAAACGGGTCGTGTGCATACCAGTTATCACCAAGCGAATGCGGCCACGGGGCGTTTATCATCAAGCGAGCCAAATTTGCAAAACATCCCAATTCGAACTGAAGAAGGTCGCCGCATTAGACAAGCCTTTATCGCCCCTGAAGGTCGTAAAGTGTTAGCTGCCGATTATTCTCAAATCGAGCTGCGCATTATGGCGCACCTTTCACAAGACGAAGGGTTATTAACCGCCTTTGCCGAGAATAAAGATATTCATAAAGCCACAGCAGCTGAGGTATTTGGTGTTCACTTTGAAGAAGTGACCACCGAGCAAAGACGCCGTGCCAAAGCGGTTAACTTTGGTTTGATTTACGGTATGTCAGCCTTTGGTTTAGCAAAGCAATTAGATATTCCGCGTAAGGAAGCACAAACTTATATCGATACTTATTTTGCCCGTTACCCTGGTGTCCTTAAATATATGGAAGACACCCGTGCATTAGCGGCTGAAGTCGGTTACGTAGAAACACACTATGGCAGACGTTTATACCTTCCTGATATTAAGGATAGAAATGCTATGCGCCGCCAAGCTGCTGAACGAGCAGCGATTAACGCACCAATGCAAGGTACGGCTGCAGACATCATCAAAAAAGCCATGATTAATATTGATCAATGGATCAAGAATGACACCCATGGTGAAATCACTATGATGATGCAGGTTCACGATGAATTAGTTTTTGAAGTCGAAGAAGCGCAAGCTGAGTCACTTAAAGCAAAAGTGTGCGAATTGATGGCACAAGCGGCCACTTTAGATGTCACCCTATTAGCAGAAGCAGGTCTTGGTGATAACTGGGATGAAGCTCATTAATATGCCCATTTGATCCTGCCTTTAAGCAGGAAAATAAGCTGTTTCACTTTAAGAAATAAACAATCCCGTAGTTTTGCAACTATGGGATTGTTGTTTTTAGGCCTAAAAAACACCAACAAGGTGAAAAATACACCTTCAAATGTGGCAAACTTCACATTATTGTTCATTTTTACAAAATACAGTTTTTCATTTTAAGGCTAATGAAGTATTATTCTCTGCGTAGGGTACAGAGGTTAAGATGTTCCATCTTTCAGACCTTTTATTTCACTAGAAATAGTGACAAGCCGAATTATGGCGCTTCAGCATCTTAATATGCTGGAGCTTTTTTTTGCCTAAAACTTAATTTAGAGTAAATACTTTAAAAAAGATTAAAAAACGATTATCATATTGTTATTGAGCGTCATCGATGAGTAGGTGACACTTGAGTCTTGTTGAATTTAGCTTCTCCCCAAAAGAGCTAATTTTTTATAACCGGTGACAATATGTCGTCGGTTTTTTTTTGTTTAGACGCAGCACTCTCCCACTAAAACCTCTAATGCACAAAGCTTGAGCATAAAAAAACCGCTAAGTTTATTTATATAAACTCAACGGTTTTTGTTAATAAAAGACTGCAGGCCTATCGTTTCTTATTCCGAATCTTGTTCAGCTTGCTTCTCTGCTTCAGTTAGCCAACTTGGGTTGCACCACTCGTTAAGAATGCCCAACACTTTTGGTTTACCGGTTCCTTTTAAGGATGAAAACGGCTCTACTTTGACCCAGTCACCAAACTCAGCCAACTCTTTACGCACAGCGTTAACCGTTTTCATTTTAACGTTTTGTGCGAGCTTATCTGATTTAGTCAGCAAGGCTAATACTGGTATTTCACTTAACACTGCCCATTCAATCATTTGCAGATCTAAATCTTTTAGGGGATGACGAATATCCATTAACACAACTACACCGCTTAAACAGGTGCGTTCTTGCAAATATTCACCAAGGGCTTTTTGCCATTTGTTCTTTAATGCCAATGGCACTTTTGCAAAACCATAACCTGGTAAATCGACGAGTCGACGGTTTTCATCTAATTCAAATACATTGATAAGTTGAGTACGACCAGGGGTTTTACTGGTTCTTGCCAAGCCTTTTTGCTCGGTCAAAGCGTTGAGAGCACTAGACTTACCCGCATTGGATCGCCCAGCAAACGCAATTTCTACACCGGTATCACCAGGAAGATACTGATCAAGATGCGCAATGTCTGGCGCACTAATTAAAAACTTGGTTTTTCGAAAATCTATACGCGTTTCTGACACGATTTGCTCCAATAAATTTGGGGTAATACCTTAATTATGTAAGATTTGCTTACTTTTCCACATTTTCGTGTAAAATATTAGCCTGATCACAGTTTGTAGATTTTACCACGCTTGCGGGTCTTCCTAGTAAGCTCAGGACAATAAATTAAACAAGAAGTTGGAACGCCATGAAAAAGTTAGCTCTTGCGCTGTCTGTATTTGCCGCTATATCAACGCCTGCAATCGCTGAAGGTGATGTGGAAGCGGGTAAAACTAAATCAGTTATGTGTTCTGCCTGTCACGGTGTTGACGGTAACAGCATTGCCCCTATTTGGCCTAAATTGGCCGGACAGCACGCATCTTATCTAGAAAAACAATTACATGATTTCCAAGCGGCAGCTAAAAGCGGCGGCAAAGAAGGTCGTAATGATCCTACCATGACTGGTATGTCAATAGCGTTATCTGAACAAGATATTAAAGATGTTTCTGCATATTATGCAAGTCAAACACAAACAGTTGCTGATGTAGCCAATGTGCCAGCTGAAGGTGAAGCCCTTTATAAAGGCGGCGACATGGCTCGCGGTATCACTTCATGTATGGCATGTCATGGACCAGATGGCAAAGGCGGCGAACTTGCCGGCTTCCCAGCTATTGGTGGTCAGCATGCTGATTACATCAAAATTCAGTTAACTAAGTTCCGTGATACAAATCGTAACAACGACCTGAATGGCATGATGCAAGATGTTTCTAAAAAGTTATCTGACAGTGATATTGAAGTATTATCTCAATATATTTCAAGTCTTAAGTAATTTTTTCTTCATATTTAAATGAAGCTAAAAGGGTGATTATTCACCCTTTTTTACAACCCCAAGTTGACGTTTACGTAAACTTAATAACATTCATGCTTGACAGAGATCACGTATTTAGGGTTAAATAGCCCCGTACCGAGATGAACCCAGCTGTAAGAACAAAAATATTAATTCCATCTTACAGATTTCGGATACGTTTACATTTAAGATATAAGAATAAAATTAATAAATAACAATAATATAAATAAGACCACTCGCTAATAATAATAAGAGTCGTGATTTCAGCTTGAAATCCAGGTCATATAGAATTTGTAAGGAACAGACCAATTGGTCGACTCGCTTAAATAGCACTCCCTTACGCAACAGAGATAAAACCCCATAAGGACACTACTTTAAGGATTAAAGTAGCGGCATAGGAAGCTAATTGCTTAGGATGCACTTGCGGAGGCTTGTTATCACTGGAAGGTACTTTTAAACATGGATTGTTTACTAATGTCATTGAAGACAACTAGGAAATTGATGAGTCATTGAAGACCATCTACGGAAGCTGTGGTCAGGACGGCAACAGGATTAAGAAAAAGGGTCATTGATGACCGATAACAATAAAAAATGCACGGAAAGCTCTAAAAATAAGATGGATATTGACCGGGATAGTCACATAGCAAGTATGGATACTTGGAATAAAAATTTGGTGTGATAAACACTATTTTGCAAGGTGGCAGTTTACTGCCACCTTTTTTTATTTCTTCTTTTCAAAAAATCTGTTATTGATTGATAATCTTCGCCTTTGTTTGGATCATATCTGACTTCAATGATTAAATGCCCGTTGTGCAGTCATACTGCTGAGTTTTTTATCCAAGATAAAAAAAGAGCCTTCTACAGCTGTCCTCAATGCCAACTGGTTTTCGCAAACCCTCAATCACATTTAATGCCAGCAGCACAGTTACAGCGCTATGGCCGTGCGAATAAAGCCGCTAAGCAAAAACAACTGGTCCAGTTTATCCAACCTTTACTTGGTCAAATTAGTGCACAGCAAGAAGGTCCATTAACAGGACTTAATTTTGGCAGAGTCTTAGACCAAGCAAGTCTTGATATAATCGAACTCGCTGGCCATCGTCTTAACCAATACGATCCTTTTATCAAATCCGATCAACAAATCTTTAATCAGCAATATGACTTCATTTGTTGCTATCGGGTACTGGAACATTTTCAGCAACCACTCAAAGAGTGGTCATTGATCACTAATTTATTAAAAAATGGCGGCTGGTTAGCAATCAGCACTGCATTACTCACTGACTTAGCTCATTTTTCTAAGTGGCACTTTAAAAACAATCCCACTCACGTAAGCTTTTACCAGCAACAAACTTTTGAGTATTTAGCACAAAACAGCGAATTTAAGCTATTATTTGCAGCAAAAGAGCTCGTATTGATGCAAAAAACATCAAAGTCTGATATAAAGCGCATCCTGATTTAGTGCAAGGTGGATGATTATCTATCTAGCCAACTTTTTACAACCACATGAGATCACTGATGGCTCGTAGTAAAAAATCGCGCAAGGGCGGCGAAAACGGCCCTACACAAGCACCAAGAGTCAAAAAGGCTGATCGTAAAGTCACTGGCAGCAGAAAGAAAGATAACGGTCATAAGTCTGGCAGTCGTCACAACGAGGCCTTGATTGAGCAACAATCACCGCATGTAACGACCAGTAAAAGTAATGACCCTCGTCATGGCAGCAAGAAACCTGTGCCATTGATGGTTAAAGCAGTAGAGACAACTGCGCCAGTTGCTAAAGTTAAGCAGCCTAAACTGACTGATGAGCAGAAATTATTGAAACTTGAGGATGACCCAAGATTCAATAATTTATTAGACTTATTAGAAGAAGGTAAAGACCTTTCTGCTGATGACCAAAAATGGTTAGATAGCCAGCTTGCTAAAATGGAAGCATTAATGGAAAAACTTGGCATCTCTGATGCTGAAGAACTTCCGGCTCAAACAGCAAGTACTAGCAAAAAACCTGCTTCTGATGATGATTTATACGAGCGCTTCGAAAGTGGTGCTGATGTATTAAAAGACTACCAGTCTTAAATCATTAATAAATGGCATACTCATTGGGTATGCCATTTTTCTATCTGTTATTTATCTACCTAGATTAAGGATTAATTGTGTCTAGCCTTGTTATTGCCCTCGCCATCATCGTTATTGTGCTGTTAGCGTCTTATGCTGGTTATTTGCTATTAAAGGTCAAGAAACAACAGCAAGACGCTGTTGAAGCTAAGCAGCAACGCTTAGATGAAGCAAAAGCGAAAAAGCAGCAAATATTAGATGACATAAAATACATCGCTGCAGCAATGCTAGAGGAGCGATGTGAACCTTCTGAAGGAGTCATGCGCATTGCTAAGCTATTTGAAGCTTTATCAATGTCTGAACAGATGGCAGTAGAGTTCCCACATATCTTTGAGCATTATGACTGCATTAAAGCGCATCCAATAAAAGAAGCCCGCAAGTCACTCGAGAAACAACAACGAATGAAGTTAGATTTAGCGCGTATGAAATCAGAAGCTAAGCTAGAACAAGGGTTAACTGAGGATGCACAGAAAATTACCCAGTTCCATTTCATTCACTAAGACACAGTAATCAGCATTTAAGGTGGTCTTGATTATTATCAACACGTTAATAACCAGGCCATTTGCTGCCCTAACCTTTCTTTCTAAGCTGTGAGCCATCCCACAATTTCACAAAACTTCACAGATTTCAGACTAAATACCGTCTTTCTAGCAACATCAAATTTCAAATTTACAACGTAGTTCAAGGTTTTTTGTCTAAGATCGCTGCATACTTCGTCTATTGCTAATTTACTCGGAGAACGTGCCTTGAAGCAGCCCACACAAATAAGTTGGGATCAGTCAATGATCGAAAAATATAACTACAGTGGTCCACGCTATACGTCGTACCCTACGGCGCTAGAGTTTGACGATAGTTTCACTGAGCAAAACCTACTCTCTGCAATTGAAACCAGTAAAAGCGACAAGCTGTCTTTATATATTCACATTCCTTTCTGCGCCAAGCTTTGTTATTACTGTGGATGTAATAAAGTCATTACTCGTCATGCTCATAAAGCTGATCAGTACATCGAATACCTTGCGAGCGAAATTGTAAAACGTGCTCCTCTATTCAAAAACTACACAGTGACTCAAATGCATTGGGGTGGCGGTACACCGACATTCTTAAACCCAGAACAAATTCTCACCTTATCTTCATTAATCAAAAATCACTTTAACTTTGCTGATGAAGGTGAATTCTCGATTGAGGTTGATCCGCGTGAAATCGAGCTAACCATGCTTGATACCTTAAAAGAAGCTGGTTTTAACCGTATTTCGATTGGTGTTCAGGACTTTAATAAGAAAGTACAAGTTGCTGTAAACCGTGAGCAAGATGAACAATTCATTTTTGACTTAATGGCAAAAGCAAAAGACATGGGCTTTGTATCGACCAATGCCGATTTAATTTACGGTTTACCACATCAAACGCCAGAAACGTTTGCTGAAACCATTAAACGTGTCATTGAGCTTTCTCCAGACCGCTTATCAATCTTTAATTACGCGCATTTACCATCGCGTTTTGCCGCTCAGCGTAAAATTAAAGATGAAGATATGGCTTCGCCACAGCAAAAGCTTGATATGTTGCATCAAACAATTGAGTCGCTTACTGGTGCAGGTTACCAATTCATTGGTATGGACCATTTTGCAAAGCCAGATGATGAGCTATCAAAGTTACAAAATGCGGGTAAATTACACCGTAACTTCCAGGGTTATACCACCCAAGAAGAGTGTGACTTACTAGGTTTAGGTGTCTCTTCAATCAGCCAAATTGGCGATTGCTACGCACAAAACCAAAAAGACATCCGTCCTTACTATGAGTCAATTGATGAAGCAGGTCATGCCTTATGGAAAGGTTGTAGCTTAAATCGTGATGATGAAATTCGTCGTGTGGTGATTAAGCAAATGATTTGTCATTTCGATTTAGATCTGACTAAGATTGAGCAACAATTTGATATTAACTTTGAAGAATACTTTGCAGAAGATTTAAAACTTCTACAAACTTTCATCGATGACAAACTTGTTGATATTACTGATCGCAAACTAACGATTAGCCCTACTGGTCGTTTGTTAATTCGTAATATTTGTATGTGCTTTGACGTGTATTACCGTCAAAAGGCACGTCAACAACAGTTCTCTCGTGTGATTTAATAATTGTGGAATATTAAATTCACGATAATAAAAAACCGCTGAATTTCAGCGGTTTTTTGTTTTATTCATTGCTTAAAAATGGTGTTATTTGACCATTTATAATTTTGAAGCGTATAAAGTTTTGCGCTCACTATCAGACAAAAATGCCATCTCAACACCATTGCGCTGCACTTGGCTAATCTGATCATTTGACAGGTGAAGTTCAGATTTAGCGATACGATACTCATGTTGAATATCAATGTTGCTCACACCAGGATCATCAGTATTTAAACCAATTAATACACCAGCATCTAGAAACTGATTAAATGGATGTGAAGCGTAATCAGCAACTGTAGAGGTATGTAAGTTACTGGTTGGGCATGACTCGATTCCAATAGAGTGCTTAACGAGATATTCCATCATTTTAGGATCATGTATCGCATTCACACCGTGACCAATACGTGTAGCGCCTAATTCCTGAATAGCTTGCCACATACTCTCACTTCCAGCGGCTTCACCAGCATGAGCGGTAATTTGTAAGCCAGCATCACGTACTCGCTTAAAGTGATCATTAAACAAGTCGCCAGGGAAACCTAGTTCGTCACCCGCTAAATCCATGCCCACCAAAGCATCTCGGTGTGCTAAAAGCCCTTCAAGCTCTAATCGACATTTCTCTTGCCCAAATGAACGAGACATAATCCCGATAAGGTTAACCTTAACAGCATGTTCTTTCATGCCAGCTTTAACCCCATCAATAACGGCTTCTACGACGCCTTCAATCGGTAAGTTATGGTTCATTGCCATGTAATACGGGCTAAAACGTAACTCAGCATAATCTAAACCTGAAATAGCCGCATCTGCTACGTTTTCATAGGCAACACGCTTAACTGCATCCAAGTCTGCCAATACTGCGACCATCCAATCTAGCTTTTTTAAAAAAGCGACTAAGCTGTTTTCCTTGCCCTGAATTTGCACAAAAGGTGCAAGTGCTTCTAACGAGTCTGCTGGCAGCTTAATTCCATGCTGATGTCCGAGTTCCCAAATGGTTTTGACTCTAACATTGCCATCTAAATGACGGTGTAAATCAACTAATGGAATGGATGTATTGATCATTATTAACCCCTATTAATTTTCTGAGCTAAATGTGTTTTTTGTTTTATGAACATCTAGCACTGCGAAGTTTAACATGCCCCAACAAAAAGGTGACGTTTTTATCGCCTAAACTGCATAATCAGTAACAATTATTTCCGCTGATTCCGCTAGCGTGGTTTATGCGGAATTGGTATGTTGTTAGCTAGTCATTTAACTTGTAATTTATTCTTGTAAATTATTGTCGATAAAGGAATTCACATGCGTAAGCTCATTTTGCCTGCGATTATCATGCTCGCTATTACTGGCTGTAAAATGACCACAGGGTCAAAAGCTCAATATTATCTTGGCGACACTAAAAAAGCAGAAACTACCGTCGATAAACCGCAAGAAGTAAAAGCGGCAACTGTTGAGGATATGAGTCTAAAGACAATTATAGATAATGCATGGCAAGTTAACGTAGATTATTCACCTCAATTGGCCTACTCATTAGGCGATGAGTCAAAAGCAGCGCTGCTTGCGGATTTATCTCCTGAAATCTTAGCTGAAAAAAACTTACGTCAAAAAGCATTATTGTCGTCTTTAAAACAGTTGGACAAAGACAAACTATCTAAAACAGATAAAATTAACGCTCAGCTTTTGCAATATCAATTGCAAAACAGTGTCGATATGTACACTTACAAAGATCATTACTTACCTATAACGGCTGAAAGTGGTTTTCATGCCTATGTCGCCTCAATGGCAAATGCTCGACTGAATACAGCAGAGGATTATCAGAACTACTTAGATAAAATGACCGCATTGCCGAAATACTTTGCTCAACAGACATTTTGGTTAAAACAAGGGCTGAGTAGTGGTATCACTCCTGCAAAAGTGACACTAAATGGATTTGAAGACAGTATCAGTGCTTATATTGTCAGTGTTGAAGACAGTGGCTATTACAAACCTTTTGCCGACTTTCCAGACCACTTCACTGAAGCTCAAAAAGTCGACTTTGAAACCAAAGGTAAGCAAGTTATTTCACATCAAGTGCTACCCCTTTATCAACAGTTTTATGACTTTATGACCGAAGAGTATATCCCTAACGCGCGCACTTCTATTGCCGCAAAAGATATGCCTAATGGTGACGCCTTCTACCAAAACAGAGTGGAATACTACACCACGCTTAATATGACTGCGGATGAGGTTCATCAACTTGGTTTAAAAGAGGTCGCTAGAATTCGAGCAGAAATGGAGCAAGTGATAACTGATGTAGAATTTAAAGGAACCTTCCCTGAATTTTTACATTTCTTACGCACAGATCCTAAGTTTTACCCTAAAACTGCAGAAGAGCTGCTTAAGGAAGCGGCTTATATCGCTAAAAAAGCAGACGCTATTTTGCCTCAATATTTTGCTACGCTTCCGAGAACACCTTACGGGATCAAACCCGTTCCTGCTGAAATAGCCCCGAAATACACCACCGGACGTTATTCTGGTTCAAATCGAGATGATGAAGCAGGCTTTTACTGGGTAAATACTTATGCACTAGATAAACGCCCACTTTATGAAATGGAAGCACTCACCTTACATGAAGCTGTACCTGGCCATCATTTACAAATTTCTCTCAATAAAGAGTTAACCGACCTACCCAACTTTAGACGCTATAGCTATATTTCAGCTTTCGGCGAAGGATGGGGGTTATATTCAGAGTATTTAGGGTTAGAAGCGGGCTTCTACCAAGATCCTTACAGTAATTTCGGCCGATTAACTTACGAAATGTGGCGTGCTGCTAGATTGGTTGTCGATACAGGCATGCATACTCAGGGCTGGAGTCGAGATAAAGCCATTGAGTTCATGGCCAGCAATACTGCATTATCAATGCACAATGTCACCACTGAAATCGATCGCTATATTTCATGGCCTGGACAGGCACTATCATACAAGATTGGTGAGCTAACGATTAAGCGATTACGCACTAAAGCAGAATCAGAACTTGGTGAAGATTTTGATATTCGCCTATTTCACGATGCTTTATTAGAAAATGGCTCTGTCACGATGGATATTCTCGAACAAAAAGTAGATGAGTTTATTCAAGAACAAAAATCTGCTCAATCATAAACTAATCGTTTAAAAATGTTGGCTGAATGTGTTTTCAGCCAACATTTTCAATTCAAATATCTTTGTATTACGCTTTCGCTAAAACTGCACAAATTAGTTTGCTACACTGCTCTCATCTTCGATATATGATTTCAATTTGGTCGTTACTAATAAAGGTGAGTATTGTGCTTTTTTCGTCAGAACATCAACTAAACAATAATGAGCAACAGCAATTCTGGCAAACCGTCACTCAATCAACATTAACCAAAGACAGTATCTCCTTAGCATACGCTTACATTCAACACCCTGATAACGATAAAGCCATTGTCATCAGTAGCGGACGTGTAGAAAGTTATCTTAAATATAAAGAGTTAATGTTTGATCTCTATCAGCAGGGATACAGCCTTTACATTTTAGACCATCGGGGCCAAGGGTTATCATCAAGAACAACAATCAACCCTAATCAAGGGCATATTGATAAGTTTCAAACCTACATTAATGACCTAAATGACTTTATTGAACAGATAGTCAAACCCAACGACCATAACGATTTATATCTTGTTGGGCACTCAATGGGCGGAACCATTGGCACTCTCTATATGGAGCAATATCCAGCGACATTTAATGCTGCGGTATTTTCAGCCCCAATGTACGGTATAAAGCTGCCATTTAACAAAGCTTTCATTCGCTCACTCGCCGCTTTGTTGGATACCTCTAGTGACAAGCAGCCAAATAAACAACCGAATTATGTTTTAGGCGGCACCGATTATCAGCCGGTAGTGTTTGAAAAAAATCATCTTACCAATAGCCCTAATCGATATCAGATGATCTTAGATGTGTTTCAACAAGATCCTGAAATACAACTGGGTTCACCAACCAATCGTTGGCTAATAGAAGCGATGGATGCTGCGGACAGAGCAATAAAAGCAGCAGCACTTAGCATTAAGCCTATTCTGGTTTTACAGGCTATGGACGATGCTATTGTAGATAATGCGGCGCAAAATAGAGCTGAGAATAAGTACTGTCAAATTCGCAGAATCAACAATTGTCAGCATGAAGTGTTTATTGAAGCAGATGATGCTCGCAATCAAGCTTTACGAGCATTAGTGACTTTCCTTGATCAGTATTGATACAGAGTCACTCCTTAATGGCTAATCTTTAATTGAAAGGCACCTTCCACACCACACTTAATGTTAATTCAGACTCAAGTAGGTGCTTTATATCTTGTTGTGATAACGGACGGCTAATCACATAGCCTTGAAATAGATTACTCTTCAGCTGACTTAAGGCCGTCAGTTGTTGACGATCTTCTATTTGCTTAACGACGACGGGGTAATTAAGTTGGTTCGTGAGATTTATCAGCGAAGTAAAAATATTTCTAGACTCTTCAGACACTGCAATATCAACAATGTAGTTTGCGGCAAATTTAACTTGAGAAAAGTGTATCCCGTGCAAACGATGTAATGGACACAAACCCGAACCAAAATCATCTAGTGCAATGCGAATGCCTACACGTTGTAAGGTTAAAATTTTATTCTTAGCGGTTTCTGCGTTTATAGAAAAGATATCTTCAGACAATTCCAATTGGATTAATTTAGGCTCGATACCATGCTGCTTTATCCTTTCCTGGATCACTTGAACAAACATGTCCTGATGGAAGTGTCTTGAGGAGATATTAATAGAAAAACATGGACATGTAATTGCAGTCCTTTGCAAGCTTTGAATAAACAGACATACTTCATCAAGCATCCACAGTTCTAATTCAAAAATTGAATTAGACAACTCAGCGACGGGGATAAACTGCTTCGGACTAATAAAGCCAAACTCAGGATGGTACCAACGCATCAAGACTTCAACACTTTCTGTATTACCTTCGATATCAACAACAGGTTGATATACCAAAGACACCTGCTTCTGTTTAATTGCTTTCTTTAACTCTTGTTGTAACTTTTGTGGCTCATGATGGCTGCCATCAAGTTGCAAGCTATGCAATACACAGGTATTGGTTTGGCTTTCAATCGCTTTACCAAGGGCTTTATCAGCTCTAGATAATAGCTGAGTAGGCTCTAAGGACTCTTTACCATCAAATACCACCATACCGACTTTGGTGAACACTGATACTGTTTGACCAGATAAGGTAAAATTTCTACCAACAACTTGACGAACTTCGCTTGCTAACGATAACGCCCGTTTATTGGCATGCTCTAAATTGCTGCCTAAGTTTTTTGCTGCAATAACAAATTCATCATCGCCTAAACGGCTCAGTAAGCAACTGCCTGAAAAAGCCCCTGCTAATCTAGCTGAAATTTGCATTAGTAATCTGTCACCAAGCTGCTCGCCTACAGCTTCGTTGACTAATTTAATATTACTCATATTAATAAGTAACATGGTGCAATATTCATCTGACTTACGTGCATATGCCTGTAAATCAAACAGTTCATTAGCAAGTGCCTCTCGATCGATAATATCCGATACACCCACATGGCTTTGTCTTTCTACTGTAATCTTCTGGTTTTTAAGTTCTAAGGTAACATCAGTAATTGAACCAATCATTCTTATTGGCTTACCTTGCTCCCCCCATTGAATGACTTGTCCTCTATCGAGCACCCAAATAAACTCGCCAGCCTTATTCATCAATTGATGAACGCTTTCATAATGTGTCGTTTTTCCTGACAAGCAATTCTCTATCGCTCTAAGCACGGTATTCTTTTCGTCAGGGTGTAAACGTGTTTCCCATGAGTCGTAACAATTGGTTATTTCTTCGGGTTTATAGCCTAATATTTCTTTCCAGAGATCAGACATAAACACATCATTAGTTTCAGTATTCCAGTCCCATATGCCGGTATTATTGGCACCAACCGAATATAACCAACGCTGCTCTGAATTAGAAACTTTAAGATTGTTATCAAGCAGGTGCTTTTCAACTTTAAGTAGTGACTCACCTAAGTTATAGACCTCTTCGACTAAGCAATTAATTCTGGTTTTATCTGATTTAGATTGAAGAACGTTATTAGCGCGTTTTGTAAGTAGTTTAATAGGGCGAACTAACAACCAATATAAAGCCCAGCAAAATAAGATCACTAATAATCCACCAATCCCCCAAATATAAATAAACCTTTTTTGAAGTTGATCTGATGCGTCTGCAATTAACGAAGAAATATCATATTCAAGGTAAATAACATCAACTGCGCTGGAGTAGCTGTATTTTGCATCAGTATTAACAGGGTAATAAGCTTGAATAGAGAGGCGATTATAGTTGATATTAAAATAGGCGGTTTCAGCAGCAACAACTTGTTGATGCCGCTCATCAGAGTATCCTTCAATAACGTTTTTGGCATCACTCTCTCGCCAAATCACATGATTAGCAAACTTAATCCGACTTGATGCATCCAATATGACATAAACCATCATATTGCTATCTGTGGAGATTAGAGAAACCTCTTGTTCTATCCTAGAAATATCTTGTATCGCTAATGCAGACTCAACCACATGGATCATTCGAAACAAGTCCTTTTGGATTTGTTTCGACTCATTGTTAGCAAGCTCTGCACGTAACTCTTCTTTTTCATAATAAAACTCGCCACTGACTAATAATAAGTACAATGAGCATAAGAAAAATGGCACTAAAAAAGATAGTGAAAAAGAAGGTCGTTTTGGCAAAATCACACCACTAATTATTAATAAGAATATGTCGCTTTGGTAACATACTAAAGACGACTTGAATCAACAACCATAAAAACCTTTTCTGGTTAACTTAGTTCATTTGTCTGATAAATAAAGACTAATATCTCTCTGTTACTCCACGCATCTAGAATGGTTTAAACAGGACAAATATCCCAAATACTAAATAGTTTACCTTGTTTAAAACTGACAAAAATAAATTCATAGCAATAGAGAATGACCTCTAATAATTCTTTAACCCCAAGTTACAACTAATATAGAGTCAATTATTCCAATAAAGGTTATCTACTCTCAATAAAGAAAGGTCAGGCGCTTGGTTTGTTAGTGTTATTAAACCACATGAGCATTTATCCACACTATCGATTCGCCTAACCTACTAACAAGTAGACTCAAACTCTAGACACAAACTCCTGACACAAAAAGATCACGACCTAAGCACCGGGCTCACTGCTCACTGTAAATAGAAATTAAGCGCTTAATAATGACTTACTTTTATTATCCTTGTATGGAGACATGGGTATACCGACCACATTCCTTACTCCTAATAACTGGCACCTCTAATTCTAGACATAAAAAAGCCCGCAACGTGAGTAACGGGCTGTCTGCTCTCAATTAAGAGGCACTAATTTTAAAGATATGGTGCGCTTGGCGATGACCTATATTTACTATCCTTGTAAGGGTACATGGGCATATCGACCACACTATCTGTTTCCATAAGCCGCTAGATAGTTCACTCAAATTCCAGACACAAAAAAGCCCGCTACGTGAGTAACGGGCTATCTGCTCTCAATTAAGAGAAATTAGGCGCTTGGCAATGACCTACTTTCACATGGGGAGACCCCACACTATCATCGGCGCGATTGCGTTTCACTACTGAGTTCGGGATGGGATCAGGTGGTACCACAATG
>NZ_JAKIKU010000014.1 GCF_023283985.1 Shewanella electrodiphila
TGACAACGATGAAATTGTAGCAGTAGACTCTAATGGTCGCATTGTAATTAAACCAATCGCCGACTTGCCAATGTTTGATAACGGTTGGGGCAATGGTGATACTCCAGAAGCAGACATGCCAACTCAAGGTGGGCATCAAATCATCCGTAATGGCGACACTGTTTACGTCCAAGACACTAACGGTGATAACGTGCTTACAATCACTAAGAATGACAACGATGAAATTGTAGCAGTAGACTCTAATGGTCGCATTGTAATTAAACCAATCGCCGACTTGCCAATGTTTGATAACGGTTGGGGCAATGGTGATACTCCAGAAGCTGATATGCCAACTCAAGGTGAGCATCAAATCATCCGTAATGGCGATACTGTTTACATTATCGATGAAAACGGTGAGCGCGTTGTTACCGCAAGCAAGAATGATAACGGTGAAATCGTATTCGTTAATGCTGCTGGTGAAGTGACTATCAAGAAGATTGCTGACATGCCTATCTTTGACCATGGCTTCGGTAATGTGCCAGGTCGTGACGATGGTATAGATGGTACTGCTCCATGTACTTCAAACTGTGGTGGTGGTATTAACCCAGGTGGAGACGATGGTGATATGGCTCCAGGCTTTGGACCAGATGCTCCTGAAGTAGAGTTGCCTCCAATTGATGGTAACCCTGGCCGTCCTGAGATTCTTCCTCCTGTAGATGGTCCAATCATCGATAAAGATGAGTCAATTGACAACACTATCCCAGGCTTCGTACCAGAAGAAGGTCAAGCAATTGCTAAAATGGCAGAAGGCATGACTGCTGAACAGAAATCAAATCTTCGTCGTAAGGTGTCTCAGATTAGAGATGCTGTTAAGGCTCGTCTAAATCGTTAATTTTTAGATAAATGCAAGAATAAGGAGGCGAAAGCCTCCTTAACTTTTTTGAGGATTAACGAAATGAAAAAGATTTTAATGATGCGATTTATTATTGGTTTAGTTGCAATTGCCAGTTCGGCTGCAAATGCAGAATCAACTGGCGGCCTGCAGGTGTTTCAATATAATGATGAAGTCATTGCTGTAGCGAGTGGTAGTGTGCAAGTGACTGAAGAGTTGAACTTTAGTGCTGAAGTTGATTCAACGGGTTACTTAGAGGTCGGTGCTGGTTACGGCATGATGTTGGGTCAATTCTATACCGAAATTGGCGGGCGTTATGGCCGTGCAGATACACTTGATATCTATGATGTGAGTTTAATGTCAGGTGTAATGTTAGGTCAGAAATGGATGCTTTTTGCTAATACGGCACATGAATGGCGTGAATCAAACCGTATTATAGGTAGTTCTATGGGACTGTTTGACCAACGTGAATGGCGTAATAGCATTGGTGTTAATTACAGTCCTGCTTCATGGGTTAATTTGGGTTATACGCTCAATCATGATCGCTTACTTTCAGGTAACCGATTTTTAGAAGTGGAAAATGACAATATAACCAGTCATGACTTTATGTTGACGTTCAAACCTAAATACGTTTCACCTTATGTGAAATACACCTATGGTGAATACCGAGTTAGACCAGGCGAACCTGTGACATCAGAAAGCCAAGTTGAATTTGGAATTAATTTTAATTTTTAAAAAAATTTATTATAAAATCAAAAATAACCGCTTTTAACCATTTGGTTGCTCTCGCCCATTATTTAAATTAATGGGCTTTTTTGCTTTTGCTTTTGCTCTTCAAAGGTTTTTAATACCAAATTGTTCAACCATTGCGTCAATGGATTTTGGCGGTTCTTATAATGAAAATAAGTAGATATTTTGTAATCAAGTACTCCCTCATCAACATTAATTTTAATTGCCCTTAATTGAGGATAATGGCTTATATCTAAGAAACCTGACAATGGGGCTATCATGTCAGTTTCACTAATGACATCTAAGATGGTGGATGGTAATTCTGAGCGGAATTTAACCCGATAATCTAGATTGTTTTTTGCGAAGATCCCCTGTGCTATCGTTTGTTGATAATTCCAGTCTGCAGCAATAATTGCAGCGAAATCATATTGAGCCGCTTCAGATAAACTGATAGAAGTTTTTTTACAGGGATGATTTTTTCGAACGTAACATTTAAAACGTTCTGTCGAAATATACTTCTCACTCACTTCAGATGGCAATTCAGGTATTTGATAAGTGAGCCCTAAATGAAGTCGATCTTGCTGAATTTGAGATAATGAATCAGTAGACCATTTATACATTTGAACATTACATTTAGGTGCTGATGCCATAATATTTAGAAATAGTTTGCTGCCGATGCTGTTGAGCAAAAATGGCGAAAGCGCAATGTGAAACGTGTCTTCTAGTGCGGCGGGGTCAAATTCATTAACACTGTTTACCGCCAGTTCAAGGTCTTGATAAACAGGGCTAATCGATTGAAATAAGTTGACAGCAAAAGGAGTCGGTTCGAGCCCTGAAGGGATCTTAACAAACAATTCGTCGCCAAAGTGGTGTCTTAATTTTTGTAGAGATTTACTGATAGCTGGCTGACTTACAAATAATCGGCCAGCGGTAAGGCGCATATTGCGTTCTCGATACAGAATAAAAAAGACATGCAATAAATTTAAATCAAGGTTTTGAAACAAGTTTTTAGCCATGATACGCCTGATATTTTTACTTTTGTTTAATTTACTCCTTATTCTTTGACCTTACAATTGAATCTCTTTTTTAAAGATTTTTACATATGTGGCTGTTATGTCTGTATATTAACTATACAATTACTAAGCTTTCAAATATCAAATCATTTTTAGGTCTTTTTGCTTTTTAGTACTAATGCCTGTTTGTTTAGATGACTTCATATCGTTAATCTTAAAATGCATCGTTTTAATAAGTTGTCTAACTCTGAGAGTGACTTACATGGTTAGATTAGTGACTACAGCACGCAAAGGATAAGCATGATGTCTACAGTTATATCTCGTTGGTTTCATAAGATCATAGTTGGTGTTGTCTTGTATGGCTTTTCGTATGGCGCAATCGCACTGGAATGGCCGCAGGAAGTTCAGACGAAACTGGGGATATTGGTTGTCTACCAACCGCAACCAGAGTCGCTTAATGGCAATGTATTACAAAGTCGTGCAGCGATGTCATTTGAGGTTAAGGATCAAACAGATCCCGTATTTGGTGCATTTTGGTTTAGTGCCCGAATTGATACCACTGACGATGTAACAACCGTGCGTAATATTCAGGTGACTGAAGTGCGTTGGCCATCTTCAACAGAAGAAGATCAGCAAACCTTTACCGATACCGTTTCAGAGGCACTAGCCACTACAAGCTTTGAAATCTCAATGGAGCGATTGTCCGCCAGCTTAGAAACGGCGGAGCAAGAAAAACGTAGCTTAGATAATATAAAAAATGATGCACCAGAGATTATCTTCAGTTCTACCTTGAGTGTTTTGCTGTCTTACGATGGTGAGCCACAATTTAGGGAAATCGAAAATAGCCCTTACGAACGTATTCTCAATACTCCTTTCGCTGTTGCCCGTGACACCCAGTCAAAGAAACTCTATTTAAGTAGTGGCACATATTGGTATGTGGCAGAAAATCCTATGGGGCCATGGCAAGTCACACTTTATCCACCTGAAGATTTGGTTAGTATGGTGAATACCGAGGAGGATGAACCAGCTAAAAGCACCGCCAATGCACCGCATATTATTACCTCGGATGTCCCGACAGAATTGATTTCAACTGATGGTTCGCCTAATTGGCAGAGTTTAATCGATGGCAAACTTTTATATGTCAGTAATACAGAAACGGCCTGGATCCGTGAAACAACATCAGGTGATATGTATCTGTTACTTTCGGGTCGCTGGTTTAAATCAAAAAAACAAGCTGGACCTTGGGCTTTTGTGCGCGGGGATAAATTACCTGAAAGCTTCAAAGATATTCCACCAGAATCCGATATTGGTGGTTTAAGGGTTTCTGTTGCGGGCACTGATGAAGCAAATCAAGCCATGTTAGATGCGCAAATTCCGCAAACAGCAGCGATTAAACGTGACGAAGCTAAGCTTGAAGTGGAATATGATGGCGAGCCTGAATTCGAGGCGGTAACAGGCACTTCAGTTTCTTACGCTGTTAACACTTCAACCCAAGTTTTATTGATCAACAAAGTGTATTACGCCGTCGACAATGGGGTGTGGTTTACATCGGCATCAGCTAAAGGCCCTTGGATTGTTGCTGATGATATTCCGAATGAAGAAATCGCAAAAATTCCGGCAAGTTCACCTGTCTATAACACCACTTACGTACAAGTTTATGACTCGACCCCTGAAGTGGTTTACGTGGGTTATACCCCAGGCTATATGTGGTCTTATCCATATTACGGCGTGCCTATTTATGGCACTGGTTGGTATTACCCGCCATATTGGGGGCGTTACTATTATCCTCGTCCACCAACCTGGGGCTTACATGTAGGTTATAACCCTTGGACAGGCTGGAATGTGGGCGTGAGCTGGAGTAATGGCTTTTACCGTGCAGGTGTTGTGTGGGGAGGTGGCTACGGCTACCACCGTCCATATCGATGTTGCGGTGGCTATTATGGTGGTGGATACCGCCGCCCTGTGGTGATTAATACCGGCAATATTAATATTGGTAACAGTATTAGTGTGGGCAATCGAACTAAGGTGTCTAATCGAATCAATTCTACAAATATTAATGGAAATAGAATTGGCAAGCAGAACAATTTGTATAACCGCCCAGCCACTCGCGATCGTTTAGCGAGCCCTGCTGTCGCCAATAAAAACTTGAAAAAAGCCACTTACAATAAGAATCGCAGCAATGATGTGTTTGCAGATAAACACGGTAATGTGGCTCGTGATAATCAAGGTAAGTGGGAGAACCGCAGTGATGGCAAGTGGAATACAGCTCCTGCCACTCGGGACTTGAGCAAGCCCGCTAATATCAATAAGCCTAGTAATATCAATAAGCCTAGTAATATTAGTAAACCTAGCACGCTGCCATCCACTCGTCCGTCGACGTTACCTTCGTCAAGGCCGTCAAATATGCCAGCAACGATGCCTTCTTCACGTCCATCGAATATGAATAACTCGATAAACCGCAGTCGTCCAAGTGGTGGCTTTGATCACCAAAGCTTGAATCGCTCTCGTCAAGCTCGTCAATCAGGTATGGCAAGAGAAGGGCGAGGACGTGTGCATCGCTAATTGAGCCAATAAGAAAATAAGCCTGCAAGTTGCAGGCTTTTTTATTATTCTGACTATTAAGTGAAATATTTAGCTGCACAACAATAAACGGACATTATTTATGTGGAATACCCTGCAAGCCTATCGGTCATCAATTATTTTATTGTCAGCTTTATTGCTTGGCGGATTACTTGGGACTGCATTGCCAGAATTTGCTATCAAGCTTAAGCCTATTGGGCAAATCTTCCTGAATTTATTGTTTATGATTATTGTGCCTTTAGTGGCCGTGAGTGTGATGTCTTCAATTGCGAAGATGACAGACTTAAAAAGGTTAGGTTCTATTTTGGCTTCGATAATGGCCGTGTCTGTGGTGATGGCAATGGTGCCTGCCATTGGGATTGTGTTATTGGCACTCGCCTATGATCCTGCTCAAGGAGTCACACTAGAACTTGCGGAAACCGTAGAAGCCGCTGGCAGTATGGACTTTGTTAGCTTATTGACCACCAATGATTTTGTTGGGTTGTTATCAAAATCGAACATTTTAGCGCTGATTATCATGTCAGTAATCAGTGGTATTGCCATCGGTCAATCTGGCGAAGATGGCCGTAAAGTGTCGGCGTTACTTGATAGCTTGAATACCGTGATCATGAAAATTATTGCGATATTAATGTATGTTGCGCCAATTGGCTTAGGTGCTTATTTTGCCGCCACTATGGCCAGTCAAGACGCTGAATTAATGGGAACATTTGCAAGAGCTGTAGGACTTTTTTTAGTCGCAACAGTGGTGTATTTAACCTTAGGTTCGACGCTTTATGCATGGGTCGGTGGCGGTTTAGCAGGAGTGAAACGCTTTTGGCAAAACATGCTTGAACCAGCGGTGACAGCGTTAGGGACAAGCTCATCATTAGCAACCTTACCAGTGAATATCAGGGCTGCGGCCAAAATGGACTTAAATGAGCAAATCGCTGAGATAAGTTTACCGCTATTGGTGAACCTTAATAAAGGCGGCGCAGCGATGATAACTGCACTCAAAATCGTATTTATTTATTCGCTATTGGGTATGGAGTTCACTTCCGATGTGTTTATGTTAACCATCTTGATATCTGTACTGTCAGCGTTTGTTATTGGTGGAGTACCTGGTGGCGCTTTTTTAGGTGAGATTTTTATTGTTACTACCTTAGGCTTGCCTTTAGAAGTGATCCCTATTTTGGTGGTATTAGGCGCGATAACTGATGCGGCTTCAACAGTCATTAATGTGGTTCACGACTTGACTGCAACACAAATTATTCAACGTATTAATGGTAAACATTATCAAGCTACAACAAACACTGCTGAATAAACTTTCATATTAACTCATCTATCATTCGAGCCTTGTTTTAGGCTCGAACACCCGAAAAGCACCTATATTGTTAAGCCTATTTTGAGTATCAACTCAATATTTATTGATGATCCTCTCACTTCTTTAGAGTAACTATTCAGTTTTGCGTGCTAATGGTTGAACACTCTTTGAGCGTGTGTAACAATGCTGCACCAAATGTGTAGCATTTTTTTTACAGGTTGAGCAGGCTTACATTAGTCCTAGCTTTTCTAGACTGTAAGGCAATAAAACGTCGGTATAAGGCGTATTAATACAATAACCTGAGCATGGAATCTCAATGAAACTTTCTTTTCGCCATTTGTTATTTTTGGTGATGATTTTAACGTCACTCATCCCCATTACTGCAATATCATTTTGGTCGGCAAATTCAGCTCTTGAGAACGAATATAATATGGTGCATGACAAGCATCTATTACTCGCGCAAAACATTACCAAAGCACTTAATCGTTATGCGATTGATGCACTCGCTATTTTTACTACAGTAACCAACAGCAACTCCCATCAGGGTGTTGATAGCATCATGTTTGATTTATTGAACACCGTTGATGTGGTTTCAATTGGTGTCTTTAACCCCCAAGGACAACGAGAAAACGTCGTATATGGTGCTGAAAACTCTCAACCTTTAAGCCTAACCGACGCCAATAACCCATTTGATTTATCTGAATTATCAGAAGCGCATTTTACCCCTATTCATAAAAATGGTGTGCTACAGCCAACCTTATACATGATACGTCAAACCCCAGATATGCGTATTTGGTTGGCGACGATGCATGCCACTTATATTGAGCAATTACAATCGGCGGTGATGTTCGGCGATAAAGGCCATGCGGCAATTGTTGATAAGCGAGGTAACGTGTTGGCTCATCCCAACAAAACGTGGCAAGCAGAGGCTAAAAATATCAGTAAAGTGAGCATCGTTAAGCAGATGATGGCGGGTGAAACGGGGGTAAGTCAGTTCTACTCGCCAGCGGTAAAAGCGGACATGATTGCGGGCTTTGATGTGGTGCCTACCACGGGCTGGGGAGTCATGATCCCACAACCTCTTGTTGAGCTCGATCAACGTGCTTTTGTCGTTATAAAATTTACTCTTTTAGTGGCATTGGTATCGCTGATTGTATGCAGTGTGTTTAGTTGGTGGATTGTCGGCTTAATTACTCGACCTATCGATATTTTAACGGCTAAAACTCGTGTCATCACTGATATTCGTTCGGATACGCAGAGACACCCTAGAGGTTTTCATACCGCAGAATTTGCAAAGTTATTTGATAGCTTTAGACAAATGTCATTAGAAATTAGAAATGGAAGAGAAGAGCTAGAGGTGAGAGTTGCTGATCGCACCGCTGATTTAGCCGAAGCTCAAGAAAAAGCCTTACAGCTCGCCAATCATGATGCGGTGACAGGGCTAGCTAATCGGGTCGCGATTAGAGATAAAATTGCTGAGTTATTACAGCAGCAAAAACATTTCTCATTATTGTTTATCGACCTCGATGGTTTTAAAGGGGTGAATGACCAATATGGACATAGAGTGGGTGATAAATTACTAAAAACCTTAGCAGATAAAGTCAATAACCATCTATTTATTCACGATATTCTTGCTCGTTATGGTGGTGATGAATTTATCGTATTAATGCCGAATATGGATTCGATCATTGCTGCAGATTGTGCGGCTGAAAAATTACTGCAA
The DNA here is from genome assembly GCF_023283985.1 of Shewanella electrodiphila. Classification (GTDB taxonomy): domain Bacteria; phylum Pseudomonadota; class Gammaproteobacteria; order Enterobacterales; family Shewanellaceae; genus Shewanella; species Shewanella electrodiphila. The sequence goes on from NZ_JAKIKU010000014.1 coordinate 8,217, forward strand.
CTATTTTCTGAACCGGTAATTATTGAAGACAGTGTGATTTGTATTAGTGCGTGTATTGGTTTGGCTTTATCAAGTGGCTTTGATAAAGACACTGATAGCTTGATCCATAGAGCGGACACTGCAATGTACCGCGCAAAACGCCAAGGCAAAAACAAAGTTACCATCGCGAGTTAATCATGCATGCGCAATATATACTAGAATTTATATAATGTCGTTAGAGGTCATATGTCAATAAAATCTGTATGTTACAGCAACCCCTTATCAAACGCTCACAAGGGTTTCACCTTAATCGAGCTTGTTGTGGTTATCATTATTTTAGCGATACTTGTAGTGATTGCTGCGCCAAAGTTTATTTCGTTAAAAGAAGATGCATACGCAGGACAAATGCAAGGAGTGTCTGGTGCGATTAGCAGCGCTAAAGATTTAGTGTATTCCGCTTGCGTAATTAGTGCTGATTGTGATGAAACGGCTGCTGCTTCAGGTATTAGTAATAGTATTGTTGTAGAGGGCCAAAACATTACGCTAGCTTATGGTTACCCGAGACATACTAACGCTGGTATTGCCCGCGCTATTAATATCGTTGATGGAGATGATTTCGAAGTTACTTCATATAGCATTTCTGGACGCAGTGGTTTACGTATTAGACCTGCTGCAGATTATTCAGTGAATGATTGCGAGATCCGCTACTCTGAGCCGCAGGCCGCAAAGGAAACCCCGGTAGTTGAAAGGGATTTAGAGGGGTGCTAGTTCTTTTTTAGGTTCAAAGTCTGACTTTATCATTCACTATGTTCAACAGCGATGATGGCTTAAGCTAATTTTTAAGACTGAATTTTAAGGCTGAGTTTTATCTAAAGTTAATTAGGTCATCGCGTAAGATAAATCAGCATTCGTTTCAAATATCACCTAGCCCGCGTATAAAAATGGATTTTTACTCAATGAAAGTTTTGATTTCAATATCGGTTTTCTCTTTTTTAATGCAGATCTGCCCACCTGTGATGGCAAATGTGTTCAATACGGTTGTGAGTGTGCAATGTAATGAGTGCGTTTCTAGTGATGATTATCGTGTCGCAGCCATATCAGCCCTGAGAGACAGAGAACAAAAAGTCGTTAATGTGGTTAATTTTAATGAGTTTGACGTTCGTAAATTTGATGTCAAAAAACTGCAAGTGGAAGTGTGTAGTGATTATAGTAAATCAGCGACCAAAGGTTTCTGCAGGATGGAAGATGGCTCGATAGTAAAGCCGCTTAAGCTAACTAATATTGCCCGTGAACAATTTATCCTTTTCGCAGAAGAACTGTATCAAATCGATTTCTTTCAACCTGTTAATATATCGGTAGATTACCAAGTTGCAGGCTCTGCTTGGGAGTTAATCGGCAGTGGATACTTGCCTAATAAGGTGAGTGATACTTGGCGTCAACAAAGTGAATATTCAGATCTGGTAAATCGTTATAAACACGGCATGCAGGTAAGCTATCAAACTAGGATTTTTGTGACGAATTTATCTCCGAAAATAGTGTATAGATTCTCTGATGAGTCGCAGTTTAATTCTGAAGTTGACATGATTGATATGGACGAACAGCTGCATTATAAATTTATCGCCCTGCAAGATGAGCATAATAATTTCCTCGACATGGCCGAAGACCCAATATTTACTCTCGGAGATAAGTTTCAGTTTGAATCGCAACAAAGTGAAGACTATATGGTGATGAAAAAGGTTGTGGAAGCTTATGGTTTTATGACTGAGTCAAAAGCAACACCTTCAGGCATTGCCGTGACTATTGTGGCATGTACTTCGAGCGATAACCCTTGTCAATATAGTGCTTTTTAGGTCGTTATTGACCAGCTCACATCTAGTTGTTCTTTTTGCTCTTTTGGTACAAGTTTTCCCTAAGAATCAATTCAATCCGAGTAACAGGGATTTTAATAAGATTGGTATGGGGGAATTATTTAGTCAGGTTTAATGAGTGGCGATATTAAAACCTAACTTGGTTACGTCCGCGATCTTTAGCACGATACAGGGCTTTATCAGCAAGTTTCATACTTTGTTCAAAGCTTTGGTCTGACTTATGTTCAGCGCAGCCAATAGAGACGGTGACATTCACGGTTTTCTTTTTTACCGGCGCTTTACCGCGACTCTGCTTTGAATTGGTTTTACGGCTCTCATCACGCAAGACAATGTCATAATCTTCAATACTCTGTCTGACATCATCAAGGTGTGAATAGACTTGGTCTATGTCTTTACGCGGGAATACAATGGTAAATTCCTCACCACCATAACGGAAAGTCTTGCCGCCACCGGTCACCTTAGCGAGTTTTACTGCGACCAGTTTTAACACATCATCACCAACATCATGACCATAAGTGTCGTTAAAGCTTTTGAAGTGGTCGATATCGACCATGGCAACGGTATATTTACGTCCTAATGCTAGGCTCAAGTTAAATAATGCTCGTCTAGAAGGCAGTCCAGTTAACTCATCGCGGTAAGCTAAGAAATACGAGTCAAAAAGCACTGTAAATAAGAAGCTAATCGCGATGCCGCAAAATAGGATAGATAAGGGTAAATTGGTCGGGATTAAAAAATAGCAAAGCCACAATAGTAAGCAGATCCCTAAGCTGGTTTGCGCGAGATTACTGTGCCAACTGAGACGGAAAATCAGCACGATGGCTAGCGGATAAATTGGCAATAAATGCAGTGGCGAGCTTTCTACACTCAGGCCAAAACTTTGCTGAAATTGATTTAATCCCTGTGAGTATTGTCCGATAAGATAAACCCAAAGGTAAGCCAGTATCCCACATATAACAACTCCACCCATGCGGTAAAAGCTATGCACACTTATCACTCCACGGTCTTTAATAAAGCAAAACATGCAAATGACCAGAGTGCCAAATAGCGGTAAAAACTGATGGATTATAGGGGAAAGAAAGAGTCGGTGACTTTGCAGGGTATAAAAGCATAGTAATAATAAGCCTATATAAAATAGACGGCTGCGATTGAATTGCAGACAAATTAATGATGATGCAGCGAGTAACCAATACGGTGCGTAATGCAAAGTATCTTGCCAATCTATCCAGTGACTCTGAAAATGCGCCAATAAGGCTAATGACAGAAATGTAATAAAGAATGGCAGTATAAAAAAGCGCAAGGTATGCATTAAACTGCTCATTAAATCCACCGTAATAAAGCTATCGTTAAACGAAATTGAAAAGAAAAAGTTGCGGCTACATTAACGATGTAATTGTTTTGAACCGACAGATAAAAGCTAAACCTAAATTAAAAATCTGCTCTAACAGAGCGACCTTGGACTAACTAAACTGAAATATAAGTTAAATAGATTGGTTTCTATAGCTATTTGTCTCACTTTTGAGACTGTGACTCATTCTGGTTAGGACAGTGTCAGTAAGTCGGAATATCCCAGTTTTGTTTGTTGTGTTTTATCTTATGATTAGACAAGTAATAAAAAAGGCGTAAACAACGATGTTACGCCTTAGTATTTAGATTGCAGTAAGTCTAACGAGGTTATGACCGGAGTTAGCCTTTTTCCATCGCTTCGATGAATTTGTTTGATTCAGCAATCGATTTGTTCATCTCAGTAATCAAGCTTGAAATGTCAGATTGTAAGCTATTAAATTCACCTTTAATTGCGCCAATTGCTTGGGCATTTAGGTTGTGCTTTAAGTACAGCATATTGTCTTTCATTGCCGTTAAGATTGGCGGCATTTTCGCTTCTGCACGGCGCATTCCCTTAACTAATGAATTATATGAGCGCTGAGTTTCATTGAGTTTATTGGTGCTATTACGACGAAGGCTCGCTTTACTGATTTCTTGAATTTCAGTTTCCCATTCGTCAAATAAAGCTTCGGCGACATCTTCGACTTTATCAATACGGCTGCCAACTTCATCTGCTGCAGCTTGAGCTGACTCATATTCATTTTTAGCTTTGTTGTAAGCATCCTCAAGATCGCCACCATCAAACGCCAGCAAAGCCTGCATTTCTTCTAGCGCTGAACTGAATTGCTCTTGAGCTTCTTCTTGGGACTCTTTCGCTTCTTGAACGCGATCGACCATGATGTCACGCTTGTGATAGCCTACTTTTTCCATTGCACCATAATAGGCACTTTGGCAGCCACTTAATAACAAGCTGACGCTAAGGAATACTAGTGATATCCATTTCTTCATCTTCTGATCTCTTTATTGTTGTCGTTGCACTAATCTGCTTTAAATATGGCTGCGTCGATAACGCTCCAAAGATGAAAAACAGCACCAATAATCGCTGGGATAATTAACACCCAAAAAAAGTAACCTACTGCTGTAATACAGAAAAATAGAATTGCAGCTATAATGCGCCCTTGAACCAGTTGGCCTAAACCTGGAAAAAAGAAGCTGGCAATTGCGGCAATAACATTGCCTGCAGAACCTTGTTGAGACATTAAATTGCTCCCTAGGAGTGTAACTATCGTGTTATAACATTGTACGAAGTTAAACGCGTAATTGAAATTAATAAATCAGAGAATATTGTGACAAATAAGATAGATGTAGCTTATCTAAAAAATATGAATGTCAGCATTTGGCGGTTTTTAGTTCACCTGAAGCAAAGATTGCAGGAAGACCAAATCAATGTCAAAGCCGGACATTTAGCCTATGTGACTTTGCTATCGTTAGTGCCAATGGTGGCAGTGATGATGTCGATGTTATCTGCTTTTCCTGGTTTTTCAGGTATTCGCGGTCAGATCGAAAACTTCATTTACAGTAATTTTATGCCCGCATCAGGGGATACGGTACAAATTTATATTAATGAATTTGTTGATAATGCCTCAAAAGCGACCTTTGTCGGTGTCCTGGCCTTAGTTGTTGTCGCATTAATGTTGATCTCGGCGATTGATAAAGCGTTGAATAATATTTGGCGCACCACAGAAAAGCGCTCTTATGTGGTGTCATTTTCAATGTATTGGATGGTATTGACTCTCGGACCCGTTTTAATGGGGGCGAGCATCGTTGCGACGTCTTATGTTGTGTCACTCAAGGTATTTGATAGCAGCGAAATATCGGCCTTAATGACTTGGATGGTGGAGCGTTTGCCGATGTTATTTTCAGTGGCTTCAATTTTGCTGCTGTACATGGTGGTACCTAATAAAAAAGTGCATTTTTGGCATGCTCTTATTGGCGCAAGTGTGGCAGCAATACTCTTTGAGGCGGGTAAAAAAGGCTTTGCATTTTATGTGACTCAGTTTCCAAGTTATGAAGCGATTTATGGTGCGCTAGCAACCATTCCTATTTTATTTGTTTGGGTCTATTTGTCTTGGGTCATCGTGCTATTAGGCGCTGAAATTACCGCAGCGTTGCCAGAGTATCTCACCTCGGGTATTTTTTCAGTTAAGAAAAAAGCCCAGCTTCACGCACAGGCTAAAGCAAATACAAGTAAAGATAACGCTGAAATTGAAGACGTTGATTCTCACTCTGATGTGATTGAGCTGGCAGTGTCTAACCCAGAAAATGACGCCACAAAATCAACGGAGCGATAAGCGATACAGTAGGTGTTCATGAACAACATGAATAATTTATCTGTGCTTAAGCTAGCACTACACGGTATATTGCTATCCAAGTGGTAAATAATAATAAAATATTGGCTATGACTTCATCATGAGGTTATACCGGAAGTACTTACAAGGAACGAAAATGAAAAAATTGCTTATTGCGGCATGTGTATTAGGTTTAACAGCTTGTGCTGCAACCGACAATTCAACAACAGAAAGTGCAACCAATGCTGCCCCTACAATGATTAATATGGCAGGTATGACAGATCAGCAAGCCACTGATGAATTGTATAACGCATTATTGAAATCAAGCTATTTAGCCACCAAACTCAGCCCAACCAGCGTGGCTGTCCAGTTTGGTGATAATCAATTTGTGTTACAGCCAAGCATGAGTGAGCAAGGCGTAGATAGAATTTTAACTAATCGCTTATTTGCTGTTCATCCGCAATTACATGGCAGTAAAGAACTGCTTGTATTGATTGGATCATTAAACCAAAAACTGAACTTTGCTAAGTTTGTTATTCGCGAGAATGGCGGCGTGATCCAAGTGCAAGGTGCAGCTACATTTGTCGATTCAATTGAGTTAGAAGAATTACGTCGTTTCATGTTGTGGACCGATGAAGGCCTTAAGCAAGTGGGTAAATCACTGCCAAAAGGTTCAGAGGATTTGATTAAGCCAATTCCTGTTATTAAGCCTGACGCAGGCGCTTAATATTGTAGAATGTGTTCATAGATCCCGTAAATTAGGACATAGCATTGATTGGACTAATCCAAAGGGTGGCACATGCCAGTGTCACTATTGCCGCTGAAGGCGAAGATCCCGAACAGGCTGAGCAAGTTACAGGTAGTATTAATAAAGGTTTATTAGTGCTGCTTGGGGTCGAGAAAGATGATGACCTTGAAAAAATGCGCAAGTTAGCTAAAAAAGTTATCGGCTACCGCATTTTTAATGATGAAAATGACAAAATGAACCTTAACCTTCAACAAGTTGGCGGAGAGTTATTAGTCGTTTCTCAATTTACCTTGGCTGCCGATACCGGTCGCGGTTTACGCCCAAGTTTCTCCAGTGCTGCTACACCCGAGCAAGCAAATGAATTATACCAAGCGTTTATCGCCTTTTGCCGTGAACAAGGCGTAACAACGCAAACGGGTTCATTTGGCGCCAATATGAAAGTTGAACTACTTAATGATGGCCCAGTGACTTTTAACTTGCAGGTGTAACAGGTTTAATCGATGAAAACTGACTCAACAATGACAGCAAAATTATTGCTTGAGCTGCAGCAGACATGGCACCAAACCATTCCTGTGAGTCAGTTTATGCAAGTGACCCCCGTTCATTTTGATGGTGATCAATTTTCCTGCACAGCACCGTTAGCACCCAATATTAACCTACATCAAACGATGTTTGCTGGCAGTATTTATACTCTGATGACGTTAACGGGTTGGGGAATGTTGTGGCTGCAGCAACGAGTCCATGGGGTTGAAGGTAATATCGTCTTAGCCGATGCCCATATCCGCTATACCGCGCCTATTACTCAAGCGCCTCAAGTCAGTGTCACTTGGCCTGAATCAACATCACTTGATGCATTAAAAACAGGCGGAAAAGTGAAAGTGACACTAGAGGTTCAGCTACATTGCGCAGGTAAACTCTGTGCAACTTTTACTGGTCTTTATGTTAGTTATTAAGTGACTCACAACACAGTAAGTCTTTCATTGCACCGGCATTTACAGCGCAGCTAAACCCTTCAGCTTCAAAAATATCACAGCCCTTTTGTGCCCGAATGCCTGCACCACAATATACAACAAATTGTTGTTGCTTTGCTTTATGTGCGCGCAACCATTGAGCAAGCTCTGTTAATGGAACATTGATGGCATTAGGCAGGTGACCTAAAGCAAATTCATCAGGGTTTCTAACATCAATTAACGGCGCGCCTTGCTTAACGAGCTGCCAGCAAACATCTGTTTCTTGTTTGCCTGCTAGTTTTGTTGCAGCGGTTGATAAATTGCTATGGTCTGAAACTATAGTTGCGTCTGTCATGATGAACCCACCTGCTAATGTTAACTCTACGAATCGTTTATTGACTATCTATAAAACTTATCTCTATAAAATTCATTTCTATAAGATTTATCTCAATAAGATTATTCTAATAAAGTGTTTAAATCAAGCCTGAAATAATTGCTTCAAGCTATTGGTGTCGGTAGAACAATTAGCAAGTTGACTTAAAGGGGGCTGTTTATCGTGGGAAAGTTGAGTAGTGAGTAGTGATTAGTGATTAGTGATTAGTGATTAGTGAGTAAGCAGTAGGCAGTAGGCAGTAGGGTGGATCAGTTTTATCGCTACAGCATTTACTGATGCTGTAGCGATTTGTCATAAGGGCGCTAGTAATATTTTCTTAAATATTTAGTGGCGTACTTTCTCAGTTTTTTCTGTTCTGCAGTTTGTGATACCGCTTCAACAACAGGTTTATATTTTTCGTTGCCTGAGCTTGCTAGTGCGCGAGTTACCCAGGCATAAGTATCAATAGCAAGCTTACTGTCATCCATTAAGCGCATTGGTTTGAGCTGTGTCGCTAATTGCTCGAGCATAAAATCGTCAAAAAGGTATTCGTTGGCGATTCGTTTAGCTGCGATTCGCATTAACTCTAAATCGTCACCTCTTAAGGCTGCGGCATAGATATTTTGACGATGTGGCTGCTTATTATCATAGTGGGTTTTATCTTGAAGGATCACATTCCACACTTGAAATTTAGATAAATCGTCAACGGCACGTTTAGCATATTTACGGATTTTTTTATGGGCATACCCTTCAGAGAGGGTTAATAGGAAATCATGGTATTGTGGGTCGCCTGAATATCCTAAGCCCTTAATTAACCAAGCAGTATTATCAATGGCGTGCTTATCTGTTGCAGTATGCATTTGGGCGACAATTTTTGCTTGGATGGTGTTGTAGATACTTGGGTCTTCAAGCCCCACCAAGATCATTGATTCAACAGCTTGCTGTTGTTTATAGGTATCATCACCCGCAAAAATCTGTTGGTACTCTTCTGTGGTGTAGGTTTTCGCTAATGTCATAGAGCTGAATAAACAGCAGCTAATGATGAGTGTATTCAAGAGTGTATTGAGTAGCAGTTTCATTCTATATCCTTATGAATGAGTGTAGAGTCATAGCAAGCATTTATGCCTGCCACCGTTTAAAGATTAATGACGTATTTATGCCGCCAAAAGCAAAATTATTGCTCATGACATAGTCGGTGTTAATCGGTCGGACGTCGTCCTTAATATAATCAAGCGGTGCACACTCTGGGTCCACTTGATCAAGGTTAAGACTTGGAGCAAACCAGCCTGCATTCATCATCTCAATACTGACCCAAGCTTCTAGCGCACCACATGCGCCGAGGGTATGTCCTGTGTAGCTTTTAAGTGATGAAATTGGTGTGTGTTCACCAAATACTGCATAAGTGGCTTTTGACTCTGCAATATCACCACGGTCGGTGGCGGTGCCGTGAGCGTTAACATAGCCAATTTTTTCTGCATCAACATCGGCATTTTTTAGTGCAAGACGAATAGCCACTTCCATGGTGTCGGCATTAGGCTGTGTAATGTGCAAGCCATCAGAGTTAGTGCCAAAACCAACGAGTTCAGCATAGATGGTTGCGCCTCGAGATTTTGCGTGCTCAAGCTCTTCCAAGACTAAGGTACAAGCGCCTTCGCCGATCACTAAACCGTCTCGTTGACTATCAAAGGGTCTCGGAGTGGATTGAGGTTCATCGTTCTTAGTGCTGGTGGCAAATAAGGTGTCAAACACTACAGCTTCAGTGGGACAAAGCTCTTCACCACCACCTGCTAGCATTAAGGTCTGTTGACCAAATTTAATGGCTTCATAGGCATAACCTATTGCTTGGCTACCTGATGTGCATGCACTGCTGGTGGTGTGAACGCGGCCTTTAAGGCCAAAAAACACCCCGACATTTACCGCTGTCGTATGCGCCATCATACGAATATAGCTGGTGGCATTGATACCCGACATATCACCGTTTTTTAGCATATCGCCAAAACCAATAATGGGCTCAGTGCTCCCAGTTGATGAACCGTAGGCAATGCCCATGTCACCAGAAGATACCACCGGGTCACCTAGCAGACCTGCATCTTCAAGGGCGATTTCGCTGGCGCGTGTTGCCATAATGGACACTCGCCCCATAGAGCGAATTTTTTTACGTGAATAATGCTTTGGCTGTTCAAAATCAGTGACAGGTGCTGCAAGGCGAGTATTGAGCGAAGGGTATTTATCCCACTCCGTCATAGTGACAACGCAGTTATATTTTTGCTGTAATCGCTGAGCAATAGTTGGCCAATCATGGCCTAGTGCTGAAACGCCGCCGATGCCGGTAATAACGACTCTATTGCTCATATCATGCCTCCATTAACTGAGATCACTTGGCGAGTAATATAAGCTGCATCATCAGACATTAAGAAGTTAGCCAGCCCTGCTATTTCATTGACTTTACCCATACGGCGCATTGGTACAATTTGGTTAACCATATCTTTAGGGAAGTCACTTACCATATCGGTTTCAATTAAACCTGGTGCAATACAGTTAACGGTAATTTTACGTTTAGCAAGCTCAAGTGAGAGTGCTTTTGTTGCGCCAATAAGCCCAGCTTTGGAGGCGCTATAGTTTACTTGACCACGATTACCAGCAATCCCTGAAACAGAAGCCATAGTAATAATTCTGCCACCATTTCTAGCTTGGATCATGGGCATAATAGTGGGTTGAATAACGTTATAAAAGCCGTCGAGGTTAGTATGGATCACGCTGTCCCATTCATCTTCTGTCATTGCAGGAAATGCGGTGTCTTTGGTTATCCCAGCGTTTAATATCACGCCGTAATAAGCCCCATTCTGGGCAATATCTTGTTCAATTTGTGCTTTAGCGGCTTGTCTGTCTGCAACATCAAAAGCAATCAAACTGGCATTAACGCCAAGGGCCTGGATTTCAGCTTGGGTCTGCTCTGCAGCATTCACATTACTGTGGTAGTGAACTGCGATATCAAAACCTTGAGAGGCCAATTTTAACGCGATGGCTTTACCTATTCCGCGGCTTGAGCCTGTGACTAAAACTCTGTTATTCGTTGCTGTCATGTTTTCTCCAAAAGTGCAGCGCCAGCTTGCTGTGATTGTTCTGCGCAAGCGGCTATGCTTGGCTACACTTGATTGTCTTGTATGTACGCTTGGGTATCTTGGGGTTGAAATACGTTAACATTGGCTGAGGCGATAACCGTGGCACCCGCTAATATTTGGCAATCAAATACCGCTAAACCAGAGTCTTCTTGATATAACCTTGTCACGCTAATTCGATACTTTTCGGCTAGTGTAAATTGTGGCTGATGCATGACTAATTTACGTGTGCCTAATAAAAAACCGACTCGAATTTTATCATCTCTTAAGTGGGCTTCAACACCGGCTAATGCAGCAATACTTTGCGCCATATATTCAATGCCGACATAATTGGGAACGCCATTAATAGCGTGGTTAAAGTAAGCACTTTGTGGGGTAATTTCCACTTCGGTGATAAGGCTGTCTTGCTGGTGTTGAATGACTCTATCTATCAAGATCATTGGTGCTCTGTGGGGCACAAACTCAGCAATGTTTTTTGCTAGTAAAGTATTATCTGCAATATTTTCAGACATCTTGGTTTCCTGCTTTCGCGAAAATGATACTGGCATTACTGCCACCAAAAGCAAATGAGTTACTCATAATATAATTCAGTGGCTTTGACTGAACCGTACCATTTAAAGGTGCTGACTCAACAAGAGGTAATATTGGATCGTTTGGATCTTGTTGCTTATCCCATACGTGGGGAGGCAGTAATTGAGCTTGGTTGAATGAGCTTAATAACAAATAGCAAAATGCTGCTTCAATGGCGCCAGCAGCACCCAAACAATGACCCGTTAAAGGCTTGGTCGAGCTGCATAGAGGGATTGTATTTTGAGTACTCGTGTTAGAAATAGTATTTGTTATTTCGCCTGCAAACACTTGATGCATGGCGACTGATTCCATCGCATCATTCTTAGGGGTCGCTGTGCCATGTAAATTGACGTATGACACTTGGCTTGCATTGATATCGGCATCATTAAGTGCAGCTTTCATTGCTGCAATCGCGCCTAAACCTTGAGGGTGCGGCGCTGAAATATGGTGTGCATCAGAGGACTCCCCGATACCAGCAAGCATCACCTCAGGCTGACTATCTAGGGTATTCGCTTTTTGCAGTAGGAATAACGCTGCACCTTCGCCAATATTAATCCCATCTCGATTTTGGCTGAAAGGGTTGCAGAGGCCTTTAGAAACAGACTCAAGGGAATTAAATCCATTTAATGTTAATTGGCATAAGCTATCAACGCCACCGACAATGACGACATCGCATAAATCAGCATTAAGTAATCGTTGGGCGCTGGCAAATACTTTGGTGCTAGAAGAACATGCTGTTGAAACGGTATAGCAAGGGCCTGTTAGCTCAAAGAGTTGGCGTAAAAAGTCACTGGTGCTACCAAGTTCTTGTTGGGCGTAATGAAAGCTCGATGGGAAATGACCGTTTTGCTGATGATAATCAAGCGCCGCTTCGCCTTTTGAAATACCTGATGTACTGGTACCAATTACAATGCCTATTCTATCGTGACCAAATCGTCTTTTGGCTTGCTCAATGTTCTGTTTTAACTGAATTGCAGCTGTGAACAATAATCGGTTGTTTCGGCAATTATACTGCGCAAGCCTTTCGGGTATCGCCAACAAGTCAGTATCTTTGACAGCGCCTACGCGAGTGGTTGCATTAAACATTAACTCATCACGCGGCACCATAAAATCAGTATTACCAGCAAGTAAATGTGCTAATACAGATTCAGGAGTTTGGCCTAATGGAGTACATAGTCCAATTTGTGTAATTGCTATGGAACGGCTCATCGTCATTGGCTTTTATCTTGTTGGTGATGGTTACTATTCACTTTGGTTACAAGCATATTGATTATAACCTGTTTCGTTTTTACCATTTTCATCATAATAAGGGCGATATCGATAAGGTGATATTTGCGGCTGGGAAATGCAATATTACCTCAGCAAGCCAAGGATTCGTATTAGAGTAATCAATAGTGATGGCTTGCTGGTCATTGACTATAAGTGCACTACAGCGCTGCTTAGTGCAATCGATATCATGCATTTCACCTTGGTTAAAGTACGGATTAATTTGCTCATGAGGCCAATATATCAGCTGCATGATCGCCATCAAATACTCTGCCTTAAAATCCTCACCCATAAGCACGTTTTGCTGACTGATGACCTCATCACCATCAAAGGTCACTGTGAATAAAGCCTGGCCGATTGGCGCAAGACCCACCAAAGTCATTTGGGTTGAATTAAGTTCCAATTGAGTCAGTAATTCGTGGTGTTTTTCGCCATGAGTAAAACTGATTTTTTGGCTGAGCAGTTGTTCATTATTGGTTGGCGCTTGCAGCATAGGTGCAAGGCAATAATTCACTTCTGGTGTCAGTTTAACGCAAGTTTGACGCTGCAATTGTTGACTACAACCAGAAACAAATATGGCCATAATGACAACCGAAAAAGCAATGATTCGAGACATAATTAACTCGCTTTATTGTGGTCGCGACACAGGTCGACAATCATATTGAGTCGACGCTCAGAGTCTTTTACAAACGGATTGTTTGTATCCCAAGCATAGCCTGCCAAGATAGAGCAAATCATTTGTTTTATGGTTGGGTTTGGGTCGTCATAAAAAATGACATCTTGAAAACGACCATCGTACCAAGCTTGAACATAGGTGCGGAAGGTATTCACGCCTTGCATTAATGGCTCAGCGTAATCTTGCTGCCAATCGACTTCATTGCCATCAAGTTGTTTTATTAAGGTCTCAACAGCCATTGATGCTGACTGCATGGCAATCGTCACACCTGATGAAAATACTGGGTCTAAAAATTCTCCAGCATTACCTAATAGTGCAAACTGCGATGTCGCTAAGGTTGATACATTGGCCGAATAACCTTTTAAACTGGCGCAAGGCTGCAATACTTTGGCATTGCTCAGTAGAGCTTTTAAGCCGGGTTCTTCGTTGAGTAGTTGCCATAATTGTTCTTTAAGATCGCCTTGGCAATGCTCAATTAAATGAGGCTCAGCAACAACACCGACTGAACAACGTCCATCACTAAATGGGATAAGCCAATACCAGATATCTTTTTGACTAGGGTGAACACTGATGAGAATCTTCTCGCGATCAAAACTAGCATCAGTGATGTTATCTTCGATATGGGTAAAAATGGCACTGCGAGCAGGTAAATTAGACGGTTTTTCTAAGTGTAATAACCTTGGTAATACTCGACCAAAGCCACTGGCATCCAGCACATATTTGGCGGTGACGCGATAAACGCTATCGTGCTCATCTGTCACTGTTAAAATTGACGTAGATGAAGCATTTTGACCTAAATCGATATCATTAACCTGATGCCCATAACGAATTTCAACGCCTTGTGAAACCGCGGTATCTGCGAGTAGTTTATCAAACTGTCCTCGTTGAACTTGGAATGTCGTTCCCGGACCTTGAGTAAATTTTTCGGTAAAATCAAAAGTGGTGTAAGTGCCATTATGACGAAATGCCGCGCCATTTTTGAATTGGAATCCTGCCTGTTCAACCGCCTCAAGCATGCCTGCCTGTTCAATAAACTGCATGCAATAAGGCAATAAACTTTCGCCAATTGAAAAGCGTGGGAAATGCTGCTTTTCAAGTACAAGCACTTGTTTGCCTTGTTGATGAAGTAAACTTGCAGCAATTGCACCTGAAGGCCCTGCGCCGATGATGACGACATCGATATTTATGTCTCGCGGTGTCTCTTGTGGTGCATCCATACTGGAACCTACAGGGTTATTTACCATTATGTACTACTTCTCTGGTTATTATACTTATCAAGGGGGCGAGTAAAAAAGTGAATCCAATGCCAAATAATAAAGTGAGGCCAAAATAATGTATCGCATTGGTTTGACTAAAGGCCAATAAGCCAAAAGCCAATAAGGTTGAACAGGCGGACATCAAGACTGCCATCATCACGCCACTTGCCTTAGCTGGAGAACTTGATTTTACCGAGGCAAAAAACAAACTGTAATCAATGCCGATCCCTAACACGAGGATCAATGCTAATGCGTGAAATAAGCTCAGTGGTGAGCCGACGACGCCAAGGCTAGCTAATGTAAGCAGTATCGAGCTCGCAGGTACAGATACAATACCGATGGCCAGCTTTATGCCAAATTTAACACTAAAAATGAATATTGCGACGACGCAGACTAAGACCAGCAATTGTAAGGTCAGCTGCTTAAATTGTGCCATGAGATTAGATATTTCGCCGACTTTATCGATAACGTTAACCGATAAACCACTTTGCTCTGCGCGAATGGTGAGCGCGGATAAATCATTAATCCCGCCTAATAAAATTATGCTGCCAAACTGATGTGATTCACTGTTCGAACTGGCTTGATAATCCGTTTTTATATTAGCTGTTATATTCGCTGTTATATTCGCTGTTATAGGAGTTGTTGTACTCATTTCTGCGTTAGGGCTTAACCACAAACTGGCCAAATCATTGCTGGCAATATTGAGCACAGAATCTGGAGAAATATACTGGTTTTCGCTCAGGGCAAGCTGGTTCAGCAACTCTGCTTTAAGCGATTCATCTAAACCAAGAGCGTCAATAATCTCATCTAAATGATGATGGTATAACTGCTGATAAGCGAGATAGTTCTGCTTTTGTTTCTCCACACTCGGTAAGTAACGACTTAAGCTAACAAAACTACTGATTTCGTTGGCAACAACCGCATCAGATAGCAAGGTTGACGCTTTGTCGAGTTCGTTGAGTAAGGCTTGTTCATCATTTGCCGTGACCAAGATAAATTGATTATCCGTTCCGCCACTTAGTACTTGTCTGAGTTTATTCTCTTCAGTGGTAATCCGTTCAGGGCTTTGTTGTAAGTTACGAATATCATCGTTACTTTTGAGTGTGGATATCCCGCCAATCATGAAGAGAGCAATAACACATGCCACCGCAGATACTTTCAAATTTGCATGTGCGCTGTGAGTCGTAACGTTAGTGAGCCATTGCAAATACCGCTCAGCCCAAACCAGCAAGAACGATGAGGTGGGGAGTCGAGAGTTAGCTAATAATGGATAGGCAAAGACTAACGTTAAATATGCGCCCAACAGACCTGCCGCGCAGAATATTGCCACCTGTTGCATACCTGGAAATGGTGTCATTCCGATCGCAATAAAGGCGATGGCGCTGGTTAATAAAGCCAGTGTCATTGCAGGTAAAATTCTATTGATGACTGCTGTGGCGTTAGGTTTATTTAACAATAGCTTTTCACAGTAAAAGTGAAAACTATAGTCAATGGCAACGCCAATCAAACTGGTGCCAAACACCAGCGTCAGCAAGTGTAATTCACCAAATATAGACAGGGTGGCAACCGCTGCAAACAAGAAACCACTAGATAAGGTCAGCACGGCAAGCGCTAATGGCATCACACTTCTAAACCCTAGCCAAACTAATATCATCACGCCGAGTAACGACAAAGAGCCAATGGTCGATACTTCAAACTTAGCGGAATCGGTTGCCGCTTGCGCATGAAATAAGGTTCCCGCTTTCAAGACTTCAATATCGGTATTATCACCGCGGTATGAATTGGGAGCGTGTTGTGAATTAACAGGTTTGAGCGAGCTGAAAGCATCATTTAATACGGTCATTTGTTGCTGCTGACCATCAGGGTTAAAGGCGCTCTTAACGCCTTTTGCCATAACGATAGCCACAAATTTTTGCTCAGATTTACCCAATAAAATATGTTGTTCACTCGTGAGCTTTTGTGTAGGAGCGAGCGCAATGAGATTGTCAGGAAAAAGCAGTAAAGGATCTTGAGTCAGCAATGCACTGCTGGCATAGCCAAAGCTACTGTATAGTTGCTGCTGAGCTGCGAGTAATAATTGCTGCCAGTCTGCAGAGTGTTCAGTATCAGCAAGCAACCCGTATTGCTCATCGGTCAGTAAAAAAAAGCGCTTATCAAAGTAATATTGACTTAATGTCTGCATCTGCTGACTTTCGCCACTGCGGATATCGGTAAATACATCGGGTGACTGTTGTAACTGCTCGATTAAGTGAGTTGCAGCATTGATAGCTTGCTGCTTGTTGTCCGCTAATAGACCAATATATACCTGATCTGCTAAGCGCTGCTCAACCTTATCAAGTGCTTTTTGGGTTAATGGGGTTTCAGTAAGCGTTGGCAACATAGCCAAAATGTTACTCTGAATTTTAGCGCCTGATTGCCATAGCAAAACACCATAAGCGCTCACTAGCGCAATCAATAAGCACCAGATGATAAAGCGTGGAACAGCTTGTTTGGGTGAGTTAAACCAACTAGCCAGTTTGGACATTACTTGGCTTCACTAACGGCATCTTCAGTCGCTGTGACTGGCAAGAGTGTCATTTTTTGCACATCCTCTTCAGTCAGTTCTTGGACGACATTTGAAAAATGAATAAGGGTTTTATCCGTCGTGGCACTGGCTTGTTTTTGGGGAAGGCTTGATAGCATAGTAAGGCGATTAATTTGCTGCTTACCATTAACATTGCCACCTTCTAACACCATCGCGCCAATGGCTTGTTGAATTAATGGATCTTTTGCCACTAAGCCCAGTTGCCAGTCAGTGTTTTCCGAGTTGTTATCTGGTGTTTCATTAGCCGCTTCAAACATAAATAAATCAAAGTCTTGAGCTAATACATCAAGATCACCCGTTAACAATGCTTGCATCAATTGCGGCAACTGCTCAGCCGTGGCAGCGCTGGTGTGATTGGCTTTGCTTTGAGTGATATTGCCTAAGCTATCTTGTTGAATCAGGGTATTTTGTTTCAGTAATAAGGTGCTATTAAAAGGAGAGGTTTGTTGCCAAAGTAAGCCGATATTTTGACTGAAAATAAACTGACCAGCGCTTTTAAGTGGGCGTTTAAGTACCGCAAGATAACGTGTTTGCTGAAACTCACCTTTAGCTTGTTCACCTAGCTGAAGGTTCTGCGCTAAGGTGTTGAGTTGTGCAGCGGTCGCAGGCGTCGTAAATAGCGTAGCTAACTGCAGGTTGGATAACTCAGACTCAGTCTCAGTCTCAGTCTCATCTTGACTTGTAATGGCTGCAGTTGGTTGAGCTATCGCAGTACCAGTAAGCAGCGTTATAGCAATGATTGCGGTAAGTAAGGCTCTCATTAACTGACACTCTTATTAATAAGGGTTTCATTTGCAGTGGCATTTTGCGCTACTTCTTGGCTATGACTGGCAAGTTCAGCAGCTAATTCTTGTTTTAGCTCACCTTCAGCTAACAACGGTAAAATTTTCTGCCTAAATACAGCTGGGGTGACAAAGCACAATTCTTCGGTTTCGATTTCTACCGCTGCTTGGATGGTATAGCCTTTTGTTATTCGCTGGCCGGTTTCAGCATCGTGAATTTGATAGTTGATCCTCAGGCGATTTTCCCACTCAACAATGGCAGCATGCACAATTAAGTGCTGATCGAAGGTACTGCTTTTTACATATTTAAGCTGAGTATCCACAATGGGCCAAGCGTAACCTGAGTGCATCATTTGACGGTAGTTATAACCGAGTTCATCGAGCAATTTACAGCGAGCGACTTCAAAATAGCGTAAATAGTTACCATGCCAAGTGATGCCCATTGAGTCCACATCATGAAAGGGCACCACCATAGCGAGTTCGGTGCTGAAAATGGCTTTCATATCAGCAAACCTCCCACTGACCTAATTGAATTTTCTCGACGGTTTGACGTAAAACCGCTTCCAGTGGGCGATCTTCAGTGAGTAACTCAAAGTCTTCACTGACCTGTGCAACAGTTTTAGCTAACGATGGTGTTAATGAATCTTGTGCTAATTCATTTTGGGCGATACGTAAGTGTATCCCCTGTGTCATCGCTAATAATGCGGCAGCAGCTACTTGTTCGGTAAGTTGTAATACACGCATACAGTCACGTGCAGCAATAGTACCCATGCTGACTTTATCTTGGTTATGGCACTCTGTGGAGCGAGAAAACACACTGGCTGGCATAGTGTTCTTTAATGCTTCAGCAGTCCAAGCAGACACGCCAATTTGCACTGCTTTAAAGCCGTGGTTAATCGCTTGTCTTGCCCCAACGGCTGCCGATAAGTTAGCGGGTAAGCCGTTATTAAATTTGGTGTCCATTACCAATGCCATTTGACGATCGATTAAATCGGCAAGATTAGCGACGGTGTTTTTCATTGAATCCATCACAAATGCGATATGACCACCATAGAAGTGACCACCATGAAGAATATGCTCACCTTCGCCATCGACAATTGGATTGTCATTGGCGCTGTTTAATTCGGTTTCAATGAATTGACGCATAAATGGCAATGCATCTTGTAGTACACCAATGATATGCGGTGCACAGCGAATCGAATAACGATCTTGTAATCGGTCTGAGTTTCTTGGGTGGGTGTGATGGTTTAAATCTTCACGGATCCAAGCTGCAATTTGGTTTTGCCCAGGATGCGGTTTAGCATCAAATAAGATGTCATCAAAGTGATTTGAATTACCTTTAAGTGTTAGCGATGCCATAGCTGTAATGCGACTCGATAAGCGTGCTAAATACTGAGCGCGATCGAAAGCTAAACAGGCTAAAGCGGTCATCACTGCGGTGCCATTCATTAATGCTAACCCTTCTTTAGGACGCAGCGTTAATGGCACAATATTTAGCTCGGCGTATACCTCTTTTGTAGCGCGGCGCTTACCTTGATAAACCACATCTCGCTCGCCAATCAATACCGCTGCTAAGTATGACAGCGGGGTTAAGTCACCGCTTGCGCCTACCGATCCTTCTTCAGGAATAACAGGGGTAATATCGAGGTTAAGTAATAATTCAATGCGCTGAAGTAACTCATAAGTCACTCCTGATTTGCCCACAGCGAGTGAGTTTAATCGACAAGCCATAATGGCTCTAGATTGCATCGGCGAGAAAATATCACCTAATCCGCAGCCATGAAAACGGGACAAATGTAGCGGTAATTCATGGACTAAATCCAGACCAACATTGACAGTACATGAGTCGCCATAACCTGTTGTTACGCCATAAACCACACCTTCTTCGTTTAATAAGCTATCGATAAAACGAGCACCTTTTTGAATGTATTCTTGGTACTCAGGTGTCTCATTTAACTTTACAGGCGCCCCTTTAGCGACACTGACGACTTGCTCAAGGCTAATAGATCGTTGACCGAAGTTTACCGTTGCCAAATTTGGGGTTGCTGAAGATGAAGTCGATTGGCTCATGGTATTACTGTTCCTGCTTATTGTTAGGTGAAGAGTGCTGTGACGAAGCCGGTTGTGCAGAACTGCTCGGTGTTGAACTGCTATGCGATGAATCAGATTCAGCAGTTGTTTGTGCTTGTTCTGCCTTTACTCTTTGTGAGTCTTCGTCGCGACGCCAAAAATCATAAAAATTAAACCACTGCAACGGTTGGCTGGTAGCAAAATGTTCAAGACGGCGGCTATATTCACAAGCCGCGTCATCTAAACGCTCAGTACGTCCGGCTCGTGGGCCTTTTAAACTATCTGACAAGTGTTCTACATGAACTCGGTATCGACCTTGTTCTTGTAAACAAAACATGGTGTAAACAGGACAATCAAGCAGGCCAGCAAGGATAAATGGACCTTGAGGAAATGCCGCTTGTTGATCAATAAAGTCGTGATAAAACACTCGACCGGCAGTATCTGATGAGGTGCGATCTGCGGCTATCACGACCAATTCTCCAGCTGCAATTTTATCTTGCAATAACATGGCTGTACTTGGGCCAAGTTCGTTAACCTGGATAAGGTTTAATCCGCTATTCGGGTTAAGTTGCTTCAGGACATTATTAAAGTTTTCAGCATGGCTAGTGAGCACCATGACATTCACTTTAACCTGCTGCTGGTGGATAGAAATCGCTCGGCAGAGTTCAAGATTACCTAAGTGAGACACTAACAATACCGCGCCTTGGCCTGACTCAACTTGGTCGGCTAAGATATGCCTATCAGGAAAGTCGACTTGGGCGAGTTTAATCCGATCGCACCAAGCATCAATTCTGTCTAATGCAGCATTACCAAAGGCAAAAAAGTGTTTCAGGCTGTCTCGCCAAGTGACAGGATCTGATAACTGTTCATGTAGTGGGTGCTTGAGTTTAACTCGACGTAAAAAGTCCATTGAAGCATTTCTAGCTGTCACACCCGTCAAGAAGAAGTAACAAATCACTGGGTACATGATCGCTCTGCACAGCCAATGTCCGCCTAAACGGTAACTGTCGGCGATGAGCTTTATACCCCAGTAGCTGCCACGTTCTCCCATGGCAGACCAATGTTTATTAGCGTTTTTTTTTGAAAGTATTTTCGGTAAGCGCTTTAACATGCCGAAAAACAACCCAGTGTGCATGGCTGAAATACGGATGTTATCTTTAACTCCCTGAAAGTGGCTGATGCCATCTTCTGGGTAAATCACTTTGGTTGGAATGTGTGTTACTGGTACACCTTGCCAGTGCAGTTTCACCATGATTTCAATATCAAAATCCATTCGCTCACCTAATGCTTGCTCGCGAAAGAGTTGCTCAGTTGCCGCTAAAGGGTAAACCCTAAAGCCACACATAGAATCTTGAATATCAAAACTTAAGGTTTCAACCCATACCCAAAAATGAGTGATGTAGCGACCATATAAACGGCCTTTAGGCACAGATTCATCATACTGAGGTTTACCAGAAATCAGTGCAAGAGGCTCCGCTTCACTGGCGGCAATCATAGTAGGAATATCATCTAAGCAATGCTGACCATCGGCGTCGATTTGCAATGCATGGGTGAATCCATCCGCGAAGGCTGCACGCAGTCCAGTCGTCACAGCAGCGCCTTTGCCACGATTAAATGGGTGAGTTAACAGCGTCACCCAGTCATATTTATCCGCTAACGATTGTAATAAATAACGAGTCTCGTCATTACTACCGTCGTTAATCAGATAGCAAGGTAAGCCAAATGGCGCTAACGCCACTAAGGTGTCTGCAATGGCTTGTTGATGATTATAATTGGGAATGATCAGTGCCAACTTCATGATTGGCGCTCCTTGCTGCTAGTGCTTGAACCAGCATTTTCTGTCAGTGCAATACGGCCAGAAGCATAGCGTTTTTCACCATCACGGTAGCTGAAAGTGAGTTTTGATTTTGCGGCGTTATGGCTGATAAATAACTCCACTTGGCTGTCGGGCAGCATCAGCTGCTGGAATTTAAGTACTTCAAGGCTGGCAACATCGGGCTGATAACCAAACGCCTGACAACCTAATTGAATAGCCCAGTCGAGTTGGGTTACGCCAGGTAAAACTGCTTGTTCTTCAAAATGGCCTTTAAAGTAATCCAGCTCTGCGGCAACAAAAATTTGCCAACTGATGCCATCATCAGTGGTTTGCTGACTGATTATTTGGGGTAAAGCTGATTTAATCATCATTAAATACTGTCAATAAATCCGTTTGTATACGCTTACCTTGTGCATTGACAGGTAAGGCTTCTGGGTAGCGCCAACGACGAGGTAAAGTCACTCGTTCGAACTCGCTAAGTAAATGTTTTTTAAGGTGGTTGTTAACACTCAATTTACCGGAGTCATCCAGCTGTGCTAGACCTTGTTCTGTTAAGGTGATGGCTGCACCTAGCATCATCCTTGGCTCTGTTAATTGAACCACCGCAGCTTCTTTGACAAACGGGTGCGTGCATAGCAAGCCTTCCATCTGCGCCAAGGATAAGCGTTTTTCTTCTACTTTCACGATACGATCGAGACGGTGAAGCAAGGTAAAACGCCCGTCGGCTGCAAGCTCAATTTTGTCATCACATTTTAGCCACTCAGAATCAGAGGCTAAATATGGCGATTTGATCATTAAGGCGCCATCTTCTGGATTGCTGGCAATATCAATTTGACTGAATGGTAGCCAGGTTCTGTTTGGCGACATTTGACGACGATAAGCAACGCCGCCAGTTTCAGTGCTACCAAAGACTTCAATTGGAAATTGGCCATAACAGGTATGAATATGCTGCGACGCTTCATAGCTTAACGGACCGCCAGAGCTGAAGATAAGGCTTGGTGCAAGCTGTTGTTGCTCAAACTCAAGGGCTTCAGGTAATCGTGACAATTGCGCAGGACTGCTGACTAAACACAGGTTTGGCATTAATGCTATGTAATAACTCAGGGTTTCTGGGTATTCAATTAAGTCACTTAAAAAGGGACGGCTGGCAGCTAATGGCCACAAGATTTTAAACAGTAAACCGTAAATATGTTGGTGAGAAACCGTTGATACCACACTGCATTGGGGTAATCTTGACGCAAAAGTGCTTTCCAGTACGCTGACTTCAGCATCCAGTTGTTCAATGGATTTTTGAATCGCTTTAGGTTCACCACTACTGCCTGAGGTGAATAGGACTAAATCACCGATTTGAGATGATTGTGGCCAAGGTTTATTGGCTAAGCCCATTTCTTTTTTTAATAGAATAAAGTGTTTAACTTCAGACAGTGGCTGATCTGCAATGATGCCATCGAAAGCATGATTTAATTCGTTTAATGTGCCGCCTTGGGTATTTGACGGCAATATGACTTGTTTACCTGCTAATAGCGCTGCGCAAATGCCAGCTGCAAATAAATCACTGGTTTCAGCGGCCAATAACCAACGCTTAATTGGACTTGCATTGAGTTGCTCGAATAGATGGGCAACATGAGCTGTAAACAGTGAGCCTGTTACGATGTCATGATGATTGAAACTAATTAGTTGTTGCGTTTTAGGGCCAGTATTAAGCCAATTTATCAGCAAGTTATTCATGTTTTTTCAACCAAAAGTTGCGATATATCCATTCTCCACCGAGCAGTAAACCCATGAAGATATAGGCAATTAATCCATTATAAAGTGTCCACAATTCCAATGTGGCAAACTCTGCAGTATAAAATGCAGCTAATCCATTAATGATAAATAATCCACACCAAAGGCGAGTAACATTATTTAAATATGGAATGGCTGAATCTGGTAAATCAGGCTCTTTTAACTTGGCCAAGCGTTCGATCATGCTTGGGCCTTTTATTAACGAGCTAGTAAACAGTCCCAACATAGTCATGTTAATGACTACAGGGTAATACAGTAGCCAGTCATTACGTTTAGCAATAAAACTGGCAGCAGTTAAGCCAATACCAACCAGTATGGGCAACACCATGGTTTTTAACTGCCGTTTATTTAGCGCTAAGCGTGCGATTAATATGGCGCAAAGTAATAGCGCAATGGTGCCTGGTGGAAGGTACTGCAAGCCAAAGTAAACCGCTAACGGGTAACAGATAATGACGATGGCTGTGACGATTTGCAGTAGTAGCACCATTAATCTTTCATTAAGCCTTCAATGGCATTGACCACATCTTCAACTGTGCGCACAGTTTTAAATTGCTCAGGTTGAATCTTCTTGCCAGTCATTTGCTGTAGCTTTATCACTAAATCAACAGCATCAATGCTATCTAAATCTAAAGACTCATAAAGTGAAGCATCTAGGCTGATATCTTCAGCTTCGATTTCAAACTCATCGACTAATATTTGCGTCAGCATCTCTAGGATTTGATCACGATTTTTCATGATAACTCCTAAGAACGTTGAGATTCGATAAAGCTAGCTAAACTCGCCACACTGAAAAAGTGTGCTTTAGTGGCATCAGAGTTTGCTTCGATTTTGATGTCGAATTGCTTTTTAATCGCTAAGCCTAATTCAAGCGCATCAATTGAGTCTAACCCCAATCCCTCACCAAAAAGTGGTGCGTCGGTGTCAATATCATCAATACTGACATCTTCTAAGTCGAGGCAGTCGATGATCAGTTGTTTAATTTCGTTATGTAGATTCATATTAATATTCTAATTTGTTTGATTGTAATTATTTCTTAGTCGTTGCAGATAAGGGCGGTAGTGCGGTTATCTGCTGCGAATAAAGCTGCTCTAACTCTCTGGTCAGTACGCGAGCCATTTTTGCATCACTCGTTTGGTTTATATCATACCTTAGCTGGTCAAAAGCTGCGCCAATTTCTACAGACATATTTACTGTTTGTCTTGGCGGTTCGTACCAAGGTTGTTGCTTAGTTAGTCCTGCTACGTCGACATGTAGCAAAACAGGAAGGATATCTGTGCGGGTGCGTATTGCAATGTTTGCTGCGCCGCGAGCAAATGGGTTGATTTGGGTGCCAACCACAGTGCGAGTTCCTTCAGGAAAAATGATGAGGTTGGTGCTATCGTTCAGCACTTGTTGGCAATCTTTCAGTAGTAATTCTGCGCCGCGATTTGGAATATAACCAGCTGATGATAAGACACCACGCATGAATGGGTTGCGCCAAAGCGATTGTTTCACAATGCACCCCGCATTGGGGATAAGGCTTATTAGCACCACGACATCGATTAAGGTTGGGTGATTAGCAATAACAATCATGCCTTTGGCATCTGCTAATGCTTGGGTATTTGGGGCGCTGACTTTAATTAACCCTGTGAAGGTTAGCATCCACACAAAACCTTTAAACATATAGTGCACCGCTTTTTGAACTCTAGCGATCCGCTGCTGTTTTGAGCCAGGCCAAAAACGCAGCACAGGCAAAATGGTTAATGAACTTAATAACCCTCCTATGCCAAAGACCACATAACACATCACGCCACCAATCCAGCGAGGGATATAGGCCATTCCTGTTAAATATGGGAATGGCTTTGGATGCTTAAAGTGACCTTGATGGGTTAGGCTCATTGTCTACAACCGCCCAACAGAGTCAGAAGTGGCTGTTAACTGCCAGTGCCACTGACTTATATGGCCTGATAGTGATTTCTGGCAAGCGATGCCATTGATGAACTCTGCAAAGCTTAATGTTTTCTGGCCGCTTACGTTATCTGCCATAGCTTGTTCGTTTGAAGGGCTTAATGTCAGCTGGGCAATAGCGGGTTGTTGGCCATTATTTGCTGGTGCTAAATACAAGCCCATGGCTAATGGTAGTTCATTCTCTTGGGTATACTGATTATAAACCGCAGGCACCGGATCATCGCCAAACACTAATAATACAGGAGCTGGATTTTCAGCTAACTGAGCATAAGTTTCGATCACGGCTTGAGATAACGTTTCTTCACCTGCAGCAATTGACGTTGAAGGCGCAGTATTGCCAGTTACGATGCCATATATCCCACTGGCGGTATTATGTACTGACTGACTAAAGGCGAGGGGAGATAAGGCTTCTTTAGCAACAATATCTTCTAGTAAGCCAAGGGTGCGCGTGAGTTCACCATGACGTGAGGAAAATACACTACGGCAATCTTGGGCTGGCTGACAATCATGGGCAGCATAGAGCATCATTTTAGTTAAACGACTAAAACGGCGGCGCTGCATCGCAGGAACATGGGCTAATGCAGGAGAATCTTTTTTGTCTAATGACGGTGCGGTGCTTTTATCCCAATGAGTCCAGCTTTCTTTATCTTGAAAGTCCACAGACCAAGCGCCCCATGACAGGATATCAAATACTAATTGCACTATTTTGCCTCTGATATGACCCCGTTATCCCTAACTGGGTGACATTTTCCGTGCTTTTGATTTATTAATGCGTTGCTCTAAAACAACTATCAGGCTGAACTGTAATAACGGTACCGTAATAATTGTACCGTAATAATTGTACCGTAATAATTGTACCGTAATAATTGTACCGTAATAATTGTACCGTAATAATTGCGACTTAATGAAGCTTTTTGCAATGAGCAGAAATAAAAATAGCGACACGAATGTCACTATTTTTATCAAGCTCACATAGCTATGCAAAAATTCCAAATAAATATGGAACCAGCATTCACGATATAGCGTTACGCTATTCGTTATTTGCTCAGTTGCTGCTGCAGTTTTCTGACGGCAGTTTTGATTTTACGGGTGTTTTCAGGGCCCATTCTGACCATCAGCTTTTGCACATTAGGTAAGGCTTCAAGCTTAGTGTCAACAAATTGATAATTCACGCTGATAGATGACAGCTCAATAGGGTCTTCAATAATCGGCGCTGCTAAAATCATCTGGAAAGCTTCAAGCATGCGTTCATCAAAGCTCATGTCGCTGTAGCCTAGTTCTTCAAAAGCTTCATTGAACAAAGGCGATAACTCTTCAAAGGTACTAACAAGCTGCTCGTCATTCATACCTGCAATCATGTCTGCATATAAATCGTAACGGTGGTAGCTGTCTGGATTTAAGTAAGTTTTGTTAGTGATTTCACTGACGCTAAAGTTGTCTTTAGGGCCCTTTAATGGGCTAGCTTTGTGAATGACTTCGCCTTGTGCCATGTTATCGACAAAGACCACAAATTGGCGTGCGATATCCTTTTTAAGGATCATCGACTCGATTTTCATGCCATCAGCCATAGCAATGGTTTTTTGTTCCACAAAATCATCGCTTTCAGTCAGTGCAGGTAAAGGCTCAACGACCACTTCAGGTTCTGCAGGAATAACTTCAGGCTCAATGATTTCAGGTTCAACAATCACTTCTTCAATTGGCTCTTGCTCGATTGGCTGCTCTGGCACAGGTTCTGGTAATTGAACTGGGATAGGCTCAATGATTTCAGGTTCCTTTTCTGAAGTGAAATAGAAATACCCCGCCCCCGCTAATAATACGGCTACCGTGATCCCAATGACGCCTGCATTGCTACCACTCGATTTATCTGATTGTGGTGTCGCTCTGTCTTCTTGATTGACTTGCATTTCTATTCCTTAGCTTTAAACGTCGAAAGTGGAACTGAACACGGGATAAAGTCTATCTAACTTAAAATCAGACTATTTAGCCTTAAGCTCAAATTTCATTCTGCAATATTCCTAAGACTTGTCTAGTGATAACAGCTTAGGTTAACAATAATTTATGCTTGTACGTATTGTTGGCGATCACCTAACCAACGGTGAATGATGCCATCAACATTACCAGGGACTTGTTGCATAACATGTGCGGCTAACTTTTGCGTATTTTCAATTAAATACTGGTCTCTGACCAAGTCAGCAATTTTCATCTCTGCTAGCCCTGTTTGACGTGTTCCGAGGACTTCACCTGGGCCACGAATTTCTAAATCTTTTTGTGCAATCACAAAGCCATCACTGCTTTCGCGTAACACCCCTAAACGTTTGGTCGCCGTTTGCGATAAAGGCGCTTTATAGAGTAATACACAGTGACTGGCAATCGAGCCTCGTCCCACACGGCCACGTAACTGATGCAATTGTGCTAAGCCTAAACGTTCAGGGTTTTCGATAATCATTAAGCTGGCATTGGGCACATCCACACCGACTTCAATCACTGTGGTTGCTACTAATAAATGTAGCTCACCTGCTTTAAATTGGGCCATTATTTGTTGCTTCTCAGCGCTTTTCATCCGCCCATGAACTAGGCCTATTTTAAGCTCTGGTAGTAAACGACTGAGTTCTTCGGCTGTATCTTCAGCGGCTTGGCACTCGAGCACTTCAGACTCTTCAATTAAGGTACAGACCCAATAAATTTGTCGATTGTCATTTAGTGCAGCTTGTTTCACTCGCTCAATCACTTGATCACGGCGATTATCACTGATGGCGACAGTAGATACTGGCGTTCGACCAGGTGGCAACTCATCAATCACCGAGGTTTCTAAATCGGCGTAAGCCGTCATAGCGAGAGTACGGGGAATAGGTGTCGCCGTCATAATTAACTGATGAGGATGAAAACCTTGACTGACGCCTTTTTCACGCAAGCCTAAACGTTGATGCACCCCAAAACGGTGTTGCTCATCAATGATAATTAATGCGAGTTTATTAAAGCTAACTTGCTCTTGGAAAATGGCGTGAGTGCCAATCACCATTTGCGCGCTGCCATCTGCGATGTCCGCTAACGATTGCGCTCTTGCTTTGCCTTTTAATTTTCCTGCAAGCCAGCCAATTTTTAGCCCCAGTGGCTCAAACCATGCAGCAAAGTTAACCGCGTGTTGTTCTGCCAGCAATTCTGTGGGCGCCATCATAGCGACTTGGTAGCCATTTTCTATTGCTTGTAGCGCCGCGAGCGCCGCGACTAAGGTTTTTCCGGAGCCTACATCCCCTTGCACTAAACGCATCATTGGAGTGGGTTGTTCGATATCACGGCTAATATCAGCGCCGACTCGTTGTTGTGCGCCTGTCGGCTTAAATGGCAATGCTTTCAAAAATGGATTTAGCAACTGACCTGTAGCGGGCAAGGTCACCGCCTTATCAAGGTTATTGCGCTGACGTAGTTTCAGCATACTTAAGTTATGTGCCAGTAATTCTTCTTGCACTAAGCGCTGCTGAGCGGGGTGCATACCCAGCTCTAAATCAGACTGTTCAATGTCGTTTGGGGGGCGATGAATGAGGTGAAGCGCGCGGCCAATGCTCATATTGTTGGGCTGCAACTCGCTAGGCAATAACTCGGTTAATCCACCTTGTGTTAATTGATTTAAGGCTTGTTCGGTCAGTTTAATCCAGCTGGCTTGCTTTAGGCCTTCAGTGGATGGATAAATAGGCGTAAGCGAATCACTCAAAGCTGGGTTTTCACCTTCTTTGATGATTTTGTATTCGGGATGAATGATCTCGAAGTGACGTTTGCCACGTTTTATTTCGCCATAAGCACGAATGATGGCGCCGTTTTGCATGCCATTACGTTGGGCAACTGAGAAGTTGAAAAAGCGCAGAGTCAGCATGCCGCTGTCATCAGCTATGGTGCAGGTCAGCATACGTCTGCGACCGGGTACGATTTGGGTCGAAACGATTTCAGCTTCAACAGTGCCGTACATGGCAGGATATAGACTGGCAATAGGATAGATTTGGGTGCGGTCTTCATAGCGCATAGGCAAATGAAACAGTACATCTTGCACTGTTTTAATACCCAGTTTTTCGAGCTTTTCGGCGACTTTTTTCGCGACGCCTTTTAAGTCGGTTATAGGAACCTGATCCAATGGTTGCAAATCCACAATGCCTTTATAGTGTCTGGTAACGACTTTATTTACGGTTTATCTCATTTTGCGCTTAGCAGGCAAAGAGAGTTATCCAAAGAGTTATACAACTCACTTTGCAGCGTTAATCGCTGCTAGGGACAATAGTACTGTAAATATATACAGATGTATGGCTTATCTTAGCAGAGTTTTAAAACAAGGCAATAATATTACCTGATTCTATGCTAAGCGACTCTATAACCAGCCTTTTTGTTTAGCAATCCGCGCAGCATCAATGCGATTGGTGGCATTTAGCTTACTGATAGCTTCGGACAGGTAATTACGTAATGTGCCTTCGGCAATAAATAATTGTGCTGCGATATCACTGGTTGATAAGCCTTCGCTGGCAAGCCTTAAGGCTTTGCGCTCTTTATCATTGAGTGGATCGATATCGCCAATTGCGCTGATCGCCAATTCGGGATCAATAACCTTTTTACCTGACATCACCTGCTTAATGGCTGACAGTAAGCTCTCGGTTGGGGCATCTTTAAGTAAAAAACCTTCAACCCCAGCGGTTAGTGCGCGTTTTATGTAACCCGCACGGCCAAAGGTTGTCAGGATAATAATCTTAGTTTTATGGGATGAGTCAGCTTGATATTGCTGCAGCCATTGTGCGAGTTCAAGTCCCGTATGTTGTGGCATCTCAATATCACTGAGCAGTAAATCAAAGGACTGCTGTTTTAATAATGCCATCGCTTGGGCGCCATCTTCGGCTTCGGTGACTTCTACCTTACCGAGTGCGGCATCGTCTGTCAGGGTTAGCAATGCAGAAAGTGCCCCACGCACCATAGCTTGATCTTCTGCCAGTAAAATTCTCATTCAACCACGTCCTTGTCTTGTGCTATTTGTTGGGCTGAAAGTGGTAAAGAAATCATGAATCGATAACCCTCTTCCGTAGTGTAATTAAACTCACCTGATAACAACTCGACTCGTTCTCTGATTCCTTTAAGCCCGTTGCCTTCAATGATCTCCTTAGTCGATGCATTGTCGCTAAAGCTAATGCTCAGCTGTTCATCTTCATGGGCGAACTGCCATACACATTCAGTGGCATTGCCATGTTTAATTGTATTATTGACCAATTCGGTGAACATTAACCCTAATTGTGATTCTTGTAATGCAGGCATCTTGGGTAATGTCCCTTTTAGATGCACTTCAATACTTTGTTCACGCAGTAACCCCGTTAACTGCTGCAGCGTATCGGTCAGCCCTTTATGTTTATAGTCCGATACCGTCTGACGTATTTGGCTTAGGCTTTCACGAGCAATATCGGCCAGTTGACTCAAGTGCTGTTGGGCTAAAGGCAAATTTCCTGTTTCAACTAATTTTTCAGCCAGCTGGGCTTTAAGGGCAATAGACGACAAGTTGTGACCCATAATGTCATGTAAATCACGGGCAATACGTTCTCGTTCTAACGCGGTTGCTAGGCTGGCTATTTCATCGCTTGATTGACGCTGCTGACGTCTCACTCGCTCATTATTGTGCTCAATCACGCCAAGTAATCCCACGACAAACATGATGAGCATGCCATAGAGCGGGAAGTAATAGGCTTCAAATCCAATCAGAAAATCCAGTGTCCACAACCATCCAGATAAAATGAAAAAGCAGAATACTGCGGTGCGAAGCGAATAGAAAAAACCAATAAAAAAGGCGGCAAAACTGAAAAGTGAAATGGCACCACTGGTAAATGGTGCTGCAACACTGGCGGTAAGTAGCATCAATCCAATGGGGTAAATGGCTTTAGCTGAGGCGCTTTTAAATGCCCAATAGTAACTGTAAACAAAAGGGATTAGGAGCAACAAACTCACGCTGATACGTAATACGTCGTCCCGCATAAACCACAATGGGATGAAGTAAAAAATCAAGTTAAGTAAGTATACCCAAGCGGTTTTTTGCTTATAGTCACGTTCAGGTTGAATTGTGTCGCTGTTGGTCATTTTCTGGTGAACCTTTCCTTGCTCAATTTGCTGGGCTAATCGTTGATGATTCATAACCTCTCCTTGCTGAGTTAGCATACAGTAGCAGATTAAAAACCTGCAACTGTATGCTCGTTTTACACTATCAAACAGTTTGACGTTACTCGTCAGCCGCTTAAGTAACTCAAGTTGTGTGAATACTGGGATTTATTAATACTGCTGCGCTGAAGTCGGTGGATTAAGTAAAAAATTAGCCCAGCTATAGTTAGGGTCAATATCGATAGCCTGCTGCCAGTCTTGCTCGGCACCTTGTTGATTACCTAACTCTTGCTGAGCAAGTCCGCGCCACGTATAAGCTTCGCTGTGCCCCCAACAAATGTCATCACATGGACTTTGGAAGCGCTCGATAGCAACAGAGGCATATTGTTTTGCTTTATCCATACCGCCGCCATATTGAGTCGGTGTGTAATAAGCGCTCATGGCTTTCACCAATGCAATACGAGGATTATTGGGTTCAATCTGTTCAGCTCGCGCGAGTAGAGTGCCAGCTTTCATGCCCAATGTTTGCCCCTTCGTTGGATCATTTGAAATTTGCATGCCATACACTGATGCGAGTAATGCCATTGACTCAACATCATCTTCACGGCCAAGAATATTTTCGAGAGTGGTTTGAGCTTCATCTAGTGAGCGCTTGAACATGCCACGCTGTCCGACAATATTCGCGGTAATTGCGGTGCGATATTCTGCGTAAGCATGTTCGTAATCCACGCTTTGTTCGCTGATTTGTTTAAGCTCATTTATGTTCATCGCGTTTGCTGCTGAATCAATTGCGCTAATATCTGCCATGCTACTTTGGCTGACTAATGAAAGGGTGACTGCAATAAATAATGTTTTCATGATTAACTCCGTTTATTCAATTAAAGGTTTGTTGCTTCGGAGTTAGTATCTAAGAATGGGCGTAAACTGTGCAGGCACAAACGTCATCAGTTTGAGGTGACAAATGTCATCAGTGAAAACATTCGATATCAAGTGATAAGCAAAAGCGGTAGCAATGACTAACAAAAACGCCAGCCTATCGGGTTAATAGGCTGGCGTTCATTAACGGTATTGGGAAGCTTATAAATCTCTAAGCCTGTCAGGCTTATACTTGTACGATCAGGTAGCTGATATAGGCAAGATAACTGAGAACTAATACAACAGCCTCACGGCGACCAATCCGTAAACCTGTGTAAGCAAATGGCAGCAATACTACGGCAAGTGCGATCATCGTTATCCAATCAATCGAGCTTATCTCGCTGTTTAATATTGGATGGATCAAGGCGGTAACCCCTAATATACCTAGAATATTAAATAGGTTTGAGCCAATCACATTACCAATGGCAATATCACTTTCGCCTTTCATTGCCGCAACAATGGAGGTGACTAATTCTGGCATGCTAGTACCAATAGCGACGATAGTTAAACCAATAATAACTTCACTAATACCAAATGACTTAGCCATGGCAACAGCGCCATCTACAAACAAAATACCGCCGCCAACGAGCATAGAAATACCAATAATAATCAAGACTATCGACAACCAGTTACTTTGCGCATTAACTGCTAAACCATCTTCATTGCTTTGTTTATCAGCGGTGATATAGCTAAAAGACAGGTAACCGATTAATAAACAGGTCAGCAGCATTCCATCCCAAAAGCTTAAGCCGCCATCGAGTAACAAGCTCCAAAATAGCAGTGATGCGGCAATCATAATAGGAATGTCACGGCGCACCATTTGTGACTCAATTTTAATCGGGCGTATTAATGCCGTAATACCTAAAATAAGGCCAATATTGGCAATGTTTGAACCAATCACATTGCCTAAAGCTATACCACTATTGCCTGCCAGTGCAGATTTTACACTCACGGCAAGCTCTGGTGCACTGGTACCAAAGGCTACAATAGTCAAACCGATAATTAAGGGGGTTAGTCCTAGCTTTAGGGCAATTTGACTTGCACCACGCACAAGGGCTTCAGCCCCAATAGTTAGGATGACAAAACCACCAATAATCGATAATAGAATTAACATGAACAAGGCTCACAAATGGGTTAAATCGAAAAGGATGGCAAGCATAGATATTTTTTAATAATACGCAATCTAATTTATCCAATCGAGTGATTAAAATGCATTAATTCAACCAATAAAAAAGCACACAATGATGTGTGCTTTTAAGTGTTATAAATCGGCGTGGTTACGCAAGGAAATTACAGTTCATCTTCCCAGACCACTTTAGCACCGCGTACACCATCAACTTTGGCACTAAACTGCTTTTCAAGCACATGACGCTTAATTTTTAATGTCGGCGTAAGGGCATCGTTTTCGACAGTCCATGGCTCTTTGACTATCACAACGGCATCGACATGTTCGTGTGACTCAAGATTAGGGTTGATGCTATCAAGCGTTGCTTTGAGTGACGAGCGCACTTCTTCGCGAGGCTGAAGAGCTGAACCTTCTGATAACTGCACTAAGGCAACAGGGTGCGGTAAACCTGAACCAATAACACACAATAATTCAATATGAGAATCCTGTGCTAACTTACGCTCAATTGGCACTGGCGCCACATACTTACCTTTAGACGTCTTGAAGTTATCTTTAACGCGGCCAGTAATTGAAATGTAGCCATCTTCATCGATTTCACATAAATCACCCGTATGGAAAAAGCCGTCTTCATCAAAACAGGCTTTAGTGGCTTCTTCTTGTTTGTAATAACCCGTCATTAAGCCAGGGCTTTTCACCATTAATTCACCATCGTCAGTACGACGTACTTGGCAACCTTCAACAGGGCGGCCTACAGTGCCGATTTTAGTGGCATCAAATGGGAAGTTAATAATGGAATAAGCACAATTCTCGGTCATGCCCCAAGCTTCTGAGATATTCATACCGATTTTGTTGTACCACTCTAATTGAGTTGGCGGAATAGGTGCTGAGCCTGAACCTAATAAACGACAATGCTCCAGTCCCAAGCCTTTTTGAATTTTACGTTTTACTAGGCTGCTAATAATTGGCAGCTTAAGTAAGAAGTTCAGTTTCGCTTCGCCCGCTTTATTAATAATGTTGAGCTGAAATAGTGTCCATAAACGTGGTACTGAGAAAAATACCGTCGGTCTGCATCGCTGAACATCGGCAACAAACGAGTCTAAACTTTCAACAAAAGCCACTGAAGAGCCTGAATAGAAAGAAGAACCTTGAATCGCCACACGTTCAGTAATGTGCGCTAAAGGTAGGTAAGAAAGTAAACGATCAGCCGTATTGGTTTTTAAATCGCGTACTACAGCTTCGCAAGTCCAGCCGTAGCTGCCAAAGGTTTGCATGGCACCTTTTGGCTTACCTGTTGAACCTGACGTGTAAATCAGGGTCATCATATCTTCAGCTGACGGAGTAGGCGCGTCTACTAATGGCGTGCCTAATTGAACAAACTTTTCCCAGTGGTACTGAGCTGGCATAGTTTCATATGGCATCGAAATACGTAGGATTTCACCGCCGACACCGGCTTCTTGATCTGCCCAGTAATCTAACTTACCGGTGAAAATAGCTTTTGCACCGCTATGTTCAAGGACATAACGAATCGTTTCAGCGTTAGCGGTAGGGTAAATAGGCACACTGATATAGCCGCCGTGCATTAAGGCTAAATCGGTAATAAACCACTCTGCGCAGTTTTTTGAGAGTACAGCGATTTTGTCACCAGGCTCTAAACCTAAATGACGCAGTGCACCTGCGACTTGCTGTACTTTTTGTTGTACTTCACGCCATGTAAAGTCAACGTATTGACCGTTAATTGGTTGACGTAAGTATACTTCGTCGCCTTGAGTCTCAACCCAGTGCGATAACATTTCTACTGGTGTTTTCATTAGATTTTCCATCGACAATTCCGTGTTCGTTTTTGTTTTAATGTAGGACGTACATATTTCAATGTCATTAACGCAATAATCTATTGTAATCCTATTGAATATCTAATCAGTTCAGACCAGTCTCAATTCGCTATAGATTAGTTTTATGCAGTAAAAGCGAATAGCCAATACTGAATGTTAAAACTAAAAAGCGTACCTTGATCAGCCCCCAGTGAACGATAAGATATTCAATACGATCGGTATCAGTATGGCTTTATAAAGATACCTGCGCAAACGATAACCTATAAAATTTAGGCAATTACGACTAATAAACTAGCAGGTTTTGCTGAAAAGTGAACCAATATCGAGTAATAACTCTAATAAAAAAGGCGCCAATAGGCGCCTGTAGTGGAAAAGTCGGTTTGTGACCTAGATCTCCATTATTCCATCCATTTCGACTAAAGAGTCTTTTGGCAGTTGTTTTACGCCAATAGCAGCACGTGCTGGGTAAGGTTGAGTGAAGTAACGTGCCATGATTTCATTTACCGTGGCAAAGTGAGATAAGTCAGTCAGGAAGATATTAAGCTTAACGATATCAGCCATGCTGCCGCCTGCAGCTTCGGTAACAGCTGTTAAGTTTTCAAATACTTGAACAACTTGTTCTGAAAAGTCATCGCTAACCATTTGCATGGTGCTTGGTACAAGTGGGATTTGGCCAGACAGGTAAACAGTGCTGCCTACTTTTACTGCTTGAGAATATGTGCCAATTGCTTGTGGAGCTTTATCAGTTGCGATAATGATTTTTTCTGCCATGACGCCCTCTGGGTAATTTAAATTAGATGCAAGCAAACCTAAGTCTGAATCTTGTAAAAGAATCAATCAGCTTAGGTAGTTGCTCTAATCTTACTAGCGATTACGTGAGGTACGCAAGACTTCCGGTAATACACGAATGCGGCGCATTACATTGGCGAGGTGAACACGGTCGTCGACCGAGATACGCAGGTTAATTAAATAAACTCGTCCATCGCGTTCTTCAGTGCTCAAGTTATGAATATTTGAGCCTGCAGCTGCAATGATATTGGTAATTTTAGCCAAAGCGCCTTGATGATTCACAATCTCAACACGAAGATTTGCTTGGTAAGTTTCGCCTTCGACGTTATCCCAATGCACTGGAATATACTTGTCAGGCTCACCTTGGTAACCACGGATATTGGCACAGTTTTCCATGTGGACCACTAAGCCTTTACCTGGGCTAACATGAGCAACAACCGCATCACCTGGAATAGGGCGACAACAGTTGGCAAAGGTCACTAACATGCCTTCAGCGCCACGGATTGGCATCAAGTGCTCTTCAGTGTCGTCATCTTTATCAGTAGTCGTCAGCTTTTGACCTAACAAACGCTGAGCAATCACAATACTCATGGCGTTGCCTAAACCGATATCAGCCAGCAATGAATTTAAATCGTCATGCTTGGTTTCTGAAATCACTTTATCAAGCTGTTCAGGATCGATGCTATCAAGCTTGGTTTCACCCAAAGCGTGATTCAATAGGCGTTTACCTAGTGCTACAGCATCGTCACTGGTTAAGCTCTTTAATACTTGGCGTATTTTGCCGCGGGCTTTACCGGTCACCACAAAGTTTAGCCACGCCGCATTCGGGCGAGCGCCTTTAGCAGTAATAATCTCAACGGTTTGACCTGAGATTAAAGGCTGACTTAAGGGGTATGCTTGACGGTTAACGCGTGCACCAACACAGGTATTACCTACATCGGTGTGGACTTCGTAAGCAAAATCGACTGCAGTTGAGTTAACCGGTAATTCTAAAATACGGCCTTCTGGGGTGAAGACGTAAATTTCTTCTGGGAATAGTTCGGTCTTAACGTTTTCCACAAACTCAAACGAACTGCTGGCACTTTGTTGCAGCTCAAGCAAGCTTTGCATCCACTTATGGGCGCGAATTTGAGTGGTACTTTGTTGCGAACTATTGGTGCCGCTCTTATACATCCAGTGAGCAGCAACCCCTTTATCCGCCATGAGATCCATTTCTTCAGTACGAATTTGTACTTCAACAGGAACCGCATGAGGGCCAAATAATGAGGTATGCAATGATTGGTAACCATTGGCTTTTGGTATGGCAATATAATCTTTAAAGCGGCCAGGATGTGGCTTATAAAGACCATGCATAGCACCTAACACGCGATAACAGGTGTCAATGGTATCGACCATGACTCTGAACGCATAGATGTCCATGACTTCTTGAAACTGCAGTTCTTTATTACTCATCTTACGATAGATGGAATAAAGGTTTTTCTCACGACCTTTGACGGTGCCTTTAATGCCGGCATCTTCAAGACGAGTCGTAATAGCACCTTCAATACTATTAATCAGTTCTTTTCTATTACCACGGGCTGCTTTAACGACTTCTTTAAGCACACGATAACGCATTGGATAATAGGCTTGGAAACCTAAATCCTCTAACTCGCTTTTGATATTGTGAATACCAAGACGGTTGGCTATCGGAGCATAAATTTCTAAGGTTTCGCGGGCAATACGACGACGTTTGTCAGGACGTAATGCACCCAAAGTGCGCATGTTATGCGTTCTATCAGCAAGTTTGATTAGAATAACGCGGATATCCTGCGTCATTGCCATCATCATCTTGCGGAAGTTTTCAGCTTGGGCTTCTTTTTTATCGCGGAACTTAATTTTGTCGAGCTTTGACACGCCTTCGACAAGTTCAGCCACAGTAACGCCGAATAACTCAGTGAGTTCTTCTTTGGTAACTGGGGTGTCTTCGATGGTGTCATGGAGCAGGGCTGCCATTAATGTCTCGTGATCAAGACGCATGTCAGCCACGATGCGGGCAACCGCAACGGGATGGGTAATATAAGGCTCGCCACTTGTGCGCATTTGCCCTTCATGGGCATCACGCGCAACAATATACGCCTGCTTGAGTAACTCTACTTGCGCGGGTTCTAAATAACCTGACGCAGACTCCTTTAGACCTTCAAACAGATACAAGTGGCGCTACTCCTTAAAGCGTACGGCCTTCAGCAATTGCAGCTACTGCAGCAATTTCAGCGGCTTCACGTTCGCGAACAGTTTGACGCTCATCAGCGTCTAAAGTGTTAGAGGTGACTAAGCCTAATTCGATTTCGCGTAAAGCGATAACCGTTGGCTTATCATTCATCTCTTCTACCATTGGGTCTTTACCTTGCACAGCGATTTGGCGTGCACGACGCGCTGCAACCAGGATCATATCAAAACGGTTGCCGATTTGTTCTACGGCGTCTTCTACAGTTACGCGAGCCATGTGGTGAAACTCCAGTGTTATATATGGGAAAAAATGACGCAAAATTGTACACTATGACAATTAATCTGCCAACAGATCGTTTATCATATCATTGTGAGTATGGATCTGACTAGCACAGGTTGATCTTTGACTGCGAATGATCGCGCAAAGATCGCCTAAAGCAACGTCAAAATCATCATTAACAATAATATAATCTGCATCTTTATAGTGTGACATTTCTGATACGGCTTCAGCCATACGTCCATCGATGACTTCTTGACTGTCTTGACCGCGACCAGTTAGGCGACGTTCAAGCTCAGCTCTAGAAGGAGGTAAAATAAATACCCCAATCGCGTCAGGCATCAATTTTTTAGCTTGTTCGGCGCCTTGCCAATCAATATCTAAAAACACATCAATACCGTTCGCTAATGTTTGTTCAATAACCGTGCGGGATGTGCCGTAGTAATTACCAAACACTTCCGCCCATTCAAAAAAAGCTTCATCAGCGATAAGTGCTTTAAATTCTTCAACCGAAACAAAGTGATAATGTTGACCATTAACTTCACCTGGACGCGGTTTACGGGTGGTGTGTGACACAGACACTTGCATGTCGCTAGGTTTATCTTTTAGTAATGCAGAGATAAGTGAAGACTTACCGGCGCCACTTGGGGCAGACACAATAAATAGATTTCCACGAGCGCTCATAGTGCAATTTCCAACCAGATTATTTATCAGGGCGAGTATTATACTCAAAGCGATAAAATTTGCGAGATACGTGAAGGATAAAAGTGCACAAATCTGAGCTTTGAAAAAACAGATTTAATGCAGCGCCATTGTTTGCTAAGGCCTTTGTGGCATGCGCTTAACCCCCAGATAGACTGAAATTAACCTTAATTAAAAAGCAGACTGATTAAGCTTTCGAGCCGATTTAAGTTCAAATTGACATTTTTAGAATTTTTTAAGCCATTTTTTGGTGGTTTCACTGACTTTGGCGGTGAAATTGTTTAGTCTGCCAACAGATCATTTTTTAGATATTAGGATTTCTTGTGTCATTCGCATCCTTATTTTGTCGTCAAGGTCGAGACAACGGCCTAAGAGCTATCGCTATTCAAATAAGTTGTTTAGTGTTGGTATTACTCATCTCGCTATTATTTGCCAATACCGTTGTGACCTTAATCGCAGCTGTCATTGCGATACCTGTTTGTGCCCTAAGCTGTTTACGCCGTTTACGAGACGCCGCTAAACCTAGCTCTCTTGTCGCTGTGCCTGTGACCTTATTATTACTCTTTAGTTTATCGTTAAGCCTTAGTTTTCCCGCAGTTGTATCCAGTGTGCTGTTTATACTTGGCGTAGCGGTGGCTGCTGGGTTTGGTTGGTTTGCTGATTCTAAAACGAATCAACGTAAAACAGTCTATGTGCAAGGCTATAACGGCCCGCATAACAAAGATGATGCAGGCCATGGGCACACACGCCGAAGAAGAGAGCCAACCATTGGTGAGCAAAACCAAAGTAGCTTTAATACTGAGGACATTGACAGTGGAAATGACGCCAGCTTTTACGATGAAGAGCATGGATATGAGCCAGGTTACCAACAAGAAACCGTATATAAAGAAACGCCAACGGCAGCAAACCATAGTGAGATACCTGAAGATAGTGAATCCCAATACGGCGCAGATGACAAACCAAGTTATCGGGTTGATCGCGGTGCACTAGAGTCTGGTTCATTGTCTGAATTACTTAAATCTTGGCTGATTTGGGCACAGGGCAATCAAAAAATGTTGATAATGGTCGCTAAAGGCTTAGGCGTTGTCCTAGCAATAAGCATTATTATCTATTTGATCAGTTTGCTATTTACCGGCGAAGAAGTAGAGCAAGGACCATTAGAAACAGCCCCGATTGAAGAGCCTGTTGCCATTAACGACACCACAAGGGTTAAATTACCCGATGGTTTTTGGTTAATTCTTGAAGATGAAGTATTAGTACTTCGCTGGTTAGGCGACGAAGGCGACGCACAATCTATTTGGCGACTTGATACCGCAGAAGGTGATAAGCGCTGTGCTGAAATGACCTTTAATGATGGCAGCAAGTTTAGGCCAATGCAGGTCGATTTAATGGCTGACAGTGGCACAGAAGCCAGATTCTCACCATTAGATAATAGCCGCATTATTAATAATGTCGCCATGCGTGGCAGCTTTAAATTATGTGGCTATAACTTTAGCTTGAAAGGCAGCCAAGCCACGCTATCAAGTCAACCTGCCTTTGAGAAATACATTAAAGGTTTATGATAGAAAGCATCGCGAATTACACTAAACGGTGTTAATTCGCGAGTAAATGTCTTTGTAAGTAAGTGTTGTGGTTTATATCAATCGTATTAAACTGTCTCGCTCGCAATGAAAAGATATGGAGAGTTGGGTGGTTGAGTTTATTAGGCAAACGATTTTGCCTTTGTATGGAATTAATGATGAACATGCGAGTATTTCGCCGTTAGGCAATGGCCATATTAACCAAACTTACTTAGTAAGATGGGCAACAGGCCAGATAGTGCTACAAAAAATTAATACTACAGTGTTTACTGAGCCTGAAGTGTTAATCGAAAATGCCGCTAAAGTCAGCCATCACCTCATTCAAAAAGCCAACAATGGTGAGTATCAGCTCGATGTGATTTCTCCGGTAGTGCTAAAAGACGGTCGCTTATCTGCCGATTTAGGCGATAAAGGATTTTGGCGCGCCATCAGCTATTTAGCTAACAGCCACACTATTGAAGTCGTAACTAATCAAGCAGAAGCCAAAATGGCCGCTAGTGCCTTTGGGCATTTCGCCCATGCATTAAGTGATTTAGATGCTAATAGCTTAAATGATGTTATTCCTAACTTTTTAAATCTCCCGCAGCGTATTACTCAGCTTAAACAAGCAATAGCAGATGATAAGTCAGCCCGATTGGTTGATTGCAGTGAGTGGGCAGAGCTTGTCTTGTCGCAGCAAAGCTTGTTTGATGAGCTTAAGCACGTGGAAAGTCAGCTGCCACTTCGTATTTGCCATAACGACACCAAAATCAACAATATGCTGTTTGATAAGCGTGATATGTCGAGCATGGCAGTCATCGATATCGACACCTGCATGAAAGGCTACTTAATGTATGACTTTGGTGACATGGTGCGCGCGTTTTGCTCTCCTGAAGAAGAGGACTCAACAGCGCTTGATAAAGTCATTGCACGACCAGAAATTATCAAAGCAGCTTGTGAAGCCTATACCGAGCAATTGGCAGATATTCTCACCCCGCTTGAAAAGCGCAGCCTTTGGTTAGGCATTAAAGTGATGGCACTCATGTTGGGTTCTCGCTTTTTAGCCGACCATTTAAATGGTGACGTGTACTTTGGTATTCATCGCGAAGGTCATAACCTAGATCGCGCAGCTAACCAGCTTACTGTATTCAAAAGTTTAGTCGCACAAGAGTCGTCACTTAAGGCATTTTTTGAATAAGACTTTTTGAATAAGCGCCTGATCTAATAAAGGTCTTGTTGGTCAAAAAATCTTGATTAAATTGGCGATTTCGATTATTTAAATCTTCCTTATTTAAAAACATAAAGAGTAAGCAATGAAGTACCAATGGATATTGTTTGACGCAGACGAAACCTTGTTTGATTTCGATATTTTTGCTGGCTTAAAACTCATGTTTTCCCGTTTTGATATCGACTTTGATAACAATGATTTTGCTTTTTATCAGTCGGTAAACAAACAGCTCTGGGTCGATTATCAACAAGGCTTGATTGATGCAGCGCAATTACAACATACGCGTTTTTTACATTGGTCTGAAAAACTTGGGGTTACCACTAAGCGCTTGAACAGTGACTTTTTAGCAGCCATGGCAGACATTTGTCAGCCCTTACCAGGTGCAAAAAAACTGGTATCAAGTTTAGAAGGTAAAGCGACTCTGGGCATTATCACTAACGGTTTGACTGAACTGCAAAATGTACGCCTAGAGCGCACAGGCTTTAAGTCTTCATTTGAACATGTGGTGATTTCAGAGCAATTTGGCAAAGCGAAGCCCGATGTGAGCATTTTCGAGCATACCTTTGAGCTCATGGGTAACCCAGATAAAAATACCGTTCTAATGGTGGGTGATAACTTACATTCCGATATTTTAGGTGGCGTGAATGCTGGTATAGATACTTGCTGGCTTAATCATCACGGTAAAGAGACCGTTGATGGGATTACTCCTACTTTTGAAGTGAAAGATTTGCATCAACTGCATGATGAGCTGCATGCATTGAAGTAGGCTGCTCGTCTGTTTAGCATAAAAAGAAGCCACTCGATTGAGTGGCTTCTTTTTTGGAAAAATCGTTAGCTCGAATTAGCTCAAAGTAATAGCGTCAGCCGCTTTAGGAAATGCTTCATGATAAGCAATCATAAAGTCTTCTCTAATGTGTTGTTCTAAATGGGTTGCACGCTCAGTTGGGCAAAAAATCATAATATGCACCATTTGTTCACCCGCAGGTCCACTATGGATATGAATGTGTGGCTCAGGTCCTGGTAAGTCAACGCCAGCATGTCTTTCGATAATATTGTTATAGCGAGTTGCCACTTCTAAAAAGTCCTCGCAATGCGCTTCAATCTTG
Organism: Shewanella electrodiphila; assembly: GCF_023283985.1. GTDB lineage: Bacteria > Pseudomonadota > Gammaproteobacteria > Enterobacterales > Shewanellaceae > Shewanella > Shewanella electrodiphila. The sequence goes on from NZ_JAKIKU010000014.1 coordinate 51,524, forward strand.
CTGGTTAACGCTGGAAATAAAGGGTACAGATTTACAAACTCAACCACAGTAATCGTAAAGCTATGGTAAACATAACGCTTCATGAAATTGAGGTTTTTCACCGCATAGCTAAAAAACATACTGTTAGGGAAAGTGACTGTTTTACCCGTGTAGTGATACTGGCCATGGTGCAAATCGATTTCTTGGATCACCGTTGCCATTAAGTTGTGCTCAATGACCTCACCACAAAGTTTGCCCACTTCAATCCAATCACCAATCACAAATGAGCGCGAACTCGCCCGCTGAATAGAGCCAGTAAAACATAAGATAATTTCTTTAGATGCCACCACAAAGGCAATCGCAATTGCAGTCACTGACAGGGCAAATTTATTGATTTCGGTTTGCCACAATAAAAACAGGATCATGACAATTAAGATAAAAGTGCCATTTTTCGTTCGTGACATCCATTTACGTTGGCCTTCACTGACAAACGCAATATCACCGCGAATTTTAGACACCACAAAGCGTTTAAGCATCGACAGTAATAGGATGATTAATACGGTTACAAACAACTTATAGGTTGCTAAAAAGTCGATGACGATATTCAGTTCTTCCACTACACCCTCTTAAAAAACGGCAACTTAACGACAAAATCAGTTAGATAACTCACTTTATCATAGCTATTGATTAAGTCAGCTTTGACCAGTGTTTTTTATTTTAAAAGAGTCAATTGGGGTTTGATGGGGAATGTTCTTAAAGCTTAAAAGTTGAAACTACGCAGACTGAAAAGGTGCGCGGCTTCAACTTAATTGTATGGAGGCTATTTACTCTTTCAAGAAAATATAGCCCGCTTTTTCAGCGCCCCACACTTGTTTATCGTTACTGTCATAACCGCGATCCCAGCTGACAATACTGTCTTTAGTAACCGTAACTTCAGAAGTGGCATAACTTGCGCCGCGTAGCTTGCTTAAACAGCTTTTCTCATCAGTAGAACCTGCAAAAGATTGTGACTTATCAGACCAAGTTAACAACACAGTGCAGCCTGACTTTTCAGTTAAGTCTTTAGGCGTTAGCTCGCTCAGAGGTGCATCATCTTTATAAACGCCAGCGAAGCTTTTATCGTTTTCAAAGGTATACACTTTACTCGCAAACTCAGTTGCTGATAGTGCAGTGACCTCATAAACACGCTGTCTGTATGGTTTATCTAAATGTGTTGCAGCAGCTTGTTCAACATACAGCCAAGTGGATTTATCCTCAGGCCAAATTTGCACCATATTGAGGTGGATATTAAAAAAGTCTTTATCACTAATAGATTGCTGCTCGCTATCAAAGTGGCCTTGCATCCACTCAAGTAATAAAGCTTGCTTGTCTTGTTCAGTTGCTTGAGACGTGATTGGCATTAAAGCCAGTGCTGAAAAAGCACTGAAAACCGCAATGCGGCTAAGAGATGTGTTCACAGGAAATCCTTTCCGATTAATGTGGTATTTAGTTTCTGTTGATCAGAATATTTATTATCAGGGTTAAATTAACTGATCCGTTGGTGACTGTAAAATGGCGAGTGAGTCGTCGTATTTGATTAGTTTTGGATAATAAGTCAATTAACTCATAGCTAGCTGAGCTGTTTCATTCCATAAATATGCTGGCATAGGATGTTTTAACTTCTATGTGATATTCACGGATGACTAACCTGCCGTCTTGAATATCATCAAACTTAATAGAAAGTAGGTCAGAGATACGTAAAGCCAGGTTAAGGCCGATATTCCACACATCAGCGAGTTGTTGGCTAAACTGTTTCTCAAGTAAGAAGCTAATAAGTTTAACTGTATCATGATCTTTAACTGCTTGAACTTCAGGCATGGGCAAGTTCCTTTTTTCTGCTATATCGATGTTTTGGGCACTTTGGTTTCGCAAAGGCCCATGGGGTAAGGGTTTGCTTGTTCCCGTTTTACCAATATGGGAACTTGGGTTTGAAATGGCGTTAACCCAGTGCAATTTGCACCTGATAAACATCCATATGGTGATAGCTTGTGAAGTTGTCACTAAACAGTTCAATAAGCTCTGCGCCTTCATCATGTTTTATCCATCCACCAATAGAGCTATAGACTTGTTTGCTGTTGAAGCAAATGTCGATGTCTTTAATGAGGTCAGGAAAGTCATGCCCATGAAAAGCAAAATCAGTAACGTAAACTAATCGCCATTGATTAAGTTGTTTCTCAAGCCTTACTTCAACAGGATGAAACCCACCTTGTTCAGGCGAGTAGTCGGGATCTCTAAAATACAAGGTGATGGCATTTGCCTCCTTTGGATTAGTGTTAATCAACTCTTGTGCTAGTAACTGATAAAAAGGGGCTGGCATTACAGGCCTTTGATTAGTATCAATTGAAATTGTCATATAAACGTCCTTAATGAATAAACACGCAACAGCAAGAGATTAAGAGCCTGTGCTCTTAATCTCTTGCTAGCTGGTGGTTGATTGATTTTGAGCTACATCGAAATGGATAGACTTCGAAGGTTATTAAGCCGAAGCTTTCGAAATAGAAAATACTGAATGCCGAGATCGTTAGATTAGACCTCTTTCCGCCAGTGACACCGGGGATTTACCCACAATTATGTGGTCTAAGACCCTGACATCGATTAATCCCAAAGCATCTTTTAACTTTTGAGTAATTCTCTTATCAGCTTCTGAAGGCTCAGATTCACCTGAAGGGTGATTGTGGGAAAAGATGACAGCTGCGGCATTTACTTCAAGCACAGCTTTTACTACTTCTCTTGGATAAACACTGGCAGCGTCAATGGTGCCAAAGAACAACTCACGAAACTCAATTAGTTGATGTTGGCTGTTGAGCATCATCACCCCAAACACCTCCCGCTCATACCCACCTAACTTGTAGGTAAGGAAGTCCTTTGTGCTTTGAGGGTTAGTGTATACGTCCTGATGATTTAGTTTCTCAGCAATGATGTTAGCAGCGCTTTCAAGTACTTGAAGGGCTGTAGTTGGCCAATGGGATGATTTGTTTTGATTTGAATTACTGTGCATAAAAATCTCCTTTAACTGTTAATGGCTTATGCACAGCAGTGATATATACCTGAAACTTTCTGGAATCGTATTTGTGAGGCTGATGTCGGCGGTATTTTTTTACTAGCTCGCCCCATGTTGTGAATCAAACATGAGGTATTCACAATGAGACTAATTAAATTAAAAGAAGTGATGGATAGTACTGGGCTAGGGCGTTCAACCATTTATAACTATATTGCTGATGCCACTTTCCCAAAACCAGTAAGTCTAGGAGCTAGAGCGGTCGCTTGGGTGGAGAGCGAAGTGCAAGACTGGATTTTAGAAAGGATAGAAGAGCGGGATTTACACAGTACTGGAGCAAGTCATCAAATGATTATTAATTAAGTGAAAACCACCTAGAGTGTTATGATTTATGTCATTGTTTTTTATTTGATTATCCCATACTCTCTTAGTTAAATTTAAAAGTTGGTGTTTAAAGCTATTAAAAACAGATTTTAACTCAGCTGAGTATGATGATTTAACTAAAGGTCAGTTTGCAAAAATTGGATTTATCTTTGCAGTGCAGGGTGATGACTTTTACTTTCAAAAAGTGACGCCTTCATTATTTTTAAAGAAAAAAATGATAGCCTTTGGTGAAGCAGCAGAGGTTGAAGATAGCAATACTCGATTGGTGGTTAACACTCTGCCTGATGCCGTATATTTTAAAGACGACGATACGCTTATATTCCGTAACCTTGCGACTATATCTAGTATTTTTAAAGGGATTGATACTCTATACAAAGAAGCCACCAACGATGAAGTTGAAGCATTCCTAGATGAAGATTTCATAGAGCTCTCGAACGATTACGATATGAATAAAGTGTCAAAGCCAAACCGTAAACGTGTTGCTTTAGCAATGGAGACACTTGCTACTCTGCCAGAAGCTGACCGCGACCAAATGTATACCTATATCCATAGCTACTGTGAAGGTAAACTTGAATTTGATGCTGATAATAGTACGTTTGAAATCAGCTCAGACGATGAACTTAAATACCTGCTCTACGGCATTGAGCAGCGTTTTTACACTACACCGTTAGGGCATGAAAAGCGTTTGGCTAACTCTGTTCAGGCTATGTAGAATTTTATAGAATAATATTTTAAACCAATTTACAAGGATGTATATGAGTTTTGAAAAACAGGATATTAAACAGCAAAAACTTATCTATCACATGACAGATATGAGAAATCTCGATTCGATATTAAGTGAAGGCATTAAGCCAAGGAGTCAATTGACCGGGTTTTCTGATGTAGCTGATCATGAGATTCTGGCAAAAAGAAAACGATTTAGGCTTGATGAGAAAGTGCCCTTTCATTTCTTTGTCAATAACCCATTTGATGGCGGTGTCGTTAAAGCTCATCCAACGAAGACATTTGTGATCCTAGGTATTTCGCGAACACATTCTCAAGCACAAAACTGGGAAGTGATACCACGTCATCCGTTAGCTAATGAAGCTATTTCTTTAATGGCATACGATGAAGGAATAGAAGCTATTGATTGGGTTGCGATGAATAAAAGGGACTACAGTGATGCGAATAGTAAAAGTGTTTGCATGGCTGAATGCCTTGCTCCAGGAATTGTAGATGCGAGCCTCATTAGTTCAATTTTTGTTAAAACTGATGCTTGTGAAGAAAGAGTTACTTGGATGGTAAGAAAAAACAAGTTAGGTATATACGTCAATAAACGCCCCAATATGTTCCCAAGAGTTAATTTATGACAGTAAAGATTTCACACATTACGCACATTGATAACTTGGCAAGTATTCTTGAACATTCATGTTTATGGTCAGACTCCAAGCGTATTAAGCTTGGTTTAGCAAATCAAAATATCGGTTACAGTCATATTAAAAAACGTCGTTTGTTGCGTCTTGTAAACGTGGCTGCTGGTGGAACTATAGGTCAGTATGTGCCATTTAATTTCTGCCCTCGTTCAGTCATGCTGTTTGTTATCCATAAAGGACACCCTGATTTTCAAGACGGGCAAGATCGAGTGCTACACTTGATCAGTGATACAGATACTATTCGTTTGAGCAATCAGCAATGCTTCTTCACCGACATCCATGCAGATTTGGATTATGCCGAGCAGATTGATGACTTTGATCGGATTGGTGAACTGGATATTCAGCGGATTATTAATGAGAAGTACTGGCAAGATTTTAAAGAAGAAAAACAAGCTGAGTTTTTAGCTTTTGAATCAGTACAATGGGTCACAATTCAGCAAATTGGTGTTAAGACGCAAGCTCTAGCAGATGAAGTGAGTGCTTTGATTCAAACTGCGCAGCACAAGCCAGAGGTCGTTGTGCGGCCGCAGTGGTATTATTAGAGGTTATTATGATTACTTATCAAGCAGGTAATATTTTGCATGATCAGGCTGATGCCATCATCAATACCGTAAATACGGTAGGTGTGATGGGCAAAGGCTTAGCTCTGCAATTTAAAAAAGCATTTCCTGATAACTTTAAAGTTTATAAAAAAGCATGTGATGATCATTCGCTTGTAACAGGCCAAGTTCTAACGGTAGCTCTTAATTCAATCAGTGCGCCGTTTCATGTGATTAATTTTCCTACTAAAGCCCATTGGAAAGGTAAGTCTAAGCTTGAATACATAGAGCAAGGATTAGAAAGTTTAAAAGTCGAAGTTAAGCGATTAAAGCTTAAATCTGTTGCTATTCCGGCACTAGGCAGTGGCTTAGGCGGGCTGCCTTGGCAGCAAGTAGAGCAACTTATTCAACAATCTCTAGCCGATATGCCTGATGTTGAGTGGCGAGTATATCCACCTCAATCAGCTCCTAAAGCTGAAGCTATGCCAAATAAAACTGCTCGTCCAAGAATGACAATTGGTAGAGCTGCTGTACTTGGTTTGATTGATCGTTACGTATCTACAGGTTTCGGTTACAGGCTGTCTTTATTAGAAGTACAAAAGTTGGTTTATTTCCTAACTGCAGTAGGTGAACCCTTAAATAAGGTTGTTTTCCAAAAGCATCATTATGGTCCTTATGCTGACGTACTTCGTCATGTGCTGGATAAAATGGAAGGGCACTTCATTACAGGTTACGCTGATGGATTGAACAAGCCTGAAACACCAATTGAGTTGAAAGATGATGCAGCGCAGGAAGCACTTAATTATCTTGAAAAGCATTCTTTAACTAAACAACGTTTTGATAAAGTAGCAGAGTTAATAAAAGGTTATGAATCTCAAAATGGAATGGAATTACTTTCGACTGTGCATTGGATCGCAACGCAAGAGTCAAATGCTGAGACGATTACCAGTGAAGAGTTAGTAAAAGGGGTGCATAGCTGGAGCTCTAGAAAAGCTCAAATGAAACCCGCTCATATTTTGGCTGCGTGGAACCGATTAAGTGAGCAGGGGTGGCTGCAGTTAAAAGCTCAAGTTTAAATTGATAAAGTTATAATCAACCCACTTAAAACCTTCTTTCTGAAGGTTTTTTATGCTTCAATAAATTCAACATGCCCAATGTTGTAATTAATTACAATAAATTACGTATAAAATGTAATTACAATCAATTGTTGTTGTTTTAGATTATTAACCTTAGTAACTACAGAGGTTGAAGATGGAACAATTAACTAAACATGACACTACCCTTTGGGTAAATCATGCGATTACTTATTTTAAAAGTATCGGAAAAACTCAAAAGGATATGGCCAAATTATTAGGTATAGAAGAGTCTAGATTAAGTGAGATGAAAGGCGGGAGTGGGCTCATTTCACAAAATTTAATGGCTAAAATAGTCGAGTATTGTGGAGCCCCTAGAAGAAATCCTGGTCGGTATGAAGAAGTTGAGTTATACAATGATCTTCAACATTTTTTTGATAATTTTAAATCTATTTCGGTTAATCGATTCTATAGGAAATTACAAAAGCTTATTAAAAATGATGATATTTATAGTCAGTTGTTAGATGCCGTATCACCTCATGAACTGCACTATAAAGCAGATAAAGAAACGATTGAAGCCATGCTAAATGAGCTTTTTATATCTGAAGAGTTTCTGGATAAATGCGAGAAGTATTCAAAAGTACTCCTAACTACAGTAGGTTATGACGAACGACCTATTGAAGACTTTCAATGGTGTAATATTGATGAGGCTGGATGTCGGATTTTAAGTATTGCAGGTTTAATAATCAAAGATTTTGACTCTTTCAGGCTACTGTATCTCTTTTCAAAACTATTTAGTGCTAATTTAGGGTTTAAGTTTTGCAATGACACCCCTTTAAATCTTCAGCCTGAAGTGCCGAGCGAACCTGTAATTTTAACAGGTAAGTGCATTTTGATAATGAAAAGAGGGTCATTAGAAAGCACTATCATTAACTCTGCTTTTTTTGATTTAATTGGTAAGAAAAAAAGCGGGATACAACTTAGTGAATATCGGGGATTAAAGTTAAAATCTGAGCAATATATGCCTGACTATTGGCAAGAAGTACGTTGTGAATTGTACTTAAGCGATAATATGAATTACCACTTTCTAATACACTTATCCCCTACCTATATTGGAGAGTCGGCTGATATTGATGATGATTCTGGAAACCCTTTAAAATGGCGTGGTGATGTGGGTCCTGATGATAGGCTAATTATTATTCGTAATGTTAATTCATTGAGTTTGTATCAAAAAATTGAAGAAATACGAAAATGGTTCGGTTTACCAGATGACTCACTTTTTGAATTAAAGCAAGAGATTGCCAAAGCAGGAGGCTATGTTCCAGGAGCCAGAGTGCTACTCTGATTTGATAATTAAGCCCTGCATATCACTGTTTTCGGTATACGGGGCTACAATCTGAGAACTTAAATTATCTGGATAACATTGGAGAAATTACCTCTGATAGCTTAGTGACTGCTTCTTTTCGCTCTTCAAAATAATCATGTTGGTTATAAATCCCTTCTACACCTTTAAGCTTATGATTCAAGCAACGCTCTGCTACATGTCCAAGTGTGCCTTGCTTGGCTAATAAAGTACGACAAGTGCGTCGCAAGTCGTGGACGGTAAAATGGGCCATATCGCCCATTAAGTTAGGTGGTTGTTTTTTCTTACCAGCTTCATGACCAAAAAGCTTAGTGATCGCTCGATTTAGGGTATCTTTGCCCATGTGTGGATTCTTGCTTGAGCGTCTACTAGGGAACACATATTCAGAGCCACAAGCCCTTATCTTTAGCTCTTGTATCCAGCCCATAACTATTTCAGGTAATGGGATTGCTATGCCAACACCTGATTTACTTCGCTCTTTCGATAAGTTCCAAACCTTCTGCTCAAGATCAAACTCCTTCCATGGTGCTTCTGCCAATTCAGATTTCCTAATACCCAATGTCACCAGTAATGAACAAGCGAGATAATTGTCACGGCTAAAGCTGTCGCTATTTTCGCGTGCAACTTTAAAAAATTTAGATAGTTCTTCGATGGTTAGGGCTCTGTCTTTACTCTTTTCTACTCCACCAGCATCAGAAACAGAAAATGCACTCGCTGGGTTTGCGCTAAGCAGATCCAGTTTTATGCCGTGATTGAAAAGTTGTTTGCTGTACATCAGAGCATCGTTAGCGATTGCTGGGCGGTTAGTGGCTGCAATGGCTTGTAATACTGCTCTTATGTCTCTGGCTGTGACGCTATCGACGTTGAAGCTACCTATATGGGGGGCAATGTCTTTACGGTAGATGCGTTCGGGGATTTCGTGATGTTTGAGTCTTTTGATATTACCTAAATGCCAATCGGCAAAGAGATCATCCACGGATTTAATTTCGGCTTGTTCGGCGCGTTTCTTGGCAACGAGAGGATCTAGACCATCACGAAACTGCTTCATTTTAATTGCGGCTTCAGCGCGTGCATCTGCTAACGAAAGATCACTGTATTTAGCCAGTGTCATCTCTTTGCGTTTCTTGTTGGCGGTGTAGCGGAGCATCCAAAATGGTTTGCCGGATTTAGGCACGACAAAATATAAACCTTCACCATCAGCGAATCGGCCAGGTTCTCCTTTGGATTTTGCTGCAACTTCCTTTGCGGTTAACTTTCCCATAAGCCCCTTAGTCTCCAGTCAGAATATAAGGGTGGGTATTTTACCCACCACCATGCATTGACTATATACTAAGTTACTCACCATATCACCCACCATTTAGTGTTGGAAAGTGGTGGGTGTAAGTGGACCTCTTTGGACCGAGATTTAATTAAATCGTTTAAAATCAGTGGTAAAAGGTTTTGTTTGGACTCTATTGGATATCATTCAACGTTTTGAATTTGTTCTCTCATTTGCTCAATCAATACTTTCAGCTCTACCGCTGCAGCGGTGACTTCTGCACTGATTGATTTGGACGCTAGGGTGTTAGATTCACGGTTAAATTCTTGCATCATGAAGTCTAAACGGCGACCTTGTGCGCCACCTTTTTTAAGGATTAAACGCGTTTCAGCAACGTGTGCATCAAGGCGATCCATTTCTTCGGCGACATCCATTTTTTGTGCAAGTAATACCATTTCTTGTTCCATACGTGCTGGATCAAGTTCGCCGGTGATTTCGGCTAAACGGTTGGTTAGCTTGTCACGTTGCCATTGCATTACTGCAGGCATGTGACCACGTACAATCGCTACTTGCTCAACGATTTGGTCTAAACGGGTTTGAAGCATAGCGTTAATCGCTTCGCCTTCACGGCCACGGGCTTCAATGAATTGCTCTACTGCGCCGTCAAATGCAACCAATAATTCTTTGTTGATTGCGCCCATGTCTTTTTCTTCACCCGCCATCACACCAGGCCAGCGCAGGATGTCGACTAAGTTAAGCTCGCCTTGATTGGCTTCTTTTTTTAACCATTCAGCGGCATTGAGTAATTGCTTGGCTAAATCTTGGTTTAGGCGCATTTCACTGCTGCCTGAATCAGAGAGTTCGTAACGTAAGTTGACCTCAACTTTACCGCGATTTAAGCGTTTACGTAGGCGATCACGTAATACTGGCTCAAGGCTGCGCATTTGCTCTGGTAAACGCAGGTAAGTTTCTAAGTAGCGTTGATTGACTGAGCGAAGTTCCCAAGAGGCGGTGCCCCATTCGGCTTTGTGCTCAATGCGAGCGTAGGCGGTCATACTTTGGATCATGGTTGAACCCTGATTAGTTAGCAGCAATATAGTGTGTCGATTATAGTCTGCTGAGGGCTAAGGTCAAAGCTTACAAAAACTTATGTGTGAGTTGAGGGCGGTTGTTTACAGGCTTATGCGCTTTTAGGGTTTATTGATTGTACTTCGCAGATTGCACAGTGCTGATCGTACTTAGCTAATCGTACTTAGCTAATTGTGCTGTGCGGCATGAAACTAAAAGGAGTTAACTGAGTCTGAACGTAGGGCGTTATCTTTAAGCTGTTTGTTTTTGTTTAATCGCGCCGTTTTAACCGTTTGCTTTTTTAGTATTAGTTTAGTGCTAGTTTAGTGCTGGTGAGTGATGGCTATAGTGGGGGGGCGTGAGATGTTGCGGGTTAATTTCGCTTATCAAGGCTTTGTCATCGAATTAAGCTGATGAATTGTTTATAGTATGGCACATTCACGTTTAGGCCTTGTGGTTTAGATGTTTTCAAATTTTGGAGTAGGCAAGTGGACCATTTTGTGTGGAACCTCGACCCAGTATTGATTTCTTTTATGGGTCTAAAAGTGCATTGGTATGGTGCGTTATTTGCGTTGGCAATTGCCAGTGGTTTTCAGGTAATGAAGCGCATGTACAAAAAAGAAGGCTTGGATGTTGAGTCGTTAGATAACCTACTCATGTATTGTGTGGTGGGGATTATTGTTGGTGCGCGTTTAGCCCATTGTTTCTTTTATGATCCGAGTTATTACTTTGCCAATCCGATGAAAATTTTAGCCATATGGGAAGGCGGCTTAGCCAGTCATGGCGGCGGGTTAGGGGCGATATTAGCGCTGTATTATTACAAGCGTAAAACCGATATGCCGTTTTTATTCTTATTGGATAGGTTGGCGATTGCGACGGCGATATTTGGCTTCTTTGTGCGTATGGCCAACTTTGCCAACTCTGAGATTTTAGGTCTGCCGACCACTAAACCTTGGGGCATTATTTTTGAGCGTGTGGACTTACTACCGCGCCATCCTGCGCAGCTTTATGAAGCCATCAGCTACTTGGTTATTTTCATTAGTTTATATGCGGTTTATAAGTTTACTAATTTAAAAGAAAAGCACGGGGTTATTTTCGGCTTGTTCTTATGTAGCGTATTCAGTGCGCGTTGGGCCATTGAAATGGTCAAAGTGAAGCAAGCAGCTTATGCCACTGAGTGGACCATGAGTGCAGGGCAGTTACTGAGTATTCCATTTTTAGTTGTGGGTATTGCGCTGCTGATTTTACCTATGCTTAAAAAGAACAAGTAAATGCTAATTAGTTTGAGTTAGCGCTTTATTGGGCTAATAGATAAAAAGGCCGATGCTCTTAGTGAGTATCGGCCTTTTTATTATTCTGCTATTAAGTTTTGATGCTGAGGGTTCATCAAATAGCATTTTTATAAATGCTTTCAGAGAAAGCTCATTAAAAAAGCTCGCTATAGGGGTGTTATAAAAGCTCTGCGATATCGACTGGTATACCTTGTTCAAGTTTTTTGATACCGGCACAAATAGCGGCGTTAATAGGCGTGTTGACTTGATATTGCTTACCTAATTCAACAACTGCTTGGTTGAGGTAGTCTATTTCGGTTTTACGTTTAGCTTGAATATCTTCCCACATGGATGAACGCGCTTGAGGATCGATATCGAGCATCTGCTTTGCCAGTAAAGTAAATAAACCATCAGGCAGCGATAATATCAGTGGCAACCATTGGGGTTTTACTTTGGTAAATTGCGCTAGCGGTAAACGTGCTTTTTGACACACTGCTAACCATTCTTTCATCGCGAGGCTTAATAGTTTACGAGTTTGTTTTTGACTCAGTTGCTGCTTAATAGGTACATCAGTGATGGCATTGAGTGCATTATTGAGGTTAAGCAATAATTTGCCGTAAATGATTGGCGCCATGTCCTCTGCCAAGGTGCAACTTAAGCCCGCAGAAAGCATTGCTTGTTGAACAGTTTGCGTATGGGGCGTGTTGGCAAAAATGAATTCGCCTTCAGTGCCTTTATGAAATGTCGCATGCTCTTTTTGCAGGACATTAAACGGGGTTATACCTTGTATCAGCAGTCTTGGCTGCGCTGAGATGTTAGCGAGTGCTTGCTTAACTTCATCTAAACTGCCTAAGCCGTTTTGCATTAACACTATGGTGCTTTTCTGGTGGGATAACTGCAGTAGTTGCTCACTAATCTCACTAACTTGATGACATTTTAAGGTGACAAAAATCAAATCGAATTTGGGTGTGTCTGCTTCAACTTCGGTAAACAGTGCGTTCGGCATGACTTTTTGATGTAAGCCTTGGTAGCTTGTGAGCGTGATGCCTTGATTGTCGGTAATGCTGCGTTTAATGCGCTCGCGACAAATTAAGCTGACATCAAGCTTTGCCATGAGTAATTCGCCGGCTAAGTAACATCCTGTTGAACCTGCACCAAAGATGGCTATTTTCATCATTTCCCTTAAAGCATTAGTCGCATTCCGCCTACCAGTGTGCCGTTTTGTTAATAAAAATCCAATAAGGGTTTTGTTTGACGTGGCATCAAGGCTAACAAGTCACTATAATGCTGTTCAATTATGAGCGTTGATTGCTGGTTTTGTTTTGATTGAGACGTCGATTGAACGATAATTTACAGCCAATTTCAGCTTAAAACCCAATTTAGTCACTGATCCCACACAATAGGAAATGCATATGCGTCCAAGCGACAGAACACCTGCACAATCTCGTCCAGTTACGATTACTCGTCAATTTACAGCTCACGCTGAAGGTTCGGTGTTGGTCGAGTTTGGTGACACTAAAGTGTTATGTACTGCAAGCTTTGAAGAAGGCGTACCGCGTTTTCTTAAAGGCCAAGGTCAAGGTTGGGTGACTGCTGAGTACGGTATGCTTCCTCGTTCTACTCATAGTCGTATGCAACGTGAGGCGGCTCGTGGCAAACAGTCTGGTCGTACTCAAGAAATCCAACGCTTAATCGGCCGTTCATTACGTGCTGCTGTAGACATGAAAGCCTTAGGTGAAAACACTATCGTTATCGATTGTGATGTGATTCAAGCTGATGGCGGTACTCGTACTGCTGCGATTACTGGTGCCTGTGTTGCATTAGTAGATGCATTAAACTGGGCGCGTGGTAAAGGCATTTTAAAAACTAACCCGCTTAAGTTCTTAATTGCTGCTGTAAGTGTGGGTATTTACAAAGGTGAGCCAATCTGCGATTTAGAATACATCGAAGATAGCGCTGCTGAAACTGACATGAACGTTGTGATGACTGAAACTGGCAAGATGATTGAAATCCAAGGCACTGCCGAAGGTGAGCCATTCAGCCATGAAGAGTTATTAAGCTTGCTTGAGCTTGCGAAGCACGGCATTCGCGAAATTGTCGATACGCAAAAAGCGGCATTAAGCTAAAACGTATTTGATTAAGGGGCTCTGTTAATAAGAGCCCCTTTTTTTAAGCTTTATTTAGACTTAGTCATCATTAAATAAAAAATAGATAACAGTGTTAAGGAGATAATGTGAAAGCATATCAACGTGAGTTTATTGAATTCGCTCTTGAGCGTCAGGTATTACGCTTTGGTGAGTTCACCTTAAAATCAGGCCGTACTAGCCCTTACTTTTTCAATGCGGGTTTATTTAACACGGGTCGTGATTTAGCGCGTTTAGGTCGTTTTTATGCTGCTGCATTGGTTGATTCTGGTATCGACTACGATTTAGTGTTTGGTCCTGCTTATAAAGGTATCCCGATTGCGACAACTACAGTTGTGGCTTTATGTGATCATCATGATGTGGATGTGCCTTACTGCTTTAACCGTAAAGAAGCGAAAACCCATGGCGAAGGCGGCTCATTAGTGGGTAGCGAGCTTGCGGGTAAAATCATGCTAGTGGATGATGTGATCACTGCAGGTACTGCTATCCGTGAGTCGATGGAAATCATTGCTGCACATGATGCAAGCTTAGCGGGTGTGTTAATTGCGCTTGATAGACAAGAAAAAGGTAAAGGCGAGTTGTCAGCGATTCAAGAAGTTGAGCGTGACTTTGGCTGTGACATCGTATCTATCGTTAAGCTGTCTGACTTGATTAGCTACTTATCTGAAAAACCAGGTATGGAAAAAGAGCTAGCGTCAGTGAGTGCTTACCGCGAGCAATACGGTATTTAATCTCTCTTCGTTAAAAGCTAAAAGCTAAAAGCTAAAAGCTAAAAGCAAAAAGCAAAAAGCCAGTCATATGACTGGCTTTTTTGATTCTGTCGTTTGGCAATGCTGCCCATTTATACCGAGTAAATTAGCACTTAGATTGGTGTAAAAACTCAGCGCGGGTAGCAGGGTTTGATTTAAAAATCCCGCCTAATGCAGTTGTGGTCGTTGAGCTGGTGGAGTCCATCACACCGCGAGATTTAACGCAGTAATGTACAGCATCCATTTTTACCGCCACATCTTTGGTTTCAAGCAAGGTTTGCAGGGCAACCAGCACTTGCTGAGTCAGTCTTTCTTGTACTTGTGGGCGCTGGGCAAAGAAGCGCACAATGCGGTTAATCTTCGACAGGCCAATAATTTTGGTACGTGGCAAATAAGCGACAGTAGCGTAACCATCAATGGTTACTAAATGGTGTTCACAGGTGCTGGTGAGGCTAATATCTTGTACTCGCACCATTTCATCAACGCCCATCTTGTTATCGATGACGGTGATTTTAGGGAAGTTTTGATAATCAAGACCAGAGAATATCTCATCAACATACATCTTTGCGATTCGACGTGGTGTGTCCATTAAGCTGTCATCTGATAAGTCTAACGCCATTAGGGTTAGCACTTCTTTCATGTGATGCTCAATTTTCTCTTTACGCACTTCAGGAGTATGAGTTTGCGGCAGCATCGGGGTTTCAAGCCCTTGCTCAGTTAGTGCTGCTTTAACTTTTATTGCTGCGTCACTTAATGCCATCTTATCCTCCAACCACAATGGTCAAACTTATTACTGAGTGTATGTTATAAATCGCCTTAGTGCTGAGTTTGAGCAAATAGCCCAGGAGCATAAGGGACGGGGATAATAACGTGATTTGAGTCAAATTAATATTATTGAAATAAAAAAAGCCGACCTTTTTAGTCAAGTATCGGCTTTGGTGAAATGGTTAAGATTTATAGTTTTAAATTATCTTTCAAGAAACTCAACATTTTATCGTAATATTTTGCTCTATGTTCATCGTTATAAAAGCCATGACCCTCATCATCCATAATGAGCTTTTCATAAGGGTATTGGTGCTGCTTTAAGCCTTTTTCTAACGATTCTAATTGCTCAATCGGCGCTCGTTCATCATTACCACCATGCACAAGTAATAAGCTGGCTTTGAGCTTATCGGTATTGAAAGCAGGGGACATCGCTTTGAGTTGCTGTGGGTTTTCACCAAGCACTTGTTTTAAATAACTGGTGCCGCTTCTTGTTTGCTTTATATCACCTTCGTTAAACATCATTTCTAAATCGTATACACCAGCAAAGCCGATGGCACATTTGAATAAATCAGGCTCAATTATGGCACTTTGAAGGGCGCTGTAGCCGCCAAAACTGCCGCCCACAATACAAACTCTATCCTTATCAGCAAAACCTTGCTCAATGACATACTTGGTTCCATCAATGATGTCGTATTGAATATCAGCGCCCCATTTTTGATAACCGTCTTGTTGGAACTGTTCGCCATAACCACCAGAACCACGAAAGTTGACTTGTAATACTGCTATTCCTTGACTGGCAAGTAATTGATTTTGTGGATTGAAAGACCACCAGTCACGAATGTAATGTGGTCCGCCATGTGGATTAACAACAAGCGGTAAATTCTTAGCCTCTTTGCCTTCAGGTAAAGTGAGATAACCAGAAATAATTTTTCCATCACGGCTAGTGAAGCTTATTGGTTTTACTTCAGCCATGGCATCAGGGTCTAACCAGCTTTTTTCAGACGCGAGATAGTCCAATGTGACTTTTTCAGCATCAAAGAGGTAGTAATCACCAGGATTTCTATCGTTAAAAGCTTTGATTACGAATAATTTAGCATTAGTTGTTTCACTGATAATTTGAACTTGATGCCCTGGGAGTGATGCAATAAGTTGCTTCAGTAATTTGGTATGTTCATCTTGTTGATCAACGAAGGCGTATGTTGGATAGCCATTTTCATACTCTACTGCATACAGCTGTTTAGACTGCTTGTTGATCCAAAAGTTACTTGGATCAACATTTTCATCATTAATGACTTTTTCTTTCTGGCCAGTGACTAAGTCAATTTTATAAATACTTGCAGTTTGATTATTTTCCCGCGCAGCGGCATAAATGGTATTTGCTTTATCGGCAAATGAAATGGGATTAAAGTCTGTTAAACCAATATTAAGATCATTAGTATTAATCCAATCGCCATCTTTTCTATAGAAAGTTTGTAACTGGTTTTTGTTGTTCAAGCCTGCGACGAATTTAACCTCGCCTTCATTGTCTGTTAGAAAGTTAGCGTTACCAATGGGTGATGTAGTGACTTTTCTTCTTACGCCAGATTTTACGTTCACTTTGTAAACATGTTGTAAGCTATCACGCCCCAATGTGGCCGCACTGCCCCAAGGGATAGCATTGACGAGCATAAACTTATCATTTTCAGGTAAGGGGTCTAAAATGTATGCTGTGGCTCTAATGGCTGTATTTTTTTTAATATGAGAACCAGTTTGCTGTTCACCGCTATTAAAGCCAAATAAATATTTTCCTTTTGAGCCGTCAGCATTAACAGCCATGAGCTCACCATAATACTGGGGAACATCACTCCAGCCTTTTAGGTAAACTTTTTGTAATACGATTCTTTCTTCGTTAACCCATTCATAATTCCCGACTTCAGCATTACCAGGAAAGTTAATCGCATTAATCATTTTCTTAGTTTCAGTTTCTAAAATAATTAATGTTTTTTTACCGTCATGGGTGGTTAAGGCGCTGAGGTAATCCCCCTCTGGAGAGATTTTTACGTTTGCATATTCTGCGCCTCGACTAAAGAGAGCAGAGTGGGATAACGAAGCAGCATTAACAAATGAGGGAGCTAAAGCCAGTAAACAACTGGCAAGAACAGCAGTGTATTTCATAAACATCCTTGTGTATTTTTATATGAAGAATTTATCGACTTCTATCGATCAGTTATATTTTGTCATCATAAAGTACGATACTCGAACAGTGAATACAATTATTCAGACATGAAAAACGCACCGAAGTGCGTAAAAATGGAGAAGTATTTATTGAGAGTACTAGCTTAGCTACGTAACAATTGCTGCTGCACAAACTGCCACTGTTCATCGAAGTGTTCTGTCGGCTTTTGCTTAAACTCACTGCGCACGAACTGAGCGATTCTGCCTTCTGCGATAGCTAAAAGTAGATTGGCTAAAATGGCTTCGTCTAAGTTAAAACCATGGCCTTCGCGTAGTGTTTTCTCACGTAATATTTGCTTGATTTGTGTTTCAATTTTGGCAAATAACCCGCTGACACGGCTACGTAAACGTTCATTTTCACCTAATAGCGCATCGCCATTCAGTACCCGTGAAATACCCGGGTTACGTTCTGAAAAAACCAACAGTAACTGCAAGACTAACTCACAGCGTTTCATGGTGTCCTTTTCTTCATCCATGATGATATTAAGTCGAGACAAAATTGCATCTTCGATGAATTCTATTAGACCTTCAAACATTCTTGCTTTACTTGGGAAGTGGCGATAAAGCGCCGCTTCAGAAACACCAACTTCCGCGGCTAATTTAGCTGTGGTTATCCGTTGGCCAGGGCTGGTTTCCAGCATGTGCGCAAGACATTGTAAAATGTGCTCACGACGATTTATTTTTGGGCTAGCCGCCATTTGTTATTCCTAGGCTTGTGACTACTTGTAAAGGTTACTTGGTACCTGAGTGACCAAATCCGCCTTCACCACGATCTGAGGTATCAAACTCATCGACTAAGGTAAATTGTGCTTGTACTACGGGGACAAAAACGAGCTGTGCTAATCGGTCTCCGATTTCTAAGGTAAATGGCTTATCACTGCGGTTCCAGCAAGAAACCATTAAGGGGCCTTGGTAATCTGAATCAATTAAGCCGACTAAGTTACCTAACACGATGCCGTGCTTATGGCCTAACCCTGAGCGCGGTAAAATGACAGCCGCTAAGCTTGGATCTGCCACATGCACTGCAACCCCTGTAGGGATTAATACTGTCTTACCAGGCTCAATCACCATGGTGGTATCAATCATGGCGCGTAGGTCCATGCCAGCGCTGCCCGGTGTGGCATAGCTTGGTAATGGGAACTCACTGCCGATACGTGAGTCGAGTAATTTGAGTTCTACAGGTGTTTTCATGATGTTTTTATTTTTGTCGCTATCAGAGTAAGTAATTGTTTTGCCAACGTCAGTTTATCGGTTGCAGGCAGTTGTTGACTACCGTCTTGCCAAAAAACATGTAATGCATTGGCGTCGGCATTAAATCCAAGACCTGCTATTGATACGTCGTTAGCGGCAATTAAGTCCAACTTTTTACGTTCAAGCTTTCCGCGGGCATATTCTTCTACGTTATCGGTCTCTGCTGCGAAACCTACAGTAAAAGGTCGTTTAGTCAGCGCAGAAACGCTGGCTAAGATATCAGGGTTGCGCACAAGCGCAAGCTGCATATTCTCTGATGACTTTTTAATTTTTGACTCGGCCACTTCTGCGATTCGATAATCTGCGACTGCAGCGCAACCGATAAAAATATCTTGGTTATCGACATTATCCATCACGGCATCAAGCATATCTTGTGCTGATTCAACATTAATTCTTGTCACACCTAGCGGGGTGGCTAAGTTAACCGGTCCTGTCACTAAAGTGACTTCAGCGCCCATTTGGGTGGCTGCAGTGGCTAATGCGAAGCCCATTTTTCCAGAACTATGGTTTGAAATATAACGCACAGGGTCAATAGGCTCGCGGGTTGGGCCAGCTGTTAACAAGAGTTTATGTCCGGTTAACGGTTTAGGGCCAAAGAACTGCACTAATTGTTCGGCAATCGCTAGTGGTTCTTGCATACGGCCAGGGCCGACTTCACCACAAGCTTGATCGCCACTTGCAGGGCCCCAAACTGTGATGCCTTTGCGAGCGACATTAGCAAGGTTTTCTTGAGTGGCTTGATTGCGATACATCTGTTGATTCATCGCAGGGCATACAATTACAGGTGCTTCAGTGGCTAAGCAGGTTGTGGTTAACAGCTCATCTGCCATGCCTGCATTAATGCGGGCAATGAGGTTGGCGGTTGCTGGTGCGACAATTACGACGTCAGCCCAACGTGCTAGCTCAATGTGCCCCATTGCTGCTTCAGCTGCTGGATCAAGTAAATCAGAGGCTACAGGATGGCCTGACAAGGCTTGAATCGTCAGTGGAGTAATAAACTCCATTGCGCTTTGGCTCATGACCACACGGACATCAGCGCCGCGCTCTTTAAGACGACGAATTAAATCAGCGCTTTTGTACGCTGCAATACCGCCACCAATTCCTAATAGGACATTTTTATTTGTCAGCATGTTGTGCTTAATCCTGCTATTCACTTTATTGCCGCTACGATATCACAATCCGATTAATGGGGGATGATCCGAATTTAAAAATTTAGACCATACTCTTTAGTCGCAAGTGGCCATAAAAGGTCGTAAAGAAAAGAGTTAACTCGTTAACCTAGATTATAGAAGCAATAAACAAGGGAGTGTTTATGGCAATTAAAGATTGGCCAGAGGGAGAAGGACCGAGAGATAAACTATTAAAGCACGGCGCGGGGCATTTATCTGATGCAGAGTTATTGGCGGTATTACTGCGTAATGGGTTAGCGGGACATAATGCGGTTGATTTGGCCCGAGGGATGATCAGCCAGTTTGGTGGATTAAGGCCATTATTTGCAGCGCCAAAATCACAAGTGTGCAAATTGGCGGGTATTGGGCCAGTAAAATATGCTCAATTACAGGCTGCATCCGAGATTTCGAAGCGAATTTTTGAAGAAAATATGCATCGAGGGCAAATTTTAATAAATCCTGATTTAACTCGGGACTATTTAATGAGACAATTAGCAGACCGATCCTATGAAGTGTTCGCATTATTATTGTTGGATAGCCAACATAGAGTGATTCAGTTCGTAGAATTATTCCGCGGAACGATTAATTCGGCATCAGTTTATCCACGTGAAGTGGTGAGCTTAGTGCTGGAGAAAAAGGCTGCGGCAGTCATAGTGTGTCACAATCACCCGTCTGGCATTGCAGAGCCAAGTCAGGCAGATCGGCAAATTACTGACAGATTAAAAAAAGCCCTCTCAACTATCGATGTTTCTCTATTAGATCATATGGTTGTAGGCGATCAAGAGATAGTATCCTTCGCTGAACGCGGGTGGATATTATAAACAATGCTTGATCTTAGTTTTGTTATCGTGTATAAAATGCGCCCTCTTTGTGCCTCGGGCGACGGCCACACGAGGCACATAAATGCTCGAGCGTTTTAAAATTGTTTTTGGAGAAGATTGACATGTCAAGAGTATGCCAAGTTACTGGCAAGAAGCCTATGGTTGGTAACAACCGTTCGCACGCTAAAAATTCGACTCGTCGTCGTTTTTTACCTAACCTACAAAACCACCGTTTTTGGTTAGAAGAAGAAAAACGCTTCGTGCAACTACGTGTATCTACTAAAGGTATCCGTATCATCGACAAAAAAGGTATTGAAGTTGTAGTTAAAGAACTTCGTGCCCGCGGCGAGAAGGTATAATAGAAAATGGCTAAATCTAAAGGTAATCGTGAGAAGATCAAATTAGTATCTAGTGCTAAAACTGGTCACTTCTACACTACTGAAAAAAATAAGCGTAACATGCCTGAAAAAATGGAAATCAAGAAATTTGATCCAGTTATTCGTCAGCACGTTATGTACAAAGAAGCTAAAATCAAGTAATTGATTCGCATCTTTTAAAAAGCCCCTTTATTGGGGCTTTTTTTTGGCCTTTTTTCAGTTAACCAGCCCTAGCTTTTATTTGTATAAGTACGCTCTCGCTTTATCAAAACTTTAGTCAGCGTCACTGAAACTCACCTTTAAAACTAGCAAGATATCTTTACAGCCGTTGAATTTACTAATCCAAGTTTGGTAGTCATTCTGTCATCTTATGGGACTAGGCTGCCGATTTAGTGGCTGATGTCTTCTGTTTCACCACAATAGCCTGATTAAAATGACCTAGCAGCGTACAGGTTGAAGTAGAGTCATAAATCATACTGTGTGTCCTTCGTTTGAATAGTGTGTGCAAAAATGTGTTAACACTGACGAATGGTCGCCTTATTCTGTTGCTATTGTTGATGTGTTTAAACAAAGCAAATGCGACTTGTTTGAATAGAGTGGAGATGATTGAGCAGTAAATTGTTAGCCGTAATCAATAAGTATTCACTCATAAAAGAATAAAAAGTCTTAGCTAGACCAATATAATGCTTTTAAAGTGAATTTAAATGCAATATTATTGATTAATTATATTGTTGGCGAATTCGCTAATGAAACCGATTAGTTTACTTGTTAGGGGTTAATGTGCCTTTGAGAACCACAGAACTTGTTGATGGCTTCCGTCATTCTGCGCCGTATGTCAACGTACATAGGGGTAAAACCTTTGTTGTCATGTTAGGCGGTGAAGCGCTATTACATAACCAGTTCCGCAGTATTTTAAACGATGTTGCGCTGCTGCATTCATTAGGCATTAAAGTGGTACTGGTGTATGGCGCTAGGCCGCAGATTGATGCAGCGCTTCATGATGCAAACATTGAACCTAGTTATCACAACGGCGTTCGTATTACTGATGAAGACTCGCTAAAGGTCATTAAACAAGTCGCAGGTGCGGTGCAGTTTGATATTACTGCAAGGTTATCAATGAGCCTTGGCAATACGCCGATGCAAAATGCGCAAATTAACTTAGTCAGTGGCAATTTTGTTATCGCACAGCCTCTAGGTATCGATGATGGTGTTGATTTTTGCCTAACGGGTAAAGTCCGTCGTATTGATACTCAAGGACTTGAGCGTCAGTTGAATAACAACTGTATTGTGTTGATGGGCCCTATGGCGGTCTCAGTGACTGGTGAGTGCTTTAACTTAACAGCGGAAGAGGTTGCCACCAAAGTTGCGATAAAATTGAAAGCAGACAAGATTATCGGCTTTAGTAGCACTCACGGTATTTTAGATCAAGCAGGTGAAGTGATTGCTGAGCTGATGCCAAATGGTGCGCAAACCATTTGGGATGAGATGAACCAAGCTGGACAAGCTTGTGTGGGGACTATGGCATTTTTAAAAGCCAGTATTGATGCTTGCAGAAACGGCGTCCCGCGTTGCCACTTAGTCAGTTATCTTGAAGATGGTACCTTACTGCAAGAGCTGTTCTCTCGTGAAGGTATTGGTACCCAGATTGTTACTGAAAGTGCTGAACGTTTAAGACGGGCCAACATTGGCGATATCGGTGGGGTGCTGGATTTAATCCGCCCATTAGAAGAACAAGGCATTTTAGTACGTCGTTCACGTGAGCAACTTGAAATGGAAATTGAACAGTTCATGCTGATTGAGCGTGACAGTTTAGTGATTGGTTGTGCGGCTTTGTATCCTTTTGAAGAAGACAATGCCGGTGAGTTTGCATGTTTAGTGGTGCATCCTGATTATCGTGATGCGGATCGTGGCAGCGTGTTATTGAATAACATTATTGGTCAGGCGAGAGTGCGCGGTTATTCACGCTTATTTGCATTAACCACGCGTAGTATTCATTGGTTCTTAGAACATGGCTTTAATATCGTTGAAGTTGATGCTTTGCCGAATGTGAAAAAACAGCTTTATAACTTTCAGCGTAAATCAAAAATTTTAGCGTTAGATTTATAAACCTAACAAATTTGACGTAATAAATGCCACTTCATGGTCATACATGGGTGGCATTTTTGTTATGCTGGGCAAAACTATCAGCTCGCTATTAGCACTTATAAGCCTTTGGAAGAATAATGAATATTGAACTTGCAGGACTCTCTAGTAATGCCATGGCGAATTTTATTGGCTTGTTAATTGGCTTAGTGCTGTTAACGATACTGCTCAAAGTAAAAAAATTGCCGAGTGCGGCATTTTATTCAAGCTTAGGGATTATTATTGCAGTTTTCGCTTTGTTTTCGGTCACCATGTATCAATCGAGCCAGGCAAGGGTATCGGTAAGTCAGTCGGGTGCTGTTGAGGTGAATATTCCATTATATGGTCAACACTTTGAGGCGGACGAGGTGGATTGGCAGCAAGCGCAGTTAATAAACCTATCACAAGCGCCTCAATTCACCCCTAGTAGACGAACTAACGGGCTAGGCTTAACAGGGTATTCTTTGGGTTGGTTTACGCTTAAAAACGGCGATAAAGCCTTAGTGTCGGTAACAACTAATGAAGGTGTGCTGCTTGTGCCAACTGACAAAGGTTATTCGCTATTATTGTCAGTGGAAAATTCGCAAGCAGCAATGGCTAGCATCACTGCGTTGCTAGATTAAGATTAAGTCTGCTTTAAACGTCGTCTGCGTTGCAGTGCCATGTCAGTGGTAAAGATCAGCAGTGCACTCCAAATAAAGCCGAAGGTAATGCCTTTTTCAATATCAAAGGGTTCGTTGTATAAAAATATCGCCAGCACAAACATGATACTTGGGCCGATATATTGGAAGAAGCCCAGCATGGATAATGGAATACGCATCGCAGCCCCTGCAAAACACAGGAGTGGCACTGTGGTGACAATACCGGCTGCGATAAGGGTTAAGTTCATCGTCAGATCATTGGTAAAGATGTTTGCTGTTGCCGTATCTAATGTCAGCATTAAATAGCCGAACGCCACAGGCAACAAAATCGCAGTTTCAACCAGCAAACCGGTTTTTGCATCAATGTTGACCTTTTTACGCAATAAGCCATAAAAACCAAAAGAACAGGCTAAAGCCAGTGATACCAGCGGAATTGAACCAAACGAAATAAGTTGGATCAGCACTCCAATACTGGCAAGTGCCACTGCCACCCATTGCAGTTTTCTAAGTCGCTCAGATAAGAACACCATGCCAAGTAACACATTGAATAATGGGTTAATAAAATAGCCTAAACTGGCATCTAGCATGTGGTCATTATTTATCGCCCAAATGAAAATCAGCCAGTTAACAGCAATCAGTACCGAGGTTACGGTTAACACCAGCAGTTGTTTGGGCTGTTTCAGAACGAGTTTCAGGCGCGAGAATCCACCGATAAACTGCATTAAGATAATGATAAAGAAAAATGACCACACCACTCGGTGAGCCAAAGTTTCAAATGCAGACACATCGCTTAATAATTTAAAATAAAGCGGCGCAATTCCCCAAAGGAAATAGGCACAAATGGCAAGGGCAATGCCTTTACGGTGTTCAAGATCTTGCATGGAAACCAACTGCGCGGAAATAAAGAAAGGGCGATTGTAGGTTGCTCGGGATGATCACTCAAGTTATTAGCGTAATCATTTATTTCATGATGTCTCTCAGGTACGTGATGAACTAGTGCAATATTACCCAAGTTCATCATATTAGCGCCTAGTTCCTTATATTAAACCATCACATTAGCCGACCATATAAGTGCCCGTGCCAAATGCTAAATGGGTGCCTTCTTCGTTATGCAGCTCCATACGGCATACTGAAACGCGGTTTCCTGAGCGAATAACACAACCTGTGCCTGTGAATACTTCACCGCGACCAGGGCGTAAAAAATCTACACGCATATCGATGGTACCTAAGGTGGTTAAGCGTTTTTCTAATTGCTCTATTGTCCAATCTTCTCGACTTGAAACTAACCCAGCAAATGCGGTTAACCCGCCAACCACATCGAGCAAGGTGGCTGTGACACCGCCATGGAGAATATTTTGATGTATATTGCCGATGAGTTCAGGCTTCATTCGAATGACAACCTCAACACCTTCAGTGTCGTAGCGTTTAATGTCTAATCCTAAAAGATTATGAAATGGCACATGCTTATCAAAAATTTCAGCCACTTGTTTTAGGGCATTTAATTGAACTTCCGTGGTCATAGATAGCCTTTTTATTGTTATTTTATCTGTAAAAACATGCTTTTAATTAGCTAGGGTCTATTGAACTTTTCTGGTTGAATTTTGTTCGAAATAAAAGCGTTTTAATCGAGGCGGATGAATTGATGCCTAGTCATCTAAGCAAAATTTATCCAACAAAGAGTAAAACGCTTTTAGTCGAACCCTTCGGGCAGCGTTTGTTGGTTATTTTTACTGCGGTATCGACTTATTATGTAGAATAACTACACTACAAAGTCTCTGCCTTGCGACCTTGATGCATAGAATGGCCAACAACTCGCTGTAAAAACAACCTTGAAAGATCAATAGACCCTAGAGTATTTAATCTAACTTAATTAGCTTTATAAAATCAATGATGCATATTTGAGCAGTTAAAGCTGGCTTAATCATATTGAGTCGAGACATCTGCACTGCAGTGCTTTAAAATGATGCTTCTTATCTGCAGCCCAATAGATGGATAGCCCTATTTCCAGTTCAAGCTCAAGCCAAGCGATAGATCAAATCGACATTGCCCCCGCCGATTCTCAACAAGAGTCGCAGGATGTGCTTGGGCATCAGTTACAACAAATTTTTGGTTACCGTGATTTTCGCGAAGGGCAACGGGAGATTATTGAGCAGACATTAAGTGGGCAAGACACCTTGGTGATTATGCCTACGGGTGGCGGCAAGAGTATGTGCTACCAGCTGCCAGCATTAATTCTTCCGGGTTTAACTGTTGTTGTTTCTCCTTTGATTTCCTTGATGAAAGATCAAGTTGATAGCTTAACGCAATCGGGCGTTGCAGCCGCTTATTTGAACTCTTCTCTTCCGCGCGATGAAACCGTGGCTATTTTACGTCGGCTGCATCAAGGCGAAATTAAATTACTCTATGTCTCTCCAGAGCGTTTATTAAGACCTGACTTTATCGAGCGCTTACATGAACTCAATGTGTCATTATTTGCTATTGATGAAGCGCATTGTATCAGCCAGTGGGGACATGACTTTAGACCTGAGTACGCCGCACTTGGGCAGTTAAAACAGATATTTCCTTATATTCCTTTGATGGCACTAACGGCCACCGCAGATCAAGCGACCCGAGACAGCATTTGTCAGCGCCTACAAATTCAGCCGTTTTGTCTTTTATCGAGCTTTGATAGACCGAATATTCGATATACCGTGGTTGAAAAACTCAATGCTGCCAATCAACTTAAGCAATTTTTACAATTGCAAAAAGGCAGTAATGGCATTATTTACTGCAGTAGTCGTCGCCGAGTCGACGAAGTCGCTGACAGGCTAAAACTGCAAGGTTTCAGTGCTGCGGCATATCATGCGGGCATGACTCAAGAAGAGCGCATTGATATTCAGGATAAGTTTTTAAAAGACAAAATTGACATAGTGGTCGCAACGGTTGCGTTTGGTATGGGGATTAACAAGTCCAATGTTCGCTTTGTGGTGCATTACGATATTCCCAAAAGTGTTGAATCTTACTATCAAGAAACCGGCCGTGCGGGGCGTGATGGCTTAGATGCTGAAGCGTATATGTTGTTTGATCCGGCAGATATTGGCCGAGTAAAACATCTGATTGAGCAATCAGAGCCAGGGCCACAGCAAGATGTTGAGTTTCATAAAATGAATACCATGGCGGCTTTTGCTGAAGCGCAAACTTGTCGTCGCCAAGTGTTACTGCATTACTTTGACGAAAGCGCAGATAAGCCTTGTGGTAACTGTGACGTTTGTATTGATCCGCCAAAGCGCTATGACGGTACTGAAGATGCAAAGAAAGTCCTTTCTTGTATCTTTAGGCTTAATCAACACTTTGGTGTTAATCAGGTGATTGATGTACTGCGCGGCTCAAAAGCCGCTAATGTGATGGACCGAGGTCATAATAAGTTATCGACTTGGGGCATTGGCAAAGAGCATAGTCATGAATATTGGTTATCGGTAACTCGTCAGCTCATTCATCGTGGGCTGGCTAGCCAAGATATCACTCGAGGTTCATCGGTTAAGTTAAACGAGTCAGCAAGACCAGTATTAAGAGGCGATGTGACTTTGCAGCTAGCTGAGCCACGTATTCAGTTAGTGACCACCAAGCGCCGTTCGAGTTCATCACGTGCACCACAACAATATGATCGCAAATTGTTTGCTCGTCTTAAGTTACTGCGTCGTGAGTTAGCTGAAGAACATGATGTGCCACCTTACTTGGTATTTAATGACGCAACCTTAGCCGAAATGTCGGCCATGGTGCCGACCAGTGCTGGCGAGATGTTGGCGGTCAATGGTGTCGGTGAACGTAAATTAAGCCGTTTCGGTAATGCGTTTTTAGATGAAATCAGTCAATACCTGATTGAGAACTAGTCCTTTCGCCTTTTATGGTGCCTTTGCTAATGTCCTTCCATAAAATGAACCCTTTAATGAACACTAAAGGCCTCGTTGTCACTCCTGAACCAATGTTTTAATTCTCGAACGATACTCACTTCTAAAAATTCTTTCTTGTGACTTACAGTAATAGCAATCAGATTAAGTTTATTTCATATTTTATATAATCAAAATGATGGATGCTTGTTCAATTTTTTTATGCAAGTTTTATCCGTTGCTAACTTGGTTGTTTTTCAATGTAAAACTGAGTGAAAATAAATGCTTAAATCACTGTATATCAAGCTTTACGCTTAGTTGTTGTGTTCAAAAAGATTGGTTTAACTCCATTTATGCTAAGCAAACCTAAGGTATTCTCTTAACCAATGGTAAAAAGATGAATAAATTGGGGTTGACACAGCAGGCTGGTCACGTTAAAAAGTGGGTATAGAAAAATTTAATTTAAGAATAATTAGTTAACTTTAATGAATATTTATAGTGGTAACATTCTCCTAGGTCTCCTTCTTCTCTTACGCAATATTTGCGCGGAGTCCTTTGTGTTACTTGCTAAATAAGTTTACTGGCATTCACAAACCCCGCGCTAACAGCCGCGGGGTTTTTTGTTTCTAGAACCGATTGATTTTAAAAACAGACCAATTAAAGCAACAAATTGAACGAACAAATACAGCTAACGAATTGGATTTAAGTACGACCAGAAAGATGGGATTAAATCGTTAGCTAAGCGAACAAACTTTTACTTGAACAATAGGTTCGATGGAGAAAACTGATGTCCAATAGAGTCATAATATTTGATACTACATTGAGAGACGGCGAGCAGGCGTTAGCAGCGAGTTTAACGGTCAAAGAAAAACTGCAAATCGCACTGGCGCTTGAACGTTTAGGTGTTGATGTTATGGAAGTCGGTTTTCCTGTTTCATCACCTGGTGATTTCCAGTCGGTACAAACTATTGCGAAGACAATTAAAAATAGCCGCGTGTGTGCTTTGTCCCGTGCATTAGAAAAAGATATCGATGCTGCAGCGCAAGCAATGTCTGTTGCAGATCAGTTCCGTATTCACACCTTTATTTCAACTTCAACGATTCACGTAGAGAGCAAATTAAAGCGCTCTTTTGATGATGTACTAGAAATGGCCGTGAGCGCGGTTAAATATGCGCGCCGTTTTACTGATGATGTTGAGTTTTCTTGTGAAGATGCTGGACGTACACCAATTGATAACTTGTGCCGCATGGTAGAGCAAGCAATTAAAGCAGGCGCGCGCACGATTAATATTCCTGACACTGTGGGCTACACAGTACCAAGTGAGTTTGGTGGCATCATTCAAACTTTATTCAACCGTGTCCCAAATATCGACCAAGCGGTTATCTCAGTGCATTGTCATGATGACTTAGGTTTATCGGTTGCTAACTCGATTACTGCCGTTGAACACGGCGCACGTCAAATTGAATGTACGGTTAACGGTATTGGTGAGCGTGCAGGTAACTGTTCATTAGAAGAAATCGCGATGATCCTTGCTACGCGCAAGAATTTGCTAGGGCTTGAAAGCAATATCAATGCAAAAGAAATCCACCGCACCTCATCGCTTGTCAGTCAGTTATGTAATATGCCAATCCAAGCTAATAAAGCGGTGGTGGGCACCAATGCATTCTCTCATTCTTCAGGTATTCACCAAGATGGCATGCTTAAAGCGAAAAATACCTACGAGATTATGACGCCAGAAAGCATTGGTTTAAATCGTAATAACTTAAACATGACCTCTCGTTCAGGCCGTCACGTGATTAAGCACCGTATGGAAGAAATGGGCTACAAGGCAACTGATTACGATATGGATACCTTGTACGAACAGTTTTTAAACTTGGCAGATAAAAAAGGCCAAGTGTTTGATTACGATCTTGAAGCATTGGTGTTTATGGAAGCGCAATCTCAAGACGATGATAACTATTCATTAGAGCACCTAATGGTGCATTCAGATTCGACAGAAGGTGTCGCAACGGCAACGGTTCGCATCATCGTGGATGGTAAAGAAATTACAGAGGCTGCGACCGGTAACGGTCCAGTTGATGCGGCGTATAACGCGATAGCTCGCGCTACTGGCCGCACCATCAATATTACTAATTACAAATTAGGTGCAAAAGGCGAAGGCCAAAATGCATTAGGTCAAGTGGATATAACTGCTGAGTACAATAAGCAGACATTCCACGGTGTTGGTCTAGCGACAGATGTGGTTGAGTCTTCAGCACAAGCGTTAGTGCATGTGATGAATTTGACATACCGCGCAGATAAGGTCGCCAATTATAAACAACAGATTCATAAAGATAGGGAGTTAGGTGGAGTATGAGTTATCAAGTAGCAGTATTAGCAGGTGATGGTATTGGTCCAGAAGTTATGGCTGAAGCACGTAAGGTGTTAAAAGAAGTTGAAGCCAGATTTGAACTAGACATTGAATATGCTGAGTACGATGTCGGTGGTATCGCCATTGATAACCATGGTTGTCCGCTGCCTGATTCGACCCTTAAGGGGTGTGAAGCTTCTGACGCAGTATTGTTTGGTAGTGTCGGTGGTCCTAAGTGGGAGCATTTAGCACCAAACGATCAGCCTGAACGTGGCGCACTTTTACCATTACGTGGTCACTTTGATTTATTCTGTAATTTACGCCCAGCCAAACTGCATGCAGGCCTTGAGCATATGTCTCCGCTGCGCAGCGATATTTCATCTCGTGGGTTTGATGTGCTTTGTGTACGTGAATTAACTGGCGGTATTTATTTTGGTAAGCCAAAAGGGCGCCAAGGTGAAGGCGCTGATGAAGAAGCCTTCGATACTATGCGTTACAGCCGCCGTGAAATCGAACGTATTGCACGTATTGCATTTGAAGCCGCCCAAGGTCGCAGTAAAAAAGTCACTTCGGTAGATAAAGCCAATGTACTTGCGTGTTCAGTGCTATGGCGTGAAGTGGTTGAAGGCGTGGCGCAAGATTTTCCTGATGTTGAGCTTGAGCATATCTACATTGATAACGCGACGATGCAGTTATTACGTCGTCCGAATGAATTTGACGTGATGTTATGTTCAAACTTATTTGGCGACATCATTTCAGATGAAATTGCCATGTTGACCGGCTCGATGGGTTTATTGTCATCAGCCAGTTTAAACAGTTCAGGTTTTGGTATGTATGAGCCTGCTGGTGGCAGTGCACCTGATATTGCAGGACAAGGTATTGCAAATCCTGTGGCGCAAATTTTATCGGCGGCATTGTTACTTCGTCACAGTTTAAAACTTGAAGATGCAGCTAGTGCAATTGAACGTGCGGTGAGTAAAGCATTGTCGGCAGGGTATTTGACCGGTGAGTTATTAAGTAGCGATGAGCGTCACAATGCGAAATCGACCTCAGAAATGGGCGACTTTATCGCAAATGCTGTTAAGGAAGGTGTCTAATGGCCAATCAAGTTTCAGCGCAAACCTTATATGAAAAAGTATGGGATGCTCATGTGTTAGCTTCGCCAGAAGCAGAAGCGCCGATTATTTATGTGGATCGTCATTTGGTACATGAGGTGACGTCACCACAAGCTTTTAGTGGGTTGAAAACGGCGGGTAGAAAACTACGTGCGCCAGAAAAAACCTTTGCCACTATGGATCATAACATCTCTACCTTGAGCGCAAGCTTAGATGCCATGAGCCCAATGGCACGTATTCAAGTGGAAACCTTAGCGCAAAACTGTAAAGAGTTTGGCGTCAAGCTTTACGACATTCACCATCCAAACCAAGGTATTGTCCATGTAATGGGGCCTGAACTTGGAATCACCTTACCGGGCACGGTCATTGTGTGTGGAGACTCGCATACTGCGACTCACGGTGCATTTGGCGCTTTAGCATTTGGTATTGGTACTTCTGAAGTTGAACATGTATTAGCCACGCAAACCCTGCGTCAACTTAAAGCGAAAACCATGAAAGTGGAAGTACGTGGCAATGTAACCGAAGGGATTACTGCTAAAGACATCGTACTCGCTATCATTGGTCGCTTAGGCATGGATGGCGGCACAGGCTATGTTGTCGAGTTTTGTGGTGAAGCCATT
The DNA here is from genome assembly GCF_023283985.1 of Shewanella electrodiphila. Classification (GTDB taxonomy): domain Bacteria; phylum Pseudomonadota; class Gammaproteobacteria; order Enterobacterales; family Shewanellaceae; genus Shewanella; species Shewanella electrodiphila. Next base: position 83,111 of record NZ_JAKIKU010000014.1, read on the forward strand.
GAAGCTTTATCAATGGAAGGCCGCATGACCTTATGTAACATGGCCATCGAAATGGGCGCTAAAGCGGGTATGGTTGCACCTGATCAAACCACGTTTGATTATCTTGAAGGCCGTGAATTTTCACCTAAAGGTGATGACTGGGAACAAGCCGTAAAAGATTGGACTGCACTGAAAACAGATGCAGGTGCTCAGTTTGATGCTGAAGTGGTATTAGAAGCTGCAGATATTGCCCCGCAATTAACTTGGGGTACTAACCCAGGCCAAGTCGTGCCTATTGATGCAGAAGTGCCAAACCCAGCCACAGAGTCTAATGCCACTGTACGTGGCAGTATGGAAAAAGCACTAAAGTACATTGGCCTAACGTCAGGGACTAAAATGGTCGATATTCCAATTAATAAGGTGTTTATCGGATCGTGTACTAACTCCCGTATCGAGGATTTACGTGCTGCTGCTTATCATGCAAAAGATCGCAAGGTTGCTGATGGCGTTGTGGCGATTGTGGTGCCGGGCTCTGGTCAAGTTAAGCTACAAGCTGAAGCTGAAGGCTTAGATAAAGTGTTCCTAGAAGCAGGGTTTGAATGGCGCTTACCGGGCTGCTCAATGTGTTTAGCAATGAATGATGACCGTTTAGAAGCGGGCGATCGCTGCGCATCAACCAGTAATCGTAACTTCGAAGGTCGACAAGGCCGTGGTAGTCGAACTCACTTAGTGAGCCCAGCTATGGCAGCCGCAGCTGCTATTGCTGGTCACTTTGTTGATATTCGTAAGCCTTACTAACGGTCAAGCAAAAGGACAAACAGATGCAAGCTTTTACAGAACACACAGGCTTAGCGGTTGCTATTGATAGTGCGAACATCGATACCGATCAAATTATTCCTAAGCAGTTTTTATCGAAAGTGACTCGCGACGGTTTTGGAGTGCACTTATTTCATGACTGGCGTTATTTAGATGAAGCGGGTGAGCAAGATAACCCAACATTTTCGCTGAATTTACCTCGCTATAAAGGTGCGTCAGTCCTTTTAGCACAAGAAAACTTTGGTTGTGGCTCGAGTCGTGAACATGCGCCATGGGCATTAGCAGATTTCGGTTTACGAGTGGTTATTGCGCCGACATTTGCGGATATTTTTTACGGTAATTCAATCAACAATGGTTTGTTGCCTGTCAAACTTACCCATGAGCAAGTTAATCAGCTCATGGCTGAAGTGGAGGCGAGTGAAGGTGCGGAAATTACGGTGAACTTAGAATCACTCACTGTGACTTCACCGTCAGGCAGTGTGTTTAGTTTCACTATTGCAGAATCAGCAAGACATAAGCTATTAAATGGATTAGATGCGATTGGCTTAACGCTTGAATATGCTCAAGCAATTACTGAATATGAAGCCGCTATTCCAACTTGGCGTGGTTAGTTTTATGACTTAAATACGCTTTTAAAAGTCATTCCATTATAAAATGGAATATTGAGCGTACACGTGTACCAAGATTATATTAGACAAAGCCTCTACTGCTATCAGTTGAGGCTTTTTTATTGGCACCATAAAATGGTTGTACTTTATCTTACTGTATTTAAAGGTTTAATATTTGTATTGGTGTCTTTTGTCAAAAGCTTAGCTGAATTCACTGGCAGTTTAAGCGAACCAGTGTTTTACATTTTTAACTTTATATCCATATGAAAAATAACAGTTTAACTATTGTTTTGTTTTTGTATCGCACCGAGCTTAGCGAATAATTTTTTGAAAACGCATCATTTTCATTAAAAATTGTGTGATACACGTCACTTAAAATGTTTCTTAATTATCAAATTGTAGTTATTTACTCTGTTTTAAGGCTTTTGGTTGTAAATTTATTCTGCATCAGTAAACTTGCCGCGATTTCAAATTGAGCAATTGCTCTAATGATGTAAGAGATTAGGCAAACATAAGATTTGCTATAAACAGAGACTAATAATGAAAAAGACAATATTGACTGTGGCCGTTAGTGCCATGCTTTTCGGGGCAACGACTCAAGTGAATGCTGCTGGATTCCAGTTAGCTGAATATTCTTCGACTGGTTTAGGTCGTGCTTTTGCTGGTGAAGCAGCTATGGCTGATAATGCTGCGGCTCAAGCAAGAAACCCTGCAATGTTAACGTACCTTGAAGGTCGTCAGCTTTCTGGTGGTGCGATTTACGTGATGCCAAATGTTGATGTGATGGGTGATGTCAGTATTTCTTCTCCATTATTAGGTGACGCTCCTGTTATGGTGCCAGCAGATGCTATCGATATTGCTGGTAACGCTGTAGTGCCAAATTTTTATTACTCAAATCAGCTGAATGATCAGTGGACTTGGGGTTTAGCTGTGAACTCTAATTATGGATTAGCAACAGAATTAGATGCTAACCATGCTGCAGCAATTTTTGGTTCAGAAACCGGTATTACTACCGTTGAATTCAACCCGAACATTGCTTACAAAATCAATGAAGCATTCAGTGTCGGTGCAGGTTTACGTGTTGTATATGGCGAAGGTCATGTTGGCGCATCAATGCCAGGTTGGATTGATGGTGTTAAGCAAGCTGTGCCAGATTTAGCGCCAATGTTGCCTGATGCTGGTGCAAGCCTTAAATACATGGAAGGTGATGATATCGCGTTTGGCTGGCAATTAGGTACTAGCTGGCAGATTAACGAAACTCACCGTGTCGGTTTTGCTTATCATAGCGGTGTTGAGTTAGAACTTGATGGCGAGGCTTCAGGTTTACTTTATGATGGCGGCCAAGACGTTTACATCGAAGGTTACTTACCGATTGAGCTACCTGCTTTTGCTGAGTTAGCTTCTCATCATCAGTTCACTGATAACTGGGCAATGCACGCCAGTGTTAACTGGACTCAGTGGAGCGTTTTTGAAGAGTTAGTGGCTTATTTCCCTGGCGAAAACAAGCCGACTGGCGACCTTGATTCTGATTTAGTTAAAGAAGAAAACTTTAAAGACAACTGGCGCTTTGCTTTAGGCACGACTTATCAACTTAACGACAAGTGGTTAGTGCGTGGTGGTATGGCTTTAGATAAAGGCGCTGCTCAAGACGAATACCGTTCGACAACGATTCCTGATTCTGACCGCTTATGGTTCAGTGCGGGTGCAGGCTACCAAGCGACTAAAAACTTAACCGTTGATTTTGCTGTGACTTACCTTAAAGGTATCGGTGATGCGCCAATCAATGAAACACAAGATTTATTGGGTTTAGCGTCGGTTAACTACAGCGGCGATGTTGAAGCTGACGTATGGTTAGCGGGTATTCAACTTAGCTACAAAATGTAATGAGTTAGCCCATTACGCTAGATTCATTTAAAGCCTCGCAATTGCGGGGCTTTTTATTGCGCTAGATTCCGCATTCTATGGTGAGTTGCATGCTGAGTTGTGTGGTTAGCGGGTATTCAACTTAGCTACAAAATGTAATGAGTTAGCCCATTACGCTAGATTCATTTAAAGCCTCGCAATTGCGGGGCTTTTTATTGCGCTAAATTCCGCATTCTATGGTGAGTTCTATGCTGAGTTGTGTGGTTAGTTACCTATTATGGAGTGTTGAATTCATCACATTATTAATCGCCTTGTTACAAGTGACTTGTGATTAGTCGATATCCGTCTTAACTTATTATGATGAAGTGAACATGGTGCTAGCATTAATTACAATGCACCTTCGGTATTGAAAGGCAAAAAATGAATTCAAAGAAATATGTTATCGCGCTCGATCAAGGTACCACCAGTTCAAGAGCCATTGTTTTCGATCATAAAGCCAATATGGTGGCAGTATCTCAGCGTGAGTTTACTCAAATATATCCTCAAGCAGGCTGGGTTGAGCATGATCCAATGGAAATCTGGTCTTCACAAAGTTCATCATTAATTGAAGTACTCGCAAGGGCAGGGATCAGTGGTGATGATGTTGCGGCTATTGGGATTACTAATCAGCGCGAAACGACAGTTGTGTGGAACAAGCACACGGGTAAACCTATTCACAATGCCATTGTGTGGCAATGTCGTCGTAGCCAAGCCATTTGTCAGCAATTTAAAGCTGATGGCTTAGAAGATGATATTAAGTCATCAACAGGCCTAGTGTTAGATCCTTATTTTTCGGCCAGTAAAATTAAGTGGCTATTAGACAATGTTGAAGGCGCGCGGGAACAGGCTGAAGCGGGAGATTTATTGTTTGGCACAATTGATACTTGGTTGGTGTGGAAACTCACCAAAGGAAAAGTCCATGTCACTGAGCCAACAAATGCATCTCGTACCATGCTATTCAATATTCATCAGCAGCAATGGGATGAAAAACTGTTAAATGCCTTTGGTATTCCCCGTGCAATGTTACCTGAAGTGAAACCATCGTGTGCGGTTTACGGTACAACGAGTATTGCGGGTGGCGAGATTGCCGTGGCTGGTATGGCAGGCGATCAGCAATCTGCTTTATTTGGTCAGCTGTGTTTTGAGCCTGGTATGGCAAAAAATACTTATGGTACTGGCTGTTTCTTACTGATGAATACTGGCGATAAAGCCGTTACGTCGACCCATGGCTTATTAACTACGATTGGTATTGGTGCTGATTTATCGGTGAATTACGCTTTGGAAGGTGCTGTCTTTATGGGCGGCGCGGTTATTCAGTGGTTGCGGGATGAAATGGGCTTAATTCAAGACGCACAAGATACAGAGTATTTTGCTAATAAAGTCTCGGATACTAATGGGGTGTATTTAGTGCCCGCTTTTGTTGGGCTAGGTGCACCATATTGGGATGCCGATGCCCGAGGGGCCATTGTTGGATTAACCCGAGGCGTTAACCGAAGTCATATTATACGTGCGGCATTAGAAGCAATAGCGTATCAAAGTAAGGATTTACTTGAAGCGATGAGCCAAGATTCGGGTGTTGCACTGAAACAAATCAGAGTCGATGGCGGCGCTGTTGCCAATGATTTTTTGATGCAGTTTCAGGCTGATATCAGTGATGTTGATGTTATCCGTCCCCAAGTGACTGAAACTACCGCAATGGGCGCCGCATTTTTAGCGGGTTTGGCGGTTGGGTTTTGGCAATCAACTGATGAGCTTAAAAATATCGCTGTGACGGATAAACAATTTAGCGCTCAAATGCCATCCTCTACCCGAGAGCAACTTTATTTGGGGTGGAAAAAGGCAGTGAAAAAAACCATGTCAGCATAAGATTAATGATATCAATTAAGGGAGTATGGCTACACTTCGATATCAATGTGCTTGATATAAGGGGAATCAGCATCTTGAGCAGATTGCTCATGACTAGGGTGCTCTTGAATAGATTGCTCTCGAGCTAATTGCGCTTTTGTGGACTGTTTTTTCACAGATGGATTATCTGCGGGCAGTTGTGATTGTGGATCTTCATGACTGTCAGCAGCAATAGAGTCACTATTACCAACTTTGTTTACCTTTCTTTTCACACCGTCAACTTGTCTAGGTGGCCTAGCGACAATGGCATATATGCTATCTAAACTCATGTTGACCTCCTTATTGCGATAGTTGTTTTACTGACACGGACTGGCTGTTAACTTTATATCGGCCATTGCTGATTATTATTTAATCTATTTTAGTATAGTACGCTTAGTAGCAGCCCGACAAAAGCCACAGTCTAGTTGTTAATAACAATTTGGCAGTCAACCTTAAATGACTGGCACAATTTATACGTTAAAAGTGACCTATCACACATTGGATGGATATTTATTAATAAATAAATCTGCTGAGATCGATCCCTATTGTTATTTTTATATGAAAATAGTCACAATTTAGATCATATTCCCCACATTTATTACTGATATGAATGCTGTTATGTCTATGGTTTCGTTCATTTACCCGCCTAAAAGCCACTTTTCTCCACCTGAAACAACCTAATTATAATTTGCTGCTAACCCGCTTCAGAACTGGATTTAATTAATGTTCTCATCCCTTGACAATACTTGTGTTGTATCCCTAAACTTAAGGGTTGTGGGGAATTGTGGATATTTGTGGGAATTTTAATAACAATTAATAGGAATCGATGGCAGTGTTTCGGGGTGCTAGTGCGATAAATATGGATGCAAAAGGTCGGATCGCTATTCCAATGCGATACCGAGAATCCTTGCGCGCCGAGCACGAAGGCATTGTTGTTATCACGGTAGATATCCAATCACATTGTTTATTGATCTATCCGATCCACGAGTGGGAGTTGATAGAGGCGAAGTTACTGCAACTATCTGACACCGACAAAGTTGAACGTTCCATGAAACGAAGATTACTAGGCCACGCTCATGAATGTGAGTTAGATGGCAATGGACGTGCGCTCGTTCCTCCAGCTTTAAGACAGTATGCAGGGTTACAAAAGAAAACCATGCTGGTGGGCTTATTGAATAAGTTTGAATTGTGGGATGAAGCAGCTTGGCAGGTACAAATGGATGAAAGCCATGAGTTGATCCAAGCTGAAGATCTCGCTAGCCATGAAAGATTAGCGAATTTTTCATTATAAATAACCAATTAAGAAGAGTCTGATGAGCCAAGAATTTGCCCATTTATCTGTACTACTGAAAGAAACCGTTGATGGTTTGAATATCCATGAAGATGGCATCTATATCGATGGCACTTTTGGACGTGGTGGTCATTCTAGGCATGTGCTGAGTCAACTCGGTGAAAACGGTCGTTTAATAGCAATTGATCGCGATCCGCAAGCGATTGAAGCTGCGAAACAGTTTGCTGACGATCCACGTTTTCAAATTGTTCATGGTGGATTTGGCCAGTTAGCGGATTACGTTACTGAGCTTGGCCTTAAAGGCAAAATTGATGGTGTGTTACTTGATTTAGGTGTGTCATCACCTCAATTAGATGATGCTGAGCGTGGCTTTAGTTTCCTACGTGATGGCCCATTAGATATGCGTATGGATAATAGCCAAGGTCAAACGGCAGCGCAGTGGATTGCCAAAGCAGAAATTGAAGATATGGCATGGGTCTTTAGAACCTATGGTGAAGAGAAAAACTCTCGCCATATTGCCCGTTGTATTGCTGCAGATCGTGATGAAACACCGTTTTTAAGAACTAAAGATTTAGCCGATTTAATTGCGCGAATTACTAAAAATAAAGAGCGTAATAAACATCCTGCTACGCGAGTGTTCCAAGCTATTCGTATTTATATCAATAGCGAGCTGGAGCAGATTGAACAAGCACTAGAAGGTGCTGTTTCTGTATTAGCGCCAGAAGGACGTTTATCAGTGATCAGCTTCCATTCGTTAGAAGACAGAATGGTGAAACGTTTCATTCGTAAGAATAGCCAAGGTGCGAGCGTGCCACATGGCCTGCCTATCACTGAAGCTGAAATCAATAAATCAAGAAAACTGAAAGCAATCGGTAAGGCCATGAAGCCTTCGGATATTGAAATTGAGCAAAATCCACGTTCACGTAGTTCGGTGTTACGTGTTGCGCAGCGTCTTGATTACTAATATTAAAATTGAACATTAAGCACTATTTTACGGTGTTTAACTCGGCCATATAAAGAACAAAATGGGGTTAACTTGGGGCAATCATCGATAAAATTATCACGTATTGTGCTTGCCGATATCTGGCGACATAAGTGGATTTTATTAATGTCGATAGTTGTGCTGAGTAATGCAGTTGGGGTGGTCTATACCAGTCATGCTACGCGCAAATTAACCTCACAAATGGATCATCTATTACAAGAGCGCGATAGGTTAGATATTGAATGGCGTAACTTGTTGTTAGAAGAGCAATCTAAGTCAGAACATAGCCGTGTGACGAGGATTGCCACTAAAGATTTAAAAATGGTGCGACCGTTACCAAAAGAAGAAGTGGTTATTCGGTTGCAGTAAATTGAGTGAGAGACTTCATTAAATAAGGATTGTTGGGTAAGTGACTCGAATATAACTATGAGCAGACAAGCCAAACGTAAGTTAAACCCAGAGCTAATTCCATGGCGATTATTCGTTGTGGTTGGCTTTGTGTTGCTTCTATTTACGGCGTTGATTGCTCGCGCGGCTTATATTCAAATTATTGAACCTGATAAATTACGTCACGAAAGTGATATGCGTACCTTAAGAACCAGTAGTAACCAGGTTCAACGTGGCTTAATTACTGATCGTAACGGCGAAATGTTAGCGGTAAGCGTGCCAGTTCGTGCCGTTTGGGCTGATCCTAAAATCTCCCATGATAAAGATGCGTTCAAAGACATGCGCCGCTGGCAAGCACTGGCTGACGTGTTGCATGAACCCGTCGATAAAATTGTGAGTAAGGTACAACGCGATCCCAAGCGTCGTTTTATCTACCTGAAGCGCCAGGTCACTCCAGCAGTTGCTGAATACATTAAGCAATTAAAAATTTCCGGTATTTATTTAAAGTCTGAATCGCGCCGTTATTACCCTGCAGGTGAAACTGCTGCTCAGCTTGTCGGCCTGACTAACATTGATGACGTGGGAATTGAAGGCATTGAAAATGCGTATGACAGCTGGTTAACAGGCACACCGTCAAAGCAGAAGGTGCGTAAATCTCGCGATGGTAAAGTGGTTCAACGACTAGATATTGTTGAAGAAGGCGAAAGTTCAAATGATTTAGTGCTCAGCATTGATCAGCGTATTCAACAGTTAGCCTATCGTGAACTTAAACGTACAACAGAAATTAACCAAGCCACCTCAGGTTCAGTGGTGGTACTTGATGTGCTTACTGGTGAAGTGCTTGCGATGGTCAATACACCATCTTACAACCCTAATTCACGTGAGAATTTACAGTCATATCGTATGCGTAATCGTGCATTAACCGATACGTTTGAGCCGGGTTCGACTGTGAAGCCATTTGTGGTTGCAGCAGCATTAGAAGCAGGCACGGTTGAACGTGATGAATTAATTAATACCTCTCCTGGTTGGATGCGTGTAGGTGGACGACAGGTCCGCGATACGATCAATTACGGCAATATGACTCTAGATAAGATCCTCGTGAAATCCAGTAACGTTGGCATCAGTAAAGTCTCGCTATCAATGCCAGTACAAGAATTATTGGGCACTTACCAATCAATGGGCTTAGGCAATTACTCAGGTATTAACCTTGCTGGTGAAAGTGCTGGTCTTATACATGATCGCCGCCGTTGGTCTGATTTTGAACGCGCAACCTTATCTTATGGTTATGGCCTTACGGCAACGCCACTACAGTTAGCAAGAATGTATGCAACCTTAGGCAGTGGCGGGGTTCTGTACCCAGTATCGATTTTAAAACTAAAGCAAGCGCCTCGTGGTGAACAAGTGATTTCAGAGCAGACGGCGAAAGATGTCATGGAAATGATGTTAGGCGTCACCGAAAGAGGTGGCACTGCCACTCAAGCTCATATCGATGGTTACCCTATAGCAGGTAAAACAGGTACAAGCCGTAAGTCTATCGCAGGTGGTTATGGCGATGATTATGTTTCACTGTTTGCGGGTGTAGCACCGGTACATAACCCGCGTTTAGCGATTTCAATTGTGGTGAACGAGCCAAAAGGCGATCGTTATCATGGTGGTGATGTTGCTGGCCCTGCGTTTGCAAAAATTATGTCTGGAGCATTACAAATGCTCAATGTTGAGCCGTTAAATGAGAAAGAAAAAGTTGAACTGGCCGCAATCGCTAGGAGGGCAGAATAATGCTACTTAGTGATTTATTAGCCCCTTGGTTTCATTATGCTGGCCGTGAGTCGGTCTCAACGATGACTCTAGATAGCCGAGACGTCAGTGAAGGTTGTTTATTTGTGGCATTACCTGGTCATCAAGTTGATGGTCGCCAGTTCATTAATAAAGCAATTGCGCAAGGTGCTTTAGGTGCATTAATTCATACTGACAATCCTGATGAGCATGGTCAGGTTAATTACCATGAGTCGGGCGCGGTATTGGTGTCCTTTTTTCAACTGAGCCGTCAATTGTCTGCAGTGGCAGCACAGCTATATCCGTTACAAAACGCTGAAATGGCCATTATTGGTGTCACTGGCACTAACGGTAAGACTTCAGTGAGTCAGCTTATTGCGCAGCTTGTGACCCTTAAACAGCAAAAAGCGGCTGTTATGGGCACATTAGGCAATGGTGTTTGGGGAAGCTTGATTGATAGTGGCAATACTACAGCTGATGCCATTACCTTGGTGCGTCAACTACACGAGTTTCAGCAGCAAACCGTCAACACCTGCGCGATAGAAGTGTCTAGTCATGGTTTAGTGCAAGGTCGTGTAGAAGCAGTACCTTTTAACACGGCAGTATTTACTAATTTAAGCCGCGATCACCTTGATTATCATGGTGACATGGACGCTTATGGCGCTGCTAAAAAACGCTTGTTTAATTTCCCTTGTATCAAAAATGGGTTACTGAACCTTGATGATGCCGTTGGTGAACAATGGTTTACAGCGCTGCAATCGACCAACATATTCGGCTTTAGCCTTAAAAAGCATCCTTTAGCGCGTTTTTATACTGACAATATGCATTTCAATGATGCGGGTGTGACCTGCGATTTTTATTATCCTGCAGATATCCACGACAGTAGCTCAGCAATGTTGAAAGATCAGTTGTCTTCGCCTCTTTTAGGTGACTTTAATCTATCAAATCTTGTTGCTTCGCTGGGCGCACTGTATTTGCAAGGTACTGACAACATTTTAGCTACCCAAGATGGTTTGATGGCCGAGTTACTCTCATTAGTGCCGCATTTAACGCCTGTAGCTGGACGCATGGAGCGATTTAATCAAGCTAATGGCCCAACCTTAGTGGTTGACTATGCTCATACTCCTGATGCCATCGAGCATGCTTTGAAAGCGCTGCGCATCCATTGCCAAGGCACCTTATGGTGCGTGTTTGGTTGTGGTGGCGATCGCGATACGGGCAAACGCCCCTTGATGGCTCAAGCTGCTGAACAATTTGCTGATAAAGTGATGGTGACGAGTGATAATGCCCGCAGTGAAGAGCCGATGAGTATTATCAATGATGTGGTTGCAGGATTAACGCATCCAGAGCAAGCATTGACTGAAGTCGATAGAATTAATGCGATTAAATCCGTGGCGCAATTAGCTAAAGCTGGCGACATTGTCTTATTAGCGGGTAAAGGTCATGAAACATATCAAGAAGTTGCTGGTAGCAGAATTGATTACGATGAACGCGCTTTAGCGATGCAATTAACAGGTGGCAATGAAGCCTCAGATGAACCTCTTGTTAGCACTGGAGGCCTTTGATGATTGATATTAGATTATCAACCTTAGCTGTTGAGCTTGATGCTCAACTTGTGGGTACTGACCTTATTATTGACGACGTCACCAGTGACAGCCGAAAAATGCACACTAATAGCCTTTTTGTTGCGTTAAAAGGTTTACGCTTTGATGGCCATAGTTTTGCTGCAACAGCCATTGAAAACGGTGCTAAAGCATTACTGGTTGAACATAAGCTGGATGTCGACATTCCTCAACTAATTGTCAAAAACAGCCAAAAGGCGATGGGGGCTATCGGTGCTTATGTGCGCCAACAAGTGAACCCATATTCGATAGCACTAACAGGTTCTAACGGTAAAACTACCGTGAAAGAAATCGTCGCAACAATTTTGTCTCAGCATCACAAAGTGCTGTTTACTGCTGGTAATTTTAATAATGAAATCGGGGTGCCGTTAACCTTATTAAGATTAGCGCAAGAGCATGAATTTGGTGTGTTTGAGTTGGGTGCTAACCATCAGGGCGAAATTAATTATACTTCATCTTTAGTGACGCCTCAGGTGGCATTAGTGAATAATGTTGGCCGCGCTCACCTTGAAGGTTTTGGTTCAATTGAAGGTGTAGCCCAAGCTAAATCAGAAATATTTAATCACCTAAGTCCAGACGGTACAGCCATTATTAATGCTGACGATGATTTTGCAGATTTTATGGCAACTAAAGCGGCAGCATTTAAGCAACTTAGCTTCTCAGTTTCTGAAAACGTCAATGCTGATATTAAAGCGGTTGATATTGTTGCTGACGATAGCGGCTGTTATCAGTTTTCATTAGTTGTTTTAGGTCAATCTTACCCAGTACAACTTCCATTAGCTGGCTTGCATCAAGTAAGTAATGCACTAGCCGCTAGCGCCATTTGTATCGCACTCAATATCCCTGTCGCAGACATTGTGACGGGGTTAAGTGCGTTAACACCTGTTAAAGGTCGTATGGTGCCGCATAAAATGGGTCGTATTTTATTGGTTGATGATAGTTATAACGCAAACCCGACGTCTGTTGATGCCGCGATTAGCTGGTTAAAACAAACTCGAGGTTTTAAGTGTTTAGTGCTGGGAGATTTGGGCGAATTAGGTGACAATAGCGCCCTTTTGCATTTTGAGGTTGGCGAACAAGCCAAACTTGCTGGGATTGACGATCTGTTCTGTTGTGGTCAACTGACTGAATCGACAAGTAAAGCATTTGGTTCTGAGCACTTTAGTGACTCGGATTCCCTTGCTCAAGCATTAAAGGAAAAGATAAATCAGTTGCCGGATCAAGTAACTATTTTAGTAAAAGGTTCTCGAAGCGCAGCGATGGAAACTGTGGTCGAAGAGTTATTAAATGCCAATAGGCGCGGGGAGTTTGTTTAGATGCTGGCTTATTTAGCTGAGTATTTAACCCAGTTTTACAGTGGGTTTAATGTATTTTCTTATCTGACCTTAAGAGCCATTTTAGGGCTTATGACAGGTCTTATTTTTAGTTTATGGTTTGGTCCAAAACTGATTGAGCGATTGCAGTTATTGCAAATAGGACAAGTCGTCAGAAATGATGGACCAGAATCGCATTTTAGTAAACGCGGTACCCCTACAATGGGCGGTTTGCTGATACTCGCAGGGATTTTTGTCAGTGTTTTATTGTGGGGTGATTTATCCAATCGATATGTCATTGTGATGCTGTTTGTATTAGGTACCTTTGGCGGTATTGGTTTTCTTGATGACTACCTTAAAGTGGTTAAGAAAGATTCAAAAGGTCTGATTGCGCGTTGGAAATATGCATCGCAATCCATTGCCGCTTTGGCTGTGGCATTTTACTTGTACAGTACAGCGACATTACCTGGTGAGACACAGTTAGTTGTGCCGTTTTTCAAAGATGTCATGCCGCAATTAGGTTTGCTTTATATCGTACTGGCTTATTTCACCATAGTGGGTGCGAGTAATGCGGTAAATCTAACCGACGGTCTTGATGGTTTAGCAATCATGCCTACAGTCATGGTTGCAGCGGCATTTGCACTGATTGCCTATTTATCAGGGCATGCACAGTTTGCCAGTTACTTACATATTCCGCATTTACCTGATGCAGGTGAGCTGGTGATTGTCTGTACTGCAATAGTCGGTGCGGGTTTAGGATTTTTGTGGTTTAACACTTACCCTGCGCAAGTATTTATGGGCGATGTGGGGTCGTTAGCTCTTGGAGCTGGACTCGGTGCCATTGCAGTATTAGTGCGCCAAGAAGTGTTATTAGTGATTATGGGCGGCGTTTTCGTTATGGAAACCGTATCGGTGATTTTACAAGTGGGTTCATACAAATTACGCGGCCAGCGTATTTTTAGAATGGCACCAATTCACCATCATTACGAATTGAAAGGTTGGCCAGAACCAAGAGTGATTGTTCGCTTTTGGATTATTTCGTTGTTCCTAGTGATGCTAGGACTGGCAACGCTTAAGTTAAGGTAGTTAGTAATGCAATCAAGCTATTCGCATATTGTTTTGGGCTTAGGTGCAACAGGTTTATCTGTTGTGCGTTATCTGATGTCCCAAGGTATTACACCATTGGTGATGGATAGCAGACGAACGCCACCTGGCCGAGAGACGTTAGCACAGGAATTTCCTGATGTTGAGCTACTGACAGGTGGGTTTGTATGTCGTTATTTGGTACAAGCAAAACACATTATTGTAAGCCCTGGCATTGCGGTTGACACGCCAGAGATTCGCGCTGCAATTGATATGGGCATTGAAGTGATTGGCGATGTTGAACTGTTTGCTCAAGCTGTCGCTGATAGAGGCCCTTGTGTTGTCGCTATTACGGGCTCAAACGGTAAAACAACGGTAACGACATTAGTGTACGACATGCTTAAAGCCGCCGGTAAAAAGGTTGCGGTAGGTGGCAATATTGGTATTCCAGTGTTGGATTTATTAGCAACAGATGCTGAGTATTTCGTATTAGAACTATCGAGTTTTCAATTAGAAACAACTCACAGCTTAAATTGCATCGCGGCGACGTGTTTGAACATCAGTGAAGATCATATGGATAGATATCACGATATTCATTCGTACCGCGCAGCTAAGTTACGTTTATATCAGCAGAGCCGTTTTGTGATGTTTAATCGTGACGATGCACTGACTTTTCCTGACGAACCAACAAATCAAAATACCTTTGGTTTAGGGGTGCCAGAAGGAGATGAGTGGGGTATTGCCGATGGTAAAATATTGCACGGCGAAAGTGAAATAATGAACCTGCATGAAGTCAGCTTAATCGGTAGTCATAATCAGGCTAACTTATTAGCTGCAATGGCATTAACAGATGCGTGTGGCATTGATAAGAATACCATGGTTGAGATTGCATCCAACTTTGCTGGTTTAGAGCATCGTTGTGAAATGGTTGGCCTAAAACAAGGTGTCACTTATATCAATGATTCGAAGGCGACCAATGTAGGGGCTACCGTTGCGGCATTAAATGGTTTGAGTGATCACTTAGGTGACTTGATTTTGATTGCTGGTGGCGAAGGCAAAGGCGCAGATTTTAAAGAACTTGAAGCTTCACTGAATAATGTGACTCAAGTGATCACGTTCGGTAAAGACGGATCTAAAATTGCGGCACTAAAAACGGACAGTATTAGCGTTAATAATCTTGAAGAAGCAGTGACTAAAGCGGTTGAAATCACTTTTTCAGGGGATATCGTTTTATTGTCTCCAGCTTGTGCTAGCACCGATATGTATAAGAACTTCATGGAAAGAGGTCATCACTTTAAGCAATTAGTGGAGCAGATTGAAGATGGCGAGGGGTGAGCAACAACTTAGCTTATTCCAACAAGTCCTGAAAAGGTCTTGGCCGGACATTCTGTCTGAAACGTCGCCAGGTGATCAGCTGTATGATAGAAGCTTATTTGTCGCCGTTTTAGGACTAATTACATTTGGCTTTGTCATGGTGATGTCAGCCTCTATGCCGGAAGCGCAGAAGCTAACAGATAACCCGTTTCATTTCATATATCGCCACGTTGCATATTTGATGGGCTGTGGTGTTATCGCTTATGCGGTACTGAACATAGAATTGAAGTTATGGGAGCGCTATAGCGCTTATTTAGTACTTCTAGTGTTGTTGATGTTGGTGGCAGTTCTGGTTGTAGGCACCACGGTGAATGGCGCAACACGGTGGCTGGCGATAGGGCCCGTAAGGATCCAAGTCGCTGAGATAGCCAAATTTGTTTTTATTATTTATATGTCGGGATATTTGGTGCGCCGACATGGAGAGTTGAGAGAGAACAGTAAAGGGTTTTATAAACCAATTTTTGTGTTTTTACTGTTTGCATTTTTGATTCTTGCTCAACCGGATTTAGGTACTGTGGTGGTACTTTTCGTATGTACCGTAAGCCTATTGTTTTTGGCGGGTGCGCGAATTATGGACTTTTTGGTACTGATATTTTTTGGTATCGCAATGTTTGTATTTTTAGTGGTGTTTGAGCCATATCGGATGCGGCGTGTAACGTCATTTTTAGACCCATGGGAAGACCCATTTGGTAGTGGTTATCAATTAACTCAGTCATTAATGGCATACGGACGCGGTGATATATTTGGCCAAGGTTTAGGTAACAGTATTCAAAAGCTGTCATACCTGCCTGAGGCTCACACTGATTTTATTTTTGCTGTGATCGGCGAAGAGTTAGGTTTTGTAGGCATCGTTTGTGTGCTAACCGTATTATTTTTTGTGTCTTTTAGAGCAATTAGATTGGGCAACTTGTGTTTGAGTATTCAACGCCCATTTGAAAGTTACTTAGCTTACGGCATCGGCATTTGGATTTGCTTCCAAACCGTTGTAAACGTAGGCGCGAGTATTGGTATGTTACCGACAAAAGGTCTGACATTACCCTTTATTAGCTATGGTGGCAGTAGTTTGTGGGTCATGACGGCTGCGGTCATGTTATTGATACGCATAGATTATGAAAGGCGGCTAAGTTTGACGCAGGCGGTGCAAGGGAGAATAAAGAAATGAGCCCTAATATAACAGATGCACCCAAGTTATTGGTGATGGCTGGCGGCACGGGTGGACATGTATTCCCGGCGTTAGCAGTGGCAAAAGCATTGGCTAAAAAAGGTTGGCAAGTTCGTTGGTTAGGGACCGCTGACCGCATGGAAGCACGCTTAGTGCCTCAACATGGATTTGATATTGAGTTTATAGACATCAAAGGCGTTCGTGGCAATGGCATTATTAGAAAGCTTGCTGCGCCTTTTAAGATTTTGCGTTCAATTATGCAAGCAAAAGCTTTCATTAATGAATTTAAACCTGATGTGATTATTGGTATGGGTGGATTTGCCAGTGGTCCTGGCGGGGTAGCGGCAAAGTTGTCGGGCATACCGTTAGTGCTGCATGAGCAAAATGCAATACCTGGAATGACCAATAAGTTGTTATCGCGCATCGCTACTAAAGTGTTGTGTGCATTTCCAAATACATTTTTACCTGCAACGAATGCAGAGGTAGTCGGTAACCCAATTCGACAAGAGTTAATCGAATTAGGACAAACGACGAAAGTGTGTGATGACTCAGCACTTAAAGTATTAGTGGTAGGTGGCAGCTTAGGCGCCAAAATTTTTAATGATGTTATGCCAGATGTTGTGGGGCAATTAAGCCAACAGCACTCAATTACGGTATGGCATCAGGTAGGCAAAGGAAATCAGCCTGCCGTTAAAAGCCATTACCAAGACAAGGGTCAAGCGGCCAGTGTCAATGTGGCAGAATTTATAGATGACATGGAAGCCGCTTATCGCTGGGCTGATGTTGTTGTTTGTCGTTCGGGAGCATTAACGGTTTCTGAATTAGCCGCGGTGGGAAGAGCCAGTATTTTAGTGCCTTATCCCCATGCAGTTGACGATCATCAAACAAAGAATGCTTCAGTATTAGTAGAAGCCGGTGCGGCATTTTTATTACCGCAGACCATATTAAACGCAGATAATTTAGCTGAGAAATTAACCCTCTTTGCTGAACAAAGACACGTTGTTTCAGAGATGGCACAACAAGCCAGAAGTGTTGCAGTGTTAGATGCAACCCAACGTGTAGCGAGTATTTGTGCTGAATTAGCACGAAAGGATTGAAATGACTAAAACAGAGAAGTACGCCCAATTACGCAGCATGATCCCTGAGATGAGACGGATTAAGAAAATCCATTTTGTCGGCATAGGTGGTGCTGGAATGGGCGGGATAGCCGAAGTATTAGTAAATGAAGGTTATCAAATTAGTGGTTCAGATATTGCTGTTAATAGCGTGACAGAAAGGCTCGCGAACTTAGGCGCGAAGATTATTATTGGCCATCAGGCTGAAAGCGTTGCTGATGTAGATGTTGTGGTGGTATCGACAGCAATTGAGCAAGAAAACCCTGAAATCATAGCTGCAAAAGAGCGTCGAATTCCGATTGTACGCCGTGCAGAAATGCTAGCAGAGCTTATGCGTTACCGACATGGGGTCGCGATTGCGGGCACTCATGGTAAAACCACAACGACAAGCTTAATTGCTAGCGTTTATGGCCAAGCAGAGCGAGATCCAACATTTGTTATTGGTGGGTTGCTTAATAGTGCAGGCACGAATGCTCGTCTTGGGACAAGTCGCTATTTGATTGCAGAAGCAGATGAAAGTGATGCGAGCTTTTTACATTTACAACCTATGGTCAGTGTTATCACCAATATCGAAGCTGACCATATGGACACTTACGGTGGTGATTTTGAAAAGTTGAAGACTACCTTCGTCGATTTTTTACATAACCTGCCTTTTTATGGCGTTGCGGTAATGTGTATCGATGATGAAGTGATACAAGAAATTATGCCAAGAGTGGGCAGACAAGTGGTCACTTACGGCTTTAGTGACATTGCTGATGTGCAAGCACTTAACTTTAAGCAAGTCGGACACCAGAGCCAGTTTAGTGTTCGTCGTAAAAACCGTGATGATTTAGATATTGTATTAAATCTACCTGGTGAGCATAACGTGCTAAATGCGTTAGCTGCGATAGCAGTAGCCAGTGAGGATGATATTGATGATGAGGCTATTGTCGCCGCATTAGCAGAATTTGAAGGTATTGGCAGACGTTTTCAGCACCTTGGTGAATTTGATACTGCTAATGGCAAGGTGATGTTGGTTGATGATTATGGTCATCATCCAAGTGAAGTACTTGCAACGATTAAAGCTGCAAGAGCGGGTTGGCCAGATAAACGATTAGTGATGGCGTATCAACCACATCGCTATAGTAGAACCCGTGATTTGTATGAAGACTTTGTTGAAGTCTTATCGCAAGTAGACGGTTTATTGTTGTTAGATGTTTATGCCGCTGGTGAAAGCGTGATACCAGGTGCAGATGGTCGCTCATTGTGCCGCTCCATAAGGCTACGCGGCCAAGTGGACCCTATTTTTGTTGCATCACCAGAGTTGTTAGCTGATGTATTACCTGATGTATTGCAAGAAGGCGATTTATTGCTGACTCAAGGGGCTGGTAATATTGGTGCTCTGTCAAAGTCGCTGGCATCAAGTAATCTTGGTTTTAGAAAGTAGGTTTTAAAAATAGTTTTTGAAAAGTAGCTTGAGTCAGTCGCAGGGAAATGGTGAGTTTTGATTGATTTTTATACTATAACTGCTTGTAAATATAAACTTTAATACAATCAGCATGCTAGATATAATGGTGAATTGCCCAATGAAAGTGACAGTGTACAGTTTGGAGTTACAGTAGCTGTGGCGTGGAGTGATAAAGCTCGCCAGTTAAAAGGCCATTTGAGTGAAGTCAATTGGTACTTATACACTGGGTTACTGTTTTTACTGACGGTATTACTCACCATTGTTTGGGCTGGCCTTAAGCTTAATGTATTACTGAATGATGCTGATGCATTACCGATAGATGCCGTCGCGATAAAAGGCGAGCGAATTTATACCTCGGATGCTGAAATTCAGGCTGCGCTACAGGCGTTAATGGAACGCAGTTTTTTTAGTGCCGACGTTGGCGAAGTACAGCAAGCTTTAGAAGCATTACCTTGGGTCTACCATGCGTCTGTAAGGCGAGAGTGGCCTGCAAAATTGAAAGTGACCTTGCAAGAGCAACATGTTGTTGCACATTGGAATGGAGATGACTGGCTAAATGTGAATGGCGAAGTGTTTGCAGCTGAATCACATTCGAGTATTAATACATTGCCGGTACTTTCAGGCCCAGAAGAAATGTCTTCTGAAGTGTTAACTAGTTATCAGCAATTGTCTGATTTATTGAGTATTAATGGTTTTAAGCTGGCAAGTTTAAGTTTAAGTCCACGACATGCATGGCATGCAAGATTAGATAACGGCATTCTTCTCGAATTAGGACGAGAAGATAAGATGTCGAGAATACAAAGATTTATTAATGTTTACCCTGAAATAACACGAAATCAAAAGCCAATAGCAACGATCGATTTACGCTATGACACCGGAGTCGCCGTTGGCTGGGACGATACTAAAACAGAGAGTCGACACTAAATGACCAAAAATCAGGAAAGAAATCTTATCGTAGGCCTAGATATTGGCACGTCCAAGGTCGCAGTGATCATTGGTGAAGTGCTACCTGACGGTGAGATAAGCGTGGTCGGTTTAGGCAATCATCCTTCGCGCGGAATGGATAAAGGTGGCGTGAATGATTTGGATTCTATTGTAAAAAGTGTGCAGCGCGCACTTGATCAAGCAGAGTTAATGGCTGATTGCCAAGTATCTTCTGTGTATTTAAGTATTTCAGGTAAGCACATCGCATGTCAGAACGAAAATGGCATGGTGTCAATTAACGATGAAGAAGTGACGCAAGAAGACGTTGATAACGTTATTCATACAGCGCGCTCAGTGAAGATCCCAACTGAAAGACGGATCCTTCATGTGTTACCGCAAGAATATTCAATTGACGTTCAAGATGGTATTAAGAGTCCTATCGGTATGTCGGGTATGCGAATGGAAGCGAAAGCACATATCGTGACCTGCGCCAACGACATGGCAAAAAATATCACCAAAAGCGTCGAGCGTTGCGGCTTAACAGTTGATGACTTAGTTTTTTCAGGTATTGCGTCAGCAGATTCTGTGTTAACGAATGATGAAAAAGATTTAGGTGTTTGTATTGTTGATATTGGTGGCGGCACAACAGATATTGCTGTTTATACCAATGGTGCACTGAGGCATTGTGCTGTGATATCAGTAGCAGGTAATCAGGTAACCAGTGATATCGCTAAAATTTTTAGAACACCATTGACACATGCTGAGCAAATCAAAGTGCAATTTGCCAGTGCAAGAAGTTCAATGGTCAGCCGCGAAGACAGCATCGAAGTACCATCAGTCGGTGGCCGCCCGTCACGCAGCATGTCACGTCATACATTGGCGGAAGTAGTGGAACCAAGATATCAGGAGTTATTTGAACTGGTATTAAAAGAATTAACTGACTGTGGCTTAGAAGATCAAATAGCCGCAGGCATAGTATTAACCGGTGGAACAGCGTCAATTACTGGTGCTGTTGATATTGCTGAAGCGACTTTCGGTATGCCAGTTAGGGTAGCGTCGCCGCTACCAGTAAAAGGGTTAAATGAATACGTGGATCAACCTGTTTATTCTACTGGAATAGGGTTGCTTCATTATGGCGCCAGACGCGTAATCGAACGTCAGTTCGAACGCCCTGAACGTCAAGGGGTTACCAGTCTTTTGAATCGGGTCAAAAGCTGGTTTAAGGGTGAATTTTAATAACGCAGACTAACGGAGATCAGACAATGTTTGAGATCATGGACACACATAATGACGAAGCGGTGATCAAGGTCATCGGCGTCGGTGGTGGTGGCGGTAACGCTGTCGAACATATGGTTAAACACAGCATCGAAGGTGTTGAGTTTATCGTAACGAATACGGATGCTCAGGCATTACGCAAATCAGGTGCAGGCTCAACTATTCAATTAGGACGTGATGTCACTAAAGGTCTAGGTGCTGGAGCAAACCCTGATGTGGGTCGCCAAGCTGCTGAAGAAGATAAAGAAAACATTCGCGCTGCAATCAAGGGGTCTGACATGATCTTTATTGCTGCTGGAATGGGTGGCGGTACAGGTACTGGCGCCGCACCAGTTGTAGCTGAAATTGCTCGCGAAGAAGGTATTTTGACTGTTGCTGTCGTCACTAAGCCGTTTCCTTTCGAAGGCAAAAAGCGTATGACTTTTGCTGATCAAGGTATTGCTGAGCTTGCAAAGCATGTTGACTCATTGATTACTATCCCAAATGAAAAGCTATTAAAAGTATTGGGTCGTGGTACATCATTGTTGGATGCATTTGCTGCTGCTAATAATGTGTTATTAGGCGCAGTGCAGGGTATTGCTGAGTTAATTACCCGTCCAGGTTTAATTAACGTGGATTTCGCTGATGTTAAAACAGTTATGTCAGAAATGGGTAATGCCATGATGGGCACAGGTGTTGCAACGGGTGATGATCGCGCAGAAGAAGCTGCAGAAGCTGCAGTGGCAAGTCCATTACTTGAAGATATTGATCTAGCTGGTGCGCGCGGCGTATTAGTTAACATTACAGCAGGTATGGATATCAGTATTGAAGAGCTAGAAACAGTGGGTAACCACGTTAAAGCATACGCATCTGATAATGCTACCGTGGTTGTTGGCGCAGTTATTGACCCAGAAATGAGTGAAGAGCTACGTGTAACGGTTGTTGCTACTGGTATTGGCGCAGAGAAGAAGCCTGATATCCAATTAGTGACTAAGCCTGTTTCACGCCCTGAATCTGCTGCAGTTATTGAACCAAAAGTTGAGCCAGCTGAAGAACCAGCTATCACGACTAACTATGTAGCACCGACAGGAAATGCTGTTCCAGCTCCTCAGCCAGCAGCTCAACCTGCTGCACGTGTTGATGGTGATTACTTAGATATCCCAGCATTTTTACGTAAGCAAGCTGATTAGTCGCTGAAAGTAAAAATGAAAATCTGTAAAAGCTAAGATGTTGATAGAATGTTACTTATGTAAGTAGAGGCGTATAAAAAGACTCTAAAGGGTACTTTTTTGTGAAAAGACAATTTTATGTTAGTATACCGCCTCAGCTTACTGGGTTAACTCAGTATATATAGCTCAAGAATGTTTATTTTAAAGTGATTAAAACGGGTAACTGAATGATTTTTCAAAGAACTGTTCAAAAAATGGTGAAGAGTACTGGTGTCGGATTGCATTCCGGCAACAAGGTAACTCTGTGCATTATGCCCGCACCTGTCAATTCTGGTATCGTACTTAGACGTACAGATTTAACGCCTGCAGTGGAAATTCCTGCAAAAGCGAATCTAGTTCGTGAAACAACTATGTGTACGGCATTAGTAAATGATGAAGGTGTTCGCATTTCAACTATCGAACATTTATTTGCAGCACTTGCAGGCCTTGGCATAGATAACGCTGTTATCGAAGTTGATGCTCCTGAAATCCCGATTATGGATGGCAGTGCAAGTCCGTTTGTTTTCTTACTGCAAAGCGCAGGTATTAAAGAACAATCGGTAGCGAAAAAATATATCAAAATCAATCAAACCATTCGTGTTGAAGACGGTGATAAGTGGGCTGAATTAAAGCCTTATAAAGGTTTTAGAGTTGATTTCAAAATTGACTTTAATCATCCAGAGATTTCTCGCAGCCAACAACATATGGTGATGGATTTTTCAACATCTGCTTTTGTTAAAGATATTAGCCGAGCTAGAACTTTCGGCTTCATGCAAGATATCGAATACTTACGTGCTAATAATTTAGCACTAGGTGGCAGCATGGAAAATGCTGTTGTGCTTGATGAATATCGTGTCCTTAACCCTGACGGTCTGCGATATGAGGACGAATTTGTAAAGCATAAGATTCTTGATGCGTTTGGTGATTTATATGTAGCAGGTCACGCGATTGTTGGTGAATTCTGTGCATATAAAACAGGTCATGCTTTAAATAACCAATTGGTTAGGGCATTACTTGCACAGCAAGAAGCTTGGGAGTTAGTCAGCTTTGAAAACGAAGTTGATGTACCACTGAGCTTTATGGTGCCAGGCGCTACATCTTTAGCGTAAAAATTAAGATTGCCTATTACGGCTGGCTAATGCAGCCAGCCGTTTTAGTTTTTCACCAAGTGAACCTTCTACGTGATCAGCCAATGACTGCAGGTGTTCTGCAGCTACAGGGCTGATTTTTGCATAGTTACTTGGTGCTTTACTTGGCGTAATTGCTATCCCTGGGTTGACTTTAACCTCTATAGCGGTAAGCATTGGAAGCGTTTCTTCCTGAAGTTGTTGCAGTAGTTTGGTCTTTTGGAAATTTATTCTAGCAGCCCATGCAGCCGAAGTAGTTTCAATAACAAGAACACCCTGACGAAGATTAGCGACTTTTAGCTGTTCACTAACAGGACCATTTAAGCACTGTTTTACGTAAGTATTCAGTTGATTTAATAATTCTGCTTTCTCAGCGAGTTCCGGTAATGTTCCCGATTGATGTAGCAATCTACTGAGATCTTGAGGGGGCTTTTTCATATGATAATAAGATGGCTGAGTTAGGCTATGAGTGTAACAGTTTTTATTCAAGGTCGAAATGGAGTAACACGTTGGCATCCTAGCAAACGATGGTTACTTCTACCTATCCTTTTAGTGGCGGCAGGAACTGGTCTTTACCAGCAGAGCGCCGATCGTTTTGCTGCGCAGCAAACAAAAGTTGATGAAAATCAAAAGTTGCGTGAACAGCAAAAACAACAAGTCATGAATCTCAAAAAAGCGACAGAAACACAATTAAGCACCTTAGTTGCCCACGTCGCGAGAATGCAAGCTAACGTTACTCGTTTAGAGGCGTTAGGCCAGCAAGTTGCCGAAAATAATTTACTTGAAGATCAATTTGATTTTTCTACCGAAGTGGGTGTCGGTGGTCTAAGTGAAATCGGTGCAGGTGTAGAACTCAACCAACTGTTAGATGACATGTCGCAGTTGGCCTCCAGAATTGATAATAATAATGTTCAGCTGTCACTACTTGAAACCGTGGCAACTAATCTCCATATAGATAAAGAACGTTATATATCAGGGCGACCAATCGTTAAAGGTTGGTTATCTTCGCCCTACGGTTTACGAAATGACCCTTTTAATGGTCGTAGAACATTGCACAAAGGCATTGATTTTGCGGGTAAGGAAGGCGGCGATGTAATTGCAACTGCTGCAGGAGTGGTTACATGGTCCGGAAATATGCTTGGTTATGGCGGGCTTGTGGAAATTGATCATGGAAATGGTTACCGCACTCGTTATGGACACAATAAATCTATGTCAGTAAACCTAGGTGACGTCGTTGCCAAAGGCGATAAAATTGCCAGTATGGGTAGCACAGGCCGGTCCACCGGTCCCCACGTGCACTACGAAGTATTGCGAAATGGACAACAAATCGATCCACGAAAGTTCGTCTATCGCAAGGCTAGTTAATAACATTTTCGGTTAAGTCGCTCAATTGAGCTCAACCTACAAGAGATAAGTGATTAAGATGTTAGGCAAATTACTGACAAAAGTATTCGGCAGTCGTAACGACCGCACCTTGAAAGGCCTTGGTAAAGTTGTAACTAAGATAAATGCGTTAGAAGCTGAATATGAAAAGCTGACTGATGAAGAACTAAAAGCAAAAACAGAAGAGTTTCGTCAGCGTATTGAAAATGGTGAAACATTAGAAGCGATTATGGCTGAAGCATTTGCTACAGTTCGCGAAGCATCAAAGCGTGTTTTTGAAATGCGCCATTTCGATGTCCAATTATTGGGTGGTATGGTACTAGATAGTAATCGTATCGCTGAAATGAGAACGGGTGAAGGTAAAACACTTACCGCAACACTCCCAGCATACTTAAACGGTTTAACTGGCAAAGGTGTTCACGTTATTACCGTGAATGATTACCTTGCAGGTCGTGATGCTGAGAATAACCGTCCTCTTTTTGAATTCCTAGGCTTAACAGTCGGCATTAACGTTGCGGGTTTAGGCCAAGTTGAGAAGAAAGAAGCGTATAACTCTGATATTACCTACGGTACTAACAACGAGTTTGGTTTTGATTACCTTCGTGACAACATGGCGTTTTCTCCTCAAGAACGTGTTCAACGTCCTCTTCATTACGCATTGATCGATGAAGTCGATTCAATCTTGATTGATGAAGCACGTACACCATTGATTATTTCTGGTGCAGCTGAAAACAGTTCAGAACTATATATTAAAGTAAACACACTGATCCCTAACCTTATCGTTCAAGAGAAAGAAGATACTGAAGATGAGATTGGCGAAGGTGACTTTAGTATTGATGAGAAAGCGAAACAAGTTCACTTCACTGAACGTGGTCAAGAAAAAGTAGAACAACTGCTTATTGAGCTTGGCGTGCTAAATGAAGGCGACTCACTTTATTCTGCAGCAAACATCTCTTTATTGCACCATGTGAATGCAGCACTGCGTGCGCATACATTATTTGAACGCGATGTAGATTATATTGTTCAAGATGGCGAAGTCGTCATTGTTGATGAACATACTGGCCGTACAATGCCAGGTCGTCGTTGGTCTGAAGGTTTACATCAAGCTGTAGAAGCTAAAGAAGGTGTAAATATTCAAAATGAAAACCAAACATTAGCGTCTATCACATTCCAGAACTACTTCCGTCAATACGAGAAGTTAGCAGGTATGACAGGTACAGCAGATACTGAAGCATTTGAATTTCAGCATATCTATGGACTTGATACAGTCGTAGTACCGACGAATAAGCCAATGGTTCGTAATGATATGGCTGATTTGGTGTATTTGACTGCAACTGAAAAATACAACGCGATTATTACCGATATTAAAGGTTGTCGTGAACGTGGCCAACCAGTACTTGTTGGTACGGTATCGATTGAACAATCTGAATTATTAGCGACATTATTAAAGCAAGCTAAGATCCCACATTCAGTATTGAACGCGAAATTTCACGAAAAAGAAGCACAAATTGTTGCTGATGCAGGTAGCTCAGGCACAGTGACCATCGCAACTAACATGGCCGGTCGTGGTACCGATATCGTGTTAGGTGGTAACTGGAAAGTTGAAGTAGAAGCACTTAAAAACCCAACAGAAGATCAAGTCGCTAAAATTAAAGCTGAATGGCAAGTACGTCATGACGCAGTAATTGCAGCTGGCGGTTTACATATTCTGGGTACAGAGCGCCATGAGTCGCGCCGTATTGATAACCAATTACGTGGTCGCTCTGGTCGACAAGGTGACGCAGGTTCTTCACGTTTCTACTTATCAATGGAAGATAGCTTAATGCGCATCTTCGCATCTGATAAAGTCACTGGCATGATGAAAAAACTGGGTATGGAAGAGGGCGAAGCCATCGAACATCCTTGGGTATCTCGTGCTATTGAAAATGCACAACGTAAAGTTGAAGCACGTAACTTCGATATCCGTAAGCAATTACTTGAATATGATGATGTAGCTAATGACCAACGCCAGGTTGTTTACTCACAACGTAATGAGTTGATGGATGCGGAAAGTATTGAAGACACAATCTCAAACATCGAACAAGATGTAGTTAGTACTGTCATTGACCAATATATCCCACAACAATCAGTTGAAGAGTTATGGGATGTACCAGGTTTAGAGCAACGTCTTGAGCAAGAGTATGGTTTGAAACTGACTATTCAACAGTGGTTGGATACAGAAGATGACTTACACGAAGAAACATTACGTGAAAGAATCGTAACGAGTTGGAGTGATGCATACAAAGCTAAAGAAGAAATGGTCGGTGCACAAGTACTACGTCAGTTTGAAAAAGCGGTTATGCTTCAAACCTTAGATGGTTTGTGGAAAGAGCATCTCGCAGCAATGGATCATTTACGTCAGGGTATTCATTTACGTGGATATGCGCAAAAGAATCCTAAGCAAGAGTATAAGCGTGAATCATTCGAGTTATTCCAGCAAATGTTGGAATCACTGAAGCTTGATGTCATTAGCGTACTGTCTAAAGTACAAGTACAAGCTCAATCAGATGTTGATGAAATGGAACAGCGTCGTCGTGATGAAGAAGCTAAGATCCAACGTGACTATCAACATGCAGCATCAGAAGCTTTAACGGATAACACAGAAGCAGAAGCGGCAATCCCAAGAACGGTTATTCGTGATGGGGAAAAAGTCGGTCGAAACGACCCTTGCCCATGTGGTTCAGGTAAAAAGTACAAGCAATGCCACGGTAAGTTGACCTAAATAAGGTTTTCTTAACAGTATTTTAAAAAGCAGCTATTAACAGCTGCTTTTTTTATACCTATAAATCAGTCTATTAAATAATCATTATCTTTGGTTTTGTGGATAACGTTGTGGATTATAAGTGGTTAGCTTGTGGCTAAATCAAAAGATTTAAAATAATTGAAATTAATTCAAAAAAGCCCTTGCGGTGTTTCAGAATCTGCCTATAATGCGCATCCACTGACACGGCAAACCACGCACTAGCATGGGTTACACGCCAAATCAGTTCACTGTAAAGTGACGC
>NZ_JAKIKU010000015.1 GCF_023283985.1 Shewanella electrodiphila
CAAGGGAATTCATTAACCCTTAACGCCATTGTGACTGGCGGACTATGGACGTTAGCTCCCCAAGATTTATCCACTTTTGATGATGGCTCGTTACTTGTCACTGCTGAAGTCTCTGATATCGCAGGCAACCCTGCATCAGCTGCTGCACAAATGCCTGTTGATATATTGGCTGATATTACTATTGATGTGGACACGGGTAGAGACTCTGTCATTAACCGCTTTGAAATGCTGCGCCTTGATTTCTCGGGTCAAGTTGATGATGTTGAAGACGGTCAAACCATTACTATTACCCTAACCGATAGCCTCAATAACCAACTCACTTTCAATACCACTGTCGTCGCAGGAGTTTGGCAAATTAGCGATGCTGATGTTTCATCACTCATCGATGGCAATATTAGCTTTACAGCGAATACTGTCGATATCGCTGGTAATCCCACTTCTGTCACAGCCATTGTCAGCAAAGATTCTCAAGCATCTGTGACCATTGAAGCGGTAGATGATGACAATACGCTTAATGCAGTTGAAGTCCCCAGCACAACTTTGCGCGGTGAGGCACTTAATATTGAAGATGGTCAAAATGTACTAATTTGGGTGACAGATTCAAATGGCACTAGATTGATATTTAATACCAGTGTTGTTGATGGTCAGTGGCAACTTGATAACCTTGATTTGTCATCATTACTTGATGGTGAACTCACGCTACGTGCATTAGCTGTCGATATAGAAGGTAATCCGAGCATTGGCAACAACACAGTAGCTAAAGATACAGCTGCCGATATCACTGTGGAAATTGTTGATAACGACGGCGTTATCAATGCCACTGAAATGACTCAAGTGGTTATTCAAGGTAGCGTCTCAAACGTTGAAGATGGCCAAATAGTTACCGTCAATCTCACCGATAGCCAAGGCCATTCATTGACTGTAACCGCTATCGTTACTGGTGGTGTTTGGACACTCCCAGCACAAGATCTATCAACCTTTGATGATGGATCTTTAGCAGTCACTGCTGAGGTCAGTGATGTAGCGGGTAACCCTGCATCAGCCACCACACAAATGCCTGTGGATATTATCGCTGATATCACAGTCGAGATTATTGACAATGATGGCGTTATCAATGCCGTTGAAATGACTCAAGTGGTCATTCAAGGTAGCGTCTCAAACGTAGAAGATGGCCAAACGGTTTCAGTGAACCTCACCGATAGCCAAGGCCACTCTCTGACCCTAACCGCCATCGTCACTGGTGGTGTTTGGATTCTCCCAGCACAAGATTTATCAAGCTTTGATGATGGCTCATTACTTGTCACTGCAGAGGTTAACGATGTCGCAGGTAACCTTGCATCAGCATCCGCACAAATGCCTGTGGATACTACCGCAACCATCACTGTCGAAATTGTCGATAGTGATAGTCTCATTAACCAAACTGAGCTTAGTGCAGTCATTGTCAGCGGTACTGTGACTAATATTGAAACTGGTCAGCAAGTCAAAATCACATTAACCGACGCCAACAATGTATCAACTGCCGTAACGACCACGGTCAATACTGACGGTACTTATAGTATTACAGCTCAAGACCTTGCAGCGATAGGATTTGTTGATGGCACCCTTACGGCAACCGCCACTGCAATAGATATTGCAGGCAATAGCGCAACAGCATCTGATCAAGTGCTCATTGATACTCAGGTGACTATCGATATTGATACTGGAGTTGATGGTTTTGATGTCGGTTTATTCACCTACGGAAGAGAATCGTCTCTTGCTGGAACCACCACAGGCGTAGAACAAGGCCAAACTGTCACACTAACGTTAACCGACGGTATTACTACCAAGACGTTTACCACTACAGTCAAAGCAGATGGCAGCTGGCTGTTTGACGACACTTTACATGTTGATGGTTTAAATCAGCGTTTAAGTTGGAAAATGGATGTCAGTGTTACTGACTTAGCTGGTAATACTGCGGTTGATGAAATGCCACAATTAGATATCCCTACTGATGGATATTTATATGAACTAGCACTCAACCTTTATAACCAAACCAATGCTGACTTCAGCTTCGATATTCCTGATGCAGAACTAAGCTTATCTGCAAACCAAGAATTTTTGTTGCGTAGCCAATCTAATGGCCAAGAATTAACCTTGGTTTTAGCTGCGGATGGTCAATCTTTCCAAGTATTCAGAAGCGGTGACAATGAATTAGTATTACAAGCCACATTAACAGGACAAGATCTCAACATTGCCTTATATCAACCGCTGGACAAAGTAACAGCAAATAACATATCCACATTGATTAGACTAGAAGGTCTGCAAACTGATCTTGACGGCACAACAGAACAAATCATTACTTATGCCATATTACACGTAAAAGATACTCCTGAGCTCGCCATAGATGATCACTTCACAACGGTTGAAGACACAACAATGACGGGGTCTATAACAGGTAATGATTACACCATTGAAGGTCCTCTAAATGTTGAAAACATCAACTTTAATGGTATGGATTACGTCATAGCTATTAATGCGCCTGCCGTGATTGATACAGGTAAAGGCGTCTTAACAGTCAACGCCAATGGTTTCTGGCAGTTTGTGGCTAGTGATAATTTGGATAATACAGTAGAGCAATCCATTAGTTTTGATTATACCGTCACCGACTTTGACGGTAGCATCGCTTATGCCACCAGCACAATTACGATTAATGATGGTGCTATCGGCACCATGGCTGATGCAAACTTTGCAACAGCAGAATCAACCATTAATGGTGTCAATACTGACAGCCAGTCATTTTCTATCACAGCAGGATCTGACTCACTAATTGCTTCAACTGTGGTTTTTAGTACTTTATCCCTAGTCCCCTTAAACTCATTAGGGTTAACCTCAAATGGGGACGCATTAAGCTACACATTGGCTGCCGATGCTAAAACCATTACAGCCACCGCCAATGGGGTAACCATATTTACCTTATCACTCTCTGCATCAAGTAATAGCGATGACCTCGATGTCACAGCGGTGATGGATTTAAAGCGCCCATTAGATCATGTTTTTACAGATAATTTAACTTTACAAACCTTAATCGATGCTACTGACTTAGACGGCAGTCATATAGATATAGGTAAACTGAGTTGGACTATTAATGATGGTAATTCAGCACTGATTGATAATATCGACACTCTGACTTTTGATGAAACCAATCTGGCAGGAACGCCTTTAATTCAAACAGGACAATTTGATATTAATGTCGGAGCTGATGCGATTAGTAGCTTAGGTTTTAATATCGATCAAATACCAAACTTAACAGCCGGTGGCGTCGCGGTAATTTTTGAACTATCGAATGATGGCTTAACTTTAACAGCTCATACAGGTGATATTTCAAATCCAATTTTAACGATTGTTATCGACAACGGTTGGAATATTGAAAGTGACACACTCTCTCATACATATACCACCACACTGAGCCGCCCTTTTGATCAAATAAACACCGACGAAGTTAATTTTGGGCTCATTATTACTGACTTTGATGGTGATACAACTCAAGCTCAGATGACACTAATTGTCAGTGATGATGACCCAGGGCAAATCAGCGTCATTGATATCGATATCAGCGAATTACCAAGCGTTACCGCTGGTGTTGATAATCGCACCACTGGTTTTATAAATATCAGCACAACAGGCGATCCTATCGTCAACATTAAGTTTGGTCTTGTGGATGGCGATTATGTAGTCGATGCTGATGGCAATAACCTGACCCAAAATGGCACTAATATATTCTGGGTACTGTCTGATGATGGCGCAGTCGCAGAAGGGCAAACACCTGATGGTAATGTCGTCTTTCGGATGAACTTACCTAGCGATATTTTTATTGATGCTGAAAGTAGCTCTGCGGTCGAATTTGATATGCATATGCTAGGCCCAATAGATAACAACACTGCTACAGGTACATTCACAACGATCAAAGTCGATGTTATTGCGATTGATAGTGATGAAACTGAAATCACCGGCCGTGTTGATATAGATATATTTGATGGAGAAACACCTTCTTTACCTTCCTCAATTACGTTAACTGTTAACGAAGGAGAGCTTGTCGACAACGCCAGCATTCTCAGTAGTGCGCAATTGAGCATGACCAGTGGCAGCGATGATATTGTATCGATTGAACTGACTGAGAGCTATAGCTTTGATGGCTACACCAGTAACGGCCAAGCCATTGTCTTAAGCGATAACGCCAATAGTAATGGTTGGTATGAAGCCATCCGTTCAGGAGATAACACAACCGTATTTAGAGTGCGCTTTAATGCTAATGGTAAAATTGAGTTTGAACAATTTGCAGCTATCGATCATCCGCTTGGTAACGGCGAAAATATTCAAACGTTAAGTTTTGATGTATTTGCAACTGACGCCGATGGTGATGAGTCAAATCAGCAAACGATTAATATTGACATAACCGATGACACCCCTGTTCAACATGACTCTGAATTGACCTTTACAGAGCAAGATAATACCGACTTCAGCGTACAATTATTCAATCAAAAACAGCAAGGCGCAGATGGCGCAACTGTCAGTAAGTTCATTTATGATGGCCAAGAATACGCTGCAGGTGACTCAGTCGACCTCTTTACTGATACCGGAGTCAAATACGGTACATTATTAATCACAGCCAATGGCCAAGCGGTAGTGTCGAGTAAAGTATTTGAATATGAGCAACCAATATATAGCGAAGTTGTTCAGGTATATGTTACTGATGCAGATGGCGATACTGTTATCGATAATTTAACCATTACAGCTAAAGACCAAACTGGCTCTGTTCGAATACTGAACCCCAATTTTGTTGAAGATACCCCCGCTAATCTACTGGTATTTGGATACCCAGGCGATATCGATGAAGGTGAGTTGATTCAAAGTATAGTCTTCAATACAGCATCATTAGCCGGAGGCACGTTAACATTAGATGGCATTCCAGTGCCTACAGATGGCGATGGTAATTACATTCTCGAAGGCATCAACTTATATATTAATGACTTTGGTGTTGCTATCCCTAGTGGCAACCTGCTTTACCACCCTGCAGAAGATGCTTCAGATGCTACCCTAAATGTTGAATTTGAAGTCACGGTTAACATCAACAATAAACCATCAATCACCACCCTAATCCCTGTTTCGATTGAATCCGTAGCCGATATTCCACAATGGGATGATACTAGCCAATTTGTCTACGATATCAAAGAAGATGCAGGAGCAATTGATATTAATGTTGAAGCCAGTACAAAAGATATCGTTGGAGCTGACAGCCAAGGCTCAGAAGTCATGACGTATGTCATAACTAATATCTCTTCAGGCTTAACCCTTAGCAGTATCAACAGTGATGGTAATAGCTTTTCTATCGCCAATGGACAAACCATCTCCGCAGATGAGTTAGCTCAACTTCAAGCTTTAGTCGGTGATGATTTAGCAGGGCAATTTAGCTTTGATATACAAGCAATATCTACTGAACCAGACAATAATGCGACTATTGATATTGCAGCTGAAACCATCATTTTCAATGTTAGTCCTGTCGCAGATTTACCTAGCCTAACAACAAGAGATATCTCCAGTGATGAAGATGTATCAATTGCTTTATACGACTTTCTTTTTGGTGAGCTTTCGGACAATTCTGGCTCAGAGAGTTTAGGATTTGAATTAACCCTACCTGATGGCTGGATAATCGATGCCCCTTCTGCGGTCAATTTAGGCAATGGAGTTTGGACGGTCGAATTTGACGATATCCTCCCAACCCCTCCTTATCTAGGAGCTATGCTAATTCCATTAGCTGATGCAAGCTCAGCCAATTTAGGTGAATTTGACATTACAGTCCGGAGCTTTTCAACAGAAACGGCACAAGATGGTATAGCCCCTATAGATTCAGTTCTGCAACCCAACCCGCATTACAGTGAGCCACAAACGCTTACCATTAGTTTAACTGGTGTCGCAAATGATGCACCGACAATTACGTCTGATGCCAGTGTTTGGCAAATGACTAATGATGGTAGTATTAATTCGGTCGTTCCATTCAACGAAGACAGTGACATTCCATTAAGCTTTACCTTAGTAAGCTCTGATGATGACGGTTCAGAAACTCTGAGTATTCGCCTGGTTGGTCTGCCTGAAGGGGCGTCACTTGTGGATGCGAATGGCCAAATCATCTATTTACCTGTTGTGGGATTTGAGTCAGGTCAGCCAGCGTATAGTGTGACAGCGGAAGTATTATCAACCTTATCCTTAAGGCCACCTGAAGACTTTAGCGGTCAAATAAATCTGACTTTATTCGTTGAAAGCACCGAGTTAGATGGTGATACAGCTGAGTATGAACTCAATCTTAATATTGATATCGCACCTGTTATTGATGAAACAGTCCAGTCACTAACCACAGTAAGTAGTGGTAAAGAAGATCAGCCTATCGTTCTCAATTTATCACCTGCGTTACTGGCTGATATGGATGGCAGTGAAACCATTACTGAGTTAACCCTCTTCCCATCAAGTGACGGCATCATTTTCCTCTTCGATGGCGCTGAGATTGTTGTCGGTAGTGCAGGCTTATTACTGTCAGAATTAACAGATGCAGCTAGCCCGACGTTAACTGATTTACTCAACTCTGGTCGTTTAGCAGTGCTGCCACCACAAGACGCTGACGGACCATTTACCTTAGATGTTAATTACCAAATCACTGACACTTCAGAAACCGGTCAGACCCTAATACAAGATATTTCAACTCAACTGTCCGTTCAGGTTGATGCCGTAGTTGAGATCATTACCCGTCTGCAAACTGATAATACTGTGCTGCATAGCACCGATGGGACACCTATTACCCTGACTGATGACATTGTATTTTTTGATGGTGATATAGACGGTTCTGAAGTTTTGGATTATATCGTTATCGTTATGCCCAGTGACGACGGTTGGTTTGTTACTCACCCGAATGGAGCGATCCATGATGGTGATGGTCTCTGGCTAATACCAACTAACGGTATGACAAGTGACACAATTCAGGAGCAATCCCAAGCCATTCTTGATGGCATGACGATATCAAGCGATCATGTCACTGGCCTTGAAACAATCACTGTTGAAGCAAGAGTGCTAGATAGAGACGATCCTGAGATCATTTCAACCAACATTTTTGTGCTATTTGAACAACCCACATCTGCATCAACCGCATCCGTAGCCACTGACCTACAATCCTCCACAATTGATGCTATTGAAGATAATGCGATTAGCTTTAGTGGTCATCTCAACTTATCCATCACCAGTGATAATAATGATGTCATAAGCTTTAGAGTGCTAGCCAGCGACTTACCTCAGGGCGGTTATTTTACCGGTAGTGACGTTATCGCCCTCTATGACAGTAGTGGCGAAAACATCATCGAATATGTCTTTACTACAGCATCCTTAAGTAACTTAGCATTACATAATATTTCTGAGGATTTTTCCGGTGATTTGACTATTCCTATTCGCATCATTGCCACAGACTCATTAAGTGGTGATACCAAAATAGATGATTCTCAGAATTTGGAAATTAATATTACCCCAGTGGCTGATGGTGTCACTCTGGAGTCATTAATTGATACCATGGATGAAGATGACCCTAAGGCCTTAGGGTTATTTTTAGCCTTCGCTGACACAGATGCCACCGCTAACACTGGTGGTGAAGAAAAAATCATTTTGGACGACCCTGCACAGCTATTTACCATTACCCTGCTCGATGGCGGCCAGCTCATTGATAACACTGGTTTGTTCCAGCTAAAATCTGGCACTGATGATACTTGGGAATTTACAGGTAACACCAATGTAGCATTAAACAATGCCCTAGCTTTATTGCAATTTTCACCACCAGAACACCTAAGTGGTGACTTTAGACTACTGATTTCAGGCACTGTCAGTGACACTGCAGATATTGATGGTGCTAATGTTATCGACAACGCAAACTTCAGCGATACTATAACGATTCAAGTCACCCCTGTTACTGATGCTGCAGAGGTGCCAGCAGATCTGATTATCATTAACGGTACTGAAGATACCAATATTGCCTTAACTGGTATCAATAGTTCTATTATCGGTCTGATTGATACCGACGGCTCCGAAGTGCAATACATCACCATTCAAGGAGTCCCAGAAGGCGCCACTGTTTATTACCAAGATGCTGGCGGTAATTTACAGCTTTTACCCAACAATGGTGCTGATGGAGGTCAGTTTAATGGCTCTCCTACAAGCTACTGGACCATTACCCCAGACCAACTCGATAGCATTGTCATCAAGCCACCACAAAATTTTAATGGCGATATGCCATTGTCACTTTCAATCATCACTCAAGAGTTAGGTACTGATGACTTCGTCACAACCTCTATGGACTTTTTAGTGGGTGTCAGTCCCGTCGCAGATGGTGTCCAAATAATCTCAGTTCCAGATGACTACAGCGCCATAGAAGGCGATGCTATCAAAGTCGAGCTAGGGGCTGAGCTAATTGACCTTGAAGGGCATGAATCCATTAGAGTCGAAGTGACGATTACTTCAGCAGAAGCGACTGCCCTCATCGATTTAGCAGGTATTGAAATTGATGGTCAATTTGCTGCATTAATTTCTGACGGGAATGGCGGATTTACAGCATCGCTGCTGGTCAATGAAACCAGTTTAGAGGAAATAAAAATCTTACCTGGTGAACTTGCATTCGGTACGTTACAAGTTGAGTTGGCACTTTCCAGTATTGATACTGCTGAAGTACTAGGCTCAAATGAAACAGATCAAAGCGCTGCACAAATAGTCAATTTCGAGATTGAAATACCCCCAGAAGTCGACCCACCGATTTGGACACAATTTGGCGATATTAATGCTTTAACTACCAACGATATCCCACTCAACCTTGGGCTTGAATTACAAAATCCAGCCCCAGGAGAGACTGCAAGCCTCACTATTTTAGGCGTGCCTGACGGGGCAACGTTATCAGCTGGGACCCAACAAGGTAATCAATGGATAGTCCCAATTGAGAGTGTTGCTGGCCTAATGATAAGCGGTGTAACGGCAGGTACCACTTTTGAATTAAGCCTAGACCCAACAGCAACACTTGATGGCGAATCTGCAGAAGGCGATCTAGAAACCATCACAATTACCGTTGATGATAACGCAGTAATGAACAGTCCAGCTGCCATGGCCAACTTTGCTTTCAATGATGCGAATACCGATGTAAATCCTAATAACCTTGAACCTATGACACAAAGCGCAGCCGTTTATGGTGTACAACTTGAAGATTTCCAACAGCAAGTCATGGAAGAAATGTATCAAAGGATGCAATTTGAATACATGAGGCAATATGACACGCCTTACCGTTATGTGTCGCCAATGGACCCTATTGACTCAATTATGCCAATCAATCCTGTCATTAATGATACAAGTACTCATATAAGTACTCATGCAAATACTAATGTAATTTCTAATGAAAATGCTTATGCGCAAGATTTCAGTACCCCAGCATCGCAGCAAAGCCTGTCAGCAAATGTCGAAGCTGCACCTATAGAGATTCAGCCTTTTAGTATTGATTTTAATCCCAACACAAAACCTGAGTATGGCTATCAAGATCCTATTGGCAGTGAGCTTATTGATCGTGAGCTTATTAGAATTGAGTTAAGCCCAAATAATCCTGTCGACGACATTACCCCGATTGAATTTACACTCAATCAAATCATGCCAATATCAGCACAACCAACAAGCTTAATTGCTACGAATGACATCATCTCAGTAGCCCAAAATTCAGCGTTATCCCTGATCAGTGTTGATACTCATTGGGGGGATAAACTTATTGAACAACCAGGATTTGGTTACATACAACCTATTCCTGATAGTTCACCGACTAGATTCTCACAAACAGATGCATCACACACAGATTTATCTCACACCAATAGTGCCTTTAATACTGAACTTAGCAATCAACCTAATGATGAAATCAATTCGCTAAATTCACTTACATCGGCCATTAAAGATTCCTTATCAAAACAAGAAACGTTAACCACCAGTTTTGAAAGTGAAAGTTATTTAAATCAATCAGAACTAGATGAAATCAATCAACTAACTCAACAGCAAACGCTGCTAAACCAAAGTTAAATATTTAAGTAACAATAGTGATAAAAACAATATAAACAGAGACATAAAAGCTAGATAAACAATAACAAAGATGCAAAGGATGAGCCGTCTATAATGTCAGCAAATGAAAGCGCTAAACAACAAGCTAATCATCAAGCCTTAATCAGTTTACTGACACTGATTAAGGCTCATTTTGGCCTGCCTATCTCCTCAGAAAGTCTTTCTAAAATCTTATCCGCCCATCCTATTAACAGCGGCGAAGAACAACGGGCACTTCAGCTAAGTGATTTACTCAAACAAATTAATGTTGATAGCGCGCCCCAAGCATTAAGCTTTAATCATTTAGCTTTGCCCGCAATCATATTTGATCAACACAACCAGGCCTACTTTGCATCAGAAAAACAGCAAGGCGCATTAATGCTTGTTGATATGCAAGGTCAACACACTCAAATAAATGAAAAACAGTTCGCAGCGCAATTTAAGTCCAAGTCAGCCCATTGCTGGTACATCAAGCCCATAGAACAACTTGATGAGCGCGGTACTGAACACCATAAAGACACTAAAAGGCATTGGCTTTTAGCGGCATTTGATGAAGTAAAACCCTTTTATGGCAGCTTTTTAATCGGCTCGTTAGCGATTAACTTGCTGGCATTAGTCACCCCGCTATTTACCATGAATGTTTATGACCGCGTCGTACCCAACCAAGCTATCGATACTCTATGGGTACTCGCCAGTGGCGCGTCAATTGCCATTGTATTTGACTGGCTATTACGCCAAGCCAGAACACGTTTAGCAGACGTTGCTGGTAAACAAGTCGATATCAAACTGTCATCAACCTTATTTGAAAAAGTCATCGGCATGCGATTAGAAAACCGTCCAGCTTCTTCAGGTGCTTTTGCTAAGCAACTGCAAGAATTTGACAGCATTCGTGATTTCATCACCTCAGTCACTCTCGTCACTGCAGTGGATTTACCCTTCACCTTATTATTTCTGGTGTTAATTGCTTGGCTTGGTGGTGTCATGGTGTTTGTGCCACTGACCTGCATGGTCGTGCTCATTTTGCTGAGTGTTTTCATGCAAAAGCGCTTATCAGTAACCATCGAAGAATCATCAAAGCTATCAACTCAGCGCCAAGCTCATCTTGTTGAAAGCTTAAATATGCTGGCAGAAATAAAACAAAATAACGGTCAAGCAAAAGCCTCGAGAGTCTGGAATGAAACCGTCAGCAGTCTAGCTGACTGGCAAAATGAATCTCGTATTAGCTCTAATACCCTTAGTCATAGCGTGATGAATTGCCAACAGTTAGTGTCAATTGGCTTAATCATCACTGGGGTATATCAGATCCACCAAGGCAACTTAAGTATGGGGGGCTTAATCGCCATCGTAATGTTAAGCGGCAGAGCTTCCAGCGCCATTAATCAAATCGCCATGTTGTTACTTAAATATCAGCAAACTCGATCTGCGATTACCTCCGTTGAATCTATTTTAGAGTTACCGCAAGAGAACCAACAGCAATCATTAAATGTGGCGCAATTCCCTTTCAATGGCAGCCTTAATCTTCGTGGTGCAAGCTTTAGTTACCCTGAACAACCCCTGTCAGCATTTAACGATGTATCTCTTGATATTAAAGCGGGTGAAAAGGTCGGATTTTATGGTCCTGCTGGTGCAGGAAAATCAACGCTCATGGCGCTGATAGCAGGCCAATATCAACTCAGTGAAGGTCAACTGTTTTATAACCAATTGGAAGCTCAACAATGGTCTGTCGGCAGGCTCCGTGACCATATTGGTTATATGAGCCAACAACCTAACTTAGTCTATGGCACAGTGCTTGATAATTTGCTTTACGGTATCGGCCAAGTGGATGAAACCTTGCTAGCACAAACCATGATGAGTACAGGCATTGATAAGCTCATGGATCGGCTTGGAAGCGGCCTTAATAGCCAAGTAGGTGAATTTGGTCGTCAGCTATCAGGTGGCCAACGTCAAGCTATAGCCCTTTGCCGTACCCTACTTCGCCAGCCGACTTTATTGATCCTTGATGAACCCACCAGCGCCATGGATGAACGCAGTGAAACCCAAATTATTAGCAGTTTAAAAATGAATACTCAAAACTGCACTATGCTCATTTCGTCACACAATCCAAAAGTGCTTAGCCTTTGCGACCGTATTATTGTGATGGATAAAGGTGCCATTATTGGCGAGAAATCTGCTGCCGAGTTACTTGAACCTAATAAACGTCGTATCAAAGCGGTTAACGTTCGCAACACCAGCAACACAAAGGCTCACACTTCAAATACAAGTGCTTCAAAAACGAATACCTCAAAGATAAGTGAGGTGAAATCATGAGTGCAAACTTACATATCAAACACCTTGAAGGAGCTAAACGAGCCAACCGAGTCATATTACTCACATTTGGTTTACTCTGTTTCACACTCATTTGGGCAGCTTTTGCGACATTAGAAGAAGTTGTCGTCGGTGAAGGCAAAGTGGTTCCCGCCTCTGCAGTGCAACAAATTGAGAGTTTAGACGGTGGCAGTTTAAAAGAGATCCTTGTTAAAGAAGGCGATACCGTCATCGCAGGACAAACCCTATTAGTTATCGATGAACTCAGATTTGCTTCAGCATTTCATGAAGCCAGATTAAATAGTGTGGCGCTTAAAAACCAACTAACTCGACTCGAAGCCTTACTCGATAGTGTCCTTATTGATGACACCCAAGCATTATGGTTTTCACAAGTACAAATTACCCCACAACAGTTTGATATTGCCGACAGCTCAGCAAACAGACGATCACAGGCAATATATAACTCGCAGCTATCTCAATTAATTTCACAGCTAGATCAAACCGCCCAAATAGTTGAGCAAAAACGCCAAGCAAAAGAAGAAGTGAACATTAATATCAATGCTCAGCGCAGTGGGCTTACGATGGCAAAGCAAGAAATTCGCATGACCCGTGAGGCTGTTGGTGAAGGCGCTGTAGCAGAGTTAGAGTTATTAAAACTTGAGCGTGATGCAGTAAGACTGCAAGGAGAATTATCAGCATCACAAGCCAGTGAAAGGCAACTTAAAGCCGCCATTAGTCAAGCAGTGGCAGAGCGCCGAAATGTCGCACTCGATTTTGTTAACCGCACCACTGATGAGCGCAATAAAACCAGTAATGAATTATCTGCATTAACCGAAAATATGAAAGCCCTAGCCGACAGGCTGGAACGCACCCAAATTACCAGTCCTGTTTCGGGCAGCGTGTCTAATATTGTCGTGCGATCAGCAGGGCAAGTGGTAGAACCTGGCCAAGTACTCATGGAAGTCGTCCCTCAAGATGACCAACTCATTATCGAAAGTCATATCGCGCCAAAGGACATTGCTTTTGTTCATAAAGGCTTAAAAGCAATGGTGAAATTTACGGCTTATGACTTTGTGATATACGGTGGTATTAAAGGTGAGGTCATATACGTCAGCCCTGATGCACAACAACTTGAAGATGGCACAACTTACTATGAAGCCCATATTCAAACTGATGAAAACCAACTGAACGGCTGGCCAATTATTTCAGGCATGCAAGCCTCAACCGATATTTTAACTGGCAATAAAACCGTCTTAAATTACTGGCTAAAACCGCTATTGCGGGCCAGAGCAAATGCGCTACGAGAACCGTAAGGTAAAGGTAAGGATACTATGCAAAAACTGTTATTCATTTCTGCTTTAGTAATATCAACACAGGCACAAGCACTGACGTTGGAACAATCAGTAGCAGAAGCGATAAATCACCATCCAAGGTTGCAGCAAAAATATGCCAGCTTTGAAGCCGCAGTTCGTTATAAAAAAGCCGCTGTGGGTGATTATCTTCCTCAAGTTAAACTCTACGGTGGTGTCGGTTACGAAGAAGTTCGATATAACAGCGGCCAACGAGTTGATACTGATCTAAATCGCACCGAACTCGGCGTTAAAGTATCGCAATTATTGTTTGATGGGTTTAGAACAACCTCTGAAATTGACCGCCTTGAATTTGAACAAGAAGCCGAGCGATTTGGCTTGATTTCAGAAGCTGAAAACTTGTCACTAGAAGTCGCCACCGTTTACTTAAACCTAGTCGAAGCAAACCGTATTGTCGGCCTCGCTGAGCGCAATATTGAAGAACATAAAGATATCCTTAAGGATATCATTTTACGTCAAAATAAAGGCTTAAGCAGTGAATCTGATGTCGCTCAAGTTAAAGCGCGCGTGGCAACCAGTCAATCGGGTTATCTCGCAGCACGCAATCAGCAAATGGATTTACAAGCTAAGTATTATGATCTTGTCGGGCAACTTCCGGTAGATTTATATAATGCTAAACCTGACTTTAATTATGTGCCTACCTCATTAAAATTAGCGCTTGAACAAGCAGTTAAGAATCACCCTGAAATCGATGCAGCAATCAATGACACTCAAGCAGCCTCATCTCAATATGAGCGCGAAAAAAGTGATTACTGGCCTAAGCTATCAATCGAGTTACAAGCCAACAAAAATGACAATATTGGCGGAATTGAAGGCCCTGATGAAGACGCCAGAGCCATGTTAATGCTGAGCTATGATTTGTATAACGGCGGCTCAACCAATGACCGAGCAGAAGCCGCAGCTTGGCAAGTTCAGCAAGCTAAATCCATTCGTCAGCAAACCGAAAAGCAAGTGATAGAAGGCACTCGTCTAGCTTGGAATTCATACGAATTTGTCGGTCAGCAACGTAAATTCTATCAAGTAAATGTCGATCAGGCTGTGCAGGCAGAACAAGGCTATCAACGCCAGTTTGAACTTGGCAGACGTTCATTGCTTGATGTCCTCGATGCCAAAGTCGAAGTGTATCTTGCGCGCAAAAACTATCTTAGTGCTTATTACAATTATCACATTGCGGCCTATCGCTTAATTAACGCGACAGGGCAACTGATCGAATCATTTAGGGTCGACACCCCTAACCAATGGCAAGAGGAGAAGTAACATGAAATCAATTAACTTACTGCCACTTTGCCTACTTGCCCTAACACTCAGCGCTTGTATAGAAACACCGCGCCCAGCCCTTGTTGAACAACAAAGTCGTGATTTATACGATTTGGATACAGATGGTGTGATTACCGCACGCGATCTGTGCCTAACTACTCCTGATGGTTCAGTTATCAATAATGATGGCTGTGAAAGCTCAACCACAGTAGAAAAACAAGCCAGTAGAGTGGTGATGTTTGAGTTTGATAAGCACACGTTAACCACTTACGAATCAGAACGATTGGCAAAAATGGTCAATGCTGTTAAACATTATCAAGATGCAAGAATATACTTAATCGGTGACACCAGCCCTGAAGGCAGTGATGCCTATAACCATGAACTCGCTAAAAAACGCGCCGCTGAAATCACGCGAATAATCGTAGCCCAAGGCATTAATGAGCAACAAATTACCTCGCAAGTATATTTTGAATCTAACATGATCCCAAATGCCATCAGAGGTCGCGAGCATCGCTTAGTTGCAGTTGCTAAATGGCAGGAGTCAGGTATTGAAAAAGCTTGGCATATTTTTTCAACAGAAAAAGTAGCTAAACCTAAGCCAAGTAAAGCTACTGGCATATAATATAAATAAAAAATATTATTAAAAATGCTGCCATGCTGGGTCTTTTTTTGATTACAGGGCAAGTTCAAAGTTATGTTTGAATTATTGCCCTTATCAGTGATCTAGCTAACACGCCGAGCATATTCGACTTCACTAACTTACGCCGAAATGATTGAATTATTGTATTCTTCATTCATGAGGCCTTATCATGCATAAAAGCGTTAAAACATTACTAGCCACAACGGCTCTATTTTTCAGTAGTCATTTGATTACAGGTACAGCAGTAGCAAACAGCGGCTGTGCATTTGATGAAGAGCAATCAGGCTTCATGGCGACATGCAGCGAGGAGAAACAAGAAGTGATTATCACTGGCATTGTTGAAATTTCAGCACTTGAAAAAGATTTACCAGGTTACGCAGCAGAGTACGAAAACTACCAAACTAATGCAGATGCCATTTCAGCATTAAAAGCAATCGACACGCCAAC
This sequence comes from Shewanella electrodiphila, assembly GCF_023283985.1. GTDB lineage: Bacteria > Pseudomonadota > Gammaproteobacteria > Enterobacterales > Shewanellaceae > Shewanella > Shewanella electrodiphila. Next base: position 16,144 of record NZ_JAKIKU010000015.1, read on the forward strand.
TAATGTTGTCGTTATTATCGGTACTTGGTGCCCAGATTGTCACCGTGAAACACCAAGATTCATGCGCCTTATTGAAGAAGTTGCCAATCCAAATATCACCGTCACATACATCGGTGTAGATCGCAGCAAATTAGATCCAGAAGGCTTAGCTGCTAACTATGAGTTCAGCCGTATACCAACCTTCATCGTAGAGCAAGACGATAAAGAAATTGGCCGCATCATTGAAAGACCTGAAGTGACTTTAGAGCAAGATTTACTGAACATCATTAAATAATCAGTATTTAAATATCTGATTTATTGATCATCAAAAAGGGACGCTAACGTAAGTTAGCGTCCCTTTTTTGTATTCTTTTACTGCTGTTTTTGGGTAATGAAAACGATGAAATAGCTTATTCAGTTTGCTCAACTCGTTCAGCTAACATGGTCAATACGCCTTCTCGCAGCGCACCGCCAGAAAGGTTAAGCGACTCGATATCCAGCAGTTCAAACAAGGCGATTAAAATAGCAATACCTGATGCAAACGTTGGTGCTTTTTCTACAGATAAACCCTGAATATGATGCAGTGACTCATTTTTTTGCGCTAAAACCTCATCACGAAAACGGTATAACACCTTTAAGGTAATGATTTCTGATAATTCACGATGATTAAGCACAGATACAACCGACTGTACTGCGCCAGAGGCGCCTACAACGCCTTGCCAACCTAATTCCCTCAATAACTCGCTATGCGGTTCAAGAGCCTTTGATACGGCTAATTTGGCTTGTTCGAAATGATGAAGTTGATAAGGGACTTGATTGAAAAACTGCTGATTAAAGCGAACACAGCCAAAGTCTAAACTGGTTTTAAATAGCACCTGATTGCCATTACCGATAATAAACTCAGTGCTAGCACCACCAATATCAATCACCAAACGTTGACCATCACCTTCAGTGGTGGCTGCCATACCTTGATAAATGAGTTCAGCTTCACGCAGGCCGCTAATCACCTCAATAGGATGACCTAAAATCGGTAACGAGCGTTGATGGAATTCTTGGGCATTTGAGATAACACGAAGGGTTGCTGTTGCAAAAACAGCGACATGTTGCTGAGCGACTTGATGCTTTTCAAGCATCTCAGCGAACATGGATAAGCAATCCAAACCACGTTGTAATACTGCTTCAGCTAAGCGATTATCCTCGCCAATACCTTCTGCCAAACGCACTTTCTGCTTATATTTAGCAATAATTGTTGGCTGGCCATCCAATGTTTGGGCAACCAACATATTAAAGCTATTTGAGCCAAGCGTTATCGCGGCGTAACAAGGTAATGTAGCTGAACCAGTCATTTACGAGTGTCTGCGATTCCTTTGAGGTGGACGACCACCACTGCGATGTGCACCATTACGATTGCCACCGTCACGACCACGCGTCGTAGGGTGCTTACGATGAATACGCACAGGAGGCGGTAAATCATCAAGTAATGCTTCACGATCGTAATTCGTCACAGGAATTGAATGTGATATATACGTTTCAATTGCAGGCAGGTTCAGTGCATATTCTTCACATGCAAAACTCACCGAAACGCCTTTTTGACCCGCACGACCGGTACGGCCAATACGGTGAACATAATCTTCACAATCATCTGGTAAATCATAGTTATACACATGAGATACATCAGAAATATGTAGACCACGAGCAGCAACATCCGTCGCCACTAATAAATCAAGTGCACCTGAAGTAAATTGCTCAAGAATACGGATACGTTTCTTTTGCGGCACATCACCTGTTAGTAAACCTACGCGATGTCCATCACCTTCTAACCATGACCATACCTTTTCACAGCTGTGCTTGGTATTTGAGAAAATGATCGCTTTTTCAGGCCAATCTTCTTCTAGCAAGGTTAATAACAGACGCATTTTGTCATCTGTTGAAGGGTAGAAAATTTCTTCTTTAATGTTCTTAGATGTTTTTTGCTCAGGGGCAATTTCAACTTTCTCAGGATCATTCATATGATCATAAGCCAGTTCTTGCACCTTCATTGATAATGTTGCTGAATACAACATGTTCAAGCGAGACTTGGCATCAGGCATACGTCTAAACAAGAAACGAATGTCCTTAATAAAGCCTAAATCGAACATACGATCAGCTTCATCAAGTACAACCGCTTGAATTGAATTCAAACTGATCACACCTTGACGAACATAATCGATAATACGGCCAGTGGTACCGATAAGAATATCAACACCAGCATCAAGTACTTGACGTTGAACATCGTAACTTTCGCCACCGTAGACAATACCGACCTTTAAGCCAGTATGTTTTTCTAATAATTTGGCATCTTTTGCAATCTGAATCGCTAATTCGCGAGTCGGCGCCATAATAATTGAACGTGGCTGATTAATTTGTCGCCCTTCTGGTATGGCAACCGATAAAAGATGGTTAAATGTGGCAACCAAAAAAGCCATTGTTTTGCCAGTACCTGTTTGTGCCTGACCTGCAATATCTTTTTGTTGCAATAAAATGGGAAGAGATAACGCCTGAATTGGCGTACAAAATTCAAAGCCATTTTCGTTTAAAGCCTGAATTACCTCTGGTTTCAAAGGGAAGTCAGCAAACTTTTGGGTAGATAAATGTGTTTCGCTCATAGCTCAAGCATACTCGTTAGTGTTGCAAAAAAAGACTTAATCGTTTGAAATAGCCCACACGTTTACTTGAAAACTATTTAACCGCCCCAATATACATGGTAAGCCATTAATAAACTAGCAATGGTGCCAAATCTGGAGATTTACATGAGCGATAAAATTGTATACCTAAGCGATGACAGCTTCGAAAATGACGTCATTAACTCAGAATTGCCTGTATTGGTAGACTTCTGGGCTGAATGGTGTGGTCCTTGTAAAATGATTGCGCCAATCTTAGACGACGTAGCTGAAGAGTACGCGGGTAAGATCACTGTAGCTAAACTTAACGTTGACCAAAATAATGTATCACCTGCTAAGTACGGTGTACGTGGCATCCCGACATTATTAATGTTCAAAGGCGGCGAGTTAGTTGCCACTAAAGTAGGTGCATTATCAAAGACTCAATTAAAAGAGTTTATTGACGCACAAGCTTAATCAAGCCTCTCATTAAAATGACAGCTGTTGATTGAAAGTTGAATATTATTCATAACGAGCTAACACGGTTAGTTCGCTATTGTTTAAAAACTAACAATATTTAGTTAACTCAACCGATACACCTTATGACATTGCTGCGCATTTTAAGCTTGAAAAGTGATAATCGGCACAATATGTGAACAATTTGTGCCGATTTTTCGCTAAAATTCTGGACGTCATGCAGATATAGTGCTAATTTATTCATCAGATTTTTTCAACTAAACTCCTACTCGCTTTTCAATCACACATTTCTACATTGTTCTACCCTTTGATTGATTGCGGTAAGCATCGTCGCGTAATACAAGACCCCCAACATGAATTTAACTGAATTAAAAGACACGTCTATATCAGACCTAGTTTCACTAGCAGAAAGCATGAAATTAGAAAATATGGCCCGTGCTCGCAAGCAGGACATCATTTTCTCCATTCTGAAAGCCCACGCCAAAAGCGGTGAAGATATCTTTGGTGGCGGCGTATTAGAAATCCTCCAAGATGGCTTTGGATTTTTAAGAAGTTCGGATGGTTCTTACCTAGCTGGCCCAGATGACATTTATGTCTCACCAAGCCAGATCAGACGCTTCAATATGCGTACCGGTGATACCATTTTTGGTAAAATCCGCCCACCAAAAGACGGTGAACGCTATTTTGCTCTGCTAAAAGTCAACGAAGTTAACTTCGACAAACCTGAAAATTCTCGCTCTAAAATCTTATTCGAAAACCTTACCCCACTGCATGCTGAAGATCGTCTACGTATGGAACGCGGTAACGGTTCTACTGAAGACATCACTTCACGAATTCTTGATTTATGTTCTCCGATTGGTAAAGGTCAGCGTGGTTTGATCGTTGCACCGCCAAAAGCAGGTAAAACCTTACTGCTACAGAACATGGCGCAAAGCATTACCCATAACAACCCAGAAGTGGTGTTAATGGTATTGCTAATCGACGAACGTCCTGAAGAAGTAACCGAAATGCAGCGCATGGTTAAAGGTGAAGTTATTGCTTCTACTTTCGATGAGCCAGCATCACGTCACGTTCAAGTGGCAGAAATGGTTATCGAGAAAGCCAAACGTTTAGTTGAGCATAAGAAAGATGTCGTTATCTTATTAGACTCAATCACGCGTCTTGCTCGTGCTTACAACACGGTTATCCCATCATCAGGTAAAGTACTTACCGGTGGTGTTGATGCCAACGCACTTCATCGTCCAAAGCGTTTCTTTGGTGCTGCTCGTAACATCGAACACGGTGGCAGCTTAACCATTATCGCAACAGCGCTAGTTGATACTGGCTCTAAGATGGATGAAGTTATTTACGAAGAATTTAAAGGTACAGGTAACCAAGAGTTACACCTTTCTCGTAAAGCAGCTGAAAAACGTGTTTTCCCTGCAATCGACTTTAACCGTTCAGGTACACGTCGCGAAGAAAAACTCACTACGCCAGATGAACTGCAGAAGATGTGGATTTTACGTAAAATCCTTAATCCTATGGATGAAGTATCAGGTATGGAATTCCTTATCGATAAATTGGCTATGACCAAAACAAACGATGAGTTCTTCACTGCAATGAAGCGCGCTAAAAGCTAACGCACTTTTTGCTTTCAAAAAAACCACCTTCACGGTGGTTTTTTTATGTCTATTTTCTGCCATTTTAAAACATCGATAATCTAGCTCATTAGTTTTGACAGCCATTGTGAGTAACGATTACTAAGGTCACTTGTGATTGTCAGTTGCAAAGGTCGCTTGTAATTGTCACTTGTAAATAGCAACAAAAATGCCGCTGTCTCTATAAAGCCAGCGGCATTGTCATTTTAGTTTTACCAATCTAACTAATATAACTTTGGCCTGCATACACCACGAAATGTCGTAGTGCTAACACTCCTAAAATCGTGCTACAAGAAACCGTAATTAAAAAGCCCTTAGTATGACGCCATGACTTAGGTGCTAATGTACTAGCAAGTACAGGGACCACCAGACCAAGTCCGACAACACCTAGCCAGAATACGCTAGCCCAAGTCCCAGTCGTAATAGCCGCTGTTGCCGCCTGAGCTGCTGGACCTGAAAAGTTAAGGCCAACAAACAGCAAGACTAAACATAAGGCTTCATTGAATGCGACAGGGTATTCAATGCGGTGTACTTGCTCAATACAGTCAGACTCTTTTTTACTGAAGAACAAGGTGGCCACTAAGATATTACCCGCCGACCCCACAGACAGCGCCGATGCTAAAAATAACGCAGGTAACACAGCGGTATTTAAAATCGGGTAGCTAATTAACGCAGAGAGTAAGAAACCAGTGTAAATCCCAACTCCTATCGCCAGTACAAAAATCAGCTTATTCAGACTATTTTCAAGCTTGCGACACACCTTTACCACACCCGATAACCATGGCGCATATTGCAGTAACGGTTTTTCAAAAACTAAACCTGCAAATACAAATACCAGCGGGATATAAAATAATAACGCTAATACCCCCCAAGCCATTACTGAAGTAAAGTTGTAGTTGAGTAAAATATGATAAAACTCAAATGGCTTAGTCAAGTCAAGCATTAACAACGCCATACCGACACAAATAGAGATCGGTCCAACAACAGCTGCAGCCTTGATAACTGGTAAGCCTTCAGTGGGTAAGCCACGACTTTGCCTGTACCATTTAAGCCCTATTGCCACCAGCATTGAACCCGCTGATAACCCTGCCATAAATAAGTAAACTGCGATTATCCAGTTCCAAACGACTGGATCATATTGCTCCATTGAGCCCCAGATATTATTCATGCTTTGATCCCTCCTTTACGGCTAGGAATGCGATAAACCCTTGGCTCTGTGCCTAGATTCACTTTTTGTTGATAATGATTTTTAGTGTCTAATAACTGACTGACTTCAGAAGTTAAATCATTGGCATCACCAAAAGTCAGTGCTTGAGTAGGACAAACCGTGACACAAGCTGGCTCTTCACCGCGAGCTAAGCGGGTTTCTTTACAAAAGTCGCACTTGTCTGGCACTCGGGTTTCAGGGTTAATAAAGCGCACTTTGTAAGGGCAAGCAGCAACGCAATACAAGCAACCAACACACTTGCCTTCATTGATAGACACAATGCCATCATCATTGACGTAGGCTGCGCCAGTTGGGCAGACTTTCACACACGGAGCATTCTCACACTGCTCACATGAAACGCGATTATATTTAAAATGAAGGTGAGGAAAGTTGCCATAAGGCCCCTCAACGCGAACCTGAATACGAGTCACTGACTCAGGGACATTATTTTCACTGCGACAAGCGACATTACACGCTTGGCAGCCAATGCACTTGTTTTCATCGTGCACAAGGACATAACGTTTAGTCATAATGAACTCCGATTAAATCTTGGCTATTTTGACGCCGGTAGTGTGCAAGTTCATGCCAGTAACCGGAGACGTAACGTGAGGAAGTAAGTTGCCGCAATGAATACCTTTACCGGTAGCACGTGCAAGCTCTTTGTTTTTAGAACCGCAGCCCATATAAGCAAATACGGTGTCTGGGCGAATACCAGGCGTGACCAGAGCATGACCCTCTTCACTGCCAGTGTCGTTGAAAATTCGAATCTTATCACCGCTAGAAATGCCCATGTGTCCGGCTGTAATTGGATGGATCCAAAGGGCGTTATCAGACATCAAATTCGCTAAGATAGGTACATTTTGAGTCGCACCATTGGTGTGAACGGCCACTTTACCTTGAATGAAAAACAGCTCATCAGCTTTTTTCATAGTCACTTCGCGATATTTAATCACCCCGCGGCCAGGCGCCATTTTTTCGACCTTATTAGAGCTCAATTCAATCTTGCCTGAAGGCGTTTTGAAGCTCAGATGACTGGCATAAGTGGAATCTTCATCAGGTGTAATGGCATTGGGATATTCAGACACAAACGTATTTACCATGCTTGGTTCACGCAGCATTAACGGTTTACCGTAGCTGACCCAACCATCACGCTTAATCTTGTCTAATAATTTAACGTCTTTGTTCACTTGGAACATCTGTAAGGTCTGCATATTTTCCCAAGGGAAGTATTCACCTTGACCTAATTTGTCAGCCACCTCTTTCCAGATCTGCCAGCTTGGTTTGGTATCACCAATGGTATCTACCACTCGTTGACGCACGTAATAAGCAGGGTTTTTACCTGACTTATCTTTAATTTCTTCATCACGTTCAAGATAGGTTGATTCTGGCAGGAATACATCGGCGTAAGCTGCGCTCTCAGTAATGTACAAGTCACAAGCCACCACAAAATCTAACTTCTGCATTGATTCAACAATGCGCGCTCTATCTGTCATGGTTTGCATTGGATTAGTACGGCTCATTACCCAGCCATGAAGCTGATACGGCACAGCATCAAGGGTTGCATCCAGAATTGTTTGATAAATTCCGCCTGATGACCACAACATGGAATATTGCTCATCCACCATATCGATACGCTTCGCTTCGATTTTAGGCAGGTTTTTAACCCCTGGCTTAGATAAGGTTGGTGCAACCGTTTCACCAGCAAACTTATTATAATTCGACGCTTTTTTACCGAAGTACAAACCACCTTTACGTTCAATGTTACCCACCAGTACATTGGCAGCGTATAACGCACGGCGCATTTCAAACTCTTCTGTTGTGAATGACGAACGATGCCCGAAATCCACTAATACATGTGGCGCTGCAGCTGCGTATTCATGGGTTATACGGCGAATATCTTCTGCGGGTACATCACTGATCGCTTCAGCCCACTCTGGAGTGTAGTTTTTAACTTCTTTAGCAAATTCATCGAAGCCTTCGACGTATTTTGCGACAAAATCTTTATCGTACAAATCATCATGAATAAGCGTATGACACATGGCCAACGCAACCGCGACATCAGTGCCTGGCTTAATCGCGTACCACTCATCAGCTTTGTCTGCCACGATAGAAAAGCGCGGTTCAAATACGACTAGCTTTGCGCCCTTTTCCATTTGGGCATTCATCATTCCTCGAGTTTCAGACATGTTGATGCCTTCATACAAGTTATGACCAAAATTGATGATGTACTTTGAATTACTTAAATCACGCTTGATTTTGCCACCAAAAATGGCTTTAGCCGCAACCACATAACCCGCAGGACACGTTGAGGCATGGGTGAAAGTATTAGGACTACCAAAGGATTTTGCTAGATGGAAAAGATGGCCTTCAAGTGAGCCTGATTTAGACGAAAAAGCAACTGACTCAGCACCGTGTTTGACTTTAATTTTATTGAGGTTTTCAGCAATCAGACTATAGGCTTCATCCCACTCGATTTCTGCCCATTTACCTTCACCACGTTCACCCACTCGCTTCAGCGGTTTAACAATACGTTGCTTATCGTAAAGTAAACTATGACCAGCACCACCGCGAGCACAAACTGCACCACCAAATGATTTGGCTTTTTTATTACCGAGAATGGATACGTTTTTGCCGTTAACCACTCTGGCTGATATTGGACAGCGTGTAGAACACATTTCGCAACTACTTGCGATAGACTCTTCACTGCCTTGAACTGTGACACTGCCTAAGGCGGCAATCGAGCCGGGCAAAGCAGCAAGGGCACAACCTGCGGTACCTGCGCCTGCGCCTTTGATAAAGGTTCGCCGATCTAGTTTCATGGTGTATCTCCCAAATGACAATAATGACCAAGAACATAAAACGGCATACGCATTATCCAAAAAACTGGATTGCCAAGCTGTTAAGCTGTTCTAAGGTTTTCATCATTCTCACTCAAGGAAATCACCTTGAATATTGTGGTAAACCACATACTCACTCGTCTACATCGTGCATTGTGATTGGGTTCACGGTTTAAAAAACCGCCTACTGCAATCACAAAATAACGCTATTGTGGTTAACCACATATTGCTAAAAAATATGAATTAATGCACAAAACTAGCGTTTATCGGCTATCAATCAGCGTATTTACGATCTCTTATTACGCATTTATATTTAGCGCTCAAATTCACTCAGTTAACTCACAACTTTTTGCTGACTGCCCCTCTTCTTTAATCCCAACGTGGCCACACAACCTGTTATCTCATCTTCACGATTATCTAATCTAAAAGTACCTTCGTGTTCCTTCATCACCTCATTACAAATTGCTAGCCCTAAACCTAAACCATTTTCTTTAGTAGTAAAAAAGGTCGCCATTAATGCGTCAGAGTTTTGTGGTAGCCCTGGTCCATTATCAATAATCTGCACATCTACTTGATGCTCTTTAAAATGCATCGAAATAACAATTTTACCTTGTGCTGGCTTTGATTGAACTGGCTGGGTTTGTTCACTGATGGCATCAATACTGTTTTTGATTAAATTAATCAGCACTTGCATTAAACCAACACGATCAGCGGTAATAAAGAATGGTTCGCCTTGGGTATTGGTATCAATGCGAATATCGTTTCTCGCTAACTCAAGCTTTAATAACGAAATACTTTCGTCCACTAAGGTCAAAATATTCACATCAACCATCACGGCTTCTTTACGCTTTAATAACCCCCTGATTCGATGCACCACTTCACCCGCTCGCGTAGATTGTTGATGGATCTTACCGAGTAATTCGATGGCGGTGTCTTTATCCATTTGGTGTTTATTCTCAAGGCGCATTAATGCTCCTTCGCTATAGCTGGTGATGGCCGCGATAGGCTGATTTATTTCATGGGCAAGCCCTGCACCAATCTCGCCAATCATGGCAGCACTTTGTAACTTCTCTAGCGCAATTTCTTGTTGTTTTAATTGCCTTTCTGATGCCACTAACGATTCACTTTTTTGATGAAAACGATACTCAATCCATAAGTGATAAACCGTCGCGACCACAAATAAGAAAACAGCCAATATGCCCCAATGTCGATTATCTTTAAGCCATTTTAATAACGTATCCCAACGATTAACGTCAGAGTTTTCCACATGCAGTTCGCTAAATAATTGAATCACTGCTAACTGGCTGATAGGCGACGTCCAGCCTTTCAGCTGAGCCGTAATGGCTGCGGGATGTTCTGAAGGCAACTTCATCAAAGCTTGGGTTATAGCTTTGCTAAGCTCATTATCAACACTCTCATTGGCTGCAAACGACCAATTAGGATAGAGGTGTGTACTGCATTGGCAATCAAAGCCTTTGGGCTTACTTGGGTTTAATATTCTATATTCTTCGGACTTAATTAACCCACGCGCCACCATATCTTCAAAGGTACATAAAGGCGTGATTGCAGCATCTACGTTACCATCACGGACCTGATACAAAAGTGGGTCTAGCGGAAAACCTAAAAAGTGTATTTCTTTAAAATAGTTTTTAGAATCCATACCTAATTTGTGCATTAAACCAATAGTGGCTTGATAGCCGCCTAATGCATGAGGATCGCTCGCTGCAACCGATTTGTTTTTCAAGTCATACAAAGTACGGTATTCACTATCAGCTTTGACGATAACAGCAGATCCAATCGCAGAAGTCGCACCGTTATGACGACGAGAGCGCATAGTGGCGAGCCAAGATAGCGGGAACTGATTAGAAAGATAAAGGTATTGCCCAGGGTTGGTGATAATGAACTGAATCTCCCCCGACTCCATCGCTTGGTTTAGCGCGACAAAGTTACCAGGATAGACGTTAAAATGCGTGTCTGGCACTTGTTCATTAAGATAGTCCATCATCGGAGTCCAACGCGCGATAGCTTGTTGGTCTCCCCAATTAGCTAACACGCCCACATGTAGCTCTTGGGGTTTTGCCCATGCAGAAGAAATATAGCTCAATAGTAAAAAGCACACGATAATTCGTAGCACAGTAAACGCCTTAATTAGAGAAGTTTAATAAGCTTACGATAGAGCAACAACAATGCAACGTGATGCAATTCATGCTTTATATAAAATTAGTTCGCTTATCGATTCAAACTGAGATATCTATCAATAATACATCTACTTTTCGCAAAGAATGACTCTGATGAGCAATGGCGAAAGCCATTGTAAAAAACCACATTGAGGAACGGTTATGCTAAATGACATTAACGGCCCTGTATATCTCGTCGATGATGATGAAGCCATTATTGATTCCATTACTTTTTTGATGGAAGGTTACGGCTATAAGCTGATTAGCTTTAACTCAGGAGATTTGTTCTTATCCTCGGTCGATCTTGCTACTGCTGGTTGCGTGATTTTAGATGCCAGAATGCCCGGCCTTTCTGGCCCAGAAGTGCAGCAATTGCTGACTGAAGCCAACAGCCCGTTGGCTGTGATTTTTCTGACGGGACACGGCGATGTCCCGATGGCTGTCGATGCATTTAAACAAGGCGCATTTGATTTCTTTCAAAAGCCTGTACAAGGAAAAGTGCTATCCAACTCCATCGAAAAAGGACTGCTATACAGTATTCGCCAACACTGGAAAATGCATCACTTAGCCTTGATAGATGGACTGTCTGAACGTGAGAAACAAATTTTTAAACTGGTTATTGCAGGCAATACCAACAAACAAATGTCCAATGAATTATGCGTTGCGGTCAGAACCATCGAAGTTCATCGTTCAAAACTAATGGATAAACTTGGGGTGCAGAATATTGCTGAATTAATGAAGCTAGCGCCTTTGGTTTAGCGATATCTACCGAGGTCTTCAATCAATAAAGTTTGAAGCTTATTTTTTGACAGAAATTGGATAGAGTCAAAGCCCTTAAAGTGATGAGTCTCAGTAGTGAAAATATGGCAAGCGGATATTCGGTAACGCTTTGCTAAGCGGCAAAAAATTGTTGGCTAAAATAGCGACGCAGGAGTAAAAGCCAACTGTTTTTTGTCCTTTTGAAAGACTTGTTAAATGGCTTGTCTGCGTACCCTAGCAAGCTCTTCTTTGTTTCTTAATTGCCTAATTAAAAAGTCAGCCCAACGCCGTGAATACAAGTAACCGTCAAATCCTTCAACATATGCAGCATACTCACCCTTGTAGGTAGTGACAAGTTCACGCGGTCTAGCGTTATAAAACTTCCAACACTTTGTATGTAACGTAGGATTAAAGTCTTTTATCTTTTCTTTTACTATCGGAACTACTTTACTTGGTTTTAATTTAAATGGTGACTCAATACCCTTAATAAAAGCTACACCTTGTTCATAGTTTTCCATTTCATCATCGTTGAGTTTATTTACATTTATAAACTCAACTGCTAAATCAGCCGATTTAGCATGATTTCCGAGTTTTGGGACTAGGAAAGCTCTTATTCTATATTTTTGACTCTCTAAAACTTCATCTGACAAATCATTTTTATATGTTTCCATATACTCACGTACAACGCGATAATTTTCAGTTTGAAATTGTTTTAATGCTTCCAATTGCGCTTGTTCCGATGTTCGTGTTAGCTGCATAGCTATGGCTAGTCTTGCCATTAGTGCATGGCTATCCCCGAACTCTTCAACCAGTAAATTCTCAAAATTATTTAGCGCTGATTGGCATTCACCGCTAGTAGCAAGATCAACCGCAGGCAGACTTCTATGCTCAATCTTATTTCTTAGTCCAATTAGAAAATTCAAATTTTTGGTTTCTGGGTTATCTTGCCCTCCCCAATATTCAGTGCAACAACGAGATAACTCCCAAGCTTTTTCTTCGCCATCAATGAATGTAGGGTTTCCTTCTTCATCGAGATAAAAATAGTTTTCTGATTTTTTCTCGAAAATAGCATGAAAGAGTGCTGTGTAAGCTATAACAATATTGACTATGAAGCCATATGTCTTAAATTCTGTATAAGGGTTGTTGTATGTTGATACAGCTAATAGTGCAAATTCTCTTGCCTTGTGAAGAAGTATACTCTTTGAAGATTGATTATTAGGATCTTGTAGTTTTTGCGAGTGTATAAGACTAAACTCGTCTTTACTCAAATAGATCAGCCCTGTAGATGTATATTGACTACCATCTCTTTGAACGAATTGATGCCACCTTTTAGTAGGATATGTTCGACAACTACTAAGTGCCCAGCCTGATGCTTCAACAAGCTCAGCCATTGTGAAAGCTTCTCCTGCTTTCTCTTTTGCTAACATAAAATCAAAAGCTAGCTCTACTCTTTGATTCCGATTCAACGACATACTCCCTGAGCCATTTAACGCCTTACTAAGCTGCGCGAAATTGTTGGCTAAAATTGCGAGGAACGAAGCTAGCCAACTGTTTAGCGTCCGTTTGAGTAACTTGTTAGTTGCCTTTTGCAAACTGCCAAAAGTCTCTGTTTGCATATAAAACCCAATTTAAACTTTTTGGCACCATATAGAAATAAAGAATTTCGGTATCGCTTTGAAAAGAATTAAAGTTAGCCCAGTTTAAATCTAGCTGTTCAGTTAACCTTTTAGTTAAACCTGAATCTTTGTATATCCGTTCGAAAGACTCAAAGACAAACACTGTATCGTTATTTTGATACTCTAATAGGTTTGAGAAAACCTGATTAAATTGATCTTCAGATAACCAAGGCTTCAATTCTGAATTGGAGTTTTTAGTGATTTCCCAAAAATTAGAAGTAAGCTTTAATTCTTGGTCATTTTCAGTATCGATAATCGATTTCAAACCATCAAAATTCAACTGTGACTCCTAAGCCAACTAACATTTGTATAGTGCGCATGCGCGTTTATTTGGCAAAGCGCGCATGCACATTTAATAAACCTATTATTTAAGCCTTACTAAAGTAAAGCTATTGATTTATAAGCACTCTACCAGAGTGGTATTGGATAAACGAGCACAAATATGTGCAAAGTGAGCATTGAAATTGATGCCTTATCAGAAGTAATCAGCAGTAGTCACTTATCGATTAGAAAAAGTTGGTCTACTGGCTGTTACTTATCTTTACTACCTATCATTTGAAACACGTTTTGGGGCATAAACGAGTTACCCGTTTATGTGTTGCACTTCATCTATATTGGCTCAATTACTTAAGACCATCACTTCAATCTAATCCATTGCCTGCCGCAGGCTATCGTGCAAGCACGACTGTGACACGCTGCAAGTTCATCCCTGAAAGCTCGGCCATGACGTCCATGTCATGGACGGTCACAGCCGTGCTTACACCCGAATTTTCATCTCTTCGATTTAACTGTATTCATGACAATTTAAAGAGCTAAAAAGCTCAAGTTTTATAGGTGTTTCGATCTTCTAAGAATGCACAATTTGAATTGAGGTAAGCAAGAAAATTACGTGAGTCCAGACATGGATGTCTGGCTAGCTTTCAAGGGGAAGGGACGCCCCATCGTAAGCGTTAGTGATTTTTGTAGCTTGCCGAAGCGGACTCAAAATGAAGTTAAAAGCTGGATGATTCTCCGTTGGAAATTTTGCTGTTTAAATTTCGCCGGAGCTGCGGGGTGTTCTAAGAGGGAGTCGCAGTTCACTCCCTTTTAGTCTGGTGTGGGCGAAGCGCCACGACTTTGATTTAGACGTTGACCTAGACTTTGATTTAGATGTTTATTCGAATCTAGAAATCAGTAGCTAACGAAAGCTGCTAACAAGTATTGAGGCAAAAACGTGTTTCAAGTAGACCGAGTGAATGTCTAAAAATTTCACCGAATTACTACCTTTAGCAACTAAACCTCTACTACGTTCTCCCATGATAGTGATAAAATCTCTGCATCAGAATTATCCAGAAACTAGGTATTTATAAACAATGTTTATCCATCATGTTAACGACATCGACTGGCTAGTGATTACAGCTTTTGAAGAACTGAAAACGATGTTTATCGAGGAGGCTGGTGCTATCCCATCTTGCTTCTCTAGCGCCAGTGAATTGAGCCTAATTGATCAAGCCAAGCGCACTTATGGATATTTGCCTACACTCAGCGGCGTAATCACCGATACTGGTACATTTCAAAGTCAGGATAACGAAGAAGATTTAAGCCCACAGCTTGCCTGCCTAGTTGAGGGACGTGGTCGGGTGTTTATCTATCATGACGGTTTTGTGGCATTTGTGGATGACGAACAAACCTTTATAACCCGAATGGACTGAAATTATTCAATAAGCTGAAACTCGCATCCCTAGCAAGAAAAAGAGTAAAAGCGAGTTACAACCTCTAACTTTATACTTCATTTATTTTAGCTTTATTACAGAAAGGCATGGCTCAATCTAATCCATTACCTGCCGCAGCGTTTTATGCAGATACATCCATATTTTCGAGGGTATTAACGCATCTACGCTGGGATTAGTGTCTCTTCGATTTAACTGTATTCGCCACTAATAGACACAGAACAAAACCTTTCAGAATCAATTTGAATTGAGGTCATCGAGAAAAGGACGTGAGCTTGGCATGGATGCCAAGTTAGCTTTCGTTAGGCCACGGACGGCCTATCGGAAGCGTTAGGCCTTTTCGGCAACGGCCGAAGCAGGCACACATGAAGTTTGAAGCTGGATCGAACCCCATCGAAAATTATGCGTTTTTCAGCATTTTTCGTCTGGGGCGCTGAGGGTTTCCAAAGGGGCGCAAGCGCTTTGCCCCTTTGGTCTGGTGTGGGCGAAGCGCCACGACTTTGGTTTGTTCAAATAGCAGTCAAGGAATAAGGCAAAGCTTATTCCAAATGCCAACCGCTATTTAATCAAATAGTTAATAACCAAGCCCATCAACAAAAAAGCCGCTGAACATTGCTGTTTAGCGGCTTTAAAATGTTTAGCTGTTAATTAACAGCTAACAATCGTTTGCGCCATTTTACGGCGTAGGTAAGCAATTTGCTGCATATGCGGTAAATCTTTCGGGCACGCATCCTGACAACCTAGTAAGGTCATACAACCAAACACGCCATCTTGATTACCAATGACATGATAGAAATCTTCAGCGCTACGGGTATCACGGCTGTCCATTTCAAAGCGGGCGATTTTCATCATACCAACCGCGCCAACAAAGCTGTCTTTCATTTGCTTAGTTGCACAAGCAGATACACAGACCCCGCACTCAACACAACGTTCTAACTCATACAGTTTAGCTGCTTCAGCAGGATCCATTGGAGACTCTAAGCGATGGATATCAATATCATTCGCATCAGGTTGTAGCCACAACTGTAAACGCTCAGCAAGCTCGCGCATAAACTTGCCAGTGTTAACCGATAAGTCGCCAATCAGCTCAAAACCTGGCAATGGCATCAGCTTAATTTTTCCATCAGGGAAATTAGCCGTTAGCGTGCGACAAGCCAAGGTGGGTTTGCCATTAATCACCATAGCACAACTGCCACAAATACCCGCACGACAAACAAAATCAAATTGCAACGATGGATCTTGCTGCTCACGTAACAAGTTCAATGCAATAAACACCGTCATGCCTGGGGCTTCGGTGATCTCGTAAGTCACCATTTTTGGTTTGTCGTTTGGATCTTGCGGATCATAACGAAAAATTTCAAAACTAATCGTACGTGGGCTAGTCATTACTTCTCTCCCGACACAGCAATCGTGTCACTTAATCTTTCATTACGAGGACGTAATGTTTCAGGTAAATCAAATGGCATAATGGCCGCTTGTTTATCATAACGATCTGCGTCATCACCCAGCTCTGCAAGGATGTCAGCGATTTGAGTTTCACGTTTTGCAGTATCAGGGTGCGCTACGGCATTATCATTACCGTAACCACGATAACCTGGTGGTAATTCCATTTTCATCACATCAAGCTGCTCGTAACTTAACGTCGGCTCCAATGCATTTTCATTAGGCCAAGTGGATAGCGTTCGGTTAAGCCACTCTTTGTCGTTACGTTGTGGGTAATCTTCACGGGCATGGGCACCGCGGCTTTCTGTACGCGCGTTAGCGCCACAGGCAACGGTTAAAGCAACACGTAACATACGCGGTACGCGCAATGCTTCCACTAGCTCAGGGTTGGCATGACGTTTCTTACACTTAAGGCCGATATTCTTGCTGCGCTGCAGTAAGTCCTTTAACTCGGTAATGGCTTTTTCTAGCTCAATACCATTACGGAAAATGCCTACGTAATCCATCATAATGCGTTGCATGGCAAGCTTAATTTCAAACACATTTTCAGTGCCGTCGCCTACGAGTAAGTCATCAATTTCAGCTTGTAACTTGCTCATGCTGTTATCAATCACTTGAGTGTTTATTTCAAGCGTATTTTTCTCACAATAATCGGCCACATATTTTCCGATAATCATGCCACCCACAACGGTTTCAGCCAGTGAATTACCACCTAAGCGGTTAAAACCGTGCATATCCCAACAGGCTGCTTCACCGACACTGAATAAGCCTGCCAGTTGCGGGCTTTCACCAGTTGCATTAGTGCGGATACCACCCATAGAATAATGCTGTGTTGGCCTAACTGGGATCCAATCTTTTGCAGGATCAATCCCTAAGAAGTTTTCACAAATCTCTTTCACTTCACGTAAGTTGGTTTCAACGTGTTTGCGGCCAAGCAAAGTAATATCGAGCCATAAATGTGGCCCATAAGGGCTATCAACCCCTTTGCCTTTTCGCATATGTTCGGTCATGCGACGAGAAACCACATCACGTGATGCGAGTTCTTTCTTTTCAGGTTCATAATCTGGCATAAAGCGATGACCATCTTTGTCACGCAACAAGCCACCATCACCACGACAGCCCTCTGTGGTTAAAATCCCCACAGGCACAATCGCTGTTGGATGGAACTGCACCGCTTCCATGTTCCCTAACGTCGCAACGCCGGTATCCAATGCCAATGCTTGGCCGATACCTTCACAGATAATTGCGTTAGTAGACACTTCATAAATACGGCCATAGCCGCCCGTAGCAATCGTGGTCGATTTACCAATATAGGCACGTAGCTCACCCGTCACTAAACAGCGTGCAATCACACCGTGACAGCGTTTGCCATCATGGATAAGCGATAGTGCTTCAATGCGCTCATGAACAGGAATGTCCATTTCAATGGCTTTGTTATCAACGGCATATAACAGTGAATGTCCGGTGCCATCAGCGGTATAACAGGTACGCCACTTTTTAGTGCCGCCAAAATCACGTGCATTGATTAAACCATGGGCTTTTTCAGCTTCAGTAATGGTCACCTTTTCAGCATTCACCACCACTTGGCGATCGCCCGCGGTAATACGCGACCAAGGTACGCCCCAATTAGCCAGTTCACGCACAGCTTTGGGCGCACAATGAGCAAACATGCGCGCTACGTCTTGATCGCAGCCCCAGTCAGACCCTTTTACGGTATCTTGGAAATGAACATCTTCATCGTCGCCCATCCCTTTAACCGTATTGCCAAGGCTGGCTTGCATGCCACCTTGTGCTGCAGCTGAGTGAGAACGCTTCGCAGGAATTAGCGATAGCACGACTGTGTCTAAACCACGCTCTTTTGAAGCAATAGCCACACGTAAACCAGCAAGGCCTGCGCCGACGACTAATGAGTCTGTATATATAATTTTCACGGATACTCCTTAAATACGTTATGAGCCATGAATGCAATGCACTCTGGTTCATCTACAACTCGTTAGTCTTTAGCTCGGCACAAATGGAGTCACAGGTAACTCCAATGATTGACCGATAAAAATATAAGTAAGCAAACTAGCGATACCAATAATCATCAAGTACACCACCATTACTTTGGCAAGCTTTAATGCCGCCATGCGTTTAGTGGTAATGCCCCATTTAATGGCAACGCGATACAAACCAAACATGGCATGAATGACCACTGCAGGAAGCAGCAATACATAAAGCATCCACACATCTTGGTGATAAACCCGCTCAGCGGATAAATGCGGTCCGATTTCAGGGTTGGTGATCATGTCAAATAAGTGCACTGGCGCGAGGAAGAATAAAAGAAAGCCAGTGATCAACTGCCAAAACCAAATTTTAGTATCTTGGTGAGGCATAATCGTCATTTGGCTGCGCAGTGCTCGCCATTGTTGAATTTGGGCAGGGAATCGTCTTAATGCAAACAGAGCATGCACTAATACGACGATTAACATAAATGCCGAGACGAATTTAGTCGTTACAGGAAAACCTTGTCCGTTGTCACTGAACATACTGCCTTCAAGAAAATGCGCCACATGATAAAAGGCATCTTTGCTGATCAAAATGCTCGATTCAAAATGCAAATGCATAATAATGAAAAAGCCTAACAACAACCCGGTAGCACTTTGTAATTTATCGGCTCTGGCTGCCCAAATCGGGTTCAAATACCCTTTTGACGAGACGTCATGAATCTTTTGTGTTTGAGTTTGCGATGAAGCAGTCATAGTTTCCATGCCTGTTAATGACACATTTCTGGTAAATTTAGCTTATCAGCTATCCCTATTTCTCCTTGGCCATAAAAATTAAATCGTGATCAAGCTCACTTACCATTGATCGTCTTTTAGAACTTGATCACAATCACAAATTGTTCAAATTTAAGAACTCAAAATTTTGCTTATCTTTCATTAATTTATAGTGACATTCAAACAAAAGTGCGAGTTACACTGATTTCGTTATGAATATTAATAGGTTAATCATTAACCAGTCGTTAAAAGTGCTAAAACAAGCCTTTCGATGCAAATATGTAATATTTCACTATCAAATGCTGCTGTTTTAGCCTTCAAGCAGGTACAATACGCGATTAAATTATTCTCATAGGAAAAACTCCATGCCTTGGATTCAACTTCGCATTAGCACTAACAGCGACCACGCCGACGCACTCGGTGATCTTTTAATGGAGCAAGGTTCTGTATCAATTACCTATGAAGATGGTAAAGACACCCCTATTTTTGAGCCTAAGTTAGGTGAAACGCCACTTTGGCAAGACACCATAGTGATTGCATTATTTGATGCGGGCACTGACTTAAGTCCAACAGTGAGTTTTTTAGAAACTCTGCCTTATTTAGGTAAAGGGTTTAAACATAAAATTGAACAAATTGAAGACAAAGACTGGGTTCGCGAATGGATGGATAGCTTTCACCCAATTAAATTCGGCCAACGCTTATGGATATGTCCAAGCTGGCGCGACATTCCTGAGCCAGAGGCAGTCAACGTCATTCTTGATCCTGGTTTAGCTTTCGGTACAGGCACCCATGCAACAACGGCGTTATGCCTTGAATGGTTAGACGGTTTAGATCTTTCAGATAAAGAAGTCATCGACTTTGGTTGTGGTTCGGGCATTTTAGCCATCGCCGCCCTTAAACTTGGCGCGAAAACCGTAACGGGTGTTGATATTGACTACCAAGCAATTGATGCATCGACTGCCAACGCTGAACGTAACGGCGTTGCAGATAAGCTTGCTTTATACTTACCAGAAAACCAACCAGAGAATCTGCAAGCCGATATCTTGGTGGCTAACATCCTTGCTGGCCCACTTCGCGAGTTAGCACCACTGATTGCAGAAAAAGTGAAAACTGGCGGAAAATTAGCTTTATCAGGCCTCTTAGAAGAACAAGCAGAAGAAATCTCACAGTTTTATAGCCAATGGTTCATCATGGATGAAGCGGCTCACAAAGAAGACTGGAGTCGCTTGACAGGTACCCGCAAATAACGGTAAAGGCAGCGCATCCCTTATGGCAGCTAGATCTACGCATAAGGGAGCGATGACTACTCTCCAACTAAAAGTCAAGTAAAAAAGTTACATTTAGTTCATTTATTGACCTTTTCAGGAAGGCAAAAAAGGGCTAATATAGCGCCCCTTTGACGAGCAAGGTGAATAACGCAATGCAAATTGGCCCGTATCAACTGAAGAATCAGCTGATTGTGGCACCAATGGCAGGTGTCACCGATCGCGCTTTTAGAAACCTCTGTTTACGCTATGGCGCAGGTCTAGCGGTTTCAGAAATGCTTTCATCGAATCCTGAAGTTTGGGATACCGATAAAAGCCGCCAGCGCATGATGCATTCTGGCGAAGAAGGTATACGTTCAGTACAAATCGCAGGTGCAGATCCTGAATTAATGGCAAACGCAGCTCAGTTCAATGTTGAACAAGGTGCGCATATCATTGATATCAATATGGGTTGTCCAGCGAAAAAAGTGAATAAAAAGCTCGCAGGCTCGGCATTAATGCAAGATCCCCAGCTAGTAAAAGAGATTTTACAAGCTGTAGTTAGTGCAGTTGATGTTCCTGTGACATTAAAAATTCGCACAGGTTGGCAACCTGAACATCGTAATGGTGTTGAAATTGCCCGCATTGCAGAAGATTGTGGTATCGCTTCGCTCGCCGTTCACGGTAGAACGAGACAATGCATGTATAAAGGCTTTGCCGAATACGACACTATTAAAGCAATAAAACAAAATGTCTCACTCCCTGTTGTTGCCAACGGAGATATCGACAGTCCAGAGAAGGCTAAGTTCGTCTTAGATTACACTGGCGCCGATGCTGTAATGGTAGGACGTGGAGCCCAAGGCAGACCGTGGATTTTTAGAGAAATCCACCACTACTTGGAAACAGGTAAAAAATTACCGCCAGTTGAGGCGAGCGAGCAACGAGAAATCATGCTCGAACACCTTAACAAATTGTACGAATTGTACGGCGAATACAAAGGTGTCCGATTTGCCCGAAAGCATATGGGATGGTACCTAAACCAAGAAGAACAGCGACAGTTCCGTGCTGACTTTAATAGGCTTGAAACCGCTGAACAGCAATATTCCCTAGTGGAATGTTACTTTGATGAATTAGTAAATTTTTAATATAAAGAGCAGAATAGAATGTTTGATCAGACAACTACTAACACAGAAGTTCACCAGCTAACCGTAGGTAAGATTGAAACCGCTAACGGTACTATCAAGCCACAACTATTACGTGACGCAGTTAAGCGTGCAGTAACAAACTTCTTCTCTCAGTTAGACGGTCAAGAAGCGTCTGAAGTTTATGAAATGGTTTTAAGTGAAGTTGAAGCACCACTACTAGACATCATCATGCAACACACTCGTGGTAACCAAACACGTGCTGCAAACATGTTAGGTATCAACCGTGGTACTTTACGTAAGAAATTAAAAAAATACGGCATGAACTAAGAAGTAATTCTTAATCTGTTGTATTAAAACGGGTTTCTCAGCAATGAGAAGCCCGTTTTTGTTAACTTGCTACTCAACTTGCTACTCAATGAATCGAGCTTGATATCACCTGTTACACCCTTAATTGGCTTTACCCTCCCCTCTATTAAGCTGAATCCAATATATTAATAGAATATTTAAATGATCCATTTTTTTGTTCACACGAAAAACATTAACTTTATTATTTTTATACACTTATAATGAAAAATCAAAAAAGGATCATAAAAGCTGTTCCGTTTCGTTTTTGACCATTCCCCCACCTCAGCTATGATCCTGTTGATTTAGAGGTTAGGTGAGCATGCCTTCACTAGAAATTACAGTGAGTAATCAAAATTCAACTTCTTATTATTTTTTTCAAAAAAACTTATAACGCTCTGCTCAAACATGATTTTAATACCTTTCAATTAATATTTTTTTGTGAAAATAATTAAAACTACACAACCAGCCTTCCCGAATTAACCTTGAGCCATTCTTTGTGCTCAGCGTAATCAGGCATTACCCGTTCTACTTCTTTCCAGAACTTAGGGGAATGGTCGAGCAGTTTAAGATGACATAACTCATGGATCACCACGTAATCCACAACGCGGTTAGGAGCCATCACGATAATCCAATTAAAGTCGAGTTCGCCTTTAGGGCTGCAGCTCCCCCAGCGGCTTTTAAATGTTTTGATATCAACAGACTTAGGCTCTAATCCCATTACTTTTGAATAGCGCCTCACCTTCTCTTTAATTTTTCGTAAGGCGTT
This sequence comes from Shewanella electrodiphila, assembly GCF_023283985.1. Classification (GTDB taxonomy): domain Bacteria; phylum Pseudomonadota; class Gammaproteobacteria; order Enterobacterales; family Shewanellaceae; genus Shewanella; species Shewanella electrodiphila. The sequence goes on from NZ_JAKIKU010000015.1 coordinate 38,943, forward strand.
GAGCTTGTACCAACGGATTACCGCATCACGCACCAAGTTGCTGCGCTTTGCTCCATCAGGCAATGTCGCTACTAAACGGCCTTGGTAGAGCTTAACGGGAACATAGTCACCACAAACAACCTTAAGGCGATAATTACGGCCTAAATAGGCATAGGCTTCACCAGAAACAAACTCTCTGGTGCTGGCAGGGAGGGATGAATCATGTAGTGCGATTTTTTGAATTATCCATTGACGCCTTTCTGCCACCAGCTGGTGGACACGTTCAATATCAAGCGCCTTTGGAACAACAATTGACACTAAGCCATCTTCTATTTTAATCGAAGCAGTCTTTATTCTACTGGTGCGAATAACTTCAACTTGAAGTCCATTAACCTCAATTGGCTCAGGCTTAATAACACTCATCGTTATTTATTCCCAAACTTGGTCTTCGCTAATTCCATAAAACGCTCTTGTAGTATTAACACTAATGGTTTATCACCAAATGGTTGATCTAGTACTGCGCGTTTAATTTCTTTCTTCATGCGCTTTACTTCATCTTCTTTACTGAAAAAATCGATAATTTCAGTCGCTTCATCAAGCATCGCCACCAGCGTTTTCGTTGTTGACTTAATCGCATCATGCACAGTCTCATCTAACACATCACCATCACTAGCTTGTGTAACTTCTGCTATCAAAATACCGTAAAAAGCATATTCAGTTTCACTCAGTCCAACATCATCTGCAGCCTGTTTATGAGTACTCGAGATATCGCTAGAAAACTCAAACAATAATTCACACTGTTGCGCCCATTTCCCGTGTGTTTTTTCAATAATATCGCGAAGACGTAGACTTAAAGATCGATAATACTCAGGGTCTTCATCAAGATTAATAGTGATGTGATGCTTTATAGCACTTTCGATTTCGGATGCTTTCGACTCATCAGATTTAGTGGGTTTAATGCTTTCTTTAAAGTTAGCTGCTAATAGGTCTACAGGAGGAATTTTAGGGTCAATACCCGTACTCAAGATATGTTCATCCACCAGCTGGCGAACCTTCTCACCAATCTCATGCATATCTAACCCAGCATCACGATATAATGTTTTAGAGGCATTATGAATTTTACCCAAAAGCTTCATATCAGAGATAAAAGGGGCTGCTGCGGCATCTGGTAAAATCACATTTAACTGCTTACCAAATTGCTTAAATGCCATATCAAATTGCGCTCGGACAGACTCATCCTTCAAAATAAGTACATAATCATCTATATCATCACTTTTCACATCTTTAAAAAAAGACATTGCAACAGTGTGCTTCGCCTTTAGTTTAGGAATTTCATCTTTCAAACTTTGAATCGTTCCTTCAACATCTTCGCTACTAAACAATTCCAATGCTTCAGTCAGATGAGTCGCTAGGCCATGATAATCGACAACATAACCACAGTTTTTGCCTTTATAAGTTCGATTAACTCTAGCAATGGCTTGCATCAAGGTGTGTTCTTGTAGTTTACGGTCGATATACATAACCTGAGCAATAGGTGCATCAAAGCCAGTTAACAGCATATCTTTAACGATAAGAAAGGCGGTGTTATCAAATTTACGGTTCTTCTCTTCTGTGCCTTTTTTATCTAGACCAAACGGTTTTTTAAAATTTGCAATGACCTGTTTTTGTCTGACTTTATCAGTGTATTGAGCAATATAAGCTTCATCGTTGTGATCACCCGATATAATCACTTCAGACGGAGGTGCATCAAGCTCATCTAGGGTCTTTTTAAATATGGCTGCGGCATGGCGACTACCCACTACAATCATCGCTTTAAACCCATCAGGGCGAATATGCTCTCTATAATGCTTAATTAAGTCTATACATACCCAACGGATACGAGCTGGCGCTTCCCTTACAGCACGTTCAACACCGTACTTCTTTTTAATTTCACGCTGTTCTTCTTCACTATACTCGCCGAAATATTCTTCAAACAGCTTGTCCAGTGACTCTCCTGCTACTTCTGATATAACTTCACGCCCTTCGTACAACAGCTTAACGGTTGCACCATCTTCAACAGCCTGGTTAATTTTATACTCGTCAATATAGCCACCGAAGGCTTGCCCCATTTTTTGGGTTTTAAGCAACGGCGTACCAGTAAAACCAATCTTGGGCGCATTAGGTAATGCCGCATTAATGGTCATTGCCAAACCGCCGAATTGGGTACGATGTGCTTCATCGGCAAGTACAATAATCTTGTCACTCGGATTAAGGTCGGTAAAACCTGCAGCTACTCCTTTTTGTTTTGCTTGTTCTTTCTCCGTCTCTTTCTCTAAGTCAGAAAACTTTTGCACCATCGCAGTGACTAAATCAGAACTATCTTTTTTAAGTAATTCTTTTAATTGCGCTACTGAACCAGCGTTATAAACCGTTTCGCCTTGAGCATCGCGGAAGGTATTAGAAAGCTGTTCATCCAGCTGAGTTCTATCAGTAATAAATACTAGTTTGTATTGTTTTAACTCTGGGTCTCGGCGCATCTTAACTGCCAACATCACCATGGTTAATGACTTACCACTACCTTGGGTATGCCAGACAACACCTGATTTCTCTTTTCTATCAGTGCCACTCTTTAGTCTTTCAATAACCTTATTTACCGCACGATACTGCTGATAACGAGCCACTTTCTTAATCAAGCGTCCATCATCAGTTTCAAACAGAATAAAGTTCTGCAGAATATCTAAGAAGTTAGTTTTGCTAAACATGCCAGCTAACAGCCGTTGTTGCGCGGTCACATGAGTAAGCGAGTCGTAGTTGGCTGGTGACTTGTCATATTGCGTAGAAGACGGTTGATACTGAGCAGCAGGCTCTGCCACTTTTTGCAATACATCTGGCGACTCAAGTTCATCTTCAGTGGTTAAAGCATCTTCAGGTTGTTCGATGCTCATTCGTGAGTTTAAGCCGACAACATTGCCCTGCAATGATTGTTGCGCTAACTGCTCATCGCTGAAAGGGTAAGCATCTTTCCAGTCACCATAATGCTGTGCGCTTGAGCTGATGGTGCCAACCTTTGCTTGGTCACGACAGCTAGAAACCATGAGCTGGTTATACCAAAACAGTTTTTCAGCGCCCTCATCATCTTCACTGTGACGCAAATTTGCATAGCGACGAAGTTGATTAATACCTTCGCTCATCGGGCTGGATATATAGGGTGACTTACATTCAATGACGGCTAGTGGAATGCCATTAACAAAGCAGACAATATCAGGAATAATACGCTGATTAACGCCTTCAATTTTGAATTGGTTTGTGCAGATAAACTCGTTGTTTTCAGGCTGTTCAAAGTCCACCAGCTTAACCGTTTGCCCTTTACGGCCTTTGCCTAAGTCCTGCTCTACAGACAAATAGCTAACTAAGGTTTGATAAAACGCATGGTTATATTCCATTAACGCCGCATGGTTAGGATGAGTCACTTCGCGAGAGACTTTGCGCAGGTTCTCATCACTGATCCAAGGATTAATCCGCTTTATCGCAGTCTCAAGGCGTTTAACTAACACCACATCACGCAGGTAAACTCTCTCTCCATTCATATGCTCTGGAGACAGTTCTTTACCAGGAATATAGTGCCAACCTAAGCTCATTAATTGCTTAATGACTGGGGCTTCTACTTTATCAAATTCATTATTTTTTATAGCCATATACTACCTAAACAGATTCCAATGAAAGTGATTTAGCTTGCTCAACGGTAATATCAATAAACTCTTGCGCCCTTGCTATTAGCACATCAACTGCGCCATCTTTCATTAAGTCAGCCAATGGAACCTCAAAACCACAATAGACAACTGCAGTGTCTGGATCTTTAATTGGCTCAGGTGTTTCACAAGCGGGATGATTCTCACATTCATTCCAAACATTATGATGCCAGTTACTTTCGGAGTTTTCGCATGGTGCGTAAACGCTAATTTTTAGAGTACTTTTAGCATCACCAACATTTTGGGGAAGATTTAGCGCATCAGGCTCAGCTCCATTAGCTAGGTCCGACTTCACCACGGTATCTGTTTCCACTAAAAACTCCACCAAGTACTCACCCACTCTTACCTTGTTATTATCTTCAACATGCTTAAAAACATAATAAGTTGATAATGCAGGTAGCATATCCCACCCCCAACGGTCGAAAGGGTTTGTTGAAAGTTGTGCTGGACGTCCAAACTCTTTAGGTGACCATGTGTAGAAATCCACATCTAAACCTTTAGCTATTTGTTCAATTGAAGGTAATAAGCGTTGGTAAAACGCTGCTAACAATCTATGTGCGGTACGTACTTGAGTAAAAAGCTCATCCGTTTCCATGTTGGCCATGCTTAATCCTTTAAATTGGTTTGAATTAATTTTAGTTTTAATCTGTTAATTGAATGATGCTTCAAACAGTTCAGCTTTAAGGTTCAATTTAGGTAACGAGCTAACGTTGAACTGTGACCATTTAAAAGGTGATACCTGTAAACCGTAAAGACTTAATCCTTCTAAAATATCCTGCAAAATAAATCTATCTTGCTTAGACACTACCGTTTTATCGCCCATGCCATCGTCACTGGTTAAAGCAATGATATGCTCGGTTACGCTAGTCCACTCCAATGCAGCAACCGCTTTTAAACTATCCACTTTTGCCAAAAGAGGAATCGCCCAATCTCTCGCATCAGCTTGCCTAATTCGGCCTATAGCCAAAAAGTACAACGGTTTATCTTGGCCTTGCTCTGATTGAATAAACGACTCAATTTCTTTTTGCCATTGCTCAAAATATTGGTCTCCACCCGCTGGTGGTTTAACCTCAACAATAATATTGCACTCATCAAAGTGAAAAATAGAATCAGGTTCAACTTGGTTAGTGCCAGAAGAGTGCTCATGAATATAACGAGGCCAATAGCTAATGCCTTTAAACTCACCAAACCCATCAGGAATAACGCCTTGATACCTCTTAAACCAGTGCTTAAGCAAACAAGCCTGCACAGATTCTGATAAATAAGCAAAGCGCTCAAATACTGTAGAGGTGAGTAAGTCCTCACGAGTTTGAAAAAGGCTAGACCAACTCACCGACTCATCTTCATTATGTTCAATGCGTCCAGCTTTACCGTGCAAAATCGCTTTTAGCATATTATTAATCCCTTAATTTCAGCCCTTTAACTTAGTTATCGATACTACACTTAGTTACCTACCGAAACAGCCAGTCAACTCTAGATAACTTAAAAAAGATTGAAATTATTGCAATTTGGACAATCTCCCCCCCACTGCAAGCACAAAATAATTTGTCATTATCTCAGTCGTTAGCAGGGGCTTCTGCTAATAAAACTAAAAATTTGGAGATACAAAAATGAGTAATAACAAAACCCCAATGACACCAGAAGCAGCCGCTCGCATTCAAAGCGCGACAGCTCAGAAAGGCAATGTAGCTAAAGACAGCTTTGCAGCAAAAGCTCAAAGCGCAGCGGCTAAAAATTCAGGTAATGGTAAACAGGGAGGTAAATAATATGTCTAAGCATGACGATGATAACCGCAGCAACCAACTTAACCCAAACAACGATGAATACTGGGGTAGTCGCGGTGAAGATGAACGTCCTGAAGATTGGGAAGATCAGCTTGAGGACTAGTTAAAAAAATGCAGGTAGCTTCTGAGTCACCTGCTTTATATGATTATTTTAACCATCGCTCAAAGACGTATTCATAATGGTAAAGCAGGTACTTTTCATGCTCCGCTTTCAAACCTTCTACGTTCCGTTTATTAGGGAAAATTCCTAGGTAATAAAGATCATCTTCGGAAATTTTATCAGAGATCAGCATTTCACCATTCACTTGAAAAGTTATCAGCCCCAGATCAAAAGCTGTATCTAACCCAGGTGTTAACAACAAACCATTATGCACATCTAGTCGCTCTTTATTATCTGAGTCTGCCCAAGGCTTAATATGCGAAGCTCTTAATAATGAGTGAGTTTCACATCCTGTTACCGCGCATTTATTCCAGTATTGAATAAGCTGTTTTCTGAAACGCCCCTGACCGACACGGCTTTTAAGTACTGCTTCTTTCTCCGTTTCACTGGCACTATCAGCTTGATTCAAGTCATTAGATAACTCTGTAATAATATCTCTCTGTTCTACGGTCCCTTTTAAGCTTTTAATGAAGCGTTTCCCTTCACTGTCTGGCTCGGGAAATGGTATTTTTTTTGATGACTTCTCGAATATAGCCGACAATTTTAAGCGAATCTCATCGGCTGTTTGTTGATGAAAAGCCTTATCGGCTAAAGGCCAATGCTTGTAACCATCAACGCTTACCTTTTCAATCCGAGCTAAATCATCCCGCGATACCAGCGCAATACGGTCTTCAGAGATGAGCAAAGCTTCATCAATATCGACCTCTAAGTCTTTTATCCAGATACCACAATAAAATGGTTCACCATACTCATCTCTTTGCGCCTCAATACGCAGTCCAGAGTAATCATAAAGTAAACTATAAGCACCATCGTTACCAAATATAGCTTGCTGTAAATTAGAAAAATTATATACAGGTCGCCAAGAGATTCTTTCGCTACATACACAGCTTTGCAGTTGGTATTTTTCATTGTCTACAATGCGATCAATAACTAGTTTTTTCATAATATTCCCTTATCTAAAATTGTCCCTTCTCGTGTTTCCCCTAAATAACGCAAGCCATAGTTTGGTGCGAAAAGTTCAGCAGAATTCAAACACAACCGCTTAAGCCCACAATGACCTGAGCGGTTTTTCACTAATCAATATAGTGATTAAGGCATGCCTGATAGTAGCGATCATAATCAGCTAAAACCTGTATAAGCTCATGCTCTACGTCAGCTGGATTAGCATAGTCTTGTTTACTTGCCTTGAGTAACTGCTTAATTTCTTTATCTATACTGATGGCAATGCGGCACACCATACGTATTGGAGCACCATTAGACTTACCTGCATATCCAGCAAGATTATCCAAAAACTGATTCAACAAGTCATCACTTGGGCTGTCTTTACCACTTCGCCAAGACCTTAATCGGTCATACTGCTTTTGACTTAATTTATGAGACTCTTCTTTACTAGAATCAACCTCTACAGGGATAAAGCTTGCCATTTTTCTATAGCCTATCGATCCCACTAATTGCGACACCTCATCCTTTAACTCGTCCAGAAGTGCACCAAAACAGCTTTTAATCTGTGGCTCGCTAACATACGCATTGAGCGAGCGACACAAAATGCCTTTTTGGGCTTTCATCTGTTCAACATCTTTTGTATAAAATAGTTTTAGTCCCACCTCAAAGCTCGCCATCGCCCCAAAGTAGAAATCAAAGTGTAGCGCGAAGTAACAACGCAGATACGATAACTTATCGGTATCTGTCATTAGCTCTTTATTCACCTGTTGCCCATCCATCGTCATACGACTTATAACTTTGGTAAGCTCACTCAATCGCGCCTTTGAAACTAATGAGTGCTCAGACCATAGAGGCATATACTGCAGCCATGCAGACTTTAGGTTCTTATCATCAATATATGATGCATCAGTTTGCCGCTTTGTTTCCTCGCGCTGACATACATCAGCGTCACAACGCTTGCTTATATAATCAAACAGTGGATAAAACTCATGGCTTAGGTTGACGCTCGCAAATTTAAAACCACTTTCAAACGAATTAACATTCATAATCCAATCAGCCGCGGTAGAACTCACTTTTGATGCTCTAGTCACATACTCCATAGTCTGGCGACTTTGAGAACTAAAAAATGGCGCAGCGATTACCTTAAGCCAACTTAAAAACTTACTTGCTGAAACGACCGTAGTCCCTTTTCTACTAGCTAAGCTATAACGTCCACTACGTGACATTTTTAATGTTACACCAGAATAATCCTCTACGGTCGATAAGGTATTTACAAAAGAAAATCGTCCACCTAAACGTTTCCCCACGGTCTCAACCGAAGGGAGAAATAAAGATTTCATATCGACACTATGAAGTCTGACTTTTTCACCTTGCTCTTGGCACTGTTGAAGGTAGTCTTCGATATGCGTTAGGAAGTCGGTATCCATTTCTTTAGATTTGTTACCGCAATTGATTTCAGTCGGTTGACTTGATTGAGGTAAAGCGTCCTTGCTCATGGTTATCCTTGCTGTTGTGCTTAATGTGGTTTGTTACTCAATAGCTAAATTATGCGACTTGTTAATCGACTTGCACCCGCACCTTGCCCGTGAGCAGATCTTGCATCAAGGCTTTTTTGAGTGACTGCTGCTTGAGCAATAATTCCTCTTTACTTCTAACTGCCTCTGATAAGCTGTTATGTACCTGATTAATTTTATTTTGCTCTTGAATTGGAGGGAGCGGCAACCACAGCTCTTTCAAGGTTTTAGAGCTAATTGACTCCATAACCCCGCCTTGAGACTCATTTTTAAACTGTAGCTTTACCCAATCAGAATAATTTAACTGCCAGCATACGAGTGTTGAAATGTACTTTGTTTGATCAAAGGTCATTGTCCAAACATGCTTTGATGATAGAGCTTTCCCAAGTCCCTTAGGAACAACACAGGAACGACCTACGGTTCCCATGATAGTAATCATCACATCATTTTCTTTAACTGCATATCTTTTTAGCTGCTCAAACTTCTCATCAGTTACATACCGCTTAAATTTATTTTCAAATCGCTCAATATGCACATTATCTATGCCTAAATATGGGTGACCGTTGGGTACTAATTCATGTTTAAGTAAAGCGCTACCAAATGGACCACTTCGCATTGAGTTTTTTGAACTTTGCAATAAGGACTCAAGCTGAACGCAACCCCAGCTCTTGGGGATTCTGCCGACGGGTGAGTCTTTGAACTCGCTGTGCGGGATGTAACTCGCTCCATCGCCTGTGCCTTGCTTAGTGCCGACACCACTCTTTTCAGAAGGAAGCAGCAGCTCTTGCATCATGGCGGTTTTAAGGTCTTTAAGCTTATCGATTTGCGCTTGGGTCTTTTCAATCACCTCATCCACTGACGTCAAAATCACAGCAATCTTTTGCTGTTCAGGGAGTGGGGGGAGAGGTACTTTTAGGGACACCATATCCCTCTGAAATATATGAGGCACAGAGCTTCCTGATACCTTTTCTTTAACTAACGTTTGAAAACTATCACCTTGTAAATAGTAATAAATGAATTTAGAAAAAAAATCATCATTAGGACGGACTAACATCATTGTACCGTTAATTGTTGCAGGACCAGGCATATTCTCAATGAAGCCTAGCCTGCCAATAGTACCGTCTTTAGATATCACAACATCCATTTCTTTAAGTTGAATCTCCTGAGATTCGTCATATCGATACTCTGAAATATGGTCACAGTTCCCCCAATCAACCGATAAACCTTTAATATGCGTTCCAGCAATTAAGTATGGGCCATTTTCAGTATATTCAGAACTGCTCAGCCCTCTCCAGCCAATTCTTGCTTTAATGTGAGCGTATTCTCCAAGTACCACTTCAACCCAACGTCTGGGATATAAATTACTCATAACCCAGCTCCTTCAGATAGCCTTGCATCACCTGCTCAGCTGTCGCTACTTCTGCATCCAGCTGGTGCAGAGATACTTGGTACTTGTCCCACCAGCGCTCTAGTTGACCTATTATAAGAGCCGCCGCAGCCGCACTCTGATCCTGCTCAATACTCTCTACTCGCTCAGGGCTGCTTTCTACACTTTTCTCAACGTGAGCGCGGATCTGTTCTTTGGTCTCGATTTCGGCTTTAAATGCGTAATAGCCATCATTGGCTTTATCGAACACAGCCGAGACATCGAAGCCTTTGAGAATTTCTTCTTGGATGTATTCATCTTCAACTTCACGTACTGGAATGCCGCCGTGCAAAATGGCGCGTACATCGAAGATCTCTGCTGGTGGCGAGGTGTCGGCGTAACGGCGAATGTTGAGGTTGTAGTCATTCTCGGCAATTTCACTTAGCTCAACCACTTTTGAGTAGCGTGACAGCTCGGTGTAGTTGTCAAATGTCTCGACTATCTTGGCGATATCTTGTGGGCGCAGTTTGTTTTGATTCTTGCCTTCTTCAAATTCAAGCTCGCTGTTGATGAACAGGACTTTGCCTTTGCGAGCTGCTGGCTTCTGCTTATTGATGATTAGCAAACACGCTGGAATGCCTGTGCCGTAGAACAAACCTGATGGCAGACCGACAACCGCTTCAAGTAAGTCATCTTGTAAAATGCCTTGGCGAATGGCTTTCTCACTTGAGCCACGGAATAACACCCCATGTGGCATCACTACACCGACCATACCGTCGTTATTAGTACTGGCGATCATGTGCTGCACAAAGGCTAAGTCACCCGCATCTTTTGGCGGCGTACCGTAAGGGAAACGACCAAAACCGTCATTGTCGCATTCTTCCTTACCCCACTTTTTAAGTGAGAAAGGCGGGTTAGCGATAACGCGGTCAAAATGCATTAGCTCACCACCTTGGGTATGCTTAGGCTCACGCAGAGTATCGCCTTTACGAATATCGGCACTGTGGACGCCATGCAGGAACATGTTCATCTTACAGATTGCCCAGGTATTCAGGTTCATCTCTTGTCCGAATAACGACAAGTTAGCGGCGTTCTCACCGTGGTTTGCTAGGTAATTACGGGTTTGCACCAGCATACCGCCCGAACCTGAGGTTGGATCGTAAATACGCATACCCGCATGTGGCTTAAGCAATGCCACCAGCAGCTGCACTACTTCTGATGGGGTATAGAACTCACCGCCCTTTTTACCCGCGCTGTCGGCAAACATCTTAATCAGATATTCGTAAGCCGTACCCAGCATATCTGGGCGCTCAAAGTCGGCATTGCGTAAACGGTGTTGATTAAAATGCGATAATAGGTCTTGCAGCTTCTTATCTGACAGCTTGTTTTTAATGTTGAAGTCGATAGTGACTAACACGCCTTCAAGGCTAGAGTTATGTTCTTCAATCGCTTCGGCTGCGGTATTGAGCGCCTCACCAATGTTGTGCTTTAAATCTTTAAGCGCTGACCAACGGGCAATCGTTGGCATAAAGAAGGTATTGTCGTACTCATCTTCATCTTCCGCTAACGCTTCTGCTTGCGGCTTTGTCTTACCTTTATCGAGGTAATACTGAATCACTTTTTCACGTTCTTCATCAAAGGCATCAGACAGACGCTTTAAGAACATCATGCCGAAGATGTAGTCTTTAAATTCAGACGCATCCATATTGCCACGCAAGATATCAGCGGTTTCCCACAGGAAAGATTCAAGCGTTTGAAGCGTGAGTTTGTTAGTCATTGATGTACCTAAAATTAAGGTGTAAACCTGTTTAGAAAGCAGGTGCTATATTGCATTCGATTCTACGATGTAGTTGTTACTGGGGCAATGAGGATAATGGCTGTTAGTGATTTAACAGCCATTTTATTGATGCTATTTACTATTACGGCTCCATGAATCATATTCCATTCCATGGCGACCATATGCCGAGCGACGGTATTTATCTTGTGGGAGCCCAAAAGGACTGACCTGCTCCTCCAGTGGATTGTTAGCTAAATAAGCTGCTATAACTGGGTCACTACTTTTAATGGCTAATGCTTGCTTAAGGTTACTAGCATCTTGTTGAGTTAACTTTTGTTCTTTTTTCTTGAGTACTTTTTTTGACTTTTTCCTTTTCACTTTTTGTTTTGGCAAAGCTAAGCGATTTTTTTTATTCGCTGGATTTTTAGTACATCGGATTGATATATGTGTATTTAAAAATTCTTCAGAAGCAAACTTAATACGGCAATGTGGGCATAGGTACACAACTGATGTTTTATTTTTATTGATTGGTACAGGCTTTTTTAAAACATAGGTAAACCTATCCACTTTATCTCTATCAATCCCTTGAGATATTGGTTTTGAAGTCTGTATTTTCTGTGATGGTGTTTTCGACAGTTTTAACTTCTTGTGCAGTATTGCTTGTGGACTTTTAGGACACTTAGACGAAACATGTGCAGCCAGTCGCTTTTCATCTTTTAATATGACCGCACAAAATGGGCAAGTAGGCTTAAGTGACTGCTCTAGCTTAATCATTTTAGGCTCTGTTGCAGGTGTTGAGTCGCTACTAATCTGAGTTAAGACTTGCTTAGAATGTGACTGTCTCACCCTGCAATCACTAGTCAAATGGGCATGATATTCTCGCGAAGGCACTCGTTTTAAACATGAAGGGCATACTTTAGAAGACATTAAACACCTCAGGCTTGATAGAACAATCAGTATAAGCCCAAGTTGCTTAATATTAGCTGAACACCTAAATGACTTTCAATATTAAAGAGTTAGCACTATAACCGTTTTAAAGCTTTTATTCGGCTAGTGCCATAATTTTTGGTTTGTAATGGACACTTACTTTTCCCTGTTGCTTTGGCGAAGTAACTGATTCGATAAATCACCTTCCACCAATTGCTGTGGTTGTCTCGGCTGACGTTATAGTAGCAATTCTTTGGTACGTAGCTGCTTCCTGCCATTTCGTACCAAACCTCACCAATAATTTCGAGAATTGATTTGGGATAGTTGATAACACGACCATCGAAAAACATCACAAAATGATAATGTTGAGCATCACTGGTTTCTTGTTCTCTAACCCAGGCATATCCGATACGAACAAAATTATATTTATTCTTTTTAAATCGATATTTTAATCTATCGAGAAACTGAGTTATGCGCTTATTATTTTCGTTGTAAGAATCTTGGCGCAGATCAAAGCGTAATACATGAACACGTTTGTAATGGCTAAGCATGTTAAAAAACTGGGTGAGCATACTTTTTGCCATCGCCGTGTAAATACCAGATGGTTTTGAACTGACTAACCAATCTTGACTATTAAAATGCAGGATTCTGGAGTAGCTGATATACATAACAACACTCCCTACTTTGTAATACCTAAAGCGGCAGATATTATGAAATACCCCCTTAGATACTGCGGTGTAAAATAAGCAAACAGCAATTGTTTATGTGTTTGTGACTCATGTAATTTCAATTTGGAAGGTACATAAACCCCAAAATGTTGTTTTAGTTTGTTTGCCAAATAAAAACACATATAAAACCCATTATTTCTCTTTATTTTCAAACTACTAACAGTTAAACAAATCATGGTATCATTTCCAAAACCTAGGGCGTCTGTCGCCAAACTTACAACCTTAGGTTAGATAGCAATATGGCTCCTTAAGGAGCCATATCTTTAATTAATTGTTCAAGTTAATCATCATTGGCAGCTTCTAGTGGTGCTTTCACACCGATGAATTGCCTTAGCCAATAAAAACCTTTTCTGGTGGTAATTCGGTCAAGTTTGTATTTTTTGAGCATGATTTTGAAATTACCTCACCTTTTACAATTTCTACATTATTTAAACTCAACAATCATCATTTGCGGCATCACCTAAAGTGCCATTGATAAATTGCTCATGTAAATCAGCTCGATACCGCACGCATCGTTTGCTATATCGCGTACCTTTTGGATAGCGCCCTTCTGTTTCTGCTCGCCAAAGCCATGTACGGCCAACACCTAAAGATTCACATACCTGTTTTTGTGTGAGTAATCGCGCTAGAGGTTTAATGTTCATTTTATTGATTCCTTACTGTTCCGTTTTGTTTCTCCAGAGCACAATAAAATAGGACGCAATAAAATAAAAACAGCTAACGCCGTTAGGTGCTTTTTGTGTTTCTTTCAGCTTTAGGTGGCTTAACTATCCCCTTCTGTTTTAAAACGTATTTAATTGCATTGATGTATGGGCGGTCATCCGTTTCATAATCAGTTTGATAGGTTTTTCTGAGCCCTCTAGCCAAGTCTGTATAGTATTTTTTAGCAACTGCTGTTTCACCGATAGATGCGATAAGGCTATCGATATGCTCACTTGCTGCAGATCTAAGCACTTCAGTATGCTCTGCAATAGCATCTTTACGATTTTGGGTATTGGTTACTTTTTGCTGTTTAGCCTGCGCAACAGCTTTAATGACAGCACCTTGGTTTTGGCCAAGGTCTTCTGCTTTACCCGCTATGTCTAAGAAACCAAACATAAGGTCTACCAAGATGGACTTATTTATGGGTAATTCTTGTGATGATGGAGTGAAGGGTGATTTGAAATTGGGGAGTGGTATATCTCTTGAGATAACGCTTTGTTTGATGAATTTTAAATCTTTAAGCACATCAGTCTCAACCTGCGAGTCAATCATATGTTGGTTAGCTTCTAGGGCTTCCATTATCAGGTTATCTTTTGATTCACCCTTTTTATTGCAGAGCTGATCAATGACATCTTCATAAGATTTTATTAGCCATGAAATTTGCAGCAGCTGTTTCGCTTCTATCTGCTCAATACTGTTCTGGATGATCTGTTTTTTGCTTGCTAACCTTTCTTTTCTAACCGCTAAATCTGCTAGCTCACAACCTTTGTTTTTAAAACTCATTTAAGCAACCGTCTAACCTTCAAAGGGTGCAGACTGTACAACCAGAACACGACAGACACAAACGAGAACAAATACATAAAATTCATGAATTTGTGTTTATTTTCAGATATATGACATAGCTCATATATCTCATATATCTCACAATTACCCCCTTCATTCACACTTCCGCGCTACAAAAATCAGGTATCTCTATAAATTTAAATGATATTGACCATTTATAAGAAGATGTTAATTATTTAGCATAAGCATATTAGAACTGAGTCATTGCTGGGATTTTATAAGGCTTAATCACAGATATTTATTGGTAGAAATAGTCAAAGTTGTGAACTAAATAACAATCGTATATTTCCATTGTGAGAATATTTGGTAGGCAATGAGTTTTCAGATCCATTTGCAACTAACCTAAGTGGAATCATCCTTCCATCATTACAATATATGATTAACCAAGGACTATTAAACATGCTGTTTTATGATATCAAATGCACCGCGTGTGATTATCAAAAATGTAGTGTGGAATTTTGGGGAGTAAAATCATATTTAACTGAAGCTGGTGATAAAATCGATCTCAAGGGGGTCATAGGTTGGTGTTTTGATTGTAACTCACTATCAATAATTGAAAGCCTTAATGATCGCGAGGCTATTGAAGCTAAGATAGCACTTCATTTAAAAACTAAGCCCAAAGGATTAAAGCACTTTTTACAGTCCTTGTTATCATCTAATTACAGATATGACTTAGCTAAGATAAATATGCTAGCAAAGCGATTGAACATCATTCAATTACGTAAAGGAAAAGAGCTCTGTTTAAAATGTGGGTGTCAAAATGTGCGTTACTTTACTCAAGATGAAGAGAAAGCAATGGCACAGGATGCTCAGATGATAACTGAACACCCTAATTGTATAAATAACGGCAAGTTATACTCTAAACGTGGTTTTTATATTAGCGTAGCAATAGCCCCACAATTTTATAACCTCAATGGTCAGCAAATTGAAGGTTCTAAATAAATAGGATATTTAAGCATCTTAACCTTACTGATGCCTTAAAGACTCTATCTTTTCATGCCATATAATCAAAGCTTCACGTTTTTCAGGTAGGTACTGACTTCTGTTGTATATTCCTGCCACACCCTGGATTGCATGACCTAATATTGCTTCAACAATATGAGGCGCAATACCTAAATCATTCATACCTGTCGCAACTGTTCGTCTTATATCGTGCAATCTCCACTTGTCGTTGTGATCAAGCTTTTTCCATATAGACCCACCCCATGCACTGACTGCAGCAGACTCTTTCAACTCACCTAACATGTACTCATTATCACTACTTGCCACCAGCGATTTCAAAAACTCGACCAGTTTAGGCGGAATAGGACGTTTTATATCACCTGTTAAGCCCTTTTCGATATCTTTAGCACTCGCTTTGTTATGCTCCGCAGGAACTGTCCAAACAAGATTGTCGAAATCCCATTCAGTAATTTTAGATAATCGAACCTCTTGAGAGCGGCAGCCAAAGCTAGTCAATAAAATAAGTAAATTACGGTAGTAAGGGAACATCTTTCCATCATCAATCCATTTAATTAATTGCTCAAATTCGTCCCAGTCACCATCTGCAATTAACCGCCTAGAGCGCTTAGCTTGTTTTGTCCCGCCAACACTATCCATATCTAATTCAAAAATATCACGGTGTACATCATAACCTTGCTTTAAGCAGAACTTTAGAGCTTGTTGGACATTCCGAAGAACATACGATGCTGCAACAGGATATTTATGAGCACGTTCCTCAAAACATGTTAGCCAATGAGATTTTGTTATATCCGCTATAGGTAGTTCACCCACATGGGGCAATATCCATACGGCAAACTGTTGCTCGTGTTTTTCAGCATTAACCCTCTTTCGACTTGCATACTTCTTTACCCAATGTGATAACGCATCTTTGACTGTAATTGGGTTAAAAGTATTTTCTCTATCCAACTTAAATTCATTCCTTGGATCAAGACCATTAGCAACCCAATTCCTACACTTATCACGCTCCAATCTTGCACTTTTTAAGCTCATAGACGGGTAAGCGCCTAAAGATAACCAGAATTGATTTTTAGCATTAGGTAATCGAAACCTAAACAACCAAGTGATACCGCCAACTTTACTTACTCTGGCACTTAAACCGAGCCCATCTGCAAAAGTTAATTGCCCTTCTTGAGGCTTATTCAGATATTTATACAGTTGTCGATCTGTTAGTTTGTTTTCAGCCATTGCAGTCCCCGAACATCGCAAGTTGCTACTCAACTTGCTACTCAATGAAGTGAGCATAACCTAAAACAAGCTAAAACCAAAGAGAACAAACATAAAACTTAAATCAATTAAAACATAAAGATACAGTACAAATAAGAACAAACAAAAAAACACCAAAAACATAAATTAATTAATACAGAATGAACTAAGAAGTAATTCTTAATTTGTTGTATTAAAACGGGTTTCTCAGCGATGAGAAACCCGTTTTTGTTAATATGTACCCCCATATGTACCCCCGTTGTTTTGTAGGCTAAAGCTCATAACCTTCTTTTCATACTCAATACAGTATTTTTAACATAGCCTCTCAACCAGCTAATTAAGTTCATTCCACCTTCGATCCCCGAAAATTTTATTTTCTAATTTCCTTAGATAAAAATACCAGCTCAATACAAATGGAAATCAGGAAATACCAATGAAACAAGTAGATTTAAGCATCACGGATATTTTTTCAGCAGATAATTTGAAACTTGACAGATTTGTCAAAGAAAAGGAAAGACTGCTAATAACGAAGGTTAGCAGACCCCAAGCCTTCCAACTGGAAAGAAATGGCGAATTCCCTCTACGTAGACGTATCTCAAACCGTTCTGTCGCATGGTTATTATCAGAATTACTAGAGTGGGTGAACTCACGCAGCACAGTTATCAGTGAAACAGAAAAAGGAGCATTGCAATGACTTCTACACTCAAGTTAAAAGGGACGGTTCAAGTAGATTTTCAACCTCTGATAACAATCAAGCAAATGAGTAAAAAGCTAGATATAAGTCGAAGCACACTTTATCGAAGAGTGAAGGCTGGTTTAGTAATCGCACCAGTAAAGAGAAACAACCGAACTATTGGTTGGGATCCAGAGTTAATACAAGCATACACCACAACCTAATGATTTAAGCTGGTGGCCATAGATCATGGCCACTTGCTCTCCCCCTATACCTAGAATAATCTTACAAAATCGATTCAAAACGCTTCAGTGCCCAAAAATTTTATTTCCACTTTTAAATTAAACACAATCATTACTTCAGCCCTATAGGCCAATTGAAAACGAGGTAATACAAATGAAAACAAGTCTATTCAGCCCCCCTGCCCACGATGACTCTCAAGATCCAATAATCAAAGAGCAACTACGCCAATTTATAACCGCAGTCAGCAGATCTCATGCCTTTCAACTTGAGCGCCGATCGCTATTTCCAAAACATATAAAATTTGGCGATAACTCCATAGGATGGAAATTGAACGAAATACTTGCGTGGGTTCACTCTCGTCCAACAGTAAAATTTAACCAAGGTGAGGCTGATGATGGGGCAGCATAATCATAAGAGCGGAGCCAATAAAGAAACCAGACTTTGCCAACAGGTAGCTTCAAGCCACCAGCCAGAAGCTGTATTAAACAGTTCACAAATAGCGAAACGACTTGGAAGAAGCACAAAAACTATTGGCGCTTGGCTAAGATCGCCAAACAATAATCTCAAAGCATTCAAGTGTGAAAATGAATGGCATGTTTATCAATCAGATTTTCAAAGTTGGGAACAATCGTCACACTAACCTAAATAAGCACGCCTCAGGATAAGCTTACACATATGGGCATTAAGTTGCCCATATTTATATTATTAGTGACACAAGTTGGGCTGTTCTATCCACTTTTAACACCAATAAAATCGATAAAAGCCACCTCGAACGCTCTTTTAATCAAGCGTTTAAGAATAGGTGGTTATAATTTTTTAACTAGGTTTTTAAATATTATTATGATGCTTTGCTTTAATGAAAGATTATTTACCAATAAGATCTTTAACTATTCAGCTTCTCTTCCACAAACTAAAGATGTTTGCCTAGGTGGCCGTGGGTGGAAAGTAATGCTCTTTGATAAGGGGATTAATTTAAACTTATTGAAGAAAGTCTATAACTGTTTTACTGGTTACCTTTCTAGACATTCAAAAGTACTCGCTATTCGCTTCGATATATCTCTAATAGACTCACCGAACAACAATAAAAAAGTAAGTAAAATTATGAGTAATATTAAGCAAAAACTAAACAAACATTATGGTTCTAAAATATCTTATGGCTGGGTTAGAGAACAAAATACTAATGCCGACAAATGTCATTATCATTGTTTTGTTCTATTAAATGGTCATAAAGCAAACACCTCTCATTGTACGTTCAAGTATGCACATCAAACGATAAAACTGTTCATTGATGTTAATATTCATTTTCCAGAATATTGCTACTACATGACGTTTCGTGGCAATTTTCGTAGCCAACAAGCCGCAATATATCGACTTAGCTACCTTGCTAAAAATGCTTCAAAAGAAACTATTCCATCACATACTAAAGGCTACTTTTTCAGTCGACCAAACGAAAACAAATTAAACCTATTTTCAAACTTATAAACCAAATATTTATATTTCTGTATTTTAAGGACAAAAAACGTTAAGCATTTGTTAACCGTCTTTAGTTTTGAGAGCTTTCAGAATAAATTGTGATCACGACGAAGTTAACCCTGTGTAATGACATAAATAAAAACAACTTAAAACCAATAACTTAATTAAATAAGTTAGTATTAAGTAGTACGATGATCACAATTAACTGTCATCTGAGAAAGTAATAGTGATCACAATTAACTATTAGGAATTAAATATGATCACTATTTTATTATAGCTGCCATGAAGGGTTTTCTCTGCTTTCAAAAAGGAGTTGAAGAAATATAATTACAACCAATTACAAGTATGTATCAATAGAGTACCAGTAAATCAACGGTCTTGGGTAAACGGAGCCGTCGAGTTGCTCAGGGTTGTACGTTTCTTTTAACTCATTCGCTTTACCAGCAGCATCGCCACTAAACATTTCATAAGCCCTATTTCTGAATTTACCCTTTCATTTCTGCGCAATCGACATCATCAATGCCATACCCTGTAGTGGATCAGTAAATTTGGCCACATAGTCAGAACTCTAGAAATAAGGAAAGGTAAGTCTAATCGCATGTCTTGAAATTAGCCTCAATCCTGCTCTAGCTTGTTTTGGGGCAAAAACGTGCTAGCCCTCTAACCCGTTTCTGGACAAAAGTTAGTTAGAACAACGACTCTAAAGGTTGCGAGCAGAATTTGTAAAAATATTGCAGCTCAATGGACTACTTAATAGTCTAAGAAACAAGAAACTTACTAGCAACCATCAGCAAAACTAACACCTTATCCATTTCTTCTTGGCCAGAGGAGAACGCTTAATCTGATTCTTCCTAGCTAATTCATTAATTGCTTTTGTAAACTCAGATTTAGATAATCCAAGTTGTTTCTGAAAGTTAGGGTCTAGTGGATGAGCTGACTTTAGGGCTTTAAGTATAATTTGTTCAGAGGTAGTCGCTTTCAGTTCAGAAGGTTCAACAATAGGTACAACATTATGCTCTCTGGTTCTAATACTTTGGTAAGCAGCACCTAATTGACCACACTGAAACTCAAATGCCGATATTAAACTTTCATCATTACTAAATAGCTCAAAATGAGTCGAGCCTAATTGCTTTTTATCCAATGCTAAGAGAACCCTCGAAAGGTAAGCAATAATGTAGAAGTCAGCTTGATTTTGTCCATTCGGATAATCGTTTAAGAATAAATAAAGAGATTTCTCGCAAACTAACTTAGCAGCATCTGATTTAGAAAAAACAAATACTTTATCAACAACGGATGCTGCAATTTTATCAAGCTCTTTCAACCCAACATTCTCAGCATCGACAAAAATCATTTTCATAGTTATCCAAGCTCCATTTGTTTAACGACGAGCAATAAGATTGCATATTTTACAGATGATTTCACATAAATTTTCGCACAGAAATCGTCAAAGAAATTGGCCAGATTAACTTAACCCACTACGGATAGAGCCAAACTGCATGGCTGATAATTTGAGCTGGATAGCAATAACCTACATAGATGTAAGAAGTTTTCATCGCCTGATTATCGCATGGCTGGTGGAGATGTCACTAAGTTGACTGTACCTATAGGAATACGCATTTTCTATACATGTTGATACTATCGACACAATCACCCATTTATCGCAATATATGTCGATTAAATTCAGTTTTATAAACATGTTTGCTTTACATGTCGATTGAATCGACATAAGCTCACTGAACTATCTATTTATGTCGATATAAGAAGGTTTTTTAAACATGAAATGGCAAGCTGACCAAGCATACAACCATTTGCCGCCCTTACCGCTAGACACTGAGCTAGGGGAAATGGCTGAAACCTTACCCATACTTAAAGCCTGTATTCCAGCCCGTGCCGCCCTTGCTGAATTAAAGCAAGCGGGTGAACTTCTGCCAAATCAAGGTTTGCTCATCAACTTACTGCCGCTACTTGAAGCGCAAGGCAGCAGCGAGATTGAAAACATTGTCACCACTACCGACAAGCTATTTCAGTACGCCCAAGAGGACAGCCAAGCTGACCCTATGACTAAAGAGGCACTACGTTATCGCACCGCCCTTTACCAAGGCTTCACTGAACTAACCAGCAGACCATTGTGTATTACCACCGCACTAGAAATTTGTAGCACCATCAAATCTGTACAAATGAATATACGTAAAGTGCCTGGTACTAGCTTAACCAACCAAGCTACGGGACAAGTTATCTATACCCCACCAGCAGGCGAGACAGTTATTCGAGATCTACTTAGTAACTGGGAGGCCTTTTTACACAATCAAGATGATATAGACCCACTGATTAAAATGGCGATGACCCATTACCAGTTTGAAGCTATTCATCCTTTTATTGATGGTAATGGCCGTACTGGACGTGTACTCAATATTCTTTATCTTATTGACCAACAGTTGCTTAGTGCGCCTATCCTGTACCTAAGCCGTTATATCGTCGCTAACAAGCAAGATTATTACCGCTTACTGCTTAACGTGACCACTAAGCAAGATTGGCAAGCATGGATTATCTTTATGCTTAATGCTGTTGAACAAACTGCCAAGTGGACCACCCATAAGATAGCCGCAGCCCGTGAGCTTATCGAGCATACCACTGAATATGTGCGTCAGCAGTTACCTAAAATTTATAGCCATGAGCTAGTACAAGTGATTTTTGAGCAGCCTTATTGCCGCATTCAAAATCTGGTAGAAAACGGCTTAGCAAAACGTCAAACTGCCTCAGTCTACTTAAAACAGCTATGTGATATTGGTGTGTTACAAGAGGTGCAATCAGGGAAAGAGAAGCTATTTGTTCACCCTAAATTTGTTGACCTGATGACCCAAGACAGTAATCAATTCAGCCCGTACTTTACCAATGAAAACTAAAACCCAATGGCAAACAAACGACTAAAACAATGAATTTGAAATGTGCAGGTAAGCTAACCTGCACTAACAATTTTACCGAATAAGAATGAGGATACTGTCAACTTATCTGAAATCGACAACTGAAGCTGTAAATTTTAGCCTTAAGCTAATTTCTGTACACAACTAACCTGCACCCATTGAGAAAAGAGCTATCACGTAGAGTTCGATAATGCTTAGCTTGTAGTAGATGACGGCCAAAGCTGAACAGATTGTTTACCACACCATTACAACTAAGAAACCGTTGAGCTTGGTCTTGAGATTTAAAGTTACGCATTTGCCTTTCCTGCTGTCGCGTCGGTTGGTGTGATTACTCACATCGATTATTCTCATATAGAGCTGCAGAGTGTTTAACACTTGGGATTAATTCTTTTCTTGCTGCAAGCAATTTCTAAGCTGACAGTGTGGCAGTGAACACCAATCTAAATCCGCGCTAAATTAATTAAACTTTCTAAGCTGCCTGTGCGGCAGTGAACCCCGCTAACTTTCTCACATCATCATTAGATTTCTAAGCTGCCTGTGCGGCAGTGAACAACCGCAATCGCTCAACTTTCAAAACGTGAATTTTCTAAGCTGCCTGTGCGGCAGTGAACGTTCATGTTTTAGTCCTTTTTATAAACCTCTATTTCTAAGCTGCCTGTGCGGCAGTGAACGTTTATGGACTGAGTTAAACAATCAAGTAATCTTTCTAAGCTGCCTGTGCGGCAGTGAACAACTCGTGAAGTTGGTCTGGCGCATAGTTAAGTTTCTAAGCTGCCTGTGCGGCAGTGAACTCTATTTTGAATCAAAACGTGTTATCTAAATGTTTCTAAGCTGCCTGTGCGGCAGTGAACGATCTCCCATTTCAAAACTTAGTGATTTAATTTTTCTAAGCTGCCTGTGCGGCAGTGAACCTGTAATGTCTGACTTTGAATTTAAGCCGTGTTTTCTAAGCTGCCTGTGCGGCAGTGAACTTTCATTAACAGCTTCGCGGATTACCGCTGCTTTTCTAAGCTGCCTGTGCGGCAGTGAACAACCAGTTTCAGAATCAGTTTTACATACAATATTTCTAAGCTGCCTGTGCGGCAGTGAACTGCTGGCGTGATTCATCTAAAGCGGCTTGCTTTTTCTAAGCTGCCTGTGCGGCAGTGAACCTTGGTGGCTTGGTATCTGTGAGCATCTAGTTTTTCTAAGCTGCCTGTGCGGCAGTGAACTGTGAAGCTAATGAGTTCGAAATACACGGTGATTTCTAAGCTGCCTGTGCGGCAGTGAACAGGCTGACGAAAGTCGGCGACTTCGGCCTCGGTTTCTAAGCTGCCTGTGCGGCAGTGAACGAACGTGACAACAATATCCGCCGCGCGCTTGATTTCTAAGCTGCCTGTGCGGCAGTGAACAAAGAGGTGACGCGACACTGACTGATGCTGACTTTCTAAGCTGCCTGTGCGGCAGTGAACTCTTCAAATAATCGTTGTGAGAAAACCACAACTTTCTAAGCTGCCTGTGCGGCAGTGAACGACTCGGTTTAATTGCAATTACTACAGGGTCATTTCTAAGCTGCCTGTGCGGCAGTGAACGAATTTTAAAACTGAGAGTTGACCAACTTGAATTTCTAAGCTGCCTGTGCGGCAGTGAACCCTCATCAACACATGAGTCTTCATTATCAAGATTTCTAAGCTGCCTGTGCGGCAGTGAACTGAGTCTTTGCCGTCTGGGGCATCACTCGCACTTTCTAAGCTGCCTGTGCGGCAGTGAACGAACGTTGTTCGATATTGCTGAATCATTTGGTTTTCTAAGCTGCCTGTGCGGCAGTGAACGTTAGACCACTATTAGCGGTTAATGGTGGTAATTTCTAAGCTGCCTGTGCGGCAGTGAACCGCACAGCTAACACGCGAAAAATACGATGATTTTTCTAAGCTGCCTGTGCGGCAGTGAACTATATGACAAGGCAGATGAGCAGGGGTTAGTATTTCTAAGCTGCCTGTGCGGCAGTGAACAACTCGTGATACATACGCAGGTTCCAGTTTATTTTCTAAGCTGCCTGTGCGGCAGTGAACAATAGATAAGATTCTGAAATTTTAACCTTAGATTTCTAAGCTGCCTGTGCGGCAGTGAACGTCTTGAATGAGGCGCATATCATTTTGCATTATTTCTAAGCTGCCTGTGCGGCAGTGAACGCATATTGTCAGTGGCAGTAGAGAACTCGTAATTTCTAAGCTGCCTGTGCGGCAGTGAACATGCCATAAGCGTAAAAATTCATGGCCCTGCTTTTCTAAGCTGCCTGTGCGGCAGTGAACTCGAACAAGTTATGTTCTTTCACCCCGTGATTTTTCTAAGCTGCCTGTGCGGCAGTGAACGGCACCACCAAAAGCGGTTAGCAATGATGCAATTTCTAAGCTGCCTGTGCGGCAGTGAACTAATGGATAAAGACACAGTTAAGGCCGTTGGCTTTCTAAGCTGCCTGTGCGGCAGTGAACCTCATGTTGGCCGCTGGTACAACAACGCTTATATTTCTAAGCTGCCTGTGCGGCAGTGAACGTTTTGTTGGTGTCTCTACGACTTCGCTGCCTTTTCTAAGCTGCCTGTGCGGCAGTGAACAGTCATTGAGTAAAGCAGCGTTTGAAGTGTCGTTTCTAAGCTGCCTGTGCGGCAGTGAACAAATAGCAGATAACCGAGGCTTTGAATTTGCATTTCTAAGCTGCCTGTGCGGCAGTGAACTACACGCGATACATACACAGGTTCTAGTTTATTTTCTAAGCTGCCTGTGCGGCAGTGAACAGATACGATTTGTATTCCAGCACGTACTTCACTTTCTAAGCTGCCTGTGCGGCAGTGAACCAATCTGTCAGCGAGTCTATGGGACGATGGTTTTTCTAAGCTGCCTGTGCGGCAGTGAACAACCAAACGGGTAGTAATTCGCTTATCTGCTTTTTCTAAGCTGCCTGTGCGGCAGTGAACGGTTCGATATCATCTACAAGTCATAATTTCTATTTCTAAGCTGCCTGTGCGGCAGTGAACATCTGCAAGTTGCGCTAGAAAAGGTCATTGTATTTCTAAGCTGCCTGTGCGGCAGTGAACACCAAGGGCGGTTAGTTCACTTTCTGTCAGTTTTTCTAAGCTGCCTGTGCGGCAGTGAACCATAACGGGTATCGCAACAATGCGTATGAAGTTTTCTAAGCTGCCTGTGCGGCAGTGAACAGCTATTCGCGTGTTAAAACAACGTTTAGCGATTTCTAAGCTGCCTGTGCGGCAGTGAACCCGTGCTTACCGCTGGCAAAAAATGCCTAAATTTTCTAAGCTGCCTGTGCGGCAGTGAACATTAATTAATAGATCGTTGTAAGTGTCTGGCATTTCTAAGCTGCCTGTGCGGCAGTGAACTTTGCCCGTTGTTTTTGCATTGCCTTTTGAATTTTCTAAGCTGCCTGTGCGGCAGTGAACTCGCTCCACTGCTCTGGCGTGATTAACTGCGATTTCTAAGCTGCCTGTGCGGCAGTGAACAATAGATTACTTAAATAAAAGTAAGTTACAACAGGCAATAAGGTGAAATTGATCAATTTTACCTTATAAAAACACCTTGATGTAACTTACTGTTTTACAATTGAAATTTTAAAGAGCATTAAAACATGGTTTTATTGAGTTAGGTTTTCCTTTAAAACAACGGTACTGCTGCTTGGGCATTTTCATTGCGCCTACTCAAGCCATGACAAGTGAATAAGCTTGAGTTATCACTTGGTATTGCCACTTTTTGACATTCAATAAACAATAAGAACTTTCTTCGTTCTGCTGCACTTAACAACTTGTCTGTCGATAAACTTGATAAGTTAATGAATGGCAATGTAGATTGCTTCTCTAGATTATCTATAGAGACTAATAGGCGCTTTTTCACCTCCGCCACATCGTAGCCATTTTTTGTGGCTATTGCGGATGCTCTTACATCCACATTATTACGAAGCTTGCTGGGAGATTTAAAGTTCTTACGCTTAAAATAAGCATACTCACTCACCTTACTAGGCACGGTTTTTATCGCTTTGAGATGGACATAATCGTCAAACCTTACCAACCACTCAGCAATGTTTAAATCAATAAGTTGCTGTTCCGTTTCCGCTAATAACCTTAGTTTGTTACCTAACGGAAAAAGCTTACTGCCGTAATCAGGAAATGATAAACCGATGACTGAATCTTGCTCATTGACCTTATTGTCCACCAGCAAAATATGAATTTGTTGATAGATTTTATGCCAAAGGAAACCAAGATTGGTTTCAACGTCTGGCAATAAGGTAATATCGAGATAATATTTCATTCTCGCTCCTATTTATCACTTTCGCCAAATACGCCACCACGCACTAATACAGCCATAACGTAATGTTGATCTTCGATACGGCTCAACTGGCCTCCGCGAGCCCAATTGTCAAAGAAAGTGTAAAAATCTTGCTTAGCTACTGGAGTTCGAAAAGCTTTACCAAGGTTTGTTACTGCGCCGTATGGTTCCACAGCTATTGGCCCCGCACTGCTACCACTGTCAAATTCTGGGTACCAAGTATCAATAGTACGTAATGCATTACCAATTTTTTGTGAGTGCATCGCTGCAATATCATTCACTGAATAGAGAATTTTACCTTTCGTGCCCTTGCCTTTATCCAACACTAATTCTTCACTTGGATAAATATCTTGCGCCTTACCGACTTGTACAAAACAGTTAATATCTAGCATTAAAAAGTCATCTTCACTGGCAAGAGCCTCTGCAATACGTACAGTTAATTCATCCACTGCCGAACTAGAATCATTAAAGTGGCGCGTACTAAATTCAGTGGCATCAAATATCCAACTTTGCTGAGCATTTTTGTTTAATGCAGAAACTTGTACTTCGATATTCTCAGCCCCCACACGGTTACGCCATAGAAAACGGGCGTTAGCAATGTTTAACGCATACCGACGAGCGAGCTCAGTACAACCTTCGCTACCAAGATAGTCATTTACTGCCGCACTGTAACTTTCTTTAAACAAGCTATTGTTGCAAGCCGAAGGGTTTGCTAGCCCACCTAATATTTTCAAGGTGAAGTGCAATTTTAGCGTATCTTGATCGGGCGCTAATGCACAGGCATCGACGCGTTGTAAGTTGGCCTTTTCCACTTCTGCGTTTAACTTCACTGGATCTTTTTGCACAGCAGGTTTTAAGCGATTCGAAATTGTGCCGCGCACTGATTTTTCGATTAGCATTAATGGCGTTACTGTACTTCGGTCTTCCCAGCTTGTGCCATACATATAACCATCAGATGGGACGAGTTTCTTTTCAAATGCGAGTACCGATGCAATATTTTCTTTTTTAGCCAT
Organism: Shewanella electrodiphila; assembly: GCF_023283985.1. Taxonomy (GTDB): domain Bacteria; phylum Pseudomonadota; class Gammaproteobacteria; order Enterobacterales; family Shewanellaceae; genus Shewanella; species Shewanella electrodiphila. The sequence continues at coordinate 66,233 of NZ_JAKIKU010000015.1, forward strand.
GATAAATTTTCCTTATTAATAAAAGTCAGACCAATCGTCCGTTGAAGCTAATTTTTGTTGAGTATGAGTTTGTTGGCATAGATATAAGTTACTTTCAGGCACAACGGCGTAATGCCACATAATTTCATTAAGTGAATGAATACGATATGGCATTTTAAATTCACCTAACGTAACCATACTTTCGGCAAATCGATGTGGCGTTTCTGGATCGCGCTGATTTTTAGCCTCACCTAACTCAGTGATACCATGAAACCCTGTAGCGATGGGAACAATCCAACCTGCTGGCTTATCTTGGTAAGTTTTTCGCTTAGCTTGCCAAGTCACGTTACCCTCATCATCTTTTGTACAACTTTGATGAATAACTAAATAATCTAACAGCGCATCCATAGCATCTTGCCCATCGTCCATAGCTGCAATCATAAGATCACGTCTTTCCACCAAGACATAACCTGGCATCAATTTACGTGTTAGCATGGCTATATCTGATGCTTCACCGTCTTCCACCCGTTGAATATACGGCTCATGGAATCCCTTGATATCACCACTAGCCATTTTCATATGTCCCTGCAGATGATGAGTAACCCTTGCTAATACAGCCACTTCATCGCTTTTCGTTAGCCCATTAAGCTCCACCAGCAAAGTAACATCCAAATGACAACGTGCTTCTTCAATAAATGCACTGCGTGAACCGTTTTTGTCCAACGGGTTACCTGTACCGATAATTGAAGAAACATAATCACCGACACCTTTGTGAGTTTGCAGTGCACATTGATGACTAACAACGCCAGTCGCAATAAACGATAAATCAGTAAAACCGTCATGGTTTAACTTACGTTGCAATGCATGTGTTGCACCTAACCAAGCCGTCATTGCTGGGAAACCTATGGTAAAAGGGCTAGATAATGCATTGGCATTGTGCACTTTAATGTGTGGCAATATTAATAAGGTTTTGATTTCACCGCTCATCGTAGCGCCTCCTTATGCTCAGTGAACATTTTCAAAATGTGTAGTCGTTCTTCCTCACCCAAAGTCACAGCCTGCTTACCCATAACGGTTTTATATGTACTTGCAAACCAACTTGATATCTCTTCGATTAATGCATCTAACCAATCATCCGTGTTTTCACGTTCTTCGGTGAACTCATGATGTAACCATATTTTTTGAACGCGGCTAAGTTGCGATGACTCTCTGTTATATTGCATTGCAGAGACGCTGCGAATTGCCCACATTTTGGCAATGATCCTGTCCATGATTTCGTGAATACGTATATCGCGACTATTGCGTAATTGTTTATTATTTTTGTAATCAATTTTTAAAATACGCTGCAGTGCTTGAAACACATCCTTGTATTCATAAGGTCGAAATGACTCGGTAAAAAAATCACTTCTAGGAAAGTGAATATTACGTTTTTCTATTTGCGGTGGGAGTGATGACAACAAATGTGCTTTGCCACCATTTTGGTTATTCAGTACGCTGATATTTTGTGGTTTAGTCCCGCCGTAACCAATGGTAGTTAAACCGTATACCTCAACAAACCCCTGCTCACTATATTCATTCTTTTTCTTTAAATCTCTTAGCGATTTAACTTCTTCACCAAAGCGTATTTGGTCTATACGTTTGCGCAGCTGATATAACATGCCAGAATTGGTTAATATGGACAGTTGGTGATAATCATCGCCAACGGGAAAATACACTTGCTTGATTTTAGAGCTGGTGATATTTTCATTGTCACTTTCCGCCATTGCGATAAAGCCTGCTTTTAACTCCGAATAAGTAACCTCTTTTAGCATCAATAACTGTGTAGCTATTTCTGAATCGTTTTGTATATGCGTGAGCAGTTGCTGACCATCCGTCATTTCTAAGGTTAAAAACTTATACACATCAAGTGCCGCAGCGTTACCCAATGCATCGGTGTCAACAACGACATTACCGCTCCGTAAAAAGCCATCTGACGCGCGCTTGGCCTTAGCTATAACCGAACTAACGTAGCCATTTTTATTTTTTCGAGCACTCGGATGACTAAACGTACAAGGGTGCGTTGCCATTGATATCTGACCCGCTCTTTTCGCCGCACTTGGGAGCCAAGTTGATAGTGAAAATGCTGCCTCACATTGTTGCTGTGCCTCTCTAATTTGAGCTTCATCCATCGAAGCTTTTAGATTTTTCTTTAACCACGCTTCTTTTCGTTCTTCAAAGAAGTGGGTTATTGCAGGATCTAACATTGCACTCTCCCTATTTTGACTAATCCAAATTGATCACTGTATTCGTATTTATCATTATCTCTGGCAGCAAAACTTAACTCGCCATAACGCAGTGATACTTGCCGTCTTGTTGATAGTTCATCTTCGTCAATATATTTATCCAAGGCATCAACATAATCACGTAATAGCCATAAGCTATTGCGTTCATTATTCGATAAGCTCACAGGTACTATTTGTAATATGTTTTCGATATTGATTAAATCACCATAAATATCGGTTACTCGTATACCTTGCTCGTCTTTTTGGGTGAAATAGCAGTCTTCATCATCACTATTTACCACTAAATATATTTTGTTACTGGGCTCACTTTGCCTAAACTCGTGCAGCAGTTGAGGCAATGCGGTTAAAAACCACGTTGAATCGAGGTAACCTTGCAGAGCTTGTGGACCGAGTTGAGTATATTGGGTAAGCAATGTGCTAATAGCACGATGCTCAATACCTGCTAAATGCTGGCCATGTGATTTATCTAATGGAGTGATCCGAGGTATGGCGTTAATCCCTTTTTCAAGCGAAGGTAAATTAATTAATTTATTCAAATCATGTGTTGGCATCGGCTTAGCTTCGTAACCCGGTCGAGTGAAATAAACGCCACCTTTTTTATCGTCTTCTTTATATGCTTTGTAGTTATATTGCATTAAGCCAATATTGGGCTGTTCCACCTCACCTTCACGATGACGACGAACACGCCCAGCCAATTGCACAATAGAGCGATAAGATGACGGTTCGACCACTGCCCAATCAAAATCATGATCGCGCCCTACTTCCTCGACAGGCGTAGCAACCAAAATGAAAATAATCTTCTTGGCACTGCTATTATCAAGGTGATCACGAATAATGGCATTGCTAAACGCTTTCGGCGCTTCGCCTGCCTTTTCTTTTCGTTTTAACACTTGGTCAAGATGCTGCTCTTGCTCATGACGTAATAACAACACCTGTTGGCTATGATATGCCATGGCTTTGACTTCGGTACCCGCTGGAAATTCTGCTTTCAACAAATAACGCGTTAGTTCAACACAAGGGGATATGTTGGCCACCCGTACAACGCCAAATGACACTTGTATGTCCGTCAACTCGTCAATCGTATGGTGATGTTGATGTTTGACTAATACTGCGTCTTTAATATGTTGAAAGTATGCCTCTTGCTTGCTTGTTTCATCTTCCGATTTAGTTGCTACCATACTTGTTGCACAAGTCACAATATGGCCTTTGCGTTTCGCAGACTGACTGGCTAGGAGCTTAATTCGTTTATCAATAAAGCCATCATGCAATGATCTATATTGCGTAATGGCATTATTACTATCGTTCGAATTGACGGTTTCTACCTCAGTGTAAGACTCGTCAATCCAAGCGCAGCCTATAATAGGCTGTGACTCGGTGCGCGATTTACAATATAATTGCCAGCCTTTTTTGTAGGCATTAAAATAACCTTCCGCCAAACTTGGCGGGATAGTCGCAGAAGAGATCATCACCTTACGCCCTAACATACCCGCAAGGTGAATAAGTCGTCCGATAGCAATAAGATCGGAACCAGTAAAATCATCAATTTCATCAATAACCAAATCTGATGACATCAAGCGTAATGAAGGTAAAATATAACGACCACCTCGCTTGGTTTCTGTTGCCGCCATGATGTGGTCAATCGTGCACGCTAACACTGGGGCATAAAGAAACTGCTTGTCTTTATGCTTAGTTAATACCGTAGTTAAACCCGCTTCTGGGATATCACAGTCATAATCAATAAACTCATCCAGTAACGACTCTGCCGATTCTGAGCCCACGGCTTCCGCTGTTAATTCTTCCTCTTCTGCTGCCCGTTTATTGTGTAAATCGGCCACCACTTTAGAACCAATCAATACCGCCAGCTGGCTTTTATCCAAGCCGATTCGCTGTCGATATTCGTCACCAGTTTGCAGCGTTAATGTGCGTAACCCCAGCGCCAGAATATAGCGTAAACTTTTTTGATCACTCGACAATGCTCGCATTACTTTGGCATTGGCAAAGGTTTTACCACAGCCCGTACTCGCCATGTTGACCGCAAAAAAACCAAACGATTGCTTGGACTGTTGCTGTTGCCAAGTGGTAATGCTGTCAACTGCTTTATCTTGCCAACGAAATGCTTTAGGACTTGGCTTTCTTAGCGCTTGAATGTCTTGAGCCAATGGCGGTTCTGATTCAAAGGCAGGTAATAGATGTGCAGTATCCAGTGCCACTTTAGCTACGCCCACCAAATGCTCATCTAATTTCTGCTTAAATTGATTGGTGTCTCGGTCAGTATTGGCAAACAACCCCGTGCTATCTTGCCACCCCTTGGCGGCACCTTGTGATGAATAATTATGGTCGCCTAACATTAAACACAAACGAGCATGATGTAATACCAAACGATAACTGCCGTCGGCTATAGCCTCTTTAACCAATGGCGCTTGATATTGTAATTGGGTCGCCCAACGTCTGACGGATTTATGCCATGGTTTAGACTCGGTTAATAAACCCTTAGGAAATTCAAAACATTGTTTAACTCGGGATTGATACTCAACTTCATCTTGGCGATTTTCATAGCCCCATTCTTTACTTATTTCACTCAACAAATCATCTATTTGTGTAAAATATTCTCCATTGTATTTATTTCTTACTTCTTTTTTATTCCAAGAGTACAAAGGTAATCGATGGTGGGACACGATCAACCAAGCAATAAGTTTCGCTTCATTAGGCAACCCTTTCAGCGGGTTACCTATATTTACTCCCGCAACAGCTTTAATTCGCTGTTCATCTAACTCGCCCGTAATAAACACCTTGAGCCAATCTTTATTGTCGGCCTCACTCGATTTCACCAACGCATTGAGCAATAGGCAAGATATCCATTCATGTCTGATCGGATCGCCTTTGAATTTACTTCTGCTATATGGACTGAGTTTATTTTGGAACAGTAAAGATGCCTTGCCCCAATCATGTAACAGCGCCGCAAGCCCCGTGAGAGATTTTATTAATGGCAGATATTTCCAATCATTTTCAATTTCCATGTTTAACAAATTACGCTTGGTTCTATTCACTGGCACTACGCCCTCACAATTAAATTTACTTTTATTCCCCACTACCCATAAAAATTGACTGCGTGAACGGCTCCTGATCCAATGGCAACTTACTGCTGTGCTTCGGCTGGCGGTTTTACGGAGCAATTTCTTAACGCTAAGCAAGCCATCTTCAGTGATCAAGGTTTGCCAAGTGTTATCGCCAATGCGATTAGCAAAGGCATCAAGCACACGGCGAGTTTTCTTTAAGGCATTTTTCTCGCACTGGCTAACAAAGGTGACCATCATAGGTTTTGTGCCTCTATTTGGTCTTTTGAATAATCTTGTAAGGCAACTTGTTTAACGGTATCAAACATAAAATCCAATACTTTGTTATCAGTAAAAGCTTGCAATACCTGCTGGCGAAATTCTTGTTCGGTGGCATTTTCTTTGGCGCAAACAAATGCCCATGGCAATACGATGGCATCTTTGATTAAATCGGCGACATCAAATACCAATGCACCGCGGCGAGTTTTACCATGCATGACAGCAAAGCCATGGGGGATGCCCAACACCCATAAACAACTGGCTGCTAGTCCATAGGCTAAATAGTTTCCGTGATTTAAAAAGTCATTGGCTTTATCTTGAGACTGATGCTGACGAGTAAAATTGGTTAACTGGGTTTTATTAGCAGCGTATTTGTAAAGTGTTTTAGTCAGTTGTGCTTCGGTCAGTAATAAATCAGATTGTTTTAATGCTTGTGATGTTCTGGTATGAAATGTGTTTAACGCATTTAGTATGGCATGGTCGCTAACATTAAAGCCTTCTTGCTTTAAATCACGATTGCGTTGCCACACTTGCTGTAAGAATTGAATTCTTGACTGCTGAAATTGCTTTGCGGCTATAAGACGCTTGTTATCATCAAACCAAAACTGCATCCAACCCTGTAAATATTCTGTTGGTCGATACTCGCTTTGGGGTGTAAACCATTCAACGTCACACGCCATATGTAAAGGCGTGCCACCGCCACCAGCAAAACCAACCAACACTCCTGCTTGAGAAAGCATCCGCATTGCTGCTTGGGTAATTGAAGTGCCGTTGCCTAACAAAAGCACTGTGGTGTTCGCTATGGGGATATTAAAATACTGGTTTTCAGCATGATGTTTACCCGAGAAGGCTTCGGTTAAGTAAAGCACTCGACCATCTTTTTGCATGACTCGACAGTATTCGAGGTAATACATGTTAGCGCGTTTAGAGTGGAGAATCGCTTTTAAAGCTGAAGGGGAAAGATCATCCATGTGCATCTCCAGAGCTTGTTATCAAATTGCTTTTTATTTATTCAACAAAAAGCTGTAATGCTAGCCAATTATGGTTCAAATCCTTGAACCATCCGCTTAACAACCTACCTGATTATACGAAGCAATAGAAACATTAATCATTACAAGATCATAAAGATACAATATGTTACTTTTAATTTTTTAACATGGGTAACATCAATAGACTGCATTTACTAATATGAACACCAACTAATTTGAGCTTTTATAATTCAGCTATTCACACTTTTATGCGCGTAAAAATATAATTGATATTCGATTCTATGTCGGGCTACTCAACCACATGCTTGGCGTTAGCTATAAAAACTGAAGCTACATTACTTATTAATGGCGTGATACACGAGCCCAACTAGAGTTTATTGTTGCTGATGATGAAGGAGGCATATTAAGATTAAGCTAACGGGGACCCAAGGCTTACCAGCTATTAGCATGCTAACTTAATCGTCCCGCTTTATTACGCAGAATTCTCAATAAACAATTACTTAGTGCGAAAAAATTTGACTGTGAAATATACAATTAAACAAAACCTTAGCCAACAGTAAACATGGTGCCGCCCAAATTTTTATGCTCTATTTGTGCAATAGTACAACGTTATCAGCAGGATTAACGTGCAGATCTAACCACTCACACCACATATTCAATGCAACCAACTTTTCAGGTAAATATTGGCTACGATTATAAACAGCCATAACCCCACCGAGTGAATGCCCAAGAAGCTGCTCAACCACATAGGGGGCTATACCCAAATCATTGAGCTTAGTGGTGAAGGTTCTCCTCAAATCATGCAGCGACCATGGCTCTTTGTGCTTTAAACGTTTATGGATTGAACAACCAGAACCGCTAACCGTTTCACATGACTTCAATTCACCAAGTAAATAACCTGTTTTTCCATGCCGCTTATAGAGAAATTCTATGATGGGCTTAACTTTTGTGGGTATGGGGCGAATGATGATGGTATCTGTCTTGCTATGGGCTTTCGGCACAGTCCAAAGTCCAAGCTCTAAATCCCACTCATCAAAGGTTGATAGCCTAAGTTCCTGCGTTCTAGCACCAAAGATAATTAGCAGCTGACATAAGTAACGCTGGTAGAAATTGCCTTGTCTTTGCTGTATTGAACTCAATAAGTCAAACAGCTCAACGTCAGTTAGCACTCTATCTTTTGGCTTTTGTTTTTTACCTACATCAGATGCAATTAAGTCATCGAGTTCACGACTTATGGCGTAGCGCCTTACACGACAAAATCTTAGTGCTTGTTTACAATTTTGTAGTATCTGTCCTGATGCTACAGGAGCAGCCCTTTGTTTACCTTTAATTCCTCTGCGTATGCGGTCAAAGCATTCAATCCAATGCCTCGTTTCTGTCTGCTCAAGTGGGAAATGTCCAATGTATGGATAAATATGCCGTTTAAATTGAGCCATAGTTTTATCGGCATTCACACGGTGCTCAGCTGCATAATTTTCCAACCAATACTCTAATGCTTGCTGAACCGTAACTGGGGCTAAAGTTTTTTCCCTCCCCATACTGCGCTTTATTTTAGGGTCATGCCCTTCGGCGAGCCATGTACGGCAATCCTCAGCTGCATCCCTTGCGGCTCTTAAAGATAAATCAGGATAACAACCTAAGTCCATGCGCCTATTTTTACCATTAATTTTATAACGGTATTGAAAACGAACCTTACCGAGTGTCGATATTCGAACACCCAGCCCTTTGCCATCTGATTTTTCCAATGTTTTCGGTTGAGCTTTACCATTTAAAGCACGTAATGAAGTTTCATATAACATAGTATTTCAGGCTTAATTCGAGTGAAGATACGGCCAATTCCATGTACCCCCATATGTACCCCCATATGTACCCCCATATGTACCCCCATCTAACCATAGAAACCAAAACAAGCCAAGACCAATGAATACAATATAAAGCATTAACCCTTGATAAATAACAACAATTAATTACATTGCAACACCTACCAATACCAATAAAAACACCTAAACGTAATCTACGGCATGAACTAAGAATTAATTCTTAATTTGTTGTATTAAAAAGGCTTTCCAGAAATGGAAAGCCTTTTTTGTTATTACTGTTTGAACTTGATACTCAGAAGCCATTAAAGCTCCCTCGAACTCTGTAATGCGTATGAAGATAATTATTTTTGTATTCGAAAGCCATAAAACTACATCGTTAAGCCTAAAAATTTTGTCTAACTATTCAGAAATCACATCTACCATGGATAAATATCAATTAAAAAAACATGTCGCAACTTACGCATAAATGATAACGTTTTTCATCAATTTTGATAACGCACAATCTTGATAAAACCCACAGATAAACATCTTTAACCTTACTGCCAGTCTTGGCAAATTTAATAATTATAGATTTCTAAGATGTGTCTATGTCTTGGTGTAATAGTTATGCCAATGGACAATGACTAAAGATGGTAACTAACAATAAGATGCTGTTTTATCCCCTGGAAAAATACGCTATGCAAGGTTTGCACGTAAGTCATAAGTATTGTACATTTCAATAACAACAATAGGTTAGTTACTATTGTTCGATATTTACAATGGAATGTAATTCATAAGGAAATCATGAAAAAATTTACCCTTACTTTGTTCGCTGCCGCTGCTCTTAGCGCCTGCGGTGGTTCAGACTCTGCTTCAGAAACTCCCGACCCGACACCTACTCCTTCACCAACTGCGATTTCAGATACAGGACTTGCTCAGAATAATCTAGCGGTAACGCTCGATGTGCTGGCTAATGACACTGATCATAGCGGCAATGGTTTAACGATTACATCAACTTCAGATTTAGAATTCGGAAATGTTGAAATAGTCAATAACCAACTTGTTTTCACACCTGAAGAAGATACTACAGGCACTGTAACCTTTAATTATCAAGTTAGCGATGGCACCAACAAAGCGAATGCTGACGTTACAGTAACCGTTAATCATACCCTAACCCTTTCAGGTCAGATAACTGACAGCCCCATTGCCAATGCCGAAGTCGTGGTCACCTTAGATGGCATAGACCACACAGCAACTGCTGATAGCGAAGGTTACTACTCGCTCCCATTAACCATCAATAACCTTGATGAAATAATTAAAATACAAGCGTTCGGCTCCGCTGAAAGCAACCAACAAAATGTTGAGCTAATCTCAATTGTTGGTCAAACAGGTACGTTGCTGCAGAGGGTTGATGAACAACGCAAGATTACTGCTGAACAGGCTAAATCGCTTAATGCTACCCAATTATCAACAGCAGCTTACTTGATTGCTAAAGACCGCAATAACAATGAAGAATTTGAATCTGCAGAGCAATTTGAACAGGTTCTAGCTGGGGTACCAGCACAGCATCTGCTTGAAACCGCAGGATTCATAAAACTGTTAGTGGATAATAGTGAATTTGAAATTCCCGAGGGGAAAACAATAGTCACACTGCTTAATGACGAAGAACTCAATACCTTGCAGTTGATTAATCAGTATCTGATAAATAATGAACTGATTGATGAAAACGGCAATCCGAGTGAAGCCTACGAAGAAGCGCTGGAAGAGGCAATTAAACAAACCTTAGCCGATTCAAAGGTTGTTGATAGCTTTACCAAAGAGATGTTTACCGACAAATCAATGAGCTGGCTAGTAGGAGCGCAACCTGGTTGGCTAGAGTTCCGCGGCGACAGTATTATCTTTAATGCCAATGGTTCAGGAACTGTATATTTGGATTCATACTCTCTAAACAACGAATTACCTGAACCTGAAGGATTTGATTGGTCTATTCAAGATGGAAAGGCAATGATTGAGTACACTGACAGAAGTTACGTTTCATACACCTCTGTTTCCTACCCTTACTACCAGTTGGAAGAGAATTATGGATTTTCATCCGACGTCGTTGAAGCATTTATTGCTGCGTACGAAAGTGGATATTATGACAGTCAAATTCCGCTAACTTACCGTACCCAAAGCGACAGCATTACCTTACTTCAAGCCAATGAGATGTCTTATCAAGTTAATGTTGACTCTACTATAGAATTAACGATTGAAATGCCTGAGTGGGTCGACTGGAATGAAGATAATCCCAAAACAGTGATTACTGAGTCATCACAACAAGTTCTTCACCATAATTACAAAAGTGCATTTGCTGGTAAAGCGCTTGAAGATTTCAATGGTAAGTGGGTACTACCTATCGAAAGCGACTACCTCGCTCAACCTGAATTCAGCGAATCAACTGGTGAATACGAGCAAAACGTGAAAACTGCAATCAAAGCAGATGTCATTACGATCAACAATGGCCAAGCTCAGAGTCAAATCGGGGAAAAGAGCTTTACCGTCAGTTTGGAAAATGATGTTCTTAAACTAACGATTGGTGATACACACTTTGAATATACTCCATACGCTTCACAAGGTGATGAGCACTTGGTCTTAGTGGCAAAATATCAAAATAATGCATTCCAGTATTCAACTTCCCAACGTATGGCTAAGTATACCGCTGGTGACTTTGTGGTAGGGAGTAAACTTGTGACAGAATTACCTGAAATGTCACTTTCAAATATCAATGCCTACTTACCTTCATACTGGAATGGTAATCAAATGACTGTAGGTGGAGTATGGGGACGCCTATTTAGAGCTGATGGCACTTTTAATCATGGCATCTCAGGAGTGGAACCTGGTAATTGGAGCAATGAACAACAAAAAGTAACTGATGTACCTATGTTTGAGATAGGTTACCTAGAGGGCACATGGACGAGCGTTGGTAATAAAGTTGACCTGCATATTTCACAAGATTATATTTTGAGAACACGCCATCGCGAATGGGAAGTCGTTTCTGTGGACTCTGAATCTGGTCGTATGGTCGTGTTTGAATACTCAAATTGGCATCTAGATATGGATGGGGACGGTGTTCTAGAAGATGCCGAACGGTACACTATCATTCCTCCGAGAATCAACTATGTTTCTACTATTGATCTAAGCGATTGGGAAGATGCTTGGAAAAACTCTCAAGATTTAGGCTCCATGCAAACCAACGCTACAACACCGGCACTTAACTCTAAATCAATTGCATCAAAGGTGAGTAGCTTAGGTAAACAGTCCGTCAACAAACTGTTTGTGGAACCAAGTAACTAATAAAATAATTAATCATGTAACACTTTAAAGCAAAAAATAATAAATCCGTAAGCTTGCCAAGGCTGCGGATTTATTATTTTGATAAATAGCCTTTTTGTTATTCAAATCCGTTTTACCATCTCAATTTGCTACTCAAACTTAAATCGATATCGCTTTAATACTAAGTTCTCAATCACCCAATACACACCGGATAATGACAATAGCAACATCATTAATCCAAACACCCAACTAAAGGGGTTATTGAAACTGCCTTGATGCAGGTAATCCATAAAGTGCAGCTTAAACATCAAATCGGCTAAATCAGTGTGATCATTTTTATGGCCAACCAATCGACCATTTATGCCGTTAATGTAAATACGGGTATTCAAATCATCACTAATGCTGACTTGCCACAATGGGTTACATTCTTTGGGCCACTCTTTAAAACTTGTAGATAATTGCCTGTGACTCTTTATTTCGCCTGCTCCAGTATAACTTTGCAAAGCGATTGATTCAGCCAAGTCGGCATCAATAAGGACTTCTTTGCCGCTATAAGCATCGACCAATACTTGCTGTTGGCAATCGTGTTGATATCGCTGTACTTGCTCATCTAGTAAATACACAGGCTGGTTAATAAGCACAATGGTACTAACCTGCTCCATCGGTTTAAATCGCTCAAGAATAGATGATAATGGCTCTAGATCGTGACTACTAAACGCAGTTAAATCTAGCGGCGCTATACTGCGATAATAATGAGTGCCTTTCAGATCTTCACTTGGGGTGATATTGAAATAAATACCTGTTCCTAGCCAGATTAATAATTGAATGCCAACAATAGTCCCCAGCCAATAGTGACAAAACCTTAGCCAACGTTTTATCTTTTGGGTTTTCATTAGCTATACCTCTTACGGCGCTGCCAAACCAATAGGCCACCAGCAAATACAGCGATAAAAGAAGCGATGGCAGTATAAAATAGTAATTGATTATCAATGGCTTCACCGTCGTCATAATCCATGATGTGCCACTTCCAAAATAAATCAAACAAGCGCCAATACTCATGTCTTCTTGTCACGACTTCGCCAGTTTGCGCTGAAATATATAACGTCGATTGGCCGATATCATCAAAGACCACTCGCCATACGGGTAAGTGCCGTGCAGCTAACTCTGAAGGTAATTGCTCCAGTGGGGTTTTATCGTTGAGCAACCCAATAAATTGAATTTGTGCAGTTGGAGATATTGATTGCTGATGTTGAAATGATTGCGATATCTGCTCTGCCTGCGACTTTGAAATAGCTGCAAGTTGTTGGCCTGATGCTGCATCAATTAACAGGGATTGGTCAGTGAGCTTCACTTGGTAAATCAACTGTGTGTTGATCACCGTTAAGGTGATTTTTCTCGCTTCTGGAAATGATTGATATACTTTTGCGATGGGGTATTTGACCGCTGAAGCGCGGATTTTGTCTGCTCGCTCAATCACAATATGGTCGCTACGAATGAAGCCGATATCCATTAGTACAAAATAGCTACCAGTGAGACCCCAAATGAAGATCGGAATGGCCAATAGCAACATCAACCAACGATGAACAAACTGCGCTGACGATACCTTTTTTAGCGTTTTTCTAGAGTTCAAATTCGAATGTTACCTGTATTTCTTATTATTAGTGGTGGCTCTACTCGCAAGACTTTAAGCATAAGCAAATGCTAAGTTACCCTAAACATTTGCTTATTCACAATAGTTACATTACCCATTTCAACGCAAGATAATAACGTCGCCCCATTAAATCATAGGTCATCGTGTTGGTGTTTCCGTCTGTGTAACTTTGATGATATGGCGCTTGTTTATCAAATAGATTATCGATACCAGCCGTGAACCCTAAACTACGGGTTAATTGGTAATAAAGCTGTGTATTATGATAGGTCACAGCGTCTACAGAATCACCAATATCACCTGCAGCGGCGTATTGATCATCCGCCTCGCCAATATATTGAATGTTATAGCCAAAGCGCCAATCATCTTTAGCAATATCAAAATACAAATTTGAACGCCATTTGGTATAACTGCCGTCATAGCCAATGGTGCCAGCCCGCTCTTCTACTGGTGCACCTTCATAAGTTTGCAGGTTATATTCATCTAAATAACTGACTTCAAAAGAGGTGTTTGTGGTGAACTCACCAAAGTCCTTTTGATAGAACATAGCTAAATCGACACCTGATACTTCTTCTGTTGCTGCATTTCCTAATTGGGTTTGCAAATAGGTAATTTCACCGGTTTGCTCGTCGCGAATAAAGTGCTCATCGTTGCAAAAAGGGTGGTTCATATTGGCACTGTCATAACAGGCAGCAAGTTTACTTGAGCCATTGACTGAGTTAATTGCGTTTTCAATTTTTATGTCATAGTAATCAAGCGTGACATTCAGCCCCTCGATAAAACTCACATCCCACACAACACCGACAGTGAATGTGTCTGCCTCTTCAGGTTGTAAATCTGCGTTACCACCACGGTCAGTTAATATAGTGCCTTCATGGTTAAAATCTATTGGCACATCTGCAGCTTGGCAATTGGCAAAACGATGTGAGCTTGGGTCAAGTTGGCTCCAGTCGCTACAAGGATCTGTGGTGTTCATTGAACCTTGGCTAATGCCGCCAAACAGTTCAGGAATATTAGGTACTCTAAACGCAGTCGATTTGGTCGTACGAAGGGTGAGCTGGTCATTCAGCATCCACTGTAAACCAAGCTTATAGTTAGTATCACTGCCAAACGTATCAAAATGGGAGTAACGCACAGCTGCGGTTAAATCAACGGCTTTAGCCAGAGGCTTATCTGCTAACAGCGGAATATAAGCTTCTAAATACACTTCATCTGCGGTGTATTCTCCAGTAATAGGGTCTTGTTGGCTGGTATTTGCTTCACCAATTATTGCTAAAGGATCAGGGTTACTCCAGCCCTTTTCTTTTCGATGCTCAATACCTGTGGCAAAACTCATAGTACCTGCAGGAAGTTGCCATAAGTCACCCGTTAAATTGGCAGTTAGGCTTAATTGTTCATTCCCTCCATCACTCATCATATCGAATAAGAAGTAATCGAGCATTTCAGGGGTTAGTGAGCCCTCTCCCCAAAAGTCAGCACAAGGTATATTCGGATCAACACTGCAATTATCGTAATCAGTTGCCTCGCCTAAGCGAGTGTTGTTAATCACATTAGTGACTTCAAATGAGCCACGATTACTGCCGTAATTAACTGCGGCATCCCATTGCCAACCATTGTCTAAATCCCCTTGTAAACCGGCTACAACTCGCCATGTATCTGTTTCAATATTAAATTCACGAGGCGCTTCAGCTAAACGGCGGCTGTTAAGTAAAAAATCATTCTCAGTGGGGTTAGACTCGTGCCAGCTTGGTATTGTAATACCACTGACAGTTTGCGGAGTTGCGGGCAGTGTAGAACTACGATGGGTATACATCGCCTCTGTAAATAGCTGCACATTGTCAGTTAAGTCGTACTCGCCTGAGGCAAAGACATTAAAACGCTCATTTGGCTGCACCGCATTAAAGTATTCAAAATAGTTGTCTCTATCGCTACTAGTATATTCATCACTACCATTAGGTAATAATTTCACTTCATCACCGATTGAATTACCATTTTCATCCAAGAAATAACCACGACCTCCTGGCAATGCAGTGCTGCCGCCACAGACTAATTCACCGTCGACTTCAGTTAATGGGCATGGGGCGCGGCTGGTCATTTCTACCGCGTCAGTTTTATCATAACTTAACGCAATATATCCGCTGCCTCGCTCACCAACTTTCCCCACTGCTAAATCAAATTGATATTGCTCGCCATCACCTTGTTCAGTCATGCCCGTTCTTGCTTGAAACTCAACACCATCAATTTGGTCTTTAGTAATAATGTTAACCACACCTGCGACAGCGTCGGCGCCATAAACAGCAGAAGCACCATCTTTTAATACTTCAATACGCTCAATGACGCTGACAGGAATAGTATTTAAATCCACTGACGAGTTAGCACCCGTGCCGCTGTTTACCATTCGTCTGCCATTAAGCAGTACTAAAGTTCGGTTTACCCCAAGACCTCGAAGGTTCACTTGAGTTGAGCCATAACCACCATCAGTCCAATAAGCATTGGTTTGATTACCCGCAAACCCTGCAGAAGCAGACATTCTTTGCAATACTGCATCCACTGACGTAGCGCCCATTTGGGCAATATCATCAGCGGTGAACACTTCCATTGGTGCGGTTGAGGTGATTTCTTCTCTTTTTATCCGACTGCCAGTAATGCTAATTTTTTCCATCGATTTCAAATAAGGTGAGTGGCTTGCTGCAATGGACTCGGTCGCCATACTGTTAACTTCAATATCGTTCGCTTCGATATCAGATGAGGCAACAGAAATAAATGAACATAACGTCGCAGAAACCAATAAAGCGACTTTAGAAAAAGAAAATCTCACTGAATTCACCATGACAACCTTTAGTAGTATGAAAAATAGTTAACGTAATCACACAATTATTTAACCGTTCAACGTGCTAAACAACTTACAATTGTCATACTGCGACACTGTGTCACACCCCAGTAAAAGCCCAGAATACAAAGTGAGTAATATATATATCCCGTGTCCTCACTATCAACTTTGATGGAATGAAATAAACGGTCTGAATGACAAAATGATTAACTCATCAATAAATTGTTGTACTCTAAAGCCAATAATCCCCTTCGGATATTTCGATGAAACAAATACTCGCTCTATTTTTAGCATCACAAGTGGCTTGCTTTACTTCTGCAGTGTCAGCAGGCACTTTACACGACGCGTCGCTCGCTAAATTACCTGAGCCATTGAGCAATAATGCCATTGCAAAAGTCAGTACTACGCAGGGTCAATACTTGCTGAGTTTTACCGGGCTAGCTCAAGGTAAGGGCTACCAAGATGTGCACAATAAAGCCTGGGCACTAAATTTAACTAAAGCAGAAGCGCAATGGCAACCCATTAAAGCCGTACCATTTGTCGCTCCACTTGCTGGTCGTTTAGCGTCTATTGCAGTTGGTCTTGAAGATAAAGCCTATGTTTTTGGCGGTTATACTGTTGCCGAAAACCATGAAGAAATCAGCACTGTAGATAACTACCAATTTGATATATTAAATAATCAATACCAACGTATTGCAGATATGCCAGTGGCTGTGGATGACACTGCAGCGAGTGTATATCAGCAGCGTTATATCTATTTGTTTAGCGGCTGGCATAACGATGGCAATGTTAACTTAGTCCAAGTTTACGACACCAAAACTAACACTTGGGATCAAGCTAGCCCTATTCCTGCTCCAGCAGTATTTGGTCAAGCCGTTGCGATGGTAAATAATAAAATCGTCTTGTGTGATGGGGTAAAAGTGCAGGCTAATATTGGTCAACGTCGAAGCTATCAATCATCACCAGTGTGTTTGTACGGTGAAGTTAATCCTCAAAATCATTTAAGGATCAGCTGGCAATTATTACCTCATTATTCTATTGCCACGCCAACAGATCAAAGCAGAACGACACCATTAGCTACCGCTCACTATCGTATGGCGGCGACTGGCATTAATAATACCGCTGATGGACAAGCCGTATTTATGGCTGGCAGCAACAACCCATATAATTACAGTGGTATCGGTTATAACGGCAGCCCTAGCGAGCCACACAACTTGCAATACACCTTTGATTTTAAAACGATGCAATGGCTTGCGCCTGTTCCGCTTGATGTTCCTAGCATGGATCATCGAGGGTTAATTTGCCACCAAGACCAATTACTGAGAGTGGGCGGTATGCTTAAGCAACAACAGGTTAGCGATCAAATACTCTCAAGTGGATTAACGGGTAATCAAACTTGTACTCTGTAAGGAGTATAGAGTCTTATGTAATGTGATCTAGCTAACAATAAAACATCGATTTGATTGCTTCAACCAAAGATACATTTAAAATACATGTATAAATTAAATGTATCTTTTGGAATCACTATGACATCTACTGACCTTGAGCAATTAAGCACTTTATCAATACCCGCTTTGATTGATCACCTTGAATCGACTCATCACCAGTATGTTCGTGAAACTGCGCCACTGTTAGTTGAGTACTCGCAAAAAATGGTACAAGCCCACGGCGAAGATCATGCTGAAATTAAACCATTAGCCACGCTAATCGGTGCACTAATCGCTGATTTAATGCCGCATTTAATGAAAGAAGAACAAATATTGTTTCCTGCAATGCGAAGACTGGCTGCAGGCGAAGAAGTGAATGGCTGTTTTGGTCATATTGGGAATCCAATTAATGCCATGGAGCACGAGCATGATCATGCTGGCACAGTTTTGCAGCAGTTAAGAGAGCTCACCAATAATTACCAAATCCCTGAAGGCGTTTGTAGCACATGGCAAAAATGCTACCGCACTTTGGCCGAGTTTGATGCGGACTTACAAGCTCATATTCATACTGAAAATGTATTATTGTTTCCAAAAGCGCTAGCTATTTAACTCTCATCATCTCTGATGAGTTGATAAAAACAAACCTATTTGATTCATCAAGTCCTTGGCTCTTGCTTCCCCCAGCAGAGCCATTTTTATGTCTTGAGGTTATTCATCTATAAGCATAAACAAGCCCTGCCAAGTGCTTGTAATAATCAAAACTACTCGAACAATGCAGGACTAGCTCTTAATTTAAAGTTCAGTTCACGCTAGCATTTTGTGACTCACTTTTTGCCCACTTTCGCCCTTGATGCGCCATACGATATAAAATAGGTAGCACAAACAGCGTCAACATTGTCGATGAGATAATGCCACCAATCACTACAGTAGCAATAGGTCGTTGTACTTCAGCACCTGTACCAATGTTTAGCGCCATGGGAACAAAGCCAAGCCCAGCCACTAGTGCCGTCATTAATACAGGACGTAACCTAATCAATGCCCCGTCAATAATGGCATTCAGTAACTCGCCTTTCTCTTGATATAACTGCCGAATAAAGCTCAACAGCACTAAGCCATTAAGCACCGCCACACCAGATAATGCGATGAATCCAACACCAGCAGAAATAGATAACGGCATGTCTCTTAACCATAACGAAATAACACCACCTGTTAACGCAAGTGGGATCCCGGTAAAGACAATGGCAGCATCTCTTACCGAATTAAACGCCATAACTAACAAGCCTAAAATAAGCGCTAGCGTCAGAGGCACCACTATCAATAAACGTTGACTGGCTGATTCTAGTTGCTCAAATGTGCCACCATATTCCAACCAATAACCAGCCGGCAAATCCACTTGCTGACTAATTTGTTGTTTTGCTTCAGTGACGAATGAGCCTAAGTCACGACCACGCACGTTAGCTGTTACGACAATACGGCGTTTACCGTTCTCACGGCTGATTTGATTTGGAGATGGTGCGATATCAAATGTCGCTACTTCAGATAAAGGCACATACTGCCCCGATGGCAGTACAATAGGTAACGCTTGTAAATTCTCTACATCTTTACGAATATTTTCAGGTAAACGCTGAACAATCTTAAAGCGACGATCACCTTCAAAAATAAGCCCTGCCTCTTCACCACCGATGGCCGTTGCGACAAAATCTTGCAGCTCACTGACCGTTAAACCATAGCGAGCTAACGCCATGCGATCAGGTTGAATTGACAACATTGGTAAACCCGTCACTTGCTCAACTTGAAGATCCGATGCGCCTTCAATTTGCTCTAACACTTCATGAATGGCATTGGCCGAGGTTAATAATTGCTGTAAATCATCACCAACCACTTTAATGCCTAAGTCAGCACGTACACCCGAAATGAGTTCGTTAAAACGCATTTCAATTGGCTGCGTCAGTTCAAAGTTATTACCAGGTTGACCAGAAACAGCATCGACAATATCGGCGGCAAGCGCATCATGGCTCATTTTCGGATTTGGCCATTCATTACGAGGTTTAAGCATAATGAAAGTATCAGCAATATTCGGCGGCATAGGGTCGTTCGCCACCTCTGGGGTTCCTATTTTAGAAAATACATTGAGTACTTGGGGGAAGTGTTTAATTCTATCCTCAAGCATCATTTGCATATCTACAGATTGCTCTAAACCTGTACCTGGAATGCGAATCGCCTGCAGCAAAATATCTTCTTCATTAAGCTGTGGAATAAACTCTGACCCCAGCGTAGTGGCTAACCAAATTGACAATGCCACCAAACCCACAGCTGCACTCAACACTAACCAGCGAAACTTCATCGCTACAATCAACAATGGTTTATACAAAGATTTACTTAAGGTAATAACCCGGCTTTCTTTTTCGCTAATCTTACCTGTCATAAACAAAGCAACAGCGGCAGGAACAAGCGTTAACGACAGCACTAACGCTGCTAAAAGTGCCATCACAACGGTGGCAGCCATTGGGTGGAACATCTTACCTTCAACACCCGTAAGGCTGAATAGTGGAATATAAACGACCGTAATGATCAATACACCAAATAAGCTTGGGCGAATAACTTCATTAGTGGCCTCATACACCAATTGTAAACGTTGTTTACGTGGCAAAATATGCCCGCCATTTTGTGCCTGTGCTTGGCCTAATCGGCGAATGGCATTTTCGACAATAATCACCGCACCATCGACAATCAAGCCAAAATCCAATGCCCCTAAGCTCATCAGGTTTGCAGATACGCCAGCTTGCACCATGCCTGTCATTGTCGCTAACATTGCCAGCGGAATGACCGCAGCAGTGATGAGGGCTGCTCTTGCGTTACCCAACAAAATGAATAGCACCACAATAACTAACAATGCACCTTCAACGAGATTTTTCTGAACTGTATATACCGCTTTATCAACCAAAGTCGTGCGATCGTATACGGCCTCAACTTTAATCCCATCAGGTAATGACGCTTTAACGTCCTCAAGTCTTTCGGCCACAGCTAATGACACTTGGCGTGAATTCTCGCCCACCAGCATCATTGCACTGCCTAATACGGTTTCTTTTCCGTCTCGAGTGGCGGCACCAGTTCTTAACGCCTTACCAATGCCAACCTCTGCCACATCACTCATTAAGATTGGTGCGTTATCAATACGCTTAACAACAACCTGTTTAATATCGCTAATGGTTTTAAGCTGCCCGGCTGAACGAACTGTAAGTTGCTGTCCTTCGCGCTCAATATAACCTGCACCACGATTACTGTTATTGCTTTGCAGCGCCATTTTGATATCGACAAAGGAAACCCCATAGGTCAACATTTTCAATGGTTGAGGCGTGATGTGATATTCCTTATCAAAGCCCCCTATGGTGTTGATTTCAGTCACTCCTTTCACTTGAGCTAATTGCGGTTTAATAATCCAGTCTTGGATTTCTCTTAGCGCTGTAGCATCGAAATCACTTCCATCAGCTTGTTGAGCATTCGACTTCGCTTCGATGGTGTACATAAAGATTTCGCCCAGACCGGTAGAAATAGGCCCCATTTCAGGCTCAATTCCAGCAGGTAAAGCCCCTTTTATGCCATTTAATCGCTCGCTAATTAGATTACGAGCAAAATAAAGGTCGGTGCCTTCATCAAATACGACTGTCACCTGCGATAATCCATATCGCGACAATGAACGAGTGTTAGACAAATTTGGAATACCCATCAGGGCATTTTCAATTGGATAGGTAATCCGTTGTTCGGTTTCTTGTGGTGAATAACCTGCAGCACGCGTGCTTATTTGCACTTGTACATTGGTAATATCTGGCACGGCATCAATCGGTAATTTCTGATAACTCCAAAGTCCAACAGCAACCAGCAATAAAGCTAGAAACATCATCATCCAGCGTCGATTAATCGCAAGACGTAAAACTGATTCAATCATATTTCGTCTCCTTTAATGAACGTGGGCAGCACTAGATTTTTCAAGATCCGCTTTAAGAAGAAAGCTCTTCTCAACGGCATATTCTTCGCCTATAGAGATGCCAAATAACACCTCTGTTAGCTGGCTATCACTCTGGCCTAACTCAACAACGCGCTTTTCAAACCCTTCCTCATTACGGACAAACACCACTTGTTGACCCTCCATAACCTGAACAGCACGATTATCAATAACCATCGCCACAGGTTGCTGACTCAAAGTTAATTCACCGGACAACAAAGCGCCCACAGCCCATTGCCCTTGCTTATTGTCTAGTGGCGCACGAGCTAAGGTATAAGCTTGATTATTCGTTGAGTTGAGAAGATGTTTTATTGTTGAATTTACTTGCTGTTTATTCGCACTCGCAGTGTCTGACCCAATAACAAGGTGTTGACCAACTGACACTGAGGTTAATTGTCCAGGGAAGATTTGATACTCAACCCACAACTCACTGTCATCCATGATGCTAAGCAGCACATTATCTGTGGCGAGCTCGCCCACATTGGCATTTCTGGTGACTACGACACCCGATATCGGCGCTGTTATTGAGTAATGCTTTAAGCTTGCATTAGACTCAACTTTGGCAATCACTTGCCCCGCTTTTACATTATCGCCTACGGCAAAATTAAACTCAGTAATAAGCCCTGAAAATCTTGCTCTCACTTGGCTTATAGCCGTTTCTGGTACGACAGTGCGGCCATATAAGGTTAATGTTTGTTTGATATCACCCGATTGAGCAGTTTGCGAAACGATCCCTGATAATGTGACTTGCTCCGCACTGATATGCACTTGGCCTTCTTCATGTTCATCGTGACCATGCTCGTCATGCCCGTGCTCATCATCTCTATGATCATTATGTGCTTGTTCATCTGAATGGTTTTCTGAGTGACTATCTGAATGTTCGTTTTTATGTTCATCATGACCGAGAGTATTCTGTGTTTGCTCGTTAGCGTGATGTTCAGAATGCACATCTTGATGATCATGATCGCCTGAAGCATGTGCTGGAACTGCAAGCATTAACACTGCCATCACAGCAATATGAACCGCAGAAAGGTTATTGAATGGTCTTAAGTTCATTTGGGGAATCCTTGGAAATCTTTAAAAAAGGTATGTTGAGAGGCAGGAAGAGGTTCAGCAATTAATTGCTCTATATCCACGCCATAACGCAATGCAGAAGCAGCTGCCTCAATTAATGCTCGACGAGAAAAGAGTAATTCCTCTCTTGCAGTTAAGTAATCAAGGTAGCTATATAGCCCTTGCTCATAAGCCGTTTGCGTATCTTCTAGAGCCAAAGTTAGTGTAGGAATAATGCTAGATTGCAAACGATTGACCGTGACAATGGCTTGCTGCCTATTGGCATAAGCACGATATAATTGTGCATACAATTCTCGTAAGGCAATCTCTCTATTAATCAGCACTGCATCTTTTGCTGCTTGAGCCGAAATGACAGCGCCCGTATTTCGTTCACCACTGAACAAGGGCACACTGAACCCTGCCGAAAATGCCATATCGTTGGTTTGCTGCATTTGTTTTACGCCAACCGACCAACTGACATCAGTACTCGATTGCGATTGAACAAAACGTAGTTCGGCTTCTTTTAGCTGAGCTTGAGTTAAATAAGCTTCGATTGCTGGGCTATATTTCACCTTTTCAAATAAAGGTGCTAATGCAACATCGTCGGTGAACTCAAATAAGCTGCCTTCAATGGTTTCATAGTTAACCTGAGTTTCTCCCCACATCATACTGAGTGCTAATTTTGCGTAATCAAGTTGATGTAAATGGGTTTCTGCAATCAGCCTGGTATTATAAACAGCCGCCTGTGCTCTTTTAACTTCAGCATCAGGAGTCACCCCCGCTTTAGCGCGTTGCTGCACCACCAATAACGTTTCTTCTGCAAGGCTCAATGCATCACCAGCAAGCTGCAACTTAGATTGCGCAGCTAACACATCAATATAGCGTCGTGTAGTTGTCGCAAGTATGTCAAGCCCTGCAATCTTTTGCTCAGCATCCAGTAACGCACGTTTTCTATTCACAATGCCTATGCGAGCATCTGACTTATCGCCAAGCTCTATTATCGATGATAACGACACTGTCGTTTCTGCACTATCAACAGCTTGAAAATCGCCAGAGCCAGCAATATTTTCAAGTTCTACGCCTAATTCGAACCCAGGCGAAAGCGCTTGTGTTTGCGCTTCACCTTCAAGCGCAAGTTGTCTAAATTGAAAAATTTTCAAAGAAGGATGCTGTAATTGAACACGCTCAATTACAGTCAGTAGCGTCAATGATTCTGAAGCGGAGATCGAGCCAGTCGCGTATGAACTGGCAGAAACTAGCGCTGTTGTCCCTAATAAACAGCAAGCTATTTTTCTTAATAGAAAAGTACACCGTTTCGGGATGGTTATATTGTAAAACATCTGAGAATTAGCCTCGATTCAATACAAAAGATAAAACCTGCTGGCAATATGATTGATTAGAAAACACAGCAAGTTTTAGCAAATTCCGTAAAAAATTTGCTCATTTTAAAATGATTTTTGATTTAACGATTAAGCTTGGGGAGGACGTAAAAAACTAAAGTAAGGAGCTTCTACTGCGTTGGAATTAAAGGTAAAAGCCAGGTAATCCGAATAGATATTGCCATGATGTGCCATTGTGACTGGATGCATTAGCGTCATACAACAAGAGCAGCAGTTACTGCTGCATTCAGCACAGTCATCGTCAGCATGACTGTCGGCAAGAAAAATATCATCACAAAGCTCGTCGTTCGCTAGCGAGTGTTCATCAACAAAGGTAGTGTCTACTGAAGAGACATCATTGATTACTGTGGTGAAAGGTTCGACATTAATAGAGCAATCTTTATGCTCAAGAGCACAGTTGTCGGCCATCGCAACAACAGACTGCATCGCAAAAATCAGAATCAACAACAAGCGCGCCAGCATAGCTGGAAACGTGATCGTTGTGATTTTTACATCGCGATAAAAGCCTAACATTAATTCTTAGCGGCACCCTTTTTAGTGAACACATAATTAAATAGACCAACTAATAACATGTGTATCGCGCAAGTCTATGCTAAACCCCTTTAAAACACTACTGAGATTATTTGCTAATTGAATAGACTGGACTTAAAAAACTAAAAACCTCGTTGAACGCACAATTTTATTCGATTAATCGGCGGATTTCTTGCAGCTGCTCAATTTCAAGATGCGGTAAAATATGTTGCGCCCTGCCACCTTCATCAGCTTGAAGATTAAGCCAAAGACTTTGACAGCCTGCGTGTCTTGCGCCTAATACATCACTTATAGGATGATCACCTATGTGCAATAGTTCATTGGTTTGGATATCTAAATGCTGACAACTAAGATCAAATAAATCGCTATAGGGTTTCATTCTTACCCCGTGTCCAGGATGAACCACAAACTCTAAGGCATCATTAAGCCCAACACGGCGAGCGTCGACATTACCATTAGTAATGCCAATTAGTGGATACTGTTTGCCTAAGTCTGACAGTAAATTGAGAACACCATCATCAACGGTAAAGTCACTGCGATGAAAACAAAAACACTCTAAGCCTTGTTGTGCGCCTTGGCTTGCTTCAATTTCTGAATAATCCCATTGGATCAAAGCCTGCCTGAGGACTTCATAGCGCGCAGCTGTGGTGTCATGGGCCAGCTCACCATGCACAGCAATGACCTGTGCTTTTAGCTCACGCCATTGAGTTATTCCCCAATTTGTCGGGGTGTTAAATTGCTCTTGCATAAATAGTGATAACGCAGATTCGGCTTTAATTATATGCGGTGCGTTATGGTACAAGGTATCGTCTAAATCAAAACTGATCGCCTTAAAAGGCCGCAGTCGTAAATATTGTTTCATTATTTCCCCTTGGCTTTTTTCGCTCTAGGATGAGCGCCATCGTAGACTTTTGCCAAGTGCTGAAAATCGAGACTGGTATAGATTTGCGTTGTGGATAAGTTAGCGTGTCCCAATAATTCTTGCACCGCTCTTAAATCTGCACTTGATTCAAGCATATGCGTTGCGAAGGAATGTCGCAATTTATGAGGGTGAACTTTTGCAGATAAAGCTTGCTCTTGGCCCCATTTATTCATTCTGAGCTGAATACTGCGATGAGATAAACGTTTGCCTTGCTGACTGACAAATAAGGCATCACCCGCTTCGGCTTTTACCAAGGCGCTTCGGCAATCACACCAATGATTAATTGCTTCTATCGCCATTTTGCCAATAGGCACAACTCGCTGTTTACTGCCCTTACCCATCACTTTGACTTCATTTTGACTGAAATCGATATCTGCCACATCTAAACTCGCAAGCTCAGCTAAACGCAAACCGCTGGAATAAAATAACTCCATAATGGCTTTGTCACGCTTACTGAGTGGATCATCAGCATCAATATCTAACAAGTGCGTCACTGCATCTAAATCCATATTCTTAGGCAGTGGCTTTGCTTGCTTTGGTGCATTAAGTGTTTTGGCTGGGTTGGTTTTAATGGCTTGTTCACGGGCTAAAAAATCAAAAAATTGCTTTAAAGACGATAAACATAACGATAATGAACGTGGGCTAAGTCCTTGTCGATGAAGCTTAGACAGCACGGCTTGCAATTGATCGCGGTTAACCGTTAGCCAGCCTTCATTACATTCATCGAGTGAAGCGCCTTTAGGCTGCGAAAATATGATTTCAGCAGCGCGATGAATTTCATAAAGATAATTCCGTACGGTATGCGGCGAAAGCTGCCTTTCAGAATGAAGGTAGCGTTCAAATGCGGCTAGCCAACTGAGTTGACCCATGACACTGCCTCCAGTCATTGCTTAACAGAGCGTTGAGCTAGTCGGTTGCCAATTAGAATTTTGGCAACATATGATCCAATAGGTCTCTAATTTGTTGGAAAAAGAGATGATCCATATCAGGATGAAAATGGGCGGCATCAGCAGACGCTACGCCAAAAATAACTTGACCATTTTCATCTGATAATTTGGTCAGTGCTACCGAGCCCACCTCAGTGCCAAATAATCGTTTCGATTCTGATTGCGTTAAACGACCAAAGTAATAACCTTGCTGAATTCGTTGACGCCAAATCTTCGCCAATTCGCTGTCGATATCATGCACGGTTATCAGCCTTACGTGGGTAAAACCAAACTCGGCCTTTAACTTTCCAGATAAAACTTGTCTGAGCTGGCCTAAATCTTCACACTTTAAGATCTGCATCGATAAATCGCTATTAAAGCGAAATATCTTTTCATTCTCTGTGGCGATTTTCATTAAAGAAGTAATTTCTTCTTCAAGTTGAGTCACCCGTTCACGCAGCATTTCTTGACGACGCTCAACTAAGGACACCGAACCACGCTCATGATGAGAGAGTCTCATTGCCAACAATAATTCAGGATATCGATTGAAAAAATCAGGGTTATCCAGCAGGTATTCGCGGATCATTAACTCATCAATCGGTAAATCTTCCATTACTACATCAGTGCCTAAAGCTGCCGCCGATTGGGCATCTTCTGCTAATAATTTTTTGGTGTTGAATGCGTCGCTCATAACTGGATTTGTCCATCAAATACGTGTTCAGCTGGCCCAGTCATCCATAATGGTTTTCCTTCACCTTCCCAATTAATGGTTAGGCGGCCGCCAGGTAAATCCACTTTTACCTGTCTGTCTAATTTATTTTGTAATATGCCAACTGCAACTGCTGCGCAAGCACCTGTGCCACAAGCGAGTGTTTCCGCTGCGCCGCGCTCATAGACTCTTAATTTAATATGGCCACGATCCACAACCTGCATAAAGCCCACATTCACTCCCTTAGGGAAGCGTTCATGCTTAGTCAGCATTGGACCAATTTCTTCCACCTCTGCGGTGTCAACGTCATCCACATCAAGTACACAATGCGGATTGCCCATTGAAATAGCACCACACAAAAACGTTTGTTTAGGGGTTTGCAATAAATAGGTTTTTTCGGGACGTTTGGCGCGAAAGGGAATTTTCCCCGGCTCTGTCACAGGTACACCCATATTCACGGTCACAGTACCATCACGCTCAAGTCGTAACGTCATTTTGCCTGAGCTAGTGCTGACGCGAATTTTATACTTGTTGATTAAGCCTTTATTACGCACGAAACGCGCAAAGCAACGTGCACCATTGCCACATTGCTCTACTTCACCGCCATCGGCATTAAAAATTCGATAATGGAAATCTAAATCTGGGTCGTAAGGAGGCTCAACTAACAATAGCTGATCAAAACCAATACCGAAATTACGGTCAGCTAAACGGCGAATTTGATCTGGCGAAAAAAACACATTCTGTGTTACGCCATCAACCACCATAAAATCATTACCCAGTCCATGCATCTTGGTGAATTGGATCAAAAGAGTTTCCCTTATCGAACTAAAAAATAAACCTAATAAAATCAGTTAACCTTATTAAGGCGGTAAATGCTATTAAAGGCTGTGAATACCGTTAAGGCAGTAAATGCTCACCTTGCCACAATTGCTCAAGCTTTTCACGCTCACGGATCACTTGGTTTTGATCTTTATCGACCATGACCTCTGCCGCTCTTGGACGTGAATTATAATTTGATGCCATTACAAAACCATAAGCACCGCTTGAACGCACCGCTAATAAGTCACCCGCTTGTACATTGAGCTGACGGTTTTTACCTAAAAAGTCACCGGTTTCGCACACTGGACCTACAACGTCATAGTCAAAACTCGGTGCATCAGTTAATTGTACCGGAATGATATTTTGCCATGCACTGTAAAGCGCTGGGCGGATTAAATCATTCATTGCACCGTCAACAATCGCAAAACGCTTATCGCTGTTTTCTTTCAGTGACAACACTTCAGTGACAAAAATACCTGCATTGGCTGCAATCGCACGGCCTGGTTCAAAAATTAATTTAAGTGGACGGTCGCCTAAACGCTCAAGTAACGCAGCGGCATACACATCTGGATGTGGCGGCGTTTCATCATCATAAGGGACACCTAAGCCACCACCAACATCAAAATGATGAATTTCAATACCATTGGCTGCTAAACGATCAATTAAGGCTAGCATTCGGTCCATGGCATCTAAAAATGGCTGCATTTCAGTTAACTGTGAACCAATATGACAATCCACGCCTTTAACGGCTAAGTTCGGTAACGCATGTGCACGAGCAAAAACCTGCTCAGCTTCGTCCATCGCAATACCAAATTTGTTCTCTTTAAGGCCAGTAGAAATATAAGGATGTGTGCCTGCATCAACATCAGGATTAACCCTCAGTGAAACAGGGGCTACTTTTCCTAGCTTTCCTGCTACCTCATTTAATAATTCAAGTTCAGCGCTTGATTCAACATTGAAACAATAAATACCGGTATTCAGTGCTTGTTCCATTTCAGCTGTTGTTTTGCCCACACCTGAAAACACCACTTTTTTAGGGTCGCCGCCAGCGGCAATAACACGTGCAAGTTCACCACCTGAGACAATATCAAAACCACTGCCTAAACGTGCAAGTACATTTAATACTGCCAGATTCGAGTTTGCTTTAACCGCATAACAGACAAGGTGTGGGTGATCGGCTACTGCATTATCAAATGCATTCCAATGACGCTCTAACGTCGCACGTGAATAAATATATAACGGCGTGCCGTGGGTACGGGCAAGTTCAGCAACAGAACAGTCTTCAGCAAAAAGTTGATCCTGTTGATAATTAAAATAATCCAAAATGCGCTTCCTTTAAAATTGTTCTATTTTTGTGTCGACTCTTGAGACTGCTCTTGAGTTTGTTGTTGGGTTTGTTCACTAGTCGGCTCTTGCGATTTTCGCTCTTCCTGATTGGTTTCAACTTCAGGAGATTTGTATAACGGGCCTTTTTGTCCGCAGCCAATAATCGATAGGCTAGCAAGCATTACTAATAAAAACAGTCTCATTTTTCTCAACATCTATGCATATGGGGAGTTATAGCCTTATAATCGCATTCATAACCTAGGAAGTACAAGGATAGAAATACATGGCTATGACAGATACAGAATTTCATCAGTTGGCAGATGAGATGTTCGGCAAGATTGAAAACGCCATCGAAGCGGCTATTGATGAACAAGATGCCGATGTCGATATCTTCGCAAGCGGTAATGTATTGCAGTTAGAATTTGAAGATGGTTCGCAAATTGTCATCAACAAGCAAGAGCCTTTACATGAGTTATGGATAGCTAGCCGCACTGGTGGTTACCATTTCGCGTTTGTTGACGGCAAATGGTTTGATGAGCGTAACAATAGTGAGTTCATGCCTTTTGTTATCGACGCGATTACAAAACAAAGCGGCATTGCGCTATCTATTTAACACCATCGACTTGATGATGCTAAATAAGAATGAATTGAGCTTAAATATCTGAGCTCAATTCGTTCATTGCAATACCAAAAGGTACGACATTCAATTCACCGTCAATCCGTTCCAATTTAAAAAATTGCGGCATATTAAAATAGTGTAGTGATGACTCATCTCGCTCAAAAGCAAAGCTGTGACTTTCTTTTTCAACTAATTCTTTCATCGACATATCATCAAATATTTGATGTTTTAATTGATTGAGTTCATCAATGATAAACACATCAAGCGCATCCGGTCGTTGCCTTAAAAAATACTGTTTCGCGCCTTTGGAAATATAAAGTTTAATTACACTAGGGATACTGCGGTAAGGATCTTTTTTTAATACTGCTACTGGCGCCGTCAACTCAGGCTTTTTAAATCGCTCTACTTTTATTGGCGCGACTTTGACGTCATCGCCTTTGAGTTCCTTATATACCATCCCCATTGAATTGAAGAATAACCCAAAGCGTTTATGTGATAACTGTATTGGATGCATCAAGGCTGAGGACTCTCTTGCTTCATGACAATATTTTACACACAGAGTAAATACTGCCAATAACGCATCGTTGATTTGTTTTTTTAATCGTTCTGCGCAATTAACCACTTGAATATCAACTTGCTCAGGCGTGCCTTTTAAGCCTAAAGCGATAAACGCTAGGGCTTCTAGTAAACCTTGTTCGCCTTTAAAACGATGACATTGCCATTCGCCCCAGCTATTGAGGCAAATTAAATCAATCGTAGACAGCATGTTTTGTTGCTTTTTACCTAAGGAAAACACATTGCCATTCATATAATCGATCATGATTTCTTGGCCTTGCCATTTTAATGTGGGATCGCCATCCACATTGGAAACGACAATGACTTTTTTGTAAAAATACGGCTGGCACAACTCGGCTTTGGAAACTTTATTGGTTGTCGCTAATAAAGGCACTAAGCGACTGGCCAGGTCGGTTAACGCACTCGAGCGGTGCTTTTTACGGCCATACTCTTGCCATTGTGTGTCGGCTGCAGAAATCCCATTCATCGCTGACCAAGCAATCAATGCTGTGGGCGTATCTGCTTTGATAATCGATGACTCTCCAAGCAGCTGACCTGACTTTAATGGTTGTCGATAAAGGTAATAGCGCGACTCTTTGAGGCTATGAATAATGGTCATATTCGGTTCAAACACCGAACGACTCCATAGCTTGTTTAAAGGCAATAATTGATGCTCGTCATCACTAAAGTAAGTATGGAGTTTACGCGCCAGCATGCCGAGTTCTTCAACTCTAAAGCGATCACTCAATGCTTGTTTTGAGGCAAACTCTAAAAGGGTGCGATAACTGATTAATAGCAGTTCATTGAGCTGTTTGTTAAACCACTTTAATTGACCTGAATGCCAATGTTGGCTGTTGTCTAAGGTTTCTAATAAACTTGGTGGCCAGTTCCAGTCATTAACTAATTGCTGCATTTTATTGCGTCGCCAATCATTGCCGACACACGCATTGGTTAAATTCACACCACATTTAAGATAAAAGCAACGTCGGACAATTTCTAAACGCCTGATATCACGCTTAGCTAATAAGTAGCTTTCAATACGTTGGTATAAAATAAGGTAAGCGTCATTAGATTCAGAAAAATCACCTTGCTCACATTGTTGCCAAATTTGCGCAGTAATGAAATGAGACTCTGGATAATCAGCAGCATACGTTTCTAACAACAATACTTTAAGCAGCGCTTTATGGGGTTTGTTTAAGCCTTTATACAATT
Organism: Shewanella electrodiphila; assembly: GCF_023283985.1. Lineage (GTDB taxonomy): Bacteria > Pseudomonadota > Gammaproteobacteria > Enterobacterales > Shewanellaceae > Shewanella > Shewanella electrodiphila. Next base: position 97,906 of record NZ_JAKIKU010000015.1, read on the forward strand.
GCCATAAGGACGCACCAAAATACTCAGTTGCTGGCATGGATTGCACGTCGCCTAAAAATAATACCGATTCATCTTGATTAGAGTTAGGCCACCATCCAACGGTTTTTCCCGCCAAACGTATGTGGGAGCGATAAAATTCTTCTAACAATAACCAATGCTGGGTACTGCCGCTATGTTCTTCACCTAACGAGCTATAACAGTTTTCAAAGGCACTGCACTCGCGAAATTGTAATGGGTGAACCAGATAAAAGTTAACTTCAAAGTCTAAAGAGGCAAACCATTGAGTTAATGCTGTGGTTTTCTCGGTAATTAAGGTTAAATCTGCATTGCTCAAGTTAGCCTTATACACTAGCCATACATCAACATCACTTTTAGGGTTTTGACCAAAGCTTGCCGTGCTACCCATGGCATAAACGCCTTCAAAAGAACAAGGTTCTGCGGCGTTTGAAGTCAGTTTAGGCAAATTAAAAACATCACATGCCGAAAGTGATTTTGTAGAATCCTGGTATTGATTGATACCGAATGGCGTTAATGCTGAATTGCCACCAGGCAATTGCGGGTGATGATGTTGAATAAGGTAAGCAATGAGATCAAACAGGTTTTGCTGTTTTGGTGACAACAGAGATTGAGCTCGTTCATAGCGAACGAGATTAAGTTGGTTGGCAATTTCAGCTGAGCGAGGCACTTTTTCTATCAAGGCTTCCATCCTTGTACTATCACCTTACGACTTATTCACACACACATTTAAGTAAATACTTGCTTAAATTAGGGATAAATTCATTAGCAATAACTTGTTCATGGTATCACTTTTATTTAAATACGCCAGTAAATGAGATCTACGTCACAAAAAAAAGATGTGCATAGTTCAAACAATCGCTATCGGTTTGTTACATAAGCCCACAGGCAATGTTAGCATTGTCGCAATTAAGTCTATCGATGGAACTCTCTAGCATGTCTCAAAATGTTATTCGTATCGCTACTCGTAAAAGTCCACTGGCTATGTGGCAAGCTGAATTCGTTAAAGCTGAACTTGAACGTATTCATTCAGGTTTAACGGTTGAACTTTTGCCAATGAGCACTAAAGGAGACGTTATTTTAGATACGCCTCTTGCTAAAGTGGGTGGTAAAGGTTTATTTGTTAAAGAGCTTGAAGTTGCCATGCTTGAAGATCGCGCAGATATCGCTGTGCATTCAATGAAAGATGTGCCAGTAGATTTCCCTGAAGGGTTAGGTTTACAAGTTATTTGTGAACGTGAAGATCCACGTGATGCATTCGTATCTAATACCTACAAAACAATTGCAGAATTACCGCAAGGTGCTGTAGTAGGTACTTCTAGTTTACGTCGTCAATGCCAAATTCGCGCTGCCCGCCCAGATCTTGTCATCAAAGACTTACGCGGCAATGTAGGTACACGTTTAGCTAAACTAGACAGTGGCGATTACGATGCCATTATCCTTGCAGCAGCTGGACTTATTCGTCTTAAATTAGATGAGCGTATTGCGAGCTTCATCTCAGCAGAAGATTCACTACCAGCTAACGGTCAAGGTGCTGTAGGTATTGAATGCCGTATGAATGACGAACGAGTTAAAGCACTACTTGCTCCACTTGAGCATTTAGAAACTCGTTACCGCGTACTTGCTGAGCGTGCTATGAACACTCGCCTTGAAGGTGGTTGTCAGGTGCCTATCGGTGCTTATGCTGAAATCGAAGGTGATACCTTAAGTTTACGTGGCTTAGTGGGTAACCCTGATGGTAGTCAAGTCATTGAAGGCGCTGTATCTGGACTTAAAACTGATGCTGTTGCACTAGGTGAAGCACTAGCTGAAGATTTACTAAGCCGTGGCGCAAAAACTATTTTAGACGCTGTTTACAACAAGTAATCAGGCAAAGTCAAAATATGAAAGTCTTGCTAACGCGCCCTGAAGGGCGCAATCAAGCGATGGCTGAACAGCTTAAAAATAAAGGCGTCGATTTTATTGTCACGCCTTTATTAGCTGTTGCTGCAACACTCTCCCCTATTGAAACCCAACAACTCTCTCAAGCTGACAGTATTATTTTTATCAGCACCAATGCAGTTCATTTTGCCGCTCAATCACTTAAAAGTCAGTTTCCAAATTGCCGCTACTACGCTGTCGGTCAAGCGACTGCTGATGCATTAATCCAATACAATATTCAAGCTGAAGTCGCCCCTGAAAACAGCCAAGATAGTGAAGGATTACTCTCACTTTCGTCACTTGCTGAGATCCAACATCAGCGAATTATCATCGTCAGAGGGGTTGGTGGTAGAGAAACCATCGCAGAAAAATTAACCTTAAGACAAGCTAAAGTTAACTATTGGGAAGTTTACCAAAGAGTTATGCCAAAGCTTGATGCACAAAGCGTTTGCAGCCACTGGCAGGCAGCCCAAATTGACACAATTGTGGTCACCAGCGGCGAAGTCCTTGTTAATCTAATTAATCTTGTGCCAAAAGAGTTATTTGCATGGTTGCAATCATGTCATATCATAGTCCCAAGTCACCGAGTGGAACAAAGGGCAAAAACAGCAGGACTTTGTCACGTCACTAATGCTAATGGCGCGAATACTCAAGCTGTTTTACAAGCGTTATCTCTTTAATCATTAAAGCAAAGTCTGTTATTTGCGATCTTGTTTAATCCTGCCAGACTTGTACCCTATCACTCAATATTTATGTCGCGCAGTAAATAGTCGCACTAGTAAATAGCCACACTAGGCACTCAAGGACAGCTCATGGAAAACAATAAGCAAGACTCAAGTCAATTAAATACCAAGGATTCAACCGCTGAATCAGTGAATAATGAGGCTGAGTCTTCGACTGAACTTGAAACCAGTACAACTCCAAGTACTAAGCAAACGGCTCAATCAACTCCCCCCTCATCAACTAAGATCGTCAATACTGAAAGCCATAGTGATGATGCAACGTCTACTTCAAATAGAAAAAGTTCGTGGTGGGTAAGATTGAGCATTTTATTATGCCTCATCATTGCACTCGCTGGCATTGGCATTAGTTACCTGTTGCTCGTTGAACTTGAAAGCCAAAAAATTGAACTGCAAACTCAAAATCAACAGACTCAAGCTATCAGCAATGAAGTGACTGAAGCCCTAATAGAGCCCAAAAGACGTATCGCGGAGTTAGAAATACAACAGCAAAATGATAGCTTGGCTTACCAGCAGCAAAATCAACTGGCTAAATCACATCAACAATTACAAGAGCGTGTGGCCACTATTGCTCAACGCAATCCAAACCATTGGATGGCATCGGAAGCTGAATACTTAGTCCGTATGGCGGGAAGAAAGCTATGGCTTGAAAATGACCCTAAAACAGCGGCCAGCCTATTAAGTTCTGCGGATGACCGCATTGAAGCAATGAAAGACCCTGCACTGCTACCTATACGCCGTGCTCTTGCCCACGACTTAGCCAAAACCAATGCGATTAAAACCACAGATGTAGCCGGTACTATCTATACTATCGATAGTATTTTAATCCAGCTGGATAGCTTGCCGTTAAACCGCGCTAAAGCGCAGTCAGCAGAAGACTTAGCAGAGCAGCATGTAATGACGGATTCATTAGATGATTGGCAAAGTAACCTTGCTAAAACCTGGCACTCAGTCACCGATGGTTTCATTACTATTCGTAAACGCACCACAGATTTAGAGCCGTTACTGGCGCCAGATCAACAATGGTACTTAATTGAGAATATTCGCAATAAACTCTTACAGGCGCAGCTTGCTTTATACCAACATGATGAAGTGAACTACCGACAATCAATTGGGTTCGCTCGAACTTGGATTCAACAATATTTTGATTTAGAAGAAACCAAAACCCAAGAAGCAATGACAGCGTTAGATGCGTTAATCACTGTCAAAATTGAGCAAGTTAAACATACAAACTTTGAGTCAACTCGATTGTTACAACAACTGATTACCTTTGGCTCATTGGTTCCAACTGAGGAACCGCAGTTATGATTAAAGTTCTGGCCTATGTCATCATCATTTTAATTGGTTTTTGTATTAGTCCGTTTATTATCGGAAATACAGGTTACGTATACATTGCTGCTGGTGAATATCAAATTGAAACCAGTTTAGTATTTGGCCTACTGGGCTTAGTATTGTTTTACTGCGCATTACAGTTAGTAGAATGGCTGATTATTTTCTTACTTAATGTGGTCATTAATAGCCGGTATTTACCTGAAAGATGGCGCAGAGAAGCAGCTAAAAAATATACCCTTCAAGGCGCACTCGCACTGGCTGAAGAAGATTGGCCGAACGCAGAAAAAGCCATGGCAAAAGGTGCAGCAAAAGGCGAACTACCAGCTTTAAACCTTTTTGCTGCCGCAAGAGCTGCTCATCATCAGCTTAATACTGACGCCCGTGATAAATATTTAGCCGAAGCAGCTAAAGATCCATTAACTAAGACAGCGGTCAACACCTCGAAAACGCGCTACTTAATTCAACAGGGGAATCTCGCCGAAGCTAGAGCAGAGCTCGATTCATTAAACCCAACAAGTAAAAGTAAAACACCAGTATTGAAGCTAGCGCTAGACCTTTATCAGTTGCAACAAGACTGGCAAGCCTTAAAAATTCTATTACCCGCTATTCGCAAACGCCAAATAGTGTCAGAGCAACAATGTACTGATGTTGAGCATTTAACCAATACAGCATTGTTAAATGCGGCAACAGAAGCCAACGAACAAGAATTGGAGAAGAGTTGGCATTGGTTGAGTAAAGCGGAAAGAAACCAAGCTAAATTGATTGCGATATACGCTCGCGGTCTATGCCAATACGATAGAAAAAAAGATGCTTTAAAGCTCATCACTAAGAGTCTTAAAGCAGAACCTTATCCTGCAATACTGTCTGTATTACCTTTAATCCTTGATTCAGAAGATGAAGATGTAAGAAAGTTATTGCTGCGTTTTGAGCAAACACACGAACATGATGCTCAATATCAAATATGTATGGCTAAATTAGCTCAACAAAAACGCGATACTAAATCAGCTAAAAAACATTGGTTACAGGTTTGCGAGATCGTCCCAAAACGTGAAAGTTGGTTAGCACTCGCTCAAATTCAAGAGCAGCTTGGCGAAAATACAGCTGCATTACAAAGCTATCGCAAAGCAGCTAATTCTACTGAATAATATTCAGCAAACCGAATATTTAACTAAACAAAAAACCTGTCATTGGCAGGTTTTTTTATATCTATATCGATCTAAACCCTCGTTTGAATCGTATAAATTCTCCTCTAATTCAGCAAATTGTTCTCTTCATACTTTATTATTAAATCTGTAACAATTTCGACTAATTACTCAGTAATGTTGATTTAACAAGTAAAAATTAATTTTAATATCTTTTCATTACCTTAGCGGTAATTCCACCGAGGTCAAAAAATTGACCACCGGTACATATAACGCTAAAATTGTTATATTGCGGTTAATGTTTCTCGCTGATTTAATAACGACAAATATAGCAATGTGATTTTTTATGCAGCAAATGTAAATACATTGCTAAATAGGGTTTTGGAGTTAAATATGAGTTCTGTTGTAACGAATAAAAATGGTGTTTTGAGTTCAGCTAATGGTGATATTTCGCTTACCATCAATGACCAAACAAAAAGTATTCTTCCTGGGGAAGCAATTCCTGCTGGAGCAGAACTCCATTTTGCAGATGGCTTGGCATTCGTAGTCACGTTTGATGACGGCACTATTTTAAATGGTGATGACGTCAATACAGAGCAAACCGATACTAGTACAACAGATGATTCAGTAGCTCAATTTTCAACGGATATGAGTCCTGAAGAACTCGCTGAGATTGAAGCCCTACAAGCACTTATTCTTTCAGGTGAAGACCCAACCGAAGAATTACCAGAAACAGCTGCAGGCGAGTCATTAGGAAACCAAGGCGGAAGCGACTTTGCTTCACTAAATCGTGATGCTTCAGAAACATTAGCCAATGCAGGTTTTAATACAGTAACTGTTGCACAAACTACATTCCCTACAGAACAGACATTAGCTGATGATAGTTTTTCAGTAAACGTCGCCGATGACGGTCAAATCACTGTTAATTTGGTGATTGATGAAAATAACCTAGGCGACATTTCGGGGACTTCACAAGATATCCCTGCTGGCAGCACAGTCACGCTAACCCTCACTGATAGCGCTGGTAACACCATTGTTATCGAAGATGTGGTTGTCAATGCTGATGGCACTTACTCAGTTGATGATGTCGACTTATCTGCTTTAGTGGATGGTGATATTACTATTGTCGCCAATGCAACCGACGCTAACGGCAATCCAATAAGCGCCAACGATACTGAAGCATTAGATGCAACGGCTGGGGCGATCACCGTTGATTTGGTGATTGATGAAAATAACTTAGCCGACATTTCGGGGACTTCACAAGATATCCCAGCTGGCGGCACAGTCACGCTAACCCTTACTGATAGCGCTGGTAACACCATTGTTATCGAAGATGTGGTTGTCAATGCTGATGGCACTTACTCAGTTGATGATGTCGACTTATCTGCTTTAGTGGATGGTGATATTACTATTGTCGCCA
>NZ_JAKIKU010000016.1 GCF_023283985.1 Shewanella electrodiphila
CTGCATTAGGAAGATGGTTGTGATCTTAAATTCGATGCTAAGAGACGGTGTTTTGTGGGAAGCGCCAAAAGCTTAAAATTAACTATTGACGCCATAGTCTCTTGTTAGGCATTTGGTAATTTAAACGGAAAAGTTGATTTACATTTATGACATTCAACATGTGTATATTTATGCAACTCCCGCTTATCCATTCTAAGTAGTTCATTTCAGTTTGGGCAATTACCCGAAACTTCATTTGGGTTTCCGCCAAAACTAATAGACCCTCCAGCACCAAAACCTATGCCGCTACCCTGAACTGAAATAGGCCCTTGAGTCGTAATCCCTTGCATTGAAACACCACCGAGATTTCCCTGAAAAGTTGTGCCATCAACAAAGTTTTTACTATTTCCTGTTGCATGTAGATGCGTTTTTTCAGAGTTTACCGTTGAATCTTGGATTACATTAGTACTTCCATCTTTTGCTACGAAAGCTGAAATATCAGCATGAACAATACTATTACGTAATTCTTGATAACTGTGATCTTCAGTTAAAACGGTGAACTCTTTTTGACTCTTACTAAGTGAAGCTATAAATTGTTTTGTTTTAGCCTCAAGCTCAGGGAACGATTCAATAGTTTTAGCAATTTCTTGAATAGCCTCCTCTAGCGTACCGACTTTACCAACTAACTCATTAGCTTTAGAAATTTCAGCCCAAAGTTCTTCCAGTTGTGAATTAAAGGCTTTATCGCCAAGATGACGATCTAATGCCATTCCTGCTTGTTGAATTCCAGGGATTGGCAACATGCTTAAACAAAAACCAAGAAACCTCATCGGTTCTTTGATTCCGTGTTTTTCCCACATCTTTCTAATGCTATTTGATGCTACTTCAATTGATTTATTATCACTCAACTCTCAGATTCCTCTTGATGCCTAACGCCCACTTAAGCGGACAAAAATTGATGGCTATAATTTTGTGAGGAACGAACAATAGCCAACTGTTTTTGTTCCGTTTAAAGTGCTTGTTAGGCTCGTGGTAATTTAAGATTGAGCAGTTCTTCTGGAGACACCACTTTAATTTCATACTTTTGACTAACTTTAGTCAGGTTAGTGGCGCTAAAAATCGAATTTACCCCAGCACCGCTAGCTTTGTCGTTGGTACAGAAATAGTCAATGCCATAACCATAATGAGCCGCTATTGCATCGCCATCAACCCACTCTGCAATATCTTTAGCAAACTTCTTATTTGTTAGGTTGGTATCATTTGTAGTTTTCTCCACCATGCCATAACCCGCGTTTTCCTCGATATTAGTATCTAACTTCCCCTTTCCTGCCCCCAAACTCTCAATATAGCGTGCAACTTCAAATGTTCTAGCCAAGCGTTCTTTTAATGGATAATTAATATCCTTAGCAGCGCAGTCTGCTGAAGCATCAATTCCATGACTACCAATTCTTGGGGTTCTTATAAATTTGAAACCAATTTTTAGGGCTTTAGGAATATTAATTTTTAAATAATCAGACAACTCTGGTGGTGGAGTACCTACAGTCACGTTTGGTTCTTCATCACCGACTTGGATAGAAATCGTAGCCTTAAAACCACGTATATGTGCTTTTCTATCTTGTTTTGGAATAGTTTCTAATGAAACTATTCCTTCAAAAAAATATGGGACAATTTCATTATTATTAATTAAATCATATATTTTTTGGTACACAGGAGAAGCACCACGCTTTGTATCGTCTACGACACTTTCCCACACATTTGAATCGAATGTCACAGATATCATTACAACTCCGGTTAATGATGATAATAGAGCCTAACAGCTTATTAGCGAGAATTCCGATAAACACCCCTAGGCTACTTACCAACACTTAATCACTTTTCAGCTTAATTTATTAATAATTTTAATAACTTAACAGCCATCAAAATTTAAATCAATCGACTAAATAGTGGATAAAACCGAGAATTGAGATAACCGAGAATTATTTTGGGTCGTTATGTAAATATCCATATTAAAAAAGTTATTCATTTTCATAAACTTAAGGCGTAATGATAATAGAAAGTGAGCATTTTCTTGTTTACATAACGAGAAGCAAAGTTTGCATTTATGTGATACGGATATGTATTTGATAATTCACTATAATACACTGAAAAGCAGTAGGTTCTGACAATGTGCAGGTAAGTTAAATGACCAATTTCGTTGCTTATTTCCACCTATATATTCCCACCTATATATTCCCACCTATTCATTTCCAGAAAAAATGCCCAAGCTATAACCTAGCTTGGGCATTGATATTACTTTAAATGTTGGAACTACATTTTCAGGACTTTACTCAGTGGTAAATCACGATAACGTTTGCCTGAGGCAGCAAATATGGCATTGGTTAAACTCGGTGCCACGGGTGGCACGCCGGGTTCGCCCACGCCTGCAGGTTTTGCATCTGACTCGACAATAATGGTTTCGATTTCAGGTGACTGGCCGATGCGTAGCAGTGGATAGTTATGGAAATTAGATTGCTCGACTTTACCGTCTTTATAACTAATTTCGCCCATCATCGCCAAGCTTAAGCCGAATATGATGGCGCCTTCGGTTTGCGAATGTACCCTATCTGGGTTGACCACAGTACCTGCGTCAATCGCGGCAATGCTTTTTAATACAGTCAACTTATCGCCGTCCATTTCAACTAATGTGGCTACTGCAACATAACTGACAAAGCTACGATGTACTGCAAAGCCCCAACCTTGATTGGCTTGGATTTTAGGCTGTTTTGCCATGGCCTTTTCTACTGCGTCAATCACGCTTAAATAGCGGCCGATATCAATAGGAAAATCCTCTAAGGTTTCACCATAGTTACCGTATTTCACCACTTGGTTTTCAAGCTTTTCATGTCGCGGTTTGCCCAGCAGCTCACGCCACATGCTAATACAGGGTTTACCTGCATTTACTGCAAGCTCATCGACAAAGCTGCCGACACCAAAGCCATGCTGAATATTACACACTGAGCGCATCCAACCGATTCGTGAATGGGCAGTGGCTTTGACTGATTCAAGCTGAATTTGGCTTAAATTAAACGGCATATCAGAAAAGCCAAGGTCTAACTCCCCTGCTGATGGCATATCAACGCCTTCGGCAAAGGTTGAACTAATCGATGGGAAACCTGTGCGGGCAAGTAACGCCGTTGGCGCTTTATTGCCATCTAACTTAGCTTGGTAATGCTGCGCACTAATAGCATGGTAGTAACCGTTTTGAATTTCATCTTCGCGGCTCCATAGCAGTTTGACTGGTTTAGCGATTTTCTGTGATAACCACGCTGCCTCGGCGCTAAAGTCAGGTTTTGACTTGCGGCCAAAACCACCACCTAGCAAGGTGACATTCACTTTCACTTGCTCGTCTTTTAAGCCTAAAACCCCAGCAACATTTTTCTGGGTGCTTTGCGGTGTTTGAGTTGATGCCCAAATTTCGCAGCCGTCTTTAGTCACTGATGCAGCAGCCGCTGGCGGCTCCATCATGGCATGGGTCAAATACGGCACGGTATAAACTGCTGATAAACTATTATCGTCACTCCAGTCACTGACTGATTCGCCCAATTGACGAATAACCGTACCTGACTCACCGACGCGTTTAACAAGCGCAGCTAAATCTGTATCCGAGTCATATTGACTGTTTGCAGAGTCTGTCCAGGTGATTTTTAGTGCTTTACGGCCTTGCAGCGCACTCCAGCTATTAGTAGCAATAACCGCAACACCACCAAGGGGCTGAAATAACGGCGCACCTTTTGATATCGGAATTTGAATCACATCCAATACCCCTGCCACTTTGCGAGCAGCGCTATCATCTAAAGTCGCTACATCACTGCCCAATACTGGCGGTCGAGTAATTGAGGCGTGTACCATACCTGCTACTTTTACATCAAAACCATATTCAGCTTTGCCGTTAAGCATAACGTCCATATCTACGATGGTGGGCGATTTTCCGATATGAGTAAATTTCGACGCTGGCTTTAACGCCACGCTATCAAGTGCTGGTGTTGTAAGTGCTGAGGCTGCAATGGCAAGCTCGCCAAATGACAGGCTTTTACCATTAGTTTTATGATGAATTTTACCTGCTTTGGCATACACATCTGCCGGTGACACTTGCCACTGGTTAGCGGCTGCTTGCTCTAGCATGCTTCTTGCTGTTGCGCCCATTTGACGCATTTTTTGATAATGCTTACGGATACTGCGGCTACCATCGGTGTTTTGACTGCCATATTGCTCGTCAGCCAAACCTTGAACCACAACGATTTGATCCCACTCAGCTTCTAGCTCATCGGCTAAGACTTGTGGCACACCTGTTCTAATACCTTGACCCATTTCAGAGCGGTGACAGGTTAAATACACCTTATTGTCTTCACCAATGGCGATAAAGATGTTCAGCTGCGCTTGCTTGCCTTGAGCAATTGCCATGGGACTCCACGCTAAGCCAGATGCGCCTAAGGCTAAGCCTCCGCCCACTGCGCCAAACAGTTTTAGCACGTTACGACGGCTAATGTTTTCAACTGCGGTAAATGTGGTCATGGTTATGCCTCCACTTTACTGTTTTCAGCAGCGGTATTAATTGCAGCTTTTATGCGAGGGTAAGTGCCACAGCGGCAAATATTACCCGACATGGCATCATCAATTTGCGCTTCAGACGGTTTGGCTGTGGTGTTAAGTAACGCAGCCGCAGACATAAGTTGTCCTGCTTGGCAGTAGCCACATTGCGGTACGTTATGTTTCTCCCACGCGGCTTTTAGCTTATCGGCTTCAAGCCCTTCAATGGTCGTTACTGACTTACCCGCCGCTTGTTTTATGCTGGTTAAGCAGCCGCGAACTGGCGCACCATCAATGTGGACGGTACACGCGCCGCAAAGGCCTGCACCGCAACCATATTTGGTACCTGTTAAACCTAAAATATCTCGCAGCGCCCATAAAATTGGCATGTTTGGATCTGCATCTAAGGTGAAGCTTTTACCGTTCACTTCAAGTGTTTGCGTTTGTTGCGTCATCACTTACTCCTTGTTGGCCAACCACCAGCTAAGATCGGCTTGGGTATCTATATCAATGGCGGCTTGCTCTAACGGAAGTACAGCCAAGGTTTGATTAGTTAAATGTTGTTTTAATAGTTTTTTAGCCCCAGCATCACCTTCGAGCTGCTGAAGGGCATCAAAGTCTTCAGCTACAAATATCGCAGGTACACCTGGGTTTTGTTGATAATAAGCCGCGGTGGTTTGACCAAAAAGGCAAAACACACGGTATAGGCTTAAATAATGTAATTGGGAAACAGCCACTTGATCTGCAAGGCTTAACAACAGAGCATCGGCTTTTTCGGCTTGGGCATATTTTGCCGCCATGGCAACCGAACTGGCGATGCCCGATTGCCAGTCTTTATTGATGAGTATCGGTGTATTCATTGGCACTAATGGCGATAACACATCGATATGTCCGCCTAAGATAACGCAAGGTTTACCAATATCTATTTGCTCAGCCGCCTGGGTTAATTCCAATAGGCTGTGAGTCAGTAGACTGTGGGGGTTAGCTTGTGGGTCTGGGTCATTCACTTCTGGGCCTGATACTATGGCAGCAAGCTTTGCACCATCAAATCGTGTGCTTTGACCTGCAGCCAACATCACGCTGACCACTTTAGGGGGCTTAGATAAAAACGTCACTAGGACATCACCTTATCTAAACGACTCAATTCTGCCTGCTTGCCAATGCGGTGGTGTAACACGCCATGGCACTGAGATAAAATACTTAACGCCACAGAACTAGGCAGTTCACCGCCCAGTGCAAGCCCTGCAGGCGCTGAAAAGAAACCACTGAAATCTTGCTCTGTTAACTCAGCTAAGCCAAACACTTTATCCCGCCTATGCCCTGGACCTAACAATGCAATGTAATCAATATTGGTAGGCTGCAGGGTTTTAAGGGCCTCGCAGTCGAGGTCTAAGTTATGGTTCATCACCACTGCAGCATCGAGTTGAGTTAGCTCTTCTGTTTTCAATTGAGTAAGCGGTGTTTTATTGATTTTTGCCGCAGGAAAGTCATAGCTTCGCGCATAGGCGGAGCGACTATCGAATACGGTAATTTTCCAATCAAGCTCGGCAGCGATTGCGGCTAACGGCTGAGCATCTAAACCGCCACCAAATATCCCCAGATGATAAGGCGCTCTCACAGGGACAGATAAATAATCTTGCCCATCTAATGATATCCGCTTTGTTATCTGTTTAGCACTCTGTTTCGTGAGCTGTTTCGTGAGCTGTTTCGTGACCTGCTTAGCGCTCTGTTTAGTGACCTGCTGTGCTTTTGAGGAGGGTTCGAAACTGTCATGTTTAGCAGCATCAGAGGCGATAAATTTACCTGACATTTCTCCTGCATGACTCTTGTTGCCATGCAGAGATAATTGATAATGCCCCTGATTACCGCGCGTAAGCTGCTGATGAAGTTCTGGCAAGCCAAGGTATTGGTTATCTGCCAGTAATGGCACCATCATGATATTAACAAGCCCACCACAACCGAGTTGGTAACTCGTATCGTTTTCATCAGTAGCATCGTAGGTGATATGAGCAATACGTTGAGTTTGAATTGCATCTTGAGCATGACGACGTAAATCTGCCTCTAAACAGCCACCACTAAGCATTCCCAACGTTTTACCGAGTGGGTCAAACAACATGATAGCGCCCGCTTTGCGATAAGATGAACCTTCAACTGACGTGATGACAGCTAACGCCCATTCCAATTGCGGTTTTTCAGCCCATGAGTCGAGTAATGAAAGTAAGTGATGCGCCATAGTCCCTGCCTGCTAAATCAGTCCATAATTCACTTCTGTAGCAGCAATTTGTCCAGAGGGAGCATCAAATCGTTACCCAGTCGTAGCCCTCACATTTCAGCGAGGCTCAACATAAGCTAACAAAGGATGTCAATAATGCAAAGATTACTGGGAATTTAATGCTGTAACTCGAGGTGATATATCAATATAACTTGCCAGCGAGTCAAGCTACTCGCTGGTTTGCTAATATACGAAGGAAAGGATAAAAAATGTAACTGTTTATGCGAAACTGACTCGGTTGAACAAACTGTCTTAAGCGACTTTAATGTAAGCGGCTTTAATAAAAGCCAGTTTAATGTAAGCGATTAGGCCAACAACTGATCAGCAACAAATGGATTATGCTGACGCTCTTCTTCAAATGTCGACATTGGGCCATGTCCGGGAATAAAGTTAACTTTCTCTCCTAATGGCCACAATTTTTGAGTAATTGAATTAATCAGTTGCTTATGATCAGACTGCGGGAAATCAGTGCGACCTATTGAGCTTCTAAACAAAACATCCCCTACCCAAGCAATTTGTGACTCAGACGAATGAAATACAATGTGTCCTGGTGTGTGTCCTGGGCAATGCAGCACTGATAACGTTTGCTCACCGACAGTGACATTATCACCTTCATTTAAATATTGCGTCGGCTCAAACGAGTCAATGTGCGGAAATCCGAAGTTTTGGCTCTGTTTAGCCAAACCTTCTAACCAAAACTTGTCAGCCACGTGAGGGCCGATAATAGGAATATTAAGTTGATTAGCGAGAGTTTTAGCTCCGCCAACATGGTCAATATGACCATGGGTTAATAAAATCTTTTCTAATTTTAAGCCTAACTTACTGACTTCAGATACGATTCTGTCAATATCTCCGCCAGGATCAACCACTGCTGCAAGTTTGGTTTTGTCACACCAAATCACACTACAATTTTGCTGGAACGGGGTGACTGGAATGATTTGATATTTCATTGCTTATTTCCTTACAGTAGCAGGCGTTTGCTTTGAGCTTATTATGCTTCAAATAGCACAAAAAAGTTTGATCTATCTTTTAAATATTTATAAAAAACTCAGATTAGCCCTTACGTATGATGCAAAGTCGTAGCTTAAACTGCTAGTGCTGCGTTGCTAAAGGGAATATCAGCTTTAATTGACTCACGGTGAATAGACTTCAAGCTAGTGTAAATTTAAAGGAACATAAATTAGCTTTCGCTAACAAAACTTACACTGGTTGCGATAAGTTTTCATTGTGATTGATAGTTAAGCTTTCTACAATAGCCCCTTTCTAAGACTCTATTCACATCACAGGTACAGTATGCAAATGGACAGCATTCTTTCAGGTATTGTTTCCAAGAAACATTTTTTCTCGGTTCCGCTCAACTATCAGCAGCCAGAAGGGGAAAAAATCACCGTCTTTGCCCGTGAAATTGTCAGCACAGAAAACCAGCAAAAAGATCTCCCCTTTCTGGTTTATTTTCAAGGTGGTCCAGGATTTGGGGCTGTTAGACCGATTGAAAGCTCAGGTTGGATTAAACGTGCGCTACAAGAATATCGAGTGATCTTGCTAGACCAACGCGGCACAGGGCTTTCAAGCCTTATCAACCACGCAACCCTTGAGCATTTATCTGTCGATGAACAAGTGGATTATGTCAGTCAATTTCGCGCTGATAATATCATTCGAGATGCTGAATTCATTCGCCTTAAATTAACCAACAATACCCAGTGGAGTATTTTAGGCCAAAGCTTTGGTGGTTTCTGCGTACTGCATTATCTATCTGCTGCACCGGATTCAATTAAAGAAGCCTTCATTACTGGTGGTATTCCGTCGTTAACCCGTAGAGCTGATGATGTTTATAAAGCCACTTATCAGCGAGTGATAAAAAAGAATAATGACTTTTATCACCGCTTTAAAGATGCTGAGCAATTAACCGCTGAGTTAGCTGAGTTCATCGATAATAATCAAGTCACATTAGCTACAGGCGAACAACTTACCGTTGAGATGTTGCAATTACTGGGTGTGAATATCGGTATGGAGCAAGGGCCTGAAGCCGTTTACTATTTATTAGAACAAGCCTTGATTGAAACAGGCTCAGGTAAACAGATTAATCCGCTTTTCTTACATCAATTTAGTCAATTTTTAGACTATAACACCAACCCTATTTTCGCTTTAATGCATGAGTCGATTTACTGCCAACAGTTCCATCAGCAAGGTGCAAATTGGTCTGCCCATCGTGTTAGAGAACAGTTCCAACAGTTTAATTATCAGCGAGGACAACGCTTATTATTTACTGGCGAAATGATTTACCCGTGGATGTTTGAGCAATTTAATCAATTAAAGCCTCTTAAAGCATTAGCAAATGCCATTGCCGAAAAAGCTGATTGGAGCAATTTATATGATGTTGATGTGCTGATGCAAAACACTGTTCCTGTCAGTGCTGCCATCTATAGCGAAGACATGTATGTCGATATGAACTACAGCCTAGAAACGGTGCAATTAGTTGATAACTTGAAATATTGGCTCACATCAGAATATGAGCACAATGGTATTCGTATCGATGGCGAGCGGGTTTTAGATAAGCTAATCTCATTAAATCGCCAAAAGAGTCTTAGATAATATAATATTTAAGCTAAAACCTGCTTATGATCACAATATGAAAGGCTAATTTAATTTTCAGTTAAGCAAGAACGGGCATAATCTAGCCTGTTCCGCCCTTTATGTTGTGAACTAGTGAATTTTTTATGAGTAATCCTTAATTGAATTACTCATTTTTTTTGCCTCAAATTCAGTGGTTAGTATGCTTTATTTTAATCATTCACCAACAAAGCTAGATTCCCACTCATCGCTAGCTGGCTGCGGCCGCACCTTCAGTTTCATCGTTAGGTTTGTCACGAAGCGAGAAATAAATCTTCGATACCATAAATTCTGCAATCAAGATACCAAACACTAAAACAAAGAAAGCAACGATGCCGTCAAATGGGCCAGTAAAGGTAATACTGTCGCCGAAGGCTAAGTTAATGGCTTCAAGCATGATGATTTTCGAAAAGAACAAAATCGCCCAAGTACTTAGCGCGCGATAAACCTTAGGTGCAGTGCCAGGTTTACTCTTGAAGTAGTCAGCTAACTTATGTTCAAAGGCTATGGTTAGCTTTAACAGCAACTGCAACAGAATGGCGACTAATAATGAAATTGAGAAAGACGAGACACTAATATGTTGCCAGTACTCAGCAAGTAGATTTAACACCGTCAAATCGACTAAAACAGCGAGAGTATAACCAACAAAATAACGTTGGGGACTATTAAAACCATGCAAAGGTGTGGCAATACTGGTTGTTTCTGCTGACATTATAAACCTCTAATATATTGATACTTTATAAAAAAAGATTAATCACTCATTTATATTAACCACATTACAACAATACACAAACATATTACTGCATGAAGCACCTGACTAACTCATTCGAATAGCTGTTGGTTACAGCTATTCGTTTCAGCTATTCGTTTCAGTCATTCAATCCAGTGCTTAAGCCGCTATATTATTTTACCCGTTATTAAGCTAATACCTAAAAAGCGCCAAAGAAGCTTTTCAATGCTTTAAGCCTGAGTGTTGCGGCCCCTAACATATCAATCGGGCCTAGCAGTGAAAAAGGTTTCTCAGTAGAAATCCAGGCTGAGCCTCGTGCGCCAATCGGAATTTCAATGCCTTCTGGGTCGCTAAACTCTATCAACACTGTTCGGCCAATATTTTTTGAGTTATTGACTAACTGCTGAGCGACGCCTTGTTCTTGACTGCCGTGACTGCCTCTTGCCTCCCCCGTAGCTAAAGATATTGAGTGAACTCGCCCTCTAAAAATATGCCCAGGGTATGCATCTACATAAAACTCGGCAAATTGACCTTGCTTTACTCGGTTCCATAGCTGATCGGGTATACGCATCTCAAGGATTTTAGTTTCAGTATTCCACAGTTGAATATTACCAATTCTTGACCCTGCTGCTGTATCAATACGTGTTACTGCGCCATCAAAAGGAGCGCGAATTTCTAGTTGGCTATTTTCAAACTCAGCTTGTTGTTGCTGGGCAACTAATGATTCACGATCAAATTTCATCGCATTTAACCTTGTTTGATACTTATCAATGTCTCGTTTAGCCACGACATTTTTAACTTGAGTTAACCTTGTTAAATCCTGCTCAGTTTGTGCTATATCAGCGTCTAAGCTATTAATCTCAGCTTCAACCTGGCGAAGGCTATTGGTTTCTTCATTATTCACCAAAGTGTAGAGTAACTGGCCTTCTTTAACTTTCTGATTGTGCTTAACATAATACTTATCGATTGACTCTGTAATCGGGCTTAAAACCGCTGTTTGTGCTCTCACAACCGATGAATCAGTTAAGTCCACAGGAGAATAGAATCGATGAGCAAAGAACACTGCAAGGTTAATCAGCACACCTACAACAATCATAGAAATATAATTAGCCGTCGTGCGTTTCACTAAGCCAGTTTTAATTAAAATCCAGCAAATTAGTACATATGGATACAATAGTTCTTTCATTATGCTTGTCTCCCTATAATCACTGCAGAAATTTTCTTCCAGTCGGTTACAACAATTAAGATGGCAGCTATCCACAATTCATTGTAAAAAAAGCCGATAGTACATAACCAGAAAATCAATTTTGCTTGCCCCGTATGTTCAGCATGCTTTTTGGGTAGAGAATGAAGTTTCCAGTAACCCCAAATTGCTAAGCAAATAGTCACGACCAACATCATGGTTAATGCGCCAATAAAGATTTCAGTGTCCAGCAACTTACCCTTTAACGCTGAAGTGGTGGTCCAATAATCCGCTGGAATATCTTTGTGATGAACGGTAAAACCATTTGCTAGTAATACCGAGCCGCAAATGACCGCCAGCAGCGTCAATAAAATATAAAATTTTGTTTTATGGCGATTAAAAAAACCTGCTTTAGCATTAGCTGCAGTGGTATCAATAGACGAAGGTATTTGTTCTGTCATAGCCTGCCTTATTTTGATGTTGTTGAATCATCTTGGTATGGCAGAAATTATAAGGAGAGAAGCTACGGCAAAGTTACCATTTTGCGCCACACATTATTTAGTATCGAAATGAACAAAATCAGCCACAATGACTCGAACTAGAAATGAGGAGTGAGGTATTTGTAGTAAGTAGTGCGTTATGCGTTATAAATAGTGAGTTATGAGTTATGAGTAGTGAGTAGTGAGTAATGAGTAATGAGTAGTGAGTAATGAGTAATGAGTTATGAGTAGTGAGTAGTGAGTAGTGAGTAATGAGTAATGACTAACAGGAATTTAGCTAACGAGTCGTCATATAGAATATACAAGTATGAATGTTCGGTAATTAATCAGAAGATTAAAAATGGTCAACTTTCACGTTATCTAACCAAATAGATTCAACTCGGTCTGCACGTTCTCGTAGAATGCCTAACTGGATAAACATATTCTCATCGTGTGCCACAAGCGTTTGCAGGGTTAAATGTACTTGAGGCTGATTGTTTATTGCCATCATTATGCGACCTTCAGTCATCGACCAGTATGTTTCTAATGTCACCGTATACCAAGTATTAGCTTTAATATCGTCAAGATACCACAAGGCTTGCTTAGTATTAGGTTGCGCAGCTTCACCATCTATAACAACTGATTTTGCGATATTAGAAACCAAACTCATGCGTGAACCATTAAGCTGTAAACGATAACTTTGCCGGTAGGTTTTATCTGACTCCCAGTAAGCAATCTGATGGGTATCTTCACTAAATAGTTGAGGTAGTAGAAATTGCCAGCTAACAGTGGTTGTTTGACCTGGGCGAGTATGGGTGGGTTTATGTTGTAGTTCTACTCGGTTAAGTGCTTCAATCCCACGCCATAGGTAAGATTGTTCACCTTTAATTGTTAATAATGCACCGTAATTTGAACTAGGTTCACTCGTAATATCTGAAATTGATTCTGAATTAATCAGATTTAACCCTGCAGGCTTAGGAAGAATATTGATGCCTTGTGGGTGAAGCACGTATGACCAATTATCTAGATTCAATTCAGCAAAAGTTTCTTGCCACCCCCCAGCCGACCAACAAATGTTACTCATCAATACACTTAAGATGACTAAAGTTGATTTAATAAAAAAGTGAACGCCTTGCTTCATGTAACTCATCCATAAATTTCATTTAAGCTCAGGAGTAATAATTTAACTAAACACATACTTCCGATTGAATAAGTTAATTTAAGCTAATTAGCGGTTTTTTTCGATACTCGCTTAGTGGTATTTTTTATCGTTTTATTGCCAGAAGAGGAAGAAGACGCTTTTCTTTTATAACCACTGCTTTTTGTACTACTACCTTTTGAACTACTGCCTCTTGAACTACTGCTGCGACGCTTTTTATAACCAGGGCCTGTGACACCTGACAGAGCACTAGGTAATTGATTCGCTGCTTGAGTAATCAAGTCATTCAACTGGTTTAGCAAAGGAGACATAAATGCATCATAGCGTAATTGCTTTTGACTAATGGCATCCAGGCTACTTTCCCATAATGCGGTCATATCCGGTGTTGTGGCTGACTCTGGTAATGAGTTGACCAGACCAATACCCACAGGAGTTGCTACAATCGATTTACCTTGGCGCTGCAAATAACCGCGTTTAAACAGTAATTCAATAATCCCCGCACGGGTGGCCTCAGTGCCTAAGCCATCAGTATCTTTAAGGATTTTTTTAACGTCTTTGTTGGTCACAAAGCGGTTGATACCCGTCATCGCACCCAATAACGTCGCATCAGTGAAATGCTTAGGCGGTTGAGTCACCTTTTCAAGAAGCTCACCCTGAGTGCAATGTAACGACTGACCTTGAGTGAGTGCTGGTAAGGTCGCCAGTTCATCATCATCCTTTTTAGTCGTATCGCTTGCAGCAAACAGCTGTTTCCAACCTAACGAGGTTTCTTGCTTGGCCTTGGTGGTAAACAAACCGCCTGCAATAGTCACTTCTACCTGAGTTTCATCGTATAAGTAAGCCTTATAGAACTGGGCTAAATATTGCCTGGCAATATGTGAATATAACTTGGCTTCTTTACTGGATAAATTGGCCAAATTAGTGACTTTTTCTGTTGGTACAATCGCGTGATGAGCATCGACTTTTTTGTCATCCCACGCTTTGGATTTAAGTTTGCTATTTGGTGAATCCGCTTTTGCGGTTAGTGACGGATCATTTTTGGATATTGCATTAATAACTTGCGGCGCTAAACCATGTTGCTCAACCGGCAAATAACGGCTATCAGAACGTGGGTAAGTAATCAGTTTATGGCGTTCATACAAGCTTTGACACGTATCTAACACGTCCTTGGCACTCATCCCAAAACGCTTTGCAGCGTCGATTTGCAACGCAGATAAACTGTAAGGTAATGGTGGGTTTTGACGTTTACTCTTAGCTTCCAGTTTTGTGACTTCAGCAGGTTGATTAGTGATACGGCCAACCACATTTTCAGCAAGCCCTTTAGCCAGCACTCGCCCTTCTTCATCCATGTAGGGCTGACAGGCTTCACTGGGTTTCCATTTAGCCGTAAAGGTTTGATTTTCTTGAGTGATAAGATGAGCTAACACATCGTAAAACGGTTTTGGCACAAAATGAGCAATTTCTTCGTCACGTCTAACAACTAAACCAAGCACTGGCGTCTGTACCCGACCGACCGACAAAACCCCTTGATAACCGACCTTTCTACCTTGAATGGTATATGCACGAGTCATATTCATGCCGTATAACCAATCAGCGCGACTACGCGCCAGCGCTGAAGTTGAAAGCGGCACAAACTCTTTATTGCTGCGCATTTGGTTTAATGCTCTTTTCACTGCAGAGGGGTTTAAATCGCTGATGAGTAGCCGCTGAGTTTGGCTAATCTTATCGGCTTTAATACCAGAATAGGATATCACTTCATCAACCAGTAATTGCCCTTCTCTATCAGGATCGCCTGCGTTAACCAGACTTGATGCCTGTTTTATCAGTTTTTTTAATGTGCTTAGCTGAGAGCGTGTTTTTGATTTAGGTTTTAACTTCCATTGCTGTGGCACTATTGGCAAGTGAGCTAATTGCCACGACTTATAAGCGGGATCATAAGCGTCGGGTTCTGCTTGTTCTAATAAATGTCCCACGCACCAAGACACGCAATCACCATTGGCTGTCATGATGTAACCATCACCTTTTTTGTGAGGCTTAGGTAATACATCGGCTATGGCACGACCTAAGCTAGGTTTTTCGGCAATATAAAGGATCATTTAGTTCAAACCATCAAAAATCGTTAAAGCACTTTTAAGCAGGCTTTTTCATCAGAATTAGTTTACTGTATATAATTACAGTGCATTTTAATAGTCATTCAAGAAATAATTTATCGAAAACAATAAATGAATATAAATAACTCGTGTCGAACACCAGATAACATTTATAAAGCAAATCTAACTAACTCTCGCGCTGACGCGCGCCAATTATTGTAGTAAATTTTCATAATCGATTTATAAACAATATAAATTAGCTCCAATAGCCATACAATTGACTTATTTAGCCTCTTTAAACAATCAAATCATCTTCCCCTGCTTGATTAAAGCTGGAATAAAGTTGATCCAGATCATGATTGCGAACAAATTCTTGAGATAGTTTTAGTTAACGCAGAAAATGAGGTCAGGAGCCCGTTATGGAATTGAAGCAATGTGAGAAGTGCTATACCGACGTTTGTGTTAACGGTAAATGGTTTCACCATGACCACTTAACAACCAGTGCTTATATGCTAAATGGCGGTTCGCCTGAAATGATTGAGCTCGCTAAAATGCCAACAACTGAAACTGAGCTTGTGGATATGCTCACCTGCGTATTTTAAATGTCGGTGATAGCTTAAAGAGTGAATTAACACGTATTACATCTATCAGGATTAAAGACTTACGCCTTTGCGTTAACACTTAAGTCAATGGCATAAAAAAAAGCAGTGCTTGCACTGCTTTTTTATGTCTTGTCATCACCACATTTCAGTGAGCCATCAAGTGCGACTTAAGCCAATTCTTGATTAAAAAATGCAATGGTTCTGTCCCAAGCAAGCTTTGCATTCGCTTCATCAAAGCGTGATGTAGAATCATTATGAAATCCATGCTTGGCATTCTTATACATGTGCATTTGGTATGGCACATTTAACCGCTTTAAGTCAGCTTCATAATCTGGCCAAGATTTATTAACCCGTTCATCTTCTTCACCAAGTTGTACCATCAATGAGGCTTTAATATTTTCTCGGAGTTCTTTCTTAGCGGGTGTTCCATAAAAAGGCACGCCAGCGGTAAGCAAATCAGATTCGACTGCAGCAAGATAATTGACGATATAGCCACCAAAACAAAAACCTACAGCGCCGAGTTTTCCATTACTGTTTTCATGAGATTTTAAAAACTTTGCTGCAGCGACAAAATCTTGTTGGATTTTATCGCGATCCATAGATTTTTGCATCGCTCGGCCTTCATCATCATTACCTGGGTATCCACCCAGTGGATAAAGTGCATCAGGGGCGAAGGCGATAAAGCCTGCTTTGGCTAAACGGCGTGCAACATCTTTAACGTAAGGGTTTAAGCCTCGGTTTTCGTGTATGACTAACACCACAGGTAAAGAAACTGCAGCTTTGCTTGAATCAACATTAGTGGGAACAACCAAATACCCTTGGCCTTTGCCGTATCCCTGTGGTGAGTCAAATGTCTCATAGGTGGCTTTGATATCTGCATCATTAAATGATACTTGCTCTGCTAGCGCGTAATTGGGTAGTAATGCAGAAGTCAGTACAGTCATGGAGTAACCGACAGCGACTAAGGTACCTAGTTTCTTCATGAAGGTTCGACGATCCATGCCACCGTGGGCATATTCGTCATACCAGTCAAATGCTTCTTGTGGGATATCATTTCTTTGTGGCTGAGACATTGTCTTTCCTCCATTTTGAATCATTTAAAATTGAGTTTCTTTGACTAACCTAGGGGAGGAGAAGCACAATGTAAATAGTTTGTCGTACAAATAGTAAATGATTGATTTACTTGAGAAGCTATTTTATATCTTTCTCAATACCGTATATATCTTCATCAATGGTCTCGATACGAGCTTCGAATATGGCTCGTGCATCATGTAAGCCACGGTTATAAAAGTGCGCACCAATATTACTGGCAAAGAAATCCAATAAAAATTCGGCATCGAACTGACCTAAATCTTGGTCTAGTTCATCTTCAAAATAGGTTTGAATTTTTTGCACCATCAGTTCGCGCTGTTCTGCAGTAAACTCAATTTTAGACATCTGCTTGGCTCTCCGTACACATCTTAATTATCAGCGTAAATTAACAAATTAAACTGCTTAGCCCTAGGGCCTGTTGATCTTTGCTGGTTAAATTTTGTTCGAAGTAAAAGCGTTTTAATCGAGGCGGATGAGTTGATGCCTAGTCATCTAAGCCCCTTTTATTGGCAAAGATGCATCCAACAAAGAGTAAAACGCTTTTAGTCGAACCCTTCGGGCAGCGTTTGTTGGTCATTTTTACTGCGTTATCGACTTTTTATGTAGAATAACTACACCACAAAGTCTCTGCCTTGCGCCCTTGATACATAGAATGGCCAACAATTCGCTTCAAAAACAACCTTGAAAGATCAACAGGCCCTAATCATCTAAGCCCCTTTTATTGACAAAAATTCATCCAACAAAGAGTAAAACGCTTTTAGTCGAACCCTTCGGGCAGCCTTTGTTGGTCATATTTACTGCGTTATCGACTTTTTATGTAGAATAACTACACCACAAAGTCTCTGCCTTGTACAAATGGCCAACAACTCGTTGCAAAAACAACCTTGAAAGATCAACAGGCCCTAATTATTTACAATCAAGGGTCTGTTGTTTTTACATTATTCAAAAACAAAAAAGCCAGCTTTTGCTGGCTTTTAACACACAAACTGTCATAACAAATTAAGGATGACAGACGTTATGCATTTCTAAGTTAGTGCCGATGTCTTTGCTATTCGCTTTCGCGTCATCATTACGTAACTGCGTTAAGTGGTCTAAGTAAGCTTGGTCAACATCGTTTGTGATGTATTGGCCATCGAATACTGATGTTTCAAAACGCTTAATTTCAGGGTTTTCCATGCCTACTGCATCGACCAAGTCAGTTAAGTCCTGGAAGATAATGCCATCAGCGCCGATGATTTTTGCAATCTCGTCAGCATCACGGCCGTGAGCAATGAGCTCATTGGTCGTTGGCATATCAATACCGTACACGTTAGGGAAACGAATTTCAGGTGCTGCTGAAGCAAAGTACACTTTCTTCGCTCCAGCTTCACGTGCCATTTCAATAATCTGCTCTGAAGTGGTACCACGTACGATAGAGTCATCGACTAACAATACGTTTTTACCTTTAAACTCAGTATTAATGGCGTTGAGTTTACGACGTACTGACTTCTTACGCTCTTGTTGACCTGGCATGATGAACGTACGGCCAATGTAACGGTTCTTCACGAAACCTTGACGGTAAGGAAGTTCCATACAACGTGCGATTTCTAATGCGATATCACATGAGGTTTCAGGAATTGGAATAACCACGTCAATGTCATGATCTTCCCATTCTTTTTGAATTTTAGCGCCTAGTTTTGCGCCCATGTTTACGCGACTGCCGTAAACTGAAATTTTATCCATCGCAGAATCTGGACGAGCAAAATATACGAACTCGAAGATACACGGTGCATAGCTTGGGTCTACTGCACATTGGCGAGTAAATAGCTGACCATCTAATGAAATATAAATCGCTTCACCAGGTGCAACATCACGCATGACTTCAAAGCCAACAGCGTCTAATGCAACACTTTCTGATGCCACCATGTATTCAGTACCCGTTGGTGTTTCATGCTTACCTAACACTAACGGACGAATGCCAAATGGGTCGCGAAATGCCACTAAGCCTTGACCAATGATCATTGCAGCTACGGCGTAAGCACCACGAGTTTGCGCGTGCACTTTAGCAACAGCGTCAAATACTTCATCGGCACTTAAGGTTAAACTGCGAGTCTCTTGAAGCTCATCAGCAAGTAGGTTTAATAACACTTCAGAATCTGAGGTGGTGTTAACATGACGACGTTTTTTCACTAAGCTTTCAGCTAACTCAACTGTATTGGTTAAGTTACCGTTATGGGCTAATGAAATACCAAACGGTGAATTAACATAAAACGGCTGCGCTTCTGAAGCACTTGAGCTACCCGCAGTTGGATAACGAACGTGTCCAATACCTGCTTTGCCTTGCAGGCGCTGCATATGTTTCACTTCGAAAACGTCTTTAACTAATCCATTTGCCTTACGTAAACGAAACGCACTCTTGTCAACAGTCACAATACCTGCTGCATCTTGACCACGGTGCTGAAGCACGGTCAATGCATCATAAATGGTTTGATTAACCGATGACTGACCAACTATTCCGACGATACCACACATGGGTAAGCTTCCTCATTGTAAGATGTTTTATATTTATATTTTGGGTACAAAGCTAGATGTGTTTTCCAAGTAGTCAAAAAACCACTGAATAACGACACCAAATTGGGGTACAAGTTCTGACTCTTTCCACCAGTCTTGACTTGGTGAACCAGTAAAAGCATCCAGAAAAAATAAGATAGCGCTGACAATTAATGCCCCGCGAAGCGCACCGAAACACAAGCCTAAGACTCGATCGGTGCCTGATAAACCGGTTTTAGAAACCAGTTGACCTAATAAATAATTAACTAATGCGCCCAAGATAAGCGTGGCGACAAATAACACGGCGATGGCAACACCATTGCGGGTCATTTCATCGTTCATTTGGGTTAAATGAACGGCTAAGTCTTGATAGAATTGGCTGGCAATAAAGAAGGCAGCGAACCATACCACTAAAGACATGGCTTCTTTGGCAAATCCGCGGATCAAACTGATGACAGTTGATAAGCCGATGACGATGAGAATAGCGTAATCAATCCAAACCATTGAGATGGGGATCCGGTATAGATGTTAAGACGGCGCGATTCTAACAGAGACAGAAAACTTTCTCACCAACTGCTAGATAAATTGACTTTGCGCTGTACCAAACAATAGTGAATAGTTAGTTTTCTAGGGGATTGTATTGAACAATTTTGCCTTGAAGACCATTTAGTTTATTGATTTTTTTCTGGTATGTTTTGAGTTTTTCAGCAGAAAGTTCAGGCCCTACGAATACCTTTGTTAGCGAGCCATCTATCGGTTTAGCTGGCAAGGTATATGCGGTAAAACCATTTTGTCTGAGTTTTTTGACTAACTCTTCAACATTTTTAGCATTATTAAAGCCGCCAAGTTGTAAGGTATAACCCGCTTTAATAGGCTCGACTTTTTTAACTTCTGGCTTTGCTTTAGCGACTTGTACAGGTGTTGATGTCGCAGATGCTGCTTTGGCACTCGTTGATGCATTTTTATCTGAGGACGTTCTATCAGAGGCAGTAGTGGCAGCTGGAGTGACTTTTTCAGACGAATCTTCAGAGGCTCCTAAGTCTTGAGTTTGGGCAATTTCTTCCACTTCAAATGTTTCAGGTGTGTAGCCTTCGCCAATGACATCGCTGGTTTGCTCATTAATCACTGGGCGCAGCGGAATTTCGGTAAACTCTTCGATTTCACGTTGTTTTTTGCCATCGAGCAAGTCAGGTAAAAAAATCACCCCAAGCGCTACGATAACAACCGTTCCCACTAATCGGTTTTGAAATTGAGCAGACAAATGTTTATTTCCTTTATAAAATTTTGCTAAAGCCAGCCACAGTGTAAAATGAGCCAAAAACAATTACCACATCATCTGCAGTAATATTTGCACTGACACTTTGCCAAGCTTGATCTATCGAATCAAACTGAAATGCCTTCACAGCAGTTGTATTGGTTGCGTTATTAGCTGCAAGGCAACTTGCCAGTGTATTGGCATCTAAACCGCGCTCAACATCTAAGCTAGTAAAGTACCACTCATCCACAGTATCGTTAAGCTCTGTAAGCACTGCTGATGCATCTTTATCTTTTAGCATGCCGCACAAAGCAATAATGCGAGCCGGCTTATATTGTTGCAATTGAGATGCTAAATACTTTGCCGCATGGGGATTATGAGCAACGTCAACTAACACTCTTGGCGAATCTGATACTTGTTCTAATCGGCCTGATAACCTTGCTGTGGCAATGCCTGTAGTGATAGCTGCTGTACTGATTTCAGGCCAAGTTTGTTCTATCACAGCGATGGCCGTAGCAGCATTGGCTAATGGTAACTTAGGTAAAGTGAGTGAATTTATTGCGCCATTTTTACCGCTAAATTGCCATTTATCACCGTTAAGATGATAACTAAAGTCTTTATTCACCTGATAAACATTCGCGCTAATTTCAGCTGCGTAATCCAATACCGTATGCGGTACGTCGGGCTCGCCAATAACGGCTAAACGATGACGTCTAAAGACACCTGCTTTTTCACGGCCAACGAGTTCTCGGGTATCACCAAGGTACTCTTGATGGTCGATATCAATTGAGGTAATCACACAAGCATCGGCATCGATAATGTTAGTGGCGTCTAAACGTCCGCCTAAGCCAACTTCGAGTAACACCACATCAGGTGTCGCTTGTTTAAAAATATACAAACCCGCAAGTGTGGCGTATTCAAAAAAGCTTAATGAAATTTCTGTTTGTTGCGGCTGACTTCTGGCTTGTTCAATCGCTGTGAAAGCGGCAATTAATTGCTCATCTGATACATCTTTATGATTAAGACGTACTCGTTCATTGAAGTGAACTAAATGAGGCGAGCTATACACGCCAACCGTTTTACCAGCTTGCAATAACACTGACTCAATCATGGCACAAGTGGTGCCTTTGCCGTTTGTGCCTGCAACCGTGATTACCGTTGAGTTAAGGTGTAGCAGGTCTAATCGTTGTGCCACTTCAGTGACGCGCGTTAAGCCCATTTCTATTTCAGTTGGATGAATAGAAAGTAAATAATCTAACCATTGAAACAAATTTGCCTCTTTTGCTGGGGCCGATATAGCTTGATTGCTATTCACTGAAACCATGTTATTCCTTAACGCAACAATGCTTATTTGTTCTATTTATATTCGAGCTAAGTATATTCGTGCTAAGTATATTCGTGCTGGATATATTCGTGCAGCTGTTTTATTCGAGTGTTAATTTAGTAATAAAATCAATCCAGCATAAACAATGGACCCATAGGTGGTTTGGGTAGCCCATAATGCTCAGGGTAAGTCACATCAACTAAATAAAGGCCATTAGGCTTTGATGTTGGCGCGGCATACTTGCGGTCTTTTAATGCAAGCAGCTCATTAACCCATTCCACTTTTTGGTTTGATTGACCAATCTCAATCAAAGTACCAACAATATTACGCACCATGTGATGTAAAAAAGCATTGGCTTTAATATCAATCATGATGAACCTGCCTTGACGAGTTACATTAACGAACTCAATGGTTCTCACTGGGCTGTGGGCCTGACATTGAAGTGCACGGAAGCTGGTAAAGTCATGCTCACCCACAAATAACTGCGCGCCTTGATGCATTAACTCATGGTCAAGTTCATAGTGATAATGGCTTAAACCATTACGCAGAATGCCAGGTCTAAATTCACTGTTATCAATAATATAACGGTAACGACGTGCCGTAGCAGAAAAACGCGCATGAAAGGTATCATCCACCTCTTTTGCCCAGCGAATAGCAATGTCATCAGGCAGTTTGGCATTAACGCCTAGTGTCCATGCCGACATTTGACGCGTAGATTGCGTATCAAAGTGCACAACTTGACCTGTGCCATGAACACCAGAGTCGGTTCTACCGGCACAAATTATCTCAATTGGTTCATTGGCTATTGATGATAAAGCAGCTTCGATTCTCGCTTGCACAGAAGTAACTTCTTTCTGTCGCTGCCAACCGAAATATTGACTACCATCGTATTCGACACCTAACGCCACACGCATTGAAATAACCCTCAAGTTTAAAGAGCGCGCATTTTAGCACAAAAAAAACGGCGCATGCATGCTGCGCCGTTTGATCATGTTTGTTGCTTACTTAACACACTACACTCGTTGAATATTAGCTCATATCGTTAAGTAATTTACCCGCTTCAGTTTGTTGGCGCTCATTACCATCAATTTGTACTTCTTTTAAAATGGCTTTAGCTGCATCTTCGTCTTCAATTTCAATATAAGCGCGAGCTAAGTCTAATTTGGCATTAACCGAATTTTCTTCATCGTCAACATCAATCATTTCGGCGTTGCCTATGAGTGCATTCACTTCACCCATATCTACATCAACATCTTTATATTGATCACTCAACTCAACATCTTCGTCTGCGTCATTAAGTAATTTGTCGATATCGATGAAACCATTTTCTTGCTCAAAGGTATTCAGCATGTCTTCTGAAGGCTCAGCTGCGTGACTGGTTTCAGGAGTTTGACCGACTAAGCCTTCGCTACCACCTTTCGCTTTAAGGCTTTCTTGAGCATCTAAAGCGGCCAATGCTTCATCGACAGTTAAGTTATCATCAACTAATTGATAGCTATCATCGTCGTTATTTATTGCTTCAGATTGCTCAGCTGCTGGGTGATTAGAAGCTTGTTGAAATAAATCTGCTTCCCAATCAATACCTGGCGCACCGGTTTTTTTAGACTTTAGATCATCGAAGAAACCAGACTCTTTAGCGACGAGTTCACTGTCAGGTTGCTCTTCAACATTTAATGCGCTGTTAGTCGCATTAATGCTTTTGTCTTCAGTTGTATCGGATTCATTGGTGGTTGAAAGGTCAGCCAGCATGGTATCGAAATCTTGTTCTGAAATCGTTTCATCATCGTTTGAAAATAACGCCTCTTCTTCATCAGCGATTTTATCAACGTCAAAATCTGCTAAAAGAGCATCGAGTTCATCGATATCAGAATCTTGTTCATCATTGCTTTGCTGCGACAGTTGATCTTGTTGCTCAGCAGCTAATAACTCAGCCACTAACGGATCTTCATCAGTCTCTGCTTGCGTTGCTGCTTGAGTATCATCTTGAATATCTAATGCTGACTCATCGCCTGGGGCAAACTTAAGTTCTGTTGCATCTAATTCAAGTTCACTAGATTCAGCCGATATTTCATCCTGTAGCTCTGTCTGCTCTAGATTACTAACATCTAAATCAGCCAGCAACTCATCTAAATCCGCATCAGCTATCGCAGGGCTCTGCGTAGATAAATCAAGTTGTTGCTCTGGATCAAGTTCTGGTTCGGGTTCTGAAGTATTCTCAAAAGAGCCTAATTCTGAATCTTCATTGATTGATTCTTTATTAACAGACTCTTTATTAACAGATTCATTATCAATAGGTTCACTAGCAATTGGTTCATTAGCAACCGAAAGATGAGAATCTTCAGCTTCGATATCGGCAATAATGTCGTCGATATCGGCATTAGAATCTGCTTCAGTTTCAGCCAATTCAGCTTCAAGGGTTGAGCTTTTAGCCTCTAACTCATCAACATCTGATTCATCAACAGCAACACTTTCTACTTCTGTGTTTTCACTAGAAGCGCTTTCAAGCTCAGAAAGTAGCGAGTCAATATCATCATTATCAGATTCAATATGAAGCTCTGATTCAATTTCCTCAAGTTCTGCACTCAGTACTTGCTCAACATCAAGCCCTTCGTTGCTCAGTGGAGCAAATTCTTTTTCTGGATCAACTTCAGCAATAAGTTCATCAATATTGGCGGTTTCATCTAGGCTAACTGAAACATCATCCTCTAACTCAGCTGCAATCTCTGCTGTGAAATCATGTTCTTCTTCAGTTGGTGCATCGATAGATGCTAATAAAGCGTCGAGATCATCTTCATCCGCTACTGCATTAGCATTAGTCTCAGTTACAGCTTCTGTTTCCACTGGCGCTTCACCAGATACATCGTCTTCTGGCAAATCAAAATCAGCTAATAAGCTATCAATATCATCTTGTGGATCTGTATCCGCTGCTTTTTCTGCATCTGGCTCTGAAGTTACATCATTTGATGACACATCAAATCCAGCTAAAAGACTGTCAATATCATCTTGTGGATCTGTATCTGCTGCTTTTTCTGCATCTGGCTCAGAAGCTACATCATCTTCTGGCACATCAAATCCAGCTAAAAGACTGTCAATATCATCTTGTGGATCTGTATCCGCTGCTTTTTCAGCATCTGGCTCTGAAGCTACATCGTCTTCTGGCACATCAAATCCAGCTAAAAGACTGTCAATATCATCTTGTGGATCTGTATCCGCTATTTTTTCAGCATCGGGCTCAGAAGCTACATCGTCTTCTGGCACATCAAATCCAGCTAAAAGACTGTCAATATCATCTTGTGGATCTGTATCCGCTGCTTTTTCAGCATCGGGCTCAGAAGCTATATCACCGTCTGGCACATCAAAATCAGCTAAAAGACTGTCAATATCATCTTGTGGATCGATAGCCTCTTCTGTTTCAGAAATCGCTTCATCTGAACGAGTTTCTGGCTCATCAAGCCCAGCCAATAAACTGTCTAAATCGTCTTCATCGGCAACACTTTCAGATACGGCTTCTTCAACTGGGGTATCAAGTCCCTCAAGTAGGCTATCAAGGTCATCTTCATCCGCTTCAAGCGGCTGTAGGTCTTCCTCTTGCTCTTCCATGGCTTCAGCCCAAAGGTCATCAAGTGATGTCCCTTCAGCTTCTTCCTCAGTTGTTTCTGCATCTTCAGTGATATACATATCAGCATCGGATGAGTCATCAAGACTTAACTCTTCTGTTGCTGCACTGTCTAAATCCAGTAAATCATCAATATTGTCAGCATCGGCCTCGTCATCATCCAAATGGATAGCCAAGTTTTCAATGTCATCAACTTCTGGCTGAACCTCTGTGACAGCTTGTTCAGCAACAGGAGCTGTAACGGTTTCTGGTTCAGTTGCCGCTTTACTCTTACGGCGCATTAACCAAAATATAATTAAGAAAATAACGATAAGTGGCAACGCAGCTAAAACGGCCAATAAAATCATGTTGTCAGAAATCGAACGCCAAAAGTCAGTCGGCTCTTCTACTACTTCAGGTTTATTGTTTTGCTCAATAAGTTGCTGGTGTGATGCTTCTAACGCTTGATGTTTTTCAGTCAGTAACTGAAAGTCTTCTTGCATTGCAGATAGCTGCAAAGTGAGTTCTTGAATTTTTGCTTTTAATGCCGTGTTGTCAGCATCTTTAACCATCAACATATCTTCTGAGCGTGCTAACTCATCGGTCAGTGACAGCACTTTAGTTTGCTCATCTTCAAGCTTGACCGTTAGCTCATCAATTTGAGGCTGAACTTCTTCAGCAGCTTGTTTAGCAAGCTCTTCTGCAGTTGGTTGCTGAGTTTCTGCCACGATTTGTAACGGCTTTTGCACTGAAGGTGAGTTGTTTGTCGCTGCTGGATTGTTAGTGGCAGGAATTGTTGCTGCTGTTGTTCTCGGGTTGGCATTAGGCAAGCGTTTATCATTATTTTCAGCCCGAGTTTTAGCGTCAGCACGGCTTATTTGCGCCATAACATCTGCAGATGGCACTAATAGCGTCATCCCGCGTTCTAATGAATTGTAATTATTACTACTAAAAGCGTGAGGGTTCGCATCAAACAATGCTGCCATCACTTGGTAAACAGAGATATCTTGATTAGGTCTGACTTTTTGAGCAATGCTCCAAAAAGTATCTGAAGATGTTGTTGGACCATATTGACGGGTTGGCGCTGAACTTACTTCACCATTAGGGCCAGTAATTCTGAGCGTTTCTGCATGAGCAGGCTCGATAACATGAGAAGCAGAAACAACGGCCAATGCACAGGCCATAATGCCAACAAAATAAGAGGTACGAAAAATCATCAATCTTTCCCTTTGAGCGCAATCGAGTTGTCTTCATGACAACGGGCTTTAGGTCATTTATTTTTATTAATTAAGACTATAAACCAGATTTAGTCACCCTGCTACTGCTGACAGCGGTAAAACGAAAAAAGCCTGCAGGCTGCAGGCTTTTTAGTCTAAATAACTCTATTCATAGTAGATTAGTAATAATCTCTAACAAGAACTTCAGCTATTTGAACACTGTTTAAAGCAGCACCTTTACGGATGTTATCGGCCGTAACCCATAAATTTATACCGTAATCGTGAGAAATATCTTTTCTCACTCGGCCAACGAATACTGGATCGGTACCTGCTGAGTCTGTCACTACTGTTGGGTAGTCTTCATCATTTTCAAATAAAACAATACCTTCAGCATCACGTAAAACAGCTTTAACTTCTTCAGCTTCAACAGGTTGGCGAGTTTCTAAATGCACAGCTTCAGAGTGTCCGTAGAACACAGGAACACGCACTGCCGTTGGGTTAACCACAATATCGTGATCGCCAAAAATCTTCTGTGTTTCCCACACCATTTTCATTTCTTCTTTGGTGTAGCCGTTTTCCATAAACACATCGATTTGCGGTAATACGTTAAATGCGATTTGCTTAGGATATACCTTATTTTCCGCAGGTAGACCTTGTAGTAACTTAGATGTTTGACCTGCTAACTCATCAATCGCTTGCTTACCAGAACCTGATACAGATTGGTATGTTGCAACGTTAATACGTGAAATACCGAATGCATCATAAATAGGTTTTAGCGCCACTAACATTTGAATCGTCGAACAGTTAGGGTTAGCAATAATGTTACGGTTACGGAAGTCAGCAATTGCTTGTGGGTTCACTTCAGGCACAACAAGTGGTACATCGATGTCGTAGCGGAAGTGCGATGTGTTATCAATCACAACACAGCCATGCTCTGCCGCAATTGGTGCCCATTTAGCTGAGACATCACCACCAGCAGAGAAAAAGCCAATTTGTGCTTTGCTCCAATCGAACGTGTCCACATCAAGAATTTCTACTTGTTTTCCATTAAAGCTAACGGTATCGCCAGCACTTCGGCTGCTTGCTAATGGGTATAAGTTCGCGACTGGGAATTTTCGTTCTTCGAGGATCTCAATCATAGTTTGACCCACTGCACCCGACGCACCTAAAACAACAACATTAAATTCCTGTGACATAATTAACGCTCGACTCCTGAAAAACCTAATTTAAGCATCCAATTTACCTCAGATTGCCCCGTGTTGACTAGCGACAATGCACTAAATTCACGTCTATGAGTGTGATTTTTTCTCATATGGTCAAACCCATGGTTATTAAGGAAGCTATTTCTAAACAAATAGTCATCATCATTGAGGTTATAGACCAATCTGGCAATATTAAGCAGCTGTGTTTCTGATAACGCATCATTGATATCAAGCTTGCTAATACTAAAAGCAGGTAACAAGTTACTGACGCTTTTATCAACATCAATATTCATAATCTCGCACAGTTTTTGAAACAACATATGCGTGCCTCGCGCTTTGCCTTCAAGGCTGTAGCCGGCAATATGTGGTGTGGCAAATTCAACTAAGGGCACGAGTTCAGGCATAGGGTTTGGCTCGCCCTCCCATACGTCTAGGACCAGTTTTAAATCAGCTCTTTGTTGCTTCACTTTTATCAAAGCGCGGTTATCGATAACTTCACCACGGCAGCAATTTAACAGCCAAGTATTGGGTTTTAATTGGTTAAGGCGTGTTTCATCGAACATATACCATGTTTTATCTTCACCAACTCGTGTAATTGGCACATGAAGACTGATGATATCGGCCTGCTCGATGATCGTATCAAGGGATACAAATTCACGGGTATTGCTGTTGCCAGTTTGCGTCTGCTCTCGCGCTAATACAGGATCGCAGAGTAAAACCTCAATGCCGTATGCTTTTAAACAATGTTCAAGAGCGGAGCCAGTATTGCCAGCACCCACAATGCCAACCACTTTGTTTTGTAATGGCTGCTTAAATCGTTTAGCTAACTCAAGCATTGCAATAAAAGCAAATTCACCCACTGCGGTTGCGTTACAACCAGGCGCATTGGTAAAAGGAATATTTTGCTGCTGTAAATAATCCAAGTCGATATGATCAGTACCGATAGTGGCACTACCGACAAATTTAAGCTGATTAGCTTGTGCTAACAGTTGCTGGTTCACTTTAGTGACAGAACGTACCAATAAAACGTCAACATCAACCAATTGTTCAGGCGTTAACTGACGACCATTAACACGGGTTATTTCGCCTAATTCGCCAAATAACGCTTCGACATAGGGCATATTCTCATCAGCAACAATCTTCATATTTGGGATTTACCATCATAAAACGACTTAATGGGCTTATTCTATCAAGTTATTAATGGCATTCGTTACCTACAAAAACGAAATAATGTGTTTTGTTTATAAAAGCTTATGAATTGAGCAACATTTTTTTCATTTCTACTGGCCTAAAAACAAAAAGCCTTTAACGTTTCCGTTAAAGGCTTCAAATCTAATTTGGCATGAGCTCAAATAATAAGACTATTTATATTTGCGCATCACTAACGTGGCGTTCGTGCCACCAAAACCAAAGCTATTGCTCATCACAGTCGTTAGTTCAGCATCACGATATTCTGTGACTAATGGAATGCCAGCCGCTTTCTCATCCGGCGTATCAATATTGATACTTGGGGCGATAAAGCTGTTTTCCATCATCATTAAGCTATAAATCGCTTCATGAACACCTGCAGCGCCTAAAGCATGGCCTGTCATTGATTTAGTTGAAGCAACTGGCGGCATGTTTTCAGGGAAAACTTCATGCAATGCTTCAAGTTCACGTACATCACCCACTGGGGTAGATGTACCGTGAGTATTGATATAATCAATTGGCGTATCAACATCAGCTAAAGCCATTTGCATACAACGCACAGCGCCTTCACCAGATGGAGCTACCATATCGTAACCATCAGAAGATGCACCGTAACCAATAATTTCGGCATAGATTTTAGCGCCACGGGCTAATGCGTGTTCTAACTCTTCAACAACAACGATTCCGCCGCCGCCAGAGATAACAAATCCATCACGGTCTGCATCGTATGTACGCGATGCTTTTTCTGGCGTGTCATTGTACTTAGTTGATAACGCGCCCATTGCATCAAACCCCATAGTCAGGGTCCAATCTAATTCTTCAGCACCACCAGCAAATACCATATCTTGCTTACCCATTTGGATAAGTTCTGCCGCATGGCCGATACAGTGAGCTGATGTCGCACAAGCTGAACTGATTGAGTAGTTCATGCCTTTAATTTTAAATGGCGTTGCTAAACATGCACTCGCCGTACTCGCCATAATGCGCGGTACAATATATGGACCTACACGTTTAACGCTTTTTTCGCGTAACGTATCTGCCGCTTGAACTTGGTTTTTAGAAGAAGCACCACCCGTGCCGACAACTAAACCCACACGATGATGAGAATATTGCTCTTCTGTTAAATTTGCATCACTGATTGCTTCTTGCATCGCAATGTATGCGTATGCTGCTGCATCACCCATAAAACGTAACGCTTTACGGTCAATGTGATCTGCTGGGTTTAATTTAATATCGCCCCACACATGACTGCGTAATTTCATTTCTTCGAATTGGTCAGAATGGGTAATACCACTGCGTCCAGCTTTTAGTGAATCTGTCACTTCTTGCTTGTTATTACCGATGCTTGAAACAACACCTAAACCTGTTATTACGACTCTTTTCATTTTTTGCTATCCATTTTGTACGTGTCAGTACCTAATTTTGCTGCCGCAATGATATCCGCTTTAGACGAATAAAGTGGTCAGCTTTCAGTAAACATAGGTAAAATAATCTCAATAAAACCAATTTGAGTATGAGCTTTGACCCAATTAACCACTGACTTCCCTATAGTTACCCGAGATTGTGCATCAATATCGGCCAATTTTCCAAGTAGTTACTGTCAAAACCCTGATTATGCAGCAAGCATAAGGCATTATTATGAAAGTGTCTTGTCTCATAAGCCAATCTCGAGCAAAACCCTGTGTATTGGGCAAATTGGGCTCGGAGTTGGTATGGAGGCCATGCTACTTTGGCAATTATCTGAACAATTTAATCAAACAATACACTTAAATGTTTTTGAACATTATGGCTTAAATGCATTTGAGCTCGTTCAGTTAATGACGCTTGCTGATAGTGAAATCAGCCAATCATCACATTGCTTTCATCGCTATGCTCAGCTACTGCAAAATGCATGTATTGCTAATATAGATGGTTGTCAGCGACTCAGTTTCAATCGCGGTCAATTTATCATCGACTTATACTTTGGTGATTATGCCCGCAACGCTCAGAGCTTGCCATTCAGTCAGCAAGGTCAAATAAGCCATTGGCATTGCTTACCTCATACGACTGAAGCGGCGTATTTTGATCAACACCTAACAGAAAAACTTTTCTGGCAAATGGGTCGAATAAGTCTAGATAATGCCAATGTTTACGCTTTTGATGCTAATGCAAACTCCAATAAACTAGCACCACTTACACGGCTCACAGGCTTTAATCTTGTTTCTAGCCCAGAAGCTATTAAGGCGAATGAACAGACCAGAATGCTGCAAGAGATCCCTTTATGTGAGCGCAGAGCATTACGTCAGTCTTTGCAAAGTGAATATGCCTATTCACTGCCTTCAAGTGCTTTTGTCACAAACGACTTAACTGCGAGTGCTTTAGCTACAAGTGCTGTAACCGCAAGCTCAGATACAAACAATGTTAATGACTCAATTGCGATTATAGGCGGTGGCATTGCAGCAGCTCACCTTGCTTTGTCGCTGGCAGAGAAAGGAAAAAGTGTCACAATTTACTGTAAAGACAAAATACTGGCTGATGGCGCTTCAGGTAACAAACAAGGCGCAATTTACCCGCTGTTAACCCCAGATAACAGCTTAATGAGCCAGTACTTCCAACAGGCCTTTTTGTATAGTCGTCGCCGCTTGCAAGAACTCACCGCTGCAGGGCATCAAATCGACCATCAATTTTGTGGCGTACTGCAAACAGGCTTTGATGAAAGAAGCGACGCGAGATTAAATAAAATAATTGATGGTCAAGATTGGCCAAGTGAAATTGCATTTGCCGTTAGCCCACTTCAAGCCAATAACATTGCCAAGATTCAAATCGACAAGCCAGCATTTTATTACCCATTAGCAGGTTGGATTTGTCCCCATGAATTTGCAAATGCGGCAATTAAGCAAGCACAGCAGATTGCCGCAAGTAAAGGTAATGAGGTGGTGGTAAAGCTAAATTGTGAGATTTCAGCATTAACTAAATCAGGAACGAATTGGCGATTAACCTCGACTGAGCATAATGAAGTAAGTAAGCAACATTATGAACATCCCGAAGTTGTTGCAGCATCTGGGGCCCAGTTAACGGAGTTTACACAAACCCGTGCACTTCAAGTCACTGGGTTTCGCGGCCAAGTGAGCCATATCCCGTCAAAAGGTAAACTGGCCGAATTAAAAACGGTGATTTGTGCTCATGGTTATCTCACCCCTGAAAATAATCAACATCATTGTGTAGGGGCAAGTTACGTCAAGTCACCTGAAAACCTTGATTACTGCCCTGATGAACAGTTAGAAAATGCCCAAAAAATGCAACATAGCTTTCCAGACAGAACATGGGTTAATGACATAGATGTTTCAGATGAAAATGCAAGAGTCGGCGTGCGAATGGTCACCCGCGATCATTGCCCTATGATGGGATTAGCTCCGGATATAGATGCGATCTTCAAGCGCTATAATACTGAACCATTAAAAGACCATCAGCTTACCGTTACAAGCCGAAAATTTTGGCGGCATCAACCTGCACCATCTCATCAAGGCTTATATGTATTAGGCGGTTTAGGCTCAAGAGGGTTAAGTTCTGGGCCATTAGCTGCAGAAGCATTAGCATCTATTATTTGCGAGCAAACGCCTCCCATCAGTTACGATATGTTTGCCATGCTCAATCCAAATAGAATGTGGTTAAGAAAATTGCTTAAAGGCAAATCGCTAATCTAATCGATGGCGATTATTCCAAAGGAATGACAGATGAGCACGAACAATGAAAAGATACATCAAGCTTATTTAGGCGAGCTATACGGCATTGCCTTTTTTAGTTTACTGCAAAATGTTGAAGAAGATGAACGGCGAATAGAACTCTGGAAGAAACTGGTTGAAGTAGAAACTATCACTGCTGAGTTACTGTTATCTCACTTACTCAAGCAGACGGAGCGATTCAGCTTTCCTGTCGAAACCATGACACAAAAAGGCCATGATGACGCACAAAAATGGCTTGATTTGTCATGGACAGAATTACTGCAAACTTTGGTTAATTGGGTAATCCCTTACGAAGAAGAGTATCGTCAATGGGCAACAGATTGCACTGAGCATAATAAGATTTTTGATTTAATTGCAGCCCATGAAACCGCTATTCTAGATTGTTTCCGGGCTGAATTAGCACAAAAAAATGGCCAAGTAGAACTTGACCATTATATTAAGCAGCTTATTCATTAGAGTGTGCTTAATTCATTAGCGAGCGCTTAGTTTATTAAACAGCATGTAGACTAAGCGCCTAGTTAGCTCAAATTAGTGCTATTTCTTCCACGTTTTGACTTTAGTGCGATTATTATTATCTCGACTTTCGCGGATCAGTTCATCATCCGCTGCGATTTGTGCACTTTTAGCCAGTCGATCATATAACAATACATTGACTGAGGCCGCTAAATTCATACATCCCACCGTTGGCACATAAACCACCTCATCTGCAGCATCAATAATTTGCTGCGGAATGGTGCCATCTTCAGGGCCAAAGATATAAAAAGCATCTGCAGGATGTTCAAATAACGGCAACGGTGTTGCGCCAACCACTAAATCAACACAGATTATTTTAGCGTTTTTGGGGGCTTGTTCTAGCAACGATTCCACCCTTGTTAACGGGATCGTTTTGGCTGCATTTTTAGTATCAACATCATATTGTGCTTCACCTGAGCGAGCCGCCAATTCATAACGATTACCCGTATAAAATACCGCATTCGCTTGATAACAACCTGCTGCGCGCATAATCCCACCCACATTTACAGGTGTTTTAGGATTAACCAGCCCGATTGAAGCTGTTGATATATTCTTTTGTTCTGTCATGCCAATTCGCTTACTAATGCTTATTTTATATCGCTGATGATTTGACGTAATTGTTGCCAAGCCCTTTGCACTAAAGCAAAGTCGGCAGCTTCTAATTCATCATCTGCCAATGCTAAACAATCGACCATTTTGTCATCTAGGGCATCAATACCGCTAAGTTGTTCTTGTTCAAGCTGAGAAAAAACCACTGCAATATGACCCTGTAAGTAACCGCTGGCAAATAGCGCGTCATCATCACCATTGGCAACAGTGTGTTCAATCCAACCTTCTAAAGCTGCATCATACTTCTCTAACATGGTCTAACTCTCCGATAAATCTGGGTTGGCAACTTGGTACATCACGTAATCGTGGTATCCAGTGGTAATTTTATAATAACCAGTAAGTGCACTATCTAATTCAGGGTCGCCACTATCCACAATTAATGGCCGTCCTTCAAGTGCTTTTAGCTTAGTTTTTGTTGCTAAGATAATAATATTGTCTTTTCCGACCTGCTTAATCAGCTCTGGCGAGAGTTGCTGATTACCACGGCCAAGAATATGCCCCTGACCGCCAATTAAGGTAATGACTAACTTCGTCGGTTTATTAGTCGTCAATTCAAGTA
Organism: Shewanella electrodiphila; assembly: GCF_023283985.1. Classification (GTDB taxonomy): domain Bacteria; phylum Pseudomonadota; class Gammaproteobacteria; order Enterobacterales; family Shewanellaceae; genus Shewanella; species Shewanella electrodiphila. The sequence continues at coordinate 34,476 of NZ_JAKIKU010000016.1, forward strand.
ACTGTTTAGCGGTGACATCAGCAGCAACCACTTGCTCATTCTGGATAACATCCACACCCAATAATGTGTTGTCTAGATTAAGCTCTTCCATTAACGCAGCAACCGTTGAGCCACTGCCAATGATATAAAGCTCATCTTCCATTTGATTAATAACATCAGCAGCGATATCAGCAAGCACTAACTCGTCGACCTCTTTACCGCCCATTTTAACTGCTTGAATATAACGTGGCTCGGCAGGTACTAGCATTTCACCAAAGCGTTTCGCTTTAACTGTGCCTTGCCTAAATGCTTGCTCATCGATATCCATCACATCAGCCGTCATCAAGCTCACTAACTCGCCTTTAAGTAGCATATTGACTACCACACCAGCAGCATGCGGGGTTATCGCGTATACGCCAGAGTGAATCTTCACTCCAGCTGGCACGCCAAGTACAGGTAAAGCGTCATCAACTACGGCAAAAATATCTCGCGCAGTACCGTCGCCACCGGCGAAAAGTAATAAATCGAGTGACTCGTTCATTAACGCTTCTACTGTGAGTTGTGTATCTCGAGCGTGAGTAAGTTGATGATGTTGTGGTTGCTTATCTGGCGTCAAAGTCTCATTTGGCGCAGTCGAATGCACACAGGTAACTGTAAACCCCATTTTCTGCGCGAGGTTTTGGCCCATATCACCGGATGCGGTAATGATATCAATTTGATCTTTAAACGGCTCAATTACGGCTAATGCTTGTTCCATTCTTAAGTTAGCTTTTGGCTCTGCGCCCTTTTCAATTGCCAATTGCGCCACATTATCAGAACCTTTGAGGCCTACACTGCCTCCTAATCCTGCTAATGGGTTAATAATCAAACCTAATCGAAAACGCTTCACTGCAATCAATCCTCTTTCACTTTTCTAATGAATTTTAACAATGCTAGTTAAGTTAATCTTATTCATGGGCAATATGTTATGTATTAGCTTTTGACTTTCAAATATGGTTTTGGCTCACGAATAGCCAATGTAGCTAATAATGCTAACACAGCGCAAAAAGAAGCAAATAACCAAGTTTGACTAGCACCTGAACCATCACCCCAAATCATACCACTCACCCATATTCCAATCGCGCCGCCTAAACCAAAACTTAAGCTAGCATAGAGCGCTTGGCCTTTACTGCGATGCGCAATATCAAAATTACGATGAATAAACTGAATTGACGCTGCATGTGTTAAGCCAAAAGTGAATGCGTGAAGTGCTTGGCTGATGGACAATAGCAAAATATTATCTACGCCATATGCCAATAAGATCCACCTTACAACCGTAAAACCCATACTGACTATCAAGAGTAATTTAACCCCAAACCGACCCAATAATCTTGGCGCAAGCATGAACATTAAAATTTCAACCACCACGCCAAAAGCAACGAATAAACCTGCTATGCCCTCGGTATAACCTGCTTGTTTAAGGTATAAAACAAAAAAGCCATAAAAAGGCCCTACACTCATTTGCAGTAATATCGCTGATATAAGAAACCAAATGATAGAAGGAGACAGTGTTAAAGGCGGTCTTGAGCCTACGTCAGCTAAGGACGCTCTATTATTGGGAAGTGCCAAAGCACATAAGAACATGCCGATAAAAAGTACCATCCCAATTGAAGGGACAATTTCAGCACCGAACTCACTGATACAAAAACCTGCAATGATGACTAAGCAAATATACCCGACACTTCCCCAGCTACGTATTGCACCATATCGATGGGACTCATCCCCTAAACTTTCGAGCGTTATGACCTCAAGCTGAGCCAAAATCGCATTCCAAAAAAAGGTGTATACCATCAAACTGATAGCTAAATAAGTGAGGCTGCCATCAAAGAAAAAGCTGACATAGGTAATCGCAGCGGCTGCAGAACCGAATTTAACTAACTCAGAACGCATACCGGTTCTATCGGCAACCATAGCCCAAACATTGGGAGCAATAATTCGCGTTCCCATAAGGATTGCCATCAGAAAGCCAATCTCTTGGGCATTAAAACCTCGGTTATCAAAAAACACACCAAGGTACGGAACCATTAAGCCAAGAATTGAAAAAAAGAAAAAGTAACAAGCGCTGAGCCAACGAACGTTAGGCTCAGCTGATGACGCATTAGGCATTTATTTCATACCGATAACGGGAGTTTCAGAAACCACGTCCTGATTTTGTGCGCGATGGCGAAGTAAGTGATCCATTAATACAATTGCAAGCATTGCTTCTGCAATCGGCACAGCACGGATACCAACACAAGGATCATGACGCCCTTTTGTGACCACATCAGCCGTAGTACCTTGAGCAGTCATGCTTTGACCAGGAACTGAAATGCTTGAAGTTGGCTTAAGTGCAATATGAGCAACAATAGGTTGACCAGAAGAAATACCACCTAACACACCACCAGCATGGTTTGACTCAAAGCCTGCTGGAGACATTAAATCACGCCCCTCAGAACCTTTTTGGGTTACCACACCAAAACCATCACCGATTTCAACACCTTTAACAGCATTAATACCCATTAATGCATGAGCAATATCAGCATCAAGACGGTCAAATACTGGCTCACCGAGTCCAACAGGTACGCCTGTTGCCGCAACGGTAATTTTAGCCCCGACTGAGTCACCTGATTTTTTCAAATCACGCATGTACTCATCCAGTTGCTCTAATTTAGACGCATCAGGAAAGAAAAAAGCATTTTGTTCAACTTCATTTAAATCTACTGATTCTGCGCAAATAGGACCGAGCTGAGACATGTAACCGTTAATTTCGATACCATGAACTTGCTTTAAGTATTTTTTCGCTACAGCGCCAGCAGCAACACGCATTGCAGTTTCGCGGGCAGACGAACGTCCACCGCCACGATAATCACGTAAACCGTACTTTTGCTGATAAGTGTAATCAGCGTGGCCCGGACGGAATAAATCTTTGATATTGGAGTAATCTTGACTGCGCTGATCGGTATTTTCAATCAATAAGCCAATGGAAGTACCTGTGGTTTTATCTTCAAACACACCAGATAAAATACGCACCTCATCAGGCTCGCGGCGCGCAGTGGTATAACGTGAGGTACCAGGTCGGCGGCGATCTAAATCGTGTTGCATATCCTCAACGGTAAGTTCAAGACCTGGTGGGCAACCATCAATAATACAACCTAATGCAACACCATGACTCTCGCCGAACGTCGTCACGACAAAATTTTGACCTATGCTATTTCCCGACATGCTATCTGATTACCTCAACGTAATTTATTTTTTCTAATCGTTATTATTCACTATCTTTATAGATGGCGAAAAGTGATTCATTTTCAACTAGCTGATCATATGTAAGTACAAACACACCGTCTCCGCCATGTTCAAACTCAACCCAGGTGAATGGCACATCAGGGAATTGCTCATTCAAATGCACCATTGAATTACCGACTTCAACAACAAGTAAACCATCTGGTGTCAGATAATCGACAGCATTGGCCAGAATACGCTTAGTTAAATCTAAACCATCACGACCTGATGCTAAACCAATGGCTGGCTCGTGATGATACTCATCTGGCATATCGCCAATGTCTTCTTCATCTACGTATGGTGGGTTCGATACGATCAAATCGTAATGTGGGCCTTTTTCAATTGCGGAGAAAATATCCGATTGAATTGGGAACACGCGATCTAATACATTCAGTGATTCGATGTTTATTTGTGCCACTTCTAATGCATCTTCACTAATATCTAATGCATCAACTTCAGCATCTTCAAATGCATAAGCACATGCAATGGCGATACAGCCACTACCGGTGCATAAATCCATCACTCGAGTAACAGGCTTGTTATATAACCAAGGACTGAAACCATTGTTGATCATTTCAGCGATTGGCGAGCGCGGCACTAACACACGTTCATCAACGTAAAACTCTAAATCAGCAAAACGTGCTTTGTTGGTTAAATATGGAACGGGTAAACGCTCACGAACACGACGAATAATTAGCTCAACAATTTTGTGTTTTTCACTGCTGGTCAAGTTGGAGTTAACCACCTGCTGACCAATTTCTTCAGGAAGATGTAAAGCATGGAAAACCAAAGAAATAGCTTCGTCCCAAGCATTATCAGTTCCGTGCCCATAATAAATGTTCGCATCATTAAAACGGCTTACAGCCCAACGCAACATATCGCCAACGGTTCTTAATTCGGTGACAGCTTCATCTACAAAGATTTTATCCAAAACATAACTCCTGAAAAATTGTTCCTGACCATTGTAACTGAAGTCTATTAAGATGACCTAGAATTCAATACAATAGCGCCATGAATAAAGAAAATAATCCTGACTTTGCACTGTTTTCAGAGCAATTTGGCGGTGTTAAGCCGTTAAATCAAGATAAACATCACTTTAAGCAGTCGGTCAAATCCAAACAACAAGTCGAAGTAAAAGAACAACAGGTTTACGCTGATAGCTATTTTTCAGATAATTATCATCCGATATTACCTGTTGAAGGCCCTATGCGTTGGCTCAATGAAGGCGTAGAGAAAATTGAATTAAAGCGTTTGCGCCGCGGAGATTATCAGCCTGATTTGCTACTGGATTTACATGGCATGCGCCAAGCAGAAGCTAAGTTGGAATTGGCTGCATTGCTACAGGCTTGTGTAAAACAGCACATTTTGTGTTGCTGTGTCATGCACGGTTATGGCTCGGGAATATTAAAACAACAACTACCGATGTGGCTGGCTCAACACCCTAAAGTTAAAGCGTTTCATCAAGCGCCTAAAGAATGGGGAGCTGATGCTGCATTATTGATTTTGATTGATATTGGCGAGCATGCGCATCGAAGATAAGCTGTGATGTTTATTTACCAGAGCTCTTAATTTCGAGCCCTTAATTTAAGAGCTCTACTTTAAGAGCTCTGTATTTATGAGTTCAAAGGTTATGAGCTCTAGACTTATGAGCTTTAGGGTTATGAATTCAGTATTCAAAACCTAACAATTCGCTTTATGCACTCATTTGAGCGGGTGTCTGCATTAAATCAAAATGACCGCCATGCTCATTACGCTCAATTGAGGCAATGGCTGACGTTGCAAAAATGGGCGGTTCCATGCCTGCGACTAACTCGCTGACCATGTAGCCAAGAATAGGCATGTGTGCAATCACTAACACTTTTTTAGCTTGATAATGTTCGGCATAAGCCAAAATAGCATCGACAGCAATTTGTGGGCTTCCTGATGGTGTAATATCATCTAACACTAACCATTTACTTGGTTCAGGTAGATGTTTAGCAACTTCTTGCCAGGTTTGCTGAGCTCGTAAGTAAGGACTAACAATCACTAAGTCTACACTGCTGACTTTTTCAGTTAACCAATTGGCCATGGCGTTAGATTGAGTGCGCCCTAATTGTGATAGCATTCTTTCTCTATCTGATGGTGCATCAAAACCAGCTTCACCATGTCGCATCAAAAATAGCTGCATACTTCTATTGCTGCTCATTATCGCTACTCATTATTATTGTGTTTGTTTTCCAATTGTAGCCTTAAATATCGCATCTACAAAGTAACAATGAAGTAAATTTAATTAGTCTTTAGTCGATATTTTCATTAGATATTTGCTAAAAGCCGCCAACGAGATCAATATATAACAAGCCTTCTTATCTGGAGCATTATCTTGACCATAAAACCAGACACAGCACAAAACAAACTAAATAGCATAGTCACCAGCCCAAATGATCATCGCCAATACCGACATATTGTGCTTGATAACGCATTAAGGGTATTACTCGTTGAGGATAAAGCAGCGACTCAAGCTGCTGCATCGATGACAGTCTCTGTTGGTCATTTTGATGATCCGATATCACGTCCTGGTATGGCTCACTTTTTAGAGCACATGCTGTTTTTAGGCACAGATAAGTTTCCGGATTCTGGCGAGTACCATCAGTTTATTAATCAACATGGTGGTTCAAATAATGCTTGGACAGGCACCGAGCAAACAAACTTTTTTTACAGTATCGATGCTGACCACTTTGAAGAGTCATTAGATAGATTCAGTCAATTTTTTATCGCACCCAAATTCGATTTAGAACTAGTAGACAGAGAAAGACACGCCATTGACTCTGAATATAGTTTAAAGCTTAAAGATGATATTCGACGGGTATATCAAGTTCAAAAAGAGTCCGTTAACCCCGGCCATCCTTTTAGTAAGTTTTCTGTGGGCAACCTGCAAACCCTTGCAGGAAATGAAGCTGAAGTGAGACAAGAGTTATTAGACTTTTACCAATCGAAATACAGTGCAAATATTATGACGCTCTGCTTGGTATCCCCCTTGTCACTGGATGCGCAGGCTGAATATGCGGAACATTTTTTCAGTACAATTAACAATCGAAATGTTAAAGCAAGCTATCCTGATACTCCCTATCTCGATGACAATGCAAAGTTAAAACATATCAACATCGCCCCCGTTAAAGATCAAAAAAGATTAAATATCAGTTTTGAGCTCCCTTGCATTGAACCCTTTTATCAACGTAAACCACTGACGTTTATTAGTCATTTACTCGGCAATGAAAGCCCTGGCAGTTTACTTTCTTATTTAAAAGAGCAAGGCTTGGCAAACAACCTATCAGCGGGTGGTGGTGTCAATGGTTATAACTTCAAAGATTACAGCATCAGTATTCAGCTTACTGAGAAAGGATTACAGCAAATAGACTCCATAATTGAGTGCACTTTCGAGTACATTCAATTAATTCGTACTTCAGGAATAGAGTCTTGGCGTTATGATGAAAGAGCGAGCCTTTTGTCTACCGCGTTTAAATACCAAGAACAAATTAAAATCCTTGATTTAGCCAGCCATCTCAGTATCAACATGCAACACTATGAGGTTGAAGATATTGTATTTGGTGATTACCGCATGGATGGATTAGATGCAGATGAAGCACTCGCTCTTTTAGCTATGTTCGTACCAAGCAATATGCGTACTCAGCTTGTTTCAAGAGAAGTCAGTACTAACCAGCAAGCTAAATGGTATTTCACACCTTATTCAATTGAGGAAATACCTGAAACCAAAATTGCTCTCTGGCAACAAGCCGAACCAAGAAAAGAGTTATCACTGCCGACTAAAAATCCTTTCATCGTCAGCGATCCACAATCACGTATTGAATCGAGTAAGAGTGATGTACCTGTAGTTGTAGCTGAAGATGAAGGTTATCGAATTTGGCATCGTAAAGATGATGAGTTTAATGTTCCTAAAGGTCATTTATATCTTTCGTTAGACTCTGAAAATGCAAGCCCTACCCCTAAGCATGCCGCGTTAACCCGTTTGTATGTTGAAATGGTTTTAGATTATTTAACTGAGTCAACCTATCAAGCTGAAGTAGCAGGACTTAATTACAATATATATCCTCATCAAGGTGGCATTACCTTACATTTAACTGGGTTTACCGGTAATCAAGAAACTTTGTTGGCCTTGGTCATAGATAAAGCTAGAGAAAGAAACTTTACCCAAGACCGTTTTAAACTCATCAAAAAACAATTACTCAGAAGCTGGACTAATGTTGCACAAGCAAAACCTATCGCTCAATTATTCTCCAGCTTAACGGTTACCTTGCAAAAACGTTCATATGAACCCGCTAAGATGGCAGAAATGCTTGAAGATGTCACCTTAGATGAACTACATGACCATGTAAGCGCATTTTACGAGAAAATCTATGTCGAAGGATTGGTTTATGGAGATTGGCTAGTCAGTGAAACGCAGCAGCTTGCAAAACGTTTGAAACTCGTGCTTTCACTGGTAACAAAACCCAGTTCAGAATCAAGCCGAGAACTGATTAACCTTACCGATAGAGGCACGTTAATGCGTGAACTCTCAGTCGAACATCAAGATAGCGCCATTATTGTTTACTACCAATCAAATGAAACTACCGCTCATAATATTGGTTTATTTAGTTTGCTAAACCACACAATGTCGTCTACTTTTTTCCATGAGCTTAGGACAGAAAAACAGCTTGGTTACATGGTAGGAACAGGATATCTGCCACTCAATCGCCATCCAGGGATGATATTCTACATACAATCTCCAACCACCGGACCTCGCAAGTTACTCGAAGCTATCGATGAGTTCATTGCAGACTTTAATTACGCTGTTATGCAAATAACCAAAGAGCAATGGGAAGCCACTAAGCTTGGATTAATAAATCAAATTTTAGAGAAAGATGCCAATCTTAAGAGTCGAAGCCAGCGTTACTGGGTCTGTCTTGGCAATAGAGATTACGACTTCAAACAGCGTGAAAGAGTCGTTGAAGAAATTAAGCAATTTACCCGTGCAGATTTGATTAAGTTTATTGTTAGTAATATGCGTAGTAAACACAGTGACAGATTAGTGATGTTTAATGCTGGTGAGCAGCATAATCAGTTAGAGCCAATGCCAACAGCACAGGTCATTACCGATTTAAAAGGCTTTAAACATAACGCTGATAAATTTGAGTTCTAGAAAAACAGCCTAGCGTTTATAAACTTTTACAAGTTTTATAAAAACACCAACGGAAATGAATTTGCAGAACAAAAATCTAATTAGACATCAAAATACAGTGTTTTAAAGATGTTTTTCAATCAAACAAATACATTGGCTGTACAAAATAAGCACAAGTGTTCGAGTGAGATTTTTTTTATTCTTACCAATTTTTGACAAACTATTAACTTTCTGAAAAAGTGGAGTATTACATTGAATAAATCTCGTTTACAGAAGATAAAAGTATAATTTTTATGCAAATGATAAGTCGGTTGGTAATTTGTACATTTCTCCTAGCCCATGCTTTAACGGGGCTCGCTTTTGCTGATTCTGGTACTAATTATGATCTCACTCTTAATACCGAAATTTATAATACCGAAGATGGCTTATCACAAGTCACAGTTACTAGCATTATTGAAGACAAAGATGGCTTTGTCTGGTTGGGAACTGTAAACGGGTTAAATCGTTTTGATGGAACAAATTTTAAACACTTTTTTGCTGAAGATGGCAGCTCAAACTTACCAAGCTCTTTCATTAAAACTTTAATTGTAGACAACCAAAACAGGATAATTGTTGGTACTGATTTAGGTTTAGCAATGTACGATGATGAATCCGAATCATTTACAACAATAGAAATTGATAATAAGCCTTTGTCAGAAGCCATTTGGTCAATAGCACCTCTTTCTAAGGGGATAGCTATAGGTTTAAATAATAAAATTTTAATATTAAGTGATAACCTTACTAGAGTATTATGGGAGTTTAATAGTGAGGTTTTACAAGAGGTCAAAAAGGTCATTGAAGTAGGTAACAGCCTCTTTATTCGAAATTATAATGGTATTGTTTTTAAGTTGGAAGATAATAAGCTATCAACGGTTGCTTACAAATCTAATGACATTGGAATCATTTCAAATAAATTATTTATATCTACTAATGATGGTTTGTACAGTATAAAAAATAATACCAAAGAAAAAGTGTCAGATATTGTTATGACCTACCTTGAACCATCAAGAAGCGGTGATGAGTTAACTTCAATAATAGACTCTGACATTGTAAGGATAGATAGTACTAACAGAATAAAGAAAATAGGGTTTATCGAACAAGATGCATCAAGAAAACGTCCTTATATAAAAGAAACTAAATCTGCCATATTTATAACCGATGTCAATTTAGGTGTCATTAAAATAGATAGAAATCGAAATCTTATAAAAAACTCAAAAATTATTAAAGAAAACATTTGGGCTATTACACAAACAGATGAAAATATATTTTTAGCAACAGACTCTTTGGATGTTAGAGTTTTAGATAAATCGCTAAAATATTTATACTCAGTAACGATTGAAAACGCATCAGGCCCAAAATCTATAAAAGTTTTAAACAACCAACTCTATACAGGAAATATTACAGGTTTAACTAAAACAGACCTTTCGACTTTAGAGACTGTTCAAATATTAAATAGACATATTAGCAACGTAAAAATAAGTGAGAGTAAAGATAAAATATATGCTTCGACTATCAATGGCAAAGTATTTGTTATAAAAAACTCTAAAGTTATCAACACACTGACTACTGGTGAACGATATCCAATATTCGATTTAATTGAAAAAAACAATGAACTTTGGATAGCATCTCAAGGTGGGTTATTCAAAATTAAAGATGGTAATACAGAGAAAATATTCTCTGAAAGCATGGTTACCACATTAAAATTTGATGAAAACGAACTCTACTTTGGTACAAGAAACTCTTTATTAAAGCTGAATATCAAAACTAACGAGTTAAAAGAAATATTTAGACATAACAAACTAATATATTCGATAGAGATTTTCGATAACTTTTTAGTTTCAGCCTCAGCGATGGAACTAAATATAACGAATAAAACCAGCTTTAAAAATTTAAAATTAACAAATAGAAACGGTTCTCAAAGCGATTACAACTCTTTAGCTTCATTACATATTGGAGATTATTCTTTATTTGGAGGCACTAAAGGAATTAGCATTGTAAACCCGAATGAAATATATAATGATATTTTAATGTCAGGAAGCACTAATGCAGCTTTGATTGATTTCTCATTATTTAATGTTTCAGAAAAAATTGGTGGAAAAATCTTAAACAAACCAATAAACAAACAGAGAAATATCACCTTAAAATACTCTGACTACCCTTTTACCTTCACGTTTGTTACTCCAGGACAACCTCTAGAAGAGTTTGACTTTTATTACCAAATGGAAGGATTAAATGATAGTTGGTTGCCCTCGCAAAATATAAACTCAGCAACATACACTAACCTTTCAGCTGGAATTTATAACTTCCATGTTTATGCTATTAATAAACTTTCAGGAAAACAAAGTGAGACCAAGTCTATTCAAATAACGGTCACCCCTCCTTGGTATTACTCTTTTGAAGCAAAACTTTCCTATACATTACTATGCTTTATTGTACTGTTTATTATAACTAAAATAATTCTTCGCCGTCGTCAAATACAAAAACAAATCGCACTAAGCGAAGAAAGATTAAAGCTATCTCTTTGGGGGAGTGGCGATGAAATGTGGGATTGGGATATCGAAACGGGAGAGATATACCGCTCTAATATCTGGGGAACTTTAGAATTCCCTCAAGATGGTCAACGTTCAGGTAAGCCTGGCGAAGAAAGTAATATTCATCCATTAGATCAAAACCGAGTTAAAACAGCGCTTAATGACCACTTTAAAGGCCTTACAGATCATTTTGAAGTTGCTTATCGTGTCAAAAGTCGTGAAAACCTTTGGATGTGGATTTTAGATAGAGCAAAAATAGTAGAAAGAGATCAGAAAGAAAACCCTGTTCGAATGACAGGAACAATAAAAAACATTAATAATTTAAAACAAACTGAAGAACAATTACGTTTGTTTGAGCGCGCCATTGAAAATATCTCAGAGGGTATGTTTATCCTCGATGAAAAATATCGTTTTGTTGAAGTCAATGATGCCTGTTGTGAACTTACAAACCAATCACGCGAAGAGTTTATTGGTCAACTATTCAGCTTTAGCCGCTACCCTGAATCATATTCAAATCAAATCCATGCTTCACTGTCACAACAAGGTTGTTGGAGTAATGAACTAGAAGCAAATAAAGGTGATGGTAGTCATTTCCTGATGGAACTCACTGTTGATGCAATATACAACCAACAAGGCGAAACCACTCATTATGTTGGTGTATTCTCAGACATTACCCGTCGTAAACAACAAGAAGAAGAATTAAGAAAGCTCACTAACAGTGATATTTTAACGGGCCTTCCTAACCGTTCTAGCCTTCAAGTTACCTTGAATAATTTAGTTAAAAAAGATATTCATCACACTTTGATGGTTTTAGATTTGGATAACTTCAAGCGGATTAATGACTCTCTTGGTCATCAAATTGGTGATGAGTTACTTGTTGATGTTGCCAAACGTATTCAAAACAATGTGCCTAAACATGTGAGTTTATATCGTTTAGGCGGCGATGAATTTGCAATTTTAGTTGATCACAACCCTGATATTGGGTCTTGTGCAGCAATTGCCTCACGGATCATTGATGCTTTAAAAGAAGAGTTTAAAATTGACGATGAGTCATTAGTTGTGGGCTTGAGTATTGGTATTGTGCTGTATCCAGAAGACGAACAAAATGAACAAGCCTTGCTACGTAAAGCAGATATTGCCATGTATCACGCAAAGTCAGGCGGTGGCAATCGTTATCAATTCTATTCAGAATCATTAAATCAGAATGCATTACGTCAACTGGAAATTGAAAACTTAATTCGAGAAGGCCTTAAAGAGGATCTCTTTGAAGTTTACTACCAACCTAAAGTGGATTTGAAACAAGACAGCCTCGTTGGCATGGAAGCTTTGGTTAGGCTAGTTCACCCCGAACACGGAATTATTGCTCCTAATGAATTTATTCCATTAGCTGAAGAAAACGGTCTTATTGTTGAAATCGGTGATTTAGTTTTACGAAAAGCTTGCTTTGCAGCACAGAAATGGCGTGAACAAGGCATTTTTAACGGCCGTGTCGCCATTAATTTATCATCTAGACAGTTTGCCCTTCCCGATCTACAACAACGTATCTCCAGCGTCTTACAGCTTACTAAGCTACCTGCTTGTCATTTAGAATTGGAGATCACTGAAAGTACAATCATCAAAAACCCAGAAAATGCAATTAAAGTTATGAACCAACTTGCCCAAATGGGCGTGACCTTAGCGTTGGATGATTTCGGTACTGGTTATTCATCATTATCTTATTTAAAGCGTTTCCCAATCCACTGTTTAAAAATTGATAAGTCATTTGTTGATGACATCAGTAAATCAGATAGAGATCTGAAAATGGTAGACAGTATTATCACCATCGCACATAACATGGGCTTATCAGTTGTCGGTGAAGGGGTTGAAGATGATGCTCAACTCAATATATTGAAAGCGCTAAAATGTGAAGAGATACAAGGTTACATTTTTAGTAAGCCAGTACCAGAAGTTGAATTTACCAAGTTATTGAATATCAATTTCAACAAACAAGAAGAAAAGCAAATTATCAGTTAACATTGGCACAACAAGTGCAAGTAGCAGTTCAGACGTCAAATAAAAAACTTTTTTATTAACCCTGAACTGAGAGACTAAAACAATGATTAACGGAATTATCATAGCTGCACTTCTAACTTCGACTTCTGCTGCTAACACTACAATGGAAGTACTCCCTACTATTCACCCTGAAATGGTTAAGACAGTAGGACTACCAAACATTAAGTTCAGCAACACAAATGCCCAAGTCGCTGGCCTACCAAACATCAAGTTCAGCAACACAAACACACAAGTAGCCGGCCTGCCAAACATCAAATTCAGCAACACAAACACACAAGTTGCCGGTCTGCCAAACATCAAATTCAGCAACACAAACAATCAAGTAGCTGGCCTGCCAAACATCAAATTCAGCAACAAAAACAGGCAAGTTGCCGGCCTGCCAAACATCAAGTTCAGCAACACAAACAATCAAGTAGCTGGCCTGCCAAACATCAAATTCAGCAACACAAACACGCAAGTTGCTGGTCTGCCAAACATAAAATTTAGCAACACAAACACACAAGTAGCTGGCCTGCCAAACATCAAATTCAGCAACACAAACACACAGGTAGCCGGTCTACCAAATATTAAATTCAGCAACACAAACACACAAGTAGCCGGTCTACCAAACATTAAATTCAGCAACACAAACAATCAAGTTGCCGGTCTGCCAAACATCAAATTCAGCAACACAAACACACAAGTCGCTGGTCTGCCAAATATCAAGTTTAGCAACACAAACACACAAGTTGCCGGTCTGCCAAACATCAAATTCAGCAACACAAACACACAAGTTGCCGGTCTACCAAACATCAAGTTTAGCAACACAAACACACAAGTAGCTGGCCTGCCAAACATCAAATTCAGCAACACAAACACACAAGTTGCCGGTCTACCAAACATCAAGTTTAGCAACACAAACACACAAGTTGCCGGTCTGCCAAACATCAAATTTAGCAACACAAACACTCAAGTAGCTGGCTTGCCAAACATTAAATTTGCAGAAACTAATATACATGTAGCAGGTTTACCAAACATCAAATTCAGCAACACAAGCATTGCTTAAGGAAATCATTATGTTTAATTCATTAAAGAAAGCCCTTGGTATTGCTCAACCACAACGTAAAAAGGTAAAGCTACCTGAAGGTTTAGAACATTTAGAAGTCATTAAAGCTAAAGCTTGGTGGAGTTAAATTTGCGTAGTTTAACAATCAACTATAACCAATAAAAAAGGGAGCAAATGCTCCCTTTTTTATTGGTGTTATCAATTCAAAAATGATTGGTCTGCTCACTCTCAATAGAGAGCTTTCTAAGCAATAAGTATTTGTGACTATTAAATAACGGATACGCTAATGGCCCCATTAACAATCCCGCCAATGACCACCTTTTAACAGCCATACCGTTACTAAAAGCCTGGTTACCTAGGTAATAGCCTGATGCACACGATAATAAGATAAGTAGAAATATCACTGAAACCTCTATAATTCATTCAGTTAACATCATTCCTTAATGTATGGGTAAATTAATATGTATTGTCATCACCCTCAACGCTCAGATTATAACCAAACCTAAGCGTATTTACTAATAGCCTTTAAAAGCAATAATCAATCAAATACACAAACGGGCTATTTTTTAGGCAAATAACTGCCACTTTCGCATGAAAAAGCGGCACAATGTTGCCGCTTTGTAGAATTATCAATAGCAAAAAGTATTAATTAAGGCTAATAAAAATTAATCCCCTCTTCCGCCATTTGAATTAATTTGTCACATGGTGTGAAACGTTCACCATGTTGTTGTTCATATTGACGTAACTTTGACACTAGTGTCGCGATGCCCATTGAGTCCATATAACGGAATGGACCACCTAAAAATGGTGGAAAACCGATACCAAAAATAGCGCCAATATCACCGTCGCGAGGGTTTGCAATTATTCCTTCATCTAAACAGCGCACCGCTTCGTTCAACATGAGTACAACGCAGCGCATCGCAATGTCACTTGCTGAGCCTGTTGTTTGATTGCTGACACCCAGTACTTGGTAGACAGTCTCGTCCACTAATTTAGCTTTAGACTTTTTATTGCCATATTGATAGAAACCTTTGCCATTTTTACGTCCCTTACGGTCATCAGCAAGTAACTTATCAAACGCATCTGGCGCTCTAAAACGTTCACCTAATTCTTGCGTTAAGATTGGCGCGATCTTAGCGCCTACATCTATCCCCACTTCATCAAGTAGTGTTATAGGTCCGACAGGAAAACCGAATTTAACCAAGGCTTTATCAAGGCTTTCTACTTTCTCGCCAGATAATAAAACTTGAGCGGCTTCATTCATGTAAGGAGCAAGAATACGGTTAACATAAAAACCTGCACCATCCTGAACAACAATAGGCGTCTTGCCTTGCTTACGCGCAAAAGCAACTGTGGTAGCAATGGTTTCAGGTGATGTAGTTTTATGTGCAATAACTTCAACTAACGGCATTTTTTCTACAGGAGAAAAATAATGTAAACCGATGACATTTTCAGGTCTTTGCGCCGCTTCTGCAATCTGACCAATAGGTAAAGATGAAGTGTTAGATGCAAAAATTGTGTTTTCATGACATTCGCGCTCTACATCTTTCACCATCTGATGCTTGAGTGCTAAATCTTCAAATACCGCTTCAACGACGATATCCGCATCTTTAACGCCTTTATATTCTGTTGTCGTCGTCATTAACGCCATTAAATTATCTCTAACAGCGGGTGTCATATGACGTCGCTTGACCCCTTTCGCCAATAATTTATAGGCATAAGCTAATGCGTTGCTTAAGCCTTTGTCATTGATGTCTTTCACACGAGCAGGAATTTTAGCTTTAGTGGTTGTAACAGAAGCGATACCGCCACCCATCAAGCCACCACCAATCACAAGTGCTTTATTCACTTTTCGTGGTTCAGCACCTTCTGCTCCAGTTTCTTTTTTCATTTCAGTCGTTGCAAAAAAGATGCTGCGAAGTGATTCAGATTCAGGAGACATGACGAGTTCTGCAAAATGGCTTGCTTCAACCTCAAGCCCTTTAATCATGCCTTTATTCATCCCTTGCTTAACACAGTCGATGATTTTAGCTGGTGCAGGATAATTACCCAGTGTTTTCTTTTGTACTTGTTTTGCGGCTTGATCGAAGATGATATCGCGAGTGGTACTTGTGGATTCAAGCACCTTATTTAGTGCGCTCTTCTTGGCAACTTTAGCCGCAGACTTTCCTTTCTTGGCCATTGCAATGGCGGTGTCCAACAAAATTGACTCAGGAACAACATCATCAACAAGCGCCATTTTAAGTGCTTGCTTAGGACGGATTTGCTTACCCGTTAGCATCATATCAAGTGCAGTTGTGATGCCTACTTTTCTTGGTAAACGTTGCGTACCGCCACCACCTGGCAATAAACCAAGCTGAACTTCAGGTACACCCATGATAGTTTTCTTATCATCAGTACACACACGTAAATGACACGCTAAAGCTAACTCTAAACCGCCACCTAAACAGGCACCATTAATTGCAGCAACAACAGGTATTGATAGTTTCTCAAGTTCATTGAAAACGACATGGCCTTGTTGTGATAATTCTTTCGCAGCTGACACACTGGTACATGCGTCAAGCATACTAATATCAGCACCTGCGACAAAAGAATCTGATTTCCCTGAAATAACCACTAAGCCTTTTACACTCGCGTCGTGTTTAATTTCAGCTAAAATTTCGCTTATTTCAGGGCCAAACTCTGCTTTTAAGGTGTTCATGGTTTCACCAGGAACATCCATAGTCAAAATAGCAATACCGTCTTCGCGGCGAGATAAATTAAATGTCTTTTCCATCAGAATTACTCCACTTCAACTATCATTGCTGCGCCAAGACCACCAGCAGCACAAGCTGTTGCTAGACCAGTACCACCACCACGTCGTTTTAATTCACGACACACTTGAGTGATTAAACGTGTACCAGTAGCTGCAAATGGATGTCCATAAGCCAACGAGCCACCTAAAACGTTAAATTTACTCATATCGATTTCACCGATTGCGCGGTTTCTACCAAGCTTTTCTTCGGCAAACTTTTTAGAACCAAACATTTGCATATTCGCTAGTGTTTGCGCAGCAAACGCTTCATGCATTTCAATAAGGGTTAGATCTTCAAGCTCCATTCCTGCACGTTTTAATGCAAGCGGCGTAGCGTAAGACGGTCCCATTAACATGTCTTGCCAAACATCAATGGCAGTAAATGCATAACTCTTAATGTAACCAATAGGCTGATAACCTAACGCTTTAGCTCTGCCTTCACTCATTAAAATAATGGCTGAAGCACCATCAGTTAATGGCGTACTATTGGCTGCAGTAACAGAACCATGTTTACGGTCAAAAGCAGGACGTAATTTTGCGTAAGACTCAAGCACTGAGTTTTCGCGGATATTATTATCACGGTCAATGAATTGCTTATAAGGAGGTACGTGAGCGGTCATGACTTCGTCACGTAAGTTACCTGTGTTCCAGGTTTCTGTAGCCAATGTGTGCGAGCGATGCGCCAATGCATCTTGATCAGCACGGCTAATGCCATAGGTCTTTGCCATTTGCTCAGCTGTTTGCCCCATAGAAAGGCCAGTTGAGTACTCAGCTACCGCTGGCGGTACAGGCATTAAATCTTTAAGACCTAAGCGCCGAGCTATCGCGAATTTTTGCTTGAAGGTACGCGCTTTATTTAAATCAACCAGAGCATGTGCTAATTTTTTTGAAACGCCAATTGGCAATACAGAAGAAGAGTCTGCACCACCTGCGATACCTATTTCAACATTGCCTGTCATGATAGATTCAGCCACATTCACTGCAGACTGAAAACTTGTAGCACAAGCTCGGGTCACACTGTAAGCATCGGTTGAAACATCCATGCCTGTGCCCAACACAATTTCACGGGCGATATTCGGCGCGGCTGGCATTTGCACCACTTGACCATACACAAGCTGTTCAATAGTTTTAGGGTCTAACTCTGAACGCGATAGCAATTCATTAACCACCATTTTGCCCATATCTAATGCTGATACGCCATGAAATGCGGTAGCTTGTTTTGCGAATGGGGTACGTAAGCCCGCCACGATTGCAATGCGCTCTCCGCGGGCGTTGGTTACTTGTTGTCTATCACTCATTGTTCACCCT
Organism: Shewanella electrodiphila; assembly: GCF_023283985.1. GTDB lineage: Bacteria > Pseudomonadota > Gammaproteobacteria > Enterobacterales > Shewanellaceae > Shewanella > Shewanella electrodiphila. The sequence continues at coordinate 52,673 of NZ_JAKIKU010000016.1, forward strand.
CTTGTAATTGTTTAGCCTTTAACTGGCTTATCAGTGAATATCGATTAATGTCAGACAGATCTGGTCTGACCATAAAAGTGTGATCTGATTCTAACTTTTAATTGCGAAGTTTTAAACATCTGTATGAAAATAAGCTCAAATTAAAGGCATACCTTGCCTGAAATACGCAATTTATAGTAATAAAATCATCGAATTAAAATTTAGAGCTTTAGCTTTAATTTGTCATTTTTTGTATATATTCATTCATTCTTTGCGAACTTAACTCAGTTAACCTTTGCTAATGAATAAATAAAAATGAAAATCTGTTAATCATACTAGCCAAAGGCTAATGAAATTCATTAACATGGGTTTAATTAGAACAAAATTCAGCAAATAATTGAGTATCATCATGCCTTTGAGTCGATTTCATTCCTTACGCGCTTATTTAGATAATGTTATTTTGGGACAGCCTGTATTAACAGAGAACTTACTTATCGCATTAATTGCCGATGGGCATTTACTGGTTGAAGGCCCTCCAGGTCTTGCAAAAACACGCGCTGTAAAGGCCTTGTGTGATGGGGTTGAAGGTGACTTCCACCGTATTCAATTTACTCCCGATTTATTACCTGCCGATTTAACCGGTACAGATATTTATCGTGCGCAAACAGCCACATTTGAATTTGAAGCAGGACCTATATTTCATAACCTTATTTTGGCGGATGAAATCAACCGTGCCCCTGCAAAGGTGCAATCAGCACTACTTGAGGCAATGGCTGAAGGTCAAGTAACCGTAGGTAAAAATAGCTACCCACTTCCAGATTTATTTTTAGTCATGGCGACTCAAAACCCACTAGAGAATGAAGGTACCTATCCGCTACCAGAAGCTCAACTAGACCGCTTTTTAATGCATTTAAATCTCGATTATCCAAGTGCTGATACAGAGCGTAAAATTTTGCGTCAATCGCGAAATGAAGCCGTCACTAAGCAGCTACCTACCATTGAACCTGTGGCGCAATCTGATGTGTTTGCTGCCCGCGAACAAGCTATGGGATTGTACTTAGCTGAGCCACTCGAAAGTTATATTGTCGAAATTATCATGGCAACTCGTCAACCTGAACGCTATAGCCCTGAGTTGGCTAAATGGCTTGAATACGGTGTCAGCCCTCGTGCATCTATTTCACTCGAGCGCTGTGCCCGCGCAAGAGCTTGGTTACAAGAGCGAGATTTTGTCTCGCCAGAAGATATTCAAGCAGTAGCGCCCAACGTACTGAGACACAGATTATTACTCAGTTATCAAGCACAGGCTGAAGGCATTAATGCAGACCATGTTATCAACCATATTTTAAGCCAAGTTGCAGTACCTTAAATGGGCGAGCTCGCATTTAAGTACCGTTAATTTTATCGCTTTTAAATTGGAACAATAGCACTATGCCAGTTGAACAAACGCTTGAAAATTCATTGCCATTATTCAGTAATGGCGTGAATTTAACTGAGCAAGAACTCATTAGCTGTCAAAGCACCGCTCGCGCGATGCCGGATAAACGCAGCAGAGCCAAAGCCAGCCAAGCAGGTCATCGCAGTAGCCTGATTAAAGGCCGTGGGATGGAATTTGCCGAAGTACGTCATTATCAAAATGGTGATGATGTCAGAACCATTGACTGGCGAGTCACCGCTCGAACTGGCAAAGCGCACACTAAGCTGTTTGTTGAAGAACGTGAACGCCCCATTATTTTGTTTGTCGACTTTAGCCATAGCTTATTTTTTGGTTCGCGCTTGTTATTGCAATCAGTACAAGTTGCCCACCTTGCTGCAACACTCGGCTGGAATGCGATAAACCATGGCGATCGCCTCGGCGCTTTTATCGCAAGTGAAACTGAACACCTTGAATTAAAACCAAGAAGCCGCCGCCAAGGAATACTGCAACTTACTTCTGCATTAATTAAAGTACATGAAAATCAGTTAAATCATTTTGATGAACTGCCCCAAGACCCACAGCATATTCTTCGTGCCTGTCAACGCCTGCAAAGAATCGCTAAACCAGGTTCCTTAGTATGGATTATTACCGATGGGCAGCACTTTACTCAGGAATGCTTAGCGGCATTAACTGAACTTAAACGTCACTGTGATGTAGGTGCATTTATTATTAGCGACCCATTGAGACAAGGAACACTCACCTTGCCTAAACGTTTTAGTTTACCAGTGAGAGATGGCAAGCAGCAGTTAACACTTACCCGAGACAGTTATGATGCATGGCTTAGTCAACAACTGGCTAGCCAGCAACAATTTATCGCACTAATGAAAATGATTAAGGTGCCGACTCGATTTATCGATGCCGGAAAAAGTCTTAGTGACCAATTGGAAGTATTACGTTAAATGAATACTGCTCAAACAAACCCTGCACTAATGCAACTGGAAGATATCGTACTACCAGAAAAAATTAGCCAGTTCCCTATTGCACCAGGGTTTTGGATACTCGCACTATTCATTATCGCGATAATCATTTTTGCTGTGGTTAAAATAAAGCAGCATCGCCGCTATCATCTCCCGAGAAAAGCAGCATTAGCGGATTTTGAACAACTAGAACCTGCTAATAGCCAATATGCAAGTGACATTAATACGCTATTAAAAAGAACCGCGATGAGTTACTTCCCTCGTGAGGATTTTGCTAAGTTAGACGGCGAGCGTTGGTATCAATGGCTAGGGTTACGCTTATCCGAACAAGATGCAATAAACATGGGGCAACTCCTGAAAAAGCGATATCAGAAAGACGGCCTGACTTTAACCGAGTCGACACAGTTACACACTTTTACTGAACAATGGTTAAATAAACGTAGTCGCTTTATCGCGCTATCTGATATGCCTGAAAATATCACTCCGACAAGTCATCAATCGGAGGCATCATGTTCTCAATAGCTTGGCCATGGCTGCTTTTATTATTGCCACTGCCCTTTTTACTCAAACAAAAACATCTTGCTAAAAATAGTGGCGGCCAACTGCAACTCCCAGGCATTGGCAGCGCTGAACAACAATTAACAGTCCATCAAGATAAATCAAGCCGCAAAGCCTACTGGTTTATGTGGTTATGCCTATTGTGTGCCTTAGTTCGACCACAATGGTTAGGCGAGCCTATCGAACTGCCTTCAGAAGGCCGAGATGTCATGTTAGCAGTTGATTTATCAGGTAGTATGCAAATAGAAGACATGGTGGTCGATGGCAAAACAGTCGATCGCTTAACCCTCATCAAGCACGTCATCGGTGATTTTATTGAAAGACGAAACGGCGATAGACTCGGCCTGATTTTATTTGCAGATCACGCTTATCTTCAAGCGCCACTCACCCAAGACAGACGCTCAGTTGCCAAGTTTCTTGCCGACAGTGAAATTGGCCTAGTAGGTAAACAAACGGCCATTGGTGAGTCGATAGCACTTGCTGTAAGACGTTTTGATATGGTCAATGACAGCAATCGAGTATTAATCTTATTAACCGATGGGTCTAATAACGCAGGGAACATTGAACCTGAAGTTGCGGCAAGAATTGCAGCTAAACGAAATGTCACCATTTATACCGTGGGTGTTGGCGCAGAAGTACTTGAACGCCGCAGTATTTTCGGTACCGAACGGGTAAATCCATCGCTTGATTTAGATGAAGAACAACTACAACAACTCGCAGATATGACAAACGGTCATTATTTTAGAGCAAGAAATAGTGAAGAGTTGGCACAAATTTACCAAAAGATTGATGAGTTAGAACCTGTGAGTCGCGATCAATTGACCTATCGTCCCAAAAGTGAACTGTTTTACTGGCCATTATTGTTAGCCTTACTGATGAGTGTGTTTATCAGTTTACGCGGCCAATTACCTTCTTCATCACCTTTAAACGCTAAAACAACATCTGGAGGGCGATAATGAGTTTACATTTTATTCGTCCAGAATGGCTGCTTGCCTTAATCCCTTTAATCGCAATTGCGTTGTTTTTATGGCGCAGCCAACAGCGTAATTCGGCTTGGCAAAGTTATATTGCACCGCATTTGGCAAACACATTAATCAGTGAAACCAACCAAGTGAAAAAGCAACCTAAGTGGTTACTTATGATATGTTGGTTTATCGCTGTAATCGCGATATCGGGTCCAGCAGTCAATAAACAGAGTTTGCCTGTTTACAGCAACGAGCAAGGTCGAGTGCTGGTCATGGACATGTCCTTGTCTATGTATGCAACCGATCAAAAGCCTAATCGCTTATCCCAAGCAAAATTTAGGGCCACTGATTTTTTAACGAACTTAACTGAAGGTGAAACAGGTTTAATCGCCTTTGCTGGCGATGCCTTTACAATTAGTCCTCTTACCCGAGATAAATCAACACTACTCAACTTATTACCAACACTGACGCCTGATATCATGCCTGTTAGAGGGTCTGATTTATCTGCTGCACTTGAACTCGCTCAGCAATTACTGTCCCAAGGCGGGCATATTACCGGTGATATTATCGTTATGACAGACGGGGTAAATCCACAACAATATGTTGATGCTGCAAAAGTACTTGATGGCAGTCGTTACCGTGTATCAGTGATGGCATTTGGCACACAACAAGGCGCAGCAATACAGTTACCTGATGGTCAATTAATGCGTGATAATCGCGGTGAGATAGTCATAGATAAAACCGATTTTAAACGACTTGAAAACTTAGTTATCCCTACTGGTGGATTAATGATCCCTGCCACTGCAGATGGCAGTTCATTAAGCCGATTAGAGCGCTGGCTTGCTAATGGTGGCGACGCTAAAGCCACTGAGCTTGAAGGTGAAAGCTGGCAAGATTTAGGTCCATACATCGCCATGCTATTGATTATTCCTGTGTTACTCAGCTTTAGATATACTCTAGTACCAGTATTTACTGCCCTAACCTTAGGTTTATTGTTTCAACCAAGTCCTGTTATGGCCAACACTTGGGATGACTTATGGCAAACTCAAGACCAACAAGCAAGCGACACCTTTAACCAAGCACAATCTGCTGCAGATTATGCCAGCGCCGCCGAGCAATTTAACCAGCCGTTATGGCAAGCCAGTGCCCAGTACAAAGCGGGTGACTATGAAAATGCACTCGCAGGGTTTGAACAAGATAACTCTGCACAAGGTTTATATAATCAGGCCAATAGCTTAATGCAATTGAATAAATTGGATGATGCTATCGCACGTTATCAAGACGCTTTAAAACAGCAAGCTGACTTCCCTCAAGCACAAAAAAACCTCGAACTTGCTGAAAATATGAAACAACAGCAACAAGAACAACAATCTGGTGAAGGTTCGGATCAATCTGATCAAAGCGACTCAGACAATAGCGAGTCTGAACAGAATGAAAATAATCCCAGTGAGAATGGCGAAGGCCAATCCCAGCAACAAAACTCCGACCAGAATTCTGAACAAAATACCGAACAAAATGCCGAACAAAACCAATCTGAGCAACAAGATTCAGAACAACAAAACAGCCAGGAAAATAGAGCTGAACAAGACAAACAGCAAAATGAACAAGAACGTAACGAAGAAATTAGCGAAGAAAATAGCGAAGAAAATCAATCTCAATCAGAAACTTCACAAAGTGATAATGCTGAAAGTGAGAATGAACAAACAGAAAATGAAGCTCAAATGCAGGCGGATGCTCAACAAAATAACCAAGCAGAGCCTACACCTGAACAATTAGAGCAACAAGCACAAGCAAAGGCGGCAGCGGAGCAAGCTGAAGCTGAAAAATCTGACAAACAGCCAGAATCTTCTCAGCCCATTGCTTCATCACAGCTGACTGAAGAACCTTTACCCGCAGATTTAGAACGCGCGCTTCGCGCTGTGAGTGAAGATCCGCAAGTGCTTATTAGAAACAAAATGCAACTTGAATATCAAAAGCGTCGCCAAAGCGGCCAACTGCCTAAGGACAAACAACAGTGGTAAACAGAATCGTTATCGGCCTTCTTGCAATTCTTTTTACAGGGCAAGTTTACGCAGTCACTCAAATTCAAGCGACTGTTGACAGAAACCCTGTGATGCAAGGTGAATACTTTGTCTTAAATGTCACCGCAAATGCAGATTTAAATGCGGGTTCTTTAGATACATCTATCTTGTTAAAGGATTTCATCGTCGGACGAACCAGTGTCGGCAGAAGTACGCAAATCGTTAACTTTGATTCATCTAAAGAGACTCGTTGGCAAGTGCTGCTATCGGCTAAAAACCCCGGTACAGTGACAATCCCCGCATTTACCATGGAAGGGGTTAAATCCAATCCTATAAACCTCACCGTCGCTAAAGCGGGCAGCCAACCGCAACAAATGCGCAATTTATTTGTTGAGGGTCAGCTCAGCACCAATGAAGCGTATGTAGGCCAGCTAATTACCTACAAGGTTAAACTGTTTTTAGCAGCCGAGTTACAGCGTGGCGTTATCAGTTCGCCAGAGATAGCTGGAACTGAAATTAAACAAATAGGCGATGACACAGATTCAGTTGAAGTTGTTGATGGTCGCCGCTTTAGAGTGATTGAAAGAACCTATTCAATTATTGCCGACACCCCTGGCACGTTAGCCATTAAAGGCGCAGGATTTTCAGGTGATATCTTAGTCGAAGCGCCAAGACGCGGCGGTATGTTCGGCTTTAATGAAAGCAGACCGATGCAAGCTAAAGCAGAAGACACTCAAATTACCATCAAGCCTATTCCAGATGTATATCAAGGTGATTGGTTGGTGAGTGATTTATTAATTGCGAAAGAGATATGGCCTGATGAGCAAGGTAATGAATTTGAAATAGGAACGCCCATTACCCGAACGATTAATGTTGTTGCATCAAATGCAGATAGTAACAGTTTACCTGACATCAAATTAACCATGCCTGACGGGCTTAAATCTTACCCAGAAAAACCAGTAAGACAAACTGTGGTACGTGAAAATCAAGTCATCGCTCAATACAGTTTAACCAGCGCGATTGTACCAACAAAACCTGGTACTTTTACTTTGCCTGAAATTATCATTCCTTGGTGGAACCCACATTTGCGGCAGCAGCAATTCGCCACCATACCAGCAAGAACAGTCACCATTACCGGCACAGTGGCGGCTGAGCCTGCTCAAATAATAGAGCAAACTGAAACAAGCAATAACAGTTCAGGTATTTGGCCGTGGCTAACGCTATTATTTGCGACGTTATGGCTTATCACTTTAGCCTTGTGGTTTAATGCTCGTCGTCAACAACACACCACTAAACTTGTTGCAACTACGCCATCAAAAGTGCCGTTGGCACTAGCTGCTAATATGAATGATATTGCTCAAGCTTGTGATAAAAATGATGTCACCTTAGTGATTTCATTACTGCAACACTACTATAGTGCTCAGTTTTCCAAATCGATGACATTGTCTGATATAGCGCAATTATCTACAGTGCTTTCAAAAGCGATTCATCAGTTACAACAAGCTAAATACAGTGAGTCAACGTCAAGTATTGATAAGGGTTTACTACTAAAAGCAATTGAACAAACCCAGATAAATCAACAACAAACGCCTCCATCAGCGCTAAGCTCACTGAACCCATAAGCATATTTATACTTGCTATTCACAGCTAACCTTTTAAGCTATCGAACATAATATTTAACAATAAGTCATAAAATGTTCGATAGCTTGCGAAATAAAAAGTCCGAACCCACGGTCTTATCTGACATGCTAACTAAACAGCGACGATACGACAGCCTCGTCAGGGCACTTCACACTGATATCTTCCGATACGCCTACTGGTTAATCGGCGATAAGCATATTGCTGAAGACGTCACTCAAGAAACCTTTCTTCGTGCTTGGCGCGCTTTAGATTCGTTAAAAGATGATAAAGCAGCAAAAGCATGGCTAATTACCATATTACGCCGTGAGAATGCACGCAGGTTTGAGCGTAAACAATTTGACTACAGTGATGTTGAGCAAGAATTGCTTGAAGATGAAAAATCATCGACCAATGAAGAACAAACTGAGCAATATTGGCTACGTAAGCAAATTGGACAACTTGAAGTCGAATATCGTGAACCACTATTACTGCAACTGATTGGCGGTTTTAGCGGTGAAGAAATTGCTGATTTATTAGAGTTAAATAGAAACACCGTCATGACGCGTTTATTTCGCGCCCGTAATCAATTAAAAGACGCTTTAGAGTCTCCTGAAGTTAGAGGTCAATCAAATGGATGATCTAAAATTTCGTCGCCATGCATATGGTGACCCAAACAGCCAAGATGAAGAATTTCTTGCACAAATTTCAGCGTCTGAATCCGATGCAAAACTCGTTAACGAGCTAAAAGCATTAGACAGTAAACTGACCAATGCACTGAATATTGATGTGCCTGATGATTTAGCTGACAAACTGATTTTACGCCAGCAACTCAGCAAGCATCAGCAGCAAAAAAAGCACACTCGCTATTTAATGGCGATGGCCGCGTCAGTTGCCTTAGTGATTGGATTAAGCGTCAGTATGCTTCGTTTTACGCCAGTTGATTTAGCAGAACATGCTCTGGCACATGTTTATCATGAGCCAAAGGCAATGAATGTCGATCAAAATGTTGGCTTTGAAGATGTAAACTTTAAACTGGCTGGTATTGGTGGATTAGAGAACGCCAAGTTCATCCAACAACCAGGTAAAGTGTTTTACACTTCTTACTGTGATTTCCAAGGTGTAAAGAGTTTGCACCTTGTGATGGAAGGTGAGCAAGGGAAAGTTACCCTCTTTATCATCCCCACCGAAAACAGAATGGTCACTGAAGAATCGTTTGCAGATCAGAATTATCATGGTTTAGGTTTTCAAACAGCCGACACCTTCATGTTACTGGTAGGTGAACAAGATGCTGACTTGCAATACGTAAAAAACGAGATCGAGCAAACTTTCATCTAGATTCATACACTTAGCAAACAAAACGCTTACAAACCAGCTAATGAAATTTCATTGGCTGGTCAATAACTCTTCATACTTCCTGTCAAAATTGTGCACTGTGTCAAACATCTGTTAGCATATGCCGCACAATAATGAGAACAATACGGAAGTAGCATGGCAATTGAAGCTCCAATTCTAATTACATTCATTGGTTATCTCGCCCTTATGATGGGCATAGGCTATTGGGCCTATCGCAAGACAGACACAGTAGACGATTACATTCTAGGCGGCCGCAAAATGGGCCCAGCCGTAACAGCACTGAGTGTCGGTGCATCAGATATGTCAGGTTGGCTATTACTCGGTTTACCTGGCGCGGTTTATTTAGGTGGTTTAGGTGAAGCTTGGATTGGCTTCGGTTTGGTTTTTGGCGCATGGCTTAACTGGTTATTCGTTGCCAAACGTCTTCGTATCTACACCCAAGCGGCAGATAATGCCCTTACCCTACCCGACTTTTTTGAAAAGCGCTTTGAAGACAAGCAAGGCTTTTTAAAGTTAGTTTCTGCTATTACTATCCTAGTGTTTTTCACTTTCTACACTTCATCAGGCATGGTTGGCGGTGCAATCTTATTTGAACAAATCTTTGGTCTCGATTACACCATCGCATTATTGATTGGTTCAGTCATCATTGTCGCTTATACCTTTGTTGGAGGCTTTTTTGCTGTGAGCTGGACAGATTTCTTCCAAGGTTGTCTGATGTTGCTTGCACTGTTAATTGTACCAATAGCCATTTTCAGCAAACCTGATACGCAAGTGGCTTTAGAAACACTTGACCCGAAAATGCTGTCTTTCTTACACAGCAATATGACTACGATTGGTCTTGTGTCACTACTGGCTTGGGGTTTAGGTTACTTCGGCCAACCACATATTCTTTCTCGCTTTATGGCAATTGGCAGCCCAGATGACATCCCGCTATCACGCCGCATTGCAATGAGCTGGATGCTTGTTGCATTAATCGGCGCATTAGCAACGGGGATAGCCGGTACGATTTATTTTGCTGATGCACCATTGGCTAATTCTGAAACCGTTTTCATTCACTTAGCCCAAGTTGCTTTTAATCCTTGGATTGGCGGTATCTTAATCGCGGCAATTTTATCAGCGATTATGAGTACTATCGATTCACAGCTCCTTGTTTGCTCAAGTGTCATCACTGAAGATTTTTACCGTAAATGGTTACGTCCGGACGCGAAAGACAAAGAGTTAATGCTAGTGGGCCGCTTTGGTGTGTTGGCCATTGCTGTTATCGCAATTGTGATTGCACTTGACCCTGACAGTAAAGTTCTTGAGCTGGTGAGCTATGCATGGGCAGGATTTGGCGCAGCATTTGGACCTGTAGTGTTAATGTCCCTATTTTGGCAAGGCTATAGTCGTAATGGTGCTATCGCCACTATTCTTGTTGGTGCGATAACGGTTGTCGTATGGAAGCAGCTTTCTGGCGGTATCTTCGACTTATACGAAATCTTACCAGGTTTCCTATTCGCCACGATTGTCGGTGTTGTAGTCAGCAAAATATCACCACCAGCTGAGTCAATTAAGACGCAATTCGCTAACTTTAAAGCTTCGCTTTAATCTCCAAAAGGTTCGATTACTGGTGTAAAACTGGTAATCGGACCTCTCAGCGTACACTTGTACGCTTTTTTACAAAATAATCTTGTTACCCACTTGTTACTTGTTATTTCGTTATAATATTTCAGCCTCCAGAACCAAATTCACAACTGCCCTACAGCACAGCGTTTATAGAGTATTTACTCAGTTTGACCTAAATACGTCAAAAACAAAAATTAACTTAACAGTAACAACAACTAGCAACTGGTCGGAGTTGTAGAGGTAACAACTGTTACCTAATATGCCCGCAATTACTAAGTTGGTGTTGATTGGGGAGCCCTATGCTAAGCATGGCGCGAATTAATAAACTGACGTACAACGATGAGAGCAAAATGATGACTAAATTCAACAAGACACTTCTTGCAGTAGCGGTAACGCTAGCAAGCACACAATCAATGGCAGCTGGTTTTCAGTTAAACAGCCAATCTGCAACTGGTATTGGCCGTGCGATGGCGGGTGATGCAATCATCGCTGATAACGCGTCAGTATTATCACGTAACCCTGCAGCTATGGCATTGTTTGACGAAAAAACACTTTCGATTGGTGCATCTTATGCTGATGTGAACGTTGAAGTTAGTGATGTCCAATATGACACTATCTTGGGTGGAACAAACCATCTTGGAAGTATAGACAATGCAGCTGAAGCTAAGTTAATTCCTAACTTCTACTACATTAGCCCTATCAATGATAAATGGGCTTACGGTGTTGCTGCCTTCTCAAATTACGGCACAGGTACTGATCTTTCATCACTAAATAGTGGTCACGACTTCAATACCCCAATCGATTTATTGGGTAATACTGAAGTAACCACAATTAACTTCAACGCTAGCGTGTCATACCGTATTAACGATTCATTAAGTTTAGGTTTAGGTCTTGATGCTGTATATGGTTCAGGAACATTAACACGTAACGGTAATATAGATATCGGTCTTGGTGACATGCCGCTAAATCTAGTTGACGTTGATGCTGACGGCTGGGCTGTTGGTGGTATCGTCGGTTTAGCTTATGAGTTTAACGAAAATAACAGAATTGGTTTGAGTTACCGTTATAGCCCACAAATGGAAGCTAGTGGCGACATCATGTATAACCCTTCTGTTTTGTTCCCACAAAACTTTGACAGCATTGAAATTCCAATTGCCGATATCGCACAGCTTGCTGGTTTCCATCAGTTAACGGATAAGTTTGCTATTCATTACACCGCACAGTGGACTCAGTGGAGTTCATTTGACAACATCAGTGTTGTAGATGGTGATCTTGGCACTGCTAATGATGTTATCAAGCATTATAACTGGAAAGACTCTTGGTTCTTAAGCCTTGGTGCAACATACGATATCAATGAAACTTGGACAGTTCGTGCTGGTATAGCAAGTGATCAAGGCGTAGTTGGCGAAGTATCATCATTGTCAATTCCTGACTCAGACCGCATGTGGTATTCAGCAGGTTTCACTTATAACTTGAGTAATAAATCAAGCATTGATTTCGGTTACACTCTAGTTGCTGGTGAAAAGGTGCATGTTTTAGAAGATAGCGCACTAGTCGGTCAAGTGAGTGCTTATACAGAATCAGGCGCAAACTACTTCTCACTGCAATACAACCACACTTTCTAAATTAATCTATTTAAACGTTTAATTTACTAGTTAAAAGCCGCCTATTTTATTAGGCGGCTTTTTTTGTCTAAATTCTCTCCAACGATTAATAACACAATCCCTATTAATACAACATCCATTAGATTTTTCTCATAAATAGATTGCACAAGACAATAAAGTCTATTAGAATTTTCTTATGGATTGTTTTTCTATTGTTGGATAAGTTTATGTGGCGCACACGTTCGATGTTAATTACGGTTTTATCAATTTCGCAAATCAGCATTTTTGCCCCATTGGCAATTGCGGCGCCCGAAACCATCCATATCCAACCGCAAAGGCATATTCCTTACCTTCAATTTGATGGGCAGATTGAAGCAATCAAAGCTGCCACGGTTTCTGCGCAAACTGCTGGGCGAATTCTTAAACTTAACTATGATGTAAATGATACTGTCCCAGAAGGCGCTGCTTTACTTGAAATAACCAGTAAAGAGCAAGGCGCTGGACTTGCGGCTGCTGAAGCTGAACTTGCACAAGCCAAAGCGAGAAATATTGAATCTCAAGCCCAGTTCAAGCGTTATCAAGAGCTGTTTCCCAAGGGCGCGATTTCTAAAGGTGCTATGGACGAGGCGACAGCTAACTCTGCCTCAAGTTTACAAGCCGTATCAGCTGCTAAAGCCAAGTTAATTCAAGCCAATGAAACCTTAAACTACACCACGGTTAATGCCCCTTTTAGCGGCCGGGTTACCCAGCGTTTTGTTGAGCAAGGCGAAACCGTCACTGTTGGCCAAGCCCTATATGCTGGTTACTCTACCGACAATATGCGTGCGATCTTTCAACTGCCGCAGCAATATCGACAACTCGTCGATGCTAACGCAAATATTACCGTTGAGCTTAACTCTGGCTTGCGTATTAGCTCCACTGATATCAATCCATATGTGTTCTTACAAACTGCAAGTCAAAGCTACCAAGTACGTATTAACCTACCACAAACAGACGCCGCTCTCTCGCCAGGTGAATGGGTAAAAGTAATGATTGCCGATACAACAACAGATCAACTTATCATTCCACATTCTGCGGTCTTTCAACGAGGCGACTACACCGCCGTATTTCGTCAGAAAAATGATAAGTTCGTGCAAACACAAGTTAGATTACGCCAAATCGACAATCAACAATATGTTGTCGAAGCGGGTTTAATTGCGGGTGATAAGATTATTAAGCGCGCCACTAAGTACCTACTCAACACCGAAAAATCAGGCGAGTAATATCATGACTGAACCTACTACTCTTGGCATTTCAGGTAAAATTGCAAAAGCCTTCCAATCAAGTGCTATCACGCCATTGTTGGCTCTTTTAGCGCTTTTATTAGGCTTATTTGCCATCATAGTCACGCCTAAAGAAGAAGAACCACAAATAGACGTTACTTTTGCTGATGTTTATATTCCTTATGTTGGCGCCACACCTGAAGAAGTGTCTAGACAGGTCACATTACCCGCTGAAAAGATTATTTCTGAACTTAAAGGAATCGACACCTTATATTCCTTTTCGATGAATGACGGTGCGCTCATCATCGCAGTGTTTGATGTGGGCGTTGCTCGCGATCACGCCATTGTTAATTTATACAACCAACTGCAATCAAACCAAGATAAGTTTAATCAAGCTGCAGGCATTGGCACACCTTTAATCAAACCTCGCGGTATCGATGATGTACCAATTGTAGGCTTAACCCTTTGGTCGAAAGATCCTAATGTGAATGCTGAAGATTTAACCATTGTCGCCACTGAACTTGAAAATGAATTTAAGCGAGTTAAAGGCACTCGAGAAATTTACTCGATGGGACGCCAAGAGCTGGCGGTAAATGTTCGACTTGATCCACTTAAAATGAACCACTATGGCGTGAGCTTTTCAGAGTTAACACACGTCCTCACTGATAATAATCAAATATCCATGCCTGGTGACTTAATCCAGCAGAATCAACTCATCAAGGTTCAAACTGGTCAGTTCCTTCAGAGCATTGAAGATGTGAGCCAATTGATTGTTAAAGTTAGCCAAGTCAATAACCAAGCAAACCCTGTGTATTTATCAGATATTGCTGACATCAGCTTACAAGCTGATACTGCAACCGATAACGTTTGGCATGTTGATTCATCAGGCACCTACCCAGCTGTCACGATTGCCATTGGTAAACAAGGTGGCGAAAACGCGGTGGAGATCACTGAGCAAATCATGACACGCCTTGCCAAGGTCGATAATCTATTAATTCCAGACAATGTTGAAGTAACTGTTTCAAGAAACTATGGTGAAACCGCAGGTAATAAAGCCAATACGCTCATCCTAAAACTCATGTTTGCCACGATGGCTGTTGTGCTATTGGTATTAATCACCATGGGCAAGCGTGAAGCCCTAGTGGTCGGTATCGCAATTATCGTCACCTTAGCCATGACATTATTTGCATCGTGGGCATGGGGTTTTACCCTTAATCGAATATCCTTATTTGCGTTAATATTTTCCATCGGGATTTTGGTCGACGATGCCATTGTGGTGGTCGAAAATATTCACCGACACATGGCAATGGGGACTAAAGACTTTAAAACACTGATACCTCTTGCAGTTGATGAAGTCGGCGGGCCGACGATTCTAGCCACCTTTACTGTTATTGCTGCACTTATGCCTATGGCGTTCGTTTCTGGTCTTATGGGGCCTTATATGAGCCCTATTCCGATAAATTCCAGTATGGGTATGTTGATCTCATTAGTCGTCGCATTTGTCGTCACACCTTGGTTGAGTTTAAAACTGCTCAGACACAGTCATTCAGATCAACAAGACAATTCAGATGTTACCGTATCAAGTTCGGCTACATCTGATACAAAACAAGCGGCTCGTCAGACACAATTAAATTCAGGTCAACAAGACAATTCAGGTGTTACCGCATCAAGTTCGGCTACATCTGATACAAAACAAGCGGATAGTCAGACACCATTAAAGCCACTGTCACAGTCACATAATACTGACGATAAACTACAGGGTTTATTTACACGATTAATGACACCGTTTCTCATAGGTAGCAAAGCGCGTTTAGCCCGCTTTGGCTTAACAGGTGCCATTTTATTACTAATTGCTATCGCTGTAGCACTGCCAGTTGGCCAGGCTGTGATTTTAAAAATGCTGCCATTTGATAATAAGTCTGAGTTTCAAGTGTTGGTGGATATGCCCGAAGGTACCCCAGTGGAGCAAACTCAGCGAGTCCTTAAAGACTTAAGTGACTACTTGCTCAGCGTAGATGAAGTTGAACATCTACAACTTTATGCTGGTACTCACGCACCAATAAACTTCAATGGCCTTGTCAGACATTATTTTATGCGACAAAGCCAAGAGTTGGGTGATATCCAAGTAAACCTTGTCGACAAATCAGATAGAAGTAGAGATAGCCACGAAATCGCAACCTCAGTTCGCGATAAACTGCATGAGATAGCTAAACCCTATCAAGCCAATATTAAAATTGTTGAAGTGCCACCTGGACCACCTGTGTGGTCACCGATTTTGGCAGAGGTTTATGCCCCCACGACTGAATTGCGTGAGCAAACCGCCAAAGCATTAGAGCAACGCTTTAAGCAAACTGAACATGTGGTCGATGTGGATATTTATCTGCCCAGTGATGCGGCGCACTGGCGCTTAAATATTGATAGAAGCAAGGCGCAATTATTGGGTCTTCAATACTCTCAAATTGTCAATACCATCGCCACTGCGGTAGAAGGTGCAGATGTGAGTTATTTGCATAATAAAGATTATCAATTGCCGATCCCAATTAGATTACAGGCAAGCGAAGAATCTAAGCTTAATTTACAACAGATATTGTCATTAAGATTGACCAATGCCGAAGGAACAAGCATTAGCTTAAGCGACCTTGTATCAATTGAGCACGGCAACATCAATACCCCGGTCATCCACAAAAACATGGTGCCTATGATTATGGTGGTTGCTGATATGGCAGGGCCAACAGATAGCCCACTTTACGGCATGTTCAGCATGTTTGCAGGCATAGAAGATGATAATGACTCCGGCGTTAACCCTTACCCAATTAAACAGCATTTGATTAATCAACCCGATGGCTTAGATGAAGTGGCCATTTTATGGGATGGTGAATGGAAAATTACCTATGAAACCTTCAGAGATATGGGAATTGCCTATGCCATTGGGATGATAGCGATTTACTTGTTGGTTGTGGGCCACTTTAAGTCCTATATCGTTCCTTTAGTGATTATGGCGCCTATTCCGCTGACTATTATTGGCGTGATGCCGGGCCATGCTTTATTGGGCGCTCATTTCACCGCCCCGTCAATGATTGGCATGATTGCCCTTGCCGGGATCATCGTACGGAATTCGATTTTACTCGTTGATTTCATCAATTTAGAAACAGCCAAAGGTGTGCCGCTGGAACAAGCAGTTATTCAGTCAGGCGCTGTGCGGGCAAAACCCATTATGTTGACTGCATTTGCAGCCATGATCGGTGCCCTATTTATCATTGATGACCCTATCTTTAATGGTCTAGCTATCAGTCTGATTTTCGGGATTTTTATATCCAGTATTTTAACTCTGGTGGTTATTCCAATTCTGTATTACAGCGTAATGAAAAATAAACAATTTATACAAGAATAAACAAGGTATTTAAGGAGATTCACATGTCTTTAGAAAGAGTTATTATGGCATTTGCCGGTTTTATGGTGTTGTTGTCATTAGCATTAACAGCTTGGCTAGATCATAACTTTATCTGGCTAACCGTGTTTGTTGGCGCTAATCTATTACAAAGTGCCTTCACTGGCTTTTGCCCAGCTGCAATGCTGTTTAAAAAGCTAGGTGTCAAAACGGCCACTGAATTAGCAATTCTACAAAAAGAATAAAAGGAACGCCTGTGCAACAACGACACTCTCGCTTTTTTGATCAAACAGCATTACTGGTTATTGGCTGCTTAGCATTGATGTTTTCAGCTATTTCAAGTGCTGAAGATAAGGTTCCAAGTGTGGCTTGGGATAAAATTAATGCTGGAGCGATACTGCTTGATGTCCGCACTGAACAAGAGTTTGCAGCAGGACATTTAGAAGGGGCTATCAATATCCCTTTTGAAGTGGTGCTAAACAAATTAACCGAGCAAAAGCTGTCAAAAGATACGTCAATCGTACTCTATTGTCGTAGTGGAAGACGCAGTGGCATTGCCACTGCAGAACTGGTCAAAGCAGGTTTTACTCAAAGCTATAATGGCGGTGGATTTGAAATGTTGCGCGCACATGAGACTAATTAACCTCGTTAACTGATCCCCACAACGAACTCAATATTGGTATCTATTTGTGACACAAAAAAGCCTCATTGATGAGGCTTTTTTAATGTCTAACTCTTTATCACTCAATACTCGTGAACCCAATTTATTTGTATAACCGAACATAAATGGTAGCACTGATGCTAAAGGACTTTAACCATCGGAATACAGGCAAGATCGATCCCTCTAGGAGAATGCCAAACAGACTGATTATGACCTTCAAAACCACAACTTCTGTAGAATGCGGCTGCATTTAACGTGGCATCCAACCTCAGTTCTTTACAGTTTACTCGCCTTGCTTGAGCTTCTAGATGCTTAAGCATTCGCTTACCTAAGCCTTTACCGAAAGACTCAGGGCGAACAAATATGGCATCGACCATACCGTTATCAACATCAAGCATACCAACACCAACCACTTTGTTTTCGATTTCAGAAACAAAACCATATTTTGCGAATGCATGAGCAAACTCTGTCGGTAACTCTCCATCTGTCCACTTAGTCAATATATCATCGCTATAGTGGCCTTTGCATTGTGATAAAATCGCCAGATTACGAATTTCAAATGCGTCTGGAGCATCGTCAATGGTTGCCTTTCGAATATGCATAATCACTCCATCTAAAAAGGTTTATTAGACATTAATGATTATACTTTTGAAAAACAACACCAAAGACGATTTGATTTAATCATTTCAGAACAAAACTTCAAAGACCTAAGTAACTTCAATAACTGTATTCAATTCACCACATTCAGCTAGCGACTTTTACTTTCTCGATGCTATCGGCTATTTCCATAAAGCTAGGATTAAGGCTCACATCGATCGGGAGTTTTAATTTTCGCACGATATCATTTGCTGAAATAAGTCCCCGAATCACATCTCGTTGCTCATCGACAACCAAACAATGCTGATGCTGAGAATGTTTAAGCGTATCAATCACATCACAAATGCGCGCTTTTGAAAGTTCTTGGTAATCAATGGCTTTTAAGGCATCTTTTGGCAGCATGAAGTCGGACAATAATAACTGCTCCCTTGGGAAGCCTTGTGCGACATGTTTTTGCATTTCTTGGCTATGAAGCATTTGCAAACTGACTAAGCCCATAAAGTGGCCTTTTTCATCAATCACTATTTTGAGCCTAACATGGGATTGTTTCATCAAATGTTCAACATCGACAGCTGCGGTGTTCATTTTAATGACTAAAGGTTTGAGGGTTTTAAAATCGGTGAAAACTGCAGAGGCGGCAGAGAATATATTGATATGCTCAGCCACTTCTGGCCGAGCGAGTAGATCTATTTTTTCAATAGTTTTTAACGATAGCGTCTTCATTGTCACATCCTTCATAGACTGTTCTAATACAAATCCCAATTTGTTATCGAGTCTATTCTGGTTGCTTCAACTTTTACCCGTTAAACATATCTTGTAAAAACATATTTTGTAAAAACAGAGTCAGTAAAGATATTGAGAACTATATATATAACCTTCTGAAACCGCTGTTTAAAACGGTCATAGCCGTAAAAGTTATTATATTAGCCATTTTTAAAATGGCGCACGTCGTTATAACTAAGGCAAGGTTACTAAGACTTGGTAACCTACAAATTATAGTCCATATTTAGTTTGCTGTTACTTTAACTGCTCAGGTTGGATCATCAAACTGTTAGCGTCATCAGACAGCCAAATCTCGCCATCACTGATGCTCACTTGAATCTTCATGCTGCGCGCGACAAACACTTCCATAGCTTTAACACTATCTTCATCAATATTAAATACTGACAGGTTCTTATAGCGTTGAAGCGCCTGTTCATTTTGCTGCCACCAGATAGGTACACTGCGACCCGCATATGTGATTAATTGCACTTGCTTTGAACGGCCGCACGCTTTGCGTAGCCATTTTTCATCAGCTTGACCAAATTCAATCCAAAGCATGATTTCATCTGAAAGACTCTTTTCCCATAGCTCTGGCTCATCATCAACACAAAGGCCTTTGCTGAACTGCAAAGCGTCTGAGGCATTCATAATAAACGCAAGAATTCTTACCATCATACGGCTATCAGTTTCTGAAGGATGCTGAGCAATCGTTAATTGATGGTCAGCATAGTAATTTCTGTCCATATCAGCAATTTGAAGTGCAGCTTTAAAGACGGTAGCTTTAGGCGCCATGAGGGTTCCAGTCAAATAAAAAAACCGAGTTTATACTGTTTAACTTCAGTATGAAACTCGGTTTATGATAAGCGGTTATCAAACAGACCTTATTTTACCACTCTCGGCATCAATTTTATAAAAATGAACTCAATCAGGTTAATATTATAAAGCGCCAGGTTGTAGATGTTTGGCCATAGGAAAATGCGCTTTAAGCTTATTCAGTTTTTCTTGATTGACCACCAGTAACATCCTATCGCCATGTTGATATTTCTCAGCGATTTCGCTCAATGTAGGAATGCTTTCACGACTGGCATCACGTCTTACTAACTCATTAATATCGGTCAAGCTATGGTGGTTAGCATTAATTGCCTCATGATTAACACCATCTTGCGTCATATCAGAATAAAACGTATCTATTTTTTGTAGTAATGGCATGGCGGCAATAGGAAGCAAACCTGCATTATCATTTTCATTAAATAATAAAATTTCACCTTCGGCGCCATAACTTTCAAATGCATCTTGGTAATGGTTTTGCGTGCCACTATCAAAACGATCATTATTGAGATTAAAAAAACGTTCCCAAAATAATCGTCTGTCTTTACCTGAAGTAATTTTATGCTGCACTTCAATGCGCTTAGAAGCGACGAAATCAAATAATGGACTCAATGATTGCGGTAATAACGTTTCAAGGCGTGAGCGAATGGTACGAGCGAATACAGGCGCAGCACCAGCAGTACTAATCGCGACGACTAATCTTCCTCTGTCGACAATTGACGGGGTAATAAAGCGGCAGAAACTTGGATTATCGACAACATTTACCCAAATTCCTTTTTGAGTGGCCAAAACCGCATAATCCATATTCAGCTGTTCATTAGCCGTCGCCATGTAAATAACATCATAATCAGCAATGTCATCAGCGTGAACTGCACGTTGATAAAGCTTGATACGACCCTTTTGTTCATAAACACGGATTTCGGCAGCAATATCTGGCGCAATAACGTCGATTTCGGCTTCTGTACGAGATAATAAATCTAACTTTCTGGTTGCTACTTCACCAGCACCAACAATTAATACACTTAAATTTTTAGTATCCACAAACAATGGAAAGTATTGCATTGATTAGTCTCGAAATATCACAATGACCTGACTATAACCAATTTAATCAGTGATTGTCCTAGTCAATTTGGCTATCAAAGATAATCAATTAATATGATTTAACTCATTATCTTAGTTTTGGGTCATTGGTTATGGCTATTCGCTATTGGTATTCATTATGTATATTAGTTATGGGGTGTACTTTGGGGCGAACTGCATTGCCAACACAATTCAAAACTGCCGTCATTCATTTCATGACAATGTAAACATTGCCATTGAGGACGATCCATATCATGTGATTCAAGAATTGAGCGAGCTTGCTCTAATTGATTTTGGTTAACCCATAGATCGACAGTTTGCATTTCAGTAGGAAGTTCGCCGACGCCCCCCACTAATGCTTCGCCTGTGAGCTCGACCATGATGCCATTTGTTTCCAGTAGTCCTTTCCAAGTGTGTGCCTGGAGCAAGTTTCCACCAGTTAATAGTACTTTTCTATCTTCCATTATTATCCTTACTGCTATTGCTCTGCTGGCAAATTTTTAATTATCCTACTTGCAAATGGTTCTTGCTGTCGAGCATTGATTAAACTTTATACTCAATATATGCTCATGTTAGTTCTAAAAGGAGAACAATATGAATCTTCAAATATCAGGCATCTTTCAAATTACCAGCTGGGATGAAACCACCGATATCCAGCACCCTGATGGCGCGAAACAAACGTCAGCAAGTATTACCCAAATGTATTCTGGTGATCTTGAAGGGGTCAGCCAGCCTAAATACATTATGTGCTATACCGCCGACGGCATGGCAGTATTTTGCGGTTATGAGAACGTTGAAGTGAGTGTTAGTGGTAAATCTGGCAGTTTCGTATTACAGCATGATGGCAAATTTGAAAATGGCATTGCCAGCAGCCATTTTATGATTGTGCCTAATTCTGGCCAAGGTGAGTTAGTTAATATTCAAGGACACGGTACTTTTACTTCTGGTGAAAAAGGCCAAGCCCATTATCAAATCGAAGTGACTCAATTATGATCCCATTTACGGTTACTCGATTACATACCAATTTTGGCATTATCAAAGCACAAGGGCTGTGGGAGGCTCAAGCGGTGGACAGTACCCAGGTTAACGTTTTAGAGCAACTATCAACGGATGGTTGGGTTGAACTCGATGTATTGCACCCTGCTAATGGCCAGTTTATTGCCGCAATTTCTCCTCTCGTCTACCAACATTTGTTATCCCAACAAAACGCTTAATTCGCTAAATGACATTCACAAAAAAGCCACTCAATATTGAGTGGCTTTTGGGTTCGCTAATTATTAGCTATTTCCTTAATAAGTTAATAATTAAGGCATAACAGCGTCTTGATCAGCGCCTTCTTTTTCAATCTCAACAGGCATCATATGTTCACGACAGATCCCAAGCTTAATCGCTAAGAAACTTGCAACGTAAATAGATGAATAGGTACCCACAAAGATACCGCAAAGCAATGCTGTTGCGAATCCGTGGATCATCGTGCCACCTTTAAGGAACAGTGCAATCACTACCACAAGGGTTGTACCTGTTGTAATAATGGTACGGCTCATAGTTTGAGTAATTGACTTATTGACGACTTCATTAGGGCCGCCTTTACGCATCTTGAGGAAGTTTTCACGAACACGGTCATATACAACAATCGTATCGTTCAATGAATACCCGACAACGGTCAATAAGCCCGCTAATACAGTCAAATCAAACTCAAGTTGTAAGATTGAGAAAACACCTAAAGTAACGATAACGTCATGACCAAGTGCCGCAACTGAACCCATTGCTAAGCGCCATTCAAAACGGAATGATACGTAAATCAAAATACAAATTAACGCAACAATAACGGCTAGACCGCCCTGCTCGGCTAACTCTTTACCGACTTGAGGTCCAACAAACTCAACACGCTTTTGAATCACGTTCGAATCAATTGAACGAGCAGCTTCCATAACGGCACTAACTTGGTCATCACTTTTGATTTCTTCTCGTACCGGAAGACGAATTAATACGTCACGGCTTGAGCCAAAGTTTTGAACCACCGCACCTTCTGCTTCATCAGCATCAAGTCCGCTGCGCAGTTGAATCAAATCAACCTGCTGAGAAAACTCAAGTTCAACGACGGTACCGCCAGTAAAATCAAGTCCCCAGTTGATGCCTTTAACTCCTAAAGAGAGTAGAGAACCAACAACAAGAACAACCGATAAAAGACTGATAACCTTCGCATGCTTAAGGAAGTCGATCGCTTTGGTAACTGAAAATATTTGTAACATAGTCGACGTCTCCTTAAATAGACAGTTTCTTAACGCGTTTACCACCCCACATGAGATTCACGATGACACGTGTTCCCACAATAGATGTAAACATAGACGTTGCGATACCTATCATTAGTGTGACTGCGAAACCTTTTACAGCACCAGTACCCACAGCAAATAGAATCAAGGCAGTCATAAAGGTTGTGATGTTCGCATCGGCAATGGTAGAGAATGCATTCGCATACCCTTCATGAATTGCCTGTTGAACACTACGACCTGCTAACAACTCTTCACGAATACGTTCGAAAATAAGCACGTTGCCATCAACAGCCATACCGACTGTTAGTACCATACCTGCGATACCTGGCAGGGTTAATACTGCACCTGGGATCATCGACATGACACCCACAACCATCACTAAGTTAGCAGTTAGCGCTAAGTTTGCGATGACGCCGAATGCACGGTAATAAATAAGCATAAAGATTAAGACAACTATCATGCCCCATATCATCGCCATTTTACCGTTTTCGATATTTTCAGCACCAAGACTTGGACCAATTGTGCGTTCTTCAACAATCGTTACCGGCGCTATCAAAGCACCTGCACGTAGCAGTAACGCTAAACTTTGTGCTTCAGCATGGTCAAGACCATTAATCACGAAGTTACGGCCAAGACGTGCCTGAATAGTTGCAACTGAAATGACTTCTTCAATCTTAGTCATTTTCACTGTGCCATCTGGGTTACGTTGTCCGCTATCTTTATACTCAATAAATAAAGTCGCCATTGGGTTACCAATGTTGTCTTTAGTCACGTTTGAGAAGATATTACCGCCTTTAGCATCAAGGTTAATTGACACCTGTGGACGACTGTATTCGTCAAATGAAGGTTGAGCACCAGTGATATGATCACCCGTTAACATTACTTCTTTTTTCAATACAGCAATACCGCCAGAACGACGTGGGTAAACTTCAGATGATGCAGGAACACGGCCAGCTGCGGCTGCGGCTTGGTCAGCTTTATCATCTACCATGCGAAATTCAATCGATGCCGTTGCACCCAAAATCTCTTTTGCGCGCGCAGTATCTTGAACACCAGGTAACTGAACAATAATACGTTCTGCACCTTGACGTTGTACAACTGGCTCAGCAACACCTAATTCGTTAACACGATTACGAATAGTAGTGATGTTTTGCTGAAGTGCGTCTTCTTTGATTTGACTCAAATAAACATCACTCATGCTTGCGTATAAAGCATAGTTTTCGCCAACGCTACCGTCGGTGAATACCATTTCATTGCTTAACGATTTCAAATAACGTTCAGCTTTAGCAAGATTGTCAGCATCACGGAACTTGATTTCTAAGCCTTTAGCCGTTTTACGAACGCCGGCATAACGGATTTTCTGTTCACGTAATTGGCTTCTGAAATCAGCAATTTTGGCTTCTTCCATCTTACGAATGGCTTCGCCCATATCCACTTCCATTAAGAAATGAACACCGCCACGTAAATCAAGACCCAATTTCATTGGCGTCCCACCCATGGCATCAAGCCATTCAGGGGTAGCTGGCGCTAAGTTTAATGCAACGGTATATTTGTCACCTAAACTTTCTGCAATTGCTTCTCTTGCCAATAATTGCTGTTCAGCATTTTGAACACGGACAATTAATTGTCCATCTTCGAGCTCAGCGCGCTTTACCGCAATGCCTTTACTCTCAAGTAATCCATTTACTGACGATAGTGTTGAAGCTGTTACTTCTGCGCCACGAGTCGCTACGACTTGTACCGCATGATCCTCACCATAAAGGTTTGGAATTGCATAGAAACCACCAATGGTGAGGACAAGCAACACCATGATGTTTTTCCACATTGGGTATTTATTTAACACACCTGAGCCCTCTTGGCTTACAACGACTGGATAGAACCTTTAGGCAATACCGCTGCAACATAATCCTTCTTGATAGTGATTTGACTTGTTTCATTGATGCTCAATAAAAGGTAATCACTGTCTTCGCTGATTTTAGCAATCTTGCCTAAAATGCCGCCGCTTGTTAGCACTTCATCGCCTTTGCTTAATGCTGACATTAGGCTTTTGTGCTCTTTAACGCGCTTTGACTGAGGACGGAAAATCATAAAGTAGAAAATCAAGCCAAAAACTACTAGCATGAAAATCAGTTCCATCGTGCCGCCACCTTGTGGTGCGCCAGCTGCGTTTGCGTATGCATTTGAAATTAACATATTACTCTCTTCTTGTTTTCTAGATTAAAAATCAGTCTTGTAATTCTGGTACTGGTGGGACTTCACGACCCAACTTAGTATAAAAATCCGTAACGAAGGCGTCTAATGTACCCGTCTGAATAGCACCACGCAAACCTTCCATCAAAATTTGATAGTAACGTAGGTTATGAATGGTGTTTAAACGCGCACCTAAGATCTCATTACAGCGATCTAAGTGATATAAATAAGCACGTGAATAATTCTTACAGGTATAACAATCACAGCTTTCATCTAAAGGAGCGGTATCATCGCGATGACGAGCATTACGAATTTTGATGACACCTTCAGAAGTAAATAAGTGACCGTTACGGGCATTACGAGTTGGCATAACACAGTCAAACATGTCTACACCACGGCGAACGCCTTCCACTAAATCTTCTGGTTTACCCACGCCCATTAAGTAACGCGGTTTTTCTTCTGGTAGCTGAGGACAAACATGCTCTAAAATGCGGTGCATGTCTTCTTTAGGTTCACCAACTGCCAAACCACCCACAGCGTAACCATCGAAACCGATGTCAGTTAAGCCTTTAACGCTTTCATCGCGTAAATCTTCATATACGCCACCTTGAACAATACCAAATAAAGAATTTGGATTTTCTAAGCGGTTAAACTCATCACGTGAACGTTGTGCCCAACGCAGAGACATCTGCATTGATTTACGTGCTTCGTCATGCGTTGCTGGATACGGAGTACATTCGTCAAAAATCATCACGACATCGCTGCCTAATGAGTTTTGGATTTGCATAGACTTTTCAGGGTCTAAGAAAATCTTTTCACCATTAATTGGTGAACGGAAATGCACACCTTCTTCGGTAATTTTACGGATGTCGCCCAAGCTAAATACTTGGAATCCACCTGAATCGGTTAAAATAGGACGTTGCCAGTTCATGAAGTCGTGTAAGTCACCATGCTTGCGCATAATTTCTTCACCAGGACGTAGCCATAAATGGAATGTATTACCCAGTAAAATATCCGCACCCGTCGCACGAACTTCTTCTGGTGTCATACCTTTAACGGTACCGTAAGTGCCAACAGGCATAAAAGCAGGTGTTTCAACCGTGCCACGTTCAAAAACTAAGCGGCCGCGACGTGCGCGTCCGTCTGTTGTATCAAGTTCAAAATTCATAAATCACCTTGCCAGATAAACAGTCTGACTCGTTGTTGTTGCATAAGACATGAGGGCATAAGTGATAACTTCAAGTAATAAGTTAAAATTAACCCAAAAAAATACCCACCTCTGTGGGCGGGTATTTTAGATCAAAATCAATCGTTACGGGGCTTTTTTCGTTAAAAACATGGCATCGCCATAGCTAAAAAAGCGGTATTTTTGTTCGATCGCGTGTTGATAGGCATTCATTACATTATCAAAACCTGAAAATGCACTAATTAGCATGATCAAAGTTGATTCTGGTAAATGGAAATTAGTCACCATGGCATCAATCACTTTGAACTGATAACCAGGAAAAATAAAGATATCGGTATCGCCTTTAAATTCAGCAAGCGGATTATCACCACTGGCCTTCGCCGCACTTTCAAGTGAACGTACTGAGGTCGTACCTACAGCAATGACTCGATTACCCGCTTGTTTAGTTGCCGCGATTAAATCAACCACTTCTTGAGAGACTTCAGCCCACTCAGAATGCATCACATGCTCATCAATGGTATCAACACGAACAGGTTGAAAAGTCCCAGCCCCGACATGCAAAGTCACAAAAGCAATATTCACGCCTTTGTCTTTTAATGCAGCCAGCATCGCATCATCAAAATGCAAGCCTGCAGTTGGCGCAGCTACCGCACCAGGGGTTTGGTTATATACGGTTTGATAACGCTCTTTATCAGTGTCTTCATCTGGGCGGTCAATGTAAGGAGGCAGTGGCATATGTCCCACTTCTTCTAGCACTTCAAGAATCGTTTTATCAGAATCCAGTTCTAATTCGAATAACGCGTCATGACGCTTAAGCATCTTCATTTCATAACCGCCATCTAGGATGACAATTGAATCAACTTTCGGCGATTTTGAACAACGAACGTGAGCAAGAATACGTTTATCATCAAGCATTCTTTCAACAAGAATTTCGAGTTTACCGCCTGAGGCTTTTTGGCCAAATAAACGCGCGGGAATAACTCGAGTGTTATTAAACACCATCAAATCGCCACTGTTTACTTTCGACAACACGTCAGTGAATTGCTGATCTGCTAATGCACCGCTATTGCCGTCAAGGGTCAATAATCTTGATGCATTTCGCTCCGCCATTGGGTAGCGGGCAATAAGTTCATCTGGTAAATCAAAAGAAAAATCAGCAACGCGCATATCTATACTCTTTTAAAGACAATAAAAACGGCCGCTAGTCTAGGACTACCGACCATGAATATCAAGTTTAGACGGTGATTAATCTTTGGTTTGCCAGCAGCAGGAAACAAATATCTGAATGTGATTGAGTAAAGAATCGATCCACATTGAATGCTGAACCAAATTTCAGTTCAGCTTTTAACCGTTCGGAGGGTTACTTAATATTGGGCGATTTGAATTGATGGATATTGTTATCCACTTCGGCTGCGGATTTCGCGGCATCAGTTTCTTCAGCTAAAGAGTTATTTTCAGGTAGAAAAGATTGCTTTTCGAATCGAAGGTCAACTTCAATTTTGGTACGCTTGCGATTAGGTTGTTGACCCAGTATTGACATTATCCAGTTTTTCATCATCCATGATCCTTAAACCGATTTTTATAATTAGACGTAACATCCCTGAAAAATAATACCAATGACATTTGAGTAGAAATCTATATGATTGAAACTAGACTTAAAAGATGTCAGCAGGCGTTTAACTTTTCACTACGTGGTTAAGCATCATACTGAAAAATTCAAAAAATAAAAGTACAAAATATGAACTTTCTTGCTCACCTACATTTAGCCGATATCAGCAATACTCATTTGGCAGCCAATCTCGCTGGTGACTTTGCAAAAGGCGATATAAAACACTTCCCACAGCATTTACAGCAAGGGATTTGGCTTCATAGGCAGATAGATCAAATAACTGATAGCCATGAATTAATTGTGGACTTAATCAAATTATTCCCAAAATCATCTCGCCGAGTCGCACCAATATTGGTGGATTTAGCCTTTGACCATTACTTGGCCTTTTATTGGGATGAATATCATCAGGAGCCTTTGGCTGACTTTACTCAAAAAGCTTATCGCAGTCTTGAGGACACTTCTGACTTACCGGAAAAGTTGCAACTCATCATTCCCAGCATTATCGAACAAGATTGGCTATCCAGCTATCAAACTAAACAAGGATTGAATAAAGCCATTGAAGGCGTGAGTCGGAGAATTTCAAAACCTGAATTGTTTAACACGGCCATCAAAGATGTAGATACATTATATGTCGATATTGAAATTGCATTTAGAACCTTTTATCCGCAATTAATGGCATACAGTCGAATTTATAGTAGAAAAACACCTGAGCAATACCTGCCATAGTCAGGTCAAGCACCGACGCGTATAATCCATCAGAGCAAGCTAGATTAGACCATTATTGTTATTCGCTGTGCGTTAATCATTACTGCACAGCGAAAACTTTGCTAAAATACCCCACTATTTTGTAAACCGATGCGACTTCATGCAAATTTTTGATTACCAACCACCTAGTATTCCTTGGCTAGATATCCGTTATAAAGACCGCGATATCATTGTCATCAATAAGCCAGCTGGATTACTCGCTAATCCGGGTAAAGCACCTGCGACACATGACTGTGCTATTACACGAGTGCAAAAACTATTTCCTGAAGCCATCTTAGTGCATCGTTTAGACTGTGATACCTCAGGTGTAATGGTATTTGCTCGTAATAAGAAGGCCGAATCTCATTTAAAGACCCAATTTCAGGACCGTAAAACCAAAAAGGTTTATATCGCAGAGGTTAAGGGCCAACTTGAGAGTGACTCAGGCACTGTAGATTTGTCATTAGCAGCCGACAAAACTAACCCGCCTTTTCAGATTGTATCTGAGCAAGGTAAAACAGCGGTTACGCATTATGAAGTGATTGAAAGACACCCAGAGCATACTCTGGTTAAACTGATGCCAGAAACAGGTAGAACACATCAACTGCGCGTTCACATGCTAGCACTCAACCATGTGATATTAGGTGATGCATTTTATGCTGATGAGAATACCATCGCGCTAAGAGATAGATTGAGCCTGCACGCGCAAATGCTAACAATTACCCATCCTTACACGCAAAAGCAGCGAACCTTTTTCAGCAAGCACCCTTTCAGTGACTAAGGTAAAGGGCTAGCAGCTAAGATTTAGTGAATAGTGATTGATGATTAGTAATTGATATTGACCCAATGACTAAAACAAAAAACCGCTCATATGAGCGGTTTTTTTATAGCTTATAAATAGTGATTTATTAGCTGTTTTCTTTAGCTTCCGCCGCTTCACATGCTGCAGCAGTGAATACGACATCGGTAGAACTGTTTAATGCTGTTTCAGCAGAGTCCTGAACCACACCAATAATGAAACCAACAGCAACCACTTGCATCGCCACATCATTTGAAATGCCAAATAAGCCACAAGCTAATGGAATTAGTAATAGCGAACCACCAGCAACACCTGACGCACCACAAGCTGATACCGCTGCAACCACACTTAATAACACAGCGGTTAAGAAGTCGACTTGAATACCTAAGGTATTTGCAGCTGCAAGCGTCAGCACTGTAATCGTAATTGCCGCGCCGCCCATGTTAATGGTTGCACCTAATGGAATGGATACTGAGTAAGTATCTTTATGAAGTTTTAACTCTTCACACAATGCCATATTCACTGGAATATTCGCTGCACTTGAGCGCGTAAAGAATGCAGTCACGCCACTTTCACGTAAACATTTCAGTACCAATGGATAAGGATTACGTCTGATTTTTATGTACACAATAATCGGGTTAACCACTAATGCGATAAACAGCATTGAACCCACTAACACACCCAATAATTGAGCGTATCCCGCTAATGCTTCAAAACCTGTGGCTGCAATTGTGCCAGAAACCAAACCAAAGATACCAATAGGTGCGAAACGAATTACGAAACGAACGATTTTAGTTACGCCGTCACTTAAATCTGACACCACTTTCTTCGTTGAATCACTCGCATGATGTAATGTGATCCCCAGACCCACAGCCCACGCTAAAATACCAATATAGTTACCTGTTAAAATGGCATTTACTGGGTTATCTACAATTTTGAATAGCAATGTATTCAATACTTCTGCAATGCCCTGTGGCGGGTTAGACCCTTCAACACCACCTGCAAGTAATAACGTTGTTGGAAATGCAAAACTAAATGCCACAGCCGTTAATGCAGCAGCTAACGTGCCAACCAAATACAAGCCGATAATAGGTCGCATATTGGTTTGGGTGTTTTTCTTTTGATTTGCAATTGATGATGCCACTAAGACAAACACTAAAATAGGTGCAACAGCTTTCAACGCTTCAACAAATAAACTACCTAAAAATGACACTTGAGTAGCTGCTGAGGTTGAAACTGTGGCGAGGATAACACCGAGTACAATACCGACGAGAATTTGTAGCACTAAGCTACCGTTAGCAACCCGCGCTAACAGTGATTGATTTTGATTCATTGCTTGACCTATGATTATTATATTTATGGCTTTTAATAAGCTCTAATATTTGTGCGGCTTTTAATAAGCTCTGATAGGTATATATCGGATGAAATGGCTAAAGTCTAGTCTGAGGGCAAAATGATACGCTAATATTACTCACTAGTTCCAAACAAACCACATTTAGCCAACATGTGACCAATTATAATGCAGTAGGTTAAAACCCTAGCAAAACCACTATTTAGCACCACGTAGCATGGCATCGATTAATTCATGGGCATCAAATTTGGTCAGCGCTTCATTGGCGCCGACTTGCTTAGCTTGACTGACACTTATCTCACTGGAAAGCGAAGTATGCAAAATGATGTACGCGTTCGCTAGCTCAGGATTGTTCTTTACTTCAAATGCTAACTCATAGCCATCAAGTCCTGGCATTTCAATATCACTGACTAAAATATTAATAGGTTTTTGTTGGGCTGCTGCATCACGCATTATTTGCAATGCATCATGACCATCTGAAGTCACATCATATGGAATGTTAATCGAGTCGAGCGCATCGGATAATTGCTTTCTGGCAACCTTGGAATCATCCACCAATAAAATACGCATCGGCTTTAATTGTTCACGCTCAACATCTGTCAGTATTGCGCGGTTTGCAGCAGGATCATGTGGGAATATTTTAGCCATCAGAAGTTCAACATCGAGTAGTTGAACTAATTTATTATCTAAGCGCGTCACCCCAGTTAAAAACACATTATGACCTAGGTTGGACGCTGGCGCTTCAATGTCGCGCCAATTACACTCAATGATTTTATCAATGGCTCTGACTAGAAAACCAATCACCATTCTCTGGCAATCAGTGATAATCACATAACAATCTTTTTGCTCATCTGGCGAAATAGCTTTAAAGCCAATAGCTGCTGCCATATCAATCACGGCAATAGTATTACCGCGAATAGTCGCCGCACCCAGAATTGATGGGTGAGAACGTGGAATTTTGGATAAATTACTAAATGGGACAATTTCGCGGATCTTCAACGTACCTAAGGCAAATTGCTGAATATGAGAGAGATGAAACAGTAACAGCCCCTGAGATTGGCTCGCTTTGCTCTTCATAAAATCACCCATTAAAATACATTAAATTGAGTTAACCATACCGATAATAACATATCAAATTTAGGTGAAGCCAATTGAGTTTTAGGGGTTAAAGTTGTGACTCTATTGGCAATAATGCAAGAAAATCCGCAAAGAATTTGCGCCAAAAACCTGCGCCTGGTTCTGCATAAATAACCTTGCCATCTGTATTGTCTATCCAGACCAAGTCGCCATCTTCGATAGCGAGTTCATAGGCTTTAGAAACGGCTGACTCAGTTAACCCTGCAACCATGTCTTTGGCTAATTGTTGACTTTCAATCACAATGCCCATTTCAGTATTAATCAATGCTGAACGAGGGTCGAAATTAAACGAGCCGACAAAGACTATGTCTTCATCAATGACGAATGTCTTAGCGTGCAGGCTGCTACGACTACTGCCCTTCCAGCTGGATTTTTTCTCAGTTGGACTGCCTTTTACTTCGTAAATTTTAACCCCGCCTTCAACCAACTTTTGACGGTACTGCTGATAACCTGCATGAACAGCAAGTACATCCGTCGCCGCTAAGCTGTTTGTAACAATGGTAATGTCTTTACCTTGTTTTACTCCTTTAATAAAAGCATTGGTTGCCGCATCTCCTGGAACAAAATACGGTGACACAATCACTAATCTTTGCTGAGTTTGATTAAAAAAGTAGTTTAGATCATCAAGTAAAATGGGAGTGTCGCTACTCGCTTTGAGCTTATTAGGTGGGTCATAGACAACATCTGCTTTACCCCAGTACCACTGCACAGACTGGTTTTTAAGCCTTTCTAGCAGACTGCTATTCTCAAGGCGTTTATAGTATTCACTACTCGCTAATGTCGCTTTATAATTTGCCGCTTCTTGGATCAGTAGTTCAAGGTTGGTATTTATATCGTTGGCAGGAACAAGTTGTTGAATGCTTTGAACTTGTTTAGAGTTCCAATAGGTATCAAACTGGGTTGAGACGTCATCAACAGCCTCACCGATAGTCAGTACATCTAAGTCACCAAATTCGACATCTTCGTTTGCAGAAAAATATTCAGCGCCAATATTTCTGCCGCCCACAATGCTCACTAAGTTATCTATGGTTAATGACTTATTGTGCATGCGATGATTCATGCGAGTGAAATTAGTAATGAATGCAATACCACGATAATGTCTTTCATAGGAAGGGTTAAATAGCCTTACAGAAATATTAGGATGATTAGCAATCACCATCCATCCATCATCATAGCTAGCAGTGGTCATATCATCTAATAAAATACGCACTCTCACACCACGCTCAGCTGCTTGATATAAAAACAGCGTGAGCATCTTACCGACATCATCATTGCGATAAATGTAGTACTGCAAATCAATGCTTGTTGTTGCGCTTTCAATCATTGCTAAACGAGCGATGAATGCATCAAGGCCATCAGCTAAGGTTTTAACACCTGTTAATTCTGGTTTTTTATGCGATTTTACATATTCCGCTAACACTGAATCTTTGGGGGGAGCAAGTTTATATTGAGGCTCTAAAGGTTCAAATTCCACCTGAGATGCACAACCGGAAATAAAAAAGGCAAACACAAAACATAAGATAAATATGTATTTATTGTTGTGCATTCACCGATTCCTTTCTCGTTATGGATTTAAACCTTTGATCCTATTCTAGGACAACTCATTCTAGGATAACTAATTCTAGGATAACTAATTTGAGGCTAACTAATCTTGCAAAGCATATAGCACGTCAAAAACTAATTGATCCCAGCCTTCTGAACTAAATGCGATATCGCGGATACTGCGCACTTGGCTTACCGCGTGAACAGGGGCAGCGCCATTATCCATCAAATAATACGCCATCATAATACCCGTTCTATCTTTGCCTGAGCGACAATGTATCAACACGGCAATATTATCAGCCTCACATTGACGAATAAATGCCAGCGCTTTTGGCGCTTGTTCAGTGCAAATAGCAACGTCACCTTCCTGTGGCGGAATATTTCTTGAAAAAGGCGTACAAAGGTAGCGAATACCTAACGCTGCTAGTTGATCTTCATCGACACCTTCACCGTTATTGAGCGATACAATCGCACCAATACCAGCGGCTTTTAACTCTGCGACATCCCATTCATGTTTATTGGGACCACTTCGACCGGCGATAACGCCATCTACTAACCAAAATAACTGCTTCATATTTAATGGTTACTCTTAAATTTATGATTCGGGTTTATTTATCATTTAACGTAGAATCAATCCCTGAACCTCATAAGCTTCCATTATTCAAATGGTGTTATTGAGCACTGTCATCTTTATCGCTATCTTCTTTAGCAATACCAGCCCAAATATCAACATTAACAGGTGCTTGTTTTTTCTTCTTTTTCTTACCCGTACCAGCTGGTTTTGCCATTGGCTTTTCTACAGCATATTCATCGTCAGGCATTTCTTCATCAGGTTCAAAGCCAACAAAGGTTTCACGCTCTAAACGAATTTTGTTCTTTTTTTCGATAATACTGAAATGGTGGTAATCAGCATGGGCAATCAAAGATAACGCTAAGCCCACTTCACCAGCACGGCCACTGCGACCAATACGGTGCATATAATCAGCTGGGCTTCGTGGTAAATCAAAGTTAATCACCACTGGCAGTTTCTCAATATCTAAACCACGGGCTGCAATATCGGTGGCAATTAACACTTCAATATCGCCTGCTTTAAAGCCCTCTAAAACGCGGTTACGCGCGCCTTGACCTTTATCACCATGAAAGACTTCCGCAGTAATGCCACGCTTTGATAATTTATCAGCTAGATGCTTACAGCTATTTTTCGCATTGACAAAGATAAGCGCTTGACGCCATTTATTTTGCTTAATTAGCTCAGCAAGAAGCGCAGTTTTCTTTTCACGATTTACCGTAAACACCCGTTGTACTAATGTGCTGGCATCCGCGCTCTGCAATTGGATTTCAACAGGGTCTTGCAGCAGATTATCTGTCAGTGTGCGAACTTCTTCAGGGAACGTCGCAGAGAACAACAAGGTTTGTTTTTTCTGTGGCATTAAGGCAAGCAAAGATGATAACTCTTCAGTAAAACCAAGACTCAGCATTCGGTCAGCTTCATCAAGCACTAAGGTTTCAACTTTATCTAACTTAATCGCATTGCTCGAAATCAAATCAAGTAAACGCCCAGGGGTTGCCACTAATACATCAGTGCCGCCACGTAGCGCTAACATTTGCGTATTGGCTGATACACCACCAAACACGGCTGTTGATTTAATTGCACCATTAAAATGAACAGCATAAGACTTCACACTGTCAGCAACTTGTTTTGCAAGCTCTCGTGTAGGCACTAGCACTAATGCCGAAACAAAGTTGCCTTTATCTTTTTTAGCACCTTGTTGGGCTTGATGGATTTTTTGCAGAATGGGTAAAACAAATGTAGCAGTTTTACCTGAACCCGTATTGGCGCCAGCTAATAGATCTTTTCCTGCAATAACACTCGGAATAGCCTGTGCCTGAATAGGTGTTGGCGTTTTATATTCCATTTCCGCAAGACGATTGTTAATAGGTGCAATAAGGCCAAGTTCGGCAAAAGTTGTTGCACTTGTCTGCGAAGTAACAGGAGAGTTGTTAGCTGATGTCATTAATTATGGATGCTCAAATAAAATAGAAATTGGATATAGCTTTGAGAGTATTTTAGCTTATTTGAGCAGGTTAAGTTAGCGATATTGCGCATGCTATGCGCATTTAATAAGCTAAATGATACATAGCAGCTAAAAAGTGGACTCAAGCTAGATTAGAAATGATTAAAACTAAAGAAATGCCCTCATCAATAGCTCGCTAATATTTAATGAATGACTTCATTCGCTCTTAGCTTAATCTTAGTGAGTCCATCCTTTACAAGTTGACCCCTTCCAAGTTCAATAAAAATTGCTTCATTTCAAGTCCGTAAGCATAACCCGTTAAGCTGCCATCTTTGCCAATCACTCGATGACAAGGCACAATTATCGCAATTGGGTTTGCGCCATTTGCGGCGCCAACAGCCCTAACCGCTTTGGGGCGTTCAATCGTATCGGCAATGGCCGCATAACTACAAATATCGCCAAAGGGCAGCGCCTTTAATGCTTGCCAAACTTGCTGCTGAAACTCAGTTCCTTTGGCTGCTAATTTGACATCAAAATCTTGCCTTTCACCTGAAAAAT
This sequence comes from Shewanella electrodiphila, assembly GCF_023283985.1. Taxonomy (GTDB): domain Bacteria; phylum Pseudomonadota; class Gammaproteobacteria; order Enterobacterales; family Shewanellaceae; genus Shewanella; species Shewanella electrodiphila. The sequence continues at coordinate 88,751 of NZ_JAKIKU010000016.1, forward strand.
ACTCGCGTAATTCTTCAATAGCTTGAATAACAAAAGCTTTCGCTTGATTGACCTCTCCTGAGTCCGCCTGAGATAACGCATCCAGTGTGGTTGATTCAGCGACCACTTGTAAATGAGTCAGCCCATGCGTTGATGCTTGTAGTTTCAGATAGCCCACAGGGCTAGCAATAATCTGTTGAAACACTGGCGGTTGATTATTAATTTTCATCACTTTTCCATAATTGAAAGGTTAAATAACTGCCCCAAGGGCTGACTTGCTGACTGATTTTATCTACAAGCTGTTGATAATATTTAGGTGTAAAGTCTGTCGTAGTTCCTAAAGTAATGTCTTGCTTTGCTATGAGTGCTTTAAGTCTATTTTTAATCACTAAATCGCCACCCAAAAAGATATTAGGGTCACTTTCTCCTCGCATTCTGGCGTAAGCAATCGTCCATGGGCCTATGCCTTTCACCTCAATCCAGGCTTCGGGTGAGGCTAACGGGTTATCAGCAACGAATTGACCTAACCCGTTTAATGCACGTTTTCTGGCGCCAGGCATTTTAAACTCATCAAGTCCTGCTGTGGCAACCTGTTCAGCTTTAGGAAAAAACAGCACTTCTCGCTGGCCTATGACTGCTTTATCGCCGTAATTTACTGCTAGCACATTAAGCAATTTACTCGCCTGAATGACGCTCACCTGCTGCCCTAACACAGCTCGGCAACCTGCCTCAAAAACTGATGCTGTCGCGGGGATCCTAAGGCCAGATGAAACACGCATTCCCATAGACACTAATGGAGAAAAAGAAGCTTCTATTACATCCATATCAGCGTCTAAATCTAATATTTTTCTTACATATTGAACAACTTGAAATAAATAGCCAATATCTTGCTCACGTTCGAATTGCACATTCAATAACAGCTGGTTTTTTGCGTTAACTTCTGAGATTTCAAATGTGCCTCTAATTGAAATATCATCAAAACCCAGTGAAAAACTACGCCCATATGTGAGCGACTGTTCATCAAGCCACTCCATACCTTCAACCGCTCGAACTTTGTAAAATGCCCATAAATCAGACCATAAAAATGGCGGACGGTAATCCAGCAATAAGTTAATCCCATGGGAGAAACTGGCATGTGTATCAAGAGCTGGTTTGTCTTTAATCCCTTTCCTGGCAATAGGATTAGTATTCGTTTTAGCAGACGGTGAACGCCTTAATTGAGATGGCGTCAGTTGCAGTTGCGCTTTAAACACTTCATTAAATCGTCTAATACTATTGAAACCTGCCGCCATGGCCACATCAGTAATAGGTAGTTGTGTTTGATGCAATAATTGTTTGGCAAACATTAACTGACGGTATAGAGCATATTTTTTGGGCGATGTTCCAAGTTGTTTGTTAAATAATTGACTCAAATAGCGAGAACTTATGCCAAGACGTGCAGACAATTGGGTTAACGATTCTGCATTTTCACCACTTAAACACCCTGCATCAATCAAGCTAATGGCCCGCAGTAAACTGGTGTTAGTGCCTTTCCAAGCGTTAGATTGCGGTGCACTGTCAGGCCTGCAGCGTAAACAAGGTCTAAGCCCAGCTTCTGCAGCTTTGATCGCTGAATCAAAATAAACCACATTTTGCTCTTTTGGCGGCGATGCTGGACAAATTGAGCGACAAAAGATACCTGTGGTTTTAACCCCAATGAAAAATCGGCCATCAAAACGTGCATCTCGACTTAGTCTTGCTTGTCTGCAGGTATCATCAGGTAAATGGCAATGATTGTAAGCAAGCGAAGACAAACCCACTGGCATCTCGTTTGATTGATAGGTATCCGTTTTATTAATAGTTTTCATGGCGGCGTAAACTAACTCACAATCTTAAAGTGTGGATCTACTTTAACCAAAGTTGTCGCCGCTCACTAGCGGAAAACGGAACTCAATGTTGATTTAATGCTGACATCAATTGTCATAATCAATTCAACACTTCGTTCACAAGTTACGGTATCCTATCGTTAACTAATATTTGTTTGAGCTGTTGATGTTTAAATTTTTCGAATCGTTAACCAATCCCCTTCCTCAAGAAGAGCCGTCGCAAGCCCCTAAAGGCGTATATGCTTTCTGCCGTCATTACACTCGCGGGTTTGAAAAGCATCTAATCATTATGTCGATATTAACCGCTATTTTGGCCATTTTAGAGGTGTCTTTATTTGGTTTTATGGGCAAATTAGTAGACTGGTTAGTCACTAAAAACCCTGAGACATTATGGCAGGATGAAGGGAACACCCTCATTGGTATGTCCGTAATTGTCTTAGTGGTGATCCCTGCATTGGTCTGGCTGCATGCTTCTATTGTTCATCAGACACTCTTGGGTAACTACCCGATGGCGATACGCTGGCAAGCACACCGTTATTTGCTTAAACAAAGCGTTTCGTTCTATCAGGACGACTTTGCCGGACGTATTGCCACCAAAGTCATGCAAACCTCACTAGCTGTGAGAGAAACCGTGATGAAATTGCTTGATGTACTGATGTACATCATTATTTATTTCACCTCAATGCTAGTGATGATTGCCAGTGCTGATGTGCGTTTAATGCTACCGATGCTAGTGTGGTTATTTGCTTATGTTGCTATTCAGTGGAAACTCGTGCCGAAACTAAAAGCGATTTCAACTAAGCAAGCTGATGCACGCTCGACCATGACAGGACGAATTGTTGACAGTTACACCAATATTTCAACTGTAAAGTTATTCTCGCACACCAAACAAGAAGCTGATTACGCCCAAGACAGCATGATGGGCTTCTTACAGACTGTGTATGGTCAAATGCGTCTAGTGACTATCATTAACGTGCTGGTTCAAGCAATTAACTATTTGTTGGCATTTACCATTGCGGCAGTATCGATTTGGTTATGGGCAGATAACGCCATCACTGTGGGTGCAATTGCTATCGCTGTCAGCTTGGCATTGCGCCTTAATGGCATGTCTCAATGGATCATGTGGGAAATCAGCTCACTGTTCGAGAACATAGGTACAGTAACAGATGGGATGAACACCTTATCGAAACCGATTGAAATTGAAGATAAAACAGATGCTAAAGATATCGTTGTAGACAATGGTAAAATTGATTTCAATGATGTCAGCTTTAATTATGGTGAAGCATCTGGTGTCATTAACGACTTGAACTTGAACATCAAAGCGGGCGAGAAAGTCGGTTTAGTCGGCCGCTCTGGCGCAGGTAAATCTACATTGGTAAATTTGCTAATGCGATTTCATGATGTCGAAAAAGGCCACGTTGCAATTGATGACCAAAAGATCACCGATGTCACTCAGGACTCTTTGCGCTCAATGATTGGCATGGTGACTCAAGATACCTCATTACTGCATCGCTCCATTCGTGAAAACATCCTTTATGGCGATCCAACAGCGTCAGATGAGCAATTACTGGCGGCAATTGAACAGGCGCAAGCCAGTGAGTTCATTAAAGACTTATCAGATCCCTTTGGTAATACTGGACTTAATGCACAGGTCGGCGAGCGCGGTGTTAAATTATCAGGTGGTCAACGCCAACGTATCGCGATTGCCCGTGTGCTGCTTAAAAACGCGCCAATTCTGTTACTCGATGAGGCAACATCAGCTCTCGATTCTGAAGTAGAAGCAGCGATTCAGGAAAGTTTATATGAATTAATGCAAGGTAAAACTGTGATTGCCATTGCCCATCGCTTATCAACCATCGCAGCAATGGACAGGCTAATTGTCTTGGACAAGGGCAAGATTGTTGAACAAGGTACGCACCAAGAGTTGATCAAATCGGGGGGTATTTATGCGCAGTTATGGGCACACCAAACAGGTGGCTTCCTCGGTATAGATTAATCGCTTAATAAAATAACGATTCGTTATCCCCTACTAAGCCGTTCAATGCATGTTGAGCGGCTTTTTTAGTGGTTTAATCAAGCACTAATTAAACGAACCCAGTCAATCACACATGTATTGGGTTACCTGCGAAAACTGAGCATTCCACAAAAAAGGTCAGAGATGTAGAGGGAATTAGAAATAGAGATAGAGTTAGAGACAGACACAAAAATAGAGATAGATTTATGAAGTAAGTAAAGAAATCGCAACGGCTTTAAAGTACGAATTAAATATTTGAAATGAAAAATCTTTAGAAAGGTAAAACAGGAATAAAAAAATAATGGTGGTCGATACTGGGCTCGAACCAGTGACCCCCTCCTTGTAAGGGAGGTGCTCTCCCAGCTGAGCTAATCGACCTGGGGATTTCATAATGTTTTAATTCTTTACGAAAAGAATGGTGGTCGATACTGGGCTCGAACCAGTGACCCCCTCCTTGTAAGGGAGGTGCTCTCCCAGCTGAGCTAATCGAC
>NZ_JAKIKU010000017.1 GCF_023283985.1 Shewanella electrodiphila
GTTAAAGAGCGTTGACCGTGTTGGTCAGGGATGCGTATTCTACGCTTTCCCTCGTTGGCGTCAAGTGTTTTTTCAAACTTCTTTTTGCCGTTAATTTGAAGCGGTTAAAACCATCTCAAATCAACCTGACTCAGTGTTTCGCTATTGCGCTCTGCCGTGTCAGTGGATGCGCATTATAGGCAAATCAGATTTTCGCGCAAGGGCTTTTTAAAAGAAAATGACAGAAATATGAATGACAGATGAACTTTTAAACGAAACGCATAAAAAAGGGACTAAATTGTCCCTTAATCCAGCTATAGCAGCATTTATTCACCAAAGAATCTTGATTCTTGTTTAATAGTCACTGCTTTACCTTCAATGTTGGCGTCAACGACTAAGTTAATTTTTGTCACTGTTCGTTCCAATTGGCCAGGATCTACTGCAATACTAATAGGTAGTGTTAATACTTCACCCGCTTTGATTGCAACTTGTTTTGGTCCATTCCACTCATATCCTTCTAAACCGTCCATTGAGAGTTGATACTCTTGAGCTTGTTCGGTCTTGTTGAGCAGTTTCAAAGTATAGGTATTTTCAACTAAACCATCATTAGTGATACGGTAAAGGGCGTTTCGATCACGAATCACATCCATACGCAAAGGTGCGATTGTGGCACTGGCATAAACGAACACTAGTATCATCACTGTTAATGCTACGCCGTAACCAATCAGTTTGGGTCTTACGATCGTCTCTTTTACATCTTCCAGTTTATTTTCGGTTGTATAACTAATTAAGCCTTTGTCATAGCCCATGCGCTCCATTGTAGTGTCACAAGCATCAATACAGGCTCCGCAGTTAATACACTCGTATTGAAGTCCATTGCGAATATCGATACCAGTCGGGCAAACCTGCACGCACAAGTCACAATCAATGCAGTCACCCAAGCCCATTTCTTTATGGTCAGCTTTACGAGATCTCGGCCCTCTGGTTTCACCACGTTTACTATCGTAACCCACTATATAAGTGTTCTTATCAAACATCGCCGCTTGGAATCGTGCATATGGGCACATGTGGATACACATAATTTCGCGCATCCAACCTGCGTTACCGTAAGTAGCAAAGGTAAAAAACACCACCCAGAAATAAATGCTTAGATCAGCATTTAAGGTAAATACATCTATATACACCTCGCGACTTGGTACGAAATACGACACAAAGGTCATTGCAGTTAATAATGAGATAAGTATCCAGGAGGTGTGTTTGGCGGTTTTTCGCCATAGCTTATTAAAGCTCCATGGCATTTGGTCTAATTTAATTCGCTTATTACGTGCGCCTTCAAATTTTTCTTCAAACCAAATAAAGATAAAGGTCCACACGGTTTGCGGACACGTGTAGCCACACCATACTCTCCCAAGATAAGTCGTCACAAAAAACAAGCCAAATGCGGCAATCGTAAAGAGTGCTGCGAGTAAGGTTAAATCCTGTGGCCAAATAGTCAGTCCAAAAATATGAAACTTCTGTTCTGCTAGGTTAAACCAAACCGCTTGGCGATCTCCCCAAGGCAGCCAAGGTAATATTAAAAAGAATGACATGGTTGCCCAGCCAATACGCCTTCTAACAGTCGTCCATAAACCTGTCACTGCGCGAACATAAATACTATTACTCGGATTAAATCTATCTGCCTTACTGGCATCGGGTTGGTGGATCTTAATCCGTTTTTGTTTGGCGTAATCTTTAGGTGTAGATTCTTGTGTCATCTTAATGCCTTACTACTTATAAAAGGGGCAAAGAAAGTGGCAGTTACCAAATATAAGTTATCGTTTTTAGTCAAAAAAACCTATTAACTGCTACACACTCGTATATAGAGTGTTAATTGAGTATATTATACTCGTATTATTCATGGTTATTCACTTTAATTGGACTAAATGATGAGAGGCTGGATCCTTATTGCACTGATTGGCGGTGTTATTTACTACTTTGCGACCGAAACAAATAAATTAGATGAACCTATTGCTGAAATTCAGTCTGTCATAAACAGCGCTGATGACAAGGTGACATCAATGACAGGCACAAAGATCATAAGAAAGAGTGAGAAGGTTATTGCAATTCCTTCAGGTGTAATAGAAAGACTTTCAGACAAAGAGGCCTCTGAATTCAAAGCTATCTTTACTGATAATAGTACTGTGGCAGTATTTAAAGAGGACTACTGCGGCTTTGGTGCTAGACACCCAGTTATTGGCAAAGAAAACCTGCAATTAATCTGTGACAAGATATAAATTTAACTTTCCTGACATCTGTCAATTGACCTGAGATTTAATTCAGCCTAGCCTTTGGATATTCGATTGAAAAAGGCTAGTAAAATGACTCAACAGGTTTCCGATATTTTCGACCCATCACTTTGGAACACGGTAAGCGACTTCGACTTTGAAGACATCACTTACCATCGCGCAAAAGACCAAGGCACTGTAAGGATTGCGATTAATCGTCCAGATTGTCTTAATTCTTTTCGTCCTAAAACTGTAGACGAGCTCTACACCGCACTAGATCATGCTCGCCAATGGTCTGATGTTGGTTGTGTGTTAATTACTGGAAACGGCCCTTCGGCTAAGGGACAGCATTCTTTCTGTGCTGGCGGCGATCAGCGCATTCGTGGCAAAGATGGCTATAAATATGAAGGTGCAGAAGAAGGTAAACCTGATGTCGCACGTATGGGTCGTCTACATATATTAGAAGTACAGCGACTCATCCGCTTTATGCCTAAAGTGGTTATTGCTGTTGTTCCTGGTTGGGCTGTTGGCGGTGGCCACAGTTTACACGTGGTGTGTGATTTAACCTTGGCCTCAAAAGAGCATGCGGTATTCAAACAGACTGATCCGGATGTAGGCAGTTTTGACTCAGGTTACGGCAGTGCTTACTTAGCTAAAATGATTGGCCAAAAACGCGCTCGTGAAATTTTCTTCCTTGGTTTTAATTATACTGCAGATGAAGCATTTGATATGGGCATGGTAAACCGTTCTATCCCACATGCCGAACTAGAAACTGAAGCATTATCTTGGGCAAAAGAAATCAATAGTAAGTCTCCTACTGCAATGCGCATGCTTAAATATGGCTTTAACTTGCCAGATGACGGCTTAGTGGGTCAGCAACTATTTGCAGGTGAAGCAACTCGTCTTGCTTATGGTACTGAAGAAGCTCAAGAAGGCCGTGATGCATTCCTTGAAAAACGCGATCAGGATTTTTCTAAATTCCCTTGGCATTATTAACGCCACTCGCTCACTAATCTAGCTTCAAAGATAAACCCTCTGCAATTATTGAGAGGGTTTATCTAACTTCCCAATGTTTCTTCTGAGCACAAACATGAATAAAACCCACCAAACCTCTGATTTTATTTGTTTTTAGTATAAAAAAATGCACCTACAAAACCTTAATCGAATAAACCTTTCGTCTTAATTGGTAAAAAACACTTTAAATGATAATAAGAACTGTTATCATTTGAATCAAATCAACACCAATACTGAAAAGGCTTTAATCATGAAAAAAACTATCTCTTTCGCAATTTTACATTTCAGCGTCGCTTTTACGATTACCTACCTACTAACAGGCAGTATTGTCATTGGTGGGGCGGTCGCTTTAATTGAACCTGCAGTGAATACAGTGGTGTTTTATTTCCATGACAAAGCCTGGAATCGCATTGAAGCAAATGAAACAGCTAATAATGACTTAGCCAGTATTGCTGTTTCATAATCTTTGTTCTGATTGAAAGCGTTATAGCGAAGCTATTTTGGCGGAGTTTCTTTCTCTAAACCCAATTTTTTAGCTAACGGTGCGATTGCGCCACCTTGAATAAAGATAGAGAACAATACAAAAAAGAACACCATATGCACGATATCAATCGCGCCAGGTACGCCTGCTGCTGCAGGTATAAGTGCAAACACAATTGGCGTTGCGCCTTTTAAACCGATCATGGATATAAATAGTCGTTTTTTCCAGGTTGCTTTTACAAAAGGTAAATAGCACAGTTGCACGGCTAATGGCCTTGCGACAAAAATTAATAATAAACCAGGGATAATAGACGCCCAAAATACGGTCATTAATGTTTGTGGGAAAATCTGTAGTCCCAATACAATAAACATCAATGCCTGTGCTAACCACGATAGGCTGTTAAAGAAGTGCAAATTAACCTGCTGACCACGTTTAATCCCATTACCAATCACCACGCCAGCAATGTAAGAAGCCAATAGAATATTGCCTCCCATTAATTCCGCACCATAAGTCGCAATAATAAAACTCGCCAAGACAAACACAGGAATGAGCCCGTATTCAGATAAGCTTATTTTACTCAATAAGGTCACTGCAATTTTACCAATCAAAAAACCTACAACTACCGCGACCAATATCTGAGTGACTAAATCTAAGCTTAACGACGACAGTGTCACTGATTGCGTCGATGAAAGCGCCATTTCTGTCAGCACAATCACCATTAGCATAGCTACAGGGTCATTGGTTGCTGATTCAAATTCCAAAACCGTATCGGTTTCTTCTTTTAACTTGAGCTTTTTAGATTCCAAAATTGAAAACACAGCTGCTGCATCGGTTGATGACACGACTGCCGCGAACAATAAACAGGTAATAAAATTAAAATCGAGTAATAAGTAAAGTATTGCAGCAAATATAATCGTAGTAAAAACAACCCCAAACGAGGCTAATACTCCGCCCTCTTTATATGCCACCTTAATTTTTGCTGTTGAGGTGTTTAAGCCCCCCACAAAAACAATCACATTTAAAGCAAGCCCACCTATCCAAGCCGTTTTGTCTAAATTGTCATATACAAAGTTAAACTCACCATTACCCAGTGATAAGCCAACGCCCATGAAGATAAATAGCGACGGAATACCAAGCGTACGAGATGGGTGATGTAATAGAATGCCAATAACAATCAGAATAGACATTCCAATCATGATCATCTCGGTTGTCATAAAGCCACCTTTAGGAATTGAATAAGCGTATTTTGATAGATTAGCTTTTTGGAATAAAAGCCAAAGTTATAAGGGTAGAGAGTTTTATAACTTAACGGACTGTAAAGCACGACTGTAATAAAACTTTAATAAAATAATTAACCAATATTAGTTTGCGCACAATATAGCACTTTTCTTACAGCTAAACTTAAAATAGCCTTAAACAACGATTAACACAAAACTATTCAGTCAGTTAAATTTCTACACCTAACGGACAAAAAAACAGCCAGGCTGCGCACTACAAAACTTTAGCCTCACTTAAGAAAACCTCATATCTTTTTGCTAAATTATAGTTAACAAACCACAAGTAGTAACATCGCAACAACATATATAAAACATAAGCTTAGATGCATCATATAAAAAATAAAGCACCCCATTTCACTGTAACTTTACTGTCATATTGATCTGTCTTAATGCACTCGCTTCAAATTACAGCGTTGAAAGAAGCACCCTAACTTCAGATATCCAAGACGGATATTGAAACAAATAATAAGTGGAATTTGTGATGAAAAAAGTGATTGGTTTATTAACTGCTGTTGGCTTAATGACGGCACCTCTTGTTCAAGCTGGTACAGTAACAGTATCTGGCTCAACATCTGTTGCACACGTTATGGAAGTGCTAGCAGAGAACTATCAAAACACTGCTAAAAAGAACGTTGAAGTACAAAGCACTGGCTCTTCTGCTGGTATTCGTGCAGCGAAAGACGGCACCAGCATGATTGGTATGTCTTCTCGTAACGTTAAAGAGAATGAGTTAAACGATACAACAAAAGAAATCGTTATTGCTCGTGATGGTATTGCTGCAGCAGTAAACAAAGCAAACCCTGTTCAGAACTTAACTCAAGAACAAATTTCAAAAATCTATCGCGGCGAAATCAAAAACTGGAGTGAAGTTGGCGGTGAGTCTCGCCCAATCGTTGTCGTTACTCGCGAAAACGGTTCAGGTACTCGTGGCGCATTTGAAGAAATCATGAAGCTACAACGTACGGTTAATGGCCACAAAGTAACGGCTATTACACCAACTGCTCAGGTAGGTAACGGTAACGGTATGATCAAGACCATCGTTGCTAACAACCCATTTGCAATCGGCTATATATCATTGGGCAGTGTTGATGACTCACTACGCGCCTTAAATGTTGACGGTGTTGAAGCAAGTGATTCAAACATCGCAGCTGGCGACTATCAAATTGCTCGCCCTTTCATCGTATTAGTGAATAACAAACCACACCCGAACGCAGAAGGCTTTATCGACTTCATCATGTCTGAAGATGGTCAAAGCATTGTTGCTGAAGAAGGCTACATCCGCGTTCAGTAATAATTACAACTAAGTTTTTAAGAGGAGCTTGCGCTCCTCTTTTGTAGTTTCTACAAATATTTAAATGATTTAATCATCAGTACGACCCTGAGGCATATGATGAATACAGCAACTAAAGTCCAACCGACAGGACTACAACTTGCACCTAAGAACACCGTGGACATAAAAGAAATCTTCTTTCATGGTCTATTCCTATGTTGCGCTATGGTTGGCGTTCTATCCGTTTCTACCATTGGATGGTTTGTATTTAATGAAGGTTTACCAGCATTCAAAGAAGCTGGAGTAACCGAGTTTGTAACAGGTAAAGAGTGGTTACCACCAGCGCTATACGGCATTTTCCCAATGATAGTCGCCTCGATAATTTCAACTGCAGGCGCAGTTATTATCGGTGTTCCTATTGCCATCCTTACTGCGGTATTCCTTGCTGAAATAGCACCTAAATGGCTAGCAGACTTAGTAAGACCAGCCGTAGAGTTACTGGCAGGTATTCCATCTGTTGTTTACGGTTTTTTCGGGTTGGTGATTATTGTTCCAGCTATCGAAACCCTATTTAATATTCCTGCAGGTAACACAGTTTTAGCGGGGATCATTGTGTTGGCGATTATGATATTGCCAACTGTAATTACTATTTCAGAAACCTCAATTAGAGCATTGCCTTCGGTCTACAAAGAAGGCGCATTAGCACTTGGGGCATCACATGTTTACAGCATTTTTAAAGTACTCATCCCTGCGGCTAAAAGTGGCATCTTAACTGGTGTAGCTTTAGGCGTTGCGCGCGCTATTGGCGAAACGATGGCAATTATCATGGTTATGGGGAATGCACCAGCAATGCCAGGCTCATTGCTTGAACCAGCAAGAACATTAACTGCAAATATCGCGATGGAAATGTCCTATGCAACAGGCATCCACTCAAGTGCCTTATATGCTACCGGTATCGTGCTATTAGCATTTATCGTATTGCTTAACGGTTCACTGTTATATCTAAACCGCAAGAGAGCTTACTAATCATGTCTAAGTTTACTCAATCAAACTCGACTATTTCGACACTGAAAGACTCGAAATCATTACTATCGAGAGAAAACCAAGATAAATTGCTGCATGGCGCTATTTGGGCAGCAGCAGGCATCACCATCTTATTTTTACTATGGGTGGTATGGCACATCTTATCTAATGGTTTAAGCCATGTAAGCTGGGAATTTATCACTGGTTCTTATACCCGAATCGGTGAAGCATCAGGCATTTGGGCAATGATTGTTTCAACCGTTTATATGGTGCTACTTTCATTAGCTTTTGCTGCGCCTATAGGCATTATGACGGCAATATACTTAACTGAATACGCGGCTCCCGGCAGTAAGTTCGTGCAAGTTATCCGTTTTTGTACTGAATCATTAGCGGGTATTCCTTCTATTGTTTACGGTTTATTCGGTATGACATTTTTTGTGACTACCTTAGGACTTGGTTTCTCTATCCTTTCAGGTGCACTAACACTCGCAATGCTCATTTTACCCGTGATTATCCGAACCACTGAAGAAGCATTAATGGCTGTACCTATGAGTTACCGTGAAGGCGGTTATGCGCTAGGAAGCAGTAAAATCTACACCATTTGGCGCCTCATTTTACCGAGCGCTTTACCAGGTATTGTCACGTCAGTCATTTTAAGTACTGGCCGCGTTATTGGAGAGTCTGCACCGGTATTTTTAACCGCCGGTATGGTGACTCAAATTCCTGAATCAGTATTAGATTCAGGCCGAACATTGACCGTTCATTTATATAAGTTAACCCAAGAGTTATTTACTCAACATGAGTGGGATCAAGCCTACGCAACTGCAACCATATTGATTGTATTAGTGCTGGTATTGAATTTAACAACCAAAGTGATTGCGACCCGATTAAATAAACAATCTTAATCAATACGCAAATAGTCATAAACAAATAGCAATAACACGTAAAAAGTCGTGTTAGATAAAGGCCTGAAAATGAACAAACTTGAAGTAAACAACTTAGATTTATTCTACGGTGAGAACCACGCACTAAAAGATATTTCAATCAATATCCCATCACGCCAAGTCACCGCATTAATTGGTCCTTCTGGGTGTGGTAAATCAACGCTACTTCGTACTTTAAATCGAATGAATGATTTGGTTGCGGGCGTAAAAATCACTGGTACTGTCGCATTTGAAGGCGAAGATATTTATGCCGATGTAGACGTTAAAAACTTAAGAATGCGTGTTGGTATGGTTTTTCAAAAACCAAACCCATTCCCAATGAGTATTTATGAAAACATTGCTTTTGGCCTAAAGGCTCAAGGTGTTAAAGATAAAAAAGTAATTGATCAAGTAGTAGAAGAATCACTTCGCGGCGCAGCATTATGGGAAGAGGTAAAAGACCGTCTTAATACACCAGCATTTGGTCTTTCAGGTGGTCAACAACAGCGTCTTTGTATTGCCCGTGCTATTGCTATGGAGCCAGAGGTCATCTTAATGGACGAGCCAACCAGTGCGCTCGATCCAATTGCGACCCATAAAATTGAAGAGTTAATGGATGAGTTACGCAAAAAGTTCACCATCGTAATTGTGACCCACTCAATGAACCAGGCAAAGCGTATCTCAGATAGAACCGCGTTCTTTTGGATGGGTGAGTTGGTTGAACAAGGCGAAACACATCAAGTATTTAATAACCCTCAAGACTCACGTACTCAAGGGTATGTTAGCGGTGAGTTTGGTTAACATTAATCACTGATATATAGATATAAAGCCTCCATTGCTATGGGGGCTTTTTTATCGGTCTATAGTATGTTTTAGTATATTGATAATAAAAGGACAATTTAAAAAGGATTTTAAAATGAAGTACATATTTATTACAGCTGCCTTACTCACATCCCCTTTAGTTCAAGCAGCTACAGATGAAGCGCACCATGTCATCAGTGCTGGAGCTGGCATGGGCTTTTTAAGTGGAGAAATGGATCAGGGTAATAATGATTTTGAGCTTAATTATGACTTTGCATATCGATATCAGTTTGATAATTATTGGGGCGCTGAAGTTGGCTATAGACACCAGGATGTAACTTTTACCAATTGGTTTGACTCTGCATTTGATAAATACTCCTTAAATGACGCTGAAAGTTTCCGTATTGCTGCAGTCTACTCTTACCCACTATCACTTAGAAATCGCTTAGTACTCAAGCTTGGCGTCACTGATTACTCGATCGATGCGACTGACTATAGAGAAGATAGTTCAGGAATTAATGACACTGTCGATGGAAATGGTTTATTAGCCTCTATCGGATGGCGTTTTGATTTTAATATGGGACTTGAGCTTGCTGTAATATACTCGTATCAAGATTTAGATATTATTGAAACACATTCCTATACCACGAGTTTAGGTTATCGTTTTTAAGAAAAATCAAACAGTAAAAAAATGAACCTAAGAGTTGTTAGTGCAACTCTCTAACTTTGAATGAGTTAATTGTGGCAAAACCCAACCCGAAAGGCCCAAGCCGCACCGTTGATATTTTCTGTGCTAAATGTAAAGCCCAGCTGTTTAAGTACCGCAAAGGCGGAAAAGGTGCGTTAGTGAAGTGCTTTAAAGAGCGCATTGTCGATGACTACACCAAAACTGCTTGTGTCTGCCCTAATTGCAGCATCACCTTTGCTAGAGATTGTTTAGTCCGTGGCACCCCTGCATTTAAAATGATTGGCGGCAAAGTCACCATGAAATGACTTAGATCCTGATGAAGATACGCCACCCTTTACCAATAATCATTTCAGGACATTTATAGCTGCAACATAATTGTTAGCTCAAGTTCAATAAACTGAGTCATTTAATAAATAAAAAACTCTAAAAACTGCCAACCTATTGAGTCAAGTATCAATACATCTACTGATTTCTAGCTAATATTTCTAATCATAAACTCGATATTTATAGAACGTTTTTTAGTGTGAAAAGAGGTAACAAATGAAAAGATTGATCTCAGTCGCTATTGCTAGCTGTTTACTTATAGGGCCACCAGTATCAGCCGCTCAACAACTATCAACAGAAGATGCTATTGGCATGGCAGGATTAATGATCTGCGATGCATTTTATAGTGACATTGAATCTGAAGAGTCAGCAAGCCAAACAGCTATCATCAAAAAATTAATGGCTGATAAATATAAAACAGGTATTGAAGAAATGATGATGACACAACGCACAAGCGATGAATTAGATTTATATATTGCAAAATTCGAAGCATCAGATGAAGACAACAAATTTAATTTATGCAAAGAAGCCATACAATATACTCAAGATAGCAGCGTTGCGAATTTAGGAATGAGATAATCACTTAATCATCTTATTATCACGCAGCCTAGCAATGATGAGCTTCAATTTCATGACTTGCTAGACGCAGCTAAATTCCACTACACTTTTATTATTATATTAGTGGAGTTTAACATTGAATATACCCGATATTGGCTTTAACCATCAGCAATCAGATGAAGAAGAACTCGAGGTTATTGATCTCGCCTCGATATATCAAAGAGCCAATATCGACCACAATCCACAGCTCCCCCATAAAGTGAATTTCTTTATGCTCATTTATATAGAGCAAGGCGAGGGAGTGCACATGATTGATTTCAATGATTACTCTTTCAGTGCTGGTTCTGTATTACTGGTCCAGCGAGAACAGGTCCATGCATTTGATTTCTCTGCTAAGCCGCAGGGTAAAGTACTTATTTTTACGCAAGCATTTTTAGATCAAGTACATGCTAATATGCGCTTACCTAAGTACACTCCAACACATCTTAATCAGCAACACTCACCTCAATTCAATCTGGATCAACCGACTTGCCAGAGAGCCAATTTATTAATCGAACAAATAACATTAGAGGTTAATCACCCACAAACTGATCCATTAGTTATCATGTATTTATTTTCAGCTCTTGCTTTGATATTACACCGGGTTCGACCCGAAGCAAAACATGACAAAATGTCGTTAGATCAAAATGTTAAATTTGCACGCTTTTTTGAGTTAATGCAGCAACACTTCCGTAAAACTCGAGATGCAAGCTGGTATGCCAACCAAGTTAATACAACTTATAAAACCTTGAATCACATTTGTAAGCTAGCAACTGGCTTAACAGCTAAACAAATGATTGATGCTTTTACCGTTATAGAAATCAAACGCCATATTGTCATAAGTAAAAAGCCTTCCCAGCAAATTGCTTATGACTTTGGTTTTGACGATGCTAGCAACTTTGTTAAGTACTTCAAAAATCAAACCAATATCACACCAAGTCAGTTTTTAAAGCAGGTTAGTTAACCACTAGCGACTTTCTTTAGGTTCGATATTTACCATTTTTACACTTAAATACACTCTGCCCAATTACTCCACTGATCTCTAATATTGCTCTCAAGCCAATTGAGGACAAAACAATGACAACACCTAACCTTATTAAACATTCACTTATAGCAGCCAGTATCTTTAGCCTTATCGCATGTACATCAAATCAGGAAGTAATAACTATGGCAGACTCAAGCGCTCAATCATTATCTAATAAGCAAAAAGCTGTAGCGGTAATCTCAAGTATCGAAACAGGCGAGCAAACAGCCATTGGTTACATCAACCCAGAAAAGTATATCCAACATAATTTAGCGGTAGCAGATGGATTAGCAGGCTTTGGGGCAGTGCTGCAGCAGCTTCCCGAAGGAAGCGCAAAAGCCAAAGTTAAACGTGCATTCCAAGATGGTGAATATACCTTCACCCACACCGAATATAATTTCTTTGGCCCTAAAGTTGGCTTTGATGTGTTTCGCTTTGAAGAAGGAAAAATTGTTGAGCACTGGGACAATCTTCAAGCAATAACACCAAGCAACCCAAGTGGCAGAACCCAACTTGATGGCGCGACGGAAATAACAGATTTAGATAAAACAGATTCGAATAAAGCAATTGTCGCTGATTTTGTCGCAACAATATTAATGGAAGGCGATATGAGCAAGATTAATCAATTTATTGATAATGACGACAATGCTTATATCCAACACAACCCAGCAATTGCAGATGGTCTAAGCGGGTTAGGCAAAGCCTTAGGTGAACTTGCCGCAGCTAATATGCCTATGATTGTGACCAAAAACCATAAAGTACTCGGAGAAGGCAACTTTGTGCTTTCCATTAGTGAAGGAACATTCATGAACCAGCACGTCGCTTTTTATGATTTGTTTCGCCTAGATAATGGAAAAATCGTTGAGCATTGGGACACCATTGAAACTATTCCTGCCCAAGCTGAATGGCAAAACAGTAACGGAAAATTTGGTTTTTAATATTTAATTTAATCGCTGATAAAACAACAATGCCGGACTCACCTCTGTAGAAATAAGTCCGGCATTTTGTATGTTAAAACTAAACTAACGCAGTTATTCGATATGACTAACCGCCTCTAAAGTTAGCTTAATCATTTCATTAAGCGTTTGCTGACGTTCTTCAGCAGTTAAGTGAAGACCTTGTCTTATATGGTCAGTCACTGTCATCATTGCAAGTGCACGAGCACCATATTCTGCTGCAACACCGTATAAACCAGCGGCTTCCATTTCGACACCTAAGATGCCGTATTTCTCCATTAAGTCGTAACGGCTTTCATCTTCACAGTAGAATAAATCAGAAGAGTACAAGTTACCGACATGGTAATTCGCCCCTTGTTTTTCCGCTGCATCTGTCGCTAAGCGTAATAAACCATAGTCGGCAATCATCGCAAAATCAGTATTAGCAAAACGTGTACGGTTAACTGTAGAGTCTGTACTTGCCCCCATTGCCATAACTACATCCATGAGTTTAATACTGTCACTAATTGCACCACATGAACCAATACGAATGATATTTTCAACACCATACTCAGTAATCAATTCTTTGGCATATATGGAAATCGAAGGGATCCCCATACCTGAACCCATTACTGAAATAGTTTTACCATTATATTCGCCTGTATAACCCAACATGTTGCGCACATCGGTCACAAGCCTTGGGTTATCCAAAAAGTTCTCCGCAATATATTTAGCACGCAAAGGATCGCCAGGCATTAACACAGTTTTTGCAAATGCACCTTCTGGGGCGTTGATATGTGGGGTCATCTTGTTACTCCGATAAAGCCTGTTCACTCAACAGGCATAACATACAGTTAAAATTAATTTGCTAGGCTAAATAATAAGCCAGCAATAGTGCCACTCATTAAGTTGGCTAAAGCTGCAGCAATCAATGCTTTCATACCAATTTCACTCAAATCTTGGCGACGCTCAGGGCACAAAGCCGCTAAACCACCTATTACCATTGCTAATGAACCAAGGTTGGCAAAACCACACAAAGCAAAGCTGATAATAATTTGAGTTTTTGGCGATAAGTCATCAGCGACTTTTAAGAAATCAATGTAGGCAACAAACTCATTAATCACCATTTTCTGGCCAATAAATGATGCCGCTTGGGTTGCCTCGCTCCAAGGTACTCCCATCAACCAAGCTAATGGTGCAAGGAAGTAACCCAATATCGCTTGCATGGTGAGTTCAGCGTAGCCAAACCAGCCACCGATACCACCAATCAAACCATTAACCATGGCGATTAAACCAACAAAAGCAATTAATAGTGCAGATACAGCTAATACTTGCTGCATCCCCATTGCAGCGCCACTTGCTGCAGCATCTAATACATTAGTTGGTTTGTCTTCCTGCTCTTCCATGACCTTTTTAATATCATTACGTGGTGTTTCAGTTTCTGGCCACATCAGTTTGGCAAATAATAGACCCGCTGGAGCCGTCATAAATGCAGCGGTTAACACATACTTAATGTCAACGCCCATTTGTATATAGCCAATCATTGTGCCACCAGCAACTGAAGCCAGCCCACCTGTCATCACGGCAAACAATTCTGAGCGAGTCATATATTTTACAAATGGACGCACCATAGATGGCGCTTCGATAGGTCCGACAAAAATGTTGGCAGTAGCAGAAAGAGATTCAGCGCGACTGGTCCCTAACAGCTTAGATAAGCCGCCACCAATCACACCTATAATTAATTGCATAATGCCGAGGTAATACAAGACTGCAATCAATGCACTAATGAATACCACCACAAACAGCACGTTAATCACGAAAATAAAACCAACACTGAATTTGGCTAAATCACCAAATACAAAAGCTAAACCTTCATTACCGTAATTAATTACATGCATCACACCATTTGATGCTGCATCAAGCAAGGTCTGCCCCATAGGCAAATACATCACAAAAGCGCCAAATGCTACTTGAAAGGCAAGTGCACCGAGAACCGTTCTTGGGTTAATTGCACTTCGACGTTCAGACAATAAAACGGCCAATCCGATCAATGCGCACATACCCAATAAACTGATGAAAACTTCCATACATTTTTTACTCATTAAGCATTTAGATGCTTGCAGTGTATCGGGGCAGTAACGGGACTCAAGCTATTTGTATCAACTTGAATTACATTTTTATACTCACAAAGAAAACCTATAGAAACAGGACAAAAAAACGCCTTAAACTAACAACCCTACCCACCCAAAAGTAACCCCAAAACCACAATTAAAACCAACTCAAAACAATCGCAATATATGAACAACAAGAAAGCGTTATTAGATATCTATACAGACCAATAAGCGATAATGATAAAAGCGAACTTTTAGGATCTTTTCTGAAAATTAACTACAGATAATTGATGTTTTTATATTCAAAACAGAGTAAAAAAACCTCTACTGAAGAGGCCTTTTTGTAAATAAAGTAGGGACGTTAAATCAGATATAGGTCTTAATGAAGAAGTAAGCCGTAATGAGACAGCTCATAACAATGACAAATTGGCGCATCAACTTTTGTGGAATACGCATTGAAATACCAGCAGATATATAACCACCAATAAGTGTACCTACCATCACGATTCCCCCTTCAAACCATGCTATTGCATCATTATAAATGAACCAAATGATAGCAATTAGCGACACTGAAGACGAAATAACCAGCTTAATGCCGTTCATGACGTTAATATTCGTGTGACCAGCTAGCGCTAGATAACTTAACCCCACTATCCCTAAACCAGCATTAAAAAAACCACCGTAAACACAGATAGCCAATAACACTAGAAACAACAAGCCAACACCCAACTTAGAAGCATATTGGCTTTGGTTTGATAATTGTTTAGCAAAACGGTTAATCTGACTACCGAATATAAACAGCAAAGTAGCAAACAACAATAACCACGGAATCGCTTTCTGAAAAACGTCTTCTGATGCCCAAAGCAACAGCCATGCACCAACCCCGCCACCAATGAAACTCGTTAAAACAATGATTTTAATTTCTTTGCCGTGACCTTTTAGTTCTTTTCTGAAGGCGAAAACACCACTAAGGTAGCCAAAAAAAGAGGAGAAAGTATTGGTCGCATTAGCTATCACAGGGGGAACCCCGACAAACATTAATGCCGGAAATGTCACGAAACTGCCGCCACCCGCCACTGAATTAAGTATTCCGCCGATTATCCCAGCAACGAACAACAGTGTTATCTCAAATATCACTTTATAGCCTTATTTTTATGGGTACTTACTTGTGCAAATCAACTTTTAAATTCTGATAACCATATGTGTTTCAGGTTATAAAGTAAAAACAAAAAAGCAGCCATAAATGGCTGCTTTTTTTAAAACTTACCTTTAAACACTAAATTTATTCAACTGTTACAGATTTAGCTAAGTTACGTGGTTGGTCTACATCCGTCCCTTTAATTAAGGCAACATGATAAGACAATAACTGTAATGGAATAGTGTAGATAAGCGGCGCCATAAATTCATCACAGTGTGGTACTGGAATAACCTTCATGGTGTCGTCAGACTCAAACTCCGCATCTTTATCTGCAAATACATACATAAGGCCACCGCGAGCGCGGACTTCTTCTACGTTTGATTTAAGCTTTTCCAGTAGTTCGTTATTCGGTGCAACGACAATGACTGGCATATCCGCATCAATTAACGCAAGTGGACCATGCTTTAATTCACCCGATGCATAAGCTTCGGCATGAATGTAGGAAATCTCTTTAAGCTTTAATGCACCTTCCATTGCGATAGGATATTGATCGCCACGGCCCAAGAATAAAGCGTGATGTTTATCAGCAAAGTCTTCTGCTAATTCAGCAATGGCATCATCCAAGCTTAGTGCTTGTTCTACTTTAGCTGGCATAGATTGTAGGCTTTGAGTTATTTCAGTTTCCATCTCTTCTGTCATACCGTTATGACGACCAATAGCTGTAGTCAACATGAGTAAGCCAGCAAGTTGGACTGTAAAGGCTTTAGTAGATGCCACACCAATTTCAACACCGGCTTTCATCATGTAAGCCATGTCAGACTCACGAACTAAAGAAGAACCTGGTGCATTACAGATCGTCAATGTGGCTTTGTAGCCCATATCTTTAGCTAAACGCATAGCCGCTAACGTATCAGCTGTTTCGCCAGACTGTGAAATGGTGACAAGTAAGCTATTTGGGAACATGTGCGACTTACGGTACCTAAACTCTGATGCAATCTCGACGTTACAAGATACACCTGCCCAATCTTCTAACCAATAACGAGCGGCCATGCCAGCATGATAACTTGTGCCACAGGCAATAATTTGTACATGCTTTATATCTTTTAAAAACTCAGCAGCATTTTCACCAAAAGCTGAGTCCAAGACTTTACCTGCAGCAATTCTACCTTCAAGCGTATGTGCTATCGCTGTTGGTTGCTCATAAATTTCTTTGAGCATGTAATGACGATACTCACCTTTATCGCCGGCATCATGAGTCACTTCTGACTCTTTTACTTCACGCTCAACCGCATTGCCATCAACATCAAAGATACTCACTTCACGACGAGTAATTTCAGCAACATCACCTTCTTCTAAAAATGCAAAAGAACGTGTCACTGGTAATAATGCTAATTGATCTGAAGCAACAAAGTTTTCGCCTAATCCATAGCCCACAACTAACGGGCTGCCACTACGTGCAACAATCATGCGCTCACTATCACGGCGATCAATCACTACGGTGCCGTAAGCACCTTCAAGTTGCTTAACAGTCGCTTGAACTGCTGCAAGTAAGGTGTCATGTGTTTTTAATTCATGATGTACGAGATGACAAATAACTTCAGTGTCAGTGTCAGAGCTAAAGCTGTAACCCAAGCCTTTGAGCGTCTCACGTAATTTATTGTGATTTTCAATAATACCGTTATGTACTACAGCAATATCACCTTCAGATAAATGTGGATGTGCATTACGCTCACTTGGTTCACCATGAGTTGCCCAGCGAGTATGAGCAATACCAGTGCCACCAACTAACGATTGTTCAGTCAACGCATCATCAAGTTCTTGAACTTTACCCACTCGGCGAGTACGACCCAATTCACCTTGGTTAATAATCGCGACACCTGCGGAATCATATCCGCGATATTCAAGGCGTTTCAAACCTTCAACTAAAATTTCAGCAATATCCCTTTGCGCTACCGCGCCAACAATTCCGCACATAATTTAATACCTATTTTTGCACTTAATTTAGAAATCTAATAATAAAAGTAATTTGATTTATTTTTTATATGGAGCCAATAATACTTTGACGCCATATTGAGTAATTTTTTCGACCATATCGTCTGATAGTCGGTCATCTGATACCAGAACACTGATGTTTTCCCAAGCTAACTCTAAGTTAGGGATTCTGCGGCCAAATTTATCTGACTCAAGCATGACAATCACTTCGCGAGAAACCTCAGCCATCACTTTACTTAAGCCTGTTAATTCATTAAACGTAGTCGTCCCACGCTCAAGATCAATGCCGTCAGCTCCAATAAACAGTTGGTCAAAATTATAAGAACGTAATACTTGTTCAGCTATTTGCCCTTGGAAGGATTCAGAGTGGGGATCCCAGGTGCCGCCGGTCATCAATAATGTTGGTTCATTCTCCAGCTCTCTGATGGCATTGGCGAGTTGCAATGAGTTAGTCATAACTAATAAGCCACGCTTATTGTCTAATTGCTGAATTAAACCCGATGTAGTGCTGCCACTATCAATGAGAATTCGATTATGATCATTAATAAGTTGCGCGGCTTTTTTGGCAATCGATAGCTTATTCGGCGCAATCTTAGCGCTAAATTGCTGCGTAACCTCATCAGGCACAGCAATCGCACCACCATAACGGCGCAGCAGTAATCCAGCTTCTTCTAACGTTGCTAAATCCTTTCGAATGGTAACTTCTGAAGTTTCAAAGCGTAACGATAACTCATCGACACTTACCTCACCTTGCTGAGATAAAATGCTAATAATATTATGTCTACGTTGCTGTGTATTACGTTTATTCATAACTACCAAAGTTTCGTTTCGAAAGATAATTATAATCAATCGAAACTTTATTGACAATATTTCAATCAGTTTTTCTAAATTTTGATCAGACATAAAAAAACGGCCTGTTAAATAACAGGCCGTTTTTATAAAGTTTAGTTTTTATTTAGGACGCTTAACCGGTCTCGCCCAACCAGCAATATGTCGCTGCTTAACCCGAGTTATAACTAACTCTCCTTCACCGACGTCTTTTGCAATAGTAGAGCCAGCACCAAGTGTCGCCCCTTTACCAATGGTAACTGGGGCAATTAGTTGTGAATCACTGCCCACAAAGACATTATCCTCAATCACTGTTTGAAATTTGTTTGCGCCATCATAGTTACAAGTGATGGTACCCGCACCAATATTCACGCCAGCACCAATAGTTGCATCACCTAAGTAGGCTAAATGCCCGGCTTTTGAACCGACGCCTAATACTGCTTTCTTCATTTCGACAAAGTTACCAATATGGGCATCATCTTTTAACTCTGCACCAGTACGTAAACGCGCAAAAGGCCCAGCACTTGCTGCTTTACCTAACTTAGCGCCTTCGACAATAGAATAAGGTTTAATTTCAGCATTATCAGCAATATCACAATCAATCAAAATTGCACCAGCACCAATAGTGACATTATTGCCTATGGTGACTTTACCTTGAACAATTACATTGATGTCAATCATCACATCCATGCCTACTGTGACTTCACCACGAATATCAATACGAGCAGGGTCGCGAAGGTTAGCACCTTCTAGCATGAGCTTTTCAGCAGCGCGTGCTTGATAAGCTCGTTCTAGTTGCGCAAGTTGAACTCGGTTGTTTGCCCCTTCAACTTCAACAGCGGATTCTGGTTGTGCAGTATCAATTGCAACTCCATCTTCTTTCGCCATCGCAACAATATCTGTTAGATAGTATTCGCCTTGGGCATTTGAATTAGATAATCGGCCTAACCAAGACTTTAACTGCTTACCTGGTACCGCCATGATACCTGTGTTCACTTCTTCAATAAGCAGCTGTTCAGCATCAGCATCTTTTTGCTCAACAATACCGACTACATTGCCACCTTCACGAACTATACGGCCGTATCCCGTTGGGTTATCCAAATTAACAGTCAAAATTGCCATGCCATCTTGTGGGCGTGCAGCTAATAACTTTTCTAAAGTAGATTGTTGAATTAAAGGCACATCGCCATAAAGGATCAATACGGTATCTTCATCATTAATATTTGGGTTTGCTTGCGCTACAGCATGACCTGTACCTAACTGCTCAGCTTGTAGTACCCAATTGACTGATTGTTCACCTAATACATTCTTAAGTTTATCCGCACCGTAACCATAAACTAATTGAATAGCGTCACTTCCTAATGAGTTAGCAGTATCAATCACATGCTGCACCATACTTTTATGGGCAATGGGATGAAGTACTTTAGGTAAGTCAGAACGCATCCGTGTTCCTTTACCAGCAGCTAAAATAACAACATTTAATGACATCGGGATTCCTTGAACAACTATTCAGTTTTAATACGTTAATTTTAACGCAGTTTAGTTGGCAGTTGAAAGCATGATTTGAAATTAGAGGTCATTTACATCAATTTGATAACTTGACAAAAATAGAGCATGAATTTCAAGCACAAAAAAGGCGACCCTAGGGTCGCCTTTTTAAAACAATAACCTTTATCTGGCAATGTTCTTTTTGATGGTTTCAACAACGCGAAGTTGAGCTAAAGACTTAGCTAATTCGATTGTTGCAGCTTCATAATCGAAGTCAGCACCTGCATTAGCGATTTTCGCTTCAGCCTGTTGCTTAGCTTCAAGTGCAGCTTGCTCATCAATATCATCGGCACGCATTGCGACGTCAGCAAGAACAGAAATTGAATCAGGTTGAACTTCCAGGATACCACCTGAAAGATACATCACTTCTTCACTTCCATCTTCCTTAATCATGCGCGCCATGCCAGGTTTGATCTTAGTTAGCAAAGGAGCATGGTTAGGCATAATGCCTAACTCGCCTTCAGTACCGCTCACTTCTAAGAAGCTTACAGTACCGCTGAACATGCTGTTCTCTGCACTTACTATATCAAGTTTGACTGTCATGGCTGCCATCAAGATCTCCTAAAATACTAAGCTAATGCTCAGTTATTTCTTTTTGTTAGCTTTTTCGACAGCTTCGTCGATAGAACCAACCATGTAGAACGCTTGCTCAGGAATGTGATCGAACTCACCACTCAAGATGCCCTTGAAGCCACGAATAGTGTCTTTAAGAGAAACGTACTTACCAGGAGAACCTGTAAAGACTTCTGCTACGAAGAAAGGTTGAGATAAGTATTTCTCAATCTTACGTGCGCGGAATACAGTTGTTTTATCTTCATCAGATAATTCATCCATACCCAAGATAGCAATAATGTCTTTCAGCTCTTTGTAGCGTTGAAGTACAGTTTGTACGCCGCTTGCTACATCGTAATGCTCTTGACCAACTACTAATGGATCTAATTGACGCGAAGTCGAATCCAGTGGGTCAACCGCAGGGTAAATACCTAGCGAAGCAATGTTACGAGACAGTACAACAGTCGCATCTAAGTGAGCGAAGGTTGTTGCTGGTGACGGATCGGTTAAGTCATCCGCAGGTACATATACCGCTTGTACAGAGGTAATAGAACCAGACTTAGTTGAAGTAATACGTTCTTGTAGAACACC
This sequence comes from Shewanella electrodiphila, assembly GCF_023283985.1. Lineage (GTDB taxonomy): Bacteria > Pseudomonadota > Gammaproteobacteria > Enterobacterales > Shewanellaceae > Shewanella > Shewanella electrodiphila. Next base: position 21,361 of record NZ_JAKIKU010000017.1, read on the forward strand.
CATTTCTTCAGCTAGTGTTGGTTGGTAACCTACTGCAGAAGGCATACGGCCTAAAAGTGCAGATACTTCAGTACCGGCCAAGGTGTAACGGTAGATGTTATCAACGAATAACAGTACGTCACGACCTTCGTCACGGAATTTTTCAGCCATTGTCAAACCTGACAATGCTACGCGTAAACGGTTTCCTGGAGGCTCGTTCATTTGACCATATACCATGGCTACTTTGTCGAGAACACCAGAATCTTTCATTTCGTAGTAGAAGTCGTTACCCTCACGAGTACGCTCACCAACACCAGCGAATACAGAAAGACCCGAGTGTGCTTTTGCGATGTTGTTAATTAATTCCATCATGTTGACGGTTTTACCAACACCAGCACCACCAAACAAACCAACTTTACCACCTTTAGCGAATGGACATACAAGGTCAATAACCTTGATACCAGTCTCTAAAAGTTCTGTTGAGCTTGACTGATCTTCGTATGAAGGAGCTTCACGGTGAATTTCATAACGCTCTTCTTCACCAATGTCGCCACATTCATCGATAGGCTCACCCAATACGTTCATGATACGGCCAAGGGTTGCAACCCCAACCGGAACAGAAATTGGTGAACCCGAGTTTACTACCTCTAGACCACGACGCAGACCATCAGAAGAACCCATAGCGATGGCACGAACAACACCACCACCTAGTTGCTGCTGAACTTCCAGCACCAAACCATTACAAGTTCCTTCACCTGTGATCTTCAGAGCGTCATATACCTGAGGTACAGAATCTTGTGGAAACTCTACGTCCACAACCGCGCCAATTACTTGGACAACAGTACCTGTGCTCATGATTAATCCTCTAAACTTGATTTCGTTACCTAACCTAAACCGCTGCAGCGCCTGAAACAATCTCCGACAATTCCTGCGTAATCGCGGCTTGTCGTGCCTTGTTGTAAACTAACTGCAAATCGCTGATCAAATCGCCTGCGTTGTCTGTTGCGGCCTTCATAGCTACCATACGGGCAGCTTGTTCAGACGCAATATTTTCGACAACACCTTGGTAAACTTGAGACTCCACATAACGAGTCAGTAATACTTCCAAAATTTCTTTTGGATCTGGCTCGTAAATATAATCCCAAGGGTACTTAGCTACTTCTTCTTCCGATTTAGGCAAAGGTAGCAGCTGCTCGATCACAGGAGTCTGAGTCATTGTATTAACGAATTTGTTAAACACAATAAACAGACGATCCAGTTTACCTTCGTTGTAAGCTTGTAGCATAACTCTCACGGTACCGATTAAATCGGCTAACTTAGGCGCATCGCCTAAACCTGAGGCATGGGCAGAAACATCTCCACCAAAGCTTTTGAAAAACTGAACACTACGTGCACCAATAGGACAAAATTCAACATCTGCCCCTTGGTCTTTCCAGTTTTTCACGTCTGACACAACCTTTTTGAAAAGGTTAACGTTCAGACCACCACAAAGGCCACGGTCGGTTGACACAACAATGTAACCAACCCGCTTGGCATCTCGAACTTCCAAATATGGATGTTTATATTCAAGAGTACCTTGCGCTACGTGACCGATCACCTTACGCATATGTTCTGCATACGGGCGGCTAGATGCCATACGTTCCTGCGCTTTGCGCATTTTGCTGGCAGCAACCATTTCCATTGCAGAAGTGATCTTTTGAGTGTTTTTAACACTCGCGATCTTGGTTTTAATCTCTTTAGCGCCGGCCATTTCTACTCTCCAATCTGGGACCGAAGGTGCCCAAAGACACCTCGATAATTATTACCAGGTTTGGGTTTCAATGAACTTGTCCATGCCCGCTTTTAATTGACTTTCAATGTCTGCGTTGTAATCGCCAGAAGCATTAATAGTATTAACAAGCTCAGCATGTTCGCTGTTCATGAATGAAAGCAGAGCAGCTTCGAAGCTACCGATTTTACTTAGTTCTACAGTCTTCAAGTAGCCTTTTTCAGCAGCGAAGATTGAGATAGCTTGGGCAGCAATGCTCATAGGAGCATATTGCTTTTGCTTCATAAGTTCGGTAACACGCTCACCATGCTCAAGTTGAGCACGAGTTGCATCATCTAAATCAGATGCAAATTGTGAGAACGCAGCAAGCTCTCGATACTGTGCTAACGCGGTACGAATACCACCAGACAGTTTCTTAATGATCTTAGTCTGAGCCGCACCACCAACACGAGATACTGAGATACCTGGGTTAACAGCAGGACGTAAGCCTGAGTTAAATAAATCAGTTTCAAGGAAGATTTGACCATCAGTAATAGAAATTACGTTAGTCGGTACGAATGCAGATACATCACCTGCTTGGGTTTCAATAATAGGCAACGCAGTTAAAGAACCGGTTGTACCTTTTACTTCACCGTTAGTGAATTTCTCTACATAGACTTCGTTTACACGTGAAGCACGTTCTAATAAACGAGAATGTAGATAGAATACATCACCTGGGTATGCTTCACGTCCTGGTGGACGCTTCAATAGTAGAGAGATCTGACGGTAAGCAACTGCTTGCTTAGATAGATCATCATATACGATTAAAGAATCTTCACCGCGGTCACGGAAGTATTCACCCATTGAACAACCAGAGTAAGGTGCTAAGTATTGTAATGCTGCAGCTTCAGAAGCTGTTGCTACTACAACGATAGTGTTAGCTAATGCACCGTGCTCTTCAAGCTTACGTACAACGTTAGCGATAGTAGAAGCTTTTTGCCCTACAGCTACGTATACACATTTAATGCCTGAATCTTTCTGGTTAATAATTGCATCGATAGCCATCGCTGTTTTACCAGTCTGACGGTCACCAATGATCAATTCACGTTGACCACGACCAATTGGGATCATGGCATCAACGGCTTTATAACCAGTTTGGATTGGTTGATCTACAGACTGACGTTCAATAACACCAGGAGCAATCACTTCGATTGGAGAGTAACCATCGTTATCGACTGGTCCTTTTCCATCAATTGGCTCACCAAGAGTGTTAACAACGCGGCCTAATAAACCACGACCTACTGGTACTTCAAGAATACGACCAGTAGTCTTAACTTTTGCGCCTTCAGCTAAATTAGCATAAGGGCCCATTACTACGGCACCGACAGAATCACGTTCTAAGTTCAACGCGATTGCAAAACGGCCACCAGGCAGTTCGATCATTTCACCTTGCATTACATCGGCAAGGCCGTGAATGCGAATGATGCCGTCACTTACTGCAACGATTGTACCTTCGTTGCGAGCTTCACTAACGACGTCGAACTGCTCGATCCGCTGTTTAATCAGATCGCTGATTTCAGTGGAATTCAGTTGCATGCTCAAACTCCCAATTACGATTGTAGCTTATCAGACAAGCGCGATAAATTACCGCTAACAGAGCCATCAATGACTAAGTCGCCTGATTTAATAATTACACCGCCAATAAGCGCTGCATCTACACTACAATTCAGCTTAACTTTGCGTGCGAGACGTTTCTCAAGAGAAACACTAATTTGCTCTTGCTGCTCAGAGCTTAGCTCAGTCGCTGAAACAACAGTTGCTTCAACTTCTTTTGCCCACTCATTGCGATATTCAGCAAAAAGTAAAGATACTGATGGCAGTATCTCTAAACGACCGTTTTCAGCCATAACCTTTATAAGGTTTTGACCCTGTGCATTGACCTGCTCACCACATACTTCAATAAATAGTGAGGCAAGTTTCGCACTAGCCAATGAACCACCAAGCAACGGTTTAATTGATTCGTTTTCACTTACCAATGCCGCGAAGTTCAGCATTTCTGCCCAATCTTCAATTGCTTTATGTTCAACAGCAAAATCAAAAGCTGCCTTTGCATAAGGACGAGCAATGGTGCTTATTTCAGCCATAACTCCGATTCCTTAATTAAATTTCAGCAACAAGTTTATTAACTATGTCACTGTGAGCTTCTGGATCAATCGAACGTTGAAGAATTTTCTCTGCACCAGTTACGGCAAGAGTAGCAACTTGCTTACGCAAGTCATCTTTAACGCGATTACGTTCGTTTTCAATTTCAGCTTGACCTTGAGCGATGATTTTCGCACGCTCTGTATCAGCTTCAATTTTAGCTTCTTCAACTATTTGAGCTTTACGCTTATTAGCTTGCTCAATAATTTCATTAGCAGTCGCCTTCGCTTCTTTTAGTTGCTCATTAGCTTTCGCTTGAGCCAACTCTAGATCTTTTGCAGCACGTCCTGCATCAGCTAGCCCATCGGCAATTTTCTTCTGGCGTTCTTCGATAGCGTTCATCAATGGCGGCCATACAAACTTCATGCAAAACCACACGAAGAGTGCAAAAGAAATCGCTTGGCCTAGCAGGGTAGCGTTAATACTCATAACGACAACTCCTTCTAAGGGGGGCGATTAGCCAGCTAATTGACCTAAGAATGGGTTAGCGAATACGAAGAATAATGCAACACCAACTGCAATCATTGAGATCGCATCAAGTAGACCAGCTACGATGAACATCTTAGTTTGTAATGCTGGAGCTAGTTCTGGTTGACGAGCTGAAGCTTCTAAGAATTTACCACCTAAGATAGCAAAACCAATACCAGTACCTAGCGCTGCTAAGCCAATCATGATCGCAACAGCTAATGCTGTAAAGCTAATTACAGTTTCCATTTTATCTCCGATAAATAACTAATTTTAAATAAATTAATGTTCTTCATGTGCCATGCTTAGATATACAATCGTAAGCATCATGAAGATAAACGCCTGCAGCACAATAACCAAAATATGGAAAATAGCCCAAGGCACTGATAGTGCAAACTGAGCCCACCAAGGCATCAGTGCTATCAGAATAAAGATCAACTCACCTGCATACAGGTTACCAAACAGACGAAGCGATAATGAAATCGGTTTCGCAATCAGAGTCACTGTTTCCAATACTAAGTTTACTGGAATCAAAGACCAATGATTGAAAGGTTGTAAGGTCATTTCTTTTGTGAAACCACCAAATCCTTTTACTTTAATACTGTAAAAAACAATCAACGCGAACACACTCAAGGCTAGACCTAGAGTTACGTTTAAGTCGGTTGTTGGTACAATTTTAAGGTAAGGAACACCTAAAAATCTGTTTGCGGCTTCAGGTACAAAGTCAACTGGAATTAAGTCCATTAAATTCATCAGGAAAACCCAGACAAAGATAGTCAGACCTAATGGTGCGATAACAGCGTTACGCCCATGAAATGAGTCTTTAACGATTTTATCTACACCTTCCACGCACATTTCAACGAAACATTGAAATTTACCTGGAACGCCAGTTGTTGCTTTTTGTCCTACTTTGAAGAATGCCCACAAAAATAGAACCCCAAGACCTACTGAAAACAAAAGTGAGTCAATGTGCCAAGTCCAAAAACCGGCATCTTGACATGCATGATTAAAAGCAATTCCGCCATCAGCAGAACACATTTTCGCATTAGTCAGGTGATGCTGGATATACTCGGAAGCATTTAATGCTTCACCAGTTGTCGCCATGATTAATCTCACTTAATTTTGCTTGAAGTATAAAGGGGCTGTCCAAGGTATTAGTAATGCCAACAAATAACAGCTAAATAACGGCAAAAATGGCGTTTTTAGCATGCCAAATGCGATGGCAAACAACACAATGGTTAGCAGCAACTTTACCGCTTCCCCCAAGAAAAACATCCAAACGACTTTTCCTGACGCTTTAGCTCCCGCATGAGAGAAAGCAAGGGTTGCGAATACAAAATTAGGGAGTACAGCAATGAGACCACCTGCCAAAGCAGATAAGCCATACTGAGCTCCCCACAGAGCGAAAAAGAAAATTGAAGTTCCCCCAGCTACCGCCGCCTGTAACAACACTATTCGATAGGCTGACCACCGGCCACGACGCGCTAAAACCTTACTCAATTTTGAATCTCCGCATTAGTACTTATTTTTCCACTAGGCCATTAATGTGATCATTAACGACTCAGACAGGAAAAAAAGCATGCAAAGTATACCTTTTCACACCTTGTTTGCAACTTTGATGAGAGGTTAAACAGTGATATTAGGCGTGATTTGGCTTTATATTTCTAAAAACTCAAAATTACGCCTTGTTACAAAGTTACTATTGAAATGACTTTGTTGAGGGATTTAGTGAATTTTGCTAAGTATTCCATCTAATTCAGCAAGATCTTGGTAGTTTATTACAATTTTACCCTTGCCTTTAGTGCCATGATTAATAGCCACTTTAGCACCTAGTTTTTCAATTAACTGTTGCTCCAAGCGGGTTACATCATGATCTTTAGTTGGTTTTTCAGCTTCTTTAGCAGGATTTAGGGCTTTATTAACTAATCGTTCAGTTTCTCGAACTGTCATTTCTTTAGAAGCGACCAATCGAGCTAAATTAGTTTGCTCTTCACCTTCAATTGCTAGCAGTGCGCGAGCATGACCCATGTCAATATCGCCATACTCTAATAAACGCTTCACTGGTTCATTTAAACTATTTAAACGTAATAAGTTAGACACACTTGCTCTAGATTTACCGACCGCATCGGCAGTTTGCTGGTGAGTTAATTCAAACTCTTCGAGTAAACGTTGTAATGCAATCGCTTCTTCCATTGCATTTAGGTCTTCACGTTGAATATTTTCAATTAACGCAATAGCAACCGCTGACTCATCAGGTACCTGCTTAACAATACAAGGGACTTTGTCTAGTTGAGCAATTTGTGATGCGCGCCAACGACGTTCACCAGCAATAATTTCATACTTTTCAGCATCAACTTTACGCACCACAATAGGTTGAATCACCCCTTGTGACTTAATTGACTCTGCTAACTCTTCTAACGCTTCAGGTGACATATCTTTACGCGGTTGATACTTACCAGACTGCAGTAAATCTAAATCGAGCATCAGTAAGCCATCTTCCTGTGGCGATTGTGTTACTTTTGCTTCTGTTTGAGTCTGTTCAGTTTTTCGGCTCGCAGCGTTGCTGTTGCTTAACAAAGCATCTAAGCCTTTACCTAAACCGCGTTTTTTTAACGTCATTTTATTCCCTTACGCTTACTTAGATTCTGTTTGTTGCTCAGCGCGGCGAATAATTTCTCCGGCTAAAGCTAAATAGGCTTTTGCACCTGCACTGGACTTGTCGTAATACATTGCTGGCGCACCAAAACTAGGTGCTTCAGCTAAACGAATATTTCGTGGTATCACTGTGCGATAAACTTTTTCACCAAAATGCTGTTTAAGTTGATCAGATACATCATTTGATAATCGATTTCGAGGATCATACATAGTACGTAAGATCCCTTCGATATTTAACGTAGGATTCACCATTGCGCCTAATTTAGTAATGGTATCGATCAGGGCAGTTAAGCCTTCTAAGGCATAATATTCACACTGCATTGGCACCAATACAGAGTCTGCCGCAGACATGGCATTCACCGTCAACATGTTCAATGAAGGTGGACAGTCAATAAAGATGAAATCATAATCATCTTTAACTTCTGCAAGTGCATTCTTTAATCGAATTTCTCTGGCAAAAAACTCCATGAGTTTGATTTCTGCAGCAGTAACGTCACCATTACCGGCAATAAGATCGTATTTACCCGTCGTATCTTTAATGACTATTTCGGCAAAAGGCTTTTCTTCGACAAGTAACTCGTAAGCCGTGTTTTCAACTTCGTACTTATCGACACCACTGCCCATAGTGGCATTACCCTGTGGATCAAGATCGATTAACAGCACTTTGCGTTTTGTGGCCGCAAGTGAGGCTGCTAAATTAACACAAGTTGTTGTTTTTCCTACGCCACCTTTCTGGTTAGCTACGGCAATGATTTTACCCACGTGTTCACCCTAAGGACATATTTACGATGTCCGATAATATTTATTCTATTGCTAGTGCTATTTTTGCTTCACTAGCTTTAACAGATGTCTTTGCTCATCTAACCTTGGTACTGTTAACGTGATTGTTTCAACCACGTCAAACCCAGCAGGAATACTGGTTAACTCAGCATCACTCAATTGGCCTTTTAGCGCATAAAATTGACCATTGTCAGCTGGTAAGTGATGACACCAAGTCAACATATCTTCAATTGACGCAAATGCACGACTGATCACACCATCAAATTTCTGTTCAGGCTCATAAGCCTCAACACGGCTTTCAACTGATGTAATGTTATTAATTTTTAATTCAAACTGAACCTGTTTTTGAAAACGGATCCGTTTTCCTAAACTGTCTAGTAATACGAATTCTTTGTCGGGATTTAAAATTGCTAATGGGATCCCTGGTAAACCTGGTCCCGTTCCGACATCAATGAACCTTTGCCCTTTAAGATAAGGAGAAACCACCAAACTGTCCATAACATGACGGATTAACATCTGTTCAGGATCTCTGACTGATGTCAGGTTATAGGCTTTATTCCATTTATTTAGCATGGTAACAAACCCAACCAATTGTTGCTGTTGAGTTTCAGTCGCTGAAATATTGGTTTCAGCTAGATAAGTTTTAAGTTGATCGGCTAGCACGCTAAGTGACCTCAAAATCAAAGGGAATCATAAATCATCGGGTATTATGAATGGCAGAAATGACTAAGGGAAGCCTCAAAGCTTCCCTTATTAGTTAAAACACAACTTTTTACTGCTATTTAGGCGCTTTTACGCAATAAACCGCGTTTTTTTAAGTGAACAAGTAAAATTGAAATCGCAGCTGGCGTCATTCCAGAGATCCGAGAAGCTTGGCCAATGGTTTCTGGCTTATGCTCATTCATCTTAGCGATGACTTCATTAGATAAGCCTGTCACTTCTTGATAATCAAGATCTAACGGTAAACTAGTGGTTTCATGACGAATAGCTTTATCTATTTCACCTTGCTGCCTTTGGATATAGCCCGAATATTTTACTTGAATTTGAACTTGTTCTGCAGCGCATGGATCTTCAATCGCTGGGCCAAAACCTTCTAAACTCATGAGCTTTTGGTAATCCATTTCTGGACGGCGCAATAAATCTTCAAACGAAGCTTCACGTGAAATAGGCGTATTTAATTCAGGATTTAATACATCTAACAAAGGTGAATTGTTATGAACCCAATTACTGCGTAAACGCTGTAATTCAGTTTCAATCGATTCTCTTTTCTCATTAAATTTCTGCCAACGTTCATCATCAACAAGGCCAAGTTCGCGACCTTTTTCAGTCAAACGTAAATCAGCATTGTCTTCTCGCAGCAATAATCGATATTCCGCACGGCTAGTGAACATGCGGTAAGGCTCTTTTGTCCCTAAAGTTGATAGATCATCAACTAAAACACCAATATAAGCTTGATCACGTCTTGGACACCAAGCTTCTTTGCCTTGAACTTGTAATGAAGCATTCATACCAGCAAGTAAGCCCTGTGCACCGGCTTCTTCATAGCCGGTTGTACCATTGATTTGTCCAGCAAAGAACAAACCATCAATATTTTTGGTTTCTAATGAATTCTTCAGATCTCGTGGATCAAAATAATCATATTCAATGGCATAACCTGGTCGAATGATCTCAGCATTTTCCATACCTTGAATTGATCGGACTAAATTTAGCTGAACATCAAATGGTAAACTGGTTGAGATCCCGTTTGGGTAGATCTCATTAGTCGTTAAACCTTCAGGTTCAATAAATATTTGATGCGAAGTCTTGTCAGCAAAACGATTAATTTTATCTTCAATCGATGGGCAGTATCTTGGGCCAATGCCTTCAATAACCCCAGAATACATTGGACTGCGATCAAGTCCTCCACGAATAATATCGTGAGTTTTTTCATTGGTATGAGTGATATAACAAGAGACTTGCTGCGGGTGTTGGCTTACATCACCGATAAACGACATTACCGGCAATGGCGTGTCACCTTTTTGCTCTTGCATCTTGTCAAAATCAATGCTGTTTGCATCGATTCTTGGTGGTGTGCCTGTTTTAAGACGTCCTACACGAATTGGTAATTCTTTTAAACGGTTTGCTAATGCGATAGCTGGTGGATCACCAGCACGTCCGCCGCTGTAGTTTTCTAATCCAATATGGATTTTCCCGCTTAAAAAAGTGCCTGTTGTCAGTACAACACTTGGAGACTCAAATGCTAAGCCCATTTGAGTAACTACACCAATAACTTTATTATTTTCAACAACTAAGTCATCTACGGCTTGTTGGAAAATACGTAAATTTGGTTGGTGTTGAAGAATTTGTTGGATCTTTTGACGATAAAGCGCTCTATCAGCTTGTGCACGAGTGGCTCTTACTGCTGGGCCTTTGCTTGAATTCAAGGTTCTAAATTGAATACCAGCGAAATCAGTGGCTGTTGCCATTGCTCCACCTAAAGCGTCAATTTCTTTAACCAAATGACCTTTACCAATTCCGCCTATGGCTGGGTTACAAGACATTTGTCCGAGGGTATCGATATTGTGAGTCAGTAAGAGGGTTTTTGATCCCATTCTTGCTGCTGCAAGTGCCGCTTCCGTTCCGGCATGACCACCACCAACAACAATTACATCAAACCGTTCATGAAAATGCATTTTGTAACCTTGGATAAAAGTAATTTTTCTAATTTACAGTTAAATCAGAATTTAAATCGAAAGACTGTTTCAGCCGAGTATTTTAGCACTTGCTTTGCCTTTCGGGAATGATCAATTTTCTCATTTTGATCAGACACGCTTCGCTTAATAGATCTTAAGATCTTTAAATAGATCTTTTTATTACTATTACTATTAGGATCGCCCTTTTCTGTGGAAAACCTTATTTTTTGTTTATAATCATTAGGTAACGTCAAAACGATCCTGTGATCTAGCTGCGATCTATTTCAATATAACTTGGGGATAGATCGCCTAGTTATCCACAGGGGGGATCATTAACAAGATCGAGTGTAGATCAATACAAAGTTATGATCGGATAAAATAATAGCTTATCCACATAGTTATCTTCTAAATTAACTTATTGTGGATAAGATTGGATGATATTGTGAGTATAAATGAAGATATTAACTAAGTTGATTGATTAAATACTTGCTTGCCACTCAGATAACCAAGCTAAAGCAGCATCTTCAGGCACAGGATCCCTTTGTACATCAATTTGGATCTTATTCACAATTGGCTTTGCATCTAAACGATCTAGCTCAGAAATTATTTTTTCAGGTCCTTGGCAAAAAGTATCGTAACTTGAATCACCAATGGCACATAAAGCATATTTTAACGACTTAAGATCGCCATTATTACCAAATAATTGCCGATAAAAGGGCTCAATATTGTCTGGAAGATCGCCAGCTCCATGTGTTGAACAGACAATTAACCACAGTGAATCTGGGTCTAAATCAGTTAGATTTGGGCTTAAATGTATTTGAGTTTGGTGGCCTATATCGGTCAATTGAGCCGCCATATCATCTGCTACGTACTCGGTTCCGCCTTGCGTTGTACCGACTAATATCTCTACTTTTGCCATGTGAACACCTTATTTTTGGCTACGATTAACCATAGTTTTAAGCATAGTTTACGCAGATTTGTCATTGCACAAAGCGCTTTTTGTCCGTATTTTCAAAGATAACTTTTAACAAATGCGTAACTTATCTATGTCTCTTGTTTCTATTACGGCTGAAATTGCTGATTTAGCATGGGGGCCACACATGCTGGTTCTATTAGTCGGTGGTGGTCTTTTTTTCCTTATTTATTCTAGGTTTATCCCATTTCGTTATATTGGTCATGCCATCAATATAGTCAGAGGGAAATACCCTGAAAAAGGGGCTAAAGGCCATATTACACATGCTGGTGCGTTATCCAGTGCGATGGCGGGCACTGTGGGAATGGGGAATATTGGTAGTGTCGCCGTAGCTATAATGGTGGGTGGACCTGGTGCTATTTTTTGGATGTGGATCAGTGCGATTGTGGGGATGGCGACGAAATTCTTTACTTGTACCTTGGCTATTATGTATCGCGGTAAAGATGAAAATGGTGATGTACAAGGTGGACCTATGTACATTATCACCCAAGGACTGTCTAAGAAATGGCACTTTTTAGCGGTATTTTTCTGTGTTGTAGGCTTAGTGGGCAACTTTCCATTATTTAATGCCAATCAATTAGTGCAGATCATTCGTGAATGGCTAATCGTGAAACCGGGACATTTTCCAGCTGGTGAATCAACTTTTTGGGTCGATCTTTCCCTGGGTATTGTAGTGATGTTGATTGTCGCAAGCGTCATTTTAGGTGGGATCAAACGTATAGCATCGGTGGCATCTAAAGTGGTGCCATTAATGATCTTCATTTATATGGGTTGTGCTTTTTATGTGATAGCCACTAATTTAACTGATATTCCCGGTTATTTTGAGCTGATTATTAGTGAAGCTTTCTCACTTAATTCTGTGGGAGGAGGCATATTAGGTACCATGTTAATTGGGATCCGCAGAGCTGCTTTTTCTAATGAGGCGGGTATTGGTACTGAGGTAATGGCTCACGGGAGTGCCAAAACTAATGAACCAGTTAAAGAAGGCTTAGTAGCCATGTTAGGCCCTGCTATTGATACATTAATTGTGTGCACCGCAACGGCTATGATCATTTTAATATCGGGGGTTTGGCAAGGCGGGGAAGCGCAAGGTGTGAACTTATCAGCTCAAGCATTTGAAGTGACTATGCCTGGCGTTGGTCCCTATTTACTGATCCTTTGTGTGGTGTTTTTCAGTATTAGTACCATTTTCACGCAAGCTTTTTACGGTGGGCAATGTTTTGCATTTTTATTTGGCCGTAAAAGACTACGTTTATATCAGTGCTTTTTCTTGCTGGCGATCTTATTTGCTGCAACAGCCACAATTCAAGAAATCGTTAATATTATTGATGCTGCTTATGCCTTAATGGCGATTCCAACCATGACCTCTGCAATTTTATTAGCCCCTAAAGTCAGAGCTGCTTCTAAGAAGTACTTTGCAAAATTGGCGCAAAATAATTCATAAATGTGTCGTGAATTCTAAAATATATTCATTATAACGGATCAGAAAGGGAGTGATTATTCACTCCCTTTTTGTGTTCGGTCATAAGAAATAATGACTTACTTTAATAAGTACTTTGCATGAAACCGAAGATGATCTTCTATAAAGCTACTGATAAAGAAGTAGCTATGATCATAACCTTCCTGCATGCGTAATGTCAGTGGGGATTGCTGAGTTTTGGCGGCATCAACTAAGGTTTCAGGCTTTAGTTGTTCGGTTAAGAAGTTATCTTCAGTGCCTTGATCCACCAGCATAGGCAGTTTAACAGTCGAATTTTTCATTAATTCACTACTATCGTACTCAGCCCAGGTGGTTTGATCTGATCCTAAATAACCATTAAAGGCCTTCTGTCCCCAAGGGCAATTTATAGGGTTACAAATCGGACTAAATGCTGAAATTGACTGATATTGCTCAGGGTTTTTAAGGCCAATCGAAATAGCACCATGGCCGCCCATTGAGTGACCACTAATACTGCGCATGTTACTGACAGGAAAATGCTGCTCAATTAATGTTGGCAGCTCTTTCACCACATAGTCATACATTTGATAGTGAGTATTAAAGGGGGCTTGGGTAGCATTGAGGTAAAACCCTGCTCCTAATCCAAAATCATAGGCTGCAGATTCATCATCTGCGACATTCTCACCACGTGGACTGGTATCTGGGGCAACGATGGCGATACCTAATTCTGCGGCGACACGCTGAATACCTGATTTTTGCATGACGTTTTCGTCGGTGCAGGTGAGTCCTGACAGCCAATAAAGCACGGGAACTTTTTGTGAAGCGGCTTGTGGCGGCAGATAAATAGCAAAGCGCATGTGGCAATTTAGCGTATCTGAATGGTGGCGATATTGCTTTAGCCAGCCGCCGAACATTTTATTACTACTGACATTTTCTAAAGTCATTTGATTGATCGCTTATGATAAAAATGCCCTTAGCATGAGGTTAAGGGCATGATATTAATCCAATACAACAATAATATTACTTATCGAAGTGAATGACTGAACGAATGCTTTCACCGCTATGCATTAAGTCAAAGGCATCATTTATTCCTTCAAGACCCATGGTATGAGTAATGAAGTGATCCAGCTTAAATTCACCATTTAAGTATTGCTCAACAATACCGGGTAACTGACTACGACCTTTAACACCGCCAAATGCACTCCCTTTCCAAACTCGTCCAGTGACCAATTGAAATGGACGGGTTGAAATTTCTTGGCCTGCACCGGCAACACCAATAACAACCGATTCGCCCCAGCCTTTATGACAACACTCGAGCGCACTGCGCATGACATTAACGTTACCAATACATTCAAACGAGAAATCTACCCCGCCATCCGTCATTTCCACAATGACATCCTGAATCGGTTTGTCATAATTTTTTGGATTAATACAATCAGTCGCACCTAATTTAGTGGCTAATTCAAATTTTGATTCGTTTAAATCAACACCAATAATGCGACTCGCACCAGCCATAGTGGCACCAATAATGGCTGATAAACCAATGCCGCCTAGGCCGAAAATGGCCACAGTGTCGCCTTTTTGCACTTTAGCGGTATTAAATACGGCGCCCATACCTGTTGTTACACCACAGCCTAATAAACACACTTCTTCAAGTGGGGCTTTTGGATTCACTTTTGCTAAAGAAATTTCTGGAAGCACGGTATATTCTGAAAAGGTTGAGCAGCCCATGTAGTGGAAAATTGGCTGCCCATCTTTATAAAAGCGTGTCGTACCGTCTGGCATTAAACCTTTGCCTTGAGTTTCACGTACTGCGCTACATAGGTTGGTTTTACCTGAAGTACAGAATTTACATTTACCACACTCGGCTGTGTATAGCGGAATGACGTGGTCACCTACTTGTACACTGGTAACGCCTTCACCGACCATTTCCACAATACCGCCACCTTCGTGACCTAAAATGACCGGGAAAATACCTTCTGGATCATCGCCTGACAAGGTGAAAGCATCGGTATGACAAACACCAGAAGCAATAATCTTAACCATGACTTCACCAGCTTTTGGATACATGACATCCACTTCTTCAATTGATAATGGTTGTCCCACTCCCCAAGCTACAGCGGCTTTAGATTTTATAAATTGTGCTGACATTGTGTTTGTCCTTATTACTGATGAACGAAAATATTGGGATCTACAAAGTGTAGATGAAATTTTGTAGCGATAGAGCTATTGTATTTATTTTCTGTCAGTTGATAATAAGCTTAAATTGCAAATAACTTTTACGAGTGAGTAACAATGCTGCCATGGGAAGGGGTTTATGAATTTGTCGCGGTGGCTGAAACGGATAGCTTTACTGCTGCGGGTAAGCGTTTGTCGATTTCAACAGCACAAGTCAGTCGTCAAATTAGTCAAATTGAAAATAGACTAAGTACCAAACTGTTTTATCGCACGACACGAAAAGTATCGTTAACAGAAGAAGGACAGGTTTTTTATCGTCATTGCCGTCAAGTTATCGATGGTCTTGAAGAAGCTGAGCGGGCGATAACCAGTTTACAGAATAAGCCTCAAGGCCTGATTAAACTGACAGCGCCTGTAACTTACGGTGAAAAATTTATTATGCCGATTGTGACTGACTATATGCAGCAATATCCAGATGTAGAAGTTATATGTGAGTTAACCAATCGACAATTAGATTTGGTAGAAGGCGGCTATGATCTTGCTATTCGTTTAGGCCGATTAGCAGACTCAAGTATGATGGCTAAACGATTAACTAGCAGAGAACAATTTGTTTGCGCTTCGCCTGAGTATATTAGCCGTTTTGGTGCACCTTATTCGTTATCAGAACTGAGCCAGCATAATTGCTTAATCGGCTCACAATCCCATTGGCACTTTACTGAATCAGGTAAAAATAGAAGTATAAAAGTGCAAGGGAACTTGCAGTGTAGTAGTGGCATTAGTTTACTTGATGCGGCATTAAAAGGCTTAGGTATTGTACAACTGCCAGGATATTACGTTCAGCAGGCTATTAACGATAATAAGTTAACGGTATTACTGGCACCGTTTCAACAAGAAAAAGAAGGGATTTGGGCCTTGTACCCACAAAACCGTCATTTGTCTCCTAAAGTAAGGTTGTTAGTAGATAAATTGACAGTTTCTCTTACTCAGCAGTAATTTACTTGTTATTTCCCTCGATTTTATTGTGAGTTACCGATTTGGAATAGGTTCCAAATCGGTAACTCACATCCATATTTGATTAAATTATGCGCTACATTTCATTTTTGAATATCTACTCCTTTAGATATAGCTAACTGCTGCCTAATTCCCTTTTTGGAATTGATTCCATCTTTATGATGAAAGGGTCAATTTAAACAAAGGGTGATGACCTATGAGTAATGTAGATCTGTTAGGACGCCGTAAATTTATTGCTGGACTAGGTGTAGCAGCAGGGGCTGCAATGGTAGCGCCTGCGATGGCTGTTTCTGAAAAGGCAGACGGTGTTAAGTGGGACAAGGAAATTGAAATTGTCATTATTGGTTCGGGCTTTGCTGGTTTAGCCGCCGCAATTGAAGCGACTAAACTAGGCGCTAAAGATGTCCATATTTTCGAGAAAATGTCTTATTTTGGTGGTAATTCGGCGATTAATGGTGGTTTGTTTGCCGCCCCTGGTACGCCAATGCAATCTAAAGAAGGCGTGAATGACTCAGTAGAGCGAATGGTTGCTGATCAAATGGCTGCTGGACGTGGTATCGCTGATGAAGCTTTATTACGCCATGTTGCAGAACATGCAATGGAAGCGTTGCAAATGACCTTTGATGCGGGGTCTGAATACCATCCATATTTACAGCAACTTGGTGGTCACTCGGTTGCGCGTACTTACCAAACAACTGTGAGTTGTGGCGCGGGTATCACTCAGCCTTTATTACATAAGTGTCGTGAATTGGGTGTTCATACCCATAATCGCTCAAAGTTTGAAGGTTTCTTGATTGGTGATAAAGGTGAAGTTGTAGGCGTTAAAATGCGTGATAACTACCACTTTGGCGAAGACCAACCTGGAAAAATTATTAATATCCGCGCAAAACGCGGTGTGATAATGGCAACTGGCGGCTTTGCTCAAAACGTTAATTTACGTATGGCACAAGATCCAACATTAACCTCTGAAGTGGGTTGTACCAATGCGCCTGGTGCTACAGGTGAGGGGATGTATGAAATGTTCCGCTTAGGCGCGGTACCTGTTCATTTAGCGCATATTCAATCTGGCCCTTGGGCATCACCTGATGAAGGTGGATTTGGCTATGTGTCTAACTACTCTATTTATAACTTTCCACATTCAATTGCGATTAACCGTCTAACTGGTCAGCGCTTCATGAATGAAATTGCCGACCGTAAAACCCGTGCTGATGCTGAGTTAGCTTGTCGTGATGAAAAAGGCAATGCATTACCGCCAATCTTAATTACCAGCTATAAGGATTCTAAAAAGCATCCTAATACTAAAAAGGTCATTAAGTATAACGTCGGCTGGAAGTTTGATTCTGTCGAAGAATTAGCTGCGCATTTCAAAGTGCCATTAAAAGCACTTAAAACCCAAATTGAAGAATATAACCAGTATGTTAAGTCAGGTGAAGATACTCAGTTTGGCAAGAACATGACCAAAGCGAAAGATAAGTATATTGAAGCACCATTTACTGTAGTTCGTTTATGGCCAAAAGTGCATTACTGCCAAGGCGGCGTGCAAATTACTACTAAAGCTGAAGTGAAAGATAGCTTTACAGGTAACCCTATCAAGGGGTTATATGCCGCAGGTGAAGTGTGTGGTGGTATCCATGGTGTGAGCCGTTTAGGTAGTTGTTCTATCCCTGAGTGTATGGTCATGGGTATGACAGCCGCCCGTAGCACAATGAAAGCTTAACCCCATTAACAAGAGGAATTATTGATGAAAACATTAAAGATGATGCTTGCATTGGGATTACTTTGCTTAAGTAGTGCAACAGTACAAGCGGTAGAAATCAGAGCTTACCATCAAGACGTTATCGGCAAAGATTGTAAAGCTTGTCATGACAATGGTATTAAGCAATTTCCATCAGACCAAGCGTGTCAACAATGTCATGATGTTGATGAATTAGCTGAAACAACTGCCCGTAGTGAAGAGGATAAGTGGCAAAACCCACATAACAACTTACATTACGGTAAAGAGTTACCTTGTCAGGAATGTCACGGTGAACATAAAGCGAAAGAGCCGATTTGTAGTGACTGTCATACGTTTAAGTATGATAAGCACAAAAAATAATACTTAATTGTCACGCCTCAAAAGAAGATTGAGCTAGTACAAATAATGAGTTATTAATTTGCTCATTTAATTTATTTATGAAGTCTTCTGAAAGCCTCTAACTATCTGGTTAGGGGCTTTTTGTTTTTTAATCGTTTTGAATTATTAGCTATCAGCCACTTCTGCTAAGTTTTCAACATTGGCTTTGATTAGAGTGATCAGTTGCTGCGTTGCATCTGTTTGAGTATCAGGATTGAGGTATAGCGCTTCATTGAATACCGGCAATATAGGCAGTCCGTGCTCAACGGGATCTAATATCTGCATTTTATCGTTGATCCTAAATTCGGCAACGGGTGCAATAGTCAGATCATTTTCAACGGCCATACATAAGGCTTGGGGTGAGGGGGTTGAAAGTAATACATTGATCGAGCGCATTGTCAGTTGATGGTTAGCAAATACTTGGGCACGAATAGGGCAGTTTTCTGGGTATAAAGCCATTGGAATCGTACTACGTTTATGAGCATTACCATTTTTAGCAGCAACCCAATGAAAACGTCGCTCAAACAGTAATTCACCGTTGGCCGGTGTTTGCCAATGTGTCGCGACTATCACATCAAACTCACCTTGCTTTAGGCGTTTGTAAAGGTTGCCACTCACGTCTGTATCAATCACTAATTCGATACGAGTAAATTCACGAATAAATTCAAGTAAACAGCTACTTAGATAACGTTTTATATAGTCTGTTGGCACGCCAAGACGAATGATTTCACGGTTTTGACTATCTTTTAAATCATCTAAAGCTTGTGAATTCAGTTGCATCATTTTATAGGCGTAATTGAGTAAAGTGACACCAGACTCTGTCAGTGTTACCCCTTTATTATCACGTATTAATAATGGCTGGCCGACACTCTCTTCCAACTTTTTTATTTGCAAACTCAATGCTGATTGAGTTCGACAAATTTGCTCAGCTGCTTTCGAAAGATTGCCATTTTCTGCGACCGCAATGAAGCTTTCTAGTAATTCAATTTTTAACATAGGCTTTAGAAAAACTGGCTATTGATAATGTTCATAGTGGTATCAGTATTACTTAATATCGAAGTCGTAAAAAGCTTGTTATTGTGTGAATGTGAACTGATAACATAATTTTGATATGAAGTAAGGAATGTAACATGGGAAGTTGGCAGCAAAGAGGTGAATACCTAGTTGAAGTGTCACAACGATGCTTAAAAGGACATAAAACTTTTGATTTATGCCGTTCACATTTAGTCAAAGCGAGCCAGATTTCAAAAGGAACTATTTATAATCACTTTCCGACAGAGGCTGATTTAATGGTCGCGGTTGCTATTAATGATTTAAATCGCTGGAGTGCTCAAGCTGAACTTGATAAACAGGATTATCAAGATCCTCTCATTCAATTTTTAGCTCATCAATGTTGGCGATTACACGACACTTTAGTGAATAAGACTTTTGTTATTGAAAGAGTTATGCCGAACTCTGAGGTACTATCACAGGCAAGTGAGGTTTATCAGTTAGCATATCAGCAAAGCTACGATGCTTACTTTGTATGGTTCAATGAGATGATTGCTAGAATTGGTAAAGTTGAAGGCTTTAATCGAGGTGAGTTAGTGATTAACTATTTACGCGGCGCAATAATTAACACTGATGATGCTGATAAAGATGGTAATGATGTCCAGTTATATTATCAATACTGCTACGCCATTGTGCAGTTATTGGGGCATTCAGATAAGCGTTTACCTGGGATAGCTAAATTTCAAGAGTGGTTAAATAACATGCCGCAGCAACAGTGTGCGGCATAGGTTAAGTAAGGTGGAGAGTAAAACTCTGCACTCGATACAGGCTTAGCCTTGATAAAGTCTCCGCATATTATTCCTAATTAGCTTGTTTGAACTAAACTGTTTAAGTGGGACTTTATTGCAAGTATTAGATAAAAAAGGAGGCGTATGAAAATATTGATCATTTGTTTTGTTGGATTTTTTTCCTCGAATATCTTTGCTGAAACATTCACTGCACACTGCCGCAATTACCCTCCTGAATTATTTTTTGAAAATGGCGAATGCAAAGGTGCTATACCTGAAATGATGACTGATATTTTTACTGAGTTAGGGCATCAGATTAACTGGGAAAATGTGCCATGGATCCGTTCCATGAAAGAAGCTGAAAGTGGGAGAGTAGATTTGTTGATTCGTCATTCTATGACGGAAGCACGACAAGTATTCTTATACCCAATCGCCTATGGCTATAACATAAGAAATCTGACTTTTTATAAATCCCCTAGGTTAGATGTTGATATAACATCATATAAAGAACTCGAAAATTACAGAGTTGGTGCCATTCGTGGGGTTTTTTACTCACTGACTTTTTCAACTATTGAAAGTCGGGAGTTAACACTGGTAGGTAGAACTCAACAACTTTTAGGGATGTTAGAGCGGGACCGCATAGATGTCGCTGTGACTTCCGCTTCCCATAGTATTGAGTTATTTGATGAACACTTCGAAAAAATTACTCTTGTCGATACTTTTGAAAACCCTCTGTATGTAAGCATACCTAAAAAGTCTAAAGCAGCTAAATTACACGCAGATGTAGCTAAATTGATAAGTGAGTATGGGGAAATGGGGAAGATAAATCAGTATTTTGAGCGATATGGATTAGAGGGCCCCAAGCCATTAAAAAAGAGTGAAGTATTATTACAACATGAATAAAAATGCCTATCTAAAAGGATAGGCATTTATTTAAATCTCAGCTTTAACTTCCATCAATTATTATGTTTGCTTAATATAATCCATGACTTTCGCCTTTGGCATACCTGTAATCTTTTGAATTTTATCAAAAGTGACAGCTTGCTGAGGTTGATGTTGTTTAATAGTTTCAAGCTGGTGAAGCCATAAATGACCTGTCATGGTGGCATCAGCCAATGCTCTATGAAAAACACCATCATTGGGTAGTTGATGATAATCCACCAAAGTCCCTAATTTATGATTGGGCGCATCTTGGTTAATTCTGCGTGATAGCAATAAAGAGCAAGCAAACTGTCCAGAGTATTGGTAATTAATTCGCTTGAATTCAGCATCTAAAAACTTTTTATCAAAGCTTGCGTTATGGGCTACAAGATTGAAATCTCCAATAAAGTCCGCAAACCGCGCCATGACGGTTTCGCAATCATCAGCTGTTTGCAGCATTTGATTGCTAATACCTGTGTAGTTTTCAATAAAACTATTTACTCGACGCCCTGGATTCATCAATTCTTGAAATGAATCAACTACCACACCATCAACTAGCTTTACGGCACCAATTTCAATTGAGCGGTCACCATTATCTGGTGATAAACCTGTGGTTTCAAAGTCGAGAACGATGACGGTATTTGCTAATGTGCTTGATGCTATAGACACAGAATTTCTCTTTTAAATGTGGAACTTATTTACCAATACAAAATGAGCTAAAGATTTTACCCAATAGATCATCAGAGGTGAACTTACCGGTAATTTCAGATAGCGCCATTTGTGCCATGCGCAGTTCTTCTGCCAGTAACTCCCCTGCTAAATACACTTCCAGCTGTTCTTTACCTAGCTGTAAGTGACTTGATGCTAAGTCTAATGCTTCTAAATGGCGACGACGGGCGATAAAGCCGCCTTCTAGGTTACTTTGGTAACCCATTAATGTCTTAAGGTGCTGTTTAAGTTCTTCAACGCCTAAACCTGTTTTAGCAGAAATGCGGTAAACGTTATAACCATGTTCATCTGTGGTCATAACGGGCTCGCCGGTTAAATCAGCTTTGTTACGTACAACAGTGACGCCAAGTCTTGATGGTAGACGGTCGATAAAGTCAGGCCAAATATCATGAGGGTTAACATCAGTAGTAGTTGTGCCATCAACCATAAATAACACTCTATCTGCAGTGGCTATTTCATCCCAAGCACGCTCAATACCGATTTTTTCTACAGTATCAACGGTGTCACGTAAACCCGCAGTATCGATAATATGCAGTGGCATACCATCAAGGTGAATATGTTCACGTAGCACATCACGAGTCGTACCTGCTATTTCAGTCACAATGGCAGACTCTTTACCTGCTAATGCATTCAGTAAACTCGATTTACCCGCATTCGGACGGCCTGCAATAACGACTTTCATGCCTTCACGGATAATTGAGCCTTGTTTTGCACTCGCTTGAACTGAATCAAGTTTATCGATGATTTTATACAGTGAGTTGGCAATTTTACCGTCTGATAAGAAATCGACTTCTTCATCGGGAAAATCAATCGCTGCTTCAACGTATAAGCGCAAGTTAGTGACTTGCTCTACGAGTTGATGTACCTCATCTGAGAATTCACCTTGGAGCGAGTTTAAGGCGCTTTTAGCAGCCTGTTCGCTGGTGGCATCAATTAAATCGGCAATGGCTTCAGCTTGGGTTAAATCAAGCTTGTCGTTCATAAAGGCTTGTTCACTAAACTCGCCTGGCTTAGCAATACGAAGTCCTTCGACTTCCATCACACGCTTAATCAGCATGTCTAGTACGATTTGACCGCCGTGGCCTTGTAGTTCCAATACATCTTCACCAGTAAAGGAATTAGGTCCTTTAAAAAATAAGGCAATTCCTTGGTCAATGACTTCTCCAGAAGCACTTTTAAAGTCACAGTAATCGGCATAACGAGTTTTAGGTAAGTGGCCTAGAACGCTGTGCGCGACTTCAGTTGCTTTGTCACCTGATACACGAATGATACCGACGCCGCCACGACCTGGTGCGGTTGCTTGTGCCACGATAGTGTCTGTCATTGAGGAAAACCTTGTTGAAAATAGTAAAGGAAAAGGCGGCTTAATAGCCGCCTTTAAAGATTATATCAGTTTGAGCTATGACTTATTTTAAGCCTTTTTTCTCAAGACCTGCATAAATAATCTTTTGTTGTGTAATCGCCACTAAGTTACCCACTAACCAGTATAGTACTAGGCCTGATGGGAACCATAGGAAGAACACAGTAAAGATAACCGGCATCCACTGCATCATCTTAACTTGCATAGGATCCATGGTTGGTGCCATTGGTTGCATTTTCTGCATTAACCACATTGACACACCCATTAGTAACGGTAGTACGTAGTAAGGGTCTTGAACCGATAAATCGTCAATCCAAAGCATGAATGGTGCGTGACGCAATTCATAACTTTCTAGTAATACCCAGTATAATGCGATGAAAATTGGCATTTGCAGCAAGATAGGAAGACAGCCACCCATTGGGTTAACTTTCTCTTTCTTGTACAGCTCCATCATTGCTTGACCCATCTTCTGACGGTCATCACCGAAACGTTCTTTCAGTTCAGCAAGTTTTGGCTGTAGGTTACGCATTTTTGCCATTGAGGTGTATTGCGCTTTAGTCAGTGGATATAACAGACCACGAACAGAAAGCGTAATTAAGATAATTGCCAAACCCCAGTTAGTTACAATCGACTGGAAGAACATCAGTAGTTTGTAAATTGGAATAGCTAACCACCAAAGGAAACCATAATCGACTACTAAGTTCAGGGTTTCTGAAATAGAAGAAAGGGCTTTCTGGTCTTTAGGACCTACAAAGAACTGCGCACTGATGGTTTGTTGTGTACCAGGAGCAATATCATGAACAGCACCACGGAAACCAATGTTCGCTTGTCCACCAGCACTCATGCTAGTGAAAATAGTGTTTGAATCAGTTGCTGGTGGCACCCAAGCTGACACGTAGTAATGTTGAAGCATTGCAGCCCAACCACCCAGTGTTTGTTGGTTCAGGTTACTTTTAGCAATATCTTCAAAATCATACTTTTCGTAACGCACGTTTTGAGTAGAGAATGCTGCACCACGGTAAGTTGGCATCATCATGCTGCTTTCAGATGCTTGAACGGTTTGTTTAATTTGACCGTACATTTGCATTTGAAGCGGAGCTGCAGTGGTGTTGTTTACGTTGTAATCAACAGTCACATCATATTGGCCACGAGTGAAGGTAAATACTTTGGTGTAACTTGCGCCATTTGCATCTACATAGCTTAATGGTACAGATAAAGAGTCTTGGCCAGCCGCTAATTCATATTCTTCTGATTCAGCAGAAAAATGCGCACGTCCATGAGTACTGCTATCAATACCATCACGACCGATTAAACCACTTTGAGAAATATAGTTGAATGTACCGTTTTGCTCTAATAGAACAAATGAGTCATCACTGTCGATTTCAACTTTATGGTCAACCAGCGCTGCGTAAACAATATCACCACCGACAGGGTCGATTTTGATATCTAGCTGATCAGTTTTAACTGAAATGAGGTTTTGCGTCGCCGGTAATTGAACAGGCATGCTTGAATCAGCATCGGGTACATCGCCAATGTTTGACGAAGGTACGTTATTCGTTTGAACAACCGATTGTGTTGCTGTCGGTTGTGGTGCTTTATCGTCTTGCCATGCTTGCCAAAGTAAAAAACTGACAAACAGTAGTGCGATAAGCATTAAATTGCGTTGAGATTCCATAGCCTATTTGTTACACCTGTCGTTTTTAGGGGGGACGGGATCACTTCCGCCGGGATGTAAAGGGTGACATTTTAGTATGCGTTTCGCTGCAAGCCAACAACCTTTCGCAGTTCCATGCGTTTTTATTGCATCAATTGCATAATAAGAGCACGTTGGGTTGAATCTACAGCGAGGTCCCAGCATGGGGCTGATAAGAAGTTGATAACCACGAATAGCCTTGGTGGCTAGCCATTGTAACGGCGACTGAGCTTGCGCCATAACTTCTCTGTTAATTTATGTAGTTCTGCATTTTCCATATCGACCACGCCATTTCGAACCAAGACTACAATATCAAGATTTGGGATGTCATGCTGACTTAAACGGAAATTTGTTCTGATTATTCGCTTAATACGATTACGGTCGCTGGCATTTTTAACAAAACGTTTAGCAACTGTTAATCCAATACGAGGATGCTGTTCTGAATTAGGTATAGCGAGCAGAGTTATTTCAGCAGAAGATGCTTTGATGGGATTTGAAAATACAGATTTAAATTGCGCGGGAGTTAACAAACGTAACTCCCGCGTAAAAGCATAGCTAGTCACTATGAATATCTACCGATTAAGCAGATAAACGAGCGCGACCTTTTGCACGACGACGTGCAATCACTTTACGGCCGCCTACAGTGGCCATACGTGCGCGGAAGCCGTGAGAACGCTTACGCTTCAGGTTGCTTGGTTGAAAAGTACGTTTACTCATTTTGGCAATCCGTATATTTAGTAGTTAATAAACCTTACATTCTTAAAATAAGAGGTAAGGGCAAAAAAGAGGCCGAATTGTAATCACTTTAATCACTACCGTCAACAAGGAAAGTAGCTATATGAACAATTTTTACCTAATTAGTTTTTCGTTAAACGCCAAAAATGCACCACAGGATGTGGATAACTCTGTGAATCAACACTACATGTAGTGGATCAAAGGCAGTTTTACGAGATCAAACTGCGGCTATTATAGATCAAGAGTGATCGGTTAATAAAGCAGGATCTGCGAACAAATACGATTAATTGGATCGTTTTTGATCTTTAAAGATCACAGATATCCACATACAATGATCAGGCTGGGGATAAATATTTTTTTATCGATAGCGATCATTGAGATCTAACGATAGAATACCCCTCCTTCAACAAACGATATTAAGGAATTTTAAGTGGCGGTTTCACTTTGGCAACAATGTATCGGCAGGCTGCAAGACGAACTTTCTGCGCAGCAATTCAGTATGTGGATCCGTCCGTTACAGGCTGAAATGGATGGCGATACTTTGGTACTTTATGCACCTAATCGTTTTGTACTCGATTGGGTTCGAGATAAGTACATCAATATCATCAATCAATTTTTTACCGAACAGTTAGGTGGAAATGCCCCTAAGCTGCGCTTTGATATTGGTAGCCGTCCGTCAGCGGTCAGAACACCTGCACCTGTAAAGGCAGAGGTAAGACAACCGCAAAGCACTCAAGCTAAGCCACGTGTTAGCACTGCATTTAATACGCAAGCAGAGCCAGTTGAACATGCGAACCATCGCAGTAACATCAACCCAACTTACCAGTTTGATAATTTTGTTGAAGGTAAATCAAACCAATTAGGTAAAGCGGCGGCACTGCAAGTAGCAGAAAACCCTGGTGGTGCATACAACCCATTATTCCTATATGGCGGCACCGGTTTAGGTAAAACCCATTTATTACATGCTGTGGGTAATGGCATTATTAAAAATAATCCCAATGCTAAAGTGGTTTATATGCATTCTGAGCGTTTTGTTCAGGATATGGTTAAAGCATTGCAAAATAATGCAATTGAAGACTTCAAACGTTATTACCGTAGTGTAGATGCACTCTTTATTGATGACATTCAATTCTTTGCCAATAAAGATCGTTCACAAGAAGAATTCTTTCATACCTTCAATGCACTATTAGAAGGTAATCATCAGATCATCCTGACATCTGATAAGTACCCTAAAGAAATTGATGGGGTAGAAGATCGTTTAAAATCACGTTTTGGTTGGGGGTTAACGGTGGCGATTGAGCCTCCAGAACTGGAAACCCGTGTGGCAATCTTAATGCGTAAAGCAGAAGAGAGTGGTATTAACCTTCCTGATGAAGTGGCTTTCTTTATTGCTAAGCGTTTACGTTCTAATGTTCGTGAATTGGAAGGCGCATTAAACCGCGTGATTGCCAACGCTAACTTTACCGGCAGACCCATCACAATTGATTTTGTCCGTGAAGCATTACGTGATTTATTAGCACTGCAAGAAAAATTAGTGACCATTGATAATATTCAAAAGACGGTTGCTGAATACTACAAAATTAAAATGGCTGATATGTTATCTAAGCGTCGTTCTCGCAGTGTTGCGAGACCTCGTCAAGTCGCGATGGCATTATCAAAAGAACTAACTAACCAAAGCTTACCTGAAATTGGGGATGCCTTTGGGGGTCGTGATCATACTACCGTATTACACGCATGCAGAAAAATTGCCCAATTGCGTGAAGAAAGTCATGACATTAAAGAAGATTATGCTAACTTGATACGTACATTATCTTCTTAATATCAGGAAATTGAGTCGAATGAAATTTTCAATTGATAGGGATGCCCTATTAAAACCACTTCAATTAGTGTGTGGCGCAGTAGAAAGACGTCACAATTTACCTATTTTATCCAACTTGCTAATCGAAGTTAGTGAAGACTCACTTAAGCTTACAGGTACGGATTTAGAGGTTGAGCTTGTTGGTCAGGCTCCTATTCAAGGTGAAGTTGAAGTGGGCAGTACGACTGTTCCTGCTAAAAAGCTATTAGACATTGTTAAGTCACTTCCAGAACAAGTCGAAATCAAGATTGAGCAACAAGAAAACAAATGGTTATTGCGCTCAGGCCGAAGCCGATTTTCTTTAGCAACCTTACCAGCATCCGATTACCCGAATGTTGAAGCATTCCAAGCTGAAATAGAATTTAGCCTTAAACAAGGCACGCTTAAGTCGATTATTGATTCAACTCAATTTTCAATGGCTAACCAAGATGTGCGTTATTACCTGAATGGTTTGTTATTTGAAACCTCTGGTACTTCATTAAAAGCGATTGCGACTGACGGACACCGTTTAGCATTAAGTCATCGTGACATTGGTATTGCACTACCTGAAAAACAAGTCATTGTGCCGCGTAAAGGTGTGGTAGAAATGTCTCGTTTGCTAGAAAGTGAAGACAAAGAAATTAATATTGCCATTGGCGATAGTGCTATACGTGCGACCACTGACAATGCGGTATTTACCAGTAAGTTAGTTGATGGACGCTTCCCTGATTATCGCCGTGTATTGCCAAAAGGCGGTGATAAGATTGTCGTTGCTAGTCGAAACCACTTAAAACAAGCATTAACACGAGCTTCTATTTTATCTAATGAGAAGTTCCGTGGGGTGCGTATTCAGCTTGAACCTGGTTTATTGCGCATTACTGCCAACAACCCTGAGCAGGAAGAAGCTGAAGAAATTATCGATGTTGAATATAACGCTGAAAATTTAGAAATTGGCTTCAACGTAAGCTATTTGCTAGATGTATTGAATAACTTAGCCAGTGACGACGTCAGAATCACGCTTATTGATGGAAACTCGAGTGCGTTAATAGAAAACCACGCCGAAGAAGATTCAATGTATGTCGTGATGCCTATGCGTTTATAGTTTCTATTGAACTAAATAGATTACCGAAACGTTTTTATCCCAAGAAGGTGCTACATTAAGGCACCTTTTTTAGTTTTATGTCTTTGTTGATAGGTTTGAGAAATTACCACTCATGAGTTTAACCCGTCTTAATATCGCCCAGTTTCGTAATATCCTTTCGGCGTCATTAACACCAGCGTCAGGTTTAAACTTGATTTATGGTGAAAATGGCAGTGGAAAAACCAGTATATTAGAAGCGATATATTTTTTGGGAATGGGGCGTTCTTTTCGAAGTCACTTATCGCAAAGGGTGATTAATATTGAGCAAGACAGCCTAACGTTATTTGCCGAACTCGAAATGGAGTCGGGTGAAGCGAAATTAGGCCTAAGACGTTTTAGAAATGGCGACATTGATGTCAAAATGAATGGCGATAAAGTGAAGCGATTATCTGTTTTAGCTGAAACGTTACCTATTCAAGTTATCACCCCTGAAAGTTTTTCTTTGCTATTTGAAGGTCCAAAAGCCCGCCGTCAATTCATTGATTGGGGCGCTTTTCATGCTGACGTTAATTTTTATCAAGCATGGGTAAATACGAGAAGAATTTTAAAGCAAAGAAATCAGCTGCTTAGAGACGGATCTTCTTATGCCACAATTCAATTTTGGGATAAGGAATTGGTGCGGTATGCTGAACAAGTTACTTCGATACGAAATCACTATGTAGACTCGTTAAATGAGCTACTTAAGGGTATAATCGAAGAGTTTTTACCACGAGTTGATATTAAAGTTTCCTTTACTCGTGGCTGGGATAGCAAAACGGATTTTTCCGAGTTACTCGAAACTCAATATCACCGAGATTTATCATCGGGTAATACAGGTAGTGGACCACACAAAGCAGATTTGCGATTACGTGTTGGCAACCTACCCGTGCAAGATGCGTTATCCCGAGGACAGTTAAAATTATTAGTCTGTGCACTGCGTATTGCACAAGGCAAATTGCTTCAAGAACAACAGAACAAGCATAGTATTTACCTTGTGGATGATCTTCCATCTGAGTTGGATGCACAACATAGGCAGCTATTGCTAAAACAGTTAACCGAAACCGGTGCACAAATTTTTGTCACAGCGATTGATCCTGTTGCAATAGTCGATTCGCTGGCAAGCCCGCCAAGTAAAATGTTTCATGTGGAACACGGGCAAGTCACGGTAGTTGAATAAAAACGAGAGAGAAATATGTCAGAGAATAGTTATGATTCTTCGAGTATTAAGGTTTTAAAAGGCCTTGATGCAGTTCGTAAGAGACCAGGGATGTACATCGGCGATACAGATGATGGTACGGGTCTTCATCACATGGTATTCGAAGTGGTCGATAACTCTATCGATGAAGCCTTAGCGGGTCACTGTAATGACATTACTATCACCATTCATGCTGATGGTTCTGTATCTGTTACAGATGATGGCCGTGGTGTTCCAGTTGCAATCCATGAAGAAGAAGGGGTTTCAGCTGCAGAAGTTATTATGACCGTACTTCATGCTGGTGGTAAGTTCGATGATAACTCATACAAAGTTTCTGGTGGTTTGCACGGTGTAGGTGTTTCGGTAGTAAACGCATTATCTGAAAAACTGCAAATGATCATTCGTCGTGATGGTCATATTTATGAACAGTTCTACACTATGGGTGTTCCAGATGCGCCTATCGCACCAGTTGGTGATACTGAAAAGACTGGGACTCATATCCGTTTTTGGCCAAGTGCTGAAACCTTCTCAGATACCTTGTTCCATTTTGATATTCTTGCCAAACGTGTACGTGAATTATCATTCTTGAACTCAGGTGTGGGTATCCGCCTTGTTGACGAACGTGATGAGCGTAATGAATTCTTTAAATACGACGGCGGTATTAGCGCATTCGTAGATTACTTGAACCGTAACAAGACGCCAATCAACAAAGACGTATTCCACTTTACTCAAGAACGTGAAGATGGCATTACCGTTGAAGTCGCAATGCAGTGGAATGATGGTTATCAAGAAAGCATTTTCTGTTTTACCAATAACATTCCACAACGTGATGGTGGTACTCACTTAGCGGGTTTCCGTGGTGCATTAACACGTAACTTAAATAACTACATGGAGCGTGAAGGCTTCAATAAGAAAGGCAAAACCAACGCAACGGGTGATGATGCTCGTGAAGGTTTGACCGCGGTTGTTTCTGTAAAAGTACCAGATCCAAAGTTCAGTTCACAAACCAAAGATAAATTGGTTTCAAGTGAAGTGAAAGGCGCTGTAGAACAAACAATGGGTGAGCAATTAAATGATTACCTATTAGAAAACCCTGTCGATGCAAAATTGATTGTGGGTAAGATTGTTGATGCCGCTCGAGCTCGTGAAGCAGCGCGTAAAGCTCGTGAAATGACACGTCGTAAAGGCGCACTCGATTTAGGTGGTTTGCCAGGTAAACTTGCAGATTGCCAAGAGAAAGACCCTGGTCTTTCTGAAATCTACATAGTGGAAGGGGACTCTGCTGGCGGATCAGCCAAGCAGGGACGTAACCGTAAAAACCAAGCGATTCTTCCGCTTAAAGGTAAAATCTTAAACGTTGAGAAAGCACGTTTTGATAAAATGTTATCTTCGCAAGAAGTGGCAACGTTAATTACTGCACTAGGTTGTGGTATCGGCCGTGAAGATTACGACCCAGAGAAAACCCGTTATCATAACATCATCATCATGACCGATGCCGACGTCGATGGCTCGCACATTCGTACCTTGCTATTGACCTTCTTCTTCCGTCAAATGCCTGAGCTAATTGAGCGTGGCTTTATCTATATTGCACAGCCTCCTTTGTTTAAAGTTAAAAAAGGTAAGCAAGAGCAGTATCTAAAAGATGAGCCGGCGTTAACTGAATACTTAACTACTCAAGCGTTAGATGGCACTCATATTTATCCGACTCAAGGCGCTCCAGGTATGACTGGTGAACCTTTAGAACGTTTAGTGAGCCAATATCGTGAAGTTGAAGCAATCATTGATCGTTTAGCTAAACGTTACCCTGAGTCTATTACTAATCGTATGATCCATCATCCAGGTGTGAGCAATGAAATGCTATCTGATGAAGGTCAAATGAAGCAGTGGTGTGATGCATTCGTGGCAGACTTAATTGAACTTGAGTCTGACGGCGTGATTTACAGCATTGAGCCGGTATTAGATCCAGAGCGTAAAGCTTACCTGCCTAGCTTAACGATTCGTAAGCATGGTATCGATACGAATTACTTGTTCAGCTATGACTTCTTCCAGTCAAACGACTACTCGCTTATTGCTAAGCTAGGTAGAGCGTTAGACGGTATGATTGAAGAAGGCGGTTACATCAAACGTGGTGAGCGTATGAAGGAAGTAGAAACTTTCTTAGAAGCGCTTGAGTGGACGATGAGCGAAGCTAAACGTGGTCTTTATATCCAACGTTATAAAGGATTGGGTGAGATGAACCCTGAGCAATTGTGGGAAACTACAATGGATCCTGAAACACGTCGTATGTTACGTGTGACGATTGAAGATGCTGTAGGTGCTGATCAACTATTTACAACGTTAATGGGTGATCAAGTAGAGCCACGTCGTGACTTTATTGAAACTAACGCATTGAACGTAGCTAACTTAGACGTGTAACAATTATTCGTTAAGTCTTAAATTAAAAGGGAAAGCTTTGCTTTCCCTTTTTTGTGCCTACATCTCAGTGTCACACTCAAACATACTCATCCCAATACATTTACACATACACAATCACAATCACCTACTTACACAAAACCTATTTCTGCTTTTCTGTGATTTGCAGACTCAATGTCTGAATCGCAATTTCTAATTTTTTAATCTCTCTTTGGGTTGCACTGCGGTTCATCTCATTAAAGGTCCACATTTTTATTGCTATTTGCATCATACTACTCAGTAGTAGGCCCACTCCCCATTGCAGTTTAGTTGCCATTGATGACTCTACAAAAAAGAATTCATAGCCACACCACAACATCAGAGCAGAAAGACCAAATGCAACAATAGTCGATATGATCATCCAGCCACCTAGCCTACCTTGATAGGCACTTGCCAACATACTCCACAAATTGGGGTCTCGATTTATTTGGGCTTTTAATAACTCATTTTCATGCTCAAGCTGTTCACGTATTTTGTCATCTAAACTCATAATTAATCCTTATCTAATACTTGTTTTAACGCTGCTCTGGCTCGAAACAGTCTTGATTTAACTGTGCCTGAAGCAATGTTTAAAATGTGACTTATTTCACTGAGACTGAAGCCTTCTAAGTAAAATAAATGAATGACCTGATGCTCAATTAAGCTTAAATGCTTCATTGCTTGTGCTAACTCTGATGTATCGGTTTTGGTTTCTGCTGCTATCTCACCTATTGCATCAAGTGGGGTGTACATATGCTTTTTATTGCTTTTGACCATATCTAAAACTTGCCAATGAGTTAGTTTAAATAACCAAGTCTTAAATGCTGCAGGATCATTTATTCTAGTCATTGTTGTTGAAAGCTTTAGCCATGCCTCTTGAACAGCATCCTGAGCTAGCCCTTTGTTGCTGGTTGTTCTATATGCAAACGACAATACTTGC
This sequence comes from Shewanella electrodiphila, assembly GCF_023283985.1. Lineage (GTDB taxonomy): Bacteria > Pseudomonadota > Gammaproteobacteria > Enterobacterales > Shewanellaceae > Shewanella > Shewanella electrodiphila. Next base: position 54,312 of record NZ_JAKIKU010000017.1, read on the forward strand.
GGATAAAAGTGCTGATAGAGCTGATCAAACGCTTTTAAATTTCCAGCTTGCGCTTCAAGTACCCAAAGTTCTATTTGTGCTTGTCGGATAAATAGATACTCCATGTAAGGTTTTAACAAGATGTAGAGTAAAGACGAGAGACAACATTGAATGGTTCGGTTTTTTATTATTTATTTTTACTGTGATGACTCATAGAGGTAATGATATAAGCAAAGGGTTATAAATCATTATCCTTTAAAGGGATAAAATAAATTTGTTTGTTTGGATATCATGTTACGTTCACTTTTAGACATTATTGGGAGATATCTTTTTATATTTCCAAATGTGTGAAGTGGTTACGTTCTTGATTCCTTGCGGTCGCTATACTTTATACTAGAACACAGTAAAGGATTACTCTCGGTTTAGCGGTTATTACTTTTACTTAGGTCATACAAGTGGTTAAAGCATTATTTAATAAGATATTTAATATTCGCTCTAAGAAAGAGGTGAATGCTGCTAGCGCATTAAATTCGCAAAACAGTCTTTTATCTAAAACGGCTTCTGTAAACGCATCACATGCGGTGAGCAAAACGGCGACACATCAGTCTACAAATCAGCCAGCGGCAACGATGGCAATCGCTGTCGACTCTTCAGCTTTGTTCTACAGCTTATTGTTTCCTGTAAGCGATCAAGACACTGGTGGAATGGCCAATAGTTTAGAGCGCAATGTTCTATCTAAAATTGAGCTGGCTTTTAGTTCGCCAAAAGTGATTGCAGAGAAGGTACTTAAATTGCCAAGCCGTCTATCTGAGTTAGATAGAAAGTTGGCTCAAGAAGATATTGATACTAAAGATTTGCTCGGCATGATTGAACAAGATCCTGTTTTGAGTATCGAGGTTTTAAAACTATGTAATTCCAGTGCCTTTAAACGTTCTGACAAAGAGATTACTAGCTTACAGCAAGCTGTGGTTCAAATTGGTTTGCAGCAGCTGCAGTTGTTTGTACGTACTAGTTTGATGAAAGAAATGATAAATATTAAGCCTATTTACTTCAGGCGTTTTGGTGCCGAAATTTGGCGTCACTCTATGCAGGTTGCCTTTCTTGCGAAGGCGTTTGCTGACGAGGATGGTGACACAGCTTTTTTTCTCGGTTTATTGCATGATGTGGGTAAAATTGCCATTTTTAAAATGATGATTGAAGCTTTTCGACAAGCAGAACCGGGTGAACAGCCTAGCTCAGTGTTGTTTAAGCAAGTCATGACCACTAAATCATTAAGCTTAAGTGCGTTGCTGGTTAAACATTGGCAGTTACCTGCTCAATTTGAACAGCCATTAGCGCAACTGGCTAACTCACTTCATCAACCTACTGATCCATTAGCAATCGCGGTATGGCGAGCCAATATTGTCAGTGAATGTTCTATGCTAAAGCAGGTGAATAAATTAACTGTTGAGGCGCAGGGACAACTTTTGTCTCAAGTGAAAATAGATGCCGAGCAGTTTGAAGTGCTGCATCAAAAATTGCTGAGTTTATAGTTATAAGTTGATCTAACTTCGACGTGATTAATGCTTGATGAACAATAAAAAACGCGCCGAAAGGCGCGTTTTTTATAAGTGCTTATAAGACATATTCATTACTGAAGTAATGAAATATCCGCAGCGTGTAAGAATTGTTCACGTAAGCTATTTAACAGTGCTAAACGGTTATTCTTAAGTGCTACATCATCAGCCATTACCATCACATCTTCAAAGAAGGTATCAACGCTTTCACGTAGATTTGCTAGTAAAGATAATGCTTCTTGATAGTTAGCGGCAGCAAATAAAGGCGCTAGCTGAGGTTGTAGCGCTACTAATTTGTCTGCTAGTGCTTTTTCAGCACTTTCAACTAAAAGTCCTGAATCAATAGTAGATGGGATTTCACCTTCAACTTTAGCCAAGATATTAGACACACGCTTATTGGCAGCAGCAAGTGCTGATGCTTGTTCTAAAGTTCTGAAGTGAGCCACAGCTTTAATACGACTTTCAAAATCTGCAGGGGCTGTAGGTTTGCGTGCTAAGACCGCAAGAATAACATCAACACCCACACCTTGATCTTGATACCAAGAACGGAAGCGGCCCATAAAGAACTCAAGTACTTGCTCAGATACTTTATCGTTAGTCAGGTTTTCACCGTGTAACTCTTTTGCTTTAGCAATCAAATCAACTAAATCTAACGGTAAATTGTTCTCTAAACAAAGACGCAAAATACCGATAGCAGCACGGCGAAGTGCGAATGGATCAGCTGCGCCTTTTGGTGCTTGGCCAATACCAAAAATACCCACTAAAGTATCAAGCTTTTCAGCTAATGCGACACAGATTGAGATAGGTGCAGTAGGCACAGTATCGCCAGAGAATTTAGGTTTGTATTGCTCAGCAAGAGCAACAGCAACCGCTTCAGTTTCACCGTCTAAGCGTGCGTAATGCATGCCCATGGTGCCTTGAAGGTCGGTAAATTCCATCACCATATTTGTCATCAAGTCTGACTTAGACAATAAACCTGCACGCGCAGCTTCTTCGCTATTTGCACCTATGCTGGTGGCAATGAAACTCGCCATACCTGAAATACGTTCAACGCGGGCTTTAATCGTGCCTAATTGCTTTTGGAAAACAACAGACTCTAAGCTGGATAAACGTGTTTCTAAAGACTGTTTTTTGTCAGTTTCAAAGAAGAACTCAGCATCAGCAAGGCGAGGGCGAACGACTTTCTCGTTACCCGAAATAATCTGCTGTGGATCTTTAGATTCAATATTGGTGACGAAGATAAAGTTAGGTAATAACTGACCCGCTTTATCAAATACTGGGAAGTATTTCTGATCGCCTTTCATGGTGTAAACCAAGGCTTCAGCTGGCACATCTAAGAATTTTTCTTCGAAGCTTGCAGTCAACACAACCGGCCATTCAACCAATGCTGTGACTTCTTCAAGTAGTTCATCTTCAAGTTCTGCCACGCCGCCGATTTGTTTGGCTGCAATTTCAGCATTCACTTTAATGATGTCTTTTCGACGTTGGTAGTCAGCTAATACTTTACCTTGCGTTTCTAACTCGGTTAAGTAGTTGTCTGCATGGTCTAGTTCAAAGGTATCCACCCCCATGAAACGATGGCCACGGATCGTGCGTGCTGATTCAATACCTAATAATTCACCAGCAACTAACTCATCACCTAATAACATGGTTACGGTGTGAACAGGACGGATAAACTGTGTGGTATTGCTACCCCAGCGCATAGGCTTAGGAATAGGTAACTTATCAAGAGATTTTTGTGCCATCGTTGCAATAAGTGACTTAGTTTCAACACCAACCACTTTTGCTTGATGTAATAACCATTCGCCTTTATCTGTTTTAAGACGGTCAGCTTGTTCAACGGTAATACCGTTACCACGAGCCCAGCCCATAGCGGCTTTTGTTGGGTTACCTTCAGCATCAAATGCTTGTGCAACTGCAGGGCCACGTTTTTCAACAACTTTGTCTGCTTGAGCGACAGCGAGTTGCTCAATACTAATCGCTAGACGGCGAGGCGCTGCATACCAAGTAGCATCGGCAAAAGCTAATTCTGCTTTAGTTAACTCTTCGGTAAAGTTTGCTAGAAATGACTCTGCAAGTTTACGTAATGCTTTTGGTGGTAATTCTTCTGTACCCACTTCAATGAGTAAGTTTTCAACGTTCATATTCTACCTCTACTTACACATTGGGAAACCAAGCGCTTCACGTGCTTGGTAATAAGATTCAGCAACACCTTTTGCCATAGTACGTACACGCAAAATATAGCGTTGACGTTCTGTAACCGAAATTGCATGGCGCGCATCAAGTAAGTTAAATGCATGAGAGGCTTTCATTACTTGCTCGTAAGCTGGCAATGGTAAAGGCTTTTCTAGGGTTAATAATTTCTGGCAGGCTTTTTCACAATCATCAAATTGCTTAAATAGCACTTCAACATCAGCGTGTTCGAAGTTATAAGTTGATTGCTCCACTTCATTTTGATGGAAAATATCGCCGTACATCACTTTGCCCATCGGGCCGTCAGTCCAGACAAGATCATAAACACTGTCAACTTCTTGGATATACATCGCAAGACGTTCTAGACCATAGGTGATTTCACCAGTGACAGGCTTACACTCTATACCACCGACTTGTTGGAAATAGGTAAATTGCGATACTTCCATACCGTTTAACCAAACTTCCCAACCTAAGCCCCAAGCACCTAGTGTTGGCGACTCCCAGTTATCTTCAACAAAACGCACGTCATGAACGCCCATATCCACACCTAGTGCTTCTAAAGAACCAAGATATAACTCTTGAATGTTACTTGGAGAAGGCTTAAGCACTACTTGGAATTGGTAGTAATGTTGTAGGCGGTTAGGGTTTTCACCGTAGCGGCCATCGGTAGGTCGGCGACATGGTTGCACATATGCGCTGCTCATTGGCTCTGGGCCTAATGAACGCAAAAATGTCATCGGGTGGAATGTACCTGCACCCACTTCCATGTCCAATGGTTGAACGATTGCGCAACCTTGCTGCGCCCAGTATTCCTGCAGGGTCATAATGAAGCCCTGGAATGTCTTTACGTCGTGTTTCGTCGTCATGTCCGCTTATCTACTGGTTGAGGCTAAAAATAGAAAATGGTTTTGATTATACCTTGTAGATTAATACAGATGTAGGTTATTTTTTAACGTAGAGATTAAAAATTTAAATGGGCTATACAAATGGATCTGAAACGCTGTGCTTGGTTGAGTAACGACCCGCTTTATATCGATTATCATGATAACGTTTGGGGAAGGCCTGTTTATGATCCCATCGTGTTATTTGAGAAGCTGTGCCTTGATGGCCAACAAGCTGGATTATCTTGGATAACTATTTTAAAGAAGCAGCATAATTACCAAGATTTGTTTGCTAACTTCGATCCTAAAGTCATTGCCACTTTTGACGATGCTAAAGTAGAGGAGTTATTACTTAACCCTGGGATAGTTAGAAACCGTTTGAAAGTGAATTCTATCATCAAAAATGCTAAAGCCTATTTGGCTTTTGTGGAACAAGGAAATGACTTTTCAAAATTTCTGTGGGAGTTTGTCGGATGTGAGCCGAAAATCAATCACTTCGCTACGATGTCAGAAGTGCCAGCGCAAACGCCTGAATCTGAAGCCATGTCTAAAGCCTTAAAAAAGCTCGGTTTTAATTTTGTCGGGCCGACAATTTGTTATGCATTTATGCAAGCGGTAGGGATGATTAATGACCATACAACAGACTGTTTTCGTTATGGAAAGTAATTTTTAGGTCAATAATCTTTATATAAAAAAGGGATGTTCCACGTGGAACATCCCTTTTTGTTATCTAGTAGCTGGATAGTTACTATTTAGTGGTTTCAAAGAAAAATGGTTTACGCTTAACTTCATCGCCATTTAACTGGTTCATGGTTTCAGCATTGTATAATTTGCCATTTGCCATGGTATAAGTCACTTTATCAGTCACTCTGATGTCCGCTAGTGGATCACCATCAATAACAATGATATCAGCTAATTTTCCTTCTTTGATTGAACCAATCTGATGATCCATTCCAAAGGTTTTAGCTGGGTTAATTGTGGCTGTTTTCAATACATCCATATTGCTCATCCCGCCCTGGGCAAACATCCACATTTCCCAATGTGCTGCTAAACCTTCACGTTGACCATGAGCACCAATGTTTGGATGAATACCTATTTCATTTAATTCATTGGCGACACGGGCGACATTGAAATGATTGTAATGTTCATCAGGTGCTTTGGTTCTGCGCATTGAGCGAGCATTCAAGATATCACTTGGTACGTACATACTTAAGCGAGGATGAGCCCATACGTCAGTTTTGTCATACCAGTAATGCTCTCCTGAAATACCGCCATAAGCGACAACTAATGTCGGCGTGTAAGCAACTTCAGTTTGGCTCCAGAACTGTTTGATATCACTGTAGATTGAACCTGTTGGAAGTGAGTGTTCGATTGTCGTATGACCATCGGCAATCATTGATAAATTGTGTTGAAGTAAGCTTCCGCCTTCAGGCACAACCATCATTTCAAGTTCACGTGCAGCTTGGATAACTTGCTGACGTTGGTTACGACGTGGTTGGTTATAACTTTTCACACTAAAAGCACCGACTTTCTTTAAGCGCTCCAAATGGAACTTGGCATCATCCAGTGAGTCAACATGAGACGTATAACCAGGAGCATTGGCACCATATAAAATTGTACCGGTCGAGAATATACGTGGGCCAACAATGTTACCGGCTTTTTGCTGCTCTGAAGCTGCAAATATTTCAGTGGTATCATTTGATGGATCATGAATTGCTGTAACACCTAATGACAGGCCAGAGTATAGTTGCCAATTCTGCTGAGGAATAATTTCATCATCAGCTTGTCCACCATGTGCGTGAGCATCGAATAAACCAGGCATTAATGTTTTGCCTTTAATATCGATAACTTGTGCACCTTTGGGAATTGTCACGTTGGCATCACCGACACTAACAATTTTGTTGTCTGTAACGATGACAACACCATTATCGATGACTTGGTCGTTTTCCATAGTAATGATTTTGCCGCCAACAAAAGCGATTGTTCCACGTGGAACATCTGCTTTTTCTTTGAAGCCAATGGCAGTAATGCTTGGTTTAACTTCATCTTCTGTCTTAGCATATTGGGTATCAACAGCGGCTTGATATAGATCTGGGCCAAGGGTCCAATAAAGTTCGTTACTCTTATTGTTCCAGCTAATACTTTCACCTGCGCGTACACTTAACTGAGTTACAGGTAGGTTAGTTGCTTTAGGGCTAATCCGAACTGTTTCACCATGTTTAGCAAATGGCGTAACGTATACACGGAAACGTTCAGAAAATGCTAAGTGTTGTCCGTTAGGTGATACACGGAACTCCGTTGCATGCTCGCTGGTATAATGAGTACGCTTTTCAAATCCATCTAAACTGATAGAAGATAATTCAGGTGTTTCACCATAATCCATGAAGAATACACGTGTTGAGTCAGCACCAAATTGCGGTTGGTAACCGCTAGCGGTTATTTTGATGTTGTTCTTTTTCTTTAAATCTACCTTATATAAACCTGGTTCTTGTGACCAAGTTCGAGGTGTCATATAGCCGCCTTTGGCTTTGCGGTATACAACCGTTTTACCATCAGGTGAAAAGGTAGGTTCAACGTACTTACCTGGTTCACTGGTTAACTCTTTACTACGGCCACCTTTAGCACTGACAATACTGACTGTGCCTTGATCCTGGTCATTCCAAGTCGTGAATACAATGTTCTTACCATCACGTGACCATTGCGGGAATAGTTCATTAACATCGTCATCTAGACGAGTTAAGCGTTTACGTTTTCCGTCTTCAATATCACGAACCCACAGCTTACCCAATGCTTCGAATACCACTTTTTCACCATTAGGTGATACCTGTGCCATACGTAGCATTTTTACATCAAACTCATCTTGATCTAGATTTTGAGTAAAACGAACAGAAGGTTGAACATCTAACTCTGTTTTGACTGAAAAAGGAATATTACTGACTTCTTTGTCTTCAACATTGAGTTTATTAATTTTCCCTTTTGCCCAAAATACGATTTCTTCGTTATCTTGAGTCCAAGACATGGTTGGGTATACGCCATGGATAGCCCATGTTTCTTGCATGTCACGATCAAGATTATCGTAAAGTTTAGTGTGTTTACCTGATTTTAAATCCAATAAATACAATGTCGACTGGAAACCATCACGTTTAATATAGGCGAGCTTAGTGCCATCAGGGCTTGGCGTAGGTCGGATTGCACCGCCAGTACCTTCAATTAAGACTTCGATATCACCAGTTTGAGTATCGTAGCGTTTAATTTTATAAATTCCTTTTACAGAATCTTTTGAGTAATGGAACGTTTTACCTGGCGTAGCATCTTGGCTGAAGTAAATATATCGGCCATCAGGAGAGTAAGCGGGTTCGCCTAAATCTTTTTGATCGTTAGGGCGCTCCGTCAGTTTTACACCTTCGCCACCCGCAACGTGATACATCCAAACTTCACCAGCACCTAAGCTGCGACTGGCGGTAAAGTGTTTACGTGCAACAAGGTATTGTGAGTCAGGACTCCATGCAGGACTGTTTAATAAACGGAATGTTTCTGAGGTGACTGCCCTTTGGTTACTGCCATCTGCATTCATTACCCAAATATTATCGCCGCCATCTTCATCCGATGTAAAAGCGATTTGTTTGCCGTCAGGGCTATAGACAGGTTGCATTTGCCAAGCAATGCCTGAGGCGAGCTTTTTGGCTTCTCCGCCACTAATAGGCATCTGATAAATATCGCCTAATAGGTCAAATACGATAGTTTTGCCGTCAGGTGAAACGCTGACATTCATCCATGTACCTTCAGTAACATCAATTTGTAGTTTTTCTAAAGGCGCATTAGCTGGCGCATTCACTTGCCATTTTTCGGTTTCATCTGCTGCGTTAACAGCTAAAGAAGCACTGGCTAAGCTAAGCGCAATAGCAGTGTAGAGAGGTTTTATTTTTGAGGTAAACATGCACAGTCCATTTATGATTATCGTTATAAGGTCGAGTTATACTTTTATTAATCGAGTGTTGTTTGCGAGTTATAAAACTGATGATATTTATCGCATAAATTAACCAAGAACTAAACAGTTTTTCTGTTTCAAATGATGACAGTACAAAAGCGATTTGAATTTTTCAGGATTAATACAGAAGGGTGTTGATGGTTTAGCTTATTGTTTAGACGTTGAAGAGTCGTTTTTAGCTTGATGAATAATTAATGGGCATGCTGATTGGGTTAAAAAAGAGTGTGGGTTTTCGTTTTTGGTCCAGTGTGTTGTTAAACGGTTTTATTGTTAATCAGCTTTTATTAATCAGCTTTTATTAATCAGCTTTTATTAATAAATGAGCTTATCGAATACGAACTGTATCCTCTACTTGAATTAGCCCTTCTGTGACAACTTTGCAGGTAACACCGCCTCGCCATTGGGGTAGTAATGCTTGTTCAAGACCTGGATGTGCAATTTCCATTTTGGCACAAGGGTCGGTTTCGCCAGTGATAATTAAACTAACATCGTCGCCAATTGAAATCACTTTACCGACATCATCAGCGCTGAACTGATAACCATCGATTAATATATTAGCTCGTCTTGTTAGCCATTCTAAATCAGTATTGATTTCCTGACAGGCTAGTTGCCATTGTTCAACTGACATGACTGTGACTTGTCGTTTGCCAGGTCGACCGAATACATCATTTTCAACACCACGAAGCAAACTTACATTGGCACAAAAGACAGGGTTCATTTTGCCTTTTTTAGCTGTTTTATAAGCAATTGCTTTTAGTGCTGACATGATTAAAGTCCTTTTTTTATCATATATTTGTATGGAGTTTTCTGAGTATCGCTGGCAATGAGGGTGTGATCCATGAACTCACAGAAGCTAGGGATATCACGGGTGGTTGCAGGATCATCAGCAGTAATAAGTAAGGTTTCACCTTCGGCCATCTTACGCACGGTTTTACGGATCATCATTACGGGCTCTGGACAACGTAGACCTAGGGCGTCTAAATGATGTTCTGCTGTTGAAAATATTTCGCTCATACTAACTCTTATATACGACTAGCTAACAATAATTGCGCTAATTTTACTCTGGTTAAAGTCTGTTGCAAGTGCTGAAACATAGCTTTATTAGTATTTCGTGAACTAACACAGGATGTTCCACGTGAAACATATATCAGGATGGGACACTTTTATAATAAAAAAGCCGCACCTATAGAAGAGTGCGGCTTTTAATCTTAAGCGTTATATTGAATCGTGATTAGCTATCAACACGCTCAAAAATTGTTGCGATGCCTTGGCCTAAACCAATACACATAGTCGCTAGACCATATTTTGCATCTTTAGCTTCCATTAAGTTAATCAGCGTTGTTGAGATACGCGTTCCTGAACAACCTAGTGGATGACCAAGAGCAATTGCGCCGCCATTTAAGTTAACTTTTTCGTCAACCACATCAGTAAGGCCTAAATCCTTAACGCATGGAAGAGACTGTGCTGCGAATGCTTCGTTTAATTCAATCACATCCATATCATCAACAGTTAAGCCTGCACGAGCTAATGCTTTCTTTGTTGCTGGCACTGGGCCATAACCCATGATTGCAGCATCACAGCCGGCTACAGCCATTGAACGAATTCGAGCTCGGATAGGTAAACCTAATGCTTTGGCTTTTTCTTCTTCCATAACTAACATTGCCGAAGCGCCATCAGATAATGCTGATGAAGTACCGGCTGTCACTGTACCGTTAGCTGGGTCAAATGCTGGGCGTAATCCTGAAAGTGATTCAAGTGATGTCTCAGGACGAATCACTTCATCATGAGTCACTTTAATTAACGCACCATTTGCGTCATGACCTTCAATAGGTACGATTTCGTTATCAAAACGACCTTCAACAGTAGCAGCATGAGCACGTTGATGAGAACGAACTGCAAATGCATCTTGTTGTTCACGAGTGATACCGTGCATCTTGCCAAGCATTTCAGCGGTTAAGCCCATCATGCCAGATGCTTTAGCAACATTGCTTGCAAGGCCTGGATGGAAATCGACACCGTGATTCATTGGTACATGGCCCATATGCTCAACACCACCAACGATAAAGGTATCGCCTTGGCCTGTCATAATGGCTCGCGTTGCTTGATGAAGTGCATCCATTGATGAACCACATAAACGGTTTACCGTAACAGCACCGGCTGTTTTTGGAATGCCAGCTAATAGCGCAGCATTTCGGGCGATATTAAAACCTTGCTCTAGTGTTTGTTGTACACAACCCCAGATAACATCTTCGATATCATTTGGATCAAGCTTACTGTTGCGGCTTAATAATGATTTCATTAGTTCAGCAGAAAGGGTTTCTGCACGTACATTTCTAAATACTCCAGCCTTAGAGCGGCCCATCGGAGTACGAATGCAGTCTACGATTACAGCGTTTTTCATGATGATATTCCTTTACTGCTAATTAGGCTGGGTAGTATGTGCCGTTAGTGGCTGCAAGCTCGCGCATTGCATCAGTCACTTGATATAGACCACCTAAGTGGGCAAATTTGTCTGCCATCGCGACAAAGTTAGCCACACCCATAGTATCTAGGTAACGGAATACACCGCCTCTAAATGGTGGGAAGCCAATACCGTAAACTAGGCCCATATCGCCTTCAGCAGGAGAAGCAATAATGCTTTCTTCTAAACAACGAACTGTTTCGATAACCATTGGGATCATACAGCGTGCGATGATCTCATCTGCTTCAAACTCTTTTAGCTCACCGAACTCTTTAGCCAATAATTGGTAACTGGTTGGGTCTAAATCTTTCTTTGGCTTACCACGACGGTCAACAGAGTAAGCATAGAAACCTTTAGTGTTTTTCTGACCAAAGCGCTCGCTTTCAAACATAATGTCGATAGCATCTTTGCCATTTTTACCCATGCGGTCAGGGAAACCTTCAGCCATTACCGCTTGTGCATGATGACCAGTATCTAGACCAACAACATCAAGCAAATAAGCTGGGCCCATTGGCCAACCGAACTGTTTCTCCATCACTTTATCTACTTTAGCAAAGTCAGCACCGTCGGCTAATAAACCGCTGAAGCCTGCAAAGTATGGGAATAAAACTCGGTTAACAAAGAAACCTGGACAGTCGTTAACAACGATTGGTGTTTTGCCCATTTTGCTTGCGTATGCCACTACTGAAGCAATCGTTTCTTCAGAAGAGTTTTCACCGCGGATGACTTCAACCAAAGGCATTTTATGCACAGGGTTAAAGAAGTGCATGCCACAGAAACGCTCAGGTTTCTTCATGCTCTTAGCAAGTAGGTTAATGGAAATAGTAGATGTGTTTGACGCGATGATAGCATCATCAGCAACATAGCCTTCAACTTCAGCTAATACAGATGCTTTCACTTTTGGATGCTCAACGACAGCCTCAACAATAACGTCAGCATCCTTTACTGGTGCGTAATCTAAAGCTGGTGTGATGTTGTTTAATACAGCAGCCATTTTAGCTGGAGTAGAGCGGCCACGTTTAACTTGTGCCGTTAGCAACTTAGCTGCTTCGCCTAAGCCTAAATCTAATGCAGGTTGTGCGATGTCTTTCATGACAATCGGCGTGCCTTTACTTGCGCTTTGATAAGCAATACCGCCGCCCATGATACCAGCGCCTAATACGGCTGCACTGTTCACTTTCTTAGCAAGTTTACCTGCTTTTTTCGCTTTACCTTTTACAAATTGGTCATTTAAGAAAATACCAATCAGTGAGGTCGCAACGTCGGTTTTAGCCAATTTGATGAAAGCTTTGTTTTCAACTTTAAGGGCTTCTGCACGGTCAAGTGTTGCTGCTTGTTCTATCACACTCACAGCCATCATTGGTGCTGGGTAGTGTTTGCCTGCAACTTTAAATACCATGCCTTTAGCTGTGGCGAATGACATCATTGCTTCAAGCTTTGGTAATGTTAATGCCTTAAGCTTGCGGTTACGACGAGATTGCCAATCTAGCTTTTCAGCGATGGCATCTTTAAGCATCTGCAGTGCAGCTGCTTCAAGGTTTTCTGGAGCCACTACAGCGTCAATTGCGCCAACTTTTAATGCCGCTTCTGGACGTTGGTCTTTACCTGTGGTTATCCACTCAAGTGCGTTATCTGCACCTATGATGCGAGGTAAACGAACTGTGCCACCAAAACCAGGAATTAAGCCTAATTTGGTTTCTGGTAAACCAATACGAGCATTGGTATCTGCGATACGTAAATCAGTTGCAAGAATGGCTTCACAACCACCACCAAGAGCAAACCCGTTAACAGCAGAGGCTGTTGGGAAAGGTAAGTCTTCAAGTTTATCAAATACCGCACTAGCTTGTTCAACCCAAGTTAATAGCGTTGCATCGTCAAGTTCGAACAAACCTAAGAATTCAGTAATATCTGCACCAACAATAAAGGTGCTTTTACCTGATGTTACTAATAAACCTTGAATACTTGTGTTTTGTTTGATGCTCTCAAGAGCGGCATCTAATGAAGAGAGAGTTTCTTTATCGAATTTGTTCACTGAACCAGGTGCATCGAAACACAACTTGGCAATGTTATCCTCTAATAACTCTACTTGAATTGTAGGACTTTGGTAGATCATTGCTTGCTTCCTTTTTGCTAAAAGCGACTTCTACATCACAATTACTGTGTTGTTATTTAGCTTTGATATCTAGCTTTTTATCACAGCAGCGACGGCCATCATTTGACCAGTTGCCAAACAGTGTGCGACGAAATGAGATAAATTACAACACTCAATTTAAACGTCCGTTTAAATTTTTCTCTGCTAGAGGCATTTTTGTCCTTTGTGATACACTTCACAGGTTCTTAAACAAGAAAAATAACATCATAGGGATAGCAAAAATGGATCAGCTAGCTAATTTTTATCATGCTCACATTGCAGAATTAAATCGTCGTGTTGCCGAAATCGTCTCTCGAGAACAATTGGCTGGCTTAGTGATACATTCAGGCCAAGCTCATCGCCAGTTTTTAGACGACTTAAGCTATCCATTCAAAGTAAACCCGCAATTTAAGGCGTGGCTACCAGTGCTTGATAATCCAAACTGTTGGGTTGTCGCGAACGGTGTAGATAAGCCGCAATTAATTTTTTATCGTCCAGTGGATTTCTGGCATAAAGTCAGTGATGAGCCAAATGATTTTTGGGCTGAACATTTCGATATTAAACTATTAACCAAAGCCGACCGAGTTGCTGAGTTATTACCTTCTAATATTACAGAGTGGGCATATATAGGTGAGCACCTTGATGTCGCTGAAGTATTAGGTATGAGTAAGCGTAATCCTGACTCTGTTTTGAATTACCTGCATTTTCATCGTGCTGATAAAACACAGTACGAATTAGAATGTCTTCGCCGCGCTAACCAAATCGCAGTAAAAGGGCATCTAGCTGCTAAGAATGCTTTTTATAATGGTGGCAGTGAGTTTGAAATCCAGCAGCAATACTTGTCAGCGATTGGTCAAACTGAAAACGAAGTACCGTATGGCAATATTGTTGCCCTTAATCAAAATGCTGCCATTTTGCATTACACAGCACTTGAGCATCAGATCCCATCACCGCGTCTATCATTTTTGATTGATGCAGGTGCTAACTATAATGGTTATGCATCAGATATTACCCGCACTTATTCATTTGAGAAGAATCGTTTTTATGAGTTGATTGTCGAAATGAACAAGTTGCAGTTAGCTATTGTCGACTTAATGAAGCCAGGCGTTAAATATACTGACCTTCATCTTACTACTCATGCCAAGCTCGCACAGTTGATGCTGGATTTTGATATCGCCAAAGGTGATGCTGAGGGATTAGTGGAACAAGGTATTACTAGCGTGTTCTTCCCTCATGGTTTAGGCCATATGCTGGGGTTACAGGTACACGATATGGGCGGTTTTGCACATGATGAACGTGGAACGCATATTCCAACTCCGGATGGACATCCATTCCTTCGTTGTACTCGTGAAATACAAGCCAACCAAGTGTTCACTATCGAGCCGGGTATATATATTATCGATTCATTATTAGGCGAATTAAAAGCCGATAAACGCCAATCGCAAGTAAATTGGGATATGGTTAATGAATTGCGTCCATATGGCGGTATTCGTATTGAAGATAATGTTATTGTTCATCAAGACCATAATGAGAATATGACACGAGAGCTAGGCCTGGTTGACTGAACAATACTTAATTCCCAATCAAACATTAACGATTGAGGAAGATATTAAACATAGCCGTTTCATTACAGTGCTGTTTCACTGCTGTAGTGAAACAGAGCTAAAGTGTGCACTTACTAACTTAAAGGTCGAATACCCAGGCGCAAATCATTATTGCTATGCTTTTGTGGCGTCCGATCCTCAAAATAGTATTGCTATTGGCAGTAGTGATGATGGTGAACCCGCTGGGAGTGCAGGACGTCCTATGTTGGCGACGCTTCAAGGCTCTGGTATTGGTGAAATAGGCGCGGTTGTGGTGCGCTATTTTGGTGGTACTAAGTTGGGTGTTGGCGGTTTAGTTCGCGCTTATTCATCCGGGATTAAATCGGGGTTACCCGAATTAGCAACTGTCACCAAGTATATCCGTTATTCATCATCGCTCATTTGCAGTTATCCGCAGCTCAATAATGTGGAATATCTGATTAACCAATTTGATGGCGTTATTATCAATAAAGTTTTTACTGATGCGATAGAAGTTGAGTTTGAAATAGCGAAAACATTTCATGATGATTTTAATCGAGAATTAGCCACGCAAACACAAGGCCAGCTTAAAGCAAAGTTTAACGTTTGATAGGGCTAGAAAGTATGCCAAAATATAACGTTAAATAGCCGTTAACATAATGCTGAATGAATCCAATGCTATGCAAACTAGTACAATAATAATCAATGCAATATAAAACAATCATCAGAATTACCGGCTTGTTGATGGGATTATTTTCTATCACCATGTTACCGCCTTCATTAGTGGCTATTCTTTATAAAGATGGCGGCGGGACTGCTTTTATTCAGGCATTCTGTGTCAGTTTGTTTCTTGGTTTTTTATTGTGGTACCCCAACCGCCGCGAAAAAGGTGATTTACGCACCCGCGAAGGCTTTTTAATCGTCGTGTTATTTTGGACGGTACTGGGTTCTATCGGTGCTTTGCCTTTTATCTTTTCTACTGAACCCAACTTAAGCTGGACTGACAGCTTTTTTGAATCCTTCTCAGCTTTAACCACCACAGGTGCGACTGTTATTGTCGGCCTTGATGACTTACCCAAAGCCATTTTGTTTTACCGGCATTTACTGCAGTGGATGGGCGGTATGGGTATCATTGTACTTGCAGTAGCGATTTTGCCGTTATTAGGTATTGGTGGCATGCAGTTGTATAAAGCTGAAATTCCAGGGCCTGTGAAAGACAGTAAGATGAAACCGAGAATTGCCGAAACCGCTAAAGCGCTTTGGTATATTTACTTATTGCTCACAGTCGCTTGTGCGACGGCATTTTACTTTGCTGGTATGAGTGCTTTTGATGCTATTTGTCATTCATTTTCAACCATTGCCATAGGCGGTTTCTCGACCCATGACGCCAGTATTGGCTACTTCGATAGCCCACTAATTAATGTCATTTGTGCTGTATTTTTATTGATTGCCGCAGTGAACTTTAGTTTGCACTTTGCTGCATTTAGTTGGCGTGGGATTAACTTTAAAGTCTATTTTCGTGATGCTGAATTTAAAGCACTCATTGGTATTCAATTAGTGTTAACTGCCATTTGTTTTGCGACCTTATATCGCTCAGGTATTTACGATAGTCCAGAACAAACATTAGATTATGCCTTTTTCCAAGTGGTATCGATTTCAACTACCGCTGGTTTTGGTACAGAAAGCTTCCATACCTGGCCATTGTTTCTCCCCATCTTACTTATCTTTTCAAGCTTTATTGGTGGCTGTGCTGGTTCAACCGGTGGCGGCATGAAAGTCATTCGTTTTGTGCTGTTATTGCTGCAAGGCTCCCGCGAGATGAAGCGTCTTATTCACCCTAAAGCTATGTACTCTATTCGTATTGGCAAGTCAGCATTACCTGATCGGGTGATTGATGCGGTGTGGGGGTTCTTCTCGGCTTATGCGTTAGTGTTTGTCGTTTGTATGGTGTTGCTAATGGCGATGGAAATGGATGCCATTACCGCATTTAGTGCCACAGCGGCCAGCATTAATAACCTCGGCCCAGGTTTAGGTGATGTGGCCAGTAACTATGCCAGCGTGACTGATGGCGCTAAATGGGTGTTAGTGCTCGCGATGCTATTTGGTCGTCTTGAAGTGTTTACCTTGTTAGTCTTGTTTACGCCGACTTTCTGGAAAAATTAATATATATCTTATGTTCACTGACTGGGAATGGCTATTTACAAGGAATTAAAATGTCGAACAACCTTATTATTTACTCAACTGTTGATGGCCAAACACTGGCAATATGTGAAAAAATCAAACAGCATTTAAGCGCTGAAAATGAACAAGTGACCATAGTGTCATTAGAACAAGCGAGCGAATTGGCACTTAGCAGTTTTGATAAGATTTTAATCGGTGCCAGCATTCGATATGGCAAGCATCGACCTGCATTATTTGAGTTTATTGCTCAGCACAGAGCTGTATTGGATGGTGTAAAAACAGCATTTTTTACCGTTAATGTCGTCGCTAGAAAACCTGAAAAAAATACACCAGAAACTAATCCATATATGCAAAAGTTTCTCACACTGTCTAGTTGGACACCTGCGTTACTAGGGGTATTTGCTGGCAAGATTGATTACCCGAAATATCGCACTGTGGATAGAGTGATGATCCGTTTTATTATGTGGATGACCAAAGGGCCTACAGATACCACGGGAACTTATGAGTTTACCAATTGGGATAAGGTTGAAGCATTCGCTAACGAGTTTAAGCAGCTGTAATTTTTCAGTGTTCGCTGTAATGACTCACTTAGGCTTTGATAGCATTTTAGTCGCTAAAGCCTAAGCTACAAGACGCTTATTTAGCGCAATATAAACGGTGCAGAATCGAAATAACCTCAGTCACTTCTTCATTTTTTAATGTGTAGTAAACATTTTGCGAACTTTTACGCGTATTGACTAAGTCCTGAGCTCGGATCACTGCAAGGTGTTGTGATAACGCTGACTGACTCAATGGTACCTTTTCATTCAACTCTGTCACGCTGTGCTCTTTGTCGAGTAATAAACACAAGATCATCAAACGGTATGGGTTCGCAATCGCTTTTAGCCACTTGGCTGCCATTTCCGCATTACCTAGCATCGAATCTACATCAATATTTTCAGACATCTATATACCTTACCTGAGTAAATACATTAAATTTATTACTTAAGTGGCATCATACTGCTGGCTAACACAGATCTCAATTTTATCGTTCAAATATATGAGTCATTTCTAATTTGTGATCAAAGAGGACGATTGCAATGGCTTTTTTTGCCACAATGATTACCTACTAACGCAACCATCGGTGTGAAAATGGCAAAAACATTAGTGATTTATTACTCAAGAGGCGGTCATACGGCGCAAATCAGTCGTGCGATAGCTGAGCAGATTGTACAGAGTGGTCATCAGTGCGATGTGGTCAATATTCTTGATAATAATCATGCTGACATTGATTGGGCTAGCTATGATGCTGTTGCATTGGGTGCTTGCGTTCTTTATGGCTCGTACCATAAGTCTGTTTTTGAGTTTGTTACTCGCTACCAAGCAGAATTAAGCAGTAAGCCAAATAGCTTCTTTTGCGTTAACGTTGTTGCGCGCAAACCTGAAAAGCGAATTCCTGAGAATAATAAGTACCTGCAAAAATTTATCGAACTTTCACCTTGGACACCACAAGATGTGAAAATCATTCCAGGAAAAGTCAATTATCCTTCTTGGACTTGGTACGATAGTTTAGCTATTCGCTTAATTATGAAAATGACTGATGGACCTACCGATCCAACGACTGTGATTGATTACACCGATTGGGATGACGTGAAGGTTTATGCTAATCATGTGGTTAGCTTGATTAACTCGGAAGCGGTTAGCTAAGACTATATATTCGATCTGCAATATTAATGAAAGGTGGGGCGTTAATCGCACTGCCTTTTTTATTGCCATTATTAACTGAATTTGGGTCAATATTTATCGTTGAGACTAAAACTAGTATTTCCAAAACTTAGGTGCAAATAGCACTGCCACTGTAATTATTTCAAGTCGGCCTAATAACATCCCAAAGGCTAAAGCCCATTTGGCAATATCCGGTAAGCTAGAAAAGTTTCCTGCAGGGCCGATAACAGATCCCAAGCCTGGCCCTACATTAGTCACAGCAGTGACTGCGCCAGTAATACTCGTCACTGCGTCTAAACCAGTTAGCACCAAGATGATTGTCAGTAAAAGAATCGCCAGCAGGAACAACATAATGAACGCCATAATCGAGCGAATAATATCGTTATCAATGGTGCGATTGTTATAGCGTTTTTTAATGACGGCTTGTGGGTGAAATTGCTGTGTCAGTTGTTGGTACATGACCTTTATTGAGATCTGAAAACGAAATATTTTTATTCCGCCAGAGGTAGAACCTGAGCAACTGCCTACAAACATCAGAAACAAAAATGTCAGGCTCGCGAATGCTCCCCATGCTTGGTAATCCGTTAGACCATATCCCGTTGTCGTTACCACTGAAACCACATTGAAGCTAGAAAGCCTCAATGCATCAAGGTAATTCATATCGGACTTAAGCCATAACCAAGTCCCAAGGCTAATAGAGACAAACATAATAAACTTGATGAAGCCTTTCACCTGCTCATCATTCCACACTTTAAATGACCGCTGCTGAATAGCTTGGACAAACATCAATAAAGGTAAGCCACCAGCGGCCATAAACAATACGCCGACCCAGTGAGCTGCGGGTGTAAATGCCGACATTGAGCTGTCGGATGTTGAATATCCACCAGTTGAAAGGGTGGTCATGGCGTGATTAATGGCTTCAAACCAGTGCATTCCTGATATGTGATAAGCCAAAGCACAAATGATGGTAAGTAACACATAGACTTTGAATAGTTGTTTAGCCATATGTTGGGTACGAGGGGTCGTTTTATCTCCCCAGTCGGAAGATTCGGTGCGAAACAAGCGCATACCACCAACATTAAGAAAGGGTAAAATCGCCACCGCCATTACGATAAAGCCAATGCCACCAAGCCATTGTAATAATGAACGCCAAATTAAGATGCTGTGGTCCATGTCGTCGAGACCCGATAATACAGTAGAGCCAGTTGTGGTGATCCCAGACATGGTTTCAAAAAAGGCATCGGTATAATTAATACCGTGGTAAAGCGTAAAGGGCAGTGCAGCAAATAAACTGACAATTAACCAAGTTATTGTGGTTAAAAAAAACATGTCACGGATATTGAGTTTTACTTTCTTTGTGTGGCCAGCCTGAATACATAAAATGGCGACTAATCCGGAAAATAAACCGGACATCATAAAGTCGCCAATGGTTTCTTCGTGGTAAAAAAGTGCAAACCCCATTGGCACCAGCATAAAAGCGGTGAGAATAGACAAGAATATGCCAACAACAAACAGCAGCGGCTTTAAATTCAGCATGGGTTGTTAGAAGAAAAACGCACTCGGTTGGAATAGCTTTTCTACATCCCCAATGAACTTCTTGTTCACTAAGAATAGAATCACATGATCTCCTTCTTCAATAATGGTTTTATCGTGTCCCATGATCACTTCATCATTTCGCACGATGGCACCAATAGTCGTTCCTGGTGGCAGTTTAATATCGCTAATTTGCTTACCCACTACCTTAGAGGTGGATGAGTTACCATGGGCAATGGCTTCAATTGCTTCGGCTGCGCCACGTCGTAATGAATAAACATTACAGATATCGCCTTGGCGAATGTGGGTTAATAATGCCGAGATGGTGGTTTGTTGTGGAGAGATAGCAATATCAATATTCGCTTCTTGAACGATATCGACATAGGCTTCACGCTGAATAAGCACCATGACTTTTTTAGCGCCCATGCGCTTTGCCAGCAGTGCAGACATGATATTGGCTTCATCATCATTGGTAACTGCAATAAATACGTCAGTTTGATCTATGTGCTCTTCAAGTAATAATTCTTGGTCTGAAGCGTCACCATTAAATACGGTGCAATTCTCGAGCTTTTCAGACAAGCTTTCTGCGCGTTCTAAGCTGTGTTCAATCAGTTTGACTGAATGATTTTTTTGCAGGCGCTTAGCCAAACCAAAACCAATATTACCCCCGCCGGCAATCATGATATTACGGTATGAGTTATCCAGTTTTTGCATTTCACTCATTACCGCGCGAACGTGACGCGTGTCAGCAACGAAGAAGACTTCATCGTCGGCTTCGATGATGGTCGTACCTCTAGGCATAATGGCTTTGCCTTTTCGGAAAATAGCCGCCACTCGAGTATCAATATTTGGCATATGCTCGCGTAAAGCAGCGAGGGCATTCCCGACTAAAGGGCCCCCATAATAGGCTTTTACAGCGACTAGGCTGAGTTTACCTCTAGCGAATTGCAGTACTTGTAATGCGCCAGGGTATTGCACTAAGCGTTCAATGTAAGATGTTACTAGTTGCTCTGGTGCAATCAATTCATCAATAACAAAACCACCACGAGTTTTGCCATCGCTGCTTTTCACTTCGGTATTGATGAAGAGTTTTTCTTGCAGATCTAAATAGGCTTCAGAGCGAATACGCGCAATTTTAGTTGGAGTACCAAATAAACTATAGGCAATATGACAAGCAGCCATATTACATTCGTCACTATTGGTAACAGCAATGAGCATGTCAGCATCTTCAGCGCCGGCTTTTTTTAAGGTACTAGGATGTGCGCCGTGGCCAATAACCGTTTGCAAGTCGAACTTATCTTGCAAATATTTAACTCGCGTTCGGTCATTATCAACCAGAGTGATATCGTTGTTCTCGCCTACAAGATTTTCAGCGAGAGTACCACCCACTTGTCCTGCGCCTAAAATAATAATCTTCATTACTGTGCTGGTATCCCTGCTATAACACGCTTAGGCCGCTTTTATTAAACGGGCGTAATAAAAGCCATCCATATTGTTTTGACCAGGTAGGATTTGCCATCCAATATCATCAGCAGACGATTGCTGCGCAATCGGTGCTAGTGTCGCATCTGGAGTACGTTGTAAAAACTGTTCAATTTGCTGACTGTTTTCTTGTGGCAAAATAGAACAGGTGGCATATAACATGGTGCCGCCAGGCTTGAGCCACTTCCAGCAATGATCAATGATTTGTTGCTGCAATAACGCTAATTCTTCAATATCACTGTTCTTACGTAACCATTTAATATCGGGGTGACGACGGATAACACCTGTTGCCGAGCAAGGAGCATCTAATAAGATACGGTCAAACTTATCACCTTGCCACCAACTATCAATGTCCGCTGCATCACCATGAATAACTTGCGCTTTTAAATTTAATCTGTCCAGATTTTGTTGCACACGCTCTAAACGTTTTGCATCAAAATCCACAGCAACCATAGAGATACTCGGTTCACATTCAATGGTGTGACAAGTTTTACCGCCGGGAGCGGCGCAAGCATCCAGAACGAGCTCGTCTGCTTGAGGCGTTAATAACGTCGCGGCCCACTGTGCGGCGCCATCTTGCACTGATGCAGAACCTTCTGCAAACCCAGGTAATTGCATCACATCTTTTGGTGACGACAACAGAATGGCATCATCACTGTCACCAGCACTGGCTTCAATTTCTTGTTCAGCAAGAAGGGTTAAATATTCGTCGCGAGTTTGAGATAGTTGATTGTTGCGAAGCCACATAGGAGGGCGTTGATGGCTTTGCTCAATAATATCAGCCCAACTTTCTGGGTAGGCACTTTTCAAGCGTTTAATAAACCACGCTGGTGTATTGTATTTTAAGGTATCGTTGTCAGTGTTTAATGGCGCTTCTTTACGCTGAATATTACGCAAAACACCATTAACGACTTTCACTAAGCCATCAAACTTCATTTGACGGCAGGCTTCTGCCGTTTCTGAAATCGCAGCATGGGCAGGAATACGGGTAAAATATAATTGATAGCAACCAACTAAAAGTAGCTGATGCAGTATTCTTTGCTTGGCTTTAAAAGGTTTACTGAGGCAATCACTGACACACTTATCTAATTGCGGCAATTGACGCATCACGCCATAACAAAGCTCGGCTAATAAAGCTTTGTCTTTTCCATTCGTTAAGTGTTGCTGTTGTTCAGGCAGGGCAACGGATAACGAAACACCTTTTTCTAAGACATTAAAAATGGCTTTTGCTGCAAGGGCTCTAACATTCATTAAGCTTGTGCCTCTTTTGATTCATCCGCGCTAATAAAACATGTGCCTTCAACAAACCACTCTGCGCGAGAATTTAAAATATCAGCTACAGGCATTTGTTTCTTCCCAGGAACTTGCATAACTTGCAATTGTAGAGCGCCATTGCCTGTTGCTACAGTGATACCATGCTTATTGCTTTCAATGATCGTACCTGGTGCAGCACTAGTTTGCTCGGCTGAGTAACTGGCTTGCCATACCTTGATGGTATTACCTTGCAGTGGAAAGTGACTGGCTGGCCAAGGGTTAAAAGCACGAACTTCTTGCCAGAGCTGTTTAGCATCTTTACGCCAATCTATTTGGGCTTCTTCTTTAGAGAGTTTTTCGGCGTAATTAGCAAGAGCTTCGTCTTGCTTCTCTGGTGTGATTGAACCATCACTAATACCGGCTAACGCTTCGATAAGCGCTGCTGGACCTTGCTCAGCGAGTTTGCTGTAAAGAATGGCAGAAGTATCTGTATCTTCAATTTTTAATGATGTTTTTAATAGCATGTCACCAGTATCTAAACCGATATCCATTTGCATGATAGTCACACCAGTTTCATTATCGCCAGCCCATAACGCTCGTTGAATAGGCGCAGCTCCGCGCCATCGAGGTAAAATAGAGCCATGGACATTAATACAACCTAAGCGTGGTGTATCTAATACTATCTTTGGCAAGATCAACCCGTAAGCCACAACCACCATAATATCGGCATTTAAAGCGGCAAGCTCAGCTTGAGCTTCTTCTTTACGCAGAGATGCTGGTTGGTAAACGGGAATATCATTGGCAACAGCTAACTGTTTCACCGGACTTGCTTGTAACTTCTTCCCTCGACCAGCAGGTCTATCTGGTTGTGAGTAAACAGCAACCACATTATGTTCTGATTCGATCAGGGCTTGCAGATGTAAAGCTGCAAAGTCAGGTGTACCAGCAAAGATAATATTTAACGGTTTCAAATGGAGTCCTATGCTTCTTTAGCTTCTAAACGTGCTTCTTTCTCAAGCTTTTTCTTAATGCGGTCACGCTTCATTTTTGATAAATAATCAACGAAAAGCTTACCTTGTAAGTGATCCATCTCATGTTGAATACAAATGGCGAACAAGTCATCTGCTTCAACTGTGAACTCTTCACCATGACGATCCAAGGCTTTGAAAGTGACAAACTCAGAACGGTCAACCTTAGCGTATACACCTGGTACCGATAAGCAGCCTTCTTCATTTGTGAAGTCACCACTCTTGGCGATGATTTCTGGGTTGATAAAAATTGTTGGACGTTCAACATCATCTTGCAGGTCCATCACAATTAATTGTTGATGAAAATCTACTTGAGTTGCTGCTAAACCAATGCCTTTTTCTTCGTACATTGTTTCTAACATGTTATCAATTTGGGTTTGTAGTCCTTCACCAAAATCGGTTACTGGCTTGGCTACAGTACGTAATCTTTCATCTGGAAAGCGTAAAACTTTTAATAATGGCATATATAAACTCTTAACAAGTCTGTCAAATTTCAGCCAGTTAGCTATACTGGCTTAGATAATGGGTTAATTTTAATCCTTACTGACCATCAATAACAGCAAAAGCTCTAATAAAGAGCTAAACACATGGAATGAACCATGAAACGGATATTTTTACTCGCGTTTTTGACACTAAGTACACTGTTAGTTAATGCAGATACTTTAACATTAAAATCAGGTCACCCTGATTCTTATATCGTTAAGAAAGGCGATACCCTCTGGGATATCTCTGCTTTTTTCTTAGACGATCCTTGGCATTGGCCTAAATTATGGGGCGCAAATCCACAGATTGCTAACCCGCATCTCATTTATCCAGGTGATAGATTAACGCTTGTTTTTATCGATGGCGAACCACGCTTGGTATTAAAGCAGCATATCAAAAAAGGACCTGAAGGGCGTATTAGTGATAAAGGTGGTCCAATTCCAGCGATTGATCTTGCTTTGATTCAACCTTATTTAGTCCAAAACCGTATTGTTGATCCTGAGTGGGTTGAAGGTTTGCCGATGATTTTGGCTGGCGAAAGCCCGTCTCGCCATCATGTGGTCAATGATGTGGTTTATATTAATGCCAATTTGCCTGTCGGAGAAAAGCTCGCTATATATCAAGAAGGCCGAGAGTTCTTAGATAGAGAAACTAGCGACATTTTAGGCCAAGAAATCATCTTAACGGCAAGTGGTCGTGTGACTCAGTCAGGTGAAATATCTAAAGTTGAATTATTAAGTAGCTTACGTGAGTCAAAGGCAGGCTTTAGAGTTGCGCCCGTTGAAGATGA
Organism: Shewanella electrodiphila; assembly: GCF_023283985.1. GTDB lineage: Bacteria > Pseudomonadota > Gammaproteobacteria > Enterobacterales > Shewanellaceae > Shewanella > Shewanella electrodiphila. Next base: position 79,518 of record NZ_JAKIKU010000017.1, read on the forward strand.
AGCGCTGATGTCAGCTTACTTTATGCCTAAAGCTGCACCAGAAACGGTTCCTGCTAATGTGATTGCGATTGAAAAAGACATTCGCGAAGTCGGTAAACTGGACATCGTTTACTTAGATAAAGGTGAACAGGACAATATTGAAACGGGACATGTATTTGCGATATATCGCGATGGCGAGCAAATAGTCATCAATGGCGATGGCTTGCCTGTGCCAACACTTGACCGTAATGCTTATGAAAATTTAAAAGCCAAAATTTCAGATGATGACGTGTACACAATGCCTGACATTTATCATGGTAAATTAATGGTCTTTAAAGTTTTTGAAAAGACCAGCATGGCTATCATTGTTGCTAATGAGCACCCTGTACGAGTTGATGATAAATTAATTACCCCTAAAAGCACTGACTTAAGAGGCGAGTAAATATCTGAAAAACTGGTCGATTGGCTAGTTGTTTGTGCAGTATCCGGGCTAGGACCCGCCCGGATTCAACAATTATTAACTCAAATGGATGTTGAGGAATTACGACAGCGTTTAGAGTTTGAAAAGCAGTCTTTGCCGTTATCGGCAAAGCTGTTATCTCAATGTCAGATAGATTTTGACAAAGTTGATACAGCGCTTGAGTGGCAACAGCAGTCCTCACAACACCACATACTTTGCTTTTCTGATCCCGAATATCCAGCTTTACTAAAACAAATATCCGATCCGCCTTCAATATTGTTCGTAAAAGGCCAACTAGAAAGTTTGTTACTGCCATCCATTGGTATGGTGGGCAGTCGAAATGCATCTGTCGGTGGTTTGAGCACGGCTAATACCTTAGCGGCTGAACTAGTACAATTAGGTTTCTCGATTACCAGTGGTATGGCGACAGGGATTGATGGCGCTGCGCATAAAGCGGCATTAGGCAATAATGGAGTGACGATTGCAGTGTTAGGTACTGGAGTCGATTGTATCTATCCCAAAAGACACAGTAATTTATATCAGCAGATTCAACAGTCGGGCTGTATTGTCAGTGAATACTGGCCTCAAATAGGTCCATTTGCAGGCAATTTTCCGAAGCGCAATCGAATAATAAGCGGTTTATCTCTCGGCAGTATTGTGGTCGAAGCAACACGTAAAAGTGGATCATTAATCACTGCAAGATTAGCCATGGAGCAAAACCGAGAAGTGTTTGCTGTGCCTGGCTCAGTTGCTGGTGGCTATCATCAAGGGTGTCATGATTTGTTAAAGAATGGGGCGAAATTAGTGGAATGTGCAGCCGATGTTGTTGAAGAATTGTCCACAATGACAAGCTTTCACCTTGAAGATGTCGCTAATCGTCACCATATAGAAGATAATACAACAAATTTGCCATTTTCTGCGCTGTTAGCTAGTGTAGGTTATGAGACTACCAGTATTGATATGGTAGTCGAGCATAGCGGGAAGTCGATAGATCTGGTGTTAGTAGAAATGCTTGAACTTGAATTACAGGGCTGGGTTGCGCAAGTGCCTGGTGGTTACGTCAGACTAGAGAGGAGATAACCATATGTTTGATATCCTCATGTATCTTTTTGAGAACTATGTTCATAGTGAAGTTGAGCTATTAGTTGACGAAGATGAGCTTACCAAAGAGTTAACCCGTGCGGGCTTTCACCAAGCTGACATTTTAAAAGCCTTATCGTGGCTAGAACGTCTAGCAGATTTACAAGAAAGTGATAAACCTTACTTGTGTAATCATGCGCAGCAATCATTTCGGATTTATACCAAAGACGAGATGGCGAAATTGGATGTTGAAAGCCGAGGTTTTATTTTATTCCTCGAGCAAATCCAAGTGCTGACAGTGGAAACTCGTGAAATGGTCATTGACCGCGTCATGGCGTTAGATGAAACCTCCCTAATCTTGGAAGATTTAAAATGGGTGGTGTTGATGGTGCTGTTTAATGTGCCAGGCAACGAATCAGCTTATGAACAAATGGAAGATCTTATTTTTGAGCAGCCTGATGGCCGTTTACATTCATAAGATTGGTTGTTTGTGATGAAGTGATTAAAAAGGAGGCTAGGCCTCCTTTTTTGATCTTCTTGTTTGCTACTATATTTTTATACCAATTATATCCTTTACTACCCACGAAGGCTGAAACCAGTTTTCACCTTAAATGTGAATTGAGAGCCAGATGTCTAAAATAGATGAGCAGTTATTTACCGTGCACGAACACGCTTTAGAAAAAGAGTTTGAGCTCTGCCCTAAGTGTGGCTGCGAGTTGTCGGTTAAAAACAGTAAGCATGGTGGCTTCATTGGTTGTAATAATTATCCCACTTGTGACTTTACCAGGCCCTTAGTGCAGCATGAGTCAATAGAGACTCAAGTAATAGAAGGCTCTGAATGTCCCGATTGTGGTAATGAGTTAGCGGTTAAGTCTGGACGTTTTGGTATTTTTATTGGTTGCACAAATTACCCTGAGTGTACCCATATTGAAAAGCACGATCATGATGCAGAAGCTGAAATAATACCCTGCCCACATTGTAAAAAAGGTCATTTAGAGTCTCGCACGAGTCGTTACGGCAAAACTTTCTTTGCTTGTAATTGTTACCCTAAGTGCAAATACTTAGTAAATTACCCACCTCATAACGAAACATGCCCTGAATGTGATTTTGGTATTCTTGTTGAGCGTAAAGGCGCGGCGGGGAGTCGCTTAGAGTGTCCTCAAAAATCCTGTAAATATAAACGTCCGCTTTAAGCTTATGACTAAATAGCTGGTATATCAGTATTTGTTCATATCCGTATAGTCTGTATAATTTGCCATTAATTTAAGAAGGTTAAAGGGAAAATCATGCAGCTGTTGCAACCATCTGAAGTCGGCAAGGTGTTTGTTGAAGGGGGCGTTATTGCTTACCCTACAGAGGCGGTTTATGGCCTCGGATGTGATCCTGATAATCTTTCTGCTATCCAAAAGTTGCTGGATATAAAACAACGACCTTGGCAAAAGGGCTTGATCCTTGTGGCCAGTGATTACCAGCAACTCAAGCCTTACATCGATGAAGCTCAACTAACAGAGGCTCAACTGGCTTTTGCATTCAGTAAATGGCCGGGTCCTTATACGTTTGTTATGCCAATTAAAGCGGGTGTTAGTAAGTTGCTTTGTGGTGAGTTTGATTCAATTGCTGTACGCATCTCTGCCCATCCTGTGGTGAGAGCCCTTTGCGATAGCGTGAATAAACCTTTTGTTTCAAGTAGTGCTAACTTAGCAGGTCAAAATCCTGCCATGTCAGCAAGTGAAATTGAACAGACTTTTTCTGCTGACGTTAATGCCCTCGTACTCGGTGAGTTAGGAGCTCAACGTCAGCCTTCAACAATTATCGACGCCCGCAGCGGTAAAGTGCTGCGCAATGGACAATAAGGATTTTGATATGGCAATACCTGATGCCTCAGTAGTTAAGCAATATTTGTTAGCGCTTCAAGCAAGCATTTGTGAAGGTTTAGAAACGCTTGATGAAAAAGCTAAGTTTCAAGCTGAGTCGTGGGAACGTGCTGAAGGCGGTGGTGGCACTAGTAGGGTATTAACCAACGGGCAAGTATTTGAGCAAGCTGGGGTGAACTTTTCCCATGTAATGGGAGCAGCAATGCCAGCATCTGCTACAGCGCACCGTCCTGAACTTGCAGGTAGAAGTTTTGAAGCCATGGGCGTGTCATTAGTGATCCACCCTAAAAACCCATTCATTCCGACCACTCACGCCAATGTACGCTTTTTTATTGCTCGTAAAGAGGGCGCTGATCCTGTGTGGTGGTTTGGTGGTGGTTTTGATTTAACCCCTTATTATCCTTTTGAAGAAGACGTTGTCTCATGGCATCAAACTGCGGCTGACATTTGTGCGCCATTTGGCGAAGAAGTCTATCCAAAATATAAAAAGTGGTGTGATGAATACTTCTTTTTACCACACCGTAATGAAACTCGCGGTGTCGGTGGTTTATTCTTCGACGACCTTAATGAGCACGGATTTGAAAAAAGCTTTGAATTTATGCAAGCGGTAGGTAGCGGTTTCTTAACCGCATATTCGCCAATTGTTGAGCGTAACAAAGACCTTGAATACAACGATGATGAACGTCAGTTCCAGTTATACCGTCGTGGACGTTATGTTGAGTTCAACTTGGTTTATGACCGAGGCACTTTGTTCGGTCTACAAACAGGAGGGCGCACCGAATCTATTTTGATGTCGATGCCGCCTTTGGTACGCTGGGAATATGGTTTTACGCCCGAAGAAGATTCTCAAGAGGCAGAGTTATACGAGCGCTACCTGAAACCACAAGACTGGTTACAGTTAGATAACTAGTCTTTGTAGGGGTTAAAACAATAGCTGTACTAAGTAAATGATGTCTATGCCATCATCATTTGTACGCTGGGAATATTGCTTTACGCCCGAAGAAGATTCTCAAGAGGCAGAGTTATACGAGCGCTACCTGAAACCACAAGATTGGTTACAGCTAGATAACGAGTCTTTGTAGGGGCTAAAACAATAGCTGTACTAAGTAAATGATGTCTATGCAATCATCATTTGTACGCTGGGAATATGGTTTTACGCCCGAAGAAGACTCTCAAGAGGCTGAATTATACGAGCGCTACCTGAAACCACAAGATTGGTTACAGTTAGAAAGCTAGTCTCTGTATGGCTTAAAATCGATGGAGGCACTAAATTATTTCTGCTGTTTATGCCTTCATCATTTGTTCGCTAGGAATAGGGTTTTACGCCTTTACGCGAGAACAAGATTCTCAAAAGGCAGAGTTATACGAGCGCTACCTGAAACCACAAGACTGGTTAAACCTCGAGAGTTAATCTTTATTTCGCATATTATTGGCAAGCGTTGAAATGGCCTGAAATATCATTTGCTGATGTTCAGGCTTTTTTATTGTCTGAATAATAGCTTGTTCCATGCAGATGAGCCATTGATCGACCATCGCTTGGTCAATCACAAAATGCATGTGTCTAGCACGTAATGCTGGATGGCCATACTTTTGTTGATATAGTTGTGGACCACCTAACCAGCCACTTAAAAATTCAAATAACTTTTGCTCAGAGTCCGCAATAGGCGCTCGATGAATAGCAAGTAGCGATTCTGTGTCGGTAAGATGCTGCATTTGCTGATAAAACTGCTTTGCTAGTAATCGAATCGTTTCCTCACCACCTATCAAATCATATGCGTTGGATTGTGTAGTATCACGATCATCACTTGATATGCTGCTTTGTTGTCTAGAACTAAATAGTTTTTTTAACCAATTCATGATGATTACGCTAAGTTAGGCTAATTTGATGATGAATTATAACGACATTTTTTCTAAGTATGTAATAGGGAAAGCTCATCACTGTCGTATTTCTTAATTGTTAATGTTTTGCTACAAATCATTTTAGAGTGTTACTTTATTTACGTTAACAACTTAGTTAAATTAGGCACAACAATAATAAAAGGGAGTACAAAGCAATGGCCAAATTTGCGCCGTCATTAGTAGTAATTGCTGTATCAACGGCACTGTTAGGGTGTAATCAAACTCAACAGCAAGATCCTCAAGTGACAATTAATAAAAATCCCTATCCTAGTACTTATCAAGTATTACCTCGTACAACGACCTTACTCACCAATGCAACAGTATTAACAGGCACTGGCGAAAAAATAGAGCAAGCGGATGTGTTGATGGTCGATGGCAAAATTAAAGCCGTTGGTGCTCAACTTTCTGCAGAGTTAGTCAAAGGTGCCACAGTTGTTGATGCAACAGATAAGTGGATCACTCCTGGTATTATCGATGTGCATTCTCACCTTGGTGTTTACCCGAGTCCTAGCGCCGATGCGCATAGTGACGGCAATGAAGTGACCAACCCTAATACCGCAGAGGTCTGGGCTGAGCACAGTGTCTGGCCGCAAGACCCAGCCTTTAACCGAGCAAGGGAAGGTGGCGTGACTACGTTACAAATTCTCCCTGGTTCTGCAAATTTAATTGGTGGACGTGGCGTTACCTTGAAAAATGCACCATCAACAACAATGCAGGGTATGAAATTTCCCGATGCGCCTTATGGCTTAAAAATGGCTTGTGGCGAAAACCCTAAAGGGGCTTATGGAAGAGGACAAAAAGTTGCACCTATGACGCGTATGGGCAATATGGCTGGTTATCGCCAAGCCTTTATAGAAGCGACAGAGTATAAGCGTGCATGGGATAAGTATGATGCGGATTATGCTGCTGGATTAAATCCAGAAGTCCCTCAACGTGATTTAACCAATGACACTTTAAAAGGGGTGTTAGAAGGCGAAATACTGATCCATAACCATTGTTATAAAGCTGAAGAAATGGCAATGATGGTGGATTTAGGTAAAGAATTTAATTACCACGCAGGCACGTTCCACCATGCCATTGAAGGTTATAAGATTGCTGAGCTATTGGCTGAAAATGGTAACTGCGCAGCGATGTGGCCAGATTGGTGGGGCTTTAAAATGGAAGCGAATGACATGGTGATTGAAAATGTCGCAATGGTCGATGCCGTGAAGAATTCCTGTGCCGTAGTACATTCTGACTCTAGCACCACTATTCAACGTTTAAACCAAGAAACAGCTAAGATCATGCATAGTGCTAATCAGCACGGTTTTGAGCTAACCGAAGAACATGTCATTAGCTGGATCACTTCGAATGCAGCCAAGTCTTTAGGTATTGCAGATAAAACCGGTTCACTTGAAGCGGGTAAAAATGCCGATGTTGTCATTTGGAACAGTAATCCATTCAGTGTTTACGCTAAGGCTGAACAAGTATTCATTGATGGCGCCAAAGTGTTTGATCGCCAAGATGATAAGTACCAAGCGAAAAGTGATTTTATGTTAGGTCAAAAATAAGGAGCAAGACATTGAAAAAATTTAAAAAATCATTAGTTGCCATCTCAATGCTTGCGGGCTTAGTGCCGTCACTTTCACAAGCTGAAACGATTGCAGTTATTAATGCGAAGATCTATACCTCAACAGACACAGGCGTGCTGACCAACGCATCTGTTATCGTCGAAGACGGAAAGATCATTGCCGTAAATCCAGAGATGGTCAATGCAGATATTATCATTGACGCCAAAGGTGGAGTCTTAACTCCTGGCTTTATTGGCGCAATGAATTCATTGGGGTTAGTTGAAGTGGGTCAAGAAAAAATGACGCGTGATACTAACGACAAAGCAGCGGATATGACTTTTGATCCTAGCCTTGCATTTAACCCTAAAAGTACAGCAATTCCTTTTGCTAGAAAAGGCGGCTTAACCCGCAGTATTGTTGCTCCTGGTGGCGGCGAGACAATTTTTTCAGGTCAAACCATTGAGGTCGAATTAACTGGAGATTGGGATAGCATTGTTGCCACAGAGCAAGCCTTGTTCGTGGCTTTAGGTGCGAAACACGATGGTTCCCGAATTATCGGTATGCAGAATCTAATTAATAAATTAGATGAACGTCAAAAAGCATTAACTAAGGCGGCAACGAAGAAAGCTGATAAAGAGGCCGATAAGGCTCCAACTAAAGAAGAATTGATTTTGAATGCCGTTCTGAGTGGTGAGAAGCCTTTAATCGCTTATGCAGATCGTGCCAGCGATATTTTGCAACTCATTAAACTTAAGCAACGCTTTAAGCTTGATTTAGTGTTGTTGGAAGCTGCCGACGCTGTGGTGGTTGCAGAACAACTCGCTCAAGCAGGTATCCCTGTGGTGATGGATGCCATGCGTAATTTACCTGAAAGTTTTGACTCTTTGAATAATTCACTGGATAACGCAGGGAAATTAAGTAAAGCTGGCGTCCAAGTCGTGTTAGCTGTACCAGGTGATGCCCATGGCGTATATGGTTTGCGCTATAGTGCCGGCAATGCCGTTGCCAATGGGATGAAGTATGACGATGCAATGGCGTCGATTACGTCAAACGTAGCAGATACTTTTCACCTTGATGCTGGACGCATAGCCGTTGGCAAGCCCGCTGATATGGTGTTGTGGAGTGGCGATCCGTTTGAATACAGTAGTCACATTCAAAAGATGTGGATTAACGGTGAAGAGCAAAGCACTGAAAGTCGCCATGATGAGCTACGTGACCGCTATATGACACAATCCAGTATGCCTAAGGCTTACACTAAGTAACTTGTAATGTTAATAACTTAATATCAATGCAATAAACGAAGAGAGAATATTGATGACCGATAAGTATGCAGTATTTGGCAACCCAATCGCACAGAGTAAGTCGCCATATATCCATACTGAGTTTGCTAAACAAACTCAGCAAGTAATCACTTACCAAGCGATACTTGCACCGGTAGATCAATTCTCTCAATCGTTAATGGCATTTTTCACTGCTGGTGGTAAAGGGGCGAATGTCACCGCTCCTTTTAAAGAGCAAGCTTATGCGGCGTGTGATGAATTAAGTGAATTAGCAAAACTTGCAGGTGCCGTTAACACTCTTATCTATTTACCAGATGGAAGAATACGCGGTGACAATACTGACGGCGTGGGTCTTGTCGCTGATATTAAGCAGCACTTTGGTTGTATATCGAATAAGCGTTTATTGTTAGTTGGAGCTGGTGGCGCAGCAAGAGGCTGTATTAAGCCATTACTAGAAGCTGGGGCAAAAGTCACAATATGCAATCGTACGTTTAGCAAAGCGCAAAACCTTGCTGAAATTTTTAATGAGTTTGGTGAAGTGCAAGCTAGACCCATTGATGAGTTAGATACACCATTCGATATGATTATTAATTCAACATCGGCAGGTTTAGCAGGAGAGCTTATTAGTCTCCCACAGAGTATTATCAGCCCTAAAACTCAATGTTATGACATGTCATACGGCGCAGAAATGACATTATTTAATCAATGGGCATTATCAAAAGGCGCTGTTGAAGTCGCCGATGGCTTAGGCATGTTAGTTGGGCAAGCAGCGCAAAGCTTTAATATTTGGCGAGGCGTTATGCCAACGACTCAAGCTGTCCACGACACCTTGAGAGCACAATTGCTATAAAGGGCGTTCGCATGAATCAAAGTATTATTTTTACCGATATTGTCGAATGGGATGAAGCATTAAAACAAGTTTACTTAATTGTTCAAGTTCAAGGAGTGAATGTTAGCTGCTTCATTAAACCTGCGATTATAGAGAAGTTGACATCAACAACTATCAAAAATGGAACAGAAGCAATAGTTGCCTTTGAGCAAGTCAGATTTGATATAGAGGATTTAGCAGAGGCACTCATCGAATCAGAGTCGTTCGATGAGCACGGACACATATATATCGAATAGTCTCGGCTTATATGTGCCAAATTTATAAAGATGGGTTTAGCTAGACTGTTGAAGGTCCACTAAATACTCATTCTTTAAACGCACATAATTATCTGCAGATTGAGGTAAAAAAGCGATTTCTTTATCAGTTAAAGGTCTCACTTGTTTACAAGGACTCCCCACATAGAGAAACCCGCTTTGTAATACCTTACCAGGAGGGACAAGTGAGCCTGCACCAAGTATCACATCGTCCTCTAAGATAGCCCCGTCTAAAATGATCGCGCCCATGCCGACTAAAACACGATTACCAACAGTACAACCATGAAGCATAGCTTTGTGACCAATAGTGACATCATCACCAATCAATAAAGGGTTACCTTCTGGGTTAGAAGGTGATTTACGAGTAACGTGAAGAATAGACCCATCTTGTACATTACTACGTTTACCGATACGGATGATATTAACATCACCTCTCGCTGCAACCATTGGCCAAATACTGGCATCATGATCTAAAGCAATATCACCTACTATTACAGCAGCACTATCTACATAGACATTATCAGCTAATTGAGGATGGATCCCCTGATAAGAACGAATTGAGCTAAACATATAAAATCCCTGATTTGTTTAATTACCCTCAGTATAAAGCCTAAAAGTGCTCTTTTGTTGTTAAAAAAGCATAAAAAATAGCTGATTAGTTTAAATTCTCAGCAAGCAAACGCGGAAAGTGAATTTTCTTTAAAAAAGCCCTTGCGGTGTTTCAGAATCTCCCTATAATGCGCATCCACTGACACGGCAACAGGCCAGTAGGCTCAACGTATCAGAGTTAATTAAGACGGTTTTAAACCTCATAATTAACAGGCAGAAAAGAGTTTTTAAATTAGTTTAAAAAACGCTTGACGCCAACAACGGGAAGTGTAGAATACGCCTCCTCAAGCCAATGACCTAGCGTCTAACGGCGATATCTGAAAAATTGATATCACGCTCTTTAACAATCAAACAAGTAAATCTGTGTGGACACTCACAGGTGTTGAGTTAATCGAAATTGTCACTTAGGTGGCAATCAAAATTATTATCAATGTAACGATGAGT
>NZ_JAKIKU010000018.1 GCF_023283985.1 Shewanella electrodiphila
AACTTAGCTAATCAACTTAGCTAATCAACTTAGCTAATCAACTTAGCTAATCAACTTAGCTAATCAACTTAGCTAATCAACTTAGCTAATCAACTTAGCTAATCAACTTAGCTAATCAACTTAGTCGATCATGCTTTAATCAATAGTAAGAGACTGTTCCTCAGCTTCCATATCATATGACCACATCTGATAAACAGGATCTGAACCATCATAAAACCACACCACAGCGACTAAGTTTTGTTGATGGTTTGCCACCAATAGTGCTTCAGATAAACTGCCTTCATCTAATGCACCACGTAATAAACACGATTCAAAGTTCACCGTAACCTCAGCACCATTTTGCTCAAATTGGTCACACAATGAGAAGTAACCTCGCTGGGTTGAATCAAGCGCCACATCAATCGCTAGCGTGAATGCCGCTTGTAAGTCAAAGTCTGCATCCACAACTAAGTCATCAATCGAAGTTGCTGGAGGCGTTGGCTCCGTTGGCGGTGTTTCAGGATCTGGGTCAACTGGCGTCTCCGGTGTTGTCGGGGTGGTAGGCGTCGTTGGTGTAGTCGTAGTCGTTGGTGTTGACGCTACTGGTTCTGGAGAACTATCGTCTCCCCCACCACCACAAGCGGTTAATTGTGTCAGTAACATTGCCATTGCAACGCTAGTGCTTTTAATACCGAAACCTTGATTTTTCAGGTTTTTAGCTTGTTGAGTTAATGTTTTCATCGTATTCACCTTAAATTCCGTTTACTGCTTAATTGAGTTAAATTGATTTGCTGCAATAGCGTCATTAGTCTTTGAAAATTAACGAGTCAGTTGCATTTAAATACCAATATGGCTTGGTTTCACCTGACTCATCTGCTGCAAACTCAATAAACTCAATATAAGCACTATCAACACGTTGGTTTTCTGCAGGATGCTGCCATGTATCTGGTACTTCTATTGCCCAGCTCATGCCATTTTCATCTTGGAAATAATGCCCTTGCGAAGCGGCAGAAGCATCGTCGTGCATGCCTAAAAAGCGCGTATCGAATAAGTCTGTTGGTGCTTTGTTTTTTAGATGAATTTCTAATTTACGACCCGGGTTTTGACCATCAGTAATATTTTTAGCCGCTAAACTATGGTCAGTTCCTGGGGTTGCAAAAATAAATGGGTCATAGGGAAACTCTGGCATATCATCAACATGAACAGAGTCAACAAAGGGTACGGTCATCTGCCAAGTTGCGCGATATTGGGTGCCGCAACCTGGTTCGGTTCTGAAGTATAAACAGTCATTACCGGGTGTGGCGTGTTGCCATAAATCTTCACTGAATAACAACACTGCGTTAGTTTGGCCTGCTTCTAACGGCGAGGTGGTTTGTTTAACCCCTTGCATACTCCAGTCAATCGCAGACTCTTGCACATTACCGCGGCCAATATCAGGTAACTGCACCGCAAAACCATTGTGGTAGGCTGCACCCATTGCCACTAGCTGTGCATCAAACGCCACTCGGCGAACCATATCATTTTTACTAAACTGGCTAATACGTAGCTGCATGACCACATCGTTCATATCAAAATCGCCTTGATATGGGTATAAATCCTCATAAGCTAACGTGGTGTATTCAGAAGACGATGGGTAGTAGCTGATAGTGATACCGGTTTCGGTAACAGTAATTGGATAATCCTCTACCTCACCATCGCTCACACCACCTGTTGGCAGAATGTCCGCCACCGAACTGAGACGGAAGCGAGCCCATGTATCACCTGTTGTAGCCCAGTTTGGAACATCAATTGATAACGTAGTGGTGCCCGCATTGACTGAACGCGCTGCAATGACTTTTTCATCAGTATCGAATTCGCCATTTTGGTTCCAATCAATCCAGCCATTTAAAAAGGCAGCATCGCCTTGGGTGGTGACAATCAACATGGCACTTTCACCAATCTCAAACCCTGTAGGCATGCTGATACCGTCATCATCATCAATGCCATCACTTTCATCATCAGAAAGTGGCGCTGGGTACCCATCGGATTCATTGTCTACTAAGCTACCTAACGACATGCCAGCAACAATACCGTGGCGAGCACCATTTGAGTCAATCAAGGTGCCGTAGCTGTCAGGTGCGTCACCAAAGTCGACACTGTCACCCACTGGGACTTCAGCAAGTGCACAACGAGCACCATCATTAGAGGTTGATGACGGACCATAAGAGAAGAGTTCAGCAGCGGGGTTGTCACTATCAACGTTGACTTTATACACGTTACCGTCGCCGTTGTTACTTAAATAAAGGTTACCGTCGGGGTCAAAAAATTGTGCGCCAAAAGTAAAGCTACCACTGCTTTTAGTAATAACCGTTGCAATGGTTTCTGCTGCACCTGTGCTTGGGTCAATTTTGATTAATTTACCTGTACTCCCGTTAGTCACGGCATACAAAAAACCGTTGCTTGGATGAAAGGCAAAATCTGTTACGTTGTAGGTGGCATTGGATTTACTACCTGGGACAATGTTCATTGGGTGATCGTTACCATCAAGCGGGACAGTAAATAAGCCTTTATTTTTACGGTAGCCGTACCATACGTTTTCATTGATCGCGACGTCACCAACATAGAAATTTCCAGCTGCAGCAGCTGAACTGTCTTTTACGATAGTTAGTGGTTCAACTTGATAATCCTCACCCACTTTACCCACAGTGCCATGTTCATAATCCCAGCCATATAGATAATTATCTAGATAACTGAAACCCACACCATTAAGTGACTTAGTAAGCCCCATATCAGGTGACAACACGGTGTAACTACCTGTGCCTAATTCAACCCCGAAGGTTTTTGGCACACCCGATGGTGTTTGTACAATAAAGGCTTCAGTTGGACACGCTTCAAAAGCTTCGGCAGCATAGGTATTGGCACTAAACAATGCCATGCTAGTACCAATAGCAATGCTACTGAAGCTTAAAATTTTGATCATCTTAGCGTTCAAAGCATTGGCGTTTACGGTTTGTTGTGTCGGTATTTTCATATTGCATCTCGCTATTCATTATCAGGATGTAACTTGATAATGCACAGTGAGTGCCAACTTTAATTACCGAACAAATACATAAGCTTAGTTGGTTTATGGAATTATTTATTGTTTTATAAATGCATTCTGCAACGCATTCTGAATGTGAGAGTTTGTGATTTTTAAGGTTGAAATGGTTTGAATTAGTTCGATATGTATTGTTCCAAACTTTGTTTGGATTAAAGTCGAGGTGTTCCTATATTTCCAAACTCCGTTTGGATTAAGGTTAAAGTCGTGGCGCTTCACCCGCACTAGATTGCAGCTGCTCAGTTACTTTCCAAACTCTGTTTGGATTAAGGTCAACGTCGTGGCGCTTCGCCCACCCCAGACGAAAGGGAAACAACAGCATTTCCCTTTTCGATATCCCTTGCCGCTCCGACGAAGTGTTGTTCCTCATGCTAAATGAGCGAATTTGCTATCGCCTCAGATTCGCCATCCCTGGCTCAACTGAGGCTATGTCGGCGTCCTGCCTCCATCACGCAAATTAGCTCAACGCATTCGGACACTTCCAACGGAGTCTATTGAGCCCGAAGATTCATTTGTTTTAGCAAATTCATAGAGTATTTTTTAAAACTAGGAATGTTCAATTTGAATTGAGGTAAGCAAGAAAATTGAACACTCAAAGAAGATCAAAAGCATATTAAATACAAATAACTTCCTAAAAATTAAGAACAACAAGCGAACTTGCAGGCTCAATGATCCCCATTGAAATTGCTGAAATGTGTTGAAGAAAATGGCGTAAGCCTGACAGGACGTCAGGCTAGCTTTCGTTTGGCCATGGATGGCCTATCGGAATCGTTAGCTATTTTCGAATAAGCATGAAGCTTACTCGCTTTGAAAGAGTAATTTCGTTGGGGCGGCAGAACTCTTTATATATTAATCAGCGAGAAGGGAAATGCTGTTGTTTCCCTTTCGTCAGGTGTGGGCGAAGCGCCACGACTTTGAGCTACTCCAAACATCGCTAGACAATGAAACAAGGTAGCTAACTCTAACGCTATCATAATAATCAATTTAAAAAATTGATCATTATTTTGCAGCAACCTTTATCAGGAAAGCCTGTTTAATTTTAAGCTGTAAAAATAAATTAGTACTTATATCAATCAGATAAAAAATATAGGATGATATTAATCAATAACTTAAGCCGCCGACTTCATAAGGCGAGCCGTTTAATAAGCTGTTAGGGGCTTTAAGCTCCGCACCAAATCTCACCGTATTATTGCGGCTGCTGAACCCGATAAATTGATGAGAATTATGGATAACGACAGAAATAAAGCTTGGAGACAGGCAAAGAAAGAATGTAAAAAACTCAAAGAAGATGGACATATTGAGAAGCAATTTACTCCAGAGAAAAACTGGAAGCTTATGTACATTCGCTCGAAAAAATTAAAACGAGCTAAACAATTAGGGATTGATTACCCTCCAATAACATTGAGACAAAAATTAGATTATGAAATGCCAATTGAGGACAGTAATGTGAAAAAAATCCTCTTCATATGTAGTCGTAATCAATGGCGTAGTCCTACTGGAGAGCAAGTTTGGAAGAACCACCCCGAACTAAACGTTAGATCAGCTGGTACGAGCCCTAAAGCTAAAAGAACAGTAAACGTCAAAGATATTCAATGGGCAGACGTGATTTTTGTTATGGAAGAAAAGCATAAAAACAAGCTTAAAGCTGAATTTACGAGGCTACTAAATTATAAAGATATTCAAGTATTAGATATTCCTGATGATTATCAATATATGGATAGTGAGTTGGTAGAGATTATGCAACAAACAGTGGGCAGCTACCTAAGTATTAGCCCGTTAATTGGGCATTAGCTGCAAAAATATAAATCTAAAGGATTAGTTATGGATTCATTGTCAGAAATTCGTTTTTGGGCATTCTTACTTATTCTGCCCCTTGTCATTATTGGTGCAGTTTATAACATTGGATATTTGGTTGGTTACAACATCATGTCAGAAGAGGTCGGTTTGCCATTAAATTATGGCTCAATGGGTCTTATTGCTGCTGGTTTCTGTTCAATTCGACCTTTTATTAAAACCGTTGGCGAACTCAAAATTAAAATTTCTAGCAAATGTTCAGTAAACTAGAAACCAGCTAACAGGATATTAAGCAAGGACTATAAGAGTTCATTAACTTGCTTACTGTGATGCACCTAATTAACAGACGATATGTGGCAAGGATAGCTATGAATTGGATTCGTATTATACAATATTGCTTTATTCTTGTTATCGCTCAAACAGGATTAAGTACATTACTATCAGTACTTTGGGGAGTAGATTATTATTCACCTAAATCTTTAAATGAACTACTTATTTATCAAAAACTACCATCTGCGCTCTTAAGTATTTTCATTTTAACCATCTATGCTAAACAACAGGTTAACCGAACAATCCTTCACTTAGCGTTATCCTTTTCAGCTTGTTCATTGCTAAGTTTCACGATGACTTTATTACTGCTAGGAGAGTTATTTATTTCTCCTATGTGGATGATTAATTTCCCTATTGATGTCATCACTGTTTTAGCTGCATTTTGTTTAGGTAAGTATTTTCGGGGCATCAATAAAGAAGCCGCACAGTAAAAAATTTAACCCATAGAACAGTTACCTACTCTTCTTTCGCCGCTTAATTTGACCAGCTAGTTATTGTCTGTAGTGTAAATATTTCCTTTTAATTGAATGGATTCAATAATGAATAAATGGATGATCAATAAACAAATTTTTATGCTTGGCTTTTTACCTGTTTTAGGTTTGCTAGTAGCACTGCTTTTGAACGTTATTGCAGGCCCTGCTTATACAGGTTCAGTTAATCAAAGTGCTTTGCAGTTATATTTTATCGGTTCGATTATCTGGTCGTTTTTGGCCTTTTTCATTGGGGTATTTATGTACTCAAAATGTAGTTACATGAATCACATAAAATTTATACTTGGCTTGTTTTCTGTAGGTTTAGGGGCTGCGCTACCTTGGTTAATCGGCATATCATAGTAATTAATCGCCTTTAAAATCGTTAGGGCGGCTTAACTTCTTTTCTATTACTGACTTTCCTTCTTGTCTTCTAAAAGCTGCTTAAACAAACTTTTCCATGCTTGTTGTAGCTCAAGCCATTGCAGGGCTTGCCACTGTTCAATGTAGTCAGGATTGGAGTCGACAGAGCCAACAGCCGTAACTTGGCTGTCTGCAACGACTTGGCATTCTTCTGTCGCTTGAGCATCCACCAAGGAAGTTGCTGCTGTTTGAGATAAAAAATGATTAATGGCATCTGCAATCGAATCAGCTGAAATAGGCTCTGCGATAGTTGTTATCGCAGATTGATGGCCATCATCAATAAGGTGATGTTCTGCATGCTGGTTAATTTGATCGCCTAAGCCATCCACTTGGCTTGAAATAATCGGTTTATTCATTGCTAGTGATTCAATGAATATCAGCCCAAATGGCTCCCATCTTGACGGGATAATGACGGCATCACAGGCTTGTAAAAAACTGGGGACATCATCTATTTTACCGACAATTTCAACATTAGTTACCTTTGCTGCTAACGCGTTAAGCTCGTCGAGTTGCTCACCTTCTCCAGCTAACAATAATCGACACGGTGACTTCACCTGCTGCATGGCTTTAATTAGTAAATCAAAGCCTTTTTGAGGGTGAAATCGGCCATAAGCGGCTAACACCGGAGTCTCATTAGCGTTTAGCTTATCTTGGCTTTTGCTAGGGCTTTTGTTAGGGATTTTGTTAGGGATTTTGTTAGGGATTTGACTAGCGATATCACTGGCGGTAAAACGAGTTAAGTCTCGACCCTGCCCTAATAAAGCAATTTTTTGCTGAGAAATAAGCTTATGTTCTAGCATCCATTGTTGCTGTGAAGGTGCGATGGCGATGACTTTATCCATCAGCCAATAATTCAACTTCAGCATTAAATAAAAACGCTTGGGAGATTTTATTTGTTCACTGACAAAAGCGGCGCTGTAATGATGCTCTTGCAGCACAAATGTGGCGTTTCGATGACGCCATTTAAACTGAATAATGTTGAGCAGGTTTCGCCAGTTTGATGCCCCATGAAGGCAGATAATGTCGGCATCGCTATTGATATTCACAGGCGTTGAAAAATCGATATATTGAATATCGAATGCAAAGTCATCTTGCAACGTGGAGCCACACAGGCTTTGCAGCGCAAAATTAACGCCGCCCATGTTAGGGTCATCGACACAATGCAAAATCTTAGGTTTCATCAAATTCCATCAGTGATAAGTTAAAACATAACAAGGCAGCAGCCAGTTAATTAAACATAACGTTATCTCATTGATTTCGCAAAGGCTTCGTTTGATAGTAAAGGTTAATCGTAATACCCGCTTTAACGATAAAAAAAGAGGCTAGCGCAGTGCTAGCCTCTTTTAGTTTATTTTATCTAGGTTAACTTAATACTCAGCGTTTTGAGTTAACCAAAGCAGCTGAAAGCTACTTCTTCTTTTCGTCTTCAAGACCCATACTATTTAACCAGTAGTCGAAGTTAATCATACTGCCGGGTAAGACCACACGGTTGTCTTTGTCGCTTAAGCCACCCAGTTGTTTAAAGTACTGCTCACCGAGTTGCAGGCGCAGCGCACTTTGACCACCCGGTTTTGAAATCACTACAGCCAACTTTTCAATCGACTCTGCTGTTGCTTTAGCAAGGGTTAAAATTTCCTCAGCTTTACCTTCAGCTTCGTTGACAATACGCTGCATTTCACCTTCTGAGCGGTTAATGGTTTCAGTCATGATACCTTCAGAACGGTTGATTTTACTTTGCTTATCACCTTCACTTCTTGCCAGTAATGCACGGCGCTCACGCTCGGCGTTCACTTGCATTTCCATGGCATTTTTAACGGTTTCTGGTGGAGTAATATTCTTGATTTCATAGCGATGAACTCGAATGCCCCACATGGCCCCCGCTTCATCGAGTACTTCAACCACTTTAGCCGAAATGACGTCACGTTCTTCAAAGGTGCGGTCTAAATCAAGCGTACCAATCACTGAACGTGTGGTGGTTTGTGCTAGCTGAATCGCCGCGTAACGGTAATCAGTAATACCATAGCTCGCTTTAACAGGATCAGTGACTGAAATATAAATCACTCCATCCACTTCAACATTCACTTCATCACTTGAGAAACATTCTTGTGGTGGCACATCAATGGTTTCTTCTTTCAAGTCATGTATATAAGCCACTTTATCGATAAACGGCACCAGTGCGTGAAAGCCTGCATCTAAGGTGCTGTGATACTTACCTAAACGCTCAACAATATAGGCCGATTTAGTCGGTACTAAGCGAATAGATTGAAACAGCTTTAACACGAAAATGAGAAATATCGCGCCCCAAATAATCATCACAACAAAATCGGTATCAATTCCATTTAACATATTAACGTGCTCCTTTTGTTGCTGCCGGTGCTTTAGCTACCGCGTGAGTCACTTGCTCCATGCCCTCAAAGAAGCCTTCAAGCTTGGCCATTTCAGCCGGGACAATCGACACTTGAGATTCAGACAAGATATTACCGACTTGGCTGATGAACTGCTCTTTAAGCATCATATTCATTGCATCATTACCGCCTTCATTATCAAGGGCGGTACAAATCATATTCATGCCTTCAGATTTAGCTTGAGCAATAATCGTTATCTGCTGACCCGAGCCTACTGCTTCATTAATTCGTTTCTGTTTTTGCCCTTCGGACAAGTTAATTGCCTCTTGGCGTTCACCTTGCGAAATATTAATCATCGCGTCTTTTTCAGCATTAGCTAAGGTAATCTCAGCACGTTTACGACGCTCGGCTTCCATTTGCTTTTCAAGCGTATGGATAACGTGAATCGAAGGGGTAATGTTTTTGATCTCGTAACGCAGTACTTTGATCCCCCAAGGATCGGATGCCTTGTCAATCTCACGAACGATAGATTCGTTTAAGCTGTCACGTTCTGAAAAGGTTTGCGACAAGGTCAATTTACCAATCTCTGAACGCATGGTGGTTTGTGCAAGGTTAACGGCAGCGCGGCGGTAATTCTCAATACCATAACTGGCTAACTTACCGTCCATGACTTTTAAATACACTAAGCCATCAACTTCTAGCTGGGTGTTATCTTTTGAAATACAGCTTTGTGGCGGGACATCTAATACTTCTTCACGTGTATCGTGACGGTAAGCAACGCGATCCACAAATGGCACTAAGAAATGAAATCCAGGTTTTAGTACGGTTCTAAATTTTCCTAAACGTTCGATCACATTGACCTCACGCATAGGCACTATCAACATCAGTTTATAAAGAATAAACATGATAAATAAAAATGCGATGGTTAGTTCAAACATACTTCCCCTTCCTTTTGTAAATATGGTTTTTACTTAAATTCGATTAGTGTTAAAGCGCAATAACACTTTAATTCGGTGTTTCGGGTTCTGATTCAACGTAAGGCTCAACAATCAATCCGATATTCTCACGACATATAATACGCACTTTGCTGCCTGATTTGATCTCGGTGCCATCACCTAAAGCAGGCCATTCAGTGCCAGAGAACGTCACGCGTCCTTCATGTTCACCGGGGCCAATATCCGCTTTTACCGTGACAACTTGATTATATAAATCCATTTCTTCATCGGTATTATCCACATGAGCATCACCACCAATCATTTTTTGAGTGATATGGCGAAAACTCAGTAACAACACGATTGACGTAATAAACCATAAAGTAAAGCTTTGTGTTGCGCCGTCAACAATCCCTGCAAACAATGCTGCAGCGACGATAACACATGCAGCGCCGAGTAAGATTACGATGCCGCCCGGAACGATAATTTCCGCGACCATTAAGATAAGACCAACAATTAACCAAATGCTGGTTGGATTTGAAAACTCCATATACCCCCCTGTAAAAACGTTATCATAAAATCCTTTAAGCTATAAAACCCTGTTCGGCATCCTCTTTAGTTGGGATAGCGTGAATTGTATAGACTTGATAACTGTTGGAATGCCTAAGGCATAGTAGTAAAAATATTAATGAAAATAGTAGTAACAATGACGACAGATAATCGTTATCGATAATGTCTGCTAAGTGCGACATATTATGTCAACAATACAGTAAAACGATGAAATTGCAATCACATTCCCTCGTTGAAGGGTTAGGTTTACATTAAAAATACTTCATCATTCGTAAAAAAAAGGCAACAAAAAAGGTGCCGAAGCACCTTTAATTACAATAAGTTAACTAGGGCCTGTTGAACTTTGCCGGTTAAGTTTTGTTCGAAATAAAAGCGTTTTAATTGAGGCGGATGGATTGATGCCTAGTCATCTAAGCAAGATTCATCCAACAAAGAGTAAAACGCTTTTAGTCGAACCCTTTGGGCAGCGTTTGTTGGCGATTTTTACTGCGTTATCGACTTTTTATGTAGAATAACTACACCACAAAGTCTCTGCCTTGTATAAATGGCCAACAATTCGCTGCAAAAACAACCTTGAAAGATCAACAGGCCCTAATTAGACTTAATAATATTAAGCCAATAACTTACGAGCAGCATCAACCACGATGGTAATTGCGCTGACTTCGGTTTTCTTCATCATCGCTTCATCAGGGATCTCTTGCTGAGTACGATTTACGATAACACCCGCTACACACGCTGCGCGCCAGCCTTGAGAAGCACACATAGTGAATAAGGTTGCTGATTCCATTTCATAGTTAAGCACGCCCATTGACTGCCACTCTTTCATAGAACCTACAAAGCGACTTGTCACGCGACCAGAAACGGTATCATAACGTTCTTGACCTGGGTAGAAAGTATCTGAAGAAGCGGTAATACCTATATGAGGCTCTAAACCATAATCGCGACATGCTGCAACCATAGCAGTCGTACAATTAAAATCAGCTGCTGCTGGGAATTCAAGCGGCGCAAAGTGCAAGCTTGCACCGTCTAAACGCACTGATGCTTGAGTCACAATCACATCACCCACATTAACTTCAGGTTGAATCGCACCCGTTGTACCCACTCGCAAGAAAGTCGTCACACCTAATTGTGCTAATTCTTCTACTGCAATTGAAGTCGATGGACCACCAATACCCGTTGAGCAAACCACAACAGCTTTGCCATCAATGTAAGCAAGATACGTTGTATATTCACGGTGACTTGCTAAGAAAGTCGCGTTGTCCATTAATTCAGCAATTCGCTTAACTCTTTCTGGATCGCCAGGCACAATTGCCAAAGTTGCGCCATCAAGCATTTGCTTGGTTAAACCTAAGTGAAATACGTCGGCCATGTTGAAAACCCCTTTCATTATTGAATATAAAATCCTAATTGTGTCGACTTTAACCCACTATCCACTCAGTTAAGGTTAACTCGATCACATAAATCTTGATATTTATAAAACGATTGCCGTGGCAAATTTACAAGCGCAAACATCGTTAGCTAATTTAGCGCACCATAAACCACCTAAAAAATAATAGCTAATTTTAGTTCATTTAGGGCAATTTTACCCAATCAAGCAATAGTTGATCTTAGTCACGTTACCTAGGCAAAAGAGGGAGTAATTTTAAGTTAACAGTAACGAAAAGGAGTTGTTCTATGTTTCCAGAGTACCGTGATTTAATCA
The DNA here is from genome assembly GCF_023283985.1 of Shewanella electrodiphila. Classification (GTDB taxonomy): domain Bacteria; phylum Pseudomonadota; class Gammaproteobacteria; order Enterobacterales; family Shewanellaceae; genus Shewanella; species Shewanella electrodiphila. The sequence continues at coordinate 11,622 of NZ_JAKIKU010000018.1, forward strand.
GTAAATTAAAAACATCAAATGCACATTTTTCTAGGATTTTTGATGAGCACAATCAGTTAGATGAAAAAATTAAGCATCATGAAAAGCACTATAATAGTGACACCACACCTGAACTTAAAATCCTTAAGTCGAAGAAGCTACATTTAAAAGAAGAAATTTATACCATGCTTAAAAAACAGTAAGCGGTAATTTCGCTTATTTACTGTAAGCATTTACGAGTTAACCTTGTAACGCAAGCAACAAAAAAGGACGCATAGGCGTCCTTTAGTTTTAGGCTAGATTAAGTCGCCTTTTTGAGTTGAATTACTGCTTACTGATTGCTTCAACAATAGCGTCACTTGAGTCAAAGTTCTCAATGCTGACTACGGTAAATTTATCTAATACAATAACTGTTGCCATATCTTTTTCCGCAGGCCAAGAAGCGGTCACTTCACCTTCACGATCAAGCCCCATTGAAAAAGGTAAATCTTTCATTTTTGGGATTGCAACAAAACGAGCAATTAGTGAAGGCATGCCGCTGATATCAGCAATATAAGCCAAGTTTTCAGGCTTTTTCTCTGCTGGAATTGCCTCTAAGGCTTCTTGGATGAATTCGCCACCTTTCATACCACGGCTAAATAGTACAACTTGGGTTTGCTCGTTAATCACTAACGGTTGTTCAAATTGATCTTCTAACGTCACAGGTTCAATTTTATCGTTCACAGCAAACACATTCGCTTGTGCCGTCGTCATAAAAAATAAACTTACTACAAATAAAATTGCTTTCATCTTGTTATTCCTGAATTAGGGTTTAAAGCCTTAATCATAGAAAAAGTCTTCAAATAGAGGGTGCAATGCACTATACCTTAATGAGATTCCCTACCTATTAACTAGCCTGAAAAACTTGAGGTATCTCACGTATTAACGACATTAAAATTAATGAAATAGGATTAATGAATATTTTGTGAGTCTAATTATGTAAAAACGTTAAAAAACAACCCAAGACAACACTTAATTACAACACTATAATCAGTGATTATCTGTTTATTCATCTAATAAAAAGACCATCATTATGAATGAGACCCCAGCAGGCTTAGATCAAGAATTAGCTCAACTGCAAAATGTTTATGAGTTGCTGACAGAGTTTATTGTCCAATATAGCTTCCAAATAATTGGTGCTATTATCATTTTGCTCATTGGTATCTGGATAGCTAACAAGATGTCTGATGTGGTGACCAATCAATTTGAAAAACATAATATTGATGTCACTTTAGGTAACTTTGTTTCAAACCTTGTCAGAATTACCATCATAGTCATGGTATCGATTATTTGTTTAGGCAAACTCGGGATCAGTGTGACGCCAATGGTCGCCGCTATTGGTGCTGCCTCATTGGGCGCTGGTTTAGCGTTACAAGGCATGCTTGCCAATTACGCTGCAGGCGTGACGATTATTGTCACTAGACCTTTTGTTATTGGTAACACTATCGAGATCCAAGGCGTGTCAGGCGTCGTACAAAAAATTCAACTAGGACTCACGATTCTGACTAACGAAGAAGGCGAGTTAATTCATATTCCTAATAAGCACATTGTTGGTGAAATCTTACATAACTCTCAAGAATACAAATTGGTCGAAACCAAGTTCAACATTGATTATGAAACCGATCCCAAAATTGTGACTACGTTAATTACTGACGCATTATTGTCTCAAGAGAAAGTGAATCAGTCTCGTCCGCCACAGGTTGGTATTAATGACTTTAATAGCATAGGAATGGAAATTGGTGTGCGCTATTGGGTACCAACTAAAAGTTATTATGAAGATAAATATCAAAGTAATTTAGCCATTTTTAGCGCATTAAAAACCGCTAGCATTACCATTCCTTGTCCGGTGAGAGAGATACACCTACAACATTAATCTACCGTTAGTCGATCACTCCCTTACGCTCACTGAGCGAGTTATGGTTATAACTCGCTCAGTGATTTATAGCTTATAGATTAGCAGCTTAATAACTCCCCACCCTTTCAAAAATGTCAAATAGTTCCCTCTAGCGCCTATAGCTATGTCATGCCAACTTGATAAAATGTCGCTAAAACTTGACATTTTAATTTTTAAAGCACATATTTAAGTCAAGCTTACTTTACATAAAGACAAGTTAAGTTTAATTTTAAATCAAAATGGTTAACAGGGTGTTCTATGAATGATTCAATGGATAATGATTGGAAAAAGTGCAACAGCATCAACACAATACGATTAGCTAAATGGACTGCAGCATGGGTGATAACGCTCGCAATAACAACCTTTGGGCCTATCTTTTTGTGGCCTGAAAATGACATCATCACGGTGGCTACAATTGGAGGAAACTTCTTGGTGGGTATCGGTATGATCTGGGCCAATAAACAACACCTCGCTTCTCTCGATGAGCTACAACAAAAAATTCAGTTAAATGCCATGGGCTTGAGCCTTGGAGTCGGATTAATTGTGGGTATTAGTTACTCAACCCTAGCTACAACAGGGATAATCAACGCTCATGCCGAAATTTCTCATCTTGTCATCGTCATGAGTTTGACCTACATGGTCGGCATTATATTGGGTAATAGGAAATATCGATGAATAACAGATTAAAAGTGCTAAGGGCAGAGCACAATTTAACTCAGGCGCAACTGGCTGACTTATTGAATGTATCCAGACAGACTGTTAATGCGATTGAAAAAGGTAAATTCGATCCGAGTCTGCCTTTAGCCTTTAAAGCAGCAAGATTATTTAAGCTCACAATTGAAGATATCTTCCAAGATGAAGAGGCCGTATCTTGAATAATAAAAGCAGCTAATAGTGCGTTTATTTCGCTTATAAACTCAGGGTCATAAACACACTATTAGCGTCTGCTTTATAATCTGCAAAGGGGCCGCATTCAATAAAACCATGGCGAGCATATAACGTTCTTGCTGGGATAAAAAAATCCATGGAGCCCGTTTCTAAGTTAACTGTTTTAGCCCCGCTAGCTTTAGCCTCATTGAGCATAAAGGTCAATAAAGTAGCTGCAACACCACGGCGGCGAAATGCACTCGATACTCGCATAGATTTTATTTCAACATCTTCTACTGAATATCGATTAATCGCACCACAACCCGCTAATTGGTTGTTTTCCCAAATAGTCCAAAAGTCGATATGAGGTTGGCGCAGTTTAGATAAATCTAATGCGTGTACACTGTCGGCAGGTGAAGTCGCATACATATCTTGTAAATGCTCAGTCAATAACTTAGCTACGTCATCGCCTGTGAGGTCGTCGAGTCGAATATCCATATTTATCATTCCTTTTGCTACTCATTCTCTTTTTACCAAGCTTACTTGGCTATTACAACTACCACTTTAATGACGCTATAACCTTGTATCTCAACGATAAAATAGTTAACCATGATATCTTAGCTTAACAGAGACTAATGCTTTGATTGACTCTTTTGATTAAGCTGCCATATTTACTAACAGTATTATTTAAGGGATTAATCATATGCGCAATCGTCAGTTTTACCCAGCTATTCTAGTGACCAGTATATTGTTCAGCCTTATTGGCTGCGCCTCTGGACCCGCGACACTGCAACAAGGCCCTGATGCTGAAACCACTAAAGATGGTTTAGTTAAAGTCGATAATTCAAAGCTCGCACTTTCATATGCAAGACCTAATGTGAATTGGCAGCAATACAGTAAACTGTATTTTAAACCGACAAAGGTCACCAACGATCACCCTGATGATTATCGCGCACCGAAAATTGATAGGCAAAGCGACGGTTTAAACGCAACCTACGACCTACCTCAAGCGTCATTAGATAAAATGGCGCTACAATTTTCAAAGACCGTTGCCGATGTGTTTAATAGCGAGCAGCCTTTTGAGTTAGTCACGCAAGCTGGGCCAAATACATTAATCATTGAAACTGCAGTCACCGATATTCGCTTAACTGCTCCGATTGAAAAGTCTCGTAGAAGCTTTAACTCATCAGGTAAAACATACACCCAAAGCTCAGGCTCGATGGTGTTATTAGCCGTGCTTAAAGATGCTGAAAGTGGCGAAGTGTTAGCGAAAGCTGCCGATCGTGCGATGGGATTTGATCAATGGCGTCAAAACACTCAAGTATTTAATTGGGGAGATGTCAAAACGGTTTACCGTCGCTGGGCAAACGACTTCAAAAATGCCTTAATTGAAGCCAATGCTCAAACTGGAAACTAACATTTTACATTCATTAGTTTGAATCAAGCGCCTTAGGTAAATAGCTTAAGGCGCTTGTTGCTTATAAGCCTCGCTGCCATTCTTGGCGAAGTGGAATAGTCCCTGTAATTGCATCAGAAACTTGATTCAATAATTGTTGTTTATCCTTGCCAAGTACGCCTTTGAGCACTAAATAATTAGAAGCGTGATCGGATCTAAAAATGGTCTTGGTGAGCACAAGCTCTGATAATAATGTCTGCATCTCATTCAACAGCCCAAGCTGATCAGGTAATTCAAATTTACCATCAAACACGCTATCCATTTTCTCAGTGCCTAAGGGTAAGGTGACCACTAAAGTCGAAAGGTAATCAGGCTGGGCAGCATTCATTAATTTCGCTGAAGCTTTAGCATGTTGTTGCGATAACTGTTTACCGCCAAGTCCCATTAAAATCATCACCGACGACTTCATGCCCGCTTGCTTGATTTTTTCAAGCGCTACTAAGGAACTTGCGTAATCCTCACCTTTTTTAATCTTAGTGAGTACTTCGTCATCGCCACTTTCACAGCCTACATAAAGCAATGACAGCCCCATATCACGTAGTTCAGACAACTGTTCGACCGTTTTATTGGTCAAATTTCGTGGTAAGCAATAACTACTGATACGCGTCACGGAAGGTAAGTGAGTGTTAATTAATTCGCATATTTCTTTTAATCGCTTAAAAGGCAACGTCATCGCATCACCATCTGCCAAGAACACCCTAGAAATGGGATGACCTGACGCGGCAGCAGCTAATATATCTTGCTCAATCTGCTCAACTTTAGTTGCTCTAAACTTTTTTTGTTCTTGGGTGTACATGTCGCAAAAACTGCAGTGATTCCAGCTACAACCATTGGTTACTTGAAGGATCAGCGACTTCCATTCTGATGGCGGTCGAAACACGGGTTCAATATAATTAATCACACTTTTCCCTTTTTAGTGCTCTGTTTTAAATACGCCCTGTACGAATTACGAGCATAGCGATTGTTTTTTATTCTATTTTTTGATCCAAAACGTTTGAATTGCTCATATTGGTTGTTTATAGTCGTTTTGTTAACTAAATAATTATTCAGGCTAATTGATTATGAATCAAGTCGCATATGCACTCAGTGAACGTAGAGGCGAAGCCCTCGATCAATAGCACCATTGGGAACTCATGACAGCAGATCAAAAAATGGCGCTGTATGATCTCAACCGATTTGGTTACCGATTACTTTTTGTGAGAATGATGCCAGAAGGCCCTCTGGCAGTCATTGCTCAACAAAAAGAGTTGGCGACAATTGATTTTGAAGGCGAACTTAACCTACGCCCAGAGATCAAGTTACGTGATGAGTCTCAATCACAGTCTCAATAATAGTCTCAATCACAGTCTCAATAATAGTCACAAAGACTGTCTTAGTCTCAATGACAGCATTAGTCACAATCATCCTCATGGTTAGTTAAGTACTTTATTGCCCTATAAAAAGAGTGCCTTGGCACTCTTTTTTTATGGCTTACTTTCTAATCAAATTGCTACAAGTTAAGCAGCATATCAATGTGCGGGATCCCATCTTCTAAATACATTTCAGAGTTAACAGTAAACCCCTGCTGCTGATAAAAGTCACTGAGATGCTGTTGCGCGCCTATTTGGATACTGGTTTGTGGCCACTGAGTTTTGACCACATCGATTGATCGCTGCATTAGCTCATGGGCAATCCCTTTGCCGCGACCTTGTTCAGCAATAATCACTCGACCAATACTGGCTTCAGGGTAACTCACTCCAGCGGGTAATATTCTTGTATAAGCAATAAGTTCACCCTGTGAATTGAGCCCTAAAAGATGTTTAACATCGGCTAACCTATCTTTATTATCAAGCTCTGGATAAGGACAATTTTGCTCGACAACAAACACATCTACCCGCAGCTTTAATATCTCGTAAAGCTCATCAAGACTAAGCTGGTTAAAGTGCAAAAGTTTCCACTGTATTGAATCTAAAGCAGACATATTGGTCCATTATCATTGGAGTGTATTTTGGCAGTCTAGCATGAAAAAATTACCTGATTAACACGCTTATTTGTGCATTTATTTCAGGCAAAAAAATACCGAGCCTAAGCTCGGTATTTTATTGGTTAAATTAGCTCAATTTAGAACTTGTATTTAACGCCAACTTTTAACTGCCAAGTAGACTTGTTTACGTCATAGCTATTGTAATTGTCAGTCTCTAACCCATCTTGCCCGTAAGGCACTGAGTAAGAGTAAACACCCGTTTCTGGGTTATAATTATGGTCTACCAACTTCTTACTACCATAGCTTTGTGTTTCTACACGGCCCCAATCATCATTCATCAGGTTAAGTACGTTTTTCACGTCAAAGTATAAAATACCTTTATGCCCATCCATAAATCCTGGTAGTTCCTGAGTGAAACGGAAATCTAATTGATGTACCCATGGTTGGTTACTAGTACCCTTACCTGCAATACCACCTGCGTACTTACTCAGACCGATTTCATCAATCGCCTTCTTGAACTCTTCGTACGTTAAACCGTTATATTCTACTAACGGATCATCCGCGTCCGTTGGTATATAAGGTAGATAGTATGAAGAACCATAAAACGCACTTTGATCCCCGAAACCACCGTCTTTATAAGAGCCAAGCACCCAAGTTAACGGGTTACCTTCACGGGCTTCATAGAACATATTGAAGCTAGATGCATAACCAGCAACAAACTCAGTTTCATAACCTAGGCTAACAGTGAAACGGTGTGGCGTTTCATAGTAACCAGGACCCATAGAGGTACCATTGCGATCAGATTGAACAGGTGTGTATTGGTAGTTAGAAGTGGCTGTTGAAGATGAGCCTTGGTTACCTTCATCTACTGAGTTATATGCATAACTAGCACGCATATTCAGGCCCATATCCCAACTCTTAGCTAAGGTAAAAGATAACGTTTTACTGGTGCCATCTTCTTCGGCATTGGTCAGCATCAAGTCATAACGGTCAGTGTTTCCACCAACACCATTGTTAGCTAATGGGTCCCATGTTTCATAAATGACACGACCACTATCATCTGTTTTCACTTCACGACGAGCAAGGTCAACCCAAGCTACATCATTTTCTTTTTGGATATATAAGAATTCACCACCGAAGAACCAGTCTTGACCTAGAGCACCGAAGTCCCAGGTGCTATCAAAGCCAATGCTTGCACGCCAATCAGAAGGTAAATCGAAATCAGGATCTAATGAGTTAGTGTTACCATCGCCGCCCACTAAACCATCTTGTGCGTCACTTGGTACATCACCAAAGTCCGGCGTGCCCCAAGCGTCGTTCCAACCGTCATTATATGTTAGTAAACTATTACCATCATTTGAGAAACTGTTAGACATCCATACCGTTGGTGAACCACCGCTATAACGACCCACCCCACCGCGCAACTTCACGTCATCTGATAGGATATAAGTTAAACCGATACGTGGCAGCCAGATATCCTTGCCATCAAAAGTAGCATTGTTGGCAAAACCATAGCGTTCAACAAAGTTATCATTCAATGCCGGTGAGTCTGACATGCTGATGGTTTCGTAGCGTAAGCCAAAGGTCATTTCTAAGTCGTCATTAATATTCCAAGTATCCTCAGCAAACAACGCTAAAGTACTCATATTAAATTCTGCAGCTACGTCTGTTGGATTGCCTGACTTTGCATTTGAATAAAAGAAGTCATCAACAATGGCCTGCTCAAAGTCTTCAATTGATTTGAAACTCCAATTACCCGATACGTTTTGTGCGAACAAATTGAATACTTCAATTTTATTGTATTGCACACCAAAGCCTATTTCATGATCACCTAAGTAGTAATCACCAACAAAACGCATTTCTAAATTTTGGTTATTTAGCTCATTAGCTTGGCGTGATTTATCAGTACCAAAGGTAACTTTGTCGCCTGAACCAAAGCTTTTCCATGGTTCATCAGCATTTGGGAACCAGTAAGTTTGTACTTCAACTTGGCCAATACCTAGGTCATCAATGGTGTTTGAGTTTGAAGTGGTATCTTTGTATGCCACTTTAATTTCAGTACTGAAATCTTCAGTCCAGTCGCTGTATAAATTAGCAGCGTACGTCTCTAAGATTTCTTCTTTGTTATACCAAGTGCTTGATAACTTAATGCTGCTTGAGTTGCTTGCTAAGTTGTTAGTTAAGTTACCTTTGGTATTTTGATAAGTAAAACTGGCACGGTGATCGTCGTTAATATTCCAGTCAATTTTAGCCAGAATTTTCTTATCTTCTTCTTGAGGGGTTTTATCGTAAGCACCAATATTTTCTAGACCGTAAATGCTTGCTGCAGCATCTCTCACACGCTGCAATTCGGCTTCTGTAATGTCAGAGTTGTTGCCAAAACCAGCTCCTTCAGGTCCCCATTCAGCAGATTTTGGCGCATCAAAGCTTTCATAAGAACCAAAGAAAAACAGTTTATCTTTGATGATTGGGAAGCCAATGGTGCCTCCAAAGGTTTTTTCTTCGAATTTTTGTTCTACCTTTTCACGAACACCATCTTCATCTGCGCGAGTAAGACCTTCACCAGCCATGCTGTCATTGGTCATTTCGTAAAAAACGGTACCAGAAACTTCGTTAGTACCAGACTTAGTTACCGCATTAATCTGCGCGCCAGTAAAGCCACCTAATCGTGCAGTATAAGGAGAAACATTTAACGCAACACTTTCTACTGCATCAATTGAGATGGGTGAGCGTTGAGTCGGATAACCATTTGAGTTAAGGCCGAAATCATCATTTTGAGAAATACCATCGACAACGAAGGTGTTAAAGCGAGGGTTCATACCCGCTACGCTCATGGAAATACCATCGGTACCCACTACAGCCATTGGGTTTTGACGCAATACATCTTTAAGATCACGACTAATTCCTGGTGCGTTAGCAATTTCTTTTGCACCAAACTCGCTGTTAGCCCCAGCACTGCGGTAGTAACTAGCATTACCGACAACACCGATACGTTCCATATCAGCTGCAGATTGCAGAGTACGGTTAAAACGTAATGTTTCACCTACGTTTAGATATAAATCTTGCTCTATATCATCAGCAAATTTACCTGAATCAACTTTGATCAGATAAGGACCACCAACACGAAGACCACGAGCAAGGAATTGACCCTCAGCGCCTACTGACACTTCTGTTACAGTCCCTGTTGGTTCGTGGATGATAGTAATTGTTGCATCTGTAACAGCATTTCCTTGAGGGCCAACAATCTGGCCTCGGATGTTTGATGCAGTATCGGCTGCCATGGCTGGTAGAGAAACACCCATAGCAAAGCAAGTCGCTAGTGCTAAGCGACTGATTTTATTGTTTAACATTTTCAGACCCCTGAAATATTTTTATATTTTAATTTGTTTGCTAGTTAATCTAGCTTTTAATATGAAGCTGTAGAGTAAAAACTTCAGGGCGGATTTTATAACCAATTTGTTTCAAAATCATGTCATTCTTGAACTATTTCTCAACAAAACCTAAACTATTCGCGCTCAATTTACTTTACAAATTTAACCAAAGCCATATGGGCTAAGGTTTCTCGGTAGTTTAGTCACAAAAATTTAATAAAAAAAAGATAATATACAAATCTTCTAAACCATCGATTTGGTCACATTACTAGGGTCAAAGTGGCTGAATCGCTAAAGGAATAATAATAATGAAACCTGCAGTACTCCTATTAAGCGCAACGATTACCTTAGCTAGCGCAATCAGCCAACCCGTTCATGCTTTTGGTCAAATAGGTCATAGAATTATTGGCGAGCTCGCTCAAAATAATCTATCACCAACAGCACAAAGTAATATCAATACATTAACAAAAGGTGAATCACTGGCACAAATGTCGACTTGGCCTGATGAGATCCGTTCAGATAAAAATTGGTACCACGCATCGCCTTGGCACTATGTGTCTATTGAAGATGATGAGACGTGGGATACAGTAAAAAGAAATCCTAAAGGCGATATTATTGAAAGCCTTGAGCGATATGAAAAAATCTTAATCGATCCAAAAACAACAAAAAAAGATAAATGGGAAGCACTGGCTTTTTATGTTCATTTTGTCGGCGACATTCATCAGCCATTGCATGTTGGCCATAGCCACGACCACGGCGGTAATAAAGTAAAACTGAAATGGTTTGGAGACGATACAAATCTGCACTCTGTGTGGGACAGTAAAATTATTGAGCATCAAAAATTAAGCTACACCGAATACACAGGGTTTATTGAACGTATCTCAGATAAAGACATCAAAAACTGGCAAGGCAAAAGCTATTATGACTGGGCTGATGAATCTAAAGCATTACGTGCAGGAACATACGAGCTAGAAAAGAATCGTGATGATCAACCCGATCTTCGATTCCAGTACATATTCAACCATACCCCAACAGTTGAATTAAGACTGCAACAAGCTGGCATTCGTTTAGCTGAAAAGCTTAACGTCATATTTGGTCAGTAAATTAAAGCGCAAAATCTGCATGATTATCAAAATTTTATGAATCATGAACATAAGCCCACTTGTTTAATGATAGGTGGGTTTAATTTTTAGGAAACAATTCGTTAATCAATACGCCGTATATTCGTCATTTTTTCATCATTTATTTCGCATAAAACTATCTTAAATACGTAGCAATAGAGACTTATTAGTTCTTTACTACATTAATAATCACGAATGAGATCACTAGCGCGAATTACAGTCAACTTTATTAAGCAGTCTCGACAGATGATCGTTATAAAGTAAGAATGAGCAAGGTGAAACTTGAGTAGGAATTACGAGAAGTGAGCCTAACCAGCAGAAAATAAGAGCCTGTAAATAATGTTGCCTTATAAGATATCAAATAAAAAAAGCCACTATTGTTACCAATAGTGGCTTCCTGTTATTACAGCGCCAACAAGGTCGAGCTGTAATACACTTTTAACGTCTAGATTAACCTAATGTGATTAACGTTCGAAGTTATGGTAAACATCAATACCAAACGACTTACCAGTGTCATGACACGTTGCACATGACTCAGCAGTTCCTTCAGTAAACCATTTATCGGTAGTTGGAACGTTAAATTCGCCACCATTTTGTTCCATATGGCTCAATGCTGAATCTGAATCATGACATGCAAAACAGTTTGCTGTAATTGGGCTAGTCATTACGCCAGCAGTACCTTCGTTAAACGCTTTTGAAAGCATATATTGATTAGGCACATCAGCTAGGCTTACACCGTCAGCATGACAAGACACACAGTTGTCAGCATTCAAGCTTGCTGCAGAGTTAACTACATTCTCACCAGTCTCTTCATCAGTCTTAGCACCTGAAAGTGCATTACCGATACCCCAGTGCATGCTATGAACCATAGGTCCGAAACCAGGAGCTGATAAAGCGCCTTTACGATCTTGGCCGTTGTTATGACACGCAACACAATCTAAGCCGCCATCACGGTATCCACCATTTTTATGATAGTTAGTATCGTTGTTGTGACAAGTCGTACAGCTATCTTCAGTTACTGCATGGCGACGTCCCCAATCTTGCACTTTTTCAAAGTTAATTGGGTCAACGACTTCACTGTAACCAGTGAAAGATACACCGAACTCACCATCACTATCTTCCCAGTTAGTATCTGCGATAGTGATACGTGAACTTGCTGACAAGTTAGCATCTTCAAAGCCATCTGTTAGCTCGCCGTAACACACTGAACGAGAACCATCTTCGTTTTCAATGTAACCTTCTGCGCCATGAGAAATCACACGAGCCACAATAGAATCATTATGGTAGTTGTTGATGTAAGCACCGCCATAAGTCACTTCATGGGCTTCATACATTTCACCAATATTTAATTGCACAGGTGTTTCACCTGAGTTATCAAATAATGCGATATCAACACAGTAACCTTGAGTCCAAGCTACGTCTTTGTGGTCAATCCACTCATCCATAGTTGGATTAAAGTATGGGTTACTTGTTGTGGTGTAATGGTTAGCACGTATTTCTTCACGCTCAACTAAACCAATCAATGAAGATTCTGCGTGGAATGCACGCGCATCGAATCCGTCAGCAGGTACAATAACGCCTGACTCGCCATTACCATGACAGTCACTACAACCATTACCAGCAATACTGGTGTTGATTACAGGTTCAGCATGACAGGTGTAGCAATTAGTTGGTGTGAAATCTTTTTCAAATTTCTGATGGTTAATATGACCCAATTTCTGCATGCTATTTTTAGCATAACCACCAGTGTCTAAAGAGTTTCCTTCAGCGTCGATATCACGAGGTACGTTGTTATGACACACCATACAGCCGCCAACAAAATCAACTTCCCCTTCTGTATTTAAGGCAACATACTTACTGTGCTTAATATCTGATGTAGCATAATCTACGTGGCACGAGTAACAAGTTTCAGTTGTGCTGGTATGAGTATTTTCAGGCTTGTTGACAATAATGTAAGGTGAAGATGCAATGTTATCCCCGCCACCCACTTGTAAACGAATCAAGCCTTCTGTATCCGCTTGAACAGCTGCCATCGGCGCAACAAATTCGTAACGACCATCATCTAACATGGTTAACGTTGCACCTTCTGTGGCACTATCACCACCCGCGCTAGCACTGCCACCAACAGAGCCATCACGTGCACGCTGAATTCCATGATCAGTTTTTGCAGCTAAATATACAGCGGCATTTTCAAGACCATTAATTAACGTGCCATCTTCATCTGTAATTTCAAACTCAAGGGTAACTTGACCTTCTCCTACAAGATGTGAAATATATTCGACATTAGTCACTGTTGAAACTTCTGTCACTGGGGTACTTGGTTCTCCAGGTGCGCCTGGTTCGCCTGGCGCACCATCTTCTCCATCACTTCCGTCACTACCACAGCCTGCTATCCCCATAGCGGCTGCAATAACGAACGCTAATTTACGTTTGGTTAAATGCTTCATCATCACTCCGATTTTCTTGTTTTACTACTTTTTAGGTATTTCTAATTTATACATTAGACGTTTTCATTTAATTAAATAGTGATAACTGTCACAACCCATTGCATCACATGTTTCAAAATAGAAGGTTTATGTTAAAAAATTGAGCTAGATCAATTTAAGTAATAACTAATGCAACAACAAAGCCTTAACACCATTATCTTTACATTACTTTACAATGACTTAAACAACACTATTGAGAAAAAAATAATACTAACAGCTAAAAGATGAAGAAAAGTTTAAAAATCTTATCGTTGAATTATGACGTATATCTTGAGGTTATAAGAGCGCTTTTAGATTTTTCATACCACTTTAAGCCTGAGAGGATTTAAAGTGTAGATCAATTCATACCGTAAACACTAAGATATTGAAAAATAAAAATATAATCAAAAAAACTTGCTCAATTTATAGCCTAGGGTATTTTTTAGGCATAAAAAAACCACTATGGTAAATAGTGGTTTTTTTTCAATACTTATATAGATTTAGCAAAAACTAGTTAATAATCTTGCCGTCTATATCATCTCGCGACACTAATGCTTTGCATTAGCTAACGACATTAACGCTCGAAGTTATGGAACTTGTCGATACCGAATGATTTACCAGTATCATGACATGTTGCACAAGATTCAGCAGTAGGCTGTGTGTACCAGTCAGTAACAACCTCTGCATCGATCTCACCGCCATTTTGTTCCATATGGCTTAGTGCTGATGCGCTATCGTGACAAGCAAAACAATTAGCTGTAATTGGGCTAGCCATCTTAGTTGTATCTGGGTCCCCATTTTCATCTGTATTGAATGCTTTAGCACGCATGTATTGATTTGGAATTGCACTTAAATCAATACCTTCAGCATGACAAGATACACAGTTATCAGCGTTTAAACTGTCTGCTGAATTTGGCACGTTGTTACCATCTTCATCTTGCTTAGCACCAGAAAGCTCGTTACCGATACCCCAGTGCATGCTGTGAACCATTGGGCCAAAGCCAGGTGCTGAACCTACAGCATTACGATCTTGGCCATTGTTATGACAAGCAACACAATCTAAACCACCTTCAACGTAGCTACCATTTTTGTGGTAGTTAGTTTCGTTGTTGTGACAAGTGGTACAGCTATCAGTAGTCACAGCGTGACGACGATCGTAATCACTCACTACATTTAAGTCTGCTAATTCAGCAACTGGAGAGTAGCTAGTGAAAGAAACGCCATCATAAGATGCATCTTCACCATGATTAAATGTAACACGTGAACTCGCCATGATTTGCGGCGTTTGTAGATCTAATGTTGAATGACAGAAAGTTTTAGAACCATCGCTGTTATAAGACTCTTCGTAGCTACGAGACTCACGTCCAACAATAGATTCATTGTGGTAACCATGTAAGTAAGTACTTGCATAAGTTAGCGTACCGTCAGCATATAGTGTTTCGATGCTTAGTTGCTCTTCACCTTTGAATAAACTTAGGTCAGTACAGTAAGCACCAGTGTCATTCATGTATACAGCAGAAAGTGTAGTTGAATGCTCAGCACGGATCACTTGACGCTCATCGATACCAATTTTTTCTGATTTAACATGGAATTCACGAGCATCAAAATCACTGTTTGCCATAATGAATTGTGCAGAAGCAGAATCCGTTGTGTGACAATCACTACAACCGTTACCCGCAATGCTAGTATTGATTACAGGCTCTGCGTGACAGGTATAACAGTTAGTCGGTGTGAAGTCTTTTTCAAACTTCTGGTGATTGATGTGACCCAATTTCTGCATGGTATTTTTAGCATAACCACCAGTATTTAGAGAGTTCCCTTCAGAATCAACATCGCGTGCAACGTTGTTATGACAAACCATACAGCCGCCAACAAAATCAACTTCGCCGTCAGTATTTAATGCAACGTAGCCACTGTGTTTAATATCTGAAGTTGCATAGTCAACGTGACATGAATAACAAGTTTCAGTCGTTGTTGTGTGCGTCATTTCAGGCTTATTCACAATAATATATGGTGAAGAAGCGATGCTATCTCCGCCACCTACTTGTAAGCGAATGAGTCCTTCAGTATCAGCTTGAACAGCAGCCATAGGCGCTACAAACTCATATCGACCATCGTCAAGCATAGTTAGCGTTGCGCCTTCGTCACTTGCAGATGCACTGCCACCAACAGAACCATCGCGTGAACGCTGAATGCCATCTTCAGTTTTTGCTGCCAAATATACTGCAGCATTTTCAAGGCCATTAATTAATAAGCCTTCTTCATCAGTGATTTCAAACTCAAGTGTTACTTGTCCTTCTTCAACCATATGAGAAATAAATTCTACATTGGTCACTTCAGAAGCTTCTACTACTGGTGGAGTCGGTCCTGGACCTGGTTCACCTGGTGCTCCATCTTCGCCGTCTTTACCATCGCTACCACAGCCTGCAATCCCCATTGCTGCTGCAACAACGAAAGCTAATCTGCATTTCGTTAAGTTTTTCATCATCACTCCGAATGTATTTGATACTACTTTGTAGGTATAACCCGTTTTTAATATTAGACTTTTCTGTATTGTTAAATAGTGACTAGAATCACATGCGCCATGACAAGACGTATATTTTATCGCCTTTATGGTAGAACTTTGAACCAGATCTTAATCAACACATTCTTATATAATCAAAGACGAATTTAACAAATACTTAAGTTGTTGTTTTTAAAGGATTTTTAAATCCTTAAAAATGATTAACATTTTAAAAACCTTTATTTTCAAGCCTTTATATTAAAATTTAAGGTTCGCATTACGATTAAACATACGAAGTATAGACAGGATTAATAATGAGTTAAGGTTATTTTAAGGTTGGAACACTAAAAACCATCAATTAATAGTGTAACCATATGTATCATATGATTTTTAATTATATTTGAATGCAATATATAATCTTGTGTCAATCATCCCAAATTCAGAATATAAAAAAGCCACTATGACTAGTGGCTTTTTTTATTCAAACATCAAACCTAAGAGTTAGTCTTGATTTAAGCTAACTCTACCAGCTTATATTAATAACTATTTAACGCTCAAAAATATGGAATTTTTCGATACCAAAAGATTTACCTTCAGCATGACAAGTGGCACAAGATTCTGATGTAGGTTGAGTATGCCAATCAGCAGTAACTGGTACGTTTAGCTCACCACCATTTTGTTCCATGTGGCTTTGTGCTTTCTCATCATTATGACAAGCAAAACAGTTTGCCATAACAGGAGAAGTCATCACACCAGCTTCACCACCATTGAATGCTTTAGACTTAATGTACGCATTTGGCACTTCATATAAATCGATACCATCAGCATGACAAGCAACACAGTTTTCAGCATTTAGCTTAGTTGCTGAGTTCGGCTCACCAGTCACTGCATCGCTACCTTCACCCCAGTGCATGCTGTGAACCATTGGTCCAAAGCCTGGTGCTGAGCTTTTAGCATTACGATCTTGGCCATTGTTATGACATGCTATACAACCAATACCACCTTCATCAAACGTGCCACCTTTATGGTAATCACCTTCAGAGTTATGACATGAAGTACAACTGTCAGCAGTAACGCTATGACGACGATCAAACTCATGAATGAACGCACCTTCAGCACTGACGATATCTGAATGAGCAGTCATGCTCACTAAGCCATCAAACGTAATACGTGCTGAAGCAAATAACTCAGAACCCACGAAGCTTTCATCTAAAGTGCCACATAAAGCCATGCTCTCACCAGATGTAGAAACGCTCATAGACGCAGCGCGACCAGTGATTGACGCTTCGTAGTAACCATGTAAGTAGCTAGATACAGAAACAGTACCAGCATCCACTAGCTCACCTAAGTTAAGTTGATTTTCTTCAACATCGTGAAGAGAAATATCGCTACACCACTCTCCTGACTCTTCGCCTTGAACAAAGTAAGGAGCTGATGCTGAAACAACATGCTCTTCCTTCAATTCTTTACGTTCAGTCATTACAGTGTGGAATTGACGCCAGTCATCACCAGTTTGGTTAAAGCTATTAAATGTTGCTTCAACTTCAGTGTTTGCAACACCTGCTGCATCATGACAATCAATACAAGTCTGTTGGTTATAAACAGTCGTGATTGGATCTACGTGACAAGTTGTACAGTTAGATACTTCAAAACCAGTTTCAAAACCTTGGTGATTGATATGACCAATTTTTTGCATATGGGTGTTTGAGCCATTGTCGTCACGAGTAACGTGACCGTGACAAGTCATACAACCAGCAACAAAATCAGTTTCACCTTCTAAATCAACCGCTACACGCGATGGATGTCTGAAACTTGAAGTTGAGTAATCAACGTGACAGGTATAACAAGCTTCTGTTGACGTTGTCATCGCTGCTTCAGGCTTATCAATTACGATATAGTCAGATGTTGCGATGTCACCGCCGCCCACTTGAAAGCGAATAATGCCTTCAGTGCCAGCAGTTACTGCTGCCATTGGTGCAATAAACTCATAATTGCCATTTTCAAGTTCAGTTAACGAAGCACCTTCGTCACTCGCTTTTGCTGCGCCGCCAACAGGATTTTCATCGCTGCTGTTACTACGCTTGATACCTTGCTCAGTTAACGCGGCAAGATATAACTCGGCATCTTCTAAGCCAATAATGCGAATATCGTCTTCATTGGTAATGCCAAACTCAACCGTTACTTGTCCATCTTCAACCGCATGATGGATCACATCTACATTTGTAATTTCTGATGTTTCTGTTGTTGGTGGGGTTGGTCCTGGACCTGGTTCCCCTGGGTTGCCATCTTTACCATCACTACCACAACCTGCAATCCCCACTGCCGCTGCGATAACAAATGCTAATTTGCATTTCGTTAAATGTTTCATCATCACTCCGTTATTTTTAATACCAACTAAATAGGCACTTGCGCGCATATTAGGTATTCCATTTAGTGAAATGAGTGACGCCGATCACATGAGATCTGAAATTTAACAAATATGATATTGTTTAAATTAAAAACTTGAGCTGTGTCTTGTTTAGGTAAAGCTGATATTAACAAGTATGACCTGAATGCTAACTTGAGGGTTATAAATCAATAAACTAGGTGACAAAATGTATCATTAACTAAAAGATTTAACCCATGGCTTTTAAACACAAAAAAGACCCTTTCGGGCCTTTATTCATGAGTATATTTAGAAAATATAAAGTTCAACCTATACAAGCATTAAGAACAACAGTCCCTTCTCATACTCTTTTTAGGTAGCTTATCGTAAATCACTTTTGCCATTAATAGTGCCAACACAATACCTGAGCCTATGGTGACATATGAAGGAAGCAGTTCATGCTCGTGACCAATTTGCGGCATCACCACAAAACCAAACTCTGCCACAAGATAGTTAACCAATACACCAAACGCTAATGCGACACCCAGTACGCCGCCTAGATAGCCAAACAAGGCGCGCTTACCTAACTCTTTAGTGACAACGCCTAAAGTCGCGATATTAGTAGCAGGACCTGCCATCATGAACACCAATACCGCACCAGGTGAAACACCAGCCAATAACAAACCAGCCGCAATCGGCGTGGATGCTGTAGCGCAGATGTACATAGGCACAGAAATCAATACCATCACTAACATAGCCAATATGCCATCACCCCACTTGGCAAGAAAATCACCAGGCACAAACGTCTGTACTAATGCAGCAAAGAATAACCCCACCAACAACCATAACGTGGTATCTCTGACTAAATCAGTGGCGGCATAAACCAACCCTGATTTCACTCTTGATAATATTGACTCACTTTTAAGCTCTGTCGCCATGTCTTTAGTGGATTCACAGCAGCTTTCAGACGATTCAGCTGCGAGATCCGGCTTACTTGAACAACAACTGGTTTCCTCTGTCATAAGGTTAGCTTTATCCGCTTTGCTTGCACAACAGCTAGCTTTCTCTGACTTAACCTCAGCTTTATCCACTTTACTAGAACAACAGCTGGTTTTTTCAGGCTGTACCGCCTTACTTGAGCAACAGCTTTTAGTCTCAGTTGTACTAGCCATCATAGGCGCTGTATCAGGTGTAAATTTAGGCGCTGCGCTGGCTTTAGTTTTACTGCAGCAAGAAGAAGTCACTTCACCTTTATCGCCAAGCTCGCGGGCTAATTTTTCACCCTTATCTAACTTAGTTTCAACGATTTCAGGCTTATCATCTCGTCCGACTAATAGCCCAGCCACAACAGCACTGGTGATAGCAGCAATAGGGCGAATGATGGCCATAAATGGCCCTAATAAAACATAAGACACCGTTACTGAATCGACACCCGTTTCAGGCGTCGACACTAAAAATGATGTCGTTGCAGCTTTTGAAGCACCCGAGCGACGAAGTCCCACTGCCGCCGGGATAACCCCGCATGAACACAGCGGCAAAGGTGCACCAATAACTGCAGCCTTAACAACAGTTTTTAAACCGTGGCCACCCAGTTGTTTTTGCATCCACGCCATCGGTACAAACACTTTTAACAAGCCAGCCAACACTAGGCCTAATAACAGCCACGGCGCTGACTCTAAAAATAACTCAATAAAATTACTTAATAACATAATATGTCCTACCCCTGCTTTTCTGCATGAAGGTGATGTTCAACTTTTGGGCTTAACTCTTTATCGGTTGATTCTAGCGCCTCTAAAATAGAGCAGTGCTCAGCACTATCAGGTCCGCCGCAACACGCCTGTGATAATTTATTTAATGAACTGGCAAAAAATTCAAGCTCTGCGATCTTCGCCTGTACTTGTTCTAACTTGGTATCCACCAAGCCTTTCACATCGGCGCAGGCCCAATTAGCTTTGTCCAACTCAATCGATAACAGCTCTGCAATATCATTTAAACTAAAGCCGACCGCTTTCGCACGAATAATAAAACGTAATTTTTGCGCATCATCTTGGCTATATAGTCGATATCCCGCCTCTGAACGAGTTGAAGATGTCAATAAACCGTGCTTTTCATAAAATCGCAGCGTATCTGTTTTAACATCAAATAAAGTCGCGAGTTCGCCAATTCGATACATATATTTACCTGCCCAGTGAAAACTTAAATTCAAACCTTTACCAGCTTAATAAGCCAATTATAAACCTTGGAGTTAAATCCAAGGTCAAGGGTTTTATAGAACAAAGTTCACCCCCTTACTTTGTTCTTATTTCAATATTGTGAAATCGCGCATAAATTTCCCGAAATAACACTGATTACGTTAAAATACGCGCGTTTCATTACGGCCCACCTAAAAACAATAAGATGAAGGGCGTAGGAACTTTGGCAAAACAGATTTCACGCAACTGTGTTCGAGTAATTCTGTTTTGCCAAACTTCCTTAAAATAAATAGTGGACACTGTACCTACATGAATACTGTCAGACCTATTCGTCGCGCGCTGTTAAGCGTATCTGATAAAACTGGAATGCTTGAGTTTGCTAAAGCATTACATGAGCAAGGCGTAGAATTACTTTCTACTGGTGGCACCGCTAAATTACTTGCTGATAATAATATTCCAGTGACCGAAGTCTCTGACTACACGGGTCATCCTGAGATCATGGATGGTCGTGTTAAAACTCTGCATCCAAAAGTACACGGTGGCATTCTAGCCCGTCGTGGTATTGATGAAATCGTGATGGAACAAAACGCCATCAAACCAATCGATTTAGTTGCCGTTAACCTATACCCATTTGCTTCTACTGTAGCAAAAGAAGGTTGTACCCTTGCCGATGCTGTTGAAAACATCGATATCGGTGGCCCAACAATGGTGCGTTCTACCGCTAAAAACCATAAAGACACCACGATTGTTGTTAATGCTAGCGACTACGGCCGCGTCATTGCAGAAATGCAAGCAAACGAAGGTAGCACCACACTTGAAACCCGTTTTGATCTAGCGATTGCAGCGTTCGAGCACACTGCAGCTTATGACGGCATGATTGCTAACTACTTTGGCACTATGGTTCCTGCCCACAGTAAAGATGAGTGTCACGAAGATTCAAGTTTCCCACGTACATTCAACACTCAGCTAATCAAAAAACAAGATTTACGCTACGGTGAAAACAGCCATCAAAAAGCGGCTTTCTATGTTGATAGCAACATTGATGAAGCCTCAGTTGCAAGTGCAACACAATTGCAAGGTAAAGCGCTGTCATACAACAACATCGCCGATACTGATTCAGCACTAGAATGTGTTAAAGAATTTGACGGCCCAGCTTGTGTCATCGTAAAACATGCTAACCCTTGTGGTGTGGCATTAGGCAACACGATTCTTGAAGCTTACGATCGCGCATTCAAAACTGACCCAACGTCAGCATTTGGTGGCATCATCGCCTTTAACCAAGAGTTAGATGCTGATACCGCAAAAGCCATTGTTGACCGTCAATTTGTTGAAGTGATTATTGCGCCAACAGTAAGCCAAGCAGCACGTGATATCGTGGCAGCAAAAGCTAACGTACGTTTATTAGAGTGCGGCCAGTGGAATACTAAAACCACGACTCAAGACTTCAAACGTGTTAACGGCGGCTTATTAGTTCAAGACCGCGACCAAGGCATGGTTGATGTGGCTGACGTTAAAGTGGTATCAAAAATACAACCAACAGCCGAGCAGCTAACTGACTTAATGTTCTGCTGGAAAGTGGCTAAATTCGTTAAATCTAACGCGATTGTTTACGCAAAAGATGGCATGACTATCGGTGTCGGCGCTGGCCAAATGAGCCGTGTTTACTCAGCTAAAGTGGCTGGCATTAAAGCGGCTGACGAAGGTTTAGTGGTTGAAGGTTCAGTGATGGCATCAGATGCCTTCTTCCCATTCCGTGACGGTATCGATGCAGCAGCGGCTGCAGGTATTAGCTGTATCATCCAACCTGGTGGCTCAATCCGTGATGAAGAAATTATCGCAGCGGCAGACGAGCACGGCATTGCCATGGTATTTACTGGCATGCGTCACTTCCGTCACTAAATACGATTTAACATCGCTTGTTAATGCTAATAAGCGATGTACTAAGTTCAGCTTTAAGCATATTAGAGCAAGCCATTGTTTCAAGCTCAATGAAGACACGCGGAGTTTATAACTATAAATGAAGCAGAAATTGAGACCATGGAATTTTTAAGCATATTAGAGCAAGCCATTGTTTCAAGCTCAATGAAAACACGCGGAGCTTATAAGCATAAGTGAGCATGTTTGAAGCAGAAATTGAGACTATGGCGCAGCTATAAGAGGATTAAAAGATGCAAGTATTAGTTATTGGCGGCGGCGGACGCGAACATGCGTTAGCTTGGAAAGCAGCACAATCACCAGAAGTTGACACTGTATTTGTCGCACCAGGCAATGCGGGCACGTCTTTAGAGCCAAAACTAGAAAACGTCGACATTAACGTTGAAGCGATTTCAGAGTTAGTTAAGTTTGCTCAAGACAACAAAATTGAATTGACGATTGTTGGTCCAGAAGTGCCATTAGCACTGGGCGTAGTCGATGCTTTTAACGAAGCAAAATTACCGATTTTCGGCCCTACCCAAGGCGCTGCGCAGCTTGAGTCTTCAAAAGCCTTCACCAAAGACTTTTTAGCGCGTCATAACATCCCAACTGCTGACTACTCAAACTTCACTGAAATTGACGCTGCAAAAGCGTACTCAGCAGAGTTAACAGCTAAAACAGGTTTCCCTGTTGTGATTAAAGCTGACGGCTTAGCAGCAGGCAAAGGCGTGATTATCGCTGCTGACCAAGCTGAAGCTGATGCGGCAATCGAAGACATGCTAGCTGGCAACAAGTTCGGTGAAGCCGGTTCTCGCGTCGTTATCGAAGAATTTTTAAAAGGTGAAGAAGCCAGTTTTATCGTGATGGTAGACGGCAAAAACATCTTAGCAATGGCCACCAGCCAAGACCATAAAGCCCGTGATAACGGCGATTATGGCCCTAACACTGGCGGCATGGGTGCATACTCACCAGCCCCTGTTGTCACCCAAGCCGTTCACGATTGGACGATTGCAAATGTTATCCGCCCAACGGTTGATGGCATGGCAGCAGAAGGCAATGTATACACAGGCTTCTTATATGCAGGGTTAATGATTTCTCCAGATGGCAGCGCAAAAGTACTTGAGTACAACTGCCGCTTTGGCGACCCAGAAACACAACCAATCATGATGCGTCTACAATCAGACCTAGTTGAGCTTTGTCTAGCAGCCACCCGTGGTGAGTTAGATACTGTGACTGCAGAATTTGATTCACGCGCAGCAGTCGGTGTTGTACTTGCAGCAGGCGGTTACCCAGATGCATACCGCAAAGCTGACGTGATTGACGGCTTATCTTTAGGTGATAACAACGCCAAAGTATTCCACGCTGGCACAGCAATGAAAGATGGTCACGTCGTCACTGCAGGCGGCCGCGTATTATGTGCGACTGCGTTAGGTGATACAGTTACAGAAGCACAAGCAAGCGCATACAAGTTAGTCGATGCCATCCACTGGGATGATGTCTACTTCCGCACTGATATTGCATACCGTGCAATTGCACGTGAGCAAGGGAAAGACTAATTATTTAGTTTGTACTTGTAGTTGAAGCGATAAAAATAAAATCCCTGTGATAGAAATATCATAGGGATTTTCAACCTAATCCATACTCATCCTTACGTAGCTTTGTCCTTTCTTCTTTAGATACAATTGGGGCTCCGAAAAACTCACATGGATTCCCATTAAAGCCTTTTCCTTTCACATACATGTGTAAAGACAAAGGCATGGGGGTGACATCCGCAATTAGACTATCAGATGAAAACCCTGTTTTTATTAGCTCTAAGCTACGCAAGTGATCTAATTCACGATCGATTTGTTGAAGATCCATTGTGTTCATCACTAGAGTTAACTCTTCAACTTCCATTTTGAATGTTTGAGCTGCAATCCATCCCTCTTCAGTTTGAAAGACTTTTGATTGCTCACAAATATGGTTCAATAGCTTAACTTGACTCGTTGTTAGCTGCGTTAAAAGATTAATCAATATTAAGTTACTTTCACCTCCTCCCTCTTTTGTGCATGAACTAGCAAGAATGCCAGCCCATAAACCCTGCATAACCTTTTCTTCCGCCCATGATCCATTTTCGATAGTCGAATGAATAATTCTTGGGTGAGCACTTAACTCTTTATAACCACCTTGAAGCTCTAATAATTTTTCAGCTTTATTCGCTATTGTTATCGCATTTCTAGCTCTCCAACTACTAACTTTGTCTTTAAGCAGAAGTCCAAACTCTTCAGCTGCAGGTAAGCATATACACCCTAAGAAAGCCGAAGCACCATTAACAGTCCCTTCTGTTACTGTATTGATTGAGTCTGCGATTGGTTTTACGCCTAAAATATCTATACTTTTATTCTCTTCCGTCATTAGGCTTATTCTTCCTTCTAAATTACATTTATATAAATACCAATCTACCTTAACTGAAAATGATGTTTGTTGACCTAACTCAAAACTTCAATCTAACCAATTGCCTGCCGCAGGCTTATGTGCAGATACAACTGCGAGGCGCTGCAAGTACATCCATGTAAGCTCTGCCAAAACATCCATGTTTTGGAAGCTCGCTGCTGCATCTACACTGGGATTATTACTTCTTCGATTTAACTTCTTTTGGGTATTCTAAAAAGCTCGAGCATACAATTTGAAGACACCATATGAATTGAGGCCATCAAAAAAATTACGTGAGCCCAGACATGGATGTCTGGCTAGCTTTCGAGGGGAAGGGACGCCCCATCGAAAGCGTTAGTCATTTTCGAAGATGGTCGAAGTAGAATCAAAAAGAAGCTAAAAGCTGGAGCCATCCTTGTAGAAATCTTTCGCTTTTCAGAAAATTTCGTAAAGGCGGCAGGGTGATCCTAGAGGGTATTGCTGTTGATACCCTTTTGGTCTGGAGTGGGCGAGGCGCCACGACCTTGATTTTGCTTTGAACTACAAAAAACAAAACGAAATGCGCCATCGGAAGCGTTAGTAATTTTTGAAGATGAACGAAGCAGAATCAAAACGAGGCCAAAAGATAAACAATACTCCGTTGGAAATTTTGCTTTTTAAATTTCGCCGGAGCGCTGAGGGATTATCAAGGGGGACAAGCGCTTTCCCCCTTGATTTTGGTGTGGGCGAAGCGCCACGATCTTGATGTAGATTTAGATGTAGATTTATAAAATAAAAATCACTTCGGCATTTCTGCCGAAACCCAATTACCAGTATGACTGCTCATTCAGTGCATCCACACAAAAACTATCCCCTTCAATCGGCTCAATCTCGGTGCCAACTAATGACTGTGCTAACCATCCTTCAGGGTAAGTCAGTATAAGAGGCGCTTTGATGCAGTCTTCGCTGACAGGGTTAAAGCCAACCTTAACGTAGTAGTTAGGGTCACCGTAAGTAAACACTAACTCAACCCCATTGTCTTTCAGCTGTTTTAAGCCAAAGTTAATTAGCTTTTGGCCAATCCCTTTTGCTTGAAAAGCGGTGCTCACCGCAACAGGAGATAAAATAAACGCATTGGCTTTATTCGCTAATGTTAAACGACTAAAGAAGATAGCCCCTACAATCTTGTTTTCTATGGTTGCAACAAAGCCCAACAAGTCTGTCTCAGGTGTTGTCACAATCAATTCAGAAACTAAGTGACCAATCACCTTGCCTTCAACCTCGCCCTCAGCATCCCCAAACGATTGAGTAAATAACTCAATAACATCGTCTGTTGCGTTAGTAGTGAAAGCCGATAACTTTATAGTGTCATCTGTCATATTTTGCAATTAAGCCTCTGAAACGGAATTTATTGATGTCATATAACATTATTATCGACGGTTATTTCACTACAAGCCAGTTTGCTAAAATCAAATTGCGACCCTAAAACAAAAAAGCCGAGCATGGGCTCGGCAAAGGGGTGATTCAAATGAAAAATGGGTTAATCACGGTTAACGGTATCTTCGTACTCAGTAATTTTGGCACCGAACTGATAGCCACCATTATTACGGTTGTATTCGCGAAATAAGCTTACTGAGAAATAGGTCGGTGCATCAGTATCAATCACACCTGAAACCACCTGTGCCAATGTTTCTACGTCATGCTCTGCAGAAAAATAGAAATGCTTGGTTTTCTGCAACGATAACTGCTTAGCTTGCTCTTTTGTGATAAGGATTTCACTAAATTGGGTCGCTACAATTCTCGTAAACTCAGTATGGTACGCATCACCTTCTTCTAGCAACAGCATCGATGTTTCAGCCACCACCATTTCACTCATAGCTTGCTCTAATTGAGCTTGTTCAGATGCTTCATTGGCATTTGCCGTCGCTGAAACACCCAATGCGCTAAATGATAGCGACATAAGCACTGCGCCAATTTGTTTTTTATTCATGTAATACCTATATATCGTGGCGGTTTATTGAGGTGCGTCAGCCTCTCAATAAAGGAAAATCTCAATAACCGCAGTCTACCCTTTACTAATCTAAGCAATTAATCGCTTTTGAAGGACTCAACCCTCATATAGCTTGTTTAAGGTCAAAAGTTAACGGCTTAATGCCGTCGAACAAGCAGTTCAAATCACATCGACTTTTTTCGGTAATATTTTGAATGGGTATTTATGCACGCTAAATAACTATTATGAATAGCTATGCTTATTAAATGTCTGAATTGTTAAAACTAGCTAAATCCAATCCAATTAACGGCTATAACAACGACCCACAAACATCGACTTGAGCTACTGCTTTATGGCAGGATGTCGCACCGTCACAATTTAATAACAATAGTAACCAAGGCTAAAAATAACTTATACCTAGCACGACCTATAATAAAAATAACATTAGGGATAGCTTTATGTCTGACTCTCAAATCAAGCAGCCGAGTTTGCTTGATGCACTCTTACCCGTCTTTGCATTAATCACTATGCTTGGCGCTGCGGTATACCTTTTTTCATCTGACAGCTCTTCAGGTGCTAACCAAATAGCGCTGATCCTTGCTGCGTGTATTGCCATCGTGATTGGTTATAAAAATGGTTACAGCTGGAACCAAATGGAGCGCGGAATAGTCAACAGTATTGGTATCGCCACAGGCGCATTACTGATTCTATTTACTGTGGGATCGCTCATTGGAACTTGGATTCTTTCAGGAACTGTACCGACAATGATTTATTACGGTATGCAAATCCTCAACCCCAAATATTTCTACGCTGCAAGTTGTATCTTGTGCGCGATAGTCGCTATCAGTATCGGCAGTTCATGGACGGTGGCCGGTACAATAGGTATTGCACTGGTGGGCATTGCCTCGGCAATGGGCTTAGATATTAATATCACCGCTGGCGCTATTATTAGTGGTGCTTATTTTGGCGATAAAATGTCGCCATTATCTGATACCACCAACCTTGCGCCCGCTGTTGCAGGTTCTAATATTTTTAGTCATATCAAGCATATGACTTGGACAACCGTGCCAAGCATCATTATTGCGCTCATTGTGTTTACGATTATTGGCTTGTCTGCTGATGTGTCGAGTTTTGACTCGCAACTAGGCACAACGTTAGCTCTGCTTGAGCAAACCTACGACCCCGGCCTGCATTTACTGTTACCCCTGTTAGTCGTGCTGTTTTTAGCAAACAAGAAAATGCCCGCTTTCCCTACCGTCATTTTAGGTACCATTGCAGGGGCAATTTGCGCAGCCCTTTTCCAATTCGACAACATCATAGCGTATGTTAATGAGCCCGATTTATTGCCATTTGTGGCGATCATTAAAGGCATTTGGATTGCAATGTTCGATGGTTACGTGGCAACCACGGGTGATGAGGTACTGGATAACTTACTCAGCCGTGGTGGTATGAGCAGCATGGTCACTACCGTTTGGTTAATTCTCTGTGCCATGGCGTTTGGTGGAGTAATGGAAGTAACAGGCTTACTTTCAAGGTTACTAGAAAGCATTCTTAGCTTAGTCACAGGCACCAGTAGCTTAATCATCACTACATTAGGGGTTTGTATCGGTGCTAACGTGATTACTGCCGACCAGTATATTGCCATTGTACTGCCTGGAAGAATGCTGAAACTTGAATATCAAAAACGTCAACTTGCTGCTGTGAACCTCAGCCGCGCCCTTGAAGACTCGGCCACTGTTACCAGCCCATTAATTCCTTGGAATACTTGTGGCGCATTTATGGCAAGCACTTTAGGTGTAGCGACTATCGCTTACTTGCCCTATGCGATATTTAACTTGGTCTGCCCATTTATCAGTGCATCGTATGCTTACTTCAATATTAAAATTGAGCCGTTAGAAGAAACCGAATTAACGATAACTAATCCAAGTGAAGGTTAACCGAATTTATCTTTTAACCAACCATAATGATAGTAACCCCACTGCCCTATTCGCCTTGCTTTGGTAAAGGGCATCGCAGGCAGTGGCGCGTTATAAAGCGGTAAATCAGGTAAAGATTCACCAGCAATACTTTGAGCTAGCCTAAAGGCAGCTTGAGCACTAAAAGATACTCCTGCGCCACAATAACCAAGGCTATAACCAACACCATTTTTACTGTACACATGGGGCATGTCATCCATTGATGCAGCAATCCAACCTGTCCAGTTATAGGCAATTTTTTTGCGGCTTAAATACGGGAAACATTTATCCATAGCTAGCTTTAAGCGCTGACCATAAATAGGTTCAGCCGCATCTTTGCCCCACACCGCGCCTCTTCCGCCGAATAACAGTCGGTTATCAGGTAGCAGCCTAAAGTAATACTTTAATATTCTGGTATCCATGGTGACTTGGTTAGTATGCAAACCCGCTTGGGCTAGCTCATCATCGCTCAATGGCTCGGTGACAATAATATTACTTAAAATCGGTAAAAACTTGTCATCCACTCGCTGATTAAACTGTTTTGGTGAATAGGCATTTCCCGCCATTATCACTTTGTTTGCCAACAGTTCACCATGCTCGGTAAGCAGTCGATGTTTACCGTTTTCTTCAATCCAATCGACAACACAAGACTGCTCATTAATGCTAATACCTTGCTGCTGAACCAATGATTTATAACCCAGTAACAATTTCAGCGGATTTACACCAAAGCCATCATTAAGCCTTAATGCACCATAAGCTTGATGATGATTGAGATATTGATTTTTAAACTTATCAGCACTGATAAATTGCGCCGTAAAATCACTGTCTTGCGCCATGTTTTGCTGAATAAAATCAGCGGCGGCTTTAAGGCTGTTAAGCGCTTTGGGATTATGCGCCACTTTAAGATAACCATGTTCTTGGGGTTCACAGGCTATCTGGTGTTGATTTATCAGCCCTTCTACTCGGCTTACCGCTTGACTGAACTCCTGATAAATACCTTGTGCTGTAGCAAGATCCCACCGCTTTGCCATAGCTGAGTAGCCTAAGCGACCTGAACCTTTAAGCACAAACCCCGCATTTCGTGCACTGGCACCAAACCCTACCTGATTAGCTTCAAGTACACGGCAATCAATATTAAATTCGGTTGCTAAGTAATACGCTGTTAGTAATCCAGTGTAGCCACCGCCGATAATCGCCACATCTGTTTGTTGACTACTCTTAAGTGAAGGTAGTAGCGCAGGCAAGCTTTGGGTCGATGCCCAATAACTATCTGCAAAAGGTTGTGATGCTGGCGTGCTGTTGATTAAAGGATCGTAATAACTTGAAGGCATACAAGGTACTCATTTATCGCTGTGCTGAAATACATTAAAAGTGATGTTTTGAAGCGAACTTAGCCAAATTCAATCACCATTTCACAAGCGGTGCAGTGACAGTCATCACCACATATCACGCACAGGTAATCGCTGTTGTCATGTCGCTGATTCCAGCGACTCGGGTGCAACTTAATCAATTCACCTCCAGCATGTGTAAAGTAGCCTACTGCCGAGTTATTGGGGCTTTGCTGCCACAAATGACTCACGCCAGCTTTAGCCCCTTGCTGCTTTACTGCTGCAATTGAAGCCTGCAATAGCCGAGAACCAATGCCTTTCCCTCGCTGACCTTCTGCCACTGTATTGCATTTGAAGTAACACATATCTTCAACGGAAACTGGCCATTTATCTGGGGTGCACCATTGATCAATGGGCCACTTTCCCGCCGAATAAGTTAATCGAAAACCGACGATAGTTGATTGACTGTCAATCTGTGAAGTTTCATCACTTATCGCGATAAAATGCGCATTAATATTATTTTTTATACCCATTTGATAAATTTTTTCAAGGGAGTCGAGATTTAAATAGCCTTCACCATGCACGAGATTACCTAGCTCTATAACCTGTTGAAAATACTCAGGAGTTAAGTTTCTTATCATTATTATATTGACTCCAATTGTCATCATTATATCGCCAAGACTACACAATAAATTCGGCAAAATAAACGATGTTAATCTTTTGTGATAATTTGGCGATAACACAGTGAGATCCCTTTGCCAGAATCGTTAGCAATTAAACAAAAGGAGCTCTGTTATGAAATCATCAGTCTTAAAGGCATCAGAAGTACAACCGTCAATTTCAGTATCAACATCATCTGCATCAATGAAAACTAAAGCGACTCTACTTTCACTTGCCCTAGTGGCTACAGGTCTATTCAGTGTTTCAGCCACTGCTGCAGAATTAGAAATTAGCGTGGTTAACTTAACCCATGGTAATCACTTCACCCCAATCTTAATTGCAGCTCATGATGCTGACAGTCACTTATTTGAAGTCGGCACCGAAGCAACACCAGCATTGCAAAAAATGGCCGAAGGTGGCGATGTTGGTGATTTAGACGCTGCTGTGATGGGCGCAGGTGGTTTTACCGCAGTTAACCCTGCGATGGGATTACTAGCACCAGGGGCTAATGTCAGCGAAGTGATGCTTGATTCCATGGAAATGACGCACCTTTCAATTGTTGCCATGGTGCTACCAACCAATGATGCCTTTATCGGTTTAGATGGTTGGAAAATCCCTACTGAAGCAGGTAGTTATACAGTTTACTTAAATGCCTATGACGCAGGCACTGAAGCCAATGATGAAATGGTTAATGGCGGCGGTATGGCAGGCGTTCCAGGTATTCCTGCAGCACCTGGTGGTGACGGAGGTATGAATGGTACTGGTGTTATGGATGGTTCTACTAATGCTAATGTTCACACTCATCCAGGTGTGCTTGGTGATACTGATGCAGCCGGTGGCGCAAGTGATTTAGATAGCCGCATTCATCGCTGGTTAAACCCTGTTGCGAAAGTAGTTGTTACTGTCAAATAAGGGGACTCGCGATGAGATATTTAACAAATAGTAAAACTAAACATACCCATAAATATAGCTTAACGGCAGTAGCATTAATTGCGGTGTTAGGACTAAGCGGTTGTTCTGATGATGACGATGAATCACCTACACCAGAACCTGTTACTCCGCCTGAACCGACTGTTGTAATGCAGACTTATACGGTTACCGTGACCAATTTAACGGCTAACCAACCTATGTCACCGATTGCCATTGCCTCACACAATAGTGATGTGATGTTGTGGCAAGCAGGTGAAGCAGCCAATGTTGCACTGGAAAAAATTGCTGAAGGCGGCGATGCCGCAGATGTTGCAGCAATTGAAGGCGTAACGTCTACGGTCAGTGGCGCAGGTATTTTAATGCCGGGTATGTCAGAAACTATCACTGTGACACTTGATGAAGCAGACATTGCCAATCTCACTGTCGCCACAATGTTAGTCAACACCAATGATGCGTTTACTGGCCTAAATAGTTATGACATTAGTATGTTGGCTGTTGATGAGTCAGTGTCGATGCGCGGTATGGTTTACGATGCAGGCACCGAAGCGAACTCAGAAGCACAAGGCACGATGCCTGGACCTGCTGATGGTGGCGAAGGATATAACTCAGAACGTGATGATGTAGATTTTGTTCATATTCATCCTGGTGTGATCACCATGTACGACGGATTGATGGACAGTGTATTAACGCCTTCACATCGTTTTGATAATCCGGCAATCTCCATTTCGATTAGTCGAACGGAATAGTGAAAACATCCATGATTAAGCTTAAACAAGTTTGTTAACAAATAAAAAACAAACAGGTTGAAATTTAATCTTCCCATCTCAGGTCTGGTTATTAGGGATCTGATTTGGGAAATTTTGGATGAACGATAACACTAAGCATAACGGCCACCAGATAAAGCAACATATTTTACTGGTTGAAGACGAACAAGATTTAGCCAAGCTGATTATGTTGAATCTCACGGCATTAAACTACGAAGTGTTTCATGCCACGACCTTAAGCCAAGCCATGCAAATCATCGACACTAAATCACTCGATCTGATTTTAATGGATCGTATGCTCCCTGATGGTGATGGCATTATGCTTTGCCAGCAACTCAGAGAAGCTGGAAAATCATTGCCTGTGATGATGTTAACTGCCAAAGATTCAGAAGCCGATATTGTTTTAGGTTTAGAAGCTGGCGCAGACGATTATCTCGTCAAACCCTTTAGCGTATTAGAGCTTCGAGCAAGGGTTAAAGCCATGCTCAGGCGCAGTAAAGTACAACAAATACAAACTGAGCAATTGGAGTTTAATGGGGTCACCATTAACTCAACAACCCGCGAAGTAGTGTCTAACAATAGTACGTTAGAGCTCACAGCGAGAGAGTTCGATTTATTACTGTTTCTTGCCCAGCATCCCCTGCAAGTGTTTAGCAGAATGCAATTATTAGAAGCAGTATGGGGTTATAACTATGACGGCTATGAGCACACTGTTAATAGCCATATAAATCGCTTGCGCACTAAGCTTTCTCGAAGCCCTGGCCACCCGGAATTAGTCAAAACAGTATGGGGAGTCGGTTACAAATTTTCACCACCCGAAGCAGGAGCGCATTAGCCCTGTTAAATTAAACGCACTTCAAATTAACTCAGTACTCTGACTTCATTCACCCTAGTCGAACCAAGGTAGGTCCCGCATCATGAATCGATTATTTAACCGGCTGTTCCTATCTGCGACTGTGGTGGTATTACTGTTATTTGTCGCACTGTGGCAGTGGTTGCAACTGAATCACGAATTTAGTCGTAATCAAATTCAGCAATCATTACATCTGCAACTTGCCGAACATATGGCGCATATCAACCCGTTACTTTCACAAGGTATTACCTCAGATGCCGCGCTAAAGGAAGCATTTCATGACTTTATGCTGTTAGGGCCAAGCTTTGAAATTTATACCCTTGATCCCGAAGGCCGTGTCATCGCTTATGATGCCAAAGAAGAAAAAATCAAAAAAGATCGCGTCAACCTAAGCCAAATTCAGCAGTTTATTGCAGGTGGTGACTTACCGATTTTAGGCACAGATCCACGCTCAACTGAAACCCAGAAAATATTCTCCGTCAGTCCACTAGTGACAGAAAACGGCCTTCATAGTGGATACTTATACGTAATCATTGGCGGCGAGGATTATGACAGTTGGCAGGCGTTAATTAATTCAGAAAACCAGCCTAAACTTTGGGGCGCAACAATCGGTTTTTGGGTGATTTTCGCGTTGATTCTATTTGTGCTGTTATTAGGCTTTTTTACCCGCCCAATTCAAAAGTTAGCCAGCGATTTAACGCGTCTTAAAGACGCTCCCCTAGAAGAAAATTTGGCTTTGCCGAATCGCTATAACGGCAGCTTAGAAATCAAAAAACTCAGTGAGCACATTAATCACTTGCTGCAAGAGTTAAACCAGCAACATCAACAAGTGAAACGACAACAACAGGCCAAACATGACTTTTTACTTCACTTATCCCATGACTTAAAGACACCATTAACTTCGTTGATTGGTTATATTGACACTTGGTTACTGTCACCACCTGAAGAGCGTCAAGCAGAATACATTGAATATGCTGCCAATTCTGGGCAAAACTTACAGCAATTATTATCGCAGTTACTTGAGCTTGCCGCCCTTGAAAATGGCCAAATCAGTGCTCAAATAGCTAAAATTAATTTGCGTGAAGTCTTACTCGATTTAAATCAAACTTTTGCCCCTAGGGCAAAAAAACTAGGGATTACATTAGATTTTAATGTCACGGATCAACTGCAGGTTTATACCGATCCTCAGCTGATGAGGCGGATTTTAAATAATCTCGTCGACAACGCACTGCGATACACACCAAAAGGCGGCACGATAACGGTTTACAGTGAAACACATCATGATCAAACGTGGTTAGCGGTTGAGGATACTGGCGCAGGCATGCACAAGCATGAAGTAGAGGCTTTGAAACAGTTATCTATGCAGCAGCTTAACTTTGAGCCAAATCAAGCGCTGCCACAGCTCGGAGTTGGCTTAGCCATTGTCAGGCAGTTATTAGGCTTATTAAAGTGCAGAATTGATATAAAAAGTACCCCAGGAAAGGGAAGTCACTTTATGATTGAGCTAGCAACCCATTAACCCTTTCGTTGCTACTGCAATATTTTAAGAAAAAACAAAGGTTAAAAAACAAGAAAGCCACCTTAAAATGGTGGCTTTATATATTATCTATCGACAGCGTCGCTAAATAATCATTCTGAGAGCATTCCCGTTTACGAGCATCACTCTCAATGAATCAGGCTGTGACTAGCCATTTTCAATTGAAAGGTACAAAGCTTTAATTTTGTGGAAGAAAAGACTCACAAAACCAGCAGCTAAACAGCCCCACATTAGCAATACTGCAGCAACAGTTACGAATTGCCCCATGTAGTAACCAGCATTAGCAACATAGATGTAATGGGTACCAGGTAGCAGTGCAGCAAAAATAGCAAAGAATACTAACGCAACAATAATTTGAACTTTCATATTTATCTCTCTTTTGGCAAAGGCTACTAGATGTGGCTTCCATCCCACCATAAAACAAAGCTAGTCAGCTTATTAATATTATTCTCACAATGAGCATAAAATATCAAATTAGTTCCATGAAGAGTTTTGCAAAGATCACAAAATAGAATATTCCATTCTCACTTTGTGATAAAGCGCACCTAAATAGTTAAAACAATGATTTGTATAGTCTAGGCGTGTTGATCTTTCAAGGTTGTTTTTGCAGCGAGTTGTTGTTCATTTAGACAAGACAGAGGCTTTGTGGTGTAGTTATTCTACATAAAAAGCCGATAACGCAGTAAAAATGAACAACAAACGCTGCCCGAAGGGTTCGGCTAAAAACGGATTCTGCATTGTTGAGCGAATTTTTTGCGAATAAAGAGTGCTTAGGTTACTAGGCGGCAATTCACTCGCCGCGCTTAATCCATTTTTTATCTCGAACAAAACTCAACCAGCAAAGTTCAACAAGCCCTAACAGTCCTTTGTTAATTTTCTGTTTATTCTTGCCATAAAAAAAGACGAGCCATGCTCGTCTTTTATTTAATACCCAAATTATGCACCATCAATTATTTGCGGCGCTTTATTTCTGGTATTTTTATTTATGGTACTTTTATTTATGGTACTTAGGCGATAATTGATTAACTGAGTTAATGAATGCGCCAGCATGCTCTGGATTAACATGTTGATGAATACCATGACCCAAGTTAAATACATGGCCAGTACCTTCACCGTAAGATGACAAGATTTGGTCAACTTCTTGATGAATACGCTCAGGAGATGCGTAAAGTACAGATGGGTCCATGTTGCCTTGAAGTGCAACTTTATGTCCAACACGACGACGTGCATCACCGATGTCAACAGTCCAGTCTAAACCTAGAGCATCACAACCTGTTTCAGCCATAGATTCTAACCACAGTCCGCCACCTTTAGTAAATAAGGTAACTGGTACTTGGCGACCGTCTGCATGGCGAGTTAAGCCATCAACGATTTTTTGCATGTAACGTAGTGAGAATTCACGGTAAGCGTGGTGAGATAACGCACCGCCCCATGAATCAAAGATCATTAACGATTGCGCGCCATTAGCTACTTGTGCGTTTAGGTATAAGATAACTGAGTCAGCTAACTTGTCTAAAAGCATGTGTAATGTTGCTGGCTCTTCGTAAGCCATTTTCTTGATCTTTTCGAAAGTCTTGCTTGAACCACCTTCGACCATGTAAGTCGCTAGTGTCCAAGGTGAACCAGAGAAACCGATTAAAGGTACTTCACCTTTTAGTTCACGACGAATAGTGCTAACAGCACGCATTACGTAACCTAATTCATCTTCTGGATCTGGAATGCAAAGCTTTTTGATTGAATCGATGGTGTCAGTAGGACGTTCGAAACGTGGGCCTTCGCCTGTTTCAAAGTAAAGACCTAAGCCCATTGCATCTGGAACGGTAAGAATATCTGAGAATAGAATTGCAGCATCTAAGTCGTAACGACGAAGTGGTTGTAACGTCACTTCACATGCTAAATCTTGGTTCTTACAAAGAGACATAAAGTCACCCGCTTCTGCGCGAGTCGCTTTATATTCAGGTAGATAACGTCCAGCTTGACGCATCATCCACACAGGTGTTTTGTCAACAGGCTGTTTTAATAAGGCGCGTAAATAACGATCATTCTTTAATTCTGCCATTGGGCTTAATTCCTAAACATATAGTGATATCCGCTGGCGCGTAGTTTAGCACTTATGCGATTAATGTAACCAGCGATGCTAAATTAATGTGAACTAACACCCTAACTAGTATCGAAATTGCTAATGTAATCGTTAGCATGCTCACAATAATACCCATATTTAGGTATCAGGTAGCCTAATTGGATAAAAAAGTTGCACCTCTTGTTCGCCTTTGGTATAAAAAGTCTGCGCTAGCAAGAACAATCAAGAAGCACGATAAATCGAGCCCTTAAAAAATCTATTTGCCCAGTGGTAGCTTGCTATCACTGGGCATTTTTCTTTTTATGCTATTTCCCCGTGATACAAATCACTATCAAATAAGACCTTATCTGGTCGATCCATTAGATCTTTTACAGAAAACAGTTGATCAATAGTCACTTTCTCTCATACATTAAGTGATATGGATTAGTTGCAACACTGGAATTCGTTATGCTGACAAAACTAGAAAAAGCCGAACAAAAATGGGGCGGCTCTAACAAGCTTGTCGATCAATGGCTACATCATCGCAGAACGTTGCTGATCCAATATTTCAAAATTGCCGGCCTTGCGCCATATACCATGCCCGCTAAAAGCCTGCCTAAAGCTGATGCTGTTAAGCAATTCTGTGCACAATTGGTGGATTATGTCTCAGAAGGCCACTTCGAGGTCTATGATCAGGTGGTAACTGAATGCGAGAAATTTGGCGAAAGCAGTAAAGAAAGAGCGCAAACATTATTACCACAAATCAGTGAAACCACTGATGCAGCCCTCGACTTTAATGATAAATACACTGAAGCCGATAATGATGATGTATTAATGGACCTAGATGCAGACCTCTCTAAATTAGCTCAAGCAATGGAAACCCGCTTTGCCTTCGAAGATGAACTACTTGAGCAACTTCACGAGCACCATTCAAAAGCAAGTTAACTCGCTTAACACTTATCCATTTAAGCCTTATTCACACATTAAAAAGCTCTCTTTGATTTTCATCAAAAGAGAGCTTCTCTAGCACGTATAACGATCCACTTACCTAGCTTATTTACGCCAATTATCTGGTAACTCTACCTGTGACCAAAGATCATTACACAACACTTGATGCTGATGCCAATCACCTTGCTTAAGCCACTTAACCAGTGCATCACCCACTTGTGGATATTTAATCGGCTTAGGTGAAGCTGACTTAAGCCAGCGATTTAAAATACCTGCATCTAATTTATCCATGCTTTGCGCTGCAGCTAATAACTCTAATGCTGCCACATTAGAGGACTGTTCAAACTGCCCCTGCAATGGCTTAACCAGCAACTTCTTGCCAAGGGTCATCGCTTCACTCGCCAATTCAAAGCCTGCATTACCAATCACCCCACCACACTGAGACATATGCTGCTTAAATCCTTCACGATTAAAACCAAACCAATTTATGTGTTCGGGTAATCCCTGTAACGGTTTATCTGCGTGATAAACAAAGAATTGATACTCTGAGAATGGGCTTAAGAATTTGGCAATAGTGTCGGCATTTTCAAACGGAAGATACACCAATATTTGATGACTATGATCGCCAGAGTTAGGTTCTACTTCGACAAATGGCGGTAATATTGGAAACCCAAAATGGTGCCAATGACAACCAAGCTTAATATCTGTTGGCGCAAAGTTATTTAATAGTACCCGATCAAACCAGCTCATCCCCTGCTTTGGCACAGGATACTGCAGCGCAGCTTGATGACTAATACTGATGGAGGTAACCCCTTGTTTTTTAGCCGCCCATGCCGTAACAGGCTCAAAATCATTCAAGACTAAATCGTAATCAGACAAATCCATTTGCTGAACTTCAGATAAAATAGATGACGATAAATTACGTTTCACCGTTTTGGTCAAATTAACTCGACCTGACTCAGTAATAAACGACATCCCCTCTCTTACTTGATAGTCACCAAAGCACTCCATATCAAAATATTGATCTTTATTACGACCGCTAAATAAAAAGTCGACTTCGACATCTGTTTTACTCAATGATTTCGCCATGACACGCGCACGACTAATATGGCCATTTCCAGTCCCTTGAACACCATATAATATTTTCATAAAGTTCCTTGTGCTAACTCAAGCAATATTGCATCACACTTAGGGTGACGGTGAGTTGTTAATTAGACATCTTGTTATTTAAAGCAATATAAATACGCTAACGGATTAAATAAATTGTTCAGCCAAGGTAACTGCGCCGATACCCAGCCCCATACCAGCCAAAATATCTAACGGGTAATGCACACCTAATGCGATTCGAGATAAACCAATAAATCCAGCCCAAGCAAACGCGATTGGTGCCAATATAGGAAACGTTGTCATGACAACCGACGCCATAATAAAAGCTGCTGCAGTATGTCCTGATGGTAAACTGAATTTATCTGAAGGTTGAAAGTCAGACTCGAAACCTGCAAATGCAGCGCAAGGACGAGTGCGACGAATAGAATTTTTTAATAACAAATAAAGTGGCAGTTCAATCACGTAACTTACAAGCATCAAATTAAAAAAATGACTGCCTTGTGGGTGAAGAAACAATAAGCCTACCGCCATGTAAACGTAGCAATGACCATCACCTGTTGCTGACACTTTTTTAGCAAAATCAGTGATTTTATGATCACGACAAAAAGTCAAAATATGACAAAACAACTGCTTGTCTAAGTTGGCGATGCTTAACGTCACGTCCTTTGCCATAATTGTGCCCTTATTGATTAATTGTTATTCAACCATTGTAAGGACTGTAAATATTTCGAATGACGGAGACATGACAATCTATCGAAAGTTTTATGACAAAGTGTTAATTAGACTGTCTCGAGAAAGAATTAATTGAGAGTACTTAGGGAGGATTTATCCAACGAGACTTAAGTTAAGGTGATTAAGTTAAGGTGATTAAAGTTACTTAAGGCAATAAAAGTTACTTAAGGCAATAAAAGTAAGGTGCCTTGGGAAGACACCTCATTCGACAAAAAATTTAAGCTGATGCTTCTGCAAGATTGTCGGATTTACTGGTGCGATAGATTTTGATCAAATGAAAAATATTGATCCCAGCCACGAACGCGTTCATACCAGCCACTGGCCATGCTTCAATTTGTACACCGTAAATAACGAATAATGTACAACCAACAAAATTTAACCAGCGAAGCCAAATAATGTCTTTCATCATTAACGAAATCGCCACCATAACAGATGCGCCATAACCAATGATTTCAACAACGTCTAACCCTTCCATAAGAACCTCTAAGTAAGGCTCTCTGCCATCCATAAGCGTTACGGGGGGTCCGTGCCCCTAAAGCAAATAAAACAAACTGCATTTAATTAAGTGCTGATATTAACAAAAATTCATACAAGGTTGTAATAAAAATCCGTAATATGATGACTAAGATCAATATTTGTTTCACCCCAAGGCCATTATGTAAGTTACTTTCTTACAGACTAAGCTAAACTGGATCATTATGGCTGCTTATAACATCAGGTTATAAATCAACTTGTTGCTTTATCGCATTCTGGTGATGAATATCGCTGTTAATTTCAAAAAAAGCTCATATAATTCATTTAAGATTGCTTAACTACTGGCGAATTTATTCAAATCGCTAACCCCAAGGAGTGTCACTATGGAATACAACACCTCAGAACTGTGTGATATGTATTTAGATGTTGTTGATGTCGTCGAACCTATGTTCAGTAACTATGGCGGTACTAGCTCTTTTGGTGGTTCTATTAGCACCATTAAGTGCTTTGAAGATAACGGCCTGATTGCTGATGCTCTTCAGGCTGATGGCGAAGGCAAAGTATTATTAGTTGATGGTGGTGGCTCTATGCGCCGCGCATTGGTCGATGCTTCTATCGCAGAAATTGCAGTTGCTAATAAGTGGGAAGGCATTATTGTTTATGGCTCTGTAAGAGACGTAGACACATTAGAAGAAATGGACATTGGTATTCAAGCACTTGCTTCAATTCCAATTGGCGCCGACAGTAATGGTGTTGGTGAGGTCGAAATACCAGTCAATTTTGGCGGTGTGACTTTCCTACCTTTCGATCATATTTATGCTGATAACACTGGGGTGATTTTATCGCCTGAAGCTTTAGATATTGAATAATCGATTCAATATTGCATAATCTATTCAATAATGCATAAATAAACTAAAGCCAGCTATGCTGGCTTTTTTATTGCCTGTAAAATAAACGCTAATGAATAAATTAGATATCACTGCTCACATAACAATAATAACGAGATAAGTAGGCCCTATGCTGCAAATTATGACTCAAGCCTGGTTAGATACATATCTATCAACGCGCGATGGCGAAACCAAGCTAGGCCAGCAGGTGCAATTGCTCAGTCAGGTGAATAC
Organism: Shewanella electrodiphila; assembly: GCF_023283985.1. GTDB lineage: Bacteria > Pseudomonadota > Gammaproteobacteria > Enterobacterales > Shewanellaceae > Shewanella > Shewanella electrodiphila. Next base: position 52,600 of record NZ_JAKIKU010000018.1, read on the forward strand.
TCAACCTAGCGAGCTAAAACATGCCCTTGTACAAGCAAAAAATCAAGGCGTACAGTTTGTGATCTTGGGTATTAGTGAAGATGCAGGCCCCAGAGCCAACTTAGGCCGTGGCGGTTCAACCACTGCATTTAATGCCGCGATGAGCCAGCTACTGAATCTACAATCAAACCGCTACCTCAACGGCAGTGAATGTCTTATTTTAGGTAATATTGAACCTAAGCAACTCGATACTCACGCCAGTACAGAACAACTAAGACAGGCTACAGCTGAACTTGACCAACAAGTCATTGAAGTAATCAGTCACATTCTCGCAGCAGAGCTTGAGCCTATTGTGATTGGTGGCGGCCACAATAATGCTTATGGATTATTAATGGCGCTGAAGTCTCATTTCAATCAAGCTGCCGCAGCCGTAAACCTAGACCCCCATAGTGATTTCAGACCTCGAGAAGGACGGCATAGTGGCAATGGCTTTAGTTACGCCGCAGCCAATGGCGCCTTAGCTTATTACCACGTTCTAGGACTACATGAGCTTAAAAACAGCGAAACCACTCTAGAGCAGCTAAGTTTATTTGGCGGCGAGTGGCATAGCTTTCAGCAAATATGGGTCAGGCGAGAAATGAGTTTGGAAGAGGCTCTAAAGGCAATTGCCAACAACTTAAACCAAACCCAGCTTCCTGTTGCGCTCGAACTGGATGTCGATGCTATTGCAAAAATGCCCAGCAGTGCATCAACGTTTGCTGGCGTGCCATTGTTAGATGCATGTCATTACATCCACTATATAGCCAAACACTGTCAAACGGCATATCTGCACATTGCAGAAGCCGCGCCCCAATGTCATGAGGCTGGTGAAATCGCAGGCAATAGAGATGTTGGTCAAAGTGTTAGCGAATTAATATATGCCTATATTCAAGCGAAGAAACCTGTCCAATATTAGGCGTGTTGGTCTTAGCTAGTTGAACGTTGTTCAAGATAAAAACGGATTAAGCGGCGGCAAGAGAATTGCCGCCTCGTAATCTAAACACTCTTTATTCGCAAAAAATTCGCTCAATAATGCAGAATCCGTTTTTAGCCGAATCTTTCAGGCAACGTTTGTTGTCCACTTTTTACAACGTTATCGGCTTTTATGCAGAATAACTGCACCACAAAGCCTCCGTCTTGTCTAAATCAACAACAATTCGCTGCAAAAACAACCTTACGTTTTAAACTCAGTAACTAACACTCATCTCAACTGGCTTGGCTATAGTTGAACCCTGTTATTAGATTAAACGTATCAATTACTGCTCATGTGTTATTTCACCATTTACAGGCTATTCAATATCGAACAGATTTATGGTCTAATGCAGGGCAATTTTGTAGAACTGTTTTTACAGCGCTATTTACACAAAAGCATATATCGATTCTGTATCGCTGAATTCCACGCTGTTTCTAGTAAACTGGATCACACTCTCGCTGATTAAAGTTTCTGCAAAGCAAGCAATGGCATACACTCGCTGTTAATTACCGCATATTATAGGAATACACAGATGTCTGAGGGCGACCCAAAGAACACTCATTTTGGTTATAAGACCGTTGATTCAGAAAAGAAAGCTGACTTAGTCGCTGACGTATTTCACTCGGTTGCAGCTAAATACGACATTATGAATGATGTCATGTCATTTGGTGTTCATCGTTTCTGGAAACGCCACACTATTGCAACTGCGGGCGCACGTCCTGGCATGAAAGTGTTGGATCTGGCCGGTGGTACTGGTGACTTAACCGCTAAATTCTCACATTTAGTCGGCGACCGTGGCCAAGTTATTTTAGCGGACATTAACGACTCAATGTTAAAAGTTGGTCGGACTAAATTACGCGACAAAGGCATTGTAGGGAACGTAGATTATGTTCAAGCCAATGCTGAAGCCTTACCGTTCCCTGATAATTATTTTGACATTATCACTATCGCATTTGGCCTACGTAACGTGACAGACAAAGATGCAGCATTACGCTCAATGCGCCGCGTGTTAAAACCTGGCGGAAAGTTATTGGTGCTTGAGTTCTCAAAGCCACAACATGAAGTAATGCGCAAAGTTTACGATATGTATAGCTTTAAAGTATTGCCTAAAATGGGCGCACTAATCACTCAAGATGCTGACAGCTATGAGTACTTAGCTGAATCAATTCGTATGCACCCAGATCAAGAAACATTAAAGCAAATGATGATTGATGCAGGTCTTGAGCAAGTTGATTACACCAACATGACTGATGGTGTTGTTGCATTGCACCGTGGTTATAAGTTCTGATGCAGCCCAACCATTTTTCATTACTGACTTGCGCTGCTCTAGAAACTGCCATTGCGCAGTTACAAGCGCAAGATCAGGGTGAATATGCACGCCTTAAAAATTTACACGGCAAAGTGTTCTGCATTCAATTAAGTCAGCTTGAATGGCCTTTATACTTAGTTTTTGCTAAGCAAATTCAAGTACTCAGTATTTATGATGGGGATATCGATGTCAGCGTGACAGCCGATGCCACCACACTTTACCAAATATCTGAAGGCGAAAGCCTAACAGAGCTGATTAAACAAGATAAGCTGAAGCTTGATGGCGACGTTAATTTATTACAAAGTTTTAGCCATTATCTGCGTCATATTGAATTAGATTTTGCAGAGCCCTTGTCACGTTATATTGGGGATGCTCCGACGCATATGTTGGTTTCTGGCGCTAAACAACTTGCCAGTTCAGCAAAGCAGGTTTTTGAAAAGTCACGTTCTCACGTTGGCCAATTAACCACCGAAGAATATCGTATTGCCCCCCATCAAATAGAATTCATTCATTTTCGTGATAATCTTGAAGAACTCGCTGATAGCACATCGGCACTGGTTACCCGAATAGATAAATTAAGAGAAAAAATTACCCCATGACAATTGCAAGTATCAGGCGCGGTTATCAAGTCATCAAAACTGTATTACATTACGGCTTAGACGAACTTTTACCCAGTAAGAAAACACCCTGGTACTTCTCTCTTCTGCGACACAGCTTTTTCTGGCTCCGTAACCAACACAAAGATAAGCCATCAGCTCAGCGGCTAAAATTGGCGATGCAAGAGTTAGGGCCTGTTTATATCAAGCTCGGACAAATGCTATCTACACGTCGTGACTTACTCAATGATGAGTGGGCAGAAGAGCTAGCCATGCTTCAAGACAGAGTACCTCCATTCGATTCAGCTTTGGCCCGCGAAGCCATTGAAGCCGAACTAAAAGCGCCGATTGAAAGCTTATTTGATAATTTTGATGAAACGCCATTGGCTTCAGCGTCGATCTCGCAAGTGCATACCGCAAACCTCAAAGAAAATGGCGCTGAAGTGGTATTAAAAGTGCTTCGCCCAAATGTTGAAGCGCAAGTACAGGCTGATTTACAGCTTATGTGCCAAGCGGCGAGCTTTTTAGAAAGGTTACTAGGCGAAGGCAACCGCTTACGCCCTGCAGAAGTAATTGAAGATTATCGCACCACAATTCTGGGGGAACTCAATTTAAACCTTGAAGCCCTTAACGCGATTAAGCTTCGCAATAACTTTTTAGATTCTGACGCACTGTACGTACCTTACGTGTATGAAGATTATTGCTACTCCCGCCTGATGGTAATGGAACGTGTGTATGGTATTCCTGTTTCCGATGTAGAGGCACTGAGAGCCCAGGGCACCAATTTAAAATTACTCGCTGAGCGCGGTGTTGAGCTGTTTTTCACCCAGGTATTTCGTGATAATTTTTTCCATGCAGATATGCACCCCGGCAATATTTTCATTAGCCGTGAGCACCCTGACAACCCATTTTATATCGGCATGGATTGCGGGATTATGGGCACCTTAAATGATGTTGATAAACGTTATTTAGCAGAAAACTTTTTAGCCTTCTTCAACCGAGATTATCAGCGTATTGCTCAGCTCTATATTGAATCTGGCTGGGTATCAGAAAACACCGATGTGTTAGCATTCGAGCAAGCGGTTAAAGTGGTTTGCGAACCGATGTTCAATAAACCATTAGATGAAATTTCATTTGGCCATGTATTACTAGAGTTGTTCCGCACCGCTCGTCAGTTCGATATTGTGGTACAGCCGCAATTAGTCTTGCTTGAAAAAACCTTACTGTACATCGAAGGTTTAGGCCGTCAGCTTTACCCACAGCTTGATCTTTGGTCGACAGCGAAACCCTTTTTAGAGCAATGGATGTCTGAGCAAGTCGGGCCTAAAGCGATATTTGACAAAGTAAAAATGAAGTCGCCATATTGGGCTGAAAAACTGCCAGAATTCCCAGAGCTTATTTATGACAACCTAAAAGTGGGTCGTAAACTGCTAGGAACACAACAACAGATGCTAGATAAGTATCTGAAGTTTCAACACAAAGCTCATAAAAGTAACTACTTCTTAATAACATCTGCTGTATTGTTGATCTGCGGCACACTATTATTAAATCAAGACGCTACACTATGGCCTTCTTATATTTGTCTAACTGCAGGTATAGTGCTTTGGTTCACAGGATGGCGATCCAGACCAAAGAATCGTAAATTTTAACTAGCACTTATTCATTAGAGGTTCATAATACTCAATATAATGAGTGCTAAAATTTAGGCATTATTAAAAACACTTTTTTATTCTATAGAGGAAATGTTCATGGGCGGCATCAGTATTTGGCAGCTTCTTATCGTTGCGTTAATTGTTGTTTTGTTATTCGGAACTAAAAAGTTACGTTCTTTAGGTGGTGATTTAGGTGGAGCAGTTAAAGGCTTCAAAAATGCTATGAATCCTGAAGATGAAGAGAAAAAATCTTTAGAAGATAAAGATAGCACTGCAAAAACCTCTCAACAGGCAACTGAACAAAAGTCCGAGTCAAAGGACAAAGAACAGGCGTAATTCATTATGTTCGACGGTATTGGCTTTATGGAGCTACTGCTGATTGGAATTTTGGGGCTAGTGGTTCTCGGCCCCGAAAGACTTCCTACTGCGGTACGTTCAATCTCTGGGTGGATTCGCTCATTAAAGCGAATGGCAAACTCTGTTAAAGACGAATTAGAGCAAGAGCTTAAAATCGAAGAGCTTCATGCTGACTTAAAGAAAGCTGAAAGCAAAGGTTTGTCTAACCTCTCTCCTGAATTACAAGAGTCTATTGATCAGCTAAAAGATGCTGCGCAATCCGTTAATCGTCCCTACCAAGTAGAAGACGTTAAAAAGGATGCACCTAAAGCGGAATCAGCTGAAAGCAGCACTGAATCAAGTGCGCCAACAAATGACTCAACCAGTTCAAATACCAAAAGCTAGCGGGTAATCAATGTCACAACAGCTACCTCTCATTAGTCATTTGCTTGAATTGCGTAATAAATTACTCAGAGCTATCGGCAGTGTTTTGCTGGTGTTTATCTGTTTAGTTTACTGGGCAAATGATATATACCATTACATGGCGATTCCATTAATGCAGTCACTGCCTGAAACAAGCAGTATGATTGCTACTGATGTAGCTGCGCCATTTTTCGCCCCATTTAAGTTAACCTTAGTTTTATCATTTTTTGTGGCGATTCCTTATGTGCTTTACCAAGCTTGGTCGTTTGTTGCACCAGGTTTATATAAGCATGAAAAACGTCTAGTGACCCCTCTGTTATTCAGCAGTACCTTGCTGTTTTATTTAGGGATCGCGTTTGCTTATTACATTGTATTCCCGGTTGTATTTGGCTTTTTCACCAGTGTTGCACCTGAAGGTGTTACTGTGGCAACCGACATCAGCAGCTATTTAAGCTTTATTCTAAAGTTGTTTTTTGCCTTTGGTTTGGCCTTTGAAATCCCTGTTGCTGTGGTATTAATGTGCTGGGCAGGTGTCACCACACCTGAAGAGCTTAAGCAAAAACGACCATATATTGTCGTAGGTGCTTTTGTCGTTGGCATGATGCTAACGCCACCAGATATTATTTCTCAAACAATGTTAGCAATTCCTATGTTAATATTATTTGAAGGCGGACTATTAGCAGCCAAGCTATATACGCCGAAAGAAGATACAGATAACGAAGAGTCTGAGAGCGAACGCACCGACAGCTAAAGTTAATTGCATTTGTTACTCATGGACTAGTAAAACAATAATAAAGAAGGATTCTGTTATGCGTTTAACCTTGGTTGCCACTTTTGCTTTGGCTATCTCTTCTCAAGCTCATGCTAACATCGAGCAACAACTGGCTAATTGTGCCAGTCATACTGATAAATTAGACCGCCTAATGTGCTTTGACGCATTGGCGGCTTCAGTTAATACCGCAGTTGCTACTCAGCTTCCTGCTGCAGTGCCTACAGCTTCAACAGAAGCTACAGCCGTTGCAACCACAGCAGTTGCAGCAAACACCCCTACAACTGTTACACCTGCTGTTGCAAGTGTTGCTTCAACTCAAGCTGCCAGTACTGCTGAACAAGAGTTTGGTCTAAAGAAAAAGAAAGAAGAAGTAAAAGTCGATCGTTTGTATCTTGAAATCGAAAGAATTAAGAAAGATCCATATGGCTCATTAATTATTACTTTTACCAATGGTCAAACATGGAAGCAAACTGAAACTGTCAGATATAAAGTCAAAGTTGGCCAGACAGTTTATATTGAAAAAGGTGCGCTAAGCTCCTTCATTTTAGGTAGTGACGAACGCAATTCGACGACGCGAGTTAAGCGCGTTAACTAGTCATGCCTCAACATATCGATATTGCTGTTAATCTACTGAGTAGTCGGTTAGCAGCAGATATAGACAACATCATACACAAAGCGGTGGAACATCATGTTTCACCGTTAATCGTTATCGGCAGTGATATTGCCGAGAGCGATGAGTCCGCCAAGCTCTGTCAGCAATATCCCCTTAAACTTTATAGCACCGCAGGTGTTCATCCTCATCAAGCCAGTAGCTGGGATGAAAATAGCCTAGATAAACTGACTCAAATAGCCAATAGCAAGCATGTCGTCGCCATTGGCGAATGTGGTTTAGATTACAACCGTGATTTTTCTCCTCGAAAAGATCAACGTCAGGCTTTTGAAGCACAACTTGCGTTAGCAGCTACATTGAATATGCCTGTTTTGATGCATTGTCGTGATGCTCATGATGATTTTATCTCGATTTTAAAGCGTTATCGCCATAAACTCCCAAGCGCTGTATTACACTGTTTTACGGGCACAGAGACCGAACTTAAAGAGTGTATCGCCCTTGATTTATATATTGGCATCACTGGCTGGGTTTGCGATGAAAGACGCGGTGCAGAACTTGCGAGTCTCGTTCATCTTATCCCGAACAATCGGTTCGTGGTTGAAACTGATAGCCCTTATTTGCTGCCAAGAAGCATGCGCCCAAAACCTAAGTCGAGCAAAAATCTGCCACAATACTTGCCTTATATTGTTGAGTCTATCGCAACACTTCGCAACCAACCTTATGAAGAGTTTGCAGCCCATTGTTATGCTAATAGTATTCGTTTGTTTAATTTAGGCGAGCGGTAATGCTAAAGCATAATATGGATTGGTTACGTCGCTCAATGGCATTGTTATTATCAAGTTTTTTCATCATCTTAAGCACAGGTGTCAATGCTTATGATGCGACCAGTTATACTGAAAACACAGAACATCATAATATCCCACTACGTTTAACCGCTTCTTCAATCACTAAAATCGACTTAAAGCCGTGGCTGTACATCCATAATTCGAATGATGTCACTGAAATTGCCAACCTCAAACTCCAGAACAATAATCAGAGTCAATGGCGTAAATTAACCAGTAATGACTTACGCAAAATTGGCGCTAAAAATACCTGGTTAAGCTTCAGTCTTTATAATCCAAATGATCAGCTATCACGCATTATTGCTCTAGATAACCCATTAATGGATAGCATTAAGCTATTCCATTTAGTCAATAATGAATTACTCAATATTGAACATATGGGAGACACCCTCCCCTTCGATCAGCGTCCATTGCAGAGTAATTTATTTTTATATCCTTTTGATATAAAACCAGGAGAACTGCATACGTTTTATTTCAAAATTGATAATCGTGGCAGCCTCAATTTTCCTTTAGTGTTATGGAGTAAAAACGATTTTAGCCATGCCATTGAAACCCAAAGTTTAGCGAATGGTTTTCAAATTGGGATTTTGATTGCTATTGGGGTTTTTAGCCTATTTATTGCCTTAGCCTCTGGGTCGTTCAGTTACAGTTACTACAGTGGCTACGTGATTTGTTTAACCGTTATTGTGGCTAGTATTCATGGTATTGCATTTCAGTATTTATGGCCTAACTGGCCCTCTTTACAACAGTTAGCTGTTCCCGTCTTAATCCCGCTGGCACTGGCTTTTGCATTGATGTTTACTGAAAAGGTCATGCAACTTAAATATCACAGCAAGCCAATGTTATTACTTGGCCGTTACTTAGCGGTATATTGTATTTTATTAAGCTTAATTGTCTCTTTTATCGACTTTAAATTTTCCCTTTATCTACTGAGTTTTTCAGTCATCTTCATCAGCTTTATACTGATTATTTTTTCGCTTATCCAAGTCTTCAAAAGAACCAAAAATGCCCGATTATATGCAATAGGTCGTATTGGTCTATTTGTCGGTTCCTTGTTCAGTGGGCTGATGTATTTAGGTTATCTCAACTGGGCAGTATTCCCGCAAACACCTGTAATGATAGGACTAACATTTGAAGTTGTGATAATGGCAGCTGTACTGGCTATGCGTTATAACGATGAGCGTAAAGCCAAATTACAAATGCAGCAAAAAGCACTTGAGCAAGCCGTGCGTTTACAACAAAACCGAGATGAAGCATTAAGGGCAGAAGCCGAGGCAAATGAGCGTCTTGAACAAATGGTTGCCGAAAGAACCTTAGAACTTGAAGTGACCTTACGTGAACTCAATGAAGCGAACCAAAAGCTGACTCAGCAAAACACTATCGATAGCCTTACTGGGGTGAAAAATCGCAGCGAATTTGATCGTCGTTTAACCGCTGAAGGTCGTATTAGCCGACGTCAACAAACCTCGTTGGCGCTGTTAATGCTTGATATCGATAAATTTAAAGCCATTAATGACGAACACGGACACCTTGCGGGTGACCACTCGATAAAAGTGATTGCGACAACAATTTCAGATTATTTAAAGCGTCCAACCGATCTGGTATCACGTTTTGGCGGTGAAGAGTTTGCTATTATATTACCGAATACTGATAGTGAAGGAGCGATGACGCTAGCAGAACACGTTCGCCTAGCAATATCCAAGTTATCAATTAATTGGGAAGGAAGCCCTATTCCCCTTTTTGTGAGTATCGGAGTCAGTGCTGCAGTTGTTGAAACTGAAGAACATCCGACTTTGTTACTTGAACAAGCAGATAAAGCGCTTTATCAAGCTAAGCGCGGTGGGCGAAATCAAGTTTGCCAATTTTCGCCAGAATAAGATGAGATTAATATCAGGAGTCAAATGTGAATATTATTACTAGTGCGTTTCCACAGCGCAGAATGCGCCGTATGCGTAAACATGATTTCAGCCGTCGTTTAATGTCAGAAAATAAATTATCGGTGAATGATCTTATCTACCCAATGTTTATTCTTGAGGGAAACAATCGCACTGAACAAGTCGCATCAATGCCTGGTGTCGAACGTTACTCGATTGATTTATTACTTAAAGAAGCCGCAGAGTTGGTCGAACTAGGTATTCCGCTAATTGCATTATTCCCAGTGACTCCTGCTGAGAAAAAATCGTTAATGGCAGAAGAAGCCTATAACTCAGATGGCCTAGTTCAACGCGCAGTGCGTGAGCTAAAACAAGCCTTCCCTGAACTCGGTGTGATGACAGATGTTGCACTAGACCCGTTCACGACACATGGCCAAGATGGCATCATTGATGATACTGGTTACATTCTTAATGACATCACGACTGAAATTCTAGTCAAACAAGCATTATCTCATGCTGAAGCTGGCGCAGATATCGTAGCCCCTTCAGATATGATGGATGGCCGCATTGGCGCTATTCGTGAAGCGCTGGAAGCTGCAGGTCATGTGAATACTCAAATCATGGCGTATTCTGCTAAGTACTCTTCTAGCTACTACGGCCCTTTCCGTGATGCGGTTGGCTCTGCTGGCAACCTTAAAGGTGGCAATAAACACAGCTACCAAATGGATCCAGGTAATAGTGACGAAGCACTTCATGAAGTCGCCTTAGATATTCAAGAAGGTGCTGACATGGTTATGGTTAAGCCTGGCATGCCGTATTTAGATATTGTTCGCCGAGTTAAAACTGAACTTGCCGTACCGACATTCGCTTATCAAGTGAGTGGTGAATATGCCATGCATATGGCAGCGATTCAAAATGGCTGGTTAGCTGAAAAAGCCATTGTGATGGAGTCGTTACTTTGCTTTAAGCGTGCTGGGGCGGATGGTATTTTAACTTACTTCGCCAAATCAGCAGCACAATGGCTCAAAGAAGATAAGTAAAGCCTAACGTTAACCGCTTTATATTTTAGATTGTTTACAAAAAGAGGCCAATAGGCCTCTTTTTTTATATCATTTTGAATCTAGACAATTAAATCATTCAACTAGTCTTTAAAAATTAATTAACAGGGTTTATGCTTAAATTTGCGCTTAATTTCATCAATAACGTATAGGTTAATGATGACAATGGATTGAAAGTTAAGGAATGCAAATGATTGTGGATAGCATTGATGTATTGTATTACGTAAAAATTGGCTCGAGCGTATTCGCAATTGCGAACGATGGTCAATGGCACGCTATTAGTTCTGAACAAGTCATTAATACTCTTCCATTATATGATATCAACGCAGAAGATATCCTCATTAACGACCAAAGCGCACCCTATATCGTCGTTGATCAGCAAGTTGTCACTATTCCAAATACTTTATTGATTAATTCGTCTCAAGATCAATCCGCTGAGCTTTCAATAGCGCCAAACGCTTCTGTTCCCCAAGGTCTAAACTACTTTTATCAGGTCATTCAGACTCAATATAACTCGCTGATAGCTCAATCAGGTTATAACTCTCAAGGCGATATCCATATAAGTCAGCAAGATGAAACCACTTCACTTATTACTCAGCAAGATTCATTTGTCGAATTAATTTTATCTATCAATATAGATGATGCTGGAGATGGCTATGTAAATCAGTTTGAAGTACCAACTGTAAATATTTCAGGAGATGCATTCGCAGCTAGAGATGGTCAAGAACTGACGTTAAAATTACTAGATATCAATGGCAAGCAATTAACCTTCGGTGTGATAGTCACAAATGAAACTTGGCAATTATTAGATATAGACATTTCAAGTTTTGCAGAAGGCCCTGTAACAGCGATCATTAATGCACCTTTATATCAAGGTTCGGTACAACCTGCTTTCGATGAAACAATTAAAGATACATTAGCCAACATAAGCATTGAAATTGTTGATAACGATAACGTAATTAATGCTTCAGAAATTAATTCGGTCGTGATTAAGGGAACTGTAAGTAATGTAGAAGACGGACAAACCGTTATTATTACTTTGAGTGATGCAACTGGACATACACTTCAATTCAACGCTGTAGTAGTCGGAAGTGCTTGGTCTATTATCCCTCAAGATTTATCGGGTTTTGATGACGGTTCGTTAACTGTAACAGCTGCGACAATAGACATCGCTGGCAACCCTGTAACATCCAGCACTACAACTCCAATCGATGTCCTATCCAACATAACCATCACAGTTGATACAGGCAATGACGAATTTGTAAATCGTTTTGAATCTAAGAAATTAGCTTTTTCAGGTTTAGTCAATGATATTGAAGATGGTCAAAATGTATTAATTACACTTACTGATATCAATGGACTTCAGCTTAGCTATAGCACAGTTGTTATTAATGGAGCCTGGGACATTGAAGCCTCTGATATATCACAACTCGTTGATGGTGATATTTTATTCAATGTAACCTCAATTGATTTAGCAGGTAATTCATCATCAGCAAGTACAACTGTAATTAAAGACACCATTGCGAATATTTCAATCAATGTGCTTGATACAGATCAAGTCCTTAACCAACAAGATATCGACGATCTTAATACCATTTTTGGTCTTGCTAACAATATTGAAGATGGCCAAATTATATTCATCACTATCACGGATAGCTTAGGCCAAGTTGTGACACTATCGTCGGAAGTGAATAATGGTATTTGGTCTTTATCAGGGCTAGATGCATCTGATCTAGCTGACGGTGAGTTACATCTTTATGCTGTCGCAATTGATGCTGAAGGTAACCCAGCATTTGCAACTAATACCATACTCAAAGATACCAAAGCCGATATCAATATTGAGATATTGGATAATGATGGTGTTATCAACGCGTCAGAAATATCTGCGGTCAATATTCGAGGCACTGTTACCAATGTTGAAGATGGACAAACCGTTAACGTCACCTTAACTGATAACCAAGGTCACATCATTACCGTGACCACCATCGTCGTCAATGGTTTATGGTCACTGCCTTTACTGGATTTATCCGAGTTTAATGATGGTTCCTTATTCGTGACCGCTGAGGTCGTTGATATTGCTGGTAACGTTGCAACCAGCGATGCCGATGTCCCAATCGATACGCTTTCAGAAATAACCATCGACGTTGATACTCGTAACGATGAAGCGATCAATCGATTTGAAATGCTAAGGCTGGACTTTTCAGGTCAGGTAAATGATACCGAGGACGGCCAACCCGTCAGTATTTTACTTCACGACTCTCAGGGAAATCAGTTAACTTTCGAGACTATCGTTGTCAACGGAGCCTGGTCAATATCAGGTGCGGATATTTCAACATTAGTTGATGGTGATATCCATTTTACCTCAACAACAATTGATACTGCAGGCAATTCAACAACAGCCACAACAACCATATTAAAAAATACCCAAGCTGCAATATCAATCGAAATTGTTGATTTCGATAACACACTAAATTCAAGCGAAATAAGTAACGCTACAATAAGCGGGTTAGTCGCCAACGTAGAAGATGGCCAGGCAGTTAGAGTATGGGTTATAGATCAAAATGGAATGCGTATCCCCTTGACTGCAACGGTATCTAATGGAGCCTTTACCCTATCAGAAGTCGATCTTTCTTCACTTGCTGAAGGAACCTTGTATTTAAAAGCATTGGTGGTTGATATTTATGGCAACCCAGGATTTACAAGTCATACCTTTAGTAAAGACACTCTCGCTGATATCACCGTAGAAATTATTGATAATGATGGCGTACTCAACGCACAAGAGATGACTCAAGTGGTGTTCCAAGGCACTGTTACCAATGTCGAAGACGGTCAAACTGTTACCTTGACCTTAACGGACAACCAAGGGAATTCATTAACCCTTAACGCCATTGTGACTGGCGGACTATGGACGTTAGCTCCCCAAGATTTATCCACTTTTGATGATGGCTCGTTACTTGTCACTGCTGAAGTCACTGATATCGCAGGTAACTCTGCATCAGCTGCTGCACAAATGCCTGTTGATATATTGGCTGATATTACTATTGATGTGGACACGGGTAGAGACTCTGTCATTAACCGATTTGAAATGCTGCGCCTTGATTTCTCGGGCCAAGTTGATGATGTTGAAGACGGTCAAACCATTACTATTACCCTAACTGATAGCCTCAATAACCAACTCACTTTCAATACCACTGTCGTCGCAGGTGTTTGGCAAATTAGCGATGCTGATGTTTCATCACTCGTCGATGGTGATATTAGCTTCGTTGCTAGCACTGTCGATATCGCAGGTAACCCAGCGTCAACCACCACAACCGTAATCAAAGACAGCAATGCCTCTATTACCATTGAGGCCGTAGATAGTGACAACACCCTCAATGATGCAGAAGTCTTAGTTACAACTTTGCGTGGTGAAGCGTTAAATATTGAAGACGGTCAAAATGTACTCGTGTGGGTCACTGATATTAACGGTGCACGTCTAATTTTTAACACCACTGTCATCGATGGACAATGGCAATTAGATAACCTTGATTTATCATCACTCGCAGAAGGCTCTCTCACGCTAAGAGCTCTATCCAACGACACTCAAGACAATCCTACCATTGGCAACAATACTGTAGGAAAAGACACGCTCGCTGATATCACCGTTGAAATTATTGATAATGATGGTGTACTCAACGCACAAGAAATGACTCAGGTGGTCATTCAGGGCACTGTTAC
>NZ_JAKIKU010000019.1 GCF_023283985.1 Shewanella electrodiphila
TACTCACTCTTTGCAGAGTCTAATGCAGTCCGGGTCCCCTTCGTCTAGAGGCCTAGGACACCGCCCTTTCACGGCGGTAACAGGGGTTCGAATCCCCTAGGGGATACCACTCTCTTTTTTAAGAGTTATTAAAGCCACTTAATTGTGGTTTTTTTATGTCTAAAATTTAGCTGACAACGACCAGCAAACCAGTTTCCAAATATGTTAAAGCTAGCTAAATGCTAATGTTGTTGTGGCTTAATACCCAATCATCTCCTAATTATCTTTTCTAGCTATACAAGTCTAAGTTTCAATCCAAGATGAAATTCAACTTGCTGCATGTCACTAACAATATTTAATCTTCAGCCTCAAGATAAAATGACTGTAAAAGTAGTTCATTGATTTTCATGTGCATCTAAGGTTCCGAGTTAGGCTCATTTGTAGCCCATTCTAGACGTAGCACGTGGAATTAAGGATAAAGTAAAAAGTGCACCTTTAGTGCAGTTAAAGCATTAATCCACTTAGATAAAAACGAGGGAGCATAAACACGAAACAAATTCTTTGGTTAAAAATCACTTATAAAACTGTTTGGTTCACATGCGATAAAAAGCAGGCACAAAAAAGAGGCCTATTGGCCTCTTATATAAACTTTTTAAAATCCCTTAGCTTCGTACTGCTAAGTCATCAGTCTTTGATTGATGATAAGTTAGGCGCATTATTGCGACACAGAGTAATGTAATAAGCCCACAAGATCCGATAACAACACCTTGCCATTCTAACTGGTGCCAAAATAGCATCAAATAAGGCCCTCCAAGCGCCGCACCAAGATAATAACTACAAAGGTAGAGCGAGGTTGCTTTTGCTCGATGAGTAGACGCTCTGATAGCTACAAATGAATTACAACAACTATGAGTTAAGAAAAACCCACTGGCTGTCAGTAAAAAACCAATTATAATCGCAGGTAAGGTATCTATTAAGGTTAATAACGTCCCCACCAGCATGACGAGTAATGCACCTTTAAATAAACGAAGTGCACCAAACTTTACTACCCACTTAGCAGAAAAGTAAGACGTTAATGTACCACTCAAATAACAAAGAAAAATTAACGTAGCAGCAAAACGACTAAAGCGATAAGGTTCATCCATTAAGTGCAGCTGGATAAAGCTAAACTGGTTTACCATCATCATAAATGCCAGCCCGCCAATGGCATAAACTAAACGCATTTGATTATCGGTTAAGTGGTATATAAAACCACCCACATCTTGCTTAATTTTCGCAAGCACACCGATTGAGGTTTGTGTTTTTTCTGGCTTTAGTTCTCTTCTTGGAAGCAGATAGGTCACTATGGAAATACCCACTAAAGTCACGGCGAAATTGACCGTCATTGCTTGCTCCCATGTGCAATATTGCGACAGTAAGCCCCCCATTAATCTGCCACCAATACCGCCTAAGCTATTGGCCATAATATAAATAGCAGCAGCCTTTAATAAAAAGCTCGCTGGTAATTGATCTTTAAAATATGCCATCGCAATAGCAGGTACTGCGGCTAACAAAACCCCTTGTAATAACCTCACCATTAGCAAAGCATCAAAATCTTTTGCGTAAATAAGTAAAATATTAGACGCGACTAACAACCATAAGCTGACCATTATCGGCGCCAAACGGCCAATACGATCTGAGATCACGGCATAAATTAATAAAGAAAAGGCAAGAGAGAAGCTCGTCACAGAAAGAATTAACGTCGCATTGGCGCCTGTAACATCAAAATGCTCAGCAATGGATGGCAACATGCCTTGCACAGCATATAAATTGATATAAACAACAATAGAGGCTAAACACAAAGCCCAGATAAGGCGAAGCTCAGATCTTGATTGATCAACTTCATTTACCGCACGCAATTCAGGCACAACTTAAGCCTCGAATAAAAAGAAATGAAATTTGATTATTGCGTGATATACAACTTATGCAATTCACGACTTTGGAAGATGTGAGTTACGTCTTAATTCCAAAGAATAAACATTAAGACGTACTCTACATTTTTGAGGTTTAGCTAAGAGCTGGAACGAAACTAACGCTCAACTTTTTTCATAATAACTTCGGTGGTGAACTTATCATTATTAATCACTGGGAATTTTTCGTAAGTTTGAAAAATCGGTCTATCTTGATACATGATCATCGCAACCACGCCATATTCAATATCGTTATCAATACTGTCAGCCGGTAAAGTAAACTTAAACGGTACTGGTGCGCGGGCAATATCAAAGGTTTTTTGTGAAATAATCAAACCTGGGGTATTCAAACCAATAATCGCGATATTAATTTTACAGTTCTGTGGCAGCGTAATTTTCTCTAAGTAGCCTGCATAACCATTAATGATTACTGGCTCATCAGGCGTAACAGTGACACATGCTGTCAGCATCAATGTCATGCATCCTAAAAGCAGCGCTTTAAAACCATATTTCATACTTTTTACCCTTTTGTCATTCTTAGTAGGCCTTCTTGGGTAGCAGATGCAACCAAACGCCCTTGTTGATCAAAAAACTGTCCTTTAACAAAACCACGACCACCACTAGCATTGGTACTTTCAACACTATAAAGCAACCAATCGGAAAAATTAAATGGACGGTGAAACCACATTGCATGATCTATGGTTGCCATTCTTACACCTGGTGTTAGAAATGATACGCCATGTGGCTGCGCCGCTGTCACTAAGAAGTTGAAATCAGAAGCGTAAGCTAACAGATACTCTTGCACACTATGATCACTCGGAATGTTACCATTCGCTCTCATCCACACATAGCGCTTCGGCTCTGTTGAGTCGGGTGCGATAGGATGAATAGGATTGACTAAACGCATCTCAATCGGTGAATCAGCCATAAACTTTTCAAGTATTTTTGCTGGTACTTTGTCGCGCATAGTGAGTGCCAGCTCTTGCTGATTCAATAACCCTTCAGGCCCAGCAACAACAGGCATCTCCGCTTGGTGATCGTAACCTTCTTCTGGTGCTTGAAAAGAACAAGTCATGTAAAAAATTGGACGCCCTTTTTGAATAGCTTTAACCCGTCTTGCACTGAAACTGCCACCATCACGCATGTTCTCAACATCATAAACAATCGGTAGCTTTTCATCGCCAGCGCGCAAAAAGTAAGAATGCAAAGAGTGTACTTGTCTATCTTCACTTACCGTTTGTTTTGCAGCACTTAATGCTTGCCCCATCACTTGACCGCCAAATACATGCCCAAAGCCTAAATCTTGGCTTTGACCACGAAACAGGCCTAGTTCTATTTGCTCTAATGAGAGCAATGAAAGTAAATCATTTAATACTTGGCTCATAATTATCCTAGCGGCTCTGCCAAACTCAATATCCTTAGGTTACCTTAGAACCACACATCATTAGTAAAAATATTCTAGAATTTACTCATATATAAACAAAATTTGATAAAATTAAGCAAAAATAACAACAACTTTTTACTTCATAGCGCGATCATAGCCGCTTACTTAATTCCAAAAAATTGCTATGCTATTAGGCTATCCTAATTTAACTCGACACCCTGAAGCCCTAAATATATGCAATCTTGGATTTTAGCTATCAGACCTCGCACACTACCTGCTGCAATAGGTCCTTTATTAATTGGTAATATTTTAGCCCTACACTTAGAGCAGTTCAGCTTTACAATTGCTTGTATCTCAATGCTGTGCGCTATTTTATTACAAATAGCCGTTAACTTAGCCAATGATTATTTCGACTTTAAA
The DNA here is from genome assembly GCF_023283985.1 of Shewanella electrodiphila. Lineage (GTDB taxonomy): Bacteria > Pseudomonadota > Gammaproteobacteria > Enterobacterales > Shewanellaceae > Shewanella > Shewanella electrodiphila. The sequence goes on from NZ_JAKIKU010000019.1 coordinate 3,733, forward strand.
AACGGTATTGATACTGACGAGCGTGTGGGTCCAGTCCGTGTAACCCAAAGCGGTATGATTTCACCTAATAGCGTGCGTAATGCCATGATTTTATGTCTCGTACTCGCACTCATCGTGGGTTCTGCATTGATAGTACATGGTGGTTGGCCGATCGCAGTTTTGGCTGTAGCTGCGTTATTGGGGGCAGTTTGTTATAGCGGCGGTCCTTACCCTCTCGCCTCTCATGGATTAGGTGAAGTGGCTGCATTTGTATTCTTTGGGCTGGTAGCGGTCGTGGGAAGTTACTATATTCAAGCTGGCGACACTAGCATCAGTGCTTGGCTGTTAGGTAGTGCCATAGGCATGTTTAACGCAGCGATTATGCTAGTAAATAACACCCGAGATATTCAAACTGACACTAAGGCCGGTAAAAATACTCTTGCCGTTCGTATAGGTCAGGCTCAAGCTCGCGTGCTTTACCAAGCATTAGTGTATTTACCATTCGGGATAATTATTGGTGGTTTCTTGATGGGTTACTTGCCTGGAATCCCAGTATTGCTTGCAGGACTAGCATTAGTGTACGCCCGTCAACTTAGCGGTGAATTCAGTAATACCAGTGGTGAAGCCCTTAACCCAATCTTAGGTCGAACCGCCAAATTAACTATGATATTTAGTTTCTTATTCAGCCTTGGTTTAGTCATTACCTTAGCGTAAATATCACAACATAAAGGCTTCTAATGAGAAGCCTTTATTATTTATTTTAAAATTCAATCTTCACACTAATTACCATAAAGTATTTTTCAAAAAGAAATACTTTTATTAATTAGCTTCAACACAGTCTCAAAAATTATTTACTGTTATTGATGACACTCAGAACCGATTAAAGACTTTGACGTTAAAATAGTTAACTGGCTTCTGCGGCAGCAGCGGCATTAGCTGAAATCAACTTCCTGTCAAAGTCATCATTGAGCAAAATAACATCGGCAATTGAAGCTCTTAGCTTTACTGATGCTGGTGCTTTATTAGTGGTTCTCTGACTCAGTGATTCGCGCAATAATACCACTTCTAATAACTTTTCAAGAGACTCATTATTCTTGGTTTCTAACGCGGGCAGTTGTTTTACAGCGGCTTGAGAATATTTATCATATTCGGAAGTAAGAGTTTCAATGGCTTCTACTAGTCTTTTTTTCTTATCCGTTTTCGTTGGCATGCATACTCCCTCATCTTTATTAGTATCTTATTTAACCTATATTAGAGTTGACTCAGTTACAAGGTTGTTAACTACAGAGAAACATGAATATTGCTATTAATATAAAAAATCAGACTAATAGTTAATATAAAATCAGACCAAATACGAATGAGTCTTTATTAGAGACTAATTTTATCAAAAAAAGTTTTGTCATAGATAGATTGCATATTTTAATGTCAATAAAACCTTATTTAAGTTGTCATAAGATAGTCATTATAAAACGACTGGGCTTACAGATAACAAAAAAGCACTTCTCGCGGAGAAGTGCTTTTATTTAAAGCGACAAAATTAGCTGCTTATGATTACACCTTAGACAATGTGCGCTCTTTTGCACTCCAATCTAAATGGTACTTCTCGCCAGCAGGTTTATCAGTGCGTTCAAATGTGTGTGCACCGAAAAAGTCTCGCTGACCTTGTAGTAAATTAGCTGGTAGCGTTTCACTGCGATAGCTATCGTAATATGCCACTGCAGAACTAATACACGGCGCAGGAATGCCTTGCATAACTGATGCGGCAACTGTTTTACGCCAATTCATGTGCTTAGCAGATAAACTATCACTGAAGGTTTTAGCCATCAGAAGATTCGCAAGCTCGGCATCGTCTTGGTAAGCTTTGGTAATAGACTGCAGGAACGTCGCGCGAATGATACATCCTGCACGCCAGATCTTAGCAATTTCAGCAAAGTCTAAAGACCAATCTTGCTCTTTTGCAGCCATCGCCATTAATTGGAAGCCTTGGGCATAACAACAGACTTTAGCGCAATATAATGCATCCTCAAGGTTAGCAATAAACTCGGCTTTCTCTGCATCAGTTAGCGTAACCTTAGCTGGGCCTGCAAGCTTAGTGCTTAAGTCAACTCGCAAGACTTTTTGAGTACTGACAGCTCGCGCATACACGGCTTCAGCAATGGTTGGTGCTGGGCAGCCAATTTGTAAACTACTTACCGCAGTCCACAAGCCTGTTCCTTTTTGGCCTGCTTTATCTAAGATCATTTCCACTAACGGCTTACCAGTTAATGGATCGTCTTGTTGCAATACTTCAGCGCTGATTTCCATCAAGTAGCTGTTTAAGCTGCCTTGATTCCAACCATGAAAAATATCACCAATTTCATGAGCCGATAATCCTAAGCCATCATGAAGTAATTGGTAAGCTTCGCAGATTAATTGCATATCGGCGTATTCAATACCGTTATGTACCATTTTCACATAATGACCAGAACCCGCAGGGCCAATATAAGTAGTACATGGCTCGCCTTCAATAACAGGGTTTCCTGGCTCAAAGCGCTCTATTGGTAACCCTGTTTCTGGATCGACTTTCGCTGCCATCGCTTTCCAGACAGGTGCAACGTATTGCCATGCATCTTTATTACCACTTGGCATCAATGACGGGCCAAAGCGCGCCCCAACTTCACCACCTGAAACAGCTGAACTAAAGAACACAAATTTGCCTTTAAAACGTGCTTCACGCTCTACAGTATCCGTCCATAAACTGTTACCTGTATCGACAATGATGTCGTCAGTTTCAATACCGGCATCAATCAGTGCATTACACACACCATCAACTGGGCCACCAGCAGGAACAGATAACACGATGACACGAGGTTTTACTAATGATGCGAGCATTTCAGTAAGATTATTACAGCCAAGCATTCGGGGTGCTTTATCAGCTTTTCTTTCTGCTGTTTCTTGATTAATAGCAGCATTTACTTTTTCACTGTCAAGATCGAAAGCGGCTACCTGGTAGCCATTATCAGCTATGTTTAACGCGAGATTCTTGCCCATCACACCGAGGCCGATAACGCCGATGTCTGAACGGAATGGTTGGGTATTCATTATTATTTTCCAAAGGTCACAGAGATTAATCGCGCGTAGCGAATCCATTTGAAGGGGGATTATACGGATTTATGTAACAAAATTACAGTCGCAAAATGTGCACACTCTATTGCATAAATTGGAAGGCAGAGAAATAAACAAGTTTTAACTAATAAACACAATCAGTTATAACATACCCTTCTTAATGTAAATTATGACTAAGCCGTTTAAATACAATATTTTGGATATTCATATGTGTTGAATACAAATAGATGTTAGATACAAACAGAAGTGCGGATAAATCGGACGAGCATTAACAATGTTCAATAAGGCACTGATAAAATGTCTTAATAAAAAAGGTTGTTCAAGTAAATCGGACTGACTTTACTCAAACAACCTTCTATCAATATAACGCTAGGGCTTTAGGTTAATTAAAGCCGTGCATCACATCAATGCCAAAGCCTTTACCTTCGCCATGACAAGTATGACAAGATTCATCTCCAGGTTGATATATCGCACCTGAACTCGCATCTTGTTGGAACACCCCACCATAACTTTGAGCATGGGCAGCCCAACTAGCTTCATTGTTATGACATGCAGCACAAACTGCGACAGTTGGAGAATACTCAGCCACTTCACCCGTCATTGTCGCATTCGGTGTCGCGACAATAACTGAACTTTGCGCAGACAGAGTATCCATAGTCAGCTGGCCTTCATCATGACAAGCCTGACAGTCATTCGCTGCAGCAGGATAAGTCATATCCTCTCGCTCGCTACCACTGTAACCTACGGTTGTACGAGTATTAGCATGTAAAGAATGCACTAATTCACGATAACCTAAGCTGTTACTGATGGTTCTGAACGCCTTCACACTGGCATCACCCGGTGTATGCTTGCGCGTTGCATTCATATACTTGACCATGTCATTGGTGTGACAGCTTTGACAACTACCATCAGCAAGTGTGGTTGCCACTTGTGGTGAGTGACATGCGCCGCAGGTAGCACCATTACCAGGAGTCGAAATTTTACTGTGGGCATCGTTTACACGTTGCTGGAACTGGTCATCATGACAAGCGGCACATTTTTGGTTGTTCACCAACTCTGCATAAGCCGACACATTCGCCGTTAATGCAACAGCACTATCGGCTGGAACTTCTGCAACCACAATATTTGAATCAGTATCTTGCGCGTCACAAGAAGCCACAAGGCCAGTAGATTTATCGCCACACGCCATCACTTTAGCGTACAGAGTGCCTACTGAATCTAAATCAAAGTCAGCAACACCAGCATTTTTAACAATAATAGTGACCACTGAGCCATCTCTAGTCATCGTAATATCATCAGCGCCAGATACAATATCCCACACTTTTCGCTGGCCGTTATTCTCAGGCATCACTGTTTGCTGCGCATTACCTGAAGCCACAATCCATAAGTTATCAATTGCAGGATCGACATCTGGATTAGCACTTAATTGATTAAAGGTTAAGGTCGCCGTTAAGGTATCTTGCAATTCATCAATCACACTATCAGTAATAGCAAATTGATATTGCTCAGCTAACGCATCCGTCACACTGACCGCGGCATTATGAAATATTGCTGAACCTAATGGGTTATTGCTATCAGGATGACAACCACTACAACTCATTGCCCACGCATCAGGAAATGCATCACGATCATGGAATAAACCAACAGCGGTGCCATTCCAGCCTTCTGGCGCATATTTCTCATGACAACTTAAACAGGTTTCTTGACCTGGGTATTGATAAAAATCCGCTTGAGGCGCAGCATCTTCAATATGACATTGCTGACACTGATGCATATCACCTGGGTAAGATAAATCACTGTAGTCATGAACTGAGCCCTTATAGCCAATCACTAAGTAATCACTCTTATGGATTTTATGCACTACGCTCGCCATACCAATGCTTGCACCTGTTTCAGGGTCGCCAGAATAACTGGTATGACACATTACACAGCCTTCATAATCGAAGCGCTTGCTACCATGCATAAGTAAGCTATTCTCTGCAGACAGATCGGCTGTGTGACAGCGATAACAGCTTTGCTCAGAAGCCAATAACACTCGGCTATCTGCATCTGCTGCGGCTGTGCCAGTTTGTGGATCAAAATCAAATGTCGTATTAACCAACATCGTATCAATTGTAGCCCCAGAATAAGGCAACAACTCTAAATAAACACGGTGAATGTTTTCAGCAACGTACTCAGTATTGATGCCATCAATATTCGAATAGCTGTCTAAAGATTGCGAGAATGTGTAACGATATAAACCATTACCTATGGCTTCAATACAGGCTTCTTTACAAGTAGACTCTATGCTTGCTTGCCACTGCGTGCCTTTATTTTTATCCCAGCCCGGTTCTAAATCATTATCAGCAACCTCTCCAGGCTCTACCACGTTATTAATATAACTGGTCCATTGTGGAGATAAATCCGTTTCAGCCGTACTTTGCACGCTGGCACTGTCAGCTTCATTTAACGGTCTAATACGTCTTTGTTGATCGCCAAGTTTGGCAATACCCGCACCTAATGTTTGAATCGAATCTAAGTCAGCTAGACCACTTACAGCAACGCCATTGACATTACTTAAGTAGAACTCAAAAGAAACTTGTAATGCATCATCAATAGTCACTTTTTCGATTTCAGCTTTTAAAGACTGGGCTGAAGATATTGAAATATTGATGTCACCCGGCTCACCATCTTCGCCATCATGTCCGTCATCACCGGAACATGCTGTAAGTGCGACCACTGGAACTAGAACAAGTGGAGTTAACCACTTCTTATATTTCCTAGTTAACAATCTGCTCATCATTGTTATTCCTTTTATTAATCCATGGCATTTTTATTTTTATTAATCATTATTTATTTATTAAAATCTTATTGTGATAAAAATCATGAAACCATTTAAAATATAAAAATAATAATTAAAAAACCTAAAGTTTCACTTATTAAAATGCATATTTTAAAAACCAAAATTCCAGCTAGTAGAATCCGCAAACCAATATAAAACAGCAAATAAAATTACCATTTCCAAATAATGAAATACAGGCCCTAAAAGTGTGACGGGAGATATATATTGTAACTTCCAATCAAAACAAGAAAACAAACGTGATCATAGTCAACTTGTTTTTAATTTAATTAAACAATACTTAAGTTATAAATATAAACATAAAAGCAATATTTATAATTAAGAGGAAACAAATATGATTACAAGGAGAGCACTACTTGCTAATGGCGCTAAAGTTGCTGTTGGTACAGTATACGGCGGTACATTAGTTGGTTTTCTAACAGGGTGTGGTAGCAGTGATGACGCTGACACCCCTATTGTAGAAGTTCTTCCCGGCGGCCTTATGGTGGTTAATCCAATGCTATGTGTCGGTTGTCGTCGCTGCGAAATTGCTTGCAGTTGGAGCCACGGGAAATCAGCTGTCAGCCCAAGCACCTCAAGAATTAAAGTCGCTAAAAACTTAAACTTTGGCCCTCATGGCGTACAAGCCAATTATGAAGACCAGCGCGGCGAACAAGGTGATAGCACCATTGTTCCGTCTACCTGTCGTCAATGTGATGTCTGCATGACGGTATGTCCGCAACAAGCCATTTCAGTCAATGAAGAAACCGGTGCAAGAGAAGTAAATGATGACTTATGTGTTGGCTGTGGTTACTGCGCGGATAAATGTCCCCAACAAGTCATTACTATCGATAAAACCACGCGTAAATCACTTAAGTGCGACCTTTGCCAAGGTAATCCTAATTGCGCTCAAGTTTGTCCTACAGGTGCCATTAAGTTTTACACCTGGGAAGAAGCAGTTGCTGAAGTTGAGCTTCATGAAAAATATTTAGAATTAGTTTAAACAAAACTAAAAGGAATAATTATGACTACTACATATGGCGGCTGGGCCGGTTATGTTTTAAGAGTTAATTTAACAACAAAAGTAATTACTAAAGAAACAACAGAAACCTACCACGATTATATTGGCGGCATGGGGATCGGTTATAAAGTATTATGGGACAATCATGTTGATGGTATTAAAGCAACAGATGAAGAAAATAGACTAGTTATTTCAGCAGGACCATTAAGTGGTTCTGGTGCTATTTGTTCAGCAAGAACAACTATTACTTCACGCAACCCTGTTATTCGTAATCACTTAATTACTGACGGCCATTTTGGCGGGCACTTCTCACCCGAACTTAAATTTGCAGGCTACGATGCAATTATCGTTGAAGGTAAATCAGACACGCCAGTTTGGTTAAAGATTGTCGATGATACGGTAACATTAGAACCCGCAGAATCTTTATGGGGAGTGGGAATTTTCGATACTTTTGCTGCTGTTAGCAAAATGATGGGACAGCAAGCCCAAGTGGCAGCAATTGGTCCTGCCGGTGAAAACCTCGTTGCCCAATCAACAATCCAAACCCAAGGTGGTCACTCTGCTGGTGGACATGGTTCAGTTCTAGGTTCTAAGAGATTAAAAGCAATTGGTATTATTGGTACCGGCACAGTTGATATCGCTGAATCCACAACCAATGAGCAACTGCGAGCATTAGATGATCATATTCTTGGTATCATTGGCGCGAATAATAACGGCGTTGTGCCTAACCAACCGCAATCTTGGGCAGAATATAGCTCTTCTGGTAGCCGCTGGCGCGGTGGGCCAGGCGTAAAATGGGGCGCAGCTGACACCCCTGTTGAATTAGAAGAAACCCCATGGGACGATCGCCAAAAAGTGGGCATGCGCAGCTCAATGGCCGAAATGTATTTTGGCCGCGACGAAGCCAATAAAATCTTCAAGCGTCCTGGTGGTTGTCATTCTTGTCCTATTCGCTGTTTCTGCGAAATCAAGAACCCAAAAATGAAAACCGAATACAAACTACCAACTGAAAACATCACAAATGTATGTTTAGGATTCCTTGATCCATGGTATTCAATGGGTAAACCAAGCAGTGGTGAAAAACGCACCGATATTCAAACCGTTGGTGCTTATTATATGGATTATAATGGCATTTGGAGCGCCTATGGCCAGCTTTCTCATGTCATGCGTGAATTTACCGCACGCGACTTTTGGAAAATAATTCTACCTGCAGAAGAATATGCAGCGATTAATTGGGCCCAGTACGCTGACCAAGATGCTCACTTCATGCAAGATTACTATACTCGAATTGCTCATGGTGCATCTTATAATGGCTCAAACATTTTTGGCCGTATGCTGGGTCAAGGTTTACATAATTTTATCAACGATGATGGTGAACTTTATAACATTGAAGATATTCTAAACGAAGTCGAATCACCAAGAATGGCAGGACTGACATTTGCACTTGAAAGTGATGAAGGTTATGAATTCTACGGTGAGACTTATAGCGTATTCTTAGATTCCCATGTAAAAGTATTCAATCGCTCAATGGTTGGTGGTGTACATCATGCCAGTGAGTCTGCAGGACAAGTTGGCGCACTGCTCAACACTGTATTTAACCGTGACCCACAATGTCATTCACACATTAATTTAATCAATTGTGGCCTTCCTTGGGCGAAAATTGCAGAGGTCGCAGAATCAATGTGGGGCCCGGGTGCATTTGACCCAGTCAAACATTACACTGAAATGAACACGTCTAAAGCTAAGTTTGCTAAATGGTGTTTAGTGAAAAACGTACTGCATGATTCACTGACTTTATGTAACTGGATGTTCCCGCTATTGGTTTCACCTGACGTAAATCGTGATTACATTGGTGATAGCTCAATTGAATCGCAAATGTTCAGTCTCGTCACAGGGATTGAGACCTCTGAAGCAGAGCTTGATGCAAAAGCTGAAACGGTACTGCAACTGCACCGAGCATTAACAGTGTTGCAAATGAATGAGCCAAATCAACGTGAAAAACATGATGTGTTATCTGAATGGGTTTACGATTTAGATCATGACATGAACTTTGGCGATGAAGGCACGATTAAAATGGATCGCGACGATATCCAAATAGGTTTAGACATGTTCTATGCCGAAATGGGTTGGGATAAAGACACAGGCGTGCCTACACGTGCCACCTTAGAGAAGTTCAAACTGGGCTATGTCGCAGATAAACTAGAAAGTTTAGCCTTGCTACCAGCTTAAGCATTGATTAGTTAGTAATAAAGAAAGGTGGTTATTTCATGATTGAACTAGTCGATTATATTCGTTTACTCAGTAAGAACGGTCGTCTTGTGACGGCCGAACAGGTCATTGCCGTTGCTGGACTTGATCTTGAAATTGAAGATGTAGAAGTCGCACATCAAGCCCTGATTGAAGATAGTCAATATCAAGATATCGCCATCATTGCTGCAGAAACTGAACATTACTTTTATTCTAAAAAGTTCATTGTCCGCAGCTATGCTACTCAGTGGGTGGGTGTTAAAGACGGTAAGTTAATTGAAACTATGGCGGACTATATTCGCCGTTACTCTTCAATGGGTGAATTAGTCGCGGCATCAAATTTCACCCATCCACCCTATAACCTTGAGCATTCAGCGTTAGTAGGCTTGATAGAGAGGTTTGATCAAACAGCAGGATGTGAAGATATTCATTTTCAGCTGGATGCTCAATCCTATGAAACTAAAAGTGAGGGTTACTTTTTTTCTATCAAAACCATGACAACAACCTATGCCAAAGTGCTAGCGGATCATGATCCTTTTGAATGGTCAGCGTAAACTCATTATTCATTAATGAGTTGAAGGATAAAATTTAACAATGCCAATCGAAAGATTGGCATTTTCTTTTATCTGCAACGTTATCATCAGATTCAAGAATGAGTTTAAAAGTTAAGTTTAAAAGTTAAATTTCAACGTTAAATTTCAAAAGCCAGTTTAAGGCAAGATTCTCTGTTACTCATATAACATATTGAAATTCACTATTTCACTCAGTATACAAAATAAACTTTAGGATGATTTTCTTTTTAATTATCGTTAGTTAACAGTTCGATAGTATAAATCATACAAAAGCGTGATTAAGGTATAAATTATTACAACGCTCTCTGCTCAGTTACCTCTAAATTGGTACATTACTAACAAGGTTAATCCATAATAAGCGTGCATAATGAACCCTACAACAACACAAGAAAGGTTACTAAACCTCGACTACATGACCTTATTAGTTTTTTTAAGGCTATATGAATTCCAAAGCGGAAAATTAACAGCTGAGTCATTTAGCGTCCCTCAATCAAAAATCAGCCGCTGTTTATCAAGGCTCAGAGAAGCTTTTGATGATCCTTTGTTTGTAAAAAGAGTGTCAGGATTAGAAATTACCGATAAGTCACAGCGCTTATATCCAATATTAAAGAAAATTGAAATAAACCACATCGACCTTGCCCAAGAGATAAATAAAAGCGTTGAAAGCTTAGACAGTGACATTATTATTAAAGCTCCATCAGGTTTTACCAATGGCGTATTAAGAAAGCTTTATAACTGCCAATGTGAGAACCATTGCGGCAGTGCATGTGTCAAGTCTGCAGTACTGCAAGACAATGGCTCAAATGATGAAGAAATGCTGTTAAATAGCCAGTGCGATATGGTTATTAGCTGTAATCCGTCTATCCATGTTGGTATTCAAAGCCAAAAGATTTGTGAAGTAACAGACACTTTTGTCGTCGCTAAACATGATCACCCCATTTGGGATGAAATCTATAAACCCCTTTTAGATCGCGTATTAAACTACCCTGTCATTTTAACGGAAGTAATGCACTTCAACAGCGAGCTTGAAGCCACGCCGTTAAAGCAGTTTGCTGATGGCAGAATGCGAGAATTAAAAGTCGCAGCAAAAACCAATAATTTAAATGAGATTTACGACTTTTTAACTGGCACAGATGCCATCACGCTAGTGGTTTCTCAAGGTGCGGTTGATTATTTAACTAATGACGATGCTTTACGCGCGCAAATCGTGCCGCAAACAGAGCGCGCTGAGTTAATGCGCAACAAACCTAATATGACGCTGTATATGCAAACTCGTAAAACTGAGCGCAAGTTATCAAACTGCGTTAAAAATAAGATAGCAGAGCTGATTGCTACGGGTGCCAATGGCTGTATTAAAGCTTGCCAATTATCGCGTTAATCGCAATAAATTCATAACGCATGCACCCAGTTATACCACGCCAACTAGGCTAACTTAGTTGGCGTTTTTATTGCCTTAAATCCGCCTATTTGACACATAGCGCTGTTCCCCGCAAGATAATCAACAAACTAAAAAAGACTAAAACCCTCCTAAAACAGGCTTTTATCACTAGATTGCGAAGAATGGAATCAAGATGTTTAGACAAAATATTATTATTACTGGCGCCAGTTCAGGGCTAGGCCAAGGTATGGCACTTGAGTTCGCGAAACAAGGCGCTAACTTAGGTTTGTGCGCAAGGCGGACCGATCGTTTAGAAGCATTAAAAGCCCAAATCAACGACACTTACCCCAATGTCAAAGTCTGGTTACTAGCCTTAGACGTTAACGATCATCAACAAGTATTTGACGTGTTTGACCAATTCAAAGAGTTAATGGGCAATGTCGACAGGGTTATTGTTAATGCAGGCATGGGTAAAGGTGGCTCTATCGGCACAGGGCTATTTGAAGCCAATAAACAGACTGCCCAAACCAATTTTGTTGCCGCATTAGCTCAGTGTGAAGCAGCAATGAAAATTTTCAGACAACAAAATGCAGGGCATCTGGTCACCGTTTCATCAATTAGTGCTCTGCGCGGTTTCAGGCGCGCGATGACGGTTTACGCCGCGACTAAAGCTGGACTGACTTCGTTAACCGAAGGGATCCGACTCGATGTTATGAATACACCAATAGCGGTTACTTGTGTGCATCCAGGATACATTAAAACTGAGATTAACGATCACGCTGATGGTGCACCATTTATGATTGATGCCGAAACCGGTTGTCGAGCTATGGTCAAAGCTATCAATAAAGAGCCGGCTAACTGTTATGTGCCGAGTTACCCATGGGCATTTATCCAACTTATTTTAAGAGTACTGCCAGATAAAATGCTACGCAAAATGAGTTAAAAAACAACAAATCGAACAAGCATCAAACCAAAAGACAGTAAAATTGTTCAATAAATATTTTGATACCGTATCATCTTAAATTACGGCTCTGCATAAAAAAGAGAAGCATTAAGCTTCTCTTTTTTGTGCTCGTCTCGCGCCCGTCTAATGAGTATAGGGCGACAAAGTCGCTTACTTAAGTTCAGTAATATTGATTGAACCTTTACCGTAAGTTGGATGACCTTTTTGTTGTTCTTCAGGCAGTTGATTAATGCAGTAATTGATATAAAAAATGTTAAACACGACTGTGATAATTTTATTCATTTTCAAATCAATGCCGAAATTCACGTGGGCATAATCTTGCAATGCCGCTCGCGCTCTAAATGACCAAAATACATATAAAAAGAAAGCGCCAAAAAGTAATAAACTGCCGATACCACTCATCAAGCCAAAGTCACTGTGTGACAACACACCACCAAAACCAAAGCAAACTGCTATCGCAATAATAAACGAATCATCAGCAGTGCGAATTGAAGTAATCTCGTCCATTTTGGGATACTTAGCAAATAACCAAATTATCGGATATATCCCACCAGTAAAAACGGTTAACCAAAATAATCGGCTGGTTTTAGTATTAATCTTTTCAGGTAATTCTTTAATATTATTCATATACGTTGATCAAACCTTTGTCATATTTACTGGTTAACACTTATCTGCATCACTAACTTAGTTGCTACTCGACAATGTAATCTGCCTACCTTGACTGCATCATTGCTGAATGACACCCAAAGATTATAAATTAAAAACAATTCAATTTGATTAAATAACACTATAAATCAGCATGTAACTCCCATTTTAGACCAATTGTCGCTGTAATCCAGTCCCGTTTTAACGCATGACGACCTAGTTCATATCGAATCATTATTTTAAAGGCAATAAAAAACGAGCCATTTGGCTCGCTTTCAATAACACTAACAAACTACACAGTAAGTTCTTTGGTAAGCGAATCAGCATACCCCATCTTAGTTAACGCAGTGCGAACAATATCTAATGTCATTGGATCTTCAATAGTCGCTGGCACAGTATATTCATTGTTATCAGCGATTTTACGCATGGTGGCACGTAAGATTTTGCCTGAACGAGTTTTAGGTAACTTTTGTACTGCACTCACTAATCTAAAAGAAGCGACTGGGCCAATTTCATGGCGTACTAAAGCCAGTAACTCTTTGTAAAGTTGCTCATCTGATAAGTTAACGCCATTTTTAAGCACCACTAACCCGAGTGGTACTTGGCCCTTTAACTTATCTTGTACCCCAATGACCGCAGCTTCAGCCACTGCATCATGCTGACATAACACTTCTTCAAAGCGGCCAGTCGATAAACGGTGCCCTGCGACATTTATAATGTCATCAATACGGCTCATGATATACAGGTAACCATCTTCATCAATGTAACCCGCATCACCCGTTAAATAGTACCCTTCATACATCGACAAATAGCTGTCTACATATCGTGCATCATTATTCCAAAGGGTAGTAAGATTACCAGGCGGCAATGGCAGCTTAATGACCACGTTACCGCTTTCATTAGCAGGTACTTCATCACCCATGGCATCGAGTACCTCTACTTGATAACCCGGTACTGGACGTGCTGGCGATCCCGCTTTTACTTCGATGGGATCAACCCCCATCAAATTCGCTGCAACAGGCCAACCAGTCTCGGTTTGCCACCAATGATCAATAACTGGCTTATTGAGTTTATCTTGTGCCCAATAAAGCGTATCAGGATCGCATCGCTCACCCGCTAAGAACACTTGGCCTAAACAAGATAAATCGACGCCTTTAAGCAGTTCACCATTAGGGTCTTCGCGTTTGATCGCACGAATGGCAGTAGGCGCGGTGAAAAAACTGTTAACTTTATATTGCTCAATGATGCGCCAAAAAGCGCCAGCATCAGGGGTGCCTACAGGTTTCCCCTCATACATTAGTGTTGTTGCGCCAGCCATTAACGGCCCATAAACAATATAAGAATGACCAACCACCCAACCCACATCAGATGCAGCCCAAAATACATCGCCTGCTTCAATATTATAAATGTGCTTCATCGACCAAGTCATAGCAACCGCGTGACCACCATTGTCACGCACAACGCCTTTGGGTTGCCCAGTGGTGCCCGAGGTATACAGCACATATAAAGGGTGAGTTGATTCAACAGGCACGCAATCCACAAATGGGGCATCCGCTATTGCAGTCTGCCAGTCAGCATCTCTCACAGGTTGCATCTCAGCACTATACTGGGGACGATTTAAAATAACGCAGTGATTCACTTCATGGCTAGCTTGATTTAATGCTTCATCTAAAAGCGGTTTGTATTTCACTACGCCTGATGGCTCGATACCGCACGAAGCCGAAAGAATTAACTTGGGTTTAGCGTCGTTAATCCGTGTCGCTAACTCATTTGCAGCAAAGCCGCCAAACACTACAGAATGAATAGCACCAATCCGCGCACACGCTAACATCGCGTAAGCAGTTTCAGGCACCATTGGCATGTAAATCACCACCCTATCGCCTTTTTCAATCCCGATAGACTGCATATAACCCGCTAAACGGCTTACTTGAGATAGTAATTCTTGATAGCTAATACTGTATTGGTTTTGCGTCACTGGACTTATATATTCGATTGCAGTTCGTTCGCCATGACCCGCTTCTACATGTCTGTCGACTGCGTTATAACAGGTGTTCATTTCACCACCAGCAAACCACTTATAAAACGGCGCGTTAGACTCATCAAGCACTTGCTTGAATGGTGTAAACCAGGTTACAGCCTCTGCTGCCTGTTGCCAAAACCCTTGCTTATCTTGCAAAGATTGCTGATGCATTTGCTTTCCTAATCCAGCCATCTTTTACTCTCCAGTAAACTGCTTGTCAGTTAATTTTAAATCGTAGTGATTATTTTTATTTCATTATGGCGTGGTTAAAAAATAAACCCTATTAGACCAAGGGATATAGCATTTCAGGGATTAAATAAGGATTTTTAATCTGCACTTAATGAGTTAACGTATTGAAATTAAAACACTCGTATAAATTTTCATGTCACCTATTTAGCAAAACTTGATATAATGCCTAGTGCTAACTTGAGCTATGACTGGTGAATGTCCACCTTGATTGGCAAGCACGATTTACAAAAATCCCCGCTAAAAAAGCCGTTACAAACTGGCAGCAAACTTTACCTTTACGTAAACTTCATATATCTTGCATCAAAAGACGTACTTTTGGTGAAACGATGAGCGCAAATTTAAATCCACAATCCACTTATTCAATTAGTGATTTATCAAAGGAATTTGATATCACCACACGGAGTATTCGTTTCTACGAAGACCAAGGGTTAATTAAACCTAAACGCCGTGGGCAAACCCGTATTTACAGTCTGAAAGACCGTGTACGTTTAAAACTTATTTTACGTGGTAAGCGCCTAGGCTTTTCGCTAGCTGAAACCCGTCGTTTGTTTGAACTTTACGATGCTGACAAAAGCAGCACATCGCAACTGCACACCATGCTTGATTTAGTCGAAGAAAAGAAAGCATCACTGCAACAGCAAATGGACGATATTAAAGTGGTATTAATGGAGCTTAATTCGGCAGAGCAACAATGTAGAGCAGCCCTTAAAGAAGAAGCTTAAATACTTATTTTAAGTAACCATTGAGATACCAATAACTCAACAAATAGAAGTTAATCTCAAAAGGTATGCATCAGCTCATATAGCGCTCCAGTAAATAGCACTAAAGCAAATAGCACGTTAATACAGATAGTTACACCAAGCAGTAACACCAAGAGGTAGCGGAACTCATCGCCGCTATTTTTTGAAGTAACAAGTAAAACAACATTGAGCCCGTACAAAGAGATGGGCCAATAACAACATAACAAGCTTGACCATAAAAATTATAAGCCCAAGAAACAACATAGTTTCACGGCAGCAGTAACCTATATTCAACAGGACACAAGACAATGACATCACTCTACACAAGCCTTAATTTCGGCCTGGGCGAAGACGTGGACATGCTTCGCGACGCCATCCACGACTTTGCCAGCAACGAGATTGCTCCAATCGCTGCACAAGTTGATCAAGACAATGCATTTCCTAACCACATGTGGCCTGTTTTAGGCGAAATGGGGTTACTGGGTGTAACTGTGCCTGAAGAGTTTGGCGGCGCTAACATGGGCTACCTTGCCCACGTGGTCGCAATGGAAGAAATCTCCCGTGCATCTGCTTCTATCGGCCTAAGTTATGGTGCCCACTCAAACCTTTGCGTTAATCAAATTAACCGTAATGGTAACGATGCGCAGCGCGCAAAATACCTACCTAAACTTGTCAGCGGCGAACATATCGGCGCATTGGCGATGAGTGAGCCTAATGCAGGTTCTGATGTGGTATCAATGAAGCTTAATGCCCGCAAAGAAGGTGACCGTTACATTCTTAACGGCAACAAAATGTGGATCACTAACGGCCCTGATGCTGACACATTAGTGATTTACGCTAAAACCGATATCGACAAGGGCCCACACGGTATTACAGCCTTCATCATTGAGAAAACATTCAAAGGTTTCAGCACAGCGCAAAAGCTCGATAAATTAGGCATGCGCGGCTCAAACACTTGTGAGTTGGTATTTGATAACTGTGAAGTACCAGAAGAGAACATTCTTGGCGGTCTGAATAACGGCGTCAAAGTGTTGATGAGCGGCTTAGATTACGAACGTGTTGTGCTATCCGGTGGTCCACTTGGGATCATGAATGCCTGTATGGATATTGTTGTGCCTTACATTCACGAGCGTGAACAGTTTGGTAAATCAATCGGTGAGTTCCAGCTTATTCAAGGCAAAATCGCTGACATGTACACAGGCATGAATGCTGCAAAATCTTATGTCTACAACGTAGCAAAATCATGCGATCGCGGTGAGACGACCCGTAAAGATGCCGCTGGCGCTATCTTATACAGCGCAGAGCTAGCAACCAAAATGGCACTCGATGCAATTCAGTTACTCGGCGGTAACGGTTATATCAATGAATATGCAACGGGCCGACTACTGCGTGATGCCAAGCTATATGAAATCGGCGCAGGCACCTCTGAAATTCGCCGTATGTTGATTGGTCGTGAACTGTTTAACGAAACAAAATAATCAGCAAAACGCTAATTATCTATACACCAAAAAGCATAACCTAAGCCTTTTTTTAAATGGCCACATTGAAAGTGTTATTGCGAAGCATGGTTGGGAGTTCCCCCCATTGTCTCAGCCATGCTATCGCGCCACTTGACTCATTAAGGATATGAATTGTGACGCAATTGAGCAGCCGTATTAACTCCCGCAGCGATGAATTTAAAGCCAAGCATAACGACATGGCCACACTCGTCGATGATTTAAAAATCAAACTCGCTAAGATTGAGCAAGGTGGTGGCCCTGTCGCCCTTGAACGTCATCTATCGAGAGGTAAATTGCTCCCGCGCCAACGAGTAGAAAAACTGCTCGACCCAGGTTCGCCATTTTTAGAAATCTCCCAATTTGCCGCCTATGAAGTTTATGATGAAGCCGTTCCAGCAGCAGGCGTAATCGCAGGTATTGGTCGTGTCAGTGGCGTTGAATGTATGATTATCGCCAATGACGCAACCGTTAAAGGCGGCACTTACTACCCTATTACCGTCAAAAAGCATTTACGCGCCCAAGACATTGCCAGTCGCTGTCATTTGCCATGTATCTACCTTGTCGATTCTGGCGGCGCAAACTTACCACGCCAAGACGAAGTATTCCCCGATCGCGACCATTTCGGGCGCATCTTTTATAATCAGGCGCAAATGTCAGCTAAAGGCATTCCGCAGGTTGCTGTCGTGATGGGCTTATGTACTGCTGGCGGCGCTTATGTACCCGCAATGGCAGATGAATCGATTATCGTAAAAGAGCAAGGCACCATCTTTTTAGCTGGACCGCCATTAGTGAAAGCGGCAACCGGTGAAGAAGTCTCAGCAGAAGAGTTAGGCGGCGCTGAAGTGCATACCAAAATCTCTGGGGTTGCCGATCACTTAGCCCAAAATGATGACCATGCACTTGAGCTTGCCCGTAAATCAATTTCTCGCCTTAATCATCAAAAAGAAATTGCCGCGCAATTAAGTCCTGTTAAACCGCCAAAGTTTGATATTAACGAGCTTTACGGCATTGTCGGCACCGATCTTAAAAAACCATTTGATGTCAAAGAAGTCATCGCCCGTATGGTCGATGATTCAGATTTTGATGAATTCAAAGCCAATTACGGCAACACGCTGGTTTGCGGTTTCGCCCGTATTCATGGCTACCCCGTCGGCATTGTGGCTAATAACGGTATTTTGTTTTCAGAGTCAGCCCAAAAAGGCGCTCACTTTATTGAGCTATGTTGCCAGCGAAAAATTCCATTACTGTTTTTACAAAACATCACCGGATTCATGGTCGGTAAAAAGTACGAACATGAAGGCATTGCCAAGCACGGCGCGAAAATGGTTACCGCCGTATCCTGTGCAAATGTGCCTAAATTCACCGTGATTATTGGTGGCAGTTATGGCGCAGGTAACTACGGCATGTGCGGCCGCGCATTCGAGCCAACCATGATGTGGATGTGGCCCAATGCACGCATTTCAGTCATGGGTGGTGAACAAGCGGCAGGCGTATTAGCGACAGTACGCCGTGATGGTCTCGCCCGTAAAGGCCAAGAATGGTCTGATGAAGACGAGCAAGCATTCAGAAAACCGATTGTTGAGCAATACGACAAAGAAGGTCATCCGTATCATGCCAGTGCTCGTTTATGGGATGACGGAATCATCGATCCTGCGCAAACTCGTGATGTGGTTGGTTTAGCCTTATCGGCGGCATTAAATGCGCCTATTGAAGACACCAAGTTTGGTGTATTCCGCATGTAATTGCGGATAAATAGGAGCAGATAATGACAAACACAACAGCCATAAAAAATGACGTTCTAAAAAATGATTATCAATACATCCAATGCCAGCTAAACCAAGGTGTTGCTGAGCTAATATTAAACCGTGTTGAAAAGCATAATGCCTTCGATGAAGTGATGATTAGCGAAATGATCAGCGCCATTGAAGCCTTTGCTATCAACAGTCAATGCCAGCAATTGATACTGCGAGCAAACGGTAAAAACTTCAGTGCAGGTGCTGATTTAAATTGGATGCGCAAACAAGCAAAAATGGACTTTGAGCAAAACCTTAGCGATGCCAACGAACTGGCTAGGTTAATGCTTGTGCTAGATAAGTTCCCTAAACCGACTATCGTTTTAGTCAATGGTGCAGCCTTTGGTGGCGCACTTGGGCTAATTTGCTGCTGCGATATTGCCATTGCCAATGAACGTGCCAGTTTTTGCTTAAGCGAAGTCAAACTCGGGCTTATTCCAGCAGTGATAAGCCCATACGTGGTTCGCGCAATGGGTAACCGCCAAGCAAGGCGCTACATGCTAACCGCCGAGCGATTTAGCGCAGAGGTTGCATTAACTTATCAAGTTATTCATGAAATAAATGATGACTTAGATGCTGCAGCAAAACCATTTATTGAAGCCTTTAATGGCAACAGTCCTCAAGGTATGGCGTGGGTTAAAACCTTAGTGTCGCACCTTGAAGATGGCGTTATTGATGACGCTACCCTCGCCCATACCAGTGAGCAAATTGCTCGAATTCGTGTGTCAGATGAAGGCCAAGAAGGCCTTAATGCATTCTTTGAAAAACGCTCGCCAGCTTGGATAAGCAACCAACAACAAAACGCCAAGACTGATGCACAAGGAGCCAAATAATGTTTACCAAATTATTAATTGCTAACCGCGGTGAAATTGCTTGTCGCATTATTAATACCGCCCGCGCAATGGGCGTTCGCACTGTTGCTTTATATTCCGATGCCGACGCCAATGCCCGTCATGTTGCCATGGCAGATGAGTCATTTCATATTGGTGGCAGCGCACCAGCAGAGTCCTACTTAAAGGGTGATGTCATCATAGATATCGCCAAAAAATCAGGTGCTGAAGCGATACATCCAGGTTACGGT
Source organism: Shewanella electrodiphila (assembly GCF_023283985.1). Lineage (GTDB taxonomy): Bacteria > Pseudomonadota > Gammaproteobacteria > Enterobacterales > Shewanellaceae > Shewanella > Shewanella electrodiphila. The sequence goes on from NZ_JAKIKU010000019.1 coordinate 23,844, forward strand.
TTCTTATCTGAAAATGCAGGTTTTGCTCGCAGCTGTGAGCAAAACGGTATAGCTTTCATTGGCCCAGGCAGCGATGCCATTGACTCAATGGGCAGTAAAAGCGCCGCAAAAATCATTATGGGCGCAGCCAATGTACCGCTAGTGCCGGGTTATCATGGCGATGCACAGGACGACAACACCTTACTTGCTGAAGCAGAAAATGTCGGCTATCCCATGCTGATTAAAGCGGCTTATGGCGGCGGCGGTAAAGGCATGCGTATTGTCGAAAGCCAAGCAGACGTACTTGATGCGATTAACTCCGCTCGCCGTGAAGCAGCATCATCGTTTGGTAATGACAAACTGTTGATGGAACGCTATTTACGTCAGCCTCGCCATGTTGAAGTGCAAGTATTTGCCGATACTTTTGGCAACACCATTTACTTATCTGATCGTGATTGTTCAATTCAACGTCGCCACCAAAAAGTGGTCGAAGAAGCGCCAGCGCCAGGTTTGTCTGATGCTCTGCGTCAGCAAATGGGTGAAGCAGCTGTTGCTGCAGCCAAAGCGATTGATTATGTGGGCGCAGGTACGGTTGAATTCTTATTAGATACCGACGACAGCTTTTACTTCATGGAAATGAATACCCGTTTGCAAGTGGAGCATCCAGTAACCGAAATGGTCACAGGACAAGACTTAGTAAAATGGCAGTTAATGGTGGCCAGCGGCAGTGAGTTACCCCTTAAGCAAGATGAGGTCAGTATTCACGGCCATTCATTTGAAGTACGTATCTATGCTGAAGATCCCCGTAATGAGTTCCTGCCAGCGGCGGGTAAATTAAACTTCTTACGTGAACCTGATCAAAACCGTCATGTGCGTATTGATTCTGGTATTCGTGAAAACGACGTCATCAGTAACTTTTACGACCCGATGATTTCAAAATTAATCGTATGGGACGAGTCTCGCCCACGTGCGCTGCAGCGTCTGACTCATGCATTAAGCTCATACCAAATTAGCGGTCTTAAACATAACATCGAGTTTTTAGCTAATATCGCTGAGCATCCCGCATTTGCTGAAGCTGATTTTTGCACTGACTTTATCGAACGTTACGCCAGCAGTTTAATTGGTGACGTCACCAATGAGTCGGATAATGCCCTCGCCTTAGCAGGCCTTTATCAAGTGCTTTCTCGTCAAGAGACCGCAAAGGTTAACGCCACCAATAGCGAAGACCCATACTCGCCTTGGGGACAAGTCAGTGGCTTTAGGCTCAATAGCGCCAGCGTGCACCATGTAGCGCTACTCGATGATGTTCAAATGTTGCAAAACTTAGTCATTACTGACTTAGGTGATGCACTGCACCTTGGCCTAAACGGTCAAGCGCTCAAGCTTGCTGGTTCCATAGTTGATGACATGTTATTAGCTGAAATTAACGGCCATAAAAGTAAAGTCCCAGTCAGCCATGAAGGAGATGATTTTACTCTTTTCTTACCGTCAGGCAGTTACCACTTTAAAGCGGTTCAGGCACAAGTTGCCGAAGACACAGCAGACAGCGCGGATAAATTAAAAGCGCCAATGAATGGCACTGTGGTCACTCACTTAGTTGAGGTGGGCGATAGCGTCACTGAAGGGCAAGGCTTATTAGTGATGGAAGCGATGAAAATGGAATACACCATTGAAGCGCCATTTGATGGTGTGGTCAGTGAGTTTTACTTCCAAAGCGGCGAACTCGTGACCGATGGCGCTCAGCTATTAAATGTTGAAGCGCTTAATGTCGAAGCTCTGAATGTAGAAGTTGCAGAAAAGGAAGCCTAATGATGAATGCAGCGAGTCTTCCTAACAAAGTCTGTATTTTTGAAGTTGGCGCCCGTGATGGCTTACAAAATGAAAAGGCTGTTAGCACCCAAGATAAACTGACCTTAATTGAGCAACTCGCCGATGCAGGGGTCAAGCGTATTGAAGCCGCCAGTTTTGTGTCGCCTAAATGGGTGCCACAAATGGCTGATTCAGGTGACGTGCTTAAAACTGTCAAGCGTAAACAAGGCGTGGTCTACTCTGCTCTAACCCCCAATCTAAAAGGGCTGGAACTTGCACTTGACGCTGGCGCCGATGAAGTTGCCATCTTTGGCGCGGCATCTGAAAGCTTCAGTCAGCGCAATATCAACTGCTCTATTGAGGAGTCGATAGCACGCTTTGAGCCAGTCATGGCACTGGCTAAGCAAAGAAACATCCCCGTTCGCGGCTATGTTTCCTGTGTCCTCGGTTGCCCTTACGAAGGTGACATTGATATTAACGAAGTCGCCCGAGTGTCTGAAATACTTTACAAAATGGGCTGTTACGAGATTTCACTTGGCGACACCATAGGTGTTGGCACGCCCATTAAAGCCCGTAAGATGGTTGAAGCCGTTGCTAAATTAGTCCCGGTTGAAAAACTGGCGCTGCACTTTCATGACACCTACGGCCAAGCATTAGCTAATATCGCAGCCTGTTTAAGCACAGGCGTTAGCGTGATTGATTCATCCGTTGCAGGCCTTGGCGGTTGCCCGTATGCCAAAGGCGCATCAGGCAATCTTGCTACCGAAGATGTGGTTTACATGCTGCACGGGATGGGCATCGAAACCGGCATTGATTTAACTAAGCTTGCTAAAGCAGGTCAGCAAATAAGCCACACTTTAGGCAGAACAACAGGCTCAAAAGTGGCACAAGCTATTTGCGCAGAATAAACCGTTTTTAGCTAAGTAAGCTTTTTAGCTAATAAACTTTTTTGCTAATAAGTAATAAGTAGATAGCAGACCAAATACATCGCGATGGGCATTAATTGCCACTCGCGCAATACAGAAAAGGACAAGATGATGGCAGGACTCAACAAAGTCGTTCACAGTTACGATGAAGCCCTAAACGGCCTCAGTAATGATATGACCATTATGGTCGGCGGTTTCGGATTATGTGGCATTCCAGAAGGCCTGATTAATCACATGGTCAAAATGGGCGTCACTGGATTAACCGCTATTTCAAATAATGCCGGTGTGGATGACTTTGGTTTAGGCTTGCTACTAAAAGAGCGCCAAATTGCCACGATGATCGCCTCTTATGTTGGTGAAAATGCCACTTTTGAGCAACAAATGTTGTCTGGTGAACTTAATGTCATCTTAACGCCACAAGGCACTTTAGCTGAAAAAATCCGTGCTGGCGGCGCTGGTATCCCTGCCTTTTTCACCGCTACTGGTTACGGCACACCGATTGCTGACGGTAAAGAAACCCGTGAAATCAAAGGCCGTCATTACGTGCTTGAAGACTCATTGACCGCTGACTTTGCCCTTGTTCGAGCTTGGAAAGCTGACACCATGGGTAACTTAATCTTCCGTAAAACCGCAGCGAACTTTAACCCTATGATGGCGACTGCTGGCAAAATCACCGTGGTAGAAGCTGAAGAAATTGTGCAGCCAGGTGAGTTAGACCCTAACCATATTCATACCCCAGGTATTTACGTTGACCGCGTAATTCAAGCAAGTTTCGAGAAGCGCATCGAACAACGCACTGTCAAACCAAACGCAGCGGCAGCAAAATAAGGAGCAAGACATGGCATTATCAAGAGAACAACTTGCTCAACGTGTAGCCCAAGAAATGCAAGATGGCTTTTACGTTAACTTAGGTATCGGTATTCCGACCTTAGTGGCTAACTATATTCCTGAAGGCATGAGCGTGATGCTGCAATCTGAAAATGGTTTATTAGGTATGGGTGAGTTCCCAACTGAAGACACCATAGATGCAGACCTTATCAATGCAGGTAAGCAAACCGTCACCGCTGTCGATGGCGCATCGTTTTTCTCATCAGCAGAAAGCTTTGCGATGATCCGCGGCGGCCATGTTGATTTAACCGTACTGGGCGCTTTTGAAGTCGATGTTAATGGTTCAATCGCCTCATGGATGATCCCTGGCAAGTTAATTAAAGGCATGGGCGGCGCCATGGATTTAGTGGCTGGGGCTGACAATATTATTGTCACCATGATGCATGCTGACAAAAAAGGTAACTCTAAGTTACTGCCTTTATGCGAGCTGCCTTTAACGGGTTATGGCTGCATTAAACGCGTGATGACTGACTTAGCCTTTATGGAAATCAAAGACGGCGCATTCCACTTGTTAGAGCGTGCCCCAGGAGTGTCGGTTGAAGAGATCCAATCTAAAACTGCGGGTAAGTTGGTGGTGCCAGAGCATGTACCAGAAATGGTGTTTTAAATTGAATATGTGATTCAATTTAAATTAGATTAAAGACTAAAGCGGGCTTCATTGAAGTTCGCTTTTTTGTTTGGTGTGATTTAAGTTTTGGGGTGTTTTTAACAACAAAGATAACAGCAAAATCAAGGTCGTGGCGCTTCGCCCACACCAGACCAAAAGGGAGTGAACGGCAACTCCCTCTTGGAACACCCACCCGCTCCAACGAAGTGTTTTTCCTCTGACTGACTAAGCCAATTAACTACCGCCTCAGAATCGCCATCCATGGCTCAATCTGAGGCTATGTCGGCGTCCTGCCTCCATCACGTCAATTAGCTTAACGTCATCGGACACTTCCAATGGAGGATATTTAACATTCATTACACTTATCAAAAAATATAGACCTTAACTGTCAAATGATAAGTTTGAACGCCAAACATTTCTTTTTCCATGTTCAATAATATCTATATAACCTAGTGATTCTAATCTAGCTAATTGCTCCCTTATCACGCTTTTCACTGAACCGATTTCGAGAGCTAAGTCATTTTCTGAGGGCAAATTCTGACCAGATTTATAATGCTCATTTAAATATTCAAAAACAATCCTGAATTGGAAATGTTGGTTTAACATTTTATTCAATCTAACTTGAGATGCCACTCCGTCAATCAATGCGTTAAAAAGTTTTGGGTGTTCTATTTTATATTCTTCAAGGTTCAACTTTGGTGCTTCAATAACATCAGCTAGATGGGCTAAGTTTTTAAAACCTGTCAGTGTTAATTTTTCATCTAAATTCATAATGGTTCCTATTTATATAATGGATAATAGAGTTTAATAATCAGAATTCTTGCTTCTGACAGTTAATTTAAAATCAATTACCCCTTAGGTGGAAATGGATCATTTCCGTGAGAATCCCGTTTGCGAATTCGACCATCTTGCCTATGAATAAATAATTCTGATTTCTGATTTTTTGCAATCTCTCTTGCAACTTCTATTGCAGAAGATTGGGTAGTGTGTCGACTAGTGAACCTTTCGTTTCCAGCACCTTTAACTCCCCATCCACCTTCAGGATGTGGAATTGCATGTTGATTTTTTCTTGGCATATAAACCTCTGTTGTGAAATGCCTTTATATAGTAACAAAACAACCAAAAAACACAACATGTAGTGAAAACTAACACCAAAAACACCATATATAGATTTCAAAGGGGGTGCTTTAGCCAAGATACCAATGAAACCTGCGGGCTCAATTCACTCCGTTGGAAGTGTCTGAGGGCGTTTAGCTAATTTACGTGATGGAGGCAGGACGCCGACATAGCCTCAGTTGAGCCATGGATGGCGAATCTGAGGCGGTAGCAAATTTGCTTATTTAGCATGAAGATCAACACTTCGTCGGAGCGGCAAGGGATATCGAAAAGGGAAATGCTGTTGTTTCCCTTTCGTCTGGTGTGGGCGAAGCACCACGACTTTAAATCTTAGTGACCGCAAGTCATAACCAACCATCCGTCAGAGTATACTTATTCGAAAGACTCCAATTTAACTTGCTGATTCAATGATCTCCGTTGGAAGTGTCCGAATGCGTTAAGCTAATTTACCTGATGGAGGCAGGTCATTCTCGTGCATCCCTGCACTACATGACATTCAGGCATCCTGCCTATCGACGCCGACATAGCCTCAGATTGAGCCATGGATGGCGAATCTGAGGCGGTAGTTAATTCGCTAATAAGTACGAGGTTAAACACTTCGTCGGAGCGGCAAAGGATATCGAAAAGGGAAATGCTGTTGTTTCCCTTTCATCTGGTGTGGGCGAAGCGCCACGACTTTCATCCCAGTGACCGAAGGTCATAAACAAAACAACATGCCATTCAGGCATCCTGCCTATCGACGCCGACACAGCCTTAGATTGAGCCATGGCCGCTTTTTGACGTCCATGTCATCGCGACATTTGTATATCCTTATACTTCAGATACCAATCTAAGGCGGTAGTAAATTCGCTTAATTAAGCATAAGGATCAACACTTCGTCGGAGCGGCATGGGATGGTTCTTAGAAAGAGTAAGAGGGGGATTGCTGTTGTGTCCCCTCTTGGTCGGGAGTGGGTGGAATACCCACGACGTTGACTTTAGCAACCGTCAGGTTGTAAGCAAAACAAAGTAAACTTAATTAAAAACCAGTTAAACCTACGAACAGGTTAGCCATAAACAACAATGGCAACATGACTGTTGCCATTCATCAATCTCGTGTTAGCACTTCTAACAATTCGATTTCAAAGAATAGATCAGAATTAGGCGGGATTTTATCGCCAATTTTGCGTTCGCCATAACCAAGGTGAGCAGGGACTGACAGTTGGCGTGTTCCGCCTACCTTCATTGGGTTGTCACCAATAATACCTTGATACCAACCTTGGATAACCCGTTTAGCGGAGATCACCACTTGAAAAGCTTCTGAGCTATCAAATACGCTGCCATCGGCTAATTTACCGGTATATTTACAGGTGATTAGTGCACCTTTTTCTGCGGCTTTACCTTCACCAACCGTGATGTCGGTAATATTAAGTTCTGCAAGGGAAGTCATACGAATGCCTTTTCTATAAAATAATGCCGAGATTATAACAGCAAACGGGCATTATTCTGATGCTAAAAATAACTAAGAATCAGTTATTCAGCATCGTTTCTAACCGCTAATTAACTTTTTCCAGCTAACCAATACATCTCCCTCAACCGCCCTATTCTCATCAATTTCAATTGTTCACTAAAACTGAATATCAGCTGAACCAACTGGTAATTTAAATGAGTAATTACAACTATTTAATCTTACATCAAGCTTGTATCAAGTTGATGTCCTGATAATGAGTTATCGATTAAACCAACAGCTAACACCTTTAAAATTATTTCTTAAAGATAGCGCTTTAACCTAAATAGATAAGCCAGTTTGTAAACCACAACCCTTTCAAGAGGACAAAAAATGGAACCCCAGTTAGTCGAAGTGAAAGACTTCGTATCATTCACCTTAGCCATTATTACCTTATTTATTGGTAAAGGCATCATCTCGCAATATGAGGTGCTTAGAAAATACAGCATACCCGAACCTGTTGTTGGCGGTTTTTTCTGCGCTATTATTGTCGGCGTTCTGTATTATGCCTTTGGACTTCAAATCGAATTTAACCTCGAAGTAAGAGATATATTATTACTGTACTTTTTTGCGGGGATTGGTTTAAAAGCTGATTTTGCGACCTTAATTAAAGGCGGTAAACCGTTACTAATTTTACTATTTTTATCAAGCACCTTTATTATCCTGCAAAACGTCATGGGGGTAAGTGTTGCAAGCTTATTTGGCTTAGATCCTAAAGCCGGCTTAATGTCAGGTTCGATTTCTCTCATCGGCGGCGTTGGAACCGCAATGGCTTGGACCCCAACCTTTGTTGAAGAGTTAGGCATTACCAACGCCAGTGAACTAGGCATAGCTTCAAATACCCTAGGTCTTATCGCAGCATGTGTTATTGGTGGCCCGATTGCCGCCTATTTAATGAAGCGTCATAAGGTCAAACCCAATCAAGATGATGAACTGGATATTGGTGCTAGCCATCAAGAAAACAGTAAATCAATTAAAGTCGATTATTTTGGGGTACTGCGCGCTTGGCTATGGCTTAATGTCACCTTGATAATAGGCTATTTTATTGATTTAGGTTTGCAAGGCGCAGGCCTTAAGTTACCTATGTTTGTCGCCTGTTTACTTGCAGGTATTATTATCGGCAACGTTGGTAGAGCGATACTGAATCGCAATCAAGACAGAGACCAAACCTACATTGAAGAAGCGTCAAGAGGGCTAAGCTTAATTCAAGATATTTGTTTAGGTATGTTCTTAACCATGGCGCTAATGAGTCTTAAAATCTGGGAACTCGAGGGCAGCTTCGCTTACATCTCCGTTGTAATGACCTTACAAGTCATTCTGTCTGTTGTCTTTACCATTTTTGTCGTCTTTAGAATGATGGGTAAAGATTATGAAGCGGCAGTGATTTGTTCAGGTTTTGGCGGGGTAACCTTAGGCTCAACAGCAACTGCAATTGTTAATATGACTGCGGTATCACAGCAATATGGCGCCGCCCATAGAGCCTTTATTATCGTCCCTTTAGTGTGCGGGTTTTTCATCGACATCATCAATGCAATGATTATTAATATGTTCGTGAGCTTTTAACTATCTCTCACACATTTTAAATTAACAAAAAGGCGAACCATTTTAGGTTCGCCTGTTGATTTTTAACACTCGCTCGTTAGAGTTTATCCTAATTGAGTAAGCTCAAAGTGAATTAACTCAAAGCCAATTAAACCTGTAAATTTAACAGTATTTGCTATAGACCTGTGTTAAAAGCTTATGTAAAAGTTTCTGTTAAAAACCTTCGCATATAAATGCTATTTTTAAGCCTCTATAACAAAGCTACCTTGCATAATCGCCCAATGCCCAGGAAAGGAGCAAAAGAATCGGTAAGCTGCACTGCTGTCTAACCCTTCAATACTAAAAGTGATTGATGTCTCTGCACCACCACCAATAACACCAGTATGTGCGATGACTCTGGTATCGTCTGGTTTAACATAACTGTGTTCAATACCTGCAGTCATTCCATCATTGGCGATTGCTTGTATATTCTCGGCCGTACTTAACACCCAATTATGTCCCATCGCAGATTTAGGTAACGTGCCTGAATGCTTCAGGTTTAAAGTTACTTGTTTACATGTTGCTGGTACAGCTAATGTTTTCTTATCAAATTGCATTGCATCATTGGCTGTAATAGTCAGTTCACAGTCATTAGCACTGACACTTAAACTTGCGAGAGTTAACGCTAGTGTCGCTGTTAACTTAGTAATGTGAGTCATATTGCTCCCTTATAATATGGTATTGATTGCAGCAGCGCTGCTTAGCAAAGGCAGTCTAAATCAATAACAAGTAAATGAGAATGATTATCAATAGTAAATAAGTTAAAGATTAAATTAGCCTACTACGAATGTGACTGACTCAAAGTGATCATCAACAGTTCGGCAATATTGTTAATAACGCCATTGAAAATCAAGTTGTAACTTATCGTTACACTCGACACTTTCTCTCCGCCATCATACTGTTACAATGAATTTTCCCCCTAAATACTGGACGTAACCTGTGAAAACTTTTCGTTTATTGACCGTATGTAGTCTGCTTTTGCTACCAAGCGTTGATGCTGCGCCATTTCAATTTGATCAAAAGATTTATCATGAAGATGTCAAAACTCTCGCCAGCGACGAGTTTGAGGGCCGAGGTCCTTTATCTAAGGGAGAAAAGCTGACTGTTGAGTATTTAGAAAATGCCTACAAAGCGATGGGGCTTGAACCCGGTTTTGGTGACAGTTATCGCCAAGCTGTGCCTATGGCTAAAATTACCGCAGACCAAAACATGCAGCTAAAAATTGACGATTTAGTTTTCAATAATGGCAGCGACTTTACCGCCAGAACTGAACAAGTTTTACCTCAGCTTGCGCTAAATAATAGTGATGTAGTCTTTGTCGGCTATGGAATTAATGCCCCAGAGTATCAATGGAATGATTACGCTAACCTTGATGTACAAGGTAAGACCGTGATTATTTTAGTAAATGATCCTGGTTTTGCGACCCAAGACCCTAGCATCTTCAAGGGTAACGCTATGACTTACTACGGTCGTTGGACTTATAAATATGAAGAAGCGGCAAGACAAGGTGCCAAAGCCGTTTTTATTGTGCATGAAACCGCACCGGCAGCCTATGGTTGGAATGTCGTACAAAACAGCAATACCAATACTAAATACACTTTAGTCGATGAGGATAAAAACCAGTCTTATATTGGTGTCATGGGTTGGATACAACATGATGTAGCCAAACAAATTTTTAAGGCCGCAAACTTAGACTTCGATAAATTAAAAGACACAGCTGCAAAACCAAGTTTTAACGCTATTCCATTAAACCTTAAAGCTAATTTGTCTGTAAAAAACGATATTGAATTAGCCACATCTTATAATGTCGCAGGGTTAATTCCAGGCACTAGCCAAGGTGATGAGTACTTAGTGATGCATGCCCATTGGGATCACCTTGGTAAAACGATTAAAGATGGTAAAAGTCATATATATAATGGCGCAGTCGACAATGCTTCTGGCGTTGCTGGCGTCATGCAATTAGCGCGTCACTTTAAACAACAAAAGTTAGCTCCAAAACGCGCTATTCTTTTCACCGCCTTTACTGCTGAAGAAACAGGGTTAATTGGCGCACAATATTTTGCTGCTCACCCACCTGTACCCACTAAACAAATTGTGTCATTTTTAAATATCGATGGGATGAATGTTGGTAAAGGTGTCGATTACATTTTGCGTTATGGTGAAAATGTATCTGAACTAGAAACGTATTTAGATAATGCCGCTAAAGCTCAAGGTCGGTCAGTTAAAGCTGATCCCCGTCCTCAAAATGGTTTAATGTTCCGCTCAGATCATTTTGCATTAGCTAAACAGGGCGTGCCAGGGTTAATGTTTATGAGCCTAGGCGACACCGACCCTGAATACATTTCACATAAATACCATCAAACTGCCGATGATTATAATCCCAATTGGGACCTTGGTGGCGTAAAGCAAGATTTGGCATTAATCTCAGATATCATTGAAAAACTTGCTAATAATGATGATTGGCCAAAATGGATTGAAGAATCTGATTTCAAAAAACGCCGAGCTGAAGATGCACGGTAATAGGCACTATATGACTTTTCTGTCATTACTGTAAAAGCTCAGTAAATCAAAAAGCGAACCAATTAAGGTTCGCTTTCTAATTTATGCGATAAAGAACGAAGCTAAAGACAATAATTCATTCTAGAAGTGGTAGCGCACACCGCCTATTGCTTCTAGCTCGACTTTAACATCATCCAGTAAATACAAGGTTGGCTGTGCTTCGATAAAAAAGGTGAATCGCTCTACCTTAGTGTGAGCACCAAATATTGCTCTAGCACCTAATTGAATATCATTGCTTTTAGAGTCAGCAACCTTACCGCCAATGCCCCAGTAAAAATGGGGATGGTCTTGAAAATTGAATGTTTTATCTAAGGTAAATGATAAATCATCTAAGCCTACACCAAACTTATAATTATCCATTTTGATATTAATACCTGAGTCACTACCGACCATAAGTCCCACTTCTGGAGCCGCTTTGGCTGGCGCTGAAATCATTATGGTTATGAAAATGATGATTGAGGTAAACAGTGTCGCAGACTTCATGAATATCCTTGCTAGATGCTTAAAAATCGACATCCTAGCGAGATTGCATATCAGTGTAAATTAGAAACCCCTGTCCTTTCTTTTATGAACATTTATTTATAATAAAGCTTCAATTCTGATAACCATTTGATAGCGTAATAGCATCAAACTAAAGAGTGAAATCCTGAAATGAGAAGCGTGGTGACAAGGCTGTTGATGAAGATGAAGAAGCTGTTGGTGAAAAATAATAGCGCGCTAAGATGAGCAGTTGCTAGATTGACTGAGATTGTAAAAAAGAGATAAACAAAGAAAGAGAAAATAGCTAGGGTTAAATCTGTAAGCGCCCCCTACTCAAGAAGGTAACGAGTTCGGAACCGATTCAAATACATCTCACTCTATGAACAAGTTCCGATTATCTTACTTTAAGATAATTTCTCGCATTCTATATTCACCGGTTAAGGTTCTAACTTCAGGGTATTTGGCTGAAATTTCGTTAGACTTTTTCTCGTCTGACTCACTCCATTTTTTCATAAACTCTTGGTACTTAGTTTTATTCGGTTCGATATCAGCAGCATTAGCAAAACTGACCACCAGCAACATATTAAAATCACCGCTCGTCGGTAAATCACTGCCGTATATCTTCCAATCTTTAATATAACCAAGCTCCTTTTGTAGCTTTACAGCTTTAACCCAACTACTGCGTAAACCCGCTAGGTAAATATCACCCATATTCGGATCAACACGCACCGTCGTCATCATCATTATTTCGGTGCCAAGATCATAATCTTCAAATACTTCTAATCTATCCTTTGAAAATGCAGAACCACTTACTAAAACGCATAACAATAATATTAAGGTCTTGTTCATGTCGTTCACTCCTATTGCAATCATTTTGGTCACGATATAGCGACCAAATGTGCATAGAAAGTATAGCCAAATGGGCTATAAACGCATGATTAAATGCAAACGTCAGTCTTTTCAGTTTATTAGATTAAAATTTATACTGACAAAATAAAGTGATGTCATTCAAAAGTAATACAAGCTTATGATGAATATAGATAAAAAAAGGATACTTAAGAATGACACCGAATGTTCAGCAACAAACGCTGGTATTGAAATGATCAACTAACTCCATTATAAGCCCCTAAAAAAAGCCTGTTAAACGTTGTGTTAACAGGCTTAAATGTAGCACTTTGGTTGTACGCTATTTATCGGCAATAACTAGCCTGTTGATAAAAGCGTTTTCCTAACGATAATCGCAATTTAAAGTCACAATATTGGATAACAAGATTAAAGCTCTTTGGCAGTATTGCCTGCAAATAGACTTTGTATTTTGGGTGTAATACTAATCAACTGAGCAGTCAGTAAGCTCATGCTATAACCCAGTACAGCACCGATGAATAATGGCGGTAAAATCGCGGCAAGCTCTGCACTCATTGCAAAAGTAATGCAACAACCTATAAAAGCGCCAGGGATAAAAGCGAGCTTTTTATAACTTGCCTGTAAACACATTGCTGCTGTAGCAATACCCGTAAAGGCATAACCTATTATCGGAGATATAAAGAAACTACTGCCTGAAATGATTAACCATCCCCAAAACACGCCCGATAAATTAGTACTCATGGCCATAAACATGCCTTTAATACCGGTTTCGGTTTGAGCAAAAAAAGTGCTGCAACTTAAAAAACCTATCCAAGTCACTAATTGGAAAACGTCGGCAACGCCTGCCCACAATGCTGCTAATAAACCTGCTGAAATCGCGATTTGCCAACGATGTTCCATAGCTAACCTCTTGAAATAGTCTTTATTGAGAAACTGAGTGTTTACAAAATAACACAATAGAGGTTAATTTACGCTATTCAGGCACTAAAAAAAAGCGACCCAAGCCCAGTTTTGATGAATGAATCAACAAATTTTCGATAAAAAACACGTAAACATTCAATATTACTAATTTAAGATATAGCTTGTGACGACTGTAGGAACCACTTTTGCTAATCATTAGAAATCTGCTTCAATCATTTTTTTGTCGTATAAGTATTGAATTTAAAACTGAACAAGTGATAGGCATCAAATTTTGGTAAATCAACTACATAAAAAAGGTATAGATTTGCATTTTCATGCTTTACACAACAGTTTGGACTTATTGAGTCATTTACGCTGATATCCATCTAATAAATGATTACAAACCAATCGCCCTTTTCAAATGAAAAGCTTGCACAGTTGGTGAAACCAAAAGACTAAGGCTTGCTCATGAAAAAATACTTATCTACTTCTAGGCTGAACCTTGCTACCAGCTCTTTAGACTGGGTAATGGGGATGACGATTAAGCAATCGCTCAGTTTAAAAGATGCCGTCGCATTAACTGATGTGACTAAGCTGACTGTGCCAGAAAAGCCCATCGAAACACTTTATATTCATATTCCTTTTTGCCATACCCTTTGCCGTTTTTGTTCATTTCACAAAATTAAATTTAATGAAGGTGTCGCCAAGGCTTATTTTAAGGCGTTAAGACAAGAAATTCGCATGGTGATAGCCCAAGGTTATCGCTTTAATCGGGTATACATTGGTGGCGGGACGACAACCATATTAGAAGATGAGTTGATTAAAACCATCGAGATGATTAAATCTATTACCACGGTACGAGAAGTGTCCTGTGAAAGTGATCCAATCTACTTTAAAGAAGGTAATCCACATTTACTCAAAGGTTTGGTAGATCGCATGTCGATTGGGGTGCAAAGCTTTGATGATAAAATTCTAAAAGCCAGTGGCCGATTTGAAAAATTCGGCAGTGGTTTGCAACAAGCTGAATACGTTAGCCGCGCCATTGAAGTGATCCCAACAGTTAACTTGGACATGATGTATGGCTTTAAGATGCAAACGCCAGAGACTGTTGCCAGTGATTTAGCTCAAACCATTCGCTTAAGCCCAGATCAAATCACCACTTACCCATTAACCGTTGGCATAGGCCAAAATCGCAAGAAAGCAGGTTGTTTAGCAGGTAGTCCTGAAGAATTATGGCCACAATTCTTAGCGGTAAAAGAAGCAATGGCTGAACGTTACATCATGGAGTTCCCGTGGACATTCAGCCGTAACTTTGGTCAGCCAGTAGAAAATAAATACGTTTTAGATGGCGAAGATTGCTTTGGCGTTGGCTCAGGTGCTTTTGGTCGTTTTGGTGAACAGTTTAGAATTTCAAGTTTTGATATTCCTGACTATATTAGCCGAATCGAATCAGGGCAAACAGGTACCTGTTATACCAAACCATTAGAAGCCAAAGCCCTATTACAACATCACTTAATGATGATGATGGGTCACGGCACACTGGACAATCAGCAGTTTAAAGCCCATACAGGCAAAACACTTTGGCAAGCTTTTCCACTGGAAATGAGTTATCTGATTTCCGCTGGGGCTTTGACTAAGAAAGGCAATAATTACCAGACCACGGTTGGAGGTCAATTTATTGCACTGAAAATGTTCTCAGGCTTTTTGGCTGGTATGGATTACTTACGTGAACAAGCACGAGACTTGCCTTTAACCATGGCTGTTGATGAATCTGCAGAAAACAAATCTGATGAGTCTGCTATCTTTACTGGATAAGTCGTCACAAATAAGCTCAAGCTTGGTTTAACTGCTTATTCAGTTAAACCAATACAGAAAACATAACCCGCTTTTTATAAAGCGGGTTCTTTTTATAAAGCAGATTGATTTTATAAAGCGGATTTTTTATAAGGCAGAGTGTTTTTATAATGCTAGTTGCTGTTTTATATCCCTATCAACCTGGTGGTCATGTTTATTTCATTATTGCTCAGATAATAGAAAATCAATTGCCTGAACTAATTTAGGTGAATCTGGATCTGATATTCGCGTCACCCAAACCACTTGTCCTTGTCGATTAATAAACACAGTCGTTGGAGTACCTGTTACACCATAACGTTTCGCAACCTTGTCACCATTTATCAAGGTTGTCATGTCGATGCCTCGCTCCTTTAACACCTTCGCTGGCATTGCACCTTTATCTTCATTGAAGCTAATCGCCACCATTTCAAGATCAGATTCACTATTCGCTAACCTTAATCGTTCAAGCCCTGGTTGAAGCTTTTTACAATAAGGGCACCAAGTGGCCCAAAAATGAATCACAACCGGTTTGCCCGCTTGCTCAGCCAATGACCATTCATTGCCTTGGGCATCATTGAGTATAAATGCTTCAGCTTGAGGAAAATGATGTTCATCAGTTAGTGTCTCATCTGCCCGCGCAGCAGTTGAAAAAAGCAACATTAACAAGCTCATTAAAGTAAAGGTCATTACCTCCGCTGCAATTTCACGATACCGTCTGTTTAAAATCAGTCTGTTTGAAATCAGTCTGTTTAAAATCAGTCTGTTTAAATTCTGCCTATTTAAAATCGGGCTATTTAAAATCAACCTGTTTAAATTAAGTCCATTTAAGCTCTGTCCGTTTAAGGTCAGTCCGTTGATAGGTTTCATAAGCATTCAATCCTATTAATAAAGTCGACAATCAGCGATAAGCATTCGCACTTGAATA
The DNA here is from genome assembly GCF_023283985.1 of Shewanella electrodiphila. Taxonomy (GTDB): domain Bacteria; phylum Pseudomonadota; class Gammaproteobacteria; order Enterobacterales; family Shewanellaceae; genus Shewanella; species Shewanella electrodiphila. The sequence goes on from NZ_JAKIKU010000019.1 coordinate 39,796, forward strand.
TTAAGACCGACTAAAACACCTTTTTTATTCAGGGCAGCTTACTGCTAAACGAGAACACAGCTCGCCAGTTTTTCAACGGCTTGTTAAGTGACTGATTTAGATTAGTGTTTACGCATGTTTGAAAATAAGAATTCGACGTTAAGAACGTTTTACAAACAGGATTAATCACGTTAGTTTGGTATAAAACAAAAAAAACAAAATGGATTATTGGGGAATATCTATGCAAAAATTAACCCATTGGTTAAATCAAGGTCGTTTTCATAAACATGCCTTTAAACCACACTTTGAAAATAACATTTTTGTCAGGCATGAGGGCGATAAGTCCAAACCAGCATTATTACTGATCCACGGATTCCCCACTTGCAGTTATGATTGGCAACCAATTTGGGATAGCTTAAGCCCACACTTTTATCTGATTACCTTAGATATGATTGGTTTTGGTTATTCCGATAAGCCGACAGACTTCCCCTATTCTTTTGCTGCTCAAGCTAATTTAATCGAAGATGTACTTACGTCATTAGATATTAATCAAGTTCATATTTTATCCCATGATTACGGTAATACCGTCACTCAAGAATTATTGGCAAGAAACAATGATGCTAAGCAAAAGCAAACGTCGCCTTGCTTTGAAATATTAAGCTGTTTATTACTTAATGGCGGCATTTTCCCCGAAGTGATTCATCCAATTCTCATCCAAAAACTGTTACTAAGCCCCATAGGTTTTATTGTGGCTAAAGGCATGGCTTATGACGCTTTCAAACGTAATTTCGACAATATCTGTTGTATTAACATTGACGATATTGAACTGAGAAAATATTGGCAACTGATCCAACATAACCAAGGCGACCGTATCTTTCACAAGCTGATCCAATACATGAAAGAACGGGTTGAACATCGTGATCGCTGGGTCGGTGCATTGCAACAATATAAACAACCCATGCGTTTTATTAATGGTTTAGAAGACCCTATTTCAGGGCATGACATGCTTAAACGCTACCAAGAGCTGATAACCGATGCAGATACCATCAGCCTTAACGGCGTGGGACATTACCCACAAGTTGAAGCGCCAGAGCAAGTTATTGAACATGCATTCTCGTTCTGGAAAAGCCATAAAATAATGACTTAAAGCCTACATTTACCTAGCTAAAACATCGCTTAAAAATAAAGCTGAGTTTTTACTCGAAATTGGTTAAGGTAGTTTATCGCCTAACAAATAAGCGAAATTGCACAGTAAATAATAAGCAAAAGGTTCAGCTGTCTGCCCATGTATTTGCACAGCTGAACCGACACGATAAACAGTTATGGAGTCTGTTAACCTTGCTTCGCTAGTATCGGCAGTTTGACAGATAGCAAACAACAAAGGACCGTATTATGCCGATTTATCAAGCTCCCCTTCGCGACTATCAATTCATCTTATCTGAGTTACTCAATATTTATCAGCAAACTGACCTTAAAGGTTTTGATGAAGTCGACCCTGAACTTACCGATGCCATTTTACAAGGCGTGGCTGACTTCACCACCGATATCATGTTGCCGCTTAATGCCTCTGGTGATCTTGAAGGATGTAAGCTTGAAGACGGAAAAGTGATAACACCAAAGGGGTTTAAAGCCGCATATCAGCAATACATTGATGATGGTTGGGCAACCCTTACCTGCGACCCTGAATACGGCGGTCAAGGCTTACCCGAAGTGATTGGCACCTTTGCCACCGAAATGAAAACCGCCACCAATATGGCATTTGCCATGTACCCGGGATTAACCCATGGGGCTTATTCAGCGATTCATGTTCATGGCAGCGATAAACTCAAACAAAAGTATTTAGAAAAACTCGTCAGTGGTGAATGGACTGGCACCATGAACTTAACTGAGTCTCATGCAGGGACAGATCTAGCCTTACTGCGCACTAAAGCTAAGCCCCTTGCCGATGACACGTTTGCGATTAGCGGCGAGAAGATATTTATCTCATCAGGGGATCACGACTTAGCTGAAAACATCATTCACTTAGTGTTAGCAAAATTACCTGATGCCCCTGAAGGCGTCAAAGGTATCTCATTATTCGCGGTGCCTAAATTTATGGTCAACGATGACGGTTCTTTAGGCAAAGAAAACAGCTTAAGTGCCACCGCACTTGAGCATAAAATGGGCATTCATGGTAACTCAACCTGCGTGATGTTATTTGATGGCGCTGTAGGTGAATTAGTCGGTGCGCCTCATCAAGGCCTAAAAGCCATGTTTACTATGATGAACCAAGCCAGACTCGGTGTGGGTATTCAAGGGTTAGGTGTTTCAGATATTGCCTACCAAAATGCCTTGGTGTACGCCAAAGACCGAGTCCAAGGCCGCGCATTATCTGGGATAAAACATGCCGACCAAGCAGCGGATCCTATCCTGGTTCATGGTGATGTCCGCCGCATGTTGTTGTCGCAAAAGTCATTCAATGAAGCAACCCGAGCACTAATGGGCCAGCAAGCATTGTGGTTAGATACAGCTGAGCGCCACTCCGATCCTGTCAAAGCCAAACAAGCGTCTGCGCTTGCGGCATTATTTACGCCTATCGTTAAAGGTTTTGTCACCGACCAAGGCTTTAAAGCCTGTGTTGATGCGCAGCAAATTTATGGTGGTCATGGCTACATCAATGAATGGGGCATGGAGCAATTTGTCCGCGATATTCGTATTGCCATGCTTTATGAAGGCACTAACGGCGTTCAAGCGTTAGATTTAGTGGGTCGTAAATTGTTATCTGATAAAGGGGCGACATTAAGCCTTTGGTCAGACATGGTGAAACAGTTTATTGGTGAGCACAGCGCTAATGACGCAATGAAGCCGTACATTGCAGGGCTAATGGATGCTGCTGCAGATTTAGAAAAAGCCACTGGCTTTATTGCAAAATCAGCCGCCACTAACCCAGACATGATTGGTGCAGCTTCGATGCCTTATATGCAATTATTTGGTATCTCGGCTCTCGCTTGGATGTGGGCACGTATTGCAGCTACTTCTCTTGCAGCCATTGAAGCTGGAACTGATGAACAGGCTTTTTATCAAGCTAAGTTAAACACAGCCAGCTTTTACATGAAATATTGGGGTTGTCAGACACGTAGCTTACGCAAACAAGTAGAAATGAGCAGCGCAAATATTGCAGCCTTTGATGACAATGACTTTTAAGCGGTGCTCTTAAACCGCATTAACTCTGCCACCAAAAAACAAAAACAGCGCCAATAGGCGCTGTTTTATGATCATAACGATGATTAATAATTTATCTAGGAATGAAAGTCACTTGCTTATAATAAAGTTTAATCATTTTTAAAATCACTTTTGGAAAGAAACGAGTTTGTAACGCCTCAATAAGAGGCCAGATAATGGTTGGTTAAAATTGTTGAGGAACGAAACACAACCAACCGTTAGCGGTCCGCTCTTCATTGACTTGTTATATGCCCGTTTTAAACCTTGAGCTTTACAAATATCGTTCTAGCCACCCAGAGTACAACCACATATACAATAACAAAAGTTACAAATATTCCCGCTAACCCCATGAGGACAACTTGGGTTGGAATTTCTCTCAATGGTTGGTCAACGTCAACGTTTAAAAGACCTCCCATATAGTGCGTAAAATAAACTACAGAGAAAGTGGCTAAAAACACAAGAGATGCATATACGATATGACGAATTATTTTAGCCTTGAAATTAGGCGCGGCGTCTAATCTATAGTTAAATTTATTCAAGAATTTCCGAATCCTTTCAGGGCATATAACGCCTCGCTAAGAGGCGCAAAATGCTTGGTTATAATTAGCGAAGAATGAGCGCAAACCAAGCGTTTTACGTCCTTTCTTGAGCGACTTGTATGGATAATAAACCCACCTAATTTACAAATACTTCCCTGTTTCGGGTAATGTGAGACCCAGGCTTTAGCTGCAACTAAAGCATTCCTTGTCGTAGTTCGATTGAGC
>NZ_JAKIKU010000020.1 GCF_023283985.1 Shewanella electrodiphila
TTTAGCTTTCGTCCCCCATCGAAGGTTAAGCAGTTAGATAATAACAGTCACTTCTCTTGTCAATTTTACAGTGAGAATTTGAGCAAATGAGTGAGTGGTTTGTCTTAAAATTTCAATAGCGGTTCAGGCAAGAAAAGTGGCTTTAGCTTTCGTCCCCCATCGAAGGTTAAGCAGTTAGATAATAACAGTCACTTCTCTTGTCAATTTTACAGTGAGAATTTGAGCAAATGAGTGAGTGGTTTGTCTTAAAATGTCATTAGCGGTTAAGGCAAGAAAAGTGGCTTTAATATTCGTCCCCCAGCGAATATTAGGCAGTTATGATTAGCTGATAACAGTCACTCTTCTTGTCAATTTTATAATGTTTTATTGAACAACTAAGTTAAGCGAGTTACTCAATAATCATTAGCAGTTTCGGCAAGATAAGTTGTTTAGCTTTCGATCCCCAGCGAGAGTTAAAACTAGCAACATATCTTGTCAATTTATTATGCTGGATCTAGTGGTAATTAAGGTTAGGTTCACAGCGTAAAGTGCTACGACAAACTTGCTTGACTTCTCATCAGCGAAAGCGATTGGGAAGGGATAATAAAAATATAATGACAGGCAAGTTTGTCAGTTCATTCTTAATAATTGCTGTTGTGCCCCCATAAACAACAGCGGCTATTTTGAAGTACGTTACAGGGAATAAAAATAATAATATGTAACGATAAAATGTCGTAAGACAATGCAACAACAAAAGCCCTAATGAAATGGATTCATTAGGGCTTTTACCTTTCTATTCAATGGTACTTTTAATGACAGCTCGAATAACATCTGCATCTCGCCATTTTTAAGTAAAAAACATACTGTCACAGGTACTGGTGATCATATTGTTCAGAATTAGCGAAATAAGAGCTTATTGACTCACTGCCAGATAACGCTCTGTAGACCAATCAAAATAGTACTCTTTACCATCCCATTGATAAAAAGTCTGACCATCGCGCTGAATCACTCGCGCATTTTCTGGTAGCTGAGTCAGTCCTTTGGCATATTCAATACTGGTTGTAGTACGTTTAGGCGCTTCGATCGGCGTCGCTTTTTGAACGTAATTACTGCGCGGTCTATTATTCATATATCGATCACGGTAATAACGATCATAATAATCGTATCGATATGGGGAACGCCAACCATTATAGCCCCAGCGGTTATGCCATCGATTATTCCAACCGCTACTCCAACCAATACCAACGCTCGGGCCCCAATAATTGTTGTAACCTACACCCCATCTCACTGACGATCCTGAATGGCGAGAGTACCGATCGTTTACATGCTTACCTGTCGAATAACTTGTAGCGTGCCGCGAATGTTCATCAGCAGCCACTTTAGAGAGCTGATGATGAGTATATACTTCAGCATTAATAGCACTTGAATACACAGTTAGTAAAAGAGGCGTGAGTATTATTAAACCGTAAAGCCTACGGTGCAAAAGCTCTCGGTCATCATGTTTATCAGTCATACTATTACTCCTTAGTTTCTTCAGTTCATTCCCACTTACCTGACAATTGGGTTCAAACAAAAACTCACATGAAGAAACGGGCAAACTTTACTCATTTCAGTTTACCTCAAAATTCCGTCCTACTAATAATCTTGGCTTAACCCAATATTATAAAAATGCTATAGTGCGCCCCAAAGAGCGATTAACAATAGAGTGAATAAGCCATGAGTTTTAAGGATTTACGTAGCTTTATCGATCACCTAGAAACCAACGGTGAACTGAAACGTATTAGTTATCCTGTTGATCCCAATCTAGAAATGACAGAAATTGCCGATCGTGTATTACGATCTGGTGGTCCAGCCCTGCTTTTTGAAAACCCAACAGATAACAGCATGCCAGTGCTAGTTAACCTGTTTGGTACACCTAAACGTGTGGCCATGGCATTGGGTAAAGAAGATCCATTAGCGCTGCGTGAAGTCGGTGAATTGCTGGCGTTTTTAAAAGAGCCAGAACCACCTAGTGGCTTTAAAGACGCGATTGCTAAAATCCCTAAATTCAAGCAAGCCTTGAACATGCCGCCTAAAACCGTGCGTAATCCTCCCTGCCAAGAAGTGGTTATTACCGGTGACGATGTGGATTTAACCAAACTACCAGTTCAACACTGCTGGCCAGGGGATGTCGCTCCATTAGTAACATGGGGCCTGACCATCACTAAAGGGCCACGTCAGAAACGCCAAAACTTAGGTATTTATCGCCAGCAATTACTCGGTAAAAATAAGCTTATTATGCGCTGGCTTGACCATCGTGGTGGCGCGTTAGACTTTAAAGATTTTAAAGAAAAACACCCAGGTGAGCGCTACCCTGTTGTTGTAGCTCTAGGCGCAGATCCTGTGACCATTCTAGGCGCCGTTACTCCTGTACCAGATTCAATGAGTGAGTATGCTTTTGCCGGCCTATTACGTGGTGAACGCACTGAAGTCTGTAAAGCATTAAGTTGCGACTTAGAAGTCCCCGCTACCAGCGAAATCATTTTAGAAGGTTATATTGACCCAGAAGAAATGGCTGAAGAAGGTCCTTACGGCGATCACACAGGCTACTATAACGAAACAGACAAGTTCCCTGTCTTTACTGTCACCCATATGACCCAACGTAAAGATGCTATTTATCACAGCACCTACACAGGTCGTCCACCTGATGAACCTGCAATGCTCGGGGTTGCACTGAACGAAGTATTCGTGCCAATTTTGCGTAAGCAATACCCTGAAATAATCGACTTCTACTTGCCGCCAGAGGGCTGCTCGTACCGTATGGCTGTGATTTCGATTCGTAAACAATATGCAGGTCATGCCAAACGCGTGATGATGGGAGCATGGTCGTTCTTACGTCAGTTTATGTACACTAAGTTCATCATCATTGTAGATGAAGATGTCAATTGCCGCGATTGGCAAGATGTCATATGGGCTATTACTACCCGAATGGATCCAACCCGTGACACTGTGATGGTTGATAATACCCCAATCGATTACTTAGATTTCGCTTCACCAGTGGCTGGATTAGGCTCAAAAATGGGCTTAGATGCCACTAACAAATGGCCTGGCGAAACTGACAGAGAATGGGGTACGCCGATAGTGATGGACACCAAAGTGAAAGAAAAGATTGATCATATTTGGGAAGAATTAGGTATTGATGACACTCCAACGCTATAATGGTGATCTATATCACACTAGCTTGACCTAGAACCCACATATAAAAAGAAAATAACCCTTCTCAGAAAGGGTCACAAAGGACGTTAGATGAACACCATTCGCTGTAAAGTTGAAAAAGTCACCGCGTTTAATGACGCAGTTTTTCAGGTATTTCTTAAGCCTGAAGCGGCTTTTGAGTTCCAAGCTGGGCAATACTTATCGATCGTGATGGGAGAAAAAGACAAACGTCCTTTCTCAATAGCATCTGCACCAAATGCAGAACTGCTTGAGCTGCATATCGGCGCTGCTGTTTCTGAAAGCTACCCAATGCAAGTGGTAGAGCGTCTAAAAAATGATGAATACATAGACATTGAAGCCCCAGCAGGTAATGCTTTTTTACGCGTTGAAAGCCAACGTCCACGTATTATGGTAGCTGGTGGTACAGGTTTCTCTTACATCAAAAGCATCATTGAAAATCAAATAGCGTTAGGTCAAACAGTAGCAACTCAATTCTATTGGGGCTGCCGCACTGAAGATGCAATGTACTATCAAGCGATTGCCCGTCAATGGCATGCTGATCACAACTGGTTAGAGTTTGTGCCTGTTGTCGAAGAAGCACCTGCTAACTGGAATGGCAAACAAGCCAATTTGCTTGAGCAAATTAAGCAAGACTATGTCAGCTTAGTGGGTTACGACATCTACATTGCTGGCCGTTTTGATATGGTTGGTGCAGCACGTGAAGTCTTTCGTGAAATGGGCGTTGATGAAGCTCACCTTTATGGTGATGCCTTCGCATTTATCAAATAAGCCTAATTGATTTACCCATTAAAAAGCCGACTATTTTAGTCGGCTTTTTGTTTATCCCCATTATTTCTTCGCACTAAAACTCAATTATTCAGTACGCTAAACTAATGGCTAGAATTGTACTTTCTCATATTTAGACCAAGCTACAAGTCCATCCATAAAAGGGAATATCCATACAGCGGTATTCTCAGTGGAATGCACTCTAAAGAAAATCAATTCGGTTTCTTGAATATCCATTCGACGGATTTCACGGTAAAAGCGCATTGCCGACGGGGTAACGAAGTCTGGCTTAATAAACTCTTTTTGAGCTATTTTGCTATAGAAAACGTCAACCTCATAATCGCCAATGGTTTGTTCATATTGATTAAACGTACCACGGGTTTTCCATTTAATTGGCGTCGTACTGCAATCTTCGTCAGTGATGCAGGTCGTAGTATAGATTTGGCCACTCTTTTCACCGTCATAGACAAGTGAGAGACTAAAATCACCACGGATAAGCTTCTCACCTGCTGCGGGAAAATACACGTCAGCATGGTAATGATGCTCGATAATATTGCCAACGCTATCTTTTGGGATCAGCACTCGATTAAATCGAATACGTTCTTCCATTTTTTTAGTTAACGGTACAAATTCACGCATATTCAAGCCAGCAGGCTCTGGAGATAGCGCATTGATATTGATAATCCCGACGCCATTACAATCATCTAATGCATAACCAGGACAAGCAGCAAATGAGTAATTGTTTCCATTGGTCAATGCGAAAGCGCTAAAGCCCTTAAGTCCAAGCACAACATTACTTTCAGGCGCAATATGTTTTTGCCATTTCGACTCATGCAACTGATCTGTATCATCTTTATATAATAAGGTTGCGCTTTCTTTTACACCACCAATATTGAGTTCGACTTGCTTGTCGCTGCTCCAAAATGCGGTATTTTTTAAGACTTTATGGTACTCACATTGATACCAAGCAAGAATGATTAATCCAATAACAAATAACGCTCCAGCAATTTTGACCATCACGCTGACATCTAAAAAAGCAGCTCTAATCGTACCGGAGTCAGTTAAAGAAACCATTTTCACATGACTGCGTTCATCAATATGAAGCTGGTAGCCACGTCTTGCGACAGCTTTTAAATGAATTTCAGAAAAAGGCTCTAATTTACGGCGTAATGTACTAATACATTGAGTTAATGAGGTAGGCGCAACCACCCTATCAGGCCATCCTTCCGCCAATAGGTGCTCTTTTGTCCAGATTTCTTCGCTATTATCTAATAGTTTAATTAATACTGCATTTTCAGAAAAAGTCAGACTGGTTTTCTCATCATTAAGATGATTAATCAGCTGCTTGGCTGAAGTATCGAGTGTTAAATATGAAGTAATTTTTAGCACTGCCTGCACCTAAAGTTTTACTATTGAGTCAATTAAAATCACATGAATCATAATTCATATCTTATCAAAAATATGTGATTGCCGACTCAGTCTTAAAATATTTTAAAATCAGATAATACAAACACTTATATAGATATAGCTCTAAATATATTTTTGTTAATTACTGCTATTAACATTGTGAATGAATAACCATTTCATTCTCTAAAATTAAGCATTGCAGTTAAAATATTTTCCGATGAAATAAACTTTGTGAAATCAACATCATTACCCCAACCCATATTGTTAATGCGATATACAAGTTAGACAGAGGAAATTGAACTAACGACGATAAACTACTGCTAGTATCCTGTTGAGGGGCAGCAACTAACATCAGAGCGCGGAAAATGTCACTTGGATTAAGCAATATCATTACCTGTAAAAGTTGACTAGAAAGCTCCACAGCTTCCGCTACCATAAGTGTGAGTAAAATAAGGTCGTAAACCAATACAACCGCTACCCAAATAAACAATAAAATAGCAATGGCTTTAGCTTTTTCAGCCACCTGCAAACTCACCACATAACCCACTAATACAAAGCACATACTCAGTAAAATACTGCTAAACACTAAATGACAGAACAACGGCAACAATAATGACAATTCAGTGCCAGTAAACACATGAATAAGTGCAGCTGTTAATCCAAAAGAAAATACAATAGTGCAAGCTAGCACAGTGATATGGCCAACAAACTTACCTAATAATATCTGACTGCGGCTTAAAGGGTATGACAATAGCAACAGCAAGGTACCAGACTCTTCTTCACCAATAAAACTGTCATAACTCAACAAAATAGCCGTTAATGGTAAAATAAATACTCCAATGGAACTTAGACTGGCCATTAACATTGGCAGCTCTGGAACAGCTAACTCACCCGTGACAACTGAACCTGAAAATGAAATTATTAAGGATAAACTAGTTAATATCAGACCGATAAACACCACCCAACGATTACGAAAGTTGTCTTTAATTTCTTTACTGGCGATGGTTAAAATAGGTGTAAACATCATAATTCCTCAAGCAACGTTTTGATGACGGTTATTCATGCAGTGATGATAAATATCACTTAAACCAGGTTCTTCAATAGAGAAGTTATAAACGCCACAATGCTGCGTGAGATACTGCATGACTCTTGGCTTATCTACCTGATGAATCAATAATTGATTATTCACAGCCAATGTATTTAAAAACTCATCCTCTGCTATCGCTTGATTAATTTCCTCTCCTTTAAACAACACTTTTAAGTCTGTTAATTGGCGCAACGTCTCTACACAGCCAGAGGCTAATTCCATGCCGTTAGCCATAATAAAAGCACGATCAATATTATCTTCAACAACTGCCAACTCATGGGTACACACTACAATGGCGCAACCTTGGCGTTTGAGTTCATCAATCTTTTGATACATAAACAGTGAGGCCTGTGGATCAAGTCCAACTGTAGGTTCATCAAGTAATAAAATATCAGGAGATGACAATATTGCTTGGGCAAAACCTAGACGCTGCTTCATGCCTTTTGAATAGCTTTTAACCGGATTATCTTGCGCATGCTCAAGGCCAAACTCTTCGAGTACTTGTAGAACTTTTGATTTATCAATCCGCTTTAACGCGGCAAAATAATTCAACACCTCTTTGCCGGTGAGCTTTTCATATAAACTGATATTTTCAGGTAGGTAACCTAGATTGATCTGACGGCGATCTTTCTCATGAGTCACCGTTTTACCCATCATGGTAATTTGGCCCGATGTGGGTTTTACTATGCCTAACAGCATTTTTATCAGGCTAGATTTACCTGCACCATTATGCCCCAGCAATGCTAACGTTTCCCCCGCATGTACCTGTAAACTGATATTGCCTACGGCAGTAAATTCACCGTACTGTTTAATGAGGTTCTGAACCTGAATAACTGAATTTATTGGCATAAAAACCTACTTATATAACGAATGCTCAGAAGGCTGAGTTGTTGAAACTATGTTTGAATTTACATATGGATAATCTGCTAGTTCAGCGGCATAACCAATATTGGAATTTGCAGCCGGACTCATCATTGGAAAGCTATCCATCACACCTGCTTCCGGCATAATTTGAAATTGCTGCTGAGTCCAGCGCAGCAAAGAAGCCACAGGACTTTTCAATAAAAAATGCGCTTCAGGATAAAGCCAATACAAACGATCTAAATGATCGCTTGGCTGATAAGCTTGCTCGCTAAACCCATCACCTGTTCGATCCCAACCGATAAAACCGCTCCAATAATTACCTTGTTCTTTATGACTCCATTCAACAATCGTATCGCCGACATACTTCACATGAGCTTGATTATTAATAAACTGGTTGCTATATATTTGATTGCCTTCGCCGCCCATCGCCATATAAATACCAATTTCGCTATTAGCAAATTCATTGTTATAAACACGGTTATCACGGGCGCCATAAATGAACATGCTTTTACCTTCATCGCCCGTTGGCATTTTAGGGTTTGCATTAACGATATTATTCACATGATTGGCATGAACGTTTGAGTCATTGGTCATGTTTAGCAACACACCAAATATCGCAGCACCATTAACTTGATTATGATGTAGATTAATCCGCTTAGAGTTCATTAATGCGTAACCACCATCGACTTTTGTGGCTGCATTATTAAAGGCTTCGTCATCTTCGGTATACATGTAATGAATACCGTATTGCTGCTTAGAAAATTGATTATTGGTGACTAAACTGTGTTTACCTGATTCTAGATACACGCCATCTCTTACATCTTTAATCACATTGCCATTGATAACAGCATGATCCACACGTTTTAGATAAATACCATCGCCTCTATCCAATACAAAGCGTTCAGCATCGCCGCTAATCAGGTTGTGAGAAATTTCAATATGATGGCTATTATCGGCGCGAATGCCAAAGCCATCGCCAGTGAGTACATTGTCAGCGATCACAATGTTTGTCATGCCATCATTAATCAATATGCCTGCATTCAGTTCATATTGATCGTCTCCCCAGTTGAGAATATTTAATTGCTTAATATTGACGTCATTGCTGGCGATCGTAATGGCACTACCTTGACCTTGAGCATCAATAATTGACCTGGGATGACCGATTAATGTGAGGGGCTTATTAATAATCGCATTACCAAGATAGGTTTGATTACTCAAAGCAATGCGGTCATGAGCACTTGCTTCGTCAATAATCTCTTGCAATAAAACAGATTTGACTAGTGGATTAACATCTATTTCCATTGAATCAGCAAGCGTAATAGGTGCAGTAAATACACCAATAATCCACCACCAAATCAATACAAATTTACCCATGGACTTTCTCACTTTCATCTAACCAATTATCTGAATTTGCTTAGCTAATGACTTTTAGTAAATTAAGAACATTAATACTTTACCAAGCTAACACCTTTGTTTTTATAGGCTTAATGATGGCTCATATTCTCGCCTAATAATTCAATAGTAATGTCGTCAAACTTCAATACAGCCCCACCAAACTCACGGGCAAAATCTTGCGCTGCTTGTTCAGTACTAAATGAGGCTACAGCAGGCCCCATCACCGCTTGTCGACTGGTGCCATAAACATATGTCGCAGTTTTACCGTCAATAAAGAATTCATCTTTGGGATTATCCCAGTCTGTTTTGGCCATATCATGCACCCAAACTTGGTTCACCTGACGGGTATTTTCTGGTTGTAATAAAAAGCTGAACATATCGCGTGTCGAACAAAAAGAAGGGTTTACTTCAACGTTTTTTAAGCTCAATTGCCCCTTAGGACCAGGGTACTTTGTGATCATCATTCCGCACATATGACAGCGATCATGCTCATGTATGGCATGGCTGTGACCACTCGCCTCTGCGCCAACCTTGTCTGGAGTACAGGCAAATAACAATGGCACTAGTAGTAATAACGATAGGATTTTTTTCATTTAAATTTCCAACTCAACACGAGCTCTACAAAGTAAAAAGAATCACCCTTAAAAATGACTAAGGGAAGACATATGCGCTTAAGGGTGATTCTGGCAACACTAAATTGCGTATGTTTGTCCTGCATACAGGATAAACAGGCGTAAACACATCATGCCGCTAATGGCACAAAACCCTGATAAGTAAAATGCTTTAGCTGAATGGCTAAAGGTTTTACCTGTGGCGAAGTTAAGCAAGATAGGCCCTAAGAACCCAACACCTACAACACCAATCCAGAATAGATTTGCCCATACACCAGCTGTAAATGCTTCAAAAGCTGATTGCGCACCAGCATTACCCGTTGCAAGCGACATTGCGATCATGCAGATAAACAAAATTTCAGCAATCATGATTGGCCATTCAGCCCCATGAAGGATTTTAAGTTCACTGCTGTGCATGTCTTCTTTGAACAAGAATACCGACAACATTTTTGATGCAGCCGCACCTGCAGAGACACCTGACGCTATAAATAGCGCTGGTAAAACTGCAGTATTAATCAGTGGGAAGCGGATTAACGCTGAAATCAAGAAACCGGTATAAGCACATACAGATGCCGCTAAAATTAATGCTGTCACTTCACAAGGTTTGCGAACTGGTTTAAGCATATTAATAATAGGTAGCAAGAAGCTTAATGCTGGAATCGATTTGATTTCATCTTCAAAGGCATAAAGACACAACACTGCCGTAAGTGGGATGTACACACATAAAGCGATAACCCCTACTGACATCACAGATGTGAAGTTGTAGAACACCAAGATACGCCAGAAGAACAATGGGTTGGTTAAGTCTAAAACCAGACATAACATACCTAGTGCAATCGTCACAAACGAGATTAAGCTGGCAGCTTTATACAGTGGGGTAGTTTCAGTTTGGCCTTTAAAAAAGCGAATTGCTAAAGCAACCACTAAAGAACCACCTGAAATACCGGCTAAGAAAAGGTAAACAGCAATTGGCCAAGGCCATGCAACCCCTTCAGATAGCCCCATGGTAAACTCCATTGAACCGTCCATCTTATACCCCCAACTTAACAACTGGAATGTAACGAAGGCTTGGTTCAGTACCAAATTGAGGCTTCATACGCACAGAGTCTTTCACCGCTAATAATTTATTAACGTATGAGGTTGGATCGTTTGCATCACCAAAGATCAACGCATCATATTTACACTGTTGTACACAAGCTGGTAACTCACCTTTTGATAATTTGCTGTTTAAACAGAAATCGCAATTATCAGCCACATCAGTTTCTTCATTAATAAAACGTGCATTGTATGGGCAGGCGCCAATACAGTATTTACAACCTGCACATTTACTTGCGTCCATGGTGACGATCCCTGTTTTAGGATCTTTATGTGCCGCACCTGTAGGACATACACTGACACATGGCGCGTTTTTACATTGCTGACAAGAAACACGTACAAACTTACGTTCGCAGTTACACTCTTCTTTGCCACAATGTGGACATGCTTGCCCTTCAACACCGCCAGATTGATGTTCCATCAACATTCTTGATTTGCCGTCAGGTAAGTTATTCGCGACATTACATGCCTCTTTACACTCACCACAACCGACACATTTATTTTGATCAAACACCATAACGTAATGAGGTTTGTTAGCATCTTCGTTGTCATCTTTAACTGAAGTACAGCCCATAGGGCCCAGAATTAAAGAAGCAGCTCCAATACCTTTTAGAAACCTCCGTCTTTCTATATTTTCACTCACAACATCCTCCCTAGTGCAGCTATCGCTGACTGGTATTTATTGGTTCGCTGCAAATTCAAATGACGAATCATCGACTCAATTCATCTAATTTAAATTCGGCTTTCATAATTGCGTTATTAATAGATTGTCTATTAAAAGATTGAGTTTGATTGGTCAGTAAGATGCGCCAGTGATCTATCGCGTCAACATATTCACCCTTAAGGTAAGCATCTGTTGCGAGTAGCAATCTGGTATTAAGCTCATCACGTTGAAAACTCAACGCTGTATCAATGACCATTTTGGTCTCAGGTAAAAACTGACGACTATCTCGGTAATACATTGATGTCGCTTTTATGCCTAATAACTCAGCATCAGCACCCACTAGCTCAATTAACTGATCTAGCGTCGTCACAGAGTCAGCATATAAACCGCCTTCTGCATATGATTGTGCTAACGAAATAAGCGCTAATTCATTTTGTGGTTGTTGCTGAACTTGATCTCGCCCTTTAGTAATACTGGCTGCAATCAAGTAATCCACCGAGTCATCTGCCTGACCTTTATCCCAATCTTGGAAATGTCCTCCACTGGCATATATAGATAACGAAAAAATCAATACAGCGACTGACATCCATAATGGACTTTGATAAGAACCAGCAAGCTTAAATTCATCATATTTAAGGCAATGCTCGCCATTGTTACCGTCAGCCACTTTATTGGCTTGTTTCATCACAGTGCTGCTCAAATTACGGTTATATACACTGTGATGAATCCAGAAGAGTCCGATAAATATACTCAGACATACTGCTATACCTAAGGCCAGAATATTCATACGCGTCTCTTCTTTCTTGAATTTAATTAATGAGTTATCACCAAAAGTTCAATGACAACTTGTTGTTAGTAAAAGCTTAGTGAGAGCCCATCATGCCGTTCATGCCCATACCTGTTAGGCCCATACCTTTTGCGTTTTCACTCGGTGCTTCAGACTTAACTAATTCCACTTCAAAAATTAATGCAGTATCTCCAGGAATATCACCAGCACCGTCTTTGCCATACGCTAGCTCAGATGGAATGGCAAAACGAAAGGTTGAGCCTTCAGGCATCAAGCGTAAACCTTCTTCCCAACCAGCAATGGCTGTCAGTAATGCAAAACGAACTGGATCTGTCGTTTCATCAAATACAGTCCCATCAACTAATGTGCCTTTGTACTTCACAGTGACCACATCTTCAGGGTTAGGTTTTTTGCCTTCACCCATTTTTATCACTTCATACTGCAAGCCAGAACCCGTCACCTTAACGCCATCTTTCGCTTTGTTTTCAACTAAGAAAGCATCACTGGCTTTTTTACTTTCAAGGGCAATTTGTTGCATTTTTTGGCTACTCAATAAATTAAGTAGTTCACTTCGATCGTTTAAGTAAGTCAGCACATCTTCATCAGACATTTTCTGTTCATTCTTAAGCGCATCAATCACACCATCAATCACCAATTGAACATTAATTTGAGCGCCAAGCTCTGTTTGGTTATAAATTTGGCTTGATAGGTAATTACCAATAGAAGCGCCCATGCTGTAAGACTGTTTTTCAACATCGCTTTCTACGTTTTGAGCAGCAAAACTGCCTGCTGATAAAACCAATGTCATACACGTTGCAATGGCTAAGGTACTTTTCTTTAATAATTTCATTTGGCACTCTCTCTTGGAAAATAGATTGACCCAGCGACAACACATCATCAGGTCTTAAATAGGTAATAAAATGGTTAAGGTAATTCTGTTACTCTTCCTGACAATCGCCAGCCGTAAATTCCATCGGCCATATGTCTAACCCCTGTGTAACCTAGTTTTACTGTTTCTCGTGCAGCCATCGCACTTGAAGTACATAAAGTGTTAGCACAGTAGAACACCATCACCGCATCCTTATTTTTTGGAAGTAACTTTTTCCAGTTCTTCACGTTGAAGTACACCGCACCAGGGATAAACCCTTCAGCCCATAACTCCAATGTGTTTACATCAAAAAAATAAACATCTTCATTGCCCACTAACGACTCAGCTTCACGCATTGAAATCGGATTAAGCTGAATGTCATTAATAGGAATTGGAATGAGATCCCCACCCGCACCAGCAAACACTTGTGCTTGCACTGCGACGAACAACGATACTGAAATCAAAATATTGCTAAGTAGTTTTTTCATGGTTTTCTCTCAAAACATCTCGGCATCGGCTGACGCCGAGTTATTAAAAAATGGCTACTCACATACGTGAGTAGCCATTAGGGTTTTACATTTTTTTACCATTAATAATGGCTTGAGCTTGAGTCACGTAAGTGAGTGCTGCATCAATACGTTTATGGGTATAACGTGCACCGTGGACACCCCAAGAACCATCTTTTTCAAGTAAAGTCACTGCATCTTGTGCTTTATCAGCCAATAGAAGAACTTGTGATTTATCTTCAACAGATAACTTAGTCACTTCTAATAATTGGTCGATAGTGTCAAGAGCGCCGACAACTTGAGCGTAAGTTTCTTTGATAGGCGTTTGGAACTTCATCACTTCGCCGTAGATCTCTTGTTGATCTTCGTAGTGTAGGCTTGGGTCAAGTTCTGATTGGAACTGACTGTGACAACCTTTACCATTAACGACATTATCATCAGAGATAGCAGTACGAGCACAAGACCACATTAAATCTAAGTAGTTATTACCATTAGCATTCTTCGCAACAGTCCAACCTTTAGTGGTCGCTTCACGCGGTTTGCCTTCTGGTGGGTTCAATGTCTTCTGAGTTGGGTCGATTTCAATCTTCCACATGTGCGACTTACGAACCGCGTCGAAACCAGCTTGATCAGGGAACTGCATTGCGGTGAAGTTTTCACAACTGCCCATGTTAGGCATGTGACAACTTGTACAGCTTTGGTCGCTATGAGTCTTAGTGTTTGCTGCGATTTCAGCTTGCGCTGCGTGACAGTCAGAACACTCTTTCTTCATTTTCGGTTTGGTATAACCAGACTTCCAATCGTTGCTTGTAACTTCATGTGGATCATGACAAGTCGCACAACGCATGCCTTTTTCATAATGCATAGAAGCGAACATTTGCGAACCTTCAGTACCACATGATGGACATGCAGACTTCATTTTCACACCAAAAGCATACTCAAGTTTATCTTGGCCTTCTTCTGTATCAGCTAGCTCATCAACGAAGTTAAAACGTTGGTGACAACGTTCACAATTCGAAGGCATTCCGCCGCCATTACCACCATCTAGATGACCACCTGCTCCGTGACATTCTTCACAAGCAATACCTTTAGAAATGGTATGTTCTTGTAGTTTTTTAGGGTCACCTAAAGCAGCTAAGTATTCATCTTTAGTTTCGAAGTCGAACTTGAAGCTATGACACACTTCACAGTAAGAGCTTGCAGGTTGGAACAACATTGCTTTTTCATACTTCGCACCGTATGAGCTCATGCCCACTTGGTGAGAACCACTTAAACCAAATGCTTTACCATCGTTAGTTTCAGGGAATTCTGGGATAACTGCGTTAATTTTGGCAGCCATTTCAGGCGTTAACCATTCAGCCCAACCACGTGAGAATTGGTTACCACCAGCGACCATTTTACCGCTGCCATCTCTCAATAAGCCGTCACGAATATGGTAAGTACCACGGACTAACCATGCATCAATGAAACCGTATTTAGTACGTGGTGTACCCACAGTTGCGTAGATCATGTCAGGCGTAATACCATCAGCCAAAATAGAGGTATCTTTGGTGTTGTACATGGTCTTATTCAAATCGTTATCCACTTCTGGATGTTCACCAGGGAAACGAATTGTTTTAGAGTGACGAGAACGACTCCATGCTTCATATTGAACAGCATGACATTCGCCACATTTTTCAGGTCCAACAAACTTGTTTGGATAATCAAGAATTGATTTAGCGCCTAAACGATATTGAACAGCGCTTGGACGACCCACACGTTTGCTATATTTAGGGCTATTACCTGTATCTAAATACTCTTCACCACGGTCACTAATGTGGTAATCACCCACTAAGTTACCTTCTTCATGGTATTTAAATACTGGATGGTTCTGGAATAAATAATCAAAAAGTTCTTGTTCTTGAACAATATAATCTTGTAGCGTTTTAACGCCTTTTGATTCTTCATCTCCATTTGGATTTGAAATAACTTTCTGAGCTGTTTTACCCATTGCTGGTATACTATCGTATTTACCAGCTGCATTCGCATTGCCAACAATGCCAAGACAAACTAGCACACTTAGTGCTGCTATCTTGTATTTAGCCTGTTTCATTGTCCCACTCCTAATCATCATTATTTTATATGTTGCAGTCGAACCTGGCAGTTCAGCTAGCGATATAATTAATTTGAGCAAGACTAAGTTTAAAGATAAAAACCAATGATTTGTTGAGCTAGATCACATCATAAAACGCCTCAGACCTAACAAAACCTAAAAACAATATTAACCAATAAAAACAACAGCATAATTATATTTTTATTTTATTTTTTATATAAAAACGCCATTTTTTTATCTATGAAAAATCATAAATTTGTTTTTTACAAAATAAAAATATCTCAATATTAAAATTAGCAAAATTATTAAGATCAACCTCACAGAAAAATATCCTCAACATAGATAACCTTCAGTTGCTTCTTATTTAAGTGATGATATAAGTCGCTAGAAACAAGTCGTTTAAAGACAACAAAACGTCTAATTAATATTGATATAACTTTCTCATTAACAAAATAGATTTATCTTATATTAATTATTAAACCCTCCACACAATATATAGGTAATAATATGATTCCAGAGATTGGGCATTTACTGTTAATAATAGCCGCTGCGTTATCATTATTATTAGCCGTTATTCCTATGGTGGGTTTATATAAGCGTAATGCTTATTTAATTAGCTATTATCGCCCTATCAGTAATATGATGATTAGTGCTTTTTTAGGTGCGATTATTTGTTTAGCTATTAGCTTTATTAGCAATGATTTTTCAGTAGCCTATGTCGCTGATCACTCTAATACTCAGTTAGCGACTTTCTATAAAGTCGCTGCTATCTGGGGCAGCCACGAAGGCTCAATGTTATTTTGGGTGAGTGCTATCGCGTTATGGACGGTTATTATTGCCAATACTCATAACAATGAAGCTGATCATGCTTTCTTTATCCGAACAATTTCAGTGCTAGCAGCTGTTATCTGTGGCTTTAGCTTATTCATCATTTTCACCTCAAACCCATTTGTTAGGTTATTACCCAACTTCCCTATCGAAGGTCGAGACCTCAACCCTATCTTGCAAAACATCGGCTTAATTATTCATCCACCGTTATTATTTCTAGGTTACGTTGGTCTCACGGTGTGCTTCGCTGCAGCAGTTGCTGCACTCATGGGAAAACAGTTCACACAACAGCATGCGCGCTATTTACGTCCTTGGGCTATTTTGGCGTGGGTTTTCTTAACAGGGGGTAATGCGTTTGGTTCTTGGTGGGCATATAACGAACTAGGCTGGGGTGGTTGGTGGTTTTGGGACCCGGTTGAAAATGCCTCTTTCATTCCTTGGCTAGTTGCCACTGCATTAGTCCACTCAGTGGTGATGACTGGACGCTTCGGACAATGTAAAAAGCTCACCTTGTTTCTGGCTATTTTAGCATTCTCATTAAGCTTACTGGGCACTTTTATCGTACGCTCAGGTGTGGTGCAATCTGTTCATGCATTTGCTGCGGATCCAACTCGTGGTATGTCAATACTGCTATTATTGGTACTGTTTTCTGGTAGCGCCTTAGCACTTTTTGCCACTCGGGCTCAATATATACAATCTACCGATAAGTTTGCCTTAATTTCACGCAATAGCTTGATATTAATCGGCAACTTGTTGCTGGTTATTGCTGCTTTATCGGTACTACTAGGTAGTTACTATCCGATTATTTACCGAGTTATTACTGGCGTCACCATCTCTGTAGGCGCTCCTTATTTCAACAGTATTTTTGTCCCTATCCTGGTACTACTCAGCTTATTAATGGGGCTAGCCCCTCTACTGCGTTGGCAACAAGATAGCGCTAAGAATCTGAAAGTGCCTGCGTTTTTGCTAGGTATCTCAATCGTATTAGCAGCAATCATCAACAACTCATTTGAACAAGCAAATGCTTGGTTCTTCATCGGTTTAATGTCTGTGACTTGGTTAGTGCTCACATTGATCATTGCCATGATCCAGCATCAACTTCATACAAGTTCAATAACACAGACTCGTCGATTTTATGCTATGTGTGTCGCTCATCTTGGCGTCGCAGTGGCTATTTTTGCAGGCTCTGTTGTATCAAACCTTGAGCAAGAAGAAGTGTTGAGCATGGGCCCTAATCAAGGGCGAACACTAGCAGGTTATACCTTCGTATTTGAAAACACCCAGCAAGTTTCAACCAACAGTTACGATGCGCTACAAGCCAACATTCGTATTATGGATGAGGAAGAAACGACGGTAGGTTATGCCTACCCGCAACGTCAAACCTTTAAAACTAACGGCATGCAGATGTCTGCAGCAGGAGTCTATTCAACCTTAGGTAAAGATTTATATGTCTCAATGGGCAACCAGCTCAACGACACAGAGTATTTAGTGCGTATCAGTTACAAACCTATGGTGAATTGGTTATGGATTGGCGCAATCTTGATGATGTTAGCAGGCGTATGGGTTGTCATAGCTTGCCGTGACAGCACTGCATCAAAACACTCACCATGTCGCACTAATGATCAGAAAACATCTCGACTAGAGGAGGCAACCTCATGACCCCATTCTATCGAATGCTCCACCGCATGTTCAGCCCTATTTCAGTGGCCATAATAACCGTGTTATTGATATTTAGCGTGCAAAATGTCACGGCTTCTGAGGCATTATCCCACCGAAATTATTCTGCTGATGAAAAACGTCAACTTGGTTTTGAAATTGCCCAAGAACTGCGCTGCCCAGCATCTGATAATCGCAGTTTATTTGATTCGGAAACCCAAATAGCAAACGAGCTTAAAGGGCACATATTTCAAAAACTCGATCAGGGTCAATCCAAACAAGAAATCATTGACTTTATGGTAGCCCGTTTCGGCGAACGAATCCGCTATCAACCTAGCCTGCACTCAGGCACGTTAGCTTTATGGCTCATCCCAATTGGGTTGTTTTTTTTCACAATAATCGGTGGTATCGCTTGGATTATTAAACAACCCCAAACGCCAATTAAACTCCATTTAAACGAGAATGAATATGAATAAATTAATGCCAATAACGTTACTGCTTTTAACTGGCTGCGTTACTTTTAATGCTGCTGCAAAGCCTGTGGATGTGAAAGTCTATGAAACGGGTGAACAAATAGAGAAACCTATGGTGATGTCGCGTTTTGTTGAGCTGCGAAATGCGCGCAAAATTCAAGACATTGACTTTAGCGATCAGCAACAAAACAAGGTCAACCTAGCACAACACCACGGCAAGCTAGTCATGGTGAACTTATGGGCAACTTGGTGTGCACCGTGTATCAAAGAAATCCCAGCGATGCAGGCAATTAAAGAGCGAAATCAAGATAAAGACTTTGCACTTGTGCCAATTTCTATTGATGAAAATCCAGATGATATAAAACCCTTTTTCGAACAACATGGTTTTGATAATTACGCGACTTGGATTGATCCTGACAAGAATGTTGATTACATCATGCCTGCAGATTTACTGCCTGCTAGCTTTATTTTAGACGGCAAAGGAAACCTAGTCGGCTTTGTTCGTGGATACATTGATTGGACAGATGAAGGTATCCAACCTTATTTAGATGGTCTGATTGAAAAATACGCCCATCGATAAGTAATTTAAAAGTTTCATCATCACAAAAGGTTGTCTATTAACCTCCGCCTAACATCCCTGATTCATCCTAGGCGGTTTTTTTTATTCACAAACGGTGACCCTGTGCAATTGGGCCGCCGTTTATCTTGAACAAGCCCTGTCAATTCATTACCATATTCGCCTATTTACTACTTTCTAGGCTTAATAAATAATGAAGTTATCTGTATTAGACCAACCCATTTATGACCATTTATATCGTGATATCAGAGAGTTTCGTAGCACCTTTGATTTGCCCATTGAAAATGCAGCTAGCCTAGACGACAAAGCAGATACCCTACACACTTCATTGATTATTGAAGAGCTCACAGAGCTCGCAGAAGCAGATTGCAGTGTTGAACAAGCTGATGCCATTGTTGATTCTGTTTATGTGCTTATGGGTCGTTTAGTACACTTAGGCGCATCGAAAATGACCGATCGTTTAGAGATCAGCTATTTGATAGATTTATTACTCGCCGTTGCTAAAAATCGTGAAGTTAACTTCATTGAATGCTGGGATGAAGTTCATTCAAGTAACATGAGTAAAGTGTGCCGCAACGAGCAAGAACTCACCGAAACTATTGCTCATTATGCCAAGCAAGGTGTTGAAATTGTCGGTAGTACTAAAGGTGAGTTTATCATTGCCAAGTGTGCCAAAGATGTGGAGATGGCAGGTAAAGTGGTTCGCCAAGGTAAGGTATTAAAATCTGTTTATTATCGCCCTGCAGATTTAGCTAAATTAGTTACGAACTGATCTCCCTTTGAGCTGAGCCCCAAGCCGAAAACAAAAAAGCGCTCTAAGAGCGCTTTTTTATGGCAAATAATCACTAAGTGAGCACTTATTATGACATTCTATTAAGCATTTTTTTAAGAAACCGCCCAGCGCTGAAAACGATTGCCAATAATTCCGCCTAAAATCAGCACAACCAAATACACCCAACCCGATAATGAAAAGTTAGCGATTGGCGTAAATAAAGCACCCACATTACAACCATTGGCAAAGCGTGTGCCAAAGCCCATCAACAACCCGCCCAAAGCAAATAAGGCAAACTGTTTATAAGAATGATTTAAGCGTAATGAAAATCGGAACTTACCCATAAACAATACCGCAATTAACGCACCTAAAAATATCGCCATGTTCTGCACTGATATTTCATGGTCAAAAAATGCCGTAGTAAACATGCCTTCAGGGCGATCACTCATAGCTGAAATAGTCTCTAGCTCTACGCCAAACAACATCAGTCCTTTGGCAAACCAAATACCAAATGGCGTTGAAGCGCCCCAGCCTGACCCCGTACTAGCCATCATGACGCCAAATATAATTGCAATCACTAACGCTGTGGTGCGCATTTGCCATAAGCTAGCAAACCATGCTCGATATGTTTCCACACTCCACAACTTAAAGGGTTTATCTTCTTGCTGAGCTAACGGTTGGCGGGCTAGCTCGCCATCGACGCCTAAATACGACCCATTCTGGCGACGGTGGCTCTCATACTTTTTAGCAAGTACTACGACAATGAATGCCAATAAGCAGGTAATCACCATCGCCATAAAGTAGCCATTCAAAGGCGTATTAGCGAATAAGTCAGGTAAAAATACTCCTTTACCGTCATAGCTTTGAGAAGAAACCCAAGTATCAGTTATCCACTCCTGTCCGCTTTGTAATGGAAAGCCAAAAAATACCCCAGCGCCAAAAAACACTAACGTGGTCGCAGCCCGTGGAATATCACTGACAAATTCAACCATCATGCCAGTGGCGCAACAGCTTGATAAACTCATCCCAGCACCAAACATCACCCCGCCTAGCAATAAGCCCAAGTTGATTGGATTAATCCACAGATCAAACTGACTGTATCCGGTATTCATCAACAGGCCTGCATTGATAAAGGCCGTAATAACAAACATAAACATCAAGGTTTGTAATAGTTGCGTTGAACCACGTCGATATGCACGATTAATACTTCCCGCAAAACCAATAGAGCCTTTCGCAAGGGCAAAACCTAAACTTAACCCTAATAGTAACCGAAGAAACAACCCATCAGAGCTGAGCAAAGTGCTCCCAGCAACCAGAGTTAGCATGAGTATGATGAGACCATACAGAGCTTGCTTGTTATTCATAGCTGTAACATTTACCAATATTATGAAACAATTTAGTTACAAAGCTATTGATTTAAATAGCTTTTAATTGTTGTGAGTTTTTCGGTAATTGTGGTGAATCATCATACTGATGTCTATTGAAACCCGCCTGATTGATATACCACTTTGGACTAGCTCATGCCTGAAACAAAAAAATGCCACTCTATGAGTGGCATAGTGAGTAGAATAATGAATAGGATAGTGAGTAAGGTAGAATTATAAGCAGTATTAACATTGCTTTTATAACGTTTACGACTCAGAGTCTGCCTTGTTGGGTTGAGCAAGCTCGATGGTTTGTTGTAGCTTTTGTGGCTCATCCACCACCAGTAATAGCTGCTCAATTGGCTCTGGTAATTGCCCCATGGCGCCAAAATAACGTTGAGTTTGGTTAAAGTCGACCGTCACATTGGCGACATCACCACGGCCAACAAACAAAATGTCTTCATCCTTGGTTTTGGTTGTTTCAGTGATGGTCACCGCTTTAATGTCAGCGATATTCACCATCAACAACCCCCAAATACTATTGTTAATCACCAGTTTGTCATCATGGACATACAATGAATAATGCCGAGATATTCTGTAGTTCGCGATAAAGGTCAAAAAGCCATAACCGACAATAGCCGACACCAGAATTGCCGCTATTTCACTCCAGTCCACTAACAATAAATACGCGATAGTCGAGCCAATAAAACATAAGCCAATCATTAGCCACATGAACCAAGCTTTGGCACTCAGTAGCTTAATATTGGTTATTGCTTTGGGGTGATTAGCACTAAACTTAGGAATACTGTAAAACCAATTAGCCGCTTCCCCCGCCATGATCATGCCTACCATTTGGCTTTTCTCATCGTCACTAATATTCAGTGCTTTTATTCTTGGGTCGCCTTTTAGTTTTCTTGCCTGCCATAAACCTTTAATCACACTAAATAATAAGTAAATTTCAAACAGTAGAATAACCGCAAGAATGGGATAGCGCACCCACATCACAAATTCAAAGTAACTGGCAATGTCTTCAGGAAAGCTCAAACGTGCCATCAAGGCGCTTAAGCTGAGTATCGCCAATATTTTCCATGGTTTTTGCTTACCGATATTGATAATTGCAATCCAATAAAGTACCGGTAAAACCAGAAAATAAAGCACAGAAATACCACTCACAACCGTCATTTCATAAGTGCTATTAAGCTGCTCAGGCATCACCTGAAAACCGATGACATAACTGATAATGGCCAGGGCTAAAAAGCCCAAACGAAATTTAAGCGAACGTTTCACAATACACTCCTTGTAACGATAAACCGTGAGCGAGCTGATTAGTGCAAAGCCAACCTATTCTGCTGAGGCAAAAACCAACTTAAGCCCTGAATCGCAGCGGTTGGAAATGCCATGCTGTGATCTGCCTCGGCAATAACCTGCAATTTGACATTAACCCCTTGGGTCGCCGACAGCCTATTTTTTTGCTCTAAGATGGCTTTAAATTCCTTCGCATCATTAACCATATCATGACCGAAATCAGTCAGCTCAGCCGTTTCATACTCGCCAATGGCAATAAACACCTTGGCATTGATGCTTTTAAGCATAAAGTCACTGCCGCGAAACTGCTTCATCAGTTGTTTATCGTTAAACCACAGAGAAGGGCTACTCAATAAGTAATTATTAAATAAATCCGGCTGGGTCAGTAAACTATAGGCGCCAAATAACCCGCCTAATGAATGACCCACTAAGGTGTTTTGGCTAGGTAAAGTGCGGTAGGTTTTGTTGATATGGGGCATCAACTTATTCGCAATAAAATGCAAATGACGTTCGGCTTCGCCGGTTTTACGCTTCCAGCTTTCATCTGAGCTTGGGGTGTAATCACGAATACGACTTGCAGCAGGACTCATACCCTCTTGCCAATCGATCCCCACTAAAATCGCTTGCTGCATATTGCGCATATTCATTGGTAATCGAGTAACACCTGAAACCACTTGAAAGTTGTACATGGCATCAGTCATATAGACCACAGGGTAATACTGAGCGGGATCGTTCTCTTGATAGCTATTAGGCAGCTTAATAAACACCTTATAGCTTCGGTCTGAGTCTTCTAGCGTAATGGAGCTTGTATTAGGAATGGAAAAGGCATCATTTGCCTTTGCTGGCGTCGGTAAGGTTGATAAACATAACACCATTACCGCCACAACCAGCAATAAAGAAGTGTGCATCAGCTATCCTTGTTGATGTTGTTTTAGCGCTATTGATTAATGCTGAGCCTATGATTGACCCAGCTATTATTCAGGCTATTGTACCGTTTTCACACTAAATTAGTAGGGCAACATATAATCAGCAGCGAGTGCAACGAACAAGGCAAATCCAGCCCAGTTATTATTCAAAAAAGCTTTGAAACAAGGTGCCCGTTCACGGCTGTAAATTAGCCATTGTTGGTAGCCACTAAAAACAATAAACGAGCTAATACCAATGCCATAAAATAAGCCGCGTTCAGCCGACCATCCTGCACAGATGAAACACACTAACGCAGCCAGTTGAAACAGTGCAATCCATTCTCTATCGTAGCGACCGAATAAAATTGCTGTCGATTTGATACCGACTTTTAAGTCATCATCTCTATCCACCATGGCATACATGGTGTCGTATGCGACTGTCCAGCACCAGTTAGCCGCAAATAGCCACCATGCTTCAATGGGGACATAACCCAGTTGGGCGGCATAGGCCATGGGGATTGACCAGCTCCAAACAATGCCTAAAAACATCTGTGGCATATTGGTGACCCGTTTCATAAACGGATACATGATGGTGAGAATGATCCCCACCACAGAAAGCTTAACCACCAGCGGGTTTAAAAACAGTACTAAGCTAAAGGCGATTAATGCCATCACCACAAATAGCAATAAGGCTTCTTTACTGCTGACTTCACCAGAAGCTAAAGGGCGGTGTTTAGTCCGCTCGACATGGGCATCGAGTTTTCGGTCGGCAAAGTCATTAATCACACAGCCACAAGCGCGCATGATAAACACCCCAAATACAAAGATAACCAGTACCTTTACATCCGGCATACCACCAGCCGCTAATACCAGTGCCATAAGGCATGGCCACATGAGCAACAAAGTCCCAATGGGTCTGTCTAAACGTGTTAAACGTTGGTAAATCGAAATTTTCTCTTTTAGCGTCCATGAGGATACTGCCATGGCTAACTTCACTCCCGCATTTGAAGTTTATTCACTTCTTATTAGTCACACTGTCATGACGTTCTTTATTATGTGTTGGCCAAAATAATAATCTAACACGCTGAAAATGGAATTAATCAGCAAAAGCCATTAAAGCTTATTCTCATGGCAATTGCTTGATCGATATCAACAAATGATATTAAACAGAAAACGGCTCACTTTCTCTATTAACACGCTTCCAATTTGGCTAAAGAGACTAATAACCATTTGCTGCCAAAATCAGTAAAATTAACTTGTACTCGGGCTTTATCGGCTGTGCCTTCAAAGTCAGTCACTATGCCTTGACCAAATTTAAAGTGTTTCACTTTTTGTCCCACTTTAAAGCCACTGTCATTGGCGATTGACTGGCGAGGCACGTTAAATCGGCTGCTCATCGCTGGTGCTGATACCGACGCTTTCATGCGAATTTCTTCCACATATTCCGATGGGATTTCACCAATAAAACGAGAAGGACTGGCGTAATCTTCACGGCCATAAATGCGACGAGATTCAGCGTAACTGATGTACAGTTTTTGCATTGCGCGGGTCATACCCACATAACATAAGCGGCGTTCTTCATCTAAACGATCGCCTTCATCCAATGCCATTTTACTTGGGAAGATCCCTTCTTCAACGCCAGCCATAAAGACCACTGGAAACTCAAGCCCTTTGGCTGAATGCAAAGTCATAAGCTGCACCGCATCGGTAAACTTATCGGCTTGGCCTTCACCAGCCTCAAGTGCAGCATGAGATAAAAAGGCATTTAGCTCGCCCATATCTTCCAGCTCTTCTGGCATCTCAAAACTGCGCGCAGCGGTGACTAATTCATTTAAGTTTTCTACGCGAGACTGGGCTTTTTCGCCCTTTTCAGCCTCATACATGGCGCGTAAACCAGAACGCTGGATCACAGTATCAGCCATGCTATATAAACTCATGTCACTGGTGTCGGTGCGCATACCAATCACTAAATCCATGAAGCCATTAACGGCATTCGCCGCACGGCCAGTTAATACTTTCTCTTCCATTAATCGCACACTGGCTTGCCACATGGTCATTTCTTGCTGGCGAGCCGTTGAGCGAATAATTTCTAAAGTACGATTACCGATACCACGGGTTGGTGTATTCACCACTCTTTCAAAGGCTGCGTCGTCATCTTTGTTATTAATGAGTCGCATATAGCCCATGGCATCTTTAATTTCTTGGCGTTCGAAGAAACGCAAACCACCATAGATTCGGTAAGCTAAGCCTTTATGTAACAGCGCTTCCTCAAGGACACGTGACTGTGCATTTGAGCGATATAAAATCGCACAATCAGCTAGATTGCCCCCTTTTGCATGCCATTCAGCCATTTTGCCGACAATAAAACGCGCTTCATCCATCTCATTAAAGGCGCAATAAATGGCGATGGGCTCACCGGCTTTATCTTCGGTCCACAGCTTTTTCCCTAGACGCTCAGGATTATTAGCAATGAGTTCATTCGAGGCATTCAAGATATTGGCTGTTGAGCGATAATTCTGCTCCAGTCTAACCGTATTTGAACCAGGAAAGTCAGTTAAGAAACGGTGTAAGTTCTCAACTTGCGCACCACGCCAACCGTAAATAGATTGATCGTCATCACCCACAATCATCACATTGGCTGACTTACCTGCTAACACTCTGATCCAGGCATACTGAATCGCATTGGTATCTTGAAATTCGTCCACCAAAATATGCTTAAAACGTTCTTGATAGTGCGCCAATACGTGTGGTTTATTGAGCCATAACTCATGGGCGCGCAATAAGATTTCAGCAAAATCCACCAAGCCTGCGCGATCGCATGACTCTTGGTAAATTTTGTAGATATTTAAAAGGTTTTGCTCAATGGGGAAATTGCCCGCATCGATATGCTTAGGACGTAATCCTTGGTCTTTTTTACCATTGATATAGCCTTGGCATTGACGAGGAGGATACTGTTTTTCGTCTAAATTTAGACTTTTAAGGATACGTTTTAGTAGACGTAATTGGTCGTCAGAATCAATGATCTGAAAGCTTTGCGGTAAATTCGCATCTTGATAATGGGTGCGTAATAAGCGATGCGCTAAGCCATGGAAGGTTCCAATCCACATGCGGCCCATGTTTGTGCCAACGACCTTTTCCACACGTTCGCGCATTTCTGCCGCCGCTTTATTGGTAAAGGTTACCGCTAGAATGGAGTATGGACTTTGTTGTTCAACCTGCATTAGCCAAGCAATACGATGGGTTAATACCCGCGTTTTACCACTGCCTGCGCCAGCCAAAACCAGCATGCTAGAAAGCGGTGCCCCTACGGCTTCGCGTTGCATTTCGTTTAAGCCATCTAATAATGATGATACGTCCATTGGTCCTCCCAAAAATCAAGCGGGCAGTATATCAGTTCAATGCCATGGGATCCTAGGGTGCAAGGAGGCTTAATCGTATAAGCACGGATAACAAGCGATGAATATCTTAATTACAGTTCATTGATACTCAAATTAAGAAGGGGATAATGAGCTAATTGTGAGTTTATATTAACGTTTGGTAACTCTTAATAGTGTTTGATAATTTATAATATTGTTTGATACTTTTTGGTGAGGAAGCCAGTTAAAAACTAACACATTCTGCCCCCCAAAAATTATTTCAAATTTTGAAGTTATCGTTTGAAAAAAATCAAAGTCGTGACGCTTCGCCCACACCAGACCAAAAGGGTATCAACAGCAATACCCTCTTGGATCACCCTGCCGCCCCAAACGAAAAATGCTGAAAAGCGCATATTTTAAACGGGGATTGATTCAGCTTTCAACCTCGCTTGTAGACTGCTTCGGCCTTATTCGAAAATGCTAACACTTCCGACGGGCCGTCCATGGCCCAACGAAAGCTAGCCTGACGTCCTGTCAGGCTCACGCTATTTTCTCTGCGTCCTCAATTCAAATGGTGCCTTTTAGATTTGTATCTTTTTTATTTTAAAGTTGACGCGAATAAAGTTAAATCGAAGAAATGAAAATTCCGGTGTAAGCGCGGCTGTGACCGTCCATGACATGGACGTCATGGCCGAGCTTACAGGGACGTACTTGCAGCGTGTCACAGTAGTGCTTGCACAAGAGCCTGCGGCAGGCAATGGATTAGATTTAAGTGATGGTCTTAAGTAATTGAGCCAATATAGATGGAGTATAAAACAGAAACGGGTAACTCGTTTCTGCCCCAAAACGATTTAGCAGCTTTAGCCAGCTAATGATTTTATTTGAATAGAATTTAAATCAAAATCAAGATCTTAATCAAGGTCGTGGCGCTTCGCCCACACCAGACGAAAGGGAAACAACAGCATTTCCCTTTTCGATATCCCTTGCCGCTCCGGCGAAATTTAAACAGCAAAATTTCCAACGGAGAATGATCCAGCTTTAAACTTCATTTTGAGTCCGTTTCGGCAAGCTACAAAAATCACTAACGCTTACGATGGGGCGTCCCTTCCCCTCGAAAGCTAGCCAGACATCCATGTCTGGACTCACGTAATTTTCTTGCTTACCTCAATTAAAATTGAGTCTTTTAGATTTTTATAGTTAGTTCTTTTTATGCTTATCATTGTCACGAATACAGTCAAATCGAAGAGACAATAACCCCAGTGTAGATGCGTTCAAGACCTTCGAAAACATGGATGTTTTCGCAGAGCCCACAGGGATGTGTTTACGGCGTGTCTTGGATGTATCTGCACATAAGGCCGCTTTTTCACATCCATGTAATCGCGACATTCCGTTCATCCTGAACATCCCTGCGGCAGGCAATGGATTAAATTGAAGTAATGGTCTTGAGTAACTAGCCCAATTTATATGAGGTATAAAATTGTTACTCTTAAAACGTTTATGTCCAAAAGTGAGTTTGGAAGTGATCAAACTTTACAATCAAAAAGTCACGTTCTTGCTCATATAAATTATCAAGCGGTTACCTTATCACCGCTCATGAAAGCGCGAGTTTTTTCAATCTTTATTATGGTCGCACAGTAATAGCCAAACGAATTAACCTACCGGTGGTTATTCCAGAAAGACTCAAGTAGCCTGAGGCTACTTGAGGGAATTGAATGCTAATGGGTAACAATGAATCTGAGATCTAAATCGATTCATTGCCCTATCGATATAAAACTATATTAAGCCTGAATTTCAGCAGCCACGACAGAAATTTCAACCAATAGGGCATCACGGGCCATTTTAGCGGCAACGCAAGCGCGTGCTGGCGCATAACCTTCAATCACCCATGCATCCCAAACCGCATTCATTTCAGCAAAGTAACTCATATCTTTAACGTAAATAGTGGCTGATAGCATATGCTTTTTATCACTGCCTGCTTGCAGCAATAATGCCTCCACTTTATCCAACATGGTTTGGGTTTGTTCGGTGATGTCTTTAGTGGCATCTTGGCAAACTTGGCCGCATAAATAGATGGTGCCGTTATGTTTCACAATGCGGCTCATACGGGTTTTAGTTTCTATTCTTTCAATGCTCATTGTTTTAAATACCTTGATATGTAATCTATTAATTCAGTCGATATTGATAATGACTTCAATAAAGTCATTATCAATGAACTCGAGGCTAAATAACAACTGAGAAAAACTCACTAATTAACCATTAATACTTCAATGGTGTGAGCAATCTAGCGAAACAGAGGCCATTAATTGACAATTGATTTACCAAAAAACTACACTTATTTCAATTGCATCAAAAAAGGCTAAATAAATTGCATATCAATGATTTGGAATTATTCATTGCCGTAGCAAAGCTTGGCAGCTTTTCAAAAGCAGCAGAATCTTTAGATACAAGGCGCGCATTAGTCAGTCGCAGAATTGCTGATCTTGAAAAACACCTTGGCGCACCACTGTTTGTTAGAACGACCCGAGCGATGTCACTCACCCCAAACGGCGAACAATTTTTAGAGCAAGTTGAACCCTTAGTTGATCAGTTGCGAAATGCTGCTCACATAATGCGAAATAAACAAGCCGAGGTACAAGGCCGAGTCAGAATTGGGCTGATCCCTTTTACTGACAGATTACTGGATAAATATATTGCTGAGTTCGTCGTCCAGTATCCTCAAGTTCAGTTAGACATCTTTATGATCAATGGCGGTTATAAAGAGTTAACTCGATTGGGTTTAGATTTTGTGCTCGATACAGGAGCATTAAATGACAGTAGTTTTATCGCTAAAAAACTGGGTTCATTAAAATTAAAGCTATTTGCTTCACCATTATATTTAGAAAAATCCGCAAAAATTACCCATGTGGATGATCTTCTACAGCATTCATTTATTGGCACTCGGTCAATTAATGGCATGGTTGATACACAATTAAAAATGGGCAATCAAACCATTGATGTTAAGTATAATATTGTCACAAATGAATTTAACTCTTTATACAGCTTTTGCTTGGCTGGCGCAGGGATCGCAATGCTACCATATAGCATTGCTAACGATGCGATTTCATCGGGGAAACTAGTCAGTATTTTACCTGAAATTGAATCGACTCCTATTGATACGTTTTTAGTTTATCCAAGCAGAAAACACATGACCACGGCAGCGAAACTCTTCGCCAATACCATTATTGATATGGCTGCAACGCTTATCGAAACGGAGTCTGATTATTATGCTAATGGCATAAAAAAGACATAACGCTTATTGCGTTATGCCTTTTTTATTAATTCTGAGATGTCAGTCCTGAGCGATAAAGACTAAGAACCGAATAGCAGTAAAGCCGTTAACAACTAATGCTAACCATTAGAATGTATAATCTAGGGTTAAGTACACTTGCTGACTGTTATCAATTGAAACGCCATTTTTATCGTAATCTTGCTCTAAATAGCGATAACCCAAGTCAGATGAAAAATGTTCATTCCACTGATAAGTCACACCAGCTTGCCCACCCCAAGTAAAATCAGCAGAGGCTTTACCCGCCACTTTATTGTCATTACCACCCGCAGTTACACCCATAAATAACTGGGTATTATTAGCCACTGGTATCATGTAGTCATAAGACACTAACCAAGAGTATTGTTCATGCTTGTAATCTTGATCGCCAATTGAAAACTTATCATCCATGTAGCTAAAAGTGCCCGTCACACGGTGATGTTCATTAATTAATACACCCGCTCGAACCTGGATAGGCAAACCATCAGTATCTTTGTTTACATCACCTTTAATAGTATCAGTTTGATAACCTGTTCCTGCGCCAATAAAATATTCAATATCGGCTGCTTGAGCATTCGTTAACATCATAGAAGAGCACAGTGTAGCCATTAATATCGTTTTCATTTTCATCAAATTCACCTCATCAAACACAGTAATAAAATAGGTTCTAGATATCGTTTTCAATCCAGATGCCATCACTTTACGTGGCACTAAAACAATTGAGAAGATGACAAAAAGGAGAATCTTAGTCCCTTTTTAAGAGACAATCACAGAATGTTACTCATGTTGCCATATTGATACTAACAGGTATTAAAACAATTAAATTTAAGATAAAACCTATTAAATATAGATAAATAATGAAAAATAAACATGCAACAGTTCAATTATTGATTCATTAAGCAGCCAATCCTCTGATGCTTGATTGTCTCATTTTCTGAACAAGTCAAACTACTGATATACCGCTACCTAAATAATAAATATCTGAATAGAATCGCCTCAACAATTATGAGGTATTCCATGAAAATTAATAAATTCGCTAAATTGACTCAAATCGCACTTGTTGTTGCACTTGCAAGCGGCTGCAGTAATGAAGCAAAGATTGAAACTAAGCCAATACAACCTGTTTCAGTTATCACTTTAGGTGAAAGCAATATTAGCCACGACTTACGATTCTCTGGCGTGCTAGAAGCACAAGAAAAAGCACGCCTCGCTTTTCGCGTGACTGGTACTCTCATCGAAATTAATGTAGCGCAGGGTGAGCGTGTCAATAAAGGACAAGTTATCGCAAGACTTGATCCACATGACTATCAAGTCAGAGTAGCTGAATTAGAAGGCCGCTTAACTGAAGCTAACGCCAGTTATGACCAAGCTAAAAATGAATTCGACCGAACCCAAATTGCCATTAATGGTAATGCTATGTCAGATATTAGCTTAGATCGCGCTAAAACAGGCATGACCCGCGCTAAAGCTGCCGTAACGGTTGTCGAGCAAAATCTAGAGCAAGCAAAAGATGCATTAGCTTATACCGAGTTAGTCGCGCCATTCAGCGGTATTATCGGCCAGCGTTCATTTGATAATTTTGAACAGGTTTCTCCGGGCATCTCGTTTGTGACATTGCATCAACCAGAAAAGCTTCAGGCGATTGTCGATATCCCTGAAACCATGCTTCAAGCATTTTCACATGGTCAGGCAGCACTTGTTTTCACCGATAGTGCAGGCAATCTAGATAAGCAAGCAGCCATTAAAGGGACAGTGACTGAAATTGCCACTATTCCAGATCGCATTAAACGTACTTTTTCCGCAACAATTGCCCTTGATGAAAAGCAAGCAAACTTATACCCGGGCAAAGTCGTGAATGTTCGTATTGCCGATCAAACCATCGATCCAAATAGCATATGTTTACCTGCAGGAGCCTTAGTCAGCAGTCAAAACACTCCTCAAATAACCAAGATTGTTGATAACATCGCAAAGCGCGTTGATGTAGAAGTGATTAAGCAAGGTCGTAACGATATTTGTGTCACTGGTGACATCGCTAAAAATGATGTGGTTGTTGTCGCTGGTGGCGCATTTATTTATGACGGTAAGGCTGTTGAGAAAACCCTTCCAATGGGAGGCGTATTATGAACTTTGCCGAATTTGCCATAAAACAGCGCGTTTTTGTGTGCTTTTTTACGGTACTTTGCGTTATCGCAGGGATTTATTCTTACTTTGACTTAGGTAAATTAGAAGATCCTTCTTTTACCATTAAGACAGCTGTAGTCGTCACCATGTATCCAGGCGCATCTGCTGCTGAAGTCGAGAATTTAGTCACCGATAAAATTGAAACCAAGCTACAAGAAATGAGCTCGTTAAAAACATTACGTTCATTATCTCGTCCTGGTGTTTCGATGATTTTTGTCGATCTTAAAGACATTGTGGCTTCTGAAACATTACCACAAGAGTGGGATTTGCTCAGACGTAAAGTCGACGATGTTAAATTAATGCTGCCTTTAGAAGCACAGATTAACATCGTTCAGGATGAATTCTCTGAAGTCTATGGAATGCTATTTGCTATCAATAGTGAAGATGCTTCAGTACAACAACTTAAAGATTATTCAAAAGAGTTGCAGCGCCGCTTAAAAGAAGTTGAAGGTATTAAAAAGATTGAATTACATGGTGTACGAGACCGTGTCGTCAACGTTGATATCAGTGATGAACGCATTGCTGAATCAGGCTTATCTGCCGCTCAAGTCTACAACCAATTGTCAAGCCAAAACTTACCCATTGATGCGGGTAGTTTTGACATGGGTATTGAACAAATACGCGTTGCCCAAACTGGCAGTTTCACTAATATTGAAGACTTAAAAAACCTCACTATTAAGTCAGGCGTAGGCTCACTTTCAAGTGGACTCATACGCTTAGGTGATGTGGCAGATATTTATTACGATTATAAAACGCCTTCACTAACAGAAAGTCGTTTTAATGGTATTCCTGCTATTACCTTAGCAGTAAGCCCAGTTAACGGTATTAACGTGGTGTCTTTAGGCGATACCCTTAAAGAAGTCATCGCTCAGTACCAATCAGAATTACCGCTCGGTGTGGACATTAGCACCATTGCCTTTCAACCTGATGAAGTCCATAAATCCATTACAGGTTTTATCAGCAACTTACTAGAAAGTATTGCCATCGTTGTCATTATCCTGATGATTTTCATGGGCTGGCGCAGCGCATCGATTGTCGGTGCAAGCTTATTAATGACGATTCTATTTACTCTCATTTACATGAACCTGGTTGGCGTAGACTTACAACGGGTATCAGTCGGTTCATTCATTCTTGCTTTAGGTATGCTTGTGGATAACGCCATTGTTATCACCGACATGTTTAGCAGTAAATTGAAAGCAGGCAAAGAACGCTTTATCGCCGCTAAAGAATGTATTAATGAAACGTCAATGCCACTATTAGCCGCGACTGTGATTGCAATCATGGGGGCGACTCCGGTTGTATTCTCGACCACTGATGCTGCAGAGTTTGCGTTGTCAGTAGTACAAATCCTTGCCAGTTCATTATTGCTGTCATGGGTTGTTGCCATGACGATTACACCATTGATGTGCTGGGCATTCATTAAAGCACCTGTTGAAACTGAAGAGAAAAAAGAAACGACAGCTGCTAAAAAGTTTAAAGCGGCTATCACCTGGACCGTTGCTAACCCTAAGTACACTATTGCGATTATCATTCCAGCGTTAATCATCACGTTAGTGGCTACGCCAATGGTTAAAGTGAACTTTATTCCGACATCGGATCGCGCCATGGTCTTTGTGGATTATTGGCTACCAAACGGCAGTCGTATTCAAGATGTTTCTGAAGACATGAAACAAATTGAGCAATGGTTATTAGCCCGCCCTGAAGTTGACAGTATTTCGACTTCTATCGGTGCCAGTGCACCACGATTTTCAGTCACAGTTGAGCCAGAACCGCTTGATGGTAGTTACGGTCAAATCCTGATCAATACCCATTCATTTGAAGATATTGAAACCTTAGTAGAAGAAGGTGACATTTGGTTATCAGAAACCTTCCCGCAAGCTCAGCCACGTTTTCGAGACTTAAAGCTGGCGACCTCTGACAAGTTTAGTATCGAAGCGCGTTTTTCAGGTAAAGATCCTTTAGTGCTTAAGCAATTATCTGATCAAGCACAAATTATTCTCGACCAGCATCCACATACCCGTTATGTCCGTGATGATTGGCGTCAAGAAAGTAAGGTCATTCACCCAATCATTAACCAAGAGCAAGCCCGCCTTGCAGGAATTAACCGTACTGATATCGCGTTAGCAATCAAGCGTGCCAGTGACGGACTTCCTATTGGTCAGATACGAGAATATGACACGTTAGTACCTATTATGTTGAAGTCATCAAATGCGAGTTTAGATGATCTAGGCGACGTTCCAGTGAGATCGCTTCTAGGTCTTCATAGTGTGCCTCTATCTCATGTTGTAGATGGTTTTGAAGTTCGCGGCGAGCAAAGCATGCTTTGGCGTCGAGATCGTGTACCGACGATTACCGTTCAAGCGGGTGTATTTGGTGACACTATCGGTAATGTTCGCAATGAAGTAGCAACACAAATTGAAGCCATTGCACTGCCAGCCGGTTACAACATGGAATGGGGTGGAGAGTATGCTGATGAGCGTGAAGCGATTGATGACATTATGCTTCAAACACCTAAAGCATTCTTAATTATGGTGATTATCCTAGTACTGTTGTTTAACGCGTTCAAACAACCTGCCATTATTTTGATCACCTTACCACTGGCCTTTATCGGCGTATGTTGGAGCTTAATCCTGTTTGATAAGCCATTTGGTTTTATGGCGTTAGTGGGTGCAATTGCCCTATCAGGCATGATCATTAAAAACGGTATTGTGCTGCTCGATCAAATCGAACTTGAGCGCAAAAATGGTGCCGCGCTAGATGATGCCATCATTAACTCGACACTCAACAGAACCATGGCGATTTCGATGGGCGCGCTGACGACTGCTTTAGGTATGGTGCCATTATTGAAAGATTTATTATTCGACCAAATGGCAGCAACCATTATTGGTGGCCTAGCCGTGGCAACAGTATTATCGCTCTTCATTATGCCAGCCTTATATAAATTGCTTTTCAAGCGCCAAGCACAACAGGAGTTAACTCATGAAAATGCGTAATATCTCATTAGTCATCGCCTTATTACTGGGCGGTTGTAGCATGACACCCGATTACAATGCGCCTGAATCTGTGGGATTAGATCAAGTGTATTTACATGCAGAAAATGCTGATAAAGCCGTCATTGAAAATGATTTGTGGTGGCAGAGCTTTAACGACCCACAACTTGATAGCTTGATTGCAGAAGTTCAGCAGCAAAACATTAGCATTCAAATTGCGGCGCAGCGGATTCAATCGGCGCAATCTTACGAAACCATGGTGTCGTCACTTAAGATCCCAACCGTCAGTCTTGGCGCTGGTGCATTTGACTATCGTTTATCTGAAAACGATTCATTGGCTGGCCCTGCCATTGGCGCTGAAATGATCGGCAAAGATCATAATGGCCTGATGGCTGGCGCTAATGTCAGCTGGGAAGTTGACTTGTTTGGTCGCCTTGATGCACTGAGTGATGCAGCAAGTATTCGCGTCCAACAAGCAGAAATACTCTCTCAAGGTGTAAACACCTTGATTACGGCTGATGTGGTACACAATTACTTGCAGTATCGTGGTGCTCAAGCTCGTTTAGCCATTGCTAAACGTAATATAAATGAGCAACAACAAACATTAGAAATGGTGCAAAGCTTGGTTAACAGTGGCTTTGGTTCAGAGCTAGACTTAGCCAGTGCTCGTGCAGCATTAGCTAGCGTAACAGCAAGCCAAACATTGTTTGAAACAGCTGAAAAGGTGCATTTATATCGAATGGCCACATTATTGGGTCAGCATCCTCGTGACATAATTAGTCGTTTTGAAGCGGCGCCACTACCTACAGTAACAGGTCAAATCCCAACAGGGATGCCATCTGACATCCTTAAACGTCGCACAGATATAGCCTTAGCTGAACGAGAAATGGCGGCGATTAATGCAGAACTTGGTGCCAGTATTGCCAATCAGTACCCACAGTTTTATCTCACAGCAAGTCCAGGGGTGGTAGCAGAAAGCGCCGATGACTTATTCAGTTCTGACTCTGTAGGCTGGGCAGCAGGTTTTGGCGCAAAGTGGACCATATTTGATGGCGGCCGTAGCAGCGCAATGGTGGACATGCAGCAGTCGCGCTTCAAACAAGCCAGCCTTCGCTATGAACATGCAGTGAATGCCGCGTTCAATGAGGTCGAAACCACGCTAATGAGTTACGGCAACAGCTTGCGTTTTTATCAGCAACTCAACATCGCAGCCGCTCAAACGGAAACGGCTGTTGAAAAAGCCAATAACTTATATAAAGCAGGCTTGATTGATTACATCCAAGTGCTTGATGCACAAAGACAAGATAACACGATGCAAGATGCAGTGGTGGTTGCACAGCTCAATATTGCCAGCAATGTCATTATGGTGAATAAAGCACTCGGCGGCGATTGGAACGTGGCAAACCAAGAGTCAGTGACGTCAGATAAGGACAAAGACAAAGATAAGGAGTCTAGCCAAGTTAACTCAAGCGCTGATTAATTTTAGTCTGGGCAAGAAAAAATCCCCTAATGCATCATCTTAATGTGATGCTCAGGGGATTTTAACGCGCTCAAACTGTCTTTTGGGGTCATGAGCCCAACGATTCATTTCATTCTTAACTAATCACTTTTAGTTAATCGACTTAGCTAATCAACTTAGCTAATCAACTTAGCTAATCAACTTAGCTAATCAACTTAGCTAATCAACTTAGCTAATCAACTTAGCTAATCAACTTAGCTAATCAACTTAGC
>NZ_JAKIKU010000021.1 GCF_023283985.1 Shewanella electrodiphila
TGCTTGGTGACAATAGCATTGTGGTACCACCTGATCCCATCCCGAACTCAGTAGTGAAACGCAATCGCGCCGATGATAGTGTGGGGTCTCCCCATGTGAAAGTAGGTCATCACCAAGCGCCTAATTTCTCTTAATTGAGAGCAGATAGCCCGTTACTCACGTAGCGGGCTTTTTTGTGTCTGGAATTTGAGAGAATGAGTTAGTAGCTAAAGCTAACAGATAGTGTGAGCGATATGCCCATGTAAAAATAGGTCATTGCCAAGCGCACCATATCTTTAAAATTAGTGCTTCTTAATTGAGAGCAGTTAGCCAGTTACTCAGGTAACGGGCTTTTTTGTGTTTGGAATTTGAGTCAATGAGTTAGTAGCTAAAGCTAACAGACAGCGCGGTCGATATGCCTATGTACCCTTACAAGGATAGTAAAAAATAGTTGATCGCCAAGCGCCCCATATCTTTAAAATTAGTGCCTCTTAATTGAGAGCAGATAGCCCGTTACTCAAGTAATGGGCTTTATTGTAGCTGGGTTATATGATTATAAAACTCAAGTGTAAAGTTAGATGCAACGAGTTAGATTGAATCGGATATCTTTGAGTGAGAGCTCAAGGCGAACTACTGCATAAGTAATCCGCTAATTTCTACCGTCTCAAATACCTAATTTATTTGCCTGATAGTGTTATTAAATTCACCAAGGTACAATGAACTATCATTTTCAAAAAAATCTAAATATGCCTGTCAGCTTAAAACCATTTAATACATTAGCTTTAGAGCAGGGCTGCCTTCAATTTGTTGAAGTAACGTCTGTTATAGAACTTAAACAACAACTTATTAAAGCAGCGAATGCTTCACTACCTACATTGATTTTAGGTGGAGGGAGTAATGTTGTTTTTACTAGTGATTACCAAGGCGTAGTGATTAAAGTGGCGACAAAGGGCATTGAAGTTAGTGAAGATGCTGAAGCTTTTTATATCTCTGTACAGGCGGGCGAAAGTTGGCATGAGTTTGTTGGCTATTGTTTAGATAATGGTTTTCATGGCTTGGAGAACTTAGCACTGATACCTGGCACTGTTGGTGCTGCACCTATTCAAAATATTGGTGCCTATGGGGTTGAGATTAACAAGTATTGTCAGAAAGTCAGTTACTTGGATCTAGCTAGCTTAGAAAGCAATACATTAACTAATTCAGAGTGTCATTTTGGATATCGTGATTCAATTTTTAAAAATGAATTAAAGAATCAAATTGCCATTACTGAAGTTCAGTTTAGATTACCAAAGGTATGGCAGGCAAATATAGAATATGGCCCACTGCAGCACTTTAATTTAGAAACAGTCACACCAAAACAAGTATATGACACTGTATGTGATATTCGAAAGAGCAAGTTACCTGACCCAGCAGTGCTTGGTAATGTAGGCAGTTTCTTTAAGAACCCAATAATAGAAGCCTCTCAATATATTGAGCTACTTAAGACCTATTCTGATTTGGTTGGTTATGCCCAAGTTGATGGCAAAATTAAAATTGCAGCTGGTTGGTTAATTGATGAAGCAGGCCTTAAAGGGGTCAATAAAGGTCGAGCCGCAGTGCATGATAAACAGGCCTTAGTGTTAGTAAACTTGGATGACGCAGTCGGAGAAGATATCTGTCAGCTTGCACATTACATAATGGATATTGTGTTAGCTAAATTTGGAATTCAATTGGATCCTGAGCCAAGGATTATTGGTGCAACTGGCGAGGAAAATTTGTAATGAATGAGCATTGGGACAAGAAAGCGCAGATTATTGGACTGTTAGATCATACTGAATTTATCTCTGGTGAACTAATTGCACAGCAAGTGGGATTATCTCGTACTGCAGTTAACAATCATATTGCACAATTAGAAACCTATGGTGTCGATATCTTCAGTGTAAAAGGTAAGGGATATAAATTAGCTAAACAATTACCTATTTTTGATAAAAGTAAACTTGTAAACAACATCGAAAATCGTTGCTTTTATTTTCATGAAATAGAAAGTACTAATGCTTTTATGCTTCAACATGCTGATGAGCTAAAAAATGGTGATATTTGTATTGCTGAATATCAGTCAGCGGGTCGAGGTAGAAGAGGCAGACAATGGGTTTCACCATATGGTCAACATGTTTACGCATCTTTGTTTTGGAGACTTAACCAAGGCATGAATGCAGCCATGGGGCTTAGTCTTGTTGTTGCTTGTTCAATTGTGACTTCCTTAAAGGCGTTTGGAGTAGATGGTTTAGGCGTTAAATGGCCGAATGACATTTACCGAGATAATAAGAAGTTAGCAGGGATATTAATTGAGCTATCAGGTCATTCAATCGATGAGTGTCATTTGGTAATAGGCTTTGGTATCAATATGAGCATGTCAGAACAACATGCCGAGCAGATTGACCAACCATGGAGTGATTTAACCTCTTTGAATTCAATGCCTGACAAAACTCAGCTGTTAACGGCTATTCATAAACAACTTAAAGTTGATCTCATGCAGTTTGAAGCTGAAGGTATGGAACCTTTTATACCTCAGTGGCAAGAGTATGATTTGTTTTATGACAAACAGATTAATCTATTAATGGCACCAAATAATGTCACAGGAACATGTAAGGGCATTGATAAACAAGGTGCAGTGCTACTAGAGCACAATGGAGTAATAACGTCATATATAGGTGGAGAGATCAGTTTACGCGGAAGTGAGTAAACGGAATAAATTTCTAGCAACTATTTACGCAATAAAACTCGGTCAACCAGATGGTTGGCCGCTTTTTTTAGAATTAAGTTCGCACGCTCGCGGCTCGGTTTTATGTTTGTTTGTAAATTGGGACCATTGATCGTATCCCAAATGTTGGCAGCGGTAGCGTTGGCTTCATCATCTGAAAGTTGTGAATAGTGATGAAAGAAAGACTTTGGATCGCTAAATGCGCCTTGTCTGAACTTTAAAAAGCGTTGTTGGTACCATTCTTTTAATAATGATTCTTCAGCATCGACATAAATAGAGAAATCGACATAATCGGATAAGAAACTACTTTTACTTTCAGGGCTAGGATCTAGCGCGGTTTGAAGTACATTTAACCCTTCGATAATAAGAATGTCAGGTTGATTAATGTTCTGTACTTCATCAGTGAGTCTGTCATAAGTCACATGAGAATAAAGGGGCGCACTGACATTGGGCTCACCTGCTTTTACTGCAGAAATAAAATCGATCAGCATTTTCATGTCATAACTTTCTGGAAAGCCTTTTCGCTTTAGCAGGTTATTATGGGTGAGTTCTGCCAAGGGGTATAAGAAGCCATCAGTGGTGACTAGTTCAACTTTAGGGTGCTCAGGCCAACGTTGTAATAGTGTCTGAAGAATTCGAGCAGTGGTACTTTTACCAACAGCGACACTACCAGAAATACTAATGATGTAAGGTGTTTTAGTGGGTTTGTGATTTAAAAATTGATCAAGCACCACACTGCTTTGCTGCTTTGAATCAATAATGAGATTTAATAAACGGCTTAAGGGAAGATAAATGTCAGTGACTTCATCTAATGACAGCTGTTCATTCATACCACGTAGATTGGCTAGTTCATCTTCGCTAAGTGTTAAAGGTACAGAATTACGTAATTCTGACCACTGTTGGCGAAGAAATGAAAAATAAAGTGTTTGATGTAATGTATTGGTCGCTGTCATATCTTCCTTTCCTTAGGTCAGGCACAGTACACCACCAAATTATTTTGAACAATAGCTAAAGTCATCTTACTTATCGTCGGTTAACTAAATCGCTTTATTTTTATCCTACCCAATCAAATAAAGCCCAAAAAAGCGCCATTTGAAACTTTTTTTAGCTTTTTTATTCATTTCCTATTGCACTTACGCCAACATTTACCTAATATCCGTTTCCGAAATGATTAGCCGGCATAGCTCAGTTGGTAGAGCAACTGACTTGTAATCAGTAGGTCCCGAGTTCGACTCTTGGTGCCGGCACCATTTTTCTGGAGGGGTTCCCGAGTGGCCAAAGGGATCAGACTGTAAATCTGACGGCTCAGCCTTCGAAGGTTCGAATCCTTCTCCCTCCACCATTTTTAAAGGTAGTTAGGTAGCCTTATTCAGGTTGCGCGGATGTCGTATAATGGTATTACTCCAG
Source organism: Shewanella electrodiphila (assembly GCF_023283985.1). Taxonomy (GTDB): domain Bacteria; phylum Pseudomonadota; class Gammaproteobacteria; order Enterobacterales; family Shewanellaceae; genus Shewanella; species Shewanella electrodiphila. The sequence continues at coordinate 4,127 of NZ_JAKIKU010000021.1, forward strand.
CCTTCCAAGCTGATAACGCGGGTTCGATTCCCGCCATCCGCTCCAAATTGCTGAACGACTTGATTGCTTAGTAGTTCGTTTAAATGAACTATTAAGTCAATCAAATCCTTTAAATCAGCACGTCCTGTCTTATGCTAAACTTAATCACCAAAACTAAACTAATTAATTCGATGTCATTCTATGCATCGGACTTTTTCTATATGTGTTTTCATCACCAAGACTCTGGATTGAGGCAATATCATGGCTAAAGAAAAATTTGAACGTAATAAACCACACGTAAACGTGGGTACAATCGGTCACGTCGACCATGGTAAAACAACGCTAACTGCTGCAATCTCAGCTGTTTTAACCAAAACTTACGGTGGTGAAGTTAAAGATTTCGCACAAATCGATAACGCTCCAGAAGAGCGTGAGCGCGGTATTACAATTAATACTTCTCACATCGAATATGACACACCTACTCGTCACTACGCACACGTAGATTGTCCTGGTCACGCCGATTATGTTAAAAACATGATTACTGGTGCTGCTCAAATGGATGGCGCTATCTTAGTAGTTGCTGCTACAGATGGTCCTATGCCACAAACACGTGAGCACATCCTGCTTTCACGTCAGGTTGGTGTACCTTTCATCATCGTATTCATGAACAAATGTGACATGGTTGACGATGAAGAACTACTTGAATTAGTAGAAATGGAAGTTCGTGAACTTCTTTCTGAATATGACTTCCCAGGTGATGACTTACCAGTTATCCAAGGTTCTGCGCTTAAAGCTCTTGAAGGCGACGAAGCTTGGGAACCAAAGATTATCGAACTAGCAGAAGCGTTAGATTCGTACATCCCTGAGCCAGAGCGTGACATCGATAAGCCGTTCCTACTTCCAATTGAAGATGTATTCTCAATTTCAGGTCGTGGTACAGTTGTTACTGGTCGTGTTGAGCGTGGTATCATCCGCGTTGGTGAAGAAGTTGAAATCGTTGGTGTTAAAGACACGACTAAGACTACTTGTACTGGTGTTGAAATGTTCCGCAAGCTTCTTGACGAAGGTCGTGCTGGCGAAAACTGTGGTGTTCTTTTACGTGGTACTAAGCGTGAAGATGTTGAGCGTGGTCAAGTATTGGCACAGCCAGGTACTATCACACCTCACACTACTTTCGAATCAGAAGTATACGTACTAAGCAAAGAAGAAGGCGGACGTCACACTCCATTCTTCAAAGGCTACCGTCCACAGTTCTACTTCCGTACAACTGACGTAACTGGTACTATCGAGCTTCCAGAAGGCGTAGAAATGGTAATGCCTGGTGATAACATCAAAATGGTTGTTACACTAATCTACCCAATCGCGATGGACGACGGTTTACGTTTCGCTATTCGTGAAGGTGGCCGTACTGTTGGTGCTGGTGTTGTAGCTAAAATCGTTGCTTAATAGCGACCTTTAGTTAACACTTTAAAAAGGAAGCTTCGGCTTCCTTTTTTTGTTTTATAGATTTTTTTTAAGTTTTGCTTATGTTCTCTAGTGTCGACCTTGCGAACTGACTAGAATAAGAATACAATCTATGGCCGATTTTTGACCCTGAGCTGATGCTTTTCGTGGCTAAACTCGGAAGTACTATTTGATAAAATGGTACATATTTATCAAATTTAAGCTCAGGTCTTAGTGAGTAACGGAACCAACCGATGACGACAAATACTGAAAACCAGAATAATTCTCTGGATATTGTTAAGTGGGGCATTGCAGTTATATTGATTGCCGCCGCTGTTATTGGCAACCAAGCATTTGGCGAAGCCAGTGTTGTAGTACGCGCATTAGGCGTAATTGTTGCCTTTGTAATTGCAGGCTTTATTGCTCTGCAAACGGTAAAGGGTAAAGAAGCTTTATCTTTTGCTCGTGAAGCTCACATTGAAGTACGTAAAGTGGTTTGGCCTACGCGTCAAGAAGCGCTGAACACAACATTCATTGTTCTTGCTGCAACAGCTGTCGTAGCCGTTATCCTTTGGGGTTTCGACTGGGTACTATTGCGCGTTGTTAACCTAATTACTGGCGTATAGGCATTTACATGACTGAAGCAACAGAAGCAAAAAAAAGATGGTATGTCATTCAAGCATTCTCAGGCTATGAAGGCCGAGTAGTAAAAACATTGCTTGAACATATTAAGATGCACAACATGGAAGATTACTTTGCAGAGGTATTAGTACCGACTGAAGAAGTAGTTGAAATGCGTGATGGTCAACGTCGCAAGAGCGAACGTAAATTCTTCCCTGGCTATGTATTAGTCCAAATGGAAATGAATGACGAAAGCTGGCACTTAGTGAAAAGCATTCCACGAGTAATGGGCTTCATTGGTGGGACTTCAGATCGTCCAGCACCAATCTCAGACAAAGAAGCGGATGCCATTCTTCAGCGTTTACAAGATACCGTTGAGTCTCCTACTCATCGCGTTATGTTTGAACCTGGTGAAGTTGTTCGTGTTAACGATGGTCCATTTGCTGACTTTAATGGCACCATTGAAGAAGTTGATTACGATAAGAACCGCGTTAAGGTTTCAGTAATGATCTTCGGTCGTTCTACTCCAGTTGAGTTAGACTTCCAGCAAGTTGAAAAGAACTGATTAAATTAAATACAAATAGTATTTGTTTGCGGGTGCGGATTTTAGTATAATCCGCACCCGTTGTTTTCAAGGGGAGCTCATTGGCATGTAGCCGATAGCGTTTGAACCCAAATTGAGGAAATGTCGACATGGCAAAGAAAATTGAAGCTTATATTAAGCTACAAGTAGCAGCCGGTGCTGCAAACCCGTCTCCACCAGTTGGTCCTGCTCTAGGTCAAAAAGGTGTGAACATCATGGAATTCTGTAAAGCATTCAACGCTCGTACTGAAAAGTTCGACAAAGGTATGCCGATTCCTGTTGTTATCACTGTATACAACGATCGTTCTTTCACGTTCGAAACTAAGACTCCTCCAGCATCTTTCTTATTATTGAAAGCTGCCGGTCTTAAGTCTGGTTCTGGCCGTCCAAATACCGAAAAAGTTGGAACTATCAAGCGCAGCGCTGTTCAGGAAATTGCTGAAACAAAAGCGACTGATATGACTGGTGCCGATGTTGAAGCGATGATGCGTTCAATTGAAGGTACTGCACGTTCAATGGGTTTGGTAGTAGAGGACTAATATAATGGCAAAGCTAACTAAGCGCATGCGCGTAATCCGCGAGAAAATCGACGGAACTAAAAGCTACGATATCAATGAAGCTGTTTCTTTATTAAAAGAACTTGCTACTGCTAAATTCGTAGAAAGTGTTGACGTTGCTGTTAACCTAGGTATTGATCCTCGTAAATCAGATCAAAACGTTCGTGGCGCTACAGTATTACCACATGGTACTGGCCGTGAAGTTCGTGTTGCTGTGTTCACACAGGGCGCAAACGCTGAAGCAGCTAAAGAAGCTGGTGCAGAGTTAGTTGGTATGGACGAACTAGCTGCACAAGTTAAAGCTGGCGAAATGAACTTCGACGTAGTTATCGCATCTCCAGATGCAATGCGCGTTGTTGGTCAGTTAGGTCAAATCTTAGGCCCACGTGGTCTAATGCCTAACCCAAAAACTGGTACAGTAACGCCAAATGTTGCTGAAGCAGTTAAAAATGCCAAAGCCGGTCAAGTTCGTTACCGTAACGACAAGAATGGTATTATCCACACTACTATCGGTAAAGTGGATTTTGAACCAGCACAACTTAAAGAAAACTTAGAAGCGTTAGTCGCAGCACTGAAAAAGGCTAAGCCTGCAGTTGCTAAAGGCGTATACGTGAAAAAAGTTAGCATCTCTACCACTATGGGTGCAGGTGTAGTTATCGACCAGGGTACTCTGGAAGAAGCTAAGTAATATACAAAGCGAGCGTATTAGTCTATAATGCGCGCACTTTGTGGGTTGAGGTCTGTTTTCGACAATGTTGAAAACAGGTTTCCGTCCAAGACCGTAGGTGTTTTCTTAGGATAACTTAATTTCCTACGTAGACGGTGTCAGACCCCCCAGATAGATTTTGTTCTGCTGGAAATCTGCACCGTAAGTCGTTAAACACATAAGTGTTTAATATGGTAAATACTAGGGATATCCCTAGGTAGAATCCAGGAGTAAAGCCAATGGCATTAAGACTCGAAGACAAAAAAGCGATTGTTGCTGAAGTCAACGAAGCAGCCAAAGGTGCTTTATCTGCAGTTGTAGCCGATTCACGCGGTGTAACTGTAGGTGATATGACCGGTCTGCGTAAAGCAGCTCGTGAAGCTGGTGTTTATGTACGTGTAGTACGTAATACATTAGTTAAACGCGCTGTAGTTGGTACTGATTTTGAGTGCCTATCTGACACGTTTACTGGTCCTACTTTAATTGCATTTTCTACTGAGCACCCAGGTGCTGCAGCGCGTCTTCTAAAAGATTTCGCAACTGCACAAGAAAAGTTTGAAATTAAAGCAGCAGCCTTTGAAGGGGAAGTAATCCCTGCAGCAGATATTGATCGTTTAGCGAAATTACCAACTTACGACGAAGCACTAGCTCAGTTGATGATGACTATGAAAGAAGCATCTGCTGGCAAGTTTGTTCGTACATTGGCCGCTCTTCGCGATCAAAAAGAAGCAGCTTAATATTTTATTAGCCGCTTAAATTTATTGAATTCAGTACAATAGGAATTTTTTGTTATGTCTATCACAAAAGACCAAATCTTAGAAGCTTTCGCAGAAATGTCTGTAATGGAAGTTGTTGAACTTATCGAAGCAATGGAAGAAAAATTCGGCGTTTCAGCTGCTGCAGCAGTAGTTGCTGGCGGCGCAGAAGGCGGCGCAGCTGCTGCTGAGCAAACCGAATTTGACGTTGTTATGACTTCTTTCGGTGCTAACAAAGTTGCTGTTATTAAAGCACTTCGTGGCGCTACAGGTCTTGGCCTGAAAGAAGCTAAAGCTATGGCTGAATCTGCACCAGTTGCAGTTAAAGAAGCTATCACTAAAGAAGAAGCAGAAGCCCTTAAAGGCGATCTAGAAGCTGCTGGCGCTGAAGTAGAAGTTAAGTAAGTTATACTCTAACTTACCACCTCCCGAGAAATCGGGCGGAGGCTGGCGGTTTTTTAACCGTCGGCCTTTTTTGCGCTATATGCGCAGGCGATTTTTTATTCACCGTTTGTCGCCAGTTATTAGCAGTTCCTAGCAGAGATTACTGGTTAGGTTCTTGCCATCAACGGTGATGGGCAAACGTGCTGTTATAATACTTATATTATTTCAGTCTTGGTCACATCTCGTAAGTAGAGGAAACCCATGGTTTACTCCTATTCTGAAAAGAAGCGTATTCGTAAAGACTTTGGCAAACGTCAAAAAGTTTTGGATATTCCGTACCTATTGTCTATTCAGTTAGACTCTTTTAAGAAGTTCACCGATCAAGATCCTACGGGTGAACGCGGCTTTGAAGCTGCATTCCGTAGCGTTTTTCCCATCAAGAGCTTTTCTGGCAATTCTGAACTGCAATATGTCAGTTACAAGCTAGGCGAGCCAGTTTTTGATGTGAAAGAGTGTCAGATCCGCGGTGTTACATATTCAGCGCCATTACGCGTGAAATTGCGTATGGTTTTATATGACCGTGAAGCTGCGCCAGGCACAGTTAAAGATATTAAAGAACAAGAAGTCTACATGGGTGATATCCCATTAATGACTGATAACGGTACTTTTGTTATCAATGGTACTGAGCGTGTTATCGTGTCTCAGTTACACCGTTCACCTGGTGTATTCTTTGATCATGACCGTGGTAAAACCCACTCTTCTGGTAAGGTGCTATATAACGCACGTATTATTCCTTACCGTGGTTCATGGCTTGATTTTGAATTTGATCCAAAAGATGCCTTATTTGTACGTATTGACCGTCGTCGTAAATTACCAGCGACGATCATGCTACGTGCATTAGAGTTTTCTACTCAAGAAATCTTAGACTTATTCTTCGAACGTATTCAGTTCAAGATTAAGCAAGATTCACTTGTTATGGCACTTGTGCCTGATCGCCTCCGTGGTGAGACAGCAAGTTATGACATTAAAGATTCTGAAGGCAAATTACTTGTTGAATCTGGTCGTCGTATTACTGCTCGTCATATTAAGCAGCTTGAAAAAACCAATACAACTGAACTTGAAGTACCAGTTGACTATATCGTTGGTAAATACGCTGCTCAAGATTACATCGATACAGATACTGGTGAAGTACTTGTTAGCGCAAATGCTGAAATCACCCTTGAAGACCTAGCTAAACTTTCTTTAGCGGGTATCAAAGACGTTGATACATTGTTTATCAACGATTTGGATCATGGTGCATACATCTCAGACACATTACGCATTGATTCAACAACTAACCGCTTAGAAGCATTAGTTGAGATCTACCGTATGATGCGTCCTGGTGAGCCACCAACCAAAGATGCTGCTGAAGGCTTATTCCAGAACTTGTTCTTCAGTGAAGAACGTTATGACTTATCTAAAGTAGGTCGTATGAAGTTCAACCGTCGTCTTGAGATTGCTGATGACGAAGGTGCTGGCGTACTGTCTAAAGAAGACATCGTACACGTTATGAAGAAAATCATCGAAATCCGTAACGGTTACGATGAAGTCGATGACATTGACCATCTAGGTAACCGTCGTATTCGTAGCGTAGGTGAAATGGCTGAAAACCAATTCCGTGTTGGTCTAGTTCGTGTTGAGCGTGCTGTTCGTGAACGTCTATCTTTAGGCGATCTGAATGAGCTTATGCCACAAGATCTAATTAACGCTAAGCCTATCTCTGCGGCAGTGAAAGAATTCTTTGGTTCTTCACAATTGTCACAGTTCATGGATCAAAACAACCCGTTGTCAGAAGTAACGCATAAGCGTCGTATTTCTGCTCTTGGTCCTGGTGGTTTAACACGTGAACGTGCTGGTTTCGAAGTACGTGACGTACATCCAACTCACTACGGTCGTTTGTGTCCGATTGAAACGCCAGAGGGACCAAACATTGGTCTAATTAACTCATTGGCAAGTTTCGCGCGTACAAACTCGTATGGCTTCCTTGAAACCCCTTATCGTAAAGTGGTTGATTGTGTGGTTACTGATGAAGTTGAATACTTATCAGCAATCGAAGAAGGCCGATATGTGATTGCACAGGCAAACATTGAAATTGATTCTTCAAACCGTATGCTTGAAGAGCAAATTGCTTGTCGTCATAAAGGTGAATCTACCTTTATGCGTGCTGCTGATATCCAGTATATGGATGTATCACCACAACAGATTATTTCTGTTGCAGCATCACTAATTCCGTTCTTAGAACACGATGATGCTAACCGTGCATTGATGGGTGCAAACATGCAACGTCAAGCCGTACCGACTTTAAGAGCTGATAAGCCTCTTGTTGGTACTGGTATTGAACGTACTCTTGCTGTTGACTCAGGTGTTGTTGTTGCTGCGAAACGTGGTGGTGTTATCGACTATGTTGATGCTGGCCGTATCGTAGTAAAAGTTAACGAAGCAGAATTGACGCCAGGCGAAGCCGGTATCGATATCTATAACTTAACTAAATACACTCGTTCTAACCAAAACACTTGTATTAACCAACGCCCTTGTTGTTCTGTTGGTGACCCAATTGTTCGTGGTGATGTTTTAGCTGATGGTCCGTCTACCGATTTAGGTGACTTGGCTTTAGGTCAAAACATGCGTATCGCATTCATGCCTTGGAACGGTTATAACTTCGAAGATTCGATCTTAATCTCTGAGCGCGTAGCGCAAGAGGATCGTTTCACTACTATTCATATTCAAGAGCTTTCATGTATTGCTCGTGATACGAAACTAGGTAGCGAAGAAATTACTGCTGATATTCCAAATGTAGGTGAATCTGCTCTGTCTAAATTAGATGAGTCAGGTATTGTTTACATTGGTGCTGAAGTCAAAGGCGGCGACATTCTAGTTGGTAAAGTGACACCTAAAGGTGAAACACAGCTGACTCCAGAAGAGAAACTCCTCCGAGCTATTTTTGGTGAAAAAGCTTCAGATGTTAAGGACAGCTCTTTACGTGTACCTAACTCTGTTAAAGGCACCATCATCGATGTTCAAGTATTCACTCGTGACGGTATCGAAAAAGATAAACGTGCGCTTGAAATTGAAGAGATGCATGTTGGCCAAGCTCGTAAAGATTTAGGCGAAGAGTTCCAAATCCTTGAAGAAGGTGTTTTGAGCCGTGCGCGTAACTTGTTACTTGCTGCAGGTTTCTCTCAGGAGAAAATCGCTGAATTACCACGTAAAGATGTGTTGATTCAGGTTATCGAAGATGAAGCGAAGCAAACTGAGCTTGAGCAATTAGCTGAGCAACATGAAGAGCTAAAAGCTGACTTTGATAAGAAGTTTGAAGTTAAACGTCGTAAGATCACCCAAGGTGATGACTTAGCACCTGGTGTACTGAAGATTGTTAAGGTTTACCTTGCAGTTAAACGTACTATCCAGCCTGGTGATAAGATGGCGGGTCGTCACGGTAACAAAGGTGTAATCTCTAAGATTTGTCCTATTGAAGACATGCCATACGATGAAACTGGTGATCCAGTAGATATCGTATTAAACCCATTGGGCGTACCATCGCGTATGAACATTGGTCAGGTATTAGAGGTTCACATGGGTGCTGCTGCAAAGGGTATCGGTAATCGAATTACTGCTATGCTTGAAGAGCAACGTGAAATTGCTGAACTTCGCGATTATATTCAGAAAGTTTATGATCTAGGTGACGACGTTCTTCAGAAAGTCGATATCAATACATTCTCTGATCATGAAGTAGTGCGTCTGGCTAAAAACCTTAAAGGTGGTATTCCAGTTGCTACACCAGCTTTCGATGGTGCTAAAGAGAAAGAGATCAAGGAAATGCTGCTATTAGCAGGATTACCTGACTCAGGCCAGTTGACGTTATGTGACGGCCGTACCGGTAACGAATTTGAGCGTAAAGTAACTGTTGGTTACATGTACATGCTTAAATTGAACCATTTAGTTGATGACAAGATGCACGCCCGTTCAACCGGTTCGTACAGCTTAGTAACTCAACAACCATTGGGCGGTAAAGCTCAATTTGGTGGTCAACGTTTCGGTGAGATGGAAGTATGGGCACTAGAAGCATACGGTGCTGCATATACTCTTCAGGAAATGCTAACGGTTAAATCAGATGACGTTAACGGTCGTACTCAGATGTATAAAAACATCGTCGACGGTAACCATCAGATGCACCCAGGCATGCCTGAGTCTTTCAACGTATTGTTGAAGGAAATTCGTTCACTTGGTATTAATATCGAGTTGGATCAAGAGTAAGCATCGCTCTTAAGCAATGTTTGGTAACCAAGGATGCTTTGCTTAGCAAAGCATCTGGTTTAACTCCTTCAGGAGAGAAACGTGAAAGACTTATTAAAGTTTCTTAAACAGCAAAGCAAGACTGAAGAATTTAACGGAATCAAAATTGGTCTGGCTTCGCCTGACCTAATCCGTTCTTGGTCTTTTGGTGAAGTTAAAAAGCCAGAGACAATTAACTACCGTACTTTTAAACCTGAACGTGAAGGTTTATTTTGTGCGCGTATTTTCGGTCCTGTAAAAGATTACGAATGTTTGTGTGGTAAATACAAGCGTTTGAAGCACCGTGGTGTTATTTGTGAGAAGTGTGGCGTTGAAGTTACACAGACTAAAGTACGTCGTGAGCGTATGGGTCATATTGATCTTGCAAGCCCAGTTGCACATATTTGGTTCTTGAAATCACTTCCGAGTCGTATCGGTTTGATGCTTGATATGACATTACGTGATATTGAGCGCGTATTGTATTTTGAATCTTTCGTTGTGATCGAGCCTGGCATGACCAGCCTTGAGCGCGGCCAAATGCTGACAGAAGAAACATATCTTGATGCGTTAGAAGAATACGGTGACGAGTTCGAAGCTAAAATGGGTGCTGAAGCAGTCCTAGACTTGCTACGTGCAATCAATTTAGAAGAACAAATTGATCAAATGCGTGAAGAGTTGCCTTCAATTAACTCTGAAACCCGTCGTAAGAAGGTCACTAAGCGCCTTAAACTGATGGAAGCATTCTTCACTTCTGGCAACAAGCCTGAGTGGATGATCTTAAAAGTTTTACCAGTTCTACCACCTGATTTACGTCCTCTAGTACCACTAGATGGCGGACGTTTTGCTACGTCTGATTTGAACGACCTTTACCGTCGTGTAATCAACCGTAACAACCGTCTAAAGCGTCTATTAGATTTAGCTGCTCCAGACATTATCGTACGTAACGAAAAGCGTATGTTACAAGAGTCTGTTGATGCACTATTAGATAATGGTCGTCGTGGTCGTGCTATTACAGGTTCTAACAAGCGTCCGCTTAAATCTTTGGCTGATATGATCAAAGGTAAGCAAGGTCGTTTCCGTCAGAACTTACTTGGTAAGCGTGTAGATTACTCTGGTCGTTCGGTTATTACCGTAGGTCCTACTTTACGTCTGCATCAGTGTGGTCTTCCTAAGAAGATGGCACTTGAGCTATTCAAACCATTCATCTATGGCAAGTTAGAGGGTCGCGGTTTAGCTACGACTATTAAAGCTGCTAAGAAAATGGTTGAACGTGAACAGGCTGAAGTATGGGATGTACTAGACGAAGTAATTCGTGAACATCCAGTAATGCTTAACCGTGCACCAACACTTCATAGACTGGGTATTCAAGCATTTGAACCAGTTCTTATTGAAGGTAAAGCAATCCAATTGCACCCATTAGTATGTGCGGCATATAACGCCGACTTCGATGGTGACCAAATGGCTGTGCACGTACCGTTAACGCTTGAAGCTCAATTAGAAGCTCGTTCGTTAATGATGTCGACTAACAACATTCTTTCTCCTGCGAATGGTGAGCCTGTAATTACTCCGTCACAAGACGTTGTATTAGGTCTTTACTACACTAGCCGAGAATGTGTGAACGGTCGCGGTGAAGGCATGTCATTTATGTCTGTTGATGAAGTTGAAAAAGCTTACGCTACCGGCGCTGCAGAATTGCATGCTCGTGTAAAAGTTCGCATTACAGAAACTTCAGTAACAGATAATGGTGAGAAGACTCAAAACCGTCGTATCGTAGATACTACAGTCGGTCGTGCATTGTTATCGCAGATATTGCCAAAAGGCTTACCGTATGAACTGGTTAACCAGAACATGGGTAAGAAGCAAATCTCGAAATTGCTGAACACTTGTTACCGTACACTAGGTCTTAAAGATACTGTTATCTTCGCTGACCAATTAATGTATACCGGTTTCCGTTATGCGACTATCTCTGGTGCCTCTGTTGGTATCAACGATATGGTTATCCCGGACGAAAAGTACACTTTAGTTGAAGAAGCTGAACGTGAAGTGCTTGAAATTCAAGAGCAGTTCCAATCAGGTCTTGTTACCGCTGGTGAGCGTTACAACAAAGTTATCGATATCTGGGCAAGCACCAACGACAAAATCTCTAAAGCGATGATGGACAACTTGAAAAAAGAAGTTGTTATCAACCGTGATGGCGAAGAAGAAGAGCAAGATTCGTTTAACAGCATCTATATGATGGCTGACTCGGGCGCTCGTGGTAGTGCTGCACAGATTCGTCAGCTAGCGGGTATGCGTGGTCTGATGGCTAAGCCGGATGGCTCAATCATCGAAACCCCAATTACTGCTAACTTCCGTGAAGGTCTGAACGTATCACAATACTTCATCTCTACTCACGGTGCGCGTAAAGGTCTTGCCGATACCGCATTGAAAACAGCTAACTCGGGTTACCTAACTCGTCGTCTTGTTGATGTTGCACAAGATTTAGTTGTTATTGAAGATGATTGTGGTTCTGTTGGTGGTTTGACTATGAAGCCGTTGATTGAAGGTGGTGATGTTAAAGAACCTCTTCGTGAACGTGTTCTAGGTCGTGTCGTCTCAGTTGACGTACTTGAGCCAGGTACTGAAAAAGTATTGGCTCCACGTAACACATTACTAGATGAAGCTTGGTGTGATCTATTAGAAGAGCATAGCGTCGATGAAGTTGTCGTTCGTTCTGTTATTTCTTGTGAAACCGACTTCGGTGTGTGTGCTGCTTGTTACGGTCGTGATTTAGCACGTGGTCATATTATTAACCACGGTGAAGCTATCGGTGTTGTAGCTGCTCAGTCAATTGGTGAGCCAGGTACACAGCTAACGATGCGTACCTTCCACATTGGTGGTGCTGCATCTCGTGACTCAGCTGACAACAATGTTCAAGTCAAAAACAGCGGTACTTTGAAGTTACATAACGCTAAACACGTTACTAGCATCGAGAACAAACTGGTTATCGTATCGCGTTCTTCTGAAGTTGCGATTATTGATGAACTTGGTCGTGAAAAAGAACGTTACCGTGTACCTTACGGTACAGTACTAGAACAACTTGAAGATACGGAAGTGACATCAGGCGCAATCATTGCGAACTGGGACCCACATACTCACCCTATCATTTCAGAAGTTGCGGGTACGGTTAAATTCGTCGATATGATTGAAGGCGTTACTATGACGCGTCAAACAGACGACTTAACAGGTCTTTCTTCGGTTGTCGTTATCGATCCAGGTGCTCGTCCTACTGCTGGTAAAGAAATGCGTCCAGCTATTCGTCTAATCGACAATAGCGGTAATGATCTTATGATCCCGGGTACTGAAGTACCTGCGCAATACTTCTTACCAGGTAACGCGATTGTAGCTAAAGATGATAACTCTGAAATCAACGTTGGTGACGCATTAGCACGTATTCCTCAAGAATCGTCTAAAACACGCGATATTACCGGTGGTCTACCACGAGTTGCTGACTTGTTCGAAGCGCGTAAGCCAAAAGAACCCGCTATTCTTGCTGAAATCTCAGGTACCATTTCGTTTGGTAAAGAGACTAAAGGTAAGGTTCGTCTAGTTATCAGTCCTGCTGATGGCAGTGAACACTACGAAGAGATGATCCCTAAGTGGCGTAATCTTAACGTGTTCGAAGGTGAAAAAGTTGAACGTGGTGAAGTTATCGCTGACGGCCCAGAAGCTGCACATGATATCTTGCGTTTACGTGGTATCCATCATGTTGCTAACTACATTGTTGATGAAGTCCAAGACGTTTACCGTCTACAGGGCGTAAAAATCAACGATAAGCATATTGAAGTTATCATTCGCCAAATGCTACGTAAGTGCTTAATCACTGATGCTGGTGATTCGAACTTCTTAGCAGGTGAACAAGCAGAAGTTGCTCGCGTGAACATTGCTAACCGTGAGCTTGAAGCTCAAGGCAAAGCGCCTGCGAAGTTTGAGCGTGAATTACTCGGTATTACCAAAGCTTCTTTGGCTACTGAATCATTCATCTCTGCTGCATCGTTCCAAGAAACGACGCGTGTACTAACTGAAGCAGCTGTTGGTGGTAAGAGTGATCAATTACGTGGTCTGAAAGAAAACGTAATCGTTGGTCGTCTGATCCCAGCTGGTACTGGTTATGCGTATCACACCGCTCGTAACGAAGCGCGTGCTAATGTTAAAGATGAAGGTGCAGAAGCGCCAGTCATCACTGCTAGTGAAGCAGAGAAAAACTTAGCCGACTTACTTAACTTGGCCGGAAGTGCTGACTAAAGTAAACGTTATGTTAAAAAAAGGCGCCTTTGGCGCCTTTTTTATTGGGAATTGCACGAAAAGTTGTCTATTTCTTGACAGTTGGCCAATACCTTTCTAAACTTTCGCGTCCCATCATAGTGGGATATAGATTTTTCACACAAAATTGTTGAGATTATTCAACTGAACGGAGCTATTCATGGCAACTGTAAACCAGTTGGTACGTAAGCCTCGCTCGCCAAAAGTCGAAAAGACTAATGTGCCAGCGTTGGATTCGTGTCCACAAAAACGTGGTGTTTGTACTCGTGTTTACACTACAACACCTAAAAAACCTAACTCTGCACTACGTAAAGTAGCACGTGTTCGCTTAACTAACGGTTTCGAAGTTACTTCGTACATCGGTGGTGAAGGTCACAACTTGCAGGAACATAGTGTAATTCTAATCCGTGGCGGTCGTGTTAAAGATCTACCGGGTGTGCGTTACCACACTATTCGCGGTGCATTAGATTGTGCTGGCGTTAGTGCTCGTCGCCAAGGCCGTTCTAAGTACGGTGCTAAGCGTCCTAAGTCATAACTTGTCCGTTTAAGTAAGGCCAAGCTAGTTATAAATATTCCAGTTTTGGAAATACCTGAAGCATACGGAGAATTGTTATGCCAAGACGTCGCGTTGTAGGACAACGTAAAATCCTACCAGATCCAAAGTTTAAAAGTGAGTTGTTGGCTAAGTTCATCAACGTCATTATGGTTGACGGTAAAAAGTCAACTTCTGAAAAAATTATCTACAAGGCACTTGATGTTGTCGCTGAGAAAAAAAGCGAAGATCATTTAAGTATCCTTGAAGCAGCTCTTGATAACGTTCGCCCTTCAGTCGAGGTTAAATCTCGTCGTGTTGGTGGTTCTACTTATCAAGTACCATGTGAAGTTCGTCCAGTGCGTCGTAACGCACTAGCGATGCGCTGGTTAGTTGAAGCTGCTCGCAAGCGTGGTGAAAAATCTATGGCTCTACGTCTAGCAGGTGAAATGTTAGATGCATCTGAAAACAAAGGTACTGCTGTTAAGAAGCGTGAAGACGTGCATCGCATGGCTGAAGCTAACAAAGCCTTTGCTCATTACCGTTGGTAATTTGATGGAGTGGGCGTTAGCCCACTCCATATTGTTGATATTTACTAAAGCATAGCTTTAGGTGAGAGGGTATAAATAGTGGCTCGTACAACCCCAATTGAGCGTTATCGAAATATCGGTATTGTTGCTCATGTGGATGCAGGTAAAACTACCACAACAGAACGTGTTCTGTTCTATACCGGTTTGTCTCATAAAATCGGTGAGGTGCATGACGGCGCCGCTACTACTGACTGGATGGTACAAGAGCAAGAGCGTGGTATTACTATCACCTCAGCTGCTGTGACGACTTTCTGGCGTGGTATGGATGCTCAATTCACCGAACATCGCATTAATATCATCGATACCCCTGGTCACGTTGATTTTACTATTGAAGTCGAGCGCTCGTTACGCGTACTTGATGGCGCTGTGGTTGTATTCTGCGGTTCATCAGGTGTAGAGCCTCAATCTGAGACTGTTTGGCGTCAAGCCAACAAGTATGAAGTCCCACGCATGGTTTTCGTCAATAAGATGGATCGTGCTGGTGCTGACTTTGATAGTGTCATTGACCAAATCCGTAACCGCTTAGGTGCTACTTGTGTTCCAATTCAATTAAATATTGGTGCAGAAGAAAACTTCAAAGGGGTTATTGATTTAATTAAGATGAAAGCGATTAACTGGTCTGAAGAAGATCAGGGTACGACTTTCTCTTATGAAGAAATTCCCGCAGATCTTTTAGCCAAGGCTGAAGAAATGCATGAGTATCTTGTGGAAAGTGCAGCCGAAGCCTCTGATGAACTGATGGAAAAGTACCTCGAAGAAGGCACTTTATCTGAAGCAGAGATTAAGTTAGCACTACGTCAGCGCACAATTAACAACGAAATCGTTTTAGCAACTTGTGGTTCTGCTTTTAAGAACAAAGGTGTTCAAGCGGTGTTGGATGCGGTGGTTGACTACCTTCCTGCTCCTGTCGAAGTCCCTGCAATTAAGGGTGTCGATGAGAACGAGAATGAAGTAGAACGCCCATCGGACGATAACGCACCATTTGCTGCGTTAGCGTTTAAGATTGCGACTGATCCATTTGTTGGAACTTTAACCTTTATCCGTGTATATTCAGGCGTACTAGAGTCGGGTGCTGCGGTTTACAATTCTGTTAAACAGAAACGTGAGCGTGTCGGTCGAATCGTACAAATGCATGCTAATGACCGTACTGAACTGAAAGAAGTTCGTGCTGGTGATATTGCTGCGGCAATCGGTTTAAAAGATGTGACAACAGGCGATACTCTTTGCGCAAACGATCATAAAGTGATTCTAGAGCGTATGGAGTTTCCAGAACCTGTAATTACCATTGCCGTTGAGCCTCGCTCTAAAGCAGACCAAGATAAAATGGGGATTGCGCTACAAAAGTTAGCGGCTGAAGATCCTTCTTTTAGAGTGGAAACTGATGAAGAGTCAGCTCAAACATTGATTTCTGGCATGGGTGAATTACATTTAGATATTATCGTTGACCGCATGCGTCGCGAATTTAATGTCGAATGTAACGTAGGTAAACCACAGGTTGCCTATCGTGAAACGATTCGCTCTTCAGTTGAAGTGGAAGGTAAATTCATACGTCAATCAGGTGGACGTGGTCAATTTGGTCATGTTTGGCTTAAGGTTGAACCATTGGAAGATGGTGCTGGCTATGAATTTGTCAATGAAGTTGTTGGTGGTGCAGTTCCTCGTGAATTCATCCCTTCAGTAGACAAAGGTATTCAAGAGCAAATGAAAAACGGTGTTTTAGCCGGTTATCCTATGCTCGATGTGAAAGTGACTTTATTTGATGGCTCATATCATGATGTCGATTCAAATGAGATGGCTTTCAAAATTGCAGGTTCAATGGGCTTCAAAAAGGGTGCGCTAGAAGCAAGCCCTGTGCTACTAGAACCTACAATGAAAGTGGAAATTACCACGCCAGAAAATAACATGGGCGATGTAGTAGGTGACTTAAACCGACGTCGTGGTGTTATTGATGGTATGGACGATGGCTTGGGTGGTGTTAAAATTATCCATGCGACAGTTCCACTATCAGAAATGTTTGGTTATGCAACTGATTTGCGAAGTGCAACTCAGGGGCGTGCTTCTTACTCTATGGAGTTTGCTAAGTATGCTGACGCACCATCAAACATTGCAAATGCGATTATTGAATCACGTACCTAAAAACTTAGGTGCTTTACTAAATGTTATATAGCTCGTAATCGAGCACTTCTGAAAAGAAAGGAATATATCGTGGCTAAAGAAAAATTTGAACGTAATAAACCACACGTAAACGTGGGTACAATCGGTCACGTCGACCATGGTAAAACAACGCTAACTGCTGCAATCTCAGCTGTTTTAACCAAAACTTACGGTGGTGAAGTTAAAGATTTCGCACAAATCGATAACGCTCCAGAAGAGCGTGAGCGCGGTATTACAATTAATACTTCTCACATCGAATATGACACACCTACTCGTCACTACGCACACGTAGATTGTCCTGGTCACGCCGATTATGTTAAAAACATGATTACTGGTGCTGCACAAATGGATGGCGCTATCTTAGTAGTTGCTGCTACAGATGGTCCTATGCCACAAACACGTGAGCACATCCTGCTTTCACGTCAGGTTGGTGTACCTTTCATCATCGTATTCATGAACAAATGTGACATGGTTGACGATGAAGAACTACTTGAATTAGTAGAAATGGAAGTTCGTGAACTTCTTTCTGAATATGACTTCCCAGGTGATGACTTACCAGTTATCCAAGGTTCTGCGCTTAAAGCTCTTGAAGGCGATTCAGCTTGGGAACCAAAGATTATCGAACTAGCAGAAGCGTTAGATTCGTACATCCCTGAGCCAGAGCGTGACATCGATAAGCCGTTCCTACTTCCAATTGAAGATGTATTCTCAATTTCAGGTCGTGGTACAGTTGTTACTGGTCGTGTTGAGCGTGGTATCATCCGCGTTGGTGAAGAAGTTGAAATCGTTGGTGTTAAAGAAACGACTAAGACTACTTGTACTGGTGTTGAAATGTTCCGCAAGCTTCTTGACGAAGGTCGTGCTGGCGAAAACTGTGGTGTTCTTTTACGTGGTACTAAGCGTGAAGACGTTGAACGTGGTCAAGTATTGGCACAGCCAGGTACTATCACACCTCACACTACTTTCGAATCAGAAGTATACGTACTAAGCAAAGAAGAAGGCGGACGTCACACTCCATTCTTCAAAGGCTACCGTCCACAGTTCTACTTCCGTACAACTGACGTAACTGGTACTATCGAGCTTCCAGAAGGCGTAGAAATGGTAATGCCTGGTGATAACATCAAAATGGTTGTTACACTAATCTACCCAATCGCGATGGACGACGGTTTACGTTTCGCTATCCGTGAAGGTGGCCGTACTGTTGGTGCTGGTGTTGTAGCTAAAATCGTTGCTTAATAGCGACCTTTAGTTAACACTTTAAAAAGGAAGCTTCGGCTTCCTTTTTTGTTTCTATTGCTTTTTCAATATATCCCTGTAAACTCCATCGCCTTGAACAAATGAACTAGATTGAAGAGTTTTTGTTCGAAGGGGTTGATCTCTCATCTGATATCTGTATAATTCCCCTTCGCTGTCCTAGACAGTGTAATATAATGTTTAATCATAAGGATTATTCATTTTCATAATTGACTCCGATTGGGAGTCTACGGTTAAATCATCTCGCTCTGCTTTTCCATTGGGAAGAAGCTAGAGGGTGATTTTTTATGTGTGCATTTTAGGAGCTCTGGTCAATGCAGAACCAAAGAATCCGTATCCGCTTGAAAGGTTTTGATCATCGTTTGATCGATCAATCAACAGCGGAAATCGTTGAAACTGCTAAGCGTACAGGCGCTCAGGTTCGTGGTCCAATTCCACTACCTACGCGTAAAGAACGTTATACCATTTTGACTTCTCCGCACGTCAACAAAGACGCTCGTGACCAATACGAAATTCGTACTCACAAGCGCTTAGTTGACATCGTAGAGCCAACTGAAAAGACTGTAGACGCATTAATGCGTTTAGATCTTGCCGCTGGTGTCGACGTTCAAATTAGCTTAGGTTAATTGAGATCCTTAGAAGAGGTTTGAAAGATGGCTATCGGTCTTATTGGTCGTAAAGTGGGTATGACTCGCATCTTCACAGAAGATGGCGCTTCTATCCCTGTAACAGTGATTGAAATTGCTGGTAACCGTGTTACTCAAGTGAAAACTTTAGAAACTGACGGATACCGTGCTCTTCAAGTAACTACTGGTACCAAAAAAGCCAATCGCATCACCAAACCAGAAGCAGGTCATTTTGCTAAGAGCGGCGTAGAAGCTGGTCGAGGTTTATGGGAATTGCGTTTGGCAGATGGTGAATGTGAAGGCGTTGAAGTTGGTGCTGAACTTAATGTTGATATCTTCGCAGATACAGCAAAAGTTGATGTTACCGGTCAATCTAAAGGTAAGGGCTTCCAAGGCGGTATTAAACGCTGGAATTTCCACGCTCAAGATATGACACATGGTAACTCTTTGGCTCATAGATCTAATGGTTCTATCGGTCAAAACCAGACACCTGGTCGCGTTTTCAAAGGTAAGAAAATGTCTGGCCACATGGGTGCCGAGCAAGTAACTACTCAAAATCTAGACGTTGTACGTGTAGATGCAGAGCGTAACTTGTTATTGGTAAAAGGTGCTGTTCCTGGCGCTACCAATGGTGACTTGATTATCAAGCCAGCCGTTAAAGCATAGGTCTGAGGAGATAGTAATGGAATTGGTATTGAAAGACGCGCAAAGCGCTCTTGAAGTTTCCGAAACTACCTTCGGCCGTGACTTTAACGAGGCATTGGTTCATCAGGTAGTTGTAGCTTACGCTGCAAACGCGCGTCAGGGCACTCGTGCTCAACAGACTCGTGCGGAAGTAACTGGCTCAGGCAAAAAGCCTTGGCGCCAGAAAGGCACAGGCCGAGCTCGTGCCGGTAGTGTTAAAGGCCCGATCTGGCGTGGCGGTGGCGTAACATTCGCTGCTAAAACTCAAGATCACAGCCAAAAAGTTAACAAAAAGATGTACCGTGGTGCTCTAAAGAGCATTCTTTCTGAATTGGTACGTCAAGAGCGTTTAGTCGTTGTTGAATCTTTTGGTGTTGAAGCTCCTAAAACTAAAGAGCTGAAAGCTAAACTAAAAGAAATGAACTTAGAAGACGTTCTAATTGTTACTGCAGATGTTGATGAGAATTTATTCTTAGCAGCACGCAACTTATACAAGGTTGACGTACGTGACGTAGCGGGTCTTGACCCAGTTAGTCTAATCGCGTTCAACACTGTTCTTGTTACTGCTGATGCAGTGAAGCAAATCGAGGAGATGCTAGCATGATCACCGAAGAACGTTTGCTAAAAGTTATTCTTGCTCCGCATATCTCTGAAAAGAGTACTGTACTAGCTGAGAAAAACAACACTGTAGTTTTCCGCGTAGCAATCGATGCGACTAAAGCAGAGATTAAAGCTGCTGTAGCTCAGCTATTCGAAGTTGAAGTTGATAGTGTTCGCACTTTGGTAAACAAAGGCAAAACTAAGCGCACTGGTGGCCGTGTTGGTCGTCGTAGCGATTGGAAAAAAGCCTATGTAACTTTAGCTGCTGGTGCTGACATCGATTTCGTTGGCGGCGCTGAGTAAGCAAAGGAGAATTATCATGGCAGTTATTAAGTGTAAGCCAACCTCTCCAGGTCGTCGCCACGTTGTTAAAGTGGTGAACAGCGACTTGCATAAAGGGAAACCTTTTGCAGGCCTGTTGGCTAAGAAATCTAAAAGTGGTGGCCGTAACAATACTGGCCGTATCACTGTTCGTCACGTAGGTGGTGGACACAAGCAGCATTACCGTATTATTGACTTTAAACGTAATAAAGACGGTATCCCTGCAAAAATCGAACGTCTTGAGTATGATCCGAACCGTACAGCTAACATCGCGTTAGTACTATACGCAGACGGTGAGCGTCGTTACATTCTTGCTGCTAAAGGCATGCAAGCTGGTGACGCTATCCAATCTGGTTTGGATGCAGACATCAAAACTGGTAACGCAATGCCGCTTCGCAACATCCCAGTGGGTAGTGTTGTGCACGCAGTAGAAATGAAACCTGGTAAAGGTGCTCAAATCGCGCGTTCAGCTGGTGCTTATGTTCAAGTTGTTGCTCGTGATAACCAATATGCAACTTTACGTCTTCGCTCTGGCGAAATGCGCAAAGTACCTGTTGATTGTCGCGCAACATTCGGTGAAGTTGGTAATGCCGAGCACATGCTACGCCAGTTAGGTAAAGCAGGTGCTAAACGCTGGAGAGGCGTACGCCCTACAGTGCGTGGTGTTGCAATGAACCCGGTTGACCATCCACATGGTGGTGGTGAAGGCCGTACTTCAGGTGGACGTCACCCAGTGAGTCCATGGGGTGTGCCAACTAAGGGTTATAAAACTCGTAGTAATAAGCTCACCGACAAGTACATCGTACGTCGTCGTAATAAATAGTAAGAGGATTCGCCCATGCCACGTTCTCTCAAGAAAGGTCCTTTCATTGACCTGCACTTGCTGAAGAAGGTAGAGAAAGCGATGGAAGCGGGAGACAAAAAGCCAATTAAGACTTGGTCTCGTCGCTCAATGATCATCCCAAATATGATTGGGTTGACCATCGCTGTCC
Source organism: Shewanella electrodiphila (assembly GCF_023283985.1). Lineage (GTDB taxonomy): Bacteria > Pseudomonadota > Gammaproteobacteria > Enterobacterales > Shewanellaceae > Shewanella > Shewanella electrodiphila. The sequence continues at coordinate 25,521 of NZ_JAKIKU010000021.1, forward strand.
ATAATGGTCGTCAGCACGTACCTGTGTTCGTAACTGACGAAATGATCGGTCATAAGCTTGGTGAATTTTCACCAACTCGCACTTATCGCGGCCATGCTGCAGATAAGAAAGCGAAGAAGCGTTAATACGGGAGACATAAGATGGAAGTTTTAGCTAAACATCGTTTTGCCCGTACGTCTGCGCAGAAGGCCCGTCTAGTTGCTGATCAAATTCGAGGTTTGCCTGTTTCTAAGGCTCTTGAAATTTTGACCTTCAGCCCTAAGAAAGCCGCCGTACTGGTTAAGAAAGTACTAGATTCAGCTATCGCAAACGCCGAACACAACGAAGGTGCAGATATCGATGAGCTTAAAGTTGGCCAAGTCTTTGTTGACGAAGCACCAACTATGAAGCGCATCATGCCTCGTGCCAAAGGCCGCGCTGATCGTATCATGAAGCGTACCAGCCACATTACTGTGGTTGTATCAGATCGCTAGGAGAAGAGAGCAATGGGACAGAAAGTACATCCTAATGGTATCCGTCTGGGTATCACAAAGCCTTGGATCTCTACTTGGTACGCCGATAAAGCAGATTATGCAAATAATTTGCACAGCGACTGGGAAGTTCGTCAATATCTCACTGAGAAATTGAAGGCTGCATCAGTATCTAAAATCGTTATCGAGCGTCCTGCGAAGAGCATCCGCGTTACTATTCACACTGCCCGTCCAGGTGTTGTGATTGGTAAGAAAGGTGAAGATGTTGAAGTATTACGTGCATATGTATCTAAAATTACAGGCACTACTGCTCAAATCAACATCGCAGAGATCCGTAAGCCTGAGTTAGATGCTAAATTAGTTGCTGACAGTATTGCACAGCAATTAGAGCGTCGTGTTATGTTCCGTCGCGCTATGAAGCGCGCAGTTCAAAACGCAATGCGTATTGGTGCTCAAGGTATTAAAGTTGAAGTAAGCGGCCGTCTAGGCGGTGCTGAAATCGCACGTTCTGAGTGGTATCGTGAAGGTCGTGTACCTCTACATACTCTACGTGCTGATATCGACTATTCTACAGCTGAAAGTCACACTCAATACGGTGTGATTGGCGTTAAAGTTTGGATCTTCAAAGGCGAAGTTCTAGACGGAAACGTTGTAGCATTAGAAGAGCCTAAGCAACAACCGAAGCGCAAGCCTCGTGGTAAATAGGAGAAACTTTTATGCTGCAACCTAAACGTATGAAGTTTCGCAAGATGTTCAAGGGCCGCAACCGTGGTCTAGCGAACGGTACTGAAGTTAGCTTTGGTACTTTCGGTTTGAAAGCAGTCGGCCGTGGCCGTTTAACTGCACGTCAAATCGAATCTGCACGTCGTGCCATGACACGTCACATTAAACGTCAAGGACAAATTTGGATTCGAGTTTTCCCTGACAAGCCTATTACCTCTAAGCCTCTTGAAGTGCGTATGGGTAAAGGTAAAGGTAACGTTGAATACTGGGTATGTCAGATTCAACCTGGTAAGGTTCTTTATGAGATGAATGGTGTATCTGAAGAGTTAGCGCGTGAAGCGTTTGCTTTAGCATCTGCCAAGCTTCCTATTAAGACTACCTTCGTAACTAAGACGGTGATGTAATGAAAGCGAGCGAACTAAGAGAAAAGAGCGTTGAAGAACTTAACGCTGAACTACTTGGTCTGCTGCGTGAGCAGTTTAACCTGCGTATGCAACACGCTACTGGTCAGTTGACTCAAACGAATCAATTGAAAATAGTGCGTCGTAACATTGCACGTGTTAAGACCATTATTACTTCTAAGGCAGGTGTGTAATGTCTGATAAAGCCCGTACTATGCAAGGTCGAGTTATTAGCAACAAAATGGATAAGTCTATTACTGTTGCTATCTCACGCCAAGTGAAACATCCTATTTATGGGAAGTACATTAAGCGTACAACTAAGATCCATGCACATGACGAAACAAATCAGTGTAACGAAGGTGACGTAGTGACTATTAGTCAGTGTCGTCCTCTTTCTAAGACTAAGTCTTGGACACTAGTTGAAGTAGTAACAAAGGCCTAATTTACATTAGGTTATAGTAAACGGCTCCAAAGTTTGGGGCCGTTTGTTTTTTTCTGCTATGCATTCCAAAATATTGGTGTTATACTTGCGCGCCATTTTTGAGTAAATTGTTGTTGAATGGTTTTATACCAAACGAGAGCAAATTAGTTCATTAAATGGTCGAAATGATGATCCCAATGTTGGGATTTTGTGTAGTAACGATAGCGGAGCACTTAAAATGATCCAAATGCAATCGACTCTAGACGTCGCGTGTAACAGTGGCGCTCGTAGAGTTCAGTGTATTAAGGTCTTGGGTGGCTCTCATCGTCGTTATGCCGGTATCGGCGACGTCATCAAGGTTTCTGTTAAAGAAGCTATTCCTCGCGCTAAAGCGAAGAAAGGTGATGTATATAACGCGGTGGTAGTCCGTACTAAGAAAGGCGTACGTCGTCCAGATGGTTCTGTCATTCGCTTCGATCGGAATGCAGCAGTTTTGCTTAACGCAAACCTTGCACCGATTGGTACTCGTATTTTTGGACCAGTGACACGTGAATTGCGTACAGAGCAATTTATGAAAATCGTCTCTCTGGCACCAGAAGTACTGTAAGGAGCTTCAAAATGGCAGCTAAAATCCGTCGTGAAGACGAAGTAATTGTACTAGCAGGTAAAGACAAGGGTAAACGAGCTAAAGTTTCTCAAGTCCTACCTACTGGTAAGTTGATTGTTGAAGGCATCAATCTTGTTAAAAAACACCAAAAGCCAAACCCACAATTGGGCGTAACTGGCGGCGTTATCGAGAAAGAAGCACCGATGCAAGCATCAAACGTAGCGATCTTTAACCAAGCCACAGGCAAGGCAGATCGTGTTGGTTTCCGATTCGAAGACGGCAAAAAAGTCCGTTTCTTTAAATCGAATAGTGAACTCATTAAGTAAACGGAGTAAACGATGGCGAAACTGCATGATAAATATCAAGAGACTGTTATCGCAGAACTTTCTAAAAAGTTCGGTTATACCAGTGTCATGCAAGTCCCTCGGATTGAAAAAATCACCCTTAATATGGGTGTAGGCGAAGCAGTTGCAGACAAGAAAGTTATGGAGCATGCGCTTCGTGACATGACTGCAATCGCTGGTCAGAAACCTGTTGTAACTGTTGCACGTAAATCAGTTGCTGGTTTCAAAATCCGTGAAGGCTACCCTATTGGCTGTAAAGTTACCCTACGCGGTGAGCGTATGTGGGAATTTTTAGAGCGTTTAGTTGACATTGCAATCCCACGTATTCGTGACTTCCGTGGCCTAAGCGCAAAAGCGTTTGACGGTCGTGGTAACTACGCAATGGGTGTGCGTGAGCAAATCATCTTCCCAGAAATCGATTACGATAAGATCGATAAGATTCGTGGTATGGATATTGTTATCACTACTACTGCGAAGAATGATGAAGAAGGTCGTGCTTTGTTAGACGCATTTAACTTCCCATTCAAGAAATAAGGGTAGCATAATGGCAAAATCATCTATGAAAGCACGTGAAGCAAAGCGTGCACAGCTCGTAGCTAAATATGCTGAAAAGCGTTTAGCACTTAAGGCTTTAATCAGCGCTCCTGATACTTCGGAAGAAGATCGTTGGGAAGCTGTACTTAAGTTACAAGCTCTACCTCGTGATTCTAGCGCTGCGCGTCAACGCAACCGTTGTAATCAAACTGGTCGCCCACATGGTGTTCTACGTAAATTCGGCCTTAGCCGTATTAAACTACGTGAAGCAACTATGCGTGGTGAAGTTCCTGGTCTGCGTAAGGCCAGCTGGTAAGCACTTGTCACGGAGTAAGCTAATATGAGCATGCAAGATCCTATTGCGGATATGTTAACACGTATTCGTAACGGCCAAGCTGCTAACAAAGTATCAGTTAAGATGCCTTCAGCTAAGTTAAAAGTAGCAATAGCGAAATTACTTAAAGACGAAGGTTATATTACTGACTACGCCGTAGCAGAAGAAGCCAAGCCTGAATTAGAAATCACTTTAAAGTATTTCCAAGGCAACCCAGTCGTTGAGACTATCCAGCGCGTTTCTCGCCCAGGTCTTCGTATTTACAAAGGTAAACACGAACTTCCAAAGGTGATGGGCGGACTAGGTGTCGCAATTGTGTCCACTTCTAAAGGCTTGATGACCGATCGTGCTGCCCGCCTAAATGGCATGGGTGGCGAGGTTATCTGCTACGTAGCGTAAGGAGCTAGGTATGTCACGTGTCGCAAAAGCACCAGTGTCTATTCCTACCGGCGTAGAGGTGACCTTAAACGAACAGACTATTACTGTAAAAGGTACTAAAGGTAGTCTGACTCGAGAAATCAACAAAGCGGTAAGTGTTGAGCTAGAAAACGGTGTTGTAACGTTTGGTCCAGTTGAAGGCGTTTCTAACGCTTGGGCTCAAGCTGGTACAGCTCGTGCACTAGTAAACAACATGGTTGTTGGTGTTTCTGAAGGATTCGTTAAGAAATTAAAGTTAATTGGTGTTGGTTACCGTGCAAAAATTGCTGGTAAAGACATCGACCTAACATTAGGTTTCTCACACCCTTTGGTTCACAAACTTCCCGCAGGTGTTACTGCAGAGTGTCCTAGCCAAACTGATATCATACTTTCGGGTGTTGATAAGCAGTTAGTTGGTCAGGTCGCTGCTGAGATTCGTGGATACCGTCCACCAGAGCCTTATAAAGGCAAAGGTGTTCGCTATGCAGACGAACAAGTACGCCGTAAAGAGGCTAAGAAGAAGTAGGTAACGCGATATGGATAAGAAAACATCTCGCTTACGCCGCGCTACTCGCGCTCGTAAGAAGATCCAAGAGCTGGGCGTGAATCGTCTGGTTGTACATCGTACACCGCGTCACATTTATGCTCAGGTTATTAATCCTGAAGCTCAGGTGGTGGCAGTTGCTTCAACCGTTGAGAAAGCGGTTAAAGAGCTACTAAAGAGTACCGGTAACGTAGACGCGGCTAAAGCAGTAGGTAAAACTGTTGCTGAGCGTGCGATCGAAAAAGGTGTAACAACAGTTGCATTCGACCGTTCTGGTTTCAAGTATCACGGACGCGTAGCAGCACTAGCTGACGCAGCTCGTGAAGCTGGCCTGAAATTCTAAGGGGTTATAAAAATGGCTAAATTAGAAGCTCAGCAGAAAGACGATTTGCAAGAGAAATTAATTGCAGTTAATCGTGTTTCTAAAGTAGTTAAAGGTGGTCGTATCTTTAGCTTCACCGCACTAACAGTGGTAGGTGATGGTAATGGTAAGATCGGCTATGGCTATGGTAAAGCGCGCGAAGTTCCAGCTGCTATTCAAAAAGCAATGGAAAAAGCCCGCCGTAACATGGTAACCGTAGAGTTGAATGCAGGTACACTGCATCATCCAGTTAAAGGTCGCCATACTGGTTCGCGTGTTTACATGCAACCAGCATCGGAAGGTACCGGTATTATTGCCGGTGGCGCAATGCGTGCCGTATTGGAAGTTGCAGGCGTTCATAACGTTCTGTCTAAAGCATACGGTTCTACTAACCCGATCAACATCGTTCGCGCAACTGTAGATGCGTTGGTGCACATGAAGTCACCATCACAAATTGCAGCTAAGCGTGGCCTGAATGTTGATGAAATTCGAGGTTAATGCACCATGGCTACTAAAACGTTTAAAGTAACACAGACAAAGAGTGCGATTGGTCGTTTGCCAAAGCACCGTGCCTGTTTATTAGGTCTAGGCCTAAGACGTATTGGCCACACTGTTGAAGTAGAAGATACTCCTTCTGTTCGCGGTATGGTTAATAAAGTTTACTACATGGTTAAGGTGGAGGATTAATAATGCGTTTAAATACTCTATCTCCAGCAGCAGGCTCTAAGCGTGCTCCTAAGCGTGTAGGTCGTGGTATTGGTTCTGGTTTAGGTAAAACTGCAGGTCGTGGTCATAAGGGACAAAAGTCTCGTTCTGGCGGCGGTGTGCGTATCGGTTTTGAGGGTGGTCAAATGCCTCTTAAAATTCGTTTACCTAAGTTCGGTTTCACTTCACGCAAAGCTTTGGTTTCAGCTGAAGTTCGTTTACTAGAACTAGCAAAAGTTAACGGTGATGTTATCGACCTTAACGCTCTGAAAGATGCGAACGTAATTACTCGCAACATACAGTTTGCGAAAATCGTTCTTTCAGGTACCATTGAACGCCCAGTGACCGTAAAAGGTCTGAAGGTAACCAAAGGTGCACGTGCAGCTATTGAAGCTGCCGGCGGTAAGATCGAGGAATAATACGTCGATGGCAAAACCAGGACTTGATTTAAAAAGCGCGAAAGGCGGTTTATCAGAATTGAAAACTCGTCTCCTGTTCGTGATTGGTGCAATTATCGTCTTTAGAGCCGGTTCGTTTGTACCAATTCCTGGTATTGACGCAGCTGTGTTAGCAGAGTTGTTTGCTCAACAAAAAGATACCATCCTAGGCATGTTTAACATGTTCTCGGGTGGTGCTTTAGAGCGTGCTTCTATCTTTGCGCTTGGTATCATGCCGTATATTTCGGCATCGATTATCATGCAGTTGTTGACTGTGGTTCATCCTGCCCTTGCTGAATTGAAAAAAGAAGGCGAGTCAGGAAGAAAGAAAATCAGTCAATATACAAGATACGGAACGCTTGTGTTGGGTACACTCCAATCAATCGGTATCGCGACAGGTTTACCAAGCCTAGTACCTGGCCTTGTTGCCAATGTAGGTTTTGGTTTTTACTTTGTAGCAGTTGTGAGCTTAGTGACAGGAACAATGTTCCTTATGTGGCTAGGTGAGCAAATTACCGAGCGTGGTATTGGTAATGGTATCTCGATATTAATTTTCGCAGGTATTGTTGCTGGTCTACCTTCTGCTATCGGCCAAACGGCTGAACAGGCTCGTCAAGGTGATTTGAATGTACTGGTACTGTTGTTATTAGCGGTAATTGTATTTGCTGTAACTTATTTGGTTGTATTTGTAGAACGTGGTCAACGACGTATCGTTGTTAACTACGCGAAGCGTCAACAAGGCCGTAAGGTGTTTGCTGCGCAAAGTACACATTTACCACTTAAAGTTAATATGGCAGGTGTAATTCCACCAATTTTTGCATCCAGCATTATTTTGTTCCCAGGCACACTGGCTCAGTGGTTTGGACAAAATGAGTCTATGTCATGGTTAAGCGATTTCGCTTTAGCTGTGTCACCAGGACAACCGCTGTATTCATTATTGTATGCGACAGCTATCGTATTCTTCTGTTTCTTCTATACTGCGTTGGTATTTAACCCTCGCGAAACAGCTGATAACTTGAAGAAGAGTGGTGCGTTCATTCCTGGGATTCGTCCTGGAGAACAGACTTCGCGTTACATTGATAAAGTAATGACTCGCTTGACATTAGCAGGCGCGATATACATTACCTTTATCTGCTTAATTCCGGAGTTCATGTTAATTGCGTGGAAAGTACAGTTCTATTTCGGCGGTACTTCACTACTAATTATTGTAGTCGTAATCATGGACTTCATGGCTCAGGTTCAGACCCATATGATGTCTCATCAGTATGAGTCTGTTATGAAGAAAGCTAACTTAGTAAACAAAGCGAACTTAGATCGCTTTGGTCGCTAGTTGCTTTAACGGAGTGATGAAATGAAAGTTCGAGCTTCCGTGAAGAAGATCTGCCGTAATTGCAAGATCGTCAAGCGTAGTGGCGTTGTACGTGTGATTTGTGTTGAACCAAAGCACAAACAGCGTCAAGGCTAAAAAAAGATATTTGCTCAGCTCATTTATGAGCTGAGCAAATAATGTTTGCAAATTTGTCGGCTGTCGAGTATCCTTTCGGGCTTTTCGCAGTTGACCTTTAACATTTTAAGGAGTGCATAGTGGCCCGTATCGCTGGCATTAACATTCCTGATCAAAAGCATACAGTCATCGCATTGACTGCTATCTTTGGTATTGGACGTACTCGCGCTAGAGAAATCTGCGCAGCTACTTCAATCGCTGAAGACGCTAAGATCAAGGAATTGAGCGAAGCTCAAATAGATATTCTACGCGAAGAAGTTGCCAAATACTCAGTAGAGGGTGACTTACGTCGTGAGATTTCAATGAACATCAAGCGTCTTATGGATCTTGGTTGTTATCGTGGTCTCCGCCATCGTCGTAGCCTGCCCCTTCGTGGGCAACGTACTAAGACCAATGCGCGCACGCGTAAAGGTCCACGTAAGCCAATCAGAAAGTAACGGGAAGGTAAACCAAAATGGCTAAAGTTCCGTCACGTTCTCCGCGTAAGCGCGTACGTAAACAGGTTGCAGATGGTATGGCTCACATCCATGCGTCATTCAACAACACTATTGTCACCATTACAGATCGTCAAGGTAATGCGTTGTCATGGGCTACTTCTGGTGGTTCAGGTTTCCGTGGTTCACGTAAATCTACACCTTTCGCTGCGCAGGTTGCTGCAGAGCGAGCTGGTATTGCTGCTCAAGACTACGGTGTTAAAAACCTTGAAGTTTTCGTAAAGGGTCCAGGTCCAGGTCGTGAATCAGCCATTCGTGCGCTGAATGCTGTTGGTTATAAAATTACCAACATTACCGATGTGACACCTATCCCTCATAATGGCTGTCGCCCACCTAAAAAGCGTCGTGTATAACATTACGTATATAGGATAGTTGGAGAAAGATCATGGCAAGATACTTGGGTCCTAAGCTCAAGCTCAGCCGCAGAGAAGGTACAGACCTTTTCCTAAAAAGCGGTGTGAGAGCAATCGATTCGAAGTGTAAGCTTGAAGCTGCACCTGGTCAACATGGCGCACGTAAGCCACGTTTATCAGAGTACGGTTTACAGCTACGCGAGAAACAAAAAGTTCGTCGTATGTACGGTGTGCTAGAAAAGCAATTCCGTAACTACTACAAAGAAGCCGCACGTCTGAAAGGCAACACAGGTGAAAACTTGTTAGGTCTTTTAGAAACTCGTTTAGATAACGTTGTTTATCGTATGGGTTTTGGTGCGACTCGTGCAGAATCACGTCAATTAGTAAGCCACAAATCAATCGTGGTTAACGGTCGTGTTGTTAACATTCCGTCATTCAAAGTGTCTGCGAATGATGTTGTAAGCATCCGTGAAAAGTCACGCACTCAAGCACGTATCAAAGCGTCTTTAGAAGTTGCTGGCCAACGCGAAAAGCCTACATGGGTAGAAGTCGACAATGCTAAAATGGAAGGTGCTTTCAAGCGTCTACCAGAACGTAGCGATTTGTCTGCGGATATTAACGAACAGCTGATCGTCGAGCTTTACTCTAAGTAAAGCTAACAAACAAGAGAGGACACAATGCAGGGTTCTGTTACAGAATTTCTTAAACCGCGTCTCGTTGACATAGAGCAGGTTAACCCAACTCGTGCCAAGGTTACGCTAGAGCCACTTGAACGTGGTTTTGGTCACACATTAGGCAACGCGTTGCGTCGAATCTTATTGTCGTCTATGCCTGGCTGTGCAGTTACAGAAGTCGAAATCGACGGTGTATTGCATGAATACAGCAGTAAGGAAGGCGTTCAAGAAGATATCCTAGAGATATTGCTTAACCTTAAAGGTTTGGCAGTAAATATCGAGGGTAAAGATGAAGCTTTACTTACTTTAAGTAAGTCAGGCACAGGCCCTGTTACTGCAGCAGATATCACTCATGATGGTGATGTAACCATTATGAATCCTGATCATGTTATCTGTCATTTGACAGGTAATAATGATATCAGCATGCGTATCCGCGTTGAGCGTGGTCGCGGTTATGTGCCAGCTTCGGCTCGTGCACAGACTGAAGACGATGATCGCCCAATCGGCCGTTTGTTGGTTGATGCTTCATTCTCACCTGTAGCTCGCATTGCTTACAATGTAGAAGCTGCTCGTGTAGAGCAACGTACTGATTTAGATAAACTCGTTATTGATATGACCACTAATGGTACTATCGATCCTGAGGAAGCAATTCGTCGTTCTGCAACAATTTTAGCTGAACAGCTAGATGCGTTTGTTGAATTACGTGATGTTACTGAACAGGCTGTTGTAGAAGAGAAACCGGAATTTGATCCGATTCTGTTGCGTCCTGTCGACGATTTAGAGCTAACTGTACGTTCAGCCAACTGTTTGAAGGCTGAAGCGATTCATTACATCGGAGATCTCGTACAGCGCACTGAAGTTGAGTTGCTCAAGACTCCTAATTTAGGTAAGAAGTCTCTTACTGAAATTAAGGATGTATTAGCGTCTCGCGGACTGTCTTTAGGTATGCGTCTTGAAAACTGGCCTCCAGCTAGTTTAGCAGACGACCTATAAGTCCCAGGTTAGTACAGATTAAAGATTATAAGGATTAGGTCATGCGCCATCGTAAGAGTGGTCGTCAACTAAACCGCAATAGCAGTCATCGCCAAGCTATGTTTCGTAACATGGCTTGCTCAATAGTTCGTCATGAGATCATCAAGACAACTGTAGCAAAAGCGAAAGAACTGCGTCGCGTAGTTGAGCCTCTGATAACACTAGCTAAAGTAGACAGCGTTGCAAATCGCCGTTTAGCTTTCGCTCGTACCCGCGACGCTGAAGTTGTAGGTAAGTTATTTACTGAATTGGGTCCACGCTTCCAGGAACGTCCTGGTGGTTACACTCGTATTCTTAAGTGCGGTCTACGTACCGGTGATAAAGCTCCAATGGCTTTCATCGAATTAGTAGGTCGTCCTGAAGCTGCTGAAGCTGTTGAAGTTGAAGCTGCTGAGTAATTCTTAATTACTCACTTAAAAACCGAGCTTAGGCTCGGTTTTTTTATGCCTGTTATTTATCATTAATAAAATCCCTCTTGTTTATTTTTGTCATTTAATCATTATCTTCGTTAATCTTTTTCCTTTGCATTTAGGTTTGAGGGTGTTCTCGTAACCTGGCTCACTGGCTCACTGGCTCACTGGCTCACTGGCTCACTGGCTCACTGGCTCACTGGCTCACTGGCTCACTGGCTCACTGGCTCACTGGCTCACTGGCTCACTGGCTCACTGGCTC
>NZ_JAKIKU010000022.1 GCF_023283985.1 Shewanella electrodiphila
TAGTAAATCGTTAGCTAGATATGAGCAATTTATGAGCAATTGCTGTATGATTGATTGAAAGTTAGCAAATCGTTAGCAAATCGTTAGCAAAAGGGTAGTAAATCGTTAGTTAAATATGAGCAATTTATGAGCGTTTTTATAATTGAGATAATTGGCTTCAAGAATATAGGGAGATAGAAATTTATGGCTAAGAGAACAAAATTTTCCAAGTTTCGTGATCTTTATGAGGTGATCGAAGAGCTGGCTGTTTCATATACCTATGAAGGCGTGGTTGAGATATTAGCTGAGCGTCATGACCTCATTCTAACGACTGGCACACTGACTAATTATCTCTATCGCTATAGAAAAGAATCAAAGGAATTATCTGTCGCTACAGATAATTCTAGCAGTAATGTAGAGGTTGAGCCTGAGGTAAGAAAACAAGTTTTTGTTGACTTATATTCTAGTGACCCAATCCAAGAAAGCAATACAGATGCTAGGGATGAGCCATATGTACAGCCCACGCATGAAGAATTAGATACGGCTATGAAGAGATTTGAAGCGAAGCTAGCAAATAAAAGAAATAGATCTCTTCTTGATAGTTAAGTTATTGATAGTAAATAAATAAAAATTCCATAAAGGGACATTTTCCGAGTGTAAAAAGGAGCAATCTATGAGTATTGAAGGTATATCAGTAGCAAGTAACCATTTCATGATGTTTGAAGAGGCACAACGAGAATACTACCGTCAAATGGGTCGTCTTAACACCTTTGGTTTAGAAAACGAAGCTCATAGCGATAGCATACGTAAAAAGATGTTTGAGCTAAAAGATGAGGAACGTTTACTAAGAGAATATAGCGCGAGCGAACTCTACGCCATACAAAAACAGCTAGAACAGAAAATTGATGATTTTCTAGGTGGATTGGATGAGTAGCACATGACTATCACTTTTCGTGAAAGACTAAAGCCCTAAGATTGTTGAATTGACGGTACTTATCGCTTATATTAAGGGTACATGAATAAGCTATAAGTAATGCTATGAGCACAACCAATTATAATATTCGTTTGGATCAAGAGTTAAAAGATAAGGCGTTTTCGGTGCTTGAGGGCTATGGTTTAACGCCTTCGCAAGCCATTAAGCTGTTTTTGCATCAGGTAGCAGAAACCAATAGCATACCGCTGTCCTTTGATTATCAGACAATGCCTAGCACCAATACGCTTGAAGACGGTGATCAATGATTGAGTTTGAATGGGATGAACAGAAAAATAGCAGTAATCAACGCAAACATGGCTTATCCTTTGAAGAAGCAGCTCGGGTATTTTTTGATCCTTTGTGTTTGCGTCAGCAAGACCGCTATGAAAATGGTGAAGAACGGTGGCAAGCGCTTGGCGCTGTGAATGGGGTGGCGGTATTGCTGGTCGCTCATACTCAAAGAGATAGTGAGGGCGGCGAGGTTATTCGTATCATATCAGCACGACGCGCCACTAAGGCTGAAAGGAGGTTTTATGAACAAGGTTAGCTATAAAGCAAATGAATTGCCGTCTTTAAGCGCTGAGCAAGAAGCCAACTTGCAACGATTGGCTACGCTTTCGGATCATGACATTGATTTGTCTGATATTCCTGAAGTTACCGATTGGTCGAGCGCGACTCGTGGTAGTGTGGTGGCGGATGATCCTATGGTAGGTGCTAGTATCGTGAGTCCTAGTATCATTGCAAGATTCCAGGATAAGGCGAAAAAGACAGGTGGTAACTACCAAGACATGATTAACGATGCGCTAGAAGAGTATTTATTGGATCATTAGTCGGTAAGCTTACAACGTTTAAAACTCCCACCACCGTTTTTTCTTCTTAGCCGTCGCGACGACTGAATCGTCTTTTTTTTCTTGCTCTTGTGCAAGTGGCGGCTCATCGCTCATTTCAGCTTGCTTAAACTCTAACAGTCTCACTTGTGCGAAATCTTGGATACTGGCGTTGGCTTTATCCAGTGTTTTGTTCAATTGTCCTATCTACTGCTGATAATTTTCAATTAACTTTTTTTGATCGTTTACCTGTTGGCTGAGATGTTCATTCTTGAGCTTTTCAAGCGCTAATTGGTGTTCAATGTCCGTATTGTACTGAACACTTTGACTGTTCAGAGGTGTACTTTGGACAGTGTTCACTGAACGTTCAGTACGTTTTTTAGAAATTGGCTCACCAAACACGCGCAACATTTCTGAAACGTCTATTTTCTTATCTGCCGTTCTAGAAAGCTCACCATCATTGACTTTCTGATAGATCGTCGTTCTTGATACACCCCACTCTTTTGCTGCTTTCGTCACGGATATGTTCATTGTTCACCTAGTGTTCAAGTACGTTTTTAGTGTCTGTACAGTGCAACTGTTCAGAACGTTCAGTGAACAACTATGGCACTAACCTGTCTATCAGGCAAATTATAAATAAACTGCTGTGTAAATCAGACTGTTAGTTATATAGCACTCACTTTATTGAACAAATATAGGGTATTATTAATGCTTGAAAGCAGTGTTTTGGATATCAAAAAAAGTAGGTTTTATGAAAAAAGTTATTCTAAGTATGGCGTTATCTCTCTTTGGCTTATCTGCTCAGGCAGCAGTTATTGTCACTGATAGAAACTAAAAGGACTGAGTCCTGTGCAGTACAGGACTCAGTCCTTGGGGTAAACTAAACCGTCCAATATTTGGGGGTCAGTTCATCCTAATTAGGCTTTTTATTTGTCTTCATAATTAGAGCTGTAAGATTTATTTAATATTATCACCCCAAGTGATAATAGGCTTAGCTAGACGGTAATTTGCTGCTGCATTCTTAGCCCCAATAGTACTAGCGATAAAGGTTAAAAGGGCACTAATCAGCCAAAATAATCCAGTATACAGAGCCGTTTTACGTGCGACGTCTTCTGCTTGCTGCATTCTTTGCTCAGCCATTTGTTTGGCTTCTGCAATATATTGTTCAGTTTTGACCTTATACTCATTAAATGATTGTTGAACCTCAGTACGCACTTCTAGCGCTTGCGTTTGAGTTAAACCCTGCTGCTGCAAACGTGTGATAATTTCAGGGCCTTTTAACGTCTCTTCAATAGATGCCATACGCTCTTTTGCATAAACGTCAATATTGCGCCATGTATTTAGGTCAGTAAAGTCCATGTTATTAACCTGTGTCTTGGTCTGATCGAACATATCCTTAATAACATTACTGACGGCAGCAATCTGTTGTTGATTCAAGTTCTGCGTATTTTTTGCAACCATCGCTTGTACGTCTTCTTTACTAATATCACCTGATACACGTTGATAAACTTCTTCTGCTTTTTGTTGTACGCTGTTGCTTTGTGATGCCGCCCCAGCAGCTGTTGCACCAACAGTGGCGGTCGTTGCTGCTGTTTTAGCCACAGTGCTTACTGTAGAGCCTACAACATTACCTGCCATTGATAAGATACTAGTAGCACTACTCATCGCGAAAAATGTGGTGAGTAATATAATTAAAGCTCCTGTAAGCATGCCTGTTAAAGTGGCGTCTTTTGGATCAATATCCGTGCCATCGCCAAATAGCGCTTCAGGTGCAGAGTACTTAATCGCGAAGTACCCAGCTACATAGGCACTAACTAAAGCAGTAATGGCCGCATAGATACCCCCAGCAATACTACTGCCTTTCAAATCAAAAGGTAATAATGAGCTCAGAACTAATGCAAGCGCAATCATCGCCATAACCACTATCAGTCCCATGACAAGACCGGCGACTACACCGCGCCACGACGGACGACGTTGAGGGAAATAAGAGGGGGTCATATTTACTCCTTATAAAGTTTTACTTTTATTTTATATTAATAATATGCCATATGAACAAATCCTTTAAATACATACTAACTGTAAGTTTTTGAAAGTTATATAGCTATTGAGTAGCCAAAAAGGGGCTTTTTAGCTGAATCAATAAATAAGAGAATATAGAGTTGTAAATATGAGTTCTTAAGATATACCTATATCTAACCAATCAGATGCTTTTACCGCTTCGGTTCCATAGTAAAAATTTGCACCTGGTAGGTAAGTGATTGATGATAAAATGAATTTTTGTTTAGGGCTTCACTCAGTACGCATTTTGTTGATAGTCGAATATTTATTTGCAGTAGCAGTAATGAATGAGTAAGATGTATTAACAAGAAAAAATACTGGGGGGGGGGGCGGTTATGAGCAATACGAAGTTTATTCTTCAAGCTTTAGGAGTGAGCGGTTTAATTTTGGTATTGGCCACTATGGTTGTTACTAGATTTATTTAACGTATCTCATTATAACAAACTTACCGGCTATCCTTTGTGAGCGTAGACGGTATAGTAGAAACTAGACGGGCGATCGTAACCCTTATTGCTTATGACTTAAGGTCTTTATAATTTACTCAATACTAGCCCCTATACCAACAATCGATTTGAGAATGGCTGCTACATTTCCCAGTCATCTAGCAATTCAATACTAATCCTATTGGCTGCAATTAATACCCGACTGAATGATTTGGTCATCTGGCTATTATCGTCTTTGGTCAACTCCGTTCTATGAGTATTCACTGTGGGCATTTCCAGCCAGTTAGTATTTACATTAGGTTTAATATTTCTGATTGCATGCCATGCTTGCTCTGATTTATACATGGTCATTTGCACTTAAGTTGTGATTGGTGCGCTATACAGGCATCGAACAGCCAGCTTTCTGTGGGTAAATGTTATAAAGTTTTCAAAAACGTTTTAGCCTCAATGGGCTTAGTAAACTCAATAAATTTAATATGCTGGTATTCAGGTTTGTTTATTAACTGACGAACCTTTTTACGATTTTTCTTATGCGTTGTAATCGTCCACCATATGATAGATTTTTTGGAAAATAGTCTTGTTAAGCTCTCTACATTATTGGTATCCCACAGCTTCTTTCTACTAATAGTCCTGAATACGGCACGTTTGAGAGCACGAGACAACACTAATGGGAACGAATAGTTCAGCCAAATGACGGTGTCGATATCTTTCCATTTTATAGGTATCGTCCGACTATAATTACCATCTAATACAAACGCTGGCTTATCTAGCGCCTTTTCAATATGTTTGATAAAAGTTTCATCATCAACATGCTGCCAATCATCCAGCCAAAATAATCCGTCCATTTCAACATATGCACAGTTAAGCTTATCTGCTAGAGCTTTGGCAAACGTAGATTTCCCTGAACCCGATGTACCTAACACGTTGATTCTTTTCATGGTTATACCATCTCAAATACTTATGAATACTTCGGCAATATCCAAAAAATGCACGTAGTATGCTTAAATTAGACTTTCTATTAGTTTTTATAAGCTCAACAATATTACTAAATTACCAAATAGCATTTAAGCAATTAATCTCCATTGCCTACGCCTTGAGCTAGGCATCACTAACTTTCAAAAGGATAAATAGACTTAGCGCTGCTTGTCGACGCACTTTCTATAGTATTTAAATCGCCAGTGATGCTAGCTTTAACATCACCTAAATTGGGAGATGAAGGCGTGAGCCACAGCACCATGATCATGCCTAGTAGAACGAAAGTAACACCTACTAAACGTCCAGCGTTTATTTGTTTCACCGGTAAATTCATAAAACCGTATTGGTCTAATATTAATGAAATAAGCATTTGACCCGCGATCACGCAAACAATAAAGCGAGTTGCGCCTAAACGAGGGACTAGAAATAATGCGGATGTAATATAGATGACGCCAGCTATGCCACCAAACCAGACCCACATTGGTAATTGTCCAATTTCACTCAATATGGGCGTAGGGACACGCATAGAAAGAATGACAGGTATTACTATAAGTACACTCACCAATAACGACACTACCGTTGCCCAAAGAGGATGTCCAAGAGCACGGCCTAATTCAGCATTACTTGCAGCTTGGAGAGGGACTAAAGCGCCAGCAACTAAGGCGATAATGGCAAAAGAGATACCAGTAAGTGATAGATTCATACGTTTGCTCCAGATTTATTTAATTCTCTAGAGGAATTATTTCATATTAAAAATTTGAATTGAAATTATTGTTTTTTTACTTCACTATTCGTCATATGAATAACTTAAGACGTATTGACCTTAATTTGCTCGTGACGTTGCACGCATTATTAGTAGAAAAGCACGTATCACGAGCCGCTCTCCGGTTACATAAAAGTCAGCCGGCAGTTAGCCACGCGCTGGCCCATTTACGTACCATATTTGATGACCCTCTATTGGTTCGACGTTCAGGAAAATTGGAATTGACTTCGCGAGCGAGCGAGTTAATCCTGCCCTTGACTGATGTTCTAGAGCAGCTTGGTGCGTTGATTGAGACACCAGAATTCAATCCTCTCAGTGCGAAGCGAGTATTTCGTCTGGCTATGTCTGACTATGGCGCGCGTGTATTTATGCCGAGTTTGGTGCGCTCATTAAGAGTGCTTGCGCCTGGCATTGAGCTTGAGGTAAGTCAAGGAAGCCGCGAAGCGATGATGGCGGATGTGTTCGATGGTGAAACTGACATGGCTTTCGGTGTCTTCCCAGATAAAGTGCCAGAAGCGCTTCGTATGCACACCTTATTTATTGAGTCTTTTGCTTGTTTGGCAGACAAAAGCACTTTGCCAGAGAGTGGTATTCTCGATAAAGATAGTTGGTTGGCTCGACCGCATATCCTCGTTGCCATGCAATCAGGTGCTAATAATGAGATTGAACGTGCACTTAGTGGCGCAGGATTAAGTCGTCATGTTGTAATGACTTTGCCACACTGGGGAATTGCCAATCAATTAGTGGCTGGTACTGACCTGATTTTGACAGCGGCGCGGCGTAGCTTTGATATGACTGATAGCAACTCACAGGTTCAAATATTCGAACCACCTTTTCCAATTGAATCATTCGATTTTAAATTACTATGGCATCAACGCCGTGAGGGCGATGCAGCGCATAATTGGCTGAGGCAATTAATTATTAGTGTGCTTAATTCAGAGCTTAACGAAATAAGTTAGAAGAACTACCTAGAACAATGAATCAACCTAGGCTGTAAGCATATGTTTCTATGCTGTATAGCGCCCCGATCACGAATAGAATATGCATGGTAAGTACACTATGAAGTACACTACTGTCACTTGAGCCATTGCTACCACTAGCCCACAGCCAAAGATTCAAGTCCCATGTAGGGTACCGAACCAGTGAAAGCACCGGAATGGTTCCCTTAAGGTATACCCCAAGGGAACCAGCTATTTCACCCTTCAAACCTATTAACAGACTACTTAAAACAGACTGGTATAATGGAACCACTTATAACAGACTATTTTAGGTGCTTATGTTTATCAGAGCGTATTTACGAGCGTCAACCAAAGAGCAAGACGCTAAGCGTGCCAAAAGCGAACTCATAGCATTTGCCAACGATCATGGCCACAAAATTGCTGCCTTCTATGTCGAAAACGAATCAGGAGCTATTTTAGTGCGACCAAAGCTTATGCAGCTGATTGAAGATGCTCATAAGGGCGATGTTATCTTAGTTGAGCAGATTGATCGCTTGGCACGTTTGAATCAAGCTGATTGGGATACGCTCAAAAGAATGCTATCAGAAAAAAAGCTCTCTATCGTGTCAAAAGAGCTGCCGACCTCATATATGGCGCTTCAATCTGAAAGCAGTACAGAATTTATGAGCAGTGTATTGCAGGCCATTAACTCGATGATGCTGGATATGCTCGCAGCCATTGCTCGAAAAGACTATGAGGATCGCCGTAACCGTCAGATGCAAGGTATTGCTCGTGCTAAGGCAGAAGGTAAGTATTCAGGACGTAGGAAAGATACGGAAAAGCGCAAGATCATCGCTAGTCTGCTCAAATCAGGTCATAGCTATTCTGATATTCAAAAAATGACCAAGTGCTCACGGCATCTGATCGCTGATGTAGCCAAGGAAAGACCGAAGATGCTCAGTACTCATTAAGTGGTTCCACTACAGCAGTCTACTATGAGTAGTCTATTAATTGATTAATAAGCCTTTTTAGTTGGTTCCGCTGGGATATGCTTGTTCATTACCTAACTTACCCAAAATTTCATATTGATTAGCTAAAATCACACGTTCTGTATCTGTAAAGCTCATAATCACCTCTTATATTAATTATAGTTAAAAAATAGACAGCTCAGTTGCTAACTCATAAACAGAGTAACAGAAGACACACTGTCAATTTAATACAAATAATTAATAAATATTTAGTTAAAAATATTTATTAAAAATGCAGCTTAAACAGATAACCATTCACTAGTGATGTATGCTGAAAAAACCGTAGACAAAAACATGGAAAACTAAAGAAGACAAATAGGTGCTCTCTGTTTAATTTTGTGTAAATAACTTGCTCCGCTTCGAGATTTTTATCATGTCTGTTATGGTAAAAACCAATAAGTTGATAGCGAATCGACAACTTATTTTTATAAATATATTAGACCTCTTGCAAAAGTCATAAACCAAGCTCGAAATTCACAACAGCGGCGAATAGCTTCATTCTAAGATCATAGCGCTGACGACGGTTGCGATATTTATGAGCAACAATTTTGAACAATTTAATTAAGCCTATTTTATGTTCAACCATAATGCGAAACTTAGCGAGATACTGATTGGCTTGTTTGCAGAGCTCTAACAATTGACCCCCACGTGGCTTTTTAAAGGGGGTGAAGCTCTGTTCATGTAACTTTACAATGCCCTGATAGCCACTATCGGCTAATAGTTTAGCGTCACAAGGTAACCAGTCAGGACAAGTATCTTTATAGAGCTTAAAATCGTGGATTGACCCTTTGGACGTTTGAACATCTAATATCAAACCTGTTTTCCAGTGAACGATTACTTGAGCTTTTAAGGTGTGTTGTTTCTTCTTGCCACTGTAGTAATCTCTTTGTTTTTTTTTGGACGCTCAATAGGGGTTTCAGTGGCATCGACGATGACGACTGACCAATTAATATCGTCATCGACTCTACTAGGCAGCTTTTTAGGTAATTCAAACTTTCCTGAATCAATAAGAACATCTTCTACTTTACGAATGATACGGCTGGCAGAAGATTCATGAATACCAAAGTCCATACTGATGTGGTACAGCGTCCGGTATTCACGCCAATAAGTAAGGGCCAGTAATATTTGTTCCTCCAGACTAAGCACGCTTGGTCTACCTGCTTTGGTCTTTTGGGTTTCATGCTGCTGCATGGCCTCAAGCATTTCATAAAAGGTCGCTTTATGAATACCTGTATAGCGTTTGAAGCCTGCGTTATTTTGTTCGAGTAGCTTATCTATGTTTGGCATGGTTCTTAGCTAGTTGTGAATGTATTAGTTATTGTAAAACCCTCTGCTACTTTTGCAAGAGGTCTATTTTGTACAAGGTATCTTTTTAGAAGATATCTTTCTATAAGGCGTTTCCAAATTATAAGGACGAATATTATGAGTACTGATTCTAAAAACAATAATGCTAAAAAAAATAAAAAACCTGTTATCGATAACTCTGAAGATCTAAAAGACAGAATCACTGAGTCCATCGATGCTTTTAAGCTGCGTGCCAACCTTCTGATGGCCAATATAAAAGAAGGCGGGGAGGATGGCTACGATCATTCAACGACCACTGCCGGTGAGAAAGGGCTTAAATCAGGTAAGGTTTCAGAGTTAACGGTTATCGCACCTCTAAAAGAAGGCGGTGCAGAGCGTCTAAAGGAAATTTTAAAAATCGCTGGCGGCAATCTAAAAGGTGCCACGCGGGTTGGGACGTTGCACGATTTGCGCTTTGTATTTTTAGATGATGATACTAGAGTGCTATTTTGTACTGCTTATGATGGCGATTGGGACCCTTATATCGACGACTTTGCAACCAAAATCCCTGAGCTGATGGATATTTTATTCGGTAGCGTTGAAGGTTGGCCTGGCATTAAAGACCCGAGTGTCAAACAGTTCATTTTAGATCATCAAATCACTGCCGCTGGTTGGTATGTAGGAGTTCCGCATCTGACTATTCAAGATATTCGCCGCCAAGACCGCATCGTTAAAGGCATTAATAAAGCGCTGGATGAAGCACAGTCTTAAAGTTTGTGATAAAACAATAAGATATTACTAATTTATGCCATTCTTTTATATCACCATTTTTAAATGGGTTGGGTGATATAAAAGGTAAAGGCAAAGTAAACTCAGACAATGATAAAAATAGGGTTAACAATGAGTAAAAACACTGGAAATAATAATAAAAATGATAGTACTTCAAAAGATAATCATCCTTTAACCAGCAAACTGCATGAATTAAAGGATGACTTTGGCAATCGTATCGTAGATAGCAATGTTGAATCTTGGTTAGCAGATATTAAAAAAGAAGTCGGCGACGGTATCGAGACTTTAGCGAATAAAGCACGCGGCGTCTTTAATCCAAATACCGTCACCATGCAGCTAGAAGACATTCAATCCATTATTTTACGCGACCGACCAACGCCTTATTATGGAACAATCGTTGCGCTGAAAATCAATAATGCAGAAGCTGGGCGCCAACTACTCAAAACCGTTTTGCCTGACGTGACTGGCAGTAAGGCGTGGCATAAAGACATGCAAGCGACGCTATCTATTGTCATGACTTATGATGGTTTAGAGGCGCTCGGCGTGCCGCGGTCGTCATTGGATAGCTTTCCAGAATCCTTTAAAGCAGGTATGGCGAAGCGCGCAGAAAAGCTGCGGGATTTCGATATCAATGCCCCAGAAAACTGGGCTGCCCCTTTTGGTGATAAAGGCGATATCCATGTCGGTGCGGCCATTATTGCTGATAGTAAAGAGAAATGGCAAATAAAGCTAAAGGAGCTGCAAGACAATATTCAGTCGTATATCAATGAAGATAATCCCGCCAATGGCGATATTGAAATTCTTATGGAGCATACTTTCGGTTCAGACAATAACGTCAAAAACGTCTTTGGCTATCGCGATGGTATCAGTAATCCAGAGATTCAAGGCAGCGGTATTCAAACGCCGCCAAGTCTTGACGGTGAGGCGATAGCAGCAGGCGAGTTTGTATTAGGTTATAAGGGCGAAGCGGGCACGATAGCGCCAATGCCGCAGCCAGAAGTCTTGGGCAAAAACGGCTCATTTATGGTATTGCGTGCCTATAACAGTCATGTCGCCGCCTTTAATAAATTTCTAAAAGATAATACGCAGAGTGACGAAGAAGCGGAGTTACTGGGCGCAAAAATGTGGGGACGTTGGCGCTCAGGTGCACCTTTAGTCTTATCTCCTGAGCACGATGATAAGAAACTGGGCGATGACCCCAACCGCAACAATAATTTTGGCTATAAAGATGACCCTTATGGTAAAAAATGTCCATTTGGCGCGCATGCTAGGCGTATGAATCCAAGAGACAGCAAAGACTTTATTTTATCTGATGTGCGTTTGCATCGTATTGTTAGACGCAGCGTTGGTTTTGGTGAGGCATTGTCGCCCGATGTAACTGAGGATGATGGCAAAGAGCGCGGGTTATTCTTTATTGGTATCAACGCCCATGCTATGGAGACCGTTGAGTTTTTACAATCGCAGTGGATCAATGATGGTAATTTTATGAGCTTAGGAGAAGAAAAAGATCCGATGCTTGGTGTCCATCATGGCGATAAAGACGCAGCTGCCGATACCTTTACCGTACCTGCTGACCCTATTCGTCAGCGCTATCACGGTATCGAAACCTTCAATACCTTGTACGGCGGTGAGTATTTATTTATCCCAAGCTTATCGGCATTAGAATGGATTAGTGAATTGTCTTAAAAGTTTAAAAATACCGTTTCATTTACAAGAACAGCTACTTATAAAAAAGGATTGAAAAATGTTAAAAAAATTATTCAAAACTAAATATGTGCCTTATGATGCAAAATATATTCAACTGAGCGCAGAAGACGAACGTAATATCCGCACCATTACCGACGATATTAAAAACTATATCGCTCGAAGTGATAAAGCCAGCAACATCGATTATCATACGCGCGATGCTCATGCCAAAGGCTACTGCGCCCTTAAAGCCAAGTTTGAGATATTAGACAATCTGCCTGCTGAATACGCGCAAGGTTTTTATGCCAAATCAGGCATTCATGATGCCGTTATCCGTTTTTCTAATGGTGCCTCGCGTGTTTCGCCTGATAGTAAGCTTGGCTTAGCGCAAGGCTTAGCGATTAAGGTCTTTGATGTAGCAGGTGAAAAACTCGCGCCAGGCGAAGAAGACAGCACTAACTTTGATTTTAATTTGATCAATCATCCGGTGTTTTTCTGTAATCGAATCGAAGATTATGCTTATATCTCTAAGCTGTTTTTAGAGCTACCAAAATACACTGAAAAAGGCGCAAGAGGTAAAGCGCAATTGGCCTTTAATTGGTTAACCAACTATGGCTCAAGGTTACCGACCAAAGAATCTTTTAAAACCTTTAAAGCAGTTGGTGGATTTACAACGATTGAGCCAAAAAACACCTTACTTTATGATTTCCATTCACAAGGTGTGGTGCGTCATGGCGACTATATGGCGAAGATAAGAGTCACGCCAACCAAAGCAGCGGCTAAAAAAGTTACCCGTCGTGAGCTTGATGTGAATGCACGCGAGGAAGCGATTCGCCCGCTGATTATCGATGAGATACGCGAGCATGATTATCAGTTTGATATCCAAATTCAGCTTTGTCGTCATCTAAAAAAGCAGCCGATTGAAGAGATAACCACCGAATGGAAAGAATCTGATGCGCCATTTGTGACGGTAGCAACGCTGACGATTCCTTGCCAAGATGTGCCTGATGACGGTCATTTTGATATTATGGAAAGCTTGTCTTTTACGCCATTTCGTTGCTTAGAGGAAAACCGTCCGATTGGTAATTTGCAACAGTCGCGTCTAAAAGCATATCAAATAGCCTCGCAGACTCGTCATAAACTGAATGACGTTAAACGCCGCGAGCCTAAGAGCTTAAAAGAAACCTTTGATAAGTCATTCTTTTAACTATGTCTAAATTGAACCTTAAAGCGTATGACCCTTGCCGTCAAATCCGTATTTAAGTTCTCGTTTCTATGCGCATTGGCAGCCACGTTAGCAAACAACTGACTTGGGTATATAAAATAACCCTTAGTCTTAATCGCATCGTCTTTAATATCAGCAGTAATCACGTCATCAGGAAGAGCGGCATAATTAACACTCTCATCCCCCGCCTCAATATAACTGGAGAAGTTTTCACTAATAAAGCGATAGAACAAAGTCCCCAACACATACTGTTTAAAGTCCCACCCATCGACTGAGCCACGAACCTCGTTTGCAATTTGCCAAATTTGTCGATGCAGTTCCGCACGTTGTTGGGTACTTGTCATGATAAAAAATCCTGTAAAAAAATAAGAGACTAAAACTTACGCACATTGTGCCTAACTAAAAATACATTATCCACGATAACCGTCATCATGGGGCGCTAACGCATCAATCTGCTGATTTGAGAACAACTCACGGATGTCATCATCCGTATATTCCGTATCATCAGGTTGCTTATGTTGTCCATGCTCCTGCTCAGTTGGCTGATCATTAGCTTTAACTGCCTCTTCATCTAGGCCAATATCACCCCCCAAGCTTTTCACCATACTTGCAAACAACTCTTTATCTGACTTTCTGGTTAAAAACGCTGGAAAGTTTTTCGCAAAGTAATTTTGAATAAATTTTTCATCCTCACTCTCTCCTGCTAACACTTGCCCTAAAAAAGCGCCCATCAATATTTTTTGTTTGTTTAATCGCTTATCAAGCTTCACTTGCTGCAGCTTTGCTTTACGCTTTAACTCTTCTAACCGTTGACGTTCTTTTAGCTCATTAGAGTCTTGACTATCAAAAATAGACAGTGGCGCTTTATTATTAGATACTGACACTAGATTTATCCTTATCAATTAAATTTTACTCAGCATAGCAAGCACCTTACTATCATTCAATCACTTGTGATAAGCTTTAACACAACCACATCCGAACCCTAAAATATTTTATTTTATTATTTAATGGTGGCGTCCCCCTGACTAAGGGCGAAGTAACGACTCAAAATTCAATCTATCCACTTCGTTACTATCTTAATTTTGAATCCTTCTTCGTTGGGGAAACCCCAAACCCCGCACACCACAAAAAGCGGTGGTGTGCAAAAAGCAAAAGTAGTAGGTGACTCTTTATGACAATGGTACACATTGCGACAAAAGCGATTTCTCGAAAAGCAGGACAGTCGGCGGTGGCGTGTGCCGCCTATCGTGCTGGCGATGTGCTTGATGATGCCAAATATGGCAAGACCCATGACTATAGTAAAAAGTCTGGTGTGATGAGTAGCGATATCGTTTTACCATTTTCATTAAAGGCGCTGGGTGTGAGTGTGGATCGAGAGACGCTTTGGAATACCGCTGAAGCGGCAGAGACACGTTCGGACAGTCGGGTGGCGCGTGAGTGGCTGATTAATTTGCCGTATGAGTTAGACGAGTATGATCGGCATCAGCTGGCCATAAACTTTGCCCAAAAGCTTTGCGACGATATGGATGTGATTGCGGATGTGTGTATCCATCGTCCGGTGATGAAATTGCCTTTTGATCCTAATGTACCGCCAAGCTCGAAGTATTTGCGTGAGGGTGAGGAGAACCCTGATCCCCGTAATTTTCACGCGCATATTTTAGTCACTACTCGAGCGCCTACCATTGGACCAAATAAAACCTTGGCATTTGATCCAAAGCTTAAGACCCCGTTTGAGTGGTCCAATAAAAAACGTAAGGCGCATGATCTGCCGTCATCGATGCAGGAGATTAAGCGTGTTCGGGAGATGTGGGTAGATACCGCCAATAAGGTATTGGCCGAATATCATCTACCGCTGATGGATGCGCGCAGTTATAAGGATCAGGGGCTTGATCAGCAGCCCACCATTAAAATGGGCGTGGAGGCGACGGCCATGGAGCGCCGAGGCATCACGACCGAAAAAGGTAATACCAACCGTGCCATCAAAGCACGCAACAAATTGGTGGCTGACAACCATATCAAACAGGAGGCAGACAATGAGCGACGAATTAGCGCACTTAGAAACGGACTTGCTTGGGCAACTGAGAAAAATGCAAGACTACCTGGCAGCATTGGAGGCACAAAACAGCGAGCTGATTTTACAAAACAACTCTCTAGAAGCTCAGACAATCTCATTGCATACTGCACAGGACAGTCTCATAGAACGGCAGCTCGAGTTGACGACACAAAACGATGCATTGAAGACGCAAAATCAGGCATTGCTTGGGCAGTTAAACGATGCGAAAACCTACCAAAGTGGATTAATGGAACAGACGAAAGAAGCCAAAAAGCACAACAACGCATTGATCTCTCAAAACAGTGGGTTACTGCAAACACAAAAAGAGCTGCAAACAGCGAATCAATCGCTCAAGACATCCATCGAGACATTGCAGAGCGAGCAAAAGCAGCCCCCAGCCCCTTCGATGACGACGCACGACGAGCAAGAGCTGCTCGACTTGATCGACAGCAAGGACGCATTAATCGAGACACTCGAGAAAACCGTTACGAAGATGAGAGAATCTTTGAGTATGTTGAACGTATGAAGCTGCACTTAGCCATGCGCTTGATACAACGTCATCGTGAGGCGATGGCCATCAACTGGGCGCAAGGAGAAACCGCGGCTGACGCCCCTGATAAATTTGATCAACGGCAAGTGGCGCAACTCAGCGAGTTTGCACAGCGCCATGGTATTGAGGACCACGATAAAGCGGTGGAATTTACCGCGCACTTACGCCAAGTGGCCAAACGTTTTGATTACACGCTGGTTGAAAACAACAAAGCCATTATCAAGCTGTTGCGTGATCCTAACGCTGAACGTGAGCAGTATCTAGCGCTTATCAAGCATTTTACAGATTTCAGAGACAATATCGATCAAAAACGAGCGGCATTTAATACCAGTATCATTGACAAACTGGGCGGTAGCGCAGGAGAGGTTGGCAGAATGACTCGGGACATCATCTCATCATTTAGCTATACAAAAGGATTAACGGATTACATCAATCAGGATAACTACCCAGCTGAGGCAAGAGAGGTTGCTAGAGAACATTTAGCAAATACCTTGGATAAAACCTGTGAGCAGTTCAAACTTGCGTTTCGTGATGTGAACTCGTTACCAAGAACCCAGCGTAAAACCTACTCAGAGGCTCTTAAAACCACTCTAGAGACGTTTACTAAGCAATATGACGGAAAGCTGTCTGAAAGCCAACACAAAGCAATACAGAGCGGTCTAAAGTCTTATCAGTATCAATTGGATAAAGTTAATACACCCAGTCGGGGATTTAGTCCCTAATCTAATCCTAAAAAACTGTCAATGAAGGAGATATCACTTAAGTACAATATTTCGTTTAAGTGATGCTTTTTTTACTTATCCACAGAATTTTTTATCAACCGTTTCTTTGAAGGGTTTTATTTACTCCTGTTTACTCCTGTTTACTCCTGTTTAAGAGCTTTTTTTCTTCTTTATAATCAATATGTTGCATAACAAAAAAAGAGTAAATGAGCCAAAAAAAGAGTAAATGAGCCAAAAAAAGAGTGATTTAAAGATAGCTATTTATTTTACTATTTTTATGATAGTTTATGTCATGTGAAATTACAGTAAACGTAGAAATAGTGGAATATAAAATGGAAAGTAACTTAGTAGTACAGTCAAATGATTTAGTTCTTGCTACTTATACGATGACAACAAAAGAAAAAGAGCTTTTACTAACTTGTATTAGCCAAATTGATAGCCGACCTGATGCCCCAAATATCAGTAAACAAACTAAATTTACTATTACTGCTGACGAAATAAAAAAGCTTTTTTATCGTGATAGCAACGCAAAAAATATCTACCGTGATATTGAGCAAGCTAGTAACCGCTTGTTTGAAAGGGAAGTTAGTATCGCACTGCCGGACAATGAAGTATTGCGTACTCGCTTTGTTAGTAGTGCTCTATTTAGCCCAAATACAGGCAAAATTACGCTAACTTTTGCAGAGGATATATTGCCGTATTTGACACAATTGAAAGCAAATTTTACTAAATATAAGTTGTTAGAGATCAGTGAGCTATCAAGCATACACTCAATACGCTTATATGAATTAATAGTATGTTGGATTGGACAGTATCAATACAGTAAGGCGTATGAACTTGAAGATTTTAAATATGTCATGGGTATAAAAGGCAAGTACAAGCAATTTAGTGAACTTCGGAAATATGTGATTGATAAAGCATTAGAAGAGATTAACGAAAGTACAAATTATAAAGTTAGTGTGGAATATAAAAAAAAGAGTAGAGGTAAAGGTTACGAGGGATTAACGCTCAAATTCCATCGGAAAACATTAGACAAACTAACCAGTGAAGATGGCACTCTGTCACAAGCTACCATACAGTCTATTGTTGATAACGTGCAGTTTATGAATGACTATAATAATCATCCAGGCCTAAGTTATGACGGCAAAATGCAAAATGAGGCATTTAAGCGCGAAATGATAAATATTATACAGCGAGAGCCTGAAAGCTTTAACAAGCCCAATAAAGGGTTAGAGAGCTATCTGCCAAAGGTTAAACACTAATATTTTGAGCCCATCCCATATTCTGTGTAACTGCCCTTTAGATTAAATGCTTACTGATACGGTCATCAAACATAATCATAAAACGATTCAGAGCAGACGTCCAGTTACGGATTGGCATCGACCACTTTTTAGACGCCTGCTGGGTGGCTAAGTACACCACTTTGAATGCTGCCTGATCAGATGGGAACACCTTACGCTTATTCACTGCCGTCCGAATCACACTGTTTAGCGACTCTATCGCATTGGTGGTATAAATCACTTTTCTGATGTCTTTCGGATACTCAAAGAACACCGTTAAGCCCTCCCAGTTATTGCGCCAAGACTTGACCACGTGCGGGTAATCTTTGCCCCAAGTCTCATCAAAGTGCTCAAGATTGGCCTCTGCCATCTCAAGGGTATCAGCGCCGTAAATGGCCTTTAAATCAGCCGCTACGGCCTTTTTATCCGTCCACGGCACAAACTTCATTGAATAGCGCACCATGTGTACGATACACAGCTGAACCTGTGCCTTTGGATAGACGGTGTTAATGGCATCAGGGAAGCCCTTTAGACCGTCAACACAAGCGATTAAGATGTCTTGTACGCCACGGTTTTGAAGCTCGGTAAGAACACCTAGCCAGAACTTAGCGCCTTCATTCTCTGAGAGCCACATACCAAGCAGCTCTTTTTTACCGTTAAGAGCAACACCTAGCGCCAGATAGATAGCCTTGTTGATGATCTGCTTGTCTTGACGTATCTTCACGACGATGCAGTCCAAATAGACGATAGGATAAACACTATTCAATGGCCTGTTCTGCCAAGCGGTGATGTCCTCTAATATGTTATCGGTGACTCTTGAGACAAGAGAGCTTGAGATGTCGACATCGTAGAGCTCTTTAATGCTCTCTACAATCTCGGTGGTGGTTTGACCCTTGGCGTAAAGGAAGATGATCTTGTCATCAAGGCCACTAATACGGGTTTGATGCTTGCGCACGAGTGTAGGTTCAAAGTCACCATGACGGTCTCTTGGGGTAGAGATTTCAAGATCGCCTGTGTCACTTCGGACAGTCTTTTTAGTGTGCCCGTTACGCTTATTAGGTTTATCCGCCTTTTCATGCTTAGGGTAGCCGAGATGGTCTTCCATCTCAGCTTCTAAGGCAGTATCAATAAAGGATTGCATGAGCTGCTTTTGAAAATCTTTGATGTCATCGAAGCTGTTCATGCTACCAGCCATTTGCTCGGCCAGTTTTTTAATGTCAGATTGAGTAGTCATTGCTTATTCTCCGGTTAATGGATTATAAGCAGTTACACAGTTTTTAGGAAACTCCCCGACGCTCAAAAACAGTCAAGGCGATATTGTCTATACACCGCCCCAGGATTGACCTATACTTTAACTTCCGTACTATAGCTTTGCTTTTTCTTAGTCATGGCAAACTCCTCATCGAGTCGTTAGTTTACTAAGTTTATTTATACGGTTTCCTCAGCATAGCTCAGTGATTACTCAATATGGCATTAAAAAACCGAACGTCTGCTTTAAGGCGCGTTCGAATTACATTGATGACCATGTATGTCAGCAACCATTCAATATGACCGTTACACCGTTTCTTCAGCATAATTTACTTGTCGAATGACCCTTTTAAAAAATGCAAAGGCATCTTCAGCTCCTTTTAATGCTTGTTGGCGTTGTGTTAGTGTCAATTCTAAGCCATCTAATTGCTCTTTAAATTTACGCCAATGCACCATTCTGCCATCTTTATGTGCAGATAGGTGTTTTGCACCATGATTACTTGTAAGTTCAATTTTTTGAGCTTCTTTATATAAAATTGCGGCGCCTAAATTTGAACCTTCAGAGCAATAAAGCCAACCAATAGATTCAAACTCACTTGGACTAGGTATAGCCTCATCGACTAACATAGTCTTAACGTGAAGGTCTTGCATGTCCATGGCTACTTGTTCTAAGCGTGATAGACTATTAAGTCCCTTAATCTTAAGGTTTAAGCTGGGATTCTCATAGATAGGTTTCAAAACTTCGTGAAAAGCATTTTGTGCTTGTAAAAATTTACTGTAATTTTCTATAGAGGCAAATGGTTCCATAGATAAAACGAGCATGTCAACACTATCATGTGTTTGGCGGGAGTGCTTTTTTAATGCTTCACTAAGAGGTAAGTTCATCACTGTTTCCTATATTTATTAATTTAAGGGGCGCTCTCCCATTTCATCCTATTTAGTTAGCTTTTTTTAGATTGAGCGCACGCCAAAATATTTTTGGGTTTTTATTGATAGTTTTTTATGTATTTTATCCAAGACATATGGGCTAAAATTCGTAGGTTAACCCTACTTTGTAATTTCTTCCTGGTGCTGTAAATCTTTCAATGCCAACCCCTTTTTTATCTACCATAGAGTTGACGTTTAATTCTGCTAACGAACGCAAGTTATCCCACGGAACATATTTAGCATCAAATAAATTAAATACCCCTGCTGATAGTTTTAAATTAGAACCTAGTCTTTTACTGCCATAAACATCATATACATAAGCCGATTTAGACTTATCAATGTGCTTATAAGGAGCAATGACATTTTCATAAGGTATGTTATAACCATTTGATTCTAAGGTAGCTACTTTTGCGTCATCAGCATGTTTTCTGCCCAAATACCTTAGATTCGCAGACAGTTGCCAATCCTTTTTAGGGGCTTCATAACCTAACCCGAATGTGACATTCAAAGGCTGAGTCGCAAGTAAGTTAGTTCCTTTATCAGTTTTATCTTTGGCATAATTTAAATTAGCAAGTACTCGAATATCTCCTTCTAGGTCAGCAAGCTGTCCAACATCCCATACGCCTCCTAAACGCAATCCATAAGTCTCTGCGTCACCAATATTTTGGGCGCTGAGTATATTTATAGAATGGGGTGAACAAACCGGTTGGCCGGTCGAATAATCTTCATAGCATCGTTGTTGTTCCTCTTGAGAATTCAACAAACTGATAAAGTCCCTATATTTAGTATAGAAACCTATAGCTGTAAAACTTAAATCTTGAAACTGGCCAGACAAGCTTAGCTCATGATTAATAGATTTCTCAGGCTTAAGATGAACATTGGGCGTCAAACTGTTTCCCATCATCTCAAATGCTGAATACATTTGGCTGGTAGCGGGTGCCATGAATCCTGTAGATAGCTGATACTGGGTCTGTAAATATGGGCTAAGTTTGTAGTTTATGGAAAACATTCCACCTATATTGTCCATTTTCTTATTGTGATCAAACTCGCCATTCTCATAATCAATACGTACCGGATAATATTTACTCGCCTTCTCGACGCCTTTTTTATTGATTTCATCCATATAAGGTTTGTAGTTGTAATTGTCATACCGAAGCCCAATCGTCGTATCGAGCTTTTCCGTTAAATTTATTTTGTCTTGAATGGCCACATTGAAGATATCTTGCTTCACTGAGGGCCCAATAAAATCGTACCAAGAACTGGGGTTGCCTGAAGAAGGAATATAAGTTTCTTCTAAGGTCAATCTATGGTCCGTCTTTGCATATTTTGTATTAACTGACAAAGTATGAGAGCCTAGCTTCTCAGTTTCTAACGGTAAGCTTGTTGCCTCTATACTTAGTTGTATGGTTTTGTCCTCTTGAGGCCGATGCTTCACTCCATCTACCCTATAAGAGTCAGATCCCCATACTTGGCTATAAGTTTCTGTATTAGCTACTCCTGTAATTTTTTGCTGAGTTAAAGTGGTATTGACCTCATCTATGAACTCACTAGTAATAGGTAGGTATCTATGACTGATGCCATAACTTTCTAATTCTGCAGTATCCTTACCAATTCTTGAAGCAAAAGTCTTTCTGGTAAAGTTATTGGATACTCTATCCGTTTTTTGTTTAGTGGCATGAAAACCTAATCGGTTTTCTTCGTTCAAATGAAGGTATAACTTTGCTAACGTTGCCTCTGTTGTATAACTTAATGGGTCAGGTAATATTGCTGCTGTATTAGATCTGTACCCTGTAGAGGGATATTTATAGTCTGGATCATTGATAAAATCATAGGCAGAATCTAGTTTGTTTTTATCGAAATCTAACATTCGGTGATTTTTTGTTTCATGTCCTTCACGATGCACATAATTAATTATTGCCTCAACCTTATCGTTCTTCCCTGCCAAACCAAAAGCGTTACTAAATTCTTCATTGCTATTGCTATAACCTGTTTTGACATAACCACCAAGTTGACGATCAGGTCTTATTAAATCTTCTGGGTCTTTGGTCTTGAAACTAACAGACCCTCCCATTGCACCACTACCAGAATTAAAAGAGTCCGCCCCGACTTCAAACTCCACCTCTGACAGAAGCTCTACATCGGGTGAAAATCGACCCTCAAACATATATCCATAAGCTGAAAATATTTCATTGACTTGCTTATCTGGCAAGCTAACGCCATCTAAGTTTAAAGCTACCCTATTGCCATCTACCCCTCTGATGGCGTAGCCATTGCTACCATATCTTCCTGCATCTGCCACACTTATATCAGGGTTATAACGGACTAAATCTTTATCACTGTCAATTAGGTTGTCTGATATCGTCTTGGCCGTTTTAAGGTCGTCCCCTACATTTATAGGGGGCTGCTTATTAGCATAAACAGTTATCGTGTCCATATGTAACATCGGTAAGTTTTCTTCTTGGTGCTGAGTATCCGCAATGGCTGATTGATACATCAAAGTTCCAACAAGAATACTTAATAGGGTTTTAGACTTACCTTTAAGACTAGGTATATATATCGACTTCTTATAAGTTGAATCCTCGTGCATTCCAAATTTCCTATAGTAAAAATAAGCACAATTTTCTTCATATCAGCCTCGTCGTCAAAGGAAATAATATTAATTGTTAATAACATTGCTGATAGTTTCTTCATATAATAAAACAATATGATTACATTGTAAACGATAATCATTAACAAATAGGAAAATATATGATCTTAGAGTATTTTACTTTTTGCAAAGGCTTAGCAAGGAGTCAGGAAAACGTCTTGCAATAGTAGGAAAAATTAAGCGTCTGGCAATCGAGACATCCACACAGCAACAGTGATGCATATTGCGCATGTAACCCAAGCAAGCCACTGCAAACTATCAGAAAATCGGTAAAACAACATACCGCATGACATAGCCATCATTGACCAAGCCAAATATTTTGCCTTACGAGGAATAGCTCGATGCTGCTGCCAATTCTTTACCATTTCACCGAACACTTTATGTTTGAGAAGCCACTGATTGAATTTATCAGACCCTTTAGCCCAGCACGCTGCCGTTAGTAAAATGAAAGGAGTGGTAGGGAGTACGGGAAGAAGAATACCAATTAAACCTATGGAGAAAAAAATACTGCCTAAAACCATAAATAATATGCGTATTATACGGTTATGATGGATTTGGTTGAGCATTACTTTTTTTTGTAAATTCGATGCATTTGGTGAAGGTTGCACATTGTTCATAAGAAAGTAGCTCGATAGTTAAAAAGTAGCAGCCAGTTATTTAGCGAACTGCGAATATTTTTATTAGAGACTAAACTGTATTAGCAGATAGTCTTTTATAGGTCATTGTAAATGATAATCATTCAATTATCAAAATTATGATGTGTTACTACCGCAATCATTCCAATGAATGAATGTTTTACGATTTATATTGAATATTTTTGATAAAAGTAGGGCGGTATTTTTTTATGTGAACTAATAGATACTTATATTACAGACCTACACTATCAATCCTGTAGAACTTGACTTAGGGGGGAGTATTTACGCAGTCTGATAATGAAAGTCAAACCACATTTTTCTTAGCGTTCTATAGCTTAAACGCTATTGAATCCTACTCCTAGCATAGCCACTATGTTGCCTCGGGGCGTAATACTGCTTCGCTTCCTCCTTCCTCATTTAAGAAGTCTCATTCAGCCTGAGCTGCCTAGCTACTTTGTCGTTGTCGTTGTCATCTGCTAGTTTTTGACGGTTTCAGTCATAAAAGCGGCACTATGAGTCCTGGTTATCTTAGTGATGATAAACGCTCTATTAAGTCTTTAATTTACCAGAACGGGTTCTACAGTTTTTTCAGCATAGCTTAAATGGCCCTGATATAAGCTATCCTACTGTAACTATGAGAATACAGTAGGATTTAAATGGACTGCTTTATCGCACCGTATATTCTTCTAATTTAGAATATTACGGTCATACCGATAGCAGTGATAGTTGATATAAGAAAAGAGCCAACTACTAACCATTGTGGGACATTATTATCTCTTTTGAAAAAAATATATTTAACGATGGAGACAACTAAAAAAATAAAAATCGCAGGTAATACAACTCCATCCCTAGTTATTATCTTATCGAAAACTAACATCAAAGCTACGAATAAAATAACATAAGCAAAGGCTACGGAGGATGCTAAACCTAGAGGATCTAATACATCTGTCTTTTTACCCATGTTAAAACACCTATCCTTAAATATGGTTGTACTGTGAGATAGTAGCGTCATAGCGCACCGATCACGAATAGAATATGTATGGTAAGTACACCATGAAGTACACTGTGGCTATTTCAGCGAGTTAAAGCGTTGATACCATTCGCCCACAGCTTAGCGTTCAAGTCCTCACTAGGGAACCATGCTTACTCCCATAAAACCTATTATTTCCCATCAATCGTTCCTTTAAAAGCCGCCTTCTTATTGTTAGTTTTTCTCTTACGCTTGAACGTTGGTTTTATAGTATTCATTTCTTGTCTGAATTTTTTCCATTGCCTAGGGTGAGAGGTCTTGATATGACCCACCTTAGAAGTAATGCTACGCCAGTCTTTATCGTAACTAGATAGATTCTTCTCAGTATGAAAGCGTAGAGAGAGCTTGTGTATATCAGAGCGGAGCTTCTTTCTTTTGTCGTTGTTGATTGTAGGTTTTTTTGAATTAACAGTTAGGCCAGTTACTGTTTTTCCTACACCGTTAACAGAAGGAGAAAAAATTGTTTGTTTCTTACGGTTTGGATGATGAGCTTTATGGAAAACCATTGAGTATATCTTGGAGATAATATCTGTTTTTTGTTGGTCAGTTAATGGCCGTGAGCTAGAGATGGTTATATCGTCAATATATCTGCTGTAAGCAACTTGTTGGCGGTCCAAGTCTTCAACTAGTTTTGGCTCTATATCATAGAAGATTAACTGTGCAAGGTATCCACTAGTCTTCCATCCTTGTGGTAGCTCGTTTTGATACGTTGTTAGTTGTGTAAGGATTTCAGCAATTTCAGGTGCCATACAAAAGAACCCTTGCCAGATACTACGAATATTTTTGTAGTCACAGTTAGGAAAAAAGCTCTTTATATCTTCTGATATGACAATAGATTTGTTGCAATGGAAAGCAGCATGAGTCCTACAACTGCGAGGGTTTAAGAGATCAGCGACTCCACCCTGCATATAGATGGGGTAAAAAACTTTTTTAAGTAACTTATCTAGGATTCTTTGATGAATGGCTTTTAGTCTAGGTTTTGCATTATGGGTATGTCGGACTTCACCATTAGGCTTGGTTATTTTTTTCCCTGGACACCAATATCTATCTTTATTAGCCAGAATATATTCTAGATCTTCCACTGTAACTTCTAATAGCTTAGCAAGTGAACTAATATTTGCAATTGGTGTAACCTGCGGTCGAGGGTGAAAGCCCATTGTTTAAGCTTCAATCATCGAATAAATTGTTTTGGTTAGAGATTCAATTTGCGTGTCTGTAATTTCCGAGATGGATTCTTGCTTAGCCGCTAAAAATACGAGGATACTTACTGGTATCTGTAAAGCATCAGCAATTGACTCTAGATTGGATAGGGTTGGTTGGCGTTTGTCTTTCTCTATTAATGATAAGTATGATTCAGAAACATCTGCTAAAGCACTTACTTGTAACTGCGTCATATTTCTCAATTTTCGACATTTTTTTATAACACTGCCGATTTTCATATTTTCAACCTTATAAGAGTGGTAAGGCTTGCTGTACTACTCTAGAAACTTTCTAAAAAGCTGAATAAGCTCAATAATACTGGGGAAGTAAATAAGTAAATCACCGAGCGTTTTTAAACCTATGGCCTTATAGTCTGCTTCTTTGGAAGCTGAGTTCTCTATTACTAAATCAAGATTCTCTATTGCTTCTTCAATTTTACGAGTAACACTGGGTTCTAATGTATCATGCGTAGTTGTTTGGATCTCAGCAAGCTGAGCCCGCAACTGTTCTAAAAGTTTTATATCATTCATATTATTTACGACGCTTTCTGACGGCACGGATTGTACCAGTCGACAACACAATCGAACCCGAGAGAAATAACATTAGAACGCCACAAGCCTTATACTGTGGCGAAGCCTCAGTCGAAATACTAAACGAATGACAAGTTGCGTAAGGCCAAACGAGGTAGTACAGAGGTCGAGGTCTTCGGGTGTTGCAGCTATAAAAATAGCGGCTAAAATCAGCCAGTTACAAGGTTCAATTAATAAAT
This sequence comes from Shewanella electrodiphila, assembly GCF_023283985.1. Taxonomy (GTDB): domain Bacteria; phylum Pseudomonadota; class Gammaproteobacteria; order Enterobacterales; family Shewanellaceae; genus Shewanella; species Shewanella electrodiphila. Next base: position 26,030 of record NZ_JAKIKU010000022.1, read on the forward strand.
GATATCTTCTAAAACGCATCTAGACGGATCGTCTATTCTGAGTTGTTAGGTTACTACAAAACATTACTCTGAGTCAAGTTTTAGATCCGCCTATTAAACTCTAGTATTCAAGATATTCTCTAACTGGACGTTTCTTAAACTGTGAAGCATCTTTTTTGAGGCGATTAATCATCTCAAATTCCCACGCTTTGGGATCTTGACCTGCTGGACTGGTAGAGCTTACTAAATGATTGTAATCTGCCATAAAGCTAGGGTTACGAGCAATACGTCCTAGTTGCTTATCGTTAAGTCCTTCAATAGTAGTCCTATTTTCATTATTAGAAATTTTAGTACCAGTTTTTTCTTTATTTTTTTTCACTTTAAACTTGAATGTAAATCCTGTAATGACGCGGCCTTGTTTGTGTTGTTCATATTCAGAAGTAATATCAGTATGTTCATTTATTTGAGTTATCGCCAGATCTAAAACCCGTCTTTTGAAGGCTTCTATCCGTTGGTATTCGTCCACCAATCCTAGCTTTTCGCGCAATTCTACAAGCGATATCTGACTGGTTGTACCTACTGACCTCCATTGAATTATCAACTCATACAGCCTTATTGCGTACTCACTCTGCAATCCTACGACCTGCTTCAACTCATATTCTGTGTAACGTGCTTCAAGCCTGGTAATCAAAGGAATTACATCACTTGCAAATACTAATTCGACACAGCCTAAGTCGTCAATATAGCCGATCTTATCCACCCAACGGCTTTTATAATTACCTATCTTTCCCGAACGTTCATCCACCTTACTATAAGCAAAACCTGCCTCATACAATCCTTCTACTGCCCTTTTCATAGCTTCATACGATGTATGCTTTTCCACATTAAATTGTTTAGCGTAGCTTTGCGCATAAATTCGCAATAATCCACCTGCTTCTATTAATGTTTTTTGTTCCCTTGCCTCGATAATGGCTAAAAATATTAAGCGTTGTTCAACTACTCCTAAGCTATAACTCGCACCAATCAAGGAATTATCCTTAGTAACTAATTGTTTAGACATTTCCATATTCCAACCCATTTTTAACAACTATAATCCAACAATGCTATTAAAGCAACAACTCAAAAAATAAGTTGCTTTATGGGTCGTAAAACGTTGCTTTATGGGTCGTAAAACGTTGCTTTATGGGTCGTAAAACGTTGCTTTATGGGTCGTAAAACGTTGCTTTATAGAAGGCGAAACCCTTTTATGAAAAGCGTTTCAGAGGATGTAAAAGCTTTTAAAAGTATTTAAAAACATTAAAAACCTTTTTGGTTATTAATAATTAGAGTGACAAAAGAAAAGGCTAGTAAAGATAGCAATGAATTCAATATCAGTAATTTCAAATAATTTAAAAAGAAAGCTCAAAGCTTTAGTTAAATAGGGATAAAAGCATCCTATTAAGCTCCCTATAAGGTTCTAAGTATCGTTTGGTATAGTTGCTAGGTAAAATTTTTCCAACCCCCTTAGACGACCTTTATGAGCTTACCCAGTTCCATGATTGTTCATATCAACTAAAATCTTCGGAAGATTATTAGAATCTCAGTAGTTTTTATTACTGTGCCACCAAGGATCAACCTCTTATCACTGAATTGTTTCTCAAAAAAAGCCCTAGAATCAGTTGATACTAGGGCAATACAAAATTTTATTTTTTAATCCAAACTATTGTATGCTTTTATTCCTGCTTTATCGACTAATCTTTGAGAATTGGAGACCTTATTAGGTGCTGCCACCTCCCTTAATATCAATAACGATTCTAGCACTATCGGCATCAAAGCCTTGACCATATCATTCTGATTTGATGTGTTCTCTACCGATTTTGATCCTTTATCATCCGACTGCAATAAGTGCAGAATCTCACTAATATCTCCTTTCATAAACTTAAGATCTTCAAGGAAACTATTAGTATCTGATTCCAATTTTTTCTTTAAGTAGACACCAGGAGATTGCCCTTCCTTTGCTGCTATTGCTTCTAGTTTTAAGTAGACTTCAGATTTTAATCTAAATGATACGGTAGGGGTGTACATAATTATCCTTGTTTGCAAATTGTAGACAGTAATATATCATAAAAATCAGTTGCTTAAATTCATTTTGTTTGCACCTTGCATGCAGATAAAAAAGTCTTAAATCAGGTAAGAAGCTGATTTAAGACGATTTTTTTCATCCCGAGAGGGTGCGTAAGGTGTAGTCATTAAATTGGATAATTTAATGACCAAAAAGCAGGTAGAAAAATCGGTTATTTTCTACCTGTCGTAAGCCTTTTTAGCTAAAAAGGCTTATAAGAGCGTTACGTTAGTAAATCGTTAGCTAGATATGAGCAATTTATGAGCAATTGCTGTATGATTGATTGAAAGTTAGCAAATCGTTAGCAAATCGTTAGCAAAAGGGTAGTAAATCGTTAGTT
>NZ_JAKIKU010000023.1 GCF_023283985.1 Shewanella electrodiphila
TCACTGGCTCACTGGCTCACTGGCTCACTGGCTCACTGGCTCACTGGCTCACTGGCTCACTGGCTCACTGGCTCACTGGCTCACTGGCTCACTGGCTCACTGGCTCACTGGTTTTACAATGATGTGATTGAAAAATGATTTGGAAATGCGGGCCGTTCAGTAGATAAAAAAAATGCCAATCGATTGATTGGCATTCTAGTATGAACGTATAAAACTTATTGGTATTTGTAACCTTCAGCTTGTTTCTGTTCAGAGTAATCTAATTTATCATGGGTTTGTCCCATGGCTTCAGCAACTTCTGGAGGCATGTAGTTTTCATCATGCTTCGCCAGTACTTCAGTCGCTTCGATAGTGTCAGGCTTTATTAATACGCCTTGAGCAACAATACCTTGTCCTTCACGGAATAAATCAGGCAGTAAGTCATCAAAAGTAACAGTAATTGCACCACCAAAAGCATCATGAATTTCAAATTCTACGTGCAAGCTTTCTGGATCTCTAACCATTGTTCCAACAGTTACCATTCCACCTACTCGAATACGCTGACCAATTTCAGGCTTTTCACCTGTGTCTTTTTTACCGTTTACAATTTCGTAAGGGGTAAAAAATAAGTTTAAGTTAGAGTTTAATGCATACAAAAGTAATGATGCGATACCTGCTACACCTGCAATTAATGCGACGGCAAGTGTGAGTCTTTTTTTACGTCTAGAGTTCACTATCTACTACTCCTAGTTTCTTTAAGGCGGTCTTCTCGTTCCATCTTTTTAGATATCTCGAGTAAGACGGATCTTTTTTGGCGAAGGCTTAAGAATAATAAGATTCCTAAGCTTCCGAAGGTAACACCGTATGACAACCATACATAAAATGCATAACCGCCCATATTTAAAAATTCTGACAATGATTCGAACTGGATCATTTAGATGCCTCCGCTTTTGCTAATTCTCTAACCCAAGGGCGCATGCCATTTCTTGCTAAAATTTCTGCTTTATAACGCACCAAAGTGATTGCACCAATCATTAAGCCAAAACCGAATATGTTGATAAGTAGCGGTGCTAACATTTCCATTGGCATAGCTGATTTTTCTGTGATTTTGATGGTGGCTGGTTGGTGTAAGCTACTCCACCAATCAACTGAGTATTTAATTATTGGAATATTAATAACACCAACGATGGCTAATATGCCTGCTGCACGAGCTGCAAGCACTTTATCTTCAAATGATGCATAAAGAGAAATCACACCTAGGTATAAGAATAATAGCACTAGTTCTGATGTTAAGCGTGCATCCCAAACCCACCATGTGCCCCACATAGGTTTACCCCATGCAGCACCAGTTAACAGTGCTATAAAGGTAATAACGGCGCCAATAGGTGCAATTGATGCAGCTACCCAGTCAGCAGTTTTAATCTGCCAAACAATGCCGACAAATGATGCTGATGCCATAGCCATGTATGCGGCCATTGACATAGAAGCCGAAGGTACATGGATATAAATGATTCGGAAACTTTCACCTTGCTGGTAATCCATTGGGGCGAATAACATTCCCCAGATGGTTCCAACACTTATAAATAAGATGGCAGAAAATGCGAACCAAGGTAAAAGCGTTGATGCTAATTTGTATGCACGCTCTGGATCAGCGTATGAATGAAGCCATTTCCACATATCAGTTTGTACTCACTCGTAATGAAGCACCAATTGCAAATGGTGCCATAATTAATGATCCGACCAACATGGCGCCAATAATGGCAAGTTGTCCGGTATAAGGTAAATTTAAACCAGCAGCATCAATAGCGCTGGTAGCAAAAATTAGTACGGGTATATACAGTGGTAAAATTAATAAGCTAAGTAATACTCCACCCTTGCGTAACCCAACAGTTAACGCCACACCAATTGCACCAAGTAACGATAAGACGGGCGTGCCCACAGTTAGCGTTAATATGAGTGCAGTATAGCTATTACTTTCTAAATGTAACAAGACTGCTAATAAAGGTGCTACTAATATCAATGGTACACCAGTTAAAATCCAGTGAGCCAATACTTTCGATAATACCAATATTGGTAAAGGCTGTGGGCTTAGTAGCATCTGCTCTAAGCTACCATCATTAAAATCTGCTTTAAATAATCGCTCTAGTGACAACATGGATGCCAATAATGCAGCAACCCATATGATACCTGGTGCAACGCGCGACAGAACCTGTGGTTCAGGTCCAATTCCTAAAGGAAATAGTGTCACGACTAAGACAAAGAATAAAAGTGGATTAAAAATATCCCCACGATGCCTAATCGCAATTTTTAAATCACGCTGCAACAATGTCAGAAATGCTTGGGTGTAACTGATGCCTCTTTTCATTGTTGTACCTTATACGAAGCGATAGTCTAGTTTGATCTTACGAAGCACTTCATCAGTGATGAGACTCATATCTTGGTGTGTTGTCATAATAACGCAACCACCACTTTGAGTGTGCTTAATAAACAATTGTTCCAACTCTTCTACACCTTTTTTATCAATTGCTGTAAATGGTTCATCAAGGATCCAGATTCGACAATTGGTGTGCCAGAGACGGGCCAGGGCTGTTCTTCTGTGTTGGCCTGCTGATAAATGTCCAGCGAGAGCCTCTTCGAAGCCACCTAAGTTAACTTTGGCGAGCAAATCATAACTATCAAAATCATTATATCCACTTAACCTTAAATTGAAGTTAAGGTTTTCATTTGCTGTTAACTCGCTTTTAACACCAGCGAGGTGTCCAAGATAAAGTAAATCTTCATTAAACTCGTCACGACATTGATTGATATCGGTATCAATATACTGAATCTCGCCCGCATAAGGTCGAGATAAGCCAGCAATTATGCGCAACAGGCTGGTTTTACCAGCACCATTAGGGCCTTCAATTTGGACAATATCACCTGCATTAATTTCGAAGCTTAATTGATCAAACAGAATACGGTCTTCACGAATGCACGTCAGTTCATTTGCCCTGACTAAAACTTGCTGCTGATTGTTGTCTGTCACTGAGCCCTCTTTTTACGTGTTGAGGATGAATACAAAATCAATATTATCATAAACACAATTAAGGGTTTAGCATTCAACCCATCTATGTGCTAGGTATTTGAAGTGGTTCCAATAAAATACATCTAATGTGAACTTTTTCATGATTCTCTAATATATTACTCAATACAGTTCTATTGTCTTAATTTGAGTATGAAGGTGAGATTCTTATCACAAAAAGGTGAGTTTTATTGAAGTTTGTAGTAATCTGATGACGATTTAATAAGTCTACCTGCTTTGAAAGGTGGCATTGAGCTTTGAATTTATTTGCATTAGGAACGATGAACATGAAAAAATTATTAGCAATGACTGCAGTTGCTGCATTGACTTTGTCTACAAACGTTTTCGCTCAAGATGGCGAAGCAGTTTACAACAAAGCGTGTCAAGTATGTCACAGCATGGGAGTTGCTGGTGCACCAAAAGCGCACGATGCTGCTGCATGGGAGCCTCGTTTAGCAGCGGGTATGGACACACTAATTTCTACAATTAAAACTGGTAAAGGCGCTATGCCTCCAGGTGGTATGTGTACTGATTGTACTGATGAAGATTACCAAAAAGCGATTGAGTTCATGTCTAAGTAATTTTAGATACTCATAAAAAAACCGGCTACTAGCCGGTTTTTTAATGTCTATAAAAACTGTTTATTGAACAACAGTATCAAGCATTAGTTTAGCTTCTTCACCGACTGCAACAGATGCAACAACACCTTTCAAGTCTCCAGTTTGCGCTTTCACACTACCGTGCTTAGATAACACTGCGATAATTTCAACATTTTGGGCACTGCTAAGTTTAACGTCACCACCCATTGAAGTTGAGTCATCTAATGTCACTGTAACAGGAAGGCTGTTAGCACTGATTTTAGTTGCAGCTAAAGGTACTTTAGGTCCTTGCGTTGAACGTGCAAAGATAAATACCATATCAGTAGAGCTAACTTGATCAGCTAATTCTGGTGAAATCGCAATTTCAACATCAACGGTTTTAGCTGTTGTTGCAGCTTGCGTCATTGGGTTGTGGTTGCTGTCATTTGGCATTTCGCCTGTTTCAGCTTGAATACGCATGTTAGCAGATTCGATTGCATTCATTACTGCTGTGCGATCAATGTCACTGCGGCCACTATCTAAAATAGTTTGCCATGCGTTGATTGCTGCTTGGTAATCAGCGGTAAAGAATGAGTCCATACCAACAAGTAGTAATGTTGATGGGTCTTGTGCGTCTAATGCCAGTGACTGATCAACCAATGCCTGAATTTGAGGATTCATTTCTTGGCCATTCTTGTAATACATTGCCGTTGCTTTAGGCCCAAGTAATTCTGCTGCAGTACCGACTAATTCCATCACTTTATCAAATGAAGCAATTGCTTGATCAAATTGATTAGCTGAAATATAAGCATGACCTAAGCTAAACCAAGCTTGGCTGTTTTCAGGATCTGCTTGTACTTGCTGCTCCATCATCTGTACGCGTTGAGCCATAATTTGCTCGCTGCTCATGCCTTGATGTGGGCTAGCCTCTGCTTGTGGAGGGTTAGCAAGCTCTTCGTAAGCACCTAATGATTGATAGAGGTACGCTGAAATAGCTAGAATACAAACGGTCATAAATGATGGCCATAAGATCCCTTTAGCTTGAATTTTCGTATCAAGAGAGTCATCGCCATCTTGCTTCATATCTTGCAATAAGCCGATTTCAAGCTCTTTCTTTAGTGCGTCAAACTCAGTTTGATCTAATAAGCCATCTTCTAGTTCTTTTTCTAGAATAGCTGCACGTTCGTTAAATAGTTCAAGGTTTGTTTGCTTACGTACGCCTGATTCTTCAGCAGCTAACATTTTTTGCTGACGAAAATGTGGGACCCAAATCAGCATTAAACTGATTACGACGACAAGAGCAATAAATATCCAAAATGTGGTCATTGTTTCAATATTCACTTTTAGGTTGCTGAAAAAACAGAGCGGATTAGCCGCCTGACTTGAAGTTAGATTATACGTAAAGATGATTCATTGAACAGTAATATACGATATAACCGAACCAGAATCGTCATAGTTGGGCACTGGTTCACAGATTAATCACCTATAAAAAAAACAAACGAAACTTAAATGAACTTTTTATGTCCTATGTTCAACAGTTGATAACTGGGTGTTTTTACTCTCTATTTTTTTGAGAATGAGACAAGTCACCCAGTTTTGCACGAAAGTGGCAGACATAAACAACAGCAACTACTAAAATATAAGCAAATTCGTATTAGCTAATGTTAATATCACTGTTTTAAAGCATTATGATAGATATGCGTTGTTTAGCCTTTATATGGCTTGAACAACTTTTTTAAAATTGAGGAATACCCATGATCCCTGAACTTGGACACTTCTCGCTCATTATTGGTTTGGCTTTCGCCATTCTATTGATGACCGTGCCGTTATTTGGTGCAGCCCGTAAAGACCAGTATCTCGTAAGATATGCTTGGCCTATTTGTTACGGTATGTTCTTTTTTATCACTCTTTCTGTCATCACCCTAGGCTATAGCTTTGCTGTTGATGACTTCTCTGTGGCTTATGTCGCAAATCACTCCAACTCACAACTACCAATTTTCTTTAAAATTGCAGCTGTATGGGGTGGCCACGAAGGTTCATTACTTTTCTGGGTATTCTCTCTAACGGTTTGGGCAGCTGCGGTTGCAACCTTTAGTAAAGGTATGGAAGAAGTGTTCATTGCACGCGTACTCGCAGTACTTGCAATGGTCATTGTTGGGTTCTCATTATTCATGATCCTGACTTCAAGTCCTTTCGAGCGTATTTTCCCAATTCCTATGGAAGGTCGTGACTTAAACCCAATGTTGCAAGACGTAGGGCTTATTTTCCATCCTCCAATGCTATATCTAGGTTATGTCGGTTTTGCGGTTAGTTTCGCATTTGCTATTGCAGCGCTTATGAGTGGCCGTTTAGATTCAGCTTGGGCAAGATGGTCTCGTCCTTGGACATTAGCTGCTTGGGTGTTCCTAACGGGTGGTATTTCTCTAGGTTCTTGGTGGGCATACTACGAGCTAGGTTGGGGCGGATGGTGGTTCTGGGATCCAGTTGAAAATGCATCATTCATGCCTTGGTTAATTGGTACCGCACTTGTCCATTCATTAATCGTGACTGAAAAGCGTGGTGCATTCCGTAACTGGACAGTATTGCTATCTATCTTTGCTTTCTCATTAAGCTTGTTAGGTACATTTATCGTGCGTTCAGGTGTACTAACATCAGTTCATTCATTCGCAGCAGATCCTAGCCGTGGTATGTTCATTCTACTATTGCTTGGTTTAGCTATCGGTGGCTCCTTAACCTTGTTCGCACTACGAGCAAGTGAAATGAGTAGCCCTGCACGATTTGAATTAAAATCTAAAGAAACATTCTTATTAGTCTGTAATGTTCTACTAACTGTGGCAGCTGGTACCGTTTTACTTGGTACGCTATACCCACTGCTAATTGATGCATTAGGTATGGGTAAGATTTCTGTAGGACCTCCATATTTTAACTCTGTATTCGTACCAATCGTATTAGTACTATTTGGCTTTATGGGTATTGGTCCAATTATTCGCTGGAAGAAATCTAAAGCGGGTGAATTGAAACGTCAGTTACTTATCCCTGCAATTGTTGCAGCAGTAGTTGGTTTAGCAACGCCTTTCATTGCTGGCAACGAATTAAACCTTTGGGTTGTATTTGGTATCGGTATGGCAACTTGGGTTTCACTTGCAACATTCAGAGCGGCTTATAACCTGCTTACAGACGTAAATGGTAAATTTACTCTGAATAAGATTGGTCGTAGTGAAACGGGTATGCTAATTGCGCACATGGGTATTGCAGTTTCAATCGTTGGTGCGACTATGGTGTCAAACTACTCGATTGAGAAAAGCGTACGTATGGGCCCAGGTATCAGCGAAGAGTTAGCTGGTTATACCTTTAACTACATTGAAACTAAAAATGTTGTCGGTCCAAACTACACTGCCCAGCAAGGTCAGATAGAAGTTTATCAAGATGACAAGTTTGTCACATTATTAAGACCAGATCGTCGTCAATATAATGTACGTACAATGGACATGACTGAAGCTGGTATTGATTGGGGCTTATTCCGTGACCTTTATGTCACTATGGGTGACCCATTAAGTATGACTCAGTTTGCAGTACGTCTTAATTACAAGCCGTTTGTTCGTTGGATTTGGATTGGTTCTATCTTCATGATGGTCGGTGGTTTCTTAGCTGCATCAGATAAACGCTACCGCGTGAAAGAAACTAAAACCGCGAAAGATGACACTAAAGAAGCGAAATTAGCGACTGCTTAATTTATTGGAGAAAATATGAAAAAGTTGGTGCTGTTTATACCATTGGTATTGTTTTTGGGGATGGGAGTTTTTCTATATCAGGGGTTATTCTTAAATCCGCAAAAGCTCGATTCAGCACTAGAAGGAAAGCCGGTTCCGGCTTTCCAACTTGAACGTCTCGAAACACCGGGTGAAATGCTAACGCAGGAAAATCTTAAAGGCGAAGTGTCACTTATTAATGTATGGGCAACTTGGTGCCCAGCTTGTAAGTATGAACATCCGTATTTAATGATGTTAGCGCGTCAAAACATTTTACCGATTTACGGTGTTAACTATCGTGATGAGCGTGCTCCAGCAATTAGAGAGTTAAGCCGTGAAGGTGATCCTTATACGCTTAATATTTTTGATAAAGATGGACGCTTAGGTTTAGACCTAGGGGTTTATGGAGCACCAGAAAGTTTTATTGTTGATCATAACGGCATTATTCGTTTCCGCTATGCAGGTCCTATTGACAGGAATGTATGGAGCGAAACGCTTTATCCAATGATCCAAGAGTTGCAAGCTGAAGCGAAACAAGACGGAGTTTAAGAATGAAGACATTTAAAATACTTGTTGGCTTCATGGCAAGTTTAGTTTTGGCTTTCAATGTCATGGCAACACCAGTTGATACATATGAATTTAAGTCAGCTGATAACCAAAAACGTGCATTAAGTTTGGCGCATGAATTACGTTGCCCACAATGTCAAAATCAAAATTTAATTGATTCTAACTCACCAGTTGCCCAAGATTTACGTCTTGAGGTTTACACAATGGTAGATGATGGCAAGAGTAATGATGAAATTGTCGATTTTATGACAAGCCGCTATGGTGACTTTGTTCTTTATAAGCCAAGACTTGATCCTAAAACTTACATTCTGTGGCTTGGTCCATTTGTTCTAATGTTGATTGCACTATATGTAGCACTCGTTGTAGTTCGTAAGCAACGTGGTAAATCAACTGCTGCACCAGAAATGACTGATGCTGATCGTAATGAGTTAGAAGCTTTGTTGAAAAATAAACAAAGTCTGGATGATAAGTAATGAATATCATGATCAAAGCGATCATGCTCAGTGCATTAGCAGTGACTATCACTGTTAATGCTTATCCTGGAATGGAAAAGCAACAGCAGCATGTAAGCAATTCTACACTGGACAAAATAAATGTCCTTGAGAATCCTTTTCCAATTGCACACATTGGATTCAATGATGCAGAAGGTAAAGAAGTCGACTTTGAAGAACATAAAGGAAAAGTCGTTATTGTGAATATGTGGGCCACATGGTGCCCACCTTGTGTAAGAGAACTACCAGCTTTGGATCGTTTAGAGCAAACGTTGAGTAAAGATGACTTTGTATTGATGCCAATTTCGATAGATGCAGAAGGCAAGAAGCAAGTCAGCCCTTTTTTAGAGTCAATTGGCTTACCTTCGTTTAACTCTTACTATGATGCAAAACAGAATCTACGTGAAGTATTCCCATTAGATACAATTCCAGCTACCTTTATCTTGAATAAAGAAGGTGAATTGGTGGCATATGTTCGTACATATGTAGATTGGGATGATGAAAATGCGATAGAGTTCTTGCAGCAATTCCAATAATAGCGCTAATTATATTGAGTTAGAGCAAGCTAAATAGGCCTAAGACAGTATAAATTGATTAAAAAAGATCGCTTTTGATGAAAAACTCATCAAGCGATCTTTTTTTTGTGTTTTTATTACCAAAAGCCCTTGCGGTGTTTCAGAATCTCCCTATAATGCGCATCCACTGACACGGCAGAGCGCAATAGCGCGACACTGAGTCAGGTTGATTTGAGATGGTTTTAACCGCTTCAAATTAACGGCAAAAAGAAGTTTGAAAAAACACTTGACGCCAACGAGGGAAAGCGTAGAATACGCATCCCT
>NZ_JAKIKU010000024.1 GCF_023283985.1 Shewanella electrodiphila
AAGAGGTTCGCCAACTATGGGAGCAGCTTGCCAATGAAAAATTAGCTGAGCATAAGCACGATTTGATAGATTGCCGTAGCTATGCAGATCAAGGCAAAGATATTGAGCCTCAACTTAAGATGGGCAGCGTTGCGACAAAGCTGGAGCGTGACGCATATGAGAAAGCTAAAACGGCAGCAAAGGAAAAAGGCGAGGTATTTAACGGTATTGCCCCAGTGACGATCAGGGGTGAAATTAACGCCATGATCGCAGAGCGTAATAGCTTGGTGCTAGAAGCGTCTAACAAAATTATTTTTGAGAGAGAGAACCGTGACCGAATTGATAGAGTTAATCGAACGCTTGGAGAAATCACTGACAAAATCAAATACACAGAATCAGTCATTGATAGAACGCAACGAGTCATTGATGAAAACGCAGTTAGAACTAGAGACGCAGAATCAGCAAATGATTGGGCAGCTAAACGATGTGAGAACTTACCAAAGCGAATTGATGAAATCACTGACAAGCATGAGAGAGTCTTATCAGTTGGTGAGTGGGCAGCTGAACGATGCAAAAACTTACCAAAGCGAAGTGATGAAACAAAACAAAGAGTTACAAACAGCAAATCAGAAGCTTCAAGAATCCATAACAGCATTACAGAAAGAGCAAAACCAGCCCCAAGCCCTTTCGATAACAAGTACGAACGAGCCTTTTTTGAGCGAAAAAGACGAATTGATCGAGCGATTAGAGAAACAGATAGAAAGCTTGACGGCTCAAAGCTCGGAGATGTTCAAAGAAGTAATGATGTTAAGGACGCAGCTAAGACGCTAGCTTATATATTACTCGACCGGCATACAAAAGGACGTTTTGACAAGAGACAACTGACGGTGCTTGATGACTTTGCGAAAAAATTAGGGATCAATGAAAATCAAGGTTCAGATTTTAGACAAAATGTAAGGCTTGCTACTGACAAGATCAATACTGTCAAAGTATTAGAGAATAATCCTCACGTATTTCACTTGTTAAACTTCCCTTCACAAGAAAGGGAACATTACCAAACAGTCACAGCAGATTTTGATAGGTTTATAGTTCATATAGACAAACAGAGGGCTGAGCTAAGACAAAAATATCAATCAAAACTAGGTAAAAATGATACTAGCAGAGTAACAGCAGAAATTTTAACAGTAGAGCCCTATCTAGCTGCCTTAACCAAATATACGAATAACAGTGAAAAAACAGATGAGAGCAGAGCTTTAGCAGAACAACATATAAATAAGACTCTCAGATTGACTGCTAAGCAATACAAGATCGCATACGAAGGACTAAATACACTAAGTAGTACTGAGAGCGCCCAGAAGCATGCTAAAGAGCTTGGGGATAGTTTAAGTAGCTTTACTACTGATTATGCTGAAAAGTTAACTGAGGTTGATTTAAGAAGCATTAATGAAGGTTTAAAAGTCATCGATAGAGGAATAGAGATTAGTAATACAAGTCAAAGTAGAAATAATCTGTCACCAGATTTCTAATCTTACATATCCTCTTTTTCGTTTTCTTTTATTAGTTATACACAACCAGAAATGCTTTTAATGCTTTTAAATGCTTTTAAATGCTTTTAAGCGCTCTGAGTGGATTGGTATCAAAGGGCTGTAGCTGTGATAAGGTGACGTTTAGTTACCTATAAGGTGACGTTTAGTTACCTATAAGGTGACGTTTAGTTACCTATAAGGTGACGTTTAGTTACCATTATGTGACATATTTTTTTATGTCGCATAAATGACCTTTCGCCACCGTAAGGTGACTTGTTATTATTTGTCACTTAATATAAAGTGAGTATTTATTCATTAGAGTAATGACAATGAACAATAAAAAAAACCTAGTAGTTAAGACCAATAAGATAAATGAAGCACTACAAAACTTATCATTGGCTGAAGTACGCATCATCCAGTTAGCAATTGTAGATGCTAGAGAAACAGCCACAGGGTTAAGTACTGATAAGCCATTACGAATTGATGCCACGCGTTATGCAGAGGTATTTGATACCACACGACAGAATGCTTACCAGCGTATGAAGGATGCTGAAGAGACTTTATTTAACAGACGCTTCACCTACTTTGACGATAATAAAAAACCTATTAAAAGCCGTTGGCTACAGCAGGTGCAATACCATGATGGCGAAGGAGCAATGGATTTAGTATTCACGCTTGCCGTTGTTAAGGGAATTAGCCGTATTGATGGTTTGGAGCAGTTTTTTACTTCATATTTATTGGAGCAAACGACACAGTTCAATAGTGTGTACTCAGTGCGGCTTTATGAGCTCTTAACTCAGTGGCGCTCTGCTAAGAAGACACCTTGTTTTGCGTTAGAAATCTTTCGACAACAAATGGGGCTAGGTGTCAGTGAATATAAAAGAATGAATGACCTTAAAAAGCGAGTATTAGACTTAGCTATCAGTGAGATTAATGAGAAATCAGATCTAAAAGTAAAATATGAGAATGTAAAAAAAGGACGCAGTATTATAGGCTTCACCTTTACAGTTCATGAAAAGCCAAAACCTAAGACTGAGCAAGTAGCTAAGCCTCGTGATGTTGATAACGGTGATATGTTCACGATTGATGGATTGTCTGACAAGCAGCTGTGGCGTATCAGTCGACATAAAGAGTTTATAAGTATGTATAGCGGTCTTGCTAAAGGCGACGCTGGTAAGAACTGGTCAGCATATAGTGATTTTATAGTTGGTGAAATCAAAAAAGACGCTTCCAAATTCAGTAAGAAACGTCCTATACGTGAATATTTAGATGGGAATGAAGCAGACTATGACTTCTCAAGATAACGACAAAAACCAACGACCTAGAATAGACTGTTATAAGTGGTTCCTTTATATCAGTCTATTTTAAGTGGTCTGTTAATAGGTTTGAAGGGCGAAATAGCTAGTTTCCTTGGGGTATAACACAAATAATAATATGAAATTGTGTAACTTAGTAAATTTTATTCATGTGTAAAGTTTATTTTAGTATGCAATCAAATATAGATAGATTATTATCCAATTAATGTTTATTTAATTATCAAAATTTTGGAAGAATAGATGTCTCATAACTCTTATTTTGGGACTATTATTACTATAGTTGCAGCTTGTACTTTTAGCTCATTATGTCATGCAGACTTACCATTAACTATAGAGAGCCTAACAACAGATAAGGGCAGATTTAAGTTAGATACAACCATAAGTTATTTTAACCAAAATAATTCTAGTCTTTCGTCACAAGGTTCAAATATTATAGATTTAGGTAATGGGAATGTTGTCACTATTCCTAATCTCCCTACTGAAGGGATAGTTAATACGGATAGCGTTATCGGAACAGTAGGGCTACGTTATGGTATTAGCGAAGCCTGGGAAGTAGGTGTAAAAACTAATGGATTAGTGCTTGAGCAACGCCAAGAGAATGAAGATAAGGTCTCAACACAGAGTGATACTAGGATTCAAGATGTATCCTTAACGACTCAATACCAGCTTACTAAAAACCATAAAATTTTGCCTGATAGCTTGGTCTTTTCCGAGTTATCTTTATACGATAATACTTCTGGATTTGAGAAAGAAACAGCTAGCTCTGCACTTGTAGGTAGTACGGTGTACACCGTCAATGATCCTATTGCTTTGAGCTTGACAGGCACATATCAGTATAACAATACTCGTAAAGTTTTAAGTCCCCCTGAAGGTTTTCCTGATCAAATCGATATAGGTAATATTTTTTCTTTATCAGGATCTGTAGCATTTGCGGTTAATCCAGACATTACGCTCAATACGGGAGTCGGTTGGCGCATGATAGAAGGTGACAAATTCCCCAATACAGAGGTTGACCGTGCTAGGCGTACTGAAACCAGCTTAAACCTCGGTATGGCCTATGCGTTAACAGAGCGTAGTAATCTTACAGCTAATTTACGTGCTGATGTTTCAGGAGATTCAGGAAGTACGCTATCTCTAGGAATGACTACTAAGCTTGGTAAGCTGCCGCCACCTATATCACAGCAATATCGAAAAAATAAAGAACGAGAAATTCTTAATAATTAAATAGTTTTTAAATTCTGGCAACCAATCCAAACCATCCTGAAAACGTTGTCTTGGCCAGTGGACTAAAAGACAACAGCCCACCAAACTTAATTTACTAAAAAGGAATACGTAATGAAGGGTTTAACTAAAATTGTTGCTGCATCAGCTCTTGGTTTAAGCTTGAGTATCTCTGCTATGGCAGCTGACGAAGTGCAAAATAACGTAAGCTTAATTGGTCAATCTACATCAGATATGAGCTATGCGTTTGCTGATAGTGAAAACTTACAAGTTAAATCTATCTCTAGTCAAGAGATGGAAGCAACTGAAGGAGCATGGTTCCCAGTTGCGCTAAATTTGGCAGGTCGTGTTGTAACCAGTCAAGTAGCTAAACACCATATGTCCAATGCTGGATTGGTTTATGGTACATACCAAACTGGCAAGGCATGGAGTGGTAAGAGTAGCAACCAACGACGTAATGGTGGTGCTGGAGGCAGATGGTAGTAAGTACAAAAGATAAGAAGCCACACTTTAAGTATAATCGACTTTAACTGATTGGTATTTCAAATCTTTGAAATACCAATTAACAGAATTTGTGATGCTATGTTTACAAGAGAATGCCCTGGCTGTCATGGTAAAGTAATAAGACCTTTAGATTTTAAAAAATCTAAGACTTATCAGTGTCCAGAATGTTTACATTATGTGGATTCCAACGTTTTTTTATCCGGACTTTTATCCATTGGCTTAGCTTTATATGTTGGTTACCTATACAGTTTAGATATGTTTTATGGTGGGTTAGGCATGTTTCTAGTATTGTTCTTACGTTGGCTATTTTTAGACAAAATTGATGCAGTATTACTACCTCTTCATATAAAAGAATCTCATGATAGATGAAATAGGTATGATGATTGCTGGTTTTATATCAGGGAATAGTGCTGGTAAAAGTAGAAAAATAAAGGTTTGGGCTAGTGTAACTATAGGTCTACTGTTTTTTCTAATGAACTTTCTACTGGATTTATTCGGGCGCAATCCTATAATTTTAAATAATGTTTTGGTTTTAGTTGGTATATCTTTAGTTATAAGTACAGTGGCTTACATTCTTTTAACGATATTTAGTGCAGAGGATACTGTATGAATTTTCTTCTAATATTTATTACCCAAATTAACTTTTAGTAGGAAAGAAGATGCTCTATATATCAACTAGAACTACTTTTATTCGTTTACTTTTGATTCTTACGATTGGGTTATCAGGATTATCCATTGTTCAAGTCAGTCAAGCCTCTGTAACGCTCCAAGCGCAAAACTCAGAAAAGACAGCACTCGCACGTCAATTAATTAATATAGACGGCTCAAAGCAAGGATATAAACAGGCTAACCAAGTCGGGATTGAGTTGATGCGTAATAATATGCCTATGGCTCCTGATGAGTTTTTTATACGTTTATCAGAAAACCTTAACGCTTACGACTATGAAACAAGCTTGACTACTTTATATGCTCAAGTGCTTAGCGTTGATGAATTGAATGCCTTGGTTGACCTATATAGTAGTCCTACTGGAAAGTCTTTAGCTAGTAAAATGGGCATACTATCAGAGCGTTTAGCCTACCAACAAAATCAAATTGTAGAAACCATAGTTCAGCAAACTATGAATGAGATGGGTGTATTAACGCAATAAAGTTGTTATGACAAACTCAACTTGGATAAGGAGACGGATCATAAAAACTATATTTCAACAGTTGAATTTAAGGTGTTCTGTAATATTTGGAATGCTGACAATACTCATTTCTACCTCTACTCTAGCGGCTCCTGTTCTTTTTGAAACTACAACAAAGTCTATAACAGATATACCTATTACAACATGGAAAGAAATGCGCGATGCTCAAGTCGTCAAGCAAGATTTAGATTATTCATGCGGCGCATCTTCACTATCCACTATCTTGACGCACTTTTATCAGCAGCCAGTCACTGAAGAGCAAATCTTAACAGACATGAATCTGACGAGCATGATGGCATCTTTTCAAGACTTAGCTGTCGTTAGTCAAAAATACGGCTTTACTGCTAAAGGTATCGCTACTAACTACGACACATTAAAAAAGCTAAAGATCCCTGCTATTGTCTACCTTAATCATAAGCGTAGTGATCATTTTAGCGTCATCAAATCTATTAACGACACACATATCGTATTAGCAGACTCAAGCTGGGGAAATAGAACATTAACCAGATCACAGTTTGAAGCGATGTGGCATACACGTTCTAATGACAACCTAAAAGGTAGTTTACTACTTATTTTACCAACGACGACCGACCAGAAAAGTAATACTAGTTTAGCGTTTATGGAAATTCAAAATAATCAGAAATTACTACAACAAAGTGTTGAGCTATTTCGCTTCCCCATATAGCTTTTACTATCCTTATATCTAAATGTTGAACTAAGAAAATGGTAGTTAACATTTTTTAATAGATCTGTTTTGATGACTTATCTAAGTTGTTGATCAGTTCGCTCATCAAATCTTTATCACCCTGCCTAGTCAAAAAATCTTCTAAATTTTTAGCAGTATATTGAGATAGTCCTGGTACTTTATCTGTCTCTAATAACTCCGCCATGAAAGCTCCTAACAATATTTTTTGTCTTGTTAGCTTTTTATCCAGCTTCTGTTTTTCACGATTGATCTTTAGTTGTAAATCATTAATACGTTGCTGCTCTTTTAGTTCACTATTATCTAAAATGCTCATAGTAATATCTCGTCGTTAGTGTTTCTGTCTTTTGTAACTATAACAACTATAACAACTAAAACAAACTTCAACAATACACCATGCTATAATTTGTCTACAGTGTTTGAAGTCCCACTGACTAAGTGCGAGTTTTCGACTTCACAAATGTTTATTCCCTACGGTCATACATTTATGAAGTCAAAACATCGGCAGGGGTAAACCCCCACACCCCCAGAACTACGAAAAGATGTAGTGCTAAAAACTAATAGATAGAGCTTTCAGAAATGGCTATTTTTCTCGCATCGACTAATTCAATATCACGAGGAAGCGGACAAAGTGCAGTTGCCAGTGCGAGCTATCGTGCAGGTGTTGAGCTTGAGGATAAACGATACGGTAAGACGCATGACTACTCTAAACGTTCAGGTGTGATGAGCGCGGATATTATTTTGCCCTCAGCATTAACTGCTGCCGGCGCTACTATTGATCGTATTGATTTATGGAATAAAGCGGAGAGTGCCGAGAAACGCAAAGATGCAAGAGTGGCTAGAGAATGGCTTGTTAATCTACCGCATGAGTTAAGTGAGCAAGATCGTAAGACACTGGCGCATAGGTTCGCCCAAACCCTAGCCGACCGTTACGGCACGATCGCCGATTGTGCTATTCATAAACCAACTCAAAGAGAGATTGATCGGGGCGCAGACCCTCGTAACTTCCATGCTCATATCATGTTTACTACTCGTACGGCAGCAATGGGCAATAATCATGAAATCATATTGACTGACAAAGCCGATATTGAGTTGTCCGACACGAAGCGTCGTGAGCTTGGCATGGAACGAGTCAGTCTTGAGATTAAAGAGGTTCGCCAACTATGGGAGCAGCTTGCCAATGAAAAATTAGCTGAGCATAAGCACGATTTGATAGATTGCCGTAGCTATGCAGATCAAGGCAAAGATATTGAGCCTC
>NZ_JAKIKU010000025.1 GCF_023283985.1 Shewanella electrodiphila
TCGTAACCGCACCTCTCAGCCACAATCGTAATAGGTGTATCGGTATTTAGGATGAGACCAAGAGCAGCTTGCATACGAAGGTCGGTAATATAGGTGTTAGGCGTGCAGCCAAGATGTTCCTTAAATAAGACTTTGAACTGACTTTCACTGAGACAAGCAATCTTAGCAAGCGATTTCACTGTATGATTGGTGGCTATATTAGTTTGTAAAATATGAACGACCGTAGTTAAACGAGTATCCAATCGCTTACTCATTTTAATGGTTCCAAGAAGCTCTTTTAATAACTCAAACATCATCACTTCTATTTTTTGGTTGTGAGCAGAGATCAATTGCTTTTCAATGAAAGATATATACAACAACGTTTTTTCGTCCATTGCAAAATGAATCTCGTCTAGTGACAGTTGTAAAAAATCTATGTTTTCTATATTTGCTACTAAAAATCGAAAGTCTTCTCTTGCCTGAAATTGATGATAAACACCTTTCCTTATGACTAAAGCCTCTCCATAAGAAACATTAATAGCCTGATCACCAATTATCATACTAATGTCGCCCATCAATGGCATGAGAATTTGATGGTAATCGTGAGTATGTCCATTCATTTGACTGTCATACGTTCTGATAAATAGATTATTTATTAAATCAGTATCTTTCATGAGGTCTATTCACTGCTTGGAATATTTTTAGGTAACAGAGCTTTAGGAGAGTTCAGCAAAAAAATTAGCGATTAATAAATTGACGCCTTTCTATTATCAGTATGATTAAAGTATACCCCAAGGGAACCAGCTATTTTGCCCTTCAAACCTATTAACAGACCACTTATAACAGACTGTATTTGCGGAACTACTCATAACAGACCATTAGCCTTAATACTCTAAGTAATCTTTAATTGGACGCTTCTTGAACTGAGAAGGGTCTTTTTTTAGACGGTTAGTCATTTCAAACTCCCATTCAGTAGCATTTTGTCCAGCTGGGCTAGTAGAGCTGACCAAATGATTATAATCAGCGATAAAGCTAGGGTTCCGAGCGATACGCCCTAGTTGCTTGTCATTTAGCCCTTCAATAGTAGATCTGTCGCTGTTATCACTTTCAATATTAGCAGTAGTTTTTTCTTCGTTTTTCTTCATTTTAAACTTGAATGTAAAGCCAGTGACAGCCCTACCAGATTTATGCTGCTCATATGTGGCTGTCACATCGGTGAAGTCGTTTATCTGACTAATCGCAAGGTCTAACACTCGAGCTTTGAAGTTACACATTTTCTTATACTGTTCAGGCTCAACGCCTAGTTTTGTACGGAATTCAGCAAGTGGTATTTTGTTTGTTTTGCCAACTGATTTCCATTGCATCATTAACTCATAAAGCCTGATTGCATATTCGCTTTGCAACTCGCTAACCTGCTTTAAATCATATTCAGTATATTGCTCGCTAAGTCTTGTTATTAGTGGAATAACGGCATCAGTGAACTGTAATTCAATCATACCAGCCGTTTCTATGTAGCTTACTGCTTGCGCCCACCTAACGACACGATGCGCTGGCTTCCCTGTCTTTTCGTGAATATAATCATACCCAAAATAAGACTCAAACAAGCCATTAGCAGCACTTTTCAAAGCTTTGTATGCTGAATGTTTTTCCACTTTAAATTGTTCTTGATAACTGCTTGCATGAATTTGTAGCACACCTCTAGCATCAATCATTCGTTCTTGCGCTCGAGCTTCAACAATAGCCAAAAAGATAACTCGCTGCTCAGGTATGCCAAGTGAATAACTCGCATTTATTAATTTATTATCTTTGGTAATTAGCTTACTCATCATTTCTGCTCATTAAGGGACGCCATAAACATTATAAACATATTAAACTACAACTTTCAATCAATGTAGTCGAATAGTCGCTAAACGTAGTCGAATGGGTCGCTAAACGTAGTCGAATGGGTCGCTAAACGTAGTCGAATGGGTCGCTAAACGTAGTCGAATGGAGTCTAAGAGCTATGAATGGCAAGCCCTGTAGCGGACGTAAAAGCTTTTAAAAGCATTAAAAGCATTAAAAACCTTTTTTCTTTTTTATTAACTAAAAAGATAAAGGCTTTGATCTATCTAAATTTACAGTACTGTTCATTATCCGAACCTAAAAAACAGGATTGCTTTTTAACTTTTGCATAGTAACCATCTTTACCTTTAATCACATTATGAGCCACTTTAGCTGCTGCTAAACGGTTGTACTCAGCTTGACGATCAGCTATTTCAGCTTTACTAGGTACAATAAGCCAAACAGAAAATAACGTCAGGGCAAATATACAAGCACAGATACCACCTATTAGAGCAGCAGCCTTCCAGCTCAGTGATTTAGCAAACTCCTCTGATAACTCCTTTGTATACTTTTCTGCCCCTTTCTTTGCTTGAGTTCTAACACTGTTTAAAACAATGTTTGCGTCATTAGCTAAGCTCTTGTTTTGTTCTTCAAAGTTCTCAGAAAAAAGCTTTAAGCTGCTAAAGTTAGTATCAAACGTTCCTTTCATCTCAGTTGATAATTTAGACAGCTGGGTTATCTGTGTCTTCGCTATACCTATTGTACTTTCTAGCTGAATATTTGCTTGCTCAACGTGACCACCAACGCCTTGGGTTAGCCGGTTAGAGTAGTAATTGAGAAGATCAGCAACCTCTAAGCGAACCTCTTTAGCTGTACCGGCAACAAGCGCTGATTTTATTTTATTTTCTCGTTCCTGATAGTCCTTGAGCTGTGCAGTTAGTTCGTTAACAAGCTTGGCGGTAGCTGTGTCTCTTGCTGCCATCGCTTGATACTGTTCTTCTCTTTGAGTGAGCAATTCGGTGTTATGCTCGGTAAGCGTTGCAATAGCGGTAAGCAAGTCTTCAAGGTTGGGTATCTCTGACATTTTTTTATCTTCCTAATCCATAGCTGCGGCTGCGGTTAATCTCGTTACTGTAGTCTGAAATGGCTTTTTGTGCGCTCTCTAGGGCTTTTTCCTGCGATTTATCGATGCTTTGCCCGTGATTGTCTGCAAATTCAGTTAAAACGTCTTGTAGAGCTGCTGTGTGCGTTTTACGATCACTGGTATAGTGTAGATTTTTAATCTCACTCAAAGCTTGCGTTGATTTGTCGTTCACTAAGTCCGTTAACGCAGTACGCTCATTTAGCGCAAGCTCGCGCTGTCTCTGTGTGGTATCTGGGTTATCCATATACTGATTGAGGCTGTGTGTGATCTCATTAGCGACTGAAATCGATAAAATGGGTTTGCCTACCTTGCTGTCTGGATCAATCCCTTTCTGCGTATGCTGTTCTAACTGTGCCATTACAGCGGCATACAGCGCTTTTTTATCTACCATGAACTGCTGACTTTCGCGCTCCAGCTGCTCGGCTATCGCTTGCTGCTGCCTTGCTCTGTCGGCTCGTGCCTGTTCAATGCGCTCACGCTCGGCTTGTTCACGTTTTTGTTGTTCAGCAAGCTCATGCTGCCTTTGCTGCTCCAGCGCCAACTCTTTTTGTTTCTGTTCGTCGGCTTTTCGAGTGGCAACCCCTTTCGCCATTGCCATGGCTTTTGCTACCGCATCGAGCGTGGGTGCTTTAGGCTTTGGCGCAGATGTTGGTTCAGGCTTTTTGATGGGTTCATCTGCTACGGTTGTCCTGCTTGGTAGCGATGTGGTGTGTTCAATATCTTTGATTTTATGACCGTTTAAGATGATGGCATCAGCGGCATCATTCACGATCTGATTTTTGGTAAGCTCTACGCCCCATACCAGCTCGTTACGCTCGTTAATTATTTCGTTGATGGTGCCGAGCTGTGTTGCTGGCGTTTTATCAATCTCGTAATGCTTGCCTTCTTCTTTGGCTTGTTCAGCTTTTCTTAGCTCTCGCTCGTATTTGTCACGTTCCAGCTTGGTAGCGACTGATCCCATTTTGAGTTGTGGCTCAATATCAATCCCTTGCGCGGCATAGCTGCGACTGTCAATTAAGTTGAGGTTATGCTCGGCCAGTTTTTCGTTGGCTATCTGCTCCCATATTTGGCGAACGTCTTTAATCTCATGGCTGACTCGCGCCATGCCAAGCGAACGCCGCTTATTATCTGACAGCTCAATACTGGCTTTGTCGGTTAGTATGATCTCGTTACTGTCGTCAAGCTCTGCGGTGCGCGTGGTGAATAGGATATGAGCGTGGAAGTTTCGAGGGTCTGCGCCCCGATCGATCTCTTTTTGAGTTGGCTCATGAATGGCGCAATCGGCAATGGTGCCGTAACGGTCTGCTAAGGTCTGGGCGAAGGTATGTGCTAGCTCTTTTCGGTCTTGCTCGCTTAATTCATGGGGTAGATTAACCAGCCATTCGCGAGCCACACGCGCATCGACTCGCTTCTCGGCATCCTCTGCTTTGTTCCATAACTCACTGCGTGAAATTTCAGCGTTGGCGGCTGCCAATGCTGTCGGCAAAATAATATCGGCGCTCATCACCCCCTGCTTTTTTGAGTAATCATGGGTCTTACCATATCGCTTATCTTCCAATTCACAACCAGCACGATAGCTCGCAGAAGCAACCGCACTTTGTCCGCTGCCTCGTGATATTGATTTGGTCGATGCGATGAAAATAGCCATTTCTAAATACTCATACCTTTGTTTTTTAGCACTACGTCTTTTCGTAGTGTGGGGGGTGTGGGGGCTTGCCCCTGCCGATGTTTTGATTTTAGAAATATGTGACCGTCAGGGATAAACATTTGTAAAGTCGAAAACTCGCACTTAGTCAGTGGGACTCAACCATCCGTTAATTAACTATATCATAAACTGTTGTTAGGTATTGGCGAAGTTGCTATGATTGGAAGAGCTATATTTTTGATAATTTAAGGAGGGGTTATGAGCTTACTAGGTGGTAATGATTTAAAGGAACAGCAGAAGATTAATGAGCTTGAGCTTAAAATAAATAGAGAGAAGCAGAAGCTAGATAAAAAGCTAACAAGGCAGAAAATACTACTGGGTGCTTTTTTTGTGGACGCTTTAGAGAATAATTCTGTACAAGGCTTAAAAGAATATACGGCTGATAACCTGTTGGATTTTTTGAGCAGACAGGGCGATAAGGATTTAATGACAGATTTGGTAAAGGGGCTTGGTGGTACGGTCGAGACTAAGAGTGACAATAAGAATGATTTAGAGTTGAATGCTAGTTTAGATGAGCACTTGTAAATAAAATATGTCCATTAAAAATAAAAAAGGCATTAGTTAAATGATTGATTATTCTTTATTATTCACCTATTTTTCAGCTGTTTTACTGTTTTTAGGTACTCCAGGACCTGTGACTGTACTTGTAGTGAGTGCAAGCGTAAAAGGTGGGTTCAGGGCTGGATTAGCAACAGTCGCAGGTACTAATGCTGCATCACTAATTTTGATAGCGATATCATTTATTATCCTTCAAGGAGTGTTTTCAGTTAGCGAGACAGCTATGCTGTGGTTATCCTTTTTAGGGGCATTCTATCTTATATATTTTTCTATAAATATAGTAAAAGATAAAATTGATATTAATCAGACTGTAAAAGAAAGCTCAGTTCTTGTTACGAAAAACCATTTCAAAGATGGTTTTCTTATAGGTATCTCTAACCCTAAGGATGTTATTTTCTTTATTGCTTTCTTCCCTTTATTCTTAAAGGTTTCAAGCGATATATATTCCTCTATGCTAATTCTGACCTTGGTATGGATAGCGCTAGACTATAGTATCTTATCTATTTATTCTTTTATATTCTCAAAGGTTAGCAATAACAAAATCGCAAATACAATTAGTAAGTCTTCAGGACTTATTCTATTGTTTATTGCTATTTATATATTGTGGGAAACTAGTAGAAGGCTGTTTTTATAAGAAGAGCTAGCACACCTATTCCCAAGCCATCGAATCTGATTTAATTATATCTGCGGTGAACCAATCAGGTGCTTTCACTGGTTAGGCTCCCTAGTGAGAACTAGAACGTCTAGATATAAGCTACTGGCATCAACGTTTTGAGTTGTTGAGACAGTGCTAGTGTACTTCACTGTGTACATGAGGTGATCTTTTTAAGAATAGATTTAGTTGTTTATAATTTAATATTCGATACTACTCTGACTCACAACCATTTGTTATCTCAAGGGGATTTTTGAGTCTGATAAACAAACAAACTTGCACAGACCAATAGGACGCCAAAAATAGTCAAACTACTTAAAGTAGTGTCAAAAATCAGACTCTCCAAGATCATTGTCAGTAAAGGCAATAAAAAGAATAACGTGCTTACTTTATCTGCGGAGCTATATTTGAGCATAAGCATTAATAGCAAATAAGCACCTACAGAAACGACTGCACCCATCCATACCAATGACAGCAAAGAGTAAGCATTGACCTCAAAAGACAATCCTTGATAAACAATCACAGCCGAGAATATCAAGAATGAAAAAATAGTCTGGATCAATAGGGTTAAAATAGGCGGCGTTTCAACCTTAGCTTGAGCGATAGTACCAAACGTGATGGATAGCAACGCCAGTACAGAAAGGACTATACCTGATACATTGATTTTATCGACGCTATGATAGCCTAATGTAGACAATACCAAGCCTGAAAAACAAATCACTAATAGTATGACGTTTTTAACGCTAACCGTGTTTCCACTTAATAGTGACGTTATAATCGGCTGTATGCCAAGTACAAGTATAATGATGCCAAGGGATAGCCCTGTGTTAATAGCTGAAAAATAAAAGGTTAAATAGAAGACTTGCAGCAATAGACCTGAAAATATAATGCCTTTGAGCTGATCTTTATTAATCTCAGTGATAGCTGTTTTTTTATGGGTAGATTTTAGATATATGGCTAGAAGTAGTGATAAAGCGATTGCTGATCTTAAAAATAAAAAGCTCCAAGAGTCGGTATATTGCAAACCAACTTTTGCAAAGATGGCACCGCCACTCCATATAGCCAAAAATCCTATAGGTGTAGCAAAATTCACAATATCTTGCTTTGACTGGGTGTGAATATTCAATGGCATTTCCTTACCTAGCGTACATTCATATTATGTGACTATGGTAATGAAATTGATGCTCAAAGTTTTGTCGGAATAGATTGAAATATGTGCTGATCAGCTGATTATTGGCTGCTTCATATTTTGATTATTACAGCGAAGTTTATGTGGGGTCTGATGGTAAAAGCTAGAAAAACGACGTATAAAGGCAGACACATTATCGTAACCGCACCTCTCAGCCACAATCGTAATAGGTGTATCGGTATTTAGGATGAGACCAAGAGCAGCTTGCATACGAAGGTCGGTAATATTGGTGTTAGGCGTGCAGCCAAGATGTTCCTTAAATAAGACTTTGAACTGACTTTCACTGAGACAAGCAATCTTAGCAAGCGATTTCACTGTATGATTGGTGGCTATA
>NZ_JAKIKU010000026.1 GCF_023283985.1 Shewanella electrodiphila
TACTACCTAATACTACCTAATACTACCTAATACTACCTAATACTACCTAATACTACCTAATACTACCTAATACTACCTAATACTACCTAATACTACCTAATACTACCTAATGATACCTATAGTATAGGTTTTTTAGATAAATTGGTGCTTTTTTACTACCTAATGATACCTAATACTACTTAGTGACACCTAATGACACCTAATTTTATTTTTAATAATGAAATCTTTAACAAGTTGCCAGTATTAGTATAAAGATATGGATTTATAGGGGATAGAGGAGTAAAAGATTTGATTGCAGGATAGGCTACCGCCGTCAAAAATGGGGTATTTTTGGATAGTGTTTGGTTGTTAGTCAGTGGTTATAGTTTTAGATCGGTTTAAGTACCGAACTAACCTCAGTCTTGTATCTGCTGATACAAGACATTTTTAATGCTTTGTTAGAGCTTTAATAGGTAAAAATAAAGAGGCAAGATATATTGATGACCTCATAAACGTATATTATCAATTTTCGAGGTGCTTAACGTGAGCGTAGATATTTGGACATTAGTTATAGTTATCCTGATAGTGATTTCTATAGTAGTAACTATCACCAGCTCTTATATATCAGGAAAAATGGAAAATGAACATTTAAAGGCGCACTTTGATAAACTTTCAGAAGACTACTATAAAGATAATGAAGAAACTACCTTTCATGTACCAATCTCATTTTTTATATCAAGTGTTAGTACAGTATCTTTCTTCACAGTTATCGCTTTATTTGTTGCTAAAAATAAAGCCTTTTTTACTGAGAATATTCCTTTTATTGAAAAGACACCTTATGTGGGAATATCTTTTTTCTATATCATACTGATATTTATGTTTTTAATCATAGTGCATGAGTTTTCTATATCATTTGGAAGACTAGCTGTGACGATAGGGAAAAGAACCAAAAAGGCAGCAACTGCTTTGGTTCTAATAATTTGGATGTTCGTTATTTTGGGGATCGCTTTAATTGCTTCCATTGCTCTAAGCAATTATTGGAAATAAATAAAAAAGAGGCTAATCATTAGCCTCTTTTTTTATTAATACTCATATTTTATGCGTCAGCTATCTTTTTCAGTAAAAGCTCTACCCGACTGGCATCATCGCCCTTACCCTTGTATCCATAAGCCTTATCTACTGCCTTATCAAGCGCAATATGGGCTTTGGTTAGTTCAGGGTACGGATCAATCATGTAAGTGTTGTAAAGCTTAGCGAGCATTGGCGCATTTTCGCTAATATCTTGGTATAGCTTACGAGCATCTAAAACGGCTTGAGCCGCTAACCCAATAGCTTCTTTAGCTATGACTGCTTTGTTACTTTCATCGTTAGCATCAAGGGGATATGGGATGTTGTTATATACGATAGTATTAGAATAACTGTAGTCGCTTTTCATTCTTCCTGCTGTCAGGCGCATAAAAGCATTGTGCATACTGCTAGATAACACTCCCAAATGATATAGATTTGCGTTTGGCACTATAACGCTAATCCGTGTAATTATTATGACGTTGTAATGAGGCGATTCTTCAATAAGAAAACTTGCGAATGTTCAACTGAAATCACTATTACAATACCAATAAGACCTAGCAAGTGCTTGGAACATAGCTACTTGCCATGAGTTCTTATATAACTGAAAATATCCTTTTGCTCGAATCGTAAGCTCTGCATGTATACCACTTGCTCCTATTTCGCCATAAAGAGATAAGGTGTTTTTCAGAGAAGCAAGCTCAGCGGTCGTTTCCTTTTTATAACGAGCGTTTAGATCACAGTTTAGGAAATGATTCTTGACTTTAGCTTTTGAAATATCATCCCAATGATCTGGAGGTTGAACGTAAAAATGAATAGTTATTGGAATTGTTTGGATGGCTTCAGCGAAAAGCCATTGTTCATTAATAAAGTGATCATGATCGAAATAAGGGTGTAGGCTCTGTGTTTCTGCCGTAGTAGCAGTAATAACACCCTTGCCACTATTACAGTCGCTACATGATGGCACGAGGTTCATAGGAACAACTGATAACTGAGGGAATTTAGCTTTAGGTAAATAATGATCCAGAGTACTAACTGAAGAAAAACCACAAAATGGACATTTACCTAATGCCGCTGAATTGTACAATTTGTCATAAATTAATCTTGCAGGCTTATTCAGACCTACCATGTGGTCAGTATAAACAGATGTAAGCTCTGCCTTCGTTACTGCCCCTAAGACAATATCATTTTTTTTATAATTACTAGCTGTAAGAGTATAAAGCTGTTTGATCAATGCTTTTTCTTCATATTCTTTTGCCGCAAAAAAAATAGTGTTGTCCACTGCGTTTAGCCGATTACGTAAACTCTCTTTCCGTATACTATTGATACAAGTTTGATAAACTAATCTTGGATCTTCATTAGGAGCAACTATAGCTCTCATATTTCATCATCCACTCGTGATTCTCTGATCGAAATCAATGAACGTAACATTACTCTACCTTCAAAACCGAGTTGCTGTTTGTATTCCTTATCTATCTCTTCGTAACTCTTACCTTCTTTCACAGAACTTGCTAGTAAATCGTGAAAACCAGATTTGGATACCTCCAAGCCAAATACCTCTCTTGTCAAAATACCTACATTTTCAGCAAATGTCTCAATTTCTGGTTCATCGACATTAAGCGTAAGTCTTGTCCTTCTAATAATAGACACGCATAATTTAGGGACTTCCTGTAATACAACTGGTGAATGTGTAGCGATTATCGCTACACCGTTGCGGTTATCCATTAAATCAGATAAAGCTCTAGTGAATGCAGATAGGAGTGGTGGATGAAGATGGCTTTCTGGTTCATCAAGTAAAACTAAGGTTTTCTCTTCAACAGTTTCTACGAGTCTAGTAATAGTTAGAAGCACAATAGCATGACCTGAACTCATCCTTTTAAATAGCGCTTTAGCTTTTCCAGAAAACTGCTGTTTAGAGTCGGAAGGATCTTGAACGTATACATCACAAAGTTGGCATAAATCCATTTCAGCAAAATTAAGATCGGATTCCAATTTTTTAATGGCGTTGATCCATCTGCTTTTCTTAGCAGTTAAAGCAAAACATATTTTCAAGCTTTTAGTAAAATCTGAAGATAGATCATCTTTATCTTTGGATGTCCAATTACCCGTCTCAATTATGTATTTTTTTAATCCTATATAGTAATACTGCATTCCAATATTTGCGTCAGGTTGATCATTAGGGGGAACAAAAGGATCAAATGCACTAAAAGAAACAGAAACAACTCCAGCAAAGTAATCTTCATCTAAGGATTCACTAGCTCTACCTAAACTTGGTATGTTAAAGAAACCAGCATTATCCTCTAAACCTCGACCAGGGATAAGCGCATCAACCATACTATTAAGTAGAGTCGTTTTTCCTACACCATTACGACCAATCAAGATATGTATATTAGATGAAGGCTTACTATTTGGCTTTACTTTAAAATTCACCTTAATTCCAGAATACGTATCGCTGGAGGGTCTTTCAAAAAAGAAATTATAATTCGTTAGCTCAGCCTTACCTCTTAAAATTCGAGGAAACTGATGCTTTAAAGTTGTAAAATTAACTGTCCTTAGCAAAGACGTATTGAAAATCGCCTCATTACTGACAGTTTCTAAGATATCAGGGTTAGATACTACATCACCTAGATTTTTTAAGATGTTCTCTCGCATATTCTTAGAAAGACACTTCATAAGATTATTGTAATAATCAGCATCTTGACCTAAAGAGTAAACGTGTTCTAAAGAACTGAAAATTCGAGGCATACTACGCGATGTATTGTATTGCTCTTGCCCAATGATACCAATTTTCACATCACCTACAGATTGCTTATGACCTTGTTCATCGAAAACAGTAAGTCTGAATAGCGTTTCAAAACCAAAGTCATCCCAGCTATCATGTTTTAAAAAAACAGTGTTTTTGCCCTCAGTAGGAAGATATTCCTGTCTTGTTAACGCTTTAAATGTGATTTCCATCACAATATTCCTTATTTTTTATAGGGGTCTATCAATTGTTAGGACTATTGGAAGCCTAATTTCTGTAAATAAGGCAGGTAAAATTCTTGTTTTTTTTCATCTAGTAACTCAGTTTCAATTCTTTCAGCGAATTGCTTGTAATCTTCGCCCTGCTTGGCATAACTAGATAACTCACTCATTTGCGACAGCTTAGATGCGAACGTTCCGCGCTGTTTATCTGTCATTTTCAATGGGGTAAGTATATTAGGAGTATCACCATCGGTTTCTGACTCCATCGCTTTTTTAGACTTGGCTTTAAGCTTAAACTTAAAGGTAAATCCAGTAATCTTACGACCTTCTTTGTGTTGCTCATACGTCGCTGTAATATTCGTATTGTCATTTATCTCTTTGATAGCATGATCTAATACACGTTTTTTAAAATCGCTCATTAGCTTATATTGATGTTCTTCGATACCTAAACGGGTACGCAGGCTTCCAATGCTTATTGGTGGTGTTTTACCAAGACTACTCCACTGCATCAAAACTTCAAATATACGCAATGCGTAGATACTGTTTAAGTCTTTTATCTGCTTTAGCTCGTACTCTGTGTATCTTTCACTAAGTCTTGTTATGAGAGGAATAACATCATTTCCAAACATCACCTCAACATATCCACCACCTTCACTATATGAGGCACGTTGTACGAATCTTGATTTATTTATTTTGTCACGTCCCTTTGCATCCTTATCTGTCCAAACAAACTCACTTTCATAAAGACTTTCACAAGCAGATTTCAATGACCGATAAGCAGTAGTTTTATCACATTCGAAGTTTTTTTCGTAGTCAGATGCGTGAATACGGTGGACACCGCCAACATCAGACATAGTTCCTTGTTCTCTTGCCTCAATAATAGCCAAAATTATTACACGTTGAGCAACTAGATTAATGGTATAGCTTGATTCAATCAGCGCATTCGCTTTACTTACTAATCTAGTTTTCAACATGACAGTTCCTTTTAGCACATATAAAGACCCATACTAATCCAACGACATTATAAAGACAACACATAACCAAAAGTCTTTTAATGATGTATAAACGTCTTTTAATGGGTGTATAAACGTCTTTTAATGGGTGTATAAACGTCTTTTAATGGGTGTATAAACGTCTTTTAATGGAGGGTGAAAACCAATAGTATCAATGGATAGAGTGGACTTAAAAGCTATTTAAAAGCTATTTAAAAACATTAAAAACATAAATTCCTATTTATAATTTTTATTTACATACAAAAGCTGTATTCATATTTTTATAAATCAATTTATAAGATACCTTATAAAAACGTAATATAGGACGTCCATTATCCTCACTGTTCGGTTTTACAAACAATTATATAACAAGTTAGCTAAAAATTTTAAAAGACCCTTAGAGCGCAAATAAGGAGCAAATAACTTGTAATTAGAGATAGCATTCAGTTATAATTGTTTCTAGTTAGATTCACTAACTAAGTGGCAAAAAAAAAGAGCCATCATTTCTGATAGCTCTCTTTATAAGTCACTGTAACCAACTGGGAACGTAAGAACCCAATAGAATAGTAACCTATGTGTTGTGGTGACCTTATTTTACTATTTTAAGATAATGATATCAAGTAACCTCAAAAAAGGTTGTTTGGTTGAAGGTTCTTACGTTCTCTCATAGAGAGGTAAGAAAAGATGGTAACTCCATTAATTCCTAGCGTTAGAATTCACAAAGGCGCTATTTTGTCGAAGTTGCTACATGGAGAACGTGTAGCTAACAAAGAGCTGTTTCATGATTTTGATACATGCGCCTCTGGTGCACGTATTTGTGAACTACGCTCAGATGGTTGGAAGATAGACGATAAGTTTGTTCATCAACGCACTACAGAGAACAAGCATGTTCGTATCAAGAAGTACTACATAACGAGAGCTAATATTATGGAGTATTTACTGGATGAAGATATACGAAACTTCTTAGCATTAGCTGAACGCAAGTATGGTACATCTGACTAAAATTTGACTATGAGACAATAGGAAGGTCACTAAGCTGCTGCTTAGTGACCTTTTTTTTAATTCATTCTTTCATAAAAAAATCATTAACATCATATTTTTCACCCGCCTTTTCGTCAAAATCTTTTGCAGTAGTAACAGGAATAATGGGTTCATTAACACGTTTTGGTTTTACCTCTTCTGTAACGTCCTTACGATTTTTCTGAATTTTTAGATTACCTTCACTATCTTGCTTGCCAACTTGTAATGTTCTGAACGCATCGTCATTCTTGTGCTTATGATAACTTTTACTAACTGCGTTTCGACTTATTGATATTTTAAATTCTGTTTCTACTAGCTCAGCAATTTGCTCAAAAGTATATACTTTATGTGGGTTATCACGTTCTTCGATAATGAAAGCAATGGCAGCATCACTTAGCTTTCTTCTTTTTTCTTTTTTCATATTTGATCC
The DNA here is from genome assembly GCF_023283985.1 of Shewanella electrodiphila. Lineage (GTDB taxonomy): Bacteria > Pseudomonadota > Gammaproteobacteria > Enterobacterales > Shewanellaceae > Shewanella > Shewanella electrodiphila. The sequence continues at coordinate 6,451 of NZ_JAKIKU010000026.1, forward strand.
TTATTTGTCCTATATATAGTCTCTACTACCTAATACTACCTAATACTACCTAATACTACCTAATACTACCTAATACTACCTAATACTACCTAATACTACCTAATACTACCTAATACTACCTAATACTACCTAAT
>NZ_JAKIKU010000027.1 GCF_023283985.1 Shewanella electrodiphila
ATATCCTAAAAAATTATTATCCTACATACTATCATATTTATGTAGGATAATACCTTGGATTTGTAGGTGTTAAACCTTGGATTTGTAGGGAGTTAACCTTGGATTTGTAGGGAGTTAACCTTGGATTTGTAGGTATATGGAGGTTGAAAGCTATACAGTACGTGGCTTGTAGAGGGCGGAAAACTCTTTAAAACTCTTTAAAACTCTTTAAAAGGATTAAAGGGATTAAGAAAAGCACTGTTCGGGGTTATCTGAATTTGCAGTATTGATGTTTATCTGTACCTGTAAAACAAGATTTTGGTTTGATTCTTGCGTAATAACCATCTTGACCGTTTACTTCAACAACGTTATGAGCGATACGAGCCTTTTGTAAACTTTGATAATCAGCTCTACGTTCTGCAATCTCTGCTTTGCTTGGTATCAGTAACCAACCTAAAAACAGGGTCATGAGTAAAATGAACAAGCAAATCGCTCCTAAAATACCTGCAATTTTCCAACTCAAAGCCTCGGCAAACTTACTTGATAGCTCCTCTGTATACTGTTCTGCGCCTTCTTGAGCTTTTTGTCTAACACCAGCTAAGGTGTCTGTTGCATGATTGGCTAACTTTTTGTTTTGATTTTCAAATTCAGTAGAAAAAAAGCTTAGGCTCTTAAAGTTAGCATCAAATGTCTTTGTCATTGCTGCTGATAGTTTTGTTAAATCGTTTATATTCGTTGTGGCTACGTTGACGGTTTTTACCAGTGCTGTATTGGCTTTTTCAACATGACCGGCAACGCCATCGGTTAAACGGCTATGATAACGGTTTAGGACAGCTGCAACGGCTGTGCTAGTCTCGTTAGCTGTACCCATAGCAATAGCGTTTTTAATCTCATTCTCGCGCTGCTGATAATCTTTGAGCTGTGCTGTTAGATCGTTTACAAGCTCTGCGGTTGCCTTGTCTTGTTCCTCACGCTGCGCTATGAGAGCGGTATCATGCTCTATCAGCAGTGATACAGCGTTGAGTAACTGCTTAACTTCGGTATCATCTGACATTTTTTACATTCCCATTCCAAAACCACGGCTGCGGTTAATCTCATTGCTAAAGCTTGTAACGTCTCTTTGTGCGCTCTGTAGTGCTTGCTGCTGCGTTTTATCTGCTGTTTTGCTGTGATTGCCTACAAAATAATTTAAAGCGGTCTGTAGGGCTTCTGTGTGCGTTTTACGGTCATCTGTACGATATAGGTTTTTAATCTCGCTCAGTGCTTGCTTTGATTTGTCGCTCACGAAGTCGGTTAAATTACTACGCTCAACCTCTGCAAGCTCACGCTGTGTCTGCGTTGTGCGTGGTTCGTTAATGTAATCATTGAGCTTGTGCATGACCTCATTAGCGGCTGAAATCGCTAAAATAGCCGTACCTGCGGGTTTGTTCTTATCAACCCCTCTGATATCTTTGTCAGATGCTTGTGCCAAAACTGAACCGTACATCTGTTTTTTGTCTGCGGTAAATTGCTTATTCTCATGCTCAAGCCGTTCAGCTTGCGCCTGTCGCTCTTGCTGCTGCGCTCTTTCCCTATCTGCTCTTTGCTGCTCTATGCGCTCACGTTCAGCCTGCTCACGCCTGTTCTGCTCTGCAATCTCACGTTGTCGCTGCTGCTCCAACGCAATCTCTTTTTGTTTTTCGTCATCAGCTAATTCTTTTCTGACGTTCATAGCTAACGCCATCGCTGCGGCAATGTCGGTAGGGGAAGGGGCTTTACGCTTGGGTGCGTCTGGTGTTGATGCTTTGGTGGTTTCATCTACAGCTGCGGCTTTCGTGCTTGGCTTGGGTGGTTGGTCGCCGCCGATCAGCTGCGGCGATGGCGTGGTTTGCTTGATGTCGTGACCATTGATGATGATTGCGTCAGCTGCATCATTCATTTTTTGATTGTCTGTAAGCTGTGCGCTCCACGCTTCGCTGTTACGCTGGGCAATCAGGCGGTTTACTTCGCCCCTGATTGTTGCGGGTGTTTCGTCAATCTGATAAACCTCGCCTTTCTCCTTGGCTTGCTCCGCTTTTTTTAGTTCTCGTTCGTATTTATCGCGCTCTAATTTGGTAGCCACTGACCCCATTTTTTCCTGTGGTGTTATCTCGATGCCTTGCGCTGCATAGCTACGGCTATCAATCAAATCATGGTCATACTCGGCTAGTTTTTCGTTAGCGATATGCTCCCATAGCTCCCGAATTTCTGTTACCTCGTCTTTGGCTCGGCTCATGCTTTTCGCTAGACGCTGGGTATCTGACAGCTCACAATCAGATTTGCTAGTTAGTGTAATTTTGCCGTCTTCGTCCAGTTCCGCTTTGCGTGTCGTCAGCATAATATGCGCGTGGAAGTTGCGAGCGTCTGCGCCCCTTTCAATCTCTCTAGCAGTGGGTTTGTGAATGGCACAATCAGCGATAACGCCAAACTTATCCGCTAGCGATTGAGTAAATTTATGCGCTAATTCTTTGCGTTCTGACTCGCTTAACTCATGCGGTAAATTGATTATCCATTCACGAGCGACACGGCTATTTTTGCGCGTTTCTACTTCCTCGGCTAAGTTCCATAATTCACTGCGCTCGATGTTTGCGCCTTGCTCTTTTAGCGAAGTTGGAAAAATAATATCAGCACTCATTACGCCTGACCGCTTTGAGTAATCGTGAGTTTTACCGTAGCGTTTATCTTCTAATTCACAACCAGCACGATAGCTAGCAGATGCAACGGCTGATTGCCCTTTGCTCCTAGTTATCGGTTTTGTGCTTGCTATGAATATTGACATATTGGTTTTGCTCGGTTTAGTCTTTTGGGGTTTTAGGGGTTTCCCCTAACGGGGTTATAAAAACTTTTTAAAATGTAGCGTAGCGGATATTTTAAAAAGTTTTCGTAAACTCGCACTTAGTCAGTGGGACTTCAAATATCGCAAATAAATTATAGCATGGTAGATTGTTAGAGTTTACTTTACTTGTTATAGTTAGAAAAGACAAAAGATACTAATAACGAGGTACTAATATGAGCATTTTAGGTAATGATGAATTAAAAGAGCAACAGAAACTTAAAAGTCTAGAGCTAGCAATCAATAGAGAAAAAGTAAAAGTAGATAAAAAACTAACAAGACAAAAAATATTGTTAGGGGCTTTTCTTATTGAGACTTTAGAAAAAAATCAGGTACAGGGGCTAAAAGAATATACCGCTAAGAGATTGCCCGAATATTTGACTAGAGAGACAGACAGAAAGTTGTTAAAGGGATTGGTTGAGAACTTAGGAGGTACTATGCCAAGTGATGAAAAAAAGGAACAACAGTAACAGGAAGAAATCCATTATTAAGGTTTGTCTACTGCTAGTGAGTTAAGCTTAGATATAGTAAGCTAACTACAAAATAATAAATAAATGTTTGGTAAAAAAGCTTATATTAGCCTTAAATATAATACTTAGGAAATACATTTGTGATCAAGAAATTAAGTTTGGTAGCTGCGATCATGATAGCTGGCAGTACCTTAGCTTCGGCTAATCAGGAAATCAACAAGCTCGGAGTTAATCTAGGCGCGTTAGATAATGTCGGTAAAACTCTTTCTGACAGTCTAAACAATGTTCAGTTAAGCGAAACTGATATGTCGGATTATGCAAAACTGAGTAACCTTTCTGTAGAAGACGCTAGAAAAAAACTTTTTTACTCCAGAAACAAAGAAAAAGTTTTAAAGATTATAAATGACAATTTTAAAGGTCGAGTTGCAGGGGTATATGTAGTAAACGAACCAAGTTATAAGTTAGTTGTTAATATGACAGGTGAAGAAAGCCCTGCCAATAAATTACTTAATATTGAAAATACTCTAAAAACTGTTTTAGGAGTGGATTATCCTGTCCAAATAAATTATGGAAGCAAAGTAACTAAAGACGATGCTTTGAAGCAATTAGATGCTGCGCAGGCTTTGTTGATAAAGGTTTTTCCAGATATGCAATCTTTAAGCTATGATGAGCAAACAGGGGAAATAATAGCTAAAGTAAAAGGTAAAGAGAGTGAAAATACTTCAGCTGTAAAAAGAGCTAAAGACCTTTGGAACATTACAGGGATACCTTTAAAAGTAGAGTTCGTGAACTATGTCATATCGCCACTAGCTTCGACTTATGGTGGAACACCTGTAGTAAAGATTACTCCTGGAAGCACACAAAGATTTGATTGCACTTTAGGTTACGGCGTTAAAGATTCTTCAGGAAAACAATACATGATGAGTGCTGCTCACTGTGCAAATGACTCTCAAAGGGTTATTCATTTATTTATTAATAATAATTCAAGATTCAAGACAATAAAAACCCGCTTATTAAGCGGGTTTTTATTGTCTTGAATCTTGAATTAAAACTTAGTTTTTAGACAAATTATATTATTTTGAAAACACTAAAAGACTCTTATCCAACTGTGGTCTTAGCTATTGATTCATCTTTATAGCGAGTTAGAATATTTCGCATATATTCTAACGTAGGTCGCATAGAAATAAGATCATTCTCGATATCAGATCGATCATCATCAGTTGTTTCTTCTGAATCCAATTGTCCCTCATAGCTCTTGATACGTGAGTCTAAAGCTTCAATCAAAAAAAACATTTGCTTATATGTCAATTCTGGTTGCATTTTACTCATAATAACCTCTTAATTTATTTTTTTAAACTTAGGATGCAAATCTTGCATTAAACTCTTGAAATGACTTCTTGACATATTTTTCGCTGGTGCCCAACGCCAATGGTTATCATGGTCATTTTCGAGATATATCTCATCAGAGTATTTCGTGCCCTTAGCTATCTTCCACCAATTCTTTCCAGGGACAGGAGGTTTGCTTGTTGTAGAGATCCCACCTTTTTTTCCTACTACCCATTGTTGACCATCATTCAAGTACCATATGATATCTTGTTCTCTGACATTATCCATACGAGGACTAGTTGAGTTTCCACCTCTATAAAGATCCACTGGTACAGTACCAGCTAGAGCTACTACTGTACTGCTTGATAATAATATACCAATAAGTATTTTATTTAACATAGTCATCCTTTGAATCGCGCTTTAATTTACATAAAATTTAGTCGATTTAAGTTGACCTGTATAGGCAGTATTTGTAAGGTTCTTATTAGGATTATCATTATCTAAGTTACACAACCTTTACTTCTATTTAAATAATTTTGAAGTGGTAGATTAGTTTTTCATGCGATCAGGAAACTCATAACCTGACATCAGTAAATACTTACCCCATTCTTGGCGCTGTTGGTCGACTGCTAACCCCTGCTCAACCCACAGTAATAACTCTTCTCTGCTCTTACCAATTGTTTGTGCGCTATAGTCACGTATGAAATCAAAGTTATTCAGTAGTTTGTTAGAAAAAGTATTTCGCTGTTTGTCGCTCATAGCTGGTATTTTTTGAGGTGTGGGCTTTGGACTATCATCAGTTGGCTTGATATCACTAGCGGTTTTATTAACGTCTTTGATAATAGGCTTTACTGACTTTTTAAACTTAAATTTAAAAATAAAACCTGCTACTTTACGTCCCTCTTTGTACTGCTCATAGCTGACAGTTATGTCTGTATGCTCATTGATTTGCTTGATAGCTGGATCTAACGCTCTGCTCTTAAAATTATCCATTCTCTTATATTCTTTGTCATCAATATCAAACCTATGTCTTAGCTCGTTGTATGAGACTGAAGGAACTATTTTCGACTTTCGCCATTGCATCATCATTTCATATAAACGGTGAGCATAGACACTTGTAAGCGGTGCTTTCTGCTTCAAGTGATAACGTGAAAAATCGCCTTTTAATTTCCCTGCTAGCTTTATCAAATCAGGTGTAAACGCTAGTTTAACCAAACCCTGACCTTCTACATAAGCTATATTCCAAACCCAACGCGCTTTTCTATGCTCTTGGTGAGTGGGGAATTTTTCACTTTGCACACTGTAAGTAAAATATCTAGTAAACAGGTTTTCGCTTGCTTCTCTAAGTGCTGTATAAGCTGTTTTCATATCAACATCATATATCTTTGCGTATTCATCAGCCCTTATATGCACAAACTCGTGCATCGTTAGAAGGTCTTTCTCACATTCGTCATAAGTAGCTAAATCTGCTAAAGCGATATCAAGCAGTCTTATCTCTTGAACTGTAAGTGAGTAACTGGCTTCAATCAGCGTATTACTTTTAACAACCATATCCTGAGGTTTTTTCATCCTTGCATATCCTAAAAAATTATTATCCTACATACTATCATATTTATGTAGGATAATACCTTGGATTTGTAGGTGTTAAACCTTGGATTTGTAGGGAGTTAACCTTGGATTTGTAGG
>NZ_JAKIKU010000028.1 GCF_023283985.1 Shewanella electrodiphila
AGACCGCCTGGGGAGTACGGCCGCAAGGTTAAAACTCAAATGAATTGACGGGGGCCCGCACAAGCGGTGGAGCATGTGGTTTAATTCGATGCAACGCGAAGAACCTTACCTGGTCTTGACATATCTAGAATCCTGCAGAGATGCGGGAGTGCCTTCGGGAATTAGAATACAGGTGCTGCATGGCTGTCGTCAGCTCGTGTCGTGAGATGTTGGGTTAAGTCCCGCAACGAGCGCAACCCTTGTCCTTAGTTACCAGCGGGTTAAGCCGGGAACTCTAAGGATACTGCCAGTGACAAACTGGAGGAAGGCGGGGACGACGTCAAGTCATCATGGCCCTTACGACCAGGGCTACACACGTGCTACAATGGTAGGTACAGAGGGCAGCTACACAGCGATGTGATGCGAATCTCAAAAAGCCTATCGTAGTCCAGATTGGAGTCTGCAACTCGACTCCATGAAGTAGGAATCGCTAGTAATCGCGGATCAGAATGCCGCGGTGAATACGTTCCCGGGCCTTGTACACACCGCCCGTCACACCATGGGAGTTGATTGCACCAGAAGTGGATAGCTTAACCTTCGGGGGAGCGTTCACCACGGTGTGGTTGATGACTGGGGTGAAGTCGTAACAAGGTAGCCGTAGGGGAACCTGCGGCTGGATCACCTCCTTATAGATGGCATTCGGTCAGCAAGAATTCACAACAAGTTGTTCTTTAGTTTAAGCTTACGTTTTAACAAGCGTAATTGGGTCTGTAGCTCAGCTGGTTAGAGCACCGTGTTGATAACGCGGGGGTCAGTGGTTCAAGTCCACTTAGACCCACCATTTTATAATGGGGCCATAGCTCAGTTGGTAGAGCGCCTGCCTTGCACGCAGGAGGTCAACGGTTCGACTCCGTTTGGCTCCACCACTATAGACGAATAAGCTTTAAGTGCTAATAGTATAAATAGAAACAAGTGATTTATCTTTGAATAAAGACACGATTACTTCTTTCTGTTTTATACAGAATCTATGACTCGACGAGAGCATAGAGACTATTTAAAAACATAGATATGAGTCTGGGTTAGGAACACGTGTTCACGCGTTGTTCCTAACCTTAATCACTCACCTCTTAACGACATCAGTTGTTATCCCAGGGGTGAGTGATTAAAAAAAGTAAAGAGAACTGAATCAAGCGTATAAACATAGGTGATATCGTTATCATAATTAGATCTTATGACACTTTGAAGTCAATACTTATTTATAAGTTAGACTACTTGGGGTTGTATGGTCAAGTAATGAAGCGCACATGGTGGATGCCTTGGCAGTCAGAGGCGATGAAAGACGTGACAGCCTGCGATAAGCTTCGGGGAGGCGGCAATATCCTGTGATCCGGAGATTTCTGAATGGGGAAACCCACCTACCATAAGGTAGGTATCTTGTACTTGTACAAGAAGCGAACGAGGGGAAGTGAAACATCTCAGTACCCTTAGGAATAGACATCAAATGAGATTCCCCTAGTAGCGGCGAGCGAACGGGGAGAAGCCGATTAATGCTAATGTAGAAGAACAGCGTGGGAAAGCTGACCGTAGTAGGTGATAGTCCTGTATTCGAAACATTAGCGTTAACATATTAAGTAGAGCGGGGCACGAGAAATCCTGTTTGAAGATGGGGGGACCATCCTCCAAGGCTAAATACTCCTGACTGACCGATAGTGAACCAGTACCGTGAGGGAAAGGCGAAAAGAACCCCTGTGAGGGGAGTGAAATAGAACCTGAAACCGTGTGCGTACAAGCAGTGGGAGCCTTAATTTATTAGGGTGACCGCGTACCTTTTGTATAATGGGTCAGCGACTTATATTCTGTAGCAAGGTTAACCGTTTAGGGGAGCCGTAGGGAAACCGAGTCTTAATAGGGCGTTTAGTTGCAGGGTATAGACCCGAAACCGAGTGATCTATCCATGAGCAGGTTGAAAGTGCCGTAACAGGCACCGGAGGACCGAACCCACTGTCGTTGAAAAGCCAGGGGATGACTTGTGGATAGGGGTGAAAGGCTAATCAAACTCGGTGATAGCTGGTTCTCCCCGAAAGCTATTTAGGTAGCGCCTCGGACGAACACCATTGGGGGTAGAGCACTGTTTCGGCTAGGGGGTCATACCGACTTACCAAACCGATGCAAACTCCGAATACCGATGAGTGATATCCGGGAGACACACAGTGGGTGCTAACGTCCATTGTGGAGAGGGAAACAACCCAGACCGCCAGCTAAGGCCCCAAATTCCTAGTTAAGTGGGAAACGAGGTGGGAAGGCATAGACAGCTAGGAGGTTGGCTTAGAAGCAGCCATCCTTTAAAGAAAGCGTAATAGCTCACTAGTCGAGTCGGCCCGCGCGGAAGATGTAACGGGGCTCAAACTAGGAGCCGAAGCTGCGGATTTGAATTTGTTTTCAAGTGGTAGGGGAGCGTTGTGTAAGCCTGTGAAGGTGTGTCGTAAGGCATGCTGGAGGTATCACAAGAGCGAATGCTGACGTGAGTAACGATAATGCGAGTGAAAAGCTCGCACGCCGGAAGATCAAGGGTTCCAGTCCAACGTTAATCGGGGCTGGGTGAGTCGACCCCTAAGGCGAGGCCGAAAGGCGTAGTCGATGGGAAATCGGTTAATATTCCGATACTTGTTTATAATGCGATGGAGGGACGGAGAAGGTTATGTCAGCCTGGCGTTGGTTGTCCAGGTGAAAGGATGTAGGCTTGTGGCTTAGGTAAATCCGGGCTACTACATGGCTGAGATCTGATAGCAAGCTGTACTTGTACAGTGAAGTGGCAAATACCATGCTTCCAGGAAAAGCTTCTAAGCAATAGTTATAAACGAATCGTACCCTAAACCGACACAGGTGATCAGGTAGAGAATACCAAGGCGCTTGAGAGAACTCTGCTGAAGGAACTAGGCAAAATGGTACCGTAACTTCGGGAGAAGGTACGCTGCTGATGGTGATAGGACACGCTCCTTGAGCTGTTGGCAGTCGCAGATACCAGGCTGCTGCAACTGTTTATTAAAAACACAGCACTCTGCAAACACGAAAGTGGACGTATAGGGTGTGATGTCTGCCCGGTGCTGGAAGGTTAATTGATGGGGTTAGCGTAAGCGAAGCTCTTGATCGAAGCCCCAGTAAACGGCGGCCGTAACTATAACGGTCCTAAGGTAGCGAAATTCCTTGTCGGGTAAGTTCCGACCTGCACGAATGACATAATGATGGCAGCGCTGTCTCCAGCAGAGACTCAGTGAAATCGAAATCGCAGTGAAGATGCTGTGTACCCGCGGCTAGACGGAAAGACCCCGTGAACCTTTACTACAGCTTTACATTGAACTTTGACCTGACTTGTGCAGGATAGGTGGGAGGCTTTGAAGCCGAGACGCTAGTCTCGGTGGAGCCAATCTTGAAATACCACCCTGGTCATGTTGGGGTTCTAACTCAGGTATAACAATACCGAGGACAATGTATGGTGGGTAGTTTGACTGGGGCGGTCTCCTCCTAAAGAGTAACGGAGGAGTACGAAGGTGCGCTCAGACCGGTCGGAAATCGGTCGTAGAGTATAAAGGCAAAAGCGCGCTTAACTGCGAGACCCACAAGTCGAGCAGGTACGAAAGTAGGTCTTAGTGATCCGGTGGTTCTGTATGGAAGGGCCATCGCTCAACGGATAAAAGGTACTCTGGGGATAACAGGCTGATACCGCCCAAGAGTTCATATCGACGGCGGTGTTTGGCACCTCGATGTCGGCTCATCTCATCCTAGGGCTGAAGCAGGTCCTAAGGGTATGGCTGTTCGCCATTTAAAGAGGTACGCGAGCTGGGTTTAGAACGTCGTGAGACAGTTCGGTCCCTATCTACCGTGGGCGTTGGAAATTTGAGAGGATCTGCTCCTAGTACGAGAGGACCAGAGTGGACGAACCTCTGGTGTTCGGGTTGTCACGCCAGTGGCATTGCCCGGTAGCTACGTTCGGATGGGATAACCGCTGAAAGCATCTAAGCGGGAAGCCCACCTCAAGATTAGATTTCCCTAAAGAGCCGTTGAAGACTACGACGTTGATAGGCAGGGTGTGGAAGTGCAGCGATGCATGTAGCTAACCTGTACTAATTGCTCGTTTGGCTTGACCATACAACACCCAAGTGGTTTGTATGAAAGCTCTAATTAATCTATCTTGTAAAGCGAAAGCTTTAGAATAAAAGAAAGAATATTTCGATATCACCTTTAACCTTGATTCAGTTAGGTTACTGTTGGTCGACCATAAACTAAACACTTATAGTCAAACAATAAAAATAACAGACTCATATCTAACCCCCTTTGCTGACGACAATAGCATGATGGCACCACCTGATCCCTTCCCGAACTCAGAAGTGAAACATCATTGCGCCAATGGTAGTGTGGGTTCGCCCATGTGAGAGTAGGTCATCGTCAGCTCTCTATTCTAAAAGTAAAACCTCCTTCTGCTTATGCAGAAGGGGGTTTTACTTTGCCTATGAATAAGTGCCAATGCGGATTTGAGAAAATCAGCTAGATCTCAAGTTTCTTGATAGATAATTTAGAGACTAGAGACTGATTTGAACCTGTTTTTTAACGATGAGTACCAACCAAGCCTATCAGATAAGCTTTATTTCAGGCTATTTAAAGTGTTTTTTAGGTTTAAAGAAGTCATTAACTCATCGAATGCCAACTCAATATAAGATCTACAGGTATTTCCAGCGTTTAAACCCAAATACATCGAATCCCCACCATTCTCTAACCCATTGAAAACCATACACAATTAAAAGTCTTATCAAATAAACCTAAAAACCTCTGATAAAGCAGTTGACACCCCTGTCAGAATCTATATAATACGCCCCACAGCAAAGGAAGCTAAGCAGTGAGTTAACCAACTTATTACTTAGATTACCAAGCTAAGACAAAACATAAAAAAGCTTGACAATCGAAATCATTATGATAAGATAGTCGGCTCGCTAGATAGCTTGACCCTCAAGGGTTTGAGACTAAACAGCAAGAGAATTACCCTATATATCAGTTACTGGACGACAGTGATTGAGCACTATTTAAAAGCATAACTAAAGAACAACTTGTGTGGATTTTTGCTGATTCAGAATGCTAAAAAATAAAGTTGGTTTTAACTCCTTTTCGGAGTTCATTCTAACTATAAAAATTATCATTTAAGACAGCAGAAAAACTCAAAGTTAATTCATTACGAACATAATTTTTAGCGATTTTGCCAGATTAGATGAGCCAAGTTTAGAAGCTTCTTTAAAGAGCTTCATAGCAAGATTAAACTGAAGAGTTTGATCATGGCTCAGATTGAACGCTGGCGGCAGGCTTAACACATGCAAGTCGAGCGGAAACGATGATAGCTTGCTATCAGGCGTCGAGCGGCGGACGGGTGAGTAATACTTAGGAATCTACCTAGTAGTGGGGGATAGCACGGGGAAACTCGTATTAATACCGCATACGACCTACGGGAGAAAGGGGGCAGTTTACTGCTCTCGCTATTAGATGAGCCTAAGTCGGATTAGCTAGATGGTGGGGTAAAGGCCTACCATGGCGACGATCTGTAGCTGGTCTGAGAGGATGATCAGCCACACCGGGACTGAGACACGGCCCGGACTCCTACGGGAGGCAGCAGTGGGGAATATTGGACAATGGGGGAAACCCTGATCCAGCCATGCCGCGTGTGTGAAGAAGGCCTTTTGGTTGTAAAGCACTTTAAGCAGTGAAGAAGACTCCATGGTTAATACCCATGGACGATGACATTAGCTGCAGAATAAGCACCGGCTAACTCTGTGCCAGCAGCCGCGGTAATACAGAGGGTGCAAGCGTTAATCGGAATTACTGGGCGTAAAGGGAGCGTAGGTGGCTCTATAAGTCAGATGTGAAATCCCCGGGCTTAACCTGGGAACTGCATCTGAAACTGTAGAGCTAGAGTATGTGAGAGGAAGGTAGAATTCCAGGTGTAGCGGTGAAATGCGTAGAGATCTGGAGGAATACCGATGGCGAAGGCAGCCTTCTGGCATAATACTGACACTGAGGCTCGAAAGCGTGGGTAGCAAACAGGATTAGATACCCTGGTAGTCCACGCCGTAAACGATGTCTACTAGTCGTTGGGTCCCTTGAGGACTTAGTGACGCAGCTAACGCAATAAGTAGACCGCCTGGGGAGTACGGCCGCAAGGTTAAAACTCAAATGAATTGACGGGGGCCCGCACAAGCGGTGGAGCATGTGGTTTAATTCGATGCAACGCGAAGAACCT
>NZ_JAKIKU010000029.1 GCF_023283985.1 Shewanella electrodiphila
TTTGTAAGAAGCTCTAATCATATCGTTATTGAGCGTGATTAAATCCTTTTCATCTGATTTTTCATAATCCATAACAATCTCAAATTCAATAAGGTAAGGGACTTATTATATACTGTCCCTTACTCCACATCAATACGTCCCTTACTCCACATCAATACGTCCCTTACTCCACATCAATACGTCCCTTACTTCGCATCAATACGTCCCTTTCTATCCTCTAAAAGCTATGGCTAGTAAGCCTCACAGAGGAGCTAATAACTCTTTAATAACTTCTTAAAAACATATAAAAAGGAACTATTTTTTACATTTAAAAAAATAAGGATAAAAAGACTAAAATATGACAGATTCTGGTCACTTTAATTACTATTCAGATGACCAATAACTTGCAAATAATGCCTTATCACCATCACGAATTAAGAAGCTCTCTAATTCATCCATAATAAATTTTTTGCTTAGCTTATCTGTTTCTATCAAATGCTCAACCATAGCACCCATTAATATTTTTCGCTTACTATCCTGCTTACGATTGAGCTTACTTCTAGCCACCTGCTTTCGTTGCTTAATAGCTTGTATCCGATTTTCATTTTGAGTGATATATGTATCTAGCTTATCGAGATGATCTATCATCTCAGTCAACCATTTATTCTTCTTTGGATTGTCTTTCTTAACCGCAGACCGAACCGATCTCATTTCAGCCAATAAACTATCACGATCAACCAACATCTTAGCTAACTGATCTTCTAGTTCCTTCTGTATTTTAGACACCTAATTTGCTCCTTCCCTTGTATAAAACCTAAAAATAGTAGCATAAATGAGGTACAAGGGCGCACTTATGCAAACTATGATAAACTCACCTTATCGGTGAGCTTATCATAGTTTGCAGTGCGACAAGGGGAAATCCCCCTGTACCCCCAAAAGCCAAACCAAGCAACCTTTAAATACTCATTTTTCTGCTGAAAAATGACAAAGTAAGGCTGAATATTATGCATGATACTTTCATATATTTCATGAATGCTTACTTTTATCAAGATTGGCAATCCGAGTACTCAGGAACGAGAGTAGATGATACAAACGTCCTTATTCGTTTTGTTCAAAATGAGAATCTTGAGATAGTAACCAACTTAGTTACCGATATTAAATACATTTTGAGCAACGACTTGGCAAAACAAATTTTTGATACTAATAATTTTGACTTCGATCCGCTGTTATATGGCTATAGCAGCGAAAGAGAATGGTTTGAAGTGGCTTATAAGAAACTCATTTCTGAAATCAAGTAATACAAAATAAGGTTTAATCAGTAACTCATGGCGATCTATCATTTATCCGTCAAAACGTTTTCACGCAGCAATGGGCAATCTGCTACCGCAGCTGTGGCTTATCGTGCCGGTGCAAAAATTCATTGCGACCACGAAAGGCGTGACCATGACTATTCAAAAAAACGTGATGTGATACATAGTGAGATATTTTTACCACCCAATGCCCCCAGTTGGGCAACTGACCGTCAGCAGCTTTGGAATGAGGTAGAGAGAGCCGAAAAACGCAAAAACAGTACGGTAGCAAGAGAGTTTGAGGTGGCGTTACCGAATGAACTCAATGAGCAGCAGCGTATTGCACTGGTGCAAGACTTCGCCAAGCAGATCGTAGCAAGACACGGCTGTGCCGTAGATGCCCATTTGCATGATGATAAAGCTTCGTATAAGAGTAAAGAGAACCAACACGCACACATCATGCTAACGACAAGGCGATTAGAGCCAGAAGGTTTTACTAAGAAAACTCGTGAGCTAGACGAAAAGAAAAGCGGTGAGGTGGTCTATTGGCGCGAACAATGGGCAAAGACTGCTAATGAGCATTTGCGTGAGTATGGGATAGAGATTGACCATAGAAGTCTGAAAGATCAAGGATTAGAGCGTGAACCAACCATTAAAATGGGTGTGGCTGCTAGTGCATTAGAGCGTAAAGGCGTCAAAACAGACCGTGGCGATATCAATCGTGAGGTAGCCAAATATAATAAAGTTCTCGAAACCAATAGTAATGAGAAAATTAACGATATTTTAAGAAAGCAGATTAAACAAGCAACCGAACTTCATAACAAGCTACAGTTTATCAAACGTAGGCTACCCGAAGTCAAAAGAGACATTGCTGAAAAACAGCCTAAGCTATACCAAGCCTTTGATGATCTAGGAATACCAACGGCTGAACCTGAACCGATTAGGAGTGTTGAACATGAGCAAGAACGAGAAAGAATCGAGCCAGTTAGTGAGCAAGTGGATAGATCGCCAAGCCTTGAGAGCGATTCAAATGAGCGAGGACGAGAATTACCGCCAGTTGGTAGCAGCGAGAGCAACGAATTGGGGCAAGGACATAACAGCGAAGTCCGACTTACGGATCAAACAGTCACAAGCACCGCACTTAGAGATATAGCAGAAAGCTCACAGCAGCCCTTAGAGCCATATGAACCTCAGCAGGCTATCCAAGCATCATCACAGCCTGACAATCAAGCAATAGCCGCCAAACAGAAAGAATTAGCACAGCAAACGGAGCTACTAACAGAATCCCCTGAACAGGAGGCGATTAGGGCAAATATTGAGGCTGTTAAAAGAATGGTATCAGAGGTATATGCCAATGAGCCTGAAAAGCTTAAGAAAATGCTCAAGGCGGTTGACGATAAGATACCTGACATAATGAGTGGTAAAGTCGTCTTACCACCTATCAAGGTAAAAGCAGTGCCCGAAAGAGTGGCGGTGAGAACCCCTAAACCTGATAAGGGTCAGGACGTAGAACGTTAGAGTAAGTATGGTTTCCTAGTGAGGAATTTAAATTTTGACTATAGCCTGATTATGTCGATTCTCAAAACCACGATCTTCGAGGACTCTTGCAAATGATTTAAAAGAAAAACCACCAGAATATAAGTTCTGATTTCATTAAAATACATCAAACATTGCGTGAGTATGGAATAGGATTATTTTACTTTAATACCCTAATTCCAGTTGAAACCTTGAGGTCAGCTAAAGTCTTTGGCGCACTAGACTTCTCTGGTTCCTTACTACCTGTAGCATATATCAGCTTTTTGCCTTTAACAGAGTTTTCAATATCATTCTCAATATAGGAATTTATTTCTTTTTGACATTCAATTAAGTTAGATTCTGCTTCGTCAATATCAGTAGGAGTGATGCGTAAGCTTATATCGTAATCTGCCTTACATCTTAAGTCATGATATCTTTGCATCTTCTTACCAACTTCTATCAAGCTGCTTATATTTGATCGTTGTAAACTCATATAAACTGATTGATGAGAGCTATATGGCCTTGGCACACTACCTTTTTTAAATGGTTGTTCGGTATATTGAGTCAATTTTTTAGCACAGTCTAACCCAAAGAGGGAAGATGCTAAATGGTAGGTAGCATAATAGCCACGAGCAATTAACAGCCTACTACGTGCTTCAACCGGTTCAAAATTTAGACTTTTAAGAGCCTCTTTCAGCTTATACATGTCTTCAATATTTATTGGCATTTACACTACCATACTTTTATTTTTTCTAGCATAAACAGCGTGTGGGTTTTCTCTACCATCATCAATGTCTTCGCATGACTTAAAATAAGTGACGAAACTCCCTAAGCTACTAAGACAGTCGTTATTTAAAGCATATTCAATAAATACAGAGTCAAACTCTGCATTCAAGTCAACTGCTTGCTTAGAGTTAATAGTCAAAAAAGATTCTACTCTAATGAATTGATCAAAACGGTCTTCAATACTAAAACGAATCTTTGCTTCTTCATGAGATTTTTTTGAATTGAATTTATTCAAAAAACTCATAAAGGTCGTATAGTCAGTAGGGCTGACTCCTATAGACTCAATATCCCTTGCTAAACTTAGTATGCTTTCAACAGCTTCTACGCCTTCACTCTTTACTTCTTTCGAAACTGCTGATTTCGGTTCAAATAAACGAATAGCCTCTTTTAGCGAATCAGTATTTAATGTGAAATATGAGCTTCTTATTATTTTACTAAAAGTATATTCACAGCTGTTATCGACCTTAAGATGACTAATGCCTTGCTCAAACACATCTTCGAATTTACTTAGTTTAAATAAAAGTGCTATATAGTTAGGTCGTAAATCATGTCTATTTACATCTACTCTAAAAGCATTATCGTAAAATACTTTCGCTTTATCGTAATTACTATTTATTGACTCAAGAAGTGATAAAATACACCAATAAACAGCATAATCACCTTCCTTATTTTTTTCTGCGTTATCCTTCATTTTTTTAACATAAAATGGATCAGGTTTTAATAAACCAGAACTCTCTCTTAAGTATATAATTAAATTATTACCAAGATCGATAAGCTCTTCTGCATTAGTTTTCGGCTTAATTGATGCCATGATTCACCTTAATTTCTTTATAGTGCGTTACAGATATTCAGAGTGCTTAAAGTGCCCTAAAGGACAGTTATGAAGTGTATTTACATGTTCGGTAGTAGATGAGAAGCAGAGTCAAATGAGCAATTACAAGCAAATAGTAACATTTGACCATCGTTTGTTCAATTTATAGCATTGTGATATTTGTATATGTTAACTTTATATTTCATAAAACTTCTTATTTAACAGTAGCTTACTGCCAAGACAAGCCTTCACTTTGCTTTGCACTCGTGATAGTAGTTTCACTATCTAATTTAAAGCAGGAAACCGTAAACTGACTGAGCTCATACGTCTAGTCAAGAACGAGCATACCCTAGTAGAACCACCAAATAATCCTGTTATTTAAGCTGATGAACCACTTAAGATAAACTCTATTAGTGGAACTATTGATAGTAGACCATTGGTTTTAATATTCTAAATATTCCCTGATTGGACGCTTACTAAACTGTGATGCGTCCTTTTTTAGTCGATTAACCATTTCTAACTCCCATCCTTGCTGCGACTGTCCAGCTAGGCTAGTAGGGCTTACCAAATGATTGTATTCCGCCATAAAAGCTGGATTGCGAGCAATACGCCCTAACTGCTTATCGTTTAGTCCGTCAACCGTAAACATATCTGCTGTATTAGCGTCACGTTCTGTTTTACCCTTAGCCTTACTCTTGATGATTTTCGCTTTTGGCTTGAATTTGATTTTTAAATGCGTGAGCTTAAACCCTTTACCCGATTTACCATTTTTATCTGTCAAACTATAACTAGCCGTATAAAGTGATTTTTCGTTAATTTCATCAATCGCAACGTCTAGTACACGCTTTCTAAGGTCTTTTACTGCATCATATTTATCTGTTAAATCAAGCATTTCTCTAAAAGCAGCAAGGGTAGATATAACAAACCCTGTATCACGCCATTGCATCATCATAATGTAAATTCTAAAGCTATAAAAACTGCTAAATCCTGCCATTTCATCAAGTTTTAATTGAGTGAAATGCTGTCGTAACTCGCTAATATACGGAATAATATCAGCATGAAAAATTATTCTAGCCATGATGTTATCATCTGACTTCGCAATCATAGGTAAGCTATCTAACAAATTATGCTTTCGTAGCTGTCGTATAAAATCATCATCATATTTTGAGTTAGGATATTTTCTCTTCAATTCTTCAAAAATATCGGTTTTGAAGTGCAATATATTATGTACCCAATGAGTACCAAGCACACCGATAGGTGTATCAATAAAAATTTTTCTATCCAATAAATCACTACAAGCGGAACGAATTTCTCTAGCCACGTTGTTAGGCTCTACACCTAATCTAATAAAATCCGCCTTAGTAATGTAATAAGGCTTCATTGGGTCAAGTGGCACAGACTCTTTATCCTTCTCACCTTTCGGCATTTGAGCAATAGCAATCAAAATTAACCGTATCTCATTCACTGATAATTTGTAAGAAGCTCTAATCATATCGTTATTGAGCGTGATTAAATCCTTTTCATCTGATTTTTCATAATCCATAACAATCTCAAATTCAATAAGGTAAGGGACTTATTATAT
>NZ_JAKIKU010000030.1 GCF_023283985.1 Shewanella electrodiphila
TTGGGTTTGCATATATGAATGGTAAAGGTGTTCGTCAGGATTATGATAAGGCAAGAAGTTGGTATCTAAAAGCTGCTAATCAAGGTCATGAGGAGTCTCAATATAACCTTGGAGTTTTATACGCTGATGGTGTTGGTGTTCGGCAAGACTATGAAAAAGCAATTGAGTGGTATTTGAAGTCAGCCAATCAAGGATATAGCCCAGCACAATATAATCTTGGATTTTTATATGGAAAAGGTGATGGTGCTCGTCAAGATTATGATAAGGCAAGAAGTTGGTATCTAAAAGCTGCTAATCAAGGTTTAGCTAATGCTCAATATAATCTTGGGGTTTTATACGCTGATGGTATTGGTGTTCGGCAAGACTATGAAAAAGCAATTGAGTGGTATTTGAAGTCAGCCAATCAAGGATATGTTCTAGCTCAATTTAATCTTGCAAACTTATACAGTGAGGACATTGGGGCTAAACAGAGTTACACCCAAGCAGTTAAGTGGTATTTGGAAGCTGCCAAACAGGGGTTTCCTAGTGCTCAATATAATCTTGGGTATGCATATGTGAATGGTCAAGGTGTTCGTCAGGATTATGATAAAGCTAAGTATTGGTATGGCAAAGCGTGTGATAACGGTATGCAGAGCGGTTGTGATAGTTATCGAATAATAAAAGAAAACGAATAGGTTGCTTGCTATTTTTCTTTCTAATGGTTAGCTAACGCCCTAGCGGTTGTTGGGTCAGAGATAACCAGGACAGGCGAAAATGACTGCCTGATCTTGGTTATCTCTCGACCAAATGGCAAAAGGTTGTACCTACTTCACCCCTTGATTTATCGGGCTTTACAGAGAGATAAATAAAAGAGTAAACTACAGAAACGAGTAAGCCCCAACAGTTGGACGCTGTCAGGGCTTAATGTAATTCATAGTGTGTGACCACTAAAAACCACGTATCGTAAGTGTATTTTAGGCGGTTGCACACTCTAAGACAAGGCTTTTTTGTATTTGGTGGGATAGGTTTCAGTATTTTTTGAGTAACCCATACTACTACTTGATGCAAAACTGAAATCTCATAGTGTACGCAATCAAACAAATAGACCCCACCGACTGGCAGAATGTCAGCACTCTAGCCCAATTCTACGCAGACCTAGCGACTAACCCCTATTGCACCAATGACAAGGGTTTTAGCCATATCCGCACCAAATCACACGCCATAAAACACGCCTACATTCAGCCCAACCGCCCCAACGTGTGTCGTTGGCTTGTCTTTGATATTGACGACTCTCAAGCCCTGTTTACTTACCATGACAAGGGATTGCCACGCCCTCAAGTCATCATAAAAAACCCTGAAAATGGTCATGCTCATTACGCCTACAAGCTAACAACACCAGTAGGTGAGGGCGGAAAATCTAGTATAAAAGCTCTCAAGTATTTAAGCAGCGTTCAACACGCCCTACGGTTGGCATTGGGAGCAGACCGCAGCTATGGCGGTAATCTGATTAAAAACCCTTGCCATAACGCCCACATGGTATACATAACAGGGGCTAAGCCCTCTTATGAGCTTGCAGAGCTTGCCGAACATTTAGACCTACAAAGCCCTATCAAAACTGATGTAGCCAATGACTACGGATATGGGCGTAATTTCAGCGTATTTGAACACGTCAGACACCAAGCCTACCCACTAGCCGAAATGCATAGCTACAGTGCGCTAGAGAGCGTTTTAACTGGCATCGCAAACGAATATAATCAGCGTTTTGATGAACCGCTATTCCCTAACGAGCTAAAACACATCGTCCGAAGTATTGCCAGATATTGCTCAAAAAAGGACTTCACAGCAAGCCACAAGGCGTTTTCAGAGCTTCAAAGAGCAAGAGTAACTAAGCGGTGGGGCGATAACACAGATAAGCAAAAACAAGCCCTAGAAATGTACCAAAATGGCGTTAAAAAGACGGTCATTTCAAAGGAGTTAGGCGTAACAGCTAAAACCCTTACACGGTGGGGCTTACGGAAGATGAAAAAGTAAAAAAGGGACATACCATAATCAGATAACAGCCCGCAGGGGGTTTTGGTGGTTGCCGTTAAGCTCAGCTAATCAATTTTCACGCTGCTTTGCCCTATCCCAAAATCATCGCAACTTGATCCGTCTTTTTCAATCGACCGCAGTCGATTGCCGTGACTCTGCTAACAAGCCTAATGTTCTTCTGTTTCGTATCTACCCCCTCAAACCTATCTTTATTGTCCGCCTATTTGGCTCAAATTAGCGCCTTGCTGCTGTTTATTTGGTGTGTGTGCTACCCTAGTATCGTTTGGTATTTTCTAAGCCCTTGTAGCCCGTTTAAGAACGCCTGTTATTTTTGGGTTTTTGATAGTTCTTTGATCAACCCAGTATTTTTTTGCAATGCACTAACAATGTTAATATAATGCGTGAACATCGCACCAAAAGGGCAAAATTATGACAACCAAGACCAATGACAGCACGTTTACTTGTCGAGCTGACAAAGATCTGATTGAGTCGTTCAAGCGTATAGCGAAAGACAACAACCGTACTGCAAGCCAGTTAGTACGTGATTATATGATTGAGTACGTCAAAAAAAATGGACAAGGCAAGTTAGATTTAGAGTGAGTTATTTTCGTTAGTATCACTGACCATAGCTTGTTTTAATTCTTCGAGTAGGGGTTCGATCCGTTTTATATCAGCTGGACGGGTAATGTGAGTGCTAGCGTTTTCAAGTATAAATTTGGCGATACCAGTGTTAGTTTTAGCAAGGGATAGAAACATACCGCCAATAATTACTTTTTGACCAGTTTCTAATGAATTTTTTTTAGCCATTAAGCGCTTCCTTTCGGCTTCGTTTCTTGCTAGTTTTTGTTCTATGGTCAGCATAGCGTTATCCGTAGTTGAAATTGTTTGTGCTAGTATATCATTGTAGTTTTGTCTTTTCACTTGTCTATCTTTTTAGATAAGTGCGCATTTACGACTTGAGAAATTTATTCCACGTTATTGCATAAATTTTCAAATCCTAAATACGTCCTGCGGAGCAAAAGCCAAAACCTTAGAAACCTTACTAGCGAGATTTTTAAAATGGCAATTTACTATGCGACCACAAAACCGATTAGTCGTACCAGTGGCAGAAGTGCAACTGCATCGGCTGCGTATCGTGCAGGAGTGAAAATTGAGGATAAACGCTCAGGTAAAACACACGACTATAGCAAGCGTGGCGGTGTAGAAATGGCGTTTGCTTTCGATAAGAACTTTAAACAAATTGACCGCAGCGAGTTATGGAATAAGGCGGAGCTTGCCGAAAATCGTAAAGATGGGCGCACTGCTAGGGAGTGGGTTTTAGCGATACCTCATGAGCTGATACCCAAAGACAAAGACAAGCGCAAAGACTTCAAAAAAAATGAGGGTGCAAGGGTAGCGGTCAGGTTTGCCAAAATCTTAGCAGAGCGATATAACGTAGCCGTTGATGTGGCTATTCATACACCTGATAAGCAGGGCGATAATCGCAATTATCACGCCCATATTATGACCACGACAAGAGAGTTTAGCCTTACAGATAAAGGCATTGAGCTAGGCGAAAAGGCAGCTATTGAGCTATCCAACACCAAACGTAAAGTGTTGGGGCTAAGTTCCTCAACCACTGAAATCAAAGAGCTACGCAAAGAATGGGAAAACATCGTAAACGTCCAGTTAGAAAAGCTAGGCATTGATGAACGTATCGACCATCGAACCCTAAAGCAGCAAGGAATAGAGCAGAAACCAACAATTAAGATGGGTTGGAAAGCGTCAGCAATGGAGCGTAGGGGCATTGTTACTGACAAAGGCGATCTAAACCGAGAGATTACCGCAGATAATCAGCAGTTGCGTGATTTACAGATAGAGTTTGCAGCTCTTACAGAGGCTAAGATGGAGATAGAGAACGTCAAAGAGCAAGCCAAAGGGATGCAGGACTTCAGAGCAGAATATGAGCTATTTAAACAAGAGCAGCAGCAACAAAAATTAGAACATCAGGAACTCGAAAAAACCCACGAAAAGCAGCAGGACAGAGGCATTGAACCATGAGCGATGACAGCACAAAACAGTATCTATTTGCATTGATGGCACACGCAGAAGAACAGCAAAAGAATATTGACCAAGCCATCGACATCATCAATAAACAACAAGCCCAGATAGAGAGCTTGCACAAACAACTGCCAAACCTCGCTCAGCAGTTATTTACGGACTCTCTCAATGGTGCTAGAACGTCTATAGAAAGCGATTTAAATAATCATTCGACCAAGGCAGCGCAAGACCTTAGACAAGCATCTAGGGAGGCAAAGCAAGCAGCGCAGTCAATCAGAGAAGAAACAAGGACTCTTGATTGGAAACACGCATTTATGACGGTGGGAGCTATTTTAGGAACTTGTATGTTACTGGTACTAGGTGCAACCCTATTAATACCAAGCTTAGACGATGCAGCAGAACGTAGAGCGACCGTGAAAGAATTAAATAATGCAGGTGGAGCATTGCAGACGGCAAGCTGTGAGGGCGAGCTGTGCGTTAGGGTGATGACTAAGCAATGCGGTTTTGGTAGTAGTAAAGATTATTGCGTTTTGGATTTAAAATAACTGATTTTATGGAAGAAATTCACTTTCAAGGAAATAATGACTATGCACCTATCAAAGAAAAGTCTGATCTACAAACTAATGGTTACAAGCCTAATTTTTGGGCTTGTAACCCCAGTTTTAGGGGCAGACTTAGCAACAACTAAAGCCTTAGCAGAGCGTGGAAATGCCGCAGCGCAATATGACCTTGCGATATTATATAGTGCTGGAACCGGTGTTCGTCAGGATTATGATAAGGCGGTGGAATTGATTAAAAAATCAGCCAATCAGGGCTACGCTAATGCTCAGTATGAACTTGCAGTTTTATACAGTGATGGTGATGGTGTTAGTCAGGATTATGAAAAAGCAATTGAGTGGTATTTGAAGTCAGCCAATCAAGGATATAGCCCAGCACAATATAATCTTGGGTTTGCATATATGAATGGTAAAGGTGTTCGTCAGGATTATGATAAGGCAAGAAGTTGGTATCTAAAAGCTGCTAATCAAGGTCATGAGGAGTCTCAATATAACCTTG
>NZ_JAKIKU010000031.1 GCF_023283985.1 Shewanella electrodiphila
TGCTTTACGCTCTTGCTCCGCTTGTGCTGCCTTCTGCTGTGCCGCTAGCAATGCTTTACGCTCTTGCTCTGCTTGTGCCGCCTTCTGCTGTGCCGCTAGCAATGCTTTACGCTCTTGCTCTGCTTGTGCCGCCTTCTGCTGTGCCGCTAGCAATGCTTTACGTTCCTGCTCCGCTTGGACTTCTTGCTGTTTATAATGCTCATCAACTAACAACTCGATACGCTCTAACTCATAATCATCTTTAAGAGACTGCGTAAACTCATCTGTCTTTAAGTCTTGTTGTGTCTTAATTTCTTTAACCAGCGCATCTTGGCTTGGTATCACGCTTAATACTTCTTTTTTTGCTTCGAGCGTATCAATGTATGATTTTCTGATTGTCTCGTCTTGAATTTCTGACATTGTAAAGTTGGTCGGCTCTCTCTTTATGTTTTGCGCCTTTAAGCTTTTCATACTTATCTTTGCATCACTTCCTGCAAGTTCCAGGTGTGTATTACACATCTTTTCCCATCGATCTCGTTGCTGTTTCAGCTCTAGTTTACGCTCCGCTGCGAGCTTTGGAGTATTCGCTTTTTTAGATCCTCCACTCTCAGGATTTTTGCTGTTGTATCTCTTAAAGTAGCTATCAGGATCGCGATCTATACCGTCTCTCAAGCGCTCGCTAAACATAATATGAGCATGCGGCTGTTCGCCGCCGTCTAAGGCTGGTGGGTTGTGAATTGCATATTGATAAGCATGTCTTTCGCCTATTTCTTGCTTAATCCATTCTTTGATAAGCTCATGGCGTTGATCGACCGTAAGCTCTCGCGGTAAAGAAATTACATGCTCACGATAAGAAGTACCGTTTTTTCGCTCGTAATTATCTGACATTTTCCAGAAAAAATTAGGTTCATGCTCCGCCCATTGGGGCATGTTTCCGTGACCTGTCGCTTCTAACTTTTCAATACTTTCGTCTTTCTCATATTTACCTTCACGCGCTATATATTCCGCATGAGGGCTTGCTTTCCCTCGCGCTCCAACCACAACGCTTAACCGACCGATAGCCATTTTTTCTGCTCTTTTGTAGTTGTCAGTCGATAGACTGATTGGGGATTGCAAAGGGGGTTTTTGACCCTTGCCACGCTAGTTTCTCATAATGTAACGAAGTGGAATTGTGAGAAACTACTAAGCGTGCTTTGTCTTACTCAGCCAAAGAAAAAACACACGGCTATACAAATATTATCACAGCATGCTAGGATCTTGAAACTCTTTTGATTATAGGATCAGCATATATGGCTAACATCGACACAGACTACCTAGATTTGCTTGTGAAGCGCTTTAATGGCTTTAACAGACCTACCGATGCTCAACGATTAATAATGCTCTTAGGTGAAAGAAAAACACGCTCTGATGATGAAAATAAAAAGCTATCAGTATTATTAAGAGCAGAGAAAAAATCTGATGAATTGGTACTTGCTAGAGCTGCTACAAGACGTGTATTAAACGCCGAAAAAACAGCTGCTAGAAAACTAGAAACGAGAAAAAAGGTGCTATGGGGTGCAGCACTCAAAACAGCGAGTAAAGACAGCCCACAGATAGCCGCCTTAATGCTTCAACTCTTTAATGGCGGCTATATATCAGAAAAAGATAAAGATGTCGTTAAGAGTGATTTACCAGCTATCACAGAACCAAATACCTCGATTATTACACCTTAAATATCTAGCCCATTATTATCGCGATTTTTATCTAATCCCTGCCTGTAACCCTCGGCATGTATCAGTTCTAGTAACGATCTCTCTAGTAACTCGCTACGTGCTTGCGGTTGAGTCTTAGCCCAAGCCGTTACTTTCCCTTCTAACCATTTTCTATAGCGAGCTTGGGGGTCTTTGTATCTCTTGTCATGTGCCTTAACAGCTTCTTTCGGGTGTAAGATCTCGCCAAAATAGTAATTGCATATAACATAGCTTAACGTTGTGCTACTTCTACGCTCAACTCCTTTATACACCTCATTCATAGTAACTTTTATATTACGTTCATAGTTCGTATCCATCTCTAAAAATCCTTTATTAGTAGGGCTTTCAATAGCTTTGAGTTTATTTGTACTCGTATTATAGCATTGAGTTTAAATATACTCAATAATATTTTGAGTCCATTTGTACTCATTTTTTCTTATTGAGTTCATTTATACTCATTTTGTAGAGTACGATACAATTAATTTAGAGTATGTTTGTACTCATTGATGATTATTATCAGTGATTTTATGCATAATCCATATATTTATTAAACGTAAGTCATTGTTTTTAAAGGAATTATAATAATAAATTGTTATGATTTACTTGGTTTAATACATTAAAAAAGCTAAAAAATTACAGCTTCCTACAATGCCCTATAAGAGCTACGGAAGGCATAACAGGCTACTAGGGTAGCAGACAGAGGTTTAAAAGGGCTTAGAGAGCCATTTACAGGCTATAATGGGTGTAATAGCAACCGATGGCAGGAGGTCAGATATCAATAGGAGCAACATTAGGCGCAGTTGGCAGAGGATGAGAACGGGAGCAGCACCAACGCGAGCAGCAGATAGCAGGATTGCGACTCACTTAGAACAATAGGGGAGGTATTAAACTTGTTTAGCAAGAAAACGATGTAGAAGTAGCCTAAGCAGATTCGGGCGGATCGGGATTGCGACTCTGTAACGAGTATAAGCATGACGAATTGATTAGTAATGCTTAACAGACGAGAGCTAAGGCACACCCCAAAACCACCCAACGGACAACATCTGACTACGGCATGTCCGATTTTATTTTTTATTCTTCTCTATGCCCCACCGAGTAAGGGTTCTAGGGTTTATACCTAATCGTTCTGAAATCACTTTGAAACTGACTCCCTCAGATGCCCAAATTTGCGCCTGTTGCTTCTTTTCTGTGTTATCCCCCCATCGGTAGCTCGCAATTCTCGACTGCTTATCAGAGAAGCGCTTGTGACTCTCAGTGAAGTTCTTTCGTGAGCAGTATTTTGCGATGCTTCTTGCAATGTATGTTACTTCATTAAAAAATAACGGCTCATCAAATGTGTTATTTAACTCTTGAGCAATTGGTAATATCTTTTTAAAAAGCTCCCTTTGGCTGCCGCCACCAAGCCCATAAGCTATTACTCTTGTCCGATCAAACAAGTTGCAATTACGTGCGAAACCCATGTCGTTCAAGGGTCGAGCAGTCTTTACGCTGTTATGTACTGCTGTAAAATTGATAAGCTGTATAAGTTCTTGCTCTAAAAAATTAAGTGTGTAGCCTTCTTTCGGTGCTGTTGTAACACTATAAGTTCTCCACTCTTTGCTAGCAGGGTTTTTCATCAAGTTACCGCTGTATCCTGCATCACCACCAAGCGCGTACCTTAGCCCTTTCTCTACTTTAGCTAGATAACGTATGGCATGCTGACTAACGTTTCCCCAAGTGAACACAGGCATAGCTAGCTTATACACTAGATGTGCGTGTCCATTTTTGGGATTACATATAATCAAGTGAGGCGGTGGTACTTCTGACTCTTTCAAAGTCTTATGTAAAGCGTCAGTATCGTCTAGATCTATAACGATATAGTGCTTCTCGTGTGGTGGGTTTGCTTGTATGAGTGGTTGTTTTATAGCGTTGGCTTTAGTATCAATCATCGCATATAAATTACCGTCAGCATCTTTTCCAGCGCTGCAATAGGGCTGTTTGGGGAGGTTGTTATAAAAATCTTTTGTTTCTACGTGCGTGCGCCAGTCATGATGGCTTATTGATTTGATGTTATACATACACTTTTAGCACTTCAATCTAGTAAGCGTATAGCTTTCTGTTACTAAATTGCCTTGTCTTTGAGTGTATAAAACAGTAAAATACGCTGGTGATTTCGTGATTTTTAGTGTTCTACACACTGAGAATTATACCAAGCCCCGATGTTTCCAGCATCGGGGCTTAATCCGTTTTATGAGCCGAGTTTACGCTTTATTCATATCATCGTCAATCTGCTGTAACCCCCATCATATCTAGCTTATCAATAGCAATTACTTCTCATTTTGTTAAAAACCTGGACTGTTATCATAAGATGAATCAGTTTGCGGTTTTGGCTCTGCGTTCAGTGCTGCATTGACTCTAGTGTCCCGCATTGGTTCGATGACTGGCGTAGGTGGATTTGCATCATTTAACTTCTGCAAGTCGTCTAAATCGAATTTTAGATCATGCTTTTCTGTAAATTCTTTAGTACTTAAATTGCAATAGTCATAGACAACATCATAAGAGTATATATTTTTGAGCATAAAGCGCTTAATACTTTGAGCTGTATCGTTTCCATAGAGATGACTATTATTGCCCTCAGTCAAATCCGCGCTATAACCGTTTTTATGTGCTTTTATGACATCTATCATTATTTCACCGATGGGAATATCTCCCGACAAGCTCTCAATCTCTCTGCCAAACGCTCTTGGTCTGACTATTGATTTCATTCTAATATTTACTAGATCAAACGGTGTACGCCCCTGTATAGCTTTACGTTCCTGCTCCGCCTGTGCTGCCTTCTGCTGCGCTGCTAACAATGCTTTACGTTCCTGCTCCGCCTGTACTGCCTTCTGCTGTGCCGCTAGCAATGCTTTACGCTCTTGCTCCGCTTGTGCTGCCTTCTGCTGTGCCGCTAGCAATGCTTTACGCTCTTGCTCTGCTTGTGCCGCCTTCTGCTGTGCCGCTAGCAATGCTTTACG
>NZ_JAKIKU010000032.1 GCF_023283985.1 Shewanella electrodiphila
GTTCTTTAACAATTTGGAAAGCTGATAGTATTTAATTGCATGAGTCTGTCATGTTAATTAATTACAAATCGTATTATTGGGAAGTTAATCCCTTTTCAGTAATACATTGAGTTCTCAAAACACTTTATTAAGTGTCTTGAATATTCTAAAAACTAAGGCGAATTTGTGTACTCGTAAGAGATGCAAATTAGTAATAAACCAGCTAGTTACGATACAACAGTTAAGGCTACCCGCCTTAACAACAGTTTGTTTCTTTTAGAAACTTATTTGGGTTGTATGGTTAAGTGACTAAGCGTATACGGTGGATGCCTTGGCAGTCAGAGGCGATGAAGGACGTAGTAACTTGCGAAAAGCGTTGGCGAGCTAGTAACAAGCATTTGAGCTAACGATGTCCGAATGGGGAAACCCGGCCACATAAGTGGTCATCATAACGTGAATACATAGCGTTATGAGGCGAACCTGGGGAACTGAAACATCTAAGTACCCAGAGGAAAAGAAATCAACCGAGATTCCCCTAGTAGCGGCGAGCGAACGGGGATTAGCCCTTAAGTCTATGGGGTGTTAGTGGAATGTGTTGGAAAGCACAGCGGCACAGGGTGATAGCCCCGTACATGAAAACTAACCATAGATGAAATCGAGTAAGGCGGGACACGTGACATCCTGTTTGAATATGGGGGGACCATCCTCCAAGGCTAAATACTCCTGACTGACCGATAGTGAACCAGTACCGTGAGGGAAAGGCGAAAAGAACCCCTGTGAGGGGAGTGAAATAGAACCTGAAACCGTGTACGTACAAGCAGTGGGAGCGGTTCTTGAGACCGTGACTGCGTACCTTTTGTATAATGGGTCAGCGACTTACATTTTGTAGCGAGGTTAAGCGAATAGCGGAGCCGTAGGGAAACCGAGTGTTAACTGCGCGTTTAGTTGCAAGGTGTAGACCCGAAACCGAGTGATCTAGCCATGGGCAGGTTGAAGGTTGAGTAACATCAACTGGAGGACCGAACCGACTAATGTTGAAAAATTAGCGGATGACTTGTGGCTGGGGGTGAAAGGCCAATCAAACTCGGAGATATCTGGTTCTCCTCGAAAGCTATTTAGGTAGCGCCTCGAGCGAATACCACTGGGGGTAGAGCACTGTTAAGGCTAGGGGGTCATCCCGACTTACCAACCCTTTGCAAACTCCGAATACCAGTGAGTACTACTCGGGAGACAGACGGCGGGTGCTAACGTCCGTCGTCAAAAGGGAAACAACCCAGACCATCAGCTAAGGTCCCAAAGTTATTGCTAAGTGGGAAACGATGTGGGAAGGCTTAGACAGCTAGGATGTTGGCTTAGAAGCAGCCATCATTTAAAGAAAGCGTAATAGCTCACTAGTCGAGTCGGCCTGCGCGGAAGATTTAACGGGGCTAAGCAATACACCGAAGCTATGGGTTTGCTCTTAGGAGCAAGCGGTAGAGGAGCGTTCTGTAAGCGGTTGAAGGTGAAGGGGTAACCCACACTGGACGTATCAGAAGTGCGAATGCTGACATGAGTAACGATAATGGGGGTGAAAAACCCCCACGCCGAAAGACCAAGGGTTCCTGTCCAACGTTAATCGGGGCAGGGTGAGTCGACCCCTAAGGCGAGGCCGAAAGGCGTAGTCGATGGGAAACAGGTCAATATTCCTGTACTTCTGCTAACTGCGATGGAGAGACGGAGAAGGCTAGGCTAGCGCGGCGTTGGTTGTCCGCGTTTAAGGTTGTAGGCTGTAAACTTAGGCAAATCCGGGTTTACATTAAGGCTGAGAACTGATGACGAGTCCCCAAGGGGATGAAGTAGTTGATGCCATGCTTCCAGGAAAATCTTCTAAGCTTCAGGTTAGTAGGAATCGTACCCCAAACCGACACAGGTGGTCGGGTAGAGAATACCAAGGCGCTTGAGAGAACTCGGCTGAAGGAACTAGGCAAAATGGTACCGTAACTTCGGGAGAAGGTACGCTGCTGGCGGTGATGAGACTTGCTCTCTAAGCTGCTGGCAGTCGCAGATACCAGGTGGCTGCAACTGTTTATCAAAAACACAGTACTGTGCAAAATCGCAAGATGACGTATACGGTATGACGCCTGCCCGGTGCTTGAAGGTTAATTGATTGGGTTATCTTCGGAGAAGCTCATGATCGAAGCCCAAGTAAACGGCGGCCGTAACTATAACGGTCCTAAGGTAGCGAAATTCCTTGTCGGGTAAGTTCCGACCTGCACGAATGGCGTAATGATGGCCACGCTGTCTCCAGCCGAGACTCAGTGAAGTTGAAATTGCGGTGAAGATGCCGTATACCCGCGGCTAGACGGAAAGACCCCGTGAACCTTTACTATAGCTTGGCACTGAACATTGAACCTACATGTGTAGGATAGGTGGGAGACTTTGAAGCTTCGTCGCTAGATGGAGTGGAGTCAATCTTGAAATACCACCCTTGTAGTTTTGATGTTCTAACCGCGGCCCCTTATCGGGGTTCGGGACAGTGCCTGGTGGGTAGTTTGACTGGGGCGGTCTCCTCCCAAAGAGTAACGGAGGAGCACGAAGGTTGGCTAAGTACGGTCGGACATCGTACGGTTAGTGCAATGGCATAAGCCAGCTTAACTGCGAGACATACACGTCGAGCAGGTACGAAAGTAGGTCATAGTGATCCGGTGGTTCTGTATGGAAGGGCCATCGCTCAACGGATAAAAGGTACTCCGGGGATAACAGGCTGATACCGCCCAAGAGTTCATATCGACGGCGGTGTTTGGCACCTCGATGTCGGCTCATCACATCCTGGGGCTGAAGTCGGTCCCAAGGGTATGGCTGTTCGCCATTTAAAGTGGTACGCGAGCTGGGTTCAGAACGTCGTGAGACAGTTCGGTCCCTATCTGCCGTGGGCGTTGGATGATTGAAGGAAGCTGCTCCTAGTACGAGAGGACCGGAGTGGACGAACCGCTGGTGTTCGGGTTGTTATGCCAATAGCATTGCCCGGTAGCTACGTTCGGAATCGATAACCGCTGAAAGCATCTAAGCGGGAAGCGAGTCCTAAGATGAGTCATCCCTAGGAATTTAATTCCTCTAAAGAGCCGTTCGAGACTAGGACGTTGATAGGCAGGGTGTGTAAGCGTTGTGAGGCGTTGAGCTAACCTGTACTAATGACTCGTGAGGCTTAACCATACAACCCAGATAAGTTTTATCTGAGTTGATGGTAACTAGATTTATTA
>NZ_JAKIKU010000033.1 GCF_023283985.1 Shewanella electrodiphila
TTCATAATGTTTTAATTCTTTACGAAAAGAATGGTGGTCGATACTGGGCTCGAACCAGTGACCCCCTCCTTGTAAGGGAGGTGCTCTCCCAGCTGAGCTAATCGACCTGGGATTTCCACAATGATTTAATTCTTTCTAAAAAAGAATGGTGGTCGATACTGGGCTCGAACCAGTGACCCCCTCCTTGTAAGGGAGGTGCTCTCCCAGCTGAGCTAATCGACCTCGCTGTGTGGGGCCGTATTATAGGGAGCAACGAAATACTGTCAACGACTTTTTCACGAAAAAAGCTCAGCCGCGCTAAAAACGTGCGGCTTGTTGAATTGTTAGGCGCTTTATAACGTCATTTTTCTCAATAGTGATGCAACTAGAGAAGAATTGATTATTGTAATTATGGAGTAAAGCTCGTATCCAGCTAAACATGCCTTGTTTTGAGACTTCTCAGTTTCACTTCAATAAAAGCTTCGACGACAAAGTTGAGCAATCAGTGCACTCTTTAGCTATAGTTTTTCGCTCACAGAGCTGATTATGATGCTGCTTGTTGATGTAGTTTAAATTATCAATAGTGAAACTCGCATAATAAGGTGGTTTGGGTATAGAATATCGGCCACTTTATTATATCTGTCTTTATATAGACGTTTTTGAAATAGGTCAGTGTCCCATTATGACAACTAAGACGCGTTTTGCTCCTAGCCCAACAGGCTTTTTACATGTAGGTGGTGCTCGTACAGCACTTTATTCTTGGCTTTATGCCCGCGCAAACCAAGGTGAGTTTGTTTTACGTGTAGAAGATACTGATATTGAACGTTCGACTCCTGAAGCTTGCGCCGCAATTCTTGAAGGAATGGAATGGTTAGGTTTGACTTGGGACGAAGGTCCTTATTACCAAACTAAACGTTTCGATCGATACAACGAAATCATTGCTCAAATGCTTGAAGAAGGTACTGCTTATAAGTGTTACTGTTCTCGTGAACGTATTGAGAAGATGCGTGAAGAGCAAGCTGAAAATGGTGAATCACAAAAGTATGATGGCCATTGCCGCGATCTTACTCCTCGTGATACTGATGAACCGTTTGTGATTCGTTTCAAGAATCCAACAGAAGGTAGTGTCGTATTTAACGATCACGTACGTGGCCGTATCGAATTTGCTAACGATACCTTAGATGACTTAATCATTGCTCGTACAGAAGGCACACCAACTTATAACTTCTGTGTTGTTGTTGATGATTGGGATATGGGCATTACTTGTGTTGTTCGTGGTGAAGACCATATCAATAACACTCCTCGTCAAATTAACATCCTTAAAGCTTTGGGTGCACCAGTACCTGAATATGCTCACGTATCGATGATTTTAGGTGATGATGGTGCGAAACTGTCAAAACGTCATGGCGCGGTTGGTGTTATGCAATACCGTGATGACGGTTATTTACCTGAAGCGCTACTAAACTACCTGGTTCGTTTAGGTTGGTCTCATGGCGACCAAGAAGTTTTCTCAATGGAAGAAATGATCTCGTTATTTAAACTAGACGATATCAATAAGGCAGCTTCAGCCTTTAATACAGAAAAACTTAATTGGTTAAACCAACATTACATTAAAGAACTTGCACCAGAATATGTTGCATCACATCTTCAATGGCATATGGATGACCAGAAAATTGATACAGCAAACGGACCTGCACTTGCTGAAGTTGTTACAGCTTTAGCAGAAAGAGCGAAAACGCTGAAAGATTTAGCTGCATCTAGCCGCTACTTCTATGAAGATTTCGAAGCGTTTGATGAAAATGCAGCTAAAAAGCATTTACGTGGTGTTGCAATGGAACCACTGAAACTTATACAACAAAAAATTTCTGCCCTTCCTGAGTGGACAGTTGAAGCAATTCACCAAGCAATTGAAGATACAGCAGCAGAACTAGAAGTGGGTATGGGTAAAGTCGGAATGCCACTACGTGTCGCGGTTACAGGCGCTGGCATGTCACCTGCTGTAGATTTAACCTTGTTTTTAGTTGGAAAGGCTCGTTGTGAACAAAGAATCTCCAAAGCGATTGAATTTGTAGCAGATAGAATAAATTCTTAAAAAACGAGTTGACACTTTTGGGCAGGCTGCATAGAATGCGCATCGCAGTTGAGACACAGCGTCATAATTTATTTCGGTTTGTCCAAATGTGTTAAGTAAAGTTGAGGGGCTATAGCTCAGCTGGGAGAGCGCTTCGCTGGCAGCGAAGAGGTCCACGGTTCGATCCCGTGTAGCTCCACCAATTTTACTAAAATCAAAGCGTTAAGTTTTAGCCTACAGAACTTAATGAGTATTCACTCTTTGGTAGAGTATAACGCCAGTCCGGGTCCCCTTCGTCTAGAGGCCTAGGACACCGCCCTTTCACGGCGGTAACAGGGGTTCGAATCCCCTAGGGGATACCACTATTTTATTTTTCTTGATGTATTTCGAGAAATTAAAGCAAGCGTTAAGTTTTAGCCTACAGAACTTAATGAGTATTCACTCTTTGCAGAGTCTAATGCAGTCCGGGTCCCCTTCGTCTAGAGGCCTAGGACACCGCCCTTTCACGGCGGTAACAGGGGTTCGAATCCCCTAGGGGATACCACTATT
>NZ_JAKIKU010000034.1 GCF_023283985.1 Shewanella electrodiphila
GGCTTTATCGTCGGTACCGTTAATGGTCACAGAGATTTTTTGTTCTGTGCCATCAACAGAATGAACTAATAAAGTATCGGTGAGTGACTCGCCTGTTTTAAGGCCTTGAATATTCGGCTGCAAGTTATCGGCGGTATAGGTCCAATGGCCTAAATTGTTAATCGATAACGTGCCGAACTGACCTTGCAATGATGTCGCTGAAAACTGAGCTTGGCCGTTATCTAAATCTGTAACAGTGAGGGCACCATCGACATGCAGTTGTCCTTGATGAACATTTTTATCTTCCGTTAGCTGTGCTGTTGAAGTACCAGCAATAACAGCTTTATCATCAGTGCCGTTGATGGTCACAGTTATTTTTTGTTCCGTGCCATCAACCGAGTGAACTAATAAAGTATCAGTGAGTGACTCGCCTGTTTTAAGGCCTTGAATGTTCGGCTGCAAGTTATCGGCGGTATAGGTCCAATGGCCTAGTTCATTTAAAGAAAGCGTACCAAATTGACCTTGCTGAACAGTGGCTTGGAATTGATTTTGTCCTGTATCGACATCGGTTACGGTGAGGGCGCCATCTGCATGGAGTTGCCCTTGGTGAAGGTCTTTATCTTCGGTTAATTGTGCGGTACTGCTTCCAGCAATCACTGCTTTATCATCAGTGCCATTAATGGTCACAGAGATTTTTTGTTCAGTGCCATCGACGCTGTGAACGACTAGTGTATCAGTAAGCGACTCACCCGTTTTCAGCCCTTGAATACTCGGCTGAGAGTTGTCAGCAATGTAAGTCCAATGGCCTAAATCGTTTATGGATAAGCTGCCGAATTGACCTTGTTGCACAGTGGCCTGGAATTGGTTTTGTCCGTTATCAACATCAGTCACGGTGAGGGCACCGTCGACATGCAGTTGTCCTTGATGGACGTCTTTATCTTCGGTTAATTGTGCTGAACTTGTACCTCCAATGACAGCTTTATCATCAGTGCCGTTGATGGTCACAGTAACTTTTTGCTCGGTGCCATCGACGCTGTGAACGACTAAAGTGTCAGTTAATGACTCGCCGGTTTTCAGGCCTTGAATAGCCTGTTGGGAATTGTCAGCAGTATAGGTCCAATGACCGAGTTCGTTCAAAGAAAGCGAACCAAATTGACCTTGTTGCACTGTGGCCTGAAATTGGTTTTGCCCATTATCAACATCAGTAACGGTTAATGCGCCATCGACATGAAGTTGTCCTTGATGGACGTCTTTATCTTCGGTTAATTGTGCTGAACTTGTACCACCAATGACCGCTTTATCATCAGTGCCGTTGATAGTGACTGAGATTTTTTGCTCAGTACCATCAACCGAATGAACTATGAGAGTATCCGTTAATGATTCACTGGTTTTCAGCCCTTGAATCGCTGGCTGAGAATTGTCAGCAGTATAGGTCCAATGACCGAGTTCGTTCAAAGAAAGCGAACCCAATTGACCTTGTTGCACAGTGGCCTGGAATTGGTTTTGACCGTTATCGACATCAGTAACGGTGAGGGCACCGTCAACATGCAACAGTCCCTGATTAACATCTTTGTCTTCAGTTAGTGAAGTTGTTGCAGTGCCACCAATGACCGCTTTATCGTCAGTGCCATTAATGGTGACTGAGATTTTCTGCTCGGTGCCATCAACACTATGAACGATTAAAGTATCGGTGAGTGATTCGCCTGTTTTAAGGCCTTGAATGGCTGATTGAGAATTATCAGCCGTATAAGTCCAGTGACCTAGGTTATTGATCAACAGTGTGCCGAACTGTCCTTGTAAAACATTCGCTTGGAATTGGTTTTGACCATTGTCTACATCGGTAACAGTTAACGCACCATCGACATGAAGTTGTCCTTGATGGACGTCTTTGTCTTCGGTTAATTGTGCTGAACTTGTACCAGAAATGGCCGCCTTATCGTCGGTGCCATTAATGGTCACTGAGATTTTTTGTTCAGTACCATCGATCGAATGAGCTAATAAAGTGTCTGTCAGTGATTCGCCAGTTTTAAGGCCTTGAATCGCTGGTTGAGAATTATCAGCTGTATAGGTCCAATGGCCTAAACTGTTAATCGATAACGTGCCGAACTGACCTTGCAATGATGTGGCTGAAAACTGAGCTTGGCCGTTATCTAAATCTGTAACAGTGAGGGCACCATCGACATGAAGTTGTCCTTGATGGACGTCTTTGTCTTCGGTTAATTGTGCTGAACTTGTACCAGAAATGACCGCCTTATCGTCGGTGCCATTAATGGTCACTGAGATTTTTTGCTCTGTGCCATCAACAGAATGAACTAATAAAGTATCGGTGAGTGACTCGCCTGTTTTAAGGCCTTGAATGTTCGGCTGCAAGTTATCGGCGGTATAGGTCCAATGACCTAGTTCATTTAAAGAAAGCGAACCAAATTGACCTTGTTGCACAGTGGCCTGGAATTGGTTTTGTCCTGAATCGACATCGGTTACGGTGAGGGCACCATCGACATGAAGTTGTCCTTGATGG
>NZ_JAKIKU010000035.1 GCF_023283985.1 Shewanella electrodiphila
GCCTGCATTAGGAAGATGGTTGTGATCTTAAATTCGATGCTAAGAGACGGTGTTTTGTGGGAAGCGCCAAAAGCTTAAAATTAACTATTGACGCCATAGTCTCTTGTTAGGAAGCTACGCTCTCTCTTTGCCGTGATAGAAATATACAAACTTCTCAGCATCATGAACGCCTGTTCCCCACATAGGTGAGTTTAATGAAATAACAGAGCCGTCTTTTGCTATTTTGATTTTCTCTCTTACATAAGTTTCAAATTCTGAAAAGTTCTCAATTTGAATCTTTTTTAGCTCTTCTACAAAGTGAGCTGCTTTGTATTTAACAGCTTCTCGCTCATAGTGTTTCGCGCAGTTTTCAGGAATAAGAAAAAACTCTTCATCTTCATCCCAATCAAAGGCTTCCACATAGTCGATTTCAATACTTCCAGAACCATCTTCTGAGTAACAAGCAAAAGCGACATCATAGTCTTTTGTTTCAGGCTGCTTACTAAAGACAGACTGTAAATCGTCGATTATATGCTGAACCTTCATTTAGCTTCCTAACGCCTCACTAAGAGGCAAATGATAGTTGGTTAAAATAAGCGACGCAGGAGCAAAAACCAACTGTTATTTGTCCTTTTGAGTGACTTGTTATATTTTTTAAATTAAAATGTACGACAATACCGTACATGAATTGGAGTTTACTATGGACAGCATAAGTGTAAATCAGTTTAGAGAGAACTTAAAAGCATACGTTGAACAAACAGTTAGCGAGCATGAACCTATTAAAGTAACCAGACGCTCTGGTGATGCTTTTATTGTGATGAGTGCCGATGACTGGGAAAGAGAACAAGAAACATTACACGTATTACAAAGTAATAGCTTGATGCAACAAATAGCTGAATCAATGAATACGCATAAGAGTAATAAAGGCCACAAACCAACACAAGAGCAATTAGATGAGATCATTAATCTTTGAAGGTAAAACGTGGCTCACTTATGAGCAGTTAAGAGAAAAAGATAAAAAATTACATAAAGCGCTATGTAAAATATTAAAAGAAATGCTTCGCTCAGACCCAAGTAGTGGATTAGGAAAACCCGAGCCACTAAAACATAACCTGTCTGGTTTATGGTCGAAGCGAATTTCTCAAAAAGACAGACTCATTTACAAATTCGATGAAGAGTATGTTTATATATTCGCAATTGGTGGACATTACGCCGACCATTAGAAAAATATAACGATCATAGTTCATGAGCCGTAGGTCTCATGTAACGGGTTGTTCTTTACTTCGGAGAGAGGAGGTTGTCGCTACTCAATCCGTGAGTTCATATTCCATGCCCTTGGGGCTTAATTGAAGCCCCCCTGCGGCGTGAGGGAAGCATCGCTTCTTTACTTGAAGTCAATTGCAGGTCTCTTTAAAAGCTACGCTTTACGAGCCTTAGCAAGTGCCTTCAAGCTACCATAAAATAGGCGTTTCTTCCATCGCGTTTGGTTCTATCTACTCCCTCGGCTAGACTAAAATATCACTTCTTTTTACTAAAAAATCGTCTACCGCAGGTCAAGAACGCCTCATTCAGAGGCAATAAAATAGCTGGTTAAAATTAGCGAGGCACGAGCAAAAACCAGCTGTTTTTTGTCCTGCTGAAATGACTTGTTGGTTTTCAATGCCTACCAACAAACGCCATAATCCAATCATGCTCTTCATCACTTGTTGTTTCAGTATCAAAGAACTCAGATATTTCAGCTTTCATTGCATCCAATTCGCTTACTCCCTCTTCTAGGGTTGATAAGTAAGTTGTATGAAAGAAACAACCGTACACACCACTAGTTATAGAGTATGGTGCAATATCGCCACCTTTTTCCAAAGTTAGGCGAGCACCTTTGGAGTGCTCCTCGTCCTTAATTATTTCACCACTTTCAGAACCTACTGTTCCGATGGTTTCTCCATTATCAGTTTGATTCCACATAGCTCAACTTTTGAAAACTAACGCCCTAATAATGGGCAAAAAATTGTTGGCTAAAATGTTGAGGAACGAAAACAGCCTACTGTTTTTTGTCCTTATTTATTAGCTTGTTATGTTTCATTGGTAAAAAACTTCTTTTATTATATTTGGTGTACAGCTTTCACCAAAGCCAACCACAACAAAATGCTTTCG
>NZ_JAKIKU010000036.1 GCF_023283985.1 Shewanella electrodiphila
CGAAGATGTGGTTGTCAATGCAGATGGCACTTACTCAGTTGATGATGTCGACTTATCTGCTTTAGTGGATGGTGATATTACTATTGTCGCCACTGCAACCGACGCTAACGGTAACCCACTCACAGCCAACGATACTGAAGCATTAGATGCAACGGCTGGGGCGATCACCGTTGATTTGGTGATTGATGAAAATAACCTAGGCGACATTTCGGGGACTTCACAAGATATCCCTGCTGGCAGCACAGTCACGCTAACCCTTACTGATAGCGCTGGTAACACCATTGTTATCGAAGATGTGGTTGTCAATGCAGATGGCACTTACTCAGTTGATGATGTCGACTTATCTGCTTTAGTGGATGGTGATATTACTATTGTCGCCACTGCAACCGACGCTAACGGCAATCCAATAAGCGCCAACGATACTGAAGCATTAGATGCAACGGCTGGGGCGATCACCGTTGATTTGGTGATTGATGAAAATAACCTAGGCGACATTTCGGGGACTTCACAAGATATCCCAGCTGGCGGCACAGTCACGCTAACCCTTACCGATAGCGCTGGTAACACCATTGTTATCGAAGATGTGGTTGTCAATGCAGATGGTACTTACTCAGTTGATGATGTCGACTTATCAACCTTAGTAGACGGTGATATTACTATTGTCGCCACCGCAACTGACGCTAACGGCAATCCACTCACAGCCAACGATACTGAAGCATTAGATGCGACTGCGGGTTCTATCGACGTTGCATTAGTGATTAACGATGGCGCTGAAACCGCTGACATTTCAGGTACCACGACTGATGTCGCGCCAAACTCAACCGTCACCCTGACCCTGACCGATAGCGCTGGCACAGTGCAGGTCATCACTGGCGTCACTGTAGATGCCAATGGCGATTACAGCATTGCGGGCGTGGATATTTCAAGCCTAGTGGATGGCGACATTACCGTTGACGCCTCAGCTGTGGATCAAAACGGTCAAACCGTGACTGATGCTGACACTGACAACATGGACGCCACCGCGGGTTCTATTGATGTGGCATTAGTAATCAATGACGGCGCTGAAACGGCTGACATTTCAGGTACCACTACTGATGTCGCGCCAAACAGCACTGTCACCCTAACCCTGACCGATAGCGCCGGCACAGTGCAAATCATCACTGGCGTCACCGTTGATGCTAATGGCGATTACAGCATTGATGGCGTGGACATTTCAGGCCTGGTTGATGGTGACATTACCGTTGACGCCTCAGCTGTCGACCAAAACGGTCAAACAGTAACCGATGCTGACACCGATAACATGGACGCGACTGCGGGTTCTATCGACGTCGCATTAGTGATTAACGATGGCGCAGAGACCGCTGACATTTCAGGTACCACTACTGATGTCGCGCCAAACTCAACTGTCACCCTAACGCTCACCGATAGCGCTGGCACAGTGCAAGTCATCACTGGCGTCACCGTTGATGCCAATGGCGATTACAGCATTGATGGCGTGGACATTTCAGGCTTAGTTGATGGTGACATTACCGTTGACGCCTCAGCTGTGGATCAAAACGGTCAAACAGTAACCGATGCTGACACCGATAACATGGACGCGACTGCGGGTTCTATCGACGTCGCATTAGTGATTAATGACGGCGCTGAAACGGCTGACATTTCAGGTACCACTACTGATGTCGCGCCA
This sequence comes from Shewanella electrodiphila, assembly GCF_023283985.1. Lineage (GTDB taxonomy): Bacteria > Pseudomonadota > Gammaproteobacteria > Enterobacterales > Shewanellaceae > Shewanella > Shewanella electrodiphila. The sequence continues at coordinate 1,688 of NZ_JAKIKU010000036.1, forward strand.
AACTCAACTGTCACCCTAACGCTCACCGATAGCGCTGGCACAGTGCAAGTCATCACTGGCGTCACAGTAGATGTCAATGGCGATTACAGCATTGATGGCGTGGACATTTCAGGCCTGGTTGATGGCGACATCACCGTTGACGCATCAGCTGTGGATCAAAACGGTCAAACCGTCACCGATGCTGACACTGACAACATGGATGCGACTGCGGGCTCTATTGATGTGGCGCTGACCATCGATGACGGCGCAGAAACTGCTGACATT
>NZ_JAKIKU010000038.1 GCF_023283985.1 Shewanella electrodiphila
GGCGTTGGTATGACTCCCCACGTCAAGCAGAACATAACTGTTTCGGCCTAAAGATTTAAGCCTGTTTTTGTTCTTTCACTCATTTGGGATTGAGCTAACACAGTAGATGAAGCAAGTAATTTCGTCGGTTGTCATGCTGATATCCGTGGATTACTTATCTTTCAATAAGCAGCGCCTACCTTACATAATCCGTCGTGACACCTGTCTTCAGTCTATGTTCGTGGTTCAATACGGCGTTAACCGCATTGCCATCCTAACGCCCTCGGTGGTTGTGCCACATCCGATGCTTGACCCACTGCATTAGCTCAAAAAGGTTTATCATGCAGGCACTCTCGATAACCGTAATTTAGGGTTAACTTGTGTCAGTACCACTTCCCGTGAAATCGCCCAGATATAAGCAATCATTTCTCTGGCTATCGCGGTGACGACAAGGTTGTAATGCTTACCTTTATGCATGAGTTTTTGATATCGACGACAAAGCCGTAACTGTGCTTTCCATGCGATATCGATAATATCTTTGGGTAGGTTTTCTTGTCTTTTCTGCATATCTGTTGAGATATTCGCAGGGTATCGGTAGGAGTGGGCACCTTCAACCAGTAAGCGCCTTGCTCGCCCATTACCGCATTTTGTTATTGCACCAAGATGCCGTTTACCACCACTGGAATGCTCCGATGGCACTAAGCCTACGTAACTCATTAATTTTCTAGGATGGTCAAAACGGGTTAAATCACCTAATTCAGCAATCACGCCAGCGGCGACTAATAACCTCACACCCCGTAATGCTTGTATTGCTTTGACGACAGGATAATAACGCCAGTTTTTCACATGGTGCTCTAGTTCATTATCGAGCCGTTTTAGTCGCGCTATTCGCTCTGAAATGGTTTGTAAGTATTCTTGCAAGACAATCTGTTGACTAGGATGCGGCAAGATAAGCTCAGTGAGCCACCGCAAATGTTTCAGCGACCAATTGGCAGTGCCTCTGTAGTTGATGTTGTTTCTGAGTTGCAGTGCTTTTAGTTGGTATTTGGCATCTTTTAAGTCCTTCATCGCTGTTTCTCGTGCCCGAGATAAGTCCCTAATGGCTTCATCTTCAGGCTCTGGAACATAGATAGCGGTGAGGTCTTCAGATTTGAGTAGCTTGGCTAATTTAAGTGCATCACGTTTGTCTGTCTTAATCTTCTCACCAGGCTTTTTGGGTATAAGCGAAGGGGCTATGACATAGCAACAATGACCAAGGCTTGTGAGCAAACGATAAATCCAATAGCCACATGGGCCTGCCTCATAAACGAAATGCAGAGTGGCCGTTGGATACTTCGATTGGAACTGCCTAGCAAGTTTGGTTAAAGAGGCTTTAGCACTTGAAACTCGTCCAAAATGAATAGCTTGGGCACCACGTTGATCTTCAATGTAGGCCACTTCAACAAATTCTTTATGAGTATCTAGGCCAATAAAAAGTATGTTATGTTTATTCATGCTGATCTCCGATTTAGTTTCTTTAACAAAACTATTATGGCTCTGGCTTTCAGCTAACCCACGATTAATTGGAGATCAGCATCTTTAGTGGGGAGTCATTATGTCTA
>NZ_JAKIKU010000039.1 GCF_023283985.1 Shewanella electrodiphila
AAGCGGTTAAAACCATCTCAAATCAACCTGACTCAGTGTTTCGCTATTGCGCTCTGCCGTGTCAGTGGATGCGCATTATAGGCAAATCAGATTTTCGCGCAAGGGCTTTTTTACATAAAAATGAAGTTATTTTGCATTCCTTGCTTAAGTACAGGATACACACGAGTTACCCCCAAACTTATCCACATAATGGCTATTAAATCGATAATTCCAGGCGCATTAAAGCCCGCTTAAATTGTAGGAGACTTAAGTATATAAAGCCTTCAACCTCAATGCTTAACTTTTAAAACTCGAAATTGTTCAAGTCCACTAGATAATATGTATAGAAACTATCCACATTCCTATTGGTAATTAATCTTATTGTTTCTTAATTATGGCCATAGAAGCTAAAACTACAGGCACAGCGTTTCTGTCTAGTTAAACATTTAGCACTAATTAAAGAAGTCTGATCATTTTTAACAGCATAATATAAAGACAACATGCCTACGCTATAAACTCCATACTGAGTTAATTTTATCTAGACAAAAGATAATGGATTGGATGGATTGGATGGATTAGATGGATTAGATGGATAAGAGGTTATGCCAAAGTGCCACTTACGACTAAGCAGTAGAACAGTAGAACAGTAGAACAGTAGAACAGTAGAACAGTAGAACAGTAGAACAGTAGAACAGTAGAACAGTAGAACAGTAGAACAGTAGAACAGTAGAACAGTAGAACAGTAGAACAGGCAGTAAACACCTGTACTGAAATGAATAGCAACTTTTTATTGTTTAGTTGCAGCTCCTCTGCTTGAGGAAGATAGAGCTATATTTAAAAAGGAACTTAAGTAAATCTTAGTGAGCGGCAGTTGTTAGGCTCCTAACCAAAATATTTCTAGTATCATGATAAAGCTTTGGCGAAATCCAACTCATAATTTTAAAAATAAGCTCTATAAGTGGGTAATGGGCCATCCACTCTATCAATATATGATCGATAGGATGTATGGCTATAACGCTTGGTAATGGCCTACTTTGTTATCCTTGGCATGTATTCCACACTATTTATTAGCTAAGTGGCCGTTTGAGCAAGCTCAAATTTCAAACACAAAAAAGCCCGTTACGTAAGTAACGGGCTATCTGCTCTCATAAAGAGAAATTTAGCGTCTGGGAATGACCTACTTTCACATGGGGAGACCCCACACTATCATCGGCGCGATTGCGTTTCACTACTGAGTTCGGGATGGGATCAGGTGGTACCACAATGCTATTGTCCCCAGACAAATCTGGTTTTAAAGATGGTGCTGATACCCAGAATCGAACTGGGGACCTCATCCTTACCAAGGATGCGCTCTACCGACTGAGCCATATCAGCATGATCTTGCTCAAGATTACTTGTCAGTAATTTAAGACTTAAATTAGGCGCTTGGCGATGACCTACTTTCACATGGGGAGACCCCACACTATCATCGGCGCGATTGCGTTTCACTACTGAGTTCGGGATGGGATCAGGTGGTACCACAATG
>NZ_JAKIKU010000040.1 GCF_023283985.1 Shewanella electrodiphila
TGCCTGCATTAGGAAGATGGTTGTGATCTTAAATTCGATGCTAAGAGACGGTGTTTTGTGGGAAGCGCCAAAAGCTTAAAATTAACTATTGACGCCATAGTCTCTTGTTATGTACGTTGTTAGTTTGACACTATTATTGGTAAATCTGTGCAGCCGAAATCCAAATCAAATTGACTTAGAATACAAGTCAATTGCCCTCTATGATGTGTTTGATGATTAAATATATGCTGGAAGAATTCTCCAATATTTTTCTCTAAGTATTCACCGCTAGAAGTAGTGTATTTTATAATGCCGTTATAACTTTCAGCGGTTAAATCTTGAGTGATTTTTAAATAAATTTCATCAACAAGTGTTCGTAATGATTTCAGTTCTACTAAGTTATTTACGAATTGATCGTTTACAGACTTTACCACCGGAACTTTTTGCAAAGTACTTGGTTCTATATTTACAATGTCATTAGTTACTAAACGAGACAACATGATTAAATCACCAAATAGAATATGGTTCCAATAACACATAACTGTTGAGAAAAATGAATTGGTTTCCTGTTGAAGCTGTTCAGGTTTTAGCTGTTCACAAACAGTAATTAATTGCGTATTCATACGCTGATTATAAACCGCCATCATCCTGAAATTTTGCGCCAAACTCAATTTAATATCCTTAGTACATAACGCCCTGCTAATAAGTGAACCATGTGCTGGCGGGCGATTTGCACAGCAAATGGCATGACAGCCTTGGTGAATCTGGATTTAGCAGCTTGTTATAAGCATTATTCAACTACGGCACCACATTTATGACAATTATCTTGTGGCCAACGTAACGAGAAAATACTGATACCACGAAATACTTGTCGGGCTCCACATTGGTTGCAACCTAGTCGAAGTGCATACACAAAAATACAGGTTCCCCAGGACATTCCGAGCCAAAAAGTCCAGTTTGAAATGTGGTAAAAGTTTGTTTCATCAAATGTATTAGGCATTCCTTTATGAATAACCGTAATGATTAACTGGATGCACAAGATAACAATGAGTCTCAATTTGTATTTATTCATACACCACCGATGAGATTTGGCTTATAACGCCCCGCTAAGGGGAAATTTATTGTTGGCTAAAATGTTGAACGGAGTGAAAACAGCCAACTGTAAATTTTCCCTCTTGAGCGCCTTGTATGGATAATAAACCCACCTAATTTACAAATACTTCCCTGTTTCGGGTAATGTGAGACCCAGGCTTTAGCTGCAACTAAAGCTTTCCTTGTCGTAGTTC
>NZ_JAKIKU010000041.1 GCF_023283985.1 Shewanella electrodiphila
TGCCTGCATTAGGAAGATGGTTGTGATCTTAAATTCGATGCTAAGAGACGGTGTTTTGTGGGAAGCGCCAAAAGCTTAAAATTAACTATTGACGCCATAGTCTCTTGTTAGTTGCCGATTTAACCAAACCTTTTTAAATAATCATCAAGGTTAGGCGATACGTCTATTCGTTTAACTATATTGTCACGTAAGAAAAACAATAGTTCATTTTTCGTGTCCACATACTCTTTAAATATGCCGTCATTAACCTCTAAAACCAAAGAGGGAAAATAAGCCAATAACTCTGACTCTTTGATGCCAATAGGGTTAATACTATTTAACTGAACATTATCAGAAGTTATTGAAATATCCCATAATATAAAGTTTAAATCAGGATCGAAATATAAACGTATTCCGTGAGACTGGTATTCCCAGATTTCTGAACTCACTCCGTTTCTACCTGACTCATTTTCAACGGCATCAGGGTTTCCAAATACCTCAATAGCATGAGCTTTGGAAGCACCAAATTTAATACTACTTAATCCGAACAGTGGCACAATATCCATAAGGCAACTAACGCCTCATTAAGAGGAAATTTATAGTTGGCTAAAATGTTGAACGCAGTGAAAACAGCCAACTGTAAATTTTCCTGCTTTAATGACTTGTTATATTTTTTATTTACAACACCTTACAGGCATTTATAGTGTTAGTGCAATATGAACGATAAATATTAATGGGCAAGCAACTACAAGAATAAAAGTATGCCAAAGCGCCGATTTTTTAGTTAAGGAAAAACCTTTACGAGTTAAATACACTGCAAAGAATATAGGAATTATTAAAGTCAGAATAAATCCAATACTTTGGGTTGAATTAGCTCTATTTAGATAAAATATATCAATAACATTTAGAACCAAAACGCCATATAAATAGATGATTAATAATTTGGGGATTTTAGATTCAGCTAGCTTCATAACCTACCAAAAATATAACGCCCCACTAAGAGGCAAATGATAGTTGGTTATAATAGAGAGCGAAGCGAACAAAACCAACTGTTATTTGTCCTGCTTGAGTGGCTTGTATGGATAATAAACCCACCTAATTTACAAATACTTCCCTGTTTCGGGTAATGTGAGACCCAGGCTTTAGCTGCAACTAAAGCTTTCCTTGTC
>NZ_JAKIKU010000042.1 GCF_023283985.1 Shewanella electrodiphila
GGTTAAAACCATCTCAAATCAACCTGACTCAGTGTTTCGCTATTGCGCTCTGCCGTGTCAGTGGATGCGCATTATAGGCAAATCAGATTTTCGCGCAAGGGCTTTTTTACACAAAAATGAAGTTATTTTGCATTCCTTGCTTAAGTACAGGATACACACGAGTTACCCCCAAACTTATCCACATAATGGCTATACAATCGATAACTTCGGCCGCATTAAAGCTAGCTTACATTGTATGAAACTTAGGTATATAAAGCCTTCACCTCGATGCTTCACTTGAAATAGTTCAAATTCATTTATAAAAAATTAAAAATCTTTTCTCTATTTCTATTATTAATAAATCTTGTTGTCTCAAATACAAACTAATAAACCTGAAACTACAGACGCAACATTTCAGTCTAGTTAAACAATTAAATTTAATTTTAATGATGAGATATTTTTTGCTGCATAGTATAAGAAAACCTGGTTAACCGTAATACACAAGGCCCAGTATATTTGAACTAGTCATAAGCAAACTTATAAAATAGATAAGAAGCAAACAAGGTCAGAGATAAGGATACATTTACGACTAAACAAAGGACAGGCTATAAAACACTTTCATTGAAGTAAGCATTAACTGCATTTTCCCTTCATGGTGTATCTGCTGTGCAAGATAGATTTAGCTAACTTTACAGAGGAAACTAGAAGTACTCTAGCAAGCGATCTTTTCGTGATATCTAATACAGGTACATACTTTATTTTCCAATAACCTTCTTCTACGCAGGGGATACAAATACACTCACTTCATCATTACTGAGTCACTGATATCTAAAAAATGAAATTAGGCGCTTGGCTTTACCTGTATTACGTAGGCATATTCATCAATGGCAAAATATTTCATCTCAAATCCCAGGTACAAAAAAGCTCGTTACGTGAGTAACCAGCTGTCAGCTATCAATTATGAGAAATTAAGCACTGGGCTATGTTCAGCTGCAGATAAATCCTCCGCGTTCCATGTCAGTATAAAGCGATGCTTTATAATCACAGACATTACACCCTACTTTTACTATCCTTGTAAGGGTACATGGGCATATCGTCCACACTGT
>NZ_JAKIKU010000043.1 GCF_023283985.1 Shewanella electrodiphila
AAATTTCAACTCGACATTTATATTCGTCCGCTTGATATATTTTTCACCGTCAATAACGATGAGAAAGGGATTAAAGAAGCGATAAACCTCATCAAAAAACACCGCCCTGAACGTATCGTAATTGAAGCCACTGGTCGCCTAGAAATGCCATTTATCATGGCCTGCTCTGAAGCAAACCTGCCTTTCGTTATCGCCAACCCAATACACATAAAACGCTTTGCTGGGGCTATTGGTCAACGAGCTAAAACAGACAAACTTGATGCACAACTTATCGCGCATTACGGTGAAGCAATTAAACCTAAGCTGTCGACACTAAAGCCTGACATCATGCAGGCTATGAGCGATCTAGTAGGCAGACGAAATCAACTATTAGTCATGCAAACAATGGAAAAGAACAGGCTTCAAATTTTACCCAAAGAGCTTGCTATGACGATCAAACCCATCTTAACCGTGTTCAAAAATCAGATAACAAAGATAGAAGATAAAATCGTTAAACTCATCGAGTCTTGTCCTGATTATCAGGCTAAAAATATCATCCTACAAAGTATGAAAGGGATAGGTAAAATTGCCGCTGCATCAATCATCAGCAACCTACCAGAGCTTGGATATATTAATAACAAAGAAGCCAGTTCATTGGTCGGTGTAGCACCGATGAATAAAGAAAGTGGACGCTTCAAAGGGCATAGAAAGATCCAAGGAGGACGGCATCAAGTGAGAACCGTTTTGTACATGGCAATGATGTCAGCAATACAATCTAACCCTGTTTTTAAAGAGACTTATCAGCGGTTAGTTGCGGCAGGAAAACCAAAGAAAGTGGCTATTATTGCCTGCATTAGGAAGATGGTTGTGATCTTAAATTCGATGCTAAGAGACGGTGTTTTGTGGGAAGCGCCAAAAGCTTAAAATTAACTATTGACGCCATAGTCTCTTGTTA
>NZ_JAKIKU010000044.1 GCF_023283985.1 Shewanella electrodiphila
GCCTGCATTAGGAAGATGGTTGTGATCTTAAATTCGATGCTAAGAGACGGTGTTTTGTGGGAAGCGCCAAAAGCTTAAAATTAACTATTGACGCCATAGTCTCTTGTTAGGGCTACGGTATACCATGCACCCTTAACTCGTAGTTTTTATTACTTATTTTGTACTTTACTATAGAATCAAAAGCAACGGGTTTACTTAGAATTAATTGCCCGTTGTTACCGTATACTTTTAAGTTGGGTGTTTCATCAACAATAAAATAATACAATTTATCTCTAGTAATACCACAATCTGCAACGCCATTTTTATGGGGTATTTCAATTTTTGAACCATTAGAATTAATTAGGTTTGCGTTTGACCCGTAACTTAATGTGTTACCACCGCAATCAAGTATTTGGTTGTTTACCTTGGAGAGATAAAAACTGCCTAAAAGGTTTTCTAAGGTATATATTGTCTTCTCAGTCGTAACCGTTAAAGTGGATTGACAATTATCGGTTTCAGAGACGCAAACCTTACTTTCACTAAATGAAACTATGATCTCTTCATCGGCGCAAGCAGAAGAGCAATATAAGAATATTATTGCTAGAAGTGAACGCATAGTTTTAGTAGCCCTAACGCCCTAATAATGGGCAAAAAATTGTTGGCTAAAATGTTGAGAAACGAAAACAGCCAACTGTTTTTTGTCCTTATTAATTAGCTTGTATGGATAATAAACCCACCTAATTTACAAATGCTTCCCTGTTTCGGGTAATGTGAGACCCAGGCTTTAGCTGCAACTAAAGCTTTCCTTGTCGTAGTTCGATTGAGCGATGGCTCCTCTATTGAGAGACCGATAACAAGAAAG
>NZ_JAKIKU010000045.1 GCF_023283985.1 Shewanella electrodiphila
CCGTGGTATTTACCTCGCGATGGCTGACAAATAATAGCCAGCTAGATGTAACCTATGTTAAAAGTTTTCTCCAAATCCAGTAATGCCTTTATAGCGTTGCTGGTTTTTTTTGCGCTTTGAGTTGTGATGCTTAAGTTAAAAGTAGAGTTAAAGCTCAAATTTCGACCAGTGGCTACGATTGTGAAAGTCAGGCGGGGAGGCGTGGTTTGGGGCAAAATATAAAGCAATCTCACCAAACCATAAAATAACACAAGGATGTATTTGCTCAATCACAGTATTTGCGATGGTGTATTGCTTATTGGATCGTTGGATTACTGGTACATTAAAGCTGCGCTCATAATGATTAGGTTTATTTGCTAGTGATGGATCATTAAATGAAGAATTCTCCACGTACCTTAATGTTGGCTTTACATTATTTATCCAATTAATAGACGCGCGCGCTTGTCCATCAGCTGCATGTAAGGGTGTTGGTGGTAAGGTCGCAGGATTACGATAGCTTTCAAATTGATATAGCGCGTAACGACCGTCTGGATTGGCATTAATCTCGATATAGGGCGTTGCCTTTTGAGCATCTGTTAGATTTTCATCATTTATCAGACGACCAGCGATAAAACACTCAAGGCAAGTCTCTTCCCACAAGTAATCATCGAATCTTACTTGCGCTTGCTGCCACACTGACCAGTTTAGCTGCTTTGCTAGCAGTTGGTTGGGCAGGGTGAGTTGATAGGTTAGCTGTAAGTATAGTGATGGCTGTCGAATAATCTGAGCACGCACCTTTATACAGATGCGCTGCAACTCATCCACTGTTACACCCAGTTGC
>NZ_JAKIKU010000046.1 GCF_023283985.1 Shewanella electrodiphila
GTCCTGATATGTCCCACAACGTATCGCCTTTTTTGACGATGTAGCGATTGGGCGCATCCGCTTTGATGGCTGGTGGTGGATTGTTAGCGTGGGCTGTGGTCATCAACATGGCACTACTAAATGTCGTAACTAATAATCCTTTTGCCAGTGCTTTTGCTGTCTTTTTTAAGCTCATCTTCATTGTTATATCCACAATATGTACCGCTGTTGTCGCCACAATTAGTATCATTTAGATCTATTACTTAACCTTAATCTTTGACTGTCATTAAAATAGTGACAAGCAATAAGGGTCGTAAAAGGACTTAATCGTACGATTATCATGACGCTTATAGGGCAGCTGTTCAGTGTAATTGGCTGGTATGATTACTAAAAAAGCGTCTAGCAAAATGATGAGTCGCCGACGCTGTTTCTAATATTACAATTATATCTACCATAACACAATCATAAACACTTTATTACAATGGCGTAACTTTTATATGAATATTATTTCTATAGTTCGTCATTGAAATTTATAGAGTTCCTCATGAAAATAAGTATTAAAATCCACTCTGATTTATGCTGGATTTGGTATCACATGCTGACGAATTTGCTCAGCGACCAGCTCAGCGCTGTTATCAAGCACCACCACATGCTGCGGTAAGCTCTCCAAGCCTTCGGTATGGGCTGGGCGTGCGATTTCTATCGATCCAATAGCTTCGATGATCGTATCGGCAAATTTCACTGGCAGTGCGGTTTCGGCACAAACAATCACCTCACCTTCGCACTGT
>NZ_JAKIKU010000047.1 GCF_023283985.1 Shewanella electrodiphila
CTCAATGTATTACTGAAAAGGGATTAACTTCCCAATAATACGATTTGTAATTAATTAACATGACAGACTCATGCAATTAAATACTATCAGCTTTCCAAATTGTTAAAGAACGGGCTTAAAAAAGCCAAAGATAAAGCTGTCGCTTTATCTTTGGCGTCTCTATCCAAATGTGCATGACTTACGATTTTATCAAAGTAAGTAAATGGTGGAGCTATGCGGGATCGAACCGCAGACCTCCTGCGTGCAAGGCAGGCGCTCTCCCAGCTGAGCTATAGCCCCATTTACATGCAGTTGAGTTAGATATCAAGGTACCAATTATAGTAATTGGCGAAGCCAAATCGAATTTTAGCAAGTTAATTCAATGAGACGTTTAGTTCACTAAACGAGTATTTAATTAACGCAGATAAAATGAAGATTTGGTGGGTCAGAGTGGACTTGAACCACCGACCTCACCCTTATCAGGGGTGCGCTCTAACCAGCTGAGCTACAGACCCATTCTTTTTGGTCTTTTAATCGTTAATCATCGTTGCTTTTGTCGTTCAATCGTCGTGTAGTGTACTACACGTCCTCATTCACTCCTCAAGCGCCTTGATTAACAATCAAAATACTCAAAAATACCTTTCGATATCTTTCTCTTTCTTTCTATCAAGTAATCTGTGTGAACACTCAACAAACATTAAGTTAGTCGTATAGGTAAGGAGGTGATCCAGCCCCAGGTTCCCCTAGGGCTACCTTGTTACGACTTCACCCCAGTCATGAACC
>NZ_JAKIKU010000048.1 GCF_023283985.1 Shewanella electrodiphila
AGCCTGAAGTGCACATTGATTTTGATTTGGCGCTGGCTAAATCACAAAGCAAAGACAATCAAGTGTATTACATTCAATACGCGCATGCCCGTGTTTGTCGAGTGTTAGAAAAGCTACAAAACAGTGGTCTTGTGGTAGACGATGCGATTGGTTTAGAACATCAAAACTTACTTAGCGCACCAAACGAAGACGAGCTAATTAAATTATTAGCAGGATATCCAGCGACATTATTACGCGCCGCGACGGGTTATGAGCCACATGTCTTGACCAACTATCTTAAAGAGTTGGCAGCGCTATTTCATGGTTGGTATGACAGCAATCGCATTTTGCCAGTGAGTTTGACCTCAGGTGAGACACCAAGCTTGGATGAGATGGAATTGATGCAAGCCCGTTTGCGTTTGTCTAAAGCCGTACGTCAAGTATTGGTCAATGGTCTTAGTTTGTTAGGGTTGTCGGCACCATCTAGCATGTAGTTTTTTTCTATTATATAGTAACTTTCTAACATGTAGTATGAGTATAGATGACTGCCAGCCATAATTTGATGATAGTTAGATTCAGTAGGGAGAACCAGATCCATGCTAGCCAAAAAACCTAAAGGTGCGACTGAAAAACGCAAAACAAGAAGCGTATCAGGCTTATTGTGGATGTTTGTCGGGGCTGTATTGACCCTTATGATAGGGGTATTTATATACTTGTCACCATTATTTGATTTCAGTCCCTCTGACAGCACCGCTGGAAATGATCCTGATGGTCAGGTACGG
>NZ_JAKIKU010000049.1 GCF_023283985.1 Shewanella electrodiphila
CTGGTGATGGATACGGCAAAACGGCTACCAGCATTAGTGATAGATTTTGAAGCGCAACAATCTCCAAGCTTTGATCCTGCTGTCACTATTCTACAAAGCCATAATCTCATGACACAGCAACCTATCAATGCTGGGCTGACCATATTAGATGCTGTCACTGCTGATTCAGACTCAGCATTAGAACTATCGCAACCATTTGATGATGATGCTGAATTGCTAAGTGCTCTCGACATGAGCAATGAGTCAAACGAGACAACTGCTGATAGTAAAAAGAGCACTGCTGTTGCTTCCTTATCTGCTATTGATATTCCAGCGATACTCAAACCCTTTATGCAAGAAACCGAGCAGCTAGCGGCAGATGCTCATGATGCCGATCCTGATATTAAAGAGATATTTTTAGAAGAAGCTGATGAAGTATTGGCTGAGATTGTACCTTTATATGAAGATTGGCGATTATTGCCAGCTGACTTAAGCGGATTGGTGGATATTCGTCGTGGGTTCCATACCTTAAAAGGTTCCGGTCGTATGGTCGGTGCAAATTATACGGCTGAGCTGGCTTGGGCTATAGAAAATATGCTTAATCGCATTTTGGATCATAGTGTGACTGTCTCAACAGATATGCGTCAGCTTATTGCGGATGTGCTAGCTGCCTATCCTGCGATGCTAACAGTATTTGAAAATGACAGCCAAAACTATCCGGTGATGGTGCCTTTATGGATCGCA
>NZ_JAKIKU010000050.1 GCF_023283985.1 Shewanella electrodiphila
TTGACCGTTTTGATCGACAGCTGAGGCATCAACGGTGATGTCACCATCAACTAAGCCAGAAATATCTACTCCATCAATAGTGTAATCGCCATTGGCATCAACAGTGACGCCGGTGATGATTTGCACTGTGCCAGCGCTATCGGTGAGCGTTAGGGTGACGGTTGAGTTTGGCGCGACATCGGTGGTGCTACCTGAAATGTCAGCGGTTTCTGCGCCATCATTAATTACTAATGCCACATCAATTGAACCCGCAGTCGCGTCCATGTTGTCAGTGTCAGCATCCGTGACGGTTTGACCGTTTTGATCGACAGCTTGAGCGTCAACGGTAATGTCGCCATCAACTAAGCCTGAAATGTCTACGCCATCAATGCTGTAATCGCCATTGGCATCAACAGTGACGCCAGTGATGACTTGCACTGTGCCGGCGCTATCGGTAAGGGTTAGGGTGACTGTGCTGTTTGGCGCCACATCAGTAGTGCTACCAGAAATGTCAGCGGTTTCTGCGCCGTCATTGATGGTGAGGGCTACATCAATTGAACCTGCAGTCGCATCCATGTTGTCAGTGTCAGCATCCGTAACGGTTTGACCGTTTTGGTCGACAGCTGAGGCATCAACGGTAATGTCACCATCAACTAAGCCAGAAATATCCACGCCATCAATGCTGTAATCGCCATTGGCATCAACAGTG
>NZ_JAKIKU010000051.1 GCF_023283985.1 Shewanella electrodiphila
AGTTCTACAGCATCAGTTACAAAGCAAGAATCTGCATTTGCAAAGAGCGATAATGCACTAAGAATTAAAAAGATGAATTTCACTCTCAACCTCGATTGAAACATAACGCCTCATTAAGAGGCTAAAAATAGTTGGTTAAAATAAGCGACGCAGGAGCAAAAGCCAACTGTTTTTTGTCCTGCTTTAATGACTTGTTAGTTGCTGAATTGCTCCCAACCCCAAGCAAAATTGAACATTAACATAATGATAAATGGAATTGAGCAAATTAAGCGAAGGCGCATACTGATGTGAGGCCTGGGCCATATATAAAAGTAAAAAGCGAATGGTGATAGTAGCCGGCTGAAATACACCGAAAATCCTATAAAGTACCAACCTTCGTAAGAAAATCGCCCACCAAATAAAATCCAATAAAGTCCAAACAGACAGCTAATGCTAGAACAAGCCAACAACACTGAGCAAACGATTAAAGAATACTCTCGTCTATCAAGATTTACTTTACTTGAACTCACATGCAATCCTTGCTTAAGCAACTAGACATAATGACTCCCCACTAAAGATGCTGATCTCCAATTAATCGTGGGTTAGCTGAAAGCCAGAGCCATAATAGTTTTGTTAAAGAAACTAAATCGGAGATCAGCATGA
>NZ_JAKIKU010000052.1 GCF_023283985.1 Shewanella electrodiphila
GCTGATGTTTCATCACTCATCGATGGCAATATTAGCTTTACAGCGAATACTGTCGATATCGCTGGTAATCCCACTTCTGTCACAGCCATTGTCAGCAAAGATTCTCAAGCAACTGTGACCATTGAAGCGGTAGATGATGACAATACGCTTAATGCAGTTGAAGTCCCCAGCACAACTTTGCGCGGTGAAGCATTAAATATTGAAGACGGTCAAAATGTGCTGGTGTGGGTCACTGATATTAACGGTGCGCGCCTAATCTTTAATACCACCGTCATCGATGGACAATGGCAATTAGATAACCTTGATTTATCATCACTCACAGAAGGCTCTCTCACGCTAAGAGCTCTATCCAACGATACTCAAGGCAATCCTACCATTGGCAGCAATACTGTAGAAAAAGACACGCTCGCTGATATCACCGTAGAAATTATTGATAATGATGGCGTACTCAACGCACAAGAGATGACTCAAGTGGCGCTCCAAGGCACTGTTACCAATGTCGAAGACGGTCAAACTGTCACCGTAACCTTAACGGACAACCAAGGGAATTCATTAACCCTTAACGCCATTGTGACTGGCGGACTATGGACGTTAGCTCCCCAAGATTTATCCACTTTTGATGATGGCTCG
>NZ_JAKIKU010000053.1 GCF_023283985.1 Shewanella electrodiphila
GACGCCAGTGATGACTTGCACTGTGCCAGCGCTATCGGTGAGCGTTAGGGTGACGGTTGAGTTTGGCGCGACATCGGTAGTGCTACCTGAAATGTCAGCAGTTTCTGCGCCGTCATTGATGGTGAGGGCCACATCAATAGAGCCCGCAGTCGCGTCCATGTTGTCGGTGTCAGCATCAGTGACGGTTTGACCGTTTTGGTCGACTGCTGATGCGTCAACAGTAATGTCGCCATCAACAAGGCCAGAAATATCCACGCCATCAATGCTGTAATCGCCATTAGCATCAACGGTGACGCCAGTGATGACTTGCACTGTGCCAGCGCTATCGGTGAGCGTTAGGGTGACGGTTGAGTTTGGCGCGACATCGGTAGTGCTACCTGAAATGTCAGCAGTTTCTGCGCCATCATTGATGGTGAGCGCCACATCAATTGAACCCGCGGTGGCATCCATGTTGTCGGTGTCAGCATCAGTCACGGTTTGACCGTTTTGATCGACAGCTGAGGCATCAACGGTAATGTCACCATCAACTAAGCCTGAAATATCCACGCCATCAATGCTGTAATC
>NZ_JAKIKU010000054.1 GCF_023283985.1 Shewanella electrodiphila
GAAATGACTCAGGTGGTCATTCAGGGCACTGTTACTAATGTTGAAGACGGTCAAACTGTTACCGTAACCTTAACGGACAACCAAGGGAATTCATTAACCCTTAACGCCATTATTACTGGCGGAGTTTGGACTCTCCCAGCACAAGATTTATCAGCCTTTGATGATGGCTCATTAATTGTCACTTCTGAGGTCAGCGATATAGCAGGCAACCCTGCATCAGCCGCCGCTCAAATGCCTGTTGATATATTGGCTGATATCACTATTGATGTGGACACGGGTAGAGACCCTGTCATTAACCGCTTTGAAATGCTGCGCCTTGATTTCTCGGGTCAAGTTGATGATGTTGAAGACGGTCAAACCATTACTATTACCCTTACCGATAGCCTCAATAACCAACTCACTTTCAATACCACTGTCGTCGCAGGTGTTTGGCAAATTAGCGATGCTGATGTTTCATCACTCATCGATGGCAATATTAGCTTTACAGCGAATACTGTCGATATCGCTGGTAATCCCACTTCTGTCACAGCCATTGTC
>NZ_JAKIKU010000055.1 GCF_023283985.1 Shewanella electrodiphila
GGCATCAACAGTCACGCCCGTCACCTCAAGGGTGTTGCCGGCGCTATCGGTAAGAATAAGGGTGACAATGCTATCTTCTGCCACATCGGTGGTGGTACCTGAAATGTCAGCGGTTTCTGCGCCATCGTTAATCACTAATGCAACGTCGATAGAGCCCGCAGTCGCATCCATGTTGTCGGTGTCAGCGTCAGTCACGGTTTGACCGTTTTGGTCGACCGCTTGAGCATCTACCGTAATGTCGCCATCAACTAAGCCTGAAATATCCACGCCATCAATGCTGTAATCGCCATTGGCATCAACGGTCACGCCAGTGATGATTTGCACTGTGCCAGCGCTATCAGTCAGGGTTAGGGTGACTGTGCTGTTTGGCGCCACATCAGTAGTGTTACCTGAAATGTCAGCAGTCTCTGCGCCATCATTGATGGTGAGCGCCACATCAATTGAACCCGCGGTGGCATCCATGTTGTCGGTGTCATCATTAACAACGGTTTGACCGTTTTGGTCCACTGCTGAGGCGTCAACGGTAATGTCG
>NZ_JAKIKU010000056.1 GCF_023283985.1 Shewanella electrodiphila
CAACGTCTGCACAAATACCTGTGGATATTCTCGCTGATATCACCCTCGATATTGATACTGGCAGAGATACCATCATTAACCGCTTTGAAATGCTGCGCCTTGATTTCTCAGGTCAAGTTGATGATGTTGAAGATGGCCAAGACATAACCATTACTCTCACCGATACTTTAGGTAATCAGCTCACTTACCTCACCACGGTTAATGCGGGCAGTTGGCAAATTGATAACGCTGATGTGTCATCGCTTGTTGACGGTGGTATTACCTTCGTTGCTAGCACTGTCGATATCGCAGGTAACCCAGCATCAACCACCACAACCGTAATCAAAGACAGCAATGCCTCTATTACCATTGAGGCCGTAGATAGTGACAACACCCTCAATGATGCAGAAATCTTAGTCACAACTTTGCGTGGTGAAGCATTAAATATTGAAGACGGTCAAAATGTACTCGTGTGGGTCACTGATATTAACGGTGCACGTCTAATCTTTAACACCACCGTCATCGATGGACAATGGCAATTAGATA
>NZ_JAKIKU010000057.1 GCF_023283985.1 Shewanella electrodiphila
ATACCGATAGCGCCGCATTCTACCACAGCTGGATGCTCGCTCATGGCTTCTTCAATTTCGTTCGGATAAACGTTAAAACCAGAGACCAAAATCATGTCTTTTTTGCGGTCAACGATTTTAATAAAGCCTTTTTCGTCCATGATACCGATATCGCCAGTTTTCAGAAAGCCATTGGCAGTAAACGTTTCAGCTGTTTCCTCTGGACGATTTTGATAACCTATCATCACCTGCGGCCCTTTGACACAAATCTCGCCGCGATCACCCAATGCGACTTCATTTTCATCATCATCGATTAGTATTATATCGGTGCTAGAGGCAGGGATACCAATTTTACCCGTGAATTCAGCAATGGTCATCGGGTTAAAAGCAGCCACTGGTGAAGTTTCTGACAAACCATAACCTTCCACGATAGGCAGACCAGTGATTTTATGCCACTCTTTTGCCACGCTTGGCAAGACAGACATACCGCCACCGATAGACGCTTTTAGGTTAGAGAAATCTAAGTCTGCAAAGCCGTCTTTGT